>CAWAQO010000013.1:0-83201 GCA_963784255.1 uncultured Acidimicrobiia bacterium | reverse complement strand
CCGGTACGCCTCGTCTCCCATACCCTCGACGCATCACCTTCAGGTGGTGGAAGGCCGCCGCCACCAACGCCAGCGCCCCGATCCTCGGGTCGAAGGCGCTGTACCTTGAGGGCGTAGCCACCTCCCAGGCAGACGCCGACACAGCCGATGCGACTTTGCATCGACCGCAGTCGTGGGCGGCCAGAATGCTGGTTGGCGGCGCGCAGGTCGGCGAGCTTTGCCGACGGCCTCCTCATGCTGCGGGCGGACGTGGCCCTCGCTGGCGCCGAAGTTGCGATGGTCGAACACCAACGTCACGAACCCGGCCTCGCTCAGCCGTCACACGTACTCGCCGACGACCTGCTCCTTGACACCAGTGAACGGACCAGTGAACACCAGCGCCGGAAGCGGCTCACGACCAACGTCAGGGACTCGTAGGTGTCCGGCGAGGCGCACATGGTCGGCGACGATCTGCACGTCGGCCACCGCGTTCACAAGCTCCTCCCCGACCAGGGTGGCGAGGACCGGCTCGATGCTCAACTCCAGTAGGGACTCGGCCGCCTGGCACCCGGCACGATGGCGTGCATCGACGTCGACGACTTCCCTGCGCCGCGCCTCGGCGTCGAGATCCGAGGCCGCGATGACGGCGGCCAGGAACGTTTCGACGTAGCGGCGCTGCGACCGCAACCCGGCGATGCCGATCGGTGCACCGTGTCCGAGATCCAGCGTGGCGTTGGCGGAGAGCTCGTCGCCGAGGCGGTCGAGCACGGCGAGCAATTCGACATACTGCCGTCGGGGAGGTAGGCATGCATGCCGTTATAGGCAACGTCGCCGGCAAACACCGTGTGGTGATCGAGCACCCACCGGCAATCGGCGTCGGATTCGCCCGGTCCGACATCAGTGACGTGAAAGGTCAGGCCCGGCGGTTTCGACGTCGCTCCCCGACACGACGATATGTCGGGGAAGCGCGGTACGCGGCCACGCCTCGCCCATCATCGCCCCGAGACGGCGTGCTTCATCGGCGTCATCCCGGCGGATCACTGCGTCGACCGCGGCGGTGGCCACGATCGGGACCTCGAGCCCCCCGAGCAGGCCCGCGCCACGCCGACGTAGTGATCCGGGTGCGGGTGGGTGACCAACAACCCGGCGACAGGTTCGGCGGCGTCGTCGCCCAGCACGTCGCACCTTGTCCGTTCGGGCACGGTGAGCTGCCCGTCGACGATCACCAACCCGTTCGGGCCATGAACGACGAACGAGTTGACCGCCATCACCTCGCCCTCGACCGGTCGATCAGCGCCGCCGTGGGCGGGACGACCAGCTTCCATGAGGTCATCACAACATCTACAGTGAACGAGCACTAGTACGCACCTTCCGGTGCCTATACCGGTGAGGAGTCGTGGTGGGTTCAACACCCACCTCCCGGAGTGTCCCGTCGACGCCCCGCTCGAGGTGCTCGGCGGCAAGTGGAAACTGGTGCTTGCTCTTCTCCCTACTCGCCGCCCCACGCCGAAACGGTGAACTCCGACGGCTCGTCCCGGCAATCGCCCAGAAGATGCTCACCCAGCAACTCCGCGAACTCGAACACGACGGCATCATCGCCCGAACCGTGTTCGACCGCGTTCCTCCGAAAGTGGTGTACGAGATCGACGGGACCGTTCGGGAACCGGCTGGGTCGACTGCTCGCAGCGCTCTGCGACTGGGGCCTGTATTGGTGCGACAAGACCGGCGCCCAAGTGCTCGCCCTCGATCGTCTGGCCAGCGCCGCCGAATAGACGGCACAACACGGTGCACTGACCCGCCCACCCTCTTTAAGACCGGAGATCAGGGAAGGATTGTCGAGACGATCTCGACACAGCCGACGCGAGCCATCGCTTCAATCCTCCCCTCGGCGGCAAACCAGCGGCTCGCCCGGCGCGCCACGAATGTCAGTGTCGGTACCGAACGAGGGCGACGGCGGCAAGGCACCGTTCGGTCCCGAGCAGACGGCGCCCAACGGCGCAACCAACGCCGACATGCTCGCAGCCTTCCTCGGACGCCAGCCGAAACGGACACCGCCCCTACTCGCCGGCACACTCCGACAGTCGGCGAAGCCACTGGTAAAAGTCTCCCATCAGGCGAAGACTGCCAACGTCGTGGACGCACCGAACCACACGACCGAACAACGACCCTGAACAGCCGGCGATCGCACCCGAGCGGCAGGGCGGTCCCGCGGAGGATCGTCGGGGTCCCGGGCCTGCACAGATCGTCGGCAGGGTCGGTCCGCTGGAGTATTCGCTGTTGGCGCCGAGGTGATGGGCCGGTTATGAGGACGATTTCGCATGTTGGATCGCGTGCCATACCCGTTCGGGCGGTGCAGGGCATGTCGACATCAGCGAGTCATTCGGTGCTGACATTCGGTGTCGCCGGTCGGTGCGGTCACTGCCCTTCCGGGGCGTGTCGCCGGCCGGCCTGCGCCCCGGGCAACGGCGAGTGCGACGGATCCAGGGACATCGGCGGTTGATCCGGGATAGCGGATAGGCGCCGCTCACTGTCATCCGAACGCCATTGACGCCGTCAGCGGGAGAACTGAACTGCGGGTCTGGTGACTGCTCTCGTGTGCCCGCACAGAACGTAAGGGCCGCCACACGAGCGCGCCACCAAAATGGCCGGCGCGCTCCAGCGCTTCTCACACCGACTGACCGGTGATGGGCCATCGCTGTCGTAGCTCGGCGGCGTCGGTGGTCGGGTCGGCGATCCGCGGCGGCGCCGTCGATGTCCCGTACCCCACACGTCCGCAAACGTTCATCGGCCGCACGAGAGGGGCGTCTTCGTAGTGCCGTGTGTCCCGCAGCCCGTGCTCGCGATCGCAAGCACTCTGCCCGTGACGCTTCGGGGCACCCGCCCAGAGCAGACGGATCCGGCAACCTGGCGCCACGGCCTGCGTCGGCCTCGGCCGACGTCAACTCAGGCTCTCATGCGGTGGTGAACGCACCGAACGCTGAGCCGGCGAGTGTGGCCGATGGTTGGGTCCTGTCATCGCGCCGCCGCCGAAGAGTCGCGCCAAGGCGGACGCAAGGTGTCCCGACGCCACACGAGCGTGGCAGCGCCTCGTCATCGCACGCCGGTTCCTCGAGGCCGCGGGTTGCTGGATGCGCCCGATCTGGCTGCCACGAACGCGATCCACGCGGCGACTGTCACGTATGGGATCGCACGCAGCTGGTGGCGTCGGCTCGGCTGATGCGGTGTTCTCGCAGCCGGCCTGAGTCTTGCGATCGAGGGCACGAATGGGCAAGGTGGCGAGCTTCGCGTCGACCCGGCCGCGCCGATCGACCGGCTGCCGGGTGGCGACGGTCGCTCGAACGCTCACCGAGCGCAACGCCCGCTACTCATCCAAGATCTCAGCCAAGAAATTGGCCGGAATCGGTGATACGGGGTGGCATCAGCCGGACGCCGAAGCCGCAAAAGTCCGGCTAGATGGTACTCACCGACACCGGCTGAACGCGACGAATCCGACTCGTAATGCGTAGGTCGTGGGTTCGATTCCCACTCTGGGCTCCTGCTCGACGAGACGACCAGGCCGATGGTCGTTCCCCGGGTCGAAGCAGCCCACCTTCGCCGTGTCGTCCGAGCGACGACAGCCTGTCGGCTGCCCGACCGTTGCACCCTTGACCGGACCAACTCGCCCGGCCATGCTGCAGGCGCGCTCGACCAGAGCCGAGAGAAGGGACCGACCCACATGGGCAGCAAGCAGGTTGTATTGGCGATCTTTCCGGACGAGGCGGCCGCCGACGCTGCCGCGCAGTCCCTCAAGGACTGGGACAAGCTCGACGACGAGGTGAAGCTGAACGCGATCGGCATCCTCGTGCTCGACGAGGACGGCAAGATCAAGACGCAGAAGATCGGCCGGCGGAGTTGGGGCAAGGGCGCCGGCATCGGCGTGGTCCTCGCCGCGCTGACCCCGCCGACGCTGATCGCCGGCGCCCTCGCCGGTGGCGTGCTCGGCACGCTGCACCACAAGGGACTGGGCATCGACAGCGCGGAGCGCGAGGAGATCGGCGGCGCGCTGGAGAACGGCCGGGCGGCCGTCGGCGCGTTGGTCGCGGACACCGAGGCGTCCGCTGTCTCCGACAAGCTCACCGAGCTCGGCGGAGAGCTCCACCTGCTGAGCCCCAGCGACGACGCGGTCGCCGAGATCGACGCAGTTGCTCCGGAGGTCGAGGCCGCCGAAGCCGCCGAGCCACCCGCGCCGCCGCCGTCCTGACCGCAGCGGGATCCGCCCGGTGGAGCGGGAGGATGTCGGCGTTCGGTCGGTGTTCGGTGAGCCCGTTCGTCATCGCGGACGCTCGTCGTCGCCGACGGTGCGGGCGATGTCGGTGAGGGCTTCATCGATGGACGCGTAGAAGTGATCGCGGTCGAGGGTGTTGAGGAGCCCGTAGTCGTGCACGAGGTCACGGAGGCGGGTGCGCAGCTCGACGAACGCGAGGTGCACGCCCTTGCCGTTGAGCTCGTGGTCGAGGCGCTCGAGCATGTCGGCCGCCGTGACGTCGATGTCGGTGATCGCCTCGCACTGCAGCACCACCCACCCCGGCCGGCGCTCCTGCACCAGCTCGCGCACCTGGTCGGCGAAGATGCCGGCGTTGGCGAAGAACAACGGCGCCTCCCACCGGAAGATGACGACGTCGGGGTGCTCCGCGAACCCGGCTCCGCCCGGGTCGCTGTGCCAGCCCTCGCGACCGGGCACACGTCCGAGCACGGCACCGTGCGGCCACCAGTTGCGATGGAAGAACAGCAGGATCGACAGCACGATGGCGACGACGATGCCCTCGAGGACACCGAGGAAGATCACGCCGGCGCTGGCGACGAGCGACAGGAGCGCCGCAGACGGTCGGAACCCCCAAACCCGGACGAGCATCGAGAAGTCGGCGAGGGAGAGCGCCGCGGCGATGACCACCGCGGCCAGCGCTGAGTTCGGCAGGTTGGCGAGGAGGCCGTTGAACCACACGAGCAGCAGCACCACGACACCGGCGCCGACGATGCCGGCGAGCTGGCTCTTGGCCCCCGACTGCTCGGCGACGGCCGTCCGGGAGCTGCTGGCCGAGATGGCGAACCCCCGGAACAAGCCGGCGGCGATGTTCGCCGAGCCGATGCCGATCATCTCCTGGTTCGGCCTGACCTGCTCGCCGCGACGAGCGTTGAACGAGGTCGAGAGGGCGATGGTGTCGGTCAGGGACACGAGCGTGATGCCCACCGCGGCAAGGAGCAGCGGCACGACGTCGCCGATGTCGGTCCACGGCACGGCAGGCGTGGGCAGCCCTCCGGGCAGGGTCCCGACGGTGGCGATGTCGAGGTCGAACGCGGCCGTGACGACGGTGGCGCCGACGACCGCGACGAGGACGGCGGGGATCT
Source organism: uncultured Acidimicrobiia bacterium (assembly GCA_963784255.1). GTDB lineage: Bacteria > Actinomycetota > Acidimicrobiia > Acidimicrobiales > Ilumatobacteraceae > JALZMG01. Next base: position 77,837 of record CAWAQO010000013.1, on the reverse strand, counting down.
TGCGCGTCACCCGCGGGAGCACCAGCAGCACGGCCAGCGTGACGACGCCCATGGCCAGCGCCGTGCCGTCGCGCTGGTCGAAGTTCGTCACGAACTCGCGCACCTCCCCGACGAAGGTGTCGGCGTCCGTCGAGAATCCACTGAGCTTCGGCAGCTGCCCGACGATGATGACGATGGCCAGTCCGTTCATGTAGCCGACCTGGACCTCGCTGGAGAGCAGGTCGGCAACGAAGCCCAGCTTGCCGACACCGAGCCCGATCTCGATGAGGCCGACCAGGATGGCGAGCATGCCGGCGAGGGCGATGGCGGTGGCAGGATCGTCGCCGGCCACGACGAGCGGGGCGATGGCGGCGAAGATCAGGGGACCGAGCGACGAGTCGGGGCCGAGCACCAGGATCTTCGACGGCCCCATGAGGGCGTAGCCGACGAGGCAGGCGATCGTGGTGTAGAGGCCGTTCACCGGCGGCAGCCCGGCGAGCTCGGCGTATGCCATGCCCTGGGGGACGAGGATCGCTGCCAGCACGAACCCGGCGACGACGTCGGAGCGCAGCCACCGCCGCTCATACGTGCGCAGTGACCCGACGCCGGGCACGAAGCGCTCGACCGCTGTCAAGCGCTCATCGCTCGCATCGTCGATGGACCCACCTGCGTCGTCGTGCGGTCGATCTGTGCTGGTCAACCGTTCGCCTGCCCGCTGGTCTCCGACGTCCCGATCGCGTCAACTCGGGATCAGGCAGGGAGGTCGGGCGTGCTCGCTGGAGTTGCGCCTCGGCTCCACCCTCGCAGCTCGACGTGGGACGGGTCCGGGGTCCACGGCGTCACTCGCTGCACGAAGTATCGGACACGTGCCGCGTCGGCCTTCGCGCCCAAGACGAGCGTTGCCGACACCTTCGGCGGCTTGGCTGACACCGTCGGCCCGCCACTCGCTGACGCCGGCTCGACGTCCCCTTCGCGCGCTGTCGTCGGGATGAGGCGGAGGCCAGTACGTCGCCACCTCTCCATGATGATGACGCCCGCGATCAGCCCGGCGACCCACACGGTGATGTACGACTTGATCGCGTTCATCGAACTCCCCATTCCCTCGGCCATGCCGGCGCGGCGGCAGCGACCGTAGTCGGCGCATTCCTGTGGTCCCAGGATGCCGGATGACAGGACCGCACCGCGGTGGCACGAGCGAGGCAGCGATGTCCGCGCCTCCACGGAGCCACCTCGTCAGCCACCGCTGGACTGCTACCGTACGCGAGCCGCGACGACCGAGGGAGGGTGGCACATGGCCTACCGGGACGCGAGGCTCACCGTCGGGACGATCTCCAAGGTCTTGCTCTGGGTCGTGTACGTGTGGGTCGTCCTCAACCTGGTGCTGTTGTTCCTGGCCTTCGTGTTGCGCCTGTTCGGCGCAAGCCCGGATGCCGAGTTCACCCAGTGGGTGTATCGATCCGTCACGCGGTCGATGGCGCCGTTCCGGGGGATCTTCGAGCCGATCCCGCTCAACGACCAGTCGGTGCTCGACACGTCGTTGTTGTTCGCCATGATCATCTATGGATTGGCGGCGCTGTTCCTGCGGGCCGGCATCGACTGGGTGAGTGGCTGGATCGCCCAGCGCCGCCAACGTCTCGAACGGGAGTTGTGGGATGACCGGCTCGAGGCGATGTCGGCCGCCGATTCGCCGCCTGGCGGCGCACCGCTCGCCCCGGCCTCGCCCCAGCCGATGACCTACCCGAACGTCGTCGTGCCCGCGGCGCCGACGATGCCCCCGCTCGACCAGCCACCACCGCAGTAGGCAGAGTGCGCGATCGGCGACGACGACCGACGCGACGGGCTGGGTGTGGAGGCACGTGGTGTCGGCGACGCAGCGAACGTGAGAGGTGTCCGCCATGACTGACCCGATCGTCCCGCGGTGGGAGTGGCGAACCTTCGGGGCGCCGTTCGGCGAGGCGGAGACCATGTTGGCCGCGTTGACACCGACGGGCGTCGAGGAGAGTGACGAGCTGTACCTGCTGTCCGAGGACGGTGACAACGTCAAGATCCGCGCCGAGCTCATGGACATCAAGGTGCTCCGCGACGTCGACCGCCATGGCCTCCAGCGGTGGGAACCGGCTGTCAAGGCCACCTTCCCGCTCACCGCGGCGCACGTTGCGGCCGCCTTCGAGGCGCTTCGCCGGCCCGTCCCGACACTCGCCCGAGACGCCTACTCGTTGACGGAGCTCCTCGAAGAGCTCGCCGAGCTCAGCCGACCGGTGCGGCTCGTGTCCGTCCACAAGCGCCGAGTCCGCTACGCGCTCGACGAGTGCATGGGCGAGTCGACCGACATCGCGGTCGGTGACCTCCGGACCCGTACGCTCGCCGTCGAGGCCGCAGACCCGTCCGCCGTCTGGGCCACCGTGACCGCTCTCGGGCTCGGCGACCGCGTCAACACGAGCGTGCCCCGAGGGTTGCTCGCCCTCGTCGGCGAGGAGCGCCCCCGGTACGCGGTGATCGACGTCGGCACGAACTCGGTGAAGTTCCACGTCGGCGAGCACACCAGTGACGGCGCGTGGCGGAGGGTGGTCGATCGGGCCGAGACGACGAGGCTCGGCGACGGGCTCGCTGGATCGGGTGTGATCTCCGCTGCGGCCGTGGAGCGGACGACGGCGGCGATCGCGGGCATGGTGAAGGAGGCATGGCAGCACCACGCCCAGGCGATCGTGGCGGTGGGCACGGCGGGGTTGCGCTCGGCCGGCAACCGGGACGAGGTCGTCGCCGCGATCGAGGCGGCGACGGGTGTCATCGTCGACACCATCTCCGGCGAGGAGGAGAGCCGACTGGCCTACCTCGCCGTCCGCGCCGAGCTCAGGTCGGGCGATGGCGCCCTCGTGGTCTTCGACACGGGCGGGGGGAGCACGCAGTTCACCTTCGGTCACGGCGCCGAGGTCGATGACCGCTTCAGCGTCGATGTGGGGGCGGTGCGCTACACGGAGCGCTTCGGGCTCGACGCGGCGGTGACGACCGAAGCGCTCGACGCCGCGCTCGACGCGATCGCCTCCGATCTGCAGCGCCTGGCGGGCCGCCCGGCGCCCGACGCCCTCGTCGGGATGGGCGGTGCGATGACGAACATCACTGCCGTGAAGCTCGGCCTCGACCCGTACGACCCGGACGCCGTGCAGGGGGCGATCCTCGAACGTGCCGACATCGACCGGCAGATCGAGCTGTACCGGACCCGCGACCTCGACGCCCGTCGCACGATCGTCGGACTTCAGCCCAAGCGGGCCGACGTGATCCTCGCCGGGGCCTGCATCGTGCGCACCGTCATGGAGATGCTCGGTCAGCACGCGGTGACGGTGAGCGACCGCGGCCTACGACACGGTCTCCTCGCCGAACGTTTCGGACCCGCCGCGGTCGGTGACCTCACACCCCTTCTCCCACCACCCATCTTTCCTAACCGCTCGCTCAGTGCAAGCTACACCAGCGCCCTATCCGCACCAGAGCGAACCCACACAGCGCCAGTGCCGCTCACGAGTTGGATCGCCGTCCGTGCAGCCCCTGTGAGCGCCAGGTCACCGGGTGCTCCCGGGTCGGTCGGCGCCGTCGGCGTCTCCGGCGTCGGCGTCTCCGGGGAGAGCGTCACCGGGGCGGGTGTCTCCGGGGAGGGTGTCTCCGGCGTCGCGGGAGATCCTCCGGCACTCGCGGTGGCGCAGTCCGGAGCCGCGGCAACGTGACCGGGAACGTCGCTGCCGTCGAGCTGAGCAGCGTCCACCCGGCGGGGAGGGCGGCCTGCGCCGCTGCCGCCGCGCCGGGAGCGCGCAGCCTGCCGGCGCCGAGTCGTCCCACGCGAACCCCTCCACGAGTTCGCGGTGACGACCGCCTCGGCGCCGGTCGGGCCGTACGGGCCGGGAGATCGACGACGTAGACCAGTCCTGCGGTCTCCGACAGGTGATCGCCGGGATGGTGGCCGCACCGTCGACGCATACCGCGGCGGCCACCGCCGGTGCCACCGGTGTCACCGGCCGGCACGAGCCTGGTCGAAGGTCACGGGGGACGTCGCCGTCACGTCCGAGGTCACGGTCCACCCAGGCGGCATCGTGGCCGGCCACGCGACCCCCGTGACGTCCAACGTCGCTGTCACGTCGCCGTCTGCCCGTCGGTACGGGCCGGCGGATCGATGGTGTAGGTGATCCCGTCGGTGCGGGCCAACGCCAGCGCCGGCCCGCACACCGCGCCACCGGCACACGTCGCCTGGGTCACCGCCGGCGCCGCCGGCTTCACCTCGTCGCACGACGCTCCGACCAACATGACCGTGTAGTCGCGCGGTAGGAGTCCAGTTGCGTCCACCCGGGCGGCATCGGCTCCCACCCGTACCCGTCTAGTGCCTCGCCGTCACGGTCACCGCGGTGTCGCTCGCGTCGTAGGGAGGGGCGGGGTCGAGCGTGTAGGAGATGCCGTACGAGCGCGGCAGCACGATCGTCGGCTGCGTCACCTCACCGCCGGTGCAGGTGGCTTGGGTGACGGTGGGCGCCACCGGCGCCCCGAGATCGCAGGTGACGTCGTCGAACGTCACGGCATACGTGGCCGTGGTGTCCGACGCGTGGTTACCCGGCGGGCAACTGCGCCGGCCACGCCACGCCGGCCGGATCCAACGTCGCCGTCACCGTGACGGTCTGACCCGCCGTGTACGGCCCCTCCGGGTCGACCACAGAGGTGACGCCGTCGGTGTCCACCACTGCCACTGTCGGCGCCGACACCACCCCTCGGCTGCACACCGCTTCGGTCACGGCCGGCGCCACGGGCACCACCTCGCCGCACGAGGCGCCCGCCAGCAGCAGCGCAGCGTCGCCGTCGTGGCGTCGCCCCGCGTCCAGGGCAGCGTGATCGTGCCCCAGCCGAAGCCGTCGTCCACGGTCGCCGTCACCGTCACAGCGACGTCCGTCGTCCCGTCACCGAGATCGGCCGGCTCGACCGTGTAGACCACCCCCGTCTGGTCGGGCAGCTCGAGCGTCGCGCGGTCACGGCACCATTCGCGCACGTCGCCTGCGTCACGGTCGGTGCCACGGGCACGACAGGGAGGCACGACACCCGGTCGAACTCCACCGTGTAGGTCGCCGTCGTGTTCGTCTCTCGTCCACCCAGGCGGCAACTCACCCAGCCACGCGACGCCGGCCGGATCCAGCGTCGCCGTGACCGTCACGATCGCTCCGGCGTGTAGGGGCCGGACGGGTCGGCGGTGTACGCAACGCCGTCGGTGTCCACCAGCCCGAGCGTCGGTGTGGTCACGACCCCGCCTGCGCAGACCGCCTGGTCACGGTCGGCGCAGCCGGCGCGACCTCGTCGCAGGAGGCTGCCACGAGCTCGACGGTGTACGTCGCGGTGGCGGAATCCAGCTGCGTCCAGCCCCGAGGCATCTGCTCCCAGGCGTAGCCGTCGCGCACCGTGGCCGTGATCGTCACGGCGCTGTCCTGCGCCCCGTCGTAGGGGCCAGGCGGATCGACGAGGTAGACGATGCTCCGCGATCACGCTGGCACACGGTCAGCGCGGTGACCGTGCCGGCGGCACACGTCGCCTGCGTCACCGTCGGCGCACGGGCCTTCCCAACCGGCAGGTCACCGCGTCCAACGTGACGACGAACGTCGCCACCGTGTCCGACGTCCGCGCTCCAGCCCGCGGCAGCGTCGCCGGCCAGGCCACGCCCGCCGCGTCCAACGTCGCCATCACGGCCACCGACTGCCCTGCCGCTGTAGGCCCCCGCCGGGTCGACCGTGTAGGTGATGCCGTCGGTCTCGGCCAGCACCAACGTCGGTGCCGACACCACGCCGCCCTTGCACACGGCCTGCGTGAGCGCCGCGGCACCGCGTGACCTCGTCGCACGACGTCCCGACCAGGAGGACCGTGAACGTGGCCATCGACGCGTCCACTCGCTCCCAGTCGTCGGGCAGCTGGTCCCAGCTGAACCCGTCGAGCAGCGTCGCGGTCACGGTCACCTCGAGGTCCACTCGTCCCGTCGCCGAGCTCCGCCGGCTCCAGCCGGTAGATGATCCCCGGCGGCGTGTCCGGCAGGGCGATCGGCGGGACGCGTGCAGCACTCCGTTGGCGCACGTCGCTTGGGTCACCGACGGCGCCGTGGGAAGCGCCGGCGTGCACGCGACGCGGAGGAACACGACCTTGTACGTCGCCGTCGTGTCGGTCAACCGTGTCCATCCGGACGGCAGCCCGGCCAGCCATCACGACCCCCGCGGCGTCGAGCGTCGCCGTGACGATCACGGTGTCACCGGTTCGTACGGTGGCGGCAGGTCGACGGAGTACGTGATGCCGTCGGTCGTCCGCAGCGTCAGCGACGCTCCCGACACGACGCCGCCCGCGCACACCGCCTGGATGACACCCGGCGCTACCGGCGTCGCGTGGTGCACGTCGCGGCGTCCAAGGTCACGGTCAAGGTGGCCGTCGTCGCATCGACACGCATCCACGGCGCGTGATCGTCCCCCACTGGAACCCGTCGGTCAGCGTCGCCGTCACGGTGACGTCGACGTCCGCGCTCCGTCACCGAGGTCGGTCGGATCGAGGATGTAGGTCAGGCCGGCCGTGGTCGGCAGGACGATCGACGGTGCCGCTGACCTCGCCGTTGGCGCACGTGGCCTGGCTCACCTTCGGTTCGCCCTGCGCGACCAGGCGTACACGGCACATCGTCGAACGTGACGACCAGCGTCGCCGTCGTGTCCGAGGTCTGCTCCCAGTCGGCCGGCAGCTCGGCGGGCCAGGCGACGTCGGCCTGGTCGAGCGTCGCGGTCACCACCACCGACTGGCCGGCGACGTGCGGTGCGATGGGGTCGACGGCGTAGGTGATGCCGTCGGTCTCGGCCAACTCAGGGACGGTCTCGACAGCACCCCTCCGGCACAGATGGCCTGCGTCACGGCGGGCGCCACCGGGATCGCCTCGGCGCAGGACGCCGAGAGCAGTGTCACCTCGAACGTGGCCGTGTGTCGTCGACGCGCGGTCCACGGCGCGTTCGATCGTCCCCCACCCGAAGCCGTCGTCGAGCGTCGCCGTCACCGTCACCTCGACGTCCGCACTGCCGTCTCCGAGGTCGGACGGGTCGAATGCGTAGCTCACGCCCGACCGCTCGGCGAGCACGATCGTCGGCTCGGTGACGGCACCATCAGTGCACGTCGCCCCGGTCACCGTCGGGACAGAAAGGGTGACCGGTCGTGCACGACACCGGGTCGAACGTCACCACATAGGTGGCCGTCGTCGGTGGAGTCCCGGTGCCACCCCGTCGGGAGCTCGGCGGGCCAGCCTACGCCTCTCCGGGTCGAGGGTCGCCGTCACCGTCACGTTCTGGCCGGCCGCGTACGGCCCGGCCGGCTGAGCCGCTGTACGTGATCCCGCCGGTGCCGGCGAAGTCGAGGGTGGGCGCGGACACGACGCCGCCGATGCACTCCCTCCTGCGTGAGGTCTGGCGGCTCCGGCGTCACCGCCGTGCACCGCGCTGCCTCGAGGGTGAGGACGAAGCTCGATGATGGCGGGGCTCTCCGTCGTGCTCCAGGCATCGGGAAGTGGTGTCCGCCACGCGTAGCCGCTCGGCACGTCGCCGTGACGGTGACCTCGACCGGCGCCGTGCCGTCACCGAGGTCCAACGGCAAGACCGCGTATCAGCAGGCCGTCCGTGTCGCCGGTGGTGATCTCCGGTGGCACCACCACGCCCCCCGTGCATTTCGACCGGCGTGACCCTGGGATCCACCGGCGCCGCCTCGATGCACGAGATGTCATCTAACTCACCGTGAGTGTTGCCGTCACCGGTGTCCGTCACTCGTCCACGGCTCGACGTCGTCGGACCAGGCGAAGCCGGCTTCGAGCGTCGCCGTGACCGTGACCGTCTCCCGACCGGTACGGGCCGCCCGCGTCGACGGTGTACGTGACCTTGTCGGTCTACGCCGTCGTCAACGTCGGCGGCACTCAGCACGCCCCCTGTCGCACTTCGTCCTCGATCGACCTTTGGATCGGCCGGAGTCGCCGCCGTGCAGGTGGTGCTCTTCAGCCACGCGACCACGTCGCCGTCTTCACGTCGACCAGCGTCCAGCCGGCGGGCATGGGTACCCCAGTCGTAGCCAGGCGACGAGCGTCGCCGTCACCGTCACCGTGACGTCGGTCGTCCCGTCACCGAGATCGTCCGGCGCCACGGTATAGTCGTCGCCGAGCGCGTCGTGGCACGGTGTACCTTCCGGTCTGTACCACCACGCCGCCGGTGCAGGTCGCCGGCGCTCAGCGCTCGGCGACACCGGCAGCACCGTGTATGTTCTTGCAATCGTTGAGCCAGATCGCCCCGTTCGCCCGGTCGTAGTTCTGCCCGGGTCCCCATGCTCCGAGGGGGATGATGTCCTCGAGCGTGGTTGAGGTGCCCGGAAGCGTCGACCGAGACGCCGACACGGTGATCTTGTTGTACGGTTGGTGTCACTGAGCGTGCGGTGGCAGACCCACGTCTTGTCGTCGGCGTGCGAGGGCGGCGAACAGGGCTGGCGCAGTGGTACGTCGACGACGGCCGTGGCGCGTGGCCTGGAACACCCGCGGGGTCGCTCCTGCGTGCGCACCGTCACCACGGCCTCGTTGATGATCGTCGTGCCGAGGTCGGCCAGCGTCTACCGTGTAGCTCACCGGCAGTCCGAGTCGGTGTTGCACAACGTCTCTCCCGGCGCGACGACTGTCTCGTCATCGGGCATCCAGCACTACGCCGAGACGGTCGTCGACGAGCCGCACGATCTCCAGCGGCATCTCGCTCGTGTTCTCTCCGCAGTACATGTAATCCAGTGTCGCCGACCGCTGCCGTTTCGGCGCTTGCCGTCTTCGTGAACGTGAACGTCACGTGTCGGTGCGGCTCGGACCCGTGCACGCGGCGGCCGTGATCTCGGCGCTCGTCTGACGCCGTGTCCGTCTGCCGAGCTGGACCGTCACTGTCTCGGTGAGCTGCTGATCCGTCGTCGGTCCTTCGAGCACCTCGATACCCGATCGACGTACCGTTCGGCGCGTCTCGGGTTGGGGTTGAAGTCCACGCCGCGCTGCATTCTACGAGCACGATCGCCAGCGACCGTCGTTGTTGCTGATCGTCCACATCACCGTCGTCGTACCGTCTCGCTCGTCGCACTCGGCGTTGCCTTTCAGCGCGCCGCATTGCAGATTCGTCGAGTCTACCGTCGCCACTACCTGCCCGTCGACGAGCACCTGTGTCGTGTTCGCTCCGCGCCAGCGGGACGTCCCACGTCGAGCTACCCACCGGCGCCGTCCCACTCACCGACTCGCCCGTCGCGCGTTCTGCAGCGTGACTTCTACCGGCTGTCCGCTGTTGTTGTCGAGCGCGGAACGTTCGTGTCCCTCGCCTATGTCCTCCGCCGTCGTGCACAGCGGCACCAGGACGAGTCCACGTTAGCGGCGCCGGCGGCGGCACCGCGTCGTGGTCGTCCACGTGTCAGGAGCGGTGGTGCGCGCCGTCGTCGACGTGTCAGGAGCGGCGTCGTCGTCGAGCGCGTGTCGTCTGCTCTAGCGTCGCCGGCGTCGGCGTGCTCCGCTCTGTCCGCGCGGCGAGCCCACGCCACCACGCCAGCGCGAATCGCCACCCACTCCACATCACCGCCCGCGCCACACCAGCGCAGCAGCGCGCAACGCGCTGGCACCGCCTGCCGGTCGTGCATGACCATCCACAAGCTCCATCAGTACTGCTGTACCGCTGCATCCCCTCCACTACCACCCACCCCCCCACCCACTCCATCCCTGACGTCCCGCCGCAGCGGGTCGATGGTCGATGTGGACCCTCGACGGCGGTCGTGGGCGCCGTCGTCGACGTGTCGACGCGGCGGTCGTCACCCGCGTGGGTGATCGTGTCGGGGGGCCGTTTGCGCCGGTGCGCCGCGGGTATCCGGGTGCGCGTGACGACGCAGCGGCGGACGGACCGACGCCGCGATGACGACGAGGTGCTCGCTGAGCTCGCCGACTACCGGGCCGAGCCGACGCGGGCGAAGCGCAACCGGATCGTCGAGGACCACCAGTGGCTCGGCGAGCTGTGCGCGCGCCAGATGCGGCGGGGCGAGGAACCGATCGAGGACCTCGCGCAGGTGGCCATGGTCGGCATCCTCAAGGCCGTCGAACGATTCGACCCGGCGTTCGGTGTCCCGTTCCGCGCCTTCGCCTCGGTCACGGCGCGTGGCGAGATCCGCCGGCACTACCGCGACAGCACCTGGAGCGTGAAGGTGCCCCGACCCGTGAAGGACCTCTCTCAGCGCCTGCGCATCGCGCAGGATGCCCGGCCGGGCGAGCACGGGCCCAGCCCGGCCGAGGTGGCCAGCTCCCTCGGCGTGTCGGTCGCCGACGTGGTGGAGGCGGAGCGCGCCGCGATGGGGCAGCGGACGACGGCGCTCAACGGCGTGCACTCGGAGGACGGCGCCCCGTGGCTGCGCGTGGAGGAGGCCGGCTTCGATCGCCAGCTCGTGCGCGCCGAGCTGGCCGACCTGCTCACCGAGCTGCCCCCGCGCCAACGGCTGATCGTGTACCTCCGCTTCTTCCGCGAGATGACCCAGTCCGAGATCGGCGCAGAGCTCTCGCTGAGCCAGGTCCAGGTGTCGCGCCTGCTGCGTTCGTCGCTGGCCAAGCTGCGTGCCTGCTCGGAGGGGCGAGGGTCGGCGTGTGGATCCCGACTTCCCGTCGGCGGGGACGGCCCTGCCCGCCACCGACCGGTGCACACGGCTGCGGCGGGCGATGGCCGCGGCCATCGCCCATAGAGCCCTCCGCGTTTGTGCACCAGCGATCGCCAGAGCGCGCGTCAGTGCACAAACGCGGGGCGGGCGGGCCCTCGCCTCATCCCTTCGGGCGATTTGGGCGCGTTGGGGGGATGGCAGTCGGCAGCACCGGGTAAGGGGTGGTCGACCGGCCCTCCGACCGGCCCTCCGACCAAGGAGCAAGGGATGTCCTCAGATCTTCAGCACACTGAAAGCCGTCCCGGCGGCGGTGGCGACGGCGTCGCCGAGCGCGGCAAGCAGGTGGCTTCCCAGGCCGGCGACGCGGTGCGGACCGTCGGCGCCGAGGCGACCGACCAGGCCAAGGCGGTGGTGAGCCAGGCCCGTGACGAGGTGCAGCGACTCGTGGGCCAGTCCCGCGAGGAGCTCCAGATGCACGCCCGCGAGCAAGGTGACCGTGCCGCGCACGGCTTGCGCTCCCTGTCGCAACAGATCGACGCGCTGGCCTCCGGCCGTCCCGAGCAGGCCGGCTCGCTCACCACCTACCTCTACGACGCCCAGGACCGCGTGTCGCGGGTGGCGCAGCGGCTCGAGTCGGGCGGTCCGCAGGCGGTGCTCGACGACGTCACCCGCTTCGCCCGCCGTCGTCCCGGCATGTTCCTGGCGCTGGCCGCCGGCGCCGGCTTCCTCGCCGGCCGGCTGGCCCGCTCCGGCGCGGCCGTCCGGCAGGAGCAGCAGCAGGGCGACGACCTCGCGCTGCCGATGACCCCGAGCACCGACACGGCCCTCAGCGCACCGCCCATGTGGGACGCCCCCGTCGAACCCGGGCTGGTGCCGTGACGTCGATCGATCCGGACCGTCGCGACACGACCGATGTCGAGCCGCTGCGACCGGACGCCTCGGTCCCCGAACTGCTCGGCGAGCTCGCCCGTCAGACCGGCACGCTGTTCCGGCAGGAGCTGGAGCTGGCCAAGGTCGAGACCAGGCAGGAGGTCCAACAGGCGGGCAAGGCGGCCGGCATGTTCGCCGGCGCCGGCGTCGCCGGGTGGCTCGCCCTGCTGATGCTGTCGCTAGCCCTCGCGTGGCTGCTCGACCAAGCGCTCAACACCGCCCTCTCGTTCGCCATCGTCGGCGTGCTCTGGGCGATCGTCGCCGCCGTCCTGGCGGCACGGGCACGGCGCAACGTCAAGGCGATCACGCCACCACTGTCGAACACCGCAGCCACCCTCAAGGAGGACGTCGAATGGGCCAAACACCAGAAGAGCTGAGACGGGACATCGCCCGTACCCGTGAGGACATGGGTGGCACGCTCGAGGCCTTGGGGGACCACGTCAGCCCCGGCCGCATGATCGAACGCCGCAAGAACCGCATGGCCAACTCGTGGCACTCGATCAGCGAACGCGTGATGGGCACGGCCTCGGACGTGGCGCAGTCCGTCACGGACACCACCGGGGCCGCGACCGACACCGTGCGCAACGCGCCCGAGACGGTTGCCCGTCAGGCGCAGGGCAGCCCGATCGCCGCCGGCGCGGTGGCGTTCGGCGCCGGGTTCCTGGTCGCCGCCATCTTCCCGCCCACGCGCTCCGAGCGGCAGGCCGCCTCGCAGCTGATGGACAAGGCCGAGCCGCTCACCGAGGAGCTCAAAGCCGTGGGGCAGCAGGTGGTGCAGGACCTCGAGGAACCGGCCCGCGCGGCCGTCGAGTCCGTGAAGGAGGCGGCGTCGACCAGTGCCGACGAGGTCAAGACCACCGCCCAGGAAGCCGTGCGCGAGGGCGTCGAGACCGCGAAGGGCGCCAGCTGACCCGCACCACGCGATGTGTCGCCTGGTTGTCATCTACATGACGGCCTGGTTACCGTGCGGGCCCCATGAAGCGACGACTCCCGATCCTGGCTGCCTTCGCCGGCCTGGCGTTGATGGCCTGCACCCCCGAGGAGGTCGCGCGCTGGCAGAGCTGGCACGCCGCCGACCCGGTGGCGGCGGAGGCGTTCCTCGCCGCAGGGGTGCCCGAGACCGAGGTGGCCACGGACACCGTCTGGGACCGCCTCGCCGACTGCGAGTCGGGTGGTGACTGGAGCATCAACACCGGCACCTACGACGGCGGCCTGCAGTTCCACCCGGACACGTGGCGGGGCTACGGCGGCACGGAGTTCGCCGAGTCCGCCTGGCAGGCGACGCGCGAGCAGCAGATCACCGTCGCCGAGCGCGTGCTCGACGACGCCGGCTGGGGGGCGTGGCCGGCCTGCTCGCGCCGGCTCGGTCTGCGCTGATCCAGCGGGTCAGGCGTCGTCGTCCTGCTTGGCGCCGCCCGAGCAGGAGGCGCAGCCGCACCCACCCTCGGGGCCACCACAGCTGCGCTGCACCGTCGGTTCGAGCAGCGCCGTCACGGCCCGATTCCCGGCGGTCCGCTGCAGGGCGAGCACCCCGTGGCGGGGCGCCGCTTCCACCGCGTCGGACTGCGCCGCCCGGCGGATCCGCCCATCGGCTGCGTGCCGTCGCTGCACGCGGGCGAGCCTAGGCGCTCGGCTGACGCCAGCGGGACGAGATCGCCGTCAGCCGAGGGTCTCGGCGAACATGGCGAACGTCCGCTCGTAGGCCCGTTCGGCGGCGGCGGGGTGGTAGGCCCTCCCGGGCACGGCGAAGCCGTGATCCGCACCGTCGAGGATCTCGGCCTCACCGCGGTCGCCGAGTGCCCGCACCGCCTCGATGAACGGCCCGTTGTCGTCAGGCGACTGCGACTTGTCCTCGCTGCCGAAGGCGACGTAGACCCGGCCGGCGATCGACGGCACGGCGCGGTGCGGCGAGTCCGGTTCGTCGGTCGTGCAGAACGACGGGTGCAGCGCCGAGCCGGCGGCGAACGCGTCGCCGTGGTCGGCGAGCGTCCGGATCACGGAGCGCCCGCCGATGCAGAAGCCGATGCAGCCCATCGCGCCGTCGCCGGCGGCCGGGTCGGCGGCGACGTGGTCGAGGACGGCGCGCACGTCGGTGTCGACCATCGCGTCCGTCGTGCCACGGATGAGCCCGAAGAACTTCTGCATCGCCTCGGGATCGGGCGGGTCGGTGCGGACGAACGAGAACCACGGCGTCTCGCGGTGGTAGCGGTCGTGGGAGATCACGTAGTAGCCCTCGTCGGCGATCGACTGCATCGACTGCTTCGAGCCGTCGTCGAGCCCCGGACCGTGGTGGAAGTAGACGACGACCGGGAACGGCCCATCGCCGTCCGGTCGCCGGATGTGCACGCCCATGTCGCCGTCGGGCGTGGCGAGGGACAACGTCGCTTCGGCCATCGGGCGTCGACCGTACCGCTCGGGGGTCGCGCCCGACGAGCGCTGGCCCGCCGTCACCCGACGGCGCGATGGAGCGCCGCGGCCGCCAGGAGCCGCGTCGAGTCGAGCGTCGGCAGGGGACTGTCGTCTGGGCCGATCAACAGCGGGATCTCCGTGCAGGCGAGGGCGACGGCGTCGCAGCCACGCGCGGCGAGCCGCTCGATGACGGAGTGGTAGCGCCGGCGGGAGGCGTCGGTGAACACGCCGTCGACGAGCTCGTCGAAGATGATGCGGTCGATCGCCTCGGCGTCGTCGCCCTCGGGCACCACGGCGGCGACCCCCACGGCGCCGAGGGCGTCGGGGTACATCGCGGCACCCATCGTGTACCGCGTCCCGAGCACGCCGACGGTCGTCGCGCCGATCCGCCGCGCCTCGACGGCGACGACCTCGGCGATGTGCAGCCACGGGATCGGCGTCGCCGCCTGCACGTGCGACCACGCCACGTGCGCGGAGTTGTCCGGGCAGATGGCGAAGTCGGCGCCGGCGTCGGCGAGCAGCCGCGCCGACGCCAGCATCACGTCGCCGACGCCGGCGTGGTCGCCGGCGTCGAACGCCGGCAGCCAACGAGCGAGCGGGATCGAGTCCATCGTGATCCGCGGGTGGTCGTGGGGACCGACGACGTCGATGGCCTGGCGGCAGATCTCGGCGTAGCACAGCGCCGCCCCCTCGGCGCTGCAGGCGACGATGCCGATGTGCTGCATCAGTACGAGCCGGTCTCGGTCTTGTGGGCGGCGGCCCGCGGGCCGAACGGCGAGGCGTCCAGCCACGAGCCGGCGGCGATGCCCCAGCCGGCGAGCCGCGCCGCCAGACGGCGCCGCCACCGCAGGCCGGCGCCCTCGGCCTGCATGTGCTGGAGGGCGAGGTTCGAAGCGTCGCGGTTGTAGAGGGCGGCGTCGCGGCGCGTGGTCGCGAAGTGCTCGATCGCCGTCCGCCTCGCGGCCGGGTCGCGCAGCGCCGTGTCGATGGCTCGAGCGGCGACGATGGCGTCGGGGATGCCGGAGTTGAGGCCCCGCGCCCCGAACGGGGCGAACAGGTGGGCGGCCTCGCCGACCAGGCACACCCGCCGTGCCGCATCCGTGAACGAGCTGGCGACGACCTGGCGGAAGCGGTACGTCGACACCCAGGTGATGTGCTCGGCGTGGGCGGGCGACAGCACGGCGGCGATCCACCGGCGCACGCCCGCCTCGTCGTTCCACTGCTCGGGATCGTCGTCGTGGCGCAGCTGCAGATCGGCCCTGATCCCGCCGGCGAACGGCACGAGCAGGACGTTGCGGCCGTCGACGGCGGGGTGGTGGTAGTAGTACGCCCGCGCCGGCAGCACCGACGGAGGTCCGTCCGTGGCGACGTCGACGATGACGAAGGCGTCGTCCAGGCGGGGGCCTTCGAGCTCGGCGCCGATGCCGTCGCGCACCGCCGAGCGGGCTCCGTCGGCGCCGATGACATGCTCGGCGCGCCACTCCCGATCGCCAGCGCGCAGGACGATCCCGTCCTCCGTGGCGTCGACCGTCGTCACCGGCTGCGCCCACTCGAGCTCGACGCCGGCGGCCTTGCAGGCGTCCAGCAGGACTGCCTCGATGACGACCTGCGACAGGTTGGTGGCGTGGGGGAGACGGTGCGGGTCCGGGGGCGGGTACGTGCGCTCGTAGACGAGGCGCTCGCCCCAGTACGTCTGCTTCGTCGTCCACACCAGGCCGTTGGCGGCGAGCTCCCAGCCCAGCCCGGGACGGAGGGCGTCGAGGTGCTCCAGCGACTCGCGGTGCAGGAAGATCGCCCGGCTCCCGGTACGGGCGCGATCCGCCGGCTCGGCCTCGAGGACGACGGCCGGACGCCCGAGGGCACGGAGCGCCAGGGCGGCGGTCAGCCCGACGGGCCCGGCGCCGACCACCACCACGTCGTGCCCCGACTCCATATCGGAGCCAGCTTGACATTCGTCGACATGTAACCCCAAGATAACCCCATCCCGAAGATCAACGTCTACCTCCCCACCGCGCTGGCCGACGCCGTGCGCGACGCACAGCTGCCGGTGTCGGCGATCTGCCAGGCCGCCCTCGAGCGGGCCGTGCGCGACGTGTCGTCGGCCCGCGGCACCGACCGGCCGCCGCCCGAGCAGGGCGGCACCGCCGCCGGCCTGTACAGCCGCTTCACGCCGCGGGCGCGCAGCGCGCTGGCCCTGGCGCAGCGATCCGCCCGTGACACCGGTCAGCGCCACGTCGGCACCGAGCACCTCCTCCTCGGCGTGCTCGACGAGGGTGCCAACGTGGGCCTCACGGTGCTCACCTCGCTCGACGTCGAACCGGCCGACGTGCGAGTCGAGCTGGTCGCGTCGATGGCCCCGCCGTCGAACGCGCCGCCCGGTGACACACCGTTCGCACCGCTGGCCAAGCGGGCATTGGAGGCCTCCGTGCGGGAGGCGCTGGGCTGCGGGCACAACTACGTCGGCTGCGAGCACCTGCTCCTCGGGCTCCTGGCCACCGAGGATGGCATCGCCAGCCAGGTGTTGCGGCGCATGGGCCTCGAGCTGCGCACGACGCGGCGGGCGGTGACGACGGCGGTCGCCGGCGTGGCCCACGGCAAGGAGGCGACCCGCCCGCCGGCCGGCCGCCCCGGAGGGGACCTCGACGAGGTCCTGCGCCGCCTCGACGCCGTCGAGGTGGCGCTCGACCGGTTGACCCGTCCGACGTCGTAGGTTCCTGCACCTGGATCGGTCGCCAGGGCGACCGATCCAGGCGCGAGAACGCGGTAGACCCGGCACCGTGCGCACGAGCGACGGACGGATCCTGACCACCCACGCCGGCAGCCTGCCCCGCCCACGCGAGCTGGCGGCGCTGCACGGGCGGCGCAGCCGCGGCGAGGTCGTCGACGACGACGAGCTCCGCCGCGCCGTGGAGGTGGCGACGGCCGCCACCATCGCCGCCCAGGTCGAGGCCGGCATCGACATCGGCAACGACGGCGAGCAGGGACGAGAGAGCTTCTTCACGTACGTGCAGCACCGGATGACCGGCTTCGGCGGCACGAGCGACCGCCCGTCGATGCGCGACCTCGCCGAGCACCCGGACCTGCGGGAGCTGACCGCGGCCCGCCGCGAGCGGATGCAGGTGAACCTGCTGGCCGCCCCGGCCGCCGTCGGTGACATCAGCTATCGCGACACGACCGAGATCGACGCCGAGCTGGCCCGGCTGGCCGGCGCCCCGTTCGCCGAGACGTTCATGACGGCGGCCTCGCCGGGCATCGTCGTCGCCGCCATGGACGACCGTCACTACGGCACGCGCGACGAGTACCTCGCCGCCGTCGCCGCCGCTCTGCGCACCGAGTACCGAGCGATCGTCGACCACGGCCTGCTGCTGCAGATCGATGCTCCCGACCTCGCCCTCGAGCGGCACGTGCGCTTCGCCGACCGCCCGCTCGGCGACTTCCTCGACTGGGTCGAGGCGGTCGTCGGCGCCATCAACAGCGCGCTCGCCGGCATCGATCCGGGGCGCGTCCGCCTGCACGTGTGCTGGGGCAACTACGAGGGCCCGCACACCCACGACGTTCCCTTCGACGACATCCAGCCGTTGCTCTACGAGGCGCGCGTCGGCGCCCTCGTGGTGTCGATGGCCAACGCCCGCCACGCCCACGAGCACCGCTGCTTCACCCGCCGCCCGCTGCCGGACGGGATGGCGCTCATCAGCGGGGTCATCGACACGACGAGCAACTACGTCGAGCACCCCGAGGTGGTCGCCGAGCGGCTGGTGCGGGTGGCCGACGCGGTCGGCGACCCGGAGCGCGTCATCGCCGGGACCGACTGCGGCTTCGACACGTCGGCCGGTGTCGGCGACATCGCCCCGTCGGTGGTGTGGGCCAAGCTGCGGGCGCTGCGCGACGGCGCCGACCTGGCGTCGGCACGTCTGTTCTGACGCCGCGGGTCACCGGCGCAGGCAGCGGTCCTGGGCCTCGAGGTACACCGCGAGGTAGTCGTCACCCGAGAGGTCGGGGGCCACGCGCAGGAGGCGCTTCAGCTCGACGAGCGTGTCGTGGCGGAACGACTCGACGCGGGCCGCCAGCGCGCGTGACTCGGTGTCCAGCGCGGCCGCCGGCACGACGCGGTCGACGAGCCCGATGCGTTCGGCCTCGGTGGCGTCGACGTACTCGCCGAACAGGCTCAACCGTCGCGCCGCGGCCGGCCCGACGACGCGCGGCAGCCGCCACGGCGCCGTGCCGGGCAGGATGCCCAGCCGGACGGCACCGAGGCCGATGCGCAGATCGTCGGCGGCGAGGCGGTAGTCGACGGCCAGCGTCAGCATCAGCCCACCCCCGAGGCAGTGCCCCTGGATGGCTGCGATCACCGGCACGTCGAGCTGCTCCAACTCGACGATCATGTGGTGCCAATCGCGGAACCATTCGATCCCGATCGCGTCGGCGTCCAGCTCCTTCACGTCGACCCCGGTGCTGAACGACGGCCCGTCCCCGGCGAGCACGACGGCGCGCACGGTCGGGTCGGCCCGGATCGACGCGACGGCGGCGCGGAAGTCGGCCACCATCGGCGCGTCGAACGCGTTGTGCCGTTCCGGCCGCGCCATGCGCAGCCAGGTGACCGCCCCGTCCCGCTCGACGCGGACCGTCACCCGGCGACGACCTTGGTGGCCTGACCGGCCCAGTACGGGTCGCGCAGCTCGCGCTTGAGGACCTTCCCGGCACCCGACTTCGGCAGCGGCTCGTCGCGCAGGTCGATCTGCTTCGGCAGCTTGTACCCCGCCAGCGATGGGCGACAGTGGGCCAGCAGCTCCTCGGCCGTCACCGACGACCGCGGGACGACCACGGCGTGCACGGCCTCGCCCCACCGCTCGTCGGGGATGCCGAACACCGCCGCCTCGAGCACGGCCGGGTGCCGGTAGAGCACGTCCTCGACCTCGGTGCTGTAGACGTTCTCGCCACCGGTCACGATCATGTCCTTGGCCCGGTCGACGAGGAACACGTAGCCCTCGTCGTCCTGGTAGCCGAGATCGCCGGAGTGGTACCAGCCGTCGACGAGCGCCCGCGCCGTCTCCTCGGGCTTGTTCCAGTAGCCGACCATCACGTTGGGACCCCGGATGACGACCTCCCCGACCTCACCGTTCGCGGCGCGGGCGCCGTCGGCCCGGCGCACCTCGACGTCCACGCCGACCGCCGGCAGACCGCACGAGCGGGCGCGGGGCCCGTCGAGCAGGAGCTCCTCGTGCGGGAGGGTCGTGGCGATCGGCGCGGTCTCGGTCGCGCCGTAGAGGTGCACCAACTCGGCGTCGGGGAACGCGTCGTGGGCCCGCCGCAACGTGTCGGTGGCGATCGGCGAGCCGCCGTGGCCGATGTGCCGGAGGCTGCTCACGTCGCGGGGTCGGGCCGTCTGCTCCGCGCTGATCGCCGCCAGCATCGTCGGCACGACGAGGGTCGCCGTGATGCGGTGGGACTCGACGAGGTCGAGCGCGACCGCCGGGTCGAACGCCCGCAGCACGACCTGCTCGCCGGCGTTCCACACCGTCGCCAGCACGGCGACCGACCCGGCAGCGTGGAACAGCGGGGCGACGATCAGCCAGCGGGTCTCTGGTGTGAACGGCGAGCAGACCATGTAGTGCATCGCATTGGCCACGAGGTTGCGGTGCGTGAGCATGACGCCCTTCGACGCACCCGTCGTGCCGCCGGTGTAGAAGAGACCGGCCAGGTCGTCCTCGGTGACGGCGTCGGCGGCCGCCGCGAGGTCCGCCGGCGCGGCGCCGGCGAGCAGCTCCTCGTACCCGTCGCCGAGGTCGACCACGTGCGGGACGACGTCCTCGAGGCCGTGACCCGGCAGGTTCGTGAACAGCACCCTCGCCCCGGCGTCGGCGACCGCGTAGCGCAGCTCGACCGGCGTGTGGCGGGGGTTGAGCGGCACGAAGGCGTAGCCGGCGGCAGGGACCGTCTGGTACAGCTCGAGGAACCGGTGGCAGTTGGTGGCGACGGCCGCCACGCGGTCACCCCTCGCGAGACCGAGCCCGGCCAGCGCGCCGGCCAGCCGGCGGCACCGCTCCCACGTCTCGCCGTACGTGAGTCGGACGTCGCCGCACGACACGGCCCGCCGTTGCGGCCCGACGATCAACGCCCGCCGCAACGGGCTGAGCATGGTGACCATGTCCCGACGGTAACGAATCCCGGCGAGCGGGCGCATCGGGCGGATGGCCGATGCCGCATGCGAGGATCGCGCCGTGCTGGAGGCGATGTGGTGGGGCCTGTTCGCCGCGTCGTCGCTCGTGCTGGGCGCGCTCGCCGTGTTCGTCCGCGCGCCGTCGCGGCGGGTGCTCGGGCTGGTGATGGGCTTCGGCGCCGGGGTGTTGCTCAGCGCGGTGTCGTTCGAGCTGTTCGAGGACGCGGTCGGTGTCGCCGGCGGCACCGGCGGCGCCGTCGCCGGGTTCTTCGTCGGGGCCCTCGTGTTCTTCACCGGCGACAACGTCATCGCCCGCATGTCGGGCCAGCCCCACGCTGACGCCAGCCGTCCCGACGTCGACGACGAGACGTCGTCGCCGGCCCTGCCGATCGTCCTCGGGACCGTGCTCGACGGCGTCCCGGAGTCGGCGGTGCTCGGCCTGACCCTCCTCGAGACGGGGAGCATCGGTGTCTCCATGCTCGTCGCAGTGTTCGTCTCCAACATCCCCGAAGCGGTCGCCGCCACGACCGATCTCCTGCGCGAGGGCTGGACCAAGCGGCAGCTCGTGCTCCTCTGGAGCGGGATCGCCGTCGTCTCGGCGCTCGCCGCCGGCCTCGGCTTCGCCCTCCTCGACGGCGCGCCGCCGAGCGTCGTCGCGTTCACGCTCGCCTTCGCCGGCGGGGCCATCCTGACGATGCTCTCCACGTCGATGATCCCCGAGGCGTACGAGATCGCCGGCCGTCCGGTCGGCCTCGTCGTCACCCTGGGCTTCGCCGTCGCCTACGGCATCGACTGGCTGGCCGGGTAGCCGACGCGGGCCGCGGGCTACATTCGCCACCCATGCCGTCTCGCGCCCTGTGCTGGATCGTCGCCGGTGGCCTCGTGCTCGCAGCGACGGCGTGCTCGGGCGACGATGACGACGATGATGCGGCCAGCGACACGGACCCGACGGCCACGACCGCGGAGGGTGGCGCCACCACGGCGGCGGCCACCACGCCCACGGAGGGTGGCGAGGCGCCGCCGGCCGAGGAGGTCGGCCCGGCCGCGCTCACCCTCGGGTTCATCGCCCCCGGCGTCGGTCTCCTCGACGAGCTCGTCATCGGCCAGGAGCGCGGGCTGACCCTCGCCGTCGAGGACATCAACGCGGCCGGCGGCGTGCTGGGCGGTCCGGTCGCGGTCGTCCGGACGGAGGAAGGGTCGCAGACCACGGCCACCGGCCTCGTCGACGACCTCGTCGGCCAGGGAGCCAACGCCCTCGTCGGTCCGGTGGGGTCGCAGACGGCGACGTCGCTCGTGCCGATCGTCGCCGAGCGCGGCATCACGACGTGCTCGGCATCGGCCACCGCCGAGTCCGTCACCGACTCGACGGACGGGCGCACGTTCTTCCGGACCGCCCTGCGCGACGACCACCTGGCGTCGTACGTCGCCGACTCGATCGTGGCGTCGCGCACGCCGGCGACCGCGATGATCGCCGGCCGCAACGACGTCTACGGCGCGGAGCTGATGGGCGCGCTGAGCGCCGAGCTGAGCGCCCGCGGCGTGGCGGTGACGACGCAGGACTACCCGCCGCGGCGTGTGTCGTTCACCGACGAGGCCGCCGTCGTGGCCGCGACCAACCCCGACGTCCTGCTCGTCGCCGCCTACGAGGAGGCGCCGAACCTGCTCGCCGACGTCGTGCCGCGCCGGTTACCCGATCGGCCAGATCGTCGGCCTCGACGGGTTGCTCGTGCCGCGCCTCGCCGAGCAGACCTTCCCGAGCGACCCGGCCGCTGCCGACGGGCTGACCGTGATCGCCACGACGGGCGACCGCGCGATGACCGCTCGCCTGCAGGAGGTCCCCGCCATCCAGGACCAGATCTCCTACGGCGGGCAGATGTACGACTGCGCCATCATCATCGCCCTCGCCGCCATCGCCGCGGCCACCAACGACTCGGCCGCCATCGGCGCCCAGGTCGCGGCCGTCACCAGCGGCGGGCGCACGTGCTCGACGTTCGCCCACTGCGCCTCCCTGCTGGCCGCCGGGGAGGACATCGACTACTCGGGCACGACCGGTCGCATCCTCATCGACGAGCGCGGCGACATCTCGACGGCCCGCATCACCACCTCACAGGTGATCGACAGCGCCCTCGTGGCGACCGGTGCCGTCGACGTCGACCTGGCGGCCGAGCGCCAGGAAGCCATCTTCGCCTCGTCCGTGTTCACGACCCAGCTGCAGCTGGCCCTGCGGGCCCTGGGGTACTACGAAGGCGAGATCACCGGCGTCTACGACGAGGCGACCACCGCCGCCGTCGCCGCCTTCCAGACCGCCGTCGGCCTGCCCGCCACCGGACAGTTCGACGAGGCCACCGACGCGGCGCTCCGGCAGCTGCTCGGTGACGGATCGGCGGCGATCAACGCCAGCGTGGTCCAACTGCAGCAGGCGCTCACCGAGCTCGGCTTCTACGCCGGTCCGATCGACGGTCGCTACTCGGCGGCCACCATCGAAGCCGTGCGGGCCGCTCAGCGCGCCCTCGGCGTCCCGGAGACCGGACTCATCGACGTCGCCACGCTGCAAGCGATCTACGCGCGCGGCCAGGCGACGGCGCCGACGACGCTGCCGTCGACCACGACGTTGCCGCCGCCCCCGCCACCCCCGCCGGACACGACGGCCCCACCACCGCCACCGCCCGACACCACCGAGGCGCCCCCGCCGGCGACCACGACCACCGAGCCCCCGCCACCGATCACCGAGCCCCCGCCGGCCGAACCGACGATCTTCCAGGTGCTGCAGGCCGACCCGGACTTCTCGATCCTCGTGGAGCTGCTGGCGGCGGCCGGTTACACGGGCGACCTCGGCGCGCTCGGATCGTTCACGTTGTTCGCGCCCACCAACGCGGCGTTCGACGGTGTCGACGTCGATGCGCTGCGCAACGACCCCGACCTCGAGGCCATCCTCACGTACCACCTCGTCGAGGGCGACGTCGCGTCGACGGCACTGATGACCGGCCCACTGGGAACGTTCCTCGGCGTGGACGTCGACGTCGAGGTCGGCACCGCCATCGAGCTCTCACCGACGCTGTCCGGCGAACCCGCCACGGTGACGCGGCCGGACATCGGCGCCCGCAACGGTGTCATCCACGGGATCGACGGCGTGCTCGACCCGCGCTGAGCCGAACGAAACCGCACGACACCACTTCGGGCCGTGCCTAGGCTCCGCGACGTGGACGGGGAGGGACTCGGCTCGCCGCCGAGCCGGTGGCGTCACCTCCCCGCGGCGTTGGTCGCCGTCGGCGCGCTGGCCCCGCTCGTGTTCGTCCTCACCGGCAGCCTCCGCGAACCCGGCCCTCCGCCACGGTCACCCGAACTGCTGCCCTGGCCGCTGGCGTTCAGCAACTACGCCGACGCCGTCGCCATCGCCCAGCTCGGTCCCAAGCTCGTCAACTCGCTGCTCGTCGCCGCCGTCGGCGTGCCACTCGCGGTGCTCGTCGCATCGGCGGCCGGCTTCGGCATGGCTCGCCTCCCCCGCCGGCCGCGCCGCGTCGTGGCCGGGATCACCATCGCCGCGGCGATGGTGCCGACGACGGCCCTCATCGTCGGTCGCTTCGGGCTGTTCCGGGTCGCGGGTGTGACCGACACGCTGCTCCCGTTGATGGCGCCCGCCCTGCTCGGCGAGTCGCCCTTCCACGTCCTCTTCTACCTCTGGGCGTTCCGCCGGGTCTCGCCGGAGATCTACGACGCGGCGCGGGTCGAGGGGATGAGCGAGGTGGGCGTGTACTGGAAGGTCGCCATGCCGCTCGTCACGCCGATCACGGCCGCCGTCGCGGTGTCCAGCTTCGTCGACCTGTGGGGGGCGTACATCGAGCCGCTCGTCTACCTGTCCGATCCCGACCTGTTCACCTTGCCGCTGGGGGTCAGCTTGCTCGCCAACCTCGATCCGTCGAACCAACCGCTGCTGCTGGCCGGCGCCGTCATGGCGATGGCGCCGGTGGTCGGCGTGTTCCTGCTCGTGCAGCGGCGCTTCCTCGGGCAGCTCCGGCCATGAGGAAGGTCCTCGCGCTCGCCGTCGGCGCCGCCCTCGCGCTCGCCGCGTGCGGCGACGACGACGAGGCGACGACGATCTCGCTCGTCGTGTTCGGCGAGGCGGAGGAGCTGGCCGCGTACCGGACGTTGGCCTCGTCGTTCGAGGAGGCCCAGGACGACGTCGCCGTCGAGTTGGTGGAGGTGCCCGACCGGGAGGCGCTGATCACCCGCGTCACGACGTCGGTGGCCGCCGGCGACCCACCCGACCTGTTCCTGATCAACTACCGGTTCGCCGGGCAGTTCATCGCGCGCGGGGTGCTCGAGCCGCTCCAGGGACGGCTCGACGAGTCGGACGTGCTCGCCGAGGACGAGCTGTACCCGCTCGCCGTCGACGCCTTCCGCGACCGCGACGGTGACATCGTGTGCCTCCCCCAGAACGTGTCGTCGCTCGTCGTGTACTACAACCGCGACCTCTTCGAGGCCGCTGGGGTGCCGACGCCGGCCGCCGGCTGGACGTGGGATGACATGACGGCGGCCGCGGAGGCGCTGCGCGACGGCGAGACGTACGGGCTCGGTGTCGAGGCGTCGATCATCCGGCTCGCGCCGTTCGTGTGGTCGAACGGTGGCGACATCGTCGACGACCCGGCCAGGCCCACCCGCCTCACGCTCGACACGCCCGAGGCACTCCCCGCCCTCGAGCGCTTCCTCGCGCTGGGCAGCGACGGCCTCATCCCGACGGCGGAGGAGTCGGCGGCGGAGGACGACGAGGCCCGGTTCGCCAACGGCCGGCTGGCGATGTACCTCAACTCGCGGCGGGTGACGCCGCAGTTCCGGCTGATCGACGGGTTCGAGTGGGACGTCGCCCCGCTGCCCGTGCTCGGCGACCCGGCCGGCGTGCTCCACTCCGACGCCTACTGCCTGACCACCGATTCCGAGCACCACGACGCGGCGTTCGCGTTCCTCGAGTACGCGCTCGGCCCGGAGGGCGCCCCGGTCATCGCCCGCACCGGCCGCACCGTGCCGTCGCTGGTCTCCGTCGCCGAGTCGGACGCCTTCCTCGATCCGTCGCAGCCGCCGGCGTCGTCCGCGGTGTTCCTCGACACCATCCCGGCGATCCGGGCGCTCCCGACGATCTCCACGTGGCCGGAGATCGAGAGCGCGGCGAACGAGATCCTGGAGGCGGCGCGGGCCGATGGGACACCGGCCGAGGAGGTCGCCCAGCGCATCGACGAGGCCACCCGGGACCTGTTCGCCAGGGCCGAGTAGGTGGCGACGCTCACGTTCGACGGCGCCAGCAAGCGCTTCGGGGCCGTCGTCGCGCTGAGCGGGCTCGACCTCGACGTGGGCGACGGCGAGGCGGTGTGCGTGCTCGGCCCATCGGGCTCGGGCAAGTCCACCGCGCTGCGGCTGGCGGCCGGTCTCGAGCGGGTGAGCGGCGGGCGCATCCTGATCGACGGCGTCGACGTCACGACGAGACCGGCGGCCCAGCGCGACGTCGCCATGGTCTTCCAGAGCTACGCCTTGTTCCCCCACCTCGACGTCGCCGAGAACATCGGCTTCGGCCTGGCCGTGCGCAAGGTACCGACGGCCGAGCGGACGCGGCGCGTCGCCGCCGTCGCCGAGCTCGTCGGCTGTGGCGGCCTGCTCGGCCGGCGGCCCCACCAGCTGTCGGGTGGCGAGCGCCAGCGCGTCGCCCTCGCCCGGGCCCTCGTGCGGCGACCGGCGATCCTGCTCCTCGACGAGCCGCTGTCGAACCTCGACGCCCCGCTGCGCGCCGACATGCGCGTCGAGCTGCGCCGCCTGCACGACAGCGTCGGCACGACCATGGTCCACGTCACCCACGACCAGTTCGAGGCACTCAGCATCGGCGACCGCATCGCCGTCGTGCGCGACGGCGGTCTCGAGCAGACCGGCTCGCCCGACGATGTCTACCGGCGCCCGGCCAACCGCTTCGTCGCCACGTTCGTCGGGCCGGCGCGGCATGAACCTGTGGCCCGCCGTGCGCGACGGCGACGCGCTCGGCGCCGGACCGTTCACGCTGCCGGGCCGCGTGGCGCCCGACGGCGGCGTCGAGGCCGGCATCCGGCCCGAGCACCTCGAGCTCGTCGCGGCAGGTGCGCCCTGCACCGTCGACGCCGACGTCGAGCTCGTCGAGGGCACGGCCGACAGCGCGCTCGCCCACGTCGTCGCCGGCGGCCACCGCCTGATCGCCCGGTTGGCCGCCGACGCGCCGTGGCGCCGCGGTGACCGCGTCGGCGTGCGGGCGCCGCTCGAGCGCTGGTTCCTCTTCGACGCCGCCAGCGGCGCCACCGTCCGGTGGGCGTCGTGAGCGAGCCCGAAGGGCGAGTGAACCGACGTCACGGTGCGCCGCCGCGCAGCGGCGGGGCGTGCAGCGGTGCACCACCCGTCTCGCGACCGGGAGAAGTCCGCTTCCCAGTGGTGCACCGGTGAACCACCGTCGTGGGCCCGGATCGACGGTGGAGTCCTGGCTGCTGCTGGCGCCGTTCCTCGCCGGCGTCGTCGTGCTGGTGGCCGGCCCGGCCGTGTACACGATCGTGCTCTCGCTGTTCGACGCCGACCTCGTGCGGGCGGCCGAGTACATCGGGTGGGACAACTTCACCGCGCTCGCCGGTGATCCCGTGTTCCGCGCCGCCGTGCGCAACTCGCTGATCTACATCGCCGGCGCCGTCCCGCTGCGCGCCGTCGCCGCCCTCGGGCTGGCGCTGCTGCTGCACGCCCGCTTCCGCGGCGCCTCCGGCTACCGCACGGCGACGTACCTGCCGACGGTGATCCCCGAGGTCTCGTTCGCCCTGGCCTGGCTGTGGATCCTCAACCCGCTCTACGGGCCGCTCAACCTGACGCTCGCGCGTGTCGGGATCGACGGACCGGCCTGGCTGTCCGACCCGTGGGCGGCCCGCGCCGGGCTGGTCATGATCAGCGCCTTCACCGTCGGCGAAGGGTTCCTGATCGCGATGGCCTCGCGTCGCGCCGTCCCCGGCGAGCTGTACGAGCTGGCCGCCATGGAGGGCGCCGGCGCGTTGGCGACCCTGCGCCGGGTGACGCTGCCGGTGATGGGTCCCACCCTCCTGCTGCTCGTGCTGCGCGACACGATCTACTCGTTCCAGACGAGCTTCGTGCCGGCCCTCGTCATCACCGACGGCGGGCCACCGGAGTACGCCACGACGTTCCTTCCGCTGTTCATCTACCGCAACGGCTTCGAGTACCTCCGCTTCGGCTACGCGGCCGCGGCGACGGCCGTGATGCTCGCCGTGACCGCCCTGCTCATCGGCGCCCAGTACCTCGTCCTGCGGCGCTGGCGCTTCGCCCGGGTGGCCTAGGGTTCGGGCCGCGTGGCCGAGCACCTGTACCGGATCGTCAAGGCCGTCTCGACCCCGCTGTACCGCGTCCTGCTGCGGGTGGGCGTGGAGGGTCGCGACCACGTGCCGGCCGAGGGCGGTGTGATCGTCGCCGCCAACCACATCTCGTTCTTCGACTCGGTCGCCCTGCTGCAGTCGATCCCGCGCCGCGCCTACTTCATCGGCAAGGCCGAGTACCTCGACTCGTGGACGACGCGCCACCTGTTCCCGGCGATGGGGCTGATCCCGATCGACCGCGAACAGGCGCGCAAGGCGATGGCCGCGCTGGAGGTGGCGGCAGGCGTGCTCGCCGACGGCAAGGCGCTGGGCATCTACCCGGAGGGGACGCGCTCGGCGCGACGGGCTGCTCCACCGTGGGCACACCGGCGTCGCCCAGCTCGCGCTCATGTCGGGTTCCCCCATCATCCCCGTCGGCCTCGTCGGCACCGACCGGATCCAACCGATCGGCGCCAAGGTGCCGCGACCGTTCCGCCGCGCCGTCGTGCGCTTCGGCGAGCCGCTCGACCCGACGGCGTACGGCGGCTCGCCGCGGCGACGTCGCCAACTGCTCACCGACGATCTGATGGAGGCGATCCGCCGCCTCAGCCGGCAGCCGGTGAGCGCCGACTTCACCAGCAACGAGCCACCGGTCGTGCGTGGCGGCAACGAGAGCGTGTACCAGGTGCACGCCATCGGGGGGGTGGGCGCGAGCTGGGCCCAGGCTGCCCGTTTCGCCGTCGCCGACGTGTCCAGCCAGTTCGCCGACGGCCGGGTCGGCTCGATCCGCCAGCTCGGCTGCCGGCTGCTCCCCGACGGGTCGATCCGCTTCGCCACCGAGGTCGCCGTGTCCGTCAAGTTCCAGCCGGAGGCTGCTCTGTGATGAGTGACAGCACCTACCACGTCATCGAGCTGATCGGTTCGAGCAGCGACTCGTGGGAGCTCGCTGCGCAGAACGCGGTGCGCGAAGCCGCCAAGGCGTACCGCGACCTGCGCGTCGCCCAGGTGGTCGAGATGGACGTGCTCATCGAGAACGGCGACGTGATCGCCTACCGCACGAAGCTGCGCCTCAGCTACAAGGGCACTGCCTGATCGCCGGTGGCACCCCCCGGTAACGTTCCGGCCATGACGGACACGGCCGAGGGCCCGCTTGTCGACGCCGTGACCAGGATCGGGTTCGCCTGGCGTGACCTGCGCCGGGGCGCCGCCACGGCCGTCGTGCGCGACCGGATGTTCGGCACCGACCAGGACGCCGTCGAGCCGGCGCAGATGGACCTGCTCGACCTCCTCGTCGTGCAGGACGAACGGCGGATGAGCGACCTCGCGGCCGCGCTGCGCGTCGATCCCAGCACCGTCACCCGCACGCTCCAGCGGATGGAGGCCGCCGGTCTCGCCACCCGGGCACCGGACGCCGACGACGGGCGCGTCGTCACGGTGCGGCTGACCGAGGAGGGCCGGCGCCGCCACAAGCTCGTGGCCGACCGGCGCACGGCGATCCTGACCAGAATCCTCCTCCCCTTCGACGAGCACGACCGCGACGAGCTGGCCGGGCTGCTCGACCGCTTCCTCGCCTCGCTCGACCGCTACGTGTGCGACGGCGCGCCCCTGTAGCGCCCAGGTAGCGTCCGCGTCGTGGCCGATCCCGCGACCTTCGCCGAGCAGGCGATGCAGTACGCACCTCAGCTGTACTCGGCCGCCCTGCGGATGACCCGCAACCAGGCCGATGCCGAGGACCTCGTCCAGGAGACCTACCTCCGGGGGTACCGCGGGTTCGGCGGGTTCACCGAGGGCACCAACCTCCGGGCGTGGCTGTTCCGCATCCTGACCAACGCCTACATCAACATCTACCGGGCCAAGCAGCGCCGGCCGCAGGAGACCGACCTCGAGGACGTCGAAGACCTCTACCTGTACCGCCGGCTGGGCGCGCTGGAGGGCCTGCTGGCGAGCCGCTCCGCCGAGGACCAGCTGTTCGACCTGCTCACCGACGACGAGGTCAAGCGGGCCCTGGAGGACCTCCCGGAGAACTTCCGGCTCCCCGTGCTCCTCGCCGATGTCGAGGGATTCTCGTATCGGGAGATCGCCGAGATGCTCGACATCCCGATCGGCACGGTGATGTCGCGGTTGCACCGGGGAAGAAAGGCGATGCAGAAGGCGTTGTTCGAGTACGCCGAGGCTCGAGGTCTGGCCGGGACGGGACGAGATCCACATGGGTGACTGCAACGAGACTTTGCGGGAGTTGGAGGCCTTCCTCGACGGGGAGGTTCCCGACGAGGAGCTCGCGGAGATGCGCGCCCACCTGGAGGGATGCCCCGACTGCTTCCAGGCCTTCGACTTCCACGCCGAGCTGAAGGCGGTCATCGCCGTCAAGTGCCGCGGCGACGAGATGCCGCCCGGCCTGCTCGCTCGCATCGAGCTGTGCCTGCAGGAGGACATCGACGGGGACGGGCGCATCGGCTGACGGGTTCGCCAACGCCCCCCAATCTGGGCGGGATCGTCGCCAGCAGGTGGAACGAATCCCGCCCAGATGAGGTCGTGGCGAGTTTCCCGCCCAGATTGGGGAGCGCGGCCGGGCCCGTCGCTAGTCTCGCCGCATGCTCGCCGCCGAGATCTGGCACTGGTGGATCGGGGTCGTGCTGGTGGTCGTGTCGGTGCTGGCGGTGCTCGGGCTGCTGGTCAGCTACCTGAAGAACGTCACCGCCAAGCAGTACCCCAACCGGCGCCAGCCGCGGGACTGACCGTGCTCGGCGAGCTGCTCGCTCGCTGCTCGTTCCCCCCGGCCGGCACCGCCGTCGACTGCGCCTTCTCCGGCGGCCCCGACTCGACGGCGCTGATCGCGCTCGCCGCCGCCGCCGGTTGCCGCGTGACCGCCGTGCACGTCGACCACGGCGTGCGCCCGGAATCGGCCGCCGAGGCCGATCGGGCGGAAGCGCTCGCCGCCACCGTCGGTGCCGCCTTCCGGTGCGTCCGCCTCGACCTCACCGACGGCCCCAACCTCGAGGCCAGGGCCCGGGACGCTCGCCTCGCCGCCCTGCCGCGCGGCGCGCTGACCGGCCACACCGCGGACGACCGGGCCGAGACGATGCTGATCAACCTGCTCCGCGGCGCCGGGCTCGACGGCCTCCTGGCCATGGGGCCGGCGTCGACGCGGCCATTGCTGCGGCTGCGCCGGACCGAGACCGCCGCGCTGTGCGCGCGACCTCGACCTCACCCCGGTCCACGATCCCAGCAACCACCACCCCCGGTTCGTGCGGACCCGCGTCCGCCACGAGCTGCTCCCGCTGATGGCCGACATCGCCGCCCGCGACGTCGTGCCGCTGCTCACCCGCACCGCCGACCTCCTGGCCGACGACCTCGCTCTGGCCGACGCCGGTGCCGCCGAGCTCGACCCGACGGACGCCCGCGCCCTCGCCGCGGCTCCCCCGCCGCAGGCCCGGCGGGCCGTGCGGCGCTGGCTGGCCGCCGGTGGCTACCCGCCCGACGCGGCCACCGTCGCCCGCGTGCTCGACGTCGCCGGCGGACGCCACGTCGCCTGCGAGATCACCGGCGGGCGGCGCGTCGAACGCCATCGCCAGCGGCTGCGCATCGTGGCCGGCGGGCCGGTAGTCTCCGCAGACGGTATGGAGACCTCGGGGCCGGCCTGACGATGGGGCACGGCTGATGGCCACCCGTCTCCGGGGGCGCTGGGCACTGGGCATCACGCCGCGCAACTTCACCTGGATCCTCAAGGACAAGCTGGCGATCTGCGAGCGTCCGGGCGGCTACGGCGACAACCACCGCCGCGTGCGCCGCCAGGAGGAGATCATCTGGATCCGGGAGAACGGCTTCGGCTGCGTCATCTCGCTGATCCCGGCGCCGCACAACCTGCACAACTACGACGAGCTCGGCGTCACGGCACGGCACCGCCCGTTCAACCAGGAGGACCTCGAGGCCTGGCTGCGGTCCTTCTACCGCGAGCTCCACGAGCTCCTGCGGGCGCAGGTCAAGGTGCTCGTCCACGGCGAGGAGGTCGGCGACCGCATCGTCGGGATCATGGGCGGCTACATCCGCTGGGCCGGCCTCGTCGACGACGACACGCAGGCGATCACGGTCACCGAGCGCCTCGCCGGGCGCCAGCTCGACCCCTTCGCCCGCAACGTCATCCTGATGGCGCCGCGGCTGCGCTGACGGCGGACCTCGTGACCCGACGGGGTCACCCAGTAGGTTGACGTCGATGGCGGCAGGACGGCGGGTCCTCGTGAGCGGCATGGGCGGCGACCTCGGGTCGCGCGTCGCCGTCCTGCTCGAGCAGCAACCCTGGGTCGGCGCGCTCAGCGGGCTCGACGTCGACCCGCCCCGGCGGCGCCTGCACCGTGCCGACTTCCACCTCGTGTCGCCGACCGATCACGACCGCATCGTCGACACGATCATCGCCTTCGACCCGCACGTCGTCGTGCACATCTCGGTCTGGGAGCCGTTCAGCCGGGCCACCCCGGCGACGGCCCGCCAGCTCACCGACGACGCCGCCACGTCGATCCTCGGGGCGGCCGCCGAGTGCCGGGCGCTGGAGACGGTGATCGTGCGCAGCGGGACGGAGATCTACGGCCGCGCCCACGGCGCCCCGACCCGCCCCGACGAGTCGGCCGACATCGACCCGACGTGTGAGTACGGCCAGATGCTGGCCGGCATCGAGCGCACGGCGGACGCCATCGGCCGCCGCGTCGGCGTCACCGTGGGCAGCATCCGCATGGGCACCGTCCTCGGCCCGCACGTGCCCAGCCCGCTCGGCCGGCTGCTGCGCATGCCGGCCGTCCCGTTCAGCGTCCTGGCCGATCCACCGTTCGCCGTCGTCGAGGACGTCGAGGTGGCCAAGGCCTTCGTCGCGGCCGCCGAACGACGCCTCGAGGGGCCCGTGAACGTCGTCGCCAACGGCGCCATCACCGCCCTGCAGGCGGCGCGCCGCGGCCGGCGCATCCCGATCCCGCTGGTCGGTCCGGAGTGGGCCCTGGCCAAGGTGGTCAGCGGGCTGTTCGGCGCACCCGTGCCCGACCACGTGATCGAGACGCTCCACCGGGGCCGCCTCGCCGACAACTCGCGGATGGAGGAGCTGGTCGGCTTCAAGCCGGCCGCCACCACCGTCGAGGTGATCGACAAGCTGTACCGGTGGCCGACCGTGGTCCGGATCCCCCCGAGGAAGGCGGTCGCCGCGTGAGTGACACCGGGTACGAGGACCGCGTGATCACGCTCCCGGTCGAGCGCACGCTGACCGCGGCCCGCGAGCGGGCGGCGGAGGCGGCGGCCCGCCAGGTCGCCGGCGTCGGGGCGTGGCACGTCGACGACTGGGGCCGCGACCCCACGCTCGTGCGCCTCACGATGCAGCTCGGGCGCCTGCGGTGGAACACCATCGTCGGCGGCGGCGACCGGCTGCCGGCCCGCGCCGGCGGCCTGATCGTCGTGAACGCCCGCCGCTACGCGCTCACGCCCGTCTACACCGCGTTCGCCCTGACCGAGCTGACCGGCCGGACGGTGCGCTTCGTCGGCCGTCCCGACGTGGCGCCGGTGGGTGCCCTCGCCCGCCGCCTCGGTGGCCTGCTGGCGCGGCCCGACGAGGTCGCCGGTGCGCTGCGTGCCGGCGAGCTGCTGGTCATGTCGGCCACGCCCGAGCTGCACCCCCGCCGCGTCGGCCGCGTCGACCACCGGCTGATCGCCGCCGCCGTGGCGACGTCGTCCGCCGTGTTCCCGGCGGCCACCGCCAGCTCACCGTGGGGCCGGTCGGCCCGCATCGAGCTCGGCCCGGCGGTGCGTCCGGGTCGCCGGCGCCGCGGACCGCTCACCGAGCTGGAGCTGGCCGACCAGGTCGAGCGGCGGATCCAGCGGCTGCTGGACGAGTTCGGCGGCACCCAGACCGGCACCCCTCTCGACTGGCTCCCGTTCAGCGGGATGGGCGGCAGCTGACGTGCCCTACGCCACCGCCGCCGACGGCACCCGGCTGCACTACGCCGTCACCGGCCGGCCCGGTGGCCCGCCCGTGCTGTTGATCCAGGGCCTCGGCGCCGACAAGCACGCCTGGGACCTGCAGCGCATCGCGCTGGCGTGGACGCACCGCACGATCGCCCTCGACAACCGCGGCGCCGGCCGCAGCGACAAGCCGCACGGCGCGTACAGCCTCGAGCAGATGGCCGACGACGCCATCGCCGTCCTCGACGCCGTCGGGGTCGAGGCGGCGCACGTGGTCGGCGCGTCGATGGGCGGGGCGATCAGCCAGCTCGTCGCCCTCCGGTATCCCGAGCGGGTGCGTTCGCTGACGTTGACCTGCACGTCGTGTCGCAACCACCCGTGGCGGCGCGAGTTGCTGGCCAGTTGGGGCGCTGCCGCCACCGAGCGCGGCATGGGCGCGATGACCCACCAGGCCGCCCGCTGGGTGATCGGCCCGCGCTCGTTCCGCCGCCTGATGCCGGCGATCGGCTGGCTCGGCCCGCTGGCCTTCGGCCGCCCGCGGTACGCGTTCGCCGCCCAGGTCGAGGCCATCCTCGCCGCCGACGAGACGCTGATCGACGAACTGCGCCGCCATCGACGTGCCGACGCTCGTCGTCGTCGGGAACCAGGACATCCTCACGCCACGCGGCGACAGCGAGGAGCTGGCCGAGCTGATCCCCACCGCCGAGCTGGTCGTCATCAGCGGGGCCGCCCACGGGCTGATGGTCGAGCACGCGTCGACCTACAACCGCATCCTGGCCGACTTCCTGCGCCGCGCCGAGGCGGCCTACCAGGAGCGGGTGTCACCGATCGAGCCGGGCGGCAACCGCCGCAACGGCGAGCTGATCGCCACGTACAGTCGCGGTCGTGGAGGGGGCCGACCGCTCCGGGCCCAGCGCCTGGGTTGTCCTGCTGGGGACCGCGCTCGCCGCCGTGGTCGTCATCGGCGGGATCTTCGGGTACGTCGCCTGGCGCGACCGTGACGACGGGACGGCCGCGCCCGCGTCGACCGTCGCCGAGCCGGCGACCGTCCCGACGACCGAACCCGAGGAGGAGGGCAGCCTGCTGTTCCGCCGCACCACCGACGCCGGGATCGAGGTGCGGGCCCGGCGCAACGACGGCGGCATGGGGTTCGGCGTGATCCGCGGCGGCATCGCGGTCGACGTCGGTGGCGTTCCCTCGTCCGAGCCGCCGGGCACCGCGGTCCCCGGGAGCGTCCCCGGGCGACACCGACGGCAACGGGCTGCCCGACTTCTGCGACATCGTCGGCGACGTGATGGCGTGGGCGATCGGGGCCGACACGGTGGTCCAGGGCGGCGCGCCGGTGACGCGGGCGCCCACGGCCGAGCTGTACCCGCAGCTGATGTGGGAGGGCCCGACGGAGGGTGACTCGATCGTCGGCGTCGTGATGCAGGTCGCCGACGACGTCACCCTGGCCCGCTTCACCGCGCCCGGCGGGGCGGTCGACGAGATGGAGCCCGTGGAGGGCACCGTCGTCCTGGCGGTGGAGGTCCCCGCCGGCGCCGCCGCCGACCCGTTCGATCAGCGCGGCGCCCGCCAGTTCACGATCACGGCGACGCACGCCGACGGCACCACGTCCCGGGCCAACCCCGATTCCATGAGGCGGGGCCATCCCGCGTGGTCCGGCGATCCCGCCTGCATGCCCGAGGGCGAGGGACCGTTGATGGAGCCGCCGATGCCGGTGCTCACACTGCCCGAGGCGGGCGCCGAGCAGCCGCTCGACCCGGCGGCCGCGGAGGCCGAGATCCAGGCCACGTTCTCGGACCTGTACGGCGCCGAGCAGGAGCGCGGCGGCCTGATCGACGACAACTACGGGCTCGACGACGTCCGCCAGCAGGTCGTCGACAACGGCTTCGGCGACGCCGCCGCCGCCTCCGAGGTGACGATCACCGAGCTCGTCTTCGTCAGCGCCACCGAGGCCGTCTTCACCTACGACCTCGAGACGGGCATGGCCGACTTCCCCGGCCAGATCGGGCGGGCCCGCTTCCTCGACGGCACGTGGAAGATCACCCGCGCCACGCTCTGCCAGGACCTGGGCAAGGCCGGCGTGCAGTGCCCTCCGTGACCGACACCGTCCCCCAATCTGGGCGGGATTCTCGCCACTGACCCATCTGGGCGGGATCCTTCCCAGCACCTGGTGATGTTCCCGCCCGGATCGCAGGGGCGGTCGTGCGTGCGGCCCGACTCAGCACACGACAGCGATGATCTCGCCGGCACCGAGTTGGTACACCGAGCGGTGGGCCGGGCCGACGAGGCGCAGGAACTCGCCGAAGGACTCGGCCGGCGACTCGCAGCGACGGTCGATGACCGGCGCGTAGGGCACCCGCCAGCCGTTGACGAGGTGTGGCCCACCCGCCGTCGAGGGAGTCGATGGCCGGCAGCTCGAACGTGAACGAGGGGCCCATCGGCACGAGGGCGAACCACACGATGGTGTCGCCGAGCGTCTCGGCCAGCAGGGCGCAGCCGCCGAACTGGGAGATGTCCGGGCAGGTGACCTCGCCCGGCGTGCCGGCGAAGACGCGGGCGACCCGGTCGTCGATGAGGGTCATCGACAGGTCGCCCTGCGTGCGGCCGTCGGGACCCATCGCGAAACCGGACTGCTGCGTCTCGAGGACGATGGAGATGAGGTCGGCGCGGCGCGGGACCGGCTCGCTGGGCGCGGCGACCTCGGCGATCGAGTCGTCGTCGACGAACACCAGGTTGATCAGCAGCACCAGCCCGGCGAGGGCGGCGAGGGCGGCCACGAACCGCCACGAGAGGACCTGGCGCACGCCCGCGACGCTACCGGCGACCCACCGCGACGGCCCGGCACGCAGTTCTCTGGAGACTTGATCGGCTGTGGACCCCCTGACCGGGAGTCAGTTCCGGGACTCGGCGAGCACCCGGGCGGCGGTCGTCGCGGCGCGGTGGGCGGAGGCGGCGGTGGCGTCGAGGACGTCGTCGGTGTGGGCGAGGCCGACGAAGATCGCCTCGTAGGCGCCGGGGGCCAGCGCCACGCCCTCGGCGAGCATCGCCTGGAAGAACGCCGCGTAGGCCGCCTCGTCGGTGCGCTTGGCGCCGGCGAAGTCGCGGGGCGCCGGGACGTCGCCGCACACGATGCCGAGCAACGTGCCGACGACGGGGAAGCGGGCGGCGAAGCCGGCCGCGGCACAGGCGTCGCGTAGCAGCGCGGCGAGGTGCCGGGCCCGCGCCGCCAGCTCGATGTACACGTCGCCGTCGAGCTGGCCGAGGGCGGCCAGCCCGGCTGCGGTGGCCAGCGGGTTGCCGGCCAGCGTGCCGGCGTGGAACACCGGCCCCAGCGGCGACAGCGTCTCCATCACGTCGCGCCGGCCGCCGACGGCGCCGATCGGCAGGCCGCCGCCGATCACCTTGCCGAACGTCGTCACGTCGGGACGGACGTCGTACTTCGCCTGGGCGCCGCCGGCGTCGAGGCGGAACCCGGTGATGACCTCGTCGAACACGAGCAGTGCGCCGACGCGGTCGCACTCGGCGCGCAGACCCTCGAGGAACCCGGGCACCGGCGCGATCACGCCCATGTTGGCGGCGACCGGCTCGACGATGACCGCCGCCACGCCGTCGTCGAGGACGGGCACCTCGTTGTACGGGACGACGAGCGTCTCGGCGACGGCACCGGCCGGCACGCCCGCCGTGCCCGGCAGACCGAGCGTGGCCACCCCGCTGCCGCCGGCGGCCAGCAGGGCGTCGGTGGCCCCGTGGAAGTTGCCGTGGAACGTCACCAGCCGGTCGCGCCCGGTGAACCCGCGCGCCAGCCGCACCGCCGTGCTCGTCGCCTCGGTGCCCGAGTTCATCAGCCGCACCCGCTCGCAGCTCGGCACGCCGGCGGCGATGGCCTCGGCGAGCTTCATCTCCCGCGGCGTCGGCGCGCCGTACGACGTGCCGTCGGCGGCCGCGGCGGCGAGGGCGGCCGTCACCGCGGGGTGGGCGTGGCCGAGGATCACCGCGCCGTAGCTCTGCACCAGATCGATGTAGCGGCGCCCCTCGACGTCGAAGACGTACGGACCCTCGGCGCGGGCCACCAGGTACGGGCGTCCACCCACGGCCCGGAAGGCGCGGATCGACGAGTTGACGCCCCCGGGGATGGCCGCCAGCGACCGCTCGAACAGCGCGTCGTTGGACGGCACGCCGCGCCCCACGCAGACGACGGGATCGCAGCCCGCGGCGGCGCAGCCCTCGCCGCAGTACGGGATGGCGGTCGTCATCGAGCGGCGCGCCCGGGACCCTCGGCGAACCAGCGGGCGAGGTACGTGAGGATCACGTCGGCGCCGGCCCGCTTGATCGCGGTGAGGTGCTCGAGGGCGACGGCATCGCCGTCGATCCAGCCGTTGGCGGCGGCCGCCTTGATCATGGCGTACTCGCCGCTGACGTGGTACGCCGCCAGCGGCACGTCCACGCGCTGGCGCGCGGCGTGGATGACGTCGAGGTAGGCGAGGGCCGGCTTGACCATCACCATGTCGGCGCCCTCGGCCACGTCGGCCTCGATCTCGCGCAGGGCCTCGCGGCCGTTGCGCCAGTCCTGCTGGTAGCCCTTGCGGTCACCGCCGCCGGCGATCGTCACGTCGACGGCGTCGCGGAACGGCCCGTACAGCGCGCTGGCGTACTTGGCGGCGTAGGCGAGGATGGCCACCTCCGTGAACCCTTCGCCGTCGAGGGCGGCGCGGATGCGGCCGACCTGGCCGTCCATCATCCCGCTCGGAGCGACGACGTCGGCGCCGGCGCGGGCCTGGGCCAGCGCGGCCTTGGCGTAGACCTCGAGCGTGGCGTCGTTGTCCACGTCGCCGTGCTCGTCGAGGACGCCACAGTGGCCGTGGTCGGTGTACTCGTCGACGCACAGGTCGGCGATCAGCACGATGTCGTCGCCGAGGTCGGCGCGCAGCTTGGCCAGCGTGACCTGGATGATGCCGTCGGGGTCGAAGGCGCCGCTGCCGACGGCGTCCTTGACGGCCGGCACGCCGAACAGCACGACGGCCCGGACGCCGAGTCCGGCCAGCGCCTCGACCTCGGCCCGCACGCTGTCCTGGCTGTGCTGCACGACGCCGGGCAGCGACGTGATCGGCTGCGGCTCGGTGACGTCCTCGCGCACGAACAGCGGGGCGATGAGGTCGCTCGTGCGGACCGTGGTCTCGGCGACGAGATCGCGCAGCGCAGGCGTCCGGCGCAGCCGGCGCGGGCGGGACAACGGGAAGCCCGGCAGCATCACGGTCATCGTACGGCCGTGCCGACCGCCTCGACCACGCTGGCCGGGTCGGGCGCCGGCGCGACCGCGACGTCGGTGAAGCCGTGACGACGGGCCGCGGCGGCGGTCACCGGACCGATGGCCACGGCTCGAGGTCGCTCGGTGAGCACGGCGGCCCACGCGTCGACCGCCGATCCACTGGCGAACACGACGGTGCCCACGCCGGCCAGTGCGGCGAGCTCGTCGTCCCCAGGTCGGCGGGCGACGGTGCGGTAGGCGACGACCGCTTCCACCTGGTGCCCGGCGGCGGTCAGCCCGTCGGCGAGCACCGTCCTGGCCCGGTCGGCCTGGGCCAGGAGGACGCGCGCCGGCCGCGGCGGGAACTGGGCGAGCAGGCCCTCGGCGCGCGGCACGGAGGCGACGAGGTCCACCTGCCGCCCGGCGCCGTCGGCGAGGGCGGCAGCGGTGGCCGGCCCGACGGCCGCCAGCCGGACCGCCGGGTGCGCCGCGACGGCAGCGGCCACCCGGGCCGCCCCGTTCGCCGACGTGACGACGACCCAGTCGAAGGAGGCGAGACGGGCGAGCGCGCGGCGCAACGCCGCGCCACCGTCGACCGGCTCGGCGATGGCGATGAGCGGCACGTGCACGACGTCCAGACCGTTGGCCAGCAGCAGCTCGACCAGCTCGCCCGCCTCCGGTCTCGTGACGGCGACCTTCATCCGCCGGCCGCCGCCAGCAGCGCCCGGGCCAGCTGCCGGGCGATCTCGTGGTCGCTGCTGTCACCGGTGAGCGCCACGGCGTCGGTGACGGTGGCGAAGAACCCGTGCAGCGTCGTCCCGTCGACGTGGGCGCCGAGTGGCGACGTGCAGCCGGCGCCGAGCTCGGCGAGGAACGTGCGCTCCACGCTCACGGCGTAGCGCGTCGGCGCGTGGTCGACGGTGGCCAGGGCGTCGGCGGTCGCGATGTCGTCCACGCGGGCCTCGACGGCCACGCAGCCCTGGCCGACGGCGGGCACGAACCGGGCGGGGTCGAGCCGCTGCGCGATCCGCTCGGTGAGCCCGAGCACCTCGAGCGCCGCCACCGCCATCACGATCGACCCGTCCTCCGGGATGCGTCCGAGGCGGGTGGCGATGTTGCCGCGGAGCTCGACGAAGCGCAGGTCCGGTCGCACGGACGAGAGCTGGGCGCGCCGGCGGACCGAGCCGCTGGCGACGGTGGCGCCGTCGGCGAGGTCGGCCAGGGCCCGGCCGATCAGCGCGTCGGCCGGATCGCGGCGCTGCGTGAAGGCGCCGATGACGAGGCCGGGGTGCTGTTCCGACGGCAGGTCCTTGGCCGAGTGGACGGCGGCGTCGGCGCGGCCGTCGAGCACGGCCTGCTGGACCTCCTTGACGAAGACCCCCTGCCCACCGATCACGTGCAGCGGGACATCCTGGCGGCGGTCGCCGGTCGTGTCGACGAGCACGAGCTCCACCGCCGCGCCGGTGGCGGCCCGCAGCTGATCGGCGACGGCCTCGGCCTGGGTGCGCGCCTGCGGGCTGCCCCGCGTCGCCAGGCGCAACGCCATCGGTCAGGACAGGTCGAACAGGTCGCCCACCGCCGCCGCGTTGCGCTGGCCGCGCGGCGTGCCCGCCTGGTTGCGCAGCTGCACGGACGGCCCGTGGAGCAGCTTGGCGACGATGGCGCGGGTGAGCGCCTCGACGGTGGCCTTGGCGTCGTCGTCGAGGCCACCGAGGCGCCCGGCGAAGCGCTCGACCTCCCGCTGGCGCACGTCCTCGGCCAGCTCGTGCAGCTGGGCGACGAGCGGCGCCGCCTGGCGGGCGGTGACGTCGAGGTTGAACTGCTCGAGCTCCTCGTTGACGATCACCCGGGCCATGTCGACCTCGGCGCTGCGCTGGGCGAGGCCGCGGGCGGCCCAGTCGCGCAGGTCGTCGAGGTCGAGCAGCGTGACGCCGGGCAGGTCGGCGAGCGAGCGGTCGACGGAACGCGGCACGGCGATGTCGACGACGAGCAGCGGGCGGCCCGGCACTCGAGCGCTCTCCACGTCGTCGCGGGTGACGACGCTCTGGCCCGACGCCGTGCAGGCGACGACCACGTCGCACACGGCGAGGGCGTCACCGATCTGGTCGAGGCCGACGGCACTCCCAGCGACGCGCTCGGCGAGGACGGCGCCCCGCTCCGGCGTCCGGTTGACGACGACGATCTCGCCGACGCCGGCCCGGTGGAGGGCGGTGGCCACGCCGACGCCCATCTCGCCGGCGCCCACGACGAGCACGCGCCGACCGGCGAGCGGGCCCAACCGCTCGCCGACCATCTCCACCGCGGCGTGGCTGATCGACGCCGTGCCGCGGCCGATGGCCGTCTCGCTGCGGGTGCGCTTGCCGACGCGCAGGGCGTGGCGGAACAGCAGGTCGAGGGTCGAGCGCACGCCGCCCTCGTCGCGGGCGACCTGCCAGGCGGTGCGCACCTGGCCGAGCACCTCGCTCTCGCCGAGCACGGCCGAGTCCAGCCCGGCGGCCACCTCGAACAGGTGCCGCGCCGCGGCCTCGTCGTGCTGGCTGTAGAGGTACGGGAACAGGTCGTCGGCGTCGAGCGCGCCGAGCTCGCAGAGGAAGTCGCGGATGTCGGCGTAGGCGCCGTGGAAGCGTTCGGCGACGGCGTACACCTCGATGCGGTTGCACGTGCTCAGCACGGCGACCTCGCGCAGGTTGTCGCGGGCGGCCAGCCCGGCGACCGACTTCGCCACGTCCCCCGGGGCGATCGCCAGCCGCTCGAGGATCGACAGCGGGCCGCTGCGATGGTTCACCCCGATGACGACGATGGACATGGCAAGGCCAGCCTAGGCGCTCGCTCCCCGCCGTGATCCGGCCGGGACGGCGTGCAGCGGGCCGCTGCCGGCACCGGGGCCGTTGGCGACTCGCCGCTGCTCGTAGTAGCTGAGGATCTGCAGCTCGACGGCCAGGTCGACCTTGCGGACCATGATCCCGGGAGGCACCGACAGCACCATCGGCGCGAAGTTGAGGATGCTCGTGACACCGGCCTTGACCAGCCGGTCGGCCGCTTCCTGGGCCGCCGCACCGGGGGTGGCGATCACGCCGATCGACACGCCCTCGCTGCGCACGATGGCCGGCAGGTCCTCGAGCCGGCGGACGGTCACCCCGCCGATCATCGTGCCGATCTTGTCGACGTCGACGTCGACGATGCCGGCCACCGGGAAGCCGCGCTGGCCGAACCCGCCGTAGCCGGCGAGCGCCTGACCGAGGTTGCCGGCGCCGACGATGACGACGGGCCAGTCGTGGGTCAGCCCGAGCTCGCGCCGCACCTGGTAGATGAGGTACTCGACCTCGTAGCCGACGCCGCGGGTGCCGTAGGTGCCGAGGTGGCTGAGGTCCTTGCGGACCTTGGCGGCGTTGACGCCGGCGAGGTCGGCGAGCTCCTCGGAGGAGACGTTGACGGTGCCGTTCTCGGCCTGCTCGAGCAGGATCCGCAGGTACACCGGCAAGCGCGCCACGGTTGCCTCGGGGATCCGCCGCCCGCGACTCGTCACCACGACCTCCACCCTAGGCCCCCTCGTGCGCACTTTCACAAACGCGCCGCCAACCACCGTTCTGTCGTTTGATCACGGCCCGATCGGGCCGCCACCTCATGACACTTCGAGGTGACGGCGGATCAACTTGCCGTTGGCGGTGCGCGGCAGCTCGTCGACGAACACCACCTTGCTCGGGCACTTGTACCGAGCGAGGTGGTCGTGGGCGAACTCGATGAGGGCGTCCTCGTCGACGGTGGCCCCTGGCCGCAGCACCACGTACGCCTTCACGGCCTCCCCGGTGTGGGGGTGGGGCACGCCGATCACGCCGACGTCGGCGACGTCGGGGTGCTCGGCGAGGACGTCCTCCACCTCGGCCGGGTAGACGTTGAAGCCGGAGACGATGACGAGGTCCTTCGAGCGGTCGACGATGTACAGCAGGCCGTCCTCGTCGCACACGGCGATGTCGCCGGTGCGCAGCCAGCCGTCAGGGGTGAGGACCCGGGCCGTGGCCTCGGGGTCGTCGAGGTAGCCGGCGAAGACGTTGGGGCCGCGCACCCAGATCTCACCGGCGTCACCGACGAGCACGTCCTCGCCCTCGTCACCGACGAGGCGCACCTCGACGCCCTCCAGCACGCGGCCCACCGACCCGATGCGCGGCGTCATGCCGGCCGACGTCGTCACGACCGGCGAGGCCTCGGTGAGGCCGTAGCCCTCGGCGACGAGGAGCCCGAAGCGGTCGCGCAGCCGCTCGGCCACCCCGACCGGCAGCTTCGCCGCGCCGGACAGGCCCAGGCGCACGCCGGCGAGGGCGTCGTCCGGGGCCTCGGCGAAGTCGGCGAAGGCGACCCACAGCGAGGGCACGCCGGGGATCACGGTGACGCCACGCTCACGGATCGACTCCAGCGCGGTGTACGGGTCGAACCGCTGCACCAGCACCACGGTGGCGCCCGCCGAGAGGCTGGCGCCGAGGACCACGTTGAGACCGAAGATGTGGTACAGCGGGATCACGCCGTAGACGACGTCGTCGCTGTTGATGCGGCGGGCCGTCGACCGGGACTGCTCGAGGTTGGCCAGCAGGTTGCCGTGGCTGAGCATGGCCGCCCGGGGCGCGCCGGCCGTCCCGCTCGTGAACATCAGCGCGACGAGGTGCTCGGGCGGGACGCCGGCCACCGGCAGCGGGTCGGCGGCGAGGAGGTCGTCGAAGCGCACGGCGCCGTCGATGGCGTCGCCGTCCACGGAGACGACGTGGCGCAGCGACGGCAGCGACGCGGCCGCGACCTCGGGCCAGACTCCGGCCGCGCTGCGGTCGATGATCACGGCGACCGGCGAGACGGCCTCCAGCTCGCGGGTCAGCTCGGCGGCCGGGCTCATCGGGTTGAGCGGGACGACGGCGGCACCGAGCCCCGCGACGGCGAGGTAGGAGAGGACGAACGGGTGCCCGTTGCCGCACACCAGCGCCACCCGGTCACCCATGCCGATGCCGAGTCGGGCGAGGCCGCCGCGCAACCGGGCCGACCGGTCGGCGAGCTCGTCGTAGGTGATCGCCTGGTTGCGGCTGATGAGCGCGACGTGGTCGCCCTCGTGCCCCTCGATGATCCGGGCGATGTTCACCGACCCCTCGGCCATGCGGAGGAGCAACCTAGCCCCGGTTGCGGCGAGTGCTAGCCGCCGGTGCGCATCAGCGCGATCACGCCGGCGACGAGGATCAGCGCGAGCAGGATGGCGATGGTGAGCGTCGTGGCCGGGCGCATCGCCGGGCAGGCTATCGACCGCGCTGCAGCGTCACGGGCGTGACCAGTGGCGCCGGGCGATCGTCGTCGCCCACGGCGCCGAGCACCACGGCGTCACCGGCGCTCAGGGCGAGCTCGCCCGCTGCCGACCGCTGGTCCATGGTCAGGGCATACATCCCCTGGGAGTCGAGGACCAGCCCGACCGAGCCCGTGCGCAGTTCGGCGAACGTCGTGGCGAGGTGGGCGATGCGACGTTCGTCGCCGATCTGCACGGCGAACACGGTCGTGCCGGCGGGGAGCTCGTCGACGCCGACGTTGAGCTGGCAGTTGCCGAAGCGGTCGACCCACAGCACCTCGGCATGGATCCCGTCGGCCTCGTCGCGCGGCAGCGGCACCATGCCCGGCAGCAGGAGCCCGGGATCGACGGCGTCACCGAGCTCCGTCAGGTCGACGCCGTTGCACAGGTGCGCGGCGGCCGGCGCGAACACGTCACGCCCGGCGAACGTGGCGCCGGGCGCGGTCAGCTGGTACTCGGGGTTGGTCAGCGTCACGGCGCGATCGGCGCCGCCGGCCAGCGCCACGGCCGGGGCGAGCAGCCCGTTGTCGGGTCCGAGGAGGACGCCGGCGCCATCCGCCACCTCGATGGCCACGGCGCGCCGCGACGTCCCCACACCGGGATCGATGATGGCGAGGACGACGCCGTCGGGGACGTAGGAGATCGCCCGCGCCAGCGCCAGGGCCCCGCCGCGCACGTCGTACGGGCGGATGCCGTGGGTCAGGTCGAGCACCGTGACATGGGGTGCGAGATCGCGGATGACCGCCTTGACCACGCCGACGAACTCGTCGTCGAGGCCGTAGTCGGTGAGGAACGACACCGTGTCGTAGCGCCGTCCCATCGCCCCGGACGCTACCGCTGCGCGGGCTCGGAGCCTGGACGCGACGAGGGCCGGTGCCAACCCCCCGATGGCACCAGCCCCGTCGGCGCGGCCAGGACGAACGTCCCAGCGCGTCTCAACGCCGTCAATCTAGGCCC
Organism: uncultured Acidimicrobiia bacterium; assembly: GCA_963784255.1. Classification (GTDB taxonomy): domain Bacteria; phylum Actinomycetota; class Acidimicrobiia; order Acidimicrobiales; family Ilumatobacteraceae; genus JALZMG01. The sequence continues at coordinate 32,886 of CAWAQO010000013.1, read as the reverse complement.
AAGATGGGCGTGAGAAAAGAGTCACGTCGGAAAAACAGTGGCGTAATTCACGGCGCGTGTTCACGAGCCCAGCTCGGCGCTGCGTCGCGCGGCGGCGCGGACCGCTTCGGCGAAGGCCGCGCGCACGGCGCGCTCCTCGAGCACGTGGAGGCCGGCGGCGGTGGTGCCACCCGGTGATGTCACCATCGCCCGCAACCCTGCCGGGTCGCCACGCTCGGCCAGCAGCGCCGCCGAGCCGACGAGGAGCTGCGTGGTCAGCCGCGCCGCCAGCGGCCGGGGCAGCCCGGCGAGGACGCCGGCGTCGATCAGCGCTTCGGCGACGAGGAAGAGGTACGCCGGTCCCGAACCGGTCAGCGCGGTGACGGCGTCCAGGTGCTTCTCGTCGACCCGCTCCACCGTGCCGACCGCGCCGAGGATGCCCTCGGCCCAGGCGAGGTCGTCATCGGTGGTCGAGGGCCCGCCGGCGATCGCCGCCGCGCCCTGGCCGACCAGTGCCGGCGTGTTGGGCATCGCCCGCACGACGGCGATGTCGTCGCCCGCCGCTGCCTGCAGGGAGGCGAGCGACACGCCGGCCGCGATCGACAGGATCCGGGTCGCACCGGCTGCGGTGGCCTCGGTCACGGCCGTGGCCACGTCGCCGGGCTTCACCGCGATCACCGCCGCCGCGCACGGCGCGATGGTGGCCGCGACGGTCACGCCGGGGAACAGCGTGCTCAGCTCGTCACGGCGCCCGGGCAGCGTCTCGGTGACGGCGACCGTCGCCGGATCGGTCCCGCCGGCGAGCAATCCCGTGAGCAGCGCGGCGCCCATGTTGCCGCCGCCGACGATGACGAGCTGGTGGCCCATGGCGGGCCACGGTATGTCCTGGGGCCGTCGTCAGCCGTCGTCGCCGAAGGCGAGGTGGCCGCCGAGGAAGCCGGCGAAGCTGGCCACGACCGTGCCGGCGAGCGCCCACGCCACCCCGCGCAGGTGTCGGCCGCGCCGGCGCGACAGGAACGACATCGTGTACAGGCCGGTGGCGACGGCGTTGCCGGCGGCATGCGCACTGGCGACCCGGCGCGTCCGGTCGTCGTCGAGGCCGTCGAACTCGGCCAACCCGGCCACGACGGTCGGCACGGCCGCCACGATGCCGAGGCCGAGCAGCAGCTGGGCGGCGCCGCGCTGGCGGCGGCCGCCGAGCACGTCGAGCACGTTGACCGACGTCCAGCACCCGATCGGGATGTCCGTGAGCATCGGGTGCAGCGGGTGGCCGAGCCACTCGCCCTTCCAGAACGGTGCGCTGGGATGAGCGCCGACCCGACGAGCGGCCTGCCCGACGACCTGCTGGACCGGCGCCAGGGCCGCCTGGCGGCCCACCCAGTCGACGACGTCGGTGGCGGCCGGCCCCGAGTCCTCGCTGGCGGGTGGGATGTCGGCGGGGTCGGCGACGAGCTGCGCCCCCTCCACCGTCGGCCGGAGATCCTGCGTCATGGCGGACACATACCCATTGGACGGGCCGATCACCCACCGGTCGCCCGGGTCGGACCGAGGAGTTACCGACATCCCCGAGTGGCCCGACCCGGGCACCCCTCCTGGGGGTGCCGACGAGCGCCGAAGGGAAACGGAGCTACTGGAAGCGGCTGGCGAAGCCGATGCGCAGGAGTTGGCGGAAGCACTGCTCCACCGTGGCGTAGAGCGTGCCGATGGCCCGGTCCAGCTCCTCGCCATCGAGGGCCCCGACCGGCAGCTCGCCGCGGAGGAACACGGCGTCCTCGAGGCCGATCGAGAAGTGGGCGCCCACCAGCTTGTCGTTGCGTCGCAAGAGGTGCTCGTACAGCTCGGTGGCGTTCTCCTCGGGCGCCGGCATGACGTAGGTCTCGTAGCGCAACGTGCGCTGGCCGAGCGTCAGCCACACGGTGGTGAAGTCCTTGTCCTCGCCGCGCAGGCGCACGAACCACCGCCGCACATCGCCCTCGGCCCGCTCGATGGCGGCCACCGGCATGGTCGTCGCGATGTTCGCCAGCCACCCGTCGATCCGCTCTTCCAGCCCGGCGAGCCGCAGCGTCGTCATAGAAGCTCGCTCACGAGCAGGCCACGAGGGCGCGGGCGGGCTGCGCGGCGAGGTCGGTGTAGAGACGGCGCAGGCGGGCGGCCGTGAAGCTCCACGTGAAGCGGCGGGCCCGCACGGCGGCGGCGGCACCCATGGCGGCGGCCACGGCCGGGTCGGCCAGCAGCTGGCGGATCGCCCTCGCGTAGCGGGTCGGATCGCGCCCGTCGACGAGGAGGCCGGTGACCCCGTCGTGCACGATGTTCAGGAGGCCGCCCACCGCGCTGGCGACCACGGGCACGCCGCACGCGGCCGCCTCCAGCGCGACCAACCCGAAGCTCTCGCTGCGACTGGGGACGACGACCACATCGGCCGCGCGGTAGTAGCTGGACAGGATGTGGTGGGGCTGCGGATCGACGAAGCGGACCCGGTCGGTGATGCCGAGGTCGCCGACGAGCGCCTGCGCCGTACGCAGCTCGGTGTCCCCGTCGCTCCCGCTGGCGCCGCCGACGACGACCAGCTCGACGCCGGGCAGCTCGGCGACGGCGCGGATCGCCACGTCGGGCGCCTTCAGTGGCTGGATCCGCCCCACGAACAGCACGATCGGCCGATCCGTCGGTAGCCCGACGGCGCGCCGCGCCCCGGTGCGATCGCCCGGCGCGAAGAACGCGTGCTCGACGGCCGGCGGCACGATCTCGATGCGACCGGCCGGGTCGCCGTAGAGCCGGCGGAACTGGCGCTCCTCCTCCGGACAGCTCACGCAGATGGCGTCGCTGCAGCCGATGACCTCCGCCTCGGCCTGCTCCCGCCACGCCGGCTCGAGGTCGCCGCCCTCGGCCTTCACGCGGGCGAGGGTGTGGAACGTCGACACCAGAGGCACGTCGAGCTCGTGCTTCAGGCGGTGGCCGACGACACCGCTGAGCCAGTAGTTGCCGTGGATGACGTCCACGCCGGGGCCGGACCGCAGGTGTGCGGCAACACCGGCCGTGAAGGCGTCGAGCTCGGCGGCCAGCGCTTCCTTCGGGAGGTCGTACGGACCGGCTGGGACGTGGACGACGCGGTGCCCCGGCTCGACCTGGACCTCGTCGGGGAGGCCAGGGCGGTCGGCCCGGGTGTACGTGGTGCAGTCGACGCCGGCCTGGGCGAGCGCCGACGCGACCTCGCGCACGTAGACGTTCATGCCGCCACCGTCGCCCGATCCGGGCTGGATCAACGGCGACGTGTGCAGAGAGATCAGGGCCACCCGTTGCACGCCAGGAAAACCCTACTGACCTGGTCGGCTACTCAGCTCCCCGGTCCGACGTAGCTGTCGTAGACGTTGAGCAGGGCCTGCTTCTGCTCGGGCGTGAGCAGCGGGTCGCGCGCGACGGCCTCGCGCACCGACGGCGTGGCGTCGTCCTCCTCGGGCAGCAGGCCGGCCTGGACGTAGAGCGTCTCGGCGCTGATCCGCAGGGCCGAAGCGAGCTGCTGGAGGATCTCCGCCGACGGCCGGCGCAGTCCCCGCTCGATCTGCGAGAGGTAGGGGTTGGACACGCCGGCCAGCTCGGCCAGCCGGCGCACGGACATCTTGGCGACCTCGCGCTGGTTCCGGATGAACTCCCCCAGCTCGGCGACGCGGTCCTCCAGCTCGTGGCGGAGGGCGTCCGGCGAGGTCACTCGTCCTCGCCAGCCGGGACGGTGTCGCGGTAGTGCCGGACGAGCTCGTCGGTGAGGTCGTCGAGCTCGGCGAAGACCTGCCGGCGCTCGGCGGACACGTCGGACTCGAACGCGTCGAGGGCCCCGGCGAGGGCGGCCAGGTCCTCGTCGTCGAGCTCGTCGAGGCGCCCGAACCCGTGGTCGGCGCAGAGCTGGTCGAGCTCGGCAGCGCGGGGGTGGTCACTGAAGTCCTCGGCCGGCCGCGGCGGGCGGTCCGAGCCGGCGAGGAGGCGGTCGCCGAGCACGTGGCGCAGCTCGTCGGCGAGGTCGGGCGGCGGGGCGCTGCCGTGCCGCCGGGCCAGCTCGGCCCTGGCCAGGTCGGCCCGACCCTGGGCCACACGGCGCACGTAGGAGATGGCGTCGTCGAGCTCTTGCAGCTGGCGTCGCCGATCGCGCAGCTCGTCGAGCTCCATCACGTGCCACCCGAGACCGGGGGCAGGACGGCGACCTCGTCGGCAGGACCGACGCTGGTGCCGTCGGCGGCCGGGTCCCCGTTGACCCAGATCCGGCACGACTCCAGGACCTCGGCGAAGCGGGCGCCGTAGCGCTGGCGGGCGGCGCCGAGCACCTCGCCGACGGTCGACCCAGGCAGCTCGTCGCGGCCGGTCCCGGCGGCCTCCCGCGCCGACGCGAACATGCGCACGATCGCCATCGCCAGCGAGCGTACCCACGACCAGCGCCCCGCGATCTGGGCGGGGTCGTCGCCAGCAGGTGCGAAGGATCCCGCCCAGATCGGGCCGTGGCGAGATTCCCGCCCAGATTGGGGGGCGTTGGGCTAGAACCGGCATCCGTGTCCGCCGTCCACCTGCTCTGCGTGCGCCACGGGTTGTCGACGTGGAACCTCGAGCGGCGCTGGCAGGGCCAGGCCGACCCGCCGCTCAGCGAGGCCGGGCGCGCCGGCGCCGCCGAGCTGGCGGCATCCATCCACGCCGTCATCGGACCCCACGTCCGGGTCTGGTCGTCGCCGCTGCAACGGGCGGCCTCGACGGCGGGCATCATCGCCGAGCACCTCGGCGCGGGCGCGGTGACGCTCGACGAGCGGCTGCGTGAGGCCGACATCGGCCCGTGGCAGGGCCTCACGTCGGGGGAGATCGAGGACGGCTGGCCCGGCTTCCTCGCGTCCGGGCAGCGCCCGCCGGGCTTCGAGGCGGAGGCCGACCTGCTCGCCCGAGTGGTACCGGCGCTCGCCGCCATCGCCACGGCGGCGGGGAACGGCCCGGTTCCGGTCGTCGTCGCCCACGCCGGCGTGCTGCGGGCGGTGCGCCGCCACGGCGGCGCCGTCGACGAGCACCTCGCCAACCTCGGCGGCCTGTGGTTCGCCGTCGAGCCGGGCGACGGCACCGTGACGTTCACCGGTGTGTTCGACCCCGGACGGCGGGCGGCGACGGCTGACGAGTCGCGCCTCTAGCGCCGTAGCCTTCGGGGCTCGTGGCTACCGAGAAGCGAGCGCGGCAGCGGGCGAACCGCGAGCTCAAGAACCAGCAGCAGGCGAAGGTGCAGCATCGGCAGCGTCTGACGCGCCGGGTCCTGATCGGTGCCGGTGCCGTCGTCGGCGGCCTCGCCCTCGTCCTGTTCCTCGCCTGGGCCTTCGGTTCCGACAGTGACGACGCCGACGACACGCCGGTGACGACGCTGCCGGCGCTCACGGAGACGACCACCGCCTCCACCGGCACCGCACCGGGCAGCACGACCCCGGCCGAGCCCGAGGCCTTCGCCTACGGCACCGGCGCCTGCCCGCCCGAGCAGGTCGACGAGCCGGTCAAGGACTTCGACGACGCGCCGCAACTGTGCATCGACGAGTCCGCCGGCTACACCGCCCGCTTCGTGACCAACCAGGGCGACATCGTCGTCGACCTCGCCACCGACACGGCTCCCGGCACGGTCAACAACTTCGTGACGCTGGCCCGCTACGGCTACTACGACGGCACGCCGATCTTCCGGGCCGACCCGAGCATCGACATCATCCAGGGTGGCGGCGAGAACAACACCGACGACCCCGGCTACACGATCCCGGACGAGGGCAGCGGGTTCACGTACCAGCCCGGTGACCTGGCGATGGCCAACACCGGCCAGCCCGACTCGGGCAGCGCGCAGTGGTTCTTCGTCGCCGGGCCCAACGGCTCCAACCTCGACGCCCTCGGCAGCTACGTGAAGTTCGGCACGATCACCGAAGGCCTCGACGTCGCCGAGGCGATCCTCGCCCTCTCCGGCCCCGACGGTCAGACGCCCACCGAGGACGTCATCCTCGAGCGGGTCGAGATCACCGAGACCTGACGGAGCGGCCAGCGGCGGCCTGCGTGGCCGGGGAACGCATCAAGGGAGGTCGCCGTGGACCGTCGGCGCCCCCACCAGCTCCCACTCGCCATCGCGGCGCAGCAGCGCCGAACCCGTCGGCAGCTCCACGACCGTGGTGTCGGCCAGTGACAGCGTTCGCTGGAGGCGCTCTTCGCTCTCCGTCTCGGTCTCCGGGATCACGGCCACCCCGCGCACCAACCCGAGCCCGAGCGTGAACGCGCCACCGCGCTGGTCGAGCATCGGGTCGCACAGCGCCGCCGCGCTGTTGCCGACCGCGGCGACCAGGCCGCCGGCGGCCAGCACGTCGCCGAGGGCCGCCAGCACCGCGGTGTCCTTGAGCGCGCTGCGCAGGTGCATCGACGAGTCCCCGACGAGGTAGACGGCCCGGGCCGCCCGCAGCACGCCGGCCGCGCCCTCGTCCTCGGCGTCGTGGCGCTGCAACACCATCAGGGCGTCGACATCGACCTCCATCCGCTCGGCCCACGTCATCGCGGCGCTGATGAGGGTCGCCGGTTGCTCGAAGGCGTCCGCCGTCGGCAGCACCACGACGCGTGACGCCTCGGCATCGGCCAGCAGCCGCCGGTCGAGGTCGTCGTTGGCGTCGAACGGCCCGCCCCCCAAGAGGGCGATCGTGCCGCGTGCGGGCTCGCTCACTGGTGCACCATCGAGTCGTGCGACGGGCTTGCCCGACCTGCCGACATCAGGCACCAGTGAGCGCTTCGCCGCTGCGCAGCGAAGAAGGCTCCGTGCTGCTGGAGCTCGCTTCGCTCGCTCACTGGTGCACCATCGAGTCGTGCGACGGGCTTGCCCGACCTGCCGACATCAGGCACCAGTGAGCGCTTCGCCGCTGCGCAGCGAAGAAGGCTCCGTGCTGCTGGAGCTCGCTTCGCTCGCTCACTGGTGCACCATCGAGTCGTGCGACGGGCTTGCCCGACCTGCCGACATCAGGCACCAGTGAGCGCTTCGCCGCTGCGCGGCGAAGAAGGCTCCGTGCTGCTGGAGCTCGCTTCGCTCGCTCACTGGTGCACCATCGAGTCGTGCGACGGGCTTGCCCGACCTGCCGACATCAGGCACCAGTGAGCGCTTCGCCGCTGCGCGGCGAAGAAGGCTCCGTGCTGCTGGAGCTCGCTTCGCTCGCTCATGCGAGCAGGATCGTAGACAGCTGGTGCGTTCAGTCCGTCAGCGCGTCGGCCAGCGCGCCGACGGTGGCCTCGTCGACCCCGATCGACTCGAGGTACGCGGCGATCGACCCGTGCGCCTCGCGCAGCGCCGCCAGCGTGCGCACCATCGCCTCCGGCCGCGCCGCCAGGAGCATCGACGGCACCTCGTCCAGGCGCGCCGCGGCCTCGGGCGACTGCGCCGCCCAGAACGACCGCATGCGCAGCATGGCGGCGGCCGTCAGCGCGTAGTCGGCGGCGATCACGTCGTCGTCGACGCCGAGGCCCGCCAGCAGGAGGGCGGCCAGGATGCCGGTGCGGTCCTTGCCGGCCGCGCAGTGGAACATCGCCGGCAGCACACCGGGGCGGGCGAGGTGCCGGAGGGCGTCGCCGAAGCGCGGCCCGCCGTCGGCGAGCATGTCGGCGTACGCCCACGCAAGGAACTCGACCTCCGGATCGTCGTGGTCGTCGAACGACGGCAGCTCCTCGTGGACCCACGTGACGTCGACGACGGGCAGGTGGACGAGGTCGACCGGGTGCTGCTCGTACGGGAACCGTCCGGCGGTCTCGACCTCGGTGGTGGTGCGCAGGTCGATGATCGTCGCCAGCTGCAGCGGGGCCAGCGCCTCGAGGTCGGCGGTGGTGAGTCGGCCCAGGCCGTCGGCCCGCCACAGGCGGCCCCAGGCGATCGTGCGGCCGTCACCGATCGTGTAGCCGCCGAGGTCGCGGACGTTGTGCGCCGCTTCCAGCACCAGGGCGCGGCGGGGGTCGTCGACGATGGCCAGCAGGGAGGTGGTCACGGTTCCGACGGTACCGAGGGCCCGCCGACGCGGGATCGTCGAGGTGGTGAACACACGGTGAACCGTCGTCGGGGTTGGCTCGGTTACCACTCGGTAACTACGCTGCCGCCATGGGAGACATCAGCAGGGTGGGCATCGTCGGTTCGGGGATCATGGGCGCCGGGCTGGCCGAGGTGGCGGCCCGGGCCGGCTTCGAGGTCATCGTCCGTTCCCGGCGCCGTGAGGGCGCCGACGCGGTGCTGGCCACCGTCGCCAGCAGCCTCGACCGCCAGGTGGTCAAGGAGAAGCTGACGGCCGAAGAGCGCGACACCATCGTCGCCCGCCTCGACGCCACCGACCACCTCGGGCGCCTGGCCGAGTGCGACCTCGTCATCGAGAGCGTCGTCGAGGACCTCCCCACCAAGCGGGCCCTCTTCGCCGAGCTCGAGCAGATCGTCAAGCCGGAGGGCATCCTCGCCACCAACACGTCCACCCTGCCCGTGGTCGAGCTCGCCATGTCGACCGAGCGGCCGGACCGGGTGTGCGGCATCCACTTCTTCAACCCGGCCCCGCTGATGAAGCTGGTCGAGATCGTCCGGCCGATCACGGCCAGCGACGACACCGTCAAGACGGCGATGGCCTTCGCGGTCGCCTGCGACAAGGACGCCATCGAGGTGGTCGACCGGGCCGGCTTCGTCGTCAACGCCCTGCTCTTCCCGTACCTCAACAACGCCGTGCGCATGCTCGAGAACGGCACCGCGTCGCGCGACGACATCGACACGGCGATGAAGGGCGGGTGCAACTTCCCGATGGGCCCGCTGGCCCTGCTCGATCTCGTCGGCCTGGACACGTCGGTGTCGATCCTCGACGCCCTCTACGCCGAGTTCCGCGACCCCAACTACGCCGCCGTGCCGACGCTCCGGCGGATGGTCGCCGCCGGCCGCCTCGGCCGCAAGACCAAGCACGGCTTCTACCAATATTGATGGCCTCGTTCGCTCGAAGCTCGCTCGCTCGGCGTGTCTCGCTGCGGCTGGCGCCGCGACGCTCGACCTGCGAACGAGCTCGCTCGCTCGGCGTGTCTCGCTGCGGCTGGCGCCGCGACGCTCGACCTGCGAACCGATCGGGACGCGGGCCACTGGGAGCTGACTGCACATGATGCTGCCGATCGAGCCACCGCCGAGCCGCTGGCGGCTGCCACCGGCGGAGGAGGCCGACGCCGACGGCATCGTCGCCACCGGGGGTGACCTGGAGCCCGGCACGCTGCTGGCCGCCTACCGCAGCGGGCTGTTCCCGATGCCGTTCGGGCGCCGGGGCATCGCCTGGTTCTCCCCCGACCCCCGCGCCGTCCTGCCCCTCGACGGGATGCACGTCAGCCGCTCGCTGCGGCGCAGCCGGCGGCGCTTCGAGGTGCGCCGCGACACCGCCTTCGGCGAGGTCATGGTCCGCTGCGGCGACCCCCGCCGGCCAGGCGGCTGGATCACGCCGACGTTCGTGAAGGCCTACCAGCGGCTGCACCACCTCGGGTGGGCCCACTCGTTCGAGTGCTACGACGAGTCCGACCACCTGGTCGGCGGGCTCTACGGCGTCCGGATCGGCGCCTTCTTCGCCGGCGAGTCGATGTTCCACCAGGCCACGGACGCTTCCAAGGTGGCCCTCGTCGCGCTGTGTGAGTGGCTGGCGGCCACTGGCGGCCAGCTCCTCGACGTGCAGTGGCTCACCCCGCACCTGGCGTCGCTGGGCGCCGTCGCCATCCAGCGCGACGAGTACCTCGCCGCCCTCGCCGCCGCCGTTGGCCGCGCGCGGCCTCAGGCGGGCACACTGCACTGATGGCCCACCGCGACCAGCCATGGTTGATGCGGACCTACTCAGGCCACTCGACGGCCGCGGCCTCGAACGAGCTCTACCGGACCAACCTGGCGAAGGGCCAGACCGGCCTGTCGATCGCCTTCGACCTGCCGACGCAGACCGGCTACGACCCCGACTCGCCGCTGGCACGGGGTGAGGTGGGCAAGGTCGGGGTGCCGGTCGTCCACCTCGGCCACATGCGCACCCTCCTCGACGGGATCCCGCCGGGGCGGATGAACACGTCGATGACGATCAACGCCACCGCGGCGTGGCTCCTCGCCCTCTACGTGGCCAACGCCGACGAGCAGGGCGTCCCGTCCACGGAGCTGCGGGGCACGACCCAGAACGACATCGTCAAGGAGTACCTGTCCCGCGGGACGTACATCTTCCCGCCCGAGCCGTCACGGCGGCTGATCGTCGACATGGTCGCCTGGTGCAGCCACCACGCCCCGGCGTGGAACCCGATGAACGTCTGCTCGTACCACCTGCAGGAGGCCGGGGCCACGCCGGTGCAGGAGCTGGCGTATGCGCTGGCCACGGCGATCGGCGTGCTCGACGCCGTGCACGAGTCGGGGCAGGTCGAGCCGGAGCGCTTCGACGCCGTGTTCGCGTCGATCTCGTTCTTCGTCAACGCCGGCATCCGCTTCGTCGAGGAGATCTGCAAGCTGCGCGCCTTCACCGAGCTGTGGGACCGCATCGGGCGCGAGCGCTACGGCGTCGAGGACGCCAAGGCCCGCCGCTTCCGCTACGGCGTGCAGGTCAACAGCCTCGGGCTCACCGAGGCCCAGCCGGAGAACAACGTCCAGCGCATCGTCCTGGAGATGCTCGCCGTCACGCTGTCGAAGCGGGCGCGCGCCCGCAGCATCCAGCTGCCGGCGTGGAACGAGGCCCTCGGACTGCCGCGCCCGTGGGACCAGCAGTGGTCGTTGCGGATGCAACAGGTCCTCGCGTACGAGAGCGACCTGCTCGAGCACGACGACCTCTTCGACGGCTCGATCGTCATCGAGAAGCGGACCGACGAGCTGATCGACGCGGCCCAGGCCGAGCTCGACGACGTGCTCGCCCTCGGTGGCGCGTTCGAGGCCATCGACGTCCTCAAGGGCCGGCTGGTCACGTCGATGGCCGAGCGCAGCCGGCGCATCGAGTCGGGCGAGCAGGTCGTGGTCGGCGTGAACAGCTTCACCGAGACGGCGCTGTCGCCGCTCGGTGGCGAGGGCGCCATCCTGCGCGTCGACCCCGCCGTCGAGGCCGAGACGATCGCCGACGTCGAACGCTGGCGTCATGACCGCGACGCCGCCGCGGTCCGAGGCGCGCTCGACGCGCTGCGGCGCGCCGCCGAGGACGGCAGCAACGTGATGCCGGCGTCGATCGCCCTCGCCCGCGCCGGCGGCACCACGGGTGAGTGGGGTGCCACGATGCGTGACGTGTTCGGCGAGTACCGGGCACCCACCGGCGTCGCGTCGGCGGCCAGCCGGCCCGGGGGCCTCGCCGCCGTGGCCGCGCGGGTCAAGACGATCCCGGGCGGGCCGCCGCAGGCTGCTCGTCGCCAAGCCCGGCCTCGACGGTCACTCCAACGGCGCCGAGCAGATCGCCGTCGCCGCCCGCGACGCCGGCATGGAGGTCGTCTACTCCGGCATCAGGTTGACGAGCGAGCAGATCGCCGCCTCGGCGCGCGACGAGGATCCCGACGTCATCGGCCTGTCGATCCTGTCCGGCTCGCACCTGCAGTTGGTGCCCGACGTGCTGGCCCGCTTGGCCGAGGTCGGCGTCGACGCCCCGGTGATCGTCGGCGGGATCATCCCGGAGGAGGACCGCCCGGTGCTGGAAGCGGCCGGCGTGGCCGCCGTCTACACGCCGAAGGACTTCGAGCTGGCCCGCATCATGGCCGACATCGCCGACCTCACGGAGGCCCACCGGGCCCGCTGACCCGGCAACTGTCGTTTGGTGGCGGCCCGATCGGGCCGTGACCAAACGACAGAACGGTCAGACCGAGACGGGCGCCCGCTGGGCGTCGATCCACGCCCCGAGGACGGGACCGGACTCGAAGCTGGTGATCAGCGCGTAGCGGGGCGCGGCCCGGGTGGACGACGACGTGCCACAGGCGCTGGGTGTCGACGACGAAGCGGGCCCCCAGGTGCAGCGGCAGGCGCACCTCGGTGGCCGGGTCGGGCAGGCCGTCGGGTCCGTTGTCCATCAGCAGCATGTAGCTGTCCGGGTTGTCCGTCAGCTCCAGCCAGGAGCGCACGACCCAGCCCTCGTGCTCGGGGTTGAAGCGGTTGTTGTCGTCGCGGTGGATCGAACGGATCGCCTCGTCCCGCGACTGCGGCTCGAGCTTGATCACCCGGACCCGCCCGAAGTTGGCGCCCACCGAGTCGACGTAGCGGCGCACCGACGGGACGACCTCGGCGTTCGACGTCCACAGGGCGTCCTTGTCGGTCTTGCCCTTGTCCCAGAAGCCGCGGCAGTCGAGCTCGCCGTCGGCCGAGGCGATCGGGGCGAAGTTGGTGTCGCCCCCGCTCTTCCAGTCCATGTACTCGAGCGCCTCGTACTCCGCGACGGGGACCTCGAAGTCGGCGTCGGAGAGCGCCACGTACCCGCGCTCGGCGAGCTGCGCCAGCCTGGTGTGCGGCGTGTCGAGGGGGATGCGCACGCTCCAGTGGTCGGGCGTCGGCCAGAAGCTCGTGACTCGCTCGCTCATGGCCCGACAGCCTACGGAGCGATCGTCGTCGTGGCCGGGAATGCGGCCGTGACGCCTGGCGTCGTCGTGATCGGCGGCAGCGACGTGGCGACGATGGCCGAGGCCAGCGGCAGCTCGAGGATCTGGCCGGCCTGGATCATGTTCGGGTCGACGATGCCGTTGGCCTCCATGATCGCCTGGATCGGCAGGCCGTACGCCGCGGCGATCTCGGTCAACGTGTCGCCGGACTGGACCTCGTAGAAGCGGGGTTGCGTGGTGGTCGGTGCCACGGTGCTGGTGGTCGACGTCGTGGTGGCCATCTCGGGCAGGGTCGCGCCGGCGTCGCCGTCGTCGTCGCCAGAGCACGCAGCCGCCGCGAGGACCGCCGACACGGTCGCGACCACCACGCCCAACAACCGCATCGCCCGCATCGTACGAGGCGGCGCGACGACTCGGCCACCCCTAACTTCTGCGCATGGTCGACGTGTCCTACCCCGGCGCCCACGCGCCCGATCGGCAGTGGCGCGTCGACGCGTCCGGCATCGGGCTGGCCGCGTACGAGTGGGGCGACCCCGCCGCGCCGCCGCTGGTCGTGATCCACGGCGGCTTCGACTTCGCCCGCACGTACGACGTCTTCGCGCCGATGCTGGCCGCCAACGGCTGGCGGGTCGTCGGCTGGGACCAGCGGGGCCACGGCGACAGCGACCGGGCGATGCTCTACTCCTGGGACGCCGACCTGCGCGACGCCCTCGCCGTGTTCGACGCCGTCAGCCCCGATCGGCCGATGCCGGTCATCGGGCACTCCAAGGGCGGCGGGCTCTCCATCCAGCTCGCCGACGCCATGCCGGCGCGCTTCTCGCACCTCGTGAACCTCGACGGCATCCCGTACCAGAGCCGCATCCCCGACGTCGCCGAGCACGCCCGCACGAAGATGATGGCCGGCGAGGTGGGCGGCTGGCTCGACCACCGTCGCAACACGGCGACCGCACGGCGCAAGCCCGGCACGCTCGACGAGCTGGCCGAGCGGCGGGCCCGGATGAACCCGCGCCTGTCTCGCGACTGGCTGCGCTACCTGGCCACCGTCGGTGCCAGCGAGGACGAGGACGGCTGGCGCTGGAAGATCGACCCCACGATGCGCTTCGGCGGGTTCGGACCGTGGCGGAACGAGTGGTCGGTGTACCGGCTGCCCGGCCTGGGGGTGCCGTTCCTCGGCGTGCTCGGCCGCCAGCCCGAGCCGATGGGCTGGGGCACGGACCCCGACCGTGTGCTGCCCTTCCTGCCGCCGGCCAGCCGGTTGGAGGTCCTCGACGACGCCGGCCACTTCGTCCACATCGAGCAGCCGGAGCACGTGGCCTCGCTGGTGCTCGACCTCATCGGCAGCAACTGATGCGGGTCACGATGCTCACGCACAACCGCGTGCAGCTGGCGCTGCACCACCTGCCGCGAGGGAGAGGGCCGGCCGCTGCTGCTGCTCCACGGCCTCGGCGAGGCCTCGCCTCCCGCCGTCCCGCCGTGGCTCGACGCGTGGACCGGTCCGGTCGCCGCACTCGACTTCACCGGGCACGGCGAGTCGACCATCCCGGTCGGCGGTGGCTACACGTCCGAGATCCTCCTCGCCGACGCCGACGCCGCGCTCGCGGCGCTGGGTCGGGCGACCGTGCTCGGCCGTGGTCTCGGCGCCTACGTCGCCCTGCAGCTGGCCGGCTCGCGACCCGACCTCGTGGTCGGCGCCGTCCTGACCGACGGGCCAGGGCTGGCCGGCGGGCCCACGTTCCCGACGTCGACGACGGTGTTCGCCCTGCCCCCGACGGTGGTGCCGCCCGACCCCTACGCGCTGCTCGAGCTGGGCCACGACCTCCGCCCGCCCGACTACGCCGCCTCCTTCGTCCGCCTGGCCCTCGCCGGTTCGCCGCTCGACGAGCCGATCACCGTCGCCACCGTCTACCGCCCGCCGTGGCTGGAGGCCGTCGCGGCCGAGCCCGGGGTGGCCGAGGCCACGGTGCCGGCCGCCCTGGCCCGCTACGCCGCGTCGTAGGGTGATGCCGTGCGGCCCGTGCTGCTCGCGCTCGCGGCCTTCGTGGCGATGGAACCGGTCACCGCGGCGACCCACCGGTTCGTCATGCACGGCGTCGGCATGGGCCTCCACCGCAGCCACCACCGTCGCCACCGCCGCCGCTGGGAGGCCAACGACGTCTTCCCCCTGCTGTTCGCCGCCGTGGTCTGCGCCGGCCTGTGGGTCGGCTTCCACGATCCGACGTGGTCGGCGCTGGTGCCCGTCGGCGTCGGCATCACGGCGTACGGCGTGGCCTACGCCGCCGTGCACGACGTCTACATCCATGGTCGCCTCGGCGGCCGCCGCGGCCACCGTCTCGCCCTCCTCGACCGGCTCGCCGTCGCCCACGCCCTCCACCACCGCCACGGAGGCGCGCCGTACGGGATGCTCGTCCCGATCGTGCCGGCCCGGCTGCGCCGTCAGCCGAGCGGGTCGCGCCCGTCCCAGGTGCCCGAGCTGGCGTAGGGCTCGAAGCGGGCGAACAGGTCCTCGCGGTACCAGTGCTCGGCGCGCGTGCGGCGGACGGTGTCGAGGTGGTGCGGCCGGGTGGCGAACGCGACGACGTCGGGGACCGACCGCCACAAGCTGAACGTACCGAGGCGGCCGACGGGCAGCTCGCCGACGCCGGCCACCGCCAGCAGGCCGGACGCCGTGCGCACCTCCGCGTCGACGTCGCGCCCGGCCCGCCAGAACCGGCGCCAGGCTCCCGGCCGCACGCTGGCGCGCGTCAGCACGGCGACCGGTCCGCCGTCGTCGCCGGCGGTCAGGCCGGCCAGCACGTCGACCCCGCGCCAGCGGCCGTAGCCGCCGAGCGCCCGCAGGCGCACCGTCCAGCTCTCCTCGGCGGCCGCCCAGCGCCGGGCCAGCGGCGATGCGGCGAAGCGGTCGAGATCGGCCTCGTCGCGCCACACCGCGAACAGCGCCGTCCGACGGAGGTCCGCGGAGCCGCGTCGTCGCCTGGCCGCGCCCGGTGCCGAGCAATCGCCACGTGTCGAGGCCGGGTGTCCGGGCGAGGGTGCGGCGGTCCGTGGCCAGGTGGGCCATCGCCCGCACGACCGAGCGGTCCCGCACCAGGTGGAAGGAGGCGACCCGGCCCATCGGTCGGACATGCTGGCACCGTGCACGACGCGATCCGGGCCGCCGTGCCGGCCGCCGCCGGGTACCTGCTCGGCTCGGTGTCGCCGGCCGACATCGTCGCCAAGCGCCGATCGGTCGACCTGCGCGCCGTCGGCGACCGCAACCCGGGGTACTGGAACGCCCGCCAGACGATGGGAGCACGGACGGCACTGCCGGTGCTGGCCGCCGACATCGGCAAGGGCGTGGCCGCCGCCGCGATCGGCCGGCTGCTCGCCCGCCCCGGCCGGCGCTGGCCGGCCGTCGTCGGGGGTGGCGCCGCCATGGTCGGCCACTGCTGGCCGTTGTTCGCCCGCTTCAGGGGCGGGCGCGGCGTGGCCACGTTCATCGGCGCCGCGGCGGTGATCTCGCCCGCGACGGCGGCCGCGGCGATCGCCGCCGGCGCCACCACGGGGTCGCTGGTACGCGGCGTCCGCGTCGCCTTCGTCGCCTACCCGTTCGTCCAGCTCGTCGTCGACGGTCCCCGCCGCACGGCGGCCACCGGCGCGCTGATGACGCTCATCGGCCTGCGCTTCGCGACCGCACCCCGTCAGTAGCGGCGACCCCGCCACGTCTGGCGACGGGCCACGATGCCGCGGACGAGGGCGGCGACAGCGGCGCCGTCGGCGAGCGGGGACAGCCAGTAGGCCGCGCCGCGGCGGTCGTAGGCGCCCGCCGTGCCGGCGAGGGTGCCCAGCCGGGCGAGGACGAGCGCCGCGTCGATGGCGTCGGCTCGCCCGGCCAGCAGCCGCCACAGCGGCAGGGCCTGCGCCGCCACGACGACGGCCAGCTCACCGAGCTGGCGAGCGGTCCCGTCCACGCCCGGGAGCGCGAGTGAACGGCCCCACCCCCGCCACGCCGCGCCGGCGCGCTCGTACATGCGCACGGTGAGGAGCGCCGACGCGTCGAGGAAGTCGACGGCGAATCCGGCCGTGGCCATCGCCCGCACGAGCGCGATGTCCTCGACCGTGTGATGACCGACGGCGCCGAAGCCACCCGCCGCGAGGAGCGTCGCCCGTCGGCCCGCCATGCACTGGCCGTTCCCGAAGCGCCGGTGGACGGGTCCCGGCCGCGCCGCGCCCGGCACACCACCGCGAACGACGAGGGACGTGAGCATGGCCGGGTGGAGCCAGCGCAGCGGCGCGGTCGGGCAGTCGAAACGACCGGCCACGGTCAGCAGGTCGAGACCGTCGGCCTGGGCCCGTGCGACGAGCGACGCCGGTAGCTCCGGCGCCGGCCTGGTGTCGGCATCGAGGAACACGAGCCACTCGCCGGCCGCCCGCTCGAGGCCCTGCTGCAGCGCCCACGCCTTGCCCACCCACCCGGCCGGCAGCGGCGCGCCGTCGACGACGGTGGCGCCCCCCGCCGAGCGCGACGGCCGCCGTGCGGTCGCTGGACTCGTCGTCGACGACGACGACCTCGGCCACCCCCGGCGCGCCGCGGAGGGCGGCGAGCAGCGGCCCCAGCCGCGCCTCCTCGTCACACGCCGGGATCACCACGCTGATCGCCGAGGCGCCGGGTGGCGCCGGCATCACCGGTGGCCGCCGGCGCGCCGCCTTGGCGAGGCGGCTCATGGCGACCAGACCGGCGGCGGCCCGGACGGCGGTCCCGGTCTTCACGCCGCGGCCAGGTCGGCGAGCACGAGCCCGGCCACGATCCGCGCGCCGGTGAGCACGAGCGGGAGGCCACCGCCGGGATGGGCCGATCCGCCGACCAGGTACAGGCCGCGCCACGAGCCGCGGTTCGCCGGCCGGAGGAATGCGGCGCGACGGCCGTCGGAGGACGTGCCGTAGATGGCGCCGCCGGGGGCACGGGTGCGCGCCGCGAAGTCGGCCGGCGTGATCGTGGATCGCCACAGGATGCGGTCGCGCAGGTCGACGCCGTGGGCGGCGAGGCGGTCGAGCACGACCGTCGTCCGCGCTGCCGCGTCGACAGCGCACCCGGCCGGTTCGTTGACGAGGAGGAACCAGTTCTCGTCGCCGTCGGGTGCCTGGCTGGGATCGGACACGGCCGACACGCAGGCGTAGACCGTCGGCTCGTCGGCCGACCGCCCCGCCTCGAGGGCCGCGAACTCGGCGCGGTCGTCGCCGGAGAACCACACGTTGTGGTGGGCGATGCCGGGCGTCCGCCCCCGCACCGCGGCGGCGATGGCGAACCCGCTCGTCGACCGGCGCGCCCGCCGGACGTGCCGCAGCGCCCGACCGTCGCGCAGCAGGTCGGCGTACAGGTGCTCGGCGTCGGTCCCGGCCACGACCACGGCCGCGGCGACCGAGCGGCCGTCGGCGAGCTCGACGGCACGCACGCGCTCACGGTCGGCGGCGACGGCGACGACCTCCACACCCGTGTGGATCTCGACACCGGCCTGGCGGGCAGCCAGCTCGAGCGCGGCCCGGACGGCGTCCATCCCGCCACGCGGGTGCCAGCAGCCGAACCGTGACTCGATGTGGGGGATGCAGGCGAGCGTCGCCGGGGCACGGAACGGCGACGAGCCCGAGTAGGTGGCGTAGCGCCCGGCCCACTGCACGAGGTGCGGATCGGCGAACGTGGAGGCCGCCGCGGCGTGCAGCGTGCGCAGCGGGTCGATCGCCGCGAGATCCCGGGGCGAGCGCATGCGTCGCACCAGGTCGCGCGGGCCGCTCATCGGCCCGGCGAGGAACGTCCGCTCGCTGACCTCCCAGGTGCGCGCGCCGCGGGCGTCGAAGCGCCGCCACGCCGACGCCGCCCCGAAGGCGCCGAACGCCGACGCGGTGTCGTCGGGCCGGTCGGCGACGTCCAGCGTGGCGCCGTCGGGCCAGCGGTAGCGGAACTGCGGGTCGAGGCGGACGAGGTCG
Organism: uncultured Acidimicrobiia bacterium; assembly: GCA_963784255.1. Lineage (GTDB taxonomy): Bacteria > Actinomycetota > Acidimicrobiia > Acidimicrobiales > Ilumatobacteraceae > JALZMG01. The sequence continues at coordinate 14,415 of CAWAQO010000013.1, read as the reverse complement.
AGCACCGGGTCGACACCCGCCGTTCGCAGCACGTCGTCGACCAGCGCCGGCAACGTCAGGAGGGACGGGCCGACGTCGAACCTGAACCCATCGTGCTCGGCGCGCGACAGCTTGCCGCCGACGACGGGGTTGCGCTCGTACAACTCGACGTGCCGGCCGGCGGCGGCCAGGCGCGTCGCGCAGGCGAGCCCGCCCACGCCGGCCCCGATGACCACCACGCGCTCAACCACGGGCGCCCCACACGGCCGCCGCCGACAGCGGGACCATGGCCAGCGCGCCGGCGATGGCGACCAGCCGGTCGCGGAAGAAGGCGGCGAAGCCGATGGTCTCCATGACGCCCATCCCGGCGTACTCGGCGACGAGCACCCGGTCCGGGCGCCCTGGCGGGAGCAACGCTTCGAGCAGTGCCATCACGCCGGCCCCGGCGACGAGCCAGCCGGCGTAGTTGACCAACGGGATGCCGCGATAGCTGCCGCGCCGGGTCCACCGCCAGTAGTCCTCGGCGGTCATCTGCGGGTCGAGGAAGACGTCCCACGCCGTGAGCGCGGCGGCGCCGACGGCCACCCGGCGGACCGGCGTGGTCCGCCCACCCGAGCGCGGCGTGGGCCGCTTCACGCGCCGGCAGCGCCATCGCCCACCACACGACGGGGACGACGAGCGGGACCCCGGCCACGCGGGCCGGCAGCCGGTCGGTGTAGCGGTACCGGCCGAACGGGATGCCCGTGGCCGTCCCGAGGCGTTCCAGCGCCCACGTCGTCGCCGTGACCGCGACGGCCGCGGCACCCGCTCGGCCGGCGCCCCAACGTCGCGCCGCGGTCGCCGACGTCGTCGCCCCGAGGCCGCCGATCACCACGTGCGTCAGGGCACGGCGCGTGCGGCCGCCCTGGCGGCACAGCGGGAAGGCGACCATCGCCACGGCGGTGGCCGACGCGGTGAGCGGCGCGACCCTCATCGGGTGAGCTGACGCACGCGCCGCGCCGCCAGCTTCCCGGACACCAGCACCATCGGGACGCCGACGCCGGGCACGGTCGACGACCCCACGAACACCAACCCCGGGACCCGACGGTCCACGTTGCGCGGCCGGAACGGACCCGTCTGGCCGAACGTGTGGGCGAGCGCGAACGGGGTGCCCCGCTCCATCCCCATCGCCTCCCAGTCGAGCGGGTCGTACACCTCCTCCGTGACGACGTCGGTGGCGTAGCCCGCCTCGGCGACCTGGGCGCGCAGCCGCTGCAGCGCGGCGGGGCGCCGGCGCCGCCAGTCGATCGGTCCGTCGAGGTTGGGCACCGGCTCGAGCGCGTACAACGTCGAGCAGCCGGCCGGCGCCAGCGCAGGGTCGTCGCGCGAGTGCAGGGTCACCAGGATCGACGGGTCGGCCATCTGCTGGCGGTCGTCGATGAGCGCCTGGAACGACCGCGCCCACAGCGCGCCGAAGTGGATGTTGTGGTGGGCGGCCTCGGCCGGCGGGTCGCCGCGCACGCCGGCGACCCACAGCAGGCACGACGGCGAGTAGCGGCCCCGCCGGGCGACCCGGGGTGCCGCGACGCCGTCGAGCAACGTGCGGTAGGCCACCGGGAGGTCGGCGTTGCACACGACGACGTCGGCATCGATGACCTCGCCGCCGGCGAGGGCCACGCCGCTGACGGCGCCGTCCAGCCGGCGGGTGATGCGCTCGACCGGCGCGCCGTAGCGCAGCTCGACCCCGGCGGCCTCGAGCGCACCGGCCAGCGCCGTGCCGATGGCGTGCATGCCGCCCTCGGGGACGAAGACGCCCTCGATCGAGTCCATGTACGTGATCACGGCATAGAGGGCCAGCGCCTGCTGCGGTGCCACGCCGGCGTACATCGCCTGGAAGCCGAACACCCGCCGCAGCCGGTCGTCGTCGAAGAACGACGCCAACCGGCGGCCGAGCCGGCCGAACCCGCCGAGGCGGGCCAGGCGCGCGGCGGCCCGCCACCGCGGCAGCAGATCGAGCGCCGAGTCGAACTCGGCGTCGATGAAGTTGGGCATCTCGACCCGGTACAGCTCGGTCAGCCAGTCGGCGAAGCGGTGGAAGGCGGCAGCATCCCGGGCGCCGATGACATCGCGGATCTCGGCGGCCATCGCCTCGCGACCGTGGCGGACGTGCAGCTGCGATCCGTCGGCGAACACGGCCCGGTACATCGGGTCGACCGTCCGCACCGTGAGGTGATCCTCCATGCGCGCGCCCGCGGCGGCGAACGTGTCGGCGAGCAGGCCGGGCATCGTCAGCACGGCCGGTCCCGTGTCGAGCCGGAACCCCTCGCGCTCGATCATGCCGGCGCGACCGCCGGGGCCGGCATCGCGCTCGAGGACGAGGACGTCGTGGCCGTCGCCGCGCAGGTGGGCCGCCGCGGCCAGCCCACCGAGGCCGGCGCCGACGACCAGGACCCGCACGGTCCCGTCAGCGGGCCCGGCCGGCGACGAAGGCGGCGAGCGCCGTCAGCTCGCGACGGCCTTCGGCGCTGATGTCGGCGGCGTCGAGGGCCCGCACGGCCTGGTCGGTCAGCTCGGCGATGCGGGCCTCCAGCGCGGCGAGGGCCCCAGTGGCGACGATGACGTCCTGGATGGCGGCGATCTCGTCGTCGTCGAGCCCCGGCGACCCGACATGGTCGAGCACGGCGTGCTGGTCGGCGTCGGCGAGTGCGGTGGCGCGGGCGAGCAGCGATGTCGGCTTGCCCTCCCGGAGGTCGTCGCCGACGGGTTTGCCGGTGATGGCACTGTCGCCGAACGCCCCGATCACGTCGTCGCGCATCTGGAAGGCGTCGCCGAGCGGCAGGCCGTAGGCGCCGAGCGCCGGCAGCAGCTCCTCGCACCGGTCCGGTGCGGCGAGCAGCGCGCCGAGCTGCAGCGGCCGCTCGATGGTGTACTTGCCGCTCTTGTAGCGGGCGATCCGCTCCGCCTCGGCCAGCCGGCGCTCGCGCCGGACGGAGCCGAGGATGTCGAGGAACTGCCCGGCGTTGAGCTCGAGGCGCAGCTCGTTCCACAGCGCCCACGCCGCCGTTGGGCAGCCGACCATGAGGTCGTCGGCGAGGACGAAGGCGAGGTCGCCGACGAGGATCGCCACGCCCTCACCGAAGCGGCGTGACTCGCCGGCCCAGCCCCGGCGCTCGTGCTCGCCGGCGTAGACGACGTGCGTCGTGGGTGCGCCGCGCCGGGACGCCGAGTCGTCCATCACGTCGTCGTGGAACAGGGCGAAGGCGTGCATCAGCTCGAAGGCGGCGCCGGCGTCGACCGCCTGCTGGGCCGCCGGGTCGCCACCGGCCGCGACGTACCCCCAGTGGCAGAACGCCGGGCGCAGGCGCTTGCCGCCGGACCCGACCATCCGCCGGATCTCGTCGAACGGGCCTGCCAGCTCGGGGTCGACGGCCGCCCACCGCACCTGCTGACGATCGATGACCTCGCCGAGCCGGACGTCGACCCGGGCGGCGATCGCCGCCAGGCTCGGCGGCGCGGACGTCGGCATGCGCGGCGAGGCTACGCCGGGTTGTCGTCGTCGAGGTCGGCGATGACCTCGTCGATGCGCAGGCGGGCGGCGCCGATGCGCTGACGGCAGACGGCGATCAGCTCGGTGGCTCTGGCCACACGGTCGGCCAGCCGGTCGACGTCGACGTCGCTGCCCTCGAGCTCGCGAAGGATGCCGTCGAGCTCGTCGAGCGCCTGGGCGTACCCCGGCGCGTCCGGTGGCGGGGCCGCGCTCACTCGTCTGTCCCTCCGTTCGGCTCGACTCGGCTGCGCACGGTACCGGCTGCCAGCTGCGTCGTGATGACCTCCCCGGCGGCGACGTCGGCCGCGTCGCGCACGATGCGCCCGTCGGCGGCGCGGGTGATGCTCCAGCCGCGGGCCAGCACGTTCACCGGGTCGAGGGCCCGCACCCGGGCCTCGAGGTTGGCGAGGTGACGGGCCTCGGCGTCGAGCACGGTCGGGACACGAGCGACCAGCCGGCGGGCGGCCAGGTCGAGGTGGCGGGCGCCGGCGTCGAGCGGCCGCCCGGCGCCGCCGCGCAGGCGGGTGACGCGGACGCCGAGTCGTTCGTCGGCCCGCTCGACGGCGGCGTGGGTGCGGCGGGCGATGCGGTGGGCCTGCTCGACGAGCGTGCGGTCGGCGGCGTCGAGCCGGGTGCGGACGGCCGAGCCGATCGCCGCGTAGCGCTCCTCCGTGGCCGCGACGTACGCCGCCACCGCCTGGACGAGGGCGCCGGCGCAGGCGGTGGGCGTCTTGTACGACGTGTGGGCGACCTCGTCGGCGACGCTGCGGTCGATCTCGTGGCCCAGCCCGGTGAGCACCGGCACCGGCGCCTCGGCGATGGCGCGGGCGATCGGCTCGGCGTCGAACGTGGCCAGCTCGTTGCGCGAGCCGCCACCGCGGATGAGGACGATCACGTCGAGCCCGGCCCGCCCGGCATGGCGCGACAGCGCCCGCAGGGCCTTGGTGACGCGGCGGGCGGCCTCGGGGCCCTGCACGCGCGTGTCGACGAGGGCGAGCTCGAAGCCGAAGCCGCTGCGGACCAGCTCGTCGTGGAAGTCGTGCCACGCCGCCGTGCCGGCACTGCTGACGACCCCCACCCGCAACGGCACCGGGCCGAGGGCGCGACGGCCGTTGGCGTCGAGCGATCCGTCGGCGGCCAGCCGGCGCAGCACCTGGTCGCGCTGCTGGGCGAGGTCGCCGAGCGTGAAGCGGGGATCGAGGTCGGTCATCTTCAGGCCGAGCTGGCCGCTCGGCGCGTAGAAGTCGAGGTGGCCGAAGATGCGCACCTTCATCCCGACCGTGAGGCGCAGGCGGTGCTTCGTGAGCAGCGGGCGCAGGCGCAGCCGGGCGTTGGCGAACAGCTGCACCCGGACGACCGCCTGGCGCCCCGGCGCGTCGTCGGCGAGCGTGAAGTAGGCGTGCCCGCCGCGCTCGTTCCACTCGCGGATCTCGCCGCGCACCCAGACCCCGTCGCTGAAGCCGCGGCGGAGCTGCTGGTTGACGGCGTCGGCGAGCTCACTGACCGTGTAGGTCGGGTTGGTCGCGTCGTCGAGCTCGTCGCCGAAGTCGAAGGCCGGCTGTTGCACGATGGTCACATCCTGCCAGCGGCGGGCGGCGGCTACGCCCCCAGCTCGCGCACGTTGTCGGTGTCGTCCGGATCGGCGAACAGCTCGCCGTCGACCGGCAGGTTCTTCTGGACGCGCAGGTCCTCGAGCTGGTGGAGAGGTCGCTCGAGGGCCCGCCGGCGGGTGCCGACGAGCTGGTCGAACTCGCGCTGGACGCTGTCGAAGTGGCGCTTCACCTTGTCGGCCGACTCGGTGTACTTCTGCCACTGCTGGCCGAACTTGCCGATCAGCTGGAGGATCTCGTCGCTGGTCTGCTCGATCATGAAGTTGTCGAACGCCTGGCGGATGACGCCGAGGAAGGCGAACAGCGTCAACGGCGAGCACATCACGACGCGCTGGGCCATCGCCTCGTCGAGCAGGCCGGGGTCGTGCTCGTGGATGAAGCCGGTGAGCTGCTCGTTGGGGAGGAACAGCAGCACGTAGTCGACGGAGGGGCGGTCACCCTCCCGCGCGTACTCGCGGCGCGCCAGCTCCTTGACCCGCAGGCGCACGTCGGCGAGGAAGCGCTTGAGGTGCGCCTGGCGCTCGGCGTCGGTGCCGACCTCGAGGTAGCGCAGGTACGCCGCCAGCGGGAACTTGACGTCCATGTACAGCACGTGGCCCTTGGGCAGCTCGAACGTGTAGTCCGGCCGGCCCGTGCCGCCGTCGACCTGGGTCTGCTTGCGGTAGTTGACGTGCTCGGTGAAGCCGGCCAGGCGCAGCACGTCCTCGGCCATCCGCTCGCCCCACTGGCCACGGGCCTGCGGGTTGGCGAGGGCCTCGCGCAGCATCCGGGTGGAGTCGGACAGCGTGGACGCCACCTCGGCGTGGACGCGCAGCGACTCGTCGACCTGGCCGAAGCGCTGGGCGCTGGCCGTGCCCATCTCGCTGACCAGCTGACCGAGGCGCTGCAGCTCGGTGCGCATCTCCGTGCGCACCTGGTCGAGGCGGGAGTCGATGACGTCCTTCTTCGCCGTGAGGTCGGCCTGCACGCCGGTGGCCGCCGCACCCAGCTGCTCGCGGTTGAGCACGGCGGCGTGCTCCAACGCGGTGCGCACGGCGAGGTCGCGATCGGCGCCCGCCCGCTCGGCGATCTCGGCCAGTGCCGCGTCGACGGCCTGGTAGACGGCGTCGTCGACCGCCGGCGCCGCGGCGAAGCGGCGCGCCGCGAGGTAGTAGGCCACCCCCGCGGCGAGGGCCGCCGCGAGCAGCCCGGCGATCAACGTCATCACGACCATGACCCCCATCATCCGCGAGGGGTGTCACACCGACCGCGGATGCGCCGATTCCCCCAACTCTTGTGCCACGGCGACAGGAAGTGTCGCCCTGGCACAACAGTTGCGGGATTGCGACAGCGGACCGCGTCGCGTCAGACGGTCTTGGTGCCGTCGACGGCGATGGTGAGGGCGAGGAGGATGGCGGCGGCGCCGACGAGGCGCACGACGGCGGTCCACACGACCCGGCGGCCCTTGGGGACGACGGCCGCCAGCCAGCTGAGCGCCAGGCCGCCGGCGGCGGTCAGGGCGACGGGCAGCACGCCCTCGTCGGCGCCGGCCGACAGGCTCACCATGATCAGCTGCGGCGTGAACAGCACCGGGATCAGCAGCGGGACGCCGATGCGCCCCCACCCGGCCGGACCTTCATCGACGACGGAGCGGGCGCCGAACACCAGCCAGCGGGCGCCGACGAGGCCGAGCACGATGGCCGCGGCCACCTGCATCGTGCCCGGCGAGACGTCGAGGCCGTCGAGGATCGGGCCGCTCAGCCCGGCGGCGACGACGGCGGCGAGCCACGCCAGCAGCGCGGCGACGGCCATCGGCCGGGGCCGCTCCCGCGGCCACAGGGCGAGCGCGACCGCCACCGGGTTGACGGCCGCCAGCACGGCCAGCACCGAGGTCATCCGCCGACGGGCCCCAGGCTCCCTGCCGCGGCGAGCAGGCCGGACAGGGCGTGCTGTTGGTCGTCCATGCGGGTGACATCGTCGCGGAACCAGGCGCCCTCGACGAGCATCGGCGACGGCCAGTCGGCAGCATCGGCGGCCGTCTCCTGGCGCTCCTCGAGCAATGACGCGGCGCACTGCAGCCGCGCCTCGAGGTCGGGGCCGAGGTCGGCCATGCGATCGTCGACCGACGCCACGTGGGCCAGCGAGCCGAGACCCTCGGCCCACACGCCGAGGCCGGCGCCGCGGGCGCGGGGATCGATCGGCACCGGCCACCCGTCCTTCTGCGACTCCGAGCGGATGAGCATCCCGAACCGACCCGCCAGCGCGCGGGCGTAGGCGATGTGCTGCTCGTCGAGCCCGGAGGGGGCCAGCTCCGACAGCGTGTAGGCCGCCCACTGGTCCGGCCACGGCGCGTAGTCCAGCCCCTCGACCTCGTCGCGCTCGGTCGCCAGGTAGTCGAGCACGCGGCGGGCCGGCTCGTCCCACCCCTCGTCGGGGAAGAAGTTGTGCAGCTGGGCCAGCGCCCACGCCGCCTCGCCGGTGGCGTAGCGCGACGTGCGATCGGGCACGGGCGCCCCGGTCTCCAGGTCGAACACCTCGAGCCCCTGCCCGCGCTCGTTGATCTGCCCGGCGAGGAAGCGGCCGAGGCCGCGCAGCACGTCGTCGTAGTGGTCGTCACCGGTGGCGGCGCGGCGCTGCCCGAGGGCCGCCGCCATCAGCGCGCTGGCGCCGAGGCGCGGGTCGGTGCCCTCCTCGGTGTAGGCGACACCGTCGCCGGCCGGCACGAGGTCGTCGATCATCTCCTGCGTCGCCGCGTCGGCGACGGGCAGCACGTCGTCGTGGCCGGCGCGGGCCAACTGGTACAGCGACATCGTGACGCCGGCGTGGCGGACGATGTTGTAGCCGGGCAGGACCTCGTCGGACGCCCGGTCGTACTCGTACACGTACCGGCCGTCGGCGTCCTGACCCCGCTCGATCCAGGTCCCACCGGCCCGTGCCGAGCCGTCGAGCACGTCCGTCGATCGGGTCGGGCAGTCCTCCGGCGCCAGCGCGCTGACCCGAAGGACCGCGAACCCGCCGAGCCAGATCGCCGCGGCCGACGCCAGGCGCACGCCCGTCCTCATCGTCGCCACCCGCCGAGGGCGCGCAGCGGCGCGGCGAAGGGGAACGTGACCGGAAGGCGTGACATCACGAGCCCCGCTGCGGCGCGGCCGGTGCGCACCGTGCCGTCACGGTCCACGGCCGTGAGCGGCTCACCCGCGCCGCGCCGCTCGACGCGGAACCGGGCGTACCAGTCGGCGGCCCGGACGAGGGCGGCGGCAGAGTCGCTGCCGACGCGCACGGTGCGGTCGCGCGTCGACGGCGTGACCCAGATCGACAGGGCGGCGAGGGCGGCGTAGCTGAACACCTGCACCGACGACGTGATCTCGATCATCACGTGGAACGCGATGGCGAACCACACCGCGGCCAGGCGCGTGCGCCGGTGCCACAGTCCGAGTCCGATGAACAGCTCGGTGAGCACGGTCACGGGTCCGAGGGCGTAGTACGGCCAGCGCTCGGTCAGCAAGTCGATCGCCCACCCGGGCAGCGGTGTCGGCTCCAGGTAGTGGCGCCGGCGCACGACGCGGTCCCACATCACCAGGCCGCCGAACCAGTCCGGGTCGACGAGCTTGCTCGTCCCCGACGCCACGTACACGAGGCTCACCTGGACGCGGAACAGCCACAGCGGCCACAGGCGCACGTCGTCGACGAGGGGCCGCCCGCGCCGGCGGGCCCGCCACGCGTCCACCGACAGCACCCGGCCGACCGGCAGCAGCGTGAGCCCGAACAGGAGGATCGTGAGGAACGTGCGGTTGTGGTGGAAGTGGGTGCGCGAGACGAGCAGGTTGCCGGCGACCATGGCGAACGTGACCGCGCAGGCGACCCGGGTCCACAGGCCGATCGTCATCAGCACGGCGCCCGCCGCGGCGGCCCACAACATCGCGAACCACACGGCGTCGGGCGGGTGGAACCAGCTGACCCAGGGCACCCAGAAGTGATCGTCGTAGCCGACACCGTCGAGTGCGTCGCCGAGCAGCGGCCGCAGGTGCAGCAGGACGATCGGGCCGATGGCGATGCGCAGGACGGCGACGGCGCGCACGCTCCCGGTCCGGTCGAGGACGGCGTCCCACCGCGTGGCGGGCCGCGCCGGCGGCACCAGCGTGCTCGTCACCGCTCGCGCTCGACGCTGCGCAGCACGGTCGTCTCCGGCTGGGCGGGTGTTGCGCACGGTCGTGACGGTGGCCTCGAAGTACCGCGTCTCGGTGTCGTCGGGCGTGTGCACGGCCACCCAGTCGAGGGCCTCGTCGAGGTAGTCCACGGTCGCGGCGACACCGTTCGAGGCGTGACGCTCCTGCGACGGGTTGCGGAGGGCGGGCAGGCCGACGAGCTCGTTCCACTGGTAGCCGGCCCAACCCCCCTCGATCGGGACGCGGCGACCGTCCCAGGTGACGCGGACGATGTCGGCCTGCCACGTGCTCGACTCGTTGAACGGCTGGAAGGCGAAGTACTTGTGCGGGTCCCGGTAGCCGTTGAGGGCGAACCCGACCTGGACGGCGAGCACGGCGACGACGAACACCGTGATCGCCCGACGGCGCGATGCTCGCTGCACCCCGGCGATTCTGCCCGATGGCAGGATCGGCGGCGGTGCCGCGCCGCAACCGTGTCGATCCCTTCGGCGACCTCCATGCCGCGCCCGAGCGCGGCCTGTTCACCGGCAACCGCGGCTGCCTCGTCGACGACGCCGGCGACGTCGTCCGCCACCACCGCGGCCGGCTGTGGATCACGTGCCGCCTCGAGTTCCGGGGCTGGCGGCAGCCGCTGGCCGCACCGCACCACTGGACGCCGTTGTTCTTCCTCGACGAGGCCGTCGCCCTCGCCGCCGGGCACCGACCGTGCGCGTTCTGCCGGCGCGACGCTCAGCGTTAGATGCCCAGGCGGCGCGGCGTAAAGAACGGGCCGACCGGGAACGGCGGCTCGAAGCTTTAGCGGTCGCGGTGCTGACCGCACTCGGTGAACGCGATGCTTTGGTCCGGGATGCTGAGCGGCGGGCTGGGCAAGCGCTGCGGACGATGACTGACAATGAGGGTTTGTCGGTGCGGGAAGCGGTCGACTGGTGCGGCAGCGGCGTCACTGTGCGAGAGATAACCCGGTTGCTGCGGCTCGACGACGCTCATCAGGGCAGTCGAGACGAACGAGTCGGATGAGCTGATCGGCCACAGTGCGCTGGAGTTCGGTCGAGCTGGTGCGCTTGCCGCGTTTACTGTCTGTGATGGACGCGCGGCCGCCATTTGAGCGGCGAGGCGCCGTTCGTGAATGAATCTGGATCGTCGGTGCTTGCCGCGAACCTAGATGACTTGTCGGGGTTCACCGCGAGGCTGGGCAGCCGTCGGTAGGACGCCATAACGCGCTCGGTTCTGGAATCCTCGACCGCCGCCGCCCTACCTGGGATCGCTGTTGGGCCGACCGCCAGCCCGGCATGCCGGCCTTAGGGATGCCGAAGCTAGGCGGTTTTCCACAGGTATGCGCGGGTTGTGCGGCCTGTGGTTGTTTCTGGCTCAATGACTCGGAGGAGGTTCGATTGGACAAGCACGCGATGGATGTCGACACGGCAGAAGCCCTTGCTGGCGTCGTGGGTCTACTTCGACAGGCAGCGCTTCGCGCTTGGGCTGCCACGGATCGCGCAGGGGCTAGATCGCCTGGACAGCTCTTCGCTTTCGGTGTCGACCTGGCCGCCGACCAGGCCCGGCACTTGGTCCCGGACGTAATCGACATCGACGGGCCGGTGCCAGCCTGTGGCGAACCCGCCGGCCTGCTGAGGTCGGCGGAGCAAGTGTGGGCGGTCTCATGGCCAGCCTGGACTCCTACCATCTCGATCTCGTCGTTGCCGTGTTGTGGCATGCCGGCAGCGGCGGGTCGACACGTAATTCCTCAAATGACTCCGCAGGGCAGTGGTTGTGATGACTGACGACGGTCGCGATCGATTTCGATGCCTCACTCGGATCGCGACAGCGCGCCGCGCCCGGCCCCGACAGTCATTGCGGGAGAGACTCCTCAGACCTTCCCAGCCGGACCCTGGCGCGTCGTTGGCTGACTACCCAGGACTTCCCTAGACGGCCGTGGAGTTGATCATGAAGACGATCGGAGGTGATGGGCTGCCCAAGATGAACTAACCCAGACAAGAGAAGTGGCCCGCCAGGAGATTGCCGCTCCTGACGGGCCTGAGACCCACTTATCTAGGAAGCGAGTCCCAGTGGCCAAGTCAACCATCCTGTCCTCCGGCCCGATCAACGGTGGCGACACACTTACGGTCGAGCTAATCCAGCCCGACCGCATGCCTGTGGCAGTCAGAATCGTCTGGCCGAGCGCAGCAACGATCACCACACCCGCCCACTACCTCGAAGTAGCCAGCGCGGCCATGCGTCTGCTCGCTGAAGCCTCCACGACTTTGACCCGAATCCGAGCGAGCCGACGGCTCTAGCCGACCCTGGAGCGCCGCTTGCGAGCTCCTGGGCAGCCTGCTGGGACGATCTCCTGGCGGGTGGCGGGACGATGTTCCAGCGGGCCCCTGACCTGTCTCGTAACGGCCCGGGACCGGGTCGAGGTCGGTCCACCCGTACGCGGCGAAGGCCGCCTGGTCGATCGCGGCATTAAGGTCCAGCATTAGGTCGCGGCGCTCGGGTCCAGTCGCTCGCCGAGACTGCGCAGTCGCCTCGGACCGATTCCGCTCTCGCGCACCGGTGGGCGGCGAAATGGATCGCGTCACCCAGCGACTTCACATCGACAGGGTCGTGCTGTTGGTGAATGCCGGACATCGCATGTGCTGTCGGCGGTACGGCCATGATCACCGTCCGGCCATGATCACCAAGGCGCATAAGCCAGTCATCCTTGCACATCGTCTCGGTACTTTCCTCGGTATTCAGGGGACTCCGGAGCGGGCCGGGTTCTCGCCCCCTGGCCGGCCGATCCAAGATCATTTGCAGTTGATCACCCCTCCTTCTTCAGCGCATGCAGCTGCTCCGTCGGATGGAGCGGAGTCCATGATCGAAGCCAGCGTGTCAGCCAACGGCGCCTCGCCGGTCGACTCCCAATTCGAGCCGATCCAGAAACCATCCACCGCAGTGTCGTTCAGCCCGTAACTCAGCTCGTCGCTACCGGTCGTCGCAGTCAAGATCAGCAACGGCAAGATCGCCACGTTCGTCTTCACGAATTCGATCAAGGAATCGCTACGGCTAGCCGATCCGCTCCGCGATTCGCCGTCGCCGGCATCCGCGGAAACGGCCGCAACAGCTCCCGGATCCGCGGCTCGAACGCATCCACCAGCGACCCCGTTGCAGCCCGGACGTACCTCGGCGGCCCAAAGCTGGCCACCGCCGCCTTCACCGTGTTCGGCGAACATCCGACCACACGGGGCTGCCGTCGACACGTGTGACCGCCAGTGTCCTGGGCGATGCCTTAGGGATGGTAGGACGGCCGGTTTCCACAGGTCTGCGCGATTCCTGCCGACTGTCGTCCTTTCTGACTCGATGGGCAGCGGGAGGGTGAATGAGCTTTCAACGGATGGATGCTGACACCGCCGAGACGCTGGCGGGGGTGGTCCGGCTGCTACGCCGAGCAGCTGAGCTGGTGTGGGCGGCTGCCGACGCCGAGGGTGCCGGGTCGCCTCGGCAGGTGCTGGCGTTGGGCATCGACCTGGCCGCCGACGAGGCACGGAACCTGCTACCGGATGCCATTGCGGTCGAAGGACCTGTGCCGGTCGGAGACGAACCGGCGGGTCTCCTACGCTCCGCCGAGCAGCTGCTGCGGCGCATCGACACCCCAGGAGCGGGTGCCGCCGTACATGGCCTGCGGGCACGGGTAGCCGGCCTGGTGTGGGAGGCGAACACCGGTGTCGATGCCTGACCGGCGCACGGTTGGCGAGCTGCTGGCCGACAGTGAGGCGCTGGCCCGGGAGACGCTGCTCGACGCCACACTTGAGCAGGCGCCGGCGATGGTGAGGAGCTGGAATCAGCTGGTCGGGTCGGCGGTCGAACTGTGGGCGGTGTTGCCTTCAGCGCCGAACAGTCCATCCTGGTCGGACCCAATGGAACGGCTGCGGGCGATCGGGGAGGCGATCAGCCGCAGTGTGACCGCCGGACACTGGCCTGGGCAGGGACCGACCGAGGAACACCTGACCCAGATCGCCGACAACCTGTCCCACGCCCAGCATCTGGTCGAGCGGTCGGGACGCGCTTCGCAGTCACACCACGGATTCGCCGGCCGACCTCCAGCATGCTCCCGGCCAGGTGATGCACACCTTGTACGTGGCCGCACACGGGACGGTTGTCGCACTCGGCGCGTACGTCGCGGATCTACAGGGACAAGCAGAAACTGCCAAGCGGCGGCGGCAGCCGATAGCCGAACGGCCAACCGCCCTGGAGATCACCGCCGCTCAGGGCATGATCGCGCGGTTCGACGGGTTCGAGCACCTCGCGGCGGCGGCGTACCTGGCCGGAGCGCCACCCAGCTCGACGAACCCCGGGCAAGCGGCGACGCCGACCAAACGGCTCGAGACTGCCTTGGCTGCCTGGGAGGTTCAGGCACACCGCACCTTGGCCGCCAGTCCAGATCCGGCCGATCTGGTGCGCGTGGCCCGCGTGCAGGCACTGATCACCAGCACCACAAGCATCCTGACCGAAGCCGCCGCCCAAAAAGGCCATATCGACGTCGACGTGATCCAGCGGCTGGCGCCGTCGCTGGAAGCAAGCCAGATCGCGTGGAATCGCATGGCGAAGCGTTGGGGCGAGTTGACCAGCCCAGCCAGCCGCACCGACCCCGCGCTCGTCGGCGCAGCCAGCGAAGTCCGCGCCGCTATCGCAGCGACCGCCACGAACCAAGCTGGATGGGCCACACCAGACCAGCTCGCGAGCCGCCTCGACCTTCCCAACATCGTCAAGACCCTTCACCTCAGCATGGTCGCCTCTGTCGAGATCGCCTACGTCGTCCGCGACACCGCGGCCGACCACCCAGGTTTGACCGCTCCCGCGCGCATCATCGGCATGAGATCCCAAGGGGAGGCCGAGATCGCAATCGAGCAGGGCGAGACCCGCTACGAAGGCGTCACCTGGACCACACGCCGCCAACTTGCGTCCAACCAGTTGATCCCGTTGCCCGAACCAGCCAGGCGCGGACTGATCAACCTTGCCGACGACGTCCTTGCCACCACCAACCAGGCAGTCGCCGCCGCCGCTCAACTCGACCCCAGCGATGTCACCCGATCAACCAGATCCGGTCGGGAGGCGCATCTCGGGCGTTCCGTCAGTCGCATCAGATCACCCACCCGCATGATCCCGCCCCAAGAGGACC
>CAWAQO010000012.1:0-589169 GCA_963784255.1 uncultured Acidimicrobiia bacterium | reverse complement strand
TAGCGGTCGTGCTCGAGGACGATCTCGGAGATGTCGACCACGGGCTGTGACTCGGTGTCGGCGTACACGCCGACGACGCGGATCTCGACCACCTCGACGTCGTCGTGCTCGAAGCCGTGTGCGCTCAGCTCGCCCGTGTCCGGGAGCTCGACGTACCCGCACTGGTCGTCGCCCCAGCGGAGCTCGACGACCCGCGGCCGGAAGAACGTGCCGCGCGTCTCGTCGCCGTCGTAGCGGCCGCCGATGATCCTCAGCTGGCCGAGGTCGGTCGGCTCGGGGAACGTGACGCGGAGGAACGAGTCGGTGCGCTCGGTCGTCTGGCAGGCCGCGTCGTCGGGCACCGCCTCGAGGCCCTGGCCGACCGGATCGAGCCAGCGGGTGGCCCAGGACGTGTTCACGTGACGGTCGATGACCTTGTCGGGACCCTGCAGCGAGAACGGCGTTGCCGGCTCGGTGCCGGCGTCTTCCGACGTCACCTGCTCGGGCTCGAGGTCGACGAGGTCGAAGCCGCTGGCGCCGAGCCGGTCGCGTGCCCACCCCCTCACAGACCCCTGCCACGGTCCGAGGAAGGCCAGCAGGCCGCCGAGCAGGACGACGATGCCACCGGTGCGGAAGAGCACCGAGCGACCCGAGAGCCCGCCCCGCGACAGCATGTGCGCCTCAGTGGCGAGGCGGCGGGTGTCGAGCCCCTTCCGGCGCGCCGTCCGGCGGCTGCGGGACCACCACGACGGCCCTCGCCGGCGCTCGCGATCCGCGGGCGACGCAGCCGCCGCCGCAGCGGCACCGCCAGCCAGTTGGTTGCCGCACTTCTGGCAGAACTGGCGCGTCGGCGGGTTCGGCGTGCCGCATGTGACGCAGACGATGTCGCCGGCGCGGATGGTCGGGCGCACCTCGACCGTGTCATGGGCCGTGGGCGTCACCGGCGCGTCGGGGAGCTGGGCGCGCACCGAACCCCACGAGGGCCCAGGGTCGGCCGGTGCCGCCGGTGCCGCCGTCTCGAACCCCGACCACGGTGCCGGTTCGGCGGCCGGACGGGTCGGCGGCGCCGAACCCCAATCGGTCGTCGGCGGGGTCGGCGGGGACGAGCGCGGTGGTGGCGGCGCGGCCGGCGGCGCCGCGCCGGGCGCGGGGAGATCGTCGGGGACGTGCTCGCCGTCGAACTCGAGGAACGCGCCACAGACGCAGAAGTCGGTGCCGTCGGCGTGCCGTCGGCTGCACTTGCGGCAGACGATCATCAGCGGATCCCTCGCCGCCACGGTAGCTCGGCGGGTCTCATGCGGGCGGGCACGAGAGTTGCGCCGGCGAGGTGTCCCCGGCCGCCAGCCCGAAGCCGAGCGGGAAGAGCGGACCGTCGCAGTCGGCACCGGGGACCTCGCCGGGATCCTGGGGGAGTTGCGACGTCCAGCGCGGCCACGTGACCGGGAGGTGTCCCGTGAACGGCGCCTCCCCGAACAGCACGTCGGCGAGGGCAGCGCCCTCGCTCCCCGGCAACCACGCGGCGACGAGGCCGTCCCAACCCGGGAGCTGCTCGGTCACCACGAGCGGCCGGCCCGACAGCAGCACGACCACGAGGCGGCCGGCCAGCGGCCGGACCCGCTCCAGCAGGGCGAGGTCCTCCGCCGGCAGGGTGAGGTCGGCACGGTCCCCGGTGCCCTCGGCGTACGTCGGTTCGGCGAGCACGACGATGGCCACGTCAGCCACCGGTCCACCGCTGGCGTCGAGGTCGGCGAACTCGCCAGCGGCGTCGAAGCGGACCTGGGACGGCGACGTGACCAGGCCGCGGATCCCCTCGACGATGGTCGAGCCGGGGACGATCGGTCCGGCTGCGCCCTGGTGGGTCAGCGTCCACCCGCCGGCCTGCAACCCGACGTCGTCGGCGGCCTGACCGGCGACGAGGATGGTCGGTGTGCCACGGTCGAGCGGGAGCACGGCGCCCTCGTTCTTGAGCAGCACGGCCGACCGACGCACGGCTTCGGCGGCCAGCTGGCGGTGCTCGGCCGAGCCGATCGCGCCGGCCAGCGCCGGATCGGCGAAGGGGTGTTCGAAGACCCCGGACTCGAACTTGACCCGCAGGATCCGCCGCACGGCGTCGTCGATGCGGGCCATCGGCACGTCGCCCGCCTCGACCGCCGCCGTGAGGTCGGCGATGAACGTCGGGTACTCGGCCGGGACCATCACCATGTCCATGCCGGCGTTGACCGACGTCACGACGTCGCTGGCGTAGTCGCCGGGGATCTGGTCGATGCCCGCCCAGTCCGACAGCACGATCCCGTCGAAGCCGACCTCGTCCTTCAGCACGTCGGTCAGCAGGTACTGGTTGGCGTGCATCTTCGTGCCCTGCCAGCTGCTGAACGAGACCATCACGGTGCGCACGCCGGCGTCGACGGCGGCCTGGTACGCCGGCAGGTACTGCGAGCGCAACAGCGCCTCGTCGATCGGCGTGTCCCCCTGATCGATGGTGAAGTCGCCGGACGTCGAGGTGCCCCACACCGCGGCGCCGTCACCGATGTAGTGCTTGGCGGTCGCCAGCACGTCGGTCTTGCCGGCCATCACCTCGCCGTCACCGCGCTGCAGGCCGTCGATGTACGCCACGCCCAGCCGGGCGACGAGCTCGGGATCCTCGCTGAAGCTCTCGTACGTCCGCCCCCATCGGATGTCGTGGGGGACGGCCACCATCGGGAAGAAGTCCCACCGGATCCCCAGGGCGGCCGTCTCGACCGCGGTGGCCCGTGCCACCTGCTCGACGAGGTCCGGATCTCCCGCCGCCCCCAAGCCGATGCTGTGGGGGAACAGGGTGGCGCCGTAGACGTTGCCGTTGCCGTGCACGGCGTCGATGCCGTACAGGATCGGCACGGCGAGCGGCGTGGCCAGGGCCGCCTCTTGGTAGCCGTCGACCATCTGCGTCCACGCCTCGGGCGTGTTCGGTGTCGGCACGCTGCCGCCGCCGCTCAACACGGCGCCGACGCGGGATTCGGTGACCTGCTCGGGGGTGATGTGGGCGCGGTCGACCATGGTCATCTGGCCGACCTTGTCGGCCAGCGACATGCGGGCAAGGAGGTCGTCGACCCGCTCCTCGATCGGCGCCGCCGGGTCGCTGTACGTGGGCGCCTCCGGGGCGACCGTCGCGCTCGGGGCGGTCGTGGGAGGCTCCGTCTTCGAGGGCGTGGTGCCGGCTTGCGTCGCGGCCGGGGCGACCGTGGTGGCCGCGACGGTCGAGGCCGTGGGCTCGGGCGCGGCGCTCCCACCGCCATCGCAGGATGTCGCCGACAGGAGCAGCAGGAGCGCCCACCCGGCACCGCGACGCGTCACTCGACCACCAACGTCCCCGTCATGGACGGGTGGATCTCGCAGCCGAACTCGTACTCACCGGGCGTCGCCGGCGCGACGAACGATCCGACGGCGCCGGGCTCGATGACACCGGTCGTGAACGATCCGTCGGCGGCCGTGAGCGTGTGGGCGACCGTGTCCTCGTTGCGCACGAACACCGTGGCGCCCGAGGTGGCGCGTGCCTCGCTGAACGCCGAGTCGTTGATGAGCACGGCGGGCGTGAGGATGCTGATGGTGGCGTCGCCGAAGTTGGCGACGTACACGCGGTCGGGTCCGGCGGCGATCTCGAGGGGGGCGAACCCGGCGCTGATGACGGGCTGTTGCGGCGAGCGGTTCACCGGCCCCAGGCGGGACACCGAGCCGGGCTCGTCGTTGGCGTCGCCGTTGCCGTTGTTGGTCACCCAGACCGAGCCGAGGGCCGACAGCAGCTTGAACGGCTGGTCGCCGGTCTCCACGTAGTGGCGGATCTCGCCGTCGGCGCGACGGACGACGGCGAGCTGGTCGCGGTCGCGGAGGGTCACCCACACCGAGTCGTCGACGGCGAGCATGTCGATCGGCTGCTCCAGGCCGTCGACGTAGGTGATCGCCGCCGGATCGGCGGGATCGAGGTGGCCGATGCGGTCGTCGTCGTCGAACGTGATCCACAACTCGTCGTCGATGGCCACGACGCCGTACGGGAGTTGCGGGAGGTCGATCGGCCGGCCGGCGGTGACACCGTCGATCGGCAGGACCGCCATCGGCGACGTCGACGCCTCGCGTGTTGGAGCGTCACCCACACCGTGCCGTCGAGGACGGTGCCGTTGAGCGGACGCCCCGGTACCGCGATCGGCGTGACGGTGGGCGGTGAGGTCGTGAGGTCGACGCGGACGACCGCTTCGTTGTCGTACTGCGTCACGTACAGGGCGTCGTCGGTGGGGATGATGTCGCTGCCGTTGCGACCCTGTTCGCCGGTGAAGCCGAGGTCGACGGTGTCGCCGGCAACCGGTACGGGCTGCGTGGTGTCGAAGCGCTGCAACGTCCCTGCCGCCTGCGACATCACCCAGAGGTCCGAGCCGACGAGCTCCATGTCGATGGGCTGGGGGAGCACCGGGAACTCCGCCGTGGTGGCGAACGGGACGAACGCCGCCGGCGTCACCGGGACGGTCGGCGGGGAGGCCGTCGACGGGGCAGCGGTCGCCGGCACGACCCCGGAGTCCGTCGGCACGGTCGCCGAAGCGTCGGTGGCCGTGTCCGGTGCGCTGGCCGGCGTCGTGGCGTCACCAGCCGTGGCGTCGTCGTCGTCGTCACCGCGGAGGAGGAACCAGTACACGCCGCCGGCGACCAGCAGCAGGGCCACGGCGGCGGCGAGCAGCTTGGGCACGAGGCCGCCGCCGCCGCCCTCCTCGTCGATCGGCTCGTACACCGCCGGTCGTGGGCCGCCGGCCCGGCCCCGTGGCTTCATCGTGCCGGCGCGGCGGGCGGCTCCCTTGGCGACGACCATCTTCGGGTGGGCGTCGACGCGGACGGGCAGGCCGAGCTGCTCGGCGACCATCTGCGGCACCAGCGGGATGCGCGACGACCCGCCGACGAGCAGCACCGCTCCGAGCGATCCCGGTTCCATGTGCGCCCGGTCGAGGGTCGACTCGACGACGTCCATGGTCTGGCGGATCATCGGGCGGATCATCCCCTCGAACTCCGCCCGGGTGATGCGGATGGTGGCCGTGTAGCCCGGCAGCATCACCGGGATGTCGCTCGTGGCGTCCGACGACAGGGCCTCCTTGGCGTCGACGCAGCGGCGGCGCAGCTGGGCGATGGCGGCCTGTCCCTCCGGGTTGTGCCTGGCGGCTTCCAGCAGCTCGGGCGGGACGGTGCCCCTGACGTATTGGAAGACGGCCTCGTCGAAGTCGATCCCGCCGAGGCGCTCGATGCCGCCCGGCTCGATCTGGTGCTCGAACGTGTCGCCTTCGCGGCGCAACAGCGCGACGTCGAACGTGCCGCCGCCGAGGTCGTAGACGAGCACGGTGGCGCCCGGCTCGACGTTCGCCGCGGCAGAGAAGTCGAGGGCCGCCGCGGCCGGTTCGGAGATCAGCTCGGTGGCCGACAGCCCGACGTCGTTGAGCGCGTTGCGCAACGTGCCGAGCTGGTACTCGGTCCAGTTGGCCGGATGGGTCATCACGACCTGCGTCGGCGGCGCTGCCCACCTGGGTCGTCACGGACTCGACCACCCAGCGGGCCATCAAGGCCGTGAGGCGGTCGGCGTGGTACGGCGACCCCGACAGCATCAGCGGAACGGAATCGCCGAGCCGGCGCTTGAACTCGCGCGCCAGGCCGAGCGGCTGGGCGGCGCCGCGGCGTTCGGCGGCACCGGCGTAGAGCGTCTCGTCCGCGTCGGCGAAGATCACCGACGGCACGGCCACCTGGTACGTGGCCAGAGGGAAGACCTCGATCGAGCCGTCCCGGTAGACCGCGGCAGCCGTGAACGTGGTGCCGACGTCAATTCCCAGGGCGTATCCCAAACGTCACTCCTGCGGGTGGCCGAGGGCCCGAGTGTAGGACGGGCCTACGGAGCGCCCCGTGTCAATCAGCGCCCCGCGACGGCGAGCGCTTCGCAGCTGCGGATCACCCCGTGGACGACGTCGCGGGCGTCCCGGGTCAGCAGTGGATCCTCGGCGACGACCCGCCAGCGACCGATCGTCTCGATCGCCGCCGAGCGGATGTCGTCGGTCGACGCGGCGACCGGCAGCCCGAGGCGGACGTCCGGTCCGGCTCCGCCGTCGCCGAGGATGCGGCGCGCTTCCAACGCCGACTCCCCGAGGGTGATCGAACCGCGGCGCAGCTGCCGACAGCAGCCGGATCTCGACGAGCTCGTGGGCGCCGCGCTCGATGTCGCGGATGCGGTCGCGCAGCATGCGGCCCTGCGGCCCGCCGTGCAGCTCGGCCAGCGCCCAGACCGTGGCCAGCGTCGAGCGGGCCTTGAGCACCTGGGAGCGCGATGCGAAGTGGCCACCGAGCACCTGGCGCAGTTCGAGGATGCCGCTGCGCGCCTCGAGCTCGCGGGCCAGCTCGCCGGCCGAGTTGACGCGCCCGGCGATGATCAGCTCGACCGCCAGGCGCACGCCGAACAGACCGAGGCGGTCGAGCAACCGGGCCCGCACCTCGGCCTCCAGCCCGGGCGGGGCGTCGAGGCTGACGAAGCGCGGCGCCGACAGCAGCAGCTCGGTCGACCGGGAACGGTCGAGCAGGGCGATCGCCCGCAGCGCGTTCGCTTCGTCCTGGCGCAGCGTGGTGGCGGCCTGGGCGATCAGGCCGGCGACCGGGATGACGACCTGGCAGAGGGCGTTGATGCGGGGATCGGAGCGGTACCGCGCGGCGATGCGCTCGGCGGCGGCCATCGCGTTGGTGTCGCGACGACCCGATCTCGTCGGCGCGGGAGAGGACGCCGATCGAGTTCACGGTGACGCCCATCGTGGCGATGCTGTCCTTGAAGGCCTCGAGGAACGAGAGGTCCATCGGGTGGAGGTGGCGCATCAGGTAGAGCACGGCGTCGGCGTCGCCGGGTCCCTCCTCGTCCGTCGACAGGAACCGCTGGGTGCGCTCGGACACGTCCTCGGACACCGAAGCCAGCCCCGGGGTGTCGATGAGCACGATGTCGCGCAGCCGCTCCGACGGCCACTCGACGTCGACGAACTTGAGCTCGTCGGCGCGCCGGTCGCCGAGGCTGAACTCGAGTTGCTGCTCGGTGCGGCGGAAGCGCAGCTCGATCGGTTCGCCGACGTACGGCATCGCCGTCACGCGGTACACGTGGCTGTTGCGGTAGCGGGTGACCACCCGCGTGCACTCGCTGGCGTCGGTCGGGGCGACGCATTCGCCGACGAGGGCGTTGAGCAGCGTCGACTTGCCGGCCTTCACCTTGCCGGCGATGGCCACCCGCAGCGGTCCGTCGAGACGCTCGCGCAGCTCGGCGATGCGTCCCGAGCGCGACCCGAGCACCGGCTCGGCCTCGTCGAGCAGCTTGCGGACGTCGGCGAGCAGGTCGCTGCGGTCATGACGCGATCGGCGACGAGGCGACGGGCCGCCGAGGACATCTCGTCGATGGCGGCGCGGTCCCGGTCGCGCCCGCCGGCGTCGGGGCCCGGCGCCGCGGCCCGGGCCTGCTCGGCCGACGCCATCGCCTGCTGCAAGGTCCGCTCGAGCTGCGCGGCGCGGGCGGCGTAGTGCTCCCGGATGTCGCGATGGATCCGCCGGATCGTGTCGCGGGAGTCCTTGTGGACGATGAACCCGATCTCGTCGAGGTAGCGGGTGGCGAGGCGCTTGAGCTCCTGGCCGCGCGCCGCCTTGCGCCGGTCGCGGTCGTCGCTGAAGGCCCGCTTGGCCATCAGGCCGGCGAAGGGCAGCGCGAGCGAACGGGATCCACGACGTGCTGACGATGCCGACCACGGAGGAGAACAGCACGAGACCGCTGCTGTAGCCCTGGCCGGTGGTCACCAGACGGCGGGCCACGCCGTCCTTCAGCAGCCGCTGCTCCCGGTTGACGTGGACGTCGGCCAGCAGCTCGGTCGGCACGGGCGCCTCGACGTGGAACGCGGACTGCCGGTCGAGCGTGACGAAGTGCTGATCGACCTCGTCGGCCGAGCGCGTTGGCCCGGCCGGCGATCGACTCGTAGTGGGCGACGACGGCCTCGATGGCGATCTTGTGCACCCACGCCTCGAAGACGAGGTCGTCGACCGGTTCGTCCTCTTCGATCCGTGCCTCGACCGTCCGCGCCAGCGTGCGCAGCCGGGTCCGCAGGTCGTGGTCGAGGTCGGTCGCCGCGTCCTGGAGGCCGTCGGCCAGCCGCTGCTGCCACCGCGAGGAGCTCGGATCGGAACTGCTTGACGCGGTCCTGGGCCTCGGACAAGCGGGCGATGGTCTGCCGGGCCGCCTCCTCCGATCCCTCGGCCTTCCTGGCGGCGTCGAGCGGCATCGCGAGGTGGTCGGCGAGGTCGGCCAGCTGCTCACCGGCTTCGGCGAGGCCGCGGCGCCGCGCCGGCTCCCAGATCGTCGTGTGGATGGCGTCGAAGAGCTGACCGAAGCCGGACTCCTGCTCGAGGCCGCCGTCACCCTGGGCGAGGGCGAGCAGGTGCAGCACCGACGACACCATCAGCACCTGGACGTCTTCGAGCCCGGCGGCCGCCAGGTGTCGGCGGTTGTGGTCGGCGAGCACGTCGGCGGCGAGGTACAGGTCGCGCTTGGTCATCACGCAGACGACGGTCGGGCAGCGCTGACGGGCGGCCTTGAGGTAGGCGATCTCCGGCGCGGTCAGTTCCTGGCTGCAGTCGGTGACGAACAGGACGCCGTCCGCCTGGTCGAGGGTCGCCAGGTTGAGCGCGCCGGCGGCCGACTCCAGCCCGCCGACGCCGGGCGTGTCGATGAGCACCAGACCGGACGCCAGGAGGCGCCGGGGGACCGTGATGTCGATGCGGGTCACGCCGAGGCGGTTGGCGTCGTTGCCGGCCTCGCTGCCGAGGACGGCGACCTGCATGAGGTCGACGGCGGCCGGCTCCTCGCCCTTGCGCTCGACGGTGACGGCCAGCTCCTCACCGTGATGGACGACGATCGGCGCGACCGTCGCGTCGACGGGGTCCGAGGGGCAGACCTCCGCGTTGACGAGGGCGTTGACGAGGCTCGACTTGCCCTTCTTGAACTCGCCGACGACGGCCACCGTCACGCCCGTCCGCCGGATCTGGTCGCGG
The DNA here is from genome assembly GCA_963784255.1 of uncultured Acidimicrobiia bacterium. Taxonomy (GTDB): domain Bacteria; phylum Actinomycetota; class Acidimicrobiia; order Acidimicrobiales; family Ilumatobacteraceae; genus JALZMG01. Next base: position 580,130 of record CAWAQO010000012.1, on the reverse strand, counting down.
TTGGCGCGCAGGCGCGTCGCCAGATCCGTGCGGCCGGACCGTTCGGCGATCTGGATCGCCGCGGCGAGGGTGCCCGAGGGGGGCAACGCGCCCGGCGCCGCCGGCGCGGCCGGCGGCGCTCGGCTGGCGCGGTCGCCGTGGCGGCAGGGCGGGTCGGTGGCGGCGCGGCAGGCGGAGGGTCGGCGACCGGCACGAGGTTGCTGCGGGCGACCATCCGCCGGATCCGCTCGGCGGCGGCGGGGTCCGGCTCGGGCTCGGGCTCCGGTTCGGGTGCGGCAGTGGGGGTGGGTGCCGGCGCTGGCGCCGGCTCGGCGGCGATGGGCGCGGCGGGCGGCTCAGGTGGCGCGTCGGGCTCTCGGGCGGCGGCGCGGCCACCTCCGGCTCGGGCGGCGGTTCGCGGACGTGGACGGGGGCGGCTCGCGGGGCCGGTGGCGGCGGGGGTGAGGCCGCGGCGGGCGGCGGCGGAGGTGCCGGTCGGGGCGGCGGGGCGAGGCCCGGGGCGGGCGGCGCGGACGACGCGGGGGCCGGTGCCGGCGCGGCAGGGGCCGGGGGAGGTGTCGGGGAGGGCGTCGTCGCCGGTGCCGGTGGTGCGGCCGCTCCCGCCGGTGGGCCTGCCGGCGCGGGCGCCGTGTCCTCGGGCGTCTGGAACCGCGACGCCCCTGGCCGGTCCGCGACGATCGGGCCCGTCGGCGACTCCCACTCGATGATGTCGCCGCAGGCTGCACAGAAGATCGCGGCGTCGTCGTTGTCGGCCCCGCACCCCGGGCAGACCTTCATGTGGTGGTCGGCCTCCTCGCGTCCCGTTCGGCGCCAGCGTACTGGCGACCCCCGAGGCGGTCACGTGAGATCGAACAGACGTCAGCCGGCGAGGACCTTGCCCAGCGTCTCGCCGGCGAGGGCGACGGCGTCGGTGTCATCGGCGTCGGCCACCAGGTTGACGACGAGCCCGTCGAGCCCGGTGGCCAGCACCTCACGGGCCCGTCCGGCGACCTCGTCCGGGTCGCCCCACAGCATCCGGCCCATGACCATGGCGGCGGCAGCCTCGTCGGCGAGGACGGCGTCGGCATCCATGCCGCGCGCCGCGAACAGCCCGCGCAGCTTCGCCTCGGCGGCGTCGTGGGTCTCGGCCAGGACGAGGGTGCCGAGGGGCGTCACGTTGATGTCGGTCCGCGCCCGGCCGAGGTCGTCGAGGTGCCCCTGCAGGGCCTCGAGCTTGCGTGGCAGGTCGGCGAAGGCGGCCGTCGTGTTGAGCTCGTCGGCGTACTGGGCGGCCAGCCGGAACGTCCGTCGCTCGCCCTGTCCGCCGATGAGGATCGGGATCCGCCCGTGCACCGGAGGCGGGGAGTTGAACGCGTCGCGGACGCTGTGGTGGGTGCCGGCATACGTCGTCGACTGCTGGGTGAACATGCCGCCGCAGATCTCCAGGGCGTCGACGAGGTGCTCGTAGCGCTCGCGCAGCGGGGGGAAGTCGAAGCCGAGGGCGGCGTGCTCGGCGTCGAACCATGCTGCGCCGATGCCGAGCAGGGCCCGGCCCGAGGAGATCACGTCGAGGGCGGTGACGGCCTTCGCCAGGAGCGCCGGCTCCCGGTAGGTCACGCCCGTGACGAGGGTGCCGAGGCGGACGCTGCTGGTGCGGGCGGCCAGGGCCCCGAGCAGCGTGTAGGCCTCGAACATCTCCTGGTCCGGCCGTCCGAGCAGGGGCAGCTGGAAGAAGTGGTCCATCACGAAGACGGTGTCGAAGCCGGCCTGCTCGGCGGCGACCGCCTGGGCGGCGACCCGCTCGAACAGGCGGCCGGTCTCGACGCCTGGGTAGGTGAAGTTGGGGATCTGGAGGCCGAGGCGGGTGGCAGACATGATCGGGATCATAGATCATCGAGAACATCGATCATCGATGGTTCCCTACACTTTCCGGATGCCGCCGTCCGATCCGGTGTTGACGTCCGCCGGCTACCTGCTGCTCAAAGCCGGGTTCCACGTCGGCCAGCACTTCGACGCGGTGCTGTCCCGGGTCGGTCTCACGGCGCGTGAGTTCCTCGTGCTCGGCTTCGTCGGCTCGGCCGAGGGGCTGTCCCAGCAGGAGCTGAGCACACGCCTCGGGTTGGACCCGACGATCGTCGTCGGCCTGGTCGACGCATTGGAGGAACGCCGGTTGATGACGCGGACGCGGGATCCGGCGGACCGCCGGCGCAACCTGCTCGGACTGACGGCGGCGGGCACGGCGCTGTACGAGGAGGCGGTCGCCGCCGCCGGCGCCGCCGAGGCGGCCTTCCTCGAACCGCTCTCGCAGGACGAGCGGACGGAGCTCCGGCGCCTGCTGCACATCGTGATGGCGCCGCGCCTGCCCTGGCTGGAGTGATCCCGACGCCGGGCGGCGGTCAGATCGCCGGCACCTGTTGCGTGATGCAGTGGATGCCGCCGCCGCCGTGGGCGAGGACGGCGCCGACGTCGAGCGCCACGACGTCGCGGCCGGGGTACTGCGCGCCGATGATGGCGAGCATGTCGTCGTCGGCGTCGTGCCCGCAGACCGGCACGACGACCACCCCGTTGGCGACGTAGTAGTTGAGGTAGGGGACGGCCACCCGCCGGCCGGCCACCTCGGTGAACGGCAGCACCGGCACCTCGACCACGTCGAGCGCCTCGCCGCGGGCGTCGGCGGCGCGGTGGGCGCAGCGGCGGTTGACGTGGCAGCGCGACCAGTCGTCCTCGGCCGGGTCGTCGCAGCCCTGCACGACCAGCACGCCCGGCCTGGCGAAGGCCGCGACGTTGTCGACGTGCCCGTCGGTGTCGTCGTCGAGGGCCAGTCCGGCGGGCAGCCACACGATCACTTCGACGCCGAGCTCGGCCCGCAGGGTGGCCTCGATGTCGACGCGGTCGAGGTCCGGGTTGCGGTTCGGGTGCAGGAGGCACTGCTCGGTCGTCACCAACGTGCCGGCCCCGTCGACCGTGATGGCCCCGCCCTCGAGGACCATCGGCACCGACCGCACCGGATGTCCTGCCGACTCGGCCCACCGCCGGGCGATGGCGGCGTCGTCGTCGTACGGCGCGAACTTCTCGCCCCACGCGTTGAAGCGCCAGTCGAGGGCGACCCGCCGGCCGCTGTCGTCCACGACGAAGATCGGGCCACTGTCGCGGAACCAGGAGTCGTCGATCGGCAGCTCGACGATCTCGACGCGACCACCGCAGCGCTCGGCCGCGGCGTCGGCCGAGCCCGGCGCCGCGATCATCGTCACCGGCTCGTACCCGGCGATGGCCCGGGCGACCTCGGCGTGCGCGGTCTGCGCGTCGTCGAGCAGGTCGCCGTAGAGCTCCCGCCGGGCTGGCCAGCACATGACGGTGCGCTCGTGGCGCGCCGTCTCCGCTGGCATGCGCACGCTCAGACGCCACCTCGCGTCCTGCCGTCGAGCGTCAGCAGGGGTCCGTAGAGGTCGGGGCGGCGGTCGCGGAAGAGCCCCCACGAGTGGCGGTCGCGCCGTCCGGACGCCAGGTCGAAGGTGTGCGTGAGCACCGCCTCGCCCTCGCGGGGCGCCTCGGCGACCTTGGCCCCGGTGGCGTCGGCGATGAACGACGACCCGTAGAACGTGATCGACGTGGTGACGCCGACCTCGTGGCCGACCCGGTTGGACGCCACGAGGGGCGTCAGGTTGGCACCGGCGTGGCCCTGCATCACGCGCTGCCAGTGGCCGCTGGAATCCCAGTCGGGGTCGGGTGGCTCGCTGCCGATGGCGGTGGGATAGCAGAGCACGTCGGCGCCGAGGAGGGCCATGCAGCGGGCCGACTCGGGGAACCACTGGTCCCAGCAGATCCCCACGCCGACATCGCCGTGGCGCGTCGTCCACACACGGAACCCGGTGTCGCCGGGGTTGAAGTAGTACTTCTCGGTGTAGCCGGGCCCGTCGGGGATGTGGCTCTTGCGGTACGTGCCGAGGACGGTGCCGTCGGCGTCGACGACGGCCACCGAGTTGTACGTGGCCCGGTTGGCCCGCTCGTAGACGCTGAGCGGGAGCACGACGCCGAGCTCGGCGGCGACCGCCTGGAAGCGCTCGACCGTCGGGTGGCCGTCGAGCTCGCGGGCCCGATCGAAGTGCTCGGGCAGCATGTCCTTGCAGAAGTACGGACCCTCGAACAGCTCGGGCAGCAGGATCAGCTGGGCGCCCTGCCCGGCCGCCTCGCGAACCAGGCGCTCGGCGGCGGTCACGTTGGTGTCGAGGTCGTCGACCATCGCCATCTGGATCGCGGCGACGGTCAGGTCCACGAGGGAACTCTACGCAGGGGGAATGCCCCGCCCGATGGGACGGTTGAGGCAGGTGCGATCGAGCTGATCGCGACCGACGAGGGGCGACCGTACCGGGACCGGCACGACGGGCGCAGGAGGTTCCCCCATGGCGTGGCTCGTCCTGGTCGCCGCCGGTGTGCTCGAGGTCGTGTGGGCGTCGCTGTTGCCCGCCACCGACCGCTTCACCCGCCTGGTGCCGACCGTGCTCTTCGTCGTCGCCCTGGTCGCCAGCATGGGGCTGCTGGCGGTGGCCACCCGGACGATCCCGCTGGGTACGGCCTACGCCGTGTGGGTCGGCATCGGGGCGGTCGGCACGGTCGCGGCCGGCATCGTGCTACGGGCCGAGCCGGTCGCGCCGGCCAACCTGGCCGCCCTCGGTCTGCTCGTGCTGGCCATCGTCGCCGTGAAGCTCACGTCGGCGCACTGACGGGGGAGCCGTCCGTCACGCCGTAACGGACTGCTCCCGCGGTGGAAACACCGCCGAAACACGTTCTGCTTACGGTCCGGCCCCAGAGCCGCCGCCCCTACGCGGCTCAGGGAGGAATTCATGGAACCCGGCAATGCTGCGTGGGTGCTGGCGTCGTCAGCACTCGTGCTCTTCATGACGCCAGGACTGGCGTTGTTCTACGGAGGCATGGACCGAAGTCGCAACGTCCTCAACATGCTGATGATGAACTTCTGGTGCCTGCTGATCGTGCCGATCGTGTGGGTCGCCGTGGGGTTCAGCCTGGCGTACTCGGGCTCGGGCGCGGTCATCGGCAACCTCGACTGGGCCTTCCTCGACGGGCTGGGCATCGGCGGGGACACGGCGACGACCTCGGGCAAGACCCTGCTGGCCGTCGCCTTCCTCGGCATGTTCGCCGTCATCACGCCGGCCCTGATCTCCGGCGCCGTGGCCGACCGCATGAAGTTCTCGGCGTGGGCGATCTTCGTGCCGCTGTGGCTCCTGCTCGTGTACTGCCCGGTGTCCTTCTGGATCTACGGCGGGTTCTGGAATGACGACGGCGTGATCACCGGCTGGCTGGGCGAGCGCGGCTCGCTCGACTTCGCCGGCGGCACGGTCATCCACGTCAACGCCGGCATCGCCGCCCTCGCCGCCGTGTTCGTGCTCGGCAAGCGCAAGGGCTGGCCGAAGGAAGGGCACCCACCGCACTCGATGCCCCTGGTCATGCTCGGCACCGGGATCCTGTGGTTCGGCTGGTTCGGCTTCAACGCCGGCTCGGCGTTCGCCGCCGACGGCGTCGCCATCCAGGCGTTCATGAACACGTTCCTGGCCGCCGCCGCCGCAGGCATCGCCTGGGCCATCGTCGAGCGCGTCCGGGACGGCCACTTCACGAACCTCGGGGCCGCCTCGGGCATCGTGGCCGGGCTCGTCGCCATCACGCCGGCCGCCGGCTTCGTCTCCGGGATGGCCCCCCTCGCCATCGGCGCCATCGCCGGTGTCGTCTGCTGCTACGCCGTGCGGGTCAAGTTCAAGGCCGGCTTCGACGACGCCCTCGACGTCGTCGGCGTGCACTTCGTCGGCGGCTTGATCGGCTCCCTGCTGATCGGCTTCTTCGCCAACCCGGCGTTCTTCGGCGGCTCCTTCGGTGAGGGCATCTTCTACGGCGGCGGCGCCAGCCTGCTCGGCGAGCAGCTGCTGGCCAACGCCGTCACGATCGTCTGCTCGTTCGCCCTCACGTTCGCCATCCTCAAGGTGCTCGACCTGACGATGGGCATCCGGGTGTCCGAAGAGGTCGAGTACACCGGGCTCGACCTCGCCGAGCACGCCGAGACCGCCTACCACGCGGGAGCCGCGGCGACCATGGAGCACGTGTCATCCGGCGCCCCGATCCCGGAGCTGCGCCGTGAGGGGATGCTGTCATGAAGCTCGTCACGGCGATCGTCAAACCGTTCAAGCTCGACGACGTGAAGGCGGCGCTGAAGGCCGTCGGCGTCGTCGGGATGACCGTCAGCGAGGTGCGTGGGTTCGGCCGCCAGGGCGGCCACACCGAGACCTACCGCGGCAGCGAGTACCAGATCGACTTCGTGCCGAAGTCGAAGGTGGAGATCGTCGTCGAGGAGGGCGACGTCGATCGCGTCGTCGACGCGATCGTCGAAGCGGCCCACACCGATCGCATCGGCGACGGCAAGGTGTGGGTCACCGCCGTCGAGGAGCTGGTCCGCATCCGCACCGGTGAGCGCGGGGTGGACGCCGTCTAGGGACGCCCGGACGAGCCATCGGCCCGGACGGTAGGTTCGGGCCGATGGCTCGCCGGTTGGTCGTCGCCGTCGCCCTGGCGGCGACGTGGGCGGCGGTCGCCTGCGCCGGCGACGATGATGCCGGGCCGGCGTCGTCGGACGCGGCTGCGCCTGCTGCCACGTCGGCGCCGCCGGTGCCGACGGTGTCTGCGTCGACCGCCACGACGGCGGTCGTTGTGACGGCACCGCCCGTGACCTCGTTGCCACCGACGACGACAGCTGCGCCCACCACCACGACCGTCGCCGGGCTCGCCGGCCTGGTCACCGACGCCGTCCAGGTGCTCGAGGTCGGCCGTTCCGTCGAGGGTCGGCCGATCACCGCCGTCGAGCGCGGGACGCCGGGCGGGGCGGTCGTGCTGGTGATCGGCGTCATCCACGGCGACGAGGACGCCGGCGTGGCGATCCTCGAGGATCTCGCCACCGCTCCCGTACCGGCCGGTGTCGACCTGTGGCTCGTCGAGTCGATGAACCCCGACGGGCAGGCGGCCGAACGACGCACCAACGCCAACCTGGTCGACCTCAACCGCAACTTCCCGTACAACTGGGCCCCGCTCGGCCAGCCGGGGGAGTGGGAGTACGGCGGCAGTGGGCCGGCCAGCGAACCCGAGACGCAGGCGATGGTCGATCTCATCTCACAGCTCGAGCCGGACCTCGGCATCTGGTACCACCAGGACCTCTTCCGCATCGCGCCGGGCCAGGGGCGAGACGGCGAGCTGCGCGCCCGCTACGCCGAGCTGACCGGGTTGCCGCTGCTGTCGATCAGCGGCGGCACGTACACGGGTGTGGCGGCGACCTGGCAGCGGCGCACGGTGGAGGACGGCGTGGCCTTCATCGTCGAGCTCGGGCCGGCCCTGACCGAGGTGGAGGCGACGGTGCACGCCGGCGCCGTCCTCGAGCTGGCGGCCGACGTGGCCGCCGGTTCGAACTGACGTCCCCCAATCTGGGCGGGATCTTCGCCACGGCCGCATCTGGGCGGGATCCTTCGCACCTGCTGGTGAGATCCCCGCCCGAATCCGATTGGTGACATTCCCGCCCGGATCGACCCCCGCCCGACCGTCCGGCGATCTGGGTGGGATCGTCGCCACCTGCTGGGACGGATCCCGCCCAGATCCGGTTCTGGTGAGATTCCCGCCCAGATTGGGGGACGTGGTCAGGTCGCGTCGGCGATGCGTTGGTGGTGGAGGATCACCTCGTCGACGATGAAGCGCAGGAACTTCTCCGTGAACGCCGGGTCCAGGCCGGACTCCTCGGCGAGGGCGCGCAACCGGGCGACCTGCTGGCGCTCGCGGTCGTGGTCGGCGGGGGGCAGGCCGACGTCGGCCTTGTAGCGACCGACGGCCTGGGTGATCTTGAACCGCTCGGCCAGCAGGTGCACGAGCGCGGCATCGATGTTGTCGATGCTGGCCCGGTACGCCGCCAGCTGGGAATCGGTCACAGGACGGGCGAGCCGTACATCTCGCCGAGCGGGTCGGCGAGCAGCTCGATGCGCTCGCCGTCCGGTCCCCGGAAGTACATCGAGACGCCGTGCACGTCGAGGTACTCGACGCCGGCGTCGTCGAGGCGGGCGCGCAGCCGCTGCCACTCCTCGGGCGTCACGCTGATGGCGAGGTGGTGGTGGCCGCCGAGCACCTCGGCGTACGGCGGCACGTCCAACCCGGGGAAGTCGAAGAAGGCGAGGGTGTTGCCGTTGCCGATGTCGAAGAAGAAGTGCGTCGACCCGCGGTAGTCCCGGTTCTCGAACAGCTCGGTCAAGGGGAAGCCGAGCAGGCCTTGGTAGAACTCGATGGTCCGCACCACGTCCGACGAGATGTGCGCGGTGTGGTGGACGCCGCGGGCCGTCGTCGGCGGCCGCACGCCGTGCGGCAGCAGGTAGCGCTCGCGCAGCTGTCCCCACTCCTGCGTGCGATCGACGTCGGCGCCGTGGCGGGTCTCACTCATGACCCGAGTGTATGAGCGGCCTGGGGGAGCAGCCGTTCCAGACCGGCCGCCACCGCGCCGAGGTCGGGTCGCGGCTCGGCGACGATGCGGCTGAGGTAGCTCACCGTGATCTCGTCGCGCTCGATCGCCCCGCCGTCGGTGTCGGGCGGCAGCTCCACCTCGTCGCCCCACTGCATGCGCACGGCGAAGACCCCGTCGCGGCCGGCGACGGGGTCGAGCGTCGCCGTCGCCACCGTCCGCGGCGGAAGCAGGCCGATGACGGCCTCGCGCCAGCCGCGGATGCCGTCGATGGGCAGGTTCGGCACGTTGACGTTGACGACCACCGGATCGGCCGGGACGGCGGCGAGCACGGCGCCGACCACGACGTCGGCCACCTGGACCGCGGTGTCCCAGTGCTGCCCGGCGATCATCTCGTCCCAGCCCTGGCCCTCGACGCCGAACCCGGCGACCGCCTGGCTGATGGCGACGCCGCTGACGCCACCGTTGCGGGCGGTGAGGGCGGCGCCCACCGTCCCGGAGTGGTAGATCGCCCGGCCGACGTTGGCGCCCGGGTTGACGCCCGACACGACGAGGTCGATCGGGCCGAACACACCGAGCCGCCCGAACATCACGCACAACCCCGGTGGTCCCGTGACCGACCACGCCTCGGTGACGCCGTCCACCACCTCGCGGCGCACCTCCGGGTGGATCACGTGGAGGGCGCCGAGGGAGGCGCCGGCCCCCGAGTACTCGGCGTCCGGCGCGGCCACGACGACGTCGCCGTGGACGGTCATCGCCCGGGCGAGCGCGTGGAGCCCGATCGAGTCGATGCCGTCGTCGTTGGTGACGAGGATGCGCGGCATCACGCCCTCGTGGAACCGATCGGCTCCGACTTGCGGACGTAGCCGAGCACCGGGGTCGCCTTGACCCGGGCCCGGGCGCCCTGCGGGACCGCGGTGCGTTCGTTGGACAGCCAGGCGCTGACACGGTCGGAGCGGCCGTCGTCGACGGCGATGAAGAGGGCGAAGCGGTCGCGCCGGGCGAGCGGCCGCAGCAGGCGGGGGAACGGCACCACGCGTTGCGGTCGCCGCGCCCGTACGACGACACCCTGGCGCTCCACCGACGAGAACAGGTCGAAGGCGCCGGCCAGGACGAGCCAGGCCATCCACAGCAACGGCACGACGATGGCCGCCGCCAGGACCAGCGCGACGTCCTGGATCAGCTCTGCCTGGTCCGGGAAGTCGTCCATGATGCCGAGCAGCGCCTGGCCGCGGGCGACTTGGAGCAGTTGGCGCTGGAGCCAGATGAACCCGGCACCCGCGAGCAGGCCGATGACGAGCATCAACGCCGGGTGGCGCCCGTAGCCGGGCCGGAACGGGTAGCGCACGCGGACCACGTGCCACTCGCCGGTGGCGTTGCTCCAGGCGAGGCGGTCGTCCTCGGGCACCACCGGGAGCTCGTCGGCCGCCCGTTCGGCGAGCCCGAGCGCCGCGGCGTAGGCGAGCGCCCGGCTGCTGCTGTTGGCGGCGGCCGCCGACGCCCCCTCGAACCCGCGCGGTTCCATCCAGGCCCTCACCGCGAGCCAGTGCTGGGCCCGCTCGAGCCCCCAATCGGTCGGACGCTGGGCGTGGGACATGACCCGCTTGAGCAGGCGGCGGGCCACGACCAGGATGGCGATGGCGACGGCGAAGGCGACGGCGCGTGACGGCAGGGAGTCGGCGACGGCGGTGGGTTCACCCGTGCGGACACTGCGCCACCACAGGAGCCCGGACAGGACGCACGTGACGATCGGCGGACCGACGGCGAGCAGTCCCCAGCGCCGCTTCGAGAGCTTCTGCCGGCGGGCGTCGGCCACGACGGCCTTGGTGAAGCGGCGCCACCACCGTCGCGACAGGCGCAGCCCGGCGATCTCGACGCCGGCGCCCGTGACGCCGGTCAGGGTCCCAGCGGTCAGCCGGTGGACGTGGTTGAGCACCTGCTGCTCGTAGCGGGTCAGCGCGTCGCCTTCGCGGTGGCGGCGGTCGGTGAGCACCACGACCTCGTGCTCGGTGTGCTCGACCCGCAACCAACCCCGTGCGATCAGGTCGAGGAGGGTGGCCACGGCGGCGGGCGGCGTGACGACGAAGCCGTTGGTGAGCACGCTGGCCACGGCCGGCGACTCGGCGCCCAGCTCGGCGGACGTCGTGGCGGCCACCAGGCGGGGCGGGCGCGAGAGCACGGCGCCCCACCACGCCAGCAGGACGGTGGCGAGCAGGAGGCCCACCGACCACCACAACGCCGCCGCGTCGGGTTCTGTGAAGAAAGCGATCATCGGGTCGTCATGATGGCCGATCGGCGGGTCCCGCGGCGGGAGGCGGCATCGCGGGTGGCACGCCGACGCCGGCGCCCACGAGCGCGTCGCGGATCGCTTCGCGCAGGGCGCGCTGCAGCCGGTACTGCGCGCCCGGCGCCGTCTTCACGTGCAACCGGAGGTTGATCCCCGCCGGCCCCATCGCCTCGACGCCGAGCAGCTCCGGCGCCTCCAGGACGTCGCCGGCGTAGTCCTCGGTCTCGCACAGCCGGGTCGCCGCGTCGAGCATCGTGTGGCGGGCGAGGTCGAGGTTGGCGTCGTAGGCGACGACGACGTCGAGGACGGCCATCGACCACAGCTGCGAGCGGTTCCCGACCCGGACCACCTCGCCGTTGGGGACGTGCCAGACGGTGCCGTCGCCGCCGCGCAGGACGGTCGTGCGCAAGGTGATCTTCTCGACGACGCCGGTCGCCTCGCCGAGGTCGACGACGTCGCCGATGCCGTACTGGTCCTCCAGCAGCATGAAGACCCCGGTGAGGCAGTCCTTGACGAGGCTCTGTGCGCCGAAGCCGAGGGCGACACCGGCGATGCCGGCACCGGCGATCAGCGGGGCGAGGTCGATGCCGAGCTCGCCGACCACCATGAACAGAGCGATCACCCACACCACGACCGTCGCCGTCGAGGCCAGCATCGTCGCGATCGACTCGGCACGGGCGGTGCGGCGCGGGTCGAGCACGGTGACCGGATCGGCGCCGATGCCGACCCGTTGCAGCGTGCGGGCCGCCGTCTCCCGGTCGCCGACCATCACCTTCCGCACGGCCCGCCGCATCAGCCGGCGGGCGATGCGGGCGACGATCCACGCGACGAGGAAGATGAGCATGATGGTGAGCGGCTTGCCGATCACCCAGTCGGCGACCTTGGACCAGAACGTGCTGTCCGTGGCGTCCCACACGGTCTCGCACAGCAGCCCGGGGTCCTCCCCGCAGGCGTCCGCCAACCCCGGGTCGGTGGGGGGCGGGGCGGCCATGAGCATGGCCGCTCAACGTAGCGAGCGGTAGCTTCCTCGCATGTCGCGGATCGCCATCATCGGGACGGGTTACGTCGGCCTGACGACGGGGGCGTGCTTCGCCCACCTCGGCCACGAAGTGGTGTGCGCCGACGTCGACGCCGCCAAGGTCGCCCGTCTGTCCAGGGGGGAGGTCCCCATCGTCGAGCACGGCCTCGATCGGCTCGTCGAGGAGGGCCTCCGCTCCGGCCGGCTGCGCTTCGTGGTCGGCGCGGCCAACGCCGTCGTCGACTGCGACATCGCGTTCCTGTGCGTGCCCACGCCGCAGGGCGACGACGGCAGCGCCGACCTGTCGTACATCGAGGCGGCGGCGCGGGAGATCTCGCCGCACCTGCCGTACGAGAGCGTGGTCGTGAACAAGTCCACGGTCCCGGTCGGCTCGGCGCGCGTCGTCGAGCGGGTGCTCGACCGGCCCGACGTCAAGGTCGTGTCGAACCCGGAGTTCCTTCGTGAGGGTTCGGCCGTCCAGGACTTCCTGAAGCCGGATCGGATCGTGGTCGGGAGCACCGATCAGTCCGCCGCCATCAAGGTGTCGTCGTTGTACCTCGGTGTCGCCGCGCCGGTGATCGTCACCGATCCGGCGTCGGCCGAGACGATCAAGTACGCCGCCAACGCCTTCCTCGCCACCAAGCTGTCGTTCGTCAACGCGGTCGCCGCCATCTGCGAGGGCGTCGGCGCCGACGTCAACGACGTGGTGCTCGGCCTCGGCTACGACAAGCGCATCGGTCAGGACTTCCTCCGCCCGGGCCCCGGCTGGGGTGGCAGTTGCTTCGCCGGCCACGAGACGCTGCTCGTGCGCACCACCGCAGGCGTGCGCCTGATCCGCTTCGACGAGCTGGCGTCGATGATGTCCGGTGCCGCCGGCGGCACGGTCGAGGCGCTCAGCTGGGCGCCAGGCGCGCCGAACCCCGACTTCCAGCCGATCGAGGTCGCCACGACTCGTCCCTACTCGGGTGAGACGGTCACCGTCCGCACGAAGATGGGCCGCCGCCTGACCGTCACGGCGGACCATCCGATGGTGGCGCGCACCGCCACCGGCGAGCCGCGCATCGTGCTCGCCGGGGACCTGACAACCGGCGACTGGCTGCCGATCGCGCTCGGGCTGCCAGTGCTCGACGAGGCGGCGCCGACGCACGTGTCGTTGATCGACGCAATCGAGCCGGCCGGCCTCCGTTGGACCGATGTGATCGTCCGCCTCGACGACCCGGGCCGGGCGGCGGCGCGCGTCGAGGACCGCCTGCTGCCGCCGAACCGCCGTACCGACAGCCGCCGCTCCGGCGCGCTGCGACTGTCCGAGGCCGCCCTGCTCCGGCTCCCCCTGACCGGTGCCGCCCTCGGGACCACCACCAACGGCACGTACGTCCCGATCGCGATCCCGCTCGACGAGCAGATGTGGGAGACCATCGGGCTGTACCTCGCCGAGGGGCACATCGCCACCGACGGTCGCCGGCGTCGGGTCACCTGGTCCTTCCACCCGACCGACGAGCAGCGCCTCGTCGACCACGTGGTCCGGACGTGGCGCGCGCTCGGCGTGGAGGCGAGCGTGCATCGCGCCCTCACGGCGACGAACGTGAAGATCTCCTCGCGCTTGTTGGCGGCGTGGTTCGAGCATGTGCTCGGCGCCGGCACGAACGCGTACGACCACCGGATCCCCGACCTCGCCTGGGAGGCGACGGCGGACCAGCAGCGGGCGCTGTTGCGCGGCCTGTGGGCCGGTGACGGGTCGTGGTCGCTCGTCGCCGGCGGTCCGTCCGTCGTCCTCGAGTACGGCACCGTGTCACGCGAGTTGGCCGACGGCATGCTCCGGCTGCTGGCTGCCCACGGCGTCATCGCCCGGCTGAAGGTGGGTCGGGCGCCCAAGAGCACCGTCGACACCTACTGGCTGGTGATCTCCGGCGCAGAGCAGATCGAGTCCGCGCAGTGGCTGCTGGAGCCGCACGAGCGCGACGCGGTCACGGCCTCGATCGGCGACCAGGCCAAGCGCATCGCGGCCACCGGTTACCGGTGTGACGACAAGGGCACGGCGTGGGTCAGGGTCGTCGAGGTCGCTCGTCGCCGCGATGACCTGACGGTGTACTCCGCCGAGGTCTCCCGCACCCACACGATCGTCACCTCGTTCGGGCTCGTGGCCCACAACTGCTTCCCCAAGGACACGCGGGCGCTGCTCAAGATCGCCGACGACGCCGGGTACTCGTTCGATCTGCTCGAGGGGGTGGTCGCCGTCAACGACGAGCAGTTCGACCGGGTGCGCGACAAGGTGCGCGACGCCGCCGGCGGCGACGTGGCGCGGCAAGACCGTGGCCGTGTGGGGCCTGACGTTCAAGGCGCGCACCGACGATCTCCGCGAGTCGCCGTCGCTGTCGGTGATCGAGCGGCTGCTCGAGGAAGGGGCCACGGTCCGGGCCCACGACCCGACCGTGCAGACATCGAAGCCGGGCATCGACGAACGGGTCGTCATCTGCGACGACCCCTACAGCACCACCGAGGGTGCCGACGTGCTCGTGGTGCTGACCGAGTGGGACGACTACCGCTGGCTCGACTGCGGCAAGGTGCGTGACGCGATGGCGGGACACGCCGTGGTCGACGCCCGCAACCTGCTCGACCGCAGCGAGTGGCGGCGCGCCGGGTTCGACTACACGGGCATCGGCAGGTAGCGATGGCCCGTGTCGTCGTCACCGGCGGGGCCGGGTTCCTCGGCTCGCACCTCTGCCGCGCCCTGCTCGACCGCGGTGACCAGGTCGTCGCCGTCGACAACCTCGTCACCGGCTCGGTGGCCAACATCGAGGCGCTGTTCGGACACCGCGGCTTCACGTTCGTCGAGCACGACGTCAGCCAGTACGTGTGGGTCCCTGGCGCCGTCGACGCCGTCATGCACTTCGCCAGCCCGGCATCGCCGGCCGACTTCGAGCGCATCCCGATCCAGATCCTCAAGGTCGGCAGCCTCGGCACGCACAACACGCTCGGCCTGGCCAAGGCCAAGGGGGCGCGCTTCTTCCTCGCGTCGACCAGCGAGGTCTACGGCGACCCCCAGGTCCACCCGCAGCCGGAGACGTACTGGGGCCACGTCAACCCGATCGGCCCGCGCGGTGTGTACGACGAGGCCAAGCGCTTCGCCGAGGCGATGACGATGGCCTACCACCGTCATCACACCTTGGAGGTTCGAATCGTGAGGATCTTCAACACGTACGGTCCGTTCATGCGGGTGGACGACGGACGGTCGGTGTCCAACTTCCTCGTCCAGGCGCTGCGCGGCGAGCCGATCACCGTGTACGGCGACGGGTCGCAGACACGGTCGTTCTGCTTCGTCGACGACGAGGTGCGCGGCTTCCTCGCCCTCCTCGACGGCGACATCACCGGTCCGGTCAACATCGGCAACCCCGACGAGTACTCGATCCGCCAGCTCGCCGAGCTCGCCGTCGAGGTCACCGGATCGTCGTCGGAGGTCGTGTTCGAGCCATTGCCGGTCGACGACCCGACCCAGCGCCAGCCCGACCTGACGCTGGCCCGCACGCGCCTCGGTTGGTCGCCGGAGATCCCGTTGCGCATCGGCCTCGAGCGCACGGCCGAGTACTTCCGCACCGTCGTGTGAGCCGGCGCATGGCCGCGGCGCCCCTCACCCACCGTTCTGTCGTTTGGTCACGGCCCGATCGGGCCGCCACTGAACGACAGAAGCGGGGTCGGGCGTGACCGAGATCCGCAGCCCGTTGCAGGGGACGGTGGTCGCGCTGGAGGTGGCGCCCGGCGAGCGCGTGCGGGCCGGGGGCGTGATCCTGCTCGTCGAGTCGATGAAGATGCACCACGACGTCGTGAGCCCCGAGGCCGGGGTGGTTGCCGAGCTGCTGGTCGCCGTCGGCACGGCGGTGATGCCGGGCGACGTGCTCGCCCGCGTCGACGCCAGCGCCGAGGTCGCCGACGACGAAGCACCGGCACCGTCCGTCGACGACTTCACGACACCGGCCGGCGTCCGCGCCGACCTCGCCGAGACGGTGGAACGGCACCGGTTGGGGCTCGACGAGGCGCGCCCGGACGCGGTGGCCCGGCGCCGGGCCAGGAACCGGCGCACGGCGCGCGAGAACGTCGCCGACCTCGTCGACGAGGGCTCGTTCGTCGAGTACGGCCCGCTGGTCATCGCCGCCCAGCGTCGCCGTCGCGACCTCGAGGACCTCATCGTCAACACGCCGGCCGACGGCATGATCGGCGGCATCGGCACGGTCGCCGGCCAGCGTTGCATCGCCGTCTCGTACGACTACACCGTGCTCGCCGGCACGCAGGGGATGCAGAACCACCGCAAGAAGGACCGCCTGTTCGAGCTGGCCGAGCGCCTCGGCCTGCCGGTCGTGTTCTTCACCGAGGGTGGTGGCGGGCGGCCCGGCGACACCGACGGCATCGGTCCGTCCGGCCTCGAGTGCCTCGCCTTCCTCTGGTTCGCCCAGCTCTCCGGGCGGGTCCCGTTGGTCGGGATCAACGCCGGCTACTGCTTCGCCGGCAACGCCGCGATCCTCGGCTGCTGCGACGTCGTCATCGCCACCGAGGACTCCAACATCGGCATGGGCGGCCCGGCCATGATCGAGGGCGGCGGGCTCGGCGTGTTCGCACCGACCGACGTCGGCCCGATCGACGTCCAGCGGGCCAACGGGGTCGTCGACGTCGTCGTCGCCGACGAGGCCGAGGCCGTCGCCGTCGCCAAGCGCTACCTCTCCTACTTCCGTGGGCCGGCCACCGAATGGTCCTGCGCCGACCAGGCGTCGCTGCGCGACGTGGTGCCCGCCGACCGCCTCCGCAGCTACGACGTGCGCCGGGCGATCGATCTGCTCTTCGACAGCGGCTCGATCCTCGAGCTGCGCCGCGGCTTCGGTCCGGGGATGATCACCGCGCTGGCCCGGCTCGAGGGCCGTCCCGTCGGCGTGCTCGCCAACGACCCGACCCACCTCGCCGGAGCCATCGACTCGCCGGGCGCCGACAAGGCGGCCCGCTTCATGCAGCTGTGCGACGCCCACGACCTCCCGCTGATCACGCTCTGCGACACGCCGGGCATGATGGTCGGCCCCGACGTCGAGGCCACCGCGCTGGTGCGCCACTGCAGCCGGATGTTCGTCACCGGCGCCAACCTCACCGTGCCGACGGTGACCGTCGTGCTGCGCAAGGCCTACGGGCTCGGAGCCCAGGCGATGATGGGCGGCTCGACCAAGGCCCCGCTGGCCTGCCTCGCCTGGCCCACCGGCGAGTTCGGCGGCATGGGACTGGAAGGCGCCGTCCGCCTCGGCTACCGCCGCGAGCTCGACGCCGTCGACGATCCTGAATCGCGCGAGGAGCTGTTCCAGGAGCTCGTCGACCGCATGTACCAGATCGGCAAGGCGATCAGCGTGGCGTCGTACTTCGAGATCGACGACGTCATCGACCCGGCCGACACGCGCCGCTGGCTGAACGCCCTGCTCGGCGCGGCGCCGCCGGCTGCGGCCCGCGACGGCAAGAAGCGGCCGAACATCGACACCTGGTGACCTGGGCCGACGTCATCGGTGTGGTGGTGGCCGTCGGCCTGGCCGCGACGGTGCAGCTGGCCGCCGGGTTCGGCTTCGCGATGGCCGCCGCCCCGCTCATGGCGATCGTCCTCGATCCCCACGACGCCGTGGTCGTGTCGCTGTGCCTGGCGACGCTGACCAACACGTACCAGGCGTGGACCGGGCGGCGCGACCTCGACCGGCCGGTGGCCGGGCGGCTGATCCTCGGGGCGGCGCTGGGTCTGCCCGTCGGCCTGCTCGTGTTCGTCGTCGCCGACGACCGCTGGCTGGCGGTGGTCATCGGCGTCACCGTGCTCATCGCCGTCGTGCTCATCGCCCGCGGGCTCGACCTGCGCCACAGCGGTCCTGGCCTCGACGTCGCTGGCGGCGCCGTAGCGGGTGTGTTGACGCTGTCGGCCGGCGTCAACGGCCCGCCGATGGTGTTCGTGCTGCAGGCCCGCCACTTCTCGCCGGCGTCGTTCCGGGCCACGATCACGGCGGTCTTCACCACGCTCGATGTGGTGGGCGTGACGGTCTTCGCCATCACCGGTGACCTCGACCGCGACGTGCTCGTCGCCGTCGTCGTGGCCCTTCCCGCGCTCGCGATCGGCGCCGTCGCCGGGGTCGCCCTCCGGCACCACCTCGATCCGGCACGCTTCCGCCGGCTCGTGCTCGGTCTGCTCGTGGTGGCGGGCGTGTCGACGCTCGTGTCCGCCGCGTGGCGGTGAGCTCAGTCGGACGCGCCCTCCAAGCGCGGGTGGCGCAGACGCCAGGACGCCAGCGCCAGCAGCACCACGGTGATGATCGCCAGGCGGAGGACGGCGCCCCAGCCCTCGGGGATGCCGTCACGGTGGAGCGATTCACCGCCCGGCGCCAGACCGGCGAAGACGGCCCGGCCCTCCCACATCGGCGAGAGCTGGGCGATGCCCGACAGCGCCGTGCCGAGCAGCCGCTCGACGAGGAACACGATGCCGAGCGACCAGACCGCGGCGCGCCGGGCGACGATCCCGATGAACACGAAGAGGGCGACGTACGCCGCGGCCGCGGCGACGGTGCCGAGGGCGATCGCGGCAGCGCTGTCCGGGCTGCCGGCCACGACGGCGGACAGGGCCACGGCCGGCCCCAACGTCAGGCTGGCCACCAGCCAGCCGCCGAACCACCGGGCGAGCACGATCGTGCGCACCGGCACGGGCGACAGCCACGTGAAGTGGAACGTGCCGGCACGGATCTCGGCGCCCAGCACGGCGTCGCCGATGACGAGGCAGCCGATCGGCACGAGCAGCGAGAACAGGCCGCCGTCGGCGATGTCGGCGAAGGCGAAGTCGGCCGGCTCGTCGGCGGTTCGGGCGAGCAGCCCGAACAGCACGGCGCCGAGGCAGGGCAGGGCGAGGATCCACCACCGCTTCGCGGGGAGGCACGCCCGGAGCGTGTACCCCAGGACGGCCACGGCCGCCGTCATCGCACCAGCTCCCGGAACATGCTCTCGAGCGAGTCATCGAGCGGACGGACCTCGTCCAGCCGGGCGTCCAGGCGGCGGGCGACGGCGGGCAGGGCCACGGCCACATCGCCGGCGCGCGTGGACGACACCACGATGGTCGTGCCGTCGACGGTGACGCCGGCGACGGCCTCCAGCTCCAGCAGCGCGGCGGCCAGCGGGCGGGCCTCGGGTGAACGCACCAGCACCCGGCGTGGGCGGTCGGCCATGGCGTCCCGGATGGCACGGTGGTCGCCGGCCGCGGCGAGGCGGCCGCGCATGAGCACGATGTGCCGTTCGGCCAGTCGCTCCACCTCGTGCAGCACGTGCGAGCTCACGATCACGGTGCGGCCCTCGGCGCCGAGCGTGCGGAACAGCGTGATCAGGTGGGCTCGCTGGACCGGGTCGGCACCGTTGAGCGGCTCGTCGAGCACGAGCACCTGAGGATCGGTGACCAGCGCCGCCGCGACCTTGGCCCGCTGGCGCATCCCCTTGCTGTAGCCACCGACGCGCCGGTCGGCCACAGAGGTGAGCTCCACCGTGGCGAGCGCCCGTTCGACGGCATCGGGGTCGCGCACGCCGTGCAGGGCCGCGACGTAGCGCACCAGCTGGCGGGCCGACAGGCGCGGCGGGACGGCCTCGTCCTCCGGCACCAGCGCCAACGAGCGCTGCACCTCGCGGTCGGCGCGGGGGTCGCCGCCGAGGACGCGCACCGAGCCGGCACGCGGCGCCGACAGACCGGTCATCACCCGCATCAACGTCGTCTTGCCGGCTCCGTTGGGCCCCAGCAGCCCGGTGACGCCGGGACCGAACGAGCAGCTCATCTCCGACAGCGCGACCTTCTGCCCGAACCACATCGACACCGTGTCGACCTGGACCGTCGGGTCGTCGACGAAGGCCGGGTCCTCGCCGTGTCCGTGGTCCGCTTGCCCGATGGGCTCGCTCATGCGTCCGGCTCCCGGTAGCGCCACAGCAGCAGCGCGATCGAAGCGACGAGCACGAGGAGGTAGACGGCGACGGCGAGCGCGCCGCCGTACGTCACCTGGCCGAGCGGGCTCGTCGAGTCGAGGTGACCGAGGAACACGAGGTCGCGCAGGTACAGCGGCAGGGCGAGGAAGTTCAGGACGGCGAGCGGCGTGTGCTGATCGGCGTCGGCGCCGATGATCGCCCCCGTGACGACGGATGGCACGAGTGCCATGGCCAGGATGCCGACGCCGCCGACGATGCGCCGACTCGTCAACGAGGCGATGGCCACCGAGATCGAGGCGTAGTAGGCGGCCAGGATGACGATGGCGAGTGGGACCTGCCACAGCACCTCGGCGTTGTCGCGGGCGTAGTCCAACGCGCCGTCGCTCACGAGCATCTGCCCGACGAACAGCACCACCTGGGGGAGGAAGCTGAACCCGAAGAGGATCGTGAAGATGGCCCCGAGCTTCGCCAGCACGTAGTCGCGGCCGACGAGTGGTCGGGCGAAGATCAGCGGCAGGACGCGGTGGCGGCGGTCGGGGCACACGACGTCCGGCGCGGTCAGGGCGACGAACAGCAGCAGCGCCGACGACACGCCGACGTAGTCGCGGTAGGTGATGAGATCGAAGTCCTCGCCCGGCGTGTCCCTCGTGACGTAGCCGATGCCGACGTTGATGACCGCCGGGACGCTGACGATGGCCAGCAGCGTCCATGGGAACACCTTCTGCCGCCACGAGCGGCGCAGGCCCAGCGCACGGCGGATCGACGCCCGGTACAGCGCCGCGACGCTGGCGCCACGGCCGCCGCGCTGGCCGTCGTACGGCCGGTACCCGCGGTCGTAGACGGCGCCGGTGAGCGTCACGACTGCGCCGTCCGCAGGAAGACCTCGTCGAGCGAGGCGTGGCGGGTGGACAGCGCGTGGAGTGGAAGGCCGAGGTCGGCGACGATGTCGCGCACCGTGTCGAGGACGGTGTCTCCGTCGGCGTCGACCTCCACGCTGCCGTCCTCGAGCCACCGCCCGGCCAGGCCACGGCGCGACAGCGCCTCGACCAGCGCGTCCTCGTGGCCGCCGACGTCGACGCGCACCGTGCCGGCCCGCTCGAGCAGCGTGGCGGTCGGGCCGGCCAGCACCAACCGGCCGGCGTCGATCATGACGACGTGCTCGCACACGGACTGCACGTCGTCGAGGAGGTGGGTGGCGAGCACGACCGAGATCCCGAACGAGGCGAGGCGGGCCACGAGGGCGAGCATCTCCTGACGACCGATCGGGTCGAGACCGGCCGTCGGCTCGTCGAGCAGGACCAGCTCGGGGTCGGCGACGATCGCCTGGGCCAGCTTGGTGCGCTGGCGCATCCCGGTCGAGAACCCCTCGATGGGGCGGAAGCGGGCCTCGTCGAGGCCGACCAGGTCCAGGACGTCGGACGCCCGCTGGCGGGCCGCCCGTGGTGGCAGACCGGCCAGCTCGCCGAAGGTGGCCACGACGTCGGCCGCCGTCTGGTCCAGCGGCAGGCAGTCGTGCTCCGGCATGAAGCCGAGCCGGCGGCGCACGGCGATCGGGTCGTCGGTGACGGCTCGCCCGGCGACCGTCACGGTGCCGCTGGTCGGCCGGATCAGCCCGAGCAGCAGCCGGAACAGCGTCGTCTTGCCGGCGCCGTTGGCGCCGACGAGGCCGACCGAGCCCTCTGGCACCTCGACCGTGAGGTCGCGCAGGGCGACGGCCCCGCCGGGGAACTCCTTGGTGAGCGCCGTGGTGGCGAACGCGGCACCCATCAACGCCCGAACATGGTCAACCACTGCTCGCGGCCCGACGGCCGGAAGACGTAGTTGGACTCCTTGATCGCCTCCAACGAGCCACTCGACGGCATCGAGTAGCGGTGGCCGGGATAGACGATCGTGTCGTCGGGCAGCGTGGCCAGGCGCTGGAGGCTGTCGTACATCGCGCCGGGATCGCTCCCCGGCAGGTCCGTGCGCCCGCAGCCTTCGAGGAACAACGTGTCGCCGGAGACCAGCCTGCCGTCGACGAGGAAGCACTGGCTGCCGGGGGTGTGGCCAGGTGTGTGGACGAGCTCGACCTCGACCGCTCCGACGACGACGCGGTCGCCCGGGTCGTGGGTGACGAGCTCGCCCTCCGCGACGCCGGTGCTGCGGGCGACCCACGGGGCCTCGGCCCGCTGCACGTGGACCGGGCAGCTCACCCGATCCAGCAGCTCCGTGATCCCCTCGATCGTCATGCCCATCATCGAGCCACCGACGTGGTCGGGGTGGTAGTGCGTGGCCAGCACGCCGCTGACCGCCATGCCGTCGGCCTCCACGGCGTCGATCAGCTCGCCGACGGCGTACGCGGGGTCGACGAGCAGGCAGTCGCCGGTCTGCCGGTCGCCGATGGCGTACACGAAGTTGACCATCTGGTTGGCGACGGGGTCTTCGGTCGCGAAGTCGCGTCCCGACAGCAGCTGGCGGAAGTACAGGCGGTCCGGCGCTGTCATGGGGGTCAACGGTACTTGTACGTACGCTGGCGGGCGTGTTCGCCCTGGAGCGACTGGAGCCCGGCCAGCTGATCGTCCACGGCGGCGACCGGGTGGTCGCCGTCGACGAGGCCTTGGCGGCCGCGTTCCGCCCCGGCGACCGCCTGATCGTGGTCCAGGAGACCGGCGATCTCCTCCACGTCACGGCCGCCGACCACGACGTGGCCCGGCGGGCGGTCGACGACGCGGTCGGGGCCTTCGCCGCGCTGGCCGCCAATGACGACGAGCAGATCTCGGCGTTCTTCGGGCACTTCGCCGCGCTGCTGGCCGACGACGATGCCGCCGGGCCGATCCTCGCCGCCAACGCCGCCGACGTGGCCGCGGCCGAGCGCGCCGGCCGCTCGACCACCCGCCTCGTCCTGTCGCCGGCGATGCGCACGGCCATGGTCGAGGGCCTGCTTGGGTGGCGCGACTCGCCCCTGCGGCGCGACGAGCCGGTGGCCAGGATCGACCACGACGGGTGGTCCGTGGAGGCCCGGCGGGCGCCCCTCGGCGTGGTCGGCTTCGTGTTCGAGGGCCGGCCCAACGTGTTCGCCGACGCCGCCGGCGTGCTGCGCACCGGCAACACCGTCGTGATGCGCATCGGGTCGGACGCCCTCGGCACGGCCGAGGCGATCGTCGCCCACGCGCTGGCGCCGGCTGTCGCGGCCGCCGGACTCCCCGCCGGCGTGGTGTCGCTCGTGCGGGCACCGGCGCGCGCCGCCGGTTGGGCGCTGTTCGACGACCGCCGGCTGGCGCTCGCCGTGGCCCGCGGGTCCGGCCAGGCCGTGGCCCAGCTCGGTGCGGTGGCCCGGCAGGTCGGCACGCCGGTGAGCCTGCACGGCACGGGTGGCGCCTGGCTGGTCGCCGGGCTGGCGGCCGAGACCGACCGGTTCCACGCCGCCGTGCTGCAGTCCCTCGACCGCAAGGTGTGCAACACGTTGAACGTGTGTTGCATCCCGGCCCAGCGCGCCGACCTCGTTTCGGTGTTCCTCGCCGCGCTCGACGAGGCGGCCGCCCGGAGGGGCACGGCCGCCCGGTTGCACGTCGTCGAGCGGTCGCGGCCGGCCGTGCCGGCGGACCGTTTCACGACCGACGTCAAGATCACCCGGGCGGACGGCGAGCACGTCGAGCCGGCGGCATCGACGATCACCGACGACACGTTGGCCACAGAGTGGGAGTGGGAGCACTCGCCCGAGGTGTCGCTCGTCGTCACGGACGGCGTGGAGGAGGCGGTCGCGCTCTGCAACCGTCACAGCCCGCGGTTCATCGCCTCCCTCGTCAGCGCTGACGCGACCGAGCAGCGGCGCTTCTACGCCGCCGTCGACGCGCCGTTCGTCGGCGACGGGTTCACCCGCTGGGTCGACGGCCAGTACGCCCTCGACACGCCAGAGCTCGGCCTGGCCAACTGGCAGGGCGGCCGGCTGCTCGCCCGCGGCGGCGTCCTCGCCGGCGACTCCGTGTTCACCGTCCGCCACCGGGCGACGATCCACGATCCGGCCGTGCGGCGTTGATGCGCCGGTGGCCGGCGCTGGCGCTCGCCGCCGCGGTCGTCGCGTCGTGCGGTGGCACGGACGTGCGCACGGAGTCGGCGGCCGCGCCGTCGACCGCGGCCGCGCCGACGACGGCCGCGCCGGCGCCGCCGACCACAGGGCCGCCGCCGAGCACCGCGGCGCCGCCCACGACGCCGGCGCCGGGCGAACCGTCGACGAGCGCCGGCGACGAGCTGTTCCCCGAGCTCGGCTCGGCCGATCTCGACGTGCAGTCCTACGACGTCACGTTGCGCTACGACCCGGCCACCCGGGCGATCGACGGCAGCGTCGAGCTCGTGGCCGCGGTGGCGCGCGAGCTCGAGGCCATCGCCCTCGACGCCGGCGAGCTCACCGTCGAGAGCGTGACCGTCGACGGCGCGCCGGCGGCGTTCGAGCACGTCGCGCCGGAGCTGCTGATCACACCGGCGTCGCCCGTCGGTCCTGCGGCGCCCGTCACGGTGCGGGTCGATTACGCCGACGAGGCCGGCTCGGGCGGCAGCGGCTTCGACCTCGGCGTGGGGTGGACGGCCACCGAGTCCGGCTCCTACGTGCTCAACGAACCGGACGGCGCCCGTTCGTGGCTCCCGAGCAACGACCATCCCTCGGACAAGGCCACGTGGCGGGTCACGCTCACCGTGCCGACCGGAGCGGCGGCCGTGGCCAACGGCCAGCTCGTCGAGCAGCGACCGGGCACCGATGGCGACACGTGGGTGTGGGAGCAGGACGAACCGATGGCGACCTACCTCCTCCAAGTGCTCACCGGCGAGTACGAGGTGCTCGATGGCGGCCGGGCCGGCGCGACGCCGCTGACCAACGTCGTGCAGCGCGGCGACGCCGCGCGGATGCAGCCGTACTTCGACCTCACCGACGACCAGATCGCCTTCTTCGAGCCGTACTTCGGCCCGTTCCCGCTCGACCAGTACGGGCTGGCCTTCACCGAGTCGCAGCCGGGCCTGGCGATGGAGACGCAGGGCCGGTCGATGTTCTCCAGCCGCGACTTCCCCGGCGGGACGCCGGACTTCAGCGCCCACCTGCTGCTCGCCCACGAGCTGGCCCACCAGTGGTTCGGCGACGCCGTCAGCCCGGCCGCATGGAGCGACCTGTGGCTCAACGAGTCGTTCGCCTCCTACGGCGAGTGGATGTGGCTCGACCACGTCGGGCTGCTCGACCTCGAGACCGAGGCCGAGCGCAACCTGCGGCTGCGGCAGTTCCCGACCGAGCCGACCGCCGAGCCCTCCGTCGCCAACCTGTTCGGCCTCGAGCGCTACTCCGGCGGGGCGGTCGTCCTCCACGCGCTGCGCGCCGAGGTCGGCGACGACGTCTTCTTCGAGCTGCTCCGTCGGTGGGTGGCCGACAACGACGGGACGTCGAGGTCGACGGAGGACTTCACGGCGCTCGCCGAGGAGATCAGCGGCGAGGACCTCGACGCCTTCTTCGCCGACTGGCTGTACGCCGGCCGCGCTGCCGGCGGCGTTCCCGGACTGACGCCCGGCCCTCGATCCGGGCGGGAATCGTGCCACCTGTTGGGACGATTCCCGCCCAGATGGCGCAGTGGTGAGATTCCCGCCCAGATTGGGGGGCGCGGTCAGTCGGACCGGAACAGGCCGAGCAGCCGCGACCACGCGGCAGCACGCGCTGGGGCGAGCCGGCCCGCTCCCGTCTCGGCGGCGTCGGCGCGGTCGGCGGCGCGGCGGACGAGGTTGACGCCGAGCCAGCGCAGCGGCTCGACCTCCCAGCGCCGGGGACGGTGGCCAACAGCGAGCAGCGACGATCGCTCGGACCGCTGGCCGGTGATCAGTTCGGCGAGCACCCGCCCGGCGAGGTGGGCGGTGGCGACCCCGTCGCCGACGTAGCCGCCCGCCGTGGCCAGCCCGGTGGTCTCGTCGAGGCGCACCGACCACCGCCAGTCCCTCGGCACGCCCAGCGGGCCGCCCCAGTGGTACGGGAACGGCACGTCGGCCAGCACCGGGAAGAGCTCGCGCACGGCCGCGACGAGGTGGGCGCGGACGCGCTCGTCCACGTCGAAGCCCGGCTCGACGCGCGAGCCGAAGTGGTACGGCGCGCCGCGGCCCCCGAAGGCGAGGCGGCCGTCGGCGGTGCGCTGCCCGTAGATGACCAGATGGCGGGCGTCGGCGAACGTCTCCCGCCCGGCCAGGCCGATCGCCGCCCACTGCTCGTCGGTCAGCGGGTCGGTGGCGACCATCAGCGAGTACAGCGGGATCACGTCGCGATGGCGGTCCGGGAAGGCGGTCGTGTAGGCCTCGGTGGCCAGCACGACGGTGCCGGCGCGCACCCGCCCGTGGGTGGTCTGGACGCGCCCGGGGTGCACCGCCGTCACCGGGGTGCCCTCGTGCAACTGCACACCACGCCGGATCGCGGCGCCGGCGACGCCGTGGGCGAGACGGAGGGGGTGGACGGCGAGGCAGTGCGGCGTGAAGACGCCAGCCGTTGTACCGGTGGCCCGGCACCGCTCGCCGACCTCGCCGTCGCTCAGCCAGCGCAGGTCGTCGTCGCCGAACCCGAAGGCCCGTGCCTCGGCCACGGTGGCCTCCAGGCGCCGCCGTTGCGCCTCGGTGCGGGCGAGCGTCACCGTGCCGCCATGGGCCGACCCGGCGTCGATGCCCTCCTCGGCGAGCAGGGCGGACACGTCGCCGACGGTGTCGATCATCGCCTGCTGCATGGCGCGCGCCGCCGGCCGCCCATGGGACGCGGCCAGCGACGTGAGGCTCGTCGCCAGCAGCGCCGAGCACCACCCGCCGTTGCGGCCGCTGGCGCCGAAGCCGACGTGGTCGCGCTCGAGCACGGCGACCCGCAGCGCCGGATCGAGCCGGGCGAGGTGGTACGCCGTCCACAGCCCCGTGTAGCCGGCTCCGACGACGGCCACGTCGACGTCGAGGTCACCGTCGAGCGGCGGGCCGCTCACCCGCTCGTGCTCGGGCAGCGTCGCGGCCCACATCGACCCAGGCATCCACCGATCGTGCCACCGGTAGCCTGCGCGCGTGCTGCCGCCGCCGACGGACGTGCCGGCGGGGTGGTACCGCGATCCGTCCGGGCTGCCCGTGTGGCGGTACTACGACGGTCGCCGGTGGACGGAGCACACGGTCGGGATGGTGGCCCCGCCGCGAGCGGTCGAGCCGGTCCGGGTGCTGCCGCTCGTCGTCGCCGTGGGCGCCGCCGGTGTGCTCCTCGTCTCCCTGCTCGCCGCCCGGCTGCTCCTCGACGCGCTCGTCGGGCAGGGGTGGCCGATCGCCGTGTACGCGGCGATCTCGGTCGTCATCGGCTACGGGCCCTCACTGTGGTGGTGCCGCTTCGCCAGCCGCCGGTGGGGCACCGGCAGCGCGGCCACCGACCTCGGTCTGAAGTGGAGCGTCACCGATCTCGGTTGGGGTCCGGTGGTGTGGCTCGCCTGCATCGGGTGCCAGCTGGCGGCGGTGCTCGTCGTCGAGCTCTTCGACATCCCGCTGGTCAGCAACGTGGAGGACATCAGCGAGCTCGACCTCGACCGCACCTACGTGATCTCGCTGCTGGTCACCGCCGTCGTGGCCGCGCCGTTCGTCGAGGAGATGGTGTTCCGCGGCCTGATGCTGCGTGGCCTGCTCAGCCGGCTGCCCGTCGTCGTCGCCGTCGGCGTGCAGGCCGCGGTGTTCGGGCTGGCCCACGTCGACCCCGTCCGAGGGACCGGCAACATCGGCCTGGCCCTCGTCCTCGCCGCCGTCGGCGTGGCCCTCGGTGGCTCGGCCTACCTGTTCCGCCGGATCGGTCCGGCGATCATCGCCCACGCCATCCTCAACGCGGTCGTGCTGGCGGTCGTGCTGCTCGACCCGGACCTGTCCTGAACGGGCTCCGGCTCGCAGCGGAGCTGCTCGCCTTCGCCTTCCGAGCTACAGGCGCACGACGCGCCAGTGGTGCCGCCCGTCAGGCCCGAGGACGTGCTCGACGAGACCGCGCCGGGGGTCGGTGCCCGGCGCCGGTTCGGGGTTGTCGAGGGTCAGCGACGGCGCCCACACGACCCGCCCGGACACCGTGAACGCGTGGCGGTGTCCCGACGCGACGACGCGCACGTCGGCACCGGCGACCGCCGCGGTGAAGGCCGCACGGCGGACTGCGGGCATCTCCCAGCCGTCGGTCGGGTCGCCACCGACCGGCTGGTGCACGAAGACGGCCACCGGTCGGTCGACGTGCACGCTCGCCGTCAGCCAGGCATCGTGCTCCGTCGTGCCGAGCAGGTAGGCGTCGACGCCGACCAGCCGCCATCCGTCGACCTCGCGGACGAAGCGGTCGGCGCCCCACGTCGCGCTGAACGCCCGCAGGCGACGGGGCAGGTCGTCCTCCTCGCCGTAGAAGCCGACGTCGTGGTTGCCGGGGATGACGACCCACGGGCACGGCAGCGCCGCCATCAGCTCGGCGGCGAACGCCCGGTCGGCATCGTCGTCGGGGTCCTCCAGCACGATGTCGCCGGAGTGGACGACGACGGCGGGAGGATCGTCGGTCAGCCAGCGCACCAGCGCCGCCCACTCCGGCGGGGCGCCGGCCGTCGCCGACAGGTGGGTGTCGCTGATCTGCACGACGCGGACCACGGCACCCATGGTGCCAGCCCGTGCCATCGCTAGCGTCCCGGCCGTGCTGCGCCGCCCACCCGTCCCCGACACCCCATGGCACCGCCTCGTGGGCGCCGGCAAGCGGGTGGCCAACGAGCTCGTCCATCGAGCCTGGGACGAGATCCAGGAGCTCGGCGCGATCGGCCCGACGTCACGGCGCGGCCGCCGGTTCGGCGCCTTCGGGGACGGGAGCGCGATCTGCTTCCCGCCGACCGCCCTGGTCAACGAGCGCTACATCCGCATCGGTGCGGGCACGGTCATCGGCCCGCACGT
Source organism: uncultured Acidimicrobiia bacterium (assembly GCA_963784255.1). Taxonomy (GTDB): domain Bacteria; phylum Actinomycetota; class Acidimicrobiia; order Acidimicrobiales; family Ilumatobacteraceae; genus JALZMG01. The sequence continues at coordinate 551,498 of CAWAQO010000012.1, read as the reverse complement.
CACGCTGTCGGCCGGGATGGTGCCGGGCCAGGAGTGCGTCACCGATCCCGTGGTCAGCATCGGCGACCGCTGCCTCATCGGGCGGGGGAGCGGCATCGTCGGTCACCTCTCGATCGAGATCGGCGACGACGTGTGGACGGGTCACCACATCTACATCACCGACCAGAACCACGGCTACGACGACCTCACCCTGCCGATCTCCGTGCAGGTGCAGCCCGAGCGGCCCGTTCGCATCGGCGCCGGGTCGTGGCTGGGGCACGGCACGGTGGTCCTCCCCGGCGCCACCATCGGTCGCCACGTGGTGGTCGCTGCCAACAGCGTGGTGCGGGGCGAGGTGCCCGACAACTGCATCGTCGCCGGCAACCCGGCCGTGGTGGTCAGGGAGCTGTGATCAGAGGTCGTGCGGCGGGGCGCACGACGGCATCTCGTTGTCGGTGGCGAACACCTCGAGCTTCTCGGTGATCGGGATCCCGTCGATCGCCGTCTCGGTGAAGGCGCTGTTGTCGGCCTCGCGGAGGCGCTCGGTGAACGCTCGGCGGTCCGCCACCAAGGCGCGGTAGTCGGCCTCCCAGCGGGGGACCAGCTCGCGGCCCTTCGGGTCGCTCGGCAGGACGGCGACCACGTCGTCGAGCATGGTCTCGAGCACGTCGGTCGCCCGGTCGACGATGTCGGCCCGCTCGGCCAGCATCGCCGGGTCGTCCCCGTCCACCTCGCGCAGGTCGATGAGGGCGTTGCGCTCGTCCTGCGCCCTGGCGCAGATCTGCTCGGCCTGGGCCGCCCAGGCCCGGTCCTCGATCCGGTTGATCGACTCCTTGGAGGCGAAGAACAGGGCCCACACCCAGAACGCGGCGAACCCGATGACGACGACCACGAGCACGTATCGCCACCGGCTCGGCGAGCGGGCGACGGGCGGTGCGTCCTGCGGCGCCGTCGTCGGGGTCACGGCGGCACGCTACCGGCGCGCCGCCGGGCCGGCCCCGCGTCGGAACGCCGACACCGTCGCAGGCCGACATCCGGTAGAAACGTCGGACGTGGTGACCGCCCCCGACTCCCGGCGCTTCGCACGCGCCCGCGAATCAGCGGGGATGCTGGTCAGCCTCATCCGGCTGCACCCGCGGCCGTTCGCCGTGGCCGTCGCCGGAGCGTCCGTGTTCGCCCTGTGCACCGTGGCCAGCAGCGGGGCGATCCGCTGGGTCATCGACAACGTCATCGTGCCGCGCTTCGAGGAGGGCTCGGTGCCGTGGAGCACCGTCGCCACCGGCGTGGGCCTCATCATCGGCATCGGCCTGCTGCGCGGCGCCGGCGTCGTCGTGCGCCGGACGTGGGCGGGCAAGACGCAGTGGCGCATCGCCGGCACGCTCGCCGAAGGCGTCATCGACCGCATGATCCGCCAGCCGCTGTCGTGGCACCAGCGGCGCCCCGACGGCGACCTCGTCGCCCGCGCCGGCGTCGACAGCGACGCCGCGATCTCCGTGATGGCACCGATCCCGTTCGCCCTCGGCACCGTCCTGCTGATCTTCGTCTCGGCCATCTGGCTGGTCGCCACCGACGTCGTGCTCGGCCTCGTCGCCGTCGCCGTGTTCCCGCTGTTGATCGGCCTCAACATCGTGTACCAGAAGCGCGTCGAGGCGCACTACGACGCCGCCCAGCACCACCTCGGCGCGCTGTCGGCCGGCGTGCACGAGAGCTTCGACGGCGTGCAGCTGGTCAAGGCATACGGCGCCGAGTCGCGTGAGACCGAACGGCTCAGCGCCATCGCCGGCAACGTGCGCGCCGCCCGCATCGACGCCGTCCGGCTGCGCGCCACGTTCGAGGCGCTCCTCGACGTGCTGCCCTCGATGACCAACGTCGGTCTCGTCGTCCTCGGCGCCTACCGCGTCCGCGCCGGCGCCATGACGGTCGGGGAGCTGTCGGGCTTCGTGTACCTGTTCACCCTGCTGGTCTTCCCGCTCCGGCTGATCGGCTACGCGCTGTCGGAGCTGCCGCACTCGCTCGCCGGCTTCCGGCGCGTGCACGAGGTGCTCGACGAGCCGATCGAGCCCGACCCCGCGGCAGCGATCGGGACGGTCGAGGGCGGCGTCGGCGTGCGCCTGCGCGACGTCCTGTTCTCGTTCCCCGGCGATTCGCGGCCGGCCATCGACGGGGTCGACCTGGAGGTGTGCAGCGGCCGGATGGTGGCGATCGTCGGACCGACCGGCGCCGGCAAGAGCACGCTCGTCGAGCTCGTCGCCGGGCTCGTGGCGCCCGATCGGGGGAGCATCGCCACCGCCGCCGGCGGCCGGGCGATCGTGTTCCAGGAGGCCTTCCTGTTCTCCGGCACGATCCGCCACAACCTCACGCTCGGTGCCGCGTTCGCGGAGGACGAGCTCTGGCACGCCCTCGACCTCGCCCGCGCCGCCGACTTCGTGGCCGAGACGCCGAAGGGACTCGACACCGTCGTCGGTGAGCGTGGCGTCAGCCTGAGCGGCGGCCAGCGCCAGCGGGTGGCGCTCGCCAGGGCCCTCGTGCGGCGGCCCGGCCTGCTGCTGCTCGACGACACCACGTCGGCCCTCGACCCTGCGACCGAGGCGGCGGTGCTGGGCAACCTGCGCCACGGCCTCGCCGACACGACCGTGCTGATGGTGGCGTCCCGGCCGTCGACGATCGCCCTGGCCGACGAGGTCGTGTACCTCGCCGGCGGGCGCATCGTCGACCACGGCACGCACACCGAGCTGATGGCCCGTCGCCGCGGCTACCGCGCCCTCGTCGAGGCCTTCGAGACCGACCGCGACCAGCCGGCCGTGGCCGTCGGGGGTGGCGGTGACTGAGCCGCTCGGTCGCTTCTCCGCGCGTGCACACGATCAACCGTGGCCTGAGCGAGGCGCCGGTCCTGCGCCAGGGCCTCGGCGTCACGTGGGTGCTGGCGGCGATCGGGGCGACCGGCCGGGTGGTCGTGCCGGTCCTGCTGCAGCAGGCGATCGACAAGGGGATCATGGACGAGGACGGCGTACAGGTGGGCGTCGTCACGTCACTCGCCGCGGTCGCCGCGGTGGCCCTCGTCATCGCCGGCGTCGCCCAGCGCCAGGCCGTGGTGCGCCTCGGCCAGCGCAGCGAGCAGGCGCTGTACCACCTGCGGGCGAGGCTGATCGCCCACATCCACCGCATCAGCCTCGCCGACCACAACGAGGAGCGCCGCGGCGCCCTGGTCGCCCGCGTCACCAGCGACATCGAGACGCTGGCCCAGTTCTTCCAATGGGGCGGCCTGGCGTGGCTGCTCGACGGGCCCCTGATGATCATGGTCGGCGCGGTGATGCTGGCCTACAACTGGATCCTCGCCGTGGTGGCGTTCGCCGTCGCCGCGCCGCTCGCCCTCGTGCTGCGGGTCGTGCAGCGCCACCTCGTGGTGGCCTACGACCAGGCCCGCGAGCGCAACGGGGAGATGCTGGCCGCGGTGACCGAGGTCGTCACCGGCGCCGAGGCGATCCGGGCCTACGACGCCGGCGCCGTGCTCGGGGCCGAGGCCGAGGACGCGATCGGCACCCGCACCGGCGCCCAGATCCGGGCCAACATCATCGGGGCGTTCCTCTTTCCGTCCGGCGAGGTGTTCTCCGTGCTCACGGTCGGCGCCGTCATCGTGGTCGGTGTCGCGCTCGGGCCGAGCAGCGGGCTGACGGCCGGCGCCATGATCGGCTTCATCTTCCTGACGTATCGGTTCCTCGAACCGATCGCCGAGTTCACCGAGGTGCTCGACCAGACCCAGTCCGCCGTCGCCGGGCTGCGTCGCGTGCTCGGGGTGCTCGACCTGCCGGTCGGTCCGCCACCGCCCGAGGACCCGCGCCCGCTGCCGGCCGGCCCGCTCGACATCGACGTTCGTGACGTCACGTTCTCGTACCCGACGAGGGGGTTGGCGGTCGAGGTCGACGAGGCCGTCCTCAAGCACGTCTCGGCGCACATCCCGGCCGGCCAGCAGGTCGCCCTCGTCGGCGCCACCGGCTCCGGCAAGACCACGCTCGGCCGGCTGATCGCCCGCTTCGCCGACCCGACGATCGGCGAGATCCGTCTCGGCGGCGTGCCGCTGCGGCGGGTCGGCAACGAGGAGCTGCGCGGGCGGCTCGTCGTGGTGTCGCAGGAGCCGTTCCTCTTCAGCGACACGATCGCCGCCAACGTCGGGTTCGCCCGGCCGGGCACGTCGCTGATGGACATGGACGCCGTCGTCGCCCGTCTCGACCTGGGGGACTGGGTCGCCGCCCTCCCCGACGGCTTGATGACGCACGTCGGCGAGCGTGGCGACCAGCTGTCCGCGGGGGAGCGCCAGCTCGTCGCCCTCCTGCGGGCCGGGGTCGCCGACCCCGACGTGCTGGTGCTCGACGAGGCCACGTCGTCGGTCGACGCGCTCACCGAGGTGCGCATCTCGCGGGCGCTCACGCACCTGGCCGAGGGCCGCACGACGATCGCCATCGCCCACCGGCTCTCGACGGCTGCCCGGGCCGACCGCGTGCTCGTCCTCGCGCGACGGCGTGCTCGTCGAGGACGGTCCCCACGACGAGCTGGTCGAGGCCGGTGGCGTCTACGCCGAGCTGTACTCGGCGTGGATGGCGGCGACCACCGCCGGTCAGCCGGCCTTCGACTGACCCGCAGCGGCGGTCCGCCCCTCGATCCGGGCGGGGATCTCGCCAGCACCTGGGACGATCCCCGCCCAGATCGGTCGGTGGTGAGGATCCCGCCCAGATTGGGGGACGTCAGGAGTCGAACAGCTCGGGATCCAGGCCGAAGGGCGGCGGGCCGTTGACGTCGCCGATCTCGCACGACAGCTCACCGCTCGACCGGGACGTCAGCACGACGGTCCGGAAGGTCGCCTGGTCGCCGGGCTCGACGTCGTCCACGACGACCCGCTCGGACGTCACGTCGAGGCCGCGGCGGACCAACACCTCCACGGTGTAGGTCTGCTGCTCGTCGCCCATGTTGGTCACCGTGCCCTCCACCGTGACCCGCCGCTCGTCGGGTGAGCACGTCGTCACGGCGGCCTCGTTCAGCCCCGGCTCGAGGAAGTCGTCGACGGCGGCGACGAAGACGAACGTCAGCACGATCCCGACGACGCTGGCGAGGATGCCCGCGCCGCCGGTCACGATCCCGGCGACGGCGAACCCGTGCCCCGGCCGTCCCTGGCGGGCCCTCGCCAACCCGACGGCGGCCAGCACGATCGCCACGATCGCCAGGGGGACGGTGGCGAAGGCGACGAACGGAACCCAGCCGAGCGTCAGCGCGGTGATCCCGCAGACCATGCCGGCGACGGCGAGACCGTTGCCCCGCCGGTGCCCCGCAGGCGCCGGTCCGGGCTGGTCGATGTAACGGGTGCCGTCGCGCGAGACGTCCGCGGTCCACTCCCGCCCGTTGTGCCAGCGGTACTCGAAGCGCCCCGTCGGGTCCGGATACCACCCGCTCACCGGCGGCAATGTAGACGTACCCTGGCCCCGTGGAGCTGGTGTTGATCCGTCACGCCCAACCGGAGTGGGTGCGCGACGGGCTCAACGTGGTCGATCCGCCGCTCACCGAGCTCGGTCAGCGCCAGGCGCGGGCGCTGGCCACCGCGATGACCGGCCAGGAGTTCGACGAGGTGCTGGTGTCGCCGCTCCTGCGGGCCCGCCAGACCGCGGCGCCGGTGCTCGAGGCGCTCGACCGGCCCGAGGACGTGGACATGTGGCTGGAGGAGATCCGCGACCCGAAGTGGCACGGGACGCCCGCCGAGCGGGCCGCCGAGGCCTACCGCGAGCTCAGCCAGCGAGCGTCGGTCGACCGCTGGCAGGGGCTCGAGGGTGGCGAGAACATCCGCGAGTTCGTCGGCCGGATCCGCCTCGGCGCCGAGAAGTTCCTGCAGGAGCGCGGCGTGCACCAGGTCGAGAGCGAGCTGCCGGTGTGGCAGATCGCCGAGCCCGGCAAGCGCATCGCCCTGATCGCCCACGCCGGCACCAACTCGATCGTCATCTGCCACCTGCTCGGCCTGCCGCCGACGCCGTGGGAGTGGGAGCGCATGGTGCTGCGCCACGCCTCGATCAGCCGCCTGGAGGCGATCCCGCTCGCCGACGGGTACACCTTCAGCCTCACCGTGCTGTCCGACGTCGAGCACCTCGACCCCGCCGACCGCACCCGCTGACCACCGGAGGTCGCCCGCCATGACGTCGATCGATCAGGACGCCCTGAAGCGCTTCCAGTTCCTCGTCTTCTCGAAGCTGGAAGGGGCGATGACCGCCGGGATGGTGCACCTGGGCGACCGCCTCGGCTTGTACCGCGCCCTCGCCGACGCCGCCACGCCGCTGTCGTCGGCCGAGCTCGCCGCCGCGGCCGGCCTCGACGAGCGGTGGGTGCGCGAGTGGGCCTACAACCAGGCCGCCGCGGGCATCGTGGCCGTCGACGCCGGCGAGACGTTCTCGCTCAGCCCCGAGGCCGTGGCCGTCCTCGCCGATCCTGGCAACGAGGCGTTCGGCGTCGGCATGTTCCACGACCTGCCGCAGATGATCGGTGCGCTCGACCGCCTGCCCGACAGCTTCCGCACCGGGCTCGGGTTCGACTACGACAGCCACGGACCGGAGTCGGCGGTGAGCATGGAGCGCAGCTTCGAGCCGTGGAACCGGGCCCACCTGGTGCCGACCGTCCTGCCGACCCTCGACGGACTCGTCGAGCGGCTGACGGCGGGCGCCAGGGTCGCCGACGTCGGGTGCGGCGCCGGCGGGGCGGTGCTCCTGCTCGCCGAGTCGTTCCCGGCCAGCGAGGTGGCCGGCTACGACATCTCCCAGCACGCCCTCACCAGGGCCCGCGCCCGCCTCGCCGCGTCAGGGCTGGTCAACGCCTCGTTCCACGACGCCCGCCACTCGCCCCTGCCGGACGACGGGTCCCTCGACCTCGTCACGACGTTCGACTGCATCCACGACATGACCGATCCGGGCGGGATGATGGCGGGCATCCGGGCCGCCCTGCGCGACGACGGGACGTGGCTGCTCGTCGACATCAAGGCCCTCGACACGTTGGCCGAGAACGTCGCCCGCAACCCGATGGCCCCGCTGATGTACGGCATCAGCGTGCTGTCGTGCCTCTCCTCGGCGCTGTCCGAGCCCGGCGGGGCCGGTCTGGGCACCCTCGGGCTGTCCGCCGGCCGGGCGGAAGCGATGGCCAGGGACGCCGGGTTCACCCGGTTCCGGCGGCTCCCGGTGGACCACGCCATCAACGCCTTCTACGAAATCCGACCGTAACTTTGACAAGTGTTGTCAAACGCCCCCTCGCATGTTACTCTCGTGTATCAGTTGCGGGCGGGCGGCTTCGCCTCCTCAGGCCACACGTTTGAGGAGGCGAAGCCGTAGCAACCCCCGCGGAACGGTCGAGACGGACGGCGACACGTCCGTCGGTGATCGAGAGCCAAGGGGAGGAAGCTCCGACGACAACGGCCGGGGCCGTTGGTCCCGGCCGAGTCGGAGGCCCTACGGTCCGTCGCCGTGCGCCTGACCGAACTGTCCCGATCGATCGCCGGCCACCGTGCCCTCGTCACCGGTGCCGCCAGCGGCATGGGCCGGGCCACCGCCCACCTCTTCGCCGACGAAGGCGCCCGCGTCGCGGTCGTCGACCTGGGTGGCGATCGCGTCGACACCGTCGTCGGGGAGATCACGGCCGCCCACGGCGCCGACGCCGCCATCGGGATCGCCACCGACGTCGCCGACAGCGGAGCGCTCGCCCGCCTCGTCGACACGGTCGTCCAGCACTTCGGAGGGCTCGACCTGCTGGTGAACAACGCCGGTGTCGCCCTGCCGACGTCGGCCTTCCAGGACGAGGACGAGTTCGCCCTCAACTGGGACCGCACCCTCGCCGTCAACCTCAGCGCCCACGCCCACCTCGTACGCCTGGCCCTGCCCCACCTCATCGCCGGCGGCCGCGGCCGGATCGTCAACATCGCCTCGACGGAGGCCATCGTGACCACCGCCGGGATGGCCGCCTACGCGGCGTCCAAGGCCGGGGTCGTCGGGCTGACCAAGAGCCTGGCCGTCGAGCTGGGCCGGCACGGTGTGACCGTCAACTGCATCTGCCCCGGCCCCATCCTCACCGGCATGACGGCCGGCATCAGCGACGCCGACAAGGACACCTACGCCCGCCGGCGGGTGCCGCTGCGCCGCTACGGCCAGCCCGAGGAGGTCGCCCAGATGACGCTCAACCTGTGCCTGCCGGCGTCGAGCTTCGTCAACGGCGCCGTCATCCCCGTCGACGGCGGGATGTCCATCCGCCACACGTGACCGACCACCCCGTTCTGTCGTTTGGTGGCGGCCCGATCGGGCCGTGTTCGAACGACAGAACGATGGTTCCGTAACCTTCGCGGCGTGGCGATCTCCCCGGCGCGGTACCGAGCGATCACCGTCGCCGCGCTGGTCGCGCTGATCGCCATCGTCGTCACCGGCGCGGCGGTGCGCTTGACCGGGTCGGGCCTCGGCTGCGTCGACTGGCCCAACTGCAACGACGAGCGGCTGATCGACGTCTCCTCGAACCACGCCGCCATCGAGCAGGTCAACCGGCTGTTCACCGGCCTCGTGGCCGTCGCCGTGATCGGTGCCGTGCTCGGCTCGTTGTGGCGCACACCCCGCCGCCGCGACCTGACGCTGCTGTCGCTCGGGTTGGTCGCCGGCGTCGTCGGCCAGGTCGTGCTCGGCGGGATCACCGTGCTCGTCGACCTGCACCCGCTGGCCGTGCAGGCGCACATGCTGCTGTCGATGGTGCTCGTCGCCACTGCGGTCGTCCTGGTGCGGCGGGCCGGCGAACCGGACGGTGGCACCCGCCGGGCCACGGTCTCCGCGCCGGCCCGCCGGCTCGCCTGGGCGCTGGCCGTCGCGACCGGCGTCGCCATCGTCACCGGCACGGTGGTCACCGGCGCCGGCCCGCACGCCGGCGACGAGGAGGCCCGCCGCTTCGACGTGGCCATCGCTGCCGCCGCCCGCGTGCACGGCATCGCCGTGATGGTGGCCCTCGCGCTGGCTGTCGTGATGGCCGTCCTCGTCGCCCGCCGCGGGCAGGACCGGGCGCTCCAGCCGACGTTGTCGTCGTGGCTGTTCATCGGCGTGCTGCAGGCCGCGGTGGGCTACACGCAGTACTTCAACGACGTGCCCGCCCTGCTCGTCGGCGTCCACGTGACCCTGGCGACCGGGCTGTGGGCGATGACCGTGTGGTTGGTGCTGGCAACGACGACCGTCTCCGTCACGCCGGCGCCGGCCGGCGGACGGGATGTGGCCGCACCACACGCGCACCTCGCAGGTGGGTGACGACGTCGCCGCCCCCTTGTCCACGGTGGGTTACCCTGTCGCTCGAATGACAGGGGAGGACGGCAAGGGCGCGTTGGCCGGCAAACGGGCTTGGGTGGTGTTGGCGCTCGCAGTCCTGGGCATCCTCGCCGGCGGTGGGCGAGCGTCTGCACAGCAGGCGACGTGTGACAGCACGGGCGTCCGGGCGCGGGTGCAGGACCAGTCCGAGGGTGAGCGGACGCCGATCGCCGGCGTCGAAATCGTCGTCGTCGACAGTGCGGGCGGTGAGGTGGGGCGGCAGGAGACCGACGACACCGGGACCGCCCTGATCTGCCTCGACGCCGGCCCGGGCGACTACACCGTGACGCTCAACGAGGACACGCTGCCCGACGACGCCGCGCTCGCCGGGGAGTCGGAGTTCGTGCTGAACGAAGGCAGCTTCCTCACGAGCATCCGCAACCTCGTGTTCTTCACGGGTGAGTCCTCACGCCAGTCCATCCCGTTCCACGAGCGGCTGGCGCAGCGCACGGTCGACGGCATCCGGCTCGGATTGATCCTCGCCATCACGTCGGTGGGCCTGTCGCTGATCTTCGGCACGACCGGCCTGACCAACTTCGCCCACGGCGAACTGGTGACGTTCGGCGGGATGATGGTCTACCTGTTCAGCGAGACGATCGGCTTGCCGCTCACGGTCGGCACCGTGATCGCCGTCGCGCTGGGCGGGCTTCTCGGTTACGTGCTCAACGCGGGCCTCTTCGCACCGCTCCGCCGTCGACGCATGGGCCTGGTCTCGCAGATGGTCGTCACGGTCGGGCTCGCGCTCTTGCTGCGCAACGTCTACCTGTTCCAGTTCGGCGGCGACTTCCGGTTCCTCAGCGCCTACAACAGCCAGGTCGCGTGGGACCTGGGACCGGTGGCGATCACGCCGCGGGACTTCACGATCACCGTCGTCTCGTTCGCCGTCCTCGTCACCGTGGCCCTCGTCCTGCAACGGACCCGCCTCGGCAAGGCGACGCGTGCGGTCTCCGACAACGGGGAGTTGGCCTCGGCGACCGGGATCGACACGGCCAAGATCATCCGCTTCGTGTGGATCAGCGGTGCCGCCCTCGCGGCCCTCGGTGGCGTCTTCCGCGGCCTCGACGAGGGCATCAACCCGGACATGGGCGGCGGCCTGCTGTTCCTCATGTTCGCCGCGGTCACGCTGGGCGGCCTCGGATCGGCCTACGGCGCGCTGCTCGGCGGGTTCATCATCGGCGTGCTGGTCGAGGTCAGCACCCTGTTCGGCGTGCCGACCGAGTTGAAGACGGTGCCGGCGCTGGTCGTGCTGATCCTCGTCCTGTTGGTCCGCCCACAGGGCATCCTCGGACAGCGGCAACGAGTGGGCTGAGGAGGCCGCGATGGACTGGAACAACATCATCGACAACACGCTGCGCGGCTTCTTCGGCATCAACGCCGTGTACTTCGCCATCGCCGCCATCGGCCTCAACATGCAGTTCGGCTACGCCGGCCTGCTCAACTTCGGCCAGGCGGCCTTTCTCGCCGTCGGTGCCTACAGCCTCGGCATGACGACGTTCTACTTCGGCATCTCGATGTGGTGGGGTCTGCTGTTCGGCGTGCTGTCAGCGGTCGTGCTCGGCCTGATCATGGGCGTGCCGACGTTGCGCCTCCGCGCCGACTACCTGGCGATCGTGACCATCTCGATCGCCGAGGTCGTGCGCCTGTTCCTCCGCTCGACGACCTTCAAAGAGGTCTTCGGCGGCGCCGACGGCATCGCCGACTTCTCCAGCGCGTACCGTCGTCTGAGCCCGTTCGAAGCGTCGCGCGAGTACGGCATCGGCCCGTTCCAGAACGACGGCCCGGGGCGGTGGCTGCTGTTGCTGCTGTGGCTCGGCCTGGCTGCGGGTGTCGGCATCCTCGCGGCTCGGTCACGGTGGATGCGCGCTCGCGATGCGTCCGCGCGGCGCAACGTCGGCATCGTCGCTGGCCTCGTGTCGTTCGGCGTGATGCTGCTGGTCCTCGATCGGGTCACGTACAGCGGCTACACGATGTGGACGCTGACCGTGGGGTGGATCCTCGTGGCCCTGCTCGCCGTCTTCCTCTGGCTGCTGATGCGCAGCCCCTGGGGCCGCGTGCTCAAGGCCATCCGCGAGGACGAAGACGCCGTACGCAGCCTGGGCAAGAGCGTCTACTCCTACAAGATGCAGGCCCTGATCATGGGCGGCGTGATCGGCATGCTCGCCGGCTGCGTCCGCGCCCTCGACCGCGGCGCCGTCCAGCCCGACAACTACTCTCGCGACCTCACGTTCCTCATCCTCACCGCCCTCGTGCTCGGCGGCCTGGCCACGGTGACGGGATCGATCCTCGGTCCGATGCTGTTCTGGGCGGTGCTCGGGTTCACCGACAACTTCCTCAACCAGCTCGCCGGCAGTGACGGCGTCTGGGAGGTCGGCGGGATCAAGATCATCGCCAACGTCACCCAGGTCGGGCAGATCCGCCTGGCCCTGGTGGGACTGGCCCTGATGCTGCTGATGATCTTCCGCCCGCAGGGGCTCCTCGGCAACCGCAAGGAGATGGCGCTCGATGGCCGCTGACGACGAACCGGTCGAGACCATCGCCACCCCGGTCGCCGCGATCGACGAACCTCCCCACCGCGAGTTCGCCGTGGCGGCGAAGGCGCAGCTGCGCGACGTCGAGCGGGTGCCGGGCGCATCCAAGCCCGACCCCATCCTCACCGCCCAGAGCGTGCGCCGACGCTACGGCGGCGTCGTCGCCGTCGACGTCGACGCGGTCGAGGTGCAGCGCGGCTCGATCACCGCCTTGATCGGTCCCAACGGCGCCGGCAAGACGACGTTCTTCAACCTGCTGTCGGGCTTCGAGAAGCCCGACGGCGGCGTGTGGACGTTCGACGGCCGCGACATGACAGGGGTCGCCGCCCACCGCGCCGCGTCCTACGGGATGGTGCGCACGTTCCAGCTCACGAAGAGCCTCACCAAGCTGGCGGTCATCGAGAACATGAAGCTCGGTGCCACCGACCAGCGGGGCGAGCGGTGGTGGAACGGCCTGTTGCCGTGGGTCTGGCGTCAGCAGGAGAGCGAGATCGAACGGCAGGCCGACGAGCTGCTGGCGCACTTCCACCTCGACCACATGCGCAACGAGTACGCCGGCACGCTGTCGGGCGGTCAGCGCAAGCTCCTGGAGATGGCCAGGGCGTTGATGACGAACCCGCGCATGGTGATGCTCGACGAGCCGATGGCCGGGGTCAACCCGGCGCTCAAGCAGGTGCTCAACGAGCACATCAAGGACCTGCGCGAGCGGGGGATGACGGTCTTCTTCGTCGAGCACGACATGGACATGGTCCACGACATCAGCGACTGGGTGATCGTGATGGCCGAAGGGAGCGTCATCGCCGAGGGCACGCCCGACGACATCGTCTCCGACAGCACGGTGATCGATGCCTACCTCGGTGCCCACCAAGGCCGCTCGCTGTTCGAGGAGCCGGCGTCCTGATGACCGCCGTGCTGCAGATGGAGGACTTGGTCGCCGGCTACGTACCCGAGGTCGACATCGTCAACGGCTGCGACCTCGTCGTCGAGGAGCAGGAGTTCGTCGGCATCATCGGTCCCAACGGCGCCGGCAAGAGCACCCTGCTCAAGGCCGCCCTCGGCCTGTGCAACGTGCGGGGCGGCACGATCACGCTCGACGGCAAGGACATCACCAAGACCAAGGCCCACCGCCTGGTCGAGATGGGCGTCGGGTACGTACCCCAGACCCGCAACGTGTTCCAGACCCTCACGGTCACCGAGAACCTCGAGATGGGGTGCTTCCTCAAGCCGTCGATGTTCGCCGAGCGCTTCGCCTACGTGACCGACCTGTTCCCCCGGCTCGGTGAGCGCGCCGGGGTGCGGGCCGGGTCGCTGTCGGGCGGCGAGCGCCAGATGGTCGCCATGGGCCGGGCCTTGATGCTCGACCCGCGCGTGCTGCTGCTCGACGAGCCCTCGGCCGGCCTGTCGCCGATCCTCCAGGACGAGGTGTTCCTGCAGTGCAAGGCGATCAACGCCACCGGCGTGGCCATCCTGATGGTCGAGCAGAACGCCCGCCGCTGTCTGCAGGTGTGCCACCGCGCCTACGTGCTCGACCAGGGTCGCAACGCGTACACCGGCACCGGCCAGGAGTTGCTGACCGACCCCCAGGTCATCGAGCTCTACCTCGGCACCCTGGTGAAGGCAACAGGCGGCTGATCCCCCGGATCGGTCGAGGACGCGAGAGGACCCGGGCCCCAGGGCCCGGGTCCTCGTCGTTCAGTCTGGCGACTGGGTTCAGTTCCCGGCGTCGAAGTCCTCGCCGAGGGCGTTGCCCATGTTGCCGTCGGAGCCGAAGACGAACTTGTCGCCAGGGCCGATGCCCTGCTCGACCATGGTGCGCAGGATCTTCGAGCCCTCGTTGAACGTGATCGCGATGATCGCGTCCGGGTCGGCCGCCTTGATGTCGTTGACCTCGGAGTCGTAGCTCGGCGCCGTCGGGTCGTAGATGACCGTGTCGAGCACCTCCACACCGGAGGCGTTGAGCACCTCGGTCAGCACCTCGGCCAGGCCGTTGCCGTAGGCATCGTCACGGGCGAGGATGTACGCCGACTGGGCGCCGCTTTCGAGCACGAGGTCGGCGATGACCGGGCCCTGCAGGCTGTCGGGCGGGGCGTTGCGGAAGTAGAGGCCGTTGTCCTCCTTGTCCGTCAGCGCCACGCCGGTGTTCGCCGGGCTGAACTGGATGACGCCGGCCGCCGTGATGGCGTCGATGACGTTGAGCGTCACGCCCGAGGCGGCGGCACCGATGATGGCGTCGACCTCCTCGCTGAGGAGACGGGCCACGGTGTCGCTGGCGATCTCGGGGTCGTCGTCGCCGGAGTCACCCGCGGTGTACTCGACGTCGGCGCCGAGCGCGCCACCGGCCTCGTTGATGTCGCGGATGGCCAACTCGACGCCCGCGAACTCGGGTGGGCCGAGGAAGGCGAGGTCGCCAGTCTGGGGCAGCAGCGAGCCGATCTTCAGCACGCCGTTGCCCTCCCGCTCGACGCCGACGGGCACGAGGTCGACCACAGCCGACTCGGGTGCCTGCGCCTGGACGTTCGTGGTCTGCGAATCATCGATGCGGTTGTCGTCGCCGAACACCAACACGCCGTACGTGCCCGACAGCGGCTCGCCGTTGCCGTTGAGGTCGTTCGGGCCGGACACGCCCTCGTAGTCGATGTCGGTGCCGGCCTGCACCAGCGCCACGCACTCGGCGTACGTCGTGCACTGCTCGCCTTCGCGGGACACGTTGACGATCTCGCCGGCGAGGGCGCTGCCGTCGGTGCCGGCCGCCTCGGCCGCCAGGGCGATGAGCGTGACGGCGTCGTAGGACTCGGCGGCGTAGTTGTAGTCGGTGAGGTCGGCGCCGGCCTCGGTGGTTGCCAGCGCGTCGAGGAACTCCTGCGGCAGCTCGGGCGGCAGGGGCGTGGTGCCGGTCATGCCGGCGAGGGCCCCCGGCGGACCGGGCTCGCCGGTGCCGGCAGTGGTGGTCTCGGCGCCCGTGTCACCGGTGGTCGTCTCGGTGGCCTCGGCAGCCGTGGTGTCGGTCGCCTCCGCCGCTGTCGTCTCGGCCCCGCCGGTGTCGGCGGGAGCCTCGGTGTCCGCGGTGTCGGCGTCGTCGTCATCGTCACCGCAAGCGGCGGCGACAAGCGCGAGACCGAGCACCAGTGCACCGACGCGTCGTACGCGTGAACGTTGCATGTCGTGGTTCTCCCCCTCTGATGAGCGGAGCCGGATTGCTCCGCTGGATGAGGTGGGCGCAAGGCTACGCGTCCGGCTTCCAGCCGCACAACCACCCCTTGTGAAGGGTAGGTTTCGATGATGACCACGTCGGACGGCGTATCCGAGGTGTGCTACGAGGTCGCCGACCACGTGGCCACCATCACGCTGAACGCACCGGCCCGGATGAACACCATCTCGGGGCCGATGCTCGAGGCGATCTCGCGCCATCTCCGGGCGGCCGATCGCGACCCGGCCGTCCGCTGCATCGTGCTCACCGGCGCGGGTCGAGCCTTCTGCGCCGGCCTCGACCTGGCCGCCCAGGCCCAGCGCACCGACGGCGGGCTGGGCAACCTCGGCGCCCCGGCGGCGTTCGGCGGCGAGATCGACCTGCGCAACGCCCCACCTGTCGTGCTGCACGAGCTCGACACGCCCACCGTGTGCTCGCTGAACGGCGGCGCCGCCGGCTACGGGCTCGACCTCGCCCTCGGATGCGACGTGAGGGTGGCGGCGGCCTCGGCCAAGCTCAACCCCGGATTCGCCAAGCGGGGCATCCTCCCCGAGAGTGGCGGCACGTGGCTGTTGCCGAGGATGATCGGCTACGCCCGGGCCGCCGAGGTGGCCTTCCGGGGCCGCACGCTGACGGCCGCCGAGGCGCTCGACCTCGGCCTCGTCAACCACGTCGTCCCCGACGACGAGCTGTCGGCCTTCACCGCTGCCCTGGCTGCCGAGGTCGCCGCCAACGCCCCGCTGGCCGTGCGGGCGATCAAGCGGATGATGCGGGCGGCCGAGACGGAGACGTTCGAGCAGCACATCCACCACGTGTACCTCCAACTGCTCCCGCTGCTCGGGACGACGGACTTCCGGGAGGGCGTCGCCGCGTTCATGGAGAAGCGGCCGGCCGAGTTCACCGGGCGGTGACACCCCTGGCTCCCGAGACGGACGATCCCTACGCCGTGCTCGGCGTGGCGCCAGGCGTCGATCGGGCGACGCTGCGGGCGGCCCGGCGCCGGCTCGCCCGGGACCTGCACCCGGACCGCCCGGGTGGCGACGCGGAGGCGATGCGCCGCATCAACCAGGCGTTCGAGGCCGTCGTCGAGGACCAGGCACGAGCATCGACGGTCCCACCCGTGCCGGAGCCGGTCGCACCTGACCCGACCCTTCAGCCGACGGGCAGGCGGATCGCTCACGACGTGGCGTCCTTCACGATCGAGGCGTTGCCGGTCGAGGCGTTCGAGGCGTTGTGGATCGTCGGCGGTGTGCTCGGCGAAGTGCTCGACGACGATCCCCCGTATCAACTCGATGTCGTGCTGGGCGACCCGTTCAGCTGCTGGTGCCGCCTCGATCTGGTGCCCGACGCCGGCGCCAGCACGGTTGCCATCACGTTGGCGACCATCGACGCTGCGCCGCTGCCCGACCTCGACGCCGTGCGCGACGCCTGGGTCCGCGAGCTCAACCTCCTCGGCCCGCCCGAGCCGGCGCCGTGAACCCGCGCCGCGCCGCCGTCACGATCGCCATGTGGGCCGTGGTCGCCGCCTGCGCACCCGACCCGTCGGACGTGGCCCCCGCGTCGACCGGACCGGCGACATCGGCGCCGCAGAGCACTGTGCCGGCACTGCCGGCGGGCATCGGCGTCGAGGTCGAGTACGTCCCGAATCTGGCCCTGTTGCGAAGGCTCGAGGTGTCCGTCGACAACACCACGTCGGCGGACGTGACCATCAGCGAGCTCGGCGTCCGCTCGGCCTGGTTCGACGCCGTGCCCTCGACCGACATCGGGACGGTCGTCGGTGCCGGCCGGCGACGCGACATGGAGGTGCTGCTGGGTGATGCCGTGTGCCCGGCCGAGCCCGGACCGACGTTGGTCGACGTCGGCATCAACGGATCCGACGGGCCGGCGGCGACGGTCGTCGACTTCGACGACGAGCGGCTGGCCGAGTTGAATGCCAAGGAGTGCGGCCAGCGAGCCGTGTTCGAGCGCGCCGACATCACGTTCGGCAGCCGGCGTGACGTGGTCGACGACGTCCTCACCACGACCATCGACATCGTGCGCCGCGACGGCACGCAGCGCATCGGCGTCACCGACGTCGGCGGAACGTTGCTGTTCTCGATACGGCCGCAGGGCGCAGACGGCGCACTCGCCCGCCTCGATCCCGAGGACACTGCCGCGGCACTTCCGCTCCGCTTGGAGGTGCACCGGTGCGACGCCCACACCGTCTCCCAGAGCCAGCTGTCGTACCGGTTCCCCGTGTGGGTGACGATCGATGACGCCGACCCGCAATACGTCATCATCGAGCCGGATCCGGAGCTACGGGCCGTTCTCGAAGAGCTCGTGCAGGCCTGCATCGCCCGCGAGACCGCCGGCTAGCGCACCGTACCTCGGGTCGTCGCCGCCTTGAGCAAGCGGTCGCGCACGGCGTGCCCGAGTCCCCTGGGCGCCGGGAGGACGGCGACGATGCGGTCGGCACCGGCTGCGTCGGCGTCGCGCAGGTCGGCGTAGAGCCGGCGGGCGTAGGTGACGAGGTCGTCGCCGTGATCGATCACCTCGACGCGGTGGCCGCTCGCCGTCAGTGACGCGACGGTGCGCTCGGCCGTGGCCGCGTCGTCGACGAGCACGACCTCCGCCGCCGGCGCGTAGTGCGCGGCGAGCATCCCGGCGGCCCGGCTGGGACCGGCCGCCGGAGCCACCGAGCCGTCGAGCAGCCGCTCGATGTCCTCGGTCGGGATCCCGCCGGGTCGCAGCACCTGGGGCGGGTCGGTCGTGCAGTCGACGATCGTGCTCTCGACGCCGATCGGGCTGGGCCCGCCGTCGAGCACGACGTCGCGGTCGGGTCGAGGAAGGCGCCGAGGTCGGCGACGACGTGGGCGGCGCTCGTCGGGCTGACCCGCCCGAAGCGGTTCGCCGACGGCGCGGCCACGGCCCGTCCCGAACGGACCAGCAGCTCCTGGGTCAACGGATGGGCGGGGGCCCGCAGACCGACGGTGTCGCGCCCGCCGGTGACGGCGTCGGGCACCCGCGCGGCGCGGGGCAGCAGGACGGTGAGCGGGCCGGGCCAGCACGCCGTCGTCAGCCGCGCCGCGGCGGCCGGGACCTCGGCGGCCCAGTCGGTCAGCCAGTCGGGCAGGATGTGCACGATCAGCGGGTGGTCCGGCGGCCGCCCCTTGACCGTGAACACGCGGCCGACGGCGACCGGGTCGTCGGCGGCCGCGCCGAGCCCGTACACCGTCTCGGTCGGGATGGCGACCAGCCCGCCCGACGTGAGGACGGCGACCGCCCGCCCTACGTCGGTGGTCACCAATGACATCAGCCCGGCTGCGCGTCGAGGAACCCCAGGGCGGCGTCGATGAAGCCGAAGGACTCGGGCGTGGCGAAGTGGTCGACGTTGCGCAGCGTCACGCCACGGGCGTCGGGGAGGGCGTCGACGAGCGGGTCGGCCGGCCCGGCGAAGTCGCGGTCGCCGATGACCACCAGCACGGGGCAGGTGATGGCGCCGAGCTGCTCGACCGTGATCGGCTCGCCCTGGGCCTTCATCACGGCGGCCAGCGCCACGCGGTCGTTGCCGGGCTGGGCGGCGTACTGGCCGAAGAGGCGGGCGATGTTGTCGCCGTCGTCACCCGTGCCCTCGACCCCGGCGAGGATGCTGCGGCGGCGGTCGGGGTCGTCCTCGAACAGGTTGCGCCCGATGCCGCTGACGACGATGCGCCGGAAGCGCTCGGGCGCCCGGCTGGCCAGCTTCAGGGTCGTGATCGCCCCCATCGAGAACGAGACGACGTCGACCGGCTCGTCGGGGAGCACGTCGACGATGCGCGTCGTGAGGTCGCGGTACGCGTCGGGGTCGTGCGGCTTGGGCGCTTCACCGTGCCCGAGCAGGTCGACGCCGATCACGGTGCGACCGGCGTCGGCGAGCAGCTCGGTGAACCCGCTGCGCCGCCATGTGGCGTCGAACGAGCCACCCCAGCCATGGACGAGGAGGACCGGTGGGCCTGACATCCGGCGCAGCCTAGATTTTCGGTCGCCCATGCGACTGCTCCACCCCGACCCCGCCCACGACCTCACGTACAACGACGTGTTCATGGTCCCCAGCCTCTCGGCCGTCGCGTCGCGCCTCGACGTCGACCTCGCCACGCCCGACGGCATCGGCACGACCCTGCCGGTCGTCGTCTCCAACATGACGGCCGTGGCCGGTCGGCGGATGGCCGAGACGGTGGCCCGGCGCGGCGGGCTCACGGTGCTGCCCCAGGACATCCCGCTCGACGTCGTCGCCTCCGTGATCGAGTACGTCAAGCAGGCCCACACGCTCTACGAGACGCCGATCACGATGTCGCCGTCGCACACCATCGGCGACGCCCTCGGGCTGATCCACAAGCGGGCGCACGGCGCCGTGGTCGTCGTCGACGACGGCCACCGCCCGCTGGGCGTGTTCACCGAGCACGACGCCATCGGCTTCGACCGCTTCACCCAGCTGCACGCCGTGATGAGCCGGGAGCTCGTGACGGTGCCCGACGGCACCGACGCCCGCACGGCCTTCGAGCTGCTGTCGACCAACCGCCGGTCGATGGAGCCGGTCGTCGACGGGGACGGTCGCCTCGTCGGGGTGGTCACCCGCAAGGGCAGCCTGCGGTCGACCACCTACCGGCCGGCCGTCGACGCCGACGGGCGGTTGATGATGGGTGTCGCCGTCGGCATCAACGCCGACCCGGACACGAAGGCCAAGGCGCTGGTGGAGATGGGCGCCGACGTGCTCGTGATCGACACGGCGCACGGCCACCAGACGCGGATGCTGCGGGCCCTCGAAGCGGTGCGGGCGGTGGCGCCCGGCGCCCGCCTCGTCGCCGGCAACGTGGTCACGGCCGAGGGGACGCGGCAGCTCGTCGAGGCGGGCGCCGACATCGTGAAGGTGGGCGTCGGCCCCGGGGCCATGTGCACGACGCGGATGATGACCGGTGTCGGCCGGCCGCAGTTCACGGCCGTGATGGAGTGCGCCGAGGAGGCGACCCGGCTCGGCCGGCACGTGTGGGCCGACGGCGGTGTGCGCTGGCCGCGGGACGTGGCCCTCGCCCTCGCCGCCGGCGCGTCGAGCGTGATGTTCGGCTCGTGGCTCGCCGGCACCTACGAGTCGGCGGCGGACACGCTGCGCGATCCCGACGGCCGGCTGTACAAGGAGAGCTTCGGGATGGCCTCGAACCGCGCCGTGAAGAAGCGCACGGCGGGCGACACGGCGTTCGAGCGGGCCCGCAAGGAGCTGTTCGAGGAGGGCATCAGCTCGTCGCGGATGTACCTCGACCCCGAGCGACCCGGCGTCGAGGACATCCTCGACCAGATCGTCGCCGGCCTGCGCTCGGCGTGCACGTACGCCGGCGCCGGCGACCTCGTCGAGTTCCACGAGCGGGCGATCGTCGGGGTGCAGAGCGTCGCCGGCTACGACGAAGGCCTGCCCCAGGGCACCTCGTGGTGAGGTCCGCCCCATGCGTTCTGTCGTTCGGCCACGGCCCGATCGGGCCGCCACCAAACGACAGAACGGGGTCAACGTGCTCGTGATCGCCATCGACGGACCGGCGGGCGCGGGCAAGAGCACCGTCGGCCGCCGGCTCGCCCACCGGCTCGGGCTGGAGTACCTCGACACCGGGGCGATGTACCGCGCCGTCGCGTTCGCCGCCCTGCGCCGGGGGATCCTGGTCACGGACGATGCCGCCGTCGCCGATCTTGCCCGTCAGCTCGAGCTCGACGTCTCCGAGGCCGGCGTTGTCGTCGACGGCGTCGACGCCACGACGGCGATCCGCGGGCGCGAGGTCACTGAGGCCGTCGAGCGCGGTCGCGGCCAACACCCCCGTGCGCGAGGAGCTGCGGGCCCGCCAGCGGGCGTGGGCCGACACCCGCGGGGGCGGGGTGATCGAGGGGCGCGACATCGGCACCGTCGTGTTCCCGGACGCCCGCCTGAAGTTGTACGTCACCGCCTCGCCGCGCACGCGGGCCGAGCGGCGCGTCGGCGAGATCGGCGGCGACGTCGACGAGGTCGAGAGCTCCATCGTCGAGCGCGACCGCCGCGACATGACGCGCGTCGACGGCCCGCTGCGGGCGGCTGACGGCGCCTTCGTGATCGACACCACCGGACTCACCGTCGACGAGGTCGTCGATGCCATCGTGGAGTTGCTGTGAGAGTTGATGGCGCCGGTCGCGCACAGGAGAGGCGGACATCGCGATGACCAAGGTCGAGACGTTCCTCGCCGGGCAGGACCGGGCCAGCCGGCTCGCCTACTTCGTCGCCCGGGCGTTCGTGGCGGGGTTCACCACGCTGTGGACCCGCCTGCGTGTGGAGGGCCGCGAGCACATCCCGAAGACCGGTGCCTTCGTGCTGGCGCCCGTGCACCGCTCGATCATGGACACGCCGATCTCGTCGTGCCTCACCCGCCGGCGGTTGCGCTTCATGGGCAAGGACTCGCTGTGGGAGAAGCAGCCGGCGGCGTGGATCCTGTCGGCGCTCGGGGGCTTCCCCGTCTCCCGGGGCACCGCCGACCGGGAGGCGCTCAAGCGGTGCATCGCCGTGCTCGAGGCCGGCGAGCCGCTGGTGCTGTTCCCGGAGGGCGAGCGCAAGTCGGGACCGGTGGTGCAACCCCTGTTCGACGGCGCCGCCTACGTCGCCCTCAAGGCCGGCGTCCCGATCGTGCCCGTCGGCATCGGCGGCTCCGAGGAGGTGATGCCGAAGGGCTCGCGGTTCATCCACCCGCGCAAGGTCCGCGTCATCATCGGCGCGCCGATCGTGCCGCCGCCGCCGACCGACGGCCGCCGGGTGCCGCGCGCGGTCGTCCACGACACCACGACCGAGCTCCACGACACCCTGCAGGTGCTCTTCGACAAGGCACAGAGCGCGGTGCGATGACGACTCAGGCGGCGGTGAAGTAGGCCGTGAGGGCGCGGGCGAGGTAGCCGGGGTCGGCCACCCCGCAGAGCTCGCGGGCCGAGTGCATCGACAGCTGGGGGACGCCGACGTCGGCCGTGGCGATGCCGAGGCGGGTGGCGGTCAGCGGTCCGATCGTCGAGCCGCACGGGACGTTGTTGCGCGACACGAACGTCTGGAACGGCACACCCGCCACGTCGCAGGCGCGGACGAAGGTCGCGGCGGTGTCGGCCGACGTCGCGTACCGCTGGTTGGCGTTGACCTTCAACGCCGGCCCGTGGTTGACGAGCGGGGCGTGGTCGGGATCGTGACGCTCGGGGTAGTTCGGGTGCACGGCGTGGGCGTTGTCGGCCGAGACGCAGCTCGACGCGGCCATGGCGGCGTGGAAGGCGTCCCGCCCGTCGCCGGCGGCGGTGTGCAGCCGATCGAGCACGGCTTCGAGGAACGGGCCGGACGCTCCGGACGTGCTCGCCGAGCCGACCTCCTCGTGGTCGAACAGGGCGATCATCGCCACGTGGTCCGACGGGTCGGCCGCGGCCAGTGCGGAGGCGGCCGCCCAGCACGACACCTGGTTGTCCAGCCGCCCGCTGGCCAGCAGGGAGCGGTCGGCGCCGAGCAGCGCCGCCGGTTGCACGTCGTACAGGCAGAGCTCCCAGGCGACCGGCACGTCGCACCCGGCCCGCTCGGCGATCCACGCCCCGAAGGGCCCGCCTTCGCCGGCCGTCGCCCACACCGGGCTGAGGTGGGCCTGACGGTCGAGCACGAGCCCGCGCTCGTTGACGTCGCGATCGAGGTGGATGGCCAGCTGCGGCACACGGGCGATCGGTTCGGCGACGTCGACGAGCGTCGCCGACCCGTCGGGCAGCACGAGCCGGCCGGCGACGCCGAGATCGCGGTCGAGCCAGCTGTTGAGCAGGACGCCGCCGTAGACCTCGACGCCGAGCTGGCGCCAGCCGGCGCGGCCGCTGTCCGGGTGCGGCTTGACCCGCAGACCCGGCGAGTCGGTGTGCGCGCCGACGACCCGCACGGGCAGGGTGCCCGTGGCGTCCGCCGGGCGGCGCCAGGCGACGAGGGCGCCGCCGCGGAGCGTGAAGCCGGCCGCCGGGACGTCGTCCCACGCCGCGCGCTCGTCCAGCTCGATGAACCCCGCCTTCGCCAGCACGGTCGCCGCGGTGCGGGCGGCGTGCCACGGCGAGGGCGACGCGTCGAGGAAGTCCTGCAACGCCGCCGCGGGGTGTTCCGGCACGAGCTCCATCCAGCGACTAGATAATCACGTGTGAGTCGGTGCACGAAGATCGTCGCGACGCTCGGACCGGCGTGCGACGACCCCGCCGTGCTCGACGGCATGGTGCGCGCCGGGATCGACCTGGCCCGCCTGAACCTCAGCCACGGCACCCTCGAGGAGCACCTCGACCGGCTGGCCCGCGTGCGCGAGGCGGCCGCTCGTGCCGGCCGTCCCCTGGGCGTGCTCGCCGACCTCCCCGGGCCGAAGATCAGGTCCGGCGGCTTCCCGGAGGGCGGGAGCGACCTGCTCCCGGGCTCGATCGTGCGGATGGTGCCGGGGGACGGAGCCAGCGACGCCGACCGCGTCACCGTCGGCTACCCGACGCTGCTGGAGGATGTCGATCCCGGCGATCGCGTGGTGCTCGGCGACGGCAACATCACGCTGCGCGTGACCGCGGTGGACCCCGACGAGGTGGTCGCCGAGGTCGAGACCGGAGGGCGGGTGCAGGGCCGGCCCGGCGTGCACCTCTCGTGCGAGCGGCTGCAGATGCGCGCCCCGACGGCCGAGGACCTGACCCTGGCCGAGGCCGTCGTGCGGGCGGGCGTCGAGTACGTGGCCCTCTCGTTCGTGCGGCGGGCCGAAGACGTCGACGCCCTCCGGGCGGTGGTCGGCGAACGGGCGGAGATCGTCAGCAAGATCGAGACCAGTTCGGCTGTCGCCGACCTCCAGGCCATCGCCGCCCGCTCGGACGCCCTGATGGTGGCTCGCGGCGATCTCGGCATCGACTTCCCGCTGGAGGACGTGCCCCACTTGCAGAAGGAGATCATCCGGCACTGCGTGGCGATCGGGAAGCCGGTGATCACGGCGACGCAGATGCTCGAGTCGATGATCGACGCCCCGACCCCGACGCGGGCCGAGGTGAGCGACGTGGCCAACGCCGTGTTCGACGGCACCGACGCCGTGATGCTGTCGGGCGAGACGGCGATCGGGCACGACCCGGTGGCGGTCGTGACGACGATGTCGCGCATCGCCAGCCGTTCCGAGCGCTCCGCCAGCTACCGGCAGTGGGCCGAGCGCCTCGGTCGGATGCAGCGCGAGCACCTCGACGACATCGAGATCGCCGAGCGCATCACGGCCTCGGTCACGCACGCCGCGTGGCAGGCCGCCCGCGACTGCGGCGCCTCGGCGATCCTGTGCTGCACGCGCAGCGGGCGTACGGCGCGGGCGATGGCCCGGTTCCGTCCGAGCGCCCGCCTGGTCGGGCTGTCGCCCTACCCGCGCACGGTGAACGCCCTGACGCTGTCGTGGGGGGTCGAGTCGCTGCTCGTCGAGGAGTACCGGACGGCCGAGGAGATGGTGTGGTTCGCGGTCGAGACGGCGGTGCACCACGGGCTCGTCGCCCACGGCGACCTGGTCCTCGTGCTCGCCGGCGCACCCGACCAGCACAGCGGGGCGGCCACCGACGTGCTGCGCATCGTGCAGGTGACCTGACGACGTGACGCTCTGGGCGGAGGAATCCGGGCCCGCCGACGGCCGGCTGGTGGTGGTCGTGCACGGTGCGATGGATCGTTCGTCGGGGCTGCGCAAGCTCGGTCGGCGCCTCGACCAGCGGTACCGCGTGCTGTGCTACGACCGCCGTGGGTACGGCCGGTCGGTCCCGCACGAGGGCCCGTTCACGATGGACCGCCAGGTCGACGACCTCGAACTGCTGCTCGACGGCCGCGCGGCGGTGGTGTTCGGGCACAGCTACGGCGGCAACGTGGCGCTGGCCACGGCCCAGCGCCTGCCGGACCAGGTGC
Source organism: uncultured Acidimicrobiia bacterium (assembly GCA_963784255.1). Lineage (GTDB taxonomy): Bacteria > Actinomycetota > Acidimicrobiia > Acidimicrobiales > Ilumatobacteraceae > JALZMG01. The sequence goes on along the minus strand of CAWAQO010000012.1, from coordinate 526,550 downwards.
GGGCGGTCGCCGTCTACGAGACCCCGCTGTCGTGGCTCGACTGGTGGCCGGGGACGACGGCCGGTGCCGCCGCGCTGGCGACGAGCGGCGATCCGCCGGATGCCGCCGAGCGGTTCATCCGGCGACTGATCGGCGACGCCCGGTGGGAGCGGCTGCCCGCGGCGACGCGCGCGGCGCGCCGCGCGCCGAGGGCGTGGCCATGGTGGGGGAGCTGTCCGACCTGGCGGCCCACGCGCCGTGGGATCCGGACGCCATCGGCGTGCCGGTGGTCGCGATGCACGGCACCGAGGGGGCACCGCACCACCTGCGGTCGACCGAGCACCTCGCCGCCGTGCTGGCGGACTGCCGCCGCGTCGACGTCGAAGGCGCTCGCCACTTCGGGCCGAACACCCATCCCGACGCCGTGGCCGCCGAGATCGTCGAGCTGGTCAGCCGAACGTGCCCGGCACCGTGACCGGGCGGCCGAGGAACCGGCACGACGTGTCGTCGACGGCGTCGTCGGTGAGCGTGGTGCGCACCCGCTCGGCACAGTCCTGGACCTCCTCGCGCTGCGTCCAGACGACGAGCGAGAGCACGGCCAGCGCGGCGATGGCCAGCACCTTGGACAGGATCCTCGTGACCAGCCAGGCGAGCACCAGGGCCACGCCGACGGCCGCGGCCACCATGACGAGCGCACCGTTGCGCACGGCGTCGAGGCTGAGGGCGAGCACCGCGGCTGACGGTAGGCCACTGCGGCGCGCCGTTCGCGTACCCTCGACGGCGTGACCGACGAGCGCCCGATCGCCATGAGCCACGGCCTGCCCTCGACCGTGCTGCCGGTCGCCGATCCGGAGGCTCGGGAGGCCCTGGCCCTCGCCCTGTCGTTGGCGGAGGGGCCGCGGCGCACCGCGCTGGCCGGCGTGGCCGCCCGCTTCCCCCGCTACCTCGACGTGTGGGCCGCCCTCGGTGACCAGGGGCGCGATGACATCGAGCGCTACGCCTACTACCGGGTCGGGTACCACCGCGGGCTCGACGCCCTGCGCGCCAACGGATGGAGGGGATCCGGCTTCGTGCGCTGGTCCGAGCCGACCAACGAGGGGTTCCTGCGCGCACTCGCCGGACTCGGGGCGATGGCGGCGGCCATCGGCGAGACGGACGAGGCGGAGCGCATCGCCACGTTCCTCGCCCAGCTCGATCCCTCCGGCTCGGCGGGCTCCGCCCGGCCGTGACCGCCGGCGCCGTCCTGTGCGGTGGGGCCAGCCGGCGGATGGGCACCGACAAGGCGCTCATCGAGGTCGACGGCGTGGCGATGGCCGAGCGGGTGGCGCGGGCGCTGGCCGCCGGCGGCTGCGATCCCGTGGTGTTCGTCGGCGGCGCGGCCGGTGCGCTGGCGCGGTTCGGCCGTCCCGTGGTGGCCGACCGCTGGGCGGGTGAAGGACCGGCGGGCGGGGTCCTGACCGCGCTGCTGGACCAGGCCGACGACGTCGTCGTCGCCGCCTGCGACCTCGCCGACCTCGATGCGGCCACGGTGGCGCTGGTGCGTTCGGCCGGTGAGGCCGTGGCACCGGGCGTCGACGTCGTCGTGGCCCGCAGCGACCGGGCGGAGCCGTTGCTGGCGTGGTGGCGGCGCGACGCGGCGCAGGCCGTGACGGCCCAGTGGGCTGCCGGGGTGCGCGCCGTCCACGAGCTGCTGGCGGCGTTGGAGGTCGCCGAGGTGGACGTGGACGTGACGGCGATGCGCAACGTCAACACCCCCGCCGACCTGCCCAACCGGACTCTTCGGTAGCGTGAGGCCGTGGCCGTCCAGGAGATCGACATCGACGAGCTCGCCGTGCACGTGGCCGGCGGGGCGCGGCTGATCGACGTGCGCGAGCCCCACGAGTACGCCGCCGGTCACGTGCCGGGCGCACTGTCGATCCCGCTGGCCGCGGTGGGCGACCACCTCGACGACTTCCGCGGCGACGGGGCGACCTACGTCATCTGCCAGGCCGGTGGGCGCAGCCGCCGGGCCTGTGAGCTGGTCGAGCTCGTCGGGATCGAGGCCGTCAACGTCGCCGGCGGGACCGGCGCGTGGATCGCATCGGGGCGCGACACCGTGCCGGGGGACCGCCCGACGTGACCTGTCGCTGCGTTCCCCGGCCACGCAGGCCGCGCTTGGGCGCTCGCTCGCTGGCGTTCACTCGCTCGCACGAGGTCGGCACTCGTACATGACCTACCGCTGGGTCGACCGCCAGGCCGACCTCGAGACGCTCATCGACGAGGTGCGGGCCGAGCCCCGGTACGCGATCGACACCGAGTTCCACCGCGAGCGCACGTACTTCCCGCGGTTGGCCCTGGTCCAGCTGGCGTGGGGCGAGAGCGCGATGGCGCTGGTCGATCCCCTTGCCGTCGACGTCGCCCCGCTCGCCCGACTGTTCGAGGGTCCGGGCGTGGCCGTCGCCCATGCCGCCCAACAGGACCTCGACGTGCTCTCCCACGCCGTGCGCGTGATCCCCGGCCACCTCTTCGACACCCAGGTCGCCGCCGGCTTCGTCGGCTACGGCACCCCCTCGCTGTCGTCACTGCTGCAGGGTGAGCTCGGGATCACGCCGGCCAAGGGTGACCGCCTGACCGACTGGCTGCGGCGGCCGCTCACCGAGGCCCAGCAGGCCTACGCCATCGCCGATGTGGCCTCGCTGCTCGAGCTGCACGATCGTCTCGGCGGCGAGCTCGACTCGCTCGGCCGGCTGGCCTGGGCGACCGAGGCGTGCGAGGAGCTGCGCTCCCGTCCGACCGGCCCGACCCCGCCCGACCAGGCGTGGATGAAGCTCAAGGACGCTCGTTCGCTGCGGTCGCGCTCACGGGCCGTCGCCCAGGCGGTGGCGGCGTGGCGCGAGCGGGAGGCGGCGGCGTCCGACACGCCGGTCCGCCAGATCCTGCCCGACCTCGCCGTGCTCGGCATCGCCCAGCGCCAGCCCACGACGCTCGAGGAGCTGGCCCAGGCCCGGGGCGTCGACGAGCGCCACCGGCGGGGCCGGCTCGGCCGGGATCTGCTGAGCGCCGTCGCCGCCGGCAAGGCCGCCCCGCCGCCGGCGGTGCCCGACGCCGTCGACGAGCTCGACCGTTCGAAGCGGCCGGCGGTCACGCTGGTGTCGGCATGGGTCAGCCAGGTGGCGCGGGACGCCCGCATCGACACCGCGCTGCTGGCCACCAGGGCCGACCTGATCGCCGCCCTCCGCGGCGACGCCGACGCCCGCCTCACCTCGGGCTGGCGGGCGCAGCTGCTCGGCGACGACATCGCCCGCCTGATGGACGGTCACGCCGCCCTCACGTTCGACGGCAAGGGCAGCCTGCGCCTGATCGACGTCGAGCCGTCGCCCGGGTCGATCAGCGCCTGAGGACGCGCCGGAGCCTCGCCCAGAGCGCGTCGAAGGCCCTGCTCACGTCCGTCGCGCGGCTGCCGTAGGCGTGGATCGGGCGGCGCTCGCCGAGCGCCTGGTTGACGATCACCCGCTGCGGGACCGGGGGCTTCCAGATGGCGCTGCGCCCGACGATGCGGGCGAGCTCGTCGAGCCGTCGCTCGGCCTCGGCCGAGATCGCCGGCAGCCGGTTGACCACCACCCCACAGAGGTCGAGCTCGGCGTTGTCGCCGTCCCACACCTCGTCGATGGCGTCGGCGACCCCACCGATCCCGCGCAGGCCCAGCGCCGACGGGTCGACGACGACCAGGGCGTGACCGGCCGTGACCAGGGCCGATCGTGTCGGGCCACCCAGGGTCGGCGGGCAGTCGAGGAGGATCGCCTCGTACCCGTCGGCGGGGAGCGCGGCGAGCGCCGCGTCGGCGGCGCCGCGGGCGGGCAGGACGTCGATGAGGGGCGACCAGGCCGACGGGACGATGCCCTCGGCGGCGTCGTCGCCGTCGTGGCCGAGGACCCAGGTGGCCGACCCCTGCGGGTCGAGGTCGACGACGAGGACCCGGCGGCCGGCCTCGGCCGCCGCTGACGCCAACCCCAGTGTGACGGTGGTCTTGCCCACACCGCCCTTCTGGTTGAGCACGGCGACGGTGCGCTGCTGCATGGCGCCATGTTGCCGGTGCGGGCGGGGACGTGCCAATGCCGTGGGCCATGCTCGTTCCGACCGGGGCCGGGCAGGTAGACTGGCACCCAATGTCAACTCACTAGTTCTGGGAGCCCTGCGTGAAGAAGGGTCGTCATCGCCGCTTCGAAGAGGCGAGGAAGCTGAAGCAATCGGGTCCAGGGGCGTTCGATCTCGGTTTCGGGGATCGCAACCGGCCTGGCTCGACCACCACCCAGGACGAGGACGACGACTACGCCGCGATCGCCGAGAAGTACGGCGTCGAGTTCGACGACGACGAACCGGACGAGGACTGAGCCCGCTGGGCTCGGCTCGCAGCCAAGCTGCTCGCCTCGCCTCCCGAGCTCGCCGCCTCCGCTGCGCTTCGGCGCTCACCCACCTGGCTCGATCGCCGAACGGGCCGGCCGCGTCGCCGGGTGGGGGAGGGGCACCCACCCCGGTCGCTCCAACTGCGCCCGCAGCGTCTCGTACACCTGCTGACCGACCAGCTCGACGATCTCGTCGCGCGCCGACACGTACACGGGCTCGGCGCCGACGAACGCCTCCGGCGACTCCGTGCACCACCAGTGGAACTCGGCGCCGCCCTCGCCCCAGTCGCGCCGCTTCCAGTCGCGTAGCCGCGACGTGAGGTGGCCGTTCTCGTCGGTGGCGTGCTCGAGGCGCAACGGCACCTGCCAGCACACGTTCGGCTTCCAGTCGAGCGGACGCTCACCGGCCTCGAGGGCGGCGATGTGCAGCGCGCAGCCGACCCCGCCGGCGAACCCGGGCCGGTTGAGGAAGATGCAGGCGTCGTCGACGAGGCGGGTGAGCGTGACCGCGGTGCCGTCCTCACCGGGCTCGCCGGGGCGGAGGAACCCGCCCCGTCGAGCCTTGGCGTGGAACTGCATCTGGTCTGGTCGGAGCCGCACGAACGCCCGCACGACGTTGGCGACGTCGTCGTCGTCCACGAAGTGGGCGCCGTAGCTGCAGCAGCCCTGGGCCAGCTCGGGAGCCGGGCCGTCGAGCACGCCGAGGCAGCCCTCGCCGTAGATGCACCGGTAGTTGGAGCGCAGGAACGTGGCGTCGAACAACCACGTCCGCTGCTCGTCGGCGTCCTCGAAGCTGATCCATTCGTGGAGGTCCGCGGGCTCCGCCGCCGGGTCGGGCACGGGCCCACGCTACCGAGAGCCCTGGTCAGCGGGTCGCCGGTACATTGGACCCCTCTATGGTGACCTCACCGCGCACCGCTGACGAGCTCCGCCAGTCGTTCATCGACTTCTTCGCCGCTCGCCAGCACACCGCCGTGCCGTCGGCCAGCCTGATCCCGCACGATCCCACCGTGCTGTTCAACGTCGCCGGGATGGTGCCGTTCAAGCCGTACTTCGTCGGTGACGAGGCCGCCCCGTTCCCCCGCGCCGTCAGCTCGCAGAAGTGCGTGCGGGCGGGCGGCAAGCACAACGACCTCGACGACGTCGGGCGCACCAAGCGCCACCTCGTGTTCTTCGAGATGCTCGGCAACTTCAGCTTCGGCGACTACTTCAAGGAGCTGGCGATCCCGTACAGCTGGGAGCTGGTCACCGAGGTGTGGGGCTTCGACGGCGACCGCATCTGGGTCACCGTCCACGACAGCGACGATGAAGCGGAGAAGATCTGGCACGACGTCGTCGGCGTGCCGATGGACCGGATCCAGCGCCTCGGCGACAAGGACAACTTCTGGCAGATGGGCGACACCGGGCCGTGCGGGCCGTGCAGCGAGCTGCACATCGACCGTGGCCCGGCCTTCGGTCCGGACGGCGGTCCCCTCAACGACCCCCACGGCGACCGCTTCATGGAGTTCTGGAACCTGGTCTTCATGCAGTACGACCAGGCGCCCGACGGCTCGCGCACCCCGCTGCCGCGGCCGTCGATCGACACCGGCGCGGGGCTCGAACGCATCCTCTGCCTGCTCCAGGGCGTCGACGCGGTGTGGGAGACCGACCTGATGGCGCCGCTCGTCGAGCGGGCCAGTGCGCTCACCGGGCGCACGTACCGGTCCGGCGACTACGACGACCGCGACAGCTTCGCCGTGCGCGTCCTCGCCGAGCACGCCCGCTCGGCGGCCATGCTCGTGGGCGACGGCGTGTTCCCCAGCAACGAGGCGCGCGGGTTCGTGCTGCGGCGGATCATCCGCCGCGCCGTCCGCTACGCCTACCTGCTCGGCACCGAGCAGCTCGTCATGCCGAGCCTGGCCGAGGTCGCCGTCGACGTGATGGGCACCGCCTACCCGGAGGTCATCCGTCAGCGCGACTTCATCATCGGCGTCCTCGGCAAGGAGGAGGAGCGCTTCCGCCAGACGCTGCGCAACGGCCTCACGATCCTGGAGAGCGAGCTGGCCAGCGGGACGCCGGCGCTGTCCGGCTCGACCGCCTTCGTGCTCCACGACACCTACGGGTTCCCCCTCGAGCTGACCCAGGAGATCGCCGGCGAGCGCGACGTCGCCGTCGACGTCAGCGGCTTCGAGACCGAGATGGCCGCCCAGCGCCAGCGGGCCAAGGAGGCCCGCCGCAAGGGTGGCGACGACGCCAACCTCGACACGTACCGCGAGGTCGTCGAGCAGTTCGGCACCACCACCTTCGTGGGCTACTCGGACGACACCGCCGATGCCCACGTGCTGGCCGTGATCCCGTCGTCCACGGAGCCCGATCTGATCGAGCTGATCCTCGACCGCACGCCGTTCTACGCCGAGAGCGGCGGTCAGGTGGGCGACCGCGGGACGATCACCACCGAGACGGGCACGGCGGAGGTGCTCGACACCACGTTCGCCCTGCCCAACCTGCGCCGGCACACCGCCCGCCTCGTGCGGGGCACGATCTCGCCGGGCCAGCTGGCCGACCGCGGCGATCGACGTGGCCCGTCGTGACGCCACGCGCCGCAACCACACCGCCACCCACCTCCTGCACCACGCCCTGCGCGAGGTGCTCGGCGACCACGTCAAGCAGGCCGGGTCGCTCGTCGCCCCCGACCGCCTGCGCTTCGACTTCTCCCACTACGACGCGGTGACCGCCGAGCAGATCGAGGAGATCGAGCGGCTGGCCAACGCCGAGACGCTCGCCAACACCGGCGTGCGGGCCTTCGAGACGAGCAAGTCCGAGGCCGAGGAGTTGGGGGCGATCGCCTTCTTCGGCGACAAGTACGGCGACATCGTCCGCGTGCTCGAGGCCGGCAGCTCGATCGAGCTGTGCGGCGGGACGCACGTGCGGGCCACCGGTGACATCGGCACGATCAAGGTCGTCAGCGAGGGCTCGATCGGCTCGAACCTGCGCCGCATCGAGGCTGTCACGGGGGCCGCCAGCGTGGCGCTGCTGCAGCGCGACGAGCGGGTGATGACCGAGGCCGCCCGGCTGGTCGGCGCCTCTGCCGACGATCTCGTCGGTGGCGTGCAGCGCAAGCTCGACGAGCTGCGGGCGCTCGGCGACGAGATCAAGGTGCTGCGGTCCAGGCTGGCGACGGGCCGGGCGAGCGAGCTGGCGGCCGCAGCGGTCGACGGCGCCGTGGTCGAGCGCGTCGACGGCATGGCCACCGCCGATCTGCGCGAGCTGGCGCTCGCCGTGCGCAACCAGCCCGGCGTGGACATCGTCGTGCTGGCCGGCCTGCCCGCCGCCGGTGGGGTCAGCCTCGTCGCCGCGGTGCGACCGGACACCGCCATCGACGCGGCGTCGCTGTTGCGCGACGCAGCGAAGGCGGTCGGCGGCGGCGCGGGCGGCAAGGGTGACGTCGCCACGGCCGGCGGCAAGGACCCGTCGGGCATCGACGAGGCCGTGCGCATCGCCACCGCGTCCGTCGGGGCGGCGCGCGGCGCCGTGGCCGTCGAGGCCGTCCGGGGCTCGTGAGGGCGCTCGGACTCGACCTCGGCAGCGCCCGCATCGGCGTCGCCGTCAGCGACCGGTCCGGCACCATCGCCTCGCCGCTCACCGTGATCCGGCGCGGCCGCTCGCGGCGGGCGGACCACGACCGCATCGCCGAGCTCGTGCGCGACGAGGAGGCGGAGCTGGTGGTCGTCGGCCTGCCGCTCAGCCTGTCGGGCGCCGACGGTCCGGCGGCGGTGGCTGCCCGGAAGGAGGCGCGGGTGCTGGCTACCGTGGTACCGGTGCCCGTGGAGACCTACGACGAGCGCATGACCACGGTGACGGCCGAGCGGGCCCTGGCCGAGAGCGGCGTGCGCGGGCCGGCCCGCCGCCAGGTCGTCGACAAGGTCGCCGCCGCCGTCATCCTCCAGGGTTGGCTCGACGCCCGCCGCTCCCGCTGCGGCGAGGACCACCCATGACGCTCATGGCGTTCCCCGGCCACGCAGGCCGTCGGTGGCCACTCGCTCGCTCGCTGCTCGTTCGCACGACGACGAGGGCACCCATGACGATCGCGGACGACTGGCGGAGCGGGCGGCACGGCGGGCCGCCGACGACGTCAACGACTGGCGGGGCATCGACGACCTCGACTCGCTCGACGACCTCGACTCGCTCGACTGGACCGCTGACCCGTGGGACGACCCTCGGGTGGCCGGACGGGTGGAGCGCCTGCGCTGGCAGACCCGCTCGATCAAGTGGGTCGCCTACACGGTCCTCACGCTGATCATCGCCCTGGTCCTCGTCGCCGGCATCGCCGGGTGGTGGTACATCCGCCAGATCAACCCACCGGGCGAGGCGGGTGAGCCGCAGAGCTTCACCGTCGCCCAGGGCGACACCGTCGAGTCCCTGAGCGACCGGTTGGAGGCCGAGGGGTTCATCGTCGGATGCCGGCGTCTTCCGCTGGTACGTCGAGCGCCACGGCGGCCTGGAGATCACGCCGGGCTACTACGAGCTGGCGACCAGCGACCACATCGGGAACCTCGTCGGACGCCTGCGGACGCCGCCCGAGCAGACCTACACCAAGGTGACGTTCCCCGAGGGCTTCACGCTCGCCCAGATCGCCGCCCGCCTCGATCGCGACATGGCGACGATGACCGCCGACGACGTGTACGCGGCCGCCGCCGACCCGGCCGTGATCGCCACGCTGCGCCCGCCGGGTGTCGCATCGCTGGAGGGCCTGCTGTTCCCCGACACGTACCAGGTGTCCAACGGCGAGAGCGCCGGCCAGGTGGTCGAGCGGATGATCGCCCAGATGGAGCGGGTGGCCAACCAGGAGGACATCCTCGCCACCAGCGCGGCACGCGGCCAGACGCCGTACGGCATCCTCACCATCGCCTCGCTGATCGAGGAGGAGGCGAAGACCGACGACGACCGGGCGAAGATCGCCAGGGTGATCTACAACCGCCTGGCGATGGGCATGCCGCTGTCGATCGACGCCAGCGTGCTCTACGGCACGTCGATGGCCGGCCTCGACCCGGACACCGACGTCACCCCGTTCTCGCAGCAGCGCGAGATGCCCGGCCCCTACAACACGTACCTCAACGCGGGGCTGCCGCCGACGCCGATCACCAACCCCGGCCGGGCGTCGATCCGGGCGGCGCTGAACCCGGCGCCCAACCCCAGCGTCGGCGACCCGCTGTGCGCCGACCTGCCCGACGGCGTCCCCTGCCAGTACGTCTACTACGTGCTCGCCAACGAGGAGGGCGGGCACGCCTTCGCCGTCACACCGCAGCAGCACCAGGCGAACGTCGACGCCGCCGCGGCCGCCGGCCTGCTGGACTGACCCGCTGTGAGCGTTCTGTCGTTCGGCCACGGCCCGATCGGGCCGTCACCAAACGACAGAACGGGGTGATCGTGCCCGTCGCGGCGTTGATCGGCTCGCCGGTCGCCCACTCGCTGTCGCCGGCGATCCACAACGCCGCCTTCGCCGGCACCGGGTGGACCTACGTCGCCTTCGACGTGGCGCCCGGCGCGGCGGGCGCGGCGCTCGACGCGATGCGGGTGCTCGGCATCGCCGGGTACTCGGTGACGACCCCGCACAAGGAGGCCGTCGCCGCCGCCGTCGACGAGCTGGCGCCGGCGGCGCGGGCGCTGCGCTCCGTCAACACCGTCGTCAACGCCGGCGACCGGCTCGTCGGTCACAGCACCGACGGCGACGGGTTCGTCGCGTCGCTGGCGGCGGCCGGCGTGACCGTCGCCGGCGCCAGGGTGGCCATCGCCGGCGCCGGCGCGGCGGCCCGCAGCGTCGTCGACGCGCTGGGCCGCGCCGGCGCCGCCGAGATCGCCATCGTGAACCGCTCGGAGGCGCGGGCCGAGGAGGCTGCCGACCTCGCCACCGCCGCACGGGTGGGCACGTCCGCTGACGTCACCGCGGCCACCGTCGTCGTCAACGCCACGTCCGTGGGCATGGGCTCGGAGGAGCTGCCGCTCGATCCTGCCCTGCTCCGGGCCGGACAGGTCGTCGCCGACCTCGTGTACCACCCGCTGCAGACGGCGCTGCTCCGGGCGGCGTCGGCCCGTGGATGCCGGACGGTCGACGGGCTCGGGATGCTCGTCCACCAGGCGGTGCTGCAGCAGGTGCTGTGGACCGGCCGGTCACCGGACCCTGCCGTGCTGCGCACCGCCGCCGAGGCGGCACTGGCCGACCGATCGTCGGCACCGCCGCGTCACATCGTGCTGGTCGGACTCATGGGCACCGGCAAGACGACGACGGGCCGGCTGGTCGCCTCGCGGCTGGGCCGGCGGTTGCTCGACTCCGACGAGATGGTGGAGGCCCGCACCGGGCGCACGGTCCGCGAGATCTGGCGGGACGAGGGGGAGCCGGCCTACCGGGTCCTCGAGACGGCGGCCCTGCAGGAGGCGCTCGCCGCGAACGACCCGCTCGTGATCGCGGCCGCCGGTGGCGTCGTCCTCCGAGCGGAGAACCGCGCCGCGCTCGCCGCGGCCGATGCCCTCGTCGTCTGGCTGCGCGCCGACCCGGGCGTGCTCGCCGGCCGGGTGACGGGCGGCGACCACCGGCCGTTGCTCGACGCCGATCCGGCGGGCACACTGCGCCAGATGGAGTCCGACCGGGAGACGCTCTACCGCGAGGTCGCCGACGTCTCCATCGACACCGTCGGGCTGGCTCCGAGCGCGGTCGCCGACCGGATCATCGAGCTGGTCGAGCAGTGATCCGGCGGGTGGCCGTGCCGCTCGGTGAGCGCAGCTACGACGTCCTCGTCGGACACGGCGCGGCCGGCGCGCTCACGTCGCTCCTCCCGGCCACCGCGAAGCGAGCGGCGATCGTCACGCAGGCGCGGATCCCGTTCACCGTCGAGCCGGCGATCCCCACCACGCGCTTCGACATCGGCGACGGCGAGGGCCACAAGACGCTGGCGACCGTCGAGCAGCTGGCCCACGGCTTCGCGGGCATGGGCCTCACGCGCCACGACGTCGTCGTGGCCATCGGTGGCGGGATGGTCACCGACGTCGCCGGCTTCGCCGCCGCCACATGGCACCGCGGCGTTCCGGTGCTCCACGTGGCCACCACGTTGCTCGGGATGGTCGACGCGGCGATCGGCGGCAAGACAGGCGTCAACCTGCCGGAGGGCAAGAACCTCGTCGGTGCCTTCTGGCAGCCGTGCGGCGTGATCTGCGACCTCGACGCGCTGGCCACGCTGCCGGAGCGGGAGCGCCGCTCGGGTGACGGCGAGATGGCCAAGTACCACTTCCTCACCGGCGACGACCTCGACAGCATGGACCTCACGGACCGGGTCGCCCGCTGCGTGGAGATCAAGGCCGCCGTGGTGGCGGCCGACGAGCGCGAGGGCGGGCGTCGTGCACTGCTCAACTACGGCCACACGCTCGCCCACGCCTTGGAGACCGCCACCGGCCACCAGCTCACCCACGGTGAGGCGGTGGGCATCGGGCTGGTCTTCGCCGCCGAGCTGGCTCGGCATCTCGGGCGCATCGACGCCGGCCGGGTCGAGGAGCACCGCAAGGTGGTCGGCGCCACGTACGGCCTGCCGACCGACGTCCCCGCCGCGATCGGCGACGACGAGCTGGTGACCCTCATGGGCCGCGACAAGAAGGCGCTCGACGGCCTGACGTTCGTGCTCGACGGTCCCGGCGGTGTCGAGGTCGTGCCGGGGGTCGGCGAGGGCGCCGTCCGCGAGGCGCTGGCCGGCATGCGGTCGTGATCCCCGAGATCCGCACGGAGCGCCTGCTGCTGCGCGGGTGGACGGATGCCGACCGCCCGGCGTTCGCCGCGATCAACGCCGACCCCGCCGTGATGGCGACGCTCGGGCCGGTGATGACACCCGCGGAGAGCGACGCCGTCGTCGACCGCGCCATCGCCCACTGGGCGACGTACGGCTACGGCTGGTGGTGCCTCGAACTCGACGGCGAGTGCATCGGGTACACCGGGCTGCTCCGGCTGGAGTACGAGGCACCGCACACACGTGATGCCGCGGCCGCAGAGCGGCCGTGCGTCGAGGTGGGGTGGCGAGTCGCCTCGCCGCGCTGGGGACAGGGATATGCGCCCGAGGCCGCCCGCGCCGCGCTGGCCTTCGGCTTCGGCGAGGTCGGGCAGGACGAGATCGTGTCCACGACCGCGGTCACGAACACCAAGTCGCGCCGTGTCATGGAGAAGCTCGGCTTGGCCCACGACCCCGACGGCGACTTCGACCATCCCCGGGTGCCCGAGGACAGCCCGCTGCGCCGCCACGCGCTCTACCGGATGCCGTTCGCGACCTGGCAGGACGGCGGCGGCCAGCGCCTACCCTGGCGGCGATGAGCGTGCCGACGGTGCTCCTGTTGCACGGGCCCAACCTCAACCTCCTCGGCCAGCGCGAGCCCGAGGTCTACGGCACGGCCACGCTGGCCGACCACGTCGCCAGGGCCGAGCGCGCCGCCGCGGCCCACGACCTCGCCATCGACGCGGTGCAGAGCAACCACGAGGGCGACCTCGTCGACGCCATCCACGGCGCCCGCGGGCGCTGTGCCGCGATCATCATCAACCCCGGCGCCTTCACCCACTACGCGTGGAGCCTGCACGACGCCCTCGCCGCGTTCGACGGTCCGGTCGTCGAGCTGCACCTGTCGAACCCCAACGCCCGCGAGCCGTGGCGGCACACGAGCGTGGTCGCGCCCGTCGCGGAGCGGCTCCATCGTCGGCTTCGGCGGGTTCGGCTACCAGCTCGCGGTGGACGCCGTCGCCGACCTCCTGGCCCGGAAGGGATGACCATGGACCTGCCGCCGATCGGCTACGACGCTCGCCCGGACGCCGTGCGAACGGCCCTCGATGGGCGCACGCTCATCGTCTCGACGCCGTCGAACATCCGCTGGCTCACCGGCTTCGGCGGCTCGCTCGGCTGGGTGGTCGTCGGGCCCGACCGTTTCGCCCTCGTCACCGACGGCCGGTACGCCGACCGCGCCGCCGCCGACCTGAGCGCCGCAGGGCTCGAGGCCGACGTGATCGTCGGCACGACCCGTCCGCAGCTGCGCGAGCACCTCGTGGCGGCGGCGGGTGATGGTCGCCCCGTGCTGGCGGAGGCCGGCCACCTGACGCACGCCGCCTGGCTCGACCTGGCGACGTCGCTCGAGCTGGAACCCGACAGCGCAACGATCACCGGCCTGCGCCGCGTCAAGGACCGCGGTGAGGTCGCCCGGATGGCGCGCGCCGCCGAGATCGCCGACGCCGCCCTCGTCGACGTGGCGCCGATGCTCGGCGAACGGCCGACGGAGGCCGACGTCCGCGACGAGCTCGAGCACACGATGCGCCGGCTCGGCGCCGACGGCCCGAGCTACGACACGATCGTCGCCAGCGGTCCCGACAACGCCGCCCGCCCGCACCACCAGACGGGGCGCCGCACGATCGTGGAGGGCGACACCGTCATCATCGACGTCGGCGCACTGGTCGACGGCTACCACTCGGACATGACCCGCACGTTCGTCGTCGGCGAGCCCACGGCCGAGCAGCAGGAGATCTACGAGCTCGTGCGCGCCGCCCAGCAGGCCGGCCTCGACGCGGTCGCCGCCGGCGCCAGGACCCGCGACGTCGACGCGGCGTGCCGCGACCTCCTCGCGGCGGCCGGCTACGGCGACTGGTTCGTCCACGGCACGGGCCACGGTGTCGGCCTGGACATCCACGAGGACCCCTTCTCGAACACGGTGTCGGACGCCGAGCTGGTGGTGGGGGACGTGGTGACCGTCGAACCCGGCCTCTATCGTGGCGGCTTCGGCGGGGTCCGCATCGAGGACCTCGTGACGGTCACCGCCGACGGTTGCCGCCGCCTCACCCACCTGTCCAAGGACACCCCATGCCTGCCATCACGACCAACGACCTGAAGACCGGGATCACCCTCCAGCTCGACAACGGGCTGTTCCAGGTCGTCGACTTCCAGCACGTCAAGCCGGGCAAGGGTGGTGCCTTCGTGCGCACGAAGCTGCGCAACGTCAAGACCGGCGCCGTGCTCGAGCGCACGTTCAACGCCGGCATCCGCGTCGAACAGGCCATCGTCGAGCGCCAGGACATGCAGTTCCTGTACCGAGACGGTGACGACTACGTGTTCATGAACACGTCGACGTACGACCAGCTGACCGTGGCGCCGGCCGCCCTCGGCAGCGCCGCCGATTACCTCGTCGAGCAGGCCGTCGCCCAGATCGCCCAGTACCAAGGCCAGATCATCGGCGTCGAGATCCCGGCCTCCGTCGAGCTGACCGTCGCCCAGACCGAGCCCGGCGTGCAGGGCGACCGCGTGTCGGGCGCCCGCAAGCCGGCGACGCTCCAGACCGGCAAGATCGTGCAGGTGCCCCTGTTCGTCGAGACCGGCGACAAGGTCAAGGTCGACACCCGCACCGGCGACTACATCACGAGGGTCTGATGGCCGACGCGCCGCACCGCCGTCCCGATCGGCGGTCGGACGCTCGAGAGCGGGCGCTGTACCTGCTGTACGAGGCGCAGGCCAAGGGCATCACGCCGCCCGACGCGCTGGACGTCCAGATCGTGGAACCGGACGCCATGACGACGCAGCTCGTGCGCGGCGTCCACGAGCACCGTGACCGCCTCGACGCGGCGATCGCCGACAAGGCCGAGGGCTGGACGCTCGCCCGCATGCCGGTCGTCGACCTCAACGTGCTGCGCCTCGGCGCCTTCGAGCTGGCCGAGCGCCCCGACGTGCCGGTCGCCGTGGTGATCGACGAGGCGGTCGAGCTGGCCAAGCGCTTCTCGACCGACGCCAGCGGGCGCTTCGTCAACGGGGTGCTGTCGGCGCTGGTCGCCGAGCTGCGCCCGGTCGCCGCCGACGACGCATGAAGATGGTCGGGTGACGGAGACCGAACCGGCGGCGGCGGCGACCGAGCCGACGGTGGTGACGGCCGGCGAGGAGGAGGTCGAAGAGGACCAGGAGCTCCGCCCGCCGTGGTGGCAGCGGGTCACCGTGTGGCAGGTGGGCCTGGTCGGCGTCATCGCGCTCTACGTCACCCACTTCACGGCCCTCACGCTCGAGATCCACCACGGCCTCGGCACGTCGAGCTACGACCTCGGCCTCTACGACCAGGGCGTGTGGCTGCTGTCGCGCTTCGACGCCCCGTTCGTGACGCTGATGGGTCGCAACCTGTTCGGCGACCACACCTCGTTCATCCTCCTCACGCTCGTCCCGCTGTACTGGCTGTTCCCGGCCGTCGGGACGTTGCTGTTCGCCCAGTCCCTGGTGATCGGCCTCGGCGCCGTGCCCGTGTTCCTGTACGCCCGGCGCCGGCTCGAGTCGGAGTGGATGGCGCTGGTGCTGGCGACGGCGTACCTCCTGCACCCGGCGGTCGGCTGGGCCAACCTGGAGAACTTCCACCCGGACGCGTACCTGGGGTTCCTCGTCGGCATGGCCATCTGGGCGGCCCTCGAGCGGCGGTGGCGGACGTACGTCGTGTTCGTCGTGCTGTCGCTCCTCGTCAAGGAGGACGTCTCGCTGATCATCGTCCCGCTCGGCATCTGGGTCGCCGTGAAGCGGGACCGGCGGATCGGGCTGCTGACGATCGCCGGCAGCCTCGCCTTCATGGCCGTCGCCATGCTGCTCGTGATGCGCTCGCTGATCGGCGTGCCGACGCGCAACGCGTGGCGGGTGCCGTTCGGCGGACCCGGCGGGCTGCTGCGCACGACGTTCGAGCGCCCGGGTGACGTCGTCGACCACCTCAGGGCGGACGGCCGCCCGTGGTACCTCTGGCAGATGCTGACGCCGTTCGCGTGGGTCTTCATGCGCCGCCCGAGCGTCGCGGCGATCGGTTCGCTGGTGCTGGCCGTCAACGTGGTGTCGACGTTCTGGTACCAGTACCACGTCAACTACCACTACTCGTTGGTGGTCGTCCCGGCACTGGCGCTCGGCACCGCGTACGCCATCGCCGTGCTCGGCGCGCGGGCGCGCACCTACGCGGTGGCCGCCGTCGGCGTCGTCGCCCTCTACTGCGCCTACCTGTGGGGTCCGCTGCCGTTCTCCCGCAACGACATCCCGCACTGGGCGCCGAACCACCCCGTCGCCGAGCAGCTGCGCGACATCGTCGACGAGATCCCGGGCGACGCCGTCGTGTCGACGTTCCACAGTGCCGCCCCCCACCTCTCCCACCGCGAGGCCATCTACCAGTTCCCCAACCCGTTCCGCGTCGTCCTCTACGGCCCGGACACGTCGCTGGAGGGCACGCGCCTCGAGGATCGGGCCGAGCAGGTGGACTACGTGCTGCTGCCCGTCGCCCGCGATCCCCAGATGGAAGCCGACTGGGACGCCATCGACGACGCCTTCGACCTCGTCGAAGCCAACGCCTCGTGGGAGCTGTACCGCCGCGACCCCGACACGCCGCTGCCGCCGCTCAGCTGACGAAGGCGACGTCGAGGTCGGTCGGCACGGTCGTGACGACGGCGCCGGTCGCGGCGTCCAGCACGACCACGGAGACGGGTGTCGACAGGTCGTCCTGGCTGGGCACGTTGACGAGGATGCGGTCGCCGTACCACGTCAGTCCGTTGGCCATGACGTCGAGCTGGGCCGTCCACAGCAGCGCGCCGCTCGTGGTGTCCCGGGCCCGCACGACCGGGCTGGCGTGCGGGCTGGCGCTGGCGCCCATGTCGAGGTAGGCGACCCGTGCGGCCGGCTCGTCGAACGTGTGGTAGCCGGCGTAGTCGTCACCATTGATCGACGTACCGGCCTCGTTGGCGATGTCGGCGTTGCCCTCGGCGTCGTACGACCCGGTGAACGTGCGCCCCTCGATGCGCTCGACGAACCGGCCGCCACCCTCGCGTCGCCACGAGATCGGGTCGATCGGCTGCGCCGCGCCGGACTCGCAGTCGACGGCGACGTTCGGGACGGGCACCTCCTGGTCGGCGACCGGTCCCGGATCGAGCTCGGCGGAGGCCACGTAGCCGCCGTCGGGATCGCGCCGGATGCCGTGGAGGTTCCCGTCGACCTCGCAGACCACGGTTCCGTCGAGGAGGGCGGCGACCGAGCCGGCGGTCGCCCCCGGCACCGACCACCACAGGAAGTCGCCGTCGGTCTGCACGTAGGCGTCGGGCGGTGTGGCCACGTCCGACGTGCTGCCCCGGTCGTAGACCGTCACGGCGCCCGCGCCGCGGGTGATCAGCCTGCCCGCGCCGATCGCCTCGGCCAGCTGTGCGGTCGGGGTGTCCGGTGGCGGAAGGGTCGTGGTCGTCGCCGCCGGTCCCTCGGGCGCCGCGCCGAGCCTGGCCAGCTCGACCCGGTCGCCCTCGGCGCGGGCCAGGATCGTGCCACCGACGTCGGCGGCGACCACCGACCAGCCCTCGGGGATCTGGAACCACTGCGCCGACCCGTCGGGCGCCATGACCGCGATGACCGGGATGGTGGCGTCCGGGTAGTCCGAACCGGCCGTCTCGGGCGTCGGGGGGCCGATCGCCGTCCAGTACACGACGGTGCCGCCGGTCGTGGGAGCGGGGGGCGACTCGCCGCCGTACGGGGTCGGGTACTCCGGGTGGCGGTCGATCTGCAGCGGCCACGACCTTCCGTCCGCCGAGCGGACCATGTGCTGCTCGTCGATCGTGACGAGGGGCGGGGCGTCGGGCCAGCTGAGGGGCGCGCCGGCGGCGTCCACGTACGGCATGAGCTCGGTGCCGGGGAACCGGTTGCGGTCCACGATCCCGGTCGGGCCCAGCCCGAGCGACCCGGCAGGCAGCTCGAGGTACGCCGCCGCTTCGATCGGCGTGGAGCCGACGACCTGGCCGGCGCGCTCGCCCGTGAGCGGGATCGCGACGACCGAGAAGGTGGGCGGGACGGCTTCGTCGCTGACGATCCCGTACAGCACGTCGTCGGGACCGCCGACGGGCTCGAACGGGACGGCCGTGAGCGGCACCCTGCGGGTCGCCCCGTCGGGCGCCACGATCACGGCGGCCCGGGCGGCGCGGTCGACGACGATCCATTCGCCGTTCACGCCGACGGCAGCGCCGGACGTGTCCGCCAGGCCGTCGACGGCGGCGTACGGGACGAGCTCCAGCATGGGTGGCGGGTCGAGGTAGCTCACGGCGAGCCCGCTCGGGGCGCTCGGCGGCGCCGCCGTCGTCGTGGTCGTCGGTGGGACCGCCGTCGTGGTCGGCGCTTCGGTGGCCATCGTCGTGGCCGGCACCGTCTGGGACGGCAAGGTGCTCGGTGTGGTGGCCGGCACG
This sequence comes from uncultured Acidimicrobiia bacterium, assembly GCA_963784255.1. Classification (GTDB taxonomy): domain Bacteria; phylum Actinomycetota; class Acidimicrobiia; order Acidimicrobiales; family Ilumatobacteraceae; genus JALZMG01. The sequence goes on along the minus strand of CAWAQO010000012.1, from coordinate 507,983 downwards.
ATCCGTCTGTCCGGCTCGTCCTGCCACACGACGACGGCGCCGGCGACCGCCGCCATCGTCGCGGCGGCGGCACCGAGCACGGCCCAGCGCCGGCCCGCCGGGCGTCGCGACGGCTCACCGCCCGCCCGGATGCGCGCCAGTCCGGCGTCGACGTCGGACTCCGCGGCCGCATCGGCGAGCGCCGCCTGCGCCGCCCGCCGACCGATCTCATCGATCGTGGCCATCGGCCACCTCCTCCACCCCGAGGCCCGCCGCGAGCGCGCGGCGGGCCTTGAACAGCGACGACTTCACGGTGCCGGGCGCCACCTGGAGGATGTCGGCGATCTCGTCGATCGAGAGGTCCTCGAGGTAGTGCAGCGCCACGGCGGCCCGTTGGCGGTCCGGCAGCCGCCGGACCGCGGCCCAGAAGCGGGTGCTCGTCGGATCGGCCAGCTCGACGGGCGGCGCCGGCGCCAACCGCAGCAGCGCCCGCCGCTCCCGGCCGCGACGGCGTTGCCAGTCGATCGCCAGGTTGATCAGCACGCGGCGGGTCCACGCGCCGGGCCGGTCCATCGAGCCGACGTCGGGCCACGCGCGGTAGGCCCGCAGCATCGCCTCCTGGGCCAGCTCGTTCCCCGCCTCACGGCTGCCGGTCAGCGACGTCCCGAGGGCGACCATCGTGGCCAGCTCGCGACGGTAGAGGCCCTCGAAGCCGGTGTCATCCACGACGGCCGGCCGCGCCCGGGTGTGCATTCCCATCGATCGACACACGATGCACCAGCGCGTGCGGTTGCCTCGCGACTATCGTGCCCGTCGACCGTGAAGCGGGTCCCGTGAGGCCCGGACGGGAGGCAGACATGACGACATCCGCGCCGGCACCCAAGCGGGTGCTGGCCACCGAGGACGTGCGGCGGGCGACGACCCGCATGGCCCACGAGATCCTCGAGCGCAACCGTGGCCTCGACGGCGTCGTGCTGATCGGCGTGCAGGCCGGCGGTGTCTGGCTCGCCAGGGGACTGGCCGAGGAGATCGGCCGCATCGAGCGTCCGGTCCCGGTGGGCAGCATCGACGCCTCCCTGCACCGCGACGACATCGGCCTGCGGCCGGTCGTGCCGGCGGGCCGGAGCGAGATCCCGATCGCCCTCGACGGCGCCACCGTCGTGCTCGTCGACGACGTGCTGTACACCGGGCGGACGGTACGCGCCGCCCTCGACGCCCTCGGCGAGTACGGGCGGCCACGGGCGGTGCAGCTGGCCGTGATGGTCGACCGCGGCCACCGCGAGCTGCCCATCCGACCCGACTTCGTCGGCAAGAACCTGCCGACGAGCGCCGGCGAGGACGTCCGGGTGAGCGCCGACGGCGTCGAGATCTGGTCCGAAGGGGGCGATCGATGAAGCACCTGCGGTCGATCGCCGAGCTGGGGACGGACGGGATCCTGCGCCTGCTCGAGCTGACCGACACGATGGTCGAGGTCAACCAGCGGCCCAACCCCAAGGTGCCGGCGCTTCGTGGCAAGACGGTGTGCAACCTCTTCTTCGAGGACTCGACGCGCACCCGGTTGTCGTTCGAGACGGCGGCCAAGCGCCTGTCGGCGGACGTCATGAACTTCAGCGTGAGCACGTCGAGCCTGAACAAGGGCGAGAGCCTGCGCGACACCATCGAGACCATCGCCGCCATGGGCGTCGACGCCTTCGTCGTGCGGCACAAGTCGAGCGGCGTGCCGTGGCAGGTCAGCCGCTGGACGACGGCCAGCATCGTCAACGGCGGCGACGGCTGGCACGCCCACCCGACGCAGGCGTTGCTCGACGCCTACACGGTGCGGACGGCCCTCGGCCGCACCGGCGGGTTGGACGGCCTGCACGTCGCCGTGGTGGGCGACATCCGCCACAGCCGCGTCGCCCGCAGCGACGTCGAGGTGTTCCGGGCCCTCGGCGCCGAGGTGACGCTCGTGGCGCCGGCGACGCTCCTCCCGCCGGTGCCGCCGGCCCCGGCCACTGATGATCTCGACGGGCTGCTCGAGAAGATCGATGTCCTCTACCTGTTGCGGATGCAACGAGAGCGGATGACCGAGGCGTTGGTGCCGAGCCTGCGTGAGTACAGCGCCCGCTTCGGTCTCACTCGCGAGCGGGCGAGACGGCTCCCCGAGCACACGCTCGTGATGCACCCCGGGCCGATGAACCGGGGCGTCGAGATCCTCGTCGACCCGGCCGAACTGCCGGGGTCGGTGATCACGCAGCAGGTGGCCAACGGCGTCGCCGTGCGCATGGCCGTGCTCTTCGAGCTCCTCGGCGCGGGACGCGATGTCGAGGACCAGTTGTGAGCACCTTGGTTCGTGGGGGCACGGTCGTCGACCAGTCGGGGGAGCGGCGCGCCGACGTGCTGCTCGACGGCGACCGGATCGTCGCCGTCGGCGCCGGGCTCGACGGCGACACCACCCTCGACGCCGGCGGGTGCGTCGTGGCGCCCGGGTTCGTCGACCTCCACGTGCACCTGCGCCAGCCCGGGCGCGAGGAGGCCGAGACCGTCGAGTCGGGGAGCCGGGCGGCCGCCCTCGGCGGCTTCACCGCCGTGGTGGCGATGCCGAACACCGACCCGCCGCAGGACGCCGTCGGCGTCGTCGAGCTCGTGCGGGTGCTGGGGGAGGAGGCCGGCCTGTGCGAGGTGTTGCCGGCCGGCTGCCTGACCGTCGGGCGAGCCGGGGAGGCGCTGGCACCGTTCGGTGAGCTGGCCGCCGCCGGCGTGCGGCTGTTCACCGACGACGGCAACGGGGTGCAGGATCCGCTGCTCATGCGCAGGGCCATGGAGTACTCGCTCGGGCTCGACGTCGTGCTCGCCCAGCACTGCGAGGTCGCCCGTCTGACGGCCGGCGCGGTGATGCACGAGGGCTGCTGCTCCAGCGAGCTCGGCCTGCCCGGCTGGCCGGCCCTCGCCGAGGAGCTGATGGTCCACCGGGACATCGAGCTGGCCCGCCTCACCGGCGCCCGCCTGCACCTGTTGCACCTCTCCACGGCGCGCAGCGTCGAGCTCGTCCGGGCGGCCAAGGCCGACGGGCTGGCGGTCACGGCCGAGGCGGCGCCCCACCACTTCAGCCTCACCGAGGAGGCGCTGCGCGGCTACGACGCCGTGTTCAAGGTCAACCCGCCGCTGCGCACCGTCGACGACGTGCGGGCCATCAAGGCCGGACTCGCCGACGGCACCATCGACGCCATCGCCACCGACCACGCCCCGCACACCGCGGAGGACAAGGAGCGCCCGCTCGACGAGGCGCCGCCCGGGATGCTCGGACTGGAGACGGCGCTGGGTGTGGCGCTCGGCGAGCTGGACATGCCGCTCGCCGACGTCCTCGCGGCGCTGTCGTGGCGCCCGGCGGCGATCGCCGGCGTGTCCGACCGCCACGGCCGTCCGATCGTCGCCGGCGAGCCGGCCAACCTGGTGGTGTTCGATCCTGCCGTCGAGTGGCAGGTCCGGCCCGGCGCCCTGGCCAGCCGCAGCCGCAACACCCCGTACGTCGGCCGGACGCTGCGCGGCCGCGTTCGGCACACCGTCTTCCGGGGCACGCCGGTCGTCGTCGAGGGAGCGGCACAGCGATGAATGAACATACACTGATGCGGATGGACATGCAGAGGCGTCGCGAGGGCGTGCTGGTGCTCGCCGACGGGTCCGAGTTCGAGGGCGAGCTGTTCGGCGCCCCGACGGTCGGGGCGGGGGAGGTCGTGTTCAACACGGCCATGACCGGTTACCAGGAGGTGCTCTCCGATCCCAGCTACGCCGGGCAGGTCATCGCCTTCACCAACCCGCACATCGGCAACTACGGGGTCAACACCACCGACTTCGAGGCCGCCCGCCTGCACTGCCGCGGCGTCGTCGTGCGCGAGCTGTCGCGCCGGGCGAGCAACCGGCGGGCCGAGGCCGGGCTGGAGGAGATGCTCGTGCGCTACGGCGTGCCGGGCATCACGGGCGTCGACACCCGCCGCCTCACCCGGCTGCTGCGCGACGCCGGCGCCGTGCCGGGCGCGTTCGGCCCGGCCGTCGACCTCGACGCCGTGCGGCGCGCCGCGCTGGCCGAGCCGGGCACGGACGGCATCGATCTCGTCGCCACCGTGACCACCCCGCAGCCGTACCGCGTCGGCGAGGGCGACCTGCGCATCGTCGCCTACGACTTCGGCATCAAGCGGACGATCCTGCGCCACCTCGCAGGGCTCGGTGCCGTCGAGGTGGTGCCGGCCTCGACGACGGCCGCCGACGTCCTCGCCCGCCGGCCCGACGGCGTGTTCCTGTCCAACGGCCCGGGCGATCCGGCCGAGGTGCCCTACGCCGTGGCGGCGATCGGCGAGCTGCTCGGCGAGGTGCCGATCTTCGGCATCTGCCTCGGGCACCAGCTGCTCGGGCGGGCGCTCGGCGCGGCGACGATCAAGCTCCCGTTCGGCCACCACGGCGCCAACCACCCGGTGCAGGACCTGACGACGCGGACCATCGAGATCACCAGCCAGAACCACAACTTCGCCGTCGACGCCGGCACGCTGCCCGCTGGCGTCGACCTGACCCACGTCAACCTCAACGACGGCGTCTGCGAGGGCTTCGCCGTGCCCGCAGCCAGGGCGTTCAGCGTCCAGCACCACCCCGAGGCCGGCCCGGGCCCCCACGACAGCGCCTACCTGTTCGACCGCTTCCTGACCGCGATGACGCGCGTTCGCGCACCAGACGTCGCCAGGCGACGTCCCAGTGAACAAACGCGAGAGCCGGTGGGGTTGCCGGCGCCGGCGCGGGGGGTGGCGTGATGCCGCGGCGGGACGATCTCACGTCGATCCTGGTGATCGGGTCGGGGCCGATCGTGATCGGGCAGGCGTGCGAGTTCGACTACTCCGGGACGCAGGCCTGCCGCGTGCTGCGCGACGACGGGTACCGGGTCGTGCTCGTCAACTCGAACCCGGCGACGATCATGACCGACCCGGACTTCGCCGACCGGACGTACATCGAGCCGCTCACGCCGGAGGTCGTCGCCCGCATCGTCGAGCGCGAGCGCCCCGACGCCGTGCTGCCGACGCTCGGCGGCCAGACCGGGCTGAACCTCGCCATGGCCCTGTACGAGGCGGGGGTGATCGGCGTGCCCGGCACGCCCGAGATGATCGGCGCCGACGCCGAGGCCATCGCGACGGCCGAGGACCGCGAGCGCTTCAAGCAGGCGATGGTCGGCATCGGCCTCGACGTCCCGCGCAGCGGCATCGCCCACTCGCTCGCCGAAGCGCAGGCCGTCGCCGCCGAGGTCGGCCTGCCCGTGATCGTGCGGCCGGCGTACATCCTCGGCGGCAGGGGCACCGGAATCGCCCACACCGCCGAGCAGTTCGAGCGCCTGGCGTTGACCGGCCTGGCGGCCAGCCCGATCACCGAGATCCTGGTCGAGGAGTCGATCGCCGGCTGGAAGGAGTTCGAGCTCGAGGTGATGCGCGACCGCGCCGACAACTGCGTGATCATCTGCTCGATCGAGAACGTCGACCCGATGGGCGTGCACACCGGCGACTCGATCACGGTGGCGCCGGCGCAGACGCTCACCGACGTCGAGTACCAGCGGATGCGTGACGACGCCTTCGCCTGCATCCGCCGCGTCGGCGTGGAGACCGGCGGCTCCAACGTGCAGTTCGCGCTCGACCCCGTCACCGGCCGGCAGGTCATCATCGAGATGAACCCGCGGGTGTCGCGCTCGTCGGCGCTGGCCTCGAAGGCGACCGGGTTCCCGATCGCCAAGATCGCCGCCAAGCTCGCCGTCGGGTACACCCTCGACGAGATCCCCAACGACATCACCAAGGCCACGCCGGCCAGCTTCGAGCCGGTGATCGACTACGTCGTCACCAAGGTGCCGCGCTGGGCCTTCGAGAAGCTGCCGGGGACGAGCGGCATCCTCGGCACGCAGATGCAGTCGGTGGGCGAGGCGATGGCCATCGGGCGGACCTTCCCGGAGAGCCTGCAGAAGGCGCTGCGCTCGCTGGAGCACGGCCGCCACGGGCTCAACGCCGATCCCGCCGAGGCCGAGCTGGCGGGCCGATCCGACGACGACCTCCTCGCCGCCGTCGCCGTGCCGACCCCCGACCGCATCTTCCAGATCGGCGAGCTGCTCCGGCGTGACGTGACCGTCGACCGGATCCACGAGGCGTGCCGCATCGACCCGTGGTTCCTCGACCAGCTGCTCGCCATCGTCGAGCAGCGCCACGAGCTGGTGGCCGCCGGCGGCACCGATGGGCTCGACCGCCGGGGCTGGCGGCGGGCCAAGCGCCTCGGCTTCGCCGACGCCCAGCTCGCCCACCTGTGGGGCGTCGACGAGGCCGACGTGCGCCGCGCCCGTGAGGCCGCCGGCGTCGTGCCGACCTACAAGACGGTCGACACGTGCGCCGCCGAGTTCGCCGCCGAGACGCCGTACCACTACTCCACCTGGGAGGACGAGGACGAGGTGCGGCCGTCGGACCGGCCGCGGGTGATCATCCTCGGGTCGGGCCCCAACCGCATCGGCCAGGGCATCGAGTTCGACTACTGCTGCGTGCACGCCAGCTTCGCCCTCCGCGACGCCGGCTACGAGACGGTGATGGTCAACTGCAACCCGGAGACGGTGTCGACCGACTACGACACGTCCGACCGGCTGTACTTCGAGCCGCTCACGGCCGAGGACGTGCACCACGTCATCGCCGCCGAGACGGCCGCGGCCGGCGGCGTCCCACCGAAGGTGATCGTGTCGCTCGGCGGGCAGACCCCGCTCAAGCTGGCGTCGGTCATCCCCGTCGAGCTGGTCGCCGGCACGCCGCCGGCGTCGATCGACCTCGCCGAAGACCGCGAGAAGTGGAACGCCGTGTGCGACGAGCTGCACATCCCGCAGCCGCCGGGCGGCACCGCCACCGATCTCGAGGAAGCGCTGGCCATCGTCGAGGACGTCGGGTTCCCGGTGCTCGTCCGGCCGAGCTACGTGCTCGGCGGCCGGGCCATGCAGATCGTCCACGACGTCAACCAGTTGGCCGGCGCGATGGCTGAGCTGGCCGGGTTCGGCAGCCTCGGCCGCGAGGGAGGGCTGTCGGCCGAGCGGCCGGTGCTCATCGACCGCTTCCTGGAGGACGCCGTCGAGGTCGACGTCGACGCCGTGCGCGACCACACCGGCGAGGTGCTCATCGGCGGCGTCATGGAGCACGTCGAGGAGGCCGGGGTCCACTCGGGCGACTCGGCCTGCGCGATCCCGCCGCAGACGCTGCCGTCGTGGGTGGTCGAGGTGATCGAGGCCTACACGGCGGCGATCGCCGCCCGCCTGGACGTTCGCGGCCTCGTCAACGTGCAGTACGCCGTGCTCGGGACGACCGTCTACGTCATCGAGGCCAACCCGCGGGCCAGCCGCACGGTCCCGTTCGTCGCCAAGGCCACCGGCGTGCCGCTCGCCAAGGTCGCCACCCGCGTGATGCTCGGCGCCACGTTGGCCGAGCTGCGCGTCGAGGGCCTGCTCAGTGCGTCGGTGCTCCGGCCGTCGGGGCCGATCGCCGTCAAGGAGGCGGTGATGCCGTTCTCCCGCTTCCCCGAGGTCGACCCGGCGCTCGGACCGGAGATGCGCTCGACCGGCGAGGTGATGGGGATCGACACGACGTTCGGGCGGGCGTTCTTCAAGGCCGAGCTGGCCGCCGGCACCGTGCTCCCGACGAGCGGCACGGTCTTCCTGTCGCTGGCCGACTCCGACAAGCCGGCAGGGCTGGTGGTCGCCAAGCGGCTGCGCGAGCTGGGCCTCGGTGTGGTGGCCACGCAGGGGACGGCCGACTTCCTCGCCCGCTTCGGGCAACCGGTCGACGAGGTCGTCGCCAAGGTCAGCGAGGGCGCCGGGAAGACCGCCGTCGACCTCATCGGATCCGGGCACGTCACGTTCGTCGTCAACACGCCGGAGGGCCGCAGCCCCCGCAGCGACGGCGAGCAGATCCGCAAGTCCGCCGTCCTCAACCGGGTCGCTTGCGTGACCACCGTCGACGCCGCGCTGGCCGCCGTGCACGGCCTCGCCGAGACACGCGACGAAGACCTCGCGGTCAGGTCGCTCCAAGAGCATCACGAGCGCTGAGCGGCGGAGCGGAATGCGAGCGAGGAGGCGCCAGCCGACGAGCGGCCGACCCCGGCCTGCGTGGCCGGGGAACGCAGTGATCGGCACGGTGGAGTTGTCCAACCCGGTGATGACGGCGTCCGGCACGGCCGGCTACGGCACGGAGCTGGCCCGCTACCTCGACCTCGGCGCCCTCGGCGCCGTCGTCGTCAAGTCGCTGGCCGCCTACGAGTGGGCCGGCAACCCCGGGCCCCGGGTGCACCCGACGACCGCCGGGATGCTCAACGCCGTCGGGCTGCAGGGTCCCGGCGTGCCGTACTGGCTCGACCACGTGCTGCCCGACCTGCTGCGCACGGGGGCGACGGTCGTGGCGTCGATCTGGGGGCGCTCGGTCGACGACTACGCGCGGGCGGCCGACCTGCTCGCCGCGGCCCCCGCCGAGGTCGTGGCCGTCGAGGTCAACCTCTCGTGCCCGAACCTGGAGGGCCGCGACGCCATCTTCGCCCACGACGCCGAGCTCTCGGCGGCGGCGATCGCGGCCACGGCCGGCTGCGGGCGCCCCCGCTGGGCCAAGCTCAGCCCCAACACCGACCGGCTCGTCGAGATCGCCGCCGCCGTCCACGCGGCCGGCGCCGAGGCCGTGACCTGCATCAACACGCTGCTCGGCATGGCCTACGACCCGGCGACCCGGCGACCGGCCCTCGGTGCGGGCGGTGGCGGGTTGTCGGGTCCGGCGATCCACCCCATCGCCGTGCGCGCCGTGCACGACGTCCGCGCCGCCCTGCCCGCCCTGCCGATCATCGGCGTCGGCGGCATCGCCACCGCGTGGGACGCCGAGGAGCTGCTGCTGGCCGGCGCCAACGCCGTCCAGGTCGGCACCGCCACCTTCGCCGACCCCCGCGCCCCGGCCAAGATCCTCGCCGCCCTCACGGCCGCGCGCTGACGCCGATCCGCAACTGTTGTGCGAGGGCGACAGTTGGTGTCGCTCTCACACAAGAGTTGCGGTGCAGCGGGGGACTGGCGTCACCCCGGTTCCAGCGGGCTATCCGCCCGCTACCTGGTCAGGGTTGCTACCGTGACCTGCATGGCTACACCTCCGCAGTTGACCCCCGAGCAGCGTGCCGCCGCACTGCAGAAGGCCGCCGAGGCCCGTGCTGCCCGGGCCGAAATCAAACAGCGGCTGAAGAACAACTCGCTCTCGCTCGAGGACGCCTTGAACTCCGACGATCCCAACGTCGGCAAGCTCAAGGTCGTCTCCCTGCTCGAGTCCCTGCCCCGCTGGGGCAAGGTCAAGGCCCGCAAGGTGATGGAAGAGATCGGCATCGCCGACAACCGTCGCGTGCAGGGCCTCGGTGCCCAGCAGCGGCAGTCCCTGCTCGAGGCTCGCGCCGCCTCGGAGTGACATCGCCCGCACCTGGGCACCCACCGCTCATCATCGTCGTGTCCGGGCCGGGCGGTGTCGGCAAGGGCACCATCGTCGACGCCCTCGTGGGGCGCGACGCCCGACTCTGGCTGAGCCGCAGCTGGACGACGCGCGACCAGCGGCCGGGCGAGCCGGACTCGGCCTACGTCTTCACGACGCGCGACGAGTTCGAGCGCAAGATCGCCGACGGCGGGTTCCTCGAGTGGACCGAGTTCCTGGGCCACTACTACGGCACGCCGATCCCGACGGCCCCGGAGGGCGCCGACGTCGTCCTCGAGATCGAGGTCGACGGTGCCCGCCAGGTCAAGGCGCTGCGGCCCGACGCGCTGCTGATCTTCGTGCTCCCGCCGTCGCGTGACGAGCAGGAGCGACGGTTGCGCGGGCGCGGCGACGACCCGGCCAAGGTGGCCGCCCGCCTGCGCAAAGCCGACGACGAGGAGCCCGTCGGCAAGGCGCTGGCCGACCACGTGGTCGTCAACGACGAGCTGGACGCGACGACCGACGAGATGCTGGACCTCATCGAACGGGCCCGCGCCCGATAGGATTCCTCGGCTGCCGGTCCGTTCGGGCTGCGGTCGGTCAACACCTGGAGCAGTGATGGAACGCGCGCACGACACGATGATGAACCCGGCGATCGAGGAGCTGCTCGATCGCGTCGACTCGAAGTTCGGCCTGGTCACCCTGGCCGCCCGCCGGGCCCGCCACATCAACGCCTACTTCAACCAGCTCGGCGAGGGGCTCGGCCACATGGTGCCGCCGCAGGTGAGCTCGGTCGCCCGCAAGCCGCTGAGCATCGGGTTCGAGGAGATCGCCGCCGACAAGATCAAGTGGGTCGACCTGCCCGAGCAGGCCGAGGTCGACGAGGACGGCGAGCCCGTCGCCGTCGCCGACAGCGTCGAGTCCTGACCACCGCGGGACCATGCTGGCCGGCTCGCGCATCGTCCTCGGCGTCACCGGCGGCATCGCGGCGTACAAGGCCATCGAGGTGTGCCGGCGGCTGGTCGACGCCGGTGCCCACGTCATCCCGGTGATGACCAGCGCGGCCGAGCGCTTCGTCGGACGGACCACGTTCAGCGCCCTGGCCAGCGAACCGGTGCAGACCGAGCTGTGGGGCGGCCCCGTGCCGATCCCGCACACCCGCCTCGGCCAGTCGGCCGATCTCGTCGTGGTCGCGCCCGCCACGGCGCGGCTGATCGGCGCTTACGCTGCCGGCCTGGCCACCGACCTCCTGACCAACACCCTGCTGGCCACGCGCGCTCCCGTCCTGCTCTGCCCGGCGATGCACACCGAGATGTACGAGCACCCGGCCGTCACCGAGAACCTGGCCACGCTGCGGCGGCGCGGGGTGCACATCGTCGAGCCGGCCGTCGGGCGCCTCGCCGGCGGTGACGTCGGCGCCGGTCGCCTCGCCGACCCGGTCGACATCGTCGCCGCCGCCGAGCGGATCCTCGCCGACGCCGACCTCGCCGGCACCCGCGTCGTCGTCACGGCCGGCGGTACCCGCGAACCCATCGACGCCGTCCGCGTCATCGCCAACCGCAGCTCCGGCAAGCAGGGCTACGCCGTCGCCGCCGAAGCCGCGGCGCGAGGGGCCGACGTCGTGCTCGTGAGCACGGTCGAGCTCCCGGCGCCGCCCGGGGTCATCGTCGAGGCGGTCGAGACCGCCGCCGAGCTGCAGGCGGCCGTGGAGGCCCACCGCGACGCCGACGTCATCGTGATGGCCGCCGCCGTGGCCGACTTCCGCCCCAAGGTCGCGGCCACCGGCAAGATCAAGAAGCGCGACGGTGTGCCGGACATCGTGCTCGAACCGACGCCGGACATCCTCGCCGGCCTCGGCGCCGCCAAGCGGGCCGGGCAGGTGCTGGTCGGCTTCGCCGCCGAGACCGACGACCTCCTCGCCAACGCCGGCGCCAAGCTGGCCGCCAAGCGTGTCGACCTCATCGTCGCCAACGACGTCAGCGCGCCCGGTGTCGGCTTCCGCCACGACACCAACGCGGTGGTCCTCCTCCGCCCCGACGCCGATCCCGTCGGCGTGTCCCTGCGCGACAAGCGGGCCATCGCCCGTGCCGTCATCGACGCCGTCGTCGACATCCGCCGTTCCCAACCGTCCCAGTAACAGGAGAATCCCCGTGTCCCGTTGGACCTTCACGTCCGAGAGCGTCACCGAAGGCCATCCCGACAAGATGGCCGACCAGATCAGCGACACCGTGCTCGACGCCATCCTCGCCGAGGACCCGCACGGCCGCGTGGCGTGCGAGACGCTGCTGACGACGGGGCTCTGCGTGGTCGCCGGAGAGATCACCACCGAGGCCTACGTCGACATCCCGAAGCTGGCCCGCGACACGATCCGCTCGATCGGCTACGACAACGCCCTGTACGGCTTCGACGGCACGACGTGCGGCGTCATCGTCTCGATCGACGAGCAGAGCCCGAACATCGCCCAGGGCGTCGACAGCAGCGAGGAGCTGCGCCACGGGACGGCCGGTGAGGACCAGATCAACAGCCAGGGCGCCGGGGACCAGGGGATGATGTTCGGCTTCGCCTGCGACGAGACGCCCGATCTCCTGCCGCTGCCGATCTGGACGGCGCACCGCTTGGCCGAGCGCCTCGCCGAGGTGCGCAAGAGCGGCCAGGTGCCGTACCTCCGGCCCGACGGCAAGACGCAGGTGACCTACGAGTACGAGGACGGCCGCCCCGTCGGCCTGAAGACCGTCCTCATCAGCACCCAGCACCAGGACGGCGTCGATCGCGACACCGTGATCCGGCCCGACCTCATCGAGCAGGTGATCCGCCCGATCGTCCCGGCCCAGTTCGCCGACGACGACTACACGGTGTGGATCAACCCGACGGGCACGTTCGTGCTCGGCGGTCCGCACGCCGACTGCGGGCTGACCGGCCGCAAGATCATCGTCGACACCTACGGCGGCATGGGCCGCCACGGCGGCGGCGCCTTCAGCGGCAAGGACCCGAGCAAGGTCGACCGCTCAGCTGCCTATGCCGCGCGCTGGGTGGCCAAGCACGTGGTGGCCAGCGGGGCGGCGACGAAGTGCGAGGTGCAGGTGGCCTACGCCATCGGCATCGCCCACCCGATGAGCATCCTCGTCGACACGTTCGGCACCAACACCGTCGCCGAGGACGTCATCGAGAAGGCCGTGCGCGAGGTGTTCGACCTCCGACCGGCGGCGATCGTGCGCGACCTCGACCTGAAGCGGCCGATCTACAAGGACACCGCCGCCTACGGCCACTTCGGCCGGCAGCTCCCGGGGTTCTCGTGGGAGCACACCACGCGCCTCGACGACTTCAAGGCCGCCGTCGGCACGTGAGCGCGCGGCGCGTGAACGCCTGACCGAGTGACCGTCGCCCGCGTCGTCCCCGACGTCACCGGGCTGGACAAGGAGTTCGACTACCTCGTCCCCGACGAGCTGGGCGCCACCGCCACGCTCGGCGCGCTGGTGCGCGTCCCGCTGCACGGCCGGCGCGTCGGGGGGTGGATCGTCGAGCTCGACCCGGCGGACCGGCCGGCCGAGCGGCTACGTCCGATCGCCAAGGTCAGCTCGCGCGGGCCGGCACCGGAGCTGATCGACCTCGCCCGGTGGGCGGCACGGCGGTGGGGGGCCGGCCGGCTGCGGCCGTTCCTCGTCACCGCCAGCCCGCCCGCCAACGTGGCCGGGCTGCCGGCAGGACGACGCGGCGCGGCGCCGGTCGACCCCGTCCACGCCGGGGCGGCCGAGCTGCTCGCGGCGGGCGGTGGGATGCTCCGCCTGCCACCGAGCGACGACGTCGTGCCCGTCCTGGCCGCCGCCGCGGCCGTCGGGCCGGTGCTCGCCGTCGTGCCGTCGCTCGACCGCGCCCGCCTCGACGCCGTGCGGCTGCGCCGGGCGGGGTTCACCGTGGCGCTCGCGCCCCAGGAGTGGGCACTCGCCGCGGCGGGCGTCGACATCGTCATCGGCGCCAGGGCGGCGGCATGGGCGCCGTGCCCCGGGCTGGCCGTCGCCGTGGTCATCGACGAGCACGACGAGGCGCTGCAGGAGGAGCGCAGCCCCACGTGGCACGCCCGCGACGTGCTCGTCGAGCGGGCCCGGCGGGCGGGGGCACCGTCGCTGCTGGTGTCGCCCTGCCCGACCGTGGTCGGGCTGGCCGCGGCGGGCGGACGGCTGGGCCGACCGGCGATCGACGACGAGCGGGCCGGCTGGCCGTTCGTCGAGGTGGTCGACCGCAGCCGCGACGAGCCGTGGAAGACGTCGCTGGTGACCTCGCCGCTGATCGCCCGGCTGCGCGACGAGCGGTGCACGGTCGTGTGCGTGCACAACACGCCCGGGCGGGCGCGCGTGCTGGCCTGCCGCACGTGCCGCTCGCTGGCCCGCTGCCAGCGCTGCGACGCAGCGGTCGGCCTCGACGACGACGGGCGCCTGGCCTGCCGGCGCTGTGGCTTGGTGCGCCCCGGCGTGTGCCTGGTCTGCAACGGGTCGCGGTTCGCCAACCTGCGGCCCGGCGTCACGCGGCTGCGCGAGGAGCTCGAGGCGGCGGCCGGCCGGCCGGTGGTGGCCGTGACCGGCAAGGACGACGGGCCGCCGGACGCGGCCGGCGTGTACGTCGGCACCGAGGCGGTGCTGCACCGCGTGCCGGCGGCCGACGTCGTCGCGTTTCTCGACATCGATGCCGAGTTGCTCGCCCCGCGCTACCGCGCCGCCGAGCAGGCGATGGCGCTGCTCGTGCGCGGGGCGCGCCTCGTCGGCCGCCGTGGCACCGGCGGCCGCCTGCTGGTGCAGACCTTCCTGCCCCGCCACGAGGTCGTCCAGGCTGCGCTGCTGGCCGACCCCGGCCGGCTGATCGGCCCGGAGACCGAGCGGCGGCGACTGCTCGGCCTGCCGCCGTTCGCCGCCCTCGCCGTGCTGACCGGCGCGGCGAGCGGCGAGCTGGCCGACGCCCTGCGCGAGCAGCCCGGGATCTCCGTCGGCGGCAGCGACGGCGAGCACGCCGTCCGGGCGGCCACCTGGGACGAGCTGGGCGACGCGCTCGCCTCGGTGCCCCGCCCGAAGGGCGTGCGCATCGAGGTCGATCCGGCCCGCCGCTGACGTCCCCCAATCTGGGCGGGATCCTCACCACTCGCCCATCTGGGCGGGATCCGTCTCACCCCGTGGGACGATGCCCGCCCAGATCGAGGGTCAGGACCGAGCCCCGGCGCGCACGTCGAGCAGGCGGTAGCCCTTGGCCGACCCCAGCCGGGTCGTCGGCCAGCCCTCGGCGTCGAGCCAGCGGTGCAGCGAGTCGCTGCCGAGGTGCTTGTGCACGACGAGCAGCGCCCGCCCGTCCGGCGTCAGCCGCCCGAGCCAGCGGGTCAACAGCTCGTGCAGTGCCGGCTTGCCGATGCGGATCGGCGGGTTCGACCAGATCGTCGCGAAGGTCACGTCGGCGGGGACGTCGTCGGGCGCGGCGACGCGCACGTTGGCGAGCCCGTTGGCCTCGGCGTTGGCGGCGCACAGCCGGCGGGCCCGCTCGTTGACGTCGACCGCCCACACGGTCGTCGCCGGCGCCCGCCGGGCGAGCGTGAGGGCGATGGCGCCGGCCCCGCACCCGAGATCGAGCAGGTCGCCCGTGGCCGCCGGCGCCGGCGCCTGGCGCAGCAGCAGCGCCGTGCCGGCGTCGAGCCGGCCGTGGGCGAACACGCCGCGGTCGGTGCGCAACGCGAACGAGGTGTCGGGCAGCGTGATCGTCACCTCGTCGGCCGCCGACGGCACCGCCGGCGACTCGTCGAAGTAGTGCGACATCCCATCGGTAGCCTGGCAGACATGGCCGAATCGATCCGCACCTTCGGCGACCCTGTGCTGAAGGCGAAGGCCGCGCCCGTCGACGAGGTCGACGGCAAGGCGATCCGCCTCGTCGACCGGATGTTCGACACGCTCGCCGACAGCGGCAACGGTCTGGCGCTGGCAGCGCCGCAGATCGGCGTGCAGAAGCAGGTCTTCGTCTGGGACTTCGGCGACGACCCGAGGGTCGTCTTCAACCCCGAGATCGTCGAGTCCGGTGGTGAGTGGGTGTACGACGAGGGGTGCCTGTCGATCCCCGGCCTGTACGTCGAGATCGTCCGGCCGAAGCAGGTCCTGCTGCGCGGCATCGACATCCACGGCGAGGCCGTCGAGTGGGAGGCCGACGAGCTCGAGGCACGCATGTTCCAGCACGAGCTCGACCACCTCCGCGGCGTGCTGATGTTCGACCGCATGACGCCCGAGCAGCGCCGCGAGGCGATGGCCGAGTACCGCCGGCTCCAGGAGACGCCAGCCCCGGCGTCGCTGCGCCGGCGGCTCCGCCTGGGCTGAGCCGCGTGCGGCTCGCCTTCCTCGGCACGCCCGAGATCGCGGTACCGCCACTGCGGGCGCTCGTCGCCGACGGCCACGACATCGAGCTGGTGGTCACCCGCGCCGATCGTCGACGTGGGCGGGGAGCGCGACGTCACCGAGCCCCGTGAAGGCTGCCGCCACCGAGCTCGGCCTGGGGGTCACCCATGACATCGACGACCTCCTCGCCACGACGGCCGAGCTCGGCGTCGTCGTCGCTTACGGCCGCCTGATCAAGCCGCACATCCTGGCGGCGGTGCCGATGATCAACATGCACTTCTCGCTGCTGCCGCGTTGGCGCGGAGCGGCGCCGGTCGAGCGCGCGCTGCTGGCCGGTGACGAGACCACCGGCGTCTGCATCATGGACGTCGACGAGACCCTCGACACCGGCGCGGTGTACGCCCGGCGCGAGGTGCCGATCGCCGCTGCCGCGACCGCCGCCGAGCTGCGCGCCGAGCTCGTCGACGTCGGCACCGACCTCCTGCTCGACGTGCTCCGCGGTCCGCTTCCCGAGCCGGCGCCGCAGCAGGGGGAGCCGACGTACGCCGCCAAGATCGATCCGTCCGAGCTCGAGCTCGACTGGAGCCGCCCGGGCGCCGATCTCGACCGTTGGGTGCGGGTCGGTGGGACCTGGACGACGTTCCGCAGCCGCCGCCTCAAGGTGCTCGGAGCCGCGCCCGGCGAGGCGTCCGGCCCGCCGGGCACGTTGCTCGACGACGGCGTCTCGGTCGCCGCCGGCAACGGCTCGCTTCGCCTGGTGGAGGTGCAGCCCGAGGGCCGCGCCGCGATGGCCTGGGACGCCTTCGCCAACGGCGCCCGGCCGCTCCCGGGCGAGCGGTTCGGCGACCGCTAGCGTCGCCCCGTGAGCGAGCAGCCCCTCCGTGCCAAGGTCCTCACGGTCAGCGACGGGGTCGTCGCCGGGACCCGCGACGACACCAGCGGGCGGGCGCTCGTCGAACAGCTCTCGTCCGCCGGCTTCGACGTCGTCGACCACCGAGTGACGGCCGACGGCGCGGATGCGGTGGCCGCCGCGCTGACCGCGATGGCCGACGGCTTCGGCGGGCTGATCGTCACGACGGGCGGCACCGGATTCGCGCCGCGCGACGAGACGCCCGAGGGCACGGCCAAGGTGATCGAACGGGCGGCGCCCGGTCTCGCCGAGGCCATGCGGCTCGTCAGCCCACTGGGGCGGCTGTCCCGAGGCACCGCCGGTGTGCGCGGCCAGGCGATCATCTGCAACACCCCCGGCTCGCCGAAGGGCTGCGTCGAGCAGCTCGGCGCGATCCTCGACATCGTCCCCCACGCGCTGCGCCTCCTCCACGAGGCGCCGACGAGTCATTGAAGTCTTGACTTATATAAGGCCATCGTGAAATAGTGGACCCGTGCACGCCTTCGACGTCCTCGGGGACCCGGTCCGCCGGCGGATCGTCGAGTTGCTGTCCGAGCAGCGCCGGATCGGCGGCGGCGCGCTCGCGGCCGGCACCATCGCCGCCGCCATCACCGACGAGTTCGGCATCAGCCAGCCGGCGGTCTCGCAGCACCTGAAGGTCCTGCGCGACTCCGGCTTCGCCAACGTCACGATCGACGGTCCGCGCCGCCTGTACGCGGTCGACGAGACGCCGCTGCGCGAGATCGACCAGTGGCTGGCCCGCTACCGGGTGTTCTGGGCCCCGCGGCTCGACGCCCTCGACACCGAGATCCGGCGGGGCCGGCGCCGCCGGTCCCAGGAGGGAGCGACATGAACGACACCATCGCCGGTCTGGCCGGCCTCACCGACCGCAGCGTCACCACGCACGGCCGCCACCGCACGCTGCAGATGCGACGGCGCTACGCCACCGACATCGCCGACCTCTGGTCGGCGTGGACGGAGCCCGCTCGTACGGCTCGCTGGCTCGGCGTGCTCAGCGGTGACCGCCGCGAGGGCGGCACGGTCACGCTGTGCATGACCCCGCCCGACGCCGACGTCGCCACGATCGAGGTGATCCATTGCGACGCACCGCACCGGTTGGCCGTGCGCTGGCGCTACCCCGGTGAGCCGGACTCGGTTGCCGAACTGCGCCTCGTGGCGGTGGGGCAGGACGAGACCGACCTCGTGCTCGAGCACCTCCCGCTGACCGACGAGCTCACCGTGGCATACGGCACCGGGTGGGAGGACTTCCTGCTGCGCCTCGACGCCTTCGTCGCCGGCGGCGCGCCGCCCGACCACGCGGTGGCGCACCTGCGGGCGTTGTGGACAGCCCAGGTCGCGGCCGCCGGCGCCGACGATCGCTGGCCGGTCGTCGACGAGGGCACCATCCGCGTCGTCCACGACGTCCCGGCGCCGGTCGAGTCGGTGTGGTCGGCGATCACCGATGCGGCCGCGCTCGGCGGCTGGTTCGGCACGACGTCGGGCGACCTCGCACCCGGCGGTTCGTGGACCGTGACCTGGGACCAGGGCTCGGCGAGTGGCACGGTGCTGGCCTGCGAGCCCCAGCGCCGCCTCTCGACGACGTGGCGGTGGGCCCACGAGGCCGACCGGACGCCCAGCACCGTGTCCGTCACGCTCGAGGTGCTGGCGCCGGGGACGACGCGGGTGACCGTGGTCGAAGAGGGCGCCGGGCCGGCGGCCAACGGCTACGCCGCCGGCTGGTACGCCCACCTGCAAGGGCTCGCTCGCCAGCTCACCGGCGGCGACCGCGACGAGGCGGCGTGGGATGCCGACTGGGCGCGGGCGATCGCCCTGCTGCGCGCCTAGGACGCTCCGCTAGCGTCCGGCGCCGTGCTGCGCATCGTGCTGCCGAAGGGCTCGCTGGAACGAGCGACGCTCGAGCTCTTCGAGGCGGCCGACCTCACCGTCGTGCGCTCCTCGGCGGTGGACTACCGGGCCAGCATCGACGACCCGCGGGTGGCCGAGGTGCGCATCCTCCGCCCGCAGGAGATCCCCGTCTACGTCGCCGAGGGCCTCTTCGACCTCGGCATCACGGGCCGGGACTGGGTCGAGGAGACGGCCAGCGACGTCGTGAGCCTCGGCGAGCTGCGCTACTCGAAGGCCACCGCCAACCCCGTCAAGGTGGTCGTCGCCGTCGCCGACGACTCGCCGGCGAGACAGGTCGGCGACCTGCCCCAGGGCGTGCGGGTGTCGTCGGAGTACCCGGAGCTCGCCCGGCGCTTCTTCGCCGAGCGGGGGATCGACGCCGACGTGCGCCTGTCGTACGGCGCCAGCGAGGCCAAGGTCCCCGACATCGCCGACTGCGTGGTCGACATCACGGAGACGGGGCGGGCGCTGCGGGCCGCCGGCCTGCGGGTGATCGACACCATCCTCACGAGCTACACGGAGGTCGTGGCCAACCGGCAGTCGTACGACGACGACGCCAAGCGCCACGCCATGGGCCAGCTGATGACGTTGCTCAACGGCACCCTCGAAGCGCGCCAGAAGGTGCTGCTCAAGCTCAACGTCGCGGCCGAGGACTTCCAGGCGGTGATCGCCGTGCTCCCCTCGGCCAAGTCGCCGACCGTGTCCGAGCTGGCCGGCGGCGGCTTCGCGGTGGAGAGCGTCGTCGAGAAGCGGACGATCAACCTCGTGATCCCGGCACTCAAGGACGCCGGGGCGACGGACCTGCTGGAGGTGCCGATCGCCAAGATCGTGCACTGACGTGACAGGGCAACGAGCACGGCAGGCCGACGGCGCGAGGACGGGTGTCGTCACCGAGTTCGACGAGCACGTCGGGCTGGGGCGCGTGCGCGACGACGGCGACGGCGCCAGCTACCTCTTCCACTGCGTGGAGATCGCCGACGGGACGAGGACGATCGACGTCGGGACCGCCGTCGAGTTCGACCTCATGGTCAAGTTCGGCCGACCAGAGGCGGCCCAGCTCCGCCAGCTGACATCAGATGGGCGAGCGCAGCGAGCCCGACCATGACCGATCTGGAAGCTCGCATCGTCGGGGTGCTGATGGCGCTGGGGGACGGCGAGGTGGTGGCCTACGGGGACGTGGCTCACGACGCCGGGTTCCCCGGCCGGGCTCGCGCCGTCGGTGCCGTGCTCGGTCGCACCGACGCCGACGTACCGTGGTGGCGGGTCGTGCGCAGCAACGGGTCGATCGCCACCCCGCCGCGCGCCGGCCAGGCGGCGTTGCTGCGGGCCGAAGGCGTCCGTGTCGAGGGCGGCCGCGTCGTCGACGCGCCGATCGGCCGGTTCAGTCGCCGGTCGTCGGGGCGGCGGCGCGCGCCTTGACCTGCACGAAGGCCAGCCGGATGTTCGCCAGGGCGTCGCGCATCGTGGCGGTGTCGGGGCCAAGCCGGTCGCCGAGTCCCTCGACCAGGCAGGCGATGGCGTCGATGGCGAGCGCCGCGGCCGGCAGGTCCGGGGTGTCGGCCGACAGGTGGATGGCGGCCAGCTCGTACAGCCCCATCACGTGGTTCGTGACGACGACCTCGGCCGGCACCTCGGCCACCCGGCGGCGGGCCTCGTCGATGGCCGCCTGGGCGTCGGCGATGGCGTCCTGCGGGACCTCGTCGTCCGAGTCGGGCCGATCGGCCGTGGCGTTCCCGTCCACGTTTGCTACCCTACCTGGGGCAATTGAAGCGAAAGCGGGGGCGACCCCCACCCGGCCACCGCGAGTGCGTCCGGGTCCAACGGCAGCTGGTGGATCACCGGCGTGCTCCGCGGGCTCTCGCGTCGAGCACCAGACCATGACCACCGAACAGGGAGACAGCGCCTTTGCACAGGAGTGAGCAGCCATAGCCGCGCCGCCACGCGACCAACGCGAGCAGCACCGGATCAACGATCGCATCCGCGCCAGGGAGGTCCGCCTCATCGGCCCGGACGGTGATCAGTTGGGGATCAAGCCGGTCCCCGAAGCGCTGAGACTGGCTCGAGGCC
The DNA here is from genome assembly GCA_963784255.1 of uncultured Acidimicrobiia bacterium. Taxonomy (GTDB): domain Bacteria; phylum Actinomycetota; class Acidimicrobiia; order Acidimicrobiales; family Ilumatobacteraceae; genus JALZMG01. The sequence continues at coordinate 487,335 of CAWAQO010000012.1, read as the reverse complement.
TCGACCTCGACCTCGTCGAGGTGGCCCCGATGGCCAATCCGCCGGTGTGCCGGATCATGGACTACGGCAAGTTCCGGTACGAGGAGGCCCAGAAGGCCAAGGAGTCCCGGCGCAAGTCCACGAACGTCTCGATCAAAGAGGTCAAGTTCCGGCCGAAGATCGGTCGGGGCGACTTCGACGTCAAGGTCCGCAAGGTCGACCAGTTCGTCCGGGAAGGGCACAAGGTCAAGGTCACGCTGCAGTTCCGGGGCCGGGAGATGGCCCATCCGGAGCTCGGCACGAAGATCCTGGATCAAGTGCTCGACGTGGTCGGTCCGGTCGTGAAGGTCGAGTCCCAGGCCCGGTTGGAAGGTCGCAACATGTCGATGGTGCTCTCACCCGACAAGAAGGCGATCGACGCCCTGGCCAAACCGCCGACCGACGAGGACGGCACGGCTGTCGCGGAGGACGCGGGCGACGCCAACGAAGCGGCCGAACCCGTGCTGGCCGAGGCGACCGACGCCGTGCCGGCCGATGCGTCCGCGGAGCAGGCGACGTCCTGACCCTGCGGCTGCCCCACCCCCCGAGGAGCACCACGACATGCCGAAGATGAAGACATCCAAGACCGCGGCCAAGCGGTTCAAGACCACCGGGAGCGGGCGGGTCCGCCGGCAGCAGTCCATGCGCCAGCACCTGTTCGAGAAGAAGCCGTCCACGCGGACCCGCCGCCTGGCGGCCGACGCCGACGTCCACCCGACCGACCTGCCCAAGATCAAGCGCCTCCTCGGCGAGCGCTGACGCACCCCGAGAGGAGAGCACACGATGGCACGCGTCAAGCGTGGGGTGACCGCGAAGCGGCGCCACAAGAAGGTCCTCGAGCAGGCCAGCGGCTACTACGGCAACAAGAGCCGGTCGTACCGGGCCGCCAACGAGCAGGTGATGCGCAGTGGGCAGTACGCCTTCCGCGATCGCCGCGCCCGCAAGGGCGAGTTCCGGCGCCTGTGGATCCAGCGGATCAACGCGGCGACCCGTCAGCACGACATGTCGTACAGCCGGTTCATCGCCGGTCTCAACGCCGCCGGCATCGACGTCGATCGCAAGATCCTCGCCGATCTCGCCGTCACCGATGCGGCCGCCTTCGGCCGCCTCGTCGAGGTGGCCAAGGCCGCACTCTGAATCCACTCACCTTCACCAATCCGAAGGTCCAACGACTGCGGCGCCTCCTCGGGCGCCGCAGTGCGCGTCAGGAGGACGGTGCGTTCGTGGTCGAGGGGCCGGTGCTGGTCGGCGAGGCGCTGGCCGCTGGGTGGGTGGTGGAGGCGCAGTTCGTGGCTCCGGGGGTCGAGCCGGTCGGCGGGGCGACCCCCGTGTTCTCCCTCGCCCCGGGCGTCGCCGAGCGGGTGGCCGCCACCGAGGCGCCGACCGGCCTGTTCGCCGTCGTCGCGATCCCGCCGCCGGCGTCGAACGCTCTCGCCGACGCCGACCTGGCCGTCGTCGTCGACGCGCTGGCCGATCCGGGCAACCTCGGCACGGTGCTGCGCTCCGCCGAGGCCGCCGGCGCGGACGCCGTCGTGCTGACGCCGGGAACGGTCGACCCCTTCAACCCCAAGGTCGTCAGGGCCTCGGCCGGCGCGCTCTTCCACGTCCCGGTCGTCACGGCCACGCCGGCCGACGTGCGGGCGGCGGGGCTCCGGCTGATCGGCACCTCCTCGCACCGCGGCGTGCCGCACACCGAGCTCGACTGGGGTGGCCGGGTGGCGATCGTCGCCGGCAGCGAGGCCCACGGCCTGCCCGACGACGCGACCGTCGACGAGTGGGTGCGCATCGAGCACCGCGGCCGCGCCGAGAGCCTCAACGTGGCGATGGCCGTGACGGTGCTGTGCTTCGAGGCGGCGCGGCATCGGACGTGACGAACGCCGATCGGCCCGCCTATCGTTGGGCCCCGTGCTCGCGTCGAAGCGATTTCGGTGCCCCGGGTGAACCCGGGGACGGCAGCACCGATCCGCGCCGCGTCCTGAGTCCGCCCGGGGTGGGTCCCGCAGGCGCTCAGTGGAAGGAACGCAGGTGATCGACGACATCCTCGCCGCACGGGACGCGGCACTCGCCCAGATCGCGGCAGCCGGCTCGGTCGACGACCTCGCCGCCGCCGACACCCAACTGCTCGGCAAGCGCGGTCCGCTCGCCCAGTTGAAGTCCCGGCTCGGCTCGCTGACCAACGGCGACGACCGCCGGGAGGCCGGCCAGCAGCTCAACGCCGCTGTGGCCGAGGCGTCCGCCGCCCTCGACGAGCGGCGCGTCGAGTTGCGCCGCGCCGAGCAGGCGGCGCGCGTCGAGGCCGAGCGGCTCGACCTGACCGAGTTCGCCGGACCGCCCCGGCGGGGCCGGCCACACATCGTGACCCAGGCGTGGGAGCGACTGGAGGACGTCTTCGTCGGCCTCGGCTTCCGCGTCGCCGAGGGGCCGGAGGTGGAGACCGACTGGCACAACTTCGAGGCCCTCAACATGGACGCCACCCACCCGGCGCGCAGTGACTTCGACACGCTCTTCGTCGACCACCCCGGCGCGCCGCCGGGCACCACGGTGCTGCGCACGCACACGTCGCCGGTGCAGATCCGCACGATGCTGGAGGGCGAGCCCCCGATCTACGTGATCGCACCGGGGCGGGTGTTCCGTCGCGACACGCCGGACGCCACGCACATGCCGGTGTTCCACCAGATCGAAGGCCTCGTTGTCGACCGCGACATCAGCCTCGCCGACCTCGCCGGCACGATCGAGGCGTTCACCAAGGCGTTCTTCGGCGAGGGCTTCACCTCGCGCCTGCGGCCGAGCTACTTCCCGTTCACCGAGCCGTCCGGCGAGTTCGACATCCGCACGCCGAGCGGCGACTGGCTCGAGCTCGGTGGCTGCGGCATGGTCCACCCCAACGTGCTGCGCTACGGCGGCATCGACCCGGAGGAGTGGAGCGGCTTCGCCTTCGGCTTCGGGATCGACCGCATGGCCAAGGAGCGCCACGGTGTCGGCGACCTCCGCGAGATGTTCACCGGCGACATCCGCTTCTCGGAGCAGTTCTCATGAAGGTGCTGCTGTCGTGGTTGCGGGAGTACGTCGACACGGGGGACGACCTCGAGCGGCTGACGGACACGTTGGCGATGCTCGGGTTGCCGGTGGAGGAGGTCGTCCACACCGGTGGCGTGCCCGGTGTCGTGACCGCACGCGTCGTGCGCACGGAGGCCCACCCTGACGCGGCCAAGGTGCAACGGGTCTGGGTCGACGCCGGTGACGGACGGTCGCTGCACGTGTGGTGCGGAGCGTTCAACTTCGCCCCGGGCGACGTCGTGCCGCTGGCCCCGATCGGCACGACCATGCCCGACGGTCGCACGATCGCCCGCAGGGGGATCCTCGGGATCGAGTCCGAGGGCATGCTCTGCTCGGCGCGCGAGCTCGGCCTCGGCGACGACCACAGCGGGATCCTCGTGCTGCCCGCGGCCAGCCCACTCGGCGTGCCCTACGGCGAGGCGGTGGGCCGGCGAGACGACGTGATCGTCGACATCGACATCACCCGCAACCGCCCCGACTGCTGGTCCTACATCGGCATCGCCCGCGACCTGGCCGCCAAGCTCGGCGTGCCGTTCACGCCGCCGCGTCCCCGCGACCGGGAGCGCTCGCCGGCCGGTCCGGACGAGCGCACGACGGTCGAGATCGTCGACGGTGACCGCTGCGGCCGCTTCACGTCGACCGTCCTCACGGGCGTCGCCGTCGGCCCCTCGGCCGCGTGGATGGCCGAGCGCCTCACGGCCGCCGGGATGCGCCCGATCAACAACGTCGTCGACGTCAGCAACTACGTGATGCTCGAGACCGGCCAGCCGAACCACCCGTACGACCTGGCCACCCTCGGTGGCCGTGGCTTCCGCATCCGTCGCGCCGCGGCCGGGGAGACGCTGACGACGCTCGACGACGTCAGCCGCACGCTCGACGCCGAGGACCTGCTGATCTGCGACGCCGAGGACCGGCCGATCGGCCTGGCCGGGATCATGGGCGGTGCCGACACCGAGATCAACGACGCCACGACGCTCGTCGCCCTGGAGGTGGCGTGGTTCGCGCCGATCCCCATCGGTCGCAGCGTCGCCCGACTCGGGCTGCGGTCGGAGGCATCGGCCCGCTTCGAGCGCGGCGTCGATCCCTACGTGGCCGACCTGGCCATCGCCCGCTTCGTCGAGCTGCTCGCCGAGACGTGTCCCGACCTGGCGGTGCACGACGGGGCAGTGGACGCCCGGGGATCGGCCCTGCCGCCGCCCGAGCGGTCGTGCCGGGTGCGCCTGCACCAGGTGAACCGCATCCTCGGGACGTCGTTGACGGTCGAGGACCTGCCGCCGCTGCTCGACCCGCTCGGGTTCACCGTCGGCGCCCCCGACGGTGACGGCGCGGTGGAGGTGGCCATCCCCACGTGGCGGCTCGACAGCCGCGAGGAGATCGACGTCGTCGAGGAGGTCGCGCGGCTCTACGGCTATGACCGCATCGGCAAGCGCGTCCCCCGGCCGACCCAGCACGGCCGCCTCAGCGTGGTGCAGCAGCGGCGGCGCCGGCTGCGCGACGTCCTGCTCGGACTGGGCCTCACCGAGGTGATGCCCAACCCGTTCCTCGCACCGGACACCCTGGACCGGGCCGGCCTCGACGGCGACGCCGCGCTGCGCATCAGCAACCCATTGGTCGCCGAGGAGAGCGTGCTGCGGACGTCCCTGCGTCCGGGGCTCCTGCGGGCCGTCGCCTTCAACGAGTCACACCGTCGCTCTGGCGCTGCCCTCTTCGAGATCGGCCACGTCTACCCGCCCGGGCCCGGGGAGCTGCCCGCCGAGCACGAGGCGCTCGCCGTCGTGCTCGCCGGCCAGGAGGCGCCGGCCGCGGTCGCGGTGTGGCGCGAGGTCGCAGAAGCCATGGGCATCGGCGCCCGCGTCGATCAGGGTCAGCCGCCTGCCGGCCTGCACCCGACGCGCTCGGCCACGCTCGTCGCCGGGCGGAAGGCCATCGGTGCCGTCGGCGAGGTCGCACCGGACGTGCTCGAGGCTTTCGAGGTCGGCGAGCGCGTCGCGGTGCTGGAGCTCGACCTGCAGTCCGTGCTCGATCACGAGCCCAAGCCGGCGCAGTGGAAGCCGACCAGCCGCCAGCCGTCGAGCGACCTCGACCTGGCCTTCGTCCTGCCCGACAGCGTGCCGGCCGAGAAGCTGGACAAGGCGATCCGGCAGGGCGCCGGCGCCCTGCTCGTCGGGCTCGAGCTGTTCGACGTCTACCGCGGGGTCGCCGCCGGCGGTCGCAGCCTGGCCTACCGCCTGCGCTTGCAAGCGGCCGACCGCAGCCTCACCGATGCCGACATCGCCGACGTGCGGACCAAGGTCACCGCCGCCGCCGCCAAGCTCGGTGCCGAGCTGCGCGGCTGAAGGAGCCGAGCCGATCGGCGAGGCGACCAATCATCACGGCCGTCTTCTTCGGCTGCGGAGCAGCCGACAACCCCGGGTCAGTTGGCGCTGAGGTCGTCGGGCGCCTCGGCCAGCCAGGCCAGCCGGCCGGGCTGGCGGCGCAGCACGACGCGCCACAGTTCGTCGGGCGTGTCCGTGAAGAGGTCGCCCGGATCGAGGTCGAGGACCAGCCAGGCGCCGGCCTCGATCTCGCCATCGAGCTGGCCGGGCCCCCACCCGGAGTAGCCGCGGAACACCCGCAGCTCGCTGATCGAGTCGATCATCAGGGCCGGATCGGCGGCCAGGTCGGCGGAGGCGATGTTGCCGCTGAGCGGGGCGAGGTGCTCGTCGGGTTCCTCCAGCGGCTCGCGGGTTCGGGCCAGCGCGATCAGGGCGTCCGGTTCGACGGGGCCGCCGACGAACACCTGCGACGGGTCGCTCTGCAGGCCGATCCACGCGTCCGAGTGGCTCGGCCAGCTCCTCCTCGCTCGGTCGGTTGAGGACCAGTCCGAGCGCGCCCTCGTCGTGGTGCTCGAGCATGTAGATGACCGTGCGGTCGAAGTTCGGATCCTCCAGCGGGGGGGTGGCCAGGAGGAGCCGCCCCTTCGTCGGCAGCGTTCGGGATCACGACTCCATTGTGCCTGTCCGCCGGCGGCCGCGGGACGTCGTCCCCCCAGCCTCTTGCATGACCATGCGTTCAGACGTATGATCATGCGATGGCCGCACGAGCAGGCATCATCGGGGCGTCCGGGTTCACCGGGACCGAGCTGCTCCGCCTCCTCGCCGGCCACGGCGGCATCGACGTCGTCCTCGCCACCGCCGACAGCAACGCCGGTGTCGCAGTGGCCGAGCTGTCGCCGTCGCTCTCGGCGGCCTACCCGGGCCTGGTGTTCTCGGCGTACGAGCCCGGCAGCGCGGGAAGGGCTCGACCTCGTGTTCCTCGGCCTGCCGCACCAGGCGTCGATGCAACTGGCGCCGGAGCTGGTTGGGCAGGTCGGTTGCGTGGTCGATCTGTCGGCCGCCTTCCGCCTCCGCGACGCCACGGCGTACCCGCAGTGGTACGGCTTCGAGCACGATCAGCCGGCGTTGCTGGACGAGGCCGTCTACGGGCTGCCCGAGCGGCACCGGGCGGCGCTGCCCGGCGCCCGGCTCGTCGCCACCCCGGGCTGCTACGTCACGGCGGCGACCCTCGCGTTCGGCGCCGCTGCTCGACGCCGGGCTGGTCGAGCCGACCGGGCTCATCGTCGACGCGGCCAGCGGGGTGTCCGGAGCGGGCCGGGCGGCGACGGCGACGACGGCGTTCTGCACCGTCGACGAGGACTTCGTCGCCTACGGCCTGCTCGACCACCGGCACACCCCGGAGATCGAGCAGAACCTCGGTGCCCAGGTGCTGTTCACGCCACACCTGGCCCCGATGAACCGGGGCATCCTGGCCACGTGCTACGCCCGGCCGGCGGACGGCGTCGGCCTCAGCACGGACCTGCTCCTCGACACGCTGCGCGCGGCGTACGCGGCCGAGCCGTTCGTCGTGGTCACGACGCGCTCGCCGTCGACCAAGGCGACGCTCGGGTCGAACAGCGCCCACGTCACCGCCCGCTACGACGCCCGGACCGGCCACGTGATCGCCCTCTGCGCCCTCGACAACCTCACCAAGGGCGCCTCCGGTGGCGCCCTCCAGTCGGCCAACCTCGCCCTCGGGCTCGACGAGACCGCCGGCCTCCCCGTCGCCGGCCTGGCCCCGTGAACGAGGCACGCACCGTCGCCCACGTCCTCGTCGAGGCGTTGCCGTACATCCGGCGGTTCGCCGGCAAGACGGTGGTGGTCAAGTACGGCGGCAACGCCCTCGCCGGATCCACGGAGCAGGACGCCCTCGACCTGTTCGCCCAGGACATCGTGCTGATGCGCCTCGTCGGCATCCGCCCGGTCGTCGTCCACGGTGGCGGCCCGCAGATCAGCGCGCTGATGGATCGCCTCGGCAAGACGACCGAGTTCCGCGACGGCCTGCGCGTGACGGACGCCGAGACCGTCGACATCGCCCGCATGGTGCTGATCGGCCAGGTCAACCCGCAGCTGGTGACGGCCATCAACCTGCACGGCAACTACGCCGTCGGCGTGAGCGGTGAGGACGCCGGACTGATCCGGGCGACCGCCCGCGATCCGGCGCTCGGCTTCGTCGGCGACATCGCCGCGATCAACCCGGCCATCCTCGACGGACTGCTCGCCGACGAGTTCATCCCGGTCGTCGCCACCATCGGGACCGACGACACCGGGCAGGCGTACAACATCAACGCCGACGCCGTCGCCGCCGCGATCGCCGAGGCGCTGGCCGCCGAGAAGCTCGTGTACCTGACCGACATCGAGGGCCTCCGGCGCGTCGTCGACGATCCGGCCAGCCTGATCCGCCAGACCACCGCCGACGAACTGGAGGCCCTCGTCGCCGACGGCACCATCGCCGGCGGGATGATCCCCAAGGTCACCGGCTGCATCCACGCCGTGCGCCACGGCGTCGGCCGGGCCCACATCCTCGACGGCCGCGTGCCCCACGTGCTGCTGCTCGAGCTCTTCACCGACGCCGGCATCGGCACGATGATCCTCGCCACGGAGACCACACCATGAGCCGTCATTGCGTTCCCCGGCCACGCAGGCCGTTGGTGGCCGCTCCCTCGCTGGCGCTCGGTCGCTCGCATCGCGCGACGGTGGACCGATGAGCGCGCACGCCTTCGCCACCGACGACTTGACGACCTGTCCGTTCATGCCCGTGTTCGGCCCACCGCAGGTGATGTTCGTGCGCGGCCGTGGCACCGAGCTGTGGGACAGCGAGGGGCGCCGCTACCTCGACTTCCTCGGTGGCCTGGCCGTCATCGGGCTGGGGCACGCCCACCCCGCGGTCGCCGAGGCGATCGCCCAGCAGGCCGGCGAGCTGCTGCACGTCTCCAACCTGTTCGCCAACCCGGTCGCCACGAGGGCGGCGATCGAGGTCGACCGCCTGCTCGCCGAGGCGACGGGCGACACCGGCCAGGTGTTCTTCACCAACTCCGGCGCCGAGGCGGTGGAGTGCGCCATCAAGCTGGCCCGCAAGCACGGTGGGCGCGGCCGCCACACCGTCGTCAGCACGCTGGGGAGCTTCCACGGCCGCACGCTCGCCGCGCTCGCGGCGACCGGCCAGCCGACCAAGCACGAGCCGTTCCAGCCGATGCCGGAGGGCTTCCGCCACGTCGCGTGGGGCGACGTCGACGCGGCGGCCGCCGCGGTCGACGGGTCGGTGGCCGCGGTCCTCGTCGAGCCGGTGCAAGGAGAGGGCGGGGTCAACCCGGCACCCGCCGGCTACCTCGCCGAGCTGCGCCGCATCTGCGACGAGACGGGAGCGCTGCTGATGCTCGACGAGATCCAGACCGGGTTCGGCCGCACCGGGCGCTGGTTCGGGTTCGAGCACGACGGCGTGCGCCCCGACGTCGTGACCCTGGCCAAGGCGATGGGCAACGGCATGCCGGTCGGCGCCTGCTGGGCCCGGCGTGACGTCGCCGCCGTCTTCGAGCCGGGCGACCACGGCAGCACCTACAGCGGCACGGCGATCGCCACCGCGGCCGTCAACGCGGTGATCGACGAGATGCGCCGCATCGACGCCCCCGCGCTCGCGGCCGCGAAGGGGGCCCGCTTGGCCGAGGCGCTCGGCGCGCTGCCCGCGGTCACCTCGGTACGGGGCCGCGGACTGCTGCTCGCCGCCGAGCTCGACGGGCGGGACGCGCGCGACGTGTACCGCGACCTGCTGGCCCACGGTCTCGTCGTCAACGCGGTCACCCCGACGGCGCTGCGCTTCGCCCCGCCGCTCACCGTCAGCGACGCCGAGATCGACGAAGCGGTGGCCCTCGTCGCCGCAGCGCTGTCATGACGGTCCGTCACCTCCTGACCGTCACCGACCTCTCGGCCACCGACGTGCGGTCGGTGCTCGATCTGGCGATGCGGCCGCCGGCCGAGCTCGGGCGCCCGCTCGTCGGCCAGGGTGTCGCGCTCATCTTCGAGAAGCCGTCGACGAGGACCCGTCACAGCATGGAGATGGCCGTCGTCCAACTCGGCGGCCACCCCGTCTACACCCGCGGCGAGGAGATCGACATGGACCGCCGCGAGCCGGTCGAGGACGTCGTGCGCATCCTGCAGGGGTACCACCGGATCCTCGCCGCCCGCGTGTTCGACCACGACGTGCTCGTGCGCATGGCCGCGCGTCGCCGACGTGCCGGTCGTCAACATGCTCTCCGACCTCGCCCACCCGCTGCAGGCGCTGGCCGACGCGCTCACGATGGAGCAGGTCCTCGGACCGCTCGACGAGCGGATCGTCGCCTGGGTCGGCGACTACAACAACGTCGCCCGCTCGCTCGCCGAGATCAGCGTGCTGCTCGGCGCCGAGGTCCGCCTGGCCTGCCCGCTCGGGTTCGGGCCCGAGGACGCGGAGGTCGAGCGACTCAACCTGCTCGGCGACGGGACGGCCGTCACGACCCACCGGCCGCAGGACGCCGTCGCCGGGGCCCACGCCGTCCACGCCGACACGTGGGTGTCGATGGGGCAGGAGGCGGACAAGGCGGCGCGCCGGCAGGCCTTCGAGGGGTACACCGTGGACGAGGCGCTGATGGCCCACGCCGCACCCGACGCCGTGTTCATGCACTGCCTGCCCGCCTACCGGGGCATCGAGGTGGCCGCCGACGTCATCGACGGCCCACGCAGCGTCGTGTTCCAGCAGGGCCACAACCGCCTCCACCGCCCGCGGGCGCTGGCCTTCCGCCTTCCTGTGTCCGGGGTGCACCAGTGAGCGTGAAGCAACGGCGCCAGCAGGCGATCACGCGCCTCATCGGCCAGCATGCCGTGGGCAGCCAGCCGCAGCTGATCGAGTTGCTCGCCGGCGACGGCATCACGGCGACCCAGGCGACGGTCTCGCGGGACCTCGACGAGCTGGGCGTGATCAAGGTCCGCGTCACCGGCGGGCACACCGCCTACGCCCTCCCGGCGCTGGAGAGCGATCGCATCGTGCCGTCGGAGCAGCTGCGGCGGGTCCTGGGGGAGTGGGTGGCCGACGTCGCCGTGTCGGCGAACCTGGTCGTGCTGCGGACGCCGCCCGGCTGTGCCCACGTCGTGGCGTCGGCCCTCGACCGCAGCGGGCTGGACGGACTGCTCGGGACGGTGGCCGGCGACGACACCCTGCTGTGCGTGGCCGCGCCGACGACGACGGGCGACGCGCTGGGCGACCGCTTGCGCCAGCTCGCCGGCCTCGGTGGCGACGATGCCTGAGGGCGACGGCGCCACGCTGTGGCACGGCCGCTTCGACGGCGGCCCTGCGGACGCGCTGATGGCCTACACCGTCAGCCTGCCGTTCGACCGCCGGCTCTGGCCCGACGACATCGCCGGCTCGCGCGCCCACGTCGGCGGGTTGCACCGCGCCGGGCTGCTCACCGCCACCGAGCGCGATGCCGTCCTCGACGCCCTCGACGAGGTCGCCGCCGAGCTCGCCGCCGGCACGTTCACGTTCGTCCAGAGCGACGAGGACATCCACACCGCCGTCGAGCGCCGGGTCACGGAGCTCGCCGGGGCGGCAGGCGCCAAGCTGCACACGGCGCGCAGCCGCAACGATCAGGTCGCGACCGACCTGCGCCTGTGGTGCAAGCGCGAGCTCATCGCGGTCGCCCGCCTCGTCGTCGATCTCGAGGACGTGCTGGCGGCGCGCGCCGACCATGCCGGCGACGTCTACCTGCCCGGCTACACCCACGTCCAACGGGCGCAGCCGGTGCTCCTGGCCCACCACCTGTTGGCGCACGGCTGGGCGCTGGCCCGCGACGTCGACCGCCTGGTGGCCACGGTCGACCGCCTCGACGTGTCGCCGCTCGGGGCCGGCGCCCTCGCCGGCACGTCGCTGCCGATCGACCCGGCTGCCACCGCCGAGGCGCTCGGCTTCGCCGGGACGTTCGAGAACTCGATGGACGCCGTCAGCGACCGCGACTTCGTGGCCGAGGCGCTGTTCGATCTGGCGCTGCTCGGCGTGCACCTCGCCCGACTCGGCGAGGAGTGGGTCCTGTGGACGAGCGACGAGTTCGGCTTCGCCCGCCTCGACGACGCCTACGCCACCGGCTCGTCGATGCTGCCGCAGAAGAAGAACGCCGACATCGCCGAGCTCGCCCGCGGCAAATCGGGCCGTTTGATCGGCAACCTCACCGGCCTGCTCGTGACGCTCAAGGGCCTGCCGCTGGCGTACAACCGCGACCTGCAAGAGGACAAGGAGCCGCTGTTCGACTCCGTCGACCAGATCGCCCTGGCCCTCGTCGCGTTGACCGGCATGATCGAGACGGCGACGTTCGTGCCCGAGCGCATGGCTGCGGCGGCCGACGCCGAGACGACGGCGGCGACCGACCTGGCCGAGTGGTTGGTCGAGCGGGGCACGCCGTTCCGTGAGGCCCACGCCATCGTCGGCGAGCTGGTGCGCCGCCACGTCGACTCCGGCGCGGCGCTCAGCGGACTGGTCCTGGCCGACAGCCGCCTCGGTCCCGAGGCGGCCGCGCTCGTGGCACCGGGAGCGAGCGTCCGCCGGCGAACGTCACCGGGCGGGGCCGGCCCCGCGCCCGTGGCCGTGCAGCGGGGTCGCTTCGCCGACGCCCGCCGCCGCCAGCGCGAGATGCTGCTGCCGTGAGCGCCCGCCCCGCGCGCCGGCGACGGCGTCTCGGGCGGCGCTTCTTCGAGCGCGACTCCACCGTGGTCGCACCCGAGCTGCTGCACAAGGTGCTCGTCGTCGGACCGTGCGCCGGGCGCATCGTCGAGGTCGAGGCGTATCGAAGCGACGACCCGGCCAGCCACACCTTCCGAGGGCGGACGCCGCGGAACGCGACGATGTTCGGCCACGGCGGGTTCCTCTACGTGTACTTCACGTACGGGATGCACTTCTGCGCCAACATCGTGACGAGCACCGACGGCGACGGCCAGGCCGTGCTGCTGCGCGCCGCCCTGCCGCTCTGCGGTCTGGACCTGATGCGCGAGCGGCGCGGTGGCCGGCCCGACACGCAGCTCGCCGACGGGCCGGCCAAGCTGTGCCAGGCGTTCGGCCTGGACCGCCGCCACGACGGCACGGATCTCGTCACCCATCGCGAGATGGCGGTGCTCGACGACGGCACGCCGCCACCGGCCGAGCCGCTGGTCACGCCACGCATCGGCATCCGCGTCGCGACCGACGTGCCGTGGCGCTGGGTGTCGCCGTCACGAGGCGCGGCGCGCGAACATCCCGTGTGACCCTGTACGCCCTCCTCGTCGGCATCGATGCCTACGTCCCGCCGGCCAACGCCCTGTACGGCTGTCGCAACGACATGGCCGCGCTCGAGCAGTGCCTCGTGACGAGGGCCGGCGACGCCCTCCGCCTGCGCGCGCTGTACGACGCGGAGGCAACGAGGGCGGCCGTGATCACGGCGTTCCGCGAGCACCTCGGCCAGGCCGGCCCGGGTGACGTGGCCCTGTTCGCCTACGCCGGACACGGCAGCGAGGAACCCGCTCCGCTCGAGGTCGCCCACCTCGAGCCGACGGGGCGCATCCAGACGTTGATGCTCCACGACTGCAACCGGCACATCGACGGGCAACTGGTGCGCGCCCTCGCCGACAAGGAGCTGAGCGTGCTCCTGGCCGAGGTGGCCGCCAAGGGGCCGCACGTGGCCGTGGTGCTCGACTGCTGCCACTCCGGCGGCGGCACCCGCGACCCGTTCGCCCGCGCCCGCGGCTGGCTGCCGGACGTCGACGCGGCGCCGCCTGAGCACCGCGATCTCGTGCGCGCCGTCGACACGCCACGACCGGTGGACGAGCTGCTGGCCGGCTCCCTCGAAGGGTGGGCGGTGGTGCACCCGGCGCACGTCGCGCTCGCCGCCTGCCGGTCCCACGAGACGGCGAAGGAGCACCGCGTCGGCGACGTCACGCGCGGCGCCTTCTCCGTGGCGCTGGTCGAGTCGCTCGACGCCCTCGGCAGCCGCACGACCTACCGGACCCTGTTGGCGACGATCCGCTCCCGCGTCGAGCGGACGGCCAAGGACCAGCGGCCGGAGCTGTTCCCGCTCGACGCCGGCGGTCTCGGTGACACCCTCTTCCTCGACGGAGCAGTCACCCCCGCCGCGTCGACGTTCACCGTGGCGCGCGACGCCACGGGCTGGCGCGTCGACGCCGGCCTCGTGCACGGCCTGCGGCCACCCGTCGGCGACGAGTGCTACGTGCTCACGTGCGTCGCGCCGGACGGCACCGTCGCCGGCCCGGTGCGCGTGACCGCCGTCGACGTGGCGGCCGCCGACGTCGAGCCGGACGGCTGGACCCCGCAGGACGTCGCCTACGCGGCCGTCGTCACCGGCGTGCCGCTGCCGCTCGCCACGGTCGCCGTCGACCCGGCCGGTGAGGGCGCCGGCGCCGACGCCGTGGCCGCCGTGGCCGCCGCCCTCGAGGCGGCCGTCGCCACGGCCGGACCGGACGGCACGCCGTCGTGCCACGTCCAGGTCGGCGGCGGTGACGGCGACCGGCTGCACCTGCGCGTCGGTGTCCCAGCCTCCGCCGTGGCGCAGATCGCCCGCGCCGACGGCAGCCCGGTCAGCACGCCCATCCCCGCCGCCGACACCGAGGGCGGCGCCCGGCTCGTCGTCGCCCGCCTCGAGCACGTCGCCCGCTGGGAGCAGTTGCGGGCGTTGGGCGGGCACCCGTCACCGCTGGCCGACGCCGTGGCCCTCGACGTGTACGACGCCGATCGCCAGCCGTTGGCCGCCGACGGTGGCTACAGGGTCGCCTACCAGCGCGGGCCGGCCGGCGAGTGGGTCGCGCCGAGCGTGCTGATCGACCTGCGCAACACGACGGACGCCGATCTCTACGTCGCCGTGCTCGACCTGACCGACCGCTTCCGGTGCCACCCCGTGTTCCCGACCGGGCGGATCGCCGCCGGGCACACGGTCGGCGTCTGGGACGGCAAGGCGATCCCGGTGTCGCTCCCTGCCGGCCGCGCCGTGGAGCCGGGTGCGTCGGCGTGCGACTGGCTCAAGGTGGTGGTGAGCGACGTCGAGTTCGACGCCTCCGCGTTCGATCTCGCCGCGCTCGACGAGCCGGCGGCGCGCTCCGGCGGGACGGCGCCGCCGGCCCGCACGACGCTCGAGCGGATCGCCGGCCGAGCCGTGTCGCGCGACCTCGGCGACGCCGCCGACGCGCCGGTGGTGGCTCGCTGGGCCGCCAGCACGGTCTCCCTCGAGACCGTCGTCCCGTCCTGATCAGGCGCCGGCGATGAACCGAGTCGCCGCCGCGGCCGACTTGGGGCCGTACTCGCCGTCGATGCGGGCGCCGTAGAAGCCGCGGTCGGTGAAGGCCTGCTGGGCCTTCTTGACGGCCTGGACGGTGCGCGGGCCGAACTGCCCGTCGCTGCGCGAGAAGTCGGCGAACTGGAAGAAGCGCACGAAGTCCTGCAGCCGGGCGACGCCGGCGCCGCGGTCGCCCTCCTTGAGCACGGGGTCGGGGAGGATGACGCCACCGCCGGGCGCGGCGGGGGCGGCGCTGGCTGCCGGCGCGGCCGCGGCGGCGGGCGGGGCCGCTGCGCCGGCCTCCTCCAGCGCCTGGGCGATCGCACGGCCGTCGTTGGCCGCGGCCCACGTCCGCTCGATGTGCAGCCACTGCGCCCACGGCTGCCCGAAGCCGGTGCTGGCGCTCGCCGTCGCCGTCTTCCAACCGGCGTACGACTTCCAGTAGCGGCACTGCTCGTAGTCGTGGACCCCCTGGATGCCGAGGGCGACGGCGTGCTCGAGGCAGAAGGCGATGACGGCCTCGGCGGCGGCACGGCCGGGCCCGGGCCCGGCGAAGCGCCAGTCCCAGGCGATGCCCCAGTTGTGCAGGCTGGGCGAGCCCCCGCCCCGGATGGTCCGCGGTGGCCGGGACAGGCAGCCGAGGTCGGTGCCGGCCCACCGCGACACCACGTAGCCCTTCAACGCCTGCATGCCGAGCGGTGTCGCGCTCGGGAAGCTGATGCCGCGGCCCTGGAGGATCTTGGCACTGTCGTAGGCCGGGGCTCCCGCCACCGGACCACGGTCGCCCGGCTCGGCGGGCGCCTCGTCGTCGAAGTCGTCGTCGAACGGCACGCCGCCACCGTCGTCGCTGTCACCCCCGTCCACCTGCTCGACCACCGTGGCGACCTGGTCATCTGCGTCCCGCATCCCGTGATCCGAGCACCGGACGGTGCCGTTGTCGACCGAATTGCTACGCGGTCCAGTGCAACCAGTAGCCGTGGGGGTGGGCGGTGGCCAGGTGGTCGACGGTGCGCCGGCCGCGGCGCCAGCGGACCAGCACCAGCGCGGTGAGTGCCGAGTCATCGCGCGGGACCGGCAGCTCGGGCACGAGGGGCGGACTCTCGGCGAACAGCCAGGACAGGTCGAGCTCCCGACCGAGCCCGTCGAGCGCACCGAGGTAGGCGGTGCGGTCGTCCCCCGTGAGGTAGTTGAGCACCCAGGTGTTCGTGACGACGGGGTGACCGGACGACGCCATCGCCCTGACGTGCGCCGGCGTGTCCGCCACCGCGTCGCCCGTGACCACGGGCGGCGGTGACTCGGCGGCGATGGCGAGGGCGGCCCGCAGCCGGACGAAGCGGTCGACCTGATCGGGCCACACGCAGGCTTCCAGCCAGCGGCGCTGGACCGGATCAGTGATGTCGACCGGGGCCCGGTCGAGCCCGCGACGAGCGGCGACCGCCGGCATCGCCGCCGGGACCGGCACCGGTCCACGGGTGCCGCACTCGAGCACGACGGTGCTGTCGGTGCCGACCTCGCCGCCCGGGTCGTAGCGGTAGCGATAGCGCTGGAGCAGCAGGTTCAGCCCGGCGCTCGTGCCGACGTCGAGGTGGGCCAGCGGTCCCATCTCGGCGGCGAGGAGGCCGAACACGGGCAACAGCAGGGCGCACCGGCCGATCTCGTTGGTCTGCGTGCTGCGGGTGGCCAGCAGGTCGTGCAGCTCGTCCGCGTGCTCGGCGCAGAAGCGCCGGAACGCCGGCAGCGGATCGCCGGTGTCGGGCCCGGCGGTCAGGTTGGGGTAGAAGCGCGCCAGGTCGCTGTCCGCGCCGCCCGGGCGCAGCAGCAGCTCGTGCACGCTGGCCAGCAGCAGCACCGGCTGGCGCTGCGTGGGCGGGGCGTGCAGCAGCAGTCCGGCCACGTCGGGCACCCGGGCCAGGCCCGTCGCCAGGCGCCCGTACAGGGGCGCCCGCGACTCCACGGTCGGGGCGAACTGGGCGAACAGGCGGGCGCAACTGTCGGCATCGACGGGGATGATCGCCGCGCTGTCCGCGCTGCTCGACGAGGCCACCGCGGCACGGTACCCGTGCCAACATGAGCGTCCGCTATGGATCTGCTCGCCGACCTGGAGGCCCGCGGCCTCGTCCAGGAGTCGACCGATCGCGCCGCGCTCGCCGCCCGGCTGGCCGGCGGACAAGCGCCCTTGACGCTGTACTACGGCTGCGATCCGACCGCCGACAGCCTCCACCACGGCAACCTGATCGGCCTCGTGATGCTGCGGCGGTTCCAGGACGCCGGGCACTTCCCGATCGCCCTGGCCGGCGGGGCCACCGGCATGATCGGCGACCCGAGCGGCCGGTCCGACGAGCGCAACCTCCTCGACGACGAGACGCTGGACGGCAACGTCGCGGCCATCAAGCAACAGATCGGTCGCATCATCGAGCTCGACGGGCGGCGCGGCCGGCTCGTCGACAACCGCGAGTGGACCCAGCCGATCTCCCTCCTGCAGTTCCTCCGTGACGTCGGCAAGCACGCCACGGTGAACCAGATGCTGGCCCGGGAGAGCGTCCGCGCCCGGTTGGAGTCCGAGCACGGCATCTCGTACACCGAGTTCAGCTACATGCTGTTGCAGGCCAACGACTACCTGTGGCTGCACGACCACCTCGACTGCGAGCTCCAGCTCGGCGGCTCCGACCAGTGGGGGAACATCCTCTCCGGGGTCGACCTGATCAGGCGGACCCGCCAGCACACGGTCCACGCGCTCGCCTGGCCCCTGCTCACGGCGGCCGACGGATCCAAGCTGGGCAAGACGACGGGCGCCCGGCTGTGGCTCGACCCCGCGAAGACGTCGCCGTACCAGTTCCACCAGCACTGGGTGCAGCTCGACGACGCCGAGGTGGAGCAGCAGCTGATGTTCTTCTCGCTGCGACCCGTCGACGAGATCCGGGCCATCCTCGCCGAACACGCCGGCGCCCCCGAGCGCCGGCTGGCCCAGCGCGCGCTGGCCGACGACGTCACCACGCTGGTGCACGGCGAGGCCGCCGCCAGGGCCGCTGCCGGCGCCGCCGACGTGCTGTTCGGCGGCGATCCGCTGGCCGCGTCGGCCGAGGCCCTCGATGTGCTGACCAGCGAGGTGCCGTCGAGCCGCTTGGCGCTCCCGTCGGACGTCACGGACCTGCTGGTCAGGACGGGGCTCGTGACGTCCCGCAGCGAAGCCCGCCGCCAGCTCGAGCAGGGTGCCGTGCGGGCCAACGGCCAGCGGTTGGGAATCGACGACGACCTGGGGGCGTTGCCCCTCCTGCACGGCCGCTACCTGCTCTTGCGGCGGGGGAAGCGCACCTACCACGTCGTCGAGATTTTCGACGGCGCAGGTTGACGCTGAGCAGGTCCGTCGATAGTGTTCACATCCGCCCTTCGGGCCGGTAACGGTCCTGATGGCGAGGCACCAACGCCAGGTCAGACCCTCCGCGGGCGGCCCGGCATGTGCCAGAGCTTCGGCTCCTTGAAAACGGAAGAGAAGACGAACGCCAGTGCGGGCAGCGCGTCGAACGGCCTCCGGGTCGAACGGTGACGCTGTCTGTCAATTCTGTGGCCGGGTTCCCACCCGGTCACGAACACGAACGACGACCGGTTCGCCGGTCGGGGTTCAGAGGCCGGACCAATCACCCGGCCGACAGGAGCACGGCATCCACCAGAGCGAGATTCACGCTCGGGTGCCGGCGCTCTCACACAAATCGTTTCGACGGTCCACTTCGGTGGGTCGCCGAGCCGGTTCTTGATGGAGAGTTTGATCCTGGCTCAGGACGAACGCTGGCGGCGTGCTTAACACATGCAAGTCGAACGAGGTTCAAGCAGTCGCAAGACTGCGGAAGACCTAGTGGCGAACGGGTGCGTAACACGTGAGGAACTTGTCCCGGTCTCTGGAATAACAGATGGAAACATCTGCTAATACCGGATGCCGTCGGACCACCGCATGGTGGACTGACGAAAGGGTTACCGGATCGGGAGAGCCTCGCGGCCTATCAGCTTGTTGGTGAGGTAACGGCTCACCAAGGCATCGACGGGTAGCTGGTCTGAGAGGATGATCAGCCACACTGGGACTGAGACACGGCCCAGACTCCTACGGGAGGCAGCAGTGGGGAATCTTGCACAATGGGCGAAAGCCTGATGCAGCAACGCCGCGTGCGGGAAGAAGGCCTTAGGGTTGTAAACCGCTTTCAGCAGGGAAGAAAATGACGGTACCTGTAGAAGAAGGTGCGGCCAACTACGTGCCAGCAGCCGCGGTGACACGTAGGCACCAAGCGTTGTCCGGATTTATTGGGCGTAAAGAGCTCGTAGGCGGTTCGGTAAGTCGGGTGTGAAAACTCTGGGCTCAACCCAGAGCCGCCACCCGATACTGCTGTGACTCGAGTGCGGTAGGGGAGCGGGGAATTCCTGGTGTAGCGGTGAAATGCGCAGATATCAGGAGGAACACCAGTGGCGAAGGCGCCGCTCTGGGCCGTGACTGACGCTGAGGAGCGAAAGCGTGGGTAGCAAACAGGATTAGATACCCTGGTAGTCCACGCCGTAAACGTTGGGCACTAGGTGTGGGTCTCAACCAACGAGATCCGCGCCGTCGCTAACGCATTAAGTGCCCCGCCTGGGGAGTACGGCCGCAAGGCTAAAACTCAAAGGAATTGACGGGGGCCCGCACAAGCAGCGGAGCGTGTTGCTTAATTCGATGTTACGCGAAGAACCTTACCTGGGTTTGACATGTAGGGAAAAGCTCTGGAGACAGGGTGTCCTAACGGGCCCTACACAGGTGGTGCATGGCTGTCGTCAGCTCGTGTCGTGAGATGTTGGGTTAAGTCCCGCAACGAGCGCAACCCTTATCCTGTGTTGCCAGCGGATTATGCCGGGGACTCGCAGGAGACTGCCGGGGTCAACTCGGAGGAAGGTGGGGACGAAGTCAAGTCATCATGCCCCTTATGCCCAGGGCTGCAAACACGCTACAATGGCCGGTACAGAGGGCTGCGATCCCGTGAGGGTGAGCGAATCCCACAAAGCCGGTCTCAGTTCGGATTGGAGTCTGCAACTCGACTCCATGAAGCCGGAGTTGCTAGTAATCCCGGATCAGCACGCCGGGGTGAATACGTTCCCGGGCCTTGTACACACCGCCCGTCACACCACGAAAGTCGGCAACACCCGAAGCCGGTGGCCCAACCCGCAAGGGGGGGAGCCGTCGAAGGTGGGGTCGGTGATTGGGGTGAAGTCGTAACAAGGTAGCCGTACCGGAAGGTGCGGCTGGATCACCTCCTTTCTAAGGAGTCCTTTCCACACCGTTGGTGATCGCAGGATCACCCGGTGCCTGGACACCTAGTTGGTGCACTGGTGGGTTCGTCGGCCCAGCTCGAGCAGGTTCGTAGGTTTCGGCCTCACCTTCTCGTGCGAAACGACGCACTTGTCTTCTCTTCCGTTTTGAAGGAGTCGGAAACGACTCACTTCAGTGCAGCCGCCTCCCTGTTGGGGGGAGCCGGCCGGCGCCGCTCTCGTCGAGCTCGAGCCTCGTGCTTGGTGCTCCGATGATGCGCCCCCGAACCGCACCTTGAGAACTGCAGAGCAAGCACGAGCATCTTGTACGTGCGGGGTTCGCCTCGCACGGACGAACAATTTTGTTCTTTCCAAGCTACGAAGAGCCAACGGTGGATGCCTTGGCGCCAAGAACCGATGAAGGACGTGAGTGACTGCGAAAAGCTGCGGGGAGCCGTCTACTAGGCACTGATCCGCAGATGTCCGAATGGGGAAACCCACCACTCGTCATGGAGTGTGTACCCCGGTGTGAACACATAGCACCGGTGGAGGGAACCACGGGAATTGAAACATCTCAGTACCGTGAGGAAAGGAAAGCAACCGCGACACCCCGAGTAGCGGCGAGCGAAACGGGTAGAGACCAAACCGTGACTGTGCCAAGCCTGGTGGCGTTGCAGTCGTGGGGTTGTGGGATCGAAGAGGCAGGGCACCAGACCTGCCACAGAGTTACCAAGCTGCTGTGTAGGAGAACGGCTCTGGAAAGGCCGGCCGGAGTGGGTAACAGCCCCGTATCCGAAACACACGCAGCCTCTGCTTCGACATCCCAAGTAACGCCGGGACCGTGAAAACTGGCGTGAATCTGCGGGGACCACCCCGTAAGTCTAAGTATTCCTTGGCGACCGATAGTGAACCAGTACCGTGAGGGAAAGGTGAAAAGTACCCCGGGAGGGGAGTGAAATAGTACCTGAAACCGTTGGTTTACAAGCAGTCAGAGCGTCGTCACGCCTTCGGGTGTGGCCGCGATGGCGTGCCTTTTGAAGAATGAGCCTGCGAGTTATGGTATGTGGCAAGGTTAACCCGTTGTGGGGAAGCCGGAGCGAAAGCGAGTCTGAATAGGGCGTAGAGTCGCATGCTGTAGACCCGAAGCCAAGTGATCTATCCATGGCCAGGCTGAAGCGGAGGTAAGACTCCGTGGAGGGCCGAACCCACGTCAGTTGAAAATGGCGGGGATGAGCTGTGGATAGGGGTGAAAGGCCAATCAAACTTGGCGATAGCTGGTTCTCCTCGAAATGCATCTAGGTGCAGCGTCGTGCGTTCAGTACCGGAGGTAGAGCACTGGATGGGTAAGGGGGCCTACAAGCTTACCAACCCCAGCCAAACTCCGAATGCCGGTACTCCAGAGCACGGCAGTGAGACCACGGGGGATGAGCTTCGTTGGTCAAAAGGGAAACAGCCCAGATCATCAGCTAAGGCCCCTAATTCAGGACTAAGTGGAAAACGATGTGGGATTGCACAGACAGCCAGGAGGTTGGCTTAGAAGCAGCCACCCTTGAAAGAGTGCGTAATAGCTCACTGGTCGAGTGATCCTGCGCGGACAATGTAACGGGGCTCAAGTCCTGAGCCGAAGCTATGGGCTTCCATCTTGCTTTCGAGCAAGTGGGAGCGGTAGAGGAGCGTCGATGGTGCAGTGAAGCTTTGGCGTGAGCCGGGGTGGAGCGCCATCGAGTGAGAATGCAGGCATGAGTAGCGAGAGAGGGGTGAGAAACCCCTCCGCCGTAAGCCCAAGGGTTCCTGGGGAAGGCTAATCCCCCCAGGGTGAGTCGGGAGCTAAGGCGAGGCCGAGAGGCGTAGTCGATGCACAACTGGTTGATATTCCAGTGACCTCCGTGCCCGCGCCAGGCCCAAGAGTGGCAACGTGGGGGCTGTTCCCTTCGGGGAGCGATCTCACCGAGCCGCTGGCGGGTAGCTGACGGGGGACGCAGGAGGGTAGGTGAACCGGGGCGATGGTTGTCCCCGGGTAAGCGTGTAGGGGGGTCCCGATGAGAGTTGGGGCCGTAACCCTGAGACGTGATGCCGAGCCGCTTCAGGCGAAGTCACTGATCCCATGCTGCCAAGAAAAGCCCAGCAGTGAGCTGGCACGGAGCCCGTACCCCAAACCGACACAGGTGGGCGGGTAGAGAATACCAAGGCGATCGGGAGAACTATGGTTAAGGAACTCGGCAAATTACCTCCGTAACTTCGGAAGAAGGAGGACCCCTATTGGTGAAAGCCTTCACGGCTCGAGCTGACGGGGGTGGCACAGACCAGGGGGTAGCGACTGTTTACCAAAAACACAGCAGCGTGCGAAGCCGCAAGGCGCTGTATACGCTGTGACGCCTGCCCAATGCTGGAAGGTCACGGGGAACGGTTAGCCGCAAGGCGAAGCTGTGAACCTAAGCCCCAGTGAATGGCGGCGGTAACTATAACCGTCCTAAGGTAGCGAAATTCCTTGTCAGGTAAGTTCTGACCTGCACGAATGGCGTAACGACTTCCCCACTGTCTCAACCATAGACCCGGCGAAATTGAAGTACGAGTAAAGATGCTCGTTAGCTGCGGAAGGACGGAAAGACCCCGTGGACCTTTACTATAACTTGGTGTTGAGTTTTGACCTACATTGTGTAGGATAGGTGGGAGACTTGGAAGCATTGGCGCCAGCCAGTGTGGAGTCATCGTTGAAATACCACCCTGTGTATGTTGGAGCTCTAACCTCGGTCCGTAATCCGGATCGGGAACAGCGCCAGGCGGGTAGTTTGACTGGGGCGGTCGCCTCCTAAACTGTAACGGAGGCGCCCAAAGGTTCCCTCAGGCTGGTTGGCAATCAGCCGTCGAGTGCAATGACACAAGGGAGCTTGACTGCGAGACCTACAAGTCAAGCAGGTGCGAAAGCAGGGCATAGTGACCCGGCCATTGCGTGTGGAAGCGTGGTCGCTCAACGGATAAAAGGTACCCCGGGGATAACAGGTTAATCTTCCCCAAGAGTCCATATCGACGGGAAGGTTTGACACCTCGATGTCGGCTCATCGCATCCTGGGGCTGAAGCAGGTCCCAAGGGTTGGGCTGTTCGCCCATTAAAGCGGTACGCGAGCTGGGTTCAGAACGTCGTGAGACAGTTCGGTCCCTATCCTCCGCAGCCGAAGGAGTGTTGAGGAAGGCTGTCCCTAGTACGAGAGGACCGGGACGGACGTAGCTCTGGTGTGTCTGTTGTCCTGCCAAGGGCACGGCAGATTGGCCACCTACGGAAGGGATAACCGCTGAAAGCATCTAAGTGGGAAACCCGTTCCAAGATGAGCACTCCCATGCGGTCAACGCAGTAAGGCCCGTGACAAGACCATCACGTTGATAGGCCGGAGGTGTAATCGTGGCAACACGTTCAGCCGACCGGTACTAATCGGCCGAGGGCTTGGATTGAACGCTCGTGCTTGCTCTGGAGTCCTCAGTGTGCGTCGCGCACCTGTTGACAACTGATTTCGGTGGCCATAGCGACAGGGTCACACCCGTTCCCATCCCGAACACGGCAGTTAAGCCTGTCAGCGCCGATGGTACTTGGGGGTAGACCCCCTGGGAGAGTAGGACGCCGCCGGATTTCGCAGTGAGGAGCGCCTTCCCGTTCGGGGAGGCGCTCCTCGTCGTTTTCGCCTCGTAGCATCGACTCGATGTCCCCTGGTCGACCTGCTCGTCCTCCGCGCCGTGGCGGTGGCGGATCCGGCGGTGCCGGTCGCGGCCGCCCCCCGGCGAAGCGGAGCGGAAGGCCGCCGGCGAAGCGGGGCGGACGGCCGCCGGCCCGGTCGGGGCGCCCGAAGCGGCCGCCGACGGCGGCCGAACGCCGTGCGGCCGAGGTCAACGCCGCCCGGCCCCCGCGGACACCGCGCGACCCCGCGGCCGAGCAGGCGAAGATCGAGGCGCGCACGGTCGAGACGTGGATCGACGAGGGCGCGCTGCGTGCCGAGGCGTCGTCGGCCACACGCCGGGCCGCCGCTCCAGCCGAGCGGCCGGCGCGCCGGGCCCGTTCCGTCGCGCCAGAGACCGCGGTGGCGATCGGGGCGGCGGCGCGGGACGGGCGCCGGGCCACGGTGCTCGGCGAGCGTCTCGCTCACGCCCAGGACGCGCTGCAGCGTGAGCGCTACGACGACGCCAGGCGGATCGCCAGCGGGCTGCTGCGCGAGCTCCCCGACGTGGCGGCAGTGCACGAGGTGCTCGGGTTGGCGGCGTATCGCTCCGGGCGCTGGCGCCAGGCCGCGACGGAACTGGAGGTGGCGCAGGCGCTGCACCAGGCCGTCGAGCTCCTCCCGGTGCTCGCCGACGTCTATCGGGCCCAGCGCCGCTGGACCGACGTCGAGCGGGTGTGGGACGAGGTGCGGGCGGCCTCGCCCTCCCAGGACGTCCTCGCCGAGGCGCGCATCGTGGCCGCCAGCGCCCAGGCCGACCGCGGCGACCTCGCCGGTGCCCTGCGCACCATGGCCAAGGCGGCGCACCAGCCGAAACGGGTGCGCGACCACCACCTCCGCCAGTGGTACGTGCTCGGCGACCTGCACGATCGCGCCGGCGACCAGCTGGAAGCAGCGCGGTGGTTCCAGCTGCTCGCCCAGCACGATCCCGACTTCGTCGACGTCACCGACCGCTTGCGGGCGATCGGCCGCTGACGTCGCCGTCAGGCGACCGTGACCACGGCGTGCATGCCGTGGGCGAAGTGCGGCTGGCCATCGGTCGGGGTGGGGATGAAGCAGACGACCTCGTACTCGCCGGGCGTCAGCTCGGCGGGGATCACGTCGGGCGAGGGCTGACCGGGGTCGGCGAACACGATGCCGACCAGCTCGACCTTCTCGACGACCCCCTGCGGGCCGAGGGCGTGCAGCTCCTCGAGGCTGAGGCCCTCGAGGTTGCGGAAGATCACCAGCTCATGGAGCTCCGAGCCCGTGTTGGTGAAGTGGAACTCGTACGAGCCGGCGGCCAGTTCGGCGGGCAGCCCGTCGAATCCGAAGTCCCGTGCCGTCACCTCGACGACGGTGGGCCCGGCCGGCGCCGCGGCCGCCGTGGTCACTGGCGCCTCGGTGGTCACCGGTGCCTCGGTGGTGACGGGCGTCTCGGTCGTGGCCGGTGCCTCGGTGGAGGGCACCGGCGCCTCGGTCGTCGCCGGAGCGGCCGTGACGGCGGGGGCGGCCGCCACCGTCGTGGCGATCTCGGCGTCGGCGGCGTCCTCACCGCAGGCCGCCAGGCCGAGGCCGGCGATGGCGATGGCCCCGGCGAGGACGGCGCGGCGGCGACGGGTACGGATGGCGTGGGGGGTCATGCCGCCATGGGACGATGCCGGCCTTGGCAGCGGCATGGAGGCCGCATGCAGGGTCAGGCGCGCACGGGAAGGGCCAGCCCGAGCGGCCCGGCGATCGCGGCCGCGGCCGCCTCCTCGACGGCTGCCTGCTCGGCGTCGCCGGGCGCACCGCGCTCGCGGAGCACGGCCGCGAGCGCCTGGCGGGCACGTGCCTCGTAGGGGTGCAGCCCGAAGCGCACGTCCACGGAGATCGCCGTGCGCAGCCACCGCTCGGCCGCCGCGAGATCGCCGCTGGTGTGGGCGGCGATGCCGACGTAGCCGCTCACCGGACCGATGGAGATGCCGGCCAGGCCGCTGACGGCGATGCGCGAGGCGTACGGCTCGAGGGTGCGCCGCAGCACGTCGGCCCGCTCCCGGTCGCCGAGCTCGTGGACGACCTCGGCGAGGGTGCACGTCGCCGGCAGGAACATCTGGTTGTCGCGGATGTGGACCTCGTCGTGGCCGACGAGCTCCTCGAACACCGGCCGGGCCTCGTCGTGGCGATCGGCGGCGACGAGCGCCCGCACGAGGGCGATCTGCCACATCCGCAGACGGGGCAGGCGGGCGACCATCTGCTCGGCCTCCGGGATGCGATCGGCCAGCTGACCACGGTCGAGGGCGATGCGGTAGCGCAACCCGGCGTAGGCGACCTCGGCGTTGACGCCGTGCGAGCGGATGCCCTTGGCCAGGGCCGCCGTGGCCAGGCGGTCGGCCTCGTCGTAGTTGCCCGCCGACAGCTGGTGCGACGCCTCCCCGAACTCGGCGTACACCTCGAACAGCGGGAGGTGCAGCTCGGCGGCCCTGGCTCGGAAGCGGGCCAGCATGGCGCGCTGCTCGTCGAGCCGGCCCAACTCGGTGAGGTCGGTGAGGGCGAACAGCATGGTCGTGAGCTCGAGCTGGGCGTTCGTGGTGCGTCCCGCCTCGCGGACCGCCCGCAGGACCGCCTGGGTGCGCTCGGCCAGGTGATCGAGCTGCCAGAGGGCGAGGCGCCGGGCGAGGTAGGCGGACGCGACGAGCTCAGGGTCGCCGTCGGCCTCGGCGATGGCCAGCGCCTCGTCGGCCAGCTCTTCGCGGCGATGGCGGTCCGGGCTGGGCACGAGGACCGAGGCCA
Source organism: uncultured Acidimicrobiia bacterium (assembly GCA_963784255.1). Lineage (GTDB taxonomy): Bacteria > Actinomycetota > Acidimicrobiia > Acidimicrobiales > Ilumatobacteraceae > JALZMG01. Next base: position 460,911 of record CAWAQO010000012.1, on the reverse strand, counting down.
GCATGCTGCGCATGCGCACGTGGTACTGCCGCTCCTCCGCCGGCAGGGTGGCGATCGCCTCCTCCATCAGCTCCACGAGCTCGGGGTCGGCCGGGCGCCCGATGTCGAAGCCGACTCCCGACATCGACATCATCCACATCTCGGCGGAGCGGGCGAGGAGCATCGGCTCGCCGCTGCGGCGGGCCCGCGACGCGGCCACCCGGGCGGCCTCGATGGCGGCCTCGCGGTCGCCGAGCGCCCGCCATGTGTCGCTGGACAGCAGCGCCAGCTCGACGCGGTCGCGGATGTCGACCTTCTCGGTCAGCAGGGCGTCGACGCGCGCCACCCACGACGCGGCGTCCTCGTAGGCGCCGATGTCGAGCCCGTGGCGGACGGCGGCGAGGCCGGCGGCGACGCGCCGCTGCCGCTCCACCAGTGAGCCGGCCTCGAACAGGTGGTGGGCGAGGAGGGCCGGGGACGACTGCCGCTCGCTGGCGTGCTCCACGGCCTCGGCCAGCCGGCGGTGGAGATCGAGGACGCGGGTGCGTCCGAGGCGTTCCCGGATGGCCTGCCTGATGAGGGCGTGGGGCATCCCCAGCCGGCCGGCGCCGTCCTCGACCACGAGCCCGGCGGCGACCGCCGCGTCGGTGGCGTCGAGCAACCGGTCGGCGTCGAGCCCGCTCGCCGCGACCAGCACGGGCAGCGTGCCCGCCTGGCCGGCCAGCGCGGTCAGGTTGATCACCTGGGTCACCGTCGGGTCGAGGCGGTCGAGGCGGGAGCCGATCATCGCCTTGATCGACTCCGGGAGCTCGCTCTCGAACCCGCCCTCGGTGTGGCGGATCAGCTCGGTGAGGAAGAAGGCGTTGCCGGCGGTGGCCACCTGGAGGTCCTCGGCGCGGTCCTCGGCGCGGCCGTTGGCGCGCAGTAGTTCGGCCACCGCGGCGGTCTCCAGGCCGCCGACGGGGATGCGGGTGCACAGCCCGTCACGCGCCAGGCCGGCGGCCAGGCGGTCGAGGTCGGGCGTCGGTTCGTCGGCCGGCACCCTGGCGGTCGCGACGACCATCACCCGCCCGGCGTGCTCGTGACGCAGGACGTGCTCGATCATGCGCAGCGACGGCGCGTCGGCCCAGTGCAGGTCGTCGAGGACGACGAGCATGGGGTGCATGTTCGACTCCGAGCGCAGCAGGTCGGAGACCATCTCGTACAGCAGGTAGCGCTCGATGCTGGGATCGGGGCGCTCGGGTCGGGCGTCGGGGACGATCTGCTCCAGCTCCGGCAGGAGGAGCACGAGCAGCCCGCGGTCGGCGGCGACGCGCTGCGCGCGCCTCGGGCGACACGGTCCGCAGGATCGAGCGCACGGCCTCGACCATCGGCTCGAACGGCACGATCGCCTCGGCGGTGGCCCGTCCCCACAGCACGATCCCGCCGCGGGCGTGGACGTCGGTGGCGAAGCGGGCGGCGAGCCCGGACTTCCCGGCGCCCGCCTCGCCGACGAGCAGGGCGAGGTGCGGATCGCCGTGCGTGGCGGCCTGCCACAGCCCGTCGAGGACCTCCAGCTCGTCGCGACGTCCGACGAACTGGCCGCCGGCCGCCCGCTGGACCGGCCCGGGCAGGGGGACGGGCGACGGCGGAGGCGGCCCCGGCTCCGCAGGTGCCTTGGCGGCGGCGGGTGCCGGGGCGGCGGGCGCGACCGCCGGCGCGGCGAGATCGGGGTCGTGGTTGAGGATCGCCGTCTGCAGGGCGGCCAGCTCCGGCGTCGGATCGAGTCCCAGCTCGTCGGCGAGGACGGTCCGGGTGCGACCGAACACCCGCAAGGCGTCCGCCTGGCGCCCCGAACGGTACAGGGCGACCATCAGCCGCCGGGCGAAGCCCTCGCGCAGTGGGTAGTCGTCGACGGTGCGCTCGAGCTCGCTGACCGCCTCGGCGTGACGGCCGAGCGCCAACAGCGCATCGAAGCGCGACTCCAAGTGCCGCCAGGCGCAGCTCGTCCCAGCGGACCGCCGCCGAGCGGGCCCACTCCTCGTCGACGACATCGGCGAGGACCGGACCACGCCACTCGCCAAGTGCGCGGTCGAGGTGGCCCAACGCTGCGCCTGGAGCCGCCGACAGGGCTGCTCGGGCTGCCGCGACCGCATCCTCGAAGCGGGTGGCGTCGAGCTGGCTGCGGGTGATCGTCAGCAAGTAGCCGGGGCCCTCCCGGCGCAGCAGGTGGGGGTCACCGAGGGCCCGGCGCAGCAACGAGACGTAGCTCTGCAAGGTGTTGACGGCCGTCGCCGGGGGGTCACCCGCCCAGACATCGTCGACGAGCCGGTCGACGGTGACGACCTGCCCGATGACCAGGGCGAGGCGGGCGAGCACGGCGCGCTGGCGGGGCCCGCCCAGCGACACGGGCTCACCGTCCCGCTCGGCCGCGATCGGACCGAGGAGGCGCACATCGAGGCCGCGCTGGCCCGCCCGTCTGTCCCGCTCCACGGGGCAAGACTCTACGCAGGTCGCTCCCGCAACTCCCGAGGGGGAAGCGCCGCTCAGCGCAGCAGGGTCGCCGTCATCATCTCCACGAGTCCTGGGCCGGTCGGCGGTGCCGCTGCCGCCAGGTCGGGGAGGCGGCGCAGGCGGGACAGGGCGTCGCCGATCGCCTGGCCGCTCAGCACCGGGCCGTGGGCGCCGACGATCACTTTCGGCTGGAGGTCGGCGACCCGGTCGACCCACCCGCCGAACTTCGCCCCGTCGACCACGGTGTGCCAGGGGCTGAGGATCGACGCGTAGGCGGTCGAGCAGCTGTCGAGCTCGTCGGGTGGCAGCTCGTCGGCCTCGTCGACGACCTCGGACACCGGGGTGCCGAAGGCGTCGCTCGACCAGTAGACGCCGGTCGACGTGTCGAGGAAGCCGCGGGTCGACGGCGCGTCGAACACCGGTGGCCGGATGGCGATCAACCGGCGATCGGCGATGGTCAGCGTCTCGCCGTCGCCGATCCAGCGTGGGCGGCGGTCGACGACGGTGTCGGGGGAGCAGGCCAGCCGTTCCGATTCCATCGTGCTGGTGACCAGCGTGGCGTTGGGGCACATCTCCAGCGCGACGCAGAGGTTCCCGTTGTGGTCGGGGTCGTCGTGGGAGAGCAGGATCCAGCGCACGTCCTCGGGCTCGACCAGGGCGAAGACCTGCTCCAGCCAGGCGTCCCGCACGAGCCCGGCGCTGGTGTCGATGAGGACCGGCTCGGCGCCCTGGATGACCAGCGAGCTCACGTGCATCGCCCCCGACGTTCCGGGCGTCTCGATGAGCGGGCGGATCAGGTAGGTGTCCTCGGCCACACGCAGTGGGTCGGGCACCGTGACGGTGACGTGCACGAGGGCAGCGTGCCGGGCCCGACATGAGGTTCGCGTGAGACCACAGAACGCCCGACCTGGGTCAGTACCGTCCAGGTCATGGCCAGTCGGCACTTCCGGGCCGGGGTGATCGTCGTCGTCGGCGACGACGGCGGGCAGGTGCTGGCCTTCGAGCGGCTCGACGCGCCCGGGCAGTGGCAGCTGCCGCAGGGTGGCATCCACCGCGCCGAGGCGCCGGTCGACGCGGCGTGGCGCGAGCTGGCCGAGGAGACCGGTCTCGGTCCGGACGAGGTCGAGCTGGTGGGCGAGCACCCCGGGTGGGTGCTGTCCGAGTGGCCCGCCGACGTGGTCGGCGACGGCGACCGCCTCGGCCAGATCCACCGCTGGTACTTCTTCCGGGTGCGCGACGGGTCGGTCGAACCGACGCCGGACGGTCGCGAGTTCCGCGACTGGCGCTGGGTCGAGCCCGCCTGGCTGGTCGCCCAGGTCGTGCCGTTCCGCCGTCCCGGCTACACCGAGGTCCTCGGATGACCGAAGATTTGTTCACCGAGCGCGGCCGAGGAGCGGCTGCGGCACCAGGCGCCGCTGGCGGCGCGGCTGCGGCCGCGGACCATCGACGAGGTGGTTGGGCAGCCGGACCTGCTCGGGCCCGGCCGCCCCTTGCGCCGGCTCGTCGAGCAGGACCGCCTCTCGTCGGTGCTGCTGTGGGGCCCCCCGGGGACGGGCAAGACGACGCTCGCCCTCGCCGTCGCCGGCACCACGGCTCGCGCCTTCGAGCAGCTCTCGGCGGTGACGGCGGGGGTCAAGGACGTGCGCGACGTCATCGAGCGGGCCCGCCAGCGCCTGGGCGAGCGCGGCCAGGGCACGATCCTGTTCCTCGACGAGATCCACCGTTTCACCAAGGCCCAGCAGGACGCCCTGCTCCCGGCGGTCGAGGACGGCACCCTCGTGCTCATCGGCGCGACCACGGAGAACCCGTTCTTCGAGGTCAACCCGCCACTGCGCAGCCGGTCGACCCTGTTCCGCCTGGAACCGCTGCGTCCCGAGGACCAGCGCGTCCTCGTCGGCCGCGGGGTCGAGGCGCTGGCGACGTCGATCAGTGACGAGGCCACCGACCTGCTCGTCGACCGCAGCGGCGGCGACGGCCGCCAGGTGTTGACCTCGCTGGAGGTCGCGGCGGCGCTGGCCCACCCCGGTGGGATCGAGCTGGCCCACGCCGAGGCGGCCCTCGGCACGAGCGCCGTGCGCTACGGACGTGACGACCACTACGACGTCATCAGCGCCTTCATCAAGTCGATGCGCGGGTCCGACCCGGACGGCGCCGTCTACTGGTTGGCGCGCATGCTGGAGGCCGGCGAGGACGCCCGCTTCATCGCCCGGCGGATCGTGATCTTCGCCAGCGAGGACGTCGGGATGGCCGACCCGCAAGCGCTCGTGGTGGCCGCGTCGGCCGCCCACACGCTCGAGCTGGTCGGGCTGCCGGAGGCCCAGCTCAACCTGGCCCAGGCCGTCATCCACCTGGCCACGGCGCCGAAGAGCAACCGCAGCGCGCTGGCGATCTGGGAGGCGCGGGCCGACGTCGCCGCCGGCGCCCTCGGCGAGGTGCCTGCGCACCTGCGCGACAGCCACTACCAGGGGGCGAGGGTGCTCGGCCACGGCACGGGCTACGAGTACCCTCATGACCACGATCACGACGTGCTCGGTGGCTGGGTCGACCAGCGGTACCTCCCGGAGGCGCTCGCCGAGCGCCGCTGGTACCGGCCGAGCCGCCATGGTCACGAGCAGGAGGTCGCCGACCGGATGGACGCCCGTCGGTCCGGGCGCGACACCGACGAGCGAAGGGACGGGGAGCGACGATGACGGCCGGAGAGCTGGCCTTGGTGGTGGCCGTGGTCCTGTGTGCGATGGCCTTCGCCGCCCTCGCCGTGACCCTGGCGCGGGTGCGCGACACGATGGGCGCGCTGCGCATCGAGGTCGACGAGCTGCGCCGGCAGACCGGGCCGCTGCTGGATGAGCTGCGCACGACCACCGACGAGGCGCGCGACGTCGTGAACGCCGCCAGGGACGACCTCGACCGCTTCGACCGGGTGCTCGGCTCCGCCGAGGCGATCAGCGGGGCGGTCGGCCGGGGCAGCCGCGTCGCCCGCACCACGCTGTCGGTCCCGATGATCAAGGCGGCCGGCCTGGCCACCGGCACGTCCCGCGCCGTGCGCCGGTTGCGCCGGGGGGCGTGACCGTGCGGCGTGTCGTCTGGTTCGCGGGCGGTCTCGTCGCCGGGGCGGCCGGGGCCGGCTACGCCAAGCGCAAGGTGACCACGACGGCGCGCAAGCTGGCGCCGGCCAACGTCGCCAAGGGCGCCGTCGACTCGGTGAAGCGCACCGGCCACCGTGTCGCCGACGCCATGCGCGAGGGGCGGGCGGCGGCCAACGTGCGCGAGCGGGAGCTGCGAGCAGAGCGCGACGGCCGGCTCGTTCGCCTCGGTGACCACCTCCGGCCCGGTGACGAGGTCCTCGTCGACGGCCAACCGGTCGAGTCGGGCCGGGTCATCCTCATGCGCCGCCCCGACGCGACGAACGCCGCCCGGAGTGAGCACCGCCCTCGTCGACGAGTTGCGGCGAGCCCTCGCCCCCGATCGCGTGCGTGACGGCGCCACCGAGCTGTCCCTCTACCGTCACGACGCCTCCCACCTCGAGGGCGCCGCGGTCGCGGTGTGCTTCCCGCTGTCCACGGCAGAGGTCCAGCGCTGCGTCACCGTCGCCCGGCGCTTCGGGGTGCCGTTCGTGCCCGCGGTTCGGGCACCGGCTTGTCCGGCGGTGCCGTCCCGCCGGACGGCGCCGTCGTCATCACCACGACGAAGATGACGCGCATCCTCGCCGTCGACCCCGTCGCCCGGCGGGCCTGGGTCGAGCCGGGAGTCCTCAACCTCGACCTCAGCCGCGCCGTCGCCGCCCACGGCCTGCACTTCGCGCCCGACCCGAGCAGCCAGCAGACGTGCTCGATCGGGGGCAACGTCGCCAACAACTCGGGCGGCCCGCATTGCCTCGCCGAGGGCGTGACCGCCGCCCACGTGCTGGCCATCGAAGTCGTCCTGCCCGACGGCACCGTCACCGTGCTCGGCGGGGAGGATCCCGAACCGCCGGGCTATGACCTGCGCGGCGCGTTCGTCGGGAGCGAGGGCATGTTCGGCGTGGCGACCAAGGTGTGCGTCCGCCTGACGCAGGACCCACCGGCCGTCTGCACGATGCTGCTCGACTTCTCATCGGTCGAGGCGGGCGCCTCGACGGTGAGCGCGATCATCGCCGCCGGCATCGTGCCGGCCGCCCTGGAGATGATGGACCGGCTGTGCCTCGAGGCGGTCGAGGCGTACATCCATGCCGGGCTCCCCGTCCACGCCGCCGCCGCGCTGCTCGTCGAGGTCGTCGGGCTGCCGCACGGTGTCGTCGCCGACACCGATCGCATCCGCGCCATCGCCACCGACCACGGGGTGGGGACCATCCGTGTGGCCGCCGACGAGGCCGAGCGGGCGCTGCTGTGGAAGGGGCGCAAGTCGGCCTTCGGCGCCGTCGCGCGGATCAAGCCCGACTACTACCTGCACGACACCGTCGTGCCGCGGTCGCAGCTCCCCACCGTGCTCGCCCAGGTCTACGAGATCGCCGCCCGCCACGATCTGCTCGTCCTCAACGTGTTCCACGCCGGCGACGGCAACCTGCATCCGCTGCTGGTGTACGACGGGCGCGAGCCCGGTGTGACGGCACGCGTGCACGCCGCGGGCGACGAGATCGTCCGCGCATCGGTGGCCGCCGGTGGCGTCCTCAGCGGCGAGCACGGCATCGGCCTGGAGAAGCGCGACCTGATGCCCCTGATGTTCTCGCCCGTCGACCTCGCCGCCCAGGCCACGTTGCGCCACGCCTTCGACCCCGACGGGGTGGCCAACCCCGGCAAGGTCCTGCCCAGCCCGGCGAGCTGCGGCGACCTCCATGTCGCCGGTGCCGTCGCGGCGGGCGCGTGGATCTGAGGCCGTTCGCCGAGGAGGTCGGGTCCGAGGGACCGGTGACGATCACCGGCCTCGGCACGCGGGGTGGCCCGGTGCCCGGGGTGCGCACGGTCGGGGCGCCGGCGGGGATCGACCGGATCGAGCCGGCGGAGCTCACCGTGTGCTGCGGCGCTGGGACGATGGTGGCCGAGCTCGACGACGCCCTGCTGGCCCACGGGCAGTGCGTCGCCCTGCCACCCTCGGGCACGGTCGGTGGCGCGCTCGCGGTCGGCCACAGCGGGATCCGCCGGCTCGGCTACGGCCCGGTGCGCGACACGCTCCTGCAGGCTCGCTACGTCTCGTCGACGGGCGAGGTGGTCAAGGCCGGTGGACCGACGGTGAAGAACGTGAGCGGGTTCGACCTGTGCCGGCTGTTGGTCGGGTCACGGGGCACGCTCGGCTTCATCGGCGAGGTGATCCTGCGCACCCGTCCCCGGGCCCGCTTCGAGCAGTGGTACAGCGGCCCGGTCGATCCGGACGCGACGATGGCGGCGCTGTACCGGCCGACGAGCGTGCTGTGGGACGGCACGACGACGTGGGTGCTGCTCGAGGGCGACGAGCGCGACGTCGAGGCACAGGTCGCCGCGCTCGATCTCCAGCCGTCGGTCGATCCGCCGCCGCTGCCCGACGGCGGGCGGTGGTCGGTGGCGCCCGGCGACATCCGCAGGCTGCACGGCCGCTTCGTCGTCGAGATCGGGGTCGGTACCGTCCATCACGAGTCGCCGCCCCCGCCGAGGCCGGTCGATGCGGGCGTCGCCGAGCTGCACCGTCGCCTCAAGGCGGGGTTCGACCCGGCGGGCCGCCTGAACCCGGGCGTCGACGTCCTCGATGGGTGACCGGCCCTACGTCGACGCGCCGGTCGGCCCGCTCGCCGACGCCCTGCCGGCCGCGGCGGAGGCGGCGCGACGCTGGGGGCTGCCGGCGCCCGTGCCGCTGCGGGCCGGCATGAACGCGCTGTTCACGGCGGGCGACGTGGTGCTGCGGGTCGGACGACCGACCGCCCCGGCGTCGGCCGCCGTCGCCCTCGCCGAGGCGCTGGGCGCCGCCGGCATCCGCGTCCCGACCCCGGTCGACGGGTCGGTCGCCGAGCACGGCGGGCTGGCCGTCACGGCGTGGGAACGGCTGGAGACCGTGGACACGCCGCCGGACTGGCGGGCCGTGGGCGCCATGGTCGCGAAGGTGCACGCGCTCGACCCGGCGAGCCTGCCCCCCGACTACCCGCGCCCGCGCTACGACGTGTTCCCCTGGTGGCATCTGGACGAGCGCCTGGCCGACGTCGCCGATCTGCTCGACGACGCGGCCCGCGAAGGGCTGCAGCGGGCCATCGAGCGCCATCGAGGTTGGGCGGGCGCCGCCGACCTCGTCGTGTGCCACGGCGACCTGCACCCGGGGAACGTCCTCGTGACGGCCGACGGGCCGGTGCTCGCCGATTGGGACCTGCTCTGCGCCGGGCCGCCGCAGTGGGACCACGGCATGCTGCTGCGCGTCGAGCGCTGGGGCGGCGATCCGCGCTGGTACGACGAGCTGGCCGCCGGCTACGGCCGGTCGTTCCGCGGTGACCGGCTGGCCTCCGACATCGCCGAGGCGCGGCTCGTCGCCGCCACGCTGCTGCGCCTGCAGGCAGGCCGCACCGACGAGGCCGCCCGGATCGAGGCTCGTCGTCGGCTCGCCCATTGGCGCGGCGAGACCGGCGCGCCCACGTGGACGGCCCAATGACGCCGTCGTTCGGACCCGGCCCCGAGCGAGCCGGTTCCGAACGACAGCAACAGTCGCGGCACCTAAGGTGGCGCGATGGACGAGGTCGTGGACGCCTTCTTGGTCGAGGCCGTGAACGAGGCGACGTTCGCCTCACCCAAGAAGTGGGCGCTCGTCGTCCTCGCGCTGCTCGTCGGCGCCGCCGTCGCGCTGTGGCTCACCAAGCGACGGGGCGGCGACGACGAGGTCGCCGGCGAGACGACCGCCTGAGCGGCGCCGCCGTCAGGCGAGCAGCTTGGCCTTCTGGGCCTCGAACTCCGCATCGGAGATGATGCCGCGCTCCTTGAGGTCGGCCAGCTTCGTCAGCTCGTCGGCCGTGCCACCGCTGGTCGCGGCGGCCTGCTGCACGTAGCTCCGGAACTCCGCCTCCCGCTGCTGGGCGTCGCTGATGTCGCGCTCGGCCATCTTGTGGCCGCGGGCGATCAGGTACACGAAGACGCCGAGGAACGGGAGGAAGATCACGAAGATCACCCACAGTGCCTTGGCCACTCCGCCCATGTCGTGGCTGCGGAAGATGTCGAAGATGACACGGAACAGGATGAAGATCCAGGCGATCCAGAGGAACAGGATCAGCATCGTCCAGAAGACGCCGAGGATCGGATAGTCGTAACCCAGCACAGTCAAGTCCTCCCGTTGGTGTGATGACCGTGGGACATCATGGCCTCCGCGGCGTCGCCGATGTGGTATCCCCGGCGTAGGTTCTCCGACGTGGCGACGCTCGACCTCCGGCTGGACGACGAGGAGCTCTCCACGTGCGTCGCCTGCGGGCTGTGCCTGCCGCACTGTCCGACGTTCCGGGTGACCGGGGAAGAGGCCCTCTCGCCGCGTGGACGCATCGACGCGATGCGCGGTGTCCAGTGGCGTGGCGCCGATGCCGACGACGAGTTCGTGCGCTTCATGGAGACGTGCGTGCAGTGCCGCGGATGCGAGCCCGCCTGCCCCAGCGGAGTGCCGTTCGGGCACCTGATGGAGGAGACCCGCGCCGCCCTCGCCGACGCCCACCGCACGGCGCCGCGATGGTTGCGGGCCGGGCTGTCCGTGCTGCGCCACCACCGTGTGCTGCTCGCCGGCTCGACGATGCTGGCGGTCGCCCAGCGATTGCGCCTGGTGCCGCGCCGCGCCGGGTTGGCGCCGCTGCCGGTGCGCCGTGGCCGCCGGCTGGCGGCCACCGGCCGCGACGTGTGGCTGTTCACCGGGTGCGTGATGGACGCCTGGATGCGCGACACGCACCGAGCGACGGCTGCGCTGGTCACGGCGACGGGGAGCACGTTCGCCCTCCCGTCGCCCGGTGGCGCCTGCTGCGGCGCGCTCCACGCCCACGCCGGGCTCGCTGTCGAGGCTCGCCGCCTCGCCGAGCGCGTGATCCGCTCGATGCCGGGCTCGGCGCCGGTCGTCGTCAACTCGGCCGGCTGCGGTGCGGCGATGAAGGGCTACGGGCACCTCCTCGGGACGGAGGACGGGCGGGCCTTCTCGGCGCGGGTGGTCGACGTCCACGAGTGGCTCGCGGCGCGGCTCGACCGGCTCCCGCGTGCCACGGCGCCCGACCGCCCGACCGTGATCGTGCAGGACCCGTGCCACCTCCGGCACGTGCAGCGGGCCCACGAGCCGGTGCGCGCCGTCCTCGACCGCGTCGCCGACGTCGTCGAGCTGGACGACGACGGACTGTGCTGCGGCGCCGGCGGCGCCTACGCCGTCCTCCAGCCTGCGCTCGCCGGCGACGTGCGGGCGCGCAAGGTCGCCGCCATCGAACGGGCCCGCAGCCGTTCCGGCGCCACGCTGGTGGCCAGTGCCAACCCGGGTTGCGCGATGCACCTCGCGGCGGCCGGTCTCGACGTCCGCCACCCCGTCGACATCGTCGCGGCGGCCCTTCCGTGAAGCGGGCCGCCGAGCTCGCCGAGCGCCTCGATGCGATCGCCGGCGACCTCGACGAGCTGTCGTTCGACGTCCTCCAGGAGGCGCTGGCCGACGGGGCGACGGCGCGGCCCGCCGCCGACCGCACGCTGACCCAGGCGCGGCGCGCCGTCGAGAAGGCGGTCGTCCTGCTGCGTCAGCTCGGCGACGACGCCGGCTCGTCGACGTAGCTGTTGAGCACGTCGATCAGTGAGCGCAGGTCGCCCGAGCGGTGCTTGCGGAACGCGAAGCGGATGCGCGGGAGCTCGACGTGGTCGTTGTGGCGGCGCTCGATGTCCAACGCCGCCGAGCGGTCGATCCGGCCGCGCGCCACGAGGTGGGCGAAGCGGGTGTTGAGGTCGGCCAGCTGCTCGTCGGTGGGCCACCGCTGCAGCCGCACGATGGCGAAGTCCCCGACGTAGCGGATCGAGTGGTAGTTGGCGTAGAAGCGGTCGATCTCCGCCGCCGCCTCGTCGCACGACGCGGTGACGAGGTACAGGCCCGTGTCGCTGGCCGCGACCAACCCGCGCGCCACGAGCTGCTCACGGATCATCTCGTCGATGCGCACCCAGAACGGATCCTCGGGCGGATCGAGCAGGACGATCGGGACGGGGAGGCCCTTGCCGGTCTGCGTCAGCGTCAGCAGCTCGAACGTCTCGTCGAGGGTCCCGAAGCCACCCGGCAGGCAGACGAACGCCCGGCTCTCCTTCACCAGCATCAGCTTGCGGGTGAAGAAGTACTTCATCGAGACGTACTTCTCGTCGCCGGCGATCACCGGGTTGGCGCCCTGCTCGAAGGGCAGGCGGATGGCGACGCCGATGCTGCGGGCCCGCCCGGCGCCCTCCATCGCCGCCTGCATGATCCCCGGACCGGCGCCGGTGACGACCATCCAGCCGCGATCGGCGAGGGTCGCGGCGATCAAGTTGGCCTGCTCGTACAGCGGGTCGTGCGGTTGGGTCCGCGCCGAGCCGAACACCGTGACCTTGGGGATGTCCCGGTAGGGCGCGAACACGGCGAACGCCTCGCGCATCTCGGTCATCGCCGCGGCGGCGATCTTGAGGTCGAGGGGATCCGGCCGGTCGTCGAGCAGGCCGAGGGCGGCGCCGAGCAGCTCGAGGGCGACGCGCTGGTCGCCGTGCGGGTTGAGCTCCTCGATCAGTCGCCGGGCGCGCTCGACGACGTCCTCGGGGACCGAGCCGTCGAGCGTCACCCGCGGAGCTCGGCGGCCTTCGCCTCGAGCGCCGTGAGCAGCTCGTCGAAGCTCTTCTGGAAGCTGGCCACCCCCTCGCGCTCGAGCTTCGCGGCCACGTCGTCCATGTCGATGCCGACCTCGGCGAGCGCTCGCCACACCGCTTCGGCCTGATCGAGGTCGGCATCGACGCGGCGGGCCAGCGTGCCGTGGTCGGCGAACGCCTCGATCGTCGCGTCGGGCAGCGTGTTCACCGTGTCGGGCCCGATCAGCTCGTCGACGTAGAGCGTGTCGGGGAGCTCCGGGTTCTTCGTCGACGTGCTGGCCCACAGCGGCCGCTGGACCCGCGCGCCCTGGGCCGCCAGCGCCTCCCACCGGGGCGTGGTCACGTTGCGGACGAACAGCTGGTAGGCCAACTTCGCCTGGGCGATGGCCGCCTTGCCACGCAGGGCGAGCGCTTCCGGCGTGCCGATCTGCTCGAGGCGCCGGTCGACCTCGGTGTCGACGCGGGACACGAAGAAGCTGGCGACGCTGGCGACCGACGACAGGTCGGCGCCCTCGGTGGCCGCATAGGCCTCGAGCCCGTCGAGGTAGGCGTCGATCACCTGCTGGTAGCGGTCGAGGCTGAAGATCAACGTGATGTTGATGTTGCGACCCTCGCTGATCATCTGGCGGATCGGCGCCAGGCCGGCCGCCGTGGCCGGGATCTTGACCATCAGGTTGCGCCGGGCGATCCGCTCGTGCAGCTGGCGCGCCGCCTCCTCGGTCGCCTCCGACTGGTCGGCCAGCTCGGGCGCCACCTCGACGCTGACGAAGCCGTCACGGCCCCCGCTGCCCTCGTACAGCGGGTCGAACACCGCGCAGGCCGCCGTGATGTCGGCGATGACGAGCGTCCAGTAGTCGTCGAGGACGGGGCCGGCGTCGCCCGCGAGCTGGCGGAACTGGTCGTCGTAGTCGGGCGACCCGGCGATGGCCCTCTGGAAGATCGTCGGGTTCGAGGTGAGGCCGCGGATGCCGCGATCACGCAGCCTGGCCAGCTGGCCCGACGTGAGGTAGCCGCGCTGGAGGTTGTCGAGCCACGGACTCTGGCCGAACTCCTCGCACAGGCGGATCAATCGCTCCATCGTCAGCTCCTCTCGTCGGGCCACCGCGCGAGCAGCGCCCGGGCCCGTTCCATCACGTGACCCTTGTTGATGCCCAGCTCGTCGAGGACGACGTCGCCGGGTGCGCTGGCCCCGAAGCGGTCGATGCCGATGCTGTCGTCGGCGTAGCGCTCCCAACCGAAGGTCGTCGCGGCCTCGACCGACAGCACGGGGACGCCGGGCGGCAGCAGCTCGTCGCGGTACTCGCGTCCCTGGCGGGCGAAGCGGTCCCAGCTCGGCAGGCTGACGACGCGCGTCGCCGTGCCGTCCGCCTCCAGCTCCGTCGCGGCGTCGATGGCGAGTGCCACCTCGCTGCCCGTCGCCACGAGCACCACCGCCGGCGGTCCGGCGCTGCGGTGGACGATGCCGGCGCCACGCTCGACCGCCGACCCGTCGGTGCACACCCGGATGCCCTGCCGGCTGAGCACCAGCGCCGTCGGTCCGGTGTGGTCGACGGCGGCCCGCCAGGCGGCGGACGTCTCGTTGCCGTCGGCCGGACGGATGATCTGCAGGTCGGGCACGGCGCGCAGCGTCGCCAGGTGCTCGACCGGCTGGTGCGTCGGACCGTCCTCGCCGACGCCGACCGAGTCGTGGCTGTAGACGAACACGGCTTTGGCGCGCGACATCGACGCCAGCCGCACCGGTTCGCGCATGTAGTCGAGGAAGGCGAAGAACGTGCCCCCGACGGGCAGGATCCCGCCGTGGCGGGCCATGCCGACGAGCGCCCCGCCCATCGCGTGCTCGCGGATGCCGTAGTAGACCTGCCGGCCGCCCGGGTGCTCGGAGCCCTGCAGCCCGGCCTCGTCCGGCAGCTTGGTGCCGGTGTTGCCGGTGAGGTCGGCGGCGCCGGACACCAAGCCGGGGAAGTGGGGGAACACGGCGTGGAGGACCTTGCCGAGCGCCTGACGGGTCGCCAGCTCCTCGCCCTGCTCGAACGTCGGCAGGACGTCCTCCCAGCCCTTCGTGCCGGTGCCGGCCCAGGCGGCGTCCCAGGCCGAGCGCTCGTCGGCGTCGAGCCCGTCGAGGGCGTCGAGCCACTGGTGGCGGAGCTGGGCGCCGGCGGTCCCGACGGTCTCCCGGTAGGCGTCGACGACCTCGGGCGGCGACCAGAACGGCTCGTCGGGGATGCCCATCACCTGCTTGGTGCGGGTGACGTCCTCCGGCGTGAACGGGTTGCCGTGGGCCTTGTAGTCGTCGGTGTGGTCCGGCGAGGGGTAGCCGATGTGCGTGCGCAGCACGAGCAGGCTCGGGCGGGTCTCGTCGGCCCGGGCGGCCAGCAGGGCGGCCTCGAGCTCGTCGCAGTCCTCGCCGATCTCGCCGAGGTACTCGACGTTCCAGCCGTACGCCGCGAAGCGCTCTCCGACGTCGTCGGAGCAGGCCAAGGTCGTGGACCCGTCGATGGTCACGCGGTTGTCGTCGTAGACGGCGATCAGGCGGCCGAGTCCGAGGTGGCCGGCCAGCGAGGCCGCCTCGTGGCTGATCCCCTCCATCAGGCAGCCGTCACCGGCGATGACGTAGATGTGGTGGTCGACGAGCTGGGGGCCGAAGCGGTCGCGCAGGATGCGCTCGGCCATCGCCATGCCGACCGAGTTGGCGAACCCCTGGCCGAGCGGTCCGGTGGTCGCCTCGATGCCGGGCGTGTGGCCGGCCTCGGGGTGCCCGGGCGTGCGCGAGCCGAAGGAGCGGAAGGCCTCGATGTCGTCCAGCTCCAAGCCGTAGCCGGACAGGAACAGCATCGAGTACTGCAGGATCGAGGCGTGCCCGTTGGACAGCACGAAGCGGTCGCGGTCGGGCCACGAGGGGTCGGCCGGGTCGTGCTTCATGACGCGGCTGTAGAGCACGTGGGCCAATGGCGCCAACGCCATCGCCGTGCCCTGGTGGCCGCTCTCCGCGCGCAACGGTGCGTCCATGGCGAAGCCGCGGATGACGTCGATCGCCTGGACCTCGAGTTCGGGGGGAAGGGCGGCTGGCACGCCTGCCAACGTACCCAAGTCGGCCGCGCCCGGACCCCCGGGGATGGCGCCGATCCGCAACTCTTGTGCCACAGCGACACTTCGTGTCGCTGGGCACGAGTTGAGGATTCAGACCGGCGGCAGGAGGGTGAGCGGGACGATGTGCCAGGGGCCGCGGTCGATGCGGCAGTGGGCGAACACCTGGCGGTAGTCGTCGAACTCGAGCTCGCCGCGGACGAGGCGGTAGGTGAAGCGGCCGGGCTCGACCGTGAACGGGCTGACGTTGCGGGCGACCTGGTCGTCGTCCTCGGACGCCGGGTCGTCGGTGCGACGGAACACGACCTCGAACACACCCTCGCCGGGCTCGCTCGGCGAGCAGTAGATCAGTGCGACGAGGTGCGGGGCGATCGTCACCGGCACCGGCGACGGCGCCGCCATCGAGAACATCGCACCGGTCAGGTCGATCCGTGTCGACGGACCCGGAGCCTGGCGCAGCTCGAAGTTCTCGACGAAGAGAGCCGAGATGATGTGCACGACCGTCGAGGGTAGGTGGCGCCGGCACGTTTCGAGCGGCTATGCCTTGGGGGACGACCGAGTGTCCCTACCTGCGGAAGGAACCTGACCGATGGCATTCTCCCTGCCCGAACTGCCCTACGACACGAAGGCCCTGGAGCCGTACCTGTCCGCCGAGACCTTCGAGTACCACTACGGCAAGCACCACAAGGCCTACGTCGACACGCTCAACCAGATGGTCGAGGGCACGCCGGAGGAGTCGGCGTCGCTGGAGGACATCATCATGAGCAGCGAGGGCAAGAAGTTCAACCAGGCCGGCCAGATCTGGAACCACAACCTCTACTGGGTGTCGATGGCGCCCGGTGGCGGTGGCGCGCCCAGCGGCGCCGCCGGCGACGCCGTCAACGAGGCGTTCGGCTCGTACGACAAGTTCCGCGAGGAGTTCAAGACGTCGGCGACGGGGCAGTTCGGCTCCGGCTGGACGTGG
Source organism: uncultured Acidimicrobiia bacterium (assembly GCA_963784255.1). Taxonomy (GTDB): domain Bacteria; phylum Actinomycetota; class Acidimicrobiia; order Acidimicrobiales; family Ilumatobacteraceae; genus JALZMG01. Next base: position 444,648 of record CAWAQO010000012.1, on the reverse strand, counting down.
CTCACGTACGACGCCGGCAAGCTCGCCATCATGTCGACGCCCAACGCCGACCTGCCGATGAAGCACGGCCAGACGGCGGTGCTGACGTGCGACGTGTGGGAGCACGCCTACTACATCGACTACCGCAACGCCCGTCCCGGCTACGTCGACGCCTTCCTCGACCACCTCATCAACTGGGCGTTGCTGGAGGACGCGCTGGCGAAGTAGCCGCCGGGACCCGTTCTGTCGTTTGGTTGCGGCCCGATCGGGCCGCCGTCGAACGACAGAACGATGGGGTCAGGCCGCGCGCGCCGGGCGGGCGGCCGGGGTCAGGCGCAGCTCGCTCAGGCGGACCTTGGCGAGACGAGCCCAGATCAGGGCCTTGATCACGTACCAGCCCGGGTCGACCTCGAACCAGCGGTGGGCCAGCTTGGCCGACGTCGGCGCGGCGTGGTGGTTGTTGTGCAGGCCCTCGCCGGCCGTGATGAAGGCCAGCCACTGGATGTTGCCGGCCGAGTTGTCGTAGGGGCGCCGCCCGAAGTGGTGGCCGATGGCGTTCACGGCCGCCGATCCGCCGAGGTACAGGTTGACGTGGACGAAGGCGGCCAGCAGGCCGACCTGCCACCCGAAGACGACGACCAGCACCCCGATGCCCAGCGCCAGGCCGAGCAGGGCGTGGTCGTAGAACAGGCGGTCGGCGGGCGTCGGCGGGAGGTCCTTGGCGTAGCGGCGCACCGTCTCGGGGTTGCTCGCCTCGTGCCGGTACATCGCCACGTTCATCATCTGCACCTTGACCCAGCCGTGGATCACGGGGGAGTGGGGATCGCCCTCGACGTCGGTGAAGGCATGGTGCTTGCGGTGGACGGCCACCCACTGTCGGGGCCGGATGCCGGTGGTGATCCAGGTGACGAGACGGAACACCTGGGCGACCGGCCGACTCAGGCTGAGCGCCCGGTGCGACAGCGTGCGATGCAGGTAGACCGTGGTGGCGACGTTGGCGATGAGGGTCACACCGGCGCCGATGAGCACGGCGAGGAGGATCGTTCGCAGCATCTGCCGCAGCGTAGCAGGACTACCTACTGGTCGGTAGGGAGCTGGTCGAGTAATCTCGTGCCGTGGTCGCCGAGCCCCCGATCGCGGCGCCGCCTCCCGCGCCGGTCGTCCGTAGCACTCGCGAGGCGATCCTCGACGAGGCTGTGACCTGCTTCGCCGCGACCGGCTACGAGGGCACGTCCCTGAACGACATCGCCGCCGGCGTCGGCATCCGCCGTCCCAGCCTGCTCCACCACTACCCGTCGAAGGAGGCCCTCTACGGCGAGGTGTTCGAGCGCCTCCTGTCGGACTGGTTCGCCCGCCTGGACATGGCCATCGCCGCCGAGGCCCACGGCTGGGAGAAGGTCGAGCTGGTCCTGCGGGCCGGCTTCGCCTACTTCGCCGACAACCCGGACTACGTACGCCTGGTGCGCCGGGAGGCGATCGACGGCGGCGCCCACCTGGGCATCGACCTGGCCGCCGTCCTGCGACCGATGTTCGAGCTCGCCGCCGTGTACTTCGAGCGGGAGATGGCCGCGGGCACGTTCCGCCAGCAGGACGCCCAGCAGTTGCTGATCACCGGGTACGGCGCCCTGCTCAGCTACTTCTCCGACGCCTCGATCCTCGGTGGGCTGCTCGAGCTCGACCCGATGGACCCGAGGGCGTTGGCGCAGCGGGAGGACCACGTGCTGGCGTTCTTCCGGGCCGCGCTCGTCCCGTAGCACTGGCCGCGCCTACCGTCCCGGAGCCATGGTCCGCGCCGCCGACTTCGCCGAGCTCGACGACGCGGCCGTGGCCCGCTGGCGCAACTACGGCCAGACCGAGGACGTGGTCTTCCCGGTGCTGCTCGGCCTGCGGGTCGAGGAAGTGCGCGTCGACTACTGCCGCATGCGCATGCCGTTCCGCAGCGAGCTGCGCCAGGGCGGCGGCATCGTCCACGGCGGCGCCCTCGCTGCGCTCCTCGACTCCGTGCTCGTCCCGGCGATCGGCGGTGTGCTCCCGCCGGGCAGCAGCTTCGCCACCGTCGATCTGCACGTCCAGTACCTCCGGCCCGCCGTCGACGACGACGTCGTGGCCGAGGGCTGGGTCGTCCAGCGCGGCCGGCGCACCGTGTTCGGCCGCAGCGAGGCGCGGGCGGCCACCACCAGTGAGCTGGTCGCCACCAGCGTGCTGACGTACAACGTCCGCCCGCCCCGCTGAGCTCCGCCGGTATCTGGCGCCCCTTCACGCGCTCGTCATGTCAGCGTCATGCGGTCGCCGGGATGATCGCACCATCCGGCAGGACGAGCGAAGGACACGGACCATGGACCAGCGAACGGGCTACCCCGAAGCGGCGGAGCGGGCGGATGCCCTCACCGAGGTGCGCAGCGGCCTCGCCGTCAGCGCGTCCGACCTGCTCAACGCCCTCGAGCAGGTCGAACCCACCGATCGCCGCCGCCAGCGCGCGCTCGACCGCTGGTTCGCCGGCCTCGCTCGCCAGGTGCGCAGCTACCACGACCTCGTCGACGCGATGATCGTGCCCGCCCTGGCCGCCCGCGGTGGCCTCGACCAGCGGGCGCTCGACACGCTGGCCGCCGACCACGCCTGGGTCGACCAGCTGCTCGGTGACCTCGGTGACGCCCTCGGCGTGCTGTCGTTCGGCCTCGGCGCCGAGTCGTGGTGGCTGGCCAAGGCCACGGACCTCGCGGCCGCCCTCGACCACGTCCTGCGCGGCCAGCTGGCGCGAGAGCAGCGCCTCTTCGGGCCGCTGGTCGAGCGCTGGTTCGACGCCGACGAGCGCGACGTGCTGCGCCACGAGAGCGGGCGGGTGGCCGGTGCCGGCCGGCTGGCGCGCGCGGCGTGCCGGCGGCGGGCGCTCGGCACCGGCCGGCGGCAACGCCTGGGTACCTCGGCCGCCTGATCCGGCCGGAACGCCGGCGCCGTCACTACCGTGTCGGCCCGATGGCGGACCGCACGCTCTCCGAACACGACTCCAAGCGGCTGCTCGGCGGCCTCGGCGTGCCGCTCGTCGACGAGCGCGTCGTCGCGACGGCCGACCAGGCCGCGGAGGCCGCCACCGACCTCGGCTTCCCGGTCGTCGCCAAGCTGAACGGCGATGCGATCGCCCACAAGACCGAGCGTGGGCTGGTGCGGCTGGGCCTCGGCGACGCCGAGGCGGTGCGGCGGGCCGCGGCGGAGCTGTTGACCGCCGCCACGCCGGCCGATGGCGCGGTCAGCGTGCTGGTCGCGCCGATGGTGCGCGGCAACCGCGAGCTGATCGCCGGGCTGGTCCGCGACGCCCAGTTCGGGCCGACCGTGATGCTCGGCGTCGGCGGCGTCCTCGCCGAGGCCGTGGCCGACGTCGTGTTCCGCCCGGCGGCCGCGGTCGACGCGGCGAGTGCCCACGACATGATCGACCAGCTGGCGACCCAGCGACTGCTCGGTGCGTTCCGCGGCGAGGCGCCGGTCGACCGCGACGCGCTCGCCGCCACGTTGGTCGCCCTCGGCCGCGTCGGCACCAGCCGGCCGGACGTGGCGAGCGTCGACCTCAACCCGCTGATCGTGCGGCCCGACGGCGTGCCCGTGGCCGTCGACGCCCTCGTCGAGCTGGCCGACGGGCCGGCCGCCTCCGCCGTCGCCGCTCGGCGGCCGGGCCCGACCGCCGAGCAGTTCCGGGCCCTGTTCGAGCCGCGGGGCGTGCTGATCGCCGGCGCCTCGACCCACCCCGGCAAGTTCGGCTTCGTGTCGCTGCACAACCTGCTCGCCAGTGGGTACGCCGGGGCCGTCTTCGGCACCAACCTGGCCGGCGAGGAGGTGCTCGGCGTGCGCACCCTCACCGACGTCGCCGACCTGCCCGACGGCGTCGTCGACCTCGTGTTCGTGTGCACGCCGGCGTCGGCGAACGTGGCGCTGCTGCGGGCCTGCGCCGCCAAGGGGGTGCGCGCCGCCTTCCTGACGTCGGCCGGGTACGGCGAGGCCGGCGACGAGGGCCGGCGAGCCGAGGCCGAGCTGGTGGCGCTGGCCGACGAGCTCGGGATCCTCCTCGCCGGGCCGAACGGCCAGGGGGTGGTCAGCACACCGGTCGTCGCTGTGCGCGCAGATCGTGGCGCCGTACCCACCAGCCGGGCGCATCGGCGTCGCCAGCCAGAGCGGCAACTTCGTGTCCAGCTTCATGAACATGGCCACGGTCACCGGGGTCGGGATCAGCCGGGCCGTGTCGGCCGGCAACGCCGCCGCCGTGAACGTGGCCGACTACCTCGACTTCTATGCCGGCGATCCGGCGACTGCCGTCGGCCTCGCCTACCTGGAAGGCATCACGGACGGCCGGGCGCTGTTCGACCGGCTCGGGACCGCCGCGGCCCGCAAGCCGCTGGTGCTCGTCAAGGGCGGCGCCACCGAGGGCGGCGCCCGCGCCGCGGCGAGCCACACCGGCGCCCTGGCCGCCGACGACAAGATCGTCGACGGCGAGTGCCGGGCGGCCGGGATCACGCGGGCGGCGACGGTGGAGGAGGCCTTCGAGGCGGCCGCCACGTTCGCCACCCAGCCGGCACCGGCCGGCCCCAACGTGGTGGTGCTGACCACCGCCGGCGGCTGGGGCGTCGTGACGGCCGACGCCGTCACCCGCGACCCGGACCTCCACCTGCTGGCGCTGCCCGACGACCTGGGCACGGCGATCGACCGACTGCTGCCGCCGCGCTGGAGCCGCAACAACCCCGTCGACTGCGCCGGCGGCGAGACCCGCGACACCATCCCGGAGGTGATGCGGCTGATCGCCGAGCACCCCGAGGTCCACAGCATCGTGTACCTCGGCATCGGCATCCAGTCGAACCAGGCCAGGATGATGCGCCAGGGCCGCTTCTTCCCCGACCACGGCCTCGAGCGCATCGTCACCTACCACGAGCGCCAGGACGCTCGCTTCGCCGAGGCCGCCGCCGAGCTCAGCGAGTCGACCGGCAAGCCGATCATGACCGCCACCGAGCTGGCCGTCGCCGACCCGGCGAACGCCGGACCGGCGGCCGTGCGGGCGACCGGCCGGCTGTGCTACCCGAGCGGCAACCGTGCCGTCACCGCCCTCGGCCACCTGTACCGCGACGCTCGCCACCGGAGCCGGACGCTGCGGTGAGCCCGGCGCGCCGTTCGGCGCTCAACCCCGTCGTCGTGCTCATCGCGCTGGCGCTCGTACCGACGGTCGCGCTGTTTGCGCTGTGGCGATGGGCATCCGGCCGGGCCGAGGGTGCCGACCCTCCGCCCACGACCACGACGCTCGTGGCGCCACCGCCACCAGCGGCGCCGTTGACGACCCCGCTGCTCTCGTTCCGCCGGGCGCCGGGGGTGCTGGCGCGCGACCTGAACCTGGCCTCGTTCAGCGAGGAGGTCGACGCCTTCGCCGCCTCGCTGGAGGCCCCCTCGTGCGTCTCGGTCGCTGTCGACGGCGTCGCCGCCGGCTCGGTGCGCGCTGACGTGCCCGTGATCCCGGCCAGCAACCAGAAGTTGCTCGTCGGTGCCGTGGCGCTGGACGTGCTCGGGCCCGACTTCACGTACACGACCGAGCTGCGGTCGGCGGCACCGGCGCCCGGTGGCGTGCTGGCAGGGGACGTCTACCTCGTCGGTGGCGGTGACCCGCTCCTGACCAGCTCGACGTATCCCGTGCAGAACGACCCCAACCCGGTCACGTCGCCGACGTCGCTCGACGTCCTCGCCGACGCCATCGTCGCCGCCGGCGTCCAGCGCATCGACGGCTCGGTGGTCGGCGACGGCAGCCGCTACGACGACGAGCTGTTCGCCCCGAGCTGGGTCAACGACGTGCGCGGCATCGAGGCCGGGCCGTACGACGCCCTGCTCGTCAACGACGCCCGCGTCACCGGCGACTCGCTGCGGGCTGCCGACCCCTCCGAGGCCGCGGCGCGCGAGCTGACCCAGCTGCTCGCCGAACGCGGCATCGCCGTCGCCGGCGCGCCCCGGGCCGGTGCGACGCCGGCCGGCACCACCGTGCTGGCGTCGGTCCCGTCGGCCCCGATGTCGGCGATCGTCGGCGAGATGCTGGCGACGAGCGACAACAACACCGCCGAACTGCTCGTCAAGGAGCTCGGCGTGGCGAGCGCCGGCACCGGCACCCGCGACGCCGGGCTCGCGGCCATCGCGTCGACGTTGCAGTCGTGGGGTCTGCCGATGGAGGGCGTGGTGCTGGCCGACGGCTCGGGGCTGAGCAACGACAACCGTGCGACGTGCGGCCTGCTGCTCGGGGTCCTCGCCCGCAGCGGGCCCACCGACCCCCTGGGCGCCGGCCTGCCCGTCGCCGGCGTCTCGGGCACGCTGGCCGACGTGTTCACGGACTCGGCGCTCGCCGGGCGGATGCAGGCCAAGACCGGGACGCTCGGCAACGCCCCCTACAACGCCGACCCGCCGGCGGTGAAGACGCTCTCGGGGTACGTGCCGGTCGACGGCGGGGCGACGATCGAGTTCTCGCTGCTGCTCAACGCGGCCGGAACGCTCACCGACCAGAGCGTGTACCGGCCGATCTGGGACGCCTTCGCCGACACGCTGGCGACCTACCCAGCGGGCCCCTCGCCGGCCGACCTGGCGCCGCGGTAGCCGCCCGCATCCGCGTTTGTTCGTTGACACGTCGCCATGCGATGTCCAGCGCACAAACGCGGCCACCCTACGGTGGCGTCGTGGCGGTCATGCCGATGTTCCCGCTCGGCACGGTGCTGCTGCCCGGCGGCGTCCTGCCGCTGCACGTCTTCGAACCCAGGTACCGGCAACTCGTGATCGACTGCCTCGCCGACGACACTGGCGACCCCGAGTTCGGCGTCACGTTGATCGAACGGGGGAGCGAGGTCGGTGGCGGCGACCAGCGGGCCACGGTCGGTGTCGTCGCCCGCATGGTCCAGGTGCGGGCGCTCGACGACGGTCGCTACTCGCTGGTGGCCGTCGGCACGCGGCGCATCCGCGTGCTGGCCTGGCTGCCCGACGACCCGTACCCGCTGGCCGACGTCGATGACTGGCCAGACGACGATCCGGACGCCGGCCGGGCTGGCCGAACTGGTCGCCGGCCAGACCGACCGCCTGCGCGCCGTGCTGGCCCTGGCCGCCCAGCTCGGCGAGGTTCCTGGCGACATCGACCTCAGCGCCATCAGCGACGACCCGCTGGTCGCCTCGTACCACCTCGTCGCCCTGTCGCCCGTTGGTCCGGCCGACCGCTACCGGCTGCTGTGCGCGCCGTCGCCGGCCGTCCGCCTCGACCTGCTCGCCGAGAGCCTCGACGACGTCGAGGCGATGTTGCGGTTCCGTCTGACCTGATGGCGGGCGTGATAGAACCTCACACCGTGACGGCCCCGCGCTCGAGCACGCCTCCGGACGACGCCACCGACATCGGGGGCCTGGTCGACTTCCTCAAGCGCTACGTCCAGCAAGAGACGCTGGGCCCCCTCCAGGGTGTCGGGCGATGGCTCGGGATGGGCGTGGCCGGCGCGGCGGTGCTCGGGCTGGGCTTGTGCATCCTGCTCCTCGGGCTGCTGCGCGTGATCCAGACGGAGTGGGAGCGCTCGGCCACTGGCTCGCTGTCGTGGCTGCCCTACGTGATCGTGCTGTTGGTGGCCGTCGGGCTGATCGCCCTTGCCGTCAGCCGCATCAACCGCACCAGCCTGAACAAGGAACCGGAGTGATGGCCAAGCGAGTGGAACCGGCGCCGACCGAGAAGATCACCCGCGACGACCTCGAAGCGCGACTCCGCGCGTTGCAACAGGGCGTTCAGCACAAGGTCGACGACCGCCGGAGCACGCTGGTCACCGCCGCCACCGTCGGGGGCGTGCTGCTCGTGCTGCTGGTCTTCCTGCTCGGGAAGCGCAGCGGGAAGAAGAAGACGACCTACGTCGAGATCAGGCGGGTGTGACGATGGCGTCACCGCGGCTGCCCTTGTTCCCGACGCCGTCGATGGTCGTCGTCCGGCGGGCGATGGTCGACGGGCTGTTCGGCGAGAGCCGGCTCTGGAAGCTGATCGCCTTCGCCATCATCGGCCGGCGCATCCTGCGCCGGGTGCTCGGATCGGACCCGGTCACCGTCGCCGTCGAGAAGCATCCGTCCGGGCGAGACGCTGATCCTGCGGGGGGTCACGGGCCGCGCACCCAAGTGAGCGGCCCACTCCGGCTGGGCGAACGCGTCCTCCTGCTCGACGCCAAGCGCCGGCGCTACCTCGTCGAGTTGAAGGACGGCGGCGAGTTCCACAGCCACGCCGGCTACGTGCCGCACGCCGACATCGCCGGCCGGTCGGAGGGCGCCGTCGTGCGGTCGACCCGCGGCGCCGACTACACGGTGCTGCGCCCGACGCTCGAGGACTTCGTCGTGGAGATGCCGCGTGGCGCGCAGGTGATCTACCCCAAGGACCTCGGGCCGATCGGGATGCTCGCCGACATCGCGCCCGGCGCCCGCGTGTTCGAGTCCGGTGTCGGCTCCGGCGCGCTGTCGATGGCGATGTTGCGGTGGGGCGCCGACATCGTCGGCTACGAGCTGCGCATCGACTTCGCCAACCGGGCGCGCAGCAACGTGCGCAGCTTCCTCGGCGAGGAGGCGCTGGCCCGCTACCGCGTCGAGCTACGCGATAGCTACGACGGGATCGACGACGGGCCGTTCGACCGGGTCGTGCTCGACCTGCCCGAGCCGTGGCAGGTCGTGCCGCACGCCGAGGGCGTGCTCGTGCCCGGCGGGATCCTCGTGGCCTACACGCCGTCGATCATGCAGGCGGCGCAGGCGCGCGAGGCGCTCAAGGGCAAGTGGATCGACGCCCGCACCATCGAGGTGCTCCACCGCGGCTGGCACGTCGACGGTCAAGCGGTGCGCCCGGACCATCGCATGGTCGCCCACACCGGCTTCCTCACCACCGCGAGGTTCCTCGGGCGGGGCCAGCGCCGGTCGGTCGAAACCTAGGGCTCGATGTAGATGCACTCGCCGGGGCACTCCTCGGCGGACTCGATGACGGCATCGAGCTGTCCGTCGGGGATGTCGGCGAGGCCCTCGGCACCCTGCGCGTTGCCCTTCGCCGCAGCGAAGATCTTGTCGCCCTCCCTGACGTAGGCGAGGCCGTCGTCGAGCAGGGTGAACACGTCGGGGGCGATCTCCTCGCACAGGCCGTCGCCCGTGCACAGATCCTGATCGATCCAGACCTTCATCTCGTCGCAGCTCCCTTGAGGTGGGGACGGTACGCCACGAGTTTACACGGCGGGCGACGTGGAAACGCCATCACTCTTTTCGGCCACGGGAACGGCACCGAGGAGACGCCTGCGGCGTCGACCCAGAAGCGCTCGCCGGGCCAGCCGAAGTAGCACGCGTCGGGGCAGCTCGGCCGTGCCACCTCCACGGCGAGCGCCCTGTGTAGCAGTCCTGTGAACACATCGTTCGCGCTTCGCAACATGTCGAGGGGAACGGGGGGCGCGCGTGTAGCGTCGCCCGCAGATCGACAGAGAGGAGCGCAGCGTGCCGCAGCCGGGTGACGAGTCCACCGAGGCGCTCCGCGCCCAGGTCGATGCTCTCGGTGAGGAGATCGCCCACCTGCGCGCCCGGCTGGCCGACGCGCCCAAGCGGGTGCGCGCCCTCGAGGAGCGCCTGCTCGAGACCAAGGGCCAGCTGGCCCAGGCGGTCGCCCAGAACGAGAAGCTCAGCTACACGTTGCGGGAGGCGCGCGAGCACATCGCCACGCTGCGCGACGAGGTCGACAAGCTGACCCAGCCGCCGTCGGCGTACGGCGTGGTCGTCGGCAAGAACGAGGACGGCACCGTCGACATCCTCACCAGCGGCCGCAAGATGAAGGTCGCCACACACCCGGAGATCGACGTCGAGGCGCTCGACCGCGGCAGCGAGGTGGTGCTCAACGAGAGCTTCAACGTGATCCTCGCCCGCCAGCCCGAGCTCACCGGTGAGGTGGTGTCGGTGAAGGAGGTCATGGAGGACGGCGTGCGGGCGCTGGTCGTCGGCCGCGCCGACGAGGAGCGGGTCTGCGAGCTGGCCGACGCCGTGCGTGGGATCCACCTCCGCCCGGGCGACACGATGCGGCTCGACACGCGGTCGAACCTGTTGCTGGAGAAGCTGCCGCGGCCGGAGGTCGAGGACCTCCTGCTGGAGGAGGTGCCCGACATCTCCTACGCCGACATCGGCGGGCTCGACGACCAGATCGAGCAGATCGCCGACGCCGTCGAGCTGCCGTTCCTCCACCAGGACCTGTTCGCCGAGCACCGGCTGCCGGCCCCCAAGGGCATCCTGCTGTACGGGCCGCCCGGGTGTGGCAAGACGCTCATCGCCAAGGCCGTCGCCAACAGCCTGGCCAAGAAGGTGGCGGCGGCGTCGGGCGGCGAGAAGGGGCGCAGCTACTTCATCAACATCAAGGGCCCCGAGCTGCTCAACAAGTACGTCGGCGAGACCGAGCGGCAGATCCGGCTGGTGTTCCAGCGGGCCAGGGAGAAGAGCGAAGAGGGCTGGCCGGTCATCGTGTTCTTCGACGAGATGGACTCGATGTTCCGCACCCGGGGCTCGGGCATCTCGTCGGACATGGAGTCGACGATCGTGCCGCAGCTGCTCGCCGAGATCGACGGCGTCGAGGGGCTGCGCAACGTCATCGTCATCGGCGCGACCAACCGCGAGGACCTCATCGACCCGGCGATCCTGCGCCCGGGACGGCTCGACGTGAAGATCAAGATCGAGCGGCCCAAGGCCGGCGCGGCGGGGCAGATCTTCGCCCGCTACCTCACCGAGGACATCCCGATCGGCGCCGGCCTGAAGGTGCCCGACATGATCGAGGCGACCGTCGAGGAGATGTACCGCGAGGACGAGAACAACCGCTTCCTCGAGGTCACCTACCAGAACGGCGACAAGGAGGTCCTGTACTACAAGGACTTCGCGTCGGGGGCGATGATCGAGAACATCGTGCGGCGGGCCAAGAAGCTGGCGATCAAGCGGGTGATCGGCGGCGGCGAGCGGGGCGTGCGCACCGAGGACCTGGTGGCGTCGATCAAGCAGGAGTACAAGGAGCACGAGGACCTGCCCAACACGACCAACCCCGACGACTGGGCGAAGATCTCGGGCAAGAAGGGCGAGCGCATCGTGTTCATCCGCACCCTCGTCAACGAGGGCCGCGACGCCGACCCCAAGGGCGGCCGCGCCATCGAGCGCGTCGCCACCGGCCAGTACCTGTAGCCCTCCGCGTTTGTTCGTTGACCGCTCGCCGGGCGACGGCCGGCGCACAAACGCGGTGACGCGGGGCGCGCTCACCTCGGCAGCCGCCACTGACGGGTCGCGCGGTCGTACAACGAGGCGAGGTGGGCCTCGATCTCCGCATCCGTCATCCGCCATGTGAAGTGGAGGCCGAGCCAGCCCCGCTCGACGAGCCCGTTGCGGCGGCGCACGTCACGGTCGAGGTCCGAGGCCATGCGGTGGAACCCGAAGCCGTCGCCCTCCAGGTACACCTTCACGTCGGGGTAGGCGAAGTCGAGCCGGACGGCGAACGGGCCGTCACGCACCCAGTGCTGGCCGTCCGGCGCCGGGAATCCCTTGCGCTCGATGACCCGCCGGATGCGTGCCTCGAGGGTGGACTCGCCGGCGTCGTACTGCGGTGACCTCGCCGCGGCGACGGCTCGCAGCACGCGCACCGACCGGCCCGGTGCCGGCCGCAGCGTCATCACGCGTGCACGGAGCTCGTCGACGGTGAGCAGACGCCGGCGCAGCAGCTCGTCGACGAGACGGCCGGTGCCGTCGATGCCGAGCCGCGAGCTGAGGTCGATCACGGTGCGCAGTGGTGAGGTCACCGCCATCCCGGCGATGCGGCGAACGTCGCCGGACTCCCACGTGCCCGACCGGTGCCCACGTACGCCGTCGAGCCGGACGTGGCGCGGCAGCGGTCCGGCGAGCTCGATGAACACGTTGTCGCGCCGCCAGCGCGGGTGCACCGAGCGGGGGAGCTCCACTCCGTAGAGCCGCGCCGCGCTGGCGTGCGAGACGACGACGTCGGCGCCGGCGGCGATCGAGGCGATGCGCACCGCCTGACGCCAGGACGGCGGCACGCCGGCGATCGGCACGACGCCCCGCCGGCTCCGCCGGTACCGCCCGGCAGCCCGCCGCCTCCCGATCTGCCCGGGACTCAACCCCGACGCCACCGCCTGCGCCACGCTGACCACCCCGTCCTGCCGCTCCGCCAGGTCCTCCAACACCGCGATCCTCCACGTTTGTGCGGCGGCGGTCCGTGGACCGACCGCCAACGAACAATCGGGGGACGTCGGTGCGCGGGACGGTACGCCGGGGGTGTCACAACGACCGGGTGGGCGGGGCCGTGGGCGGGTGATCGTTGCGTTTGTGCGACAACCGCGCGCCTGGCGATGGCCAGCGCACAAACGCGGCGTTGGAAGTGCCGGGGCGAGCGGGCGGGGTGCCGCTAGGGTCCACCCATGGCGCTGCCGAAGGTCTGCGGCATCGAGACCGAGTACGGCATCGTCGTGCGCGGCGCCGAGAACAACCCGGTGTCGGCGTCGTCGCTCTTGATCAACGCCTACGTCGCCGCGACGACCAGCCGGCAGTCCGGCCGGGTCGGGTGGGACTTCGACGACGAGCAGCCGGCCAACGACGCCCGCGGCTTCAGCCTCGAGGAGTCGATCGCCCCCGAGATCGAGACCACCCTCGTCAACGCCGTGCTCACCAACGGCGCCCGCTACTACGTCGACCACGCCCACCCGGAGATCTCCATCCCCGAGGTGGCGACCGCCCTCGAGGCCGTGCGCTGGGACCGCGCCGCCGAGGAGATCATCCGCCGCAGCATGGTCCACGCCAACGCCAAGCTCGCCGCATCGCAGCGCGGCCGAGGTCGTCGTCTACAAGAACAACTCCGACGGCAAGGGCAACAGCTACGGCTGCCACGAGAACTACCTGCTGGCGCGGGAGACGCCCTTCGGCCGGATCGTCGCCCAGGTCACCCCGCACTTCGTGAGCCGCCAGATCTTCACCGGTGCCGGCAAGGTCGGCTGCGAGCTGCCCGGCCTGCCCAGCGACCACGTGCCGTACCAGCTGAGCCAGCGGTCCGACTTCTTCGAGGAGGAGGTCGGCCTGGAGACGACGCTCAAGCGGCCGATCGTCAACACCCGCGACGAGCCGCACTGCGACGCCCAGAAGTACCGCCGTCTGCACGTCATCGTCGGCGACGCCAACATGAGCGAGGTCGCCACCTACCTCAAGGTCGGCACGACGGCGATCGTGCTGGCGATGATCGAGGACGACGCGCTCGGCGAGGACTGGCTGCTCGGCAGCCCGGTGTCGGCGATCCGCCAGGTGAGCCACGACCCGACGCTCACCCGGACGATCATGCTGCGCGACGGCCGCCGGGCCACCGCGCTGGAGATCCAGTGGGGCCTGCTCGAGCGGGCCCACAAGTACGAGCAGCTGCACGGCCTCGCCTGCGTCGACGAGACCGTCGGGCAGGACATCCTCAGCCGGTGGGAGCGCGTGCTCGCCGGCCTCGAGCAGGACCCGGCCTCGGTCGCCCACTGGGTCGACTGGGTCGCCAAGCGCCGGCTCGTCGACGGCTACGCCGAACGTCACGGCGTCGCACCGGGATCGGCGCACCTCAAGGCGATCGACCTGCAGTACCACGACCTGCGGCCGGCCCGCGGTCTGGCCAGCCGGGCCGGTCTCGAGACGCTCGTCGATCCCGACGACGTCACCCGGGCGATCACCGAGCCGCCGACGAGCACCCGGGCCTACTTCCGCGGCCGCTGCCTCGCCAAGTACCCGGACGAGATCGTCGCGGCCAACTGGGACTCGATGGTGTTCGACATCGGGCGCGAGCCGTTGCGCCGGGTGCCGATGATGGAGCCGCTGCGCGGAACAGCAGACCACGTGGCTAGGTTGATCGACGAGAGCGACACTGCGGTCGAGCTCCTCGAGCGCCTCGGCTCCTAGGCGGCGAGGGACGGCAGCGAAGGAGGCGCCGAGCAGATGGCCGAACGGACGCACAAGCAGAAGCAGACCCCCCGCACGACGGAGGAAGAGGTCGTCGACACCGCACCGCCGGTGTCGGAGAGCGGCGAGAAGTTGAAGGCCGAGCTCGATGATCTGCTCGATGAGATCGACGAGGTGCTGGAGACGAACGCCGAGGACTTCGTCAAGTCGTACGTGCAGAAGGGCGGGCAGTAACCGTCCATGGGCATGCCCATGTTCACCCCGGGTGACGATCCGGGGTCCAGCTTCCCTGAACTGCTCCGGCGCACGGGTGCGCCGGAGCCCAACCTGCGCGGCGACGGCGACGCGCTCGGCGGCGTCCCCCACGGCACCACGTGCGTGGCGATGCGCTACGCCGACGGCGTCGTCATGGCCGGGGACCGCCGCGCCACGGCCGGCAACCTGATCAGCCACCGGTCGATGGAGAAGGTCGTCGAGGCCGACCGCCACAGCGCCGTCGCCATCGCCGGAGCCGCCGGCCCGGCGATGGAGATGATCCGGCTCTTCCAGCTCCAGCTCGAGCACTACGAGAAGGTCGAGGGGACGCCCCTCAGCCTGGAGGGCAAGGCCAACCAGCTCTCGATGATGATCCGCGGCAACCTGCAGGCGGCGCTGATGGGGCTGGGGGTCGTGCCGATCTTCGCCGGCTGGGACGCCCGCCGCGCCCTCGGCCGGCTGTGGGCCTATGACATCACCGGCGGGCGCTACGAGGAGCGCGAGTACGTCGCCACCGGCTCCGGCAGCTTGCACGCCGGCACGGTCATCAAGATGGGCTACCGCGACGGCCTCGACCGTGACGCCTCGCTCGATCTCGCCTGCCGCGCCCTGTGGGAGGCGGCCGACGCCGACTCCGCCACCGGCGGCCCCGACGCCCTGCGCGGGATCTACCCGATCGTCGCCACCGTCACCGTCGACGGCTTCAGCCGCGTCAGCGACGAGGAGCTGGCTCGAGCGCTACCAGCGCATCGCCGAGGAGATCCGCCGAGAAGGCGTGTCGTCATGAGCATGCCGTCCATGGCGTTCCCCGGCCACGCAGGCCGTTGCCGACCGCTCGCTCGCTGGCGCTCGCTCGCTCGCACAGGAGCACGCCCGTCATGAGCATGCCTCCATGGCGTTCCCCGGCCACGCAGGCCGTTGCCGACCGCTCGCTCGCTGGCGCTCGCTCGCTCGCACAGGAGCACGCCCGTCATGAGCATGCCGTTCTACGTCGCGCCGGAGCAGGTGATGAAGGACCGCGCCGACTACGCGGGAAGGGCATCGCCAGGGGTCGCGCGCTGGTCGCCCTGCGCTACGCCGAGGGCGTGGCGATCGTCGCCGAGAACAGCTCCGAGACGCTGCGCAAGGTGAGCGAGATCTACGACCGCATCGCCTTCGCCGGCGTCGGCAAGTACAACGAGTTCGATCAGCTGCGCGTGGCCGGGGTCCGCGCTGCCGACCTCAAGGGCTTCCAGTACAGCCGCGACGACGTCGACGCCCGCAGCCTGGCCAACCAGTACGCCCAGATCCTCGGCCAGATCTTCACCCACGAGATGAAGCCGATGGAGGTGGAGATCCTGGTCGCCGAGGTCGGCGTGACGCCCGACAGCGACCAGATGTTCCACATCCTCTACGACGGCACGGTGTTCGACCAGCGCGACTACACGGTGCTCGGCGGCGACGCCGACGCCATCACCACCCGCATGGCCGAGTCCTTCGCCGAGGGGCTCGACGTCGCCGCGGCCGTGCGCGCCGGCGCCGCGGCGCTCAGCGGTCCGGAGCGCACGCTGCCGGCCACCGAGCTCGAGGTGGCCGTGCTCGCCCGCGGCACCGGACGCCGTTGCTTCCGGCGCCTCAGCGACGAGACGGTCGCCGGTTTCCTCGGCGGTTGAGCCCTGCCCCAGGCTGGTAGACCCCAGGGCATGACCGACGACGTTGCCGAACTGGGGTGGGCTGCCGACATCGAGGCCGTCACCCTCGCCAACTCCGACTTCCGACAGGTGGTGTTCACAGGTGGCCACCTGCAGCTGACCGTGATGTCGCTGGCGCCGGGCGAGGACATCGGGTGGGAGATGCACGACCACGTCGACCAGTTCCTCCGCATCGAGCAGGGCCAGGGTCGCGTGCGCTTCGGGCGCACGGAGGATCGGATCGACGAGGAGCACATGATCGGCGACGACTGGGGGATCATCGTGCCCGCCGGCACGTGGCACGACGTGCTCAACACCGGCGACACCGAGCTCAAGCTGTACTCGTTGTACGCGCCGCCCGAGCACCCGCCCGGCACCGTGCACCCCACGAAGGCCGACGCCGAGGCCGACGAGCACGACCGCTGACCGGTCAGCTCGGCGGCAGCCGCACCGAGCCGTCGCTGTCGAGGATCCAGTGCGGGTTGTGGGCCACCTCCCACGGGTGGCCGTCCGGGTCGACGAAGATCCCGGAGTACCCGCCCCACGACGTCTCGGCGCCGGGACGGCCGATGGTCGCCCCGGCCGCCTCGGCGGCCGCCAGCACGTCGTCCACGTCGGCCGGCGTGGCGACGTTCTGGGCGAGTGTGACGCCACCCCAACCGCCGCCGTCGACGACGGCGCTGTCGGCGGCCAGGTGGTCACGGCCCCACACCGCGACGATCAGCGAACCCGCCTGGAAGAAGGCGATGTCGCCCGGCGGCGAGGGGCTGGCCCACCCGATCGCCTCGTAGAAGGCCCGGGCGCGGGCGACGTCGGCCACACCGAGCGTGATCACCGAGACACGTGGTTCCATCCAGCGATGATCGCGCCCCGCTCTACATTGGCCCGATGACCTCGATCGACCTGAACAGCGATCTCGGGGAATCCTTCGGTGTCTGGCGCCTCGGGGACGACGAGGCCCTGCTGGAGATCGTGACGAGCGCCAACGTGGCGTGCGGTTTCCACGCCGGCGACCCGACCACGCTGCGGACGGTGTGCGCCGCGGCCGTGGCCAACCACGTCGCCATCGGTGCGCAGGTCGGGTACCCGGACCTGCTCGGCTTCGGCCGCAGGTACATCGACATCGACCCCCGCGATCTGCGCGACGCGGTGCTCTACCAACTCGGTGCGCTCGACGCCTTCGCCCAGGTGGCCGGCAGCGAGGTCGCCTACATCAAGCCGCACGGCGCGCTGTACCACGCGACGATCGGCGATCCCGCGCAGGCCGATGCGGTGGTCGCCGCGGCGGCCGAGTACGACCCCTCGCTCGCCGTGCTCGGCGCGCCGGGCTCGCTGCTGCTGCGGGCGGCCGAAGCGGCCGGCCTCGAGCCGGTCGCGGAGGCCTTCGCCGACCGCGCCTACCTCCGCGACGGCCGCCTCGTGCCGCGCTCGGAGCCGGACGCCCTCGTCGTCGAACCGGCCGAGGTCGCCGCCAGGGCGGTCCGCCTGGCGACCGAGCACGAGGTGCTCGCCGTCGACGGCAGCGTGGTCGCCGTCGAGGCCCGCTCGCTGTGCGTGCACGGCGACTCGCCGGGCGCCGTCGACCTGGCCAGGGCGGTGCGCGACGCTCTCGACGACGCCGGCGTGGCCGTCCACCCCTTCACCGCCTGATGCGGCGGGTCCTGCCGTGCGGGCCGCGGGCGTGGCTGCTGGAGACCGACGGCGACCCCGTGGCACTGGCCGACGCGCTGCGGGCCTCGGCGCCCGTCGGCCTGATCGACGTCGTGGCCGGCGCGACCACCGTGCTCGTGACGGCCGACCGCCCCGACGACCTCGCGCCGTGGCTGGCGTCCGTCGAGCCCGCGCCCGGGGCCGCCGACGCCGGCGCGCCGGTCGTCGAGCTGTCCGTCGTGTACGACGGCGAGGACCTCGGCGCGGTGGCCGAGGCGACCGGTCTCTCCCGGGACGAGGTGGTCGCCCGGCACAGCGCCGCCACCTACCGCTGCGCGTTCTGCGGCTTCGCGCCGGGGTTCGGGTACCTGCGCGGCCTCGACCGCCGCCTCCACCTGCCCCGCCGGCCGACCCCGCGCACGAGGGTGCCCGCCGGCGCGGTCGCCATCGCCGCCGAGTACACCGCCGTGTACCCGTCCGCGTCGCCAGGCGGCTGGCACCTCCTCGGACGCACCGACGCCGCCCTCTGGGACGCCGGCCGCGATCCGCCTGCCCTCGTCGGCCCGGGCACGACCGTCCGCTTCGTCGCGACGTGAGCGGCCTGCTCGTCGTCGACGCCGGGTGGGCCACGACGATCCAGGATCACGGCCGCCCGGGCCACGCCCACCTCGGTGTCCCGCCGAGCGGTGCCGTCGACATCGATGCGGCGAGGCTCGTCAACCGGCTGGTCGGCAACGACGACGGCGCCGCCGTGCTGGAGACGGCCGGCGGTCTGCGCGTGCGGGCGCGGGGCGCCGTCGTGGTCGCGGTCACGACGGACGCCGCCGTCCGCACGCTCGGCGCCGGCGAGGAGCTGACGGTGCCGGTTCCCGAAGACCGCATGTGGAGCTACCTCGCCGTTCGCGGTGGGATCGCCGTCGCACCCGTGCTCGGGTCGCGCAGTCAGGACTCGCGCTCGGGTCTCGGCCCGCCGCCCGTCCGCGCCGGCGAGGAGCTGCCCGCCGGCGTCGACCCGGGCACGCCGATCGTCGTCGACCAGGCGCCGAGCGCGGCGCCCGACGGGCCGGTGCCGGTGTGGCCGGGACCGCGCCTCGACTGGTTCGCCGCCGGTGCCCTCGACGCGCTCGCCGCGGCCACCTGGACCGTGTCGCCGGACGTCAGCCGGGTGGGCGTCCGCCTGCGTGGGGCGCAGCTGCCGCGCCGCGACGACGCCGAGCTGCCGAGCGAGGGGTTGGTGACCGGCGCCATCCAGGTGCCCCACGACGGCCGGCCCGTCGTGATGCTGGCCGACCACCCCACCACCGGCGGCTACCCGGTGCTCGCCGTCGTCGACCCGGCGGCCGCTGGCGGTCGTCGGCCAGGCGCGGCCCGGATCGAGCCTGCGCTTCCGTGTCCTACATTGAACGGCCGGGTCCGTCCACCGTCCGAGGGGGTACAGATGAGCGACCGACTGCGCTTCGGCATCTTCATGGCGCCGTTCCACCAGGCGGGGGAGAACCCCACGCTGGCCATCGAACGGGACATCGAGCTCATCCAGCACCTCGACCGGCTCGGCTGGGACGAGGCGTGGATCGGCGAGCACCACTCCGCCGGAACGGAGTTGATCGCCTCGCCCGAGATCTTCATCGCCACCGCCGCCGAGCGCACCCGCCACATCAAGCTGGGGACGGGTGTGATCAGCGTCGCCTACCACAACCCGTACATGGTCGCCGAACGTGCCGTACTGCTCGACCACTTGACCCGTGGCCGGTTCATGCTCGGGGTCGGTCCCGGGCTCGCTGCCGACGGACGCCATCATGCTCGGCCTCGATCCCACCGAGACGCGGCCCCTGTTGGAGGAGGGTCTCGATGTCATCATGCGCCTGCTCACCTCCGAGGAGCCGGTGTCCAGCCAGACGAAGATGTGGAACCTCACCGACGCCCGACTGAACCTCCGGCCCTACTCGAACCCGCTCTTCGACGTGGCCGTGCCCGCTGTCGCCTCGCCGTCGGGACCCCGGCTGGCCGGCAGGTACGGCGTCGGACTCCTGTCCATCGGCGCCACCCAGGCGGCCGGGTTCGACGTGCTCGGCCTGCACTGGGACGTGATGGAGGAGCGGGCCGCCACGTTCGGGACGATCGCCGATCGGTTGCAGTGGCGCCTCGTCGGTCTGATGCACATCGCCGAGACCAAGGAGCAGGCGGCGCGGGACGTCGAGTACGGCATCCGCGAGTGGTTCGACTACTTCCAGCACACCGCCGCCTTCCCGCAGATGGACGTGGGCGCGGCCGACGCCGCTCAGGAGATGATCGAGTTCGTCAACGGGTCCGGGCTCGGCTCGATCGGGACCGCCGACATGGCGTGCGAGCAGATCGAGCGCCTGCAGGAGCAGTCCGGCGGCTTCGGGTGCTACATGTGCCTCGCCCACGAGTGGGCCAACCCGGAGGCGACCAAGCGCAGCTTCGAGTTGATCGCGCAGCGCGTCTTCCCCGAGTTCCAAGGTCACGCGGCGAACACACGAGCGGCCCGCGATCGGGCGCGCGCCGGTCGGGAGCACCTCGCCGAGCGCAACATGAAGGCGGTCGAGGAGATGGTCGCCCGCCACGAGGCCGAATTGGCCGCCAAAGCGGACAAGAGCTGAACTGCCGCTTCCGCCGGGTCCGCCACCGGTAGCGTGACCGACGATGGAGAGGCGGATCTACGGCCTCGAGAACGAGTACGGGGTGACGTGTACGTTGCGCGGGCAGCGGCGGTTGAGCCCGGACGAGGTGGCCCGCTATCTGTTCCGCCGTGTCGTCAGTTGGGGTCGCAGCTCCAATGTGTTCTTGCAGAACGGTGCCCGCCTGTATCTGGATGTCGGTTCGCACCCGGAGTACGCCACGCCGGAGTGTGACTCGCTGTATGAGCTGGTGGTGCATGACAAGGCGGGGGAGCGGATCCTGGAGTCGCTGGTCGAGTCGGCTGAGCAGCGTCTCGCCGAGGAGTCGATCCGGGGCACGATCTACCTGTTCAAGAACAACACCGACTCGGCCGGCAACAGTTACGGCTGTCATGAGAACTACCTCACCAGCCGTCATGACGATCTCGGTCATTACGCCGAGGTGTTGATCCCGTTCCTGGTCAGCCGCCAGATCTATGCCGGCGCCGGCAAGGTGTTGCACACCGCCCGTGGGGCGACGTACTCGATCGCCCAGCGGGCCGAGCACATCTGGGAGGGTGTCAGTTCGGCGACGACGCGCAGCCGCCCGATCATCAACACCCGTGACGAGCCGCACGCCGACGCCGAGCGTTTCCGCCGCCTCCATGTCATCGTCGGTGATTCCAACATGTCGGAGTACACGACGTTCCTCAAGGTGGGGGCGGCGGCGTGCATGTTGCGGATGCTCGAGGACCGCAGCGTGGTGTTGCGTGACATGACGTTGGAGAACCCGATCAGGGCGATCCGTGAGATCAGCCACGACCCGACGTGCCGGCGCACGGTGCGCCTGGGTAACGGCCGCGAGGTCACGGCGCTGGACATCCAGCGGGAGTATCTCGACCGGGCGCTGCGTTACGGCGAGACGAAGGGCTTCCCGCCGCTCGAGCAGCGGGCGTTGGAGATGTGGGAGCACTGCGTCTCGACGATCGAGAACGACCCGATGAAGCTCGACCGTGAGGTCGACTGGGTGATCAAGTACAAGTTGTTGGAGGCGTTCCGGGACCGTCACGGTCTGCCGTTCGGCCATCCCCGGGTGCAGCTGCTCGACTTGCAGTACCACGACGTGTCGCGGGCTCGTAGCCCGTTCCACAAGCTGCAGGATCGTGGCATGGTCGAGCGGGTGTGCACCGACGCCGACATCGAGACGGCCGTCGACGTGCCCCCGCAGACCACCCGGGCCCGCCTGCGCGGCGAGTTCGTCCGCCGGGCCAAGGAACGCAAGCGCGACTACACCGTCGACTGGGTGCACCTCAAGCTGAACGACCAGGCGCAACGGACCGTGCTGTGCAAGGACCCGTTCAAGAGCCGCGACGAGCGCGTCGAGAAGCTCATCGAGTCGCTGTGAGCGAGCGCAGCGAGCAGACGTCACTGTGATCGACCCGGACCAGCATGAGGTCGGCGAGCCCGCGCCCGCAGTGACCGACACGGCACCGGTCGACGAGCCGCTGGACGCCGACGAGCCCGACGAGCCGGCGGAGACCGCGGCGGCGGCTGCGAGGCGACGCCGCCGCGCGCTGCTCGACTGGTTCGTCGTCATCGCCGTCGCACTGATCGTGGCGTTCCTCGTGCGGACGTTCGTGCTGGCTCACTTCGTGGTCGACGGCACGTCGATGTCCACGACCCTGCACGACGACGACCGGGTGTTCGTGAACAAGCTGTCGTACCGGCTGCACGACCCCAACCGGGGCGACGTCGTGGTGCTCCACCAGATCACCGGCGCCTCCGAGCGTGACCTCATCAAGCGGGTGATCGCCCTGCCGGGGGAGACCATCGAGGTCCGCAGCTGCCAGGTGCTGATCGACGGCCAGCCGTTGGAGGAGCCGTACCTCGACCCCGAGGTCGTCCAGCCGGGCAACTGCGGTGGTGAGACGGCGCCCGTCACGGTGCCCGAGGACCACGTGTTCGTGATGGGCGACAACCGTGGCGGCTCACAGGACAGCCGCGCCCTCGGACCGATCGACGAGGACGACCTCGTCGGCCGCGCCTTCGTGGTCTTCTGGCCGCAGTCGCACTGGCAATGGCTGTAGCAGGTTCCGACCGCTAGACCCGGCCGAGCTCGGCGCGGAAGGCGTCGACCATGACGTCGACGTGGTCGCTGTAGACGCCGTCGATGCCCATCCGCAGGGCCGGGCGAAGGACGTGCTCGAACTGCATGTCCCACCCGAAGGCCACCCGTTCGAAGCGGTGGAACAGCGTGCTCAACCCGCCGGTCCAGTCGGTGTGGTGCATGTTCACGGCGTCGATGCGGGCGGCGGCCAGCCGGGCGGCGCGGCGCTCGGGTCCTTCGCGCATGTGGGCGAGGCGGGTCGAGTTGACGAGCTTGACGGTCGCGTCCACCGGCCGCAGGTCGACGAGCACGTCGATGTCGGGGTGGCACAGCCACAGGCGGGGGAGGAGATCGGGGTGCTCGGCGCGGACGAGGTCGATGACCAGCGGTCCGGCGGCGGGGTCCTTGAGATCGAGCGACAGGTGGTAGTCGGTGCCGCACTCGCCGAGCAGGTCGGCGAGCGAGGGGATCGGGGCCGGCAGGTCCTCGCGCGGCACGGTGCGCACGGCGCGGCGCCGGCGTCCGAGCCGCACGACCCCGTCGTGGTCGAGCACGGGCACGCCGTCGGCGGTGAGCCAGACGTCGCTCTCCAGCCCGGTCGCGCCGAGGCGGAGGGCCAGCGCGAAGGCCGCGATGGTGTTCTCCGGGGCGTGGGCGCGGGCGCCACGGTGGGCGAACGCGATGGGGTCCGCGAGCAGCGAGGGCAGCCGTTGTTGCACCGCGGCCGATGATGGCAGGACCGTAGACTTCGCCGCGTGTTCAACCTGTCCGGCAGCGAGATCATCGTGATCCTGCTGCTGGCCCTGGTGGTGCTGGGCCCCGAGAAGCTGCCGGACGCCCTGCGGCGGGCCGGCCGGACGTACGCCGAGCTGAAGAAGATGGGCAGCTCGTTCCAGGAAGAGGTGCGCAGCGTGCTCGACGAGCCGGTGCGCGAGATGCGCGAGACGGCCGATCTGCTGCGCGACTCGACCGACTTCACCGACGGGGTCAAGCCGCCGAAGCCGCCCGTTCGGACGGTGCCGGTCACCCCCGCGGCGGCGGCCCCGGAACCAGCGCCGGCAGCGCCTGATGGGCCCGACGTCGACGAGCAGGCTGCGTTGATCAACCGGACACTCGCCGGTGAGACCGATCCGCCGAGCACCGCCGACACGAACACCACGTCATGAGCCCCGCCTTCCGGCGCCGCCAGCAGCGGACGCCGATGAAGACGCCGGACGACGTGATGACGCTGACGGAGCACCTCGGCGAGCTGCGCGTCCGGATCATCCGCTGCGCGCTGGCCATCGTGCTGTTCATGATCATCATCGTCGCCTTCTACAACCCGGTGCTCGACTTCCTCCGGGCGCCGTACGACGAGCTGTGCCAGCGCAAGCCGCCGGACTTCTGCGGACTGTCGGTGAACGCCGACGGCGACCCCACGCTGTTCGCCTTCGGACCGACCGAGGGTCTGGAGACCCGGTTGCGCATCGCCGGCTACGGCGGCGTGATCCTCGCCCTGCCGGTGATCATGTGGCAGATCTGGCGCTTCATCGTGCCGGCCCTCCACGCCAAGGAGAAGCGCTACGCCATCCCGTTCATCCTCTCGTCGGTGGCGCTGTTCGCCCTCGGCGGGGCCCTCGCCTACCTGACCCTCGGCAAGGCCCTGGAGTTCCTCATCTCCTGGAGCGGTGACGACGTCACCCAGGCGTTCCAGATCAGCAGGTACGTGCGCCTCGTGGTGCTGATGGTGGCCGCCTTCGGCGTCGGCTTCCAGTTCCCTGTGCTGCTCGTGTTCCTCCAGCTGGTGGGCGTCATCACGCCGCAGCAGCTGCTCAAGTACTGGCGCTACGCCATCCTCGGCATCGTCGTCGTCGCCGCCGTGATCACGCCGTCCGGTGACCCCATCTCGCTCGCCGCCCTGGCCCTGCCGATGCTCGTGCTCTACTTCGTCTCCGTCGGCCTCGGCACCATCTTCCAGCGGCGCCGGCGACGCGCCGAGGCCCTCGCCTAGTTGATGGCTCTTCGGCTGCCGCCTCATCGCGTGTGCGCCTGTCCGGCGCACCCAGTCCGTGCGGACTTCGTCCGCACGGCCTGAGAGACTGAGGGTCCTGTGGGACCCGACCGGGCCGCCATCGTCGCCGGCTACCCCTTCCCGCTCGACCGTTTCCAGCTCGAGGCCATCGATGCCCTGGACGGCGGGCATCACGTCGTCGTGGCCGCGCCGACGGGCAGCGGCAAGACGGTGGTCGCCGAGTACGGGATCGAGACGGCGCGGCTGGCCGGCCGGCGGGCCTTCTACACGACCCCGCTCAAGGCGCTGTCGAACCAGAAGTTCCGCGACCTGCGTGAGCGCTACGGCGAGGGTGGCGTCGGCCTGCTGACCGGCGACAACGCCATCGACGGCGAGGCGCCGGTGGTGGTGATGACCACCGAGGTGCTGCGCAACATGATCTACGCGCGGTCGTCGGCGCTCGACGACCTCGGTCTGGTCGTGCTCGACGAGGTCCACTTCCTCCAGGACACCTACCGCGGTCCGGTGTGGGAGGAGGTCATCGTGCACCTCCCCGAGCACGTCCGGCTGGTGTGCCTCTCGGCCACGGTCAGCAACGCGACGGAGCTGGCGGCGTGGATCCAGACGGTCCGCGGTCCGACCACCCCGGTGGTCGAGCTGCGCCGGCCGGTCCGCCTGCACGACCGCTACCTCGTGGCCGACCGCACGAACGACCGGCTGCACCTGCTGGAGACGTTCGATGGCGGCCGGCCCAACCCCGAGGCCGTGCGCATCGACGCCTCCGCCGTGCGGCGCGGCCGGTCGGCCCGCGGCGAGCGGCCGGTCCGGGGCAGCGGCCGGCGCGTGCTCGCCACCCCCGGCCGGCTGGAGGTCGTCGACCTCCTCGACAGCCGCGCCCTGCTGCCGGCCATCGTGTTCATCTTCAGCCGCAACCAGTGCGACGAGGCCGCGCGGACCTGCCTCGCCGCCGGGCTCCGGCTCACGACCGGTCCGGAGCGCGACCGCATCCGCGAGATCGTGGCCGCCCGGCTCGAGGGGCTCGCCGACGACGACCTCGCCGTGCTCGGGTACGGGCAGTTCCTCGCCCAGCTGGAGGCCGGCATCGCCGCCCACCACGCCGGCATGGTGCCGGCGTTCAAGGAGGCCGTCGAGGCGTGCTTCATCGAGGGGTTGATCAAGGTGGTGTTCGCCACCGAGACGCTGGCCGTCGGCATCAACATGCCGGCCCGCACGGTGGTCATCGAGAAGCTCACCAAGTTCACGGGCGACCACCACGAGCCGCTGACGTCGGGCGAGTACACCCAGCTCACGGGGCGGGCCGGACGCCGCGGCATCGACGAGGAGGGACACGCCGTCGTCCTGTGGAGCCCGTTCGTGCCGTTCGAGCAGGTTGCGGCGCTGGCCGCCAGCCGGACGTTCCACCTGCGCTCGGCGTTCCGGCCCACCTACAACATGGCCGCCAACCTCGTCGGCACGTACACCAGCGACCAGGCCCACCACCTGCTCAACCTGTCGTTCGCCCAGTACCAGGCCGACCGCGACGTCGTGCGCATCGAGGCCCGCCTCGAGCGCGTGCGCGCCGCGCTCGCCGAGGCGCGCGGCCAGGCGGAGAGCCCGCTCGGCGACATCTGGGAGTACCGCCGGTGGCTGGAGGAGCTGCGCCTGCGCCGCCGTGGCCGCCACGACGCCGTGGGCATCGGCATGGCCCGGCTCCGCCCCGGCGACGTCATCCACGCCACCAAGGGCCGCTACCGCGGGCCCGTCGTGGTCGTCGCCACGGCCCACCGCAAGGGCGGCATGCGCCTGACGACGGTGAACAAGCGCGGGGAGCTCGTCCTGCTCACCGCCGACGACCTCGACGACGTGCCCCGTCCGATCGGTCGGGTCCGGCTGCCTCAGGCCTTCAGCCCGAACCGGATCGAGTACCGCCGCGAAGTCGCCCGGGCCCTCGCCGGCACCCAGCTGGACCGGCCGCCGGCCCGCTCGCGGCGCGCCGAGCCGGCGGGGCCGCACCCCGTCGAGTCGGACCCCGAGCTCCGCCAGCGCATGCGGGCGGCCGGGCAGGCCGAGCGCCTCGAGCGCGAGCTCGTCGAGCTGAGCGCACGGGTGGAGGGCCACAACCACTCGTTGGCCCGGGAGTTCGACCGCGTCCTCGACGTCCTCGCGCGGCGCGGCTACGTCGACGTTGCCACCCGCGAGGCGTGGCACCTGACCTCGCGCGGCGGCGTGCTCTCGCGCCTGTTCCACGAGTCCGATCTCCTGGTCGCCGAGTGCCTGCACGCGGGCGTCCTCGACGGCCTCGACGCGGCGAGCCTGGCCGGCCTGCTCTCGACGTTCGTCTACGAGCACCGCAGCCCGGAGCCGCCGACGCCGCCGTGGTTCCCGTCGACCGATGTGCGGCAGCGATGGCGGCGCATCGCGGCGAACAGCGAGGACCTCGCCGCCGAGGAGCGGGCGACGGGGTTGGCCGAGCACCGTCCGCCCGACCCCGGCTTCGCGGCGGCCGCCTACGCATGGGTGGTGGGGGAAGGGCTGGCCGAGGTCGTCGCCGACGAGGAGGTGACGGGCGGCGACTTCGTGCGGACGATGAAGCAGCTGATCGACCTGGCCCGCCAACTGGCGCTGGTGGCGCCGGATCCCGACACCCGTGAGGCGGCGCGGGAGATCGGCCGGCGAGCCTTCCGCGGCGTCGTCGCCGACGGGACGGTCGCGCCGGTCATCGCCTCGGCGGCGCCAGCCCCGCCGTGACGATCCGGCCGGGCGAGACGTGGGGCGAGCCCGTCGAGGCGCCGCCCGGTCTCGTCGACGTGGCGTCCGACGCCTCCCTGGCGACGCACCTCGCCGCCGGCGACCACCCACCGCTGCGCCTCCTCGGTGGCGACCTCCTGCGCACGCTCGGCGGACCGGCCGCGGGTGGGTGGGTGGCGCTTCCCGATCGACGTGCTGCACGTGACGGCCGACGGACGCGAGCTGCTGGCCGTCGCCCACGTCGTCGCCAGAGGCCACTCCTGGTGGACGGGCGGGATCCTCGCCGTGATGAACGTCGACCACCTCGGCCACTGGGACGTCGCCCCGCGCGCCCATCCCAACGACGGCCGCGCCGACGCCGTCACCGTCGACGCGGCGATGGGCCGTCGCGCCCGCTGGCAGGCGTGGCGGCGGCTGCCAACGGGCACGCACCTCCCTCATCCGGCGATCACCGCCGAACGCATGACGACCGCGTCGTGGACGTTCGACCCGCCGCGGCGGCTGTGGCTCGACGGCGTGGCGCGCGGCACCGTACGCTCGCTCGAGGTCGCGCTCGCCCCCGACGCGGCCGTCGTCCACACCTGATGGAGGTCCCGTGGAAGCCTGGATCCTCGACGAGTCACCCGGCGCGTACCGGTGGGGAGAGATCGACCTGCCACCGCTGGCCGCCGACGGGGTGCGCCTGCGGGTCGTCGCGAGCGCGCTCAACCACATGGACCTCTGGGTGACGCGGGGCCTGCCGCGCCCGCCGCTGCCGCACGTCCCCGGGTGCGACGTCGCCGGGGTCGTCGAGGAGGTCGGGCCCGACGTCGAGGGCATCGCGGTCGGCGACGAAGTGGTGGTCAACCCTGGCGTCTCGCCGCTGGCCGACATCGTCGCCTACGGCAACGACAGCCCGATGGGCCCCGGGTTCGCCATCTACGGCGAGCACACGTGGGGCGGCCACGCCAGCCACGCCGACGCGCCGGCCCGCAACATCGTCGCCCGCCCGGCCAGCCGGACGTGGGAGGAGTGCGCGGCCTACCCGCTGACGTCGCTCACCGCCTACCGGATGCTGCGCCGGGCCCGCCTCCGGCCCGGCCAGACGTTGCTCGTCGTGGGCATCGGCTCGGGCGTCTCCTGCGCCGCGCTGGCGCTGGCCCGGCACATGGGCGCCGAGGTCGTCGCCACCAGCCGCAGCGAGGCCAAGCGGGCCGAGGCGCTGGCGATGGGCGCCACGGCGGCGATCGACTCCGCCGCCGACCGCTGGCCGGTGCAGGCCGACGTGGTCGTCGAGAGCGTCGGCGCGGCGACATGGGACAAGTCGGTGCGCGCCCTCAAGGCCGGTGGCCGGTTGGTCGTGTGCGGCGGGACGTCCGGGTCCGAGGTCACCCTCAACCTGCCCCGCCTGTTCTTCAAGCAGTTCGAGGTCATCGGCTCGTCGATGGGCAGCTACCAGGAGTTCGCCGAGCTGACCGCGCTCGTCGACCAAGGTCTCGACGTGCGCATCGACGACGTGTGCGAGTTGAAGGAGTACGACACCGCGCTGGCCCGCCTGGAGGCCGGCGAGCAGCTCGGCAAGATCGTCCTACGGCACTGACTCCCCGTTTCTGTCGTTTGGTGACGGCCCGATCAGGCCGTGGCTGAACGACAGAACGGAAGGGTGGGGGTCCACGGGCGTGAACCCCCGGCCAACCTAGGATCGCCGCCCGTGAGTGCGTACGTCCCCGAGGAGTTCACCTCGGAGGAGGCCGACGTGCTGCGGCGGTACTTCACCAACCTGGACGGCCCGGTGTTCGCCCTGGTGAACCTGCCGGAGGTCGTCAAGGGTGCGCTGTTCGCCCGCTACAGCCGGAGCGCCAAGAGCCTCCGCCGGCTGTTCCTCGACGAGTTCGTCGGCGACCTCGACGTGTCGGGGGACAAGTCGATCGACGCCACGGTGGGCCTGCGCAGGGCCGAAGAGCTCTACGAGAAGGTCTTCGTCGAGTACGGCGACGACTCCGTGGCCCAGCTCGGTGGCGTGCACATCGCCTGCGAGCAGGCGTCGAACGTGCTGACCAAGGTGCTCGAGTGGGGCCGGCTGATGAGCTACCTCGAGCAGAGCACCCGCTACATCGCCTATGACGCCCGCCTCGGCGGCCGGTACCGCTTCTACCGCGACCCGGCGGTGCTGGCCAGCCGGCTCGGCACCCGCTACGTCGGCGACATGGACCGGCTGTTCGACGCCTACAGCCTCGTCCTCGGTGCCGTCACCGACCACGTCAGAGCGACCGTGCCCCGTCACCCCGACGACAGCGACTTCGTGTTCCGCCAGGCCACCCGGGCCAAGGCGCTCGACGCGGTGCGCGGCATCCTGCCGGCCGCCTCGCTCTCCAACGTCGGCATCTACGCCAGCGGGCAGGCCTTCGAGGCGCTGCTGCTGCGCCTGCGCGCCCACTCCCTGCCCGAGGCCCGCGACTACGGCGAGCTGATGCTGCACGAGCTGCGCAAGGTGATCCCGAGCTTCCTGCGCCGCGTCGACGTGGCCGAGCGCGGCGTGCGGTGGAGCACGTACCTCGCCACGACCCGCCAGCGCACCGCCGAGCTCGTCGAGTCGCTGTTCGCCGACGAGCCGGCAGCCGCCGCGCCCGCCGTGACGCTCGTCGACTTCGACCCAGAGGCCGAGGACAAGCTGCTGGCGGCGATCTGCTACCCGCACTCCCACCTGCCGGAGGAGCAACTGCTGGCGCGCGTCGCGAGGCTCGGTGCCGCCGAGCGGCTGGCGCTCGTGCGGGCCTACGTCGGCGAGCGGGAGAACCGCCGGCACAAGCCGGGCCGCGCCTTCGAGCGCATCGACTACCGGTTCGACGTGCTGTCGGACTACGGGGCCTTCCGCGACCTCCAACGCCACCGCCTGCTCACGATCGAGTGGCAAGCACTCACGCCGCGGCACGGCTATGTGCGTCCCGAGCTCGTCGACGCCGCCGGCCAGGCCGGCGTGTTCGACGACGCCATGCACCGGTCGGCCCGGCTGTACGACGCGCTGCGCCCGGAGTTCCCGGAGCAGGCGGCGTACGCCGTGTCGATGGCCTACCGCGTCCGCTACGTCATGCAGTTCAACGCCCGTGAAGCAATCCACCTGCTCGAGCTGCGCTCGGGTGCGCAGGGCCATCCCGCCTACCGGCGCGTGGCCCTCGAGATGCACCGACTGATCGCCGAGCAGGCCGGTCATCGTGCGGTGGCCGAGGCGATGACCCACATGACGACGGAGGCGCCCGAGCTCGAGCGCCTCGCCGCCGAGCGCCGGGCAGAGGCGCGCCGATCACCCTGACTGTGACGGCTGTCACAATATGCGTGCTCTGACCTGGGGGGACGTGCGCGTAGGCTCCGCCCGCGAATTGCCGAGACGGCGGTTCTCCGAGGGACGACGAGGCGGGCGAGAGAAGACGACATGGCAGCTGACGACGATGACGAGATGCCCACGGATCCCGAGGAGGAGCTGGAGGAAGAGCCGGCCGACCTCGAAGCGGAACCCGAGGAGCCCGACGCCGACGAGCTCGACGACGAGGGGTTCACCGCGATCGAGGAGGACGACGACGACGAGGTCGTCGAGGAGACCGAGGACGAGGAGGAGGAGGAGGGCAACGGGGACAGCGAGGCGACCACGACGCGCACGTGCCGCCGTGCCGGCGAGGAGGAAGAGGACGAGGACGAGGATCTGCTCTCGCCCGATGACGTCGAGGCCGATCTCGACCGCATCCTGAAGGACCGTCTCGTCACCGCCGAGGACGATGACGACGACGACGAGGACGACGAGCCCGAAGACCGCACGGACGGCGGCGATCGGCTCCAGCCGAAGCGGGCCGACGAGCAGCTGTGCCCCAACTGCTTCCTGCTCGTGCGGGCCACCGCGCCGGGATGCCCCGTCGGCGACGACCGCTGTCCGATCTTCGGCTGAGGACCACGATGGACGAGCAGCTGGCCGACGATCCGATCAGGGCCGGGGTCGAGCATTGGTTGCACACGGCGGTCGGCACGGTGCTGGCCGCGCCGTTCGTGCTGGCCGGCACCGTCGAGCGGTGCGTCGAGAGCCAGACGACCGGCGTCGCGGCACGGCTGCGCCAGCCGTGGGAGGTGTTGCGGTCGATGTTCGATCTCGTCGCCCAGCCGACCACCGGTCCGGTGGACGCCGACCTCGAGCCGGTGGTCGTGCCCGCCGCGGCGCCGGCGGCCGCGGACGCTCCGGCGCCCGACTCCCTGCCGATCGAGGAGTACGAGAGCCTGGCGGCGAGCCAGGTCGTCGCCCGCCTGGCGAGCCTGACACCCTCCGAGCTCGCCGACGTCGAACGCTTCGAGCGGGCGCACCGTGGCCGGCGCACGGTGCTGGGCAAGGTCGACCAACTGCGCGCCGGCGCGGTGATCGATCCGCTCGTGCGGCGCGCCGCTCCGGCGGATCGGGCGGCGCTGCGGTCGCTCGAGCTGGAGGCGCGCGCGACCGTCGCCGACGAACGGGGCGGGGTGCGCTGGCTGGAGGAGCACCCGGCAATCGACAGCGGGTGGGCCGACGCCATCGCGACACGGGTCGTCGTCGTCGCCGAGCTCCCCGAGCCGAGCGGCCCGGACGACACCGGCCACGTCGTCGGGTACCTCGTGCTCGACCTCGCCGGTGCGGTGGCCCGCGTCGACCAGGTCTTCGTGACGCCAGGTGCTCGCGAACTGGGCTTCGGCGACGCCATGCTGGCGGCCGCCCGCGAGGAAGCGATCAGCGCCGGCGCCGTCGTGCTCGAGGGCGAGTCCCTCCCCGGCGACCGCGAGACCAAGAACCTCTACGAGCGCGCCGGCATCACGGCCCGCAAGATCATCGTCTCCCAGCGCCTCACGTAGCCCACCCGGGTCCCGCAGCGTGCCGCTCAGCGGCCGGTCCAGCGGGGTGGGCGCTTCTCGATGAACGCCGTGAGGCCCTCCTTGAGGTCCTCGGACGCGGTCACCGTCGCCATCGCCCGGTTGGTCATCCGCTTGAGCGTCTCGTCGTCCTCGTAGGCGGCGGCGCGCACGACCGCCCGGCTCTCCCAGACGGCGAGCGGGGCGCACTGCGTGATCTGCTCGGCCAGGCGCCGGGCCTCGGCCTCGGCCTCGCCCGGCTCGACGAGGCGCGACACCAGGCCGAGCGTGTACGCCCGCTCGGCGGGGATCGGCTCACCCGTGAGGATCGCCTCCATCGCCGCGGCCTGCCCGATGGCGCGGGGCAGCCGGAAGAGCCCACCGGCGCCGGCGACGAGGTTGCGCTTGACCTCGGCCAGACCGAACGCCGACCGTGTCGTGGCGACGACCAGGTCGGAGGCCAGCACGATCTCGCAGCCACCCGCGGTGGCCAACCCGTCGACCGCGACGATGATCGGCTTGCGCCGTTCGCGGTAGACGAAGCCGCCGAAGCCGCCCCGCTCGGTGCCGAGGGCGGCGCCGTTGCCGGCGTTGATCTCCTTGAGGTCGGCCCCGGCCGAGAACACCGGCCGTTCCTGACCCTCCGTGTTGGCGCGCAGGATGCCGACCCAGACGTCGGGGTCCTCCTCGAGGCGGTCGACAGCCGCCTCCATCCCGGCGGCGACCGCCCCGTTGACGGCGTTGCGGGCCTCCGGCCGGTTCAGCGTGATGACGGCGATCGGGGCGTGGGCCTCGTACTGGACGACCTCGGACATGGCGCCCGATCGTACGGGACGGCCTTCGGCCGACGTCAGGCGGACGCCGTGTCGTGGTGTCCGTGGCCGTCGGACTCGGCTCCGGCCGAGTCCTCGCGCGCCGGCTCGCCGTCGGTCGCGTGTGGCTCGACGGACGCGTCCTCAGCCGACCCCTCGCCGGCCACCGCATCGGCATCAGTGACGGGCTGCACCGGACCGCCGTCGGTCGCCGGCACGTCCTCGGATGCCGGCTCGGCCTCGGACGCCGCCTCCGCCTGCGTGACCTGCTCGACCTCGGGTTCAGGCTCGGGCTCGGATGCCGGCTCGGCCTCGGATGCCGACTCCACCTGCGTGACCTGCTCGACCTCGGACACAGGCTGGGCCTCGGATGCCGGCTCCACCTCGGTGAGATGCTCGGCCTCGCTCGCAGGCTCGGCCTCGGGCGCCGGCTCCACCTCGCGTCGACCTGCTCGACGTCGGGTGCCGGCTCGACCTCGGATGCCGGCTCGGCCTCGGCCGAGACCGGCTCGGCCTCCGAAACCGGCGCCGCGTCCGATGCTGCGGCGGCCGGTGCCGACGACGTCCCCCGGGCGGGTGCCGGTGCCGGCGGGCGGGCAGCCTTCTTCGGCTCCGGCCGGCGCGGGGCCGGGCGCAGCGGCTTGGGCACCGGCGCGTTCGCCGCCACCGTCACGTCGAAGATCGCCGCCACCTGGGGGAGCAGCGGGGCCAGCCGCCGCACCGTGGCCATCAGCTCGTCGGAGCGCTGCTCCGGCGGGGCCGGTGGCGTCACCAGCGAGCGCACCGGCGAGAAGGCGGCGGCCTCGAGGACGGCCGACCAGCGGTCGGGGCCGTCGGCGGGCTGCAGCGACGCGATCGTCGCCTCGGCCAGCCGCGTCGCCAGTTGGGCCGGGAACGGCACGCCGGCCTTGGGCGGCACCGACGACAGGCGCAGCGCCCGCACGACCCGCCCGACGTCGAGCGCGGCCTCGACGTCGCCGAGCCAGAGCGTCAGCTCCTCCTCCTGCTTCGTGGCCAGCGCCTGCTTCAGCTCGGCGGCCAGCTGCCGGGTCGTCTCGTCGTGGGCAACGACCGGGTCATCGGCTGCCGCGACGACGCTGCGGAGGTCGCGGAGGTCGAGGTGATCGAGCTGGCGCTGGGCCGCCTCCGCCCGGTCGAGCCAGTCGGCGACGCGCAGCCTGGGGATCAGCTCCTCGGCCATCTTGAGCACCGCCGCCTCCGGCATCAGGGGCTTGCCCTCCGCCTTCAGCCGGGCGTTGTCCTCACGCAGCCGCTGGCGGACGGCGGCGATGCCCTGCACCGCCAGCTCGGCGACCGGTCGCTGCTCCTCGGGGAGCGACGCCAGCACCTCGGCCCGTCGCTGCTTGCCGGGGCGCAGCCGCTTCGGCTTGGGCCGTTGCGGCAGCTCGGGCGGCGGGGTGAACCGCGGACGCTGGCGACGCCGCTCGTTCGCCTCGTGGTCCGGGTGCGGTGTCCGTGGACGATCGCCGGCACCGCGCTCGGTGCGCTCGCGGGGGCCGCGGTCGGGGCGCGGGCGCCGCTCGCGTCCGTCGTCGCGCTCGCCACGGTCGCGCCGCGGCCGGCGCGGGCCACGGTCGGCGTCGCTGCGCTCCCGCGTCGCCCGTTGCTGCACGACCGGTTCGAACGTCTCCTCGGCGGGCAGCAGCTCGAGCACTCCGGAGCGGGACCCCTTCTCCTTGGGTGGGACCACGGAGAGCACCCGGATGCCGTCGACGTCGTGCTCGGTCTCGACGCGCAGCTGGTCGCCGACCGACGACCCGCCGGGCAGGATCGAGCCGTCGAGGACGCCGCGCGGCTCGCGGGCACCGGCGGCGCGCCACGTCCACGACCCGTCGGCGGACGAGCTCGTGAGCTCGATCTCGATGCGGGTGGGCATGGCGAATCACGGTAACGCGTGGGTCGCGGCGCGCCCAACGGCGCAGGTACCGTCGAGGGCATGGCCATCTACGCCCTCGGCGACCAGGTGCCGTCGATCGACGCGACGGCCTACATCCACCCGGATGCCGTGGTGATCGGTTCCGTGGTCATCGGCCCGGAGAGCTCGGTGTGGCCCGGCGCCGTGCTGCGCGGCGACGACGGGCAGATCCGCATCGGCGCCCGCACGAGCGTGCAGGACAACAGCGTCCTGCACACGACGCCGGAGGACCCGACGGTCGTGGGCGACGAGTGCGTGATCGGTCACCTCGTCCACTTGGAGGGCTGCGTCGTGCACGACCGGGCGATGGTCGGCAACGGCGCCATGGTGCTGCACCGGTCCGTCGTCGGCACCGGTGCGATCGTCGCCGCCAACGCCGTCGTGCTGTACGACGTCGACGTGCCGCCGGGGGCGCTCGCCGTCGGCACGCCGGCCACCATCAAGCCGGGCCGGGCCCGCCTCGACGAGATCATGCGCGGCGTGGAGTCGTACGTCGCCAGGGCCAAGCGCTTCCCCGCCGAGCTCCGCCGGCTCGACTGATGCTCGCCCTCGTCCTCACCGTGCCCGCCAACGAGGTCGAACTGGCGAGCGATGCGCTGTGGGGGCTCGGGGTCGCCGCCGTCGAGGAGCGGTGGCCGCCCGGCGACGACGACGGCACCGAGGACGGCTTCGTGGAGCTGTGGACGTCGCTCGGCACCGACCTCGCGGCCGTGACCGCAGCGGCGGAGGCGTTCCCGGCGCGCTGGCGCTGGCGCACCGTCGATCTCGATCCCGCCGTGGCCGACAGCTGGCGGGCCCACGCCGTACCGTCGTGGGTCGACCGCACCATGGTGATCGTGCCGGCGTGGCTCGATCCCGCGCTGCCGGCCGGCGTGCTGCGCGTCGACATCGACCCCGGGGCCGCGTTCGGTCTGGGCGACCACCCGACGACCGTCCTGTCGCTGCGCTTGCTGCGCGAGGTGTGGTGGCCCGGGGCGACCGTGCTCGACGTCGGCTCGGGCAGCGGCGTGCTCAGCGTCGTCGCGGCGAAGCTCGGCGCGCCGTACGTCGAGGCGATCGACGTCTCAGCGGCCGCAGTCGAGGCGACGACCGCCAACGCCGCCCGCAACGGCGTCGACGGCGTCGTCACCGCGAGCGGGCGGTCGCTGTCGTCGATCGACGAGCCCTTCGACGTCGTGCTGGCCAACCTGCTGGCGCCCGTGGTGATCGACCTGGCGACGGACCTGCGGCGCGTCGTGGCGCCGTCGGGCGCGCTGATCATCAGCGGTGTCCTGCGCAACGCCCACGATCACGTCGTCGAGGCGCTGGCGCCGATGCAGATCGTCCAGACGATCAGCAAAGAGGGCTGGGCCGCTCTCCTCGCTCGGCACTGAGGTCGTCAGCCAGCGCGGGCGCGCACGCCGATCGGGGCGATGAGGCGGTACCCGGCGGCGTGCCGTTCGTCCTCGCTCTCACCGCCCCAGAACCCGTACTCGTGGTTCGTGCGGGCGAACTCCTGGCAGGGCGCCTGCACCGCACACGTGGCGCAGACCTGCCGGGCCGTGGCCTCGCGACGCTCGCGGGCCTGCGGCCGTTCGGCCGAGGAGGGGAAGAAGAGGTGCGTGAGTCCTTTGCAGGCCGCCGCCCGCATCCAGTGCTCGTCGGCGTGCCCGATCTCGACGAACTCCGCAGCTGCCATCCAACAACCCCCTGGCTGGACTCGACCCTGGGGTCAATTCTAGGAGGCATTTGATCGGTTGGTCAATTCTCGTCGAGCGCCGCCTCCGTGGCACGTGTCACGCCCCCGGCGAAGGCTCGCACGTCCTCGCTCGACGTGTCCCAGGCCGTCATCCAGCGGACCTGGCGGCGGCTGGGCTCCCAGTCCCAGAAGAAGCTCCACGCCTGCAGCGCCACGATCACGTCGGGGGGCAGCACGGGGAACACGCTGTTGACCTCCGGCGGCGCCATCTCCACGTGGGGGAGGTGTGCCGTCGCGCCGTGGAGCTCGGTGCACATCGCGTTGGCGTGGGTGGCCAGCTCCAGCCACAGGTCGCCGTCGAGGAGCGCCAGGAACTGGGCGGAGAGGAAGCGCATCTTCGACGCCAGCTGGTTCACCTGCTTGCGCAGGTACTCGGCCCGCTCGACAGGGCGCAAGAAGATCACGGCCTCGGCGCCCAGCAGGCCGTTCTTGGTGCCGCCGAACGTGAGGACGTCGACGCCGGCCTCGCGGGTGAAGGCGCGCAGCGTCGTCACGCCGCCGCCGAGCGCGGCCGTGGCGTTGGCGATGCGGGCACCGTCCATGTGCACGCTCATCCCCAGCCGGTGGGCGGTGTCGCACAGGGCGCCGACCTCGTCGACCGTGTACACGGTCCCCAGTTCGGTGCTCTGCGTGATCGACACCACCCCGGGTTGGACGTGATGGGGGTTGCCGAGCAGGTGCGCCTGGGCGTCGAGGTGCTCCGGCGTGAGCTTGCCGTCGGTGGCCGGCACGTCGAGCAGCTTGCAGCCGAGGATCCGCTCGGGTGCGCCCGTCTCGTCGACGGCGATGTGCGCGCCGGCCGTGCAGATCACCGCGTCCGCCGGCCGCAGCAGCGCCGACAGGGCGAGGATGTTGGCGCCCGTTCCGTTGAACGTGAGCAGCGTCGTGACGTCGGCGCCGAACAGCTCGCTGAACGCTCCCTCGCAGCGGCGCGTCCAGTCGTCGGCGCCGTACGCCACGGCGTGCCCGCGGTTCGCCGCCAGCACCGCCTCGAGGACGGCAGGGTGGGCGCCGGCGGAGTTGTCGCTGGCGAACGAACGAGCCGGGGGAGGGGGGAGTTGCACGGCGTCAGTATGGGTGCGGCCGAGGGAACGGTTGTGCCGGCGACGCTCCCGAGCGGCGTTCGCCCTCCAGTACAGTCGGGCGATGGCCGAGACGGAGGTCGAGGAGCGGGTCCGCAAGGCCGGCCCCCAGCTCACGACCGCCGAGCGGCGGGTCGCCCAGGTCGTCCTCGAGCAGCCGCAGCTCGTCGGATTCGGCACCGTCGCCGACCTCGCCGGCGCCGCCGGAGCGGGCGCGGCCACCGTGGTCCGCCTGGCCGGCAAGTTGGGCTTCGACGGCTTCAGCGCGCTGCAGGCGTCGGTGCAGCGCGACCTCGCCCGACAGCTGCGCCCGGCCGCGGAGCGCATCCGCGAGCTGGCCGGCGATCAGCCGATCGCCCGCCACCGCTCGGCCGAGCTGTCCAACGTGCAGGCGACGCTCGACGCCGTCGACCCGGTCACCCTCGACGCCGTCGTCGACGCTGCTCGCCGACCAGGGCCGTGACGTGCTCGTGATGGCCGGCGACGCCGAGCACGGCCTCGGCGAGCAGTTCGCCGGCGAGCTGAGCGCCCTGCGGCCCGGCGTGTCGACGGTCGGCGGCAACGATGTGAGGGTCCGGCGCGCCCTCGCCCTGAGCCCGCGCGGCTCGACGCTCGTGGTCGTCGACCTCCGGCGCTACGAGCGCTGGGTGCTCGAGGCCTGCGAACAGGGGAGTGGGGCCGGCCACACCGTGGTCGCCCTCACGGACGGCGTGCTCTCCCCGCTCGCCATGGCCGCCGATCACGCCTTCGCCGTCTCGGCCGCGTCGGTGTCGCCGTTCGACAGCCACGTCGGCACCCTGGCGCTGTTCAACCTCCTCGTCGCAGCGACCGCCGAGCGCCTGCGCGACACGGCCGCCGAGCGCCTCCAGCGGGTCGAGACCGCGTGGGCGGAGGGTCACGCGCTGACCGACGGCTGATCTGCCACCATTTCCGTCATGACGGAAACGAGGCGCTGCCGGTGGTGCCGACGGGTCCTCCCCGAGCGCGGTGGTCGCGGCCGCCCCAAGGAGTTCTGCTCGGGCCGCTGCCGCCAGTGGGACTGGGTCGCCCGCCAACGGGCCCACGAGCTCGAGCTCAGCGAGGGCGAGCTGGTCGTCGCCAAGGCGAGCCTCGACGAGCTGCACGACGAGCTGTACGTCCTCGCGTGCGCGGTCGACGACGTCGAGCGCGACCTCGAGTCGTTCGGGACGCGGCCGACGACCGCCGACCTCCGCCGCTGCCTCGACTGGCTCCTCGCCGCCGCCCGCCCGCTCCGCCAGCGCGAAGTCCCCGCACCTTCCACCCCACCCCGAATTCCGTCATGACGGAATCACCGGTGCGTTGGAGTTCTCTGGAGACTTGATCGGCGCAGGACCCCATGACCGGGAGTCAGTTCCGGATCGAGGGGCACCACGACGGGAGCGGCCGGTCGAGTTCTCCGTCGAGTCGATGACCGTGGCGGGTCGTGACCGCGGTTCAGTTCGGGTCGTGGGGTCCGAGACCGTGGGTCAGGGATTATGGGCGGTCCGATGCGGAGCGAGGAACGCCCATAATCGACGTTATGTCAGTCACTGACCTCGACTGATGCGCGAGAGGCCCCGCAGAAGGGGTCGGGCCTGGCGATCTGCCGTGGGGCGGCCGAAAGCCATGCGTCCACCCAAGGAGGCCCGCCCTGATGTCCATCTCGTCGTTCCGTCGTCTGTCCGCGTCCGTGTTGCTCACCGTCGGCCTCGTCGCCGGCGGATCCACGGTGGCGTCAGCCGGATCGACGCCGGCCCCTGCGACGGTCAGCGTGATCGGGCTCCAGAAGGGCGACACCGGACCGGCGGTCAAGGCGCTCCAGGAGGCGCTGATCCGCGTCGGCATCGGCGTCGTGCACGGCGTCGACAGCTACTTCGGCTCGGCAACCCAGTCGTCGGTGAAGGCGCTCCAGCGGATGAAGGGGCTGCCGATCACCGGCGTCGTCGACGCCGCCACCGCCGCCGCCCTCGGGCTGGCGGCGCCCGCCGCCGCGCCCGCCGCGGCCGCCCCGGCGGCGGCGAGCAACGGCTCGCTGGCCCGCGGGGCGCGTGGCGACGCCGTGCGCCGGCTGCAGCAGTCGCTCACCGCCGCCGGCGTCACGGTGGCCGGCGGTGTCGACGGGATCTTCGGTACGGCCACGGAGGCCGCCGTCAAGACGTTCCAACAGGCCAGGGGGCTGCCCGCCACCGGCGTCGCCGATGCCAGCACCCTCGGCGCCCTGCAGGGTGGCGGCGGGTCGGCGCCGCGTGCGGTGTCCAGCCCGCCAGGGGCCGTGGCCCTCACCGGGCTGCGCCTCGGCCACCGCAGCACGTCGGTGGTCGCGCTGCAGCAGGCGCTGATCAACCTCGGCTACTCGATCCGCCTCGGGGCCAACGGCATCTTCGGCACCGACACCCAGAACGCCGTCATGCAACTGCAGCAGCGCAACGGCGTCGCCGCCACCGGCGTCGTCGACGCAAAGAGCGCCGCCGTGCTGGCCGGTGCGCCCGCGGCCGCGCCAGCCGCAGCGGCCGCGACCCCCGCGTCGGCCGCGGCGCCGGCGGCCAACGGCTTCGCGACCTACGACGAGCGCGGCCAACGCGTCGTCGCCCTCCAGCAGGCGTTGATCAACGCCGGCATCGCCGTGCGCGGCGGCGCCGACGGCGTCTTCGGGTCGGCGACCGCGGCCGCCGTGATGGCCTTCCAGCGGGCCAAGGGCCTGCCCGTGTCCGGCAAGGTCGACGCGGCGACCGCCGGCGCCCTCGGCCTGACCGCCGGCGCTCCCCCGGCTGCGGCACCTGCCGTGACGGTGCAGCTGGAGGCCAAGCCGGTGCAGGGCCCGTGCTTCTACGGCGACACGTGGAACGCCGCCCGCGGCAACGGCCGTGTCCACCTCGGTGTCGACATCGGCGCCAAGGAGGGCAACGCCGTGTACGCCGCCATCAGCGGCACCGTGAGCCAGGTCTACTCCGAGGCGTCCGACGCCCTCGCCGGCAACGGCCTCAAGATCCGCCGCCCCGACGGCACCTACATCTTCTACGCCCACCTGCTCAACCTGGCCCCCGAGATCGCCGTCGGCGCCCAGGTCGGCGCCGGCCAGGTCGTCGGTGCCCTCGGCAAGACCGGCAACGCCGGCGTGCCCCACCTCCACATCGAGGTCCACCCGCTGGGCGGGGCGGCGATCAACCCCTACCCCGTCGTCAAGGCGATCGGAGCCTGCTAGACGGACGGGGTGCTCCTCGACGTCCAGTTCAATCCGGCCCGCAACACCTGGCCGGTGCTGCGCGACGCGACGCTGGCCGCCGAGCAGGCGGGCTTCGCCGGAGCGTGGGTGTACGACCACCTCGCCGGTCGATCGCTCGACGGTGACCACATGTTCGAGGCGTTCACCCTGCTCGGGGCGCTCGCCGCCTCGACCTCGCGGATCGAGCTGGGGACGTTGGTCGCCAACGTGGCCAACCGCCAGCCCGCCGTGCTCGCCGTCGCCGCTGCCTCGCTCGACGCCATCAGCGGCCGGCGGGTGCTGCTCGGCATCGGCGCCGGCACGGCTCCAGGCACGAAGTGGGCCGCCGAGATGGAGGCCGTCGGGCAAGCCGTGGCCACGCCCCTGGCCGCCCGGCACGCCCGCGTCGCCGAGACCCTCGACGTGCTGCACGAGGTGCTCGATCTCGACCGACGCGACGAGCTGGCGACGTTCCCGGTCGTCGCCCACCGCCCGCTCGTCGTCATCGGGCTGAACAGCGTGCCGCTGGCCACGCTCGCCGGCCAGCGGGCCGACGGCATCAACGTGGCGTGGGACCACCCACGCCGCGACGAGCTGTTCGACGCCGCCCTCGCCGCCCGCGGCGACCGTCCCGGGTTCTGCCTCACGACGTGGACCCGGTGGGACGAGAGCGTGCTCGATCCCGGACACCCACAACGACGGGCGATGGACGAGCGCGGCGTCGACCGGCTGGTGCTGGTCGAGCTCGGGACCGTGGACCCGGCCCGCGTCGCGGCCGCCGTGCCGGTACGGTGAGGGTGATGGACGACGACGTGATCGCCAGCATCGGTGCCCTCGTCGACGAGGAGCACCGGCTCCACGCGAAGGCCGGCCCGGGTGAGCCCCTCACCGAGGACGACGAGGCCCGCCTGCGCGACCTCGAGGTCCGGCTCGACCAGTGCTGGGACCTGCTGCGCCAGCGCCGGGCCCGCCGGGAGTACGGCCTCGACCCCGACGCCGCCTCGGTGCGCTCGGGCGACGTCGTCGAGCACTACCAGCAGTAGCGGATCCCCGCCACCCGGGGGTGCACCTCGCTAGTCTGGAGCTCGCCGAACGAACCCGTCCGGGAGAGCCGTCGCTGCGTGCAGGGACGGCGCCGAAGGAGCAACCACCGCCCCGGAATCTCTCAGGCGTCCGGACCGGACGGGCGAGGCGACGCTGGAAAGCAGCACGGTCCACGGACCGGGCTCGCCGACGGGGAAAGCACGGCAATGGCGCCGGGCGAAACTCTCAGGTACCGATGACAGCGCGGGGACCGACATCTCGACGCGCTCGGAGCCAGCTGATGACCAGTCCCCTCGCCCGCCTCACCGAGGACTTCGTCGAGCGCCACGTCGGCCCGTCGGCCGACAAGCTCGCTCACATGCTCGACGTGATCGGGGCCAAGTCGCTCGACGACCTCCTCGACCAGACGGTGCCGGCGGCGATCCGCTCCGAGTCCGAGCTCGACCTGCCGGCCGCCAGGACCGAACCCGAGGTGCTCGCCGCGTTGCGCCAGCTGGCCGCACGGAACCGCGCCCGCACGAGCCTGATCGGCATGGGCTACCACGGCACCGTCACCCCGCCGGTGGTCCAGCGCAACGTGCTCGAGGACCCGGCGTGGTACACCGCCTACACCCCCTACCAGGCGGAGATCAGCCAGGGCCGGCTGGAGGCGCTGCTCAACTTCCAGACGATGGTGAGCGAGCTGACCGGGCTGCCGATGGCCAACGCCTCGCTGCTCGACGAGGCGACGGCGGCGGCCGAGGCGATGGCCATGGCCCGCCGGCTGGCCAGGACCGACTCCCCCCGTTTCGTCGTCCATCACGACACGCACCCCCAGACGATCGCCGTGCTGGCCACCCGGGCCGAGCCGATCGGCGTCGATCTGGTCGTCGGCGACGTCGACGCCGTCGACGATGGCTGCTTCGGTGCGCTGTTCAGCCTGCCGACCTCCACCGGCGCCATCGTCGACTGGACATCGGCCATCGAGCGGGTCCACGCCGCCGGCGGGCTGGCGATCGTGAC
Organism: uncultured Acidimicrobiia bacterium; assembly: GCA_963784255.1. GTDB lineage: Bacteria > Actinomycetota > Acidimicrobiia > Acidimicrobiales > Ilumatobacteraceae > JALZMG01. Next base: position 402,035 of record CAWAQO010000012.1, on the reverse strand, counting down.
CTGCGACCCGCTGGCCTGCGTGGTGCTCACTCCCCCGGGTCGGCTCGGCGCCGACATCGCTGTCGGATCGAGCCAGCGCTTCGGCGTGCCGATGGGCTACGGCGGACCGCACGCCGCCTTCATCGCCGCCCACGAGCACGCCGCCAGGGCCTTCCCCGGCCGCCTGGTCGGCGTCAGCACCGACACCGCCGGTCGCCCGGCCCTGCGGATGGCCCTGCAGACACGCGAGCAGCACATCCGCCGCGAGAAGGCGACCTCGAACATCTGTACGGCCCAGGTCCTGCTGGCCAACATCGCCGGGTTCTACGCCGTGTGGCACGGGCCCGAGGGCCTGACCCGCATCGCCGAACGGGTGCACCTCCTGACCGCCACCGCCGCCGCGGCGCTGCGCCGCGCTGGCCTGCAGCTGCGCCACGACACGTGGTTCGACACGCTCACCGTCGACGGCGTCGATGCCGAGGCCGTGCTGGCGGCGGCACGGGAGCAGGGTCTCGATCTGCGCCGGCTCGGCGACGACACCGTCGGTCTGACGTTCGACGAGACGTCGACCCTCGACGTGGTGCGGCGCGCCGTCCTGGCGTTCGGGGTCACTCCGCTCGACGACGACCCCCCCGACGAGGGCATCCCGGCGGCGGCCCGCCGCACCGGCGAGCTGCTCCCCCAGACCGTGTTCCACCGCTACCGCACCGAGCACGAGATGCTGCGCTACCTGCGCCGCCTCGCCGACCGCGACCTCGCCCTCGACCGCACGATGATCCCGCTGGGCTCGTGCACCATGAAGCTCAACGCGACCACGGAGATGGAGCCGATCACGTGGCCCGAGTTCGCCTCCCTGCACCCCTTCGCTCCCGACGACGACGCCGCCGGGCTGCGCCAGCTGATCGCCGAGCTGGAGGCCTGGCTGGCCGAGATCACGGGCTACGACGCGGTCAGCGTCCAGCCCAACGCCGGCAGCCAGGGCGAGCTGGCCGGGCTGCTGGCGATCCGCGCCTTCCACCGCGCCAACGGTGACGACCAGCGCACGCTCTGCCTCATCCCCTCGAGCGCCCACGGCACCAACGCCGCCAGCGCCGTCATGGCCGGGCTCGACGTCGTGGTCATCGCCACCGACGCCAGCGGCAACGTCGACACCGACGACCTCGGCGCCAAGCTGGCCAAGGCCGGCGACCGCGTCGCCGCGATCATGTTGACCTACCCGTCGACGCACGGCGTGTTCGAGGAGGCGATCGGCGAGATCTGCGCCGCCGTGCACGACGCCGGCGGACAGGTCTACGTCGACGGCGCCAACCTCAACGCGCTCGTCGGTGTCGCCCGCCCCGGCCACTTCGGCGCCGACGTCAGCCACCTCAACCTGCACAAGACGTTCTGCATCCCCCACGGCGGCGGCGGACCCGGCGTCGGCCCCGTCGCCGTGCGCGCCCACCTGGCGCCGTACCTGCCGGGGCACCCGCTCGGCGGGCCGGCGCAGCCCGTCGGCCCGGTGGCCGCCGCGCCGTTCGGCTCGGCCGGGATCCTGCCGATCCCCTGGGCCTACATCGCGCTGATGGGCCCGGCCGGGCTGCGCCATGCCACCGCGGTGGCGATCTGCTCGGCCAACTACGTGGCGACGCGGTTGGCCGACGCCTACCCGGTGCTGTACGCCGGAGCGTCGGGCCGGGTCGGCCACGAGTGCATCATCGACCTCCGTCCGATCACGAGGGCCACCGGCGTCACCGTCGACGACGTCGCCAAGCGGTTGATGGACTACGGCTTCCACGCCCCGACGATGAGCTTCCCCGTCGCCGGCACGCTGATGATCGAGCCGACGGAGAGCGAGACGCTGGCCGAGCTCGACCGCTTCTGCACGGCGATGCTGGCGATCCGCGAGGAGATCGCCCGCGTCGCCGACGGCGACTGGCCGCTCGAGCGCAGCCCGCTGCGCCTCGCGCCGCATACGGCCGAGGACCTCCTCGGTGACGTGGGACCGGCCCTACACCCGTGAGCTCGGCGCCTACCCCGTGGCGTCGCTGCGGGTGGCGAAGTACTTCCCGCCGGTGTCGCGCGTCGACGCCGCGGCGGGCGACCGGAACCTCGTGTGCTCGTGCGAACCCCTGGAGGCCTACGCGACGTCGCTAGCGTGACCATCCATGGCCGAGACCGGGCGCACCGATCCGTTCGCTGACATCATCTCGTTGGTGGCGGGCCCGATCGCCGCCGTGATCCGGTCGTTCGACCAGTTGCGCCGCGGCGCCGACGAGCTGATGCGTGGCCTGGAGAACTTCAACGCCACGATGACCAACCTGAACGAGACCGCCCAGCGGGTGAACCGGTTGCTCAACGACGTCGAGGAGCCGGTGCGGGCCATGATCCCCCAGGTGACGCGCACGGTGAAGATGGCCGATGAGCTCTCGAAGCGCCTCGCTGTCCCGATCGACCGGGTCGTCCCGGGGTTGACCCAGCTGGCCGACACCTTGAACTCGCCGGTGCTGATGCGGATGCCGACCGACCTCGGTCAGTTCATGACGGTCATCAACGACCTGTCCCGGCGCCTGTCACCGCTGTCCCAGATGGCCGAGCAGGCGGGCGGGCTGTTCGGCGCCTTCCGGATGCCCGGCATGACGGCCGCGCGCTCCGCCCCTGCACCCGTCCCGGCGGCGGCACCAGCGCCCGCCCTGGCGCCGGCCCACGCCCCTGCGCCGGCGAAGAAGGCCGCCGCGAAGAAGGCGCCGGCGAAGAAGGCCGCCGCGAGGAAGCAGGCGCCGAGGAAGCAGGCCGCGGCGAAGAAGACGGCACCGAGGAAGACGGCAGCGAGGAAGACGACGGCCACCGTCGCCCGGCCGTCGCGCTGATCAGCGACCGACGAAGGGCGTCGGCACGACGGTCCCCGGCACGGCCGTCCCGCGCACGTCGATCTCGACCGGGGTGCCCGGCTCGGTCCCCGGGGGCAGGAACGCCAAGGCGATGCCGTGCTCGAGCACCGGGGAGAAGTTGCCGCTGGTGACCTGCCCGACGACGGCGCCCTCGACGCGCACCGGGCAGTCGGCGCGCGGCGGCCGCCGGCCCTCGGTGGCGATCCCGGCGAGGCGGCGGGACACCCCGCGATCGCGCTCGGCGAGGGCGGCCGCCCGCCCCAGGAACGCCGGCTTGTCCCACGCCACCACCCAGCCGAGACCGGCCTGCAGCGACGTGATGCCCGGGCCGAGCTCGTGGCCGTGCAGCGGCAACCCGGCTTCGAGGCGCAGCGTGTCCCGGGCGCCGAGGCCGGCCGGCACGATCCCGGCACCGACCACCGCCTCCCACAGCGCCGTGGCAGCGGCCGCCGGGACGGCGATCTCCACGCCGGGCTCGCCCGTGTAGCCGGTGCCGGCCACCGTGCAGTCGGTGCCATGCCACGACGCCTCGGCCACTCGGAAGCGGCCGACGGCGGCGGCCTCGGGGAACACATCGGCGAGCCGGGCCTTGGCCTCCGGTCCCTGGACGGCGAGCACGGCCCGCTCGGCCGTCGTGTCGGTCCCCCCGACGGCGGCCCGCACCCGTTCGGTGTTCGACGCGTTCGGCATGACGTCGAAGACGTCACCCTCAGGGTGCCACCACACGATGATGTCGTCGAGCACGGAGGCGTCGGCGTCGTCGAGCAGGTGGGTGTACTGGGCCCGGCCGGGGCCGATCTTGCCGAGGTCGTTGCTCAGCGCGGCCTGCAACGCGCCGGGTGCGTCCTCGCCGCTGAGGCGCACCGTCCCGAGGTGGGAGACGTCGAACACGACGGCGCCGCCGCGGCAGGCGAGGTGCTCACCGATCGTGCCCGTGGCGTACTCGAGGGGCATCTCCCATCCCCCGAACGGCACCATGCGAGCGCCGAGGGAGCGGTGGACGGCGTCGAGTGGCGAGCGGGCGAGGGTCATATGGCCCGGCGCGGCGCGCCGGCGACGGCGTCGTCGAGCGGGACCAACTGGGCGTCGATGTCGTCCTTGACGCCGGCCAGCGGCAGCACGTTGAGCACGCCCTGGCCCTTCCTGAGCACGTCGACCAACTGGTCGCCGTCGCACAGCACGACCTGCGTGCCGCTGATGACGATGTGCGCCGAGGCGATGTCGCTGGTGACGTGCTGGCGCAGGTAGGTGAACACGTCGCGTACCGACTCCAGGCGGATCCCGGCGTCGAGGAGCGTCTTGATCATCCGGAGCTCGAGCAGGTCGCGGTACGAGTAGGCGCGCCGGCTGCCGCTGCCCGTCGCCTCGGCCAGCGACGGCCGCAGCAGGTCCGTGCGGGCCCAGTAGTCGAGCTGGCGATAGGTGATGCCGACGATCTTGGCGGCCTGCGTGCCGCTGTACCCGGTTTCCGTCACGGCCCCAACTCCTCCGTGCCTTGCGTGCTTCGTGCCACACCGGCGTAGTTACGCCGGTGTGATCGTCCGACGCTACGGCCGGCGCGCCCGTCCGTCAAGGCCGAGATCTGCCACGGAGGGAGCTGCCCTCCGTCGCAGCTCACGCGAAGTCGTCGGGGTTGACGTGCTCGATGAAGTCGCGGAACTCGTCGAGGATCTCGGCCTCTTCCTCCTCGGGCTCGGCCGTCGGTTCCTGGCCGACCTCGTCGAGCAGGGCTTCCGAGGCGAACAACGGGGCGGCGCAACGCACGGCGAGGGCGATGGCGTCGGAGGGGCGGCTCGACAGCACGGTGAGGTTGCCCTCGGCCTGGCGCAGGTGCAGCTCGGCGAAGTACGTGTGGTCGCGCATCTCGGTGACGACGATCTGCTCCAGCGAGACCCCCAACTCGCGCAGCGTCTGCACGAACAGGTCATGGGTCAGCGGCCGTGGCGGCGTGACCCCCTCGAGGGCGTAGTGGATCGACGTGGCCTCTGGCGTCCCGATGTAGATCGGCAGGAGGCGCTGGCGGCCGGTCTGCTCACGGAGCAGGACCATGGGCGTGTTGGCCGGTACCTCGACCCGCACACCGACGAGATCCAGCGGCACCACGAGGCGATCGTACCGCTATTCGAGGTACTGCCGAAGGGCAGCGCGCATCATGGCCACGCGCAGCTTCGTGCCCAGCCCGTCGAGCTCGTCGAGGTGCGCGGCGGCGTGAGCGCGGGCCTGCGGGTTGCGCTGGCGCAGCATCGGCAGGATCAGCTGCTCGTAGAGGCCGGCCTCCCGCTCGACCGATGTCCTCCACGCCCGGAGGTGGCGGGCATCGACGCCGGCGCGCAGGAAGCCGCCGGACGCGGCGGCGATCTCCACCGCCTCGTCGCCGTAGAGCTCCCCCGCCCCGCCCCGCCTGGTGACGACGCCGTAGTCCTCGAGCTGGGCCAGCTGCTCGGGCGTCAGCGACGCCATCGCGCACAGCTCCTCGCGGCTGACCAGCACGCCCGGCAGCAGGCGCGCCGCGGCCGTGCCCGACCCGCCCGCCGAGGCAGGCCGGGGCTCCGGCTGCTCGGCCGCGTCAGCGGGCGCCGCAGCCGCCGCCTTGGCCGGTCGGCCCGACGCCGCCGGGTGCTTGGCGACCGCGGCCCGGGTCGGCTGCTCGGTCGGCGCGGCGGCCGGCGGGGCGCCGGGAACGCCGCGCGGCGGCGTGTCGCCCGCCTCGATCTCGCCGGAGTCGATGCGGTCCTTGATCACACGCAGCGGCAGGAACTTCTCCCGCTGCTCGCGCAGGATCAGCCGCAGCAGCTCGACGTCGTCCTCGAAGAACTTGCGATAGCCCGACGGCGTCCGCTCGGGTTCGATCAGACCCTGGCTCTCGAGGAACCGGATCTTGGAGATCGTCACGTCGGGGAACTCCTCGAGCAACAGCCCGAGCACCTCGCCGATCGACAGGTGGGCGGCGCCGGCCTCAGCCATCGGTCCGCTCGAACAGCACCAGGCGGAACTTGCCCACTTGCAGCTCATCGCCATGGTGGAGCACGGCCCGGTCGATGCGTTGGTGGTTGACGTACGTCCCGTTCAACGAGCCGGCGTCGGTGACGACGTACCCCTCGTCGGTGCGCTCGATCGACACGTGCCGCCGGGACACGGTGATGTCGTCGAGCATGATCTCGCTGTCCGGATGGCGGCCGAGGCGAGTGAGCGGTCGGTCGAGGGTGAAGCGGTCACCGGCCTGCGGCCCGGTGCGCACGATCAGCACGGCGGCGTCGGCGGGCAGTTCGGACAGCGGCACGACGACGTCGTCGTCGGTCCCGGGTGCCTCCTGCAACGGATCGACGGCGGTCAGCGTGACCGTGCGGTCGCCTTGCACGTCGAGCGGCGATCCGCAGCTCGAGCAGAAGGTGCTCTCGGGCGGGTTCCGATGGCCGCACTGGTTGCAGAAGACGTACGCCACGCTCAGCCCTCGATGAGCTGCTCGTACGCCGCCGCGTCGAGCAGCTCGTCGAACTGCGACGGGTCGTCCATGCGCAGGGTGCAGATCCACCCGTCGCCGTACGGATCCTCGTTGAGGGACTGCGGCGCGTCGGACAGCGCCTCGTTGACCTCGACGACGGTGCCCGACAACGGCGCGTAGATGTCCGAGACGGACTTGGTGCTCTCCACTTCGCCGAAGGTCTCGCCCGCCTTCACCGTGGCGCCGGCCACGGGCAACTGCACGAACACGACGTCCCCGAGGGCGTCCTGGGCGTAGTCGGTGATGCCGACCCGCACCACGTCGCCGTCGCGGCTGACCCACTCGTGGTCGCTCGAGTAGCGAAGCTGCGCGGGAACGTTCATGGGCCGCAACCGTATCGAAGTCAGGGCGCGCGCTCCGCGGCCGCCTCGCGGCGCCCGGCCCGGATGCCGTCGCGGATCTTCGGGACGTAGGCGACCGCGGTCGCCCAACTGATCACGAGCGCAGGGATCCCGATCAGCCACGACACGACGAGGAACAGCTGGTGGGCCGGGAAGTCGCTGGAGCCGAGCATGAACCCCGGGAGGGCGAACATCAGCAGCGCCGTCGCCAGCTTGCCCCACCAGTTGACGTCGAAGCGGACCATGCCGAAGCAGACGGTGGCGATGGCCACCGCCGCGCCCACCGCGACCTCACGGACGAGCACGGCGATGCAGAACCACCGCGGCGCGGCGTCGTCGATGATGATCGCGGTGAGGGCGACGATGAACAGCACCCGGTCGACGGTGGGGTCGAACTTCTTGCCGAACTCGCTGACCTGCCCGAGCCGTCGGGCGAGGTAGCCGTCGACCCAGTCGGTGGCGCCGAGCAGACCGAGCAGCCACGCCGCCGCCGCCTGGTTGTCGCGACCGAACAGGAGGTACAGGAACAGCGGCAGGCACAGCAGCCGGGCCAGCGTGAACAGCGTCGGGACGGTGAGGATGCGATCGACCTCGCCGGCCGGCACCGCGGGCTCGACCGTGGGCACGCCCGCAGCGTAGGGCCAGCACCCTGCCGTGACGAATGGTCGCCTCGCCGATCGGCTCGGCTCCGTAACCTGCGCCCGATGACGACGCTGTTCTCCCGCATCATCGCGGGCGAGATCCCCGGCACGTTCGTGTGGCGCGACGACCGCTGCGTGGCCTTCCTCTCGATCAACCCGACGGCCCCCGGGCACACGCTCGTCGTGCCCGTCGCCGAGGTCGACCACTGGATCGACGCGCCGCCGGACCTCCTGGCCCACCTCGTCGAGGTGGCTCGCGTCATCGGCACCGCCCAGCAGGCCGCCTTCGACTGCGAGCGCATCGGCGTGATCATCGCCGGCTACGAGATCCCCCACCTCCACGTCCACGTGATCCCGACCCGGTCGATGGCCGACCTGTCGTTCGCCAACGCGGCTTCCTCGGTGCCCGGCGAGGACGTCGCCGCCTGGGCCGAGGCGATCCGCGGTCAGCTCGAGGCCCTCGGTCGCGCCGAGGTCGTCTGACGTCCACGCGCGGGGTTCCGCCGGCGGCGCGGCGGGTACTCCCCCACCATGGCTGATCTCACCGCCAAACAACGCGAGAAGCTGCCGGCCAAGGACTTCGGCTTGCCGGAGAAGGCCAGGACGAAGCAGGCCAAGAAGGAGTCCGGCAACTACCCCATGCCGGACAAGAAGCACGCCCGCAACGCCAAGGCCCGTGCCGCCCAGCAACAGGAGGCCGGGAACCTCACCAAGACCGAGCGCGAGCGCATCGATCGGAAGGCCGACAAGATCCTCGACTGAGGTTCAGGACGTCGGGTCGACCGGCTCGATCGGGTCGATCAGCTCGGGGCCCTTGTTGCGGACGTTGTTGACGTCCGTCGCGACGGCGCGCACCTGCAGCAGCGTGTCGGGCGCCGGGATGAGCAGTCCGGTGAGCTCGTCGACGTCGTGGTTGTCGGGGTCGAGCCAGCGGGCCCACGCCGACTGCGGCAGGATCACCGGCATGCGGTCGTGGATCGGCGCCATCGTGCCGTTGGCCGACGTCGTCACGACGGTGGCGCTGTGCAGCCAGTCGGCGTCCGGCCCGGCTGCCTTGTCCCGCCACGCCGCCCACAACCCGGCGACGGCGAGCGGTTCGCCGTCGAGCCGGTTGATGAACATCGGCTGCTTCGCCGGCTTGCCCGCCTTGGTCACGGGGCCGCCGGGCTCGCCGGCCTTCCACTCGTAGAACCCGTCCATCGGGATGATGCATCGGGTCTTCTTGAACACGCCCTTGTAGGCCGGCTTCTCGGCGACCGTCTCGGCCCGGGCGTTGATCATCTTCTGGCCGACCTTGGCGTCCTTCGCCCACACCGGGATCAGGCCCCAGTGGAACACCTGCAGGCGCGGCTCGCCGTCCGGTCCCGCCACGACGGCGTAGATGTCGTTGGTCGGGGCGACGTTGTAGTTCTCTCCGAGCGTCTCGCCCTCGAAGGCGGCACCGAAGTACTCGGCGATCTTGTCCGGTGAGCTCGAGGACACGAAGCGGCCGCACATCCGGCCGGACCCTATCCCCCGCATCCGTACGATGCGCGGGTGCGGGGTCGCGGCGCGCTGGTCGGGTACACCGTCGTGGTCGTGCTGGCGGCGGCCATGTTCGTGCACCTGCTGGTGCTCGGGGATGGCCGGACGTTCTTCTTCGACGAGTGGGACTGGGTCCAGCACCGCTCCAGCGGAGGTCTCGACACGCTGCTGCAACCGCACAACGAGCACGTGGCGGCGGTCCCGGTGCTCCTGTACCGGTTCCTGTTCGAGACGGTTGGGCTGCGTCCCGTCTGGCCGTTCCGGGTCCCGGTGGCGCTGGCCCACGTCGCCGCCGCCGTCGTGGTCTACGACCTCACCCGGCGGCGGATCGACGACCTGACGGGGGTGCTGTCCGCCGTGCTCGTCCTGTCGCTGGGCATGGGGTGGCAGAACTCGCTCTGGGGCTTCCAGATCGGGCTGATGCTGTCGGTGCTCGGCGGCCTCGTCGCGTGGGCGGCCCTGGACCGGGGCACCCGTCGCGCCGACGTCGTCGCGTGCCTGGCGCTGGGGGTCGCCGGGTTCAGCTCCGCGCTCGGCGTGCCGGTCTGCATCGGCGTTGCTGTGGAGCTCGCTGTTGCCCGGTCGTGGCGCCGGTGGTGGGTGGTCGGGATCCCGGTCGTTGCCGTGGCGCTGTGGTCGCTCACGTACGGGCGCAACACCATCACGGGACGGGGGGTGCTGCGGGCGCCGCAGTGGGCCCTGGAAGCCGCCGCGGCCGCCGCCGGGAGCTTGTTCGGCCAGCGGCCGGGCTGGGGTGTCGTGGTGCTCGTGGTCGTCGGCATCGCCGCCGTGATCAGCGTCGCCACCGCCCGCGGGACGCCGCGCCTGTTCGGTCTGCTCGCGACGGGCGGCTCGTACTGGCTGCTCACCGGGCTGGCCCGCTCGGCCGGACCGACGCCGGTTCCTCCCGCTACCAGCCGATACCTGATCCTCGGCGCCGTCGTGGTGCTGCTGGTCGCCGTGGAGGTCGCCCGCGGCGTGCGGCCTCCCCGGGTCGCCGTCCTGGCGATGGTCGGCGTGACGGTCGTCGCCGTGATCGCCGGGCTCGACGCCCTGGGCGCCGGTGCCGACGAGCTGCAGGCGAACTCGAGGACGCTGGAGGCCCACCTCGCGGCGACCGCCCTGCTGCGGGAGTCGATGCCCCCCGACGCCCACCCGTCGTGGGCGGTCGCCCCACAGCTCCGGGCCGGCGACTACCTCGCCGTGGTCGCCGCGTTCGGGGAATCGCCGATCGGCGATCCCGAGGCCGCCCTCGCCGCCCTCGAACCCGACGAGCGAGCCCGCGCCGACGAGGTCCTGTCGCAGTACGGCCTGACGATGACGCCCGCGCTGTGGCCGGTCGCAGGCTGCCATCCGGTGACTGGCGACTCGGTGGCCGTGCCGGACGGCGGAGCCGTGACGGTCCACGCCGGCGCGTCGCCCGTCGAGGTGCGAGCCCGTTGGTTCGCCGACACGTTCGCCGCGCCGCCGGTCACGACGTTGCCACCCGGTACGACGCTCACCGCGTCGAGCGCACCGCTCGGCCACGCCTGGCACGCCCACCTCACGTCGTCGACACCATTCGAGGCCTGCGTCGCCGCAGACCCCTCGTCGGGCTGAGAGGATTTGAACCTCCGACCTTCTGACCCCCAGTCAGACGCGCTAACCAAGCTGCGCCACAGCCCGTGTATGTCGGACGCCGAGGCTACCGCAGGCCCAGCGACGATCGGCTGCGTCCGCGACTTCCGCCGAATCGGCCCGTGGCTGCGGACGCAGCCGGCCGGATCAGGCGAAGAACATCTCGAAGAAGCGCCAACCGAGGTAGACGACGAGGGCCACGACGAGGAGCTTGAAGTGCCATGGCGCCTTCTCCTCCTCCTCGTCGGCCCCGTCGCTCGGCGTGGTCGGGACGTCGAGGTCGCGGCCGCACGTCGGGCAGGTGCCCTCGGGCGTCATCGCCGAGGGCGCCCAGTACTTGGCGCAGTCGTCACACCACGGCACGGTGTCACCCCGCCCGGCGACGGACGCGCAGCTTGAGCGGCGTGGAGCCGAAGCCGAACGCCTCGCGGATCGACCGCTCGAGGTAGCGAACGTACGGCGCCGGCAGCTCGCGGTTGGCGAACAAGGTGAACGTCGGCGGGTCGCTGGCGCCCTGGACGGCGTAGAGCACCTTCGCTCCCCCACCGGCCGGCTGGCGCTGCTGCGCCTCGGCGAGCACCCGGTTGACGTCACGCGTCGGCACCCGCCGGTGGTACTGCGTGATCGCGTCCTGGAGCACCGGCCGCAGCTTGTGCACGCCCTTGCCGGTGAGCGCCGAGATCCGCAGCACCGGCGCGTCGCCGACGAACGCCAGCTTCCGCGACAGCTCACCGAGCACCGCCACGCGGTCGTCGGGATCGGTGATCAGCTCCCACTTGTTGAGCACGACGACGATCGGGCAGCCGGAGGCGTCGACCCGCTCGGCGAGGCGCTGGTCCTGGCCGGTGACGCCCTCCGTGGCGTCGATGACGAGCAGGGCGATGTCGGCGTCGTCGATCGCCCGCAGCGCCCGCACCAGCGAGTAGTACTCGGCCGAGTCGTCGATCCGCGAGCGGCGCCGCATGCCCGCCGTGTCGACGAACACGATCGGACCGTCCTCGGTCTCGACGAGCGTGTCGATGGAATCGCGGGTCGTGCCGGCGAGGTCGTGGACCACCGAGCGGTCCTCGCCGACGAGCCGGTTGAACAGCGTGCTCTTGCCGACGTTGGGCCGGCCGACGATCGCCACCCGCGGCGGGGCCGGCTCGTCAGGCGTCCACGCCACCTCGTCCTCGACGGCGAGCACCTCGCCGTCGCCATCACGTCCCGGCGGCCGCTCCACTTCCACGCCGGCCGCTGCCGGGAACCGGTCGACGACGACGTCGAGGAGGTCGCCGGCGCGCCGGCCGTGCAGGGCGCTGATCGGGTACGGCTCGCCGAGGCCGAGGGCCAGGAACTCCCAGCGCTCGTCCTCGCGACGGTCGTTGTCGGCCTTGTTGGCGACGACGATGACGTCGTGGGCGCCGCGGCGCAACCAGCCGGCGATGGCCTCGTCGTCGTCCGTCATGCCCACTGACGCGTCGACGACCAACAGCACCAGGTCGGCCTCGGCGACCGCCGCCTCGACCTGGCGGCTCACCTTGACATCGAGGTCGCTGCCGCCCGGCATCCACCCCCCGGTGTCGATCACGGTGAACGGCACGCCGAGCCACTCGGCGTCGAGGTGCTTGCGATCCCGCGTGATGCCGGGACGGTCCTCGACGATCGCGGCCTGGGCGCCCAAGATCCGGTTGAACAGCGTGCTCTTGCCGACGTTGGGCCGGCCGACGATGACGATGGTGGGGAGCGCCGGTGTCGCTCATGCGCCGATCGCCTCGCGCAGGGCCTGCCCGTCGGTGGCGACGACCTCCACCGGTCTCGGCAGGTCGGTGACGCGACCGCCGTCGAGGAAGCGTCCGTCGTCGGACAGGCACACCTCCGGCAGCAGGTAGCGGTGCCCCTCGGGCTCGGTGGCGAGGACACGGGTGAGGTCGGCGCCGGTGAGCAGGCCGGTCACGCCCGTGTTGCCGCCGAAGAACTCGTTGCGCACCGGGATGACGCGCACGTCGACGCGGCCCGTCGACGCGATCAGCGGCGCGACGACACGGGCGCCCAGTTCGCCGGACAGGACGCCGACCGGGGCCGACGGCCGCGGCCGCAACGTCACGGGCGCGGCGACGTGGTGGGCTCGCAGCCCGGTGTACGCGGCGGGGTTGGGCGGACAGGTGTCGACGGCGGCGAAGAAACCGCGGCGGGTGCCCACGACGTCGTCGCTGGCCCCGTGGAACTCGCGCTCGAACGTGCGGGCCATGCCGATGCCGTCCTCGTGCATCGGGAAGCCCTCGTAGCGCTCGGCGGCCGGGAACGGCTGGTCGGCCATGAGGTAGTACTCGTCGGCGGCGTGGACCATGTGCCGGCCGAGGGCGAGGCGGTAGACGTCCTGCCAGTCCTCGACAGCGGCCACGACGGCCGCCGCCTCGGCCGTGGTGTGCGGTCGCATCCCGGGCTCGGGGTTGAAGCGGGAGACGCCGAGCGGGACCACCGCGACCGTCGACAGCTCGGGGTACTCGTCGAGCACGCCGGCGAACGTGTCGTCGAGGATCGGTCCGTCGTTGACCCCGGGGCAGACGACGATCTGACCGCGCACCTCGATGCCGTGGTCGAGCAGGGCGCGCAGCCAGCGCAGGCTGGTGGCGCCACGGGGGTTGCGCAGCATCGCCGCCCGCCGGGCCGGGTCGGTGGTGTGGATGCTGACGTGCAACGGTGACAGCCGCTCGGTGACGACCCGCTCGAGGTCGGCCTCGGTGAAGCGGGTCAGCGTGGTGAAGTTCCCGTAGAGGAAGCTCAGGCGGTAGTCGTCGTCCTTCAGGTACAGGCTGCGCCGCAGGCCCTTGGGCAGCTGGTAGATGAAGCAGAACTCGCAGTGGTTGTCGCACGTGCGGACCCGGTCGAACACGGCGCTCGACACCTCGGCGCCGAGCGGCCGGCCGGCCGGCTTGCGGACCTCCAGGTCGAGGGCCAGGCCGTTGCGGTCGACGGCCAGCTCGACGTCGGCCTCGTCGGACCACAGCCGCCACTCGATGACGTCGCGGGGCACCCGCCCGTTCAGGCGCACGACGGTGTCACCGGGGCGCAGCCCGGCCGCCTCGGCGGGCGATCCGGGCGCGACGGCGATGACAAGGGGCGCGCTCATAGGTGGCCGGTCCAGGCTACGGCCCCGTCGATAGCGTGACGCTGTGACGGTCGAACGGGTGCTCCTGGCCGAGCCGCGAGGCTTCTGCGCCGGCGTGGAGATGGCCATCAAGGCGCTGGCCTGGATGGTCCGCAGCTTCCCCCCGCCCGTCTACTGCTACCACGAGATCGTCCACAACCGCCTGATCGTCGAGCGCTTCGAGCGCCAAGGGGTGGTGTTCGTCGACGACATCACGGAGGTCCCACCGGGCAGCCCGATCATGCTGTCGGCGCACGGCTCGGCGCCCGAGGTCGTGGCCGCGGCCCGGATCAGGGGCAGCTACGTCGTCGACTCGGTGTGCCCGCTGGTCACGAAGGTCCACCACGAGGTCCGGACGCGCGCCGGCAAGGGCTTCCGCATCGTGTACGTCGGCCACGAGGGCCACGAGGAGGCCGTCGGCACGATGGCCGTGGCCCCCGAGGCCATCAGCCGCGTCGAGTCCGTCGCCGAGGTCGAGGCGCTGCCGGACTTCGCGGAGCCGGTGGCCCTGCTGGCGCAGACGACCCTGTCCCACCGCGACTGGGGCGGCGTCGCCGTCGCCGTGCGCGAGCGCTACCCCGACGTGTGGACGCCGGGGCGCAGCGACCTGTGCTTCGCCACCACCAACCGGCAGTCGGCCCTGATGGAGCTGGCCACCCGGTGTGGCGCCGTCATCGTCATCGGCTCGGGCAACTCGTCGAACACCCGAGCGCTGGAGAAGCTCGCCCGCGAGGCCGGATGCCCGCTGGTCGCCCGCGTCAACACCGCCGACGAGATCCCCGACGCCGTCCTCGACGTCGCCATCGTCGGTGTCACCGCCGGCGCGTCAGCGCCGAACGAGGTCGTCGAGCAGGTGATCGCCCGTCTCGCCCCACGTGACGGCGTCGAGCTCGTGAAGGTCACCGACGAGGACGAGTACTTCCCGCCACCGCGCAACCTGCGCGAGCTGCAGGCCGGGATCGAGATCGCCGCCACGACGTTGCTCGGTGGCGCGCTCGGTGACCGGCCACGGATGGACGACCGCCGGCTCGGCGCCAGCGACGTGCTGGCCGCCCTCGCGATCGGCTGAGCGCGGTCAGTTCCGCGGAACTTGACTCCACGGGACTTCACGGTCGACGCGGACGTCGCCGGGCAGGCCGAGCATGCGCTCGCCGAGGATGTTGCGCATGATCTCGGTGGTGCCGCCCTCGATCGAGTTGGCGCGGCTGCGCAGGAACGCCTTCTGCAGCGTGTCGAAGCCCATCGCCGTCTCCGGGCGGACCATCGCGTAGCTGCCGTAGAGCGTGCCCTCGGCGCCGAGCAGGTCGACGACCTTGGCGTAGACGTCCTTGTTCAGCTCGGCCGAGGCCATCTTGCCGATCGAGCCCTCCGGACCCGGATCACCCTTCTTGCGGTTCTGGTTGGCCCGGATGTTCGTCAGCCGCAGCACCTCGGCGCGGATCCAGAGCTGCGTCACCTCGTCGCGCGTGGCGGCGTCCTGGCGCTCGGCGGGGAGCTCCTTCCACGCCTTCACCAGCGAGGCGATCGAGCCCGACCCCTTCGCCGGGATCGTGCCGCCGATCGAGACCCGCTCGTTCATGAGGGTGGTCAGGGACACCCGCCAGCCGTCGCCCGGGTTGCCGAGGCGCTCGGCGTCGGGGATGCGCGTGTCGGTGAAGAAGACCTCGTTGAACTCCGCCTCGCCCGTCATCTGGCGCAGCGGCTTGACCTCGACCGTGGGCGCCTGCATGTCGACGACGAACGCCGTCAGGCCGGCGTGCTTCACGGCCTCGGGATCGGTGCGGGCGACCAGCAGGCCCCACTTCGACAGGTGCGCCAGCGTGGTCCACACCTTCTGCCCGTTGACGACCCACTCGTCGCCGTCACGGACGGCCCGCGACGACAGCCCGGCGAAGTCGGAACCGGCACCCGGTTCGGAGAACAGCTGGCACCAGATCTCCTCGCCCGTGAACAGCGGGCGCAGGTAGCGCTGCTTCTGCTCCTCGCTCCCCCAGACGACGACGGTCGGCCCGCACATGCCGTAGCCGATCGGGTTGCGGTAGCCCGCGTTGGGCCCACCGACCGCGGAGATGCGCTCGTTCACCTGCTTCTGCAGCTTCGGGGAGACGTCGAGGCCGCCGTGACCGACCGGGAAGTGGACCCACGCCAGGCCCCGGTCGAACTGCTCGCCGAGGAACACCTTGGGCTCGGTGCTCTTCGGTGGGAAGCGCTCGAGGAGATCGGTGACCAGGTCGTCGACGAGCTGCTCGTCGGTGCCGGTGCGTGGTTCGGCCACGGTCATCGGCTGACCTCCACGACGGTGCGAGCGACCGAGCGCCAGCGAGGGAGCGGCAACTCGCGGCCTGCGTGGCCGGGGAACGCAATGACGGTCATCGGGTGAACGGTACCGGTCGGCTGGCGGGGTGCCGGCATCGGCAGTCAGTTGAGGACGGCGTTGGCGCGGGTGAGGGTGGCCCGCTCGGCGTGGAGCTCGGGGATCGCCGCCCGCAGGCGGGCCACGAGCGCGAGGTGCAGGCTGTCGTGGCGCCTGGCGTAGCTGGCACGGAGGTTGCCGAGGATCCGTACGAGCACCATCCGGGAGGCGGTCGGGCGCAGGTAGCGCTCGTCCCACGTCAACCGTCCCCGCGCCATCGCGTCGAAGCGCCGGCGGACGCCCTCACGGTCGAGGCGTTCGCCGGTGAACGGGTCGGCGAAGGCGTTCTCGTCGGCGCCGTCGCGGACGAGGAAGTGCATCGGCATGCCGATCCCCACCAGCTCCACGCCGGCCCGCCGGCCGACCTCGATCATGACGGTGGCCAGGAGGATCGGCAGCCCGCCACGTCGCACGAGCACGACGTCGAGGAACGAGTTGCGCGGGTCGTCGTACTCCGTCCGGTGGCCGGCGAACCTGAGCTCCCGGAACAGGAACCGGCACAGCCCGTCGAGGTTGGCGTTGGGGCAGGCGTCGCCGAGGTCGTCGAGCGTGGCCAGCGCCGCCTCGACGTCGGCGCGCGGGTGCAGCGCGGCGGCGATCGCCGAGCGCGCCGTGGTCCAGCGGCACGGCGCGGGCATCGCCGGCGACGAGCTCGGCGAAGCGGTCGATGGCGGCGAACGGGCCGCCACCCGGATCCATGGAACGACCGTAGTTGCGGGTACCTTCCCCGACCATGTACCCGGGTGCGCACGCCGCAGACCATCCCGAGAAGCCGGCCACCGTCATGGCCGCCACGGGGTCCGTGCAGACCTTCGCCGAGCTCGACGCGGCGGCCAACCGAGTCGCCCGGCTGCTGCGGTCGGCCGGCGTGGAGCCGGGCGACCATGTGGCGTTCTGCATGGAGAACCACCCCCGCTACCTCGAGGTGGCGTGGGGCGCCCACTACGCCGGCGCGGTGTACACGGCGGCCTCGTCGCGGCTGACGAGCGGTGAGCTGGCCTACATCCTGCGCGACTGCGGTGCCAAGGTCTTCATCACCTCGAAGTACAAGGCCGACCAGGCCGCTGAGATCCGCGACGACGCTCCCGGCGTCACGACGTTCCTCATGCTCGACGGCACGATCGACGGGTACGACTCCTACGAGAGCGCCGTCGCGGCGCAGTCGGCCGAACCGCTCCCCGACCGCGTCGCCGGCCAGGACATGCTCTACTCGTCGGGCACGACCGGGCTCCCCAAGGGCGTCACCCGCGCCTTCGACGCCCAGCCGCTGGAGACGACGGCCGCCGCGGTGAGCGGGCTGCTCCAACTGCTGTTCGCCTTCACCCCCGACTCGGTGTACCTGTCGCCGGCGCCGCTGTACCACGCCGCACCGCTGCGCTTCAGCATGAGCGCGCAGGCCCTCGGCGGGTCCGTCGTCGTCATGGAGCACTTCGACGCCGAGGAGTTCCTCCGCCTCATCGAGCGCTACCGCGTCACCCACACCCAGGTCGTGCCGACGATGTTCGTGCGCCTGCTGAAGCTGCCGGCCGAGGTCCGCGCCCGCTACGACGTGTCGTCGCTGCAGGTGGTGGTCCACGCCGCGGCGCCGTGCCCGGTGCCGGTGAAGCAGCAGATGATCGAGTGGTTCGGCCCGGTGATCCACGAGTACTACGCGGGGACCGAGGGAAATGGGTTTGTCTACACGGACTCCGAGCGGTGGCTGGCCCATCCCGGGACCGTGGGCTTCCCGATCGGGTGCACGTTGCACATCTGCGACGACGACGGCAACGAGGTGCCCGTCGGTGAGAGCGGCACGATCTACTTCGAAGGCGGGCTCGACTTCGAGTACCACAACGACCCGGAGAAGACCCGTGGGTCACGTCATCCGAGGGGCTGGTCGACGCTCGGCGACGTGGGCTACGTCGACAGCGACGGCTTCCTCTACTTGACCGACCGCAAGGCCTACATGATCATCTCCGGCGGGGTGAACATCTACCCCCAGGAGGCGGAGAACGTCCTGGTCACCCACCCCAAGGTGGTCGACGTCGCCGTGTTCGGCGTGCCCAACGAGGACTTCGGCGAGGAGGTCAAGGCCGTCGTCCAGCCGGTCGAGATGCCGGCCGACACCGACGAGGCGGCGGCGCTGGCGCGGGAGCTGATCGAGTTCTGCCGCAGCCACCTCGCCGACGTGAAGTGCCCGCGCTCGATCGACTTCCGCACCGAGCTCCCCCGCCACCCCACCGGCAAGCTCTACAAGCGCCACCTGAAGGACGAGTACTGGTCCGCCGCGGGACGCTCCATCTGAGATCGCCGAGACCCGGAACTGACTCCCGGTCAAGGGGTCCAGAGCCGATCAACTCTCCAGAGAACTGCGGGAACGATCGGGCGGCGCGGTGAGCGGACCGATCCCCGTGCCGAGCTCGGCGTCGGCGAAGCGCCAGAAGTCGACCGCACGCTGACCGACACTGGCGCCGATCGGCGTCCGCGCCGGTTCGAAGGACAGGCGGGCGAACCGCTGGCCGGCCGTGACGTCGCCATCGGCCGTCTCGTCGGGCGCGGCCCAACGCCACTCCCCGTCCGCGTACCGGACGGGTCGGCTCTCGAACGCGATCGCCGTGTCGACGCCGGCCTGCGAGGTGCCGCCGGTGCGCGACTCGTCGGCGAGCTCGAGGATCCGTGACTCGAGGTCGGCGGCTGCGATCGGCAGTGCCACACCGGCGACGACGAGGTCGAGCACGAAGGGCAGTGGCACGCCGGCGAGACCGCGGGTGATCGCCAGGAGCCCGGCGCCGAAGCGGGGGTTGAGCTCGGTGGGCCGGAACCCGTCGGCCGTCGCCACACCGTCGAGCGTGAAGGCGCCACGGAAGTCGACCTCCGTCCGCAGCTGCTCACCGAGGCGGCGGGCGGCCTCGCGCATCTCGTCGCGGACCGCCGTGGGCGGGTCCCAGAACGTGGCGCAGCCGGCGTAGCGCAGGTCGTGGCCGCGCCGCAGCGTCACCAGCTCCACCGGCCGCAGCGCCACCACGCCGTCCGGCAGCACGAGGCCGTGCACGGACGTGGCGATGCCGTCGAGGAACGGCATGATCCGCACCCGGTCGCAGTGAGCCCGCAGCTCGGCCGTCGCCGCCTCGGCCTCGGCGGCGTCGGCGACCCAGCGAGTGCGACTGGCTCCGCCGTGGAAGCCATCGCGGGCGTCAGCCGCCCACACGGTGCCGTCACCGACGTCGAGGGACGGCCACACGTCGGACGCCTGATCGACGGGCACGACGATCGACTCCGCACGCGCCACGCCGGCTCGATCGAGGAGGTCGTCGACCAGCGTCTTGTCCTCGAGGGCGATCCACTCCGGTCGGCGGTGGGCGACGAACGGTCGGCCGGCCAGCTCGGGCACGTCGGTGAGGAACGTGCCGAACACCGTCGCCGTGCGGTCGGGATCGAACTCCTCGATCGCGGCCAGCACGTGAGGCGGCGGCGACGCCAGCGCGGCGAGACCGGCCCGGATGACGGTCATCATGTCGTCGGACTCCGTCGGCGCGACGAGCACGGTCCGGGCCTCCGGCTGCGGCCCGGCGCCGGGCCCGTCGGTACCGACGACGAGCACGTCCGACGCGCCGAGCTCACGCAGCGTCGGCACGAGCAACGTCCACACCGCCGCCGGCCCGCCGGCCACGATCACCCGCCGTCCGTCGACGAGGCTGCCGAGGGGGTCGCGCCACCACGATTCGGTCACGGACCGACCGTAACGACGGCCAACGCCGGAGTTCTCCGGAGAGTTGATCGGCTGTGGACCCCATGACCGGGATTCAGTTCCGGATCGTGTCCTACGGCGAGAGGACGATCATCTTGAGCTCGGTCATCTCGCGGACGGAGTAGGCCGGGCCTTCGCGGGTGTTGCCGCTGTCGCGGACGCCGCCGTAGGGCTGCTGGTCGGCGCGCCACGTGGGCACCTCGTTGACGAGGACGCCGCCGTAGTCGAGGGTCTGGAACGCCCGCATGGCGTCGCCGACGTGGTTGGTGAAGATCGCCGCCTGCAGGCCGTAGCGCGTGTCGTTGGCGAGGCGCAGGGCGTCGTCGAGGTCGTCGTAGCGGGCGACCGCCACGAGCGGCCCGAACACCTCCTGCGAGCACACCTTCATCTCCGGCGTGACGTCGGTGAGGATCGTCGGGCCGAGCACGCCGTGCTCGTCGACCTCGCCGCCGAAGGCCACCTTCGCGCCCTGCGCCGACGCCTCCTCGATCCACGACGCCACCCGATCGCGCTCGTGCTCGGAGATCAGCGCCGAGACGTCGGTGGCCTCGTCCATCGGGTCGCCGACCACCAGCGACGACACCTCCTTGACGAGGGCGTCCAAGAACTCGTCGGCGATGTCGCCGTTGACGAGCACCCGTTGCGTCGAGATGCAGCTCTGTCCGGCGTGGGAGAACCCGGCCACCTTGATCTTCGCCGCCGCCGCCGGCCAGTCGCTGTCGGCCTCGATGATGACGGGCGCGTTGTTGCCGAGCTCGAGCCCGACCTTCTTGCGCGGCGCCCTGCCGCGAATCGACCAGCCGACGTCAGGCGACCCCGTGAACGTGATCATCGCGATGCCGTCGTGGTCGACGATGGCGTTGCCGACCGTCGAGCCGCCGCCGGTGACGACGTGCAGCCACTCGGCCGGCAGCCCGCAGTCGTCGATCAGCAGGTCGGCGAGGGCGATGGCGCTGAACGGCGTCTGGCTGGCCGGCTTGAGGACGACGGGGCAGCCGGCGGCGATCGCCGGCGCCAGCTTGTGGGCGACGAGGTTGAGCGGGAAGTTGAACGGGCTGATCGCGCCGACCACCCCGATCGGCACGCGCATCGTGAAGCCCACCTTGCCCTCGCCGCTGGCGATGGCGTCGAGGGCGACGACGTCGCCGGCCAGCGTGCGCGCCTCGGCGGCGGCGAACTGGAACGTGCCCACGGCCCGTTCGGCCTCGACGCGCGCCGTCTTGAGCGGCTTGGCCGCCTCCCGGGCGATGGTCTCGGCGAACTCGTCGCGACGTTCGGCCAGCAGCCGGGCGGCGCGATCGAGCACCTCGGCCCGCTTCCATCGCGGCAGCGGCCCGCCGGCGAGCGCCGCCTTGGCGGCGGCCACGGCGCGGTCGACGTCGGCCGGCCCGCACACCGGGACCCTCCCGATCTCGCTGCCGTCGTACGGGGACGTCACCGGGGCCGACTCGGTGCCGGTGAAGCGTTCGCCGGCGATGGGGAGGGAGCGGACGGTCGTGCTGCTACTCATGTGGAGACCTCCTCCCGATGGACCATACTGCCGGTCATCGCGACGACGTCACGGCCTCCCCGCCACCCGTTCCTGGACTGGCCGACACCCATCGCCTTCGCCCACCGCGGTGGGGCCAGCGAGGCGCCGGAGAACACGATGCCGGCCTTCGAACGGGCGGCGCAGCTGGGCTACCGCTACGTCGAGACGGACGTCCAGGTCACCGCCGACGGCGTGGTGGTCGCCTTCCACGACGACGACCTCAGTCGCACGTGCGGGCGGGCCGACCACATCGAGCGCGTTGCCGTGGAAGGAGGTCAGCGCGGTGCGGGTCGACGGCCGGGAGCCGATCCCGCGGCTGGAGGACCTCCTCGAGGCGCTTCCCGACGTCCGCGTGAACATCGACTGCAAGACCGACCGCGCCGTCGCACCGCTGGTCGACGTGCTGCGGCGGACGGCGACGTACGACCGGGTGTGCGTCGGCAGCTTCAACGACCTCCGCCTGCGGCGGCTGCGCCGAAGTGCCGGTCCCACGCTGTGCAGCAGCGCGGGACGTCTGGAGGTCACGGCGCTCCGGGTCGTCGGGATCAACCCAGGTGGCGCGCTGGCGATGCAGGTCCCGGTGAACAAGGGTCCGGTCACGGTGGTGACGCCGCGGTTCGTCGAGCGGGCCCACCGCCGCGGCCTGGCGGTCCACGTGTGGACGATCGACGAGCCCGCCGAGATGCGCCGGCTGCTCGACCTCGGGGTCGACGGGATCATGACGGACCGCCCGGCCGTGCTCCGCGAGATCCTCGCCGAGCGCGGTCAATGGACGTAGCCACGACCGCGACGGCGCCGCCAACCAACAGGATCGTGCCGGCGATGGTGACGGGCACGCCGACGAGGACGTCGACCGCTTGTGCGCCACGCGTGCCGACCGTGATGGCCACCGCGCCGACGTAGACCGCCGCCAGCACGGCGAGCACGCCGCCGGCGATCGCGTGCCCCCACGCCGCGAGGACGACCGCCCCCACGGCCAACAGTGGCACGAGCGGCCACCACCGCAGGGCCAACGCGGCCGAACCGTCGGGGCTGAACCCGAGGCGGTCGACGAGGGCGAACAGGTCGTAGCTGTGCCGGGCCCGGCCGCCGGTGCGCACCCACGGCAGCAACGTGCCGGCGATCGTCACCGCCGCCCCAGCGGTCATGACGCCGATCGCGGTGGTGCGCCCGTGCGCCATTGCGACAGCATGGCGGCGATGTCCGCCGCGATCCCGATCACGTCCGTCCGGGCACGGCGTGCCGTCGCCGCGTCGGCCGACCAACTGGCCACCCAGGCGGCCATGTCGGCCTTCACGCTCGGCGGCAACGCCGCCGACGCCGCGGTGGCGGCGGCCGCGGCGATGGCCGTCGTCGGTCCCCACCTCTGCGGGATGGGCGGCGACCTGCTCGCCCTCGTCCGCACGGGCGACGGCACCGTGGTCGGGCTCAACGCCAGCGGCCGGGCCGGGAGCGGCGCCGATCCGGCCGCCCTGCGCGCCGACCACCGCACCGAGATGCCGATGCGCCACGACATCCGCGCCGTCACCGTGCCCGGCTGCGTCGACGGCTGGCTGGCGCTGCACGAGCGGTTCGGCCGGCTCGACCTCGCCGCCGTGCTCGCGCCCGCCATCCGGCTGGCCGCCGCCGGGTTCCCGGCCAGCCCGTTGCTGGTCGGCTCGCTGGCCCTGCTCGACGAGCGGGGCCGGGAGGCGCTGGCCGAGCTGGCCACCCAGGCGAGCGCGGTCGGCGCGCCGGTGCGCCGGCCCGGCGTCGCCCTGTCGCTGCAGGCGATCGTCGCCGGCGGCCGCGCCGGCTTCTACGACGGGGCCTTCGGCGAGGGACTGCTGGCCATGGGCGACGGGCTGTTCACGGCCGCCGACCTCGCCCGCTCGCAGGCCGACTGGGTCGCGCCGCTGACCGCCGCCGCCTTCGGCGTCGAGCTGGCGACGCTCGGCCCGAACTCGCAGGGCTACCTCGCCCTCGGGGGCGCCCGGCTCGCCGATGGCGCCGGCGTGCCCGACGATCCGGACGATCCGGCGTGGCCGCACCTCCTCATCGAGGCGGCGGCCACCGCGGCCTACGACCGTCCCGAGGTCCTCCACGAGCACGCCGACGGGGCTGCCCTCCTGGCCGCCATCGAGGGCCGCGCCCACCTCGTCGACGTCCGGCAGGCCGGCCGGCGGCCCGTCGCCACGGCCGACGGCGACACGACGTACCTGTGCACGGCCGACGACAGCGGCATGGCCGTCAGCCTCATCGAGTCGAACGCGGCCGGGTTCGGCTCGTGGCTCGTCGAGCCGACGACCGGCATCAACCTGCACAACCGGGGGCTCGGCTTCAACCTGCGTCCCGGCCACCCGGCGGAGCTCGGGCCCGGGCGACGGCCGCCGCACACGCTGCTGCCGGCGATCGCCACGCGCGACGGCGAGCTGGTCGCCGTGTTCGGCTCGATGGGCGGCGACGCCCAGCCGCAGATCGTGCTCCAGCTCGCTGCCCGCCTGTTCGCCGGCGGCGCCAGCCCGGCGGAGGCCGTGACCGCCCCCCGGTGGGCCATGCGCGGCGCCGGCAGCGGGTTCGACACGTGGACGTCGGGCCGCACGCCGACGGTGATCGTCGAGGGGCACGCGCCGACGGAGTGGCGCACCGGGCTGCTCGAGCGCGGGCACGCCGTCGACGTCGCCCCGCCGTACGACTCGACGTTCGGCCACGCCCACGTGATCACCCGAGACGGCCGCGGCACGTTCGCCGCCGCGGCCGATCCGCGTGCCCGCATCGGCAGCGCAGCCGGTCATTGACGTCGTTCTGTCGTTCGGCTGCGGCCCGATCGGGCCGTCACCAAACGACAGAACGGAGGGTCAGGACAGCAGCGGGACGACTTCTTCGGCGAAACGGGCCATCTGCTCGTCGGCCTTCTTGTAGGGGTCGCCGATGAGGTGCGGGAAGATCGTGAGGTGCTCGACGCCGAGCAGGTCGCGGTAGAACTGCACGCCCTCGGCGACGTCGGCCGGGCTGCCCACGAGGATCGTCTTGTTCTCGATCGACTCGGCCAGTGACGGGATCAGTCCCGGCTTGGCCGGCTTGCCATCGGGTCCCATGTAGCCGCGGCTCCATCCGTACGGCCCGAGGAACTTCCAGAACTCGTCGTGACCGGGCGTGGCCGTCTCGACGGCCTTCTCGAAGGTGTCCTCGATGCGGATCGACACGACGAGCATGCGCTTGTCGCCGGGCCGCAGCTCCTCGCCGTGGGCCGCCGCGTAGCGCTCTCCGTAGGTGTCCCAGAACCGCTCGATGAACGAGAAGTGCTGGTTCCAGAAGACGGCGCCGTGCCCGGCCACGGGCACGTACTCCAGCGTCGGCGGGCTGGTGACGGCCTGCCAGATCTCGTAGGGGTACAGCGGGCGGGGCACCAGCGTGAGCGCCTGCACGGTGCTGCCGCGGTCGGGGATGCCCGGCACCGGGATCCGGAAGTGCTCCCCCTCGTAGGCGAACGACTCCTGGTCGAGCGCCCGGCGGACGATGTCCATCGACTCCTCGAACACGCGGCGGTTGCGCTCGTCGTCGGCCGCCTGCTCCGGGTTGTCGTGGGAGCCGATCGACACGCCCTTGTCGTTGAGGTGGAGCACCTCGCGGGGCACGGTGCCGCGGCCGACGCCGAGGATGGCCCGACCGCCGGAGAGGTTGTGCAGGGTGGCGAAGTCCTCGGCCAACCGCAGCGGGTTCCACTGCGGCACGACGTTGAACATCGTGCCGAGCCGCAGCCGCGACGTGCGGGCGGCGATCCACGTCGACAGGAGGATGCCGTTGGGGACGACCTCGTAGCCCTCGTGCTGGAAGTGGTGCTCGGTGGTCCAGAACGAGTCGTAGCCGAGCCGCTCGGCCTCCATCGCCGACGACACGTAGTCGGTGGTCGCCTTCCACGCCTGCTCGTTGGTGATCCGCCGGTCGGTCGGTGCCGGCGGTCCGGCGCCGGCGTCGTCCAGCTCGACGCCACCGAAGAAGAACGCACCGAGCTCCATCAGCCGGCGATCGTACCAGTGGGTAGTTTCGGGCGATGGGTGACGTGATCCTGCGCGGGGCGCGACTCGTCGACGGCAGCACCGCCGACGTGCGCCTCCGCGGTGATCGCATCGAGGCCGTCGGCCCGCAGGTCACCGGACCCGACGACGTCGTCGAGGACCTTGCCGGCTACGTCCTCAGCCCGGCCGCCGTCGAGCCGCACGCCCACCTCGACAAGGCGTTCCTGGCCGAGCGCCTGCCGAACGCCACCGGCGACCTGCTCGGCGCCATCGCGGCGATGGTCGGCGGGCGACCGGACCTCGGCGTGGCCGACACCGTCGAGCGGGCCGAGCGGGCCGCCCGCCTCATGGCGGCCAACGGCTACCGCACCGTGCGCACGCACGCCGACGTCACGACCGACCACGGGCTGCGCAGCATCGAGGCCCTCGTCGAGGTGCGCCGACGGGTGGCCGACGCCATCGACGTCGAGATCGTCGCCCTTTGTGGCTGGCCGATCTGCCGCGACGTCGGTGCCGCGCAGCGGGCGCTCCTCGGCGAGGCCATGGCGATGGGCGCCGACCTCGTGGGCGGCTGCCCCCACCTGGAGGCCGACGGCCGGCGCGACGCCGCCGAGCTGCTGCTCGACATCGCGGCCGCCCACGAGGTCGGCATCGACCTGCACACCGACGAGACGCTCGACCCGACCGTCGAGGGGTTGGAGGAGCTGGCCGCGCTCGTCGTCAAGACCGGGTTCCCGTTCCCGGTGACCGCCAGCCACTGCGTCAGCCTGGGGATGCAGCCGCCCGACCGCCAGCGCGAGATCGCCGAGGCCGTCGCCGCCGCCGGCATCGCCGTCGTGGTGCTGCCGGCGACCAACCTGTACCTCCAGGGTCGCGACCACCAACAGGCGATGCCGCGCGGGATCACCGCCGTCAAGGCGCTGCGCGCCGCCGGGGTGGTCGTCGCCGCCGGGGCGGACAACCTGCAGGATCCGTTCAACCCGATGGGACGGGCGTGCCCGTTCGAGACGGCCGGGCTGATGGTGCTGACGACCCACGTGCAGCCGGACGCGGCGTGGTCGATGGTCACCGACCAGGCCGCGCTCGCCGTCGGTCAGCAGCCCGAGACGCTGGCGCCAGGTGGCGCCGCCGACCTCCTCGCCGTGCGGGCCGGGTCACTCCGCGAGGCGATCGCGATGGGCCCGACCGACCGCCTGGTGTGGCGACGCGGCCGCCTGCTCGAGATCAGCTGACCGGGCCGGCCAGCGCCAGCAGCGTGTGCAGCAGCACGTCAGCCCCCGCCGTGATGTCGGCGGGGTGGGTGTGCTCGCCGATGTTGTGGGACAGTCCGCCCACGCTCGGCGTGAAGATCATCGCCGCCGGGCAGATCCGGGCGAGCATCTGGGCGTCGTGGCCTGCCCCGCTCGGCATCCGCCGGGTCGTGTGACCGAGGTGCTGCGCCGTGCGCTCGACCAGGTCGACCGTGTCCGGGTCGAAGTCGACGGGCTCGAAGCGGGCCAGCGAGCGGGTCGCCACGGTCACCTGCTCGGCGTCGGCCAGCCGCGCCACCTCGGCGGCGAGCGCCGCCTCGGCACGCCGGAGCACGGCCTCGTCGGTGTTGCGCAGGTCCACCGTCATCGTCGCCGCACCGGGGACGACGTTGACGAGATCGGGCCGGACGTCGAGGCGGCCGACGGTGGCGACCTGGGCGCCGCCGAGCTCCTCGGTCAGGCGGCGGGCGAACGTCGTGACGGCGGCGGCGACGTAGCCGGCGTCGCGCCGCATGCGCATCGGCGTCGTGCCGGCGTGGGCCGAGCGGCCGGTGATCGTCAGCTCGGTCCAGGAGATCCCCTGCACGCCCTCGACGACCCCGATCGTGATGCCCTCGTCCTCGAGGATCGGCCCCTGCTCGATGTGCAGCTCGACGTAGGCGTGCGGCGGCCGGGCCGTCGGGCACGGCACCGGCCCGGCGTAGCCGATGCGACCCAGCTCGTCGCCGAGCCGGGCCCCGTCGTCGGCCGCTGTGATGTCGAGGGCCTCCTCGACGGCCATGCCGCCGGCGTACACGAGGCTGCCGAGCATGTCCGGCGCGAAGCGGGCGCCCTCCTCGTCGGTGAAGAAGGCGACGGCCAGTGGCCGCTCGGTCTCGATGCCGTGCTGCTCCAGCGTCTCGACGACCTCGAGCCCGGCGAGCACACCGAGGTTGCCGTCGAAGCGCCCGCCGGTGGCGACCGTGTCGATGTGCGACCCGGTCATCACCGGCGCCGCGACTGGATCGCGGCCCGGGCCGCATGGCCGACGACGTTGCCGATGGCGTCGATCGACACGCTGAGCCCGAGGTCGCGCATCCACCCGACCACGAGGTCGCGACCCTCGCGGTCGGCGTCGGTCAGGGCCAGCCGGGCGCAACCGTGCTCGCCGTTCGGACCCTCGATGGCGCCGATCTCCCCGAGCGCCACCGAGCCGCGCCCACAACCGACTGCCGTCGACACGTAGATCGTCGGTCATGGCGCCCGATGCGAGAACGTCGAGATCTCGCGCAGGGCGTCGCAGAAGGCGTCGACGGCGGCGGCGAACAGGGCGGCGCCCCGCTCGGCGGTCGCCGGCACCGGATCGCCGATGACCCCGCTGTCGCCGAAGTCGTCCGACAGCCAACCGAACGACACCGGACCGCCGAAGCGGACGTAGCGGTTGCCGGCCAGGTGCTCCGGCACGTGGCGCGCCGCCTGGCTCATGTCGACCAGCTCCGGCGCGAGGTGGAGCACCAGCGACGTCTCGTCGGTGCCGCCGTGCACCCCCATGCCGAGCTCGTCGGGCGCCGAGACACCGCCCTGGTCCGGCGGCACGCCGGGGTGGGCCAGGAACGTGAGCAGGCCGTGGTTGCGGCGCAGCTCGCGGTTGGCGACGTTGAGCAAGGCGCTGTTGCCGCCGTGGCCGTTGAGGAACACGAGTCGCTCGGCGGGCGTCATGGCCACGCACCGGCCGATGTCGTCGAGCACGGCCAGCATCGTGGCCGCCGACAACCACACCGTGCCCGGCGCCCAGGCGTGCTCGTCGGACTTGGTGTAGGCGAGGGCCGGGAGCAGCCAGGCGTCGACCTCGTCACCGACCCTGGCCACGGCCGCCGTGGCGACGGCCTCGGCGACGAGGAGATCGGTGTGCAGCGGCAGGTGCGGGCCGTGCTGCTCGATCGCGCCGAGCGGCTGGACGACGATGCTGCGGCTCGACAGACGGCTGAGCACCTCGGGTGCTCGCAGGTGGGCCAGCAGGCGTTCCGTCGGCACGCGCCGCACGCTACCGACCATGATGGCGCCATGGCGGCGCCCTCGGACCACGACGCCATCGTGATCGGCGGGGGTCACAACGGGCTGGTCACGGCGGCCTACCTGGCGAAGGCGGGGGTGCGCACGCTCGTCGTCGAAGCGCGGAGCATCGTCGGCGGCACGGCGGCCAGCGAGCGCTTCGCCGGCGCCATGGTGAACATCTGCAACTGCGACCACATCACGTTCCGCTCGACCCCCGTGATGGACGAGCTCGACCTCCGCTCCTTCGGCCTGCGCTACATCGAGCTGGAGCCGGCGCAGGTCGCCATGGCGTGGGCAGGTGGCCCGCCGTGGCGCCATTGGCGCGACGTCGGTCGCACGCTCGACGAGCTTGCCGCGACGTATCCCGGTGAGGTCGACGGGTTCCGGCGCTACGTCCGCGCCGCCCGCCCGGCCGCCCGCCTCATCCTCGCCGCGGCCACGGAGCCGCCGACGCTGCCCGGGCTGACACGGGTCGCCGTGCGCCGGCGCTTCGCCGGCATGGCCACCCTCCTTCGCTGGAGCCGGCGCAGTGCGGCATCGATCATGCGCTCGTTCTTCCACCACGATGCGGTGCGCGGCCCGGCGATGGCGGCCGGGCCGATGGTGTGGGGCCTCAGCCCCGAACAGCCCGGCACGGGACTCGGCGCGCTGACGTACGCCATGCGTCACCTCAACGGCGTCGCCCGGCCGGTGGGTGGCAGCGGGGCGATGACGGAAGCCTTGCGGGCGGCCGTCGAGAGCCACGGCGGCGCCGTGCGCACGTCGTCGGTGGTCACCGCCGTGCTGTGCGGCCGCAACGGCGTGCGCGGGGTCCGCCTCGCCGACGGGACCGAGATCACCGCGCCGGTCGTGGTGTCGGCGTGCGACCCGCGGCGCACGTTCGTCGAGTGGCTCGAGCCGGCACCGAGCCAGGCGGCGGCGACCATCGCCCGCTGGCGACAGGCACCGGACCACGAGGGCTACGAGTCGAAGGTCGACGCCGTCGTCGACGCCGTGCCGCGATTGCGCGACGTCGACCACGACCTCGGCTCGACGCTGACGATCAGTCCGACGCTGGCCGAGATGGACCGGGCTGCGGCCATGCTGCCGACCGGAGGCATCCTCGAGCGCCCGGCGATGATGATCAACGTGCCGTCCGTGGTCGACCCGTCCGTGGCGCCCGAGGGCCGGCACGTGTTCAGCCTCGAGGTGTTGCTGACGCCCTACCGCCGTCCCGGCGGGTGGCCCGGCTCACCGGAGCCCCGTCGCTGGCTGGAGCTGTTCGCCACGCGCTGCGAGCCTGGCTTCCTCGAGTCGATCGTCGACTGGCGGGCGGTGACCCCCGACGTGTACGAGCGCGACTTCCACCTCCCCGGCGGCCACGCCGCCAGCTTCGGCGGTGGGCCGCTGGCCACGCTGCGCCACCCCGATCCCGAGCTGACCCGGTACGACACGGCGGTGCCGGGGCTGTACCTGACCGGCGCCGCCACCTTCCCCGGCGCCGGCATCTGGGGCGCCAGCGGACGCAACTGCGCCACCGTCGTCCTGGCCCGGGCCGGGTGACCGGCCGGTAGCCTCCAAGGAACACGATGCTCACCGGATCGATCTCGCTCGGCCGGCTTGCCGGCGCCGCACTGCGGATCCACTGGAGCGCGTTCGTCGTCGCCCTCATCCTCGGCCTCGGGCTGGCCACCGATCTCGGCGTCGCCGGCGCCGCCATCGGTGTCGTCGCCTTCTTCGTCTCGATCCTCCTGCACGAGCTGGCCCACGCCGTCGTCGCCCGGAGGTTCGGCATCGCCACGACGTCGATCGAGCTCTGGGGCCTCGGCGGGATGGCCCGCCTCGACCGCGAGCCGCGCACGCCGCGCGCCGAGGGCTGGATCGCCGCCGCCGGGCCGCTGACCAGCCTGTTCCTCGGCTTCGCCACCTACGGCGTGGCCTACGCCGTGCACCGGGCCGGCGGTCCCGACGGCGTGATCCTCGTGGTCGGCCTCCTCGGCGTGTTGAACGTCCTGCTGGGCCTGTTCAACCTGCTGCCGGGTGCGCCGCTCGACGGCGGGCGGATCGTCCGCGCCGTGCGATGGGCGCGGCACGGCAACAGGTACCGCGCCATGCGCGAGTCGGCCAGCGCCGGCCGGGTCATCGGCTGGGGACTGGGCGCGCTCGGGCTGTCGCTGATGTTGAGCGGCCGGCCGGGCATCTGGATCGCCGTCACCGGCGTGTTCATCGCCGTCAACGCCAGGGCCGAGATGGCCTACGCCGACATGAGCGAGCGCCTCGACGGTGTGCGGGTCGGCGACGTCACGTGGTACGGCGTCGCCGAGACGGGCACCGACATGGACGCCGACTCGATGATCTGGCAGCGCTCCCGACTGGGCGGCGCCGGCGCGGTCGCTGTCCGCGGCGACGACGGCCGGCTCGACGGGCTGGTGCTGGAGGACCAGCTGTGGGCGGTGCCCGCCGAGCAGCGACCGTGGACGATGCTCACGTCGCTGATGGCGCCGTTCAACCGGCTGGCCCAGGCCGACCCCGACGACGAGCTGGCGTCGGTGCTCCCGAAGCTCAACCCGCTGCGCCCGATCGTCACCGTGTGGCGCGACGGCCGCCTGCTCGGCGTCATCCCGCCCAAGGCCCTCCGGGCGAAGCTCCAGTCACCCGCCTGACGGCGCGCGTCGGGCGGCAAGCGAAACCGCTCAGGCGTCGCGGACCGCCCACGCGCGCTTGGCGATGGGGTCCTTGTCGCTCCAGGGGAAGTTGATCCAGCGGTCGGTGCGCCGCCACACGTAGTCGCACCGGACGACGGAGTGGGGCTTCTCGTAGAGCACCGCCGTGCGCACCTCGGCCACCTTGCCCTCGGAGAACTGCTGCACGCTGCGCAGCGTGTGCCCCGTGTCGGCGACGTCGTCGGCGATCAGGATGCGGGCGTCGTGGAGGTCGACGAAGTCCGGCGCCGGGGGCAGGATGCGCGGCACCTCGAGGCGCTCGTCGACGCCGGTGTAGAACTCGACGTTCATCGTGTAGACGTTCTTCACCGAGAGGGCGTAACCGAGGGCTCCGCCGATCAGCAGCCCGCCGCGGGCGATGGCCAGGATCATGTCCGGCTCGTAGCCGTCGTCGGCGACCATCTGGGCGACCTCCCGGGAGGCCGTCCCGAAGTCGTCCCACGCCATGATCTCCCGTTCCGGGCTCGCCTCACCGGCCATGTTCGGAACCTACCCGACGCGCCGCTCGAGTCCGCTTTCGCCAACTCTTGTGCCAGGGCGACAGGAAGTGTCGCTCTCACCCAACAGTTGAGGAAATGCGACAGGGGGCGGCGGGGTCAGAGGGCGATGTCGCTGGGGCGGACGGGGACGCGGGTGATCGGGCGGCGGGTGGTGCCGTGGGCGGCGTCGTGCTGGCGGAGGGCGTCGCGGATGGCGGCGACGATGGCGGGGGTGACCGAGATGCAGGGCGGCTCCCCCACCCCCTTGGCCCCGAGCGGCGCCTGGGGATCGGGCTCCTCGACCAGGGTGGCGACGACGTCGGGCATGTCCAGGAACGTCGGGAGCAGGTAGTCGGTGAAGCTGGCGTTGCGGACGACGCCGTCCACCTGGACGATCTCCTCCATCACGGCCAGCCCGAGGCCCTGGGAGATCCCGCCCTCGATCTGCCCGAGGACGGACAACGGGTTGAGCGCCCGCCCGACGTCCTGGGCGGTGGCGACCTGGACGACCTTCACCAGGCCCAGCTCGGCGTCGACGTCGACCACGGCCCGGTGGGCGACGAAGGCGAAGGCCGTGTGGCAGTTGCCCTGCCCGTCGGCATCGAGCTCCTCCGTCGGGCGGTGGTGGTACTCGACGGTCTCGTCGATGGTGACGCCGTGCGACGCCTCGACGACGCCCACCCGCAGGTCGCCGAGCGAGTCGACGACCTCGCGGCCGTCGATGATCAGCCGCAGCGGATCGACGCCGTAGCGCTCGCCGACCAGCTCGAACAGCCGCTCGCGGACCGCGCGGCACGCCGCGTCGACGGCCCCACCGCTCATCCACGTCTGCCGCGAGGCCGACGTCGACCCCGCCGAGCCGATCTGGGTGTCGATCGGCTCGAGCACCACGGTGTCGACGCCGAGCACGGTGCGGGCGATCTGCTGGGCGATCGTGACGAACCCCTGCCCGACCTCGGATGTGGCGAACTTGAGGGTGGCCACGCCCTCGGCCAGCCGGCAGCGCGCCGTCGAGTAGTCGTCGAACCCCTCGGAGTACATCATGTTCTTGATCGCCACGCCCCAGCCCACGCCGCGCCGGACGTGGCTCGCGTCGGCGGTCAGTCCGGCGCCACCCGGGCGGCGCATGGGATCGGGGTCGTCGGCAGCCGGCGGCATCGGCAGCGCCGCCGTCTCCCGGATGCAGCGGGCGACGGGCGCCACGCTCTCGACGACTTGCCCCGTGATGAGGCGGTCGCCCGTCACCATGGCGTTGCGCAGGCGGACCTCGACCGGGTCGAGCCCGCACGCCTCGGCCACCCTGTCCATCTGGCTCTCGTGGGCGAAGCACGCCTGGACCACGCCGAACCCGCGCATCGCCCCGCACGGCAGGTGGTTGGTGCGCGCGGCGTAGCCGTCGACGACGGCGTTCGGGCACCGGTAGGGCCCCTGCGTGTGCGTGATGGCGTTGAGCAGCACGGCCGAGGACGTCGACGCGTAGGCGCCGCCGTCGAGCACGAAGCGAGCGTCGATCCGCACCAGCTCGCCGGCGGCCGTGGCGTGATGGCGCATCCAGATCCGCGCCGGATGGCGATGGACGTGGCCGAGGAAGCTCTCGGCCCGGCTGTACGCCATGCGCACCGGCCGCCGCAGCCGCAGGGCCAGCAGGCAGGTGTGCACCTGCAGGCTGATGTCCTCCCGCGCGCCGAAGGCACCGCCGACGCCGCCGAGGACCAGCCGCACCCGGGTCTCGGACAGCCCGAGGCAGGCGGCGATCTGCTTGCGGTCCTCGTGCAGCCACTGGGTGGCGATGTGCAACTCGACGCCGGCGCCATCGTCGTCGGGCAGGGCGACGGCCGCCTCGAGCCCCAGGAACGCCTGGTCCTGCATGCCCAGCTCGTAGATGCCTTCGACGACGACGTCGCCCGTGGCCTCGGGGTCGCCGCAGACGATGCGCTGATGGCGCAGGACGTTGCCCTCGGGGTGGATCGGCGCGAAGGCGCCGGCGATGGCGACCTCCGGGTCGAGCAGCGGCTCGAGCACCTCGTACGTCACGGCGATGGCGTCCAATGCCCGCCGGCACGTCTCGGGGTGGTCCGCCGCGACCACCGCCACGGGCTCGCCGACGTAGCGGACGTGGTCCTTGGCGAACACCGGCTGGTCGGCGGCGATCAAGCCGTACGTGGGTTGGCCGGGCACGTCGTCGGCGGTCAGCACGGCGGCCACGCCGGGGATGGTCCACGCCGCCGAGGTGTCGATGGCGACGATGCGGGCGTACGGGTGCGGCGAGCGCAGGGTGGCGCCCCACGCCGCGCCGTCGATCGGCAGGTCCGAGGAGAAGGCGAACGAGCCCTGGGCCTTGATGATCCCGTCGGGCCGCGTCGGCGACTCGCCGATCACGCCGCGACCGGTCCGCGTCCCCCGGCCGACGAGGTCGATGACGCTCACGGCTCGTCCGCCCGCGCCGTGGCGACAGCCTGCACGGCGGCGATCAGGCGCCCATAGCCGGTGCACCGGCAGATGTTCCCCGACAGCTCCTCGCGGATCTCGGTCTCGGTCGGCCGGGGGGTGCGGTCGAGCAGGGCGTGGGCCGCCATCACCAGCCCCGGCGTGCAGAACCCGCACTGCACGGCGCCGGCCTCGACGAAGGCCCGCTGGACGTCGGTCGGCGCCCCCGGTTCGGCGAGGCCCTCGACGGTCGTGATCGGCACGTCCACGGCGCTCGCGGCGAGCACGAGGCAGGCACACACCAGCGCGCCGTCGACGAGCACGCTGCAGGATCCACACTCGCCCTGCTCGCAGGCGCCCTTGGCCCCGAGCAGCCCGAGCCGCTCGCGCAGCACGTAGAGCAGGCTCTCGCCGAGCCACGCGTCGGCGACGTCGTAGCCGCGCCCGTTCACGAAGAGGCGGTACTGGTCATTCATCATGTCAGGGCCGGGAAGGCCCGGCGCAGGAGTCGCCGGGACAGCACCTCGACGGCCCGCCGGCGGTAGGCCGCGGTGGCCCGGTGGTCGTCGATCGGACGGCTCGCCGCCGCCGCCAACTCGCCGAAGCGGACGGCGTCGGCCTCGCTGACGGCACCGGCGTCCCAGTCCACCGCCGCGATGGCCTGGCCCTCCGCGTCGGGCGCCCGCACGACGGTCGGCGCCACCGACCCGAGGGCGAGGCGCACGGACCGGCTCGGCCGGTCCACGGCGAGGCAGGCGCCGGCGATGGCGATCACCATGGCGTTGCGCACCCCCACCTTGGCGTAGCCCTGCCACCCGTCCAGGAGCGGGACGGTGACGGACGTGATCAGCTCGCCCGGCTCCAGTGCCGTCCGCTTGACGCCGGTCATGAACTCGCCGACGGGGAGCGAGCGGCCGCCGTCGGGGCCGAGCACGTCGACCACGGCATCCAACGCCGACAACACCGGCAGACCGTCGCCGGCCGGCGAGCAGGTGGCCAGGTTGCCGCCGATGGTGGCGGCGTTGCGGATCTGCGGCGAGCCGACCGTGCGGGCGGCCTGGGCCAGCGCCGGCAGCAACCGGGCCAGCGGGGGCGCGGCCAGCTCGGCGTAGGTGACGGCGGCACCGAGGCGGACGGTGCCGGCGGCGGGATCGTGGACCCACGTGCACAGCTCGGGGATGCGCGACACGGCGACGATCGTCTCCGTGCCGCCCAGGCGTCGGTGGGCCTCGTTGATCTCGACCATCAGGTCCGTGCCACCGGCCAGCAGGGTCGCGCCGGGGTGCTCCCCGAGCGCGGCGACGGCGTCGGCCAGCGACTCCGGAACCACCACGCCCACGCGCGGAACTGTACGTCCATTGCGTTCCCCGGCCACGCAGCCACGTCCGGAGGTTCGCGGAAGGCCGCGCACGATTCGCCCGGTTCCGACGACCCGTGGCTATTGTCGTTCACGCTCCGTGACGGGCGTCACCATTCGTGAGGGACGTATCGTGCGGGACCGGCGGAGCAGACGAACCACTTCATCTTGCATAGGGGGAACCGACGGTGCGAGCTACGCAACGTTCCAAGCGACCACGCGGACGTGTGATCGCCATCGCCATGGTCAGCACGGCCTTGATCGCCGCGGCCTGTTCGGACAAGAAGGACGACGAGTCGGTCGGTGGGGTCGACTCGGCACCTGCCGCCGACACCACGGCTCCCGAGGCGACGACACCGTCGACCGAGGGCACCGAGGAGACGACCGCCGAGACCACGGCGACGGAGGAAACCGGTAGCCCGGACACCACCGCACCCGCCGAGGACGATCGCGTCACCCAGGAGACGCTGCCACCGCCCGAAGGTGACCCGGTCTACGGCGGCAGGCTCGTCGTGGCCGGCGAGGCCGAGGTCGGCGCACCGTGGACGCCGGAGAAGGTGCAGTGCGACTCGTACTGCCAGATGCGCGTCCGCGCCTTCATCGAGCCGCTGTTCGTCGTCGACCAGAACCTCGAGGTGAAGGGCTTCCTCGGCGAGAGCATCGAGCCCAACGAGGACGCCACGGTGTGGACGATCAAGGTCCGCGAGGGCATCTCGTTCACCGACGGCACGCCGCTCAACGCCGACGCCGCCATCGACAACCTCAACCGGACGTTCGGCGGCATCCTCGTGTCCGGCGCGCTCAAGGACACGGCCAAGAACCCCGACGGCTCGCTCGTCATCGAGAAGCTCGACGACTACACGTTCACCATCGCGACCGGCCGCAACGGCGACGTCAACGACCCGGTGTCGTGGTGGCGGTTCCCGTACTTCCTCACGGCCCAGGCCGGGTTCATGGCCTCGCCGACGTGGCTGGCCGCCGCCGATGGCGACCCGTCTCTGGAGACCCAGCCGGTCGGCACCGGTCCGTTCATCGTCAACGAGTACCTGCCCGGCGACCGGATGACGCTGACCAAGAACCCCGACTACTGGCGCACCGATCCGGACGGCAACCCGTTGCCGTACCTCGACGAGCTCGAGTTCCGCGTCATCGTCGACTCGCAGGTCCGCCAGCAGGCGCTGGAGTCGGGCGACGTCGACCTGATCGCGACCGCCGACCCGAGCGTCGTCGGCCCGTTGTCGGAGAACGACGACTTCGTGACCCTGCTGCAGAACGTGATGACCGAGACGGCCTACGTGATGTTCCACCTCACCCAGCCGCAGTTCCAGGACCGTGACCTGCGCTGCGCGCTGGTCCAGGCGATCGACAAGCAGGACTACATCGACACCATCCTCGGCGGCTACGCCGAGCCGTCGAACGGCCCGTTCACGCCCGGCCAGGAGGGCTGGCTCGAGGACAGCGGCCTGCCCGAGTACGACCCCGAAGCCGCCCGCGCCGCCATCGAGGCCTGGGAGGCCGCGAACGGCCCGCTGGAGATCAACTACTCGACGACCCCGACCGGCACGAGCAAGGCGACGGCCGACTACCTGCAGCAGAAGTGGGGCGACGTCGGCGTCGACGTCACCCAGACGGCCATCGAGCAGTCGGTGCTGATCACCAACGCCCTGTTCGGGGCCCCGGAGTTCCAGGCGTTCGGCTGGCGCAACCACGCCGGTCTGTTCGCCGAGAGCCAGACCCACTGGTGGCACGGCTTCGCCTCGGACGCCTTCGGCGCCGAGACCGCCGACGGCGCGCTGTCGCTGAACTTCGGCCGCCTCAACGATCCCGTGATCAACGACCTGCTCGACCAGGCCCGCGAGGCGCAGGATCCGGAGGACAGCAAGGCGCTCGCCGAGCAGATCAACCAGCAGTTCGCCAGTGAGTGCTGGATCCTGCCCACCTACTCGCTGGCGTGGGGCATCCACATGGACCCGTCCGTCCAGAACATCGGCCGCGACCCGCTGCCCGACGGCAGCGGCTCGATGGCCGACGGCGCCGGCTTCCCGGGCCAGGTCTGGCTCGGGTCGGTGTTCAAGACCAGCTGACCGTCGAGCATGCGCTACCTCGGTCAACGCCTGCTGCAGTTCGTCATCGTCTTCGTGATCGTGACGTTCACGATCATGTGCGTGACCCGCATCGGATCGATGGATCCCGCCCGCGACCTCGCGGGCGGGACCGTCAGCGACGAACAGATCCAGCGTGTGAACGAGGACTACCCGTACCTGGATGACCCCCTGCCAGTGCAGTACGTGCACTGGCTGGGGGACATCCTCACGGGAGACTGGGGCTACTCGTACGTCACCAGCCAGTCGACCATCGACATGTTCCGGCAACGCATGCCGACGACCGTGTTCATCGTCTTCTGGGCGATCTTCCTCGGCCTGCTCATCGCCGTCCCGCTCGGTGTGTACAGCGCCTACAAGCGGGACTCGGCGTTCGACAAGGCAGGCAGCATCGGCTCGTTCGGCATCATCTCCATGCCGGTCGTGGTGGTCGCCGTGCTGATGCTGTTCCTCGTGGTGACCCGTGTCGACTTCTTCCCCAGCGTCGGCCGGTCGAAGTACGTGGCGCCGTGGGACAACCCGATCGAGCACTTCCAGAACTTCTTCATCCCGGCGCTGCTCCTCGGACTCGGCATCGGCGCCGTGTGGAGCCGGCTCCTGCGCTCGGAGATGATCCTCACGTTGCAGAGCGACGCCATCAACACGGCGCGGGCCAAGGGCATCACCCCGGGGCGGGTGCTCTGGCGCCACGCCCTGCGGATGTCCGTCCTCGTGCTGATGACCAGCGTCGCGTTGCAGATGTCGGCCCTGATCGGCGGCACCGTCATCGCCGAGCAGTTCTTCGGCCCCAAGGGCATCGGCGAGCGCCTGCTGTTCGCCGTGCAACAGAACGACCTCCTGATCATCCAGGCGATCGTCGCCATCCTCGTCGTCACGGTCGTGCTGGCCAACTTCGTGGTCGACCTGCTGTACTCCGTCGTCGACCCGCGCATCCGTCTCGCCCGGTCGATCAGTTGACGCGACCAGCACCATGAGCGATCTCGCACCCGCCGCCACCACCGTCCCCACCCTGACGCCGGTCGTCGACGCCGACCGGCCGCGCCGCCGCAAGATGCCGCTCGGCCTGTGGTTCGGCGTGGGCTGGCTGGCCTTGGTCATCTTCCTCGCCGTCTTCGCCGACTACCTGTCGTTCATCCGCCTGCCGGAGCGAGGCATCGACGGTGCCGGCAACTACGCCTTCGGGCCGGGCTGGGACTTCTGGTTCGGCAGTGACCGCAACGGCCGCGACGTGTTCGCCCGCTGCGTCTACGGCGCCCGCATCACGCTGATCATCAGCACGTTCAGCATCGTCATCGGCGGCGCGCTGGGCACCGCCCTGGGCATGCTGGCCGGCTACCGGAGGGGCCGGACCGACCGGGGCATCTCCATCCTCGTCGACGCCCTGCTGGCCTTCCCGGCGCTGGTGTTCGCCATCCTCGTCGTCGGGCGGGCGCGCGCCTTGCGGCAGAGCGACATCGAGGTGCTCGGCGTCAGCTTCAGCTGGCTCAGCAACGCCTGGGCCATCACGTTCGTGTTCGTCGTGCTCTCGATCGCCCCGATCTCGCGCATCGTGCGCGCCCAGACGCTCAGCGTGTCACAGCGGGAGTACGTGCTCGCCGCCCGCAGCCTCGGCGCCCGCACGCCGCGGGTGCTGTTCCGCGAGATCCTGCCCAACGTCGTGCCCACCCTGGTGTCGGTGCTGTTCACCGCGGTGGCGATCCTGCTCGGAGCGGAAGCCGGCCTGGCGTTCCTCGGGTACAGCGTCGAGGCGCCGCAGGCGTCGTGGGGCCTGATGGTGGCCGAGAACCGCGAGCGCGTCGACACGGCGTGGTGGGCCACCCTGTTCCCCTGCCTCATGCTGTTCCTCACCGTCCTCGCCTTCAACCTCATCGGCGACCGGATCGCCCGGCGCTTCGACATCCGCGAGGCGGTGCTGTGACCGTGATTGCGTTCCCCGGCCACGCAGGCCGTGGCTGGCCGCTCGCTCGCTGGCGCTCGCTCGCTCGCATCGGAGCACGGCCATGACCCACACGACGCAGGCCTCCCGGCGCCCCGAAGCGGGCACCCTCCTCGAGGTCACGGACCTCAAGACGTACTTCCGCACGCCACGCGGTCGCGTCCGGGCCGTCGACGGCGTGTCGTTCGACCTCGAGCGAGGCCGCGCCCTCGGCGTCGTCGGCGAGTCGGGCTCCGGCAAGACCGTCCTCTCGCGCTCGATCATGGGCCTCATCAGCGGGCGCAACGTGGAGCGCACGGGCTCGATCCGCTTCGAGGGCCAGGAGCTCATCGGGTTCTCCCCCAAGCAGATGCGCCACATCTGGGGCCAGGAGATGGCGATGATCTTCCAGGACCCGATGACGTCGCTGAACCCGCTGATGAAGATCGGCGCGCAGATCGCCGAGCCGCTCCAGAAGCACCTCGGTCTCAGCCGCAGCGACGCCATGCAGACCGCCGAGCACCTGCTGCGCTCCGTCAAGATCCCGGAGGCGGCGCGCCGGCTCGGTCAGTACCCCCACGAGCTGTCGGGCGGCATGCGCCAGCGCGTGATGATCGCCATCGCGCTGGCCTGCGGTCCGACGCTGCTGTTCGCCGACGAGCCGACCACGGCGCTCGACGTGACGGTGCAGGCCCAGATCCTCGATCTCATCGGCGAGCAGCGCCGGGAGCGCAACATGTCGGTGATCCTCGTGACCCACGACCTCGGCGTGGTCGCCGGGCACACCGACGAGATCGCCGTGATGTACGGCGGGCGACTCGTGGAGAAGGCGCCGACGAAGACGCTGTTCGCCAACATGAAGATGCCGTACACGGAGGCGCTGCTGGCGAGCATCCCCAAGCTCGAGGACCCCTCCCACTCGCGGCTGCGCACGATCCCCGGTCGCCCGCCCGACCTCGTGAACCCGCCGGCCGGTTGCCGCTTCGCACCGCGCTGCGCGTACGTCCGCGACCGCTGCCACACCGAAGAGCCACCACTGATCCCCGCCGATACGCCCGACCACACGTACGCCTGTTGGTATCCGGTCGGGTCGCCCGCCTACCACGAGCGGCGCGCCGAGCTCGACGAGTCGGTCGTCGCCATCGGCGCCGGCGTCGACGCCGAGCAGGTGACGTTCGAGGGTGTCCCCTGATGGCGGGCACCGGCAAGGCGCACCTGCGTGACACCGACGACATCGTGCTGCGCGTCGAGGACCTCGTCGTCGAGTTCCCCGTCGGGCGCACCGGGCTCGTCGTCAACGCCGTCTCCGGCATCAGCTTCGACGTCCGCCGCGGGGAGACGCTCGGCCTGGTCGGCGAGTCGGGATGCGGCAAGAGCACCACCGGTCGGGCGATCATGCAGCTCCCCCGTCCGACGAAGGGCATCGTGCAGTTCGAGGGTCGCGAGCTCACCACGATGCCCAGCGCCCAGATGCGCGAGGCCAGGACCCGGATGCAGATGATCTTCCAGGATCCGATCTCCTCGCTGAACCCCCGGCGCAAGGTGCGCGACATCGTGATGGAGCCGCTGGTCATCTGGGACCGTGGCACGAAGAAGGAGCGCGGCGAGCTGGTCGACCGCACGTTGGAGGAGGTCGGCATCGACCCCCAGCGGGCGTCGGAGAGCCAGGCCCACCAGTTCTCCGGCGGCCAGTGCCAGCGCATCTCGATCGCCCGCTCGCTGGTCCTCGACCCCACGCTGATCATCTGCGACGAGCCGGTGTCGGCGCTCGACGTCAGCGTGCAGGCCCAGGTGCTCAACCTGCTCGAGGACCTCAAGGCGCGCCACGGCCTGACGCTGATGTTCATCGCCCACGACCTCGCCGTGGTCAAGAACATCAGCGACCGCGTCGCCGTGATGTACCTCGGGAAGCTCTGCGAAGTGGCGCCGTGCGACGATCTGTACGCGGCGCCGATGCACCCGTACACGAACGTGCTGCTGGCGTCGATCCCGGTGCCCGACCCCAACGCGCAGGTGACGTCGACGGAGGTCGTCGGCGAGCCGCCCTCACCGGTGCTCCCGCCGGGCGGGTGCCGCTTCCATCCCCGCTGCCCGCGGGCCACCGAGGAGTGCACGACCGTCGAGCCGGAGCTGCTCGAGCTGCGGCCGGGCCACTTCGTCGCCTGCCACCACCCGGTGACCGACTCGGAAGTGGCGGTCGACGTCACGCCCACCGCGGCGGCGACGGCCTGAAACGATCGGAGTACGGTGTCCACCGTGCTCCCCACCGCACCGTTCGGGCGCACCGGCCATCGGTCGACGCGGGTCATCTTCGGGGCGGCGGCCCTCGGCGGCATGCGCCAGGACCGCGCCGACGAGACGCTCGCCCTCGTCGAGGGCTGGGGCATCAACCACATCGACACGGCGGCCTCGTACGGGGCCTCGGAGGACCGGCTGCGGCCGTGGTTGGCGAACCACCGCGCCGACGTGTTCCTCGCCACCAAGACCGGCGAACGCTCCGGTGACGCGGCCCGCGCCGAGCTCGAGCGTTCCCTGCAGCGGATGGACGTCGACCACGTCGACCTGATCCAGCTGCACAACCTCGTCGAACCCGGCGAGTGGGAGGTGGCCCACGGGCCAGGCGGCGCCGTCGCGGCCCTCGCCCTCGCCCGTGACGAGGGCCTCGTGCGGCACATCGGCGTGACCGGCCACGGGCTGCGGATCGCCCGGATGCACCTGGCGTCGCTGGAGCGCTTCCCGTTCGACGCCGTGCTGTTCCCGTACAACCACCAGCTCCTCCAGGATCCGGCCTACGCCGCCG
The DNA here is from genome assembly GCA_963784255.1 of uncultured Acidimicrobiia bacterium. Lineage (GTDB taxonomy): Bacteria > Actinomycetota > Acidimicrobiia > Acidimicrobiales > Ilumatobacteraceae > JALZMG01. Next base: position 359,696 of record CAWAQO010000012.1, on the reverse strand, counting down.
ACGTCGAGGCGCTGATGGCGCGGTGCCGCCAGGAGGGCGTGGCGATGCAGACGATCAAGTCGATCGCCAAGGGCCGCTGGCCGGACGACCACGAAGGGCAACGGCACAGCTGGTACGAGCCGCTCACCGACGAAGCCGCGATCGGGCGCGGCGTGCGGGCGGTGCTCGGCGAGCCGGACCTGTTCCTCAACACGACCAGCGACGCGACCCTGGTTCCGCTGGTGGTCGACGCCGCCATGGGCCCGCTCGACCGCCCCACCGACGCCGAGCTCGACGCCGACATCGACCGCTTCGGCATCACCCCGCTGTTCGACGGCGAGGCCCTCGAACGCATCTGAACGTTTGTGTCAGCACACATCCGTCGATGCGCCACATGTGCTGACACAGACCACGAACGCCGGTTCGTCGTCACACCCCTCGTGTTGGATGTCGCCCATGACCACACCGATGCGCCGCCTGGCGGCGCTGGCGACAGGTCAGCTGGGGGCCTTCACCCGGGCGCAGGCCCGGGCGGTCGGCCTCACCGATTCCCAGCTGCGGAGCCGGGTCCAGAGCGGCTCCCTCGACCAGATCGGTCCTCACGTCTTCCGCACCGTCGGCATCGCAGCGTCGCAGCTCGCCGAGCTCAGGGCCTTGATGCTCGACATCGGCGATCCGTGCTGGGCGTCCGGGCCGACGGCCGCGGCGCTGCACGGCTTCGACGGCTTCTCCCTCGGCGCGCCGTTCCACGTCACGATCCTGCGGGGCCGCGACGTGCACCGACGGGCCGCCGTCATCCACACCACGACGGCGCTCGCGCTCATCGATCAGGGTTGGGCCGGCGATGTCCGCGTCACCAGCGCGGCCCGAACGCTCATCGACCTCGCGGACGGAGTCACCCGAGCGGCTGACGGTCGCCTTCGACAGCGGCCTCCGCGACGGGCGCTTCAGCGAGGCGCTGGTCCATCGCCGGATCGTCGAGCTGCGCTCGTCGGGCCGCTACGGCATGCCCGTCCTGCTCGCCGCCGTCGAGGGCAGCGAAACGATCAGGGGCGGACACAGCTGGCTCGAGCGCCGGTTCCTCGCCCTGCTCGCCGACGCCGGGTTGCCTCGTCCCGAGACGCAGCAGGTCCTCACCAAGGCCGGCGATCGCCTGGTTCGCGTCGACTGCCGCTTCGCGGCCAGTCCCGTCGTCGTGGAGCTGCTCGGCTACCGGTTCCACCGCACGAAGGAGCAGCTGGACCGCGACGCAGTCCGCCTGAACGCCCTGCTGACAGATGGCTTCCGCCCGTACCAGTTCACCTACGACCAGGTCGTCCAGCGGCCAGGGGAGGTCCTCGAGACGGTCCAACGGGCCCTCCAGCCGTTTGTGTCAGCACACTTCCGTGCGGGAGCGAGATGTGCTGACACAAACCACGGATGACCGGGGCTGTCCGTCGGCGCGCACACCCCGGCTGGTACGTTCGCCGGCGTGTCGCTCGCCCCCCCGGTCGCCCTGCAGCGACCGGCGACCACCAGCCCCGTCGACGTGCGGGCGACGCTCGGCTGGTACCGCCACGGCCGGGGCGACCCGACCACCAGGCTCACCGGATCCACGTTCGCCCGTGCCTCCTGGACGCCGGACGGCCCCGCCACCGTGCTCGCCGAGTGGTCCGAGCGGCCGCGTCGAGGTGTCGGCGTGGGGGCCCGGAGCGCCGTCCGCCCGCACGGCCACGATGGCCATGCTCGGCCTCGACCGACCGCCGGTCCCCCTCCCCGACGTCCACGCCGTCGTCACCCGTGCCGCCCGCGTCCACGGCGGCCTGCGCACCGGCGCCAGTGGTGACCTCTACCACCAGTTGCTGCCCACCGTGATCGCCCAGCGGATCACGTCCGGCGAGGCCGTCCGCCAGTGGGCGGCGCTCTGCCGCGCCCTGGGCGAGCCCGCTCCCGGACCGCTGGCCAGCCTGCTGCTGCCCCCGCGACCCGAACGGCTGGCCGGCCGGCCGGCGTGGTGGTTCCACCCCCTCGGCATCGAGGCCAAGCGGGCCCGCGCCCTCAGCGAGGTCGCCCGCGTCGCCACCCGCCTGTGGGACTGGGTCCGCCTCCCCGCGCCCGAGGTGGCCGCCAAGCTGCAGTTGCTGCGCGGCGTCGGCCCCTGGACCGTCGGTTCGGTGCTCGGCCCGGTCTGCGGCGACGACGACGCCGTGCCGGTGGGCGACTACCACCTGCCGAACATCGTCGCGTGGAACCTCGCCGGGGAGGCCCGCGCCGACGACGGGCGGATGCTCGAGCTGCTCGAGCCCTACCGCGGCCAGCGCGGGCGCGTGCTGCGCCTGCTCGCACTGGCCGGGCACGGCGCCCCCGCCTTCGGTCCCCGCCGCCGGATCCTCCCGATGCACCGATGGTGACGACGGCGCCGACCGACCTGTCGGCGGAGGCCGCTGACGCCGGGGACACCCCGGCCCCGGCGAACGGTCACCTCGACCCCGCCGTCGACGACGCCGCGGCCGCGGAAGAGCGGCGGGCCTGGCGGCGCGCCGTCCTGGTGGGCCTCGCCGCCTTCGTCGTGTCCCGGCTGTGCGTCCTCGCCGGAGCCGGCGTCCGGGCCAGCCAGGTCACCGTGGACGCCCACAACGACTTCGAACCCCCGCCCGGCTCGCCGTTCGGCCTGATCACCGGCGTGTTCACACAGTGGGACGGGCTGTGGTACCTGGAGATCGTCCGCAACGGCTACCCCCGCTCGATCCCGGCGGACGTCACCTACTTCCAGCTCGAGGCGCGCACCGCCTTCTTCCCGCTCTACCCGATGGTCGTGCGCGTGGCCGACATGGTCCTCCCGGCCGGCGACACGGCGGCCGCACTGGCGGTCAACTTCGTGCTGGCGGTCGCCGCCGTCATCCTCGTCGGCGTCCTCGCCCGGCGGCTGTTCGACGTCGACGTGGCGGAGCGGGCGATGGTGCTGTTCGCCGTGTTCCCCGGCTCGTTCGTGCTGTCGTACGCCTACGCCGAGACGATGCTCATCGTCCTCGCCGCGCTGTGCCTGTGGTTCCTGCTCGACGAGCGCTGGCTGCTCGCCGGGGTGGCCGCGGCCCTGGCGACGGCGACCCGGCCGAACGGCCTGGCGCTGGTGGCGGCCTGCGCCGTCGCCGCGGCGATCGCCATCTGGAAGCGCCGCGACTGGTGGTCGCTGTTCGCGCCACTGCTCGCCCCCATCGGGTTCATCGCGTTCCAGCTGTTCCTGGCCGGGCACACCGGCGAGTCGTGGGCCTGGTTCCGTGTGCAGCGCGAGGCGTGGCGGGAGGGCACCAGCTTCGGGGCCACCGCGATCAGCAACACGTTCAGCTTCGTCACGCACCCGCTCGCCTCGCCCACCGACGCCCTCACCGCGGCGTCGCTGGCCGCGCTCGTCGTCGGCCTGTTCGCGCTGTGGCGGCGGCGCCTGCCGTGGCCGATGATCGCCTACATCGCGGTCATCGTCGCGTTGATGCTGCTGCCGGCCACGGTGACCGCCCGTCCCCGCTTCCTCTACGCGGCGTTCCCGCTGTTCATCAGCGTCGCCGCCTGGTGGCCTCGACGCGACCGCGTCGGGTGGGACCTCATGCTCGTCGCCAGTGGCGCCGGCCTCACCGGCCTGACCGCCCTCTACGCCGTGTTCGGCGCGATCCCGTGACGCCGCGCCCCTGCCTCTCCGTCGTCATCCCCTGCTACAACGAGCGGGCGACGGTCCTCGAGGTCGTCGCCCGCGTGCTCGCTTCGCCGTGGACGGCCGAGGTGATCCTCGTCGACGACGGCTCGACCGACGGCACCCGCGAGGAGCTCGCCGAGATCGACGACGACCGCGTCCGCGTGCTGCTGCACGAACGCAACGCCGGCAAGGGCGCCGCCCTGCGCACCGGGTTCGCCGTCGCCAGCGCCGACTACGTCATCGTCCAGGACGCCGATCTCGAGTACGACCCGGTGGAGTACGCCACCGTGCTCGAGCCGCTCGAGGGCGGGTTGGCCGACGTCGTGTTCGGCTCCCGGTTCCTCTCCGGCCGGCCGCACCGGGTCCTGTACTTCTGGCACTCCCTCGGCAACCGCTGCCTGACCATCCTCTCCAACATGTTCACCGACCTCAACCTCACGGACATGGAGACGTGCACGAAGGCGTTCCGGCGCGAGGTCGTCGAACAGATGACGATCGAGGAGGACCGCTTCGGCATCGAGCCCGAGCTGACCGCGAAGGTGGCCAGGGGCGGGTGGCGCGTGTACGAGGTCGGCATCGCCTACGCCGGACGCACCTACGCCGAGGGCAAGAAGATCGGCTGGCGCGACGGCTTCGCGGCGATCGGCTGCATCCTGCGCTACTCACCGATCGGCGAGCGTGTCCGCCGGGCGCGGCCCGGGCGGGCGAGGCGGGTCAGGACGCCGGTGGCCGCTGCTCCGGCCGTCCGGCCAGCGCATCGCGAACGCCCCACCGGGTGACCAGCAGCATCGACTCGACGACGATCCGGCCGGACATCTTGGACTCGCCGAAGCGCCGGTCGCGGAAGACGATGGGCGTCTCCATCACGCGCCACCCCTGGCGCACCAGGCGCCGGACCAGCTCGGTCAGGAAGGCGTAGCCCTCGGCGGTGGTCGTCTCCGGCGCGATCGCCCGCAGCGCCGACGCCCGGTAGGCGCGGAAGCCGGACGTGCAGTCGCGCACCTGCAGGCCCAGTAGCAGGGAGGTGTAGCGGTTGCCCCACCGCGACAGCAGCCGGCGGTGCACGGGCCAGTCGACGGTGGCGCCGCCGGGCACGTAGCGGGACCCGATCACCGCGTCGGCGCCGGCCTCGATCAGGCGCAGCAGGTCGGCCAGCACCGCCGGGTCGTGGGAGAAGTCGACATCCATCGACACGACCACGTCGTAGCCCTCGTCGAGGGCCAGCGCGAAGCCCTGCCGGTAGGCGCTGCCCAGGCCCTGCTTGCCGGGACGGCGCAGCAGCTTGATCTGGCCGAGGTCACCGGCGACCTCCTCCACCAGCTCGCCGGTGCCGTCCGGGCTGCTGTCGTCGACCACCAGCACGTCGACGTCCGGTTGGGCGGCGCGGACGGCGGCCAGCAGCGCCGCCACGTTCTCGCGCTCGTTGTACGTGGGGAGGACCACGACGGCACGCACGGCGGCAGGCTACGCGGCCGCGGTCACGGCGCGGTGGAACACCCGCAGCACGCCGAGGGCCGACGCGTCCCAGGTGAGCGTCCTGGCCCGCGCCAGCGCGGCGGCGCCGAGGCGCTCCCGTTCGGCCCGATCGGCGAGGACCCGGGCCATCACGGCGCCGAGGTCCTCCGGCGCCGCGAGGATCCCGGTGACGCCGTCGATCACCGACGAACGGTGGCCCCGGATGTCGGTGGCGACCGCCGGCGTGGCACACGCGGCGCCCTCGGTGAGCGCCAACCCCCACCCCTCCGCCAGCGAGGCGCTGGCCACGAGCCAGGCGCTGCGGTACTCGTCGCGCAGCTCGTGCTGCGTGCGGTGGCCGGGCAGGGCGACCCAGCCGGCGGCGTCGTGGCGCCGGATCCACTCCTCGAGAGCCGGCCGGGAGGGTCCCTCGCCGATGATCCGCACGCGCAGGTCCGGTACGACGCGGCGGGCATCGGCGGCGGCGTCGAGCAGCAGCTCGTGGCGCTTGACCGGCGCCAGGCGTGCCACGGCGACGATCGTCGGCTCGGCGGCGCGCGTCCCCCCTGGCGTGAAGTACGAGTCGATGCCGTTGTCGACGGCGACCACCTTGTCCGGCCGGAAGCCGAGCTCGAGCAGCTCGTCGCGCGTCGCCGTCGACGGCGTCACGGTCAGGGCGCGACGGTAGAACGGCGGCGCGACGCGGGCCTCCAGCAGGCGCCCGGCCCCGGCCAGTGGGGCGGGCATGATCTGGTCCCACATCGGCCCGTGGACGTGGTGCAGGATCGTCATGTGCGGGCGCCGGTACCAGACGGGCGAGAACCACGGCACGCCGTTCCAGATCTCGATCAGGGCGTCCGACCGGCCCATCCGCCCGGTGAGCTCGCCGGCCGCGGTGCGGGGGAACACCGTGTAGCGACTGCCCCGCCGCACGACGCGGTAGCCGTTGCGCCGAGCGGTCGCCGGTCTCCCCGTTGCGGTCGACGTCCGGTGGGTGATGTCCAGGCCGGCGGCGGCCCAGCGGCGCATGAACTCGTCGGCGTGGACCTCGGAGCCGCCGGCGTCGGGGTCATCGAGGTCGCGCCACGCGAGGACGTGCACGCGGCGCACGCCGCGCCGGACGACGTCGCCGACCAGCTCCAGCGTCGCCGCCGCCGCATCCGAGTGTTCCACGCGGCCCGAGTGTTTCGTGCCGACGTGTCCCCCGCCAAACACCCGGGTGTCGCCAACCACTCGGATCGGAATCAGTAGCCTGCGGGCTTCCGATGCCGACGTTCTCCCCCGATCGCCTGATCGCCGGCTTTTGCGACCGGCTCGTCGCCCACGACCTCCCCGACCTCCCCCCCGAACGCAGGGCGGCGACGGTCGCGTTCACCCGCCGGCGGGTCGCCGGCCTGCCCACGCCGATGGCCGTCGGCGTGACGGTGGTGGCGGTCGTCGTCGGTGGCGCCGGGCGGGTCGTCGGCGCCGAGCGCGTGGCCGACTTCCTCACCAGGCGCCCCCTCCCGCTGGCCGGCGAGTACCTGCGGCTGCTGCGGTCGCTCGCCTACGCCTACGTGTGGGAGACGTGGCCGGCGACCACGTCGACGGGCGCGGTGCGGAGGTGAGCGCGCTGGCGACGGAGGTGCTCGTCGTCGGCTCGGGAGCCGGCGGGGCGCCCACGGCGGCGCTGCTCGCGGAGGCCGGGTTCGACGTCCTCGTCCTCGAGGAAGGTCCGCACGTGCGCCAGGGCGACGTGGTGCCGTTCTCGTTGGAGCAGATGGACCGGCAGTACCGGGCCGGTGGCGTGACGGCGGCGATCGGCCGGCCGAGCGTCGCCTACACCGAGGGCCGCTGCCTCGGCGGTGGCACCGAGATCAACAGTGGCCTCTACCGGCGCCCGACCGAGGAGGTCCTCGAGCGGTGGCGGGTGGAGCACCGCGTGCCGCGACTTCGACGCCGCCGCGATCGACGCCATCTGCGGCGAGGTCGAGCGCGAGCTCTCGGTCCAGCCGGTGCCCGGTGCCCAGACCCCGGCCAGCGAGGCGCTGCGGCGCGGCGCGGCCAGGCTCGGGTGGCGCCACGACGAGAGCCCGCGGTGGATGGACTACCCCGACGGCCCCGACGCCCGCGACGGCCGCCGGCGCAGCATGTCCGAGACCTACCTCCCCCGCGCCGTCGCCGCCGGTGGGCGCGTGCTGGCCGATCACCGGGTCGACCGGCTCGTGCTCAACGGGGGGCGCTGCCGGCGGGCCCTGATCACGGGACCCGACGGCGCGGGGACGGTGGACTGCGAGCACGTCATCGTCTGTGGTGGCGCCATCCAGACGCCGGCCCTCCTGCAGCGCTCCGGGTTGCGCCGCAACATCGGGCGGACGCTCGCCGTGCACCCCACCGTGAAGCTGGCCGCGCGCTTCGCCGAGCCGGTCAACGTGGCCGACTCGGTGCCGGTGCACCAGGTCAAGGAGTTCGCCCCGGACCTGTCCTTCGGTGGGTCGGCCTCCGGTCCCGGGCTGGTCGCCCTGTCCCTGCTCGACTCGTGGGACCGCTTCGCGCCGGCCGTCGAGTCGTGGGAGCACATGGCCGTCTACTACGCGGCCATCACCAGCGAGGGCCGGGGCCGCGTCGTGGCCATCCCCGGCATGCGCGACCCGCTCGTCACGTACCGCCTGACCCCACGGGACCGGGCCGTGCTGGCCCGGGGCCTGGCCCGCCTGGCCCACCTGATGCTGGAGGCGGGCGCCCTGGAGGTGTACCCCTCCTACCGCCCGGCGCCGATCGTCCGCCGGCGCGCCGACCTGGCGACCCTCGGCGCCACGTTCGCCGTCAACCGGGCCAGCGTGATGACGGTCCACCTCTGCTCGACGGTGCCGTTCGGGGAGGACGAGCGCGCCGCGACCGACAGCTTCGGGCTCGTGCGCGGCACCGCCAATGTGCGGGTCAACGACGCCTCGCTGCTGCCCGATGCTCCTGGCGTCAACCCCCAGGCGACCGTGATGGCCGTCGCCGTGCGCAACGCCCGCCAGTTCGTCGAGACGACGAAGCGATGAGCGAGCGCGTCGAGCTCGTCCCGCCCGACATCACGATCGTCACCGGCGCCGCCGGCTGGCTCGGCCGGGCGCTGGTCGCCGCGCTGACCGACGACGACGGGCCGTACGGGCGCCCCGGACGGGTTCGGGCGCTCGTCACCGACGACACCGAAGCCGGCGTGCTGGCTGGCTCGCCGCGCGTCGACGCCGTCGCCGGCGACGTCCGCCGACCCGACGGCCTGACCGCGCTCTTCGCCGGGGTCAGCGGCACCGTCGACGTGATCCACGCCGCCGGGGTGATCCACCCACCGCACGTCGACGACTTCGAGGAGGTCAACGCGCGCGGCACGGCGAACGTGATGGCGGCGGCCCTCGGCGCCGGTGTCCGGCGGGTCGTCCACGTGTCGTCGAACAGCCCGTTCGGCACCAACCCGACACCGCACGACCGCTTCCGCAACGACGAGCCGTACGACCCGTACCTCGGCTACGGGCGCTCCAAGATGCGGGCCGAGCTGCGCGTCCTGGACGCCGTCGCGGCCGGGCTCGACGCGGTGATCGTGCGGCCGCCGTGGTTCTACGGTCCGTACCAGCCGGCCCGCCAGACGACGTTCTTCCGGCTCGTCCGGACCGGCCGGTTCCCGGTGGTCGGCGACGGCCGGCAGCGGCGGTCGATGGTCTACGTGGGCAACCTCGTGCAGGGCATCGTGCGCGCCGAGCTGACGGCGACACCGCCGGGGCGGGCATGGTGGATCGCCGACGAGCGGCCGTACGAGGTGGCCGAGATCGTGACGACCGTGGGACGGGCGCTGACCGCCGAGGGCTTCGACGTCCGCCCCAACCGCACCCGCCTGCCGGCCCTCGCCGGCCGGCTGGCCGAGCGCGCCGACCGGCTGGTCCAGGGAACGGGACGCTACGTCCAGCAGCTGCACGTGCTCGGCGAGATGGACAAGACGATCGCCTGCGACATCTCGGTGGCGCAGGCCGAGCTGGGCTACGCGCCCACGGTCGCCCTCGAGGACGGCATGCGCCGCAGCATCCGTTGGTGCGTGGAGAACGGCCTCGCGCTGTGACGGTCACCCTGGTCACCGGTGGCAACGGGTACTTCGGGCGGGTCCTGGTCGACCAGCTCGCCGCCCGCGGCGACGATGTACGGGTGCTCGACATCGACACCGACGGGTTGCGCCCCGACGTCGACGCCGTCACCGCCGACATCCGCGATGCCGATCGGGTCCGCGAGGCGGTCGACGGCGTCGACGCCGTGTTCCACAACGTGGCCCAGGTCCCGCTGTCGCGCGACGCCCGCCTGCTGCGCTCCGTGAACGTCGACGGCACCCAGATCCTGCTCGACGCCTGCCGTGACGCCGGCGTGGCCAAGGTCGTGCACACGTCGTCCAGCGCCGTGTTCGGGGTGCCCGAGTCCAACCCGGTGCTGGCGACCACGGTGCCCCGCCCGGCCGAAGCGTACGGGCACGCCAAGCTGGCCGCGGAGTGGGCCTGCCTGCGGGCGGCCAGTGCCGGCCTCGACGTCACCATCGTGCGGCCGCGGACGATCCTCGGGCACGGCCGGCTGGGCATCTTCGGGATCCTGTTCGACTGGATCGCCGACGGAGCCGATCCGATCGTGCTCGGCGACGGCGCCAACCGCTACCAGTTCGTGCACGCCGACGATCTGGCCGCGGTGTGCCGCCTCGCCGCCGAGCGACCGGGTCCGGCCGTCTTCAACGCCGGCACCGACCGCTTCGGCACGATGGGTGAGGCCGTGGCCAACCTGTGCGTCCACGCCGGCACGGGTGCGGTGGTCCGGCGGCTGCCGGCGCGGCCGGCGGCGCTGGCGATGCGGGCCACGGCGGCCCTCGGCCTGACGCCGTTCGCCCCGTACCACTGGCTGATGTACGCCCGCTCGATGTGGTTCGACCTCGACCACGTCCGGGCCGCCCTCGGGTGGCAGCCGCGGTACTCGACCGACGAGATGCTCGCCGAGAGCTACGACTGGTTCGTGGCCAACCGCGCCGACGCCGACCGGGGCCCCTCCCCCCACCGCCGCACGGCCCGCGCCGGCCTGCTCGATCTGCTCAAGCACGCGACGGGGCTGCTTCCCCGCTCGACATGAGCGCGCGGAGGCGGGAGCGGGGCGACCGGCGGATCTGGCTCGGCGTCGCCCTCCTCGCCGTCCTCGCCTACCTGCCGGCACTGCGCTCGTCGCCCGGGCGGATGCCCGCCGACACCAAGCTGTACCTCTACCTCGACCCGGCCCGCCTGATCAGCGACGCCCCGTGGACGTTCGACGCCCGGCAGTTCGCCGGCTGGGTGCCGCACCAGGTGATCGCCTACCTGTGGCCGCAGGGCCCGTGGTTCTGGCTCGGCGACGTCGCCGGCCTCCCGGACTGGGTGACCCACCGCCTCTGGATCGGCACCTTGTTCCTGGCCGCCGGCGGCGGCGTGCTGTGGGCGGGCCGCAAGCTCGGGTTGGGGCTGTGGGCGGCGCTGGCCGCGGCGCTCGTCTACCAGCTGGCGCCGTACCTGCTCCCGTACGTCTCGCGGACGTCGGCGATGCTGCTCCCGTGGGCCGGCCTCGGCTGGCTCATCGGCCTGACCGTCATGGCGGCCACCCGGACGACGTGGCGCCACGCCGCGCTGGCCGCCCTCGTCGTCGGCACGGTCGGCGCCGTCAACCCCACCGCGCTGCTGATGATCGCGCCCGGACCGGTGCTGTGGCTGCTGCTCGCCGCCGGCGGCCGGCAGATCACGTGGAGCCGCGCCGCCGCCACCGCCGCCCGCATCGGCGGGCTCTCCCTCGCCGTGTCGTCGTGGTGGATCACGATGGTCGTGATCCAGGGCCGCCGTGGGGCCGACGTGCTGGCGTTCTCGGAGTCGCTCGAGTCGGTCAGCTACACCTCGACGTCGCCGGAGGTGTGGCGCGGCCTCGGCTACTGGCTCACCTACGTCCGCGACGCCTACGCCCCGACGACCACCGCCGGGCGGGACTACATGGTCTCCGGACGGCTCATCGCCACCGGCTTCGTCCTGCTGCTGGTCGGGCTGACCGGGTTGGTCGTCACGAGGTGGCGCTCTCGCGCCTTCGCCGTCGGCCTCGTCGTCACCGGCGTCATCGTGGGCGTCGGCGTGCACCCGTTCGACGATCCGTCGCCGTTGATGGACCTCGCCATGGGCGACGGCACGTCCGGCCCCGCGCTGGCTCTGCGCTCGAGCACCCGCGCCGTCCCGCTGCTCGTCCTCGGCCTCGCCTTCGGCGCCGGCGCGCTCGTCGACAGCTTCAGCCGTGTCCGCATCGGCGGGCGCGTTCCGGCGCAGATCCCGGCGTTCGCGGTGGTCGGCCTGCTCGCCGTCGCCAACCTCCCCGTGCTCACCGGCGCCAACCTCGTCGACCCCGCCATCGACCGCGACGAGGACCCGCCGGAGGCCTGGACCGCGGCCACCGACGTCCTCGACGCCACCGAGGGCGGTGGCCGGGTGCTGCAGGTCCCGGGCGCCGAGTTCGGCGCCTTCCGTTGGGGTTACACCGTCGACCCGCCGCTGCCCGGGCTCACCGACCGCCCGCTGGTCACGCGTGATCTGCTGCCGCTCGGGAGCCCGCAGGCGATGGACCTGCTGTTCGCCCTCGACGACCGCTTCCAGGCCGGGGTGGTCGACGCCGCGTCCATCGCGCCGGTCGCCCGCCTGCTCGGCGCCGACACCATCTGGGTGCCGGGCGACGCCGCGTTCGACCGCTTCCGCACCCCCCGCCCCGAGCTGACCCACGACCTCTTCCAGGGTGGCGTCGACGGGCTCGGTGCCGCCGTCGCCTACGGGCCGCCGGCCGTGAACCAGCCCGACGTGGCGATGATCGACGAGCAAGCGGTCAGCGACGACCGCATCGGGCAGCCGGTCCCGCCCGTCGAGCTGGTCCCGGTCGTCGATCCTCTCGGCGTCATCCGGGCCAAGGACGAGGTGGTGGTCGTCGCCGGCAGCGGTGACGGTGTGATCGACGCCGCGGCCGTGGGGCTGGTGGACGGCACGGAGCTGATCCGCTACGCCGGCTCGCTCGCCGCGACCGACCAGCCGGAGCCCGGACCCGTCGACCGGGCCATCGTCACCGACAGCAACCGCCAGCGGGCTCACCACTGGCGCGGCTCGCAGGACGTCGTCGGCTTCACCGAGGACGGCGACCCGGCCACCGACGACGTGCTCCGCGAGGACGTCGCCGATGAGCGCCTCGACCTGTTCCCGGCGTCGGACGGCTCCGCCACGGTGGCCGTGCAGGAGGGGCCGGTCCGCGCCCGGGCCAGCGCCTACGGCGAACCGTTCGCCTATCGGCCGGAGGACCGGGCGGTGATGGCGATCGACGGCGATCCGGCGACCGCGTGGCGCGTCGCCGACCGCGCGCCCGCCGAGGGCGAGTTCCTCCGCCTCGATGTCGCTGAAGCGGTCGACCACATCACCCTGCGCCAGCCCGAGGGAGCGGGCGCCGTCCGCCACATCGGCACCGTCGCGATCACCGTCGACGACGGTGAGCCATCGCTCGTCGAGCTCGACGAGCGTTCGTTGCAGGGCGCCGGCCAGCGGGTCGACCTCGAGCCGACGGCGCCAGGCTCAGCGATCACGATCACGATCGAGTCCGTCGTCGTGCCGGACCCGTCGATCGGACCGGCGCTGGCTGCCGTCGGCTTCGCCGAGGCCGACGTCGGCCTCGGCCCGACGGTCGAGGTCGTCCGCGTCCCGACGCTGCCGGCCGTCGGTGAGGCGCCGGTGTCCTACGTGTTCACCCGCCAGCGCACGCGGCCGAGCGACCGGTGGCGGTCCGACCCGGAGCCGACGATGGTGCGCGAGCTCGCCGTGCCGGCCGCCGCCACGGTGACGCCACGCGTGACGGTGCGCCTCGACCAACGGGCGTCGGACACGGAGCTCGCCGCCCTCCTCGGGATCACCGGCGCGACTGCCTCGACCCGGCTGACCGGCGTGGCCGGTGCCGCCGGCTGGGCCGCCACCGACGGCGATCCCGCGACGGCGTGGATCACACCCTTCGGCGACCCCACCGGCGCCACCCTCCTCCTGCCGGGCGCCGGGCCGCTGACCGAGCTCGTCCTCACCCAGCCGGCCGGCGAGCACACGCCGATCACCCGCCTCCAGCTGACCGACGGCACGACGACGGTCGACGTCGCCGTCCCGGCCGCCGATCCCGACGGGCGCAGCACCGTGACGCTGCCCGAGGCGCTCGACGGCGACGTGGAGGTGCGCATCACCGGCGTCGAGCCCCGGATCACGCTCGACCGCCGCTACGCCGAGCCGGTCGTGCTGCCGGCGGCCATCGCCGAGATCTCCGCCGGCGCCCGTACGACCATTCCCGCGGCCGTCGACACCGGCTGCCGCGACGACCTCGTGGCGCTCGACGGCACACCGGTGCCGGTGCGCATCACCGCACCGACCGCCGACCTGCTGGCCGGTGCCCCCGTCGACGCCGTCCTGTGCGCCGGCCCCGACCTCGCCCTCGGTCCCGGCACCCACCGGCTGACCACGGGCGGCGGATCCGGGCTCCAGGTGGACCGGGTCGCGCTGGCTGCGCCGGCACCGGCGGCGGCCACCTCGGCCGTCCGCCCGACGGCGATCCTGCGCACCCAGGACCGCTTGTCGCGCCACGTCACCGTCACCGGCTGCGTGGAGGGCTGCTGGCTGGTGCTCGGCGAGGGCTACCACGACGCCTGGCACGCGAGCACGCGCAACGGCGACCTCGGGCCGCCGCAGCTCGTCGACGGTGGCTTCAACGGCTGGTGGATCCCACCCCGTACGGGACCGGTCGAGGTGACGTTGCGCTGGACGGCGCAGCCGCCGCTGACCGTGGCCCTCATCATCAGTGTGCTCGCCGTGCTGGCCTGCCTGGCCCTGGCCGTCGTGGACCTGAAGCGGCAGCCCGTGGTCGACGTGCCGCCCCCCGCCTCGCCGTCGGCGAGCGACCGGCGACGGTGCGCACGCGCGTCGTCGCCTCCGTCGTGTGGGTGCTCGCCGCCGGCGTGCTCGTCGGCTGGGGGTGGATGCCGGTGGCGGCGATCGCCGCCGCCGTGCTCGTGGTCGCGCTCGGCCGGCCGCGGTGGGCCGGCTACCTCACGGTCGGTCTGGTGGCGATCATCGGCGCCGTGATGGTGCGCGTCGTGCAGCAGGAGCGGCCGTGGCCGGACGCCGGTTGGCCGTCACGCTTCGAGTGGCTGCACGGCCTCGGCGCCTTCGCCGCCGTCTGTCTGCTCGTGACGATGTTCCCCAGCGGGCCGGCCGACGCGCGTCGAGGAGGGCACCGACGGCGCCACCGGCGAGGATGGCGAGGAACGGTGAGAACGGCAGGTGGAACCGCGGGTTGCCCCAGAGCAGCAGCGGGATGACGATCAGCGACGCCGTGCTGACGAGGACGATCGCCGTCGCCGGCGCCCGCCGTCGCGTGGCGAGGAGCACGACCACCCCGGCGGTGGCGAGGAGGCAGACGACCAGCCACCCGGCGTTCGCCAGGGCTTCGTAGGCATCGGCGGTGCCCTCCCCCATCACGGCGCCGCCGCCCAGCGTGTTGACGGCCGTGACGCCGTCGGTGTCGCTGGCGAAGATGAGCCGGGCCCTGCGGACGATCTGCTCGGCCTCCCGGCCGGGGTGATCGAGGACCCAGCGGATCGCCATGCGCGTGTTCTCGCTGTTCCGTTCGACCTCGGGCAGGTCCGGATCGGCGCATCCCTCGTGATCGGCCCAGCGGAACCCGCCGGTGGCGTCCATCGAGCGGTCGAGGCACAGCGTGTCACCCGTGTTCGTGGACGTCGGCACGAAGGCGTCGAGGCGCAGGGCGTTGCGGATCGTCCACGGCACCATCATCAGCAGGACCACCGCGAGGGGCACGAGGGCGGCCCGGGCGCTGCGCCGCCACCCGGCGCCCGCCACCACGCCGCCGGCGACGAGGGCGGCGAGGAACCAGATCGAGAACGGGCGGATCAGCACCGACACGCCGAGGACGGCGCCGAAGGCGACCAGCCGGCGGGTCGACGGCAGGCCGCGGGACCAGTCGTGGGTGACGAGGATGGCGACGGCGGCGAGGCACCAGAAGATGTACATCGTCTCCAGCTGCACCGACGTCACCTGGTAGACGAGGTTCGGGAAGATTGCGACGAGCAGTGCGCCGGCCAACCCGCCGCGCTCGCCGAACAGCGCCCGCCCGATGAGGTAGGCCAGCACGACGCTGGCCGTGCCGACCACGACGTGCAGCAGGTTCACGGCCAGCATGTAGTCGTCCGGGATCGGTGTGTGGCCGACGACGAAGAACAGGCCGGCCAGCATCGCCGGGTAACCGATCGGGTAGTACGCCGTCGGTTCACCGGTGACGTAGTGGACGTAGCCCCGCCCGGCGGCGATCTCTCGGGCGTAGTGGTAGTAGCTGAACTGATCGCCCGAGAGCTGCCAGTGGATCGGCGCGCTGGGCCGCCACCACAGCGCCCAAGCGAGGCGCAGGACGAAGGCCACCGCGACGACGGCGGTGAGGGCGCGGTGATCCTCGAGCCAGCCCCGGGCGCGCTCGGCGCGGGTCGTCTCGGGGAACGCGGCCGGCGCCGCCTCCGGCGCGATCACCGTGGGCTCCACCGCGGGGCAGGCTACCGAGCTGTCTCGACGGCCTGCAGGACCTGCGGGCCGAGCCAGCGCCAGACGTCCTGGGCCGCGCCCTCCGTCGGGTGGGCCCCGTCGGGGCGCAGCTCGGGGATCGCCGTCGTGCCGTCGCACACGCGGGCGCCGTAGTCCGCCACCGTCACGTGGGGGTCGGCGGCGAGGGTGCGGCGGAGGACGTCGTTGACCACCCGCAGGCGCTCGGCGTCGCGCTCCTCGCCCGACGTGCCGGCCCCCGTCCAGTCGTAGCAGGGCACGTCCAGCCACACGACGGGAGCGCGCGTGCGCTCGCGCACGACGGTGAGCGCGGCCATGACCGCCTCCTCGTAGCGGAGCTGCCACTCCGGCGAGCCGACCGGGATGCGCTCGCCCTCGACGTCGAGGTCGAACAGCTGGCGGAGGCCGAGCACCACGACGACCGCGTCCGGCGGCGTCTCCAGCGCCGCCGCCCACTCGGACGGCCAGGCCGGACAGTCACGGTCCTCCTCGTTGACCTTGTCACCCGTGTACAGGCGCCGACCGACGATGTCGCACTTGGCGTGCCATGCCCCGCGCACGAGGAACGGGACGTCGGGCGCCGGGTTCCCGGCGAGCACCCATGCCACCGAGTCGCCGAGCACGAGCACGTCGAGCGGCAGCTCGAGCGGCGGCGGCACCGTGGTCGGAGCGACGGTCGTCGTGGTCGTGGTGGTCGTGGTGGTCGCCGCCAGCGCGGCGAGACCCGGCGGCGGCGGTCGTGTCGTGGTCGTGCCCGGCACCGAGGTCGTCGTGCTCGTCGACGTCGACGTCGAGGTGGTCGACGGCAGGCTCGTCGACGTGGGCGCGAGCACCGGTGGCCGGGCGACCATCGTGCCGCTCGTCGCCTCCGGCAGCGCGGCGCTGGCCGTCGGCCCGGCCGTGGCCACGATCGTGACGGCCACCACGACGGCGAGGCTGCCGGCGACGGCGAACGTCGGGTGCGGTAGGCGCCGGCGGTGCAGCGGTCGCTCGACGACGCGGAACGTGAGCTCGGCCAGCGCGACGGACACGGCGACGGCCACGGCGCCTCGCGTCAGGCGGGGCAGCCCGCTGCCATCGAGCAGCACGATGACCGGCCAGTGCCAGAGGTACAGCGAGTAGGAGATCAACCCGAGCCGCACCAGCACGGGGCCGGCGAGGATCCGGCCGGTGCCGATCGCCGGCAGGTGGGCCGCGGCGACCACGAGCACCCCGGCGACGACGGCGATGGCCGCGAAGCCGCCGCTGCGGTAGAGCCAGCGGCTGTCCTCCGGCACGGCGACGGCCACACCGGCCAGCAGCGCCACGGCGACGACGACGAGCGCACCGCCCCGGCGCCGGATGGTGGCCGCGACCACGGGCCATCGGCTCGTGGCGTCGAGGGCGAGCGCGGCGAGGCAACCGACGAGGATCGTCGCCGCCCTCGTGTCCGAGCCGTAGTAGGCCCGTGAGAGCTGCGCCGGATCGGCGCTGACGTGGTGCATCCACCACGCCGATGCCCCCGCCGCGGCCGCCACGCCCACCAGCCGCCAGCGCGGCCGCAGCATCACCAGCACCAGGACCACGAGCGGCCAGAGGACGTAGAACTGCTCCTCGATGGCGAGCGACCAGGCGTGGCGCAGCGGTGACGGCTCGAAGCTGGCGAAGTACGACTCGCCGCTGCGGATGGCGTGCCAGTTGGCGACGTAGGCGAGCGTGCCGAGCACGTCCCCGCGCAACGCGCCGGTGACCCGGCCGGCCACCGCCCACGTCGTCGACACGGCGGTGACGACGACGAGCAGCGCCGGCATCAGCCGGCGGACGCGTCGCTTCCAGAACGCCCGCAGCCCGATCCGGCCCGTGCGCTGCCGCTCGCCGAGCAGCAGGCTCGTGATGAGGAACCCGGAGAGCACGAAGAAGACGTCGACGCCGACCCAGCCGCCGCCGAGCACGTCGACGTGGAACAGGACGACGGCGGCGACGGCGAGGCCGCGGACGCCGTCGAGGGCGGGGATGCGGCCGTCAGCCATCGACCCGGCGGCGGACGAGGCGGGCGCCGTCGGTCACGGCGACGGCGACGGCGGCGAACAGGAGCGGGTCGAGCATCGAGCGGAAGCGGCCGTTCTCCCCCAGCTCGACGAGGTCGCCGACCACGACGACCCACGCCACGGTGAGCCCGGCGACCAGCCAGAGCACCTCGCACGATGGCGGGCGGCGGCGCCGGCGCCAGCAGCGCACCGCCGCCACGAGCGCCCGTCCCAGCGTGACGACGGTGGCGGCGACCAGCGGCCACGTCACACCGATCCGCAGCGTGTCGCCGTACAGCGGCACGTTCCACCCCCCCATGTCCACGTCCACGGTGTTGCGGACCATCAACACCGAGAACACCCGATCCATCCATGACGTCACCGGCAGTGGCTCCCCCAGCAGCGATGACGCCGGTTCATCATGCCCCAACGGGGTGTAGGCGTAGCTCATCGCGAGCGCCAGCACCCGGTCATTGAGGTACTGCCAGGGCTCGCGGCGCACCATCGTCGCCGCGTTGGCGCGGCTCTCGTCGTAGAGGCCGACGTAGCACTCGTGGTTGAAGTTGGGGATGGCGACCCCGCGCACGTCCTTGGCCGGGTCGGCCAGCGCCGGGTGCCGGTGCCCGGCGCGGCACCCGTCGAGCCACGGTGCGTAGGTGGCCAGCGGCTGCCACGGCGGCGCGGCGGCCAGGCTGGACACCGCACCGGCGTCGACGGCGTCGTCCACGGACGACGCCGGCATCGGCCCGAGGACGCCGCGCTGCAGGTTGAAGCCGGTCCAGCTCGACAGCGAGGCGCTGTCGACGAGGACCGCGTTCTTCACGACGAGGCCACCGACGAGGACGGCCGGCACGCCGGCGGCCAGCAGGACTTGGCGGCGGGTCGGCGGCCGGGCGACCAGCACGACGGCGAGCACGATGGCCAGCCAGGCGGGGTGGAACAGGGCCCGCGTCAGCACGAGGGCCAGCGCGAGGGCGACGACGGCAGCGAGACGGCGCCCGGTGGGCTGGCGCAGGTGGCGGTCGAGCACCCAGAACAGCGCCACGAGCATGGCCGCCAGTGGCACCTCGTAGCTGGCGATGCGGATGGTGCTGAGCAGCGCCGGGTCGGCGACGGCGAAGGCGGCGGCGACAGCGGCGCCGGCGACGGGCACCCGCCAGCGCACGAGCAGGTCGAGCAGCCCGTAGCCGACGACGAGCAGGCAGCCGACGAACAGCACGAACACCGTGCCGGCGAGCGGGAGCGGCGACCAGGCGACGAGCCCGATGACGAGGTTGTGCAGCGGTGGCTGGGTGTGCAGGTACCACACACCGCGGAGCGGATCGTCCTCGAGGATCGGCACGTCGAGCAGCTGCCAGCTGCTCGCCAGCTCGGTACCGGCGACCCCACCGTGGACGCGCAGCACCTCGACCACGACGGCGACGAGCACAACGGCGAGGGCGATGCGGGCGACGACGATGGAGCGCCCGGCGGTCACGAGATCACAGCGAACCGGGGGCGTCGTCGGCGTCGGGGGCGGCGATGAAGACCGACATCGGCTGGCCGAGCTCGATCAGGCGCGCCAGGTCGGCGTGGTCGGCGGCGCTCAGCCGGGTGTCGACGGAGATGCCGAACAGGTTCGTGTCGACCAGCGGCGCCAGCTCGCCGAGGCCTTCGGCGGCCAGCCGCTCGACGAAGCGTCGCCGGACGTCCTCGAACTCGGCCCGCTCGGCGTCCGTGCGGACGTCGTACGTGGCCACCTCGACGGCACCCGCCACGGCCCGCCACCGCTCGACGTAGGCACCCGTGGCGAGGTGCAGCTGGGCGTCGTTGGCGGCCGCCTCCCGGGTGCGGTGCCCGGTGACCTGGACGCGGAAGAACGGATCGGCGGCGACGTCGAGCCCGCGCCGCTCGAGGTCGTCGAGCAGTCCGAATCCGGGACTGCCGATGTCCGCCGCATCGCTCCAGCGCACCAGGTATCGGCCGTCGGCGCCAGGGGCCACGCCCGTCCCGGCGACGACCGCGTCGTAGGTCTGCGCACCGAGCGATCCAACGGCGTCGCTCAGCCGCTGCTCGGGCGGAACGGCGTCGGCGAACGTGACCGCCGACGCCAAGGAGACCACGACGGCGAACACCGCGGCGACGGCGGCCACGCCCGGCGCCGGTTCGCTCGACGTCCGCCGCCGCCACCACGCGACGGCGGACCAGAGCACGGCGCCGACGAGGAGCGCCGTGACGCCCCACGCCCACAGCGTCAGGTAGTACCAGGGCCGCCCGAAGATGCGGGCCATCGAGGCGGTGCCGAGGACCAGCCCGGCGGCGACCACGACGTGGAGGGCGCGCAGCGAGCGGGACGCGGCGCGCCACGTGACGGCCGCGGCGACGACCCAGACGCCGGCGACGACGAGACCGCGCCACACCGAGCCGTCGGCGACGAAGCCGTCGATGCCCGCCCAGACGTCGAGGTGGCGGAGGGCGAGGCGTACGCCGTCGGCGACGCCGAGGGGCGCTTCCGGGGGCGAGCCGAAGTGGTCGATCAGCGTGCGGATGTTGCCCGGCTCGTGGGCGACCTGGTCGGCGAACGGCGGCAGCCAGAGCACGGCGCCGGCGGCGACACCCCACGCGACGCTGCGCACGAGCGGGCCGCGGTCGGCGAGCCCGCGGGCCTGCCACGCCATGCCGCCGGCCGCCAGCAGCACCATCCCGATGCCGAGCAGGAGGTAGGGAACGTGGGTCTGGGCGCAGTAGCTGGCCGCCACCACGAGCGGGATGAACATCCGGTGGTCACGGCACAGCACCGCCCACGTCCCGAGGAGCACGACGAGCCAGGCCAGCAGCGGGAGGTTGGGGTTCCACGGCTGGGTCAGCTGCAGGTCGCCGTAGCCACGCACGGCCACGGCGAGGAGGGCGGCGACGACGGCCAGCCCCTTCCAGCCGAGCCGGCGGGCGCCGATCCACAGCGCCGTCGCGATGGCCGCCACGTGGATGAGCACGGTGCCGGCCTGCAGGGCCCACGTCGACGAGCCGAGCGCACGGTACGTCGGCGCCAGCAGGTAGAAGCTGAGGGGCCCGGGGTGGCTGCCCTGGGCCGGGTACTCGCCGATCCGCCCCGGCAGCCCGATCAGGGGGGTGTGCCGGCCGAACACGTCGCGCACGCGCAGCTCCGTCATGGCCAGGTCGAGCACCGGGTGCCAGGTCGGCGTGCGCAGGGCGACCGCCGCGACGAGCAACGGCAGGCCGACCACCAACGTGGTCAACGCGATCGCGCGACCGCGGTGGCGCTCCACCGCCTGGGCCACCGTCCGCCACCAGCGCTCGGCCGCAGGGCCATCGGCGGCCCCCGCCGGCGCCTCGCTGGTCTCGATCACGAAGGCGAGAGCGTACCGCCCGGCCCTGCCTGGGTCCGGGAGCCCGGTGCCGCGATGCCGCCCCTGATCACCAGTACGTTCTCGCCCTCGTGGAGCAGACGGTGGACGTCACGTCGACGGCGGCCGCGGTCGACGTCGAGGACGGCCACGACGATCTCGCCGCCTTCGTGCTCGGCGGGTCCGGCGGGCTGCGCCGGCGCCGCGATGGCGCCGTCGGTGCGTGGGCCGGCATCGCCGCCGTCCTCGTGCTCGTCGCCATCCCGCTCCCCGGGCTGTACCGGTTCACCGGCGGCACGATGGAAGAGGGCTTCATGCTGTACTTCCCCGAGCTGCTGCGCCGGGGCGAGGTCCCCAACGTCGACTTCCTGCACCTGTACGGGCCGGGCTCACTGCAGGCGCTGGCCGGCTGGTACGCCGTGGTGGGCGACTCGCTGCCGGCCGAGCGCACGTTCGGGCTGTTGCAGCACCTCGGCATCATCTTCGGCCTGTTCGCCCTGGCCCGGCCGTGGGGCCGGCTGGCCGCCACGGCGGTCGCCGGGCTGGCCGTCTTCTACGTCCTCACGCCCGTCGCGCTCACCGCGATGGCCTGGAACGGCGGGCTCGCCCTCACGCTGTGGAGCACCGCGTTCGCGCTCCGCGGCGTCCACGCCGACGATCCCGGACGGCGCCGGCGGGCGTGGGTCGCCGCCGGCGTGCTGGCCGGCCTGGCCCTGAGCTTCCGGCCCGACCTCGTGGTCGCCGTCGGCCTCGTCATCGGCTGGCTGCTCTGGCAGCACCGGGGCGCCCGCCGCCCCGTCCTGCTGGGTGCGTTGGTCGGCCTCCTGCCGGTGTGGGTGCACCTCGTCATGGCCGGGCCGGTCGACGCGATCGACGGGATGATCATCGATCCCGTGTTCCGGCTGCGCGGCGGCCGCGAGCTGCCCCGCCCGCCGTCGTGGGACCGCCTCGACGGCGGCCTGCAGGCGGTGGCCGAGGAGATCCCGCCGTGGTGGAAGCTGCCCCACCTGACGGCCTCGCAGACGCTGTTCGTCTGGTTCTTCGCGATGCTCGCGCTCACCGCGGGCATGCTCGGGTTCGCCATCTGGCAACGTCGCCGGCCGGCCCGGCGCACCCGCCGCTCGGCCGTGCTGCTGGCCGTCAGCCTGGTCAGCCTCGGCATCCTGCCCCAGGCGCTGCAGCGGCCCGACTCGGCGCACCTGTTGTGGGTGACGTGCATCGCCTTCCCGTTCAGCATCGTGACGATCGTCGAGGTCGTCCGGCGCTGGCGCCCGGACGTGAACTGGCGCACCGCCGTCACCGTCGGGACCGCCGGTGCGCTGACCCTCACGTTCGCTGTCACCGCCCTGTTCACGTTCCGGTACTACCTGCTGCACACCCGCATCGGGCTGAACCAGGTGCCGCAGCCGTTCCGGGTCGAGCACGACGGGCGCTACTTCTACCTCGGCGACTACGAGGCCCACGTCGCCGTGCAGGCCGCGGTCGACGAGCTGGCCGCCCGCGCCGAGCCGGGGGACCGCCTGCTGGTCGGGCCCAACGACCTGCGGCGCACGTGGTACAGCGACGTCTTCATCTACTGGCTCCTGTCCGAGCTCGATCCGGCCACCTACTTCATCGAGATGGACCCGGGTCTGGCCAACGCCGAGGGCTCACGGCTCGCCGCCGACGTCGCCTCCGCCGACTGGGTCGTCCTCACCGGCCTCTGGGACGGCTGGATGGAGCCGAACTCGTCGATGGACTACGGCTCCGATGCGCCCAACCAGGTGCTTCGTGACCACTTCTGCGAGGTCGGCACGTGGGAGGACCGCCAGGCGACGTTGTACGAGCGCTGCCGCTGACCCGACCGCACCGTTTGCCGTCCGTTCACCTCGGGTACGGCGTCCCCCTGATGGCCGACACCTTGCTGACCGTCCCGGGCTCCTCCCCTGCCGCCACCCCGCGCCTGCGGGACACGTGGCCGCTGCACAAGCGGCAGGCCGTCCAGCTGGTCGCCAGCTACGTGCTGCTGGCGGCGGTGTTCACGGGCATCGGGCTGCTGATCACCGGACCCTTGGCGGACAGCGCCCTGATCCGGGCCGACGAGGACGCCTCGGCCTGGTTCGTCGAGCGGCGCACCGCGCTGCTCGACGACCTGACCTGGTGGGGTTCGATGCTCGCCGACACGTACGTGAAGATCGTCGTGACCGCCCTCGCCGCCGGCTTCATGCTCTGGCGGTGGCGACGCTGGCGCGAACCGCTGCTCGTGGTCGCCGCCCTCGTGGTCGAGGCGTCGGCCTTCATCACCATCACGATGCTCGTCGGCCGTCCCCGTCCGGACGTTCCCCGCCTCGAGAGCTCCCCGGTCGACAGCAGCTTCCCGTCCGGCCACACAGCGGCGGCAGTGGCCTACGCGGCCATCGCCATCGTCGTGTTCTGGCACACCCGGAAGCTGTGGGTGCGCGTCCTGACGGTGCTCGTCGTCGTCGCCGTCCCGGTGATCGTCGGCCTGTCCAGGGCCTACCGCGGCATGCACCACGTGTCCGATGTGATCGCCGGCGCCCTGCTCGGCGCGGCCGCCGTACTCGCCGTCTGGCTCATCCTGCGCCGGCGCGACGATGACGAGGACGCGTTGCCCGAAGAGCGGGGGCTCGTGCACCGATGAGCCTGGGGCTCATCGTCGTCCTCTGCGCCCTCGGCGCGGCGGTCATCGCCTTCGCGCTCTCGGCGTCCCGTCACGTCGACGTCGACCCGATCGACCCGGCCGCCGAGGAGCGGGCCGTCGTCCGCTTCCTCGGCCGTCACCCCAGGCTGCGGCGGTTCGTCCGCCAGCGCCTCGACCGCGAGACCGCCGGCGGCCTCCTGCTCACGATCTCCTTCGGCATCGTGTTCCTCGTCGCCCTCGTCGTCGGCGTCGTGCTCGACATGATCGACGAGGGCTCCGGGCTGGCCGCCTTCGACGACGAGGTCGCCGAGTGGGGCTCCGAGCACGCCTCGTCCGGGGCCATCGACGTGCTCGAGGCGATCACCCAGCTCGGCAGCACCACGGTCGTGGTGGTCGCCCTCGCCGCGGTGGCCGCCTACGACTACGGACGTCGGCGCAACCTCGAGGTCGTCGTGTTCGTGGCCGTCGTCGGTGGCGGCCAGTTGCTGCTCGTCAACGGGTTGAAGGCACTCGTCGAGCGGGAGCGACCGGCCGTCCTCCACCTCACCGAGTTCAGCGGCTGGTCGTTCCCGTCGGGTCACTCGGCCGCCGCGGCGGCCGCGTGGTCGGCGGTCGCCCTGGTGCTCAGCCGCGGTCAGCCCCGCCTGGTCCGGGCCGCGCTCGGCGCCGGCGCCGTCCTGATCGCCGTCGCCGTTGCCGCCAGCCGCGCCCTGCTCGGCGTGCACTGGCTGACCGACGTGGTGGCCGGGTCGGTCTTCGGGTGGGGCTGGTTCCTCGTCGTGGCCATCGCCTTCGGCGGCCGGGCCCAGCGGCTCGGGGATCCCGCTGCGCAGCGGCCCAGTGTCGACGGGACGCCGAGCGATCGGGCCGGGCTCACGCCGGCGGAGCGAACACCGTCAGCGACATCGGGTCGACGCTGAACTCCAGCCGCTTGGCCGTGCCCTTGGTGCCGCCGTCGAGCTCGAACCGGTGCTTGGCGTCGAGTTGCACCGAGATCTCCTGGGCCTGGCCGATGTGGGCGAGGCCCGACAGGTGCTGACGGCGGCGCAGCGCGCTGACCATCACGCTGGCCCATTGGCGCACGCCCGTCGCCGTCACGACCGCCAGGTCGAGACGACCGTCGGTGGGTGAGGCGTCCGGGAAGGCCTGCACGCCGGCCTTGAGCGACCCCAGGTTGCCGACGAGGACGCACGTGGCGGCACCGTCGAAGAAGGGCTTGCCATCGGCGGTGACGAGGGCCTCGAAGGGCTCGCGGCCACGGGCGTTGCGCAAACCGGCACGCAGGTAGGCCACCATCCCGAGGCGTTCCTTGTGGGCGTCGGCGTCGTCGATCATCCCGGCGTCGAAGCCGGCGCCGGCCATCACGTTGAACTTCAGGCCGTTGCAGGTGCCGGTGTCGATCGTGCGGGTCAGCCCGTTGACCACGAGATCGACGACGTCGGCCGGCGCGGTGGGGATCCCCATCGCCCCGGCGAACAGGTTGGCGGTGCCGGTCGGGACGACGGCGAGCGGGGTCGTCGAGCCGACGAGACCTTCGGTGGCGGCGCGCACGGTGCCGTCACCACCGCACACGAGCACGACCTCGGCACCGGCCTTGCACGCCTTCTCGACCGCCTTGGCGGCCTTGCTGGCCTTCGGCACGGAGTACCACGTGACGTCGCGGAGGGCGACGTCGTCGAGAGCGCGGCGCAGCGCCTTGAGGACCGACGCCTTGACCTTGCGCTCGTGGGCGACGACCGCCAGTTGGGGCATGGGGGTCGACTACCCCCTCGGCACCGGGCGAAACGCCAGCGCGGCGACGCAGAGCACGGCGGTGGCGACCTCCACGGCGACGGCGATGGCCGCCTCGGGGCTCGGGTTCCAGCCGACCTCCGTGAAGTCGATGATCGGGATGCCGCTGTCGGTCCGGCTCAGGCCGAAGGCGAGCAGCGTGGCGTTGGCGACGACGAACGCCGGGAGCACGGCGAGGGCGTGGTCCCAGACGATCACGACCACGGCGGCGGCGCCGGCGGCCACGGCGTTGAGGAGGAAGCTGGGCCCGACGTCGGTGTCGTCGTAGCCGTCGAAGTACAGCTTGAGGTGGACGATCCCGATCGCCAGCGAGCCGAGGGCGATGAGGACGGCGAGGACGCTCGGGCGCCTCATGGCGTCACCGTCACGGTGCCGGTCATCGACGGGTGGATGCCGCAGTAGTAGGCGATCTCACCGGCGGTGTCGAACGTGGCCGTGTAGGTCTGGCCCTCGTCGATGGGCGGCGACCCCAGCACCCCGTCGTCGCTCTGCACGCTGTGGGCGAGGTCGTCGCTGTTGGTCCACGTCACCGCCCCGCCGACCGGCACGCTGACCGGGTTCGGGTCGAAGGCGAAGTCGGCGATGACGACCGCCACGGCGCCCTCGGCGGGCACCGAGCCGTCCGTCGCGGTGCCCGTCGCACCGTCGTCCTCGGTCGTGACGGCCATGGCGACGGCGAAGCCGCCGCAGGCGAGCGTGATGACACCGGCGATCACCGCCAGCGCCGGGGTCCGACGGTCCATCCCGCCATTCTGTCGTTCGGCGAGGGCCCGAACGGGACTTTGCCGAACGACAGGACCGTCAGCCGAGCGGCAAGCGGCGCCAGACGGGACCGGGGAGGTGGCGCAGCACGCTGAACAACGGGCGCAGCGTGGCCGGCGCCCACACCGTCCGCCGGCCGGCGCGCAGCCCCTTGACGGTGGCGGCGGCGACGGCGTCGGGCGTCGTGGCGAGCGGCGCCGCCGGACGCCCGCGCGTCATCTTGGAGTGGACGAACCCCGGGCGCACGACCAGCACGCTGGCGCCGGTGCCGGCGAGGGCGTCGCCGAGCCCCTGGGCGAAGCCGTCGAGACCGGCCTTCGTGGCGCCGTAGACGTAGTTGGCCTTGCGCACCCGCTCGCCGGCCACGCTCGACAGGACGACGAGCCGGCCGTGGCCCTGCCGGCGGAACTGGGCGGCGACGGCCAGCGAGATGCTCACGGCGCCGGTGAGGTTGACGGTGACGAGCTCGGCCGCGGCTGCCGGGTCGTCGTCGAGCTCGGCCTGCTCCCCGAGCTGGCCGAAGGCCACGATGACCACGTCGAGGTCGCCATGGCGTTCGACGAGGCGGCGGACGAGCTCCTCGTGCGCTGGACTGTCGGTCGCCTCGAAGGCCACCGTCTCGACGGCGACGCCGGGGCGGGCGAGATCCCCGGGGGTCAGCTCGTCGGGCCGGCGCCCGGCGAGCACGACGGTGCGCGTCGCCGGTGACAGCAGCTCGGCCACGATGGCCCGGCCGATGTCGCTGCTGCCGCCGAGCAGCACGATGGTCTGCGGTTCGCCGAGGGCGTTGTCCACGAGGTCGTCTCCGGGTTCAGTCGTCGAGCAGCCGGAGGCGGCGGCTCTGGTCGCTCGTCCACACGCGGGCCGGGTCGACCCGATCGCGCACGGCCCGCCACTCGGCGAGCCTCGGGTACCCGCGCCGGACGGCGTCGGGCGTCGTGTGGCCGTCCTTGGCCAGGTAGTGGCGCCCGCCGGCATCGAGCACGATCGCGTCGAGGCCGTGGAGCAGCTCGGCCAGCCCGCCCGCCGCCGCCGGGATGTCGAACGCCAGCGCCCACCCGGGTGTCGGGAAGCTGAGCGGCGCCGGGTTGGACGCGCCGAAGCGCTTCAGCACGGCGAGGAAGCTCACCGCCCCCGACCCGGCGAGGCGCTCGACGACGCGGCGCAGCGCCGGCTCCGCACCGAAGGGGACGACGAACTGGTACTGCAGGAAGCCCCGCCGCCCATAGGCACGGTTCCACGAACCGACGAAGTCGAGCGGGTGGAAGAAGGCGGTGAGCGGCTGGATCGCGGCGATCCGGCGGCGTGGCGCCTTGTGGAACCACACCTCGTTGAACGCCGCGACGGAGAGGTGGTTGACGACGCCCTGCGGCGGGACCACGGGCGGTACGACGAGA
Organism: uncultured Acidimicrobiia bacterium; assembly: GCA_963784255.1. Lineage (GTDB taxonomy): Bacteria > Actinomycetota > Acidimicrobiia > Acidimicrobiales > Ilumatobacteraceae > JALZMG01. Next base: position 332,026 of record CAWAQO010000012.1, on the reverse strand, counting down.
CGCTGGCGCGGCGCGTAGGCGAGCGGGTCGACAGCGTCGCGGGGCCGGAGCTGGTCGACCGTCGCGTGCTCCCCGCGGGTCAGCACGCCGCGCCCGAGGCGCCGGCCCTTCGCGACGAGATCCATCCACGCCACCGAGTAGCGGTAGTAGCGATCGCCGGTGTCCATGAGCGCGAGCATCGCGTCGAGATCGTCGGCCCGTTCGGTGTCCACGCTGCAGCGGCTCGTCTCGATCGCCACCAGCCCGAACGTGGCCTCGAGGATCACACCGGTGAGGCCCATCCCGCCGACCGTGGCCCAGAACAGCTCCGCATCGCGGTCGGGCCCGACCTCGACGACGGTGCCGTCGGCGAGCAGCAGCGAGAGCCGGCGCACGTGGCTGCCGAACGAGCCTTCGCGGTGGTGGTTCTTGCCGTGGATGTCGCTGGCGATCGCCCCACCGACGGTGACGAAGCGGGTGCCCGGCGACACCGGCACGAACCAGCCGCGGGGCACCAGGACACGGAGCAGCTCGTCGAGGCTGACCCCCGCCGGCACGGTGGCGGTGCCGGCTGCCTCGTCGACCACGACGTCGTGCACGGAGTCGTGCAGGCACAGCGCCACGCCGCCACCGTTCTGGGCGCTGTCGCCGTAGGAGCGGCCGAGCCCGCGGGCGATGCCGCCGCGGTGCGGCAGCGCCTTCACGGCGGCTTCGAGGGCCACCGTGTCGCGCGCCGACGCGACGACGACGTCGGCCGTCGACGGCGCCGTGCGCCCCCACCCGGACAACGTCGTGCGCTGATGCTCCATCGCGCTGGTCAGGATAAGACGTCAGTAGGGCCAGGCGGGGGGCACTCGTCCGAGCCGGCGCAGCAACCGGCCCCACCCCAACGTCAACGCCACCTTCAGCATCACGTTCCCGGCGAACCATGGCAGCTGGGCCAGCTGGCGGACCACGTTCGGCGCGGCGGTCGGCGGGCGCCAGGTCGGCGCGGTACTCGACGAGCGACCGCGATCGCCCCACGTACCGGAAGCGGCGTCCGGGCACGAGCAGGCGGACGATGGCCAGCGTCACGCCGACCGACGAGAACGCGTCGTGGATGAGCAGCGTGCCGCCGTCGGCCACCCGCGCCCCCCAGTCGCGGATGTCGTCGCGGGCGGGCCGGTAGCGGTGGGCGCCGTCGACGTAGAGCACGTCGATGGCGCCGTCGACGGCGCCGTGGGCGTCGTGCGAGAACAGGGCGACGTGACGCACCCGGTCGGCGACGCCGGCCCTGGCGAGGTTCGTCGTGAAGACCGCTCGATCGGTCGCGGCCTCGGTGGCGTAGCCGTCGAGCTCCTGCGGGCCGCGGTCGTTGCCGGCGTGCGGGTCGACGGCGACCACCTCGACGCCATGGGCGGCCGCCGACGCCAGCACGACCGTCGAGCGGCCGCGGAAGCTGCCGATCTCCACGATCCGCCCGCCGGGCGGGCACTCGGCCGCCGCGGCGTACAGACGGCGGCCCTGCTCGTCGGTCATCCACCCGTCGATGTCGCCGGCGAGGGCGAGCGCCTCCTCGACGCTCCTCATTGCAGGTACACCCCGAGCCCGAACACGACCACCCAGATCGCGCCGAGCACCTGCAGCACGCGGTCGCTGGCGAACACCTCCTCCGGCGCCGCGCCGCCGCCCTGCTCGAGGACCAGCGCGTAGCGCAGGAGGGCGGTCAGCATCGGCACGATCGACAGCTCGTAGTACGGCAGGTCCGTGCCGGAGATCTCCTTCGTCTCGAACGCCCACTGGCAGTAGCTGACGAGCGCCGCCCCGCAGGACACGGCGAGCACGATGCGGAGGTAGCCGATGGTGTAGTCGCCGAGCGTCGCCCGCACCGCGGGCGCCTCCTCCCCCATCTCGCGGAGCTCGGCGTAGCGCTTGCCGACGACGATGAACAGCGAGCCGAACACGGTGCACAGCACGAACCAACTCGACATCGCGACGTCGACGGCGGCGGCGCCACCGGCCGCCCGCAGCACGAAGCCGGCGGCGATGGTGACGATGTCGAGGACGGCCACGTGCTTGAGCCAGGCGCTGTAGGCCATCGTCGTGACGATGTAGACGGCGACGACGGCCACGGTCTGCCACCGCCCCGTGCCGGCGGCGACACCGAGCGAGACGAGGGCCAGCACGGTCCCGACGACCTTCGCCGTCGAGGCCGGGAGGATGCCCGCGGCGATCGGGCGGAAGCGCTTCGTCGGGTGCAGCCGGTCGGCGTCGACGTCGAGCGCGTCGTTCCAGAAGTAGATGCCGCTGGCCGCCAGGCAGAAGGCGACGAAGGCCAGCAGGGCGTAGCCCAGCTCGGGCCAGTCGTCGAGCACGCCGGCCGCGCCGGGCGCGGCGAACACGAGCACGTTCTTGACCCACTGCTTCGGCCGGGCGGTGCGCACGAGCCCGTGGATCACGCCACCACCACCGCCATGAGCTCTCATGCTGGCAGCTCGTTCACCGTCGGCCGATGATCTCGTCGCGCACGTCCCAGAACCCCGGCCAGCTCTTGGCCACGACGTCGGGGTCCTCGACCGCGATGCCCGGGACGGTGGTGGCGAGCACGCCGAAGGCCATCGCCAGACGGTGGTCGTGGTGCGTGCCGACGCGGGCGCCGCGCAGGGCGCTGCTCGGCTCGATGCGCAGCCCGTCGTCGAGGACCTCGATGCGCGCCCCGACCTTGGCCAGCTCGGTGGCGAGGTCCCCGAGACGGTCGCTCTCCTTGGCCCGGATGAAGCCCACGCCCCTGATCACCGTCGGGGTGGTGGCCGTCGCGGCCACGGCGGCGATGGTCGGCACGAGGTCCGACGTCGCGGCCATGTCCACGTCGATGCCGGTGAGCGGGCGGTCGTCGCGCCGGACACCGAGCCCGCCGCCATCGTCGGTGACCGCGCAGCCCATGCGGCCGAGCAGCTCCGCGGCGGCGACGTCGCCCTGGCGTGACGAGCGGTGGAGGCCGCGCACGGTCACGTGGCCCCCGGCGACGGCGGCCATGGCCAGCGGGTAGCTCGCCGACGAGGCGTCGGGCTCGACCTGCGTAGGTCGCGCCGCGGTAGCCCCCCGGCGGCACGACGACGCCGGTCGGGGCGACCGTCACGCCGCTCGCGCCGAACGCTGCCATCACCGCGGCCGTCAGCTCGACGTACGGCGCCGAGACCAGCGGCGTGGTCAGCTCGAGGTGCAGTCCGCCGTCGAGCAGCGGGGCGATCAGCATCAGCGCCGTGAGGTACTGGCTGGAGACGTCGCCCGGCAGCGCCACGGTGCCGCCCCGGCGCAACGGCCCCGTGACGGTCGCCGGCAGACGGCCAGGGTGCTCGGACGCGACGGTGGCGCCGAGGGCGCGGCAGCGCGTCGTGCAACGGACCCATCGGTCGGGCCCGGAGCGGCGGGCCACCGTCGATCGTCACCGCCTCGGCCGCGAGGGCGGCCACCGCCGTCACGAAGCGCGAGGTCGTGCCGGCCAGGCCGGCGTCGAGCAGCCCCTGCGGGCGCAACCGCCCGCCCGTCCCGGTCACCGTGGCCCGCTCGCCGTCGCACGGCGATCGGCGTCCCGAGGGCGGCGAGGCAGCGCACCATCGCCACGGTGTCGTCACCGGGCGGCACGCCGGTGAGCTCGCTCGGCCCCTCGGCGAGCGCGGCGCACACGAGCGCCCGGTTGGCGATGCTCTTGGAGCCCGGGACCGTGACGGTGGCGTCGAGCGGTCCGGCCGCGGTGGCCAGCACCAGCGGGCCGCTCATTGCAGCCGGGTGACCGCCGGGCGGAAGCCGCGGGCGATCAGGCCACCCCGGAACAGGTCGGCGGCGTCGGCGTCGATCAGCACGACGGCGACGCCGCGGTTGCTCTCGGCGACGTGGACGACCTCGAAGCTGGCGATGTTGACGCCGAGCTGGGCGGCGAGCGTGAACACCTCGGCGGCCGCGCCTGTCCGGTCGGGGATCGGGATGCGCACCTCGGCCAGCTCCTCCGGCCGGGTGACGCGGCTGGGCAGGTTGGTGCGGGCCTCCCGGGCCCGCTGCAGGCGTTCGCGCAGCGCCGGGCGGTCGTCGTCGCCCACCACCCGCCGTAGCTCGCCCAGCTGCTCGATGAGCCCGTCGAGGGCGGCCACGATCGCCGGGCGGTTCTCGGCGCAGATGTCGAGCCAGATGTCCGGCTGGCCGCTGGCGATGCGGGTCATGTCGCGGAACCCCCCGGCCGCCAGCCGCAGGAGGGCGGCGTGCTCCTCGCCGCGGTCGGCGGCCAGGCCCATCAACCCGGCGGCGGTGAGGTGCGGCACGTGGCTGACGACGGCGACCATCTCGTCGTGGTGCTCGGCGCCGAGCGCGACGACCTCGGCACCGAGCGCGGCGACGACCGCGGCGACGGCGGCGAACGTGGCGTCGGCCGTCATCGGCTGGGGCGTGAGCACCCACACGGCGCCCTCGAAGAGGTCGGCGTCGGCGCCGTCGAGGCCGTCGAGCTCGCTGCCGGCCATGGGGTGGCCGCCGACGAACCGGCTGTCGTCGATCGCCGCGCAGATCGTGCCCTTGACGCTGCCGACGTCGGTGACGACGCCGGTGGTCTCGGCGAGCGCCCGCTTCACCGCGTCGGGCACGGCCAGCACCGGCACCGCCACGAACGTCAGCTCGCTGTGCGGGTCGACGCCGGCGGCGTCGATGCACGCCCGGCGGCGGGCCGTGTCGACGCGGTCGGCGTCGATGTCGTCGCCGGCCACGTGCCAGCCCGCCTTGCGCAGGGCGAGCGCGATCGAGCCGCCGATGAGGCCGAGGCCGATCACCGTGGCGCGGCGGCGGGCGGGCTCGTTCACGGCCGGGAGCGTACCGTCGAGGGGCGCGGGGCCCCCGGCGCCGCGGTCGCCTTGGCCAGCGCGATGACCTCGTCCTGCGTCAGGTGGCGCCAGGTCCCGGGACGGAGGCGACGGTCGTGCAGGGGGCCGATGCGGGTGCGGACGAGGCGGGTGACCGGGTGGCCGACCGCCTCGCACATCCGCCGCACCTGCCGGTTGCGGCCCTCGTGGATCGTGATGCGCAGGACCCCGGGCTCGGGCTGGGACACGCGGGCCGGCGCGGTGCGGCCGTCCTCCAGGTCGACGCCGTCGCGCAGCCGGCGCACGGCTCCCGCGCCGACCGGGCCGCCGGCGGTGCCCACGGTGGCCAGGTACTCCTTGTCCAACCCGTGGCTGGGGTGGGCCACCCGGTTGGCCAGTTCGCCGTCGTTGGTCAGCAGCAGCAGCCCCTCCGTGTCGGCGTCCAGGCGCCCGACCGGGAACACCCGCGGTTCGGGCGGCACCAGCTCGACGACCGTCGGCCGGCCGTGGGTGTCCTGCGCCGTGGTCACCACGCCCTGGGGCTTGTTCAGGAGGTAGTAGACGAGGCCGGGCCGGGCGCCGACCGGCGCGCCGTCGACCTCGATGACGTCGCGTTCGGTGTCGACGCGGCGGCCGAGCACGGCGACCTCGCCGTTGACCGTGACCCGGCCGGCGGCGATCAGCTCCTCGCTGACCCGCCGGCTCCCCCAGCCCCGGCTCGCCAGCACCTTCTGCAGCCGCTCGCCCTCGGGCTCGCGCTGCTCCCAGAGCGGGGGCTCAGGATCGGTCGGCATCGGCGACCCGCAGGCCGGCCTCCAGCGCCTCCACGACCTCGGCTCCGGGGATGTACTCGGCGATCGCCGGCAGCTCGTCGACGGAGTCGAGGCCGAGCTTCTCGAGGAACAGGGCGGTGGTGCCGTAGAGGACGGCCTGGCCGGGACCGGTGTCGCGCCCGACGGCGTCGATGTAGCCGCGCCCGTGCAGCGTGCGCAGCACGCCATCGGGGTCGACGCCGCGGATCGACGCGATCTGGGCCCGCGAGATCGGCTGCTTGTAGGCCACGATGGCGAGCGTCTCCAGCGCCGCGGCCGAGAGGCGGGCCCGCTGGTCGTGGAGCAGGAAGCGCTCGACGTAGGGCGTCAGGTCGGCGTGCGTCTGGTAGCGGTAGCCGCCGGCGACGCGCACCAGTTGGAAGCCACGCCCCTGGGCCTCGTAGCCGGCCGCCAGCTCGTGGCACCACCGCTCGATGTCGGTGACCGATCGTTCGAGGAGCTGGGCGAGCAGCTCGGGCGGCACCGGGTCGTGGGCCACCAGCACGACCGCTTCGATGGCGCGGAGGTGGTCGAAGTCGTCGGTGGCCATGAACTCGCTCGGCTCGTCCATCGTCATCCCTCGTAGGCGTCGACGGCCATCGCCGCCGGGTCCGGGTCGGCGTCGCCGCGCCACTCGATGACGATGGCGCCGAAGCGGTCCGCCTGGTCCAGCTCGATCGCTCCCTGCTTGAACAGCTCGAGCACGGCCAGGAAGCGGACGATGATGTCGAGGCGCTCGACGAGGTCGGCGGTGAGGCGGGCGAACGTCACGCGCCCCAGGGCGGGCAGCTCGGCGACCAGCTCGGCGACAGCGTCGGCGACGCTGGCGCGGATCGGGGCGACGTGGGCCAGGTCGATGCGCAGCACCGGCCTCGGCGTGAACGCGTGGATCGCCGCCTCGCGGAGGCGCAGGGGCGTGATCGAGGCCAGCAGATCAGGGGCCAGCTCGGCGAAGCGCTCGTCCGGCCCGACCCGCCGGGGCACGCTGCGGTCGGCGGCGTCGGCCAGCTCGCCGAAGTGCCGCGACACGTCCTTGAACGTCTTGCACTCGAGCAGGCGGGCGAGCAGCAGGTCGCGCTCCTCCCACAGGCCCAACTCGTCGTCGAGGTCGACGTCGCCGACGCCGGGGAGCAGGCGGCGGGCCTTCAGCTCCACCAGCGTGGCGGCGATGAGGAGGAACTCGGTGGCCACGTCGAGGTCGAGCTGCTGCATCCGCTCGATCTCCCCCAGGTAGGCGTCGACGATGCGGGCCAGGTTGACCTCGTGGATGTCGACCTCCTCGGCCAGGATCAGCTGCAACAGCAGGTCGAACGGACCCTCGTACGTCCGATCGGACAGCTCCGCAGCGACCTCGACACCCATGACGCGCGACGACCCTACTGGCGCCCCTTCCCGGACCGGCGGATGCCCATCCGAGTGCTTCTTGCGGTCCGAGCTCGTGCGCGCCACGTCGGTCCACCAAACACTCCGGGAGCGCGAAACACTCGGAGCGGTAGCGTCCGGGCCGTGACGCGAGTGTTGTCGTGCATCCAGCCCACGGGCGACGTCCACCTCGGGAACTACCTCGGGGCGTTGCGCAACTGGGTCGCCAGCCAGCACGAGCACGACGCCTTCCACGGGATCGTGGACCTCCACGCGCTCACCGTCACCGAGGAGCCCGGCGTCGTCGGCATCACCACCCTCGAGCTGGCCGCCATGCTCTTCGCCGTCGGCCTCGATCCCGACGTGGCCACCGTGTTCGTGCAGAGCCACGTCCCCGAGCACTCCCAGCTCGCCTGGATCATGGAGTGCAACGTGTCCTATGGCGAGCTGTCGAGGATGGTCCAGTTCAAGGACAAGACGGCCAAGCGCGAGGGCGAGTTCATCTCGGCCGGGCTGTTCACCTACCCGGCGCTGCAGGCGGCCGACATCCTCCTCTACGACGCCGACGAGGTCCCCGTCGGCGACGACCAGCGCCAGCACGTCGAGATCACCCGCGACATCGCCGTGCGCTTCAACGGCCGCTTCGGCGAGACGTTCGTGATCCCCCGGGCCGTCACGCCGCGCACCGGGGCCCGCGTGATGGACCTGCAGGACCCGCAGTCGAAGATGTCGAAGTCGGCGGGCACCGGAGCCGGGCTGGTCCAGATGCTCGACGATCCCGAGATGATCGCCCGCAAGTTCAAGCGCGCCGTCACCGACTCCGAGAACGACGTGCGCTACGACCCGGTCACCAAGCCAGGGGTGAGCAACCTGCTCGAGATCCTCGGCGCCGCCACCGGCCAGGCGCCGGCCGACCTGGCCAAGGGCTACACGCAGTACGGACCGCTGAAGACCGACGCCGGCGACGCCGTCATCGAGCTGCTGGCGCCGATCCAGCAGCGCTACCGCGAGCTCGTCGGCGACCCGGGCGAGCTGGCCTCGCTCCTGCACAAGGGCGCCACCAAGGCGCGCGCCGTCGCCTCGGTGACCCTCGACCGCGCCTACCGGGCGGTCGGCCTCCTTGCGAGGTAGCCGGCTCGACGCCAGCGTCGACCGCCAGATCGATCGCCGGATCGTCCGGCTGGCCGTCCCGGCCCTCGGGAGCCTGGCCGTCGAGCCGCTGTACGTCCTCGTCGACACGGCGATCGTCGGCCGGCTGGGGACGGCGCAGCTCGGTGGCCTGGCGGTGTCCGCCGCCGTGCTCGGTCTCGTCGTCGCCGGCTGCAACTTCCTGACCTACGGCACGACCGAACGGGTGGCCCGCCGGATCGGCGCCGGTGACCGCGGCGAGGCGGCCGATGTCGGCCTGCAGGCGGTCTGGCTGTCGCTGCTGGTCGGCGTCGCCGTGGCCCCGATCGTCGCCCTGTCGGCGGGCTCGGTGGCGCGGCTGCTCGGCGCGTCCGGCGACGTGCTCGGCTTCGCCACGACGTACCTCCGGATCTCGGCCGTCGGCCTGCCCTTCGTCGTGTTCGCCCTCGCCGCGCAGGGCGTGCAGCGCGGCGCCACCGACTACCGCACGCCGCTGGTCATCCTCGTCATCGCCAACGTCGCCAACGCCGTGCTCGAGGTGCTCTTCGTGTTCGGGTTCGACTGGGGCGTCCCCGGTTCGGCGTGGTCGACGGTGATCGTCCAGGTCGCCGCCGGCGTCGCCTTCGCCGTCGTCATCCGCCGACACCTCGCACCGGCGCGGCGGCGCCGTCCCGACCTCGCGGCGATGACCCCGCTGCTGTCGGCCGGCAAGCACCTGCTGCTCCGCGTCGGCTCGATGCTCGTCGTGCTCAGCGGCGCCACCGCGATCGCCGCCCGCACCGATGCGCCGACGCTCGCCGCCCATCAGATCGGCGCCAGCCTGCTGCTGCTCGCGTCCCTCGCGCTGGATGCCCTGGCCATCCCCGCCCAGACCCTCGTCGCCGAGCAGCTCGGTGGCCACGACGTGTCGGGCGCGGCGCTGCTGGCTCGCCGTTGTGCGGTGCTCTCCGTACGGGTGGCCGTCGTGGCCGCTGCGGTGCTGGCCGTGGCCTCGCCGCTGATCCCCCGCCTGTTCACGTCCGACCCGGCCGTCATCGACCGGGCCACGTCGATCATGTGGTTCCTGGCGGCGATGCTGCTGCCGGCGGCCGTCGCCTTCGCCTACGACGGCGTGCTGATCGGCGCCGGCGACTACCGGTTCCTCGGCGTGGCCGCCCTCGCCTACCTCGTCGCCGTCGCCCCGGTCGGGGTGGCCACCCTCGTCGGCCAGTGGGGCATCGCCGGCATCTGGAGCGGGCTGGCGCTGTGGATGCTGTTGCGGGCGATCGTCAACCACCGTCGAGTCGTCCGCCTGCTGCCGGCGTGACGGTCAGACGTCGTCGGCGGCGCGGAGGTCGGCGGCGGCCGGGCCGCGTCCCTCGATGAGGGCGACCGTGACCGCGTCGGCACCGGCCGCCGAGGCGAGGCCGGCGCCGATCGCCTCGTGGTCGTGGTAGCGCCGGAACCGGTCGGTGCGCGGCCCGGCGACCGTGGCGGCCACCCGGCCGAGCGTGCCGAGCCCGGCCTCGACCTTGCCGGCGTCGTGGAGCAGCGCGCCGGCCATCTCGGCGACCGTGGCGTCCGGCCGCCGCTGCCGGAAGCGCCGCGCCACCTCGACGGCGTGGCGACGGTCCTGGTTGGACATCCGCGCCCACAACTCGGCCTCGGCGGGCGTCAGCCAGCCTCGGGCCCACGTCTCGTCGGCCGGTTCCGGGGCTGCCGTCGACAGCGACGTCACGAACCGCCTGGCGAGGTGGCGGACGCTCACCGCGTCGCCCGTGCGCGCGGGTGCGCCGACCGGTACACCTCCCACAGCCGCTCCTGGCTGACCTTCGTGTACACCTGGGTCGTCGAGATCGACGCGTGCCCGAGCAGCTCCTGCACGACACGCAGGTCGGCGCCGTGGTCGAGCAGGTGGGTCGCGCACGAGTGCCGCAGCACGTGCGGCGACAGCTCGGCGCGGAGGCCGGCGTGCGCCCCGTGACGCTTGACGACGGCCCACCCCGCCTGCCGCGACAGCCGCCAGCCACGCACGTTGAGGAAGACCGCTTCGGCGTCGCTGCGGCGACGCCACTGCGACGGCACGAGCAGCACGCGTCCCCGTGGCGAGAACCAGTCGTCGAGGGCGGCCGCGGCGGCGCGGCCGTACGGCACGATGCGCTCCTTCGACCCCTTGCCGAACAGGCGCACGAGCCGCGTGTCGAAATCGATGTCGCCCATCGACAGCGCGCAGGCCTCCGAGATGCGAGCGCCCGTGGCGTAGAGCAACTCGAGGAGCGCCCGGTCGCGCACGGCCACCGGATCGGTGCCGGTGACGGCGTCGAGCAGGCGCACCACCTCGGACTCGGTGAGCGGCTTGGGCAGCCCCGCCGGCACGCGGACCCCTTCGAGGTCGGCGGTCGGGTCGTCGGGCCGGTCGCCCTCGACCACGAGGTAGCGGTGGAGCGTGCGCACCGCAGCGAGCTGGCGGGCGACGCTCGACGGCGCCGCCCCGGCAGCGCGCCGCTCGGCGACGAAGTCGACCAGCGCCGCCTGGTCCACGGTGAGCAGGTCGGTGCCGTGGGCGGCCAGCCACCCGGTGTAGGCGCTGAGGTCGCGCCGGTAGGCGGCGATCGTGTTGGCGGCCCGCCCGCGCTCGGTGACCAGCCAGGAGAGGAACTCCTCCACCTCGAGCGGCAGGTCGACCGTGGTGATCATGAGTCGTTGGCGCCGAGGCGCCGCGCCGCCAGGAGGATGCCGGCGACCGACTTGGCGTCGGCGATCTCGCCCCGCTCGACCATCGCCACGGCGTCCTCCAGTGGCAGGTGCACGACGCGGGAGTGCTGCTCCTCCGGACCGTGCAGCGAACGCTCGGTCGGCTCGCACGCCGTCGCCAGGTAGATCGTCGTCACCGAGTCCGTCATCCCGGCCGACGGCAGGATCTCGGTGAGCAGATCGAAGTGCTCGGCGCGCAGCCCGACCTCCTCGACCAGTTCACGCCGGGCCGTCTCCTCCGGCGGCTCGCCCTCGACATCCCGCATCCCCGCCGGGATCTCCAGCACGTCGGCGTCGAACGGCGGGCGGTACTGCTCGACGAGCACGATCGACGGGTTGCCCTCGGCGTCGAACACGAGCGGCACGACGGCCACCGCCCCCGGCGAGCGCACGATGTCGCGCTCGAACCGCGTGCCGTCGGGCGCCTCGAACTCGGCCACCACGACGCGCCACACGTGGCCCTGGTGGACCTCGCGGTCGCCGACGTGGCGGAAGCCGGCCGTCACGCCGAGGCGGTCACCGGCGCGCTCCCGCGCTCGGCACGCATCTTCAGGGCGGCACCGATCAGGTCGCGGAACAGCGGGTGCGGGCGGTCCGGCCGGCTCTTGAACTCCGGGTGCCCCTGCGTGGCCACCCAGTACGGGTGGTCGGCGAGCTCGATGAACTCGACCAGCCGGCGGTCCGGTGAGTTGCCGCTGCACACGAATCCGTGCTCCTCGAGCCGAGCCCGGTAGTTGGCGTTGAACTCGTAGCGGTGGCGGTGGCGCTCGCTGACCACCGGTTCGCCGTAGGCCTCGGCGATCTTGGTCCCCGGATGAAGGACGGCGTAGTAGGCGCCCAGGCGCATCGTGCCGCCCTTGTCCGTGACGTCGCGCTGGTCGTTCATGAGGTCGATCACCGGGTGCTGGGTCGTGGGATCGAACTCCGTGGAGTTGGCGTCGGCGTAGCCGAGGACGTTGCGGGCGAACTCGATGGTCATGCACTGCAGCCCGAGGCACAGCCCCAGGCACGGGACGCCCTCCTCGCGGGTGTAGCGGGCGGCGGCGATCTTGCCCTCGACGCCACGGGCGCCGAAGCCGCCCGGGATGACGATGCCGTCGAGGTCGGCGAGGCGACCGGCGGCCAGCAGCCCCTCGACGTCCTCGGCCTGGATCCAGTCGATCTCGACCCGTGCGCCGTGGTGGAAGCCGGCGTGCTTGAGGCTCTCGACCACGGACAGGTAGGCGTCGGGCAGCTGGACGTACTTGCCGATGAGGCCGATGCGCACCGGGTCGGTGGCCGCCTCGACGAGGTCGACGACCTCCTCCCACGGGGACAGGTCGAGGTCGGCGGCCGTGTGCTCGAGGCGCAGCACCTCGCAGACAACCTCGTCGAGGCCCTCGTCGTGGAGGATCAACGGCAGCTCGTAGATGTTGCGGGCATCGGCAGCGTTGACCACCGCCCGCGCCTCGACGTCGCAGAGGTTGGAGATCTTGACCTTGAGGTCGTCCGACAGCGGCTCCTCGCTGCGGCACACGATGACATCGGGTTGGATGCCACGGCTGCGCAGCTCGGTGACCGAGTGCTGCGTCGGCTTGGTCTTCTGCTCCCCCGACGGACCGATGAACGGAACCAGCGTCACGTGCAGGTAGCACACGTTGTCGCGCCCGGCCTCCTTGCGGAACTGCCGGATCGCCTCGAGGAAGGGCAGGATCTCGATGTCGCCGACGGTTCCGCCGACCTCGGTGATCACGACGTCGACGTCGTCCGTGGCCACCCGGCGGATGCGCCGCTTGATCTCGTCGGTGATGTGCGGGATGACCTGCACGGTCTTGCCGAGGTAGTCGCCGCGCCGTTCCGCCGCCAGCACCGCCTGGTAGATCGACCCCGTCGTGGCGTTGGAGTTGCGCGACAGGTTCTCGTCGATGAAGCGCTCGTAGTGCCCGAGGTCGAGGTCGGTCTCGCCGCCGTCGTCGGTGACGAACACCTCGCCGTGCTCGAAGGGGTTCATCGTGCCGGGGTCGACGTTGATGTACGGGTCGAGCTTCTGCAGCGTGACCCGTAGCCCCCTGAGCTTGAGCAGGCGCCCCAGCGACGAGGCCGTGAGCCCCTTGCCGAGGGAGCTGACCACCCCACCCGTCACGAAGATGTGCTTCGGCATGTGGGACCCTCCGTCCTGCTGGCGTCTGCTCGCGGCAACGACGGGACTTCAGTCTACCCCGACCCGGCCGCGCCAGACTGGGACCGTGTCGCGGGCCGGTGCCTGGATCTTCGAACGCAATGGCAACGCCGTGGCATCGGTGCTGCTGGCGACCGCAGGGCTGCTGGCGTTCGGCGTGATCCTCGGGCCCATCGCCGTCGGTCTCGGCGTGCTCGGCGCCCGCCAGGTCCGCGACAGCTTCCAGCCCGGCCGCAAGCTGGCCGTCGCCGGGATCGTGATCGGCATCGCCGCCTTCGTCTGGCCGATCGCCCGCATGGTGACCTGACGGCCGCGGTCAGCCGAGTGGCTGCACGAGCACGGCGGCCGTGGCCACGGCGAACAGCCCGTCCCGGTCACTGAGCGTGGCATCCGAGATCCCGCGGCCACGCTGGTGGACGAACCGGGTCTCGCCGGTGATGGCGACCCACTCGCCCGCCGGCGGCCGGACGAAGTGGGCGCTGACGTCCGGGTTGATCGTGGTCGCCACGTCGAGGCGGAAGTCGGCGCCGATGCAACTGGTGAAGTCGGTGGCGAACGTCTGCCGGGACGTCGGCCTGACCGGCTCGCCCGCGACGACCGCGACCTTGAGCCTGACCCAGTATCCGAACGAGCCGCCGTCGAGTGCCGGCGCCCGACGGAGGTCGAGGGCGCGGACCATGCCCGGACCGTCCTCGCGGGCCAGCGCCGGCAACGCTTCCGGCGGCTCCAGCAGCGAAGCCGGATCGGCGTCGGTCGACGACTCCGGCAGTCCGGCGGTCCCGCTGATGTCGGCCGAGCGGAGCCGCAGCACGCGGGCCCGGACGTGCTCGACGTCGTCGACCCGCAGGACGATGTCCGACACCTGCAGCTTCTTGCCCTCGCGCACGATGGTGGAGCCGACGGTGACTCGCCGCCCGATCGGCAGCGGCCGCACCAGGTCGACGGTGATGCGGGTGAGGTCCATGGGTACGAGCGACGGGATGTCCTCGACGACGTGACCGAGCAGCGCGCACACGGCGACGCCGGTCTGCGCGTTCGGGTCCCACGCGCCCTCCGAGAGCCTGGTCCCGACGAAGTCACCACGGTCGGGGACGTAGAAGCTCTCCGCCTCGGTCATGGGATTGGAATCTAGGTTCAACGACGCGGACGCGCTCGGTCGGCGACCGAGGCCGGGGCCGCCGTCAGCCGGTGAGCAACTGGCGGGCGTGGCGGCGGGCCGCCGCACCACCTTCGGTGCCGGACAGCATGCGGGCGATCTCGTCGACGCGGCGATCGCCCGTCACGGTCTCGGCGGCGGCCGTGGTCACGCTGCCGGCGACGGTCTTGGTGACGGCCACCTGCGCCGTCGCCTGGGCCGCCACCTGAGCGAGGTGGGTGACGACCAGCACCTGGTGGTCGCCGGCGACCTCGGCGAGCGCCCGGCCGACGGCGGCGGCGGCGCTGCCACCGATCCCGGCGTCGACCTCGTCGAACACGAGCACGCGAGGGTGGTCGTCGAGCGCCGTCGACACCAGTCGCAGGGCGAGCATGGTGCGCGCCAACTCGCCGCCCGAGGCGACCTTGGCCAGCGGCAGCGGCGGACCGCCCGGGTTGGCAGCGAACAGGAACTGCACGTCATCGCCCGGGTGGTCGTCCGGACCGGCACCGACCTCGACGACGACCCGCGCGTGCGGCAGCGCGAGGTCGCGCAGGCGCTCGACGACCGCGGCGGCCAGTTGCGGCGCCGCGAGCCGGCGCGCCCGGCCGACGACCTCTGCGGCCGCCCGCTCCTCGGCGACGGCGACGAGCCGGCGAGCGTCGAGGTCGGCCGCCCGCTGCTCGAAGCTCTCCAGCTCGGCCAACCGGCGGGCCGCTTCGTCGCGGTAGGCGGCCACCTCGGCGATGTCCTCGCCGTACTTGCGGCACAGGTCGCGCAGGAGCTGGCGACGCGCCCGCACGGCGGCCAGCCGGTCGGGATCCTCCTCGATCGACTCGGCGACCTGGCGCACCTCACCGATCAGGTCGTCGAGCTCGGCGAGCAGCGAGGCGAGGCGGTCGGCGGCGTCGCGGAAGGGCGCCCGCCCGGCCAGCGCGGCGCCGGCGGCACCGAGCGCGTCGCGCCCGCCACCGTCGTCGGCGAGCGCGGCGTGGGCCGCGGCGCCCGCCTCGCGATGTCCGACAGCGTCGGCCAGCGCGTCCTCCTCGATCGCCAGTCGTCCGTCCTCGGCCGCGTCGTCGAGTCCGGCGGCCACCAGCTCGTCCACTTGGAACCGCAGCAGGTCGATCTCCCTCGCCCTGGCCCGCTCGTCGCCGCCGAGGGTGGCGAGCTCGGCGTCGAGCTCGGTGAGCCGGGCCCGAGCCCGGCGCAACGGTGCGAGGTCGATGCCACCGAAGCGATCGAGGGCGCGCCGCTGGGTCGCCGTGGCCAGCAGGCTCTGGTGGGCATGCTGCCCGTGGAGGTCGACGATCCCGATGGCCGCCTCGGCCAAGGCGGCGACGGTCGAGGGCCGCCCGTCGACGTAGGCCCGGGACCGCCCGTCGACCGGGATCACGCGGGTGAGCACGAGCTCGTCGTCGCCGACGACGAAGCGACCGTCCACGCGGGTCTCGGCCGCGCCGGGCCTGACGATCGTGGCGTCGGCCCGGCCGCCGACGAGCAGCTCCAGGGCTTCGACGAGCATCGTCTTGCCGGCGCCGGTCTCCCCCGTGACGGCGGTCAGCCCCGGCCCGAGGCGCAGGTCGAGCCGCTCGATCACGCCGAGGTTCTCGATGTGCAGCTCGGTCAGCACGACATGAGGTCTACCGGTCGGAGAGCTGGAACTTCGCCTTGAGGATCTGGTGGAAGTGGCGCTCGGCGAGGCGCACGAAGCTCGCCGTCTCGGCGGCCGGCCGGCACGACACGACGTCCCCGCGCGAGCGTGGCGACGAGCTGACCGTCGACGGCGAGGCCGGCCGGGCGGTCGCCCGCCAGCTCGATCTCCACGGTCTCCGTCGGGTCGAGCACGAGGGTGCGGTCGAACAGCATGTGCGGCGACACCGGTGTCAGCAGCATCGCCCGGTGCCGCGGCGACACCACCGGTCCACGCGCCGACAACGAGTAGGCCGTCGATCCCGTCGGCGTGGCGACGATCAGGCC
This sequence comes from uncultured Acidimicrobiia bacterium, assembly GCA_963784255.1. Lineage (GTDB taxonomy): Bacteria > Actinomycetota > Acidimicrobiia > Acidimicrobiales > Ilumatobacteraceae > JALZMG01. Next base: position 315,913 of record CAWAQO010000012.1, on the reverse strand, counting down.
GTCGGCGGCGTAGCTCGTGAACGGCTCGCCGGCGATGCGGGCGAGCAGCCGCACGGTGTGCCCGGACTCGTGCTTCTCGACGACGGCCTCGTTGAGGGCGCGCCATCGGGAGTCGCGGCTGCCCGACGCCGACACCTCCAACATCATGCGCTCGTCGAGGTGCCACTCACCGTCGACCGGACCGGCGACGAACCGCGCCAGCGCCTCGGTGAGCGCCGGCGGATCGATCTCCGTGAGGTAGCCGAGCACGCCGAGGTTGACGCCGAGCAGCGGCACCGGCGCGCCGTCGATCAGGCGCACGGCGCGCAGCATGGTGCCGTCTCCACCGAGGCAGACGACGAGGTCGGCGTCGGCGAGCGGCCGCTCGCCGAGCAGATCGACCAGACCGAGGACGTGGGCGTCGTCGGGCAGCACCCATCCCTCGTGACCTCGACCGGCGAGCCATTCGACGGCGGCCCGCGCCAGGTTGGCAGCATCGTCGCGCCCGTGGTGGGCGACGATGGCCACCGACGTCACAGCGAGGTCCCGACGCTGCGGGCGTGGACGAGGAGCTCGCGGTTGCCCTGCCCGCCGAGGAGCGGCGAGGGCATCCACCCCTCGACGACGCACCCGGCATCGACGAGCGCGGCGTCGATCTCCTCGCGCACGCGGGCGTGCACGGCTGGGTCGGTGATGATGCCTCGCCCGCGATCCACCTCGGCGCGGCCGGCCTCGAACTGGGGCTTGACGAGCAGGACCATGGACGCCCCAGGCTGGCACAGCGTCACCAGCACCGGGATGACCACCTTCAGCGAGATGAACGACACGTCGGCGACCACCCCGTCGACGAGGCCGCCGATGCTGTCGGGGGTCGCCTCGCGCACGTTCGTGCGTTCCAGCACCACGACGCGTGGGTCAGCCCGCACGCGCGGGTGCAACTGACCGTGACCGACGTCGAGGGCGACGACCTGGCGGGCGCCGCGCGACAACAGGCACTCGGTGAACCCGCCTGTGGAGGCGCCGACGTCGAGGGCGCGCCAGCCGCCGACGTCGATGCCGAACCGATCGAGGGCCGCGTCGAGCTTCTCCCCGGCGCGGCTGACGAAGCGGGCCGGAGGACCGGTGACGACGACGGCGTCCGCTGGGGCGACCAGGCGGGCCGGCTTGTCGGCGACGGCGCCGTTGACGAGCACCCGCCCACGCTCGATCACGGCGTGCGCCTCGCTGCGGCTGGCGCTCAGCCCCCGGCGCACGAGCTCGGCGTCGAGCCGGCGCCTGGCGGGCACTCAGCCGCCGCGGGTGGTGGCGACCTTGCGCACGCCCGAGGTGCCGACCGCCTTCTTGGCCGGCGCCTTCTTGGCGGCCGCCTTCCTCTTCGCCGGGGCCTTCTTGGCCGGTGCCTTCTTGGCCGGTGCCTTCTTGGCTGCGGCCTTCTTGGCCGGTGCCTTCTTGGCTGGTGCCTTCTTGGCTGCCGCCTTCCTCGCAGGAGCCTTCTTCGCAGGAGCCTTGGTCACCGCGGTCGCCGTGGCGGCGATCGGCGCCGCCGCCGGCGCGGCAGGAGCGCTCGAACTGAAGCGCGTCACCAACGTCTCGATCTGGTCCTCCAGGTCGTCGACCCGGTTGGCCAACCACCCCAGCTGCTTGGCCACCTCGGTCTGCACCGCCTCGGCGAACTGGGTCGCCGCCGCTTTGCCCCGCTCGACCAACTCGGCCACCGCCGTCTCGGCGTCGGCGCGCCGGAGCTCCCCCGCCTTGACGAAGTTGTTGACCGCCGCCTCGGCCTGCTTGCGGCTCATCTCGGTGAACTGGACGCCGCTCTCGAGCAGTTGCTGGAGGATGTTGTTGGCCATCGGAACATGCTAGGTCGGCCCAGCGCCGAGGTGCGCGAGGACGCCGGCCAGGTCCGGCGCGTCGATGGCGACCGGCACGGCGACGGGCGCACCGGCCGGCGTCACGCCCGAACGGACCAATGCGAACGGGCAGCCGACCGTGACGGCGAAGGCTCCGTCGGTGCTGTCGCGATCGCCGACGACGAGCAAGCGCGACGGCGGGACGCCGTTCAACTTCGTCGCCACGGCGGCAGCCATCGGCGCGTACGGCTTGCCGGCGATCACTGGTTCGCGACCCGACGCGGTGCGGACAGCGGCGAGGATCGCCCCGCCCCCCGGGATCGGCCCGTCCGGCGTCGGGTACGTGGCATCGTCGTTGGTGGCGATGAGGCGGGCGCCGCGCGCCGCAGCGGTCGCCGCGATGCGCATCCGCTCGTAGTCGAACTCGCGGTGGAACCCGACGACGACGACGTCGGCATCGACGCCGCGGGGATCGTCGCCCGGCACCGGCACCGCGCCGACCGCGCTGACCGCCTCGGCGACGCCCTCGCCGGCGCACACGAGGACGCGCTCGCCGGGGTGGACGAGGGCAGCCGCGCTGATCGCCGACGTCAGCACGTCGCCCTCGGCCGGGATGCCGATGCGGGCGAGCGCGGCCTCCTGATCGGCCAGTCGGGCCGACGAGTTGTTGGTCACGAACAGCACGCGCCGGCCCGCCCGCCGCAGCTCGGCCACGGCCTCGACCGAACCGGGGATCGGCTGGTGGGCCAGCCAGATCACGCCGTCGAGATCGCAGATGACGGCGGCGGGGTCCATCGGCACATTCTGGCGGTCGCCGGGGCATCATGAGGTGGTGCCCCGGTTCGCGCCGTTCCGCGCCCTCCGCTATGCCCAGGACATCGACCTCGACGCGGTCGTGGCCCCGCCCTACGACGTGCTCGCGGATCGCGACGTCGACGAGTTGGCGGCGCGCGACCCGCGCAACATCGTCCACGTCGACGTTCCCCGGGGCGGGCCGGACCGATACGAGCGCGCTGCGGCGACGATGCGCGAGTGGATCGACGCGGGCGTGCTCGTGCCCGACGACCGGCCGAGCTACACGCTCTACCGCATGCGCTTCACGGACGCCGCCGGCACGCGGCGCGACCTCGTCGGCGTCGTCGGCGGGCTGGAGGTCGTCGACGACGGTGCCGGTGGCGTGTTGCCGCACGAGCGCACGACGCCCAAGGCGTCGAGCGATCGGCTGGACCTCACCCGCGCCACGGCGGCGAACCTCTCGCCGGTGTGGGGGCTGTCGCTGGCCCGTGGGCTGACCGCGCTCCTCGCCGAAGCGGCCGAGCCCGTCGGCACCGTCACCGTCGATGACGTCGAGCACGTCGTCGAGCGGGTGACCGACGAGGACCGCATCGCCGCCATCACCGACCAGTTGGCGCGCGACGACGTGTTGATCGCCGACGGCCACCACCGCTACGGCATCAGCCGGACCTACCGCGACGAGGTCCGTGCCGCCTCCGGCCGTGACGACACCCCCGCGGAGCTGACGCTCGCGTTCGTCGGCGAGCTGGTCGCCGAGCAGCTGAGCATCGAGGCGATCCACCGCCTCTACCGCGGCGTGCCGTTCGAGGAGCTGCGGGCGGCGCTCGGCCGCGCCTTCGAGCTCGAGCCGGCGGGTCCGCCGGCACCCGAGCTGCTGACGACGATGGTCGAGCGCGACAGCCTCGTGCTCGTCGCCCCCGACGGTCACGCCGAGTGGCTGCGCCCGCGGCCCGGCGCCTTCGACGGCGTGCGGGCCATCGACGGCGCGTGGCTGGAGCACGCGCTGGCCGGCGTGCCGGCCGAGGTCACCTACCAGCACGGCCTCGACGAGACCGTGGCCGCCGTCACCGCCGGCGACGCCGACGCGCCGCCGTGCTGATCCGCCCGGTGAGCATCGCCGAGATCGAGCGCACGGCGCGCGAGGGGCTGCTGATGCCGCCCAAGTCGACGTTCTTCACGCCGAAGCTGCGCACCGGGTTCGTGATCCGGCCGCTCTGACGGCGGCGGCCCGTGCGCCGGGCTCAGTCCAGCGTGCCGATGTTGTTCAGCTCGGCGAACGCCTGCTTGAGGCGCGTGACGAACGACTCCTCGCCGTGGCGCAACCACGCCCGCGGGTCGTACTGCTTCTTGTTCGGCGCGTCGGGACCTTTGGGGTTGCCGATCTGGCCCTGCAGGTACCCGTGGAACTCGGCCTCGTACCCGCGGATGCCGTCCCAGAACGCCCACTGCAGGTCGGTGTCGATGTTCATCTTCACGACGCCGTAGGAGATCGCCTCGGCGATCTTCTCCGGCTCCGACCCTGACCCGCCGTGGAACACGAAGTCGACCGGCTTCGGGCCCGTGTCGAACTTCTGGGCGATGTACTCCTGGCTCGCCAGCAGGATCTCGGGGCGCAGCCGCACGTTGCCCGGCTTGTACACGCCGTGCACGTTGCCGAAGGCGGCGGCGATCGTGAAGCGGTCGCTCACCTCCATGAACTCCTGGTAGGCGTAGGCGACCTCCTCCGGCTTGGAGTACAGGTCGTCCTGGTCGGCGCCGGTGTTGTCGACGCCGTCCTCCTCGCCGCCGGTGATGCCGAGCTCGACCTCGAGCGTCATCCCGATGGCCGACGTGCGCCTGAGGTACTCCTTGCAGGTCGCCACGTTCTGCTCGAGCGGCTCCTCGGAGAGGTCGAGCATGTGCGAGCTGAACAGTGGCCGGCCGTGCTCCTGGAAGTGCTGCTCGCCGACCTCGAGGAGGCCGTCGACCCAGCCCAGCTTGTCCCTGGCGCAGTGGTCGGTGTGCAGGATCACCCGCGACCCGTACGCGGCCGCCAGCGTGTTGACGTGGGCCGCCCCGGCGAGCGACCCGAGGATCGACGCCTGGTCACCCTTGCCGACGCCCTTGCCGGCGATGAAGGCGGCGCCGCTGTGGGAGAACTGGATGATGACCGGCGAGTTGACGGCGGCGGCCGCCTCCATCACGCCGTTCATGGTGTTGGAGCCGGTGCAGTTGGCGGCCGGGAGGGCGAACTCCTTGGCCTTGGCCAGGGCGAAGACGTCCTTCACGTCGTCGCCGGTGAGCACGCCGGGCGCGAAGTCGGTGCGGATCTCGCTCATGGCGCGATGGTACCCACCGCCTGCCGCGGGGGCTCAACGGCCTCGCGGTCGAGCACTACCGTCGTGCGGTGCCCCGTCGCCCGCTCGACCCCAACGGCAAGGTCATCCGCATCGTCGCCAGGCCGCCGGCGCGGCTGTCGCCGCGGCGGGTCAACACCCTCGTGGCCGGCGCGCTGGCCGCCACCACGTGGGGCAAGAAGGCCGCCCATCGCACCACCCTGTTCGACCCGGAGGCGACGGGCGTCTCCGGCGACGACCTGCTGATCGAGGTCGCCGTGCCCGACACCATCGGGTCGCCGAGGTACGCCAAGCGGGCCAACGACCTCGTGCAGCGCCTGTACGACACCGACTGCTTCCTCCGCGTCGAGGCCGACATCCCGGTCGCGGCGTTCGACCCGGCCCCGCCGGCGGCGGCGCCCGGCCGTGGCCGCACGGCGCCCCGCTCGGCCGCGGCCGGCGACTGCGCCGGCGACCCGCTGGCCGCGCCGCCGGACTGGGCGCTCGACGAGATGAACGTGCCCGCCGCGCTGGCGCTGCTGCCGCCGGCCGCGGCCAAGGGCAAGGGTGTGCGCATCGGCCACCCGGACTCCGGGTACGCCACCCACTTCGCCCTCGGCCTCGCCGCCCTCGACCGGACCCGCGACCGCGACGTGATCAGCGGCGACGACGAGGCCCGCGACCCGCTGCGCCCGCCCAAGGCCACGTTCTTCAACCCCCTGCCCAACCCCGGCCACGGCACGTCGACGGCCAGCGTGATCGTCGGTGTCGGCGACGGCAGCGGCTTCGCCGGCGTGGCGACCGGCGCCTCGCTGGTGCCCATCCGCGCCACCGAGAGCGTGGTCCAGGTGTTCGACAGCGACGTCGCCAAGGCGGTCCGCTGGGCCCGCCAGGTCGGGTGCCACGTCGTGTCGATGAGCCTCGGCGGCAAGGGCTTCTTCGGTCTCGACGACGCCATCGACGAGGCCGTGGAGGCGGGCATGATCGTGATGGCGGCCGCGGGCAACCAGGTCGGCTTCGTGACCGCGCCGGCGTCGTACGCCGGGTGCCTCGCCGTCGCGGCCACGCGTGCCGACGGCACACCGTGGCCGGGGTCGTCGCGAGGCGCCGCCGTCGACGTGTCGGCGCCCGGGTCGTGCGTGTGGGCAGCGCACTTCGACTGGAGCACCGACCCGCCGACGCGCGAGGTGACCCAGAGCCACGGCACGTCCTACGCCGTCGCCCACGTCGCCGGCGTCGCCGCGCTGTGGATCGCCAAGCACGGCCACGCCAACCTCGTCGCCCGGTTCGGCCGCCCCAACGTGCAGGCGGCGTTCCTCCAACTGCTGCGCCGTCCCGGCGTGTGCCGCCGCCCACCCGGGTGGGACGGCGCCCGCTACGGCGCCGGGATCATCGATGCCTTCGCGCTGCTCGACGCGGCGCTGCCCCAGCCGTTCGCCGTCTCGGGCCCGCGCGCCCGAGCCGGCGGCGCCGACGACGACCCGATCGCCCGGCTCGCCGCGCAGACGGACACGCCGCGCCGCCAGGTGGCGGTGTGGATCGACGCGCTGCTCGGCCCGGGCGCCAGCACCGACGACGCCCTGCTGCGGCGGTTCGAGGGCGAGCTGGCCTACCTGGCGCTGACCGATCCGACGCTGCGGACGGGGCTGACGGCGCGACGGCGCACCCTGGCCGCGCCGCCCGCCCTGCCGGCCGCGTCGCCGCAGCTGGCCGCCCGGCTCACGGGTCCTCGAGCGATCGCCGTGCCGCCGCCAGCGCCCGGCTGACGTCGCGCCGCCGCCCGCCGTGCACGACGTGCTCGGCGACCACCTCCGTGCGACTCTGGGTGGCGCCACCGGCACGGAAGAACCGCCGGTTGACCCGCCCGACCACGACGACGTCGCCGCCGGGTTCGACCGGCAGGCCGGCCGGCGGCGGGTCCACCCAGGCGACGGGCACCGACGCCGTGCCGGCGTCGTCCCGGGTGGTGATGTCGAACTGGCTGAGCAGGCTGCCCGACGGCAGTTCCCGCAGCCTCGGCTCGCCGGTCAGCGTGCCGCGCAGCACGACGAGGTTGTGCTCGCTCACGTCGAGCTCCCTTCCGATCGTGACCCCCGCAGGGGCCAGGAGGTCGGGGGATGTCGGTGACGGTCACCATACCGAGGGGGTGCGCGAGCGGACCGCCGGACGGGATCTGGGCGGGGATCGTCCCAGCAGGTGGCGAGGATCCCGCCCAGATCGGGCCGTGGTGAGATTCCCGCCCAGATTGGGGGGCGTCAGCGGATCACGAAGTACGCCTGGCCGGGGACGAGGCGTTGGAGCACGAAGGCCAGGTTGTCGGCGTTGAGCGAGACGCAGCCGGCCGTGGCCTTGCTGTTGCCGGCGGCGTCGTAGGAGTGGCGGTGCAGGAAGATGGCCGCGGCGAGCGGCGGCTCACCGGGAACGTCGCCCGAGCGGGCCGGACCCATGTTGGCGTCGATCAGCGCCGCCGCCGAGTAGGCACCGGTGATGTTCGGCAGGTACTCGTCGTCACCCGTGCAGGCCGACGCCGGGCGCGAGACCAGCAGGTTGTAGTCGGGCGTGCCGGGCGTGGCCCCCCAGCAGTCGCCGGCGCGCACCTGGCGCCAGGAACCGGGGACGCCCGGGTTGGCGCCGTTGCCGAAGAACTGGAACGTCTGACCGTCGGGTGCGGTCATCGTGCCGAGCCCGAAGACGCCTCCGGGCGTGGTGCCGTCGCCGGAGCGGCGATCGGCGAGCGGGCGCACGCCGTTGCGGCCGACGCGCCCCGACATGTCCGAGCGGGCGCACTGCCAGCCGGCCCCGTCGTGGACGAGGAAGTCGATGTCGGCGGTGCTGCCCGAGGAGTTGACCACAACGACCTGGCGGGCCGCGGCGGGCACGCCGGCCGGCGGCGCGCAGCTGGCGCCTCCTCCAGCAGCGGCCGGGGCTCCCCCAGCGGTCCCCCAGATGCCCAGCGCCCCGCCGGTCTGCGGGCCGACCACACCGTCGACGACGAGCCCGTTGGCCCGCTGGAACGACACGACCGCACGGTACGTCATCGAGCCGAAGGCCCCGTCGACGGGACCGGCGGCGTGTCCCGCCGCGTTGAGCTGCGCCTGCAGGCAGCGCACGGCGTCCCCGCTGGCGCCGATGCGCAACGTGGCGCCGATGGCGCACGGTCCGGTCGGAGCGCTCGCCGCGGGCGCCGGGGTGGCCACCGCGGCCGGTACTCCGGCCCCGCCGGAGCCCCAGATGCCGAGCGCGCCGGCGGTCTGACGCCCGACGACACCGTCGACGATCAGCCCGTTGGCCCGCTGGTAGGCGATGACGGCCCGGGCCGTGACCGGTCCGAACGCGCCGTCGATCGGCCCGACGGCGTACCCGGCGGCGGCGACCGTCGTCTGCAGGCAGCGCACGGCCTCGCCGCGCGAACCGAGGCGCAAGGTCGACGAGATCGTGCAGGCGGCCGCCGCGCTGGGCGGGGAGGTGGCGTCGTCGAGCAGGGCCAGCCCGAGCCCCAACGTGACGGCCAGGACGGCGCCGGACAGGCGACGCCGAAGTGGATGGGTCATGACGATCCTGATGTGCTGGTGCGGCCCTCGGCCGGCGACCCTAGCCGCGGGGCAGGACGCGGATCCCGAGCTGGGCGAGGACGGCCTCGTCGACGGGGAGCGGCGATCCCGTCATCGGATCGGCGCCCGACTGGGTCTTCGGGAAGGCGATCACCTCGCGGATGTTCTCCTCACCGGCGAGGATGGCCGCGAGGCGGTCGATGCCGAAGGCGAACCCGCCGTGCGGCGGGGCGCCGTAGTGGAACGGGTTGAGGAAGAACCCGAAGCGGTGGTCGGCCTCCTCGTCGGTGATGCCGAGCACGGCGAAGACGCGCCGCTGCAGCTCCGTCTCGTGGATCCGGATCGAACCCGAACCGAGCTCCCACCCGTTGAGCACCAGGTCGTAGGCCTGCGAGCGCACGCTCATCGGTTCCGACTCCAGCCGCGCCACGTCATCGGGGTGCGGCATGGTGAACGGGTGGTGGGCCGGCTTGGGTCGGCCCAGCTCGTCGGTGCCGACGAACATCGGGAACTCGACCACCCAGACGTAGCGGTACGGGCCCTCGTGCACGGGCGGCCGGCCGAGGTCGTTGCGCAGCTGGCCGAGCACCTCGCACACCGTCATCCACTCGTCGGCGACGATCAGCAGCAGGTCGCCGGGCGCGGCGTCGAGCCGGGCGGTGACGGCGGCGACCTCGTGGGGAGACAGGAACTTGGCGACCGGCGAGTCGAACGACCCGTCGGCGGCGACCTTCAGCCACACCAGGCCCTTGGCGCCGAGGGACTTGGCCCGGTCGGTGAGCTTGTCGAGCTGGTTGCGGCCGTACTCGCCCGCCGCGCCCGGCACGCGGACGCCCTTGATGGCGGCGGCGCCGGCGAAGGCCTTGAACTCGGTCCCGGCGAAGACGTCGGTGAGCTCGACGAGCTCGAGGCCGAAGCGCAGGTCGGGCTTGTCGACGCCGTAGCGGTCCATCGCCTCGCGCCAGGTGATCCGCTCGATCTCCGGGGGCCGCTCGCCGGTGACGGCCTCGGCGGAGGCGAGCACCGCCTCGCTGATCGCGGCCAGCACGTCGTCCTGGCTCACGAAGCTCATCTCCGCGTCGAGCTGCATGAACTCGTACTGCCGGTCGGCCCGCAGGTCCTCGTCGCGCAGGCACCGTGCGATCTGGTAGTAGCGGTCGAACCCGGCCACCATGAGCAGTTGCTTGAAGAGCTGCGGCGACTGCGGCAGCGCGTAGAACGAACCGAGCTCCTTGCGCGATGGCACCGAGGAACTCGCGGGCGCCTTCCGGCGTCGACGGCACGAGCATCGGCGTCTCGACCTCGACGAAGCCTTGGCCCTCCATGGCCGTGCGGATCGCCGAGTTGATGGTGCTGCGCACGCGCAGGTTGCGCTGCATCCGCTCCCGACGCAGGTCGAGGTAGCGGTACTGCAGGCGGATGACCTCGTCGACCTCGTCGGCGCGGGCGTCGATGGGGAACGGCGGCGGGACGGCCTCCCGCAGCACCTCGACACGGCAGTCCCCCACCTCGACCTCGCCGGTGGCGAGGGCCGGGTTGACGGTGCCCTCGGGGCGGGCCCGCACGACGCCGGTGACGCGCACGACGTATTCGCTGCGCACGTCGATGGTGTTGTCGACGACGCACTGCACGACACCCGCGTGGTCGCGCACGTCGACGAAGGCGAGGTGCTCGCCGTGCTCGCGCCGCCGGGCGACCCAGCCACACAGGGACACGGTGGCGCCGATGTGCTCGGTGCGCAGCTCGCCGCACAGATGGGTGCGCATGGACGTCGCGTTCATGACAGGACGGTCTCCAGGTGGGTCAGCAGGTGGGCGCGGGGCACGGCCGTCTGGGGCTCCCCGCCGCGCAGCGGGCGCACGACGACCGTGCCGGCGGCGCGCTCGTCGTCGCCGACGATCAGCGCGATGGTGGCGCCGCTGCGGTCGGCCGCCTTCATCTGCGCCTTCATGCTGCGGCCGTCGTAGGCGCGGTCGGCCGAACGCCCGGCGCGGCGCAGCTCGTCCGTGAGGACGCAGCGCCTCACCGCCGCCCGTGGTGTCGACCACGAAGACGTCGACCGCCCGGTCGGGTGGCGGCGAAGGCGCCCTCGTCGTCACAGGCCAGCAGGGTGCGGTCGACGCCGATGGCGAACCCGATGCCCGGCGTCGGCGGCCCGCCGAGCGCCTCGACGAGGCCGTCGTACCGGCCGCCGCCGCCCAGCGCGTTCTGCGCCGAGTCGAGCGTGCCACCGGCGAACTCGAACGTGGTGCGCAGGTAGTAGTCGAGACCGCGCACGAGGCGGGGCTCGACCGTGTACGGGATGGCGAGGTCGTCGAGACCGTCGCGGACGGTCTGGAAGTGGGCCGCCGCGCCGTCGCTCAGGAAGTCGGCCAACTGCGGCGCGGCGGCGATGATCGCGGCGTCGGCCGACCGCTTGGAGTCGAGCACGCGCAACGGGTTGCGGGCGAGCGTCTCGCGGCTCTCCTCCGTGAGGTCGCCGGCGTGGGCGCCGAAGTGGTCGCGGAGGGCGTCCACGTAGCGCGCCCGATCGGCCGGCTCGCCGAGCGAGTTCAGCAGGAGCGTCACCTGGCGCAGGCCGAGCGCCTCGAAGAAGCGCCAGCCGAGGGCGATCACCTCGACGTCGAGGTGGGGATCGTCCGTGCCGAGCACCTCGACGTCGACCTGCTCGAACTGGCGGTAGCGACCCCGTTGCGGCTTCTCGTAGCGGAACTGCGGGCCGGCGCACCAGACCTTCCACGGGACCGGGGGGCGGTGCTCGACGAACGCCCGGCACACCGAGGCGGTCAGCTCAGGGCGCAGGGCGACGTGGCGGCCGCCCTTGTCCGTGAAGTCGTACATCTCCTTGGTGACGACGTCCGTCGCCGTGCCGATGCGCTGGAACACGCCGATGTCCTCGAGCATCGGCGGCACGACGAGCCCGTAGCCGGCCGGCTCGACCACGCCGGCGAAGACCTCGACGAAGCGCCGCAAGCGCCCGGATTCCGGCGCGAGGATGTCGCGCATCCCCGGGCTGGTCTGGAACGCAGGCACGGCCGACCAGGCTACCGGTGGCTCGCGAAGCGCCGACCGGGCGGTTCAGCGGTGCGCCGGTTCGGGCAGCGGCCGGCCGGCGGTCCGCCGCGCCGGCAGGCGGACGGCGACGGCCGTGGCGACGGCGACAGCGGCGATGGCGAAGCCGGCGGCGAGCGACACCGACTGGGCCACGCGGCCGATGGTGAGGGAGGCGACCACCCCGGCCAGTTGCATCGTCAACGATTGGGCCGAGAGCGCCGTCGCCCGCTCGGTCGACGCGACCGCGTCGTGGAGCACCTGGCTGATCAGCGGCCTCGTCACGCCGAGGACGGTGTAGAAGGCGACGAAGGCCACCGCGGTCACCGCGAACGACGACGTGGCCAGGCCCAGCAGCGCCGCTGCGGCGAGCACCCGCCCGATCACGATGGCGGCCGCCGGCGAGCCGGTCAGGCGGGCCGCCAACGGCGCCAGCGCCGAGCCGCCGGCCGAGCCGAGGAACCCGATCGTCGAGCAGCACGGCGTAGGTGCCGGCGGCCTCGTCGTCCGAGCCGACGATGTCGGCGAGCGACACCGGTGCGAGCAGCTCGACCGTGACGAGGGCGACACCGAGGCCGGCGCTGAGCACCGTGATCCGCCGCACGGTGCGGTGCCCCAGCGCCGTACCGATGCCCGTCCACATCGTCGCCGGCACGCCGCGCAGCACGTCGCGTGGTGCGATCCGTGCGGGGGGCGCCGGCTCGTGCACCCAGGCCACGACGGCGACGATCATCGCGGCGCAGATCGCCGCGCTCACGGCGAACGGCACGGCGAGGTCGATCACGGCAAGGCCACCGCCGGCCAGGGCACCGGCCGCCAGGCCGGCGGCCTCCGCGGCCTTGGCCCGCGACAGGCCGGCCTGCAGGTCGCTGCCGGGCGCCAGGGCCCGCACGCGGTCGACGTACCACGCCTCGAGCGGCCCCGAGTCGAGCGCCCGCCCGACACCGCCGAGGGCGGCGCCGACGGCGAGCACGGCGAACGTGCCGCCGAAGCCGAGGGCCAGGCTCTCGACGGCGAACAGGCTGGCCGACACGATCAGCACCGGCCGGCGTCCGACCACGTCGGCGAGGCCGCCGGTCGGCAGCTCGAAGACCACCGTGGTCAGCCCGTAGATCGCCGTGATCGTGCCGACGGCCGCCAGGTCCAGCCCGCGCTGTTGGAGCAGGAGCACGAGCACCGGCACCTGCAGGCCGGACTGGAACCAGCGCACGGCGAGCAGGATCAGGAACCGCCGGCGCAACGTGCGCTGCTCGTTCACGACGACGCTCCACGCGCGGCGGCTTCGACGTCGGGAACGGCGTAGAGGTGCATCACCACCGGCGCCGCCTCCGCATCGCCGGGTGGTGCCTGGTCGTCGAGGTAGGGCGTGATCACGTCCCAGATCTCGGCCATCATCCGAGTCAGGTCGTCCGGACGCAGGCGCAGGCGGACGTCCGACTCCTCCGCGGCGTCGACCCACGGCCGGGGCCACGTGGTCCGCGCCTCGAACCACCGCTCGAGGTTGCCGGTCAGCCGCCGAACCCGCTCCTGCTCGAGCAGCCGCAGCGTCGACCGGCCGGCGGGATCGTCGATGAAGTCGGCGACCTGGAACGAGGTCAGCGGCTGGGCGGCGCGCCACCGCCGCTCCCGCCCCGACGGCTGCTCGTCGTCGTCGACCACGTACCCGTAGCGGGCGAGCTGGCGCAGGTGGTACGAGGTGGCGCCGCTCGACTCGCCGAGGCGTCGGGCCAGCTCACTGGCCGTGGCCGGCCCGTCGACGCGCAGGGCGGCGAGCAGCTCGATGCGCAGCGGGTGGAGGAACGCCCGCAGCATCGCGAGGTTCTCGACGCGGGTGGACTGCACGGGCACACCACCATCGTAAACCACAAAGGTCGATTTTGCAAAGTCTTCTTTGCGATTGGTCATTCAGGTTGTTGATCGTACGTATGTTCGATAGAGTGGTGTACATGACCGGGGTGATGGTCGAGCAGCTGCACGAGGTGATCGATCGCCTCACCGCGCTCGAGCTCGATGCCTTGACCGACGCCGAGCTGCACGACCTGACGATCGGCCTGGAGCGGGCCCGCCACCGGCTGGCGGTCGCCTCGGCGCGCTGCGTGCGACGGTGGGACACCCGAGGGCTGTGGGCCAGCGACCAGTCACGCAGCTCCGCGGCCCGGCTCGCTCGGGAGTGCAACACGTCGATCGGCACCGCCCGCCGCGAGCTGCTCCGCGCCAAGCGCATCGAGGACCTGCCGGCCACCGCCTCGGCAGTGGCGGCCGGGGCCCTGTCGCTCGATCACGTCGACCTGTTCGGCGCCGCCTGCCTGGCCGCCCCCGACGCCTTCGCCGCCGACGAGCCGATGCTCGTCGAGCGATGCACTGAGTTGCGGTTCCGGCAGGCGGCTCAGGTGATCGGCTACTGGCGCCACCACATCGACGACCGCGACCCGATGCCGCCCGCCGAGCACAACCGTGCCCACGCCTCCACCACCTTCGACGGCACCGTCGTCGTCGACGCCGTGCTCGACCCGATCGGCGGCGCCATCGTGGTCGCCGAGCTCGACCGCCTCAGCGAGCAGCTCCGCCTCGCCGACCAACGCGACGGCGCCCTGCGCACCGCCGCTCAACGTCGGGCGGCCGCGCTGGTCGAGATGGCCACCCGCTCCGCCGCCACGCCCAAGGGCGCCAGGCGACCGCGACCGCTCTTCACGCTGTTGATCGGTGACGACCACGTCCGCCACGTGTGCGAGCTCGCCGCGGGCCAGATCGTCGCGCCCGAGCGGCTCGGGCCGTACCTCGACGTCGCCGACGTCGAGGTCGTGCTGTTCGACGGGCCCAGGACGGTGCTCTCCGTGTCGCGGAAGCGGTCGTTCGTCGGCGCCGTGCGCCGGGCGATCCAGGTGCGCGATCGCCACTGCCAGCATCCCGCCGGCTGCGACGAACCCGTCGACCGCTGCGACGTCGACCACATCGATCCGTGGATCACCAGCCATCGCACCGACCAGCACAACGGCCGGCTGCAGTGCACCACCCACAACCGTCACGCCGACAAGCACGATCGCCCTGCCGCCCCGCCGCCACCGAGAGTTGTCACCTACCTCGACGAAGTCCGCGCCCGGCTGCGGTGGCGACACCTCCACACCGAACCCGACGAGGACGACGCCGCACCACCATGACCCAGCCGCCGGCGGGGTCCGAACCCAGGGAGATCGTTCGGCCATGGGACGCGCCCCGATGAGAACGATGACGAACTGGCGCTGGGTCTGGGACGAGGCCCACGCGCCAACGACTGACCGGCTGCGCTGCGTCAGTTGGACTGGGCGTTGGCGCCCGGAACGAGGCGGTAGGCGTCGTAGACGCCGTCGATCTGCTTGATCGTGCGCAAGACGGCGGCGAGGTGGCCGGGGTCGGCCAGCTCGAACTCGAAGCGCATCTTGGCGACGCGGTCGTTCCCCGTGGCCGTGTCGCAGGCGACGATGTTGACGTGGTGGTCCGAGAGGGCGTTGGCCACGTCGCGCAGCAGCCGGGACCGATCGAGGGCGACCACCTCGACCGCGGCGCGGAACACCGCGCCCGAGCGCTCGCCGTCCCAGTCGACCTCGATGAGGCGGGTGGCGTGGTCGCTCATCAGCGACACCGCGTTGGCGCAGTCGGCCCGGTGGACGCTGACGCCGCGGCCACGCGTGACGAAGCCGATGATCTCGTCGCCGGGGACGGGCGTGCAGCAGTTGGCCAGCCGGACCAGCAGGTCGTCGAGCCCCTCGACGTGGACGCCGACCTTGTCGGCCCGCGTGCGGTGCCGCCGCGGCCGCAGCACGGTGGCCGGCAGCTGCTCCTCGTCATCGCCGCCGCGGAAGCCGCGGGCGACGCGCTGGGCGACGCTGCGGGCCGACACGTGGTGCTCGCCGACGGCCGCCAGCAGGGCGTCGAGGTCGACGTAGCTGTAGTCGGCGATGACGGCCTTGAGCTGCTCGGACGACCACATCCGCTGGACGGGCAGGCCTTCTCGGCGGAGCTCCTCGGCGAGCTCGTCACGGCCCTGCTCGATGGCGTCGAGGCGCCGCTCGCGGCTGAACCACTGGCGGATCTTGTTGCGCGCCCGCGGCGAGGCGACGAAGCGCGAGCCAGTCCTGTGACGGGCCGGCCGTCTCCACCTTGGACGTGAAGATCTCGCAGGTGTCGCCGCTGGCCAGCTGGTGATCGAGCGACACCAGGCGGCCGTTGACCTTGGCGCCGATGCAGGCGTGACCGACCTCGGTGTGCACGGCGTAGGCGAAGTCGACCGTCGTCGACCCGACGGGGAGCGTGACCACCCGGCCCTTCGGCGTGAACACGAACACCTCGTCCTGCTCGAGGTCGGTCTTCAGGCTCTGCATGAACTGCGCCGGGTCGCTGACCTCGGCCTGCCAGTCGATGATCCGGTTGAGCCAGTCGATGTCCGCGGCGGGTGAGTCGTCCTTGTAGGCCCAGTGGGCGGCGACGCCCCACTCGGCCCGCTGGTGCATCTCCCGCGTGCGGATCTGCACCTCGATGGGCTTGCCCGACGGCCCGATCACCGTGGTGTGCAAGCTCTGGTAGAGGTTGAACTTGGGCATCGCGATGTAGTCCTTGAACCGGCCCACCACCGGCCGCCAGCGCCCGTGGATGCACCCGAGCGCGGCGTAGCAGTCCTTCATCGACTCGACGATGACCCGGACGGCGACGAGGTCGAAGATGTCGTCGAACTCGCGGCCCTTGACGACCATCTTCTCGTAGAGGCTCCACAGGTGCTTCGGTCGCCCGGTGACCTCGGCCTCGATGCCGAGCTCGGCCAGGCGGGCGCGCACCTCCTCGAGGGCCGCCTGGAGGTACTCCTCGCGCTCGGGCGAGCGGCTGCTGACGAGGTGATCGAGCTCGGCGAAGCGCTTCGGGTGGAGGGCGGCGAACGAGAGGTCCTCGAGCTGCTGCTTGAGCTCCTGCATCCCGAGGCGGTGGGCCAGCGGGGCGTAGATGTCGAGCGTCTCCTGGGCGATGCGCTGCTGCTTCTCCCCCGGCATGGCGGCGATCGTGCGCATGTTGTGCAGGCGGTCGGCCAGCTTGATCACGAGCACCCGCAGGTCGCGCGCCATGGCGACCAGCATCTTGCGCATCGTGGCGGCCTGCTGCGCCTCGCGCGAGTCGAACCGGATGCGTTCGAGCTTGGTGACGCCGTCGACGATCGCCGTGACCTCGGGGCCGAACTCGGCGGCGACGTCGGCGAGCGTGATCTCGGTGTCCTCGACGGCGTCGTGGAGCAGCGCCGCCGCCACGGAGATCTCGTCGAGACCGATGTCGGCGACGATGCGGGCCACGGCCAGCGGGTGGTTGATGTAGCTCTCGCCGCTGGAGCGCAGCTGGCTGCGGTGGGCCTCGGCGGCAACCTGGTAGGCCCGACTGATCGTGGCCACCGGTGCCTTCGGGTGGCGCCGGCGGTAGCTGGCCAGCAGTGGTGTCAGCTCGGCCGGTGCCGCGGCCTCATGGTGGCGGCGCCAAGGCAGGACGCGGTCGACGGTACCCATGCCGAGGTCAGTACGTGGCGAGGGCTTCGACGCGGCGGTCGCCGAGCGCGGCCCGCCCGCCGAGGGCCGACAGCTCGATCAGCACCCCGAGCCCGACGATGACGCCACCGAGCTCCTCGATCAGCCGCGCCGTGGCGGTCGCCGTGCCCCCGGTGGCGAGGACGTCGTCGATGACGAGGATGCGCTCGTCGGGATGGATGGCGTCGCGGTGGACCTCCAGCTTGGCGGCGCCGTACTCCAGCTGGAACTCCTCGCGCACCACCGCCCACGGGAGCTTGCCGGCCTTGCGCACCGGCACGAACGCCGACCCGAGGCGGTAGGCGATGGGCGCGGCGAGGATGAAGCCGCGGGCCTCGATGCCGACGACCCGGTCGACGTCGACGTCGGCGAAGCGATCGGCCAGCTCGTCCACCGCTTGGTGGAAGGCGTCGGCGTTGCCGAGCAGCGGCGTGATGTCCCGGAACGTGACGCCGCGCTGCGGCCAGTCGGGGATGTCGCGCACCAGCGAACGCAGCCACGCCGGCTCGACGGCCGGCTGCACCGTGGTGGCATCGGACGACATGGATCCAGGTTACCGGCCGGCCGATCGGCGATGATGGTGGGCCACCGGGCGAGGGAGGACCCGTGGAGCCGTCACTGTCGTCCGTGATGCTGATCCCGCTGGCGGCCGTCGTCGCCGCCTTGCTCGCCCACGTCGTCGGCCGGGTGGTCCGCGTCCCACTCGTGGTGTTCGAGATCCTGCTCGGGATCCTGCTCGGCCCCGACCTGCTCGGGTGGGTCGAGGTCACCGAGTTCGCGTCGACGGTGGCCGACCTCGGCCTGGTCATGCTGTTCTTCCTCGCCGGCAACGAGATCGACATGGAGGTCATCGCCGGCCGGCCGCTGCGACGGGCGACCGGCGGCTGGCTGATCTCGCTGGCCCTCGGCCTGCTCATCGGACTCGCCGTCGCCCCCGACGCCATTGGTGCGGGGTTCGTCGGCGTGGCGCTGGCGTCGACCGCCCTCGGCACGCTGTTGCCGATCCTGCGCGACGCCGGCGAGCTGCGCACGCCGCTCGGGGTCGCTGTCACCGCGGTCGGGTCGGTCGGGGAGTTCGGACCGCTGGTGGCCATCTCGCTGTTCCTGAGCGGGCGCAACCCGGGGACCGAGACCCTGTTCCTGCTGGGCTTCGCCGCAGTCGCCGGTTGTCTGTTGCTGTTCGCCGCCCGCGGGCGGCACGTGCGGCTGCACCGGGCGATCGAGGCGACGATGCACACCACCGGCCAGTTCGCGATGCGCCTCGTGATCCTCCTGATCGCCCTCCTCGCCGGTCTCGAGCGCGTGGTTGGACATCGACATGCTCCTCGGCGGATTCACCGCCGGGCTGGTGTTCAACCTGCTGATGCGCGGCGTCGACACGCGCCTGGCGCGGGACATCGAGAGCAAGCTCGACGGCATCGGCTACGGGCTGCTCGTGCCCGTCTTCTTCATCAGCACCGGGCTCAAGTTCGACCTCGACGCGCTCGTCGACGACACCAGGGCGCTCGTCGTGCTGCCGGTGTTCGTGATCTCCCTGCTCATCGTCCGCGGGCTGCCGTCGACGCTCGCCGCGCCACCGGGCGCCACCCGCCGGGAGCGGCGGGCCATGGTCCTGTTCGGCGCCACGGCCCTGCCGGTGATCGTCGCCGTCACGGACCTCGCCGTGAAGGGCGACGACCTCCAGCCGTCGATGGCGGCCGCCCTCGTGGGCGCCGGGATGATCTCCGTGCTGCTGTTCCCGCTGCTCGCCCTCGGCCGCCGGCGAGTGCCCGTCGTCGAGGTCCCGCCGGCCACGCCGGCGGGCCTCCTCGACGAGGGGTAGCTACCGGCGCTTCTTCTTGCGCGGCCGCGGCGGGTGGCTGAGCAAGCGGTCGGCCGGCACGTCGGTGGCGGTGGTGGCGGCCGCGGCGACCTCGCCCTCCACGACGTCGCCACCGGGGACGGCGCGCTGGGACCGCCGGCTCGTCGGCCGGGCCGCCCCGATGCCGGCGACGACGACGCGCCGCAGGTCCTCCCCGACCAGGTGGGCGTCGCCGCGCTGGTTGCGGGAGGCGAAGCGGGCCGAGCGGGCCTTGAACCAGCCGAGCAGCGGCGACGCGACGAACAGCGACGAGTAGGCGCCGGTGATCATGCCGACGAGGAGGGCCAGGGCGAACTCGCGCAGCGTCACCTGCCCGAACAAGCCGGAACCGATCAGCAGCAGCGAGATGACCGGCAAGACCGCGGAGATCGTCGTGTTCAGCGAGCGCAGCAGCACCTGGTTGACCGACACGTTGACGAGGTCACCGGCGGTCAACCCGGCGGCAGCCAGCCGGCGCTCGTTCTCCTTGACCTTGTCGAACACGACGATGGTGTCGTAGAGCGAGTACCCGAGGATCGTCAGGAAGGCGATCACGGTGGCCGGGGTGACCTCGAACCGGAAGATCGAGTAGATGCCGACGCTGATGACGACGTCGTGGACGCATCGCCAGGATCGCCGAGAGGGCCATGCGCCACTCGAAGCGCAGCGAGATGAACAGCGCGATCAACGCCAGGTACACGACCAGCGCCCAGATCGCCTTCTTGGTGATCTCCCAGCCCCACGTGGAGCTGACCGACGAGACGCTGATCTCGGCGAGGCATCGACACCGGCCGCCTCGGCGAAGGCCTCCTGCAGCTGCACGCGCACCGCTTCGGGCTGGTCCTCGACCTGCACCTTGATGATGTCGCCGCTGTCCGAGCGCCGCTCCTGGATCTTGGCGTCGGCCCCTTGGATGCCGTTGTCGTCGAGGATGCCGCGGGCGTCGTCCACGCTGAGCTCGGCGGCCGGCACGTCCCACGCCACGCCGCCGCGGAAGTCGATCCCCAGGCTCAGCCCGTTGAACACGAGCGACAGAGCCGAGGCCAGGAGGGCGACAGCGGAGATGAGCAGCCACCAGCGGCGGCGGCCCCAGAAGTCGACGGCCGTCTGACCGAGCGTCAGCCGCCGCCACGGCGAGCGGGCGATGCGCCCCATGGTCGGCGGGGTGGGCGGCGGCGCCGCCACGTCAGACGCGAGCTTGCTCAACGGTCACCTCCAGCCCGAACGTGTCGCGGCGGTCGAGCCGCCCGGTGTCGGCCAGGAGGATCACTGCCGGCCGGGTGAAGAAGTAGAAGACGATGACGTCGCACACGGTGGTGACGCCGAGGTACAGGGCGAAGCCACGCACCGCGCCGACGCTGAGCACGAACAGCACGGCGGCGGCGAGCACCGAGACGATGTCGGCGGCGAGGATCGTCCGCCACGAGCCCTTGAAGGCCCGGGCCGCCGAGTTGCGGAACGTGCGCCCGTGGCGGATCTCGTCCTTCAACCGCTCGAAGTAGACGACGTAGCTGTCGACGGTGACGCCGATCGACACGATGATGCCGGTGACCCCGGCGAGCGTCAGCGCGTAGTTGGTCCACTGCGAGATCAGCGCCGAGACGCTGTAGATCAGCATCGCCCAGACGAGCAGGCCGAGGACGATCAGCAACGTGAGGCGGCGGTAGAAGACCAGCAGGAGCAGCAGCACGAGCACGATGCCGACGAGGCCGGCGAAGATCGACGCCCGCAACGAGTCCTCGCCGAGCGTCGGCGACACGGTGTCGACGCGGCGGACCTCGACGTCGGTCGGGAAGGCACCGCGGTTGAGCACGCGGGAGAGGGAGCGGGCCTCACCCTCCGTGAAGCTGCCGCTGATCGACACCTCGCCCGAGAACGACGGCGCGTTCACGGTCGGGTGCGACTGCACGACGTCGTCGAGGACGATGGCCAGCTGGCGGCTGGGGCAGGTCGCGAGGCCGTTGAAGCACTCGTTCGCCAGCACGTTCCACGCGTCCTCGCCCGACCCGGTGAGGCTGACCACGACGGTCCAGCCCTGCTGCTGGTCGAGCTCGACGCCGGCGCTGTCCCGGGAGAACACCTCGCCGGTGCCACCGGACGGTCCGACGACGCACGACCCGCCGTCGATCGTGCGGAGCACCTCGGTCTGGGGGGTGGGCACCGCCGGCACGGTGCTCGCCGGCACGGTCGAGCCGGTGTCCGGGACGCTCGAGGGCGGCGCGCTGGTGGCCGGCGCCGGCGGCTCGGTGGTCGGCGGTGCGGCGACCGGGCGGGACTCGCCGGCAGGGTTGGCGAAACCGGCAGGGTTGGCGAACCGACCGGCGGGCGCCGAACCGGCGGTGGTCGTGGCCGGCACGGACGCGGCCGACGGGGCGACCGAGCCCCCCGGCACCGAGGTCGCCGGAACCGAGCGTCGTCGGCGGTCGAGCCCGCCGTCGTGGTCTCGGTGGCGCCGTCGCCGGGACCCGGGGCGCACCCGTAGACGGGACGCAGGGTGACGATGCCGGCGACGTCGACGGCGTCCAGCGCCTCGCGCTGGTCCTTCACGCCGGGGAGGTCGACGACGATGTTGGAGCCCTCGACGCGGACGTCGGGCTCGGCGATGCCACGGTTCTCGAGCTCGTCGCGGATGAGGTCACGGATGACCAGCAGGTCGCCCGAGCTGGCGCCCTCGGTCGGCGCGAGGACGACGGACACGCCGCCCTGGAGATCGAGGCCGAGCACCGGCCGGTTGCCCAGGGCGAGGTTGACGACGAGCAGGGCGACGGTGAACGCGACGAAGCCGATCAGCGACGCCCAGAGCCGGCGCCGAGTCATTCGTTGCGGTCGGTCGCCGGCGAGTCGTCGCTCGCGTCGTCAGCCGCCTCGATCGCCTTGGCCGGCGGCGGGGTGCGTGGGCCGCCCGCCTTGCCGCTGGTGTCGACCTTGCCCTGGACCGCGGCGCGGAGCACCCGGATCTGGACGTCGTCGTCGATCTCCAGCCACAAGCGCTCGTCGTCGAAGCCGGTGATGAACCCGTAGATGCCGGAGTTCGTCATCACCTCGTCGCCGATCTCCAGCGATGACTGCACCGCCTGTTGGTCCTTCATCCGCCGCCGCTGCGGCCGGATCATCAGGAAGTACATGGCGAGCGGGATCATCAGCAGCAGGCCGAGCGACACCAGGCCGCCAGCACCGCCGCCGCCGTTGTCGGACGAGGCCAAGAGGGTCAGGACGTGCATGTTCGTGAACTTCCAGTCGGGCGCGGCGTGCGCCGCGGGCGGCGCAGGAGTGTACCGACAAGGCGTTCTCCGGCCACGTCGGCCGACCTCGACGATCGCTGGGCGCTCAGGGCCAGGCGGCGGCGACGTCGGAGCGGACGGCCTCGAAGGTGCCGTCGACGATCGCCGCCCGCAGGCGAGCCATCAGGTCCAGGGTCCACGCCACGTTGTGCCAGCTGACGAGCCGCGAGGCGGTCGGCTCGCCGACGGCGAACAGGTGCCGGAGGTAGCCGCGGCTGTGGCGGGCGCACACGGCGCAGCCGCAGCGGTCGTCGAGCGGGCCGTCCTCGTCGGCGTGGCGGGCCGCCTTGATCGACAGTCGCCCGGCGTGGGTCAGCGCGGTGCCATGGCGGCCGAGCCGCGTCTGCATCACGCAGTCGAACTGGTCGACGCCGAGGGCGACGGCCTCGACCAGCGAGAGCGGGTCGCCGACGCCCATGAGGTACCGCGGACGGTCGGCCGGCAGCTCGGCCAGGGCGGCGGCGAGCGCCGGCAGCATCTCGGCGCGGGTCTCCCCCACCGACAACCCGCCGATGCCGTACCCGTCGAAGTCGAGGTCGGCCGTGCGGCGGGCGCTGGCCTTGCGCAGCACCTCGTCGGTGCCGCCCTGCACGATGCCGAACAATGCCTGGTCGTCACGGCGGTGCGCCGCCCTGGCCCGCTGCGCCCATGCTCCCGTGCGCTCGACGGCGAGGGCGATCACGTCCGGCGGGCTGGGCAGCGGCGGGCAGACGTCGAGCACCATCTGGATGTCGGCGCCGATCAGCTCCTGGGTGGCGACCGCGCCCTCCGGCGTCAGCCGGTGGAGCGACCCGTCGTAGACGCTGCGGAACGTCACGCCGTCGTCGTCGACCTTCGGGTCGAGCGAGAACACCTGGTAACCGCCGGAGTCCGTCAAGGTCAGGCCGCGCCACCCGGCGAAGGCCCCGAGGCCGCCGAAGCGGTGGACCACGTCGGCGCCCGGCCGCAGCATCAGGTGGTACGTGTTGCCGAGGATGATCTCGACGCCGAGGTCCTCGTAGTCGACGGCGCTGAGGTACTTCACGACGCCGCGGGTGCCGACCGGCATGAAGCACGGCGTGCGGTAGCTGCCCCGTGCTGTGGTGGCCAGGCCGGCCCTGGCGGCGCCGTGCGACGCCTCGATCTGCAGGGGGACGGGCCGCAAGTCGCCGACGCTACCGGGCGTGCCGATCGAGCAGCATGGCGTCGCCGAACGACAGGAACCGGTAGCCCTCGGCGAGGGCGGTCTCGTAGAGCCGCCGCCAGCGCGGTCCGACGAAGGCGTCGATCATCATCAGCAGCGTCGTGCGCGGGAGGTGGAAGTTGGTCATGAGCACGTCGACCACCGCCAGCTCCGCGCCGCGATGGAGGAACAGCTCGGTGCGCCCGGCCAGCTCCCCCGTGGCCGCCGCGCTCTCGAGCGCCCGCACCGACGTCGTGCCGACGGCGACGACCCGCTCGGCGGCGGCACAGGCGTCCCAGGTCGCCGGCGGCACGCGGTAGCGCTCGCTGTGCATGCGGTGGTCGAGCGGGTCGTCCGTCGACACTGGCTGGAACGTGTCGAGCCCGACGACCAGCTCCACGGGGACGATCGCGATGCCGCCCGCCCGGAGGCGCCCGAGCAGCGCCTCGGTCAGGTGCAGGCCGGCGGTCGGCGCGGCGGCCGACCCGGGCTCGACGGCGTACACCGTCTGGTAGCGATCGGGGCGGTCCAGCCGCGTGCGGATGTACGGCGGCAGCGGCATCTCGCCGTGGGTCGCGAGCTGGTCGAGCGGGTCCTGGGCGCCGAGCAGGTCGACGTGGAACGTGTCGCCGGCGGCCGTGCGGGGGCCGACGGCGAGGACCTCGCGCCCGTCGGCCGCGCGCAGCCGCTCGCCGTCGCGCAGGCGCCGGGCGGGGCGGATGAGCGCCTCCCATCGGCGGCGGTCGGGCGTGACCGGCTCGAGCAGCAGCACCTCGGCGGCCCCGCCGCTCGCCCGGTGCAGCCGCAGCCGGGCCGGGATCACGCGGGTCTCGTTGACGACGACGACGTCGCCGGGGCGCAACAGCTCCGGGAGGTCGGCGACCGTGCGGTGCTCCGGTGGCGCCGACCCCCGGTCGACCAGGAGCCGGGCGGCGTCGCGTGGCTCCAGCGGGACCTGGGCGATGCGGTCCTCGGGCAGCTCGTAGTCGAACTCGTCGAGGCGCACTGTGCCACCATCGCGGGCCGTGACGACCGAGCGCAACGAGCAGGTGGCCATCGGCGACGACGGCACGATGGGGATGGCGGTGTGGGTCCCGGCCTCCGGGCACGGCCCTGCCCTGCTGCTGATCCAGGAGATCTTCGGCGTCGGCGCGTACATCCGCGCCGTCGGCGAGCGCCTGGCGGCGGCCGGCTACGTCGTCGGCGCGCCCGACATCTTCTGGCGGTTCGCGCCGGGCTGGGAGTCCTCGCACGACGAGGCCGGGCTGGCCGGCTCGATGCAGCAGGTCGCCAACCTCGATCCCGAGCGCGCCGTCGCCGACTGCGTCGCGGCCGTCGACCACCTCGCCGGGCTGCCCGAGGTCGGAGGAAGGCCGGGCGTGCTCGGCTTCTGCCTCGGCGGCACGCTGGCCTTCGGCGTCGCCGTGGCCGACGACCCGTCGGTGTGCATCAGCTACTACGGCTCCGGGGTGCCGGCGATGGCCGATCGCCTCGACGAGGTCGGCTGCCCGACACTGCTCCACTTCGGCGCCACCGACGCCTACATCCCTGGCGAGGGCGTCGAGGCGCTGGCCGAGGCGCTGGCCGGGCGAACCGGCTTCGTCCTCAACGTCGAGCTGGCCGGCCACGCCTTCGACAACCACGAGGCCGCGATGTTCTGGGACGAGTCGGCCGCGAAGGCGGCGTGGGCCAAGACGATGGCCTTCCTGGCCGAGCACCTGCCCACCTCCGAGCGTTCTGTCGTTTAGCGTCGACGGCCCGATCGGGCCGTCGCCAAACGACAGAACGATGAGAATCGCCCGCCGCGGCGGTCGACCCGTCCATGGCCACCTTCGTCCTCATCCCCGGCGCCGGCTCGGACTCGTGGTACTGGCACCTCGTGGCGCCGCGACTCCGTGCGGCCGGCCACGACGTGGTGGCCGTCGACCTGCCCTGCGACGACGATGCCGCCGGGCTCGCCGAGTACACGGATGCTGTCGTCGCCGCCATCGGCGAGCGCACCGACCTCGTGCTCGTGGCCCAGTCGATGGGCGGCTTCACCGCCCCGCTCGTGTGCGCGCGGCGCCCGGTGGCACTGATGGTGCTGGTGGCGGCGATGGTCCCGCGGTCCGGCGAGCGCCCGGCGGACTGGTGGGCCGACACCGGCCACGACGAGGCCCATCGGCGCCTGGCCGAGCAGGAGGGCCGTGATCCCGACGCCTTCGATCCGATCGCCGAGTTCCTCCACGACGTGCCGGCCGACGTGGTGGCCGAGTCCGGTGCGCACGTGCGCCAGCAGTCGGGCACGCCCTTCGAGCTGCCGTGGCCGCTGCCGGCCTGGCCCGACGTGCCGACGCGCTTCCTCGTGTGCACGAACGACCGCTTCTTCCCCGCCGAGTTCCTGCGCGGCGTCGTCGAGGATCGCCTCGGCATCGTGCCCGACGAGCTCGCCAGCGGCCACCTGCCGGCCCTCGCCCGCCCCGCCGAGCTCGCCGACTACCTGCTGGCTGCCGCCGCTACTCGAACAGGTTCGGCGCCGGTGCCGGGCGCGAGGGCGGGGTGACGCCGATGTGCTCGTACGCCGCCGGCATGGCGACCCGCCCGCGCGGCGTGCGGGCCAGCAACCCCTGCTGGATGAGGAACGGCTCGTAGACGTCCTCGACCGTCTCGGTCTGCTCGCCCACCGAGATGGCCAGGGTCGACAGCCCGACCGGCCCGCCACCGAACTGCCGGCACAGCGCGCCGAGGATGGCGCGGTCGACCTTGTCGAGGCCGCGGTCGTCCACGCCGAACACGGCGAGACCCTCGCGGGCCGTGGCGGCGTCGACCTCGCCGTCGCTGCGCACCTCGGCGAAGTCGCGGACCCGCCGGAGCAACCGGTTGGCGATGCGGGGCGTGCCGCGCGAGCGGCGGGCGATCTCCCACGCACCGGCGGTGTCGATGTGCACGTCGAGGATGCCGGCCGCCCGCTCGACGATGGCCTCCAGCTCCTCGGTGTCGTAGTAGTCGAGGCGGGCGACGAGCCCGAAGCGGTCGCGCAACGGGCCCGTGATCATCCCGGTGCGGGTCGTGGCGCCGACCAGCGTGAACGAGGGCAGGGTCAGGCGGATGCTCGACGCGGCCGGTCCCTTGCCGACGACGATGTCGAGCTGGAAGTCCTCCATCGCCGGGTACAGGATCTCCTCGACGGTCCGCGACAGGCGGTGGATCTCGTCGATGAACAGGACGTCACGGTCCTCGAGCTTGGTCAGGATGGCCGCCAGGTCGCCCGCCCGCTCGAGCGCCGGACCGGACGTGACGTGCAGGGTGACGCCCATCTCGGCGGCGGCGATGCCGGCCAGCGTGGTCTTGCCGAGGCCAGGGGGCCCGGCGAAGAGCAGGTGGTCGACGGCCTGACCCCGCCGGCGGGCCGCCTCGATCACGATGCCGAGGTGCTCCTTCAGCTCGCGCTGGCCGACGAACTCGGCGAGGCGGCGAGGGCGCAGCCCGGCCTCGACGGCGTCCTCGGCGTCGCCGACCACGCCGGCTTCGAGGAACTCGTCACGCACGTCGCGCCCCCAGCAGCTTGAGGGCGTCGCGCAGCAACGTGGCCGCGTCGGTGTCGCCGGGCAGCTCGCGGAGCACCTCGCGGATCTCGTCGGGCTGGTACCCCAACCCGGCCAGCGCCTCGCGGACGTCGCCGACCACCGAGCCGCCGCCCGGCGCGCCGACCGGGTCGAGCACCGGCACGCTGAGCCGGTTGCGCAACTCGATGAGGAGCCGCTCGGCCGTCTTGCGGCCGACACCCGGCACCAACGTGAGGGCGCCGACGTCGCCGGCGGCGACGATGTCGACGAGGGATGCGGGCGAATGGGTGGCGATGATGGCCATGGCGAGCGCCGGACCCACACCGTGCGTGGCGATCAGCGTCTGGAACGTCGTGCGCTCGTCGCGCTCGGCGAACCCGTACAGCGTCTGGCCGTCCTCGCGGATGTGGTGGTGGACGTGGAGGAAGACCGTCGTGGTCGGCTCCAGCTCGGACAACGTCTGCGGCGACACCGTGACGAAGTAGCCGACCCCGCCCACGTCGACCAGCACCGTGCCGTCGAGGCCGCGCTCGAGCACCTCGCCGCGCAGCGAGCCGATCACGGCGCGCTCCGTCCGGCCACGGCGTCGGCCACCCGCCGGCGCAACGGCGCCGACGCCAGGTGGCAGAGGGCGAGGGCGGCGGCGTCGGCGGCATCCGCCGGCCGGGGCCGCTCGGCGAGGTGCAGGCGGGCCTGCACCATCCGCTGCACCTGCTCCTTGGCCGCGCCGCCATACCCCGCGACGGCGTCCTTCACCTGACTCGGGGTGTACTGAGCCACCTCGCAGCCGGCCGCCGCCGCCTCGGCGAGGGCGAGCCCGCTGGCCTGGCCGACGCTCATCGCCGTGCGCACGTTGACCTGGAAGAAGACGTGCTCGACGGCGACCGCCGCCGGCCGGTACTCGGCGATCAGCGCGGCGAGCTCGGCGCGCAGCGCGGCGAGGCGCTGGGGCAAGGGGTCGCCGGCCGGCGTGCGCACCACGCCCATGGCGACGGCGACGGCATCACCGGGGCCGCGGGCGTCGAGCACGGCGTAGCCGCAGCGGGTGAGCCCGGGGTCGATGCCGAGCACGCGCATCGTCGGACCCTTGGCGAACACAGGTTCGCAGCGTAGTCCTCCGGCTCGGCGCCGGCGCGGACCCACGGCTACCGTCCGGGGCAGCGGGCGTCGACAACTTGGGGGTCTCGATGCGTCCACACCACCTGGCCGCGGCGTTGCTGGCGTCGGCGGTCATGGTCGCCCCGTCCCACGGCCCGCTCGAGGCCCAAGCGGACAAGCCCGACCTGCTCGCCGTGTCCACGGACGCCTCGCGCGTGACGGGCGACGACGTCCTGCTCGAGGTCCGCGCCCCCGGCGCCACCGCCGACCGCCTGCGCGTGCTCACGAACGACCACACGTTGCGCTACCAGTTCACCGAGGTCGCCAGCGGCACGTTCCGCGCCCTCGTCACCGGCCTGCGCGAGGGTCGCACGCAGTTCGTCGCCGTCGTGCCCGGCGCCGGCGCGTCGGCGCCGCTGCGGGTCGAGAACCACCCGTCGACCGGCCCGGTGTTCTCGGGTGCCCACCAGACGCCGTTCTACTGCGAGACCGAGGCCGCCGGTCTCGGGCCGGCGCTCGACGAGGACTGCTCGGCGCCCACACAGGTCGTGTACCAGTACCGGACGACGACCGGCGCGTTCGCCGCGCTCGCCGACCCGAACACCCGACCCGCCGATCTGGCGACCACCGTCGTCGGCGGCGCCACCGTGCCGTTCATCGTCCGCATCGAGCGCGGCGTGATCAACCGCGGGATCTACGAGATCGCCGCCCTCTTCGACGGGACTGCGCCGAGCCCGCTGCGCCAGGAGATCGGGTGGAACGGGAAGGTCGTGATGACGTTCGGCGGCGGCTGCAACGTCGGCTACCACCAGGGCTCGGGCACCGCCGGCGTGCTCAACGCGACCGCCCTGTCCCGCGGTTACGCCGTGGCGTCGAACAGCCTCCTCGTCAACGAGACGAACTGCAACCCGGTGCTCGCCGCCGAGGCGGCGATGATGACCAAGGAGCGGCTGATCGAGTCGTACGGGCCGGTGACCCACACCATCGGGTCCGGCGGTTCGGGCGGGGCGATCATGCAGTACACGATCACCCACGCCTACCCGGGCATCCTCGATGGTCTCCTGCCGGGGATCAGCTTCGCCGATGCGGTCAGCAACGCCGGCCCGCCGGACTGCGCCCTGCTGCTCCGGTACCTGAACACGCCGGCCGGCGCACCGTTGACCCTGGCGCAACGCCAGGCGATCGGCGGTCACCAGTTGTTCGGTGTGTGCCTCGCGTGGGACCTGTCGTTCGCCGATCGCATCGACGCCACCCGCGGCTGCCCGGCCATCGTGCCCGTGGAGACGTGGTACGACCCGCAGGACAACCCCACGCGGCGTCCGCTGTGCGCTGGCCGACCACCTCATCAAGCAGGTGGGCACCGATCCCGACACGGGGTTCGCCCGCGCCACCTTCGACAACACGGGAGTGCAGTACGGCCTCGGCGCGCTGAACGGCGGCGTGATCACCGTCGACCAGTTCCTCGACCTCAACGCCGGCATCGGCGGCTACGACGCCGACGGCGTGAGGCAGGACGAGCGCAGCGTGGGCGACCCGGTCGGCATCGCCAACGCCTACGCCAGCGGCCTGATCACGTCGGGGCTCGGCGGGTTGGCGTGGACGCCGACCATCGATCTCCGCTCGTACACGGACTTCTCGGGCAACGCCACCATCGCCGACATCCACACGTCGTTCTGGTCGGTGGCGATGCACGAGCGGCTGGTGCGCGACGGCGTCGATCCCCGCCTCCACTCGCGCTGGATCTTCCGCTCCAACGACGGCGCCAGAGCGGCGCAGGCGCTCGATGCGATGGACGCTTGGCTGACGGCGATCGCCGCCGACCCGGCGCCGGGTACACCGGCCGAGCGGGCGGCGCGCAACCGGCCGGCGGCGGCAGCGCCCGGGTGCTGGCCGACCCCGACGTCGGCCAAGGTCACCGACCTCGCCTCCTGCTACACGTCGCCGTACACCTACACCGGCGACCTGCGGACGGTGGCCGGCGCTCCGATCACCAGCGACGAGACGTGCCAGCGCGTGGCGCCGACACGGTCCGCCTACGCTCGTCACGTTCAGCGACGACCAGTGGGCCCGCCTGCTGACGGTGTTCCCCGGACGGCGTGTGCGACTACGGCCTGCCGGGCATCGGCCAGGTGCCGCTGCGCGGCCTGTGGCAGTCGTACTCCTGAGGGACCCGAGTCGGTTCCGACGAAGAAAACCGTTCGGATCTGGCCGGAGAACTCACACAGAACCTCCAGCACCGTGCTCGCGCCACGATCTGGGCGCCGAACTCACCGTCGAGAGCGACGCCAGCACGCCCACCAGCTCGCTCACCGGCCGGTAGGTCAGGCCGGCGATGGCGCGGTGGGCATAGCGGATCACCCCGCCGCCGTCGACGATGAACACGCTCCGGCGGGGGAACCCGAGTGGTCCCAACGTGCCGTACGCGCGCGGCCACGTGCTTGTCGGTGTCGGCCAGCAGCGGGAAGTCGAAGCCGCCCTGCTTGGACGAGAAGCGATCGTGGCTGGCGACGTCCTGGGCGGAGATGGCGAGCACGGTGGCGCCGAGGTCGGTGAACTGCTCGAGGCCGTGGTTGTACGCGTTCAGCTGCTTCGTGCAGACCGGCGTGTCGTCGCCCGGGTAGAAGACGAGCACCACGGGGTGCCCGGCGTGCTCGGCGAGGGTGTACGTGCGGTCCCCTGTGCCGGGCAGGCTGAAGTCAGGCGCCCGGTCGCCCACACCGACGCTCATCGTGCCGAGTCCTCGATCACGCCCGGGCAGGCTACGCGGCGCGTCACGTGCCGGACGTCTCCATCAGGTCGGCCATCACGGGATCGGGGATGTCGAAGTTGGCGTACACGTCCTGCACGTCGTCGTTGTCCTCGATCGCCTCGACCACCCGCAGGACCCGCTTGGCCTCCTCCACGGTGGCGAGCGGCACGAGGTTGTCGGACACCATCGGCGTGTCGGCCGATTCCACCGTGAAGCCGGCCGCCTCCAGCGCCGTGCGGACGTCGTAGGCCCGCGACGGCTCGGTGGTCACCCGCCAGCTGCCGCCGTCGTCGGCGACGTCGTCGGCGCCGGCCTCGAGCGCGGCCTCGAGCAGGTCGTCCTCGGACGCCGCGCCGTCGACGAGCACGACGCCCCGGCGGCTGAACTGCCAGCTGACGGCGCCCGGCTCGGCCAGCGAGCCGCCGTGCCTCGTGAACACGCCGCGGATGTCGGAGCCCGTGCGGTTGCGGTTGTCGGTGAGGACGTCGATGAGCAGGGCCACCCCGCCGGGGGCGTAGCCCTCGTACATGATCGCCTCGTAGGTGCCCGTGTCGCCCTCACCGGTGCCGCGCTTGATCGCCCGGTCGATGGCGTCGTTGGTCATCTGCGCCGCCTTCGCCTTCTGGATGGCGGTGCGCAGCGTCGGGTTGGCGTCGGGGTCGCCGCCCCCGGCGCGGGCCGAGACCTCGAGCTGCCGGGCGAGCTTGTTGAACAGCTTGCCCCGCGCCTTGTCGGCGGCGCCCTTCTTGTGCTTGATCGTTGCCCATTTGGAATGACCGGACATCTCAGGCCTCCTGTGCCTGGTGGACGAGCTCGACGAAGGCGGCGTGGAGGCGCCGGTCCGGCGTGAGCTCGGGGTGGAAGGCGGCCGCCATGACCCGATCTTGGCGCACCAGGACGGGGTCGCCGTCGTGGCTGGCGAGGACCTCGACAGCCGGGCCGGCCGACTCGACGCGCGGGGCGCGGATGAACACGCCGTGGAACGGGGTGTCGAGCCCTGCAACGGTGAGGTCGGTCTCGAAGCTGTCGCGCTGGCGGCCGTACCCGTTGCGCTGGACGGTGACGTCGAGCGCGCCGAAGCTGCGCTGGTCGGGGCGCCCGTCGTGGACCTCGGTGGCCAGCAGGATCAGCCCGGCGCAGGTGCCGAACACCGGCATGCCGTCGGAGAGCCGCGCCTTGACCTCGTCGAACAGGCCGCTCGAGGTGAGCAGGTTCGACATGGTCGTGCTCTCGCCGCCGGGCATGACGAGGGCGTCGACGGCCGCCAGGTCGGCCGGCGTGCGGACGTCGCGGGTGGCGACGCCGAGCTCAGCGAGCCGCGTGGCGTGAGCCCGGAAGGCGCCCTGCAGGGCGAGGACGCCGATGTGCACCTGGAGGCTCCGAGGTCATCGGGCCACGTCCGGGTTCACCAACCGCGCTCGGCCAGGCGGACGTCGATCTCGTCCATGCCGATGCCGGTCATCGGGGCGCCGAGGCCGCGGGAGACCTTGGCGAGGATGGCGGCGTCCTGGAAGTGGGTGGTCGCTTCGACGATGGCCTTGGCGCGGGGCGAGGGGTCGTCGCTCTTGAAGATGCCGGATCCGACGAACACCGCCTCGGCGCCGAGCTGCATGGCCAGCGCGGCGTCGGCGGGCGTGGCGATGCCACCGGCGCAGAACAGGGGCACGGGCAGCCAGCCCCGCTCGGCGACCTCTTGCACGAGCGGCAGCGGCGCCTGCAACTGCTTCGCCCAGTCGAACAGCTCGGCGCTGTCGGCCTGGGTCAGCTTGCGGATGTCGCCGGTGATCGAGCGCAGGTGGCGCACGGCTTCGACGATGTTGCCGGTGCCGGCCTCGCCCTTCGAGCGGATCAGCGCCGCGCCCTCGGAGATCCGCCGCAGGGCCTCGCCGAGGTTGGTGGCGCCGCACACGAACGGCACCTCGAAGGCCCACTTGTCGATGTGGTGGGCCTCGTCGGCCGGCGTGAGCACCTCGCTCTCGTCGACGAAGTCGACGCCGAGGGCCTGCAGGATCTGGGCCTCCACGAAGTGCCCGATGCGGGCCTTGGCCATCACCGGGATCGAGACGGCGGCCTCGATGCCATCGATCATCTCGGGATCGCTCATCCGCGCCACGCCGCCGTCACGGCGGATGTCGGCCGGCACCCGCTCGAGCGCCATGACGGCGCAGGCCCCGGCGTCCTCGGCGATGCGCGCCTGGTCGGGGGTGACGACGTCCATGATGACGCCACCCTTGAGCATCTCGGCCAGGCCGCGCTTCACCGGGAACGTCCCGGTGGCGCGCGAATCGGAGGGTCCCATGAGGTCAATGCTAACGATCGGGTCCGACGACCCGGCAGGTGGTTGTGCTACCAGCTCAGCTCGTCGCCAATGAGCGCCGACGAGCTCAGCTCGTCGCCAACGAGTACGTGGCCGGGTCGGCCAGCTCGACCCAGGTACGGCCGGGGTTGAGCTCGATGACCGCACCGTTGGCGTCGAACAGGGCGATGCCGTCCTCCGGCGAGGAGCGCAGCCAGCTGCCCGGGATCATCTTGCCGCCGGTGAACACGACGGCGTCGCCGCCACCGATGGTGACCGCCTCGGGGCTGCGCGAATCGACGTAGCTCGGCCGGTACGGCGTGACGAGGACGACGACGTTGGCCGCGTTGACCTGGTCGCCGGTGTTGCCGTCGGCGTGGACGCGCCCGTTGGTGGTGCGGAACCACGCCTGGGCGGGGACGTCCCAGTCCCACGCCACCCGGTCGGAGTCCATCTGCACCTCGACGTGGCTGACGTCGGTGCCCGCCGGCACGACGCCGGGCTTGAGGTAGGCGAACAGCGGCGTCGGCCGCCCGGCCTCCGGCGTGGCCTGGGCGAAGAGCAGGTCGGTGTCCGAGTAGAAGTTGTGCGGGGCGCCGTTGCTGCCCTGCCGGCGGTACACGCCGCGCACGTTGTTCGGGTTGAGGTCGATGAAGTCGGACTCGGCGATGGCCCGGGTCACGCCGGCGTTGCCGCCGCTCCACGCGAACAGGGGGCGGTGCAGCCCGCTCAGCAGGTCGATGTCCTGCGTGCGCCCGGAGCGGATCGGTCCGACCGGGTTGGAGTCGCCGGAGTGGAACACGGCGGCGAAGCGGGTGCCGACCTCGACGATCTCCTCGAAGACGATGTCGGCGCTGTTGAGGCCGCTCTGGGGGCGGGCCCTCGGGTTGTTGTCGATCTTGACGACCAGCGCCGGGCGGTCCGGCGGGACCTGGCCGTAGTCGAGCGGCACGCCGGTCAGCGGCATGCGGGCGATCACCGCCTCGGTGGTGGTGGTCGGCACCTCGGTGGTGGTCGTCGGCGCCGCCGTGGTCGTGGGCGCAGCCGTCGTGGTCGTGGTGGCCTTGGCCGTGGTGGGGGCGGCCGTGGTGCGGGGGGTGGTGGTCACGGGCGTGTCCGGGCTGGCGGCTTCGCCACCCGCCGGAACAGGCGGCTGCGGCGAACGCCACGCCGGCGGCCAGCGTGAGGGTGAGGACGCGTCGTCGCGTCGTGGCAGGGCGTGTAGACGTCATAGTTCTCTCAGCAGGCTGATGCGCTCCTCGAGCGGGGGATGCGTGTCGAACAACTTGTGGATCGATCCGAGGCGACCTTGGTCGCCGACGCCACTCATGGGCTGTTCGATCCACAAGTGTGCCGTGGCCGTGGACGCCGCGTGCGTCACCGTCGTGTCGTCGCGCAACTTTTCCAGAGCGGAGATCAGTCCGGGGGGATACCTCGTGAGCTGGCACGCGTCTGACGTCGGCCAGGGTCTCCCGGCGGCGCGAGATCGTCGCCTGCATCGCCTTGGCGATGATCGGGGCCAGGATCAGCAGCACGAAGCCGACGATGGCGAGCGGGTTGGCGCCGTTGTCGTGATCGCCCTGGCGCCGCTCGCGGCCGCCGTTCCACCACATCATCCGGATGGCGACATCGGTCAGGATGGCGACGGCGCCGACCAGCGTGACGGCCAGCGTGGACACGAGGATGTCGTAGTTGCGGATGTGCGACAGCTCGTGGGCGACGACGCCCTCCAACTCGACGCGGTTGAGCTTCTCGAGCAGGCCGGTGGTGACGGCGATGGCGGCGTGCTTGGGGTTGCGGCCGGTGGCGAAGGCGTTGGGCGCGGGGTCGTCGACGACGTAGACGCGCGGCTTGGGCAGGCCGGAGGCGATGCACAGGCCCTCGACCAGGTTGTGCAGGCGGCGGTACTCGTCGGGATCGGCGGGGCGGGCCCTGCTGACGGCGAGGGCGACGCTGTCGGCCTTCCAATAGGAGGCGAAGGCCAGCGCGCCGGAGATCAGCAGGGCGATCACCGAGCCGTACCAGCCGAACCCGGCGAAGTACCCGGCGGCGGCGCCGACGGCGACGGCGATGAGGACGAACCCGGCGATCAGCGCGACGGAGCGCCGCTTGTTCGCGCGGATCAGCTCGAACATGGGGCGCGCCGCGTCGAAGTGGTGTTCAGGCGCATCGGCAACTCAGAACTCGACAGTCGGGACGGTGCGGGCGGCTTCGTCGGCCTCGAAGTACTCGCGCCGCTCGAACTTCAGCGCCCTGGCGTAGAACACCGTCGGGAACTGCTGGAGCT
This sequence comes from uncultured Acidimicrobiia bacterium, assembly GCA_963784255.1. Lineage (GTDB taxonomy): Bacteria > Actinomycetota > Acidimicrobiia > Acidimicrobiales > Ilumatobacteraceae > JALZMG01. Next base: position 280,577 of record CAWAQO010000012.1, on the reverse strand, counting down.
TGTTGTTGTACTCGAGGACGCTGTCGTTGTAGAACTGCCGCGCGTAGGCGACCCGGCCCTCGGTGGCGGTGAGCTCCTCCTGCAGGGCCAGGAAGTTCTGGTTCGCCTTGAGGTCCGGGTAGGCCTCGCTGAGGGCGAACACCTGGCGCAGGGCGCCGGTGAGCACGTTGTCGGCGGCCGCCTGGTCGTGCGGCGTGGCCGGTGCGGCGATGGCCGAGTTGCGGGCGCGGATGACGGCGTCGAGGGTCTCGCGCTCGTGGGCGGCATAGCCCTTGACGGTCTCCACGAGGTTGGGGATGAGGTCGAGGCGGCGCTTGAGCTGGACGTCGATCTGGGACCAGGCGTTCTCGATCTGGTTGCGTCGACGGATCAGGCCGTTGTAGGCGACGATCAGGTAGACGACCAGCAGCACCACCACGACGGCGATGATGATGAGGGCGACACTCATGGCCGGCAGTGTACGAGCGCCCCCCGTCACCCGGCCGTGATGCCCCCCGGCCGCGCGGTGGGCTCAGGTCATCCCTGCGAACTTGTCGCGCCGGGAGCACCTTCCGATGCCGTTCTCGCGACATGTTCGCGGATCCGGCGTCGAACGCTCCCGGAACGGGGCCCGGGCTGGCCGGCGTCGGCGACGAGCTGGTGGTACACGGTGAGGTACTCGGCGGCGAGGGTGGCCATCGAGAAGTCCTCGGCGCGTCGCGCGCCGGCCTGGCGCAGGGCACTCGGCGAGCGGCTCGTCGTCGAGCACGGCGGTGATCGCCGCCGCCAGCGCGTCGGCGTCGCCGGGCTCGACGAGCAGCGCGTCGATGCCGTCGGTGGCGACGTTGCGGTAGCCGTCGATGCCGCTGGCGACGACGGGCGTGCACGCGGCCATCGCCTCGATGAGGACCACGCCGAAGGACTCGCCGTGGATCGACGGGGCGCAGAACACGCTGGCCCCGCGTAGCCGGGCGAACTTCTCGGCGTCGCTGATCCGCCCCAGCCAGGTGATGCGGGCGTCGTCGGCGTACTGCGCCCGCAGCCGCGGCCCGTCGGGGCCGTCGCTGGCCACCCACAGCCGGACACCGGCCGGGAGCTGCTGGAACGCCGCCAGCAGCACGGCCAGGCCCTTGCGCTCCTCGTGGCGACCACAGAAGAAGATCGTCGGCTGGTCCGAGGGCGTCGGCGGCGTCGACGCGATCTCGGCGATCTCGGCGCCGTTGAACAGGATGTCGTACTCCCCGCCGAAGTAGCTCTGGACGAGCTCGAGGGCGTCCTTGGAGACCACGAACTTGCGCTCGATGCGCTGCGTCAGCCAGCGCAGCTGGCGGCGGAACACCTGGTACCCCGACGAGCGGCCGGCGGCGTGGAACGTGCCGACGATCGGCGACGGGTGCATCAGCACCGTCGTCATCGTCGGACCGGGCGCGCACGGCTCGTGCACGTGGATCACGTCGAAGGCTTCGTCGCGGAGGACGCGGATCGTCCGCAGGGCGGCCGAAGCGTCCGGCGCGAGGGGGGCGATCGAGCCGTTCGCCGCCGTCGGCAGGCTGTTGCCGAGCGGCGTGACGAACGCTTCGGGCGGCGGTCCGTCGCACGGACCGAGCACGCGCGCCTCGTGTCCCTGGCGGCGCAGCTCCCGCGCCAGCCCGAGCACCTGGGCCTGGACGCCGCCCGGCACCGTCAGGCTGTACGGGCAGACCAGCCCGATGCGGAGCGGTCGACGCGCCGGCGGGCTCATTGGTGCGTGAGGGTAGTGCCGGCACGCCCTGTGCGATATTGACCGGTCATGTGGGGGCGACGGGTCGGGCAGGCAGCGATCGTGCTCGTCGCCGTCGCGGCGAGCGTGCAGGCGCCGGCGGGCACCGCCCGCGCCGAGACGACCATCGACGGCGAGGTCGGCGTGCGGGGCCACGCCGAGCGTGGCGACCACCTGGTCGTGCGGGTGCAGGTCACGGCCGACGAGCTGATCGACGGCGCCGTCGTCGTGTCGCGGGGCGGCGGCGGGTCCGTCGTCGTGCGCCGCCCGGTGCAGGTGCCGGCCGGCACGACCAAGGAGCTGCTGCTGATCACGCCCAGCGGCGCGTTCAGTGACGAGGTCACGGTGGACGTCCGCGACGGCGGACGGCTCGTCGCCACCCGCGACCTGCGGGTCCGCGTCGACAGCGACGTCGAGCTGGTCGGCCTGCTCCCCCGCCTGGTCGCCCGCAGCGGCGAGGTGCCCGAGCAGGTCACGCTGCCCAGCGGCACCGGTCGCGCCGAGCTGGCACCCGTGCCGCTCGACGTGTTCGCGCTCGGCCCGCTGGCGCTGCAGGCCTACGACACGATCGTCGGCGCCGGCGACGACGTCGCCGGACTCGACGACGCCGCCCGCACGGCGCTGCTGGTGTGGGTGCACGAAGGCGGCCGGTTGCTCCTCGACGACGCCAGCGGCCTCGACGCCCTCCCCCCGCCCTGGCGTCCCGGCCCGGCCGGCTACGCCTTCGCCGGCCGGGGCGAGGTGCGCACGATCGTTGGGGCCGCGGCCGCCGGCCGGTGGGTCGACGTGCTCGAGCCGTCGGGACCGGCCGCGGGACCGCTCGACGTCGGCGTCGAGGCGTTCGCCGAGCCGCAGCGCGAGCTGGCGCAGCGGGCCGGCCTGCGCCTGCCCACCCTCGCGCCGCTCGTGATCGTCCTCGCCGTCTACGGCCTCGCCATCGGCCCCGTCCTCTACCTCGTCCTGCGCCGCTCCCGGCGCCTGACGCTGGGATGGATCGCCATCCCGGTGCTCGCCGTGGCCACGGCCGGCGGGATCGTCGTGGCCGGTGACCGCTACCGCACGAGCGGCCGGGCGGCGACGGCGACGTTCGTGGAGACGTCGCCGCCCGGCGCCCTCGGCCTCTCCAACGTCCTGTCGTTCAGCCGGTCCGGAGGCACCGAGGACGTCGGCGCGCCGCCGGGCTGGCTGCCCGACGAGTCGACCTGGTGGGGCGTGGAGCTCGGCCGCACCGCCGTGTTCACGATGAACGACGACGGCACGGGCGTGCTCGACCAGGGCCTGGAGGCCGGCGAGGTCACGACGGCGCTGTTCAGCGGGCCGCTGCCGGCCGAGGACCTGGAGATCACGGCGGCCGTCGGGCCGGACGGGCGCATCGCCGGGACGGTGCGCAACGGCACCGGCATCACGCTGCACGACCTGGCCGTGTTCGCCGGCAACGACGCCGTCGCCCTGGGGCCGCTGGCGCCAGGTGCCACAACGTGCGTGGGATGCGGACGCGCCGACCGCCATCGAGCTGTTCTCCACGCGTGGTGACCGCGTGTGGGGCGGGCCGTTCGGCCGGCCGGCCGACGCCGACCAGCTCGCCGAGCTCGGCATCTGGGGCACCGCCTCGCTCCAGCGGGAGCTCTTCGCGCCGGGCTTGGCGCGCGTCGTGGGCTGGACGGCCGAGCCCCCGGCGCCGGTCGACGTCGGCGACGGCGACGCCTCCAACCGCACCGGGATCAGCGCGGTCACGCCGGTCGACCCGGCAGGCCGACCGGCCGAGCCCGCCACCGTGCGGGCCGCGGTGGTGCGTTCGCCGTTCGGACCCTTCTCCGACGGCACCGGCGACGCGCAGGTGTACCGCTACGTGCTGCCGCCCGGAGCGGCGCCCGCCGAGCTGGTGCTCGAGGGGCTCCCGCGGAACACGTTCGGCGAGGTCGCCTTCTGGGACGGTGCGGCGTGGCTGGCGGCCGAGGAGGCCGTCGCCATCCCCGTGCCCGCGACGGCGGTGCGCGGCGGCACCGTGCTCGTCCGGGTGCGGGTGGCCGCGTTCGTCGCCGGCGATCCCAACGTCATCCCCACGCTGCAGGCGGCACCGTGAGCGACGACCTGGAGCCGGCCGTCGTCACCGCCGCGCTCGACCAAGCGCTACGGCACGCTGACCGCGGTCGACGCGATGGACCTCGTCGTGCCGCGCGGATCGATCTTCGGGCTGATCGGCCCGAACGGGGCCGGCAAGACGACGACGTTCGCCATGTTCGCCACGTTGCTGGCGCCGACGAGCGGATCGTTGCGGGTCCTCGGCACCGACCCGGCGAGCAACCCGCGCGACGTGCGCCGCCAACTCGGGTACATGCCGGACGTGCTCGGCGTGTACGACAACCTGCGCGTCGACGAGTACCTCCAGTTCTTCGCCGCCAGCTACGGCATCACCCGCCACGAGTGGCCCGGACTGATCGACGGGCTGCTCGAGCTCGTCGACCTGTCGACGAAGCGGGCGGCCATGGTCAACTCGCTGTCGCGGGGCATGAAGCAGCGGCTCAGCCTGGCTCGCACGCTGGTGCACGACCCGGAGCTGCTCGTGCTCGACGAACCGGCCAGCGGCCTCGACCCCCGGGCGCGCGTCGAGCTGCGCGAGCTGATCCGTCAGCTCCACGGCATGGGCAAGACGATCATCATCTCCAGCCACATCCTCGCCGAGCTCGAGCAGGTGTGCACCGACGTCGCCATCATGGAGGCCGGGCGGCTGCTGGCCGCCGGCCCGCCGCGGGAGATCCTGCGCACGCTCGGCGGCGGGCGGTCGGTGCGGGTGCGCTACGCCGACGGCACCACCGAGCGCTACGACGTCACCGACGATGTCACCCAGGCCGACCTGCTGCGGCGTCTGGTGGTGGTGGAGGGCCGACCGGTCGTCGAGTACGTCGAGGAGCACCATGGCTTGGAACAGCTCTTCCTCGCCCTGACAGAAGGTGTCGTGCAGTGAGCGAGAGCGAACGAGCGCCGACGCGTGAACGAGCAGTGATGCTCAACCCGGTCGTCACGCGCGAGATCACGGAGCGGCTGCGCGGGCTGCGGGCGTTCGTCGCCCTGTCGGCGTTCGTGCTGCTGCTGACGCTCACCGCCTTCCTCGTCTTCGAGGGATCGCAGGCCGCCTCGTCGGCGTTCGACATCGGGGCCCGCACGCGCAGCGGCCGGCTGGTGTTCGAGTCGGTCGTGCTCATCATGACGGTGCTCGTGCTGTTCTTCGTGCCGGCGCTCTGCGCCGGCGCCATCGCCGGCGAGCGCGAACGCCAGACGCTGGCCACGCTCCAGGTCACGCTGCTGCGGCCGCGCGCCATCCTGGTCGGCAAGGTGGTCGCCGCACTCGCCTACCTCGTGCTGCTCATCGTCGCCGCCCTGCCCGTGCTCGGCGTGGCCTACGTGCTCGGCGGCCTGCGCGTCGTCGACATCGGCCGGGCGGTCCTCGCCGTCGCCCTGATGGCGCTCCTGCTCGCCGCCGTCGTGGTCGCCGTGTCGACGTTCGCCCGCCGTGTGCAGACGGCCACCGTGCTGGCGTACGGGGTCACCGCCCTGCTGGTGATCGCCGGCCCCCTGGCGTTCACCGTCGGCGAGGTCCTCGACGCCCGCAGCGACGGGGACCACCAAGCGGCGCCGGCCGCCCTCCTCGCCGCCTCCCCCGTCGTCCTCGTCGCCGACCTGGCCTCGGGCAACGTCACCGAGGGTGACGGCCCGCTGTCGAGCATCCGCACGGGACTCCTCGACGCCAAGGAGCGCAACGGCGGCAGCTGGTTCGCCCTGTTCCCCGACGCCCCCGGCGAGGGTGCGGGTGACGTCGGTGACCAGCGGCGACCGGACGGCGGGGTGCCGGCGTGGCTACTGTCGTCCCTGGTGATGGCCGCGTTGGCCGCGGCGCTGTTCCTCGCCGCCGCACGGAGGCTGCGCACCCCGGCCGACACCGAGCGATGAGGGGAGCGACAAGGGGATGAGGATCGGCGAGCTCGGAGCACTCGCCAACCTCGTGCGCGCCGTGCGCCGCCGGCTGCGCGCCGTGTGGGCGTGGGACACCGCGCAGGCGCTGGCGCCCCTCGCCGCCGGCGTCGCCCTGCTGCTCGTGCTCGCCGGGTGGGTGCTGCCCTGGGCGTGGACCGACTGGGCCGCCCTCGCCCTCGCCGCCGGACTCGCCGGCGCTGTCGTCGTGACGGCCATGGCGGCACGACTGCCCGACCTGCTGGTCGCCAGGGCCGCCGACCGCGGGCTGGCCACGCGCGACGCGTTCTCGACGGCGTTGGAGCTGCCGGCCGACGTCGAGCACTTCGGCAGCCGGGTCCGCGAGCGCGCCGTGCGCCTCGCCGCCGACGCCCGTCCGGCCGACGCCGTGCCGGTCCGGTGGCGCCGCAGGGCCCTGCTCGTCGCCGCCATCCTGACGCCGCTCGCCGTGGTGCTGGCGCTCACCGCCAACCCCCAGGACGCCCGCCGCGAGGAACGGGCGCGTGAGCGGGCCGCCGTCGCCGCCATCGCCGACGACGTCGCCGCCGACGCCGACCAGCTGCGCGCCGACCCGGCCGCCGTCGAGGCGGCCCGCCGGCTCGACGAGCTGGCGGCCGAGCTGCGCGCCACCGATGACCTCGGCCGCGCCGAGGAGCTGGCGAACAAGATGGCCGACGAGCTCGCCCGCACGCAGACCGCAGAGTCGCTGGCCGCCCGGGCGGCCGTGCAGGGGCTGACGCAGAGCCTGGACCAAGAGCCGCTCCCCGGGGCGCGGGCCGGCCAGGACGCGGCGTCGCAGCTCGGTGCACTGGCCGCCGCCGTGGGCAGCCTCGGCATCGGGGAGCGCGAGGCCCTGGCCGACCGGCTCGACGACCTGGCGGCCACGCAGCAGGTCGGCGATCCCGCCACGGCGACGGCGCTCGCCGCGGCCGCCGATGCGCTCCGCCAGGGCGACCTGGCGGCGGCCCAGGACGCCCTCGCCGACGCGGCGTCGGCGAACGCCGCCACCGCCGCCACGGCCGCGGGGACCGCCGCCCTCGGCGAGGCCGCCGCCACCGCCCGCCACGCTGCTGACGCGGCAGCCGGTCCGGCGAGCTCACCGAGCGACTCCGACAGCACGGGCGAGGCGCGCGGTGAGGGCGAGGGCCAGGGGGCAGGGCAAGGCCAGGACCAGGGCGAGGGTCGGGGTGAGGGCGACGGCGACGGCGAAGGTCAGGGCAGCGGTCAAGGCCAGGGACAGGGCGACGGCTCCGGCGGCCGTGGGTCCGGAGGGGCCGGCGGCAGCCCGAGCGGTGACGTGAGCGGCGGCGGCACCGGCGGGGACACCGACGCCAGCGGGCAGGGTGGCCAGGGCCAGGGCACCGGGTCGGCCGGCGGGACCGAGGGCGAGGTGCCGGCGCTCGACTCGGAGACCGTGTACGACCCCGGCCATGGCGACGGCGACCAACTCGTCGTCGGCGGCGGGGAGGGCGCCGGTGAGGGCGGCACGGTCGGCACGACGGGACGGGCCCACCAACGCCGGTTCGTCGCGGGTGCCCCTCGCCGAGGCCATCGACGAGTACCGCCAGCAGGCGACGGAGGCGATGGACCGGTCGGTCGTCGCGCCGTCCGACCGCCAGCTCGTGCGCTCGTACTTCGACCTGTTGCAGGGCAGGACCCCGTGAGCGAGGGCCTCGTGAGCGAGGGCCCCATGAACGAGGAGTCGGGCGATGACGTGGAACGGTGACCCGCCGGCGGCGCCGTCGATCTCGCCGGACGAGTACGCCCGCGTCGCCGAGGCCATCGAGGCCGAGGTCGGCCGCGTCATCGTCGGCCAGCACGAGCTCGTGCGCACCGTCGTCACCTGCATGCTCGCCGAGGGCCACGTGCTCCTCGAAGGCATCCCCGGCGTCGGCAAGACGATGCTGCTCAAGGCGCTCTCGCAGGTCGTCGCGCTGCCGTTCCGGCGCATCCAGTTCACGCCCGACCTGATGCCCGCCGACATCGTCGGCACGCAGGTCCTCGAGGAGGACGAGCACGGCCACCGCTCGTTCACGTTCCGCAGCGGCCCGATCTTCACCAGCTTCCTGCTCGCCGACGAGGTCAACCGGGCGTCGCCGAAGACGCAGTCGGCGCTGCTCGAGGCGATGCAGGAGCGGTCCGTCACGGCCGGCGGCTCGACCCGCCCGCTCCCCCGCCCGTTCCTCGTGATGGCGACGCAGAACCCCTTGGAGATGGAGGGCACGTACCCGCTGCCCGAGGCCCAGCTCGACCGCTTCCTGCTCAAGGCGCTGGTGCCGTTCCCGTCGGCCGACGACCTCGTCGTGGTGCTCGAGCGGACCACCGGCGCGGCCGCCGACCAGCCCGGGCGGGTCGCCGACGCACCCACGGTGCAGGCGATGATCGAGCTGACCCGGCGGGTGCCGATCGCCAGCCACGTCATGCGCCACGCCGTCGACCTCGTCGTCGCCACCCAGCCGGGCGCGCCCGGCAACCCGCCCTCGCTGCAGCGGTACGTCCGCTTCGGCGCCTCGCCGCGTGGGGCCCAGGCGCTGGTGCTGGCCGGCCAAGGTGCGGGCGCTGCTCGATCGCCGGCCGAACGTGGCCGTCGACGACATCCGCGCCGTCGCCCCCGCGGCGCTCCGGCACCGCTTGGTGCTCGGCTACGAGGCGACCGCCGACGGCGTGACTGCGGACGCGCTCGTCGCCGAGCTGCTCACCGCCATCCCCGCCGGTCCGCCGGCCCGGTCGCTGGGGTAGCGCGGTGAACCCGGACGAGCTGCTCCCGGCCGCCCTGCTGGCGCAGCTGGAACGGTTGCAGCTGCGCACGCGCCGCCGCCTCGCCGGGCGCTTCGGCGGCGAGCACCGGTCGCCCAACTTCGGCAGCTCGGTCGACTTCGCCGACTACCGCGACTACCACCCCGGCGACGACTACCGGCGCATCGACTACCCGTTGTACGCCCGCACCGGCCACCTGTTCATCCGCCTGTTCGAGGCCGAGGACGACGTCCAGTTGCGCATCGTGCTCGACCGCTCGGCCTCCATGGGCTTCCACGACAAGCTGGCCCAGGCGCAGCGCCTGGCCGCCGCCATCGGGTTCGTCGCCCTCCTCCGCCGCGACACGGTCACCGTCCACCTCGAGCCGAGCGACGGCGCGGCCCGCCGCTTCTCCGGGCGCCACGCCACCAACAGCCTGTTCGAGTACCTCGCTGCCGTCACGGCGACCGGCCCGACCGACCTCGGGCGGGCCGCCGGCGACGTGCTGTCGCGGCCGGGGCCGGCCGGCGTCACGGTGGTCATCTCCGACCTGCTCAGCGAGGGGTGGGACCGGGCGATCGACCGCCTCGCCGCCCGCGGTGGCGACACGTCGGTGCTCCACCTGCTCGCCGACGAGGAGCTCCACCCGGACCATCGCGGCGACCTCGAGGTCGTCGACGTCGAGACGGGCCGGACGGTCGCCGTCAGCTTGTCGATGGCCGGCGTGCGCGACTACGAGGCGGCGGTCACGGCCTGGCTCGCCGAGACGGCCGCCCACTGCCGCAGCCGCGGCGCGGTGTACCAGCAGGTCCTCGCCGCCACTCCCGTCGCCGACATCCTCCTGCGGTCCTGGCGCCAGACAGGGCTCGTGCGGTGATCCGCCACCGTCCCCCAATCTGGGCGGGATATTCGCCACGGCGTGATCTGGGCGGGATCCTTCGCACCTGCTGGGACGATCCCCGCCCAGAAGGGTCGATGGTGAGATTCCCGCCCAGATTGGGGGACGGGGCCGGATGACGTTCGCCAACCCCGCCGGGCTGGCGCTCCTCGCGCTGGTGGTGCCGGTGCTGCTGGTGCACGTCCTGCGACCCCGGCGGACGCCGGTCACCGTGTCGTCGGTGCTGCTCTGGCAGCGCGTCGAGCGGCCGGTGAGCGCGGCCCAGCCGTGGCAGCGGCTGCGCTGGAGCCTGCTCCTCCTCGCCCAGCTGCTCGCCGTGGTGCTGCTGGCCCTGGCCGTCGCCCGGCCGCAGCGCCTCGAGGCCACCCCGCTCGCCGCCCACACCGTGTTCATCGTCGACGCGTCCGGGTCGATGGCGGCCACCGACGGCGCACCCGACCGTCTGGCCGACGCCCGCCGTCGCGCCGGCGAGCTGCGCGACGAGCTGCCCGCAGGGGGCGTGGCGTCGATCGTCGTCGCCGGCGAGGAGGCCAGGGTCGTCCTGACCGCCAGCCCCGACGAGGCCGAGTTCGATCGGGCCCTGCGCACGATCGACCCGTTCGAGGGCCGCCCACCGTTCGCCGACGCCTTCACCCTCGCCGAGAGCCTCGACACCGGGACGACGCCCATCGGCTTCGTCCTGCTGTCCGACGGTGGCATCACCGCCGAGGAGGCCGGACAGCTCCCCGGCGGCACGCGGGTCGAGGCGGTCGGCGAGGACGCCACCAACCGCGGCATCACCCGGCTCGCCGTCGAGCCGCGCGGCGCCGGCCTACACGCCCGGGTCACCGTCCGCAACCACGGCGGCCCCCGCGCCACCCAGACGGTGCGCGTCGACGTGGACGGCGTCACCGCGGCGGCCCAGGACGTCGCCCTCGCCGCCGGCGAGCAGCGCGACGTCGAGCTCGACGTCCCGTCCGGCGACCTCGTCGAGGCGTTCCTCGGCGGCGACGACCTGCTCAGCGCCGACGACCACGCGGTCGCCGTCGTCGGCCGGCGGCCCGAGCTGCGCGTCCTCGTCGCCGGCGAAGGGCTGTTCTGGGACGAGCTGCTGGCGTCGATCCCCGGTGTGACGGTCGAGCACCAGGAGTCGCCGGGCCGGGCGACCGGCTTCGACCTGGCCATCTACGACGGCGTGGCCGTGCCGTCGGCGCCTGGTGCGCCGTTCATCGCCGTCAGCCCGCCCGGCGGCCTGACCGCCACGGGTGGTGCCGGCCTCGACGTCGTCGGCTTCGCCGAGTCGCCGGCCGTCACCCTCGTGCGCACCGATGACCCCCTCCTGGCGGGCCTCGACCTGTCCGACGTCGCCGTCGCCACCGCCCAACGCGTGGAACCCGGGACGGCCGACGTCCTCGTCGCCGGCGAGGACGCCCCCCTGCTGCTGCGCGGCACGCACGGCGGCGAGCGCTACGCCTACCTCACGTTCGCCCTGCGCGACTCCAACCTCCCGGTGCAGCTCGCCTTCCCCCTCCTCGCCGACCGGCTGGTCGCCGAGCTGACCGGTACGGGCGCCGTCGGCGAGCCGTTGGAGGTCGGCGACACGCTGCCCGTCCCGGCCGGGGGCGGCGTGGTCACGGGTCCGAACGCCGAGCAACACACCGTCGACGCCGGTACTCCGCCGCCCGTCGCCGACCAGGCCGGCTTCTGGACGATCGAGGCGACCGACCTGCCGACGACGATCGTCGCCGTCAACGTGCCGGACAGCGAGAGCACCGTCCGCCCGGCCGACGTCACGCCGCCGCCGGCCCCGGCGACGGGCGACACGCCCCCCGTGCGCCAAGCGACGTCGCTGCTGCCGTGGGTGCTGTGGCCGCTGCTGGCGCTCGTCGTCGTGGAGGCCGTGCTGGCGTGGCGCCGCGTCGGCGTCGGGCGGCGGCAGTGGCGGGTCGCGCTGGCGCTGCGCGCCCTCGTGGCCGCGCTCCTCGTGCTCGCCCTGCTCGACCCGACGCTGCGTCGCCCCGCCGACCGGGTCGCGACGGTCTTCGTCGTCGACGGCTCGGCGTCCGTCGGCGCGCCCGGGCTGGCCGACGCCGGTGCGTTCGTCGACGAGGCGCTCGGGGAGCGCCGCGGTGCCGCGACGGCCGGCGTCGTCGTGTTCGGGGCCGACGCCCACGTCGACCAGGTGCTCGCCGAGCTCGACGGCTACGGCGGGACGACAGCGGTGATCGACCCGACGGCGACCGACATCTCGGCCGGCCTGCGCCTCGGCACCGCGGTCCTGCCGAACGACGCCCGCCGCCGCGTGGTGCTCCTGAGCGACGGCCGGGCCAACACCGGCGACCTCAGCGAGGAGCTGGCCGAGCTGCGCGAGCGCGGGATCCCGGTCGACGTCGTGACCCTCGACAGCCGGCACGGGCCGGACGCCGCCATCGCCGAGGTCGAGGTGCCGCGGGTGTCCCGCATCGGCGAGCAGGTGGCCGTCGTCGTCCACGTCGTCGCGGCGACCGCCGGTCCGGCGACGGTGACGCTGCGCCGCGACGGGATCGAGGTCGGTCGCCAGGCCGTCGAACTGGCCGCAGGCGCCAACGAGGTGCGCTTCGAGGACGAACCCGGCACCGACGCCGGCGCGGTGGTCCGCTACCAGGCGGTCGTCAGCTCGGTCGGCGACAGCATCGCCGACAACGACACCGGGTTCGCCGCCGTGCCCGTCGACGGACCGGCCAAGGTGCTCGTCGTCGAGGGCTCCCCCGGCGAAGCGACCACCGTCACCGCCGCCCTCGAGGCCGCCGGGGTCGGCAGCGACGTCGTCGGCGTGGGTGACATCCCCGACGTCCACGAGCTGATCACGTATGCCGGCATCGTCCTGGCCGATGTCGACGCCCGCACTCTGACCGGCGCCCAGATCGAGACGCTGACGACGGCCGTGCGCGACCTCGGGCGTGGGCTCGTGACGATCGGCGGGACCCAGAGCTACGGCGTCGGCGGCTACCGCGACTCACCGCTGTCGGACCTGCTGCCCGTCGACAGCGAGGTGACCGACCCGCAGCGGCGACGCACGGTGGCCGAGGTGCTGTCGATCGACACCAGCGAGTCGATGGGCGCCTGCCACTGCCGCAACGACCAGACGATCAACCCGGTCGAGGAAGGCGGCGTCAACAAGACCGACATCAGCCGGGCGGCGGCCGAACGGACCATCGCCGCCCTCGCCGACACCGACGAGGTCGGGGTGCTCGCCTGGAACAGCAGTGCCCGCTGGGTGATCGAGCTGCAGCAGCTGCCGCCGGCCGACGTCGTCGAGGACGGCCTGCGCTCGCTGCAGCCGTTCGGGCAGACGGACATCCGGGACTCGCTGACCGAGGCCGCCGAGGCACTGCTGGCCAGCTCCGCCGAGCTCAAGCACATCATCCTGTTCACCGACGGCTTCACCGACTTCCGCCTCATCAGCGCCACCGCCGAGGAGGCCGGCCGGCTCTACGAGGAGCACGGCATCACGACGTCGGTGCTCGCCACGGGCGAGGGCGCGGCGCCACCGCTCGAGGACATCGCCATCGCCGGCAACGGCCGCTTCTACGCCGGGGCCGACCTCGAGGCGGTGCCCCAGATCATGGCCGACGAGGCCGTCATCGCCAGCCGCAACTTCATCACCGAGGGCGAGTTCCTGCCCGAGGTGACGAGCGATGACGACGTCGTCGCGTCCCTCACCGCGGCGCCGCCGCTGTTCGGCTACGTCGCGACGACGGCGAAGGGACCGGCGTCGACGCTGCTGCGCATCGGGCCCGACCGCGACCCGCTGCTGGCGACGTGGCAGGCCGGGCTCGGTCGGGTGACGAGCTGGACGAGCGACGCCAACAACTGGTCGACGGCGTGGTCGGGTTGGGACGGCTTCGTCGACTTCTGGAGCCGTGTCGTGAAGGACACCCTGCCGGCCGGCGACGACGCCGGCGCCGTGCAGGCGACCGTCCGCGACGGCCGCATCCACGTCTCGGTCGAGCAGGACGGGGTCTTCCCGGACGGCGCGGCGGCGACGGCGACCGTGAGCGGACCGGACGGCCAGTCGGCCGAGGTGACGCTCGAGCGCACGGCGGCCGGCCGCTTCGAGGGTGAGGCGGACGCGCCGCGGTCGGGGAGCTACGCGGTCGGTGCCGTCGTCGCCGACGAGGACGGGACCGCCGTGCTGAGCAGCTCGACGATCGCCAGCAACAGCTACCCGGCCGAGTTCGCGCCGGGTGAGGCCGACGCCGATGCCATGGTCAGGCTGGCGACGGCGACCGGCGGGCGGGCCGACGTGGCGCCGGGCGACGTGTGGGACGCCGACGGCCTCGCCGCCGGCACCCGCCTGGTGCGCCTGCTCGGACCGCTGCTGCTGCTGGCCGCCCTGCTGTTCCCCCTCGCCGTGGTCCTCAGCCGGATCTCGCTGCGCGGCGCCACGGCGGCGGGAGCGCGGGCGGGGATCGCCACGGCCGCCGGCACGCTCGGGCGCCGGGCCCGCGGGCTGGTCCCCCGACTCGGCGCCCTCGACCCGACCGAGCGGCCGACCCCGCCGCGATCGCCACCGATGCCACCGCCACCGCCGCCGCCCGCCGCGCCGTCGTCCGGGCCGGGTCCGCCGCCACCCCCGGACGTGCCGGACGAGCCAGCCGACGAGCCGGCGCCGACGCCGGCGTCGACGATCAACGATCTGCTGGCCGGGAAGCGCCAGCGCCAGCGCGACCGGTGAGCGCGGCGGCGATCGCGGCCACGGCCACGACCGCGGCGCCCAGCCACACCAGCCACATCAACCGGCGGACGTGCACCGTCACGACGACGGTGCCGTCGTCGGCCGCCCCGCCGAGGACGACCAGCACGTCCGTCACGACACCCGGTCGCGCCGCCACCTCGGCCAGCCGCCCGCCACGGTCCGGGTAGACGACGATCGACGGTCGCATCGCGTGGCCGTCGACGACGAGGTCGGCCACGACGGCATCGGTGCCGCGCGCGATCCGTCGACCACGTTGACACCACGGTTCGTGACGGCGAGACCGGCGGCGCGCTCGGTGGCGCCGGCGGCGACCGGCACCGTGGCCTGGCGGTCGAAGGTCGACACGGCGATGCCCACCAGCAGCACGGCGGCGCCGGCGTGGGCGACGGTGCTCCATCCCTCCCAGCGCCGGAGCCGGGCGAGCAGGAACGGCGTGGCGAGGAGCGCCAGCGGGCCGACCGTGCGGCTGTAGAACTCGCCGCGCACGGCCGTCGTGCCCTGCCCGAACACCTGCCCGACCACCGGCGCCACCGTCCCCACCAACACGACCGCCACTGCCACCACGGTCACCACCACCGTCACGACGCGCGGCTGCAGCCCTTCGCGTTTGTGCACTGGCGATCGGCTGGGCGCGCGCTGTTGCACAAACGCGAACGTCGTGAAGGCCACGGTGGCGATGGCCAGGGCGGTGAGGGCCCAGCCGACGGTGCGCTGCTCGGCGAAGCCGTGGATCGACGGCGTGGCGCCGGAGCGCACGAGGACGGCGCCGACCGTGGCCAGCGCCCACGGCGCCGCGCCGAGCACCGTGGCGACGTCGGCGCGGGCGAGGGGACCGCCGTGGAGGGCGGCGAGGGCCGCCAGCCACACCAGCAGCGACGTGTTCTCGACCGGATCCCACGCCCAGTAGCCGCCCCAACCCTGCTCGAGGTAGCTCCACGCCGCGCCCAGCGCCATGGCCGCCGTCAGGGCACCCACGCTGACGAGCAGCCAGGGGCGGGACTCGGCGAACGGCCGGCCGGTGCCCCAGGCCAGGATCGCCGCGCCGAACGCCGCGGCCAGGCCGGCGTACAGCAACGGGGGGTGGATCGTCATCGCCGGGTGCTCGAGGATCGGGTTCATCCCGAAGCCCTGCAGCGACGGCGCGTCGAGGCGGCCAAACGGCGAGGCGAGCAGCACGTCGACGGCGAGGAGGGTGGCGACGGTGACGGCCGCGGCCCAGCGGGCGACGACGGCGGCGCGGCGGGCGGCCACGACGCCGGCGACGCCGACGATGCCGGCGAACAACAGCAGCGACCCCTCCATCCCGCCCCACACGCCGGCCAGCCGGTACGGCCAGGGCGCGTCGACCCGGCTCTGCTCGGCGACGTAGCGCCAGTCGAGCTGCTCGGTGACGAAGGCCCAGGCGAGGCGGGCGAGGGCCAGCCACGTCACCGCCGTCAGCACGACGAGCAGCGCGAAGGGCGCGCGGGCGCCTCGCTCCTCGCGCGCGTCCGGTCGCGCAGCGACCGCGACGTCGGTCATCCCGATCAGCGTGGCACGGCGGCCCTGTCCACGGGGACCGGGCGCGGCACGGGTACTGTCGGCGGACGTGCCGTCACCGTCCCTCGAGGGCTTCGACCGTCGCGCGCTCGACGCGCTCCGGCGGGTCCTCGTGGCCGCGACCGCGGCGGCGGGACGGTCGCCCGATCCCCGGCTGCCGGAGCTCATCGCGGCGGCGCCGATGGCGGCGCTCCCGGCCGCGGCCGCGCTGCACCGCGTCGGCGGGTGCGTGCACGAGTCGCTCCGCGACGTGCCGGGCGTGCCGGCCGACGTCCTCGCGGCGTTGGCGGCCGAACGCACCGCCGCCACCCGCGCCCACCTGGGCTACAGCCGCGCCTTGGCCGGCATCGCCACCGTGTGGGACGCCGCCGGCGTGTCGTGGCTGACCATGAAGGGCCCTTACCTCGCCGGCGTCGTGTACGGCGATCCCGGGCTGCGGACGTACGGCGATCTCGACGTCCTCGTCGACCGGGGAGCGCTGGCGACGGCGGTCGAGACGCTCGAGGCGGAGGGCTACGAACACCTCGTACGCGATTGGCCGCTCGCCGAGTGGTTCGCCGCGTCGGAGTTCATCATGCATCGTGGTCCGGTCGACATCGACCTGCACTGGCACCTCGTGTACGCCCACTACGACCGGCGGTTCTTCGCCCTCGACCCGGCCGTGATGCTGCGCACGCTCGCGGCGCGTGCCGGTGGCCGGCCGGTCCGTCCCGACGTTCGACAGCGTCGACACGCTGCTGCACCTGTGCCTGCACGCCTCGAAGGCCGGCGGCCACCTCCTCGTGTGGTTCAAGGACATCGAGCGCCGCCGTCGCCGTCGAGCGACCCGACCTCGACGAGCTGATCCGGCGCGCCGCGCTTTCCGCTGCGGACCGCCGGTCGGCATCGCCCTCTCGCGTGCCAAGGACCTCGTCGGCGCCGACGTGCCCGACGAGGTGGTCGCCGCGCTCCTCGGGCCGGCGTTCCTCGGTCTGGAGCGGCTGACGGTCCGGTCGTTCCCACCGATCCGCTTCGACGAGCGCGACTCCGTGCCGCGCCTCGTCGCCCGTTCGGCCCGGTCCGGGCTGGCGACGAGTGTGGCCGACGGCTTCCTCCGCGTGCCCCGGGCCATCCGGCGGGCCATCCCCGTCGACCCCACGAGACCTCCGATCCGGTGGAGAAGGCGGCCTTCTTCGCATCGGTCGCGGCGGCGCGGCGATGACCGCCACGACGTATCGCGCCCGGCGCATCGGGCGCGACCGCCCGCGCCCTGGCCGCCGAGTTGGAGGCCGACGAGCCACGCACGACCCGCCTCATCAGCGACCTGCTCACGTACCGGCGGCGAGGCTGGCGCCGTGCGTGGCGGATCGACGGACCCGACGGCCGGCTGGCCGGGGCGGTGGTGCTCGCCAAGCTCTGCTTCGACCGGTGGACGGCGTCCGTGTACCTGCGCGACCCGGAGGCGGCTCCGGTCGCCGCGGCCCTGCTCGACCGCAGCGCGGCGTGGAACGCGATGGGGCCGGCCGTGGACATCCGGCCGCTGCTGCCGCACCTGCGCCGCACCCGCCGCTGTCCTCGTGTCACCGTGGGTGATCGCCCCCCATCCCGTGCCCGACGTCCTCGGACCCCCCGACGACCGCACACGGGCGGCGACGCTGCTCGACCTCGAGGAGCTCGTCGACCTGTACGCCGGTTACGAGGTGAACTGGCCGCTGACCCGCTGGCAGCTACGCGAGCACCTCCGCCGCCAGATCGACCGCCACGTCGTCATCGTCGGCGAGGCCGAGGACGCATCGTGGGCGCCGTCGCCATCGACGGCCGGACCCGGCGCTACGCGACGTCGATGGACCTCACCGTCGACCCGGCGTTCCGCCGAGGGGGCATCGGCTGGGAGTTGGCCAAGCGCATGCGCCTCGTCGGCGTGGCGATGGCCGTCGGCGGGTGGGGTGCGCTGGCCCCGTCGAACCCGATGCACCGCGAGGACGAGGGCATCGTGTGGGACCCCGACCACTTCTACAAGGTGATGCTCGGCGCTCCACGCCGGTTCAAGGGTGAGACCCGTCTGCGCCGGCTGTACGGGCGGATCCAGCCACTGACGGCGAGGACGGCGCAGGAGTTCCGCGACCCGGCCGATCCCGACCGGCCACCGCCGGACGCTGGCTGAGGGCGGTCACCTGGCCCAAAACGACGAAGGGGGCGGCCCCGAGATCGGGACCGCCCACGTCGTGTGAGATCAGCTTCCGCCGCCACCGTTGAAGAGCATGCCCTCCACCGCTTCGCGCCGTTCGATCGCCGGGCTCTCATACTCCATCGTCTACCTCCGCCAAGGTTTGTCTGTCAGGTAGACGAGAGTTTACCAGATCTTTGCCGTAGCACACGACTCAGGCGACGACGGATCGCGGTGGCGGTCGACGGCGAGCCGACCACGCCACCGGGCGACCCGGCCGAGGTCGCGACGGCGGCCGTCGACCTCGACGGCCGCGACGCGGCCGATGAGGCGCTCCGGCGGCACCGGGCGGTCGGCGGCGACGTTGGCGTCACCGCGGAACCACAGCTGTCCACCCACGTCGCGGAGGAACCGGTGCACGACCACCTCGCCCGTCTCGCCGACGAAGGCCCACACCTCGCCCCGGCGCGCGCGGCGTCGTGCCGTCGACGAGCACGCGGCTGCCCCGGGGAGGTCCGGGCCCATCGACAGGCCCGTCACGTCGAGCCACCGCGCGTTCGCCGCCACGCCTCGACGCAGCACCTTCGCCTTCATCTCGGCGGGCACCGGCTCCGTCACGACCACCTCCTCGGCCAGTACGGTGCCTGCCCGATGGCCGCCGGATCGACGTCGCCGGCGTCGCGGCTGGAGCTCGGAGGCCGACGACCCCGGCCGATGGCCCCCGGTGGAGGCGCTGTTCGGGGGGTGCCGCACGACCACGGCCGCCCCGGCGGTGCGGATCATCCATCGCGCTGGCCCCGCCCGCTGTGCCGTCGCGGCCGCCGGACCTGCGGACCCCCGAGGTGGAGGTCTGGTTCGAGGACGAGGGTGTCGTCGCCCGGCACGCCAGCGGGTCGGTCGGCCGGCGGCGGGCCGACGAGATCGTCGTCGCGGGGTCGACGGCGACGACCGCTACCGGGCCTTTCGCCTCGCCACGCAGCACCCCCTCATCGACGCCGTGGCCGTCCGCGGTCACCACGCGGTCCACGGCGCCGCCCTGAACGCGACGGACGTGCCCTGCTGCTCCTCGGCCCGTCCGGAGCGGGCAAGTCCACGCTCGCCTACGCCGGCAGCCAGGGTGCTGGCGCATCGTCGCCGACGACCTCTGCCTCGTCGAGGCGGGGCCACGCCTCAGCGGCATGCCGAAGCCGGTGAACGTCCCCGCCGACCTGCTGGCGCTGCCGCCCGCCGGATCGCGCCAGCTCCCGGACGACGAGCGGCGAAGGTGGGCGCTGCCGCCGGAGGCGATCACGGCGCGCTGGCCAGTATCCCGTCGCCGGCGTCGTGCTGGTCGGCCACGGCGAGGGCGGCGGCGGGGCCACGCCACTGCCGCCCGGGCCGTCACGGCTGGAGATGCTGCTCGGCTCGCTGCCTTTGGTCGGGGTGCCCCACGCCGTGCGCGTCTACTTCCCCGTGGCCGGAGAGCTGAGCCGGCTGCCGGCTGGGACTACCGCCATCCGCCCGCCGTCGAGGACCGGTGGCGGTCGCGGTGGCGGCGCTCGATGCGATGTGGGCGGCGATCGCCGGCCTCAGTAGTTCGACAGCGTGCCGGTGCGCCGGGCCGCCGCCAGGGCCCGCGTGAAGAGCTGCACGGCCAGCGGCAGCAGCACCACGACGAAGCCGGCCAGCACGACGAGGTCGGGCGCATCTTCGACCACCCGGCCGACGTGAGCAACGCCTCGCGCAAGCCGTTGATGCCGTAGTAGGCGGGAAAGGCCCGCGCCAGCATCTCAGGGCGACCGGGAAGGTCGAGACCGGGAACAGTGCGCCGCTCAGGATGCTCGTGAGCTTCGTCAGCGGGGCCGTCAACGGATCGCCCCGCTTGATCAGCACGAGCAGGCTGGCCCCGACGATGCCGAAGGCGCAGAACGACGCCAACGTGAGCAGCAGGAACGGCACGGCGTAGACCACGCCGATGAGGCGCAACCCGTCGCCGAGCACTCCGAGGCCGACGCCCAAGCAGAGCACCATGTCGATCGACGTCAGCACAAGCGGGAACACGAACGACCCGGCGAGGAGCACCGGCACGCGGGTGGGCGTCGCCAGCAGGACCTCGAGCGTGCCGATCGTCTGCTCACGGGAGATGTTCTGGGTGAACGTGCTGATGCCGAGGCGGGCGACCGACATCACGGCGAGGCCGACCATCGCGAACCCGAAGTAGTCCCCGCCATAGGGCTCGCAGCGCCGGGCGCGTCGATCACCAGCTTGCTCATCTGGTAGACGACGAGCGACGAGATGAGCAGCCTGCGAGCAGCCGGTTGGCGTAGCGCAGCCGGTAGCTCCCCTCGACCTGGAAGTCACGACGGGCGATGCGCGGCGATGCGCCGAGGCCTCGGCCCGCGTCGAGCTCATCGTCGACCTCGCGGCCGCGGCATCGTCCTCGACCAGCAGGGCGTGCAGCGCGCCGGCGAAGCCGACGTCGCCGGCGAGTTCGGCCACCGTGCCGTCGAAGCGCACGCGCCCGCCGACGATCGCGACGATGCGGTCGCACACCTGCTTCGATCTCGTCGAGCCGGTGGCTCGACAGCAGCACCGCGACCCCGGCCTCGGCGATCCCCTTCAGCAGTGCCGCCGATGCGCGACCGTCGCCACGGGATCGAGGGCTCGGCGTCGGCTCGTCCAGCACCAGCAGCGGCGGCTCGTGCGAGGAGGGCCCGGGCGATCGACAGCCGCGCAGCGCATCCCGGCCGAGTAGCCGAACACCAGCCTGTCGCGCGCCGGCCAGGTCGACGTCGCTCGAGCAACTGCCCTGACCGGGCGGCCGCGGCCGTCCGGTCCAGCCCGTGCATCGTCGCGAAGAACTCGAGGTTCTGGCGCCCGGTCAACCGCCAGTAGAGCGGCGCGGTCGTCGGCCAGCACCAGGCCGAGCCGGCGGCGCACTTGCCAGCGGTGAAGTGGTCACGTCGTAGTCACCGACCGTCACCTGACCACTCGTCGCCTCCAGCAGGGTGGCGATGATCTTGATCAGCGTCGTCTTGCCGGCTCCGTTGGGCCCGACCAGGCCGACGATCTCGCCGGGGCGGACGTCGAGGTCCACGTCGTAGAGCGCCGGCACGTCGCGCGTCGGACGCCGCCTTGATCAGCCGCCGCTGCAGCCCCGTGGGTCGTGCGTAGGTGTGGCTCGACGCCCTCAACCCGCAGCATCGGCGACGACGAGATCGGCGGCCGCCAGCTCGTCGAGGAACCGTTCGGCGTCCTCGTGGAGCCGTTCCGCGGGGACGTTGGGGAACGACGCCTGCAGCTCGGCAGCCAGGTCGACGGCGGCGTCGCGGGCTCATCGAGCAGCTGCCAGACGAGCGTCCCGACCGGGTTCAGCGTGATCAGCTCCGTACCGGTGGTGTCGAGCAGGACGGCCCGATCGTCGAGGACCTCGAACACCACGTCAGCGGAGCGGCGAAATCGTTGGCCGTCCATCCGAGGCACGCTAGTTGCCTTCGTCTCCGGGGTCGCTCGGCCAGTTCGGCTGGAACTGGTTCGTGGCATTTCGCGACCAGGGGCGATCCGCCGGTCTGGCGATCTACCTGCGGTTTCGACTCTCGTAGGTTCTCCGGTTCACGCTTCAACTCGGCGGTTGTGTCACGGCCGTGTCACGTGAGGGGTACTACAGCTCGCCGAGCTGGTTGAGCGAGGTCAAGGAGGATGAGGTACTCCCGGTGAATGGCCTCAACGAATCCACGGTCCACCTCTACGTCGACGATGTACGTAGATCGTCCATCCTTGAACAGCACCATCGGACCGTCACTGAAGAGATGCCACGACTGCTCGTCAGGCAGGAGCGCCTTCAACGGCGGGTGCTGGTGGAAGTTGCGAAAGTTTCGAAGACGCGGGAACTTGCCGTCGAGGTCGTCCGACACCTGCCACATGTCGAGGTGAACCGCGTCAGGCTCATCCTTCCGTTCTGTTACGTGCGGTTCTCGTCAGCCTCATCCTGACTCTTGAGATACTGCTGCCAGACCAGCCTGATCAGCAGGAGCAACGAGCCGACCACGAGCAACTGGAAGATGAGTATCCCGCCAGCCGTCAGAACGCCCCATTCATGGATCGGCGGATCCCGTTGATTGAGTGCTCTGGGTAGATCGACGACGGGAATCATATTGCCGGCATGCCACAACGCATTCAGCATGTGGCTCGCCGTGGACTGATCCCTCTTGTTCAGCGCAGGCTCCCAACTGGCGCTCCACAGACCTATCGCCGGCAGCATGCTGATGGTGCAGACGATCGCGACCCAGCAGTACCACAAGGAAAGATTCGCCGTACTTGGCCAATATTTCGGGAGAGGGCTCCGAGCTCCGACGATGGAGGTCCATGCCCCGATCAGAATGGGAACACTCCACAGAGCCGCGATGACGCCGACCACCCACGGCGGATGAGACACCAGAAGCGCGACGACCCACAAGGGCAATGACCAGAGTACGACGAGCACACCTGTCGCAGAGAGACCGTAAAAGGCCTGCGCATCCTCGCCGCCTACCACGGGGCAAGCGTAGGTCTACGGTGGTCGGTCGGTGTCGGCTTTCGGCGAACGCGCAACGGCGGACCGATTGCCCGTCTGTGGCGATCGCGCGATGCCATGTCGACCGCAACGCGCTCGGCCACCAGTGGCGGCGCGTGGCCACGAGGGCGGGCATCACGGACCATTCTCCGCACTCGTTGCGAGGACTGGCGTCGGTGTTCGCGGACCGAGCGAGTGGTGCGCGAGAAGTGCGAACGCGTGCAGCCGGTCAGCTCGACCGATCGGGTCGACAGTTGGGGCAGTCGCCCACGTCGGAACGACGCATGGCTTCGCTTGCGGCGGCCTGCTGATAGGACTCGAACGGGAGCCATTGACCGTGATCCGTTTTGGTTGTGTCGTGGAACCCTGCTCCGTCGTTGCACCAGACGCACGATGCGCGATGCACCCGAGCGTGGTCGTGGACCCAGTTCTCGTAGACCCAGAAGGTGGCCACCGGCCGCCAGTCACGCGCTCGCTCGCAGTCGTCCCTCGCCGCGATGTGTCACCGCCCTGTCACAGCCGCGTCGTGACTTGGAGCAACGAGCCCTCTAGTCGGGCTTCTCCCCGTAGCCCGGGTCGCTCGGCCAGTTCGGCTGGAACAGGTGCCACTGCGACGGCGCGCGGCGGATCAGGCCCTCGAGATCCGTCGCCACGTGCTGGGTCAGCCGGGCGACGTCGTCGCGGAGCCGGCCGGACCGCTCGGCGGGCACGGGCGGGAGGATCACCGCGTGGTGCCCGTCGATCTTGCTCGTGAAGTAGACCGCCACCGGAAGCACCGGTGCGCCTGAGCGCAGCGCCATCGTCGCCGGCCCGGCCGGCAGCGTGGTGCGTTCGCCGAAGAACTCGACCTCCACCCCACCGCCCTGGATGTCGCGGTCGCACAGCAGGCACACGATCTCGTTGTCGGCCAGCGCCCGCAGCACGGCCCGTCCGGCGCCCGGTCCGAGCGGCACCACCTTCATCCCGAGCTCCTGGCGCAGGTCGACGAACCAGTCGAACAGCCCGGGCGGATCGAGGCGTTCCACGACGACCGTGACGGGGTGCCCGACGTCGGCCAGCCAGCGGCCGGCCCACTCCCAGCCGCCGAGGTGCGGGAGGGCGAGGATCGCGCCGCTGCCCGTCGGCGAGCCCGTCGGTGACGCGGTCGAAGCGGTCGAGGGTGATCCCCCGGGCCACCTGGCGCGCCGGGAGCGACGGGAGGCGGAGGCAGTCGATCCAGTAGCGCGTGTACGAGTCGAAGGCCCCCTGCACGGCCTGACGCAGCGCCCAGCCGTGCAGCGACGGATCGACGCGGCGGAGGTTGCGCTCGACGATCGCCCGCCGTTCGGCGTTGGCGAAGTTGGCCCCCATGCCGATCGGCGCCACGAGCCCGTCGGCGACGAGGGCCGGCATCAGCCGCGCCGAGCGCGACGCCGGTGCGGAAGCTGCCGACGGTCACGAGATCGGACCACCGCTGCAGCGGTGAGCGCGGCGCAGCCGCGCCGGCGTCGGCCACGGTCAGCCGCTGCGGCGGCGCGGCACCCGGGTGCGTCGCCGCTCGGTGCGGGCCACCCGCCGGCTCTGGCGGCGGGAGCGGCGCAGCTCGATGCGGGCGGCGGTGACCGGGGCGACCTGCGCCTGGCGCCAGACCTTCACGAAGCGCTGACCCGCCGTGATCGCGGTGAGGGCCAGCATCAGCCACAGCACCGGCACGAGCAGGGGCTCGAACAGCAGGCCGACGCACAGCAGCACGACCCGCTCGGCCCGCTCCATGAGGCCGCCCTTGGCGTCCAACCCGAGCGACTCCGCCTTGGCCCGCTGGTACGAGATCAGCGACGAGATCGCCAGGATGGCGAACGGCAGCAGCGTGAGGTGCGCCGACTCGTTGCTGGCGAGGTACCACGCCACGCCGCCGAGCAGCACGGCGTCAGTGATGCGGTCGACGGTCGAGTCGAAGAAGGCGCCGCGCTGGCTGGCCGCGCCGGACGCCTTGGCCAGCGCCCCGTCGAGCAGATCGGGCAGGGCCGCCAGGACCACCAGGAGCAGCCCGAGTTGGAGGTAGCCGGCGCCGATGGCGAAGGCCGCTCCGACGCCCACGACGAGCCCGGCGATCGTCAGTTGATCGGGGGTGATGCGGGTCTTGCGGAGCCCGTCGCCGATCGGCTTGACCGCCTGGTCGATCGGTTTGCGGAACTTGCCGTCAAACACGCTCGTCAGGATACCCGGTGGTCCCGGCGAGGGGCGGGAGCCTGCCAGGCTGTGCCCGATGAGTGGATCGACCCCCCAGGACCTCGCCACCACGTTCCGGTCGCTGGCCCGCCGCCGTCGCGAGGCCATCGGCGACGTCGACCCCGCGGTGGTCGGCGGCCTCACCGAGGAGCTGCAACGGCACGTCGACGCGGCCGCGGGGATCCTCGGCACCAGC
The DNA here is from genome assembly GCA_963784255.1 of uncultured Acidimicrobiia bacterium. Taxonomy (GTDB): domain Bacteria; phylum Actinomycetota; class Acidimicrobiia; order Acidimicrobiales; family Ilumatobacteraceae; genus JALZMG01. The sequence continues at coordinate 255,899 of CAWAQO010000012.1, read as the reverse complement.
GCCGATGCCGAGACCATCGCGACGGCGATCGAGACCCGGCCCGCCGACGCGTGGGACGAGACCACGCTCGACGACCTCCGCCGCCACGCCCTCGACGCCGGGGCCGTGCTGCGCCGCATCCAGACCGCCGCCGAGGCCGCCCGTGACGACTGACCCGTGGTGGCGCCGCGCCGTCATCTACGAGGTCTACGTCCGCAGCTTCGCCGACGGCGACGGCGACGGCATGGGCGACCTGCCGGGCATCCGCTCGCGGCTGCCGTATCTGCGCGCGCTCGGCGTCGATGCGCTGTGGCTGACGCCGTTCTACCCGTCCCCCCAGGCCGACGCCGGCTACGACGTCGCCGACTACCGCGACGTCGAGCCGGAGTTCGGCACGCTCGCCGACTTCGACGGGCTCCTCGCCGATGCCCACGCGCTGGGGCTGCGGGTGATCGTCGACATCGTCCCCAACCACACGTCGAGCGAGCACGCCTGGTTCCGCGAGGCGCTGGCGTCACCGCCGGGCAGCCGGGCCAGGGCCCGGTACCTGTTCCGCGACGGCCGCGGACGGGAGGGCGAGCTGCCCCCCAATGACTGGCAGAGCACGTTCGGCGGTCCGGGATGGGACCGCGTCCCCGACGGGCAGTGGTACCTCCACCTGTTCGCCCCGGAGCAACCCGACCTCGACTGGATGAACCCGGAGGTGCGCGCCGAGTTCGAGTCGATCCTGCGCTTCTGGCTCGATCGGGGCGTCGACGGCTTCCGCATCGACGTGGCCCACGGGCTCGCCAAGGATCCCGAGATGCCGGATCTCGGCGGCCGGCTGAAGGTCGACGGCCCGGCCAAGGAGGGTCATCCCCACTGGGACCAGGACGAGGTGCACGACGTGTACCGCGCCTGGCGGGCCGTCGCCGACGAGTACGACGATGACCGCGTCTTCGTCGGTGAGGTCTGGCTGCACAGCCCGACGCGCACCGCCCGCTACCTGCGACCGGGCGAGCTGCACACCGCCTTCAACTTCCACTTCCTGCTCGCCGAGTGGTCGGTCGTGTCGATGCGCACGGCGATCGACGTCAGCATCGCCGCCCTCGGCGAGGTCGGCGCCCCCCCGACGTGGGTGCTGTCGAACCACGACGTGACGCGTCACGTGACCCGCTACGGCGGCGGGCCGGAGGGCGTGGCGCGGGCCCGAGCGGCCGCCTTGCTGATGTTCGCCCTGCCCGGCGGCGCCTACGTGTACCAAGGCGAGGAGCTCGGACTGGAGGAGGTCCTCGACCTGCCCGACGAGCTGCGTCAGGACCCCACGTTCCACCGCTCCAAGGGCGAGCGCATCGGGCGGGACGGGTGCCGGGTGCCGCTGCCGTGGTCGGGGGCGGCACCGCCGTTCGGCTTCGGGCCCGGGACGACGGCGTGGCTGCCGCAGCCGGCCGGCTGGTCGGCGCTCACGGCCGAAGCCGAGGAGGACGACCCGGCGTCGATGCTGTCGCTGTACCGCGAGGCGTTGCGGCTGCGCCGCGAGCTGCCGGCGCTCGGCGACGGCACGATGGCCTGGTTCGACGCCGGTGACCGTGAGGTGCTGGCGTTCCACCGTCCGCCGGGGTTCGCCTGCCTCGTCAACTTCGACGACGAGCCGGTCACCATCGATCTGCCCGGCGCGACCCTGATCCTCGCCAGCACCCCGGACGCCACCGCCACCCACCTGCCGCCCGACGCCGCCGTCTGGCTCTCCCTCCCCGACGAGTGATCCTGTTCCGGTCCGGATCCCGGTCACCCGTGCGACCGGGATCCGGACCGAGACGAGCTCAGCCCTGGTTCGTCGGGACGGCGATGTCGGCGACGGGGCGGGGGAACGTGCCGCGGTAGCGGGCGGCCCCCGTCAGCACGTCGACCTCGTGGAACTGCGACGTGCCGTTGACGGTCAGCGAGGCGAACGCCCGGTTGGCCTCGGTCACGCCCTTGACGACGTAGCTGAAGATGTCGAAGCCGACCGTGGCGTCGGTGTCGACGCGCAGCTTGCCCGTCGGGTTCAGCGTGCCGGCGTTCGGCGGCGCCTGGACGACCACCTGGTCGAGGGCGCTGTCGATGTCGTACAGCGTCGTCGCCGTCGTCGGGTCGTTGTCGTTGTTGGTGTAGGCCGCGCCGGCGACGCCGAGCGCCGGGTTCACCGCGGGCGGGCCGAGGTAGTTGAGCGGACCGTCGACGGTCGTGCTGCCATCGACGACGTTGACGCGCAGGTTCTGCCCGGCATCGGACACGATGCGCAGGCGGTCCACGGTCGGGTTGAAGTCGACGCCGAAGGACGCCCCCGACAGCGGCTGGTTGATCTGCACGCGTCCCGACGCCACGCCGGTCGCCAGGTCGATCGTGTAGACGCCACCCTGGTCGCCCACGCCGTAGAGCAGGCCGTTGGCCGGACGGAAGTCGATGCCGACGAGCCGGGTGTCCGTCTGCAGTCCGGAGATCGGGGCGATGACGCGCAGCTTGCCGGCGCGGTGCTCGCGGAAGCAGGCCAGCTGGTGGTCGGCGGTGAGGGCGTAGGACGTGACCAGCAGCCCTCGGGACGGCCGGCACTCGTTCGGCTGGTCGTCGCGGCCGCCCGTCGCGCCGGCCGAGGCCGACGTCAGGCTGGCCACCGCGACGCCCGCCAGGAGGGCGCGGATGAGGAACTTGTGTCGCATGGGGATCCCCTTGTGGGTGTCAGGGGTGACGGCCCACCGCCGTCACCTCGTCACCCCGTTCGGAGCGCCCGCGTCATTGGATCCTGGCGATGTTGGCCGCTTCGGTGCCGTCGGGATCGGTCGCCAAGAAGGCGTCGACGATCTCCAGCGCCGCGGCCTCCGACGTGAGCCGCAAGCCGAGCGCCAGCACGTTGGCGTCGTTCCAGCGTCGGGCACCACGCGCCGTCTCGGCGTCGGTGCACAGCGCGGCGCGCACGCCGGCGACCTTGTTGGCGGCGATCGACACACCGGTGCCGGTCCAGCACCACACGACGCCGCGGTCGGCGCGCCCCTCGGCCACGGCCGCGCCGACGTCCTTGCCGACCTCCGGCCAGGCGAGGCCGTTGGCCGTCGGTACGACCTCGTGTCCGGCGTCCGTCAGATGGCGTTCGACGGCAGTGGTCACCGCGGTGACCTCGTCGGCGCCGACGGCGATGCGCACCGCTCAGCTCTGCTGATCGGGAACCGGCGGAGCCGCCGACCAGCGCTCGGGGTTGTCCTCCACCAGGCGTTCGACGACCCGCCCGTCGACGGCGTCGACGAGCACCAGCCCACGACGGACCGGCGGATCCTCGACGGAGTAGCACAGCACCCGCCACGTCGGCCGGCTGCGCACCCCCCGCCACACCTGCTGGGCCGAGGCGTGCCCGATCGGGAAGCCGACCGCCTGCTGGGCGGCGACCAGCGCCTGGCGCTCGTCGACGTGCATGCGCCAGCCCGACGTGATCGAGATCACCGCGACGACCACCAGCAGCGCCGCCGCCCACAACCACCCGTCGTTCACGATCGGTGACGAGTCGTGCCCGACCAGCCACACGACGACGCAGAGGGCGGCGATGATCAGGTAGAGCACGCCCGGGATGCGCCGGCGGGAGTTGTCGGGGAACTGGTACGGCCCGACGTAGCCGGCGGCGTCGAGGTCGGCCGGAAGCTCGTCGCGGTGCTCCTCGCGGGGCTCGTCCACCATCGTCCCCGAGGCTACCGGCGGGGGTCCTCGCCGATCGGGCGGACCTCGACCAGCTCCGCCATGCCCTCGATGTCCTCGCGCGTGCCGGTGCCGAGACCCCGCCGCGTGACGTTGAGGGCGCCGGCGGCCACGCCGAGGCGCAGGGCGTCGAGGGATGGGCGGCCGACGGCGAGGCCGGCCGACACGCCGGCCGTGAGCGAGTCGCCCGCGCCCCGGTGGTCGAAGGCCTCGACCGCCGGCGGGACGAGGGCCAGCGACTCGCCGTCGACGAGGGCGAGCGCCGGTTGATCGGCGCGGGTCAGGACCACCATGCGGGCGCCCGCATCAGCGATCCGGTGGAGGCCCTCGAGCAGGTCCCCCTCGGCGTCGGACGTCGCCCACCCACCGGCGATCGCCTCGTCGTGGGCGATCTTCGCCACCGTCACGCCTCCCTCGAGGGCGGCGGCCATCGCCTCGCCGGACAGGTCGGCGACGACCAGCGTGCCCGCGCCCACGAGGTCGCCGGCCAGGCGCCGGTAGAGGTCGGCCGGCACGACGGGCGGTTCGACGGGGCCGCCGCCGAGCACGCAGACATCGGCGTGGAGGCCTTCGACGAGCGCGGCGCCGTAGAGGTCGTCGACGTCGTGGCGCGACAGCACGCCGGCGCGCATCTCGGCCACCTCGACCCGCTGACCCGAACGGCGGTCGTGGACGTACGCACCGTTCGTGGCGCTCACGGGCACGGGGTGCAGCTCGACGCGATGGGTGTCGACCAGCGACTGCAGGAGGACGCCGACCTCACCGCCGACGGTGGCGACCAGCACGACGTCGAGGCCGAGCTCGGCGAGCAGTTGGGAGATCCAGAACCCCTGCCCGCCGGCGTGGACGTGCACCTCATCGGTCTCGTCGGCCCCGCGCTCGACGGTGACCGTGACGACCGGGGCGGGCGCGAGGACCATCGCACGGGGCACCCGAGCGACGGTACCCGCCGGCCGCGGCGGGCAACCTCGCCGCCGCGGGTGGCGGGTGGCGACGCGTCAGGTCGGCCAGTCGGCGCGCAGCTTCGCCGCGGTGTCGGGCAGCGCTTCGGGCAGGGTGCGGGTGTTGGCCGTGGCGGTCATGAAGTTGGCGTCACCGGTCCACCGCGGCACGACGTGGACGTGGAGGTGCTCGCTCACGCTTCCTCCGGCCGGGCGGCCGAGGTTGACGCCGACGTTGACGCCCTCCGGCTGGTAGGCCCGCTTCAGCGCCACCACGGCGTCGGTGACGCTGGCCCACAGCTCGGCCGCTTCCGCGTCGGAGAGGTCCTCGAGATCGGCGACCTCGCGGTAGGGCAGGACGAGGATGTGCCCGATCGCGTAGGGGAAGGCGTTGAGGATGGCGAAGCAGTGCTCGCCCCGGTGGACGATGTGGGTGTCGACGTCAGGGAGCCCGGAGTGGAGGATGCGCGAGAACACGCTCCCCCTTCCGGTCGCGACGTCGTCCGGCCCGACGCCGCCGGCGGCCCCGCCGCTGGTGACGTAGGTGGCGCGCCAGCCGTTCCAGAGCCGCTCGAGCATCGGTCAGGCGCGCAGCGCCTCCGCCGTCGCCAGCGACACCTCGTCGGCGAAGCGCTCGACGAACGTGCCGAGATCGACGCCGCGTTCGGGGCGCTCGCTCCCCCGCTCGTTGACGCCGACCGTGCCGGCGGCGACGTCCTCGTCGCCGACCACGAGGATGTACGGCAGCTTCTCGAGCTTGGCGGCGCGGATGCGCTTGCCGAGGCCCTCGCTGGCGCCGACGACGTCGACGCGACCGCCGGCGGCGCGGACCCGGTCGGCCACCTTCTCGGCGTACTCCTCGTGGGCCGTGGCGACGGGCAGCACGCGCACCTGGACGGGGGCCAGCCACGTCGGGAAGTTGCCGGCGTAGTGCTCGAGCAGCACCCCGAAGAAGCGCTCGACCGACCCGAACAGGGCGCGGTGCAGCATGATCGGCCGGTGCCGCGCGTTGTCGGCGCCGACGTACTCGAGCTCGAAGCGCTCGGGGTGGTTGAAGTCGTACTGGATCGTCGACAGCTGCCAGGAGCGTCCGATCGCGTCGCGCACGTCGATGTCGATCTTCGGGCCGTAGAAGGCGGCGTCGCCGTCCTTGACCTCGTACTGCAGGCCGTGGTGGTCGAGCGCCGCCCGCAGCGCCTCGGTGGCCGCCTCCCAGTCCTCGTCGGAGCCGACGTACTTCTGCGGGTCCTTCGTCGACAGGTTGAACGTGAAGTCGTCGAAGCCGAACGCCCGCAGCACCGAGAGCACGAAGTCGAGCAGCGAGGCGATCTCCGCCGGCGCCTGCTCCGGGGTGCAGAAGATGTGGCTGTCGTCCTGCGTGAAGCCGCGGATGCGCATCAGCCCGTGCAGCGTGCCGGCGCGCTCGTAGCGGTAGACCGTGCCCAGCTCGAACAGCCGCAGCGGCAGCTCGCGGTAGCTGCGCTGCCGTGACCGGAAGATCAGGCAGTGCATCGGGCAGTTCATCGGCTTCATGTAGTACGTGCCGTTGTCCATCTCCATCGGCGGGTACATGCCCTCGGCGTACCAGTCGAGGTGGCCGCTGGTCTCGAACAGCCCCTGCTTCGTGAGATGGGGGGTGAACACGAACTCGTAGCCGCCGTCGACGTGGCGCTGGCGGCTGTAGTCCTCCATCAGCTTGCGGACGATGGCGCCCTTCGGGTGCCAGACCGCGAGCCCGCCGCCGAGCTCGCTCGGGAAGCTGAGCAGGTCGAGGTCGGTGGCGAGGCGGCGGTGGTCGCGCTTCTCGGCCTCGACGAGCTGCTCGAGGTGGGCCTGCAGCGCGGCCGCCGACTCCCACGCCGTGCCGTAGATGCGCTGCAGCATCGGGCCCTTCTCGTTGCCGCGCCAGTACGCGCCGGCGACCTTCTGCAGCTTGAAGTGGCCGAGGCGACTCGTGGAGGGCACGTGCGGCCCCTTGCAGAGGTCGACGAACTCGGGCGAGTTGCGGTACACGCTGATCGTCCCGCCGGCGGCGACCTCCCCGCTGTCGAGGACGTCGGCGCCGGCCGTGCTGACGCGCTCGATGATCTCGCGCTTGTACGGCTGGTCGGCGAAGATCGCCAGCGCCTCGTCCGGTGGGACCTCGGACCGCACGAACGGCTGGTCGGCGGCGATGATCTCGCGCATGCCGCGCCTCGATCGCGGTCAGGTCGTCCTCGTGGAACGTGCGCCCGCCCGGCAGCTCGAAGTCGTAGTAGAAGCCGTTCTCGATGGCAGGGCCGATGGAGAACTTGGCCCCGGGGTAGAGCTGGGTCACCGCCTGCGCCATCACGTGCGCCGTGGAGTGGCGCAGCACGTGGCGGCCGGCCGCGGAGTCGTCGGGGATGATCGCCACCTGGTCGCCGTCGGCGAGCGGCCGGCCGAGGTCGATCTCCTCGCCGTTCTCCGTCGCGGCGACGGCGGCCTTGGCGAGGCGCTTGCCGATCGACGACGCCACGTCCGCGGCGGTCGTGCCGGCGGGGTACTCGCGGGCCGAACCGTCGGGCAGCATGATCGTGATCGGGGCGTCCATCGCCGTCCAAGTGTACGAGCGGGTCTCGTGTGCTCCGGGTCCGATTGGCCGGCCGCGTGGTGGCAGCATCGATCGCCATGTACGAGGACCTGCGCTACGAGGTCACCGACCACGTCGGCCTGCTCACGCTCGACCGGCCCGGCGCCCGCAACGCACTGCGCCGCCAGACCTACGCCGAGCTGGAGGCGGTCGTGCGGCGGCTGGGCGACGACGGCGTCCGCTGCCTCGTCATCACCGGCGCCGACCCGGCGTTCTGCTCGGGCGACGACGTCAAGTTGCTCCTCGCCGGGCCCGAGCGGCCGCCGGTCGACGGGACGCGGACGCCGCGCCTGACCCCGGCCGCGGACGCGCTCCTGCACACCGACGTGCCCGTGATCGCCGCCGTGAACGGACCCGCCGTCGGCTGGGGCATGGAGCTGGCGGTCATGGCCGACATCCGTGTCGCGTCGGAGCGGGCCCGCTTCGGCGAGCTGTTCGTCCTGCGCGGCCTGGTCGCCGACGTCGCCGGCCTCGGTCGCCTCGCCCAGCTCGTCGGCCGCGAGCGGGCCGCCGAGCTGCTCTTCACGGGTGACGTGGTCGACGCGGCGACGGCCGAGCGCATCGGGCTCGTGTCCCGTGTCGTCGACCACGACGAGCTCCTCCCGGCGGCGCTCGCACTGGCCGGCCGCATCGCGGCCAACCCGCCGCTCGCCGTGCAGACGATCAAGCACGGTCTGCGGCGAGCCCTCGATCCGGACTGGAACGACCTCGGCGCGTGGGTGACCACCAACCTCGGCCGGCTGTTCCAGACCGACGACCACCGTGAGGGGGTGGCCGCGTTCCTGGAGAAGCGCCCGGCGAGCTACCGGGGACGCTGAGCTAGCGGCCGGCGCCGACCAGCTCGCGCCGTTCGGCCTCGGTGACGAGCGCGGGACGCGCCTCGGCGACCGCGGTGTCGACGGCGTCGCTGGGCGATCCGGCGTACACGTTGCGGTACGACTGCCCGGTCATCTCGCGGATCTCGAACATCACCTCGTCGATCATCGATCGCCATGCGAGGTGCGGCTCGATCCGGTTGCGGTAGCGCTCCGGCCGCACCGGACGGCCGATGGTGATGGCGCACATCCCCCTGACCTTCGGCACCCTGGCGCCCGGCGGCTGGATCTCGTCGGTGCCCGTGATGCCGACGGGGAAGATCGGGCAGCCGACCTCCATCGCCAGCCGGGCGGCGCCGGTGCGACCCTTGTAGAGCATGCCGTCACGGCTGCGCGTGCCCTCGGGGAAGATGCCGAACAGCTCGCCGCGGTGGAGGACGGTGGTGGCCGCGTCGAGGGCGGCTCGTGACTTGGCACCACCCGACCGGTCGATCGGGATCATGCCCATCATCGGGAACACGTACTTCGTCTTCCACGAGTCCATGTACTCGGCCTTGCCGACGAAGCTGATGTTGCGCGGCACGGTGAGCATCAGGAAGGCCGAGTCGAGGAACGAGATGTGGTTCGGGCAGAGGATCGCCGGGCCCTCCGACGGCAGCCGGTCGAAGCCCTTCGTCTCGATGCGCCACAGCCGCGTGGCGACCGGCGCGAGCAGCCGCCGAGCGCGCTGCTGGGCCTTGCCGGCGCCGGGACTGGACTCCATGGCCCGCGATGGTACGTGGGAACTGTGTCGGCCCTGTCGCGCGCCCAGGCGAATGAGATGAACCTTGGGTGAGTTCTCTGTTTCGGGCCGGTTGACGGGCGCTCGGGCCCAGGTCACGGCGTCAGCGTCACCCCGAGCAGGTCCGCCCCGGCGCGGACGTCCTCGCCGACGGCCGCCGCGGCGTCGATGGCGTCCATCGCCGCCGGCGTGTCGAGGTCGTCGTCGAGGGCGGTCCGCACGACGTCGAGCAGCCCGCCCGGGCGGCCGCCGACCGCCTTGCGCCACGCCGCGAGCCGCGCCGTCGCCCGGCCCATCAGCCCGTCGTCCCACTCCCACTCGGTGCGGTAGTGGTGACCGACGATCGCCACGCGGATGGCCATCGGGTCCCACTCCTTGCGCAGCGCGTCGACGAACACGAGGTTGCCCAGGCTCTTGGACATCTTCTCGCCGTCCTTCGAGATCAGCGCGGTGTGCATCCAGTGGCGCACGAACGGCTCGCCGGTGGCCGCCTCGGACTGCGCCCGCTCGCACTCGTGGTGGGGGAAGATCAGGTCGGTGCCACCGCCGTGCAGGTCGATCGTCGTGCCCAGCTCGCGCAGGGCCAGCGCGCTGCACTCGATGTGCCAGCCCGGTCGCCCCGGCCCCCACATGGTGTCCCACGAGGGCTCGCCGGGCGCCGACGGCTGCCACAGGACGAAGTCGAGCGGATGGCGCTTCGCCGGGTTGTCGACGTCACCGCCGCGCTGGCGGGCGAGGGCCAGCATCGTCGCCTCGTCGTAGTGGCTGAGGTCGCCGAAGGCCGCGAACCGTGAGACGTCGAAGTACACCGCGCCGGCCGACTGGTAGGCGTAGCCGCGGTCGAGGACCATCCCGATGAACCCGCGGATGTCCGGGATCGCCGAGGACGCCCGCGGCGTGGACGCGACGGGCAGGGCGTTGAGGGCGGCCATGTCGGCCTCGAACCGCGCCTCCTCCCCCGCCGCCAGGTCGAGGTAGTGGATGCCGAGCTCGCGGGCCTTGGCGAACAGCGGGTCGTCGATGTCGGTGACGTTGCGCACGCACGTCACCACGTGGCCGCGGTCGATCAAACGTCGCTGGAGCACGTCGTAGGCGAGGTACGTCGCGGCGTGGCCGAGGTGCGTGGCGTCGTAGGGCGTGATGCCGCACGTGTACATCAGGACGTCGTCGCCCGGCTCGAACGGCACCACGGCGCGTCGGGCCGTGTCGTACAGGCGCATGGGGGGTGCCGTCATCGGTCGTCGTTCAGGCCGGGTTCCTCGGCGCCCGAGGGTCGCGCTTGATGCCCGTGAGCTTGGGCGCCACCCGAGTGCGATAGCGCACGTTGAGCTGCAGCAGCACCGCCGTGAAGGCCTCGATGGCGGTGGCGTTGGAGAGCTCGCCGGCGTCCAGTGGTCGGCACCCGGGGATCTTGGCGACGAGCTCGCTGACCTGCACGACGGCGTCGGGATCGTCGCCGCAGATCAGCACGTCGGAGTCGATCGGCTCGCCGAGGTTGCCGAGCTCCTTGGCCGGCAGGTGGTGGAACGCGGCGACGACCCGGCAGCCGGGCACGGCGGCCTGGACGTGGGCGGCCACGCTGCCACGCGGCGGCACCAGCGGCTGGAACTCGTGGCCGACACGGACGAGGGCGTTGGCCATGCTGATCACGACCTTGCCGCGCAGCGCCGACGCGTGCTCCTGGGCCGTCGTGGCCGCCGAGTCCCACGGCGTGGCGATGACGACCATGTCGCAATCGGCGGCGGCCGTGTTGTCGCCGTACTGCAGCCGCTCACTCAGGTCGGGCGTCTTCTCGACGAGGCTGTCGCGGGCCTCCATCGCCCGATACTTCGAGCGGGAGCCGATGACCACGTCGTACCCGATGCTGGCCAAGCGGGCTCCGAGGCTGCTCCCCGCTGGGCCGGTGCCGCCGAGGATGCCGATGCGCATGGGGACGGAGCCTATTCAGGGCGCACCCGCGTCCCCGGATCTCGGCCGCGCCGCCGAGTACGGTCGGCCGCCATGGGTCTCCTCGAGGGCAAGAACATCGTGGTCACCGGCGTCCTCACGGACGCCTCGCTGGCGTTCGCCGTCGCCCGCCTGGCGCAGGCCGAGGGGGCCGACATCGTCCTCACCGGCGCCGGCCGGGCCCTCAGCCTCACCCAGCGCACGGCGCGCAAGCTCGACGGGGCGGTCGATGTCCACGAGCTCGACGTCACGGTGCCCGACCACCTCGTCACCGTCCGCGACGCGCTCGCCGAGAAGTGGGGGCGGGTCGACGGTGTGATGCACGCCATCGCCTACGGCCCGCCGGCGACGCTGGGCGACGACTTCATGGCCGCCCAGTGGGACGACGTCGCCGTCGCCGTGCACGTGTCGGCGTACTCGCTCAAGGCGCTGGCCGACGCCTTCGTCCCGCTGATGACCGACGGCGGGGCGTTCGTCGGCCTCGACTTCGACAACCGCGTCGCCTGGCCCGCCTACAACTGGATGGGCGTCGCCAAGTCGGCGCTGCAGAGCGTCAGCCGGTACCTGGCCCGGCAGCTCGGCCCGCTGGGGATCCGCTCCAACCTCGTCGCCGCCGGTCCGGTGAAGACGATGGCCGCCAAGAGCATCCCCGGCTTCAGCCAGTTCGAGGACATCTGGGACGACCGCGCGCCGCTCGGCTGGGAGGTCACCGATCCCGAACCGGTGGCCAAGGCCTGCGTCGCCCTCCTGTCCGACTGGTTCCCCGCCACCACCGGCGAGATCGTCCACGTCGACGGCGGCTTCCACGCCGTCGCGGTGTAGGTCGCTATCGACCGACCGGCCAGAGCCGGACCGGTCGGTGGCGGGGGCTCCGGCCGAGCCGCTGCCCCCACACCCCCGCCCCTGAGGCGTTCGATCATGATGAGGCCGGTGGCGAGGATGGCACCGATCAGGATGACCACCAGGCGGGCCAGCCACAGGTCCAGGCGCACGCGACTGCGGGCGTGATCGACGCGCTCGACCAGCAGCGCGGTGGTCGTGGAGATGTCGTCGATCGTCGGTGTCAGCGCCTCCAGCTCGTCGCCGAGGTCGGCCACCGAGTCGCGCAGCGCGACGAGCGTGGCGTCGGCGTCGGCGAGCTCCTCGGCCGTCGACTGCAGCTGGGCGCCGAGCGTGCGCAGCTGCTCCGGCACGGGCGCCAGGCCGTCGGCGATCTGGCGGAGGTCCTCGGCGGCCGATGTGCGGTTGCCCGGGATGAACCGCTCGACCGTCTCGATGAACCCGGCCATCCGGTCGGCCAGGCTCGCCACGCCCTCCACCGTGTCGGCCACCTCCGCGGCCAACGCGGCGCCGAGCTGATCCACCGACACCTGCGCCGAGGCCATCACCGTGCGGGCGTCCTCGAGGCCGGTCTCCGCGGCGTTGGCGAAGTCGATCAGGTCGTCGGCCATCCGCTCGAGCGGCTCGGCGGCGTCGGCGGCGATCGCCGCCGACTCGGCGGCCACCTCCAGGCCGTCCTCGTAGGTCCGCCCGAACCGCTGGACGAGGATCAGCGCGAGCACCACGGCGACCACCACGGCGACGAGGCCGCCGACGAGCAGGTGGGACGGCCCGGCCTGGCCGGTCGACGGCGGCGGCGGCGGCGGTGGCACCTCGTCGGTCACGGAGAGGGAGCCTTGCAGACCGGCTCGGTAGCGTCGTCCCCGTGAACCGGCTCGGTGACGAGACCTCCCCCTACCTGCGCCAGCACCGCGACAACCCCGTCGACTGGTACCCGTGGGGGCCGGAGGCGTTCGCCGCCGCCCGCCGAGCGCGACGTGCCGGTGCTGCTGTCCGTCGGGTACTCGGCGTGCCACTGGTGCCACGTGATGGCCCACGAGTGCTTCGAGGATGCGGCGATCGCCGCCGAGATGAACGAGCGCTTCGTCAACATCAAGGTCGACCGCGAGGAGCGCCCGGATGTCGACGCCATCTACATGGACGCCGTGCAGGCGATGACGGGACGGGGCGGCTGGCCGATGACCGTCTTCATGACGGCCGACGGCGAGCCGTTCTTCGGCGGCACCTACTTCCCGCCGCCGCACCTCACGAAGCTGATGGCGGCGATCACTGACGCCTGGGCGAACCGTCGCGCCGAGTTGGGCAAGAACACCGCGGCCCTGCGCGACGCCATCTCGCGGACGGCGCGCATCCGCCCGGCCGACGGGCTGCCCGGTGCCGATCACCTCACGGCGGCGATCCAACAGCTGGCCGCCAACTTCGACGAGGAGTGGGGCGGCTTCGGGGCGGCGCCCAAGTTCCCGTCGACGATGAGCCTCGACCTCGTCCTGGCGTCGTGGCTGCGCTCGGGCGACGACCGGGCCCGGGCAATCGTCACGACGTCGCTCGACGCGATGGCCTCCGGCGGGATGTACGACCACATCGGCGGCGGCTTCGCCCGCTACTCGGTCGACCGCCAGTGGCTGGTGCCGCACTTCGAGAAGATGCTGTACGACCAGGCGCTGCTGGTGCGCGTGTACGCCCACGCCAGCGTCGCCCTCGGTGAGCCGCGCTGGCGCCAGGTGGTGAGCGAGACCGTCGACTACGTGCTCCGCGACCTGCGCCAGCCGGCCGGCGGGTTCTCCTCGGCCGAGGACGCCGACTCACCAGGCCCGGACGGCCACGGCCACGAGGGCCTCTTCCACACCTGGACGCCTGACGAGGTGGCGGCCGTGCTCGGCGCCGACGCCGCCCTGGCCGAGGCGTACTACGGGATCACCCCGGCCGGGAACTTCGAGGGCCGTTCGATCCCCAACCGCCTGCACGCCCGCGGGGACTGGGCGCGGCCGCCCGCCGTCGAGGACGCGCGCGGCCGCCTGTTCGAAGCCCGCGAGCACCGGGCCCGCCCGGGGCTCGACGACAAGGTGCTCACCGAGTGGAACGCGCTGATGGTGGCCGCGCTGGCCGAAGCCGGCTCGCTGCTCGGCCGCCCCGACTGGGTCGACGCCGCCGTCGCCTGTGCCGACTTCCTCCGCCTCGAGCTGCGCCGGCCCGACGGGCGGTGGTTCCGCTCGTGGCACGCCGACGGCGACCCGCCGGCCCGCCACCACGCGCTGGCCGCCGACCACGCCTGCCTCGTCGACGCCTTCGTCCGTCTCGCCGAGGCGACCGGCGAGGCCCGCTGGGTGGACGAGGCGCGGGCCACCGCCGACACCATGCTCGACCACTTCTGGGACGTCGACAACGGCGGGCTGTTCACCACCCCCGACGACGGCGAGCGGCTCGTCGCCCGCCAGAAGGACCTCTTCGACAACGCCACGCCCTCGGCCAACTCGACGGCCGCTGTGGCGCTCTACCGCCTCGCCGCGCTCACCGCTGAGACCCGCTACGCCAACCACGCCGACCGCATCATGCAGTTGGTCGGCGCCGTCGTGGGGCAGGCCCCCAGCGCCTTCTCCAACGCGCTGCTGGCCGCGTCGTTGCGCCTCGGCGGGATCACCGAGGTCGCCGTCGTCGGCGACCGGCCAGACCTCGTCGACGTCGTCCACGAGCGTTGGCGCCCCGATGTCGTGCTCGCCTGGGGCGAGCCGTACGACTCGCCGCTGTGGGAGGGCCGGTCGGCCGGCCTGGCCTACGTCTGCCGTCACTACGCCTGCCAGGAGCCGCAGGACGGGCCCGAGGGGCTGCGCGCCCAGCTGCTCACGGCAGCCGCTGCCGGCGGAGGATGAGCGTGGCGAGGATGGCGGCCACCACCGACGCCACGAGGATCCCGATCTTCGCCTGATCCTGCCGGGCGACGTCGTCGAAGGCCAGCGCGGTCACGAACAGCGACACCGTGAAGCCCATCCCGGCGACCGCGCCGACGCCGACGACGCCGGCCGGAGTCGCACCGGGCGGGAGCTCGCCGAGGCGGAGGCGTGCCGCCAGCCACGTGAACGCCACGATCCCGACCGGCTTGCCGACCACCAGGCCGACGACGACGCCGGCCGTGATCGGCGACGACGCCGCGTCGGACAGGGCCGCCGCCGACACGGGGACGCCCGCGTTGGCGAGCGCGAACAGGGGGACGATCACGAAGCTGGTCAACGGGTGCAGGCGGTGTTCGAGCGACTCGACGACCGACGCCGACCCGGGTCCGTGCGCCGGCCCGGTCGGCGCCATCAGCCCGAGCACGACGCCGGCGATCGTGGCGTGGACGCCCGACTCGTGCACGGCGACCCACAGGAGCACCCCGACCACGGCGTAGGCGGCGACGGCCCGGACCCCGAGCCGGCGCATCACCGCCACCACGAGCACCAACCCCAGCGACGCCAGGAGCGCGGCGACGTCGTTCTCGCCGGAGTAGAAGATGGCGATCACGACGATCGCGCCCACGTCGTCGACGATGGCGATGGCCAGGAGGTACAGCCGCAGCGACGGGTGCACGCGCCGGCCCAGCAGGCTGAGCACGCCGAGCGCGACGGCGATGTCGGTGGCCATCGGGATGCCCCAGCCGCGGCGGCCGTCGCCGCCGGCGTTGATCGCCGTGTACAAGAGCGCCGGCACGACCATGCCGCCCAGCGCCCCGATCGCCGGCAGGGCGGCCCGCCGCCGCTCGCGCAGCTCGCCCTCGACCAGCTCGCGCTTGATCTCCAGGCCGACGACGAAGAAGAACACCGTCATCAGGCCGTCGTTGATCCACTCGCCCAGGTCCAGCTCGAGGCCGGCGACAGTGAGCTCCGTGTCCCACAGGTCGACGTAGGCCTGCTGCCACGGTGAGTTGGCCCACACCAAGGCGACCGCCGCCGCGGCCATGAGGACGACACCGCCGGCCGCCTCCGTGCGCAGGAACTCGCGCAGCGGTCGCCGCGGCGCCGTCCCCTCGCCGTCGCTCACATGCGCCGTCCGAGCGCGTACCCGGCGCCCGCCGCGGCCAGGCCACCGACGACGGACAGCGCGACGTACGACGCGGCGGCGCCGACACGGCCGGCCCGCCAGAGCGCATCGGTCTCGTTGGCGAACGTCGAGAACGTCGTGAACGCCCCGAGGAACCCGGCGCCGACCGCGGCCGTCGCCGTCGGCGACCAGCGGCTCGCCGGACCGGCGAGCACGAGGCCGAGCACCAGACACCCGGCGAGGTTGATGCCGAGGGTCGCCCACGGGAACGACCGCCCGCCGACGGCCACGCCGATCCCGTAGCGGGCGAGGGCTCCGGCCGCGCCGGCGAGACCGATGAGGGCGACACGGAGCATCCGCCCATCTTGGACGCCGACGATCCGACGCCCGCGTCATGTCGCGCACATGCGGGCTCCAACCGGGGCGAGCGCACCATGCGGCCATGACCAGTGCGACCTTCGACCAGGTGACCACCCACTTCCTCGGCATCCACCGTCAGATGCGCCTCGACACCCGCCGCTACGTCGTCGCGGTCGAGACAGCCACGCCGGCCGATCGGGAGGGGCGCCTGCGGCCGCTCGCCACGTGGGCCGCCGGCTTCGGCCGTGAGCTCGAACTGCACCACACGATCGAGGACACCCACTACTTCCCGGCGATGTCCGAGCGGCTGCCCGACGTGGCGGCCGTCCTCGACGAGCTCTCCGGCGACCACCACGTCGTCGAGGGCATCCTGGACCGCTGGGCCCGTGCGGCGGGTGATCTCGCCGACCCGGCGATGCCCTTCGAGCACGCCCGCGAGGAGGTGCTCGTGCTGGCCGTCGACCTGCGCGACCTGCTGTCGCGCCACCTGGACATCGAGGACGAGCTGATCGTGCCGCGCCTGCCCGACGCGTTCGCCGAGGCCGAGTTGGCCGAGCTGGACGACCGGATCAAGCGCTCGCTGCCGAAGAAGGGCCTCGGCTTCGCCCTCCCCTGGAACGTGGCGGCGATGCCGGCCGAGCTCCGCGACGAGATGCTGACGACGGCGCCGTGGATCCTCCGTGCCCTGTACCGCTTCCACGCCCCTCGGTTCGAGCGCCTCGTCCGTGCGGCGTTCGACGGCGTCGAAGAACCCGCGTTGGTCTGACCGGAGGGGCGGGCAGAGGCTCCGCGCTCAGGTCGAGACGCGCCAGCCGCCCCGGTGGATGATCTCGTCGGGGCGGCGGCGCTGGCGCCCGGTCGACCGGCCCGGACCGCCCGGCCCGGTGTCGTCGCCGCCCGCGGTGCTGTCGCCGCGGTCGGGGTACCCGAGGGCGATCGCGCCGAGCAGCTGCATCGTGGACGGGATGCCGAGGGCCCGGCGGAGCTGGCGCTCGCCGCGGAAGACGCCGAAGAACAGGGCGCCGAGCCCGCGGTCCTCGGCGGCGAGCAGCATCGTCATCACGGACATCGAGGCATCGATCGTCCAGTAAGGGGCCGGCCACGCCTCCGGGCCGGTACCCAGCCCGGTCGCCTTCTTGTCGGCCTCGGAGTAGCGCTCGGTGTAGGCGCGCGGATCGGCCAGCGGCAGGGCGATCACCGGCGCGTCGAGGAGCCGCTTCCAGCGGAAGGCGCCTCGGCGCATCGTCGGCAGCGTGATGTCCCAGAAGCGGGCCGTCTCCGCGCCCTCGAGCACGACGAGGTGCCAGCCGGCGGTCTTGCCGGCACTCGGGGCCCTGGCGGCCAGCTCGACCATCTGGTCGATCAGCTCGGGCGGGACGGGCCGGCCGTCGAACGCTCGCGTCATCCGTCGCCGACGCACGACGTCGGCGAACTCGGACATGGCGTCGGCCGTCGTCAGGTTCGCGCGCCGAGCTTGACGAGGTCCTCCGCCATGGTCCAGCCGTACACGATCAGCGACCCGCCCGAGGAGGCCGGCACCTGACGGAACAGCTCGACGCGGTCGGGATCGATGGCCTCGGGCTTCGAGGACTCGTGATCGATGTAGCCCTCCTGGCCGCCCGACCGGACCACGAACGACTTCTCGTCGTACGAGCCCTCGACGTCGAAGCGCTTGGCGAGGCGGCGCCCCCAGGCCCGCTCCTCGCCCACCGCCCGCACGCCGGGGCTGGGCGTGACCTCGGCGAGCTCCTTGAACGCCTCGAGACCGTCGGGGGCGACGAAGCGGGTGCCGACCACGACGTCCTCGTCGGGGAAGGCCATCAGGGCCCGGTGGTACGCCTCGGCCATGAGGCCGCGCAGCACCTGGTCGCGCCGGGACGAGCGGCGCACGCTCATCAGGCCGAGGAGCACGCACGGCGTGCCACCGATGCGCTCGAGGGTGGAGAAGGTGAAGCCGTGGAGCTTGCCGTCGATGCGGGCGATCGTGACGAGCACCCAGTCTTCCTTGGCCTTGGACAGCTCCCCGATGCCGAACGCGCCACCCATCGAGGCCAGCTCGTCGAGGTCGGCGTCGGTGAGCGCCGCCGAATCACTCGTTTGGACGTGAACTGCCATATCTCCTCTTCCTCGTGCGAGATGTGGAACGCACATTCTACAGGTCGCATCCGGGTGGGCCGAAGGGACGTACCGGCGACCCGTAGCCTCATGCGGCACATGCGCACGTTCGAGCCGCCCACCCGCGCCGAGTCACCGTGGCCACCGCCGACGGTGGCGCGCCCGTCGGTCCGGCGCCGCGTGCTGGCGGTCCTGCTGGTCACGGCGGTGGCGCTGGCCTTCGCCGACGCCTCCGTCGTCGCCCTCGCCCTGCCCGACCTGTACGCCGAGTTCGACACGACCATCGTCGGCGTCTCCTGGGTGCTGACGACCTACGCGCTCGCCGTGGCGGTGATCTCGGTCCCCGTGGCGCTGCTGCACCGCCGGCTGCGCCCCGGTGCCCTCGTCCTGGCCGGCGCCATCGTGTTCGCGATCGCCTCGCTGGCCGCCGGCGCGGCGCCAGGGCTGACCGTGCTGCTCGTCGCCCGTTGCGTGCAGGGCCTCGGCGCCACGCTGCTGCTCGCCGGATCGCTCCCCGTCCTCACGGCGGTGGTGGCCGGCGAGGGCCGCGCCCGCCGATGGTGGTCGACCGCGGCCGCGGTCGGCGCGGCGGCCGGGCCGGCGCTCGGTGGTGTCCTCACCCAGCTCGCCGACTGGCGGGCGATCTTCTTCGTCCAGGCGCCGGTCGCGGCGGCCGCCGCGTTCGTCGCCCTCGAGCCCCACGTCAGGGCGCTGCGCCACGAGCCGCACCTGCACGGGGTCCGGGGCACCCGCCGCGCCGACGTCGTGTGGGCCAACGCCGGCTTCGCCCTGGTGTTCGCGGCCCTGGTCGCGGCGCTCTTCCTCGGTGTGCTGCTGGCGATCGAGGTGTGGCGCTACAGCCCGATCGAGGGCGCCCTCCTCGTCACCGCCCTGCCCGCCGGCATGCTCGTGGCCCGCCTGGTCGCGGCGACGCCGCGGCTCCTCGCCGCCGTCGCCGGACCGCTGCTGCTCGCCGCCGGTCTCGTCGCACTGGGCCTGCTGCCGGGCGCCGCGCCGGTCGCCGCCCTGCTCGCCTTCTTCCTGTGCGGGGTCGGCTTCGACGTGGTCAGCGCGGTGCTCGACCCGGCCGCGATCCCCGCCGACGCGCCGGCGGTCCAGGCGGCCAGCGCGTCGATCGGCGCCCGCCACGCCGGCCTCGTGCTCGGCCTGGTGCTCATCGCCCCGGTGCTCTCGAGCAGCCTCGACGCCGGCATCGACCGGGCCACGCTGGGCGCCACCGCGCTCGTTGATGGAGGCCGACCTCGGGCTCTCCGACAAGCTGCCCGTGGCCTGGTCCATCCGGACGGCCATCGAGGACGCGCCGCGTGGTCAGGTGCCCGACATCGCCGCCGTGTTCGACGAGCGCGGCGCCGACGACGACGACGAGCTGGCCGCCGCCCGGGACGGCGTGATGGACACCATCACCGACGCCGTGACGCGCTCGTTCCGGCCCGCCTTCGTCGTCGCCGCCATGCTCGCCGCCGCGGCTGCCCTCCCGGCCGTCGTCGTGGCGGTGCGGTCGCGGCGGCGGCCACCGGCGCTCGACCGCCGCCACCGCCGGCGTGGCGCTCCTCGGCGTGCTGGCGGTCGGGTTGCTCGCCGCCGAGCTGGCCGGCGGCGCCGCCGACACCGGCGAGTACGTCGCCGCCGATCCGTGCACGGCCGATCCGGATCCCTACGAGGGCGACGGCCTCGACGAGTCCGTGCAGCGCATCGCCCTCTCGGCGCTCAACGGTGCGGCGTGCGAGCTCGGCACGACGCGTGAGCGGCTGGTCATGTCGATCGACCCCGACAGCGGCTTCGACGACGTCACGTGGGACGACGAGACGCTCGAGCAGGCACTGCGCGCCGGCGCCCACCGAGCCATCGACGACGCCGACGAGCGCGACACGATCCCCGGCCTGGTGGCCACCGCGCTCCACTTCGCCGTCGACCGCGCGCCGATCAGCTGGCTCACCGAGAACATCGACCTGCCCTTCGGCTGAGCCGTTCCGGGTCCGGCTTCCGCCCACGGGCGGGCGGGTCCAGGACCCAGAGCGCTACAGGCCCACGGCGTCGTGGCCGAAGGCGACGCGGAGCTCGCCGACGCAGCGGTCGACGTCGACGCGGAACTCGTCGGACAGGCGCAGCACCTGGGCGCCGAGGTCGAGCGTGACCACCGAGTCGCCGGGGTGGTCGCGCAGGATCCGCTTCAGGCGCTGGATGCTCAGCTCGTCGAGGGCGGTGGCCGGGATGCGCACCCGCAGTGGCGGGGCCGGGCTGGCGTCGAGGCCCAGGAGCACCTCGACCGACTGGCAGATGACGTTGACGCGCGCTTCGTCGCGGCGGTCGAGACGACCCTTGACGGCGACGACGAGGTCGTCGGCGAGCTTGTGGCCGTGCTCCTGCAGGGTGCGTGGGAACAGTGTGATCTCCACGCTGGCGTCGAGGTCCTCGAGGACGAAGACCGCCATCTGGTCGCCCTTCTTGGTGAACTTCCGGGTCAGCCCGGTGATCACCCCGCCGATGTGCACCATCGACCCGTCGGTCTGCTCGCCGAGCTCGTTGATCGCCTGCTCGACCTTGCGCCGCAACGCCGCCTCGACGCCGAACAGCGGGTGGTCGGACACGTACAGCCCGAGCATCTCCTTCTCGTTGCGCAGCTTGTCCGTCTTGTCGAACTCGGTGTCGGGGATCGGCATCCGCTCGTCGAAGGCCGGCTCGGCGGCGGCCGTGTCGTCCGCCGCCCACTCGCCGAACAGGCTCATCACGCCACGCTCGGCCTCTCGCCGGCGGTTCAGCGTCGTGTCGGTGATGTGCTCGAACACGCCGAGCAGGCCCTTGCGCGGATGGCCCAGCGAGTCGAAGGCGCCGGCCTTGATCAGCGACTCCACGGCCCGCTTGTTGAGCACGGGCTCGGGGACGCGGGCGGCGAAGTCGTGGAAGCTGGCGAACGGCCCGTTGGCGTCGCGCTCGGCGAGCAGCAGCTCGACCAGGCCGCCCCCCACGTTGCGCACGGCGGAGAGGCCGAACGTGATGGCGCCCGGGCTGCCCACGGCGAGGCTGACGCCCTCGGGAACGTCGGCCGGGGCCAGCGCGGCGAAGTCCGTGAGCGACCGGTTGACGTCCGGCGTGAGGACGCGGATGCCCATCGCCCGGCACTCGGCGATGTACACCGCGGCCTTCTCCAGGCTGCTCTTCACGCTGGTCAGCAGACAGGCGAAGTACTCGACGGGATGGTGCGCCTTGAGGTAGGCCGTCTGGTAGGCGACGAGGCCGTAGCCGAAGGCGTGGCTCTTGTTGAAGGCGTAGTCGGCGAAGGGCTCGATGATGTCGAACAGGCGGGTGCCGAGCTCGCGCCCGTACCCGGTGCGCTCGGCGGCGTCGATGAACTTGGCCCGCTCGGTGGCGATGACCTCGCGCGACTTCTTGCCCATCGCCTTGCGCAGCAGGTCGGCCTCGGCCAGCGAGTAGCCGCCGACCTTCTGGGCCACCCGCATCACCGACTCCTGGTAGATCATCAGCCCGTAGGTGTCCCCGAGCAGCTCCTCGAGGTCGGGGTGGGGGTACTCGATCGGCTTGCGCCCGTTCTTGCGGTCGGCGTAGTCGTTGTGCATGTTCGCCGCCATCGGCCCCGGCCGGTAGAGGGCGACGAGGGCGGCGACGTCGTCGAAGCTGGTCGGCTTCAATGACCGCATCAGCGCCCGCAGCGGCGCACCCTCCAGCTGGAACACGCCGATGCCGGCGCCGCGCTGGAGCAGCTCCAGCGTCGCCGGGTCGGCGAGGTCGATGTCGTCGATGTCGAAGTCGGGCGCGACGCCGGCCCTGACCATCTCGACGGTGTCGGTGATGACGTCGAGGTTGCGCAGGCCGAGGAAGTCCATCTTCAGCAGGCCGAGCTCCTCGACGCCATGCATCTCGTACTGCGTGACGACCGGCGCGTTCTCGGGGTCCTGGCCGCTCTCCGGCTTGCGCTGCACCGGCAGGTAGTCCGTCAACGGCTCCTTGGTGATCACCACCGCAGCGGCGTGGATGCCGTCCGAGCGCTTCAGGCCCTCCAGGCCCTTGGCCACGTCGACCACCTTCTTGACGTCGGTGTCGGTGTCGTACATCGCCCGCAGCTCGCTGGCCGCCTTGTAGCCGTCGACGTACTTGGGGTGCTGCTCGAAGCAGTACCGGAGCGGCGTGTCCCGCCCCATCACCAGCGGCGGCATGGCCTTGGCGATGCGGTCGCCGACGCCGTACGGGAACCCCAGCACCCGGGCGGCGTCGCGCACGGCGTTGCGCGCCTTGATCGTGCCGAACGTGATGATCTGGGCGACGTGATCGCGGCCGTAGCGCTCGGCCGCGTAGCGGATCATCTCGTCCCGGTAGCGGGAGTCGAAGTCCATGTCGATGTCGGGCATCGAGATGCGGCTCGGGTTGAGGAAGCGCTCGAACAGCAGGTCGTACCGGATCGGGTCGAGGTCGGTGATGCGCAGGGCGTAGGCGACGGCACAGCCGGCCGCCGAGCCGCGCCCGGGCCCGACGCGGATGCCGCCGTCCTTGGCGTGCTTGATGAGGTCCCAGACGATCAGGAAGTACGAGCTGAACCCCATGGCGGCGATGGTGTCGAGCTCGTACTGGACGCGCTCGGCCACGTCGGTCGGCAGCGCCTCGCCCCAGCGCTGGCGGGCGCCCGCCCAGGTCACGTGGGCCAGGTAGGCGGCGTCGTCGGTGAAGCCCTCGGGCAGCGGGAAGTTGGGCAGCTGGGGCGCGCCGAACTCGATCTCGACGTCGGCCCGCTCGGCGATCCACAGCGTGTTGTCGCACGCCTCCGGCACCTCGCGGAACAGGTAGCGCATCTCGTCGGCCGACTTGAGGTAGTGCTCCTGCCCCTCGAACTTGAAGCGCTTCGGGTCGGAGAGGGCGGCGCCCGTCTGCACGCACAGCAGGGCGTCGTGGGCCTCGTGGTCCTCGCGGTGGGTGTAGTGCGAGTCGTTGGTGGCGAGCACCGGCGCGCCGAGCCGCCTGGCCAGCTCGAGCAGCTTCGGGTTGGTCTCCTTCTGGGCGCCGAGGCCGTGGTCCTGCAGCTCGACGAACAGGTGGTCGCGGCCGAAGATGTCCTGCAGCCGGGCGGCCTTCTCCAGGGCGCCGCGCTCGTCGCCCTGCAGCAGCGACTGCAGCACGTGCCCGCCGAGGCACCCGGTGGTGGCGATCAGGCCGTCGTGGTGCCGGGCCAGCAGCTCCCAGTCGAGCCGCGGCTTGTAGTAGTAGCCCTCCAGGAACGCCTTGCTGGCGAGGTGGATCAGGTTGCGGTAACCGGTCTGGCTCTCGGCCAGCAGGGTGAGGTGGTAGTAGAGCTTCTGGCCGCCCTCGGTGTCGCCGCCGGAGTCGTCGATGCGCCCCCGCCTCGTGGGTCGTTCGCTGCGGTGCTCGTGGGCCATGTAGGCCTCGGTGCCGAGGATCGGTTTGATCCCGTGGTGCCGGCACTCCTTGTAGAACTCCAGCGTGCCGTACATGTTGCCGTGGTCGGTGATGCCGAGCGCCGGTTGTCCGTCGGCCACCGCCTTGGCCACCAGCTCGTCGAGCCGGGCCGCCCCGTCGAGCATCGAGAACTCGGTGTGGACGTGGAGGTGGGTGAATGACGCCGATGTGATTCGACGAGGTTAGCGCGCCGCCTCCGGCCGGCGAACGGCCAACGGCGGCCGCGACGCACGCGTCCGGGCGCGCTCCCCAATCTGGGCGGGATCCTCACCACTCGTCGATCTGGGCGGCATTCGTCCCAGCAGGTGGGAAGGATCCCGCCCGGATCGTGGGCGACCGGCGGCGTCGACGGCACGTGGTGACCCTGGCCCGGTTGGACGACGCCCACTACGAGGGCGGCAGGACGGTCTCGCCGCCCCACTCCTCCGGTGCCACGTCACGCATCGTCTGGGTGAACTGCCAGCGGTGGCCGGCGAGGTCCTCGACGGTGCACTCGCGCTCGCCGTACTCGTACTCGATCGGCTCCTGCAGCACCCTGGCGCCGTGCGCCCTGGCCTGCTCGCAGCGGGCGTCGACGTCGGTGACGCGCACCTTGATCACGTGGGTGACGCGGCCGGCCTGCGGCGGTTGCTGCTCGCCGCTGGTGTCGGCGACGATCACGGCCCCGTCGTCGCCGACCTGCATCTGGGCGCGGTGACCGGCGCCGATCCGGACCCGCTCGGCGAACCCGAAGGCGGTGGTCAGCCAGTCGACGGCCGCCCGGACGTCCGGGTAGACGAGGACGGGGATGACGGTGGACGCAGGGGCCGAGCGGTTGGTCAGCACCGTCGGAACGCTACGCGTCCAGGCCCGCTCCCCAATCTGGGCGGGATCCTCACCACTCATCGATCTGGGCGGGATTCGTCCCAGCAGGTGGGAAGGATCCCGCCCGGATCGAGAGCGAACCGGCGGACGTCGCCGGCGGGCGGCCGGCTAGAGGTACGTCCCCGGGCGCTCGATCATCGGCGGACCGGGCTGGCCGGGGTCGCCCGGCATGGCGCCGGGCGGCAGCTGGCGGATCTGCTCGAGCTGCTGGCGGGCGGCCAGCTGCTGGGCGAACAGCGTCGCCTGGATGCCATGGAACAGGCCCTCGAGCCAGCCGACGAGCTGGGCCTTGGCGACGCGGATCTCCCCCTCCGTCGGCACCTCGCCGTCACGGAAGGGCAGAGCGAGCATCTTCAGCTCGTGCTGCAGGTCCGGCGACAGTGCGTCGGACAGCTCGGCGATGGACCGCTCGTAGATCTCGGCCAGCCGCTCGCGGCTCGGCTCGTCGAGCGGCGCCGTCCGCACCTCCTCCAGCAGCATCTTCACCATCGAGCCGATGCGCATCACCTTGGCGGGTGAGGTGACGGCGTCGCCCTGCTGCGGCACCTCGTCCTCGCCCGGAGGGTCGATGACCTCTGGTTGTTCGGTCGGCAACGCCGGTTCGCTCATGGGGAGATCCTTTCCTGGGGGTTCAACGGCCGCCGGCGAGCAGCGGGACGAGCATCTCGGCGGACGTCAGCGACCCGTGCCGGCAGATGAGGTGGAACGGGCCGGTGTCGGCCGGATCGTGGAAGCTCACCGGCTCGTGGGCGGCGAGGGCGACGTCGCCGAGGCGGCCGGCCATCGGACGGCTCACGGCGGATCCGAACCAGCCCTCGTCGATGGTCTGCTCTCGGCTGACGATCCACGCCACGTCCCGGTAGCGCTCGGTGCTGCCGGCGAGCAGCTCGGCGGCGGCCCCGCTGGCCGCGTGCCACCACCGGAAGCGCCCCTCACCCGATTGCTGGACGACCATCGCCAGGAGGTCGGGATCGGGGTCGACGATGCGGGGGCCGACGTCGACCTGGCCGTGGTCGGCGGTCACCACGAGCACGGACCCGGGCGGCAGCTGGTCGAGCACGTCGGCGACCAGCCGGTCGGCGGCGCGCAGCTCGGCGTCGTAGAAGTCGCCGAACCCGCGCTCGTGGGCGGTCTTGTCGATGCCGCCGTAGTAGGCGTAGACGAAGCGTTCGCCGGCGGCGAGCAGCCGGCCGACCTCGACGGGGATGGCCGAGGCGGCGCGCCAGCCCACCGGGCGGGATCCCCGCAGGTGGGCCTCCGAGAAGGCGGAGCCCTGCAGCTCGGCCGGCGACACCACCGGCACCTCGTGGCCGAGGAAGGCGGCGAAGGGCTGGATGTCGCGGGGCGGGAAGGCTCGCCGGCGGTCACCGGCAGGTGAGGTCCAGCGCAGCACGTTGAGGATTTCCCCGCCGAGCAGGATCCGATAGCCCAGCAGGCCGTGCTCGGCCGGGGTCAGACCGGTGGCGATGGAGCTCAGCGCGGTGGCCGTCGTCGACGGCGCGACGGTGGTCACGGCCCCGCCCGTGAGTGAGGTGAGCGCCGGCATCAACGACTGGTGGGCTTCGAGCTGCTCCCAACCGAGGCCGTCGAGGATCAGCAGCACGATCTGCTCGGCGTGACGTGCGGCGTCGGGGAACCAGATCGGGAGCCCCTCGAGCCACGCCGCCGGCCCGAGCAGCGCGGGGATGATCCCGCGCACGTTCGGGCCGGCATAGTCGGGGAGGAGCGGCTCGGGGGTCACCGCCGCAGAGTCCACCACCTCGGGAGGCACCGGTAAAGCCGGAACGCCTCGCACGCCACGGTGGCGCCGCCCCCCTACCATGAACCCGTGCGCGTCTCGACCCGAGGTGACTACGCCTGCCGAGCGCTGCTCTCGCTCGCCCTCCACGCCGACGGCGAGGGTCCGACGTCCGTGCGCGACATCGCCGAGCGGACCGCCCTGCCGCAGCCCTACCTCGAGCAGATCCTGCTCGCCCTCAAGGGCGCCGGCCTCGTCCGCTCCAAGCGCGGCGTCGGCGGCGGCTACGTGCTCGCCCGCGATCCGGCGGAGATCCGCCTGTCGGAGATCGTCTCGGCGGTCGACGGCCCGATCACGCTCGGCGACTTCGGCCAGCCGCACCAGGACGGGGCCTGCGACCACGAGGGGCAGTGCGTGCTGATCGCCGTGTGGAACGAGGCCGGCGAGTACATGCGCCACCACCTCGACAGCTACACACTGGCGGCGGTGGCCGAGATGGCCAAGGGCGACGCGGCCTGGCCGGCCACCACCCCAGCGGCGACCTGACGGCTACGCCACGCAGGCGGCGAGGAAGTCGGCCAGGTCCGGCGCCAGCGGACTGTGGAAGGTCACGCGGGCACCCGTGACCGGGTGGTCGAAGGACAGCTCGGCGGCGTGCAGGAACGGCCGCTCCAGGCCGAGCGTCGAGCGACGATCGCCATAGGTGGTGTCGCCGACGATCGGGTGGCCGATGGCCGCCAGGTGGACGCGGATCTGGTGGGTCCGCCCCGTCTCCAGCCGGCAGGTCAGGCGGGCCAGCACCGAGGGGGTCCGGAAGCGGTCGACCACCTCGTACTCGGTGCGCGCCGCACGACCGTCGACGGTCACGGCCATCTTCAGCGGGTCGGAAGGATCCCGGCCGATCGGCGCGTCGACGATGCCGTGCGGTGCGTCCGGGTGACCCCAGACGACGGCGTCGTAGCGCCGACCGGCGGTGTGGGCGCCGAACTGGCGGATCAGGCCGGTCGCCGCGTCGGCGGTGCGGGCGACGACCAGCAGGCCCGAGCTGCCGGCGTCGAGGCGGTGGACGATGCCGGGACGCGTCGGCTCGCCGACACCGGCCAGTTCGGGGAAGCGCGCCAGCAGCCCGTTGACCAGGGTCCCCGTCGGGTTGCCGGCCCCGGGGTGCACCACCAGCCCCGCCGGCTTGTCGACGACGATGACCGCGTCGTCGACGTGCACGACGTCGAGCTCGACATCTGGTTCCGGCCCGGGGAGCACCGGCCGCGGGATCGTGGCCGGGTCCACCTCGACGAGCGCACCCTCGTCCAGGCGGACCTTGCCGGACGTCGTGACGGTGCCGTCGACGCGCACGCCGCCGGCCGTGACGACGGCCACGGCCGCCGAGCGGCTGATGTCGGCGAGCAGGGCGACGATCCGGTCGACGCGCTCGCCGGCGAGGGCGGCGGGCACGCGCTCGCTGATCACGGCCGCGCGTCGGACGATCCGGGGAACACCGTGCTCAGCACGAGCAGGGTGCCGCCCACGGTGACGGCGATGTCGGCCACGTTGAAGATCGGGAACCACTGCACGTCGATGAAGTCCACCACGGCGCCGCGCAGCCAGCCCGGCTCGCGGAACAGCCGGTCGAGGAGGTTGCCGATGGCACCGCCGGCGATGAGGCCGACGGCGAACGGGTAGATCCGGCTGGTCGCCCGGCCGATCGACACGAGCAGGGCGACGACGACGAACAGCGCGATCACGCCGATCACCGGCCCGAGACCGGCGCCCTGGGAGAACGCCATGCCCGTGTTGAACGCCAGGTTGAAGCGCAGCGTCCACACGAGGTCGATGACGTGACCGTCGTCGAGGGTGCTCAACGCCCACTGCTTCGTGATCTGGTCGAGCACGATCACGATCCCGGCCACCACCAGCGCCGGCAGCAGGGTCGCCCGGGCGGGGCGCGGCGGCGCCTCCGTCCGGGTCAGCTCGGATGGGCCGGACGAGCCCGAATCGTCGTCGGGCTCCGGCGGCGTCATCGCCGGCCGATCCCGCCCACCTTCTCCTCGACGAGCACGGTCGCCCACGGGATCGCCTCGAGGCGCTCGCGCGGGATCGGTCGCCCGGAGACGAGCGAGTAGCCGTAGGTGCCCTGGCTGAGGCGCTCGAGGGCGGCGTCGATGTCGGCGATGGTCTGGCGGGCCTGCGCCGAGAGCGCCAGGTCGCGCTCGCGCTCGACGACCATGGTGTCGCCCTCGCCGCTCTCGTCGTCGAACTGGACGTCGCCCATCTCGCCGTCCTCGATCAGCGAGTTGGCTTCGTCCTCCAGCCGGTTCGCCTGGCCGAGCAGGGCCTTGCGCTCGGCGATCAGCAGTTCGTGCTGGGTCTTCAGGAACTTCACGTCGAAGTCCTTGGTGTAGGCGATGCCCTCTTTCGTGGTGCCCCGCGGCGAGGGGATCTCCAGGTCGGACCCGTTCCCCGCGGACGGTGCCGGCGCCTTGGCCGGCGCCTTCTTGGCCGGGCGCTTGGCCGGCCCGTCGGCCTTGGCCGCCGTGTCCGCGCTCGTGGCCGTGGCCGGGGCGGACTTCTTGGCGGGCTGCTTCGCTGCGGGCTTCTTCGTCGCGGCCATCGAGGCGTCGACCTCCCAGTGATCGGAGTCGGGCACTCTATCGACCGCGACCGCCCACCACGCGTGCCACGTCGATCCGCGGCGTCGCCGTGCCCGTGTCGTCCACATCCACCTCGACGGCCAGCGTCTCTGCCGCGATCAGCGCCTCGTGGGCGCGGGCGGCGTCGGCCCACTCCGGGTCGGCGGTGATGGTCACGGTGATGCGGTCGGTGACGGCGAGGTCGGCGTCGCGCCGGGCCTGCTGGATCAGCCGGATCAGGTCGCGTGCCCTGCCCTCCTGCTCGAGCTCTGGGGTCAGGTCGACGTCGAGCACGATCACGCCGGTGCCGCCGGCCAGCGTCGTGCTGGCGCTGTCGTCGTCGGCGACCATCGTCAGGGTGTACTCCCCCGGCTCGAGCCAGTGCCCGCCCGCCTCGACGCGCTCGCCCTCGAGGCGCCAGTCACCGGCCTTGACGGCGCGGATGACCTCCTGCGTGTGCCGTCCGAGGCGTGGCCCGAGCGCGGCCGGGAGGACCTGGAGCACCTGGCCGGCGACGGCGCTGACGTCGTCGGTGAGGGTGACGTCGCGCACGTTGACCTCGTCGGCGATGATCTCGGCGAACGGCGCCAGTTCGTCGGCGTGGGGCACGGCGACGGTGAGGCTGGCCAGCGGCTGGCGCACCCGCCGACCGTGGGCCTTGCGCACCGACAGCGTCGCCGAGCACACGTCGCGGACGCGGTCCATCGCCTCGACGAGCCCGTCGTCGGCCGGCAGCTCCGCCGGGTCGGGCCAGTCGGTGAGGTGCACGCTCGTGGGCCCGCCCGCCTCGCTCTCGTGCAGCCCGCCGTGGACCACCTCGGTGACATAGGGCAGCAGCGGCGCGCTGCACCCTCACCAGCACGTCGAGGGTCGTGTGCAGCGTGTCGATCGCCGCCGCGTCGCCGTCCCAGAAGCGCTGGCGGCTGCGGCGGATGTACCAGTTGGTGAGCACGTCGACGAACGACCGCACCCTGGCGCACGCCCCGAACAGGTCGTAGGCGTCCATCGCCACGGTCATCTCCTCGACGAGCCGGCGGGTCTTGGCCAGCACGTAGCGGTCGAGGACGTGGTCCGACGCCGAGCCCGACGGCCGGACCCGGCCGTGGTGTCCCGCCACGTTGGCGTACAGGGCCAGGAAGTACCACGCGTTCCACAGCGGCAGCAGGATCTGCCGGGCCGTGTCGCGCAGCCCCGCCGCCGTCACGGAGAAGTCGCTGCCGCGCAGGATCGGCGACGAGAGCAGGTACCAGCGCATCGCGTCGGCGCCGTAGCTGTCGAACACCTCCATCGGGTCGGGGTAGTTGCGCAGGCTCTTCGACATCTTCAGGCCGTCCTGGCCGAGGACGATGCCGTGGGTCACGCAGGTGCGGAAGGCGGGCCGGTCGAACAAGGCCGTCGCCAGGACGTGCAGCGTGTAGAACCAGCCGCGGGTCTGGCCCGTGTACTCGACGATGAAGTCGCCGGGATAGTGCTCCTCGAACCAGTCCCGGTTCTCGAACGGGTAGTGGACCTGGGCGTAGGGCATCGAGCCCGACTCGAACCAACAGTCGAGCACCTCCGGCACGCGGCGCATCATCGAGCGGCCGGTCGGGTCGTCCGGGTTGGGCCGGACGAGGTCATCGACGGCCGGGCGGTGGAGGTCGGTGACGGTGACGCCGAAGTCGGCTTCCAGCTCGGCGATCGAGCCGTAGACGTCGACGCGGGGGTAGGTGGGGTCGTCGCTGCGCCACACCGGGATCGGCGAGCCCCAGAACCGGTTGCGGCTGATCGACCAGTCGTGGGCGTTCTCCAGCCACTTCCCGAAGCTGCCGTGCTTCAGGTGCTCGGGCACCCAGGTGATCTCCTCGTTGAGCTCGACCATGCGGTCGCGGAACTTGGTGACCTCGACGAACCACGACGAGATCGCCCGGTAGACCAGCGGCTGCGAGCACCGCCAGCAGTGCGGGTACGGGTGGTCGTACGTCTCGTGGCGCAGCACGACGCCGTCGTCCTTGAGGTGGCGGACCACCAGCGGGTTGGCGTCGAACACGTGCTGGCCCACCCACGGGGCGACCTCGGCGGTGTAGCGGCCGTGCTCGTCCATCGGCACCACGGTCGGGATACCCGCGGCGGTGCAGGCCACCTGGTCGTCCTCGCCGAACCCCGGCGCGAGGTGGACGATGCCGGTGCCCTCCTCGGTGGACACGAACTCCGCACCGAGCACCTGGAAGCCGTTCGGCGTGGTGGCGAAGAAGTCGAACAGCGGCCGGTAGTGCGACCCGACCAGCTCGGCGCCGCGCACGGTGCCGACCGGACGACCGGCGCCCAGTTCGGCGTCGTAGGCCTCGAGCCGCGCCGTCGCGATCACGTGGCGCACCCCGTCACGCTCGACGACGGTGTACTCGACGTCGGGCCCGACGGCCAGGGCGAGGTTGGCGGGCAGCGTCCACGGCGTCGTCGTCCAGGCCAGCACGCGGGCGCCGGCGAGCGGGCCGTCGACGAGCTCGAAGGACACGGTGAGCGCCGGGTCCTGGCGGTCCTGGTAGACGTCGTCCATGCGCGTCTCGGTGTTGCTGAGCGGGGTCTCACAGCGCCAGCAGTAGGCCAGCACCCGGAGGCCCTCGTAGATGAGCCCCTTGTCCCACAGCGACCTGAAGGCCCACATGACGCTCTCCATGTAGTCGAGGTCGAGGGTCTTGTAGTCGTGGTCGAAGTCGACCCAGCGGGCCTGGCGCCTGACGTAGCGCTGCCATTCGTCGGTGTAGCGCAGGACACTGGTCCGGCAGGCGTCGTTGAAGCGGTCGATGCCGAAGGCGGTGATCGCCGGATGGCCGGCGATGCCGAGCTCCTTCTCCGTCTCGACCTCGGCCGGCAGCCCGTGGCAGTCCCAGCCGAAGCGCCGGAAGACGACGTCGCCGCGCATCGTCCGGTAGCGCGGGACGGCGTCCTTCACGAACCCGGTGAGCAGGTGGCCGTAGTGGGGCAGGCCGTTGGCGAACGGTGGCCCGTCGTAGAAGACGAACTCGTCGGCGCCCTCGGCCTCGCGCCGGGCGATCGACTCGAAGAACGTCTGCTCCCGGTCCCACCGCTCGAGGACGGCCTCCTCGAGGCGCGGGAAGTCGGGCTGGGCGTCGACTTCGGGGTACGGCGTCGAGGTCATTGCGGCGGCTCCTGCGATCTGGTTGCTCCGCAAGGACGGGCTCGCAACGCTGCGGGACCGCGGTACCACCCTGCTTGCCGCCCGCCACGGCGGACGGCCACTCGACTGCGCCGGCGATGACGGGCCGGACCCGTCCGGTTCTAGTGGGGGCCGCAGGCCCCGTTCTTCCGGAGGCTCGGAGGTGATCGCCTCGTCAACGCCGTTGCGCTCATGCTAACTGGGCCGGGCGGCCCCGCTGCCGGGGATTCAGGGCTTGACGACGAGCCTGGCCGAGTAGTCGACGCGATGGAGCAGGACCTGCTCGCCCGTCGCGTCGAAGTACTCGCGGACCGCCTGCTCCGATCCGCGGAAGTGCCCGAAGTCGTCGATGATCAGCACGCCTCGCGGCACCAGCCGCGGGTACAGCTCGAACATCTCGTGGCGCGTCGACTGGTAGTAGTCCGTGTCGAGCCGGAGCAGGGCGATCCGGTCGGGCGCCGCCCCGGGGATCGTGTCCTCGACCATCCCCTTGACGAAGTGCACCCGCGACATGTCGTAGCCGACGCTGCGGACGGCCTCCTCGACCCCTCGCAACCCGGCCCTGGCCTCGCGCGGCACGAGCGGGTTGCGCTTGTAGGTCTGCCACTTCTCGTAGGCGCTGACGCCCACGAGGTCGACGTCGTGCTCGGTCGGGGCAGGCATGCCCTCGAACGTGTCGAACAGATACAGCTCGCGGTCGGTGTCGCCGACCTCGAGCAGCGTGCGCGCCGCCGCCATCATGCTGCCGCCCTTCCACACGCCGCACTCGACGATGGCGCCCGGGATCTCCGCCGCCGAGATGTACCGGATGGCGTGGCACAGCGCGAACAAGCGCTCCGGACTGGTCATCGTGTACCCGCTCACGAAGCGCACCGTCGCACTGGTGGCATCGTCGAAGTCGAGCGGGAGGTCGTGCTGGGCGGGCGCCGTGGCCGGCACCGTCGTGATGCGGTTCAGCTCGTACCCGTACCGGGCCAGGCTCTTCTTGACAGTAGCGACGAGCTGGTCGCGCACCACACCCTCCCGGATCGCTCGCCCGGACGATGACCGGGCCAGCGTACTCGTGGGCGGCGCGCTAGGTCCGGGAGTTCCCGGAGCCCTCGACGTCCTCCTCGAAGAGCGAGCCGGCAGCCGACGGCGTGTGGTCCGCGCCGGCCGCCTCCTCGAACAGCTCGTCCATGGCGTCGACGTCGCCCACCTCGCCGCCGTCGGCCGACGAGTTGGCGACCCTCGTGATCTCGGCGATCTCGGCCGACTCGGCGTCGACGGGCTCGGCATCGACCGGGCCGTCCGTGTCGCCGCCGGTGTCGTCGGCGGATGCCGACAGGAGCGGCCGGCGCACGTCGCCGAGGCCACCGGGCACGCGCTGCACCACGTCGGTGAGCGCCGCGACGGCGTCCGTGATCCGCTCGCGCTGGGCCACGAGGTGCTGCTCGAGGTGGTCGACGTCGGACTCGAGGAAGTCGCGCCGAGCCAGCAGCGCCTGCACCTCACCCTCGACCTGGACGCGCTCGGCCTCGCCGGCCCGCCGGGCCTCGTTGCGCGCCTCGTCGAGCGCGCGCGCAGCCTCCTGGCGGGCGCCATCGAGCTGGGTGTCCGCCTGCTGGCGGGCCTCGTCGAGCAGGCGGTCGGCCTCGGCCCTGGCCTCGGCGACGGTCGTGTCCGCCGTGCGCTGGGCGAGCAGCAACGTGCGGCTGATCGTCTCGGCCTCGTCGACGCCGGCGTGGATCTCCGTCGCGGCGGGCGCCGCCTCGGCGCCCTCGCCGCCCGGCTGGCTCAGCTCCTGCAGTCGGGCGACGGCGGCGCGGGCCCGGGCCTCCATCGCCGTGGCGTCGTTCTGCGCCGACTCCAGGGCCGCCGCCGCCTCCTCCATGAAGGCGTCGACCTCGGCGGGCTCGTAGCCACGGCGGGCCGACTTGAACTGGGTGTCGCGGATGCGCTGCGGGCTCAGTGCCACTGGTCGGTCGCCTCTCAGCTGTCGTAGTCGTCGAACTGGTGGGCCCGCTGCGGCGACGGCTTGAGGAGGTACACGCCGGTGGCGACCTTCTCCATCGAACCGTCGAGCGAGTAGCACACGCCGCTGGCGAAGTCGATGAGCCGCCTGGCGACGTCGCGCTCGGCCGACTCGAGGTTGAGGATCACGGGCAGACCGGCCTTGAACTTGTCGGCCAGCTCCTGCGCCTGGTCGAAGCGGCGCGGCCGAACCGTCGCCGGCTCGTTGCCGGCCGGCGACGTGGTGACGCGCGAGCCGGACGAGCGGGTCGGGCGGACGTGGGCGCCGGAGTCCTCGCCGACGACCTGCACGCCGCGGCGGGCCGGCGACTCGAAGTCCCGCGAGGGGAAGCTCGGCCGCGCCGGCACGGCCTTGATCGACGTCTCGTCCGACTCGGCCGGCCACGCGCGCGCGCCGACGAGGAACGTCCACCGCCCTGGCCCGTGGACGCCGAGCGCGAGCCCCGCGCCGGTGGCTCGGCCTCAGGCTGATCGTCGTAGTCGTCGTACGCGTCGTCAGGCCCGAGACCGAGGTAGTCCATGGTCTTCTTCCAGAATGACATCCGGTTCCTCCTGCGCCGCGGAGGCTATCTCATGAGGTCGAACGGGCCGTGGACAGGCCGGCGTGGCCGGAGAACGCCGATCACGGGCGCCGTCCGAACAAGGCGGTACCCAGCCGCACGCGTGTCGACCCCTCCTCGACGGCCACCTCGAGGTCGTCGGTCATGCCCATCGAACACGTCGCCAGCCCGAGCTCGTCGGCGAGACGGCGGGCGGTGCGGAACACCGGCCGCGCCGCCTCGGGTCCCCCGCTGGTCGGTCCGACGGCCATCAGCCCGTCGACGCGCAGTCCCGCCGCCGTGGCCCGCTCGACGAGCGCCGGGACGTCGTCGGGCGGGCAGCCGCCCTTGCCGACCTCGCCGGGCGGGCTGACCTGCACGAGGATCGAGGCGCCCGGCGCCCGCCGGGCCAGCTCGTCGACGAGCGCGGGACGGTCGACGGACTCCCACACGTCGACCACGCCGACCAGGACGCGCACCTTGTTCGACTGCAGCCGACCGATGAAGTGGACGTGGGCGCCGGCGGCGCGCAGCGCGTCGCGCTTGGCCAGCAGCTCCTGGGCGTAGTTCTCGCCGAAGGCCCGGCACCCGGCGTCGGCCGCCGCCACCACGGCGTCGGCGCCGAAGCCCTTGGTCACCGCCAGCAGCTCGACGGGGCGGCCGCCGGCGGCGGCATCGATGCGCGCCCGCGCGGCGGCCACGTTCGTCGCGACACGGGTGGGGTCGACGGCCGTCAGCGCAGGAAGGACGGGACGTCGAAGTCGTCGTCGTCGTCGGTGTCGAGCGGGTCGGCCTCGTCCTCGGCGAACAGCTCGGAGATCGACGTCGGCTGCTTGGCGGCGGTGCTGCCGGCGCCGTCGAGGCGGTCGAAGCCGGCGGCGATGACCGTCACCTTGACCTCGTCGCCCATCTCGTCGTCGATCACGGTGCCGAAGATGATGTTGGCGTCGGCGTGGGCGACGCCGTGGATGACCTCGGCGGCGGCGTTCATCTCGAACAGCCCCATGCTCGACGGCCCCGTGATGTTGAGCAGCACGCCGCGGGCACCGTCGATGGCCGCCTCGAGGAGCGGGCTGGAGATGGCCGACTTGGCGGCGGCCACGGCGCGGTCGTCGCCGCCCGCCTGGCCGATGCCCATCAGGGCCGAACCGGCCTGCGAGAGCACCATCTTGACGTCGGCGAAGTCGGTGTTGATGAGGCCGGGCGTCGTGATCAGGTTGGTGATGCCCGACACACCTTGGAGCAGGACCTCGTCGGCCATCTTGAAGGCGTTGAGCACGCTCGTCTTCTCGTTGGCGACCGTCAGCAGGCGGTCGTTGGGGATGACGATGAGGGTGTCGACCTTCTCCTTCAGCTTCTGCACGCCGTTGTCGGCTTGTACCGCGCGCCGGCGGCCCTCGAACGAGAACGGACGGGTGACCACACCGATGGTCAACGCCCCCAGTCCACGGGCGATCTCGGCGATCACGGGCGCTCCGCCGGTGCCCGTGCCACCACCCTCGCCGGCGGTGATGAACACCATGTCGGCGCCCTTGATCATCTCCTCGATCTCTTCGTGGTGCGACTCCGATGCCGAGCGGCCCACCTCGGGGTCGCTGCCGGCGCCGAGCCCGCGCGTCGAGTCGCGGCCGATGTCCAGCTTGAGATCGGCGTCGCTCATCAGGAGCGCCTGGGCGTCGGTGTTGACAGCGATGAACTCGACGCCCTTGAGCCCCGCGTCGATCATCCGGTTGACAGCGTTGACACCGCCACCGCCGACGCCGATGACCTTGATCACGGCGAGATAGTTCTGGGGCGCGCCGGCCATCAGCGGGACCTCCCTGTGGTGGAATCGTCGATGTTGGCTCGTGGGGTCATGTGATCGTCCCGGTGTTGGGCCCATCCTCGCACGTCCCGGGCGGAAAGCGGTGCATCCTCCCACGTCGGGAGCCTGTCGGGGCGTCTCCCGTCATCCTGTGATCACCTCGTTCGTCGACACGTCGAGGTAGGCGATGGCATCCTCGTCGAGCTTGTGCAGCCACGTCTGCAGGCGCACCAGCTTGGTCACGAGATCCCGGGCGGCGCCGAAGCGCACCTCGAACCCCGGTCCCGGCGGGCCGACCAGCGACAGTCGGAGGTCGCTCCCGTCGCCGGTGGTGGCGACGGACTGCGCCCTCGCCCGCACCTCGGGCGTCAGCGCGTCGACGAGGCCGGCCGCGGCACTGAACCCCGGCGGCGCGAACTGGCCGGGCTCGAGGTCCGGCGTGTCCTGGCTCGTGAGCAGCAGGTATTCGACAGGCTGGCTGTCGAGGACGTCGAGCACACGGCCGTCGCGGTCGATGACCCGGAAGCGGCCGTCGGCGCCGGCGAACGTCGCTGCCGGCGCCCGTTCGCGCAGCTCGATGGTGGCCCCGTGCGGGAAGTCCGTCGTCACCCGGGCGTCCTCCACCCACGGGATCGCTTCGAGCGTCTGCTCGGCCGCCTCCGTGTCGGCGCGCAGGACCGGCGTGCCGACGAGGTCGTCGACGACGGCCGCCAAGGCGGCCTGGTCGGTGTAGACGGCGCCCTCGACCTCGACGTCCTCGATGGCGAACAGCGACGAACCGAGCACGGCCAAGCCGGCGACGATGACGCCCAGCACCAGCGTTGCGATGAACACCCACTTCAGGCGCTTGCGTCCCACAGCCCGCCGCACGGCGATGCGCCGCTCGCGGAGCCGGGGCTCGATGCGCGTGGCGCTGGTGGCGACCTCCATGGCCACGACGTCGCCGGCGGCGGCGTCGTCGCGATCATCGATGAACACCGTGCCGGGTGGGGCGGTGCCGGTGCCCTCCGTGCCCGGCGCGGCGAGCGGCTCGAGGTACTCGGCGTCGGGTCGTTCGTGCTCGGCGCTGATCACGATCGTCGTCGCTCGGGCGCTCTCGACCTCTGCTCCAGGTTCAGGCTCAGGTCGAGGTTCAGGGTCCGTGCGGACCACGGTCGCGGTCTCGACCTCGCCTTCAGCCTTGCCCTCGACCTCGACCTCGACCTCGACGTCAGCCTCGGGCTGGGGTTGCGGCGGCGGCGTCGGCTGGGTCGGCGGCGGCTCGCCGATCAGCTCGTCGACCTCCGGGCTGGCGAGGTCGATGTCCTCGAGCCGGTGTCGCTCGCCGACGTCGGCGGCGAACGCCTGGAGCAGCTCGTCGAGGACCTCGGGCGACGGCACGTCCGGGCCGGGCAGCGATCGCGACGGTGGGTCGCGCCGGCTCACGGCAGGCTCCGCTGCTCGACGCCGTCGCCGAACCCGACGAGGCGCACCTCGCTGCGCAGCCGGAAGCCGGTGGCCTCGGCGACGCGCCGCCGCACCTCCTCGATCAGCGCCCGCACGTCGGCGGCCCGGCCACCCTCGGCGGCCTGGATGAAGTTGGCGTGCTTCTCGGAGACCCACGCCGTGCCGGAGCGCAGGCCGCGCAGGCCGAGCCCGTCGACGAGCTGGCCGGCGCTGACCTCGCCGGGCACCGGGTTGACGAACACCGACCCGCAGTTCTGGCCGCCCGGCTGGTGCTCGCGGCGCCAGCGCACGATCTCGGAGATCTCGGCCTCGGCCGCGGCGACGTCGCCGCGCCACAGGCGCAGCCGGGCCGAGACGACGACCTGCTCGTCGGTCACGTCAGAACCGCGGAAGCGCAGGCCGAGCTCATCGGCGGCGACGTGCACGGCGACCGGCGCCACCGCGGCCAGATCGAGCAGTTCCACGTCGACGAGGCAGGCGGCGATGTCCGAACCGTGCCCGCCGGCGTTCATCCGCACGGCGCCGCCGATCGAGCCCGGCACGCCGACCGCCCACTCGAAGCCGCGCAGGCCGGCCGCCGCCGTCCGCCGCGCCAGCACCGGCAGGGCCACCCCACCGGCGGCCGTGACGATCGGGGGGTCGTCGCCGGCTGGCAGTTCGACGACGGCCAGGTCGATGACGCTCACGGCGATGCCGGCGAAGCCCTCGTCGGCCACCAGCAGGTTCGAGCCCCGCCCGACCACCAGCACGGGCAGCCCGGAGGCGGCGCGGGCAGCCGCCACCGCCGCGAGATCGTCGCGGTCGCGCGCCCGCACGAGGATGGCGGCCGGCCCGCCGACGCGGTAGGTCGTGAGCGGGCCGAGCGGTTCGTCGAGGACGGCGGCGGGACCGAGGATCTCGGCCGCGACGGCGACCGCGCTGGCGAGGTCGACGACGGTCGCCATCACCGCGACCTCAGGTGGGCGCGGCGCGCCAGCACCTCGTCGGGCAGCGTGGCGATGTCGCCGCAGCCCATCGAGATGCACACGTCGCCCGGACCGACCTCGCCGGCGAGGAACGAGACCATGTCGTCGCGCCGGGGGAGCCAGACCACTCGGGCCGTCGGGTGGGCGTCGAGGACGGCGTTCACGACCAGGCGGCCGGTGACACCGGGGATCGGTGTGGTCCCCGACGAGTAGACGTCCGTGATGACCGCGACGTCGGCGCCGACGAAGGCGTCGGCGTACTCGCGCCACATCTCGGCGATGCGGTTGAAGCGGTTCGGCTGGAAGGCCGCGATGACGCGCCGCCACCCGTCGCCGCTGTCGCGGGCGGCGGCGATGACGGCCGCGATCTCCGCGGGCAGGTGGGCGTAGTCGTCGACGAACGTGGCTCCCCCGTCGACGCCGCGGATGTCGAAGCGGCGGGCGACACCCCCGAACCGGGCCAGCGCCGAGGCGCACGACTCGAACGGGACACCGAGCGTGACGGCCATGGCGATGGCGCCGAGGGCGTTGACGACGTTGTGCACCCCGCGCAGTGGCAGCGCGATCCGGCCGAGCGCCACGGGTCCGCCGGCGGACGCCCGCTCGACGGCGAAGGAGAACGACCCGCCGTCCGCCGTCAGGTCGACGGCGCGGAAGTCGGCGCCCCCGGCGAGGCCGTAGGTGACGGCACCGTGGCGGACGGCCATGGCGGCACACAGCGGGTCGTCGACACAGACCACCGTGGGCCCCCCGACCTGGCCGAGGTAGCGGTCGAAGCCGTCGACGAGCGCCTCGAACGACCCGTAGTGCTCGAGGAAGTCGAGGTCGATGTTGGTGAGGATCGTCGCCTCGAGCGGCAGTTCGAGGTGGGTCCCGTCGCTCTCGTCGGCCTCGACGACGAACCACTCGCCACCGGCCCAGTGGGCGCCGGTGCCGGCGTCGGCGACGTCGCCGCCGATGACGAAGCTCGGGCTGAACCCGCCGTCGGCGAGCATCAGCATGAGCATCGACGACGTCGTGGTCTTGCCGTGGGTGCCGGCCACCGCGACGGCGCGCGCCTGTGCGCACATGGCGGCGAGCATCCCGGCCCGCCGCAACGTGGGGATCCCGGACTCGCGGGCGGCCCGCAGCTCGACGTTGCCCGCCGGGATGGCCGTCGACGCCGTGACGGCGTCGCAGCCGTCGACGACCGCCGGGTCGTGGCCGACGTGGACCGTCACGCCGGCGGCGCGCACCCGGTCGAGGATCGGCTGCTCGCGGAGGTCGCTCCCGGACACGGTGTGGCCCATCTCGGCCAGGGCGATGGCGATCGCGCTCATGCCCGGCCCGCCGACGCCGACGACGTGGAGGCGGAGGGGGCTGGACAGGTCGAGCGGGGCGGCCGGGGCCGGAGAAGGGGTGGGGACGACGGCGGTCACGTTCCGGTAGAGGCTAGAGCGACACGTTCGATCAGGGCGGCCAAGGTCCCGGCGCGGTGCACCTCCCCGGCGGCCCCGGCTCGTTCGCCCAGGGCGGCGCGGGCGGCGTCATCATCGCGCAGGCGGTCGATCGTGGCGCCGAGCTCGGCGAGGTCGGGCTCGGCGAGCAGCACGGCCCCGCCCTGGTCGGCGAGCCAGCGCACGTTGAGCGTCTGATGGTCCTCGGCGGCGCCCGACCAGGGCACCAGGACCGCCGGCGTGCCGGTCACGGCCACCTCGGCGACGGTGCTGGCGCCGCCCCGCCCGATCAGCAGGTCGCACGCCGCATAGGTCAGCTCCAGGCGGTCGTCGTAGCCGACGACCTGGTGGGCCACGCCGGTCGAGCCGTCGCCGACGGTGGGCACGGCGGGCAGGAAGCGCTCGCCGACGATCTGGCGGACGGCGAGCCCGGTGTCGTCGGCGTGGTGCGGAGACGTAGCTGGCCACGGCGCCGTTGAGGGCCGCCGAGCCCTGCGAGCCGCCCGTGACGGCGACCACGAACCGGTCGACCGGGAGGCCCAGCTCGTGGCGGGCTTCGGTGCGCTGACGGTCGCGGTCGACGGCCAGGATGTCCCGTCGCACCGGCGCCCCGGTGACGACGGCGCGCGGCAGCGGCGAGTCCGGGAAGGCGACCGCCGAGGCGGCCGCCAGGCGAGCGGCGAGCGCGCTGGCCCGCCCCGGTCGCCGGTCGTAGCTGACCACGACGATGGGCACGTCCAGGCGGCGGGCGGCGAGCACGGCCGGCAAGCTGGCGTACCCGCCGACCGACACCGCGACCCGGGGTCGCAGCTCGCGCAGCAGTGCCGTCGCCCGCCGGGTCGCCGCGGCCAGCTTCGGCGCCAGGCTGGCGTTGATGCGCAGGTTCCGCGTGTTGAGCTGGCGCTGCAGGCCGACGACGTCGAGGAACGTGTGCGGGTACGGCGTGGCCGGCAGCAGCCGGGTCTCGATCCCCCGCTGGGCACCGACGTAGTGCAGTTCGGCGGGATCGTGGCCGGCGTCGACGAGGGCCTCGGCGATGGCCAGCGCCGGCAGCACGTGCCCGGCCGTCCCACCACCGGTGATGACGGCGAACACCCCCCGTTCTGTCGTTTGATCACGGCCCGATCCGGCCGTGTCCAAACGACAGGACGACGTCATCGCGGCGCGGCGGGCGACGTTCAGGAGGAGGCCGGCCGCGGTCATCGAGACGAACAGGGAGGAGCCGCCGGCGGAGAAGAACGGCAGCGTCAGGCCGGTCACCGGCAAGAGGCCAGTGACGCCCGCCGAGGTTGATCACCGCCTGCACGCCGAACCATGACGCGATGCCGCCGGCGAGGAGCATGCCGAAGCGGTCCGGTGCGGCCAGCGCCACCTGGATGCCGAACCACACCAGCACCATGAACCCACCGATGACGGCCAGCGAGCCGACGAACCCGAGCTCGTCGGCGATGACGGCGAAGATGAAGTCGCTGTGGGCGAGCGGTAGGTAGCCGAGCTTGCCGTTGCCGGCGCCGACGCCCGAGCCGGTGAGACCGCCGTCGGCGATCGACAAGAAGCCCTGGTACGTCTGGTACGACAGGTGGTCGCGGTGGCCGGTGATGTCGAGGAACGCGGTGAAGCGGTTGTAGCGGTACTCGGTGGAGAAGACGAAGCCGAGGCCGGCGGCCGCTGTGGCCAGCCCGGTCACCAGCATCGGCGACAGCGGCACGCCACCGATGAAGCCGACCGCCAGCACGATGGCGCACATCACGATCGCCGACCCGAGGTCGCCCTGCGCGAGGCAGGCGGCGGAGGCCAGGACGGCCATGGCGATCACCGGCCGCAGGCTGCGGCGGACATCGGACAGGACGGCCTCGCGGCGGGCCAGCAGCGACGCCGCGAACAGCACGAGGGCCAGCTTGAGGAACTCCGACGGCTGCAGGCTGAAGCCGCCGAGGACCACCCACGCCCGGGCATCGTTGACCGTGGCGCCGACGCCGGGCACGAAGGGCAGCGCCATCCCGGCCGCCGCCAGCACGAGCAGGGGGACGGCCAGCCGCCGCACCCAGACGAGGTGCAGGCGCATGGCGACGACCAACCCGATCAGCCCGATCGCCGCCCACGACACTTGCCGGTTGAAGATGTGGTAGGGGCTGTTGCCCTTGGCCGCCTGCACGGCGGCCGACGCCGACAGCACCATGACGAGGCCGAGCATGACGAAGACGGCGACGACGATGCCGATCACGTAGTAGGCGGCCGGAGCCGGGCCGCGCTGGACGTCCCAGAAGCGCACCCGCTCGTC
Source organism: uncultured Acidimicrobiia bacterium (assembly GCA_963784255.1). Classification (GTDB taxonomy): domain Bacteria; phylum Actinomycetota; class Acidimicrobiia; order Acidimicrobiales; family Ilumatobacteraceae; genus JALZMG01. Next base: position 213,479 of record CAWAQO010000012.1, on the reverse strand, counting down.
GCGCCCTGTCGTGGTCGACTCGGACGGCCGGCGGGCCGGGATGCGCCCGGCCCCGCCGTGCAGACGTTCGAGCGCGGCACGGCGGCGGTCGGCCACGGTCATCGAGCCGGTGCGGGTCCGGTCGAGCGCCTCGGTGCTGGTGCTCATGCTCCTGCTCCTGCCGTGAGGTGGTGGTGGACGAGCCGGCGGAAGTCGTCGCCGCGGGCGGGATACCCGCCGTCGGGGTACCAGTCGAAGCTGGCGCAGCCCGGCGACAGCAGCACGGCGTCCCCCGGGCGGGCCGCGGCGCCGGCGAGGGCCACCGCCTCCTCCATCGACGTCGCCCGGACGACGGGCGCGACGCCGTCGAACGTGGCGGCGACGACATCGGCGGCGTCGCCGATGGCGACCACGGTCCGCAGGCGCGCCCGTTCAGCGGCCATCGGGGCCAGGTCGAGGCCCTTGTTGAGCCCGCCGGCGATCAGGACGACGTGGTCGAAGGCCCGGATGGCCGCCGACGCCGCGTGCGGGGTCGTCGCCTTGGAGTCGTTGTACCAGCGGACGTCGCCGTCCTCGCCGACGAGCTCGATGCGGTGGGGCGGGCCCGTGAACGACGCCAACCCGGCGGCCACCGCATCGCGGCCGGCGAGGCCGGCTTCGAGCACCAGGCTGGCCGCGGCCAGCCCGTTGGTGAGGTCGTGGGGCAGCGTCCGCCGCAGCGTGGCGACGGCACCGAGGGCGCCGGCCGGCCCGACGAGCGCGCCGTCCTCGACGCGGTAGTCGGCCCCGGTGAGGGCGAACGTGCGCCGGCGCCCCGGCGCCGCGCGCAGGTGACGCATCACGACGGGATCGTCGGCGAACCCGATGGCCACGTCGCCGGGCCGCTGCTGGTCGAACAGCCGCGCCTTGGCCGCCTCGTAGGTGTCCATCGACGCGTGCCAGTTGAGGTGGTCGGGAGCAAGGTTCAGCCAGACGGCGGCCTCGCCGCGGAACCGGGACGTGGCGGCCAGCCGGAAGCTCGTGCACTCGACGACGAAGGCGTCGACGTCGAGGTCGAGCGCGGTCACCAGCGGCACGTCGGTGTTGCCGGCGGCCACCGCCGGCCACACCGCCCGCCGCCAGCATCTCCACGGCCCACAGCGTCGTGGTCGTCTTGCCGTCGGTGCCGGTGACCGTGAGCATCGGCCGCGGCCCGCCCGGGCGCTCCTGCTCCCAGCGGTAGGCCAGCTCGATCTCGCTGCGCACGGGCCGGCCGGCGACCGCGGCGGCGGCGAACAGCGGGTGCGTCTCGGGCACCCCGGGCGCCGGCACGACGACGTCGACCGCACCGACCAGCGACGAGAGGTCGGCCGCCGGGCCGGCCAGCTCGACGTCGAGCTCGGCGGCGAGGGCCCGCTTGGCGTCGTCGACGCGGTCGTCGGCGACGATCACGTCGACGCCGCGCTGGCGCAAGGCGCGCACCGTGGCCGCGCCGGCGACGGCGAGCCCGTAGACCAGCGCCTTCAACGCGAGCTCCGAGCGAGCGAGACCAACATCACGGCAGGTCCGCCGAGATCGCGCGTGAAGTCGGCGATGAACAGGCCGAGGGCGGCGGCGACACAGACGGCGGCGATCAGCCAGAAGCGGATGATCACGGTCGTCTCCGGCCAGCCGACCAGCTCGAAGTGGTGGTGGATCGGCGACATCCGGAACAGCCGCTTGCGCCGGCCGCTGGCCTTGAAGACGGCCATCTGCAGGGCCACCGACCCGGCCTCGATGACGTTGAGCCCGCAGATCAGCAGCAGCAGGATCTGGGTGTCCATCGTCAGCGCCATGAGGGCCAGCGCCGACCCGAGCCCGAGGGCGCCGACGTCGCCCATGATGATGCGCGCCGGGGCGGCGTTGAACCACAGGAAGCCCATGCAGGCGCCGGCGAAGGCGGCGGCGATGGCGGCGAGGTCCAGCGGGTTGACGACGCCGCCGTAGATCTCGGGGTTCCGGAACGCCCAGTAGCCGATGATCATGAAGGCGCCGAAGCCCATCAGCGCCGAACCGCCGGCCAGGCCGTCGAGCCCGTCGGTGACGTTGACGGCGTTGGTCGTGGCCCAGATGATCAGCCCCGCCCACACCACCCACACCGCGGTCGGGAGCTCCCAACCGGGGTAGTCGGCCCGCGTGAACGACACGGTCTTGGCGATGCCCGTCGCCGCCACCAGCCACCAGGCGATGCCGAAGCTGATCAGCATCGTCACGTAGTTCTTCTGCTTCCAGAAGATGCCCCGGTTGTGCCGCTTGCGCACCTTGATGAAGTCGTCGAGGAAGCCCATGAAGGCCATCGCCAGGATGCCGACCCACACGATCAGGGCCTGGTCGGAGAACGGCAGCCCACGGCGCACATGGGCCACCAGCCAGCCGACGAGGGCGGCGACGAGGATGGCGATGCCGCCCATCGTCGGGGTGCCCTGCTTGGCCATGTGGTGCTCCGGGCCGCGGTCCTCCTTGCCGAGGATCGGCTGGCCGAGGCCGCGGGTGCGGAAGGCCGAGATCAGGCCCCGGGTGACGAACAGCGACAGCAACCCCGCCGTCACGCCGGCGATCATGACCGCGATCATCGGACGGCCCTCGTTCGGTGCGAGTGAGCGAGCGCCAGCGAGCGAACGGCCACCAATGGCCTGCGTGGCCAGGGAACGCACATGGCGGCGATCACGAGGGTGCTCCCAGGATCTCGCGGACGACCGCCCGGTCGTCGAGCTCGATCACGCGGTCGCCGATGGTCTGGGTCCGCTCGTGCCCCTTGCCGGCGACCACCACGACATCGTCGGGTCCGGCCATCCCGATCGCCGTCCGGATCGCCGCCACGCGATCGGGGTCCACGGTCACCCTGCTGCGGTCCGCTGCCGCCACGCCGCCCATCACGTCGGAGATGATGGCGGCCGGGTCCTCGGACCGTGGGTTGTCAGATGTCACGACGACGGCGTCGGCCAGGCGGGCGGCCACGGCGCCCATCCGCGGCCGCTTGGTCCGGTCGCGGTCGCCGCCGCAGCCGAACACGACGATGACCCGCCCGCCGGCGACGTCCCGAGCGGCCCCGATGACCTCCTCGAGGCCGTCGGGCGTGTGGGCGTAGTCGACCACGACGGTCGGGCCGTCGCCGGTCCCGACCCGCTCGAACCGGCCCGGCACCGGCTTCGCCGCGGCCAGCCCGGCGACGATCGCGTCGACATCGATGCCGAGGGTGGCGGCCGTCGTGGCGGCGGCCAGCGAGTTGAGCACGTTGAAGCTGCCGCCGAGCGCCACCTCGATCCGCCGGCCCCGCCAGGTGTAGGCGTGCCGCGCGACGTCGACTTCCACGTCCGACACGTCGGCGCGCGAGTACGGCACCATGTCGATCGTCGCGCTGTCGAGCAGCAGACGGCCGTGCGGGTCGTCCACGTTGGTCACCCCGACCGCAGCCAGCTCCGGCGTGAACAGCCGGGCCTTGGCCCGGAAGTACTGCTCCACCGTGCCGTGCAGGTCCAGGTGGTCGACGCCGAGGTTGGTGAACACCGCGGCGGCGAACCGGGTGCCGTCGGCGCGGTGCAGGGCGAGGGCGTGCGAGGACACCTCCATCACGACCGCCCGGTCACCCGCCCGCCGCGCCTCGGCCAGCCGGGCCTGCAGCTCGGGCGCCTCCGGCGTGGTGTGGGCACCCGACAGCGTGCCGATCACCGTGGTCGGCCACCCCGCCGCCTCGGTGATCGCCGCCATGAGGTGGGCGGTGGTGGTCTTGCCGTTCGTCCCCGTGATGCCGACCATCACGAGGTCGTCGCTCGGCCGGCCGTGCACGCCCGCCGCCAGCGGCCCGATCGCCGCCCTCGTGTCGCGGACGACCAGCTGGGGGACGTCCACCGGCAGCGGGTGGTCGACGAGCAGCGCCGCCGCGCCCGCCCCGACGGCCGCCTCGGCGAAGTCGTGGCCGTCGGCGTGCTCGCCGCGCAGGCAGGCGAAGACGTCACCCGGCGCGACGGCGCGGGAGTCGTGGCTGATCCCGGCGACGTCGACCTCTCCGCTGCCGATCAGCCGTGGTTCGAGCCACGATGGGAGGACGGGGAGCAAGGCCGCAAGCTTCACTCCTCACATCCCACTGATCCCGGCGGCGGCTCGATGCCGAGCTCGTGGATCATGGTCGGCGCCAGCTCCCGGAACACGGGGGCGGCGGCCGTACCGCCGAAGCGGTCGTTGCTGTCCGGGCGGGGCTGGTCGATCGACACCAGGATGGTGACCTGCGGGTCCTCGGCCGGCAGGAAGCCGACGAAGCTGGCGTAGTACGCCTTGGTGCCGTCCGGCAGGTCGTAGCCGCCGTCGGGCTGGGCGATGTAGCCGGTTCCCGTCTTGCCGGCGATCGACAGCCCCGGCACACGGGCCTGCTTGGCGGTGCCGCGGCAGACGACCTGGCGCATCATCAGCTGCATCTGCTGGGCCACCTCGGGACGGATCACCTCACGGGTCGCCGACGCCGGCATCTCGTGCACGTCGCCGTCGCCGTCGACGGTGCCCATCACGAGCTTCGGCGCCACGTAGGTGCCGTCGTTGGCGATCACGTTGACGGCCGAGATCAGCTGGATCGGGCTGCTCGCCACGCCCTGGCCGTAGGCGACGGTGAACTTCTCCGTGCCCTCCCACTCCTGCCACGGGGCGAGGATGCCGGGCGTCTCGTCGGGGAAGTGCAGCGCCGTCTCCTGGCCCAGCCCGAACTCGGTCATGTAGTGGTGCTGGCGCTCGAAGCCCATCGTCTCGGAGACGGTGATCGTGCCGATGTTCGACGACTCGACGAGGATCTGCTCGACGTTCATCACCTCGTCGCCGTGCATGTGGGAGTCGTGGAGCATGTCGCCACGGCGTGTGTACCGCTTCTGCCACGGGACCACGAAGCTGGACTCCGGGGTCACGGTCCCCTCGTTGAGTGCGCCGGAGATCGTGATGACCTTGCCGACCGAACCCGGCTCGTAGGCGTCGACCGCCGAGTAGTTGCCCGATGTGACCTCGTACACGCCGGCGTCGTTGATGCGGACGGAGGCCATCGCCACGACCTCGCCGGTCTTCGAGCCCATCACGATGGCCTGGCCGCCGCGGGCGCCCGTCTCGGCGACGCGCTTGAGCAGCGCCTGCTCGGCGGCGTACTGCACGGAGCGATCGATCGTGAGGACGATGTCGTTGCCGGCGACCGGCTCGCGGACGACCTGCTCACTCCCGGCGATCGAGCGTCCGCCTGGCGCGACCTCGAGCGTCATCTCGCCAGGCGTCCCGGTGAGCACGTTGTCGTACTGCAGCTCGAGGCCGGCGATGCCGACGCCGTCGATGTCGGTGCGCCCGATCACGCTCCGGCCGGTGTCGCCGCCCGGCAGGATCCGCCGGTCCTCGCGGTAGATCGACACGCCGGCCAGCCGCAGCGTGGCTAGCTGCTCGGCGGCCGCGTCGTCGGCCTGGCGGGCCACGTACAGGAAGCCGCGGTCCTTGTCGGCCATCGCCTCCGCCAGCTCGTCGCGCCGCTCGGCCGACAGGTCGAGCACGTCGGCGAACACCGCCGCCGCGCTCACCGGGTCGGCCACCTGCCGGGGATCGACGGCGACGGTGCTCGCCGGGACCGACAGCGCCAGCTCCTCGCCGTTGCGGTCGAAGATCGAGCCGCGCTGGGCCCGTAGCGCCCGATCGCGGGTCCACTGCTGCGTCGCCGCGCTGCGCAGGCTGTCGCCCTGCATCGTCTGGAGCAGGCCGACCTTGACGAGCACGGCCGCGAGCACGAGCAGCATCACGACGAGCGTGGTGATGAGCCGGCGGCGGGGCCGTCCGGCCGAGAAGCGCGTGGCGAGCCGCGACGTGCGGGCGCGGATCGTGCGCCGCGCCCGCTGGCGCGGATCCGGCCGGCGGGGCCGGCGCGTCGGTGGCCGGCGCGGAGGGGCAACCGTGCGCACGGCCCGCTTGGCGCGCGTGGGATCCGGGCGCGGCGTGCGGCGGGGCGCGTCGGGACGCACGGTTCGACGCGGCGCGGTTGCCCGGCGGGCCGCCGGTGCCGGGGCGGAGTGGCCCGGCGGCCCGCCGTGGCGCCGACCCGCCGTGGCAGCTCGGCGGGTCGGCGCGTGCTGTCGACGCCGGCCGGCGTCGCGTGAGTGCCCGGTCACGGCCCCGTCCCGGCGCTGGCCTTGACGCGGCGGATCTGCTCGAGGGGGTCGGCGGGATCGCTCAGGCCGCCGGCGGCGTCGACCGTGCCGGCGGCGGCGATCACCTGGGCCAGGGTCGCCGGATCGACGGGGAGGAACTCCGTCTCTGGGGGCACGTGCATCCCCAGCTCGGCGCTCTCGGCGCCGAGCCGCGTGGGCGAGCGCAGCTCGGCGCGCTGCTGGCGCAGCACGTCGAACCGTTCCCGGGCGTCCGTGACGGCCTGCTCGATGCGGTCGATCTCGAGCTGGCGCTCGGCGAGGCGGGTGTGCAGGACGACAACAGCGAGCATCAAGCCGACGATCACGACGCCCAGCACGAGTGCGGCGTTGATGGCCAGGCGCGGCCGGGGCACGATGCGCAGCTGCGGACGCGTCGACTTCGTCGGCGTGGCGGCGACCGGCCGCGTCGTCGCCCGTGGCGTGCCGGGCGGTCGGCGACGGGGGGCGGCGACACGCCGAACCGGCATCGCCGCGCTCACGTCCGCGCCTTTCGTGTCGGGACGCGCTCGGCGACGCGCAGGCGGGCCGAGACGGCGCGGCGGTTGCCGGCTGCCTCCTCCGCGGACGGCCGGCGGGGGATCCCACGGACGAGGCGGACGGTCTGCACGGCGCCGCACACGCACGGCAGGTCGGGAGGGCAGGCGCAGGCACCGGTCGCGACGCGGAAGCGCTCCTTGACGATGCGGTCCTCGCCGGAGTGGTACGACAGCACGGCGACGCGGCCACCGGGACGCGTGGCGCCGATGGCGGCGTCGAGGGCGTCAGGGAGCGCGTCGAGCTCGCCGTTGACCTCGATGCGGATGGCCTGGAACGTGCGCGTCGCCGGGTGCCCACCGGTGCGGCGGGCCGCGGCGGGGATGGCGGCGGTCACCACGGCGGCGAGCTCGACGGTCGTCTCGATCGGTCGCGCCGCCACGATCGCCCTGGCGATGCGGGCGGCGAAGCGCTCGTCGCCGTAGCGGCGGATGACCGACGCCAGCTGGTCGACGTCGTACCCGTTGACGACGTCGGACGCCGACCACGGTTCGGTTCGGTCCATGCGCATGTCGAGCGGTCCGTCCTGGCGGTAGGAGAAGCCGCGCTCGCCGCGGTCGAGCTGCGGCGAGGAGACGCCGAGGTCGAACAGCGCGCCGCTCAGCCCGTCCTCGCCGTCGTCGGCCGGCGGTAGCACGTCGCCGAGGTCGTCGAAGCGGCGGTGCACGGCACGGAAGCGGTCGCCGAAGCGGGCGAGCCGGCTCGTCGCGGCCGCCAGGGCGTCCGGATCGCGGTCGACGCCGAGCACGGCGAGGTCGTCGCGGCTCTCCAACAGGGCCTCGCTGTGGCCGCCGGCGCCCAGGGTGGCGTCGAGCACGGTGCCCGGCGGGACCGTCGAGAAGGCGGCGACGATCTCATCGCGCATCACCGGTTGGTGGCGGAAGTCGTCGTCGGTGCTCACTCCGCGCCCCCTGCCAGCTCGCCTCGGCCGGCGGCGGCGATCCGCTCGTAGTTCTCCTCGCACCACACCTCGGCGCGGTCGAGGTTCCCGGACACGATGACCTTGCTGCTCGGCGCGAGGCGGGCGTAGCCGCGCAGCTTCTCGTCGATCGTGATGCGGCCCTGCTTGTCGAGGGCGACCAGCGTGGCCGACCCGGCGAGGGCGCGCTGGCGGGTGAGGCTGATCTCACCCTGGCGGACCTGCTCCATCACGCGGTTGGCGAGGCGCTCGAACTCCTCGCCGGCGAGGACGTTGACGCAGCGGTCCTCGCCCATGAGGAGGTAGCAGTGGTCGCCGAGCAGCGAGCGGAACGCCGACGGGAGGGCGAGGCGGCCCTTGTCGTCGAGTTGGCGCTCGTGGACCCCGACGAACATCGCGGCAGAACCCGCACCCTTCCTGCTCCGCGCCCCGGTCGGCTGCCTCGTTGGGGACCCGGGACCGTCCCCACCGGCCCCCACTCTGCCCCCCCGTGCCCCCCTAAGTCAACCAATCTCCCCCACTTGCCCCCTTTTCGCGCCCCGCCCCGCCATCTGGGCGGGAACGTCACCAACAGGTGCGACGGATCCCGCCCAGTTCGAGGTTCCGGCCCCCCGGCTTCGCCGGGGGCCGTCAGGCGCGCAGGGCGGCGTCGACGGCGGGGGGAGGGCGGCGGCGACCTCGGGCGGCAGCGTGGCCACCGGCGGCAGGCCGTCGGCCGGCGGGTGGTCGGCCAGCAGCGGGGTCAGCGCGTTGGGCGACCAGGCGACGTGCACGGCACACTGGAACCGCGACGCCGCACGCGTCCGCCGCTGGCTGATGCCGACGAGCTTCTCCCCCGCCCGGAGCACCTCACCCGGACCGATGCCGGCGAAGCACACCAGCGGCGACCACGACGAGCACACCATCCCGCCGTCGTGGACGGCGACCTCGCCGGCCCCGAGATCACCCAGCGCGGCTGCGACGTGGTCGCCGAACCAGACCATCGACGCGCGGACGTCGTCGCCCACGCCCGTGCCGCGCAGGTGGGCGGCGGGGACCACGACGTCGAACCACACCACCTCGCCGGGCAGCAGCAGCACGGCGCCGCCCCCACTGCGCCGTCGCACGACGTCGACGCCGGCCACGCGGCAGCCCTCCCCGTCGGCCACCGCGTCGCGCTGCCCTGACCCGAGCACCAGGGCCGGCCGGGCGACGTCGAACACCCACGTCACCAGCTCGGCCGGCTCGGGGATCGTCCTGGCGTGGAAGTCGGCCGCCGACCCGCGGTCGACCACGACCGCCATCAGGACGCGATGGCGAGGTACGGCTTCCAGGCCTCGGGCACCCGGGCCACGCTGACCACCACCCACGCCGTCGACCGCGGGGCGTGGCACGGGCGGGCCAGTCGCATGCCCGCCTCGTCCGGCGTGCGGTCGCGCTTCTGCAGGTTGCACGGCCGGCACGCCGCAGCGACGTTCTCCCATACGTGCTCGCCGCCGCGCGACCGTGGCAGCACGTGGTCGATCGAGTCGGCGACCCGCCCGCAGTACTGGCAGCGGTAGTCGTCACGGGCGAACACGGCTCGGCGCGACAGCGCCGTGCGCCGGTGGAACGGCACCTTGACCATGTAGCGCAGACGGATCACGAGCGGGCTCGGCAGCACGATGGACGGCGACCGCAGGTGGGTGCCGTCCTCCTCGATCACGTCGGCCTTGTCGGCGAGGACGAGGCAGGCGGCCCGGCGGGCCGGGACGACGCTGAGCGGCTCGTAACTGGCATTGAGGACGAGCGCGCTCCGCATGGTCCCTCGTCAGCGTCTCTGCGTGCGTCCCAGGCCCGGCACCACGCCAGGTAGTTCACCACATCGGCGGGTGACGCGCTGGTGCGGGTATCGCCGTGCTGGGTGAGGGTGCGGAAGGCGATGTACTCACGCGCCGGCAACGGCAGGAACGGCGGCGTGCGCCACCACCGCGTCGGGACGAGGCGCCACCACTGGCGGACCGCCGTGGGCCACAGCGACGGCCGGCGGACCAACGCCCGCACCGCGCCGGGCCCGAGCCCGATCACGCCGGGCGCGGCTCTTTCGGCAGCCCGAGCACCATCTCCCCGATGATGTTGCGCTGGACCTGCGACGAGCCGGCGTAGATCGTGCCGGCGCGGGCGTTGAGGAAGGTGTCGGCCCAGGACGCCGACGAGTTCGGGGCGCCGGCGTCGTCGGTCTGGAACGACGACGACGGCTTGCGGCCCGTCGGCGCGAGCGCATCGGCGCCGAGGATGTCGAGCGCCAGCTCGGTGACGATCTTGTGGTACTCGCTCCAGTAGAGCTTGCTGATCCCACCCTCCGGCCCCGGGTGGTGGCCGGCGACGAACTGGGTGAGCGTGCGCATCCCGAGGTAGCGCATGATCTGCACCTTCGAGTAGCACCACGCCAGGCGCTGGCGGACCCGCGGGTCGTCGGCGGCCCCGCGCTCCTTGGCCAGCAGCAGCAAGCGATCGAGCTCCGCCTGGTAGCGGATCGGCGTGGTGGCGGCGGCTTCGCCGCGCTCGAAGCCGAGCAACGTCATGGCGACGGCCCAACCGTTGTTGACCCCGCCCACCACCTCGTCCGCAGGGCACAAGGCGTCCGTGTAGAAGACCTCGTTGAACTCGCTGGCGCCGGAGATCATGCGGATCGGGCGGACCTCGATGCCCGGCTGGCGCATGTCGACGAGCAGGAACGAGATCCCCTTGTGCTTGGGGGCGTCGGGGTCGGTGCGGGCCAGCGTGAAGATGTGGTCGGCGAGGTGCCCGGCCGACGTCCAGATCTTCTGGCCGTTGAGCACCCACTGGTCACCGTCGCGGTCGGCGCGCAGGGCGAGGCTCCCGAGGTCGGACCCGGCGTTGGGCTCCGAGTAGCCCTGGCACCACAGGTCCTCGCCGGACAGGATGCGCGGGAGGTAGCGCCGCTTCTGCTCCTCGGTCCCCCACATCAGCAGGGTGTTGCCGAGCATCTGGATGCCGAACACGTCGTTGTGGCCGCCGGTCGGCACGCCCGCCTTGGCGAACTCCTCGGCGATCACGACCTGCTCGAGCGGGGAGAGCCCGCCGCCGCCGTACTCGACCGGCCAACCCGGCGCGAGGTAGCCACCCTCGTACAGCACGTTGCGCCACCACCGCACGAACTCCCCGACGGCGTCGCCCTCGAGCTGGCCGATCCCCGCCCAGTCGGCCGGCAGCTTCTCGGCGAGGAACGCCTGCACCTTCTCGCGGTAGGCCTGGGCCTCGGGACCGTACGTCGGGTTCACGGGGCCGAGCGTACCGAGGCCGCTTCCCACCGGGCGAGAGCCGCGGCACCGACCAGCGGCGCCTCGCGGCCGAGCACGGTGTGGTCGAGCGTCACCCGGTGCTCGGCCCGGTCGACCCCGGCGCGCAGGTGCGCCAGCCGGCTGCGCTGGTCGAGCTCACGGCGGGCGGCGTCGAGCAGCGGGGCACCGAAGGCGGCCGGCACGGACCCGGCGAGCAGCACGAGCTGCAGGTCGAACACGGCGACGGCCGAGGCCACGGCCCGGCCGATCATCATCCCGGTGCGTTCGATGACCGACGCCGGCGCCCGGCGCAGCGGGCGGTTCGTCTCGGCCTCGATCGCCGACGACGACGTGTAGGCCGTGAGGCACCCCTGCCCGCCGCACACGCACAGCAGCCCGTCGGGCTCGACGACGACGTGGCCGAGCTGGCCGGCGTTCCCCGACCGGCCGCGCAGCAGGCGGCCGTTCGCCACCACCCCACCCTCGACCGCATCGGCGACGACGAGGACCATCACGTCGTCGACGTCGCGGGCGACCCCGATCCAGCGCTCGGCGAGGACATGGGCGTGCGCCGTCGCCCCGACGGTGACGGGCAGCCCGGCGAGGTCGCGAACCCGCTCGCGCAGCTCGAAGTCCCGCCACACGGGCAGGTGCAACGGGGTCACGGTGCCGGTCTCGTCGTCGATCGGGCCTTCGCAGCTCACGCCGCACACCGCCGGCGGCTCGACGTCGTCCGGACGGGCGGCGACCACCCGCCTGACCAGCCGGTGCAGCGCCGGCCACACGTCGCGGGGCGGCGTGGCCACCCGGTCGCGCACCACGATCTGACCGGCGTCGTCGACGACACCGGCCGACAGCCGGTCGGTGCCGACGTCGATGGCCAAGAAGGTGGGCACGATGTCGAACGTACCGTCCTCGCTCCGCCACCTCTGGCCGATGTCGAAACAGGATTCGACCGCCGACCGTCTACCCTTCACCGCCGTGACGGTCACGCCGAGTCGGGCATCCGGCAGCGATCTTCCTGGCAGCATGGGCCCCGGCACGCGGTTCGCCACCCTGTTCGATGCCATCACGGCGAACATGGCGCAGGTCGTGCAGGGGAAGATGGAGCCGATCGAGCTCGCCGTGATCGCCCTGCTCGCCGAGGGTCACCTGCTGATCGAGGACGTGCCGGGCGTGGGCAAGACCAGCCTCGCCAAGTCACTGGCGGCATCGATCGACTGCACCTGGAAGCGGGTCCAGTTCACGCCCGACCTGCTGCCCGCCGACCTCGTCGGCGTGAGCATCTACCAGCGTTCGAGCGAGCAGTTCCGCTTCCAGCCGGGCCCGCTGTTCGCCAACATCGTGCTGGCCGACGAGATCAACCGGGCCTCCCCCAAGACGCAGTCGGCCCTCCTCGAGGCGATGGAGGAGCGCCAGATCACGGTCGACGCGGCCACGCGCGCCCTGCCGCCGCCGTTCATGGTGATCGCCACGCAGAACCCGGTCGAGCAGGAGGGCACGTACCGGCTGCCCGAGAGCCAGCTCGACCGCTTCCTGCTGCGGATCTCGCTCGGCTACCCCGGCCGGGCCGCCGAGATGTCGATCCTCGACGGCCGCGGCGCCATCGACTCGCTGCCGAAGCTGTCGCCGGTGGTGACGGCCGGCGAGGTGATGACGATGGTCGAGGCGGTGCGCAGCGTGTTCGTCGCCGACGCCCTGAAGTCGTACCTCGTCGACATCGCCGAGGTCAGCCGCCGCCACCCGGCGGTCGAGCTCGGTCTGTCACCGCGCGCCACGCTGCAGCTGACCGCGGCCGCCCGCTCGCACGCCGCGGCGCGCGGCCGTCGCTACGCCACACCTGACGACGTCAAGGCGATGGCCGTCCCGGCATTGAGCCACCGCTTGTTGCTGCGCACCGACCGTGGGGCGCGGCTCGATCCCGTCGACGCCGTCGGCGAGATCCTCGCCGAGGTCCCCGTCCCGATGTCGCGGTGACGGGGCACTGAGCAGCGGAGGCATCACGTGCGCACGACGCTGACGCGCCAGGGGTGGATCGTCCTGGCCGCGGCAGTGCCCACGCTCGTCGTCGGCCGGCTGTTCGGCGTCATCGAGCTGTACGTCATCGGCGCCGCGCTGGGCCTGGCGACCCTGTTCGGGCTGGTGCTCGTCGCCGTGCGCCGTCCCCGCGTGCAGGCGCACCGCTGGATCCGCCCGTCGGTGCTCACGGCTGGTGACGTCGGGCGGGTCGAGGTGCTCGTCGAACGCACGGGCGGGGGTCGCTCCCCCGCCTTCGAGCTGATCGAACCGGTCGGAGCCACGCGGACGGCACGGATGGCCGTCGCCCCGCTCGGCACCGACGGCGAGGTCAGCGCCGGCTACCGCATCCCCACCGACCGGCGCGGGGTGCTGCGCATCGGTCCGCTGTGCGCAGTGCGCCACGACGTCCTCGGGCTCGCCCGTTCGACGGCCGAGGTCGCCGGCGTCGACGAGGTGCTGGTCTCGCCGCGCGCCCACCTGCTGGCGATGCCGGAGCTCGGCCAGGGCGTCCTCGGCCGCCACCTCCTGGCCCTTGCCCAGCGCCTCGGACCGGGCGACTTCCACAGCTTGCGCGACTACGTCGACGGCGACGAGCCGCGCACCATCCACTGGCGCGCGTCGGCCCGGTCCGAGGAGCTGAAGGTCCGCCAGCACAGCGTCGAGGGGTTGCGCCGCTGCCTCGTCGTGCTCGACCAGCACGTCCCCGAGGGGATGGCCGGGGACGAGGGGTTCGAGCGGGGCGTGACGGCGGCGGCCAGCATCGTGCACAGCGCCGACCGCGCCGGGCTGACCACCCGGTTCGTCACGAGCGACGGGGCCGACCTGCGCGGACCGGACGTCGCCGCCCAGACCCTGCACCTGCTGGCCCGGCTGATGCCGAGCCCGGCGCCACGCCTGGCGCTCGACCGCGATCCCGCCGAGGGCCTCGGCCTCGTCGTGGTCGTCGCCGCGACGCCCGAGCACCTCGGATGGGTGTCGATCGCCGATCCCACGCTGACGACGTTGGCCGTGCTCACCACGACGTTGCCGTCCCGGACGGGTCTGTTGCAGATCGACGCCACGACGGAGTCGTCGTTCCTCGACGGGTGGGATCGGCTGGCCGGTGCCGGCCGGCTCGACACGCGCCCGGCGACGAGTCGCGAGCCGCCGCTGATCGGGGTGCGGTGAGCACCGTCACCCCGCGCGACCACCGGCTGGCGCTGGACATCGCCGCCAGCGGCGGGCTGGCGCTGTACTCGTTCGTCGCCGCCCTCGGCTTCGCCCGCGTGTTCGGAGGGTGGGAGTTCGTCCCCGACGTGCTGACGCTCGTCGTCGTCGGACACGGCCTGTCGTTCCTGCTGCGCCGCCTGAACGTGCCGGGCCTGTTCAGCGTGGCGCTGATGGTCGCCGCGCTGGCGTGGACGCTCGGCTGGCTGTACTACCCGGGCACGTTCAACGCCTTCCTGCCGACGTTCGAGACCTGGAACGTGGCCTGGGCCGACCTCGGGCTGGTGCGCGACCAGTTCCGCGACGCCGTCGCCCCCGTCGCCTACGTCGGGGGCTGGGCGATGCTCGCCGGCATCGGCACGTCGTTCGCCGTCCTCGCCGGTGACACGTTCGCCTTCCGGGCCCACGCCCGTGGCGAGGCGCTGGTGCCGGGCGGCGTGCTGTTCGTGTTCGTGGCGGCCGTCGGCGCCGACCGCCTGCGCATCGAGCTGACCCTGGCGCTGATCGCCGCCGGCTTCCTCGCCGCCGCCCTGCTGCGGGCCCGCTTCGCCCAGAGCCCGCGCACCCAGCTGGGCCGGGCACGGAACCCGCTGTCGCTGACGCTCCCGGCGGCGCTCGTCGCCGCCGCCGCCGTCGTGCTCGCCGCGTGGGTGCTCGGCCCGCGTCTGCCCGGCGCCAAGGCCGAGGCGCTCGTCGACACCAGCCACTCGCGAGGTGGCGTGACCGAGGTGCTCAGCCCGCTCGTCGACATCCGCTCGCGGCTGGTGCGGCGGGCCAACACCGAGCTGTTCGTCGTCCGGTCCGACGCCCCCGCCTACTGGCGATCCACCGCCCTGCCCGAGTTCGACGGCAACACGTGGCGCCTCCCCGACCGCTCGCTCGACGACGTCGGCGGGGACCTCGCCGAGGCCGCTCCCGGGTCGACCGAGAACCGGCAGGAGATCGCCATCACCTCCCTCGAGGACTCGCTGCTCCCTGCCGCGGCCGAGCCCATCGCCGCCGCCGGCGAGGGCCTGCGCTGGAACGCCGAGACGTCGACGCTCGTGCGGACCGACCGGCCCCTCGAGCCGGGCGACCGCTTCGAGGTGGTGTCGGCGATGCCGACGTTCAGCCCCGACGTGCTGCGCAACACCACGTCGAGCGCCCCGCCCGACCCCATCTACACCGAACTACCGGCCAACTTCCCCGCGTCGGTCAGCGAGCTGGCGGCCACTGTCACGGCCGGCGCGCCGACGACGTACGACGCCATGCTGACGCTGCAGGACTGGTTCCGCTCCGAGTTCGAGTACAGCATCGAGGTCCCCCAGGGTCACAGCAACTCGGCCATCGAGGCGTTCCTGCGCCAGCGCATCGGCTACTGCGAGCAGTTCGCGGGGACGTTCGCCGCCATGGCCCGGTCGCTCGGCGTGCCCGCTCGCGTGGCCGTGGGCTTCACCCCCGGCCTGGGCCTCGCCGACGGCTCGCGCTCCGTGCTCGGCAAGAACGCCCACGCCTGGCCCGAGGTCTGGTTCGACGGCGTCGGCTGGGTGCCGTACGAGCCGACGCCAGGGCGCGGCGCCCCCGGCGCCGAGACCTACACCGGCGTGCCGGCGGCGCAGGACGACGCCGCGCCGCAGCCGGGCACCGAGGCCCCGGCGGCAGGCGAGTTGCCGGCGCCGGTGGCGACGACGCCGCTCGTCGAGCCGCCGCCGATCCCCGAGCCCGACGCCCTGGCTCCGACACCGGCGCCCCGCGTCGTGCACTCCGTGCCCGAGCGGGGCACCTCGTGGAGCACCGTCCTCGCCGTCCTCGTCGTGCTCGGCCTCCTGCTCGCCGCGCCGGCGTTGGTGCGGCGGTGGCGCCGGCGCCACCCCGGCAACGACGTGCCGCGTCAGATCGTCGGGCTGTGGCGCCGCTCCCTCAGTGCCGTCGAGGCCACGGGGCTGCGCATCGACCCGGCGCTCACGCCCGTCGAGCAGGCCCGCGCCATCGCCCCACGGCTGCCGGTGGCGGCCCGGCCGTTGAAGGCACTGGCCGAGGTCACGACCGCGGCCACGTTCGCCCCGCCCGACGAGGTGTCGGCGCTGGCGGCGCCGACGACGGCCGGCGAGCCTGGGCCGCGTCGCTGGTGCCGCCAGATCGAGCGCATCGCCCAGGACTCGATGACGACGGCCGGCCGGATCCGGCGCTACTTCACCGTCTGGCAATGAGCCGGTCGGGGCGCCGACGCGCTATTCGCCGCCGCCCTCGGAGCGGCGGTTGCGCCGGGCCCCCCCGAGCCACGCGCTGATCGGGAGGCTGCCCAGCCGCTCACGGGCGAGGAGGCGGACCTCCCGCTCGAGGGCCACCGCGATGGCCAGCACGACCAGGAAGCCGGCGAAGGCGAGCCAGAAGCTCACCGAGAGCCCGAGCACCGTGACGACCACGGCGGCGAGCAGGCCGACGATGAGCAGCACCAGCCGGCTGCGGGCGACGCGGTAGCCGCGCGCCGCGAACGTCGGGTCTTGTTCGAGCTGTTGCTCGATCTGGCGGAGGATCCGCTGTTCGTGCTCGGAGAGCGGCACGACCACATCATCGCATGATCGGGGCCCAGCCTCAACGCGAGTGATCGGGTCCCCATTGCTGCGCCCCCCGGCGCACCAGCCGGATGCGCCCGCCGGCGACGGTGCTGGCCGGTCCGATGGCGTCGTCGCCGAAGCGCTCCCGGACGCCGTCGACCGCCAGGCTGGCGTCGCGCCACCGTCCGGCGGGCTCGGCCCGGTCGACGAGCAGCTCGTCGAAGCTCAGCTGCTGGGACGGTGTGGCGAACTTCGACGCGGCCAGCCCGAGCAGGCGCACGCCCGCGGCCAGGTCGACGTCGCCGAGCAGGGGTCGGGTGGCGTCGACGATCTCCGGACCGGTGTCGACGGCGCCGGAGACGGTCACGGCGCGGGTGATCGTGGTGAAGCCGCCGTCGCGGACCTTGAGGGTGAAGGTGCGTGCCGCCATGCCGTGAGCCCGCAGGCGGGCCGCGACGGCGTCGGCGAGGCGCACCAGCTCACGGTGCACGTCGATCTCCTCGTGGAGGTCGTGGGCGAACGTCTCCTCGTGGCTGATCGACTTCACCTCGCGCTGCGGCTCGACCGGCCGCTCGTCGAGGCCGGCGGCGAGATCGAGCAGGTGCCGGCCGTGGGCGCGGCCGAGGCTGCCGATCACCGCCTCGGGCGTGAGGACGGCCAGGTCGCCGACGGTGGACACGCCCATCCGCCGCAACCGCTCCAGGGTCGCCGGGCCGACGCCCCACAGGCGTTCGACCGCCAGGGCGTGGAGGTAGGCCAGCTCCCGACCCGGCTGGACCTCGAACACGCCGACGCCGGGGTCGATGCCGGAGGGGGTCGGGCGCGGCTTGGCGTCGACGGAGGCCAGCTTGGCCAGGAACTTGTTCGTCGCCACCCCCACCGAGCAGCTCAGGCCGAGCTCGGCGGCGATGCGCCGGCGGAGGTCGCCGGCGATCGTGGCGCCGTCGCCGAGCAGGGCGCGGGCGCCGGTCACGTCGAGGAACGCCTCGTCGAGCGCGAGTGGCTCGACCAGCGGCGTCACCGTGGCGAAGATGGCGTGGACCTCACGGCTGGCGGCGGCGTAGGCCTCGTGGTCGCCCGGCAGGAACACCGCCGACGGGCACAGGCGGCGGGCCGTCGCCGAGGGCATCGCCGAGAACACGCCGAAGCGCCTGGCCTCGTAGGACGCCGCCGCCACGACGCCCCGGCGGCCGGTACCGCCGACCACGACCGGGCGCCCGCGCAGCTCCGGTCGACGCCGCAGTTCGACGGCGACGAAGAACGCATCCATGTCGACGTGGAGGATGGTCCGCACCCGGATGGAGACATTCTGACGACATCTCGCGGCCAGAACCGGCCGGAGAACGTCGTCAGACCCGCTCAGCCGAACTGGCGGCGACGGGTGCGGCGGCCGCGGCGGTCCTCCAGCCACAGCCGACCGACGAGGCCGATGGCCTCACCGACGATGTCCTGCGACAGCTTGGACTCGCCCGCCCGCCGGTCGCGGAAGGCGATCGGGAACTCGACGATGCGACCGCCGTTGCGGACCAGCCGGTGGGTCATCTCGACCTGGAACCCGTAGCCCTCGGCCGAGACCGACTCGAAGCGCATCGCCTCCAGCGCTCCCGCCCGGTAGGCGCGGAAGCCGGCGGTGGCGTCGTTGACGGCGAGACCGAGCACGCCGGCGGCGTACCGGTTGCCCCAGCGCGAGAGCCAGCGCCGCCGCCAGGACCAGCTCTCGGTGCGGCCGCCGGGCACGTAGCGGCTGCCGATCGCCAGGTCGGCGCCGTAGGCCACGTTGACCAGCAGGGCGGGCAGGTCGGCGGGGTCGTGCGACAGGTCGGCGTCGATCTGCACGCACACGTCGGCGCCGCCGTCGAGGGCCCGGCGGAACCCCTCGCGGTACGCCGAACCGAGACCCCGGCGGTCGCGCCGGACGATCACCTCGATGTCGCCGTGCTCCTCGGCCAGCTTGGCCGCCAGCTCGGCCGTGCCGTCGGGGCTGCCGTCGTCGACGACCACGATCCCGACCTCGGGCACGGCGGCGCGCAGCCGCCGGACCAGCTCCTCGAGGTTCGCCGCCTCGTCGTAGGTCGGCACCACCGCCACCACGCGCACGGGCGGGACTGTAGGTGGCCGCAATCCCGAGACGGCGTTCGTCCGTAGCAGTGATCACCCACCCCGCACCCGCGGGAGCGCCGAGTTGCCGGCGCCGCCGGTTGGTCCTTCCGGCGGCACCGGCGCTCGGTAGCCTCCGGCTCGTGGCCCCTCCCGCCGACGAGCAGCCGCTGTCGGCGCTGCCGTCACCGGCGGCCAGGGCGGTCGCCTTCGTGGCCATCTGCCTCGCCGGCGTCGCCGGCGCGCTGATCGGCTACAGCCTGGTGGAGCTGCAGTGCGAAGGCGACTGCGCGCTCCCGCTCGGTCTGGGGATCCTCGCCGGTGCGGTCACGGCGGCGGCCGGGATGAGCATCGTGGCCGTCCTCGTGCTGCGCGCCCTCGGCGAGTGGCGCGAGCTGCAGGACAGGGCATGAACGGGCTCGACCCCGACGAACTGCTGGACCTCGCCAGCCGGCTGGCCGTGGCGGCCGGCGACGCCGCCCTGGACAGCCGCCGGCGACGCCGGCCGTCCGTGGTGACCAAGTCCACGGTCACCGACCTGGTGACCGAGCACGACCGGGCGGCCGAGGCGACGATCGTCGCCGGGCTCACGGCGGCCCGGCCCGACGACGCGATCATCGGCGAGGAGGGCACCGATCGCACCGGGACGTCGGCGATCGCCTGGTACCTCGACCCCATCGACGGCACGACCAACTTCGTGTACGGCCTGCCCCACTGGGCGACGTCGATCGCCGCCCGCGACGCCGACGGGATGGTCGTCGGGGCCGTGTACGCGCCGGTGCTCGGCGAGCTGCACACCGCCGTGCGCGGCGGCGGGGCCTGGCGCAATGGCGAACCGATCGCCTGCACCGACCGGTCCGAGCTCGGCCTGGCCCTCGTGGCGACGGGTTTCGCGTACCGCGCGGAGGTGCGCGTGCGACAGGGCGCCATCCTGGCCCGGCTGCTCGGCGCGGTCCGCGACATCCGCCGCCTGGGCTCTGCCGCGCTCGACCTGTGCAACCTGGCGGCGGGCCGCGTCGACGCCTACTACGAGCTCGGCCTCAACTCGTGGGACCTCGCCGCCGGCGAGCTGATCGCCCGCGAAGCCGGCTGCCGCACCGCCTTCCTGCCCGACAGCCCGCCCGGCACGCACGGCGTGCTGGCCGCCGCCCCGGCCATCTTCGACGAGCTCGAGCAGCTGCTGCATCGTTCGTCGTCGGTCGAGCACCCCACTTGAACGATCCAGAACTCCGGACGGGGACACCGGAAGCACGCTGCGATCAGGCATCATGGGCGTCGTGGGAACGCGAATCCTGGCGGTCGAGGACGACGAGCGCATCCGCGAGGCGGTGAAGCTGGCGCTCGAGGACGAGGGGTGGACCGTCGAGGGCGCCGCATCGGGTGAGGAGGCGGTCGATCTCTTCGGCCGCCAGGTCCCCGACGTCGTGCTGATCGACATCATGCTCCCGGGGATCGACGGCTTCGAGCTGTGCCGGACGCTGCGCCGCACCAGCGACGTGCCGATCGTGATGGTGACGGCCCGCAACGACACCCACGACGTCGTGGCCGGGCTCGAGGCCGGCGCCGACGACTACCTCACCAAGCCGTTCGCCCCCAAGGAGCTGTCGGCCCGCATCCGTGCCCTCCTGCGGCGCATCCGCCCCGTCCAGCCGGGCCACGAGCGCCTGACGTTCGGCGACCTCGAGCTGATCCCCGAGGAGGGCAAGGTCCTCCTCAGCGGCACCGAGGTGCACCTCACCAAGACCGAGTTCCGCCTGCTCTGCGAGCTCGCCGAGAACCGCGGCAAGGTGTTCAGCCGCGAGGAGCTGCTCGACAAGGTGTGGGGCTACGACTACTTCGGCGACGGCCGGCTCGTCGACGTCCACATCCGCCGGCTGCGCACCAAGGTCGAGGCCGACCCGGCCGCACCGCGCCACGTGGTCACGGTCCGCGGGCTCGGCTACCGGCTCGAGTAGGCCGTGACCGGAGCGACGGCGTGACGGAGACGGTCGGCACGGCCACGGCCAGCCCGGCCGAGCCACCGCCGCCGGTCGCCGTCGCCTCCGAGCACGACGCCACCCGGCCCATCAGCAGCCGCCCGAAGCCGCCCCGCGGCCGGGTGCGCCGCTTCGTGCGCCGCCTCGGCCCTGGGCCGGTGGGCCTGCGCCGGCGGATCCTGATCATCTTCACCCTCGGGTCCCTGGCGCTGTCGATGTTCCTCGCCGTCACGACGTACGGGCTGGTCCGCTCGAACCTCATCGAGCAGCGCTACTCGGCCAGCCGCACCGCTGCCTACGCCCGCGCCCAGTTCGCCCAGCGCGAGCTGCGGGCCAACCCGCCGTCGCCGCAGCCGACCATCGACCAGCTCCTGCAGCTCGGCGCCCAGCGACCGGTGATCCGCTACCAGGACGAGTGGGCCACCGGCATCCCCCGCTACGGCCCCGAGGTGATCCCCCAGAGCGTCCGCGACCGCGTGCTCGAGGACGGCCAGCACACGTGGATGATCGCCGACATCGGTGACGAGACGGTCATGGTGTTCGGCATCCCGCTCCGCGAGGTCGGCGCCTACTTCGAGTTCTTCGACCTCGTCGACGACAACCGCACGCTCAACAACGTGGCGCTGTCCCTGCTCCTCGCCGGCGTCATCACCACGGCGCTCGGCGTGCTGCTCGGGATCTTCGCCGCCCGCCGCACCGTCCGGCCCGTCGCCGAGGCGGCGCAGGCCGCCAAGGCCATCGCCAGCGGGCACCTCGGCACCCGCCTCCCGCAGTCCGACGACCCGGACCTCGGCGCGCTCGCCGGCTCGTTCAACGACATGGCGTCCGCGCTCCAGCTGCGCATCGAGCGCGACGCCCGCTTCGCCTCCGATGTCAGCCACGAGCTGCGCTCGCCGCTGATGACGCTGTCGGCCTCCGTCGAGGTGATGGAGGCCCGCCGCCACGAGCTGCCCGAGCGGGCCCAGGCGGCGCTCGACCTGCTCACCAGCGACGTCACCAGGTTCCAGGGGCTCGTCGAGGACCTCCTCGAGATCAGCCGGTTCGACGCCGGCGCCATCCGCCTGCACCTCGAAGACCTCCACGTCGCCCAGTTCGTGCGCAACGCGGTGGCGGTCAGCTCGGCGCCGAACAGCCCGGTCAGCACGACGGCACGGGCCGAGCTGGCGACCATCCGCGGCGACCGGCGACGGCTCGCCCGCGTCATCGCCAACCTGATCGACAACGCCCGCGCCTACGGCGGCGGCGAGCCCGAGATCACGATCACCGACGCCAACCTGCCAGACGAACCGCTGTCCCACATCCAGATCGGCGTCGAGGACCACGGGCCCGGCGTCCCGGTCGAGGAGCGGGCCCTCATCTTCGAGCGCTTCGCCCGCGGCATCAGCGCCGGCCGCCGGGCCGGCAGCGAGGGCGCCGGCCTCGGGTTGGCCCTCGTCGACGAGCACGTCCGCATGCACGGTGGCCGGGTGTGGGTGGAGGATCGCATGGACGGCCAGCCGGGTGCCCGCTTCGTCATCGAGCTGCTGGCCAGCGAGGAGACCGACGAGCCAACGGCGTGGCCCGAGTCCGAGGAGATGGCGTGAGGCTCGCCGGGGCGACGGCGCTAGCGGTCGTCCTCACCACGCTCGCCGGTGGGTGCGCCATCCAGCCGGACGCGGCGCCGCGGGAGATCCCGGTCAACGAGCGGGGCCAGCTCGACCCCCCGCCGGTCGCGGGAGAGTCCGAGGGCACGAACCGTGTGTTCATGCTCACCGAGAGCGACACCCAGGGCGGGCGGATGCTGCGCTCGGTGGCCCGCGACGTGCAGTCGACGCCCATGGCGGTGCTCGAGGCGCTCATCCTCGGGCCCAACCCCGGCGAGACCGACACCGGCATCCGCACGGCGGTGCCGTCCGACCTCGTGTTGATCGAAGCCCGCCCCGTCGCCCGCACGCTCCAGGTCAACGTCTCCTCGGAGATCCTCGACCTACCGGGCACGGCGCTGCGCGACGCCGTCGCCCAGATCGTCTACACGGCCACCGAGCTCGACGGCATCGACGCCGTGCGGCTCAGCGTCGACGGCCAGCGACGCGAATGGCCCGACGGCAACGGCCAGGTGCAGACCGACGCCCTCACCCGCTACGACTTCCCGGGCATCGCCGAGTCGGGACAGCCGGCCTATCCGGCCGTGCCGTCCGAACCGCCCGCCTGACATCGGCGTATCAGTTCCCAGCGCCGGCGATCCAGTTGACGCAGGAAAGGCGAGCGATGTTCATCTACACCAAGTTCCAGCTGCACCCACCCGCAGACCCGTACCGGCGTCGGCCCAAGACCAAGCGCACCCGCCGGCCGTCGATCGATCGCACGGCACCGCGCCACCCCGGACCGGACGACCCGGCCGCGGCCTGAGCCGGCTCAGGCGAAGAACACCTCGAGGTCGGCGTACAACGCCGGGTCCACGGGGCGCGACTTGCCGACGGCCAGCGACAGCGGCGCCGGCACGATCTCGCTGCCGCGCGCCACGACCATCTGGCCCCAGCCGCCGTCGTGGACCAGGTCGATGGCCGCGACCCCGAAGCGCGACGACAGCACCCGGTCGAACGCCGTGGGCGTGCCGCCACGCTGCACGTGGCCGAGCATCACCACCCGGGCCTCGAAGCCCGTGCGGGCGCCGATCTCCCGGGCGACGACGTCGGCGATCCCGCCCAGGCGGACGTGGCCGAACTCGTCGTAGATCTTCTCGGGCATCGTCAGCGTGCCGGGCATCGGCTCGGCGCCCTCGGCGACCACGACGATCGAGGCGAAGCGCCCACGCTCGTGCCGGCGCACGATGCGTTCACAGACGTCGGCGATGTCGAACGGGATCTCCGGGATCAGCGCCACGCTGGCCCCGCCGGCGATCCCCGCGTAGGTGGCGATCCAGCCGCTGTGGCGGCCCATCACCTCGACCACCATCACCCGGTCGTGGCTCTCGGCGGTCGTGTGCAGGCGGTCGATGGCGTCGGTGGCGATCTGCACGGCGGTGTTGAAACCGAACGTCATGTCCGTTCCGACGATGTCGTTGTCGATCGTCTTGGGCACGCCGACGATCGGCAGGCTGGCCACCTCGTACAGCTCGGACGCCACGGAGAGTGAGCCGTTGCCGCCGATGACGATGAGGGCGTCGAGGCCCAGGTCGGCGATCGTGCCGGCCACCTCGGCGGCGCCGTCGGGCCGGTCGAAGGGACTGCCCCGCTTCGTGCCGAGCAGCGTGCCGCCGCGGGGCAGGGTGCCGCGCATCGACTCCACGGTGAGCGCGATCGTGCGCCGATCCCTGACGCCGTCCCACGCGTCGAGGAACCCGACCAGCTCGTCGCCGTAGACCCGCTCGCCCTTGCGCACGATGGCCCGCAGCACGGCGTTCAATCCGGGGCAGTCGCCGCCACCGGTGAGCATGCCGACGCGCACCCGTGGGAGCGTAGGGGTCGCCGCCGCGGCGTGCTATCAATCCTCGGCGTGGGATGGGATGCCAGCCGGCCGGTGCCGTGGCGCCGGTTGACGAAGGAGTGGTTGATCTACGCCGGGCTCATGGCGGTCGTCTTCGCCGTGCTCTTCCGTGGTGACGGGATCGCCCCGATCCTGGTCGGACTCCTGGTCAGCGGGCCGCTGTACCTGTTGTTCGGATCGGTGATGGCCAAGTTCGGCTACACCCGCAAGACGCTCGCCGACCTGCGCACGCCCCGCGCCACCACGACCTCGGCCGCGGCGCCGGGGTCCGAGGACCGGGCGCGGCCGGCGCCGACCCGCCGCACGTCGCCCGGCTCGAACCGGCCCAACCGCTCGCGCCGGCGCTGAATGGCCTCCTGCGTCCTCGCCGTCGACGCCGGCACCACCGGCGTGCGCACCCGGGCCGTCTTCGCCGACGGTCGCCCGGCGGTCACCTCCTACCGTGAGCTGACCCAGCACTTCCCCCGCCCCGGCTGGGTCGAGCACGACGCCGTCGAGATCTGGCAGGCGGTGCGGGACACGCTGCTGGCCGTCGTCGAGCAGGTCGGCGTCGACGACGTCGCCGCGATCGGCATCACCAACCAGCGCGAGACCGTCGTGGCATGGGATCGGGCGACGGGCCGGCCGCACGCCAGGGCCATCGTGTGGCAGGACCGCCGGACGGCCGCCCGCTGCGACGAGCTCGCCGCCGATGGCGCGCTGGACCTCGTGCGGGCGCGCACCGGCCTCGTCCTCGATCCCTACTTCAGCGGCACCAAGTTCGAGTGGCTGCTGCGCGAGGGCGGCGTGGCCGTCGACGACGACCTCGCCCTCGGCACGGTCGACGCCTGGGTGATCTGGAACCTGACGGGCGGCGAGGTGTTCGCCACCGACACCACCAACGCCAGCCGCACGATGCTGTTCGACATCGAGCGGCTGGCGTGGGACGAGGAGCTCTGCGCGCTGCTCCACGTGCCGCCGGCCAGCCTGCCGGCGGTGGTCGCGTCGAGCGGGCGCATCGGCGTCACCAGCGGCCGTGCCGGCGTGCCCGCCGGCATCCCGGTGAGCGGGGTGGCCGGCGACCAGCAGGCGGCGCTGTTCGGCCAGGCGTGCGTCCAGCCCGGCATGGCCAAGAACACGTACGGGACGGGCAGCTTCGTGCTGCTCAACGTCGGACCGACGTGCCCGCCGCCGACCGAGGGCCTGCTGACGACCGTGGCGTGGACGTTCGCCGACGGCACGGTGGCCTACGCCCTGGAGGGGGCGATCTTCGCCACCGGTGCGGCCGTCCAGTGGTTGCGCGACGGGCTCGGGGTGATCGCCGACGCCGCCGCCGTCGGTCCGCTGGCCGCGTCCGTCGCCGACACCGGCGGCGTCGTGATGGTGCCGGCCTTCGCCGGGCTGGGCGCACCGTGGTGGGACCCGTACGCCCGTGGCACGGTCGTCGGCATCACGCGCGGCACGACGCGGGCCCACCTCGCCAGGGCCGTCGTCGAGGCGATGGCGTTCCAGACGCGCGACGCCGTCGAGGCGATGGTCCGGGCGTCCGGCACGCCGCTCACCGAGCTGCGCGTGGACGGCGGCGCGTCGGTGATGGACGACATGCTGCAGTGGCAGGCCGACCAGCTCGGCGTCACGGTCCGCCGGCCCCGCGACCAGGAGACGACGGCGCTCGGTGCGGCGTACCTGGCCGGCCTCGCCGAAGGCGTCTGGCCCGACCTCGACGCCGTCGGCCGGCAGTGGGAGCTCGACGCCGAGTTCACCCCGAACCCCGACCGCGCCGCGTGCGACGCCGCCCACGCCACATGGCTCCGCGCCGTCGAGCGTTCGCCGCGCGTGGGCGACCGGCTGAGCTCCCCAATCTGGGCGGGATTCTCACCAACCAAGGATCTGGGCGGGATCCGTGCCACCTGTTGGCGACGATCCCGCCCAGATGGCCCCGTGGCGAAGATCCCGCCCAGATTGGGGAGCGGCTCAGAGGAGTTGGTCGACGATGGTGGCGAGGACGGCGAGGCGGGACCGTTCGCGCTCGTGCACGGCCCGGCCGGCCCGCCCGGCGGCGATCGAGATCCCCGTCGTGCGGAGGTGGGCCCACATCATGTCGTTGGGGCCGCCGCCCTCGGGGCACGACGCGTCGAGGTGCAGGCTGCCGTCGAGGAAGGCCAGCAGCCACGCCTGCTCGGGTGGCATCCCCCGTTGGTCGATCACCTCGCCGTCGCACACCGCCACCACCCAGTCGGCGTCGGCGGCGACGACCAACCCCGCCACCAACACGCCGAGGCGTCGGTCGCGCGGCGCGGCGGCGACGTCGGCGGCCAGCCGCAGGATCGCCGTCGCCGAGTCGGGGCGGTCGCCGAAGACGGGCCGGATGTGCTCGACGGCGACGCCGTCGACGGCGCCGATCTCCTTGGCCAGCAGCTCCACGGACGTCGATCCCGGGACCGTCACGACCAGCTCGTCGATGACGCGGCCGCCACCACGCTCGAGGATGTCGATGGCCGTCACGTCGGCGTGCACGCCGCCGATGCGGCTGGCCACCTGGCCGAGCGCGCCCGGCCGGTCGGGCAGCCACACCCGGACCACCAGTGAGCGGGCGCGATCGGTCCGCGGCACCTCGGTCATGGCCCGGAACGGTACGCGACCGCTCCTCGTGGCGTGTCTCCCCCGTGTGACGATCGCGCGAACTGGCGCCCCCTCGTAGCGTGACGCCGTGACGACGCCGGCGGCACCGACGACCACCGAGATCGAGCGGGCCAGCACGCTCGAGCTGTTCCTCGATCTGGTCTTCGTCTTCACGGTGACCCAGCTCACCGACCTGGTGGCTCACCCGCACGGCGCCGCCGACTACGTCCACGCCGCGCTGATCCTGCTGATGACGTGGTGGATGTACGACGGCTGGGTCTGGCTGACCGGCAACGTCCGGACCGACCGCACGGTCGTCCGATTGGCCATCTTCACCGGGATGGCCGGGTACCTGCTGATGGCGTTGGCGATCCCGGGCGCGTTCGGGCCGACCGAGGACGCGCCGGGCGACTCGGGCATCGTCTTCGGGCTCGGCTTCCTGCTCGTCACCGTCCTCCACACCGCGCTGTTCTCGACGGCGCCGAACTCCTCGTCGTCGGCGATCTGGCGGATCGCCCCGTTCAACCTCGTCGGCGCCGCGCTCGTGCTGGCCGCCGGGTTCGTCGACGACGACGTCAGGTGGGTGCTGTGGCTCGCAGCCGTCGTGACGGTGACGTCGAGCACCCTCTTCGGGCGGGTGCGCGGCTTCGCCGTCAGCTCGTCGCACTTCGTGGAGCGCCACGGCCTGGTCATCATCGTGGCGCTCGGTGAGAGCGTCGTGGCGATCGGGGTCGGCGCCGGCGGCCTCGACATCACCGTCGGCCTCGCGGCGACCGCGGTGCTCGCCCTCGCCCTCAGCGCCGCCCTGTGGTGGGCCTACTTCGACCGGGACGATCGGCGGGCCGAGGAGGTCATCGCCGGCACGGACGCCGAGCGGCGCGGCGTCGTCGCCCTCGCCGTCGCCTACACCCACGTCGTGATGATCGCCGGCATCGTGTTGGCCGCCGCCGGCATCAAGGTGATCCTCGCCCACCCGACCGACCCGGCCGAGACCGCCGGCGCGTGGAACCTCGCCGCCGGCGTCGGCGTGTACCTGGTCGGTGAGGCGGCGTTCCGCCGCGCCCTCGGCTTCGGGACGTCCGTCGAGCGCCTCGCCGGCGCCGTGGTCGTGCTCGCCACCGTGCCCATCGGGTTGGCGGCGAGCGCGGTGGCGCAGCTGGCGGCCGTCGTCGCCGTGACCGTCGGCGTGCTGGCGGTGGACGCCCGGCGCTAGCCGAGCTTGGGCAGGCCGCGGCGGAGGTTGCGGATGCCCTGGGCGATGCGCTTCTCGTTCTCGATGAGGGCGAAGCGGGCGAACCCCTCACCGCCGGGGCCGAAGCCGATGCCCGGCGACAGCGCCACGTCGGCGTCGCGCACCACCTGCGAGCAGAACTCGACCGAGTCGAGCTCGGCGTACGGCTCGGGGATCGGCGCCCACACGAACATCGAGCCGCCGGGCTTGGGGATGTCCCAGCCGATCCGCCCGAGCCCGTCGATCAGCGCGTCGCGCCGGCTCTGGTACGTCGCGCAGACCTCGGCCGGGAAGTCGCTGGCCTCGTTGATCGTGACCGTGGCGGCGATCTGCACCGGCTGGAACATGCCGTAGTCGAGGTAGCTCTTCAGCTTGACGAGGGCCTGCACGACCTCGGCGTTGCCGAGCAGGAAGGCGCAGCGCCAGCCGGCCATCGAGAAGCTCTTGGTCATCGAGTACAGCTCGACGGCGCACTCCTTGGCGCCCTCCGCCTGGAGGATGCTCGGCGGGCGGTAGCCATCGAAGCCGATGTCGGCGTAGGCGAAGTCGTGCACGGCGATCATCTCCCGCTCGCGGCAGAAGTCGACGACCCGCTGCATGAACGGCAGCTCGACGACGGCCCCGGTCGGGTTGTGCGGGAACGACAGCACGAGCACCCGCGGCTTGGGCCAACCGATGTCGTACGCCGCGGTGAGGCGGTCGAAGAACTCCTCGGCGAACCCCTCGCGCTCGTCGGGGTGGGCCAGCGAGCGCATCGGCACCTGGCGCAGGTCGGCACCGGCGAACAGCGGGCCGTAGATGTGGATCGGGTAGCTCGGGCTGGGGACGATGGCGGCGTCGCCACGGTCGAGCAGCACCCACATCAGGTGGCTGAAGCCCTCCTTCGACCCGATCGTGTTGGTGATCTCCAGCTCCGGGTCGAGGTCGACGCCCCACACGCGCTGGTAGTAGCCGGCGATCGCCTCGCGCAGCTTGGGCAGGCCGCGCGACATCGAGTACCGGTGGTTGGCCGGCTTGGTTGCGGCCTCGGCCAGCTTGCGCACGGCGATGTCGGGCGACGGGATGTCCGGGTTACCGAAACCCAGGTCGATGACATCGCGCCCGGCCCGCCGTGCCTCGACCTTCAGGGTGTTGATGACCGTGAAGACGTACGGCGGCAGGTTCTCGATGCGCCTGAACTGCATGCCCTCGACGCTACCCGTGCCGGTCGACCCGCCCCCAGGCGCTTCCGCGAGTGTCCGGATCCCGCAACTGTTGTGCCAGGGCGACACTTCGTGGTCGGTTTTCGCGAACAGTTGCGGAATCCGGTCACCGTTCGCGGCCGGCGAAGGCGGCGCCGATGGCGCCGGCGTGCTCGCCGAGGGCGGCGAAGTCGAGGTTCGGGTGCGGGCGCAGCTCGGGTGAGTAGAGCAGCTCGCCGAACCAGTGCTGGATCGGCGCCAGGTACAGGTCGGCGCCCTCGGCCAGCCCGCCCCCGAGCACGAAGGCGGCGGGGTCGAGGGCGTTGGTCAGGTTGACGAGCCCGAGGGCCACCCAGCGGGCGAAGCGGTCGATCACGGCGAGCGCCTCCTGGTCGCCGGCGCGGGCCGCCGCCTGGACGTGCTCGCCGCGGATCCGCTCGGGGTCGCCGCCCACCGCGGCGAC
The DNA here is from genome assembly GCA_963784255.1 of uncultured Acidimicrobiia bacterium. Classification (GTDB taxonomy): domain Bacteria; phylum Actinomycetota; class Acidimicrobiia; order Acidimicrobiales; family Ilumatobacteraceae; genus JALZMG01. Next base: position 183,832 of record CAWAQO010000012.1, on the reverse strand, counting down.
GACGCCGGCGAGGGCGCCGTCGGCGGCGGCCGCCCGGGCGAGCGCGGCCAGCCCCGATCCCGACGCGTAGCGCTCCCAACACCCGCGCCGCCCGCACGGGCACGGCCAGCCGTCGGGATCGACGACCATGTGCCCGTACTCGCCGGTGAAGCCGTTGGCGCCGACCACGAGGTGGCCCCCGGCGACGAGACCACCGCCGATCCCGGTGCCGAGCGTGACCATCACGAAGTCGTCGATCCCCCGGGCCGCACCGACGCGCCACTCGGCGAGCGCCGCCCACGTGGCGTCGTTGCCGACCACGATCGTGTGGCCGAGCCGGGCGCCGAGCCGGCCCGCCACGTCGAGCTCGGCGACGCCGGAGATGTTGGGCGACGCCCGGAGCACGCCGGCGAGCGTGACCAGGCCGGGCACGCCGATGCCGAGCGTGGCGATCGGCCCGACGTCGGCCGTGAGGTCGTCGACGAGCTGGGCCAGGGTGTCGATCAGGCCGTCACCGCCGTCAGGGGTCGGGCGGCGTCGCTCGGCGACCACCTCGCCGTCGTCGTCGATGACGACGCCGAGGCACTTGGTGCCGCCGACGTCGATCCCGGCGGCGAGCGTCACGCCTCGGCGCGGGTCTTCAGCTCACGCACCGAGTTCAGGATGCGCACCTCGGCCCGGCGCTTGACGAAACCCGGCAGTGGCGCCGCCAGCTCGATGGCCAGGTCGTAGCGCACCTCGGTGCCACCGTCGCCGGTCGGCGTGAGGTGGTAGGCGCCCTCGATCGACCGCTGGATGTCGCCCTTGACCATCTTCCAGGCGAGCACCTCGGGCGCCTGGCTGTAGTCGTAGGCCAACGTGTAGTGGGTGCTGCGCCCGAGCGCCGAGGCCCGGAACTCGACCTCGGACGGTCGCTGCTGCTCATCGCGCGAGCGCACCACCACGTCCTTCACGTCGCGCACCCAATCGGGGTAGCGCTCGACGTCGGCCGCGATCGCCCACACCCGCTCGGGCGCCGCGGCGATGGTGATCGTCTCGGAGGCTGTCTCCGCCATGGCGCTCATTCTGGCACGACGCCCTCACGCTGCGGGAAGTCGCCGTGGAAGGCGGCCCAGAGCCCGTTCAACCCGAACCCGAGCATCGGCACGAGGAAGCCGAGGGCGAGCGAGCTGCCCGGTCGCCCGTCGGGCCCATCGGGGCGGGCCAGCGTCGTCACGAGGGCGATGGCCGCCTGGGCGGCGAGGAGCGACAGCATCAGCCGGCGCACCGCTGCCGGCGTTGGCGGGCCCAGCAGCAGGTACAGCTGCGAGACGGCGACCTCCTCGGTGCGGCTGCGCTGCACGGCGTTGTAGTACGACCAGAGGAACGCGGCGACACCGGCCGCGAACAGGACCAGCGACGTGATCGCCCCCACCCACTGCCACAGCGACGTGTACAGCGACGCGGCCAGCGCGGCGGTGACGGCGAACAGCACGGTGCCGGCGATGTTGGCCTTCACCGGCAGGTCCCGCTCGGGGCTCACCGGCCGCGGGGGCTCGCTCACTGGCCGGCTCCGGCGCGCACACCGAGGGCCCGGCCGAGCCGCGCCGCGAGCACGTCGTAGGCGAACTCCTCGACGGCCCGGCGGCGGGAGGCCACCGCCATGCGGGCCCGTTCCGCCGGATCGTCGAGCAGGCGCTCGATGGCATCGGCGACGGGTCGGGGATCGTCGGGGTGGCGCACCACCAGGCCGGTCACTCCGTCGTCGACGGCCTCGGCGGCGCCACCGGAGTCGCCGGCAACCTGTGGCACCCCACAGGCCGCGGCTTCCACGAACACGATGCCGAACCCCTCCTGCTCCAACCCGCCCCACCGGTTGCGGCAGGGCATGGCGAACACGTCGGCCGAGGCGTACAGGCGCGGGAGGTCGTCGTTGTGGACGCGGCCGAGGAAGCGCACCGGCGCCCGTCGCTCGGCGGCGAGGCGGCGCAGCCGCCGCTCGTCACGCCCGCCGCCGGAGACGGCGAGCAGGAGGTCGGGACGCCTGGGCGCCAGGAGCGCCACCGCCTCGATCGCCACGTCGAACCCCTTGCGCGGGACCAGTCGCGAGACGGAGAGCACGACCTCGGCGTCGACGGGCAGGCCGAAGTGCCGGCGGGCCTCGGCACGCTCGCCGGCGTCGATCGGGTGGAAGCGCTCGACGTCGACGCCCGGCGGCACGACCGTGACCGGCAACGGCTGCCCCGCGGCCTGCTCGGCCTCGCGCGCCGCGTACTCCCCGGCCGACACGACGTGCCGGGCACGGCGCAGCACGGCGCCCAGCGCCTGCTTGCTGCCGGGGAGGCGTCCCGGCACCGTCACTTCGGCGCCGTGGAGCACGACGTCGTACGGCCGCGCCAGCGACGGCCCGACCAGCCCGAGCGGCACCGCCGGGTCGAGCACGATCAGCTCGGCGCCCACCTCGGCGGCCAGCTCGTCGATGCGGCGGACCATCCACGGGTGCGGCAGCAGCACCGGCTCGCGCGTGCGGACGACCCGGAACGGCTGGGCCCGGTCGAACTCGCTCGCACCGACGTACGGGCTCGTGAGCACGACGAAGTCGTCCGGCGGCAGCCGCCGCCACCACTCCCAGAGCAGCGACTGGATGCCACCGATCTTGGGCGGGAAGTCGTTCGTGACGAGCAGGTGCTTCATGGGTGAGCGGACGTGGCGAGTCCGAGCTGCTCGCTGGCCCAGGTCGCGTGCTCGGCCAGGACCGGGTCCTCGTGGTTCCGGTAGCGGGTCAACGTCGCGACGACCCGCGGGTCGCGCGGGTCGGCCGTGTTGCCGAGCACGACCAGGGCGTTGCGCCGCAGCCACCGTGGGTCGCGACCGGCGAGGTAAAAGCGCCCGTGGCGTTCGAGCAGGGTGGCGTCGTCGGCGGCGAGCAGGTCGAGGACGTCGACCCACGCCTGCGCACCGGCGTCGAGGGCGACCTCGTGGCGGTGGCCGAGGTGCACCGTGGGTGGGCAGACCTCCTGGCAGTCGTCGCACCCGTACAGGCGGTCGCCGATGGGTCGACGCAGGTGCTCGGGGATCGGTCCGGGACGCTGCAGCGCCCACGCGAGGCAGCGGTTGGCGTCGACCACGCCCGGCGCCACGATGGCCCCGGTCGGGCAGGCGTCGAGGCAGCGGTGACAGGCGCCGCAGCCGTCGGCGACGGGCGTGGCGGGCGGGTACGCCGCCGTGGTGACGACGCTGCCGAGCACGAACCAGCTGCCGGCGCCGGGCAGCAGGACGTTGGCGTTCTTGCCGAACCAGCCGAGCCCTGCCAGGTGGGCGACCTCGCGGTCGACGAGCGAGTTGTCGTCGGCGAAGGCGACGGCGCGCTCGTCGGCGGCGCGCAGCCGGCGGGCCATCGCCCGCAGCCCGTCGCGCAGCGGCCGGTAGTGGTCGACCCAGGCGTAGCGGGCGACGCGCGCCTGCGGGCCCGGTGGCCGATCGGGCTCCCGGTCGGTGCGGTACGACCGCGCCGCCACGACGATCGAGCGGGCGCCCGGGACCGCGCGCGTGGGGTCGGTGGCCCGGTCCGGGTTGCCGTACGTGAAGCACATGTCCGCGGCGAGCCCGGCGGCCCGGCGCTCGTGGAGCGCCCGGCGGGCCCGCGTGAGCACGGTGGCGGGGGCCACACCGACGTGCTCGATGCCGTGGTCGGCGGCGATGGCGCGCAGCTCGTCGAGCGAGGGCAGCGGCTCGGGTCGGCGCACGGCGCCAGCGTACGGGTCATGCCGACGTGCGGTGCTGCGAGTCCGGCACCAGCCCGGCGTGCACGAGCAGGCGCACGACCCGCTCGGAGGAGACGTCGAGGACGACGCCGTGGGTGCTGGCGCCGAGCACGTGCGTCACCACGCACTCGGCGCACGTGGCGGTGTGCTGCCTGATGCAGTCGTCACATGAGATCACCATGCCCGTGAGCATGACGAGGGGGTGTCACGGCGAACGCGCGTCAGCGGCGCGCCGTGGCCAGGAAGGCGTCGGACGAGATCAGGTTGGCGCCGGCGGCGGCGACGTCGCGGCGGATGGCCTGGTCGTTGGTGACGACGACGACGGCCCGGTCGACCGGCGTGCCGGCGACCTCGACGCGGATCTCGTCGTCGGCGCTGACGCCTGCCGGCGAGTACCGGATGTGGGCGAAGTGGCGCTGACGGGTGTGGCTGCCGACGACGTCGGCGCCGTCGAAGACCACCGTCACGTCGGTGCTGTAGCGCCTCACGACGTCGTCGACGATGTCGAGCAGGCGCGACCGCTGCGCCGGCAGCGGCTCGTCGGGCCAGCCCAACTTGGCGACGTTGTAGCCGTCGACCACGATGCGGGCGCCGGGCACGCGCAGCAGGTGCTCGGTCGCCCGCTGCGAGTCCCGCGCCACCCCGCCCGGGAGCGCCACCGGCGCCCTGGTCGCCGTCTCCGGCGTGACCAGGCCGTTGAGCCGCTCGGCGAGCGTGCGGGCGGCTCGGGCCAGATCGTGCAGCTCGGCGACCTGGGTCGCCGAGACGTCGACCCCGGCCCGCTCGGCGCGCTCGGCGAGCAGGGCGTCGCGCCGGGCTGCGGCCTCGCCGGCGGCCCGCCGCGCGTCGTCGCGCTCGGCCTCGACGGCGGCGAGCCGACTGCGGGCCGCGTCGGCCCGGTCGTTGGCGTGTCGGGCGGCCAGCTTGGCCTCGCCCGCCTCGCGCCGGGCCGCCTCGAGCTCGGCGGTGGCCGCGGTGACCCGCTCGCGGTCGGCGGCGATCCGGGCGTCCACCTCGGCCAGCCGGATCTGCTGCTGGACCAGCTCGGCGCGCGTGCGCACGGCGACCTGTTCGGCCGCCTCCCGTCGCTTCTCGGCCCGCCGCAGCGCCGCCGCTGCATCCGCCTGCTCCGATGCCTCGTCGGCGGCGCGCACGAGCGCCGTCGCCCGCTGCTCCCAACCCTCGTCGCGCCGCAGCCACTCGCGACCGATGTCGTCGACCAGCTCCGGCACCGCACCGGCAGCGAGCCGGGCGCGGAACGTGCCGTCGGCCTCGATGGCGCGGCGCAGCCTGCCCAGCGCCGTCGCCGGGACGCGCGGCTGCTTGAGGTACGGCCGCAACTCGGGCGGGAACGGGATCGGCGGGCGCAGGCGCTGGCCCGCCTCGGCGATCGCGACGGCGAACTGGATGGCCGAGCGCAGGTGCTGGTTCGGGATCTCGTCCGGCATCGCGTCGGTCGTTCTACCCGAGACGCTCCAGTGGGCCCGGGGATCCCCACCGCACGTACCACTCCCAGCCGTAGACGTCGGCGAAGTGGTCGTCGGGCAGCTGCAGCACGCTCGCCGACTCGGGGATCTGGCTGGCGTGGGCGGCGATCGCCGCGCGCTTGTCGGCCAGCACGGCCCGCACGTCGACGGCGACCGCGACCTCCGCCGTGGCCACGCCGAGGTGCGAGCGGACCAGGCCGAGGTCGCCGACCAGGCCGGCCTCGGCGACGACGTGGGACTCGACGAAGTGGAGGTACTCGCGGTCGACGGTGGCGCCGTACACGGTCGGCACCCCGGCCAGCGCGGCCGCGGCCCGCGCCACCCGCGTCACCTGGACGTGGTCGGGATGACCGTAGATGCCGTCGTCGTCGTAGCCGACGACCGCCGCCGCCCCGACCCGGGACAGGATCGCGGCCAGCCGGCGGGCCGCCTCGGCGACGGGCGCCGCGCTGAACGTGCCGGCCGCTCCGTTGGTGCGTTCGCCGGCCATGCCCGAGTCGTGGTAGCCGAGGAACTCGACGCCGTCGGCGCGCGAGGATCGTGGCCGCGGCCTCGCACTCCAGCCGGCGCACGCCGGCCAGCCCGGCGTCGTCGAGGGCCCCCTGGTAGTCGGGACGGACGGCGCCGAGCTCGCCACCGGTCGCCACGACCAGCGTCGTCGGCACGCCGGCGCCGGCCAGCAGGGCCATCGTGCCGCCCGTGAAGATCGCCTCGTCGTCGGGGTGGGCGTGGAGGAAGACCACGGCACCGCTCATCCGCCCATGCTCCCACGCCGGCGGGGGAACAGGCGTTCTTGACAGCGAACGGACGTTCGTGGTGTCATGCCGACGATGACACCAGCGGTCGGGGCGCCGGTCCAAGCGAGCTTCGACGACCTCGGGACGCCCCTGTCGGACGTCACGTTCTGCGTCCTCGACCTCGAGACCACCGGCGGCAACCGCAACGACGACATGATCACCGAGGTCGGGGTGGTCAAGGTGCGCGGCGGCGAGTGCCTCGGGACGTTCCAGACCCTGGTCAACCCGGGGCGGGCGATCCCACCGCAGATCACGGTGCTCACCGGGCTGACCGACGCGCTCGTCGGCCCCGCCCCGCGGATCGAGACCGTGCTGCCGACGCTGCTCGAGTTCGTCGGCGACGCCGTCGTCGTCGGCCACAACATCGGCTTCGACCTGGCGTTCCTGCGTGCGGCCTGCCAGCGCGCCGGCTACGGCGCCTTCGGGCCCCGGTCGGTCGACACGATGGCGCTGGCCCGCCGGCTGGTGCGCGACGAGGTGCCCGACTGCCGGTTGGGCACGCTCGCGTCGCGCCTGCGCCTCGACCACCGCCCGACCCACCGCGCCCTCGACGACGCCCTGGCGACCACCGACCTGCTCCACCTGCTCATCGAGCGGGCGGCCGGGCTGGGCGTCCTCGGGCTCGACGACCTCGTGACCCTCGGGAAGATGGCCGGCCACCCTCAGGCCATCAAGCTCAAGTTGACGTCGAGCCTTCCCCGATCCCCCGGCGTGTACCTGTTCTGCGGCTACCGCGACGAGGTGCTGTACGTCGGCAAGGCGAGCAACCTGCGCCAGCGGGTGCGCAGCTACTTCGGCCGCGAGGACCGCCGCCGGATCGGTCCGATGCTGCGCGAGGTCCAGTCGATCCGTCACCACTGCCTGCCCGATGCCTTGTCGGCGGAGGTCGTGGAGGCCCGGCTGATCGCCCGCCTGCTCCCCCGGTACAACCGCGCCGGCACCCGCGTCGACCGCTACTGCTACGTCCGCCTCGACATCGACTCGGCCTGGCCGCGGCTGGCCGTGGTGCGCGACCCCGGCGCGTCCGGCCTGCACCTCGGGCCGCTGCCGTCGCGGACGATGGCCAACCTGGTCGTCGACGCGCTGCAGGCGGCGCTGCCGCTGCGCCGCTGCTCGGTGCGCCTCGGTCGGCGCCACGAGCCGGCGCCGGACGCCACGCCGTGCGGCCCCGCGCAACTGGGCGTGGCCGCATGTCCGTGCGCCGGTCTGGCGGACCGCCAGGACTACGACCACGCGGTGCGGGCGGCCGTCGCCGCCTTCGAGGGATCGCCGGCGCTGGTCGCCGAGCGCTTGACCGCCCGGATGACGGCCCTCGCAGCGGCCCAGCGCTACGAGGAGGCGGCGATGGCCCGCGACCGCCTGTCGGCGCTGGAGGGCGCGATCAAGCGGGCCGGACTCATGAACGGACTGCTCGCCAGGGGATCGTTCGAGGTCACGCGGGGCGACGTGACCTGGGTGATCGACCGCGCCCGCCTCGTGGACGTGCGCATCGCCGGATCGCCGGCCGGCGCCCTGCCGGCGCGGGCACCCGACCCGCCGGCGCCGGACCGGCCACTCCCCCGCGCCCTCGCCGACGAGGCGCTGGTGCTCGCCCGCCGGCTCGTCACGTGACGGTCGCCGTGGCGCCCTCGCGGGCGATGCGCACGACGGCCGTCGTCGCGTCGCCGGTCAGGGCCGCGGCCACGGCGTCGGCCCGCGCCGGTTCGCACAGCAGCGCCACGGTGGGGCCGCTGCCCGACAGCCAGCCGCACCACGCGCCGGCCTCCAGCCCGTCGGCCAGCGCCGTGCGCGCCGGTACGGCAGCCGCCAGCCGGATGTCCTGGTGCAGGCGATCCTGCGTCGCCCACACCAGGGCGTCGACGTCGCCGGCGGCCAGCGCGGCGACGAGCAGTGACGCCCGCCCGACGTTGAACACGGCGTCACCGAACGACACCGACGAGGGCAGGGTGGCCCGGGACCGTTCGGTGCGCGTCGAGAACCGCGGGATCCACAGCACCACCGCCGGGTCGACGGCGATCGGTACCGGCACGACCCGGCCGGCGGCGGTCGCCACGACGCCGCCGAAGAGCGACGCGGCCGCGTTGTCGGCGTGCCCCTCGAGCTCCACCGCGCGGGCCAGCAGCGCGGCCCGCTCGGCGTCGACCACCGCCGGGTCGCCGGTCCGCTGGACCACGGCGGCGACCAACCCGCCGACCCGGGCCGCGCCGCTGAAGCCGAGGCCCCGACCGGACGGGATCGGCGAGCGCACCCACAGCGGCCCGTCGCCACCGGCCACGCGGAAGGCCACGTCCGCCGGGTGGCGCTCGTCGACGACGTGCGCCCGTTCGGGCGGGGCGCCACCCGCGCCGACCTCGAGGTGCATGGACAGGGCCATGCCGAGGGCGTCGAACCCGGGCCCGAGGTTCGCCGACGAGGCGGGGACCCGGACCGTGATCACGTGTCGACGGACTCCTGGGAGATGCGACACAGGCGCTCGAGGGCCTCGGCCGCCCTGCCGTCGTCGATCGAGGCGCCGGCGAGGTCGATGCCGGCCTCCATCGAACCGGCCACGCCGGCCACCACCAGCGCGGCCCCGGCGTTGAGCACGACGATGTCCCGCGGCGCTCCTCGCTCGCCGCCGAGCACCCGCCGCACGACGTCGGCGTTGTGGGCGGGGTCGCCGCCGACGAGCTGTTCGAGCGTCGCCGGGGCCAGCCCGAGCGCGACGGGATCGACCGTGAACGTCTCGGCGGCGCCCTCGTGGGTCAAGGCCAGCACCGTCGACGGGCCGGTGGTGGTCAGCTCGTCGAGCCCACCGCCGTGCACCACCCAGGCGTCGGTCGAGCCGTGGGCCCGCAGCGAGGCGAGGATCCGCTCGGCGAAGCGCGCGTCGGCCACGCCGATCAGCTGGCGCCGCACCCGCCCGGGGTTGGCCATCGGGCCGAGCAGGTTGAACACGGTCGGGATGCCGATCTCCCGGCGGGCCGGCGCGGCGAAGCGGAAGGCGGGGTGGAACCGCGGCGCGAAGCAGAACCCGATGCCGGCCTCCTCGACGCACCGGCGCACCCCGTCCGGCGACAGCTCGATGGCGACCCCGAGGGCCTCGAGGACGTCGGCCGCGCCGCACTGCGACGACGCCCCCCTCGCGCCGTGCTTGCAGACCGGCACCCCGGTGCCGGCGGCCACGAGGGCGGCCATGGTGGACACGTTGACCGAGTGCGAGCGGTCGCCGCCCGTGCCGACGATGTCGACCGCCCGGTCGCGCACGTCGTCGGGCAGGGTCACGAGCTCGGCGGCGGCGAGGACCGCGTCGAGCAGGCCCGACAGCTCGTCGGCCGTCTCCCCCTTCGCCCGCAGCGCGACGACGAAGCCGATCAGCTGGGCGGCCGTCGCCTGCCCGGACAGGATCGTGGTCATCGCCGCCCTGGCCTGCTCGGCCGACAGGTCCTGGCCGGCCAGGAGCTCCGTCAGGAGGCCGGGCCAGCCGCCATGGCTGGCCAGCAGGTCGTCGTGGGACATGGGCGTGGGCGCGTCTTCGTCCGGTGGTGGTCAGGGGGGTCGGCTGGCGCGGTCCGGGTGGGTCAGGCGCTGCGCCGCCGCTGACGGATGATCCGGCGGCGTTCGCGCTCGGTGGCGCCACCCCACACGCCGGCCTTCTCTCGCGAGGCGAGGGCGTGCTCGAGGCAGGCTGCACGTACCCCGCACCCCTCGCAGACGGCCTTGGCGACGGCGGCGTCGTCGTCGTCGTCCGGATAGAAGATGCTCGCGTCAAGCCCGCGGCAGGCTCCCAACTTCCGCCATTCGACGTCACGAAGCGACACTCGTGATCCCCCATCAGGTTGTGTGGTGCGCTCAAACGATAGAACCCCTGATCGGCCTGCGCCAGAGGCAAACCGGTGAACGCACCCCCCGTACACTCGACGGCGTGCCCGCCCCCGACACCGCGTTCTCCCGACGCGCGATGCTCGACCGGCTGGCCGCCGAACGCTTCGACGTGCTCGTCGTCGGCGGCGGCATCACCGGTGCCGGCGTCGCCCTGGACGCCGCCTCGCGCGGCCTGCGGACGGCGCTCGTCGAGGCCGCCGACTTCGCCAGCGGTACGTCCTCCAAGAGCTCGAAGCTGGTGCACGGCGGCCTGCGCTACCTGCAGCAGGGCGACGTGCGTCTCGTGTACGAGGCGCTCCACGAGCGCCAGCGGCTGCGCCGGAACGCCCCGCACCTCGTGAAGTTGCTGCCCTTCATGATCCCGATCCTCACCCGCGACGGGTTGATCCCGCGACGGGTGGCGAGGGCGCTGGGTTCGGCGATGTGGATGTACGACGTGACGGGCGGGGCGCGCATCGGCCGGCTGCACAAGCGCCTCAAGGCCGACGCCGCCTACCGCCACCTGCCGACGATGCGGCGCGAGCGCATCGCCGGCGCCTACCTCTACTACGACGCGACCACCGACGACGCCCGCCTGGTGCTGTCGGTCGTCCGCACGGCGGCCCACCACGGCGCGGCCGTCGCCAACCGGTGTGCCGTGGTCGGTTTCACCAAGGACGATCAGGGCCGGATCAACGGCGCCACCGTGGCGGCCGACGGCCGGCGCTTCGACGTCGCCGCCGACGTCGTCGTCAACGCCGCCGGCGTCTGGGCCGACGAGGTCGGCGTCCTCGAGGGCGGCGGCGACCCCGACTCCATCCGCCCGGCCAAGGGTGTCCACCTCACCGTGCCGTGGGAGAAGGTGCGCAACGACATCGCCGTCGTGATCCCCGTGCCGGGCGACAAGCGCAGCCTGTTCGTGGTCCCGTGGGGCGAGCGACCCGACGGCACGTTCGACCACACCTACGTCGGCACGACCGACACGGATTACGACGGCCCGCTCGACGACCCGCCGTGCACGGCCGAGGACATCGCCTACGTCCTGCGCGCCCTCAACGCCGCGGTCACGACGAACATCACGCCCGAGGACGTCACCGGCGTGTGGGCCGGCCTCCGGCCGCTCGTCAAGTCGGAGGCGAGCGGGCGCACCGCCGACCTGTCGCGCCGCCACCGCGTGACGGTGAGCGAGACCGGTGTGGTCGCCGTCACCGGCGGCAAGCTGACGACGTACCGGGAGATGGCCGAGGACACCGTCGACGTGGTCCTCGACCGCCTCGACCGCAAGGCCCGCTGCCGCACCAAGCGGCTGCGCCTCCTCGGCGCGGAGGGTTTCGAGCCGCCCGAGGCCGGCACGACCGCGGCGCACCTCGCCGGTCGCTACGGCACGCTCGCCGCCGAGGTGCAGGCGCTCGTCGCCGGCGATCCCTCGCTCGGCGAGCCGTTGGTGCCCGGTCTCGCGTACCTGCGGGCCGAGGCGGTCTACGCCGCCCGCCACGAGATGGCCACGACGCTCGAGGACGTGCTCACCCGCCGCACGCGCGCCCACCTCTTCGACCGCGCCGCCGCGATGGGGGCCGCCGACCAGGTGGCCGCGCTGCTGGCGGCCGAGCTCGGGTGGGACGACGCCGAGGTGGCCCGCCAGGTCGCCGCCTACCAACGGCTCGTCGAGGGCGAGGAGCGTGAGGCCGCCACCCCGGCCGCCGCCCACTGATGGAGCCGACGCCGCCGATCGAGCTGGCCGGCACGCAGGCCCGGTTCCCCGCGCCGGTCGACGTCCCGGCGGGACTCGTCGACGAGCTGCGCTCCATCGCCCCCGTCGTCGACGACGAAGCGACGCTGGCCGACGTCAGCCGCGACTGGTGGCCGCTGGCCATGCACTGGGCGCTCGCCGGCGAGGTGCCGGCACGTGCCGGGGTGGCCGTCCGGCCGGCGACGACCGCCGCCGTCGCGGCCACGGTGCGCGCCTGCGCCGACCACGGCGTCCCGGTCACCGTCGCCGGCGGGCGCAGCGGCGTGTGCGGCGCCTCGGTGCCGCTGTTCGGCGGGGTCCTGCTCGACCTCACGGCGCTCGCCGGCCTGGGTGAGGTGGACGCTGCCTCCGGGGTGGTCGAGGTCCTCGCCGGGACGTTCGGCCCCGACCTCGAGACCGAGCTGCAACGGCACCACGGCCTCAGCGTCGGGCACTTCCCACAGAGCTTCGACCTGGCGACGGTCGGCGGGTGGGTGGCCTGCCGCGGCGCCGGCCAGTACTCGACGCGCTACGGCAAGGTCGAGGATCTCACCGTCGGCCTGGAGGTCGTCCTCGCCGACGGCACGACGATCCGCACCGGCGGCGCCCCGGCGGCAGCCGTGGGGCCCGACCTCACGCAGCTGTTCCTCGGCTCGGAGGGCACGCTCGGTGTGATCACCCGCGTGTGGCTGCGGGCGCACCCCGTGCCGTCCTCCGAGCGCCGGGCCGCCGCCACGTTCGCCTCGTTCGCCGACGGCGTCGAGGCCTGCCGGCAGGTGCTCCGCCGCGGGGCGACACCGGCCGTGCTGCGCCTCTACGACGAGGTCGAGTCGGCCCGCGGCCACGGCGGCGACGGCAACCGCAGCACCCTCCTCGTGCTCGACGAGGGCGAGCGGGCCATCGTCGACGCCACGATGGACGTCGTCGAGGACGCCTGCCGGACGGCCGCCGGTGAGGCCGCCGACAGCGGTCTGGTGGCGGCGTGGCTCGACCACCGCAACGACACCAGCGCCCTCCAGGCCTTGACGCGCAAGGGCTTCGTCGTCGACACGATGGAGATCGCCGCGCCCTGGTCGCGCCTGGCCGACCTGTTCGACGCCGTGCGGGCGGCGCTCCTCGCCGTCCCGCACGCGCAGGTGGCCAGCTGCCACCTGTCGCACAGCTACCCGGACGGCGCCTGCCTGTACTTCACGTTCGCCGCCACCCCGCCCGCCGACGAGGTGGAGTCGACGTACGTCGCGTTGTGGGACGCCGGGCAGCGTTCGGTCCTCGCCCACGGCGGGAACCTCTCGCACCACCACGGCATCGGGCTCAACCGCGCCCGCTTCGTCGGCGAGGCGCTCGGACCGGCGCGCCGCGTGCTGGCCGCCGTGAAGCAGGCGCTCGACCCGCAGGGGATCCTCAACCCCGGCAAGCTCGGGCTCGAGTCGCCGTTCGGCCCCGCTCCCTGGCCGTGACCTGGGACCGCGAGGCGATCCGGGCCGGCGCCCTCGTCGCCCTCGTCTTCGCGGTCCCGTTCTCGATCGCCGGCCGGTGGGCGGCCGACAGCCGGGACGACTCGACGCTCGCCGTCTGGCTCAACATCGGCGCGCTCCTCGGGTTCGTGCTCGGCGCCGGGTGCGCCGCCTGGGTGCAGCGGACCGGCACGCCCCTGAGCCACGGGATCGTGACCGCGGTCGGCACCTACCTCGCCGCCCAGGCCGTGTTCGTCACCATCCGCCTCCTGCGCGGCCTCGACGTGCGATGGTTCGCGCTGATGTTCAACCTCACCGCCGTGCTCGCGGCCGGGCTGATCGGGGGCCTCCTCGGCCAGGCCCTCCGCGCCCGCGGCGTCCTCCCACGGCCCCGTCGATGACCGCGATCCTCGTCATCGACATCGGCACCACGACCTCGCGCGTCGCGGTCGTCGACGGCGACCTCCGCATCGCCACCTTGGTCCGCCGATCGACCCCGCCGGCGACGCCGTCGCCGGGGCTGGTCGAGTTCGACGCCGCCGCGCTCGCCACGCTGACGCTGGAGGCCGCCCACGAGGCGGTGGCCGCGGCCGGCGAGCCGATCACGGCCGTCGGGATCACCAACCAGCGGGCGAGCACGGTGGTCTGGGACCGCCGCACCGGTGCGCCGATCGGGCCGGCCCTCGGCTGGCAGGACCTGCGGACGGTCGTCGAGTGCATCGTGGCGAAGGCGACCCACGACCTCGCGCTCGCCCCCAACCAGTCGGCGACCAAGCTCGCCTGGCTGCTCGACCACGTCGAGGGCGCCCGCGACCGCGACCTGTGCGCCGGCACCGTGGACACCTGGGTGGCCTGGGCGCTGTCGGGCGGTGATCTCCACGTGACGGACCACAGCAACGCGGCGGTGACCGGGCTGCTGGCCACCGACGGCAGCGCATGGAACGACCGCACCCTCGAGCTGCTCGGCATCCCCGGCGGTCTGCTGCCGTCGATCGTCGACTCGACCGGCGTCGTCGGCACCGCCACGGCGCTGCCGGGCGCGCCGCCGATCGCCGCCCTCATCGGCGACCAGCAGGCGTCGCTCGTCGGCCAGGGGTGCGTCGAGCCCGGGCGGGCCAAGATCACGTTCGGCACCGGCGGCATGCTCGACCTGTGCCGCGGCCCCGACGCGCCGGCGTCGGCGCGCCGGGGCGAGCACGGCACCTACCCGATCGTGGCCTGGTCGCGTGGCGGCTCCCTCACGTGGGGCACCGAGGCGATCATGCTGGCCGCCGGCAGCAACGTCGAGTGGCTCCGCGAGGACGTCGGCCTGATCGCCGACCCGGCCGAGAGCGACGCCCTCGCCGCCAGCGTGCCCGACGCCGGCGGCGCGGTGTTCGTGCCGGCGCCGCTGGGTCTCGGCACGCCGGCGTGGGACTACGGCGCGCAGGGGGACGCTGCTCGGACTGACGAGGGGAACGACGCGGGCCCACGTCGTGCGGGCGGTGCTGGAGGGGGTGGCCCAGCGCGGCGCCGACCTCGTCGAGGCGGCCGAGGCCGACACCGGTCTGTCGATCGAGGCGCTGCGGGTCGACGGCGGGATGAGCCAGAACGCCACGTTCGCCCAAGCGCTCGCCGACGCCACCGGCCGCCGTGTCGAGGTGTCCCCCGTCGTCGAGGCGACGACCATCGGCGCCGCCTTCCTGGCCGGCCTCGCCGTCGGCGTGTGGGGCGACGTCGCCGACGCCGACCGGGCGTGGCGCCCGGCGCGGGTGTGCGAGCCGGGGGCCCGCCTCGACCGCGCCGAGTGGGCCCGCGCCCTCGAACGGGCCGCCGGATGGATCCCCGAGCTGTCGGCGCTCGACTTCTGACGGGGCGCCGTCGCGCCGGTCGATGTCACCGCTCCGCACGGGAGACCGCGCCGTAGAGTTGCCCGGTCGTTGCCCGGCCGGGAAGGCTGGCGGCCGCCCCGCCGATCGAAAGGACGCCCTGGAGTGCAGAACCCAACCCGACGCCGAGTGCTGGCGTCCGGACTCGCCGGGACGGTGCTCGGCCTGGCCGGCGGGCGCCACGCTGCGGGGACGACCCCTCCGACCGAACCCCCGGAGGAGCCGACGGGCGAGGACCGGGCGCGGCTGGCCGCCGCCCAGTCGATCGAGCTGGCCGCCAGGGACCTCTACCAGGCCGCCATCGACGGTGGCATCGTCGACCCGGTGTTCGTCGTCATCCGCGACAACCACCGCGCCTACGCCGACAACCTCGCCGGTCTGATCGGACGGTCGGCACCGGGTCGACCCGACCAGGGCCTCCACGAGGAGCTGATCGGCGCCTTCGAGGACGCCGACGTGACCGCCGCCGCGTCGGCCGCCTACGACCTCGAGTCCCGCCTCGTCGCCACCCACACCGAGCTCATCCGGCAGCTCATCGGCACCGATGGGGCGCGGGTGATCGCGTCGATCCTGGTCGTCGAAGCGCGCCACTGCGCCGTGCTGGCCGACCTGGCGGGCGGCGGTGACGACGTCGACCTGCTGTTCGAGAACGAGGGCGAGCCGATCGCCGTCGGCGAGAGCGAGGCCTGACATGACCACCGAGCACGACGACCCGGCCTCGTTCAGCCGGCGCCGCCTGCTGCGGGTCGGCGGCACCACGGTGTCGCTGGCCGCGCTCCTGGCGGCCTGCGGCAATGACGGCGGCGAGGCCGAAGCACCCGGCCGCGTCGGCTACGCCCCGCCGGCGACGCCGCTGCCCCAGGTCGAGGTGAACGACGCCGTGTACCTGCGCACGGCGACCTCGCTGGAGGTCACGATCGTCGACATCTACGACGCGATCACCGAGTCGGGCGTCCTCGAGGGCGAGGCCCAGGCGCTGATCGACGAGCTCATCGCCGATCACCGCGAGGACGTCGAGACGACCGCCCGCCTCACCCGGGACGCCGGTGGCGAGCCCTACGAGTGCCCCAACAGCTGGTACGTCCAGCGCGTGTTCGCGCCGGTGCTGCCGCAGATCACCGGCGACGAGAGCGAGGACATCCCGCCCAGCGACGATCCGGCGACGGACGCGCTGGCGGTGGCCAACGCCCTCGAGACCCTGATGACCGCCACCTACCAGCAGTTCGTCGAGCTGCTCGACGACCGCGACCTGCGCGCCGAGGTGATCGCCATCGGCGCCCGCGATGCGCGTCACTCCGCCGCCGTCGCGATGCTGTCGACGGGCGTGCCGGAGGCGTACGTGTCGCCGGCGCTGCTCGGCGACGAGGTGCTCCCCGACGAGGACGGCCGCAACCCGATGTACGCCATCCCGACCCGCTTCGGGTCGATGGCGGCCGTCGAGCTCCTCGTCGGCGCCCCGAACGACAGCGGCACCCGCTTCTCCACCTCCTTCGAGACCCCCGCCGCCAACTCCCTGATCTACGAAGGCGAGTCCTGCGACGCCTGACGAGGTGGCGCCCCCCAATCTGGGCGGGAATCTCACCACTCCCCCGTCTGGGCGGGATCCTTCCCACCTGTCGCGACGAATCCCGCCCAGATCGCGGCACGTCGTCGGGGCGTTCGTAGGATTGAGGTGACGGTGAGTCGGCCGGGTGGCCGCGGCACGCTCGTCGTGTCGAGGAAAGTCGGGACTCCACAGGGCAGGCTGCTGGCGAGAGCCAGGTCGGGGTGACCTGACGGATCAGTGCAACAGAGAGCAGACCGCCGATGGACCGGGCGACCGGTCACAGGTGAGGGTGAAACGGTGCGGTAAGAGCGCACCAGCGCCCGGGGCGACCCGGGCGGCTGGCAAACCCCAGCCGGAGCAAGGCCGAGCAGGAGGCACGGGCGGCCCGCCCGCCCCATCCGGGGCAGCCTCCGGGTAGGCCGCACAGATGGATGGCCACCCGTCGCCGTGAGGCGACGACAGAATCCCGCTTACAGGCCGACTCACCGTCACCATCCTCTGACCTGGGGTGATGTCGTCCGAAGCGCAACCGACGGGTTGCATCGTGCACAAACCGTGCACATCGGGGCCACGAGCGTGCGACGCTAGGTACCGCCCGCGGCGCCAGCGGACCTGGCTTGCTGTCGACTCTGACGTTCGGATCGAGCGTGCGACGACCGACCAGTTCGAGGCCCGTGAGTGGTACAGGATCACGCTGACCCCACCGCCGCCGAGTCTCCGCCGAGAAGCCGGTCGAGGACGATGGCCGGGACGTGGCGGTCGTCGCGGAGCCAGTGCAGGTAGGTGCGGCTGATCGTCTCGACGGTGTCGCCGAGGTGACCGGCGACGGCGGTGATTGGTGCGCCGTCGGCGAGCAGCGTGCTGGCGCAGAAGTGACGCAGGCTGTGGAACTTGTAGCGGTCCTCGTCGAGCCCGGCACCCTTCAACGCGGGTCGCCACGCCGAGTCGTAGATGGCGTCGCGGGCGTAGGGGTGCGTCGCGGTTGCCGCGGAACAGGAGCCCGCCGTCGTCGCCGGGGCGTCCGTGGAGCGGGAAGAACGGGCGCTTGATGGCGACCCAGTCGCCGAGGTACGTGCAGATGTAGGCCTCGTCGGGCGGGAGCCAGTTCGAAGGGTCGGCGTCGCCCTTGTCACGGTTGACGGCGGTGGTGACGGCGCGCAGGGTCCGAGGGTCGTCGAGATCGTTGCCGAACGCGATCAGCCGGTTCGGCTGCCATGCCCAAGCGCCCGAGTCGTGAGCCTCCTTCAGCGCCACGACGTGGTCGATCTCCAACTCGGCAGGGTCGGTCCAGGTGAGCCCGTCGTAGGCCGAGAGCCACTCGCCGGCGACAACGCCACAGCCGGCGGGGTCGACTTGGGCGGGGGTGATCGAGTCGCGGATGAGCACTTCGGCGCGGGTGTCGCAGCCGTCGCCGTCGAGGTCGCCGGCGTACCCGAAGCGGTCGCGGTCGCAGCTGTCCTGCTGCTCGTTCACGACTGGGATCAGGGGCGAGGACGTCGAGCGCGACATGGGAGCGGGCACCGTGGTCGTCGGTGCGACGCTGGTGGTGGTCGTCGATGACGTCGTCGTGCTCGTCTTCGTCGTCGATGCAGCGGTTGGGGTGGTGGCAGCGGGTTGGCTCGCTGCGGTGTCGTTGACGGGTTCGGCGATCGTGGTGGCGAGCTGGGTCGTATCAGCGGCGGTGTTGTCGGCCGGGGTTGCGGTGACGACCTCTGTCGGTTCGCTGTCGTCCTCGCCGACGGCCGCGCCGATGCCGGCCAGCGGGAGGAACGTCGCGCCACCGTAGGCGCCCAGCGCTGCCAACGCGGCCGCTGCCGAAACCGCGCCCATCGACCCGGCGGCGGCGGGGTTCGTCGAGGGTGGTCGGGTCGGGTGGCGGCAGGTCGCTCATGGCGCGCCGCAGTCCGAGTCGTCGACCGTGAGACCAATCGCCACGCGGCCGTGATCGTGCGCCGCAGATGGACGAGTGGCGCCGATGACGGCGCGAACATCACGAGCGAACTGTCGGGTACCTCGCCCGCGCAGGCCGCGCCCCGATCGGGCACTACGTGCTCGCAGCCGGGTCTCGACGAAGCCGACCGTCTCCGCGAACGAATCGACGTTCGGCGCGCTCATTCGGTGGGCGCAACTATGGGGGCTCCATCGGTCGCGCCAGGTGATGAGTTTGCCGATGATGAGCACGACGGTGGCGAGGCAGAGAGCGGCGTGGCGGTGTTCTGTTGCTGCGGTCGGTGTTGCGGCGTAGCTGGCCGTAGTTCGACCACCACGTGTTGGTGGCTTCGACGATCCAGCGCAGCCCGAGCCGCACGGCTGTTTGCGGCCTGGCTCTCTTGGTGCCGCGGCGCTGGATGACTGCGTCGGTCAGGCCGTAGCCGGCAAGGCGCTGGCGTACGGCGCCGGAGTCGTAGCCGCGGTCAAGGTGGATGGTGTCGATGTCGACGAGCAGCCCGGCCGCGGCGATGTCGTCTAGGGTGAGCTCGAGCATGCGCACGTCGTTGCGGTTCGCGCCGTCGATCGTCCAGCCGATCGGTACGCCGTGACGGTCGACCGCGACGGACCACTTCCAGCCCAACTTCCCAGGATCAGTGGGGTTCGGACCCGTGCCCTCGCCACCGTAGAGCGCCTTGTGCAAACTACATCGGAGAGGAGGCTCCCAGCGTTGGTCCTCGACGGACTCCCGGCTATCCCCGGTCCGCACGACCACATCAGGGATGAGCGCCACCGTCGAGCCTTGGAACTCCTTGACCGCGCCCGGACTTGCTTGTCTAGCCGCCCGCCGCTCCGCGCGGGCCGGTGATGGTGGGCCGGCGGGCGGGGCCGTACGCCTTGGCGCGGGCGGCGCGGACGATGAAGCCGGGGACCTGGAAGGAGTCCGTGGTGGCGAGGTCGGCGTCACTCGGCGTGGCCGTGTCCGGATGGGTGTGGAAAATGCCCACGAGGACGCTGGTGCGGTTGCGCTTGAGGTCCAGCGCGTCCGGGTGCCTGCGCAGGAACGACTGCCAGCCCTCCAGCCCCATGCCCAGGTTGCTCTCCGGCACCGCGCTCGACGGTGCCGGTCAGCAGGTCGAAGAGGATGTAGCCGCCCTGCTCCTGGAAGCAGGTGCTGGGGTCGTCGCCCTCCTTGCACGTTGGGAAGCCCTCGTTGGAACCCTCCCAGGCCTGCACCATCGCCGCCTTGACCGCCTGCTCACCGGCCAGCTCCTGCGCGGTCGGCGCCTGCCGACCGAGCAGCTCCAGCACCGCGGTGAAGTCGTCGTAGGCGAGCACCTCGTGGAGGCGCACGGTCACGGCGACGTCGGCCAGCGCGCCTCGCCGCGGTCCCTCGGGGGTCAGCACGATCCGGTCGCGGACGCGCCGCAGTACGGTGGCCGTGTCGGGGTCGGACAGCTCGCGGAGCAGGTCGGCGGCCAGCTCGCGTCCCAGGTCGACGTCGAGCAGCTCGCGGACCTGCTCGTCGCGCAGGCCCAGCCACAGGCGGGCAAGGGGTCTGTCCAGCTCGGCAGCCCAGTCCAGGGCGCGCGTGATGCCGGTCAGCGCGGTGAAGCGGGCGTTGACAGGGCCGTCGATCTCCGCTCCTCTTCCCTCGCGCTTCAGGTCGGCGTAGACCGCGGCGGCGGGTCCCGGGAAGTACAGACGGCCGGCGAGCAGCGCCGAGAACACGCGGACCCGGTCCTCCTCATCGCTGAGCCCGGCGATCGCGGTGCGCAGGTCCGCGTCGTCGAAGGCGGCGAAGCGTTCCTCGAAGGTGCGCGGCGTGATTGTGCCGACCAGCGTCGAGATGTGCACGCCGTGGGTCGCGCCCGCGGCCATGCGCCCCTTGAGCTCGGCCGCGAGGCCGATCACCGCGCCCTCGGCCTCCCGCTGGGCGACCATGCGTGCCACGGCACGGTTGCCCGCCGCCGAGCCCAGGCCAAGGAGGCGCTGCTCCCGGACGTTAGCCGAGCACGTCGCTGCGGCCCGAGGATGGCCCCGCCCGGGCGGCGTGCCGACCCGCTCCGCGGCCTTGCGCATCACCTGCAAGCGTACGCCGGCCGGGCGAGCAGCGAATCGGCATTCCCCGCGCCGCATGAGGAGACGGCGCGTGGCTGACGAGCCGCTCCGGTAGCGCGTCAGATCTGCCTGCTTGTGTAGTGGTGTGGCGTCGCGAGGCGTTCTCGTAGCGTCGTGAGGCTCCGGCAGGGTCGCTCTCGAACTGCCTGCCGATCATCGTCTGGCTGACGATCGAGGTGTCGGCCTGTCGGGGTCTCGCCGTGGAGTGGCTCACAAGAGGGACGTGCGCGTCCTTTGAAGCAGGAGTGCCGCCACGGTTCCAACCGATGCGAGAGGAGGACCCGCGAGATGGAAGTGATGATCGGAATCGACCCGCACAAGAGGTCGCACACGGCGGCGATGCTCGACCGCCGGCAGCGTGAACTGAGGCAGGTCACCGTCGCGCGGGCCGCCGACAAGTGACCGAGCTGTTGGCCTGGGCGGACGGTGTCCAGCCGCGCACGTGGGCGGTGGAGTGCGCAGGCGGGATGGGCTATCTGTTGTCCCAGCAGCTCGTCGCCGCACACACGAGGATCGCGACCGGGTGCGGTTACCCCTTCGCTCGCGATGTCGTGGCCGTTCATCGGATGTGGCGGCGGTGGTAGCCGCTGGGTAGCGGCACGGGTCGCCACGGCTCGATGCGCGAGCTTCACAAGCGCACGTACCGTGCACAAACCGTGCACAACGGGGCGACGAACACGGAATTCTGGGACAAACGAGGACTCGGGTTCCCGCAGGTCAGACGTCAGATCGGCAACGTCGGCGCAGGTCACGAAGTGGCTGGAATGAGATCCCGCTTATAGGCCGGCTCACCGTCACCGACCCCATCGGCGCGGCCCGTGGTCGCCTTGGTCACCGAGTCGGCCCACCGTCGGCGCGATCCGGTGACGAAGACGTCGGATGTCGTCTGCCGATCGGTGCCGTCCGATTCGTACGAACCGCCGACCGCACGCCATGATCCCCGGCGCGCAGCGACCCCGACCCGTCTTCGGGGGGCGACGGGCGGGGTCGCTGGCGAACGTTCACGCTGCGGGGGTTCAGCCACCCCACACCTCCGACCGTAGACGGAGGTTGCACCCAGCAACAATTCGGTTCGGAGAGCCCGAACCCAGTCCCGAGCCTTGGTCCGCACCTGACGCAAGGATCGGCGGAAGGCGCGGACGTCAGCGACCTCAACCGAGTCGGGCCGCGAGCGCACCGACGCCGGGTCCGGAGAGCCCGGGGAGGCCCGCCCGTCGACCGGTTGCGACGAGGAGCAGGTCACCCGCGGTGCCGCGGGCTTCGTTGCTGCCCGTCCCGAAGGTCCAGTCGGCATCGGTGGCGATCAGTGCGACGCCGTCGAAGCGCTTGCGGCCGCCGTACCAACGGCTTTCGATGGCGTGCGTCAGCGCGGGGAGGACGTGCTCGGGTGACATCGGGTGGGTCCGTCCGAGCGGGCGGGTGATGTCCTGCCCGTGCACGAGGACGTCCAGGAGGGGATCGAGCGGGCTGCTGAAGGGGGCGCGGCGGGTCGAGGAGGCGGTCTCTCGGAGTTGCGCGATGAGCTCGCGCTGGAGCGGCGCGCGCTGCTCGCTCGCGAGCCATGTCGGCGTTCATGCGGTCGAAGTTGCCACGTGCCTTGATCGCGCCCTTGAGGAGCTCCCAGCGGGTCTCTCGAGTGACGAGCGTCAGGTGGGCGAGAACGTCGTGGACGGTCCAGCGCGGGCAGAGGGACCCGGTCTCCCATTCGTTTGGGGTGAGGGTGTCGAGCACGTCGCACAGCGTGAGGCGTTCAGCCGTGACCGCCGCACCGATCGCCGGCTCGTCCATCCTGCTCTGCTGTTGTGGGTACATCCGACTCACAGTACTGTACGGTCTAGTTCCGAATCAAGTACTGATCGGTCTAGTACTGTCGTGGGAGATGAAGGGCAAGCGACAGGCCATCGCCGAAGCGGCGACCGATGCGTTCCTGAGCAACGGCTACACGCGGACCACCATGGACGACATCGCCCGCCTCGCGGGCGTGTCGAAGCAGACGATCTACATGCACTTCGGGGACAAGGAACAGCTGCTCTTCGAGGTCGTCATGGCGATCATGAACACGGCGAGCCGTCCGTTCGACGACGACATCCACCAGCTCGGCGACTCCGACGACCTCGAACGCGACCTTCGCGAGCACGCTCGCCAGCAGTTGTTCGTCGTGATGCAGCCACGCCCGCTGCAGCTGCGGCGACTCGTCATCGCCGAAGCGGTCAGCTTCCCGCAGCTCGGACGATCGTTCTACGAGCTCGGCCCCGGCCGCACGATCAAGGAGCTCACCGGCGTGTTCCGGCGTCTCGACCGACGCGGCCTGCTCCGAGCGCCCAACGCCAAGCGCGCGGCATCCGACTTCAACTGGCTGATCATGTCCGAGCCGATCAACGAAGCGATGCTGCTCGGCAACGACCAACCCCCCACCCGATCGTCGATCACGAGATGGGCCGATCAGGCCGTGCGCACCTTCCTCGCGGCGTACGGCGTCGCCGGCGACCCGGCCAGGTGAATCGAACGTCGAGCGGCGACGGACCACGCGGACGTCGTCACGACCAGGCGGGTCAGAGTTGCCGTCCGATCGACCGGGCGGCCGCTCGTGCTCGCTCGACCGTCGGAGGCGCCTCGCGGGCGGCACGCCACGCGTCGTGGTCGGCGTACGACTCGTGGAGGTACCAGGGGATGAACGGACTCGTCTCGGGGCCGAGCAGTCGCTCGGCCACCGAGATGAGGATCGCGGCGTCGTCGATGCGACCGAGGGAGGCCGCCAGGTAGCCGGCCGCCTCCAGCCAGTGCTGATCGGCGGCCGGGTAGAACGCGAGGCGGCGGTCGCGGATCGCTTCGACCGCGCGCAGCATCGCGGCCGCCTCGGGGAGGTCACCCTGGGCGGTCAGGAGCTCGGATCGCCGCGTCTCGCACGCCAGGAGCCCGATCCGACCGAGGCGGTACGGGTCGTTCTCGACGTGCGTGAGGACGCGGTCGGCGCCGTCGAGGTCGCCGGAGCTGATGCGCATCGTGACCAAGGACGCCAATGGACCGAACGTGTAGATCGACGGGTGACCATCGAGGAGCGCCACGAGGACGTCCTCGGCTCGCCGGCGGTCACCCGAGCGCCAGAGGGCCTGGGCCTCGGCGACGCGCATGAGCAGATCGAAGTCGGGCGGCCGGGGAGGTGGCCAGTCGCGGCGCAACACGTCGAGGTCGGCCAGCGCGCCGACCGGGTCGGTGAGGCTGCGATAGAGGATCGCATAGGCGCGAATGCCGCGTGCCGACTCGCACCGACCGGTCGGGTCGAGCTCGAGGGCTTCGAGGAGTGCCGGGCGGCGGTCCCCGCCGAGCGCGCCGATCAGGTTGAGCGCCATCACTTGGCCGCACGTGTCGAGGCTGTCGCGACATCGCTCGAACGCCGCGTTCAACCGAGGGGCCAGCTCGGGCTCGAGCAGCAGCTGGTACCAGATGCCACCCGCCATGTCCGCGAGCTCGATGAGCTCGCGGTCTCGTCGGCACTCGGCGAGCCAGTCGAAGGCGGCGCGGAGGTTGGCGACCTCGGGGAGCAACGGATACAGCGTGGTCGGATCGTTGAACGGCTGTGCGGCCAGCTCGGCCACCATCCAGCGCACGTGGGCGTCGCGGTACTCCTCGGTCTCGCCGGCATCGACGAGGCGGTCGTTGGCGAACGCGCGCACCGTCTCGAGCATCCGATGGCGATGATCGATGCCGTCCCAGACCACCAACGACTTGTCGACCAACGCGGCGAGCGTCTCGCGAACGGAGCGATCCGCGAGCGGTGCGCACACCGCCTCCGCCGCCGGGATGGTGAACCCGCCGGCGAACACCGAGAGGCGTCGCAGCAGGACGCGCTCGGATTCCGTCAACAGGCTGTGGCTCCAATCGAGCGCGGCGTGCATGGTCGCCTGCCTGCCTCGAGCCCGCCGGCCGCCGACGAGGATCCGGAAGCGGTCCGACAGGTTCGCCAGCAGTTCGTCGGCACCGAGGGAACGGGCCCGGGCGCCGGCGAGCTCGATGGCCAACGGGATGCCGTCGAGGCGCTCGCACACCTCGATCGCGACGTCGTCGGCGACGTCGATGCCGGCACGGTCACGGAACAGCTCGACAGCGGCGCCCCGCGGATCGAGTGACGGCACACGCCAGACGTGTTCACCGTCGACGCCGAGCGGCTCGCGGCTGGTCACCAACAGGCGGACCTCGGCACAGTCGTCGAGCAGGACGTCGCACAGGTCGGCCACGCCGTCCAGGAGGTGCTCGGCGTTGTCCAGCACCAACAGGACCCGGCGCTGCCCGATGACGACGGCGAGCACCCCGGCGACCGGCGTCTCGTCCCGGACGACCGCCCCCACCGCGTCCAGCGCGGCGGGCACGATCTGCATGGGCTGGGCGATCGCGGCGAGGTCGACGAAGGCGGTCAGTTCGAAACCGTCCGACACGTCCCTCGCCGCTTCGATGGCCAGCCGGGTCTTGCCGGTGCCACCGACGCCCGCGAGCGTGACCAGGCGGTGATCGTCGAGGAGGCGACGCACGTGCCGGAGCTCGTCGTCCCGGCCGATGAGCCGTCCACGCGACGCCGGCAGCGCCACGTGACGCACGTCGCTGCGCAAGGGAGGGAACTCGCCGGCGACCCCGTCGACGAGCAATTGGTAGACGACGATCGGTTCGACGACATCCCGAAGGTGGTGCAGGCCGAGCTCGCGGAGCGCTCCCCCACCGGTCAACAGCAGGGCCGTGCTCCCCGCCACCAGGATCTGGCCCGGATGCCCGAGCGACAGGAGCCGGGCGCACCGGTTCAGCGGCACACCGAGCCAGTCGCCGTCCGGCTGCGCCTCCGCCTCACCCGAGTAGAGCGCCACCCGAGCCGCGAGCACGGCAGGTGTCATCCCGGCATGCAGGGCCCGCGCCGCCTCCACGGCCGCGCTCGCCGACTGGAACTCCGCCCACCCACCGTCGCCCACGAGCTTGAACAGGTTCCCGCCGTGCGCCGTCACCGCCGAACGAGCCACCTCCACCCAGCTCGCCACCGATGCACGCGGCATGATCGGGCGCGGCCTCCCACGCCCTCGTCGACCCGACGAGGTCCCAGGCCAAGAACGTGCGCGTCATCATGGGCGAGCCGCGATCCTGGCACCGAGGCGACCCCGCCGGCGTGACCGGCCGGCGGGCGGGCCGAACCGACCGTCCCGCCCTCAGGTCCCGGTCGGCATCTCGGCGGTCTCGACGAGCTCTTCGGGCTCCTCGTCGTCGGGCTGGTTGTGATCGATGCCGCCCAGCAGGTCGAGCACCTCGTTCATGTGGTGGAAGACGATCCGCTTGCCTTCCATCTTGTACTCGTGCCCGGTGGACTCGTCGGTGATGACGACGGTGCGCGTGGTCACCCGTTGCTTGAGCTGGACCGTCAGGTGATCGCGCTCGAGCGTGTCGAGCAGGATGAGGCCCTTGGCGAGGATGATCCCCTTCGCGTTGTTCGTGGTCATCAAGTAGAGCTTCGACGGCGTCGCGGCCAACACGATCACGGGCGGGAGCTGTCCGGACGACGCGGCCACGCGTCCGGCCACGGCCCCGCCGGCGGCGCCGATGGCGCCGAAGTCACCCACGACGTCGCCGAGGGCGGCACCGGCAGCGGCGCCGAGCCCGACCTTCCACGTCATCCCCTTCGGCTGGAAGTCACCAACCGCCGCGATCCCGGGATCCCCGGTCGCCTCCTGGGCCATGTCGAGCAGCTTCTTGCGAAGGTCCATCACATCCTCCTCGGGCCTGACCGCCGAGCGACGCTAGCCGTTGCCGCCGCCCCCTGCCGTGGTCGCTCCGCTCTCGCTGGCGGCCATCGATGCGCGACGCTGAGGGCGTTCACCGAGACACCAGGGGGGTGTGCTGCATGGCCGGAGGCAACGGATCGCAGGCGAGGGACGGGGAAGCCCCCGACCTCGACGTCATCGTCGTCGGCGCCGGGTTCGCCGGGCTCTACATGCTCCATCGGCTGCGCCAGCTCGGCTTCTCGGCGCGGGTGCTGGAGTCGGCCGACGACGTGGGCGGCACCTGGTACTGGAACCGCTACCCCGGCGCCCGCTGCGACATCCCGACGACCGACTACACCTACACGTTCGATCCCGAGCTGGACACCGCGTGGACGTGGTCGGAGAAGTACGCCACCCAGCCCGAGATCCTGCGCTACCTGCAGTTCGTCACCGAGCGGTACGACCTACGCCGTGACATCCAGTTCTCGACCCGGGTCACGGCGGCGGCGTGGGACGACGCCACGTCGACGTGGCGGATCGGCACCGACCAGGGCGACGAGCTCACGTGCCGCTGGTACGTCATGGCCACCGGCTGCCTGTCGATGCCGAAGGAGCCCGAGCTGGCGGGCGCCGACCGCTTCGGCGGCGCCGTCTACTTCACCAGCCGCTGGCCGCACGAGGGCGTCGACTTCACCGGTCAGCGCGTCGGCGTCATCGGCACGGGCTCGTCGGGCATCCAGTCGATCCCGCTGATCGCCGCGCAGGCGTCCGAGCTCGTCGTGTTCCAGCGCACCCCGAACTTCTCGGTACCGGCCCACAACAGCACCGTGAAGCCCCGCCACGAGGACAAGGCTCGCGACCGCGAGGCCTACATCGAGTCGGGCAAGTGGTCCCGAGCCGGCGTGCCGATCGAGGCGGCGGTGGAGCCGGCCGCCGCCCTCTCCCCCGAGGAGCTCCGCCGGCGCTTCGACGACGCGTGGGCGGCCGGTGAGCTATTGGCGTGGGGACGGTTGTTCTCCGACATGCTCACCAACCGCGACTCCAACGAGGTCGCCGCCGAGATGATCCGGGAGAGGATCCGCGACATCGTCCACGATCCGGACACGGCCGAAGCGCTGTGCCCGAAGTACCACGCCTTCGGCACGAAGCGGACGTGCCTCGACACCAACTACTACGCCACCTTCAACCTCCCCCACGTCCGCCTGATCGACCTGCGCAAGGACCCGATCTCGACGGTCACGGAGACCGGCATCGACACGGCGAACGAGTCCTTCGAGTTCGATGCGCTCGTCTACGCCACCGGCTTCGACGCCATGACCGGCGCCATCGTGTCCGTCGACATCACCGGCCGCGACGGGATCACGCTCAAGGAGAAGTGGGCCGACGGGCCGCACACGTACCTCGGCCTGACCGTCGTCGGTTTCCCCAACCTGTTCCTGATCACCGGCCCGGGGAGCCCCTCGGTGCTGTCGAACATGTCGGTGTCGATCGAGCAGCACGTCGACTGGGTCGCCGAGCGCCTGGCCGAACTGCGCGAGCAGGGCTTCGACACCATCGAGCCGACCGAGACGGCGGAGGTGGGATGGGGCCTCCACGTCAACGACTGCGCCGACATCACGCTGTTCCCGACCGCCAACTCCTGGTACATGGGCGCCAACGTCCCGGGCAAGCCGCGCGTCTTCCTGCCCTACATCGGCGGCGTCGACACGTACCGGGCGACGTGCGACGAGGTCGCCGAGCGCGGTCTGCTCGGCTTCCAGCTCACCGGCCCTGACTGCGCGCAGTGCGAGGACGGCGTCGTCAACCGGCTGCAGCCGGACGTGGCGATGGTGCTCGAGATGATGGCCCAGCTCGACCTGCCGCGGATCGAGTCGCTGTCCGCCGACGAGGCCAGGCAGTTCATGGAGGCGACGAGTGCCGTCCGCCCGCCGGGGCCGGAGGTCGGCGAGACCGTCGACGGGACGTTGCCAGGCGCCGCCGGCGACCTCGACTACCGCCTCTACCGGCCGGCGACGGACGGCCCCCACCCGGTCGTGCTCTACTTCCACGGCGGCGGCTGGGTGCTCGGCAGCCACGAGTCCGACGATCCGCTGTGCCGCGACCTCTGCGTGCGGGCCGACGCCGTCGTCGTGTCGGTCGACTACCGCCACGCCCCGGAGGCCCGCTTCCCCGCCGCCGCCGAGGACGCCGTGGCGGCGCTGCGGTGGGTCGGCGACCACGTCGTCGACCTCGGCGGCATCCCCGGTCAGCTGGCCGTGGCGGGGTGGAGCGCCGGCGGCAACCTGGCCGCTGTCGTCTGCCAGGCCGCCCGCGACGAGGGCGGTCCGGCGATCGCCGGCCAGCTGCTGCTGACCCCGGTGACGGACTGCGACATGACCCGCCCGTCGTACGTGGAGAACGCCGATGGCTACGTCCTGACGGAACCGCTGATGCGGTGGTTCTGGGACTACTACGCCGACGAGCCCGACCGGCTCGATCCCCGCGTCGCGCCCCTGCGCACCGCCGACCTCGCGGGCCTGCCGCCGGCCTTCGTGGTCACCTGCGAGTTCGACCCGCTGCGCGACGAGGGCATCGCCTACGCCGAAGCGATGGCGGCCGCCGGCGTGCCGGTTCGACAGCTGCGAGCACGGGGCCACACGCACACGTCGCTCACGATGGTCGATGTGGTGCTCTCGGGCGCCGGCGTCCGCGAGCAGATGGCCGGCGCGCTGCGGGAGTTCTTCGGAGCCTCCGTCCCGGCGTGACGGTCAGGGGCCGCCGACGGCGACCTCGTTGAACGAGAACAGCACCGGGCCGGTGCGGCGGAAGTCGATCCGGCACACCGACGCGTACGACAGGTGCGAGCGCCAGGCGATCTCGACGCCGGTGCCGAGCGTCCACGCCACGGCGGCCTTGATCGGCGAGACGTGGGAGACCACCGCGATGTCGCGGTCGACGGCGCGCGTCGCCAGCTCCTCGCACGCCGCCCGCACCCGGGCGTCGAGATCGAGCAACGACTCGCCGCCTTCGGGGACGAACCCGGGGTTCTCCCGCCAGTGCGCCCACGCGCCGGACGGCACGTCGGCGGTGGAGAGCCCCTCGTACACCCCGTACGAGAGCTCGACCCAGCGCTCGTCCGTGGTGTACGGCATGGCGAAGGCGGCCGCCGTCTGCTGGGCCCGCTGCAGCGGGCTGGCGATCAGCTCGTCGACCGGGCCGACCAGCGCCACGACGGCGTGCGCCTGCGCCTCACCGACGTCGTCGAGCGGGACGTCGATGCGCCCCTGCAGCTTGCCTGCCGCGTTGAGCGCAGTGCGCCCATGCCGGACCAGGATCAGCACGGCGCAGAGTGTGACACAGCACCGCCGAACAGCCGACCCCGCCGGAGGAAGTCGACGCGGCGCGCCGCGTGCGACAGCCCCGACTCCCGCCACACCCACGCCAGGATCAGCGCGCCGACCAGCTCCAGCGGGAGGTCCCACCATCCCCTGGCCGCCTCCGGCAGCGGCGCGCCGTCGAAGCTCCACCCGCTGAGCGGCCACAGGAACACGTCGGTGTCGGCCCAGGCGCCGTCGAACACGAGGTGCAGCAGCGTGCCGATCGGGAGGCCCAGCAGCAGCTGGCGGGCCGGGCGGCGACCAGCCGTCACGACCATCACGACCAGCAGCAGGGCCAAGCTGAAGGCCAGGCTGTGCATCACCCGGGCGCCGCCGAACAGCGCGTCACCGAGCGGCAGCACCGAGCCGACCACCAGCAGCCGGTAGTCGAAGCGCGGGTCGCGGAACACGAACCACACGGTGGCGACCGCCGTCCCGATGAACCACAGGAACACGTCAGGGCACGAGCAGGCGACCGCAGTTCGGGCAGTCGGCGAACGTGCCCGGCTCGACGGCGCGCACCGCCTCCACCTCGGCGGTGGAGAGGTCGAGGTGGCAGCCCCCGCAGCGGGCGCCCTCCAGCCGCGCCACCGCGACGCCGCCGTGGCGGGCGCGCAGGCGCTCGTAGCGGTCGACGAGGCCGGCGTCGAGCCGCTGGCGCACCTCCTCGCGGGTGCCGGCGACGGCGCCGAGCTCCTCGTCGATGTCGGCCTCGGTGGTGGTCAGCGCCAGCCGGGCGGCGCGGACACGGGACTCGAGGTCAGGGCACTGGCGGTCGAGCTCGGCGATCTCCTCGGCGAGCGCCGACTGCTCCTCGAGGTGGGCCAGCTCCTGGTCGTCCAGCTGGTCGCGCCGCTCGGCGATCGTGGACAGCTCGTGCGTCAGCGCCTCGGCCTCCCGCGTCGCGGTGACGGTCCTGAGCTGCCGCTCGAGGCGCTGTCCGCTGGGCCGTCAGCGCCTCGCCATCGCGCTCGAGGGCGCCGATGTCGACCTCCAGCTCCCCGTGGCGGCTCTCTTGTGCCGTGCGCCGGCGGCGGTTGTCGGCCAGGGCGGCCTCGGCCTCGGCGGCCTGGGTGCGCTCGGGCATCGTCGCGCGGCGGTGGGTGAGCTGATCGGTCGAGGTGTCGAGCCGTTGGAGCTCGAGGAGGTCGTCGGTCAGCACCGCACGACCTGGTTGGCCATGGGGGCCGTCGGGATCGGCGCACGCGGGTCGAGCACGTTCGCCGGCACGGTGGTATCGCCCGGCACCCGCTCGGTGATCGGCCGCGGCGGCGCCGTGACCGCCGGCACCGTCGGCACCGTCGTGGTCGTCTCTTCGGGCGGCGCCGGCGGGGGCTCCTGCGCCGGGTTGGCGAAGCCGGCCGGCGGGGCCGGCGGCGCCGCCGGCACCGCCGGCACGGTCTCGGCGGGCGCGTACCCGATGATCCGCACGAGGCACTCGTTGCCGGGCAGGTACAGGCGGGCGGCCGGGCGGACCGGTGCCGGCGGCGGCTCCCAGTCGAGTGCCGGTTGCCCGGCGAGGGCCGCCGTCATGTAGGCGTTCCAGATCTGTGCCGGGTAGCGCCCGCCCTGCACGGACTCACGGTTGCGACCCTCGAACTCGCGGATGTTCTCCATCGGCGTGTAGCCGTTGGGGTCCCCGACCCACACGGCCGTGGTCAGTTGCGGCGTGAAGCCGACGAACCAGGCGTTGGTGTTGTCCTGCTGGGTGCCGGTCTTGCCGGCTGCGATCCGGTCAGCCAGCGGGTAGGACCGGGCCGTGCCCTTGGTGAGCACCCCCTTGAGGACGTCGACGGCGGTGAGGGCCACCCCCCGGTCGAGCACCTGGGTACCCGTCGACGAGTGCGTGTAGATACGGCGGCCGTCGGCGGTGTCGATGTGCTCGACGTAGTACGGCTCGTGGTGCAGGCCGCCGTTGGCCACCGTCTGGGCCCCCGACGCCATGTCCATCGGGCTCATCTCGTTGGCGCCCGTCGAGTAGCTGACGAACGGCTCGATCGGCCGTCGCTCCTCACGCGGCTGGCCCGGGTACAGGTAGACCGACTGGGCCATGCGGTAGCGTGGTGTCGACGACCCGGTTGAGGCCGACGATCTGGGCCAGGCGCACATAGGCGCAGTTGATCGAACGCCACGTCATCTCGTCGAGCCGGCCGGAGGCCATCACGGCGTCGCGGATCACGAACGGCGGCTGGTCGGGCACGGCGAACGTGCAGTTGGCCGAGCCGTCGATGACGTCGTCGGGCTGGGCGCCGGCCTGGAGCGCGGCAGCGAGGACGAACAACTTGATGCTCGAGCCGGTCTGCCGCGGCTGCAGCGCCATGTTCACCTCGCGCTCGCCTGGCACGAAGCCGCGCCCACCGACCATCGCCCTGATCGCGCCGGTGGCCGTGTCGAGCGAGACGATCGAGGCGTCGAAGCCCTGCTGCGTGTCGGGGAGGATGTTGCGGGAGTTCTCGGCGTGGACCTGGGCGAACGGGTCGAACGTGGTGTAGATGCGCAGGCCGCCCCGGAACAGGCGGCGGTAGCGCTCCTCGTACGTGGGGCCGAGCATGTTCGACTTGTCGAGCAGGTAGTCGCGCAGCGCCTCGGTGTAGTACGTCCTGGCGTACTCCCGCTCGGGCAGCCGCCGGCTGCGCTCCGGCAGCACGAAGCCGGTGGCCAGCGCGTCGGCGTCCACCTGGGTCACCCAGCCGTCGTCGACGAGCCGGTCGAGCACCTGCACGAAGCGGGCCCGGCTGCGCTCGGGGTTGTTGATCGGGTCGTAGCCCGACGGCGAGCGCACCAGCCCGGCGAGGAAGGCGGCCTCGATGAACGTCAGTTGGTCGGCGGTCTTGCCGAAGTAGGTCTCGGCGGCGGCCTGGATGCCGTAGGAGTTGTTGCCGAAGAAGACGGTGTTCAGGTAGCGCTCGAGGATGGCGTCCTTGCTGTACTCGCGATCGAGCATCAGGGCGTAGTGGACCTGCAGGAGCTTGTAGCGACCGTCCCGCTCGAGCCCGGCGAGGAAGTCGTTCTTGACGACCTGCATCGTGATCGTCGAGGCCCCCTGCTGCGGCGAGTCGGAGGCGAAGTTGGACAGCGTGGCCCGTACCAGGCTGCGGACGTTGACGCCGTTGTGGTGGTAGAACTCCTTGTCCTCCACGGCCAGGAAGGCGTCGATCACCGGCTGGGGGACCTGGGCGAGGGCGATCGGCTGGCTGTTCTCCAGCTCGAAGACGCCCATCTCGTTGCCGAAGATGTCGTACACGTACGAGCGCTGGGCCAGCGGTTGGAACGGCGGCAGGGTGACCGGCAGCTCGTCGTGGGCGTTGGCGGCGGTCCAGATGCGCGGGGCCACGCCGACGATCACCGCGGTCACGAGCAGGGCTCCGGCGGTGACCACGAGCCCCAGGCGGGCGAGCCAGGTCAGCGGGCGCACAGTGCCTGGAGGCTACCGCCCGTCCGCCGTCCGGCCCGGTCAAGCGGCGCGACGCGTCAGTAGCGTGCGGCGGATGCGACCCTTCCGCTTCGGCGTGCAGCTGTCCGGACCGGCCGACGCCTCGGCGTGGGTCGAGCAGGCGAGGCGGATGGAAGACCTCGGTTACGCCACCGTCCACGATGCCTGACCACTTCACCGACCAGCTGGCGCCGATGGTCGCGCTGAGCATGGCCGCCGCGGCGACGACGTCGTTGCGGGTCGGTGCCCTCGTGTTCGACAACGACTACAAGCACCCCGTCGTGCTGGCCAAGGAGCTGGCGACGCTCGACGTGCTCAGCGAGGGCCGCGTCGAGATCGGGATCGGTGCGGGCTGGATGGAGAGCGACTACCGGGCGGCCGGGATGCCCTACGACCGCCCTGGCGTGCGCATCGACCGCTTCGAGGAGGCGCTCGCCGTCATCAAGGGCGTGATGGCGGACGGCCCGTTCTCGTTCAGCGGGCAGCACTACGTCATCACCGACTACGACGGCCAGCCGAAGCCGGTCCAGCGGCCGCATCCGCCGCTCCTGATCGGCGGCGGTGGGCGGCGGGTGCTGTCGATCGCCGCCCGCGAGGCCGACATCGTCGGCATCAACGGCACGCTGACGGCCGGCGTGATCGGTCCCGAGGCGATCGCGACCATGACCCACGAGGCGGTCGCCGAGCGGATCGCCGTCGTCCGCGACGTCGCCGGGGCGCGCTTCGACGACATCGAGATGAACATCCGCGCCTTCTTCGTGCGCGTCACCGACGATCGCGCCACGGTGCTGGCCAACGTCGCTCGGATCCTGTCGGTCGACGAGGACATGATCGCGGCGTCGCCGTTCGCGCTGATCGGCACCGTCGACGCCATCGTCGAGGACCTCGTGCGCCGTCGCGAGGAGCTGGGGTTCAGCTACGTGATCGTCGGCGGCGACGACATCGACGCCTTCGCCCCCGTCGTCGCCCGCCTCACGGGCACCTGACACCGATCCGAGTGTCCGGATCGGGCTAGGTGAGCTTGCGGTCCTTCTCGATGACGGCGACGCCGTCGTCGGAGACGGTGAAGCGCTCGCGGTCCTGGCCGGCGTCGAGGCCGACGCGGAACCACTCCGGGATCTGCACGTTCTTGTCGACGATGCAGCGGTGGAGGCGGGCGCCGGGACCGACCCGCACGCCCGGGAACAGGATCGAGTCGGTCACGTGGGCGTCGTGGTCGACGTACGCCCCGGGGGCGACGATCGACCGCTCGACGTGGGCCCCCGAGATGATCGACCCCTCGCAGAGGAGGCACCCGTCGACGTACGAGGGCTCGCCGCCGGGCCCGCGGGACACCTTGGCCGGCGGCTCGGCCCCGCGGTGCGTGTACACGGGCCAGCGGTCGTTGTACAGGTTGAACACCGGGTGCGGCGCGATCAGGTCCATGTTGGCGGTGTAGTAGGCGTCGATCGTCCCGACGTCGCGCCAGTAGCCGCGCTCGCGCTCGTCCTGGCCAGGGACGACGTTGGTCGAGAAGTCGTAGACGTGGGCCACCCCGGCGCGGGTCAGGGCCGGGATGACGTGGCCGCCGATGTCGGTGTACGACTCGTCCCGTGGCGTGACGACGTCGATGAGCGTCTTGGTGTCGAACACGTAGTTGCCCATCGAGGCGAGGCAGCGTGAGTCGTCGCCCGGCATCGTCGGTGGATCGGCCACCTTCTCGTGGAAGTCGAGGATCACGCCGGCCTCGTTCACCTCGATCACCCCGAAGTCACGGGCCTCGTGCTTGGGCACCGGGATGGCCGCCACCGTCACGCCGGCGCCGGTCTCCCGGTGGTGGTCGACCATCTGGCGGGGATCCATCCGGTAGATGTGGTCGGCGCCGAACACGCACACGAGGTCGGGCTGCTCGTCGTAGATCAGGTTGAGGTTCTGGTAGATGGCGTCGGCCGAGCCCTGGAACCAGAACGGTCCGCGGCGCATCTGGGCCGGCACCGGGGCGACGTAGTCGTTGAGCAGTGTCGAGAACCGCCACGTCTGGCTGATGTGGCGGTCGAGGCTGTGGCTCTTGTACTGCGTCAGGACGACGATCTTCAGGTAGCGGGCGTTGGCGAAGTTGGACAGGGCGAAGTCGATCAGGCGGTAGCACCCTCCGAAGGGCACGGCCGGCTTGGCCCGGTCGTTGGTCAGCGGCAGCAGGCGCTTGCCTTCGCCACCGGCGAGGACGATGACGAGCACGTTCGGTTCTGCGGCCATCAGCATGGAAACTAACCGTCAACGCCGACTGTCGACAGACCCGGCGCGCAGGGACCCATCCCGCGACGGTCCGGACGCTCAGTGCGGGCCGGCGAGACGCTCATACAGGGCCACGTGTTCGGCGGCCGGCGCCCGCCACGACCAGTCGAGGCCCATGATCCGCTTGACGAGGGCGGCCCGCCGGCGCTTGTCGGCGAGGCGCCGGGCCGCCCGGAAGACGGCCGCGACGAAGGCCACCGGATCGACCAGTTCGGCGACGAAGCCGTTGCCGTCGGGGAGGGCGTCGGCGTCCGGCACCGTGTCGACCAACCCGCCGACGGCGGTGACGACGGGGATCGTGCCGTAACGCATCGCCTGCATCTGGGCGAGGCCGCACGGCTCGAAGCGGCTCGGCATCAGGTACACGTCGCCGGCGGCGAACAGGACGTGGGCCAGCGCGTCGTCGTAGCCCTCGACGAAGCCGAAGGTGGCCGGGTGGTCGATGGCCGCCGCCGCGAGCCGCGCCGCCACGTCGGCGTCGCCCGACCCGAGCACGGCGAGGCGCATCGGGACGTGTGCCAGCACGGGCACGATCGGCTCGATCAGATCGAGGCCCTTCTGGCCGGTCAGCCGGGTGACCATCACGGCCAGCGGCGTGCCGTCGTCGGCCCAACCGAAGCGCTCGCCGACGCGCGCCCGGCTCGACGCCTTGGCCGCCAGCACCCCGCCAGGGTCGTGCACGCCGTACGGCGCCGCGAGGTGCCGATCGTCGGCGGGGTCCCACACGGCGGTGTCGATGCCGTTGAGGATCCCCGTGAGCGCGTCCCAGCGGTGGCGCAGCGGACCGGCCAGCCCGAAGCCGCCGGCCGGCGTGAGGATCTCCCGGGCGTACGTCGGCGAGACGGCGACGACCGCGTCGGCCAGGGCGATGCCGCCGGCGAGCGGGTTGGTGCCGCCGTACCACTCGTAGTGGTCGGCCCGCGGCCCCATCCACGCCCGCCACGCCCCGTCGGTCGTGCCCTGGTACGACAGGTTGTGGATCGACAGCACCGACGGCGGCGGCGTCGAGAACGCCGCCAGCGTGGCCGCGGTGTGCCAGTCGTTGAGGTGCAGCACGTCGGGCGGGTCGCGACGGGCGAGCGCGGCGATGGCCTGGGAGAAGCCGAGGAAGCGCTGGTCGTTGTCCGGCCAGCCCGAGCCGTCAGGGCGGAGGTAGGGGTGTGAACGGGCGATGTCCGACACCGTGACGAGGTGGACGCGGCCGGCGATCGGATGGTCGCCGACACGGACCGACGCCGGCGCCACCCAGTGCGGCACGTCGAGATCGAACGTCACCGCATCGGTCAGCTCGACGCCGCCGTAGTCGGGCAGCACGACATCGACCGTCACGCCCTGCCGACGCAGCTCCGCGGTCAGCCCGGCCGCCGCCTGCGCCAGCCCACCCACGCTGGCGAGCGGAGCGAGCTCAGCCGTGGCGTAGAGGACCCGCACGGCGTCATCTTGACGCATCGTGCCGGTCGGTGCCGGGGTGCTACGCATCCGGCATGCAGATCGGCGCGGTCCTTCCGCATCACGAGATCGGCACCGATCCGGGTGCCATCACCGCCTACCTCCAGGGCCTCGAGGAGCTGGGCGCCGCCAACCTGTTGATCTACGACCACGTGCTGGGCGCCGAGCGCGACCGCCCCGGCGGGTTCCAGGGCCCGTACGACAAGGACGTCGCCTTCCACGAACCGTTCACGTTCCTCGCCTACGCCGCCGCCGTGACGACCACGCTCGAGCTGGTGACGGCGGTGCTGATCCTCCCGCAGCGCCAGACCGTGCTGGTCGCCAAGCAGGCCGCCGAGGTGGCGGTGATGTCGCGTGGACGGCTCCGCCTGGGCGTCGGCGTCGGCTGGAACGAGGTGGAGTACGTCGGGCTCAACGAGCGCTTCGGCCAGCGCGGCCGACGCCAGGCCGAGCAGGTCGAGCTGATGCGACGGCTGTGGGCCGACGACGTGGTCACCTTCGAGGGCGAGTTCGACCGCGTCGAGCGGGCCGGGATCAACCCTCGCCCGGCCGCCCCGATCCCGATCTGGTTCGGGGGGTCGGCGCCCGCCCTGCTCGAACGCTGCGGCCGCCTCGGCGACGGCTGGATCCCGCTCGGCACCCCCAACGAGACGTCGAGCGAGCGCGTCGACACCATCCGCCGCCACCGTGAGGCCGCCGGCCTGTCGATGGACGGGTTCGCCATCCAGGCCCAGGCGCAGTACGCCGGCGGTGATCCCGAACGCTGGCGCAAGCACTTCGAGCGGTGGCGCGAGCTCGGTGCGACCCACCTGTCGATCGCCACCCACAACGCCGGGCCGACGGACGTCGACGGCCATCTGGCGCGGGTGGCCGAGTACATGGCGGCGGTGCGGTAGCCGTGGCCACGGCGATGACCGACGCCGAGATCCGCGCCTTCCTCGCCCACGGCACGCGGACCGGCAAGCTCGCCTGGGTCGCGCCGAGCGGCCAGCCCCACGTCGCGCCGATCTGGTTCGGCGTCGACGACGAGACACCCGACCTCGAGGTGGTGTTCAACACCGGGGCCGATACGGCCAAGGGGCGGGCGATCCGCCGCGATCCCCGCGTGTCGCTGCTCGTCGACGACGAGACCCCGCCGTTCGCCTACGTCAAGCTCACCGGTGCGGTGGTGGTCGACGAGGACCCCGACGAGCTGCGCGCCTGGGCGGCGCGCATCGGTGGCCGCTACATGGGCGCCGATCGCGCCGAGGAGTTCGGCCGTCGCAACGGGGTGCCCGGCGAGCTGCTCGTGCGCCTGCGGCCGAGCAGCGTGCAGGCCTGGAACGGTCTCGCCGACTGATCAGGCCGTGGGTGGCGGGAGCGTCGAGCCCGTCGTCGCCGTGGGGTCACCGAGCGCCTCGCGCACGGCCTGGATCGCCTCCAGCGAGAGGTTGCCGGTCACGTAGCGCCCGCCCTCGAAGCGGTGCAGCTCGGACAGCACGGCCGAGGCGTCGACACCGTCGACCAGCAGGGCCACCGTCGTGGTGCCAGGTCGCACCATCTCGCGAAGCTGGGCCACGAAGTCGTCGGTCATCCCGATGTCGACCACCTTGGCGGTCACCGCACCGGCGCCGGCGCCGATGCCGCCGGCCACCAGCATCCCGACCGGCCCGCCGAGCAGCAGGCCGAAGAGGCCGCTCCACAGGCCGGCACCGATGGCGGTCTGGCCGGCCTGCAGGTCCTTGGTCTCGCGCACGTAGGTCTTGCCGTCGTCGTGCTTGACGACGAACACGGCGTCGTGGAGCTCGAGGCGGCCGTCGCGGGCCAGGCGGGTCATCGCCGTCATGAACTCGGCGGCCCGCAGGTCGTCGTCGAACGAGATGGCGGCGAGCTGGCGGGGCGGTTCGGTGGTCACGTGATCATCCTGTCGAGGTGGCGGGCGGGCGTCCCGGACGCTACCCCTCGGGTCCGCCGGGCATGCCCGCGCACCGCCGGCGTGTCGTGGTCAGCCGTCCTCGAGGACCTCGTTCCACTGGCGCACCGACCAGGACGTGACGAGCCCGTTGGCCACGTACGGGTCGTCGCGGGCGAACGCCTCCGCCACGTCGGGGTCGTCGCCGCCGAACACGAGGAGGGCCCGGTCGTACGGGTCGGCCAGCGCGCCGGCCAGCAGCAGCTCACCCC
Source organism: uncultured Acidimicrobiia bacterium (assembly GCA_963784255.1). Lineage (GTDB taxonomy): Bacteria > Actinomycetota > Acidimicrobiia > Acidimicrobiales > Ilumatobacteraceae > JALZMG01. The sequence goes on along the minus strand of CAWAQO010000012.1, from coordinate 144,926 downwards.
GTTCGTGGGCGGCCCTGGCCAGCCCGAGGTGGTCGGCTCGCAGTGGCGCCCGTCGTTCCACGTAGTCGTCGACGAGCTCGTAGATCAGCACCCAGCGCACGGACCCATCGCTACCAGATCCGGCCGGGCCCGGAGGTCCTGCCGGCGCTCATCGGTCAGGTCGCCCCGATGAAGCCGGGGGTCGTCCAGGTCCGCTCGGCGAGGATGCGCTGCACGTCGTTGAGGTACGTGACCGACGGCGGCGTGTACCAACGGCCGGAGAACCACGCCCCGATGCAGCCCCACATGTCGCCGGCGGCGTACTGACGGCCGCGCTCGAACTGGTTGAACCACGTGTCGTAGCCCTCGTAGCAGGTGCGCCGGACGGCGAGCGTGTAGTCGAGGTTCGCCGCCGTCGAGCGGCTGGCCCACGGGAAGGCCCACTCGTGGTACGGCAGCCGCACCTGCAGGATGCCGACCGACTCGGGGCACTCGCCGGGCCGCCCGTCGACGCCGATGCCGTGGTCCGTCGCGCAGCGCGACGGATCATTGGTGAAGTCGCCACCGGCCCGCTGGAACCACCACGACTCCTTGACCGCCTGGGCGCGCACGCTGTCCTCGTCGAAGCCCCACTTGCAGCTGGCCCACTGGATGATCTCGTCGGTGGTGCCGGTGAAGTTGCCCGTCACCCGCCGGTACAGGTCCGTGGCCTCCGGATGGGTCGCACCCCTGGTCTGGTTGTACCCCGCGTTGGCCGGCCGGATCTCGGGGGCCCGCCGCACGCGGCTGGCGCACTCGGCGTCGCTCGGCAGCGGCGAACCGGGCGGCAGCGTCACGAACCGGCCGCCGCCGGGCGGCGCCGTCGTGGTCGTCGTCGGCCCCGTCGTGGTCGTCGGCGGCGAGGTGGTCGTGGTCGTGGTGGTCGCCGACGGCGTCGTCGTGGTGGTCGCCGGCGCGGTCGTGGTCGTCGCCGACGGTGGCGAGGTGGTCGTCGGCGGTGACGTCGTGGTCGTCGTGGTCGAACCGCTGACGACGCGCACCGTCGTCGCCCGGTCGTTCCAGTGCGCCAGCCCGATCCAGCCCACACCGAAGATGCCGACCTTGACGGTCAGCGTGCCCAGCGCCTGCGACGAAGGCACCGCCCAGTCGAGGCGGTACTGGCGGCTCTGGTCGGCGGCGAACGACTGCGCGTCCCAGTACCGCTGGGCGACCTTGCGGTACTGGGCGTCGTAGATCTCCACGTCAACGAGCCCCGTGCGGGCGCTGGTCAGGGAGCGGACCGTCACCGTCACCCGGGCGGTCGATCCGCGCTGCACGTCGGCGACCGCCGCCCCGGACGACCGCCAGCCGCCGGCCGTGACGGTGTCCGCCGCGGCCGGCGCGGCACCTGCGGCGACGGCCCCGGCGAGCACGAGGCCGGCGACAGCCACGTGGGCGAGGGTCGAGCGACGAGCGCGGCGAAACGCGGCGCAGGGGTGGTGGGCATGAGGGGCGGCCTCCCGGGTCGGGGTCACGGGACGGCAATATCACTGACACATGATCGTCACGAATGCAACCACCACTCCGTCCGAGTGTTCGGCGCGCCACGGTTCGGCGCTCCGGACACTCGGGTCGCACGAAGCACTCAGATGGGGTCAGCGCTCGGTCGTGCCGTTGCCGCTCCGAGGCTCGACGGCGGCCGCCCGTTGGGCGGTGAGGAAGCGGTGCTCGGCGGGGTTGGTGGTGAGCGCGATCGCCCGGTCGTACTCGGTCACGGCATCGTCGGGGCGTCCGGCTCGCGCGAGCAGGTCGGCGCGGGCCGCGTGGTACGGCTGGTACGCGGCCAGCGGCTCGGCGTCGAGGGCGTCGAGGGCTGCCAGGCCGGCGTCGGGGCCGTACTGCTCACCGATGGCGATCGCCCGGTTCATCGCCACCACGGCGTTCGGCCGCCGGGCGTGGAGCTGGTCGTAGAGCATCACGATCTGGGACCAGTCGGTGGCGTCGGCGCTCGCCGCGTCTGCGTGCACGGCGGCGATGGCGGCCTGGATCTGGAACGGTCCTGGCTGGTTGCGCCGCAGGCAGGCCCGCACGAGGGTGTGACCCTCGCGGATGAGGTCGCGGTCCCATCGCGTGCGGTCCTGTTCGGCCAGGCGCACCATCGAACCGTCGGCCGCCACCCTCGCCGGGCGCCGGGCTTCGGTCAGGAGCATCAGGGCGAGCAGGCCGACGGCCTCGGGCTCGTCGGGCATCAGCTCCACGAGGACGCGGCCGAGCCGGACGGCCTCGGTCGACAGGTCGACGCGCACGAGGTCGTCGCCGGACGTGGCGGTGTGGCCTTCGGTGAAGATCAAGGCGATCGCGGCGAGCACGGCGTGGAGGCGGTCGGGCAGCTCGGCCGCCGCCGGGATGCGGTAGGCGGCGTGGTTGTCCCGCAGCTTGCGCTTGGCCCGCACGATGCGCTGCGCGATCGTCGCCTCGGGCACGAGGAAGGCCCTGGCCAGCTCGGGTGTCTCGAGCCCGCCGAGCAGCCGCAACGTGAGCGCCACCTGGGCGTCGGCGCCGAGCGCCGGGTGGCAGCACAGGAACATCAGGCGCAGTTGGTCGTCGGCGACGACGTCGATGAACGCGTCGAGGTCGATGCCTTCGGGGGGTTCGTCGGGTTCCATGTCGGGGTCGTGGAGTCGGTGGGCGGCGAGGTACCGGTCGGTTCGTGTCGCTTCCCGGCGGAGCCGGTCGATCGCTCGGTTGCGCGCCGTCGTGGTGATCCAGGCACCGGGGTTGGGGGGGACCCCGGTGACCGGCCATCGCTCGGCGGCGATGGCGAACGCCTCGGCGACCGCGTCCTCGGCGAGGTCGACGTCGCCCAGGACGCGGATCAAGGTGGCGGTGCAGCGACCGGCCTCGTGCCGGAAGACGGCGTCGAGCTCGTCACTCACTCTGGAACGGGCGCACCTCGACTCCACCCTCGCAGGCGGCCGACGCCTTGCGGGCCCACTCGAGCGCGACGTCGAGGTCGGTGGCCTCGATGATCCAGAAGCCGCCCATCTGCTCCTTCGACTCGGCGTACGGCCCGTCGGTCATCGAGACCTGGCCCTCCTGGACGCGGACCACGGTGGCCGAGGTCGGCGGCACCAACCCGCCGCCGAACACCCAGGCGCCGGCTTCCTGGACCTCGTTGTTGAACGCGTCGACCTGGCGGAAGAGGCGTTGCGCCTCGTCGCTGCTGAAGTCCATGTCGTAGGTGCCGTCGTCGTGCCAGACCGAGATCATGTACTGGGTCATGTCGTGCCTCCTTGTTGCGGTCGTCGTGCCAGCAGGTGCGCCGGCACCCCCTCAACGAACGGATCCCGCTCGATCGACAGGTATCCCCGAGAACTTTCGCCAACCCGTCGGCGGGGCGCAAGCGCGTCTGCCGTCAGCCCGCCTGGCGGACGAGCTCGACCTCGATCTCGATGCGGATCTGGCGCGACACGAGCAGGCCGCCGGTCGGCAGTGGCAGGTTCCACGTGAGCCCCCAGTCCTCGCGGTCGACGGCGCCGGCGGCGCTGAACACGGCCCGCCGGTTGCCCCACGGGTCGTCGACCTGACCGAGCAGCTCGACGGCGAGCTCGACCGGGCGGCTGCACGCCTTGATCGTCAGGTCGCCGACCAGTGTCGTCGCGCCATCGACCGTCCGGATCCCGGTCGACCTGAACGTCGCCGTCGGGTGTCGCTCGACGTCGAAGAAGTCGGCCGACCGCAGGTGGTCGTCACGCTGGTGATCACCTGACATGACGCTGGCCATGTCGATCGTCACCTCGACCGTCGACGTCTCGAGGTCGTCCCCCACGACGACCCTCCCCTCGACGCCGGTGAAGCGGCCGCGGATCTTCGTGAGCCCGAAGTGCCGACCGACGAAGCCGACGTCGGCGTGCCCCGGATCGATGGACCAGACCCCCGCCGCGGGGAGCATCGTCCGCTCAGACGTTCCAACCGTGCTCATGTCGTCCTGACCTCCGACGAATTGCGTGTGGATGCACGCAATACTAGCGATGCGTGCAGACGCACGCAAGAGGGCTACGCTGGGGACATGCCCGAGACAGCGTCAGTCGAGGCGTGGCGGACCGTGCTGCTCGCCCAGGACCGTGTCGTTCGCGCGATCGAGCGCGACCTCCAGCGGGCCGGCCTCATCCCGCTCAGCTGGTACGACGTGCTGCTCGAGCTCCAGGCCGCACCATCGGGGCAGCTGCGCATGCAGGAGCTGGCCGCCCGTGTCGTGCTGTCGCGCACCAGGGTCAGCCGGCTCGTCGGCGAGCTCGCAGGACGCCGGGTTGGTGCGGCGACACCCGGACCCCGACGACGGGCGCGCCACGCTGGCGGCGATCACGCCACGCGGCGTCACCGCGTTCCGCCGGGCCGCACCCGTGTACCTGGCCGGGATCGAGGAGCACTTCGGATGCCACCTGACCGCAGCCGATCAGCGCGCCGTGGCGCGGGCGTTGCAGCGGGTCGTCGACGCTCACCGATCCCGCGCCGAGCTGCGTCGCTGAGGCGACGGCGCCGACGCCGCCGCAGCCCGTCAGCCGACGAGCTCGTCGACGAGCCCCCAGTCCAAGGCCAGGGCAGCATCGATCGGGGTGGCCGTCAGCGCCAGCTGCGCCGTGCGCTGGCGTCCGATGCGCGGTGGCAGGCTCGCCGTGCCGCCGGCGCCCGGGACGAGTCCGAGTGGCACCTCGGGCAGCCCGAACGAGGCGTCGCGTCGGGCGACGACGCGACCGGCGAAGGCGGCGAGCTCGACGCCGGCGCCGAGGCACGCACCGTGGACGTGCGCCTCGACACGGGCGCCCAGCCCGGCGAGCAGGCGGGCCGCGCTGCGGGTGAGCCGGGTGACGTGAGCGGTCGCCGGGTCGACGAACGTGCCGAACTCGGCGAGATCGCCGCCGCTCGAGAACGACGGTCCGCGGCCGCTCAGCTCCACCCGCAGCGAGGGGTCGGCGACGGCGACGCGCAACGCGCTGACGAGCTCGTCGCGCATCGCGGTGGAGTAGGCGTTGTGGCGGTGCGGACGGTTGAGCTCGACGCGCAGCACCGCGCCGTCGACGCCCCACAGCACCGGCGGCTCGGCGTCGGGCGCCAGCGTCCGTGGCGGATGGGCCGCTCGCCAGGCGGCGAACTCCGGGCCGGCCTGCAGCATCGAGTAGGCCGTCGACTCGGCGACCAGGGACTCCTCCGTGTCGCGATGGTCGCGACCGCGCAGGAGCAGGGCGAGCGCCACCGCCGCGACGGGTGCCGCCGCGACCGTGCGGGCGATCGCATCGACGACGGCGGGGTCCGCCGTGACGACGTCGAGCGCCTGACCGAACGATCCGCCGTCTCCCGCACCCAGACCGACGAACACGAACGGCGCGGCTGCGAGGCGGCCGGCGGTGCCCGGTGGCAGGCCCGGTGAGCCGGTGAGGTCGACGAGGACGAGCGGCCGATCCCGTGGTGCGAGCTCTTCGTCGTCGAACGCCAGACGGTGCACCAGATCATCGAGCGTCACGCCGACATCATCGTCCGGAGCAGCCCCTTGCCAGCGACCCTCCCTTCACGTACTCTATTCCTCATGATGAACAGCCGGCTGACCGGCCGGCGGGCGGTCGTCACGGGCGGTGGCAGCGGCATCGGGCGGGCCGTCGCCATCAGGCTCGCCGGCGAAGGCGCGTCCGTCGGCGTGATCGACGTGCGCGACGGCGCCGCCGCCGACGTGGTCGCGGAGATCGGCGCGGACGGGGGCACGGCCTTCGCCGCCGCGGCGGACGTGGCGAGCGAGCCCTCGATCGCGGCCGCCGTCGACGAGCTCGCGGGTCACCTCGGCGGCCTCGACATCGTCGTCGCCTGCGCCGGGCTCGCCTACCCCGGCGCCACCCACGAGATGCCGCTGGCGGCGTGGGAGACGATGATCGGGGTGAACCTCACCGGCACCTTCCTGACCCTCAAGCACGCCCTCCCCCACCTGCTCGCCGCGTCGGGAGGATCGATCGTGACGATCGGCTCGGTGGCCTCGCTCGTCGCCGCCGGCCAGTCCGCCGCCTACGACGCGTCGAAGGGCGGCGTGCTGCAGCTCACGAGGGCGATCGCCGTGGAGTACGTCGACCAGGGCATCCGCGCCAACTGCGTGTGCCCGGGCGTGGTGGCGACGGGACTGGGCGCCAACTCCCGCGCCGTCACCGATCACGCCGCCGTCCGCGCCACCGGCCGGGCGCCCGCGGAGCGCGTCGACGTGCCGATGTCCCGTCGCGCCGACCCGGCCGAGATCGCCGCCGCCGTGGCCTTCCTGTGCTCCGACGACGCCTCCTTCGTCACCGGCGTGGCCCTCCCGGTCGACGGCGGCTTCACGGCGATCTGAGGACCGGTGACCGTCGATCGACTGCTCGGTGACCCGGTGCCGCCGGCCTTGTCGGCGTACTGGACGGCCATCGACGGCGGCCGCTTCGCCGACGCGGCCGACTGCTTCACCGCCGACGCCGTGTACGCGGTCGCCCTCCCCGGCGTGGCCGAGACGGATCCCCGGGCGGTCACCGTCGGGTCGTCCGAGTTGCTCGAGCGCTTCGAGCGGCGGGGCCTGCAGCCGTGGCGCCACGTCCCGCTGCTGTGCGTCGCCGACGATCGGGTCGCGCTCGTCGAAGGGGTGCTGCACGACCCTGCCGAGCGACCGGTCGCGACGTACGTCTGCAGCGCGACGCTCGCCGCGGACGGCCGCGTCGATCGCTACCTCGCCTTCTCCTGCCAGGGCGCCCGTGACCCGATCCCGGACGACGGCGATGCGGAACCGGCCGACGCCGCCACCGTCGTCCACGACTACTTCGTCGCCCTCGACGAGGGCCGCTTCGCCGACGCTGCCGCGCGGTTCAGCGACGACGTGCTCTACTCCCACCCGCCGTACCAGCACACCGGCATCGACGACCCCGACCGCGTCGAGTTCCGTGGGCGGGCGGCGCTGCAGCCAGGCGTTCCTGGCTCGCGGCCGGACCAACTTCAAGCACGAGGTGCTGGCGTCCCTGCAGCGCGGACCGCACTGCGTGTTCGAGGGATCCGTCGACGACCTCCCGCAGGGCGGGACCGGCAGCTTCATCTCCAGCCTGTCGCTGGCGGGCGACGGGACGATCCGCCGCTACGTGAGCTTCTACTGCGAGCCGGGGATCCCGCTGCGGTGAGCGACCGCGAGGCGATCCTCGACGTGGTCGCCCGGTACGCCCACGCCGTCGACGATCGCGACCTCGACGGGATCCTCGACTGCTTCGCACCCGACGGGCGCATGGACTTCGAGGGCGGTGCGAGGTCGGGAGAGCGCCACGACGGCATCCGCGCCGCGTTCGAGGCGGCCTTCGCCCGTCCCGAGCTGGCGCCGCCGGCGGCCTCGACCCACGTCATGACGTCGACCATCGTGAAGGTGGATGGCGACACGGCGAGCGCGGCGACGCTCGCCGTCGCCAACCTCGCGCGCCCGCTCGACGGGACGTTGACCGTGCGCGGGCTGCGCTACGACGACCGTCTCCGGCGGCTCGACGGCCGGTGGAAGATCACCCATCGCGTGCACCGCTGCACGTGGCAGGCGGTGACCAGCGCCGACGTCACGACCTCAGTGCAGGTGCTCGCCGCCGTCGACGATGATGTTCGTGCCGGTGACGAACCGCGACGCCGGCCGGCACAGGAAGAGGGCAGCGTTGCCCATGTCCGTCGGGCTGGCCCGGCCGACCCATCGGCACGTCGGCGGTGCGCTCGGCGAGGATGTCGGGGTTGGCCTTGAGGCTCTCGGCCACCAGCGGGGTGACCGTGATGCCCGGCGACAGGGCGTTGACCCGGATGCCGTGGGCCGCCAGCTCGTACGCCGCCATCCGCACGAGCTGGTTCACGGCCGCCTTGGTCGAGGCGTAGGCGGCGAGCCCCGGCCGGATGCCGAGCGCCCGGATCGACGACACGACGACGATCGCCCGGTTCGATCCCTCGGGCATGCTCGACCATGATCCGGGCGGCGTCCTGCATGCACAGGAACGTGCCGGTGAGGTTGAGCGCCACCGTGGCGTCCCACGCCTCCAGCGTGAGGTCGAGGAACGGGACGACCGCCCCGCTCCCGGCGTTGGCGACGAGGATGTTGAGGCCGGGCAGCTCGGCGCGGACCCACGCGAACAGCGTCGGCGATGGCGTCGCGGTCGGCGGTGTCGGCAGACCGGGCGAGGACCTGCTGGCCGTCGCCGGCGCTCTTCTCGAGCGTCGGCTCGCGCCTCCTCGAGGTCGTCGACGTTGCGGGCGACCAGCACGACGTTGGCGCCGTCGCCCACGCAGCTTCTCGGCGATGCCGTAGCCGATGCCCTTGCTGGCGCCGGTCACCAGCGCCCACTGACCGTCGAGCGACCCGGAGGCCGCGGTCACGGCGCAGTCCCGTCGAGGATGGCGGCGGCCCGCCGCACCTGGCCGGCGACCATCGGGCCCCGCTCGGCCATCCGCGGGTCGGTCGACTCGCCCGCGCACCCAGCGGGCGTAGAGCTGCTGGAGGATCACCGCCGTCTTCCACGCGGCGAAGGCCTCGTACCAGCGGATCCCCGTCGACGTCGAAGCCGGTGCGGGACGCGTAGCGCTCGATGACCTCGGCGCGCGGCGGCAACCCGAGCGTCTCCATGCCCGGGTTCGATGATCGGCTCGAGCCCGGGCACGTCGGCCGGGTCGGGCCAGTAGTTCAGCGTGATGCCGACGTCGACGAAGGGTCGCCGAGCGTCGCCTGGTCCCAGTCGAACACCGACCTCACACGTGTCGGGGTCGGCCGGGTCGAACTGGCAGTTGTCGAGCTTGTAGTCGTTGTGCAGGATCGACACGTACCGCGTCGCCGGCATCGTCGCCGCCAGGCGGTCGCCGACGTCCTGCATCTCCGGCGGCGAGTCGGGCAGCGCGGCGAGGTCCCACCGCTTCATCCAGCCGCGCGACCTGGCGCTCCAGGAAGCCGTCGGGCCGACCCAGGTCGGCGAGGTCGACGGCGGCCGGGTCGACGGTGTGGAGGTCGGCGAGGGCGTCGACGACGGCGAGTCCGACCCGCCGACCGACGTCGGCGTGCTGGGCCATCGACGGCGGGCACGGTCGCCCCAGATCACGACGCCGGGCCGGTAGTCGATGACGAGGAAGTCGGCGCCGATCGACCGAGTGGTCGTCGCAGAAGGCGAAGGCCCGCGGCGCCGGCGCGTAGGCCCGCCACAGGCGCGACAGGGTGCGGAACTCCCGCTTCATGTCGTGGGCGCCCGGGGCGATGCTGGCCGAACGGCGGGCGGCGCACGACGAAGCGGCGGTCACCGAAGCGCACGAGGTACGTGAGGTTGGCCGAGCCGTTGGGGAACTGCAGCACCTCCATCGCGCCGTCGAGGCCGTCGATCTCGGCGCGCAGGTAGCGCTCGAGCGACGCCCAGTCGAGCTCCTCCCCCGCCCGGACGGGCGCCGTCTCGGGACGCAGACCGTCGGTGCTCACGTCGCTCATCGGGTCATCACCGTGCAGGCGCTGACGCCGGGCGCGCCGTACACGTGCGTGAAGGCGACCTGCGGGTCGCCCGGGCACCTGCCGCGTGCCGGCCGTCGCCGCGGAGTTGGAGGACGTTCTCGTAGACCTGGCGCAGCCCGGACGCGCCGATCGGCTCGCCGTTGGCGATGCAACCGCCGTCGGTGTTGATCGGCATCGGACCACCGATCGCGCGTGGCACCCGACTGGATCAGCTGCTCCTGCTCGCCGTCCTTGCACAGCCCGGTCTCGGCCATGTGCATGATCTCGGCGCCCGACTCGGTGTCCTGGATCTGGGCGACGTCGATCTCGCTCGGGCCCGATGCCGGCCTGCTCGAAGGCGGCCCGGGCGGCGACGATGGTCGGCCCGTCGGCGCGCTCGGGGGCCAGCGACGGGCTGAACACCTCGAACGACCCGTAGTGGCGAGTGGCGAACGTGACCGCGTCGAGGAACACCGGCGTGCTCGGTGTACCGGTGGGCGTCCGTCGGCCCGACAGAGCACGAGGGCGACGGCACCTTCGCCGGGCGAGCAGAACATGAACTGGGTGAGCGGGTCCGACACCATCGTCGACCCGGCGACCTGCTCCTCGGTCATCGGGGAGCGGCGCCACGCGTTCGGGTTCTGCGACGCCGTTCTCGAACGCCTTCACGGCGACCTTGGCCAACGTCGACGGCGAGATGCCGTGCTGCGTGCATGTACCGCTGGATCTTCAGGGCGAAGAACTGCGTCGTCAGCATCATCCCCGTCTCGCCGTACCAGCGCACCGATGCCCATGGACTCCGGATCGACGTTGAAGGCGCCGCGCGGGTGCTTGTCGAACCCGATCGCCAGCCCGAGGTCGGCGGCGCCCGAGCGGATCGTGCGATCGGCCATCGTGAGCGCGCTGCCACCGGTGGCGCAGCCGTTCCAGACGTTGACGAACGGCAGCCCGGTGAGACCCGAGCTCGTTGACGAGTGTGTCGGCGTCGCCGCCGTCGCGGCTGCCGCCGAACGCGAACTGGGCCTGGTCCCACCCGATGCCGGCGTCGGCCGAGGGCGAGTCGGGCGGCGTGGACGGCCTGCTGCCGGCCCGACACCCCGTCGGTGCGCCCGAAGGGGTGCATGCCGATGCCGACGATGGCGACGCCGGTGATCGGCCCGCTCACCGAGCCGGCCCGGGCCGGAACGCGAAGGTGAACCGTGCCGACGTCGACGTGGGAACGGGACGATGACGAGCTCCATCGGCTGGCCGATCTCCAGCTCGCTCGGGGTCGGCGGTCGTGAGGCGACCTTCGACGATCACCTCGCCGTCGAGGTCGACGTACCCGACCCCGTACGGCTCGAACGGCTCCGGCCCGACGTACGGCTCCTTCGGCTGGAAGCGCTGGACCGTCCAGCTCCAGAGGGTGCCGGTGCGGGCGAGCAGGTGCTCGTCGATCTCGCTCGGACGTGCACCGGGAGCACGACGTCGGGCGCGGGAAGGAGACGGCGCCGCAATCGGCGCACGCGCCGCCGATGAGCCGCGGCTCGTCGGAGGGCCACGTGAACAGGCTCGGCGGCGACCGGTACGGCCACTGGTGCGGTCTCGGCAGGCATCCCCTCGGCAAGCGAACCACAGTGACCACGAACCTGTCAACAGTTCCTCATGATGATCTTCACTATTCGACCGCCCGGCGATGTACGATCGTCATGAGGATTCTGGAGGACACACGATGGCGGCACCAGTCACGAAGGCGTGGATCTGGGCGGCGAAGCGGGGATGACGGTCGGGCAGATCTCGCTGCGCGAGGAGCGCATGCGCACGATCAAGGCGTCGGAGCGGGTGGCCCAGGAGATCGTGCGCGACATCGTCCTGCGCGGTCTGCAGACCGGCGACCACCTGCCGCTCGAGGCGGCGATGGTCGACCAGTACGGGGTCAGCCGCACGTCGCTGCGCGAGGCGCTGCGCCTGCTCGAGGTGCAGGGCCTGATCTCGCTGAAGCCGGGCCCCGGCGGCGGTCCGGTCGTCGGCACGGTCGAGCCGGCCCACCTGGCGCGGACGGCCGCGCTGTACTTCCACCTCGGCGGGGCCACCTACGCCGACGTCATGCGCACCCAGGTGCTGATGGAGTCGACGTGCGCACGGTTCGCGGCGCGGCACCCGGAGCGCGAGGAGGCGATGCGGCCGTGGTTCGAGCCAGGGCTGCCCGACCGACCTGCCCGAGTACCGCGACCTCACCACCGGCTTCCACGGCACCGTCTACCGGCTGGCCGACAACCCGGCCCTCAGCCTGCTCACCCAGGCCGTCACGCACATCGTGACGGCCAGCACGTCGTGAGGACGATGGATCCCGTCGAGCTGCGCGCCAGCATCATCGAAGAGCACGCCGAGCTGGCCCGGGTGATCGCCGCCGGCGACGCCGACGTCGCCGAGCGCCATGATGGCCGACCACTTCCAACGTCAGCACGACCACCTCGCGGCGCACTACCCGGCCCGCCTCTCGCGAGGCCATGCAATGGCGTTGAACGGCATCGCCTCCCCCTCGAGGGCAAGGTCGCCCTCGTCACCGGCGGCAGCCGCGGGCTCGGCCGGGAGATGGTCCTGGCGATGGCCGCGGCCGGCGCCGACGTCGCCATCACCAGCCGCAAGCTCGATTCGTGCAAGGCGGTGGCCGACGAGGTCGAGGCGACGACCGGCCGGCGAGCCTTCGTCCACGCCTGCCACGTCGGTCACTGGGACGAGTCGGCGGGCTCGTCGACGCGGTCTACGCCGAGTTCGGCACGGTCGACGTGCTCGTGAACAACGCCGGCATGTCGCCGCTCTACCCGGACCTGGCGAGCGTGTCCGAGGAGCTGTTCGACAAGGTCGTCGCCGTCAACCTGAAGGGCCCGTTCCGGTTGACGGCGCTCGTCGGCGCCCGCATGGCCGCCGGCGACGGCGGCTCGATCATCAACGTCAGCAGCGTCGCCGCCGTCCGCCCGACCCCGAACGAGCTGCCGTACGGAGCGGCCAAGGCCGGCCTCGACACCCTCACGATCGGCTTCGCCATGGCCTACGGCCCGAAGGTGCGGGTCAACTCGATCCAGTGCGGGCCGTTCCTCACCGACATCGCCGACGCCTGGGACCAGCGATCACGTCACCAAGCTGTTCGCGCACCTATCCCCTCGGCCGGGCCGGCGACCCGCGGGAGGTCGTCGGGACCGCCGTCTACCTCGCCAGCGACGCCTCCAGCTTCACCACCGGCGCCGTCCTGCGCGTCGACGGCGGCCAGGCCATCGCCCACTGACGCGGGCGCCGTGGCCACGTTCGGGTTCCACACCGTCCACTTCTCGCCGATGTTCGGAGCGGATGCGCCGCTCCTCGACGTCATCAACGCCACCGCGGACGCCGGGTTCGACGCGATCGGCATCGACCTGCCGAGCGTGGACGCCCACGGGTCGGTGGAGACGGTGGCCGCCGTCGTCGCCGACCGCGGGCTGCGCTGCTCGGACGTCCTGGTGCTCGTCGCTGACGCCGACGACGCGCTCCTGGCGGCTCGACGGCTCGCCTCGCTCGCTGCCGCGCTGGGCGCGCCGACGTGCATCGCGGCCGTGGCCGCACCGACCCCGATGGATCGACTGGTCGCCACGCTGGGGGTCTGCGCAGCGATCCTCGGCGACCACGGGTCGCGCCTCGCCATCGAGTTCAACGCGTACGGCGGCCTGACGTCGATCGGCCAGGCGATCGAGCTGGCCGACGCGATCGGCTGGGATCGAGCCGGCGTCGTGATCGATTCGCTGCACTTCTTCCGGACCGGCGCCCCGTGGGCGGCGCTCGCGTCGCTCACTGCCGAGCAGGTCGCCGCCGTGCAGTGGTCGGATGCGCCGGCCGAGGCCCCCGCCGACCTCGTCCACGAGAGCCGCCACCGTCGCCTGCTGCCCGGTGACGGTGGACTCGATCTCCGGTCGTTGGCAGCCGCGCTCCGCGCGATCGGATGGGATGGTGTGGTCAGCGCCGAGATCCTCTCGGACCGGCTTCGCGGCATGGCTCCGGCGGAGGCGGTCCCCGTCGTTCACGGCGCGTTGACGTCGCTCAGCGCCGGGTGGTGCTGACCGTCAGGTGGCGACGATGATGGCGATGACGCCGATCGCCACGCCGACCGCGACGACGGTGCCGATGATCGCCGAGCTGGCGCGGCGACGCCGCCACGGATCCGTGGCGAACGGGTGGAGCGCCTCCGTCCGGCGGTCCTCGAGCTGATGCTCCATGGCAGGACGGGTCCCGACCTTCGGGAGGTGGCGCCGCCCCTTGCCCTTCATCCCGGATGAGCCCATCCGGCGATGGTAGGCGCCGCCCACCGAAAACTCCTACGAAGCGGTCAAGACTTCGGCAGCCCCAGGACGCGCTCGCCGATGATGTTGCGCTGGATCTCGTCCGAGCCGCCGGCGATGCGGTAGCCGGGCGCGCCGAGGACGTGCTCGGTCCAGGCGTACGTCCCCCACTCGCCGGTGTCGGCGACCAGGCGGGGACCGAGGATCGTCGAGACGAGATCGGACACCTCGCTCATCCACTGGGTCCACTGCAGCTTGGCGGTCGAGTGGAGCGGGCCCGGCGGCGCGCCCGGGCTCGAGTCGGCCTGCACCCGCTGGCTGTTGAGCGTACGGATGCGGTCGAGGCTGTACAGGCGGGCGAGGCGCTGGCGCATCAGCGGCTCGCCCGTGACGCCGGCCCATGCAGCCAGTCCACGCACCTGGTCCCACGAACCGCCGTGCGACGAGCCGCGCTCGCTGCCGCTGCTGGCCCGCTCGAAGGCGAGCGTCGTGAGCGCGACGTTCCAGCCGTCACCGGCGGCGCCGAGCCGGAGCGTGTCGGGGATCCGGACGTCGGTGAGGAAGACCTCGTTGAAGGAGGCCCCGCCGCTCATCTGCCGGATCGGGCGCACGTCCACGCCGGGTGCGTCCATCGGCACGAGGAAGGCGGTGAGCCCCTTGTGCTTGGGGACCGACGAGTCCGTGCGGCAGATCAGCTCACCCCACGCGGAGAACCGGGCACCCGAGCTCCAGACCTTCTGCCCGTTGACGACCCACTCGTCACCGTCGCGCACCGCGCTGGTGCTCAGCCCGGCGAGGTCCGAGCCGGCACCAGGCTCGGAGAACAGCTGGCAGCACAGCACCTCCGTGCGCAGGAACGGCCTCACGAACCGGTCCTGCTGCTGTTCAGTGCCGAAACGGGCGATCGTCGGGGCGACCAGGCGGACGGTGACGCTGAACGTCTCGTGGCTCGCCGGGACCTCGTAGCGCCGCCTCCTCGTCGAGGAAGGCGTCGAGGTGCTCGACATCCAGGCCGGCGCCGCCCAGCTCCACGGGCCACGTGATCGCCCCGTAGCCGGCGTCGAACTTGCACCGCTGCCACGCCATCAGCTGCTCGAGCAGTTCGCGCTCGTGGTGGTCGTCGAGGTCGTGGAACACCGACACGTCGTCGGACCCGCTCCCCCATCCGGACCCCACCGGCTGCCGCGGCGTGGCGTGCTCCTTCAGCCAGGCCGCGGCCTCCGCTCGGAACATCTCAACATCCATAATCATCATGATGTATCGCGACGGTGGAGTTTGTCCACTGCGGCGACCCGGCGCCCGAGGTTCTGTGTGATTTTTCCGGCCAGATTCGGCCGCGAAACGTCGTCAGAACCGATCGAGCCCGATACAGACGTCAGAGCCAGTCGATGAAGTCGTTGCAGTTGGGCGCCGAGGTGCGTCTCGTAGACGTCGATCATCGTGTTGATGTGACGTTCCATCGCCTTGGCCGCCTTCTTCGGCGCGCCGGCGACCACCGCCTTGGCGATCGGCGCGTGGTCGGACTCGATCGTCTCGCGGTCGTGCCGCGGGTCGGCGTGCCCGAGCACGTGATGGGTGACGATCTGGCCGATCGTCTGCAGCATCATCTCCAGGACCCGGTTCTCGGCGAGCGAGGCCAGCACACCGTGGAAGCGGGTGTGGGCGAGCACGAACTCGGTCGAGTCTCGTCGTCGTCGGCGGGCGCCGGCTCGAGGTACGGCTTCATCGCCGCCCGCACCAGCTCGCGGTCGGGGTTGCGGGCGGCCCGCTCGGCGAGGATCGACCTCCGTCACGACCCACGCCTCGAGCAGCTCGGCGTAGGTGCCGCCGGCGAGGTGGTAGTAGAGCGTCGAGGTGCGCCCGAGGCCGGCCGGGTCGAGGTGACCGACGATCGGCCCGCCGCCGGGACCGCGGCGCAGCGTGATCAGCCCCTGGACCTCGAGCAGCCGCAGTCCCTCGCGCAGGCTCTCCCGGCGACAGCCCGAACTCCTCGAGCATCACCGCCTCCGACGGCAGCTTGTCGCCGGTTCGCAGTCCCTTGCGGACGATGTCCCGGACGAGGTCGCGGGCGAACGCCTCCGCCGTCTTCAGCGGCCGGTAGACGGCGTCACCGCTTGAGATGGCCAACGCGTGCCGCGAGCGGCGTTGGAGCCCCCATTCCCGTCACCTCGCCCGCTGGTCTCGACCTCACGACTCAGCGCCACCCGCGCGAGCGTAGCCGCGGCGCCCTCTCAACATCCGGTGATGCCGGGCGTTCGGGCGTCGGCACGACGCTGTACGACGTCGCCGTCAAACCGCCGTCGACGGGCAGGTCGATGCCGGTGACGAAGGCGCTGGCGTCGGACGCCAGCCAGGCGACCGCCTCGCCGACGTCGACCGGGCCGGCCCATCCGGGCCAGTGGCAGCTGGGCGACGTAGGCATCCCAGTCCAGACCGGCGAACTGCGTGTTCCCGACGGTCATGTCGCTCTCGATCGGGCCAGGGCAGACGGCGTTCACGCGGATGCCGAGGGACCGAGCTCCACCGCAGCCGCCTTGGTGAGGCCGCGGGCGCGCGAACTTGCTGGCCGAGTAGGTCACGGTGCGGGCCGCCGCCGATCAGGCCGCGGACCGACGACATGTTGACGATCGAGCCCGGCATCGACGTGCCCGACGCCAGGTGCAGGTCGCACGAACGTCTGCATGCCGAGGAAGGTGCCACCGACGTTGACCGCCAACGTCCGCTGCAGGTCCTCGTACTCGGTCTCCAGCAACGACGCGGCGCGGACGATCCCGGCGTTGTTCACCAGGGCGTCCGGGCGACCGCTCGTCGCCAGCAGCTCGTCGGCGAGCGCGTCCCACGCTCGCGGGTCGGCGACGTCGAGCCGGTGGGCCGTCGCCGCCTCCCCGAGCTCGGCGGTCGTGGCGGCCAGCTCGTCCTCCAGCACGTCGGTGAGCACCACGTGCGCGCCGTGGGCCGACGCAGGTGCGGGCGATCGCCGCGCCGAGGCCTCGCGCCGCCCCGGTGACGAGCACCGTCTTGCCGGCGAGCAGTCGGTCGTCATGCGCTCAGTGGCGCTTCGACGGGCCGCCGTGGCGGGCCAGCGCGTCGGCGTACTTCTCCTCGGCGGCGGCCCGCAGGCGGGGGCAGGTGCGTGGTCGGGAAGAGGTCCGTCGGTGCCCTTGTACTGCTTGAGGATCTGGCGGGCGAGCGTGATCTGGTGCACCTCGGTCGCGCCGTCGGCGAGGCCCATGTGGAACGACTCGAGCACCATCGCCGCGAGGGGCATCTCGTCGGACACGCCGAGCGAGCCGTGGACCTGCACCGCCCGGGCGGCCACGTCGTGGAGCACCTTCGGCATCGCCGCCTTGACGGCGGAGATGTCGGCCCGCACCCGCTGGTAGTCGTTGTACTTGTCGATCTTCCACGCCGTGCTGCAGCACGAGCAGGCGGAACTGCTCGATCTGGATCCACGAGTCGGCGATCATCGCCTGCACCAGCTGCTTGCGGGCCAGCAGCTCGCCTTGCGTGGTCCGCGACAGGGCCCGCTCGCACATCATGTCGAGGGCCCGCTTGACCAGGCCGATGGTGCGCATGGCGTGGTGGATGCGCCCGCCGCCGAGCCGGGTCTGGGCGACGACGAAGCCCTGGCCCCGCTCGCCGAGGAGGTGGTCGGCGGGGATCGTGCACGTTCTCGTAGCGGATGTAGGAGTGCGTGCCGCCGTCGGTGTGCCCGTACACCGGCACGTTGCGGAGGATGTTCACACCAGGCGTCTCGGCCGGCACGACGAACATCGACATCCTGTTGTACCGCGGCGCGTCGGGGTCGGTGACGGCCAGCAGGATGAGGAACGACGCGAAGTTGGCGTGCGACGAGAACCACTTCTCGCCGTTGATGACCCACTCGTCGCCGTCGAGCTCGGCCCGGACGACGAACTGCGTCGGGTCCGAGCCGCCCTGCGGCTCGGTCATCGAGAACGCCGACACGATCTCGTTGCGCAGCAGCGGCTCGAGGTAGCGCTGCTTGAGCTCGGGCGTTCCGTAGTGGGCGAGGATCTCGGCGTTGCCGGAGTCGGGGGCCTGGCAGCCGAAGACGATCGGGCCGCTGTGGCGTGCGGCCCGAGGATCTCGTTGAGCAGCGCCAGCTTCACCTGGCCGTAGCCGGGTCCGCCGAGCTCGGGGCCGAGGTGGGTCGCCCACAGGCCCGCGTTCGCGGACGCTGCTCCTGCAGCGGCGGGATCAGCTCCATCCGCAGCGGGTCGCTCATGTCCCAGGCGTGGTTGAGCACGGCGTCGAGCGGCTCGACCTCCTCGCGCACGAAGGCGTCGGCCCAGTCGAGGACCTCCTGGAACGCGGGGTCGACGTCGAAGTCCATCAGTCAGGCTCCTCCTGGTCGGCCGGGCCGCCACTGCGGCAGCACGACGTCGTCGGACAGCCGCTCGAACCAGACCTCCATCGGCTGACCGACGGTCGAGCGTCGGGCTGGCCGGGCAGCTGGCCGACCAGCCGCGCCTCGGGGTGGTCGTCGAGCTCGACGAGCACCACGGTGTAGGGCGCCGGGAAGGCGGGGTGGACCTGGTGGGTCGACCACGGTCCACGAGTACAGGCGACCGGTGCCGGCCACCGGTCTGCCAGCGGTTGTCCCAGCTCCCGCAGCGGTGGCAGTAGGCGACCGGCACGTGGAGCACGGCGTCGCAGTCGTTGCACATGCGGATGGCCAGCTCGCCGCGGGCGGCGGCCTCGAAGAAGCCGCCGGTGTCGAGGTCGTCGGTGACCGGCAGCGGCCGCAGTGCGGCGGCGTCGGCGCTCATCGACGCCGCCCGCAGGAGCAGCGCGCTGCCCGGGGGCAGCGGCGTGCACGTCACGAGGCACGTCTCGGCGCCGGCGACCTGGTTGGACGACGTGCCCCGGACCTGGCGCACGCCCTCGACGATGTGGTTCATCCCGTGGATGTAGCCCTCGGAGAGGTGGCCGCCGCCGGTGTTGATCGGGATCGTGCCGCCGAGCTCGATCTCGCCGCGGCGACGAACGGGCCGCCCTCGCCCTTCTTGCAGAAGCCCCAGTCCTCGAGCTGGAGCAGCACCGTGATGGTGAAGCAGTCGTAGAGCTGGGCGACGTCGACGTCGTCCGGGCCGAGGCCGGCCCGCCGGTACAGCGTCTCGGCCACCTGCCTTCGCCGGCAGCGTGGTCATCGACTCCCGCATCAGCACCGGGAACTGGATGCCGGGCTGCGGGTCCGGGATCGAGCCCTGGGCGACGGCGCGGATCAGCGCCGGCGGCTGGGCGCAGGTCGGCCGGCCCGCTCGGCGGACGGTGACGACCACGGCGCAGGCGCCGTCGGTCTCGAGGCAGAAGTCGAACAGCCGCAGCGGCTCCGAGATCATCCGCGCCGCCGAGGTAGTCGTCCATCGTCAGCGGCGCGGTCGTGCATCTGGGCGAGCGGGTTGGCGTTGGCCCGCGCCCGGCAGGCCATGGCGATGCCGCCGAGCTGCTCGGGCGTCGTGCCGAACTCGAGCATGTGCCGCTGGGCCATCAGGGCGAAGACCTGGCCGGGGGTCAGCAGCCCGTAGGGGTCGAACAGCTCGTCGTAGGTGCCGGCGCCGCCGACCAGCGCGCCCTCGACCGGCGACTGCCCGAAGCGCACGCCGGACCGGCCGTTGAGGCTGCGGAACACGAGGACGGTCGTCGCCTGCCCGGACAGGATCGCCGCGACGGCCTGGCCGACCATCGCGCACGGCGCCGCCCCACCGGGACCGTTCTCGCCGAGGTAGGTGAGGTTGCGGATGCCGAGGCTGTGGGCGAGGTCGTTGCCCCGCACGTTGTCCATGTCGCAGCGGATGATCCCGTCGACGTCGGCGGCCGTGAGCCCGGCATCGGCCAGCGCCGCCAGCGAGGCCTGGGTCGCCAGCGTGAGCTCGCTGCGCCCGGAGGCCCGGCTGAAGTCGGTGGCGCCGATCCCGACGATGGCGCACTTGTCGCGGTGGGTGTGCTCCATCGGCCGCTCCTACAGCTTGCCGAGGGCGTCGGTGCCCCCGAAGATCAGGGCGACGAGGACGCCGCAGGCGGTGATGAACGTCATCAGCAGGGCGATGGCGGCGACCAGCGGGTAGGAGCCGTTGGTGTAGTAGTCGAACAGGACGGTGCCCATCACCTGGGTCGTGGGCGAGCGCACGAGCAGCGAGGCGGCGAACTCGTGGGTCAGCAGCACGAACATCAGGGCGCCGGCGGCGCCGATGGTCGGGCGCAGGAGCGGCAGCACCACGTTGAGGTTCGTGCGGATCAGCGCCGGCACCGCTGGCCCGCGCCGCCTCCTGGTACGTGTTGCCGAGCGCGACCATCCCGCCGAGCTGCATCCGGGTCGTGAACGGCAGCATCAGCGTGACGTAGACGAGGATGATCACCCAGCGGGTGCCGTAGAGGAAGAACGGCTCCTGCGTGTACGTGAGCAGGAAGCCGACGCCGAACACGACCGCCGGGATGCCGAGCGGCATGGTGATGATGAAGTCGACGATCGGCCGCATGATCTTGTACTGGCGCCCCTTGAGCAGCAGCGTGGCGGCGAAGAACCCGATCGGCAGGGCGATCAGCACGGCGCCCAGCGAACAGATCAGGCTCGTGGAGATCGCGCCGGTGATGTCCGACTCGTCGAAGATCTGCCGGAAGTTGTCCAGCGTGAAGCCCGGCCACGTCGATGTCCGCGCTCCAGAAGTTGGACAGCGACACGATGACCAGCGCGCGTGATCGGCAGGATCGTGGCGATGAAGCTGTAGGCGACGATGCCGGCGATGGCCAGCTTCGACGGGCGGGCGTCGGCCCGGAACGCCTTGCCGCCATGGGTGATGAAGCGGGCCTGGTCGCCCAGGATCACCTTCTGGAACAAGACGATGACCAGACCGAACAAGAGCAACGGCGACGCCGATCGCCGCCGCGGCGCCGAAGTTGATCGGGGCCTGCGACGTGAAGAAGTACATCTGCGTCGTGAGCACCGTGATCCCGACGTTGCGGCCGAGCAGCAGCGGGCCGGTGAACTGGCCGAGGCCGAGCAGCAGCGCCACGCCGCCGCCGTAGACGAGCACCGGGCGCAGCAGCGGCAGCGTGATGCGGAAGAACACGCCGAGGCTGCGCGAGCCGCTCACCTGAGCCGCCTCGAGCATCTCGGAGTTGATGTTGGCGAAGCCGGAGCTGACGAACAGGTACACGAAGGCGGTCAGCCCGAAGCCGGTGATGATGACGATCCACGGCATCGTGTAGACGTCGACCGGGCCCCTCCTCCAGGTGGTCCCACCACGGCAGGTTGCGCAGCAGGGCGTTGAGGTAGCCGGGCCGCGGCGAGAACAGGAACGTCCACCCGATGACCGACGCCACGGCGGGCACGACGATGGGCAGGATCGGCAGGACCCGCAGCAGCCTCATCCGCGGTGGGAGCCGGGTGGCCGCCCAGGCGAGCAGCGTGCCGAGCACGAGGGCGATGGCCAGCGATCCGAGCGGCCAGACCGACCGTCGCCTTGATCGTGTCGGCCGATGCCCGGCGCTGTCGAACGCCGTCGCGTAGCCCGGCCGCGCCGTCCTCGAAGGCGAGCTGCTGCAGCCGGTACAGCGGCATCAGCACGAGGTAGCCGATGCCGACGAGGAAGCGCGAGCACGCCGAGCCGGGGCACGGTGCGCGACACCCACGCCGGCCAGGCGATCGTGGTCCGGCGACTCGAGGGTCGATGGCGATGGCCACGACGTCACACTCCTGCGGTCGCGAGGGTGTCCACGTCGACGGCCACGTGGCCGGCGATGCGGGTGTCGTCCGCGCCGTAGTACACGGCGCCCGACGGGGCGAAGCCGACCACGACGTCCTGGTCCATCTGCAGCTTGCGGGCCCAGCCGCCGAAGGCGCCGCTGGGCACCCTGGCGTGCAGCCGGTCGCTCGCTGCACCTTGACGACGACGTCCATGTGACGACCGCCGAACTGGGCGTCGACGACCTGAGCCGGGAACGCAGACGCCGTCCAGCGGTCGCACTCGGCCGACGGCGGGGCCAGCTGCAGGTCCTCCGGTCGCAGCCGCACGGCCACCGTGTCAGGTCGGCCCGGCAGGTCGCACGTCGCCGGTGACTGCCGTCCCGTTGAACGTCCACGCTGCCGTCGCTGTCGGACGAGCGGCAGCCGGTTGGACATCCCGATGAACCCGGCGACGTACTCGGTGGCCGGCTCCTCGAACACGTGCTCCGGCGTGCCGACCTGCTCGAAGCGCCCGGCCCGCATGATCGCCACCCGGTCGGCGAGGGCGAGCGCCTCGGCCTGGTCGTGGGTGACGAACACGGCGCTGAAGCTGCAGGCGCGGCGTGCAGCTCGTGGAGCTGGGCCCGCACCATGTCGCGCAGGCGGGCGTCGAGGTTGCGACAGCGGCTCGTCGAAGAGCACGACGTCGGGCCGGGCGACGAGGCCACGGGCGAGGGCGACGCGCTGCTGCTGGCCGCCGCTGAGCTGGGCCGGGATAGCGGTCGAGCAGCGCCGAGCAGTCGACGAGCGCCGCCGTCTCCTCCACCCAGTCCTTCGTCGCCGGGCCGCTGCAGCTTGCGGGCCTTCAGCGGGTAGCCGATGTTCTTGCGCACCGTCATGTGCGGCCACAGCGCGTAGGACTGGAACACCATGCCGATGTTCCGCTTGTCCGGGCTGAGGTTGAGCTTCGTTCGACGAGTCGAAGACGTCTCGATCACCGAACGTGATGCGGCCCTCGTCGGGCGTCTCGAGGCCGGCGAGGCAGCGCAGCGTCGTGGTCTTGCCGCAGCCGCTCGGGCCGAGCAGGACGAGGAACTCACCCTCCTCGATCTCCAGGCTGAGATCGTCCATGGCGGTCGTCGGCGGCTTGCCGGCGAAGCGCTTGGTGAGACCTTCGATACGCAAGTGGGTCACGGCTGGTACCTCACGATCTGGTCGGACCCCCCCGGGGTGGCAGCGGCTCGATTCGAGTCCGGTGCCGCATTCATCATGATGATAACAGACAATCCAAGTGTGTCAAGAGACACGTACCGCCAGCGGTTTGTGTCAGCACATGTCGCTCCTCGAGCGCTGTGTGCTGACACAAACCTTGGACGCGAGCGAGGGGCCCGGCGCAGGTGCGGCGGCCGACCTCGACTGCGATGTCGACGCTCGAGAATGTCCTAGCGGAACATGGCGTTCCACTCCTCGACGTAGGCGGCCGCCGGCTCGGGGGCCGTCGCCTCGAGGTCCTGCTCGCGCACCCGGTCGTTGGTGATCAACGTGCCCGGGATGTCAGGGAGCACCGAGCCGCTGGCGCCCTGGACGAGCTCCTGGCCCTCGGCCGTCACCATGAAGTCGGCCAGCAGCGCGGCCGCGTTCGGGCTGTCGCGCGGTGGCTGGGGATGCACCCGAAGTAGCGAGCGCCCCAGGCCCCGGCGTCCTCGGAGATGCCGAAGTCCACCGGCGCTCCGCTCTCGGCCGCCGGCACCAGCTGCACCGGAGCGGCGAACGCTCCGGCGTAGATCTCGCCGGACTGCAACGCCTCGCCGATCGGCAGCGAGCTCGGGTAGATGCGCGGTTCCTGCTCCGCAAGTGACGGCACGTACTCCTCGCCGAAGGACTCCTCGAGCCAGAGGTAGAAGTCGACGAGGGCCGGGCCGATCGCCGGGTCGGGCACGCCGATCTTGCCGCCGGCCAGCGACGGATCGAGCAGATCCGGGTAGTCGGTGAGTCCGTCGGGCACGAGCGTCGGTGTTCCAGGCGAACGTGAGGATGGCGGCCCCGACCTCGAAGATGTTGCCCTCGTGGACGTACTGCGTCGGCGTCGTAGTCGCCGAGACCGGCGATCTGCGGGCTGGCCGTCGGATCGACGCAGTCGCCGGCCGCGGCGTGGCCCTCGATCCACCCCTGGGCCGCTGTCACGACGAGGTCGGCGCCGGCGGTGCCGGTGGACAGCTCGGTGTCGACGCGAGCGATCATGTCCGCGTCGGCGCTGCGCACGACCTCGACCGAGATGCCGTACTCCTCCTCGAACGCCGCGCCCAGCGCGTTCAGCTGGTCGAGGCCCTGGCTCGAGTAGATGGTGACGCTGCCCTCCTCCTGGGCGGCGGCGACCAGTTCGGCCAGGGCCGCCTCGGCGTCGGCGCTGTCGCCGCCGCCGTCACTCGCCGACGACTCGGATGCGGTCCCGGACGACGGCGTGGTGGTCGCCGCGTCCTCGCCGCCCGCCGTCGTGGCCGCGCCGGCGGTGTCGGCGGTCGTGGTGTCGGCGGCCTCCGACGCGGCCGGCGCGTCCGTCGCCTCGGTGGCGCTCGTGGCGTCGTCATCGTCGTCGTCGCCGCACGCCGAGACGGCGAGGGCGAGGCTGACGATGGCCGCCGTGGTGAGCTTGAGCTTGCGTGGTGATCGCACTGGGTTCCCCCTTCGGTGACGGTGCCGGCACTGCGCCGCACTCGCTAATCCTCATGATGATATAGTTCATCCTGGCGTTGCTGTCAAGGGGTTCGAGCGACACCGGTCCCAGGACGCGACACGGCCCCCGGGTCGTTGCCCGGGGGCCGCGTCGCGGGGGGCCGCCGCCAGATCAGTCGAGCTTGTACAACCGGGCCGCGTTGTCGTGGAGCACCTTGCTGAGGGTCTCCTCCGGCAGGCCGGCGAAGTTCTGCTCGAGGTAGATGTTCGGCGCCTGGGCGGCCGAGCCGGGGCCCGGCGACATGCTCGTCGGGTGCGGGAAGTCGGTCTCGTAGAGGATGTTGTCGGGACCGAGCCGCTCGAGGGCGTACATCGCGCCCTCCTCCTCGAACCAGAAGCAGCCGTAGATCTGGCGCCGGTAGTACTCGCTCGGCAGCAGGTCGTACTCGGGGTGCTCCTGCGCCACGCCGCAGTTCTTCCACTGCCAGTCGAGGGCGTCGAGGGCGAACGGGATCCAGCCGACGCCGCTCTCGACGCTCACGAACGGAAGGTCCGGGAACCGGTGGCAGATGCCGCCGCAGACGAGGTTGGCGATGGTGCGGGCGTTGCTGAGGAAGAACGACACCCCGACCGACGCGTACAACGCCCGCTCCCCCACGGACGGATGGCCGGTGTTGGTCAGCAACGACAGGTCACCCGAGGCGATGTGGAAGTTCACCGGCTGGCGCAGCTCCTGGGCCGTCGCCCACATCCGGTCCCAGTGGGGATCAGTGAGGTGGGGCAGGCCGAACGCCGACGGGTCCTGGGAGAACACGATGCCGCGGTGACCCATCTCGGCACAGCGGGCGATCTCGCCCAGCGTCGCGTCGAGGTCCCAGAACGGCAGCGTGGTGACGGCGATCAACCGGTCGGGCGCGGCGCTGCACCACTCCGTCTGGTAGTCGTTGTAGGCCCGGATGTACTCGAGCGTCAGCTCGTCGTTGCCCTCCTTGAGCAGCGCCGAGTTGAACAGCGCCACGTTCGGGTAGAGCACCTGGGCCCACACGCCGTACTCGTCCATCCGCTCGAGGCGCAGCTTGGCGTCCCATGTGTGCGGGTCGGCATCCTCCCAGCGCGGTGGGTGTGACGGCGCGAACTCGGGCCAGCCGGCCTGGGCGGCCGAGGCGACCGGGGCGAGGCGCTGGTCACCGACGAACCACGCCTCCTCCTGGAAGTTCTCGTCCCACCTCACGTGCGGCACGAGGTCGCCCCACTTCGACGACATCCGGGACGTCCAGAGGTCCGGCGGCTCGACGAGATGGGAGTCGGTGTCGATGATCTTGAAGCGATCGACGATGGCTGTTGGTCACGGCGTCCCCCTTGGGTGCGATTCCTTGCCGACACCATAACCTCATGATGATTGCAAGGCAAGATGCGATTGGCGCCAGGTCGCCGCGCCGACGACGAGGGCGGGCGCGGCACCGATGGCGTAGGCGACCTGGAACGCCCACTCGGCCGGCTGCTCGACGCCGGCGACCATCACCGACGCGGCCGCCAGGACCGTCGACACCAGGGCGGACGCGAGGACGGAGCCGGCCACGCGCGCGAGAGCGCTCACCGCGTTCACGGCGGCCGTGTGGGCCAGATCGACGTGTTCGAGGATCAGGATCGGCGCGGCGCACTGCCCGAACCCCAGCCCGGCGCTGACCACGATGATGCTGAGCGCAAGGTCGGCGAGCGACCCGTGACGGACGATCCCGAGCCCGAAGCCGGCCGAGATGAGCGCCGCGCCGAGCGCCAGCAGCGACGTCGGCGCGATGACGGCACGCAGCCTGGACGTCAACACCACCGCCGCCGTGAGCACGAGCGCGCCCGGGAGCTGCAGCAGGCCGGCGACGGCGAGCGACCGGCCGAACCCGTATCCGGACTCGGCCGGCATCACGACCAGCGCGAACGTCGTGATGTACTGGGCGAACGTGGCGCAGCCCACCATCACGCCGCCGAGGTGGGCCAGCAGCACTGGTCCCCTCCCGTTGATCGCGAGGTCGACGACGGGGTCGGCCCGCGAGCGCTCCCAGCGGACCCACCAGGCCATCATCGTGACGGCGGTCAGGACCAGCGCCACCACGGGCGCCGAGGCCCATCCCCATCGCGCACCGTTGGTGATCGCCAGCAGGATGACGACGAGCGCGACGGCGAGCACGACGGCGCCGGGGACGTCGAAGCGGGCCGGGACCCGAGGACCGCCGGACCGGGTCGTCACGGCGACGGCGACCATCGCGAGCACGAGCAGCGCGGCGATGAGCCAGAACGCCGACCGCCAGCCGTGCTCGCTCAGCACGACGCCCATCACCACCGGGCCGAGGCCGGCGCCGATCCCCGCGCCCGCCGCCGTCACCAACGCCACGGCCCGACCGAGGCGCCGGCTCGGCACGGTGTCCCGGATCACCCCGTAGGCGAGCGGGATCACGCCGGAGGCCAGCCCTTGGACGGCGCGGCCGACGACGACCAGGACCAGTGAGCCGGCCGTCGCCGCCAGGATGCACCCGGCGACGGCCGCGGCGAGGCACGCGAGGACCAAGCGGCGCTTCCCGTACATGTCGCCGGCCCGCCCGATGATCGGGTTGGCCGCCGCGCCGACGATGAGGGTGGACGTGGCCACCCACGACACCGAGGCGATGCTGGTGTCGAACGCCGAGGTCAACGCCGGCAGCAGCGGGATCGAGACGGTCTGCAGCATCGCGACGACGGCGACGGCGAAGGCTGCCGCGAACGCGGCCGGCGGCAGCCGCACGGCCGGCGCCGCGCGCTCCGACGTGGCGGCTGTCGTCGCCATCAACCTGTCGCCGGCGGCGGCAGGGCCGTCCCGGCGTGAGGCCGCTGCGGCCGCCGTCGACGACCACCGTGGTGCCGGTGACGTAGGACGAGCGGGGGCCGGCCAGGAACAGCACGACCTCGGCGATCTCCTCGGGCCGGCCCGGTCGCCGCAACGGCGTGCAGGCCATCGCCCGCTCCTGCAAGGCGGGCGCGACGGTCCGGGCGGGGTCGAACACCGCGGCGCGGGCGACGCAGTTGACGCGGATGCCCGCCGGTGCCAGCTCGTCGGCCATCACATGGGTGAGCGGTGGGATCGCCCCCTTCGACGCCGAGTACGACGGGACCCACGGGTTGCCCTGGAACCCGTCGATCGAGCCGAGGTGCACGACGGCCGCGCCGCCGTCGGCGCCGGCGGCGTCGAGCAACGGCAGGAACGCCTTCGTCGCCACGACGGGGCCGAGCACGTTGGTGCGCACGACGGCCTCCCACCCGTCGACGGTGCTGTCGCGAAGCGACGACCACTCGATGGCGAAGTGGCAGTTGACGAGGGCGTGCACGGCACCGTGCTCCGCGGCGACGGCCGACGCCACCTCCGCCATCGCCGTCGCGTCGGTGAGATCGGCGACGAACCACCGGCCGCGACCGCCGGCGGCGTCGACGGCCGCCGCGGCCGCCTCGCCGGCAGCCGGCGACGGATCGATGACGACCACCGCGTCGACCTCACCGGCGAAGGCGACGGCCACGGCGGGGCCGATCACGTCACCGACACCGACGACGACGGCCACGCCCCTGCTCACACCGGCTCCCACCGGGGCAGCGCCATCCCGTCGGCCACGTCGTCGAAGCGCACGACCATCGGCTGCCCGACGTGGAGCTCCTGGCGGCCGGGGAGGTCGGACACGAAGCGGACGCCCGGTGGGTCGTCGAGCTCGACGAGGACCACGGTGTACGGCGCCGGGAACGCAGGGTCGACGGCGTGCTCCACCACCGTCCAGGTGTGCACGGTCCCGCGCCCGGCCACGGGCCGCCACGTGACGTCGAACGTGTCGCACGTGGCGCAGTACGCCCGCGGGAGGTGGAGGACGTGACCGGCCGGGCGGCAGACGCGGACCACCAGCTCGCCCCGGAGCGCCGCTTCCCAGTAGCCCGCGCTGTCCGAGCTCGCGCTCGACGCGCGCGCTCCGCAGGATCAGGGCGCTGGTCGCCGGCGGCGACCCGCCCGTCACGAGGCACGTCTCCGCGCCGGTGACCTGAGCGCGTCGACGTGCCGCGCAGCTGGCGGACGCCCTCGACGATGTGGTTCATGCCATGGAGGTAGCCCTCGGACAGGTGCCCACCGCCGGTGTTGATCGGCAGCGAGCCGCCGACGTCCAGGGCACCGCTCGCCGCGAACGGACCGCCCTCACCCTTGGCGCAGAACCCGTAGTCCTCGAGCTGGACGAGCACGGTGATCGTGAAGCAGTCGTAGATCTGGGCGACGTCGATGTCGTCGGGACCGACGCCGGCGCGCTGGTAGAGCGTGCGGGCGGCGTGGGCCGACGGCCAGGTCGTGTAGGTCCCGCGCATCAGGATCGGGTTGATCGTCCCGCCCTGCACGCCCGGTCCGGTGCCCTGGGCCACGGCCCGGACGAGGACCGTCGGGTGCGGGCTGTCGGCGGCCCGCTCCGCCGGCGACACGACGACGGCGCAGGCGCCGTCGGTCTCGAGGCAGTAGTCGAACAGTCGCAGTGGCTGCGACAGCCAACGTCCCTCGAGGTAGCCGGCGAGCGTCAGCGGGCGATCGCCCATCTGGGCGTTGGGGTTGGTGCGGGCTCGCTCGCGACAGGTGACGGCGATCGCGCCCAGCTGCTCGTGTGTCGTGCCGAACTCGGCCATGTGCCGTTGGGCGACCATGGCGTAGACCTGACCCGGCACGAGCAGCCCGTAGGGCGCGAAGAAGTCGTCGACCGCGTCGCCGCCTGGATGGGCCCGGCCGGCCGCCGTCTCGCTGGCCGGGCTGCGGCCGTACCGGGCACCGGAGCGCCCGTTCAACGACCGGAACACGAGCACGTTCGTCGCCTGCCCACTGACGATCGCGGCGACGGCCTGCCCGATCATCGCCGGCGGCGCCGATCCACCGGGCCCGCCCACGCCCCAGTAGGTGAGGTCAGGGATGCCGAGCCCATCGGCCAGGGCGTTGTGGGTGACGAGGTCCATGTCGTTGCGGACGATCCCGTCGATGTCGGCGGGCCGGAGGCCGGCGTCGGCGATGGCGGCGCGGCCGGCGGCCAGGGCGAGCGTCAGATCGCTCACACCAGAGTCCTTGGAGAACGTGGTGTGGCCGATGCCCGTGATGGCACACCGGTCTCGGTGGCCTCGCACGGGCGAAGTGGTGGTGGACATCGCTCCCCTTCGCACCGGTCCACGACCGGCGGGATGATTCCTCATGATGTTTACCACAGTCCGGGTCGATCGGTCAACCGTGCCGGGTGGCGTTGACAGCGGCCGAGCGGCTCGTCATAATCATCATGATCTTTTGTTCCGTCTCGAAGGAGAGTGACCGATGACGGCACCGCTGCAAGGCGTCCGGGTCCTGGAGGTGGCGATCTACGCGTTCGTCCCGTCCGCCGCGGCGATCCTCGCCGACTGGGGAGCCGACGTGCTCAAGGTCGAGCACCCGGTGATGGGCGACCCCGGCCGGACCACCGCGGCGTGGGGCGTGCCCGCCGACGTCAACGGCGTGTCGCACCTGTGGGAGGTCGCCAACCGCGGCAAGCGGGCGATCACCCTCGACCTCGCCACGCCCGGAGGGCAAGGCGATCCTCATGGAGCTCGTCGACGAGTCCGACGTCTTCGTCACCAACTTCCTGCCGGCGGCCCGCCGCAAGCTCGGCATCGAGCCGGAGGACATCCAGGGTCGCAACCCGCGGATCATCTACGCCCGTGGCAGCGCCCAGGGACCGCGGGGCGAGCTGTCGGAACGCGGTGGGTTCGACGGCGTCACGTACTGGACGCGCACCGGCGCGTCGCTCGGCGTCACGCCGCCGGAGGCCGCCGTGCCGCTGGCGATGCCCGGCCCCGGCTTCGGCGACCTGCAGTGCCGGCATGGCGCTCGCCGGCGGCATCGGCACCGCGCTGTACCACCGTGAGCGCACCGGTGAGGGCACCGTCGTCGACGTCTCCCTGATGTCGGTCGGGCTGTGGGCGATGGGCATGACGATCTCCGGCACGAGCGTCCTCGACGCCGACACGCTCCCCCACCAGTACCACGCGCGACTCCGACCAACCCGCTGGTCAACGAGTACCGCACCAAGGACGGCGGCTTCATCGCGATGGCCTTCCTGCAGTCCGACCGGTACTGGCCCGAGTTCTGCGTGCTGGTCGAGCGCTTCGACTGGCTGGCCGACGAGCGCTTCGCCGACTCGGCCGCCGCGAGCCGCCAACTCCGCCGCGCTGCGTCGAGCTGCTCGACGAGCTGTTCCTCGAGCGCACGCTCGCCGAGTGGCAGGAGCTGCTCTCCAAGCAGGACGGCCAGTGGGACACGGTGCTGCGCCGCCGGTCAGGTGCAGCACGACGACCAGGCGCTCGCCAACGGCTACGTGCAGCGCGTCGAACACGACGGCGACGGCAAGATCGTGCTCGTCGCCGCGCCCGTGCAGTTCGACGGCGAGCCACCGGCGCTCGGCAAGGCGCCGGCCTTCGGCGCCGACACCGACGACGTGCTGCGGGCCCACGGCCGCGACGACGCCGCCATCGCCGACCTGCGCGCCCGCGGCGTCATCGCCTGACCGAGCGCGTCGCATGAAGATCGGTCTCACCGCCTACGACGTCCCGGCGCTCGAGTTCCTCGACCTCGCCGTCGCCGCCGACGAGGCCGGGTTCTCGTCGCTGTGGCTGGGCGAGCACGTCGTGCTGCCGATCGGCTACACCACCGACCACCCGACGAAGGAGCAGCCCGGCGTGCAGCACCACACCGGGCCGATCGTGAGCTCCCGACACCGAGCTCGTCGACCCGCTCGTGCAGCTCGGCGCCGCCGCCGCGGTGACCACCCGGATCGAGCTGGCGACCGGCATCTTCGTCCTCCCGCTGCGCCATCCGCTCGCCGTCGCCCGCTCGACCTGCACCGTGCAGGAGCTGGCCGGCGGGCGCTTCACGTTCGGCCTCGGCTTCGGCTGGCTGGAGGAGGAGTTCGCCGCCCTCGACGTGCCGTTCGCCGAGCGGGTCACGCGGTTCGAGGAGGGCATCGACGTCCTCCGTGCGGCGTGGACAGCGGCGAGGTCATCGCCCACGAGGGCCGGCACTTCTCGATCTCCGGCGTGCAGGTGACCAACCGGCGAGACCGCACGTCCCGCTGATGCTCGGCGGCAACACCGACCGCGCCCTGCGGCGCGCGGCCGCGCCTCGGCGACGGGTGGTTCTCCTCCGGCACGCCGCCGTTCGAGGAGGCGGTCAGGCTGCGCGCCGAGCTGCGGCGGCTGCGGGCCGAGAGCGATCGGGCGGCGGACCCGTTCCGCCTGGTGTTCCGCATGGACGGCACCGACGCCGAGACGGTCCGGCGGTACGCGGACGAGGGCTTCGAGGAGGTGCTCATCTGGACCGACCAGGTGTGGCCGTCCGAGGGGTCGCCGGCCGAGAAGCGGACGGCGATGCGCGCCGCCGCGGACGCACTCGGCGTGGAGAGACGAACGCCTGCTCAGTAGAGGTCGGCGAGATCCCCGCCCAGAACGCGGGCCGCCGGCAACGCTCCCCAATCTGGGCGGGATCCTCACCACCCGACCATCTGGGCGGGATCCGTCCCACCTGTCGGCGAGATCCCCGCCCAGATCGAGGGACCGCCGACCGCGGGCTCAGGCGTCGTTGGCGTCGAGGTAGCTGCGGACGACGCCGAGGAGGGCGCGCTTCTGGGCGTCGGTGAAGCGGTCGTCCCGGAGGATCGCCGCCTCGGTAGAGATCGCCTCGTCGCCGTCCTCGTCTTCGAGTCCGGCGGCGCGGCGCAGGAGCTGGTCGGTGCTCAGGCCGAGGTTCTCGGCGAGCGCTCGCAGCACACGGATCGACGGTTCGTGGAGCCCACGCTCGAGCTGGCTCATGTAGGTGTCGGACATGTCGGCCATGTCGGCCAGCTGGCGCTGGGACAGGTGGGCGAACTGGCGCTGGGCGCGGATGTACCCGCCGAGGCGCTGGAGATGCTCCTTCCAGACGGCCTCGGCGGGGTCCATCCCGCCGAACCTACTTGGCTGCGGTCTTGGTGCTCCGGGCAGCCTTGCGGGTCGGCGCCGACCAGATCTCGACGAGGCCGAGAGCGAACTGCTTGTCCTCTTCCAGGCGGCGGGCCTGGAACTCGTAGGCCTGCTCGACGAGGGCGTCGACGCTGACGTCGGCCAGCGGCTGCGGGGTCGGGACGAACGAGGGCACGTCGACGGCCTTGGCGACGGCCTCCGAGACGTTGCGCTGGAAGGCGAGGACCTGCTCCTGCAGGCTGCCGACCGTCTTGAGGGTCGATTCGTTGATCGAGGCGATGGTGTCGGTGAGGGTGTCCATGAGTGCGGTCCTTTCGGGAGAGGTTCGTGGTTGACCTGCTCCGCACTATAGTACGCATCACCGCACTTTGTCAAGACATTCATCATGAGAAATCATGACGAATCCCGGGCTCACGCGTCCGGTACGAGCACCGCCCTGCCGGCCACCTCGCCCCGCTCGAGGGCGGCGAAGGCGTCGAGCGCCCGATCCAGCGGATAGCGCTCCACCCGGCTGCGCAGCTTCCCTTGCTCGGCCAGCGCGATGACCTCGACCAGCTCGGGCAACGATCCCCAGTAGGTCGTGCTCACCGAGACCTCGTACGGCGTGGCGAAGTAGCCGTAGGCGAGCGACCCACCTCCGGCTCCGACGACAGCGATGTGCCCGAGCGACCGGCTGACGGCCGCGGCGAGCGACAACGTCGCGTCGTTGCCGACGAAGTCGAGGACGAGCTCGGCGCCCCGGCCGTGCGTGTGCTCGCGGACCGCGCCGGCGGCGTCCTCGGCGGCCAGCACCGCCGCATCCGCGCCGAGCTCCCGGGCGAGCGCCAACCCGGCCTCGCGGGCGTCGACCGCGACGATCGTCGACGGCGCAACGGCCCGCAGGATCTGCACGGCGAGGTGCCCGAGTCCGCCCCCGGCGCCGATCACCACGACGTGCGAGCCGGGCACGAGCAGGTGCCGCCACCGGCGGATCACGCGATAGGGCGTCAGCCCGGCGTCGGCGAGCGGGGCCGCCTCCCACGGCTCCAGGGTCGTCAACGGGACGAGGTAGCGCGGCGACGGCACGACCATCAGCGGGGCCATGCCGCCGTCGCGGCCGAAGCCGGCCCCGCCGTAGCCGAGCTCCGCCTGGCGCTCGCAGAAGTTCTCCTCGCCCTGCTGGCAGCGGTAGCAGCGGCCGCAGCCCCACGGGCCGTACACGGCGACGGGTCGACCGACCTCCAACCCACCGACGCCGGGACCGACCGCCTCGACCCACCCCGCGTTCTCGTGGCCGAGCGTGAACGGCGGCTCGAACGGCAGCGTGCCCGGCTCGAGCGTGTAGAGCATGTTCAGGTCGGAGTGGCACAGGCCGGCGCCGCCCACCCGGACCAGCACCTCGCCCGGCGCGGGCTCCGGCTCCGGGACGTCGCGCACCTCGGGCGGACGCTTCCACCCGACCAACTGGACGGCCTTCACGATCGGCTCGTCCGCCGCCGGCTGGGCTGGCCGGCCGCCGACGTCCGCTTCCGCGCCGGCGCCTTCCTCGGCGGGCGCGCCGGCTTCGGCTCGTCCGGTGCCAGCGCCCGCACCTCCGACCACGACGTGCGCAGGCAGTCGACGTAGTGCTCGATGTCCGGGACGATCTCCCGGCACGTCGTGACGGACAGGTAGATCTTCCCGTGGTAGCTGACGATGAGGTGGATCGGCCCGGCGTTGTCGTACACCGGACCGAGCGAGTAGTAGGCCTGCATCGGCGCGCCGCACAGGTACAGCGGCACCTGCGAGCCCGGCACGTTGGTCACGCAGACGTTGCCGATCTGCGCCGTCGTCCCGGCGGCGTTCTGGGTCGCGTTGGCCCGCACGGCCAGCCCGAGCAGGGCACCCGGGAGCACCTCGCCGCTCTCGGCGAGCACCTGGGCCTCGACCGCCTGGCTCTGCTCCTTCGAGCGTGATGTCGCCTCGTGGATCGCGGCGAGCCGCGTGCCGGCATCGGCGACGTCGGTCGCCAGCGACACGAGCATGATGGAGATCTTGTTGCCGGCCGTCCCGGCGTCCTCCTCGGTGCGCAGCGAGATCGGCACGCCGGCGACGAGCGAACTGTCCGGCAACGCGTCGCGCCCGCGCAGGTAGTCGCGCAACCCGCCGCCGACGATGGCCAGCAGCACGTCGTTGACGGTGACGCCCGGCACGGCTCGCCGGACCCGCTTCACCTCGTCGAGGTCGAGCACGAAGGCGTCGCCGACCCGGTTCGTCGTCACGCGCTGGTTGAGCACGGTCGTCGGCGGTCGGGCCATCGCGGCGCCGAGCCCCGAGCGGGCGGCGCGACCGGCGTTGGTCGGGCGCAACATCGGGAGGGAGCGGCCCATCAGGCGCAGCGCCCGCTGCGGCATCCGCGCCGCGTTGACTGCGGTGCGGGCGAGCAGATCCATCGCGTTCGGGTCGTCCTCCCCCTGCCACGGATCGTCGACCGGCGCCCGGCCGCCCGGGTCGAGGTCGTGCAGGGCGTTCATCAGCTCGATGCCCGAGATCCCGTCGATCGCGCTGTGGTGGATCTTGATCTGCATGGCGAAGCTGCCCGGTGGGCAGCCCTCCACGCCGTCGACGCCTTCGATGAAGTAGAGCTCCCACGGTGGCCGGTCGAGGTCGAGCGGCTGCGCGTGGTGCCGGGCCGCCAGGTCCCACAGCGCTCGCCAGTCCCCGGGCGCCGGCAGCGCAGCGCGACGGACGTGGAACTCGAGATCGAACTCCTTGTCCTCGACCCAGTAGGGATGGTCGAGGTCGAACGGCACCCGCACCAGCTTGCGGCGCAGCACCCGGGCCAGGGGCAGGCGGGATCGCACGTGCTCGACGAACTGCGCGAACGTGACCTCCCCTGCCGGCGATGTGGCCGGGTCGTAGAGGTGCAGCGAGCTGAGGTGCATCGGCGCTCGCGCCGTCTCGGAGTGCACGAACATCGCGTCCTGCTGGTTGAGCTGTTGCACGCTCGACCCCCTTCGGTGTCATCGTGACTGTACGCCCGATAGCCCGCTGATTGTGTCAAATCATCATCATGAACTCTTGACACTTGGCCCACGCGAGTGTTGTGCTACGGCTCGTCGCCGGGTGGCCCGGTGCGTCCTGAAGGGGGAATCGTGCGTCTCTCATCGATGCTCCGGATCACCGGTCGAGCGTGAGCACCGGCACCGGCACCGACCCGAACGTCGCGACGTTGCGCGTCGCCCACGTCACCAAGACGTTCCCGTCGCAGCGCGCCCTCGATGACGTCACGCTCGAGATCGCCCCCGCCAGCATCCACGCCCTCGTCGGCCCCAACGGCTGCGGCAAGTCCACGCTGGTGAAGGCGCTGGCCGGCTACCACCGGCCCGACCCCGGCGCCGACGCCGAAGTGCTCGGGCGCCCGTTCGACCTCGGCTCCGCCGAGGCGGCGCGCGAGGCCGGGCTGCGCTTCGTGCACCAGAACCTCGGGCTGATCGAGTCGCTCACCGTCGCCGACAACTTCAGCCTCGAGGGCGGGACGTCCGGGCTGGGCAAGCTCGACCGCCGGCGTGAGCGACAGCGGGCGAGCGCGGCGCTCGACCGGCTCGGCTTCGACATCGACCCCACGAGGATGGTCGCCGACCTGGCCGAGTCGGAGCGCACGGCCGTCGCGGTCGCGCGCGCGCTCGACGACGCCGAAGGTGTGCCGCTCCTCGTGCTCGACGAGCCGACGGCCTCGCTGCCCGGCCCCGAGGTGGACCGACTGTTCCTGGCGCTGCGCCGCGTCGCCGCCGACGGCATCAGCATCCTCTTCATCTCCCACCACCTCGACGAGGTGCTCGGGCTGTGCGACACCGTCTCGGTCCTCCGCGACGGGCGCAACGTCGCCACGGTGCACTCGGGCGAGCTGTCCCACGACAGGCTCGTCGAGCTGATGCTCGGCCGGCAGCTGCTGGCGGCGACACCGGCGCACCTGCGCACCGACAGCGGCGCGGCGACGACGCCCCGACTGGTGGTGCGCGGCGTCGCCGGTGACACGGTGCTCCGTCTCGACCTCGACGTCGCCGCCGGCGAAGTCCTCGGGATCGCCGGCCTCACGGGGTCGGGGCGCGAGGAGGTGGCCGGCCTCCTGACCGGGCGGCTGCCCCGCGACGGGACCGTCACCGTCGACGGCCAGGAGGTGCCGTCCGGCGAGCCCCACGCCGCGATCGCCACCGGCCTGTGCTGTGTGCCGGCCGACCGAGCCGCCCAGGCGGTCCTGCCCGGCGCCTCCGTCCGCGAGAACATGACGATCGCCGACCTGTCGACGTTCTGGGCCAAGGGATGGCTCAGCCGCCGCGGCGAGCGCGCCGAGACCAAGCGGTGGGTCGGCGAGCTCGACGTGCAGCCTCCGGAGCCGGAGAAGCTCGTGACCGAGCTGTCCGGTGGCAACCAGCAGAAGGTGATCATGGCCCGCTGGCTGCGGGTGGCGCCGCGGGCGTTCGTGCTCGACGAGCCGACCCAGGGCGTCGACGTCGGTTCCAAGGCCGACATCCACCGTCTCGTCGACGAGGCCGCGGCGAGCGGCGCGGCCGTCGTCGTCTGCTCCACGGACACCGACGAGCTGGCCCGCCTGGCGACGAGGGTCATCGTCCTGCGGCGTGGCCGGGTCGCCGCCGAGCTGGTCGGTGACGACATCGAGACGACACAGATCGAGCAGGAGCAGCTGCTGCCTGCGGACACGACCGACGCGGCGATCGCGCCGACGACGCACTCAGGAGACGAGACGACATGACGACCACGACGGTTGCCACGGAGCGGAAGGAGCACCGGTTCCGCCTGCCCGGGCTGCAGTCCGCCAGCGCGCTCTACCTGCTGGGGTTCATCATCATCCTGTTCGGGCTCTGGATCCCCGAGACGTTCCTCACCCAGACCACGTTCAAGCTGGTGCTCGCCGACCAGGTGGTCATCGCCATCCTCGGCCTCGCCCTGCTCATCCCGCTGGTGGCCGGGGCGTTCGACCTGTCGGTGGGCACGATGCTCGCCTTCTCGCTGGTCATCGTCAGTTGGTTCGAGTCCGAGACCGGGCTGAACGCGGTGCTGTCGTGCCTCATCGCGCTCGTCGCCTGCGCCGCCGTCGGGTTCCTCTCCGGACTGCTCATCGTCAAGTTCCACGTGAACTCGTTCATCGCCACGCTCGGCATGAGCCAGGTGCTCGCTCGCGGCGACGCTGTACATCTCGGCCAACAAGCAGATCACCGGCGTCTTCTCGGACACCTTCCTCGACTTCGGCCGCAAGGAGATCCTCGGCATCCCGGTCGTCGTCTACTACCTCGTCGCGCTGGCGTTGATCCTCTGGTACGTGCTCGAGTGCACGCCACTCGGCCGGCACCTGTTCGCCACCGGCGCCAACCCCGAAGCCGCCCGGCTGTCCGGCGTGCGCACCGGCCGGCTGGTGTGGGGCTCGCTCGTCGCGTCGGCGGTCGTCGCCGGCATCGCCGGCATCATCTACGGCGCCAAGATCGGCTCGTTCTCGAACACCTTCGGGCCGCCGCTCCTGTTCCCCGCCTTCGCCGCCGTGTTCTTCGGCTCGACGCAGTTCAAGCTCGCGGCCGAACGTCTGGGGCACGGTGCTCGCGGTCTACACCCTGGCCTTCGGGGTCAAGGGTCTGCAGCTCGCCTTCCAGGAGGGCGTCTACTGGATCACCCCGCTGTTCAACGGCCTGGCCCTGATCGTGGCCGTCGCCCTGGCCAGCCGCCGTGTGGGTGCCGGCCGCCGCCGCGCCTCGATCGAGGCCGAGCCGGCGGCCGGTGAGCCCGACGCCTCGGCCCCCGGCCGGGTCATCACCGGCTCCGGCCCCGCCGAGCACGAAGGCGCGCTGCGCTCGTGACCACCAACCGCCCCCACCAACGTTCCGACACGAGGAGACACCCGATGAGAACCCCCCTGCGCCGCGCTGCGGCCATCACGGCCGCCGGCCTGCTGCTGCTCGCCGCAGCCTGCGGTGACGACGACGACGACGATGCCGCCGACGGCGCCACGACCGAGGCCAGCGGCGCCACCGAGGACACCGGCGCCACGACCGAGGCGTCCGCCGGCGGAACGGAAGGCACCGAAGCCGCCGGCGGTGGCGGTGACGTCGCGGCGGCCGCCCAGGAGCGGGTCGCGCCGTACCTCGAGCCGGCCGCATCGATCGGCATCGAGGAACCCGTGGAGGGCGAGGTGCCGAGCGACGTCAGCGTGTACTGGCTGGAGGGCAACATCCAGTCGATCCTGCCCATCACCGGCGGGTTCGAGGAGGCCACCGACGCGCTCGGCTGGGACCTCACCACGCTGAGCTACGACCCGGCCGACCCGCAGGGTCCCGGGGCGGCGCATGCAGCAGGCCGTCGACGCCGGCGCCGACTACATCGCCGTGTCCGGGCCAGACCACCGACATCCTCGGGGCCGGCCTGGAGGCCGCCATGAGCGCCGGCATCCCGGTGATCGAGCTCTACAGCACCGACGAGATCGGCGGCGAGAGCAACGGCATCTACGCCAACGTCGGCAGCGCCGCCTCCAGCCAGGCCTCGTACCCGCGGCTGGCCGACCTCATCATCTCCGACTCCGGCGGCGACGCCAACGTGCTCGTCGTGAGCATCCCCGACTTCGCCATCCTCAACGTCGCGACCGACGCCATCGAGGAGCAGTTCGCCAACGAGTGCCCGGACTGCACGATCGAGAACCTCGACGTCACGATCGCCGACCTGACCGGCGGCACCGTCGGCTCGCAGATCGTCTCCGCGGTCCAGACGAACTCGGACATCGAGTACGTGTTCGTGGTCGATCGGCGACCTCGCCAGCGGCCTGCCCGAGGCGATGGCCAGCGCCGGCATGGAGGACGTCAAGATCATCGGCAACGTCCCGAACGCCGAGCAGCTGCAGTCGCTGGCCGACGGCACGTCGTTCGCCTGGCTGCCGCTGCCCCGGGCCGAATCGGCCTGGGCCGCCGTCGACTCGATGGTGCGCCTGGCCGCCGGCGGCGAGGTCAGCCCCAACCACGAGGTGCTGCCGATCGTGATCTGGACCACCGACACCGTCCCCACGCCGATCGAGGAGTACGAGGGCCCCGAGGGCTACCAGGACCAGTTCAAGGCGCTCTGGGGCGTCAGCTGAGGAAGGAGTCCGACATGGACGAAGCCGCACTGCAGCGCCTCCTCGATCGCCAGGCGATCGAGGACACGCTCTACAAGTACGCCGCCACCATCGACCTCAAGGACTACGACGGGCTGCGCAGCGTGTTCACCGACGACGTGACTGCGCAGTACGCCGGCGCTCCGGAGATCCACGGCGCCGACGCGCTCGTGTCGTGGATCAGCGAGATGAGCCCGACCCAGACGTTCCAGCACCACCTCGTCAACGTGTACGAGGTGGCGATCGACGGCGACGAGGCGCGGACGTACACGTACCACACCTCCCACCAGGTCGATGAGGCGACGCCCGACAAGGTGTACCTGATCGTCGGTCGCTACCGCGACGTGCTGCGCCGGGTCGACGGGAAGTGGCTCATCGCCGACAAGCGGATGGAGGTCGGCTGGATGGAGCAGCGCGAGTACTCGCAGTCGGCGGCCGTCGCCGCCGAAGCCGAACAGAACCTGGCCGCACAAACCCGATCCGGAGTCGATTCATGATCACCGCAGACCTGTCGCAGTACCCACTGGGTGAGGAGACCCGCAAGTACCTCGATTCCGTCGCCTTCGGCCATGTGATCGACGGCGAGCTGGTGCAATCGGCGTCCGGCGAGACGCTGCCGATCTACGAACCGTCGACCGGCAACGAGATCGGCCGCGTCGCGGCCGGCGGGCCCGAGGAGCTCGAGCGGGCCGTGGGCGCGGCGCGACGCTCGTTCGAGGACGGCCGGTGGCGCAACCTCGCGCCGCTGGAGAAGGAGAAGCGGCTGCGCCGCCTCACCGAGCTGTTCGCCGACCGCGCCCCGGTGTTCAGCGACCTCGACACGCTCGACGCCGGTCTGCTCAAGGGCTACACGGAGGCGATCGGGCAGTTCGCCATCGCCGGCCTCGAGTACTACTCCGGCTGGCCGTCGAAGATCAGCGGCACGATCCCGGCCGTGTCGCCCGACCTCGCCGTGTACGTGCACCGCGAACCGCTCGGCGTGGTCACCGTCATCGTGCCGTGGAACGGCCCGGCCTTCGTCATCAACTTCGTCGTCGCCGCCCTCGCCTGTGGCAACTCCGTCATCCTCAAGCCGGCCGAGCAGACGCCGATGTCGGCGACCCTCATGGGCCAGCTGTTCCAGGACGCCGGGATCCCGGACGGGGTCGTCAACGTCCTCCACGGCACCGGCGAGGTCATCGGCGCGGGACTCGTCGCCCACCCCGGCGTCGACGCCATCAGCTTCACCGGCTCGGTCGACACCGGCAAACGCATCCAGGCGGCCGGGGCGGCGACGCTCAAGCGGGTCGCGCTGGAGCTCGGCGGCAAGAGCGCGCACGTCTTCTTCGACGACTGCGATCTCGAGCCGGCGGCGGCCACCGCCGCCGCGGCCGTGTGGGGCGCCTCCGGCCAGGTCTGCACCGCCGGCACCCGGGTGCTCGTCCAGCGCGGCATCTACGAGGACTTCATCACGCAGGTGAAGGCCAACACGGAGAGCCTCGTCATCGGGCCAGGCGTTCGACCCGGCCAGCCAGCTCGGGCCGGTCGTGTCGCAGGATCAGCTCGACCGCATCACCCGCTACGTCGGCATCGGCCAGGACGAGGGCGCCGAGGTGCTCCTCGGCGGCCGGCGCCGCGGCGAGAACGGCTACTTCTTCGAGCCGACGATCTTCACCGGCGTGTCCAACTCGATGCGCATCGCCCAGGAGGAGATCTTCGGCCCGGTCATGTGCGCGACTGCCGTTCGACACCGAGGAGGAGGCCTACACCATCGCCAACGACGTCGAGTTCGGCCTCGCCGCCGGCGTGTGGACCAACGACCTCGCCCGTGCCCACCGGGCCTCCCGCGCCCTCCAGGCCGGGACCGTCTGGGTCAACACCTACGGCGAGGTCCAGATGTCCGTGCCGTACGGCGGCATGAAGCAGTCGGGACACGCCCGCACGCTCGGCGAGGAGTCGATCCACGAGCTCACCCAGACCAAGTCGGTCTGGATGCGGATCGCTCGCTGACGTCGCCGACCGTGGACGAGCTCGCCGGCAGGGTCGCCGTCGTCACCGGTGCGGCCAGCGGCATCGGCCTCGCCCTCGCCGAGCGGTTCGCCGCCGAGGGCATGACGCGTGGTGCTCGCCGACGTCGACGCGTCGGCGCTCGAGCGGGCCGCCGCCGAGGTGGGCGACCGCGGGGCGGAGGTGACGACGGCGGTCACCGACGTCAGTGATCCCGACGCGGTGGACGCTCTCCGCGTCCGCGCCGTCGAGCGATTCGGCGCGGTCCACGTCGTGTGCAACAACGCCGGCGTCGTCACCCTCGCTCCCCTCTGGGAGCAGACGCTGGACGACTGGCGGTGGGTCATCGGCGTCGACCTGTGGGGCGTGATCAACGGCGTCCGGTCGTTCCTGCCCCTGCTGCTCGAGCAGGGCGAGCCGGCGCACATCGTGAACACGGCCTCGATCGCCGGCCTCGTGCCCTCGCCGGCGATCGCGCCGTACAACGTGGCAAGGCTGGGGTCGTCGCGCTGTCCGAAACGCTCGACATGGAGCTGCGCGAGGCCGGCGCGCCGATCGGCGTGTCCGTGCTGTGCCCCGGCGTCGTGCCCACCCGGATCGCCGGCCAGCGGCCGCAACCGGCCGGGCGGGCCGACCGGACCGCTGGACATCCCCACCCAGGCCGAGCTCCCGCCGACGGCGCTGCACGCCCGAGCAGATCGCCGACGCCGTCGTCGACGCGATCCGCGGCGACCGGTTCTGGATCATCACCCACGACGGCTCGGCCGACGCGATCGCCCGACGCGCCGCCGGCATGACCGGCGGCGGCCGGCCCGTCGCACCCGCCGTCTTCTGAGCCGACGAGAAACGGAGCTGTCACATGACCGACACCCTGCTGCCCGCGATCGAGGGCGAGAAGGACGGCTGGCCCGTCATCCACTACGACTTCGGTGCCCGCCGCCGGCTGCACGGGTTCCACCAGGAGCTCGACGAGCTGCGCGAGCGCAGCCCGTTCTACTGGAGCACGTACGGGCCCGGTCGGCTTCTGGATGGTGATGCGCTACGACGAGGTGCGCGAGGCGTACCAGCGCCACGACGTCTTCTCCAGCGACTCGATCGACCCGCTCGATCCCGACCCGGCGTACCGGTTCATCCCGACGCTGGTGAACCCGCCGGACCACGTGAAGTACCGCCAGGTGCTCAACAGCTGGTTCTCCCCGGCGGCCGTCGAGCGCATCACCCCGACGGCGCGGCGCATCTGCAGCGCCGACATCGACCGCATCGTCGGGAAGGGTTCGTGCGACTTCATCGAGGACTTCGCCCTGCTCTACCCGACCGAGGTCTTCCTCGGGATCCTCGGCCTCCCGCCGGAGGACGCCGAGCTGTTCGTCCCGCTCGTCGACCGCTTCTTCGTGCACTTCTACGGCGAGGACAAGGACCCCATCGCCGACATCGCCGGGACGATCCAGGGCTACTTCGCCGAGGTGCTCGCCGACCGGCGCGAGCACCCGCGCGACCCCTCGGTGGACTTCGTCAGCTACCTCCTGAACGCCACGGTGTTCGACCGCCCGCTGACCGAGCAGGAGCTGCTCGACATCTGCTTCGTGCTCGTCCTCGCCGGGCTCGACACGACCCGCGGCCAGTCCGGCTACCTGTGGCACCACCTGGCCACCCACGACGACGACCGCCGGCGCATCGTCGCCGACCCCGCCCTCGGCAAGGGAGCCATCGAGGAGACCCTGCGGCTGTACACGATCATCATCGGCGACGGCCGCAAGATCGCCCAGGACTACGACTTCCACGGCGTCCCGCTGGAGCGCGGTCAGATGGCGTGGCTCTCGGTGTCGGGCGCCAACCGCGACCCGCGGGTGTTCGACGACCCGACGGCGTTCAAGCTCGACCGCTACGGGAACAAGCACCTCGGCTTCGCCGGCGGACCGCACCGCTGCCTGGGCGCCCACCTCGCCCGCCAGGAGATGGCGATCGCGCTGGAGGAGTGGCACCGCCGCATCCCCGAGTACCGCCTCGGTGAGGCGCCCGTCTACGAGCGCGGCGGCATGCTCACGCTGTTCAACCTGCCGCTGGAGTGGCAGGTGTGAGGCGCGTTCCCAGGTGTGAGGGAGAGCTGCCAGGCGGGCGAGCGCCGAACAACTGACCTCAGCGCCACTCGATGAGGTCGTCCAAGCGCTCCGGCGCGTGCCGACAGATGTGCTCGTGCTGGGCGCGGAGGTGCTCGACCATCAACCGGCCGGCGACGTCCTGCTGACCGCCGGCGATCGCCCGGGCCAGACCGGCGTGCTCGTGCAGGACGGCCGTGCGCAGCTCGACGGGGTCCATCGTCGACACCAGCTGCTCCGTGACGATGCGGGTGATCGCCTGGGTCAGCAGGGCGATGATCGGGTTGCCGGCGAGCCGGTAGATCGCGGCGTGGAAGCCGTCGGCGTGGCCGCGGTAGTCCTCGGTGGTCCGCGGCGCGGCGGGCGCGAGGTAGCGCTCCATCGTGGCGTGACGGAGCGGGTGCCGGGCGGCCAGCTGGGCGCACACCGGTTCCAGCAGCATCTGCGTCCGCAGCGCCGAGTCGTACGTCGCGCCACCGAGGTGGAAGTACAGGCTCGTCGTGCGGGCGAGGTTGGCCGGGTCGACCTGGCCGACCACCGGGCCGCCTCCGGGGCCGGGCTTCAGGTGCAGCAGCCCCTGGACCTCGAGGAGGCGCAGGGCCTCCCTGACCGACGCCCGGCTGGCGCAGTACTCGTCGACCATCTGCGCTTCGAGCGGCAGGTGGTCGCCGGTGCGCATCCCGCGGGCGACGATGTCGTGGACGATGTCCCCGGCGACCCGTTCGGCGGCCTTCGGCTGGCGGGCACCGCGCTCGGGAGGCAACGAGTGCCCCACCGAGATGCGGGGCCGCCCCGCTGAGGCTCCGGGGAGCGGTTTCCTTCGCTCCCCAGCCACCGTGATCGTCATGTTGGTCATCCTCCCCGACGGCCCCCATGGCCAATCCTCATGATGATTATAGACAACCCCGGGACGCGGCGCAAGAGGGGTGTCGAATGAGGCGAGGCGCGGGGAGGGACGATCAGGCGGGCTGGGCGCGCGCCGGCGACCCGTCCCAGCTCGCCGGCGCCGGGAACAGCGCCTTGAGCAGGGGCGGGGCGACGA
Organism: uncultured Acidimicrobiia bacterium; assembly: GCA_963784255.1. Lineage (GTDB taxonomy): Bacteria > Actinomycetota > Acidimicrobiia > Acidimicrobiales > Ilumatobacteraceae > JALZMG01. The sequence continues at coordinate 100,590 of CAWAQO010000012.1, read as the reverse complement.
ACGGGCGCCACGTGCCCACCGGCTGCGCCAGCCGGTCGGCGACGGCGATCGTCGCCGCCATGTTGCAGCCGAGCCCGCTGTGGGTGCCGCGCACCTCGATGTTCTCGGTGCGCGGTCCGGTCCGCTCGATGCACGAGTGCCAGCGCACGATGCCGTCGGTGCGGGTGTAGATCGACGTCACGGGCACGGTCAGCCCGGGCCGGTCGTGCTCGGGGACGACGCGCCCGGGGAACGGGTCGGCGGCCGGGCCGATCCAGTCGTACAGGGACGAGGCGTTGCCGCGGTCGCCGTCCCGGAAGCGGAACGGGCTGACGAGCGTGATCACCTGGCGGACCAGCTCGGGATGCTCATAGGCCAGCTCGCGCGCGTACATCCCACCGAGGCTCCAGCCGACGACACTGACGTCCTGTCCGGTGCGCTCGTGCAACTCGACCAGGCGCTCCTCCAGGCCGCGCACGATGTGGGGGTGGGGACCGTCGTTGCGCCCGAGCCGCCAACCACGGGCATCGTGCCCGCGCATGCGGAGCATCGCCCGCAGCGGCCTGGTCGAGAGGTCGGAGCCGGCGAAGCCGGGGAGCACGAGCACGGGGTGGCCGTCGCCACGAGCGACGTACCGGAACAGTGGCGACGCTGCGTGGTAGGAGCTCAGCTCGAAGACGGAGAACTGCTCCATCACGAACCGGTCGTACGACGGTGGGCGCAGCCGCGTGTTGCGCTGCATGGCGGCAGTGTACGAGACGGCGACACCACTCCAGGTTCTCTCTAATCATCATCACGAATACTTGACAGTCGCGACGCACGCCGTGTTTGCTGGCGGCCGAAGGGGGTCGTATGGACAAGATCAAAGACCGCGTGGCGATCATCACCGGCGGCACCCGGGGCATCGGCCGGGGCATCGCCGAGGCCTTCCTCGCCGAGGGCGCCAAGGTGGTCGTCAGCGGACGCACGGCGGCCAAGGGTCGAGCAGGCGCTGGCCGAGATGGACGCCGGCGACCGGGCGCACTTCATCGCCTGTGACGTCAAGGAGCGCGACGCCGTGCAAGCGCTCGTCGACGACACGGCGGCGCACTACGGCACCGTCGACATCATCGTCAACAACGCCGGCGGATCGGGCGGCTTCGCCCCCGTCCACGAGATGACCGACGAGGCGTGGTCCGAGGCGATGGACTGGATCCTGAACTCGACGTTCTGGGCGACACGGGCCGCGCTGCGCCACATGGTCGAGCAGCAGTGGGGACGGGTGATCAACATCTCCTCGGTGGAGAGCAAGCAGGCCAACAAGGCGATGGTCAGCCACTACATCACCGCCAAGCACGGGATGAACGGCTTCACCAAGGCGGTCGCCTTCGAGTACGGCCAGCAGGGGATCACCAGCAACGCCATCTGCCCCGGCGGCGTGGAGACCGACCTCACGATGGAGGCCGGCGCCACTGCCGCCGAAGCGATGGGCATCACGTACGAGCAGTTCATCGAGGACTACGCCAGCGAGTCGATGATCAAGCGCCTCAACACCGTGGAGGAGATCGCCGCTGTCGCCGTGCTCCTCGCCAGCCCGGAGGGCGCCGGCATCACCGGGGCCATGATCAACGTCGACGGGGGGACCGCGTCGTGGTGAGCGAGCACGACGTCGGCACGGGACCGGGCGGATGCCCGGCGATCTCGGTCGACATCGGGCAGCCGGGGCCGATCCTCTCCCACTTCGAGGAGTGGGACGAGCTCCGCGAGCAGCACCCCGCGTTCTGGAGCGACCTCTACGGCGGGCACTGGGTCATCACCCGGTTCGATGCCATCCGCCATGCGCTCCAGGAGCCGACGACGTTCTCCAACCAGTCCACGATCATCAGCGACCCCAACCCCGAGTACACGTTCATCCCGACGTTCCTCGACCCGCCCGAGCACGGCAAGTACCGGACCCTGTACAACGCCCGCTTCTCCCCCGGCATGGTCACCCGGGTCAGCCCCGCGGCGCGGGAGGCGGCCAACCGCTACATCGACGCGTTCATCGACGACGGCGGCTGCGACTTCATGACGGCCTTCGCCGACCCGTTCCCGACCGACGTGTTCCTGAACGCCATCAACCTCCCGGCCGAGGACACGCCGCTGTTCGTGTCCTGGGTGCACGCCGTCTTCGGCGGCCTCAGCGGCACCGATCCCCAGGCCGGTGTCCGGGCCCAGGCGGAGATGCGCGACTACTTCAAGGAGATGTTCGACAAGCGCCGGGTCGAGCCGCAGGACCTCGACGTCGACATCCTGACCTACCTGCTGTCCGCCGAGATCGACGGCCGGCCGATCCCCGAGGACGACCTCCTCAACATGGCCGTCGTCCTCGTGCTGGCCGGCCTCGACACCACCAAGAGCCAGCTCGGCTACAACTTCCACTACCTCGCGACGCATCCCGAGGAGCGGCGGCGGCTGGTCGAGGATCCGAGCCTGATGCCGACGGCGATCGAGGAGCTGTTGCGCTTCCACGCCTTCGTCCCGCCGGCCCGCAAGCTCAAGCAGGACGTCGACTACGAGGGCTGCCCGATGCGCGCCGGCCAGATGGTGCTGATGCCGTTGTGGTCGGCCAACCGTGACCCGCGGGCGTTCGATGAGGCCGGCACCGTGAGGATCGATCGCAGTCCCAACCGCCACACCGCCTTCGGGGCCGGTCCCCACCGGTGCGCCGGTGCTCACCTCGCCCGCCGCGAGCTCCTCGTCGCCATGGAGGAGTGGCACAAGCGGATCCCCGAGTACCACCTCGACCCCGCCGAGCCGATCGTCGAACACGGCTGGCAGTGCGGTCCGGACAACCTGCCGCTCGTCTGGCCGTGAGTCGGCCAGGGAAGGAATGACCACGATGCGCATCGCCGTCGACGCCCAGCTCTGCTCGGGCCAGGGCCGCTGCTACACCGTCAGCTCGGATCTGTTCACGTCCGACGACGAGGGGTTCGTCGAGCAGCGGGGCACCGAGTTCGAGGTGCCGCCCGGGTTGGAGGACCAAGCCCGCCTCGCCGTGGCCTCGTGCCCCGAAGGCGCCATCTCCCTCACCGAGGGATCTTGAACGCCACGGACCTCAGCCCCGCTGTCGCGCAGGCGCTCGTCGACCGCGCCGACATCGCGGACCTGAGCGTGCGCTACACGCGCGCCCTCGACCGGCGCGACTGGCAGCTCCTGCGGACGTGCTTCACCGACGACGCCACCATCGACTACGAGGGGATGGACCCGATCGACGGGCCGGACGCCCTCGTCGACGTGTGCCGGGGTGTGCTCGACCAGCTCGACGCCAGCCAGCACCTGCTCGGGAACCTCGTCGTGGACGTCCATGGCGACGACGCCGAGAGCGAGTGCTACCTGCATGCCCAGCACGTGCGACGCGGCACGCCAGGAGGCGACACGTACATCGTCGCCGGCACCTACGCCGACCGACTGCGGCGGGAGCCGGACGGCTGGAAGATCACGCACCGCCGGCTCACCGTCACGTGGACGGACGGCAACAGCGCGGTGCTCGGATGAGCTCGGGTGAACTCGGATGGAGAGGTGGATGAGATGGACCTGAAGCCAGGTCTCCGACTGGCCAGCACCGTGTGCGACACGGAGGTCGTCGTCGTGAGGGCGCCGGCCGCGGCAGTGGACCTCCGCTGTGGCGGTCAGGCCATGGTCGCCAAGGGCGAGGCGGTCGCTGGCGGCGGCGTCGACCCGACGCACGGTGAGGGCACGCTGGTCGGCAAGCGCTACGGCGACGAGGACCTCGGCCTCGAGTTGCTCTGCACGAAGGCCGGCGAGGGATCCCTCTCGATCGGCGACGAGCGGCTGCACCTCAAGGACGCCAAGCCGTTGCCGTCGTCGGACTGAGCCGCCATGCACCTGTCCATGCTCCTGGAGATGGCCGGCGACACGTTCGGCGATCGTGTCGCCTTCGGCTCGCGGACCGGCGGGCTCACCTACGCGGGGTTGCTCGACCGGGCCCGGCGCGCGGCGGCCTGGAGCGCCGCACGCGGCGTCGAGCGGGTCGGCCTCGTCGACGTCAACTCGGACGTCGTGCCGACCCTCCTGTTCGGTGCCGGCATCGCGGGGATGCCCTATGTGCCGATGAACTACCGCTTGGCCGACGACCAGCTGGCGACCATCCTCACCCGCACCGCGCCGTCCGTCGTCGTGGTCGAGGACACCGTCCCGGCGCGGGTCGGTGAGATCGACGGTGTCGAGCTGGTCTCCCGCGCCGACTTCCTCGAGCAGCTGCAAGCGGTCGATCCGGACGACGCGCCGTCGACCGACGCTGCGTCGCCGGAGGACATCGCCATCCTCCTGTTCACGAGCGGGACCACCGGCGACCCCAAGGCCGCCGTCCTGCGTCACCGGCACCTCGCCTCGTACGTCATCACCACCGTCGACTTCATGAGTGCCGACGAGGACGAGGCCGCGCTGGTGAGCGTGCCGCCCTACCACGTCGCCGGCGCCTCGGCGGTGATCACCGGCGTGTACGCCGGCCGGCGCGTCGTGTACCTGCCGGCCTTCACGCCGGAGTCCTGGGTCGGCACGGCTCGCGACGAAGCAGTCACCCAGGCGATGGTCGTGCCGACGATGCTCGGGCGCGTGCTCGACCTGCTCGAGCGGGCAGACGAGCGGCTCCCCCACCTCCGGCACCTCTCGTACGGGGGCGGGCGGATGCCGACACCGGTGCTCGAACGGGCGCTGGCCCTCCTGCCGCACGTGGACTTCGTCAATGCCTACGGGCTGACCGAGACGAGCTCGACGATCTCGGTGCTCGGACCCGACGACCATCGCACCGCCATCGCCTCCGACGACCCCGCTGTGCGCGGCCGCCTCAGCTCGGTCGGCCGACCGCTGCCGACGCTGGAGGTGGAGATCCGCGACGTCGACGGCAAGCCCGTCGGTGCCGGCGAGCCCGGCGAGATCTTCGTGCGTGGCGAGCAGGTCGCCGGCGAGTACCTCGGCCGCGCCGACGTGATGGTCGATGGGTGGTTCCCGACGAAGGACGCCGGGTCGCTCGACGCCGACGGGTACCTCTACCTCGAGGGCCGGCTCGACGACGTGATCGTCCGCGGCGCCGAGAACATGTCGCCGGGGGAGATCGAGGACGTCCTGGCCCGGCATCCCGCAGTGGCCGACGCCGGTGTCGTCGGCGTGCCCGACACGGAGTGGGGCGAGAAGGTCGTCGCCGCGGTCGTGATGGCCGCAGGGTGCTCGGCGTCCGAGCAGGAGCTGCAGGAGTGGGTCAAGGGCAGCCTGCGCTCGTCGAAGGTGCCCACCCACATCGAGTTCCGCGACGAGCTGCCCTACAACGAGACCGGCAAGCTCTTGCGCCGCGTGCTCAAGCACGAGCTGTCCGAGGAGTTCGGGTCATGAAGGCGGCGGTGTACGACCGCAACGGCGGCCCGGAGGTGTTGCGCTACGAGGACGTCCCTGATCCGCAGGTCCGGCGCGGCGGGCTGCTCATCGAGGTCAAGGCGATCGGCATCCAGGGGGGCGACCTGATCAACCGACGCGAGGGTCAGCTGGTCAGCACCCCGCACATCGTCGGGTACCAGGCGAGTGGCGTGGTGCGCGAGGTCGGTGAGGGAGTCGACGGGTTCGCCACCGGCCAGCACGTGGTGGCGATGATGATGCACGGCTCGCACGCCGAGCTGGCGAGCGCCGCGGCGCGCAAGACCTGGGCGATCCCCGACTCCTTGTCGTTCGAGGACGCCGCCGCCGTGCCCGTCGAGTTCGGCACGGCCGACGACTGCCTGTTCGAGTTCGGTCACCTCCAGGCCGGCGAGACCGTGCTCGTCCAGGCCGGGTCCGGCGGCGTCGGTGTCGCCGCGATCCAGCTGGCCAAGGCCGCCGGCGCCACCGTGCTGTCGACGTCGGTCGCCGACGGCCGGCTCGAGCGGTTGTACGACTACGGCCTCGACCACGGCATCGACTACACGACCCACGACGTCCCGTCCGAGGTGATGCGGCTCACGGACGGGCGCGGCGCCGACCTGGTGGTCGACCCGATCGGGGGGCGCACGCTCGAAGGCAGCATCGCCAGCGCCGCCTACCGCGGGCGGATCAGCTGGATGGGCAACGCCGGCGGGGCGTCGGTCCCACCCACCATCTGGCCGCTGATGGAGAAGAACGGCACCGTCACGACGGTCTTCTTCGCCATGGAGCAATCCCGCCAGCCAGAGCGCACGTACGACGTCGTGGCCCGCGCCATCGAGCGCCTCGGCCGCGGCGAGCTGCGCGCGGTCGTCGACCGGGTGTTCCCCCTCGCCGATGCGGTGGAAGCGCACCGCTACGTCGAGACGGGTCAGGCCTTCGGCCGCGTCGTCATGGTCCCCTGACGCCGTCGCCGCTCGCGTCTCCTACCGTGCGGTGAATGGCGCTCAAGGAGTACATCGTCGACGAACTGGCCCTCGACTGCGCCGAGGGTCTGGTCTCCCGCCGGGAGGCCGTGCGTCGTCTCGGCCTGATGGGCCTGAGTGGCGCCGCTGCCGCGACGCTGCTGGCCGCCTGCGGCGACGACGACGCGGCCCCTCCGACGGCGGGGTCGTCCGACACCGGCGCGACGACGCCCGCGAGCACGTCTCCGCCGGCATCGTCCGTCGCGGCGACGCCCGCGGCGACCAGCGAGGAGATCCGCTTCGGCGGTCCCCGCGGCGAGCTCCTCGGCGTCGTCGCCGAGGCCGGCGAACCGCGTGGGGCGGTGCTGGTGATCCACGAGAACCGCGGCCTCACGCCACACATCCGCTCGATCCCGGCCCGGTTGGCGGCCGACGGCTACACCGCGCTCGGCCATCGACCTGCTGTCGGAGGAGGGCGGGACAGCGAGCCTGCCGACGGAGGGCGACGCCACCGCCGCTCTCGGCAACGCGCCGGCCGATCGCCTGATCGCCGATCTGCGGGCCGGGCTCGACGAGCTCGCCGGACGGGCGCCCGGTGCCGGGTTGGCGACGATCGGGTTCTGCTTCGGCGGTGGCATGACGTGGCAGCTGCTCGCCGCCGGCGAGCCGCGGCTCGCCGCAGCCGTGCCGTTCTACGGGCCGTTCCCCGCGGGCGCCAGCCTCGCCGGCTCGCCGAACGCCGCCGTGCTGGGCATCTACGCCGGCCTCGACGCTCGCGTCAACGGCACGTTGGAGGCAGCGGAGACCGCCCTCACGGACGCCGGGCTGGCCCACGAGCTGCGCGTCTTCGACGGCGTCGAACACGCCTTCTTCAACGACACCGGACCCCGCTACAACGCCGACGCGGCGGCGCAGGCGTACCAGGCGATGCTCGACTGGTTCGCCCAGCACCTGACCACGTGACCTCGCCGCCACTGCCGCCGCGCGGACACCAAACGACCGATCTCCCTTTGTCACCGCTTCGGCCCTGCGTCCGACCACATCGGTGACCAAGGATGGGTGGATGCGGCGCTATGTGTGGATCAAGGACGACCCGGTCGGGATGGAGCACGCCGAGCTGACGATCGGCGACGACCATCTCGTGGCGACGTCGTTGGCGCTCGGGTCGGTGCCGGTGCCGTATCGCCTGGACCTGGACCTGACGACGGCCGGCGACTGGGTGACCCGCCGCCTCGTGTTGACGGCGACGGGCGACCGCTGGACGAGATCGCTCGTGCTCGAGCGCGACGACGCCGGCACGTGGACCGGGACGTGGGCGGCCAGCGGGTCGGCGCCGGCGGTCGTGACGGGCTCGACCCCACCCGACGCCGTCGAGCCGGCCGACATCCCCGGCCACGTGCTCGACGTGGACGTCCAGTGGTCACCCGTCACCAACCTGATGCCGATCCGCCGTCTCGGTCTCGATCGCGCCGGCCCGACGGCGGGGTTCACGATGGCGTGGATCAGCGTGCCGTCGCTCACGGTGTCGCTCGACGAGCAGCGGTACACCCCGCTCGGCGTCGACGACGGCGAGGTGTGCGTCCGGTTCGAGAACGGCGACGGGTTCTTCACCGCCGTGATCCGTTGCGACGCCGACGGTGTGGCGCTGGACTACCCGGGGATCGCCCGCCGCCTGCGCTGACGCCACCGCCCGGCGCGGCCGCGTCACACCGGCCGGCCGTCGAGGGCGGCGACCCCGGCGGGCACGGCCACGCCCTCGCGGAGGTCGCCGGACGGCACGGGCGTCTCCCACTGGCTGCGGATCGGCACGTGTCCTGCCCAGTGAGGCCCGTCGAGATCGGCGGGCTCGTCGATCGGGTCCCCGCGCCGGATCTTCGCCGACATCTCGACGAGCGCGACGGCGACGACCCGCGTCTTCCTGATCTCCTCCGCCGACGGCTGGCGGGCCGTCTCCCAGGTCGGCACGATGTGATCGCTCACCAGCCGCAGTGCGGCGAGGTGCTCAGCCGGGTCGTCGACCTCGCGGGCGACGCCACGCACGACGACGCCGCGGTAGTTCATCGAGTTGTGGAACGGGCAGCGTCCCACCACGATCCCGTCGACGATCGTGACGGTGACGCAGATGTCGCGCCCGACCGCGGCGCGCAGGGCGGCGTTGGCCACCGAGCCGTGGACGTACAGCCACTCGTCGGTGCGCCCGTACGCCATCGGCAGCACGATCGGGCCGTCCGCGGTCACGACGCCGACGTGGGCGATCAACCCGGCGTCGAGGACCCGAAGGATCTCGGCCCGGTCGTACTCGGCGCGCTCGGCGCCACGGCGGAGGCGGACGCGGGAGGATGCCGGCTCGGGGGTGGTGCCCATGGCCAGATCCTCCCAGAGCACCCGTCGTCGACACCGGTCCGGTTTTCGCCGGTGCAGGGCGCCCGGCCCCTACCGGTCGTCGGTCGACTCGGCGAAGGCGGGCGGGTACACGACCTCGCCGCGCAACGTCGCGCGGTCGGCGTCGAGGCGCAGGACCTGCGACGCCTCCGGCGGCGCCCACGACGGGAGGTCGATGTGGATGCCGTGGGGCGACGAGGGCTCGAAGCCGAACCTCCCGTAGTAGGCCGGGTCACCCTCCAGCACGATCATGGGCGCCCCGGCCGCCCGGGCCCTGGCGACCACCTCCTGCACGAGCGCCGTGCCGATGCCGCGTCGCTGCCAGGCCGGCGCGACAGCGAGCGGAGAGAGGCTGTGCACGTCGTGGACCACGGCGCCGTCGCGCAGTCCGACGAGGCTGACCATGACGTGTCCGACGATGTCATCGCCCCGCTCGGCGACGAGCGCGAGATCGGGCAGGTACCGATCCGAGGACCGGATCGCCGCCACGAGCCTGGCCTCGACGGGCGAGCCGAACGCCGCTTCGACGAGCGTGGCGATGGGCTCGATGTCCTCGGCCGCCTCGGCCCGGATGGTCACGTCCACGTCGAACCAGCGGGCCCTGGGTCCTACACCGGGAGCAACGACGCCGTCGCCAGCGCGGCCCCGACGAGCTCGGCATCCGACCGCAGCTGCGCCGGAACGACCGGCACGAGGGACGACGGGCGGTACCACACCAGCGACCGCATCGCCTCGACCCACTGCCGGCGGTAGGCCGGGTCGAGGCCGAGCGGTCCGCCGACGATCACCGCGTCCGGGTCGATGAGGTTGACGACGCGAGCCATCTCGGCGCCGAGGCGCGCCGCGGCGTCGGCGACGGCAACGGCGCAGCCCGGTGCCGCCAGCGCCTCCTCGGCCGTCGTCCCGGAGAGCCGGGCCAGGGCCGTCGAGCCGGCGACGTCCTCGACCGCCGGCACACCGAGGACCAGGGCCGCGCCGCACCGGCCCGCCCACGGGATCCCGTGGCGCACGATCACGGCACTGATGCCGGCGTCGATCATCACGTAGACGAAGCACTCCAGGCCGTCACCGGCGCCGACGTGCGCCTCGGCGAAGGCGGCGGCGCGCACGTCGGACTGCACCAGCGTCGGCGCGACGGTGCCCAGCCGGGCGGCCACGTCCACGCCCCGCCAGTCCCAGCTGGCGCAGCTCTGGATGGCGCCGCTGCGGTCGACGATCTCGGGCACGGAGATCCCGATGTGGTGGATGCGCTGGGTCGACGCCAGTTCCGCGGCGATGTCGTGGCAGACGTCGAGGATCGTCATGACGTCGCTGGGCGTCGGCACCTCGATCCGGCGGACCACGCGCCCGGTGTCGAGCTCGACCACGCCGCCGGCGATCGTCAGCACCGCGGCGTTGATGCCGATGGCGTACTCGGGTGGCTCGTGGCCGGCGTACCGGGTGGCCGACCGTCGCCGGTCCGTCGTCACGACCTCTAGCGTTCTCGAAGCCTCCATCATCCCCCCACGACCGCTGGCAACGGTATACCCGGGCCGGCGGGGCTCACGACGTCAGCTCGTCGACCCCGAGCTGGCGCAGCTCCTCGGAGATCCGCTCGGCCGAACGCTGGACCTCGGCGCGGAGCTGGTCGCGGGCCGCGTCGAACCTCGACCGCGGCGCGGCGATGTCGATCGCCGCGACCACGTGGCCGCGGCGGCCACGGATCGGCGCGGCGACGCTGCGCACGTCGGCGATGTACTCGCCACGGTCTTCGGCGACACCCTCGGCGCGCACCGTGCGCAGCGAGCGGAGCAGCCGCTTGCGGTCGACCGGGCCACCGGCGTGCCCGGCGGCCTCGCCGGCCTTGATGGCGGTCTCGAGGTCGGCGTCGTCGTCGTCGAAGGCGAGCAGCGCCTTGCCGAGGGCGGTCGAGGTGGCGGGCAACCGTGAGCCGACGCGGAACTCGATCCCGAACGGTTGGTCCGAGGCCACCTTGTCGATGTACAGCACCACGCCCTGGTCGAGCACCGCGAGGTGGGCCGACTCGCGAACGGCCTGGACGAGCTCGACGAGGTGCAGGTGCACGCGATCCATGCGCGTTGACGCGACCGCGCATCTGCTGGGCCAGCGACAGCACCTTGCTGCTCGGCCGGTAGCGCCGCGTGCCGGGGTTCTGCTCGGCGAACCCCATCTCGACGAGGGTGACGAGGATGCGGTGACCGGTCCCGACCGTCACGTCGAGGTGGCGGGCCATCTCGGACACGCCGACGTCGCCCCGCTCGACGAGGAGCTCGAGCGCCCGCAACGCGTTGGCGACGGAGCTCAGCAACGTGGCGCTCCTGCCTCCATGACCGGCATCACGCTACTCGTCGTACGCATCGCGGCCGCTGGTCGTCCGACCGTGCTCAGGTGACCATGCGGGGATCGTGGAGGTAGCCCCGCTCGTGCGGGACCGCGGCGAGGACGGCGTAGTCCGGCTGCGGGAACTCGCTCTCGATCTCGATGACCCTGACCTTCCTTGCTCGACCGCTTGGCGGCCAGCATCACCTCGAGCACGTGGTAGGCGTGCTCGGGCCGGGTCAGCGTCTCGCCCCCGGACTCGAGCCGGTCGATCAGGTGCTCGAACCCGGACGTCCAGTGCCAGTGAGGGTTGGTCTCGGGGAAGACCTCCCAGCACCCCGGCATCGTTGCGCCACTGCTCGAACCCCTCGGGCGCCCAGTCGTGGCCGAGCATCTGCATCGACCCGGTGGCGCCGTACAGCTCGACCGCCGGCGACCGGTAGCCCTGGATCGTGAAGCCGGTCATCACCGTCGAGAACCGGTTGTCACCGTGGTCGAACATCAGCTGGACGTTGTCGTCCACCTCGACGTCGACCACCTCGCCGTCGACCACGCGCTCGTGGGAGGCGCGTCCCCATCATCGCCGAGACGCGCCGCACGGATCCCATGAAGCCGCACAGCGACATGATGTTGTAGCAACCGAGGTCGAACAACGAGCCCTCCGCCCTCGCGGTAGAACCACGGCCCCCACCACGGACCGCGTCCACCCGTAACGGGCCCGGCCGAGGTGCAGGTCGCCGATGACACCGGCTCGGACGCGGTGCCACATCTCGCGGTACGTCGGTGCGAGCAGGACGTGGGGCGCGCAGACGAGCCGCGACCGACCCTCGGCGCGAGGCGACGAGCTCGGCCGCCTCCGGCAGCGTCGTCGCCATCGGCTTCTCGACGAGCACGTGCTTGCCCGCCTCCATCGCCGCGATGGCGAGGCGGCCGTGGGCCGGCATGCTCGTCAGCACCATCACCAGGTCGACGTCGTCGCGCTCGATCAACGCCTCCTCCGACGGGCTGTCGTCGGCCAGCCCGAGCCGCTCGGCCACGTCGCGCCGGCGGCGCTCGTCGACGTCGTACACGGCGCGCAGCTGCACCCGCCCGGCTCGGTCGAGCCGTTCGATCTGCGGCCGGTACGAGCTCCAGAACACGCTGCCCAGCCCGAGCACTCCGATGCCGATCACGGGACCTCCCTCTGCTGTGTTGCGCGGACACGACCACCGGCACGGCGGCCGGCGCCGGGCGGGTGTCCGACGCGCTTCGAGCCAGCGTTGGCAGGCGACGACGTGGCCCCCGTCGATGGGAACGAGCTCCTGGCCCTGGACCGCGCAGGCGTCGATCGCCAGCCGGACAACGGGTGTGGAACCGGCATCCCGACGGCGGCCGCCGGGGGCTCGGCATCTCGCCGCGGGGCACGCTCCTGCGCGACGGCGCCGCCGCGTGTCGCGGATCTTCGGCACGGCGGCGAGCAGGCCTTGCGTGTACGGGTGGACCGGGTCCTCGAAGATCTGCGCCGCTGTCCCGACTTCGATCACCTGGCCGAGGTACATCACGGCGATGCGGTCGGCGATCAGGCCGACGACGTTGAGGTCGTGCGTGATCATCAGGTACGAGACGCCGAGACGGTCGCGCAGCTCCTTCATCAGTGACAGCACGCCGGCCGCGGCCGAGACGTCGAGGCCCGACGTCGGCTCGTCGGCGACGATGACCGCCGGCTCGAGCGCGAGGGCCCGGGCGATGCTCACCCGGCGCGCCTGTCCACCGGACAGCTGGTACGGGAACTTGCTCGGCCACGTCCGGCCCCAACCCGACCAGCTCGAGCAGCTCGGCGACGCGCCCGTCGGGCATCGGCAGGCGGTTGATCGCGTACGGCTCGGCCAGCAGGTCGCGCGACGCGCATCCGCGGCGACAGGCTGCCGATCGGATCCTGGAGGATCATCTGCATCCGCGAGCGCAGCCGCCGCATCCCGCGGCCATCGAGCGGCGCGGAGATCGTTCGCCGTCGAAGCGGATCGTCGCCGCCGCTGGCCTCGGTGAGGCGCATCAGGGTCAAGGCCAGTGTCGTCTTGCCCGACCCCGACTCGCCGACGAGCCCCAGGATCTCGCCCCGGCGGAGCTCGAGGTCGACGCCGTCGACGGCCCGCACGGGGTCGTGCTCGGCCCGCCGGAGCCGGTCGAGCATCGAGCGCCGCACCGGGAAGTGCTTCGTGACACCGCGTGCGCCGTGAGCAGCGGCGGGTGCGGCGGTGCCCGCCGTCGGCGCCGGACCGACGCCGGCCGGTCGGCCGGCGGTCGCCGTGCGTCGACGGCGGCGACTGGCGCGCCGTCGTCCGCCCGTACAGCACGCAGCGCACGTCGTGGCGTGACGCCCACCGCGACGACCGGCGGAGGATCGGCGCACTCGGCCGCGTGCGGTGGGCACACCGGTCGGCGTAGGCGCAGCCGGCCGGCATCTCGTGGAGGCTCGGCACGCGGCCCGGGATGCCGCGCACCGATCGCTGGCGATCCTCGTACGACGGTGCGGTCGCGATCAGGGCGCGCGTGTAGGGATGGCGCGGCTCGGCGAACAGCGGTGCCGATGGCGCCGACTCGACCACCCGACCGGCGTACATCACCGCGACCCGGTCGCAGCTCTGGGCCACGACGCCGAGGTCGTGGGAGACGAGCAGGATCGAGGTGCCGCGCGTCTCGCGCACCTGGGCGAACAACTCGAGGATCTGCACCTGCAGCGTGACGTCGAGCGCCGACGTCGCCTCGTCGGCGATGATCAACGACGGCCCCAGCAGGAGCGCCATGGCGATCATGATCCGCTGGCACATGCCTCCGGAGAACTGGTGGGGGTAGTCGTCGAAGCGCTGCGCGGCATCGGGGATCCCGACCTCACCGAGCAGTTCGATGATCCGGCGTGCGGGTCGCCCGGCCCTGACCGACGCACTCCGGGTGGCTCGCGGCGACGTGCGATCAACTGGTTGCCGACCGCCATCGTCGGGTTCAGCGAGCCGAGCGGATCCTGGAAGATCATCGCGATGTCGGCGCCCCTGACCCTGCGCATCTGGTCGGTGGTCAGCGCGGTCAGGTCGCGACCCTCGAACAGGATCGAGCCGCCGGTGATGCGGCCGTTGCGGGCGAGGATCCTGAGGATCGCGGCGGCGACGGTCGACTTCCCGGATCCGGACTCCCCGACGAGGCCGAGCGACCTCACCGCGGCCGATGTCGAACGAGACGTCGCGCAGCGCCGGGAGGTCGACGCCACCGATCCGGTAGGCGACATCGAGCCCGCGCACGCTCAGCAGCGCGTCGCTCACACCAGTCTCTCGAGCTTCGCCGTCTCGGCCGCGTCGCGTTCGCGTGCCGCCGAAGGACTCCCCGACCAACGTGAAGGCGATCGTGGTCACGGCGATGGCGGCGGCCGGCCAGAGGACAGGGCCGGGCGCGTCGCGGACGCGCGAGAACCCCTCGAACAGCATCGAGCCCCACGACGGATCCGGCGGCGGCACACCGAGCCCGAGGAACGACAGGCCCGCCTCGGCGACGATCACGAACGGGAGGTCGATCGCCGCCAGCACGAGGATGGGACGGATGATGTTGGGGAGGATGTGCCGGGACGTGATGCGCCAGCTGCTGGCCCCGAGCGCCCGCTCGGACGAGCACGTAGCCGCGTTCCTTGGCGCCGAGCGTCGACGCCCTGGTCACGCGCACGTACGGCGGCACGAAGGCGATCGTCAGCACGAGGATCAGCGAGCCGGTGGAGACGCCGAGGAGGGGGATGAGGATGAGGGCGAGGATCAGGCCGGGGAAGGCGGCCAGGAGGTCGACGGCGAAGATCGTGCCCGTGTCGACACGGCCGCCGTGGTAGCCGCTCGCCAACCCGACGGACAGGCCGATGACGAGCGCGATCGCGATCACCGGGACGGCCAGCATCAGCCCGACGCGCGTGCCGTCGATCAACCGCGAGAGCACGTCCCGGCCCAGGTGATCGGTGCCGAGCCAGTGCCCGCCGGACGGACCCTGCGAGGCGGTTGGCGATGTCCTGCTCGTTCGGGTCGTAGGGGGCGATGACGTCGCCGAAGATCGCCAAGCACGACGAGGAGCGCGATCGACCACGAGACCGAACACGCCGGCCGGCGTTCGAGCATCCTGAAGCCGGCTCACGTGGTCGAGTCCTCCTCGACGCGCACGCGTGGATCGACGAAGCGGTAGCCGAGGTCGACGAGCAGGTTGGTGAGGATGAACAGGACCGCGATGACGGCGACGAGTCCCTGCACGACGACGTAGTTGCGCGTCGCGATGGCGTACGACAGCGATGTCCCGACGCCCTTGCGGGAGAAGATGACCTCGACGAACAGGGCGCCCGCCGATCAGCGTGGCGATCGCCGAACCCGACGACGGCGAGCGTCGGGATGAAGGCGTTCTTCAGTGCGTACCGGAAGAAGATCGTCCGGCTGCGCAGCCCGTACGCGGTGGCGGCCCGGATGTACGTGGAGTCGAGCTCCTCGACGAGGCTGGCCCGCAACAGGCGCGCCAGGTAGCCGGTCCAGGCCAGCGCCAGCGCCACGCTCGGCAGCACGAGGTGGTGGAGGTAGTCGAGCGGTTCGGAGAACGAACCGGTGCCGATGATCGGGAACAGCTCGAGCCGGACGCCGAACACGATGAGCAAGCCCGAGCCCGGCGATCAGCGAGGGGATGGAGATGGCGACGATCGACGTCGTCGCCAGCACGCGGTCGAGCGCCGATCCCGGGCGTGTGGCCGCCAGGACGCCGAGCGGGATCGCCAGCAGCGTCGCCAGCAGCATCGACGAGATGGCCAGCGCGATCGTGTGCGGCAAGGCGTCGGCGACGATGTCCGTGACCGGGCGGCGGGTGAAGAAGTCCTCGCCGAGGTCACCCTGCACCGCGTTCCACACGAAGTCGCCGACCTGTTGCGGGCACCGACTGTCGAGGCCCATCTCCTCCCGCACCACGGCGACGAGCTCGGGAGTCGCGCGGGGTCCGAGCATGGCCGTGGCGGCGTCGCCGGGGAGCACGCGGGCGAACGACGCGAGCGCGACGAGCACGAGCAAGCGCGACCGCCGCCGCAACGGCCAGCCGTCTCGCCAGGTATCGGGTCATGACGATGTTCCCCCGTGAATCCCCACGGACGGACTTGCCGTCCGTTTCTTCACCCGTGATACTCTAACGCATGGCGTAAAGCCGCATCCAGCCATGGATCGGCCCTGGGGGACCGTAGCGAAGAGGGGGGTTGCCATGACCGCATCGAGGTGGACGGCGGTGCTCGCCGCCGGTGTGCTGCTGCTGGCGGGAGCGTGCGGTGACGATGACGACGACGGTGCCGACGAGCCTGGTGCCGTCGACACGGCGGCGCCGGCCGGCGGCTCGACGGTCCCCGGCACCGATGCCGAGGAGCCGTCCGGTGACGGGAGCGCGACGACCCTGCGCGCCCGGTTCGCCTCGGACCCGACCCTGCTCGATCCGCTGTACGTGGCGAACTACACCGACATCTCCGTCGTCAGCATCATCTTCGAGAGCCTCGTCCAGGCCGCGCCCGACGGCTCGACGGTGAACGTCCTGGCCGACACCTACGAGATCGCCGACGACGGTCTCACCATCGACTTCACGCTCAAGCAGGGCGTCCAGTTCCACGGCGGCTACGGCGAGATGACGATGGACGACGTGAAGTTCTCGATCGAACGCGCCGCCGGCCTCATCGAGGGCGTCGAGTCGACTTCGATCACCGCGTTCTACACCGCCCTCGACTCGGTCGAGGTCATCGACGACTACACCGGCCGGATCGTGCTTCAAGGAGCCGTCGGTGACGCTCGTGGAGCAGGCGCTGCCGCTCACCGGCATCATCTCCAGGAAGGCCTACGAGGAGAATGGGCGTCGAGGGGTTCCAACGGGAGCCGATCGGCACCGGCCCGTACGAGCTCGCCGAGGTCGTGCCGGGCGAGCACGTGACGCATGACCAACTTCACCGAGTACGCCGGGCCAGGCGCCGTACGTGCCGGAGCGAGCGGTACGACGAGCTCGTCTTCCAGATCATCCCGGAGGACAGCGCCGCCGAGCTCGCCTACGAGGCCGGCGACCTCGACCTGCTCGCGCCGATGCGGGCCGCGGCCGTCGACCGCTTCAGCGCCCTCGACGACACCGTGATCTCGGAGGGTGCCGGGATGCAGTACCGGTTCATCGGCATGAACGTGATCGATCCGGCGCTGGAGAACCCGGACCTGCGCAACGCCATCATCGCCGCCATCGATGTGCCGTCGATCCTGACGGCCACGTCGGAAGGCCGCGACGTCCGGGCGACGGCGCTCGTCGCGCCGAGCGCACCGATCGGCTACTGGGAGGATGCGCCGGTGCACGAGCAGGACCTCGACGAGGCCCGCCGCCTCGTCGAGCTGGTGCCGGAGGCCGACCGGTCGCTGACGTTCACGATCGCCGACGACGAGATCTCCCGCACCGTCGCCCAGGTCGCCCAGGCCAACCTGGAGGACGCCGGGCTGACCGTCGAGATCGAGATCCTCGATCCGGCGACGTTCTTCGTCGCCGACGAGACCAACCGGGAGCGCCAGCTCTTCTACACCGAGTACGGCATCAACTACCGCGAGCCCTCGCAGGAGCTGGTGTGGTTCACATGTGACCAGTTCGACATCTGGAACTACGTGTACTTCTGCGACGAGGAGTACGACCGCCTCTTCGCCGAGGCCGCGCTCGAGCTCGACGACGAGGCCCGCAACGAGCTGTACGTCGAGATGCAGCAGATCTGGGAGGAGGCCGCCAACACCGTGTGGGTCTCGCACCCGACGACGCTCGTCGCCGCCCGCGACGACGTGGGCATCGAGGTCGACCCGGCGGGCACCGTCTACTACCAGACGCTGGGCCCGACGTGAGGCGGGCGGTCGGAGGAGCGAAGCGGAGCCGCTGACATGACCGGGACCGACGGGGCGCAGTCGGCGCCGCACCAGCGCGTACGCGCCGTCCCCGCGCCCCGACCTTCGACCGTCCCACCCACATCACAGCCGCCACCGTCACCCGCCACATCTGGGGCGACGACGACGCCCACCACGTCGCCGACTGGATCTACGCGTCGACGGACCGCATCCACGCCTTGGTGTTCGGCCTGGCGCCGGGCGGCCGCTTCCTGCACTCGCCGGAGTTCCGCACGGTCTTCGGTGCCGACGAGGTGCTCACCGTGCTCCGGGGGCGGATGATCATCGCCAACCCGGAGACCGGCGAGGTGCAGCCGGTCGACGCCGGGTCGAGCGTGGCGTTCGGTCCGGACACGTGGCACCACGCCTTCGCCCACGGCTCCAGCGAGCTCCGCGTGCTGGAGCTGTTCGCGCCGCCGCCGTCCACCGGGTCGTCGGGCGCCTACAGCCGCACCCGCCCGTACCTCGAGTCGGCGCGGTACGCCGACGACAGCGTCGTGGGTGACTGGCCCGGCCGGGCCACCGAGGCGGCAGCGCGGGCCACGCTCCACGTCATCGATCCACGGGCGCGGCACCACCGGATGGCCGGCGACGCGCTCATCGGGCTGCTGTGGAGCACGGCACAGCTGACCGTCGCCAACGTGAGCCTGTCACCCGGGGGCGTCAGCTCGATCCAACGACGCGGCGGCGACGAGGTGCTGTTCGGCCTGGAGGGGGTCATCCACGTGCGGGCGTGGTTCGCCGACGAGACGTACGTCTTCGAGCTGCGACCCGACGAGGCGTGCTACCTCCCCACCGGCAGCACCCACGAGTACCGCAACTACGCCGGCTCGAACGCGACCGCGATCATCGGCGTCGCCCCGACGTACCTCCCAGAGAATGTGTCGTGACGGTCGCGATCGGGATCGATGTCGGCGGCTCGAAGACCGCGGCGTGCCTGGTCGATGTCGGCGCGCCAGACGGTGGTCGAGTCGATCCGCGTGCCGACCCGCCCCGACGGTGGCGGCGCGGCCGTGCTCGCCCAGTGCATCGAGCTCGCCGCCACGCTCGCCGCGAGTGACGGCGGCGCGGCCGCACGAGCGGCGCTCGGCATCGGCGTGTGCGAGCTCGTCAGCCCGGCCGGCGCCATCACGAGCGCGGCGACGTTCGACTGGCGGGGCATCGACCTGACGGCTGCTTTCGGCCGCCCCGTCGTCGTCGAATCGGACGTGCGGGCGGCCGCCATCGGCGAGGCGCGCCTCGGCGCGGCGCGGGGCTGGCCCGACTTCGTCTACGTCACGGTCGGCACCGGCGTGGCGTTCAGCCTGATCATCGGCGGCATGCCGTACGTCGGCGCCCGGGGCAACGCCCTGATCCTCGGCGCCCCGCCCGTCGAGACGACGGCCAGTGGGGCCGCCTTGTCACGGCGGGCCGGCACGGTGTCGGCCGAGGAGGTCTTCGAGCTCGCCGCGGCCAGCCAGCTGGTCCGTGACGGCAGCCGCGATCTCGGCCGAGCGCTGGCGTGGCTGGTCAACGCCCTCGATCCCGAGCTGCTCGTCATCGGCGGCGGTCTCGGCCTCCGCGACGAGTACCGCGAGGCCGCGGTGGCGGAGATGCGGGCGGGCATCGAGGCGTCCGAGTCACGGCAGGTTCGCGTCGTTCCCGCCGAGCTCGGCGCCGACGCCGGCGCCGTCGGGGTCGCCCTGCTGGCGGCCGAGCGCAGGCGGCACCCGACGGCACGCTGACGGGCGGATGTCAGGTGCCGGCTACCGGACGGCGTGGGCGAGGACGGTGACGACCGTGCGCCGGCGTCCTGGGTGCTCCAGGACGTCGACCGACGTGAAGCCGGCAACGTGGCAGTGGTCGGCGAACGTGTGGGCCTGGGCCTCGGTCCAGCCGTGGGAGGCATGACCCGACGCGGTGGGGTCGACTCGCCGTTCGAGGGCGAGGAACCGACCGCCGGGTCGCAGGATCCGTCGCACCTCCGCCAGCCCTCGTTCGAGGTCCTGCCAGTGGTGCACCGTCGCCAGCGACCACACGATGCTGGCCGCGCCGTCGGGCACGGGCACCGACTCGGCGGCACCCTCCACGTAGCGGACGTGGGACCGGCGGCGTGACGGCCCAGGCGTCGAACGGGCGACGCGCACCATCACGGTCGCCGGGTCGATGCCGACGACCGATGCGGCGCCTGCGACGGCGGCGCGGCGCACGGCCACGCCGGGCCCACAGCCGATGTCGACGACGTCGTCGGCGCCCGTCACGTGGGTCAGCTCGACCGCCAGGCGGGCGTCGGAGTCGCGTCCGACGCTGAACCCGATCGCGGCGACGAGCCCGGCGACGCCGCGGAATCCCGGATGGTGGGCATGGTGGTTGGGGACCGCCGATCGCTCTCGCTGCTGGTTGATCGTCATGCCGGTCGACCTTGACACTTGAACCCGAGTTCAAGTCAAGTAGGCGCATGGACGATGCTGCCGGACTCACCATCGGCGAGGTCGCCCGCCGCGCCGGCGTGGCCACCTCGACGGTGCGCTTCTACGAACGGCGCGGGCTCCTCCGCGCCGATGCGCGTCGATCGGGGCAGCGCCGCTACCGGATGGCGACGCTGCGGCGGCTCGTGTTCGTTGGGATGCTGCAGGACGCCGGGCTGTCGCTCGACGACATCGCCGGCATCCTCGACGCCGAGCAGGTCGCCGACTGGAAAGCGATCGGGCGCCGCCGTCTGGCTGCCCTCGATGCCGAGATCGAGCGGCTCCAGCGGGCACGTACGTACCTCGACGGGGCGCTGCTCTGCCGCTTCGACCATCCGGCGACGGACTGCGAGATCATGGGCCTCGAGATCGACCGCCGCCTCGCGTCCACCGACCCCGCGGTCAGTCGCGCTTGATGCCGGCCCGCTTCAGCACGGATGGTGGGACACCCACCTCGCGCCACGCGGCGTAGCTGATCCGCTTGCGCTGTCCGTAGTCCCGGGCAACGGTGACGAAGGCCTCCTCGAGCGCCTTGATGTCGGTGCCGGAGCGCGACGCGTCGAGATCGCGCGTCAGGTCCAGTCGCTCCTGGACCAGGGCCAGCCGTCGCAGGACATCGGCGTCGTGGAGCTCGAGCTCGAGCTCCGCCAGCCGCTGCTCCATCGCCTCCGGCGTCCGGTGTCCGGTCCGGCGCGACTTGGCGGGATCGAGCAGCTCGAGGTACGCGCGCACCACACGCGCATCGTTCCGTCCGGCCGCCAGGGCAGCTCGGTGCGCCGCGCTCAAGGGAGCCTTCGGCCCTCGCTTCGATGCCACCGGGCCAGTGTGTCCGATGGCAGGGCGGACATGAGCGTTGCGCCGATCAGTCCGTGCGATAGCCGGCGCGCTCGAATGCCCGCCAGCTGCTGTTCGACCAGTTGTCGTGGTCCTCGCCCCACCCGCTCCCCTTGTCCCACTCCCACTTGACGAGGGTGATCCACGACAGCGTGCTCGGGTTGAACTGCCACGCGAAGACGTTCTGGCACTCGCCCTCGGCCTCGAGCACCTGACCGGAGCTGTCCTCCACCCTCATGGCCACCCGGGTCTGGTAGCCGTCCTTGCGTTCGAGGACGTGCCGCTGGCCGCCGACCACGTCGAGGACCTCGCCGTCGCGGATGACGTAGCCGGCGCGGACGTCGCCGTGGTCACCGATCATCGACGCGAGCCCCTGGAACCCGTCCGCCGGCGACACCATCCCGTAGCTGTAGCTGGTGTTCGTGCGTCCGGGGTGGCCGTGGAGGTCGTCGCGGACGCTCCACGAGCGGTCCCGGATCGCCAGGCAGTCCACCGCGATGTCCTCGCCGTGCAGCCGCAACGTCCCCTGCACCCGCCCGGGCTGATCGAGGTGCGACGGACCGATGTAGTGCGGCGGGATGACCCCGTCGAAGGTCAGGTCGAGGCTGATCTCGTCCCCGTCCTCGTAGCTCATGCGGAAGCGCTTGGCGGGCTCGAGGCGCTCGTAGCGCAGCCCGCTCTCCAGCGTGACATCCGTGAGGTCCGCCGACGGGAACGGGAGGTGCCACAGGTGGCGGTTGTACACGAGCCGGTACGGCTCGTGGGTGCCGCCGTCCCAGATGTGCACGCCGCTCGAGCAGATGTCCAGGTTCCGCCGGAAGAGCGGATAGAGCGTGCCGGAGAGCGAGCGCTCCGGGACGAAGAAGGCGAACCAGCAGGTCTCCGTCCACATCGGATCATCGCTGGTCGGTTCGTGGAACCGGTCGTCATCGACGGCCGTCGTCCCACTCGCGACCTCGTCGGCTGTCGAGCTCACTCGTTCCTCCAGACGTTGGTCCAATCCACCGTGGTGTCGAGATGCGTCGTCCATCCCTGGATGTCGGGCGCCGTCGAGTACCCCCAGTAGGTCTGGAGGTACCCGAAGAGCGGAAGGTCCTCCGCCATCAGCTCCTGCACCCGTGCGTAGATCTCGCGGCGTGCGTCCTCGTCGATCTCGACGCGGCCGGCCTCCAGCAGCTCGTCCATCTCCGGGTTGGAGTACTTCGTGAAGTTGCTCGGCGACTCGGAGTGGAACGTGTTGTAGTAGGCGACGTCAGGATCGATCGGCGAGCCGGCGGCCAGTCCGCCGAGATCGACCTCTCCGGCCCGCATCTTCTCCAGGAAGACGTTCGTCTCCAAGGTCTCGACCTCGACGTCGATGCCGACGTCACGCCACATGCCGACGCCGATCTCACCGAGGGTCCGCATGTAGTTGATGTTGTCGCTCGTGAACGTGATCTCGATCGGGCCGTTCTCGGCCTCGTACTCGTCGACGAGCTGGCGCGCCCGCTCCTGGTCGAACGCCGGGTACTCGACGTCGTCGTTCCTCCACTCGCTCTCGAGCGGGATCAACGCCGGGTTCGGCCAGGCCTCGCCGTCGAAGATGGCCCGGGCGACGACGTCGAGGTCGATCGCTCGCACCAACGCCTCCCGAACCCTCGGGTCGGAGACGGGCGGTCGGGCGTTGGTCATCTCGAGCACCAGGGCGCCGTTCATCGGCACGGTCTCGCGGTTGAACCCGGCTTCCTCCAGCTCCTTGAAGTACTGGCCTTCCACGAAGCCCACGACGTCGACCTCGCCCTCCTGGAGGCTGAGGGTCCGCGCCGAGTTGTCGAGGATCGTGCGACCCTCGATGGCGTCCAGGTTGGGCTTGCCTTCCTGCCAGTAGTCGGGGTTCCGTTCGAAGGCCACCGACTCGCCGGCCTGGTACGAGACGACGCGGAACGGACCGGTGCCGACACGGGCCCGCGGATCCGCCTCGATCGCCGTCGGCGAGGCCATGGCGGTCAGTGACGACGGGATCATCACGTCGATGAAGGCGGGATAGGGGGCCTTCGTGGTGATCACGAGGGTGGTCGGCGAGGTCGCCTCGACCGACTCGATGTGCGCGGCGACCGCGGACGCGTTCGAACGTCGCTCGGGATCCAGGTGCTGCAGGATGTTCCACTCGGCGGCCTCGGCGTCGAAGTCCGTGCCGTCGTGGAACTTGACGCCCTCACGGAGCTCGAACGTGAAGACCCGGTTGTCATCGCTGACGGTCCAGGACTCCGCCAGCCACGGCGCCGGCTCGCCGTTCTCGTCGTAGTACAGGAACGTGTCGTAGAGCGCCCTGAAGAAGAGGCCACCCACGACGCTCGACGTCATGTTCCACGGCGCGTCCACCGTGACCGGGAACATGTGCCCGATGCTGACCGTGCCGCCCTGGATCGGCTCGGCGCCGTCGGACTCCGATGACGGCGAGGACGACGATGCGGTCGCGTCGGGCTCTTCCGAGGACGTCGGACCGCTGGACGACGGGCCTGAGTCGGCCGTCGGACCGACGGTCGTCGCCACAGCGCTGTCGGCGGCGCTGTCCGCGACGGAGTCGTCGTCATCGCCTCCGCAGGACACCCCGGCGACGAGGCAAGCGGCGGCTGCGACGGCCACGAAGCGCCGACGAATTGGGCCTTCATTGCGCATGTTCCCCCCAATTGGACTCGTGCACGCGCGGCGCCGGCGACGAGTGTCATCCGGTAAACGACAATTGTATTCTGATTTTCGATTTCGTCAAGTGAGCGCCCACGCGAGCGTCTGACAGGCCGTCAGACGACGAGCGCTCGGTCGAAGGTGACGTCGCCCCACGGCGCCGCGGCTACGCCGAGCTGCTCGATCGTCCACCGCCCGTCGGTCTCGATCTGGTCGACGATCGACCATGGCTGGAACAGCGCGACCCGGGAGCCGGCGACGAAGAACACCTTGCCGTCGAGCGGGCACGCCTCCGTCGCCAGGTACGCGACGAACGGTGCGATGTTGGCCGGGTCACGACGGTCGAACGCGCCGGCCTCCACCTCGGCTCGGTACTGAGCGTCACGCTCGGCGGCGCCCGGGACGGTGGCCGTCAGACGTGTGCGGGCCGCCGGCGCGACGGCGTTGCAGCGGACCCCGTACGGACGGAGCTCCTTGTTGGCGATCTCGGTGAGCGTGGCGATCCCCGACTTCGCCGCGCCGTAGTTCGACTGGCCGGGGTTGCTCCTGAGCCCGGACGTAGACGTCGTGTTGATCACGCTCGCTCGGCGCGGCCGGTTCGCCTTCGCCTCGGCACGCCAGTAGCGCGCGGCGTGACGGAGGGGCAGGAAGTGGCCACGCAGGTGCACGGCGACCACGTCGTCCCACTCCTCCTCGGTCATGTTGACGATCGTGCGGTCGCGCAGGATCCCGGCGTTGTTGACGAGCACGTCGAGGCGACCGAAGGTCTCGACCGCCTGCGTGACGAGCGCTGACGCCCCAGCCGCATCGGTCACGTCGTCGTGGTTGGCGACCGCCGACCCGCCGTCGGCGGCGATCGCCGCCACCACGTCGTCGGCCGGCGTGTGGTCGCGACCCACCCCATCCGTGGCGCCACCGAGGTCGTTGACGACGACCAGCGCGCCCCTCGCGGGCGAACAACAGGGCGTACTCGCGCCCCAGTCCGCGCCCGGCGCCCGTGATCACCGCAACCCGTCCATCGAGCTGTCCCATCTCGCTCCTCTCATGGATCGCGCCAGCCGGGGCACCGCGGTGGACCGAGTCCACTTGCGAACGGCCTGCCGTGGCCCGGCTAGCTGTGATGACCGGCGACGCCGTGATCGCGCTCGCGCAGCTTGCGCTTGTAGAGCTTGCCGTTCGGGTCCCGCGGGAGTTCGTCGATGAACTCGATGGTGCGGGGGAGCTTGAAGCGAGCCAGCTCACCGGCGGCGTGGGCGAGCAGCGCCTCCCCGACCGAGTCGCTCGGAGCGACACCGTGGCGCAGCTCGACGACCGCGTGGACCGCCTGGCCCCACTCCTCGTCCGGCACCCCGAACACGGCGACGTCGTTCACGAGCGGATGGGTCGCCATGACCGACTCGATCTCGGCGGTGTAGATGTTGACGCCGCCGGAGATGATCAGGTCGGACTTGCGGTCGGCGAGGAAGAGGTAGCCGTCCTCGTCGACGTAGCCCAGGTCGTTGACCGTGGCGAAGTCGCCACGACGTCCCGCTCGCGTCTTCTGCGGGTCGTTGAAGTACTCGAAGCGGTTGCGCTCGCTCAGGCGGGAGTAGACGGTGCCGACGACGCCGTGGGGCACCTCCTCGCCGGCGTCATCGAGGACGCGGATCTCGCCGCCGGGCGCCGGGCGGCCGACCGTTCCCGGGTGCTGCAGCCAGTCGTCCGGACCGACGACGGTGCCGCCGACGCCTTCGCTCGAGCCGTAGTACTCGTAGACGACCGGGCCGAACCACTCGAGCATCGCCTGCTTGACGGGGACCGGGCACGGAGCGCCGGCGTGCACCACGTACCGGAGCGAGCTCACATCGAAGCGCCGCCGTACCTGCACGGGCAGGGCGAGCAGGCGACGGAAGTGCGTGGGCACCATGTGGGTCCACGTGACGCGGTGTTCCTCGATGAGCGCGAGCGCCACCTCCGCGTCCCACTTGTCCATCACGACGAGTTCGTTGCCGGCTTGCAGGGCGGCGTTGGCGTAGGCGAGCGGGGCCGCGTGGTAGAGGGGCGAGCAGCAGAGCGCGACCGCGTCGGGAGCGACCGACAGGCCGAAGATCATCAACGGGTTGCTCAGAGTCTCCTCGGGCGTCATGCCCGTCAGGTGCCGGCGCACACCCTTCGGGCGACCCGTGGTGCCCGACGTGTAGAGCATGACCTGCCCGGACGTCCGGTCGTCCGGTGGGTCGACCGGCTGTCCCGCCACGAGCTCGGCGACGGGACGGTATCCGTCGATCTCACCGACGCAGAAGCGACGGTGCGGTTCGATGTCGACGAGACCGTCGAGGGCGACCGCGGTCGAGGCGTATCGCGCGTCGACCACGTACAGGTCGGCCTGGGCGTCGTTCAGGATGTACGCGGTCTCCGCGGCCGTGAAGTGGGTGTTGATCGGGGTGTAGTACCAGCCCGCCTGGAGCGCGGCGAGGTAGAGCGCCACGGCATCGGCGCCGTTGGGCAGCGTGGCGGCGACGAGGCTGCCCGACCTCAGGCCGAGCGCCCGGCCGGCGTGGACGAGCTGGTTGCTCCGCTCCGCCAGCTCACCGAACGTGACGTCGGCACCCGCCGGACCGGTGATGGCCCGCTTCGCCGGCATCGCCGACGCCGCCGTCCAGAACGACGACCCCATGACCTGATCGTCGCGCGAGATGGCCCTGTTGTCCACCGAACTAGGTATCAGAATCCTCTTTCGATCTGTTCGATCACGACGCCGCGAGGAGCTCGTCGAGACAGCGGACCGGGCCGTTGTCCTTCCAGAAGTTCTGGTCGGGCGGCGCCTGCCCCCTGACCGCGTAGCGGTTCATCACGCGGATCACGATCGCCGCGTACCGGAAGGCTGCGAACACTTGGTGGTAGTGCAGGTCCCCCGCCGATCGGCCGGCGTGGGCCTCGTACATCTCGACCTGCTCCTCACGAGTCGGCTCGCCGGCGAGGCGCGGGAGACCGACCTGCTCGTGCGAACATCGGTCGAACATCAGCCACCACCCGAGGTCCAGCCAGGGCGGCGCGATCGACGCGTTCTCGAAGTCGGTGACGCACGCGCAGCGGAAGTCGTCGAAGATCATGTTGCCGGGTCGGGCGTCGCCCCAGCTGAACCCCACCGGCTCGTCGACGGGGACGTTGCCCTGCAGCCACGTGGTGGCCTCGTCCAGGAGCGGGTGCTCGCGACCTCCCAACTCCCGGATCAGGTAGTCGATCCAGATGTCGAGTTGCCTGGCCGTCCCGGGCGTTGCGCCGGGCGGGCTGAGCCACTCGAGGCCGACCGCGCGCCAGTCGAGGCTGTGGAGCTGGGCGAGGCGTCGCAGACCGTCATCGATCACGCGCCGGCGCTGTTCGGTGCCGGCATCGACGAAGAACCCGGACTCGGCGTATTGCGGCCGGAGCGACAGCACCGAGCCGCCCACGTAGCGCATCACGAAGAACTCGTTGCCGAGGATCTCACGGTTCGACTCGTAGGCGACCTGCTCCGCCACGGGTGCGGTCGCGCCCTTGGCGATCGCCTCCATGACGCGGTACTGGATGTCGATCTCCACATCGAGTCCAGGTACCTGCTGGGGGTAGATCGCCGGCTCGTCCACCTCGACTCGGAGCACAAGACGTTCGGCGACGTCGCGGCCGCCTCGCTGGTAGCACACGGGCACGATGAAGGTCTCGGACGACGCTCCCATCTCCGGGCGCGCCAGCTCCCCCACCTCCACGCCGGAAGCACCTGGCAGGTGCAGGGTGAGCCACTCGGCCAACGCCGGACGAACGTGAGGTGACGCGACGTCGAACTGCACCCCGACGAGCGTAGACCCGGCGCCACGGAAGTGGAAGCGGATTCTTGTCCCGAATCGAGAAAGACCAGCCGCTGACCTGCACATGAAATCGCCGCAGCATGTCCCGGAGGGGGCCGATATGAGCGGACACATCAGCGGAGCTCGAGCGGACGCCAACCCTTGTGAACGCTCGTTCTCCGCCGCTCAGGACGTCGACGCCCACGTCCCCTTCGCCCAACATCGCGCCGTCGCATCGACACAGACCGAAACACGATTCTTGTTGCGCAACGTCGCTCATGTTATGCTCGTCCTCAGCGTGAGCACCCGGGTCGGGGGTGCGAGCGCCCCGACCGCGGGAGCCCGAGACGACGACCGTCGCCCGGCTGCGATGAGCAGGTCACCTCGAGGAGGAAGCCAGCATGACGACCGACACGATCGACCTCCTGGATCTCGACCGCTTCGAACGCGGCGAGCACCACGAGATGTTCCGCCAGCTGCGCCAGGAGCGTCCGGTGCACTGGCACGACCACCCGAACGCCACGGGATTCTGGAACGTCACCAAGCACGAGGATCTCGTGGCCGTGAACCGCAACAGCACCCTCTTCTCGGCCGAGCTCGGTGGTGTCGGCATCCTCAACTTCGAAGAGCTCGAGCACCGCATGTACGACACTCGGGGGATGTCCATGTTGAGCATGGATCCGCCGCGCCACGCTCGGTATCGCATGCTCATCAGCAAGGGCTTCACCCCACGGATGGTCGCATTGCTCGAGGAAGCACTCCAGCTGCGGAGCATCATGATCGTCGACAACATCATCGAGCTCGGCCATTGCGACTTCGTGGTGGATCTCGCATCCGAGCTCCCGCTCCAGACCATCGCCGAGATCATGGGCGTTCCTCAAGAGGATCGCCGGAAGATCTTCGCCTGGTCGAACCAGCTCATCGGCCGGGACGATCCGGAGTACGCCACGACGTCGCCGTACGAGGCGACCCAGCAGCTGTTCGACTACGCCAAGGCACTGGCCGAGGACCGGCGGGCGAACCCGCGCGACGACATCGTGACCAAGCTGGTCGAAGCCGAGATCGACGGCTCGGGACTGACCGAGCTGGAGTACGGTGCCTTCATGCAGCTGCTGGCGGTTGCCGGGAACGAGACCACGAGGAACACCACGTCGTGGGGGATGTACGCGCTCATGGAGGACCCGGCGGCCTATGCGACGCTCCGCGAGGACATCGACGACGATGACGTCCTCGGTGCGGCCGTCGAGGAGATCCTCCGCTACGCCAGCCCCGTGCTCCAGTTCCGGCGCACGGCGACGGACGACACGGAGATCCGTGGTCAGGAGATCAAGCGCGGCGACAAGGTGGTCATCTGGTTCGCCTCCGCGAATCGGGATGAAGAGGTGTTCGACGACCCCTTCACCTTCGACATGTCGCGCGCACCGAACCCCCACGTCGCCTTCGGTGGTGGAGGCCCGCATTACTGTCTCGGGGCGAACCTCGCGA
The DNA here is from genome assembly GCA_963784255.1 of uncultured Acidimicrobiia bacterium. Taxonomy (GTDB): domain Bacteria; phylum Actinomycetota; class Acidimicrobiia; order Acidimicrobiales; family Ilumatobacteraceae; genus JALZMG01. Next base: position 71,428 of record CAWAQO010000012.1, on the reverse strand, counting down.
GGATGCAATTGCGCTTGCTCTTTCGGGAGATCATCAGGCGAATCCCTGATATGCGGCGCGTCGGACCGATCGAGCGTCTGCGATCCAACTTCATCGGGGGGATCAAGCACATGCCGGTGAGGTTCTCGCCCGGATCTCGTGTGCTGCCCGGATCGGTGGCGGGATGAGACCCGGGAGCGGGCGTGCCCGACGAGGGCGCGGCTCCCGAGAAGGGGCGGGCGATGTCAGCGCGAGCGGAAGCGGCTGACCGGGACGGCCTGCCGACGACCGGCGCGTCGTCGCGCCGGCGTCGGCAGCAGATCGTCGACGCCGGTGTGGACCTCCTCCTGGCCGCCGACCTCGACGACATCCAGATGCTCGACGTGGCCGCGGAGGGGGGCGTGGCGATCTCGACGGTGTATCGGTACTTCCCGTCGAAGGAACAGCTCTTCGCGCACGTGGTGCACGAGTGGATCCAGCGGTTCGCCCACCAGCACCCCGTTCCCCCGCAGCCGAGCGCCACCAACGCGCAGCGCATGCACGAGCTGCTGCTGGCGATCTTCGGCGCGTTCGAGGAGTCGCCCCATGTCGCCCGGGCGATCTACATCCTGCAGGGCTCGTCCGACCCCGTGGTGCGGGCGCTGTGGCAGGACGTGTCGTCGACGGCGGCGGAGGTGTACGCCTCGGCGCTCGTCGGCGTCGACGCGCGGACGTCCGACATGATCGTGCAGCTCGTCGCCGCGGCGTTCTGGTCGCAACTGCGTCAGTGGACCTTCGGTCGCAAGACCGTCGAGCAGGCGTACACCGGGCTCGCCGACGCCGTCGCGGTGGTCTTCGACTTCAGCGACGCCACCGGCTGGACCATGCCCGGCCAGGTCGAGACCGCCGCGCCTGCCGCGCGTCGACGGAGGTAGGGTGCCGGAGCCGGTCGATCTGCTGTCGGCCACCCCCCACCAGAAGATCCCATGAGCCGTGTGCGTGAGCGAGACGAGCTGAGCGCCGCCCAGCTCGCGCGGCGGGCCCGGATGATCCAGGCGGCGCGAACGTTGCTCGAAGCAGGCGACTTCGATCGCATCCAGATGCGCGACGTCGCAGAGACCTCCGGGCTGGCCCTCGGAACGGTCTACCGGTACTTCCACTCGAAGGAGCACCTGTTCTCGGAGGTGTTGGTCGAGTGGGTCGACTCGCTCCAATCCGCTGTCCAGCGGCGGCCGCTGCGCGGCGGGACCGAAGCGGAGCGGCTGGTCGATCTGCTGTCCCGGGTGCTCACCGCCTTCGAGCGGTACCCGCAGTTCTTCCGCCTGACGATGTACCTCGAGAACACCCCCGATCCACATGCGGCCGAGGGCTACCGGCGCTTTCGCGAGCGGTCGGCGGGGGTGTACGCGGGCTCGTTGGTCGCGGTCGATCCGGAGACGGCGCGCGTCGTGAGCGACGTCGCGAGGGCCGTCGTCGGGATGTCCCTGCGCACATGGTCGAGTGGCGGCATCACGATGCACGAGGCCCGGGAGAGCGTCGCCGCCTGCATCAACCTCCTCTTCACCGGCGTGAACCGCACCGATCTCCTCGCCTGATCAAAGGATCGCGCCGCCGCCGCTCACCGGCTGCCGGCGGCACCGGACGTGACAGGTCGGGGCTGATCAGCGCGGCTCGGGCGGGTGATCACCGCGGCGAGGACGACCAACACGCCGGAGGCGACCGCGGCGATCCCGAAGATCGTCGGCAGGTCGACACCGGCGTCCTGCAGGGGTCCCGCGCCGAAGGCGGCGATGCCGAACCCGAACTGGTAGCACGCGATGACGAGCCCGGCGGTCGCGCCGGAGATGGCGACGAGGTCCTCCTGGGCGAAGCTGATCGTGAGCGGGAGCAACGCCGAGCACCCCAGGCCGGCGAGGCCGAAGGCGACGACGCCCGCCGCCGGGCTGTCGTTCGGCAGGAGGGCGATGACCACGAAGGCGACCGTGAGGACCACCGGCAGCAAGCAGTACGGCGCGCGTGGTGGGGAGCCAGCGCTCGATCGACGCGATGACGACCCGTCCGATCGTGACCATCGCCCAGAACGTGGTGAGGGCCAGCGACGCGACGGTCGTCGACGCGCCGAGCTCGCTGGTCATGTCGATCTGCGACCAGTTGCCGTTCATCGTCTCGCAGATGCCGTACAGCACGGCGAACGCCGCGTACAGCCAGAACCGGGCCGGCACAGCGGCCTTCGGAGCGTCGCTCGCCGTGGCGGTCGCCGCGGCGGCGCGGGCCCCGGTCCGCAGCGGCAGCCGGAGGCTGATGAGCAGCAGCCCGGCGAGGAGGATGGATGACAGCACGGGCAGGCCCCACCAGAACCCGAGACCGACGAAGACGGCCACGAACACCGGGGCGAGCGCCGTGCCGAGCCCGAGGAGCGCGTTGAGCGCGAGGACGGAGCGATCGACCGCCGCGGGGTGGAACACCGCCGTGAACGTGTTGAGGCTCGGCACGGTGAGCCCGAACCCGGTGCCGAGTGCGGCCGTGGCCACGAGGAGCAATCCATAGGCGAGGGCCCAGTCATCCGTGAACGCGGCGCTCGTGACGAGCAGGCCCATCGACACGAGGCTGGCCGCGATGCCGGCGAGGTAGACGCGCTTGGCGCCGAAGCGGCCGCCGAGCCGCGAGCCCAGCAGCGACGCGGCGATCGCCGTGACGACCTGCGGGAGGAACATGGCGCCGTACTGGCTGCCCGACAGGTCGTACTCGCTGGGATCCGTGAAGATCGTGCCGGCCGCCGGGAACGTCACGAGGACGATGCCCTGGACCAGGCCGGCGGCGTAGACGACGGTGGTCTCGGTGCGAGTCGCCATCGCGTCCCTCGCGGCGCTACCGGCGCGCCGTGGTCACGGGGCGTCCTCGTCGGCGTCGTCGCCCCAGTCGATCTGGGCGGCGTCGGGATCGTCGATGATCGACGTCGATCGGCTGGAGCCGAGGAAGTCCCAGCCCCACGACACGAACGCGTCGATCCGCTGGCGGACCCCGCTCATGAGCCAGGCGTGCACGCCCAGCCAGGCGGCGAAGGCGAGGTGGCCGTGGAGCTCGTGGTGATGGGCGCCCATCTCGGCCACGGCTGCGCCGTCGCCGATCATCGCCATGATCCCCTTGTCCTTGTAGTGGAACGGCCGGCGGGGCTTGCCCGCATGGTCGGCGACGATGTTCTCCGCCGCCCAGCGGCCGGCCTGCAGGGCCACCGAGCCCAGCTGCGGGAGGACGTTCCCGTCATGATCGGGGATGTTCGCGACGTCGCCGATGGCGTACACGCGTGGATGGTCGGCGACGGTGAGATCGGGCTCCACCGTCAGCCGCCCCCCGCGACCCTGGGTCACGCCGAGACCAGCCGCCAGCTCGGGGGCCTGGATGCCGCCGGCCCACACGACGGTGCGGGTCGCGATCTCCGATCCGTCGCTGAGGACGACCTTGTCCGGGGCGACCTCGTCGACCCCGGTGTTGAGGCGAAGCGTCACACCGCGCTGCTCCAGCCGGCCCGCCGCGTAGGCGTGGGCCTTGTCCGAGAAGGCGCCGAGGACGACGGGGCCGTGGTCCACGAGGTAGATGCGGGTCCGCTTCACGTCGAGGTCGTGGAAGCGATCCGGCATCACGTCGTTGACGAGGTCGGCGAGGGCGCCGGCGGTCTCGACGCCCGTCGGACCGGCGCCGACGATCACGATGTTGAGCGCGCCTTCGGCGATTCGTGCCGGGTTGGTGTCGGCTTCCTCGAACACCTCGAACAGCCGGGTGCGCAGCGCCTTGGCGTGCTCGACCGTGTACAGCGGCAGGGCGTGCTCGTCGGCGCCCGGGGTGTGGAAGAAGTTCGGCCGGGAGCCGGCCGCCAGCACGAGGTAGTCACCGGTGAAGGTCTGGCCGTCGGAGGTCGTCACGGTACGCGTGTCGAGGTCGACGTCGGTCACCTCCAGCTGCTTGACGGCGACCGTGGGATCCTTGCGGAAGATGGCCCGCAACGGGCGGGCGATGTCGCCGGTGGACAGCTCGGCCGAAGCGACCTGGTAGAGCAGCGGCTGGAACTGGTGGTAGTTGTTCTTGTCGAGCAGGGTGACCGCCACCCCGGTCTTGGCCAACTCCTTCGCGCAGCCGACGCCGGCGAAGCCTCCGCCGACGATGACGACGGTCGGCGTGGAAGTGTCCGTCGTGGTCATCGCGACCCTCCTCGGCGAGTGCCGCGATCAGCGGCTCGATCGGGCAATGCTCGTCGAGGACCATTTCGCCCCACGAGCGCCCCGCGAGCATCACCCCATGTGGAGGATCGGTGGCGCATGTCAGTCGACGCCCTCGTCGGGCAGCAGCGATCGCTGGTCGAGGACGTACAAGAGGACGAAGCCGGGAACGACGAGGACGACCGCGCCGACCGCCGCCACGAGGAGCGTGGCGAGGGTGCTCGACGGGGCCGCCGCCTCGGACACCGTCAAGGTCTCCGGGAGCACGTACGGCCACTGCGCCACGCCCCACCCGACCACGACGCCCACGACCGCGCCGATGCTGAGGAGGCGGGCGCCACGCTCGGCGTGGCGCCCCAGCAGCACGAGCGACGCCGTCCCACAGATCGCACTGACGATCACGAGCGGCAGCGCCCTCGACGTCAATCCGTCGAACAGGTAGCGGGCGTCGGCCCGCAGGACGAAGATCCCGACGATGCTCACCACGCCGGCCGCGACCGCGGCGCCGATGGCGCGCCGGCGGAAGTACTCGACCATCTCCTGATCACCCGCCCGGCGGGCGTCCCACACGAGGTACACGGCGGCGAGGTAGGCGACGACGACCACTGCCAGCACGCCGCCGAGCACCGAGGTGGGGTTGACCCAGCTCGTCCATGGATCCCCGGCCCGACCGCCGTCGGGCACGCGCCCGGACGCGATCCCGCCGGCGATGGCACCCATGCAGTACGGGACGAGCACCGACGAGAGCGCGAACGCCGCCCCGAAGTTGCGCCGATCGCGGGTGCGGAACACCACCTTGCGGAAGGCGAAGCTGGAGCCCCTGCAGCACGACGCCCACGGCGGCGATCGTGAGCGGCACGAACAGCGTGAGGGTGATCGAGGCGTAGGCCTCCGAGAAGCCCGTCCACAGCACCACGAAGCAGAACACCAGCCACACGTGGTTGGCCTCCCACACCGGCCCGATCGAGTGGTCGATCAGCTCGCGCGGGTGCTCGCCCCGCGCCGCCCCACCGGACACCAGATCCCAGAACCCGGCGCCGAAGTCGGCGCCCCCGAAGATCGCGTAGGCCGTGACCGCGACGAACAGCAGGACGGCGACCGCGGTGCTCACTGGTGCACCACCGGCTCGTGTCGATGCAGCTCGCATCGCTCGCTCATCACACCGTCACGTCCTCGCGTGGCGGACCCTCGGGCGCCGGGGCGCTCGGGCCGTACGGCACGTCGTGCTCCGCAGGGCCGCGCTGGCGGTAGCGCCGGCTCATGTTGAGCAGGATCAGGATCGTCGTCACGGCCAGGCCGACGTACAGCACGGCGATCGCGACGAAGGTGATCCACACGCCGGTGTTCCCGGTGGCGGCGTCCTCGACCTTCATCAGGTTGTACACGATCCACGGCTGCCGGCCGACCTCGCTGACGACCCAGCCGGCCTCCATCGCAACGATCGCCGCGACACCAGCGACCGCAGCCACGCGCAGGAACCACCGACTCTTGGGCATGTCGCGCCGGAACACCCAGCTCGAGCGCGTACCAGGCGGACAGCAGGAACAGCAGGGTGCCGAGGCCGACCATGACGTCCCACGCGAGGTGGACGGTGTTGACCTCGGAGACCGTGGGCCGTTCGTCCTCGGGGAAGCTGTCGAGGCCCTCGATCACCGTGCTCGTCCCCGTGCTCGGATCCGACAGCCACGACGCCAGGCCCGGGATGGGGATGCCGCCGGAGACGGTGCCGTCATCGGTGAGCCGGCCGAGCAACGTCTCGGGGACGTCGCTGGCGGACTCCGGCACGAGTTCGATGGCGGCGAACTTGGCCGGCTGGTTCTCGTACACCCAGCGGGCCAGCGAGTCGCCGACCCCCATCTGGATCGGCGTGGCGACGGCGGCGACCGTGAACGGGATCAGGAAGCCGAGCCGGTGGTGCCGGTCACGACGCCCGCGCAGCATGCCCACGGCGTACACCGACGCGACGAGGAAACCGCCGACCACGTAGGCCGCCACGACCATGTGGGCGGCCATCAACGGCATGGCGTCGTTGAAGATCACCCCGAGCGGGTCGACGTCGACGACCTCGCCGGCCGAGTTCAGCGTGACGCCCTCTGGGGAGTTCATCCAGGCGTTGGCCGAGACGACGGAGATGCTGCCGAGGACTCCGGTGACGACGAGCGGGACGCCACACCAGAAGTGCGTCCACGGCTTCATCCGCCGCCAGCCGTAGATGTAGATGGCGATGAAGATCGCCTCGGTGAAGAAGAAGAGGCCCTCGAAGGCGAACGGGACACCGAAGGCCTCGCCCCACTGACCCATGAAGCGCGGCCACAGCAACCCGAACTCGAAGGACAGCACGGTGCCGGTGACGGCGCCGACGGCGAACGTGACCGCCATGTACTTCGACCAGCGCTGCGCCAGCTCGAGGGCGTCGCGGTCGTTGCGCCGGAGACCTCGGTAGTTGGCGATCAGGGCCATGAACGCCCAGGACACACCGAGCGGGACGAGGATGATGTGAGTCGCCAGCGTGAACGCCATCTGCGCCCGTGCCCACGGCACCGGGTTGACGGCGAGCAGCGCCTGGACGTGCGGTCCCACGTGGATCAGTCCCGCTGGAACGTGACGGCGATCGCGCCGCCCGACCGGAACAGGTCGAGACGGTCCCCCGCGACCATGTAGGACTCGGCCAGCTGCAACGCGGCGAGGTAGTCCTGTTCCTGGTCGTCGAGCTCCTCGTCGCCGCACAGGCGCAGCGTCGACGCGAGCGGTCCGATCTGGATGCCGTCGCCGTCCACCTCGTAGGGACCGCTGAAGGTGTTGCAGCCGGCGTTGCCGCTGACCGCTTCCCCGTCGAACGTCGCGGTCAGCGCCACGTCGCCGAGCACCGACGTGATGGCATCGCCGGTGTAGTACCCGGTGACGATCCAGTCGCCGACGATGGCGTCGGCGCCGTCGGTCGTCTCGTACTCGAGCATCTCCGTGCCGTCCACGTCGAGCAGGGTCAGGCTGCTGCCGTCGATCGAGAACGAACCGACGTCGGGGAGCTGCCCGAGGTACTCGCTCTCGACCTCGCTCGCCGGGGACGTGCAGGCCAGGCGCGTGCTGGCGATCTCCGGGGCCACGCTGAGGAGCGACCCCTGCAGCTGGTACAGCCCGGAGTAGGTGTTGCACCCGCTCGTCCCCGTGATGTTGCCGTCCACGAACCGGGCGGTGACGGTCACGCCCTCGATCGGCACCGCCATCGCGGGGGCTTCCACCAACGTCCACGTGGGCCCTTCCAGGGGCTGGGCCGGCACGGTCGAGGGCGGAGCGGTGGCGGTGGCGAACGGCGGTGTCGCTGTCGACGGCCTCGAAGTCGTTCTCGTCGTCATCGCCGCACGCGGCCGCCGCCAGCACGAGGACGGCGACGGCGACGAGGCGGATCCGGGCGCTGGGCATGGCGGGGAGTGCTCGGGCGACCTGACGAGGCAGTTAGAGGCCGGGACTGCTGTGCATGATGCCGCCGTCGGCGAACACGGTCGTCGCCGTGAGGTAGCTGGCACCGTCGCCGGCGAGGAACGCCACCACGCTGCCGATCTCCTCCGGTTGGGCCATGCGGGCCAGTGGGATCGCCGCGTCGAGCGTCTTCATCGCCGCCGGATCGTCCATCGTCGCCGCGTTGATCGGGGTGGCGACGGCGCCGGGACCGACACCGACCACGCACACCCCGTGGGGCCCGAGCTCGACGCCGGCCGTCCGGGTGAGCATGCGCATCCCGCCCTTGGACAGGCAGTACGGCGCGTTGCCGGGCATCGGCCAATCCTCGTGCACGGAGCTGATGTTGATGATGCGGCCGCCGTCGCCCTGGGCGATCATCTGCTTGGCCGCCAGCTGCGTGCCGAAGAAGGCGCTCTTCAGGTTGATGGCGAGCACCCGGTCGTACTGCGCCTCCGTCGTGTCGAGCGTGGACGTGCGGGTCTCGATGCCGGCGTTGTTGACCATGACGTCGAGGCGGCCGAAGGCGTTCACGGTGGCTTCGATCAGTCGCTGGAGCTCGTCGACCTTGCTGACGTCGGCCTCGACGCCGATCACCCGATCGCCGAGGGCGGCGACCTTGCGTTCGAGGTCCTCCGTCGCCTGTTCGTTCGCCACGTAGTCGATGACGATGCTGGCGCCGGCCTCGGCCAGGGCCAGCACGATCGCCTTGCCGATGCCGCTGTTGCCACCGGTGACGATGGCGACCTTGCCATTGAGGGTCATGTGCTCCTCCTTCGAGCGTGTGCACCGGACGGTGCGGGGGTGGTTCAGGCGAGTCGCTCGACGAGGTGCTCACCGACCCGGATGGCGTTGGCCATCGCCGTCAGTGCCGGGTTCACCGCGCCGATGCTGGGGAAGAAGCTGGTGTCGACGACGTAGAGGTTGTCGACCTCGTGGGCCTTGCAGTTCGCGTCGAGCACCGACGTGGCCGGGTCGTCGCCGAACCGGCAGGTGCCGGCCTGGTGGGCGCACCCCGCCACGGGGATGTTCATCTGCATGTAGAAGTTCTTGGCGAGGACGTGGTGCTCGGCCATCCCGACGTGGTTCAGGATCTTGCGCAGCTCGCCGTACAGCTGCTCGGCCTCGTCGTCGTTGCTCGACCGGTAGGCCAGGTGCACGTTGCCGTCACGATCGACGGTGACCCGGTTGTCCGGTTCCGGGAGGTCCTCGGTCGTCAGCCAGAAGTCGACGGCGTGCTCGGCCACTTCGTCCAGGCTCCAGTGCGGGGCGAGCAGCGTGAGCTTCGGTTCCTCGCCCTTCATCGCCCAGCCGTTCGACTTGCCGACCATCTGGATGTTGCCGAGCGGCCACTGCCGTCCGTCGCCCGCGAGGTAGAAGTCGTTGATCCCCAGCGTCTTCTGGAAGACCGTGTCGTTGCGTTCCTTGGACAGCGCCACGACGGCCTTCGAGTTGTGGAACATGTAGTTCCGGCCCACCTGATCGGATCCGTTGGCCAGACCGTTCGGGTGCTTGTCGGAGGCGGAGCGGAGGAGGATCTTGGCGCTGTTGGCTGCGCCCGCGGACACCACGACGATGTCGGCGCCGTAGACCTCGCGGGCCCCCTTGCGCTCCACGACGACGCCGGTGACGGCACCGCCGGACGGATCGGTCTCCAGCCCGACCACCTCGGCCCCGACGAGCAAGGTCACGTTCTCGGCGTCCAGGAGCGGTCGCACAGCGATGGTCTCGGCATCGGACTTGGCGTGGACCAGGCACGGGTAGCCGTCGCACCACGTGCAGCGGATGCAGTTGCTGCGGGCCCGGTCGGCCTCGTCGAGCAGGATGCCGCACGGCGCCGGGAACGGGTGGTAGCCCGCGGCGGCCAAGGCGTCGGTGATCTCCTGGATCCGCCGCTCGTGCGACACCGGCGGCCATGGGTACTGCTGCGACCACGGACCTTCGGTGGGATCGTCGCCGTGTCGCCCGTGGACCTGGTACAGCCACTCGGCCTTGGTGTACCAGGGCTCGAAGTCGGCGTAGCTCAGCGGCCAGGCCGGCGACACGCCGTCGACGTGGGCGAGGTCCCCGAAGTCCTGCGGGCGCAGGCGGTACAGCGCGGCGCCGTACAGCTTCGTCGCCCCCCCGACGAAGTAGTGGACCTGCGGCTGGAAGGCCGTCCCGTCGGCGTCGTACCAGGTGTCGGGCGAGATGTACCGGCCGTCCACGAACACCGGCTCCGGCTGCCAGTTCTCCGACTCGCGGGGCAGGAAGTCGCCGCGCTCCAGGAGGAGGATGCGCCGTCCGGACGGGGCCAGGGTGTGGGCGAGGGTCCCACCGCCGGCTCCTGTCCCGATGACGATCACGTCGTAGTGATCATTCGTCGCCATCATTCCCTCCTCGGCTTCTCGACGTTGCGGTCGTCGTCGCCCTGTCACGAACGTACGGGTGGCGCCGTCCTCGGTTCATCGTCCCGATGGGGTGATCCGCGCGTCGGGTGGCGCGACCGGGATCAGTACTCGGGCAGGAACTCGGCGAGGATGATCCGTCCAGCCGCCTCGATGAGGGCGAGGTGGGAGAACGCCTGCGGGAAGTTGCCGAGGTGGAAGCCGGTCGCCACGTCGAACTCCTCGGCGTAGAGGCCGAGCGGTGAGGCGATGCGCATCAGCCGCTCGAAGAGGTCGCGGGCGCGCTGCTGCTCGCCGACGATCGAGAGCGCGGACACCAGCCAGTACGAGCAGATGAGGAACGTGCCCTCCTTGCCCGACAAGCCGTCGTCGGTCTCGTCGGTGCGGTAGCGCAACACGAAGCCGTCCTCGGACAGCTCCTCGGCGATGGCCAGCACGCTGGCATGGGCGCGCTCGTCGTCGCCCCCGAAGAAGCCGAAGATCGGCGCCAGGAGCGTCGAGGCGTCGAGGGCGTCGGTGTCGTAGTGCTGGCGCAGGACACCCCGCTCGCTCACCCCTCGGTCGAGCACGTCGGCGCGGATCTCGTCGGCGGTGGCCCGCCACGCGTCGCGCACGTCGCCGTCGCCCCGCATCGCGGCCAGCTTGGCGGCTCGGTCGAGGGCCACCCAGCACATCAACTTCGACGAGACGTAGTGCTGGGGCGCGCCCCGGGCCTCCCAGATCCCCTGGTCGGGCTCGGGCCAGACCTTGGTGGCGCAGGCGGCCTGGGCCTGCACGATCGGCCACAGCCGCCGTGGCAGGCGCTGGCTGCGCCGGGAGTGCAGGAAGATGGCGTCCAGCACGGACCCGAAGACGTCGTTCTGGCGCTGGTCGAACGCCCCGTTGCCGATCCGCACCGGTCGGGCGCCGGCATAGCCACTGAGGTGGTCGAGCGTCGACTCGCGCAGGTCGCGCCGGCCATCGATGCCGTACATGATCTGCATGCCGCCGTCGTCGTTCGGCTCGAGGTCGGCGACGTACTGCATGAACTCGTCGGCCTCCCAGTCGAGGTTCAGCCAGTGCAGCGCCTGGATCGTGAACGTCGAGTCGCGCATCCAGCTGTACCGGTAGTCCCAGTTGCGCTCACCGCCCGGTGTCTCGGGCAGCCCGGTGGTGAGGGCGGCCACCGTGGCACCCGTCGGCATGTAGGTCAGGCCCTTGATGGCGAGGGCCGACCGCTGGATCGGTTCGCGGTAGCGGTGGTCGGGGATCCTCGCGCCGTCCAGCCAGCGGCGCCAGAAGGCCACCGTGCGATCGACCCGGGCGGCGGCGTCGGCGGCGTCCTCCGGCGCGGCGAAGTCAGGAGCCCACGACAGCGCGCAGTACACGGTGTCGCCGGCCTCGAGCACGTGGCGACCACGGACCCGACCGCCCTCGACGCCGACTCGGAGATCGGTGTGCAGGCGCAGCGTGGTCTCGGCTCCGGACACCTCGGCGACGTGGCCGCTGGCGTCGACGACCGAGCACGACGCGGCGACTCGCCCGTAGTCCAGCACCGGCTCGCAGACGAGCTCGATCTCGACGTGACCGCCGAGGCACGTGGCGACACGGACCAGGGCGTGGTCGGCGTCCTCGTCCATCGGGGGGCGGGTGTGCGGCGTCACGACGTCCGGGTCGGTGGCGGGCCGCATCGTCAGGGCATCGGTCACCACGACCCAGCCCGACGGCGTCTTCCACGTGGTCTCGAGCACGTTGGTGCCGGGCACGTAGCGACGCGACGTCGGCACGTTGATCCCGAACGGCCCGAACCGGAACATGCCGGCCTCGCGGTCGAGGAGGCTGCCGAACACGCTCGGCGAGTCGAACCGGGGAACGCAGAGCCAGTCCACGCTGCCGTCGGCCGCGACGAGCGAGCCGGTGTGGCAGTTGGACAAGAAGGCGTACTCGGCGATCGGCGGGAAGGGCGACGGCAGCGCCGCGCTCGGATCGGGTGGCTGCTCGGCCATCGGTCAGCTCACGCGTCGGCGGGCACTTCGGCCCACGCGGTGATGGGTCGGCGCTGGTAGCCGTAGCTGCCCTCGCTCTCGAACTCGATCGTGATGATCAAGGCCCCTTCCGGGAGCTCGACCGACCCGTCCTGGGCGATGTCGAACGCCTGCACTCGGCAGCGTCGGGTGTTCATGAGGTCCTCCCGAGGGTTCGTGAGGTGAGCGTCACGAGCACCGTACGGCGCTCGCCCCGGCGCGGGCATCGCCCAGTCGGGGTGATCCCCGCGCCCATCGGCGCGTGTATCAACCAGTCTGGGCGATGCCGGCGCCGCTCACGATCCGTACCGTTGGCTCCATCGCTCGAGGGCGGTGCGGAGGTGCTGTGGGTCTGTTGTTCCAGCCACGTTGGACCGGCCAGCGCCTCCATGCCGGAGCACCTGCCGGTCGTGACCTTCCGCCCGATCGAGGCGCCCTGTTCCTGACCGCCCTCGAGGCCGTCGTGCTCGGCGATGCCAGCCGGTTCGCCGAGCTCTTCACCGACGACGTCGTGCTCTGCAGCCCGCACCTGGTGGTCGAGTCGTTGGCCGCGCTGCAACACGAGTTGGGCTCGCCGGAGGACGCGCTGAGCGACGTCGAGATCGTCGTCGTCGCGCTCGACGCCGTCGGGGACAAGATGTTCGGCGAGTGGCGGCTCGATGCGCGGTTCACCGCGCCGGTGCTCTTCGACGACCGTCTGCTGATCGAGCCGACGGGTGGCCACGTCCGGCTGACCGGTGCGTCAGTCGCCGAGTTCCGGGAGTGCCGGATCCGGGCGTTCCGCCACTACTTCGACGACAGCGCGCTCGTCGCCGGCACGCCGGGCGTCCCCGGTCACATCAGGTGGATCGCCGACGACTGACGAGCGACGCCGTCGACGCATCACCGCTCGTGCGGCCCCCCGCCAGCAGGCCGGCGGCGGCCGCGAGGGCGACCGCGCCGCCACGCGACGACGTGCCGAGCTTGCGGTAGATGGCGATCGTCTGCGACTTCACCGTGTTCCGGGACACGTACAGCCGGTCGGCGATCTCGCCGACCGAGAGGTGGGTCGGCAGCAGCTGCAGGACCCGGAGTTCGGCGGTCGTCAGTGACGACGGCCCGAAGCTCTGCGACCGGTCGCGGGTGGCGATCTCCCGGCGCAGCACCGCCAGTTGGTCGGCGACGTGCAGGGCTCCGGGAGTCGTCGCGAGGATGGTGTCGGCCTCGTCGACGAGGGCCATGGCCTCGACGGTGTTGCCCTCGTGGCGCGCCGCCCGGGCGAGCGCGACGCGGGCCTGGAGGTTGAGCCACGGTGCGACGTGCAGCAGCCCAGTGAGGTGCTGGCGGCACAGCAGGCGGTCCGGCTTCGACCTGCTCGGCGTTGCCCGCATGGGTCTCGACCAGCACGGTGACGGCGAGGACGAGGGCCGCCGTGGCGACCGCGACGGCGCTGCCGAGCATCCGCCGCGCCCGACGGGCCGCGGCCGTCGCCTCCGGCCATCGGCCGTGCTCGGCGTCGATCACGGCGAGGTGGGCGAGGCAGTTCGCCACGGCGAGCGGTCGGTCGAGCGTGGTGTCGGCCCCTTCACGGAGCCGCCGCACCGCCTCGTGCTCGTCCCCGACCATGAAGGCGGCGGCGCCCCTCGTGAGGCAGGCGAGCGGGTGACCATCGCCGCGTCCGACGTGGTCGTACACGTACACGGCCTCGGTGGCCATCTGGTCCGGCGGCAAGGGCGCGATGAGCGATCTGGCCAACGCGACCATCACGGGTCCGACCAGGCCGTGCACGTCGTCGGGGTGCGGGTCGGGGAGGGACGCGGTCGCACGGGCGAGGTGATCGACCGCCCGCCCCGGCTCGCCGCCGGCGAAGCGGGCCAACGCCGCGGCGGCCATGAGCATCGGGCGACCGGCGAGCTCACCCTCCGGGACCAGCGCGACCCACCGCGAGGTCGAGGGGTACATCGGCGCCGCGGTCCCCGCAGACGCGTACCACCGCACGGCCATCGACTCGGCCAGGTCGAAGTCCCCCGCGCGGACGGCGTACGTCACGGCGCCGTCGCCGTCACCGTGGGCGTCGCACCACTCGCAGGCGCGGCGCTGCATGGCGGCGCGGCGACGAGGATCACGCCGGGCCAGCTCGGACGCGAGCATCTCCGCGAGCAGGTGGTGGAACCGGTACCACTCCCTGCGGTCGTCGAGCGGGATGATCAGCAGGTTCCGGCGTCGGAGGTCCTCGAGCAGCTGTGCCGATCCTCGCCGCTGCAACACGTCGTCGCAGAGGCTGCCCGACATGCGCTCGAAGCAGGCTGCGTCGACGAGGAACGACGCGATGTCCGGGTCGAGGCGGCCGAGCAGCTCCTCCCCGAGGTAGTCGACGAGGTAGCGGTGGTCGCCGGTGAGCGCGTCGACGAGATCCGCCGTCGCTCCCTGGTCGGCACCGCGTGCCAGCGCCGCCAGGTGCAGCGCGACGGGCCAGCCCTCGGTCCGGTCGACGAGGCGGGCGATCGTGTCGTCGTCGGCATCGATGCCCAGCTCGTGCAGGAGCAGCGCCGCCTCTCGGCCGTCGAACGCCAGCTCGGCCGCTCCGATCTCCACGACGCGCCGCTTCACCCGGAGCCGGCCGAGGGGCAGCGGCGTGGCGGTTCGGCCGGCGAGCACGATGCTGGCGCCGGCGGGCATCTGGGCGACCACCACCGGCAACGCGTCGAGCACGGCGCGACCGGCGAGCTCGTGGACGTCGTCGAGGACGAGGACGAACGGGCGGCGGCGGGCGGCGAGCATGGCGCCGAACTGCTCCAACGCGGGCGAACCGATCGTCGGTGACCGGCCCGACAACGCCGTCACGAACCGGCGGTCCACGGGCTCGATGTCGTCGAGCGCCAGCGCCACGCAGGTGAGCAGCGCGGCCGGGTCGTTCTCGGCACTCGTCAGGGACACCCACGCCGTGGGCCGCGGATCGCCGACGGCCAGCTCGGCGATGAACGTGGACTTGCCGTAGCCGGCCGGCGCCGTCACGATGATCACGTCACCGCGACGGGCCGCTGACCTGGGCGAGGAGCGCGGTCCGCGGGACCACCCCAGCCGACGGGGGGTACGACTTCGACCTGAGTGGGGCGAATCCGGCCTCACTCAGTCCTCCGCGCAGCGAACCGCGCAACGCTCCCTCGATGTCGACCATGGCCGGGATGCGATGCTACGCCAGCGCCTCCCGGGCGCGCCGAAGATCAGGCGAGGGCTTTGGCCTTCAGCCGCTCGTACTCGGCGTCGTCGATGGTCCCGTTCGCCTTCAGCGTGGCCAGCTTGGTGAGCTCGTCGGCCGCCGACGGCGTGGCCGTGGTCTGCTGCACGTACTGGCGGAACGCCGCGTCCTGCTGCTGGGCGGCCGCGGCGGCATGCTCACCCATCTTGTGGCCGCGGGCGATGAGGTACACGAACACGCCCAGGTACGGCACCAGGATCACGAAGATGCACCAGAGCGCCTTGCCCCACCCGGACAGGTCGCTGCTGCGGAAGATGTCGGCGAACACCGTGATCAGCAGCCAGATCCAGATGAAGAACAAGAAGAACCAGAGCATCGACCAGAACACCTGGCCGGTACCCCACTCCGCGGCTACCAACATCTCTCCTCCTCGTCGTCGACGATGTCGTGTCCATCGTCGCGCGATGCCGTCACTGCGAATCACCCGGACGGGGTGATTCGCGGCCCTCCTGGATCAGAGGTGGCTGAAGCCGGACGCCTCCGCCGCCGTCATGGGCACCGTGATCGGGTGCTTGGTGAAGTGCTCGATGGCGTCGCGCAGGTCGTCGAGCAGGATCGCGGCGAGGTCGCGGCTGACCCCTTGACGCACGAGGATGCGCTGGACGGCGACGTCGGCGACGCCGCCCGTCAGCGGGTACGCCGGCACCTGCCAGCCGCGGATGCGCAAGCGGTCGGCCAGGTCGTACAGCGTGTAGCCCGGGTCGGCACCTTCGACGAGGCGCCAGGCGACGGCCGGGATCCCGGTGTTCGGGTCGCTGTCGCAGATCAGCTCGAACGGCCCCATCTCGGCGATCCGCTCGGCGAGGAAGCGGCCCGTGTCGTAGGACGCCATGTGGATGCGGCGATACCCCTCGCGACCCAGCCGGACGAAGTCGTAGTACTGCGCGGCGATCTGCCCGGCGGGCCGGGAGAAGTTGATCTGGAACACGGGCATGTCGCCGCCGAGGTAGGACACGTGGAAGATCAGGTCGTCCGGGAGCTCGGCGGCGTCGCGCCAGATGATCCACCCGACGCCGAGCGGGGCCAGCCCGAACTTGTGGCCGGACGTGCTGATCGACTTGACGCGCGGCAGGCGGAAGTCCCAGACGAGGTCCGGGGCGCAGAACGGGCCGAGGAACGCCCCGCTGGCGCCGTCGACGTGCAGGTCGACGTCGAGCCCCGTGCGCTCCTGCAGGTCGTCGAGGGCGGCGGCGAGCTCGGCGACCGGCTCGTAGGCGCCGGTGTACGTGACGCCGAAGGTCGGCACGACCATGATCGTGTTCTCGTCGACGCGGGCGAGCATGTCGTCGACGTCCATCGCGTAGTGGTCCGGCGCCATCGGCACCTCGCGCATCTCGATGTCCCAGTACTTGACGAACTTGTGCCAGACGACCTGCACCGGTCCGCAGACCATGTTCGGTCGATCGGTCGGCTTGCCCTCAGCCGCCCGCTTCGCCCGCCAGCGCCACTTGGCGGCCATCCCGCCGAGCATGCACGCCTCGGACGAGCCGATCGCCGACGCGCCGACGGTGTTGGCGGCGTCGGGCGCGTTCCAGAGGTCGGCCAGCATGTGCACGCACCGCCGCTCGATCTCGGCCGTCTGCGGGTACTCGTCCTTGTCGATCATGTTCTTGTCGATCGCCAGGTCCATCAGCCGGTGGACGGCCGGCTCCTCCCACGTCTGGCAGAAGGTCGCCAGGTTCTGCCTGGCGTTGCCGTCGAGCATCAACTCGTCGGCGACGACGGCGAAGGCGTCCTCGGACCGCCACTCCGCTTGGGGGAAGCGGTACTTGGGCGCCGCCTTCGCCAGATCCTGACTCGCGTAGACGGAGTCGTCGAGGGCGGCGCGGACCTCGTCACGTGCGTGCAGTGGCATTACAGACCCAGCAACTTCGCCTTTTCAGCGGCGAACTCCTCGTCGGTCAGCACGCCTTGCTGGTGCAGCGCGGCCAGCTTGGTCAGCTGGTCGACGGCCTCGTCGGTGAGTCCGCCGGCCGCCGCGGGAGCCGGAGGGGCCGCGCGGCGGCGGGGGGGCCGCCGGCGGTGCGTCCGCTGGCGGCGGTGCGGAGGCCTGGGCATCGGCGGCCTGACCGGCCTTGGCCTGTTGCCGACGGGACACGCGGCCCGAGACGGCGGTGGCCGTGCCGGCCACGACGGCCGTCGTGGCCGCGGCTCGCATGAGAGGTCGACGACGCAACATGGTGTGCTCCTTGTCGGTTCAGCTGGCCGGAGACGCGGTCGTCTCGGCCTCGGCGATGAGCTCTTGGGGGATCCGGCCGCCCTCGATCACGAACCCGCCGGCGTTGCCGATGGCCGTGGCCAGCGGCTCGGCCCAGCGGTCCTCCCAGATCAGCAACGCAGCGGTCCAGCCGGGTTCGAGGTCGGACCCGGCGTGGTCGATGTCCTCGGGACCGATGTAGCCACCGACCTCGCCGTCGAGCGTGTGGAAGATGGCGACGTCGCCGTCCGCGTCGAGGTCGACGACGGTCAGCTCGCCGTCGGCGTCCTTGGTCACGATCACCAGGTCGATGATCCGGATCAGCCCGCTCTCCACCAGGTCGGCGAGGGCCGGGACGATCTCGCCCGTGAACTGGTTCCCGGGGAACCCGATGATGATGTACTCGACCGGTCTGACGCTCATCCGCATCCCTCCGTGAGCAGTTCGGTGTCCGGCGTGGGCACCCGCGCTCACCGTACGACGGCGGGCGACCACGGGCATCGTCCGGTTGGGGTGATGCGACGGACCGCTCGTCACACCTCGGCGGTCGGGTTGACGCGTCGATGGAGGTGGGTATGGATCCAGGCGTGAGGCGCTCCGCGTCGCTCGGCCACCGCGCATCGTCCCCCTCGGACGGAGCCGCCGCCGCCGCCGCGCCCGACGCCGATTCCAGGGCCTCGTCGACCCATCCCTCGTGATCCGAGCAAGCAACCCGAACCACCCGACCCACCAGAAGGGACCCGCCATGGCACCTCAGCCGAAGTCCGTCCGACGCCACCGGTGGCCGCTCGCCGGCCTCGCCGTCGCCGCACTGGTCGTCGCCGCGTGTGGCGACGACGACGATGACGCCGAAGGAGGTGCCGACACCGCCGCCGAGGGCTCAGCCGGCACGGACCCCTTCGCAGGAGCGGAGGACACGCAACCAGCCGGCACATCGGCCGGCACGGGCGGCGGGACCGGCGGCGAGGGGCTGACCGTGCTGTTCGGCTCGTCCGGCGAGGCCGAGACGGCGGCGATCCAGGAGTCGGCCGCCCGGTTCACCGAGGCGACCGGCACCCCGGTCGAGGTGATCCCAGCCCAGGATCTGGCGCAGCAGGTGACACAGTCCTTCGCCGGCGGTTCGCCGCCGGACGTGTTCTACGCCAGCCCCGAGCAGACCCGCCAGTGGCAGGACTCGATGTTCCCGTACGGCGACCAGATCGAGGACGTCGACGACTTCTATCCGGCGCTGATCGAGGCCTACACGATCGACGACACGCTCTACTGCCTGCCGAAGGACTTCTCCAACCTCGCCCTGGTCATCAACAGCGACGCGTGGGAGGCGGCCGGGTTGACGGACGAGGACATCCCGACCACGTGGGACGAGCTCAGCGAGGTCTCCCAGACGCTCACGACCGGCGACCAGACCGGTCTCGTCTACACGGGCGAGGCCGACCGGGTCGGGGCGTTCATGGTCCAGGCCGGCGGCTGGTTCACCAACGAGGATCAGACCGAAGCGACGGCGGACAGCCCGGAGAACGAGGAGGCGTTGACCTACCTGCAGGAGAACCTCGAAGGCGGGAACTTCAAGCACGCCGCCGACGTCGAGGCCGGTTGGGGCGGCGAGGCGTTCGGGACCGGCCGGGGGGCGATGACCGTCGAGGGCCCGTGGATCGTCGGTGCCCTGGAGGCCGACTACCCCGACGTGCCGTGGATCGCCGCCGAGCTCCCCGAGGGTCCGGCGGGCCAGGGCACGCTGACGTTCTCGAACTGCTGGGGCGTGGCCGCTGACGGCGACACGGAGAACGCCGTCGAGCTGGTCAAGCACTTCACGTCGCCCGAGGAGCAGCAGGCGTTCACCGAGGCCTTCGGCGTGAACCCGTCACGCAGCAGCCTCGAGGAGTGGAACGCCGAGGCGCAGCCGGAGAAGGCGGCGTTCAACGCCGGCGTCGCGTACGCCCAGGCACCGCCGTCGCTGGTCGGGTTCGCCTCGGTGAAGACCGACTTCAACGCCCAGCTGGAGGCACTGGCCTCCGGTGCGACGACGCCCGCTGAGATCCTCGAACGCCTGCAGCAGACGACCGAGGAAGTGATCGCCGAGCAGTGACGGTCAACGAGGAAACGGTGGCTGTCGCCGACAGCCGCCGGTTGCTCGGAGGTGCCACGGCTGCCGGTCACCCGACCGGGCAGCCGTGGCACGGTCGCGCATCCACCCGCGAGGGCCTGGCCGGCTGGCTGTTCGTCGCCCCGGTGGTCATCGTCTTCCTGGTCTTCCTCGTGTTCCCGATCGTCATGGCGCTGTGGGTCAGCCTGCTCGACTGGAACGGTCAGTCGAACCCGTTGACCGAGTTCGACTTCGTCGGGCTCCAGAACTACCGCCGCCTCCTCACCGAGGACACGTTGCTCCGCGAGGACTTCGCCATCAGCGTGCGCAACACCCTCTACTACGTGCTCGTCTTCGTGCCCGGGGCGACGGCGCTGGCCTTCTTCCTGGCCGTGGTGGTCAACAACCGGGCGCTGAAGGGGCGCGGCTTCTTCCGCACGGCGTTCTACTTCCCGTCGATCACCAGCTCGGTCGCGATCAGCATCATGTTCCTGTTCCTGTTCCAGAGCACCGGCGTGATCAACACGATCCTCGGCTGGTTCGGCATCGACGGCCCGACGTGGTTCACCGACGCCCGGGGGGTCGTCCACATCGCCCTCGACGGCCTCGGCATCGCCGACCGGCAGAGCCCGCCGGCGTGGCTCGCCGACACCGACGTGTTCGGCCTCTCGCTCTGGCAGTGGATCGCCGGGCCGTCGGTGACGCTCTGCGCGCTGCTGTGCCTCGCCATCTGGACCACGTCGGGCACGTTCATGCTGTTCTTCCTGGCCGGATTGCAGAACATCTCTGCGGAGGTCGAGGAGGCGTCGGCCGTCGACGGCGCGACGAACTGGCAGCGCTTCCGCTACATCACCATGCCGCTGATGCGCCCGAGCATCGCCCTCGTCGTCACGCTGGCGATCATCGGCAGCTGGCAGGTCTTCGACCAGGTGTTCATCATGACCCAGGGCAAGCCGGGGAAGACCACGCAGACACCGGCGTACCTGAGCTACAGGAAGAGCTTCGGCGACGGCCAGTTCGGCCAGGGTGCGGCGATCGCCTTCGTGCTGTTCGTGATCATCATCACCCTCGCCGGCCTGCA
Organism: uncultured Acidimicrobiia bacterium; assembly: GCA_963784255.1. GTDB lineage: Bacteria > Actinomycetota > Acidimicrobiia > Acidimicrobiales > Ilumatobacteraceae > JALZMG01. Next base: position 50,811 of record CAWAQO010000012.1, on the reverse strand, counting down.
GCGGTTCATCGGCCGGGAGAGGAAACCCGGATGAGCGCGGCGGGGCGCCAGCGTCGTCGGTGGACGCTGCTCCCCGGCTACCTCGTGCTGCTCCTCGGGCTGCTGCTGTACCTCGGGCCGTTCGTGATCCAGGTCGCCAACTCGTTCAAGACCGATCCCGACGCCATCGCCAACCCGCTGTCGCTGATCCCCGACCCGTTCACGACCGCCGCCTGGGACGTCGCCCTCGGGCGAGACCCCACCGTCGACTCCCCCGTGCCGCGCTGGATCGCCAACAGCTTCTTCGTCACGATCGTCGTGACCTGCGGGCGGGTGCTGCTCGCCAGCCTCGCCGGCTATGCCCTCGCCCGGCTGCGGTTCCGTGGCCGCTGGGCCGTCAGCGCCGGACTGATCGCCGTGATGGCCGTGCCGGGGATCGTGCTGCTGATCCCCAAGTTCCTCGTCCTCGACCGCCTCGGCATCTGGGACACGTACTGGGCGATGACGATCCCGCTGTTCGCCGACGCCGTCGGCATCCTGCTGATGAAGACCGCGTTCGAGGCGGTGCCGATCGAACTGGAGGAGGCGGCGCGCATCGACGGCGCCGGGATCTTCACACGGTTCTGGCGCGTCACGCTCCCGCTCACCGTTCCGGCGCTGATCACCGTGATCATCATCTCCTTCCAGGGAACGTGGAACGAGTTCACCTACTTCCTCGTGGCGACGCAGGACCCGGACCTGGCGACGCTGAACCTCGGCATCGCCCGCCTGACCGCCGGCAGCCTCGGCCAGGGCCAGCGGTTCCCGTTGAAGCTCGCCCTGGCGACGCTGTCGATCCTGCCGATCACCATCGTCTACGTGTTCGCCAGCCGCCGCTTCACCCGTTCGATCGCCAGCACCGGCATCAAGTAGCGGGTCGGCCCTGGACCAGCTTGACCACCATCAGCGCGAGCCAGGCGCCGATCAGCAGCCACGGGATCACGCGCCACGGGTAGAGCTTGGGGATGTGTCGCGTCAGGCCTCCGCGCGTCTTGAAGAAGTCGCTGCCGAGCGCCGTGAGGGGCGCGGCTCGGTCTTCGATCCTCAGTTGCGCCCAGAGCTGGCGCAGGTTCCCGATGGCGAGGGAGGACACGTGCTCGGCGGCTGCCGCGCTGACGGCGACCAGGATCCCGAGCGCCGAGAGCACGACGACGAGGGGGACCGAGCTCGAGTCGTTCCAGGCGAAGGCGAGGGCCGCGAACAAGAAGCCGTTCAGGGTGAACAGCCAGCCCAGTCGTTGGTTCCGGAGCTCGTCCTCGTGCCTGGCCATCTGGCGGATGAGGGCTGCGGGATACGGTTCTTCCGTCGCAGGTTCCGGGCTGGACGAGGCGCTGGGGTCGGTCACCACGCGAAACGCTAGATGTCGCTCGCGCCGCCGCGAGCGGACCGGCGAACATGCTCCGGCGGGCGCGGATCCTGGGCTGTCACACCGAGGATCCCGGTCGTGTCGTCGGCCCAGGCCGACAGCCGCTCGTGCCGACTGCGGCGACGCTGCTCGAGTCGGCGGCTCACCCGCACACTCCCGCTGCATCAAGTCCAGCAGTCCCCCGTTGCCGCCGCAAGTCCCTCGATGGGGTGGTCACGTGAGTGATGCCACCAGCGGACGCGTATCAGGATCGCGATGATTCGGGCCGGCGGCGTTAACGATGCGTGAAGGCCCTCCACGCCGGCGACACCGACTGGTTGATTGATCGTCGTGGAGAGCGAGCTGCAGCGACCGGCACCAGCGCTCGATTCGACGAGCCTGTTGATCGGCGGCGCGGTCGGGGTACCACTGGCGGTTGCTGTCGGCGCGGTGATGGCGGTGTTCCGACCGCTGTTCGACACCACGAACGCGGCGCTGGTGCTGATGATCGTTGTCGTGGCGATCGCTGCGATCGGCGGCCGGGCCGCCGGCATCATCACCGCGTTCGCGGCGGTGGCATCGTTCGACTTCTTCCACACCCAGCCCTACCTGTCGCTGGCCATCGATTCGCGCGACGACGTCGAGACCACGATCCTGCTGTTGGTCGCCGCCGTGATCGTCGGCACGATCGCCTCGCACGGCCGCTCGGCCCGCCGACGCGAGGGATCCGCGCGATCCGAGATCAAGCGGATCCACCGCGTGGCCGAGGCGGCCGTGTCGGGGCGTCCGCCGGCGGAGGTCATCGCCACCGCCCAGGACGAGTTGCGCGATCTGCTGTCGTTGCGGGAGAGCCGCTTCGAAGCCCTCCCGGTGCACGAGGGCACCGCCTACCCGCGCATCGGCCGCAACGGCGCCATCGAAGGCATCACGTCGAGGCGGTACGGCCGCGACGACAGCGGACGGAGCGGGTTCGAGCTCCCGGCCGGAGGCGTGGAGCTACCGGTGCTGGCGCGCGGACAGCACATCGGACGGTTCGTGCTGCTCCCCAGCCCCGACCACACCGTGTCGCTCGAGGAGCGGCTCGTGGCCGTGGCGATCGCCGATCAGGTCGCCGCGGTCTGGATCCCGACAGACAAGGAGCGCTCCCGATGAGGAACGTCATCATGTCGGCGGCCACGGTCGCCTTCTTCGCCCTGTGCCTCGCCTACGTGCGCTGGTGCGATCGCATCATCGGAGCCGATCCGGCCGACCATCCTGACGACGCCGACGACGAGCCCGCCCGCGGTCTCGGCGTCGACGAGGTCGTGGCGTGATCGTCGCCGCGGCCATCGACAACTGGATCGGGCTCGGAATCTCGGTCCTGCTGACCGTCTACCTGATCGCCGTGCTCGTACGGCCGGAGCGGTTCTGATGAGCGGTCCCGGCTTGTTCCAGCTCGTCGCGTTCTGCGTCGTGCTGGCTGTGACGGCCGTGCCGCTCGGCCGGTACATGGCGGCGGTCTACGGGTCGCGCCCCGACGGCGCGGCGCCGCTCGACCGCTTCTTCACACCGGTCGAGCGCGTCGTGTACCGCGTCCTGCGCGTCGACCCGCAGCGCGAGCAGCGCTGGAACGTGTACGCCATCGCCCTCCTGGCGTTCAGCTTCGTCTCGTTCCTCTCGATCTACGCCCTGCAGCGCTTCCAGGGTGCCTTGCCGTTCAACCCGACGGACATGCCGGCGGTGGCCCCGCTCGGCGCCTTCAACGTCGCCGTCAGCTTCATGACCAACACGAACTGGCAGTGGTACAGCGGCGAGCTGACGATGTCCCACCTCACCCAGATGGTGGGGCTGTCGGTGCAGAACTTCGTGTCCGCCGCCGCCGGCATGGCCGTGGCCGTCGCGATCATCCGTGGCATCAGCCGCCGCGGCCGACGGACGCTCGGCAACTTCTGGGTCGATCTCACCCGGACGACGCTGCGCATCCTGCTGCCGTTGTCGTTCGTCGTCGCCGTGCTGCTGTCCCTCGGCGGGGTCGTCCAGAACTTCACGGGGATGACGGAAGCCACGCCGGTCGACCCGAGCGTGGCCGCCGAGTCGGTGCAATCGATCCCCGGCGGTCCGGTGGCCAGTCAGGTCGCCATCAAGCAGCTCGGCACGAACGGCGGCGGGTTCTTCAACACGAACTCGGCGCACCCGTTCGAGAACCCGACCCCGATCACGAACTTCATCGAGACGTGGGCGATCATGATCATCCCGATCGCCCTGGTGGTCGCCTTCGGCGTGCTGATCGGCTCCAAGAAGCAGGCCCGCGTCCTGCTCGCCGTGATGGCCGGGATCTGGCTCGTCATGGCGGTGCTGACCGACCACCAGTCCGGTGGCACCGCTGTGGGCCTCGGCTTGGCGATCGCCCGCGGCTTCGTCGAAGCGATGGGCGGCGAGCTGATCGTCGACGACACCCCCGGCGGTGGCGCCACGATGGTCGTGGATCTGCCGCTGGCCGGACTCAGGACGTGACCGTCGGGGAGGTCGTCCCAGCGGTCCGGTAGCGCGCCCGCTCGGTGGGATCCAGCTTCTCCGTCGCCAGGCGGAGCGCCGGTCGTGCCATGGCCGCGGCGTGGACGCTGAGGAACCGGTGCAGCGCCTGCGGGTCGCGCGACCCGGCGTGCTTGAGGAAGATGCCGACCGCGTTGTGGACGACCGGCTCGGGATCACCGGCCAGGGCGGCCGCCAGCTCGAAGCCGGTGGCCACACCGTCGACGTCGTCCGTGATGACGAAGAACAGCGGTGCGGTGACCGCCGAGCGACGGCGCAGCGGTTCGGGCGACGCCGCCAGGTCGTACAGCGGAGCCATCGAACGCCCGGCGAGCGAGCCGCCCAGCACGCGCGGTGCGGCGCGATCGACCATGTCCCACGTGGTGATCCGATCGTGCCTGCGGAGGTACATGCCAGCGAGCTCGCCGCGCCCCGCCTCGTCGAGCCGCCGCCGCGCCTTGAAGTCCAGGATGCACATCGCCGCCATCCGCGGCTCGTAGGCCGGGTGGTCGAGCAGCCGGTCGACCTCCGCCAGTTCGAGGTCGGTGTGCGCCTTGGCCGTCGCGAACAGGTCGCCCATCCGGATGCCGATCGCCGCCTCGCCCGGATCGAGTCGCCGGCGAACCTTGGCCAGCTCGCTGTCGGACTGCAGCCCCTCGAGGTCCCGCACCACGGCGGCGGCGTCGGCGGCCACGTGAGCACGATAGGAGGACGCCACCGCGACGTCCGTCGTCGGAACACGTGGTCGAGGTTCCTGTGCCGGGGGAACCCGAGTTCCAGCTGGGCTCGTCGACGCGATCATGTGGGCATGACGACGATCGGCGTGCTCCATCCCGGCGAGATGGGAGCGGCGATCGCCGCCGGGTTCCGGGGCAGTGGGGCGGACGTGGTGTGGGTAGGCGCGGGCCGAAGCGCCGCGACTCGGGCGCGCGCCGTGACCGCCGGGTTGCGCGAGACGGACTCGCTCGACGCGCTCGTGGCCGAGGCCGATGTCGTCGTGTCGGTGTGTCCGCCCGATGCCGCCGTGAGCCTGGCCGGATCGGTGGCGGCCCTCGGCTTCGCCGGCATCTACGTCGACGCCAACGCGGTGTCGCCATCCACCGCCCGCGCTGTGGACGAGTACGTGTCCGCCACCGGTGCCCGCTACGTCGATGGCAGCGTCATCGGTGGGCCGGACGCACCACGGCTGTTCCTCGCCGGCGACGGTGCCGCCGAGGTGGCCGCCGACTGCGGAGACCCGGTCGAGCCAGTGGTGCTCGACGGCGGTCGGTATGCCGCCTCCGCGTTGAAGATGATCTACGGCGGGTGGACGAAGGCGACCACGGCGCTCCTGCTCTCGCTGGTCGGCGCGGCCCGCCGGCTCGGGGTCGAGGAAGCGCTGCGGGCGGAGTGGGAGCGTTCGCAGCCGGCGCTCGGCCGGCGTCTCGACGGTGCGGTGGCGAGCACCCGCAAGGCGTGGCGGTGGGAGGGCGAGATGGTCGAGGTCGCCCGAACGCTCGCCGATGCCGGCCTGCCCGACGGGTTCCACCGCGCCGCGGCGGACGCGTTCGCCCGGCTCGCCGCGCTGAAGGACGACGGCGGCGCCGACCTCGACGACGTCCTCGCGCTCCTTGCACCTCACGCGACCGGCGTGCCCGCTCCCCGTCACTGATGCTCGGCGCGGCGGGATCGGGCGTTCGGCCGCGATGTGTGAGTGCGAAGCGACGGATGTCCGCCCTCACAGCTCACACTTCCGGCCGGCGCTCGCAGGCCGCCCGCTCGAGTCGCTCGATGACGATGGTTAGCGATCGCCGATTCGGGAATGCTGCGAGTCCCACGTCTCGGGCAAGGGCGGCAGGGTGGACGGGAACGATTTCGCCTACTGCGGCGACCACGACGAAGAGACCATGGCGGCCACACTGGCCGGGTTGGTGGAACATGTCGAGGCGCTTGCGAAGGCGTCGGACGAACAGCGACTCGAGTTGACAAGGCAGGTCGACGCCGTGGCCAGCTTGCGGACCACGATCGAGCAGACGCTGGGCGATCTGTCAGGCCGCATCGCGTTCCTCGAGGACAGACAGGTCGACGCGACGAGGGTCACGGAAGAGCGGAAGTTCATCGAGGACAAGTTGCTCGACCGGGAGCTTCGGCTCCGCCAGCAGGCGTTCGCGATGCAGAACATGCCGGCCCGCCTCGCCGACGTCGAAGAGTGCATCGATGGCATCGAACGAAAGCTGAACCTCCGGCGCAAGAAGACCAAACCCGAGATCCCGCCGCCACCGTACTGATCGCCCGGCGGCCGGCAGTGTCCGCGGGCGTCGCCAACGCCTGCGACGCTCAGCCGTCGTCATCTTTCGAGCGACTCGCCGGTTGTCAACATCACGTTGATGCGGACGAGCCTCGCCTCACCCTGCCATGGCGCGGACGATCGCGGCCGCGCCCTGCTCCATCAAGCCGTTGACCATCGTTGCGAGGGTGTCGGGCAGTACGTCGGCCGTCCACAACAGCCGGCAACCCGCCTCGTCCGCGTCGACAACCTCCACCGACGCCTGATGGTGTGCGAAGCCGAGCTCGCTCTGGACGACGCTGTAGACGAGCCGGCGGCGTTCATCGTCGATCGTGACGAGCCGCTCCCGCGCGGTGGCGCCCGTGTGGAACGTCACGATGCGGTCGTCGCCGTCGCGACGAGCGTCGATCACGAAGCCCGGCGCGACCCGCTCGTGGACGGCACCGAAGTCCCGCACCGCCGCCCACGCCTCGTCTGACGTCACCCCAACCTGGATGTCCTGGTGAATCGAAGCCATGCACTCATCGTCGACCCTCCCCCAACGGGAGGGTCAAGCGTCGCGCCCGAGAGACCGCGCACCGTTCGCGCTGGGCGAGAGCACCATGATGGGTGCGAACATCGTTGCCAATCGAGGAAAGGTGCAGCCCATGGTCGAGGTCGGAGACCGTATTCGCCTGTCATCGATGAAGGGGCCGGACCGCGAGGGCCTCGTCACCGCGGTGACGGGGTCGCTCGTGCGGGTGCGCTGGCCGTCGGGGGACGAGACGACGGTGGCCCCCGCGCCGGGAACGCTGAGCGTGCTCGCTGCGGGCACGGCCGTTCCTCAGAAAGCTGCGAAGAAGAGTGCGGCGAAGAAGACGGCCGGCGCGACGAAGAAGAAGGCGGCCAGCAAGAGCGCGCCGAAGAAGAGCGGGGCGGGGAAGACCAAGGGGGCGTGATCGTCCAGATTCAGGGAGGGCTGCGACCAACCGGCTGAGCTCCTCCCGCACACAGCCTCAGATCACGTCAAGTGATCTGGGCACACGGCACCGACGATGTCGGTCTCATCGTGACATCCGGTTCGACCCGAGCGCTCGTGGGACGTCACGGCTCGCGGGGACGGTCACGACCGACGCCGGCGACCGGCTGTTGAGCCGTGGGTCGATCACGGCGACCAGCGCACTGAGAGCTGGCGAGTTCTGTCGGGCAGGCCCGACGGGGATGGGGCAAGCGGTGGTGTGTTACGTGGTGAACGCGAACTGAGCCAGGCCGGTGGCGGTGCTGGTGGCGGCGATGGCGCTGGCTCGCCCGGGATTGCCGATCTGGCCCTTGATGTCGCCAGCCGGTGTCCAGCCCGTGGCGCGTCGGATCGTGTGGAACAGTCCGCCGGCTGCGGTCGTGAGGGCGAACTGGACGTCACCTGCTCCACTGGCGGCGGCGGCCAGGGCGACGACCGGTCCGGGGTTGCCGATCTGGCCATTGACGTCGCCGGCCGTCGTCCACGTCTGGTCGGCGCGCCGCAGACAGTGCCACAGACGGCCGTCGTGGGTGGCGAAGATGACGTGCAGCTCGGCGCCCGTCGACGCCGTGGCGACAGCGATGACGGCGCCCGGCGCCCGACCTGGCCCTCGACGTCGCGGGCCGGCTCCCATCCGTCGTTTCGTCGGATCGTGTGCCAGAGCCCGCCCTCGTTGGTCACGAAGAGACAGTGGAGCTCGCCGGCCTGCGCCCGGCGCGCAGGACGCGCCGACGACGTGGCCCGGGTCGCCGATCTGCCCTTTGACGTCGCCGTGCGGGGTCCACGAGTCGGGACGCCGCAATGTGTGCCACAGCCGACCGTCGCGGGTGACCAACACGACGTGGGTCTCCGAGGGCGGAAGTGGCCGCCGCGGCGACGCCGACGACGAGCCCGGGATTGCCGACCTGACTCTTGACGTCGCCGGCGGCCGACCAGCTGCCGTTGTCGTTGCGGATGGCGTGGTACACGTCCCCGTTGCCGGTGGCGTACAGGAAGTGGGCCTGTCCGGCGGTTCCGGCAGCGGCCACTGCGATGACCGGGCCAGCCGGCCGGAGCACGCCGGTGACGTCACCCAGGCCGGTCCACGCGTTCGGTTGGCGGATCGTGTGCCACAGCCGGCCGTCGCTCGATGCGACCGGGGCCGGTCCCGACCAGACGATCTTGTCGGGGACGGCGACGTGTCCGAGCTCGTCCTCGACCCACAAGCTGGTGCCCGCCCGTGACGCCCCGGTCGGTGTGCAGTACTGGGCGAGCAGCCACGTGGTGCGTCCCCTCGGGCTCCACGACAATCGGGCCTGCGACCCGGTGGTGACGAAGTGTCGCTCGAAGCCGACGTCGAGCATCATCGTCACAGCCGGTGCATGGTTCGGATCAGATGGGAGGTAGGAGAAGGCGGCCATGCGGACCCGCCAGACCCGTTGCGGACTGGTGAGGGTGATGCTCACCGGACGGTGCTGGTCGCCGGTGAAGGCGACCTCGGCCAGCGGGACGGCCGGCGGGGCGTACATCCAGTAGTGGGAGCGCAGCGTGACGGTGGCCCGGCGACCACCCTTGGTGAGGCTCAGCGTGACGGGGAGGTTGTCGAACGGGACGAGGTCGTCGTCACGCTTGTCCCACAGCATCGCGACCCAACGACCGCGGCGGCGAGCGATGCGCAGGTAGGTGTGCGAGTTGAAGATCGACGGCGGCTTCTTCGGCGCGATGGACACACCGACACCGGCCCAGCGGAAGCGGGGCAGACCGCTCTGCAGGACGTAATCACTGTCCACCCAGGGGCCGGGGTCGCCCGAGCCGCGCATCAGCGCCTCGTCGTCGGCGATCGAGGCCGGTTCGACCTCGTACAGCTGCGTTCGCGAGTCGACGGCGTCGTACACGCCGATGCGACTGAACCGATCGGCGGCCGTGTACACCCGCTCCGGGAAGAACCGCCAATGATGGTTGTAGCCGACGGCAGGCATGCCGCCGACGAGGGAGGCCGCGGGCGGCACGTGGAGGTTGCCGGCGGGTAGGTAACGCTGCGTCCACCGGCCGACCACCCGGCCGTCGGTGGGCACGTCGGCGACCCCTTGATGTTGATCGTCATGTCCTCGCGCAGCTCGATCGTCTGCGGGTAGCAGACGTCCACGGGGCTCGTCGGGTTGATCGTCTCGGCGGCCTCCGCCGCGTCGTCTGGGAAGTTGCGGGCCTTGGCCGGGAGCGCACGCCACCGCCAGCTGCGATCCACGCTGGAGTAGCTGAAGTTGGCGCTGTAGACGACACCGTCGTAGCCGTCCCTGGCGATCGTCTCCGCATCTGGCTCGGATCCGCGTGGGTGGTAGGACGTCACGAGCGCCACCTGCCGCGAGACGGCGAGCCGGCTGTACGGCCGGATCAGGCGGCTGCGGAACGGACACCAGTAGACCGCTGGGTTCCACCGGAACGGGTAGGCCAGCAAGCCGTGCAAGCTGGCGGGGACCGACAGCATCATCCCCCGATGGTCCTCGGGGTCGGCGATCCGCCACCGATGCGTGAAGTAGAGCTGCTCGTCGGCGTAGAGCAGGGCGTACCGGTCGATGCCACGCAGATGTACGAGGGCGTAGAAGTTGGCGGTCCCGTCGATGAACCCGTCGCCGTCACGGACCGGACCGTTGACGAACCGGTACAGGTCGGCGAACGTCAGCGACACCGCCCCGCCGGGGATCAAGGAGTCCGCCAGCATGGGCTGCATCTCGCCACCGGTCGTGCCGTCGTACTGCTCGTGCCAGTGGCCGTGCCCGACGCCGATGCCGAGCACCTCGTCGAAGTCGACGCCGGGCACCACGAAGCGGTGACCGTCCTTCTCGAACGTGCTCGCTGGGTACGTCGGACAGTCGTCGTCCTCGAGGCGCGGCGGCGCGGTGTCGACCGGGAGGGGTAGCCGCTCGTCGAGCAGCGCCAGCAGCTGCTGCAGCTCCGGGATCTGACGGGCGATCTGCGCCACCGGTGACAGGTCGATCAGCATCCACTTGATCCCCATCAGCAGCACGTCGACGAACGTCATCGGCGGACGGTCGTCGAGGAGGTGCCACACCCCTGTGCGCAGCGGCGTCAACATCATGTCGATCAACTGCTGGTTCTCGACGGCCTCGAAGAACGGGAAGCGCTCGGTGGCCGGGTGTCCGCCGAAGCATCCGCGGAAGTGCGCCAGCAGGTCGCCATGGGGGGCGCCCGGCTGGTTGAACTCGGGATCGAGCTTGAAGAACGTGCTGGGCGGGGCGATCTCGCGGCCGTCGTCGCCGAGATGGATGAACGTCTCGTCCATCGTCGCGAAGTAGAACCGGTCGACGCCCGCTTCCTTGGCGAGGATGCGTCCGCCGTCGGCGGCGATCTGGTCGAGGACGGGCAGCGGGACGGTTTCGCCGCGGCGACGACGGTTGTACGACACCGCCTGGGTGATCGACGTCTGCGTGCCATCGGGATGCACGGCCACCGCCACACCGTTGCGCAGCTCGAAGCGATAACGCTTGCCCTCGTCCCGGTAGAGGAACCGGGCACCCGGCTCTCCCCGTCGCCAGGCGTCCGAAGGAGGTCCGGCGATGCTCGTCGGCGGCAGCCCGGCGCTGCGGCCGGGAGGTGACCGGCGCCCGTCGCCCGGCGCTCTCGACGAGCCGGAACCCGCCTGGCCCGAGCTGGATGCGCAGCTTCGCAATGAATGCCTGGGGGAGGCCGACGAGCTCGAAGCATCCGTCGCGTACGACCAGCGTGCGCAGGCTGTTGGTCAGGTCGACGTCGTGCACGCCACGCACCGGCGTTCCCGGGTCGTCCCAGCGGCTGTCGAGGCTGAACCGCACGTGGTCCCCATCGACCCGCCTGGACTGCCACATCCACCACCGGACGCGATCGCCCACCTCGATCTCCATGTGGTGGTCGGTGAAGGCAGCGCTCGAGTCTGCCCACGGCACCGCCCAGCCGACCGGCCCCATGCCGCCGGGCGCGACCCAGCCCGACCGGGTGAACGGAAGCGGCTTGGGCAACCAGTCGACCACCGCGACGCGCACCGGGGCACTGCTCCGGTTGTCGAGCAAACCGATGATCGTCTCCAACATCGGAACTCCCTCCGCCACGTAGGGGCCGCGCAGACGGTAATCGATCCACGATCGACCGCCTGCCGGCCCACTCCGTCACGACAGCCACGGAATGGCGGACCCGCTCAGCTCACTCGGCAGCGACGGTCCGTAGGAATCGGAGCCGGCTGCCCGCGCCCTCAACCAGCGCTCCACGCCGCCCGGCGAGGGCTACAGGGCCTCGATCGACTCGACGTGGGCCGGACCGAGGCCCTCCAAGGCGAACCGGATCCGCTCGACGTCGGGCACCGGCGAGCGAAGTGGCTCCGACAGGTCCGAGCCGGTCGCAACGAACCCGGCGAGCACTTCGACGAAGCCCGCCCGGTTTCCCCGCATGTGGGCCACGTGGGTCGCATCGGATCGATCCATCGACGGTGTCACCGGGACGTACACGTCGAATGCCTCGTCGTCATCACCAGCTTCGGGGATCGTGTTTTCGAGGTGTTCGGCGTCGGTCATGAACGTTGATTACCCGTCCACCGTCCGCGCCACGCACACCACGCGGTCGTTCGATGCCGGCGCGCCGCCCGCGCGCGGCATCGACAGCGCGGCGACAACGTCACTGACGACCCGTCCGCGTCACGTGGCATCGGCGCCGTCGACCACGCCTACCCAGCAAGTAGTTGTCCCGATCCTGGAAACCCTCGCCGCGTAGAACAATCAACGCGTCTGTGCTCGGCCATCGGGTGACGCTCGCACGCCTGCCGCCACGCGAGGTGCGGCGGCCTCGAGAGGTTTCGCTCGGGCGCCCTCGGATGTTCAGCCGTTCCGGAGTTCCGCGAGCGGACGTCCGGCGGCGTCGCTCCCGAGCATCAACGCCACCGTCGCGCCGTTGAGCGGACGGTCGAGGGGCGGAGGTTGCGGCATGGGGAGTGCCTGTGCGGTGGGGATCTGCTCGGCAAGCAGACGGGCAACCCCGAGAGATGCGGCGTTTGTTTCGAGGTAGTAGATGATCGATCGCTCGAGCGGGGGTCCCGTCGTGTTGGCCACCGGCGCCACCGTGTAGCCGTCGGCGGCGAGGTCACGGGTCATCGCCGTTGCAGAGCCGTCTACCCCGCTCGCGTTGGCGACCACGACCATGGCATCGAACTTCGACGCGCTCGGCGTGACGGTCGTCGTCGTGGACGTTGTGGCGGTGGTCGCTGGCGACGCCAGGCTGGTAGTCGGTGCGGGTGTGCCCGTGACGATCGCCGTTGGAACGCTGCTCGACACCTCGTCGGATCCCGTTGTCCGGTCGCCGATCGAACTCAGGAGAAGGAATCCGACGACGACCGCGATCGCTGCTGAGGCGAGCAGCAGCACCGTTGAGACCCGGGCAGGGCTCTCTCCCCACTTGGGTTCCCGCCACTGGCGATGGCGACCGCCTCTCCCCCCAGGCAGGTCAGTCACGGTGCGACACCCGGCACATCTCGGGCGATCGAAGATCGTGTCGAGCGTCGACTGATCCTCGGGTCCACGGGATCTCCGTCGGCCCGTCCATCGTTCACCGTCGTCGCCTCGTCGGAACCGTTCGTGACAACGAGCGCACCATCGGCCGTGACAACGCTTCCGACCTCCCACCATCACGTCAGGGGCGCATTGCCGTCTCGCGTCGATACGTCCCTGAAAGAGGTGTTCGTCCCCGAGCAGGACGGCACCATCACGGTGTCGAGACGTCCGCGTTGGCGTTAACGCCGGGAGGAGCTGGCGGTCGCAACGAACGTCCGTTCGCTACAGCACCAGGTGACAAGAAGCGGCGCGCGACCGTGGTGAGGGCAGATTGTTCCACGACGGCGGCGGCCGCTGGGTAGGACGCCTCCGCGAGCGCGGCACATGTCGCTCGTGCTCCAACCGCGGACGCGATGGGCCGAATCGCTGGGCGGCGGCCGCAACGGGGATCGAGCCACGGGACGAAAGCCTCGTCGGCTCCTCGGGTAGGGCTGGCCAGTGCGCAGCATTTTGGTCACCGAAGCCCACCCGTGGCCGCCGACCGGCGGCATCGCTCTCCGCAACGCCGCGAACGCCGCAGCGTTAGCACGACTCGGCCCGCTGGCTATCGTCGGAGTCGGCGATCGGCCCGAGGCGCACCCTGCATCGCCCCTCGGCGAGAAGGCGGCGATCGGTCTCGGACATCCGCCGCGCGACGACCCCGGCGACTCGTGGCGGACGCGTCCGGTCGGTCACCCGAGTGACGGACGGTGGAACGAGCTGACCGAGCGCCGATGGCGCGCGGTCTTGCGCCGTTGGCGCCCCGACGTCGTTGTCGCCGAGCAGCTGTGGCTGCACCACTCGCTTGAGGCCGCTCGCAGCTCCGGCGTCGCGACGATCCTCGATGCGCACAACGTCGAACGGGACGTCTACGCCGCCATCGCCGACGCAGCCAACGATGACGTCATGGCACGCGAGATGGCCGAGCGCACGGCCATGCTGGAGGCCGCCACCGTGGCGCGCGTGGACCAGGTGTGGGCCTGCAGCATCGCTGATCGCGACGCGCTCGTGGCGCTGGCGCCGGGTCTCGACGGACAGGTGGTGCCCAACGCGGTTGACACTGACGCGCTCGTGTTCCGGGACGTCGCGCCGACCGCACCGCATCTCGTGCTGACCGCCAGCTTCGCCTATCCACCCAACGTCGACGCGGCGCGCGCCCTCCTCGACGAGATCTTCCCGTCGTTCGCGGCGGCCGTGGGCCCGGCCACCTTGAGCCTCGTCGGTCGCGATCCACCGGCCTGGATGCGTGAAGTCGGACGACTCCGCTCCGACGTCGAGGTGACCGGGCCCGTCCCGAGCACCCTGCCGTGGCTGCACCGGGCGACCGCCACGGTGGTCGCGTTGCGCGCTGGCAGCGGGACCAGGTTCAAGGTTCTCGAGGCCCTCGCCGTTGGCGTGCCCGTCGTCAGTACCCCGAAGGGGGTCGAGGGGCTGGACGTGGAGCCTGACCGCCATGTCCTCGTCGGCTCGACGTCCGACGACCTTGCCGCCGCCGCAATCGAAGTCCACGGGGCGAGGGGTACCGAGCTGGCTCGACGAGGTCGCGAACTCGTGGTCGAGCAGTACTCGTGGTCGACCGTGGCGACGGCAGTCGCCGCTGCGCTTGGCCCGTACGGAGGGCGGTGAGCCGCCAGAACCGCTCACGCAGGCCCTGCTTCGAGCACGAACTCGACGTCACCGGGCTGCAGGTTCGGCCCGAGCACAGGTCCGGTCTCTCCTGTCCCTGCGTCACGGGTGGTTGCCAGGTCGACGTCCTGACGCCTGCTGCACGCGCCCGGCATTCTGTTGCCTACGGACGACCGTCATCGCCATCAGGCGACCCGAAAGGCCGAGCGGTGGGTGGCTTCCCAACGTCTCGGCGCCACCGCCGTGGTCGAGGGTCGGCGCTCTCACGTCACGCAATGTCAGGGGGCGGATTCTCACCCAGCGTGCGTCCGCGGGGAGGCGGCTGCCGGGGGCGGGTGGCGTCACGGAGCGTGTGGCGTCACGCCGACTCCGTTCGAACGCCGATCCCCGTCGAACGGGTGTGCCCTGGCATGAGGGACGCTGGTAGCCGCGTGGCACCACCCGTACGGGTGATCGTGGGCGGCGCCGTTTGTGCCTCGGCGCCGCGGGTAGCCCGGTGCGGGTGATTACGCAGCGTCGAACGGACCAACGACGCGATGACGACGCGCTCGCCGCTCTGGCGGACTACCGTGCCGAGCCGACCCGAGCGAAGCGCAATCGGATCGTGGAGGACCACCAGTGGCTCGGCGAGCTCTGCGCCCGGCAGCTGCGACGGGGCGAGGAGCCGCTCGACGACCTCGTGCAGGTCGCCATGGTCGGCATCCTCAAGGCGGTCGAACGCTTCGACCCGGCGTTCGGCGTCCCGTTCCGGGCCTACGCCTCGGTGACGGCGCGCGGCGAGATCCGCCGCCACTACCGCGACAGCACCTGGAGCGTGAGGGTGCCGCGCCCCGTCAAGGACCTCGCCCAGCGGATGCGGACCGAGCAGGACGCCGAGGCCCGCGGGTGCACTCCCACCACGGCCGATCTGGCGGCGTCGCTGGGCGTCACGGTCGCCGAGGTGTGCGAGGCCGAGCGCGCCGCGATGGGGCAGCGCACGAAGGCCCTCGCCGGCACGGACTCGGAGGACAGCGCGCCGTGGCTGCGCACCGAGGACCCCGGGTTCGACCGCCAGCTGCTGCGAGCCGAGCTGGCCGACCTGCTCACGAGGCTGCCCGCGCGCCAACGGCTGATCCTCTACCTCCGCTTCTTCCACGACATGACGCAGTCCGAGATCGGTCAGGAGCTGTCGCTCAGCCAGGTGCAGGTGTCACGCCTGCTCCACGCGGCCTTGGCGACGCTGCGCACCTGCTCGGAGGGACAAGGATCGGCCTGATGAACCCCGACTTCCCGTCGGTGGCGATGGACCTTCCAGCCACCGAGGGGTGCGTTCGCATGCTCCGAGCCACCGCGGCGGCGTCGAGTTCGTGCTTCACACACCCATTCCCGCGCGCGGTCGAGCGATGACGGACGCGACCCGGATCGCAGTCGTGCGCATGCTGCCCGGTGTCGGCGACCTGCTGTGCGCCGTACCGGCGCTACGCGCCATGCGGCGGGCCGCTCCGACGGCGGAGGTTACGTTCATCGGTCTTCCCGGCAGCTACTGGTTCGCCGACCGCTTCGCCGCCTACATCGACCGCTGGGCACCGTGCAGCTCGTGTCCCGGGCTACCGGAGAGCACTCCCGACGACCTCGCGCACGCACGGTTCATGGCAGCCGCGCGCGCGGCCGACTTCGACATCGCCGTCCAAATGCACGGCGACGGCCGGGCCACGAACGCCTTCACCGCCGCGCTCGGGGCAAACCGTTGGGGCGGCTTGTGCAGCGTCGGAACGGAGGTGCCCGGTGGCACGCTGGTGCCGGTGCGACCCGGCCGCCACGAAGTCGAGCGGTGCTTCGACGCGGTCGCCTTCCTCGCGGTCGGCGACGCCGACGGCGAGCTGGAGTTCCCGCTGACCGGGACGGACCACGCCGCAGCCGCGCGGCTCGTCCACCCGGGTCGCCCACTCGCGGTGGTCCACCCGGGATCGAGCCGCCCCGAGCGCCGCTGGCCGGCTGCGCGCTTCGCGGCGGTCGTCGATCACCTCGGCAGTTCGGTCGACCGAGTCGTGCTGACGGGGACGGCGAGCAGAGCGTGCGGTCGTGGGCGAGGTGGCGTCCATCGCCGCCACACCGACCGTCAACCTCGCCGGACGGACCTCCCTCGGCACCCTCGCCGCGTTGATGGCACGAGCGAGCATCGTCGTCGTCAATGACACCGGCACAGCACATTTGGCGGCCGCTGTTGGCACGCCGACCGTCACCCTCTTCGGCGCGTCGGATCGGCAGCGCTGGGCCGTCCGCGGCGCTCGGCACCGCTCCGTCGCCGGGCGCGCCGGCCGCTGGCCGCCG
Source organism: uncultured Acidimicrobiia bacterium (assembly GCA_963784255.1). Lineage (GTDB taxonomy): Bacteria > Actinomycetota > Acidimicrobiia > Acidimicrobiales > Ilumatobacteraceae > JALZMG01. The sequence goes on along the minus strand of CAWAQO010000012.1, from coordinate 34,189 downwards.
GTGGCCAGGGCGTTGGACGCCGTCAACGAGCTGATGGCGTGATGCTCGACGTGCTCACCTGGCACGTGCACGGTTCCTACCTGCTGTCGCTGGCGCACACGCCCGTACGATGGATCCTGCCCGTGATGCCCGATCGGTTCGGGTGCGGCGGCCGCACACCGGGGTTTCCGTGGCCGGCCAACGTGGTCGAGATTCCGCTCGCCGAGGTGGCCCACAGCTCGTTCGACGTTGTCGTCTACCAGCATCGCGAGCACTACGAGACCGACCGGTGGGAGGTGCTCGGCGAGCGGCAGCGCCGCGTTCCGGCCGTGTTCATCGAGCACGACCCGCCCACGCGAGGTGCCCACCGACACCGTCCATCCGGTCGACGACGGCGAGACGCTCGTCGTGCATGTGACGCACTTCAACGAGTTGATGTGGGATACGCGCAACCCGTCGACGGTCATCGAGCACGGTGTCGCGGTGCCACGGCGACGCGGGTCGCTGGCACGCCCGGCCGGCATCGCAGTCATCAACAACCTCCCCCAGCGCGGCCGGCGGCTGGGCCTCGACGTGTTCGAGCGGGCCCGCCGCCAGCTGCCGCTCGAGTTGATCGGCATGGACGCCGAGCGTTTGGGCGGTCGAGAGGTGCCGCCGGCGGACGTCGTGCCGCTCGTCGGCGAACACCGGTTCCTGTTCTCACCGATCAGGTACACGTCACTCGGCCTCGCCATCCTCGAGGCGATGGCCGCCGGCGTCCCAGTCGTCGGTCTGGCAACCACCGAACTGGCTGCGGTGGTGGACGACGGGCAGCACGGGTTCATCGACACCGACGTCGACGCGGTCATCGCCGCCGGGGCCCGCCTGCTCCGCGACCACGCCCTGGCCCGCCAGCTCGGCGCCAACGCTCGCTCGCTCGTGCGCCGCCGCTTCGGCGTCGATCGCTTCGCCCTCGATTGGCACCGTGTGCTCGACGAGCGAGCAGCCCTCGGGGCCGCATGCCGCCGCGGCACGTCGAAATGACGCGACGGCAGGTCGGCGTCTGAGAAGCGCTCCCGTGGGGTAACGGGCGGCTGATGTGGGCGCACCGGACGTTCTCTCCCCCCGCACGCCCCGAAGCGCTCCTCTGCGACCGGGACGGCACATTGATCCTGGACGTCCCTACAACGCCGACCCGTCGCACGTCGAGCCGCTGCCAGGCGTCGCCGCAGCCTTGACACTGGCCCGACGAGCCGGCATGCGCGTCGGCGTGGTCACCAACCAGAGCGGCGTGGCGCGGGGCATCGTCAGCCACGAAGCGCTGCGCGACGTGCACGCCCGGCTCGGCGAGCTGCTCGGGCCGTTCGACGTGATCGTGTCGTGCCCGCACGACGACGATGACGGGTGCACGTGCCGGAAGCCTCGACCCGGTCTCGTCCAGCTGGCAGCCGACCTGCTCGGCCTCGACCCGGCGGCATGCGTGATGATCGGCGACACCGGCGCCGACGTCGCCGCCGCCACCGGAGCGGGTGCCATCGGCGTGATGGTGCCGAACGACCGCACACGTCTGCTCGAGGTCAACGACGCGGCACACGTGTGCGCCGACTTCGCGGCGGCCGTCGACGAGGTGCTCTCGTGGCGGAAGGCCATCGCGTGACGAGAACACTGGTCGTCCGTCTCGACAGCGTCGGAGACGTGCTCCTCGCCGGCCCAGCCATCGCGGCGGCGGCGAGCGACGGTCCCGTCGACGTGCTCTGCAGCCCGATCGGCCGTCCGGCGGCTGCGCTGCTCCCGGCGTCGACCACCTCATCGAGCTGTCAGCACCGTGGATCCTCCATCCGGCACCACCTGTCGACCGCGCCGCGCTGGCCGAGCTGATCGACACGCTCTCAGCAGCCGAGTACGACCGCGCCGCCATCCTCACCTCGTCACACCAGAGCTCGCTGCCGATGGCGCTGCTGCTCCGGCTTGCCGGCATCAACCGGATCGCCGCCGTCTCCAACGACTACCCAGGCAGCCTGCTCGACCACCGGATTCCCGGCGACCCTGACCTGCACGAGGTGGAGCGGGCACTCGCCGTCGTTGCCGCGCTGGGGGTGGAGGTCGGCCACCCGTCAGCGCTCCGGTTGCGAGTGGACGTGACCGCGGCTCCCGCCGTCCCAGGGCGCGTCGCCGTCCATCCCGGGGCCTCGGCGCCGGCCCGCACGCTGCCAGTCTCCCGCTGGATCGAGGTCACCACGTCGCTCGCTCGGTATGGCTTCGACGTCGTCGTGACCGGCACGCCGGCGGAGGCTGGGAGCTGCGCCGCCGTGGCGGCGCCGACCGGCCGCCAACCGGTCATCGTCCCCACGGACGACCTGCGCCGGCTGGCGCGAGAGCTGGCTCGCGCCTCCGTGGTCGTTGCCGGCAACACCGGTCCGACCCACCTCGCGGCGGCGCTCGGCCGACCGGTCGTGACGGTGTTCGCCCCGACCGTGCCGCCCGACCGGTGGAAGCCGTGGGGCGTGCCGCACGTCCTGCTCGGCGACCTCGACATCGCGTGCGCCGGGTGCCGGTCGCGCATCTGTCCTCTCCGCGGACCAGCCCTGCACCGCCGGCGTCACGGCCCCGGTCGTGTGCGACGCCGTCACGGCACTCGCCGCGTTCACCCACGACGAACGACTGGAGGCGGTCTAGATGGGCCTGCACATCGCGATGGTGTCCGAGCACGCCAGCCCATTGGTACCGCTCGGCACCGCGCGACGCCGGTGGGCAGAACGTCTACGTGGACGCGCTGGCCCGGGAGCTGGCCCGCCAGGGCGCGCTGGTCGACGTGTTCACCCGCCGCGACGATCCCGCCGCACCGGCGATAGTCGACGTCGCTCCCGGCGTATGGGTGCACCATGTGCCGGCCGGACCGGCCGCCCCCGTCCCCAAAGACGACATGTTCGAGTGGATGCCCCAATTCGCCGACCGGCTCGCCGCGACCTGGCGCTGGCGACGCCCGGACCTCGTGCACGCCCACTTCTGGATGTCCGGCTGGGCGGCGACGGCGGCCCGCCAGCCGGCGTACCGCTGGTGCAGACCTTCCACGCCCTCGGCAGCGTCAAGCGGCGAATCCAGGGAGCGGCCGACACCAGCCCGCCCGAGCGGGCGTCGGTCGAACGCAGCTGGCCGCCGACGTCGACGCCATCGTCGCCACATGCGACGACGAGGTAGCCGAACTGAGGCGCTGGGTGCGCGCCCCGAGCGGATCACCATCGTGCCGTGCGGCGTCGACCGCCTGTTCCAACCGATCGGCCCGCGCGACGAGCTGCCCCGGCGGCGGCCCGTCCGGCTGGCCTGCGTCAGCCGGCTCGTGCCGCGCAAGGGCATCGGCAACGTTCTCGAGGCCCTAGCCCTGCTCGGCGACGACGTGGAGCTCGTCGTCGCCGGTGGGCCCACACGGACAGACTTGCCGAGCGATCCCGAGGCGCAGCGCCTGCGACGCCTGGCGGCCCGCCTCGGCGTCAGCGGGCGCTGCCACTTCGTCGGCTCGCTGGATCGCGCCGACGTGGCGGCGTTACTGCGCAGCAGCGACCTCGCGGTGTGCGCGCCATGGTACGAGCCGTTCGGCATCGTTCCCGTCGAGGCGATGGCGTGCGGTCTCCCCGTCGTGGGCACCGACGTCGGCGGTCTACGCGACACGGTCGTCGACGGCGTGACCGGGCGGCTGGTCCAGCCGCGTCAGCCCGAGGCGCTGGCCGAGGCCATCGGTGAGCTCGTCGCCGATCCCGCTCGACGCCGGTCGATGGGTATGGCCGCCGCCGGGCGCGCCGACCTTCAGTACCGCTGGTCCACCATTGCCCGGAGGATCGCCGACGTCTACATGGCGCTGGTCACCCCGGACTCGATCCGCACGGGAGCGCTGGCGTGAGCATGCCCTCGACCTCCACCCGACCGCTGGACCCGATGGGCGCCGTGCGCGATGTCATCACCGCCGCCCGCGACGTCATCGACCTCCTCGACGCCGAGACGCCACGGCTCGCCCGCTGGGCCGTGCGCCTTCGCGATTGCCTCCGACGCGGTGGGCTGGTCGTGACCGCTGGCAACGGCGGAAGCGCGGCCCACGCTGCTCATCTCGCCGGCGAGCTCGTCGGCCGCTTCCGCACCGAGCGCCCGCCCTTGCGCGCCGTGTGCCTCGCCTCCGACGGACCGACGTTGACCGCGCTCGGCAACGACTACGGGTACGACGAGGTCTTCGCCCGCCAGGTGAAGGCGTTGGTCCGACCGGGTGACGTCGTCGTGCTGTTCTCGACGTCCGGCCGCAGCCCGAACATCGTCGCGGCGGCCTCGGTGGCACGGCAGCTTCGCGCCACGACACTCGCCTTCACGGGACCGGGCGGGAACCCCTCGCGGCGCTCGCCGACGATGCCCTCGCACCGGTGGCTGCCGACCCCCCCGCCGTGCAGGACGGGCATCAGGTCGCCTTGCACGCGCTCTGTGCCGGGCTCGACGAGCTGTTGGGGGTCGGACGTTGACACGGGTTGTCGTGCTCGGCGACGCCCTCGTCGACGTTGACGTGGTCGGTCGGGCCGACCGGGTGGGGCCTGAGGGCTGCGTCGTCCTCGAAGCAGACGAGGAGCGGCGGCGTCCCGGCGGCGCCGCCCTGGCCGCCACGTTCGCGGTCGCCGACGGCGCCGATGTCACGTTCGTCACGGCGCTGGGCGACGACGACGCCGCCCAGTGGCTCCGGCGCAGCCTGGCCACCGCTGGGGTGGACGTGGTCGATCTCGGCCTCGACGGACCGACGCCGCAGAAGTGGAGGCTCCGCTCGACGGAGGGCACGCTCCTGCGCGTCGACCGGGACTGCAACGTGTCAGCGTCATTCGGTGACCGCCAGGCCGCCGTACGTCGCACGCTGCGTACGGCTGACGCCGTGCTCGTCGCCGACTACGGGCGCGGCGTCGCCGGCTGTATCGCGCCGTTCCATCGACACGGTCGTGGATCGAATGGCGGTGGTGTGGGATCCCCATCCGCACGGGCCAGCGCCGTCGGCCCGGGTCGACCTGGTCACGCCCAACAAACGAGAGGCGCAGGCACTCGTCGGGCGGTCCGGCGCGACGGTGCCAGTCCTCGCCGGTGAGCTGGCGGCGCGCTGGTCGGTGGCCGTCGCCGTGACGTGCGGCGGTGAGGGTGCCGTGCTGGCCGAACCCGGCCGTGCGGTCGTGGAGATCCCGGCCATACCGGCTGCGGGCGACACCTGCGGTGCCGGTGACCGGCTGGCCGCCCACGCCACGGTCGCCCGTGCCGGCGGGGCCAGCCGGGTGGCCGCCGTCACGGCCGGCGTCGCCGCGGCCACCCGGTACGTGGCCACCGGGACCACGGCGCCGCCCGTGGCCGCCAACGACAACGCCGTCGCGCTGGCCGCGGCGGTCCGCCAGCGAGGCGGTCGGGTCGTCACCGCGGGCGGCTGCTTCGACCTGCTCCACGCCGGACACGTCCAGTTGCTGCAAGCAGCGCGGGCGCTCGGGGACTGCCTCATCGTGTGCCTCAACAGCGATGCGTCCGTGCGCCGGCTGAAGGGTCCACGCCGGCCGGTCGTCGGCCAGACCGACCGCCGGCGCGGTGCTCGAGGCGCTCGCCTGCGTAGACGCCGTCGCCGTGTTCGACGATGACACACCGATCCGGCTGCTCGAGCAGATCCGTCCCCACGTGTTCGCCAAGGGCGCCGACTACGACGCCGAGAACTTGCCCGAGCGGACGGTCGTCGACCGGTGGGGAGGGCGGGTGGCGATCCTGCCCCTCTCCGACGGCCGGTCCACGACCGCGCCTGATCGAGCTCGCCCGCGAGGAGGCATCATGAAACCGGAAGATTCAGCCGTGAGCGGCCACCGCCACGCCATCGTGACCGGCGGGTCGTCGGGGCTTGGTGCCGCCGTCGTCGATCTGCTCATCGAACGAGGTGACCGCGTCGCCGTGCTCGATCGGAACAAGCCGCCGGCCGATGGCGTCGAGTACGTCGAGGTCGACCTGGCGGACGCCCGGGCCGCCGAGCGGGCGGTCGACGAGGCCCGCCTGGCGCTGGGGGCGCCGATCGACACCGTCGTCACCGCGGCGGGCACCGACGCGTGTGGCCCGCTCCGGGACGTGCCGGCCGCGCTGTGGGAGCGCGTCGTCGCCGTCAACCTCGTGGGCAGCGTCGCCGTGGTGCGGGCGGCACTGCCCGACCTCGAGCGCACGCAGGGGCGCGTCGTCCTCGTCGCCTCCACGCTCGGCTGGCGGGCCCTGCCGGAGGCCACCGCGTACTGCGCCAGCAAGTTCGGCGTCGTCGGCTTCGCCAGAGCCCTCGCCGCCGAGTGCCGCGGCCGCCCGGGCGTGACGTGCCTGCTCCCGGGCGGCATGGCAACTTCCTTCTTCGACGGCCGCCCGGAGCAGTACAAGCCAGGCCCGGACGCATCGCTGAACGACCCTGCTGCGGTCGCCCGCGCCGTCCTTTTCGCCCTCCATCAACCGCCGGGCTGCGAGGTGCGCGAACTGCTCATCTGCCCGTCGGAGGAGACGTCGTGGCCGTGACGGCCAGCCTCGACCTCGGCCGGCGGGAGGCGTGACCATTGACCTCGCCGACGTCACGGTCGTCGTCCCTTCGGTGGGGCGGCCATCGCTCCGCCACCTGCTCACCGCCCTCGCCGCCGAGCCAGCGACGTTCGGCGGCCTCGTCGTCGTCGACGACCGCAGGACGCGAGACGGAGTCCTCGCCGTAGGTGCGCCCATCGCCGGCACGGTCGTCGACGGCGGTGGGCGCGGACCGGCGTCGGCCCGCAACGCCGGGTGGCGTGTGACCGACACCGAGTGGATCGCCTTCCTCGACGACGACGTTGTGCCCCAGCCCGGGTGGGCCGCCGCTCTGCGCGGCGACCTCGACGCCCTGGCGCCGGACGTGGCTGCGTCGCAGGCAGCCATCGACGTGCCGCTGCCCAGAGGCCGGGCGGCCACTGACCGTGAGCGCAACGTCGCCCGCCTGCAGGGCGCCCCCTGGATCACGGCCGACCTGGCCGTCCGGCGCGCCGCGCTCGACGACATCGGGGGCTTTGACGAGCGCTTCCAGCGGGCCTACCGCGAGGACACCGACCTCGCGCTGCGTCTCGAGGCACGGGGCTGGCGGCTCGCCGAGGGCCGGCGCCGCACCAGCCACCCGGTGGGACCGGCGCCGTGGTGGGCAAGCGTGGCAGCCCAGCGCGGCAATCGCGACGACGCGCTCCTACGCGCTGTGCACGGGAAGCGATGGCGGGCGGTGCCCGGACGGCGGCGGCGCCACGTCGCGATCACCATCGCGGGGGCAGTGGCGCTCATCGCCACGTCGACCGGCCGCCGGTCGCTCGCTGTCGCGGCGACGGCGGGATGGATAGCGGGGACGGCAGAACTCGCGGCGACCCGGATCCTGGCCGGACCACGCAGCGTTCGCGAGGTGGCGACCATGGTCGTGACCAGCGTCGCCATCCCGCCCACTGCGTCGGCGTGGTGGACGGTGGGAAGGGTTCGCTGGCGGCCCGGACGGACACCGCCCTGGCATGACTTGCCGGGCCTATCGGCCGGCGGCGCGTGGTCGCAAGAGGGATCACCCAGTCCCGCTTCCGCCATCGCCCGATGCTCGGTCACGCGGTAGGCGACGTGTCTCACCCGCTCGAGCTCCTCGGCATCGTCGCCTACGGCGCTCGAGCCACGTCTTTGTCCTCCGGCTGGAAGGAGGAGAGATACGCCATCCCGGGTGCCAATGTTGTCTTCTTCGTCGCCACGCCTGACGACTCGGGTGTCTGGGCGCGCTCGTTCATCGTTCCACCGGTTGTCCCGCCCGGCGCCTACCGTGTCGTCGCCCAGTGCACCACCGGGCCCGACGTGGCGCCCGTGGTGTACGCCCCGCAGCCGATCGAGGTGCTGGCCGGGGACTCGGCCTCCATCTACCTTCCGGCGTCCACATCTGGCGAGGTCCCCCGAGCCCGTCTCGTCGAGATCCAGGGTCAGCTGCCTCCCACCCGCTGACAGCGCCAGGCCCTGGTGGCGGCGTCGGGCATCGGCCCCCGGTGCTGCCCGAGTCGACCGCCTCGTCGTGGGCTGAAGCCACGGACAGACGCCACTCAGGATCTAAGAGCCAGCCCGACTACGGCCGGGCCACGAATTCCTCGTACCGCTGGGCCTGGGTGACGAAGTCGGTACAGCCGGGCTGCTGGTCGAGCACCACGTCGAACCGGCCGCACCAGCTGCGTCGACCCAAGGCCGGACATGATCGAGTGTGCTCTCCAACGAGTAGTCGCCGTCAGCGCCGGCCTCGGACGAGGCAACCGTGGTGATGATCTCGAGCAGTCGAAGTCACCGACTCCGGACTCACACCGTTGTACCAGTGGCAACGTCGCGAGCCCGCTGAACGGCGGCGTCCACCGACTGCTCACCGAGCACCCCGAAAGCGTGCGCCGCACGTCGCCCTTCAGCGGCGCAACTCGTGGACGAGGCGGTGCAGCCGCGTCATCGTGGCCAGCTCGGCGTCGATCGGCCCGATCACCAGGTCACGGCCTACGTCGGTTGCTGCCGCGAGCAGTCGGTGACGGGCGGTCGCGGCCCGTCGGCGAGCTCCGACCGCGGTCGCCCAACCGGTGATCGCGGCCAGAAGCAGCCCGGCCGCCGCGCCGCCGACGGCCAGCACGGTAGGCAGCGGCAGCGCGCCGATGTCGACGCTCGGCAGGTCGGGCAGCTGGAACCAGGCGACGACGAAGATCGCCAGCAGCCACAGCACACCGATGGCCAGCGCAACAGCGAGCAGCCACTGCACCGCGCCGGCGACGCCCCACCAGCGCGGCCGGTCGGTCGGCAAGCGGACAGTCCCGACCGCCCGTTCGAGCGCATCGTCGAGATCACCGCGACGAGCGTTGGCGACCGAGCCCAGCCGATGCCGCCACGGCCCGGCGAGGTCCGCTCCAACGTCGTCGACCACCCGTCTGATCGCCGTCAATACGGCGGCCGTCGCCACCGGCGAGGGCGGCGGCAGCGACGTCCGGGCGGCGTCGACGTCGTGGTTGTCCTCGGGCGCGTCGGCCGACCGGTGCGACGCGCGATCGAGTCCGAGGCGACGCAGTGGGTCGGGCTTCAGGCGGGAGATCCAACGAGTCGGCGGCCAGCCGGCGGCGTGCGCACCTCGTCGACGGTGTGCCTGCGCCACCGCATCGGTCACACCGTCGACACCGACAGCGTCGGCCAACGCCCGACCGAGCGCACCAGCCGCGCCCTCCGGCACGGCGCGAGGCGGACGACTGCCGATGGCACGATCAAGGTCGTCGGCGATCCAGTCGATGTCGGCATCGATGCGGTCGATCAACGCTCGATGGGCGCTCACCCGGGCCGCGAGCTCCCGGCGCAGCGCGTCGATGCCTTCACCGGTGCGCGCCGACGCGCCCATGACCCGCACGCCCTCGTCCCTGCCGGTCACCTTGGCCACCACGCCGGCGCGGGCAACGGGCAGACCGTCAGCGGCCACGATCGCCGCCAGATCGTCGAGCGCGGCCGCCCGGTGCTCGGGCGCGATGGAGTCGATCTGGTTGAGCACCACCACGGTCACGTCGGCGTGCCCGGCGAAGCGACGCAGGTAGTCGTGGTGGATCGCGGCGTCGGCGTACTTCTGCGGGTCGACCACCCACACGAAGACGTCCACGACCCGTACGAGGCGGTCGACCTCCTGGCGATGGGCGACCCGCGTCGAGTCGTGGTCGGGCAGGTCGAGCAGCACCAGGCCGTCCATGGCCCGGTCGTGGACGACGACGTGCTGGTGGACGTCCAACCACGACAACAGGTCGGCCGCGTCCGGCCGCAACGTCGCGTCGCTCGTGAAGATGGCCGCCTGCGTGCTGGATGTGGTCGGCCGGCGCACACCGGTGACGGCCACCGCCCGGCCGGCCAGGGCGTTGAACGTCGACGACTTGCCGCTGCCGGTCGCGCCCGCCAGGGCCACCACCGTGTGGGCCGCGCCGTGGCCAAGGCGGCCCGTGGCTCGCTTCGTCGTGGCAGCTGCCCGGACGGCAACTTCGGGCGGCACGCGCCCGTCAGCGAGGGTGGTGATCTCGGCCAGCGCCCGGAGCCGCTCCTGCAGCCGGCGCCCGCGCGCCCGGCGCTCGAGGTCACCGCTGCTCCCGCCCAGTCGATGACGCCAGCGGTGCCGGGCTCCTGCCAACCCGAGCCACCGCACCAAACAGGCGGTCGCCTCGGCCGACACGTCGCTCACTCACGCGGCGATACCGCCCCGCAACCGGTCGGCCAGCTGACGCAGGCGAGCCGCCTGGTCGGCCGCCCGGTGCGACGCCGAGCGCGTCGTCGAAGCGGGATGCCTCAGTGGCGACGAGCGCGTCAACGCGACGCTCCAGATCGCTGCGGGCATCGGCGGTCAGCAGGCGCACCGCCTGGTCCCCGAGCAGGGCTTCGACGATCTTCTGCCCGGCGGCGGAAGCCCCACCGGCGATCACCACCTCGGCACCCGTCAGCCCACCCGTCTGGGCGAAGACCCCGACCATGAGCACGAGCGCGACGCCGTTGACGCCGTAGCTCAACACCCTGGCGGACGCCTGCTTCCCGGCACTCTCGCGGCGCAACAAATCCATCAGCCCGGCCTGCCAGTCGCGGACCATCCGCTGCGCCCGCTCCGGGAGGTCGGCCGACGACCGGGTCAGATCGACGCCCTCACGGGACCACTCGCCGAGGAGCGCGGCACCGGCCGGTTGCGAGCGCCACTGCCCGACGGTCTCGTCGATGGCCTGGGCGACCCGCTCCAGCACGACGGTCTCGACACCCGAGGTGATCGCACCCTGGAACCGTTCAGTGTTCCGCGGCCGTCCGGTGACGGCCGACGTCACCCGGTCGCGAACCCGACCGATCGCCGACTGCAACGAGCGCAGCAACTCGCCGGTGCCGACGACGTCCTGCCAGCGGGCCAGCACCTCGCCGCGCATCACGGTGCCGTCGCGGACGTCGACGGCGATGTTCCACACGGCCCGATCGAACGCGTCGCGCGCCCGCTCACCGAGCCAGCCGAGCATCTCGTCCTGGTACTCCACCGCGACGGCGACCCGCTCGGACCGGACCGCCAGCTCACCGATCGTCCCCACGAGGGTGCGGCGCACCAGCTCCGCCCGCGCGTGCTGATCGGCGGCCAATGACCCGATCCAGGCCTTGATCGGCTGCACCGCCGGAGCGGGCAGGCGCCCCTCGACGAGTGGCTGCTCCTCGATCGTGAACGTCGGAGCCGACCCCAGCCCTTCGGCACGCAACATCTCCGCCAGGTGAGGTCCGACCTCGGCGATCGCCCCTGGAGGCACGCGGTTGAGGACCAACCCGATCCCAACCCCGCGGGCCACGGCCCGACGCAGGAAACCCCACGGCACCGCGTCCGCGTAGCGCGCGGCCGTCGTGACGAACAGCCAGAGATCGGCCGCGTCCAGCAGCTGCGCAGCCAGTGCCCGGTTGGCGTCGACGACCGAGTCGATGTCCGGCGCGTCCAGCAGGGCGAGAGTCTCGGGCACGGTGTCGCGAGCGACCAGCTCGATGTGGTCGGTGGCTGCCGACGACTCCCCTCGGACGCGAGCCAGACCGGGAAGGATCCGATCGTCCTCGAACCAGCGCCCGGCGTCGGGATGGTGCACCAGCACCGGGCGGCGCGTCGTCGGACGCAGCACACCGGCTCGCGACACCTCCGAGCTGACCAGGCTGTTCACGAGCGTCGACTTCCCCGCTCCCGTCGAGCCCCCGACGACGGCCAGGACCGGCGCATCCACGTCGCGCAGCCGGGGCAGGACATAGTCGTCGAGCTGCTGCACCGCCGAAATGGCGAGAGCACGCGCCGCATCGGTGCCGGGCAGCTCGAGCGAGAGCGGCACGTCCGGAGCGTCCGCGCAGCTCGACCGCCGCAGCGAGCAGGGTGACGGTGTCGATGGTCGGTGTCCTTTGCGATCGCGACCGTTCCAATGTTGCCGCGCCACGGCGACGCCGAAACCGGCACCCGCCGAGACAGTCGGCTGTCGTCCGACCGGGCACCGGCCGCCGGCGCGACGCAATTCCACGCTCGCCGCCAGCCCGGTGCGAGCGGACAGCGACGTCGCTGGCGCTTCGGGGATGTGCGGCGAGCTGAGTCCGGGCGTTGTCGGGGTCACGTTCTCGGATGCGCCAACGGGCCGCTGCCTCGGCGAATCGTGACACCGTCGCCGGGCGGGGCTGTGGGGTTATCGGACGGTGGCAGAGACCGCATTCAACGGGCATCGAATCTCGGGAGTCCGGCCGGGTACCGTACGACCTGGTCTGCCTGGTACTCGGGGGGACAGGTCGTCCTCGGGTGGACTGCACGTGAGATGTAGCGCCGCCAGGTCTCTTACCGCGACAGCGCGAGCTGCAGCGTGCCGACGTCGACGCACACGGTAGAGGCGCCCCCGGACCTGAACAGCTTCACCACCATCCCTGCGGGCCACGTGTAGACCTCGCTCGTGACGCCCTGACCGACGAGTTCACCAAGCACCGGCGACATCCCGCCGCCGTACGTCCAAGGCGGACCGTGACGACCTCGACCGATTCGACGCTCGCGCCCACATCGCTCGATCTCCTCCCACGCGACTTCGGTCGTCCGTCGTCAGCGACATGGCTCGAGTCGGGTCAGATCTCGACTTGCGTGCCGACCTCGAAGACCTGCTTCGACGGCAGGTTGAAGAAGCGCGACGCGCTCGCCGCGCCGCGATTGAGCACGATGAAGAGCTCTTCACGCCACCGTGGCATCTCGCCTTCGGGGATCGACGACACCGTCTCCCGTCCGATGAAGAACGTAGTTCGCGTCGATGTCGAGCGCGGCACCGTCGAGACGGAGCCGGCGCAGCTCGGCGACGACGTCGTGCTCGTCCATGTAGCCGAAGGTGATCACGACCCGGTACACACCGGGGAGCACCGACGTCGCCGCCACCCGATCTTCCGGGATGCGTGGCGACGAGGAGGTCATCACAGAGAGGATCACCGTCGTGTCGTGTCGCACGTGGTTGTGGCGGAGGTTGGAGATCAACGCCGGTGGCGCGAAGCCCGGATCCTTGAACATGTAGATCGCCGTTCCCGGCACCGTCACCACACCGTCGGCGATTGCGGCATCCATGACGTCCTCGGTGCGCCGCTGACCCCGCTCCAGCACTTGGGCCACGATGGCCCGGCCCCGGCGCCACGTCGTCATCTGGATCACCAACCCGAGTCCAATGACGAGCGGCAACCATCCGCCTTGGGGGATCTTGGGCACGTTGGCGGCGAAGAAGGCGAGGTCGACGAGCAGCAGCGGCAGCACTACGGCCAGCGCCTTTGCGCGTCCCCAGCCCCACCGGTCGCGAACGACCCGGTAGAACAGCAAGGTCGTGATGGCCATCGTGGCAGTCACCGCGATGCCGTATGCGGCGGCCAGGTTGCTCGAGGTCCGGAACCCGAGCACGAGACCGATGCAACCGATCATGAGCAGCCAGTTGACCAGCGGGACGTAAGTTTGCCCAATGTGTGCCGACGAGGTGTGACGGATCGCCAGTCGCGGCAGGTAGTCCAGCTGGACCGCCTGTGAGGTGAGCGAGAACGCTCCTGAGATCAACGCCTGTGAGGCGATCACGGTGGCCATCGTCGCCAGCACCGCGAGCGGCACCACCGCCCAGGCCGGCGCCATCCGGAAGAACGGGTTGCCCACCTCGACCCCGGGGCCGTCCGCGAGGAGGGCGGCCTGCCCGAAGTAGTTGAGCAGCAGCGCCGGGAGGACGAGGCTGTACCAGGAGACCTGGATGGAACGACGACCGAAGTGGCCCATGTCGGCGTAGAGGGCCTCGCCACCGGTCACCACGAGGAAGATCGAACCCAGGGCGAGGAAGGCCTTGCCCGGCTCGTTGACGAAGAGCTCGGCCCCGTAGGTCGGTGAAACGGCGCGCAGCACGCCGGCGTTGCCGATGATCTGGCGAAGCCCAAGCACCCCGAGGACGATGAACCACGCCACCATCACGGGTGCGAACACACGCGAGATCTTCTCGGTGCCCCGCTTCTGCACGACGAACAAGCCGATCAAGATCGCCACCGACACCGGGATGACCCACGCCTCGAACGCGGTGGTCGCCACCTCGAAGCCCTCGACGGCACTCAGCACGGAGATGGCCGGCGTGATGAGGCCGTCACCGTAGAGCAGCGCTGTGCCGAACACGCCGAGCGCGATGATGACTCGCTTCGTGCCTACCGGCAGGCCGCGCGTCGGCATCAGCAGCGCCGTCAACGCCAGGATGCCGCCTTCCCCGTGGTTGTCGGCCCGCATCACCAAGAGCAAGTACTTGATCGAGATGATCACGATGAGCGCCCAGAACACAACCGACGCCACCCCGTACGCGTTGGCCTTGGTCACAGCCAGGTCGGCGTGCTCGAACGACTCCCGGAACGCGTACAGCGGGCTCGTGCCGATGTCCCCGTACACGATCCCCAGCGCACCGAACGCCAGCGGCAGAAGCCGCCCCGGATGCCCTGCCTCGGCATGATCGACGGCCGGCACGGAGCGAGAACGTACTCCCGCGCTGTGGCCCGGTCAACAGATCCAGGATGGGCCCCCCGGGCATTAACGGGTGGGTCATCTGAACGCCAGGACCCCGTTCCGCAGGTTGGCGGCGACGTCGCGCCGTTCGTTTCGGCTGACTTCCCGACGGGTAGCGGAACGACGACTTGCCCGCACACGCCTCGGCACGGCGAATGTGTCACTCGCGAGTAGTCAATGACGGCCGGTCGTACCGATCACCGAAGAACGGAACGGACTCTGATGGGCAGGAAGAAGATTGAGCAGGACCTGCGGGACGCAGGGTTGAGCAAGAAGCATGCACGGAAGGTGGCCAAGGCTGCCGACCAAGCCCGAGCAGGTGACCGCGCCGCACGCGAACTCGTCGAGCAACACTCCGCCGTCCTCCGCGACACCGTGTCAGCTGCCGTGGGACACGCCAAACCGCCGAGGTCGAAATCCGCGAAGAAGGCTTCGGCGAAGAAGTCGTCGGCCAAGAAGTCCTCCAGCAAGAAGGCGTCTGCGCGGAGGTCGACCGCCAAGTCCACGACGCGGAAAGCGCCGACCAAGAAAGCCGGCTCCGGCCAATCAGCTCGCTAGCTGTACCCGGCCATGGCGCGGGTTGACGTAGGCGAAGACCTCCGGGTGTTGCCGTGATGGACATCTTGACGGCTCGCGGTGAGTCGCAACTGATGAGCACACGTCCCTGTGTCGTCATTGGCCAACGTCGTCGGCCGTTGCCCGGAGGCGGCGACGTCACACGACAAGCTTTCGCCATTGATCGGCTAAAGACCCGCGAACCTCCTCACCGATCATCCACGGTCACCGACAACGCGTGTTCAGCGACACCGCCGGCCGCTCGGCTTGCGCCCTGACGTCATTTCGTCCGAGCGACATCGGCGCCGCGGTCACCACTCACGACCCGCAGGAGTCGAACGGTTCCGAAGGGCAGGGCCGGCGTCCGCCTCGCCGTCCGCGGTGGCGGTGTCAGGCTCCGCGATGTCTGATTCGTGGGTCCCACACCACTCCGGGCAGGGTCTCGACGGCGCCATCGAAGTGCTGTACGCCTGCTGCTTCGCTCACGATCGCGAGCACGTCCTCCACGGCCCCGCATTGGCTCATCCGCACCCGATCGAGTCCTCCTTGTATGTCAAGAGGCGCTTCGGGCGCTGGGTCAAGCGCCCCCGGGTCGTGTGACCGCGTCTTGCACACAGGACGCCACGGGAGACCGCCTCCCGGCACAGCGACGGCCACACACCTGTCGGGCACGGCACGTCACGGACGATGACGTCAATAAGATCGCCCGAAGACTGAGAAGACGCCACCCCCACGGCATGGGGCCTGCCGACACAGCGCGCCGCCGACAGACACCGACCAGGATCGGCGCTACCCAGACCCTCCAGCGAACGCCTTGTTCGCTGGAGGGTGCTGGATCAGCGCTCGTAGTCGGGAGTCCCGGTGGCCCCTTGGGCGGTCCTGGGGGCGGCCGGTCCGACCGGCGGGGTCCCGCGACGGTGTCGACTCGCCTGCGCCGCGTTAGACCGGCCAGGCCCAGGAGGCCGAGCAGGCCGACCAGACCCCACAGCCGGTGTTGTCGCTGTCGTCGTCGTCGTCGGCGGCGGTGGCGGTGTCCTCGGACTCGACGGTCACCCGGGGAGGTGGCGTCGACGGCGAGCGTCGTCGGCGTGGCCGAGTCCTCCGCGTCGGCGTGGGCGAGGCCCGCGAACCCGAGCGACACGGCCGCGGCGAGGGTGGCAAAGACGAGACGTCGCATGGTCACCGCCGACGCTGCGACTGCTGGACGTCGCCCTCGATGTCGACCTTCTCCTTGCGGACCTGGTCCTCTACCGTCTCGGTGTCGGTGACGGTGTCCTTCTCCAGGCGGACCTTCTCCTTCGGCACCGTCTCCTTGGTGACGACCGGCCGCTCCTCGTAGGTGACGACCTCTTGCTCGACCTCACCGATGTCACCGGGCCGCGCCGGAGCGGATCTTGCCGTCATCGCGCGCCGCCTCGTTGCCGCTGACCGGCTCACGCGTGACGCGTACCTCCTCACGGGTCACCGGCACCTCCATCTTGACGTTCTCGGTGACGACGTACTTGCGGAGCCGGACCTTGCCCGTCTCCTTGCGCTCGGTGCGCCCCTTGGCGACGTGCAACTCCTCCTCGGAACGGGTCACCGTGTCGGTATCGTCCCGATGCCAGTTGTAGCCCTCGTCGGCGCGTTCCCGGCCGTACGCCTTGCCATAGCCGTACTCCTTCTTCGCAGTCATGTCGGCGTAGTCGTAGCCGTAGTGGGACCACAGCTCCCGCTCCTCGTCGGGCGACAAGTGCCCCTCGGGATCGACCGTGGCGCGTCCTTGATCAGGTCCTTGTCGAAGGCGAGCCGCAGGTCACTGTCGCCGGAGGGCTGGGAGCCGTGGATCGGAACCAATGTCTGCTTCATCCCGAACAGACCGGTCTTGAGCGCCAGCCACTCCGACGCCCCGTGGCGTCGTCGTAGTAGATGTCGGCGATCTCGCCGACCTTGTCGCCATCGGCGTCGAACGCGTCGAGGCCGATCCAGCCGTCATACGTCCTGTCAACAGGTTTCATGGTTGCTCCTTCTGGCAGCGTGCGACCGACCCCTACCCCGCGCCGCGTCAAAGGAGACCGTCCTGTGGCTTCGCGATGTGAGGGTCGAATTGCTCGACCGGCCCGACGTGGCGCCGGTTCTCGCCCGGGCAGTCGCCCGACGCCAGTGAGGCGTGCGGGGCCGGGTGTGGACCCGCAGCCCCGACAATGTACGGTCCGGCGCACATTGAGGCCGACGGGTGATGGGCCATCGGGGGCCGGGGAGGCGGGCAGGAAAGTGGAGCGGACGATCGTGGTGGGCGAGTCGCGCTCGCAGGCACGCGGACGGTAGCGAGCCCGTCTCAACGGCGTGGCGACAACCAGACGAGGATGCGTGACGGGGCCGAGCGCGATGGGTGACGCATTACCGCAAGCGGAATCTGGTCAGAAGGACGCGACGGCCGGGTCGTCCTGCACGTCTCCGGAGACCTGGACATGTCGGCGAAGTCTCTGTTCCAAGAGCAAGTCAAGAACGTGATCGAGGCCAACGACGACGACGTCGCTGTTGATCTGGGCGACGTGAGCTTCATCGACTCGACAGGTCTCGCTGTTCTTTGTTCACGGCCGTCAGCAACTCCAAGCGGCCGGACGCAAGTTGCTGATTGCGTGGCCGTCGCGTCCGGTCATCCGAGTGCTGAAGTCGCCGGTCTCGTTGCCCTGTTCGACAACCAGGGCTAGGCAGCCCTGCACCGGGTACCGGGCGAAGGCCCACGGACGCTCAACGACCTCGCGCTCGCTCCCCAAGACCAGTGCGGGCGGCTCTCGGCGTACTCACAGGACAAACCCAGGCAGCACCGCGACCCGTCGGCGCGCGCCACGCGCTGCGAGAGAACGCACCATGATCGGATTGCCGGACCTGTCCCCCACACGAGGACTACTCGCCCCGATGGTGGTGTGCACGGGGTTTCACGGATGCCTACCCGCTCCGAGCGTGCGATTCGTATGCACGTAGCTCACCGACCGAAGGTCGGCGCCGAGGCGGACGGTACCGGCCGAAGGTTCGGTCCGTCGGAGATCCGAGCGTGGGCGGCGCTCGGATCTCCGAGCAACCTCCGTCGTCGGCGACGCGAACACACGATCGGTCGAATGCGGCAATGGTCAAGTCGCACGCTCGACCAGTTCGTCAACCCGTGGGCGCTGCTCGCCGAACGGGCACGCACGAAACGGTGCCGTGTCAGTCGGGTCACTCAAAGGCGAACGCACGGCGCGCGTGGACGAACTCGCCGATGTGCACAACGACGCCAGCCCGCCGGTCGGCGTGCCCGGACTACACGAGGGGGCGACCCCCGATCGGGGCGCCGGTCGGGCGGAGTGACCGCACGCTCGACGACCGAGGGGCCGCCCGCCGGAACGGCACCGTAGCCCACGCAGCGTGTCCGATGGGGGTGGTTACTGCCGACCGAGGAGGGCCTCGACCAACTCGGCGGTCATGACGGCGCCAGCCGCGGGTAGCGCCGCACGGCCCTCTCAAGCTCTTCCGCACACCGACCGCAACCAGGTCACAGAGGACGCCCACGCCCCCACCCCGATCCGCCGGCCGCCGGGGCTTGATGAACTTGTGTCGGGCGCCGACCTGGGCGATGACCTCGGCGACAGCGTGTGTGTTCTTGTAGGTCCAGTGGTTGTCGGTCATGACCCGCTCGATCTTCGTGATGCCGTGAGCGGCGAAGTAGCCGGCGGCTCGGGTCAGGAACTCGGCAGCGGTGGCGCCGCGTTCGTCGTCATGGATCTCGGAGTAGGCGAGGCGGCTGTGGTCATCGACGAGTGAGTGGACGTAGTCGAAGCCGACCTTGGTGCGTTTGCGGGCGGCGGTGGAGCCCATCTGGCGGCCGTGGGCGTGCCAGCCGCCGCCGTCGGGGATGCGCCCGATCTTCTTGACGTCCATGTGCACCAGCTCGCCGGGGCGGGCCCGCTGATAACGCACGGCTGTGGTCTTGGAGGTTCGGATGACTGCACCGGTGAGCGGGTCGAGTTCGCACAGGCATGGCATGCCGTGGCGGCGCAGGATGCGACTGACGGTGCGGGCCGGGACGCCGAGCTCGGGGCCGAGCCAGTCTTGACCACGTCGATGCTCGAGCCGAGCGGCCACCACCGCTGCCTCAACCGCAGCGCTGGTTCGTGTCGGCGTCGTGTGTGGTCGTGAGCTGCGATCGATCAGGCCGGCGTGGCCTTCGGCGTCGAAGCGGGCCAACCAGCGATGAGCGCACTGCCGAGACACGCCCATGGCTTTGGCCACGTGGGCGACGGCTTGGCCCTGTCCACGGATGCGTTCGACCAGCAGGCGGCGGCCGTGGACAGTGAGACGAGCGTTACGGTGAGCCACGAAGACCTCCGGTTTGTGAAGACGGCTATCTCCACAATGCCCGGGGGTCTTCTCGCGCCAGGAGACCGACACCAACGTCACGGCCAGGTACATCTAGTCGGGCGCCCGAACCTCGCCGGCATGCGACGCACGGGTGGCGACCGCTTCCGTGGGCGCGGTCCCGATCGCAGCGATCCCGATGCCGCCACCGGCAAGGGTCCAGAACAACCAGCTCCCGGTGACCTCGGCGGTCATGAACGAGTCCGTCACGAGGTGACCCGCTCCGGCGGCCACGACGGCCACGATGGCCACGCGCTCGGCGGGGTCCGTGCTGCGGTTGGCGCGCCGCCAGAGCGTGCGCGCGAACCCGACCAGGACGGCGAGGTAGGCGATGGCCGCAGGGATGCCGGCGCCGGAGGCGACGGCGAGCACCTGGTTGTGGGGGCTCTCGACGCGGAACTGCTCGAAGTAGCGCACCGTTGCCGCCGGCAGAACCGCCGGGCCGTATCGCGCGAACTGGTCGGGGAAGGTCTCCGGTCCGGTGCCGACGAACGGGTGACGTTCGACGATCTCGATCGCCACCCTCCACAGGTCGAGGTGGTCATCGACCGACTCGTCGTCATCCAGCGCGCTGACGCGCGAGGCGCTGTGCCACAGTCCGGTGATCGTCGACCGGACTGGTGCGACGACGGCGAGCGACCAGCACGATGGCGACGATCGCAGCGCCGGTGTACGCGCGTGCGGCGCCCCACGGCAGCGTGATCCGGTCCCGCACGCCGTACGTGAAGACCGCCGCCGCCAGCCCGAAACCCAGGTACCCGCCTCGGCTGTACGTGAGGACGAGCGCGCCGATCATGGCGGCGACGGCGGCGAGCGCGGCCAGCCGCAGGACCCTCGCCGACGTGAGCGCCAGCGCGGCGGTGATCGGGATGGCGAGGACGAGGTAGGCGGCCAGCGCGTTCGCCTGGCCGATCGTGGAGAACACCCGTCCTGAGGGCAACCGGCCGTCCCAGATCGGATCCAGCCCGAGCTTCTGCACGATCGCGTACCCGGACACGATCGTGGCGCCGATCGCCACCGCAGCCAGGAGCAGGCGCATCCGGATGAGGTCGCGGACCAGCGATCGTGCGACGTAGAAGAACCCGACGTAGAGCAGCGTGGTCAGCACGCCCTGGTGCTGCAACGCCTCCCCGAACAGGCTCTGCCGCCGGTCCGTGGACATGGCGAGCGCGACGAGGATCAGCACCACGAACGCCGCGAGGGGCGCATCGACGACGCCGATCCACTTGAACCGAGGGCGGGGCTCGTCCGTGAGGATGCTGACGACGATCAACAACGACACCGTCGTGAGCAGCCCCCAGAGCGCGACCAACTTCGGCAGGTAGAAGACGTCGGTCACGCTGGTGGTGAACACGCAGGGCGTGATCGCACACCCCGTGAGGAGCAGGACCAGCGCGGCTCGGTCCCACCCTGCGGCGAGCTTCGACGCTACGGCCGACCCACTGCCCTGCCCGACGGTTGCGCCCCGGGCTGGTCGACGGCGGGGCTGACCGGAGGACAGGGCCGTCCCACGGGTCTGCTGATCGGCGGACCCACCGGTCGTCCGGGGGGTGGACCGACGGGCGTGCTGGGCGGCGGTCCCACTGGGGTGCTCGGCGGCGGACCGACCGGGCGGCTGATCGGTGGGCTCACCGGGGGCCTGTCGACCGGCGAGCACGGAGGGCGGCGTTGCGGATGCGGACTGGATGGCACCCGTGATCGCCACCACGCCCACCGCTGGGACGAACAGCGCCGCAGTCAGCGACACCACTCGGATCGATGATCTGCGCCGCACGTTTGCCCTCCTGCCAGGGAACCCCACTCCTGTCGGTGTCGCGGACAGTACCAACGGGTTTGGACTGGGCGCTGGGGGACGGCAGGGGATTCGTCGACCACGCCGCGGAACTTTCTCGACGCGGACGCCACTTTCACGGCCCACGCCCGCCCGATCCGAGATCGCACGGCCGACACCGACCAGTCGGCTGAACCCCAACAAATGGAAACGGGACCGGGCCGGGTGTGTCCGAGTCACGCGGGATACCGCTCCAGCAGGTGTCAGCTACCGCCGGGATGTCCGGGCGGTGTGGGGGCAGAACACCGACGCCATACCGCGTCGTCCTGTTGTCGTGACTTGGATGAGCGCCTGTCGGGTGTGATGTCAGTGATCGTTCGTGACGAAGCATTGGCCGGCGGCCCGCCAGGCCTGGGCCCCGCCGCTGATCGTGATCGCGTCACGTCCGTGCTCGACGGGTAACACGGCGGCCGCCTCGGCATCGGCGTCGCCGTGTCCGAGCGCCTTGGCAACCTTCGCAAGAGACGTCGAACGGCGGCGTTCTCGGTCCGGCCGGGTGAGACAGCTCGCCCGAATCCAAGCCGCGCATGTTGTCGCGACCCGTAGGTGTCTGGCAGCGGCCAGCCACCGCAACGGCGAGGACGTCGCGGTCCCGTCGACACCGGACGCGAGAATTTGGAGGGGTCGGGTTCGACAGATTCGTGAGGACCGGAATGCCGTGCCGGTGAGCGTCGCTGGCCTTCAGGCTCCCGCGGTCCGCGCCGATCGACGTGAGGGGGAGGGGGTGCGTGCCGCCGCTCAGGCTGCCGCTGGGGGGTGGGTCACCGCTCCGCCCGGTGCCTCCTGGAGTGAGGTGGCCGTCGGGCGGGAACATTGATCAAGGTCGGCGTCTCGGGCTCGTCGTGGGCGACATTGGTGCTGGGGCCACCGCAGCGCCGGCAGCCCGCGCGGCCTGGGCTTCCGGCGTGCTCACGACACGCATCCCTGGGACGGGTCGACGATCACACAGGCGCGGCGCACGTAGTGGTCGACCAGTGATCGTGCATCGTCGGGGTCCATCGCGTTCAGGCCGTTCACGGTCGGGGCCGTCAGCACGGTGTCTCGGTCGGGGCGGATGACGATGTCGTCGCCGAGGAGCGATGACCCGCGGGCCGGTGCCATTACCGTCGGCGTGCCGGGGTTTCCCGTGTCGACGATCAGCCAGACGGGGTGCGGGGAGTCACCGTGGACGTGGACGCCCACGGTGATTCCGAGCGAGTCGCCGTCCGAGCTGCGCACCCGTCGATCCACCCACATCGACAGGTCCTGACCGTCGACAATGCGCACGTCGTCGTTGACGTCGCGTGCCGGCGCATGCGCGTGCTGGTGATCACCGTCGGCCGCGGTCGGCATCGGCGGCGTTTGGACCGCCCGAACGAGGGAGTCATGACCGACGAAGCTGTCATCAGTGGACTGCCACGTTGATTCCATCGCTGTGTTCCTCGCGCCGTTCCGTGTGGGGACATCGCCGAGGACCAGAGCGACGTGAGAGCATCAGAGCTATTGCCGATCACGCTCCTCGAGAAACCCGCGCCGGACACATCGCCGATGGGCACGTTTCCGCGCCTGCTGACGCTCGGCGGTGCCGCGGCACGGCCCCAACAAGCTTGAATTCGTCGTTCCACAACAGAAGAGGCCGCGCCCACCTCCAGACGGCGTCGTCGCCCAACGCGGCTGCGTGCTTCAGTCAACGTGCGCACACAGGCGGCGGCGACGAATATTGAGACACCGTAGGTCGCCCTCGTCGAGGTGTCATTCGTCGTGCTCACCGCAGTCGTCTCGGACGCGAGTCGGTGCTTCGCCACCGAGGATCAGCGCGATGCCGAGTCCAAACCTCGAGGTCTCAAGCTGTCAGGCAGGCGGTTGGCCCAGCCGCCGCGCTGTCTCCTGATCGTGCCGAGTCGCACGTGGCGGAAGAGCGCGACGCCGTAGTGGTTGATCGAGAAGGCCCACTCGCCGGTCGAACAGAGCGACAGCCACCCGGGGCCTACGGGCACACCGTGTCCGGAGGATTACGGGGCAGCCCGGGACCTCGGGCCGACCCCTGGTCTCGGGGCGGGCGCGCATGCGTCCGCCCGACTCGGCCCGGTGCAAGGGCCTTCGTTGGTCGGGTGCTCATCGCGCGCAGCCATCGGGTGTGTGAACGCAGCGCGGACCACACGCTCGGATGGAGGTGGTAGGAGATGCCGTGGTCGGCGCACGCCCGACGGAAGCGTCGGGCGACAGTCGGATAGATGGTGTGGGGCAGACGCGGGGCCAAGTGGTGCTCGATCTGGTGATCGAGGCCGCCGACCATCCACCGGACCAGACTGGCCGATGACCGGGAATGGGACGGCAAAGTCGGCCGTCGTGGCGAGCTGGTGGACGGCGAAGTCGTCGCCCCGACGTGGAGCGGACGACGATCGTGCATCGTCGGTGATGTCGACGCAGTGGGCGAGCTGGAAGGTGATCGCGAGCAGGAACCCGACCATCCACGAACATGCGAGGTAGAACGCGACGACGGCCCACCACGGGTTGAAGCTGAGCGGTATCAGCACCGCCCAGGTCGACGTGGACCAGCTTGCCGGCGATCACCTGCGGCGATGACGGCGGGTCGCACGTGTTGGCGGAGCGGCTGGCTGTCGAGTCGTCTGGTGACGAGGGCGACAGTGTCGCTGACGAGCAGGTTCTTGAGGGCGAGGAACCCGTACAGGGGCCAGATGTAGACGTGTTGGGCCCGGTACCAGCGATGCCACGCTTGGGACGGAGCGAGCCGGGCGAGTGGGGACAACGCGATGTCGGCATCCACCCCGACGACGTTGGCGTTGCCGTGGTGCAACGTGTTGTGTTGGAAGCGCCACAGCCATGAGCTCGCACCGAGGGCGTCCGACGTGTACGCCAACAGCCGGTTCAGCCATCGGCGGGTCGAGAACGATTCATGGTTGGCGTCGTGCATGATGCACGTCCCAACCGCGACGAGGGCGACGACGAGCACCCCAGCGGCCGCGAAACGGATCATCGGCGGTAGCGACGACAGTACGAGACACCAGTAACTGGCGGCGACCAGGCCACCGATGAGGAGTGCCTTGCGGTGCAGTCGCCGCCGAGCCCGGACGACCTCTTCCGGGGAAGGCATCACCGCACGCCACAACGCCGCAGGTATGAGCCCGGAAGCCGGTTGCACACCGTTCCGGAGATCGGATCGATCAGCGTCTCCTACCCGAGCGGGAATCAAGTTCGGACAGGTTGAAGACATCACCGGCTCGCTCCACGTGCAGCGTCGCCGGGGGCTGGAGCAACGAGGGACCGGAGCATGCCCTGCCGCACGCGAGAGAACCCGAGTCAGGAGCTCACCGCTGGTCGCTGGTCATGCCACGTCACGCCGCCACTCCGCCTCCAGTTGAGCGTTCCGTCGAACGGCTGAGACGGACTGATCCCGGGAAACTGACGAACCGTCATGCCGCAGTGGCGATGCCGTCCCATCCGCCGCTGCGTAACGACGACCGCCGGCCGACGTCGCAAGCCGAACGGTTCGACCGTACCGATTCGGGACCTGTCGCGCTCCAGTCGGAGCCTCCCATGCTGCGCCGGATCGACGCCCCAGTCGTTCACAATGCGCCAAGCGCGGCAGCACCACGGTCGTCACGCCGCTCAGCGCACGTTCGAACGGCGGCCCGAGCGGGTAGTGCGGGCCCGTGGCGGGGATCCCTGGCGTGACGACCGCATGCGGGCGGTGCCACGCCGACGTTCCGCCGGGCGCGGCGTTCTGTCCGCACTGCGGAGCGAATGCCACGCCCGATCGAGCCCAGGGGCCGGCGCTGCCGGGGTACACAATCCTGCAGCCGCTGGGGCGTGGTGGCGCAGCGGTCGTCTATCTGGCGCGCCAGGAGTCGCTCGACCGTCTGGTCGCCGTCAAGCTCCTGCGATGTGATGTCGCCGACCCCGGAGTATGGCGGCGCTTCCGACGGGAAGCTCAGACGATCGCCCGGCTGTCCGCTCATCGCAACGTCGTCACGATCTACACCGCGGGACGGTCGGAGGCCGACGAGCCGTACCTCGTCACCGAGTACCTCGATCGCGGCTCACTTGCCGACGTCATCGCGGCGGAGGGCCCGCTCCCCGCTGACCTGGTGGCAACGGTCGGGGTGTCCGTCGCCGACGCCCTTGTCGCGGCCCACGAGATCGGGATCCTCCACCGCGATGTCAAGCCGGGCAACGTCCTGCTCGGCCACGACGGGCGGGTGAAGCTCGGAGATTTCGGTATTGCCCGGCTCCTCGGGGTCCGGTCCGCGACCACGGATGTCTTCGCCTTCACCCCCGAGCACGTCGCACCGGAAATCGTCCACGGGGAACCCGACGGCCCGTGGAGTGACCTGTACGGCCTCGCCTCCACCCTGGCGGCCGCGCTCGTCGGTAGATCGCTGTTCTCCCGCCGCGACGACGAACACGTGCAGGCGATGCTGTCGCGCAAGGTCACGAACCCGCCGCCGGCTCTGCCCGCCACGGTGCCGGCAGCGCTGGCGCAACCCATCACGCGGGCCCTCGATCCCGACCCGGCCCGCCGTCCGACATTGCCGGAGTTCCGTCAGCAACTCGCCAACGCAGCGAAGGCCTTGGGGGCCACGGTACCGCTCCCTGCGCCGACCCCGGGCACGCCTCCAGCAACGGTGCTCGTCGACGAAACCCCGACCGTGGTCGTCGACCGCGACCCGCCCAGACCGATGCGGAGGGCGCGTGGCATGTGGACGGTCATCGCCGCCATGATCGTCGGCCTCGCCGCGGCGACCATCGCGGTGATCCTCGCCGTCGACGACGGTGGCGACGACGACGCCTCCGACGCAACCAGCCCGTGTCGTCGTCGCCCCCACAGCGGCCGATCCGACCGTCGAGCAGGCTGCGGCGACGACACCGACACCACCAACGCTCGCCGTCACGCCGGCACCGACAACGACGCCACTGGTCGTCACGCCCGTACCATCCACCGCCGCCGTCTCAGCGCCACCCACCAACCCGCCGCCCGACATCGTCACAGCGCCGTCGGCTGCGGGGGCACAAGTCACGGCGACGGCACCGCCGACCGCGCAACCGGCCCCTCCGCCCCAAGGTGGCGACGCGACCGCCCTGCTCACGGCGCCGGAGGCCGACACGTTCATCCGCTCCTACTACGACAGCGTCGCGGCCGGCGACTACGCCACCTCGTGGGCGCAGCTCGCACCAGAGTTCCAGCGGGGCAAGGCACGGTCGTACGAGTACTACGTCGGATTCTGGGACGACAACGACATCGAGGTCGACGACGTCGTGCTCATCGACGCCGACGCCGGGCAGGCGACCGTGCACGTCCAGCTTCGCTGGAACGGCAGCCCCACGGCCGTCACCGATGCGTTCACGATCCGCGCCGGCGAGCTCGGCGAACCCCTCATCGCCGGCCAACGCACGATCGACGATGGCTGACACCGGCGTCACCCGCCAGGTGCAGGAGGCTCGGGAAGTGCACGCGCTGGCGGTTGGGCGCCGTGCCGGTTGGGACCCGCGGCAAGGGGGCGGTCCCCGGTCGGGGCTACGGCCGGGCGGACGACCGTTTGCGCACACGACCGAGGCCCGCCCGCCAGACGGCACGGTACACCTCGCAATCGGCTCGTCGAGCAGCGATTCGAGACCGACGTGGTGGCTGTGCGCCCACGGACGGGCCCGTCGACTCAGGCATCAGCGGGGCAATGGGTGACCCCGTCGGCCACTGCTGCCATGTCGCTGACGAGCGCCGCTCTCAGCGGGAGGAAGGGAGCTGACCCCGGATCTCGACCAGACGGGCGCTGGGGACCTCGCCCGATGTGGACGCCGGAAGGTAGATGAAGAACGGCTGGCCCTCAAGGTTGCACACCGCACCGACCACGTACGTGGCGGGCGGGCCGGCCGGGATCACCACTTGCCCCGACCAGTTGCCATCGCCATCGGGCGTGAACACGGCGGCGGCAACGAACTCGCCGCCCTCCTCGCTGCCCGCTGGATGAACCTGCACCTCGACCTGCGGGGAGGATCCTCGGCACACTGAGCCGGCAACGTCGAGCACCACGTCGACACCGGCAGGCGCCCGCGTCGGCGTCACCGACATGGAGGCCGAGTCCCCGGCCAGCACCTCGATCGGCT
Organism: uncultured Acidimicrobiia bacterium; assembly: GCA_963784255.1. Taxonomy (GTDB): domain Bacteria; phylum Actinomycetota; class Acidimicrobiia; order Acidimicrobiales; family Ilumatobacteraceae; genus JALZMG01. The sequence goes on along the minus strand of CAWAQO010000012.1, from coordinate 6,800 downwards.
GCGGGGCGTACACCACGGGCGCCGCGTCGGGCCCGGTGGTGCACTGGGCGACGACGCGGTAGGCGCCGGGCGGGACAACCGGTGGAACGATGAACGAGCGCGCCCAGACACCCGAGTCGTCAGGCGTGGCGACGAAGAAGACACCGCTGGCACCCGGGATGGTGCCCGTACCGCCCGGCCCGCCGTCACCCGTCGGGCTCTCGAGCTCGCCCGTCACCGTCGGCGATGGTCCGGTGCAGCCCTCACCGGACACGGTGACAACGGTGAAGGGCGGCCCCTCGCTCGGAGACACCAGCAACGGTCGCCACTGGCTGGGCGGCCGCTGGAGCAGGCGCCGGTCCTGTCTGGTCGCTTGCGGTCCCGCACGCGCTGACCACCCCGGCCAGGACCGCGAGCGAGCCAGCGGCGACCCGGTAGGCCCGCACCGACCACACCACGTCAGCATCATGCGCCGCGCCGACGTAGCTGACAATGCCCGGACTCTCGCCCTTTGCACCAGTCCTCGCCGTCGTCGCCCCGGGCCTCGCTGTGCCGGCTGCGCGCCCAGCTTGACGTCGCGCTCCGGCGGGCGATGACGGGCGGCGACCAGGCCCGAGCGCCCGGAAGACGAGACGAACCCGGACGCCGGTGAGGTGGAAGACAAGCCACTCGCCCGGGCCGACCTCGGTCTCGCCGATGCCTCGCCGAGCCCGCGCCTGGTGGCCAACGTCCACCTTGCCGACCAGGCGGAGGACGGTGACCCGGCTCCAGCGCCGGTAGACGACGATGTGATGGCCTCGAAAGAGTGGGACCCGCCGGCCTCGCGCCGACGGCGAACGTCAGCGATGGCGGAATCGTTGCGGACACGCGCACCCCCCAACTTGCCCCGCAAGTCCTGCCAAGGGGCTGTCCGTCCGGGGCGCCAGCCAGCCGCCCCACCGTCCACCGCGCCGCCGCATTGGGCGGGATGGCGACGCTGGTTACGACGATGGACGACACCTCGCGGACGCTGCGTGGTCCTGCCAGGATCCGGGACGCCGCGAGTTCTGCCGTCCCGCCATCCATCCCGCCGTCGTGGCGAGCGTGAGCAGCCGGCGATCGCGACGTGGCGTCGCCGTCGACCGGGCGCCGCCCATCATCCCTTCGCCTGCACGGGCGCGCAGGAGCGCATCGTCGCGATTGCCGCGCGCCGCCGGAGTCGACACTGCCGTTGCGGACACGGAGAGCTACCAGTCGGCGACCTCGGGGTCGGCTTCGTCGACATCGTCGACACGTTCTTCCACCACCCATCCCCCGCCGAGGCCTCCCAACATCGAACCCAGTAGCAGGCCGCCGAAGAGGCCACCCCCACCGCTAAACCAGCCGGATCGGAACGCTGCGGGCGAATCGACGTACACGGGTTGGAGACCATCGTCCACACCCACCGCCGGTTCGCCGTGCGGCCCGGGACGCTGTAGCGGCGACGGAGGATCGGGCGGCTGGCGGCCCTCGAGGATCGCCCGCGCCCGAGACATCGACCAATTCGCTTCGTCGACGACGCGCTGCACCCGCACCAGATCGACGGGCTCCTTGGCGTAGTCGAGAGCCGCCTGCGCAACCCGGTACCGGTGAGTCGCCGCCTCGTAGTCGTCGCGCGACGTCTCGTTCAGCACCACCCGCGGCTCCAGACGGATGACATCATCCGCGAGAACCGACAACTCGGCGCGCATCACCTGCTCGTTCGTTGTGTCGCGCTCGGTGGACGATCGAACTCGGCCTCGAGAGGACCGGAGCCGGCGCCGCGCAAGACCCGCCATCAGCAGTACAAACGCGAAGGGCAGGAGAAGGAATACGAACGCCGCGCTCGAGCCGTCGTTGCTTGAGCCGGCAGCGACGACGCAGGCCGTGAGCAGCTGGGCGCATGCAACGAGCGCAAAGGTCCCAACTCCTATCCGTGTCATGCCACTCGCTACCCGCCGGTGTTCAGCCACAAACGAGCCGCCGGAGGGGCGCGCCGATGGCCACGCCATGGTGACGCCGCCGGCGTCGGCGACGGCACGGCCGACGTAGATGAGGTCGTCGCTCTTCATTGGCCTGGTGTCGACTCGCGGTCGACGATGACGGGCACCGACGTGACGACCGTGTTGGGCCGGTAGAGCAGTCGGGCCTTCAGGGCCAGGGCGGTCTGGTTGTGGAGCCATTGCTGCTTCCAGTCGGTGACGAACTCGGGGATGACAACGGTAATGACGTCGTCGGGGCTCTCGGCGTCGAGCTCGTCGAGGTACTCGAGGACTGGGCGGGTGATCTCTCGGTACGGGGAGGCGATGGTGTGCAGGGGGACGGGGATCTCGTGGTCGGCCCAGTCCTGCACGAGCCGTTCCTGCTCGGCTTGATCGGTCACGACCGACACGGCGAGCAGTCGCTCTGGGGCGAGCGATCGGGCGTATTGGATGGCTTCGAGCACACCCCGGTGGACCGAGCCGACGAGGACGACGACGAGATGGGTACGGCGGATCGGCTTGTACGTCGTGTCGACGGTGACTGCGGCACGCACCTGGCGGTAGTGCCGGGCGATCGCCCGGAAGGCCACGACCAGCGCCGGGATGATCACGGCCGGGATCCAAGCACCCTCGGTGAACTTGGACACGACGACCACCAGCGCGACGATCCCGGTGGCGACACAGCCGATGGCGTTGACCGCTGCTGAGGCCCGCCATCGTGGTTCGCGCAGCCGGAAGTGGTGGACGACCATGCCGGCCTGGCTCAAGGTGAACCCGGTGAACACGCCGAAGGCGTAAAGCGGGATCAGGGCGGAGATGTTGCCCTTGAAGACGACGATCAGCACACCCGCCAGGAGGGCGAGGAAGACCACACCGTTGGAGAAGACGAGACGGTCACCACGGTTGACCAGTTGGCGTGGCAGGTAGCCGTCGCGGGCGATGATCGATGACAGGCGGGGGAAGTCGGCGTAGGCCGTGTTGGCGGCGAGGATCAAGATGGCGAATGTGCTGAGCTGCGTCACCCAGAACAGGACACCCTTGCCGCCGTAGATGTACTCGGCCATCAACGCGATGCCGGTCGGGTCGTCGTCGCCGCGGTACGGCTGGAGGTGGGAGGCCAGGATCGACACGCCGAGGAAGCAGGTGCCGAGGATGGCGCCCATGACGGCGATCGTCGTCGCCGCGTTGCGGCTCTCGGGCCGACGGAACGCCGGAACCCCGTTGGACACCGCCTCGACACCGGACAGGGCGACGGCACCCGAGGAAAATGCCCGTAGCAGGAGGAGCACGCTGAGTGCTTGGGTGCCTCGGGCGAGCTCCTGAGCATCCGGCGAGAGGTCCTCGAGGGGGATCGGCCCGACATGCTGGACGAAGATGCGGTAGAACCCGACACCGATCAACAGCATCAGCATCACGATGTACAGGTACGTCGGCGGGGCGAAGACCGCTCCCGATTCCTTCAGGCCCCGCAGGTTGGCGATCGTCATCACGGCGATCAGGGCCAGGCACAGCGGTACGTGCCAGCGGCTGTCGAACCCGAACGCGGACTGGATCGCCAGCACGCCACCGGCGATCGACACGGCGACGGTGAGGATGTAGTCGGTGAGCAGCGAAGCGCCGGCGACCAACGCCGGCGTACGACCGAGGTTCTCCCGTGACACGACGTACGACCCGCCACCGGACGGATAGGCGTAGATCGTCTGGCGGTACGACGCCACGACGATCACCAGGAGCACCGCCACGACGATCGCCAGCGGCACGAGGAGGTCCCACGCCGCGGCGCCGATACCGGCCTGGATGAGCAGCACGACGAGGATCTCGTCGGTGGCGTACGCCGTCGACGAGATGGCATCGGACGCGAACACGGGCAGGGCGACCCGCTTGGGCAACCGCTGATGCCCCTCGTCCGAGGTCGCGATCGGCTTGCCGATCAAGATCCTCTTGGCCAGCGAACCCCTACCGATCGACACCGTCAGCCTCCGGTGACACGGCCGCTTTGCGAGACGACCCCGGGCACCGATCCTTCATAGGTCTGGCACACGCCCGTAGGAGGAAGCTTCACGCCTCCTTAACGCGGAGGGCCGAAATCTTCGCGGAACCTTTGCGCGCGATCGAGGCGTCCTCGCCATGCGGGTCGCGGTGCCATGCCTGGCGATCGCCCGCGACGACCATGACGCCCTGTACCGCCTCGCCGCCGATCGTGTCGACGTGCTGCGCCACGACGAGGCCGGTGATCGGTCGGATCGCCGTCGATCATGGGCACGTACGCCAAGCAGGATGAACAAGAGGGACAACGACCCCGTCATGACCGCGTCGACGACGGTGTCGGACTTCGACCGGGGCACGACAACCAGACAGCGCACCGACGACCACGACGATCTCGTCGGGATGTGGTAGTCGAGCCCTGATGATGCCGTGTGTGCTCGGAGTGCACCGGGTAGCTCGGGTGGCGATGTGCAGCGACCGACGCCAACGGATAACCGACCGCCAAGACGACCTCGTGAATGAACGTGATGGAACGCGATGGCGGAGGGGGCTGTTTCGCGGTGCTACCCATCACGACGATTGGCTGGCTCGGCACTGGGCCAGCAGGCTGCTGCACCGTGTCGGAGAGATCGTGGCGGACGCCGGGGCCGGCGTGGCCGCAGCGTTGCTGGCTCTGGTCTGGGCAATCGTGGGAGCAGCCGCCGGCTTCCCGACGTGGTGGGCGACCGTGCTCTACAGCGTGACGGCGTCGATCACGTTCGTGATGGTGTTCGTCATCCAGCACACCCAGGCACGGCAGGTCACTGCCGTGCAGCGCAAGCTCGACGAGCTACTGCGGGCAACATCTGGCGACAACAGCTTGATCGCCGTGGAGGAAGCACCCGATGAGGAGCTGCAAGCGCTCGCCGACGTCAACCTCGATGATCGCAGCGCCGCCTCGGAGCAGCTATCGCTGCAAGACAAGAGGATCGCTGACCTGTGAATCGACGGATCCGGCGGGACCGAACTCCCGTCGTCGGCAGCGTGGACAGCCCTCTCGACGACCGGCGAGCAGGTTCCGGCCGCCGGTACCGCTCTGGGGTGACTTGCGTGCCGACCTCACCTGAGTCGAGCCGGACCGCGCAGACGATGCAGATGGCCTGCCGGATCAAGCTGGCCCCCGCCAAACTTGCCGAAGCGCGGCACTATGCCGACGCCATCACCGCGCTGCCGTACTTCCGGGAGTAACGCCACATCGGTCTCGGCCGCCGGTTCAAAGTCGACGCCATCGCCGGCGACTTCGATGCAGTCGTCGCCTACGCCGAGCTCTTCGACCGCGACCGGCGGCGGCGGACAGGGCCCGTCGCCGCGAACTAGGCCGTCGGTGCGTACGCCGCGGCGATGGTGTACGGGATGCTCGGTGCCGACGACGCCCGCGGTCGATGGGTCGAGATCACCCGCGACCTGCTCCCGTCACCCGAGCGCTTCGAGCCCCACGCCAACCTCTGGAGGATCACGCTCGTCGCCTTCCTCGCCCTCCACCTCGCTGAGCCACACATCGCGAACGACTGCTCGGGAACACACCCGAGCCCCGCGTCCCCGCCCCAACCCGAACCAGGACGTCTGGCTCCCGTGGTACACCGCAGCCTGGGCGGAAGCCGCCGTGGTGACCGCTCAGCACGCCGCCCGGCGGTTGCGGCACGCGGCGCGCGCCGCAGGATGCAGCTGTCACCCCCCGCGCACCGCCACGCTCGCGACCCTGGCACAGGACGGGTGAGTCAGCCGGGGCGGAAGACGCCAGCCAGCCCGCCGACGTCCCGACCACTTCGGTGTACAGCCGGACACGCCGCTCTGCGCAGCACGGATCGCGGCGGAGGTCGTCGTTCGGTGGTCGCGCCCGGTGCAACGACGCCAGCAGTGAGTCATGGGAGACGAACCGCGATGGTGAGGTCCGGGGCCCACTCGCCTTCATCAGCTCAGCGAGCTGCCGGTTGCTCCATGGCGGCGAGGAGGGGGACCAGTGGATGGTCGAGGAGGTGCTCGGCCGCGGCGGCGAGGTTCAGCGTGACGTCGACCTCGCCCGACGACGCCGCCGACAGCCACGCCTGGCGACTGCGAAGGATGTTGAGCATCGTGTGGTTATCGGCGCTCACCACGGTGTCGAAGGTCGTGAAGCCGTGGTGTCGTGCGGTGAGGACCAACGCGTCGATGAGGTCGCTGCCGAGGCCGCGCCCCTGCCAGTCGTCGCGGACGGTGACGGCGATGTCTGCGCGATGTCCCTCCCCGTAGCTGACGTACCGGCCGACTGCCACGGGCGTCGTCTCCTCGTCACACGACTCCTCCACAGCCCAGGCGAATCGGTCCCGATAGTCAAGGTCGAACAGTGACGACACCTCCATGTCACTGAGCTCCGTGTGTGCGCTGTTAAATCGATGGAAGCGGGACTCGGCCGACAGCTCCCGAAACAGACGGATGACCGTTGGCCGGTCGGCGTCGACGAGCGGTCGAAAGCGCGCCTCGCAGTCACCGAGATCGACCTCGAACTCGATACCGGGAACGGTAGCGGCTGTCGCTTCAGCGCCGCGAGCAGCAGGCTCGGCGCGACCAGGCCAAGTGTCACGCTCCAGTGCGGGCGGCTTCATGTCGTCCGCCGGGGAATGCGAACGCTCAAGTGCCACCAACTGTCGGAGCGAACCATGTGAGCTCTCCTCGCCACCGGGGAATCCGTCCGGTCGCCAATCCGGTGGAACGCCGCGCTCGATCGTCCCCGACGCCTACCGCCCACCGCGACCGAGCAAACCCATGGCAGTGTGCTCCCCGTCCGGCCCGCAGAGCGTTGTCGCTGTTCTCCGCCATCCAGAGCACCGCACACGCCGA
>CAWAQO010000011.1:0-12914 GCA_963784255.1 uncultured Acidimicrobiia bacterium | reverse complement strand
GGACGACCGCCGTCGCCTCGGCAGCGAGCTCAGCGCTGATCTCGATGCAGCGGCCGCGCAGCTCGTCCAGCTCGACTGTGGTCGGGTGCACCCAGCGGGGCCACGCCACCGGGAAGCCGTAGACCTCGCCGGCCACCGGGAGCTGCGAGGGGTGGCCCGGCACGAATGTTGTTGCCGGCACCGCGGCGGCGTAGAGGCCGAGGCGGGCGGCGACGCAGAGGTGGTCGACGAGGACGGCGTGGGGCGCCTCGCGCTCGACGAGCCGGATGGTCTTCTCGGCGACCTGTCGTGGTTGCCACAGCAGATCGTGGCGTCGCCGGTCGGCCTGGTGGCGCAGCGTCGGGACCATCCCGCGGGCGGTCGCGGCGAGGAACGGTCGCAGGTCGTCTCTGAGCTGGACCACCGGTCGCAGCCCGGCGTTGCTCCCGGCGCTCATGCGCAGTTCGGTCCATCGGTGCCCATCGCTCATGACGCGCGGCCGCAGACCTGGGCCGCTGGCGACGACGACATCGATGCCCTCCCGGGCGGCCCGGGCGGCGATCGCACTGAGCGGCAGGTAGTGCGACAGGTAGTCGGGGGTGACGATGAGCAATTTCACGAGACACTCACACCGACGGTGTCGTAGATGTCGACGAGCGTGGCCGCCATCGCATCGATCGTCAGGCGGCTGCGCACGAGGTCGGTGGCCTGGTCGACCCGACCGGGCCGTTCGACGAGCTGGCGGGCCTCGATGATCGCCGCCCGCAGCCGGGCGACCGAACGGGTGTCGGTGAGCACACCGGTCACGCCGTCGACGATGTAGGTGGCCGGTCCGCCCACCTCCGGGGCGACCACTGCGAGCCCGGCACCGAGCGCCTCGACGATGGCCAGGCCGAACTCCTCCTTGGCGGCGGCCGCGACGTACACGCCGCCCGGTGCGACGAAGCCCGGGAGTCCCGTCGCGGCCGCGGCGAGGACGTGGGCGACGACCTCGTTCGGTTGATGGCCGAGGAGCACGGCACCGGTGTGCCGCCGCTGCTCGGCGTCGCCGAGGATGTCGTCGAGGTCGCCGAGGACGCCCAGTTCGTCGGCCGTCGGCTGCTCCAGGCCGCCGCCGACGATCAGCAAGTTCGTCGCCGCGCGCAGCTCGGCGCTCCCCACCCATGCACGCGCCAGGCGGTCCATGCCCTTGGTCGGGTGGAGCCGACCGACGCTCACGGTGAGCGGGAGCCCACGGCGTTCGACGGTGAGCTGTTCGATCGCAGTCCGCAACGGTTCGAGCAGTGGCGGTGTGGGTCCGCCGCGAGCCGCGACGTGGAGGGCGGCGCGGGCTCGGCTGATCGGCGCCGGGTCGACGCCTTCGGGCACGACCGTCGCCCGGTCGAGGGCGTCGGCCGCCGTGGCGCCGAACACCCGGCGCAGCTGGTCGGTGGCCCCGCGGCGCGGGAGCAGCACGAGGTGGTCCGCCCGGCTGGTCAGGCGCTCGACCATCCGGGCTCGGAACCACCAGTGCTCCAGCTCGTCGGCGGCGCCAAAGTTGCGGCGGGTCAGCTCGGCCGTGGGCTCGAGTTGTTCGAGCACGATGTGGGGATCGGGCGCCGCGGTGAAAACGACCGGGATGCCCAGGTGGCGGCTGACCCGCTCGGCGGCGAGCGTGCCGACGTCGGCCATCCGGAGGTGGATGACGTCGGGTCGAGGGCCGGCGAGAAGCACGCGGCGGATGCCCCGTTCGACGGCGATGCGGTGTGCCCAGCCGGAGCGCCGGTCGACGTCGGCGTCGCCGCCGAGCGGGACGGCCGCCATGCGCTGGCGCCCGTCGAGTCCGCCGGCGAGGTCGGCGATCGCGTCGGCGGTGCGGCCGCGGGTGATCGTCGTGATCTGGGCGACGTCGTCGCGTGCGGCGAAGGCTTCCGACAGCTGGCGCACGAGCGTGGCGAGTCCGCCGTTGTCGCCGATGCCTGCCCGATCGCGACCGCTGGTCGAGATCGGCGTGGAAGACGACCTGGGCGATGCGTCTCCCCGTGCGGCCGTCGCCTCGGATTGTGTCGGGACGATCGGCGAGGCTGCGATCGACGAGCGCCAGCAGTGCTGCTTGTCCGACGGGATCGTCGATCATCGCCAGGCGGCCGAGCAGGGCCGGGTCGCCTCGCCGCCAGCCGAGCGCCCCGATGGCCGCCAGCCGCACCGCTGTCAGCGTCGTCGCTCGCTGCCGATTCCAGCAGCGCGGTCGCTGCGACGCCCGGCACGGTGCCGGCGGTGTCGACGAGCCTGGCGCGGGCCGGGCCATCGGCCGTTCGCAACGCGCCGAGCAGCGCATCGAGGACACCGGGGGCGTCACCGCTCGGCCCACCCGGCCAGCGTGCGCTGGGCGAGCATGGCGCGGAAGCCGCCTTCGGCGACGATCGCAGCGAGGCGCCCCATGGCCGGGGGGTGGGGTGGGCGCGCCGAGAGCGCCCAGGCGGCGTGCTCGGTGACGAACCACCGCCCGTCGTCCAAGGCGTCGGTGAGCCCGCTCGTGGCCGCCGGACCTGGCACGGCGCTCAATGCGTGGATGCCGGCGATCGCAGCCAGCTCATCGGCAGCGCTGCTCCATCAGTTCGACGAGCGTTCGGACCACGTCAGCGCTGCCGGTCGTGCGGCACGCCGCCCACTGCAGCTCCTCGGCGGCCCGCAGCCCCGGGACGATCGCCGACGCCGTGCAGCACGTCGTCGACGAGGCGACGAAGTCGTCGTGACTCGTCGACGGCGGCGTCGTAGCCGGGAGGCGGAGGCTGGAAGCGGGACACGCGAGGGCGTCAGGCGACCGGGACGGCGGTCACGACGATGTTGTCGGCGTAGCGACGGATCTCACGGTTGAACGCCCCGCCGCAGGTGATCAGCACGAGCGTCTCCGGGCCGGTCGTGCGCCAGATCTCCTCCTTCGGCAGTGCCAGCTTCCCGTACTGGGCGCGGGCGACGACCTGGTAGCGGCGGGTGGCGCCGTCGGCGAGGGCGAGGTCGACGAAGGCGCCCGGCTCCAGCTCGGCGAGACGCAGGAACGGACCAGTGCTGCCCTGCCACGAGATGTGGGCGGCGACGACGGTGGCGCCGGCCTGGCCCGGCGCTGCCCCGAGGCGGTACCAGCCGGCCTCGCTCGCACCAGGGATCTCCAACTCCCCGTCGGCTGTGACGCCGACGGGTCGCACCGGCACACCCGTGACGTCGATGTCGGGGATGCTCACGCTGGCCGGCGCGACGTCGACGGCGGGCGGGGCGGGGACGACGGTCATCGCTTCCCCGACCAGCGAGTTCATCGGCGACAGCGCTGCGGTGGTCGTGGTGGTGCTGGCCGGGGTGGTCGTGGTCGGTGCCGACGTGGGTGGCGCCGCGGGCGGGGACCGCGGCGCCACCGTCACGGGAGGTACGGCGATCGTGACCGCGACCGCCGTCTCGTCGCGGGACTCACGACCGCCGATGGCGATCGCCGCCGTACCGCACACGACAGCCGCCGCCACCGCCGCCGCGGCGGCGGCGAGGACGCGTCGGGAACCGGTGGTGGCGGACATCGCTGGGGGGACCGAGGCGTCCGGTGTCAGTCGGTGCGGCGCCGGGCGACGAGCAGCCCGGCGCCGCTGAGGCTGAGGAGGCCGGCTGCGATGGCGAGCGCGACGACCGTCCCCGACGTTCCCGCCGGCACCTCGCTGTCGCCGGTGTTGACGAGGGTTGGCGCACCGCCCAGACCCTCGATGGTCTGGGTGTAGAAGGTGAACGTTCCGCCGTCCAACGAACCGACGGCGTAGACGATCAGGTTGGTCCCGGCGACGAGCTCGACGGTCGGCACCGGGGCGATCGGGGCGGCACCGGTTGGCGCCACCTGCGCTCCGCTGATCGCGCCGGCGGGCAGATCGGCGGCCGCCTCGTTCGGGTTGCTGAGGTTGGTGAACGGTCGGCTGCCGTCGGCCAGGACCACGTCGACGGCGGGGGCGGCCGCCGTGTGCCGAACAGTGAGGCGGCCCTGGCCGGCGGCGACCTGCGAGACGTCGTTCTCGAACGGCGTCAGGGTTGGCGTGCCATCGGCGCCGAGGTGGGCGACGACCGTCCAGTTGCCCGAGGCGGGGACGGCGAGCGAAGCGATCGGACCGATCACGACGTCGGTCGTGCCGGCAGCGCGGACCTCGACGTTGGTGAGCGTCTGGCCGGCGAAGGATGAGAGGTCCTGCATCGTGCCCGGCGCGAACCCCGGGATCACGACGGCACCGTCGACGACCACGTCGACGGTGGCGCCAGGAATCCCGTGCATCAGCGCGACGGTGGCGGTGTCCTGGGCACCGGTGGCGCCTGGGGCGGCGACGGTGACCGCCGCGGCGAGTGCGGTGGCAGCGAGCAATCTCTTCATGGATGGACCTTTCGGGGTCGAGGGTGTGGCCCTCCTTCCGATCGGCCCCGTCGAACGGATGCACTCCCGCGCACGACCAGACCCTTCAGAACGATCAGCGAACGCTTCGGCCGTCGTCCTCAGCGAGTGTGGATGGTCAGGTCGAGCGGCGGCCGCACCGCCTAAAACCGTCGGCCGCCTGGGCGGCGACGCGACTACAGCGTCAGCTCGCCGCGCAGGACACTGTCACCGGAATGCGTCGGATCACCGTCGACGGGTTCGACGGACACGTCGACGATCGGGAAGGCGGCCGGATCGACGCCGGCTGGGATGTCGTAGATCCCGTCGGTGCGCAGCGGCCCGAGCGAGACGAGCCGGGTCACGGTCGGATCGATCAGCCACAGCTCCAGGTATCCCGTCGTCGGGATCGACCCCTTCGGTCTCCAGACGCACCTGGAACGTCCCGTCGCGATCGACCAACTCGGCGCGACCCGACCCGGTGTCACCGAGCCGCTCGAGCTCGACCGCGGCGACCACCGTGGCGTCGTCGCCTCGCCTGGTGATCGCCAGCGTCACGACCACGACGACGGCCGCTGCCGCCGCGCCGAGACCGACCAACCACCCTCGGCGGCGCCGGCCGGTGATGGGCACGACGGGAGCCACGGCACCCTCCGTCGCCGGCGCCGGTACCTGCTCCGGGTCGATCTCCGCGGCGATGCGGTCCCACAGGTCCGCCGGTGGCGGTTCCCAGACGATGTCGGCTGGACGGGCCCGCTCGATGAGGGCGCGGAGTTCGGCGACGTCGTCGTCGCGCTCGTCGTCATCCCATCGACGTCACCTCCCTCCAGCACGCCGCGCAGCCGCAGCAGCGCCCTGCGCATGTCGCTCTTCACGGTACCGAGGGGCACCTGCAACCGTTCGGCGATCGCCGTCTGACTGAGCCCGGTGTAGAACGCCAGCTCGAGGACCTGGCGGGGACGGGCGGGCAACGTGGCCAGCGCATCGGCGACCAGCAACCGCTCGACCAGGTCGGCCGGTTCGGTGTCGACCGCCGGGCCGCGCTCGGCGTCGGTCTCGTCGCGATGCGGCTGCGGTGTGCGGGCCTGGGAGCGGTAGGCGTCGTGGACGCGGTGGCGGGCGATGCCGAGCAGCCATCCCGGCAGGCTCCCGAGGGCCGGGTCGAACCGCTCGCGGGACCGCCAGGCGCTGACGAAGGTCTCCTGGACGCAGTCGGCGGCGAGGTCGCGATCGCTGAGCGAGCGGACGCAGAACGTGTGGACGAGGGTGCCGTAGCGGTCCCACACGCGACGGGTTGCCCCGTCGTCGCCCGCGGCCCAGGCTCGCGCCAGCGTGGCGTCGTCCTCCCCATCTGGCGCTGGCACGCGGTCACGGTACCCAGCGCTCGGCCGCCCAAGCGAGCACCGACGCGGCGGTGAGGCGAGGGCGGTGGTCGTAGTCATGGGGGCTCCCGTCGATGTTCGCCGCCGAGGGATGCCTCGGATGCAGAACCCTGGCTCAAGCGGCCGAGGTGCATCCGAGCGAGGCCATCCGGCGAAGAAGCGGTGACCTCCCCGCCGTACTCAGAAGCACCCCGATGCGCATTCGCTCTCTCGTCCTGCCCGTTCTGCTCGCCGGATCGCTCGTCGCCTGCGGCGATGACGACGACGACACGACCGCCACCGACGCTCCCACCGCCACCGAGGCCGAGACGAGCGAAGATGTCGATGACCGAGGACGTCGATGACGCCGACGGCAGCGACATCGTCGACACCGCCGTCGGCGCCGGCAGCTTCGCCACGCTCGTCGCCGCGGTGCAGGCGGCCGAGTTGGAGGAGACGCTGCGCGGCGACGGCCCGTTCACGGTCTTCGCCCCCACCGACGACGCCTTCGCCGCCCTGCCGGCCGGCACGCTCGACACGCTGCTGGCCGATCCGACCGGCGACCTCGCCGGCATCCTCACCTATCACGTCGTCGAGGGTGAGGTGATGGCCGCCGATGTCGTCGACCTGGACGGCCAAGAGGTCACCACCGTCAACGGGGCGACGTTCACCGTCAACGTCGGCGACGACGGTGCGGTGACCCTGACCGACGCCGCCGGCAACGAGGTCGACGTCGTGCAAACCGATGTCGACGCCAGCAACGGCGTCATCCACGTCATCGACGGTGTCCTGCTCCCCGGATGACCTGCCGCAGCACCCGGCACCGGCTGCCCCCCGCCGGTGCCGGGTGCTCCGGTGACGTGAGATGTTCCTCGCCTTGCATGAGATCCGCCGCGGCCTCGTCCGCTTCGGCCTGCTGGCGATGGCCATCGGCCTCCTGCTGTTCCTCGTGCTGTTCCAGCAGGCACTGCAGGACGGGCTGCTGACCTCCTTCGTCGGCGCCCTGCGCAACCAGTCCGCCCCCGTCCTGGTCTACGCCGTCGACGGTCAGCGGACCCTGCAGGGCAGCGTGCTGACGCCGGACCTGGAGTCGGCGATCCTCGCCGTCGACGGCGTCGGCAAGCACGGCCGCCTCGGGCAGGGAACGTTCACGACCGTCGTCAACGACGCGGAGGCGACGGACACCGCGGTCATCGGGACCGACAACGAGCTCGGCCAGCCGACGGCACTGGCCGCGGGCCGCCGCCCGGCTGCCGCCGGTGAGGCCATCGGGAGCAGTGCCGACTTCGCGGTCGGCGACTCCGTCGCCGTCACTGCCCGCGGCGAGCCGGTGACCCTCGCCGTGGTCGGTGTCGCCGACGACGTGCAGTTGAGCGTCACGCCCACACTGTTCACGACGTTCGACACCTATGCCGACACGGTCCGGTCCGTGAACCCCGATGCCGCCGACATCCCGGCCAACGCACTGGCGCTGGCGCCGGTCGACGGGGTCACGCCCGAGCAGCTGGCCGCACGTATCAACGACGTCGTCGCCGATGCCGACGCCGTCACCCGACAGGAAGCGGCGGACACGACGCCAGGAGTCGCCCAGGTCCGCCAGTCGTTCCGGGTGATCTTCGCCCTCTACGGGCTGGTCGTGCCCCTGGTGACCGGGTTGTTCTTCCTCATCGTCACCCTGCAGAAGTCCCGCTCGCTGGTCCTGCTGCGGGCCATCGGCGCCCGGACCGGTGTGCTCGCCACGGCCCTGGTCGTCCAAGTGCTGGTGATCACCGGCGTCGGTGTGGCCATCGGCGCGGCACTCGCCTGGCCCCTCGCCGGGCGCCGGATCGGCGGGCTGACGCTGCGTTTCGCCCCGACGACGGTGATCGTATGGGCGGCGCTGTTCCTCGTCCTCGCCCTCATCGGCACCGTCGCATCGTTGCGCCGAGTGGCGCGCATCGACCCGTTGGAAGCGACCACGATCGGGGGAGCGTTCATGAGGTTGGCGATGCGCGAGTTGCGGCGCCGGCCCGGGCGGTTCGTCGCCGCCACGGCGATCCTGGGAGCCCTCGCCGTGTTGCTGATGTTCCTCGGCGGCCTGCTCGACGGGCTCCTCGCCTCGTCGACCGGCGCCTACCGGGCCCAGCAGGCCGACCTCATCGTGTACTCGACCGACGCCCGCGACTCGCTGCCGCGGAGCCGGCTCGATCCGGCGGTCCGGTCGGCGGTCGAGTCCGTCGACGGCGTCGCCGCCACCGGCGGGCTCGGCAGCGTGCAGCTCGGCGCTCGCCCGGCCGACCAGCCAGACAGCCGCGAGCTGCTCGCCACCGCGCTCATCGGCTACGAGCTGGCGCCCACCGGCGTGCCCGACCAACCACCGCCGACCGGGCAGGCCATCGCCGACGACAGCATCCGCAGCGACGGCGTGCGATCGGGCGACGTCCTCCTCCTCGGCCCGGCGCGCACGCCGGTGGAGATCGTCGGCTTCGTGTCCGACACACAGTTCTCCGGTCAGGCCACCCTGTGGGCCTCGATCGACACGTGGCGGGCGGTGACCGCCGCCAACCGCCCCGCCGAGACGTTCGCCGACCAGTCGGTCCAGGCGCTCGTCGTGCGCACCGACGAACCGGCCGACGAGGTCGCCGCAGCCATCGACGCGGCCACCGACGGGGCGACGACGACGCTCACCAAGACCGCCGCGATCGACGCCATCCCCGGCGTGGCCCAGCAACGATCGACCTTCAATCAGATCATCGGCGTCACCGCCCTGGTCGCCGTCGTCGTGGTCGCCCTGTTCTTCGCCTTGATCACGGTCGAGCGGATCGGGCTGTACGGCGTGCTCAAGGCCATCGGCGCGTCCAGCCGCACGCTGTTCGGCGGTGTCGTCGCTCAAGCAGTGGTGCTGGCGATCGTCGCCAGCCTGCTCGGCGTCGGCGGGTCACTCGTCCTCGACGCCGTGATTCCACCGGGCTCGATCCCGTTCGAGGTGACGACGGGCCGCCTCGTCGCCAGCGGGCTGCTGATGCTCGCCGCGGCGATCGTCGGCAGCGCCTTCTCACTGCGCCGGGTGCTGCGGATCGACCCGGCCGCGGCGATCGGAGCGGCATCGTGACGGGCGGCGAGCAGAACGGCCCGGCGTTGCGGATGGCCGAGGTCCGCAAGACGTACACCATCGGCGACCAGGAAGTCGTCGCCCTCGATCGCGTCGACCTCTCCGTCGCCCGCGATGAGATCGTCGCCCTCGTCGGCCCCTCCGGCTCGGGCAAGACGACGCTGTGCTCGATCGCCGGTGGCCTGCTCGCCGCCACCGACGGATCGGTGCAGGTTGCCGGTCGCGACATCACGAGGCTGTCGTCCGGTGAGCTCACCGACTTCCGGCGCACCTCGGTGGGCTTCGTCTTCCAGACCGTCAACCTGATCCCGTTCCTCACGGCGCGTGAGAATCTCTTGGTCGTGGACGAGCTCGGCGGCCGCCAACGGATGGGTCGGCGAGCGGCACGCCGGCGCGCCGATCAACTGCTCGACGAGCTCGGCCTCGCCGACCGCGCCGCCAACCTGCCCGGTCAGCTCTCGGGAGGGCAGCGCCAGCGGGTCGCCATCGGCCGAGCCCTGATGAACGAACCGGAGTTGGTGCTGTTCGACGAGCCGACGTCGGCGCTCGACTCGCAGCTCGGCGACCAGGTCGTCGGGCTCATCCGCGACGAGATGAAGGCCCGGCGGACGTCGGCGATCATCGTCACCCACGACGCCCGCATCACCCACTACGCCGACCGCACGGTGCACATCGAGGACGGCCGGATCAGCGACGACTCGGTCGGCACGTGACGTCGCCGGTCACAGCCCGCTCGGTCGTCGTCGCCGGGGCCACCGGCTTCGTCGGCACCGGCCTCGTCGACGTCCTCGCCGCGGCCGGCCACGACGTCCGGGCGATGACCCGCAACCCCGATCGGTACCACGGCGCGGGCCGGGCCGTCGCCGGCGACGTGCACGATCCGGCGACGCTCGGCGCGGCGCTCGGCGGGAGTGACATCGCCTACTACCTCGTGCACTCGCTCGGCGACGACGACTTCGAGCGGCGCGACGCCGGTGCGGCCGCGGCGTTCGGCGCCGCTGCGGCGGCGGCTGGCGTCCGACAGATCATCTACCTCGGTGGCCTCGGCGCCGAGGACCCGCAGGAGCTCTCGCCGCACCTGCGGTCGCGGCGCGCAGGTCGAGTCGCGACTGGCGGAGGCCGGTGTGCCCGTCACGGTGCTGCGGGCGGCGATCGTCGTCGGCGCCGGCGGGGTGTCGTGGGAGATCACCCGCCAGCTCGTCAAGAACCTGCCGGCCATGGTGACGCCGCGCTGGGTCGAGACGCGAACACAGCCGATCGCCCTGAGTGACGCCGTCCGCTACCTGCACGGCGTCCTCGACCATCCCGAGGCCATCGGCCGGGTGTTCGAGATCGGCGGTCCCGACGTCCTGACCTACGCCGAGATGCTGCGCCGGGCGGCCCGCCTGCGCAACGGGCGAACTGTGCCGATCCTGTCGGTGCCGCTCCTCACGCCTCGCCTGTCGTCGCTGTGGATCTCCCTCGTCACCGACGTCGACACGACCACGGCGCGCAACCTCATCGAGTCGATGGACACCGAGGTCGTGGTCCACGACCACGCCATCGAGACGATCGTGCCCGGACGGTCGCTGACCTACGACGAAGCGGTCGAACAGGCCCTCGACGATCACCGCGATCGGCGGCCATCGCGCCCGCCCGGCGCACACTGACGGCGTGGACCCGGCCGGCCCCAGACCGCCGGTCGGGCACCCCGCACACGAGCTCGCCACCCGGTTCGAAGGCCACCTCCGTGCCGCGCTCGCCACGCCGGGTCACGACGAGCCGCCCGCCAGCGCGAGCGAGCTGCGCCGGCGGCGCTCGGTGACGGGAGCGTTCACGCTCCTCGGGGCCGCAACGCTCGGCTGGTCGCTGAACGTCGAGCCCGGCAGCACATCGTTCTACGTCGCCTCGCTCCTCCTCGCCGGCGTGTGGACCACGGGCGCGTTGGCCTCCGGTCCACTGCACCTCGGACGGGTCGGCCGGCGCCCCGACGCCCCCCGCCCCGTCGTCGCGCCGATCCTGATCGGGCTCGCCCTCGCCGCCGTCTTCGTCCTCGGCTGCCCTCCTCGTGCGCGAGGTCGCCGTGCTCGACGACGCCGTCGACGGCGTCCTCACCTACGCCCGGCAGGGCTCGGGACCGCTCGTGCTGCTCGTCGCCGTCGTCAACGGCATCGCCGAAGAGCTGTTCTTCCGCGGCGCGCTCTACGCCGCCGTGCCGGCCCGCGCCGCCGTCCTGGTGACCACCGCCGTGTACACGACCGCCTCGATGGCCTCCGGCAACCTGATGCTCGGCGTCGCCGCCCTCCTCCTCGGCACCCTCGTCGGGATGGAGCGCCGCGCGTCGGGTGGTGTGCTGGCCCCGATCCTCACCCACGTCACCTGGTCGATCTCGATGCTCCTCGTGCTGCCGGCCCTCTTCGGCTGAGGGCATCGACCCGCCCGCAGGTGACACAACAGATCCGTCACCAGTTGGAGGTGCCCGGTCCGCCCTTGAACGGACCGGTCACGTTGGCGGTGATCCAGCCGCCGTAGAACGAGCCCGGATTCGGATCGACACGCTCGTCGTCGATCCAGCACTCGTCGAGCAATTGGGCGTAGAACGCCCAGTAGCCGGCGATCTCGTCGTAGCGCGGACTCGGCTGGACTGTAGGTCCACGCCGCCGCCGGCGCGACTCGGCGATCGGCGACGACATCGGCGTAGGAGGCAGCGCCCTTCCACTCGCACCATGTCGTCCGGTCCGATGGTCGCAGGCAGTCGAGCCGGACATGCCTCGGCTCGACGTAGTAGGCGGGCGGTTGTGAGGTCTCCAGCACCCGTACCGCACGAGGCGCATCGACGACCTCGATGCCGCCGATGACGACGCGGACACGCCACGCCACCCGTCTCGAGGCGAGGCGGGCGAGGAAAATCCCACACCGACTCGGATGGCTTGCCGTTCGCCGCCAACTCGGCAGGTGGGTCGGGCGCAGTCATCGCCAGTCCTTCGCACCGTGCGCTCCCCGCGGTTGCAGCTCACGGCGGGGAGTGCCGACTTCCTCGGGTGTCGCGCCGGACAGGTGCGGTGCGGTTGCGCGGACCAGTGCTGCCGGGAGTCATCGCCGGAGCACCGGTGGTCGTGGATAGCACCTGTAGCGTTTGACCATCACGTCGCCCGCTCGGCACCCGGATGAGGCGCGCCGAACGGACGGTGTTGGCGCGGGCGTACCCGAGCCGCTCGGCGTGACGGGTCACGCACGGAACGTGCTCCGTGCCGGAGTCCGGATCGGCCTGGGTTATCCACCGCGGCCCGTGGGTTACTCGCTGGACGACCCAATCGGGGCTTCCCTCCCCTGGTCACTGCCCAGAATCAGGTGTCCGAGGATCGGGGTCAACTCCAGATTGGTGTCGACCCCGGAGCCCGTCGCGCCGTGGTTTCGGACGCCTTTCCGGATGCGCCCGCCGCTACCAGCGAGCGTGTGTCCTCGACCGGCCCTTGGATGTCCGGGGCGTCGCCCGGGATGGGTGGCTCCGGACGGTTTTGCGGACGGGGACGACGTCGGGCTGGGCCTGGCGTAGAGGACGCGCTCGACGACCATGACGGCGGTGCGTCCGTCCGGGCCGGTCCAGTGGTCGGCGCCGAGGCGGCGGGCGTGGTCAGCGTCCGTGATGGCGGCGCCGCCGACGAACAGCGGCACGGTGACCCCGGCATGCCGCAGGGCCGCGAATGCGGCGGCGGCGGCGTCGTCGCCGCCCTCGGTGGTCACTCCGATCATCACGCCGACGAGGCGCTCGGCGTGGTCGGCGGCGACGGGGAACGAGGCCGTTGGGGTGTCGGCGCCGAGGTCGTGGACCTCGAAGCGAGCAGCTCGGAGCAGGTCGGCGAGGATCGCGCAGGGTACGGCGTGCTCGTCGTCTTCGGGGGCGCCGAGCACGATCATGCCCCGCTTGGGGCCGCGCCGGTGAAGCGCGGTCCCATCCGGCCGACGATGCGCCCGACGACGACCGTGGCACGGTGCTCGTCGGACACGTCGAGCGAGCCGGCCGCCCAGCCGTCGCCGATGTCTCTCATGGCGGCCGCGATGACGTCCACCAGCACGTCGTCGGCGTCGGCACCCGACGCCAGGGTTGCCGACGATCGACCACGCCCCTGCC
>CAWAQO010000010.1:0-233422 GCA_963784255.1 uncultured Acidimicrobiia bacterium | reverse complement strand
CCCATGCTCGAGGCGCCGATCACCTCAGAACCGGAGTCGAGAGCGAACAGAATCTCCTTGTGCCAAACCGACAATTGTTGGTAAAACAACCCGTCGATGAGGACGATGACCGCATAGCCGTCGTTGATGATGCGGTAGACGAACCCCTGGCCGCAGGAGTGAAGTAGTCTGCGTACTCCAGGTGCTTCTTGGCTTCATGCACGGGACACGTAGGGCCGAGAAAAACGGCAGTCCTGTTGTGAGTCAACGGAAATCCGCTGCTCGCTAGCCTGTGCCCCGCACGGCCGCGTGCGTCTGAGGTCTCTCGTGCTCTGAACTCTCCCCAGTCCGCGCCAACCGGGGAGCAGCGCATCCGGGCACTCCGAGAGGTGGCTGGCTCTCATGCGGCCTTTTCAAGCTAGGCTACTTGATGAGCAGCGCAGCCAAGGGGGTGCATCGAGACCGACTCGAGTTCTTCGTCCGACAGGTCATTGCTTCCCGCAGCGACCGCTCGAGCCAGATCGGCGTTGGTCAGATTGATGCCGGCCGGCTCGAGCTGCGGCCTGGATCTCGCCGGCCGTGTGGCAGGCCTTGATCTTCTCAGCAAACTTGTGTCGGAATTGAGCTTGTTCTGGAAAATCCTCGAGTGCGGACATGATCTTCTCCCTCTGTCGGGGTGGCGCGATGGCATCGGGATGGCGATATCTGTCAAACCGAGCGCTCGGCCGGCGAGCTGATCGGTGGTGAAGGGCCGTCAACTGGAGGGGGATGAGTGAGTTTTGGAGAGGCGCCGACGAGAAGAGGCGTCGATCACCTCCGGTGCTGACTGGCTCCGGGGCAGCGTTTCGCGGCTGTCGATGATTGCAGCACGCTCGTGGGCACAAGCACCTTGGGGACGCTTGGCGTGCGTGAAGCCCGTCGATCCAGCGAACAAGCCACCTACGGACTGGTGCGGTCGACCGATGACTTCCTTGTGATGATCAGAGAGGCACAGCCCATGCCGAGAACCTACGTTAGAGCTCGAATCTCGTGGCCGTGCTGCCTACCGTGCGTATTTTTGGCTCTGCGAGCTGATCCGTGGGTGTTTGTCGGCCGGGCAGGGCGGGGCGGTGGCCGCCGAGGGCGAGCATGGCCAGGGCGATGAGGGCTTCGGGGAGCGGAATCCGAACGCGATGCGGGTCAGGAGTCGGATCTTGGTGTTGGTGGATTCGATCAGTCCTTGGGATAGGCCGTGGTCGAGGGCGGCGTCGATGGCTGGCGCGGTGTCGCACGATGCGGCGGCCAGCTCGACGAATACCGGGATGCGGCAGCGCCGCGCCCAGGAGATCCACCGGTCCAGGGCCTGCTTGCCTTCCTCGCCCTTGACCGAAAACACATGCCGCAGGCCCTCTTTGAGCAGATAGGCGCGATACAGCCGGGTGTCGGTCTTGGCGATCCAGGCCAGCTTGGCGTCTGGCGTTCGGTGAGGTCTTCGGGGTTCTTCCACAGCGCATAACGGGCGCCCTTGAGCTTGCGGGCCGCGCCGGGACGCGGCGCGGTGTTCTGGCCGGGCGGCCGGGCCATTGGTCGCGGCGCCGAGCGCCCGCGCGTCGTTCCAGGCCCGGCGCCGCTCGGCATCGAGTGCCTCGGTGGCCCAGGCCACCACATGAAACGGATCCGCACAGCGGATCGCGCCCGGGCGCTCGGTCGACCACGTCGGCGATCCAGTCCGCGGCGTCGGCGGACACATGGGTGATCTGCGCGCACCGCTCGGCGCCCAGCGCGTCGAAAAACCGCCGCAGGGTGGCGTTGTCGCGGCCCGGCGCGGCCCACACCAGCCGGCCGCTGTCGTGGTCGACCACCACCGTCAGGTACTTGTGGTGGCGCTTGTAGGAGATCTCATCGATGCCGATCCGGCGCAGATCCGCGAACCGGTCGACGCTCTTCTCGGTGTCGGCCCAGACCCGGGCCACGATCGCCCCCACGGTGCGCCAGGCGATCCGCATCAACTCGCACACCGCGGTTTTCGAGACGCCACCGCCAGCCACGCCACCGTGTCATCGAAGGCGAAGGTGTGCCCGGCATGATGACGCGCCCACGGCACCGCCACCACGGTCGGCCCGTGCGCGGGACAGTTCACCCGCGGCGCATCGGCCTCCAGCACCACCTGCACGTGCCCCATCCAGCCCCCGCCAGCGGCGCCGACCCTCACCCCGGTCATACCAGGGCCCGCGGCCGCAGCGGCCACACCGGCCCCGCGCCCTGGCCGCCGGCCGCGCCACCACCAGATCGCCTCAGCCTCCTCGTCGAACTCGATGCCCTCGATCACCGTGCGCGTCAACCCACAAGCCCGCTGCCATACGCTCCTGGTGCGCACCCGTTCTGCCTCCCGTGTCGGACCGTCAGACAGCCCGAAACGTAGGAAGCACACGGGTGCGCTAGCGGATGGGCCCTCAACCCACCCACGGATCAGTCACAAGAGCCGTATTTGCCGGCGGGTGGCGCGACCCGTAATCACCGAAACACTCAACCTGCTAATCGAAGGTCGGCGCGCCTCGGCCACGGCCATCCCACCTTCGCCGACTGCCACATCCCCCTTCCTCCGCTGGTCGCGATCAAGGGTTGCCGTTCCCACAACAGACGCACCGGCGTGGCCTCATCCCCTGGCATGTACCCTGCATTGGGACAGCGAGCCATCACGTTGCGGGGCACTCGGGACCCATCTCGACCTACGGGCCGAGACGACGATAACCGGTCGACCGTCACCGGTCAGGTCGGCTCAGGATCCGAACTTATCTGTGTTCACCCAATCTTGCCGTGAGATCGTCCACCAGTCGATCGTCTGATGCTTCAACAGGTAGTCGTACGGGACCCAGCCATATCCCTTATCTCCCCAATCGAGGCTGTAAGAATTCTTCACGAGAAACGCGCCCGTCGATTCAACTCCGTCCGAGTCTGTGTTCTTCACCTTGACCTTGTCGTCGTAGCCAACGACCGCCATGTTGTGGCCGCCGAAGCGCGTATCAGCATTGGTGGGAAACGGGAACGCACCCGTTGTCATGGACTGGTCCCACACGCTCTTGTAGGCCATAATCCCGAACATCAGCGGCCGATTCGTGGCAAGGGTTGTCTTACGTAGGAAAGTACAAGTTCTTTCGGTCGGTCTGGGGTGTCGACGCGATGATACTCGGTTGCTCTGTACCTGTCCGCCAGGGCGTAGCAGAACGCAGGCGGCTCATCGTCGACCTTTTTCTCATCATATGGCCAGTATTTCTCGGGCGGAACGCCAAGCATCGTCAGCGCCTTCATAGTCGATCTGGTATTGGCCCCCACATCACCCGTCTGCTGAGCAAGATTTCTGGTCGCCTTATAGAGGAACAGCCTGGAAACCTCGATGTAACTTCCCGAGGAACGCTTCTCGAAAGTACTCGACCAAGGCGGCCGCAGCGTTCGCGGTGCACGAGTTGATGGCGCCTTGGAATTGGACCGGCGAGCACCACCGCGAAGGTCTACAGCTTGAGGCAACGAACTCGGAATGGGAAGCTCGTGGACCTTGTCCCGTTCGTCGAAGGGATCGGCGCGCAGACCGAACCACTCGCCGGTGTCGCCTTCGGCCCATCCATCGCCGTTACACGAAGGAAACGTCTGGTTGCAGAGAGCGCCCAGTTCGGCGTTTGTGGAGAGGTCTTCGTGTTCGTGCCCAAGTGGCACGAATGTCCCGTTCTCGTAGCCTCCCTGGAGCCGGATCAGCCCTACGACGTACTCATTGTCGCCGACGGAGTACGTTGCGCCCTTTTTCGTTGTGAGAGTGGCACGCGATGTAGCCTCCATCAGCACCGGTATAGGTGTTGACCGTGGGTAGTGATCGCTCGG
Organism: uncultured Acidimicrobiia bacterium; assembly: GCA_963784255.1. Taxonomy (GTDB): domain Bacteria; phylum Actinomycetota; class Acidimicrobiia; order Acidimicrobiales; family Ilumatobacteraceae; genus JALZMG01. Next base: position 229,591 of record CAWAQO010000010.1, on the reverse strand, counting down.
TGTATCCGCTGACGGGCACGTTCGAGACACTGTGGTCCGGTCCTACATATACTTTGAAATTGTCGGGCAGAAAGAGGTGCTTAGGATTGCTGGTCCGCATTTCTAGGTGATCTCCTTCGTTTGGCTGCCAACCTCCACTGTAGCCGTGGTGCTATCTGTCACGCGGCACGCCAGGACCGAGCCGCCGTCAGCGGGATGTGGTGATGAGCTCGACTTGTGGGAGCAAATGCCCGGCACGGTCGGCGAGTCCACCCTCCACAGTTCGCCAGTCGCGGTCTTCTCCGCCGACCCGTACAGCCGATGCGCTCACGCGCAGCAACGACAGCCGCGCCAGGCATCCCACCCACGCCGAGCGGCGGACCGTCATCGCCGGTATCGACACTTCATCCACATCCACGTCGCCGCGGCGATCGATCACCACCCTCGTGATGACTCACGGTGCCACCTCAGACCGGCGGTACACCAGGCTCGACGAAGCGGGAGGCTGGAACGACCGATTCGGCATCGAGGGCACGGCATCTCTCAGCGTTTCCTGCGCCCGTCACTCGCTCAGGCGGTAGCGTCTGATCTCGCCGGGAGGGTTCCAGTCGATCGGTTCCCCGTCTGATGTTCGCGGTTGTATGACGCCCCTCTCGCGATCGACTCGCACTCATTGCGCCTCTTTGTCCGTGACCCGGCCTCGGTGGAGCTTCCTGCGTTCTCGGGCGGCGTGTAGGTCATTGCACGCGACCACGTCGGGATACAGATCGGTCGGCGTCGCGGATGAGCGACAGCTCGAGGCGGCCGGTCTTGGTCAGCCCGGGGGCGCCAGCGGTTCCAACGTTCGACGAGGCACCGAACCGCGCCTCGTGTACGCCGGGTCGGTCGAAAGCGATGCTCGTCGCCGAAGCTGGTGCACAGCGACGCGGTGTCAACACCCGGTACGTGAGCGGCAGCCGACGTCATCCCCATATACCACTGGGTCCGGCGGGGTGCTACCACCGCCACTGCGGAGGTGCTGACCAGACCGCCCGGTCGCCGAACGGAGCCCCGAGGTGCAGTTGGCCGACATCCTGGCCCACTACGCCCCAGTAGCCCTCACGAACCTCCTGATAGAAGTTTCTGTCGAAAGTACTGGTTAGGTCGCTGACCGCCGAGTTCGACCCCGACAAGTACCAAGATGACTACCGGATCCAGGTCCTCGACCTGATCGGCCGCAAGGCCGCCGGCGAGGAGTCGAGCTTCCCGCCGTCGAGGCGGAGAAGCCCAAGATCGTCGACATGATGGCGGCGCTCGAGGCGAGCGTCGAGGCCGCCAACGTGGCCCGCGGACGACACCCGACGGCGCGCCAGGCGCCGGACGCGGCCGCCAAGAAGCCGGCCAAGCGAGCCGCGAAGCCGCGAGCCCGCAAGACCGCCTGACCGGCGAGCTGTGCCGGGCTGGTCCCGCTTCGGGGGGTACGGGTAGTTTCTCGTAGCTGTTGCGGCCGCCGACTCCCCATCTTGGTTGTGGATGAGATGCTCAATCTTGTCGACCTTCGCCATCCGCTTGCCGCGCTCGTCAGGATCTGGCTGTCGCAGCCTCACCTCGTCGGACAATCAGGCGGCGTCCACGCGAAGCTCGTGACCCGGCACGCTGCAGCGACGGAACGCCCAGCTCACCAGGTAGATCCCCGTGCGGGGAGGTCCGACTCCGTCGATAACTCTCACGATAACTCTCAAGAGAGTGCTCCATCGGCCTCTCTACTCGGCTGAGCAGGTCCTTCGCGGCGGTTGTCGGATTCCCGTCCACCTCCGCCACGTCAGCGCGACGCACGCCCGACGTCATCACGGCCGCAGCAGGACGACCTCCGCGCCGGGATCGATCGGCGGCGGCACGAACTGGGCGTTGACGGCCACCAACGTTGCGCCGCTGCGGGCGAGCGTGGTGGCGGTCTCGAACAGCGGGCTCGTGATCGTGTCCACGATCTCACCCGCGCGGAGACCATGACGAAGGCGCACGACGGCGATCTGGTTCTCGCCGGTCGCGGCGCCGTTCTGCAGCACGAGCAGCGTGTGGCCGACGAGCAGGATGCCGTCACCCGTCACGACGGTGTCGCCCCCGATGTCGATCCGGCGGCTCGCCCCGGTGCGGGCGTCGACCGTGTAGAGCTCGCCCTTGGTGCTGTTGACGACGATCAGGGTGCGTCCGTCGGCCGTGGCGTCGATCCCGTTGAGGTTGAAGGCCTCGGGCACGTACTCGGCCGCCGGTCCGGTCAGCGGGATCGGCTTCGGCTGACCGACCTCGCCCCGCTTCGACACCGGCACCCGGTAGATGACCGGCGTGAGGCTGTTCGTGAAGTAGGCGGCGTCGCGCGTGACCACGACGTCGTTGATGAACGACGCTTCGGTCGCCGGCGCCAACGTCAGCGCCACGACGTCGTCGCCGGATTCCAGGTCGTACACCGCCGCCCCGCCGGTCGCCGCGCCGGCGACCCAGAGGAGCCCGTGACGGGTGTCGGCCTTGAGCCCGGTCGCGGCCGGGACCAACGGCTCGTCGACGAGCACCTCGCTCGTGCCCTTCGCGCAGGTCGCCGCGGGCGATCCGTCCGTCCAACCGGGAGCCGGCGTAGAACGTGTCGTGGCGACCGGTCGCCACGCCCTCGCCGGCGAACCCTTCGGGCAGGTCGATGGTCTCCGGCCACCGGGCGGCCGACACCGACTCGCCGGTGGTGGCGGCACCACACACGAGCGCTACCGCGGCGAGCGCGGCAGCTGGCGTGAGGCGTCGTGTCATCAGCAGAACCTCCTCCTCGGCCCGCTGCCCCGCCACGGTATTCGTGGCGCCGTCCGCCGTCTCGTCGCCCCGCCGTGACATCATCGAGCGATGCCGACCGAGCCGGCCGACCGGCGCGACAGCGTCGTCGACCGACTGCTCGAGCGCGACCGAGGACGTCGTCTACCTCGGCATCGCACTGCTGCTGGCGCTCGGAGCCGGCGTGCTGCTCGTGGTCGCCGCCGATCAGCTCCTCGACGTCTTCGACGACTTCGCGTCGGAGCCGGTCGTCGAGGTGCTCGACACGCTCCTGCTCGTGTTCATCGTCGTCGAGCTGCTGTCGGCCGTGCGGACGACGCTGACCCGCCGCGAGTTGGTGGCCGAGCCCTTCTTGATCGTCGGCATCATCGCCTCGATCAAGGAGATCGTCGTGCTCTCGGTCAAGGCGGCCGACGACATCGGCACCGGCGCCGCCTTCCGGGACCAGATGTGGGAGATCGGGGTGCTCGCCGTCGTCGTCCTCCTGCTCGGCGCCACGGCGTGGTTGCTGCGGCGCAAGGAGCGCGAGCCGGACGAGGGCTCGCACTCGCCGGCGATGGCGACCGAGGCCTGACGCCGCCGGTCGCCCCGACCGGGCTCAGCCCGCTTGCCGCCGCTCGTCGTCGCGCACGACGCGCATCGTGGGCGGGGCCGGCGCGCGGCTGGTCGACCGCCGTGGCGCCGGGACGGCGAGCATCCAGACGAGGACGACGCTGAGCACCTCGGGGAGGTGCTGGGCCTCGCCCGTGAGCGGCACGCGGCCGTCGGCGAGGTCGACGACGCCGGTGATCACCAGCGCGCCGGCGAGCACGGCGGCCACCGGCAGCATCGCACGAGCGCGGGCCGGGCGGACGACGACGACCAGCAGGCCCACGCCGTAGGCGGCCGTGAAGGCACCGAGGTGGCGGGCGGCGTGCGTCGACGTCGCCGACTCGTCGCCGAGCACGAGCGCGGGCAGCGAGAACACGATGATCTCCACGGCGACGACGGCGAGCAGGGCCCGCACGACGCTCCACGCGCCGGCCCGGTCGGCGAGGGCGGCCCGCTTCACGACGTGGCCGGAGAGGTCGGGGACGGCGGGCGCCGGCGCGACACGCTGGCGGCGGTGGGCGTCCGCGGCCGCCGCAGCGAAGTCGCGGCACCCGCCGCAGCCCTGCAGGTGGGCGTCCAGGAGGCGCAGGTCGACGCCCGGGTCCTCGCCGTCGAGCTGGGCCGAGAGGGCCTCGCGCCAGCGTTCGCACTCCACCTCAACCGGGTCGTCGCGGCGGCGCCAGCGGTTCCCGTTGTATCCGGCCGCGGCCTCCGGGCATCATGAGCGCCGTGGACGGGCTGCAGCGGTACGCCGATGCCGCGCGCGAGGGCGACGGGGTCGCCATCGGCGAACTGGTGCGCAGGACGCAGGCCGCGGTCTGGCAGGTGTGCGCCGCCCTCGGCTCGGCCGGCGAGGAGGAGGACCTCGTCCAGGAGACCTACCTCAGGGCACTGCGGGCGCTGCCCGGCTACCGGGGCGAGGCGCCGATCACCGTGTGGCTGCTGTCGATCGCCCGGCGGGTGTGCGCCGACCACGTGCGCCAGCGCCAGCGCCGGCGCCGCCTCGCCGAGCGCCTGATCCGGCACGTGGCCGCGCCCGACGTCGGACCGCCCGACGTGTCCGACGACCTCCTGCGAGTGCTCGATCCCGACCGTCGGGAGGCGTTCGTCCTGACCCAGCTGGTCGGTCTCAGCTACCAGGACGCCGCGGCCGTGATCGACTGCCCGATCGGCACGATCAGGTCGCGGGTGGCGCGGGCGCGCGCCGACCTCCTCGTGGCGGCGCGGCGGGCGGCGGCGCGATGACGATCCCCAAGGACGACAAGGACTGGACGTGGGTGCTCGAGAAGGCGTGCCCGGAGTGCGGGCTGGCGCCTGGTGACGTCGACCCTGCGGACGTGCCGGCGATGACCCGGGCCAACGCCGCGGCGTGGCAGGACGTCCTGGCGCGCGCCGACGCCCGCCAGCGGCCGGCGCCGGATGTGTGGTCGCCGCTCGAGTACGCCTGTCACGTCCGTGACGTGTTCCGCCTCTTCGACCAGCGGCTGCACCTGATGCTGTCGCAGGACGACCCGCAGTTCACCAACTGGGACCAGGACGAGACGGCGGTCGCCGACCGCTACGACGAGCAGGATCCCTCCGTGGTCGCCGGCGAGCTGGCCGAGGCCGGTGAACGCATCGCCGACTCCTTCGCCGGCGTCGGACCCGACCAGTGGTCGCGGTCGGGCCGGCGCAGCGACGGTGCCCGCTTCACCATCCGCACGTTCGCCCAGTACTTCATCCACGACCCCGTCCACCACCTCCACGACGTCGGCGGCTGACGGTTCTGTGTGAGTTCTTCGGCCAGATTCGGTCGGGAACCTTCGTCAGAACCACCACGGCGGCGAGGTCAGTAGCGTGACCGTCGTGCGCGAGCAGATCCACGATGCCGTGCAGCGGGCGCTGACGCCCGACGAGCGGGGGCTGGAGAAGCTCCGGGGGCAGGGGAAGCTGACGGCCCGCGAGCGCATCGACCTGCTGCTCGACGAGGGGTCGTTCGTCGAGGACGCCGTGCTGGCCAACGCCATGGCCACGGGGCTGCCCGCCGACGGCGTGGTCACCGGGCGGGGCACGATCGACGGCGTGCCGGCCATCGTCGTGGCCAACGACCCGATGGTGAAGGCCGGCTCGTGGGGTGCCCGCACGGTCGAGAAGATGGTGCGGGCGTCGGAGGCGGCATTGGCCGAGCAGGTGCCGATCGTGTGGCTCGTCGACTCGGCCGGCGCCCGGTTGACCGACCAGGTGCAGCTGTTCCCCGGCCGCCGCGGTGCCGGCCGCATCTTCTACAACCAGGTCCGCCTGTCCGGGCAGGTGCCGCAGGTCTGCTGCCTGTTCGGACCGTCGGCGGCCGGCGGCGCCTACATCCCGTCGTTCTGCGACGTCGTGTTCATGGTCGACGGCAACGCCTCGATGTACCTCGGCTCGCCGCGCATGGCCGAGATGGTCGTCGGCGAGATCACGACGCTGGAGGAGATGGGCGGGGCGCGCATGCACGTGTCGCAGTCGGGCTGTGCCGACAACCTCGCCCACGACGACGTCGACGCCATCGATCAGGCGAAGGCCTACCTGACCTACTTCCCGCGCACGTGGCGCGACGAGCCGCCGGTGTACGAGAGCGAGCCGCCCGAGGTCGAGCTGACGGCCGACTCGGTGCCGGCCGACGAACGGGTGCCGTTCGACATGCACACGATCATCGACGGCCTCGTCGACCGCCACAGCTTCTTCGAGATCAAGCCGCTGTTCGCCCGCGAGCTGATCGTCGGGCTGGCCCGGCTGGACGGGCGGCCGGTGGGCGTCGTCGCCAACAACTCGGCGCACCTCGCCGGCACGCTGTTCGTCGATTCCGCGGACAAGGCGGCGCGGTTCATCTGGTGCTGCGACGCCTTCAACATCCCGCTCGTGTTCCTCGCCGACGTGCCGGGCTTCATGATCGGGTCGGCCGTCGAGCGCCAGGGGATCATCCGCCACGGCGCCAAGATGGTGACCGCGGTGAGCGAGGCGACGGTGCCGAAGGTGTCGGTGATCGTGCGCAAGGCCTACGGCGCCGGGCTCTACGCCATGTCCGGGCCGGCGTTCGAGCCGGAGGCGACGATCGCCCTGCCGACGGCGCGCATCGCCGTGATGGGGCCGGAGGCGGCGATCAACGCGGTGTACGCGAACAAGATCGCCGCCATCGAGGATCCGACCGAGCGCGACGAGTTCGTCGCCGAGCAGCGGGCGATCTACGAGACCGACGTCGACCTGCTGCGCCTGGCGTCCGAGCTCATCATCGATGCCATCATCGAGCCGCAGTACCTCCGGGGCGAGCTGATCCGTCGCCTCACCCATGCCCGTGGCAAGGAGCGTCACTTCGCCACCCGCCGCCACGGCGTGCCGCCCGTATGACCGACGTCCGCATCCGCGACGTGACGGCGCGCGACGGCCTGCAGTCCGAGCGGCCCGTGGCGGTGGCGGATCGCGTCGTGCTGGTGCGGCGGCTGTTCGCCGCCGGGTTGCGTGATGTCGAGGTGGCGTCGTTCGTCTCGCCCAAGGCCGTGCCGGCGATGGCCGGCGGCGCCGAGGTCGTTGCCGCCGTCTTGCCCGCCGTGCCGGACGGGGCGACGGCGTGGGCGCTCGTGCCCAACGCCAGGGGCGCCGAGCTGGCGACCGGCGCAGGCGTCGACCACCTGACGATCACGATCTCGGCCTCGCCCGCCTACAGCGCCAAGAACGTGAACATGACCATCGACGAGGCCCGCAGGCAGGTCGAGCTGATCCGCGAGGCCGCACCCGACGCCGTGCTCGACGAGGTCATCTCGTGCGCCTTCGGCTCGCCGTTCGATGGCGAGGACATCACGCCCGACGACGTCGCCGCGCTGGTCGATCACGCCCACGCAATGGGCGTCGAGCGGATCACCCTCGCCGACACCACGGGCGTGGCGACACCCCACCGGGTCGGCGCCGTGCTCGACCGCGTCGGCACTGACGTGGGGCTGCACCTCCACGACACACGCGCGACGGCGCTGTTGAACGCCTGGACGGCACTCCAGCGTGGGGTCGATCGCTTCGACACCGCGGTTGGCGGCCTCGGCGGCTCGCCGTTCGCCCCGGCCGCCGGCGGCAACCTGGCGACCGAGGACCTCGTCCACGCGCTCGCCGACAGCGACCACGACACCGGCGTCGACCTCGACGCCGTGCTGGCCATCGGCCCGCAGCTGCGCGAGCTCGTCGGCCACGGCCTGCCGAGCCGCGTCGCCTCCGCGCTCGGCCGCACCTGACCCGCTTACACTCGGCTCGAGAGCCGGGGGACGGTTCACGCGTCGTCGAGGGAGGTCGCTGTGCCGAGGTTGATACCTGGATGCATCGTGCTCGTGGTCGCGCTGACGGCGTGCGGTGGCGGCGGTGAGGAATCCAGCGAGACGACGGCCGACGCGGTGCCGCCGACGACGAGCCAGGCGGACACGACGACCGCGTCGACGGTGCCGAGCATCGTGGACGATCTCGTCGCGGCGATGTCGCCGGTGTGGGGCGGCGAGATGGGGACGACCGGCTTCGTCGAACCGGATGGACCCTGCGTCGACCTCGCCGTCGCCGATCTCCCGGCGTCCGGTCAAGACGTCGTCGCGTCGTTGATCGACGACCCGCAGGGTTGGGACGGGCTGGACAAGGCCGACGCCCACGCGGTCACGTCCCTCTACTTCACGTGCGTCGACCCCACGACGTTGCGGAACTTCGTCGCCATCGGGTCGCTGCGGACGGCCGACGACCTCCCGTGCGTCGCCGCCGCGTGGGAGGACGTGTTGACCGCTGAGCTCGTCGCGTCCTCGTTCGCCGAGGGGTACGGGCTGGACGACCTCCCGCCCGACGTCGTCGACGAGCTCGCCGCGGCCGCCTCGACGTGCGTGCCCGACCGGCAGTGGTGGGTCGACGACGTCGCCTTCCTGTTGGAGGGGACGGACGGGCTCACCGCGGAGGCCGCATCGTGCGTCGCCCTCGCCGCGGTCGACGTGCTCGGGATCGAGGAGATCGCCCGCCGCCGCATCCTCGGCGTGCCGCTCTTGGCGCTGTCGACGGACCAGCACGCCGAGCTCGATCTCAACCGACGCTGCGGCGTCGTGCCACCAGACCGGCTCCCGCGCCTCGACGCCCCACCCGGCACGTGCCTCACCGGTTTCGGTGGCGGCACGGCGGCGACGTCGAGGGTCCCGTGCGCGGAGGACCACAACGCTGAGGTCGTCTCCACCAAGGACGTGGGTGCGGTGTTCGCCGCCTGGCCCGGGGCTCGGGTGCTGCGCGAATCCGCGATGCGGGAGTGCCTCGCCGACGTCGAGGACCTCGTCGCCGGCGAGACCGCCTACGGCGCCGGCTGGGACCTCCCCAGCCGCGCGGCGTGGGAGGAGGGCCACCGAGTGCTGACGTGCTCACTCGTGCGCATGGACTACGCCCCCTGGTCCGGAGCGTCAGGGCTCGTGCCGACGAGCGAGCCGCCCGTGGCGACCGCACCGGCGAACGTCGGGGAGGAGGTGCTCGACGTCAACACCCTCGCTGTCGGCTCGTGCGTCACGTTGGGCACGAGCGACCCGGACATGCCGCCAGAGCAACGACCGATGTTCTTCGCCGACTGCGCCAGTCCGCACAACGGCGAGACGTACTACGTGCACACCCTTCCGGGTGCCGCCGACGAACCGTTCCCCGGCGATGCCGCGCTCGACGCCGCCGCCCAGGCCGCGTGCGGGTCCGCCTTCGGCCAGTTCATCGGGATCCCGTTCGAGGAGTCGAGGCTGTCGATCACCTACTTCTACCCGGGCCCCGAGACGTGGCCGGCCGGCGACCGCCTCGTCCACTGCATCGCGTTCGGCACCGACGTCGACGAGCAGTTCGTCGGCTCGCTCGCGGGTCTCGCCGAGTGAGCGGCTGAATGGCGCCGCCGCAGTGGTACGTCGCGGCCGCCGACCCGGTGGCCCGGTCCGTCGGATCGTTCCGCACGTGGTTCGGCGGCGGCCCCGACGGTGTGTGGGCCGCGCCCGGCCGGATCAACCTCATCGGCGAGCACGTCGACTACAACGCCGGCCGCTGCCTCCCGCTCGCCCTCGCGCAACGGACGTACTGCGCCGTTCGGCGACGCGACGACGGCGTGCTCCACGTCGCCTCCGGCGACGGGCACCCGTCGTGGACCGGACCGGTCGCGGAACTGGACCGGGCCCTGGTCGAGGGGTGGGCGCGGTACGTCGCCGGGGCGGTGTGGGCGGTGCGGGGGGCGGGCGCCGACGTGCCAGGGCTCGATGTCGTCGTGGACAGCGACGTGCCGATCGGCGCCGGGTTGTCCAGCTCCGCCGCCCTCATCTGTGCCGTCGCGCTGGCGGCGGCCGAGCTGTCGGGCTGGGTCGACATCGACCACCCCGCCGCACGCGCCGCACTGACCGCCGTCTGCGTGGAAGCCGAGACGGCGTACGTGCGGGCGCCGACCGGCGGCATGGACCAGGCGGCCGCGCTGCGGTCGCGCGCCGGGCACGCCCTGCTCCTCGACTGCCGCGACGACAGCGTCGTCCACGTCCCGATCGACCTCGCGGCCAGCGATCTGGCACTCCTCGTGATCGACACGAGGGTCGCCCACAGCCACCTGCACGGCGGGTACGGCGACCGCCGGCGGGGGTGCGAGCGGGCGGCCAAGCTCCTCGGGGCGCGGACGCTCCGCGACGTCGCCGACCGCACGGGCGAGGATGTCGAGACGGCGCTCGCCGAGCTCGATGACGACGGCGCCAGGGCCCTCGCCCGCCACGTGCTGACCGAGATGCGACGGGTGGACGCGGTCGCCGCCGCGCTCCAGGGCGGCCGGCCCGACGCCATCGGGCCGTTGCTCGACGCGTCCCACCGCTCGCTGCGCGACGACTTCGCCGTGTCGTGCGCCGAGCTGGACCTCGCCGTCGACGCGTCGGGGCGAGCGGGCGCGCTCGGGGCGCGCATGACCGGCGGCGGGTTCGGCGGCTCGGCGATCGCCCTCGTGCCGACCGCCCTGGCCGAGGACGTGGCTGTCGCGGTGGACGACGCGTTCGCCGCCGCCGGCTGCATCCGGCCCGCCTTCCTGCTCGCCGAACCGGCCGGCTCGGCGACCCGGATCGCGTGACCCGCGGCGACCGCCGCCGGCGGGCGACCTACGGGCAGGGGTTGCGGGCGGCGGCCATGAAGCCGCAGAACTCGTCGCGGCTGACCTGCCAGGCGCCGTCGACGCGTTCGGCCACACCCTCCTGACCCTGGTAGGCGGGCTGGCCGGCGAACATCACGTCGTACGTGATCGTGGCCGTGTTGCCGTCGACCACCACGTCGGTCGGCGACAGGGCGATGCCGCCGACCGCCTCGCCGGCAGGGGTGTAGGCCTCGATCGTCGCGCGCAGCGCCTCGGCATCAGCGATGTGGGGCGCCTTCTCGTCGAAGCCCGTCGTCGAGTCGAAGGCCGCCGTCCACGCCAGCGCGGCCGCTTCGGCGTCCGCGTCGAGGGCGGGCGCCGCAGCCGCCGAGGTGTCCGCCGGCTCCGTGGTGTCGGGCGCGGCGGCCGCGGTGGTCTCGGGCGCGGCCGCCGCAGTCGTCACCGGCGCCGCCGCCGTCGACGCGGTCGTCGCGTCATCGTCGTCGCCGCCGCACGCCACGAGCGCGAGGGCGGCGAGCGTGAGGGCGGTCAGGGTTCGGGTTCGCATGGATGGTCCTCGCTGCTGATGGGGGTGGTCAGGGGTGGAACTGCTCGACCAGCTCGCCGACGAGCTGGCCGGTGCGCGGCCCGAGGCCGTAGAGGTACTGGTCCTCGAAGGCGACGACGCGCCGGTTGCGCGCTGCCGGGGTGCGGTCGAGGCCGGGCAGGGCGACGAGCCCGTCGACGCCGCCGACCGACTCCAGCCCCGTCGTCGTCACGAGGAGGATGTCCGGCTCGGCGGCGACGATGCTCTCGATCGACAGCTGGGCGGTGTCCGCGACACCCATCTCGGTCCCGACATCGGTGCCGCCGGCCGCCTCGATGACGGCGTCGACACCGCTGCCCTCGCCGAACGTCAGCTGGACGGCGTCGCCGCGCAGGTACAGCGCCAGCACCTTGGGCCGCCCGCTCCGGGCGACGGCCGCCTCGGCCGCGTCCTTCGCCGCGGCGAGGTCGGCGTCCAACCCGGCGACGAGCTCCTCGCCGCGCTCGGGGACGCCGAGCGCGCCGGCGACGGCGCGGATCTTGGCCGCCGGGGCGTCGAGGTCCGCCTGCTTGGGGACGTCGACGACGCGCACGCCGGCGGCCCGCAGCTGATCGAGCACCTCGGGCGGGCCGGCGTTGTCGTCGGCGATGACGACGGTCGGCTCGAAGGACAGGATCGTCTCGGCGACGAGCGTGCGCTGGTACCCGATCTTCGGCGTCGCCGCCGCCTCCGGTGGGTACGTCGCCGAGATGTCGGTGGCGACGACCTGGTCACCGAGCCCGAGGGCGTAGACCACCTCGGCGAGGTCGCCGTTCACGGGGACGATCCGCTCGGCAATTGCCGGCTCCGACGTCGCCGCGGTCGCCGTCGTGGTCGCCGCGGTCGCCGTGGCGCCCTCGTCGCTGTCGTCACCGCACGCCGCGACCGCCGCGGCGGCGACGAGGACCAGCGCGATCCACCTCACGCCGGGCGGGCCTCCTGCACCATCGCCACGACGAGCGTGCGCACGTCGGCGACGTTCGTGGCCGAGCGACCGAAGTTGGTGCGCACGAGGGCGAGGCCGTCGGGCAGGCGGGCGACGTAGTCGCAGCCGAAGCGATCGACGCTGCGCATCGTCGCCGATGCGACGGCCGGCCCGTCGATCCCGATGGCCCGCTGGCAGAGGAGGACCCCGGCGTCGGCGTGGTCGTCGTTCATGTGGCGGACGATCCCGTGGCGGTGGGGGAGGACCGGATCGACGCTGGCCCTGCGGAAGGCCGCGACGTCGATCCAGTCCATCTCCCCGAACCCGCCGACCCAACGGATCGCTTCGAGCCGCAGGCGCCAGCAGGCGAAGTCGCCGTACGACGCGTAGCCGGCCACGGCGGGTACGCGCGCCGCGACCGCATCGACGGCGGCAGCTTGGCCTGGCTCGTCGACGGGGGCCGCTCGGCCGAGGAGCGTGACGCGACCGCGGGCCAGCGGATCCTCCTCGCCCTCGCCGGCCTCGGCGACGAGCAGGCTCGCCTTGCCGTCGGCCGACAGGTTGCGGGTGTGCTCGGCCAGCTGCGAGATGACGAACAGCGGATCACCGGTGCCGTCGAGGGCGAAGCTGACGATCGAGCCGAAGGGGTATCCGGGTGGGTCGAGGGTGAGCGTGGCCAGCGTCCCATGGGCCGACGCCTCGACCAACGTTCGTGCCGCATCGGCGCCGGACGCCCTGGGCAGGTCGCGCCCGACGACGAGCGTGACGGGCGGCGCTCCCCTCGGATACTGGTGGTCGGGCGGTGCTGCCATGTGGGCCTCTCAACTAGTGTTAGGGGTACTTACTACCCGAGACCGGGTGGCGCGGGCAAGATGGGAGTCGTGACGGCCCGCGGCGAGGTCCTCTGGACCCCACACGACGACGCGTGGACGGCGACGGACGCCGGTCGCTTCGCCACGGCCAACGGCTTCGCCGACTACGCCTCGTTGCACGCCTGGTCGATCGCCGAGCCCGAGGCGTTCTGGCGGGCCTGCGCCGAGCACACCGGTGTGCGCTGGCGGCATCCGCCGTCGGCGATGCGCACCGGCGCCACGATGCCGGGCGTGCGCTGGTTCCCCGGCGCCACGCTCAACTACGCCGAGCACGCGCTGGCCGCGGCGCCGCAGCGTCCCGGCGACGTCGCCGTGATCGCCCGCAGCCAGACGAGGGCGGCGCTCGAGCTCACGTGGGCCGACCTGGCGTCCGACGTGGCCGCGGCCGCGGCCGGCCTGCGCCGGCTCGGCGTCGGCGCCGGCGACCGGGTCGTGGCGTTCGCGCCCAACATCCCCGAGACGCTCGTCGCCTTCCTCGCCGCCGCCTCGATCGGCGCCGTCTGGTCGAGCTGCGCCCCCGAGTTCGGCGTCCGCTCGGTGATCGACCGGTTCGCCCAGATCGAGCCGACCGTGCTGCTCGCCGTCGACGGCTACCGCTACGGCAGCAAGGACATCGGACGATCGGCGGAGGTCGCGGAGATCGTCGCCGGGCTGCCGACGCTGCGCCACGTCGTGCACCTGGCGTACCTCGACGAGACGTCGACGGGCCCGGCCGGCGCCGTCCTGTGGCGCCGGCTGCTCGCTGACCGCGGGGCGGCGCTGACGTTCGAGGCGCTCCCCGCCGACCATCCGCTGTACGTGCTGTTCAGCTCCGGCACCACCGGCCTGCCGAAGGCGATCGTCCACGGCCACGGTGGGATCGTCGCCGAGCACCTGAAGGTGCTGCGGCTGCACCAGGACCTCGGTGCCGGCGACCGCTTCTGCTGGTTCACGACCACGGGCTGGATGATGTGGAACTACCTCGTGTCCGGCCTGCTCACCGGCGCCGCCATCGTGCTCTTCGATGGCGACCCGGCGGCGCCGTCGCTGGAGGTGCTGTGGGACATGGCCGAGGACACGGGCGTCACGGTCTTCGGCGTCTCGGCGCCGTTCCTGATGGCCTGTCGCAAGGCGGGCATCAAGCCGCTGCCGGGACGGCTGCGCTGGATCGGCTCGACCGGTGCGCCCCTGCCGGCCGACGGCTTCCGCTGGGTCGCCGACACCGTCGGGGCCCCCGTCTCGTCGATCAGCGGTGGCACCGACGTGTGCACGGCCTTCGTCGGGTCGTCACCGCTGGTTCCGGTGCGGGCCGGCGAGATCAGCTGCCGTCTCCTCGGGTGCGCCGTCGAGGCGTTCACTCCCGACGGCCAGGTGTGCCCGCCCGGCGTGACCGGTGAGCTCGTCGTGACGGCCCCGATGCCCTCGATGCCGGTCGGCTTCTGGGGCGACACCGACGGCTCGAGGTACCGCGCCGCCTACTTCGAGGACTTCCCCGGCACGTGGCGCCACGGCGACTGGGTGACGTTCACCGACGACGGCGCCTGCGTGATCACCGGACGTTCCGACGCCACCCTCAACCGCGGCGGCGTGCGGCTGGGCACGAGCGACTTCTACGCCGTGGTCGAAGCCCTGCCCGAGGTCGCCGACAGCCTCGTCGTCCACCTGGAGGACGTCGACGGCGGCGGGATGGGCCGCCTGCTGCTGTTCGTCGCGCTCGTCCCCGGCACCACGCTCGATGACGACCTGACCGGCCGCATCCGTGCCGCCCTGCGGACGGAGCTCTCGCCGCGCCACCTGCCCGATGTGATCGAATCCGTGCCCGCCGTGCCCCGCACGCTGTCGGGCAAGAAGCTGGAGGTGCCCGTGAAACGCATCCTCACCGGGACGCCGCCGGAAAAGGCGGCGTCGCGCGAGTCGCTCGCCGATCCGACCGCCCTCGACTGGTTCGCCGGGCGACGATGAGCGAGCGAAGCGAGCTCATGGCGACCGCGCGAGCGCCAGCGAGCCGCGCGCCGATGGGGTTCGGGGGCGCGGCCCCCGGGCAGGAATGAGCGTCGAGCGGATCATCGCCCCGCGGCGGCGGGCCGTCGGCGCCTCCGAGGTCGACCGGCTGCTGCCGTTCCACGCCCGCCGCATGGTCGGGCCGTTCATCTTCGCCGACCTGATCGGCCCGGAGGAGCTGGCGCCCGGGCGGGGCACGGACGTGCCGCCGCACCCGCACATCGGCCTGGCGACCGTCACCTACCTGTTCGCCGGCGCGATCGTGCACCGCGACTCGACGGGTGCCGTGCAGACGATCGAGCCGGGCGGCGTCAACTGGATGACCGCCGGTGCCGGGGTGGCCCACTCCGAGCGGTCGCCCGACGAGGCCCGGTCCGTGGTGTCGCCGCTGGCCGGCCTGCAGACGTGGGTGGCGCTACCGGACGAGCTCGAGGAGGCGCCGCCGTCGTTCCAGCACGCCGGCGCGGTGGACCTGCCGGCGGTGGCCGATGCCGGCACGACGGTGCGCCTGCTCGTCGGGACGGCCTTCGGCGCGGTGTCGCCGGTGCCGGGCGCCTCGCCGCTGTACCACGCCGACGTGGCGATGGCCGCCGGTGCCCGTCTGGCGCTCCCGGCCGAGCACCCCGAGCGGGCGGTGCTCGTCGTCGACGGCGACGTGACGGTCGAGGGTGAGCACGTGCCGGCCCGCCACCTGGCCGTCGTGACGGCCGGGGACGCCGTCGTCGAAGCGACATCGGACGCCCGGCTCGTCACGTTCGGGGGCGCGCCGGTGGGCCCGCGCCTCATCTGGTGGAACTTCGTCGCCTCCAGCCAGGACCGCATCGACGCGGCCAAGGCCGACTGGTCCGCCGGCCGCTTCGCGCCGATCCCCGGGGAGACCGAGCGGGTCGAACTGCCCGCCTGACACGTTTCTGTCGTTTGGCCACGGCCCGATCGGGCCGCAACCAAACGACAGAACGGGGGGTCAGGCCGCGAGCGCCTCGGCGGCGTCGTCGCGGAGGTGGCCGAGCGCCCGGTTGACCATGCGGCGGGCCGCCTCGGCCGTGATGCCCAGGCGCTCACCGATCTCGCGGAAGCTGCGGCTCTCGCCGTCGAGCAGCCCGAAGCGGGCCTCCACGGCGGTGCGGCTGCGGGGGTCGAGCGTGCCGAGCAGGCCGTCGAGCAGCTCCAGGTCGACCATCGCCATGACGGTCGTCTCCGGGGTCTCGTCGGTGCCGGCCATGAGGTCGCCGAGCGTGGCGTCGTCGTCGTCGCCCACCGTCTTGTCCAGCGACACCGTGGCGGTGAGCCGCTGCAGGTCGGCGTGCTCGGCGCCGAGCAGGTCGACGTCGCCGCCGACCTGGCGCAGGGCCGAACGGAGGTTGGCCGCGCGGTCGCCCGGGATGCGGATGAGGCTGCCCTTCTGGTCGAGCGCCCGGCCGATCGCCTGGCGGATCCAGAACGTGGCGTAGGTCGAGAACTTGAAGCCACGCCGCCAGTCGAACTTGTCGACGGCGTGCTCCAGCCCGAGGTTGCCCTCCTGGATCAGGTCACCGAGGTCGAGACCCTGGGGGAGGGGGTAGCGCCGGGCGATGCTGACGACCAGGCGCAGGTTGGCGCGGATGAAGCGATCCTTGGCCGCCGCCGCCTCGGCCACGGCGCGCCGCAGCTCGCGGCCGCGCTCGCCGGCCTCCAGGCGGGTTGCGGCCTCCCGGCCGGCCTCGATGGCGCGCGACAGCTCGCGCTCGTCCTCGGCCGTGAGCAGGGGGACCTTGCCGATCTCGTTGAGGTACATACCGATGGAATCACTCATGACGAGGGTTCCAACACGGTTGCGGGGGCAAAGATTCCGGCTCTAGAAAGATTCCAGGAGCCGGGCGGCCGGGGTGCCGTGGGGCGGCTGCCGCGAGGCCACCGCGAGGTGGGTCGCCTGGCAGAGCAGCTCGTTCACCGGGGCGGGGACGCCGTGGAGGCGGCCGAGCAGCACGATCTCGCCGTTCAGGTAGTCGACCTCCACGGGCGTGCCCCTGGCCAGGCTCTGCCACGTCGAGCCGCCCAACCGGCGCTGTCCGTCGATCGGGGCCATGCGGACGAGATCGCCCCGGCGCGCCTGCTCCTCCGCCGAGCCGACGAACTCGATGCCGGCGCCCGTCAGCACGGCCTCGCCCTCGGCCCGGGCGAGCTGGATCAGACGGTTGGCATCGTCGTCCGGGGGGCACAGCGCGTCGACGGCGTTGCCGAGGTTGAGCAGCAGCTTGGCGTACTTCCATCGGGGGATGTCGGCCCGCGGCTGCGACGTGAAGCCGGCGTCGCGGAACGCTGCCGACACGACCTCGCTGGTGGCGTCGGTCCCCGACGGCCATCGGCCGATGTCGAGGACGGCGGCCGCGTGGCGGGCGTGGGCCAGCACGACGCCGGGCTCGAGGTGGGTCGTCGGCGCGAGGACGGGGACGCCGTGGACGCGGGCGAAGCGGCGCAGGACGGCCCGCTCGTTGGCCACCCCGTTCTGCACGCACACCACCGGGATGTCCTCGGGTGCGCACCCGGCGAGCGCCTCGACGATCCCCGCGGTGTCCTGGCTCTTGACGGCGACGAGCACCACGTCGTCGGCGGTGAACGTCAGCTCGTCGGGGTGGCGGACGACCGGGACCGGCACCGTCACCTCGCCCTCCGGCCACAGGACGGTGAGGCCGCGCTCGGCGATGGCGTCGGCGTGGGCGCCGCGGGCGATCACGACGACGTCGTGGCCGTGTTGGAAGAGGCGCCCGGCGACGACCCCGCCGACGGCGCCGGCGCCGTAGACGACGAAGCGCACGTCAGGCGCTGGCCGGCAGCTGGCGCAGACCGGCGGCCACGTCGGTGGCGATGGCGACCAGGCGCTGGGCGACCGGGGACAGCGTGCGGTCCCGGCGCCAGGCGAGGCACACCTGCCGCGGGAGCAGCGGAGGTTCCAGGTGGCGCACGTCGATGGCCGGGTCGCGGGTGTCGACGGCCAGCAGCGGCATCACGGCCCAGCCCATGCCGGCCCGCACCATCGCCAGCAGCGCGCCGTTGTCGTAGGAGCGGAACACGAAGGTCACGTCGACCCCGCCGCTGCGCAGGCCATCCTCGATCTCGACCTGGCACAGCCCGACCGGGTAGCCGACCAGCGACGTGCCGTTGAGCTTGCTCAGCGGGTACGGACCGGCGGGGAGGTCGCCGCGGCGGCCGACCAGGACGAACGGGTCGTCGAGCAGGACGATCGACTCCAGGTCGCCGACCTCGTTCCCGACGCAGAACGTGAGGTCGAGGTCGCCGGCGGCGACCCGCGTCGGGCCGGCGTCCTTGTCCTCGTACTCGAACAGCCGGATGTCCAGCGAGGGGTGCTCGCGGCGCAGTCCGGCGAGGATCTCGGGCAGGAGCATGTTCGACGTGCTCTGGAACGTCCCGACGTCGATGCGCCCGACGTCGCCGGCGTGGAAGCGGTCGATCGCCTCTGCGGCGGCGTCGACGCGACCGATGATCTCTCGGGCGAGGGCGAGCACGATCTTGCCGAGCGGCGTCAGCTCGACCGGTCGAGGGCCGCCGGGCCGGTCGAACACGGCGCCACCGACGAGGCGTTCGAGCGAGGCGATCTGCTGGCTGACCGCCGACTGCGTGTAGCCCAGACGGACGGCCGCCCGTCCGAACGTGCCCTCGGTGGCGACGGCGTCGAGGGCGCTCAGGTGGCGTATTTCGAGGTCGCGGAGGCTGGCCATGACCATCAGCGTAGCTGATCGTGTTGAGCAGAGAACATCGCTAGCAGTGAAGGTTGACCTTCCGTATCGTGATTCCCATGAGCCCATCGGAACTGTTCGCCTTGGCCTGGGAGCTGGACGCCCGCGGCTTCGCCGGGCAGGAGGCGGCCGTACGCCGTGTCGTGCGCGCCGCCCGTGCCCGGGGCCTCTCCGGCGTCGCCGTCGACGTCCTCGCCGACGCCACCGAGCCCACCGTCGCCCGCCTCCGGGCCTTCGGCAACGTCGCCGCCGCCATGGCCCGCGACGACCTCAGCGCCCGCCCGCCGGCCAAGCTCGGCTCGGCCGCCTGATCTCCCCCACCCACGCGTTTGTGCATTGAACGTCGCTCTGCGGCGCGTCAGTGCACAAACGCGAGGATGGGGGCATGCAGACCGTCGAGGAAGCCGATGCCGGGGAACGGGCGATCGCGGAGTGGCGCTGGAAGCTGATCGGCGTCGTCGCCGGCATCGCCGGCGGGGCGATCGTGCGATCCTTGCTGCACCGGCGCCGGCGGCGGCTCGCCGCTGTTGCGCGGCTGGACCGGCACCGTGCTGTGGCCGGTCGTGCTCGGCGCCGGCGCGTGGGCCGGCGAAGCCGCCGGACGGCGAGCCGTGGTGGAGGTCAGGCGGCGTCGCGCGGCGTGAACTCGCCGCTGTCGAGCGGTCGGAACAGATAGCGCCGCAGCACCTCGCCGTACCCGTCGTAGAGACCGGCGCCGGTCGCGGCGACCCCGTCACCGTCGAGCGCGACGTGGGCGTCGGGAAGGCGGTACCACGGCAGGCCGGGTCGGGCGTGGTGCGTGTGGTGGAGGTTGTTGTTGAGGAACAGCAGCGACAGCACCGGTCCGGCGCGGACCACTGCCGAGGCGGTCCCGTCGGCCGGCAGCCGGTGCTCGGCGAACGAGCGCAGCAGCGACAGCGCCGCGCCGCCCCAGGCGACGCCGGCGACATAGACCCACACGGGGAGCCCGGACGCCCAGACGACGACGAGGACGGTGACGACCCCGACCACGTGGGCGACCGCCTCACGTCGCGGCACCGTGCGGCCCGCCCACAGGCGCGTGGCGACGAGCAGCGGGCCGAGCACCATGCGTCCGGCGAGCGTGTCCGACGCCCGCAGCAGCCGGCGCCGCACGGGGCCGGAGCCGGCCCACTCGGCGGCCGTCACCCGGAAGCTCTCGGGGTCGGCGAGGGGGTCGGTGAGGTGCGGCGAGCCGTGGTGCTCGAGGTGGGTGCGGCGGTACACCACGAACGGCACGACCAGACCGAGCGGCGCGGCAGCGAACGACGTGTTCACCGTGCCCCACGGCGTCGGGTGGCCGTGGATCACCTCGTGCTGCAACGAGTTGTACCAAGCGCCGAGGAGCGCCAGCGCGACGAGCTCGACGGCCAGCGGCAGGTGCTCGTGGCCGACCAGCACCCCGGCGAAGCCGGCCGCGATGACGACGGCGACCGTCACCGTGGGCCACTCGACGCGTTCCGGGAGCACGTCTCGGTTGTACACCTGTTCGGCTGTTGGATGCCCGCACCTCTGTTGCGTCTACGCTACGGACGATGGATCGGCGCACATCCTCAGCCGCTGTGTTGCGGGAACGGCTCGCCGAAGCCGTGCGGCGGTCGGGCCTGGGCAAGGGCGAGTTCGCCGAGCAGGCGGGGATCGACCGCACGACGCTGTCGCAGCTGCTGTCGCCGATCAACGACCGCTGGCCGCGCGTCGACACGCTGCGCGCCCTCGCCGCCACCCACGACCTGTCACTCGACTGGCTCGTCGGCCTGTCCAACGCCGGGCCGGTCGAGGCCGAGCTGCTGCAGCACACGTCGTTCGAGTCGCCCGGGCCCTCGCCGAGCGACGAGCTCCTCCTGGGATGGCTGATCGAGGCCGCCGACTACAAGATCCGCTACGTCCCGGCCACGCTGCCCGACCTGCTGAAGACCGACGCCGTCATCCGCTTCGAACGGGCCCGTGCCGACGGTCCCGACGTGACGCAGACGATCGACACGACGGCGGCCCGCCTGGCCTGGGCCCGGCATCCCGACACCGAGCTGGAGTGCTGCTCGTCGGTGCAGGCGCTGGCCACGTTCGCCCGCGGCGAAGGAGCATGGAGCCGGCTCGGCGTCGCCGCCCGGCGCGAGCAGCTCGATCAGATGATCCGCCTCGTCGACGAGCTCTACCCGACGTTCCGGTGGTACCTGTTCGACGGCTCACGCCGCTACGCGGCACCGGTCACGGTGTTCGGTCCGCTCCGGGCCGCGCTCTACCTCGGCCAGCTGTACCTCGTGCTGACGTCGGCCGAGCACGTGCGCACCCTCAGCCGGCACTTCGACCAGCTGATCCGCAACGCCGAAGTGCAGCCGACGTCGATGCGCACGCACCTCACCCGCTTGCGCAACCGCCTGACGACGTAGCGGGCAACCACCCGCGCCAGCAGTGCCGGACGCGGCACGAGCACGCCACGACTACGTTCGGCACGCATGACGAGGGAGGAACAGCGCCTGCGCGACGCTCGCACCGGGGTGCCATGGCGGCTCTGGGGTCCGTACCTCAGCGAGCGGCAGTGGGGCACGGTGCGGGAGGACTACAGCGACAACGGCGACGCCTGGTCGTACTTCAGCCATGACGAGGCGCGCTCGCGCGCCTATCGCTGGGGCGAGGACGGACTGGCCGGCCAGAGCGACGAGCACCAGCGGCTGTGCTTCGCCCTGGCGTTCTGGAACGGGCAGGACCCGATCCTCAAGGAGCGGTTGTTCGGGCTGACCAACAGCGAGGGCAACCACGGCGAGGACGTGAAGGAGTACTACTTCTTCCTCGACAACCTGCCGACGCACGCCTACCAGCGGTGGCTGTACAAGTACCCCCACGCCGCCTACCCGTACGGCGACCTCGTCGCCACGAACGCCACGCGCTCGCGGCACGAGCAGGAGTACGAGCTGCTCGACACCGGCGTGTTCGAGGGCGACCGCTACTTCGACATCGAGGTGGAGTACGCCAAGGCCGGTCCCGAGGACCTCGTGTGTCGTGTGACCGTGCACAACCGTGGTGACGTCGACGCGCCGATCCACGTGCTGCCGACGCTCTGGTTCCGCAACACGTGGTCCTTCCCGCCGTACACCACCAAGCCGTCATTGACCGCGATCGGACCGTCGACGGTGCGGGCGGTCCACCACGAGCTCGAGGAGATGTACCTCCACACCGACGAGCGGGCGACCTTGCTGTTCTGCGACAACGAGACGAACGCCGCCCGCCTGTGGTCGACCGAGAACCTGTCGCCGTTCCCGAAGGACGGCATCGCCGACCACGTCCTCCACGGCACGCCCACCGTCAACCCCGCGGGCGAGGGCACCAAGGCGGCCGCCCACGTCCAGCTCGTCGTCCCGGCCGGCGGGAGCGCGGCGACCGTGGTGCGCCTCACCCGCGAAGCACCAGTCGCGGTGCCGCTGGCCGGTGTCGACGAGCTGTTCTCCGCCCGCCGCGAGGAGGCCGACGAGTTCTACGACGCGATCACCCCGCAATCGGTCGGCGCCGACGCGGCATCGGTGATGCGGCAGGCGCTCGCCGGGATGCTGTGGTCGAAGCAGTCGTACTACTTCGACGTCGACGTGTGGCTGCGCGAGCACGACGCCCACCCGTTGCGTCAGCCGAGTCGCCGCGGCGGCCGCAACGAGGCGTGGTTCCACATGGTCAACCACGACGTGATCTCGATGCCGGACACGTGGGAGTACCCGTGGTACGCGGCGTGGGACCTCGCCTTCCACTGCATCCCGCTGGCCATGGTCGACCCGGACTTCGCCAAGTCGCAGCTCGACCTGATGCTCTCGCAGGTGTACCTGCACCCGAGCGGCCAGCTGCCCGCCTACGAGTGGAACTTCGGTGACGTCAACCCGCCGGTGCACGCCTTCGCCACGCTGTTCATGCACACCGTGGCCGGCGATCTGGGTGACGCCGACCTGCCGTTCCTGCGCCAGTCGTTCACCCGCCTGCTGCTCAACTTCACGTGGTGGGTCAACCGCAAGGACCCGACCGGGCGCAACGTCTTCGAGGGCGGCTTCCTCGGCCTCGACAACATCGGCGTGTTCGACCGCAGCGCCCCGCTGCCGACCGGCGGTCGCCTCGAGCAGGCCGACGGCACCGGCTGGATGGCGCTGTTCAGCCAGAACATGCTGGAGCTGGCGCTCGAGCTGCTGGCCCACGACGACGTCTACGCCGACTTCGTCGTCAAGTTCGTCGAGCACTTCTTCTGGATCGCCGCCGCCGTCGATCCCGTCGGTGACCACCCGGACGAGATGTGGGACGACGAAGACGGCTTCTTCTACGACGTGCTGCGCCTGCCCGACGGCACCGGCCAGCGCCTGAAGGTGCGCTCGCTGGTCGGCCTGCTGCCGCTCTGCGCCAGCACCGTCATCTCCGCCGAGATGCTCGAGCGCTACCCGGTGCTGACCCGGCGCATCGCCGACTACCTCGACCGCAACCGCGACCTGCTGGCCAACATCGCCGACCCGTTCCGACCCGGCGTGGCCGGCCGCCGGCTGCTCTCGATGGTCGGCGAGACGAAGCTGCGCCGCATCCTCGCCCGGATGCTCGACGAGGATCGCTTCCTGTCGCCGTTCGGCATCCGTTCGATCTCGCGCTCCCACCTCGACGACCCGTACCAGTTCGACGTCGGCGGGCACACGTACCGCGTGCAGTACGAACCGGCGGAGTCGACGACGGGCATGTTCGGCGGGAACTCGAACTGGCGCGGGCCGGTGTGGTTCCCGGTGAACCTCTTGATCATCAGGGCGCTCCTGGCGCACTACCGCTACTACGGCGACGACTTCCGGATCGAGTGCCCGACGGGGTCGGGCAACGAGATGACGTTGTTCGAGGTGGCCCGCGAGCTCGGCCGGCGCCTCGTCAGCATCTTCCTGCAGGACGCCGACGGCCGCCGGCCGGTGTACGGCGGCACCACCACGTTCCAGGACGACCCGCACTGGCGTGACCTCATCCTGTTCTACGAGTACTTCCACGGCGACAACGGCGCCGGCCTCGGCGCGTCCCACCAGACCGGCTGGACCGGACTCGCCGCCGCCCTCATCCAGCTGTTCGGGCACCTCGAGCCGGAGGACGTGCTCGGTCTCGACGACCGGCCGTTGGCACGGGCGTACCGCCGTGTGACCGGCGAGCCGATCGCCCGGGTCGAGACGGCGCGTGAGGCTCGCGGGGTCCACCCGGACGACGTCTGACGGCGACCTACGCTCGCCGCATGATCACGGCTGTCCACACGCTCCTCTATGCCGACGACGCCGAGGCGGCGCGGGACTTCTTCCGCGACGTGTTCGAGTGGCCGCACGCCGACGCCGGGGGCGGGTGGCTGATCTTCCGCACCGGCGCCAGCGAGCTCGGCGTCCACCCGACGCAGGGCATGAGCACCGGGCCGCACCACCAGGTCTCGTTGATGTGCGATGACATCGAGGCGACGGTGGCCGAGCTGCAGGACAAGGGTGTCGAGTTCACCCAGGGCGTGCGCGACGACGGGTTCGGCCTCACGGCGGTGTTCGTCGTCCCGGGCGCCGGCGAGATGCAGCTCTACGAGCCGCGCCACCCCA
Organism: uncultured Acidimicrobiia bacterium; assembly: GCA_963784255.1. Lineage (GTDB taxonomy): Bacteria > Actinomycetota > Acidimicrobiia > Acidimicrobiales > Ilumatobacteraceae > JALZMG01. Next base: position 205,468 of record CAWAQO010000010.1, on the reverse strand, counting down.
CCGCGTTCGACCTGCCCTGAGCTCCGCCCGGACGCGCCCCATCGGCAGCCGCGCTAGACAGGTTCGGTGCCGGATGTGGAGACGTCGGCGGAGCCGGTCTTCGTCGATCGGCGCGGCATCGGTCCGTTCGGCGTCATCGTCTTCCTGGCGTCCGACGTCATGCTCTTCGCGGCGTTCTTCGCCGCCTACTTCCTGCTGCGGGCGACGAACACGCCGTGGCCGCCGGAGGACGTCCACCTCGACGTGCCGCGGGCGGCACTGGCGACCACCGTCCTCTTCGCGTCGTCGTTCACCCTGTACGTCTCCGACCGTGCCGGCGAGCAGGAGGGCCGGCGGCGGGCGATGCGGCGGTGGCTGCTCATCACCATCGCCCTCGGTGCGGTGTTCCTGGTCAACCAGATCGCCGAGTACGCCAACCTCGACTTCGGCGCCGACGACCATCCGTACGGCTCCGTCTTCTGGCTGCTGACGGGGCTCCACGGGCTCCACGTGACGGTCGGACTGGCGGCGATGGGCCTGCTGTTCGTCCGCGAGGTGCGGGCGCCGTCGACGCAGGCGGTGGCGTCCTGGGCCAACGGGGTCTCGCTGTTCTGGCACCTCGTGGACGCCGTCTGGCTGTTCCTCTTCTTCACCATCTGGGTGCTGCAGTGATCGCCGGCCGGGTCCTCCTCGCCGTGCCGGCGGTGGCGGCGGCGGTCGCCGGCCTCGCCTCGTTCACCGGTGCCACCGCCGGGCAGTCCGCACTGCCCCTGGGTGAGGAGCTGTACCTCTCGCAGTGCGCGTCGTGCCACGGCGCCGGCGGTGAAGGTGTCGAGCAGCGGGGCCCGAGCCTGCTGGTGGAAGGTCGGGCGGCCGTCGACTTCGTGCTGCGCACCGGACGCATGCCGATGGCGATCCCGACGATGGAGGCCTTCCGTGGCCCCGTCCGCTACACCGAGGACGAGATCGTCGCCCTCGTCGACTACGCCGGCGCCTTCGGCGACGGCCCCGACATCCCGGTCGTCGACGTCGACGCCGGCGACGTGGCGCGTGGTGGCGAGCTGTTCCGCCTCGACTGCGCGGCCTGCCACGTGGCCTCGGGCTCCGGCGCCGCGATCGGCGGCGGCCGCGAGGCGCCGGCGCTGATGAAGGCGACCCCGGTCGAGGTCGGCCAGGCGATCCTGATCGGCCCGGGCGCGATGCCGGTGTTCGGGTCGTTCGACCGAGACGGACATCAACGACACCGCCGCCTACGTGCGTCACCTCCAGGAGGAGCGGACGTCGTCGGCGCGTGACTTCGGCGGCGCCGGGCCCGTCGCCGAAGGGCTGGCGGCGTGGTTGCTGGCGCTGCTGCCGCTCATCGCCATCACCCGCTGGATCGGCTCGCCGCACGAGGGACGCGATCCACCGGAGGAGGTCGCGTGAGCAGCGGGCGGGTGAACGTGCGGGCCTACCGCGCGGCGGTGGTGTCGTTCACCGTGGCCGTGGTCGGCGGCATCGCCGCCGCCGTCGGGTACTGGGTGGGGGAGACCGAGATCTGGCTCGGGCTCGGCCTCGCCGCCGCACTGTTCGGGATGGGCTTCGGGCTCGTCTCGTGGGCGAAGTACCTCGACCTCGACGAGTACGTCGTCCAGGTCCGCGAGCCGCTGACGGTCACGCCCGAGGAACAGGACCAGCTGGCCGACGAGATCGACCTGACCGAGCGGACGGTCGGCCGTCGCCGGCTCCTCGTCGTGCTCTTCGGTGGCTCGTTCGTCAGCATGGTCATCGGTTTCGTCGGGCCGATCGGATCGCTCGGGCCGCGGCCACGCGGCGAGCGTCAGCGGACCTCGTGGAGCGCCGGCGCCCGGCTCGTCACGTCCGACGGCGATCCGATCGCGCGACGAGGGGCCACGTTCGACCAGCTCGTCACGGTGTTCCCCGACGGCCACATCGGCGTCGACGACTCCCAGGTCGTGCTGCTCCGGATGCCCCCGGACCTGCTGACCACCCGCACGATCCAGGCGGGTGCGCTCGACGGCTGGGTCGCCTACTCGAAGATCTGCACCCACGCCGGGTGCTCGGTCGGGTTGTTCGGCATCGACAACCGTGAGCCGGACACGCTGCGCCAGCTGGTGTGCCCGTGCCATCAGTCGATCTTCGATCCCCTCGATGGCGCCCGGCCGGTCGGTGGCCCGGCGACCCGGTCGCTGCCGCAGCTGGCGCTCGACGTCGACGAGGAGGGCTTCCTCGTCGCCCGCTCCGACTTCACCGGCCCGGTGGGGCCGCTCGCCTGGGACGAGGCATGACCGAGCCGCGTTCTGTCGTTCAAGAGGGGCCCGATCGGGCCGTCTCCAAACGACAGAACGGTCGTCGAGGGCTCGTGCAGCGCTACGTCGAGAGCATCACCGGACGCGTCGGAGGCGGCTCGCTGGTCAGCAAGGTGCTGCACAAGGTCTTCCCCAACCACTTCTCGTTCCTCTGGGGCGAGCTGGCCCTCTACACGTTCGTCGTCCTCGTGGCCACGGGCACCTACCTGACGCTCTTCTTCGAGGGCTCCCAGGAGACGGTGATCCACGAAGGGTCGTACGCGCCGCTGGACGGCGTCGAGATGTCGGCCGCCTACGACTCCACGCTGCGCATCTCCTTCGCCGTGAAGGGCGGGCTGCTGATCCGCCAGATGCACCACTGGGCGGCCCTCGTGTTCATCGGCGCCCTCGCCCTGCACATGGCGAGGGTGTTCTTCACCGGCGCCTTCCGCCGACCGCGCGAGATCAACTGGGTCGTCGGCGTGCTGCTGCTGATCCTCGGCCTGGCCGCCGGCTTCACCGGGTACTCGCTGCCCGACGACCTGCTGTCGGGCACCGGGCTGCGCATCACCTACTCGATCATCCTCGCCCTGCCGTTCGTCGGAGAGCGGCTGACCTACCTCATCTTCGGCGGGGAGTGGCCCGGCACCGACATCATCGGCCGGCTCTACCCGGTGCACATCCTCATCATCCCGGCGCTGATCGTCGCCCTGCTCGCCGTGCACCTGGCGCTCGTGTGGCGCCAGAAGCACACCCAGTTCCGCGGTCCCGGACGCACCGAGCTCAACGTCGTCGGCGAGCGGGTGTGGCCGTCGTTCGCCATGAAGTCGACTGGCCTGCTGCTGATGGTGGCCGGCGTGGTCGCCGCCATGGGTGCGCTGTTCCACGTCAACCCGATCTGGCTGTTCGGGCCCTACGACGCGGCCGCGGCGACCTCGTACTCGCAGCCCGACTGGTACATCGGGTTCCTCGAGGGCTCCCTGCGCCTGATGCCACCGTGGGAGACGCGGGCCTTCGGGTACATGATCAACAACCTCGTGTACTCCGGCGTGCTGGTGCCGGGCGCCATCTTCACGGCGCTGCTCTTCGTGCCGTGGATCGAGCGCCGCCTCACCCATGACGACGTCGAGCACCACCTGCTCGACCGCCCGCGCGACGACCCGGTGCGCACCGGCCTGGGCGCCGCGTCGATCACGTTCGTCGCCGTGCTGTTCCTCGGCGGCTCGCAGGACGTCATCGCCGGCACGCTGCACATCTCGATCGGCAACGTCACGACGTTCCTGCAGATCTCGGCGATCGTCGGACCGCCGATCGCCTACGTCGTGACGTCGAGGGTCTGCCGGGAGCTGGCCGGCCGCCCGGGCGCCGAGCGCACGGAGCGGTCGGGCGCCGTCGAACGGGCACCCGACGGCGGGTACCACGGCGTCCACGAGGAGCACGAGGAGACGTCGGTGGGAGTTCAACGATGAGGGTTGCCCTGCCCCCGCCGTTGACCGAGCAGGCCGCCGACATCGACCGGGTGTGGAACGGCTTCCTCGTCGGCGCGCTCGTCGTCGGCGCGCTGGTCGCCGCGCTGATCGCCTTCGTCGTCGTGCGCTACCGCCGGCGCTCGACGGCGCTGCCGCACCAGATCGCCGAGCACGTGCGCCTGGAGATCGGCTACACGATCGTGCCGCTGCTGATCGTGATCGGTCTGTTCGTCGTCACGTTCACCACGGTCAATGCCATCGACGAGACCGAGGACGAGGTCGACCTCGTCGTCGAGGTGGTCGCCTTCCAATGGCAGTGGCAGTTCACCTATCCGGAGACGGGCACGGTGGTGGTCGGCACCGATGCCGAGAGGCCGGAGCTGGTCCTGCCGGCCGGCGCCTCGGTGCAGTTCGACCTCGCCTCGCGCGACGTCGTGCACTCGTTCTTCATCACCGGGTTCCGGTTCAAGCGCGACGTGTTCCCCGGCCAGGTGCAGTCGTTCCAGGTCGACATCGGCGAGCGCACCGGCTCGTGGCCCGACACCGGCATCTGCGCCGAGTTCTGCGGGCTCGACCACCACAGGATGCGCTTCGACGTGAGGATCGTCTCGCCGGACGAGTTCGCGGAGTGGGCCCGCCGATGAGCGCGATCGAGCGCACCGACCTCGTCGCCGTCGACGACTTCCTGACGCCACGCGCCGGCGGCTTGCCGCGCTCGCTCGTCACGTGGGTGACGACCACCGACCACAAGGCCATCGGCGTCGCCTACGCCGTGACGGCGATGGTGTTCCTCCTCATCGGCGGAGCGCTCGCCGGCGTGATGCGCCTCGAGCTGGCCGAGCCGGGCCTGCAGGTCGTGTCGGAGCAGACCTACAACAGCCTGTTCACGATCCACGGCAGCGTGATGGTGTTCCTGTTCGCGGTGCCGTTCGGCTTCGCCCTGGCCAACTACCTCATCCCGCTGCAGATCGGCGCGCCCGACCTCGCCTTCCCGCGCTTGAACGCCCTGTCCTACTGGCTGTACCTCTTCGGCGGCACCATCATGCTGCTCGGGTTCCTCACCGACGGTGGCGCGGCGGCGTTCGGCTGGACCGCCTACCCGCCGCTGTCGCTGAAGTTCGGCTCGCCGGGGCTCGGCGCCGACTTCTGGGTCGTGTCGGTGATCCTCACCGGGACGTCGGGCACGCTCAGCGCGGTCAACGTGATCACGACGGTCACGATGATGCGGGCGCCGGGGATGACGATGTTCCGGATGCCCATCCTCACCTGGAACCTGTACCTCACGAGCTTCATGGTGCTGGTGGCGTTCCCCGTGCTGACCGGCGCGCTGTTCATGCTCGAGGCCGACCGCCGGTTCGGCACCCACTTCTTCGATCCGAGCGACGGCGGTTCGCCCGTGCTGTTCCAGCACCTCTTCTGGTTCTTCGGCCATCCCGAGGTGTACATCGTCGCCCTGCCGTTCTTCGGCGTCGTCACCGAGATCTTCCCCGTCTTCTCGCGGCAGCGGGTGTTCGGTTATCGCGGTCTGATCCTTGCGACACTCGCGATCTCGGCGCTGTCGACGTCGGTGTGGGCGCACCACATGTTCGTGACCGGCCAGGTCGTCCTCCCGTTCTTCGCGGCCACGTCGTTCCTCATCGCCGTGCCCACCGGCGTCAAGGTGTTCAACTGGATCGGCACGATGTGGGGCGGTGCGATCAGCTTCGAGCCGCCGATGCTGTTCGCCCTCGGCTTCCTCGTGACGTTCATCGCCGGCGGGCTGACCGGCGTGATGCTCGCCTCGCCGACGCTCGACTTCCAGTTCAACGACACGTACTTCGTCGTCGCCCACTTCCACTACGTGATGGGCGGCACGGTCGTGTTCGCACTGTTCGCCGCCATCTACTTCTGGTGGCCCAAGGTCACCGGCCGCATGCTGTCGTCGCGGCTCGGCACGTGGCACTTCTGGTTGGTGTTCGTCGGCTTCAACATGACGTTCTTCGTGATGCACCTCCTCGGCCGCGGCGGCATGCCGCGCCGGGTCGCCGACTACCCACCCTCCGACGACTTCGACCGGTGGAACCTCATCGCCACGATCGGCGCCGGCGTGCTGTTCGTGTCGTTCATCCCGTTCTTCATCTGCCTCGTGAAGTCATTGCGCCAGCCGCCCACCGCGGGCGCCGATCCGTGGGAGGCCAACTCGCTCGAGTGGGCGACGTCGTCGCCGCCGCCGGAGCACAACTTCACGTGGCTGCCGCCGATCCGTTCGGAGCGGCCGGTGTTCGACCTGCGCTGGAGCCGGCATCCCGGCGTCGGCGCGCCCGGCGTGGCCGAGGTCCTGCGCGAACGGGGTGAGGCATGAGGGTCGAGATGCTGCTGTGGTCCGGCGTCACCGCCTACTTCGTGCTGATCGGCGCGATCTACTGGCTCGTCGACGGCGACCCGGCGGGCGCGACGCTGCTGCTGATGGCGACGGCGCTCGGCGGCCTGGCCGCCGGCTGGATCTGGGACTGGCGCCGGCGGTACCCCAGGGTCCACCCCCGGCCCGAGGATCGGGACGACAGCGACGCCGCCGACGAGGTCGGGCTCGTCGGCGTCTACCCGACGGCCAGCCTGCGCCCGCTCGCCCTCGGCGTGGGCATCTCGGCGGCCGTGCTCGGGATCGTCCTCGGCTCGTGGATGACCATCGCCGGCGTGGCCATCGTCGCCTCGCAGGTCGCGCTGCTCACCCGGGACGCCGACCGGTGACGGCGTTCCCCGGCCACGCAGGCCGCGACCGGCCGCTCGCTCGCTGGCGCTCGCTCGCTCGCACTGGGTGCCTCCGGTGATCGCCCACGCCGGCCTCGACCACCTCGCCATCGCCGTCGTGGCCACGGCCCTCGTGGCGGTCTACGGACTCGCCTGGTTGCGTCCGAATCCCACAACTGTTGTGCCAGAGCGACAGGAAGTGTCGCCCTCGCACAAGAGTTGGGGATTCCGGCCACTCGCGGCCTGGGTCGGGGGGGTCGCGCTGGTGGTCGTGGCGTCGTCGCCGTGGATCGAGCGGCTGGCCGAGGAGAGCTTCACCGGGCACATGGTCCAGCACCTCGTGGTGATCATCGGCGCGGCGCCGCTGCTCGTGCTGGCCCATCCGCTGCGGACGCTGCAGCGGGCCGGGTGGATCCCCAACACCGCCGTCGGGCGGCGGCTGGGTGCCTGGTGGCACCGCGCCGGCCCGCTCCTGGCCGCCGCCGCGTTCGTCGTCGTGCTGTTCGCCACCCACCTGACGTCGCTGTACGACGACGCCCTCGGCAACCGCTGGCTCCACGAGGCCGAGCACGCCGCCTACCTCGCCAGTGCCGTCGCCATCTGGGCGGCGGTCCTCGCCGCCGGGCGGGCGATGGCCGTCGCCCGCGTCGGTGCCGTGTTCGGCGTCATCGTCGGGATGGCCCTGCTCGGCATGATCCTGCTGGCGGCGACCGAGCCGTTGATGCCGACCTATTCGGCCCGCCTCGGCCACGACCGCGCGCTCGACGACCAGCGGACGGCGGCGGCGGTGATGTGGGTCACCGGGATGCTCACGACGCTGCCGCTGATGATCGCGGCCGTGTGGCGGTGGGCGGCCACGGAGCAGCGCATCGCCCTGCGCGCCGAGGCGCTCTCGGCGCAAGCCGATCAGACGCCGGCGGTGCGGTCGAGGTAGGCCAGCACGGCGAGCACCCGGCGGTTGTGGCCGCCGTCGTTGTGCAGGCCGAGCTTGGTGAAGATGTTGGTCGCGTGCTTGTCGACGGCCTTCTCGGTGATCACCATGCGATGGGCGATCGCCTGGTTGGTGCGGCCCTCGGCCATCAACCCGAGCACCTCCGACTCCCGCGGGGTGAGCCGCGCCACTTGGTCGAGCATCGTCATCGTGCCGTCTGACGTCCGGGGCGACGGGAACTCATCGCCGCGTGGAGCAGCGTGGCCAGCGGCCGCAGCTCGGGGGCGTCGACGATCGAGTGCAGGTGGTGGACGCGGCCGTCACGCGACGACAGCTCGACCGTGGCGACCAGCTCGCCGTCCTGGATCGCCGCGATCACGGGTGGGTGCTGCGCCGGCAGCGAGACGAGGTCGACGCCGGTCCCGGGGCCGAAGTAGTGGAGCAGGGCGCGGCCGACGGCCACGGCGCCGACCGCCCGCCCAGCGCCCTTGCGGCCGCGGACGTCGGCCGCGCCCGTGACGTCCGGGTCGAGCAGCGCGAGCAGCCCCTCGAGGTCGCCGGTCGCGCAGGCGGCGATGAACCGGTCGGCGACGACGCGCTGCTCGACCGGCTCGACGGCGAAGCGCCCAGCGCCGCTCTCGCTCGCCCGCCGGCGGGCCCGCGAGGCGAGCTGCCGGCACGCCGTCGGCGTCCTCCCGACGATCGCGGCGACCTCCTCGAACGGCACCTGGAACACGTCGTGGAGCACGAAGGCGGTCCGCTCGGCAGGGGACATGCGCGCCAGCACGACGTGGAGGGCCTGCTGGACGCCCTCGTCGAGCGTGACCCGGTCGGCCGGGTCCTGGCCGCCGATGCGGTCCAGCGCGTCGAGGTCGCCGTCGGTGGGACGCTGCCGGCGCCGGCGAGCCGAGCGCAGCTCGTCGAGGCACAGGCGCCCGACGACCACCACGAGCCAGCCGGCGACGTCGTCGATGCCGTCCGTCCCGCGGCGCATCAGCCGGCCGAAGGCCTCCTGTACCACGTCCTCCGCCTCGCTGACGCTGCCGAGCATGCGCACGGCGATGTCCAGCACGCGGGCGCGGTGCTCACGCCACGCCGCGTCGATCGGTGCGTCGTTCATCATGGGAGAGGACGGATCAGCCGGGCGCGATGTGACATCGTCCGACTCGGCGGGCATCGAGCCCATGGTCGCGCGCGGCGTCAGGCGACGCTGGCGAGGGTGTGGGCGCCGGCGGTGACCCGGCGGCAGGCGTCGACCAGCACGGGCACGAAGCGCTCGGGGTGCAGCGTGCACACGGCGTGTCCGCCGGCGACCGTGCGCACGAGGGCGTCGGGCAGGCGGGCGGCGAGGTCCAGTTGGCGGTGGACCGGCACGACGTCGTCGTCGCCGGTGACGACGACCGCCGCCGGCACGGTGATGCGATCCGTCCAGGGGCGCGAGTCGAAGCCGAGGATCGCCCGGCCGGCCTCGACGATCTGGTTCCAGTCGTGGAGCGCCACGTCCTCGAAGCCCCACCAGGCGCCACCGCGCCGCCGGCGCCATTGCCTCCACGCGGTGACGGCGGCCGTCGTCGCCCGGCCCAGCGGGACGGCGCCGGCGACCGCCGACGTGCCGGCGGCGAGGCCGTAGAGCAGCCGCTCCCGGACCGTGTCGGCGAAGTGGCAGCTCGTCGCGCACAGGACGAGGCCGTCGACCAGGTGCGGGTGGCGCTGCCACATCAGCTGAGCGACCGGACCGCCCATCGAGTACCCGACGGGCACCACCGGGCCGAGCCCGAGTACCTCGACGAGGGCCGCCGCGTCGTCGGCGCAGTCCTCGAGGCGGAACGGGCCGTCGGCGCGCACGCCGCGCCCGTGTCCCCGATGGTCGAGGGCGACGACCCGGAAGTACCTGGACAACGGCTCGAAGCAGGCGAACCAGTTGAGGTCGGCGGTCGCCGTCCAGCCGTGCAGCAGCAGCAGGACCGGTGCTCCTTCGGGTCCCCGCAGCTCGCGGACGAAGGTCGTGCCGCGCCCTGGGAGCTCGACGGCCCGCCCGGGCGGAAGCGCAGGCCGTCCCCTGCCCTGCCGCCGCCCGTCGGTCCCGTCCATGTCGAATCCCTCCTCGGCATCCGGACGCGGCGGGAACGTGCCTGATACGCGACACTCGGACCGTGCCGGACGCCGACGCCGACGCCATCGTCATCGGGTCCGGGGTGATCGGTGCCGCGGTCGCCCTCGAGCTGGCGCGCGGCGGCCGCTCGGTGGTGTGCGTCGACAAGGGCCCGGCACCCGGCGCCGGGTCGACCAGTGCCTCGTCGTCGATCATCCGCTTCAGCTACTCCACCCACGACGCCGTGCTCACGGCGTGGGAGGCGGCGGCGTTGTGGCACGACTGGGCCGGCCACCTCGGCGTCGAGGACCCCGACGGCATGGCCCGCTTCGTCCGCACCGGCTACCTCGGCTTCATCACGCCCGGCTACGACGCCGACCGGGTCCTCGCGCTCTGGGACGACGTCGGCATCCCGTACCGCCGGCTCGACGGCGCCGGGCTGCGGGCGCGGTACCCGGGCCTGGACACCGGCGCCTACTACCCGCCCAAGCGCATCGACGACCCGGCGTTCGCTGACGACGCGGCGGACGACCTCACGGCCTTCCTCGAGGAGGAGAGCGGGTACGTCGACGACCCCATGCTGGCCGCTCACAACCTGGCGCACGCCGCCCGCCACCACGGCGCCGTCTTCCGGTTCCGCGCCGCCGTCGTCGCGATCGACCGCGCTGGCGGCCGGGTGCGCGGCGTGACGCTGGCCGGCGGCGAGTCCATCGCCGCCCCGGTGGTCGTCAACGTGGCCGGTCCGCACTCCGGCATCGTCAACGAGATGGCCGGCGTGGCCGCCGAGCTGCGCATCGGGCACCGGCCGCTGCGCCAGGAGGTGTTCGCCGTCCCGGCACCCGCCGGGTTCGGCCTCGACGACGGCGGACCGGTGGTGGCCGACCTCGACCTCGGGCAGTACTTCCGTCCCCAGGCCGGCGGCACGCTGCTGGTCGGCGGCACCGAGCCGGCGTGCGACACGCTGGAGTGGATCACCGACCCGGACGACTTCGACGACCAGCCGACGGTCGAGCACTGGGAGACGTCGATGCTGCGCCTGGCCAGGCGCCTGCCGGAGTTCGGCGTGCCCACCCGGCCGGTCGGCCTGGCCGCGCTCTACGACGCCTCCGACGACTGGGTGCCGATCTACGACGGGTCGAGCCTGCGCGGCTTCTTCATGGCGTGCGGCACGAGCGGCAACCAGTTCAAGAACGCGCCGATGGCCGGCCAGTTCATCCGCGCCCTGGTCGACGCCGCCGACGCCGGCGTCGACCACGATGCCGAGCCCGTCCAGTTCACCGGCGCCCGCACCGGCCGCACGATCGACCTGGCCGCCTTCTCCCGGCTGCGCACCCCGGCCGTCACCTCCGGCACCGTGATGGGCTGATCACCGCGTTTGTTCACTGGGCGTCGCTCTGGCGCGCGTTCGTGCACAAACGCGGATACTTGACTTGTGCGATCGACTTTTCGGGGTTTACCGACTACGGTTCCGGATGTGCAGATCACGGCTCCGTTCGGGCCCGGTGGGCCGGTCAGGCTCGAGCCGCGGCCGTTCCGCGGCTGGCGCGACGGCCTCGTGGCCGGCGTGCTCGGTGCGGTCGTGGTCGGCTGCGTCGCCGCGGCCGTCCAGTGGGGGCACGCCGCCGCCGTGCTCGGCGCCGTCTACGGCGCGATGGCCCTGCTCGTGTGGCTGGAGGCGTTCCGCAGCACGTGGGCGATCAGTCCCGACGAGCTCGTGGCCCGGCGGTGGGCGCTGTGGCGCACGTTGCGTGCCGACGACGTCGTCACGGTCGACATCGAGCCCGGCGAGCCGGGCGTCGAGCTCTCGGTCGGCGGCCACCGCCTGACCCGGGTCGTCGTGCCGGTCGACGACTGGCGCGACCGGCCGGGCGCGATCGAGCGCCTGGGGGACTTCCTCGCCAACGCCGAGCGCCACGGTGCCCGTGTCGACCCCGCCGTGTGGCGGGCGCTCGCCGAGCGCTGACCCGGCTCAGCCCGGCGACACCCAGATCCGCGCCGCCGGATCGACCGCGGCCATGCGCTGCTCGGCCAGCCGGTCGGCCGCTTCCACCGGTGTGACGCCCTCCGCCCGAGCGAGGCGCAGCACGGCCAGCGTGGCGTCGTAGATCCCGGCCGCCTTGGCCTTGGCCCGCTCGAACGAGAACCCGTGCAGTTCGTCGGCCACCTGGATCACCCCGCCGGCGTTGACGAGGTAGTCGGGGCAGAAGACGATGCCCCGCTCGGCGAGTCGGTTGTCGATGTGGTCGTGGGCGAGCTGGTTGTTGGCGCCGCCGCAGACGATCGTCGCCCGCAGCGCCTCGGCGACGTCGTCGTCGATGGCGTGGCCGAGCGCGCACGGCGCGTAGATGTCGATGTCGGCGTGTGCGAGCGCGGCGGCGTCGTCGACGATGTCGGCGTCGGGGTGGTTGGCACGGACCCAGGCGATGGCGGCCGGATCGACATCGGTGACGACGAGGCCGGCGCCGTCAGCGGCCGCGTGGCCGGCGAGGTGCTTGCCGACCTTGCCGACCCCGGCGATCCCGACCCGCCGCCCGGCCAGCGTGTCGACGTCCCAACAGTGCCGGGCGGCGGCGAGCATCCCCTGGTACACCCCGAACGCGGTGAGCACGCTGGAGTCGCCGGCCCCGCCGCGCTCGACGCTGCGTCCGGTCACCCAGCGCGACTCCGTCGCCACGACGTCCATGTCCGCGACGTACGTGCCGACGTCGCACGCCGTGATGTAGCGGCCACCGAGTCCCTCGAGGAAGCGCCCATAGGCCCGCAGCAGCCGCTCGCTCTTGTCGGTGGCGGGGTCACCGATGATGACCGCCTTGCCGCCGCCGTGGTCGAGGCCGGCGAGGGCGTTCTTGTAGGCCATCGCCCTGCTCAGGTCGAGGACGTCGGCGAGCGCCGCCTCCTCCGACTCGTACGGGTAGAAGCGAGTGCCGCCGAGGGCCGGGCCGAGGGCGGTGGAGTAGATGGCCACGATGGCCCGCAGGCCGCTGACGGGGTCGTGGCAGAACGTCACCTGCTCGTGGTTCGGCGCGTCGGCGAACACCGTCACTCCGCGGCCACCCGGTGGTGCACCCAGATCATCGTGCGCCCGCGCTCGCCGGGACTCGTCACGACACGATCGTCGAGACGGTCGAGCGCGTACCCCAACCGCCGGGGGATCGCCGCGCTCGTCGTGTTGGCCTCGTCGCAGTGGATCTCCACCCGGTCGATGTCGGGCATCGAGCACGCCACGTCGGTGAGGGCGCGGGCGAGCGCCGTGACGACCCCGCGTCCACCGGCCGATGCCCGCCGCCAGTAGCCGATCTCGATCGCGCCGGGACCGACGCGACGGTGCAGCCCGCCGCCGCCGAGCACCGTGCCGTCGGCGCCGTCCACGAGGAGGTAGCCGAACTCCTCGCCGTCGTCCCAGCGCTCGACGGCGCCGCGCAGGAACGTCGCCGTGTCCTCGCGCGACTGGTCGGCCCACGGCATCCACGGCCGCAGGTGGTCGCGGCTCTCCTCGATCGCCGTCTGCAGCGCGTCGAGGTCCTCGGGCCGGTGGCGTCGCAGCCGGGCGCCGACGTCCGGCAGATCGATCTCCTCGGGCGGGATCACCGGGTGAGCTCGCCGTGCGCCCGCTGGAACTGGACGAGCGCCTCCTCGTTGAAGAGGACGAAGCGCACGTCCTCGACCGCTGTCGGGGTGGCGGCCACGGTCTGCACCGCGACGTCGGCGGCGTCGTCGATCGGCCACCCATAGATCCCGGCCGAGACCGCCGGGAAGGCGAGCGAGCGGGCGCCCAGCTCGTCGGCCACGGCGAGGGCGCGGCGGTAGCACGACGCCAAGAGGTCGCGCCGGTCCTCGCGCGTCGAGTACACCGGCCCGACGACGTGGATCACCCACCGCGCCGGCATCGTGCCGGCGTCGGTGGCCGCGGCCTGACCCGTCGGGAGCGAGCCGATCCGCTCGACGAGGGCGCGGCGGGCGGCCAGCTGGTTCGTCCCGCCGGCGCGGAGGATGGCACCGTCGACGCCGCCGCCACCCAGCAGCCCGCTGTTGGCGGCGTTGACCACGGCGTCGACGTGCTGCTCGACGATGTCGCCGCCCACCACCGTGATGTCCACGGCCAATAGCCTCCACCATTCGTGGGCACGATCACGACGCGGTTGTACGGCGGGGACGGCGTCGCGTCCGGCGGGTCCGATCTGGCCTCCGTGTCCGACCTGCTCGAGGACAAGGACGCGGTGGTGTGGATCGGTCTCGAGGACCCGACGCCTGAGCAGCTGGAGGCGCTCGCCGGCGAGCTGGGCCTGCACCGCCTTGCGGTCGAGGACGCCCTCGAGCCGCACCAGCGCGACAAGTACGTCCACTACGACGACCACCTGTTCCTGGTCTGCCACGCCGTGGCCCTCGACGTCGAGCGGGCCGAACTGGTGGCACGCGAGATCAACGCCTTCGTCGGTGACCGCTGGCTGGTCACGGTGCACCGCGGCGCTGCCGACGTGCTCGACCTGGCCGTCGCCCGCTGGGACCGCTCGCGCCAACTCGACGACTGCGGAGTCGGGTTCCTCGTGTACGGGCTGCTCGACGTGGTGCTCGACGGCTACTTCGACGTCGTCGAAGCGTTCGACGCCTACTACGACGAGAAGGCCGAACACGTCTTCGGCGATGACCCGATCGAGCCGAGGCAGCAGCGACAGTGGTTCGAGATGCGCCGCACGCTCAACCGGTTCAAGCGCATCGTCGTTCCCCTCAGCCAGGCGCTGGCGACGATGGCCGACCGCGACTTGGTGCGCTTCCCGGAGGCCGCCGGGCCGTACCTGCGCGACATCGCCAACGAGGTCGGCCGCGTCGCCGGTGAGGTGGAGGGGATGCGCGAGCTCGTCGGCCAGATCGTCGACGTCAACCTGACGCTGCGCGACTACCGCCAGAACCTGGTGATGAAGAAGGTGACGAGCTGGGCGGCGATCATCGCCGTGCCCACCCTCACGACCGGCTTCTACGGCATGAACGTCCCGTACCCGGGCTCCGGCGAGACGTGGGGTGTCGTGTCCGCCACCGTCATCTCGCTCAGCGCCTCGGCCGCCCTCTACGTCACGTTCCGCCGCAAGGGCTGGCTCTGAGGTTGCCGTTTTCCGCAACTTGTCGCGGAAACGGCACCTGGGTGTGCCGGATCCGCGAAAAGTTCGCGAAAACGGTCGTTCAGTCGCCCTGGGTGGTCGGCGGCGCGGTGGTGTCGGGGGTGGTGGGCTCGGTGTCGGGTCCGACGTCGGCGTCGGCCTCCTTCTCGCCGCGGGCGGGAAGGCCCTCGTTGACGAAGGTCGTGATGCGCTCGGTGGCGTCGGCGACGAGGGCGTCGATGACGTCCTGCACGTCGACCCCCTGGGCGGCGGCGACCTCGGCGATCGTCTGGCCGTCGCGCAGCGCGTCGATGAGCGCCGACTCCTCGATGCCGAGCACCTCGGCCACCGTCGTCAGCCGCTCCCCACCGAAGCCGCCGCCGCGGTGGCGGTGCCCGATCCCGGGTCCGGGGCGCAAACGGCCACGCTCGGGCCGTGCGCCCTCGAGGGCGTCCTGGACGGCGTCGGCCTGGTCCTGGGTGACCGTGCCGCCGTCGACGAGGTCGTCGAGGGCATCGCTGACCCAGCCGCCCTGGCGGCCGTCGTCGTCGCCGTCGCCGTCGTCCTGGGCGCCGGCCGTGAGGGGGACGGCGACCAGGGTGACGGCGCCGATGGCCGCGGCGGTCCCTGCGAGCATGCGCTTGGTGGTGTTCATGTCGCGACTGTGACCACCGTGCGTAAGAGCGGGGCGTGGTCCAGGTGTGGGAGCATGAGCGCCGATGGCCGGCCCGAGTCCGCTCGCCGCCCTCGAGGCGTTCGCCCTCGACCTGCCGGGAGCCTTCGCCGACATGCCGTGGGAGGGCGACGTCGTCGCCAAGGTGGGCAAGAAGATCTTCGTGTTCTTCGGATCGGAGAGCTCGCCCACGATCGCCGTCAAGCTGCCCGAGTCGGCCGACCACGCGCTCGCCACGCCGGGCGCCGCGCCGACGCCGTACGGGCTCGGCAAGCACGGCTGGGTGACCGTGCCCGTCGGGCAGCCGGAGGCGCCGCCGGATCTGCTGCAGGACTGGATCGAGGAGAGCTACCGGGCGATCGCCGCGAAGCGCCTCGTGGCCGAGCTGGACGGTCGCGCCGGTCGCTAGGCCGCGGCGGTCATCGCCGCGACCGGCGCGGCGAAGGCGAGGTCGGCGAGCAGCCGGAGCTGCTGGCGGGCCGGTCCGGGCACGTCGGCGGCGAACGTGAGCCACGTCCAGCCACCGTCGAGGTGGCGGAACACGCCGTGGTAGTGCGCGTCGAAGCGCACCGGTGAGGTCACGCCGTCGACCGTGACGTGGCCGGCGAACGTCCACCGCCCGGTGGCGGCGGCGTCGACGACCATGGCCGAGAGGTGGACAGGCACGGCGGCCGCCGACCGACCCTCGGCGCGCAGCTCGAGGTCGAGGCGGACGATGCCGGGCCGCTCGTGGACCACGAGGTGCCCGGTGATGTCGCGAGCGGGGCGGCCGGCGCGGTGGCCGGCGCGGGCGACGCCCACCGAGGGCGCCGGACCGAGCGCCCACCGGCCGGGTGCCGGTGTCTCGATGGCGTCGATCGTCCTGATGAGGGAAGTGGTGTTCATTGGGGGGTCTCCGGGTCGAGTGGGCACCGTGCCCACGGAAGCAGCGTCGACCCGTACGCGTGCGTCCCAGGTGTGGTTCGCGTGAAGGGCGTCACCCAGGCCGCGCAACGTCCTCCCCGGCCAGGTCACGACGCCCGGCGCGGCTGGCGTGGGCGGCGTGGCCGAGGATGTTGCGGGCCATCGACGAGATCTGCTCGCCGCTCCGGGCGGCGTAGACCTCCGCCCGCACCTCGTGGGCCTCCGCCGACCCGGGCTCGTACAGGACGGCGAACTCGACGAGGTGGCAGGCCAGCCGGTGGTCGCCGGCGGCGGCCAGCTCCCGGGCCCTCGCGAGGACGCGCTCCAGGCCGCCGGCGAGGGCGACCCACTCGCGCGCCTGCTGCGCACGCGGCGCCGGCAGCAGGTTGTCGAACTCGCCGTCCCACCACCCGCCATAGCGCCGCCACACGTTGCGCACCAGGAACTGCGGGTGGTCGTACACCGGCTGGAGGTACGGCAACTGGCGCAACCGCTCGGGGATCTCCACGCCGTGCAGCACACGGTCGAGCGGCACGCCGCGGTTCATCAGGGCCAGCGTCTGCTCCTCGATGGTGTCGAGCAGCTCGGCGGTGTCGGTCAGCGCCTGGCGCACCCGCTCGGCGCCGAAGATCGGCAGCCCGTGCCCGCTGAGCATCACCTCGGCGCCGCACCCGGCCATCCGGCGCAGCGCCACCGCCCAGTCGCTGGCAAAGCGCTGGACCTTCTGCGGGTTGCCGGCGTTGGGCACCGCCCAGATGAACAGGTCGCCAGGGTGGAGCACCTTCAGCTCGGGCACCCACGTCCAGGTGGCGTCGTCGGTCTCGCCGCGGGCGTGGTGCAGCTCGAAGGTCAGACCGCCGTGGGTGAACGTGAGGTGGTCTCGGTACGTGACATCGGGATAGCGGTAGGTGTCCGGCCACTGGAAGCGGTCGACAGGAAGGGCGAACTGGCGCTTGTTGATGGCGGCGTTCCATCCCAGCGTGCGCTCGTAGCGCCGGAAGTGGTCGGGGAGGTCCTCGTGGGCGTACACGACGGGCCCCGGCCAGCGGCGCTCGGCGGCCTCGGCCTCGAAGCGGGTCGTGCCGAAGACGTGGTCGATGTGGTGGTGGCTGTAGACGGCGGCGCGCACCGGCGCGTCGGGGCGCCACCCGCGGCACCTGCTCGAAGACGTGGTCGGCGTCGAACTGGCCGCCGGTGTCGAGCATCACCAGCCCGTCGCCAGTGTCGATGGCGTTGACCGAAGCCAGCGAGATCATCGTCAGCACGCCGGGCGCGATCTCCTCGGCGGCGCGGTCGAGGACCGGCTGGACGGGGTGATGGGTGTGGACGAGGTCGCCCTCGCCCCGCCAGTGCCGCTCGGCAAGGTCGCGGATCGCCGTCGAGGTCGTCGCCATCGCGGCGAGCGTATGGCTACCCGGTGAGGGCCTCGTTCGCCCGCGCCGTGACGACCGCGAGCACCCGCCCGGCCGTGGCCAGATCGTCGGCCGGCAGGTCGCCGTACAGTCGATCGGTGAGGGTGGCGATCCCGGCCCGCACGCGGGCCGCCAGCTCCTCGCCCCGCGCCGTCGGCTCCAGCGGATCGGGTCCCGTCGCCAGGCCGGCCGCGACGAGGTCGTCCACGGCGTCCGAGGCCGTCCGGCGGTCGAGGCGCAGCCCGGTCGCCGAGGCGCTCGACGGCGCCTTCGCGTGGCGTGCTGCCGCGCTCCGCGGTGAGGACGTTCAGCAGGACCCAACGGTGGAAGGTGGTGTCGAGGTCGGCCAGCAGCTCGTCGAGGAGGGCGCGGGTCGCCCGTTCGGCCTGGCCGATGAGCTGTCCGTTGAGGGTGGGGGTGGTCGTCATGGTGCTCCTCTCGGGTGGGGGATCGGGTCGGCGAGGAGGTCCGCCAGGAAGCGACCAGCTCGCGGGTGCGGGCGCTGCGTCAGGCCGAGCGGGGCCATCGCGACTATCTGCGTTCTGTCGTTTGGCCACGGCCGGATCGGGCCGTGGCCAAACGACAGAACGGTGTACACCGGTGCCCGTGACGACCGAACACGACCACGACCACGGCGCGGCGCGGGAACCCGGCCACGATGCCGTCCACTGGGACGAGCGCTACGCGGCCACCGACCGGTTGTGGTCGGCAGAGCCCAACGCCACCGTGGCCGAGGTCGTCGGACCGATGCCGCCCGGGCGGGCGCTCGACGTCGGGGCCGGCGAGGGGCGGCACGCGGTGTGGCTCGCCGCCAACGGGTGGCAGGCCACCGCTGTCGACTTCTCGGCGGTGGGGATCGAGCGGGGCCGGCGGGAGTCCGCCGGCGCGGCCGTCGACTGGATCGTCGCCGACGTGCGGACATGGACGCCGCCGCCCGGCAGCACGTACGACCTCGTGCTCGTGGTGTACCTCCACCTCGCCGACGACGTGTTCGACCACGTCGCCGAATGGTTGGCGCCGGGCGGTGCGCTGGTGGTGCTCGGCCATGCCCTGCGCAACCTCACCGACGGCGTCGGCGGCCCCCGCGACCGCCGCCTGTTGCACACCGAGGAGCAGTTCCGGCGCGCCGCCGCCGGCCTGGAGATCGAGCGGCTGGAGGAGGTGCTCCGCCCGACGGATGCCGGGACGGCGATCGACCTGTTGCTCGTCGCCCGGGCGCCGGCCGCGGCGCCCTGATCAGGACGCGTCCGGCACGGCGAAGGCGAGGTGGCGGAACCCGGGAGGGTCGTCGGCCACCGCCCGGAAGTCGATCTCCCGGCCGTCGACGCGATACCGGTGGCGGGCGACCTGCTCGACCGCCGGCTCGCCGGCGAGGAAGTCGGCGAGCGCACACCGTTCGGCGGCGTCGAGCCACGCCGGCGGGTCCGACGTGCCCCGGAAGCCGGCGACCCTGGCGAGGTCCTGGAGCGTCCCGCGGGCCGTGTCGTCGAGCAGGTTGTAGCGGCTGCGGAAGTAGGCGACGTCGGGGTCGGTGTCGATGATCGTGCGCAGCCACAGCCGGTGCAGTGACGTGGCGATGGCGTAGCGCGTGTTCGGACCGCTGATGTCGTGGAGGAAGTGGGTGATCAGCTCCAGCTCCCACCACGGCGCCACGTCCGGCCCGACCCGGATGCCGTCGAAGACACCGAGCGAGGCGACGATCGGCGCGCCGCAGGCGAGCAGGTACGTGTCGTCGCCGGCCACCCGGCGCACGTGCTCGACGGCCTCCCGGTACGCCTGCTCGCGCGGGCACGTCGCGGTGGCGCCGGCCCGGCAGGGCGCCGGCATAGAGGAAGTCGAGCTTGAGCAACGCGTAGCCGGCCCGGACGGCCGTGCCGATCACCTCGTCGAGGAAGGCCACGGCATCGGGATGGGTCGTGTCGACGGCGTGGCACGGTCCGCCCCAGTTGTCGCCGGCGAGCACCGGCGCCCCGTCGCCGTCGTGGAGGAACATGGCGGGGTTGTCGCGGAAGAGCTCGGAGTCGTCGCGGGCGATGAACGGGGCCAGCCACAGCCCGGGCCGGTAGCCGGCGGCGCCGATGCGCTCGGCGAGGGCGGCCATGCCCGACGGGAACCGGTCGTTGGGGCGCCAGTCGCCGAGACCGACCTGCCAGCCGTCGTCCACCTCGAACGTGTCGAAGCCGAGGCCGGCGACATCGTCGAGGATGGCGATCAGCGCGTCCTCGCTGATGTCGCGGTACAGCGAGTACCACGACGACCACAGGCGCGGCCCCGGCCGGCGCGGCCGTTGCCCGAAGCGGGCGGCGAGCCGCCGGGCGTACTCGGCGAACACGTCCGGCTCGGGCCCGCGGCCGACGAACCACGAGCCGGCCGGTCCTTCGAACCGTCCGACGAGCCGACCGTGGTCGTGCTCGACACGCGCGCCGAGGTCGAGGGCGCCGAGCAGGGTGATCTCGCCGGCACCGCACTCGAGGGCGCCGAGGGCGCTGCCACCGTGCACCCGCCGTGTCGCGTACGCCGGGTCGTCCACGAGCGGCCAGCGCTCGCGCACCGGCACGAAGGGCGGCACGTGGGCGGTGTCCACCCATCGCGTGTCGCTCCACGAGTGCCACCCGTGGCGGTAGAACGCGCCGACCGGGCGACCCGGGTCGACGACCACGCTGGCGCCGTGGATCACGGTCGAGCCGGGGTCGTGCGACCGCATCCACTCCGTCATCGCGTGCTCCTCGCCGGCACCGGTGCGACCGAGTCCCGCACGACGGGTGGGCACGGCACCATCGAGCGCACCGGCGCCGGCCGCCCGCCGCCGGCGAGGGCCGTCGCGGCCATGGCGCCCATCTCGTAGTAGGGGATGCGCACCGTCGTGAGCGCGGGGCTGAGGTCGGATGCCAGGTCCTCCTGGTCGTCATACCCGACCACCGAGACGTCCTCGGGCACGCGCAGCCCAGCCTCCTTGAGCGCGAAGTAGGCACCGACGGCCATGAGGTCGTTGCCGCACAGGAGCGCGGTCGGGCGGCGCCGCCCCCGGAGCACCTCGCGCGCCAGCTCGTAGCCGGAGTCGGCTCGGAAGTTGCCTGGCAGCACGGCGACGTCCCGTGGCGCCACACCGGCCGCGCGCAGGGCGGCCCGCATCCCGATGAGGCGCTGGGCCGTGGCCCACGCGTCCGGCGCCCCGGCGAGGCACGCGAGCTCGCGATGGCCGGCGCGCAGGAGCAGCTCGGTGGCCGTCTGCCCGCCGGCGCGCTCGTCGGGGAGGATGACCGGGAGCGCGCTGGCGCGGCGATCGACGAACGCGTTGACGAGCACGGTCGGCACGCGGTCGAAGCCGTCGATCGGATCGACGGCGCGCGTCCCGACGACGGCGTACACGAGGGCGTCCACCCTGCGGTCGAGGAGGTCGGTGACGACCTCCTGGACGACCGCCTGGTCGCTCGTGCCGTGGACGATCAGGGGCACGCTGCCGTGGCGCCGCGCCACGTCGTACATCCCGGCGATGGTCTGGCCGGCCGGTGGCTTGACGGCGATCTCGTCGGTCACGAACCCGATCGTCCGCGTGCGCTGGGTGCGCAGTCCCTGGGCGTGCAGGTTGGTGCGGTAGCCCAACCGCCGCACCTCGCGCTGCACCCGCGAGCGGGTGGCGGCGCTGATGCTGACATCGGCACGCTCGTTGACGACGAAGGACACCGTCGCTCGAGAGACGCCGGCGGCCCGGGCCACGTCAGCCATCGTCGGATGCCGGTGCCGATCAGCCGAGCCCTTGACAGTCTTCACGCCGTAGGCGATTGTAGACACAGGTAAATCGAGTAAGTAAAGGTCGGCCGAGCACCAAGGGGGGTTGCCGCCGACGACGTCCGTGTGCGTGGGGTCGAAGCGCGGGCAGCGCACCTCGTCGTCGACGACATCCGTCTCGATGGTCGTGCCGGACCGTGTCGCCCAGGAGGTCGTGCGGTGGCAGAGGTCGTCTTCGAGAAGGCCAGTCGGATCTACCCGGGTTCCGACAAGATCGCCGTCGACGCGCTTCGACCTGCACATCGAGGACGGCGAGTTCCTCGTGCTCGTCGGTCCGTCGGGGTGCGGCAAGTCGACGTGCCTGCGCATGCTCGCCGGGCTCGAGGACGTCGACGAGGGCACGATCAGCATCGACGGGGTCGACGTCACGGACATGAAGCCGAAGGACCGGGACATCGCCATGGTGTTCCAGAACTACGCGCTGTACCCGCACATGACCGTGGCCGACAACATGGGCTTCGCCCTGAAGATCAAGGGCATCGACAAGGACGAGCGGCGCAAGATGGTCGCGGAGCGCGGCCAAGCTGCTCGACCTCGAGGACTTCCTCGACCGCCGCCCCAAGGCGCTGTCGGGCGGTCAGCGCCAGCGCGTCGCCATGGGCCGCGCCATCGTGCGCCAGCCGAAGGTCTTCTGCATGGACGAGCCGCTGTCCAACCTCGATGCCAAGCTGCGCGTGCCAGACCCGCACCCAGATCGCCGAACTGCAGCGACGCCTGCACGTCACCACCGTCTACGTCACCCACGACCAGGTGGAGGCGATGACCATGGGGGACAGGGTGGCCGTGATGAAGGACGGCCACCTCCAGCAGTGCGACACGCCACTGCGTCTCTACGAGTTCCCGGCGAACGTGTTCGTCGCCGGCTTCATCGGATCGCCGGGGATGAACCTCGACACCTTCCCGATCGAGGACGGCACCGTCCGCATCGCCGGTACCGAGCTCCCACTCTCCCGTACGGCGCTGGAGGCACTGGGGCGGGAGGGCGCGACCGCGTGCATCGTCGGGTTCCGGCCCGAGTCGGTGGAGGTCGTCGGCGACGGTGACGGGTTCCCCCTCCATGTCACCGTCGTCGAGGAGCTCGGCTCCGACGCCTTCGCCTACGGCACCATCGAGCCGCCCGGCGACGATCCGATGACGGCCGTCGGCAAGCAGGTCATCGCCAAGGTCGATCCCCGCAAGCCGCCGAGCAAGGGCGAGCGCATCCGGCTCAAGGTCCGCGAGGGCGAAGCGCTGCTGTTCTCGACCACCACCGGCGAACGTCTGGCGAGCTGACGTGCGCAGGCGTCACCTTGCGGTCGTGATCGTCGCCGGCGTCACCGTCGCCGTGGCGTGCGGCGGTGACGACGACGACGATGCCCGCACGCAGATCGAGCTGTTCCAGTTCAAGGGCGAGGCGGTCGACATCTTCGGTGAGTTGGTCGCCGATTTCGAGGCCGAGCACCCCGACATCGACGTCGTGCTGAACAACGTGCCCAACGCCGACGCCGCCATCCGCACCCGCCTCGTGCGCGACGACGTGCCGGATGTGATGACGCTCAACGGCAGCGGCAACTTCGCCCAACTGGCCCGCGCCGATGTCTTCTACGACTTCGCCGGCGAGCCGGTGCTCGACACCGTCAACCCGGCCATCGTCAAGATCCTCACCGACCTCGGCACGAGCGGCGAGGGTGAGGTCAACGGTGTGCCGTTCGCCAACAACGCCGACGGCGTGATCTACAACAAGGACCTCTTCGCCGAGCACGGGCTCGAGCCGCCGACGACGTGGGACGAGATGATCGAGGTGGCCGACGCCTTCGAAGCCGAGGGCATCGCCCCCTTCTACATCACGCTCAGGGAAGCCTGGACGTCGCTGCCGGCCTGGAACGCGCTCGCCTCGAACCTGCCACCCGAGGACTTCTGGCCCAAGGTCGACGACGGCGAGACCTCGTTCCAGGACGACTACCAACTCGTCGCCGAGCGGATGACGAAGCTGTTCTCGTACGGCCAGGAGGACAAGTTCTCCCGCGGCTACGAGGACGGCAACCGCGCCTTCGCCGAGGGCAACGTGCCGATGTACCTGCAGGGCATCTGGGCGATCACGGCGATCCGCGACTTCAACCCGGAGTTCGAGATCGGCACGTTCGCCCTGCCGATGGACACCCCGGAGGACACCCGAGCTCGTCTCGGGCGTCGACGTCGCGCTTCGACGATGCCGAAGGAGCCCGAGCACCCCGAGGCGTCGCTGGCCCTGATCGAGTACCTGATGCGGCCGGAGGTCGTCGACAAGTACGTCACCGACCAAGCAGCGATCCCGACGCTGACCGGCGTGCTCAGCGAGGACCCGGCGCTGGAGGGCCTGTTGCCGTACTTCGAGGAGTTGCGTCTCGTCGGGTTCACCGACCACCAGATCCCCGCGTCGATCCCGCTGCAGCAGATCAACCAGTCGTTCCTGATCGACGGCGACCAGGACGCCTACCTGTCACAGCTCGACAAGGAGTGGGACAAGTTCGTCGACCGTCGGCCGGAACGGGAGGATCGATGATGGTGATGGAAGGGGCACAGCAGTGACAGCCACGGCCGTCGCCGGGACCACCGACCCGCGCATCCTCGAGGCGCGCCGACGGGCGAAGCTGCGACGCAAGCGCGTGCCCGCCACCTTCTACTGGATGGCCGTTGCCGGCGTTCCTGATGTTCGTCCTGCTGCACACCATCCCGGTGCTGCAGGGCTTCTTCTACAGCTTCACCGACTACGCCGGCTACGGCACGTGGAACTGGGTCGGCCTCAAGAACTACGAGAACCTCTTCCAGGACGACCGCATCCGGAACTCGTACGTCTTCACGCTGAAGTTCGCCCTCGTCGCCACGATCCTGATCAACGTCGTCGTCGCTCGCCATCGCGGTCTTCCTCAACAGCAAGATCAAGCTCCGCACGGCGTTCCGCGGCATCTTCTTCATGCCGTACGTGATGAGCATCCTCATCGTCGGCTACGTCTTCAACTTCATGTTCGCCAACTCGCTGCCGTGGTTCGGGCAGAAGTTGGGCATCGGCTGGCTGGAGACGAACATCCTCGCCAACGAGGACCTCGCGTGGCTCGGCATCGTGCTCGTCCAGACCTGGAAGTCGATGGCCTTCGCCATCATCATCTACCTCGCCGGGTTGCAGACGATCGACCCGCAGCTCTACGAGGCGGCGTCGCTCGACGGGGCGTCGGCGTGGCTGCAGTTCCGCTCGATCACGTTCCCGCTGCTCGCCGCCTTCTTCACCATCAACATGGTCCTGACGCTGAAGGACATGCTGATGGTCTTCGACCTCATCTTCTCGCTGACCAACGGTGGACCCGGCACGGCGACCGAGTCGATCTCGTTCGTCATCTACCGCGGCGGATTCGAGGGCGGTGAGTTCGCCTACCAGATGGCCAACGCCATCATCCTCTTCATCCTGATCGTCGTCTTCTCGATCTTCCAGCTGCGGATCCTGCAGAAGCGGGAGGTGCACGCGTCATGAGCGCAGACATCATGCCCCTCGACGAGCTCGCCATGGCGAGCGCCGTCTACACCGACGAGCGCGGTCCGCAAGCCCCGTCGCAGCGAGCGCGTCAACTGGTGGGCGACGGCGCTCGTCGCCGTGCTCGCCCTGACGGTGCTGGTGCCCTTGTACTTCACCGTCGTCACGTCGCTGAAGCGGCCGGAGGACCTCGGCGGCACCGGCTTCGGCTTGCCGCCCGACCCGCGCTGGGCCAACTTCTCCGACGCCTGGCGGCTGACCAACTACCCGCGGTCCGCGCTCAACAGCGCCGTCATCACCGTCGGCGCCGTCGTGCTCACGTTGCTGACCAACTCGATGGTCGCCTACGCCATCTCCCGCAACATGGACCGCCGGCTGTTCAAGTCGCTGTACTTCTACTTCATCGCCGCGCTGTTCGTGCCGTTCCCGGTGCTGATGCTGCCCGTCGTCAAGCAGACGGCGTTCCTCGGCCTCGACAACAAGTGGGGGATCATCCTGCTGTACGTCGTCTACGGCCTGGCGCTCAACGTGTTCATCTACGTCGGCTACCTGCAGTCGATCCCGCAGGAGCTGGAGGAGGCCGCGATCACCGACGGGGCGAGTGTCTGGACCACGTTCTGGCGCATCATCTTCCCACTGCTGATGCCGATCAACGCGACGATCGGCATCATCACGTGCGTGTGGGCGTGGAACGACTTCATGCTCCCGCTCGTGATCCTCTCCAACCCCGAACGACCGCACGCTGCCGCTCGTGCAGTTCGTGTTCCAGGGCCAGTTCAACCAGAACTACACGGTGGCGTTCGCCTCGTACCTGCTGGCGCTGCTGCCACTCGTGATCATCTACCTGCTCTGCCAGCGGTGGGTGATCTCCGGGGTGATGCGCGGCTCGATCAAGTGAGCTGCGCCGCGACCGCGTCGAGCAACGACGCCGCCGTCGAACGGCGGGTCCGGGTTGGCCTGGAAGACCGACACGGCGATCGTCGCATCGCGGCAGGCGAAGGCGAACGTCCCCCAGAACCCGCTGTGCGACCAGCACGTCCCAGCTCCGGGTGATCGAACCGGAACAGGCCCATCGCCCCGCCGACCCCCTCGGCCGCGGTCGGCACGGAGGTCATCGTGGTCAGCGTGGCCGGATCGTCGAACACATCGCCGGCGACGAGGGCGGCGTAGAAGCGCGCCAGGTCGCGGACGTCGGCGACCAGGCCGCCGCCCCCGTAGAGGTCGGCGGACGGGTTGGCGTCCGTCATGTCCTGGGTCTCGTAGAACTGGTGGGCGCGGGGCGGCACGCCGGACGGCGGCTGCTCGACCTCCTCCAGCCACGTGGCGTCCAGGCCGAGCCGCTCGTAGTCGAGCAGCTCGCGCAGGGCGGCGCCGAGCGTGGTGCCGGTCACTCGCTCGATGATGTCGCCGAGGACGATGTAGCCGGTGTCGGAGTAGGCGAACGCCGCCCCGGGCGGCCCGAGCGGATCGCCCTCCTCGACGGCGAAGCGGACCTGGTCGGCGCGCGACCAGTGGCCGCCCGGCTCGCCGAGCGCGATCGTCTGGTAATCGACGTCCGATGCGTAGTCGTACAGCCCGCTGGTGTGCTGCAGCAGGTGGCGCACCGTGATCGCCCCGGTGTCGTAGCCGTCGCCGTCGAGGAGCGCCACCAGCGCCGGATCGGCACGCTCGGCGAGCGTGTCGTCGAGGCCGAGGCGGCCCTCCTCGACGAGCCGCAGCGTGGCCGCCGCGGTGTACGTCTTCGTGTTGCTGCTGAGGCGGAACGGGTCGTCGGCGCCGAGCTCGGCGTCACCCGAGCGGCCGGCGGCGACGGCCACGTCGAGACCATGCCCCGGCGCCAGCACGGCCAGGGCCAGCGCGGGCACGCCCGGCGAGGCGGCCAGCGTCTCGTCGACGAGGCCCTGCCACGGGTCGCCCACTGTGGTCGCCGGGCCGGTGGCCGTGGTGGGTGCCGCGCCGTCCCCGCCGTCGCACGCGGCGATCGGCACCACCGCCAGCGTCACCACGGCGAGGCGGGCCAGGAGGTCGCGTCGCCGCACCTGGCGAATGCTACGGACACGGCGACGGGAGGGCTGCGGTGAGTCGTCGCGTCGACCCGTACCTCGGCACGCCGGTGCACGTCGTCGACAGCCGTCAGCATCGGCCCAACCGGCCGTCGAGCGGATGCCCGTTCTGCGTCGGGGGCCTGGAGGCGCCGGAGCCCTACGAGGTCCGTTCGTTCCCCAACCGCTGGCCGGCGATGGACGACGAGCGCTGCGAGGTCGTCCTGTACACGCCGGACCACGACGCCACGCTGTGGTCACTCGGACCCGTCGGCGTGCGCAAGGTGGTCGACCTGTGGGCCGAGCGCACGGCCGCGCTGGGCGCCCGACCCGACGTCGCCTACGTGCTGGTGTTCGAGAACCGCGGCGCCGAGGTCGGGGCGACGATCCCCCACCCCCACGGGCAGATCTACGCCTACGACGAGGTGCCGCCCCGCCCGGCCCGCCTGTTCACGGCCGGCTGGCGCCCGGACCCCGATCCCGGTGCCAGGGCGGTGGCCGCCGCCGGGCGTTGGCGCGCCTGGGTGCCGTGGGCGCCGGTGTTCCCGGTCGCCGTCACGCTCGCCCCGGACGAACCGCTGGCCGACCTGCCCGGCTGCGGCGACGCCGCCCGCGACGAGCTGGCGGACCTGCTGGTCGACGTGCTCGCCCGTCTCGACCGTCTGTACGGCCAGCCGATGCCGTACATGCTGTGGTTCAACCAACGGCCGTGCGACGGCTCGGCGGACGACGCCCGTCTGAGCCTGGAGGTGGTGTCGCCGTGGCGAGCCGCTGGTGTCGCCCGATACATCGCCGCCGCCGAGGTCGCCGCGGAGGAGTACTTCAACCCCGTCGTCCCCGAGGAGCTGGCCGACCGCCTGCGCGCGCTCGGCGCCATGACCTGACAGGTCATCGCCACGCGGCACGACGGTCGTCACGATCGTTGCATGACCGGCTACGCCATCGCCCACCTCCGCACGCCCACCATCAACGACGACGTGCTCGAGTACATCGAGCGCATCCAGGACACGCTCGACCCGTTCCGTGGTCGCTTCCTCGTCCACGGCGGCACCGTCGAGGTGTTCGAGGGCGAATGGCCCGGCACCATCGTGGTCCTGGCGTTCCCCAGCACGGCCGACGCCCGCGCCTGGTACGCCTCGCCGGCGTACCAGGAGATCCTCCACCTGCGCACCGACCACATCGCCGCCGACACGTTCGTCGTCGACGGGGTGGCGCCCGACTACGACCCACGGACGACTGCCGCCGCGCTGCGTGCGGTTGCCGCCCGATCGGTGGGGGCAGACTGACGTTCCATGGCCCCCTGGTTCCGCCCGCTGGCGCCTTCGAGCGACCTGCGGGCGGTGCTCGCCTGCCGGTACGACGCCACCGTGGCCGGGCGCCACGACCTCATCCCCGACGGGAGCGTCGAGCTGCTGGCGATCGGCGACGACCGCCTCGTCGTGTGCGGGCCCGACACCCGAGCCTGGTCGTTCGAGCTGCCGGCCGGTGTGACGGTGGCCGGCGTCCGCTTCCGACCGGGTGCGGCGGCCGCCGTCCTGCGCACGGACGCGGCCACCCTCGTCGACGAGCGCGTCGACGCCGCCGACCTGCTGGGCGCGGCGCGGGCGCGCCACCTCCTCGACCGGCTGGGTGCGGCCCGAACCGCCCGGGCCCGCGTGGGTGTGCTCGAGGAGGCGGTACGTCGGATGGTCGCCGACCGCGACCTCGATCCGGACGGCACGGTGGGCCTGGCCGCCCTGGTCGCCGACGGTCGGGGGTGCCGGGTGGACGAGCTCGCCGCGTTCAGCGGGGTGTCGAGCCGGCAGTTGCGCCGGCGCTTCGACCGGACCGTCGGGTACGGGCCGGCGTACTACGCCCGCATCGCCCGCCTGCAGCGCTTCGCCGCCGGAGCGGCGCGTCATCCCGGGCGCCGGTTGGCCGAGCTGGCTGCCGACGCCGGCTACGCCGATCAGCCGCACCTGGCGAAGGACTGCCGCGATGTCGCCGGCGTGACCCCGCAGCGGCTGGTCGAGCTGCTGCCGCGCAGCTCGGTGGACGCCCGCCACGGCGATGTCCGATCCGTACAAGACGGGTCGCGCCGCCGCGAGGCACGATCGGCAGCATGACCGTTCATTGCGTTCCCCGGCCACGCAGGCCGTTGCAGGCCGCTCCCTCGCTGGCGCTCGGTCGCTCGCGCCTCGTGAGGAGGGCCTCGTGACCATTCGTTGCGTTCCCCGGCCACGCAGGCCGTTGCAGGCCGCTCCCTCGCTGGCGCTCGGTCGCTCGCGCCTCGTGAGGAGGGCCTCGTGACCGATCGTTGCGTTCCCCGGCCACGCAGGCCGTTGCAGGCCGCTCCCTCGCTGGCGCTCGGTCGCTCGCGCGTCGTGGGGAGGGCCTCGTGACCGACATCGCCGACCGCTACCGCCGCCTCGCCGACACCTTCGCCGCCAAGATCGACGCCGTGCCACCCGATGCGTGGTCGCGCCCGACGCCCTGCTCCGAATGGGACGTCCGTGCCCTCGTGGGCCACGTCGTGGGGGTGCACGGGATGATGCTGGGGTTGATCGACCGCCAGCTCAGCACCGCGCCGTCCGTGGAGGAGGATCCGTCGGCGGCCTTTGCCGCGGCCCGTGCCGACGTGGAAGCGGTGCTCGACGACCCTGAACTGGCGACCACCGAGTACGACGGCATGTTCGGGCGCACCGACATCGGCACCACGATCGACCGCTTCCTGGACTTCGACCTGGTGATCCACGGGTGGGACCTCGCCAGGGCGACGGGTCAGGACGAGACGATCGACGAGGCCGAGGCGGCCCGCGTGTGGAAGGACACCGAGGCGCTGGGGGACAACCTGCGCACGTCGGGCGTGTGCGGCCCGGAGGTGCCCGTGCCGGACGATGCGCCCCTGGCCGACCGTCTGCTCGGACGGCTCGGCCGCGATCCCGGTTCATCCTGATCGCTGGGCCCGCCGGCGCAGGCCGTCGAGCCGTCCGGTCACCTCGCTCAGGGCGAGGTGGTCGCCGACCACGCCGGCGCCGTCACGGAGGCACGCCGCCGCCCGCTCGCAGAAGGCCAGGGCGTCGGCCGTGCGCCCGTCGGCGAGGACCCGTTCGACCTCGTCGAGGACGGCGTGGGCCTGGCGCACCCAGTCGAGGGCCGGCGCCGGGTGGCCGACGGCGACGGCGACGGCCACGAGGTGCTTGCAGAACCGGCCGTCGGCGCCCACCGGGCACGAGCACTCGTGGACCAGGCCCGACGGACCGAAGCCCAGCGTGACGGCGTAGGGCGTGGTGCCGGCCACCGTGGCGGTGACGACGCCACCGGTCGGCGCATCGACGTGCGCCCGGCCGCCCCTGGCGTACTCGAGCCCGCGCTCGTAGGCGCGCCGCCCGGCCAGCCCGGCGACGTCGACCGTGCCGAGCGACCGGGCGATGGGCAGGTGGATCACGCTCATGGGCCCGATGATGACCAAGGGGTGTCACAGCGACCGCCGGACGGCGAGAATGGGGCCATGGACGCCGCCTCCTACGAGCACCTGATCGTCAAGCGTGACGCCGACATCGTCACCGTCACGCTGGACCGTCCGGAGAAGCGCAACGCCTTGGCCGTCGACGTCATGGAGGAGCTGACGGCGACGTTCGCCGCCATCGGCGACACCGACGCCCTCGGCGTCGTGCTGGCGGCCAACGGGCCGGTGTTCTCCGCCGGGCACAACTTCGGCGACATGGCCGGGGCCGGCTACGCCGAAGCCCGGCGGGTCTTCGAGGTCTGCACGCGGATGATGGACACCGTGCAGGCCATCCCCCAGCCCGTCTGCGCGAAGGTCCACGCCCTCGCCACGGCGGCCGGGTGCCAGCTCGTCGCCACCTGCGACCTCGCCGTGGCCGCCGACTCCGCCGGCTTCGCCATCCCCGGTGGCAAGGGCGGGCTGTTCTGCCACACGCCGCTGGTTGCCGTCGCCCGCAACATCGGCCGCAAGCGGGCGCTGGAGATGGCGTTCACGGGCGATGTCGTCGACGCCGCCACCGCCGCCGAGTGGGGGCTGATCAACCGGGCCGTCCCCGACGATCAGCTCGACGCCACCGTCGACGAGCTGATGGCCCGCGCGACGCGCGGCTCGGCGAGCTCCAAGGCGCTCGGCAAGCAGGCGTTCTACGCCCAGGTCGACCTCGACCAGGCGAAGGCCTACGCCTACGCCATCGAGGTCATGGCAGCCGCCGCCACGACCCCCGCGGCGCAGGAGGGCATCGCCGCCTTCCTCGAGAAGCGCAAGCCGGCCTTCCCCGACTGAGCGACCCCAGACGCGCAACTGTCGTTTGGCAACGGCCCGATCGGGCCGGAACCAAACGACAGAAGGGCGTGGGTTCGTGGTGTGGGTCAGTGGTAGCGGGGCGTGCGCCTGGACAGCTTCGGGCCCGTGTCGAGCGGCCGGTTGTTGAGCTTGCGGTGCTTGTCCATCTTGGCTTCCCTCCGTCGATCGGCCTCGGCGAGGCCACTGCGGTCACGGTACGCCCGGCCGCCGGGCCGTTCCGTGCGCCGTCGCACACCGCTTGCGTGCGCGAGATGACACAGCAGTAGCGTGCGCCGATCGCGGCCGGAGGGAGGGCCCGAACGGGAGGGAGCGCCGTGGCCACGGTCGGGCAGCAGGTGGGGGAGTCGGCGCGTGCGTTCGCCGCGGTGTTCCGCAACCCCGCGCTCCGGCGCATCAACCTGGCGCTCGCCGCCTCCGTCATCGGCGACTGGGCGTACGTCGTCGCCGTGTCCGTGTGGGCCTACGAGCAGGGCGGCGCAACGGCGCTCGGGCTGTTCGGCGTCGCCCGCTACATCGCCATGGCGGTGCTCGGACCGTTCGTCGCGACCGCCGCCGACCGGTTCCCCAAGCGGCGGGTGATGATCTGCTCCGACGTCGCGCGGGCCGCGAGCGTCGCCGTGGCGGCGGCCGTCATCGCGCTCGACGGGCCGACGGCAGCCGTGTACACGCTGGGGCTCGTCACCGCCGTCCTCTCGCTGGCGTTCCGGCCGGCCCAGGCGTCGCTGCTACCGCGGCTGGCGACCGATCCGCGCGAGCTGACCAGCGCCAACGTCGTGTCGTCGACGATCGAGAGCCTCGGGTTCTTCGTCGGGCCGGCGCTCGGCGGCCTCCTGCTCGCCGTGTCCGACGTCGAGGTGGTCTACCTCGTCAACGGGGCGTCGTTCGTCGTGTCGGCACTGCTCATCACCGGGCTCGTCGAGCCTCCCGAGCCCGCGACCGACAGCGACGAGGACGGCCCACACGAGCCCGCCGCCGGAAGCCTCCTCCACAACGCGATGGCCGGCTTCCGCACCATCGCGAGCCACCGCGAGCTCCGGCTGATCACCGCCCTGATGGCCGTGCAGACGGTCGTCGCCGGCGCGTCGCTGGTCTACGAAGTGAGCATCGCCCTCGAGTTGCTGGACCTCGGCCAGGCCGGGCTCGGGCTGCTCGACGCCGTCCTCGGCGTCGGCGGCATCCTCGGCGGCTTCGTCGTGCTCGTGCTGGCGCGGCGCGAACGGCTGGCCGGTGACTTCGGCATCGGTGTGCTGCTGTGGTCGGCCCCGTTGCTGCTGATCGTCGCCGTGCCGTCACTCGCCACGACGCTGGTCGCGATGTTCCTCATCGGCATCGCCAACTCGATGGTCGACGTCAACGCCTACACGATCGTGCAGCGCGTCGCCCCGGCCGCCGTGATGGGTCGCGTGTTCGGCGCCCTGGAGAGCCTCTTCACGCTCGGCATGGCGATCGGGGCACTGCTGATGCCGTTGCTGATCGAGCTCGTCGGGCTGCGCGCCGGCCTCGGTCTCATCGGTGGCACCGTCGCCGTCATCGCCCTCGCCGGGTTGGCTCCGCTGGGACGGATCGACATGACGGTGCTGGCCCCCACCGGCCTGGCGCTGTTGCGGCGAGTGCCGATGCTCATGGTGCTGCCGCCCCCCGTCATCGAGCGCCTTGCCCAGACGCTCGTCGACCTCACCGTGCCGGCCGGCGACGTGGTGTTCCGGGAGGGCGACGACGCCGACCGCTACTGGATCATCGAGCGGGGCACGGCCGTGGTCAGCATCGACGGCACCGACGTCCGGACGCTCGGGCCCGGCGACGGCTTCGGCGAGATCGCCCTGCTGCGCCACGTCCCGCGCACGGCGACGGTGCGCGCCGGCGACGAGGAGCTCGTGCTGCGGGGGCTCGATCGCGACGACTTCATCCCCGCCGTCACCGGCCACGGCGAGGCCCACGAGGTGGCCGACGCCGTCGTCGAGCGGTGGCTCTCGCTGAGCTGACCCCTACACCTCGGGCGGCTGGTGCAATGCGGTGTGGTGGCGCAGCCAGCGCTCGGCGAGCTGCTCCTCGGTCGCCCCGACGTCGTAGGCCGGTGACAGCAGCGGCGCGGCGTCGGTGACGGCGATCACGACGATCGAGCGCACGCGGTCGCGGCCGATCGACGAGCCGCGGCTGCGCAGCACGTCGAGTCCGCGGTCGAACTCGGGTCCGTCGCGGTGGACGGTGGCCGTGCCCTTGAACCGGTAGCCCTTGCGGACGATGGGGTCGACGACGTTGACCTCGACGTGGCGGTTGGTGGCGAGGTTGGCCACCGTGCCGGGCGACACGATGTCGGCGAACATCAGGTGCTCGTCGTCCAGCACCGTGGTCGTGCCCTTCGGCGACAGGTTCGGCCGGCCGTCCGGCGTGACGGTTGCGACGAAGCCGAGGCTCTGCTCGATCACGACCCGTTGCATGTCGGCGGTGAGCTGCACGTCACCACGGTCGCGCACCGGTGGTCAGGCCGCCAGGGCGAATCGGCGCAGGCGGGCGGTCGCCCGGTCGCGGTGGTTGCGCACCGTGCGC
Organism: uncultured Acidimicrobiia bacterium; assembly: GCA_963784255.1. Classification (GTDB taxonomy): domain Bacteria; phylum Actinomycetota; class Acidimicrobiia; order Acidimicrobiales; family Ilumatobacteraceae; genus JALZMG01. Next base: position 171,748 of record CAWAQO010000010.1, on the reverse strand, counting down.
GGCGTGACGCCGCGCGCGGCGGCGACGACCGACGGCGAACCGATGCGCACGAGGTCGCGGACCAGCTCGAGATCGGTCGTCGCCATCCCCGCCCGGCGGGCGTCGGCGAGCAGCTCGGCGAGTTCCTCGCAGGGCGCGACCTCCTCGCACGCCGGCGTGTCCTCCAGGGTGTGCGGATCGACGGCGACCTCGGTGGCCGACATCCGACGGCGGGGCGCCGTGAACGCCCGGTACGTCGCCTCGCGCACGATGTTCCCGGCGAGGCAGGCCGGCGGCTGGTCGCCGCGGCAGCCGGCGATGGTCAGCCACACGGCGCCGATCAGCTCCTCGAAGGCCCGCTCCTGGTCGTCCCACGCGCGGTGGCGGCGGGCGGCGGCCAGCAGACCCGGCAGCAGGCGGCGCAGCACGACGCGCCCGGCGAGCTCGTCGGTGCGGGCCACGGCGACGAGCCGGGCGAGGACGTCGTTGCCGGCCGCCGTCGGCGGCGTCCGGTAGCCGGCGAGCCGGAGCAACTCGTCGAGGTCGCCGAAGGGCTGGTCGGTCACCCCCCACGAACGGGCACGGGCGACGAGGTGCGGCCGGCGCCGGATCAGCTCCCACTGGCGGTCGAGCAGGCGGGAGAGCGGGTGCGGGGACGGGTTGGGCGGCTGGCACTGCGGCATGCCCCGACGGTGCCGAGGAGGGCTCACCGGGAGCCTCACCGGCCCTCGCCGAGGACGGGTTCACCGGTGGGATCCGGCTCACCGGCCCTGGTCAGCGCCTCGGTCGGCCGCTCATCACGGCGTCGAGATCGCCGTTCCGCTCCGGGCTGTGAACCGCGCCCAGGAGGGACATGGATGCTCCGCCGATCGAGTTGGTGGCCCCCGGCCGCCGGCGCGTCACCGTCGTGCCCCGTTCGGCCGACGACCACCTCGGCGATCTCGCCGACGCGCTCGGGCTCGACCCGGACCAGCCGCTGGCCGTCGATGGGCGCCCGGTCGGCCGCCACGACACGCTGGCGCGGGCCGGCCTGCTGCGGGGGAGCCGGGTGGCGCCGTGCCCGCCCACCGCCGCCGGTCCGTCCGACGTCACCGCCCTCGTCACCGTCGTCGGCGAGGCCGGCCCGGGCGCCGGCCTCGCCGTGGCGCTCGCCGCCGGCCGTCACGTCGTGGGGCGGGCCGCCGGCGCGGCGGTGCACCTCGCCGACACCACGCTCGAGCCGCACCACGCCGTGCTCGACGTGTCCGGTGATGGGCACGTGGTGCTCACCCAGCTCACCGGCCGGGTGCCGTGCCGGGTCGCCGGTGAACCGGTCGCCGGACCGACCGCCGTCGGCGACGGCGCCGTCGTGACGCTGGGGGCCAGCCGCCTGCGCGTCGGCCGCGGCGCCGGCCCGTCGCCCGGCGCCGTCGCCCTGGCGCCCTCGGCCGGCGACCCGTGGCGCCGCGCCGTGCACCGCCCACCGCGGGCGTGCCCGCGCTGGGCGCCGCCACCCGTTCCGGTCCCGCAGGCGGCCCCGCCGTCGCTGCGACCGCCGGCGGCCGGACTGGCGGCCGCCGGCTTCACGCTGGTCGGATCCGTCGCCGTCGCCGTGGTGCTGCGGTCGCCCCTGTTCCTCGTGTTCGGTGCGGTCGGCCTCTTCGCCGCGCTCGGCCTGTGGGTCGCCGGCCGGATCCGCGCCGGCCGTGAAGGACGTCGGGCCGGCGCCGTCCGCGACCGCGAGATCGCCGCGTTCGCCGCCGCCCTGGCGGGCCAGCGCGCCGAGCGCTGGCGCCATCAGGTCGCCGCCGTGCCGATCCTGGCCGAGGCCATCGCCGCAGCGGCCACCACCCGCGGTGACCTGTGGTGCCGGCGGACGAGCCACGGTGACGCCTTCACCGCGTGCGTCGGGTGGGGGCCGGTGACGTGGGCGCCGGAGCTCGCCGACCACGCCGGACCCCTCCCGCCGGAGCTGCTCCCACTGGTCGAGTCGGCGGCGCGGTTCGACGACGCTCCCGTCGCCGTCGAGCTCGGTCCCGGCGCCGCCCTGGCCGTCACGGGGCCGGCGGCCCACGCGCTGGTGAGCGCCCTCGTCACCCAACTCGCCGTCTGGGTCGGCCCGGCCGACTGGCGGCTCGTCGTGGTCGCCGACGACCCCGGCGTCTGGGACTGGTGCCGGTGGCTCCCGCACGCCGTCCACGGCGACGTCTCGCTCGTCGTCGCCGCCGACGAGCCCGACCGGATGGCGGCCATCCTGAGCACGCTCGACGACGGCTACGAGCGCCACGTCGTCGTGGTCACCGACCGGCCCGACCTGCTGGCCCGGCGCACCGGACCCTTGCGCCGGTTCCTCGGGACGGCCGGTTCGGTCGCCGTCGTCGTCGAGGTGCAGCCCGGCGACACCGTGCCGGCCCTGTGTCGCAGCATCGTCGAGATCGGCTCGCTCGGCGGGGCGAGATGGCGACCCGACACGTCCGTGCCGACGCGCGGCGAGCCCGTGCACGTGGCCGGACTGGCCGACCCGGTCGCCGCCACGGTCGCCCGCGCCCTCGCCGCGTTGACCGACCCGGAGGATCCGGCGGCCGCGGCCAACGGGCTGCCGGGCGCCGTCTCGCTCGGCTCGCTCTGGGCCGGCCACACCGGCTCGGCGATCGACGACCCCATCGCCGTCGCTGCGGCCTGGCACTCGGCCGGGCCCGACCCGGCGCCCGCCGCCGTCATCGGGCTGACCGGCGACGGGATCGTCGAGGTCGACCTGGCGCGCGACGGGCCCCACGCGCTCGTCGCCGGCACGACCGGGTCCGGGAAGAGCGAGTTGCTGCGCACGCTCGTCGTGTCGCTCGCCGCACGGTGCAGCCCCGACCACCTCACGTTCGTGCTCGTCGACTACAAGGGCGGTGCCACGTTCGACGCCTGCGCCGATCTGCCGCACACCGTCGGCGTGGTCACCGACCTCGACGACCACCTGGCGGAACGGGCCCTCCTCAGCCTCGACGCCGAGATCCGCCGTCGGGAGCGACTGCTGCGGGCGGCGGGCGCCGATCACCTCGCCGACTACCGCGCCGTTGCCGGCCGCCCGTCGCTCCCTCGACTGGTCGTCGTCATCGACGAGTTCGCCACGCTCGCCGACGAGCTGCCCGAGTTCTTGTCGTCCCTCGTCGGCATCGCCCGGCGCGGCCGCAGCATGGGCGTGCACCTCGTGCTGGCGACGCAGCGCCCCGAGGGTGCCGTCAACGACGACATCCGCAGCAACACCGGGCTGCGCATGGCGCTGCGCCTGCAGCACGCCAGCGACGCGCGCGACGTCGTCGGCGACGACCTGCCGGCACGGTTCCCGCGCGGCACGCCCGGTCGGGTGATGATGCGCCTCGACGAAGGCGACGCCGTCGTGTTCCAGGCGGCGCGGAGCACCGGCCCGCCCTCGCCCCGTCGGGCCGACCGGCTCCGCGTCGTCGACGGGAGCCACCGAGCGCCGGCCGTTGGCGAGGTGTCCGACCTGTCGGTGCTCGTGCAGTCGATCCGCAACGCCGCGGCGCTGTCCGACCTCGCGGCGCCCCACCGCCCATGGCTGCCGCCGTTGCCGGAGCGGGTGCCCGCCGAAGGCGACGTCGTCGGCCTCCTCGACGTCCCGGCGGCCCAGCGCCAGGAGGCGCTGCGCTGGTCGCCGGCCGACGGCAACCTCGCCATCATCGGCGCGCTCGGCACCGGGACGACCACGGCCCTGCTCGCCGTCGTGGCGGCGGCCTGCGCCGGCGCCGCGCCGCGCGACCGCCACGTGTACGTGATCGACGGGCGCGGCGACGAGCGCCTCGACCGGCTGGCGGGTTCGGCCCACTGCGGCGGCGTCGTGCGCCCGCACGAGCGCGAGCGGACGGAGCGGCTGCTGCGGCGCTTGGCGAACGAGCTCGACGAGCGGCGGGCGGCCGGCGGACGGGCCGGCCGGCCTGAGATCGTGCTCGCCGTCGACGGGATGCCGGCGCTGCGGGCCGTGCTGGACGGACCGCTCGACGCCGGGCCCTACGAGCAGCTCACCCGTGTCGTCGCCGAGGGTCCGGCGATGGGCATCGCCTGCGTGCTCACGGCCGAGCGACCGGCCGCGCTGCCACCGGCGGTGCTGGCGTCGTGCGCCGAGCGGTGGATCCTCCACCTCGACGACCCGAGCGAGGGCGTCGTGTGCGGTGTGCCGGCGGCGCTGGTGCCGGCGGCGCAGCCCGGTCGCGCGGTCGTGGCATCGAGCCGCCTGGAGGCGCAGATCGGTGTCGCCACCCTCCCGGACGGCCCGGTCGGACGTGTCGAGGGCGGCCCGGCGCCGATCGGCGAGCTGCCGGCGCGCGTCAGGGCCGGCGCGCTCCCGCCATCGCGCGCCGGCGCGCGACGGCGTCAGCCTCGTCGCCGGTCTCGGCTTCGAGACGCTCGGGCCTGCCCTGCTCGACGTGCCCGACGGGGAGCACGTGCTCGTGGCCGGGCCGGCGCGGAGCGGTCGGACGTCGGCGCTCGTGCGCCTCGCCCGGGCGTGGCAGCAGGCCCATCCCGACGGTCGGGTGGCCGTGTGCTGCCCGCTCGGCCGCTCGGCGCTGGCGAGCTGGCCCGGTGCTGTCGGGCTCGGCGACGTCCCGGCCAGCGGTCCGTGCCTCGTCGTCGTCGACGACGCCGAGCGGGTCGACGACGCCGACGGTGTGCTCGCCGGTCTGGTCGCCGAGCGCCGGTCGGGGCTGCTGGTGCTGGCGGCCGGTCGTCCCGACGCCCTGCGCACGCTGTACGGGCACTGGACCGGCGTCGTGCGGCGCAGCCGGACCGGGATCCTGATGTCGATGTGCGGCGACACCGACGGCGACGTCCTCGGCGAGCTGCTCCCGCGCCACCCCCCGCTGCCCCCTCGCCCCGGGCTCGCGTGGCTGGTCGCCGCCGGCCGCCGCACCCTGACCCAGCTCGCCCTCGACGACGAGTGACCGGTCCGACGACCGGAACTGACTCCCGGTCATGGGGTCCAGCGCCGATCAACTCTCCAGAGAAGTCGACGACGGGCCCACCGTTAGCCTCGCGGCATGGCCGACTACCTCCGCGAGCCCGTCGACGACCTGCCCTTCGGCAGCGAGGCCAAGGCGCGCCGCTACGCCACCGAGCGCTACCAGGGCGCGGTCGGGCGCAACTGGTACACGGGCGACCCGAGCCTGCAACTGCTGTTGCGCCGGCACCTCGGTGCCGAGGGGCTGGCGTGGGCCACGCCGCGGCTGGAGCACCTCGGTGCGCTGATGGGCGGGCCGATCGCCGAGCGGGCCGAGGAGACGGACCGCCACGGCCCTCGCCTGGAGAAGTACGACCGCTGGGGCCGCGACATCAGCACGGTCGTCATGCCGGCGACGTTCGAGGCGTCACGCCGCGACCTCATCGAGCACAACTTCGCCTCACCCGCCTTCAAGGACGAGGCGCGGCGGGCCGGCGCCGACCCCCGCCCGCTGGAAGCGGCGTGGGCCTACCTCCTCGACCAGGCCGAGATCGGCATGATGTGCGCCCTCGGCACCGGCGGCGACATGGTCGTGCGCCTCACCGAGGAGTTCGCGCCCGACGACGTCAAGGCACGCGTCCGCGAGCTGTTCGCCGCCGGGGAGTACGCCGGCGAGGCGGCGCAGATGCTCACCGAGCGCACCGGTGGCTCGGACCTCGCCGCGTTGGAGACCACGGCGACGCCCGACGGGGCGGGCTGGCGACTCAACGGGTTCAAGTGGTTCGCCTCCAACGCCAACGGCTCGGCCTTCGTGGTGCTGGCCAAGCCGCTCGGCGCCGACGACACCATCCGCAGCATCGCCCCGTTCCTCGTGCTGCGCGAGCGCCGCGACGGCACCCGCAACGGCGTGCGCATCCGCCGCCTCAAGGACAAGCTCGGGACCAAGGCCGTCGCGTCGGCCGAGGTCGAGTTCGTCGATGCCGAGGCGTTCCTCCTCGCGCCGTCCGGCAGCGGCGGCGGATCCGGGGCCGGCGACGGCAAGGGCATGGCGCGGATGATGGAGCTCACCAACGGCGCCCGCCTCGGCATCGCCATGATGGGCCTCGGCTGCGCCCGCCGGGCGCTCGTCGAGTCGCTCTGCTACGCGTCGGCGCGGGAGGCGTTCGGGAGCGAGCTCGTCCACCACCCGCTGATGCAGCGCAAGCTCGCCGAGCTCATCGTCGAGGTGGAGGCGGCGCAGGCGCTCGTGTTCGACGGCTACCTCGGTCCCCGCCTGCGCATCGGCGCGCCGCTGATCAAGCTGCGGGCCGCCCGGCTCGGCATCACTGCGGCCAGCGACGCCATCGAGATCCACGGCGGCAACGGGTACATCGAGCAGTGGCCGGTCGCCCGTCTGCTGCGCGACGCCCAGGTCAACACCGTGTGGGAGGGCCCGGACAACATCCTGTACCTCGACGTGCGTCGCGGCATCGAGAAGGAGGACGCCCACGTGCCCTTCCTCGCCCGCCTGCGCGACGCCGTGGCCGGCGCGCCGAGCGGCGACGACGTCACCGTCGACGTCGTGCGCCAGCGCATCGAGGACGTCGCCGCAGCCATCGACGCGTGGCGCGGCCTCGACCGGACCACGGCCGAGGCCCGCCTCCACCGGCTGGCCCAGCTGATGATCGACGTGTACGCCGCCGCGCTCCTGCTGGAGCAGGCCGGGTGGGAGCAGCGCGAGCTGGGCGCCGACCGCAAGCAGCTCGTCGCCCGCCTCTACGTGCGGGACCACCTCGTGGACCACGGTCCCCTGCGTGGCGTCGACGCTCCGGCCGAGGAGCTGGCCCGGTTCAAGGACCTCGTCGACGGCGCCTTCGTCCCGTAGTCACGTCCGCCGTCGCCTCGGACTCGGGGTCAAGCGACCCCCCGGCGGTAGTCTCTCGGCCTTGGTGGCGGGCAACACCGTGGGTATTGGCATCCTCGGCCCTGTGGGGCTGAGGGTGGAAGAACGCTTCGTCGCGCTCCCGGGCGTGCGCCAGCAAGCCCTGCTGGTGCGGCTGCTGGTCGCCGACGGCGCGTCGGTCGGCGTCGTGGCAGCTGCGCCACGACGTCTGGGACGGCCGGCAGAAGTCCGATGCCGCCCTGCGGGTGGCCGTGAGCCGGCTCCGCGGGCCGTGCTCGCCGACGTGGGCGCCGCCGACGTCATCGTCCGCACGAGCGACGGCTACCGGATGGATCGCCGCGCCGTGTGCGTCGATGCCGACCGCTTCGTCGAGCTGCGTCTCGATCGCCCGCGCGTCTCGACCGATCCGCGGGCGACCGTCGACGCCGTCACGGAGGCGCTCGGGATGTGGCGCGGGCCGGCGTTCGGCGAGGTGGGCGACGAACCGTTCCTGCTGGCCGAGGCCGAGCGCCTCACGAGCCTGCGCCGCGACGCCGTCGAGCTGCGCCTCGCCGCCCTCCTGGAGCTCGGGCAGGCCGGGACTCGTGCCCGACCTCGAGGCGGCCGTCGCCGATTCGCCGCTGCGTGAGCGCCGGACGTCCCTGCTCATGCTCGCCCTCTACCGCGACGGCCGCCAGGCCGAGGCGCTGGCCGCCTACCGGCGGTTGACGGTGTCGCTGCGCGAGGACCTCGGCCTGTCGCCGAGCGGGGAGCTGCGCGAGCTCGAACGCCGGATCCTCCAGCACGATCCGTCGCTGCTGGCGACGGCCGCGCCGGCGTGCCCTCCGGCACGGGCAGCGCCGGACGCCGACGCCGTCCACGCCGCCCTAGGTCGGGCGCGCTCGGCCCGCGCCCTCGCCCGTGCCGGCGTGGTCGAGCGAATCGCTTCGCATCGCCGACGTCGCCGTGACGGCGGCCCGCGCAGCTCGACGCACCGACGCTCGCGGAGTGCCTGGTCGTGTCGGCACAGGTCGCTCGCCCTTGCCGGCCGGGCCGGCGATGCCGTCCGCGGCCCTCGACGAGGCGGTGCCGTTCGCCGCGTCGCGCCCGTGACGCCGGGGTGCTGGCGACGGCGGCGCTCGTCCGCTTCGGCTTCGGGCTGGCCGACGGGGACGGGCTGCCGTCGCGCAGCTCACCGAGCCGCTGGAGCTCGCTCGGACTTCGACGAGCCGCAGCGGGTCGATCTGCTGTGCGCCGGCGATGCACCAGATGGCGCTGCAGGGCGGCGTCGCCGGGGCGGAACGCCTGCATGACGCAGGCCGAGGCCATGGCCGTGGCGCACGACAGCCCGGTCGCAGGCGCTCGTGGCGCGGGCCGCCCGCGCCGTCCTGTCGGGCGTTCGCGGCGATGCCGGCCGGCCGACGGTGCGGGCGACCGCGCAGCGAGGCGCTGCGCGCCGCCGACGAGCAGTGGCGATCCGACGCTGGTCGTCGCCGCGCTGCACAGCGTGTTCCGCGCCGACCCTCGAGCTCGGCGACCTCGCCGGGCTGGAGTGCGCGCGCGAGCGCCTCGCCGACGTGGCGACCGAGTCGCTGTTCCCGTTCGCCGTGCTGCGGGTCGGTCTGCTCGACGTGTCGCTGCGCCCTCGCCCGCGGTGAGCTCGACGGCCTCGAGGAGCGCGTCGCAGCAGTCGAGGCGACCGGCCGCGCGATCGGGGTGGTGTCGGTCGGCCGGGACGACGCGGCTCCCAGCGCTGCCCTGCTGGCGCTCGAGCGAGGCGCAGTTCGAGGCCGTCGCGAGGCTCGCCGGCCCACCGCACGAAGGCGAGCCGGGCGTGGAGGGCGGTGCTAGGCCGTCGCTCTGGCCGAGTCCAGGCCGCCTCACCGAGGCCGTTGACGCTCGCCCGCGGGGTCCTGGGTCCGGGCGCGCGACGGCGATGGCGACGGCGAGCTGGCGCGGGGACGATCGCCTCGTCGCGACCGTGCTCGCCGCCGAGGTCGCGGTGCTCACCGGTGACGGCGAGCTGGCTCGGTCCGCGGCGTCGGCGCAGCTCGCGACGCGACGGGACGGTTCGCCGTGGTCGCCCACGCCACCGTCACGCTCGGCCCGGTCGACCGGCTGCTCGGCCTCCTGGCCCTACCTCGACGGGCGACATCGACTCGCGGTGGCCGCTACCTCCGAGCCGCCGTCGCGCTCGCCGAGCCAGGCCCCGCTGTGGCGGACGCGCAGCCAGCTCGGCCTGGCCACGGCGCTCCGCGCCCGCGGCGGCCCCGGTGACGCCGCCGAAGCCTCGCGTTTGTTCGACAGCGCGCGCCTGTCGACGTCCCGCGCACAAACGCAGGGGTCGGCGTGGCTCGAGCGCGGCAGTTGCATCGGGCGCTTGGCCTCGACCCTCGACCTCAACATGAGGGTTGGCGGAACGGCGATGTAACGCCGGCGTTACGCAGATCGTGTCGAGTCCCGATCACGTGCGCCACCACGGCGTGCCGGATGAACGGGGACGGAGATGCGTCAGCTCCTGCGGTGGCCGGTGATCGCGGCGGTGATCGGGGTCATCCTGTCGATGCTGGTGGTGCCAGCCGCGACGGGTTCTGCCGCGCTCGGACCGTGCACGATCCGCTGGATCGGCGCGAGCGGCGCGTGGGAGACGGCCGCCAACTGGCGCGAGGAGGGCAGCGCGGTCAACCGCGTGCCCGTGGCCACCGACACGGTGTGCATCGACGACGGCAACCCGCTGACGTCGCTGGTCGTGACGACGTCCGAGCGGCAAGACCGTGGCCGGCATCGACAACGCCGAGGAGCTCCGGCTGGCGTCGAGCGTCGCGCTGACCGAGGGCGGTGAGCTCGTCAACCGTGGCGTGCTGTCTGCTGTCGACCTCGGCGGCCGACATCGTCAGTCGGCGGCGTCGGGTGGTGCGGTGGAGCGGTTCGTCAACACGGGCACGTTGCGGACGACGTCGAGCTGGACCTGTCGAGATCGGTACGGGTGTGGTGATGGAGCCGGCGGGCACGGTCGAGGTGACGGCCGGCAGTTGACGGTGGCCAGGTGGGGGTGTGGCCGGGGTCGGCGGCGACGGTGGCTGCGGGTGCGTTGTTGGACTTGAACTTCGACGCTGGTTCGGATCCGTACGGGGACTGGACGGCGACGGGTGAGGGCATGGTGCGGTTCTTCGGGGTGGTGCAGCCGAAGTCGGGTCCGTTGGTGTTGGGGTTCCCGGCGGGCCGGTTGCAGCATGTTCGCTTCGACGTTGGACGGGTCGGTGCAGCCGATCCGCAACGTCGGGGTGTTGCCGTTGGCGAACCAGACGGTGGTCGGTGATGCCCGGGCGGGGTTGGGGTTGGTCAACCTGGCCGGTGGCCAGGTGACGCCAGTCCGGTCAGGTGGCGCTGGCGGACCAGGCGGCGGTGGCCAACGAGGGCCTGTGGGTGCTGGTGAACTCGACGGCCGACATCGTCACGGCGGCGTCGGGTGGTGCGGTGGAGCGGTTCGTCAACACGGGCACGTTGCGGGCGACGTCGAGCTGGCCATGCGAGATCGGTACGGGTGTGGCGATGGAGCCGGCGGGGACGGTGGAGGTGACGGCCGGTCAGTTGACGGTGGCCAGGTGGGGGCGTGGCCGGGGTCGGCGGCGACGGTGGCTGCGGGTGCGTTGTTGGACTTGAACTTCGATGCTGGTTCGGATCCGTACGGGGACTGGACGGCGACGGGTGAGGGCATGGTGCGGTTCTTCGGGATGGTGCAGCCGAAGTCGGGTCCGTTGGTGTTGGGGTTCCCGGCGGGCCGGTTGCAGCATGTTCGCTTCGACGTTGGACGGGTCGGTGCAGCAGATCCGCAACGTCGGGGTGTTGCCGTTGGCGAACCAGACGGTGGTCGGTGATGCCCGCGTCGGGGTTGGGGTTGGTCAACCTGCGCCGGTGGCCAGGTGCGCCAGTCCGGTCAGGTGGCGCTGGCGGACCAGGCGGCGGTGGCCAACGAGGGCCTGTGGGTGCTGGTGACTCGGCGGCCGACATCGTCACGGCGGCGTCGGGTGGTGCGGTGGAGCGGTTCGTCAACACGGGACGTTGCGGACGACGTCGAGCGGCCATGCGAGATCGCGTCGGGTGTGGTGATGGAGCCGGCGGGCACGGTGGAGGTGCACGGCCGGTCAGTTGACCGTCGCGCCAGGTGGGGGTGTGGCCGGGGTCGGCGGCGACGGTGGCTGCGGGTGCGATGTTGGACTTGAACTTCGACGCTGGTTCGGATCCGTACGGGGACTGGACGGCGACGGGCGAGGGCATGGTGCGGTTCTGTCGGGGTGGTGCAGCCGAAGTCGGGTCCGTTGGTGTTGGGGTTCCCGGCGGGCCGGTTGCAGCATGTTCGCTTCGACGTTGGACGGGTCGGTGCAGCAGATCCGCAACGTCGGGGTGTTGCCGTTGGCGAACCAGACGGTGGTCGGTGATGCCCGGCGCGGGGTTGGGGTTGGTCAACCTGGCCGGTGGCGAGGTGCGCCAGTCCGGTCAGGTGGCGCTGGCGGACCAGGCGGCGGTGGTCAACGAGGGCCTGTGGGTGCTGGTGACTCGGCGCCGACATCGTCACGGCGGCGTCGGGTGGTGCGGTGGAGCGGTTCGTCAACACGGGCACGTTGCGGTCGACGTCGAGCGGCACTCGAGATCGGTCCGGGTGTGGTGATGGAGCCGGCGGGGACGGTGGAGGTGCACGGCCGGTCAGTTGACGGTGCGCCAGGTGGGGGTGTGGCCGGGGTCGGCGGCGACGGTGGCTGCGGGTGCGTTGTTGGACTTGAACTTCGACGCTGGTTCGGATCCGTACGGGGACTGGACGGCGACGGGCGAGGGCATGGTGCGGTTCTTCGGGGTGGTGCAGCCGAAGTCGGGTCCGTTGGTGTTGGGGTTCCCGGCGGGCCGGTTGCACGATGTTCGCTTCGACGTTGGACGGGTCGGTGCAGCAGATCCGCAACGTCGGGGTGTTGCCGTTGGCGAACCAGATGGTGGTCGGTGATGCCGCGGTGGGGTTGGGGTTGATCAACCTGACCGGTGGCGAGGTGCGCCAGTCCGGTCAGGTGGCGCTGGCGGACCAGGTCGGCGGTGGTCAACGAGGGCCTGTGGGTGATGGTGAACTCGCGTGCCGACATCGTCACGGCGGCGTCGGGTGGCGCGGTGGAGCGGTTCGTCAACATCGGGACGTTGCGGGTCGACGGTCGAGCGGCGTCGAGATCGCGTCCGGGCGTGACGGTCGAATCGCCGGGCACGGTGGACGTCCAGGCCGGCAGCGCTCACCATCGCCGACGCCGTGCCGCAGGTCTCCGGCGCCGTCCTCGAGCGGCGGCACCTGGCGGGTCGCCGGATCGCTCGGCCTGACGCGCCGCGCCGCCGTTGACCACGATCGGACCCGGTGCGTCCGTCGAGCTCGTCGGGAGCGGCTCGTTCCCGAAGCTGTCGGGGCTGACCGGGGTCGCCGGCTCCCTGCGCCTGTCGGGCGGCAAGGACCTGACGACGACCGGATCGCTCCTCAACATCGGCACGGTGGCCGTCGGACCGCAGAGCCGGCTGTCGGTCACCGGCACGTTCACCAACACCGGCAGCTTCGTCACCGGCATCGCCGGGGCGCCGGCGACCGGACAGTTCGGCGACGTCGTCGCCACTGGGTCACTCGTCCCTCGGCGGCACGGCGTCGGTCGAGCGCGATCCCGGCCTACAGCCCGTCGCCGGGCGACGTGTTCACGATCCTGCGCGGCGCCGGACGTGACGAGCCAGTTCGCAACCGTCGACACGCCGGGCTTCACGCCGGCCTACACGTCGACTTCCTTCGTGCTCAACGGCACGGGGTCGGTGCCCGGTGGCCAACGCCGGCCCTGACCTCGCCGTCACCGAAGCGACGCCGCCGATCGACCTCGTGCTCGACGGCAGCGGCGTCCACCGACGTCGACGGGACGATCGCCACCTACCTCTGGACGGCCTCCGACGGCAGCGGGCTCACGAACCGGCCGACGGCCCAGGCCGGCTTCCACGCCGCCGACGACGCCGCCTTCACCGCGACGCTCGAGGTCTGCGACGACGACGGGCTGTGCGACACCGACACCGCCCAGGTGACGGTGAGCAACGCGGCGCCGACGCTCACGTTCGTGGTCGGCAGCCCGACCGTCGAGCAGGGCGTGCCGGTGGAGATCACGGCGACGTACGCCGACGCCGGCTCGCTCGATTCGCACACGGCGACCGTCGACTGGGGCCCGGGCGGTGCGTTGCCGGTGCTCGCCCTCGGCGGCACGATCACGGCCACCAACACGTATGCGGGCACCGGCCCGCGCACGATCGAGGTCTGCGTCACCGATGACGACGGCGCGACCGCGTGCGCGACGGACGACATCACCATCGTCGGCGTCGTCGGCCGGCGACGACGCCGCGACCACGAACGAGGACGTGGCCGTCGACATCGACGTGCTCGCCAACGACACGCCGCACCGGCCAGCTGACGATCCAGTCGCGTCACGGCGCCGACCCACGGCACCACTGCCATCGCCGGTGGCCTCGTCCGCTACACGCCGGCGGCGAACTTCTGTGGCACGGACACCTTCTCCTACACGGTCGGCGGCGGGTGTCCGCACCGACTCGGGCGATGTGACGGTCACCATCACGTGTGTCCCCGACGCCCCGGTGGCCGACGCCGGCAGCGACCGGTTCATCCAGGAAGGCACCCCGCAGACGATCTTCGGCTCGGCGCACCGATCCGGACGGCGACACCCTCGCGGTCGCCTGGTCACCCGCCGCCGGGCTCGACGACGCCACGGTGCTCCAGCCCACGGCACTCGCCGCCGACGACGCGTCGACCACGTACACGCTCACCGTGTGCGACGCCGGCCTGCTCTGCGACGACGACACGGCCGAGGTGACCATCACGAACGCGACGCCGAACGTCGTCACGACGCCCGTGACCGACGCAGCCCGGCGTGGCCATCAGCCCGACCGTGACGTTCACGGATCGCGGCGCGCTGGACACGCACACGGCCACCGTCCTGTGGCCGGGTGACCCCGCGGCCGCCGACCTCGGGCCCGTGACGTCCCCGTTGACGCTGCCGGAGCGGACGTTCGCCGCGACCAGGGACCTACGTCGGTCAGGTGTGCGTCACCGACGACGACGGCGCCATCGCCTGCGCCAACCAGTTCGTCCACGTCCGCTTCGACGCCCCGCCCGACGCGGTCGACGACACGTTCGCCATCGAGCGCGACTCGCAGGCGAACGTCCTCGACGTCCTGGCCAACGACACCGACGCCGACGCTGATCCGATCACGATCGTCGACCACTCGGCGCCGTCGGCGGGCGGCACCGTGGCGTGCGACACATCGTCGTGCACGTACACGCCGGCGCCCGGCTTCGAGGGCGTGGAGACGTTCACCTACACCATCAGCGACGGCGTCAACGGCACGGACACGGCGACGGTGACGCGTGGACGTCCTGTTCGACGAGCCGCCGGTCGCCAGCCTCGCGCTCAGTGCGACGACGGGCGTCGCGCCGCTTCTCCGTGACCGCGACGGTCGGTGGCACCGACCCGGACGGCGACTCGTTGTCCGCCGTCCTCGACTGGGGCGACGCCACCGCGCCGGTGACGCTCGCGCTGCCCGCCGCGCCCGCGCCGGCGCACACCTACGCCACGCCGGGGACGTACGTCGTCCGGCTCGCCGTCTCCGACGGCCCGGTTCACGGACGTCGTCACGGCGGTGGTGCGGGTCGGCAGCCCGGAGCCGCTCTCGGCGGACGCCGGCGACGACCAGGTCGTCGCGCTCGGCGAGACGGTCCACCTCGACGGATCGGCCTCGCGGCCGACCGTCGGCACCGGCGGCGCCAGCTGGGTCGTGCGCGACGACGAGGGGGATCCTGTCGCCACCCGCTCGGGACTCGTCGCCGACTGGACGCCGACCGATCGCCGGCACGTACGTCGCCACGCCTGACCCTGTCGCTCGCCGGCGAGCAGGACGTCGACACGGCGACCGTCACGGTCGTCGACCCGGCCACCGAGCCCGGCCTGCTCGTCACCGTGCGCAGCGGCGGGACGCTGCTCGATGGCGCCGACGTCCTCGCCATCGATGCCGACGGCGTCCGCTTCGCCGGCGTCACCGGCGGCGACGGGACCACCCGCCTGCTCGGCCTGCCGGAGGGCGACGTCTCGGTCCTGGCCTTCGCGCCCGGGTACATGCCCGGTGACCGCGACCGCCAGCATCGAGGGCGGCAGCGGCTCGCTCACCGTCGACCTCACCGCCGGTGAGGTCGCCCAGACGGCACTGGAGTCGCGGCGCCTGACGATCGACGAGATCGTCGCGCTCGGCATCGACCCGAACGACCCGGCCAACCAGAACGTGTTCGAGTTCGAGATCCACCTGGCGTTCACGCCCGAGGATCCCGATCCCGTCGTGTTCACCGGCTACGCCACGGGGAACGCCATCATCGCCGGTGAGTTCGGCGATGGTGGCGGTAGCCACGGCGGCTTCGGCGTCGGCCGCGGGGTTGCCGCAGGCGGCTACACGGTCTACCCGTCGGTGCGCGTCGTGGGTGGTCAGCCGGTGATCATCTGGCTCGTCATCCCCGGCGAGGCGCGCTGGCTCAAGGAGTTCTTCGAGGTCCGGATGGTCGTCAGCAACCTGGCGCCGCAGCCGTTCGAGTTCGAGGCCGGCACGGCGTCGCTCGACGCCCTGCCGGACGGCCTCTCGCTGGCCCCGACCGCCGAGCCCCAGCAGCTCGTCCAGTCCCTGCCCGACATCCCCGCCGGCGGCAGCGCCGCCGCCACGTGGATCGTGCGCGGCGACACCGCCGGCGACTACGAGCTCTCGGCGACCTACGCGGCGTCGCTCGAGCCGATCGGCGCACCGCTCAGCATGGTCGCCCGCACGGCCCCCGGCGCCCTCAAGGTCTGGGGCGGCGACGCCCTGTTCATGCGGGTCCTGGCCGAAGAGCGCCTGATCGACGGTCACCCGTACCGGGTGGTGGTGGAGATGGAGAACGTCTCCGACATCCCCGTCTACAACCTCGCCGTCGAGCTGAAGGAGGAGGGCAAGCTCAACTACATCTACCAGCCCCGCGAGGAGCTGACCCGGAGCGTCGCCGAGCTGGCGCCGGGTGAGACGCTCACCGCCGACTACGTGCTCGTGCCGACGGTCGGGATCTTCACGCCGCTCGAGCTGGTCGAGGAGATCTCGTTCGTCAAGAAGACGGGCGGCAACACGGAGATCGCCAGCGAGATCGTCAGCGTCCCGCCGCGCTTCGCGGACGCCGCCCGTCCACCGATCTCGGTGAGCCGCAGTGGCGACGACGTCACGATCACGTGGGCCGCGGTCCCCGGCGCCACCGAGTACCAGCTGTTCACCACCTCGGCGCCGGAGATCGCCTTCGACGCCACGCCGATCGCCACGGCGCCGGCCGGCGCCACGTCGATCACCCTGCCGCTCACCGCGGCGCTCGTCGGCAAGCACGTCGCCGTCAGCCCGACCGTCGCACGGGCGGCCCGACATGGTCCACCGGCGCGTCGCCCTCCTCGGCGGCTCGTACGTCAGCGTCGCCGACGAGCCGTCAGAGGTCGACCGGGTGGCGATCGTCGGCGACGGCCTGATGGCGGGTTCCGGCCTGGCCGGCGCCGACGCCTGCGGGCGCAGTGCGCGACGCCTTCGCTGCCGTCCTGGCGGCCGATCTCGGCGCGACCGGTGCCGACGTGCTCAACGCGGCCTGTGACGGGGCGGCGGCGGGCAACGTCGCCTTCGCGCCCGCCGGGCCGTCGCTCGACGACCAGTACGTGACGGGAGCGCAGACGCCGCTCGCCACGACGACCCAGGCGCGCGGCCGTCGCCACGTTCGCCGCCGGTGGCGCGCCGGACCTCGTGCTCGCCGGCGTTCGGCGCCGAGGACCTCGGCCTCGACGCCATCCTCGGCGAGTGCGGGCACGGGTGCGATGCCCGCTGGCGCTTCACCGCCCAGCAGATCCTCCGCGACCGCGTCTACCCACGGGTGTACGAGAACCTGCGGGCCCTGCGCGCCGCCCACCCCAGCGCCGTCGTGGTGGCGTTCACGCCGCCGACCCCGGTCGCCGCCGGGACGGCGTGCGCGACGTTCGGCACGGGCGGTGGCATCACGGCCGCCGAGAGCCGCTTCCTCGCCGACGAGCTGTACCCCTGGTTCCAGACCACCGTGCGGCGGGCTGCCATCAACGCCGGTGTGAACGTCGTCGACGTGACCCCGGCCCTCAGCGGGCACCAGGCGTGCGACGCCGCGCCGTGGGTCAACGGGCTCCGCCTCGACCCGGCAGGCGCCCTGGCCGCCGGCTCCTTCCTGCCCAACGCGGCGGGTCAGGCCGCCATCGCGGCGTACCTCCGCGGCGTCGTCGTCGACGGCGCCGGCCGGCTCCTGCTGCAGAACCCGCAGCTCCAGGTCCTGCGGGTGCTGGCGATGCAAGAGGAGGCCCCCTTCGTGGTGCCCGTGACGGCGGTCCAGTCCGGCGTCTGCGAGGCCGGCACCTGCCCGCTGCGGGTCACCGTCGGCGGGCTCCGCAACGGCGACCGTGTCGACCTCCTGGTCGACGGGATCGCCCCGGTGCCGTCGAGCGCGGCCGCTGGGCTCGACGGGACGGTCGATGTCACCGTCCAGGTGCCGGCGCCGGCCATCGCCGACGACTGGTGTTGGTCGAGGTGTCCAGCATCGACCGCAACCTCCGCGGCTCCACCGTGGCGACGATCGGTGTGGCCGTCCCTCGGCCCCCGGTCGCCACGCCCGACACGACGACGGTCGACGAGGACGGCGTCGCCGTCGTCGATGTCGCGGCCAACGACACCGATCCGGACATCCTGCTCGGTGACGTCATCACGGTCCTCCCCAACCTCGTCACCGGCCCGGCCCACGGCACGGCCGTCGTCGAGGACGACGTGGCGCTCGGTCGCCGGGTGGTGCGCTACCAGCCGGCGGCCGGGTACTGCGGCCCGGACAGCTTCACCTACGAGATCTCCGACACCAC
Source organism: uncultured Acidimicrobiia bacterium (assembly GCA_963784255.1). Taxonomy (GTDB): domain Bacteria; phylum Actinomycetota; class Acidimicrobiia; order Acidimicrobiales; family Ilumatobacteraceae; genus JALZMG01. The sequence continues at coordinate 153,999 of CAWAQO010000010.1, read as the reverse complement.
CGACCTCCGGGCGACGGCATCGGTGAGCATCACGGTGGTCTGCGTCAACGACCCGCCGGCCCTCACCGGGTCCGATCCGGTGACCGTGCCGGAGGGCACCACGGCGCCGGTCGGCGTCGGCGTCACCGACCCCGACTCGACGACGTTCACCTACTCGTGGACGCCGACGGGCGGCCTGAGCGACCCGACGGCGGCCACACCGACGTTCACGCCGACGGACAACGGCGCCACCGGCTTCGCCGTGACGGTCTGCGACGACGGCGTGCCGCAGGCGTGCACGACGCTGGCCAACGCCGCGGTCGTGATCGCCACCAACGTGTCGCCGGCGGTCACCGCGGCCGCTGACGCCACGGTGCGGCGCCGGTCTGCCCCTGACGCTCAGCCCGATCGCCAACTACACCGACCCCGGCACCGCCGACACGCACCGCGCCACCATCACGTGGGGCGACGGCGCCGTCGACGGTCCGTCCACGGTCACCGGCGGCACCGTCGCCGGCACCCACACCTACGCCACGGCCGGCTCGTACACGGCGAACGTCTGCGTCACCGACGACGACGGCGGCTCGACGTGCGACGACGCTGGGCGTGACCGTCCAGCCGGCGGGCCCGGCGGTGTCGATCGGCGACGTGTCGATCACCGAGCCCGACAGCGGCACCGTCAACGTGCAGGTGCCGGTGACGCTGAGCCAGGCGCCCGCCCGCAACGTCACGGTGCGGGTCGAGACGGTCGACGGCACGGCGGTCGCGCCGGGGGACTACACGGCCAAGAGCACCACCGTGACGTTCACGCCAGCCGGTGCGCTCACGAGGAACGTGGCCATCGCCGTCCGCGGTGACATCCAGGCCGAGGCCGACGAGACGTTCGCGGTGCGGGTCGTCGAGCCGGTCCCCGTCGACATCCTCGACGGCACCGGCACCATCGCCATCGTCGACGACGACGAGTGCACGGTGGTCGGCACGACCGGGAACGACACCCTGACCGGCACGCCGGGTGACGACGTCATCTGCGCCTTCGCCGGCGACGACGTCATCGACGGTCTCGGTGGCAACGACGAGATCCGGGGCGACACCGGCGTCGACACGGTGACCTACATGACGGCGCCGGCCGGCGTGATCGTCGACCTGGCGGCCGGCACGGCCACCGACCGTGGCACCCAGGTCCTCACCGGCATCGAGCAGGTCTACGGCTCTGAGCTCGCCGACACGCTCAGCGGTGGCACCGGCGCCGACCTCCTCGTCGGCCTCGGCGGCGCCGACACCATCACTGGTGGTGCCGGTAACGACGAGCTCGACGGCGGCGACGGCGACGATGTGGTCACGGGTGGCGACGGCGCCGACTTCCTCTACGGCGGCGACGGCACCGATCGGCTGCAGGGCGGCATCGGCAACGACCGCCTCGATGGCGAGACCGGTGACGACCTCGTCGACGGCGGCGACGGCAACGACGTCGTGCGCGGCGGGTCGGGGCCGACGCGCTGACCGGAGGGCTCGGCACGGACGAGCTGTCGGGCGGCGCCGGCGACGACGTCATCGGCGGCGGCGACGGCAACGACACGCTGCAGGGCGAGGACGGCAACGACACGCTCACGGGTGGCGTCGGCGACGACATCCTCCTCGGCGACGAGGGCGACGACAGCCTCGCCGGAGAGGCCGGCCGCGACCGGCTCAACGGCGGCCGGGGCAGCAACGTCCTCGACGGCGGCGACGGCATCGACAGCTGCCGCCTCGGCAGCACGGCGATCGCGTGCGAACGCCCGTAGCGCCCCCCAATCTGGGCGGGATCCTCGCCACGGGGTGATCTGGGCGGGATCTGTTCCACCAGCTGGAACGGATCCCGCCCAGAACGACGGTCGACGGTGTCGACGGTGTCGGTCAGGCCGCCGTCGTGAAGCGGTCGGCCTGCCCGACCTCGTCGCGCAGGCGGAAGGCCTCGCGCCAAGAGAGCTTCTTGCCGGTGCGCAGGACGGAGCGTTCGTAGATCTTGGCGGCGAGCATGGCGACGACGACGACGGCGACCGCGGTGATCGCCATGCTGAGGAACACCGCCCACAGCGGCGCCTCGCCGACCGCGTACAGGGTCGGCATGGCCAGGATGGCGGTCGGCGGGAAGAACGCCATGATCCACAGCAGCAGGCTGGCGCCGCCGGCCGCCGAGAACGAGACGATGTAGCCGAGCAGCAGCGGCAGCATGATCGGGAAGGCGACGCTCTGCGCGTCCTCCACCCGGGACACCAGCGAGCCCGCCGCGGCGTAGGCGCTGCAGTACAGGGCGTAGCCGAGCAGGAACCAGGCCACGGCGAGGGCGAGGTCGCCGAGGCCGACGCCGGCACCGATCTCCAGTCCCATGATGCGCGCCGTGACGTAGCCGACGACGAGCAGCACGGCGGCGTGGCCGAGGGCGACGATGCCGATGCCGATGATCTTGCCGATCAACAGCTGCTTCGGTCGGATCACCGCCAGCAGCACCTCCACCACCCGCGATGCCTTCTCCCGTGTCACCGCGGTGACGACCCACTGGCCGTAGGTCTGCAACATGATGAACAGGAGGATGTTGATGACCAGCGCGACACCGATGCGCGCCGGGTCGACGGCATCGGCGTCCTCGGGTTCGAGCGCGTCGACGGTCGGTGGCTGCGCCGACTGCACGGCCTCGGCCTGCTCGGGGCTCAAGCCGGCGGCGCGCAGCCCGTTCTGCAGGGCGAGGAAGGACCGCAGCACGTTGACGGTGTCGGCGAGCCCCGAGGTCTCCGTGAGGTCGACCTCCTTCTCGGTGGTCAACGTGGTGGCGTCGGCGGAGACGGCGACGTCGGCGTCGCCGTCGCGCAACGCGGCGTCGGCGGCGTCGTCGTCGGGCACGGTGATCGTGCGCAGCTCGACGCCGGCCGCCGGGCCGAGCTGTTCGATCGAGTCCGCCAGCGTGGACGCCTCGCCGACCAGCGCCACGGTCTCCGTGTCGGGCTCGTCGTTGCCGAGGTTGGCGATCACGATCACCACCGCCAGCGCCGCCGCGCTCAGCAGCAGGGTGATGCGGAAGCTCTTGGTCCTCGTCGCCTCCTTGATCTCACGCGTGGCGACGAGCGCGGTCGGTGACTCCCGCCAGCTCATGTTCCGACCTCCTCGTCGGGATGGCGGCCGACCATCCCCATGAACACCTCGGCGAGGCTGCGCCTCTCGAAGGCGAACCGGTTGATCGGCCCGGCCCGCCGTGCCGCGTCGAGGGCGACCTGGGCCCGCTCGGCGGCCGTGCCCTCCCCACCCGGGAGCTGGAGGCGCACGACACCGTTGTTGGCACTGATGACCTCGATGCCTTTCCCGTCGAGCGCGGCGGTCCACCTGCCGTCGAGGTCGGACGGCACGTCGATCTCCAGCACCGGGTCGCGGCCGGCGGTCAGCTCGTCGATCGTGCCCTCGGCGACGACCCTCCCTCGGTCGACCACGACGGCCCGCTCGCACAGGTCCTCGACGAGGTCGAGCTGGTGGCTGGAGAACAACACGGTCGCGCCGCGGCGGGCCTCGCCGACGAGCACCTTCGACAGCGCGTCCACGGCCACCGGGTCGAGGCCGGAGAACGGCTCGTCGAGGACGAGGACGTCGGGCTGGTGGAGCAGGGCCCCGATCAGCTGCACGCGCTGCTGGTTGCCGAGGGAGAGGTCCTCGAGCTCGTCGCCGGTCCGTTCGGCCAGACCGAGCTCGGCCAGCCAGCGGGAGGCCTCGTCGTGCGCCACCTCCCGGGTCAACCCGCGCAGCTGGCCGAGCCAGCGCAGCTGCTCGAGCACCTTCATCGAGGGGTACAGGCCGCGTTCCTCCGGCAGGTAGCCGAACGTGCGCCGCGCCGCGTGGTCGATCGGTCGCCCCTGCCAGCGGACCTCGCCGGCATCGAGCGCGAGCAGCCCGAAGATCGCCCGCATGGTGGTCGTCTTGCCGGCGCCATTGGGTCCGAGGAAGCCGGTCACCGATCCCGGCTCCACGGAGAACGTCATGCCGTCGAGCGCTCTCACGGGGCCGTAGGTGCGGACCAGTCCGTCGACTTCCAGCACCCGTCCGACCCTATCGAGGGGATCCCGCGGACCAACCTCGCCTCCGTCCGCGTCAGGGCGTCACTTCGGCGGAAGGCGCGGACGTAGCGGTCTCAACCGATGACGGTGCGGGCGGCGTCGAGGGCGAGCTCGATGCCGGCGTCGTCGACGTCGAGGTGGGTGACCGCACGGATGCGGTCGCCGGCGCCGGAGACGCGAACACCGCGGTCGGCCAGCCCGGCGCTGAACGACGCGGCCGTGTGTCCCACCGACGAGACGTCGAACCACACCATGTTCGTCTCGACCGGCTCGACGGCGATGCCGAGCGCGGCGAGGCCGGCTCCGAGCGCGGTCGCGCGGGCGTGGTCCTCGGCCAGCCGGTCGACGTGGTTGGCGAGCGCGTAGCGGCACGCGGCGGCCACGATGCCCGCCTGGCGCAGAGCGCCACCGAGGCGGTGCTTCCACGTCCACGCCGCCTCGACGAACTCGTGCGGCCCGGCGAGCACGGCGCCCAGCGGCGCGCCGAGTCCCTTGGTGAAGTCGACCCAGGCGCTGTCGACCGGTCGCGTCCACTCCTCGGCGGGCACGCCGCTGGCGACGACGGCGTTGAACAGGCGGGCACCGTCGAGGTGGACGCGGGCCCCGCGGTCGTGGGCCAGTGCCACCACCTCGTGGTAGCCGGCGAGCGGCCACACCGAGCCCCCGCCGAAGTTGTGCGTCTGCTCGAGGCACACGAGCGTGGCCGGCGGCCGGTAGGCGTTGCCGGGCGCCAGGGCCGGCTCCAGCTGCGCCGCCGTGAAGATCCCCCGCTCGCCGCGCACGGTGTCGACCACGGCACCTGCGACGACACCGATGCCGCCGGTCTCGGATCGCAGCACGTGCCCGAGGTGCTCCATCACGACGGCGTCGCCCTGGCGCACGTGGGTGGCGACGGCGATCAGGTTGCACATCGTGCCGGTGGGCAGGAACAGCGCGGACTCGTGGCCGAGGCGCTCGGCCACCTCGGCGCACAACGCCGTGACCTCGGGATCGCGGCGCTGCTGCTCGTCGCCGACCTCGGCGTCGGCCATGACCTTGCGCATGGCGTCGGTGGGCCGGGTCTGCGTGTCGGAGTAGAGGTCGACGGCGTACTGCTGCATGGTCACTCCAGCGTGGCGTAGTCGGTCGAGCGGTCACCAGCCCGCCGGCCGCCGGCCGCCGCCACACAGGCGGCCAGGTCGGACAGGTACTCGTCGATGACCCCGGCGTTCGTGTTGCTGACGGTCGCGTGCAGCGCGTCCGGCGGCGTCTGCCGATCGAGGTACCACCCACGCGCGGCGAGCGCGTCGCCGATGGCGAAGACGTCGACGTCGGCCCGTTCGGCCGCCATGGCGACGACCTGGAGCGTGCTGTCGCCGAGCACGCGCACGCCGTCGACACCGGCGATCGCGGCGCGCAGGCGATCGGCATCCCCGAGCGTGCGCCGCGTCAGCTCGAGGTAGCCGTCGACGCCGAGGTGCTGCATCACCGCCCAGGCCGCGGCCATCGGCGCGCCGGAGCGGGTTCCCTGCAGGTTCGGCGAGGCGTAGAAGCCGCCGAGCCATCCGTCGAACACGAACGTCTGGTAGCGGCGCAGCTCCTTGCTCCGGTGGAGGATCACCGATGCGCCCTTGGGCGCGTACCCGAGCTTGTGGATGTCGGCCGAGATGGTGTCCACGCCGTCGACGCGGAAGTCCCACGGCGGCACCGGACGACCGAGCCGCTCGGCGAACGGCAGCACGAACCCGCCCATGCAGGCGTCGACGTGGCAGTTGGCGCCGACGGAGGCGGCGAGCTCGGCGATCGCCGGTATCGGGTCGACCACGCCTTGTGGGTACTGCGGCGCCGAGCCGACGACGAGGACCGTGCGCGGCCCGACGGCGGCGGCCATCGCGTCGACGTCGGCGGTCCAGTCGGCGAGCACCGGCGTCGTGATGGCCTCGACGCCGAACAGGTGGGCCGACTTGTGGAAGGCGGCGTGAGCGCTCGCGGCGACCACCATCTGCGGCGCGGTGATGCCGCGCTCGACGCGGCCCCGCTCGCGGGCGGCCAGCACGGCGCACTGGATCGACTCGGTGCCGCCGCTCGTGAGGAACCCTGCCGCGCCGGGCGGGGCGTTGAGGAGGTCCGCCGTCCACGCGACGACCTCGGACTGGATGCGTCCCAGCGACGGGAAGGCGGACGTGTTGAGGGCGTTGTCGTGCAGGAAGGCGCGGGCGGCCCGTTCGGCGACCTCGTGGACCGACGGGCCGCCGTCGTACACGAGGCTGAACGTGCGGCCGTCGGCCCAGCGCACGTCGCCATCGCGCATGGCGAGCAGATCGGCGATGACGTCGTCGACGGGGCGACCTTCTGAACCGAGCTGCACGCTGCGGATCATCGCGGATCGGGGAGCTCGAGCACCACGCGCACCCCGGCCAGGCGGAACGGGCCGCGCAGGTCGAAGCGGTCGAGGACGACCCCGGCCATGCGCACCACCTCGTCCGGCTCGGTCGTCGGCGCCGGCAGCTTGGCGATCTTGGTGCGCGTGAAGAACGTGCGGGTGCGCAGCTTCACGGCGACGTGCGTGACGCGGCGGCCGTCCGCGACGACGGCCGCCGTGACCTCCTCGGCGAGCGCCGCGACGTGCGCCGGCAAGTCCTCGCGGACGACGTCGTGCCGGAACGTCACCTCGCGGCCGCGCCCACGCGCCACGTACGGCGCGTCGTCCACCGGCGCGTCGTCGCCGCCGAGTCCGAGCACGACGAGGTGCGGTCCGATGGTGGGTCCGAAGGCCCGGGCGAGCTCGTCGCGGTTCGCCCGAGCCAGCTGCTCGACGGTGGTGATGCCGAGCGCGGCGAGACGGCTGGCCGTCCGGTCGCCGATGCCCCAGACGGCGGTGACCGGCCGGTCGCCCATCGTGGGGATCCACTCCCGGCGGGTGAGGCGGGCCACCCCACCGGGCTTGGCGAAGGACGTCGCCGTCTTCGCCTGCAGCTTCGTCTCGCCGATGCCGACCGCGCAGGTGAGCCCGGTCTCGTCGAGGAGGCGGGCCTTGATCGATCGGGCCACGTCCTCCGGATCGTCGGTGCGGGCGCCGACGAACGCCTCGTCCCATCCCCACACCTCGACGACCACCGGGAACGAGCGCAGGACCTCCATCACGCGCGCCGATGCCGCCTCGTAGGCCGGCTTGTCGGACGGCAGGAACACGGCGTCCGGGCAGGCTCTGGCCGCGGCGGCGAGGGGCATCCCCGAGTGGACCCCGTAGGCGCGCGCCTCGTAGGACGCGGTGGCGACGACCTGGCGGAGCCGGCCGGGATCACCGTCGCCGCCGACGACCACCGGGCGCCCGGCCAGCTCCGGCCGGCGCAGGACCTCCACGGCGGCGAGGAACTGGTCGAGGTCGACGTGGAGGATCCAGTCCTGCGCGGCCACGCCGGCGACGCTAGGACCGTGCCGGCGCACGGGACCCGCCAGAATGCACGCATGGCACGGAGCGTGACCGTCGGCGCCGCCCAGCTCGGGCCGGTCCAGCGGACCGACAGCCGCAAGGACGTCGTCGAACGCCTCCTGGCCCTGCTGGAGGAGGGTCACGCCCGCGGGTGCGAGCTGGTGGTGTTCCCCGAGCTGGCGCTGACGACGTTCTTCCCGCGGTGGTTCGTCGACGACATCGCCGAGTTCGACCACTTCTACGAGGCCGCCATGCCTGGCCCGGACACCCAGCCCTTGTTCGACGAGGCTCGCCGGCTAGGCGTCGGCTTCTGCCTCGGCTACGCCGAGGTCACCGGCGACGGGCACCGCTACAACACCCAGATCCTCGTCGAACGCGACGGCAGCGTCGTCGCCCGCTACCGCAAGGTCCACCTGCCGGGCCACGAGGAGCACGAGCCGGACCGGCCGTTCCAGCACGCCGAGCGCTACTACTTCGAGCCCGGCGACGGCTTCGGGGTCTGGCGGGCCTTCGGCGGCCTCGTCGGGATGATGATCTGCAACGACCGGCGGTGGCCGGAGTCGTACCGCGTCATGGGCCTGCAGGGCGTCGAGCTGATCCTGTGCGGCTACAACACGCCGTTGCACTACGCCCCCGACCCCAGCCAGGACGTGCTGCAGGGGTTCCACAACGCGCTCGTGATGCAGGCGGGCGCCTACCAGAACGGCACGTGGGTCGTCGGCGTGGCCAAGGGCGGCGTCGAGGAGGGTGTCGACTCGCTCGCCCAGAGCATGATCGTGGCCCCGTCCGGCCAGATCGTCGCCCAGGCGCTGACCGCCGGCGACGAGCTGGTCGTCGCCCGCTGCGACCTCGACTGGTGCGCCCGGTACCAGCGCACCGTGTTCGACTTCGCCCGCTACCGCCGTCCCGAGGTCTACGGCCGCATCACGTCGCAGCGCGGGGCGATCCCACCCCCGTGAGACCGTTCTGTCGTTCGACGGCGGCCGGATCGGGCCGTGGCCAAACGACAGAACGGGGGATCCCACGGGCGCGCCGGCGATCCCTTTGACAGAATGTCAACCGGTGGTCGCCTTCACGCTGAACGGGACGCCGGTGACGGTGCGCAGCGATCACCCCCACCTGCTCGCCGCGCTGCGCGAAGAGCTCGACGTGACGTCGCCCAAGGACGGGTGCTCACCCTCGGGGCAGTGCGGATGCTGCACGGTGATGGTCGACGGCAAGGCGGTCGTCAGCTGCAACCTCGGGTTGGAGAAGATCGAGGGCAAGCAGGTCGTCACGCTGGAGGGCGTCGATCCCGACGAGCGCCAGCGCTACGCCGACGCGTTCGCCGCCTGCGGTGGGCTGCAGTGCGGCTTCTGCATCCCCGGGATCGTCATGCGGGCCAAGGCGCAGATCGACAAGAAGGGAGCCGACCTCGATCGGACGGCGATGGCACCGCACCTCGGTGCCCACCTGTGCCGGTGCACGGGATACGTCAAGATCCTCGACGCCATCGAGGCGGTCGCCAAGGGCAAGACCTTCCAGCCGGCGCTCGGCGCCGGGGTCGGCGCGGCGGGCGCCAAGTACGAGGCCGGTCAGCTGGCGCTCGGCGATCGGCCCTACGTGGACGACCTGCGCGTGCCCGGCATGCTCCACGCCGCGCTCCACCTCACGGCCCACGCCAGGGCCGACATCGTCGCCATCGACACATCGGTGGCGACGGCCGCCGAGGGGGTGGTCGCGGTGCTCACGGCCGCCGACGTCCCTGGCGAGCTGCGCGTCGGGATCATCCACAAGGACTGGCCGATCATGATCCCGGTGGGCGGACGCACGTCGTACGCCGGCGACGTGCTGGCCATCGTCGTCGCCGACACCCGCCAGCACGCCCGGGCTGCGGCCGAGCTGGTCGACGTCACGTACGACGTCCTCACCCCGGTCACCGATCCGCTCGCCGCCCTCGCCGAGGACGCCGAGCTCGCCGTCTGGGGCACCGACGGCAACGTCCTGTCGCGCAGCGCGTACGCCCGCGGCGACGTCGACGCCGGCCTCGGTGCCAGCGCCCACACGGTGCACCAGGTGTTCCAGACCCAGCGCATCGAGCACGCCTTCCTCGAGCCGGAGGCGACGTTGGCCGTCCCGGCCGGCGCCGGCGACGAGCGCACGATGCTCGTGTACTCGGGCGGCCAGGGTGTGTGGGACGACCGCGACGACATCTGCCGGGTGCTCGACGTGTCGACCGATCGCGTCACCGTGGAGCTGGTGTCGAACGGCGGCGCCTTCGGCGGCAAGGAGGACATGGCCAACCAGGCGCAGACCGCGCTGGCGGCGTGGCTCCTCGACCGCCCGGTGAAGTGCACCCTGTCGCGGGAGGAGAGCTTCCGCATCCACGCCAAGCGACATCCCGTACGGCTGGAGTACTGGGCGGGCTGCGACGCCGACGGGACGCTCACGGCGGTGCGGGTGCGGGCGATCGGCGACTCCGGCGTGTACGCGTCGGTGGGCATGAAGGTCCTCGAGCGGGCGGCCGGGCACGCCACCGGGCCGTACCACGTGCCCGCCGTCGACGTGGAGTCGATCGCCGTGCGCACCAACAACCTCGTGTGCGGCGCCTTCCGCGGCTTCGGCGCCAACCAGGCGCAGTTCGCCATGGAGGGCGTGCTCGACCGGCTCGCCGACGCCGCCGGGCTGACGTCGTGGGAGATCCGCAAGCGCAACGTGATCCGCCCCGGCGCCGTGTGGGGTCCCGGTCAGATCATGGACGACGGGGCCGCAGGAGCGGAGGCCTGCCTCGACGCCATCAAGCCCGCCTACGACGCCGCCGTGGACGCGGGGAGGGCGGTCGGTCTCGGCCTCGGTCTGAAGAACGCCGGCCTCGGCAACGGGTTCCGCGAGGTGTCCGGCGCCGTCGTGCGCTTCCGCGACGACGGCCGCATCGAGGTCCGCCACGGCTGGACGGAGATGGGTCAGGGCGTGCACACCGTGGCCCTGCAGGTCGCCGCCCAGGAGCTCGCCGTCGACCCGTCCCGCATCGACGTCATCGTCGACACGACGCGCCAGCTCGGGTTCGGGCAGACCACCGGGTCACGCGGCACCCTGATGGCTGCCGGCGCCGTCCAGGCCGCGTGCGCCGTTGCGCTCGCCGACGGGTGCCGGCCCGAGCAGGACTACCACGCGGAGCACGTCGTCGACTGGACGGCCAAGCTCGGCGATCCGGACAACCCCAACCCGACGATCCACGCCGCCTTCGGGTACGCCGCGCAGCTGGCCATCATGAGTCGGGAGACGGGCCGGCTGGAGCGGGTGGTCGCCGTCCACGACGTCGGCAAGGCGGTGAACCCGATCCTGTGCGAGGGCCAGATCGAGGGCAGCGTGCACATGGGTCTCGGCTACGCGCTCACCGAGGACTTCCCCACGGATCCCGACACCGGGTTCCCGACGTTCTCGACGCTGCGCCAGCTCGGGATCCTCCGCGCCAAGGACGTGCCGGCGATCGAGGTGCAGTTGGTCGAGGTGCCCCAGCCCCGCTCGCCGTATGGGATCAAGGGCGTCGGCGAGATCGGCCTCGTGCCGACGGCGCCGGCGGTGGCCGCCGCGCTCCACGAGCTCGACGGGCACTGGCGCTCGACGCTGCCGATGCGCGCCGCCCCCGCCGACACCTGAGCGCTCGGGACCGGCCGTACCCATGCGGGTCCTGGTCGTCGACTACCCGTGCCACCCGTTCCAGTACGACCTCGCACGCGCACTGGCGCGTCGCGGGCACGACGTCGCCCACACCTGGTGCGCGAGCACCGTCACCCCCCAGGCCGCCGCGCGGTCGCTGCCCGGGCTGGAGGTGCACCCCGTCGACCTCGGCCGGCCGTTCGAGAAGTACCGACCTGCCCGCCGCATCCGTGACGAGCTCGCCTACGGGTGGCGCACGGCCCGGATCGCCCGGCGCTACCGCCCGACCCACCTCGTCACGAGCAACGTCCCGATCCTGTCGCTCGCCGTGCTCTGGTTGTGGAGCGCGGCCACCCGCACGCCCTGGATCCTCTGGTTGCAGGACCTCCAGTCGGGGCTCGCGACGGTGGTGGCCGGGCGGCGCAGCCGGGTCGCCGCGATGCTCGGTGTGCTCGAGCGGTTCCTCGTCCGCAGGGCCGACCGGGTGATCGCGATCGCACCGGAGTTCCGAGACGCGGCGATCGGGTTCGGCGTCGCCCCAACGCGCGTGGACGTCATCGAGAACTGGGCGCCGATCGACGACCTCCCGGTGCGTCCGAAGGACAACGCCTGGGCGCGGCGTCACGGGCTGGTCGACCGCTTCGTGTTCCTGTACAGCGGGACGCTCGGCAAGAAGCACTCGCCGGAGCTGCTGGTCGCCCTCGCCGACGAGTTCGCCGGGGATCCCGACGTCGTCGTGGTCGTCGTCGCCGAAGGAGTCGCTGCGGAGTGGCTCGCCGGCGAGCTGTCGCGCCATCAGCGCCCGAACGTGCTGGCGCTGCCGTTCCAACCGTTCTACGAGCTCGCCGACGTGTTCGGTGCGAGCGACGTCCTGGTGAGCCTGCTGGCGGCCGGTGCCGGGGCCTTCAGCGTGCCGTCGAAGACGCTGAGCTACCTCTGCGCCGGCCGACCGATCCTCGCCGCGATCCCTCCCCACAACGCCGCGGCGCGCCTCGTCGAGACCCGCTCGAGTGCCGGCATCTGCGTCGATCCCGACGACGGGGAGGCGTTCCTCGGCGCGGCGCGTCGGCTGCGCGACGATCCGGCGGCGCGCCGGCGGCACGGGCGCTCGGCGCGCGCCTACGCTGAAGCGACCTTCGGTCCCGATGCGATCGCCGCGCGCTTCGAGGAGGTGCTCATGCGACAGGCCACGACGAGGTAGCACATGACGGCCACCGTGCTGGTGGCGGGCGGTGGTGGCTTCATCGGAGGCCACCTGGTACGAGCGTTGCTCGACGAGGGCAAGGCGGTGCGCGCCGTCGACGCCAAGCCACTGCACGCGTGGCACCAACGCCACCCGGCGGCGGAGAGCCGGCAGCGCGACGTGTCGCTGCTCGACGAGGCACGGGCGGCGGTGCGGGGCGTCGACGAGGTCTACGACGTGGCCGCCGACATGGGCGGCATGGGGTTCATCGAGCAGAACAAGGCCGCCTGCATGCTCAGCGTGCTCACCGGCACCCACCTGCTGATGGCGGCGCGCGACGAGGGGTGCGGGCGCTTCTTCTTCGCCTCCAGCGCCTGCGTGTACGCCGCCCACCACCAGAACGACGTCGACGTCGTCCCGCTCAAGGAGGACTTCGCCTACCCGGCGATGCCCGAGGACGGCTACGGCTGGGAGAAGCTGTTCAGCGAGCGGATGTGCCGGCACTTCCTCGAGGACTTCGGCCTCCCGACGAGGGTGGGCCGCTACCACAACGTGTACGGGCCGTACGGCACGTGGCACGGCGGTCGGGAGAAGGCACCGGCGGCGATCTGCCGCAAGGTGGCGATCGCGGCCATCACCGGCGACACGGAGATCGAGGTGTGGGGCGACGGGCACCAGACCCGGAGCTTCACCTACATCGACGACTGCATCACCGGCACCAGGATGCTCGCCGACTCCGACGTCACCGTCCCCGTGAACATCGGCAGCGCCGAGCTCGTCAGCATCAACGAGATGGTGGACCTCGTCGCCGACATCGCCGGGATCGCCGTGACCCGCCGGCACGACCTGCGCGCTCCCCAGGGGGTGCGCGGCCGCAACAGCGACAACACGCTGGTCCGCGAGCTGCTCGACTGGGAGCCGAGCACGCCGCTGCGCGACGGCCTCGCGGTGACGTACGCCTGGATCTACGACCAGCTGCGCTCTTGCGCCTGACGGCCGTCGAGTGCCCCGTCGGTGCCCGGCGAGGTGGCAGAGTGCAGCCGTCGGGGACCATCGACGAGGAGGATGTGGTGGTCAGCGTCGGGGGGTCCCGGTCCATGGTGCACCCGTCAGGTCGGGTCGTGCCGCAGTTGGACGTGCGTGATCCTCGTGATCGGGTCGAGATCGCTCGGCGGATGGCTGACGGTCGACCGGCCGCGTTCTACATCGGGATGTTCACGATCATGCGGATGATCGGGCCGCCGTGGCGCGACCAGGGCGAGGCGTCGACGTTCTGGAGCGTGAAGCGCGACCGGCCGGCATGGTCGAAGCTGCCGCTGTTCATCAGGCCCTGCCGGGCCCTGCGTCTGGCCGACTTCGGCGGCGTCCATCCTGCGTTCCGTTCGCTGCGTCGGCGCGAGGCGTTCGAGGCGTTGTGGTCCCACGGCGCACCGCTCCACGTGGTGGTGCCGTTGCGTGGTCCGCTGCGCTACGTCCCGCCCGCGGTCGTCACCACCCCGACGGATCTGCAGGAGTCCTCAGTGGCGATGCCCGTCGACGGGCGATCGCCGGATCGGTCGGTCGACGGCCAGCATGTTCTGGATGGCCGATCCGGCCTGGGAGGACCTCGCCGTGCGGCTCGAGGTCGCCTCCCCGCCCCGTTCGTGGATGGCCGGTTCCTCCTTCAACGACCACGGTGAACCCCCGCCGTTCACGCGGGACCAACTGGTCGCCGCGTCTGACCGCCGGCCGGACCTGCCGTTCGATCTCGTCGTCACCGACCACCTGCTCGAGTCGTGCGGCGGGTTCAGCTCGCACACCATCGTGCGCCTCCCCCTGATCGACGAGCCGCCCGCCCTCGTGATGCTGCGCTGGGGAAGCGTGTCGCCTGAGTGGCTGCGGGAGGTCACCGGCCACGACGTTCGGGTGCTCGACAGCGTCAGCGTCGCCTCGCGCCCACCCGGTACGACCGACGACGAGCTGCGCAGGGCCTTCGAGGCATTCGCGACCCGGCGCACGGGTCTTGGCCGATCGGGCGTTCCCGACGCATGCTGACGGCGCCATGGCGAACCTCGAGGCGATCGACAAGGTCATCCTCACCGTCGTGACAGTCGCGCTCGTCGGGCTGATCCACGCCGTCGCGTACACCGCGGCCCAGGGATCGCTGCGGACGCAGCGGATCATGCTGTGCCGGGGCGCCGACCTGCTCGCCGTCGGTGCCGCCCTCTTCGTCATCCGGGTCTGGACGCTGTAGCCGCCGGTCTAACGCCCGCGTGCGTCGATGCCCTGATGGCAGACGCGAGTCGCCGAGCGGGAGCGGACGGTCGCCCGTCAATCCGTCACGTCGAACGTCGCCGTCGCCGTCGCCGCCTCGAAGTCGCTGATGCGCACCCGGACGGTGACCTCCCACGAGCCGGCCAGCGGCACGTCGGCGATGACGTGGAACTCGCCGTCGCCGAAGGGGTGGACGAGCGGACGCAACGGCCCCAGCTGCAGGGTCGGCTCGGTGAGCTCGACGGTCGGCGTCTCGAGGGGTTGCAGCGCCGTGCCGTCGGCGGCCGTGAGGACGAGCCGGATCTCGTTGGAGCCGGCGCGGGCCGGTGCCAACGTCATCGACGCCTCGCCGGCGCTGCCGGTGAGCGGGACGACGACGGCGTCCGGCAGTGGCGCAGGCGCCGCCGGCGGGGCCGACGTCGCCGACACGGGTGAGCGGGCGACGAGCACGGCCGTCACGCCGACCACGGCGAGGAGGACAGCGAGCTCGATGGACACGATGCGAGCCAGCCGGCGGCGGGCGGCAGCCGCGCCACCGCTCATCGCCGGCACCAACGCCCGCCGGTTGTAGGCGCCGAGGACCACGACGACGGCGACGAGCACGACCTTGACCAGCAGGGCCAGCCCGTAGCCCGTCGACCACAGATCCTCCAGCGACGGCAGGACGATCCACGACATGCCGATGCCGGCACCCGTGACGGCCAGGACGGCGATCACGGCGGTGTTCGAGAACTGCACGACGAGGGCGGACTGCTCGTCGCGCGCCGTGCCGTGCCGGAACGCCAGCACCACCACCGCCAGCCCACCCAGCCAGACCGCGCCGGCCGCCAGGTGGACGAGATCGAAGCCGACCATCGCCCAGCGTGGGGTCATCGTCCGCGTGTGGCCCTCGACCACGAAGCCGGCGAGCGCGGCCGCGCTGCCGGCGACACCGACCCACGGCCAGATCCCGGCTTGCGGCCGGCCGGCGGCGAGGGCCAGGGCCACCAGCCCGAGCGCCGTGACGAGGGCCGACGCGCCGACCGGACCGCGCAGCGACTCCCACACGAAGTCCCAGTCGCGCAGCGCGTCGAGACCGCCGCCGAGGCGGGCGATGCGCGCCGGGAGCGCGGCGATGGCTGCGGTGGCGCCGAGCAGGCTCGCCTTGACGACGAACGACGTGGCGTCGCGACGGCGGGCGACGAGCTCGCCGAACCACCAGGCGCCGACGCCGGCGAGGGCCGCGGCGTACGTGAGCGCGGTCAGGCCCCACGCCAGGGACCGCACGCCCCAGTCGACGTCGTCGCCGTCCGGCGCGGCAACGGCCCCGCCGGCCGATGGCGCCCCGACGTGGAACAAGGAGGCCCCGGTGATGCGATGGGAGTCCTCCGAGATCACCTGCCACGACAGCGTGTAGGTGCCGTCGGCCAGGGGGCCGGGGAGCGGCACGACGACCGCGTCGTCGACGACCTGCGGCTCGCCCGACACCGGATTGCCGCGGTCGTCGAGCACGCGCGCGGAGCCGCCGGTCAGCGACACAGGTTCGTTGAACAGCAGCTCCGCCTCGGCGGGCGCGGCGTCGAGGATCGCCCCGTCGGGCGGGGTGATCGCCAGCAGCTCGGCGTGGGCGAAGGCCCGCCCGGCCGTCGACCAGCCGACGGCGACGATGGCGAGGCCGACGACGGCGAGCGCGTGGGATCGGCGCACGCGGCGCGTGTCACCGATCCCCATCGATCACCGCTTCCTGGCCTGCAGCAGAGCCACGCCGCCGACGCCCAGGCCGACGATGCCGACCACGAGCGCGGCGATGGCGAGGCCGTTGCTGCTGCTGCCGCTCGTCGCCGTCGTCGTCGGCGACGACGTCACCGCCCGCCGCGGCGCCCTCGCCCGCACCGGCTGCGGCGTCATCGGCGGCCGCCGGCGCGGCGACGACCTGGATGCTCGGCGCCGGCGCCTCCAGCTCCTCGCTGTCCTGGCCGGCCTCGGGGATCTCGATCCAGGCGGTCTCGCCCTGCTCGCAGGTCTGGATCACCGGGAAGTAGATCGTCTGCCCGGCGGCGTCCGAGGGCACCTGCAGGCTCAGCACGAGGGCGTCGCGGTAGCCGTCCGGGAGCGGTGTCTTCGCCGTGTACACCACCTCGGCGACGCGCTCGGTGATCTGCTCGCCATGACCGGCCTCGATCGGCTCGGCGAGCTCCTCCATCACCTTCTCGACGTCCCAGTTGGGGTTCACCGTCGGGGTCACCTGCGGGATGCTCTCGGGCATCTGGATCCGAATGGCGGTCGTCGGCGACGCCTCGCAGCCGTGGGGCACGCCGAACGTCAGCAGCGTGAACGCGCCGGCGACGTGCTCGGGTTCGGCGATCGTGATGTGGGCGGCGGCGACCTGCCCGAGGCCGAGCGTGACGAGGGCACCGACGGCGACAGCAGCGGCGGCTCGGGGGGCGTATCGATGGAACCTGTGCATCGGGGGTTGGTCGACCGCCGCGACGGAAAAGTTCCCGCCGCCCGCCGGCGGCCGCTCATGGTAGCGATGGGGGCCGCATGCTGGCCGTCGCCACCTGGAACGTCGAGAACCTGTTCAGCGCCGGTACCGAGTACGGGCCCAGGACCGTCGAGGCCTACGAGGCCAAGCTGGCCGCGCTGGCGGCGACGATCACCGACCTCGCACCGGACGTCCTGGCGTTGCAGGAGATCGGCGACGACGCCGCGTTCGACGATCTCGTCGCCCGACTCCCCGGCACCTGGCACACGGCCCGCTCGCCGGCCGCCGACCAGCGGGGCATCCGGGTCGGCTACCTGTCCCGCCGGGCGCTGCGCGGTGCCATCGACGTGGTCGACTTCCCGCCGCAGCTGGCCGACCTCCAGGCGGACGACGCCGGCGAGCTGACCACGCGCATGGGGCGCGGCGCGCTGCTGGTGACGGTCGCCGGCGACGACCGCGACGTCGATCTGCTCACCTTCCACCTCAAGTCGAAGCTGATCAGCTACCCCGGCGGGCGCTTCTCGCCGCGCGACGAGGACGAACGGGCGCGCTACGGCGCCTACGCGCTGTACCGGCGGGCGGCCGAGGCGGCCACCGTGCGCAGCTTCGCCAACGCCCGTCTCGACGGCCGCGGCGACGAGCGGGCGATGGTCGTGCTCGGCGACGCCAACGACACCGTCGAGGCGGCGACGACACAGATCCTGCTCGGACCCGGTGGCTCGGAGATCGGCACGCCGGGCGAGCGCCGGCCGGACCAGGGCGACCCGTGGCGCGTCTGGAACGTGGCGCCGTCGATCCCCGAGGCGCAGCGCTACAGCCGCATCTACCGCGGCCGGCGCGAGCTGATCGACCACGTGCTCGTCAGCCGGGCGCTGCTCGAGCGCATCGCGGCCGCGGGGACGTTCGGCGGCGATCTCCCCTCGGTGCACGATGACCCGCGCGTGCGCCGCGACGCCACCGGCTCCGATCACGCGGCGGTGTTCGTCCGGCTCGACGTGTGAAATCCGTCTCACTCACGGCGGCGCTGTAGCAACCTTGCGCCCGCATGTTCTCCTCCGACCTGGTGGACGTCGTCATCGGCGTCGTCTTCGCGTGGTTCCTGCTGTCGCTGGCCGTCTCGGCGGTCAACGAGTCGTTCACGTGGCTGACCCGGGCGCGGGCGAAGCTGCTCTGGAACGCGCTCGGGCGCCTGTTCGACGACGGCGTCGCCGCGGCCGACGGCCGGCTGCGTTCGATCGCCGTCCAACTCCCCAAGGGCGGGCGCGACCTCCGCCCGGTCGCCACCACCGAGGCCTCGAACCTCTCGAACCTCCGCGAGAAGGCGAAGCCCAAGGCACCTCCACCACCGGAGCACTTGAGCGCGCTCTACGACATCATCCACGGGCGCGTGCCCGACCCGGCGCCGCGGAACTGGCGCACCCGCATCAGCCACGTCCCCACGGAGATCATCGGCGACGCCGTCACGTCGCTGGCCGCCAAGACCGTCACCGTCGCCTCGCTGCTCGCGGTCATCGACGAGCAGGACACCGATCTGCGCGACGCCGTGTCGACGCTCGGCAAGGGCTCGCTCGATCGCGAAACAGCGCGGGCAGCCGTGCCGGCCGCCGTGGCCGACCGCTTCGACGCGGCATGGACGGCGGCCGGGGAGGTCGTCACGATCGACGACCTCGAGGCGCTGCTCGGCGGCAACCACACCTTGACGGCGCGGTTGCGCGCCGCCGTGGTCGGCCTGAACGAGCGGGAGGCCGTCGTGCGCGCCCGCGAGGAGATCGAGCGGTGGTTCGAAGGCTCGATGGATGCGCTGAGTCGCTTCTACCGGCGCCAGAACCGCAAGATCGTGGCGCTCATCGCCGTGCCGATCGTGCTCCTCGCCAACGCCGACGTGTTCGACCTCGTCACCCGGCTGCGGGACGACCAGGCGTTGCGGGCCGCCGCCGCCTCGAGCGCGGCGGGGTGGGCGGCCGAGCCGCTCACCGAGGAGGCCTGCCCGCCGCCCGAGGGTGCGGCCGCCGACGACGATCCGGTCGCCGAGTCGCGCCGGCGCTTCGAGTGCGCCAGCGAGCTGCTCGAGTCGAGCGACCTCATCGGCCCGATCGGGTTGCGCGGCTTCTCGCTGGACGGCGTGCCGGGTCGCATCGTCACGTATCTGGCGCTGCTCTTCGGTGCCTCGTTCTGGTACGACGCGCTGCGCCGGCTGATCGGGTTACGGGGGAAGATGACGGGAGGGAAGACCGGATGACCGACGACCCCAATGCCAACGCCACGATGAGCGCTGCGGCCGGTGGCCGCGCGACCTCGTCACGGGCGTTCCCGTGGTTCACGCCGGTGTGCGCGCTGCTCGTCGGCGGCGTCCTCGTCGTGCTCACCGTGATCGCCTTCCGGTGGACGGTCGACGCCGACCCGGGGCAGTCGTGCCCGGGTGATCTCGGCGTGCCGGCGCTCACGTTGTCGGGCACGCCGGAGCGGTCGGCGCAGATCCTGGCGTGCGACGCGTTCACGAACGACGCCGTGCGCTCGACGACGACACGGGACTTCGCGCTGATCGCCGCCTACGTCGCGGCGATCGCCTTCTGGTGCGCCTACGGCGCCATCCGGGCTCGCCGCCGGGCCACCGAGCAGGCGCTGTGGACGATGGCCGCCATGGTGGTGTTCGCCGGCCTGCTCGACGTGGCCGAGGACATCGTGCTCTTGAACGTGTTCTCCGGCTCGCCGTCGCCCGACGCGCTCAGCTCGGGGGAGGCGACCGCGTTGTTCGCCCTGTCCTTGTCGCGCTGGGTGGTCCTGGCCATCCCGTTCTTCGCCGCCATCGGGATCATCGCCGGCACGCTCTCGCGGTTCGCCCGCACGGCGTGGGGACCGAGCACGTGGCCGGCGTTCCTCGGATCGCTGCCGAACGTCCGCGAACCACAGGCGGCACCGCACGCGCTGCGCACCGAGCCGACCTCGGCCGAGGCGGCCCGGCTGCGCTTCCAGCGTCCCGGCGCCTCCGAACCGTCGGATCCCGTCGGCATCTGCGTCTCGGGCGGCGGCATCCGCGCCGGCTCGTTCGCCCTCGGCGCGCTGCAGTCCCTGATCAGCGCGAAGGTGTACGAGCGGGCCGACTACTTGGCCTCCGTCTCGGGTGGTGGCTACCTCGCCGGCGCCTCGCAGATCGTCGCCGCCTTCGACGACGAGCACGGCACCAACGGGCGCCAGCCGTTCGCCGCAGCGGACGACGGACACGACGAGCCGGCGCCGGAGGTCGGCTACGTCGCCGACCACGCCCGCTTCCTGTGGCCGCCGCCGACGCCGGACCCCGGGCGCTCGACCCGCCGCTTCATCAGCAGCGCCTTCTGGGGGCTGCTCGGCATCCTCTTCAACATCGTCCTCGTGCTCGGGGTCGTGTACGTCATGGCGGTGGCCGCCGGCTGGCTGCTGCGCGGGCTGTTCACGTCGGCCGACGGGACGGTGGAGCGCGTGCTGTACCCGGGCTTCTGGTGGGCGCTGCCGTTGATGGTCCTCGGTCTGGGCCCGCTCGTGGGGCGGCAGCTGCGCAACTGGCTGGCCAAGTTCCGCCCCGGTGCCACCGGCCACGGGATCCTCTCCAAGGTGGCGCTCGTCGCGGTGATGGTCGTCGTCACCATCGCCATCGGGGTCCTCGCCCGATATGGCCTGCCGGCCCACGTGTGGTGGTCCGACCGGTCGTGGTGGCAGCGGGTGCTCATCGTCGGCGGCTTCTTCGCCGTCGCGGCCATCGTGTCGAAGCTGTTCGACGGCTCGTTGAAGTCGATCCCGGCGATCACGCTCGTGACGGCGCTGTTCCTCGCCGGCGCCAACTGGATGGAGAGCGCCATCGACACCGGCCGTGAGGGTGACGTCACGTGGCAGGCGCTGCTCACGGTCGGCGGCATCCTGGCCGGGCTCGTCGCGTTCATCCTCGTCGCCGCGGCGCTGCGCTTCGTCCCGCTGCTGCCGGTCGGGCCGTGGCGCCGCCACAAGGCGGCGTCGGTCATCGGGCTGGCCCTGCTGGCCGTCGTGCATCGGCGTCGCCTTCGGCATCTGGCTCGCCGCCCAGTTCGACGACGAAGCGATCAGCAACACGCTCGGCTCGGCGTGGGCCGTGTGGGTCGCGGTGGCCGGCGGGCTCGCCGTGGTCATCGGCACGCTCGACCAGAAGCGGTGGTCGCCGCACCCGATCTACAAGCGGCGCCTGGCCGGCACGTTCTCCCCGGTGCGCTACGTCGAGGACGGCACCCCGAGCGCCGCGGCCCTTCCCTACGGCGTGCGCACGACGCTCTCGCGGTGGGCCCGGCACGTGCCGGGCCACCCCAAGCTGCTCGTCTGCGGGGCCGCCTACGACACGGTCAACGTGTCCGGCGAGATGCGGGCGTGGCCGTTCGTGTTCTCCGACGACTACGTCGGCGGGAGCGACGTCGGCTGGGTGCGCACGCTCGACTTCGAGGCCGCGCTGGGCAAGTCCAACGCCCCCGACGGGACGCTGCTGGCGGCGATGGCGATCTCCGGCGCCGCCGTCTCGCCGGGCCTCGGCCAGATCGATCTCGGCACGCTCAACATCGTGCTGTCGTTCGTCAACGCCCGCCTCGGCGTGTGGCTGCCGAACCCGCCGTACATCAACGAGCTGCGCGGTGACCACCGGTTCCCGTCACGGGAGGGACCGGCGCTGCGGTGGCTGCGCACCCGGCGGGCCACGTACCTCTTCAAGGAGCTGTTCGGGGTGCACGACCGCGAGGACCGGTTCCTGTACGTCACCGACGGCGGCCAGCTCGACAACCTCGGGATGCTGGAGTTGCTGTCGCGGCGCTGCCGGCTGATCGTGTCCTTCGACGCCAGCGGCGACGAGCTGCTGTCGACGAACACGTTCGACGGCGTCCGCCAGCTCGCCTGGGAGCGCTACCGCGTCCGCTTCTCGCAGCCCGACGGCGAGCCGGATCCACCGTGCGCCGACCCGGCCACCTACGACGGCCCGCCGTTGAAGGTCACCAACAAGCGGGTCACGCCGACGTTGACCGGTCCGGGCGAAGAGCGGTTCGGCCTGCGTGACCGCATCGCCGAGGGCGCCGTCGCCCACCTCGAGATCCACTACATGGACGGCACCAAGGGCGACCTCGTGTTCTCCAAGGCGGTCCTCAGCCCGGAGACGCCCGACGAGGTCCTCATGTTCGCCGCCACGGCGAAGAAGTTCCCCCGCGACAGCACCGCCGACCAGTTCCTCGAGACCGAGCAGGTCACGCAGTACGTCGCCCTCGGGCAGGCCGTCGGCCGGAAGGCCGGCGCCATCGCCGCCGAGATCCTGGGGCTCCCGAAGGACGACGACGCCGTCGAGCTGGTCGCCGACGTCACGGTCACCGTGCCGACCCCGTCCGCCGTCGACGGTCAGCCGGTGGCGCCGTAGCCGACGGGTCGACGACCGCCCCCCAATCTGGGCGGGAATCTCACCAACGCGTGATCTGGGCGGGATCGTTGCCAGCAGGTGGTACGGATCCCGCCCAGATCGCGGGCAGCGGGCTCGGCCGTCACCGGTCCTCCTCCAGGTCGGCGAGCAGGATGCGGGCACCGGGGCCGTCGGCCCCGACGATGTCGCCCGGGTTGTAGAGGCGGCACACCGCCAGCGACAGGCAGCCGCAGCCGATGCACCCGGTGAGATCGTCTCGGAGCCGCTGGAGCAGCAGGATCTGGTGGTCGAGCCGGCTGCGCCAGCCCGCCGACAGGTGCTCCCAGTCCTTGCGCGTCGGCGTGCGGTGGTCGGGGAGCGTCGCCAGCGCGTCGCGGATCTCCGCCAGGCTCAGCCCGACGCGCTGGGCGGCGAGGATGAAGGCCACCCGCCGCAGCACGTCGGCGTGGTACAGCCGGTGGCCGGCCGGGCTGCGCTCGGCGTGGATCAGCCCCTCGTCCTCGTAGAAGCGCAGCGCCGAGGTGGCGATGCCCGCCCGCTTGGCGACCGCGCCGATCGAGAGGAGCTTGACTTCAACCATGGTTGAAGCCTTACCGTTCCGCGGCATGGACGCAACCAGGGCGCCGATCCGCCTCGACCTCGCCGTCGACGACCTGCCGATCGGGTCGTTGCGCATGGCGCGCGCCGGCGACCGGCGGCTCTGCGTGGCCAGGACGGCGGCCGGCGTGTTCGCCCTCGATCACGCCTGCCCGCACGAGGGTTACGGGCTCACGCAGGGCTCGCTCGACGGCGACCTGCTGACCTGCGCGTGGCACAACTGGAAGTTCCGCGTGTCCGACGGCGCGTGCGTGCTCGGTGAGGAGGACGTGCGCACCCACGAGGTGACCGTCGGCGACGACGGTGCGTTGCGGGTGACGATCGCCGAGCCCGACCCGGCCGTCGAGCGCCCCCGCCTGCTGGCCAGCCTGCGGCGGGGGATCGCCAACGACTACGTCGGGCAGGTGGCCCGCGATGTCGTCCGCCTGCTGCGCGCCGATGCCAACCCGGGCGAGCTCGTGTGGGAGGCCGTCGCCCACGGCGCGCCGCGTGCCGACTTCGGCTGGGGCCACTCGGTCGCGTCGGCCACCGACTGCCTGGCGATGGTCGAGCTGTTCGAGGGCGACCAGCGGGCGCTGCCGATCGTCCAGGGCATCGCCGGCGTCGCCGAGACGGAGCGCGACCGCCCGATCAACCCGTTGCCCGACCCGGTCGGTGAGCTCGGCCGTGATCCGGCCGCCACGTTCCGGTCGATGGTCGAGGCCGAGCGGCTCGACGACGCCCAGGCGCTGCTGCGCGGCGCCATCCACGGCGGGCTCGGCGCCGACGACCTGCGGCCGTGGATCACGGGCGTGGTCAGCGACCACCTCCTGTCCTACGGCCATGGTGCGATCTACGCCCAGAAGGCCTTCCAGTTGCTCGACGCTCTGGGCTGGGAGCGCGCCGACACCGTGCTGCCGTACCTCCTGCCGTCGATCGTCTACGGCACGCGCGAGGACACGCTGCCGTACATGCGGCCGTTCACGAAGGCGTTGGCCGGCGCCGACCTCGCTGCCCTGTCGGCGGTCGACACCGACCCGTCATGGCGCGACGACGGGACGCTGGCTCGGGCGATCCTCGGCGCCGAGCGCACGGCGCCGTTGCCTGCGGCGGTCGGCGCGCTGCGCGCCGGCGCCGGCGCCGACGGCGTGCTCGACGTGGTCGTCGATGCCGTCGCCGAGCGCATGCTGCGCTACGACCCGGCGGGCGAGTTCGACTTCCACGACGACTTCGGCTGGCTCGACATCACGCACGGGATCACCTACGCCAACGCCGCCCGCTGGCACGCCGCCCACCTGCCCCACCACCCCGACACCGTGCGGCTGGCGTTGTGGTGCGTCTTCCTCGCCCACTGGACGGGGCGCCACGAGTGGCACACCGCGGTCGGCGAGTCGGCGGTCGTCGACCTCGGCACGGCGGACGTGGTGGCCGCCGGCGAGGCGCTGCAGCGGCGGGCGCTCGGCGACACCACGTCGGCGTTCATCGTCCACGCCCACGCCGTCAAGACGAGCCGCGCCGCCGCCGAGGAGGCGGCCCGGGCGGGGTCGTCGCGTCCGCTGGAGGCCGTCGCCCGGTTCCTCGACGCGCCGAAGCTGGAACGCTTCGTGGCGGCGACGGTGACCCGCTCGATCGACTTCGTCAGCGGCCGCATCCAACGCTGACCCGATCCGAGTGCTTCGCGCTCCCCGGTGCGTGGCGCGCCAACGGTGGCGCGCCACGCACTCGGAGCGCGTCAGACACTCGCATCGGGAGTGTCGGGCGCGTCGGGCGCGTCCTCGGCCGGGGGGTTGGCGAGGACGTCGTAGAGCTCGGTGCGGGTGCGGCCGAGGATCTCCTTGGTGCGCTCGATCTGCTCCGGCGTGCCGAAGCGGCCGACCTGGCGCAGCTGGCCGAAGATCTCGCCGGCCAGGCGCCGCAGGTCGCCGCGCTGGCCGACGCCGCTGCGCTCCCACGGCATCGAGGGCTCGTCGCCCTCGTGCTCGTCGAGCCACGCCCGACCGGCGTCGGTGAGCTCGAAGCGCTTGCGTCCGTCGTCGTCGAACGAGCGCACGAGACCCTCGTCCTCGAGCTGGGCGAGCATCGGGTAGACGGAGCCGGGGCTCGGCCGCCAGCGGCCGCCGGTGCGCTCCTCGAACTCGGTGATCAGCTCGTAGCCGTGCATCGGCCGCTCGGCCAGCATCCGCAGGACGCTGCCCTTGACGGCGCCGCGGCGGGCGCGATGGCGGTGGGAGCCGGGGTGGTGCATGAACTGCATCCTTCCTCTCATGGAGGCCTCCTTCATGTCGTGATGCGATAACGATACATCGCTATCGAGATGTCGACAACCCCGCTCGGTGAGCGACCGGCTACCGTCTCGGCGTGGTCAGCAGCCGCGCCGCCACGGTCGAGGACTACCTCGCCGAGCTCCCGCCCGAGCGGGCCGAGGTGGTCGCCGCCGTGCGGGCGACGATCCTCGACCGCCTCCCTCCGGGCTACGAGGAGACGATGAACTGGGGGATGATCTCCTACGAGATCCCCCTCGACCGGTACCCCGACACGTACAACGGCCAGCCCCTCGCCGTCGTCGCCCTCGCCGCGCAGAAGCGTCACTACGCCGTCTACCTCAACGCGCGTGTACGGCTCGCCGGCGCTGCTGGAGCAGTTGCGCGACGCCTACGTCGCCGCCGGCACGAGGTTCGACATGGGCAAGAGCTGCCTGCGCTTCCGTGACCTCGACGGGATCGAGCTCGACGCCGTCGGCGACGTCCTCGCGGGGGTGACGCCCGAGCAGTTCATCGCCCAGTACGAGGCGTCACGCTCCCGGTGAGCGCCGAGACGCCCGGACTGGTCTGCGCCCATCACCACCTCTACTCGGCGCTCGCCCGTGGCATGCCGGCGCCGCCGTCGACGCCGGTCAACTTCGGCCAGATCCTCGAGCAGATCTGGTGGCGGCTCGACACCGCCCTCGACCTCGACATGCTGCGGGCCTCCGCCCGCCTCGGTGCGGTCGAGGCGCTGCTGGCCGGGACCACCGGCATCGTCGACCACCACGAGAGCCCGCACGCCATCGAGGGCAGCCTCGACGTCATCGCCGACGCCTGCGCCGAGGTCGGCGTGCGCGTGCTGTGCGCGTACGGCGTCACCGACCGCCACGGTCCCGACGGCGCCCGTCGGGGCCTCGCCGAGAACGAGCGCTTCGTGCGCGCCGGCGGGCGGGGGATGGTCGGCGTGCACGCCGCCTTCACGTGCCGCGACGAGACGCTGGCGGCGGCGGCCGGGCTGGCGGCCGAGCTCGGCGTGGGCGTCCACATCCACGTCGCCGAGGGGCCGGAGGACGTCGCAGCCGGCACCCGGCTGCGCGACCTGGCCCGCGACGACTGGCTGCTCGTCCACTGCGTCCACCTCGACGCGCCGCTGCCGGGCACGATCGCCCACAACCCGCGCAGCAACATGAACAACGGCGTCGGCTACGCCCGTCCGGCGATCCACCCGAACCCGGTCGTGCTGGGCACCGACGGCATCGGCGCCGACATGCTCGAGGAGTTCCGGCTGGCCTACGTCGCCCACCGCGCCGACGACGTGACGGCGAGCCCGGAGACGGCGTGGTCCTGGCTGGCCAACGGCCACGCGCTCATCCCGGAGTGCGCCGACGACCGCGTCACGTGGAGCTACGACCACGCCGACTCCGCGTGGCACGTCGCGTTCACGCCGGGGATGCGTGCCCTCGACGTCGTCGCCGGCCGGCGGCGAGGTGCTCGTCGCCGACGGACGCCCGACGCGCGTCGACGTGGCCGAGGTCCGCGCCCACGCCGCCGAGCAGGCCGCCCGGCTGTTCGCCCGCCTGTGACGGCCGGGGCCGATCCCCCATCTGGGCGGGATCGTCGCCACCCCCTGGGAAGGATCCCGCCCAGATGGCTCGATGGTGAGAATCCCGCCCAGATTGGGGGGCGCGGCCGGACCCGTCAGCCCTTGACGGCGCCGGAGGCCAGCCCGCTGACGATCTGGCGCTCGGCGACGACGTAGAACACCAGCGCCGGGACCATCGACAGCGACGTGAAGGCCAGCACGCGGGCGGTGTCGGACGAGTACTGCGTCGAGAAGTTGGTCACGCCCGAGCGGCAGCGTCCACAGGTCGGGGTCGTTGAGCACGACCAGCGGCAGCAGGAAGGCGTTCCAGCTGGCCACGATGACGAGCACCGAGACGGTGGCCAGGACGGGCCGCGACAGCGGCAGGACGATCTTCCAGAAGAAGCGGAACGGCCCGCACCCGTCGAGCGCGGCCGCCTCCTCCAGCTCGGCGGGGATGCTGCGGAAGAACGGGCGCAGCACGATGATCGTCGTCGGCAGGGCGAACGCCGCCTGGGGCAGGGCCACGCCGAGCGGGCTGTTGAGCAGGCCGAAGTCGCGCAGCGTGACGTACAGCGGCAGGATCGCCACGGCCACCGGGAACAGCAGGCCGAGCGTGAACAGCATGTACACCGCCTCGCGCCCGGCGAAGGAGAAGCGGGCGAGCACGAACGCGGCCAGCGCCGCGCACGGCACGACGACGAGCATCGTCAGACGCGGCGATCAGGACGCTGTTGCGCGACCTGCCGCCAGAACGAGCTCGACGTGAGGATCTCGGTGTAGTTCTCGAACACCCACGGCCGCGGCAGGCCGACCGGGCGGCGCGGCGATCTGACCGGTGGTGCGGAACCCGCCGAGCACGGCGTAGAGCACCGGGAACGACGACGACGAGCGCCACGCCGAGGGCGATGGCGTAGCGCACCGATCGCACCGGAGGCGGTGGCGCCGGCCGACGGCGGGCCGGCCATCGTCACGCGATCCCCATCCGGTCGTCGCGCCCTGCGACGTCGCGGCGCAGGACGAAGCGCTGGTAGGCGAGCGCGAACACGAAGCAGATGCAGAACACGATCACGGCGACGGCGCTGCCGTAGCCGAACTGCGAGCGCTCGAAGCCGCGGTCGATCATGTACACGGCCATCGTGTTGGAGGCGTTGACCGGGCCGCCGCCGGTCATCACCCACACCAGGTCGAACAGCTGCAGCGAGCCGATGATCGACAGGAACACCGAGATCCGGATCGTCGGGCCGAGCAGCGGCAGGGTCACGTGGCGGAAGATCTGGCCCTTGGCTGGCGCCGTCGAGGGCCGCCGCCTCCTGCAGCTCGCGCGGGATCTGCTGCAGGCCGGCGAGGTACAGGATCATGTGGAAGCCGAAGTACTTCCACGTGATGACGACGAACACCGTGTCGAGGACGATGTCCGGGTCGGCCAGCCACTCCTGGACGAGCCCGCCGAGGCCGAGCAGCTCGAGCGTCTGTCGACCAGGCCCGCCGGCTGGAGCAGCAGCCGCCACACGACGGCCGTGATCACCTCCGACAGCACGAACGGGAGGAAGAACAGCAGCCGCAGACAGCGCCCGGCCGCGCATGCGCTGGTTGAGCAGGACGGCGAGCCCGAGGGCGAACGGCAGCTGCAGCACCAGCGACAGGACGACGATGACCAGGACGTGGCGCACGCGAGGCCAGGAACACCGGGTCGGCCAGCGCGTCGCGGTAGTTCTGCAGGCCGACGAACTCGGTGAGCGGCGCGAGGCCGTTCCAGTCGAACCCGCTGTAGTAGACGCCCTGGCCGATCGGCACCAGGACGAGCAGGACGTACAGGGCGAGCGCCGGGAGCGAGGAAGAGGACGATCGTCGTCCGCTTGCCGCCACGCCGGCCCGACCCGGTCGACGCCGGCCGCGCGACGGGCGACGGCGAGGTCGGGTGGCACGTCGGCGGTCGCTCCGGTCAGGCTCAGCCGCTCGCAGCCGCATCGGCGATCGTCGTGGCGACCTGCTCCGGCGACGCCTGCCCGGCGAACAGCTCCTGCGACGGCGTCGTTGATGACGGCGCCGAGCTCGGGGTCGTAGGCCTGGTCGAGGTACAGCTGCACGTAGGTGGCGCTCGGCCCGGGCGTCGAGCACGGTCGTCAGGTAGGGTCGGTGATCGACGACTCCGAGCCGTTCGTGACGGGCAGGATGCCGCTGTTCGTCTCGCCCCACCGGTTGGCGACGTCGAGGCTGGTGGCGTACTCGCAGGAACTCGACGGCCTCCGGCGGGGCGTCCTTGCCGACGGCGAACCCGTTGCCGCCGCCGAAGGCGTCCGTGTCGGCTCGCCGGCCCCCCGTCGACCGACGGGAACGGGAACCACCCGAGCTTGTCGCCGAGCCCCTCGCCGTCGGGCGAGTTGGCCTCCTGCGTGCCCGGCGCCCACTGGCCCATGAGGTGCATCGCCGCGCCCTCGGTGGCGATGGTCGCCGCCTGGCCGCCGGCACCGTCCCACACGGCGGCGAGGAAGCCCGCTCTGGAACGGCTCCATCTCGATCAGCCGCTGCAGCTGCGTGCCGGCCTCGACGAACGACTCGCTGTCGAACGAGCCGTCCTCGCCGGCCTGCAGCATGGCGTCGGCGCCGCCGATGCGCAGGGCGAGGTAGGCCCACCAGAACATGCCGGGCCACTTGTCGCCCTCGCCGAGGGCGAGCGGCGTGATCCCGGCGTCCTTCAGCATCCCGACGTCCTCGAGGAACTCGTCCCAGGTCGCCGGCGGCTCGGTGATCCCGGCCTGCTCGAACAGGTCCTTGTTGTACCAGAAGCCGACCATGCCCAGGTCGAACGGGATGCCGTACTGCTCGTCGTCGACCTGGTACATGCTCACGGCGCCCTCGTTGAGGTCGCCGATCCACGGCTCGACGTCGGCGGTGATGTCCTGGACCAGACCGGCGTCGACCTGCTCGATGCAGGCCGCCGCCGCCCCACGACTGGAACAGGTCGGGCGGGTCGCCGGCCTGCAGGCGGGGAGCGATCGCCGTCTTGAACGCCTCGTTCTCGTAGACGGTGATGTCGATCGTGACGTTGGGGTGCTCGGCCATGAACTCGTCGGCGATGTCCTGCCAGAGCGACACCCCCGGTTCGTTGTTCTGGATGTGCCACCACTCGATGGTCACCGGCTCACCGCTGTCGGCGGCCTCCGTCCCCGCCGGCGCCTCGGTGGCGTCCGGCGCGTCGGTGGCGGCCGGCGCCTCGGATGGCGGGTGCCGTCGTCGTCGTCGTCGCCACCGCACGAGGCGGCGACGAGGGCGGCGAGCACCGAGCAACAGCGCCGTGCGGGTGATGCGGCGCATGATCAGTTCCCCCTTGTGAGCCTGCGAACGTCCGTCCCGCGGTCGAGCGTGCGCATGCCCCGACGCGCCGTTGTCAAACGTTATCGATAACGTTCTCGACACCGATCTCCACGGCTCGCTATGCTCGGCCCGTGTCGCGCCGGCGAGTGACGATCGGGGACGTGGCGGCCGAGGCCGGGGTGTCGATCGCCACCGTGTCCAAGGTGATCAACGACCGCTACGGCGTCGCGCCGAGGACACGCTCGAGCCGGGTCAGGCCGTCATCGCCGAGCTCGGCTACGAGTCGAGCCTCGTCGCCCGCAGCATGCGCAGCCGGCGCACCAACGTGATCGGCATCCTCGTCGCCGACATCGAGCCGTTCAGCGCCGAGCTGCTCAAGGGCGCGGCGCGGGCGCATCCGGGACACCGGCTACGAGCTGATCGTCTACTCCGGCAGCGGCCACGGCAAGGAGCACTCCGGGCTGGGAGCGGCGCAACGTCTCCCGGCTCAGCGGCACGCTCACCGACGGGATCATCCTCGTCACGCCCGACCGTCGTCGACGTCGACGACGCCGCGCCGATCGTCATCGTCGACCCGCACACCGGCCCGCCGAGCCTGCCCACCGTGCACGCCGACAACCTGGCCGGGGCGATCACCGCCACCGAGCACCTCATCGGCCTCGGCCACCGCCGCATCGGGTTCCTCGCCGGCCGTCCCGACCTGGAGTCGGCGCGCCTGCGCGAGCAGGGCTACCGCGACGCCCTGGCCGCGGCCGGCATCGCCCTCGACCCGCAGCTCGTCGGCGTCGGCGAGTACGAGCTGGAGACGTCGGAGGAGCCGGCCCGCCGGCTGCTCCAGCTCGACGAGCCGCCGACGGCGATCTTCGCCGCCAACGACCTGTCGGCCATGCAGACCATGCACGTCGCCCGCGTCGCTCGGCCTGTCGGTGCCCGGCGACGTGTCGGTGATCGGCTTCGACAACATCCCCGAGTCGGCGCTCACCGAGCCGCCGCTGACGACGATCGACCAGTCGATCCAGCAGATGGGCGGCCGAGGCCGTGCGGCTGCTCGTCGACCTCCTCGACGGCGACGCCGAGCGCGCCCGCAGCAGGTCACGCTGCCGACCCGGCTCGTCGTCCGCCAGTCCTGCCGGGCCGCTCGCCCGATGAACGCCGCTCGCCGCGCGCCGGCGCCGACGCCGGCGCTACCGGGACCCGACGCTCCCGGTCGGCGAGCGGGTCGCCGACCTGCTCGCCCGCATGAGCCTCGAGGAGAAGGTCGCCCAGCTCGGCAGCGCCTGGGTGTTCCAGCTCGCCGACGGCCCCGAGCTCGACGCCGAACGGGCGGCCGACCTGCTCCGCCACGGGCTCGGCCAGGTCACGCGGATCTGCGGGGCGAGCAGCCTCGGCGCCCGCGAGGCCGCCGAGCTGGCCAACGCCATCCAGCGCCACCTCGTCGACGCGAGACCCGCCTCGGCATCCCGGCGATCGTCCACGAGGAGATCTGCTCGGGCCTGATGGCCCGCGAGGTCGACGATCTTCCCGCAGGCGATCGGGCTCGCCAGCACCTGGGAGCCCGACCTCGCCGCCGCCCTCGCCGACGCGGTCGCGCGTCCAGATGCGGGCGATGGGCGCCCACCAGGGCCTGTCGCCGGTGCTCGACGTCTGCCGCGACCCCCGGTGGGGGCGCACCGAGGAGACGTTCGGCGAGGACCCGCTACCTCGTCGCCCGCATGGGCGTGGCGTTCGTGCGCGGCCTGCAGGGCGACGACCTCGGCGACGGGCGTCGATCGCCACCGCCAAGCACTTCGTCGGCTACGGCGCCTCCGAGGGCGGGCTGAACTGGGCGCCGGCGCACATCGGCGCCGCGCGAGCTGCGCGAGGTCCACCTGCACCCGTTCGAGGCGGCGGTCCGCGACGGCCGGGCTGCGGGCGGTGATGAACGCCTACAACGAGCTCGACGGCGTGCCCGGCGGCCGCCGACCGCGGCCTGCTCACCGACGCTGCTGCGCGACGAGTGGGGCTTCGACGGCTGCGTCGTCGCCGACTACTTCTCGATCCGCCAGCTCGCCGACTACCACCACCTCGCCGTCGACGCCGAGGAGGCCGCGGCGATGGCGCTGCGAGGCCGGGCTCGACGTCGAGCTGCCGGGCACCGACTGCTACGGCGAGCCGCTGCTGCAGGCCGTGCGGCTCGGGCCGGGTGGCGGAGGCCGCCGATCGACACCGCCGTGGCCCGGGTGCTCGCGGACCAAGTTCGAGCTCGGCCTGTTCGAGCAGCCCTTCGTCGACCCCGACCGCGTCGCGGCCGTCGCCGACACGCCGGCCCACCGCCGCGCTCGCCCGCACGATCGCCCGCAAGTCGCTCGTGCTGCTGCGCAACGACGGCATCCTGCCGCTGGCCGCGGACGTCGGCTCGGTGGCCGTCATCGGACCCAACGCCGACGAGGCCCGGCACCTGCTTCGGCGACTACACGTACCCGGCGCACGTCGAGTCGCTGCAGGAGGTGCTGCGCAGCGGGCAGAACGTCTTCGCCATGCCGCTGACCGACGACCAGCGCCCGGACGACTCGATCGCCGACGCCACCGACCGTCGCGCGCCGCGCTGCACGGCCCGCTTCGGCGGGCGGGTCCGCTTCGCCCGCGGGTGCGACGTCAACGGCTCGTCCCGGGACGGGTTCGCCGAGGCGGTGGCGACTCGCCGCCGGCGCCGACGTCGTCGTGCTCGTGATGGGCGACAAGGCCGGGCTCACCGACGACTGCACCAGCGGCGAGAGCCGCGACGTCGTCGTCGCTCGACCTGCCCGGCGTGCAGGAGGACCTGGCGCGCGCCGTGCGTCGCCACCGGGACGCCGGTGGTGCTCGTGCTCGTCGCCGGGCGCCCGTCCGGCAGCGCCTGGCTGCACGAGCAGTGCGCCGCGGTGCTGATGGCCTGGCTCCCCGGCGCACGAGGGCGGCGGCGGCGATCGCCGACGTGCTCTGCGGCGACGTCAGCCCCGGCGGCAAGCTGCCGATCACGTACCCGCGCTCGGCGGGCCAGATCCCGGTCTTCTACGGCCACAAGGTCTCGGGCGGGCGCTCGCACTGGAAGGGCGACTACGTCGACGCGCCCGTCCCGCCCGCTGTACCCGTTCGGCCACGGGCTCGCGCTACACGACGTTCGCGCCTCACCGGCGCCGTCGGTGGCCGGCGACCGAGGTGCCGTGGCACGACGTCGGTCACCACGACGGTGACCGTCACCAACACCGGCGACCGGTCGGCGACGAGGTCGTCCAGCTCTACGTGCGCGACCCGGTCGCCAGCGTGACCCGGCCGGTGCTCGAGCTGCAGCGGCTTCGTGCGCGTCGAGCTGGCCGCCGGCGAGTCCCGGATGCGTGACGTTCGAGACGCCGGTCGGCCAGCTCGGGTTCTACGACCGGGATCTCGCCTACGTCGTCGAGCCGGGCGACCTCGACGTGTTCGTCGGCACGTCGTCGGACGACCTCGTGCCCGCCGGCACGGTCGACGATCGTGCCGGCCGTGCCGGCGATCCGCCCGCCAAGATGTACGACGGGTACGTCACCGTCACCTGAGCCTGTGAGGGGGTAGCAGATGGCCGAGTTCTTCATCGACGTCAGCGAGCAGGATCCCGTACGAGGGACCCGACAGCGACAACCCACTGGCGTTCCACTGGTACGACGCCGACCGCGTCGTCGCCGGCCGGCGGATGGAGGACCACCTGCGCTTCGCCGTCTGCTACTGGCACTCGTTCAACTGGGACGGCTTCGACATCTTCGGCGCCGGCACGCTCGACCGCCCGTGGCACCCGACGTTCGCTCCCGATGCCGACCCGCTGGAGGCGGCCCAGCAGAAGATGGCGGCCGCCTTCGAGTTCTTCGACAAGCTGGGCGTGCCGTTCTACTGCTTCCACGACCGCGACATCGCGCCGGAAGGCGCGTCGTTCAAGGAGTCGGCGGCCCTCCTCGACGAGATGGTCGACCACGCCGCCGAGCACCAGGAGCGCACCGGCGTCGAGCTGCTGTGGGGCACCGCCAACCTGTTCTCCAACCCGCGCTACCAGGCCGGCGCGGCCACCAACCCCGATCCCGAGGTCTTCGCCTACGCCGCCGCCCAGGTCGCCCACTGCCTCGAGGCGACGCACCGCCTGGGCGGCCACAACTACGTGCTGTGGGGCGGGCGAGAGGGCTACGACACGCTGCTCAACACCGATCTCCGGCGCGAGCTGGACCAGCTCGGCCGCTTCCTGACGATGGTCGTCGAGCACAAGCACCGCATCGGTTTCGAGGGCACCATCCTCATCGAGCCCAAGCCGTTCGAGCCGACCAAGCACCAGTACGACTACGACGTCGCGACCGTGCTCGCCTTCCTGCAGCGCTACGACCTCGCCGACGAGGTGAAGGTCAACATCGAGGTCAACCACGCCACCCTGTCGGGCCACGACTTCGCCCACGAGGTCGCCGCCGCCGTCGACGGCGGCATCCTCGGGTCGATCGACGCCAACGCCGGCGACGACCGGCTCGGGTGGGACGTCGACCGCTTCCCGGTGTCGGTCGAGCAGATGGCCCTGGGGATGCTGGAGCTGCTGCGCGGCGGCGGCTTCACGACCGGCGGGCTGAACTTCGACGCCAAGCTGCGGCGCCAGTCGATCGACCGGACCGACCTGTTCCACGGCCACATCGGCGGGATGGACACGATGGCGCGGGCGCTGCTGGTGGCGGCGTCGGTGCGCGACGAGCTCGACGCCAACCGGGACGCCCGCTACGCCGGGTGGGACGGTGATCTCGGCCGTTCGATCCTCGACGGCGGCGCCACGTTGTCGTCGCTGCACGAGCGGGCCTTCGACACCGGCGAGCCGCGGCGAGTGTCCGGTGGTCAGGAGCGGCTGGAGTACCTCGTCGCCCGCCACGTGGCGCGGGCGCGTTGAGCTACGAGCTCCAGAGCTCGCGCGCCTTGGCGAAGACGCCTTGGTCGTGGGAGAACTCGACCAGGTTGCCGTCGGGGTCGCGCAGCATGCAGATGTAGCCGACCGGCGCCGGCAGGTCGGCGGGTGCCATCTCGAGGCAGCCGGCCTGCTCGCCGCGCGCGGCGATGTCGTCGACGGCGCTGCGGTCGGGCAGCTCGATGCCGAGGTGGGCGAACGGTCGCAGCGCGGCCAGCGGCGAGTCGCGGTAGGGGTCGCTCTCGGGGAAGAACTCGGCGAGCACGAGGATGAACGGGCGCTCCGGGTCGCCCGGTTCGCCGAGCCAGGCGCCGTGCCCGAACTCGTCCGAGCGCCGGTCGAGCAGCTGCAGCGGCGTGAACGCCTGGTACCACTCGATCGAGGCAGCGATGTCGCCGACGCGCAGGGCGACGTGCGTCCACCGCGGCTCCTTCGGTCCACTCATTGGCGCACCGTGAGGTGGTTCGATTCACTTGCTGCGACGAGCGGTGCACCAATGACCGCCCCGCCGCTCCGCGGCGGAGCACCGTGTCGTTGGTTCGCTCGCCCTGCGGGCTCGCTCACCTGGCCCACCCTACGGGCGCGAGGATGAGCCGATGGCCCTCGACGTCCCCGTCGCGCTGTACCTGCAGGACGCCCACGACATCCGCCGCGGCATCGAGCTGGCGCGGCAGGCCGAGGCCCGCGGCTTCGACGCCGTGTGGCAGGCCGACAGCCGGCTGGTGCGCGACGCCGTCGTGCCGATGGCGGCGTTCGCCGCCGCCACGGACCGCATCCGCATCGGCTCGGGCGTCATCGACATCTGGACCCGCAACGCGGCCCGGCTGGCCAGCACGTTCTCCACGTTGGACGACCTCGCGCCGGGGCGCATCCTCTGCGGCCTCGGCGCGTGGTGGGACCCCCTCGCCAGCAAGGTCGGGATCGAGCGGGCCAAGCCGCTGCGCGTGATGCGCGAGGTGGTCACGGCGGTGCGCGGGCTGCTCGCCAACGAGACCGTGACGTTCGCCGGGCACCACGTGCGCCTCGACGGGGTCGAGCTGGACTACGTGTACCAGGAGCGCCGGGCCAAGGACGTGCCGATCTACATCGGCGCCACCGGCATGCAGATGATGGAGCTGGCCGGCGAGATCGCCGACGGTGTCGTGCTCAACTACCTCGTCGCGCCGAGCTACAACTCAGAGGCGCTGGCCGCGCTCGAGCGCGGCGCTGCCCGAGCCGGCCGCACCCTCGCCGACGTCGACCGGCCGCAGCTCGTCGTGTGCAGCATCGACCGCGACCGCCAGGCCGCCCTCGACGCCGCCCGCCTGATGGTCACCCAGTACCTCGGGCAGCAGCCGCACATCATGAAGGCGTCCGGGGTGCCCCAGGAGCTGCTCGACGAGATCGGCCAGATCCTGACGTGGCCGGCGACGCACGAGCAGGTGGTCACGGCGAGCCGGCTGGTGCCCGACGAGGTCGTCCAGCGCTGCACGGCGTCGGGCGAGCCCGACGAGGTGGTGGCCAAGGTCGGCGAGTACGTCGCCAACGGCTGCACATGCCCGATCCTCTATCCCCTCGGGCCGGACGTCGAGCTGATGCTCGACACCTTCGCCAGGACCTAGCGGGCGCGCAGCTCCAACCGGTCGCGTTGGGTGATCGTGTACTGGCGGTCGCGCTGGTCGAGCCAGCCGAGGCGGATGAAGCTGGCGATGGCCTTGTTGACCCGCTCACGCGACGCCCCGACCATGCCGGCGAGCTCCTCCTGGGTCACCGGCAACGTGAACTGGTCGCTGCCGTTGGCCAGTTCGAGCAGCCGCTTGGCCGTGCGGCCGGTGACGTCGAGGAACACCGAGTCGGCCAGCGCCTCGTCCATCGCCCGCAAGCGCTGGGCGAGCAGGCGGGTGACGTTCCAGAGCAGCTTGGGGTGCTCGTCGAACATCTCGAGGACCGGCGCGTACGGCACGGCGAGCACGGCCGACGGCTCGAGCGCCCTGGCCATCGCCGAGCGAGGCCGGTCGTCGAGCATGCCCAGCTCGCCGAACAGGTCGCCCGGTTCCATCAGGGCGATCACGCTCTCGCGGCGGTCGATGGGGTTGGCGATGGCGATGGCGACGCGTCCTCGCGTCACGACGTACAGGGCGTCGGGCGGATCGCCTTCGCTGAACAGGGTGTCGTTGCGGACCAGCTGACGCTCGGCTCCGGCGGCCGCCAACGCGTCGAGCGTGGCCCCGTCCGCGTCGGCGAAGAAGTCGGTGCGCGCCAGGATGTCGCGGTACGCCGCTCGATCGTGAGCCATGACGCGCGGACACTACCGTGCAGGTGTGACATCCGTCAGCGCTCCCCGGCCACGCAGGCCGCGTTTGGACGCTCGCTCGCTGGCGCTCACTCGCTCGCATCGGTGCCCGTGACCCAGCACGTGTGGACGATCGTCGTCGGAGCAGGTGGCGGCAGCCGGTTCGGCAGCCCCAAGCAGTTCGCTCACCTCGGTGAGGGTCGGGTCATCGACCGCGCCGTGGCGGTGGCCCGCGACGCCAGCGACGGGGTGGTCGTGGTCGTGCCGCCCGCCGACGCCGAGCGCGAGGGCGCCGTCGCCGGCGGGGCGACGCGCAGCGAGTCGGTGCGGGCCGGGCTCGCCGCTTGCCCGCCCGAGGCGACGATCATCTGCGTGCACGACGCCGCCCGCCCGCTGGCCAGCACCGCCCTGTTCGCCGCCGTCATCGACGCCGTGGCCGCCGGCGCCGACGCCGCCGTGCCGGCTGTCGCCGTCACCGACACGATCAAGGTCGTCGGCCCCGACGGCACCGTGGTCGCCACGCCCGAGCGCTCGACGCTGGTCGCCGTGCAGACCCCGCAAGCCTTCCGGGCCGACGCCCTGCGCGGCGCCCACGAAGCCGGCGGCGAGGGGACCGACGACGCCGCCCTCGTCGAGCGGGCCGGCGGCACGGTCGTGGTCGTGCCGGGCGAGGTGGCCAACCGCAAGATCACCGAGCCCGAGGACCTGGCGTGGGCGCAACGCCGGATCGCGGGATGAGCTTCGAGGTGCGCGTCGGTCAGGGGTTCGACGTCCACCGCATCGGCGACGACGAGGGCCGGCCGCTGATCCTCGGCGGGTGCCGCTTCCCCGGTCTGCCCGGCCTCGTCGGGCACAGCGACGGCGATGCCGTCGCCCACGCCGTGGCGGAGGCGTTGCTCGGCGCCGCCGGGCTGGGGGACATCGGCGAGCGCTTCCCCGACACCGACCCGTCGCTCGCCGGCGCCGACTCGATCGGGCTGCTGCGGCGGGTGGCCGACGACGTGCGTGCCCTCGGCTGGATGGTGGGCAACGCCGATTGCTCCGTCGTGTGCGAGGCGCCCAGACTGGCGCCGATGCGTACCGAGATGCAGGACCGCCTCACGGGCGCCGTCGGGAGCCCGGTCACCGTGAAGGGGCGGCGGCCCGAGGGACTCGGCGCGCTCGGCCGCGGCGAGGGGATCGCCTGCTTCGCCGTCGCCGTCCTGACGCGCGGGGCGCCGTGAGCCCGCGCCGCCCGGCCAAGCGGGCGGCCCCACCGCGGTCCCGCGGCGCCGGCCGCACCGGCCCCGTCCGCCGCGATGCCGGCGCCCACCCGGCGCGCTCGTCGGGCAAGGGGCTCGGCGGCGAGCA
The DNA here is from genome assembly GCA_963784255.1 of uncultured Acidimicrobiia bacterium. Classification (GTDB taxonomy): domain Bacteria; phylum Actinomycetota; class Acidimicrobiia; order Acidimicrobiales; family Ilumatobacteraceae; genus JALZMG01. The sequence continues at coordinate 115,342 of CAWAQO010000010.1, read as the reverse complement.
GGTCGAAGGCCGCCAGGCCGTCCGCGAGCTGCTGATCGCCGGTCGGAGGAAGGTCCAGGAGATCTGGCTGACGACCGACCTCCTCGACGACGACGCGGTCGCCGACATCGTCGCCCTGGCCAGGGCCAACAGGGTGCCGGTCGCCGGCGTCGCCCGCGGCAAGCTCGACGCCCGCGCCCGCACGGAGGCGCCGCAGGGGGTCATCGCCTTCGCCGCCCCGCTCCCGGAGGCCGACCTCGGCGAGCTGATCCGCCGGCGGCCGGGCAAGCCGCCGTTCCTGGTCGCCATCGACGGCGTCACCGACCCCGGCAACCTCGGCGCCATCATCCGCAACTGCGAGGGTGCCGGTGTGCACGGGGTGCTGCTGCCGCGGCACAGGGCGGTGCACGTCACGCCGACCGTCGCCAAGGCGTCGGCCGGCGCCATCGAGCACGTGCCGATGGCCCTGGTCGGCGGGCTGCCGGCCACGTTGAGCCGGGTGCGAGACGCCGGGATCTGGGTGGTCGGGCTCGACGACGCCGCCGAGCGGACGCTGTTCGACATCGGCGACCTCGCCCGCGAGGGCGTCTGCCTGGTGCTCGGCGCCGAGGGCGCCGGCCTGTCCCGGCTGGTCCGCGAGCGTTGCGACCTGCTCGTCGCCATCCCCATGCGCGGCCGAGTGGGGTCGTTGAACGTGTCTGCCGCCGCCGCCCTCGCGACCTACGAGATCACCCGCCACCGGATGTGACCGACGCTCTCGTGGTGGAGAGCGCCGGTCACATCGTCCGGGCCGCCGCCTTGTGCGGTGGTTCGGATCAGGTTCGGCGCCGGATTGGTGGTTCTGACGAAGTTTTCGGGCCGTTTCTGGCCGCGAAGTTCACACAGAACCGTCAGGTGAAGGCCGGTGCGGGGATCTCGGCCACGCAGCCGGTGTCCGGCGGGGTCGTCGGGTCGGCGAGGAAGGCCAGCTCGATGGCGGTGACGCAGTCGTCGAAGTTGGTGGCCCCGTGGCCGACCGGTTCGACCAGCACGAACGTGGCGTTGGCCAAGCGGTCGGCCACGGCCTGGGTGCCGTCCGGTGGCGTGATCGGGTCGTAGCCCCCGGCAAGGACGAGGGTGGGGATGTCGGACTCGACCGGCTCGTTGAACGATCCCGGCGTCGGCGTCCACCCGTCGGGGCACAGTCCCAGCAGGCCCACGACGACGCCGAAGCCGCGAGGGTCCTCGTAGACGCCGGCGTCGTCGTCGGCCACGTCGAGGCCGGCGTTGTCGGCACAGTTCACGGCCGTCGCCATCCCGTCGGCGAACCCCGTGCTGAACGGGATGCCGCGCTCGATCAACTGGGGGAGCAGCCGGGTGTCGCCGGCCAGCAGGTCGTCGATGGCCGCCGGCAGGAAGGGGATCAATGCCGAGTCGTAGAGCGCGTTGAACAGCCCCGCCAGCATGTCGTCGCCGGTGATGAGGTACGTCTGCACCCCGGCGCCGTCGCCGGCATCCGCCTGGATGGCGACCGGCTCGTCGTTGTAGCGCTGTTGGATCTGCTCGATCTTGGCGGCCAGGTCACCGTGGGCGCTCGAGCACGTGCCGTCGTCGGTGCACGCAGCGGCCAGGTGGTCGATGGCCCGCTCGGCAGCGGCGACCGTGGCGGCGAGGCCGCCCGCCGTGACGTCGTACACCGAGTCGAGGATCACCGAGCGGATGCCGTCGGGGTGGGACCGCATCGTGGCCAGCGCCAGGCGGGCGCCGTAGCTGACGCCGAGGATGTTCCACTGCTCGTATCCGAGCGCCTGGCGCAGCTCGTCGAGATCCGACGCGCTGGCCTCCGACTGGTAGTCGGTCAGGTCGATCCCCCGCCCCTCGAGCTCGGCGAGGCACGCGTCACGCTCGGCCGCCATCGCGTCCCGCTCGGCCGTGTACCCGTCGTCGCGCTGCAGGTTGGCGACGAAGGTGGCGTTGACGGCGGGGCACTCGAGGCTCGGGACGGCCCCACCGGTGCCCCGCTGGTCGTACAGGACGATGTCGTGGCCCTCGTTCCACGCGTTGCCGGCCCAGCCGAGGGCGGTGGTGCCCGGGAAGCCGGGCCCGCCCGACGGGATGACGACGGCCTCCCCGGTCGTCCCACTCGTCGCCGGCAGCACGACGACGGGCAGGTCGATCGTGCCGCTGTCCCCGTCCGCCCGGTCGGCGGCGACCACGAACGTCGAGCAGCGGGCGCCCGCCGGGTAGTCAGCAGGGCAGGCGCGCTCGAACAGGGTGGGGGTGTGCCAGGCGGCGACGGTGGTCTCCGGCGCGGCGGTCGTCGCCGCCGTCTCGACCGGCGTGTCCTCGGTCTCCGTGGCCGGCGGCGGCTCTTTCGTGGCAGCTGTCGACGGCGCGACGTCACCGCCCGTCGACGTCGGCCCGGCGTCGTCGTCACCCGAACACGCCGCCAGCACGAGCGCGGCCACGACGGCCACCACCCCGACCCGCATCCCGCTCACTGGGTGCCACGGTACTCCCTGTGACGCTCGGCCTAGGCTGCATTTCGGTCATGGTCGATAGTCAGCTTGGGGCGATGCCGATCAGCCAGCGGCGGCGAGCCGACTCCTGGCGCGGCCCGCGTCAGCCCGGCACGGAACCGGCGATCTGGCGCGTCGCCGCGTTGAGCCGGTTCCACACGTTGACGGCGCTGATGGCCAGGAGGAGGCCGGCCAGCGCCTCCTCGTCGAAGTGCCGGGTGGCCTCCGCCCAGATGTCGTCCGGCACCGGGTCGGGCCGGTCGCTCACCCGCGTGACCGCCTCGGCCAGGGCCAGGGCGGCCCGCTCGGCGTCGGTGTAGTAGGGCGTCTCACGCCACGCGGCGACGCTGAAGATCCGCTCGTCGGACTCGCCGGCCCGCCGCAGGTCGCGAGCGTGCATGTGGACGCAGACGCCGCAGCCGTTGATCTGGCTGGCGCGCAGGTTGGCGAGCTCGACCGTCGTCGCCGGGACGCCGGTCTGCTTGACCGAGTTCGACAGGGCGATCAGCGCCTGCATGGCGCCGGGCACCGTCATCGCCGGGTGCTTCATCCGTGCTTGCATCGGGGGTCTCCTTCGTAGGTTGCACCTCATTGACACCGCTCGACGGAGGAACGTGACAGATGGACGTAGACGGCAGCCTCGACCGTTCCTTCGAGGAGCACCGCGCCCACCTCCGCGCCGTCGGCTATCGGATGCTGGGATCGTTCAGCGAGACCGACGACGCGTTGCAGGAGGCCTGGCTGCGGGCCAGCCGGGCCGACACCACCGGCGTCGAGAACATCGGCGGGTGGCTGACGACGGTCATGGCGCGGGTGTGCCTGAACGCCCTGCGCCGGCGCCGGCGGCGTCCGGAGGACCCGCTCGACGTGCACGTGCCCGACGTCGTCGTCGAGCGCGACGACGGTCCGGAGCAGCAAGCGCTGCTCACCGACTCGGTCGGCCTCGCCCTGCTCGTGGTGCTCGACACGCTGGCGCCCGCCGAGCGGCTGGCCTTCGTGCTCCACGACATGTTCGCCGTGCCGTTCGAGGACATCGCCCCCATCGTCGAGCGCACCCCGACCGCCACCCGCCAACTGGCCAGCCGGGCGCGGCGGCGCGTGCAGGCGAGCACGCCGCGCGCCGACGCCGACCTCGGCCGCCAGCGCGTCGTGGTCGACGCCTTCCTCGCCGCGTCGCGCGACGGCGACTTCGACGCGCTGCTCGCGGTGCTCGATCCCGACGTCGTGCTCCGTGCGGACACCGGCGCCCCGACCGGTCTCGTCCGCGGTGCGGTCGCCGTCGCCCGTCAGGCGCTGCTGTTCTCGCGGTTGGCCCGCTTCCGGCGCCCGGCGATCGTCAACGGCGCGATCGGCATCGTCACGGCGCCCGAGGGGCAGGCGGCGTCGGTCATGGCGTTCACGATCGCCGGTGGTCGCATCGTCGAGATCGACATCCTCGCCGACCCCGTGAGGATCGCCGCGCTCGACCTCACCGACGTCACCCGATGATCCCCGCGGCTACCGTGCGTCCCGAGCCGTCACAGCGAGGTGCAGATGTCCGATCCCGCCGCGCCCCCGCCCCCTCCGCCCGGCGCACCGCCGCCACCTCCCGGTGGCTCGGGTCCGGTCCCGCCACCGCCACCCGGCGCGCCGGGAGGACCACCCGCTGCTGATGCGGCTCCGCCCGCGCCGACACCGCTCTGGCGGCGGTGGTGGGTGATCGCCATCGCGGTCCTGATCGTGCTGGCCATCATCGGGGCCATCGTCGGCGGAGGTGACGACGACGACGACTCGGTGCGCACCGGTGCCGACACGACCGACGTGGCGGCGCCCGGATCACCGACGTCGAGCGCGGCCGCGACGACCGATCCGGCGGAGGGGACGACGGAGCAGCCGGCGACGACCGGTGAGCCCGAGCGCACCGATCCGCCAGAGTCCACGGAGGGGCCCGAGACGACGGAGGCCGAGACCACGGTCCCCGAGACGACCGCCGAACCGACCACGACAGAGCCCCCGACGACGACCATCCCACCGACCACGCTGCCGCCGATCCCGTCGTTCGGCTCCGGCGTGCAGCTCGTCGGGCAGGATGTCCAACCCGGCGTGTACGCGACGCCGGGGGCGGACAGCTTCGGGTGCTACTTCGAGCGGCTCAGCGGGTTGAGCGGCGAGCTCGACGACATCATCGCCAACGGCAACTCCGAGGGCCCGGTGATCGTCGAGATCCTCCCGACGGATGTGGCCTTCTCGTCGAGTGGCTGTGAGCGGTGGTCCGCCTTCCTCGGCGGAACACCGGTCGAGACCTTCACCGACGGCGACTGGGCGGTCAACCAACAGGTCGCGCCGGGCCGTTGGTCCGCCGAGGGCGACCCCGACGGCTTCGGTTGCTACTGGGAGCGGGCCAGCGGGTTCACGCACACGTTCGAGGAGATCATCGCCAACGACAACACCGATGGCCGGGCCGTCGTGGACATCAGCCCCACCGACGTCCGGTTCACATCGTCGGGCTGCGGCACCTGGACGCGCATCGGCTGACACCCGCGGAACCACCCGTGAGCAGGCCGTTCACGCCCAGCGGTAGGGTGCTGGCAGGCCGGGTTAGCTCAGTTGGCAGAGCACTTGACTTGTAATCATGAGGCCGCCGGTTCGATCCCGGCACCCGGCTCGATGCCTCACGAGTCGGGCGCGTGAGGGTCGGCCATCGCGTCGGTGCACGCACTCGGGTGCTCGGCTTGCCATTGTTCGATCTCGGCGACGGGGCTGCGTTGACCTCCGCCGCGCCAGTCGTCGAGGTACGGGAACGGCCAGACGACGCCCCGGCGCACTGACCACTCCTTGCCCGGACACGGTGGGGAGATCCCGAAGTGGAGGTGACAGGCCGAGGCGCGGCCGGTCTGGCCCATCTCACCGAGTGGCTGTCCGATGGTGACGCGAGCCGCAGGCTCGATCCCGTCCTCGATCCGCTCGAAGTGGGCCAGGTAGTAGCGCACACCGTCGTCGCCGATCAGTGTCACGGATCGACCACCTCGCGTCGCCGGGTTGTCGATCGCGGGGTCGTAGCTGTTGACGCGTCGCGATTCGACGACGACGCCGTTGACCGGAGCGACGATCAGCGCGCCGCAGCCGACGAAGATGTCCGACGCCGGGTACCCGGCGTGGGTGGCGCCCCATGCCGCAGCCCGGGCATCGGCGACGGGCAACCCGTAGGGCGTCGAAGCAGCTCCGAGCGACGGTGTCGTGGCGGGCGCCGACGGTGGATCGGTGGTCGTCGGCGGCACGTCGGCGAGCGCTGGGACCTTCGGAGGCTCGGTCATCGACGGGAGCGGGGCTTCGGTCGGGGGCGTGGTCGACGGAGGTTCGCTCGGCTCGGTTCCGGTCGACGGTGCGTCGTCCGACCGGTCGGCGGCTGTCGACGACGTGCACGCGACGGCGCCGAGGGCGAGCATCATCGCCAGACCGCGCAGGCGATGGCGCTCCATGTTCGCGTCAGGTCGGCGGCACCACGGGTGTCGACGTGAAGATGTTGAGGCCGAGCCGCTCGGAGAGGTGCTTCGTGAGCAGCTTGCCGCGGACGCTGTTGCCGGCCGGGTCGAGCCGCGGCGAGAACGTCCCGAGCCCGCCCTTGCCGGGCGAGACGGTGACGATCCCGCCGCTCACGCCGCTCTTGCCGGGGAGGCCGATGTCGTACATCCACTCGCCGGACCGCTCGTACAGCCCGGCCGTCGCCATCACGGCGAGCACCCGCTTGCATGTCGCCGGGTCGATGACGCGGGCGCCGGTCCGCGGGTTGACGCCGCCGTCGGCCAGCGTCGCCCCCATCACCGCCAGGTCCTCGGCGCTGACCATCAACGAGCACTGCCGCGTGTACACGTCGGTGGCCTCGTCGGGGTCGAAGTAGAGCCGGTGGTAGCTGTCGAGGAGGTGGGCGATGCCCTGGTTGCGCAGGTTGGTGGCCGCCTCGGACTCGTAGATCTCGCCGTCCACCTCGAGGTCCCGCCCGGCGAAGCGCGACAACCCCTCGTGGATGTAGTGCCACTTGTCCGCGGCGGTCGCGCCCGGCACCAGGCTGGTGGTCGCGATCGCCCCGGCGTTGACCATCGGGTTCATCGTCCGATCAGCGTTCAGCTCGATCGCCATCACCGAGTTGAACGCCAGACCGGTGCTGTTCACCCCGAGCTTCTGGCGGGCGTTCTCGTGCCCGATGCTGTCGCACACGAGCGCGAACACGAACGGCTTGGAGACGCTCTGGATGGAGAAGCGGTGGCCCGCATCGCCGACGGTGAGCGTGCGCCCGTCGGCGCTGACGATGGAGGCGCCGAAGAGATCCGGAGGGACCCGGGCGAGCGCCGGGATGTAGTCGGCGACGGCGCCGTCGTCGACGCCGCGGTACCGCTCGTAGGCCTCGGTGAGCAGGTCGCCGACCACGCCCTCCCTCGGCAGCTGGCCGGTGGAGACGTGGCTCTCGGCGATGGGCTCGTCGGCGCGCAGGGTCACGGTGCGGCAGCCTGCCCGACAGGGCCGGCGTCCGCCGTGGAGGCCGCGGCTCCCTCCAGCCACGGCAGCACGACGGGTTGACCGACCTCGGCGAGCCACGACTTGAGGACGCGGTGCATCGCGACCGACGTGAAGATCGGAGCCGCCGGCTCCGACAGCGCGACCGGGCGGAGCAGGAACGGGTGGGTCTGCGGCCCGCCGAGGCCGCCGTGCGACCCGACCTGCGACTCGAACGCGGCGACCTCGTCGCGCTCGGGGTCGTAGCGCCCGTTGACCATCAGATCGGCCGCCGTGGCGAAGGCATCGACCTCGCGCACCTGGTCGACCGCACGCGGTCCGAACGGGGCGAGGGGGTCGTCGCCGGTCACTTCGCCGGTGGCCAGGTTGCGTTCACCGGACGGCCCGAGGACGAGCGAGCCGTCGGCCGTCGCGACGAGCACGAACCCGATGTGCGGGTGCCGGCGCAGTCCCTCGACGAGGTCCGGGTAGCGGGTGTCGATCTCGTCCTTCAGGAGCCGGCGGGGCGGTCCCGGCAGCGTGACGAGACCGAGGCTGCCCGACCCGAGGACCGTGGGGACGTCGGCCGCCTTCGACGCGGAGGGCTCGTCCCCTGGCCGCGCCCGGCGGAGCCACGCGCTGGACTCGGTCCGACCGTGCTCGGCATCGGTGTCGCCCGACGCGGCCGCGCCGCACAGCCGTCCGACGAGCTCGGCGAGCGTCTCGCCGGCCGTGGTGTGGAACGGCGGTCCCTGGGTCTGGCCGTGGTCGGAGAGCACGACCAAGTGGTACGGCCGCGGCGCCCATTGGAACGAGCGGGCGATGCGTCCGAGCTGGCGATCGATCTCGCGCAGGACGGCGAGCGTGTCGGCGCGCTCGGGTCCGGAGTGGTGGGAGACCTCGTCGTAGCCCAGCAGGTCGACGTAGATGGCGGCCCGACCCTCGGCGACGTCGTTGAGCACACCCTCCACCGACACGTCCCTGCTGACGACGGTCGTGAACGCGCGGAGGCCGGCGTAGACCCAGCCGCGCTCGACCCGCGGCTGCACGTCGCGGCGGCGTTGCAGCAGCGCGGCTCGACGTTCCCGGGCGATGTCGACGACGAGGTGGAGGAACGTGCGGACCGCCTGTTGCGGCCGCGAGAAGTACCCGACGTAGCCGGCACCCAGGCGGCCCTCCTTGCGGCGGGCGATGCCGCTCATCGTGAGCACCGCCCGCTCGGCGTCGCCGGAGAAGAGGTTGCCGTAGCTCGAGCCGTTGTGGGCCAGCAGGCCGTGGCCGTCGGAGTGGGCGCGTTCGATGGCCTGGGCCGACTGCGGACGGTTCGACACGACCACCTCGCCGCTCGCCTTGTCGACCCACCGGAACGCCGGCATCCCGGCGGTCGAGCCGTGGAGGATGCCGCACTGGCTGACCCCCGTCTGCGACGACCAGCCGGTCTCCCACCTCACGAGGCGGTGCGTGCCCTCGCGCAGCCAGCGGTCGATCGTCGGCGCATCCCCCGAGCGCAGGGCGCGGCGCAGCACGACCTCGGCGAGGCCGTCGACCTGCGCGAACACGATCCCCGGCACGTCCGTCTCGACGACGCCCTTCTTCCGGCGCCGCGCCCGCTGCGCCATCTGCCGGTCGAGCCAGACGTCGTCGTCGAGGGCCAGGAGCGACGAGACGAGGGCCGAGATCGCGGCCAGCCCGACGACGATGACGACCGGTGCCCACCATCCCGTCAGCGTCACGCCGGGGAGCTCGTCCAGGACGATCGTGACGAGCAGGGCGTCGATGACGATGGCGCCCAGCCCGAGCGTGAGCACCGAGATCGGGACGATGACGAACGCCAGCAGCGGCCACACGACCGCGTTGAGGAGCCCGACCACGAAGCCGGCGAGCAGGGCGTCCTGCGGACGGTCGATGTCGAAGTCGTCGAGCACCGCGGCCATGAGCCACAGCGCGACGCCCGTCGCGACGGACACGAGCGCGCCGCGCCAGAGGATCTGCATCAGCCCGGGCCGCTGCTCGGGCGGGCGGACGAAGGCGGGCGCGGTCACCCCCGGTCCTCCGCCCGATCGGCGGCGACCGGCAGGATCAGCGAGCTGCCGGGTGTCAGCACCCGCAGCACGCCGTCGGCGTCGGCCGCCGCCAGCTCGGCACGGAAGCGCTCGGCCGGCGTGTCGAGCCAGCGCGGCCGGCGGATCCCGACCGGGCTGTAGGTCCCCCAGTGGACGGGCACGACGATGTCGGGATCGAGCAACTCGGTCGCCCTGACGGCCGTGCTCGGGTTCAGGTGACCTTCGCCGAGCGTGGATCCCCACCCCCAGATCGGCAGCAGCGCCACGTCGATCGGCGCCCAGCTCCCCATCTCGTCGAAGAGGTCGGTGTCACCGGGGAAGTAGACGGCCGCGTCGGCCGTCCGCAGGACGTAGCCGACGGCGTTCGCCACGACGCGACTGTGTGGACCGCGGCGTGACGAGTGCACCGCCGGCACGGTCTCGATCGTCAGCGGGCCGACGTCGCGCGTGTCACCGGCCCGCGTCTCGTGGATGTCGCGGAAGCCCCGTCGACGGAGCAGCCGGGCGGCGCCGGCGGGCACCACGAGCATCACGTCGCGGTCGAACATCGCCAGCGACGGCAGGTGCAGGTGGTCGAGGTGGACGTGCGAGATCACGATCACGTCGGGTGGATCGATCGTCGCTCGGTCGACGACGTGGTGGCGCCGGAGGTGGCCCAACCGCGGGGTGAGGGCCGGATCGGTGAGGACCCGGACGCCGGCCATCTCGACCTGGACGCACGTGTGCCCGAGCCAACGGATCGAGACGGCGGCGGACGTGCCCACTGGACCGGCAGCGTACGGCGCGGATCGGGGCGACTTGTCGTTCGGCTACGGCCCGATCGGGCCGTCGCCAAACGACAGTTCGCCGGGGTGGTGGGGCATCGTCGTAGAGTCGGCGCTCGTGGCTGGTCAGGACCGGGCGTGGGGGTTTCGCACCCGGGCGGTTCACGCCGGCGGGCAACCGGACCCGGCGACGGGCGCGCGCGCCGTGCCGATCTACCAGACGACGAGCTTCGTCTTCGAGGACGCCGGCGATGCCGCCGACCTGTTCGCCCTCCAGAAGTACGGCAACATCTACTCGCGGATCGGCAACCCGACCGTCGCCGCCTTCGAGGAGCGCGTCGCCAGCCTCGACGGGGGCATCGGGGCCGTCGCCACCGCCAGCGGCCAGGCCGCCGAGCTGCTCGTCGTCGCCGCGCTGTGCGGCGCGGGGGACCACATCGTGTCGTCGGCCCAGCTGTACGGGGGCACGCGCACGCTGCTGGAGTCGTCGCTCGCCCGCTTCGGCGTCACGACGACGTTCGTCGCGTCCGGCGACCCGGCCGACTACGCGGCCGCCATCCGCCCGGAGACACGTCTGGTGCACAGCGAGGTCGTGGCCAACCCCTCCGGCGCCGTCGCCGACATCGAAGGGCTGGCCGCCGTCGCCCACGACGCCGAGATCCCGCTCGTGCTCGACAGCACCGTGGCCACGCCGTACCTCTGCCGGCCGCTGGAGTGGGGTGCCGACATCGTCGTCCACTCGGCCACCAAGTTCCTCGGCGGGCACGGCAACTCGCTGGGCGGCGTGGTCGTCGAGGCCGGCCGGTTCGACTGGGGCAACGGCCGCTTCCCCGTGATGACCGAGCCGGTGCCGTCGTACGGCGGGCTGACGTGGTGGGGCAACTTCGCCGAGTACGCCTTCTGCACGCGGCTGCGCGCCGAGCAGCTGCGCGACTTCGGTCCGTCGCTGTCGCCGTTCAACGCCTTCCTCCTGTTGCAGGGCGTGGAGACGCTGCCCCAGCGCATGGAGGCGCACCTCGCCAACACCCGGGCCGTCGCCGAGTTCCTGGCCGGGCACCCGGCGGTGCCGTGGGTGCGGTGGGCCGGCCTGCCCGATCACCCCGATCACGAGCGGGCCCGTCGCTACCTCCCCCTCGGTCCGGGCGCCGTGCTGTCGTTCGGCGTGCGCGGGGGGCGCGACGCCGGCCGCCGCCTGATCGAAGGCGTCGAGCTGTGCAGCCACCTCGCCAACATCGGCGACGCCCGCACCCTGATCATCCACCCGGGCTCGACGACCCACCAGCAGCTGTCGGACGACGCGCTCGGCGGCGGCCGGCGTCTCGCCCGACCTGGTGCGCCTCTCGGTCGGCCTGGAGGACGCCGACGACATCATCTGGGATCTCGACCGGGCCCTCGCCGCGGCCACCAAGGACGTCTGACGTGACCACCGGGACGACCACGATGCCCTGGTCCCCACCGACCGCGCGGGAACGGCTGGACATCCTCCGTCGCACCCGCACGGTGGCGATCCTCGGCCTGTCGGCGGACCCCAGCCGGGCCAGCCACTTCGTGGCCACCTACCTGCTGTCGTCGAGCTGCCGCTTCGAGCACGTCTGGTTCGTCAACCCACGTGGCGGCGAGGTGCTCGGCCAACCGGTGTACCCGTCGCTGGCCGACCTCCCCGGCGCACCTGACCTCGTCGACGTGTTCCGTCGCGCCGAGGATCTCCCCGCCGTCGCCGCCGAGGTGGTGGCCGTCGACGGGACGCGCACGTTCTGGGCCCAGCTCGGGCTCTGGTCCGACGAGGCTGCCGCCATCGTCCACGCCAGCGGTCGTGACGCGGTCATGAACCGCTGCCTCAAGATCGAGCACGCTCGGTTCGCCGGCGGGCTGCACCTCGCCGGCTTCGACACCGGCGTGGTCAGCTCGCGCCGCCGCCCGCTGCTCTGACGGCCACGTCGGTGGCGATCCGTTGGCCCGTCCGTCCGTCGTCGCGGTCGTCGCCGGCCGACGAGAGATTTAGTTGACACTTACGTAAGTAACTGCTTGATTTGACGGGTGTGGACGCAGCACTGCGAGCACTCGCCGAGCCCCGGCGGCGGGAGATCCTGCGGCTCGTCTGGTCGCAGGAGCGACCGGCGACGGAGATCGCCGACCACTTCGCCGACGTCACGCGATCGGCGGTGTCCCAGCACCTCAAGGTCCTCAAGGCCGCCGAGCTCGTGAGCGAGCGCCGCGACGGCACCCGCCGGCTGTACCTGGCCAAGCAGGACCAGGTCGCCGAGCTGCGCCGGTTCCTCACCGACTTCTGGACATCCGGCCTCGAGCGGCTGCGCGACGCCGCCGAGACCGCCCAACGAGACAAGGAGCAGCACTGATGGCCGAGCTCGTGCGCGAGATCGTGATCGAGGCCACGCCGGACACGATCTGGCCCTTCCTCATCGACCCCACGCGACACGTCGAGTGGATGGGCACCACCGCCGACCTCGACCCCCGTCCGGGCGGCCGGTACCACGTGCTCGTGGCCGGCCAGTTCGACGCCGTCGGCGAGTTCGTCGAGGTCGTCGAGCCCGAGCGCGTCGTGTTCACGTTCGGGTGGGACGGCGAGGGCAATCCCGTGCCGCCCGGGTCCTCGACGGTCGAGATCACGCTGCAGCCGGAAGGCGACAAGACGCGCCTGCGGCTCGTGCACCGCGGGTTGCCGGAGGGCGACGCCGCCTCGGCGCACGGGCACGGGTGGGAGCACTACACCGAGCGCCTGGCCGTGGCCGCGGCCGGCGGCGCACCAGGGCCGGACCAGGGACCCGGCGGGGCGGCGTGATGGACCCCGTTGCCGCCCACGATCAGGCGCTCGACGCCACGGCTGCCATCGTTGCCGGCGTCGACCCGGTGCAGCTGGACGCGCCGACGCCGTGCCCCGCCTTCGACGTGCGCGCCCTGCTCGACCACATGGTCGCCACGAACCTCCGCTTCGTCGCCATCGCCGGCGGCGAGGCCGGCGAAGCGTCGCCGGCCACCGGCGCCCACATCGACGGCGACGCCGTCGGGCCGTACCGCCGCTCCGCGGCCGCGGTGTCGGCGGCGTGGCAGGACCCGGCGCTGCTCGGCCAGACGTTCCGCCTCCCGATCGGGGAGGTTCCCGGGACAGTGGCCATCGGCATCCACACCGTCGAGACGATCGTCCACGGGTGGGACGTCGCCACCGCCACCGGCCAGCCGGCGGAGATCGAGCCGGCGCTGTGCGCTGTGGCGTGGGAGCACTGCGCCGGCATCGACGACTCCCTGCGCCGGCCGGGCGGCCCGTTCGGCCCGGCCGTCGACGTGCCGGCCGACGCCTCCGAGACCGACCGGCTCGTCGCCTGGCTGGGCCGCCGGCCGTAGGGCACACGGCGGTGCGCGGCGGGCGTGCCACGATGCGCCCATGAGCTTCACCGCCCTGCTCTGCTCCGACGGTTCCGAGCTCGCCCACCACGCGCTGGTCGCCGGCCTCGCCGTGGTGGCGCCACCCGACCGCGTCGTGATCGCCACCGTCATCGACCTCGCCGACCCGACGCTGGTGGTCGGCACCGGCATGGCCGGCGGGGTGATGACGCCGATCGAGGCGGCGCGGGACCACGAGGAGACCATGGCCGCGGCACGGACCGAGCTCGAGGCGACCCGCACCGCGCTCGGGCTCGAAGGCGCCGAGACCGAGCTGCTGGCCGGCGCGGCCGGGCCGGCGATCTGCGACTTCGCGGCCACCCTGCCGGCGTCCGTCGTCATCATCGGCACGAGCGGCCGGAGCGGCCTGAAGCGGGCCGTGCTCGGCTCGGTGTCCGACTACGTCGTGCGCAACGCCCCCTGCCCGGTCGTCACGACGCGGCCGGCGTGACGATGCCCTCGCCGACGATCCTGCCGCTGTGCCTCGGCTGGATGTCGAACGACGCCGGCGTGCTCGTGTCGGGCGCGAGCGGCCAGATGCGCTACCCGATCCCCGGCTACCTGGTCGTGCACGAGCGTGGCGCCCTCCTGTTCGACACCGGCCTCCACGACACGCTGATGTCATCGACCGACGAGCTCGGCGGGCTTGGCCCGGGTGTTCACGATCGAGCTGGCGCCGGTCGACCTGGTCGACGCGCAGCTCACGGCGCGCGGCATCGACGTCGGTGAGGTCACGCACGTCGTCAACAGCCACCTCCACTTCGACCACTGCGGGCGCAACGGCCCGTTCGCCCACGCCACCACGCTCGTCCAGCGCGACGAGTGGGAGGCGGCGCAGCACACCGGTCCGACGACGTACGTCGGCGTGCCGCTCGACGAGGTCGGGGCCGGGCGGCTGGAGCTGCTCGACGGCGCCCACGACGTGTTCGGGGACGGCACCGTGGTCTGCGTCCCGACGCCCGGCCACACGGTCGGTCACCAGTCGCTCCTCGTGCGCCGGCACGGGCGAGCAGGACGCGGCGTCGGCGCTCCTCGTCGGGGACGCCTGCTACCTGCGCAGCATGCTCGTGGATGGTGTGCTGCCGCCGTTCCACCACGACGCCGACCGCCAGCGGGACTCGTACCGGCTGCTCGCCCGCTACGAGGCCGAGGGGACGCGGCTGCTGTTCTCCCACGACGTCGAGCACTGGGACCGCGTCCCCGAGGCCCTCGCGGCCGCGCCGAGCTGACCGCCGCCCCTCGTTCTGGGCGGGATCCTTCGCACCTGCTGGCGAGGATCCCGCCCAGATGGTCGGGTGGTGAGATTCCCGCCCAGATTGGGGAACGGTCCCGGAGTTGGCGCGCATCGACCGCTGGTCGGCCGGCGGAGCGCGCGCTCTACGCTGACCGCGATGCCACTCGATCCGAACGTCAAGGCGTTGCTCGACCAGATGGCGGCGATCGGTGCGCCGCCGATGCACACCTTGTCCGTCGCCGACGCCCGCGCCTCGATGGACGCGATGGTGCCGATGATGGGCCCGTGCGAAGACGTGGCCAGCGTCGAGGACCGCGCCATCGACGTCGGTGGCCGGACGTTGCCGGTGCGCATCTACCGCCCGGACGGCCTCGGTGAGGGTCCGGCGCCGACGCTCGTCTTCTACCACGGTGGCGGATTCGTCATCGGCGGGCTCCTGTCGCACGACCGCGACTGCCGTGCCCTGGCCAACCGGGGCCGGTGCCAGGTCATCGCCGTCGACTACCGGTTGGCACCGGAGCACCCGTTCCCGGCCGCGCCGGAGGACGCCGTGGCCGCGCTGGAGCACATCGTCGCCCATGCCGACGAGCTCGCCGTGGACACCGGGTCCATGGCCGTCGGGGGTGACTCGGCCGGCGGCAACCTCGCCGCCGTGGCCGCCCTCCATGCCCGCGATGCCGGCATCCCGTTGCGTCTGCAACTGCTCATCTACCCGGCCGTCGCGAGCGTCGAGCACGAGTTCGCGTCGCGGGTCGACAACGCCTCCGGCTACATGCTCGACCAGGACTCGATCGACTGGTTCATGGAGCGGTACTTCCCCGAGGGGGTGCCGAACGACTGGCGGGCGGCCCCGCTGCTCGCGTCCAGCCATGCCGACCTGGCGCCGGCACTGGTCATCACGGCCGAGTTCGACCCGCTGCGCGACGAGGGCGAGGCCTACGTCGACAAGCTCCAGGACGCCGGCGTGCCGGCCAAGGCCAGCCGCTACGACGGCCAGATCCACGGCTTCTTCGGCATGGGCGCGCTCGTCCCGGCGGCCAACGGCGCCGTCGACGAAGCCGGCGCCGCCCTGCGCGAGGCCCTCCACGACTGACGGGCCTGCCGGCATGCAGCTCGGGCTGTTCAGCATCAACATGGGCGTGTGCGCCGAGCCCGGCGCCCTCGCCACGGTCGCCGGCCACGCCGAGGCGGCCGGGTTCGAGTCGGTGTGGGCCGGCGAGCACGTCATCCTGCCTGACCCGCAGGTGCCGCCCTCGCCGATGGGCCCGCAGGATCCGGCCCTCGACCCGCTGCTGGCGCTCACGTGGGCCGCGGCCGCCACGGCGACGATCCGGCTGGCCACCGGCATCATCATCCTGCCCCAGCGCAACCCCGTCGTCCTGGCCAAGCAGCTGGCCAGCCTCGACGTGCTGAGCGGCGGGCGCGTGACGTTCGGCGTCGGCGTCGGCTACCTCGAGCCGGAGTTCCGCGCCATCGGGGCCGACTTCGAGCACCGCGGCGCCGTGACCGACGAGTTCCTCGACGCCATCGGTCACCTCTGGTACGACGATCACCCCGAGTTCCACGGCCGCTTCGCCGACTTCGCCGGTGTCGACGCCCACCCCCGACCGGTGCAGCGGCCGCTGCCCGTCGTGATCGGCGGACATCGCCCGGCGGCGTTCCGGCGGGCGGTGGCGCGCGGCCACGGCTGGTACGGCTTCGCCCTCACGCCCGACGACGTCGCCGGCTGCCTCGCCGGCCTGGCGGCCGCCGCCGACCGGGTCGAGCGCCCGGCGGACGCTGGGCGAGCTCGAGATCAGCGTCACGCCGCGGGTTCGCCTCGACGCCGCGACGGTCGCCGCCTTCGCCGAGCTCGGCGTGCACCGGCTCGTCCCGATGCCCCGGCCGGGGGCCGGCGTGGACGACGTCCGGCGCGCTGGTCGACCAGGTCGCCGCCGCCGCTGCGGCGGCCTGACTGCTGCCCTGCACCGCGGCCTTTCAGCAACTCTGATGAAGTGAGCCGCTGGGCCTCGTCGGTAGGGTCCGCGGCCCATGCAGCGGGCAGTCATCATCGCTGTCGCCGGTCTCGCCGTCACAGCGTGCGCCGAAGCCGAAGCGAAGGGCCGGCCGATCGCTACTGAGCTGGAGGAAACCGTGCAGTCAGAGCACGTCGCTGACGGCGTGACGCTCGAAGGTGACGCCAGCGGGCGCCTTCCGGTTCGAGTCGCCTGGGTTGTCGGCGCTCCTGGCCTCGAGGCCACCGCCACGGACGGCGCGGTGGTCTTTGTCGTCGGTGACGTCGTCCAGGCGATCCGGGCCAGCGACGGGCAGGTTCTGTGGGTGCTCGACCCTTGGCGCAGCGGTGACCCGTGGCTGGAACAGCACGGGCCGGGAGCGAGCGGCGGCGTCGTGATCGGACTGGCCGACGACGGCGCGGTGCTTCGGGTCTTCGGCCCCGTGGGAGTACGACATCGAGCTGGACCGCAGTACTGGCCACGTGCTGCGAAGTGGTCCTCCGGACGGCGGCGACCCTCCCGAGAGCCGATTCGACCAGCTTCCGCCCGCTCCGTCCTCCACCTCTCGCATCGATCAATCGACCATCGGCACGACCGACGGCCGGCCACCGGCCGGCGAGCTGGCTTTTCGGCTCCTCGAAGACTCGCCGATGTACACCGAGCAGCCTCCCCTCGAGGTCAGCGGACTCATCGTGATCGGCGTGGTCAGCGGCCACGTTGTCGCGCTCCGATCCGCGCCGTAAGCGGTCAGGCGACCGGGGGCAGCTGCAGGTTCATCCCGATGTCGAGCAGCGACGGGTCGCTGCAGCACGTCGCGGTTGTTGTCGAACACCACGCCGACGAGCGCCGCGGTGGTCGCCGCGTCGGACACGCCGTACACGGTCTGGGCGATCTCCCACAGCGACTGGCCGCGCTGCACCGTCCACGGCGTCAACGCCGGTGCCGGTGCCACCGTCGGAGCCGGGGCGAGTGGGCGCGACCGGCGCGGTCGGCGCCGGCGCCACCGAGGTTGGCGTGGCTGGCGATCGATGTTGCACGGCACTTGGGCAGCGGTGCCTCCGGCCCACAAGCGGCCGTCGCGGTCGATCACCCAGCTGCCACCGCCGTCGAACGGGATGACGGCCACGCCGTCCGACGAGAGCTGGTCGGCCGGCGTGAGGGTCAGCTCAGCCCGGCCGTGCACGTCGCCCCGCTCCGCGGCGGAACGAGGCTGTGGTACGGGTTCACCGGGCTCCGGTCGGGCTGGCGGATCTCGAAGTGCAGGTGCGGCACCGACGTCTCGGCGTTGCCGCTGTCGCCCATGTAGCCGATGACCTGCCCGGCCCGCACCGGGCTGCCGACGTCAAGCCCGGCACGATCTGCCACTCCGGCCCGGCGGCACCGTCGTCGGTGCCGGGGGTGTCGTTGTTGACGTGGAAGTAGTTGTAGTACCAGCCGTCGGCGCCGGTGATGCTGACGACGACGCCCGCGGTGCCGGCGTTCTCGTAGCGGATGCGGGTGACGGTGCCGTCGACCGCGGCCAGCAACGGCTGCATACGTACACCGATCATGTCGGTGCCCTGGTGCCGCCGGTTGCAACCGTCGCGGCAGGCGCCCCAGTCGTTGCTGTAGCGCACCGAACCGAGGACGGGGAAGGCGATCGGCCGGACGACCACGGCGTCGGAAACGTCCGAGACGTCGTGGGACACCTCGGCGTCGAGCTCGTCGTCGTCCGGCTCGCGGCGACTCGCCTCGGGCGTGGGCGTCGCCGGCGTCGTCTCCGCGGGGGCGCCCTCGTCCGCCGCAGAGCGGCGGGCGCTCGGCTCGACCGGGCTCTCCGATCCGTGGGATCGGCGGTCGGGATCGCCGGCTCGGTCACCGGCGGCGCCTCGGGCGCCTCCGGTGTCGGGCGGCTCGCGGGCGTCGTCGTCGGCGGCGTGTCGTCAGCCTCCGGTTCGGCCGGGTCGGCGGGCGGCGTGCCCGTGGCCTCGTCGCCGGGCTCGGCAGTGGCAGCAGCCGTGCCGGGGCACGGCCGTGATGCCGACGGCCGCGGTCAGGAACACGAGGGGAAGTAGGTTCGCCGGTGGCGACGCATGACGTTGCTCCGTGGGGTGTGGGGTGAGATGACGCGCTGGCGACGCTGATGAGGAGCGGGATCGGCCGACCAGGGGTTGTGGCGGCGAGCGAGGATCGGGCCGCGCCGAGCGACGCGTGCGCCAGGACATCCGGGCCGGCGCCGATGCGGAGCGCGGCGACGGCGAGCCCGACGGTCGTGGCGCCGACGATGGCCGGGAACCCGGTCCATCGCGACGCCACGCCGTCGTCCGGGGTCCGCCGCCGAACAATCGGCGCGTGGCGGCCGCCGGCCGAGGGCTCGCGGCGCCATCACGGCACAGATGGCAAAGACGACGCCGAGCCAGATGCTCATAGCTCTCCCGACCCTTCGGTCCAGAGTCGGTCGGCCACCCGCCGGCCACGCGGATTGAATCGGTAGTGGCCGAAGTCCTTCTCGAACTCCAGGTGGATGTCCTGGCTGCCGTTGCGGTTCTTCTCGATCGAGAACACGACCTGGCGGTGGAACTCCTCGGCCCGCGGTCGGCGAGTACGCGAGGTGCGGCCGCGACACGATGTCCAGCTTCTCGTTGAGCACGACGACGGTGTCGGCCTCGTAGGCGAGCGCCGTCGAGCCGCGGAAGTGCCGCAGGTGCAGACGCCGGGTGTCGAGGCCCGTCCTGGTCGGCGGCGGCGATGGCGATCACCGCCAGCTTCTGGTCGAGGGCCAGCTGCTTGAGACCCTCGATGACCCGCCCGACGCGCTCGCCCTCCCGGTGATCGTCGGGAAGACCGGGACCTTCTGCACGTAGTCGACGAACAGGGCAACGGGCTGGCCCTCGTACTGCCGGACCACGTCAGGATGGCGTTGACGTCAGTGTGCGCCCCTGACCCCGTCACGAGCACGAGGCGGTCGGCGTAGGCGGCCAGCCGGCGGTGCGCCTGCGCGAGCAGCGGGTCCGAATCGAGCGCCTCGCGCAGCGTGATCGATCCCGCCGCGACGTCGCGGATGCGGGCCTGCAGCTCGTCGTGCCGGAGCACCGAGCCTCCGGCCGTTTGCCGCGATCAGCTCGCCCAGCTCGCACGACAGGAGACGGGTCAGCAGGGTGACCTCGTCGTGTTCGAAGCAGAGGTAGACGGCGACGATGCCCCGCTGGGCCATCGACCGGGCCCACTGCAGCGCGGCGATGGTTTTGCCGGCGCCGGGCTTGCCGCCCAGCAGCATGACCTCGCCGTGCCGGATGCCACCGCCGATGCCGTCGTCCAGCAGATCGAACCCGGTCGGCAGCACGGTGTACTGCGCCGGCTCGGTCTGCTGGTGCAGCTCGGCGAGCGTGGCCAGTGCGGAACGGATCTGCGGACGGCCGAGGACCACGCTCGAGACGGCGGTGGGCGTCGCTCCGGCAGGTCTGCTGTGGCTTGTGCACGCGGGTGCGTGACGCCAGCTCGGATGCTGGTCACGTCGTCGGCCGGGCGCAAGGTCACACCTCAACTCTGCGGCCGACCCGCGACACCGACTTCCTCACATCTGACGAAATGCGCTCGCCAGCGCCGGTTTCTGCGCCGATCGAACCGGGTGACCGGCGCCGCGCAGGCGCCGTGCCCGACGGGGTGAGGCACGCGGCGATTCCCGACGCGGGTCGGGTCACCGCATCTTGCGCACACGTCTCCTGTCTTCAGACGCGGCCGGTCGTGATGCGATCGGGGACCGCAGCCGGCGCGTCAGCCGTGGGCGAGGACGACTGCCAGCGTGCCGATCAACAGGGGCGGCCCGAAGGCGAAGTGCAGGCGGAGCTTGCGGTCCCGCAGGAGCAGGCCCAGCCCGAGGACCGCCGCCAGGGCCTGTCCCACCATCGCGCCGTAGAGCACGTACTCGAGCCCGTACCAGCCGAGCAAGCGCCCAGCACCATCGCCAGACGGACATCACCGAAGCCGAGCACGACGAAGCCGAGCATCCGATACGTCAGGTCCCAGATCAGGAAGTACGCCCGGAGAAGAGCCCGGCACCGACCAACACGGTGGCCAACGGCTTCCACTGCCACTCGACGAGGGAGCGAAGGCCAGCCCGGCGGCGACGCCGGCGAGCGTGTAGTAGACGACCGGGTCGGCAGACGGCGCACCCGCCAGTCGATCACCGCCAGGATCACGCCACCGAAGATGAAGGCGAGCACGGCGGGGAGCTCCGGGCTGAGGCCGAGCCGCCAGAAGGCGACCCCGAAGAGCAGGGCGGTGACGGCAGTGAGCGCATGCGTGCGCACGACGCAGGCAGAGGCATGCCGTCACGGTACGGAGCGCCCGCCCCCGGCAATTCATCAATCTTGGGGATCCGGCCTTCGTCGCCCTGCTTAGCGTCTCGTCGTCATCGGCCCCGATTGGCGGAACCGGGACCGACCAAGGAGAAACACAAATGCTGAACCTCGTTCAAGTTCACCCCGGCCATCGAGGCCGACACCGACGACGCCGGCCTGACGACGGTGGAGTACGCCGTCGCCGCCGCCGTCGTCGTTGCGGGCGCCGTCGGTGCGTTCGCTGCTGATCGGCGGTCGTCGAGACCGCGATCGACACCTCGCCGAACGATCACTGACGTTTCGTGGTCGGGGGAGGGCTGCTGGCTCTCCCCCCCGCGGCAACTCCCTGGACGCACACATCGCTCTCACCGCGACTCCGGTCTCGCCACCGTCGAGTTCGCCATCGTGGGCAGCGTGTATTTTATCTCGTCATCGCCATCGGCGGGTGTGGCATCTTGCGGGCAGAAAATTCGCGGTGACGAGCGCAGCCATGACGCTCTTCTCGCTGCGCGCGCTCCATCAGGCTTACACCGCCTCCCACGGCTCGGCATCACCCATCTTCCCCTCCAACACGCGACATCCGCCGCGGCGCGCCCGGCTCGTTCTTCACTTCTTCTCCCCTACGGTAACCAAGGCCGTCTCGCCTCACCCGCCATCCCGTCGGTCGCGGAATCTCCGTCCAACGCTCCACATCAAGACTCCGAAGGTCCACGATGCATCGGATGACACGTGACGACCAAGGCGTCGTCATGCCCCTCCTGGTCATCATCTTGACCGCACTGTTCGCCCTCTGGCGGCTCGCGCTCGACGTCGGCACGCTATGCCGCCAAGCAACAGGCCCAGGACAGCGCCGACACGGCCGTGCTGGCCAAGGCCCTCGACTGCGTGAAGAACGCCTGGACCCCTTGACCCGTCATGGTCCAAGGCTCATCCCTCTACCCGGCACACACCACACTTTCAACAATGCCGCACGGTGACGGTCCAGACCGCTGAAGGACGGCGGTCAACCCGCCAGGTCCTCGATCGGCGACGGCACCGTCAGGTTCAAGCCGAAGCCACCGCCGAGTGGGGCGGATGGCTCAGAACACCACCATGGCCCCGGTCGCAATCGGGCTTCATGCGGTTTCATCCCGCCTCCCCCGGCGGGGCTCCCACCATCACGATGTACCTGAACAACCCGAGTCCACAGTCGGGATGCAAGCTCCAAGCCGGGCGGCTTCGACCAACTCAACCAATTCGACAGACAGTGCGCGGTCACCCCCCGCACGGAGAAGAACCGTGTTCCTCGACGGCGAGACGGGAATGCGCTCCACAAGGTCGTTCCGTGTCTCACCCTCGGCTCGCCCATGCTTGTTCCCATCTATGACGTCTCTGGCGTGCACGAAAGACGCGGGCTGCAAGGCACTGGTCCGTACCCCATCAAGGGTTACGCCATGGTGGTCCTGACGGGTTGGGATTCCAGAACAAATGGGGGCATGCAGCCAACGTTGAAACAAGCCTGCAGCGACGATTGTCTCATCGGAAACTTCGTTCAATACCTCCTGCCCTCCGACGTGCCAAATGCGGTCTTGGGTGGAGGCCGACTTCGGGGCGTACCAGATTCGCCTCGTCGGATGAATAATAGACAGCAACGGCAAAAAGCCGGAAAGGACCCCACACATCATTTATCGACATCGCGTCACTGGAGCCATCGCTGCGATGGCTCTGGCGGGAGTCGAGCGGCGGGCCTCGTCTCTTGGGCCAACGGCACCAGGAAATGCAGGGCCGCTGGAGCGCAGGTTTCCGTCGTCATCGTCGACATGGTGCCCACGGGTGCCGATGCCGACACCATCAAGGCAGCCACCCACGTCGGCACGGTCCAGCAGAAGGCCCTCAGCCAGGCGCTCTCGCCAGCGAGGATCAGATCGGTTCGCAGGTCGCCGCGAGCGAATTGCAACCGGGCGATCAGCTGGTGAAGGCCCGCCTCGCTGAGGCCGTCGAGAGTGATCACGCCGACAAGGTGACCGTCTCGGCCACGTTCTCGGCTGAGCGGGCGGTCGGCGGCACCATCGAGGCCCGGCCACACCGTCCGCGTGTACCTCAGCTTCGAGCCGTTTGACACGAACAAGCCGGAGTACACCACCACGCCGGACGAGACCGCCAAACACCACCCATCTCGAGTTTCACACGTGGCCGTGACCAACGTCCAGACCACGAGCGATCCAGTGGCGAACGACGATGGCGCCCAGGCGCAGATCTCGTCGTCCAACTACATCGTCACGCTGGCCCTCGCTTCCGGAGCAGTCCGAGCGCTTCGTCTTCGCCGCGGAGTTCGGTCATGTGTGGCTGTCCACCGAGCCGGCCACCGTCGAAGACGACGGCACCGCCACTCCCTGGGCGACATCTACACGGTGGTGAAGTGATGGCCAACGACACGATCGTCTACGCCCCGGCCGGGCTGGAGGACATCGTGGCCGAGCGTCTCGCTGGGATGTCCGTCGCTGTCAACCCGACGAGCACGGTCGCCTGCCGCCGCCCGCCGCCCGTGAAGACGGGCAAGGTCATCGTGGTGGTGTCCCCCAGGGCGGCTCGGCAAGACGGCGTGTCCACCACCTCACGACGCGCCTGGCCAGGCAGTTCCCCGGCCGGGTGGCCGGGGTCGACCTCGACGTCAAGTTCGGGGACATGTGCGTCAGCCTTGGTCTGCGCCCCGAGCACAACCTCGCCAGGTCGCCAAGTCCGACGAGCTCGACGGCACCACGATCAAGCTCTTTCTCAGCCCGTACGAGCTGGGTCTGTACGTGCTCTGCGGCGCGCGTACCCCGGCCGAGGCCGACCTGGTGACCCACGAGCATGTCACTCGTGTGATCCAATTGCTGGGGGCCGACTTCGACTACGTGGTGGTCGCACCCCGGCCGGGCTGGACGATCGCACCCTCTCGGCGATCCAGTGCGCCTCCGACCCGCTGATGGTGTCCAGTCTCGACGTCACCAGCATCCGGTCGCTCGCAAGGCCGTCGAGCGATGGACGCGCTCGGCGTCACCAAGAAGCGGCACTTCGTGCTTAACCGGGCCGACGCCAAGGTCGGGATCAGCCCGGCTGACGCGGCGGAAGCGGTGGGCTGGCCGATCGAGTGCACGATCCCCCGGCGCAGGAGGTCCCGTTCTCGATGAACGTGGGCACCCCGGTCGTCAAGCTCCACCCTCGGTCAGCGGTCGCCGCAGATGGCGAAGTTGTCCCGGCTTTTACGCCGGCCAGCGGAAATGGAAAGCCGAAGCGGCGTCTGTTCCGGCGGTCGGGTCGATGAGCCTCAGCGAACGCATGAGCCAGCGTGGGCGGTGCCGAGCAGCCCAAGCGCCACCCGGCACCCGTGTCGACGGTCTGTCGGGGTTCAAGGTGTTGATCTCCAACGCGTTCTTCGAGCGGCTGGGCCAGCGTCTCTTCGAGACGCAGAACGAAGAGCAGCTGCAGGCCACGGTGGTCGCTGAGATCGAGCGCATCATGGCGGCCGAGGAAGCACCGCTCACGGCCGACGAGCGTGCTCGCCTCGTCCAGGAGATCGCTCGCGACGTCATGGGCTACGGCCCCACCGAACCGTTCCTCGCCGACCCCGACGTCACCGAGGTCATGGTCAACGGCACCGAGCACATCTACGTCGAGCGCGGCGGCGTGATCGAGGCGACCATCGCCCGGTTCATCTCCGAAGCGCATCTGCGCCGAGTCATCGACCGCATCGTCAGCCAGTCGGCCGGCGGATCGATGAGGCCAGTCCATGGTGGACGCCCGCCTCCCTGATGGCTCTCGCGTGAACGTCATCGTGCCGCCGCTGTCACTGGACGGCTCGATCCTCACCATCCGGAAGTTCGCCAAGACCCGTTCCAGGCGGCGACCTGGTGGAGATGGGCACCTTCAGCCTTGCCGTGTCCGCGGTGCTGTCGGCGGCGTCGAGGGTGGGCTGAACGTCCTCGTGTCGGGTGGCACGGGAACCGGCAAGACCACGATGCTCAACGTGCTCTCCAGCTTCGTGCCCCACGACGAGCGCGTCGTCACCATCGAGGACGCCGTCGAGCTGCAGCTCCGTCAGGACCACGTGATCCGGCTCGAAGCCCGCCCGGCCAACATCGAGGGAGCCGGCGAGGTCACCATCCGCGATCTCGTGCGCAACAGCGCTCCGGATGCGGCCCGACCGCATCATCGTCGGTGAGGTCCGTGGACCGGAGGCCCTGGACATGCTCCAGGCGATGAACACCGGCCACGACGGGTCGCTCTCGACGGTGCACGCCAACGCCCCGCGGGACGCGCTGGCCCGTATCGAGACCATGGTGCTGATGGCGGGCTTCGACCTGCCCAGCCGCGCCATCCGGGAGCAGATCGCTTCGGCGCTGAACCTCGTGGTGCACATCGAGCGGCTGCGCGACGGCCGCCGGTCATTGCCAACGTCACCGAGGTGCTCGGCATGGAGGGCGAGATCATCACCATGCAGGACGTCTTCAAGTACGACTGGAACGAGAAGACGCCTCGTGCCCACCGGGATCCGTCCGACGTTCGAGCGCCGTCTCCATGATCACGGCATGGACCTTCCGCAGGGGGTGTTCGAGCCATGATATGGCTCTCGATCGCAGCGTTTTTCGTCGGTGTCGCCGCCCTCGTGCTTCATGGTGCTTCCCGGCCGGCAGGTGAGCAAGGAGCGGCTCGGCATCGAGCGCCAGCGGGTGAGCCTGAGCAAGTCGATGGGCGCCTTCCTGGACCGTCGTGGTCAGCGCCAGCGCCTCGCCCACGCCCTCAACCTCGCCGGCATCGACGACGGAGCCCGGTCGCTTCGTCCTTCGGATCGTGCTGGCATCGATGGTGCTGGCGATCCTCGGTCTGTTGGTCGGTCCGCTCTTCGCGGTCCTCGGCGCAGTCGCTCCGGTCATCGCCGCCCGCATGCTGGTGAAGTCGAAGGGCCGCAAGCGCCAGGAGGCGTTCGCCGCCCAGCTCCCCGACGTCCTGCAGTTGCTCATCACGTCGCTGCGGTCCGGACACAGCCTGCCGCAGGCCTTCGACGCGCTGGTCGTCGAGGCCGAGGAGCCCCTCAGTCCGAGTTCGAGCGCATGCTGGCCGAGACCCGGTCGGTGTGCAGTTCCACACCGCCATGCGGTCGACGGCCCAGCGGATGGCGTCAGCCGACCTGGAGTGGGTCGCTGCAGCGGTCGAGATCAACCGGGAAGCCGGGGGCAACCTGGCCGAAGTGCTCTCCAACGTCAACGACACCGTGCGCGGGCGGTTCCGGCTGCGGCGGCAGATCAAGACGCTCACCGCCGAGGGCCGGATGTCCGTGAAGGTGCTCACGGGCTGCCCGTCCTCGTCTTCGTCGTGCGGACGCTGTTCGACGCACGTTCCGCGCCGTGATGTTCCACGGGTTCGGCCCAGTACTGCTGGCCTACGGCGCGGTCTCGTTGACGCTCGGCTGGCTCGTCGTCAGCCGGATGATCCGGGTGAAGGGAGCCTGATCATGCCCATCCTCTTCGGAGCATTGATCGCTGCTGCCGTGCTGGTGGGATGGCCCACCTCACCGTCAAGCCTCGCCGGCGCGGACCAACCTCTTCGCCGACCTGGCGGTCGAGGCGAAGCCCGCCGAGTCGGGCATGCGCACCTCGGCGCGAGCTGCGCCGGTTCGTGCCGACCGGCCTGGTGCGCAACATGGAACGCGACCTGTCCCAGGCCGGACATCCCTATGGAATGGACGTGCCCAAGCTGCTCGGCATCCAGGCGGTGCTCATCGTCATCGCTGGGGCTGGTCTTCCTGTTGCTGGGTCAGCCTCTCCTCGCCTCGTGGGAGCGGTGGCCGGGTTCCTCGCGCCCCGGTTCTGGATCTCCAACCAGCGCTCGAAGCGCCAGGAGGCCATCGGCTCGGAGGTGTCCGACACCATCGACCAGATGACCATCTGCGTGGCGTCGGGCATGGGCTTCGACGCCGCGCTGAACCGCGTGGCGACAACCAATCGGGGGCCGTTGGCCGCCGAGTTGCAGCACACGGTCAGCGACATGCGAGCCGGTGTGCCCCGGGACCAGGCTCTCCGGGCGCTGGCCGACCGTACGCAGATCCCGGAAATCAAGTCGTGGGTGCAGGCGCTCGTTCAGGCGCAGCGCAACGGCACGCCGCTCTCCGACACGTTGCGGATTCAGGCGGCTGAGTTCCGTGACCGGCGCAAGCAGGCCATCGAGGAGCAGGCGGCGAAGCTGGGCACCAAGCTCATCTTCCCCACGGTGCTCCTGTTCTTCCCGGTGATCTTCGTCGTCCTGCTCGCTCCGTCCGTCGCGGCGTTCATGAGGCCTTCGCCGGCTGAGGCGTCGTCACAACGGTCTGGCTGGAGGGCTAGTGGGGTCCGATCCAGCCGGTAGACGGCAGGCCCCGGAGACCTGGTCTCCGGGGCCTGTCAGCGCCCGGGACGCTATCCCGTCAGGTGTCAGGCGACGGCGAGGTGGGCGGCTTCGCGGCGCCAGTCGACGCGGTTGGCGTGGGCGACGGCGGCGAGTTGGGAGCGGACGCCGAGCTTTGGAGCGCGGGGCGGTCTGGGAGCGGACGGTGGTGAGGGCGACGTACTGGGTCTCGGCGATCTCTTCGGCGGAGAGGCCGTCGATGAGGGCGGCGAGAACTAGGTTCACGGGGCGGTGAGGCGCTCGAAGGGTGAAGTCGACACCGTTGGCCGGCACGTCGATGCGTAGTTCGTCGATCATCGCTTCGCGGGCGGTGCGGCCGATCAGTGGGGTGCCGGCGAGGACGTCGTTGGATGGCGGCGGCGACGTCGTCGAGGAAGGCGTTCTTGCCGATCCAGCCGGCCGCTCCTTGGTTCGAGGCAGGCGGCCAGCACGGGGCGGCGGGTCTCTGCGGTGAGCATGATGACGTGGGCGCCGGTCGCCCCAGCGGGCGGATCAGGTCGATGCCGCTGCCGACACCTGTCGCCGAGCCCGATGTCGAGCAGGACGCAGTCGAGGCTGGTGCAGCCGGGAGTCGATGACGGCGGCGGCGGTGGGGCCGTCCGTGGTCTCGACATCCCAGGCCGGGGGGGTTGAGGGCGAGTTGCAGGCCGATGGCGACGAGGGGGTGGTCCTCGGCGATGAGCACGCGGCCGGTCATCG
Organism: uncultured Acidimicrobiia bacterium; assembly: GCA_963784255.1. GTDB lineage: Bacteria > Actinomycetota > Acidimicrobiia > Acidimicrobiales > Ilumatobacteraceae > JALZMG01. The sequence goes on along the minus strand of CAWAQO010000010.1, from coordinate 87,521 downwards.
GGACCCGTAGCAGTCGAGGCGGGCGCGGGCCGTCGCCCGGGAGGGGCTGGTGGTGGGGCGCACGAAGTGCAGGGCGAAGGTGGCGCCGCCGCCGGGCGGGAGCGCACGGTGATCGAGCCGCCCTGGTCGGCCATGATGCGGTGGGCGACGTCGACGCCGAGCCCGGAGCCGGCGCTTGAGGCGCCGCACACGCCGCGTTCGAACAGGCGGGGCGCAGGTTGTCGCGACGCCGGTGCCGCGGTCCTCGACGTACAGCACGACCTTGCCGCACAGCTCCCGGGCCCGCACCTCGACCGGTGAGGCGGGGGCGTGGGTGCGGGCGTTGTCGAGCAGGGCCAGCGCGACTTGGGCGGTGCGGTAGCGGTCACCGACGACGGCGATCCCACGGGGGACCGAGCAGCGCACGTCCAGGCCGGACGCTCGCGCCGCAGCCGATCACCGGGCTGATCGCCTCGCCGAGATCGAACGTGCCCGGATCGACGGTCCGGCCTTCGAGCAGCAGGCGCACCCCGGCGCACCTCGTCGGCCAGCCCGTTGGTCAACTCGTCGAGCTGCTCGTCGGTCAACAGGTCACGGTGCCGGCGCAGACCCTCCGCCGACGCCTCGATGCCGAACAGCGCGGCGCGGCTCGTCGGCCCGTTCCTCCTGCCCTTCGTTGACGCCGTCCGCCACAGCGACGCCCACGATCCTTCTCCTCCTCCTCGCTCGTACCGAACTGATCCTGTGCCTATTACCAACGACGGAGACAGGCCGCTACTTCCCCCCAACAACCCAACGACACGAAATCGGGACCGTGGTCCCTGTCGGACCTGGGTTCATCAATTGTGACGAATCCGGGCGGTTGTGGTCTCCGTACCTTCAAGGAAGGGCCGCGAGGAGGGCTCAACCATGAGTGATACGAACGACCCGGGCGCGGGGCTGCAGGCGACAGCTCGCCGAACAACTCGACACCGAATCCGCCGCGCCGCCGCCCCTGGCGGCTCGCTTCCGCCGGCGCCTCACGGTCGTTGCGCTGCTCGCCGCTGGCTTCGGAATGCAGCACAATTCGAGTGCTCAGCGAACGGCGGATCGACGAGTCGAGTCCCCGACCGCTTCGAGCACCAGGTCGCGCCGGCCACGACCACGCCGACCACCGCTGCGGAAACGACGAGCCCGGTCACGTCGACGAGCCAGTCGGCGGCGGCGGCCAAGAACGCCGCGAGACGGTGGGTCAGGTCACCCAGGTCATCAACGGCACCACATTCGAGATCGGCGCTCAGCGCATCCGGCTGATCGGGATCGCGACGGCATGGACGGATGCGAAGGTGAGGCCGCGACGGCGGCACTGTCCGAGGCCGTCCTCGGCAAGTCAGTGACGCTGAACGCCGGGAATCAGCTCGACCAAGGCAATCTCTATTTCACAAGGGAGAAGCGGCTGGCCTATCAGGTCAACCGCTACGTGGACGTCGACGGGATCGATGTCGGACTGGCGATGCTGGAGTCGGGTCACGCTCGGGCCAGCGGCGTCCATGAGCGTCGATCGGACTACGCCCAGGCCGATGCGGACGCCCCGGAGTTCCAGTGCCCGTCGACGGCGACCACACCACCGCCGCCCGAGACGGCCACGCCCGCGCCCGAAACGACCGCGCCCGCGCCGCCACCTCCTGGCCCGGCCCCGACCATCGACATCACGTGCCCGACGAAGACCAGCGCGGCCGCCTCACTCCGGGCCGAGTTCGGCTACGACTTCCAGGCGACGACGCCGGAGTTGGTGCGCTGGGGGATCGAGTACGGCGACGGTCGCAGCTACAGCGCCGACAACGAGGCCAAGGCGCGGGCGCAGGTGTACTGGCACTGGTACCGCTCGCCGGGGACCTACACCGTGACGGCGTGGGTCGAGGATGCCATCGGGCGTCGGGCCAGCGACTCGTGTGTGTTCACCTGGACCCAGCCACCGCCTTCGCCCCGGCCACCGACCACACAACCGCCGGCTCCGCAACCTGAGATCGTGCCGGATCCCCCGTACCAGTTCGAGCAAACCGCTGACGGCGAACCGATTCGCTGGCGTGGCTGCATGCCCATGCACTGGAGGTACAACCCCGCTGGTGAACCGTCGCCCGGAGCGATCGAAGTGGTCCGGGCCGCCTTGGCCCAGATCAGCGCGGCCTCTGGGGTCGAGATGATCGAGGACGGCGTGACGTCGATCGACGTGTCCGATGGCAATCAGGTGCTCCCCAGCCTTGCCGAGGGCGAGGTCGTCATCGGGTTTGCTCCGCCGGGAAGTCCGGCGATCCAGCCGAACGGTACCTACGAAGGCTTGCCTGCCGGCTACGACCCCAACGTCTTCGTCTGGGGCAGTCCGCGGCCGCTCTTAGCGGATCCGACATCATCGGAGGATCGGTGGCGCTCAACAGCGAGGCCGCCGTGAATCTCCCGCTGGATTTCAGTTCCAATGCTTCGTTGGGTGCAGTCGTGCTGCACGAGATCGGACATGTCGTCGGGCTTCAACACGTCGGGCCTTCGACGCAGATCATGAGTGCGGGAGGGCCCCGGAACTCGCCCGGACACTTCGGCACCGGTGACCTCGCCGGACTGGCCACTCTCAAGGACCGCCCCTGCGAGAACTGAGTCGGGCGGTCCGAGCTGTGGGCGCGGCGAGGCGGTGAGCCCGACCTCGACATCGTAGATCCTGCCGGATGCCGGATGCCGGAGTCCGCGGCCAGCGGCAGCGCGGCTGGTGCACGGGCGAAGTCGTGTCGAGATCCTCAGAGCTAGCGCTTGCGCGACCTCATGTCGGCCGCGTACTCGTCGTTGACCATCGGCTTCGCCGTCCACGTCGCCGCCGGCGAACGGTATGCGCCGTGACCGGTCAGACCGCTGATCTGCCACGGGCCGTGCGGCATTGGACGCAGGCGGCGCGATGCCCCTGTGATGTCGGGGTGTCAGGCGACGGCGAGCGTGGGGGTGTCGCGCTTCCAGCCGACCCGGTTGGCGCTGGCCACCGCGGCCAGTTGCGAGCGCACGCCGAGCTTCTGCAGCACGGCCCGGATCTGTGAGCGCACCGTCGTCAGTGCGACGTACTGGGCGTCGGCGATCTCCTCGGCGGACATGCCGTCGACGAGCGCGGCGAGCACGTCACGCTCGCGAGCCGTCAGCCGTTCGAACGGCGAGAGCGCCCTGCGCTGGCCCGCTCGCTCGATCCGCAGCTCGTCGATCATGGCCTCGCGCGTCGCGCGGCCGATGAGCGGGATGCCCGCGAGGACGTCGTTCATGCTGCTGACGACCTCGTCGAGGAAGGCGTCCTTGCCGATCCAGCCGGCGGCTCCCTTCTCGAGGCAGGCTGCGAGCACGGACCGGCGAGTCTCCGCAGTGAGCATGACCACCTCGGCACCGGTCGCCCGCAGCGGCCCGATGAGGTCGATGCCGTTGCCCACATCCTCGCCGAGGCCGATGTCGAGCAGGACGCACTGCGGCTGGAACCGCTGCGCAAGATCGATCACGGCCTCCGCCGTGGGGCCGTCGGTCGTCTCGACCTCCCAGCCCCGTGCCGACAGCGCCAGCTTGAGACCGACGGCGACGAGGCCGTGGTCCTCGACGATGAGCACCCGGGCGCTCATCGCGACCCCACGCAGGGGACGCGGACGCAGCGACGGGCCCGGCACGGGCTGGCGCTCGGCCGCGGCGAAGTGCACGACGAACGTGGCGCCGCCACCAGGTCGGGAGCGGACGGCGATGGTGCCTCCCTGTTCCTCCATGATGCGCTGCGCGACGTACAGACCGAGACCGGACCCGACGCCGTCGACGCCGCACACGCCGCGCTCGAACAGCCGGGGGCGCAGCTGGGACGACACACCGGTCCCGCGATCCTCGACGTACAGCGCGACCTTGCCGCACAGTTCGCTGGCGCGGACGTCGACCGGCGAGGCCGGCGCGTGGGTACGGGCGTTCTCCAGCAGGGCGAGCACGACCTGCGCACACCGGTGCCGGTCGCCGACGACAGTGACACCCCGTGGGACGGAGCAGCGCACATCGAGACCGGACGCACGCGCGCACCCGATGACCGGGCCGATCGCCTGACCGAGATCGAACGTGCTCGGAGCGGTGGTGCGCCCCTCCAGCAACATGCGCACCCGGCGCACCTCGTCGGCCAGCCAGCGCATCAGCTCGTCGGCCTGTTCGGCCGACAACAGCTGGCGATGCCGGCTCAGCCCCTCAGCTGACGCCTCGATGCCGAACAGCGCGGCGCGGCAGCTCGTGCGCCCGCTCCTCCTGTACCCCGGATGTCCCTCGGCGGTCCGCCATGACGACGTCCACGATCTCTCGATGCTCCTCTCTTGTGTGGCTACCCTGCAGCTATGACTAACTTCACTCAGTACCTATTCATTCCGTAAACCTATGCTTGACGCGAAGTCGGGACCTTGGTCCCTCCTCCGGGTCCTCGGCACCGGCGTGGTCGGGGTCCATGGACCGTCGCCAGCGGTCCGTTAGCGTCGACAGCCGTGGGCGACCGCGACCCCGTTGCCCCGGCCCTCTCACCCGAGCGCGCCACGCCCGATCGCCGGCGGGGTGCGGCGGCGCCGCCGTCGTGGCTGGTGCGGGCGGTGCCCGCGCTCGTGGTCGGCAGCGGGCTGGTCGCGATGGCACTGGCCATGCTCGTGGCCGCCCGCAGCGGTGTCCACCGCCGCATGTCGAAGGAGCTGGCCGTGGGGCCGTTCGACCTGCTCCTGGTGTACACGACACCGACCCTGTCGCTGGTGCTCGCCGGTCTGCTGACGGCGCTGGCCTTCGCGCTCCTCGTCGTTGGTCTCGACGTGTGGGCGGCGCGGCGGATGACGCGGTCGGCTGGCCGGCCCGAGGATGCGACGAGCCGACCGCTGCGCGACGAGGCGACGAGCGCTCGCCCGGCGGGTCCGATCGCGGTGACGGCGCTGATCCCGGCGCGCAACGAGGCGCGTCACATCCCGGCCACGCTGGCATCGCTCCGCCGCCAGACGAGACCGCCCGAGGCGATCTGGGTCATCGCCGACAACTGCACCGACGACACCGCCGACGTCGCCCGTGCGCACGGCGCCGACGTGTACACGACCGTCGAGAACCGGCACCGCAAGGCGGGCGGGCTGAACCAGCTCCTGGCTCGCCTGCTGCCGACGCTCGGTCCGCTGGACGTCGTGCTGGTGATGGACGCCGACACGGTGATGGTCGACGACTTCCTCGAACGAGCGATCGCCGAGTTCGACGCGGCGGCCGACCTCGATGCGGTGGGCGGCGTGTTCACCGGCGACGACGCGCCCGGCCTGCTGGCGCAGATGCAACGCAACGAGTACCTGCGCTACGGCCGTGACATCTCGCGTCGCAAGGGCCGCGTGTTCGTGCTGACCGGGACGGCGTCGGTGTTCCGCGCCGACGCCCTCGCAGCAGTGGCCGAGGCGCGCGGCTCGGTCCTCCCTGGCGAACCCGGCCATGTGTACGACACGTACTCGCTCACCGAGGACAACGAGCTCACCATCGCGCTGAAGACGCTCGGCGCCCGCATGGTGTCGCCACGCCATTGCCGTGTCCGCACGGAGCTGATGCCGAGCTGGCGGGACCTCTGGCACCAACGGGAACGCTGGCAGCGAGGGGCCCTGGAGAACATCGGGATGTACGGCATCTCCTCTGCCACGGCGCGCGTACTGGGCCCAGCAGTTCGCCCTCGGCTACGGCGTGGTCGCCCTCATGTCGTACCTCACCCTCAGCGTGCTCTCGTACCTCGCGTTCGGCGTCCTCGTCGTCGTCGTGTTCTGGTTGCTGATCGGGATCCTCTTCGCCGTCGAGCGGACGGCGACGGTGTGGCCCGGCGGATGGCGCGCCCGCCTGGTCGCTGCTTCCGTTGGTCCTCGAGCTCGGGTACGCCATCGTCCTGCAGCTCGTCTACGTGAAGTCGCTCGTCGACATCGCGCTGGGTCGCTCCAAGCGCTGGAACCCTGCCACGGTCGCGCCGGTGTCGCCATGACGATGCTCGCGGCATCGGGCCTCGTCGAGAACCGGTGGTTCCAGCTCCTCGCCGTCTTCGTCGGCTTCAACACCATCGTGTACGCCGCGTACGCGTTCGGGAAGCTGTGGCCGCGCCGTCGTCGGTGACGCGGTCCGACTCCGGTGACCCGTTGCCGTCCGGAATTCATCAAGACTGAGGACAGGGGTCGCCGGCGGCCACGGCAGCCTCGACGACATGATCACGATCATCCTGGCCGTCGTCCTCATGTGGTTCGTGGTCCTCGCCATGTTGCTCGGCGTGATCCACGTCGCCACCAGCGAGCCGACACCGCGACGTCCGCTCACATCGGTGAGCCACGCGTCCGCACCCCAGCCCCCGCCAGGGGCTTCTGCCGGAGGGCGGCGGCCGATGTCGTCGCCCCCCGGCGGAAGATCTGTCGTCGCCGCGGCCTGAGTGCCCGTCATCCTCGCCTTCAGCAACGCGTGAGCTCGAGGCCGGCCAGGCTGCCCTCGCGCCGCCAGTCCTCGAGGACCTTGAAGAAGGCGATCGAGCCGGCGCCGTAGAAGCCGTTGCGCACGCCGCGGTCGCCGGGCCGGCCCTCGTTGTTGTAGTACCCGGGCGTGCAGGATTCGAGGAAGTCCATGTTGTTCTGGGCCAGCTCGACGATCGTGCGCACCCACGCGTCCTCGGCCGCCCGCGACACCTCGACCACGGACGCGTCGGCGTCGAAGGCCCGACGCAGGATGTAGGCGGCGTGCTTGGCCTGCTCGTCGAGCAGGTGCGGGAAGTTGACCGTGAAGCCGGACTGCGTCGGGCTGAAGATGAAGCAGTTGGGGAAGCCCCGCGTGTGCATGCCGTGCAGCGTCGACGCGCCGTCGGCCCACTTGCCCGTGAGCGTCACGCCGTCGCGGCCGACGATCTCGTAGCCGGCCCGCCGGGTGTAGTCGGTGCCGACCTCGAAGCCGGTCGCGTAGATGAGGCAGTCCAGCTCGTACTCGACGTCGCCGACGACGACGCCGCGCTCGGTGATCCGGTCGACGCCGCGGCCCTCGGTGTCGACGAGCGTCACGTTGGGCCGGTTGAACGTGTCGAGGTACTGGTCGTGGAAGCACGGCCGCTTGCAGAACTGGCGGTAGTACGGCTTGAGCGCTTCGGCCGTGTTCGGGTCGTTGACGATGGTGTCGACGCGGGCGCGGACCTGCTCCATCTTCTCGAAGTCGGCCAGCTCCACCGTGCGGGCCAGCCCCTCGGCACTGAAGTCGGGCTGCTCGCTCTGGCGCAGCAGCACGAGCAGCTTGCCGATGATGTCGGTCCAGCCGTCGTCGACGAGGTCCTCCGGCTGCGGCACGCCGGTGACGAGGCTGTTGAAGTTGTCCATCCGCCGGCGCTGCCAGCCCGGCTGCAGCCCTGACGCCCACGCCGGATCGGTCGGCCGGTTGGCCCGCACGTCGATCGACGACGGGGTGCGCTGGAAGACGTAGAGCTGCTCGGCGGCCGCGCCGAGGTGGGGGACGCACTGCACGGCGGTGGCCCCCGTGCCGATGACGCCGACGCGCTTGCCGGCCAGGCCGGTGAGGTTCCCGTCGGAGTCGCCGCCGGTGTACTCGTAGTCCCAGCGGCTGGTGTGGAACGAGTGGCCGCGGAACGTGCCGATGCCCTCGATCGCCGGCAGCTTCGGCCGGTGCAGCGGACCGTTGGCCATGCACACGAAGCGCGCCCGCATGGCGTCGCCGCGGTCGGTGGTGACGATCCAGCGGGCGGCCTCGTCGTCCCACCGCATGCCGGTGACCTCGGTCTGGAAGCAGGCCACCCGTTCGAGGTCGTAGTGGCGCCCGATGGCCCGGCTGTGCTCGAGGATCTCGGGCGCGTGCACGTACTTCTCGGTCGGCACGTAGCCGACCTCCTCCAGCAGCGGCAGGTAGATGTACGACTCGACGTCGCACTGGGCGCCCGGATAGCGGTTCCAGTACCACGTGCCGCCGAACTCGCCGCCCTTCTCGACGATCCGCAGGTCGTCGATGCCGGCCTCGCGCAGGCGGGCGCCGGCGAGCAGGCCGCCGAAGCCCCCGCCGACGATCAGCACGTCGACGTCGTCGGTCAGCGGCGGCCGCTCGACCCGCTCGACGTACGGGTCGTCGACGAAGTGGGCGAACTCGCCGGTGACCTCGTGGTACTGGTCGTTGCCGTCGGGGCGCAACCGCTTGTCGCGCTCGCGCCGGTACTTCTCGCGCAGCGCGTCGGGGTCGAACGCGCGTGCTGTGGGGTCCGTCGTCGTGGTGATGGCGCGTTTGTAGCCCGTCAGCGTGAGAAGTGACGAGGCGCGTAGTACGACGGGTTGGTGTCGCGGTGGCCGCGCTTGGACGTCCAGCGCCATTGCGCCGACACCCGGCTGCGCGAGCGCCCGCGCACCTTCGGCACGGCGTGCAGCCAGTCGGCCTGGGAGCGCCCGCCCATGACCAGCAGGTCGCCGCTGCCCGGGGCCAGGTCGACGACGTCGGTCATGTCGTCGTCCTCGGCGGCGACCCGCTTGCCGGTGATCGGCCGCATCAGCCACGGGCGCCGGGCGCCCATCGTGAAGACGCCGATGACGGTGTCGTCGAGCCAGCGCAGCTCGCGGTCGCGGTGGAACGTCACGCTGTCGCGCTCGTGGCGGTAGTGGGCGAGGGCGACACCGCCGAAGCGCACCCGGTAGCGGCGGCTGATCCACGTCTCGACCTCGACGAGCGCCGGGTGGCGCTGCTCGCCGGCCTGGAACGCCCCGAGCCGGGGCTCGTCGATCCACCGCTCGTAGCGGAAGACCCGGCCCTGCTCCCAGGGGACCGAGGCCACCAGCTCGTCGTGCACGGCGTCGGCGTCCGGCACCATCCCGCGGACGACGTCGACCCACGAACCGGCGTCGAGCTGCACGCGCTCGACGACTGGCTCGGCCACGACCCAGGTCATGTGTTCGACCCTACGCCCTCGTTCTGTCGTTTGGTGGCGGCCCGATCGGGCCGTGGCCAAACGACAGAACGGGGTGGTGGCGGTGTCAGCCGGGGCGACCGCCCGCGGCCAGGCGCTCGACGGTGGCGATGAACCCGCCGACCACGTCGGCGATGATGTCGGCGACCGGACGGACCTCGTCGATGCGTCCGGCGACCTGGCCGCTCATGGCGATGGCCGCCTCCATGTCACCGCCGAAGTAGAGGGCCATGGCGTCGCCGAAACCGGTGCCGAACACGTTGTGCTCGACGTGCAGCAGGGACTCCGAGCGGGCCGTGCGCAGCACCCGGAGGGCGGGGGAGTGGCGCTGGTTGAGGAACAGCGTGTCGGTGTCGGCGGCGGCGACGATCGCCTGCTTCCAGTTGTCGTGCACCGGCGACTCGGCCGACGACACCATGCGCGTGCCCATCTGCACGCCCTCGGCGCCGAGGGCGAAGGCGGCGGCCATGCTCGTGCCGTCGACGATGCCGCCGGCGGCGATGATCGGCACGTCGACGCGCGACCGCACCAACGGCAGCAGCACCATCGTCGAGACCGGTGTCGGGCTCTTGAACCCACCGCCCTCGCCGCCCTCGACGACGAGGCCGTCGACGCCGGCGTCCACTGCCTTGAGCGCGGCGGCCAGCGTCGGCACGACGTGGTACACCGTCAGGCCGGCCGCCTTGAGGACGCCCGTGTACTTCGTGGGCGACCCGGCCGACGTCGTCACGAACTTCACGCCCTGGTCGATCACGAACTCGGCGATCTGCGGGTCGCGGACGAACGCCTGGGCGATGTTGACACCGAACGGCTTGTCGGTGAGGTCGCGCATCAGGCGGATCTCGTCCTTCACCACGTCGAGCTCGCCCGACGACGTCTCGATGATCCCGCACGCTCCGGCCTTCGACACCGCCGACGCCAGCCGGCTGCGGGCGATGTACCCCATCGGCGCCTGCACGATCGGGATGTCGACGCCGAGGTGCCGGGACACGCGGTTGTCGAACGCGGGGTGGGCGTACGTCATGGGCGCAGTCTGTCCGCCGCCCGGCGTCCGCGTCGTGGCGTAGGGCGCGATACGTCAGAGCGCGGACGGCGGCCGGGGCCGGCCGCCGTACCGTGACGACATGCGCTCGCGCGTCGGCGTCTGGCTCCCCGCGCTCGCCATCGGCATCTTCCAGCTGGTGGGGACGTTCGGCGCCGCGGCCAACCAGCCGGACCGTCGCGGCATGGACGCGCTGGGCGTGCTGCTGGTCCTCGTCGGGCCGGCTGCCTTGGCGTTCCGCGACAAGTGGCCCCTGCTGCCCGTGGTGGCGTCGATCGGCTCCGTGTGCATCTACATCGGTCTCGGTTACGCCTACGGCCCGATCTTCGTCAGCGTCGTCGTGGCCCTGGTGACCGCGGTGCTGGCCGGCCGTCGCCGCGCCACGTGGGTGCTCGCGGCGGCCGGCTTCGTCGGCTTCATGGTGGCGTCGGCGCTCGACCCGCGCCAGCACCGCGACTCGCTGTTGCGGTTCGTGCTCGTCGCAGGGTGGCTCGTCGTCGTGCTGGCCGTCGCCGAGCTGATCCGCTCGCGGCGCGACGCCTTCCAGCAGCGCGCCCGCGCCGAGGAGGAGGCCAGGCGGCGGCGCGAGGGCGAGCAGCGCCTCGAGCTGGCGCAGGAGCTGCACGACGTCCTCGCCCACCACATCTCGCTGATCAACGTGCAGGCCGGCGTGGCGCTGCACCTCATCGACGAGCAGCCCGAGCGGGCCCGACCGGCGCTGACCGAGATCAAGCACGCCAGCCGTGAGGCGCTGCGCGAGCTGCGCGGCGCACTCGACATCCTGCGTCACGGCGAGGCCGCGCCGCGGGCACCGGCGCCCCGTCTCGACGACCTCGACGACCTCGTCGCGACCGTGGCCGCCAGCGGCCTCGACGTCCGCCTCGACGACGACGGGCGACCGGGCGCACTCCCGGCCGCCGTCGAGCTGGCGGCCTACCGCATCGTCCAGGAGGCGCTGACGAACGTCACCCGCCATGCCCACGCCCGCTCGGCCACCGTGCGCCTCCGCTACGACGAGGACGTCACGGTCGAGGTGCTCGACGACGGTGTCGGCGGGGCACCGCGCGCCGGCAACGGCATCACGGGCATGCGCGAGCGGGCGGCCGCCCTCGGCGGCGCCGTCGAGGCCGGTCCCCGACCCGGCGGCGGCTTCCGCGTCGCCGCCCGTCTCCCGGTGGGTGCGCCGTGATCTCCGTCGTCCTCGCCGACGACCAGGCGCTCGTGCGGGCCGGGTTCCGCGCCCTGCTCGACGCCCAGGACGACATCACGGTCGTCGGTGAGGCCGCCGACGGCGACGCGGCGGTGCGGGCCGTCGCCAGGCTCCGGCCGGACGTGGTGCTGATGGACATCCGGATGCCCGGCACCGACGGTCTCGCCGCGACCCGGCGGATCACGGGTGACGAGCGTCTGGGCGGCGTGAACGTGGTGATCCTCACGACGTTCGACCTCGACGAGTACGTGTTCGAGGCGATCAGGGCCGGGGCCAACGGCTTCCTCGTGAAGGACACCGAGCCGGCCGACCTCATCCGCGCCGTGCGCGCTGTGGTCGACGGCGAGGCCCTGATGTCGCCTCGGGTGACCCGCCGGCTGATCGAGGAGTTCGCCGCCAGGGCCAAGGAGCCGACGGGGACGGCCACGCTCGGGCTGTTGACCGACCGCGAGCGCGAGGTCGTCGCACTCGCCGCCGCTGGGCTGAGCAACGACGAGATCGCCGCCCGCCTCATCATGAGCACGGCCACCGCGCGCACCCACATCGGCCGCGCGATGGCCAAGGTCGGTGCCCGCGGCCGGGCCCAGCTCGTCGTGTTCGCCTACGAGAGCGGGCTCGTCCGCCCCGGCTGGCAGCAGTAGGCAGTACGTCGCCTGACGTACGCGACGAGCCGTCGGTGGGCGGACGCCAGCCGGCCCCGCCGGCCGGACACTGGAACCCATGGAGTACCCAGCCGTCTCGGTGCACGGGCTGACGAAGCGATACGGCGACCGCACGGTCGTGGACGGGCTCGATCTCGAGCTCCCCCACGGCGTCGTCGCCGGCTTCGTCGGGCCCAACGGCGCCGGCAAGACCACCACCATCGCCATGCTCCTCGGGCTCGTGCGGCCGACGGCCGGCGCGGGCACGGTGCTCGGCGACCCCATCGACAACCCAGCCGCCTACCTGCCACGCGTCGGGGCGCTGGTCGAGAGCCCGGCCTTCTACCCGGCGCTGACCGGGCGGGAGAACCTGCGCATGTTCGCCACCGTCGGCCGGCAACCGCTGGACGGCATCGCCGCGCTGCTCGACGTCGTCGGTCTCGGCGATCGCGGCGACGACCGCTACCGCACCTACTCCCTCGGCATGAAGCAGCGCCTCGGCATCGCCGCCGCCCTGCTCGGCGATCCCGCCCTCCTGATCCTCGACGAACCGGCCAATGGGCTCGATCCGCAGGGCGTCCACGAGATGCGCCACTTGGTCGGCTCGCTCGCCCACAGCGGTCGCACCGTGCTGGTCTCGTCGCACGACCTCAGCGAGCTCGAGCAGCTCTGCGACTGGCTCCTGATGATCGACGGCGGTCGTTCCCGCTACCAGGGTCCGGCGGCCGCGTTCATGAGCGGGTCGGGCACCGGCCTGGCCGTCGCGCCCGAGCGGGCCGACGACCTCGCCGTGCTCGCTCGGGTGCTCGCCGCACCGGGCCGCACCGTCGAGCAGCGCGACGGCCGCCTCGTCGTCATCGACGACCACGTCGACGGTCGGCCCCTCGCGGCGGCCGTCAACCGGGCCGCCCACGGCGCCGGGATCGTCCTCGTCGAGCTGAGCCCACTGCGCACGTCGTTGGAGGAGCGCTACCTCGCCCTCGTCGACGCCGACCTGGAAGGAGACCGCCGATGATCCACATCATCCACGCCGAGCTGCTGCGCCTCGTGCGCCGCCGCACCATCATCGCCACCGCAGCGGCGAGCGTGCTGTACGCGACCGTCGCTACCATCGCCGTCTACGCGGCGGCCACCGACGACGGCCCTGTCGCCGCCCGCGGCGGGACGTCGATCGCCCGGCTCGCCGACGCCGGCGGCGGCACGGAGGCGTTCGCCGTCGGCGTCTCGTTCGTCGGCTTCTTCGTGTTCGTCACGTTCATCGGGCTCGTCGCCACCGAGTTCTCCGGGGGCACGTTCCGGGCCCTGCTCCTGCGCGAACCACACCGCCTGCGGATGATCACGGGCAAGCTCGCCGGCGCGCTGATCGTCGGCGCCGCCGCGTTGGCGCTCACCGAGCTCCTGTCGTTCGTCATCTCCCTGGCCGTCGCGCCGTCGAAGGACATCGACACGTCGGCGTGGTTCTCGCTCGCTGGGCTCGGCCACGGCCTCGGCGACTACGCCACCGCCCTCGCCGGTGTGACCGGCTGGGCGATCTTCGGCACCACGCTGGCCGTGATCTTCCGTTCGGCACCCCTCGCGCTGGCCGTCGGGTTCGCCTGGGCCGGCCCGCTCGAGAACATCCTCGTCGACTCGTGGAGCACCGGCTACCGGCTGTTCCCGGGACAGGTCCTCGGCGCCGTCATCCAGGGCGGCACTCCCGAGATCTCGCTCTCCCGTGCGCTCGTCACCGGCGTCGTCTACGTCGGTGTCGCCGCCGTCACCACCATGACCCTGCTCACCAGAAGGGACGTCACGTCATGAGCACGCTCGCCACCACCCTCCTCGCCCATCACGACCGCTGGCACGGCGGCTGGTTCCCGTGGTTCCCCCTCGTGCCACTGTTCTTCTTCGGCCTGTGGGTGACCGTGTTCTTCGTCGTCGGCCGCCGCTGGCGCGTCGCCGGCCCACGCCAGGCCGGCGAACGGGTCCTCGCCGAGCGCTACGCCCGCGGCGAGATCGACGAGCACGAGCTGCGCCAGCGGCGCGACGTTCCTGCGGAGAGACAGGACTGAGCGGAGTGAGTCCCCCGGGCTGAGCCTCAGCCGGCGCCGCCGTCGACGGCCAGCTCGCGCACCCGGGCGAGCAGGACGTCGAGGGCGGGCCGGTTGAGGCCGCCCTCCGGGATGATCACGTCGGCGTAGCGCTTGCTCGGTTCGATGAACTGCTCGTGGGCCGGCCGCACCGTCGCGAGGTACTGCTCGATGATGCTCTCCGGTGTGCGGCCCCGCTCGGCGACGTCGCGCCAGAGCCGGCGGATCAGCCGGAGGTCGGCGTCGGTGTCGAGGAAGACCTTGAGGTCGAAGCGCTCGCGCAGCGTCGGCTCCCACAGCACGAGGATCCCCTCCACGACGACGATCCGCGCCGGATGGACGACGCGGGTGCGGCCGCTCCGGTTGTGCTGGACGTAGTCGTAGATCGGCACCGGCACCGACGCACCGGCGCTGCAACGCGGCGAGGTGGTCGTTGAGCAACGGCCAGTCGAAGGCATCGGGATGGTCGTAGTTGAACGCCTGGCGCTCCTCGAGCGGCCGGTCGCTGAGGTCGACGTAGTACGAGTCGAGCTTGATGAGGGCCAGGTGCCGCTCGCCGGCCAGCTCGGCCAACCGCTCGGCGACGGTGGTCTTGCCGGAGGACGATCCGCCCGCGACACCGATCAGGAACGGCCGCGCCGGGAGGTCCTCCACGGGACCGCGACACTATCGGGGGCGCGCTGTCCGCATCCGGGCCACGGCTACGATGCCGCCTGCATGCAGCCGAGTCGCCGCGCCGAGCGGCAGGGGAGGGCACACGATGACGGACGCACCTGACGGGCCGGCGCCTGGCCAGCCCGAGCGCGGTGGCCGCCGCCCGCCTCGGGTCGGCGACTCCGGCTCCCCAGTCGGGTCGACGCTGAGCATCGTGCTGGCCGTCCTCGCCGTCGTGGCGGGGTTCCTCATCCTCCGGGCCATCACCGACGACGACGACGATGGCTCGAGCGGCATCACGCCGCCCGGCTCGACCACGCCGGACGACTTCCACGCCGGCCACGTCCGATGCGGTGACCAACACGACGCTGCCGGGTCCGACCACGCTGCCCGGCCCCGTGCTCACCGGCGCCACCGTCTCGGTCGCCAACGCCAGCGGGATCGGCGGCTCCGCGGCGGGCATGACCGCGGCGTTGCAGGGGGCCGGCTACACGTTGGGCGAGCCGGGCAACAACACCACCGGCACCAACCTCGACGCCTCGGTCGTCTACTACGTCGCCGGCGACGCCGCCGCCCAGGCGGTGGCGCAGAGCGTGGCCACGGCGATGGGCGGGATCCAGGTGATGGAGATGCCGGCCGAACCGCCGATCGACACGGGCATGGGGACGTCCACGGTGCTGGTCATGGTCGGCACCGACACGGCCGGCAAGACCCTCGCCGACCTCAACCCGACGACGGTGACCGCGCCTCCGGCCGCCGGCGTCACCACCACGACCGCCGCCGGCGGCTGATCACACGTCGAGCGCGCCGCGGACGGCGTGCTCGATGCACCAGCGCGGCTCGTCGCGCGCCCGCCGCTCGCCGAAGCGCTCGACGAGCGACACCACCGTGACGTCGCCGGGCGGCACGACGTCGGGGTCGGCGTCCCCGGCCACCACGATGACCCGACGCCCTGCGGCCGCGGCCATCGCACAGACGCCGCCGACGACCTTGCCGTCGAGGCTCTGGGCGTCGAGGAAGCCCTCGCCGGTGACGACGACGTCGACGGCCGCGAGGCGCTCCTCGAGGTCGAGCTGGTCGGCGACGAGGTCGAAGCCCGACACCAGCTCGGCGCCGAGGGCGGCGAGGCCGCCGGCGAGTCCGCCGGCCGCGCCGGCGCCCTCCAGCGCGGTGACATCGATGCCGTACTCGTCGCGGTAGCGCGTGGCGAGCTGGTCGAGGCGGGCGGTCAACAGGGCGACCTGGGCCGGGGTGGCGCCCTTCTGGGGGCCGAAGACGGCGGCGGCATCGACGAACCGTGTGCGGACGTCGCACGCCACCTGCACTTCGACGGCCCGCAGCCGCGCCGGGCTGCGCAGCGCCTCCACCGCGCCCAGCCCGCCGTCGGTGGTCGCCGATCCGCCGAGCCCGACGATGACGTGGCGGGCGCCCTGCTCCAGCGCGCGGTCGACGAGCTGCCCCGTCCCGATGGTGGAGGCGAGCAGCGGGTCGTTGCCCTCGGGCCCACCGGCGAGCACCAGCCCGCTCGCCCTGGCCATCTCGATGACGGCGGTCCGCCGTTCGAGACGCCAGCCGGCCTCGACCGGTGCGCCGAGCGGACCGGTGACGACGGACGTGCGGTTGACGCCGCCGAGCACGTCGAGCAGTCCCTCGCCGCCGTCCGAGAGCGGCACCTCGTCGACGTCGATGCCGAGCTCCCAACCGGCGTGGCCGACGGCGGCGCACGCGTCGGCGGCCGAGGCGGTGCCGCGGAACTTGTCGAGTGCGGCCAGGACGCGCATCACACGTACATGCGGACGCCGCCGAGCAACACGTGCTCGGGCCGCGCATCGTCATCGACGAGGAGGCCCCGCGCTCGGGCCGCCGCGCGCAGCCGTTCACCGTCGACCACGCGCAGGTCGAGCCCGGCGAGCCCCTCGCCGCGCCCGTCGGTGGCGGCGACGAAGCGCAGCACCGCGTTGGCCAACGGCATCGTGGCCACGCCGTCACGATCCTCGACGTCGATGGCGACGATCGACGACCAGCGCGCCGCCACCCGGTCGGGTTCGACGCATTGCACCTCGACGCCGGTGATCCCGTCGATGACCTCGGTGCAGCGGGCGTCCGCCCAGTCCGGTCCCGCCGGGCTCCACGGGCCGTCGGGATCGTCGCCGTCCTGGCGGTCGATCTCGAGGAACGTGCCACCGGTGTCGGCCGGGTGCAACTGGATGTCGGTGAAGCCGTCCTCGTCGAACTGCCCGACGATCCGGACGCCGAGCTCGTCGACGCGGGCCCGGTGGGCGGCATGGTCGTCGGTCTGGGTGATGATCATGTAGCCGCCGTCGCCGCCTCGACGGTCGAGGTAGCGCTCGGCCGTCGTGCCCTCGCGGATCGGGGCGACGACCTCGAGGAACTGCGAGCCCGCGGTGAGCACCTCGTTGCGCAGCCCGAGGCGGTGGATGTGCGGGTCGTGGTACCCCTCGGCCAGGCCGAGCACCGCACGGAGGTCGCCGACCACCTGGTCGAGGTCGCGGGCGACGAGGGCGATCTGGCGCAGGTGCAGCCACATCGTCAGTGGCCGACGAACTGCGGCGTGCGCTTCTCGACGTAGGCGGCGAACGCCTCCCGGCAGTCCTGCGAGGCGGCGATGCGCAGGTGGCGCTCGGTCTCGAGGTGCACGAAGTCGGCGAACGGCGTCGACTCGGCGTCGACGTAGTGGGCCTTGAGGGCGCGGCGGGCCAGCGGCGCGGCGGCGGCGATGCGGGCGGCTCGGGCGCGCACCTCGTCGAGCAGCGCCTCGGGCTCGAACACCGCGTTGACCAGCCCGAGGGCGGCAGCCTCGCCGGCGTCGAGCTTGCGCGGCAGCAGCGACAGCTCGCGGGCCCGGCCGGCACCGACCAGCCTCGGCAGCAGCCACGGCAGGCCCATGTCGCCGGCGACCGCCACGTCGAGGAAGGCGGTGTTCATCCGGGCCGTGCTGGCCGCGTAGCGCAGGTCGCACGCACAGGCGTACCCGAGTCCGGCACCGGCGCAGGCGCCGTTGATGGCGGCGATCGTCACCTGCGGCATCGTGTGGAGGAGGATCGGCGCGTCGAAGTACTCCGGCCGCGACGGCTCGCCGGGGGCGCCCGACGTGTAGTGGTTCAGGTCGGCCCCGGGGCAGAAGGCGCGCCCCGCGCCGGTGAGGATCACGACCGCGACGCCGTCGTCGCGAGCCACCTCGTGGAGCAGCTCGTGCACCTCACGGGTCATCGTGTTGGTCATCCCGTTCATGTGCTCGGGACGGTGGAGGGTGAGCGTGCCGACGCCCTCGGCCGCCTCCCACCTGATCGTGTCGAAGCTCATCGGCGGAGTCTCGCACCGGGTCGATTCCCGACACGGACGGTAGGGTTTTCGCCCATGGCCGTCACCGTGCGCATCCCCACCACCCTGCGTCCGCTCTCCGGCGGGGCGTCGACGGTCGAGGTGCCGCCCGGATCGCTGGCCGACGTGATCAAGGCGCTCGATGCCGCCCACCCGGGCTTCGGCGACCGCCTGCTCGACGAGGCCGGCAACCTGCGCCGCTTCGTCAACGTGTTCGTCGACGACGACGACGTGCGCTACCTCGACGGCCTCGCCACCGACGTGCCCGACGGCCAGACCGTCAGCATCATCCCCGCCGTCGCCGGCGGCTGATCCCCCCGTTCTGTCGTTTGGTCACGGCCCGATCGGGCCCTTTCCAAACGACAGAACGCCATCGAGCGGGGTGACGGTTGCCCGGCTGGCGCTCACCGGCCTAGAGTGCTAGCACTCACACCGTTCGAGTGCTAACCGTCCAACGGAGGACCAATCCATGGCCAAGATGATCGCGTTCGAATCCGAGGCCCGGCGAGGGCTGGAGGCGGGCATGAACAAGCTCGCCGACGCCGTCCGGGTCACGCTCGGGCCCAAGGGCCGCAACGTCGTGCTGGAGAAGAAGTGGGGCGCGCCGACGATCACCAACGACGGCGTGTCCATCGCCAAGGAGATCGAGCTCGAGGACCCCTACGAGAAGATCGGTGCCGAGCTGGTCAAGGAGGTCGCCAAGAAGACCGACGACGTCGCCGGTGACGGCACCACCACGGCCACCGTGCTGGCGTGGGCGATGGTCCGCGAGGGCCTGCGCAACGTCGCCGCCGGGGCCAACCCCCTGAGCCTCAAGCGGGGCATCGAGGCGGCCGTCGACGCCGCCGTCGAGTCCATCAAGGAGCTCGCCAAGGACGTCGACGACAAGGCCCAGATCGCCCAGGTCGCCAGCATCTCGGCGGCCGACGACGAGATCGGGGCGATGATCTCCGAGGCCATCGACAAGGTCGGCAAGGACGGCGTGATCACCGTCGAGGAGAGCCAGACCTTCGGCATGGAGATGGACCTCGTCGAGGGCATGCGCTTCGACAAGGGCTACATCTCGCCCTACTTCGTCACCGACCCGGAGCGGATGGAGGCCAGCCTCGATGATCCGTACATCCTGCTCGTCGGCTCGAAGATCTCGTCGGTCCGCGACCTCGTGCCGGTGCTCGAGAAGGTCATGCAGGGCGGTCGCCCGCTGGTGATCATCGCCGAGGACGTCGAGGGCGAGGCCCTGGCCACGCTCGTCGTGAACAAGATCCGCGGCACGTTCAAGTCGGTCGCCGTCAAGGCGCCGGGCTTCGGCGAGCGGCGCAAGGCGATGCTCCAGGACATGGCCATCCTCACCGGCGGCCAGGTGATCTCCGAGGAGGTCGGCCTCAAGCTGGAGAACGTCACCCTCGACCTGCTCGGCGGCGCCAAGCGGGTCATCGTCACCAAGGACGAGACGACGATCGTCGAGGGCGGCGGCTCGGAGGACGACATCAAGGGCCGGATCAACCAGATCAAGGCCGAGATCGAGAACACCGACTCCGACTACGACCGTGAGAAGCTCCAGGAGCGCCTCGCCAAGCTGTCGGGCGGCGTGGCCGTGCTCAAGGTCGGTGCCGCCACCGAGGTCGAGCTGAAGGAGAAGAAGCACCGCATCGAGGACGCCGTGTCGACGACGAAGGCGGCCATCGAGGAGGGCGTCGTGCCCGGCGGTGGCGTCTCGCTGCTGCGCTCGCAGGCGGCCGTCAACAAGGTGGCCGACAGCCTCCAGGGTGACGAGTCCACCGGCGCCCGCATCGTCGCCAAGGCGCTCGAGGCGCCGCTCAAGCAGATCGCCGAGAACGCCGGCCTCGAGGGCGGCGTCGTCGTCCAGCGGGTCCGCGACCTGTCGGGCGCCGAGGGCCTCAACGCCGCCACCGGCGACTACGAGGACCTCGTGAAGATCGGCGTCATCGACGCGGCCAAGGTCACCCGCTCGGCGCTGCAGAACGCGGCGTCGATCGCCGCCCTGTTCCTCACCACCGAGGCCGTCATCGCCGACAAGCCCGAGCCGGCCGGTGCCGGCGGCGGCATGCCCGGCGGCGGAGACATGGACTTCTAGACCGTCAAGGGGGGAGGGAAACCCTCCCCCCTTTGGAACCCCCCACCGTCGGGGCTCCGCCGGGCCGAGCAAGTCGACCCGGCTCCGACCGCAGACATGCTCCGCCGAGCCAGTCCTGGCTCGGCGGTGGTGCGTCCGGGCCCCCGTTTCGGGTCCTGGATCTCGCCCGCTGAGGGGCGGGACCAGGACCCAGAACCTCGTCAGCCGATCGGGGGGAACGTGGCGACGAGGCCGGGGAGGGGGATCGGGTCGCCGCCGTCCACCGGCACGATGACGGCCGGCTGGCCGCTCTCGCCGAACGGGGCGAAGTAGTTCACCAGCACGGCGTCGAACTCGACGTCGAAGTCGGTCACGAGGCCGTCGGGGAAGGTCACGACGGGCTCCGGCTCGCCAGGGGTCTCCACCGACGTCCGGACCAGCGTCGGCTCGGCGCCCGCCCGCCAGTACAGCTGGCGGCCGTCGATCGACACGGTGAACGCCGACGGGCAGTCGGCGCAGTCCGGGTAGTTCTCCTCCAGCCCGACGTCGGCGGCGGTCGGGAACTCGACGCTGGCCAAGGGCGGCGGCACGGGCAGGAACATCGGCCCCCAGGTCGGCCCGCTGTTGCGCTGGCCGACGACCAGGCCGTTGGCACCGAGGTGCAGCCGGCTGGTGCCGAACTCCCAGCCGCCGATCCCGTTGGCGACCAGGAACCGCTCGCCGGTGTCGAGGTCGGCGACCCAGAGGTCCTCGTTGGACTCCTGGGGGACCTGCTCCACCTGACTGCTGTAGAGCAGGAGCCGCCGGCCGTTGACCAGCTCGATGTCGTGGAGCACGGTGGCCCCGTCCCAGTCGGCGCCGCCGAACAGCGTGCGCAGCGAGCCGTCCGGCTGCAGCTCGAGCGGGACCGTGTCGGCCTCGGTCCACGGCCGGCCCTGCGGTTGGCCGGCCTGGCGCTGCGTGATGATGCGCCCGTCGCCGGAGGCCAGGGCGATCACCATCGGCTCCGTCGTCAGCACCCGCGTCGTCCCGTCGAAGTACTCGGCCACGCCGTCGGGTCCGGCGACGAGGACCGACTGGAGCGGGACGGGGATGTCCGGCGTCGTCGTCGTGGGCGGCGGCGGTGAAGGGACACCCTGCGGCCGGGGGATCGCCGGGCCGTGCGTGGCGAAGCCCTCCTCGAGCGGGACGATCGCCCCCGTGGCGGGATCGGTGAGCACGGCCTGGGGCGGCGGCGCGTCCAGGTAGCGGGGCTGGGAGATCAGGATCCGCCCGTCGTCGAGCAGGTCGAGGTCACCGCCCGCCGGCGTCCTCGCCAATGGCACGGGGGCGGGGTCGTCGGTGTCGCCGCCGACGACGCGCTCAGGTGACGAGGCTGGCGTTCTCGATCCACGCCAGGGTCATCCCGTCCGGGGACGCGGTGAAGGCGCCTGGGCAGGTCTCGCAGTCGCCGTACGACTCTTCGAGGCCGAACGTCGCCGGCGTGATCCCGCCGACCGTGCCCTCGCCGGAGGCGCCCGGGAGGATCATGAACAGCGGCCCTCTGCTGGCGCCGGACCGTCTCCTCGCCGACGATCAACCCGTTGGACGAGAGGTGCAGCCGCCCTGTGCCCGACTCCCAACCGCCGATGTCGCCGACGAGGGTGGTCGTGCCGGCGTTCGGGCCGTCGAGCGTCCTCGCGTACAGCTGCTCGCGCGCCGCCTCGGGGTCCTCGATGTCCGTGCTGACGCTGTACAGCAGCGTCGGCACGCCGTCGACGTTGGCGACGTCGTGCAGCGTCACCGGTCCCGCCCAGGAGACGTCCGGCACCAGCTCGGTCAACGAGCCGTCGAGCGCCCACACGAGGGGCGTGTGATCGCCCTCCTCGAACGGGTCGCTGACCCGTTGCACGATCACCCGACCGTCGGCCATCGGCAGGGCGATCGCCATCGGCACGTCGAGCGTACGGATCGGGGTCAGCGCGGCGTCGCGCAGCACGACGCCGTCGGGTCCGGCGGTGGCGATGGACGCACCGCCGACGACCGGGCCCGGGGCGGTCGTCGGCGGCGCGACGGTGGTCGGCGGCACCACGGCCGGGACCGTCGGCACGGTGGTGCCGTCGGGCACGGTCGCGTCCGGCACGGTCGGGTCCGGCACGGTCGTGGGCGTGGTCGCCGGTGTCGTCACCGTCTCGTCGGACCGGCCGACGAAGAGGAGCGCGGCGATCACCGCGGCTGCCGCGACGAGCGCGG
Source organism: uncultured Acidimicrobiia bacterium (assembly GCA_963784255.1). Classification (GTDB taxonomy): domain Bacteria; phylum Actinomycetota; class Acidimicrobiia; order Acidimicrobiales; family Ilumatobacteraceae; genus JALZMG01. The sequence goes on along the minus strand of CAWAQO010000010.1, from coordinate 65,343 downwards.
CCGCGCCGCCGCCGATCCACCACCGGCGGCCGTCACGGTCCGGCACGATGGTGGGGACGGGCAGGTGGTCGAGCTCGGGCGCGGGGGCGCGTCGGCGACCGCGCGGGCCACGAGCTCGCGGATGCGGGTGTCCAGGTCGATGTCAGGCATCGAGGATCCTCCGGAGGTGCTCGCGGGCCCGGGCCAGTTGCTTGCGCACGGTGCCCTCGGAGACGCCGAGCAGGGTGGCGACGTCGGCCGGTGTGCGGTCCTCCCAATAGGTCAGGAAGACGACGGCCCGCTGCTGCTGGCTGAGCGCCGCCAACGCCCGGTGGGCGTCGACGGACGGCGTCGGCGGCTCGGCGGCGAACGGCGGAGCGGCCGCGGCGACCGCGGTCTCCCGCCGCCGCCGGCGTGCCGTGCTGCGGTGGTGGGACGCGCTGCGGTGCAGCACGGCCCGGTAGAGGTAGGCCCGCCGGTTGGTCACGTCGCGCCATCCACGCGTGGCGAAGGCGGCGAGCACGGCGTCGGACACGACGTCGGCCGCGTCGTCCGGCCCGACGAGGGCCGTGGCGTAGCGGATCAGCTCCCCGGCGTGGCGACGGTACGTCTCGACGTCGTCGGCGGTGGCCATGGCGGTGGTCACGCCGATCAGACGCCGCAGGCGGCGCCGCCGGGTGACGTCGTGACTCGCCCAGCTCAGTCGATCACGTCGTCGAGCGCGTCGCGAGTCTGGCGCAGCATGTCGGTGTCGAGCATCGTCGACTCCAGCGTGGCCTCGTCGACGAGCAACCACACGAAGACGCCGACGAGGGAGCCGATCAACGGGAACACGATGAACGCCCACAGCTGGCCGAGGGCGCTGGGATCCGTGTCGGCGAAGAGGGCCGTGGCGAGGCTGCGGGCCGGGTTGACGCTGGTGTTGTCGACGGGGATCGTCGCCAGGTGGATCACGGCCAGTGTGATGCCCGCCACCAGTCCGCCGAAGCCAGGGGCGAAGCGGCGACTTGTCGTGGAGAGGACCACGAACACCAGCAGGGCGGTGAACACGATCTCGACGATGATCACGGCGCCGAGGCCGCTGAAGCCGTCGCGATCCCAGCCGTTGGAGGCGAACGGGCCGCGCTCCCACCCCTCGCGGCCGCTGGCGATGCCGAAGATGATCGCGGCGCCGAAGATCCCGCCGAGCACCTGCGCGGCCCATGCGTAGCCGGCGTGGCGGGGCGTGATCTTCTTCGCCAGCAGCATGCCGAGCGTGACTGCCGGGTTGATGTGGCAGCCGCTGATCGGGCCGATGACGTAGGCCAGGATCACGAGGGCGAAGCCGAACGCCAGGGCGACGCCGAGGGTGCCGATCTCGCTGGCGGCGAGGATGGCGCTGCCCGGGCCGCACATGATCAGCACGGCGGTGCCGACGAACTCGGCGGCGACGATCGGCGCGTAGCTGGTGACGACCCCGCGGGTGTCGGCGATGCCGGCGCCGACCGTCGGATCGCCCGGTCCGTCGGTCGGATCGTCGAGCGGAGGCGGTGACGGCGGTGGCGCGGTGCCCGGGAGCAGCGGGTCGAGAGGCTCCATGGCCGCGGACTGTAGTGCCGGCCCCGCCGCGCGGTGGGCCTGGGGCGGATCAACTCCAGGTGTTCTGCAGGCGCTCTGCATGACGGCCCGCCCGCTGACGATCATGCTGGTGGCATGGCGCCACGGCCGCCGTGTGGACCGGGCGAGGACGGGAGGGTTGGCAATGAGCTTCGATCCGTTCGGCGGCGAGGCGCTCGCCGATCCGTACCCGCAGTTCGCCCACCTCGTCGAGCACCGGCCCGTGGTGTGGTCGGACGAGCTCGGCTACTGGGTGGTGTCGCGCCACGCCGACGCCCGCCGCGTGCTGCGCGACCACGAGTCGTTCTCCGCCGCCAACGCCCTGGCGCCGATCAGCCCGGTCTGCCCGGCGGCCGGCCGGGCGCTCGCCGAAGGCGGGTTCCGCTCGATCCCGACGCTGACCAACGTCGACCCGCCGGCCCACACCCGCACGCGCCGCATCGCGCAAGCCGCCTTCAGCCCCCGCCGGGTGGCCCAGATGGAGCCGTTCGTGCGCGGCCTCGTGCGCCGCTTCATCGACGAACGGCTCGACGCCCGCCAGGCCGAGGTCGTGTCGGCGCTCACGTGGGAGCTGCCGGCTCTCGTCATCTTCGAGATCCTCGGTGTCCCACCGGCCGACGTCGCCGCCGTGAAGCAGGGCTCGGCCGACCGGTTGCTGTTCATGTTCGGGCGGGCGTCGGAAGCCGAGCAGGTCGGCATCGCCACGGGCATGGCGTCGTTCTGGCGCTACTGCGAGGCGCTCGCCGAGGATCGTCGAGCCGCCCCGCGTCAGGACTTCACGTCCGACCTCGTCCACACGCCCGATCACAACGGGCTGCCGCTCACCCAGCAGGAGGTGTCGACGATCCTGTTCGGGCTCCTCCTCGCCGGGCACGAGACGACCACCAACCTGCTCGGCAACGCGCTGCGCCGGCTGCTCGAGGACCGTGCGCGTTGGGCGGAGATCGTCGCCGATCCGGCGGCCATCCCGGGGGCCGTGGAGGAGGTCCTGCGGTTCGACTCGTCGGTCGTGCACTGGCGGCGGCGCACGACGGTGCCCGTCACGCTGAGCGGCGTGGAACTGCCCGCCGGCGCCGACGTGCTCGTGTGCATCGGCGCGGCCAACCGCGACCCGGCCGTCTTCACCCGCCCCGACGAGTTCGACCTCCGTCGCGCCAACGCCCACCAGCACCTGTCGTTCGGGTCCGGCCCCCACCTCTGCCTCGGGGCGGCACTGGCTCGCCTCGAGGCCCGGGTCGTCCTCGAGGAGCTCGCCGCCGCCCTGCCCACGTTGCGCCTGCGCGGGGAGCAGACCTTCGAGTTCATGCCCATCATCGGCTTCCGCGGGCCACGTGCCCTCCACGTGGAGTGGGGCTGACGGCGTCCGCGGCGGGAGGGACCGGCGAGGGCCACGATTAGCGTGACCTCGTGGCGCGCACGCGGACCGAGCGGATGATCGTCACCCGCGTCGAGGGCGGCCGCGAGCGCCGCCGGCCGGACGAGCTCATCGTCGAGGAGCCGATGACCATCCAGCTCGACGGGCACGTGGTCACCACGACCATGCGCACGCCCGGCAACGACTTCGAGCTGGCGGCCGGGTTCTGCTTCACGGAGGGGCTGCTGACGGGGGCGGCGGTGACCGGCGTCCGCTACTGCGCCAACGGCTCGGCGGTGGCGTCGGAGTTCAACGACGTGACCGTCGAGACCGGCGGTCGGGCGCCGGTGCCGGTGCCGCGCCTCGGGCCGACGTCGTCGAGCTGCGGGTGGTGCGGCAACGACCAGATCGACGCCCTCCTCGACCGGCTGGCGCCGCTGCCCGAGCAGCCGCCGATCGACCCGGCGGTCGTCGCCGCCGTGCCGGCCGGCGTGCTCGGCGGGCAGGGGCTGTTCGACGCCACCGGCGCCGTCCATGCCGCAGCGGCGTTCGACGCCTCCGGCGCGGTGCTCGTGACCCGCGAGGACGTCGGGCGCCACAACGCCGTCGACAAGGTCGTCGGATCGCTCCTGCTCGCCGGTCGCCTGCCGGCGTCGGGCCTCGGGCTGTTCGTCAGCGGCCGGGCCTCGGTGGAGATGGTGCAGAAGGCGTGGGCGGCCGGCTTCGGCACGCTCGTCGCCGTCAGTGCGCCGACCGCGCTCGCCGTCCACGCCGCTCGGCGGGCGGGGCTGACGCTCGCCGGCTTCGTCCGCGGCGACGGCTACAACCGGTACTCCCCATAGGGTGGCGGTCATGCGCACCGAGACCGGCCTGGGTGTCCTCCACCTCTTCACCCGAGCGCGCGAGACGGTCGACCGCGAGGCGGTCGGCGCCGCGCTGAAGACGTTCGAGGCGGCCGAGGGGCAGGTCGTCACGGCCGCGGTCCTCGGCCACAAGTGCGACCTCGCGGTGATGGCCCTGCACCGGGACTGGACCGTCCTGCGGGCGCTGCAGAGCGGCCTGCAGGCCGCCGGTCTCGACGTCGTCGACAGCTACGTCAGCCTCACCGAGGTCAGCGAGTACGCCAAGGGCATGCCCGAGCACCTGCTGCGCGAGCGGCTGTACCCGACGCTGCCGCCGGAGGGCAAGCCGGTGTTCTGCTTCTACCCGATGACCAAGCGGCGCGAGGCCCACGCCAACTGGTACGCCACGCCGTACGAGCAGCGCGACGAGATGATGCCGCGAGCACGGCAAGAGCGGGCGCACGTTCGCCGGCAAGGTGGTCCAGCTGATCACCGGTTCGACGGGTCTCGACGACTTCGAGTGGGGCGTGACGCTGTTCGCCGTCACGCCCGAGGTCGTGAAGGAGGTCGTCTACACGATGCGCTTCGACAAGGGCTCCGCGCTGTACGGCGAGTTCGGGCGCTTCTACGTCGGCTACGTCGCCACGATCGACGACATCCTCGACGGCCTGCACCGCTGACAGCCCCCGTTCTGTCGTTTGGTGGCGGCCCGATCGGGCCGCCACCAAACGACAGAACGCATGGGTCAGGGCACGACGAGCGGGTTGGCCTCGGAGACGTCGATGCCGGCCGGGTCGAACGAGAACACGTCGTACCACCCTTGGGCGGGGTCGCCGTCGGGACCGATCTCGACGCCGGGACCGGGGCCGTCGTAGTCGAAGCCGCGGTTGTCGCCGAGCAGCTCGATGCACTCGACGAACTGCCGGCACGGCTGGCCGCCGCCGCTGACGGTCGGCAGCGCGGCTGCCATCTCCTGGGCGTCGGGCATCCCGACGCTGTCGTCGACCCCGGCCTGCACGGCGGCGAGGGCGATCAGGTTGACGCAGTCGTAGGCGTTGGTGGCGAAGGCGTCCGGCGGCTCGTCCTCGTCGTCCGGCAGGGCGCGCGGCGAGACGCCGCTGATGTGGTCGAGCACGACCTCGCCGAGCCCGACGACGCGGTTGCTCGGCGCTCGCCGGACGGCGTCGTTGACGATGATGTCGGGCACGTCCGACGCGTCGAGCCCGCCCGGGGTCTGGCTGAGCGCCTCGAGCATGCGGATCCCCTGGTCGGCGTCGCCGATGACGACGATGGCGCTGGCGTCGCCGGAGGCGACGCTGGTCGCCTGCTCGGCGAGGCTCTCGTCGCTGGCCACGAAGGCGACGGCGTCGGTGACGTTCAACCCCCGGCTGCGCAAGGCCGCGATGGTGGCGTCGGCGAGCGGCCGGCCGTACACGTCGTCGAGGTAGGCGACGCCGGCGGTCAGCGCGCCGGTCTCCTCGGCCAGGCGGGCGATCGCGATCGCCTGCAGGGAGTCGCTGGGCGCCGTGCGGAAGAACAGCCCGGCGTCCGGGAAGTCGTCGAGGGCCAGCGCGGTCGCCGTGGGCGAGCACGTGAGCACACCGGCCCCCACGAGCTCGTCAACGACGGCCAGTGCGGTGTTGGACGACGCCGGACCGACGACGGCGTCGACGTCCTGGTCGATCAACTCGTCGATGGCATCCATGGCCGAGGCGGCGCTGGTGCCCTCGTCGGCGGCGACCAGCTCGACCGGCGCGCCCCGGACGCCACCGGCCGCGTTGATCTCCTGCACGGCGAGCTCAGCGGCGTGGATCAGCGGCGGCCCGATCACGGCCCCGTCACCCGACTGCGGGAGCAGCAGTCCGATGCGCAGGACGTTGTCCGGCTCGCGCACCGGGACGATGGTCGTGGTGGCGGGCGGCGCCGACGTCGACGTCGGGCTGACCGCGCTGTCGTCATCGCAGGCGCTGAGCGCGAACGCGACGACGAACGCCGCTGCTGTCGCGCCGAGACGGGTGCCCACCGGGTCACCCTAGGCACGCCGCCGCCGAATCCCGTACCCTTGCGCTGGCAATGGGGACGACCCTGACCACTCGGCGCGACGAGCTCATCGCCGACCCCACGCTGGGTGGGTTGGCGCTCTGCCGTGCGCTGTCCGACGCGACGGACGAGCTGATCGTCGGGCTCTACGCCGACGCCGTGGCCGGGCTGGGCCGCCGCCCGAAGGGTGCGGTGGCCCTGGTCGCCGTCGGCGGCTACGGGCGCCGGGAGCTGGCGCCGTACAGCGACGTCGACGTGCTCCTCGTCCACGAGGGCCGGCGCACCGCCGTCGACGAGGTGGCCACCGCGCTGTGGTACCCCCTCTGGGACGCCCGCCTCAAGCTCGGTCACGCCGTGCGCTCGCTGTCGGAGCAGCTGACCCTGGCCGACGAGGACCTCGACACCGCGACGGCGCTGCTGTCGGCCCGCCCGCTCGCCGGCGACGAGGAGCTCGGCAGCCGGCTGGTCCGTGACGGGCTGGCCCGCTTCCGCCGGCACGGCCGGCAGTGGCTCGATGCGTTGCGGTCGAAGGTCCTGGAGCGCCGGCAGCAGGCGGGTGACGTCGCCTACCTCCTCGAACCGGACCTCAAGGACGGCCACGGCGGGTTGCGCGACGTGCAGACGCTGAGGTGGGCCGCGGCCGCCGACCTCCTCGTGCCGGCCGACGACATGGCGACGCTCGACCGTTGCTACGGCACGCTGCTCGACGTGCGCGTCGCCCTGCACCGGGAGAAGGGCCGCCCCGGCGATGTGCTGCACCTCGAGGAGCAGGACGCCGTCGCCGCCCGGCTCGGTGTCGCGACCGCAGACGAGCTGATGGCCGACGTGGCCGCCGCGGGACGGAGCATCGCCTGGATCGCCGCCGGCGCGTGGCGCCACGTCTCGCGGCACCAGCTCGGGCACGAGGAGCGCGTCGGCGACGGCGTCACCGTCGTCGACCGTGAGGTCGAGCTGACCGGACGGGCCGATCCGGCCGGCGACCCGGTCCTGCTGCTGCGCGCGGCGCGCCTCGCGGCGCAGCGCGGCGTCCTGCTGTCGCGCGGCGCCCTCGACCGCCTCGCCGACGGCGTCGACGCCGCGGCGTGGACCGACGCGTGGCCCGATGGCGCGCTGGCCGAGCTGATCGGCCTGCTCGAGCAGGGCCATCGCGCCATCGACGTCTTCGAGGCGCTCGACCAGCGTGGGCTGCTCGTCCGCGTCCTCCCGGAGTGGGCGTCGGTGCGCAGCCGTCCCCAGCGCAACGCCTACCACCGCTTCACCGTCGACCGTCACCTCTGGGAGACGGCCGCCAACGCCGCCATGCTCACCGACCGCGTCGACCGGCCCGACCTGCTGCTGCTCGGCGCCTTGTTCCACGACCTCGGCAAGGGGACCCCCGGCGACCACACCGAGAACGGCATGGCCATGGTGCGCACCGTGGCCCCCCGGATGGGAGTCGCCCACGACGACGTGGCGACGCTCGTGCTGCTCGTGCAGCACCACCTGTTGCTCGCCGAGGTGGCGGTGCGGCGCGACCTGTCCGACCCGGCGACGGTGCGGCGCGTCGCCGACGCGGTCGGCGACGTCTCGACGCTCCACCTGCTGCACGCCCTGACCGAGGCCGACTCGCTGGCCACGGGTCCGTCGGCGTGGGGCTCGTGGAAGGAGCAGCTCGTCGCCGACCTCGTCGCCCGCACCGACCACGCCCTGCAGGGCGGCGACGTGCCGGCCGGCACGTACGGGACCTTCCCGGACGGGTGGACGCTGTCGACGATGGCGGCCGGCCGCATCGACGTGCGCCTCGAGGCCGACGAGGTGGCGCCCGGCGAACCCGGGACGCACCGCATCACCGTCGTCTGCCAGGACGTCACCGGCGCGTTCGCCCGCGTCGCCGGCGTGCTGGCGTTGCGCGGCCTGGACGTGCTGACGGCCTGGGCCTACTCCGGCGAGCTGGGCGGTCCGTTGATGGCCGCGTCGCAGTTCCGCGTGCTGCCGCCCGCGGCGGCGGCGCCGACTGGGAGCGGGTGGTCGTCGACCTCCGGCGGGCGCTCGCCGGGCAGCTCGCCATCGAGGCCCGGCTGGCCGAGCGGGCCCGGACGTACCGGCGGCGCCGGCGGACCCAGGCCGCCGCCCCGAGCCCGCCGTCGGTGCAGTTCCACGACGGCGAGTCGACGGTGTCGACGGTCCTCGAGGTGCGCGCGCCGAACGGCGTCGGCGTGCTGCACCGCATCGCCAAGGCGCTCGCCGAGCTCGACCTCGACATCCGCCACGCCACCGTGCAGACGGTCGGCGAGGACGTCGTCGACACGTTCTACGTGCAGGCGGCCAACGCCAGCAAGGTCACCGACGAGTTCCACCGCGCCGAGATCGAGCGGGCCGTGCTCCACACGGTGAGCTGACGCGGCACCGCAGTAGCGTGACCCCGGTGGAGGACGACGCCGCGCCCGGCCCGGAGGGGTTCGCCCGGGACCTCGCCCGCTGGAGCGAGACGCTCGCCGCGATCGCCCGCACGGGCCTCGGCTTCACCGAGAGCCTCTACGAGCGGGAGCGCTTCGAGGAGGTGCTCAACGTGGCCGCCGACATCAAGGCCGCGGCCACCCGCTCGCTGGCCGACGACGAGGAGGCCCGCGAGATCGTGCGCGAGCAGGACCACTTCGTGCAGGAGTGGCTGGAGTCGGTCGGCGTCGGCGTGCCCGGCTACGTGACGCCCAAGGTGGCCATCGGGGCCATCGTCGGTGACGGCGAGGGGCGCTTGCTGCTCGTCCAGCGCGCCGACTCGGGCATCTGGCTGTACCCGACGGGCTGGGCCGACGTCGGGTACTCGCCGGCCGAGGTCGCCGTCAAGGAGGTGCTCGAGGAGACGGGCGTGGAGTGCGTGCCGCAGCGCGTGCTCGCCGTCATCGACGGCCAGCGCATGGGCTTCTCCCGCTTCGGCATGTACATGCTCGTCTTCCACTGCACGGCCACCGGCGGCGAGTTGCGTCGGCACCCGTTGGAGTGCGCCGACGTCGGCTGGTTCGGGCCAGATGAGCTGCCGGCGACGACGGCGGGGGCGCACTGGTGGGCGCCGATGGCCTTCGCCGCGATCAACGGCGAGGACGTCCCCACCGCCTTCGACGCCGTGCGCTCGCCCGTGTGGCGAGCCTGACGCGTCCGGTCGCGCTCCCCAATCTGGGCGGGATCCTCACCACTCGCGCATCTGGGCGGGATCCGTCCCAGCAGGTGCGAAGGATCCCGCCCAGATCCGTGGGCGGTCGCCGACTCGCTTGTCAACCAAATGGTTGACAAGCGACCTGGTCCGCCTCTATGGTGTATTCAACCTACTGGTTGAAGAAGGAGGCGAGTGGTGGCAGCTGATGCGCTGTCTCGGGTGTTCTCGGCGCTGGCCGATCCCACCCGGCGAGACATGGTGGCCCGCCTGGCCACCGGTGACGCCACGCTCACCGAGCTCGCCGAGCCCTTCGACGTCAGCGTGCAGGCCGTGTCCAAGCACCTCCGGGTGCTCGAGGACGCCGGCCTGGTCACCCGCACCAGGGCGGCCCAACGCCGCCCCGTGCACCTCGAAGCGGAGGTGTTCGACCTCATGACCAAGTGGATCGAGCGCTACCGCCGCCTCGCCGAGGAGCGCTACCGCCGCCTCGACGACGTCCTGCGGGCGATGCCCGACGACGTCGACCCGTTCCCGCCGACCCGGCCAACCCCACCCACCTAGACAGGAGCACCGTCATGACCGCCACCACCCACGAGGTCGAGATCGTTTCCGACCCCACGGTCCCGCTCGTCCGCATCACCCGCGAGTTCGACGCCCCGCCGGCCAAGGTCTTCCGCGCCCACACCGACCCCGAGCTGTTCACCAAGTGGAACGGCCCCGACGCCACAGCGATGCGCATCGAGCACTTCGACTGCCGCACCGGCGGCTCGTACCGCTACGTGGTCGCCCACGAAGGCGGCGAGGAGGGCTTCCGCGGCTGCTTCCACGAGGTGCGCCCGTCGGAGGTCATCGTCCAGACGTTCACCTGGGAGGGCATGCCCGACGGCGTCGCCCTCGAGCGCATCGAGTTCGAGGACCTCGGCGACGGCCGCACGCGGCTGACGTCGACGTCGCTCGTCGACTCCTTCGAGGGCCGCGACGCCTTCGTGGCGAGCGGCATGGAGGTCGGCGTCCGCGAGGGCTACGCCCGCCTCGACGCCGTCCTCGCCGGGCTCGCCGACTGACCGGTCAGTCGCCGTCGCCGCGGTCGCGCAGGAACTGCTCGACCTCGGCGACGAGGGCGCCGGGGTCGAGGGCGACCTCGGTCGGCGTCTCGTCGACGGTGTCGTCGTCCTCGTCGTCGTCGTCATCATCGTCGAGCAGCGACTCGAGACGGCTGACGTACTCGGCGAGGTCGTCGTCGGAGGCGATGACGGCGGCGACCCTGGCGTCGTACTCGGCGGCGGCCGACGCGAGGACGTTCGTCGGCGCCGGCGTGCCGATCAGGGCGCAGGCCCGCTCGACGAGCGCCAACGCGGCCTTCGGTGACGGCACCTGGGCGGCGTACTGCGGCACGGCCGCCCACAGTGAGGCGTTGGCCAGGCCGGCGGTGGCGAGGGCGTCGTGGAGCACCCCGACGATGCCGGTCGGCCCCTCGTAGCGGGACCGCTGCAGGTGGTAGCGCTCGACCAGCGCGGGATCGCTCGCCGTGCCGATGAGCTGCACCGGCCGGGAGTGCGGGACGTCGGCGAGCAGCGCGCCGAGGCTGATCGACATCGTGGCGCCGAACTGCTCGGCGACCCCGACGAGCTGGGCGCAGAACAACCGCCAGCGCAACGACGGCTCGGGCCCGAGCACCAGCAGCACGTCGCCGCCCGGCGTCGACGCCGCCCACAGCCCGACGGTCGGCCACACGATGGTGCGGTGACCGTCGGTGAGCCGGACGTGCGGACGGATCGTGGCGAAGTCGGTGAACGGCTCGGGGTCGATCTCGGCGATGGCCGTCGCGCTCCACTGCTCGACGAGCACGCGCAGGGCGGTGGAGGCCGCGTCGCCGGCGTCGTTCCATCCCGTGAAGGCGTAGAGCACGGTGGGGTTGCGCAGCTCCGGTTGGGCCAACCAGCGCACGTGCTCCATGGGCTTCACGCTACCCCGGTCGGCCACCCGGCCCCCGGCGACCGGTCACGAGCGGCTGGTCGCGGCGGCGAGGTCGTGGGGCCCCGAGGCCGGGTAGCCCTTGGCGTCCCGCACCGCCTGGCTCCATGGCGCGAGCAGGGCGAACAGCTCGCCGGCGTCGTCGCCGAGGGCGTCGAGCGCCGGTCCGACCTGCTCGTCGGTGCGCACCTCGACGGCCTCGCGCAGGGCCCGCCCCTCGTCGGTGAAGGCGCCGTCGCGCACGAGGCCGCGCGCCTCCAGGCGCTCGGTGGCGGCGTCGAACTGCTCGTTCGTCCAGGCCCGCGTGCGGCTGTAGCTGCGCAGCGGCAGCCCCCAGTAGAGCTCGGTCAGCAACCCGATCTCGGTGGCGTCGAGCCCGGCGGAGATCCACGCCGCGGTGTGGCAGTCCCCGCGGTACTCGCGCAGCATGTCGCCGCGCCGCCACGCCGCCGCCAGCGGGTCGTCGGGGACGTCCATGGCGGCCAGGCCGGCGTAGAGGGCGCGGCCCTCGGGGCGCAACGGGTCGACGGCCCGGGCGAGCAACTCGTTCACGCGGTCGAGGCCCTCGGGTGCGTCGCCGAGGATGCGCCGCAACTGGCCGACGGCGCCCTCGGCGCGGACGGCCCCGATCGTGGCCGCGTCGGTGCGCTGCCAACCGAGGTCGACGCAGGGCTCGACGACTTCGGGGTTGAACACGGCGAAGGTGGCGGCCACGACTCGTCCGGGCACCTGCCCGAGGATGCTGCCCCGACTCGTGAAGTACGCCGGCCCGTCGGGCATGGCGACCCCACCGACGTCACCGCGGCTGCCGTCGAAGCCGAGCGCTTCGTACGCCGCATGGCACTCGGGGGCGAAGTACACCTGGCCCACGAACGGCTCGAGCACCGAGCCGAGCGTGCGGGCGGGGTGCTGCTGCGCAGTCACTGGCCGGCCCATCCGACGACGCCGGCGAGCGGGCGCCGGCGAGTGAGCGACAAGAAGCGGCCTGCGTGGCCGGGGAACGCCATGACGGCACCATAGGATCCGCTGCCCGTGGGAGCCGTCATCGAGATCGCCACGGACGTCACCGCTGATCTGGTCGCCGCCTTCGACCGGCTGATCCCGCAGCTGTCGTCGTCGTCGCCACCGCCAGGGCGCGAGGAGCTCGAGGAGATCGTGGCCAACCCGTCGTCGGCCCTGTTCGTCGCCCGCCTCGACGGGCAGGTCGTCGGCGCGCTGACGCTCGCCCTCTACCGGATCCCCACCGGGCTGAAGGCGTGGATCGAGGACGTGGTCGTCGACGAGGCGGCGCGCGGCCATGGGGTCGGGGAGGCGCTCAACCGCGCCGCCCTCGAGGAGGCCGGGCGCCGCGGCGCCAAGGACGTCAGCCTCACCAGCCGGCCGTCGCGCGAGGCCGCCAACCGCCTGTACCGACGCATCGGGTTCGAGCCCCGGGAGACCAACCTCTACCGCTACACCCTCTAGTCGTCGTTCCCGTCGTCGCTCGGGACGAGGTCCTCGGCCGCCTGGCGGACCTGCCAGTCCCGATCGGTGAGCGCGGCCTGGAGGGCGGCCGCGACCTCGGCGGCCCGCGGGTGCTCGGGGTCGAGGAACGGCGCCAGCGCGAGGACGGCGCGGCGGCGGATGGCCGGCTTGTCCGTCGTGGCTCGGAGGATGGCGTCGAGCCCGCGGTCGTCGCCGACGGCGCCCAGCGCGGCGACCGCCGACTCCCGCGCCAGCGCGTCGGCGGCGCCGGTGGCGAGGGCGACGAGGCGATCGAGGATGGCGTCGCTCACCACCTCGTGCTCACCGCACGCCCACGCCGCCGCCTCGACGACCGGCCAGTCGCCGTCGTGGAGCAGCGGGGTGAGGTCGACGCCCGGGTGGCGGGCGGCGACCTGCGCGGCCCGGCGCCGCACGCCCGGGTCGGGGTCGGTGAAGGCCGCCCGCACGCCTTCGTCGTCGAGGGCGCCGAGCCGCTCGAGCGCGCCCAACGCGGTCGCTCGGACGTCCGGGTCGGGAGCGGCCAGGCCGCGCCGCGCCGTGGCGACGTCACCGGTGTGGCCGGCCACGGCGACGGTCCGGCGGTCCACCGTCATCCCCTCGATCTGGGCGGGATCGTTCCCACCTGCTGGGACGATTCCCGCCCAGAAGGGACCGTGGTGAGATTCCCGCCCAGATTGGGGGTCACTGCTTCAACAGGTCGGTCAACGTGATCACGATCCAGGCCAGGCTGAACGCGGTGATCGTGGCGATCACGGCGCCGATCACGACGGCCAGGCCGGAGCTGGCGACCACCGCCCACACCCGGCGCAGGACGCCGGCCGGGTGGTACGGCGGGGCCACCGTCTCGCGGACCTCGTACGGCACGCGGCGGGGTTGGGTCAGCGGATCGACGCTGCTGCGGTGTCGTTTCGGCTGCGCTCTGGCAGTCTTACGCCAGCCGGCGAACAGCAGCGCCACCATGGCCAGGCCGGCGATCCAGGCCATTCGAACGGTGAGATCGTTGATCGACACGCAGGACGCGACGTTAACCCCGCCCACCCCCGACGCCCCGGGCAGTGTCGTCGCGCCCTCGTCCCGACATCGCTGGTGGGCGGTGCCGCTGGCCGTGCTCGGCCTGCTCGCCCTGCTCACGGTCGGCGTCACGGCGGTGCTGCCGTCCGAGCTGGTCGCCGACAAGGAGGTCGCCGATCCCGTCGATCCCCAGGCCACCGTCGTCGAGCAGACCCCGTACGCCCGCGTGCCGGCGTCGGCGCAGCCCGTCGACGACCGGGTGTCGTTCGGTGAGCTCGACGACGCCGTGGCGATCGACGAGGAGCGCACCGGCGACATCTACTTCGTCACGATCTCCGAGCCCCCGCAGTCGGTGCTCTCGTGGTGGGTCGGCCGGGACAAGCCCGAGATCACGTTCCTCACCAGCGAGGAGCGCAACGGCCGCACGACCCGCACGCAGCGGCGTGAGATCTCGATCCAGATGATGCGGACGTCGTCGCAGGTCGCCCAGTACGTGGCCTGGCAGGCGATCGGGCGCGACGACGCCGCCCTGGTGCCCGGTGACGTGATCGTGTCCGAGCTGGTGTGCCTCGACGTCGCCGACGACGGCGAGTGCGCCCGCTCGGCACCCGCCGACGAGGTGCTCGACCCGGGCGACAAGTTGATCGCCATCGACGGCGTGCCGTTGGAGACCAAGGACGACCTCACCGCCCAGCTCGCCGACAACGAGTCGGGGGACACCGTGCAGCTGGAGATCGAACGGCCCGGCGAGAGCGCGCCGCGGACCGTGGAGGTGGAGCTGATCGCCTCGCCGGACGACCCCGAACGCACGATCATCGGGTTCATCCCGTTCGACACGGCACGCGTCGTGCTGCCCGTCGAGATCAACTTCGACACCGGGCGCATCGGCGGGCCGTCGGCGGGCCTCGCCTTCACGCTGACGCTGATCGACGAGCTCTCGCAGGGCGATCTCACGGGCGGCACGGATGTCGCCGTCACCGGCGAGATCAACCTCGACGGCACCGTGGGCGCGATCGGTGGCCTCGCCCAGAAGGTGTCGGCGGTCCGCCAGGTCGGGGTGCGCCACTTCATCGTCCCGACCGCCCAGGGCGAGGAGCAGCTGGCCACGGCGCGCGAGGTCGCCGGCGACGACGTCGAGATCATCCCGGTGGCCACGCTCGACGAGGCGCTCGCCGCCCTCGAACGCCTCGGCGGCGATCCCGTCAACCCCAGCGGCGGCTGATTGCCACGATCCGCCGAGGTCCCACGCTTACGCTGGTGCCGATGGCGATCTCGTTCTCGCGCCCGGATCCTTCCTCGCCGGCGGCCGTGGCCGACGCCGCCTTCGGGACGGCGCGGCGGGGGTTCGACCAGCAGGAGGTCCGTGACTTCCTGCGCATGGTGGCCGCCGAGCTGGCCCGCCTGCAGGAGCGTGAGCGGTTCCTGGAGCGCGAGCTGCGGGCCACCCAGGCCGGACCGTCGGTCGCCGGCACGCCGATCATCGACGACGACACGGCGACGCGGCTGCTCGGCGAGGAGGCGGCGCGCATCCTCACCGCCGCCCGCGAGGGAGGCGCGTCGATCAGGGGCAAGGCCGAGGAGGGCGCCGGCCGTCTGCTCAAGGAGGCGTCCGACGAGGCCCAGCGCCTGCGCGAGGAGGCCGACCTCGAGGCCAGCCGCCGGCGCACCGACGCCGCCGCCGACGCCGAGGCCGAGCTGGCCATGGCCAAGCAGCAGGGCCGGGAGATGGTCGAGGAGGCCAGGGCCTACCGCGAGCGGGTGCTCGGTGAGCTGGCCCGCCGACGCGAGCTGGCCCGCGAGCAGATCGAGCAGCTGATCCACGGTCGCGACCGGCTGCTGCAGGCCTTCGAGCGGGCCCGCCTCGTCGCCGTCGACGTGGTCGCCGAGATGACGCCGATGAGCGGCCCCGACGAGTTCGTCGACCTGTCGCCGACCACCGGCCCGGTGCCGATCATGGTGCCGGCCGGGTCGATCGGCGACGCCTCCGCCATCGACGACACCGTTCTGGGCCCGGCATCCGCCCCCAGCGGGGCGGGACCAGGACCCGGAACCGAGGAGCCCGAGTCGGAGGTCAGCTCTGGTCGTGGTCGAGCTCGAGCCGGACGACCGTCCGGACGACGAGGCGACGGTGCTCGCCTTCCCGGCGCCCGAGGAGATCGACGACGACGAGATCACGGCCACCGACGTCGACGACCTCTTCGCCCGACTGCGGGCCGGCCGCCCCGCCGGGACCGGCGAGGACGCCGACGACGACGCAGCGGACGACGGAGCGACGGCCGGCGAGGTGGCGGTCGAGGAGGACTCGCCGTTCGTGCGCCGCGACACCACCCTCGTACCGCTCATCGTCGCCAGCGCCCGCAAGCTCAAGCGCGTCCTGGCCGACGAGCAGAACGACGTGCTCGACCGGCTCCGCCGCAGCGATCCGGTGCGCACGCTCGACGACCTCGTCCCGCCCACCGACCAGCAGGCCGCCCGCTACGCCGACGCCATCGTCACGGAGATGGCGGCGGCGGTCACGGCCGCCGGTGCCACCGACCCGGCGGCGACCCTCCCCGAGGTGCGGGCGACCCTCGCCGGCGACCTCGTCGGGCCACTGCGCGACCGCCTCGACCGGGCGGTCGCCGAGGGCGACGGCGACCACGACGCCATCACCAAGCGGGCCCGGTCCGTCTACCGGGAGTGGAAGACCCAGCACATCGACGAGCACCTCGACGACCTGTTCCGCCTGGCGTACGGCCGCGGCGCCGTCGCCGGCCTGGCACCGGGCACCACGGTTCGCTGGCTCACCGACCCCGGCGCGACCCCGTGCGCCGACTGCGAGGACGACTCCCTGGCCGGTCCCGTCGCCGCCGGTGAGGCCTTCCCCACCGGGCACACGAGCGCGCCATCGCACGCCGGGTGCCGCTGCCTCGTGACGCCGGTCGACGGGTAGCGTTCGCGCCCGTGCGGCGCGCCTCTGACCTGCCACGACGCCGCGCCGGCCGGCGACCGTCCGGGCGGACGGTCCTCATCGTCCTCGGCGTCCTGTTCCTCCTCGTCGTCGTGTTCGGCCGGGCCGTCGCCCGCTTCTACGTCGACTTCCTCTGGCACGACGGCCTCGGCCGGGCCGACGTGTTCTGGGGCGTCATCCGGGCCAAGGCCACGCTGTTCGCCGTCTTCCTGGCCGTGTTCACCGCGCTGGCCGGCATCAACCTGCTGATCGCCGACAAGCTCGCGCCGAGCCGGTTCCCGGCCAACGTGCACCCGTACGTCGAGCGCTTCCACGAGCTGTTCGGCCACCGCCTGCGCCTCGTGCGCTACCTCGTGGCCGGCCTCTTGGCCGTGATGGTGGCCCTGCCCACCACGTCGCAGTGGCAGTCCTGGCTGCTGTTCCGCAACAGCCGATCGTTCGGCCTGTCCGACGCCCAGTTCGGGGCCGACGTCGGCTTCTACGTCTTCGAGCTGCCGTTCCTCGGGTTCGTCCTCGACTGGCTGTTCATCGCCATGGTGCTCGTGCTGATGATCACGCTGCTGGCCCACGTGCTCAACGGCGGCGTCGTGTTCGCCTCGCCGATGCCGTCGGTGCGACCGGCGACGAAGGGTCACATCGCCGTGCTCCTCGCCGTGCTCGCCGCGCTGAAGGCGGCCGACTACTGGGTCACCCGGTACGAGACCACCAACGAGCGGCGCGGCTTCGTCCAGGGCGCCACCTACGCCGTGGTCAACGCCCAGCTCCCGGCGCTGATGCTGCTGTCGCTGATCGCGCTGCTGACCGCCGGCCTGTACCTGTACACGTTGCGCCGCGGTTCGTGGCGGCTGCCCCTGATCGCGTCGGCGCTGTGGTTCGTCGTGCTGGTGGCCGGCGGGCTGATCTACCCGGCGCTGGTCCAGTCGCTCGTCGTCAACCCCAACCAGCAGTCGCGCGAGGCGCCGTACATCCGGCGCAACGTCGAGGCGACGCGCGAGGCGATGGGCATCCAGCTCGACCAGGTCCAGACCCGCTCCGTCGAGTTCCAGTCGCTCGACGCCGATGCCGTCGAGAACGACCTGGAGCCGATACGCGACGTCCGCCTGCTCAACCCGACCGAGATGCTGTCGCGGTTCCGGATCGACCGTGGGGCCGAGGCGGGGTTGTCGATCGACGACCTCGACGTCGACCGGTACGTGCTCGACGGGGACCTCCAGCAGGTGCTCATCGCCGGCCGCGAGCTCGACCTCGACGGCAGCCCGAACCAGAGCTGGCAGGGCCGCCACCTCATCAACACACGCGGGTGCGGGTTGGTCATGGCGCCGGTCGGTCGGGTGCAGGAGAGCGACCGGCCGGACTACCAGACCATCGACCTCGTGCGCCCGGAGCTGTACTTCAGCCCGAGCCTGTCCGGCTACGCCGTCGCCGCGACCGGCGAGAACGAGCGGGCGTGCGGCGAGGACGTGCCGTACACCGGCACGGCAGGTGTCGAGATGTCGTCGTTCGTGCGGCGGGCCGCCTTCGCCCTCGCCTTCCTCGACTACAACGTGCTCGGCTCCGGCGCCATCGAGGACCACTCGCAGATGCTCTGGGTGCGCAACGTCCGCGACCGCTTGCACAAGCTGGCGCCCTTCCTGTCCTACGACGGCGATCCGTACCCCGTGGTCGTCGACGGTCGCGTGCTGTGGGTGGTCGACGCCTACACCACGACCAGCCGATACCCGTACGCCCAGCGCATCGGCAACGACGTGCAGCTGACCCGCGACAGCGGTCTCGACCGGGACTCCAACTACGTGCGCAACAGCGTCAAGGCGGTCGTCGACGCCTACGACGGATCGGTCCGCTTCTACGTCAACGATCCCGACGACCCCATCGTCCAGGCGTGGCAGGGCGCCTTCGCCGACCTGTTCACCCCGTTCGACCAGATGCCCGAGGAGCTGCGCGAGCACCTGCGCTACCCCGAAGACATGTTCCGTGTGCAGACCGACACGTACTCGAAGTACCAGCTCGAGCCCGAGGACTTCTTCGAGCGCGACGGCGCCTGGTCGGTGGCCCAGGCCCCCGGCATCGACCCCCGCGAGGTCTCCGGCGGCGACGCCGGGACGGCGACCACGACCGCGGACGAGCGGGCGGCGACCGAGCTGGCCTCGGAGTCGACGACCAACCGGTTCATCCCCTACTACACGATGTTCCGCGACCCGACCGACAGCGAGTCGTCGCAGTTCGTGCTGCTCCGGCCGTTCGTGCCGTTCTCGCGCGCCGACCAGCGCACCGAGCTGCAGGCGTACATGACGGCGTCGAGCGACCCGGACACGTACGGCCAGCTGACGGCGTACGTGGTGGAGGGCAACCCGCTCCCCGACGGTCCGCGCACCGTGGCCAACCGCATCGACTCCGAACCGTCGATCACCCAGCAGATCACGTCTGCAGACAGGCGGTGGCAACCGGGTGCGCTACGGCGACCTGCAGCTCGTGCCGGTGTCCGACGGGCTGCTGTACGTCCGGCCGTTCTACGCCGCGGTCGCCCAGGGGTCCGATCGCGCCACGACGGTCACCGAGTACCGCTTCGTGATCGTGTACCACGAGGGCAGGGCCGAGCTCGGCCGGTCGCTGGGCGAGGCGCTGTCGAAGGTGTTCCCCGGCTTCGAAGCCGACCTCGGCGATCGCGTCGGCGCCGACGACGGCGAGGGCGGTGAAACGGGCACCGAGGAACCGGACGAGCCGGTCGACGCCGGCGAGGAGACGCCTGCCGAGCTGCTGGCCCGTGCCGACCAGCTCTTCGCCGAGGCCGACGCCGCCCGCGCCGACAGCCTCGCCGACTACGAGACCAAGGTGAACGAGGCGCGCGCCCTCGTCGCCCAGGCGCTCGAGATCCTCGAAGCCGGCGGCTGACCTCCCCGAGCGAGGACACCCGGGGTCGTTCCACCCCGTGTCACGGGGATGTCACGCCCATGCGGTGTCCGACCCCGCCCTCGAGAGGAACTCCATGTCCAGGACCAGTCGCGCGCTGCGCCGAGCCGGGACCGTGCTCGTCGTCGCCGCCGCCCTCGCGCCGGTCGGTGCCCCATCGCCGGCCGGCGCGCTGGTGGGCGGCACCCAGGTACCGGCGCAGCAACTCCCGTTCGTGGCCAGCTACGGGCCCGTCGCCGGCACCGGCAACCCGTCCCGGTGCAACGGGACGGTCATCGCCCCGACGGTGATCCTCACGGCCGCCCACTGCGCCGTCCACGCCGTCCCCGGCTTCCTGTACGCCCAGGTCGCCGGGCAGTCCTACAGCGTCCAGGCGAAGGAGATCCACCCGCGGTGGAACGGGGACCTCGCCGACGGTCACGACCTCGCCCTGCTCGCCGTGAACCCGCAACGGCCGATCCCGGTCGCGCCGGTGCGGGCCGGCTCGCCGTGGGATGCCGGCGTCACCGCGCCCGGCACGGCGGCGGCCGTGGCCTCGTTCGACGGTCAGTTCCCCAACGGCACGACCATCGGCCGGATCGACGGGCCGTTGCCGAGCGATGCGCAGATGGCCGCGGCGCATCCCGGACTGGAACGCCCGGTTCATGCTCGGGGCCGGCACGGCGACGGCGACGACGTGCGCGAACGACGACGGTGCGCCGGCGCTGGTCCAGCGCGCCGGCGCCTGGGTGCAGGTCGGCGTGGAGAGCTTCTCGGCCGCCGGCTGCGATCGCCCCGGTGGCTTCGCCGAGCTCACGGGAGCCCAGCTCGCCTGGGTCGCCAGCCGGGTGCCGTCAACGCATGGCCGCGTGGGGACCGTGCACGACGCCGGCCGGCACCCAGGGCCAGAGCGGGGCGACGTACGCGGCGAACCCGTTCCCCGGCGCCCAACAGGACGGCAACTTCTGGTGGCGGATCTCGTGCGACGAGATCCCGCCCCCGCGAGCCCGACCCCGAACCGGAGCCCGAGCCCGAGCCCGAGCCCGAGGATCCGCCGGTGTGCCGCCTGCCGCCGTGGAAGTGCCCAGACCTCTGAGGTCGATCCCGGCCGGTCGGGGCGTTCTGTCGTTTGGCCACGGCCCGATCGGGCCGGCACCAAACGACAGAACGGGTCAGCCGCGGCGCTTGAGCTGGTCGGCGATCCGGGCCAGGTCCTCGCGGAAGGCGATCTGGTAGCGGGCCTGTTCGGTGGCCAGGCGCACCTGGCCCTCACGGAGCTCGCCGACGATGGCCGCGTCGGTGCCCGCGGCCGCCGGGCGCCGCTCGAGGGCGTCGATCTCGTTGCCGAGCTCGGTGAGCTGGTTGGCCAGCTCCGTGGTCGCCGACGTGACACGGGCGTCGAGGTCGACCAACTGGGCGGCGAGGGTGTCCAGCCGTTCGGCCGGATCGGGCGGCGTCTCGGGCAGCCCGTTGAGCCGCCCTTCGAGGGAGAACATGAACGACCCCTGCCGCTCGAGGGCCTCGCGCAGGGAGGTGATCTCCGCCTGCATCCGTTCGAGCTCGGCCGGGTCGATCCTTCGGCGGAACAGTCCCATGAGGACGGTCACCGTACATGGGCGGCGTCGTGCGGCGCGCTCTTGACGGGATCGAACATATGTTCTACAGTCGGTGACATGAACACGACCTCGATCGACGCGTTGGCGGCCGCGCTGGCCGTGGTCGATCCCGAGGGTCTCGACCGCAGCGAGATGGCCGCCCTCGTGGCGGCGACCACGCGGGCACGTGGTGCCCTGGACGCGTTGGACGCTCGCATCGCGCTCGCCACGTCGCGCTCGGGGCAGGCTCCGGTCGTCCTGCTGCTCGATCAGGGCCGCCGGTCCGGCAAAGACGCCCACGCGGTGGTGGGTCGGGCGACGGTGTGCGGTCTGCTTCCGGGGTTGCATGACGCGTTGGCGTCCGGGCAGGTGTCGGCGGGTCACGCCGACGCTGTCGCCGGGGTCGCCGGCCGCCTCGACGACCCGGCGGTGTTGGTCGAGTTGGCGGAGCCGATCGTGGCGGCGGCGGTGGCGTCGAGTGTCGAGGTGTTCGACAAGGACATGCGTCACCTCGAACGCCTCCTGTCCGGTGATGAGGGGATGTCCCGGCATCAACGCCTACGCCGACAACGCGGGTTGCGGCGGTGGGTCGACCGCACGTCGGGGCTGTGCCACACCCATGTGCTGTTGGATCCCGAAGCCGACGCCACGCTGTCAGCGGCGCTCGATGCCGCCGTGGCCGCCGAGCAGGCCCGAGATGAGCGTGAAGAGCGGACGTGGGATCAGCTGCGTGCCGACGCCTTCCTCGGCCTGGTGTGCGGCGCCCGAGGCCAGCGCCGTCGTCCGGAGATCGCCGTGCTGATCGACCTGGCGACGTTGCGTGACGGGCTGCACGACCACTCGGTGTGCGAAACGTCCGACGCTCAGCCGCTGCCGCCGGCGGCGGTGCGCCGCCTGGCCTGCGACGCCGACGTGGTGCCGGTGGTGTTGGGCGGCGACGGTGTTCCGTTGGATGTGGGCCGGTCCCGCCGGGTCGCCACCCACACCCAACGCGTCGCCCTCCGAGCGGTCCACGACACCTGTGCCGAGCCTGGTTGCACCGTGCGGTTCGCCGACTGCGACATCCACCACCGCCTCCCGTGGCACCAAGGCGGCAGCACTGACCTCGCCAACCTGATCCCGTTGTGCAGCCGCCACCACCACGACGCCCATGCCCACGGCGACGGGCGGGTCGCCCCGCGAGCCCGCGCCCCCGCCGCCTGACGCGGCGGCTCGGCCTCAGCTCTTGCGGGTCTTCACGCCGATCGTGTAGCCGCCGGTGCCTGCCGGGGCCTTGTGGTGCACGGTGAGCCAGTAGGCGCCGGGGAGCAGCTTGCGCACGATGCGGGCGTTGGCGCCCTGGCCGCGGTCGTCGTCCCACGCCAGCACGGCGCCGGCGTCGTCGGGGCCGTGCAACGTGAGGACGGTGTCGGTGGCGCCCTCGGTGGTCATGATGTGCGTGGCCGGTGCCGGCACCGCGAACGTGTAGGTGTCGACCTCGGCGCCGGCTGTGAGGTCGGCGGCGTGGCGGGGCCCGCCGACGGCGAGCTCGACGGTGCCCGGCGACTCCTTCGGGTACTGGCTGCTCATGAACGTCTGGTCCTGCGTCGACAACGCGGTGTTCCACCCGATGCTGTACGAGCCGACGGTGAGCGAGTCCGGGATGGCGTACTGCATGATCGAGGTCGGGTCGAACGTCGTGAAGTTCGTCGCCTCCCGGTCGTAGGTGTCGAAGATGTTGAAGTCGACGTCCTCGCGCGTCCACCCCTGCTGGGCGTAGTAGGCGTACACCTTGGGCTTGTCCCATGGGATCTTGCCGGCGGCGTCGGGGTTCTGGTGCTCGTGGATCATGCCCAGCGCGTGGCCGAACTCGTGGCGCACGACGCGCTGGTACTCGCGCAGCGAGGTGGTCGGCTCGAGCCAGCCGTAGTTCATCGTCGGCTGGGTGCGCGGCACGGTGAGCGCGTCGGTGCCGACCGTGGACCACGAGAAGCCCTGCTCGCGGAAGCTGATGCGGATCTCGGCCGCTCCGCTGGTGACGAACTGCAGCTTCAGGTTGGCGACGCCCTCCCACTCCTTGGCGATCGCCGTGACCTTCGCCTGCACATCGGGGTCGCCGTCGAGGTAGCGGCAGCGCAGCGTGCGCCCGACCTCCCACAGCTTGAACTTCTCGACGGCGGCCGACGGCCGGCCGGGGCGGCCGGGCCGTCCCGCCACGAGCGACAGGCGCACGTTGTCGACGCGCTCGGCCGTGGCCACGTCGTCGCCCGTGCGCGCCGGGTCGGCGCCGACGGCACCGCCTTCGGGTTGGGTGAAGCAGACCTTCAGCTTTCGGGGCACGAGGCGAGAGTAGTGACGGGGTGCGCGGCTAGATCGTCCCGATCTTGAGGGAGCGCACGGCCACGCGGTGGTTGCTCAGCGCCAGCTCGCGCAACGGCATGGCCGGGATCGCGCTCGGGTCGGCGTCACGGATGACGGCGGCGAGCACGATGACCCGGTCGACGCGGACGCCGGTGAGGTCGAGGTCGAACGTCGCCACACCCGAGCGCTCGTTGTGCAGCGTCTGCCCGGCGAGCGTCTTGCGGCGGGCGGCGGCGTTGGATCCCACGAACGACCACCCGGTACCCGCGAGCGACACCGCCGTGGTCGCACCGGCCGAGTTGAGCACGTCGTTCACGGCACCGGCCCACGGGACGTCCACGGCCCCGGCGATCGGCCACGTGGTGACGTCGTCGTGCTTCGCCCGGTTGCGCGTGCGCGGGTCGCGCCACTGCAGCAGCGTCACCCGGAGGCCGGCCCCGTCCAGCGGGTCGAGCCCGCGGTGGTGCACCACGACGTCGACCTTGGCCGGCCGGGCGGGCAGCCCGCACGAGACGGCGGCGAGGGCGCCCTCCACGAGCGGCGCCGTCAGGTCGTACAGGTCGACCTCGGCGGGGCTGGGCGTGGACCACGGCTCGGCGGTGGCGTCGGGTGCCTCCAGCGTGGCGTTCCAGAAGCCGTCGTCGATGCTCACCTTGCCGGCGGCGTCGACCGGCGCACCGTTGTCGCGCAGGACCTCCTCGAAGTAGGCGTCCCACACGCCGGTCGCCCGGCAGCGCAGGTCGCCGGTCTGCGCCCGCAGCGCGGCCTGGAAGCGGCGCAGCTGCTCGTTGGGCTGCGTGCCCACGCCGGCCGCGCTGGACCACGGCAGGCTCCCGGGCGGCGGGATGTCCCGCGGGGCCTCCCGCGGACGGACGTCGGGGCTGCCGTGCCACGAGCGGGTCGTCGTCCCGTCTCGCTGCCGTCGTCACGGCGTCGATGCGGTAGCGCAGGTCGTCGTCGTGGACGCGCACGTAGGTGCGGTCGATGACGTCGGCCACGTCGAGGCGCAGCTCCCACACGCCGCGGGCGGCGATGCCGGCGCGCAGGAGGCGCAGCCCGCCGGAGTCGAACAGCGAGAGGTCCTCGACCGCGGCCTCCGGCAGGCCGTTCACGCGGGGCTGCCAGTCCCACGTCGGCGGGTCGGTGCCGTTGAGCGTGCGCTCGCCCCGCCAGACGCCCACCGTCGTGCCGACGTACACCTCGTTCGGGAAGGCCGGGTCGCAGGCGATCGCGGTGACCGGTGCCTTGACGCCCCTGGCGTGGTTGCGCAGCCCGGTCGGGTGCCACGTCTCGTCGCCGTCGAACCACCACAGCGTGTCGACGTCCTCGTTCGTCGGATGGCCCGAACGTGCCCATGTACACCGCGCCCTTGGTGCCGCGCTGCTGCCCGAAGCTGTCCGGGTCGCTGCCGTCGTCGGGCTCGAGGTTGACGGCGATGTCGGTCCACACGGCGGCGTCGCGGATCGGGCCCTCCGCCGACGTGGCGTCCTTCTTGTTCTTGACCCCCTTGCGGATGATCTGCGTGCGCGGGCTGTTCCACGTGCCGATGCTGCCGTCGACGGTCGAGCCGGGCACGCGCGCGACAGCCGCTCCAGCCGCCCCTCCCCGAGCAGCCAGGCGACGTCGTCGCTCTGCCACTTGCAGACGGTGATCGCCTCACCGAAGGCGTCCTGGCTGGCGTTGTACGAGCCGGCCAGCGGATCCGTGCCCGTCGGCAGCGTCACCCACGTCGTGCCCATGTCCCGGCTGAACCAGGGGCGGTTGGTACCGATGAGCAGCTGACCCTCGGGCGTCGGCGGGATGCCGGGGCGCACGTGGCGCACCGCGGCCATCGTGGAGTAGAACGCGCTCGAGCTTGCCGGCCTCGTCGTCGGCGGCGCTCGGCACGGCACCGCACCGGCTCAGCGGCGAGTCGTCGGCGCTGCCGTCGGAGACCACCCAGCTGCCGCTGTGGTACTGGCGGACGAAGCGGTCCGGCTGCAACGGGTCGAAGGCGACACCTCCGCCGTCGCCGTCCCCCGTGTGGCGCCACACACCCGTGGACGCCCGCTCGATGATCCCGTTGTCCTGCAGGCCGGTCACGACGTAGCCCTCGCACGTCGGGTGCGACGCGACGTAGTTGGACTCGATGATCGACAGCCCGTCGTTGCAGGCGCGGAACCCGGCGATCGTGGCCGGGTCGTCCGATCGGTAGACCCCTCCGTCGCACGACGTCCACAAGCGGTTGCCGTCGTTGGAGAAGGCGAGGTCGTGGACGTCGGCGTGCACGCCGATGCCGATCATGTCCGGTGAGGTCGTCGGACCGAACATCAGCAGGCCCGTCCCGGTCGTCCCCACCTCACCGGCGAGGATGCCGCCGTCGCCCGGACACCGCCGTGCCACCGGGCGTCGTCGTGTCGAACGTCGAGCCGGCGATGACGACGCGTGTCGTGTCCGACGGGTCGACAGCGATCGCCATGTCGTAGAACCCCTGGCGCCCCAGCACGTCGGGGACGACGGAGACGCGGCTGGCCGTCGGCGTGGCGTTGCCGGCGGCCGACACGCGGAACATCGCCGGCAGCTGCGCTTGAGCGGCGTCCTTGTGGTGGCGGTCGTTGAGCACGTACACGGTGTCGGGCGGCGTCGCCGCGGCGAGCACGCCGCGCTTCTTGGCGAAGCCCGGCGTGTCGATCCGCTCGAAGTCGTCCTCGCCATCGGCGCGCACCCACAGCCCGGCCTTGGGACCGCCCTGCACCCAGACCCAGAGGCGGGCCGGCCGGGTGCCGCCGCCCTCGGTCCAGAGCACGTCGGACACCATCGTCTCGAGCCCGTCGAAGGGGTCGCCGGCGACGAGCTCCCAGTCGGCCTCGGGGTCGGCAGGCACCGGCCGCGAGCGCAGGCCGGTCGACGTCGCGGCGACGATGGCTGCGCCGCCGGGCTCCATCACGATGCGGTTGACGCCCTTGCCGAGCAGGTTCGGGGCCTCCCGCGTCCACGGGTCGGTGAGCGTCGACCCGACGGGGTTGTGGGAGACGAGGATGCCGACGCCGCCGAGCGAGGAGCCGGGTTGCGCCGTGTACTGGTGGCTGGTCTCGCCGGTCCCGACGTAGACGGAGTCCCCGGCCGCGGTGGTGCCCCAGTCGACGAGGATGGCGCCGCAGGCGTGGCGGTGCGCCGGCCGGGTGATCTCGCCGACGTTGGTGGCGGCGAACCCGCCGAGCGACTGCCACGTGGCCGCCCCGTCGCCCGAGTACCACACGCCACCGTTGGCCGAGGCGGCGTAGATCCGCTCGCCCTCGGGGTGCACGTCGATGGCCTTGACGCGGCCGGCGACGCGCGGCGACGCCGGTGGCCTGGCCCTCGAGCACGGTCACCGGGCCGAGCGGCATGCCACAGGTGCTGGCGGTCGCTGGGCGCGGCGGCCGGCCCGGGGCGGCGACCGCGGCGGGGCGCAGGCGGGGGCGCGGCCATGCGTGCGGCCGGCGCGCACGGCGGCGTCCGGGGCGAAGTCCAGCCGGCGCGGGGTCAGGAACCGGCGCGCGCGCCCGGGATCGTCGTCGTCGCCTGCGCCGCACCGGCGGCCACGGGTAGCGAGCTCATGGCCGCCGCCGTCCGGTGACGGGTTCGGGCGCGACGCGGATCCACCCCTCGCGCAGCTCGGCGGGCGTCTCCGGCAGCAGCGCGGTCTGGGTGGCGGCGAGGATGGCGTCGGAGCGCCACGTCGCCGGCGTGTCGCGCCACGAGGAAGTTCTGGTCGGTGCCGAACACCGACACCTTCGGCAGGCGCACCTGGCCGTCGACGTCGAGGTCGGTCTCGACGAGCACCGGTCCGGTGCGCAGCGACGGCGCGATGGCGGCCAGCCCTGGCCCGACCCAGTCGCGGGCGAGGGCCAGCGCCTTGCGCGGCAGCACGCCGGATGTGAGCGAGGCCTTGCCGGCCGGGTGCATGAAGATCGTCAGCGTGACGGTCTGGCCGAGGTGCAGCGCGAGCGTGTCGGCGTCGTCCGTGCCGGCGATGTACGGATGGTCGATGGCCGACACGGGCGGCAGCGAGGCGGTGGTGGCGAACAGGCCGAGGTGGCCGCGGCTGCGGCCGCTGTCGTGGGCCGTGGCGGCGATCACCTTGTCGACCAGCCGGAAGCGCGAGTAGTCGTCGTCGACGAAGAAGCCGAGCACGCCGTCGTCGCTGCGGGTCAGCTCGCCGATGCGCACCGGGAAGGCGACCTGGCGCCAGCGTCCTCCTCCGCCGCCGCCCACTCGGCGGCCCGCGCCGGGTCGGAGAGATCGAGGTCGTCGGGCGGCTGCAGCTCCAGGCGCAGCTGGGCGCGCACGACGGCGATCGGCCGGCCGACCAGCCCGGCCACGTGCTCGCTGCCGAGCGAGGCGAAGGTGTCGACCGTCCACAGCGTGGTGTCGATGGCCCGCAGCAGCGCCGACAGCGCCGACTCCGGCCGTCGCCGCGTCGGCGAGCGGGACGCCGGCGCGCGCCGCCGCGTCGGCCGCCACGAGGCCGGCGGCGAACCGCGCCGAGCGGCTGTTGCGCCGGGCAGCAGGCCGTAGGCCGGACCGGCGTCGGCGGGACCGAGCCGGCCCGGCGCGATCTCCCACGTCACCCCGCCGCTGACGGGCTCGTGCAGCAGCTCGCCGAGCGGCGCGCCGTCGACGGCGAAGATCTCGAGGCTCTCGTCGAGGTGATCGGGCAGCACGAAGCCGGCGACCGGGCTGACCTGCGAGGCTGGCCTCCACCTGGTCGACGCGCGCCTCGGTGCCTTCGGCGCCGGCCGGCGTGGCGGCGTCGACGAGGCGGAACTGCCAGCGCGCCGGGCGCAGAGCCGCGGGGGCAGGCGCGAGCACGCCCGGGGCGCCCTGGACGCGTACGCGCGGGTCGGGTCGGCGACGCCGTCCGACCGGCACGCTCCAGCGTGCGGCCGAACGCGTCGAGCAGCCGCGCGCGGTCGAGGCGCACCGACGCCGGCCAGCGAGCGAGCGTCGGCGCTGGCGACCGGCGCCGGCTTGCGGTGCGCGCCGTCGCCTGGCCGGCGCAGGCCGTCGACGCCGGCGAGCCCGAGCAGCTGGCGTGCGCACGCCGTCGAGCGCCGTGCTGACGACGTCGAGGTGCTCGACGGCGTCGGCCGAGCGTCCCGAGCGCCTCCTCGGTGTCTCGTCCGACGAGCGCCGGCCTCGGCCGCGTCGAGCGCGTCCTCCGCCTTCAGCCAGTCGTCGATGGCGTCGTGCAGCGTCCGGGTCGCGCCCGGTGGTCAGGAGCGCGCGCCCGCGCAGCGTCCGGCTGCCGCCGGCCGGCGGCCCGTCACCGATCCGCTCGAGGTCGATCGGCGCCGAGCCGCCAGCCGTCGAGCGTCGGCGGGTCGAGGCCGTCGATCGTCACCTCCCACTCCAGCCACATCGGCACCCACGGCTGGGCCCACGTGGTGACGCCGACGAGGTCCGGGTCGGCGCCCTTGTACAGCGAGAAGCTTGCGCAGCTCGTCGGCGACCAGCCGCTGCTGTCTGCTGGCGCGCCGGGCTGCCATCGCGGCGGCGGCCGCGCGCCTGGGCCCGGCGGCGACGCGGCGTCGCGCGCCAGCGCCGGGCAGGAAGCGCCGGTGGCGCCGTCGTAGGTGCCGTCGACGCCGAAGCGCAGCAGCCGTCTCGCCCTGCAGCCGGCGGAACACGGCCGCCCGTCGTGCCCGAGTCGGGGCTGACGGCGCGGCGATCCAGTCGTCGTGATACGGGTCGTGGAGCAACGCCTCGCGGGCGAGCGTCAGCACCTCGGTGGGCACGCCAGCCGTTGCCGAGCGAGCGGATGAAGCGGTCCTTGGCGATCACCCCGCTGATCTCCTTGATCACGTGGGTGGGCCAGCGGCAGGTGAGCTTGCCGTCGGCCGAGCCGCGGCCGTCGCCGCCGTGGCGCAGGCTGCGCGCCGCGCCGCGGATGGCGACCAGCGGATCGTCCGGGAACGTGAAGCGGGCGGCCGGCCGATCGACGACCCGCGCCTCGGTCGGCGCGAGCACGTCGCCGACGCGCGACCGGGCGATCTCGTTGCACCTGCAGTCGCGGTGGCGAGGATCAGGTCCGGCTTCCGCTCGGTCCACTGCATCGAGATCGGTGGCGTCGAGCCCGGCTTGGGCGGAGGGTCCCGGCGCCGCGGCGCGGGCGGCGGCGTCGCCGGTGCGCGGTTTCCGTCCGCGTCCTTCACCGCGTCGTGCGCGCGCGTGCCGATCTTGTTAGCCCGCCGACGCCGCCGGTCTGCACCCGCTGCAGGTAGCGGTCGGTGCCGGCCGAGCCGCCCGGCAGCGAGGCGAACGCGGCGCCGTGCTCGTGCTCCTCCAGCTCGACGAGGCCGTCGGGCGACGCGAAGCCGGTTGACCTTCTGCGACGTGAAGGCGCCGAGCAGCCGCTCGGTCGTCGCGACGCTGCGTCGGGCGTGGCGCCCGGCGCCGAGGCGAGCGCGGCGAGCACGTCGTCGTCGTGCCGGCCGAGCGCGACGCGCACCGCCGTCGGCGCCGGACGACGATCGACGTCGGGTCGCCGGTCGACCGGCACGCCGTACACCGCGCCGTGCAGCAGCGACGAGCGCAGGTGCCAGGCCGGCGCCACGTACCGCTCGACGGCGTCGGTGACGAACGCCGACGACGGCGACCATCTCCTGCTTGGTCGTGAAGGCCTTGTCCATCGGCCGTAACGCTGCGCCGTCGAGCCGGCTGCGCGCGCGGCGCCGGGACCTTCGGCGGCCGCGGGCTCTACCAGCGCTCCGTCGGTGGTCAGGCCGAGCGCCTTCCGCAGCTCGAACTCGGCCTTGCCCTGCTCGAGGTCCCACTTGCGCGTCGCCCCATTCGTAGAGCAGTCGCCAGCGCAGCCGGTCGAGCAGCTCGTGCAGGCTGTCGTTGCTGCGCGCCGCGTCGAGCGGGTCGGCGCCGGCGTCGCTCCACCAGCCGGCGACGACGTACGAGGCGCATGTCCTCGTCGACGCCGTTCGGCGCCACCTTGGCGATGTCGGCCAGCGGGTCGTGGAAGGCGAAGCGGTTGAGCACCGCGTCGTAGACGGCCGCCCAGCACGACCGAGCCGCCGACGGTGCCGGTGAGCTCGTCGGGCGCGAGCGGCGACGCCCGCCGGCGGCGGCTCCTTCGACGCGGCGAGCCGCCTCCGTCCACTAGGTGAGCGGGACGGCGACCGCCCGGTCGGCCTCGAGCACCCAGCCGGTGACGATCGGGTCGCCGCGCCCGGCGCGGCAGGAGGAGGCGCAGGACCACCCAGCGGTCCGGCAGCACCGGCAGGCCGAGGCGGTTGGCGCTGCCGTCGGCGCGCTCGGCGAGCGTACCGCGGAGCAGCGCGTCGGGCATCGCCCAGTGCAGGTGCACGCCGGCCGGGCGTGGCGTCGCCGGCGCTGAACGGCGGCGGCATGGCCTCCTCGCTCGACGCGGCGCGCCCGGCGCCGGCGAGCAGCATCGGCAGGCGCACCATCGGCTCGGTGTGGCCCGGCGGGACGTACAGCGCCTGCACGTCGATCGGCACGAGCAGGCGGTGCTCGCGCAGCAGGTACTTGTCCCAGGTGGCGATCTCGGCGACGTCGAGCTTCGCCCGATCGGCCGCGAGGAAGCGCTTGGACCGGATGACGTCGCGCAGGACCTGCGGATCGAGGTCGATCTCGTCGCTCAGACGTCCCCCAACTGGGCGGGATCTTCACCACGGAGTGACCTGGGCGGGATTCGTCCCACCTGTCGCGAAGATCCCCGCCCAGATGCGTTGTTGGCGAGGATCCCGCCCAGATTGGGGAGCACGGCCGGTCTCACGTGCCACCGCCGGTCACGAATGCTGGACCGTGTTGTGCCACTGGTTCATCGAGATCGTCACCTGGAAGCGGTCGAGGTCGTAGAACTGCTGGCCCTCGCGAGTCGTCGGGTCGCCGAACACCTGGCGGTACGGGAAGCGCAGCATCTGCAGCGCGTACTCGTTGGGCTCGAGCGCCTCGCCGGCGTTCGGCGCCTTGGCGGCCAGCCGCTCGCGCAGCTCGGGTGATGTTGATCACGCCCGGCGCGCCGGGCCGGAACGGCACGTCGACGGAGTTGGCGGTCGTGAAGTCGTCGACTCGGCGGGACCGGGTTGCCGGTGAGGTTGTCGCGCACCTTGACCTTCGCCCGCCGCTGCGCCGGCGGGTCCTCGGGATCGAGTGCGCGCGCCGAACTGGATGCCCTGGCGCGGCTCCTCGATGTGCACCACCGCCGGCACGCCGTCGAACAGCACGAGCAGCACGGCCGGGCGCCAGCCGCTCCATCCGCAGCACCTTCATGCGGTCGGGGCTGGACTCGGCCTCGGTCGTCAGCGCGTCGTCGGCGAGCACGTCGCGCGAGTACGCGCGCACGTGCAGGTTGGGCCAGCCCGAGACACGGCGCGCGACCGCATCAGGAACCCGGTGATCGTGCCGCCGGCGCCGTCGAGCAGGGCCTCGCCGTGGGGTTCCGCGGATCGTGCGCTCGGCCTCGTCGACCTCGTCGCTGGATGTGCGGGTAGACCGCCTCGAGCTGCGTCCGGTCGGCCGTCGTGATCGTGCCCACGCTGAGCACGCCCTGCACCAGCGCGTCGGTCCACGCGCGGTCGATGTAGAAGAAGCGGATCGACTCCGATCGGCAGCAGCTCGGCGTCGGGCACGAGGTAGCTGAACGGCACGCCGTGGAGCAGGCGCAGCCGGCCGAGGAACCGGCGCAGCTCGCCGGGCACGACGTGGTCGCCGTCGTCGGGATCGTGATCGATGATGAGGTCGACGTACTTCTGCACGGCCGCCACCGAGGCTTCGATGGCCACGTCGGCGGTGAAGGCGATGGCCATCAGGGCTCCTCCGGGTCGTCGTCGGCGTAGGTCGGGGCGGCCGCGATGAGGTCGTCGAGCGCGTCCGGGCGCGGCGGCCGCACGCGCGCGCACGGCGGCCGCCGCCGACACCGCCGACGCCGCCGATGCCGCCGGCGATCTTCGTCGGCAGGGCGACCCCGGCCGTGCGCAGCACCTCGGCCTCGAGGTTGCGGCGGAGGTCGGCGACCGCCCGCTCGCCGAGCTGCGAGCCCTTCACCGCGGCGACCGGGACGTCGGTCGTGGCGAGCGCGGCGACGACGCCGACGGTGTCGCCGGCCTTGCGCACCGCGTCGAGGTCGAAGCCGAGCCCGCCGGCGATGACCTCGTCGAGCTCGCCGCGCACGCTCGAGCGCGCGGCCGGGATCGGCCACCGGCCGGCGCGGCCCGAAGCGCTCCTCGGGGTCGGCGGCCAGCCCGTCGAGCACGGACAGGGCGACGAACCGGCCCAGGTCGACGCGCTCGGCGAGCAGCTCGGGCAGCGCGAACGGCGTGACCGCGGTCGAGGATCTCGCGGACCCGTCCGGCGCCGAACTGCTCGCGCGCGGAAGCGCAGCAGGGCGGAGACGACCGACAGCTGCGACAGGCCGAGCAGGCGGCCGATCTCGAAGGCGGCGGCCAGCGAGAGGTCCTCGCGGCCGTCGGGAACGGCCCGGCGGAGCTGGTCGGCGGCGTGGGCCACGGGGAGCCGTCCCTGCGGCGTCGGGCTGCTCGCGCAGGGTGGGATACGGCACGAGCGGCCCGCGGTACCAGGCCCGCACCGCGTCGCCGCGACGCGAGCGGTGGCCGAGGTCGATGTGCCCGGTGGCGACGACCGGGCGACGGCGCCGGCGACGGTCGGCGGCGTCTCGGGGACGCGTGCCGAGCAGGCCGACGTCGAGGTCCTGCATCAGCGTCTCGAACGTCGCGCCCTCGGTGGTCGTGAACGACCAGTGGGCGAGCACCGGGAAGCGCAGCACCGGCTCGGCGGCGATGACCGCCGATCGGGATGCGGAAGCCGATGCCCATCGTGTCGCGCACCATCCGCCTCGCGTCGGGGTCGAGCGGCGGCGGCCGTGATCGCCGCGTCGCGGTGGCCCACTGGTTCGCCGTGCGACACCTCCGTCATCGCCGCCGAGCCGTCGAGCGACGCGCGCCGGTGATCGCGCTCTTCGCACGTCCGATCGGCCCCGACGCGTGCGGCGCCGCGGCGCGGGGCGCGCCGTCGTCGAGCGGGAAGGCCACCGGCGACGAGCTCGGCCGACCGTGCCCATCACCCGCAGGTCGGCCTGGCCCAGCGCGGCCGTCGGTAGCACGGTCCAGTCCTGCGCCAGCTCGTACTCGAAGAAGTCGACGGCCGGCCGGGGCGGCGGCAGCGCGCCGAGCTGGCCCTCGAGGTTGACGAGGCAGGCCATGTAGCGGACCGGCTTGCTGCTGGCGGTGTCGAACACCGGCAGCCGGTTGGCCAGCACGACGGCCAGCCAGCCGTCGTCGTCGCCGTTGGCCAGTTCGGTGTCGCGGATGTCGACGTGGCGCACGTGCGTCAGGTACGGCAGGTCCTGCTCGCACGGGAAGATCTTCTGGACGACGGTCTCGGTGACGGCGAGGTACAGGCCCTGCTCGACGTCCTTGTCGCCGGGGTCGAGCAGCGCCGTGCCGGCGGTGACGCACTGGGCGACGGGTGTCGCCGTCGACAGCTCGCCCTCGCCTTCGGCGACCACGACGAGCGCCAGCCAGGGCGTCAGCGACGACCTCCGGCTCGCCCGCCGGGTTGCGCTCCCACGGCAACGTCCGGCGCTTGAGCACGATCTGCGGCAGGCGGTCGCCGAACGCCCCCTCGGCGTTGGCCGGCGGGAAGCTGGACAGGATCTGCTCGGGCGGCATCGTGTAGCGCGGCGACGACGACGATGACGTGGGTGCGCTCCTCGGCGACCGAGAACGGCAGGTCGGTCTGATCGGTCACCAGCTCGTAGTGGCCGGCGGTCATCGTCGGTCGGACGTACGAGTGGAGGATGAAGTGGCCGAGCTCGGGCGGTGGGAACGACATCAGCGGCGCCTCCTCCTGGTGCGCGGGCGGGACTCGCCGCTCCAGTCGAGGCGGCTCGGGCCGGCGGCGCCCGGGGCGATCGGACGCAGGGCGGCGTCGAGGCCGCGCCCGGACACGATGGCCAGCGCACCGGCCGCGGTCAGGCCGGCCGCACCCATCACGCCGACCAGCGACCAGCCCGCCTCGCTGGCGATGGTGACGGTCACAGGTTGGCGCCGAGTCGGGGACGACGTCGTAGGCGAGGACGCTGCGGTTCTCCGTCGTCAGCAGCACCGGCGGCCGCGCCGCGCCCGTGGCGTCGGCGGCGCGCGCCGCACCGTCGAGGCCGAGCAGGAGGCGGCGCCCGTCGGCGAGGCCGCCGAACGCCGCCGGATCGTCGAGCACGATCACGACGCTCGTGACCGGCGCGTCGGTGAAGCGCGTCGTCACGGTGCTCAGCCCGACGGCCAGCTCGGCATCCGCTGACCCAGCCGGCGCCGGCGCGCTCGCGGTGGCGGGCGAGCGCCGGTCCCGACGTGCGCACGACGCAGCCCGGCGCCGAGCGCCGTGGAGTGCCCGACGTAGCGCAGCTGCGAGCCGGCGTGCCACCCGTCGAGCCCGGCGTCGGCCGGTGCCTCACCACCGGCGCCGAGGCCGGTGACCGCCAGCAGCGCGGTGCGCTGGCGCCACCGTGAACGGCGGCTCTTCGCGGCCGGCCCGCCCGGCGATCGTGTCGGCGAGCACGCCGACCGCCGTTGGACAGCGCGACGATCCGGGCCGGCGCACCGCGCGACGGCGAGGCTCGGGCGCGGTCCGTCACCGACGTCCTGCGCGGCGTTGGGCAGCTTCAGCACGACGGTCTCACCGGGCATGAGCGACCGCGCCGGGGTTGCCGCGCGCCGTGCGGCGGCCGGCCGACAGCGCCGAGGCGAACCCGGCCAGGCTGATCGGCGCCACCCCCGCCCGGCGTGGCGACGACCGCCGTGGCGGCGTGGGCCGCCGCCGTCGGCGGCACGGCGCCGGTGCCGATGAGCGTGCCCGACGCGGCCCGCGTCGTCCCGGTCGGGGTGGCCACGGCGTCCGTCTGCACGAGCCGCGCCGCGATCGAGCGGCTGCGCTCGAGCTCGACGTTGGCCATCGTCGGCACGGGCATCTTCCAGGGCGCGCCGCGTCCTTCACGGTGGTGCGGGCGTCGGTCGTCGACGCGCAGGGCCGTGGTGGCCGACCCGCCGAGGATGCCGACGGCCCTGGGTGCGTCGACGAACGTGTCGTACGCGGCCGGGCACCGGGCGCTCCTTGACGGACGGCACGACGGTGATGGCGTCGACGTCGAGGCCCTCGGCGAGCGTGCCGAGCAACGGCGGCGACTGGCGCTCGCCGCGCAGCGCGGCCAGCGCCGTGGGCGTGGCCGTGCGACCGAGGAACCGGGAGGCCGCCGAGAAGGCGGCGTCGACGGTGGCCACCGGCGCGACCAGTCCGGCCACGGCGCCGGCGGCCAGCTTGAGCGGCGTCGACCTCGATCGTGCGGCGGGTGAACGGCAACGGCTTGCGCGGCCCGATCTCCACCTGGTGGTAGGGGATCTCCGGACCCGCCGGCGTCGACTCCGCGGCGCGCGACTCCAGGCTCGAGCTCGTTGAGGGCGCTCGATCATCTCGCCCTTGGGGGTCTTGCGGTCGTCGTCGTCCTGCTCCGGTCCCCACACGCCGATCGGGAACGACCCGTACGGCCGCGGCGTCGCCAGGAACGGGAACGGTCATCGTCGTCGCCGCTGCGCTCCCAGGCGATCGTGATCGCGACGTGCGTCGAGCTCCTCGCCCATCGGCGCGACGCCGAGGGCGCTGGCTCGGCGGGTGCTCGGTCGTCGCCAGCGCCGGGTTCTGCATGCCGATCGCGCGTGATGGCGGTGGCCGGCACCGTGCTGGTGAAGGTCATGCCGAACTCGACGACGACCACGAACGGCCGGCGCCGCCGAGCCGTCCGGGCGTGGCGTCCTCGCCCTTGGCGGGCAGCGCGCCGTGGGCGACCATCGCCGTGTGGGCGAGGGCGCCGCCGCCCTCGGCCGGGTCGAGGTACTTGGCGATGAAGTCGGTGCCGCCGAGCAGCTCCTTGCGGGTCTGCTCGCTGCTGCCGAACTCGACGGTCAGCTCGATCGGGCCCGACCTCGAACGTCGCCTTGCCGTGGAAGTCGGGTCCCTCGACCTCGATCCGCGCGCCGAGGCTGATGGAGATCGTGACCTCGCCGAAGATCCAGGTGTCGATGGTGATCGCCGGCCGAGATGCGGGCGTAGACCATCGACCTGAGTACCGGAACGGGTCGAAGTAGACGATGCCGTGGGCGCCGAAGCTGCACCTCGGCCCACGCCGGGCCGAACGTCGCCGACGCCTCGAAGTCGCCGCCGGCCATCACCGCCTCGGACGTCAGCGCGAAGTAGCTGCCGGCCTTGATGACGATGAAGTCGCCGATGCTCCAGCGCAGGCCGAGCCGGGGCACCTCGGGGTAGCCGTCACGGTGGAAGTCCGGGTGGAAGCCGCCGATCGTGAGCACGAACTCGCCCTTGTGCTCGCCCTTGAACCAGATGACGAAGGCGAAGCCGCCGGTGAGGCTTGACGTCCGGGTACAGCAGCCACGAGTTGTCGGTGAGCTGGCCCTGCACCCAGAGCACGCCCTCCGAGCTGGAGAAGCGCACGAGCAGGGCCAGCTCGATGGAGACGATGGCGACCTGGGGCCGGGGCAGCGCCATGCGGGCGAGGCCGAGCAGGTTGATGTCGAGGCCGTCGCCGATCTCGATGGCGACGACGGCGATGCCGTCGACGAGGGCGAAGCTGTTGAACGAGATGCCGGCGGCGAACCAGAACGTGCCCTGCTGCATCGGGAAGTACTGGCCGAGCTCGCGCAGCTGGGCCATCGGGTCCTGCGGGCTGGCGGCGATGTCGAGGGCCTGGATCAGCGGGTAGCTCGCCGAAGTCGGACAGGTCGGTGGGCACGACGAGCGGCCGGTTGATGCCGAAGCCGCCGCCGATGCCGGTGAGGAAGAACGCAGGGCGGCCCGCCGATCGGGCCGTTGACGGCGCCGACGGCGAAGAAGGCGGTGAACTTGGTGCCGTTGTCGTTGCCCTCGCCGTAGCCGCCGAAGATGGTGATGCCGTACACGCCGAAGCGGGCCGAGCAGCATGCCGAGGTACTCGATGCCGGCCGCCGACTCCTGCTTGAGCAGCCCGCCGGAGATGACCAGCCCGGCCATGTCGGCGCTGACGGCGAGCCCGGCGAGGTCGACGGACCAGTTGGCCGGGTTGAAGAAGTCGCCGTCGGCCGTGAAGTACGTGATCTGGAGGTCGTCGACGGCGCAGGTGAGGCCGAACATCGACACCGA
The DNA here is from genome assembly GCA_963784255.1 of uncultured Acidimicrobiia bacterium. Classification (GTDB taxonomy): domain Bacteria; phylum Actinomycetota; class Acidimicrobiia; order Acidimicrobiales; family Ilumatobacteraceae; genus JALZMG01. Next base: position 27,962 of record CAWAQO010000010.1, on the reverse strand, counting down.
GCCGTCCATCAGCAGCGAGATGCTCTCGACGCGCTGGTTGGGCATCGTGACCCCGAAGCCGATCTGCTCCAGGTACAGCGGACCGAAGCCGCGCTGGATGGCGATCCACCACGGTCCGTCACCGTCGCCGGCCCGCAGCGTGACGGCCACCGGCTGGTTGCCGTGCTTCTGGACGGCGAGGGCGGGGGAGAAGGCGGGTCGTGGCGGCTGCGGTCCGGTGTCGCGCATGATGCCCTGGGCGATGCCGTTGTCGCCGCCGCCGCCGGACGCCGACACCGCGAGGTTGGTGAACTGCAGCTGCAGCGCCGCCGCCCTTGACGCCGGTGTGGTCGAGCTCGGCGAAGACGTGGAGGGCGATCGAGTCGAGCGTCACGCCGACGTCGAGCAGCGGCCCGGACGTCTTGCCGATGCGCAGTCCGAGCCCGTTGACGGCCAGCTTCGGCCGGAAGCGCACCGGCCCGGCCGTCGGACAGCACGCCGACGAAGATGCCGCCGTCGCCGGGCGGGTCGGGGTGATCCACGCGGTCGTCGTTCTCCAGCCACAACGTCACGTCGCCTGCTGACGAGCGGCATCCGCTCGACCCGCCCCGAACCCGACGTCGAGGCCGATCACGTTCGACGCGTCGCGCGACCAGCGACAGCTCGACGCCCTCGACGGTGATCGAGATGTCGGCGTCGGCGAGGTTCTCGAACAGCCGCTGCGCCCTGGCCAGCAGCGTGTCCGGGTCGAACAGGCCGGCGATCAGCCCGTCGGCGTCGTGCTGTCCTCGAGCACGACCCCGCGCGAGCAGCTGGCGCACGCTCGTCGCGCCGACGTCGAGTGTCGAGCAGCGTCCTGCGACCGCGGCGTGCGCCATCGCCACCGCGGCGACGAGGTCGGCGATCACCTCGACGATGCGCAGGGCGACCGGCGACAGGGTCCGTGGTCGTCGGGCAGGCGCGTGGTCGAGCGGCGCCGTCGCTGGCGACGAAGGCGAACGAGTGGCGGTCGAGCAGCCAGCGCGCGGCGAAGCGGTGCGTGTCGTCGACGGCCAGGCCGACGGCGACGCGGCGGCCGCCGGCGGGCGCCAGGCCGGCGGCGACGGTGACGAAGGGCCGCAGCACGACGCCGCCGGCGTCGATGGCCGCCGGGCCGACGGTGACGCTCAGCTCGGCGAGGCCGCTGGCGCCGATGCGCGACGGCGAACGACTGACCTGCTCGATGCCGGGCACGGCCACGCCGTCGCCGCGCGAGCGTCACGACGCCGGTCGTCGGGTTCCAGGCCAGCGAGACGTCGCCGGCCGTGGCGCGTGAGCTCGCCGGCCGTGGTCGTGACGTTGACCTGACCCGGCACGAGGTCGTCGATCAGCGGGGCGAGCGTCGACAGGCCGGTGGCGACGATCGACGGCACGGCCGCGGTGAGGGCGCCGACGGGATCGGCCGCCCACGCGGTCAGCCGGGTCGCCGTCGAAGGCGGCGGGCGACGCCCGTGCGCAGGGCCAGCGCGTCGCCGACGCCGGCGACGACCTCGCCGACCGCACCGGGCACCTCGGCCAGGCGGTCGAGCAGGAACGGCAGGGCCTGCTGCCGCGGCGGCAGCCAGCGAGCCGAGGCCGGCGAACGGCACGAGCGGGATGTCGGCACCGGTCGTCGGGCGCAGGAACAGGGCGATGCCGGTCGATCCCAGGGCGACGTGGACGGCCTGGCGGCCGGCGGCGGCGCCCGTCGAGGCCGGCGTGGACGCCGAGCTCGACAGCCGGGCGGACCGGCCGGGCCCGACGACGAGGGCGGCGCGCGACGCCGGCGGCGAGGCGGCCGCCCGTGCCGCCGGCGCGGCCCAGGCGCCGGCGTCCACGTTCAGCTCCAGCCGGGCCGCCGGTGCCGGCCGCGCTGACGGTGAGCAGCACGCCGTCGGCCAGCTCGATCGGGTCGCCCGGCGCCCCGCCGATGCCGAGGAGCGGGCGCAGGGCGTCGAGCAGCCCCTGGATCTTGGCGGGCTGGGCGGCCGAGCGACGCCGGCGCTGCGCAACCACCCGGCCGGGTCGGCGAGCAGGCCCGCCAACGGCCGGAGCGGTCGCTCCGCTCACCGGCGACGCCGCCGAGCACGCCGAGCGCGTCGAGCACGGCATCGATGACCGGCCGGACCGCGTCGTCGGCGTGGCGCATCAGCTCGAGGGCCACGTGCGCCACCGAGGCTCGGCGCGGCGGCGGCGACGGCACGGGCGAGGGCGGCGCCGTCCGGTTCCGGCCACACGGTCAGGATGTCGCGTGGCCGCGCCAGGACGATGCCAGTGCAGGGCGGCCGCGAACGGCGCCAGGTCGACGACCAGCTGCACCCCGCCGGCCGGCTCGACCTGGCGTCGAGGCGCCGAAGGCGCACCTGGCCGGTCGAACCCGCCGGGACCGGCCGTCACGTCGGCGTGCCAGCCGAAGCGTCCGGCTGGCGTCGTCGCCGGCGACGACGCGCAAGGTGCGGGCGTCGAGGTCGACGGACGCGGCGACCGGCCCGAGCAGCGCGGTGACGGCCGCACCGATCTCGGCGCCCGCCGCCGCGAGGCGCTGGCGGACGAGTCCGCCGGGGTCGTGGACGAGCTGGTCGAGCGCGTCGGCGGCGAGCCCGCCCGTCGGGCTGACGAGGCCGAGCGCCTCGAGCAGGTCGTGGAGGGCGACGGACGCCGCGCCGGACGCGTCGGCGGCGAGGCGCTGCACGGCGGCAGCGAGCAGCGTGCGGGCCTCGGGCAGGACCGGGACGGCGCCGGCCCCGGTGCCGAGCACCAGCCGCTCCCACGACTGGCCGAACACCCTGGCGTCGTGCAACGTCACGGTGGCAGTGCCGGCGCCGGCGCCGTCGAGCGGCACGTCGACGTCGGCGCTGACCATGCGCAGCTCCTGCTCGGGTGTCGCCACCAGCCAGCCCAGACGGTCGCGGAGCTGCAGGCGCACGCGCAGGTGGCGCCCGAGGTCGAGCCCGGACGTCCGGTCGTAGCCGGCCAGCGTGAGCACGGCGTCGCCGTCGACGACGAGCGAGCCGGTGGTCGTGGCGGGCACGGCCAGCCGCAGCCCGGCGAACACGCCCGTCGGATCGGGCAGTGGCGTGGTGGCCCGTGCGCACGGCCCTGGCCGACAGGCCGGCGGCGACGATCGCCGTCATGGCGCGGGCGACCTGGGCCGCCGACACCGTGCCGAACACGGCGGTCACGGTGAGCCCGGCCCGCGGGTCCGGCGGAGCGACCAGCGGCACGCGCAGGTCGCCGCTCGGATCGGCGCGTTCGGTCAGCTCGACCATCGCCGCCACCAGCGCCCGTCCCAACGCCAGGTCCTCGTCCTCGTCGGCCGCGGCCGGCGGCAGCAGCCGGTGGAGCAGGCGCAGCGCGTCGGCGGTGGGCTGGGTGGTCAAGGCGGTGAGGGCGATCGGTGCGAGCGGCGTGGCGACGGTGACGAGGTCGGCCACGGCCGGCTGGGCCTCGGCAGCGAGGCGGCAGGCGTGGCCGGCGCCGGCCACGCCGACGACGGCGAGGTCGGGGCCGAGCGCGGCCAGGCCGTCGAGGAGGCGGCCGAGGCGCGCCGCCTGCTCGGGCGTGCCGTCGCCGGTGCTCCCGGCCGGCCGGCAGGCGGCGCGGTCGCCGAGCGCGACGAACCACTCGCCGGGGGCGGCCGGCGGCACCGTGAACATCGCCGCCGTGAGGCCGGGTGCCGTGAGGTCGACCCGACGGTCCGGCGGCGCGTCCGGCCAGGCGATGGGCCCGAGCGCGACGTGGACGACCGTCGCCGGGATGCGGCCGAGGAGGTCCTCGAGGTCGAGGCGGCCGTGCAGCTGCCCGGCGGCGAGGCCGTTGCGGTCGACCACGACGCCGGTCGGGGTGACCGGCGGCGGCAGGATGCGACCGTCGCCGCCGGTCCAGCGCTCGGCCAGGGCCGTCGAGCCCGCCGAGCACGTTGCGACCCTCGATGAGCTGGCGCACGTCGGCCGCGACGGCGGCCTCGGCCTCGAGTGCGGCGAGCGAGGGCGACGGGGGCGAGGCCGGGGTCGCCCGGCCGCCAGCGCCGCATCGCCTGCGGGACGGCGGTGACGCGTGGCTCCAGCCCGGCCGGCGGGAACCAGACGGCGGGTTCGGGGACGCCGGCGCCGAGGGGCACGCGGTAGGGGTCGTCGGGGTGGCCGGTGCCGGCGAGCAGCCCCTTGCTCGCGCCGGCGCCGGCCACGAGGTCGGCCACCACGTCGAGGGTGCGGGGGCCGAACTCGCTGAGCGCCAGTTCCGGTACCCAGGCGGCCAGCGCGGCGGCCGGGTCGGCGACGAGGTCGGCAAGGCGCAGCCCGACGGCCGCGCCTTCGGACCCTGACTCACCGCCGCTGCCGCCGGTCCAACCGAGCATCGGTCACGACGTCGCGCAGGAAGCCCGGGAGGAGCTCGGCGAGGCGGCCGAACAGCTCCTGCAGCGCATCCCACGCCTCGGGGGGCATGGTGACACTGCCGTCGGCGGCGATCACCGGCAGCGTGATCGGCACGGTGTCGTCGCCGACGCGCAGCGTGAGCCCTGGCGCGTCGATCCCGGCGCGGAGCCCGGCCGCCGGCGACCAGCCGAGCTGGATGCCGACGCCGCCGGCGCTGACCTCGACGCCGTCGCCGAGCGCGAGCGCGACGCGCGGTGGGTTGACCCCGCGCTCGCGCGCCGACAGCCGGGCGTCGACGCCGGGCAGGAGGCTGGCCGTCCGGGCGCCGAGGTCGACCTCGACCAGCGTCGCCGCCAGGCGCGTCTCGACGACGGTGCAGCGCTGGCCGAGCTGGTCGACCCGCGTGACGGCGGCCAGGCCGACGGACAGGACCCCGTCGACGGTGCTGGCCTCGAGCTCCAGCGGGCCGACGAGGGGGATCCGCCACGGGTCGACCGGCGTGCCGCTGCCGGGGATCGTCGGGCTGGCCAGCTGGGCGGCGTCGGCGACCGCATCGCGCAGGGCGACGAGCACGGTGCCGACGTCGGCCGTGTGGTTGCGGAGGAGGTCGTCCCAGTAGGCGGCGACGGCGCCGACGGGATCGGTGACCAGATCGGCCAGGCCGACGGCCGTCGCCCCGCCCACGGCGTCGAGGCCGAGCAGCAGGCGCGCCGTGGCGAGGGCCTCGCCGAGCTCGCCCAGCAGCTCGGCGGCGATGTCGGCCACCGTGTTGCCCACGGCGTCCATGACGGCGTCGGGCGACGTGAGGTCGAGCGTCGGGTACGTGTTGTCGCCGAGCACGACGCCGTCGGCGGCGAGCACGAACGTCAGCCGGCGGGCGGGGTCGAGGCCGAAGCCGAGGCGCAGCGTGTCGGCCCGCGCGACCAACGGGGTGGTGACGTCGAGGACGCGGTCGCCCGGCCGCCCGGCGGCCGCCCAGACGCCGAGCGCCGGCAGCGCGGTCGCGGCGCCCGTGACGAGGTCGATCGTGCACAGGTCGGCCCGTGCCTCGACACGCGCGATCGGCGTGCCGAGCTCGACGGCGAGCGTCGGCGTGAGCCGGGTGTTGCCGCTCGGCCCGGTGTCGACGCGCACGCCGAGGCGCAGGACGGCGATGCCACCGAGGTCGAAGGCGATCGTGTCGCCGGTCCGCGTGCCCTGCACCAGGTCGGCGAGGTGCTCGAGCCACGCCTGCCGGCTGGCCGGCGTCGAGATCACGCCTTCGAGCCACGCCGCAAGGGCGTGGACGCCCTGGGTCGGGATCTCGGTGATCGGGAAGTCCGGGATGGCGTCGGCGCCGAGCCCGAGCAGCCCGGCGACCGCACCGAGGGCGGTGCCGCCGGCCGCCAGCGCCTGCTCGCGCACCAGCGACAGGACGAGGTCGAGGAGGGCGTCGTCGAGCTCGTCGACGCCGTCGGCGGAGATGCGCAGGCTCCGCGGCGCCGTCGCGCCGGGCAGCTGGAAGCCGTCGAGGGACAGGCCGAAGACCGGGTCGGCGCCGTTGGTCGACGTCGGGAGGTCGACGTCGAGCCCGATGGCGCCGAGGCGGGCGACGCCCGGTTCCGGCGGTCCGTCGTCCACGGTGATCGACGTGGCCAGCCGGATGCGCCCGGCCGCCTGCCCGAGGAGCACCGGGTTGCCGACGTTGGGCCCGTCGTCGCGCTCGGCCCGGAACAGCGGGATGGCGATCGTCGTGCGCGACGCCGGTGCCGTCGTGCGGATGGAGACGCCGAGGCCGATGTCGACGCCGAAGTCGTTCACGTCGACGGTGACCGCGAAGTCCACGTGGGGGTCGTCGAGCGAGAGGATCGGCAGCCAGACGACGCCGCTGGGGTCCGTGTCGCGGTCGGCGCCGCCCATCGCCTCGTCGACGAACGCGATCAGCGCGTCGCGCTGGTCGGCGTTGGCGAGCATCGTCGACAGGGAGTCCTCCGGCGCGCCGAACCAGTCCGGGTTCGGCGAGCCGTCGCGCGATCAGCCCGATCGCCGTCGCGAGGCTGCCGAGCACCCCCAGGTCGTCGTTGGTGATGGTCACTTCAGGCCTGACGACCCCGAGAAGCGGTGGCGGGCCATCGGCAGGATGCGGATGCCGTCGGGCGTGGCCTCCAGCTCGGCGGGGACGAGCACGTTGCCGCGCGTGTCCTTGCCGATGGCACCGGCCAGGCCGCTGACGAGGCCGAGCACGCACTGCCAGGCGAAGGCCACCAGGGCCGGGCCCCACGTGTCGATGACGATCGCCGGGCCACGCGGTCGCCGCTCCGTCGCGGCGTAGAGGCCGGCCGGGCGGTTGCGCCCGCCGACCGCGAACGTCACGGTCACCGTGGACGGCTGGATCTGGTCGCAGCGCACCGGGATGCCGACGATGATCAGCCCGTCGCGCGTCTCCAGCGTGACGTCGGCGAGACCGACGGCGAGCTCGCTGTCGCCCTGCACCCACACCGCCTCGGTGCGCGTGGTCGGCCGGAACAGCCCGGCGGCCCGCTTGGCCGCGACGCCGAGCAACCGGCGGGCGCTGTCCGGGTCGATCACGACCGGCTCGTGCACGTCACCCTCGGCCATCGGCCTGGGCGCCGACGGCAGTCGTTGGGCCCGGCGCTCGTCGGCGACGAAGCGGGCGTACTCCGGGGCGACGGCTCCCTCGGCCACGGCGCCGTACACGATCACGGCACGACACCGCGGTCAACCGAATTGCCGCGTTCTGTCGTTTGGTTGCCGCTCGTTCGGGCCGGGACCAAACGACAGAAGCGGGTTAGCGTGGGCGACCCATGACCGGCGCACCGGTGAACGGCCTCACCATCGAGTACGACGTGCACGGTGCCGACGACGGTGTGCCGCTGCTGCTCGTGATGGGGCTCGGCGGGCAGCTCATCGGGTGGCCGTTGGAGCTCGTCGACCAGCTCGTCGAGCGGGGCTTCCGGGTCATCCGCTTCGACAACCGCGATGTCGGCCTCTCGACGAGGATCGATGCTCCCGTGCCCACGCGGCGCGAGGTCGTGAGCGCGGTCGTCGCCCGTCGTTTCGCCCACGCGGCGTACTCGATCGAGGACATGGCCGACGACACCGCCGGGCTGCTCGAGCACCTCGGAGTCGGCAAGGCCCACGTCGTCGGCGTCTCGATGGGCGGGATGATCGCCCAGTCGCTCGCCATCCGCCACCCGCTGCGCGTCGCCAGCCTGGTGTCGATCATGTCGAACACCGGCGACCGCCGGCACGGGCGGGTGCACCGTTCGCTGCTGCGGCGGCTGCCCCGCTGGGCGACGCGCAGCCCGGACGACTCCGACGCCGCCGTGGCCCGCGGCGTGGAGCTGTTCCGCCTGATCTCCGGTCCGCACTTCGACGCCCAGGCGGCGCGGCGCTCTGGTCGAGGAGGGGCTCGCCCGCAGCGACGACGTGGACGGCACGGCCCGCCAGACGATGGCGATCAACGCCAGTCCCGACCGCACGGCCGACCTCGGCCGCGTGACGGCGCCGACGCTCGTCGTGCACGGCTTGCTCGACCGCCTGATCATGCCCTCGGGCGGCGTGACGACCGCCAAGGCGATCCCCGGGTCGCGCCTGGTGATGTACCCGGACATGGGTCACGACGTGCCACGACCCCGCTGGCCGGAGCTGCTCGACGAGATCGTCGTCAACGCCAGGCGCGCCGGGGCGGACGGCAGCTCACCGCTCCGCACGGTCGGCTAGGTCGTGAGCGAGGCCCCCTGGCTGGTGACGCTCGACGTCGAAGGGGTGTTGCTGCCGGAGATCTGGATCGCCGTCGCCGAGCGCACCGGCATCACGGCGCTCCGGCGGACCACACGGGACGAGCCCGACTACGACGTCCTGATGCGGGGCCGGCTGGCCCTGCTCGACCGGCACGGCTTGACGATGAGCACGATCGCCGACGTGATCAGCGGGTTGCGCCCACTCCCGGGCGCGACCGAGTTCCTCGCCGACCTCCGGTCGCGCACGCAGGTCGTGCTGCTCTCGGACACCTTCGCCCAGTTCGCCCACCCGCTGATGGCCCAGCTGTCGTGGCCGACGATCCTGTGCCACGACCTCGAGGTGGCCGACGACCGCATCGTCGGCTACCGCTTGCGCCTGCCCGACCAGAAGCGCCGGGCCGTCGAGGCCTTCCAGTCGCTCGGATACCGGGTGGTGGCGGCCGGCGACTCGTACAACGATGTGTCGATGCTGCGCGCCGCCGACGTCGGGCTGTTGTTCCACGCGCCGGCCAACGTCCGCGCCGAGTACCCGGAGCTCCCCGCCCACGACGACTTCGACAGCCTCACGGCGGCCATCGACGCCGCGATCGCGCGGTGAGGGCGGCGCCCCACCTCGTCGGCCGCGACGCCGACTGCGCGAGGGTCCGCGAGCTGATGGCGCGCGGTGGGCTGGTCACGGTCACCGGTCCCGGCGGGGTCGGGAAGAGCCGGTTGGTGGACGAGCTCGTCGAGCGTGGTCAGCTCGACGCCGCGACTGCGTTGCTGGCGCGGGTGCCGCCCGACGGCGACGAGCACGCCGTCGCCCGCGCCCTCGGCTTCGAGTCGACCGACTCGGCCGTGATGGCGCTGACCGAGCGACCGACGACCGTCGTGCTCGACAACTGCGAGCACATCGCCGGCGCGGTGCGCCGCTTCGTCCAGAAGGTGCGCGCCGCCGTGCCCACGGCGCTGGTCCTCACCACGACCCGCGAGCCGCTCGGGCTGCCCGGCGAGCAGGTCTACGTCCTCGCTCCCCTCGGCGTGCCGGCCGCCGGTGGCATCGACGACCAGCCGGCGCCGTCGGTGGAGCTGTTCCTCCAGCGGGCCGCCGAGGCCGGTGCCGCCCTCGGCGCCGACACCCGGGCCCTCGCCGACGTGGGGGAGCTGTGCCGGCGCCTCGACGGCCTGCCGCTGGCGATCGAGCTCGCCGCGGCCCGCTCGCGCGGCCTGTCGCCGTCCGACCTGCTGGCGGTGGTCGACTCACGCCTCGACCTCCTCCGGCGCTGCCGGCGGGTCGGGTGACCGCCACGACAGCATGCGGGCCGCCATCGAGGTCTCGACCGACCTGCTGACCCCGGCCGAGCGCCGCTGCTTCCGCCGGCTCGGCGTGTTCACCGGGCCCTTCGACGCCGCGCTCGCCCACGCCGTCACGGCGGAACCGGGGAGCGAGCTGCTGACGACGGTCGACCTGCTGGCCGTGCTCGTCGACCGCTCACTGGTGGTCGCCGAGACGATCGCCGGGGGCAACGCCTTCCGCCTGCTCGAGCTGCTCCGCGAGCACGCCCGTGACGAGCTGGCGGCCGCCGGCGAGCTCGTGGCCACCGAGGAGCGCTTCGTCGACGCCATGGTCGACACGGCCGACCGCATCGTCGCCCAGGCGCTCGGGAACTGGCAGCCCGGACTGCTGGCGACGGCGAGCACCCAGTTCGCCAACCTGGTGCGGGCCTGCGAGGTGTGCCTCGAGCGCGACAGTGACCCCGACCGCGCCTACCGGCTGGTCCTCCCGATGTTCGCAGCCGTCCACGAGGGTCGATCGACCGAGGTGTTCGTGCTCGGCCGGCGGGTCCTGGCCCGCTGGGCCGGCACCGGCGCCCTGTGGCGGGCCGAGGTGCTCGCGGTCCTGGCCACCGCGGCCGCCATCGGCGGCTTCCTCGACGAGGTCGCGCCGATGGCCAGTGCCGTGGTCGACGACCCGGTCTCGAGCACGGTCGCCCGCGCCCTCGCCGACCGGGCGTGGGGGCTCGCCGACCGTCCTTCCGACCCGCTGGCGGCCGCTCAGCACTTCGGGCTCGCCCGCGCCGCGGCGACCGACGCCGGGTTCGGGTCGATCGCCCGCGAGGTCGCCGCGTTCGAGGCGGGCGAGGTCGACCTGGCCGGCGATCGCGATGGGGCCCTGGCCCTCCTCGAGACGACGTTGCGGGCGGCCGTCGAGGCCGACGACGTCTTCGTGAGCGTGCTCGCCCTGCTGGTGCGCGCCCGCGTGCTGTTGCGCGCCGGCGACGTCGACGGCGCACGTGCCGATGTCACGGCGGCCCGCGAGGCGTCGGACCGCATGGGCCAGCCGTGGTGGTCGGCGGCGCTGCTGCGCACGGAGGCGGCGGTCGCCTCGTTCGACGGCGGCGGGTGGGACGGCGCCGCGCTCCGGTGGCGCGCCGCCGTCGACCACGCCGCCAGCCGCGGCGCGCTCGGCGAGTTGGCGATCACGCTGCGGGCGGCCGCGGCCACCGCCCGGCGGCTGGGCCGCGACGGGGCGGCGGCGATGCTGCAGGCCGCCGTGCCCCGCTCGAGCGCGATCACCGTGATGCCCGAGCTGTTCCCCGCCGAAGCGGCGGAGCTGGCGGCGGCGCCGGCGACGCCGCCGTCGGGGCCCGGGTTGGTCGAGGCGCTCGGCCGTGCCCGCGAGGTCCTCGGCGGCCCCGCCGCGCCGGCACCGGAACCGTCGCCGTCACCCGCTCCGGCCGACACCAACGAGCTGGTGGCCGAGGGCGACTCCTGGCGCTTCACGTATCGCGGCACCACGGTTCGGGTGCGCGACCTCAAGGGCGTGATCGACCTCGCAGTGTTGCTCGCGCGGCCCGGCACCGAGGTCCACGCCCTCGAGCTGATGGGCGGCCAGGACGTCGGCTCGGCGGCCGGGCCGCAGCTCGACGACAGGGCGCGGCGGGCCTACCAGGAGCGCATCGTCGAGCTGCAGCGCGACATCGACGACGCCCGCGCCGACCACGACCCCGCCCGCGCCGAGAAGGCCGAGGTCGAGCTCGACGCGCTGGTCCACCAGCTCAGCGAGGCCTTCGGCATCGGTGGGCGGGCCAGGGCGACCGGCTCCAGCGCCGAGCGGGCCCGCAGCGCGGTCACCTACCGGATCCGCGCCGCCATCCGCCGCCTCGGTGAGTTGCACCCCGAGCTGGGGCGGCACCTGGCGAACGCCGTGCGCACGGGCACGTGGTGCTCGTACCGTCCGGAGTCCGAGGTGGTCTGGACGGTGGAGCGACCTGGCCTCACACTGTGAGTGACCTCCTCACGCCCTCCTCGATGTGAGCATGACGATGAACAACACACTGGACGCCCATGACAACCCGATGACCGGCGACCCCGCCACCATCGAGCTGTACGACCGCACGATCGACCGTCTGGTCCGGTTCCACCCGGACGTGGTCGAGCTGGCCACGGAGATGGCCAGCGTCGACGACCCGGCGCCGATGGCTCACGCCGTGATGGCCTACCTCCACCTGATGAGCACCGACGCCGACGACCTCGCGACGGCCAGTGAGGCGTCGACGGCGCTGAGCGCCGTGGCCGGCAACGAGCGCGAGCAGCTGCATGCCGGCGCCATCGCGGCGTGGGCGGACGGCGACTGGACCGGCGCGTCCAGCCGGCTCGACGACCTGCTGCACCGCTACCCGACCGACGTGCTGGCGCTCATGTTCGGTCACCAGCTCGACTTCTTCCTCGGCGACGCCGCCAACCTGCGCGACCGCGCCGTCCGCTCCCTGCGCGAGTTCGACCCCGAACACCCCCACGCCGGCTTCGTGCGGGGGATGGTGTCGTTCGGCATGGAGGAGTCCGGGCACTACGACCAGGCGCTGGTCGCCGGCCTGACCGCGGTCGAGGCGAACCCGGATGACGTGTGGGGCATCCACGCCGTCGTGCACACGTACGAGATGCAGGGTCGCATCGACGAGGGCATCCGCTTCATGCGCTCCGACGACACGCAGTGGGAGCGCGGCAACCTGTTCACGGTGCACAACTGGTGGCACCTCGGCCTGTACGAGCTGGAGGCCGGCCGTCCCGAGCGGTCGCTGGCGATCTACGACGCCGAAGTGCACCACGCCGAGTCGCTCGGCGTGCCGATCGAGATGCTCGACGGCAGCGCGATGCTGTGGCGCCTGTACCTCGAGGGTGCCGACACCGGCGGCCGGTTCGGCCCGCTGGCCGACGCCTGGGCGCCGAAGGTGACCAGGGCGCCGTGGTACGCCTTCAACGACCTCCACGCCACGATGGCCTTCGTCGGCGCCGGTCGGGTCGCCGAGGCGCGGACGACCGTGGACCGCCTCGAGTCCTGGTTGGCCGGGACACCCCGGGGCTCGAACGTGTACATGACGGCGGAGGTCGGGTTGCCGACCTGCCAGGCCGTGGTGGCGTTCGGTGAGGGCCGGCACGACGACGTCATCGAGGCGCTGTACCCGATCCGCCGCACGCTGCAGCGCTTCGGCGGCTCCCACGCCCAGCGCGACGCCATGCAGCGGACACTGCTCGAGTCGGCGCTGCGCTCCGGCCGCTACGAGCTCGCCCGCGCGCTGACGTCCGAGCGCCTCGGCCTCCGCGAGGCCAGCGTCTACGGCTGGACCCAGCGCGCCCGCGCCCTCGCCGGTCTCGGCGACACCGCCGGCGCCGCGGCGGCGACCGAGCGCGCCGCCGCCCACCGCGCCCGCTTCGCCGCCGCCTGATCCGAGTGTTCGCACTCGGATCACGAACCGCCCGCGGCGCAACGTCGTACTGACCCCGACCGAAACCCCCCTTCGGAGGAACCCCCCATGACCACCACCCTGCTTCGGCGCGCGCCGATCGGCGAGCTGCGCGCCGTCACCGACGCCGGCGCCCGCATGGTCGAGCAGGCCGAGCGGTTCGCCGGCGAGTTCGCCGACGGAGCGCTCGCCCACGACCGTGCCGGGACGTTCGCCGCCGACCACCTCGCCCGCCTGCGCGCCGAGGGCTTCACCGTCGCGCCGGTCCCCGGCGAGCTCGGCGGCGGGGACGTCGCGTCCGTGCACGACGTGCTCGTCGCCATGTCGCGGCTCGCCCGCGGCGACGCCTCGACGGCCATCGGCGTGAACATGCACTTCGCCGTGCTGCTCAACGTCGTGCGCCGGTGGCGCATCGCCGTCGCCTCCGGGTCGCCGCACGCGGGCGCCGTCGCCGACGCCCTGCGCTTCGTCGTCGCCGGCGACGTGGTGTTCGCCACCGCCGTCAGCGAGCCCTCGCCGCAGGACCTCACCCGGCCGAAGACGACGGCGCGGCGGGTCGACGGCGGCTGGCGGATCGACGGCCGCAAGGTGTTCGCCACGATGGCGCCGGCGGCCAGCGTCATCAACGTCGCCGTCACCTACGTCGGCGACGACGGAACGGACCGCTACGGCTTCGCCCTCGTCCCGTCGATGACGCCGGGCGTCGAGATCCCCCACGACTGGGACGCCCTCGGCATGCGCGCCTCGGAGTCCGGCTCGATCACCTTCCGTGACGTCCGCATCGGCGCCGACGGGCTGCGCGACGGGTTCCCGGCAGGGGACTACTCCGCCGACCTGCTCGATCGGTTCCTCGTCTCGGGCGGCTTCCACGCCGCTTCCTCGCTGGGCATCGCCGAGTCGGCGCACGCCCGGATCGTCGACGTGCTCGCCGGGCGGGCGGCGGCCACGCTCGACGACGCCCACGCGACGATGCGCCTGGCCGAGAACGTCGTCGACCTGGCGAGCATGCGTGGCGCGTTCGACCGGGCCGGTCGGCTGATCGACGAGTACCACGAGGCCTTCCCGCTCGGCGGCGCGCCGATCGAGGAGGCCCAGGCCATCTACGCCGAGGTGCAGGCGGCCAAGACCCACATCAACGAGGCGGGCAGCCGGGTGTGCGACCGGGCGCTGGCCCTCAGCGGCGGCGCCGGCTACATGGCCGGTCACCCGCTGGCCAAGGCGTGGCGCGACGCCAGGGCCGGTGCGTTCATGCACCCGTTGGGCGCCAACCGGGCGTACGACTTCCTCGCCAGGACGGCGCTCGGGGAGCGGCCGCGATGACCGCGTTCGCCATCACCGCCCGACCGGCGGCCAGCGGCACGGCCACGGCCGTCACGCGCTGTCTGCTCGGCGGCGTCGCCTTCGCCGCCGGCGTGGTCGGCGTCGCCATGCTGGCCTGGCCCGGTTCGACGGGGCGCTTCTTCTCGTGGCAGCTGGCGCCGCCAGCCCTCGCCGCGTTCGTCGGCGCCTGCTACGTCGCCTCGGCGCTGGTGTTCGGGCGGGCGGCGGCGAGCCGGTCGTGGCCGGCCCAGCGCGGGCTGTGCGTCGCCGTGCTCGGCCTGGCCGCGCCGACGCTGATCGTGACCGCGGTGCACCGCGACGTGTTCGACTTCGAGCGCTGGCAGGCGGTCGCCTGGGTCGCCCTGTTCGCCACCAGCGTCGCGTCGTTCGGCAGCCTCGTGCTCCTCCGCCCCGCCGAGCCGGCGGCCGGCCCGCGCCTGCCGGCGCCGGCACGGGTGGTGCTCGTGGCGACGGGGTTCGCCTACGGCACCGTCGCCGTGGTGCTGTGGACGGCCCCTCACGCCGTTGCCAGCCATGGTCCGATCGCCGCCGGCCCGATGGGCCTCCGTTTCGTCGGGTCGTGGGCGGCGTTCCTCGCCCTCTGTGCCGTCCGAGCGGCCCGCCACGCCGACGCGCGAGGCGTCCGAGCTCCCGGTCGCGGCCCTGGTCGCCTTCCCGCTCGCCGTGCTGCCGGCCGTGCTCCTGCACCTCGACGAGCTGCGCCGTGGACCCGCGGCCGCCCTGGTCGCCGGCCTCCTCGTCCTGGCGACGGCGGGGTTGTCAGTGCAGCGCGCCGGACGTAAAGTGGAATCTCCACCGACGCGGGGTGGAGCAGTCCGGTAGCTCGTCGGGCTCATAACCCGAAGGTCGCAGGTTCAAATCCTGCCCCCGCCACCAACTGGAAGGCCCGGAAACATTGGGTTTCCGGGCCTTCGCCGTTGTCGGGACCTGTTGGCGTCTACCGGGTCGATCTACCGGCCGGCCTCGACGTCGTGCCCCGTGAGCAGGGCGTATGCGGTCGCGTTGCCGGTAGACGATCTACCGGCGGTGGATTGGTCAGGCGGTGGCGATGAGGTCGGCGAAGCGGGCCGCGGCGTCGGCGCTCATGCCCGGGACGAGGTGTTGGTAGGTGGCCATGGTGAAGCCGGGGTGGGCATGACCGAGGCGCTCGCTCACGACCTTGATCGGATACGCGGCGGCGACGAGCAGGCTGGCATGGGTGTGGCGAAGGTCGTGGAAGCGGATGCGGGGAAGCCCGCTGCGGGCGAGGTGCCGGTCGAACAGCTGGCTGATCGACTCGGCGTGGACCGGCCGGCCGCGGTGTTCGTGAACATTGCGTCGGCCAGCCCGATGGGATGTCCGTCGTGCTCTTGGCGGGTGCGCCAGGCGGTGAGGACGGTCTCGGTGGCCGGGTCGAGGTCAACGCATCGGCGGCTGGTGCGAGTCTTGACCGCGAACTTCGACCGAGCGGCCGGCGACGCTCTGGCGGCTCCGAGCCACCGACACCCGATGCCCGGGCTGGTCCCAGTCACCCCACCGCAGCCCGGCGAGTCTCGCCTCGTCGCATCCCGGTCATGGCGGCCAGGTGCAGCGCCGGGTAGAGCCGCAGGCGGTTTGCACTGTCGAGGAAGGTTCGTAGCTGGATGGCGGTCCAGGTCTCGGGTCCGCGGCGCGCCCGTGGTTGGGAGCGTGGCGCTTGGGCGAGCAGGGCGACGTTGACGTCGACGAGTTGGCGGCGTGTGGCATCGGCCAGGGACGAGCGGACGATGACGTGCACGTCGTACACCGTCTTCGACGCCAACGCTGCGCCGGTGAGCCCGCCGTGATCGAGGAGGTCGGCGTACAGCTGGTCGAGATGATCGACACGCAGCCGTCGCAGCGGCACAGTCCCGATGCGCGGGCAGATGTAGTGCTCGATCATCCAGGCGTAGCGGTGGGCGGTCGTCGGTCGCAGCTGTGTGCGGCGACGGGGCATCCACTGCTCGGCCAGGAACGATCCGACCGTGAGCAAGCTCGCCGGAGCGGTGAGCACGGAACGCGCGGTCAGGGCGGCGGCGATGGCTTCGGCATCGCCACGGGACTCGCCCGGCGGGATGCCAGCGTCGTCGCTCTCGACCCGTGATGGGGTCGACGCCGTCGTAGGCGACAACGTAGAAGTGCTGATTGCGCTGCACGATGTAGGCCATCGGCCAATGCTCACCGAGCCACAGCGGTGACCCGTTCGGAGCCAACCCGAAGGTCACGCCGGGGGAATTTCAACCGACCGACGATCAGCGGCTCGGGTCGGGCGCAGGGCGAGGCGATGGCGCGGCATCGAATGGTGCGGCGTCGGCGGCGCAGACGGTGCCGGGGCGGGGGGTGGTGCCGTTGAGCAGGTAGTCCGAGACGGTCTCCACGGTGCAGTGGGATGGGATGTCGGCGGATGTGTGACCCCATCCTTCGACGGTGAGAAGGACCGAGTCGGGGAGGAGGTCGTCGACGGTGACCGCGTTGTTGTAGGGCGAGGCGGGGTCGAATCGGGTCGCGACGAGGAGTATCGGGTTGGCGGTGTGGCGGTTGAACGGGCCGACGTACCGGTCGGCGTCGTGGCCGTCCCATGTGGCGCACATGCTGGAGAACCATGTCCACATGCGTCCGAAGTAGCCGAACCGCCGGTCGGCGTCGGCGCCGGCCTGCGACCAGTGGCGATGGCGGTCGGGGTTGTCGCTGTCGGAGCACACGACCCCCGGGTTGCCTTCGACGATGTTTTGGTAGCCCGCAGCTGGCGGCTGGCCGCGGCTGATGTTCGTCACGGCCTCCCGCATCGTGTCGGATGCCGTGTCGCTGGTGGCGGCTTCGAGGTCGGCCAGGAACTGAGCAAAGTCCGGCCATGTGGTCATCACGTTCATCGCGTCCACGCGGTCTTCACGAGGTGGGCGTAGGTGAACGCGGTCGGGCGGCCGGTGACGTTGTCGGGGAATGTGATCGGGTCGTGTCGCAGTCGCTGGGCGAGGGCGGCGAAGCGCTGTTCGGCGTTGCCGGCGAAGGCGCAGCCGGCGGTTCCTGCCTGGTCGCACAGTCGGAAGAACTCGTCGAGCGTGGCTTGTGCTCCGGCTGGGTTGCCCAGCCGGTTGTAGACCGGTTGGGTGCGGGCCTCATCGCCGCGGCCGGTGGCCCACGCGATCGGATCGACCACGCCGTCGAGGACGAGCGCCCGCACCCGCCCGGGGAACAGGTTGGCGTAGGTGATGCCGAGCACGGAGCCGTACGAGTAGCCGGCGTAGGTGAGTTGTCGGTCGCCGACGGCGGCGTGTAGCAGGTCGAGGTCGTGGGCGACGTCGGCGGTGGCCATGTGGTCGACGATGGGGCCGCCACGCGACTGGCAGGCCCGGTTCAGCTCGCGGTCGGCCCGCTCGAAGGCCGCCTCTTCTCGACGGTGACCGGGAACGGGACCGGTGGCAGCGTGTCCAGTGCGTCCTGCAACGTCTCGAAGCAGCGCAACGGTGTGCTGGCGTGGATCCCACGTGGATCGAACCCGACGAGGTCGAAGCGGGCGGTCACTTCGGCGGTGACGCTGGCGGTGCCGTCGGTGGCTGCGTCGAGGACCATGCCGACGCCGATGTGCCTGGGCCGCCGGGATTGAGGAAGAGTGATCCGATCCTGCGTGCCGGGTCGGAGGCGGGGAGGCGGATGACTGCCAGCTCGATCGTCGGGCCGGAGCGTCGATCGTGATCGAGTGGGACGCGGAATGTCGCGCACTCCAAGTGTGGGTCGGCTTCGGCGTGGCAGGGGGTCCATCGCAGTCGGGGTACCGGCTCGGCGGCATGGGCCATCGGTGTCGGCGTGAAGACGCCGGCCACGGCGAGTGTCGTCAGGATGATCATCAGTCTCTTCATCTGCTTGTCCATGAACAGCGAGGGTGACGACGTTCGGCGTCGAGCGCATCGGTCAGGTGACCGATCGTCATCCGGGTTCGATCGGGTCGAGGTGGAGTCGACCGTCGGAGCGTTGGCGGAGCGTTCGTTGCAGGGCGTCGCGGGTGGTGTAGGCGATGGCGTCGGCGGCCTCGTCGATGATCTTTGGGTCGCTGGTCGTGTTGAGCTTGGCGGTGACGCAGCCGCCGGGGAACAGGGTGTAGGACGTGATGGCCGGGCCCGACGGGTGGGGTTCGGTGCGTTCGAAGCGTGTGGTGCCGGCGACTTTGGCGGGTGCCGGGCTGGCCCCGCTGGTCTCACAGGTGGCGGACAGCCGGACCACGACTGCGGGTTGGCCGAGCTTCGTGTGGTCGAGCGTGAACCTGGTCCACCCGTTCCTCACATTGGCGGCGCCGACCGTCCACCCGGGTGGCAGCGGTCGCACGCATGGCAGCAGCGAGGCCGACGGCACCGATTGGGCCTCCAGCAACAGGGGTTCGAGCTGGTCGCAGCGGAGGCTGTTGGTCGGCAGTGGCGTGGTGGTGGCATCACTGTTGACGAGGACGGTCTTGAACGAGAAGGCGACCACGAGCGCGGCGGGGATCATCGCAGCCAGGAGGGCGAGGCGACGCGCACTCCAGTGTTGGACCCGGATCGGGTGGGGCCGGGCGGGGAGCAGGGCGAGGAACTCGGCGTGGACGTCGCGGCCCTCCTCGCGCAGCTTGCGCCGCAGCTGGGAGGGCAGGGCGAGGCCGCGGGCGGCGGCGAACGCGTCGCTGATCTCGGCGACGGTGAACTGGCGTCGTGCTCGCAGATAGACGCGTTCGGGATCACAGCGCAAGGCGAGGCACAGCATCATGTTGGCGAGGTCGACGGCCTGCCTCCACCGACTGGGGCGGGCCTCGGCGAACGCCACGTCGATCAGCAACACCCGGCCGTCGTGGACGAGGAGATTGGCCGGCTTGATGTCGCGGTGAGCGATGCCGGTGTCCCACAGCTTGCGGATGAGGGCCAGTCCGTCGTCGATGACCCGGTCGTCCACGTCTGCGTCGCCGAGCTCGGTCGAGTCCTCGAAGAACTCGGTGACGAGCACGTACTCCCGCTCCGGGGCCAGCTCCACGAAGCCGTACGGGCGGGGTGAGGGCAGGCCGGCGACGTGCAGCTTGAGCAGTGCGTAGTCCTCCTGTTGCACCAGGCGGCGCACCGTGTGGAAGGGTCGTTCATCCTCGAGCCGGCCGTAGAGCAGTTCGCGACCGAGCTTGTACCAGCGGTCGGCGCGCAGGTGGCTGCGAGCGTACAGCTTGGCGAACAGCCACTTCGGGTCATCGCCACGCAACTCGATGCGCAGGGGAGTCGACCCCGCCGAGCCGGCGAGCCCGAACGGCTCGATCGCCGCCACGGACAGTCCAAGTTGCTCCTCCAGCGCCTGGCGGATCGCCTCGCCACGCGCCCCGCCGACGTCCAGATGGGCCGCCCGCCCGCCGCCGTATCTCACCGGGAACGACTCGTTCGGGGTGAACAAGCGGAAGCCGAGCAGTGACACCGTCACCGCGATGGCGACGCCCACGGCGATGTCGATCGGTGTCTCGACGCCGAGGTGCATGCGAGCGATGGCGACGACGCCGAGCACCGCAGCCGCCGCCCACTTCCCGATCCGCCGGCAACGTCCGGCCGGCACCAACGTGTAGAGGATCCCCATCATGCCGACAGTGAGCGCCGCCATCTGCTCGGACGGCAGGGCCCAGGCGGACCAGTCGGTCCGAAGCTCGACCCCGAACGGCCGCGGCCGGCGCAGCAGCGGCCCCAGCACGTATTGGATGAGCACGCCCTGCACGGTCCAAGCAACAAGGACCACGAGCAGGTGACGCAGTCGCTTGACGATCAGCAGCGCCACCAACTGGCACCACACGAGCAGCGTGATCGCTGTCCACGAACTGAGCGCGGCGAACGCCATCGCGACCGGCGACAGACCAGGAACGTCGAGATCGGTGACCCACCGCACGACCGTGTCGTCGACAACAGTCACCTCGACGGCGACGGGCCGTAGGTCACCGGTGAACACCACCACGGCCGACGCCACCAGCGTCACTGCGACCGTCAGCCAGACGGCGCCTGTGACCTGCACCGGGCGGGACATCGGCGGCGGCCGTCCGGAGGGACGCCGACGCCCGTCGCTGTCCGATCCCGACCGCGGCCGATGGACGTGTTGCGCCGCCGCCGATCGTCGGAGTCGCAACATCGGCCGCCGTGCTGATCATCGGGAGCTCCGATCGACGCCTGGGACGGCCTCGATCACCGGCTCGATACCTTGACGCTGCCGAAGATGGTGAAGCCGCGGACGCGGATCGTCGGCGCCGTCTCGGCTGAGCCCGGGTCGGCGACGGAGACCTTCTTGCTCCCGAACAGCGCGAATCCGCCGACGTCGACGCGGCCGCCGGCGGGCACGACCACGTCGATGTTCCCGAACGGCGCGACCGTGTTGATGACGGCCTCGCCGGCCGGCAAGGTGGCCTGCCCGAAGTCGAGATCGATGTCTCCGAACAGCGCGATCGGCGATGTCGTTCGGCGGGGTGGCCACGAACCGGATCGTGTGATGTCGCCGAACACGCTCACGATCCAGCCTCGACCCGACTTCTGGTGTTGCGACAGTCCGTTCCCAGTCCGACGTCGATCGGCGTCGACGGCGTCCGCGGTCGTCGTCTTGCTGGGGTCGCTGCTGTGTTCGATCACGTCCGTACCTTTCATCTCTCGCCGGGCAGCGTGCGCCACGGCGGCCGGCTGACGCATCGGTCACGTGACCGATATGTCCCCGGGCGACCACCTGGCACGTCGGTCCGCGTCGATCAATCGGTCAGCTGACCGATGCGGCGCCCCGACGGGGTTGCCACGATCGCCTCGTGATGATCACGATCCGGTTGACCGCCAGTGATCCGCCCGCCGGTTGGGCCGGCCGGCCAGGTGAAGCGGAACGGCCATTCGTCGGATGGCTGGGGCTGCTGCGAGTGCTGTCTGACCTGCTGGCGCCCGCCGACCGCTGATGCGGCGAGGACTCCGAGAAGTCAGACGTGCTGGGTGACCGCGCGGCGCGTGGCGTCGGTGGCCAGCTCGACACGGTTGGCGTGGCCGAGCTTCTGCAGGACGTGCTCGACGTGGGTGGCAACGGTCCGGCGGGACACGAACAGCCGCTCGGCGATCTCCCGGTTGGTCAGGCCTGTCACGACAAGCTCGATGACCTGCAACTCGGTCGGCGTCAGACTTTCCCATCCGAACCTCGCACGGTGCGGAGCCCGGCGAGCCCTCCGGATCCCGGCACCGCGCCGCGCCGACAGGAGGCGGTCGAGGTCGTGAACCGCGTCGAGTTGCTCGTAGATGGCCATCGCCTCGTCGAGTAGCGACTCGGCGTCGCTTGACCTCGCGGTCCGCGCGCGAGCGCGATCCCGGCGTCCTCGCACGCCCCCGCCAGCGGATAGGGGCGGGGGCCGCCGCGGTGCGCGGCGACGGCCTCGAGCAGCACTCCGGCGTCGTCGTCGAGTAGTCCGCGGCAACGCAGGGCGAACCCGCGAGCAGTCGGGGTCGCGGTGATGTCGGCGCTGCGCTCGAGCTCCTCAGCTACTGAACGGGCACGCTGCCGGTCGCCGACGGCGAGGGCCAGGCGCACGACATCGGGTGCCATGGCTCGCGAGGCTGCCTGCAGGTAGCGGACCGGGGTGTTGAGATCCCACGTCTCGGCCAAGGTCGCCGCGGCCCGCGCCGGGTTGCCAGCCGACTCCGACAGCAACGCCTCGATCCAGCTCATCCACTCGACGCCGATCTCCACGGTGCCAGCAACCAGCCTTCGACGGGCGTCGCCGAGCGCCTCGGCGGCGCCCGCCTTGTCACCTCGGTGGTAGGCGACATGGGCGCAGATGGC
Organism: uncultured Acidimicrobiia bacterium; assembly: GCA_963784255.1. GTDB lineage: Bacteria > Actinomycetota > Acidimicrobiia > Acidimicrobiales > Ilumatobacteraceae > JALZMG01. Next base: position 5,999 of record CAWAQO010000010.1, on the reverse strand, counting down.
GTGGGCGAACACGTCTCCGACGTGGCTCGACGTCTCGTCGATCAGTCGCAGCCCGGCTTGCGCCTCGGCCACGGCGTCGTCCCAGTGGCCGCCGGCCAGGCGGGCTTCGGCGATCGCCCAGTGATACATCGCCACGCGCGAGACGTTGCCGGTCTGCTCCGCGTGGCGTCTGCCTGCCTGCAGCACCACCTCCGCCTCGTCGAGGTGGTCGGCGTCGGCGAGGGCCGTTCCGTGCCAGAGCCGAGGATTGTTGGTCCAGGCGGCGTCGTTGCGTTGGGCCACGACGACGGCACGTTCGGCGAGCGACACCGCCCGCTCGGTGAACCCGCCGGCCAGTGACGCAAGCGCGAGTGCCTGCAGCGCAAGGCACAGCGCATGATCATTGCCCGTTCGCTGCGCCGCTTCGGCGGTCCGTTCGGCCACAGCGCCGGCCCGCTCCACCTGCCCGGCCAGCATCATCAAGAACGCGCCCGTCGCGGTCAGCGACTCACGCTCACGCTCGGTCGCGGCGTCCGCTGCCAGCTCGAGCTGCTCGATCGCCTCCGGGTAACGCGCCCTTGCCGCCCACGCGGCCGGCCAGGCCATTGCGGGCCACCAACTCCAATCGCGGTCCCGGCGCACCCGCCAGCAGATCGAGCGCCACCACCTCCGCGTCGCGGAGACGGCCGGTCAGCACGAGCGGCGCGAGCAGCTCGGAGGCGACGACATCGCGGAGCGGATCGCTGGGATCGACGATGTCTCGTGCCCGCTCGAGCAGGCGTACCGCGGTCGCCGGAGCCCGTGACGTCGCGCTTGCCGCGCCGCGTCGTAGCCACGTCACCGCCTCGCCGTCGCCGGGCTCGGCGCCCAGCGCGATGTGTGTGGCGGCCCGTTCGAGCGAACCGCCGGCTGCGCCCAGCCTGACGCCCGCCTCCCGATGCAGACCCATGCGCACCGCCGACGGCAGGTCGTAATACAACGCATCGCGGACCAGGACATGGCGGAACGTGAGACGGTCGCCGACGTCGGTGAGCAACCCTGCCTCGCCGGCCGCCCTCAAGGCAGGCAGCAACCCAGCCACGCCGCGGCCCGAGACGAGCGCCAGTTCCGTCACCGAGAACGTCGACCCGAGGATCGCCGCCACCCGTAACACGTCCAGCGTGTCTTCCGGCAGCCGGCTCAACCGGCGCAAGATGGTCAGTCGCAGCGTCGGTGGCAGCGACGCCATTCGGGTCTCCGCTCGCCCACCGGCCACGTCGAGGACACCGTCCTCCCGAAGCGAGCGCACCAACTCGATCAAGAACAAGGGGTTCCCGCCCGCGCCGGCCACCTGCTCACACAGGACCGGCCCCGCCGGGACACCGGCAACCTGGGTGGCGAGGTCAGCCGCCTCCTCTGGAAGCAATGGCCCGAGCACGACGTGCTCGGCGCCACGCGCCAACAAGTCGGCGACAACGCGATCGACGTTCAACCCGTGAGATCCCGGGCGGACCGTGCAGAACACCACCAGCCGCATTCCGCTTAGCTGTCGCGGCGACTGACCGGAGCGCCCGAAGAGTCAGCGGATCGGCCCAGTGAAGATCATCCACCGCCAGCGCCACTGGACCCGTCGACGCAAGAACGTCCAGCTGCTCGAGTACCGCCTCGACCATCAGCCATCCACCGTCGGCCGCGCCGTCAACCGGCGTCAACCATCCGCTCCCCCCTGCGCCGACCCCGCCCAACCGCTCCGGCTCGACGCGTCGACGAGTCGGATGTCGCCTGCTCCCACTCAAGCGCCACCCTCAGCGGCAGTAGCGGCCGATCTTGCTCAAGTTCGTCGCACCCGCTGCGCAGAACACGAAACCCGCGGCCCGCGGCGCCGCTCAGCGCCTCATCCAACAGACGAGACTTGCCGATCCCGGCCTCACCCTCGATGACGACAACGCGCCCCCGCCCGCTCGACGCGTCTCCAACCACAGCGCCCAACGCGTCCAGCACCCACTGACGACCAACGAAACCCGTACTTTGCTCGGCCCCGCCGACTCCCATGCACCAACATCGTGGGCACACCACACGAGCAGCGACAAGCAGTTCACCGGCGGCGATGCACGAAGCGCGGCCTGACCCGACGTACCCCTCAGGCCCCATGATCCGCCCGCATCAGACCCCGGTACAAGGCTCCGGCAAACCCCTCGACGGGGGCGCCGGAGTCCACCCACAGCAGCCCGAAGCGGTCCTCGCCGATGACGCCGAAGCTCAACTGCGGCCGGTCTTGCCGCCTACCCGGGACTGTGGATCTAACGGTGTGTTCGGCCTGACACGTCCGCTGGGAGGCGGGCGGGAAGGGAGCGGTGATGACCGCGACACTGGACACCGTGGCCGAAGAAGAAGGAGCCGTCTGAGGAGTCGGCGGAGCTGGCAGCAGCTCGGGAGCTGGTCCGCCAGGCCGAAGGAGCAGGGCCTGTCGTTGACCGGTCCGGACGGCCTGTTGAAGCAGCTGACCAAGACCGTGCTGGAGACGGCGTTGGACGAGGAGCTCACCGAGCACCTCGGCCACGAACGCGCGAGCGCCGGCGGCTGGTGGCAACGTCCGCAACGGGACCCGCTCGAAGACGGTGCTGACCGAAGCGTCGGGTCATGTCGAGATCGACGTGCCTCGAGACCGCGACGGGTCGTTCGAGCCGCAGATCGTGCGCAAGCGGCAACGCCGCCTGTCCGGGGTCGATGAGATCGTCCTGTCGCTCTACGCGAAGGGACTCACCACCGGTGAGATCTCAGCCGCACTTCGACGAGATCTATCGGCGCCTCGGTCTCGCCGGAGACGGTGAGCCGGATCACGGATCGGGTGCTCGAGGAGATGGTCGACTGGTCGGTGCGGCCGCTCGACGAGGTCTACGCGGCGATCTTCATCGACGCCATCGTCGTGAAGGTCCGCGACGGCCAGGTCGCCAACCGGCCGATCTACGCCGCCATCGGCGTCACCTGGACGGTGAGCGCGACATCCTCGGGCTGTGGGCCGGCCCGGCGGCGAGGGCGCCAAGTTCTGGATGAGCGTGCTCACCGATCTGCGCAACCGCGGCGTCCGTGACGTGTTCTTCGTCGTCTGCGACGGCCTCAAAGGTCTGCCGGACGTGGTCGGCAACGTCTGGCCGGCCACGATCGTGCAGACCTGCATCATCCACCTCATCCGCAACACCTTCCGGTTCACGTCGCGCGGGACTGGGATGCGTCTGAAGCGTGACGTCCGCCCGATCTACACCGCCGTCAACGCCGCCGCCGCAGGGCCGCGTTCGACGAGCTCGCCGAGCGGTGGGGTGATCGCTACCCGGCGATCGTGCAGGCTGTGGGACAACGCCTGGGACGAGTTCATCCCGTTCCTCGACTACGACATCGAGATCCGCCGGGTGCTGTGCTCGACCAACGCCATCGAGTCGCTTGAACGCCCGCTACCGGCGAGCGATCAAAGCCCGCGGTCACTTCCCATCCGAGCAGGCCGCGCTGAAGTGCCTCTACCTCGTGACCAGATCCCTGGACCCCACCGGGAAGGGTCGGCAACGATGGGCGATACGCTGGAAGCCAGCCCTCAACGCGTTCTCGATCACGTTCGCCGACCGCTTCCCAGCGGCCGAGACCTACTGACCAACAACGCCGAACCCACCGTTAACGAGACAGTCTCCGCCTACACAGGCATGGCGTGGCCTTCACGGGCACTTCACGCCGAGGCGAAGGTCGCTGGGTCGGGGACGGCGCCCGGGGTTGGTCAGGTGCCGGGGGTGACGAGGTGGGTTTCGTAGGCGAGGATCACGAGTTGGGCGCGGTCGCGGGCGTGGAGTTTGGTGAGGATGCGGCTGACGTGGGTCTTGGCCGTGTACAGGCTGATGTAGAGGTGGTCGGCGATCTCCGCGTTGGACAGGCCTTGGGCGACGAGCACGAGGACTTCGGATTCTCGTTCGGTGAGCTGGGCGAGCTCGGCCGGGGGTGGTCGATGGTGGGGGTGGTGGTGAAGCGTTCGATGAGCCGGCGGGTGACGCTGGGGGCGAGCAGCGCCTCTCCGGCGGCGACGATCCGCACGGCGTTGAGGATGTCCTCGGGCCGGGCATCTTTGAGGAGGAAGCCGCTGGCGCCGTTGCGTAACGCCTGGTGCACGTAGTCGTCGAGGTCGAAGGTGGTGAGCATGATGATCCGTGTGCCGGTGAGGTCAGGGTCACTGGTGATCCGCCTGGTGGCCTCGAGCCCGTCGACTCCGGGCATGCGGATGTCCATCAGGAACACGTCGGGCCGGGCCTGCTTGGCGACGGCGACGGCGTCGTTGCCGTTGTCGGCTTCGCCGACGAGTTCGAGGTCTTCGGCGTAGCTGACCATGGTGGCGAAGCCGGCGCGCACGAGCGGCTGGTCGTCGGCGATGGCGACGCGAATGGTCACGTCGATGCCGGCTTGACGGGCAGGCGGGCCCGGACCACGAACCCGCCGTGGGGGTCGGGGCCGGCGGTCAGTTCGCCGCCGTGGGCTGCGGCCCGTTCGCGCATGCCGATGAGGCCGTGCCCGCCTGCTGCGACGGTGGGGGCGGTGGCGTGCCCGTCGTCGCGGACCTCCACCACCATGTCGTCGTCGGTGTAGCGAAGCAGGACCGAGGCGTGGGCGCGTCCGGCGTGTTTGATCACGTTGGTCAGTGCCTCCTGGGTGATGCGGTAGACGGCGAGGCCGACACCGGTGGGCACCGGCCGCGGTTCGCCGTCGACGTGCACGTCGACGTCGATGCCTGCTTCGGCCACGTGGGTGACGAGGGCGGGCAGGTCGTCGAGGCCGGGGGTTGGTGTGACCGCCGCTCCCAGGGCGTCGTCGGCGCGCAGCACGGTGAGGATCTGGCGCATCTCGTCCATCGCCGATCGGGCTGTCGTCTCGACGGCGGCCAGCGCGGCGATTGCCGCGTCGGGGTGGTCGCCGCCGACGAGGCGACCGGTTCCGGCTTGCACGGCGACCACGCTCATGGTGTGGGCGAGGACGTCGTGCAGCTCGCGGGCGATGCGCAGCCGTTCCTCGGCGACGGCCCGCCCGGCCTGCTCCTCGCGTTGTCGCTCCAGGTCGGCGGCGCGCTGTTCAAGCTCGGCGACGAGCAGGCGCCGGGTGCGCACGTAGTGGCCGAGCAGCCAGCTGCCGGCGACGATCAAGACGGCGTCCACTTCGGTGGGACCGGCGGCGACCGTCGTCGCCACCCAGGAGGCCACGGCGGCGACAATCAACACGAGCCGTGACTGTCGAGTGTCGAGCCGGGTGGCCGCCATGTACACGATGAGCGGGACCGCCGGCGACGCCATCGGTGGGTATTGGCGGGCCGCGTAGATCGTCCCGCCGACCAGCGCGATCGCCAACGCCGCGCCGACGGCACGGCGGCGCAACGCGATCGTCGCGTTGACCACCACGACGAGCACTGCGGCGAGCACGTCCGGATCGCGGGCGTCGGCCGGCCAGTCGGGCGGCTGCCTGAGAGGATCACCAGCCGAGCGCCATGGCGGCGAGGGCGACGGCGGCGTCGATGGCCACGAGAGTGGCGGGCCCGGCCCGCAGCCGACGACGACTGATCACGTCAGCGACGGTACCGAGGCTCGGTTCGCCGAGTCATCACTCTCGAGCAGTACTCGTGGCTACTGCCAGAGGCTGATCGAGAACCACGCGCCAGCCCGACGACGCCGCGCCGCCCGATCCGTACCGTCGCCATCGGCGGGCATCGATCCCCGATATCGCCCGAAATGAGAGGACTTCGATCATGTCGGTCATCGCCTTCGACGGTCTCACCAAACGCTTCGGCGACGTCGTCGCCGTCGACGACCTCACCGTGCACCTCGCGCCCGGCCGGGTCGTCGGCTCTTCGGCCCCAACGGCGCTGGGAAGACCACGACGCTGCGGATGCTGCTCGGGCTGGTGGCCCCGACGGCCGGCTCGGCAACCATCGACGGTCAGCCGTACCGCGACCTCGCCGAGCCGATCCGTCACATCGGCGCCGTGCTCGAGGCGAGCAGTTTCCATCCCGGGCGCCGTGC
>CAWAQO010000009.1:0-1324423 GCA_963784255.1 uncultured Acidimicrobiia bacterium | reverse complement strand
CTCGGGCCTGACCGAGTTCGTGGAGCCGACGGCTCAGTAGGAGCACCTCCGGCTGGCCCGGCTTCATGACGAGCTGGGCGATCGCGACCAGGTGCTCGTCGGGAATGCCGGTGGCGTTGTTGATCTGGGTGCGCAAGGCGGAGTTGCCGGGCTCATCGATGAGTTGTTGGATCTGCGCCTGCGTGAACTTCTCGCGCAGCAGTCGCATGTACGTGGCGTCGACTTCGAGCTGGGCGTCCTCGGACTGACGAGGGACGAAGCCGACCATGCCTTCGTGGGAGATCCGCCGGGCGTTCGGCCGCTCCTCGAGAAGGTCCACCCTGGTCTTCACACGGAGGTAGCCCATCGGCTGGAACAGGCCCCGATCGGCGAACACGGGGACCCGACCATCCGTGAGGACGCGATCTCGTGACTCGTCGAGGACGTACGGCTTGGCCTCGGCCAGGGTCTCGGTCGGGGGGAGTGCGTTCTGCTTGCCCTCCGTCCGCGTGCCGAGGATCGAACCCCATCCGGGGTGCAGGCCGGCCGGCTTGTTGGTCGGGATCCCGGCTCTCGTCAGGATCGTGAAGGCGACCGAGTTGCAGTTCTCGCCGGCCGACGAGAGCAGGCCCGCGGCACCGCTGAGGAACCGCCCGGCGAGGTCCTTCTGTCCGAAGTCGTCGCCGGCCAGGGCCCGGTACGGCACCTTCATGGCGTCGATGACGCCGGTGGCCTCTTCCAGCCGGTCCAACTTGCGCTCTGCCTCGGGACCTTCCAGCACGGTCACGGAGGGAGCCGACGGATCCCAGTCGATGGTGCTGGGCATGTACTCGCCGGTCCGCGCCACCGTCATGCGGTCGCGGCCGGACTCGCCGCGGAAGAACACTTGTCGGCCGGTGCGCGAGGTGTAGACGATGAACAGGTGGGAGCGCAGGCGAACACCCAGCACGTCACCGCCGATGAACGTCGAACGGACGTCGATGCGCGCATGCTGGAGGGCGACACCCTCGGCGGCGCCGCTCTCGTCCAACCGCTCGGTCGACAGTCCGTAGCCGCGCAGGAACGCGCGTGTCTCGGGTGCGGCCGGCCCGGCAGCAAGGAGGGGGATTTGCTTGTCCCGAAACTCGGTGGCCTTGCGCAGGTAGGTCGCTCGCTTGCCACGCTTAGCGTCATCGGAGAGCGGCTGGCCGCCTGCGTCTTTCGCGGTCTCCAGGGCCGCAAACGCGAGGAGTACTGGGCGAGCACCACGGCTCTGACCATTTCGTTGATCCGGCGACCGGCGTCGGACTCCTCGCTCCAGTCCCACAAGGGGCGCGTCGAGGTGAGGGTGATCTGCTCCGGGGGTGGGGCAAGTTGATCGATGTCCGTGCGGGCTTGCGTATATATGGGATTGACCGCCTCCGCTGTGGCGAAGGCCGCCGCCGCCTCCGGGATCAGCGTCCGGCGGATGATCCGGCCCGCGCCCGGCAGGCGACGAACCGCCACGGTGTCCGCGGCGTCGTGCGTGCGCCGCGCCGGACGCCGATCGTGTGTCCGCGCCGCCGATGACGCTTCGCCGGATCCTCAAGCGTGCGACCGGGAAGCTGTGATCGATGTCGGCGTCGAACTCACTGCCCGACCGTCCGATCGTCGCCGACGCCCTCCGGATCCACGACGGTCCGGGCGACTCCGACGCAGATCCCGATCCCGGTGCCGACGCAGCGAGTCCGCCGCCATCGAGGGCCGAGGCGCTGGCAACGATCAGCGACGACGATCCGCACCACCAATCCTCCGCTGACGCACCCATCAGCCGATCGATGGTGCGATCGGCATCCTGCCACGCCACATCGGCAGCAGGACCGGCAACCATGGTCGGGGGACGGCTCCGGCCCCGCCGGATCGTAGATGGAACCGTTGACGTGTCGTCCTGGCGCGACACGTCCGTAGCCGGCATCGGTCGTCGAGCGAAAGTTCGATCCAGTGTCGCCTCCCCATCGCCGAGGTGCGGGTGCGAACCCTAGCCCGCTCGTTTCAACCCGATGCCGAACGCCGGCATATCGGGGCGCGGCGGAGACAACCAGAGGGCTCGGGACGGGTGTCCTTCGGTGCGCGACGGGATCACGAGCTTCTCGAGGATCCAGCTGATCCCGAGGTCAGTCCAGTTGGCGCGGCCGCGGCTTCGAATTCGTCGACGGCTGTCACTCGGTGCTCACCTCGCTGGCCGAGCTCGGCTCAGTCCCGGCGCACTGAGTGGCTCCATCCGGTTGTTCGCGGAAATTCTCAGGCTCGGCGGCTATCCAAACTGGCTCGACGCGCAAGAGCTTGACGATCGGCCGAATTGATCGTCTCCCTCGGAGGCGGCGGGCCGTCGCTCGACCACTCGTGACAATGAGGGTCGTGCCGCACCAAGCCAGTTCGACGAGAGCGACGACGCCGGCCGCGGCGATGGCGAGCCCACCCGTGGGAGTGTCGTCGTCGTCCGGGATGAGCACGACAGCCGTTCCCGCGTACAGCGCAACGATCCCCATCTGAAAGGTACGGCGGGCGCCACGCTGCCAGATTGGTAGTTCGTTCTGGTAGGTCCATTGGATGGTCCGACGAAGGCAATGCGTTGTTCGGCATCCGCGTGCCACATCATGAGATCTTCCGGTGTGACGTCGTACTGGCGCATCCAGAAGGTCGCTTGGACGCAGGTCACCAGCGATACCGACGCGATCACGAGCAGGAGCAGCGCAAGCGACGGCCAACGCAGCTCGTTCTCGACCTGTAAGACAAGCCCCAGGAGACCAAGCGATCCGGCGGCGAGGAGCGGCGCTGCGACCGATCCCATACCGTCGGCGGCGGTAGGGGGTCGCCCCCGCCCATTCGTCGAACCTGCAGCGGGTGCGGCACACCCGAGGGGCTGCCCCACGAGGCGGGCTGTCCGCACGCGTGACTCGCATTGCGCCTGCGAAGACCGCTTCATCAGTTCCTCCCTCTCCCTACGGAGGGCGCAGATCGTCGCACGCGATGACGTCAGAGTGTGACCCGGGAGTCGCGGGCGTCGCCGAGAAGCACCTCGCTGAGGTGCCGAGCGCGGCGGGGCGGGCGGACGACTCAGCAAGGGTGACGACGGCGCCGAGTCGTCGCCGCCAGCTGAGCCAGGTTCGGTGCCGGCGCATTTCGCCCAGCTGATCGACGCGGAAGGCCCAGAGGGACTCAGGCCATGGCGCGATCTACTGCCATCGATCATCACGCCGACCCAGATCTTGGCGGGCCACGACGATGACCTTGTCCCGTGGTCGAACACCCAGTACCTCCACGACCTCCTGCCCAACAGCGAGATCCATCCTCTCGACGCCGGTCACTTCGCGTGGGAGCAGGCCGCCACCGAATACGGCAACCTGATCGTCGACTGGGTCAGCGGCGGAAATCGGCGCGTCCGCGGCGGCTAGCGCTACTTGGAGGCAGATCCCTGTGTGGATGCAGCGGGTGGAGTCCCTGAAGACGGTGAAGCCGCCCTTTGTCGTATGTACGCGTCGCCATCGTGACGCCGCGGCTAGGTCCGGGTGAGCGCGAGGACGGGGATGGTGCGGATGCCTTCGGTTTGTCTTGCGTAGTCGGCGAAGCCGGGGTAGCGGCGGGCTTGTTCGGCGTAGACGCGGTCGCGCTCGTCACCGGTGACCTCGCGAACGGTGACCGGGTAGCTGTCGGTTCCACGCTCGATCGAGCCCTCGCCGACGGTGGTGAGGTTGTAGTACCAGTCGGGGTTGGACGGTGCGCCTCCCTTGGTGGCGAACACGTAGATGACGCTGTCGTCGGTCTCGTCGGGCAGGTACATCATCGGTGTGACGTGCTGGTGGCCGCTCTTGCGGCCGCGATGGGTGACCAGGACCATCGGCGCGCCTTCGAAGGGCCCGCCGACGCGGCCTTCGTTGGCGCGGAACTCGTTGATGGTCTTCGTGTTCCAGTCGGTCGCTTCTGGCATGGCTCGCTCCTTGCTCGGCGAGGGCTCATGGACGGTTGGTGGCCCGACTTGGCGAAGTTCGAGAACCTCGAGGCCGAGCGCTTCGAGCTGCGCCAGGACCCCGTACACCGCGGACGGGTCCTCGAGTGAGCCCGTGAGCACCGTCTCGCGGCCGCGCACCTCGGACTCCATGGTCGGGAACGCGGACAGCGCGGTAGCTCCGAGCCGCCCCCGTATCCGGATCATGTACTGGCAGCCGGGCTCCGTGGCCACCCGATGATCCTCAGGCGTGACCCGGTGAGCGGTCGCCACCGGAATCTGGTGATTGCCCGCCGGCGGAGGCGGAATTCACTTCGACGGTGATGGGGCGCGGCCGGTGGCGAGGAGCCGCAGCTCGCGTGCTCGACCCACGGCCGAACTGCGGTCACTCGCGCCGAGCTTGGAGTAGATGCTGCGGATATGGGTGTTGACGGTGTTGACGGAGACGTCGAGCGATCGCGCGATCTCGGGCCGGGTGAGGTTCGTCGGCAGGAACCGCAGCACCCGCAACTCGCTTGGGCTGAGCTCTTCGGGCGGCGATGGACGCTTCCGGTCGATGTCTGGCGCCGGTGCGCCCCGGAGGAGATCGACGACATCGGCGAGCAACGCGCTGTGCGCCGTTTGGTGACGTGGGAGGACGTCGAGGAGCTCGCCAGCGTTGCTCATGGCAAACGGGAAGATCAGCCGATCTGGTTCAGCAGCCGCGAGCGCGGCCTCGGCTGCGGCCGCGGCGGCGTTCCGATCGCCCAGAGCGAGATTCGCGAGGCCGGTGAGCAGATGCGCTTCGACGAGTCCGTACGCCGGGAAGCCGGGGGGCGGCACCATGCGCTGAGCGTCTCCGAGGACAGCCAGCGCCGCGGCAGGGTCTCCCTCGGCCAGGCGGATCGCTGCTTGGGCGAGGTCAACGGCGTCAATCCATTCGTGTTCGGTGGAGAACTCGTCGAGCGTTGCGCGTGCCTCATCTGGCATTCCGAGACGAGCGAGCCATTCGGCGATCACCGGCGCGAGGATGTGCACACCGCTGAGAAGCGACTGCGCCTGCACGGCGGCGGTCAACGCCTCGAGTGCCGACCGATGCTCCCCGCGACCGGCATGCAACATGCCCGTGACCATGTGCAGCAGCACCTCGACAGCAGGGTCGATGCCTGCCTGGACGACGTCCCAGCCGCGGCGCAGCCAACGCTCTCCCTCCTCGAACTCGCCCATCCACACCGCGGTTGTGGCGACCGCCCCGAACGCGGGCGCGAGCACCGAGCGATCGCTCAAGCCATAGCGCTCGCCCAGGGCGAGCGCCTGACGACCGCGGCTCGCGTGCCTTCGTGAGCGAGACGAGCGGTGACGGAAACGCTTGATAGGCGCGACACGCGACTTCTATGTAGGGTCGGCCGATGGCCTGGGCGAGCGTCGCTCCTTCGGTCACGTGACGCTCCGAGTCGGCGAATTGGCCGGACCATCTCTCGACGATCCCAAGGTTCATCAGCGCGACGGCGCGCAACTCGCTCTCCATCCCGATCAGGTCGATCGACCCGTCTGCAGTCGACGCATCGAGCAGATTCACTTGCTCGACGACTTCCGCGAACTGGCCGCTGCGGCGGGCGAGCGCCAACCGGAGGGAGGCGTGTGCAATCGCGAGATGACGACGGCGGGCGGGCGGTGCGCTGTCGACGTGGGACGCAGCCACCTGGAGCTGAGCCGATGCCTCATCGAGCCGTCCCTGTGCAAGCTGCGTCGCGGCGTGAGCCAGAGCCAGCTCGGGATGCGCAGCCGATGCCCCAGCCGGGAACGACCGCAACAGCGCGGCGATGCTGCCTTCCTGACCGTCGAGCGTGAGGCTGAACAAGTGGTCGGCGAGGAGCCCGGCCGCATCGGACCAGTCGCCCGCGGCGAGCCTGTGTCGGATGGCCTCGACGACCTCACCGTGATCACCGAGCCACGCTGCGGCCTTGCGGTGCAGGTCAGGAACCTGCTCAGCCATCGTTCGGCGCAGTTCCAAACGCAGGAAATCGGCGAGAAGGTGGTGATAGCGGAACCAGGTGCGCTGGGCGTCGAGCGAGACGACGAATGCGTTGGCGTCCTCGAGCGCCAGCAGCATCTGCTCACAGCCTGGGCGGTCGGCCAGCAGGTCGGCCAGCTCGCCGTTCAACCGATCGACCACCGAGGTGCGCAACAGCATGCTCTGGGTCTCGATCGGCTGGCGGTCGAGCATCTCCGCCATCAGGTATTCCCCGATCGCCCGGTCGGTCCCGGAGAACTCGTCCACGAAGCGCTCCGGGTCCGGATGACCGCTGAGGGAGATCACTGCCAGGCGCAGGCCAGCCGCCCAACCCTCCGTGCGCTCGTGCAACGCGGCCGCCCCCGCCTCGGACAGATTGATCCCCGACGCGGCCAGCAGTTCGCGTGTCTCGCTGACACTGAAGCGCAGATCGCTGGCTCGAAGCTCGGCGACCTCGCCGGCCAGCCTGAGCTGGTGCAGTTTGATCGGCGGATCGCGGCGAGACGACAACACGACGTGCGCAGGTTCCGGCAGCGAGCTGAGCAAATGCTCGAGTTGGGAGCGGGCGTCAGCGGAACTCAGCTCGTGGAGATCGTCGATCACCAGCACGACGACTCCGGCCGCTTTGGCCAGTTCCGATACAACCGTGTCGACGATCACATCGCCGTCAAAATCGGGCGCAGCGGGCTGCCGTCGGGAATCAGCGACGGCATCCGTTCGCCGGATCGCCTCCAAGACGGCGAGCCAGAACTGCTGCGCATCCTGCTGGTCGCGGGGCACCGACACGAAGGCGACCCGGCGATCCTCGCTCGCTCGGTCGGACCACGCCCGTAGCAGCGACGTCTTCCCGCTCCCCGGAGGCGCGGAGATGACGGTCACCTTCCTCAGCGAGGAGCGATCCAACGCGGCGAAGAGGTCATCACGACGAAGCAGCCCCTTCGCCACACCGCTCATGCTCGCGCGTCTCGCCCGCTCTTGCGCGGCCGAAGAATCACCAGCATCCGGTGATGGCGGCTCACCTGGATCGGGGCGATCGTGGCACGCAGAGCGCAACAGACGGAGGGTTGGATGAGCACTGCCGACACGACCACCGAGGCGTTTGCCGACACACGCCCCGGCGACGCCGCAGACCTGCCGGACTACGCGCCGATCCCGAAGTCGGCGCTCGGCCCCGCCCTCAACGAGCAGGGCTACCACGTGGAGCGTGTCGAGCGGAACCTCTATGCGGTGACCGACGGCACCTACCAGTCGGCGTTCCTGACCACATCCGACGGCGTCGTACTGCTCGACGCCCCGCCGACCATCGGCCACAACATCCGGCGGGCCGTCGACGAGATCGCCTCGGCCAACGGCGTCAGCAACAAGGTGACCCACCTCATCTACTCGCACCACCACGCCGACCACGCCGGAGCGGCGTCCCTCTTCGACGACAAGGACATCGTCCGCATCGGCCACGAGGAGACGCGCCGCCTCCTGCTGCGCGACAACGACCCGGCCCGGCCGGCGCCCGAGGAGACGTTCCAGGACAAGCGCAGCCTGGAGATCGGCGGCGAGCGCATCGACCTGGCCTGGCTCGGCTCCAACCACTCGCCCGACAACATCTACATCCACCTGCCAGCCCACGACGCGCTGATGCTCGTCGACATCGTCAACCCCGGGTGGGCCCCGATCTACATCGCCAACCTCAGCGAGGACATCCCCGGGTACATCGAGGCGCCGGCCAAGGCCATGGCCTATCCGTGGACGCACTTCCTGGGCGGCCACATGGGGCGGGTCGGCACCCGCGACGACGTCACGCTGCACCAGGAGTACATGGCCGACATCGCCGCCGCCGCCCGCAAGGCGATCGACACCCTCGACCCCACGCCGTACTTCATGAAGTACGGCGAGAACTCCTGGGCGGGGGTGCGGGGCTACCTCGACGCCGTCACCGCGGCCACCGCCGCGCCGGTCATCGAGAAGTACACCGGCAAGATGGCGGCCGTCGACGTGTTCACCGCCAGCACCGCGTTCTGGGTGATGGAGTCGATCCGCCTCGACCTCGGCTACGGCAGCCAGGTGCACCCGTGAGCGAGGAATGAAGGGTAGCACCAATGAGCGAGCTTCAGGGCATCGCTCGGTGCAAGTTCCACGAGGGCGGGCTGGAGGAGTTCAAACGCCTGGCCGCGCAGGCCATGGAGATCGTGCGGAACAAGGACACCGGAACTCTGCAGTTCGAGATCTCCTTCAACGACGACCAATCGGAGTGCATCGTCCTCGAGCGGTACAGGGACTCCCAGGCGCTCATCGAGCACGCCGAGCACTTTGGCGACTTGAGTGAGGCAATCATTCGGACGGGATCGTTCGCCGGCGAGCTCATCGGGGAGCCGAGCTCTGAACTCAAATCCATGCTGGCCGGCGGCCCGATCCGTCTCTTCACGCCGTACCTGTCGCGGTAGACCGTGAGTGCACAGACCACGACGACTGGCGCGCAGCCCGCCTCGACCGGCTCGGTCACCCGCTCCAAGTGGGCGGCGCTGGCCGTCCTGTCGGTGGCGCAGCTCATGGTGATCCTCGACACGACCATCGTGAACGTGGCGCTGCCCTCGATCCAGAAGGACCTGCACTTCACGTCCGAGGCCGACCTCCAGTGGGTCGTCAACGCCTACGTCCTCACCGCCGGCGGCTTCCTGCTCCTCGGCGGGCGGGTCGCCGACCGCTACGGCCGCCGCCTGGTGTTCGTCTCCGGCATCGTCGTCTTCGCGGCCGCCAGCCTTTCCTGTGGCCTGGCCAACTCGCCGGCACTGCTCGTCGGGTCACGGGCCGTCCAAGGGCTGGGCGCAGCGTTCATGGCCCCCGCCGCTCTGAGTCTGCTGACGGTCATCTTCGCCGAGGGCGAGGAGCGCAACCGAGCGCTCGGCGTGTGGTCGGCCATCGCCGGCGCCGGCGGAGCCGTGGGGCTGCTGGCCGGGGGCCTGCTGACGACGGAGTTGTCGTGGCGGTGGGTGTTCTTCGTCAACCTGCCGATCGCTGCCGTCGCCGTGGTGGCCTCCTTCCGGCTGATCGACGAGAGCCGCAACCCCGTCGCCGGCGGCTTCGACGTGCCCGGCGCCGTAACGGGCACGGCCGGGATCGGGGCCTTGGTCTTCGCCCTCGTGCGGGCCAACGTGTGGGGCTGGGGTTCGGCGCAGACGCTCTTGGTCCTGGCCGCCGCGGCCGTGCTGCTGACGACGTTCGTGATCCTCCAGCTGCGGGGCCGGCATCCTCTCGTCCCCCCGCGGCTGTTCCGCAGCCGGACCCTCGTCGGTGCCGACGTGGGGATGCTCATCGCCGGCGCCGGGCTGTTCGCCGTGTTCTTCTTCCTGACCCTGTACATGCAGGACGTCCTGCACTACTCCCCCCTGAAGACCGGCATCGCCTACCTCCCCCTCTCCATCCTGCTCGTCATCAGCGCCGGCGTCGGCTCCAGGATCCTCGGTCGGGTCGGCGCCCGGCCGATCCTCGTGACCGGGTTCCTCCTGGGAGCCGCGGCTTGGCCCTCCTGGCGCGCCTGTCGCCCACGAGCGGCTACCTCGACCTGCTGCCGTCGCTCGTGCTCATCGGCACGGGGATGGGTGGGGCCTTCGTGAGCGTCACGTCCTCGGCGGTGGCCGGGGTCCCCCAGGAAGACACCGGAGTGGCGTCCGCCCTGCTCAACGCCAGCCAGCAGATCGGCGGGTCGCTCGGTCTGGCCATCCTCACCGCGGTGGCGACGGCCCGTTTCGACGCCGTCGCCCCACGCGTCCCGACGCCGGCGGCGCTGGCTTCAGCCACCACCAGCTCGTATGCGTACGCCTTCATCGTCGGCGCCCTCCTCATGGTGAGCGCGGCGGTCATCGGCGGGTTGCTGCTACGCCCGGGTCCTGCCGAGCCGCGTCCAGTGGTCGAGCCGGCCGTCACGCCGAGCCCGGCCGCCGTCGTGCGGACGATGACCCGCTGCGGATGCCATGGATGACGTAACCGCTGACCGTCCCGGAGGAGAGGCCATGAGCAAAGAGCAGAAACTTGCGCTGGACGCGGTCCTGAGCCAAGGCGGGCTCGACCTGCAAGCCGACGTCCCGACGTTGCGAGCCACCTTCAACGAACTGATGGCCCGTATCCCGGTACCCGACGATGTCCAACCGCGCCCGACGGCGATCCGCGGGGTCGGCGCCATCGAGGTCACCGTTCACGGAGCCGACGCCGACGGCGTGATCCTCTACTTCCACGGCGGCGTCTACGTCATCGGCACGGCCGCAGCGACCGTCCCCTTGGTCGGGGACCTCGCCCGGCGTACGGGCACAAGGGCCATCACCCTCGACTACCGACTCGCGCCGGAACACCCATACCCGGCCGCGGTCGCCGACGCGGAAGGCGCCTACCAGGGACTACTCGAACAGGGTGTTGACGCGGGCCAGATCGCGCTTGTCGGCGAGTCGGCCGGTGGTGGGCTCGCGGTGGCCACCCTGCTCGCCCTCCGAGACGCCGACATCCCGCTGCCCTCCTGTGCGTTCCTGATGTCGCCGTACGCCGACCTCACGCTGTCAGGAGACTCGATTGCCAACAGGGAGGCGGTCGATCGCACCCTCACGCCCGAGGGCCTTCGTCTTCGCATCCCCGACTACGTCGCCGGTGCCGACGCCTCTGACCCGCTCATCAGCCCCGTCTTCGCGGACTTGACCGGCCTGCCCCCGCTGTTGATCCAGGTCGGTTCGAACGAGATCCTGCTCAGCGACGCCCTCCGGCTGGCCGAGCGGGCCGCGATGGCCGACGTGACGGTCACGCTGGACGTTACCGACAGCGTCCCGCACGTCTTCCAAGCGTTTGCGGCCATGCTCGACGAGGCGGATGCCGCGCTCGACCGGGCGTCGACATTCCTGAGAACAAACCTCGGCGCCACCGAGCGGCTCGACGCCGCCTGATCGCGTCCTCAGCGCCGCGGACCGAGGGCACCTCGTCTCCATGCGGTGGGCATGGTCACCGCCATGCCCCGGCCGGACCGCCCGTGTGGGCCGCACCTCCGATCTGTGTCGTCGCGCTCGCCCAAGACGCGCGGTAGCGATGCCGACGACGTCTCGCGTACGGGAGGCGGTGCCCGGCGACCCGCGTTCTTGTGCGCTCGTCATGCGCCGCTTGGAGGGTGACGTCGGCGACGACGACTCTCCTACCGTCGTGTTTGCGGCGGGCGATCGCCACCCGGCGGCCACTGGCCGCCGGGGACGATCGCGACGCGTCGCTCTCTGCTCATGCGGGGGTCCCGCCGGCGGTCAAGTTGTCGAGCTGGATCGCGGCCGAGTTCCGGGGATGTTGTGTGCCGGAAGGCGAGGCGAGTAGCGCCTGGCACTGCGCCGGTCAACGTCCCGCTGCCTTCGCCGTCCGAGCGACGAGGGTGCCCATCGGCTCGGATGCCGAATGGTCGGCGGGCAACGGCGAAACAGTGACGGAGTCGAGACGAGCTCCGGCGAGAAGCCGGAACGCCGACGTCAACCAGGGACGAGCACCACGCCGCGCAGCCTTTGGTGCATGGCTGGCGAGCCGCGCCGTCCGTGCCTGTGCTTCGAGGTCTCGACGATGGTCAGCGACCAAGGCATCGAACGTCGTGGGATTCAGCATGGGTGGAAGCCCCTGATTCGGGCGCATCCGTCGATGGCTGGCAGGGCGACGGGTGCCGCGGCCGGGCCTTGGGCGACGACGGCGGCGGCCGGCGTCGGCGGGATCAACACCGTGTCGGCCGGCGCGAAGGCCAGCGCGATCAGAGCGATCACGAGGGCGGCGACGGCGACGAGCATGTTGACGAGTGGGACCCACGGTCGGTGGTGGGTCACGAGCGGAGCAGTCATGGTGGTTCCTCCAGTTGGTGGTTGATTCGCACTCTCCGCCGGGGAGTTGCGAACTGGTTGCGTGAGCGACCCGTCCAGCGTGCGGCGCACGGACGCGCGCCGGCCCTGCGGTGGCTGCAACACCGCTGCAACACGTGCTGCCACCGTCGGCGATACACGCACGGCCGGCTCGCCGCCTGGGCGTACGATGGTGATGGCGATCGAGGGAGTGCCGATGGACGAGTTCGTCAGGCCGACGACCGAGGTTGCTACCCGTGACGGAGCCGTGTTCTTCGGCGTCCTCGGCCCGCTGACCGTGTCCTACGGCGGCGCGCCCGTGGCCGTCGGCGGCCCCAAGGAACGCGTGGTGCTCGCCCTGCTGCTGGCCCGTGCCAACCGGGTGGTTTCGATCGACGCGCTCGTCGAGGCGGTCTGGGTCGATCGCCCACCACGGAGCGCCGAACGCACGTTGCAGGCCTATGTCGCCCGCCTCCGGGGGATTCTCGAGCCGGATCGTCCAACCGGCGTCGAGAGCACGATGCTCATCCGGACCGGCTCGGGTTACCGACTTCACGTCGAGGGCTGGCAGGTCGATGCGCTGCGGTTCGAGGAGCTCGCCAAGCGCGGGTCGCAACAGCTCCACGACGCTGATCGCCTCGCGCTGCTCACGCTGCGAGAAGCGCTGGCACTGTGGCGCGGAGACGCGCTGGGCGAGTTCCGCGCGATCGAGACGTGCGACACCGAGGCCCGCCGGTTGGAGGAGATGCGCCTGGTCGCCGTCGAGGACCGGCTCGACGCCGAGCTGGCGACGGGCGCCTCATCCGAGGTGGTCGCCGAGCTCGAGTCGCTCGTTGCCCAGCACGAGTTCCGGGAGCGCCTCTGGGCGCAGCTGATGCTCGCCCTCTACCGCTCGGGGCGTCAACGCGACGCGCTCGGTGCCTATCGGCGGGCGCGGACGGTGCTCGTCGAGGAGATGGGGATCGAGCCGGGCCGTGAGCTACGGGTGCTGGAGGCGGCGATCCTCGATCAGGACCCTGCGCTCGATCTGACGGGCGGTGCGACGGTCCCGTTCGGGCTGCCGGCGCCGCTGGAATCGGTCGGTCCGGCGTTTGTCGGCAGGGATGCCGAATTGGCCTGGCTGCGCACGGCGTGGCTCGACGCCGCCGACGGACGAGGCGGCTTCGTGTCGGTGCTCGGGCCGGAGGGGATGGGCAAGACGCGCCTGCTGGCCGAGCTCGCTCGGGAGATCCAGCGCTCCGGAGGCGTCGTGCTGTACGCCCGCTGCAATGTCGCTGGCACCGACATCCGGGCGCTCCTGGCGCAGGCGCTCGGCGACGCTGGATCGTCGCTGGACGGGCTCGGTGGTGCTCCCTTGGCCGAGCTCGGCCGGACGGTGATGCAGGTGCTGGCAACCGAGTCGCATGGCCGGCCGGTGCTGCTCGCCCTCGACGACGTCCATCTCGCCGACGCCGAGACGATCGAGGTGCTCGCCGACCTGGCCGCGTGGTCCGGCGCCGGCTCACTGCTCGTCGTGGCGACGTTCCGGTCCGACACCGACGCGCCTGATCCGCCGGAGCCCGCTCGCGGTGATGTGGGCGCGCACCTGGTCCTGCGGGGTCTCGATCGTGGTTCGCTGCAGCGGGTGTGCGAGATGTACGCGGCGGAGGGCTGGTGGCCCGACGACATCGATCGTCTCCAGGAGCTGACGGGCGGCGTCCCGTTGCTCGTCCACGAGCTGGTCAGCGAGTGGGCCAAAGAGCGAGCGGTCCGCGACGTCGAAGCGGCCGCCGACCGCTCGGCGACGGCACAGTCACGGCTCGCCGGGCTGCGCGCCGAGATCGCCGAGAGCGTTGAGGGCATCCAGCAAGTCCTCGAGCAGCGGCGCGCGAACATGGCGCCACGCCAAGCCGAGGGCATCCCCGCGGACGGGGGCGCCGAGCGGCACCGCCCGTACAAGGGGCTTGCAGCATTCCAGGCCAGCGACGCCGCCGACTTCTTCGGGCGCGAGCGGCTGGTGGCCGAGCTCGTCGCCCGGTTGGCCGGCGCCCGCCTGCTGGCCGTGGTCGGACCGTCCGGGAGTGGCAAGTCGTCACTGGTCCGGGCCGGTCTGATCCCGTCGCTGGCCGCTGGCGTCCTCCCCGTCGCCGGCGGCTGGCGATGGGTGATCGAGACGCCACGGTCGCAGCCAGGCGGCAGAACGCCGAGAGGGGGTCGCTGCCTGGTGTTCTTCGACCAGTTCGAGGAAGTCTTCACGACCGGCCTCGAGCCCAGCGAGCAGGCCGAGCTCGTCGACCACGTCGTTGCCGAAGCACGCCGGCCGGATCACGTCGTCGTCATCGCCATCCGCGCCGACCACCTCGACCGATGTGCCTCGTTTCCGGAGCTGGCCGAGCTGATCACAGGCAACGACGTGCTCGTCGGGCCGATGCGCGAGGTCGAGCTGCGCCGGGCGATCGAACGGCCGGCGCAACGACATGGGGGCACGTTCGAGCCCGGCCTGGTCGACCTGATGGTGGCCGACGTCGCCGGCCGCCCGGGCGCGCTGCCACTGCTGTCGACGGCACTGGCCGAGACGTGGGAGCGCCGACGAGTCGGCGGCGT
This sequence comes from uncultured Acidimicrobiia bacterium, assembly GCA_963784255.1. GTDB lineage: Bacteria > Actinomycetota > Acidimicrobiia > Acidimicrobiales > Ilumatobacteraceae > JALZMG01. The sequence continues at coordinate 1,310,070 of CAWAQO010000009.1, read as the reverse complement.
GCTCACACTTGGCGCGTACAAGGCGGCCGGCGGGGTCGACGGCGCTCTTGCCCGTCTCGCCGAGGACACGTTCGCCGCGCTCGGGCCGCAGCAACAACAGGCGATCCACCGGTTGCTCGTGCGGTTGTGCGAGCCGGGCGACAACGGAGCTCAGGACGTGCGGCGGCCCGTGCCGCTCGACGAACTCGAGGCCGACGAGGACACGCGCCTCGCGCTCGCTTCGTTCGTCGACCGCAGGTTGCTGGTGGTTGACCGCGACACCCTCGAGGTGGCCCACGAGGCGCTGTTACGGGAGTGGCCGCGGCTCCGGGGATGGCTCGACGAGGACGTCCAGGGCCGCCGGCTGCACGGCCGCATCAGCGAGGCGGCGCGGGCCTGGAAAGCACGCGAGGAGGACGCGTCGGAGCTGTACCGCGGCACGAAGCTCGACTCGGCGCTCGACTGGGCGGCCGCTCATCCGGACGGCGTGAACGCGTCAGAGCGGGCCTTCCTCGACGCCAGCGCCAACGAGGCGGCCCGCGAGCTGAGCGACGCGCATCGTCGGGCCCGGCGCCTGCGGTGGTCGCTCGCCGGCGTCGCTGCTCTGCTCGTCGTCGCCGTCATCGCCGGGTTGCTGTTCGTCGGACAGCGCGACCGGGCCGAACGGGTCGCCCGCGACGCGACTGCGCGCAGGTTGGCCAGCGATGCCAGTGGTGCGATCGACGAGGATCCGGAGCTGGCCATGCTGCTCGCCCTCGAAGCGGTGGACACCACCGAGCGCGCAGGCGCCGACCCACTGCCCGAGGCGGTCGCGTCGCTGCACCAGGCGACGCAGGCGTCCCGGCTCCTCTACCAGCGCGACGAGGCCGGAAGAGACGTCGATGTCAGCAGCGACGGAGCACACATCGCCACTTCCTCGCTTGCCGATTCCGGCGCCGTCCTGATCTGGGACGCCGCCACCGGCGACCAGCTGCGAACACTGCCCGGACCAGATCCGCCGGCGGACGTGTCGAACCTGCGGTTCAGCCCCGACGGCCGGCTCCTCGCTGGACTGTACGTCAACGAAGTCGATGGTGAGGCACTCGCCGCCGTCGTGTGGGACACGGCGACCGGCGCCCAGGTCGCCCGCTTGCACGGAGATGACGACCGGTACTACCAGCCGGCCTTCAGCCCTGACGCCCAGAAGCTGGCGTCGATCAGCGTGGGCGGCGGCGACGGCGACGACCGCATCACGATGTGGGACGTGACGACCGCCACCGAGCTGTTCGTGTTCGAGTTGGACGGCCTCGGGGGCCAGCCGGCGTTCCTGCCGGATGGGACGTCGTTCCTCGTCCCCGGCAGTGGCTTCGTCGGGATCCACTCGACGGCCGACGGCCGACGCCTGGATGAGATCCCGACGACACCCGGCTTCACTCCCGAGCAATTCGCGCTCGAGCGCGCCGAGCGCGTTGCTGGCGCTCGGATCGCAGAAGGCTCGTGAGGTGCAGATCCGAAGCCTCGACACGGGGGCCCTCGAGCGACGGATCACGCTGGCCGACGTCGGACCCCTCGAATGGACGCCCGACGGTGCCCGGCTCGCCATCGCCGGCGCCAACCAGAACGCGATCCGGATCATCGACGTGACGTCGGGACAGGAACCCCTCGTCCTACGCGGCCACGACAGCGGCTCCTGGGACGTCGGGTTCATCGGCGGCGGTGAGCGACTGGCGAGCGTCGGCCAGAACGGAGAGCTCCGGGTGTGGGACGTGACCCCCGACGGTCCGCTCGCCCTCCGTGCGGTCACCCCGCGCTCCGGAACGCCGTGGGACCTGAACCTGTCACCGGACGGCTCAGAGCTGCTCGTCGCCACCAGCGGGAGGGCGATCGAGCGCCTCTCGACCGACACCAATGAGCTGCTCGCCGAGCGAGCCGGACAGATGGTCGGCCAATGGCCGTACGCCGCTCCGGTCAGCCCCGACTGGCGGCTGGCGTCATCGGTGGACAACTCCGACGGGAGCGGCGCTGTCCTCGACGCGGCGACGCTGACGCCACACCCGATGCTCCCGGCGCTCCCTGACTGCACGAGTCCGCTGGCGTTCAGCCCCGACGGCGCCCTGCTCGCCCTGGACGGGACATCGCTCTGTGCCGTCGGCAACTTCATCGGACCGTTCGAGCCACCCGCCGGCGCCGATCTGCGCAACCGGGTCATCGACGTCGACTCGGGTCGTGAGGTCCTCGACCTCGGCGTCGAGGAGGTCCCGAAGGTGGTGTTCAACCCGGGCGGCGGGTTCGCCGCCGGCCGGTACCTCGCGGTGAACGTGGAGTTCCAGCGAATCGACCTCTACGACCTCGCCGAGCGCCGGCTCATCGTCAGCATGCCGGTGCCCGACGGCGTCACCGGCCTGACGTTCGATACGACGGGACAGCGGCTCATCGGAGGTACGACCGGCGGCCGCGTGTGGGCGCTCGACCTGGCGGCCCTCATCGAGGGGACGCCTGCCGAGGATGCGATCGTGCTCGACCAAGTCGTCGACGACGGGTCGATCACCGACCTCGAGGTCAGCTCCGACGGCACGCTGGCGATCGCCGGCCTCGGCGACCGGATCAAGCTGTTCGACCTGTCGACCGGCGAGCTGCTCCTCGAGCTCCGGGTGCAGCAGACGCCGGGGGGTCGAACGTCGAGTTCGGACCGGATGGCAGCTACCTCATGTACACCGACGGCGCGGTGATCCGCCGTCTGGAACGCGACACCGGCGAGCTCGTCCGGCTGGCCCGCAGTCTGCTCACCCGTGAGCTCACCGCCGACGAGTGCAGCCGGTACCTCGGCAGCGAGTGCCCGAACGTCGACTGACGAGCACGCGATGCGGCGACGCGACACAACCGACACCTCAGGTCGCGACGGCCGTGGCCGTGGCGAGCCGACGGCGCGCGGTCCGGCGACCCGGGCGAAGTGTGACCTGAGCGCGCCGCGGTGAGCCCGCTCAGGTCGCACCTCGATGGCGGCCTCAGGCGTCGACCAGCTCCGGTTCGAGGACCGGTGCCTCGTCGATGACCGGGGCGGGGGCGGGGTCGTGGGCCGGGCCGTCGACGTCGAGCCGGGGGATGATCCGGTCGAGCCACCTGGGCATCCACCAGTTCTTGTCGCCGAGGAGCTCCATCGTGGCCGGCACGAGCAGCATGCGGACGATGGTGGCGTCGAGCAGGACGGCGAGCGCCAGGCCGATGCCGAACAACTTGCTGGTCCGGTCGTCCTCGAGCACGAACGATCCGAACACGACCACCATGATGGCGGCGGCGGCCGTGATGACCCGAGCCGTCTTGGCGAGGCCGTCGGCGACGGCGGTGGCGGAGTCGCCGGTCTTGTCGTACTCCTCGCGGACCCGGGAGAGCAGGAAGACCTCGTAGTCCATCGAGAGTCCGAACACGATGGCGAACAGCATCAGCGGCAACATCGCCTCGATCGGACCCTTGTCGATGCCGATGAGGTCGGCGCCCCAGCCCCACTGGAAGATCACGACGAGCACGCCGTAGGTGGCGGCGATCGACAGCACGTTCATCACGACGGCCTTGAGCGGCACCAGGAGCGAGCGGAAGACCATCATCAGGAGCAGGAACGACAACGCCAGCACGGCGGCGAAGAAGACGAACGTGCGTTGGGCGAGGAAGTCGGTGAAGTCGATGTTGGCGGCGGTCGTCCCGGTGACCTTGACGTCGAGCGATGTGCCGGCGATCGCGGCGGGGATGACATCGTCGCGCAGGGTCGTGACGAGTTCGGTGGTGGCCGCGTCTTGGGGAGCGGTCGTCGGGACGAGGTTGAAGAGGTAGGCGTCAGGGGTGGCCGGACGGTTGGGGAAGGCCGGCGTGACCCTGGCGACGCCTGGGGTCTCGGCGAGGGCCTGCTGGAGCGTGTCGACGGCGGTGACGCTGTCGCCGGCACCGGGGACGACGGTGATCATGAACGGACCGTTGAAGCCGGGTCCGAAGCCCTCGGCGAGGACGTCGTAGGCCTGGCGGGTGTACGTGTCCTCGGCGAAGTTGCCCTCGTCGGAGGTCCCCAGGCGGAGGCCGAGGACCGGCGTCGCCAGCGCAAGGAGGAACACGGTGCCGGCGACGACCCCCAGCCACGGGCGGCGCTGGATCGTCCGGCTCCACCGGTAGGCGAGGGTCTCGCGCACCGGCTTCGACACCCGGTGCGGCACCGTCTGGCGGAGCGGACGGACGGCGAAGCTGACGAGCAGGGTGACCGCGGCGAGGCCGGCCCCGACCGCTGAGAGGGCCGGCACGCCGATGCCGATGCCGAGCAGGGCGACGGCGACGAAGCCGGCGACGACCAGACCGCGCCAGCGGGTGACCTCGACCCGTTCCCGGGCGAAGCCCAAGAGGGCGGGGAGGAGGGTGATCGAGGTGATCATCGTGACCAGCACCGTGACGGCGACGCCGATGCCCAACCCACCGACCCATCCGATCCCGATCAGCAGCAGCCCGAGCAGCGACACGACGACGGTGACGCCGGCGAAGATCACGGCCCGGCCGGCGGTGTCCATCGCGGTGATGGTCGCCTCGCGGGGCGAGCGGCCGGCGTGGAGCCCTTCCCGGTAGCGGGTGACGATGAACAGGGCGTAGTCGATGCCCACGCCGAGGCCGATCATGGCCCCGAGGAACGTGGTGAAGTCGGGGATGTTGAAGACGTTGCTGAGGATGGCGATCAGGCCCATCCCGGCCCCGACGCCGCCGAGGGCGACGGCGATGGGCAGGCCCATCGCGAGCACGGAGCCGAAGGCGAGGATGAGCACGACGACGGCGAAGGCGAGGCCGATGAACTCGGTCGCCGGCGGTTCGAACACGGCGAGGGCCGTGCCGCCGGGGAGCACCTCGAGTCCCTCGATGGCGGGCGCGTCGTCGGCGATCGCCTTGCCCAGGGCCGCCGACTCGGTCAGGTCGACATCGGCGGCGAGGTTGACCTGGGCGTAGGCGAGCTGCCCGGCCAGCGGACCCTGGCGGGCGATCTGCGACGCGCCCTGCTCGGCGTAGGGGGAGACGACCGTGGCGCCGGGGTGCTGGGGGTTGCCGTTGTCGTCGGGGAACCCGGCGTTGACGGTGGCGAAGAGGTCCTCCATGCCGGCGACGACGGCCGGGTCCTCGATGCCCTGGTCGGCGCGGAAGACGATCGTTCCCGACGCCCCTCCCGCGCCGAGATCGGCGAAGTGCTGCTCGAGTACGTCGAAGCCGTCAGCGCTCTCGGAGTCGGGGATGTCGGTGGACGCGTCGTAGGCGGCGCCGATCGTGCTGGCGGCGCCGAACACCACGAGCAGGGCGGCGAACCAGAGGCCGACGGCGGCGCGGCGGTGGTCGAAGCACCACGCCCCGATCTGGGCCAGGCGGCTTGGTCGCCGAGGAGTGGGGGTGGATCGCGAAGGTGTCACCCGTCCGACGGTGCCGGTGGCGGGTCGGGGCCGGGTGGGGGACCGGTTGTGTTTCGGTTGAGGGCGTTCGAGACTGGGCTCAACCCGGACACGACCGGGGGTCGGACGGACCGCAACCGCGCCGAGCGCACGCTCGGGGACATGGACGTCCTGACGACCGCAACGGAAGGGAGCATCGTCCCAGTGCAGATCCGGCTCTTCGGCGGCGTCGCCGCGGCGACCGACGACGGCGAACCGGTCGACGTCGGCCCAGCGAAGTGCCAGGCCGTGCTGGCCGTGCTCGCCCTGTCGCCCGGTTCGGCAGTGCCGGTCGCCCGGATCGTGCGGCTGGTGTGGGGCGATCAGCCGCCGCGCACCGCGGACAAGACGCTCCAATCGTACGTCACGCGCCTGCGCAAGGGTCTCGGTCCGGACTCGATCGTGCGTACCGGTGTCGCCTATCGCCTGGACGTGGCGGCGGCCTCGGTCGACGTCGCGCGGTTCCTGCGGTCGGTGGGAGTGGACGACACCGAGGCGGCCCTGGCCGAGTGGACGGGCACCCCGCTCGCCGGCCTCGACGCCGACGGCCTCACGGCGACCGTCGACGGGCTGGTCGAGCAGTACCTGGGAGCGGTGGAGACCGACCTGGCGCGGCGCATCGAGGCCGACGCCCGCAGTGTTGTCGGTCCGCTGACCGAGCTGACGGCGACCTACCCGTTCCGCGAGGGGCTGTGGGCGTTGCTGATGACGGCGCTGTACCGGGTGGGCCGCCAGGCCGATGCCCTCGCCGCCTATCGCCGGGCTCGCCACCACCTCGTCGAGGATCTGGGCGTCGAACCGGGCCCGCGGCTGCGCGAGCTGGAGGCACTGATCCTGGGCCAGGACCAGCAGCTCGGCGTCGATCGGTCATCGAGGGCAACGACGCCGGGCCTCCCGTCGGGGACGGTGACGTTCGCGTTCTGCGACGTCGAGGACTCCACGCGGCTGTGGGCCGCGCACGGTCGCGAGATGGCTGAGGCGATGGCTCGCCACGACGCCCTCGTCACCACGGCGGCCGATCGCCACGGCGGGTACGTCTTCGCCACCGGTGGCGACTCGTTCGGCGTGGCCTTCCACCGGGCGCGCGACGCGACCGCCTGGGCCGGCGAGCTGCAGGCCGCGATGGAAGGCCAGCAGTGGCCCGGCCACCTCGAGTTCGGGGTGCGCATCGGGCTGCATACCGGTGAGACCGAGGAGCGGGGGAAGGGCTATTTCGGGCCGGCCGTGATCATCGCGGCGCGGCTCGCGGCCGCCGGACACCGCGGCCAGACGCTCGTCTCCGGCGTGACGGCGGCGCTCCTCGACGGCGCCAACCTGGGTGACCTCGGGAGGTTCCGCCTGGAAGGCGTCGTCGGGGAGCAGCGGATCCTCCAGCTCGGCGAGGGCAGGCACCCACCGCTACGAACCGACGGCAGTCGTCGAGGGAACATCCCTCGCCGCCTGGGTCGGCTGATCGGCCGCGACGATGACCTCGATCTCATCGGCGCGGCACTGGCCACGTCCCCGATCGTCACGCTGGTGGGGCCGGGAGGCATCGGCAAGACGCGGCTCGCCCTGGCCGCCGCCGACCGGGCCGACGTCGACGCCGGCGCCGCCGGGGGTGGCGGCGCATGGCTCGTGGAGCTGGCGGCGCACGGTTCCTCCAGTGACGTGCCGCGGGCCGTGGCCAGCGTCCTCGACGTCCGGGAGAGTGTGGGTCGGACGCTGACCGCATCGATCGTCACGGCCCTGCAGTCGCACCGCGCGCTGCTCGTGCTGGACAACTGCGAACACGTCATCGACGGTGCGGCGGCGATGGCCCGGGCCGTCGCCGAGGGCTGCCCGGACGTCAGGGTGCTCGCCACCTCGCGTGAAGGCCTCGGCCTGCGCGACGAACAGCTCGTCGTCGTCGCGCCGCTGGAGCCCGCGGGACCCGGTGTCGAGCTGTTCAACGAGCGGGCGGCGGCAGCCTCGGCGGCGTTCGACCCGGATGCCGACCGGGACGAGGTCGCGGAGATCTGCCGGCGCCTCGACGGCATCCCGCTGGCGATCGAGCTGGCCGCGGCGCGCACCAGGAGCCTCTCACCGGTGGAGCTGGTCGAGCGGCTAGACGATCGCCTGCGGCTCCTGACCGGTGGCCGGCGGGCCAGCGTCGAGCGGCATCGCACGCTGCGGGCGACCATCCAGTGGTCGTTCGACCTGCTGACGCCGGCGCAGCAGGCGATGTTCCGGATGCTGTCGATCTTCGCCGGCCCGTTCGATCGTGGCGCGGCCGAAGCGATCGCCGTGGACGCCGATCCCGTCGACGTCGACGATCTGCTCGGTGACCTCGCCGACCGGTCGATGCTGGTCGTCGAATCCGGGCCGTTCGGACGCCGGTTCCGGCTGCTCGAGACCATGCGCCAGTTCGCCGCCGAGCAGCTCGCCGAGAACGGCGACACCGACGTACTGGCGGCACGCCACGCGCAGTGGTGCCTCGACGAGGTGATCGCTATTCGCAGGTTCCTCGAGGGGCACGACGAGATCCACGGGGTCACCCGCCTCGACGAGCTGTGGCCCAACCTGCGGGGCGCGGTCGACTGGGCGTGCGCCACCGGCGATCTCCGGCTGGCGACCGCACTGATCGGTCCGGTCGCCGCCGAGATCTACCTGCGCAGCCGGAGCGAGATCGGCGACTGGGCCGAGCGCATCCTCGACATCACGCCGCCCGACGATGAGGACGTCATCGCCTTCGGACTCACGTGGGCCGCCCGTCGGTACATGCGGAACCTGGACCTGGACGGTTACGAGCGCCTCGTCGGCCGGTACGGGGAGCCAGATCGACCCATGATCCGCTACGCCCGAGCGTTCCTCACCGACGACTACGAGGGGCGGGCGGAAGCGGCGGCGCGGGCGGTGACCGAGCTGCGCCGGCGCGGGGAGCACTACGTCGCGGACCTCAACGAGCTCGTTGCGGTGGGTCTCACCTGGCTCATGTCCGGGCGTTTGGAGGAGCACGATGCGCTCGTCACCGCGCTCGTCGAGCGTTTCGCGTCCATGGCCCGCCGACCGGTCTGCAGTGGGCATTGACGTATCTCGGCATCTCGGCGTCGGTGCAGGGCCGGCACCTCGAGGCCGCCCGGTTCTACGAGGAGGCGGCCGGCGTCGACGTTCCCGACCGCACGCAGACGCTGAAGAACCCCCTGGCCGCTGCGGGCGCCCTCCGTCGTGGTGACCAGTCAGGGGCATTCCACATGCTCCGCTCCTACATCGCCGACGTCCTCGACACCGACAACGTGTACGTCGGCAAGTTCGCCTGCATCGAGTTCGTCAAGATGATGGTCAAGGTCGACCGCCTTCCGGAAGCGGCGCGCATCCTCGGCTTCCTGGAGGCGACCGACTCGCTCGACCTCGCCGGCCTCCAGTCACGCGTCACCGGCGCCACCGCCGCCGACCCCGCCATCGTCCGCGAGCGGGCGACGGGTCGCAACCTCGACGACCGGGGCGCGCTGACGTTCATGCGCGACGTCCTCGACCGACTGCTGGACGACACCTCCGACGCGCGCGACTGACCGCTTTCCTCAACTGTTGACGCAAGCCGGTCATTCCGCCCGAGACGCCTCTCGACCCCATCCAGCCGCCGACCGTCCCGCAGCCGGAACCCCGACCGACACCATCCTTGACCAGAGGCCAGTCGTGTGGACGTCCAGGACAGCGAGTGCCGTAAGACTGGTTCGGTGAACAGTCCTGGTGACGGGAGGCCAACCGGCACCCGCGCCGGTGACGATGCTCAAACTCGGATGCGCCTGCGTCTCCAGCGATGAACAGGAATCTCACCCAAAGCGTGACGCCCTCGCCGCGCTCGGCGTCGCGCCGGAGCGTATCTACGTCGCCCACGGCGTGACCGGCACGAACCAACATCGGCCGGGCAGCAGCGCCGTCGCGGCGCAGACTGTGCCGGCATCCGCCGTCCGGCGCGCCCGAACGCGCGGGCACGTTTGCCGACGAAGGACCAACCCGGCTGTCCCCAGGAAGCATCCCTCGGCCAGCGCGGCGCGCCCCAAGTCGGCGATAGGTGCGGCGGACGAGCCCGACCGGGCAGCCGTGCTCACGCGCCCGAACGCGCGCACCGAACGCCTGCTGTTCGTCTAGGCCGTTTGCGCCCTATCGGCAGCTCCGCGCTCGACGCCTTGGTCACCAGATCGCACCTGGGCTGGACCGATTCGGTGACCCAAGCGGTGAGCAAGCGCGCCCGACTGCCCGCTCGGGAGCTCCGGCACCTCAGCCGGCCGGAGGTCGAGACGGGTACCGAATGTCAGCACCGAACGACGACAGGAAGCCGCGCCCGGCCGCGCCCGATCGGCATGTCCTTGCTCGAGTCGTGTCGCATTGACGTGATGTGGACGGCGGCCTACCTTCGATTCGTTGCCCCGCACCAGCTGGAGGTGATCATGACGCTTCGCTCGCCCGTTGAGTCCGACCTGGCCGCTGTCGGCGAGAGATACGGCCTTGGCCTGAGTGCCGCTGACGTGGCGTCCTTCGCCCCGTTCGCCTCCGGCCTGCTGGGCTCCTGGCAGGCCGTCGAGGACATGTACACGCGAACCGCGCCGGCACCGCGAACCGACCGTCAGTGGAGTCGCCCGACCGACGCCGACAACCCGCTCGGCGCGTGGTACATGACGACCGAGATCCAGGAAGCCACCGAGGGCCCGTTGGCCGGGCGCACCGTCGCCATCAAGGACAACATCATGGTGGCGGGCGTCCCGATGATGAACGGCTCGGAGACCGTCGAGGGGTTCGTGCCGACCCGCGACGCGACGGTGGTCACCCGTTTGCTGGCGGCCGGCGCCACGATCATGGGGAAGGCGGTGTGCGAGGACCTGTGTTTCTCCGGCGGCAGCCACACCTCGCGGAGCGGGCCAGTGCGCAACCCGTGGGACCTGACCCGTTCGGCTGGCGGTTCCTCCAGCGGCAGCGCCGCGCTGGTCGCGGCCGGTGCGGTCGATTTCGCGCTCGGCGGCGACCAAGGCGGCTCGGTGCGGATCCCGAGCGCGTACAGCGGCACCGTCGGCCACAAGCCGACGTACGGCCTCGTTCCGTACACCGGGGCGTTCCCGATCGAGTTGACGATCGACCACCTCGGCCCGATCACCCGCACTGTTGGCGACGCGGCCCTCGTGCTCGGCGTGCTCGCCGGCGCCGACGGCCGCGACCCGCGGCAACCGACGGACGTCAGGGTGGACGACTACGGGCGGGCCCTCGAGCGCTCGGTCGACGGGCTGCGGATCGGCGTCGTCGGCGAGGGGTTCGCCATCCCCGACCTGTCACAGCCGGGCGTCGACGACGCGGTGCGGACGGCGATCGAGCAGCTCCGCCGCGCCGGGTGCGTCGTCGCCGACGTCTCGGTGCCGTGGCACCGCGATGCGATTCATGTGTGGAACGTGATCGCCACCGAGGGGGCCACCGCCCAGATGGTCGATGGGAACGCCTACGGGATGAACTACAAGGGTCTCTACGATCCCGAGTTGGTCGAGTTCTACGGGCGGCAATGGCGCGAGCGGGCGGCACGGTTCTCCGAGACCGTGAAGCTCGTCGTGATGGCCGGGCGATACGCCATCGACGCCGCACACGGTCAGCACTACGCGATGGCCCAGAACCTGGCCTTCGAGCTGCGTCAGGCGTACGACGATGCGCTGGTTGACCACGACGTGCTCGTCATGCCGACACTGCCGCTGACCGCGACGCCGATCCCCGCGGCAGACGCCCCACGCGAGGAGTACATCGCCCGGGCTCTCGAGATGATCGCCAACACGGCCCCGTTCGACGTCACCGGACACCCGGCGACGTCGGTGCCCGCCGGGCTGGTCGACGGGCTCCCGGCCGGGTTGATGATCATCGGCCGGCACTTCGACGACGCCACCTGCCTGCGCGTGGCCCACGCCTTCGAGCAAGTCATCGGTGGCTTCCCGGCCCCACCGATGAACGTGGCCATCGGAGGCGGGTCGTAGACGGCGTTCACGACCCGCGCGGCCAGCCACGCTGACCCCCGCGCGACGACGCGCGCACATGCCGGGGCGATGCCGGCCGCCACTGTTGGCCGACACGCATCAGTCATCCGTCGCTCAGCAAGTCGCCCACGGAATCGTCAACCCAGTTCGCTCGCGCCAGAACGACCGAACCGAATGACACCGCTGACCGTCACGCAACGCGCACCGATCGGCATCACTGGCGCACCGCTCCGACGGTGGTCTCGTTGCGTGACGACGGAGCCGGCGTCGACCACCGCCGCACCCGCGACACCGCAGCACGGCACCGCGAACCTCGACGGCGCCGTCGACGCCCGAGTACCTCGACGTCCACATCGTGCTGGACAACTCCTCGACCCACCGGACGCAGCCGTGCGGCGCCGGCTGCTGGGCCATCCCCGCTCTCTCCCTCTTCCTGCACTTCACGCCCGCCTACAGCTCGTGGCTGAGCCTCGTCGAGCGTTGGCTTGGTGAACTCACGATCAGATGACTCCGGTGTGGCAGCCACCGCTCGGTCCGCGAGCTCGCCTCGATCCGCACCGCCGCACCCGTCCTCGCATGTGCCAACCTGTCTCGCCGTCGGCAATGGGTCGACCGCGAGCATCGTCCGATCCGCCGGCCTTGCGTCGCGGACCAGGTGCCGATCCGGATCGAGTGCGAGTCGAGGCCTCCTGAGGCGCGTCGTCGGTCCATCGTTCACATCGGAGGGCCGGGCATCGTCAGCTGGTGACCTTGCCGAAATCCGAGCTTATGAGCACTCCTCGATGGTGATAACAAGGGCACGCCCCGTTGCGTCCATGATCGAAATTGTTGGCTCCGACATACTCCAGCACAGCCCTGCGAAGTCATCCGCTAGCGCGCCGACAGCACCTTCCACATTCAAGCCGTCGATTGTTGCGTGTGTCCACGTGACGTCGTTCAGATAGGTCGGCGGATCCACGTGCGCCATCGTCGCTCCGAATAGCCGAGCGAAACTAAAGTCTGCGCCGTCGAGCGCTACGCCGCTCAGGTCGGCAACCTGCAGGTCCGCTGCGGTGAAGTCAGCCCGAGACGCCGACGCGAATGTCAACTTCGAATTGACCATGCTCGCGTGACTCAGATTGGCATCATCCAGAGAAGCATCGAAGAGTAGTGCATCGTCGAGTTGGGCGCCGCGCAGATCGGCGCCATCCAGGCGCGCGTCGCGAAGGTTCGTGCCAGTGGGAACCGAGCCACGTAGGTCCGCCTGGCTCAGGTTTGCGGCCTCGAAGTTGGCTCCGGTCAAGTCAAGACCCGCCAAGGACACGCCCTGTAGGTCGAGACCGATGAAGGTGCGCTCGTACGAGGGCTCGAGAAGCACTGACCGAACGAAGCGAAGATTCTCCAGCCGGTTGGCGCTCGCCGCGCGCTTGTCCTCGAGGCGTTGCGCGTCCCCGGCCCGCCGCGCTTCGAGCTCCTCGGCACTCTCAGCCCGCGCCGCTCCGAGGAAAGTAGCCGACAGGACCACTGCTTGATCAGGCGGTCCAACCAGCACTTCCTATCGGACGATAGTCCGCGCAAGCAGATGCTCCGTCGGCCGGGTGTCCGCGATCGACACATCGAGTACGAGGCACACAGCAGTTCCGAAGCACCAACGTTGGACCCGGTCGGCGGGTCCGCATCAGGCAAGGCGCTGGCGATCCGTGTTCGACGGCCTGGCGCGGACCGCACCGAGACGCCGTTGGCCGGACCTCCACGTTGTGGGACAGACATTCGGTGCGCGCGTTCGGCGTCCTGCATGTCGCCGCACCCGAAGGAGCGATGGCCCACGGCTTGGGCCACTCCTACGGCATGGAACTCGCACTGCGCGGCGTCCCACTCCCGGTCATCCAGCAACTACTCGGGCACTCAGACCCCCGGACGACGAGCATCTACACCGCCGCGCACGCCACTGACCTCACCGACACGCTCCGCGACGGCCGGCCTCCGTAACACGAGGGGCAGCAACAACGAACCGAACGAGGTCGGAGTGCGGCCATGCGGGCCATCGGAGCCAACTTGGCCGCGGGCTGGTCCCGATTGGTCCCGACCACGTTGCGGGACTCTCGTCCCTGGCGCCTGGGACACCGGGCCCGTCACGGTGCGTCTTAGCGCTCATCGTGGCGAACAAGACCCCAAGAGAGGTGGTGCCAGCTGTGAGGCTCCCAGGCCGCTCGCGCCCTGTGCTGCTCGGCGACTCGCCGGCACCTCCAACTCGAATTCTCGTCGCCGACGTCAACGAGCATTGCGGTAGCCCGGCGATCGGCGGCACCTCCGAACCATGGCCCCCAACCCACGACGCCTGGGGCTGGTACGTCGTCGCGCTCTTCTTGTACGGGGCCCTCGCGCTGGCGACCCTTACGCTGCGCGACAACGTCCTCCTGCTGAACTGGATCATCGGGCCCCTGTTCCCCGTCGTCGTGCTCTACGCGATCCCGACGGGCCTGAAGGCGCTTGCGAAGCGGTTGGCGGCGTCGTGAGCTGGGCCGCGCACGAGTTCGAGAACTACCTCCTACAAAAGGAGTTCACCCGCGACGGGTGGACCAAGCCCTCATTCCTCGCCATCGTGATCGGGACGTTCGGTCCTGACCTGTTCACCAAGGCCTTCGTCTACAGCGCACACGACAACGCCGCCCAAGTGCACCGCGGCTGGCCTGGCCTCGGCTTCAGCCACTCCTTCATCTTCGGGGTCTTCTTCGCCGTCGTGGTCCTCTGGCTGACGCGCAGCCGGAGCTGGGCGATCGGCATCCTCATCGGTCAATGGGCGCACGTGCTCACCGACATGGGCGACAGCGCGGGCGTGATGCCGTTCTTCCCGTTTTCCACCGAACCGGTCACGATCGGACTCTGGACTCACTCAGCCTACGTAGGCCGCTACGGGGATGCCGCCGCCTACTACAGCGGACCCGGTGCACTCTGGGATCTCGGATGGATGACCGTGACGCTGCTCTTCGCGTGGCGCGCGCTCACAGCCGGGTACTTCCGCGAGGTGATCGTGCCGGCCGACCCGCGAGCGTGGTTGTGGCTGCATCGCACGTTCCGACTCCCCGAGCACGCGCTCCTCATGATCTACCGCGGCATCTTCTTCTACGGCCTCGGGCGGATGCTGTCGTGGTTTCTCTACGCTCGATTCGATGCCAAGGTGCCGTTCGAGCCGGTATGGGGAGGGCCGACGTTCGTCGAGGGCGCGGACCTCTCCGATGCCGGCTTCGTGGAAGTTGCCATCCGCACAGCGATCGGCGCCGCGCTGTTCTTCGCGTTCCTCTACGTGTGCTGGTGGCTGTTCATTCGACGGTTGTGGAAGCGTGGAGTGAACCCACCGTCGATGCGTGCGGTCGTCTCGTCGGGCTCTCCGGAAACGCCCGTCGGACACGGCGACGAGGCGGTGACAACGGCGCAGCCGTCGTGAGGCGAGCGGCGTGACGTTCGAGTGGCGATCGTGGTGGTCACAATCAAGGCCAAGACGCGGGAGGATCTCAACGCCACCGTCGATCCCGACGACCTTCGGTCGCTCGAGCGGCGCCACGTTCGGGTCCCTTCAGGGACGCTGCTCTGCAAGAACTTGGGTGGGCGGACAGGCTTCAGCGTCGAGGCGACTGACTGGCTCCTCCGTCACCGCAACCCGGTCGGCATCCCCGTGGACACGGTGAGCCTCGAGCTAGCAACTCGACCACGTCCGACCTCCACATCGGCCCTGTTGGCGCTGACTGCTACGGCGTCGACAACCTCACCGGCCTCGTCCGCCACCGAGAGGCGCTGAGGTGTTCGTCGGTCCGATCCCATGGGAGGAGCGTTCGGGCAGCCCCTGCCGACTCCTCGCCGTCGGGCCTGACACGCGGCTTCCGCAATCCGAGAGGCGCGTCGTGCAATCGCGCCGTTGAGCGCCCGAGATCGCCTGATTCTGGATGCACAGAACGACGACTGCTACCCAGTCCGGTCCGCGCCCCGAGCCGGCGATCTGAGCGGTGAGGTCTGTTCAGGAACGCGCTCCGATTCGGCGATAGGTGCGGCGGACGAGCCCGACCGGGCAGCCGTGCTCACGCGCCCGAACGCGCGCACCGAACGCCTGCTGTTCGTCTAGGCCGTCTGGCCCTATCGGCAGTTCCGGCGCGATCGTCGGCCGGCTCAGATGACCTCGGACTTCTCCAGGACGTGGGTTTCGTCGGGGGTGTATCCGGCGTCGGCGAGCACGGAGTTGTTGTCCTGGCCGCAGTGTGGGGCGGCGGAGCGAATGCTCACCGGGGTGCGGTGGAATCGGATGGGTGTCGGCGCGTACCACCAGGTGCCGAGGTCGGGGTGAGGGTGTTGCTCGAGGTAGCCGTTGGCAAGCACTTGCTCGTCCGTGACGAGGTCGGTGAGGGCGTTGACCTTGGTGGAGATGAAGTCGTGTTGCTTGGCCAGCCGATCCCACTCCTCGACGGTGAGACGGGCGAAGCATTCGTCGAGGATGGCGATGAGTGCGCGGCGGTTGACCTCGCGGCTGGCTTGGTCGGCGAAGCGTTCGTCGGTGGCAAGGTCGGGTTGGCCGAGGGCGCTGCACAGGTGGGGCCAGAACCGATTCCCGTAGCCCAGCATGCCGAGCGCGATCCAGGTGCCGTCGCCGCAGCGGTAGTAGTTGTAGAGCGGGTCGTTGGCGTCATCGCGTGGTGTCGGGCGAGGGTCCTGGCCTGTGTTGGCGGCGATTTGGGCGCCGACGACTTGCAGGTTGACCATCCAGCCGAGCAGTGACGTCTCGACGAGCTGGCCGACGCCGGTCCGTTCCCTGTCGACGAGCGCGGCGAGGATGCCGAAGGCCATTCCGATGGCGCCGAGGCGGTCGTTGATTCCGGCGGTGGGGTACACCGGTTCGGAGCCGGGAGGGGCTGAGCCGAGCATCATGCCGGAACGGGCCAGTCCCATCATCTCGTTGCCGGGACTGTCCTTCTCGGGTCCGGTATCACCGAAGGCGGTGCCGTGGCAGTAGACGAGACGGGGGTTGATCGACGACAGGTGCTCGTAGTCGAGCTGGGTCCGTGTGACGGTGGCGGGCCGCATGTTGGTGAGGAACACGTCGGCGTCCTTGACGAGGCGGTGCACGATCTCGACGCCTTGGGGTTGGGAGAGGTCGGCGGCGAGGCTGCGTTTGCTGCGCAACAGGTCCTCGGTGAAGGCGTTGCGGTCGTTGGGGAGGGTGTAGTCGATGCCCCACAGCGTGCGGACACGGCGCATGCCGTCACCGGTGCCGCGTTGTTCGACGTGGATGACATCGGCGCCGAGGTCGGCGAGGAACATGCCTGCGCCGGGGCCCATGTGGAGGTGGGCCCACTCGACCACCTTGATGCCGGCGAGCGGTCCGTTGGTCATTGTTCCTCCTGATCGGGTCGAGTGCGCAGGGCGCGCCAGTCCATCGGGGTGCCGGCGAGGAAGGCGTCGAAGGCGGCGTGGAGCTCGGGTCCGGCGACGGCGACGGCGTTGGCCTCGGCGGCGGCGCGCATCGTGGTGAGTGCTTGCTCGCGGGTGGCGCGCAACGCGGCCTTGGTCAGCCGGAGACCTTCGGCGGACAGGTCGAGCAGCTGCTGGCAGCGCCGGTCGACCTCGGTGTCGAGGTCGTCGGCGGTGACACAGGCGGTGATGAGCCCGATCTGGGCGGCTTCGGCGGCGGGGACGCGGCGGCTGGTGTAGAGCAAGTCCTCGGCTCGGCGCAGCCCGATCATCGCCGGGAGCAGCTGGGGTGCGCCCCACCAACTGCATCCGCCGATCTGCGTGCCGTTGAAGGCGAAGTAGGCGTGATCGGCGGCGATCACGATGTCGGCGAACAACAACAGCTCGGCGCCCCCGCCGACGCACAACCCGTTGACCTTGCCGACCACGGGCACGCCGAGATCCATCATCGCCGTGGAGACGCCCAGCATGCGCTGCATGAAGTGGTGGCGGGAGGCGTGCACCCCGGTGAGCAGGGTTTGGGCCATCGTGATGTCCCCGCCGGAGCTGAAGGCCTTGGGGCCGGCGCCGGTGATCACGACCACACCGGCCGACGGATCGCCCGCCGCCCGGGTGAGAGCGTCGGTGAGCTCGTCGTAGGTCTCGATGCGCAGCGCGTTGTGACGGTCCGGCCGGTCGAGCGTGATCGTGATCACGCCCGACCGGGCCTCGTAACGGAGATCCTGGTAACGAGTGGTCACTGGAACAGAGCGTTCCACTTCGCCTGATAGGCGGCGACCGCATCCGGGGTGAGACGGGACAGGTCTTGCTGGCGCACCTTGTCATTGGACGTCAGCGCGCCGGGGACGTCGGGCAGGACGGCGGACTGGTTGGCGGCGATGATCTCCTGTCCTTCCGGCGACACCATGAAGTCGGCGAACACCTGGGCGGCGTTGGGGTGGGGGGCGCCGTCGATCAAGGCGCCGAAGAACCGGGTGCCCCAGGCCTCCTCCGGGAGGGCGAAGTCGACCGGTGCGCCGGCCTCCTGCTGGGCGACCAGCGGCAGCGTGAATGCGGCCGCCCCGACCTCGCCGGCGCCGAGCGCTTCGCCGATCGGCAAGGCACTCGGGTAGATCCGGGGATCCTGCGCGGCGAGACCTTCCACGAAGTCCTCGCCGTACACGTCCTCGAGGTACAGGTAGAAGTCCACGGCGGCCGGGCAGCAGTTGGCGTCGATCACGCCGATGCGCCCCCCGGCCAGCTCGGGATCGAGCAGGTCGGGATAGTCCGTCAGCCCGTCGGGGAGCTGATCGGTGTTCCACCCGAACGTGAGGATGGCGGCACCAACCTCGAAGTAGTCGCCAGGGTGGAAGTACTCCTCCAGGTAGCCGTCGGCCGCGAAGTGCGGGCCGACCGGAGCGTTGAACCAGCCCCCCTCCGCACCCTTGGGGTCGATCGCACCTTGGCTCGAGGTCACCCACATGTCCGCCGTGAAGGCGCCCGTGGAATGCTCGGTCTCGATGCGGGTCGTCAGCTCACCGTCAGTGCCTCGCACCACCTCGACATCGATGTCCGGGTACTCCTGGTTGAACGCGTCAGCAAGCGCGTTGAGCGGGTCGAGTGGCTGCGACGAGTAGATCGTGAGCGACCCCTCCTCGCCAGCGGTGGCGACCACCTCGTCGAACGCAGCCGTCGCGGCCGCGGACGCACTCGTGGCCGTTGCCGAGTCCGAGGCCGCCGCCGCAGCGGTGGACTCGGACACCGCCACAGCGGTCGAGGGGATGGCGGTCGTCGCCGGATCGTCAGCGGCCGACTCGGTCGCGACGCTCTGGTCGGCGCTGTCACCGTCGTCGTTGCCTCCGCAGGCCGTGGTCGCCAGCATGACAGCGGTGAGAGCTGCCAACCCGCGCTGAAGTCGATGTTGCATCAGGGTTCCTCCCGGACGGGATCTCGATCCCGGCAACCTGCCGAGCGCGGAGATCGCGGATCGCCGGCTGACGCCAGGTCGGGTCTCCCCGACCTTCGTTGTGCGTCGCCAACCACCGATAGTGTTGCACAACACTTGTTACGCGGTCAAGGGTTCACGTACTATTTCTCATCATCTTTGTCAGTCGACCGTCGGTGGCCGAGGGCTACGGTCGGTGGCCAACCCCAGGCGAGGAGCGCGGCGGGTCATGAGTGGCCGTCGTCGATGGATCGAAACAGGCAACGAGGAATCCGATGCTCTCGGCGACGCGCAACGGGCGCGCATCGTCGACGCCACCTGGCAGCTCATCGCCACCATCGGGCTCGAACGCACGACCATGCGACGCATCGCCGAGCACGCCTCGTGCACGACCGGTCTCGTGACGCACTACTTCGCCAGCAAAGACGACGTCCTCCTCGCCGCGCTGCAACGCGTCACCGACCTCTCCGATCAACGCATCCGAGCCCAGCCCGGCACCGTCGGCATCGCCCGACTCCGTCACCTCGCCCAAGCGATACTGCCGATCGACGAACCCCGCGCCCTTGAATGGAAGGTCTGGCTGGCCTTCTGGGGCCGCGCCTACTCCGACGCCACGCTCATGGCCGGCCAGCGCCGCCGCTACGAACGATGGCGACGAGCAATCGCACGAGCGATGAGCGAAGCGATGGACAACGGCGAGATCAGCTCCGGCTGCACCGCCGACGAGGAGGTCACCCGGTTCGTCGGCCTCCTCATGGGACTCAGCGTCGACGCCATCAACCTCGGCACCTCCGGCGACGAAGGCACACTCCTCCAGGTCGTCGACCACCACCTCGCCACGCTGACCAAGAACCCGGGCACCCAACAACCACACGGCCCAACGCCGCCACTCCCGCAGGCATCTCGAAACTCGCAGACCGACTAGCCGATCCAGCTGCGACCATCGCACTCCTCCTGCAGAGTGCTCGTCAACAACGACCGCTGGAACTCGCCGAACATGCGGAACAGTCACCCTCGGCAACGCGGCCGAACGCGCACACCGAACGACACAGTCGGGTTGAGGCTGAGCAGTTCGTCGGCTATCGAGCGGAGAGAGCGTCCATCGAACCTCTGCGCTTGGCGGCCGCCTGCCTGAGCCTCCTGACGCGCCGATCAGGCTGCGGCTGCGTTGCGCTCGAGGTGTTCGCGGACGTGGGCGGTCACGTCGACGGCGTCGGCGCCGATGCCGTCGAGGAAGCTGGATTTGCGGCGCCTGAGGAGCGGAAGGCCGACGACGTACAGCCCTGGCACCGGCATGACTCCACCGTCGTGGATGATCTGTCCGCGGCGGTCGAGGACGGCACTGTCGAGCCAGGGGTAGGCGGCGCGGTAACCGGTCGCCCAGACGATGGTGCCGACGCCGGCCAGGTCAACATCGGTCGCCGGCGTTCCGAGCGTGGTGGGAGCCGGGCGTTCGGGTGCGGCGTCGTCGAGGCCAACCTCGGCGGCGTAGGCGTCGATGCGGTCGAGCAACCGGTTCTGCTTGAGGTCGGCGTTGGCGGTGAGGTTGGCGAGCGAGCCCGAGCACTGCAGTCGACCGCTGGAGACGCCGACGACTCTGCCCACCACGGTGACGCCTGCTGCTCGGAGGGTGTTGAGGTCGCACGATCGTCGGTCGGCGGTGCCGGCGAGCTGCGGTGAGGGCACCCGGCGCGCCCGGGCGAGGTCATCGATCTCGTTCCATCGCTCGTCGGCCAGGCCGATCGCCTCCATCCACCAGTGGATGTCGCGGCCCCGGTAGGTACGCGGAAGCCGGACGTGCTCGCCCACGGCGAGGGCGACGTCACGGCCGCTACGGGTGAGCTCATCGGCGATCTGGACGCCCGAGGCCGATGCGCCCACCACGAGCATCCGGCCCGGACCGAGCTGCTCAGGATTCCGGTAGTCCGTCGGGCTCAACTGCTGGATGGTGGCGGGTAGCTGTGCCGCGACGGCGGGAACGCGAGATTGGCTGTTGGCCCCCGTGGCGATCACGACCACCCGACACCGCCACGGTCCGTGGTCGGTCTCGACCCGCCAGCCCTTCGTGGCCGGACCGATCCCGACCACCGTCGTTCCGGTCCTCACCGGGGCGTCGATGTCGTGCGCGTATCGCACGAGGCTGTCGGCGACCTCCGTGGCGGTCATGTATCCGTCCGGGTCGTCTCCCCGGTAGGGAAGGCCAGGAAGCCGGTTCATCCAGTTCGGCGTCAGTGTTCGGAGGGAATCCCATCGCTCGTGCCGCCACGAAGAGGCCACCTCGGCCCGCTCCAGCAGCACGTGATCGATGGACTCGTCGCGCAGACATCGGCTCATGGCCAGGCCCGCCGGCCCGGCGCCGATGACGACGACCGCGGTGACGTCCACGATCGATTCGGACGCGAAGCGTGCGCCGCCTCTCAGGCGACGAGGACGACGACGTTCGTCGGGTTGGTGACGATGTCGTAGACGGCCGAACGCTTCTGCGACTGGGCGACGATGGCCTCGATGTCGGCTCGCGAGGCATCGGCCGCGATCTCGTACCTGACGGTGATCCCATCGAAGCCGTTGCGCACCTCGGGGTCGATCCCGAGGATGCCCTGGATGTCCATGTCACCCTCGAGGGTGGCCGTGACCGAGTGCAGCTTCACGCTCCGATTGGTCGCAACGGCAGCGACGCCCGCAGTCAGGCAGCCGGCGAGACCGGCGAGGACCATCTCGACGGGGGTCATCCCGTGGTCCTCGGACGCGAAGATCTCGGGATGATCGGTGTCGACGGCGAAGGAGGTCCGGTGCGACTGCTCCGCGCCCAGGCCCGAGAAGTCCTCGATGGTCGTCCGCGCGTGGGTGCCGTAGACCCACTCGCAGCGGGCCCGCCACTGGAACTGGGCGGCTTCGGGGGCGGCGGTGAGGGCCTCGCGGCGGCGAGGAGTGCCTCCACGTTCACACCGTTCTCGACGCTGGGTGCTTCGGTGCTGGTCATGTGGTGCTCCTTTGGTTGGGTCCCGAAGGGCGGGACAGGGTCAGTGCGCCAGTGCGGTGCTGGGCCCGAGGATGACGGGAAGCGAGGCGAGGCCGCGAAGGACGAGTCCGTCGCCGTGCGTCCACGCCAGGTCTGCTCGGGGAACGGCCAGCCGCAGTTGGGCGAAGCGGCCGAGCAGCGTGCGAAACGCGACGCGTGCCTCCAACCGGGCCAGCGGTGCGCCGAGGCAGAAGTGGATGCCGTGCCCGAAGCTGAGATGGGGTCGTCTCGACCGGCGGAGATCGAGGCGATCCGCATCGGGGAACGCGCTGGGATCACGGTTCGCTGCTGCGACGCACACGAGCACCTGACGCCGAGCCGGGATCTCGAACCCATCGACGGTGACCGGCTCCGACGTCATCCGAAACGTCGCGTGGGGAACGGGTGCGGTGAAGCGCATCAGCTCCTCGACGGCTTCAGGGACCCTGCGCAGGTCGGCTTGGAGCAGGCGAAGTTGATCCGGGTGGTCGAGCAGGTCAACGACGCCGTTGCCGATCAGGCTCGTGGTCGTGTCCTGGCCGGCGACGATCAGCTGGAAGAGACTGGAGAGCAACTCCTGTTGTGACAGCCGGTCGCCGTCGTCGCTTGCCGAAAGCAAGACGCTCACCAGATCGTCGCCAGGGGCGCAACGTTTGGCGTCGACGAGATCCTCCAAGTACCCGACGATGCCGTCCGACGCAGCAACCGCCTCAGGGGGCGGCTCCCCGGCCCACGGCGCCAGGAGCGTCCGGAACCACTCATGCAACATGCTCCGATCCACCGCAGGGACGCCGAGCAGTTCGCTGATCACACTGAACGGCAGCGGGTGGGCGAAGCCGGCCACCAGGTCGACGACGGCGTCGGGTCCCTCCGCCTCGAGCCGAGACAGCAGTCCGTCGGCGGTGCGCTGGATCGACGGTTCCAGTGCAGCCATTCGCGACGGCATGAACGCCGGTGCGACCAGCTTCCGCAGGCGCGTGTGATCAGGCGGGTCGACGTTCAGCATGTGTCGCGAGAACGCGGGACCGGGAAGGCCCTCCGCGACGACGTCGCGATCGCCGGCGAGCGCGGCGATCATGTCCTTCGACAGCCGAGCGTCGCCGAGCGCTTGGCGCGCCGCATCGTGGCCGACGACGAGCCAGGCCTCGTGCCCATCGGCCAGCCGCACCTGATGCGCAGGGCCCTCGGCCTGCATGTCGGCGAACAGCGGGAACGGATCGTCTCGGACAGCGGGCTCCCAGCCTCCCCAGGCGATCGACGCGTCAGCCACGGGCGCGCTCCCGCCAGAAGCCCGAGCAGAGCAAGGAGAGCCGGGAGATCTGGCCGTCAGCGTCGACGTCGGCGTAGACGTGCTGCTCGACGAGCAGCGAGCGATTCCGCGATCCTTGCGGTGCGCACACGCAGGCGCCAGGAGAGGTGCAACCGAGGTCCCACCTCACAGATCTCGGCGTCCACCAGCTCGTACTCGTCGAAGCCGTCGAACCAGCCGGTGAAGGCCGCATTCACGCCGGCACGCCCGTGCCACTCCCTGACGCCGCCGGGCAACAGCGCGCGCAGATGAACGTCGTCGTGCAGCGCAGCGGCCAGGCAGCCGAAGTCGCGTCGGGCGACCGCCTCGACAACGGCGTCGGCACGTGTCGGCAGCTTCTCGTCTCCCGTCCACGCCGATTCCGCCGGTGTCCGCCTCCGTGTCCTCCGCTGATGTCGAGGCTCGCAGGAGTCCGGGGGTCCTCACACTCTCCACATCATCCATGGCGTGACACGCCGGTGACATCGGGTGGAACACCTGCTCTCCCCGATCGAGGCCGCCGTCCGGGCAACGGAGACAGCGGACGTGAGCAGTCGTCGACGGTCCAGGGCCTGGTCTCCGCGGGCTGAAGGCGGGCTGCAGCGCTGTCTTCGTGTGTCAACGAGGATCGTTCTCCCTCTCGAGTTCGGGTTGGGGGGTGTGTCGCTCGAGCGTCTTCGACGGCGGCTCCGATGCGCAACGGAGCCGAGACTGGCGCGGTCTACAGTGACGACTCACGGTCAGGTCAAGCATCCGTGCTCAGTACGGAAATTCCGCCGACGCGCGAGGCGGATCCAGCCCGCAGCTGACCCGACGTGAGACGGACGTGCTCGCGGCGCTGGCTGAACGGCTCACGAACGCCGAGATCGCGGCGCGTCTGTTCGTCTCCGAGCGGACCGTCGAGTCGCACGTCGCAGCACTGCTGCGCAAGCTCGAGGCGACGAATCGCCGCGAGCTCGCTGAGATCGCGGCGCGCGAGCAGGCACGCGATCGCAACAAGCGACTTCCCGCCGTGCTCGAGTTGCTCGTCGAGCCGGCGGGCTTCGTCGGTCGTGTCCGCGAGCGTCGACGGTTGGGGGAGCTGTGGAGGGAGTGTCTCACCGGACCGTCGCGCGTCGCGGTCATCGCCGGTGAAGCCGGGATCGGCAAGAGCCGGCTGGCCGCCGAGTTCTCGGCCGAGGTCGACCAGGCCGGAGGCCACGTCATGCTCGGAATGTGCTTCGAGGATGCCGAGGCGCCGTTTCAACCGTTCGTCCAGGCCATCACTGATGACTTGACAGGGCGTTCGGACGTGTCCATTCGACGCCGTGCCGGCACTGACGCCGCCGTCCTTGCCCGGATCGTCCCTCGCCTTGCGCGAGAGGTCGGAGTTGTCGCGACGCCCGCCGAGCTCGACGCGGTGTCGGGGCAGGCGACGATCGCGGCCGCTGTCGGTCGCTACTTCCGGCGAGCCGCCGACGAAGCTCCCCTCGTGCTCGTCGTCGAGGATCTCCACTTCGCCACCGCAACGACACGCGCGACGGTGCGTCACATCGCCCGCTCGTCGACACACGCCCCGATCCTGACGCTGATCACCACCCGCGACACTGCACCTGATGTCGATGACGAGCTCCGGGTGCTGCTCGGCGACCTCGCCCGTATGCCGGCGGTCGACAACATCGACCTCGGCGGTCTGCCGGCCGCCGAGGTCGCCGACCTCCTCGCCCGGCTCGGGTCCACCGCCGACTCCACGACGGTGACCAACGAGACCGGCGGCAACCCGCTCCTCGTCGTCGAGGTCGCCCGCAGCCGTCGCGACAACCCCGCGTCGCTGCACGCCATGCTCGCCCGGCGGTATGCGCTCCTGACGGAAGCCGACCTCCCCGTCGTCGATGTCGCCTCCGTCGTGGGCACCGAGTTCGACCTCGACGTCGTCGCTCGCACCGTGGGCTGCGATGTGGAGGCCGCCCTGGCGAGCCTCGAGCGCATCTCGGCAGCCGGTCTCGTCCACTCCGTGCCGGGTCGACCGGGGGAGTTTGCGTTCACCCACGCGCTGTTCCGGCGAGCCCGCTACGACAGCCTTCTCCCGCGGCGCACGCTTGAGGATCCACCGCGACGTCGCCGCCACCCTCGCGGCGCGGTTGCCGGCCGACGAAGAAGTGCTGCCGGAACTCGCCCGCCACGCTTCGATCGCCGCGCCACTGGGCAACGCGCCCCAGGCTGTGGACTACGCAATGCTGGCCGCGGCCCGCGCCGAGCGCTCGCTGGGGCTGGGAGAGGCGGCGACGCACTATCGCCGGGCGCTCCAGGTCGCGGCGGTGATCGAGGAACCGCGACCGGACCTCGTCCTCACGCTCACCACCAAACTCGGCGAGGTCCTCAACGGCATCGGCGACCCGCAGTCCCGTGAGCTGTTGCTGCGCGCCGCGACCATGGCCCGCAACGCCGACAATCCGGGGGCGCTCGCCGAGGTCGCACTGGCGATGATGCGCTACGGCGGTGTGCCCGTCTACGGCGCCGATCCCGATTTTGTCGTCATCGTCGAAGAGGCCCTCCAGGCACTTGGTCGCGAACCCAGCGCGCTCCGGGCCCGGACGCTCGCCGCCCTGTCGGAGTACGTCACGTTCACCGATCCTGACCGAGCGCTCGAGGTCGTGCGCGAAGCACTGACCATCGCCGAGGAGCTCGGCGATCCAGACACACTCGGTCACGTCCTGCTGTCCTACCGCCTCGCCGGCAAGACCCCCGGCAACGCCGACGCCGGGCATCCGACAGCCAACCGGTTGATCACCCTCGGCCGGCGAACCGGCCACACACCGTTCGTCCTTCACGGTTTCGTCCAGCGGGCATGGACGTACCGCGAAGAGGGCGACTTGGCGTCGGCTGACCGAGCGATGTCGGCCGCCCGTTCGTTCCTCGGTGGCGAACCGGCACCGATCTATGTCGCCCTGTTCATGCTCTACCGGTCGTCGCAACTGCTGCTCGCCGGCGACCTCGCTGGGGCCGAGGAGACAGCGAACGAAGTGCTCGATCTCGAATCGTCCGGGTTCGACACCTCCTTGTGGTACGGACCGGCATTGATCGTCATCCGCGGCCAGCAGGCTCGACTCGGGGAGCTCATCCCGCTGATCGAACCCGGCACCGGCCATCCCGCCTTCGGCGCGTCGTACCAGACAGTCCTCGCCGCCGCCCACGCCTTCGCCGGCCAGCTCGACGAAGCGCGCTCGATCCTCACCGCCTTCTCGAGCAACGGCTTCCGCGAGGTCCGCCGCAACCAGCTCTGGCTCACCGACATGACCTCGCTCGCCGAGACCGCGGACATCCTGGGCCACCAGACGGCCGCCGCGGCGATCGCCGCGCAGCTGCACCCGTTCACCGGACGAATCGCCGCCCTCCCGTCGACCGTCGTCTCCACCGTCGACCTCGTCCTCGCCCAGATGGCGCTCGTCACCGGTGACCACCATCGCGCACGACAGCTCGCCGAGCAGGCCGTCACCGCCAGCCGCGAACGCAAGACCCCGCTCTTCCTCGGCCGCGAACTGCTCCGACTCGCCGTCGCCCGCCAGCATCTCGGTGAATCCCGAGACGCCACCAAGGACCTCGTCCATGAGGCGCTGGCAATCGCCGACCGAACCGGCGCAGCGCTCATCCAACACGAGGCTCGGCGCCTGGGACTCCTCGACGCCCCCAGGAGATGACCTCGTCCCGCGGCGAGGTCCCGCGGATGAGCGACGGGCGACGGCAGCGGAGCAGTATGTCGTCGACGCCTCGTGCCCGACCGAGTGCACAAACGCGTCTGCGCGACGGGCCGACAGGGGTTACAGCGGGCGTCGATCCCGCATCTCGCCCACACCCGCAGGACGAGCGATAGCCGCAGCGGTACTCACCTCGTCCAGGGCCTCCTGCGCGTCCCACTTGGGCCCCAACGAGGCGCGGCAGAACGACGCTGCCGAGCGGGACGTCGACGCTGCCATCGCTCTGTTTGCATGAGATCCGCGGCGTCAGTCACGGCTGGTCGGTCTCGGTACGCGCCCGGACGACGTCATGTAGGCGGGCGGCGTGTGCCGGCGCCGCCGAACGATCGCCGAGATCGGTGGGGCCGATGGGCCAAGGCATCCACCGCAACGACGACCGGGTCGATAGTGGCGTTGTCAGCCGTTGAGGGCATTCGGGTGCGTCAAGTGGGCTTTCGCTTGACCTTGACGGAGAGAAGGCTCACATTCGATGGCAGGCAGTGCTCATCGTCGTCGACGGCGTGAGCGAACCGCAGGGAGGGAGACATGAAGCACGCTTGGGCAGCTGGAGCGGTGATCGTGGCGGCCGGTGGGGTGTCCGGAGGATTCGCGGAGGCGGCTCGACCGGACAACCGGGGATGTCCGTCCGCGTTCGAGGTGATGACGGTTGACGAGGTGCTGGCGATCGCCACCCCAGGCTTCGAGGAGGCGATCGAGGCTCAGGATGCGAACGACGACGACCTGCTGTGCGTGAAGTTGCTTCCTGAGCCGATCCCGCTCTTTGAGCCGACATTCTTGTACTACGACAACAATCGGCATCCGTAGAGGAGCGGTTCGACAGCTTCGGCGCACCGATGAGGCTGGCTCGCGATCAGTCGGCGCCGATGGCGGCGCCGCGAATACTGACGCCGGCCGACCCGTTGCATCCGGCGCGCAAGTGCGCGTGCCTACCGGCGGCGCCTGGCCGTTGGTCCGTCGGCCGCACCGAACTTCGCGACCGAATGTCGTCGTCCGCGGCAACGCAGGCGCGCCAAACCGGCATCTCCTTGTCCCACTCGGCGCCGACGGGCGATCGTTCGAGAGTTGTCCGCCGAGGCGACGCTGGTGTCCATCGCCGACTGACGTGCTCCTGGCCGGTCGGAACACGGGGAGTGAGACAGGGCGCCCCGGCGAGGCCTACTTGACCGGACGGGCACGAGCGCGATGATTGATCCGGCGGGCATGCGATTCGTTCCGGGAGGGACACATGAGCAGGAGCGATCGACTCAAGCAGGGCATCGAGGGCCTCAACGCTCGCGACTTCGTGGCGGCGGCAAGCGACTTCGCCGACAACCTCAAGTTCCACGCGCCGGGCCTGGGTCTCGACGTCGAAGGGCGTGACACGGTGATGAAGCACGTCAGTGAGTTCGTGCAGCAGGCGGACATCCATTACGACGTGGAGCAGGTCGTCGAGCACGGCCCGTTCGTTGTCGCCTTCGCACGGTCGACCGGAACCGTTGACGGACAGCGGATGACGTGGGACCTGTGTGAGGTGCTCCGATACGAAGGCGACCAGGCCGCAGAGGTCTGGGCGTTGCGAGGCGGGCCTCCCAGTCCCACACCGGCCTGAAGTCCAGACGCACAGACCACGAGGACCCGGTGGCCTTGGCGCGGCGAGCGGAGTCGGCTTGTCGACAGCGGGCTGACGGTTCGCGGGTCGTCGAGGACGCGTTACGTGCGCCCGTTCGCTTCGTTGTACTGTCGCTCGACGTCGGAGGGGATGCGACCTCGCGCTGGTACGGAGATCCCGTGGTCAGTCGCCCAGGCACGGATCAGTTTGGGATCCCGGTTGGCCTTGACCTTGGCTGAACGCGACTTCCTCGGTGTGCTCGGGCGGCGCCGTCGGCTCGAATGCCCATCTGAAGACACTGGGCGGCTGACGTTCCAGTACTTGTCGAGCGCTTTGGACAGCGCGGCCAGGTTCTTCTTCGAGAGCTCGAGTTCCCGCCAGTCCCCGTTCCATCCGAGCCGAATGGTCTCCGCGCCTTCGGTTCCGTCGAGGTCGTCGATCAACACGTCGACAGTTGCTTTGGCCATTGCGTTCCCTTTCGATGTCGACCGCGACGCTATCGGGACGAACGTTGCTCGTGTTGTCGACGACGATCGTGGTCGCCTCCGATGACGCGCCGGTGGTGGTCTCTCGAGGCTGAGTCGCTCACGGCATGGTCGCGAACGAGGAGGCTCACCGACTCGGCGTCGACGGATGGCTCTTGCGACGACGGGTCGCAAGCGGAAGCGGCGATGGGTTGAGGAGGGTCGATGACCGAGAACAGCGGAGGTATCGATCAAAGCCTCGATCGAACGTCGGAACTGTCGTCGATCTGGGTGACCGTCGCACTCGTGGTGCTGGCCGCGCCGAACCTTGCCGCTGGTGTCTGGGGTTTGGTCGCCCCGGAGCACTGGTTCGACAACTTCCCGGGCTGGGTGCCGCGACTGGTGGCGGCCTTCCCGCCGTTCAACGAGCATCTTGCCTCGGATGCGGCAGCTGGCTTGTTCGCGGCTGGGGTTGCTGCCGCGATCGCCTTGTGCTGGCGAGGTCGAGAAGTGGTCATCGTGGCGATGGCGGCCTTTCTGGCGTTCGCCCTGCCACACGCCATGTTTCATCTCGCCCATCCCGCCGATGTGCTGTCGGACGACGAGAACCTCGTCAACACGGTGACGTTGTGGTTTGCGGTGGCGATCGCGGTCGCGATCATGCTGGTGGCGTTGCGGAGCGACCGTCCGTCCAATCGTGTACCCGGCGACACGAACGAAGCGGGTGACCAGCGCCCGATGTGAGGTGCGCGCAGCTGGCTCCAATTCTGCGCCGATGTCATCGCTGTCTCTCCGATCGTCCCGGTTCCGTGGTGTCGAGACGCTCACAACGACGCGCCCGAACGACGACGTTCACGCCGGCCAGGCGGACGCAGAACTGGCATCTCGTTGCGAACCACGCGCCCGTTGATTTGTCGCCTCCGGCCTCGAGCTGCAGGCGAGCCCTGCGGAACGACTCAGCAAGAGAGATGGTTCGCTTCGTCGGTGTTACCGCAGACTCGTACAGCGATGTCAGCCAGACGCCATACATCCCCGTGATCGGTGCCACGCGGGGGAAGGTCCTCTCCTCTGTGCAGCGCCACGCGTTCGCGGACCGGCAGCTCGTTGCTCGTCCGGCTCGGCCGAGTCTCGTTCATCTTCGCTCGCGGCAGCGGCCGGCGTCGGCATCACACCACGACACCACGTCAATGGCCAGCGAGCGGGCGGTCGGCGTTCCGTCGCGCTGAGTTGAGCTCCACGCGTCGTCACGGCCCGACGCGGTGAACCGATCAGCTCACTCGATGCAAGGTGTCGCCTGCCGCCGGTCGGATCGGTGCCGACGTCGGCGCCACGGTCCGCGATCGTCGGCCCTGGGCCCTACGCTCGGCACGTGGCGAACGCCTCACCATCGCCGACACCGAACCCCGACGCGATGAAGTTCACGTTGGACACCACGCTGCCAGAGAAGCTCGACGTGACGAGCCCGGACGCTGCCGTCGGTATGCCGTTCGCCGAGGCGGTGTTCGCTGCGGGAGGAGTTGCGTCGATCTTCGGCATCAACGACTTCGTGACGGTGAGGCGCCAACCCGGCTCCGAATGGGGCCCGATCGTGGCGGTGGTCGTCGCTGCGGCCGCGGCGCACCTGTAGCGCGGCTGCGTGGACGAACGTCACCAAGTCCAGTCCATCGACGTCGCCAAGGAGGTCGGGGTGACGGTGACGTACTGCGACGGCTACGTCGCTCAGTTCGACCTCGTGACCCTGCGTCAAGGATGCCCGTGTGCGATGTGCCGCAACATGCGTGAGCGCGGAGAAGGCAGCTGGCCCCGCCCCGACAGCCCGGTACCGCTTCGTGTCGAGCACGCCGAACTGCACGGTGCCTGGGGGCTCAACATCACCTGGAACGACGGTCACAACACCGGCATCTACCCCTTCGAATTGCTGCGACAATGGCATGAGGGCCCGCGGTGAACTCCGCACGAGCCGAAGGTCGGCACCAACAGCGGACCACCATCGGGCCACGAAGGCCCAGGCAGCCGTTCACCAACCCGTACATGATCGTGCACGGACACCGGCGGGCACAGCCCAGGAGTTCGAGCGGGACCGACCGACTGCACTAAACGCCGGAACCTCACACCCACTCGGAGCGCCAGAACGGCATCGCGGTACGCGCGAGGCAAGCTGGGGGCGTCACGAGTACAGCTCGGGGATGATCGCCATCGCCAGTTGGTTGGCGGTCTGCTCGCCGGCGGGTCCGGCCTGCAACGTGGTGGCGATGATCAGGGTCGTGCCGGTGTCCGGATCGTGGCCCATGAACGACTGGAACCCGGGGAGCGATCCGTCGTGACCGAGCATCGGCCCGAACCTGGCGAGGGCGAGACCGTAGCCGGCGCTTTGGGGGTTGGCCGGGTCCACTGGGACGACGCTGTCGAGTCGTTGCTGCTGCAGCTCGTTGCTGAGCAGTCCCCCGCCCACCAGTGCCTCGACGTAAGTGGCCAGGTCGTCGACGGTTGAGATTCCCGCCCCTGCCGCCCACCCCCACGACGGGTTGAGATCGGTGTAGTCGCCGGGCAGGAACGTCCCAGCGATCGCTTGTGCCCGCTCGGCCCCGGTGAGGACGGTGCCGTCCGGGGTCAACGTCGACACGTTGGTCCCGAACATGTAGCCATGCGGGTGCGGCTCGGGGATGGTGGCGTCATCGACGGCGGGAAGCATGGTGTCGTTCATCTCGAGCGGTTCGAAGATGCGATCGGCGAACACGTCGGCGAGGGGCATGCCGGTGACCTGTTCGACGATCAGCCCGGCCAGCACCGTGTTCGTGTTGGAGTACTCCCAGCTGGTCCCCGGGGCAAACGACACCGGTTCGGCGAGCCCCATCGCCGCCAGCTCCTCCGGATCCCAAGCCCGAGAGGGATTGTCATCCAACGTCCGGTTGAACGACTCGAGCACGGTATAGCTCTTGAGCCCGCTGCGCATGTCGAGCAGCTGGGCGATCGTGATGTTGTCACCGTTAGGGACGTCGGGCCGATACTCCGACACCGGGTCGTCCAGGGCGATCAGGCCGTCGTCAACGAGCTGCAGCAGCACAGTGCCGGTCATCGTCTTGGTGTTCGAACCGATCCGGAAGTGGTCCTGGGTGGTCACTGGGTCATCGACACCAATCTCCCGGGTGCCGAAGGCCGCCGTCCAGGTTCCGTCCGGCGTGCGGACCAGGACGATCGCAGCGGGGATCGCCATCTCCCTCATCCGCTGCTCGACGAGCGGGCCGAGCGCGACGAACGACCCGCCCGGTCGGGCCGACGTGGAGACAGCGGCCCCAATGCCCGAGGAGCCAGTGGTGGCGGCCGCTGGCGGCGTCACCGCGGGGGAATCGTCGGCACATGCGGCGGTCGCAATCACCGCCACCAACAGCACGCTCCTGCCACACATCAGCGACCCGCGGCGGCGTCCGGAGATCATCACCGACCCCCGTTGTACTCGATGGCGTTCGTGAGACTCTGGGCGCGTCGCCGGCAACCTGCGGACGACCGGATGCTGGGCACCAACCGGTCGATTCCTCCGCCACGTGTCAGAGCACCGAACACCGCGACCGAACGACGCCAGGTCCACGACGTCGACAAGCGCCGAACGGCATGGTGTTGCCGATCCGGCGCTGGTGCCAACGTGACCATTCGCGCTGTACCCGCCCAGTAGCGTGCTTCACTCGATGAAAGACAGCTTGACGACTGGCGTTCGCGGCCAGTCGCATCACGTCGTCGACGCGGCGATGTCGCCGCAGCACTTGCCCACAAAGGTGCTGTCGACCCCGTCCATGATCGGTCTGATCGAGCAGACCTGTCTGATGACGGTGCAAGAGCACCTCGAGGACGGAGAGACGACCGTCGGCATCCACGTCTGCGTGAGCCACTCGGCGTCGGTGAGCGCTGGCGAGAACATCGACATCACGTGTGAGCTCACCGAGATCGATCGCCGCCGCCTGGTATTCGAAACCAACGTGACCTCCGGCGACAGACTCGTTTCCGAAGGCACGCATCAGCGATTCGTGGTTCGTCCTGCCGCTCGATGAGCGGATGCGGCGGTCCGACCCGTGCCTGGAAGAGCCGGTCCCGCCGCCACGGCGTGCGCAAGGGTCTCCGCTGGCAAATCACCTGGTACTGCGGGTCGGCTCGACTGTCTTCCAAGGGGGAACAAGCGCACAGTTCACCGCGACCAACGGTGGAGTGCTCGAACTGTGCCAGAACGACGTCAACACCACCGACAACACAGGTGGCTGGGGTATCACCATCGAGGTCGACGAATTGGGCCCGGCGATCTAGCGGCAAGTGTGGACCCGCCACGGCTCCTTCGTCACCGTGTCGGCCCAGCGTTGGTCGAGTTCGGTGACCAAAGCATCCAGCTCCGAGCTGCCGAGAGGCGTGGCGTGGCCGCACGGCGCGTGAGGTGCGGCCGGTCGTCTTCAGCACGACGTGCTGCACGCGAGTGGACGAGCTCGCCTCAACTCGCGCCCGGCGGATGACCGCGGCGCTGTTCACCGCGCCTGACGGTGCTCGCGCTGGCCTGTGGCCTGTGAGGGCAGGGCTGAGGGCGTCTGGTCCTCAGCGCGCAAGAGCTCCATGAGGGGTCGGATGTCCTCGATTGTTTCGAGCTGCTCGAGCTGGCCGATCGCGAGCTCGCGAGCGGAATCCCCAAGTGTCCCGGCGGCGCAGTCGCGGAACTTCTCGCGCTGCTCGGAGCTCGTGAGCGGTGACTCCGTGCCGCCTCGCGCGAACCGTCGGTGCAGTCGATGTCGCTCGCCTGTCCGCAGCGTCACGATCACCGTCGCCGGCCGGCTCCCGTCACTTCCACCGTGGAGATCAGGGTCGACGTTCACGTCCACCCGATCGAGTAGATCCAGGATCTCGGGGTCGCGGACCGCTTCATCGGTGAAAGTGCCGAGCGTGATTCCACCGTCGACGACGGCGCGCGCCATCAGATATCCGACACAGAACTTGCCCTGCAACCCGTCAGCCGGCGTCCGAAAGGCAAGCGTTCTGTATGCGTTCATCGGTAGCCGGACCTCGATGCCGTCGATGGCGTCCGCCGTCAAGCCGTGCGCGGCTCGCAAGTCGAGCATCGCATCGATGGCCGCGTGGGCGAGACCACCACATGGATATCGCTTGATCCGAACACCTTGCTCCACGAGCGCGAACGATCGCCCGAGCTCCTGGACCACCCGCTCGTCGAGGCCGAGCCCGGGGTAGAACGCGTGTAGGAAGCCGGTCGTTCCCTCGAACACCGAACTGCTCGCGGTGAACCCACGCGCCGCCAGGTTGGCCGCCAGCACTCCACTGCGTGCGGCCAAACCGACGTGCAGTGGCTTCGCCATCGTTCCGAAGTTGGCTCTCAGGCCACATGACATGGAGGCCGCGAGACCGAGCGCCATCTCGACTCGTGCTTGGTCGAGATCGAGCAGCCGGGTACAAGCTGCCGTGGCACCGAGGCCTCCGAGCGAGTTGTTCGCGTGAAACCCCGCACCGTGGAAGCCGTCCTCGGGAGCGCCGACGATGGCCAACGCCAGCTTGCCAGCGACCTCGAAGCCGGCGACGTACGCCACGAGGACATCGGCACCGGTGGCACCGATCGCTTCAGCCGTTGCGAGCGTGGCGGCGAGGATCGGTGCCGTCGGCTGACCCTGCACGACGAAGCTGTGATCGAAATCGTCGGCGTGCGAGGACGTGGCGTTCACGAAGGCGGCCTGTTGAGCCGAGGACCGGAACCCGTGACCAAGGATTGAACACTCCTCTCGGGCACCTTCCTGGCGGACGATGTCGGCGCTGATTCTGCTGCTGTCCTCTCTGGCGCCGGCCAAGGTCACTCCCAAGGTGTCGAGCACCGCTACCTTCGCTGCTGCGATCGCATCGGTTGGGAGGCTCTGATACCGGGACCCCGAGACGAACTCGGCAAGTTGCGATGCGAGGGACATGGTTCCTTCCTCAACGTCAGTCGACATGCTGGGCGAAGGAGGCGCAGCCGCCTTCAGGGAGCGGTCAGCTGTTGAGCTGCCGACATGAACGTTCTGGCGAACGCTACGAGTCGGCGGGAGGTGTCAGGGCTTCCCAGCGGAACTCGCTGCCTTCACCCGCGTCGAAGAACTCTTCGAGGCCGCCGACGTCGGCGCGAATTGCATCGGCGTCGTTGAGCTCGATCAGCACCGCGGTCGGCAGATCTCGAGCGACGATCTTGTCGAGCTCGATGAACAGCTCGCGGCGAGCGGCTTGTTCCGTCTCGACGCTCGCCCGCTCTGCGATCGCGTCGAACTCCGGGTTGCAGTATCCCGATGGGTTCTGATTGACAACCGGTTCTGGCCGGCAGGCGTACTGCACCACCATGCCGCTCTGTGGGTCGAGCCTGGCGGAGTGGTTTCGCACGAAGGTGTCCCACTCGTTCCTCTCCCACACCGCTTCCGTGCCGACGGCTCGCTCATCGGCGACGAGCTCGACCTCCACGCCGATCCTTCCCCACAGGTCAGCGATGATCGGGCCTGATGGCGGGCCGGCCGCGGCCGACGTGAAGTAGCGGTGCAGCACGTTGAACCGCGTCCCGTCGGGCCCTCGTGGATACCCGGCCGCGTCGAGAATCTGCTCAGCTTGGTCTGGGTCGAATGGGAAGATGTCGCTGTAGTTGACCTCCTCGGGAGCGGACGCCCAGCTGTTCGACGCGATGCTGCTTGTTGCGGCTGCTCCACCTTCGGCATCGGTTGCCTGAGCGATCTGCTCGCGGTCCAGTGCCATGTAAAGGGCCTTGCGAACCTCCGGGTCATCCAGGGGTGGGTTCCTGGTGTTGAACGACAGGTAACCCATGCTGTAGGTCGCCCGGTTGCGCTCCAGACGCACGGAGTCCTCGCCGCGCAACGCATCTTCGACTGCTTGATCGACATCGTTGCTGCTGAGGAAGTCGATCTCGCCGCCCTTGAGTGCGTTCGCGCGTGTGGTCGAGTCAGGGATCACCTGGAAGACGATCCGCTCGTACGCCGGACGGTCTCCCCAGAAGTCCTCGTTGCGCACGAGCTCTATGGTGTCACCCTCCCAGCTCTCGAACTTGAAGGCACCCGTGCCGATCGGCTTTAGGTTGTACTCGTTGGTGAGCAGGTCAGTGCCCTCGTACAAGTGCTTGGGGAGAATGACGAGCAGCGATGGGATCAGGTTCGTCAGCAGTGGCGCAAAGGGCTGCGTCAGCTGGACCACGACCGTGGACTCGTCGGGCGCTTCGACGTGGTCGATGAGCCCCTCCAGGTTGCCGAACGAGAAGCTGAGAGGCAGAACCTCCTCGAACGTGTACACGACATCGGCCGAGGAGAAGGGCTGACCGTCGTGCCAGGTCACACCCTCCTTGAGATGGAAGGTAAAGGTCAGCGCGTCGTCCGACACCTCCCACGACTCTGCCAGCTCTGGGATGATCTGCTGGTCGCGACCGACTCCGACGAGTCCGTCGTAGACAGCGAGCGCGACATTGCTTGTGGCGGGATCCGAGATCAGGTTCCGGTTCAACGTAGGCGGTGGCGTCGCGAGTCCAACGACGAAGGCCGCCCCGTCGCCATCCTCCTCCGCCGGAGGCGTCGTCTCGGTCGTTGCCGATGCCGCGAGGGTGGAACCTGGTGCCTCCGAGATGCTCACGTCGTCGGACGGCCCGCTGGTCGCCGGCGCCCCGACATCGCCCCCGCCGTCATCGTCATCACCGCAAGCAGCGGCCGTCACGCTCGCAACCGCGATCACCGCGATCCAACTGCGTCGCAACGTCGGACTGCTCGGGCGCGGACTCCCCCTGCCACATCGATTCAAT
Organism: uncultured Acidimicrobiia bacterium; assembly: GCA_963784255.1. Lineage (GTDB taxonomy): Bacteria > Actinomycetota > Acidimicrobiia > Acidimicrobiales > Ilumatobacteraceae > JALZMG01. The sequence continues at coordinate 1,273,478 of CAWAQO010000009.1, read as the reverse complement.
ACGGCCCCCCGGTATGAAGTGGGATTCAATTCAAGTTGAAATAGTACTGAACGCGACGTGCGCCGCGCAACGCCCAATCGGTGCGTGCGCAATGCCGGTTCGGACGGCTGCGACCGTCTGGGGTGACCAACCAGGCTCCCGTCCCACACGTCACTCAACGCCTCGACGTCTCCTTCCACGCGCCCGCACGGAGTACCGACCGCCTCACCGGCGGGTATCCGAATACGAAGGGACTCACCCGACCGCCGCGTCCTGTACCGCCGGCTCAGTGGCACCTGCGGCGGCAGCGCTGACGGTCGGTGCTTGCAGAAGGCAGCACGCGGAACGCCTTGAGTCGGCGCTCGGTGCGTCGAGGCACGCGTGCACCTGAGTGAGCAGCCGCGCCCGAACGCGCGCACCGAACGACGGCCGGCGGCCAAGTCGGCCCGCGCCAGATCGGCATTGCGGTGTTGCCGCTGGAACGGACCGTGTGCGAGATGAGGACGCCGGCGGGGACCACCATCACATCGGGTCACCTCCACCGGCCGAAGCACGTCGATGTAGAACCGCGGTGCTCCTGTCGAGCTTGCTGATCTCGAGCACGACCGGACCGACCCCGCGGACCTTCAATCCGTCAGGCCGAACTTCCCAGGGACTCGTGCAAGCACGCACAGCCGGTCGCGGGGCGTTCAGAAGACGACAGGTACTTGGCGCGGGCCACGCACTTGACCGCCCGCCCACGTGACCGCCGGATCTGGGGCGAGGCGGAACGACGGAATGCGCTTGAGCCACACGTCGAGCGCGACGCGCAGCTCCATGCGAGCGAGGTTCGATCCTGCGCAGCGATGAATGCCAAGGCCGAACGCCACGTGACGATTCTCGGCGCGGTCGAGGACGACTTCGCCGGGCCGGTCGAACACTGCCGGGTCACGATTGGCCGCGGGGAAGTTCAGGATCACCTTGTCACCTGCTCGCACGGGACACCCAGCGAGTTCGGCGTCGTCGACCGCGATGCGAGCCATGGTGACAGGCGAGTAGGCACGCAGCAGTTCCTCGATTGCGAACGGCATCAGGTCGGGTTCGTCGATGAGACGCTGCACGTCGTCGGGATGGCGAGCGAGGTGCAACATCGACGAACCGATCGACGACCAGGTCGTGTCGACGCCAGCGATCAGCGTCAGAGCGGCCATGCCCAAGATGTTGAGGTCATCGATCGGTGCACCGTCGACCTCGGTGTGGAGCAACTCGCTGATCAGGTCATCGCCGGGATTCGTCCGCCGGTCCTCGAGTTGGCCGAGCAGGTAGGCAGTGATGCCGTCGCGGCCGGCAGCACTGCGGGCCTCGTCGTGGGCGAACTCCAGGACATCCTGCACCCACCCTGTGAAGGTGTCGGCCATGTCATCGGGCACCCCGAGCACCAGACCGATGACCCGGACCGGGATCTGCTGGGCATAGTCCCGTGCGGCGTCTGCCGATCCCCTGTGGATGAACCCGTCGATGAGCTGGTTGCACAACTCGCGCGTCACCGGTTCGTACGACGTGACTCGCGAGTGCGAGAACCACGGGAGCAGCAGACGCCGGGTCCAGGTGTGCAGCGGTGGATCCGCGTCGATCGGCGGGAGCGGGATGTTGATCGGCGGTGGCGGCCGTTCCTCGTCGGTGAACGAGAGCACGCCCACGTCACGGGAGCTGAAGCGGGCCACGTCGTGGGCCACAGCCGCGACATCGGCGTACCTCGTCGTCAGCCACGACGCACCCCAGCGCTCGGTGTGCGCGACAGGACACCGCTCGCGGAGATCGTCCCAGACCCCGTAGGGATCGGCCACGTAGTCGGGATCGAGGATGTCGTAATCCGTGGTCCAGTCCGTCACGCTCTCGCCGCCAGCCATGCTGCGACGCTACGCGAACCGTGGCGCCGACGCGATCCCGGTCTGAGCGAGAGCGGCGCCGCGTTTCGGAGACGGACCACGACTCGGGCTTCAACTCGCCCGCTGATCGCGCAGCCGTCACCAGACGACGGGTCTGGGGGCGAAGATGACCCGGTCTGATCGACATGGGAGCCACGTCCGGCATGCAGCCGGCGGCGCGCAGAGCTGCGAGCATTCCACCGGGCCGATCCGATGACGGCACCCGCCCATCGTGACTCGCTGCGCAGGATCAGGGTGTCTCGAACGCCGGCTCGTCCGCGGACCGGACAGCGCCGTAGCAGGATGAGGCTGTGCCCGTGTCCCTCCACCACGTCGTCATCGATGCCCACGATCTCCCGGGGCTGGCCCGGTTCTGGAGCCAGGTGCTCGACTGGCCCGTACTGTCCGAACGCGAGCGGGAGGTCGTCATCGGTCCGGCCGACGATGCTCCCGTCGGCATCTGCTTCATGCCGAGCCCCGACGACAAGATCGTGAAGAACCGTGTGCATCTCGATCTCAACCCGGGTCCCGACGCCAGTGGCGGTGAACGTGACGCGGAGATCGAGCGCCTCATCGCCCTCGGAGCACGACCGGTCGACGTCGGTCAGCGAGGCGACGAGGCGTGGACCGTGCTCGCCGATCCAGAGGGCAACGAGTTCTGCGTCGTTCGCCCGAAGCGAACGCTGACGAGCTGAACGCACAGTCATCCGATATCTGCATCCGGGAATCGCGCCGCCCAAGCGCCGATACCGCCGGGTGGATGACGCGGTTATCGAGGCACGTCATCGATGCGCTTGCAGACGCGAGCGCCGGGCACTCGTCGAGCACCGAACGACAGGCCCGAACGACGGTCCGCCGTCCGGTCGGGCCGGTACATGTCGGCATTCCGTTGCGCAGTAACAATCCATGCGGCTTGGCTGTCGTTGTTCCGAGTCGGTTCCGGATCAGTCCCAGCAGAGGCAGAAGGGGTGGCCGACGGGGTCGAGGTAGACCCGCCAGTTCGCGTCCTCGTCGATCCCGGGCTGGAGGTCGGTGCGGCGGGCGCCGAGGGCCAGGACCTGCGGCTCGGCCTGATCGACGTCGTCAACGGTGACGTCGATGTGGAACTGCTGGCCGTGCTTCGCGCTGGGCCAGTCGGGCGCCTGGTAGTCCGGGGCCCGCTGGAAGCTGAGGACCACGTTCCCGCCGTCGCGTAGGTTGACCCAGTCGTCGTCGGCGTACGTGATGTCGCCGCCGAGCAGCGCGCGGTAGAACTCCGCCAGCGCTCGGGGGTCAGGGCAGTCCAGCACCACGGCACGCATCTTTGCGATGACTGGCATGGTCGCACCGTACCCGGCCGCGGCCCGACGGCCGGGCGGGCGCATGTTGGGGCGGTGAGTGCCGCAGGACGAGAGGGCCGTGGCGATCGAGCGGGCGGCCTCCCTGGCGTGCATCGGCATCGACCCCTCGGACACCGAACACCACGCCAAACGTCGGGACAACCCGCTGACGGACGCACGCCGTACGGCATCTCGGCGGTTCGTAGCGTCTGGGCTCTGCCGGCCGGGGCATGTCGTCTGCACCCGTGGTCGAGGCTCCGGCCATGACCCTCGAGGTACCACATGACCACGCACACCGCTGGCGCTGTCGAGCGTCACCAGCCACGTTCAGCGAGCTCGACGAGACGACGCTGCTCGGGTTTCCTGGCCGGCTATCGAGGCTTTCCACGCGAGGCCTACGCCCTGGATCTGCGGCAGGTCACAGTCTGGTGCTGGCAACACGATCAGCACCTGTTCGACATCCGCCGCGTCGACATCGAGTCCTTCGCTCGCCACCTGGAGCACCGGGGCAAGGCTCGCGCCACTGTCGCCGCCGGCTCAGCACCGTGGTCGGGTTCTACCGCTACGCCGAAGAAGAGGGCGTCATCGACCACTCACCTGCGGTGCACGTCCGCCGACCCGGATCGACGACGAGTCGCACGTCGCCCACCTTGACCGCAACGAGCTCGGCGGCATCCTTGTCACCGCCGGTCTCTCGTCGCGCCGTGACCACGCACTGGTGTCGCTCCTCGCCCTGAACGGGCTGCGCGTCTCGGAGGCGATTGGCGCCGACATCGCTGCTTTCGGTGTCGAGCGCGGTCATCGCACGCTCACCGTGGTGCGTCAGGGCGGCAAGCTCGCCACCATGCCGCTGGCGCCGCGGGTCGCTCGAGCGGTCGATCTGGCGATCGTTGACCGGCTGGACGGTCCGATCTTCGTCGAGGCCGACGGCGGCTCGATCGTCACGCGGCTGGCCGCGGTTTGCTGCGTGCCGGCGCGCGTTACCTGTTCGGGCTGCGAGGGTCGAGGCCCTCTTGATGCTCAGCGCTTCGGGCCGCAGGTGTTGGTCAAGGTGGAGCGCCCGCAGCGAAGCGAGGACGAACGACCTTGACCAACCCGAGGGCCGGAGCACACTGGCTATGGGCCGAGACTTGATGGTGCGGGGGCGCCCTGCGTTACCTGGGTGCTCGACGAACACGTCGTCGGCGACTACATCTCTGATTGGGTGTCCCCCACGATGTGGAGCGCGGTCGCGTCAATGTTTCAAGGCCGTCCAGCACGAATGCTGGCGGGCATGCGCGTGGCGGGAGCTGACCGCGAGACGACCCGGGATGTGAAGGTGGGCAGTGCCGACCATCACTGTCGACGAAGGTTGTCAGGGCGTCGCGTAGACCAGGTCGGGGTCGACCGAGCGCAGCACGTGGAAGCAGCGTCGGGCGAGCTTGCGGGCCATCGAGATGGTGGCCAGCTTGCCGTTGAGGTGATCCTTGACGTCGGTGTAGTAGTCGTGGTCGGGGCTGCGTTGATGCGAGGCGTTCTTGGCGGCTTCGTAGAGCGCCCAGCGCAACGTCGGTGGGCCCTGGTGCGACAGGAACCCACCGGCGTGTCGACGGTCCGACTGGTCCACGGTGACGTCCAGGCCGCTGTGGCGCACGACCTGTTCGGAGCGGGTGAAGCGTTGGCAGTCGCCGAGCTCGGACCACAAGGCGACGGCGAGCAGACCACCGATCCCGTACTGGTGCTCGACCAGCGCCCGACATGCCGGCTGATGTCGACCGAAGCGTTGCAGGTCGGCCTTCAACGGTCGCGACTCGACGGTGATGGCGTCGATCATCCGATACGCCGTCAAGATCCGCTGCCGACCGGCCGGACTGATCTCGAGCCCGTCGTCTTCGAGCAACTCGCGAGTGCGGGCCCAGCGGATCGACGTCTCCGGCAGCGTCACCCCGTGCTGAAACAGCTCGGCGTGGATCCGTTGCACCCACGCCGAGCGCTGATCGACCAACGTCTTGTACAGCCGCACCCGTTCCCGCCACTCCAACACCACCGTCGGCGCGATCCACGACGCCGGCAACCGACCGTCCTGCAACAGCTCGCGCAACAACCGGCAGTCGCCGCGATCGGTCTTGGCGTGCCGCTTTCGACCACGCGCCGCCTGCGTGTCGGCCGGCTCCGCCACGTGCGCCTCGAACCCCGCCGCGACCACCTCCTCGACGACGTAGCGCCACCCGGTGCAACCCTCCACGGCGATCGCCACTGCACCACCGTGAGCGTGTTCGGTGACGTCGTCGCGCAGCCACCGCCGGAGCCGCTCCCGGTCCGGCTGCCACACCCGGCCGGTCCACACCTGCCCGGATTCCACCTCCAACGCGTCGAACGTGATCTGCCGTCGATGCAGATCCAACCCACATACCATCGTCATCGGGAACCTCCCAGCTCGAGCTCGGGTACTTGGCAAACCGAATGGTTGCCTGATCCCGAGCCGGCGGGGTTCCCACACATGGGATGTTTCCGGACACGCAGGCTCCGAAGCGCACCATCGTCTGCTCGCGGATCGTGGTGTGCGATCAGACGCGCGCCTCGAGGATGAGGTTGAGGGGCGTCTCGGCTGCTCGCCGGAAGTGGGTGAACCCGGCCTGGGCGAACACGTCGCGCAGCCGGGCCTCGCCGGCTTGGGCGCCGAGGCCGAGGCCGACCTCCTGCGAGAGCGAGTTCGGTGTGCAGATGCACGACGACGCCGTGTACAGGAGCGGGGCCATCGGGTTCTCGGTCAGGTTGCTGTGGCGGTCGTCGAGGGCGAACGGCTCGACGAGCAGGACCGTTCCGCCGTCGGCGAGCCGGCCGCGGGCGTACTCGGCGATGCCCACTGGATCGCCCATGTCATGCAGGCAGTCGAAGAAGCAGATCAGGTCGTAGGAGCCGCTGTAGCCCTTTGCGTCGGCGACCTCGAAGGTGGTCTGGTTCGACACGCCGGCCTCATCGGCCCGTTGGCGTGCCGTGGTGATCGAGGGTTCGTGGAAGTCGAAGCCGTAGATGTGGGCGTGCGGGTATGCCTGGGCCAGAACGACGGCCGAGGCGCCGTGGCCGCAGCCGATGTCGGCGACGGTGGCGCCGGCGCCGAGCTTGGCGGCCACGCCGTCGAGGGCGTCGACCCAGCTGGGGAGCTCTGCCCTATAGCCGGTGCGGAAGAACCACTCCGTGCCCGAGAACAAGCACGGGTGATGGTCGCCCCAGCTCAGCGCGCCGTCCCCGCGGAAGGCGGTGGTGATCTTGTCGATGTCCATGAACATCGAGCCGAAGGCATTCATCGCTCGAGCCACGAACGCCGGTGAGGAGTCGTCGGCGAGCGCCCACTCGGCTTCCGGTGAGAGTTCGTAGAGGTCGGTGGCGATGTCGTAGCCGACGAGCCCGCCGGCGGCCTGTCCATCGAGCCACTCGCGGACCAGGCGCGTGTTGCATCCCGTCTTGCCCGCCACGTCGTCGGCCGACATCGCGCCGGCTCCCGCGAGCGCCCGGTAGAGGCCCAGCTCATCACCGACCCACACGGCGAAGCACAGTGCGCCACCGGTCATGTGACCGACCATCTGCCCCATCAACTCTCCGAGCTTCGCCTCGTCAATCTCAGCAGCCATCAGACCATCCCTCCTTGTCGTCGATTCCACCAGCACAGTCCCGTCGACGGGGCGTGCGTTACACGATCGGCGAGAGGTAGGGAAGGACTGGACCTGGGAGCTCGGCCACGGCTCACGGCACGCGAGCGCGTGAGAGCCTCCGTCACTCGCTTCGACGTACGGCGCGGAAGATCACGATCCTGAAAGCGCCCCGGGATCGGTGACTGCTCTCGGAGGTCGGCACCGCGTGTCGTTCCCGTCAGGGCCGGCCCGAGTGTGGACCTGGCGGGCTGCCCCGACCGGCCGGGGTCGGCTACGGCGTCGGGGCGGATCGCTGGGCGATGCGGATGTTGTTGCCGAACGGGTCACGGAGGCCGAAGTCGATCCCGTAGCTCTGCTCCGTCGGCTCCTCGGCGAGCTCGACGCCCTTGCCCTTGAGCTCGGCGTGGGTTCGGTGGGCGTCGTCGGTGTTGAAGAACAGCGTGCCTCCGGACGCGCCCTTGGTGACCATCTCGCGCACCGCGTTGGTCGTGTCCGGGTCATACACCGGTGGCTTGGGTGTCTCGAGGAGGATCTCGCGGGCCGGATCGCCGGGCACGCGGACGGTCAGCCAGCGCATGAAGCCCAGGTCAACGTCGGTGGCGACCTCAAGGCCGAGCTTGCCGACGTAGAAGTCGAGTGCCGCGTCCTGGTCGAGGACGAAGATCTGGGAGATGGCGAGTGAGGTGATCATGATGCCGACGGTACGGAACGGTGCCGGGCCCGCGCTTCTCCGGAACTGCTCGCTTCGGGATGGGTGTGCGTGCTCGGCCGAGTCCAAGCCATGGCGAAGCAGGACGGCACCGAGTGCACGACGCCGCGCCGTCGATAGGCGCTCGGCGCCTCCCCGACGATGACCGAGAACGTCCGGCTGAACGTGCCCAGACTGCCGAACCCGGTCTCGAAGCAGATGTCGGTCACGGGACGTTCGGTCGTGCGCAGGAGGAACATCGCCCGCTCGACTCGGCGCCGCTGCAGGTAGCGGTGAGGGGTCTCACCGAAGACTGACCTGAACGTTCGAATGAAGTGGGCCTCGGACACCGCAGCGATGGACGCCAGGGCAGCGATGTCGAGCGGCTCCGCGTAGGCGCGATCCATGGCGTCGCGGGCGCGCAACATCCGCCTGTTGGTGTCCTCCGTTGCCCGGCTCATGGTCATGCATCGGATCACATCGACCAGCCAGACGGCGGCGTGGTTCGACGGTGACCCCTCGGATGGCAGGCCACCCGTCTCGGCGCCTACCGCGGGTTCACCCAGCTCGGCGCCGGCGAGCTCCCCGAATGCTTCGCCTTGTTTCCAGGCGGGGATCCTGGGGAGGACGCCATGGTGCGGATCGCCCGCCGGGTTCCCGCCGACCGGGACATGGACCTCGCGGCGTCGGCGCCGGAGATGCTCACAGGTGCATGGCGGGTGCTCCTGGGGGCCTGCCCGGTGCTGGCCGCGCGATCCGGCGTCGACGTGACCGGCGACGCTCACGTCACGAGCGCACCGGCGAACCGATCGTCACCAGGGTGAGGCGCCAGTCTGGCCCAGCCCCACTCGACCGGCTGCGCACGGCCACCGGCTGCTGGTGGCATCCGGACGCCGAGCATTTCGAGGTAGCGCCGGCGGAGCGCGTCATCGCTCGACGAGCGACGCTTCGCGGCGGCCGCAGCGACGGCATCCGCGATCGCGGCGGTTGCGGGCCGCTCGCCCGGACCGCCGATCGCCATCCGATGTGCTCCACGGCGTTGGGCGTCACATTCGGGCCTCCTGCTCGGTCTTGGTGTTGGTGATCCTCGATCAAGGTGTCCGCCGGTGCCGTCGTCGAGGCCTTTCCCGGTCGTCATGACGTGGCGCCCGAGGCAGGTCGCGTCGGTCATCGACCGAGCCGCAGCAACCGTCCGCTGAGAGGAAGAGACATCCATGTCCACTGCGCCCGACACCATCGTGTTGGTCCACGGCTTCTGGGTCACTCCACGCTCGTGGGAGCACTGGAGGACCCGCTATGAGGCCCAGGGTTTCACTGTGCACACACCGGCCTACCCCGGCTTCGAGGTCGAGGTCGAAGCCCTTCGCGACGACCCGACTCCGATCGCCGATCTGACCCTCGAAACCGTCGTGGCCCACCTCGAGGCGTTCCTCGACACGCCCGCGCTCCTATGGGCACTCGCCGGGGTTCCTTCGTCCAAGTCTTGATGGACCACGGCTACGGGTGTGCCGGCGTGTGTCTCAACTCGGCACCCACCGAAGGAGTACGCACGACGCCGTGGACGCAGCTGCACTCGCTGTTCCCGGCGCTCAAGAACCCGCTCAACCACCACCGCGCCGTCGGGTTCGATCTCGAACAGTGGACCTACGCCTTCACCAACACCTACACACCCGAGCAGTCGCAGGCGTTCTACGAGCGCTACTACATCCCCGCCTCAGGTCGAGTGTTGTTCGACTCGGCGCTGGCCAACTTCAAGCCCGGCCACCAGGGCGCCTGGGTCGACTTCAAGAACCCGAACCGGGCGCCGCTGCTGTTCCTGTCCGGCTCCGAGGACCACCTCATGCCGCCGGCAGTGCAGACTTCCAACGCCAAGCACTACAAGGGCGACGGGACCATCACCGAGCACGAGACCTACGACGGTCGCCCGCATCTGATGGTCGCCGGCCCCGGCTGGGAAGAGATCGCCGACCGAGCGCTCGAATGGGCGCTCGCCCACGCCGACTGGGCGCCGTCGCCCCACACCGTCTCCCGCTGACCGGCGTCCATCATCATCCTCACCACACATCCACTCTCACCACACCGGCGGACCCACTCCGCTGTCGGTGGCGGCCTGGGCCATCAATTCCGCAGGCACGACTCGGAGATCCCCAGATCCCTGGCGATCTTGGCGACCGGTCGCCCGCGCAGCCCGGCCAGCTCCACGGCCCGTTGACGGAACTCCGGCGGATGCGGTGCAGGCATCAGGACTCCCTCCGATACGGCCTATCGCCGCATCACGGTAGGTGTCCGTCGACCGGGGTTCACTCGCCCCCGGAACATCTGGGCGCGGACAGTCTCACCGGCGCTTCCGGGCGCGGTCGGTCTCGAACTCGAGATTCAGCGCGCCCGGATCGCTCCATACTCGGATGGTTCCAGGTGGAGGGGGAGCGACTCGAGGCCCCGGATGATGAACGAGCGTCGCCACACCGGCTCGCCGGCCAACTCGATCGTCGCGTAGCGCTCCAGCAGCGCGGCAAGGGCGACCTGCAGCTCCATCCGGGCGACCGCGGCGCCGAGGCAGTAGTGAGCGCCCCCACCGAATCCGATGTGCCGGTTGGGGGACCGGCCGAGGTCGAGTGACAGTGGATCGGCGAACTCGGCGGGATCGTGGTCGGCCGCGTGGAGGGACACGAACACCTTGTCGCCCCTGCGGATGGTCTCGCCGCCGACCTCGATGTCCTCCCTGGCGTAACGGGCGACGCTGTTGCGCGTCGCGGCGTCGAACCGCAGGAGCTCCTCGACCGCGGACGGGATGAGCGCCGGATCGGCCCGCAACCCGGCGAGGGCGTGCTCGTGCCCGAGGAGGTGCAGCAGCCCTGTGCAGAGCGTGTTGGCGGTGGTCTCGTGCCCGGCCACGACGAGGATGATGACCATGGCCACGAGCTCGTCGTCGCTCAGTCGGTCGGAGCCGTCGGCCACCTGCACCAGCGCGGTGAGCAGGTCGTCGCGTGGCTCGGCCCGCCGTTCGTGGGCGAGCGCCACGATGAGGTCGGTTGCGGCCTTGAATGAGCAGTCCGCCTCGTTCATCGTCTCCTCGCCGGCGGTCGGCTCATGCATGGCGATCAGCGACTCGGCGACGGCCACCGCCGTCGGCGCATGCTCGTGGCCGATGCCCAGGACGTCGAGGATCACCTCCGTCGGCAGCATCTGGGCGACGTCGGCGAACAGGTCGACATCGGTGCGGCCGGCGACGCCGTCGAGCTGGCGCTGGACGGAGGCGTCGACCTTCGATCGCAGGCGTTCCGCCGCCCGGCCCGTGAAGATGGTGCTGACGAGGCGGCGCAGGCGGGTGTGGTCCACCCCGTCCATCGTCAGGAGCATCCGAGCCATGACCTCGAAGGCGAAGCGCTCGTGGTGGGCTCCGTGCGCGGAGGCGCTCGCCGCGGTCACGCTCCACGCCGAGTCGCCGCGCATGATGGCGTTGGCGAGGTCGTAACGGGTGACGTACCAGAAGTCGAACGGGGTGCGGTACACCGGTGCCTGCTCACGGAGCTCGGCGTAGAACGACCGGGGGTCGGGCGCCGCGCCCACCACGATGTCCTCGAAGTCGGCCGCCAGCCCGGCTGCCCGAGTGTTCACGCGTCCAATCGTAATCTCATGACGAACCTGCCGGACGAGGCGCCTTCGATCTGACATCCCACGGGGGTGGGAAGCGGCGAGGTGGGTGCGGTGGGCCCTCCGTCACCTCGCCCAAGCGATACTGCCGATCGACGAACCCCGCGCCCTGCTGGACAGCGCCGCCGCTACGAACGATGGCGACGAACGATCGCACGAGCGATGAGCGAGGCGATGGACAACGGCGAGATCAGCTCCGGCTGCACCGCCGAAGAGGAGGTCACCCGGTTCGTCGGCCTCCTCATGGGACTCAGCGTCGACGCCATCAACCTCGGCACCGCCGGCGACGAAGGCACACTCCTCCAGGTCGTCGATCACCACCTCGCCACCCTGACCAAGAACCCTGAACGCCCAACAACCAAACCGCCCAACGCCGCCACTCCCGCGGGCATCTCGAAACTCGCAGACCGAGTCACCGACCGAACTGCGACGACCGACACTCCTCCTGCCGAGTGCCAGTGTCGGTTGTTCCGGCGCTCGGGTGAGGCGACCTGGTCTGCCACCGACGGACGTGACGGCGCGAACTCGATCATGATCGTGTCGTGCGAGCGCTCATCTTGCACCGAGGGGCTTGGATGATCGCGCTCGTCGTGGCGACGTCGTGCCGGTCGGACGCGGAGCCGTCGAGCAGCGTTTCGCCGGTGTCCACCACCGCGTCCTCGCCGGCGGACACCTCGGTGCTGGGGCGTGTCGGCGTCGAGGCATCGATCAGCATCGGGGGCGGTGAAGCGCTCGGTCTGGCGGTCGACGCCGCGGTGTGTGGGCGGTCTCGTTCCAGGACAGCTCGCTGGTGTCGGTCGATCCGCAACAGGACGAGGTGACGGCGACCGTGGCGCTGGAGGACGGCGCGGCGGGCGCGCTTGCCGTCGATGGCCAGGTTTGGGTCGTCGCCTACCCGATGGCCGGCGGTTCGTCGCTCATCCGGGTGGACGCCGCGACGGCGACCGTGACGGGGAGTTTCCCGACCGCCGACCTGTGCTGTGACCTCTCGTTCGGCGATGGTGTCCTCTGGGCCATCGATCCGAATGGTGCGGCGTTGCAGTTCGATGTCGCGTCGGGGCAGCCCGCCGGGCGGTTCGACATCGACGTCGACCGCAACGTGCACGTCAACGGCGTCTTCGGCGACGGCTTCTACTGGTACTCGAGCGACACGACGCCGATGACACGGCTCGATCCGGCCTCGGGGCTGCTCGAGTCGTACGACGTTGGTGGAGGTGTGCCGTTCCTCGCCCGCGACGGTCTGGTGTGGGGGGCGTCGCCGGTCGAGGTCTGGGCGGTCGACGAAGGCACCGGGCAGATCGTCGAACGGATCACCGTCCCCGCCTCGATCGAGGTGATGGCGCTCGAGGTGACCGATCAGCATGTCTTCGTGGGCATGCGCCACCCGGGGTACCGGGGAGCAGTGATTCAACTCGACCGGGCGACGGGCGCCGTTGTCACGGAGATCGTGGTCGACATTCCGGCCCGCATGGCGCTCGGCTTCGGTTCGCTGTGGGTCACCGATTCGGGCAGCGACCTGCTCCACCGGATCGGCCCCGTCGAGATCTGAGCCGGACTCGGCGCCGACCGAGCACCGGCGATGGCCCCGCATGATCGGCGAGAACGTGGCGACCGTCGTGCCGTGGACACCCCTCACCGGCGTCGAGTTCAGCCGCCCGCCAGCAGCCGCGCTCGCGTCGCTCCTCGTCTACCTGGCCGTCATCGTCGCCATCGCCACCGCATCCTTCGCCCGAAGGGACATCGCCGCCGGCCGACCCGCGAACCCGACAATGCCCGACTGCCGGCGATCGAGGACGTGGTAGCGCGGTTTCTCGCCCCTCGGGTGGACGGTCGACCACCTCCGGCCTTGACCGGGAATTCCCCCGGCGCGACGGTGCTGGCCATGGCCACCTGGTTCGAATTCTCCGTTGCCGCACCACGACTGGCGGACCGCGCCCACGTGCTGCTGTACCAGTTCGGTGTCGGCCTCGGGTTCGTCGGGACCGTCGACGCGTCGGGCGCCCCCAGAGTGCATCCGCTGTGTCCGATCATCTGCGATGGCGAACTGTTCCTGCTGGTGGTGCCCGGCCCAAAGCGTGCAGACCTCGAGCGCGATGGACGCTTCGCATTGCATTCGTTCCCGTGCCCGGACAACGAGGACGCCGCGTACCTGACCGGCCGCGCCGTTGCGGCGATCGACGACGAGCCCGAACGACGGGCGATCGTCGAGCAGCAGTTCCTCGATGAGCGTTCCGCGATCCCGATCCCGCCGGAGTCGCTGGCCGAGCAGGCTCTGTTCCGTCTGGATGTCGAACGCTGCCTGATCACCACAACGACCGGGCACGGCGACCCCGCCCCGCACCATGAGGTCTGGCGGGTTTGACGACGGGCGCTTTCCCCTTGTCGGCCCCGGCACCACTCCAACTCCGCCACACCCGGCGGCGCCGCCACTTGCCGGCGGTCGAGGACGCGGCCGGCGGGGTAGTTCCCCGTCTTACTCGGACACCTGGTGTGCGAGCGTCCTGTACGCGTCCGGGCTGGCGCTTGTCCTCGATTGGTGTGACCGCCAGCCCAGCGGCGACGAACCGGGTGTGCCAGTCGTCCACCTCGTTGGTGATGAGGTAACACCCGGCGTGGTGGCCGGGTCGAGGCCGTCGATGCGATCGAGGTCGAAGACGCTCTGGTCATTGACGTGCACGAAGGCGAAGTCGTCGCTGTCGTGCTCGACGTCGAACCCGGCGGCCTCGCAGAAATGGGTCGCCCCACCCATGTCCCGCACCGGCAGCGTCGGCGTGACGTCGACGCCCCGAGTGCGGCGCAGCGCGCGACGATCTACCGCTCGTTGGGGCGGCTCCGAATCGGGCCCTCGGCGCTGGCGACGACGTGGCTGCGCCGGTCGCCTTCTTCAGCGACGGACCGCCAGGAACTCGGTGTAGTTGCACGGCGAGCCCAGCCTGACCTGGCCCAGGTCCTGCACGAGCGAGCGAAGGTCGCCGAGGCTGCTGCTCTCGACCCCCAGGGATCGGTAGGTGCCTCCGCGGGTCCGGAAGCGAACCTCATCCACCGAGCAGGTTCCGCGCTCGAACAGGTGGCGCGTCTTGTGCACGGCAACCAGCTGCGACGGATCACAGATCGCGTCCAGAATCTCGACCACCTCACCGGCAAGAGCCGCAGCACCAAGTCGTTCCGCCGACCCTGCCCTTCCGATCAGATCCAGCACGTCGCGGAAGCGTTCCGGTCCGGCAGGCAACGGCACGTCGAATTCGGTGCGCCATCGCTCGAAACCGTCGTCTGTCCGTTCGAGCAACCTCTTGAGCTTGAGCGAGTTCTCGCGATGGCGAACCTTGAGGTTGATCGAGTCCGATCGCGTGAGCACGTACACGTCGTGTTCGTGGACGACCCTCGGTGCCGGATCGAGGGATGACGGAGGCAACCACGCCGCGTGCAGAGTCGGGAGATCTCGAGCTATCCATCGCAACTCCCAGGCGTCGCGTGCCTCCATCATCGGGGCATCTCCGCCCGCTCTCCTATCTGCCGCCTCGCGATGGTCGTCAGCATCGTCCCGGTGGGGGCGGCAAGGTACATCGCCGAACTCCGGCAACACGAAGCGGCGGCGAGAGCCGAGCGCCCGAACTGGCGCTCGGCGTCCCGCTGCCGAACCGTCCCGGTGACCGAGCGACGACGTCGGACGTTCGGTCGAGCCGTCGTCAGGACGCGACGAGCCGGGATTTCCCGCCGACTGTCACTCGCTGTGCCCGGCGGACGAGCGCCACGCCCGCAGGGCTACAGTCCGGCATCGGCGAACGGTCCACGTAGGAGGAGACGAGAATGGCTGTGAGACCCCGACGATCGTCCTGGTCCACGGTGCGTGGGCCGACGCGACTGGCTTCGACGCCGAGATCCGGGCCCTCCGGGACAGCGGGTATTCCGTCATCGGGTTCGGCAACCCGCTTCGCGATCTCGCTGGCGACTCGGCGTACCTGGCCGAGTTCCTGCGGACCCTGAGCGGGCCGATCGTGCTCGTCGGCCACTCCTACGGCGGCAACGTGATCTCGACCGCCGCGATCGGCAACGAGCAGGTCCGGGCGCTCGTCTACTTCAACGGCTGGATGTGCGACGTCGGCGAGAGCCAGCAGCAGCTCCTCGAGAAGTTCGAAGGCAGCCTCGTGGGGCCTTCGATCAGGCCCGTTCCGTTCACCAACCCCGACGGGAACGAGGGCATCGACCTCTACCTCGCCCCCGAGGCGTTCCACGAAGCCTTCGCCGCCGACGTCGATCCTGAGACCGCCGCCGTGATGGCCGCGGCACAGCGGCCCTACGCCGCCGCCGCGTTCGCCGCCACGCCGTCGGCGCCACCGGCGTGGCAGACACTGCCGTGCTGGTATCTGCTCGGGACCGAGGACAAGGCGATCCCGCCCGCGTTGCAGCGGTTCATGGCCGAACGGGCGAACGCGACGATCGTGGAGGTCCCGGCTTCGCACGTCTCGTTCGTGTCCCAGCCCGAGGCCGCGACCCAACTCATCCTGCAGGCCGTCGAGGCGACAGCCGTCAGCTGGCTGACGATCGCTCGTCTCGGCGCGACGATCGTCGGGCTGACCGCCGTGCCTCGCCGCCGCTGACAGCGAACCCGAGCAGCGCACGCTCGACGGAGACGTCCTCATCGCGGTCTCCGTACCGAGCGACCGAGCCGAGCGTTCGGTCGTGCCACGACCCGGCGTTCGACGACGCGGCTGGCGCGCGCGTCGGGCGTTGTTGTCGGATACTGCGACAGGTCGTCGCGGCGTGGGCCGTCAAGTCGCCAGGATCTGGCGGTGGATGTCCAGCAGGCGTGGCACGTCGTCGGCGTCCACGCGGCCCATCCCGCATTCGGTGCAGATGCCCCAGGGGCGGACCCCGCCGGGCGACCGTGCCAGCGCGTCGTCGATGTGGGCGACCTGTGCGGCGGTCGTGCCCTCCGCTTGATCGTCGGGGTGGTACGGCACCAGCGCGAAGTAGAGCTCCGTCTCCGTCCCGGCTCGGAGGTCGCGCAGCGGCGCGAAGTAGTCGGCGTCGTCGCGGGCCTGCGGGACGGTGAAGGACGCCCAGGCGATCGGCCGTCGGGCCGCGGCGTTGACGGCGTTCACGACGTCGACCTGCATCCGCAGCGACTCCGGCTGCTTGAAGTGCTGGTGGCCGTAGTCGCCGTAGCAGAGGTGCATGCCGACGGGGATGTCATCGGGCACCCGGTCGGCGCAGCGCACGAGGCCGGGCACGATCTGCTCCAGGGGCATGGTTGCGGGGCCCATGGCGCCCTCGAGCAAGCCGAATTCGACGGCAACGTCCCATTGGACCGCGATGCGGTCGTGCGGCACGCGGCCGAGCAGCACGTCGAGATCGTCGAACAGGGCGGCCTCGTACGCCTCGGCGACGGCGGGCATGTCCGCCGGGACGATCGTTCCGGCCATCGACGCGAGCGGCGTCGGGTACTGGACCTGCATGCGCACGCCGGCGGCGACCGTGCCCTCGCGTTGCAGCTCGTCGAACACCTCGAACGACCCTGCGTACGCGTCGGCGTAGCCGAGGTTCGGCCAATCGATCGTGTCCGCCGACCGTCCGTCGGCCAGGCGGAACTGGACCATCGGCGGCGCGTCCGGCGACGACTCATAGGCCTGCACGACGGCGACTTGCTCGAACTCGGGCATCAGGGCGAACTTCTGGATCTGGAACCGAATCCAGTAGTTGCGCTCCCCGGTCTCCCCGTCCGTCATCCGGCTCACACCGGCCGGGATACGGGCGCTGATCTCCCGCATCACCGTCTCCGTGTTCGGCAGGTTGACCGACCCGTTGAAATGCACCCTGCTCGGCGGCATGGACGGATGCTCTACCACACCAGCGTCGCCGTACAGACCGCGTCGTGCGAGACGCCCGCCAACGCCGAAGCGCCGGACGGTCGCCGGACCCACGATCTCCACCGGTGTGCACCGAACGCGCACGCCGAATCACGCCGCGCCCACCGACTCATCCGCGCCCGATCGGCGGATCTTCGCTGACTCGGCGGGGCGCACCGTCGAGATCTCAGCCGGCCGGTGGTGCTGTCCGCACCGTGGTCGGCGCCTCCGGCCACGACCCTGGAGGTTCACCATGACCATGCCGACGACCTGTGTGTGGCTCGCCAGAAGGCGTCGCCCGGGAAGCCGGACAAGGTGCGATCTGGTGATCAACGAGGTCGTCAGCCGGGCTTCTGTGCGATGAGCCACATGAACTCCGACTTCAGGCGAACGCCGACACCGTGGCGGTAGCCGGACAGCGATGTCGACGTCGGGCCATTCGCTTGGGCGGATCACGCGGAACGCTTCCCGAGCGGCTGCGTCGCAGCCGGCCACGATGCCGGCGATCGTCATGACGACATCGAACGATCCGTCGTCGAAGGGCAAGTCGTTCATGTCACCGACGCGGAAGTCGCCGAAAGACGTTCGCTCCCGGGCGATGTCGATCAGAGCGCCGGCCGCGTCGAGACCGCTCACCGCGGCGCCTCATTGCGCAGCGACCATCGCCGCCTAGCCGGATCCACAGGCGATGTCGACGAGACGCGAGCACGGTCACAGAGACACCGACGGGCGGCCGGCGTTCACGGACGCGAGCGCCGGGGAAAGGCACGCGTGACTATCGGGCAGTGTTCGGGCGGCCAGGCAGGCTGGTCATCCAGGCGTCGTAGAGTTCGAGGTCGAAGCGAGCTCGGGGCTGGACGTTGAGGGCGGTGGTCGGGAACGTCCACCGGACTCGCTCGGGATCCAGGTGCTCGAGGGCGCTGTACCAGTCGTGGAGCGCGGACCGAGTCGACGGTTGACCGCGAAGTTGGACCGTTGACGTGTCGGGTCGCCGTGTTTGCGCTCGTCGAGCGCGGCTGGATCGGGTATCTCGCAGATGATCATGTCCGCGACGCCGAGTCGCCGTTCGCTGATCTTGCGACGGCAGGCCTCCACGTCTGCTTCGAAGCGTTGCCAAGGGAGCAAGCCGATCTGCGTGAGGCAGTAGTCGTAGTGCAACTTGAGCGGATCGCCGTCGCAGTAGGCGTGACCCGATGAGTGCTCGACGGCAAGTGCGGCCTGCCATCGCTCGGAGTTCAGTTCGGCCCAGAACGTTGCTTCGTCGCCGACTCGGTCGGCAGGGATCTCGACTCGGCCGTGCTCTGGGACGACGTGGTCGGCCGGCACGGACTGTCGTAACCATGTCGTCTTGCCGGCCGCGGACGGCCCCTCGACGGCGACGATCACGTCACCACTCTGCCGTGTCGTGATGTCGAGCCACCGATCTCGGCGCCCTGGCCCGGTGTCGGTTGACCCAGAACCGGGAAGGAGCCGGCGATTTCGGGCAGTCAGGCGGCTGCAACGATGACGGGCGTGGGAAGGCCGGTCGTGCATCACTTCAGCGAGCACGCCTCCATCCGCGAGTTCGTGCCGCACGTGCCGGCTACGAACCCCAACCACCACCCGTCGGTCTGGGCGATCGACACCGAACACGCCCCGCTGTACTGGTTCCCCCGAGACTGCCCACGAGTCACGGTGTGGCCGCGGCCCACCGACGACAACCGCACGTTCGAAGCATCGTGGGCCACCACAGCCCGTCGCGTGCACGTCACTGAGATTGACTGGCTGGACCGAATGCGTACGACGACGATCTATCGCTACGACCTGCCCGCCGAGGCGTTCGCACCGTGGAGGGACGTGTCCGGGCAATGGATCGCGGAGACCCCGGTGACACCACTCGACGTCGTTGCGATCCCGGACCTCCTCGGTGCCCACGTGGCCGCGGGGATCGAGCTGCGGGTCACACCCAGGCTGTGGCCGGCGCACGACCTCGCCGTCAGCGAGGACTGGGACTTCAGCATCGTGAGGATGACGAACGCCCAACCCCGCACCTGACAATCGGGCTCGGGTACGGCGAGCAGTGGGGCCACCTGCTGGCGGCCTCAGCGCCGCTACGACCGCGGCGACGTCCTCGCCGGCGGCTCCGACGTGCTGGGCGCGGTGCGGTGAGCAGCTCACCGTCCGGACACGTCAACTCGTGCCTCCGAGACCGACGCGGTCCGCTGAGCGGTCGGAGTGGGCGTTGGACAGCGAGCGGCGGATGACCTCGGGCCGGGTGTGAGCAATTTCGATGCTCCGATCTTCCTCGTCGGGTTGCCGTGGTCGCCCGATCTGGAGCGGCGTGTTGCTCGCTGGCGGGCTTCGCTGAGCTCGGGAGGGGCGATGACGGCTGGAAGCTGCTGTTGATGGGTCTCTCGTGCGGCGCGTTCCTCGCAGCTGCCCTCATCTTCTCGTACGTCGTTCGGGGAGACGGATCAACATCAGTCCCAACGACTACGACGACGTGGTCGAGCACTGACGCGAAGTCGAGGTCGGCTTGGGCAACCGTCGGTCGGCGATGCGAGTTGACCTGGGCCGTGGTGGTCATTGCCCGTCGTCGCTGGACCGCTGCCGGTCGAGCGACAAGAGGAGGTCTTCGTGGAGCTCCATCCAAACGTCGTGGTAGCTCCCCGACAGCGGTTTGGCGAGGGCGGTCCCGTCTCCGAATTGGAAGCGCGTCAGCGCAGCCCTGAGGCGTGCGGGGTATGGCCCGAACCGGGGTACGGAGGCGCTGAGCCGCTCGACGACGGGGACGATGCCGGCGTGGAGCGTCGTCAACTCCTCGACGCAGGACGCGGGCTGGCCCTCCGTCTGCCACTTCGTGCAGAGGACCTTCATCGCCTGGTTGTGAGCCAGGAAGCCTTCGTATGCCTCTTCGATCGCTTGCCGGTCGCCGCTCGCGTCCACGTCGTCATGCAGGGCTGTGCGGTGCTGCGCGCGACCCTCGGGTGTCAGTCCCCATCCGCTCGTGATCCGGTTCTCGCGGAACACCGTCCACCCGCGATCGGCGGTCGTTTGCAGCTCAGCGTCGGCGACGGCGGGGTCGAGGCCGGTCATCTCGCAGATGACGTCTCGGGACGCGACGCCGCGAATGCGAATGGCGTGAACGACGGCGAGTTGTGCGGAGGCTCTGGGCGACGGGTTGTTCTTCATCGATCGCGTGCTTTCATCGAAGGCTGCACGTGGCGCCACGCGGTGGGGGTGTTGCCGGCGCGAATCTCGCGGATGATGGTGTCGATGACCCAGGCCACCACCGGGCCCTGACTCGGTGCCGGGTACACCGAACTCTTCCCGCATCCGCAGCCACGCCTGCGTCGACACCAGACAGCGAAGAACGGCGGCGATGCCCACGTCGAAGTCGATCCCAGGCGAGGCACCGTCCACATGCTCTCCATCGACGGGTAGCCACCCCTCCCGTCCGTCTCATGTCGGTGGGGAACGTCGAGCTGGCTCGAATCGGCGACGCCCGCTGCCCTCGTTCTGTGGGCGATCGATGTCAGAACAGCCAGGGATCCCGCAGGTCGATGAACTCGACGTTGGCCATCATCGTTTCGAACTCTCCCATCTGAGCGGCGAGCTCTGCGGGTGGCTCCCTCGACTCGCCTTGACGGGCGTCGCTCTCGTTCGTGAAGTAGGCGACCTCGATGTAGCTGTCCGGCCCCGTCCACATCCGGAACCCACCCAGCAGGTCCGGCCGGAACGAGGCGGCGTGCGCTTCGAACTGCTCGTCAAGGGCGCGCACCCGGTCACGGTCCATGTCCTTGCCCTTCATGACCTGAACGAACTGGGCGTCGTTCGAGCCACCGGCGAGGAAGATGTCCACGTCGTCCGAGTCGGTGAACCGGACGGCGCCGTCGAAGCACTTCTCGGTCTCCGCCCACCACTGCCCCTGCTCTGGGCGCTCGCTGTTGGCCTTGGCGTCCGACGACGTCTCGAACCGGGCGAACGCCACTGCGTCACCGCCATCAGTCACGCCGGCCGTCGTCCCAAGGAAACCTTGCGCTCCCGGTCGAAGCTCGCTCATCCATCGCTCGAGCTGACGACGCAACCCGTCGCCGTCGGCGACCCGGCCCTCAATGGCCTGCACGAACATCATCCACCTCCGCTCGCTCGCCCCCCACGATGATCATCCTCCCGGCCCAGTCACTGCGCAACCCACCTGGAGTCATCACCGGGCCGTCTGGTCGGCTCCCGTCCTCGCTCACGCCGGGACCAATTTCGGCGCTGGATGCCTTGGTCACCAGATTGCACCTGGGGCTGGACCGATTCGGTGACCGAAGCGGTGAGCAAGCGCGCCCGTCGGATGTGGTCACGATGGTTCGAAGAGGGCCTCGCCGCGGCCCAACCGGGTGGCGATGCGGACCACTTGGGAGAGTTCCCGTCGGGTTGGTGTGTGAGCGGCGAGGAACCGGGCCGTACCGGCGAGGATCAGGGCGCCCTCCTCCGAGCCTGCCGGCCAGGCGTGGAACTGCCGGACGGCGGCCTCGTAGGTCTGGAACCAGTGGAACTCGGCGTCCTCGCTCAGGAGCGCGTGGCCCAATGTTGCGATCGCCCGTCGCGGGTCACCGCCGGCACGCAGGAAGCGGTAGACGATCGTGCCGGCGTCGTCGACGCGGCCCTCCTGGTCCCAACAGCCCTGCAGCTCGGACAGGTCGACGTGGTCGGCGGCGTCGCTCGACGACGGTGCCAGCTCGGGCAGCCGGGCCGCGGGCACGTTGAGGAACCGGTCGAGGTAGATGCGCAACGCGCCGTGGTAGACGCCACGCAGCAGCTCGGGTGTCGGCGCCCGGCGGATCGCTTGGTGGAGCGCGTTGGCGGACGTGAAGGCGTGGTGCACCTCGTCCCAATCGGCGTGATCGTTCTGGGTGTGGAAGCGGGTGATGCGCAGGGCGGCGGCGTAGGCGACGGCGCGTCCGAGCTCGTCGGGGTCGATCCCGGCGTCGATGGCCTCGTCGATCGCGCCGACGACGTCGGCGGGCTCCTCTGCCAGGAGCAACCACGCCAGCTTGGCGACGCCGCCCTGGTGGTCGAACCCGTCGGGTCGGGCTGCGGCGAGTCGCTCGGGCAGCGACTCGGCCGCCGTGGTGATCACGCCGGCGAGGTCGTGGGGGAACCGCCACGACCCGCGCTCCTCGCTGCGACTGGCCGAGGCCGTCTGGGCCACCAACGTCGGCAGGACATCTGGTGCCCGTTCCCATCCCAAGTGTTCGAGCGCCTCGAACGCCTTGTTGGTGAAGTCGATGGTGTGGCCACCGTCGAGGAAGACGTGGTCGGTCACCGCCGCGAACATGATGTCGGCGACCGTCGTTGCATCGACGGTGGCGACGGCCGACGCCAGGGTGCGCTCGGCGGCGTCGGCTGAGCGGGTCTCGATGAACCGCCGGTACCAGCCCTCGAGCCGGACGGCGGGCAGCTCACCGGCGAGTGGGAGCAGCGGGAACCGCGGGGCACGACCCCGAGTGTCCCGTGACACGAACGCGAGGCCGTGGACCAGCGCCAGCGCGTGGTCTGCTCGATCGAGGTGAGGCAGCACGTTGGCCATCGACGTGAGCACAGTGAGCCCGGCGCCCCATCCTGCCTCGCGATAGCGGGTGCCGAAGTCCACGCCGGCGCGCACGATGTCGTTCGACGTCACGTCGTTGTCGAGCAGCCCGAGCACGGCCTTGGCGATGACGAGCGTGATGCCCTGCTCCAAGCCCTCGTCCAAGCGATGCAACAGGTAGCCGGTGCGGTCGCGCTCGGGTTCGACGATGACGGTCACCCGACCGTCGTCGATCTCGACCGGGTAGGCCCGCACATCGTCGGCCCAGGGATCCAGCGTGCCGCCCGAACTCACGTCGAAGCGGGCGTTGTGCCAGTGGCAGGTCAACAACCCGCTCTCGACCGACCCACGATGTAGCGGGAACCCCATGTGCGGGCAGCGGTCGTCGAGCGCGTAGGCCGCTCCTTCGCTCCAGAAGACGCAGACCGGCTGACTGCCGATCTTGCCCGTCAGGCACCCGTCCCGCCGCAAGTCCTCCAGCGTCCCGATCGTCACGCGATCACCCATCGTGACCTCCCCGGATCTCCAACAGCCGGCACCCACGCTAGAGGCGCCATGGATGCCTTGGTCACCAGATTGCACCTGGGCTGGACCGATTCGGTGACCGAAGCGGTGAGCAAGCGCGCCCGACTGCCCGGTCGGGCGCCTGCCGAGCACATCAGGAGACGTTGGCGCGGCGACCGAACGACGGCTGACCGCGGCGTGCTAGCCGATCGACACGACCTCGGTGACGACCTCGCTGCCGTCGTCCCGCGTCTCGACCGCAACGTTCACGCGGTTCTCCACGAAGTCGGCGGTCACCGGCAAGTCCTCGCCGTCACGCCTCACGACTCGCAGCGTCAACCCAGCGTCTTCAAGCGTCTCCGTCGCATCCTCGACGGAGTCGCCGACGACATCCGGGACATCGACCGCGACGGTTTCCTCTGATGCTGCGTCGTCCGATGAGTCGTCGTCGCCGCACGCCGAGACGGGAAGGGTTGTCATTGCCATGACCATGACGACGAGGAAACCACGCACCGCACTGTCATAGCATTTGGACGAGCGCGCCGTCAGTCTCCCAACGATTGACCGCTCAGCGTGGCGCATCTGAGGTTCAGTGGTCCAGGCGGACCGCCCGGCGTCCGAGATCGTCGGCGACGCGGTCGTGACGGACCCGGAAGTGGGTGTCGTCGTTGCGGTCTCCGGGTGCGGCTGGCGGGCCGCCGGCCAGTGCTTCCCGCTCAGGCGGCCCGGGTACCGAACCCCGGTCGGTGACGTTCGATCGCGCCCGACTTCCAGCGTTCATGGACGGCCCGGGGGCACGCAATTTCGGGCGGGGTCATCCGCGATCGTGCGTGCGCTCGACGATTGGTCGAGTCGTGGATGGCGGCGGGGTTCACGCGCTACGTCGTCGTCACGCTCGAGATCCGCGCGGTAGCGCCGGAGGCCCCACTCTCTCGGCATTGGCAGCCGCACCCGGGTGGTACGGTCGACTCGTCCCTGAGGGGCCGAAGGAGGGTTCGCATGAGCGTTGCACCTCGCAACAAGGCCACGACCACGATGAAGGCCAAGCTTCCGCAGGACTACACCCACACGGAAGACCTCGACTGGCAGCCTTTCCCGGACGCCTTCAGCGAGGGGGGCGTCACTTGGAAGCTGTTGAACGTATCTCCCGAGATGGGGGGCTGGACGGCGCTGTTCGACTGCCCGACCGGATCGTCGTTCGCTCGACACATCCACATGGGCCCGGGCGAGTATTTCCTCATGTCGGGCATGATGGAAGTGCAAGGCGGTGAGCACGCCGGAGGCATCACCGCGGTGGCACCGGCCTACGGCTACGAGCCCTGCAACGCCCGGCACGATCGTACGTACTTCGTCGAGGGCGGTCAGTTCTACATGACGTTCCTTGGTCCGTTGCAGTTCATCCAGGAGGATGGCACCCCGATCGCGGTGATCAGCTGGGAGGAGGCGCAAGGCCTCTGGGCAGCTCAGAACGGCCAGACGATTCCCGCATAAGTATCGGCCAGCCACGGCAGTGGTCCGGCTCCCAGAACTGTCTGGCGCTTCAGACACGGTCGGCGGGTGGGTCATCGTCGTCACGATTCGCGCGCCAGGCGGACGCGCAGCGACATCCTCGAGCAGTCCAGCACGTGCCGGTCGCTCGCGTCGGGGCCCGCCGCGGCCGTGCGCCGGTCTCACACGTCGTCGAACGTGCGCGTGAGGATGACTGCCGGGGCGCCCGAGAGGCGCCGCTCGAGGACACATCCGCGGAGAAGACGAGATATCGGGAAACGTCACGTCGATAGTGCGCAATTCGGCGACGCTCACCGTGTCCTCAAAGTGCCGCTGGCTTGCGGCCGCTGCTCGCGCGCCGGGCGAGGGCGTCGACCAGGTGGTGTTGGTCGCCGGTGGTCGTGCCGGAAATGTCCGCGGATCCCTTCGTGGTGGCGGCCGCTCACCACGGCGGGAGCACCTTTCAGCGCAGCCGTGATCTCGCCGTCGGCGACAGGCGAAGTTGCTGGGGCGGCGCGACGAGACCGTGCACGACGTCGACCGGCGCGGGCCAGTCGTCATCAACCACGCGTTGGACCCAGACGACCACGTGCTCGCCGGTGCGCACCGGGAGCGCCGGGAAGGTGTTCTCGCTCGGTTCTTCGACGAACGTCGCCAACGACGGCGACGCCGCATCGGCGAGCGCAGGCAGCAGCGTTCGCGTCAGCGACTCGACGTCCGCCGGCGCGTCGAGCGAGCAGATGGTCACCGAGAACTTCGCCGCTCGAACATCGCTCCCCGGCGCGGGGCGGAGCGGCTGAGCCTCGAACCCCGTCGACGGTGCCACCGGGCGCAGCAGCAGCACGTCGTCGACATCGATCATCGTGGCGTTGGCGGCGGCGGCGTGCGCCTTCCAGACCGGCCCGCCGTAGAACGCCGCGAGAGCCTCACGGCGACGCTCCATGTCGGGGAAGCCGCGAATCCACACGAAGCGGTCCGGGCGGTCGAGATCACGGAACTGTCCGATCAGCTCCATCCCGACGGCTTCTTGCGACTCGACGAACTCCCGGTCGAACAGCTCGACGAGGACGTCGCGCCCCCCGGGACGAAGGGTGTACTGCCGCAGCTCGACCACGGGGCAGCAGGTGGACATGCGCCGTCTCTAGCATGCCCGGCGCTTCGACCGCGCCGCCCTGCGGTGTGGGTCGCGGATGACCGGCTCCAATCCGCTGCGTCCGACCGGACAGCTCGGCGCACAGGCTGGCCGCGAGTGTCTGATGCCGCTTCGGAGCAGTGCGGTCTTCGGGGCACGGCGATCTGGGAGGCTGAGCGCTGATGACGCAGTTCCGCACCGGCCCTGACGGTTACCACTCGCTGACACCGCGCATCGTTGTCACTGACCTTGCCGCCCAGGTCGAGTTCCTGCGCCGCACCTTCGACGCCAGCGGCGACGTGGTCGACGGCCGACCAGTCGAGCTACGAATCGGTGACTCGTTGCTGATGGTTGCAGAAGCGGGCGAGCGAGACGTGTTCCCCGCGTTCCTCTACGTGTATGTCGATGACGCCGAGGCCACGTACGAACGAGCCGTCGCGTCCGGGGCGTCGACGATCGAGACCCCCCGCGATACGCCCTACGGCGACCGTCGGGCGATGGTACGTGACCGGTTTGGCAACGTGTTCCAGATCGCCCACCGACTCGACCGTGCGTGAGCGATCACTTGGCGCACGCTCCGAATCGGCGATACGGGCGGCGACGGGTCCCGTCGGTCATCCACGATCGTTGACCGGAGGGCGACGATGGATCGGGTCGTGACGAGTACGTGGGCTTCTCGGAACGGGCTGGCCCGCTTTGGCGCTGCTCAGGCGTCGTCGCCGTCGACCCATTCCACCAACTCGAGCGTGATTCCCTCGGGGCCCTCGAAGAGGCGGAGCCGCCGGCTGATGTAGTCGAGCTCGTCGCTGAGCATCGTGACGCCGCTTGCTTCGAGGTGGGCGGTCGCGGCCGTGATGTCGTCGACGCGAAGGGCGAGGTGGTTGTAGCCGCGTCGCCGCAGATTCGTCGGCAGCTCGCCGGGATCCTCGCCGGGCGTCGGGTCGAACTCGAGCAACTGGATTTCGAAGCGTGGCACGGCACCTTCCAGGGCGAGCGTGATGTGCTCGGCCTTCATGTCCGGCATCCCCATGTACGTCGCGGGGTCACCGCCGTCGATCGTCGCCACGTGGCCCTTGCGGAATCCGAGCAGCTCGAAGAAGCGGATCGCGGCGGTTGCGTCGGCCACGGCGATCGTGATGTGGTCGGGATTGCGGAACATGTCAGCCTCCGATACGTCCGAACACGAGGCGCCAGTCTCGCACGGCGGTGCCGGCCCAACAGTCCGCCGCGAGATGCGCAGTTGCCCGCCGCCATCGCACGACGCACGGCCAGCTGAAGCGGCTCGACGATCTCCGAGCAGCAGGAGCCGAACCCCTGGGGACAGGTCTGGCCCGGCTGACGGCCAGAAGTTCAGGGGTCGATCAGGAGTCCCGGGCATCCGGCGAAGACGAGGGAGAATCCCGGCACCGCGCGTCCGCGACCACCGGCTCGAGATGACACGGGCTCGTTCGCGAGGGATCACCTGCGATCTGGCACCGGGTGTCAGCCATGATGTGTGCGTGTCCGTGCGACCGAGCCCCGCGACCGCCGCACGGGGACGTCGACGCCGATGAGCAGCGGGCTGCTCGGCCTGTTCGACGACGTGGCAGCGCTCGCCAAGCTCGCAGCGGCATCAATCGACGACATCGGCGCGGCCGCTGGACGCGCCAGCGTCAAGGCCGCCGGCGTGGTGGTCGACGACACCGCCGTCACGCCGGCCTACGTCCACGGTCTCGCAGCCGACCGCGAGCTGCCGATCATCAAGCGCATCGCCAAGGGCTCGCTCAAGAACAAGCTGCTGTACATCATCCCGGTCGCGCTCGTGCTCAGCGAGTTCGCGCCCGTGCTGGTCGAGATCGTGCTGGTGATCGGCGGCACCTACCTGTGTTTCGAGGGCGCCGAGAAGATCCACCACCGCGTCTTCCATCGCGACGACGGCGGCGCACACGACCTGCCGGCGAGTGCGCTCGGCCCGGAACAGGAAGAGCGGACCGTCGCTGGGGCGATCCGCACCGACTTCATCCTCTCCGGCGAGATCATCGTGATCGCGCTCAAGGACGTCCTCGACCGGGGTTTCGTGTCGCGGGCGATCATCCTCGTCGTCGTGGCCGTCCTGATCACCGCCGTCGTCTACGGCGTCGTTGCCCTGATCGTGAAGATGGACGATGTCGGTCTGAGGATGGCGCAGTCGGCCAGCCCCTCGGCGCAGCGGATCGGGCGCGGGCTCGTCACCGGCATGCCCAAGCTGTTGGCTGTGCTGTCCGTCGTCGGGACCGCTGCCATGGTCTGGGTCGGCGGGCACATCCTGCTCGTCGGTGCTGACGAGCTCGGATGGCACGGGCCGTACGACCTCGTGCACCGCATCGAGGACCCGTTTCACGACGTGGCCGGCATCGGCGGCGTACTCGCGTGGCTCGTCAACACGCTGGCCTCGGCGATCGTCGGGCTCGCCGTCGGGACGCTCGTCGTGGCGGTCGTGGCGCGTGTGAAAGCGATCCGCCAGCGTCGGCCGGCCGCCGCGCCCGACTGACCGCGGGTGGTGATGCGCTTCGCCCGTCGAGTGGCCTCGCGATCGCGCGTCGCGGATCAGTTGACGAGGCTCGTGACACTGCCGATCATCACCCTGGTCCTCGTAGCCACCGGGTGCGACTCGCCGGACCGCTCACCCTCACAGGCGGCCGAGTCACCGGCGGGCGCCAGCACCCTGGTGTCGACGTCGACCAGCACGACATCGACGACCACCACGATCGCTCCCACGACGACGACCACCATCGCCCCGACGACGAGCAGCACGACCACGAGCAGCACCTCCACAACCTCCTCGACGAGCACCTCGACGTCGACGTCGACGACGACCACTCCGCCTCCCGTCGGCCAGTTCACCTGCATGCGGGGCAGTCAGGCACCGTCGATCTGGGAGGTGCGGCCGCCCTCCGACATCTCGTCGCCCGAGGTACCCGCTGGTTGGACGACGGCGATCGCAGGTCAGACGGTGCAGGGACGCGACATCGCGGTGCTTGTCCGGGCGGTCGACGCGCCCCGGAGGCGAGTGCTCGTGATCGGGGGATTGCACGGCAACGAGCCGGTCACCCCGCCGGCGGTCCGTGGTCTCCTGCAAGCGGCGATCGCCCCTGATGTCGAGGTGTGGCTCGTTCCAGTCGCCAACCCGGATGGCTCGGCGGCAGGGATGCGGTGCAACGCCAACGGAGTCGATCTCAACCGGAACTTTCCGTGGGAGTGGCGCCCCGGTGACGGTGGCCCGGCGCCGTTGAGCGAACCCGAGACGCAGGCGCTGGCGGCGCTGGTCGAGCAGCTGCGGCCGGACATCGTGATCTGGGTCCACCAGCCGCTCGGCTATGTCAGCGCGATCGGTCCCACCAGCCCGGCGCTCGAGCAGGCGTGGGCGGATGCAGCCGGGATACCCGTGCGCCCCGATGTCACCCAGCACGGCGGTGGCGAGAGCTGGTCCGCGTTCGTGGCCGGCGTCCCGTCGATGTTGATCGAAATCGAAGGATGGGCGGCGACCCCGGAGCTGGTCGCCGAGACCCGAGCCGGCATCGAGGCGACGTTGGTCGCGCTTGGATAGCTCCAAGCGCCGGTCTCCGCTGATGAACGAGACCGGCGTGCGGATGCCCCGACTCGGCGCTCGATGCCTTGGTCACCAGATTGCACCTGGGCTGGACCGATTCGGTGACCGAAGCGGTGCTCGCAGGCCGAGTGCGCGAGTGGGCTACAGGATGCCGCCGTCGCTGATGCGCCGGGCGGGGTCGAACAGCGAGGGGTCTGACGCCATGTACGTGTCCTGGTCGATGATCTGGGCCCGCGCTGCGAGCAGGGTGCGCAGAGCGGGGTTCGGGCCTGGCAAGCAGCTGCCGATGCGGCCGCCCTCGGCGGCATGGTGATAGGCGGCCATGAGCACCGCGGCCGCGTCGCTGTCGGGCGCCATCACCAGCCGGTTGATCCAGCGGTCGCGGCCAGTTCGCCGGGATCGGGCGTGAATGGCTGCCACCGGTCGTCCACCGTCGAGCACCGCGAAAGGGCGGGCACCGGGAAGCGACGCCCAGAAGCGATGGTCGTGGACGTTGGCGTCGCCGAGCCAGTGCTGTTCGAGCTGCGCCAACCGTTCGGCGTCGGCCGGTTCGCAGACCATCGTCGGCGACGCGAGTGGTAGTGACGACGAGTCGACGTCGAGAGACAAGTTGGCCCACAGTGGGGTCATTCCCGCCCGCACGTACAAGGGCAGCGCCCGTGGGTCAGAGGAGGCGAACGTCGTGCGCACGGTGGCGTCGCCGAAGACGGCGGCGAGCAGCTGGCTGCCAATCCCTTTGCCGAACCGGTCCGGCAGCACGAACAGGTCGGCCAGGTGAGTCGCACCGGCCCGCTCGACGACGGCGCCGAATCCGACCACTTGGTCTCCGTGTTCAGCGACCTGCACTCGACCGGTGCTCATCAGGTGCGCCAGGTATGGGGTGAGGATGTCCAGGCCGCCTTCGGGGATCTCGTCACCGTTCGCTGCCCAGATCGCCATGATCGCCGCGGTGTCGGCCTCGGTCGCCGACCTGATCGCAACCCTGACATCTGCCGCGCCACTCACCCGAGCATCATCATCGCTCCACGCCGCGCCCAACAACGCGACGGAACGTCATCCGCCAATTCCTGTTGGCGCGCACCGAACGATCTCGTTGCGATGCCTCCTCGTCCAGGTGAAGCATGCGGCGACCTCCGCTCGCGGAGTCGATGTCGCGATGAGTTCGAGCCGTCGCAGTCGTCTCGACTGTGCAAAGACAGCGAAAGGAGCGCGGCGATGTCAACGACACAGCCGGTCGCCGACCGCAACCTCGATGGGTACGGCACGCCCACAATCGAGTGGCAGCGTGTGCTCAGCGAGCTCGAGGGCGGTTACACACAGGCGCCCGATACGGGTGGCCCGAACCGCCACACCACGTGGCTGGCAACGACCAACACCGACGGCACGCCGCACGTCATGCCGGTCGGATCGGGATGGGTCGACGGTGGCTTCTGGTTCACCTCTGGTCCCGGAACCCGGAAGTCCCGCAACCTTGTCGACAACCCGTCCTGCGTCATCACCGTGTCGACGCACCAGTTCGATCTGGTGGCCGAGGGGAACGCCGTGCGGGTGACGGACGAGGCGACGTTGCAGAAGATTGCCGCGGTGTGCCGCGAAGGCGGCTGGCCGGCGAGGGTCGAGGGCGACGCCTTCACGGCCGAGTTCAGCGCTCCGTCGGCTGGACCACCGCCGTGGTACCTGTACCACGTCAAGCCGACGCGGCTCTATGCACTCGGCACCGCTGAGCCCTACGGCGCAACTCGCTTCGACCTCTGACCGCGCGCCATGACGCCGCGCCCGAACATCGCGTCGACAGTCGGTCGATGGCCAACCGAGACGAGATCCGTGTGTGAAGGTGGCGCCGTCCAGAATCCCGTGGAGATCCGGCGGCTTGCGCGCACAGAGCTGTCGCGCGTCGTCGAGATCGACCGCACCGAGCGCATCGACCTCCTCTACGAGCAGCGTGGGACCGAGCTGGTAGAGCGGCGGGGGAACTGGAGCGCGCCGGCCTGGGACCGGGACGGGCACGGCGAGCACTCCGTGGAGGCACAGCGGCGCGCGCTCGAGCACTACGCCGACGCGGACGGGATCGCGCTCGGCGCATTCTCGGGCCGACGGCTGGTCGGGATCGGAGTGATCGTGCCGCACCTCCGCCCCGCGATCGCGCAGCTCGCCTTCCTCCACGTCAGCGAGGCGTCTCGCGCAGCGGGCATCGGCAGCCGTCTGTGCGACGACCTCGAGCTCATGGTCCGCGGCGCCGGTGACTCCGAGATGGTCGTCTCCGCGACGCCGTCCGAGAACACGGTGCGCTTCTACCTTGGTCGCGGCTACGAGCTCATGGCCGAGCCACTCCCGGAGCTCTTCGAGCTCGAGCCCGAGGACGTGCACATGAGGAAGAGGCTTTGAGGCGCCGGCCGAATCGCCCGGGAACAGCCCGCGCCGCGCACCGAACATGGGCACTGAACGTCGGCGACGTCACCACGGCGGCCGCGCCTGAACGGCATCTCGTTGCTGCTCGTCGAGGTCGCGCGTCTGTTCGCTATGGGTGCAGGCGCTGGACGAGGGTGGCCTCTTGCTCACGTGTCGGTCCCTTCGTGAGCGGCGGTCGCCCCCGCTCGTCATCCCACTGCCGGGTCGCGTTGGCGGTCTCGGCCGCAGTGCGGGTGGTCAAGCCCACCGTCCGGGCGAGGCGGCCGGGGCGGCTGGAGATGATCGCGTCGTGTGGATCGTCGAGCATCATCGGAAGCGTGATCCCGGCCGCCGAGAGGGTCGCCGACTCGACTTCGACCAGGCGTGCCGCCACACCTGATGGGGTGATCTCGGCCAGCAGGGACGCCGTCGATGCGAACGGCCCGACCCCGTCGAACGCGCCTACGGCACCCGTCGCGGCGCACCGTACGAGGAACGCGCCAAGGTCACGAACGTCAATGATCTGCATCGGGGCCGAGGCGTCTCGCACAACCACGTCGCCGCCCTCGGCCATCCGTCGCACCCAATACGTGAAGCTGTCGTGTGGGTCGTACGGTCCGCAGACATAGGCCGGGCGGACGATGGCGACGTTGCCGAAGCGCGCCGTTGCAGCCCGCTCGCATGCCGCCTTCAATGGTCCGTAGAACACGGTCACGTCGTCGGTCTCGACGGAAGGATCGTCGTGGAGTGGTGAGTCCTCGTCCACGGTCGCTCGAGTCGGGTCATAGGCCGACACCGACGACACGTGCACGTAATGGCCGCACCGGTCACCGAGCACGTCGGCCAACTGATGGACGTGGCGGGGCACGTAGGCACACACGTCGATCACTGCATCCCAGCTGTTCCCGCCATCGATGGAGGCATAGTCACCCGTGTCGCGGTCACCGAGGCGGTGCTCGATTTGGTCAGCGAGGAGCCCGGGATTCGTCCGCCCTCGATGGAACACTGTGACCTCGTGGCCCTCGGCCACCGCCCGTTCCGCAGCGTGTCGTCCCACGAACGAGGTTCCACCGATGAACAACAGCCGCACGACACTCCGATCTCGCGCCATGGCACCGCAGCTTCCCGCGCACAGTAGCGATCGGCGTTGACACGCAGACCGACAACGCACGGACTCGTGTCGAAGCAACGTCGACCACGACGCGACCACGCACCGGCAGTCCGGCGTGTCTGGGGCGCCTGGCGAAAGCCCTCGCGCACGGCGGTGCACGCACTTGGATTCCAAACGTGGGCTTCGTGAGAATGCACGGCGACGATCAAGTGGACAGCGATGAATCGCTCGTTCAAGGGCTGCTCGAGGATCAGTTCCCCGAGTGGGCGGCGCTCCCTGTCAGGCGAGTGCAGTCCGACGGGACCGACAACGCGCTCTACCGCCTCGGGGATGACCTCGTCGTGCGGCTGCCCTTGATCCACTGGGCGGTGGAGCAGGTCGAGAAGGAGCACACCTGGCTGCCGAAGATCGCGCCGTTCCTCCCGCTCGCGGTGCCCGAGCCGCTCGTGATGGGACAGCCGGGGCGCGGCTACCCCTGGCACTGGTCGGTCTATCGGTGGATCGTCGGCGAGAACGCCCACCCCGACCGCATCGCCGACGCGCGGCAGGCAGCGATCGACCTCGCCGAGTTCGTGGCCGCCGTGCACGCGCTCGACCTCCCGGGTGCGCCGGTGTCGAAGCGTGGCGTGCCACTCGTCACGCAGGACGAGGTGACACGCCGGGCGATCAACGCCGTGCGCCACGAATTCGACGCCCATGCGCTCACAGCGATGTGGGAGGAAGCAATCAAGGCGCCGCCCTGGGACGGCCCGCCGGTGTGGGTCCACGCCGATCTGACGGACGGCAACATCCTTGTCCGGGACGGCCGGCTCCACGCCGTCATCGACTTCAGCCTGCTGGGGCTCGGCGAACCCGCGAACGACCTGGACCCGGCATGGGGCGTCTTCTCCGGGGAGAGCCGCAAGGTGTTTCGGACAGCGCTCGGAGTCGATGACGCGACATGGGCACGTGGTCGCGGGTGGGCGATCACCTCAGTGCTCGGCATCTCGTACTACGAGCACACCAATCCGGGGATCGTCGCCCGCTGCCGACGCAGGGTCTCGGCCGTCCTCGCGGAGCGCTGAACGCCGCGACGCGACGATGCGAACGCCCGCTTCTGTGCCCGCTCGGCAGCACGCACGGAAGTGCCGTCGGAGACACTCGCAGTTCGCGCCGAGCCCGCCGAACGGGGCGTCAGCAGCTGACTCGCGACACGCAGACGCGGCGGTAGGTGACGCGACCGCGCATCGTCATCCCGGCGTTTCCGGAGAACGGCTCGCCGCATCGCTGACGGGTGATCGATGTGTGCGAGGTTGTCGTCGAGCGAGGTCGGCTACTCGGTGTCGAGCTCCTCGACGATCCAGATGCGCAGCCCGTCAGGATCGTCGACACCGAACGATCGATGTCCCCACGGGGTGTCCTCGAGCTCACGCGCAATCGGGACACCCGCTTGACTGATCAATTTCTGAGCGGCATGCGCATCGTCGACGAACAGTGTCAACACGACGTTGGTCGGTGTGCCCTCGTGCACTGCGAGGTTGCCGAGCGTCAGCACTTCGATGTTTGCATTGTTCACCTCGCCGGCCGGGGCGAGGACGGCCCCCCGGTCAGTGTCCGATCGATCCCACTGCTTGGTGATCGTCATGCCTAAGCCGTCCCGGTAGAAGGCGGTCATTGCGTCGAAGCTCGTTGTGTGACGGACCACCGTCAGCGTTCGCAGTTCCACCGGCCTAGCCTCGCGGCTCCGCTCGCGAGGATGCGCACTGCGGCCCTTCCGCACTGCCGGCTCGAGGACGGCATGGAACTGGTGTGCACACCGTGGTCGAGCGCGCCGGTGTCGCCTACGGCGAGAGCGAGCTGCGGATCAACCTGGGTGACACCTTCGAGATCGAGACCGATTCGTCGAGCTGACCGGCGCGACGCCTCGTCAGAGGAAGACGCTCCGGCTCGTGGTGTCGGCGATGCGCTCGCCGACTGCAAGTCTCCGCCACGATCGACTCGACGCTGCACCCACCACACGGACCGGTCCCAGTCTGTGCGCAGCAACACGTACACCGCGAAGGGCGCGTCGTCCTGCTCCCCGTCAATCCCTTCGACCAAGCCGCGGCTGCGGATCTCCCCTGCGTACCGCATGCCGATGCGCTCCATCACGGCACGCGACCGCGCGTTGTGACAGACCGTGCACGACACCACCGCTTGCACGCCGAGCACGTCGAACGCGAACGCCAGCCCGGCGCGCCCGATCTCGGATGCGAAGCCGCGGCCCCAGAACTCGCGCCGTAGCGCCCACCCGATCTCGACCCAGTTCGCGTGCGCGGTGAATGGGCGATGAATCTCATGCGCGACGCGCACCCACGGCGCTGCGGGGAGAAGGGCGTAGATCTGGCCCCAGTCGTCGTCGACGGGCGTGCGCGACAACCCGCCGCGACCGACAACTTCTCCGCTCACGCGGTCGTACGCGATCCACTTGTGGACACCGTGGGAGCGCCACGAGTCGGCCATGAACTTCGCCCGCTGCTTCGCCTCTTCGAGGCTCGGCCGCTCGTTGCCGTACCAATATGAAACGTCGTCGTCGTTGTGCACAAGCCACAGGTCACGAGCGTTGGCGAGGCTGACCGGTTCAAGCCGGAGGCGCGTCGTGAACCGAGGCTGAGCGGCGTCGGCGGATACCGGGGTGTCCTCCCCGACGCGTCGCAAGATCGTGACGATCGTCACCTCACCGCGGCGGGTTCCCAAAGTGCAGCGCGGCGTTCGCACCCGACGATCAGCGCGCCGTCGGTTCCTCCGTGATCGAGATGCCGTGCGCGGCGAGGAGGGCGTGGCCGACGGCGACCGCCTGCACTGGGTCGATCACGACGTCACGAAGGGCGAACACGCCGACCACGTGCTCGAGGCGCGAACCGTGCAGCTCGGAGCCGCCCAGCGCGGCATCGGACAGATCGGCCCCGGTGAGGTCGCAGTCGAGGAACTGGGTGCCCGGGATCTGCGCCGCGTACAGATCGCTGCCGCGCAGGTCGCAATGGTCGAGTCGCACGGCCTCGCCCGTCACCATGCGCCAGCTCACGAGGTCCATGCGACAACCGCGGAACGTCACATGGCGCAGCCGAGCGTTGGCGAACAGGGTGCCGGAAAGGCGGCAGTCGACGAAGCAGCAACGTTCGACGCGAGCCTCCTCGAGCATGGCGCCGGACAGGTCGCAGCCCTCGAGGAGGACGTCGCGCAGCCGCAGGCGGGTGAGATCGCTTCCGGTGGCCCGAACCCGGCTGAGGCGTGACTCGGTGATCTCGACCCGCTCCGCGTGACAACCGACGATGTCACCGTCGATGTCGCGGCCGATCAGCTCCTCGCCGTGGACGAGTTCGTCGAGGTGGGCGTGTTCGAGGGCGCGGGGCAGGTGCGGCGACTGGACGGCGCGGAGCACCGGGCGCACGGTATCCGGACATGCCGGGTCGAGTACGCGCTCCGCCGTGGTCCCCCCCGCGGCCGGCTCTTCAGGCCGCCCGGTGCTGGCTGGAGTCGAGACGACGGGTTACGGCGTCCAGGGTCGGGGCATCATCTCAGGACGACGGCATGAGGAGCAGCGATGAGTAGCGACCCGATGAAGCAAGCTTGGAACGACGTCGCGGAGGGCTTCTCGACGCTCGGCCGCATGATGAAGGAGCGCTACCAGGGCGCCGGCGAGGACGAGTCCGGGGACGCTGCCACCGCCGGCGGCGCGTCGGACGGCGGCGCCGCTCTTCGGGTCGCGTTCGACCGTCTCGTCGCTGCGGGTCGTGAGCTCGGTGACCGTGCCGCCGATGTCGCTCGGGACGATGACGTCAGGGCGCAAGCCAAGCAGGCGGCGGCCTCCCTGAACGACGCGGTGTCGGCGACGGTGGATCTGATCGGTGAGGAGGTCGGTGGGTTCTTCAAGCGATCCGATGGCGGCCGTTCGTCGCGGGACATCACCGCCTCCGAGCCACCAGCCGACGACGCTCGCCAGTGACGACACCGGGACGGGTGCTCGTCCGTCGCGACTCAGCGCGAGCTACAGCGCCATCGGTGGTCAGGTCGAGGCGGCAAGCAGTTGGCCGAGGCGTTGGCCGACTGGCCATGCCCCCCGGGTCTGGTTGCACAGCACGGTGGAGGTGATTCGTCGGTCGCGGTGGTGGGAGGAGACGAACCCTGCACCGGCGTCGCCGCCGTGCAGCGACACCGCGCCGGTCGAGTCGTCGAGCCAGAAACCGAGTCCGCAGCGCATCGAGAGCTCCGGCACGTCGCTGCGTGGGCGGATCATCTCCGCGACCGTCGCCAGGGAGACGATCCGCCCGGCGAACAAGGCGTCCCAGAGGGCGTGGACATCGGCTGCGGTGGAGTAGATCCCGCCGTCTCCGTTGCCCCGCACCGGCAGGTGCAAGACGTTCGTGCGCAACCCGTCGTCGTCGAGGTAGCCGACGGCGGCGCGACCGGGCAGCTCGTCGGAGCGCAGGAACGACGTGTCGGTCATGCCGGCCGGCCGGCACACCCGCTGGTCGACCAGGTCATGGAACGGCACACCTGATGCCCGCTCGGCGAGCAACGCCAGCACCATGTAGCCGCCATTGCAGTAGACGAAACGCTCACCGGGCTCGTGCTTCATCGGGTAACCGTCCAACACCGCGAGGAACTGCTCAGTGGTCGCGAGCTCGTGGACCGGCACGGTCAGGACGTAGTCGTTGTTGTCGGCCATCTCGTCTTCGTCGAGATAGTCGCCGATCCCCGACCGGTGAGCGAGGAGCTGCTCGACGGTGACCCGATCGTCGATCAGCGCAAGGTCGCCGCCGAGCACCGACCGGGCCGTCGTGTCCAACCCGAGCTCACCACGCTCGACGAGGCTCATCACCGTCAGCGCGGTGAGACCCTTCGTGCCGCTGGCGGTGGCGAACTGCGTGTCGACGGTGTTCGGGACGCCGAGACCGCGGTGCGCCAGGCCGTACGCCCGTTGAACGGCGAGGCTCCCCTCCACGTCGATCCGGATCACCCCCGACAAGCCCACGTCGGCGGCGATCTCATCGACCAGATCACCGAGCCCTTCCCGGTCGTCACGAGACCCGCTCGACTCGGCCCGAACCTCGTCATGCACCGCGTCGATGATCGCGCACCTCGTCTCCCTCAGGACAGGTCGCAGTCGGCCTGCCGGAGGTACCGCTGGCATTCCGAGTCGGTGAGCTGCCGGGTGACTCGTTGTCTGGCGAGCTCGGTGAGCTCGTCGTGGTCGAGCGCCCAGACGCGTATGGTTCCTTCGGCCCCGTGCGACGCCAGCCATCGGCCGTCGGGGCTGAAGGAAACGCTGTACACGCGGCCGGCGTGGCCCGGCAGTGTCAATTGGTGCTGGCCGGTGGCCGGATCCCAGATGCGGATGGATCCGTCGCCGCTCGCTGTTGCGATTCTTGTGCCGTCGCTGTTGAAGGCGAGGCCGTCGACGAAACCGGTGTGGCCGGCGAGCGTCGCCATGCGCTCGCCGCTGTCCAGGTTCCAGATGGCGACGGTCTGGTCCGATGCGTCGCCACGTGGGCCGATCGCGACGAGGGGTTCGATCGGGTGGGGCATCGCGGACCAGGCGTCGACCTCGAATGTGCGAAGGAGGTCGTCACGACGCCAGTCCCAGAGCTCGACCCGCCCGGTCCCGGGAACGTACGGCCCTCTCTCGGAGAGGGCGATCACGAGGCGGTCAGGGTCAGCGGTGAATCGAGCCGTCTCGACGAGTTGGTCGGGGAACCGCAGGGTCGTGAGCAGGTGTCCGGTGTCGTCGGCGACGCTGACGGTGGCGACGTCGTCCCGGTCGGCGCCGGCGACTGCGAGGAGCTCGCCCCCAGTGCTCCAGTCGGCATCGCTCACCCGACGGCCGACGTCGACGTCGAAGCCGTCCGTTCCGCCGTCGACGTCGTGGACGGGCAGGGTTCCGTCGGCTCCGGTGATCGCGTCGAGGGAGATGGCGGCGACGAGCCGGCCGTCGGGGCTCGGGGCGAGCCGCACGATGTCGTCCGGTGTGGCCAGCGGACGGCCGAACGGCGTCGGCGCCGGTGGGCCCTCACGGGTGCCGAGCTCTCGCTCGCGCTGCCAGGAGCCGACGTGCCACACGGCAACGGCGCCACGACCACCTGTTGCGACAAGGTGACGTCCGTCGGAGGTGAACCGGACGTCGCCGGCACCGAACGTGGGACCCGGCAGGCTCGCAACCTCGGCGGTGGCGTCCAGGCCGGCGTGCCAGATGAGCGCCGTGCCGCCGCCTGTGCCGGTGACGACGCGGGCGCCGTCGGGTGAGAAGGCGACATCCGTAAAGCCGCTGCGGGTGTCGTCGGCGGTCAGCGACATCATCTCCCGGCCACCACCCTCGAACAGTCCCCACACCTTCGTCGTGCCGTCGATGCTGGCGGTGGCGAGCAGCAACGAGTCCGGGCTCCATGACACTGCGAGCACCTTGTTCCCGTGCCCCGGGAGCACCATCACCTGCTGGCCGGTGTGGGCGTCGTGGACTTGCGCCCCTCCCGCCTCGCGAGCGATGGCGATGAACCGTCCGTCTGGGCTCCACGCCACGTCGAACAGCCCACCGAGCGTCGTGTCGAGCGCGACGACGTGACGTCCGGTGGCCACGTCGAGGACCGCGCCGGACGAGAAGGAGGTCACCGCCACCGTGGCCCCGTCGGGTGAGAAGGAGACAGCGGTGGCCCCCGGCCAGGCGAACTCGTGGACGACCGCTCCGGTTGACACCTCGACCACCCGCACCACTCCCGCGTGGTCGTCCGGCCACGCCGCAGCCACGAGCGTCCCATCGGTGCTGAAGGAGAGACTGCTCGGCGCTGCCTCCGCCACGGACGATCGAGTGTTGCTCGCCGGTCATTGCATCGAGGAGTCGAACGCTGCCGTCCCGGCCCGCCGTGGCGATCACGCTGCCGTCGGGGCTGTCGACGACGTCGGTCGCGCCACCCTCGGCGGCCGTGAACGTTCGCACCGGGCGGCCGGTGGCGACATCTCGGACTTCGACGTCACCCGTGGCGCGCCCGGTGGTGAGGATGTGGCGTCCGTCGGCGCTCCAGTCGACGGTGCCGCCGGCGTTGGCCAGGCGGCGCTCGACGCGCAGTCCGCTGACCGCGCTGTGCAGCGCCTGCTCGATCTCGCAGACGCGCCGGGCCGCCATCGGGCCCGGCCTCGTCGAGGGCGGCGAGGGCGAGCAAGGCGCCGCGTTCGGGGTCGACGTCGACGGCGGCTACCGCGGTGGCCGCCAGCTCACGGATGTTGGACAGCCGGCTCTGCGTGTCCGCCCGATCCGTCTGGCGTACGGCCACCAGCCCGGCGACCACGGCGACGACGAGGAGGACGGCGCTTCCGACGAGCAGCCGCCGCAGACGGCGCTTCGTCGCCGCGTCGCGTGCCGCCCGTGCCTCGAGGGCCCTGCGTTCCGAGCGGGTGTGATCCTCGGAGGCGTCGAGGAACGCCCGCTCCAGTTCGGTGAGCGCCGGCGTCGCATGGTCACGCCATTCGAGTGCGGTCTCGAGTCGGGCGCCCCGGTACAGCTCGGTGTCGGCGCGACCCAGCGATTCCCAGCCGTCCGCCGCCGCGGTCAGGTGGCGGAGGATGCGTTGGCCGGCGACGTCCTCGTCGAGCCACGACCGCAGTCGGGGCCAGGCCCGCGCCAGCGCCTCGTGGGCGACCTCGAAGGACGCCTCCTCCGACGTGACCAGACGGGCGCGGACGAGCAGCCCGACGATGCGCACGTGTTGGGCGTCTCCGAGCAAGGTGCGGGCGGGCACTCGGCAGCGCACCGGATCCCCCTCGACTGAGGGGGTCACCAGCCGCAGCAGAACGCTGCGCAGCGTCGCCCGCTCGTCGACAGCGAGGCCGTCGTAGAGCCGGTCGGCGGACCGGGCGACCGCACCGCGGATCCCGCCGCTGCCGCGATAACCCTCGACCGTCAAGGTGACGCCGTCGCGGCGTCGCCATGTCTCCACCAGCGCGTGGGACAGCAGCGGCAGTCCGCCCGGTTCTCCTTCGCAGTCCCGCACCAACAGTTCGACCAGGCCGTGCTCCAGCCGAAGCCCGGCCAGCTGCGCCGGCTGCTCGATGGCCCGACGCAAGGCGTCACCGGCCAGCGGCGTCACGAGATGCAGGCCGCGCTCGACGCGCTCGGTCAGCTCGGCATCGACCCCGAGCTCACCGAGGCGGTCACTGCGGATGGCGACGACGACGGCCCCGCCACCGTCGGCGTGGGCGACGAGTGATTGGCACAGATCGTTGACCGTGTCCGGTGGATGGCCGAGCTCGAACAGCTCCTCGAACTGATCGACCACCACCACGGTCGCGTCCTTGGTCGCTCGGATCTCCGTCGCCGTCGCCCGGGGATCGTTTCCAGGCACGACGACCAGGACCTCGCGACCGCGACCACGCAGCGCCGGGACGAGCCCGGCGTGGACGAGCGACGACTTGCCGCATCCCGACGGTCCGGCCACGACCAGGAACGGGTGGGTGCGGAGTCGCTCCACGCAGGCCGCCGTCTCGTCGTCCCGACCGAAGAACGAGTCGGCGTCCCGTTGATCGAATGGTGCCAGCCCCTTGTACGGGCAGTCGGCGCTGACCGCCGTCGGCTCGACGACCGATCCGAGCGCCGGGTCCTGGCGCAAGATGGCGGCCTCCAGCGCGGTCAGCTCCGGACCGGGCGACAGACCGAGCTGTTCGACGAGCACGTGGCGAGCACCGGGCGAGCGAGCGGAGGGCATCGGCCTGCCGGGCGCACCGGTACTGGGCCAACGCCAGGCTCGCCCAGCGACGCTCTCGCAGCGGCTCGGCGTTCACCATCGCCTCCGCCTCGGCCGCCACCTGGTGGTGGTCCCCGGCTGCGAGGCGAGCGTCGAGCCAATCCTCCTCGGCGGTGCGGCGCAGCTCCTCCAA
This sequence comes from uncultured Acidimicrobiia bacterium, assembly GCA_963784255.1. Classification (GTDB taxonomy): domain Bacteria; phylum Actinomycetota; class Acidimicrobiia; order Acidimicrobiales; family Ilumatobacteraceae; genus JALZMG01. The sequence goes on along the minus strand of CAWAQO010000009.1, from coordinate 1,231,819 downwards.
GCGGGCCGCCTCGCTCCGCCCCGGTAACCACCCGTCGAGCTGCTCCAGTGGCGAACCGCGCCACAACGCCAGCCCGCGCCCGAGCGTGGCCGCGGCCCGATCCGGCTCCCCCGAAGCCCTCAGAACCCGAGCCCGCTCGACCAACGACTCGAAGCGACGGAGATCGACGTCCTCGTCGTCGAGCGTCAACCGGTAGCCGCCGGCGGTCGTCGCGATCGCCTCCGGCCCCAACACCCGACGGAGTCGGCCGATGCAGATCTGCACCTGCTTCGGCCACGACCCCGGCGGTGAGTCACCCCACACGGCGTCAGCGAACTGGGCCGGCGACACCACCTGCCCGCGCCGGATCGCCAGCACGGCCAGCACGGCCCGATCGTGGGGTTCCAGGGACGACCCGCCGTCGACCTCGACGGGACCCAACACACTCACGCCCACTGCGGCCGAGTGTCGCACAGAACGCAGGATCGTCAACCGGACGGATACCGGATCCATACCGGCCGTGCCCATCGCCCGATACCGACTGCCCGCATGCTGCGACCAACCGTCCCGGCAACGAGGAGCAGCACATGAACACCACCGACGTCCACCGGCTCGCCACCGCTGCCCTGTGCGCCACGTTCGCCATCGCACCCGCGGCCTGCGCCGATGACGACGCCGCCACCGCCGCACCCGACACGATCAGCGTGCCGCCGGACACGCCTTCCACATCCACTCTCCGCCACTCCTGCTGCCCCCACGACGGATGCGACCGACGCCGACAACTTCGACGGCGACGATGCCACCACCCCCGACGACGATCGAGGACAGCTGGAAGCAACAAGCAGCGGCCTTCTGCGCCGGTTTCCTCGCCGAACCGCCTCCCCCCGACTGGGCCACCGCCGGCATCGTCGCCTTCATGTCCGGTGTCCGGGAGGCGCGCGATCGGATGCCCTCACTCGAGGCGATCGACTACCCCGACGAGCTCCGCACCGCCCCCACCGACATCGTCGGCTTGTGGCGAGAAGCCGACGGGCTGCTCTCCGCCGCCGAGACCGCTGCCGCCAGCGACGACCTCGCCACGGCCCTGCCCTTGCACGGGCAATCGGAGATCGCTGCTGCAACACGTCGGCGCGCTCCTCACCGTCGCCGGCGCGCCGTGCGGCGACCCTGCACGCGCCGCCAACGCCGCGCTCAACGTCCCGCTGCGCGACGTGCACCACGTCGCCACCGCGTTCGGGTCCGTGTGGACCAGCCCCTGGTGGGGGCACGGCCATCCATCGAGTCGATCCAGCATCCGGCGACGTGCATGGCGACCATCGACGTCGGCGCACCGGCGCGCCGATTTCATGCCCGCCGACGGCCGGATGATCGTGCGCACCACGGACACCTACGTGGCCATCGACCCGGACACCAACACCGTCGTGGCGACCCTGCCCAAGTCCGACGTCGGCCCGTGGGCGGACCGGCGCGGGCCGCCGACGGCGCCTTGTGGATCTGCGATGCCCAGCGCCTCCACCGCTACGACCCGACCACGTTCGAGCCCACCGCACCCCCCATCGAGCTCGGTCTGGATTGCGGCTCGGTGTACGCCACAACCGATCTCGTGGTGGCGTTCTCCTACAACGAGGAGCCCGGCGAATCCGGCACGTCAGCAGCCGCGTTCATCGACCCGACCACCAACCAGCCGCTCGCCACGATCGGCCTGCCCGCCGACGTCAGCGTGCCGGTCGTCCTCGACGACACCGTGTTCTTCGCCGCCCAGATGGGGAACCGCAACGTCGTCGTCGACCGAGCCACCTGGACGGTCACGGCGACCCCCGACTACGGCCGTGAGATCGGTGGCGCTGCCGGGGCGGGCTTCGACGGCCGATCGCTCTACCTCACCGCCGATGGCGTCGACGTGCTCGTCATCGACGCCACCACCTACGAGCTCACCGACACCATCGAACCGCTCACGTTCGTCGACAGGATCAACGCACTCGCCGTCGGACCCGGCGCCCTGTGGGTCGCCACCGGCTCCGCCGGCATCCTCCAACGCTTCGACATCGGGTCGTAGCCCACCTCGGATGGGAGAGCTCCTCCGGCGAACGAGCGCGTGTCGCACGCTAGGCACGGAGTGGTCAGAGGTCGCGACCGATCGGCGGCTCGGGTCGGTGTCGACGTTCAGCCGCGGGAGTCGGTCAGCGCCTGGTCGAGGATCGTGATGCCGAGGTCGAGCTCGGCGTCGGTGATCGTGAGCGGCGGGGCGATGCGGAACACGCCGCCCATTCCGCGCAGCGCGGTGATGTTCATCGACAGGCCGAGCTCGAAGCATCGTCGTGTGATCGCCGCGCCGAGCTCGGGTGCCGGCTTCTTCGAGTCGCGGTCGGCGACGATCTCCATCCCGACGAGGAGGCCTCGCCCGCGCACGTCGCCGATGCACTCGTGCCGCTCGCCGAGCTCGTGCAGTCCGGCCCGTAGCCGCATCCCGGCCGCGTCGGCCCGTTCGGCGAGGCGGTCTCGGACGACGATCTCGAGCACCTTGGCCCCGACGGCAGCAGGGAGTGGGTCGGACACGTGGGTCGTGTAGAACAAGAAGCCCCGCTCGTGGGCCTGGGCTTCGAGCTCATCCGTCGTCAACACCGCCGCCAGCGGCAGGCCGGCGCCGAGGGTCTTCGAGAGCGTCAGGATGTCGGGCACGACCCCGTCGCGCTCGCACGCCAGCATCGTGCCGGTGCGGCCGATACCGGTCTGCGCCTCGTCCAACACGAGCAGCATCCCCCGCTCTCGACAGCGTGCCTGGAGGGCGGCCAGGTACCCCGGTGGCAGGTCGAGGATCCCGCCTGACGACAGCACCGGCTCGGCGAGGAACGCCGCCGGCGCACCGGTGCTCTGGCGGTCGACGAGATCGAAGGCGTCGTCGAGCTCGGCGAGCCAGTCGAGCTGACCGTCGGCCGTGACGAACCGGGGCCGGTAGGCGTTCGGCGCGAACACCGCCATCGATCCGACCGGCGCCGGGCCGTGGCCGCGGCGGCCCGCCGAATAGGTCGCCCCAGCCGCCCCACCCGTCATGCCGTGCCAGCTCTGGGCGAACCCGACGACCTCCCAGCCGCCGGTCACGATCTTGGCGAGCTTCAACGCCGCCTCGTTGGACTCCGCCCCCGTTGTCAGCAACAACACCTTCGACAACCCCGGCGCCAGTCCGCCGAGCGCCTCGGCGAGATCGATCACCGGCCGCGACAGCATCCCGGAGAAGAGGTGATCGAGGCGGCCGATCATCTCCCGAACGACGGCCACCACCTCGGGATGCGAGTGCCCGAGGATCGCGCTCATCTGGCCGCTGGTGAAGTCGAGCACCCGCCGCCCCGCGGCGTCCTCGACGAACGCGCCCGCCGCCCGCTCGGCCACGAACGGCAACCACGTCGCCCCGTACCGCACGAGGTACCGCTCGGCTCGTCGCAGATCCGCTTCATCGGACATCGCCCCATTCTGGTACTGCCGAACCCCGAGGGTCCGCCTCTCAGTAGGGTCGAACACCGTGTCGACGCGCCCGTTGAGGCTGTTCAACACCCTGACGTGTGAGGTGTCTGTCTTCGAGCCGCGGAACCCGCCTGATGTCCGCCTGTACTCCTGCGGACCGACGGTCTACGCCGATCAGCACATCGGCAACATGCGGGCCTACGTGTTCGCCGACACGTTGAAACGGACGCTGCGGTGGAAGGGCTACCGCGTTCACCACGTCATCAACATCACCGACGTCGGCCACCTCACCTCGGACGCCGACGTGGGTGACGACAAGCTCGAGTTGGCCGCCCGCCGCGAGCACCGCTCGATCTGGGAGATCGCCGAGCACTACACCGCGGCGTTCAAGCACGACCTGGCCAGGCTGCGGGTCGGTGAGCCGGACCTGTGGCCGAAGGCCACCGACCACATCCCGCAGATGGTCGCCTTCGCCGAGGCGCTCGACGGCGCCGGCTGGTGCTACGCGCTGCCGAGTGGGCTCTACTTCGACACCTCCCGCGACGACGATTACGGCAAACTTGCCCGTCTCGACGTCGGGGGCCAGCTCGAGGGGGCGCGAGTCGAGGCCGTGAAGGGCAAGCGCAGTCCGAGCGACTTCGCCGTCTGGCGAACCGCCGACGCGGGTGAGAGCCGGCAGATGGAGTGGGACTCGCCGTGGGGTCGTGGTGCGCCGGGCTGGCACCTCGAGTGCTCAGTGATGTCCATCGAGCACCTCGGCCGCCACTTCGACATCCACACTGGCGGCGTCGACCACATCCCCATCCACCACACGAACGAGATCGCGCAGAGCGAGGCGTACCTCGACGACGGCGAGGAGTGGGTTCGATGGTGGCTGCACGGCGAGTTCATCAACCTCAAGGGCGCGAAGATCTCGAAGTCGACCGGGGGCGGCGTCCTGATCGACGACCTGGTCGACCGCGGCTACCACCCGCTCGTGTACCGGTACCTCCTCCTGCAGGCGCACTACCGCAGCTCGATCGGGTTCAGCTGGGAGGCGCTGGAGAGCGCCCGCACCGGGCTGCGTCGGCTGCTCGAGCGATACGCCGCGGCCCGCACCGCCCCCGCCGCGACCTTGAGCGACGCCGCCCGCACCCACCTCGACGCATTCGACGCGGCCGTGTCCGACGACCTCAACACCGCCAAGGCCCTCGCGGCGGTGGTCGCCGCATCCCGCGACGACGAGCTGGACGACGGCGACCTCAGCGCGCTGGCCGCCGAGTTCGACGCCGTCCTCGCCATCGGCCTCACCGATCTTTCAGCAGCCGACCTCGACCTCAAGCCCGTGGATCGCGACGTCGGGGACGCCGACATCGAAGCGCTGATGTCTGAGCGGAACTCGGCGCGGGCGTCCAGAGACTTCGCAAGATCAGACGATCTCCGAGACCACCTCATCGAGCTCGGTGTGATCGTCGAGGACCACGCCGATGGGACGTCATCGTGGCGTTGGGCTTGACGCCCGCGCTCCGAACGTCGCGACCGAACGACGGCATCGCACTCGCCGGTCAGCGGACGGGCGGCGATCTGCGTCAGGACGCGGGGTCGATGTTCTGGTTGAGGCGGAACAGGTTGTCAGGGTCGTAGCGCCGCTTGACCTCGACGAGCCGTTCCAGGTTGGGACCGTAGGCGTCGCCGACACGGGCGTTCTCATCGTCGGCGAGATAGTTCACGTACACCTTCGCCGCGGTGTACGGCTCCAAGGCGGTGAACGTGTCACGCACCCACGCCACGTTGGCGTCGGTGTCGGCAGGGTCGCTCCACTGGCCGGCCAGCACGAGGTTGTAGCCGGGCTCGCGGTACGGGAACGCCGTCGCGGTCGGGTCGATGCGACAGACCGCCCCGTGGAAGTGCTCGATCACCATCGCCGTCATGATCGACGGCGTCGCCTCGAACGCCTCGATCATCGTTCGCACCGCAGCATCGCTGAGCTCGGTGAAGAACGCCGACTTCCAATAGTTGAGCGCCCCCCTCGGAAACGCATCGTCGAGCATCGTGTTGACCACCGGATACGGCATCGGTGCCACCACGTCGAGGATCGGCGGTCCGAACTGCCGCAACGGGGCCAAGTCCGATTCGGCCTGACCGAGGTCGCCGCAATGGCACAGCGGGAGCCCGCACAACTTCATGCCGCTCCCGTCCGGCGCATGAACGAGCCCGCAGAACACCGTCGCCTCGTCCGGCAGGTCCTTGGTGAACAGGCGAAACATGTCGATGACCTCGCCCGCCGCAGCGAGCGGATGAGCGACCAGACCACCCAGGACCATGTCCAACGGGTGGGTCTCGAACTCGATCGACGCTGCCACTCCGAAGTTTCCGCCACCGCCACGCAACGCCCAGAACAGGTCCGGGTCATGCTCTGCGTCGACGATCAGCGCTTCACCGCCGGCCGTCACCACCTCGACCTGTGTCACGTTGTCGATCGACAGACCGTGGCTGCCCATCAACCAGCCCAGCCCGCCCCCCAACGTCAACCCGGCCACACCTGTGGTCGACACCACCCCGCCGGTCGTTGCCTGTCCGTAGACGTGCGTCGCCCGGTTGTACTCATTCCACGTGACCCCACCCTGGGCACGAGCACGACGCCGGTACGGGTCGACGTCGACCCCCCGCATCAGCGACAGATCGATCATCAGCCCACCGTCGGTGACCGCTCGCCCAGCGACGTTGTGGCCACCGCCGCGAACCGAGATCTCCAGGCCGAGATCGCGGCCCAGGTTCACGGCGTCACGGACATCGGCCACCGTCTGGCAGCGGGCGATCAGCCCAGGACTCCGGTCGACGAGACCGTTGTGCACCTTCCGGACGTCGTCGTACGAAACGTCACCAGGACGGACGAGCACACCGTTGAACGACGCAGCCAACTCCTCGGACACCGCGACCGCGACCATCGGCTTCCCCTTTCGCCCGCACAGGCCCTCGTCCTGCGCCGGGGCAGACCGTACCTCCCCGACATCGCGCTCGGGCACCGGCGTCGTCCGTCGAGGACGTCCCGACCGCCCACGGCGATGGTGCTGCGCCGTCGGCGAGAATCGATGGTCATGAGCGCCGACCCCCCTGCCTTGGCCATCGACGACGAGATGCGGGAGGCGATCGCAGCCGCGCCGACCGAGCACAACGTGCTGACCGTCGCGTACGTCGGCGGGGACGGCTGGCCGCACGTGTCCAAACGGGCCAGCGTCGTGGTGCTGGACGACCAGACGGTCGGGCTGTGGGCACGCAAAGCAGGCGAGGGGCTCGCCGTCGAGATCACGCAGAACCCAAGAGTCACGCTGTTCTACATCGACTTCGGCACGCGGGGCGTGATGTACACGTTGTACGGGCGCGCCCGGGTCAGCGACGCGGTCGAGCTCGCCGACCGGATCTGGGGTGACATGCCCGCGCTCGAGCGCGAGCAAGACCCCGAGCGTCGTGGCGTCGCTGTCATCATCGAGTTGGACACGATCGTCGCCGTCGGGCGGCGTCCCGAACGCAACTTCACGTTGCGGCGCTGAACGGGGAACGGCAGCAGCGTGACGGCTGCCGGCGAGCCGACGACGATGCGTCGTCAGCGCAGTGAGCTGAACGCAGCGCGCAGTTCAGCGGAGAAGAGTTCCGGCTCTTCCCAGGCGGCGAAGTGACCGCCCCTGTCGACCTCGTTGAAGTAGGCGAGGTCGGGGTAGACCGCCTCAGCCCAGCTGCGCGGAGTAGCCCAGATCTCGCCGGGGAACGTCGTGAAGCCGACCGGCACGGTGACCGCCGGGGGAGCCTGGCCGCTCGCCAGCGCTGCGGCCAGCGCTCGTCCGTCCTCCCAGTACGACCGGGCCGCCGACGCTGCGGTGCCGGTCAGCCAGTACAGCGTGATGTTGTCGACGATGGTGTCCCGGGTGAGGTTGCCCACGGGCTCGCCGTCGACGAAGGCGCGGGAGATCTTGTGGTAGCTGTCCGTGTCGTGGTCGAGCAACCAGCCCGCCAGCGCGACGGGTGAGTCCAGCAGGGCGTAGCCGATCGTCTGTGGCCGCGTTGCCATCTCCAGGAAGTAGCCGAACCCGTCCTCCCTGAACGTCGCGAACGCCTCGGCCGCTGCGCGTTCCTGTTCGGATTCCTTGGGCAGGTGATCGCCGATGGCGAGCACCGCCGTGAGCAGGTTCAGGTGGTAGCCGACCAAACCCTCGACCGCCTGGCGGCCCATCAGGTCCGTGACAAGGGCACCCACGTCGCCGCCCTGGGCGACGTAGCGCGTGTAGCCGAGTCGGTGCATCAGCTCCGCCCAGGCGCGTGCGGTGCGGCCGGAGTCCCAGCCGAGCTCGGCCGGCTCACCGGAGAAGCCGTAGCCAGGCAAGGACGGCAGCACCAGGTGGAAGGCGTCCTCGGGGGTGCCGCCGTGAGCGGTCGGGTCGGTGAGCGGGCCGACGGTCTCGAGCAGCTCGATGACCGAACCGGGCCAGCCATGGGTCATGATCAGCGGCAACGCGTTCTCATGCCGCGACCTGACGTGGATGAAGTGGATCTCGACCCCGTCGATCTCGGTCGTGAACTGCGGGAGCGCGTTCAGTCTCGCCTCGCACTTGCGCCAGTCGTACTCGCTCGTCCAGTAGCGGGCGAGCTCCTGCAGCGTCGCCAGCTGCACGCCCTGCGATCGGTCTGCGACCAGCTCCTTGGTGGGCCAGCGCGTCGCCGCGACCCGCCGGCGCAAGTCGTCGATCTGCTCCTCTGGAACCTCGATCTGGAACGACCGAATGTCGGTCGTGGTGTCGACGGTGGTGCTCATGACGCCTCCTTGGTGACGCCACCAAGCCTGCTCGTCGCCTCTGCCGGTCGCACCCGTGGAGAGCCCTGGTCTGCTACTGGTCCGCGAGACGACACGATTCGTCAACCGATCGATGTCGAGGAACGGGTGGCGGCTTCGTCCCTGATGTGAACACCTCCTCGATGAAGGGATCACCATCATGACCAAGGACGAGATCGCCGAGACTCTGGCCAAGCCATACGCGCAGCAGCTGCTCAACGGCCCCGAGCCGGCCCGGATGGCGTACGACGGCCTCGACGGCGACCCTCGGGTCATTCCGATCGGCTTCTGGACCGAGGGCGAGCGGGTCGTGATGGCCACCGTGCCGAAGTCGGCCAAGGTCGCCGCGCTCCGGAAGAACCCGAAGGTCGCCCTCACCATCGACCAGGCTGCCTTCCCGCCGAAGGTGCTGCTGATCCGCGGCACCGCCGAGGTCGAACTGATCGAGGGGATCCCGGACGGCTACCTGACCGCCGGTCGCAAGGTGATGACCGATGACCAGTACCCGCAATGGGTGGCCGGCGTGCAAGACCTCTACGACGAGATGGTCGTCATCACGATCACCCCGACCTGGGCCAAGCTCCTCGACTTCGAAACCACCATCCCACAGGCAGTCGAAGACCTCATCAAGCAGAAGTCAGCCGGCTGACCGCGTCACGCGACGCCGGGACGCTCCGGAGCGAGCCCATCGGCCGTCAGCGTCGGTGAGGTGTCGCCCCCTTCGCGGGTTCGGCGGACGCGGCGGCGACGATCCTCCGTACGAACTCACCCGCGTGGTCGATGGCGTCCGCCGCTTCGGGGAGGAACGACCAGAAGAGCTGGAAGTCGTGGGTGTTGACGGGGTACAGCTCGAAGTGCACATCGACGCCGTGCTCTCGGGCGTGGTCCGCCAAGGCGTAGGCATCCTTGCCGAGCACGTCCCCGGTGCCGGCCTGGATCAGCATCGGCGGAAAGCCGCTGATGTCCGCCTCGAGCGCGTTCACCACCTCGTCGTCCGCGGCGGTGCCGCCGAGGTAGGCACTGGCGAACGATCGCAGCTGTTCGACGCTGATCGCCGGCTGCGGCTCCGTCGGCAGCTCGATGCTGTCGTCGAAGCGCAGATCGATGCCCGGGCAGAAGAGCATCGACCCACCCGGCAGCGGGAGCTGCTGCCGCTTGAGGGTGGTCAGGAGCGAGAGCGCCAACCCTCCGCCGGACGAGTCGCCCGCCACGACCACGGATTCGGGGGCGGTACCGTCGTCGATCACCCACAGGTACGCGCGCACGGCGTCCTCCAGCGCCGCCGGGAACGGGTGCTCCGGCGCCAGGCGGTAGTCGGGTACGAGGACGCACGCATCGGCCGCAGCCGCGAGGGCGCTGGCGAAGTGGCGGTAGCCGAAGGCGGACCCCATCACGTAGCCGCCGCCGTGCAAGAGCAGCACCGTGGCGGGCTGCTGCGGACGCGGTGACAGCAGCAGTCCGGGGACGCCGCCGGCGTTGGCCGGACGCACGGCGATGTCCGTGACCGGCTCGAACTGCGCGTGGAGCTGCTCACCGGCGTCTCGCAGTGCTTGGAGGTCGGGATCGGCGGCGGTGAGATCGCTGACCGGCTCCCAGATCTCGGCGAGACGGCGCTCGAGCTCGCCACCGACCGCGCGCGTCTCGAAGACGGCCCCATCGACGTCGCCGAGCAGCCGGCGAGCACGGTTGAGGAGTGCATCGCCGGCCAGTGTCAGCTCCACCCGATGCGTCGATCGTCGCAGCAGATCGCACCCGACGAGGCGCTCGAGACTGCGGATCTGCCGACTCAGCGCGGGTTGCGAGATGAACAGCCTCGACGCCGCGCGTCCGAAGTTGAGCTCGTCGGCGACGGCGACGAAGGCCCGCAGGTGACGCAGCTCGATGGCGTCCGGGGCGCGGGGCATCGGCAGCACGCTGCCCAGTTGACTCTCGTCGCGGTCCACGGACCCATTGTCGTTGCCCGGCGGTGGCAACGGTGATGCGTTTCGCGCACGACACCCATGCGCGATCGGCCTTTCCCTCCGGGGTCCGCCTGGCGCGACCGTCACCACATGTCTCCGCCCGTCGCGTCGACGACGAATCGCGTCGCCGACGTGCTGCTCCGAGGTCACGCCCGACCCGTCCGGGCCCGTGTCCACTGGCCGAACCCGACCCACCCGGCCCCCGTCCCGGCGCTGCTCGTCCTGTTCACGGCCTCCTGGCCCGACGGGGGCGAGGCCGCCCACCTCGCAGGGCTGCTCGGCGTGGTGACGCTGTCGGCATCACCGGCGACCGTGGCCGAAGCGCTCGCCACGATGGAATGGGCCGCCGATCATGCCGCTGACCTCGGTGCCGATCCCCGACGCCTGGTCATCGCCGGCACGGGGGCGGCCGCCAACCTGGCGGCCGCCGTCTCCGTGCAGGCGCGAGACAACGGATGGCCATCCATCGCTCGGCAGGTCCTGATCCAGCCCTGCCGTGACGGCCTGCCCGGGCGGGCGCGTCCGTCCGCGGGAGTCGCACCTGCCACCGTCATCACGTTCGGAGAACAGCACCTCCCCGGCTGGCTCCGCGACGTCAGCGACGAGGTCGATCACGTGCACAGCACGCAGGCCGACGCCGCCCTCGGCCACCTCGCCCGCTCACTCCAGCACATGCTGGACGCACCCCAGGGGCCGAGCACGACCCGAAGGCCGAGGATCCGGTGACCGCACTCGACCTCTCCACCGGCCCGCGGGTGGCCGAGCTCGACGCGGCGATCCCGTACGACGACGACGCCTTTGCCGCGCTGGTCGAGCGCCACCGCCGATCGCTCCGCGGACACTGCTACCGGATGCTCCAGTCGCCCGATCAAGCGGAGGACGCCGTGCAGGAGACCCTCCTGCACGCGTGGCGCGCCCGGACCACCTTCGTCGGCCGCGCCACGCTCGGCACGTGGCTCCACAGGATCGCCACCAACGTCTGCCTCGACGAGCTCAACCGCCGGCAACGACGTGAACGCCCACACCGCATCGCCGACCGCGTCGTCCCGATCGAGGGTTGTGTCGAGGGCCAGCCCGACGTCGTGGCGCCATCGTGCACCGAACCCGACGGCGTGGTGGTCGCCCAGGAGTCGCTCGCCCAGGCGTGCCTGACGCTGTTCACGCTCCTGCCTCCCCGGCAGCGGGCGGTGCTGATCCTGCGCGACGTCCTGCGTTGGTCGGCGTGCGACACCGCCGAGTTGCTCGGCACGACGGTGGCGGCCGTCAACAGCAGCCTGCAGCGGGCACGGGCCACGCTCGACGAGGCGCGCCCGATGTCGCGTGGGGTGCCGCCGGTCGGGTCCGAGCTGTCCGCCGACGACAGCATCCTGTTGTCCCGCTACGTCGATGCGATCGGGCGTCCCGACCCGGCCGCCGCCCTCGCCGTGGCGCGCGTCGACCTCGCCGGCGCCGGACGATCTTCTTGAGATGATCATCTCAATGTGATACGATCATCTCATGAACTTGCGCGACGAGCAGCGAGCCCTCACCCGGCAGCGAGTGCTCGCCGCCGTGCTCGAGCTGGTCGCCGAGGGATCGCTCGACGAGCTCTCGGTGCCGGCGGTGGCGCAACGCAGCGGCGTCTCGTTGGCGACCATCTACCGGTACTTCCCGTCGCGCGACGAGTTGCTCGCCGCGGCCGCGGCCGAACCGTCCCGGCAGGCGTTGTCGCAGCGTCCGGCCCCGCAGCCCGGCGATGACGATCTGGCGGCGTTCCAGCGGACCATGTGGCACGACTTCGCCGGCAACCTCCCGCTGCTCCGCCATCAGATCGCCTCCACTGCCGGTCGGGAGATGCGCACCGCCCGCCTGGACCACAGCCGTTCGCTCCTCGCCGGCTACATCGAGCGCCACGGGATCGATCCGCAGTCGGCTGGTGGCCAGCGCCTGATCTCGCTGCTGCTGTTGATCAACGGCTCACTCGGCCTGGTCGAGCTGCACGATCGCCAGGGCCTCGACGTCGACGACGCCCTCGACCGTTCGCTGTGGGCGGTGCGAGCACTGATCGAGGCAACCCGTCAAGAGGCATCGAACCGAGGAAGGGAACGCACATGACATCGAGCGCACCATCGGCGGTGTTCGCGGCGCCGGGGCCCGGCGGTTGGCGGCGGTTGGCGGACCACTTCCCGCGGGCGTTGACGGCCGAGTACCAACGGATCTACGCCGAGACCTGCCCGGCCGGGATGGCGACGTACATGGAGCGGTACGGCGTCCTGGCCCGCTCGCTCGACGTCGCCTTCGTCCACGGGCACCTCTACATCACACCCGTGCCGTTGGCAGGGCCTCGCGACCCGCGACGAACACCTCCCCGCGCGCTGGTGTGGATGATGTCGCGGCTGCACCCCGCGTTCCGTCGTCGCAACCGGGCGGCCCGCGACACGCTCGATCGCCGACCGTGGCGCGCCGTCAGCGAGCATTGGTTCGCGCTCGAGCGCGAGCAGTGGCGCCTGCGGAACAATGAGATCGAGGCGGTCGACCCGTCCAGCCTCGACGAGTCGCAGCTGGCCGACCACCTCCGCGCCTGCCGCCGGCTCGTCACGAGCGGCTACCTGCGTCACTTCGAGCTCCACGGCGACGACCTGCTGCCCGTCGGGCTCTTGATCGTCCGATGCCGGGAGTGGGGCATCGACCCCGAACTGGCCACCCGTGCGCTCGCTGGCGCATCATCGGCGCCCCACGCCATGGATGTGTCCCCGTGGATGCTCGTCACCGGGTACGACCTCGACTGCCTGACATGGAACGAGCTCGGCGAGAGCGCCACACCGTGGCAGTCGAACGCCGCCGCCCCCGTCGATCTCCGCGCCCACGTGCCCGGCGAGCACCACGACGAGCTCGAGGCACTGGTGGCCGACGCCCGCACCGCTGTTCGACTGCGTGACGACAACGGGGCCTTCACCGCCGCCTGGCCGATGGGGCTGCTGCGACGGGCGATGCTGGCCGCCGGCCGCCGTCTGTGCCCCGCCGATCCGATCGTGGCGGTGGAAGCGACGGTCGACGAGCTCGTGTCACTGTTGACGGTCCGCGGGTCGGTCACCGTCGACGAGCTCCACGACCGGCGTCGTGAGCGCGCCGAGCACTCCGCGCTCGACGCCCCGCAGACGATCGGTCCGGAGTTCGCCATCCCGCCGCTGGACGCCTTGCCCCGGCCGTTGGGTCTGATCGGCGCCGCCCAACTGGCCACCGCCGAGCACATGCTCGGCGACGATCATCCCATCGGCATCGGCACGGACTGCTACACCGGGCGGGCGCTCGTCGTCGACGACCCGACGGTGGCGATGACCGCGTTCGAGCCCGGCGACGTGATCATCACGTCGGCGACCAGCCCGTCGTGGAACACGTTGCTCGTCCACGCCGGTGCACTGGTCACCGCCAACGGCGGCCTCGTGTCGCACGCCGCCGTCACCGCCCGCGAGCTCGGCATCCCGGCCGTCATCGGAGCGCCGAGCGCGTGCCAGCGGTTGCGCACCGGCACCACCGTCACCGTCGACCCGGTCCGGGCCACCGTCCACGTCGCGCCGCCGTGATGGCACCCTTCCAGAGCGCGCCGCCGCTCGTGGTGTTGCACACGTTGCGCATCACCGGTCGGGCCTCCGCGGCGACGTTGCCCGCGCTCACGGGACTGACGATCGACGTGATCGACGACGAGCTCGGCGCCGCCGTCGAGGCCGGCTGGATCGGTCACCATGACGGCCTCGTCCCGGGTTGGTCGCTCACCCCGGACGGCCGTCAGCGACATCGCACGCTGCTCACCCACGAGCGCGCGGCCGCTGGCCGCGACGCCGAGATCGTCGCCGGCTACGACGGTCTGATGGGGCTCAACGAGTGGTTCAAGACGCTCTGCACCGAATGGCAATTGCACGATCACCCGACGTCGTGCATCGACCGCCTGATCGCCACGCACCCACGGGTCGACGCCACGGCGCGTCGACTGGGCGACGCCCTCACCAGGTTCCGCCCGTACACCGTGCGGTTCTCGACCGCGCTCGAACGGCTGCGGGCCGGCGACATCGACGCCTTCACCAGACCGTTGACGGACAGCTACCACGACATCTGGATGCAACTCCACGAGGACCTGTTGCTCACCATGGGCCGGGAACGGTCCTCCGCCGACGGCTCGTGATCGACGCGCTCCCGGCTCAGGTCATGACGGCGACGTCGATGGCGCTGTCGAAGGCCCACGCCTTGGTCCAGGTGTCGTGCCAGCCGAACGGGACCCACTGGGCGCCCTTGACGATCCCGGCAGCCTCGGTGCTCAACGACCACGGTCCGCCGCTGTCGCCGGCGACGGAGAGGCTGTCGTCCATGCCGATGAGGTTGGAGGCGACGCCGCTGGTCGTGATCTGCACGACGTACGTCGACCAGACCTGGTCACAGGTTCGCTGCGCCTGCATGCGGCTGTACAGGCAGTACGTGTTGTTCACGGCGGCGCCGGTCTCGACGGAGTTGACCTCGCGGCGATCGGTGACGTCGGCGTAGTACTCGGCCACCTCGACGTGGTCGTCGTTGGCGGTGGTGTGCCACTCGACGTCGCCGCTCAGCCCGACGTGCTGGTCCTGCCAGATCAGGTCGTAGGTGACCGTCGGGTTGGTCTGTGGCTGGTGGTAGTGGTCGATGCCGCCGCAGTGGGCTGCCGTGACCACCCCTGTCTCCGGGCCGGACAGCGACTCCACGCTGAACCCGCTGGTGCACGAGCCACCACCTGTGTCGTGGATGTAGGCGCCGCCGTACGTGTGGTGGTCCTCGGCCACGGGGTGCGTGGCGAAGGTCACGCGGACCCCGTCGCGCAGCGCCGGCGGCAGTGCCGCCGCCGGCCTCGGCTCACCGGTCACGGCGACCTCGATGGTGCCGTCGGCGAGCACGGCGGCGCCGACGTTGGTGTAGCCGGCACCGGCCAGGTGCTTCACGACGGCGAGCGCTCGGTCGGAGAGCTCGGTGGCCGAGTACCGCCGGCCGCCGGTCAGGCCGACGTCGAGCCGCGATGCGGACGCCAAGGTGGCGGCCGCCGGCGGCACCGTCCCCTTGAAGCGCAGGAAGCTCCGGCCGCCTGGTGATTCGGCGAACTCGGCGCCGGAGAACTGGGTCGGGAACTGCGACTCGATCTGGTCCTGCAGGTCACCGAAGGCGGCCTGGTCGGCGAGCTGCCGGCGGGTGGCGTCGAGGCTCCACCCCGTGTCGGCAGCGATGATGGCGATGTCGACCGCAGCCGAGGCGGCCGTGCCCTGCGCAGGTCCACCCGGGTCGGGATCCCCGTGGACGACGGTCGCCGTGCCGGGCTCGTGGGCGCGATGGGCTCCGTGCCCGTCGTCGTCGTCGTGCGCGGCGGCCGTCGCCGGCAGCGCCAAGCTGGCCAGCACGATCGCCGCCCACGTGCGGCGCCGACGGGACAGTGAGGGCCCGAGACGTCCCGCGTGCCGAACTCGCCTGGTGTGCATGATCAATCTCCCTTGCGTCGCGTCACGGCGCCGGAGTGGCGCCGTCCCGTGATCCAGACGGCAGCGCGTTAACGAACCGCTAGCGACGGCGGTCGTTCCGCGCCCGATCCGTACGATGCAGTTCGTGCCGTCGTTGGACGACTTCCCCCGCCAGCCGCTGACGTTCGGTCCGTCGCCGGTCCATCCGCTGGCCCGGCTGAGCGCCCACCTCGGCGGCAAGGTCGAGATCTGGGCGAAGCGGGAGGACTGCAACTCGGGGATCGCCTTCGGCGGGAACAAGGTGCGCAAGCTGGAGTACCTCATCCCCGAAGCGCTCGCCCAAGGCTGCGACACGCTCGTGTCGATCGGTGGCGTGCAGTCGAACCACACCCGTGCCGTCACGGGCGTCGCCGCCCACCTCGGGCTGAAGGCCGTCACGGTGCAGGAGCACTGGGTCGAGTGGCCCGACGTGGTCTACGACCGGGTCGGCAACATCCAGCTCTCGCGGCTGATGGGGGGCGACGTCCGTCTCGACCCGGCCGGGTTCGACATCGGGATCCGCGACTCGTGGCAGCGAGCGCTCGACTCGGTGGTCGAGTCGGGTGGGACGCCGTACGCGATCCCGGCGGGGGCGTCCGACCATCCTCTGGGCGGGCTCGGGTTCGCCAACTGGACCCGTGAGCTCGCCGCCCAGGAGGCCGAGCTCGGGGTCTTCTTCGACCATGTGATCGTGTGCACCGTCACCGGTTCGACCCAAGCGGGGATGATCGCGGGGTTCGCCGTCGAGGACCGGCCGGATCGCCGCCTGATCGGGATCGACGCGTCCGCGACCGTGGACCGGACCGTCTCCCAGGTCACCCGCATCGCCCGCGACACGGCGGCGAAGATCGGGCTCGAACGGGACCTGCGCCCGGAGGAGGTCACGATCGTCGACGGCTACCACGCCGGGACCTACGGGATCCCTGACGCTCGGACCATCGACGCGATCCGCACCTGCGCCCGACTGGAGGGGATGATCACGGACCCGGTCTACGAGGGCAAGTCGATGGCCGGGCTGATCGGGATGATCCGTTCGGGCGAGATCCCCGCCGGCTCACGCGTGCTCTACGTCCACCTCGGCGGGCAGCCCTGCCTCTCCGCCTACGCCGGCGTGCTCTAGCCACGGCGTGCGCGCCGACACGGCGGTCAGCGTTCCGAAGCTGCGCGCCGCGGCAGCGAACACGATGTCGGCGATGTCGTTGTCCGACAGGCCGACCGCGTGGGCCGCCGCGACATCGTCCTCCGAGATCGCCACGGCGTCCACGGCCACCTTCGCTCGCGAACGCCATGACCGCACGGTCCGTCGCATCGAGCGAACCGCCGTCGGGGTCGGCGGCGATCGCCAGCATCGTCGACTCGTCGTTGCAGGCATCCCGGAGGAAGTTGGAGTGCGCGGCCGTGCAAGAGGTCGAGCGCAGCGTTCGCTTCACGCGAACCTCAAGCGGAGGGGCGCACGATCCAGTGGGGCCGATGAGGTTCGTCGGTCCGGGACGTCGAACATGCAGCGAGTCGATCGGAAGGGGGTTCCGACATGATCATCAAGGCCGAGCAGGTCCGTGCAGGAGACATCGTCGAGTACGGCGGAGAGCGCCACCTGGTCACGGAGGTCCACCGTCCGGGCGGCGGCGCGTGGGCCGTGGCATGCGACGGAGCCGGCTGGGCCATCGCCCTCGGCGCACAACCGCTCGAGGTCCGCCGGGGCCCGGCCGCCGAGGCGTTGCTGGCGGCCTGAGGAAGGCGGCGTTACGCGCGCGTGTAACGCGCCCCTGTCACGATCCGTGTGCCACCGGACCATCGGTGGACGCAGTCGAGGCGGAGGACGGGCACAGCGATGAGTTCAGGGCGGCAGGGTTCGCATCGGCCGAGGTTGGCGGCCGTGCTGGCGGTGATCACGGGTGTGGTCGCCGGAGGTTGCTTGGCGTGGGCTGGGTCCGCGTCGGCGGCGTACTTCATCGGTGGGACGCTCACGGACTCGAGCGGAGCCCCGGCTGTGGACGTGGTCGCCCGACTGTGCACCACCTCGGGATCGCAGATCTGCGCCACGGACACGTCCGATGCGGACGGCCGGTACCGCGTCGACATCAACTCCTCGCCGACGCAACGGAACTTCTTCCTGCAGCTGACGCCTCCGACCGGCGGCTACCTCTTCCCGAGCTCGGCCTCCGTGTCGACGACGACCACGAACGGCGACTTCGTGCTGCAACTCGGTGCGCGCCTCGACTTCACGATCACCGACCCCGATGGCCTCCCGGTGGCGGGCCAGTACTGGCTGTGCCAGGGGGAGTTCGGCGGGGGAACCAGCTGCGGCTCCTGGGGGAACGATCTCATCGACGGGTCCGAGTCGCGCCTCGTGCCAGGCCCAGCGGCGAGCGACACCCTTGTCGTGTACTCGGCGGATCGCCAGTACCCCACGGTCGTGGTCCTGCCGCCGGCCGGGGGCTTCCCGGTCGGGCAGACGACGCCGGTGCCGATCCAGTTCGAGCCCGGCAGCGCGGTCGTGGGCGTGGTCACCCAAGCGGGCGTCGGCGTGGCGCAGACGGACGCGTACCTCTCGTACGCCGGTCCGGCGTGGCTGTGCCCACCGCTGTGCGGGGTGATGGGGACCGAGGCCCGTCCGGTGCCCGGCGGGTCGTTCACGCTCGCCCCGACCCCGACGAGCGGATCGATCGTGATCGGCTACTACCAGCCTGAGCTGGCACCGCCGTACAACATGCCATTCGACGTCGGCGCCGGCGGGGTGTGCAACATCGAGGTGACGCGGGCGGTTCGCCACTGTGCGTCGGTCGGCGGCACCATCGACGACCACGCCGGTCAACCCGTCAGCGGGGCGATCGTGACGCTCACCGGCGGGGGGCAACCGGTGACGGTGTTCGCCGGCGACGACGGCTGGTACGAGTTCCCGCCCGCCGCGGTGATCGACGGCCTCACCTACACCGTCTCGGTCGTGCCGCCGGCGGGACGGCCCGAGCTCGGCGCGGCGAGCGCACCCCCGTTCACCGCGACGTACGGCACATCCATGACCACCGACGTGTCCTTGACCGCCGGCGACACGGTCCCGCCGACGATCACGATCGCCACGCCGGCTGACGGTTCGCTGATCAGCCTGGGCCAGACCGTCGACGCCGCCTACGCCTGCCAGGACGACGCGTCCGGGGTGGCCGGTTGTGTTGGCGACGTCCCACCGGGCGCCCGGATCGACACGACCGCCGCCGGGCCGAGGACGTTCACGGTCAACGCCAGCGACGTGGCCGGGAACTCGGCCAGCGCGATGTCCAGGTTCGAGATCCTCGCCGGCAACGTCGAGCGCGACGGTGACCGGGGGCGAGGTCGTGACCACCGACCCCGGCGGCGTCGGACCCTCGTCGGCCGTGCCGATCCAGACGACGGTCGCGGTACCACCGGCCACGGCCGGCACGATCACGGTCACCCCGGTGCCCGCCGGAACGGCCCCCGGTGGCTCCGTGTGGTTCGGGCATGGTGTGACGATCGACGCGCCGCCGGCGACGGCGGCGTCCCCGTTCGTCGCCACGTTCGCCCTCGACGCGTCGGAGATCGGCGCGGTGCCCGCTGGCAGTGTCCAGGTGTTCCGCGGCACCACCGTGGTCGCCGACTGCACCGGACCCGACGCGACACCCGATCCGTGCGTCGCGTCGCGAGCGGCGCGGCCGGCCGGAGGCGCGTCGATCGTGGTCCGCACGTCGGCGTTCAGCACGTGGGCCTTCGGACGGCCCTCGGTCGCCGCCTACGGCGTCGATCCCTCCTCACGTCCGCAGGGCGCCTCCCACCACGTGGTGCAGGTCTCCGGTGCCGGGTTCCTCCCCGGCGCCACGGTCCGCTTCTCCGGTACCGGCATCACCGTCCACTCGACCACCGTCACGTCGCCGTCGACGCTGACCGTCGACTTGTCGATCGGCGCCGCGGCCACCGTGGGACCGCGCACGGCGACCGTCACCAACCCGGGTGGCGTGACGGCGACGTGCGCCGGTTGCCTCGAGGTGGCCGCCAAACCGTCGGTCAGCGCACTGTCCCCCGCGTCGCGTGCCGCCGGCTCCAGCCACGTGCCGGTGACGGTGACCGGCACCGGCTTCCGGAGCGGGGCGACGGTCAGCGTTTCGGGGGCCGGCGTCGTGGTCCACGACGTCGCCGTCACCACGAGCACGCAGCTCTCGCTCGACGTCTCCGTCGACGCCGGCGCCGCCCTCGGCCTGCGGGCCGTCACCGTCACCAACTCGGACGGCAGCACGGTCACCAAGGCCAACGCCTTCCAGGTGTCGGCGCCGCCGACGATCAGCGGACTGTCCAACAGCCGGCTGCGTCGCGGCCAGACGATGACCGTCCAGGTCCTCGGCTCGGCGTTCGCCGCCAACTTCGTCGCCCAAGGCGGCGAGGTGGGCTTCGGCGCCGGACTGGACGTGACCTCCGTGACCCGCAACTCTGCGAGCAAGCTCACGGCCACCGTCGTGATCGCACCCGACGCCGCCCCCGGTGCTCGTTCGGTGACCGTCACGAACCCTGACGGCGGCACCACGACGTGCGCCGGATGTGCGACCGTGGTCGTCGATCCCGTCGTCGCTGCCCTGTCGCCGGACGCGCTCGGTCAGGGCGCCACGCGCACCGTGACGGTCAGCGGGAACGGCTTCGCAGCGGGGGCGTCCGTCAAGGTCTCGGGCTCCGGCATCACCGTGGTCAGCGTGTCCGTCGATGCAGCCGACACCTTGAGCGTCGTCGTCAGAGCGAGCGCTTCTGCCGCTCCGGGCCCACGCGATCTCACCGTCACCAATCCGGACACCGGGACCGCCACGTGCGCAGGCTGCCTCCTGCTCGCCGCCCGGCCGACCGTCAGCGGTCTCACCCCGAGCACCGCTGCCCGGAACGCCACCACGCTCGTCAGCGTCAACGGCACCGGGTTGCAGCCCGGACTCACCGTGACGTTCTCGGGGGCCGGCGTCTCGGCGGAGGTCCAGACCGTCAGCCCGACCGCGGCGGTCGTTCGGGTCACGGTGGCGCCGACGGCGCCGACGGGCTACCGGACCGTCACCGTCGTCAACCCCGACGGCGGCAGCGGGACACGGGGCACGGCGCTCCGCATCACGTGACCGTGGTCAGCCGGTCGCGGTCGCCAGCGCCTCGTCGAGTCGGTCCTCGTCGAGGGCACCGTGCAGGGTCGCGGCGTCCCCCTCGGGATCGATGACGACGAAGGCGGGTTGGGCGGCGATGTCGAAGTGCTCGTAGATCTCCCCATCGGGATCGCTGAGCTGCGGGAACGTGAGCTCGTGACGGTCGACGAAGGACGCGAACGATGTCTCGTCACCCGCCCACGCGACGCCATAGGTGTCGGCCTTGCCGGCCCACTGCTGGGCGACCAGTTCGACCGAACCGGCTTCGGCGTTGCAGATGGTTCAAGTGGGCGCCCAGAACCACAGCAGCGTCGTCCGGCCGGCGAGGGAGGAGCCGTCGAGCGTGCCGCCGCCGAGGATCGGGGCGGTGAACCGCAGCGCGCCGGCGACAGCCTCCGAGCCGGTCGCGCCCGAGGTGCTCGCGGTCTCGACGTTCGCGCCGCCGCAGGCGACGAGGAGGGCGACGGCAGACCAGACGACCATCGCCCGCCGGAGGCCGGGTCGGCGTCCGATCGTTGCCATCGTCGGCCAGTGTCGCGCTCGACGGGCTCCACTCGCGGTCGGCCGGGCCACGGCTCAGCCGGTCCGCCCGTCGTCTTCCGTGTGCAGCAGCCAGCTCCGCAGCGAGGAGCGCGACGAGCGCGATGACGGGAACGACGACGACGATCAGGTAGACGATCAGCAGCACGCCCCCCGTCCGGTCGGAGAAGTCGGCGCCGGCTGAGAGCTGCAGGTTCTCGGCGAGCTGCAGAGCCGGGACGGCGTTGAGGGCGTGCCAGGCGTAGAAGCGCACCGATGCCGCCAGCGCCTCGCTCCGCGGGATCGCCCCCGGCGTCTCGAGCCAGCCGTGCTGCAGCCACAACGCCGACCACGCACCGAACAGTCCGGTCACGCCGAGGACGTACAGCGGCAGCACGTGGAGGAGCTCCGACGTCATGTCCCGGAAGGCCCGTGCGGTGCGGTGATCGCCGGCAAAGCCGAGGATCCCGCCGAACGGGACGAGGCGCACAACGGTGGACAGTGCCACCAGCATCAGCACGTACCCGGTCATCGGCAGGATCCCGACGACCTGGACGCCGGGCGAGTCCGACGTGAACCCCTGGTGCGCGACCACGTACGCCGCGAGCAGACCGACCAGCGCCCGGATGAGCCGGAAGATCGCGAACACGACGACGTCCCCGCGTCGCACGTGCGAGAGGCCGCCCGCCTCGCCGGTCGGAACCCCGTCGCCGGTCGGAACCGGGACGCGGAACACACCGAGCAGCACGACGTACAGGTCGACGCACAGCGGCACGATCAAGGCCAGCGCGATCCACCTCGATCCACTGCGCAGCCCGAGGACGGCGATCGCCACGGCGGCGGCCATGACCAGCAACGAGATCGTCAGGCCGGCCACCTTGAATGCGACGAACGACGACAGCGACCCGCCAACGCCCGGGGCCGGGCCGTCGTCCACATCGGTGCTCGGCATCTCGCTCACCCCGCCGTCCCGCGTCCGACCGCTCGACCGAGCGGGAGCGGCCATTCTGCCACCGGCGCCGGACCGCGCCGAGCGGCGCCGGCGGGGGCGGCCCTAGGGTGCTGCCGCGAGGCGCACGGAGTCGAAGGAAGGTCCCGATGTCGAACCCACCATCGGTCGACGAGCCGCATGTCCTGCTCAGCGGGCTCGCCTACGTCGAGTCGCCGCGGTGGCACGAAGGGCGCTTGTGGTTCGCCCACTGGGGGATGGCCGAGGTCGTGGCGGTCGACCTCGACGGCCACAGCGAGGTGGTCGCGCCGGGCCCGCCCGGGCTCGGCTGGTCGATCGACTGGCTGCCCGACGGTCGGCTCCTCGTGACCGGCCACGAGCTGATGCGCCTCGAACCCGACGGTGCGCTGGTCCGCCACGCCGACCTGAGCGGCATCGACGACCACGGCTGGAACGAGATCGTCGTCGACGGGCGCGGCAACGTCTACGTCAACAGCATCGGCTTCGACTTCGGGGCGGGCGAGGAGCCGGGCCCCGGGTGCATCGCGCTGGTCACCCCGGATGGTCAGGTCCGTGAGGTCGCCGACGAGGTCCAGTTCCCCAACGGCATGGCCGTGTCACCCGACAACTCCACGCTGATCGTCTCGGAGTCCTTCGCCGGCTGCCTCACCGCCTTCGACATCGCCGACGACGGCACCCTGTCGAAGCGCCGCGTGTGGGCGGACGGTCTCGGCCCGGACAGCATCTGCCTCGACGCCGAAGGAGCGATCTGGACCCACTCGGCCGACACGCGCCCGCACACCGGCCGCGACGACAGTCCCGAAGGTGAGTGCGTGCGAGTCCGCGAAGGCGGTGAGATCGTGCAGCGCATCGAGCTCGACCGGGCCGGCTTCGCCTGTGCGCTCGGTGGGGCCGACCGGCGGACGCTGTTCATGCTGGCCGCCGAGTGGAACGGCATCGAGAACGTCGATGACGCGATCGCCAAGCGCACGGGGCAGGTGCTCACGGTCGCTGCACCCGCACCCGGTGTCGGCTGGCCATGAGGTGAACCATCGTCGCGCTGGCTCCGCGACCCCGCGCTACGTGAGGTCGAGGGTGCCCTCGACGACGTCGACGGCGATGGCCGCGAGGCGTTGGTTGGTGTTGCGGGCGTGGGAGCGCAGTCGTGAGAACGCTTGTTCCATGTCGACGCGATGTCGCTCGACGATGATCCCCTTGGCCTGCTCGATCACGATGCGGCTGTTGAGAGCGCCGGTGAGCTGCTCGTTGACGAGCTCGGCGGCCACGGCGGTGCGGTGCTGCAGCAGGGCGATCGTGGCGACGTCGGCCAGGGCCTGGGCGACGATGACGTCCTCGTCGCTCAGCGCGCCGGGTTCGGTCCGGAAGAGGTTGAGGGCGCCGATGACCTGCGAGCGCAGGCGCATCGGCACGGCGTCGGCCGAACGGAAGCCGGCTTCGAGCGCCACTGCCGCGAAGCGGGGCCAGCGCGCGTCCGGGCCGGCGAGGTCGTGGTTCCCCACGGCCTGGCCGCTGCGGTAGCAGTCCAGGCACGGACCCTCCTGCGACTGCAGCTCGAACAGCTCGACGATCCGCATCGCTTCGCTCGACGACGTCACCACCCGCAGCTCGCCGTTGGGGGCGACGAGCATGATCCCGGCGGCCGCGATGTCGAGCACCTCGACGCAGCGATCCGACAACGTGGTCAGCAGGTCGACGATGTCGAAGTCGTCGACGAGGTTGTCGGCCAGCTCGACGAGCGTGCGGGCGAGCACCGCTTCGCGGGTCACGCGTACCTCGGTCCCCGGGGACCGGTGGCCGCCCCGTTCGCCGGCGCTTGGCTCACGAGGATGACTCTACGTCGGCCAGCGGTGCGGCGGGACTCGAAGCACTGGCCGCTCACGCCGTCAACGGGTCGCCGGGCCGATCCCTGAACCGGAAGCTCCCGGCCACCACGTCGTTGGCGATGTCGTTGATCGGGCGATCCTGGGTGAAGGCGTGGGCCCGGAGCCTGCATCAGCGCCTCGGTGACGCTGATCCCGAGCTGCTCGGCGACCATGCCGGTGGCCTGGTGGACGACGAGGCGGAAGGTGGTGCCGGCTTCGAACCCGGCGCCGAGCGCGCCCGGCTCGGCGCCCGTCTGCATGGCGATGACAGCTCGGCCGGCCACGGTGGCGAGGATCGACGCGTCGGCATGTTGCTCCGCCGTGAGCGGCCCGGGCCGGTCGCGGTAGAGGTTGAGCGCGCCGAGGCGAACAGAGGCGACCGAGATCGGGAACCCGAACACCGCCCGGGCACCACCGGCGACCGCTGGGCGGGTGAAGGCCGGCCAGCGGGCGACGAGCGGTGCTTCGAGATCGGGCTCGAGGACGGGCAGCCCCAAGCGGTACGCGTCGACGCACGGCCCCTCGCCGAGGGTGTACTGGAGCTCCTCGAGGAGCGCGCTGACGCCGTCAGAGGTGCAGACCGAGGCGTGTGGTTGGTTCCCGATCATCAGCATGATCCCCGCGCCACTCATCTCGGTGACCTCGGCTGACACCGCGCACAGCCGTTCGCTGCCCGCGTGCTCACCGCCCGACGAGATGCGGGCGACGATGCGTGCCCAGTCGTCAGTGGACACGGCGTGTCTCGGCCGCTGCGACCGGTGAGCTCCGCGGGTGCGCCGTCATCGAGACCTCCGAGTGTCGGACAGGAGGCGCTCAACGAGGACCAGATCCAACGCATGACCCGTCGAGGCCAGTATGCCTGCCGACGGTGGGTGACGCCACCAGCATTGGTACCGTGGCCCGTCGAGCCTTGGCCTCGACGGTCGCTCCAGACCCCGGCGACGCAGTGACAGCAGTCGGGAGGAGCACACGATGAGCGATGCGGCTGTCCTTCGGACGCGACGCCTCCCGGAAGCGGCGGCGCCCGTGCCGGACGAACGGGTGTGCTGGTCGACCGTCGCCGGGTTGTCCCTGATCCACGTGGCGAGCGTGGTCGGCGTCATCTGGCTCGTGGTGAACCCGTCCGTCGCCACGATCGTGCTGGCCGCGTCGCTGTACGCGTTGTGCGGCCTGGCGATCACCGCCGGCTACCACCGGTTGTTCGCCCACCGGACGTATCGCGCCTCGCCGGTCGTGCGATGGGCGATGCTGGCGTTCGGCGCGGCCACGTTCCAGAACTCGGCGCTGTCGTGGAGCGCCGACCACCGAGCCCACCACGCCGACACGGACGGCGCCGATGACCCCCATGCCGTGACACGGGGCGTCTGGTTCGCCCACGTGGGATGGCTGTTCCGCCGCCGCCAAGCATCCGCTGACGTCAGCCGCTTGGGCGACCTGTGGGCGGTGCGCAGCATCCGCTGGCAGCACCGTTGGTACCCGGTCGTGGCGATCGGCGTCGGCCTGGTGCTCCCGATGGCCGTGGCCGCGACGTGGGGCGATCCGTGGGGCGGCCTCTTCGTCGCCGGCTTCCTCCGCACCGGCGTCATGCTGCAGGCGACGTTCTCCATCAACTCGCTCGCCCACAGCGTCGGCACGCCGCGCTACGACGTGCGGTCGTCGGCGCGCGACAGCACGCTGACGGCGCTCGTCACCTTCGGTGAGGGCTACCACAGCTTCCACCACCGCTTCCCGTTCGACTATCGCAACGGCGCTCGTTGGTGGCAGTACGACCCGAGCAAGTGGCTCATCTGGACGATGGCTCGCGCGTGGCTCGTCCACACCGTGCGTTCGGCGTCGCCGGCGTCCATCGCCAAGGCGACCGCCGCGAGCACGACCCTTCGCCGCTCGCCGGTGCCGACGCGCTGATCAGTCGGCGAAGACGTCGCGCGTGAGTTGGATGAAGAAGGTGTGGTCGTTGCCCTTGCTGGTGTCGGCGGAGTTGTAGGAGGTTCGCGTCGCCGCGTCGGGGACTCGTTCCTCCGAGTAGATCGCGCCGACCGGGCACACGTCGGGCTGGTAGCAGGCGGTGCACGACGTGCACTCGTCGACGTTGACGTAGAGCAGGCTGTCGCCGAAGATGCCGATGGCGTCCGGGTTCGGCACGTGCGTGTTCTCGATGCCACCACCGGCCTCGATCTCCGAGAACAGCACGTTGTTGACCGGGTCGAACTCGTAGATGCACTGCACCGGACACACGTCGACGCACGCCCGATCCTTCGTGCCGATGCAGGCCTCGGTGATGATGGCGATACCGCTCACTGGTGGACGACCTCCTCGACCGCCAAGGCGGACGTGTTGCCTCGGGGCCGCCACGAAGTTTCGTCGACGCGGGACCGGGCGCGGGTGATCAGGACGGACCGGTACACGTCGACGTAGCGCGCGACCATCCCCGCCCAGCTGAACCGATCGACGGTCGCGGCGCGGATCGCGGCACGGTCGAGGCAGCCGGCGTCCTCCACCGCGCGTGCGGCCTGGCCGCCGCCGTCGACGAGGAAGCCCGTGACCTTGTCCGTGATCAGCTCCGGCATGGAGCCCCTCGGGTGGGCGATGACCGGTGTCCCGCACGCCATCGCCTCGACGACGCTGTAGCCGAAGGGTTCGTCGAAGTCGATGAGGTGCAGGAGGGCGTGGGCGGCGCCGAGCACCGCCGCGCGCTCCTCGGCGGCGACCGGACCGATGTAGCGCACGCGGTCGCCGTCGAGGTGCGGCAGGACCTGCTCGTCGAAGTACCGCTGGTCGTGGACGATCCCGGCGATGACGAGACGGCGGCCGGCCCGCGCGGCCACCTCGATGGCCTCCGCCGTGCCCTTGTCCGGGTGGATCCGACCGAAGAACAGCAGGTGATCGCCGGGGTGCGGATCGACGGCGAACGCGTCCGTGTCGATGCCGTGGTGGATCGTGGCGGCGTAGTGCAGCGCGGGATGGCGGTCGGCATCGCTGATCGCCACGTAGCTCGTCGAGGCGTCGTACCGCTCGTAGAGGGGCAGGATCCGGGTCGACGAGAACCCGTGGATGGTCGTGACCAGAGCGGTGTCGACGAGGGAGCTGTAGGTCAGCGGCAAGAAGTCGAAGCCGTTGTGGATGACGTCGAAGTCGGCGGCGTGTTCGAAGGCATTGGCGATGTGCATCGCCTCCGCCACCTTCGGCTCGATGTCGTCGTCCTCGTTCCATCCACGCGGACTCGTGCTGCTGAGCTTCGCGGTCGTGATCGAGTCGGCGGTGGCGAACAACGTGACGTCGTGACCGGCGGCGACGAGCCCGTCGGCGAGCAAGCCTGCGAAGAGCTCCCATGGGCCGTAGTGCCGAGGCGGGGTGCGCCATGCGATGGGCGCGAGCACGCCGATCCGCAGGGGTGATGTCGCGAAGTCGCGCTGGCCGATCGGAGGAACACTGCACGATACCGGCGCCCGCCGTGCCGCCGACCGGTAGGATCGGCCCTACATCTCTTGGAAGAGTCGCCTCGCTTGGGCTGGACGGCCACATTGGTCTCGTCGCCCTTCGCAGGCTCGACGCCTCGACCGAGCTGAGGTCAGGAGCTCGTCGTGGTCGATCGTCCCCTCGTGGACCGAGGAGTCGTCGGCGGCGTTCGCTCGTTCGGCATCCTGTCGACGTTCCCACCGACGCCGTGCGGCATCGCCACGTTCTCGGCGGCGTTGGCCGCTGGGTTGGTGGTCCACGGTGCGGCGGTCGATGTCGTGCGCTGCGGCGACGAAGAAGAGATCGAGGATCCCCTCGTCGTCGCTTCGATGGTCGCCGGAGGTGAACCGCTCGCCGCCGCGGATGCGTTGAACGGCGTCGACGTCGCCATCGTGCAGCACGAGTACGGGATCTACGGGGGCGATGACGGTGACGACGTGCTGGGCGTGCTGGACGCGCTGTCGGTGCCGTCGATCGTCGTGGCGCACACCGTCGTCCGCCATCCGACGGCGCACCAACGACTCGTCCTCGAGGGCGTGTGCGATGCGGCCGACGCCGTCGTCGTGATGACCGAACACGCACGCCGGCGCCTGATCGAGGACTTCGATGTCGACGCCGGCCGGGTCTCCGTCATCCCGCATGGGGCGACGACGCCGCCGAGCGATGCTGGATGAGCCGGTCGAGCGACGTCCAGGGAGCGGCCGGTTGCGGCTCCTGACGTGGGGGCTGCTCGGTCCTGGCAAGGGCATCGAGTGGGCGATCGACGCGATGGCGATGCTCGCCGACGCTGCGGCCCCGCCCGTCGTACCTCGTCGCCGGCGCCACCCACCCGAAGGTGCGGGCGCAGGACGGCGAGGCGTATCGGGACATGCTGATGCAGCGGTGCTGGCGGACCGGCGCGTCGAGGTCCGTGTCGTTCGACGACTCGTATCGCGACCTCCCGGCGCTGACGCGGTTGATCAGCGGCGCGGACATGGTCGTGCTGCCGTACGACTCGGACGATCAGGTCACGTCGGGTGTGCTCGTCGACGCTGTCGCCGTGCGGCCGGCCGGTCGTCGCCACAGCGTTCCCGCACGCCATCGAGCTGCTCAGCGGTGGGGCAGGGATCGTCGTGCCGCAGCGGGATGCGTCGGCGCTCGCCGACGTCGTCTGCAGCGTCGTCGACCATCCCGAGCTCCTCGCCCGCATGGCCGCGGAGTGCCGGCGGTTGGCGCCCGACCTGTCATGGCCGGCAGTGGCCCGCCGCTACGACGAGCTCGCCACCACGTTGCTGGTCGCCGAGGCGGCGAGCGCGTGAACGCGCCGGAGCCGTCCTTCGAGCACATCGTGGCCATGAGCGACGGCATCGGAACGTTCGAGCACGCCGACCATGCGCTGCCGCGGGTCGTCGAGGGGTACTGCACGGACGACATGGCGAGACTGCTGGTCGCCGCCTGTCGCGAGTCACGGCCCGACCGCACGGTCGCTGGACTCGCGCGGATGTCGTACTCGTTCCTGCACGAAGCGCAGGGCGTCGACGGCAAGGTGCGCAACAGGAGGTCGGCCGGCGGTCGGTGGCGTGGTCGGCGCGGTGTCGAGGACTGCTGGGGCCGCGCGATGTGGGCGTTCGGCACGGCGATGCACCTGGCGCCGGAGGACTGGATGCGCCAGAGCGCAGGATCGTCGTTCGCTCGCGGGTTGGAGCAACGGGCGCCGTGGCCTCGCGCGATGTCGTTCGCGGCGCTCGGCGCGGCCGAGGTCCTCGCGGTCCAACCGCACCACCTCGGCGCACGGCGGCTGTTGGTCGACTGCATCGAAGCGATCGGTCGACCCGCCGACGACCCGGAGTGGTCGTGGCCCGAAGCACGGCTGACGTACGCCAACGCCGTCCTCGCCGAGGCCCTCATCGTCGCGGGCGCCCTGCTCGACCGGCACGACGTGCTCGACGACGGCCTCACCGCCTTGCGGTGGTTGTTGGCCCGCGAGACGGTCGGTGGCCACCTGTCACCGACCGGCACCGGGGGAGCCGGACCGGACGATCGGCCACCGAGGTTCGATCAGCAACCGATCGAGGCAGCCGCGATGGCCGACGCCTGTGCGCGCGCCTACGCGGTCACCGGTGATCCCGCCTGGCTCGACGGCGTCGACCTGGCGATCGGATGGTTCCTCGGCGCCAACGATGTGGGTGTCCCCGTGGGTGACGTCGACCGCGGCGCCGGCTATGACGGCCTCGAGGTCGACGGGGTGAACCGCAACCAGGGCACCGAGTCGACGCTCGCGCTGATCACCACGCTGCAACACGCCAGAGCGATGGCCCCGAGCAGATGACCGCGCCGCTCGGCTCGCACGGCTTCGTCGCCCGCAGCCCGATCGGGGTGCGCCCCGACGCCGCACGCGTCGTCGGTCAGCTGTTCGTGCCTGGCCATGCCCTCGCCGGCGAACACGAAGGACGGGCGTCGAGCGTCGTCGCCCACGTCCTCGGACTGAGTGACGCCGACGTGGCGGCCGCGCTCGACGACATCGTGGAACGGTTCGGAGACCGCCATCGCGACCTGGCCCAGATGTTCGAACGTCACGCCAAGCGCCTCGCCAACCGGGTCGCGCCGAACGTCGAGCTGTCGGAGCAGCGGCGTCTGCTGCTCGGCGCCACGTTCACCCAGGAGTACGCGGTCGAAGCGGCGGCGGTGTGCAACCCCAGCGCGGTCCCGGCGGTCGACCAGGACGGTCTGGCGCCGGGGGAGCTGCGCTTCGTCCTGAGCGTGCGTCAGATCGGTGAGGGCCACCGATCGTCGATCGGCTTCCGATCCGGCGTGATCGGGCGCGACGGCTCCGTCAGCGATCGACCACCCGGGGCCGTTCACGACCGCGGGGACGACCGAGGACGCCGCGCTCGATGCCGGGCTGTTCCGAGACCTGGACCTCGACGTCGACACGGAGTCCGTCCGCTGGGTGCTCGAGGACTTGGGCTCGCGCTTCACGTCGGGCCAGCTGATCGAGCGGTTGCACCGTCTCGAGGCGCAGCAGGACACACGTCGCGATGTCCCGCGCACCGTGTCCCGGTTGATCGAGCGGGCGTCACGGTGTTACGCCGTCCGGTTCCCGATGTCGTCCGCCATCGACGAGCGGGTCCTCGCGCCGTCCACCGAGGCCGAGTCGAACGGCCTCGAGGACGCCCGGTTCGTTCGCTTCGTCGACGACGACGGAACGGTGACCTACCACGCGACGTACACGGCGTACGACGGATCGGCGATCGCGCAGCAGCTGCTCACGACGAAGGACTTCCACGCCTTCACCTCCTCGCCGCTGCTCGGCGCCGCCGCTGCCAACAAGGGGCTGGCCCTGTTCCCTCGCCGCATCGGTGGCGACCTCTACGCGCTCGTCCCGTCACGATGGCCAGACGAACGCCATCGCCAGGTCGGACGACATCAGGCACTGGCCGGCGTCGGTGACCCTCGACGTGGCCGACACCGTGTGGAGCGCCGTCCAGGCCGGCAACTGCGGCTCACCGATCGAGCTCGACGAGGGCTGGCTCGTCCTCACGCACGGCGTCGGTCCGATGCGCACCTACTCCATCGGAGCCCTCCTCCTCGACCTCGACGACCCGACCGTCGTCATCGGCCAGACCGAGCAGCCGTTGCTCGCTCCGCTGCCGGACGAGCGCGACGGCTACGTCCCCAACGTCGTCTACTCCTGTGGCGCGCTCCGCCACGGCGACACGATCCTCGTTCCGTTCGGCATCGCCGACTGCAGGATCGGCTTCGCCACGTTCACCACCGCCGAGGTCCTCGCCGCCATGTGGGGCGATGGCGACGGCGCCCACCGACCCCACCAGGAGGTCACGACCAATGCATGACACCACGACGCCTTCGCCCACTCGACCTTCTCTGCTGCCGGTGCAGGAGTGTGCGCCATGATGCTCCGCTTCCGATGGGACTCACTCCGTCGCGGCGACCGCGTGCTCGTGCACGACGCCGGCTCCGCCGATCTCGGATTGCGGCCGGCCGTCGTCGAGTTCGTCGACACGACCGGGTCCCGCCCCGACATCGCGGTGCGCTACTCCGACGGGCCCGATGCCGGCCGGGTCGTCCGGCCGGGCCGGTTCGCAACCCATGCGGACCCCCTCGACGACGTCGCCGACTGCTGGCGGTGCTCCGAAGCACAGGCCGGCTAGCCGGCCGAACCCGCTGATGCGCGACTTCGCATGCGAGCACTGCGGCAGCGAGGTCCGCTTCGACGCAGCGATCTGCCCTGTCTGCGCGTCGATGCTCGGGTACGTGCCGGAGGAACGGACGATCCGCGAGCTCCTCCCGACCGCCAACGAGGCGGGATACGGCATCGTCGGGCACGCGAGGGAGTACTGGCGGTGCCTCAACGCGGCGTGGGGATGCAACTGGATGCTGCCGGCGGCGGGCGGAACGTGGTGCCGGTCGTGCGCGCTCACCCGCGGACGGCCGGACGAGGGACGGCCGGACGCCATCGCCGCGTGGGCCGTCGCCGAGTCGAGCAAGCGGCGGCTGGTGCACCAACTCGATCGCTTGTCCCTGCCGGTGCGACCGCGGACGGCCGCGACGCCGGACGGTCTCGTCTTCGACCTCGTGCACCTGCCAGGGCAGCGCGGCTTGACGGGCCACCTCGACGGCGTCGTCACGCTCGACCTCGCCGAGGCCGACCCGACGTACCGGGACGATCTGCGGCGGCGTTTGGGCGAGCCGTTCCGCACGCTCCTCGGCAGCCTCCGTCACGAGGTCGGGCACCACTACTGGCGGTACCTCGTCGACGAACGCAACGATCTCGTGCGCTTCCGCTCGCTGTTCGGCGACGAGCGCGCCGACTACGGCCCGGCGCTCGAGCGCTACTACTCGGGCGCCGACGTAGCGGGCGACGGGTCGCAGCACGTCACCCGGTACGCCCAGGCTCACCCGCACGAGGATTGGGCGGAGACGTTCGCCCACTACCTCCACCTCGTCGATCTCGTCGACACCGCGGCGGCCCACGGCCTGGTCGACGTCGGACCGCGACCGGGCGACGAGCTCCCCGTCCCGGCCGGCGCCACCCTCCGCGAGATCCTGCATCTGTGGACCCCGATCGCCCGTGCCGTCGACGACCTCGCCGACACGGTGGGCTCGACCCACCTCTATCCGTTCGAGCCGGCGGACGCCGTGGTGGACAAGCTCGCGTACGTCCACGCCTGCATCACGACGCCGTCAGCGCACACGATCCACCAGAGAGAATGAGGACCAGATGGCCGACAAATCGCCACGCCAACACCAATCGAAGAAGTCCGGCAAGTCGCTGAAGGAGAAGCGCGGGGAGAAGAAGGCCAAGCAGGCCACGAAGCGTCCGCTGTCATGAGCGGGCGCCCGGCGGTCGACGATGCCGCCGCCGACGACCATCTGGTGATGATGCTGCGGACGATCGGCGCCGGCGACGCACCCGATGGGCAGCTCGACAGCGCGGCCCTCGCCCGGCGCCTCGGCTGGACGGCCGCGACGATGGCCGCCTCGCTCGATGCCGCCAAGGGGCGGCTGCTCATCTGGGCCATCCGCGTCGGGGGCACTCCCGGGCCGTGCTTCGAGGACATCGAGTTGACCGTGCAGGGTCGCCGTCTCGTCGCCTCCGTCGACCGACCGCGAGATCCGTCCACGCATTGAGGTCGCCTCCGGTCACATCGACGTCGTCCCGGGCGTCATACCCCGTGACGATGCGACCACCGAGGAGGACGACATGCAGTTCGCGTTGCTGATCTACCAGGGCACCACGCCCCTCCCGACCGATCCCGACGCCTGGGCGACACTGGCCGAGGACGAGCAGCAGGCGATCTACGCCGATTACGGGAGGATCAACTCGACCCCCGGCGTGACGCCTGGCCTGCCGCTCGGACGTCCCGAGCAGGCGACCACCGTGCGCGTGCAGGACGGAGCGACCACGACCACCGAAGGCCCGGTCAACGGTCCGCTGGGCGCGATCGGCGGCTACCTGCTCTTCGAGGCCGACGACCTCGCCGCCGCGATCGAGCTCGCCGGGCAGATCCCCGCAGCGCGTCATGGTGGCGCCGTCGAGGTCCGCCCTGTCGAGACCTACTGGTGACGCTCAGCCCAGGCGGGTGAGGGCGTCGCGCCAGGACGGCGGACCGTCGATGCCGGAGATCGTCCAGCGGATGAACGTCGTCTCGCCCATCGCCGGGGCGAGGTCCTTCATCAGTCGATCGTGG
Source organism: uncultured Acidimicrobiia bacterium (assembly GCA_963784255.1). Lineage (GTDB taxonomy): Bacteria > Actinomycetota > Acidimicrobiia > Acidimicrobiales > Ilumatobacteraceae > JALZMG01. The sequence goes on along the minus strand of CAWAQO010000009.1, from coordinate 1,198,012 downwards.
GGATGGGCCCCGGCGAAGGCCTCCAGCGCGGCCTCGTCGCGCCAGACCGACAACGTCGCGTAGTGCTTGCGCAGCGGCTCGGCGAGCATCGAGAACCCCAACACCCCGTCAGTTGCGAGGAGCTGGCGGCGAACGGCGCGTGAGCCGCGGAACAGCTTCCACGTGGAGGTGACGCTCTTCGGCGGGATGCTCGAGGCCAGGACGAGGTACTGGGCGTCGGGCGTGAGCGCAGCCACCTGCTTCCATGGCGACTTCATGGGGCCCAGTGTCGCAGCTTGCTCGCGTGGCCGCGACAGCCGGCTGCCTCAGCGTTCGACGCGGTAGTGGAGGTGGGTGACGTTCGGTGCGTCGACGACGCGGCAACTTGGTGAGCGCCGCCGGCGTGGTGAGGCCGGTGAAGAGCTGCGGTCCGCCGAGCACGACCGGGACGACGTGCAGCTGGATCTCGTCGACGAGCCCCGCCGCCAGGCACTGCCGTGTGATGTGGGCACCACCGCCCAGCGCCACGACGCCGTCCCCGGCTCGCCGCGTCGCCGTGGCGACCGCCTCGTGCAGGTCGCCGACGAACACGAACTCCACCCGACCTTCCGGCGGTCGGGCCGGTGGACGGTGGGTGACGACGACGTGCGGCACGTGATACGGCGAGTCGTCCCAGCCGCCGGCGTCGTCGCCGGCTCCGTACGCGCCGCGCCCGAGCAGCAGCGCACCGGCCTGGTCGATCAGCTCGTCGATGACGGCCCGGCTCGGCGGGGTCGGGTCGAAGTACCAGTCGTGGAGCCCGCCGTCCGACCCGTCGGGCGCGCTGATGCACCCGTCCAGCGACACCGCCATGTCCAACAGCACCGTCATGGTCGCCTCCGTCTCACCTCGCGTCCGGTCACGCCGCTGCTCGTTCGACGCCGTCAGCGGTCAGGACTCATCGACGCGGGGAGGGCACGAAGTTCGGCCCAGGGGCGTCCTTCAGCGACCGAACCGCTGGAGGCTCGGCAGATCGCGCACCACGAGTGAGCGTCGTCCGGTCTCGATCACGCCTCGCCGGCGCAGCTCGGCCAGGGCTCGAACGACGGACTCACGCGAGGCGCCCACGAGGCCGGCGAGCTCGTGCTGGGTGAGTGGGGGATCGAGCCGGACGTCGCCGGCGGCCGTCGGGTGCTGGCTCCGCGCCAGCTCGGTGAGCACGCGCGCCACTCGACCCAGCGTGTCGTAGGCGCCGAACTCGGCGCGCCGGCGGTCGGCATCGTGAAGACGGCCGATGACCGTCCGGGTCAGTGCCAGGAGCGCGCGCGGGTGCTGCTCGAGGAACCCGACGAACTCGTCGTTCGGGACCAGCTGGACGGCGACGGCGTTGAGTGCGATCACGGTCGCCGAACGACGGTGCTCGCGGTCGTCCAGGGCCGCCAGCTCGCCGACCAGCTCGCTCGGCCCTCGGATGGCGAGCACGAGCTCGTGCCCGTCCGCGGTCGTCGTGGTCACCTTGACGTTGCCGTGCCTGATCGCCAGCACGTTGGTGCTGCGGTCACCCTCGAGGAACAGGACGTCGCCGGTCCGATGACGCTTGATCCGACCGAGCTCGGCGAAGCGGACCCGGGCCCGAGTGTCGAGTGCATCCAGGAAGGGTCCGGCGCCATCGACCACTGGTCGCAGACGGTACCGGTCGGCCGGCGAGGGTCCGCGCGGTGTCGAGAACCGTGTCCGCCGACACGTTCGCAGTGCGTCCGCCGTCGACGACACGTGGGCGGCGGTCGTTCACCATCGAGGGATGGAAGCCAGCGGGACGACCACGTCGTCGGTCATCGATCCGACTCAGGCCGCGTCGATGCTGGTGGCGCTGCAGCGCGGGCGCGTCGAGGCACTCGACGATCTGATCCGGCTGTGCGAGCCGATGGTCCGGCGGCACGCCGAGCGACACGCGTGGCGACGCGCTGACGTCGACGACATCGTCCAAGAGGTCTGGGTCCGGTTGATGTTGAAGTGCGGACAGATCAGGGACCCCATGACGCTCATCGCGTGGCTGCGGATCGTCACCCAACGGCTGGCCGCCCAGCTGGGCCACCGGGACGCGCGGATGGAGCCCACGCCGCTGCCCCACGACCGCCCTTGCACGAGCAACACGGAAGCGGACGCCCTGGCCCGCCATCGCCGCGACGAGGCAGTGCGTGGCGTGCGGATCGCGCTCCGGCGCCTGCGCGCCCGCGACCAGGAGCTCCTGCTGCTGCTGCATCGTGACGACCGCCCCGGCTACGACGAGATCAGCCGCGCTGTCGGCCGACCAGTGGGCAGCCTCGGCCCCAGCCGCCGGCGACTGCTCGAGCGCCTGCGCCGCGACGCTCACGTCGCTCGGCTCGCCGACCTCCCGGCCGCCAGCTGAGCACGCTGGCGGCGGGTGGTAGAACCGCTCGCGGTGACGGGACTCTTCGAGCAGCTGAGCGTGGACGAGCGTCTCGAGGTCATGGGCCACACCACGGAACGGCAGTTCGCCCGCAACGAAGTCGTGTTCCACGAAGGCGATCCGGCCGACTCGTTGCACTTCGTCGAGCGGGGGCTCTTCGTCGCGCGGAGCGCGAGCACCCTTGGACACGTGCTGATCGTCAACGTCTTCCCGCCCGGATCGGTCTTCGGCGAGCTCGCGTTGTTGCAGCCCGACGCGTACCGTTCCGCCACGGTTGCCGCGCTCCGGCCCGGTCGGACGCGGATGCTGCGGCGGCGCGAGCTCGAGCGCCTGCGCGGTGGCTCGGCCGGTCAGGCGATCGATCGCTACTTGCTCGGCGCGCTGGCGCAGCGCAACCTGGCGCTGACCACGCTGGTGATCGAGCTGCTGTTCACGCCCGCTGTGAAGCGGATCCAGCGCGAGCTCCTGCGTCTCGACGACGTCGGCATCGCCGATGACGGCGACGGCTGGATCCGCCTCAGTCAGGACGACCTGGCCATGTTGACGGCCACCACGCGCGCCACCGTCAATCGCGTGCTGCGCGACCTCGAGCGGCGCGGCGTGGTGGAACTGGCCCGCGGTCGGAGTCGGGTCGTCGACCGCGCGAGCCTCGCTCGACTCGCCGGCTGAGCCGGCGGAGTACGTCAGGCGGCGTCGTCGAACGTCGGTGACCGGAGGTGCGCGAGCCGCACGGCCCGGCGGGCCGCCCTCCGGGCCCTGCGGGCGGCGCTGGCCTGCGCGGCACGGCTCGCGTCCTCGAACAGGCGAGCCTGGTGCGCCTTCGCCAAGGCATGGTGGAAGTCGTCGCTCACGGTGGTCACCTCTGTCGGGGTTCGGGTGTGGTGATGCCACTGTCTTCCTCGCGAGGGGCGCGGTCAGCGTCATGTGGCGCACAACCGTCGATGTGCGCCAGCTGACGCTGACGCCTCGGCCGGTTCGGCGCACGGTTGGGGGACACGAGCGAGAGGACCGGCGCCATGACGTACTGGATGAACGAGATCACCGGGGTCCTGCTCGACGAGGCCGGCCTCCGGGAGCTGCACGAGCGCGCTCGCCGGCTGTACGCCGTCAACGGCCACATCTTCGAAGACGAGCGCGAGGCCCTGTCCGCGCTCGGTGCCGTGCCGCTCGGAGGTCAGCCGGCCGCGAGCACCTCGATGGCCCGGCGGGACGGCACGAACAGGTAGAGGCCGCCGGTCGGTACGACCCAGTCGTTGCGGAGGCGGATGCCGACGGAGCCGCGACCGTTCGGATTCGGGATCTCGATGCTCATGGGTGCCGCCGCGACCCCCATGATCGGGTCGGCGGAGCCGAAGCGCTCCGGGAACTGGCCCTCGTGGGCCCAGACGCGCTGGAGCACTTCGAACTGGCGCTCGATGCTCGCCTGGTAGGCGACGAACAACAGGCCGCGGTCCGCGCCGTCGGCGCCGGGCGCGCCGTACGTGATGCCACGACGGAGGATGAGCCTGGCACGGTCGCCGGTCGTACGGGGGTTCATCTTGCGGCTGTGCGCAGCCAGCGGGCAGCGCAGTCCGAGCGGGTCCGCCCGGAACCTCGAGTCCTGGCGATACGAGAACTCGTTGTGGTCGAACATCCCCATGAGGGCGAGTGACGTGCCGTTCGGCCATCGGCCCACCAGCAGGCCGGCGGCCTCGTGCTCCAACACCCGCTGACCCCACTCCAGCGAGAGCCGGCGGGCGACCATCTCGCAGGCGTGGCGGAAGGCGTCGACCCGCTGTCGCAGCCGCAGCCACACCATGAACGAACCGTTGCCCCAGAAGCTGTCCTCATCAACGATGAACTGGCTCGCGGGCAGCCGCGGGTCGCTGGCGAGGAACGTCACCGGCTTCGGGCGCGGCGCCGACTGCACGGGCGTCGACGGGTCGCCGTAGGTCGAGAGGGCCGGCACGTCGAGGTACGTGGCGTGGCGGCGCGATGCCCGTTGGCGGCCCTGATCCGGCGGTCCCTGGGCGGCCTTTCCTGGCTTCGCCGGGAGCGCGAAGCGCGGCTGGGACAGCCCGTCGCGGAACCCGAAGTGCTCGATCCCGCCCGGCAGCGCCTTGCCGATGAAGCGTCGACCGTTGGTGTTCCTCACCTCCTCGAAGCCGGCGCCGATGAGCCCGGCGACCCTGCCGTCGAGTGGCTCGGTCGATCCCACGTTGAGCAGGGCGTCGATGCGTTGGTCGTCCCTGCCGATGACCCACTCGTCTGGTGCGCCGAGCAGTCGGAAGCGGCTGGTGCGGCGAGCGAGCCCTTCGTCGAGCGCGTCGTCCATGCCGTCGCCGAGCTCGGGCTCGAGTTGGCGCAGGCCGGTGCTCGTGAACGCGATGTTCACATCGGGCTGACCGTCCGTTCGCGTTCCCGTGCCGCCGCTGCGGCGGGAGCGACCGGTGAGATCACTGCTCCAGGTGATCCTGCCGAGGAGCCTCCGCAACGACCCGCGTGCCGCGGCGGGATCGGTCATCCGCAGCGGGATGAACGCTTGGTGGAACTCGGGGTGGTAGCTCCGCCGAAAGCCCGGGGCGATGTCGCCTTGGATCTCGTCGGCGTTCAGCGTGGACACACGGACCTCCAGAGCGGACAGCCCACGCCGGTCAGGCGCTCGTCTAGGGTGGTCGACCAGGGAAGAAGCTAGTCCACGACCGGCAGGGGAGCGCACCGACTCCCAGGCCCGCGTGGTCGCGAGGGAGGTAGCGCCGTGCCCCCGTACCGGTTCGGACGACACCCGATCACCGACGCGCTCGACGAGTACGTCAGCGATCCGGCGCAGGCGGCCACGTTGTTGGACGAACTGCGCAGGAACGTGGAGAAGACCGCGTTCGCGACCGCTCTGCTGGCCAAGGATGCAGCCGATCACCGCCACTTGTTCGAGGAGGTCTTCGGCAAGGCCAAGGTCGCGACGGGCAGCCGGGAGACCGAGGAGGTCAGACGTGGTCGCGCTCGACGCCTCCTGTACCGCGACGGCATCCGGGCGGCGCTGGAGCTGGCGTTCGGCATCGGCCACGACGATCCCGTCCCGGACCCCGCGACGGAGGTGGCGTCGATCGACACGCTGTGGGGGTGTGGCCAACCGATGGACCAGGCCTGGGTCGGCTGGCGGGGTACGGGCGCGACGCGGCGCGTCGTGCTCACGCTCTTCTCCGACGAGCCGGCGACGGGATGGGACGACAGCCTGTTGGCGACGGTCGATCGTCCGTTCCCACCGCAGCCCGCCGACCTGGCGACGACGGGCATCGTCGTCTTCCACGATGACGGCGCCGGCGCGACGCGCGTGTCGCGAGTCATCCACCCGGATCTCGCCGGACCTCCCTAGGACGGCGCAGCCGCCTCGGCGGCCGAGAGCGGGATCCGGCTGACCTCGTACAGCTCCTCGTGCTCGGCCAAGCCCTTCAGAGGGAAGCGACCGGCCACGCGCGACGCCGTCGTCGCCGGGTCGACCCGAGCGAGCACTTCTTCGCCGACCAGGACCTGGCCGGTGTCGGCGTGCGCGCAGATCCGCACCGCCCGCACGACGGTGAGGCCGAAGAGGTTGCCGTGCTCCCCCCGGAGCTCGATCGCGTCGCCGCGGGCGATCCCGATGCGGACGTTCAGGCGGAAGTCCTGGTGGCGTTCGTTCAACTGGTCGAACCGTCGCTGCAAGCCGATCGAGAACTCGAGCGCCGCATCGACGGTGGCGAAGCGCGCCCCGACACCGTCGCCCGTGTGGGTGAACTCCACGCCCCCGTGGGCCCGCAACCGCTCTCGGACCACACGGTTGTGCTCCTGGAGCAGCTCGGCGAACAAGGAGTCGCCCATCGTGACGTTGAGGCGCGTCGACTCGACGAGGTCCGTGTACACGATCACGATGTCGCGGCGGATGCCCAGCGCCGCATCGGGCATCACGAGGCGGGCGCGTTCCGCGAACGGTGCCATGTGGTTGTCCTCGAAGAAGGCGAGCGCGCCCTGGAGGTCGGCGATGACGGCCCCGCCGTCGGCGCCCGACACCCGCCCGAGCTGCGCCCGCACGACCAGCGTCCTCGCCACCTCCAGCGGCGACGCCGACCGTTGGGCAGCGGTCATCGCATCGATGACGAGGCGCGCCGCTTCGTCGTGGCGCTCGAGGGCGACGGCGGCCTCGGCCTGGGCCCGATGGACCGACATCGACCACTCGACGCCGAAGGCCACCCCTCGGTCGACGAGCACCTGGAGGTGGGCGGAGGCGGCCTCCAGGAGGTCCCGATCGCCGAGGCGGCACCCGACCTCCACGGCGACGAGTACCGGGTGGATCGTGAACAGGGACGGCACCGGCGACATGCTCAGCTCACCGTGGTCGGCGAGCTCGTCGGCGAGGCGCTCGGGTGAGCCACAGAGCGCTTCGACGAGCAGCACGTGCGTACGACCCAGTCGCCCCATCCGGTCCGTCCAACGGCCGACCTCCAACCGCGCGCCGACGTGGTCACCGACGTAGGCGTGGGAGGCGACGAGGTGCGGATAGGCGATCGCTCCGGCGTAGAAGAAGTCCGATCGGTGGTAGCTCTGGACGCCGAGGCGCGCGTAGTGGCGGGCGTCGACGATCCGTCCTTGTCCGAGCGCGACTGCGGCGCGCAACGCGAGCGCCAGGCCGTGGAGGTTCCACTGGAAGTTGTCGGCCGCTGCCTCCACCGCTCGCGCCGCACCGATGTCGGCCGCCGGCAGGTCACCGGTCGCCACGTGGACCAGCGGCAGCCCGATGTGTGCCCACACGGCCAGCCAAGGGTCGGCGTGTTCGTCGTTGAGGACGACAGCTTCCTCGAACGATGATTCGGCGCCGGCGAGGTCGAGGATGCCGAGCCGGTTCACGCCTTCGATGTGGGCGACGAAGTGGCGGATCTCGACGCGGCCCGACTGGCGGGCCAGGCGCGCCGCTTCGGTGATGGCGTCGTGCCCGGCGGCGGCGTCGAAGCGCCCGAACGCGTGCTGGGCGCGGTACGCCAGCAAGAGCGCCCGCTCGTCGGCGACGTCGTCGCCGGCTCGCTCGAGGAACTCGCCGACCAGACGATCGTCGTAGTACCCGCCGCCCGCCTGCTCGAGGACGTTCGCACCGGCGAGCCAGAAGAGCGCTTCGCCCCAGATCGGGAGGTCGTCGGCCGCCTTCGCCAGGGAGATCGCCGCGAGGTGGTGCGGTACGGCAAGCGCGAAGTCCTGGTTGCGGTGGTGTGCCTGCCCGGCGCGGAGCTCGAGGACGGCGCGCTGCAGGGGAGCGGCCGATGGGGGCAATGCGGCGATGGCGTCCTCGTAGTACGTCGCCGCCCGCTCCCACATGCCCTGTCGGCTCGCTTGCGCGGCCGCCGCCAGCCGCAGGTCGTCGACGTCGTCGATGGCGATCCCCGCGCCCGCCTGGCGAAGGTGCTGCAAGATCGCCAGCACGTGCGTGCCGCCTTCGTCGTGGTACCTCGCCCAGAGCCGGGCGGCGATCTGCGCTTCGAGCCGCGAACGACGCCGGCCGGGTACCGCCGCGACCAGTGCGCTGCGGAGGTGCGGATGGTCGAAGTGGTAGCAGCCGTCACGCTCGGTGAGCAGCCCCGCCCCCTCGGCGCGTTCGAAGAAGTCGTCGAGCTCGTGGTCCGCCAGTTCGGCCGCGACCCGCACGTACTCCGCCGGTGACTCGTCCCCGAGGAGCGCGGCGATGACGAGCAGACGCCGGTCGCTCGCCGGGACCAGGTCCAGGCGCTGCTGCCACGCCGCTTCGTGATCGGACGCCACGAGGAAGCGCTCCGGGTCGCTCCTCGACACCACCCGTCGGCCCGACACCATCAGCTGGCCGTTGGCCTCCAGGCGATCGACCAGCAGCCGGACGAGCAAGGGGTTGCCGTGCGTGGCGACGGCGATCCCGTGCACGAGCTGACGGCTCGGGCGCGTCGTGAACATGCCTTCGAGCAGCTCGTTGACCTCCAGCTCGTTCAACCCGGACAGGTTGTCGTTCCCTGTCCCGGGTTCGAGCAGCAGTCGGCGCAGCGTCGCTTGCACCTTCGGCACACCCTCGTTCGGTCGCGTTGTCAACAGGACGAGCAGCTGCACCGGCTCCGTCGTCGCCGCACGCTTCGCCAGCGCGGTCAGGTGGGCGACGAACTCCAGCGTCGCCGAGTCGGCCCAATGGACGTCGTGCAGCACCAGCACCGTCGGACGGGACGACGCGGCCTCGACGAGACCGCGGGCGGCGCCGAGGAAGCGCCGGAGATCCCAGTCCGGTGTCGACGTCGACGTGTCCGGTGGGTAGAGGAACTGGGCGGCCGCAGGCACCTGCTCGAGCGCCGTCGCGAGCGGGAGGAACGGGATGTCGATGTGCTCGTGGCACGAGCCGATCAGCACTCGCAGGGCGTCGGACCGTGACCGCAGCAACCACTCCGCGACGACGCGCGACTTCCCCATCCCCGGCTCACCGGTGAGGACCCCCAGTCGCGGCGAGCCGCCGATCGCATCGGACAGCCACCGGTCGAGCCGACGCATCGTCGAGGCCCGGCCCACGAAGTTGCCTTCCTGCCGACCGATCGATGTCACGGCGCATCCAATCCCGGCTCGCACCGGCTCCCTCGGGACCGTTTCGTTGAACAGTAACGGTCCGGAGTCCGTGGCCCGGCGCCGGTTCCCTGGTGTCCGCGCCCGCGGCGCTCACCATGTGGTGGGCTTCGACGGTGTGCGCACCCAGGTGTCGAAGAACGCACCGAGATCCTGGCCCGACGTCTCCTCGTACACCGCTTCGAGGTCCTCGGTGGTGGCGGTGCCGTCGTCGTAGCGCTCGAGCCAGAGTCGCGTCCCGTCGGAGAACGCCTCGTCGCCGACCTTGACCCGGAGCGCGTACAGCGTCGCCGCGCCGCGGTCGTAGATCGGGGCGAGGAACAGCCCGAGCGGCCCCGGGTCGGCGACGGTCAGGTTCCAGAACGAGTCGTCCGCGGGGATGGCCATGATGTCGTCGAACAGGGTCTGCGCCGTGTCGCCGCCGGAGGCCTCGCTCCACACCCACTCGGCGTAGGTCGCCCAGCCCTCGTTGAGCCAGATGTCCTGCCAGCGCTCCGGGCTCACCGCGTTGCCGAACCACTGGTGGGCGAGCTCGTGGGCGACCGTCCCAGCGCGGGCGACACGTGAGTAGACCGGACGAGTCTGCGTCTCCAGGGCGTAGCCCACGGTGTCGTCGTCGACGATCGACCCGAAGGAGTTGAACGGGTACGGGGCGAAGGCGTCCTCGAAGACGTCGATCATCTGGGGCTGCTGCGCCAGGCCGGCGACGGTGATGGCGCGGTTGCCGGCCGTCAGGGCGTCGTCGACGGCGTCGATGATCGGCAGGCCGGAGGCGGTGGTCGACGTCGTGAGGGTGTAGTCGCCGACCGACGCCGTGGTGAGGTAGCTCGCCTGCGCGTCCGGCGCGCGCCAGTACCAGGTCGTCCAGCCGTTCGCCGTCACGGGGCTCCGCGCGGGGAGCCCGTTGGCGACCGCCACCTTGCCGGCCGGGACCTTGATCTCGAAGCTGTACGTGGCCTTGTCGGTCGGATGGTCACTCACGGGGTACCAGGTCATCGACCCTTCCGGTTCGCCGACGACCATCGCACCGTCGCGCGTCGTCACCCAGCCGTACAGCGCGCCCTCGATGTCCTCCGGTCGCGTCGTCGGCCCGCCGTAGGTCACCACGATCCTCACCCGCTGACCCTCCTTGATCTTCGGGCGCGGCTGCACCGTCAGCTCCCACACCCGTGCGGCATCGTCCTGCACCTGCCAGTAGGCCGATCCCTCGACCTCCGTGCCGTCGGCTGGCGTTGCCACCTCGTGGCTCCGCTTGCCGTTGACGGTGATCGCCCGCACGTCCATGCCGCGCAGATCGAGGTTGAAGCGGTCGAGGTCCTGCGTGGCCACGAGGTCGATCGTCGCGACGCCCTCGAGCTGGCCGACGAGCGGCGCCGGCGCCGGTCCCGGCGGTGTGTAGGTGATGTCGAGGTCGTAGTGGATGACGTCGTAGCCGCCGTTCCCGGCGAACGGGAAGTAGGCGTCACCGGCGCCGGCCGCACCGGCGGTGTACCGCGGTCCGCCGTGCCCGCCAGGGGCAGCGACGGCGCCGCCGGGGGCAGCGACGAGCCCAAGGCTCAGGGCCAGCACCGCGCACCCACCAACGACATGACGACGTCCGTACATGACCATGCCTCCCCTCGGGCCCGCTGTCGAGCACTGTAGATCCGCGGGCCCGAGGTCTGCGTCGCCCCACTAGCGTCGAGGACGTGGCGCCGAAGTCGGAGCTCCAGCAGTTCATGCGGGCGGTCCCACTGTTCGCCGGATTGCTCCCGTCCGAGCTCGACCGCATCGCGCTGGTCATGCGGCCGGTGCAGTTCACCGCCGGTGACGTCATCTGCACCGAAGGCGAGGCCGGACACGACTTCTACCTGATCGCCGACGGTGAGGCGACGATCGAGCACCACGGCGAGGTGGTCGCCAAGCTGCACACCGGCGACCACTTCGGCGAGCTCGCCCTGCTCGACCGCGGGCCGCGGTCGGCGACGGTCGTGGCGGCTCGGGACTGCCGGCTCTACGTGCTCCCGGAGGCGAGCTTCGCCGCGGTGCTCAACGAGGTGCCGGCGTTGGCCCAGAAGCTCCTGGCCAGCCTCGCCCGCCGCCTCCGCGAGGCCGACCGCGAACACCGGAACTGAACCCGGTCGGGCGGGAGCCGAGCGGTCTACGCGGCTGTGGGTGCGGGTGGGTAGGTGAGCCAGCGGGTTTGGAGTCGTTCGCCGGTGGGGTGGCGGTAGGGCTGGGGTGGCGGTGGTGGTGGTGGGCCGGTGGGTTGATGGGGTCGGGTGGTGGGGTCGATGGGGTGGCCGTGGGTGTCGGTGAAGGTCAGCCCGTCGGGGTGGTTGGCGTCGCCGTGGATGCCGAGGGTGCCGTGGTGGTGTTGGCGGTGGCAGGCGGCGCAGAGGGTGATCAGGTTGGCCATGTCGGTGCGGCCGCCGTCGCGCCAGTGGCGCACGTGGTGCACTTCGAGGCCGTGGGTGTTGGCGCACCATGGGACGCGGCAGGCCCGGTCGCGGTGGTGGACGAGGCGGCGGGTGCGGTCGGCCACGATGCGTTGGCTGCGCCCGACGTCGACGGGGCGGCCGTGCGCCGTGAAGGTGGGGGTGAGGGTGGCGTCGCAGGTGAGGTGGCGGGTGATGGCGTCGGGGACGGCGGTGCCGTCGGCCCAGCGGGCCCCGATCGGGGTGGCGGGGTCGAGGAACAGGTTGACGCGGAACCGTTGCCGGCGGGCGGGCGGGGCGGCGTCGAGAGAGCGGTTGATCACGTCGATGAGGGCGTCGACCCAGGTGACGTCGATCTGGCCGGCGTGGAACAGGCGGTCGCGGGCCTCGTGGAGGGCGGCGTCGACGAGGCGGCCGTGGTCGGCGTCGAGATCGCCACGCAACCGGAAGCGGCCGTCGTCGTCGACGTGCAACGACACCGACTCCGGGGACCGCTCGCTCGCCGGCTGCGGGGCTGGGCGGGCGATGCGGGCCTCGATGTGCAACTGCGCCACCGTGGAGCGCACGGCCAGGTCGGCGATCGTGGTGTCGCAGTGGGCGGGGACGGTGACGGCGATCGCCGCCTGCTCGACGGTGAGCTCCCCGGCGGTGAACCGGGCGCTCACCGCCGGATGCGTGGTGCGGGCGGCGGCCAGGCGGATCAGGGTGTCGGCGGTGCGGCCGGCGACACCGGCCTGCCACGTCAACCAATGCCGCAACGAACGGACCCCCGACACCGCCCACGCCCCGGTCTCCTCGGCCTCGGCGACCAACTCGACGAGGCGGGCGTGCGCCGCGTTGAGCTGCCCGCACACCTCTCTGATGCGCTCCTCGAGATCCTCACCCGACATGGCCATCATCGTACACACGTTCGATTCCACTTGCAACCATGCGCGCCAAGGCGCCGGCGCCACCGGATCAGCTCAGCGCAGATCGATCGATCCGAGCACCGGCTTGAGGTCGAGGATGGGCGTGCCGTCGATCGCTTCGAGGCCATGCACATGCAGCGTCGTGCCGGTGACGTCGAGGATCGTGACGCGATGGAGGCCGATCGGGTTCGGCCGGTCCGGCGAGCGGGTGGCGAACACGCCGGTGAGCGGGCGGCGTTCGTCGCCACGTGGGTGGACGGCCAGCGTGTCGCGCCGGGCGCGGTGGAGCCAGGTGAGGACGAGGATCTCGTCGCCGACGGTGAGGTCGGCGACCGCCTCGGCGACCCCCGGGTCGAGCACCAGGTCGGCGTCCGGGGCGCCTTCGTCGCCCTGGTTCGGGGCGTCGTCCAGCGAGCCGAGCGACGAGCGCACGACGCCGATCGGGCGAAGTTGGTAGGCGGGCTCGTTCATCGTCGGCATGGGGCCTCCTGGACGGTGCGAGCGACGACGGGTTCCCGCCGAAGTATCGTCCGACGAGAAGGGAGGGACTGGTGCTCGGTGGGCTCCTCGTCGGGTTGATCACGGGGATCATCGCTCGATGATCCTGTCGCTCGCTGCTGGAGATCGGCGACACCGGTGAGTTGGATCGTTCGCGCCGAGCGGATCGTGTTCTGATGGGGCGGCCGGGGGTACGACCATGACGCGGCGGCCCGTCGTCTCGCGTGAGTACAAGGTGGCGCTTCGTCCCGAGCGGTTCGCCGGGACCGAGACCGACGTCCGCCGCACCGTCGAGGTGTTCTGGGACGACGTCCGTCGCGTGGTCGGCGAGGCCGACATCCCGACCGAGGGCTCCTTCGACGAGGTCAAGGCCCACCGGCGGATCCGCTTCTTCGACACCGCCGAGCGCAGCCTCGACGGCAGCCGGTACATCTTCCGCGAGCGGATCGACGTCGCCACCGACGAACGGCAGGTGACGCTGAAGTTCCGCCACGCCGACCGTTACGTGGCCCAGGACCGAGACATGGACGCCAGGGGTCGGAGCGAGGACGCCGAGACGAAGTTCGAGGAGGACGTCAAGCCGCCGTTCGTCAGCGTGTTCAGCTACTCGACGTCGGTGCGCGTCGGCGCCGGCGACGAGTTCCGCCGCCTCACCCGTCTCGCCGACCTGTTCCCGGGACTGACCGACGAGCTCGGCGACATCGACCTCGACGGCGAGCTCACGGTCGTCGGCGACTTCTGCGCCCGCGAGCTGGTGTTGGTCGGCGCGTCGCTGCTGCTCGGGAAGCGGGACATCGACGCCGAGTGCGCGATGGTGATCTGGCACGACGACGACGACGTGACGACCCCGCCGGTGTGCGTCGAGTTCAGCTTCAAGTACGGCGACGCCGACGAGGACTACCGCGGGTCGGTGACCCGCGACGCCCACGACGTGCTCGGCGCCCTGCACGCGAACCTGCCCGAGTGGGTCGACCCCGCGCCGCGGACGAAGACGGCGTTCGTGTTCGCCTGAACGTGGCTCGACCGCCACATGACGGCGCCGTCCCGCCGCCGGTACCGTGCCGGCGATGAACGACCTCCAGCAGATCCCCCTGGCCACGATCACCGGTGACGACACGACGCTGGCCGACCACACCGGCAAGGTGCTGCTCATCGTCAACGTGGCGTCGAAGTGCGGGCTCACGCCGCAGTACGAGGCGCTCGAGCGCCTCTACGAGGACAAGCGCGACGAGGGCTTCGAGGTGCTCGGGTTCCCGGCCAACAACTTCGGCGGCCAGGAGCCCGGCACCAACGACGAGATCGCCGAGTTCTGCGCCACGAGCTACGACGTGCAGTTCCCGATGTTCGCCAAGCTCAGCGTCGCCGGCGACGACCAGCACCCGCTGTACGAAGCCCTCACGACGGCCATCCCGCGGGCAGAGGGCGATGCCGACGGTTTCCGTGAGCGGCTGCGCGGCCACGGCATCACGCCGAACGAGGATCCCGACGTCGTGTGGAACTTCGAGAAGTTCCTCGTCGCCCGCGACGGCACCGTCGCCCGGCGGTTCGCGCCCACGATCGTGCCCGACGACCCGACGATCGTCGCCGCGATCGACGAGCAGCTCGCCCGCTGACGCCGGCTCGCCCCGTCGGGAGCGTGGGTGAGAACTACATTCTCGCCAACGAGAAGCTACGTTATCATCGTGAGGTGACCACAGCCGAGCGACGCACCGAGACCCTCGCGGCGCGCTCGCCGATGCGCATCGGCCTGCTGTCCGACACGCACATCCCCGAGGCGGCGACCGAACTGCCGGCCGAGGTGCACGCCGCGTTCGAGGGGTGCGCCGCGATCCTCCACGGTGGCGACCTGCACCGCCTCGATGTCCTCGACGACCTGCAGCGCATGGCGCCGACGCTGGCCAGCCGCGGGAACGGCGACCCGTTGCAGCCGCGCGACGGCCGCCCCGGCGTCCCCTCCGATCCCCGAGTGGCCGAGACGTTCGTCGTCGAGGCCGCCGGTCTGCGCATCGGGCTCACCCATGACCTCGAGCACCTCGAGGACCGGCCGGACGACGTCGTCAGCACCCTGCTCGCCACCCGGTTCGGCGGACCGGTCGACATCGCCGTGTGTGGTCACACCCACGTGCCCATGGTGTGGGGACTGGCCGACGGGACGGCGATCGTCAACCCGGGGAGCCCCACGATGCCGTACGGCTACCGGGACGTGCTCGGCACGATCGGCCTCATCGACCTCGCCGACGACGGGTTCGTCATCACCGTGGTCGCCCTCGCAACCGGGGCGGTCGAGCTCGAACTGGCCGGGCCGGCACCACGCCCCTGTTCGCGGTGGGCCGCGCCCGGTCGGCGGCCGGTGATTGCCGAGAACGACATTCTCACGTATCGTAGCGGTCCATGACCGTCGAGTCCCGGCCGTCGAGCGGCGCTCGAACCTAGGCTGAGGCGATGGGAACGACGAGCCGGACCACCGCGCCGAAGCGACCGGCCGCCCGTCCTCGGCCGCGCGACGCCGACGTCGCCCGCGCCGACCGTGACGAGCGCGACGACGCCGGCCCCGAGTGGCGGTCCCGTGTCGTCGGTCGCTCGCTGGCCCCGGCCGCGGACAAGGCCGTGCAGCGGGGCCGGGCCCTGATCGCGGCGGCGGGACGGCTGATCCAGGAGTCCGGCGGTGACGACTTCACGATGCAGAAGGTCGCCGGCGAGGCGGGCCTGTCGCTGCGCGTCGTGTACCAGCTGTTCTCCGGCAAGGACGACCTGCTCGTCGCCCTCGTGGAGGAGACGCAGATCGTCTTCGCCCGCCTGCTCGCGCGCCATGCCAGCACCCGGTCGGACCCGCTCGAACGCCTCGGCGCGGCGCTGTACTTCGCCACCGATCCCCGCCAGCACACCGATCGCTCGTACAACGTCGCCGTCACGCGCTTCATCGTCGGCGTGTCGGCGAGTGCGCCGGAACACCTCGGTCATGCCCGCAAACCCATCGTCGACGTGTTCACCACGCTGATCGACGACGCCCGCGTCGCCGGTCAGATCGACGAGTGCGATCCGGCGACGGCGGCCTGCCAGATCCTGCTGGCCTACATCGCCTACGAGCACAACCTCAACCTCGGCAACTCGATCGGCGCGCCGCTGCCCGGGAACGAGCAGCTCATCCGCTTCGGCCTGCTCGGGCTCGGCGCCCGCCTCCCCGCCGGGTGGGAGCAGCAGTTCCGGTTGAGCGACGCCGAGGCCGAGCGCAGCCGGCTCGAGTCGGAGCGGCTCGCCGGGACCAAGGCGAAGCAGCGCCGCGCCGCCGGCTGAGCACCGCGTCGATCACACCTACCGAGGGCGTGGAAACGACGTTGACTATTGACGAGAACGTGCTTTTCGCATACCCTCGACGACGTTCGCAACTCGGCGGGCGCAAGGGGGTCCCAGGACATTGACGCTCACCGACGTCACCACGGAGCTGCCGCCGACCCTGGCGGACGACGTGCGCGCGTGGCTGGACGAGCAATGGCACCCCGACCTCGTCGTGGGCGAGTGGTGGCGGCGCGTCGCCGCGGCCGGTTGGAGCAAGCCGCAGTTTCCCGTCGAGCACGGCGGGCGCGGGTTGCCGGCCAAGGCCGAGACCGTCGTCCGCGAGACGTTCCAGGCGTACGGCGCGCTCCCCCCACCCGGCGGCCTCGGTCACCTGATGGCGGCGCCCACGATCCTCACCGAAGGCACGCCGGAGCAGATCGCCCGCCACGTCCCGCCGATCCTGGCCGGCACGGTCGGCTGGTGCCAGCTGTTCAGCGAGCCGGGCAGCGGCTCGGACCTCGCCGGCCTCGGTACTCGGGCGATCCGCGACGGTGACCACTACGTCGTGACCGGCCAGAAGGTCTGGACCTCGCAGGCGATGCAGGCCGACTTCGGGATGCTGCTCGCCCGGACCAACCCCGACGTCCCCAAGCACCGGGGGATCTCGTGGATCGTGCTGCCGCTGGACCAGCCCGGGGTCGAGGTCCGGCCGCTGCGCGAGATGACCGGTCGGGCCTACTTCAACGAGGTCTTCTTCGACGAAGCGATCTGCTCGGTCGACGACCTGATCGGCGCCGAGGGCGACGGCTGGCGGGTCGCCCAGACCACGTTGCTCTTCGAGCGCTCGGGGATCGGGCCGGACGGGACCTTCTCGATGCTCCCGCACCCCGGGCCGAAGGGCGGCAACCTCGAGCGCCGCGCCGGCGATGCCATCGATGACGAGGCGCCGCCGTTCGCCCGGCTCGACATCGCGGACGTGATCGACCTGGCCCGCCGGTTCGAGCGCGACACCGACCCCGTCGTGCGCCAGGAGCTCGCCCGGTTGGTGAGCGAGCAGCGCACGAGCGTGTGGAACACCCAGCGCGCCCGGGCCGCCGCCGACCGGGGTGTGCCGTCCGGGTTGGCCAGCCTCGGCAAGCTGGCCGGCAGTGCCATCACGCTGCGCGGGGTCGAGATCGCCAACCGCATCGCCGGTGCCGCCGGCACGCTGCAGCACGACGACGGGCCGCTGATGGGACTGCTCGCCGAGGCGACGCTCTCGTCGGCGGCCGCCCGCATCGGCGGGGGGACCGACGAGATCCAGAAGAACGTCGTCGCCGAGCGCATCCTCGGCCTCCCGCGCGAAGACCGGCCCGACGCCCACGTGCCCTTCCGCGACCTCGCCAAGAACACCGCCCGCCCCCGAGGAGCCCCCTGAACCATGCCGACGCCGAGCCGAGCCCACGACTGCCTCGTCAACGTCCACTTCGGCGAAGTGGAGCAACCGGACTGGATGTTCCGCGTCAAGAACGAGTACTTCAAGCGCGACGACTCCATCTTCGGGCACTGGGAGATGTCCGAGGTCCTCGAGGAGATGGACGAGAACGGCGTCGAGAAAGCGGTGCTCACGGCCAGCGTCGACGGGCCGAACACCTCCGCGCTCGCCTTCGTCGAAGCCCGTCCCGACCGCTTCGTCCTCACCGCCGGCGGCCTCGACCTGCTCCGCCCGATGCCGAGCCTGCGCAAGCTGGAGGCCTTCGTCGCCGACCACCCGGTGGCCTTCGCCTCCGTCGGTCCGGCGTTCTGGGGTGACGGGCGCTACCCGCCCGACGACGCCGTGTACTTCCCGCTGTACACGAAGTGCTGCGAGCTGGACCTCCCGCTGTGCATGAACGCCGGCCTGCCCGGCCCGCCGATCCCCGGCGAGGCCCAGAACCCCATCTACTACGACCGGGTCTGCGTCCGCTTCCCCGAGCTCAAGCTGTGCATGATCCACGGTGCCGACCCGTGGTGGGAGGTGGCCATCCGCTTGATGATCAAGTACCCGAACCTGCACCTCATGACGTCGGCGTGGGCCCCCAAGTACCTGCCGGAGGTCCTCCTCCACTACATGCGGACGCGGGGCAAGGAGAAGGTCATCTTCGCCTCGGACGCACCGGTGCTGTCGATCACCCGCACGGTCACCGAGGCCCGCCAGCTCGACCTGTCGCCGGAGGTGCTCGACAACTACCTCTACGGCAACGCCCAGCGCCTGTTCCTCGACCGGCTCGACGCATCGGCACCGTCATGAGCGCGCGCACCCCCGTCATCGTCGGGATCGGCCTGAGCGACTACCCCGTCGCCCCGCACCTCGACGAACCACAGCACCACGCCCTCGCCATGCAGCGGGCGCTGGCCGACAGCGGCGTCAGCAAGCAGGACATCGACGGGTACATGTGCGCCGGCGGCGGCACGCCGGCCGTCGACGCCGCTGTCCAGATGGCCGAGTACCTCGGCATCGAGTACCGCTGGGTCGACGGGACGATGACCGGCGGCTCGTCGTTCGAGTACTACGTGCAGCACGCGCTGGCCGCCATCGAACAGGGGCACTGCGACACCGTGCTCATGACGTACGGGTCGGACTTCCTCAGCCGGATGGGCCGCACGCTCGGCACGAAGGGCTTCCGCTCGGCCGACGAGCCGACACCCGGGCCGCCGCAGTTCGAGGCGCCGTACGGCAACGTGCTCGTCGGCGCCTACGCGATGGTCGCCCAGCGGCACATGGCCGAGTTCGGCACGACGTCCGAGCAGCTCGCCGAGATCGCCGTCGCCGTGCGGGCCCACGCCGAGCTCAACCCCAACGCGCGGTACCGCACGCCGTTGACGGTCGCCGACGTGTTGGCGTCGCGGATGATCGCCGACCCGCTGCACATGCTCGATTGCTGCGCCATCACCGACGGCGGTGGGGCCGTCGTCATCACCACCGCCGAACGGGCCCGCGACCTCCGGCCGCACCCGGTGAGCGTGCTCGGCGCGGCGACCGCCCAGACCCACTGGAACATCAGCCAGCTCGGTGACTTCACCCGGACGGCCGTCGCCACGTGCGGGCCGGAGGCGCTGGCCATGGCCGGGCTGACGACCGACGACATCGACACCGTGCAGCTCTACGACAGCTTCACGATCACCGTGCTGATGATCCTGGAGGACATGGGCTTCTGCAAGAAGGGCGACGGCGGGCCGTTCGTCGCCGAGGGGATCCTCCGGCCCGGCGGCGCGCTGCCGCTGAACACCGACGGTGGTGGGCTCAGCTCGTGCCACCCCGGCATGCGCGGCATCTTCCTGCTGATCGAGGCCGTCCGCCAGCTGCGCCACGACGCCGGGGCGGCGCAGGTGCCGGATTGCGAGGTGGCGCTCGCCGTCGGGTCTGGCGGGATGATGTCGTGCATGGGCGCGGTGCTCCTCGGAAGGGGGCTGCGGTGAACGTCGTCGGTGTCGACGAGGAGGCGGCGGCCCACGCCCGCGGCCGGCCGCTCCCCGCACCCGACAACACGACGGGGCCGTTCTGGGCGGCCGCCGCCCGCGGCGAGCTGCTGATCCAGCGCTGCCCCGACTGTGGGCACCGGCAGTTCTACCCACGGCCGATCTGCACCGAGTGCGCGGCGACCCCGGAGTGGGAGGAGGCGTCCGGGCAGGGGACCGTGTACACGTACACGGTCATCCGCCAGAACCTGGCGCCACCGTTCGACGCCCACGGCGCCTACGTGGTCGCCATGGTCGAGCTGGACGAGGGTCCACGGATGATGTCGAACATCACCCACATCGACCCGGCCGACGTGCGCGTCGGTCTCCCCGTCTCCTGTTACGCCGTGAAGGTGAGCGACGACCTCGGCATCCCCTTCTGGCGGCCCGCGGAGTGACGGCTGGCCTTCCCGGCCGAGCATCCGCGTGACCGCGGCAGAGACCGCGTGACCGCCCGGGTGCCGAGACGGTCAGCAGCCGGACGTAGCGGTCGCCGCCAACGACACCCACCGCAACGCCGGCTCGCGGCCCGGTTCGAGCTCGACGACGACGCAGCCCGGCGCACCGTCGCGCGAACGGGCTGTGGCGCCGGCGTAGGCGGTGAGCGGCCGCGAGCTGACGACCTCGTGGACGTGGAGGTGTCCGAGCGCGACGTAGTCGGCGTCGAGGGCGTCGATGTCCTCGGGGAAGATCGGCGAGGAGCGCCCGCCGCCACCGTCGGCGCCGACCACCAGGCCGTGGCCGGCGATCACGTGCCAGCGACCCGCCACCCGAGGGGCGTGGCCGTGGAGGGGACGGAACGACGGCTCGTGGCGGACCATGGCCCTGGCCCACACGACGATGTCGGTCCCCGGCACCTCGATCGCCGCGCCGTCGGGGTCGTCGATGAACTGCACCTGGCGGCAGCGGTCGCCGGCCGCGAAGCGGTGGTGCACCGACGTGTCGTCGAGGCAGTCGTGGTTGCCCACCAGGAGGACGACGGGGCGGCCGGCGCGGTCGAGCTGCTCGGCGGTCCACTCGAGCAGCGGCTCCCGCACGCGGCTGTGGTCGAAGAGGTCGCCGGTGATCAGCACGAGGTCGACGTCGAGCTCGATGCTGAGGTCGATCGCCGATGCGAAGGCGCGCTGGTGCGCGCCGCCGTCGAGCTCGTCGAGGTGGCAGTCGGACGTGTGCAGGATCGTCGCCGGGCGCGGCGCAGGCATCGCCGTCCATCGTAGATGACCCGGGTAGCTGGTGTGAAACGGTGTTTCCCGTTGAACAGAACGGCGTTCTCAACTATGCTCGGTGCGGGCTGGCGCACGCTGACGAGACACGTCTGAGAGGACAAGGGGGTTCCGGTGGAGCTTGGGTACCGGCCGTTCGATGCCGACAACCACTACTACGAGGCGCTCGACGCCTTCACCCGCTATCAGGACCCGGCGATGAAGCGGCGGGGCGTGCAGGTGCTCCACGAGGGCAAGCGGGCGTACATCGTGGTCGCCGACCGCATCAACCGGTTCATCGCCAACCCGACGTTCAACCCGGTCATCGTGCCGGGCTGCACGGAGCTGCTGTTCCGCGGTGAGATCCCCGAGGGTGTCGACCCGGCGACGCTGATGAAGGTCGAGCCGATCCACCCGGAGTACCAGGATCGGGAGCACCGGCATGCAGGTGATGGACGAGCAGGGGTTGGCCGCCGTCCTGCTGTTCCCGACGCTGGGCGTCGGTGTGGAGCAGGCCCTGCGGCACGACCCCGAGGCGGCGGCGTCGTGCCTCTCCGCCTTCAACCGGTGGTTGGAGGAGGACTGGGGCTTCTCGTTCGACGATCGGGTGTTCGCCGCGCCGATGCTGTCGCTGGCCGACCCCGACGCTGCGCTGGTGGAGCTGGAGTCGCTGCTCGGACGGGGCGCCAGGATCATCCACATCCGCCCCGCCCCGGTGCCGTCGGCCCACGGGCCGCGCTCGTTCGGCCACCCCGCCCACGATCCGGTGTGGGCTCGCCTCGCCGAGGCCGGCGTGCCGGTCGCCTTCCACCTCGGCGACAGCGGGTACAACCTGTACGCCTCGGCCTGGGGTGGACGGGACACGATGGAGCCGTTCGCCGGCGTGCAGGATCCGCTCGACCAGGTCCTCGTGGACGACCGGGCGATCTACGACACGATGGCGTCGTTGATCGTGCACGGGGTGTTCCACCGGCACCCGACGTTGCGCGTGGCGAGCATCGAGAACGGTTCGGACTGGGTGGCGATCCTGGCCAAGCGGTTGCACAAGAAGGCCAACCAGTCGCCGGCGGCGTTCCCGGACGATCCACTGGACGTGTTGCGGCGCAACGTCTGGGTGACGCCGTACTACGAGGAGGACATCGTCGCCTTGGCGGACACGATCGGGCTGGGGCACGTGCTGTTCGGGTCGGACTGGCCGCACGGCGAGGGGTTGGCCGAGCCGTTGCAGTTCACCAAGGAGCTGACCGGGTTCACGGAGGACGACGTGCGCAGGATCATGCGTGACAACGTCATCGACCTGCTCGGCGCCGGCGTCGCCGTCAGCGACTGAACCGCAGGTGCTCGACGAGAACCTGCCCGTCCTGGTGGGCGGCGGCCAGCTTTCGGTCCACGCCGCCGCCCATGACGAGGCACCCACTCCGCTCGACGTCCAGGAGCACGTGGCGCGCGAGGCCGGTCAGCAGGCCGGCTCCGGCGCGCTGGAGGCGGTGGACACCATCTTCTCGTTGCCCGCGCTGCAGTGGCGGGAGCGCAACCCCGCCGCCGCGCTGGCCGATCGGCTGGGCATCGAGCTCAAGCGCACGGTCACGTGCGAGATGGGCGGTGAGATCGGCGTCAAGGCGGTCAACTGGCTGGCCGAGGAGATCCTGTCGGGACGGGTGGGCACGGCCCTGCTCGTCACCTCGGAGCACATGCGCACGGCCGAGCTGGCCGACCGGGCCGGCGCCTCGCTGCCGTGGCCGGCCGACGGCGGCTTCGAGCCGCCCGAGCACGTGCTCGGCGTGTCGCCCGAGGCGACCCACCCGGACGAGGTCGCCATCGGCATGTTCCTGCCCATCGTGCAGTACCCGGTGGTCGAGAACGCGCTGCGGGCGGCCAAGGGCCTGAGCATCGAGGAGCACCGGCGGTCGCTCGGGCGGCTGTTCGCGCCGTTCACGGAAGTGGCGGCGAACAACCCGCACGCGTGGTTCCGCGTCGCGCGGTCGGCCGACGAGCTGATCACGGTCACCCCGCAGAACCGCATGGTCGGGTTCCCCTACACCAAGTACCTCAACGCGATCCTCTCGATCGACCAGGCGGCCGCCCTGCTCATGACGTCGGTGGGCGAAGCGCGGCGCCTGGGCATCCCCGAGGAGCGGTGGATCTACTGGTGGGGGGGCGGTGCGGCCTCCGAACCCGGCTACCAGGTCTGCACACGGCGGCACCTCCACCGGTCGTACGCCATGGCCGAGTCGCACACCACCGCCCTGCGCAACGCCGCGGTGGGCACCGACGACATCGGTCGCTTCGACTTCTACAGCTGCTTCCCGGCGCCCGTGCAGATCGCCTGCGACGTGCTGGGCCTCGCCCACGACGACCCCCGCGGCCTCACCGTGACCGGCGGCCTGCCCTACGCCGGCGGCCCCGGGTCGGGCTACACCGTCCATTCGCTCGCCACGATGGCCGACGTGCTGCGGCGCCATCCGGACGAGATCGGCATGGCGACCGGCAACGGGATGGTGGTCACCAAGCACTCGGCGGCGATCCTGTCGGCGCAGCCGCCACGCGTGGCCCGACCGTCGGCGGCGAAGGTCGTCGACGGGCCGACCGCTGAGGCGGACGCGCAGCCGCTGCCCGTCGAGCGGCGCGACGCCCGCGGCACGGTCGACGGCTACACCGTCCTCCACGGCCGCGACGGCGCAGCGGAGTCGGGCGGTGTCGTCGGCCACTACGACGACGGTGTGCGCTTCGTGGCGGCACTGCCGGTCGACGCACGCGGGCTGCTCGACTTCGAGGCCGCCGAGCAGGTCGGAACCGTCGGCGACGTCCGCGACGAGGGCGCCCACCTCCGCTTCCACCCGGCGTGATGACCCAACCGCTCGCCGGGGTGCGCGTCCTCGAGCTGGCCACCGGCGTCGCCGGCCCGTACGCCGGCAAGCTGTTCGCCGACTACGGCGCCGACGTCATCAAGGTGGAGCCGCCCGGCGGCGACGAAGCGCGACGGTGGGGGCCGTTCCTCGACGACGCCCCCGACGGCGACTCGAGCGCGCTGTTCCTGCACCTCAACACGAACAAGCGCTCCGTGACGCTCGACCTCGCCCTGCCGAGCGGGCAGGACCTGCTCCGGCGACTCGTCGCGTCGGTGGACGTCTGCCTCGAGTCGTTCCCGCCGGGGACGCTGGCCGAGTGGGGGCTGGGCTTCGAGTCGCTCCATGGCCTCAACCCGTCGTTGGTCCTGACGAGCGTCACGCCGTTCGGCCAGGACGGCCCGTACCGCTCGTACCGGGCCACCGAGCTGGAGCTGTCGGCCTGGGGCAGCATGAACATCAGCCGGACGAACGACGGCCGGCCCGTGATGCTCGGCGGCAACCTCGCCCAGTACCAGACCGGCAACGTCGCGGCGATGGCGACGATGGCCGCGCTGCTGTTCGCCGAGGCCGGGGGTGAGGGAACGCACGTCGACGTCGCGGCGATCGCCACGCAAGCCGGCTCGGCCAGCTTCACGATGATCAACCTCCTGTCGTACGCCTACTCGGGGCGCACCGCCGTCCCGACGCGCCCCGCCGACACGAGCGCCGCCATGCGGGCGATGGGTCCGTTCTTGAACGGCACGTTCCGTTGCGCCGACGGCTCGGTGATGGTGACGACGCTGCCGCCATGGGCGCCGCGGATGGTCACGGCGCTCGACGACCCGGACGTCACCGCGATCCTGGGCGATCCCAGCCGGTGGGGCGAGCCGGACGCGATCGAACGGATCCAGGCGGTCGCCGAGCAATGGTTCGGCAGCCGCACGAGGGCCGAGGCCATGGCCGACGGCCAAGCGGTGGGCTGGCCCGTGATCGCCATCCAGGATCCCGGCGACCTCGTCCACGACCCCCACTTCGTCGCCCGCGGCGCCATCGTCGAGGTCGAGCATCCCGCCGCCGGCACGGTGGTGCAGCTCGGCGCGCCGTTCCGGATGGACGACGGCTGGGCCCTCCGCCGGCCGGCGCCGCAACTGGGCGAGCACGACGCCGAGGTCTTCGGCGAGATCTGAGGGGAACGATGGACGACCTGCCGCTCGCTGGTGTGCGCATCCTCGACATGACCGTGGCGTGGAGCGGGCCGTACGCCACGATGTTCCTCGCCGACTTCGGCGCCGAGGTGATCCGGGTCGAGAACCCGTGGATCTTCCCGAGCAGCACCCGCGGCCTGTTCCCCCGCCCGCCGGCCGCGGTCCTCGCCGCCGCCGACCACCCTGCCCTGTCGGGATACCCCGACCGCGACCCCGGCGACCGACCCTGGAACCGCGCCGGCATGTTCAACTGGCACGGCCGCAACAAGCGCTCCGTCACGCTCGACGTGCGCAAGGAGTCCGGGAAGGAGCAGTTCCTCCGGCTCGTCGAAGTGTCCGATGTGCTCGTCGAGAACAACGCGCCGCGACTCCTCGAAGGCCTCCGCCTCGGCCCCGAGGTGCTCGCCGCCCGCAACCCACGGCTGATCGTGCTGCGCATGCCGTCCGGCGGGTTGACCGGGCCGTACCGCGACCACGTGGGTTTCGGCACCAGCTTCGAAGGGCTCGTCGGGCTCCGGTCGATCCGCGGCTTCCCGGGCAGCGCACCGGAGGACGCGCCCGGGTCGCTGCACATGGACACCGCGTCCGGAGCCGCCGGCGCCTTCGCCGTCATGCTGGCCTTGCGGCGGCGCGGCGCGACCGGAGCAGGGTCCCTGATCGACCTCGGCCAGCTCGAGAACCTCGCCCAGCAGATCGGCGAGGTGGTCACGGCCAGCGCGCACGGTGCGCCCAGCGGGCCGGCGGGCAACCGCGATGGCCGGCACGCCCCGCAAGGTGTCTACCCGTGCGCTGGTGAGGATCGCTGGGTGGCGATCTCCGTCGGCTCGGACGGCGAGTGGGTGGCACTGCGGCGGGTCATGGGTGACCCGGACTGGGCCGGCGACCAGCGGTTCGCCACGCACGCCGGCCGGGTGGCCGCGGCCGACGAGCTCGACGCGCTCGGTGTCGGTGTGGACGTCGCAGCTCGATCGCCACGACGTGTTCCACCGCTGCCAGGACGCCGGCGTCGCCGCCGCCCCCGTCATCGACGAGGCCGACGCCTACGCCGATCCCCAGCTGCGGCACCGAGAGTTCTTCCGCCCGCTGACGTCGCCGCACACCGGCGAGCACGAGTACCCGGCCCACGTCGTCCGCTGGACCGGTCCGGCGCTGCGGTGGCGGCGTGCCGCTCCCGGCCTCGGCGAGGACAACGAGTACGTCTACCAGGAGCTGCTCGGGCTGACGGACGAGGAGTACGCCGGACTGCGCGACGAGGGCCACATCTCGCTGGACTACCTCGATCCGCAGGGCCGGCCACTGTGAGCGGACGGCCCGTCGCGGGTCGGCGCGCACACTGTCGCCGTTTCGTCATTGACCGGATGTAAACGCCGCTGTTACATAGCAGCAGCGGGTCGATCCCGGCGGGAACGGCGACGGGCGGCGTCACGGGATCGACCCGGGCGGGCGCGGCCCGGTCGCGCGGCGGGAGGCGACGAATGAGTGGGGCGGGAGGGAGCAGGGCGCGGCCGTCGGTCGCGCCGGGGCGGGTCGTCGACCTGCCGGAGCGCGGCCGCACGTTCGTGCGCGAGCGCCGTGGCCCGGAGGGTGCGCCCGTCGTCGTGCTGCTGCACGGGTGGACCGCAACGGCGGCCCTGAACTGGGCCCCGAGCTTCGACCCGCTGGCGCGGGACTTCCGGGTGATCGCGCTCGACCACCGCGGCCATGGGCGCGGGATGCGTTCGCGCTGCGCCGTTCCGGCTGGAGGATTGCGCCGACGACGTCGCCTCGCTCCTCGACGAGCTCGGGATCGCCCGGTGCATCGCCGTCGGGTACTCGATGGGCGGTCCGATCGCCGAGTTGCTCTGGCGCCGTCACCCTCATCTCGTCGACGGACTCGTGATGTGCGCGACCGCCGCATCGTTCAGCGGCACGGCTCGCGAGCGACTGCTCTCGGGGATCGCGACGGGCGGGAGCCTGATCGCCGGTGCCGTCCCGCTCGGTCCGCTGACGACCGCCGCCATGCAGCTCTGCCGGGGGTGGCGCCACGTACGCGGCGACGGGTGGTGGGGGTTCGACGAGATCGCCCGTCACGACTGGGCGCGCATCATCCAAGCCGGTCGCGAGATCTGCCGCTTCGACTGCCGCTCGTGGCTGCACGAGATCGCCGTGCCGACCTCGGTGATCGCGACGAAGGGTGACGTGGTGGTCCCGCTCCGGCGGCAGCTCGACCTCGCTGCTGCTGTCCCCGGCGCCTCGCTGCGCGTCGTGGAGGGCGGGCACGCCGTGTGCACGGCGGACCCGAAGCGGTTCGTCGGCGCCCTCGTCGACGCCTGCGCGGAGATCGTCGATCGAGCTCCCGGCCACCGTGCGACGTGCGCCCTGGGTCACGACGCCGCCTGACGACGCGACGCGCGACGGTCTGGGCGGGAATCTCACCATCTGCTGGGACGAATCCCGCCCAGATCGGGTGGTGGTGAGATTCCCGCCCAGATTGGGGGTCAGTCGAGCGGCGCCGTGAACGACTTCCAGTAGTGCCCCTGCGGGACGATGTCGGCGTACACGCCGACGGAGGCGATGGCGCGGTTCTCGTCGGGGCCGGCCCCGAGTCGGAAGTGCACCCAGTGCCAGGGGGTGAAGTCGTTGGGTGCGAGCCGGGTCGGGAACGTCTTGTTGAGCTGGCCGGAGGGCTGGGCGTACGTGTCGTCGGCGTACAGCGTGACCCGCGCCGGGTAGGCGTTGGCCACCCGGATCTGCACGTCCTGCGCATAGGCCTCGGTGCCGACGTTCGTGACGCGCACACCGACGCGGTAGTCCAGGGCCTCCTTGATGTCGTTGACGTTGGTCTCCCAGGTGCCGTTGCCGTTGCGGAACTGGACCCAGGTCCTCCAGGTCAGGTTCTTGGCGACGAACTCGTCCATGCTCAGCTCGAACGGTGTATCTGCCATGACGGTCTCCTTCTCGTATGGGGGTGGTTGGTCGTGGGAACGTCCCACACCCCACTTCGATCCCACTTAGAAGGTCGCCCGCTCCCGACATGGTCCGGTACAAGCTCGAGCCACCGGCGTTGCCGGGCTGCATCGACCGACCCCGACCGCTCGGCCTCGCGCGGCCGTGGCCCATCGTGGTGCTCGCCGCGCCGGGTGGCTCCGGCAAGACGTGCCTGGCCGCCCAGATCGCGAAGGTGACCGGTGGCCCGACCGCCTGGTTCCTCGCCGACGAGCTCGACCGGGACGAGTCCGACGTCGCGCGGCTGCTCGGCGCGTCGTTCGCCCGGGCGTGGCGCGAGCTCGACGTTCCCGTGACGGACCCCGGTGATGCCGCCGTCGCCCTGGCGGTGCTGCGGGCGACGTTGGAGACGCTGGCCGGTCCGGGCTGCGTCGTGCTGGACGACGTGCACCTGCTGCCGGCCGACGTGCTCGACGTCGTGCTGCGCACCTTGACGGCGGCGCTGCCACCGGACTGCCGGCTCGTGGTGTGCACGCGGGCGGGCGTCCCCGAGGCGCTGGCGCGGGCGTCCGCGGCCGGGCGCGCCGTGACGCTCGGCGCCACGGACCTGGCGTTCGATCCGGAGGAGTGCGGCCGCGCGTCGTGCGGCCGTGGCGACGAGCTGCTCGCACGGACGGGCGGCTGGCCCTTGGCCATCGCGCTCCTGGGCGCCACCGGCCGGTCGGCGGGGGCCTCGGGGCCGCCCGGACACGTTTGCGACCTCACCGAGGTCGCCCTCTGCGGGCTGGACCAAGCGGCGCGACGGCTGCTCACCGTGTTGACGCGCATCCCGAGGTTCCCGCGCCGGCTGCTGAC
Source organism: uncultured Acidimicrobiia bacterium (assembly GCA_963784255.1). GTDB lineage: Bacteria > Actinomycetota > Acidimicrobiia > Acidimicrobiales > Ilumatobacteraceae > JALZMG01. The sequence continues at coordinate 1,169,459 of CAWAQO010000009.1, read as the reverse complement.
GCGGCTGGGGGCCCGCTCGGCCCGCCTGGAGGAGTTCTGCTGGCGTCATCAACACCTCATCGGACGCGACGGCGACTGGTGGGCGCCCCGGGAGTGGCTCCGCGACGCCCTGGCGACGGTCGCGGCCGACCCGTGCCTCGTCGGTCGCGTCAGCCGGGTGCTCCTGGACCTGGACGAGGTCGAGCTGGCGACCGAGCTGCTCCTCTCCCAGGGCCGCTACGAGGAGGCCGTTGGCCCGCTCGAGCGGCTCGTCGACGACGGGCTCCGGCGTGGTCGTCCGGCGTGGGCCCGCAGCCTGATCGCGTCGGTGCCGGTCGGTGCTCGCTCCTTCCGTCTCGAGCTCGCCGCGGCGAGGGCCGCGCAGGCCCTGCACGTCGTGGACGGCACGGTCGACGGGGCGGCGACGGAGCCGGCGCTGCGGGCACTCGTCGACCGGGCCGCCGAGCACCATCCGGACGACCTGCTGGCGGCACGGGCCGTGTTGGCCAACCACTACCGGATGGCGGCCGACGTGCGGGTCCTGGCGGTGTGCGAGGAGGCGCTCGGTGATGCGCTGACCGTCGACGAACCGGAGCGCGAGCTCGGTGGACGGTGGAGCCGCGAGGACGTGCCCAACGCTGCCGAGATGCTCCGGTTCTACGGCCAGGCACTGCTGCTGGCGGCCGACCCGGAGTCGATCGCCCGAGGACGGCGACTGGTGGCGGCCGCGATCGACCTCCTCGACGGGATCGGCAGTCCGACGCTGTCGATCCGGGCCTGGTCGACGTACCTCGAGGTCTTGCTGTTCCTCGTCAGCCCCGATGGCGCGATCCCCAGCGTGCGCCACGCCGCCCACCGCATCGCCGAGCTCGAGCACAGCGACAGTGCGGTCCGGATGGCCGAGCTGGCGACCGTCGAGTTCTTCGCCGGTGACCACCACGCCGCCCGGGCCAGCATCGAGCGAGCGCGTGACTGCGCCGAGCGCACCGGGAACCGCATCGCCCTGCCGTCGCTCGCCGCGATCGAGGTCGCCCTCGACGCCGCGGCGACGACGTTCTCGCCCACGCACGCCGCCCGCTTCGAGGAGGCGGTCGCCCAGCTCGACGCGGACGCGTGGCTGGCCCGCTTCACGGGACTGATCACCGCCGAGCTCGGCATCGCGCTCGTCCACCTCGGCCACCCCGACCTGGCACGCCGGTACCACGGACGCGCCGTGGCCGCGATCAGGCCCGGCCTGCTCGGTCCCGTCACGTCGTTCCGGTGCCGCCGCCTCGACGGGCTCGTCCTCATCGCCGAAGGCGCCCTCGACCGAGGCCGCCGCGAGCTCGAAGGCCTCCGTGCCGACGCCGTCGCCGCCGGCCGCGTCGCCCTCGTCGAGCTCGTGGACGGTGACCTCGCCGGCCGCCCGTCAGGCCACCGATCGGCGACCGACCTGCACGGTCCGCCCGTCCGGATCCGCGTGCTGGGGCCGGAGATGTCGGTCCAGGTCGACGGCGCGCGCGTCCCTCCGCCGCGCGGGTTCCCGGCCAAGCTGCTGGCGCTCCTCGTCGCCGCCGACGGCGCGCTCACGCTCGACGCAGCGATCGAAGGCCTTTGGCCGGAAGCCGATCCCGAGGTCGGTCGCAACCGACTGCACGGCGTCCTGCTGCGCCTGCGGCGCACGCTCGGCCTGCCGGCCGCCGGACCGATCAGCTGCAGTGACGACATCGTCCGCCTCGAGGCGACGAGCTGCCTCCAGGTCGACAGCTGGGAGTTCGTCGAACAGGCCACGCTCGCCGCGGGCGAGCCGGCGCTGCGACCCTCGGCCCTCGCCCGCTACACGGGCGACGTCCTCTCGGTCCAGTTCGCCTACGACGACCCCGTCGAGACCTACCGGCGGGCACTCCACCGGACGTTCGTGCGCCTCGCCACCGCCGTGCTCGACGACCCGCCGGCCGGTCTCGAACCCGACGAGCTGGCCCGTCTCGCCCGCCATGCCGCGGCCCTGGCGGCCGACGACGAGCTCGTCTGCGTCGCCGCCGCGGGTGCCCTCGACCGCGTCGGGCACCACGCGGAGGCCCGCCACCTCGTGGAGCAGGCGGCCGACCACCTCGACATGCTCGGACTCGACTCGCGACACCTCCGGGTCCACGCCGGCGCGCCGAGCGGCTAGCTGACCTCGCGCAGCTCGCCGGTCGTCACGTCGTAGACGAACCCGCGCACCTGATCGCGGTGGGGGACGAAGGGGCTGGCCTTGATCCGGGCGATCGACTGCCGCACGTCCTCGTCCACGTCGCCGAACGCCTCGGCCGACCACGGTGGCTTGATGCCGACCTCCTTCTGGATGCCGGCCTTGAAGTCGTCGTCGGTGAACGTGAGCATGCCGCAGTCGGTGTGGTGGACGAGGATGATCTCCTCGGTGCCGAGCAGGCGCTGGGAGATCGCCAGCGAGCGGATCTCGTCGTCGGTGACGACGCCGCCGGCGTTGCGGATGACGTGGGCGTCGCCTTCCTGCAGGCCGAGCATGCCGTAGACGTTGAGGCGGGCGTCCATGCAGGCCACCACGGCGATCTTCTTCCCCGGCGGGAGCGGGAGGTCGCCCTTGTCGAACGAGGCGACGTACGCCCTGTTGTTCGCCAGCAGCTCATCCGTGACCGACATGCCCGAACCTCCTCACGTCATTCCTGACCACACCGGTCAAGTATGTCGCGTCGTCGGTCCGCGACGAGCAGCGGAGCGAGGGGCCCCGGTACACCTCGGCGCGGGCTCGCTACCAGTCCTCGGTGCCGAGCGACCCGACGCTCGCACAGGCGCGCAGGTACTCCGGCCTGATGCCCGCGAGGTGGGTGCCCGGCGCCGCCCTGCGCACGAGGTGGTCGAGTTCGGCCAGCGAGGCCACGATCGGGACGAAGTCGCCGTTCGCCGGGTGGTCCTCGGGCACGAACGGCTCGGACGGGTAGCCGACGCGGGCCGCGTGGCGCAGGAACCGACGGTGCAGGTGGGCCGTGACGTGGCGCGCCCGGCCGGCACGGAACACGGCACCGCCGACGCAGGCGCACGCGCCGAGCAGCACGTCGGCGAGCTCGGCGGGCGGGCGGCCGCTGGCGAACGCCGGTGACAGGGCCATGGCGTCGATCAGCTCCTCGGGTCGGGCGAGGGCCGGGTGCGGCGGCGACGGCGCGAGCCGGTCGACGTCCCACAGCGACTTCACGCCGTCGGTGCCCCCGAGCATGAACCGCACGGCGCCGAGCAGGTCGCCGGACGGCGAGTACGCCAGTGCGAACGAGGAGCGGTCGAGCGTCTCGGTGAGGTCGCGCTCGATCTCCTCGGGCGTGTCGCCGAGCAACTGCATCGTGATGCGCTCCAGGTCGAGTGCGACTTGCAGCCGCCTGTCGCCGGCCACGTCGGCATGGGCCCTGGGCACGATCACCACGTCACAGCCGCCGATGGTGCACCAGGGTCGCTCGAGCGTCGCCTCCATCCGTCGAACGTACGGCGGCCGGCGGCGAGCGCTCCGTGGCGCCGCCGACAGCGGCCGCGTGCGCGCCATGACACCGTCGGCGACCGGGTGGCGTTCAGCAAGATGTGGCACGACCTGTAAGGCGTTCTTTACACTCGCCGTCGTGACGATGGTGCGGGAGGGTCGGGTCGCCGACGTCTTGCTCGGCGCCGGCGCGCCCGATGCGCCGGCGTTGATCGACCGGGACACCACGCTGACGTACGCGGAGCTGGCCCAGCGCGTCGATGCCCGGGCGGGTGAGCTGGCGTTGACGCAGCGATCCCTCGTGGCGCTCGAAGCGACGAACGACATCGACTTCGTCGCGACTTACCTCGCGCTGGTGCGCGACGGGCACGTGCCGCTCCTCGCCGGGCCCCACACCGAGACCCTCGCGAGCGGCGTGGCGCGTCGACGCCACGGTCCGGGGCGCCGACATCTCACGCACGCCGGCGGCCGGCCGCCGGCTGCATCCCGACCTCGCGCTGCTGCTCAGCACGTCCGGATCGACCGGCACGCCGAAGCTCGTCCGCCTCTCGCACGCCAACGTGATCAGCAACGCCCTGGCGATCGCCGAGTACCTCGCGCTCTCGCCCGACGACCGGGCCATCACGACCCTGCCCCTGCACTACTGCTACGGCCTGTCGGTGCTGCACTCCCACCTCGCCGCCGGCGCCGGGATCGTGCTGACCACCGCCTCGGTCGTCGACCCGTGCTTCGCCACGGCGATGCGCGACCGCGGCGTCACCAACTTCGCCGGCGTGCCGCACACCTTCGAGCTGCTCGAGCGAGCCGGGCCCGAGGTCCTCGCCGTGCCGACGCTGCGCCTCGTCACCCAGGCCGGCGGACGGATGGCGCCCGAGCGCGTGCGGGCCTGGGTCGAGCGCACGACGCGGTGGGGGGCCGACCTGTACGTGATGTACGGCCAGACGGAGGCGACGGCGCGCATGGCGTACCTGCCGCCGGCGATGGCGTCGACGCACCCGCAGGCGATCGGCCGGGCCATCCCCGGCGGCCGCTTCGAGCTGCGGCCGGTCGACGGACACCCCGACGACGTCGGCGAGCTGATCTACCGCGGGCCGAACGTGATGCTCGGGTACGCCACGACCGACGAGGACCTCGCCCGCGGCGGCGCGCTCGACGAGCTGGCGACCGGCGACCTCGCCCGCTACGACGAGGGGGCAGGGGTGTACGAGATCGTCGGTCGGCGGTCGCGGTTCGTGAAGCCGTTCGGGTTGCGCATCGAGCTCGACGCCATCGAGCGCGCGCTCGCCGCCGACGGCATCGACGCCGTGGCGACCGGTGACGACGACCGCATGGTCGTGGTCGCGCCAGGCGCGTCCGCCGACGACGTCCACGGGCGGGTCGTCGCCCTGACGGGGCTGCCAGCGGTCGCCGTCCACGTCGACACCGGGACCCTGCCGCGCACGGCGGCGGGCAAGGTCGACTACCACGCGCTCGGCGAACGGGCGGCGCCGGTGCTGCCGCAGCACTCCGTCGCCGAGGTCTACGAGAAGGTCCTCGGCCGCGTCGCGTCGGCGGACGACACGTTCGTGTCACTCGGCGGTGACTCGTTGAGCTACGTCGAGTGCTCGGTGCGGCTGGAGTCGCTGCTCGGCCGGCTGCCGACCGACTGGCACGTGCGTCCCGTCGGCGAGCTCGAGCGCGCCGACCGCCGCCCCGGCCGGTCACGGCTGGACACCACGGCGCTCCTGCGCACGGCCGGGATCCTGGCCATCGTCTCGACACACATGTTCCTGTGGTACTGGCCCGGCGGCTCGCACCTGATGCTCGCCGTCGTCGGCTACAACTTCAGCCGCTTCCACCTGTCGATCGAGGAGCCGCGGGACCTCGTCCGTGCCGTGGCGCGGTCGATCGGTCGGGTGGCCCTGCCAGCCCTCGCCTTCGTGGCCGCCTGCATGGTGCTGGTCGGCGGCTACGGCGTCGCCACGCTCGGGTTGGTCAACAACTACCTCGGACCGCCGAGCCACCGGGAGGGGCGCTGGCACTACTGGTTCATCGAGGCGGTCGTCCAGCTGCTCGTGGTCCTCACGGCGCTGTTCCTCGTGCCGTCGGTGCGTCGCCTCGACCGGCGTCAGCCGTACGTGCCGCCGCTCGCGCTGCTCGGCGTCGGCCTGGTGGTGCGGGAGTGGTGGGTCGTCATCGACGGCTACAACAACCTGCGCTTCCAGACCCACGGGGTCGCCTGGTTCTTCCTGCTCGGCTGGCTGGTCCACCGATCGACGACGATCCCGTTGAAGGTCGCGACGACGGCCATCTGCCTCGCGACGATCCCCGGGTTCTTCGGGCGGACGGAACGCGAGTGGTTCATCGCCCTCGGCCTGGTCCTGCTGGTGTGGTGCCGGGACGTCCCGCTGCCTCGCCTGGCCGCCCGCGGCATCGCCGTGATCGCCGCCGCCAGCATGGCGATCTTCATCACCCACTTCCGGATCTTCCCGCCGTTGCAGCGCAACCTGCCGCTGGGCGTCGCCTACGTGGCGACGATCGGCGCCGGCGTGGCGATCTGGCTGGCCGGTCAGTGGCTGCTCGTCCGGGCGCGCCCGGCATCCAGAACCTGAAGATCCGGCGGGCGTCGATGCGGGCGTACTTCGGGCCGGCGTCGGACGACGCGTTCGAGGTCGGCCTGGAGGTGGTCATCGCCGGCATCAGCGCGCGCCGGCGATGACCACGCGGCCTCAGGCGGCAGCGGCCTCCGGCCCGAGATCGTGCGCCTCGGCGCTGCGCCCGGCGCCGTGCGACCTTCCCGGCGCCCGCACCCCGTTCACCGCCGACGTGTCGAAGGCGAACGTGATGACGGCCGTGGCGACGGCGTCGCTGTTGACGTCGAGGGCGAACGTGTTGATGTTGCCGACGAGGTCGTAGCTCTGCCGCAGCTGGTCGTACAGGGCGACGTTCTGGCCGTCACCGCGCAGGTTGTCGCAGAACGAGTGGTAGCACGGGTCGTAGGCCGCCCCGGCCACGCCGCCGAACGCCGTGACGTCGGCCGCCGTCTTCGCGCCCTCGGCGCCGGTGAACAGGCCACCGGCCGGGATGTCGACGGCGATGAACGCCCCGTAGTCCGACCGACCCGAGAACTCGCTGTCCTTCGACGCCAGCCCGCGGGTCGCGTAGAAGGCCTCGAAGACGTCCTCGATCTCCGCCGATCCTGGCGGGATGAAGCCCGGTGCGGCCGTGCCGCCAGAGTTGTCACCGTCGTAGATCCCGAACATGTAGTTGGGCGAGGCGACCATGTCGAAGTTCAGGTACAGGGCGATGTCGGCGATCTCGTCGTCGGTGAGCTGCTCGACGTAGTGCTCCGACCCCAGCAGGCCCGACTCCTCGGCGCCCCACCACGCGAAACGGACCGTGTTGTTCGGCTTCACCTTGGCCATCTGCTCGGCCACCTCGAGGAGCGCCGCGCTGCCGCTGCCGTTGTCGTTGATGCCGGCACCGTCCTGGACGCTGTCGAGGTGGGCGCCGGCCATGACGACGTTGCCGTCGTTGCCGTCGGCGGTCTCGGCGATGACGTTCCACGCCACGCGCGTGTCGGCTGTGAACTCGACGAGCACGCGCACCTGGGCGCCCGGTACCGCCGCCAGGATCACGCCGGCGTCGTAGGTGGCGTTGACGACGGGGATCGTGAGACCGGTGGCGTCACCGATCATGCCGATCAGCCCGGTCCGGCCGGGCTGGCCCTCGTTCATGATGATGGCCCCGGCGGCACCGGCGGCCTGGGCGTTGAGCGCCTTGACGGCGAAGCCGCAGGTCCCACGCTGCATCAGGGCGATGCCGCCGGCGGGGAAGCCGGCGAAGTCGGCCGCGTCGCAGCCGCTCGACGACGTGTTGGGGGGCGCCGTCGGCGACATCGGCACGACCAGGTCGACGTTGACCAGCGGTCCGGTGGCCTCACCCTCCGGCGTACCCGAGTCGAACTCGTTGCGGATGAACTCGCTGCCCTCGTCGAACACCCGCGGCTGCGGCGAGATGCGCTCCAGCTCCGAGTCCTCCTGGAAGAAGTCGAACTCGAACTCCTGCACCACGGGTTGGTAGCCGGACGCCTGCAGCCGCTCGACGACGTAGTCGACCGAGGCGGCGTAGCCGTCGAGGCCGGCGGCGCGGTTGCCGCCGTTGGCGTCGGAGATCGCCTGCAACGCCTCGAGGTGCTCCATCACCCCCTCGAGCGTCACGGCATTGGTCAGCTTGCGCACGCTGTTGTTGTTCGGGATGGCGCCGGCGGGGCCGGCCATCGCCGCGGCCGCGAGCACCCCGGCGGCGAGCGCGCCCGCAAGGGCGCGTGACGATCGTTGCTTCACGTGAGATGACTCCTTTGTCGGTACGTCCGGTGTCCCGCTCCGCCCCTGGAACGGTCGTTCCCCCAGCTCGGTCGTCCGGTCGGCGGCGACCATACCGCCTCGGCGTGTCTTGTGCCCGTCGCCCGGCGCGGAGAAACCTCGAGCGCGTCCGCAGCTCCGTCGTGACGTCCAGGGCGGCGTCGTCATCGAGCTCCGGCCCGATGGCGGGCGCGGCGTCGTCGCCGAACAGGCGGCGCAGGAACGCCGTGGTGGTGTGGCGGATGATCGGGAACGCCTGGTGCGGCACCGGGCGCGGCCGGTGGCTCGCAACCGTCGATCGCCGAGCGCCCGCAGCTGCGCGCTGCAGCGTCCAGCGAGCGGACGGGTGCCGGCGATCGCGCTGATCAGATGGCGTGGCCGATGCCGTCCGGCCGGGCGGCCGGGACGGCGACGCACGGCGGCATCATCGCCGCGCGACCCCAGCTCTGCACGATCTGCGGCGTCGAGACGACGGTGTCGACGCGGTCGGCGAAGGCGGCCGTCTCCAGCACCAGGCGATCGACCTCTTCGAACGTGGCCACGCCGTGGGCGGCCGCGCTCTCACGGATCAGGGCCAGGGTGAGGTGCTGGAGGTGCTTCACGTCGCCGCTCATCCCGGCCCGCTGGATCACCTCGACGCCGACGCCGGTCAGTCCGGTGTCGGCGAGGAACAAGGGCACGTCGGCGCCGACGTTGGGATCGGCGCCGTTGGCCCGCACGGTCTCGCAGTAGATCGCCAGCATCCGCTGGAACGCCCACGAGGACGGCGAGCAGAACGACCCGTCGATGCGCACGTCCTCGCAGATCAGCACCCCGCCCGGCGCCAGCAACCCGGCGAGGGCGGCCACCCACCATGCCGGGTCGGGCAGGTGGGACAGGATGAACCGCGCGTACACGACGTCGTAGCGCTCGTCCGAACGCACGGTGTCGGCGAGGTCCTCGACGCGCAGCTCCATGTTGGACGGCGCGGCGACGCTGCCGAGCGTCACCTTGATTCCGTCGCGGTCGACGCCGATCACCCGGCCGGCCGAGGCGCGGGCGGCCAGCATGCGGCTGACATCGCCGCCGCCGCACCCGGCGTCGAGGCACCGTGCGTTGGGCTTGATGCCGACGCGGTCGAGCAGGCGGCCGGTCGTCGGGGCGAAGACCGCGGACAGGCGCCGCAGCCGCTCGCGCCCGGCTTCACCGCCGGCGATGGAGTACGAGGCCGAGACATCGGTGCTCATGGCATCGAGCGTGCGCCTCCTCGGCCCGGCTCGCTTGGAGGCGACCGGGAGATCCCTTGGAGAGGTCCGTCACGCGCGAGGTGGGCGAGGCGAGCAGCTTTGCTGCGAGCCGAGCCCGAATCAGTCGTACACGATGACGCCGCGGATGTTCTCGCCGTCACGCATCGCCTGGTAGCCGTCGTTGATCTCGTCGAGCGAGTAGCGGCGGGTGATCAGCTCGTCGAGCTTCAGCGAGCCCTGGCGGTACATCTCGAGCAGACGGGGGATGTCCGAGCGGGGGCTCAGCGACCCGAAGATCGTCCCCTTGATCTCCTTGTTCCACATCGCCAGCGTGAACAGGTCGACGGCCGACTCCTTCTGCGCCATCGGCGCCACGGCGGTGACGACGCACGTGCCGCCCTTGCCGGTGAGCTGCATGCCCTGCTCCATGAGGTCGCCGTACATGACGCTCGGCGTCATGATGACCTTGTCGGCCATCTCGCCGTTCGTCATCTGCATCACCTCGAGGATGGCGTCGCCCATCGAGGGGTAGGCGTGGGTGGCGCCGAGCTCCATCGCCTTCTCCCGCTTCATCTCCACCGGGTCGACGGCGACGATGCGGCTGGCGCCGGCCATCCTGGCGCCCTGCACGGCGTTGATCCCGATGCCGCCGATGCCGACCACGACGACCGTGTCACCGACCTGGACGTCGGCCCGACGCGTCGCCGAGCCCCAGCCGGTCGCCACGCCACACGACACCAGCGAGACGCACTCCAGCGGCAGGTCCTCGTCGACCTTGATCAGCGACAGCTCGGACACGCAGGACAGCTCGGCGAAGCTGCCGATCTTGGCCAGCAGGGTCACGGGCTCGCCGTCGACGAAGTGGCGGTGCGTGCCGTCCGTGATCATGCCGCCGCCGAGCGTGCCGGCGCCGGCGTTGCAGAGGTTGCCGCGACCCGTCGTGCAGTAGCTTGCACATGCCGCAGGAGGGCACGAAGCTCGCCGCCACGTGATCGCCCGGCTGCACCGAGTTGACCTCGGGGCCGACGGCCTCGACGATGCCGGCGCCCTCGTGGCCGCCGATGATCGGGAAGAAGCTCGCCACGCCCATCAGGTCGAGGATCTCCTGGCTCGGGACCATGTCGCCGGTGACGAGGTGCTCGTCGCTGTGGCAGAGACCGGCGGCCTTCCAGCGCACCAGCACCTCACCGCGCTTGGGCGGCTCGATCTCGATCTCCTGCACCTTCCAGGGCTCGTTGAGCCCCCACAGGACGGCGGCACGGGCCTTCGTGTTGGTCACTGACACCTCACTGGTTCGTCGACGTGGGCCGGTCGGAGGAGGCCTCCCCCGCGGCTGCGGCTCACCGTAGCGAGGTCGGCGCGACGGACCCATGTCGGGAGGCCGCCTGTGCCACGCTGGTCCCGTGGGAGGGGCACCGCAGACCCGATACGCGTCCAGCGGTCCGCTGACGATCGCCTACCAGGACACCGGCGACGGCGTCCCGCTGGTGTGGGTGCCCGGTTTCGTCTCCCACGTCGAGCTGCAACGAGACCTCCCGTGCTTCGCGGGGTTCATCGAGCGCCTCGAGCGCTTCGCCCGGCTCGTCACGTTCGACAAGCGCGGCACCGGGCTGTCGGACCGCTCGCTCGGCGTCGGCACGCTGGAGGACCGGATGGACGACATCCGCGCCGTGTGCGAGGCCTGCGGTCTCGAGCGGGCCGCGGTGTTCGCCGTCTCCGAGGGCGGGCCGCTGGCGATCATGTACGCGGCCACCTACCCCGAGCGGGTCAGCCACCTCGTCCTGTACAGCTCGACCGTCGGACCTCGGCTGACCGCGGAGCAGGTCCAGCGCTTCACCGACCGCGTCACCGACGGTTGGGGTTCCGGCGTGATGGCGGACCTGGTGATCCAGCACGTCGACGACAGTGGTCGCGCCGCGATGGGCCGCTTCGAGCGCTACGCGTGCACCCCGAGCATGGTGCGTACGAAGCTGTTGTCGGACGCCAGCCTCGACGTGCGCGCCGCCGCCGGCGCGCTGGCGGTCCCGACGCTCGTCATGCACAACCGCAACGACCCGTTCATGCGCATCGAGTGGTCGCGCGATTTGGCGGCGAGGATCCCGGGCGCGCGGTTCGTGGAGCTGGACGGTGACTTCCACGCCAGCTGGCGGCCCCACGACTACGACGCGATGGTCGGCCAGATCGAGGAGTTCGTCACCGGGACGCACAGCCCCACCACGAGCGACCGCGTCCTCAGCACGGTCGTCTTCAGCGACATCGTCGACTCGACCCGCCGGGCGGGAGAGGTGGGCGACCGCGCCTGGCACGACCTGCTCGACCGTCACGATCAGGTGCTGCGGACGGAGCTCGCCCGCCACCGCGGACGGGAGGTCAACACCACGGGCGACGGCTTCTTCGCCGCGTTCGACGGTCCCGGCCGAGCGATCCGCGGGGCGGTGGCGATGTCACGGGCCGCCAGTGCTCTGGGGCTCGACGTCCGGGTCGGGATCCACACCGGCGAGTGCGAGGTCCGTGGCGACGACCTCGCCGGCATCGCCGTGCACATCGGTGCCCGGGTCGCTCAGCTCGCCGCGCCCGGCCAGGTCGTGGTCACCGGCACGGTGCGCGACCTCGTCGCCGGTTCGGGCATCGCCTTCGAGGATCTCGGACTGCACGGAGCTCAAGGGCGTCGCCGGCCAGTGGCCGATCTTGGCGGTCGACGCGACCACCGTCTGAACGTGGTCGCAGGGTGTCCAGTTCCGTGCGTCATGATCGGTCCATGGAGTTCAAGCTGGAAGTGGTGTTCGTGCCCGTGTCCGACGTCGACCGGGCCAAGGCCTTCTACGCCGATCAGGTCGGCTTCGTCCTCGACTACGACCACGTCGTGTCCGACGAGCTGCGGTTCGTCCAGCTGACCCCCAAGGGGTCGGCCTGCTCGATCGCCATCGGCACCGGTCTCGTCGAGGCCGAGCCGGGGTCGGTCAAGGGCCTGCAGGTCGTGGTCGACGACGCCGATGCGGCGCGGGCCTACCTGCTCGAGCACGGTGTCGACGCCGGCGAGGTCCAGGAGTTCCCGTGGGGCCGGTTCACCGGCTTCCGCGATCCCGACGGCAACGAGTGGGCGGTGCAGCAGCTCCCCGACCGGGGCTGACCGCCGGTCAGCCGACGGCGTCGAGGAAGCGTCCGAGGTCCTCGGCGAAGCGGTCGGGGACCTCGGCGAACGGGACGTGCCCGACGTCGAAGTACACCTGCAGCCCGCAGCGCCGGATCGCCCGCCACGTGGCGAGGTGGTTGGCGAGCGGCACGTGCCGGTCGCGGTCGCCGCACAGCAGCAGCGTCGGCAGGTCGAGCTCGGCGAGCCGGTCGGCCACGACGAAGTCGCGCATGGCGCGGGCGGCGCCCTCGATGTGCTCCGTCGTGGCCAGGTCGATCGTCGTGAGCAGCGCGGCGAGGTCGGCCTCGCTCGGCGGCCGGCGGAAGGCGGCGCGGGCGAGCGCGACCTGATCCTCGCGGGTCGGGTGGGCGAGGGTCTCGAAGCGGTCGGCCGGCAGGAAGTCGAGCCCGGTGCTCGACACCGGCGCGACCAGCGCGAGCGCCCGGAAGCGTCCGGGCTCGTCCAGTGCGGCCTGGATCGCCGTGCCCCCGCCGAGGCTGTGCCCCACGACCACCGGCCGGTCGAGGCCGAGCGCGTCGCACAGCGCCACGAGGTCGGCCGCGTACTCGCCGATGGCGCACCGCTCCCACGACGGCGGACGCTCGCTGCCGCCGCAACCGGCGAGGTCGTAGACGGTGATCGTGACACGCGCCGGATCGAGTCGAGCGATCGTCGGTGCCCACACGCCGGCGTCGTTCTGGAAGCCGTGCAACAGCACCACCGGCAGGTCGCCGTGGCCGTGCTGCTCGACGCGCAGGCGCAGGCCACGAACGGCGAGATCCACCTTGACGATGGTGGCGGAGCTGGTCGCGAACCACAAGGGGGTGAGTGGTTCGCGACCGGCTCGACGCCGTAGATCACTGTACGCGGGGATCCGTGCGGCTTGGTTTCGTCCGCGTGAACAGTTGCCCGGTCACCGCGCCCGGCGCTCGAGGGCGTCGAGGTCGAGCACGACCAGACGGCCCCGCTGCAGCGAGACCAGCTCGTCGTCCTGGAGCTGTTGCAGCACGCGGTTCGTGGTCGGGCGGGTGGTGCCGACCAGCGAGGCCAGGTCCTCCTGGCGCAGGGGGACCTCGACCGTCAGCCCGTCGTCGGTGGCGTACAGGGCGGCGACGGCGGCCAGCCGGCGGACGACCCGCTGCTCGACGGGGAGGTAGAGCGCGTCGATCAGTTGCGCCGACAGCCGGCGGACCTGCTCGGCGAGGAGGTCGACCATGAGGCGCTCGACGGACACGTGCGTGCGGCGCAGCTCCTCGAAGTCGTTGCGGTGCAGGACCCGCGTCTCGACCGCCTCGAGGGCCACGGCGCTCGCCGTCCGGGCCGCCATCGGTCCGAGCAGCGCCTGCTCCCCGAAGCTGTCGCCGCGCCCGAGGACCGCCAGCGTCGCGACGTCGCCGTCGCGGGTCACCATGCGGATGGCCACCCGACCCTTCTCGATGAGGTGCAGCGAGTCGCCGGGATCACCCTCGTGGAACAGCGTGTCGTGGCGCCGGAAGCTGCGCCGGGACATGCGGGCGAGCACCGTCCGCCGATCGTCGTCGGTCAGACCGACCAGCAGCCGGTGCTCCACCCGCCAGACCCTACGAGCCCGTGGGGGCGCTCGCGATCGCGAAGCCGTGGCAGAAGCGGTTCTCCGCGTCCACCGCGTCCTTCACGGCGGCCAGCCGGCGCCGGTGCTCGCCGCTGCGCTGGCCGAGGCCGACCGCACCGGCGAGCGGTGGTGGGTGCCGGAGACGTTGCGCCTGCAGGCGCTGGCCGGCGCCGCGCTCGGCCGGCCGGCCGCCGAGGTGGCCCGGCTGCTCGACGAGGCCGCCGCCCTCGCCGAGGCCCACGGTGAACCCCTCCTGGCCGATCGGGCCCGCGACAGCCGTCAGCAGCTCCCCGACACCCCTGACGACGCCACATCCTGCAACTTGTCGCGCCCACGACACCCTGAGGTGCCGGATCCGCGACAAGTTCGCGCCGGGCGGCGGTCAGCGGCGGCGTTGGGCGGCGGGCGCCGGCGCGGGGCGTGGCGACTCTGCCACCAACGCCACGCCAGGGTCACGAGCACGGCGCCGATGAACGAGCCGATCAGGCCGCTCGGCTTGAAGGCGAGCCCGTCGCCGGCGATCAGGCTCGCCAGCAGACCGCCGACGAAGGAGCCGATGAGGCCGGCGCCGAGCGCCATGCCCCAGTCGATGCCGGACCCCCGGCGACCGAGGACGAGCTGGGCGAGGGCGCCAACGCCCATGCCGAAGGCGATGATGCCGAGGATCAACACGGGGGGCACGGTACCCGACCCCACCGAGTTCTCTGGAGATGTTGATCGGCTCAGGACCCCTCGACCGGGGGTCAGTTCTCTGTCGAGCGCGCCTGCCGACTTGACGGGTGTTTGTTTGTCAAGTAAACAAACGAATCCAGATGGCCACACCCGAAGACGCCCGCCGGCTCAACCGCCGCCTCCTGCTGGCCACGCTGCACCGCAGCGGGCCGACGTCGCGGGCCGACCTGGCGAAGGTCACCGGGCTCACGCGGGCGACCGTGTCGGCCGTCGTGCGCGAGCTGCTCGACGACGGCGTGGTCGAGGAGCTCGGCCTCAACACGACCGGCGGGGTCGGCAAGCCGGCCACGCTCGTCGACATCGCCGCCGACGGGCGCCACGTGCTCTGCGTCGACGTGTCCGAGCCGGCCCAGTTCGTCGGCGCGGTCGTCAACCTCGAGGGCAAGGTCCTCACGCGGGCCACCTACGAGCGCGGCGGCAAGACGGGCAAGGCGGCCGTGCGACTCGTGCAGCGGATCTGCCGTGACCTGATCGCCGATGCCGAGCGCTCGCTGCTCGGGATCGGCATCGCCACGCCCGGCATCGTCGACGCCGACGGTGTCGTCGCCACGGCCGCCCACCTCGGCTGGCAGAACGTGCCCCTCGGTGCCGAGCTGGCCGCCGAGTTCGCCCTCCCGATCGCCGTCGTGAACGACGCCAACGCCGCCGCCCTGGCCGAGCTGACGTTCGGCGAGGGGACGGCCACCAACCTGATCTGCGTCCGCGTCGACGAGGGCGTCGGCGCCGGCCTCGTCCTCGACGGCCGCCTCTTCACCGGCTCCTCGTACGCGGCCGGCGAGATCGGTCACGTCGTCGTCGACCCCAACGGGACGCGCTGCGCGTGCGGCAAGCGCGGCTGCCTGGAGACGGAGGTCTCCGAACCGCTGCTCAACCGCCGCCTGCGCGACGGCGCCGCCGACGCCGCCGTCGTGCTCGACCGCGCCGGCGAGCACCTCGGGATCGCACTCGCCACAGTGGTCAGCGCCCTCGACGTCACCGACGTCGTGCTCTCGGGCAGCGGCGCCGTGACCACGGAGACGTTCCGCGCCGCCGCCGCCAGGGCGATCGCCGCGCGCACCCTGCCTCAGATCTCTGATCGACTCGCCGTGCGGGCGAGCACCTTCGGCTTCGACGACGTCCTCGTCGGCGCGGCCGCGCGGATCCTCGACCACCAGTTGGGGATCCGATGAACCACCAACAGCAACAGGGGAGTGATACGTGAACACAACACGACCGGTGCGGGTGCTGGCGACGCTGGCCGCCGCCGCCCTGCTCGTGGCCGCCTGCGGCGGCGACGATGACGACGACGACGCGGGCGCAGGGACGGACGCGCCCGCCGGCACCGAGGCACCGGCGGGCACCGACGCGCCGGCCGGCACCGAGGCGCCGGCCACCGAGAGCACGGCGCCGCCGCCGCCGACGAACCCGCCCCCGGCCGAGGTCGGCACGGGCACGGGCGAGGGCGGCACCATCCGTCTGTGGCTGAACGGCGAGGGCGACACGCCGGAAGAGCTCGTCGAGTACGCCGTCGCGGAGTTCAACAAGATCCACCCCGACGTCAAGGTCGTGCTCGAGCGCCAGCAGTGGACCGGCATCGTCGAGCGCCAGACGACGGCGTTGTCGGGCAACGACGCGCCGGACGTCGTCGAGTTCGGCAACACGCAGGTGCAGGCCTTCGAGGCGGCGGGCGCGCTCGTCGACCTCACCGACAAGAAGGAGGAGCTCGGCGGCGACGACCTCGTCCAGAGCCTGCTCGACGCGGGGACCTACGACGGCGCCCTGTACGGCGTGCCGTACTACGCCGGCGCCCGCATCATGATCTACCGCAAGGACCTCTTCGAGGCGTCCGGCATCGAGGTGCCGACGACGCTCGACGAGATGGTCGCCGCCGGTGAGACCCTCAAGGAGGACAACGCCGACGTCCCGAACTTCTCCGGCATCTACCTGCCGGCCAGGAACTGGCACGCCGCGATGACGTTCGTCTGGGAGCACGGTGGGGACATCGCCACCAAGGACGGCGAGGAGTGGGTCGGGACGCTCGACTCGCCCGAGTCGATCGAAGGGCTGGAGTTCTTCAAGGACGTCTTCGACCGGGCCAACGCGGCCCCGGCCGACGGCGACGACGCCAACGACTGGCTGGCCTTCTGCGCCGGCGAGGTCGGCATGATGCCGGCCCCGGGCTGGAAGCCCGGCCAGATCATCGGCGAGTGCCCGGAGATGGAGGAGAACATCGGCGTCTTCGCCATGCCCGGGACCGAGGCCGGCACGACCGCGCCGGTGTTCCTCGGCGGCTCGAACCTCGGCATCCCGGTCAACAGCGAGAACCCGGAGCTGGCCTACGACCTCCTCAAGATCCTGGCGTCGGAGGGCTTCCAGAGCCAGTGGGCCGGCGTCGGCCTGATCCCGATCCTCAAGCCGTTGCTGTCGAGCGTCGAGGGGAGTGACGGCGCGGTGGCCCAGGCCAAGGCGGCCGAGAACAGCCGGTTCACGCCGACCAGCGAGAAGTGGGCCGGTGTGGAAGCGGCCAACGTCCTCCAGGACATGCTCACCCAGATCGCCCAGGGTGACGACATCGCCGAGGTCGACCGCGCAGGCCGACTCGGCGATCGAGAGCACCCTGAACAGCTGAAACAGCGACTGAGCGAACATGGCAGTCGTGACCTCCCCGCCGGGCGTCGTCCCGGCGGGGAGGACCCCTCGCTCGGCGCGGGTCGAAGCTGCCCTACGCGCTGCTGGTCCCGGCCGTCGCGGTGCTCGGCGTGATGCTGGGCTTCCCGCTCGTCCGGCTGTTCACCATGTCGCTGCAGGAGTACGGCCTGCCCCAGGTGTTCGGCCAGCCGGCCCCGTGGGTCGGTCTGGACAACTTCCGGACGGTCCTCGACGATCCCTACTTCTGGACCGTCCTGTGGCGGACGCTGATCTTCTGCTTCACCAACGTCGCCCTCACGATGACCCTCGGGGTCCTCGTGGCCCTGCTGCTGCAGTTGCTCGGCCGGGCCATGCGCCTGTTCGTGTCGGCGTCGTTGATCATCGCCTGGGCGATGCCGGCGCTGACGGCGACGATCGTGTGGCAGTGGATGTTCGACACCGAGTACGGGCTGGTCAACTGGGCGCTCGGCCGGCAGGGCGAGAGCTGGTTCGCCAACCAGATGACGTTCTTCATGATCGCCACGATCATCGTGGTCTGGATGGGGATCCCGTTCATCGCCTTCACGGTGTACGCCGCCCTGACCCAGGTTTCGGTGGACATCGTCGAGGCCGCCCGCCTCGACGGAGCGGGGGCCAGGGCCCTCTTCCGCTACGTGTACTTCCCGGCCCTCAAGCCGATCCTGCTCGTGCTCACGTCCCTGTCGATCATCTGGGACTTCCGGGTGTTCACCCAGATCTTCGTGCTGCAGCGGGCCGGCGGCATCACCGCGAGACCAACCTGCTCGGGGTGTTCGTGTGGCGCATCTCGATCGGTGAGAACCGCTTCGACATCGGCGCCGCCGTCGCCGTCGTGATGGTCGCGATCTCGGCGCTGCTCACCGTGGCGTACCTCCGGGCGATGGTGCGGACGGAGGAGTTCTGATGGCGAGCACCAGCGCGCTCCGTCGCCGCCGGCTGCGCCGCGTCGGGATCAACGCCGCCGGGCTCCTGGTGGCCGTCGTCGCCCTGTTCCCCGTCTACTGGATGGTGCTGACGTCGTTCCGGCGCAACGCCGACGTGCAGACGCTGAACCCCTCGTTCCTGCCGACGAGCCCGACGCTCGACAACTACCGGCGCGTCTTCGAGCGGGACTACTTCTGGACGGCGATGGGCAACAGCGCGATGGTCACGGCGATCGTCGTGTTCCTCGCGTTGTCGATCGCCTTCCTCGCCGCCGTCGCCCTCAGCCGCTTCCGGTTCCGCGGCCGCAAGACGTTCCTGGTGGCCGTCATCCTCATCCAGATGGTGCCGTCCGAGGCCCTCATCATCTCGTTGTTCCAGGTGCTCGACGGGCGCGAGCTGACCAACACGATCATCGGTCTGTCGCTGACCTACCTGATCTTCGTCCTGCCGTTCACGATCTGGACGCTGCGCGGGTTCGTGTCCGGCGTGCCCCTGGAGCTCGAGGAGGCCGCCCGCGTCGACGGCGCCACGCGCTTCGGTGCCTTCGTTCGCGTCACCCTGCCGCTCATCGCCCCCGGGCTGGTGGCCACCGGCATCTTCTCGTTCATCCTCGCCTGGAACGAGTTCGTGTTCGCTCTGGTCCTCATGAACCGGCCGGAGATGCAGACGATGCCGGTGTGGCTGCAGGCGTTCAACGAGGGCGCCCGCGGCACCGACTGGGGCGGCGTCATGGCCGGATCGACGTTGATGGCCCTGCCCGTCGTGTTCTTCTTCCTCATCGTCCAGCGGAAGGTGACGGCGGGTCTCACCGCGGGTGCGGTCAAGGGATGATCGTCGGCATCGACGTCGGTGGCACGACCACGCGGGCCGTCGCGTTCGACGCTGCGCTGGCGCCCGTCGCCACGGTGACGGCGCCGACGGGCCGTGGCCTCGCCGCCATCAGCGACCAGCTCGCCGTCCTCGCCGGCCAGGTGGCCGACCCGGTCGAGCGACTCGCCGTCGGGATCCCGGGGCGGGTCGACGCGGCGCGTGGCGTCGTGGCCGGCGCCGTCAACCTGGGCATCGACGAGCCGGCGCCCCTGGCTGCCCTCCTCAGTGATCGGCTCGGCGTCCCGGTGCACGTCGAGAACGACGTCAGCGCCGCCGCGCTCGGGACGTTCGCCCACCTGGCGCTCCCGCCGGGCGCGTCGCTGGCCTACGTCAACGTGGGCACCGGCATCGCCGCCGGTTTCGTGATCGCCGGCCGCCTGTGGCGCGGCGTCACCGGCGGTGCGGGAGAGATCGGCCACATTCCGATGCGCCCGGACGGCCCGCTGTGCCCGTGCGGCCAGCGCGGCTGCGCCGAGGCCGTCGGATCGGGCCGCGCCGTCGGGCGCGACCGCACGCGGCTCGGCGACGTCATCGCGGCCACGGCGTGGGCGGTACAACTGTGCGCCATGACGCTGGATGTCGACGTCGTGGCCGTCGGCGGTGGCATGACGAACGGCGGGTCGGCGTTCCTCGACGCCCTGCGCGCCGCGGTGGCCGAGCGGGCCGCCGCGTCGCCGGTCGTCGCCGCCACCGGGCTGGCCGAGCGCCTCGTGCTCGCACCCGAGGACGTCCCTGTGGGCAGCCTGGGCGCCGTGCTGGCGGCCATCGAACGGGAGCCGGTGACGTGACGGACGGTCGCCGCGCCGTCGTCGGGCGGCACGTGGTGACGCCGGACGGTGCGTTGGAGGACGGACACGTCGTGCTCGACGGCGACCGCGTCGTGGCCGTCGCGGCCGGCGCGCCACCCGCCGACGTGCCCGTGCTCGCCGAGGGAGCGTGGGTCGCGCCCGGCTTCGTCGACGTGCAGATCAACGGCGCCCACGGTGTCGACATCACGACGCAACCGGAGCGCCTCGACGAGCTCGCTGCTGCGCTCCCGCGCTACGGCGTCACGGCGTTCCTGCCCACGGTGGTGACGTGCCCGTCCGAGCAGCGGGTGGCGGCGCTCGACGCGCTGGCCGAGCGCCCGGCCGAGACCGCCGGCGCCCAACCGCTCGGGGCGCACGTCGAGGGGCCGATGCTGGCGCCGATCCGGCGGGGCGCCCACCCGGAGGCCCACCTCGCCCTGCCCGACCCCCAGCTCATCACCGGCTGGTCGGCCAGGTCCGGCATCGCGCTCGTCACACTGGCCCCCGAGCTGCCTGGCGCCCTCGACGTGATCGCCGCTCTCGTGGAACGCGGCGTGGTCGTGTCGATCGGGCACACCGATTGCTCGGCCGCCCAGTTCGCCGACGCCGTCGCCGCCGGCGCGACGTACGTCACCCACCTGTTCAACGCCATGCGCCCGTTCGGTCACCGCGACCCCGGCCCGGTCGGCGCCGCCCTCGCCGACGGGACCGTGATCGCCGGGCTGATCTGCGACGGCATCCACGTCGACCCCGTCACCGTGCGGATGGCCTGGCGGGCCCTCGGCCCCGACCACTTCAACCTCGTCACCGACGCCATCTCGGCGCTCGGCGACGAACGCCGCGACGGCAGTCGCCTCGGCTCGGTCCGCATCACGATCGACGGCGGCGCCGTACGGACGGCGGGCGGCGTCCTGGCGGGCAGCGTCCTGTCGCTCGACGAGGCGGTGCGCAACCTCGTCGAGTTCGCCGGGTGCTCCGTGCCCGAGGCGATCGGCACCGTCACCGCCACTCCGGCCCGCCTGCTCGGCCTGGCCGATCGCGGCCGGCTGGTGCCGGGGGCGCGAGCCGACCTCGTCGTCCTCGACGCCCAGCTCGGTGTGGTCACGACGGTGGTCGGCGGAGCGACCGCGTGGAGGTCGTGATCACACCCTCCGCCGCGGACGCGGCGGATGTGGTGGCCGGGATCGTCGCCCGGCTCCTGCGGGAGCACCACGCGCCGGTGCTGGGGCTGGCGACCGGCAGCTCACCGCTCGGTGCCTACGACCGGCTGATCGCCGCCCACCGGGCCGGGGACCTCAGCTTCGCCCACGCCGGCGCCGTGCTGCTCGACGAGTACGTCGGGCTGCCGCCCGACCACCCGCAGGCGTACCGGAGCGTGATCCGCGCCGCCCTCACCGACCACGTCGACCTCGACCCGGCTCGGCTGCACGGCCCCGACGTCTGGGCCGACGACCTCGCCGCGGCGTGCGCCCGCTACGACCGGCTGCTCGTCGAGCTGGGCGGTGTCGACGTGCAGTTGCTCGGCATCGGCGCCGACGGCCACATCGGGTTCAACGAGCCGGGGTCCTCGCTCGGCTCGCGCACCCGCATCAAGACGCTGACCAGCGCCACGCGCGCCGACAACGCCCGCTTCTTCGCCGGCGCCGACGAGGTTCCCCGTCACGTCGTGACCCAGGGCCTCGCGACGATCGGGGAGGCCCGCCACCTCGTTCTCGTCGCCACCGGAGCGGGGAAGGCCGCGCCCGTGGCCCGCGCCGTCGAGGGCCCGCTGACGGCCATGTGCCCGGCGTCGGTGCTGCAGCTGCACCCGCACGCCACCGTCGTCGTCGACGAGGAGGCGGCGGCCCGATTGGCGCTCGCCGAGTACTACCGCGAGACGTTCGCCGCCAAGCCGGCGTGGCAGCAGCTGTGAAATGACGCTGCGCCTCGACGCCACCTACGTGCAGGCCGACCGCGCACCGGGCACCATGCGCGTGCGCCTGGTCAACGCCGGGCCCGCGCCGCTGAGCGACTTCCGGCTGGCGTTCAGCTCGGTCGTCCAGCTGACGCCGGCGGAGGGCGCGCCGACCCGGCTGCTGCGCCGAGTGTCGGGGGCGCACGAACTGGCCCCGCCCGACGGGTTCGTGCTGGCGCCCGGCGAGGTGTGGGAGCTCGATCCGCTGCACTGCGGCCACCGTCCGGGTCACGCCAACGACGGACCGGTGGGCGCCTACGTCGTGCGCGCCGACGGCACGACCTCGGCCGTGCGCACGGGCGCCACCGACCGGTCACCGGCGGTGCGCGTCGGGCGCAGCGCGCCCGCACCGTTGCGGCTGCACGACGCCGCGGTCGCCGGTGCGGCGTGGGAGGTCGCCGGCGCCTGCGAGCGCCGCCTCCACCCGGACGACGCGCCGGTGCTGGCCGGCGACGGCGACACGGTGCTCGCGACCATCTCCGGGTCAGGGGGCGCCGACGCGTTCACGATCGCGGCGGGACCGTCGGGCTTCGAGGTGACCGCCGGGTCGCCGACGGCGCTGACGTCGGCGTTCATGGCGCTGGCCGCGGGGCGGCGCGCCGGCACCGTCCTCACCGGCGAGCGCCGGCCGGTGCACGCGTGGCGCGGGCTGCACATCGACCTGGCGCGCCAGTTCCTGCCGGCCGAGGACGTCGGGTGGCTGATCGACGTGGCGGCGTGGCGGGGCCTCAACCGGCTGCACCTCCACCTCACCGACGACGAGGGCTGGCGGGTGCCGATCGCGGCCTACCCGGCGCTCTCCGACGTCGGTGCCTGGCGTGGTCACGGCCACCCGATCCCGCCGCTCCTCGGCGCCACGGCCGAGCTCGGAGGCGGTGCCTACGACCGCCGGCACATCGCCGGCTGGGTGCGTCGCGCCGCCGCGTTCGGCATCGAGCTGGTGCCCGAGGTCGACCTGCCGGGGCACAGCTTCGCCGCCCTCGCCGCCGTGCCCGAGCTGCGCGATCCCGAGGACTCCTCGGGCGCGGTGAGCGTCCAGCACTTCGTGGACAACGTCCTCAACCCCGGCGTGGCCGCGACCTGGCCGCTCCTCGAGGCCGTGTTCGGCGAGCTCGCCGACCTGTTCCCCGGCCCCTGGCTGCACCTGGGCGGCGACGAGGTGCCGGCCGGTGCGTGGGGGCGGTCGCCCGCCGCGCAGCGCTACGCGGCGTCGCGGGGCGTCAGCGGGACCGATGGCATCGCCGCAGCCTTCGTCCGCGACGTCGCCGACCTCGTGCGCCGCACGACCGGGCGGCGCGTCGGCGCGTGGCAGGAGGCGGCCGAGAGCGGCGCCCTGCGCCCGGAGGACGGCTACGTGGTCGGCTGGAAGTCGGCCGCCGACACGAGGCGCCTGGCCGCCGCCGGCTTCGACGTGGTCGCCGCGCCCGCCGAGGCGTACTACCTCGACATGGCCGCCGACGCGGACTGGTGGACGCCGGGAACGAGCTGGGCCGGCCACGTCTCCGTCGACGACATCGACCGCTTCGATCCGGTCGCCGGCTGGACCTCCGAGGAGTGTCGCCACCTGCTCGGGATCCAGGCCTGCCTCTGGACCGAGCACGTCGCCGACCGGGCCACGCTGCGCCGGCTGCTCCTGCCCCGCCTCGACGTGATCGCGGCCTCGGCGTGGTCCGTGTCACCGACGGAGCCGTCGACGGCCTGATCGGTGACACAGCGGCCCGGGCGACTCACTACCGTTGGCGCCGTGAGCCTGCCCGTCGTCACCGGGGCCGGCACGTTGTGCTCGTTCGGCCTGGCGCCGAGCACGCTGATCGTGCTCCCCGACAAGCGGACGCTGGTCGAGAACCGACCGGCGGCGACGATCATGGACAACAAGCCGTTCGCCAACATCTTGCCGTTCGGCTTGTGCACCAGCCTGGCGAACCCGATCACCGCCGCCCAGACGGCGGCCGCGCTCGGTGTGCTGACGCCCGGGACCTGCACGCCGGTCACCGTGGCGCCGTGGGTACCGGGATCGCCCACGGCGCTCGTCGGCAACCTGCCGGCGCTCAACCAGCAGTCGAAGTGCATGTGCGCTTACGGCGGCGTCATCACGATCACGATGCCGGGACCGGTCCAGACCCAGGTTCCCTGAGCCCGCGGGGCCCTGGCAACGACGGCGCGAGGTTGTGCTACGGTCACGTTCGCTGCTGGGCGCCCCACTGGAAGGCGGCTGGTGGTGTGACGAGAGGGGACTCGGGCGGGTTCCGCAACGTCAAGTTGCAGAAAACCCGCGCACTGGACAAGGAGGGATACCCAGTGGCCACCACGTACCTGACCCCTGGCGTCTATGTGGAGGAGGTCCCATCGGGATCCGCCACGCTGACCGCGGGCGCGACGGCTGTCGCCGCGTTCGTCGGATTCACCGCCAAAGGCCCACGAGACGATCCATCCGACCCGCACGGCCAGAAGCCGCGGCTGGTCACGAACTGGACGCAGTTCGAGCAGCTGTACGGCGGGTTCACGCCCGGCGCCATGCTGCCGCACGCGGTCTACGGCTACTTCAACAACGGCGGGTCGCTCGCCTACATCGTGCGCATCCCGCACACCGAGCCGGCCTCGGAGTCGGGAACGCTGGCGCTCCCGTCGGCCGACCGCACGCTCGGGCCGGCCGTCGAGTTCACGACCGTCGAGCCGAACGCCGACGTCGTCGTCACGGTGACGCCCGAGCCGCCGGCCGAGGACGCCGACAGCGCCGACGTTCCGCGTCGACGTGACCGAGAACGGCGGGAGCGAGCCGGTCGAGATCCTTCGCCGGCCTCACCCTGACCAAGGGTGACCGCAACGTCGAGTCGGTCGTCAACAAGGAGTCGACGAAGGTCAAGGTGGCGACGAAGGTCGACGTCTCGAAGCTCGAGGCCGACCTGGCGACGCTGCCCGCTGGCAGCTTCCCGATCGAGCCGGCCCCGGCCACGCCGGTCGCCGTGCCCGGCAAGGTGTTCGCCGGCAGCGAGACCGCGCGCCAGGGCATCAACGGGCTCGTCATCTCCGAGGACGTCACCATGGTGATGGTGCCCGACCTCGTCACCGCCGCGACCAAGGAGGACGGCTCGATCGACCTCGGCCTCTGGAAGACCGTGCAGCTGGCGCTGATCAACCACTGCGAGGGTCAGGCCAACCGCATGGCCATCCTCGACGCCCCGCCGGGGATGTCGCCGCAGCAGATCAAGGAGTGGCGCAGCGACGTGGCGATGTACGACTCGCCGTTCGCCACGCTGTACTACCCGTGGATCAAGGTCAACAACCCGGCGGCCACCAACGGCGACACCGAGATCCTCGTCCCGCCGAGCGGCCACATGGCCGGCATCTGGGCCCGCAACGACGACACCCGCGGCGTGTGGAAGGCACCGGCCAACGAGGTCGTCCGTGGTGCGCTCGACGTCGAGATGAACATCACCAAGGCCGAGCAGGGCCTGCTCAACCCGATCGGGATCAACTGCATCCGCCCGTTCGGCACCCGCGGCATCCGCGTGTGGGGCGCCCGCACG
This sequence comes from uncultured Acidimicrobiia bacterium, assembly GCA_963784255.1. Classification (GTDB taxonomy): domain Bacteria; phylum Actinomycetota; class Acidimicrobiia; order Acidimicrobiales; family Ilumatobacteraceae; genus JALZMG01. Next base: position 1,144,283 of record CAWAQO010000009.1, on the reverse strand, counting down.
CTGGCGTCGAACACCGACTGGACGTACCTCAACGTGCGCCGGCTGTTCAACATGATCGAGACGACGATCATGAACGGCACGCAGTACGCGGTGTTCGAGCCCAACGACATCTCACTGTGGGAAGGGCTCAAGCGGACGATCAACGCGTTCCTGCGTGGCCTGTGGCGTGACGGCGCCCTGTTCGGCGCCACCGCCGAGCAGGCGTTCTTCGTCAAGTGCGACGCGGAGACCAACCCGCCGGAGTCGATCGATCAGGGCCGCGTCGTCGTCGAGGTCGGCATCGCCCCGGTCAAGCCGGCGGAGTTCGTCATCTTCCGCATCGCCCAGATCAAGGAGACGTCGGCCTGAGGCCGGCGGGCTGAGGAAGGAGGGAACGCATGCCCGTCACCACTCCCGGCGACGCCAAAGACGTCGAACTGGTCGGTTCGTGGTTCTTCATCAAGCTCGACAACGGCATCGAGGGGTTCTTCACCGATGCCAGCGGCTTCGGCTACGAGGTCGAGGTCGTCGAGAAGACCGAGACGAAGACCGACACACGCACGATCAAGCGGCCGGGTACGACGAAGTACCAGGACATCACGCTGAAGCGCACGCTGTCGCCGGACAAGAAGTTCTGGAACTGGGCCAAGTCGATCCGCGACGGCACGTTGGAGTACCGCACGAACGGCTCGCTCGTCGTGTCCGACATGTCCGGCAAGGAGCTCAGCCGCTGGACGTTCAACAACATCTGGCCGTCGAAGTGGTCGGCGTCCGACCTCGACGTCGGCAGCGATGACCTGATGACCGAGGAGATCACGTTGGCCGTCGAAGAGCTGATCCGGAACAAGTGAGGAGGTGAGCCATGACCGATGCCAAGACCCATGACGCAGTCCTTCCAGGGCTCGTTCTTCGCCCTCGAGATCGACGGCCTCACGCTCGCCTGGTTCACCGGCTGCAGCGGGTTGAGCCTCGAGTTCGACGTCACGACGTTCAAGGAGAGCAACGGAAAGAAGGTCGTCGAGCGCAAGCGGGCCGGCAAACCGAAGTACAGCGAGGTCACGCTGAAGCGCGGGTTCACCACCAACATGGTGGTCCACGACTGGTTCAAGGAGGTCGTCGACGCCACCAAGGCGACGCCGTACAAGACGGCGTCGATCGTGCTGTACGACCGCTTGCAGACCGAGTGCGCTCGCTTCAGCCTGGAGCAGTGCTGGCCGTCGAAGATGTCGGTGTCCGACCTCAGCTCGGGCAGCGACGACGTGATGGTCGAAGAGCTGACGATCCAGCACGAGTTCCTGGACTGGGTGAAGCCGTAGCGGTGGCCGGGCTCCAGACCGAGTTCGCGTTCACCCTGCCGAAGGGGTACGTCGATGGCGACGGCACCCTCCACCGGCAGGGGACGATGCGCCTGGCGACGGCGCGCGACGAGATCGAGCCGCTGCGCGACCACCGCGTCGACGGCCCGGACGATCCGTACCTGACGATCCTCGTCATCTCCCGCGTGATCACGTCGCTCGGCTCGCTCCGTCAAGTGACGCCGAACGAGGTCGAGGGGCTGTTCGCCGCCGATCTGGCCTTCCTGCAGGACCTCTACGGGATCATCAACTTCGGCGATCCCGCCGACGTGGAGGTCCTGCAGCAGGCGGTGCTCCCGCCCAGGCGGCCGAGGCGCCGTCGACGGTGTCCGGCGTCGCCAACGGCGGTGGCGACGACGCCGCGAGCGCCGGGTTCGACGTGCCTCGCGTGACCCGCGCCCGGGCGCAGATCGAAGAGGTGCCGTCCGCCGCCGAGCCATGAGGCTGTACCCGGAGCAGGCCCTGTGGGACGAGATCGCCTACCTCGCCTATCACCTGCACTGGGACCTCGACCGGCTGCTCGACCTCGCCCACAGCGATCGGGCACGACTGATCCGATCGGTCGCCGAGCTCAACGACCGGGCCTGGGAGGCGATCCGCGATGCCCAATGACAGCTTCGACAACGAGCGCGTCACCGCGGCGACGTTCCTGTTCGAGGTCGACGGTGTGGAGATCGGCCGCTTCATGGAGGTCAGCGGATTGGAGGTGAGCGTCGCGGTGGAGGAGGTCGAGGAGGGCGGCGAGAACAGCTACGTGCACAAGCTGCCCGGCCGGATGACGTGGCCGAACATCACGCTGAAGCGCGGCATCACCCAGAACGACACCCTGCTGGCGTGGCTGAACAAGTCGTCGGGTGAGCAGTTCGCAGCCAGCGGCAACAAGCTCGCCCGGTCGACGGCCGCGATCACGCTGCTCGGCCCCGGCGGCGGGCGCCTGCGGGCATGGGAGTTCACCGGCGCCTTCCCCGTGAAGTGGAAGGGCCCCGACTTCGCCGTCAGCTCCACCGACATGGCCGTCGAGGAGCTGGAGATCACACACCATGGGTTCCGAGCCAAAGCCATCAGCTGACGGCGCCCGACCGTCGTTCGGCATCGGCGTGGCGGCGCGCGTGCGCCCACGCACGGTGGTGCGGCGCGCCGCGCCGGTGCTCGGACGCGTGGCCCGACGGGCGGCCAGCTTCGGTGGCCGGCTCGGGCAGTCGAGCCTGCGCCGGTGGGACCTGGACCGCGCCGACGGATCCGGCGTCGGCCAGGTGTCCGTGCGGCCGCCGATCGACTACTGGCCGTGGCAGGACCAGGAGGACGCGTCGCAGTCGACCCTCGCGGCCGACGGCATTCGGTGGCGACGCCCGGTTCGCCCAACTGGCGCAGATGGTCGGAGGTCGCGGGGCGCCGGCGGTCCGGACTCCGGCTCCTCGCCGTGCCGGTCTGCCGATGACCGTGCAGCGCGCCGGCGCCACCGCGGCCGGGGCGCGCACCGCCCCGGGCGCCATCGCCACCCGACTCCGCGTCCGCCTCGACGCCACCCCGCCGGACCTCGAGCGGCGGACGGTCCGGCGCACGTCGACGTCGTCGCCGCGGCGGCCGGTGGGCCCGACGCCGGTGCCGGCGGCGGCTCCCGAGCGGGCGCCAGCCACGGCCACGCTGCCGCCGGACATCGCGGCCCTGCGCGACCGGGTCGCCGCCGCCGGGATGATCGCCGCGCCCGAGCACTCGCCCGGAGCGTCGGCGCCGGCGGACGCCCCGTCTTCGCCACGGCGGCCCCCACGCCGCACCCGACCGGCGACGTCGCCGTCGGGGTCGGCGCCCGCGCCGGTGCGGCGCGAGCCGGGGGCATGGCTCGAGCACGGCACGGCGTGGCGGCAGCGCGTCGACGAACCGCCTGTGTCGCCCCCGGGTGGTCAGGGCGGTGGGGACGGTCGCGGCGGTGGCGCGTCCGCGGCGGCTGCCGGTCCGGCCGAGGGTGGCGGTGGCAACGGCCCGGCGGTGGTGCGGCGGGCGCAGCGGTCGACGATGCCGTCGGCGGTGGCCGCGGGGTGGTGGGTGGCGGCCCGTTCGCCGGCATGGTCGAGTGCGGCGATCGCCTACTCGGGGGCGCCGTACGACTCGCCGCCCGCCGGGCTGGCGACGTTGGAGCGACCTTGGCGCTCGGTGGTCCGCCCGGCGGCCGCGGTGCGGTGGCGGACGGCTGCTGTGCGCGCCGGCGCTCGCGACGCCGGATCGACCATCCGCCGCGTCGCCGACCATGTCGGTTCGCCGGTCCGTGGTCGCGCCCGCCGGCGCCCAGCTGGCGTCGAGTGCGGCGTCATCGGCGGTCCGGCGTGGTCCGCGGCGGTCGGTGCTGCGCCCGGTCGGCGTTGGGCGCCGAGACCGCGTGGGTCGGACCGACCGATGCGCCGGCGGGTGTGGACGTTCCCGGCGCAGCGGTCCGGCCGCCGGGCCTGGTCGTGTCACGTTCGCGACGGTGAGGCAGCGCAGGCGCCGGACGCCGGGGGGGCGCAGCCGGTCGCTCGGTCGTCGTCCGCCCCGGCCGGCGTGCTTCGCCCGTCCGCCGCGCCCGACGTGGTTCGCCGGTCCGTGGCCGGTCCGGTGCGCCGGCGGTCGGTGGTGCGGCCGCGACTCCGACCCTCCCGGCGCCGGTCCGGTCGTCGTCCCCCGGTGGTTCGCCGGGCCGGTGCGCTCCCGGCGGGCGACGGATCGGGTGCGGTGTCGCCCGTGGTCCGGCCGGCGCCGATCGCCGGGACACCGTCCGAGCCGGGCGACGTCGACCAGGCCGGTGTGCCAGCGTCGACTCGCCTGGGCGGTGCCCTCCCGGCGGGCGGCGAGCTCGGCGCGGGAGCGTTCGTGATCCGGCGGCGGCCGCGGCGGTCGGTGGTGCGCCCGGCGCTGCTGGGTGCCCGACCGATGGCGCTGGCGTGGGTGCGGCCGGCGGATGAGGTGCCGGGCACGGCGCGGTCTCCGATGGTCCGGCCGCCCGCAGTGGTGATTTCGCGTGAGGCCGCCGAGCTGGCGATCGCGCCGGACGCTCGGGTGGCTGTCCCGCGACCGTCCGTTGTCCCGACGAGGTCCGAAGGCGCGGGCGTCGGCGGGGCGGTGTCGTCGTGGGTGCGCCGGCATCTCCGGCGGCCGGTGCCGGGAACGTCCACGCAGCCCCCGTCCGATGACCCGGCTGGCCAGCCGGCTGCGCCGCCGGCGGTGCGCCGGAGCGGGGCTCGGCGATCGGTCGTGCGGCCGGCGGCGTTGGTGACGCGGCCGGTGTCGCTGGCGTGGGTGCGCCCGGCGGTCGTGCCCGGATCGGCGGGAACCGCCGCGGTCCGGCCGCCGGCGGTGGTCGTGTCGACCGAGGCGAGCGAGCCGTGCCATCGTGCCTGCGTGGTCGCGCCTCGCGTGGTCGCCGAACCGGCGGGCGCCCTCGCTCGGCCCGGTGCGGCGTCGCCGCCGGGCGATGTGATCCGGCGGACGCCGCGACGCTCGGTGGTGCGGGCGGCCGCGGTGGTGACGCGGGCGGTCTCGTTGGCCTCTGTCCCGCCGACGAGCGTCGGCCCTGGTGCGACGCGGACCGCCGCGGTCCGGCCGCCGGCGGTGGTCGTGTCGACCGTCGGGAGCGAGCCCGCCGTCTCGCCGGTCGCGCCTCGCGTGGTCGCCGAGTCGCAGGGCGCCCTCGTTCGGACCGGTGCGGCGTCGCCGGTGGGCGGGTTGATCCGGCGGGGTTCGCGCCGGTCGGCGGTGCGACCGGCCGCGTTGGTCACGCGGGCGGTCTCGTTGGCGTCGGTCCCGGCGACGGCTGTCCTGCCTGGCGCGACGCCCGCATCGGTGCCGATGTCGGTGGTCCGACCGTCGGCCGTGGTCGTCCCGGCGGGCGCTCGTGACCGTGTCGCGCCCGCGAGCGCCGCTCGGCCGGCGCCCGTGCCGGCGTCTCAGGTCGTCCAGCGGAGCCCGGCGGCCACGGGATGGCGCCGCACCGTGCTGCCGCTCGGCACGGCGCTCGCCGCGGGCCCCGCACTCGTGTTGGCGGGCCGGCGACCCGCATCGGGCGGGTTGGCGCCGGACTCCACCGATCGGCGGGTGCGGACCTCTCCCGGCGCGCCGGCGGTGCGCCGAAGTGTGCTCGGCCGGGACGACCGCGATCGCGTCCACCCGATGGTGGTGGCGCCGGTCGTCGCCGGCCTCCACCATCCGCTGGAGCGCTCGCCACGAGGAACTGGGCGGGATCTGTCGCGACAGGTGCGACGATCCCCGCCCGGATGGGCTGATGGTGAGGATCCCGCCCAGAATGGGGGGACCACGCCACCGCCGCTCGGCCTCCGTCGCCGGCACGCGCCCGCGGGATCTGGGCGGGATCTGTCGCGACAGGTGGGACGAATCCCGCCCAGAAGCGGCGGTGGGGAGATTCCCGCCCAGAATGGGGAGACCACGCCGCCTTCGCCGCTCGATCTCCGTCGCCGGCACGCGCCGGCGGGATCTGGGCGGGATGTGTCGCGACAGGTGGGACGAATCCCGCCCAGAAGCGGCGGTGGTGAGGATCCCGCCCAGATTGGGGAGACCACGTCACCGGCCGACGTCTTCCTCGAGGAGCTGCGGCGGCACCACTACCAGCCGCCGCGGCCGTTGCCCGTGCGGTACCGACCGCTGGCGACGGCCATCGTCGGCGAGCGGCGGGTGCACGTGTCGACCAACGTGGCCTCCCGGCAGGCCCTGCGGCGGGTCGGCAAGCGGGCGGCGACGACCGGGGACACCATCCACCTGGCCGCCCCGGCGCCGCCGGTCGCGGTGCTCGCCCACGAGCTGACCCACGTCGCCCACCCCTCGCCCGAGCCGCGCTTCTTCGCCGACGATCGCCAAGGCCCCGAGGAGCGACGGGCCGACGAGGTCGCCCGGATCATGACCAGGGCGGCGATCCTGCCCCGCTCGACGGCGGCCGGCGGGGGGAGCATCCTCCGCCGCCAGCGGGCCACCGGCCGCGCCGGCGAGACCGTCAGCGCCGCCGCCCTCGCCGCCTCGATCACCGCCGACGCCGGCGCCGACACCATCCGGCGCGTCCGCATCGGTGGCCACCGCGGCCGCGGCGGCACCACCATCCCGACCGCCCCACCGACCACACAAGTCGGCAACGTGCCGACCGGGGCCACCACGACCGCCGGCACCGTGCCGCAACCGCCACCAGCCACCGAAGCCAAGCAGGCCGCGGCGGCGGCCGGACTGCTCGGCCAGTTCGACCGCATCCTCGAGCTGCTCGAGGAGCGCATCCTCACCGAGCTCGAGCGGCGTGGCGGGCGCTACCGAGGAGGCTTCTAGATGTCCAGCCTGCCGCAGCTCCAGAAGGCCTATCTCGAGGTCGAGACCGGCGCCCGCATCGAGTGCATGTTCAACCCGGCCACGTTCTCCTTCTCCCAGGCGAACCGCTGGGAGTCCGACCAGATCCCGGGCAAGGCCTCGCCGTCGATGCGCTACGCCGGCGGCGAGGGCGGCTCGTTCAACCTCAGCCTCGTGTTCGACACGACGGCGGCCGGCACCGGCGTGACGACCTACACCGGCAAGCTGCTCAAGCTGATGGACGTCGACACGTCGCTGCCCGGCTACGACGCCGAGCGCAGCAACGGCCGGCCGCCGTGGGTGAAGTTCCACTGGGGCACGTCGCTGCACTCGTTCAAGGCCGTGATCAAGAGCATGGACGTGACGTTCACGTACTTCTCCAGCGAAGGGCTCCCGCTGCGGGCGAACGTCGAGATGAGCCTCGAGCAGTACGAACCCGACGCCAACTGGGGCCCGCAGAACCCGACGTCCGGCACCCCCAAGCCGAACCGCACGCACCAGGTGCAGGTCGGCGACACGCTCGACCGCATCTCGGCCCGGTACTACGGCGACCCCACGCAGTGGCGCGGCATCGCCGATGCCAACGGCATCGGCGATCCGCTCGACCTGCGGCCGGGTCGCGTCCTGGCGATCCCGGAACGGGGGCTGTGACGTGAGCAACGACGTCCTCGTCCTCGCTCCCCGCGTCACGATCGACGGCGTGGAGATCCCTGGCACGGACTACGACAGCATCGTCGACATGCGCGTGGAGCAGTCGGTGTCGATGCCGAGCCAGCTCTCGCTGCGCATGAGCGACCCCGGCTTCGCCCTCATCGACGGGCCGCGCTACCGGGTGGGCAAGGCGGTCGTGGTGTCCTTCCCCGACCTCCGCGGGACGCTGCAGACGGTGTTCGACGGCGAGATCGTCAGCATCGGGATCGATCAGAACATCGAGCGCCCGGACACCAGCGAGCTCACCGTGATCGCACTCGACCTCTCCCACCGGCTGGGGTCGCAGACGCGCGTGCGCACGTTCCAGAACCAGACGTACGCCGACGTCGTGCGGACCATCGCCAGCGAGCAGGGGCTGCGGGCCGAGATCGGGGAGCTGCCCGTCCGCTTCGACTACCTCATCCAGACCACGACCAACTTCGCGTTCCTCAACGAGATCGCCTTCCGCTGTGGGTGCCAGTGGCGCGTCGACGGCCGCAAGCTGATCTTCAAGCCGCGCGCCTCGAGCGCGGCGGTCGCGGTCAAGTACGGCGACGACATGCGTCGCTTCAAGGCCCGCTTCACGGCGCAGAACGAGGCCACCAACGTGTCCGTGCGGTCGTGGGACCCGCTGTCGAAGACGGTGATCACGGGCACGGCCACGGTGTCCAACCTGCGCTCCCAGGCCGAGGGCGGCAAGGCGCCGACGCTGGCCACCACCGGCCGGTCCGACGGCCGGCCGACGGCTGGCGCCTTCCATGCCTCGTCACTCATCGCGGTCTCGTCCGACGAAGCCACCGAGCTGGCCGAGTCGCTCGGTTCGCGCATCGCCAGCAGCGATCTGTCAGCGCGCTGCGAGTGCGTCGGCCGCCCGGAGATCAACGCCGGGTCGACCGTCTCGATCAGCGGCGTCGGCACCAAGCTGAGCGGCGACTACTACGTCACCAACGTCGAGCACCGCTTCGGCCGCGACGACATGACCACGACGTTCACCACCGGTGACGGACGGGCGGCGGGCATCGTCGACCTCCTCGGCGGGACACCCGACCGGGTCAGCGCGTTCGGCCAGAACGGCCTGACGATCGGCATCGTCACCAACAACAAGGACCCGGACGGGATCGGGCGGGTGCGCGTGAAGTTCCCGGCCCTCAGCGACGAGGAGGAGAGCTGGTGGGCGCGCACGGTGACGCCCGGCGGCGGGTCCAACTCCGGCCTGATGTTCATGCCGCAGATCGGCGACGAGGTGCTCGTCGGCTTCGAGCACGGCGACCTCCGCCGGCCCTACGTGCTCGGTGGTCTGTGGGGGCCGAAGGCCAAGCCGCCGACGGCCTCCGAGACGTTCCTGTCGCAGAACAAGGTCATCCAGTGGGGACTGCGCACGGCCGCCGGCGCCACCCTCGCCTTCCGCGGCGGCGACCAGCCGGCCGACAAGCACTTCAAGGTCGCCCTGGCCGACGGGACGACGCAGTACCTCGGCTCGGACAAGGTCGAGATCATCGCCCAGAACAAGTCGATCGAGCTGAAGTCCGGACCGGCCTCGATCCTGATCACCGATCGCGGTGACATCCAGCTGAAGGGCGTCAACATCAAGATCGACGCCACGCAGGGTGTCACGATCGACGGTCTCACGATCGCCGCCAAGGGCAAGACGTCGTGCTCCGTCGAGGGCAGCGCCTCCCTCAACCTCAAGGGCGGCGCCACGGCCGGCCTGGAGGCGAGCGGCATCACGTCGGTCAAGGGCGCACTCGTGAAGATCCAGTGATGTCACTCGAACGCAGCGACGCGGCCGACTTCATCGGGCGGGGGATCCTCTTCCCGCTGCGCGTCGACCAGTCGGGCTCGATCGCGCTCGGGCGCGGTGCCGACGACATCGACGCCAGCATCCGCATGGCGATCATCACGGCGCCCGGCGAACGGGTCATGCGCCCGCAGTTCGGCTGCCGGATCTGGGACCTGCTGTTCGAACCGATCAACGCCAACACGCTCGGCCTGATGGCCGAAGCGGTCCGCGACACCGTGTCGCAGTGGGAGCCGCGGGTGATCCTCGAGGAGGTCGAGGTCGAGCCCGATCCGTCGCACCCGGCACGCGTGGTGATCCGGATGAGCTACCGCGTCCGCGCCACCAACGACAAGCGCAACCTCGTCTACCCGTTCTACGTCATCCCCCAGGAGGGCGAAAGATGAGTTTGCCCGTCCCCAACCTGGACGACCGCCACTTCCAGGACCTCGTCGACGAGGCCAAGCGGTTGATCCCGAAGTACTGCCCGGAGTGGACCAACCACAACCTCACCGATCCGGGCGTGGCGCTCATCGAGCTGTTCGCCTGGATGACCGAGCTGTCGTTGTTCCGCCTCAACCAGGTGCCCGACAAGTTCTACACCCACATGCTCAACATGATGGGGTTCGAGCCGTTCCCGGCGACGGCCGCCCGCACCGACTTGACGTTCTGGCTCGTCGACGTGGTCGACGAAGCGGTCGTCGTCCCGGCCGGCACCCAGGTCAGCACGGCCGGCGACGTCGGCGCGCCACGGGTGTTCACGACGTTGACGGACCTCACGATCACCCAGCCGGGACTGATGGCCGCGCTCGTGTCGCCCGGACCCGACGCCTACGTGGACGTCTGGGACGCGCTGCGCCTGCCGCAACAGGCCGTCATCTGCTTCCCGCGTACGCCGACCACCCCAGGGGACCGCTTCTACCTCGGCTTCGAGCGGCCGATCGCCGGCAACGCCATCCGCATGACGCTCGCGGCCAACGTCGAGGGCATCGGCGTGATCCCCACCAAGCCACCGTTGCGCTGGGAGGTCTGGCAGGGGTCGGGCTGGATCCCGTGCACCGTCTACCGCGACACCACGGGCGGGCTCAACCGCGACGGCCAGATCACGTTGCTGGTCCCGCCGGCCCACGAACCGCTCACGCTCGGCGGCCAGCGGGCCTACTGGCTGCGGGCCCGGATGCTCGACCCCGAGCCCGGTCAGCCGTCGTACCGCGCGTCGCCACAGATCCGCCAGATCCGCGTCGACTCGATCGGCGGGTCGGTGACCGCCGAGCACAGCGACAACTCGCCCCGCGAGGTGCTCGGCACGAGCACGGGGAAGCCGGACCAGATCTTCGCCACCCGCAACGCGCCCGTGCTGGGCCGCGAGCCCGGCGAGACCATCCAGGTCGTCGCCGGGGGCGTGACGGTGGAGTGGACCGAGGTGCCCAACTTCGTGACGAGCGGACCCGACGCCCGCCACTTCGTGTGGAACTCGACGACCGGCGAGGTCCGCTTCGGTCCGGAGATCCGCTACGCCGACGGCACCCGCCACCAGCACGGGGCCGTGCCCCACGAGGGCGCGCTCATCGTCGCCACCGGCTACCGCTTCGGTGGGGGCGCCGACGGCAACGTCGGCCCCGGCACCCTCACCGGCATGCGGACGTCGCTGCCGTACGTCGACCGGGTCGAGAACATCGCCCCGGCGATCGGCGGCGTCGACGCCGAACCGGTCGACAACGCCAAGCGTCGCGGCCCGCACTCGCTGCGCGCCGGCGGTCGGGCGGTGACGGTCGACGACTTCGAACGGTTGGCGAGCGAGGCCGACCCGGCCATCGCCCGCGTCCGCTGCCTGCCGCCCGAGACGACCGGGAATCCCATCCGGCTGCTGCTCGCGCCCCACGTCGAGCGGGCCCCCGAGACGCTGGTGCTCGATGACTTCGCCCTCACGTCCGGCATGGTCGCCCGGGTCAGCGAGCACCTCGACGAACGACGCATCCTCGGCACGTCGATCGAGATCGGCACCCCCTTCTACCAAGGGGTGACGGTGGCGGCGCTGCTCGCGGCGCGGCCGGGCCGGCCGGTCACGCTGGTGCGCGAGCGGGCGCTGGCGACGCTGTACCGGTACGTGAACCCGCTGACCGGTGGACCCAACGGCACGGGCTGGCCTTTCGACGCCGACCTCAACGCCGCCACCGTGTTCCAGCTGCTCGAGACGGTCGAAGGCGTCGAGCGGGTCGAGGAGGTGCTCTTCTTCGAGCACGACCTGCGCAACCACGAGCGCATCGGGTTCGGCAAGGAGCTCGTGAAGTTGGAGCGCGACTCGCTGTTCCTCTCCGCGAACCACCAAGTGGTGGTGCGGTGAGCCGGCGCCCGGATTGGTTGCTCCACCAGTTGCCGGTGGGGATGGTCGAGGACGACTTCCTCGCCCGCTTCCTGAGCATCTTCCAAGAGGTGGCCGACACCGTCGTCGGGCAGATCGACAACCTCCCGCACGTGTTCGACGTGACCGTCGCCCCGCCGGCGATGGTGCGCACGCTCGGCGCGTGGATCGGGTTGGACTGGGTCGACTCGTCGCTCCCGGTGGACCGGCAGCGGGAGCTCGTCGGCTCCTACTTCTCGATGCTCCGCTGGCGGGGCACGCGGCGTGGCATGCAGCAGCTGCTCGAGCTGATCAGCGGGGCGCCGGCCGCCGTCGAGGAGACGGGCGGGATCTTCACCGAGGGCAACGCGCCGGCCGGGCTCGGCCACGTGGTGCTGCGGGTCGAATCGTCCGGCTGGGCGACGATCCCCGACCTGCTGCGGATCGTGCGCTCCGAACTGCCGGCCTCGGTGACGTTCGAGCTGTTCGTCGGCGACCGGCGCATCTGGCCGGCGGCGGGCGACGACGGCACCGGGGTGCGCGAGCTGCAGGAGGCCATGTGATGGCGGAGATCGTGTGTCCCGAGTGCGGCCTCGTCACGTCGCTGCCGGCGATCCGGCGGTCGGCCGACGAGTTCTGCGCCCATTGCGACTACCCGTTGTTCTGGGCGCCGACGGCGTTGCCGCTCGTCACCGGCAGCGCCGCCAGTGACGCCACGCTGCGCCGGCTGCCCGGCGCCGGCGGCCGGATGCTGATCGGCACGCTCGTGTGCCCGACGTGCGGTGAGCTCAACCCGATGAGCGAGGTCGACTGCATCCGCTGCGGCGGACCGCTGCACCCGGTCGAGGCCGAGCCGGAGCCGGAGCCGCCGCCCCCGCCGCCCCCGCCGCCGGAACCGGTGCCCGAGCCGCGCTCGTGGTGGTGGCTGTGGATCGTGCTGACCGCCGTCGTCGGCGTGATCGGCGTGATCCTGCTGATCTTGGCCTTGTAGTCCGACGACTCAGCCCGACGGCTGCGTTGGCGCCGGACGTTCGGTCAGCGTCAGCGTCACCGGTAGCGCCGGCGGCGCCGGTGGCGTCGGCGTGATCACGCCGGCGACGGAGACGTTGAATCCGGCGAACTCGGAAGGATCGTGGAGGGCGTGGGTCGCCATGATGCGCCAGTCCCCGCTCTGCAGTCGGGGGGCCCTCGTAGCGGGAGCGCGTCCGTCACGAAGGTCAACGTGACGGCCCCGGTGGTCGTGTCGGTGCACGGGTCCGTGCCGGCGCCAGGGCACATCACGACCGTCGCGTCGGCCAACGCTGCGCCACCCACTCCGGGCGCGTTGACCGTCGCCGACATCACCGGCCGTACGAGCGTGATCGGGGTGGAGGGCACCGACAGCGTGGTGGCGAACGGATCGGCGACCGTCGGCGGCAGATCGATGTCGGCGCTTTGGGTCACGAAGCCGTCGGCGGTCGCCGTCCAGGTCACGGGGAAGACGTTCTCGCGACGGGTGAAGCTCCGTGAGGCCCCGGTCGTCGGGTCGGTCTCGTCGACGCGCCCGGTGAGCGTGACCGCGGCGGTCGCGGGCGAGACGGTGAAGGGGACGGTGACCGGCCGCGGGCCGAGGGTGACACCGACAGCGGTGAGGCTCAACGTCGCCGAGTCGACCACCTGCGCAGTGCTCACGCCGCGGCCGGCGCGCAGCGCGGCCGCTTCCACCGTCCACGTGCCGTTGGGCACCCGCGTGATCGTGTAGCTCGAACCGGTCACCGTCACGGTGGGTGCGGGTGTCGTGGCCGGCGTCAGCCGCACGGAGATGCCGGACGAGGCCCCGGTGACCGTGCCGGTGATCGTGCGCTCCTGCATCGGCGCGTCCAACGGCACGTTCGCTCCGATGGCCGGCTGCTGCGCGGCTCCCGGGACCTGCACCGGCACGAAGCCGTTCGGCGACGAGATCGTGAACCGGTACGACGCCCCCGGGTCGACGACGACGTTGAACCCGGTCGCTGTGCTCGTCGGGACCGGGCCGGGCGTGGCCGTTCCCGTGACGGTCGTCGCGATCGTCGACCCGGCCCGCGCCGCCTCCGGGGTCACGGTGATCTGGAACGTCGCGAGGCGCGGCACGACAACGGTCGCCAGTGTTTCCTCCTCGCCGAGGTCGAGGTCAGCCGAGTTCGGACGGTCGACGACGAAGCGCACTCGGCGCTCGGCGTACAGCGGCGCGGACGCGACGATCTCGTACGTGCCGCGGGCCACGATGTCGGTCTCGTAGAAGCCCGTGGCGTCGAGCGTCAGCTCCACCTCGCCGGCTTGGTCGATCCGGACCAGCTTGACCACACTGTCCGCCACGGTCGACAGCGGCACGTTGGCACCGGTCGCGGCGTTCCTGGCCTCGGCGAAACCGCTGACGTGCGCCACGTCACCAGCGATCGTCACGGGGGGCACGACGACCGGTGTCGCGGGGTCGCCGGGCGGGACCGCGAACGAGACCGTCTGGGTGCGGTAACGCGGCTTGGTCACCTCGACGGCGTAGCTCGACTGCTCGGGCGGCACGCTGCTGAAGGTGACGGTGCAGATCCGCGAGGCGCCGGTGCCGGTGCAGCCCCCGACCTCCTGGGGCGTGCCGGCGGTCGGGGCATCGGGGTCGACGAGGCGGACCATCGCCCCGTCCGGCGAGGAGCGGTTCTCCGTCGCCCGGACCGTCACGGTCACGGTGCGGTCGGCGGCCACGAACACCGCGTTCGGGGCGGGCTGGTCGACGAGGCCGAGCACCGGCACCGGGATCGGCACCGGGTCGGACGCCAGGTAGGCCGGGTCGGGAGTCGTGAGGGGCAGTGGGGCCAGCGCCCGGAAGGACAGCGTGTGGACTCCCGATGCCGCCGGGTCGATCTGTAACGTGCCCGACAGGCCGTCGGCGGCGTCTCGTGGCCGTCACCGGCGCGGTCGGCGCCGGTCGGCCACCGTGCCGACCGTTGCGCCGGTGGCGGTCGGGTCCGGTGGGTTGTACGCGTCGGTCACCGTGACGCGCGCCGGCACGGCCACGCGATCGAGGAGGACGTTGCGCTCGGAGTTGACGGCGATGATCGTGCCCGTGATCGACCCGCCGATCCGGGGCAGCGGCACCCGGACCGCGACAGGTCGCCCGCCGGCCGGCACGCTCATCGAGAACTCGACCTCGAAGTACTCGACCTCACCGACCGCGGTCGTCTTCGACACCACAACCGTGTACGAAGCGGGGTCCAGCGTGAACAGCGCCGGCTCGCCTTGTGGTCCCGTCTGCACGGGCGTGCCGGTCGGCTCCCCCAGCTTGGTGATGGTGACGCTCGCCCCCGCGAGCACGGTCCCGACGTCCGGGTCGACGTGCCCGGTCGTCAGGTCGTCGTTGAGCACCGTCACCGAGATCGCACTCGGCAGCACGTCCAGGGTGAAGAACGGGTCGGCCAGCACGCGGTCGACGTCGTTCCGCATCTGGTACACCGGTTCGGCGAAGATCAGGCCCGGGCAAGCGGCGCCGTCACCGGCGGGGCCGGTCGCGGCGCTCGTCTCGTACGCCGGGTGGCGGAACTCCATGCGGTAGAGGCCCGGCAGACCTGAGAACCGGAACGAGTCGACCTCGGTGTCGGGGTCGTCCGTGTCGACCGCCGTCGCTGTCACCTCCTCGCCCGGTGTCCCCGGCGGAATGGCGGTGCACGCCCCCGTGATGGGGTTGATGGCGGCGACTCGGATGGCGACCACTCGGAGCAGGGGATCGCGGATCAGGTCGACCGGGGTGGTGCTGCCGTCGTCGCCGAAGACCTGACCGGTGATCGACCCGCGTCGTGACACCCGGATCTCGGCTCGCGGCTGGCCACCCTGGCGCATCGTGAAGGTCGAGCACGCGGGCAACGGAGGCAGCGGCGGACGCGCCCCGCACTGCTGCACGTTCACCTCGTCGAACACCCGCAGGTCGGCGGTCGACAGGTCCAGCGTCGGGTTCTGTGTCGTGTCGAGCGCAACGCCGTACTGCGCCGTCGCGCCGGTGGCCGTGCCCACTGCGAGTCCCCGCACGACGTTGGCGCCCGCCGCTGTGGTGACGCCCAACGGGGTCGGCCCGGTGATGTTCACGCGTGCCCCCGTGATGGCTGCGTCGTTCACGTCGAGCACCCGGACGTCGAGGGCCCCGCGCTCGGCGAACCTCACCGGGGCCGTCGTCGAGGCAGGCGCGCCGGGCTGCTGGAAGAACGGGTCGGGCTGGCCACCGACCAGGTCGAACAGTGGCCGCCCGGCCTCCGCCGTCGACGACGTGACGGTGACCGTCTGCGTCCCCGGGTTGTTGGTGGCGAACGTCGCCCTGGCCTGCTGGAGGTTCGCCGGGTTGCCGCCGACGCGCGTGGGCGTCATCGTGCCCGTGTCGCCCCCCGACAGGGTGGCCGTGAAGCCGCTCAGGTCGACCGGTGTCGGGAAGGCGAACGAACCCTTGATCGTCGCGATCTCCACGTTGGCGGTGATCGGGCCGCCGAGGGCGTCGAGCTGGACGGCGATCGCCGGCTGGCCGGCGTCGATGCCGTCGGTCGGGGTGACGGTGCGCCCGCTCTCGGCCAGCCGGATGGTGATGATGCGATCCGTGAACCGCCCGGGTCCGGAGAACACGTAGTTCGTCGAGCCGAAGACCTGCCGCGGGTCGAGGAAGGCCCACCCGCCGGCAGCCGTGTCGGTGGTGGTGGTCAGCGGCGCGAGAGCGAGCACCGGCCTGGGTTCGCTCCCTGGGTTGGTGCGCTGGGTCGTACCGGGACTGAATTCGACGATCACGTTGCCTTGTGTCCGCACGCCGACGCCGGCGGCCACCACGTGCACGTAGTCGTCGTCGACGCCGTCGCCATCGTCCGCCGTGGGCCGGCCGCGATCGAGCCAGTACGCGGTCCCGCCCACGGTGTCGGGGCGGATCATGGCGATGTTGGCGAACGTCAGCGGGTTCGAGCTGCCGTCGCCGGGACTGACCAGCACGGGAAGGTCGTCCACTGCCTCGTAGCCGTCGGCCGTCACGTCCAGGGTGCAGTCGCCTGAGAGGTCGTTGCGCTGCAGCGTCACCGGATGGAAGAAGTAGCTGTCGAGCGCGGTGCCGCCGCCCTTGTCCTCCAGCCGGGAGAGCTCGATCCCCGGTGGCGGCGGCTGGCCCGGCGGCGTCGGCAGCGTGACGGTCGCCGGAACGCCGTCGACGCCCGGGCAGGTGAGCGCGACCCGCAGGTTGGCGGTCTCGATGTTGTTGAACGTGATCGCCCCACTCGTCGCCAGCTGAGGTGCCAGCACCGTGCCGGCGAGCTCGGGGAAGCGATCGGCCTCGATGTTGCCGAGGTCGATCGGTGCGTCGGCGGTCGGTGAGATGACGAACCGCATCGGTGGCTGGCCCTGCTGCAGGACTTGGTCGGGTACGACGCGGTAGCCGGGTGGCGGGTTGACCACGTGGACGCGGTAGGTGCCACTGGTGAGCGAGGCCGGAGCGGTCTCGAAGCGGACCTGCGGCACGGTGTTGGGCGGGAAGACCTTCGCTGGCGTGGAGGACGTGACGGGGATGTTCTGGACGACGGTCTCGCTGTTGTCCGGGTTGATGCGGATGATCTGGACGTCGTAGTCGATGAGCTCGGCGTCCGTGAACGAGTCGATCAACCGCCCCGAGGCCTGTCCCAGCTTGAACATCGGGATCGTTTCCACTGTGGCGCCGAGCCCCACGGTGGTGCGCCGCGTGCTCGTCCGGTAGAGGGTCGGCTGGCCGACGATCGGGTTCGGCTTGGTGATCTCGATCTCATAGGTGCCGATGTCCATCGGCTGGAAGACGAACGACGACTGGTCCTCCGGCGCGGAGTCGAACTGCTCGCCGACGAACACGCCGTCGGACAGGCGCCGGACGCGCACCCGCGCGCCGTTCAGGGGCCTCGCCTCGCTGTCGACGACGCGCACCTCGAGGCTGCCGTTCTGGACGATCGGCGGCCGCGGCCGGAACTCCAGCACGATGCGGCCGAGGTCGACGATCTGCCCGGCCTCCACGGTCACCACCTGCGACTGCGGTGCGTGGTCGTAGCGGGAGAACTCGACGCGGTACGTGCCGGGTGGGAGGTCGCGCACCGTGAACGAGCCGGGGTCGCCCGAGCTGGCCGTCGCCGTGTCGAAGGCCAGCTCGTCGCGGCTGACGCGCACGTTGGCGCCGGGCAGGCCGCCGCCGTTGGAGCTCTCGACGAGGCCGGTGATCACACCCGTCGTCTTGCGGAAGTCGAAGTTGACGCCCGTGACGTTCCCGCTGAGGTTCACCAAGCGGGTCTGCGTGAGGTAGCCCTCGAGCGAGGCGGTGATCGTGTAGCGCCCCGGGATGTCCAGCTGGGGGAACGTGTACGAACCGGTGTCGCCTTCCGTGAGGCTCGTGGTCTCCACCGTGTCGTCACCACTCGAGGCCGTCAACGTCACCCCGCCGAGTGGCTCGCCGTCCTCGGTGACCCGACCGCTGATCGAGCCGACGCCGGTCCGCATGCCGATGGCGATGCCGGTGAGCTGTTCGCCCGGCTCGAGGGTGACCTGGACGACCTCGGTCCCGAGACCCGGCAGGTTGGCCCGCAGGGTGTAGGTCCCCGGCGTGCTGACCCCCGTGAAGGTGAACTCGCCGGCGCCGGCACCGGAGGCGCTGGCCGACTGGAACGTCAGGTCGCCGTCGGTCAGCTCGAGCTCGACGTTGCCGAGCCCACCGCCCGGCCCGGTGACACGACCGCTGACGCTGCCGCGGGCGGGCTTCAGTTCGACGCCGAGCTCGATCGGCTTGCCGTCGCCGGTGGGCGTCACCACGAACGCCTGGGTGTCGTAGCCGGGCCGCGAGAAGCTCACCTCGTAGGGCCGGCCGATGGCCACGTCGCTGAACAACCAGGCGCCCTGCGCGTCGGTGGTGGTCGACGACGGCACCGACTGGGTGCGTCGGATGTCCGACCGCGACAGCGGCTCGTAGAGCCCGAAGCGGGCCGGCCACACCTTGGCCGGACCGTCGCCGTCGTCGGCGGCCGCCGGGTTGGCGAACCCGACCGGGCCCGTCGGTGTCGTCGCGCTCCCGAGGTCGCTCGGTGTGAGCGTCACGGCGACGCCCTCGGGCTCGCCGCTGTCGCCGGACTGCACGGTGCCGCCGAGGACGGTGCGCGTCGGTCGATCCGAGCCACCAGGCTGTGGTGGCGTCTGCTCGGCGCCGGCCGCGACCTCCTCGGCGACGACCGCAGCCAGCGTGTCCGCCACGCCGTCGCCGTCGGTGTCGATGAGCTGGTCGGCCGGCGTGTCGACGACGCCGTCGCCGTCGGTGTCGACGAGTTCGGGGCCAGCCTGCTGCTCGGTGTCGTGACGGGAGTCCCACCAGAGGTAGCCGGCGCCGAGCGCGCCGGCCCAGATGGCCACGACGAGCAGCACCGCCAACATGGAGCGGATGCCGTTGGGGAACAGCGGGCGCTGGTGGAACGTGGCTGGCGCGTAGCTCGGTGCCGACCGGCTGCGGGCCGTGACGATCATGCTGTGCTGTCGCGGCTCGCCCGTGAACAGCCGAGGCGCCTTCACCCGACCCTTGGTCCGGACCCGCTCGCCCGGCTGGAGCACGAGGCTGCCGGGCCGCAGCCGCACGTCGAGCCCGGGACCCTCGCCGGCCAGGTCGAGGTCGACGGGTGCCGTCGAGCGGTTGTCGATGTCGAGGCGGAACGAGGCCCGCCGGCGGGCGCGGATCGTCGACGGCACGACGGCGAGGGCGACCTCGTCGATCCGCCCGACGGTGACGGTGACCGCGGCGATGACGGATGCCGAGCCGGCGCGGTCGGGGATGACCTCGACGGCGATCGAGTGGTGCCCGGCGGCGTAGCCCTCGGGCACGGCCAGCTCGAGGGCGACCTCGTCGGCCTCGCCCGGCGCCAGCGGCGGGGTCGGAGGCGGGGCGAGGACGTGATCCGGATCGAACCCGATGATGCGGAACCGGTAGCCGAGCGGTCCGGCTTCGTCGTTCTCGACGCGTACCCGCCAGAGCGCCCGTGTCCCGGGCGCGGCGGCCACGACGGGTGTGAGCGTCTCGACCTTCACGTGACCACCCGGATGCGGAACGTCGGCACCTCGGCGGCAGCGCTCGGTTGGGTCTGGACGAGCGCCGAGTCGAGCACCTCGGCCGATGTCTCGCTGGTGTAGACGGCGACGACGAAGTCCGACGGTGCGTCGAGCTGCGTGAACGAGTACGAGCCGTCGGCGGCCGTCGTCGCCACGGCGAGCGCCTGCTGGGGCGTGCCGGGGAAGGCCGCCGGCACGTACAGCCGCACCACGGCGCCGGCGAACGGCACGAACTCGTCGGTCTGCGGGTCGAGCCGCAGGACGGTGCCGAACAGCGACGCCTGTGGCTGCAGGACGATGTCCTGGTCGACGACGTCGGCGGCCACGACGTTCACGAGCGTCACGGTGGGCGACGTGCCCTGCAGCGTCCCCGTCAGCGTGTACGCGCCCGGCTCGACGTTGCTGAACGAGAAGCGCCCGACCGGGTCGTCGGCCGAGAGCACTTCGCGCGTGTCCGTCCCGTCGCTCAGCTCGACCGTGGCGCCGGCGATCGGCTGACCCTCCGCGTTGCGCACGGTGCCGCCCACGGTGGCCGTGCTCGGCACCATGCGGGTGTCGACCCCGGTGACGTTGCTGCGGCCCGTGCGTCCGTCGAGCGCCTCGAGCCGGGTCTGCGACAGCAGGCCCTCCCGGCTGAACGTGATCGTGTACGTCGCCGGCACGGGCAGCGCCTCGAAGATGTACGAGCCGACGTTGCCGACGCTCGCCGTGGTCGTCGTCATCTCCACGTCGGGCCCGGTGATCGTGACCGTGACACCGCCGACGGGACCGCTGGCGAGGCTGACGATGCCACTGATCGAGCCGGTGGTCGGTGCCAGCATGATCGCCAGACCGGACACTTGCTGGCCCTCGACGAGGTCGACGGTGCGGGTCGCCGACTCGTACCCCTCCTTGGCGAACGTCAGCGTGTACTGACCCGGCGTCGGCAGCGCGCGGACGCTGAAGGCGCCGACGTCGTCGACCGTGAGGCTCACGGTCGAGACCTCGAGGTCGCCGCTGGTGGCGACGATGTCGACACCGCCCAGCGGTCCGCCCGGGCTGTCGACGCGCCCGGCGATGACGCCGTCACCCTCGCGCAGCACGACCTGGACGTCCTCGAGCTGCTGGGCCGGGCCCAGCGTGACGTCCCGGGTCTCGGTCGCGAAGCCCGCCTTCTGGACGACCAGCTGGTAGGTCGCCGGGGACGGGACGTCCTCGAAGACGAACGAGCCGTCGGCCGACACCGTGACCTCGGCGACGAGGGCGTCGGCGCCCGGGTCGGCGATGCCGGGCACGACGAGCATGGCGACGGCCCCGGTCGGGTCGACCGCGATGACCTCGCCCTCGACGGTGCCGGGCCGGCCGCCGATCTCGATGTCCTCCAGCTCGACCTGCTGGCTCGCCTCGACGTCGATGTCGGTCGCGTCGGCGAACGTGACCGACTCCTGGTACCACTGCTCGGCGAACCCGGCGCCGCTGACGCGCACGCGGTAGCGCCCCGCCGGCACTCGGCCGAACTTGAACGTGCCGCTCGGGTCGGTGGCCGCGGTGGCCACAGGGACCGTGCCGTTCGTGGACGTGTACAGGTCGGCGGTCACCCCGGCGACGCCCTCGCCGGTGCTGAGGACGACCACCTTGCCGATCACGGCGCTCGGGGTCACGGAGGCCATCCCGCCGCCGCCACCGTCGGGCTGGGCGAGGGCGTTGTCGATGATCTCCGCGTCGACCGACGACTCGTCGACGAGCCGGTCGGCCACCGTGCTCAACACGCCGGCGAAGATGGCCGCGGCCGTGGCCAGTCCGAGCAGCGCCAGCAGCCAGCGGCCGATGCGTGGCTTCTGGAGGAACGTCGCCATGACCGGTGGCGATCCCGACGCCAGGCTGAACAGCATCGTCCTCGGCTTGGGCTGGCCGAACCACGGCCGCCCGCCGCGCACGTCGGCCTGGACGATCTCGCGCCGGCCGGGCGGCAGCACCACGGTCGGCGGTTCGAACGTCATCTCGACGACGTCCTCGGGGTCCTCGCCCAGGAGCCGTTCCTGGACGGTGGCGTTGCCCTCGTTGGCCACGATGAGGGAGAACACGGCGTGGTTCCCGCCGGTGACCATCACCGGATCGACGTGCAGCGCCGTGCGTGAACGCACGCCCACGTCGAGGTTGACCTGGGCGAGGGAGAACTCGGTGTGGTCGTTCTGGCTGCGCACGTGGACGGCGATCGTGCGGGTGCCGGCCGGCACGTCCGGCGGGAGGCTGACGGTGATCTCGACGATGCCGACCTCGGCCGGGAACAGTGAGAGGCGGGGCGGGCTCACCGACACCCACGCCGGATCGAGGCCGAACGCCTCGACGTCGTAGGCGTCGATCAGCGAGCTGGTGTTGGTGATCGAGACGGCGATGTTGGCGGGCTGGCCGACGGGGAGCTCGATGAGCAGCGGGGTCGCGGTGACGTGCATCAGGGACCCGGGGCCAGTTCGATGTCACGGACGAGGGCGTCGCCGGCGACGACGGAGATGAGCACGATGGAACGGCGGAAGCCCGGCGCGGTGACGGTCATCGTGTAGTCGCCCGGCTCCACCTCGGTGAAGACGTAGCCGCCGTTCGGCGTGGAGGCCGTCAGGGTGCGGCGGGACGTCTCGCCGTCGGTCAGCTCGACCGTGGCACCGCTGAGCGGCCGGCCACCACCGGTCACCGTGCCGCTGATCGACGCGTCGGCGCGGCGCAGCGACACCGACACGCCGGACAGGGTCGTGGGCACCATGAAGCCGACACTGCGGGTCTCCGGCAGGTAGCCGGGCAACGAGAACGTCACCGCGTAGTTGCCCGGCGTGGGGATGTCGCTCACGGTGTAGCTGCCCGGTACCCCCGTCGTCAGGGTGGACGTGTTCGCGGTGAAGTCACCTCGGGTGACGACCACCTCGACGCCGCCGAGCGGGCGCCCGTCCGACCCGGTCACCGTGCCGGTGATCGTCCCGGCGCCGCCGACGAGGACGCCGTCGACCCCGGTGCGGGCGGCGCCGGCGGGCACGTCGAGGGCGATGGTCTGGCCGCTGAAGCCCTCCCGCGAGAACGTCACGACGTAGGTGCGCGGCGTGTCCAACCCGTCGATGAGGAACGAGCCGACGTTGCCGGCGGTCGGGGTGGTGGCCTCCTTCTCGATGTCCCCGCTGGTGACCCGCACGAGGACGTTGCCGAGTGGGGCGCCGTCACTCGAGAACACCGTGCCGGCGATGCTGCCGGTCGCCGCGCCGAGCTTGACGGTGTTGAGCACGCTGTTGGCGCCGCCGTCGAGCACCTGGGTGAAGATCTGTGGGGCGAACCCCTCGGCCTCGACGGTGATCCGGTAGGTGCCTGGCGTCGTGAGGCCCTCGAACGACACCTCCCCGGTCGTCGTGGTCTGCTGGATCGGCGCGGGAGGGGGCGGCGGCGGGACGGTCGGATCGGTGGGCGGCGCCGGCACCTCCTGGACGGTGACGAGGACGGGCTGGCCTGGCGCGGCGCTCTGGGGGAGCGCGACCACGCCGCTGAACCCGCCAGGGCGACCGGCGAGGGCCACGTCGAGGTTGGGCACCTCCTCGGTCGGCGCCACGTCGACCGGCGTGGCCTCAGCCGACGACGCGCCTTGCGGGAACCACGTCTCGTCGAAGCCTTCGGCCGTGTAGCGCAGCTTGTAGGTCCCCGGCAGCAGGCCGGCGAGCGAGTAGGTCCCGTCGTCGGCCGTGCCCGCCGACGCCGTCAGCTCGTCACCGTTCGGTGTCAGCCGGTACGCCTCGACCGTGACGAGCGCGACCCCCTGCCCGGTCGACGCCGCCGTCACCTTGCCCAGCGCCTCCCCGGCGATGGCTTCGAGCGGGAGGTCCTGGACACCGCCCTCGTTGAAGTTGGTGGCCACGGCCTTCGTCGGGTCGCCGCTGCCGCGCAGGAGGCCGACGCCGACGAGGAAGATCCACGCCCAGAGGGCGATGATGCTGGCGAGGAGGGCGAGGGTGACCAGCCCGCGAGGGATGCGCGGCTGCTGGTTGAACGTGGCGACGGTGCGCAGCTGCAGTGTCGGGGTGTCGGCGCCCACCGTGATCGTGCGGGCAGCCGGCTGGCCGAACCAGGGTCGCTTCCCGGACACCTCGACGTCGGCGACGCCTTCGGCGCCGGGCGGGACCGTCAGGGTGAGCGGGCGGACGAACGTGTCGAGCTGGCGCGTCTCGTCGATCGCCGTCATCGTGAAGTCGGTCCGCACGTTGCCCTCGTTGAGGACGATGGCGCCGAAGGTGGCCCGCGAGCCCTTCGACACGACGCTGGGGCGCAGCCGCAGGGTCGCCGCCTCGACGGCGTCGACGTGCAGCCAGAGGTCGTGCGTGCTCCGCCGCGTCGCGTCGATCGTCGACTCGACGGTGATCACCACGAGGTAGTCGCCGACCACCGTGTTCGGCGGGAAGTGGACGTGGATCGGCAGCAGGCCGGTCGACTCGGGGAACAGGCTGAGCACGGGCACCGGCAGGTGCACCCAGCTCGGGTCGATCCCCTCGACCCGAGCGGTGACCCCGTCGATGACGTCGGCCGCGTTGGCGACCTCGATCTCGATCATCGTGACGCCGCCCGGCTTGACGGACGCCTCAGGGGCGCGCAGCTGTGTTCGCACTCAGGTCACCACCATCCAGTGGGGGCTGCGCCCCCACACCCCATCGGCGGGCGGTTCGCTGGCGCTCACTCGCCCGCGTGTCCTTCGTTCGCTGACGCTCACTCAGGTCACCCGCACGCCGCCCTCGACGGGGACGATCACCGTGCGCGCGGGCACGCTCTCGATGACGATCTGGTCGCCGGCCTCGGCGGCGATGACGAACCGGCCGGCGGCGTTGACGGTGGCGGTGCCGCGTGGCGAGATCACCGTCGCGCCGACGGCGTCCGGGTCGCTGACCTCGCCGGCGACGCGACGGACGGCGAACGTGTCGTGAGGCCCGTCGCCGATGGCCCGCAGGCGGGTCTCGAAGACGGCGACGGGCGGGCCGGCCGGCGTGTACACGTCGGTGTCCACGGAGGCGACGAGCATCATGGCGAGGCTCGGCTTGATCTGGCCGTCGAGGTTCGCCGACGCGTCGCCCCGGTCCTCGCCGCTCCGGGCCATGTAGATGGGCAGCGGCCCCAGCTCGCGCAGCTCGGCGGGGACGAACGTCGGCGGGATCTCGCCGTGGGCCAGGACCGACCGCATGAGGCCCGAGAGCAGCGACCGCTCGTCACCGTGGTCCGTCGTCCAGGCGGTGAGCTGGTAGCGCAGCTCGACGCGGGGCAGGGCCATCCGGCGGGCCAGCCGGCCGTCGCGCTGGATCTCCTCGACGCCCGAGCGGGACCGGTCGGTGCTCCGGCGGATGTCCCACAGGTAGGCGTTCACCGTCGGACGGGTGAGCTTGGCGCTCCAGTCGCGCTCGGGCGGCTCGAAGGACACGTCGACGTCCTGGGCGCTCAGTGGCACGGTCGCCCGGAAAAAAGCTTCCAGGGTCGTGTCGATCAGATCCAACACCGGGCGCACCACCTCCCTCGTAACCCGTGGCCAGCCCCGCCACCGCCGATCGTACCCTGCCTGGCGGGGCTCCGTGAAGGCGCCCTGGGTGCGAGAGGTCGCCGGCCGGCTCAGACGTTGGCGTCGCGCATCGAGCCGACCAGGACGTCGCCGTCGCGGTCGCGGAGGACGCAGAGCACGTCGCGGTCGTCCTCGCTGTTCCAGCCGTCCAGCGTCGGCACCAGCCAGGTGTAGGAGAGGGCCGAGTCGAACTGGCTTCGGCCGACGAACGTCTCGAAGGCTTCGAGGCACTCGACGCGGGCGAACGCCTCCAGTTCCTCCAACCCGGGATAGACGTCCTTCAGGTCGTAGACGATGGTGCGGTAGATCTCGTGGGTGTGGGGGATCGCGCAGTCGATCACGGGCAGCGTCTCCACCTCGGCCGGCAGGACCTCCGTCACCTGCATGCAGACCGGATCGCCCGTGTCGGTGCTGATGTCGAGGACCGGCTCTTCGCGCGGCGCGTCAGGGTCGGCCTCGTCGTCGTCGCAGGCCGCGGCGACGAGGACGACGACCGTGAGGAGGACGTTCCGCACGCGTGAGATGGCGGCGACGTTAGTGGGCCGACCCGTCCGGCGGCGTGGGGCCACCGGCGCGACGGGCGGCGTCCTCGAGCCGTGCCCGGTACGCCGGCCACCACGACTCCTCGACGGGCGCCATGTTGTCGGTGTCGCGACGGTGCCCGACGGCGCCGTCGATGAGCTCACGGACGATGTCGGC
Organism: uncultured Acidimicrobiia bacterium; assembly: GCA_963784255.1. Taxonomy (GTDB): domain Bacteria; phylum Actinomycetota; class Acidimicrobiia; order Acidimicrobiales; family Ilumatobacteraceae; genus JALZMG01. The sequence goes on along the minus strand of CAWAQO010000009.1, from coordinate 1,118,511 downwards.
GTGCCCGGCGTGACGGTGGGTCTCGGCGACCATGTGGACGAGGATCTGGTGCAGCGTGACCGTGCCGTGATCGCCCCAGTGGGGCACGTGGCCGACGGCCTCGAGCGGCAGTGCGGCGATGGTGGCGTCGGCGTGCGCCCATGCCCGCTCGTACAGGCCGACGACGTCGTCGCGGGACTCGTCGGCGGTCGCCCACATGTCGGCGTTGGGCTCGGCCCCGTCGTCGAACCAGGGCATCGGCTCCCGGAACGGCCGGTCGAAGGTCTCGCCGAAGTAGCCCGCCGTCACGCTGGCGACGTGCTTCACGAGCCCGAGCACGTTCGTGCCCGTCGGGGTCATCGGCCGGCGAACGTCGTACTCAGCGAGCCCGTCGAGCTTCCAGAGCAGCGCATCACTGGCCACCTTCAGGGAACGGCGCAGGGTCCACTTGGCGCTCGGCGGGACCGTCGGGTCGGGCTCGGCGACCTGCCACAGGTCGACGCGACCGTCGCGCACGACGGCCCGCCACTCGGCCGGTCCGTCGAGCTCGGGCGTCGTCGACGTCGAGTAGCCGCGGACGGTCACGATGCCGTCACCGCCATCGGCCATCTCCTCGAAGACGTTGCGGTAGCCCGGGTAGGCGTCGAAGAAGCCGCGCCAGGCCGCCAGGCAAGCGTCCTTGCCCTCGGCGGTCGACCCGGCGGTGTCGACGAACCGGTGCGTGTCCGTCATCGCGGCCGCCAGCGCGTCGATGTCGCGACCGTTGATGGCGTCGTTGAACTGGCGCACCACTGCGATCGCATCGGGATTCGGCTGGTGGAGCATGCGCTCTGGTCTACTCGCGGCGTGGCGAACCGCCGGGCGATCGTCCTGCACCTCGACCGGGCGACGACCGAGCGCGTCGACGCCATCCGCCGGCGGTGGGACCCGGTCATGGCGGCCCGCATCGGTCCCCACATCACGCTCGTCCACGATGTCGTCGGTGACGGCGCGATCGACGCACGGGTCGCCGAGGTGGCGGACGGCACGGCACCGTTCGTCGTCGGGCTGGCGGCGGCCACGCTCTGGGGCCCCGCCCGCTACGGCATCTTCCTCGGCCTCGATGACCCGGCCGGCACGGTGGCCGGCCTGCACGGTGCACTCGCCGACCTCGAGGCGCCGGGTTGGGCCCGCGTCGAGTACCGGCCGCACGTGACGCTGGTCCACGGCCGCACCGTGACGGCCGACGACGCCGACGCCGCGTGGGACGCGCTCGGCGGGCTGCACGCCGGGTGGCCGGCGGAGATCACCGCCATCGACGTCGTCGAGCTGGTCGAGCCACGCTGGCGGCCGCTGGCGTCGTTCCCGCTCGGCGGCTGACGAGACGGCCGATCAGCCGCGGAACAGGCGTCCGCTGTTGGCGAACTCCCGGCGCAGCCCGTTGCTCAGGTTGCCCATGGACAGGGGCTGGCCGGCCGTGGCGGCCTCGACGGCGGCGTGGAGCACGGCGCTGCGGATCATCGCTCCGCTGACCTCGTGGGCCGCCGCCAGAGCGTCCAGGTCGAGCGGTCCACGCGGCGTCGCCGGCGGGATCGAGAGCTCCCAGATGTGGCGGCGGGCGTCGCGGTCGGGCATCTCGAAGTCGACGATGAAGCGCATCCGCCTGGCGAACGCCTCGTCGATGTTGCCCCGCAGGTTCGACGCCAGGAGGACCAGCCCTTCGTGGCGCTCGATGCGCTGCAGCAGGTACGAGGTCTCCATGTTGGCGTAGCGGTCGTGGGCGTCGGAGACCGCCGTGCGCTTCCCGAACAGGGCGTCCGCCTCGTCGAAGAACAGGACGGCGTCGCCGATCGTGGCGGCGCGGAACACGGCTTCCAGGTTCTTCTCGGTGTCGCCGAGGTACTTGCTGACGATCTGTGAGATGTTGAGGACGTACAGGTCGAGTCCGAGCGCGCCGGCCACCACCTCGGCCGCCAGTGTCTTGCCCGTCCCCGGCGGGCCGACGAACAGCGCGACCAGGCCGCCGGCGACGATCTCGTCGAACCCCCACTCCTGCGTCAGCTTCCGGCGCTGCAGGCGGTGGTCGACGATCGCGGCGAGGACGGCCTTCTTCTCGGGCGCCAGGGCGATCTCGTCGAATCCGCGACGCGGTTCGATCTGGGTGGCCATCGACGCCAGCTGCCCGCTCGAGAGCCGACGGACCGCGGCCGGCACGTCGGGGACCGAGGGCAGCACCCTGGCGACGAGGCCGAGCTGGTCGGGGGTGAGGCCGACCGTCGGGTCGACCGTGCCGGTCATCGCCTCCCACAGCTCGGGGCCGGCCTCGGTGGCGGGCACCTCGACCTCCCGGAAGTCGACGAGCGGCAGGTCGTCGAGCGGCAGCCGGCCGGGCGACGACAGCGCCCACGCGAGGTGATCGGCGCGGGAGATCCACCAACGGGCTGCCGCCGGCACGGCGTCGTCGACGTCGACGACGACGACGACGCCCTCGACGGTCGCCGTGCGCACGAGCGCCCGCCAGTCGTCGTCGGTGGCCGGGCAGGGCGTGACGAGCATCGCCGCGCCGCCGAACACCGACGACACCGCAGCGTGGCGGGTGGTGCGATCGTGTCCCGCCACCACGACCAGCCCGGCGGCCGCGGGATCGGGCGGCCGTCCTGGCACGGTCGTGGTGCTCCACCGGAGCCCGGCGCCGCCCGGCGAGCTGCCGAGCAGGGCCCAACACACCGCGGGCGGCAACGTGACGTGGCGCGAGGCGAAGGGCCCGGGCCCGCTCACCTCGACGAGCTCGGCGCGGGCCAGTCGGCTGTGCGGCGCGATCGCGGCGGCCGCGAGGGCGGTGCCGCCGATGCAGTGCCCGAGCCGGGCGACGGTGAGCGCCTCGCCACCCTCGGCGTCGAGGGACCGCACCATCGGCTGGCAGTCGGGTCGCAGCTCGACGGCCGCGATGACGGCGAACGCCTCCGTCGCCACATCGTCGAGGCCGGCCCGCCGGGCGATGGCAGCCAGCCCATCGTCGTCGGCACTGCGCTCGAGCCACTGTCGGGTCCGAACCACGGCGGCATCGAGGTCCTCGAGCGTCCCCTGCGGCACGTCGGCGGCCGGGCCGCCGGCGGGTCCGTTCGGCGCGGCCATGCGCCGGCACACGGCGCGGGCGAGGAGCAGCTCGCCATGGTCGATCCAGCCGTCCCGCGACACGACCTCCACCATACGAGTAGCGTCGGAGGGCGACGGCGGGCGGCAGGAGGGATGCCAATGGGAGTCGCCGGACAGCAACGCGTACGGCGGAGCGAGGGAACGGACGGGGCGCAGGTCGCCGCGCCGGAACACACGGCCCGCCCCCCGGATCGCCGCACCGACCTCGTCGTCGGCCGTGCCGACGACCGCGCCGAACGTGACGCCGACGCCGTCGCGGCTTCCGTGCTGCGAGTGCTCGATCGCGCGACCGCCATCGCTGCCGAGCCGAGCGGGACCTCGGCGCTGGCGGGTGACGCGATGACCACTCGCCGCTCGTCAACGGGTCCCGACCGCCTCGGCGGCCAGCCGGTCGACGAGGTGGTCGAGCGGGAGATCGGCGCGATGCGCGGCCGCGGCGCGGGCTTGGCGACGGTCGACCGGGCGCCGATGGAGCGGGCCTTCGGGCGCAGCTTCTCGAGTGTGAAGGTGCACACCGGCCGCCGCGCCGACGTGCTGTCGCGCCAGCTGGACGCATCAGCCTTCACGGTCGGTGACGACATCTTCTTCCGGCGCGGCGCCTACCGTCCCGGCGCGCCGGCCTCGCGGCCCGTGCTGGCCCACGAGCTGGCCCACGTCGACCAGCACCGCGGGCCCGTGCGGCGCTCCACGGTGATCCGTCGCCGCTTCGGGCTGGAGGTCGAGCTGCAACAGGTGTTCGTCGGCTCCGTGTACTCGCCGACGAAGGCGCTGCCCTACCTGAAGGTGGGCGACACCATGCCGGTCGAGCCGAAGTACCAGCCGAAGCAACCGATCCTCGGGGTCGGCCCTGGTGGTGGCTTCGACGTCCACGCCGACCACTCCGACTCGATGGGTGATCGCCTACCGCTCTACGACACGAAGAAGGGCATCTGGCGGGGCCGTCCCGGCAAGGGTCCCATCATCGAGCTGGTGACCCACCCCTTCGACGAGTTCACGCAGACCAACGCCGACATCAAGGCCGTGATGGACGCCATGAAGGCGCTCGCCATCCAGATGGCGTCGACGGCCACGTGGCAGAAGTTCAGTGATCTCGGCATCACCGGTCCGACGGAGAACTTCGTCGGCGATCCGGTCGGCCTCACCCAGGGACTCATGAAGCCCCCGCCCGCCCCGAAGACGGGCGGTCAGATCCAGGTCACGATGGGAGTGCGCCTCGACCGGATCAAGCAGTTGCTCGAACTGCAGGGCGGCGCCAAGGACGCGCCGGCGCCACCCCCGCCGACGACCGTACCGACGTCCGGTCCGGCACCGCCGCCACCCCCCGGGATGGCTCCGAAGCCGACCGGCACGTCGTCGAAGCGGGGCGAGGCCAACCTCAAGGGTGTCGAGATCGCCGACGCGATCTGCAACGACCTGTTCCTCCGGTACCAGGACAAGAAGACCTACCAGGTCGAGGACAAGACAAACCCGGGGGCCACGGTGACGAAGACCCGGACGTTCAAGAACAAGTTCGTCATCAGCGATCAGGCCGCGCTCGCCGACCTGCGGGGCCTGCTCGGCATGTTGGCGAACTACCTCGTCGCCGGGCGCTCCGACCTCGGGTTCGGGTGGGGCAAGAACAAGGTCGGCGGGCTGTTCTACAAGAGCAAGCTCTCCGATGTCCGCAACGGCATCACGGGCGAGGCGTCGACGGTGATCGACAAGCGGGTCTCCAAGATCAAGGAGGCCCTGCTCGAGCACACCGGTCGCACGTCGAGTGAGGGCGTCCTGCTCAACCGCCAGGGTGGCACTGACGCGGATGACGTGACGTGCGGCAAGTGGCTCGACAAGGTGCTCTCCGGCAAGGGCGACCCCCTGTTCGACAAGTTGAAGAACGCCTACGCCAAGGACATCCAGCCGGAGATGGTCGGTCCCACCGGGAACCAGGGGATGGCGGCCGTCATCGAGAACCGGACGATGGGTGACCTGTTGAGCTCGATGGTCCCGTCCTCGGGCGGGGCCCTCGTCCAGGGCCGCGCGCCGGCGGACTGGCCCAAGATCGCCACCTCCGTGGCGGACATGTTGCGGGTGCTCAACGCGACGGCCGCGCCGACCCGGACCGACATGAACACGGCTGTCGGCCGCTGACAGGCACGGGTCAGGCGGCGGACTTCTCCAGGATGTGCACGCCGCACGCCGAGCCGAGTCCGATCACGTGGGCGAGGCCGACGGTGGCACCCTCGATCTGACGGTCGCCGCCCTCCCCGCGCAGATGGGTGCAGACCTCCCAGATGTTGGCGATGCCGGTGGCCGAGATCGGATGCCCCTTCGACTGCAGGCCGCCCGAGACGTTCACCGGCGTCGACCCGTCGCGCCACGGCGCGCCGGACAGGAAGAAGTCGGCGGCGCCGCCCTCCTCGCAGAGCATCAGGTTGTCGTAGTGCACCAGTTCGGCCGTGGCGAAGCAGTCGTGCAGCTCCACGAGGTCGAGGTCCTCCGGCCCGACGCCGGCCTGCTCGTAGGCCGTCTTGGCGGCGTTGCGGGTGAGCGTGTTGACGTTGGGCAGGATCTGGCAGGCGTCCTCCCACGGGTCGGTGGTGAGCACGGAGGCCGACACCTTGACGGCCCGGCGCTGCTGCTCGCCCGACAGGGTCTTCAGCTTCTCGCCGCTGACGACGATGGCCGCGGCCGCTCCGTCGCAGTTGCCCGAGCACATCGGGCGCGTGTTCGGGTAGGCGATCATCACGTCGTTCATGATCTCGTCGAGCGTGAACCGCTTCTGGTAGGCGGCCAGCGGGTTGAGCGTCGAGTGGGCGTGGTTCTTCTCGCTGATCTTGGCGAACAGCTCGAAGCTGGTGCCGCCGTAGCGGTGCCCGTACTCCATGCCGATCTGGGCGAACACGCCGGGCATCGTGTCGGTGCCGATGCGTCCGTCGACCGGCGCGACGGCGCCGTAGCGCCCCTTGGCCGTCCACTCCTTGCCGTCCGACTTGGCCTGGCCGCCGCCGCCGAGGAGGCCGGCGCCGGCGAGCTTCTCGACGCCGACGGCGAGGCCGACGTCGGTCTCGCCGGCCTTGACGGCCATGATCGCCGTGCGCAGCGCCGTGGCGCCGGTGGCGCAGGCGTTGGCGACGTTGTAGACGGGGACGCCGGTCTGGCCGATCTGCTTCTGCAGCTGCTGGCCGAAGCCGGCGGACGCGTTCATCAGGTTGCCGGCGCCGATGATGCCGACGTCGCGCATCGAGATGCCCTCGCCGGCGTCGGCCAGCGCACCCTGCACGGCTTCGACGCCGAGGTCGACGACGTCCTTGTCGGGATGCTTGCCGAACTTGGTCATGTGGATCCCGAGGATCCAGATGTCGTCGCTCTTGATCATCGTTTGTTCCTCTCGTGAGCGGTCGTATCAATGAGGGCGCGGTGCGCCGATGAGGCGCACACGCGATGAGGCGTCAGCCGAAGAGCCATCAACACGGCTGGAAACCGAAGCCGATGGCCTCGACGCCGTGGTCGTCGGTGCCCAGCGAGTAGGTCGCCAGGCGCACCTTCATCCCGAGCGTGACGTGCTCGGGATCGGGCGGGGTGTTGATGATGTTGGCCCGTACCGGCGTGCCGTCGCAGTCGACGACGGCCGACACGAACGGCACCGGGATGCCCGGTGCGGCGAAGGCGACGATGGTGTACGTGCTCACCGTGCCCTCGGTCGCCACGGGCGTCGTCTCGAAGGACGTGCCGAAGCAGGCGGCGCAGGCGTTGCGGCGGTCGAAGAAGCGGGCGCCGCAGGCCGTGCACTGGTGGGCCACGAGGTGCGGCTCGTCGCCCAGCTCGAGGTAGTCGACGAGGGGGATCTGATCGGTCATCCCTGCGAACCGTACGAGGCGCGCGGTCGTCAGCGGGAATCCGGGCGCTCGATACTGTGACGGGCCGATGTACCACATCGGGTTCGGGGCCGAGGATCTGCCCGCGGGGACGACGCTGGCGTTGCTCAGCGGCGACCCCGGGCGGTCCGAGCTGATCGCCACGGAGCACCTCGCCGACCACGGGTTGCTGGCCCGCAACCGCGGGCTCGACGCCTTCCACGCCCGTCTGCCCGGCGGCGCGCCGGTGGTGTGCGCCACCAGCGGGATGGGCGCGCCCTCGATGAGCATCGTCGTCAACGAGCTCGTGCAGATCGGCATCCGCACGGTGATCCGGATCGGCACCGCCGGCTCGATCCAGGACCACGTGCGGGTCGGCTCCGTCGTGATCGGGTCGGGCGCGCTGACCAACCAGGGCGCCGCCGCCGACATCGCTCCGCCGGAGTTCCCCGCCGTCGCCGACCCGTTCCTCGCCGTCACGCTCGCCGTCGCGGCCCGGCGGCTCGGCATCGACCACCACGTCGGCGTGATGGCGTCCGTCGACACGTTCTTCGAGGGTCAGGAGCGCTCGGCCTCGTCGGCCAACCCGCACCTGTTGCGGCGGCTGCGCGGGATGATCGACGAGTACCACGACCTCGGTGTCCTCAACTTCGAGATGGAGGCCGGGACGCTGTTCAAGATGGGCACCGTCTACGGCTTCGCCGCCGGCTGCGTGTGCGCCATCATCGCCCAGCGCACGGAGGACGAGTCCCCCGTGAGGGCGAGAAGGACGCCGCCGTCGACCGGGCCATCCGCGTCGCCATCGCCGCCGCCGACGAGTGGATGACCGTCACCACCCCCGGTTCTGTGTGAAGAAACCGGCCAGATCCGGTACGAGATCTTCGTCAGAACCGCGTGTCAGCGGGCGGTGAGGACGGCGAGGTCGCCGTTGTCGGTCTGGAGGGTGATCGTCCTGGGGCTGTCGGGGTCGGTGGGGACCTCGATCGTGGTGCTGCCGTTGTCGCTCTGCAGGGCGACGTCGTAGGCGACGCCGGCGTCGGGCACGACGACCTCGATGCTGCCGTTGTCGTTGCTGCCGACCACGGTCTGCGGCGGGTCGACGAACGTCAGCTCGATGCGTCCGTTGTCGTTGTCGGCATCGACCGTGGCCGACGCCAGGCCGACGGCGGTGATCCGGCCGTTGTCGTTGGCGACGGCCACCGGCCCGGTCAGGTCGACGAGGTCGATCGAGCCGTTGTCGTTGTCGACGTCGACGGCTCCGGTGACGCCGACGACGTCGACCGACCCGTCGTCGGCCCGCACCGTCACGTCGACGTCCGCCGGCACGATCACCGTGTAGTCCACGCGGCACCAGTCCGACCCGAAGTTGGGGCACGTCGCGCGCAGCTGCAGCACGCCGTCGACGACCCGCTGCGACTCGCCCGTGGCGCGCAACCCGTCGCTGATCTCGGCCGTGACCTCGATCTCCGGGACGTCGCCGGCCTCGATGCGCACGCTGCCGGCGCTGCTGCGGACGTCGACGGCGCGCACGCCGGCGGGGTGGACCGAGACCTCCGTGTGCTCCTCGTGGGCGAGCAGCGTGATCAGGTTGTAGGTGCCGCCGGCCAGCGCGCCGATCACGAGGACCGCGGCGAACACCCGCCACAGCACCCGCACCGGCCCGGCCGGGCCCCGGCGCACCTCGTCTCGTTGCAACGTCTCCATCATCAGCTCCGTACCCATTGCAGGACCGCCAGCACGCGGCGGTGATCGTCTTCGGCCGGCGGCAGGTCGAGCTTCGTGAAGATGTTGCTCACGTGCTTCTCCACCGCCTTGTCGGTGACCACCAGCGATCGGGCGATCGCCGGGTTGGTCCGTCCTTCCGCCATCAGCGCCAGCACCTCGCGTTCGCGCGGCGTCAGCCGCTCGAGCGGGTCGCGCCGGCGGGACCGGGCGAGCAGCTGGGCGACCACCTCCGGATCGAGGGCCGTCCCGCCGTCGCCCACCCGCCGCACGGCGGCGAGGAAGTCGCTCACGTCGGCGACGCGGTCCTTCAGCAGGTAGCCGATCGACCGCGTCTCCTCGGCCAGCAGGTCGGTGGCGTAGCGCTCCTCGACGTACTGCGACAGCACGAGGATGCCGACCGACGGCCAGCGCTGGCGGATGGCGATCGCTGCCCGCAGGCCGTCGTCGGTGTGCGTCGGTGGCATCCGCACGTCGATGAGGCACAGGTCCGGCTGGTGCCGCTCGACCGCGGCCATCAGCTCGTCGGCCGCGCCGACGGTGGCGACGATCTCCTCACCGGCGTCGGCGAGGATGCGGGTCAACCCGGCGCGCAGCAGCACGGAGTCCTCGGCGATCACGATCCGCACGGCAGCTCCACCGAGATGGTCGTCGGCCCGCCGGGCGGGCTGATCACGTACATCGTGCCGCCGAGGCCGGCGACGCGGTCGTGCAGGCCGCGCAGTCCGGTGCCGGCGGCGAGGTCGGCGCCGCCGACGCCGTCGTCGCGCACCTCGACGACGAGGCGGTTGCCGGCGCGGGCGATGCCCACGCTGGCGCGGGTCGCCTTGGCGTGGCGGGCCACGTTCACCAGCGCCTCGTTGACGACGAAGTAGGCCGCGCTCTCGACGGCCGCCGGCGGCCGCTCGGCCACCTGCACGTCGAGCGCGACGGGGATCGGTGAGCGGGCGACCACGGCCGACAGGGCGGCGTCGAGACCGCGGTCCTCCAGGATCACCGGGTGGATGCCGCGCACCAGGTCGCGGATCTCCTTCAACGCCGCCTTGGCCTCCTCGTGGGCCACGGCGACCATCTCCCGACCCTCGTCGGGGTCCTGCTCGAGCTTCTCGCGGGCGGCGCCGAGGTTGGCGGCGAGCGCGACCAACCGCTGCTGGGCACCGTCGTGGAGATCGCGCTCGATCCGCCGGCGCTCGCTCTCGGCGCTGTCGACGGCGGCCGTCCGGCTGCTCTCCAGCTTGGTGACCTCGGCGGCGTGGATGGCGTCGGCGCTCGGCCCGAGCAGGGCGCGGGCCAAGGCGAGCTGGACGCGGGCGACGCCGATGGTGACCCACGGGGCGACGACGAGCGCGCCGGCCACCCCGACGGCGAACGCGGCCCAGGCACCGGCACCTTCGGTGAGCTCGAAGAACCAGAACTTGGCCGAGCCGCCGGGCAGCTCGTCGACGACGAACGGCATCAGCACCATCGCGAAGGAGCCGGCCCACGCGGCGACGGTGAAGGCGAAGCCGAGCGCCGCCACCGGGAGCCTGGCGAGGTGGAAGGCGATCTCCTTCCACCGCACCCTCGAGCGCACGCGCTCCCAGATGCGGCGCCACCAGCTCGATGCCACCAGCGGCGGCACCGGGTCCTGGATGCAGATGTCCAGCAGAGCGGCCACTCGCGACCGCTCGAGCTGGGCCAGCCCCCGCGAGTACACGAACAGGAACCAGATGATCGGCACGGCGAGGATGAACGTGATCAGCAGACCGCCGGCGAGCGACAGCAGCGTGACCATCGTGGCGAAGCCGAACACGGCGACCGGCAGAGCCGTGAGGTCGAAGCCGATCGTCGTGAACAGCCGCGCCGGCCGTCGCCACGGTCGCAGGATGGTGGGCATGTCGTGATCCAACTTAGGAGTGAGGGAACGGGCAGATGGGCTGGCCGCCATCAGTCGGTGCTGATGGCGGCCAGGACGTCGAGACGGGCCGCCCGCCGGGCCGGGCGGATCGCCGCCACGACACCGGCCACGACGGCGAGGACGAGGACCACCAGGAGCGCCGAGGTGGGCAGGGCGAACGTGCCGAACCCCTCCTGGGCGTCGATCGCCCGGACGAGACCCCAGCCGAGGAAGGTCCCGGCGGCGAGCCCGCCGATGGTGCCGAAGACGGCGACGAGCACCGCCTCCCACCGCACGGTGGCCCGCAGCTGGCGGCGACTCTGGCCGACGGCCCGGAGCAGCCCGAGCTCCCGCGTGCGCTCGTGGATCGACAGGGCGAGGGTGTTGCCGATGCCCATCAGCGCGATCAGCACGGCGACGCCGAGCAGGCCGTAGATGACGGCCAGCATCTGGTCGATCTCGGCGCCCATCGAGTCGACGTACTCCTCGCGGGTCTGCGGGTCGGGTGCGCCGAGGCGCTCCGTCACGGCGCTCACCGCCGCTCGGCCGTCGGCCACGGACACGCCGTCGGCGAGGTCGACGAACACGATGAGGTCCATCGCCTGGCCGATGTGGGGGGCGGCGTCGACGCTGTCGACGACGATGTCGCCCATCACGTCGCGGCGCTCGTAGATGGCGGCGACCTCGACGTCGATGGTGGCGCCGTCGACGAACTCCATCGGGAGGACGTCGCCGAGGGCGTAGCCGTGCTCGTCGGCCTCGTGGCGGCTGACCGCGATCTGGCCCGGCTGCATCGTGACGACCGAGCCCTCCGACACGTCGAGGTCGAGCATCGACGCGAAGCGGGCCGGATCGGTCGCTGTCGGGCTGGCCCCGCGACCGTCCAGCCGGACGGCCAGGTCGGCGGCGCCGACGGCGTCGGCGACCTCGGGGAGCGCGTCGATGGCCGGAGCCACGTCCGGGCTCAGCCCGGCCCCGCTGAAGTCGTCGCGCAGCACGATGAGATCGCCGCCGAACGTCCCGTCGACGGCGTGGTCGATCGACGCCTTGACCGACGAGCCGAACGTGGTGAACAGCGCCACCACGGCGGTGCCGACCATCAACGCCGATGCGCTGCCGGCGATGCGCCGCGGGTTGCGCATGGCGTTGCGGCGGGCCAGCCGTCCGGTGAACCCTCGGGTGGCGCTGGCGGTGGCGCCGAGCACGGCGGCGGCCGGCCGGGCCACGACCGGGCCGAGGACGACCGTCCCGACGAGCACGGCGAGGGCGCCGAGGCCGGCGCGGGCGACCGCGCCGTCGGTCATGGCGCCGGCGGAGACGACCATCGCCACACCGGCGGCGGTGACCACCGCGCCGACGGCGGCCCGCGCCTTCGACGTGGCCGAGCGGTCGATGGCGACGTCGCGCAGTGCGGCGAGGGGCGCCACCCGTGACGCCCGGAGCGCCGGGGCGACGCTGGCCAGCAACGTGGTGCCGATGCCGACGACGGCGGCGGCGATGACCGTGCCGCGGTCGACGACGAGGCCGGCCGTGGGCAGGTCGATGCCGGCACCACCCATGAGCGCCTTGAGGCCGGCGGCGAGCCCGAGGCCCACGGCGAACCCGATCGCCGAGGCCAGCACGCCGACGGCGAGGGCCTCGGCGGCGACGGCCGTGACGACCTGGCGGCGGGACGCGCCGATGGCCCGCAGCAGCGCGGACTCCCGGGTGCGCTGGGCGACCAGGATCGAGAACGTGTTGTGGATGCTGAACGCGGCGACCACGACGGCGATGCCGGCGAAGGCGAGCAGGATCATCTCGAACATGCCGAGGAAGTCGGCCTCGATGTCGTCCTGCTGCTCCGCCGTCAGTTCGCCTTGCGTCAGCGCCTCGATGCGCGCCGGCATCAGCTGGATGATCTCGTCGCGCAGCGTCTCCTGGCTGACGCCGTCCTCGGCGACCACGAGGATCGACGACACGGCGCCCGGCCGGTGGGCGAACAGCTCGCCGGCCCGGTCGAGGGTGAACGCGGTGTAGGTCGTCGGGCCGAGGCTGTCGACGTCGCCGAACGTGGCGATGCCGACGATGGTCACCTCGACCGGCGCCGGCGTCAACACGGTGGTCGTGTCGCCGACAGCGAGATCGCCACGCTCGGCGGCGCCGCGGTCGATGACGACCTCGTCCGGCGCGGCCGGTGCCCGGCCTTCGGCGAGGCGGTAGGGGTTGAGGTCGGCGTCGTCGATCCAGTTGGTGGCGACGGTGGGGGGCCCGCCTCCGCCGACGCGGTCGCCGTCGGCGCCGACGATCGTGCCGACGCCGTCGATCTGCGGGACGGCCGCGGCCACGCCGTCGGCGGCGGCGATCTGCTCGACGAGCGCGCCGTCGATCTGGTCGCGGACGCGGCAGCTCGTCGGAGCCCATCACGTTGGCGCTGCGCACGACGACGTCGGTGCCGGCGTTGGCGTCGGTGAACGCCTTGCCGAAGCCGGCGCGCATGGTGTCGCCGAGCACGAGGGTCGCGGCGAGGAAGGCGACGCCGAGCACGACAGCGGTGGTCGTGCCGACGAGGCGCCGCTTGCGAGCCCACAGGCTCGCCAAGACGGTCTTCAACATGTCAACTTCCGAACTGCTTCATCCGATCGAGCAGGCGATCGGCGGTGGGGTGGGCGAGCTGGTCGACGATGCGCCCGTCGGCGAGGAAGAGCACGCTGTCGGCGTGGCTGGCGGCGACGGCGTCGTGGGTGACCATGACGATCGTCTGGCCGTAGAGGTCGACGGCGGCGCGCATGAACGAGAGGATCTCGCCGCCGGTGCGGCTGTCGAGGTTGCCCGTCGGCTCGTCGGCGAAGACGAGCGCCGGCTTCGACGCCAGGGCGCGCGCCACGGCGACGCGTTGCTGCTGGCCGCCGGACAGCTCGCTCGGGCGGTGCTTCAGGCGGTCGCCGAGGCCGACGGTGTCGACGACCGTGCGCACCCACTCCTTGTCCGGCTTGCTGCCGGCGAGGGACATCGGCAGCGTGATGTTCTCGGCGGCGCTGAGCGTCGGCAGCAGGTTGTAGGTCTGGAACACGAAGCCGATCCGCTCGCGCCGGACGCGGGTGAGCTCGCGGTCCGAGAGCGGGCCGAGCTCGACGTCGCCGACGTAGACGCGGCCGGACGTGAGGGTGTCGAGGCCGGCGAGGCAGTGCATCAGCGTGCTCTTGCCGGAACCGGACGGGCCCATGACGGCGGTGAAGCCGCCGGCGGGGATGCCGACGGACACCTCGTCGAGGGCGCGCACCTCGGTGCCACCGCGGCCGTAGACCTTGGTGGCGACCTCGGCGCGCGCGGCGAGGGCGACCGGCGCGGCCCACGTGGGCAGCGACTCGGTCGGGGGGAGGACGGCGATCTGGGACATGCCTCCATCGTGCAGATCGCCGGCCGCGCCGACGATGGAGCCACCCGGCGTCTCCGTCAGGGGGATTCCCCTACCGGATGGGCAATCCGGAGGTTCGCGGCCAGCGAACCATCCGCCGTGGCATTCGCGATCGAGGACTACAAGCGCAGGGCCGGACGGCTGCAGTGGGACGACCTCGACCTCGCTGCGTTCCGGGAGCGGCCGCTCGATGCCGACACGCTGCGCGTGATCGAGTACATGCACGACGTCGAGCACCACACGATCTGCTACCTGCGCGACCTGCTCGTCACGCCCGCGCACGACGACCCGGCGGTCACCACGTTCCTGTCGTGTTGGGCCTACGAGGAGCTGTGGCACGGCGAGGCCCTCGGCGCCGTCCTCGCCGCCCACGACCGACCGTCGGGCGCCAGCCGCATCGCCCCCTTGCGTCGGCGGCTCGGGTGGCGCGAGCGGGTGCGCCCGTTCGTCTCCGCCCTCGGTTCGTCGCTGGTCGGTGACCGCCTCGTCGCCCTGCACATGACGTGGGGCGCCGTCAACGAGTGGACGACGCAGGCCGGTTACGTCCGCCTCGCCCAGCGCGCCGGCCACCCGACGCTCACCGAGCTGGTGACGCGCATCGCCCGCCAGGAGGGCCGCCACATCGACTTCTACGCCGCCGAGGCGCGGCGCCGGCTGGCGACCAGCGAACCGGCCCAACGCCTCGTGCGGTGGTCGCTGCGCCACCTCTGGCGACCGGTGGGCTCGGGGATCATGCCGCCGGCGGAGACGGCGTTCGTCATCGGCCACCTGTACGGCGGCGCCGACGGCGTGCCGTTCGTCGAGCGCATCGACCGGCGCATCGACGCCCTGCCCGGGCTGGCCGGCCTGGGTCTCGTGACCGGCGCCGTCAGTCGGGCTGCCTGACGGGCGCCATCGCCGCCAGCCACGCGGGCAGGCGGGTCGGCCGACCGTCGGAGCGCACCGCCCCGTGGGCCGTCACGGCGGTCGCCGCGACGGTGTCGCCGACCGTCAGCAGGTAGGCCATCTGGAACGACGTGCGCGTCGTCGCGGCCAGGTGGAGGTGCACGTCCACCTCGTCGTCGAAGCGCAGCGGTTGGCGGTAGCGGACGTGGACCTCCAGCACGGCGGCCTCGAGCCCGTCGGCCCGCCACGCCGTGTACGGGTGCCCGAGGTGGCGGAGGTAGGCGACGCGGGCCTCCTCGAGGTACGGCAGGTAGCGGCTGTGGTGGACGATGGCCATCGCGTCGGTCTCGGCGAAGCGCACGCGCAGCCGGTGGGTGAACGGGTAGTCCTCGCGCCGCAACGAGGGGTCGACCGTGATGCGCACCGGGACATGATGGTCCGGTGACGCCAGCGATCCGCGCGCTGGAGGCCGCCGGGATCCCCTTCACGGTCCACGAGTACGAGCACGATCCGGCCCACCGCGCCTACGGCGTCGAGGCCGCCGAGGTGCTCGGCCTCGATCCCGACCAGGTCTTCAAGACCCTGCTGGTCGACGCCGACGGCGCGGTGGTCGTCGCCATCGTGCCGGTCGCCGGCCAGCTCGCCCTCAAGGCCGTCGGCGCGGCGGTCGGCGCCAAGCGCGTGGCGATGTGCGACCCTGCGGTCGCCCAGCGCGCCACGGGGTACGTCGTCGGCGGGATCAGCCCGTTCGGGCAGCGCAAGCGTCACCGCACGGTCATCGACGAGACGTGCGAGCTGTTCGACGAGATCTACGTCAGCGCCGGTCGCCGCGGGCTGGAGGTCGCGGTCGCGCCGGCCGACCTCCTCCGCCTGCTCGACGCGACCACGGCGCCGATCGCCGCCGGATGACCCCTCAGCCGGCGGGATGCCGGAGCATGGCGTCGATGCGGGCGACCCGCGTGCGGGCCGGCGGGTGCGACGCGGCCAGGCGGGCCCGCCAGCCCACCGGGCGCTGCCCGCCCCCGAGGCTGATCACGCGGCGCAGCGCCTGTGCGAGGTTGCGCCCGTAGCCCATCCGCACGACTCGACGGTCGGCCTGGAACTCCGAGCGGTGGCCGACGACGTTGGCAACGGCGTCCGAGAGGTAGAGGGCGACGACGAACGGCAGGGAGAGGGCGTTGAGCAGCCCGGACACGAGCTGCCCGAACAGCGTCAGGGCGGCCGAGCCGGCGGCGAACGACCGCGTGGCCGCGGTCGCGACGTTCTGCAGCCAGAACCCGATGCGGGCCAGCAGCACGACGGGGAGCGAGAGCCAGTGGCCGATGGTCAGGGCGACGGTGTGCAGGCCGAGGTGGTGGCTGAGCTCGTGGGCCAGCACACCGGTCAGCTCGCGGCGGGGAGCGCGGTGACCGCGAACGACGTCACGACGACGAGGTGACCGCCGCAGGCGAAGGCGTTGAGCTCGTCGCTCGGGAGCACGCGGAGGATGTACCGGTGGGCCGGCAAGTTGTTGGCCACGGCGATGTTGCGCCACAGGGGCCAGAGGCGGTCGAGCTCGTCGAGCGTCGGCCGCCGCGCCCCGAACAGCGGGGTCAGCACGAACGCCTGCACCGGGCGGATGAACAGCAGCACGGCCGCCAGGGCGTAGCCGGCGGCGAACCACCAGAACGGCACGTCCCACGCCAGACGCACGACCAGCCAGATCAGCAGCAGGGCCAGCAGGCAGAACGGCATCAGCACGAGCACCGGCACGATGGCCGCCACGGCCGACGCCTCGAGCTGGCGGCTGCGGGCGCGCGGCACGGACGAAGACTACGGATCGCTGCGCTCAGCGGCGCGAGCCGGCGAGGGCTCGCTCGACCCAGCCGCCGACGAAGGACGCCAGCTCCTCGGTGTCCATCGCCACCCGCCCGCTGCGCCAGGCGTGGGTGAACGACGCCACGGCGCCGACGACGCCGCTCGCCAGCACATCGGCCGGCGCGTCGTCGGCCACGAGCCCCTCCCGCTGGGCGTCGCGGACGAGTGCGGTGACGTCGCCGAGGTACACGTCGCGCCCCTCGTCGAGCAGCTCGGCGTGGGCGGCGTCGGCCCGCTCGACGTCGAGCAGCGCGAAGTAGCCGCTGTGCTCGGCGTGGAACCGCACGCTCGCCTCGGTGCCCTGGCGGATGCGCGTGACGGGGTCGACGTCGGGATCCATCGCCGCGCCCTGGGCCCGCCGGAGGCGGTGGCGCATCGTCCGCACGAGCTCCGAGAACAGGGCCTGCTTGGTCGGGAAGTACCAGTAGAACAGCCCCTTGGCGACGCCGGCGGCGGCGCAGATGTCCTCGACCCGCGTCGCCGCGTAGCCCTTGGCGGCGAACAGCTCGGCGGCCGCGTCGAGCAGTTGCTGCTTGCGCTCGCGGCCCCGCTCGGTGTGCTGCCGGCCGAGGTTGGCAGGCGTGGTCGCGGTCACTGGGCTGGAGTCCACTACGGACTTGACCGGCCGGTCAACTCGGCCCCGCAGGACGCTTTCCGGCGCGCAGCGGCTAGAACGGCGGCCATGATCCTGCCCGGCGCCGAGCCCTGGTCGCACTCGTCCGCCGAATCGGGTGCCGGCGGGGCCCTCGTGCTCCACGGCTTCACCGGCAACCCGTCGTCGGTGCGGCCACTCGCCGAAGCGCTGGCCGGCGGGGGGATGCACGTCGAGCTGCCCCGCCTGCCCGGTCACGGCACGACCATCGAGGAGATGCTGACGACGCGGTGGGCCGATTGGTTCGGCGAGGCGCAGGCGGCGTACACGCGCCTCACCGAGCGCGCCGATCGTGTCGTGATCGCCGGCCTCAGCATGGGTGGGACGCTCAGCCTCGCCTTGGCGCTGGCCCACCCGGGGATCGCCGGTCTGGTGTGCGTCAACCCGCTGACCCAGCCACCGCCCGACGAGGTGCGCGCCCTCCTTGCCGACACCGTCGCCGGCGGCACCGCCGTCATGCCCGGCATCGGCAGCGACATCGCCGACCCGGACGCCGCCGAGAGCGCGTACGCCGGCTCGCCGGTCGAGGGGCTGCTGTCGTTGCTCGACGACGGCGTGGCGCCGATCACCGCGCGCTACGGCGAGCTGACCACGCCACTCCTGCTGTTCACGTCCAAGGAGGACCACGTGGTCGAGCCGGCGAACAGCGAGCACCTGGCGGCGACGTACGGCGGCCCGGTCGATCACCGCTGGCTGGAGCGCAGCTACCACGTGGCCACGTTGGACTTCGACCGCGACGTGATCGCCGTCGAGGCGGTCGCCTTCGCCCGCCGGGTCACCGGGAGCTGACCATGGGCGCGTTGGCCAGCATCCCGAGTCCGTCGAGCGGCACGCTGGAGATCGGGCCGCTGTCGCTCAACGCGTACGGCCTGATGATCGCCCTCGGCGTCATCGCTGCCGTCTGGTTGTTCGGCCGGCGGCTCGAGGCCAAGGGCATCGGCACCCGTGAGGATGCCGGCGCCATCGCCGTGTGGGGCGTGCTCGCCGGTGTCGTGGGCGCCCGGCTGTACCACGTCATCACCGACTGGGAGCGCTTCGAGGGCAACCTCGGCGACATCGTCAAGATCTGGGAGGGCGGCCTCGGCATCCCGGGCGGGATGCTCGCCGGGGTCCTGGTCGGCACGTACGTCGGGCACCGGCGCGGGATCCCGCTCGGGCCGGGGCTGAACGCCGTCGCGCCCGCGCTGCCGCTGGCCCAGGCGATCGGCCGGTGGGGCAACTGGTGGAACCAGGAGCTCTTCGGCGGGCCGACGGACCTGCCCTGGGGCCTGGAGATCGACCCCGAGAACCGCCCGGCCGGCTACGAGAACGTGGAGACGTTCCACCCCACCTTCCTCTACGAGTCGCTGTGGAACTTCGCCCTGTGCGGGCTGCTCATCTGGATCGACAGGCGCTACAACCCCGCCGGTGGGCGGTTGCTGGCGATGTACGTCGTCGGCTACGGCATCGGCCGCTTCTGGGTCGAGGGCCTGCGCATCGACCCGGCCGACGAGATCGGACCGTTCCGCTGGAACCAGTGGGTGGCCATCGCCTGCATCGTCGGCGGCGGCCTCTACCTGATCGCCACCCGCGACAAGCCCAAGTTCGTCCCGGTCGTGCCGGCCCCGGAAGGTTCTGACGAAGAAATCGAGCCAGATCTGGCCGAAGAAATCACAGAGAACCCGGAGGACGAGGACGAGCCGGCGGTCACGCCGACGGAAGACGAGCCCCTGACGCCGAGTCGAACAGCAGCAGACGATCCGGACGAGGCACCAGGCTCAGACGATCCCCCGGCTCGTTCGAGCTGAGGCCCTCGGCCCGGGCCACCACCTGCGCCGAGACGGCGTCGGCGGCCGCCGGGTCGGTGCAGTAGAGGAACGACTCCGAACCCAGCTCCTCGACGACGAGCACCACCACGTCGAGCCCACCGTCGGTGGCCAGCGTCCACGCTTCCGGGCGCACGCCGATGGTGACGTCGTCGGACGTCAGCGCGGCCCGCTGGCCGGGCGTGAGCGGCACGGTCAGGCTGCCGTGGGTCGCCCCGTCGTCGCCGGCCTTGGCCGGCAGCAGGTTCATCGCCGGCGACCCGATGAACCCGGCGACGAACAGGTTCACCGGCGCCATGAACAGCTCCCGCGGCGAGGCGCACTGCTGCAGCACCCCCTGGTCGAGCACGGCGACGCGGTCGCCCATCGTCATCGCCTCCACCTGGTCGTGGGTGACGTAGGCCGTGGTGACGCCGAGGCGCCGCTGCAGGGCGGCGATCTGCGTGCGCGTCTGCACGCGCAGCTTGGCGTCGAGGTTCGACAGCGGCTCGTCCATCAGGAAGACCTGCGGCTGGCGGACGATCGCCCGCCCCATCGCCACCCGCTGGCGCTGGCCGCCGGACAACTTGGCCGGCTTGCGGTCGAGGTAGGGCTCGAGGTCGAGGATCTTCGCCGCCTCCTTCACCCGCTTGGCCCGCTCGGACTTGCCGATCCGCTTGACCTTGAGGTGGAAGCCGATGTTCTCGGCCACCGTCATGTGCGGGTACAGCGCGTACGACTGGAAGACCATCGCGATGTCCCGGTCCTTGGCCGGTACCCGCGTGACATCGCGGTCGCCGATGCGGATCGAGCCCTCGTCAACGGGCTCCAGGCCGGCGAGCATGCGCAACGTGGTCGACTTGCCGCACCCCGACGGCCCGACCAGGACCAGGAACTCGCCGTCGGCGATCTCCAGGTCGAGGTGGTCGAGCGCCGGGTGCTCGAGGCCGGCGTAGGTGCGGGTCGCGCCGTCGAACGTCACGGTGGCCATCGCCGCGAACCGTACCGTTCGCACCCACGGCGGTAGCGTCCAAACGCCATGAAGTGCCCCGTGTGCGACGTCGCTCCGACGCCGACTCTCGCCCGCCTGCGAAGGTGGTCGGCCTCAGGGGCGCGCGCAATTCAAGGAGTGGCGCCGAGCGCCCGTGCGATGCTTGGGAGAGCGGTGACCAGGGTCATCGAGAGGGAGCCACGTTCGTGGATCGAGCACTTCGACGCGCCGGCGGTCTCGTCGTCTGGGCGGTGCTCGGCGTCGCGATGCTGGCGGTCGTCGGGGATCTCCTCTGCGGCCGGCCGGAGTGGCTCGACTTCTGCCCGTGCCACCGCGGCTGGCCGAGCCTCGTCGCCTTCGTCGTCGTCGGAGCCGCGCTCCCGCTCACGCTGACGACCGGCCGACAGCGGCTGGGGGCCCGCTCGTCGCGGTCGCCGCCGTCGCCGGCTTCACCACGGTCGCCTTCCTCCCCGGTCACGTCCTCTCGGTGGAGGACGACGGCGGTCGATCGGTCTGGCTCGATCTCGCCCTCGCCGCCGTCGTCGTCTACCTCGCGCCGAAGATGGTGCTCTTCGTCCAGCAGCGGAGCGGGCCGCCGACGCGCGCCCCGGCGGCCGTCTGCTGCCGCGCCAGGAGCGCATCCTCGCCGCCTCGTGCGGCGCATCGACGCTCGGGCGAGGCTGACGACCGCGCCGGCGCCGTGATCCAACTCAAGGGTGGCTGGGGCGCTGGAAAGTCGTTCATCCTCCGGCGCCTTCGGTGTGACCTCGAGCAACGGCGGGACTTGGCGGTGATCCACTTCGACTCTTGGAAGCACGACACCGAGTTCGAGCTCCCCGGGGATCTCGCAGCGGTGCTCGCGCTCCCGTGTTCCTCCTTCCGTACCGTTGGCTCCGCCAGCCGCTCAGCCTCCTCGCCCCTCGCGATCCGTCACTGTCGTCTGATGTCGGGCCGGTTCGGCAAGGTCGCGATGCTGGTCCAGAACGTCCGCCTCCCGCTCCAGCGACGACTCGAGCACCTCTCGCCCGCGGCGGTCGAGCGCCGGCCGCACCATAACCTCCGCGAGCTCCGAGCTCGCCGCCTCCGCTGCGCTTCGGCGCTCGCCCGACTGCGACTGATGTTCGGGCTCCGGGTCGCAGCGGAGCTGCTCCCCTCCGCCCGGGATCGATCGTCAGCGGAGCTCGGCGAGGGCAAGACCGAGGGCGCCGAGCTCGGTGACGACGCCATCGAGCTCGGCGTCGAGCGCGGCCGCACCGATCGTCGCCGCCAACACCGAGCGCCACCTCCGCCGCGCCGGCCACGGCGCCGGTCAGCCGGGCGTCGAGCAGGCGCAGCCGCTGATCCGTCTCGTCCAGCGACGTTGATGCAGTCGCTGCACGGAGGCGAAGCGCTGGGCGAGGGCGGCCTCCAACGCGGCGTCGTCCGCGCGTGCGCTTGGCCCGCTTGTACTCGTCCGTCACCCGGTCCGGATCGAGGGCCGCCACCGTGCGCTCGACGTGCGTGGCCCTGACCGCTGTCCCACACGCCGCGCACCGCACATATCTTCCCGGCCTACTACTTCCCTGCGCTCGCGCCCCGCCGCGCACGCCGCTGTCGAGGCGGCCCGCGGCGACGGTCAGCCGCTCGCGCACGGGTCCCTCGCCGACGCCGGCGAGCACGTCGGCGAAGCGGCGCCGGGCGGCGAGGGCATCGGCGACCGCCGGCGCGAAGCGCGGCGACACGGCGGCCGGGTCGATGTCGGCCAGGGCGTCGTCGCGGTCGGCGCGCCGGCGGCGGAACACGTTCGCCGAACCTAGCGGCGCGTCGCCAGACTTGGCGCGTGATCGAGATCCGACCCTTGACCGACGCCGACAGCGATGCGCTGTTCCGGTTGGACGGCCGGCTCTTCGGCGCCGTGTGGGAGCCCGGCGACATCGAGCGGCAGCGCTCGATCATGGAGGACGAGCGCTTCCGCGTGGCGGTCGACGACGGGGCCGTCGTGGCCAGCGCCGGCGCCTACGGCCTCCAGATGACGGTGCCCGGCGGCGGCAGCCTGCCGACCGGCGGGGTCACGTTCGTCGGCGTCAGCACCACCCACCGCCGCCAGGGGTTGCTGCGCCGGCTGATGGACGACGTGCACGCCGACATCGCCGCCCGCGGCGAGCCGCTCGCCGCGCTCACGGCGAGCGAGGGCGGGATCTACGAGCGCTTCGGCTACGGCGTGGCGACGCAGCGCCGGATCACGCTGATCGACCGGCGGCGGGTGCAGCTGGCGCCGCAGTACGTCCCCGAGAAGCCGTCGCTGCGCGTGATCGAGCACGACGACCCGACGTTGGTCGACGAACTGCGGTCGCGGTGGGCACGTGTGCGAACGCAACGGGCGGGGGAGATCGACCGAACGCCGGCGTGGTTCCGCCTCCAGATCGGCGACCGCGGGCAGGGTGCGACGTGGATCCTCCACGACGACGGCTTCGCCTCGTGGAAGACGACACAGCGGTGGAACGAGGGCCACCCGAACCACGAGATCGAGCTGCTCGACCTGGCGGCGGCGACCCCCGACGCCCACGCCGCGCTCTGGCACGCCGTGCTGTCCGTCGATCTCGCCGGTCCGATCCGGGCCCGGCTGCTGGCGCTCGACGACCCGCTGCCGTACCTGCTGACCGATCAGCGCGCGCTGCGCACCATCGAGCTCAACGACTTCATCTGGTGCCTGCCGCTCGACGTCCCGGCCTGCTTCGGCGCGCGTACGTACGCCACGGACGACGACGTCGTCGTGGAGTGCGAAGGGACGCGCTGGCGGATCGGCCCGAGCGGGTGCAAGGTCGTGCGCACCCGGCCGGATCTCGTCGCCGAGCGCTCTGCCCTCGGGCCGCTGCTGATGGGCGTGCCGCCGACGACGCTGGCCCGCGGCCGGCGGTTGCAGGCGCGCAGCCCGGAGGCGCTGCGCCGCGCCGACACCCTGCTCGTGACGCATCCCGGCGCGCACGGCATGTCGGGCTTCTGAGCCCGCCTCCGTAGGCTCGCGGCGTGCCCGATCGCATCACCACCGCCGAGGTCGTCCACGTCGCGCGCCTGGCCCGACTGGCGCTGTCGCCGGACGAGATCGAGCGAACGACCGTCGCAGCTGGGGGCCATGCTCGACCACTTCGCCGACATCGACGAGCTCGACCTGGCCGACGTCGAGCCGATGACGCAGGCCTTCCCGCTCACGAACGTGCTGCGCGACGACGTCGTAGCGCCGGGGCTCGACCGTGACGAGGTCCTCGCCGCCGCCCCCGACGCCGTCGACGGTCGGTTCCGCGTGCCCCCGATCATCGGGCTGCAGGCGTGAGCGCCGTCGAGATCGCCGCCGCCGTGCGGGCGGGGACGCGCACCGCGGCGTCCGTCGTCGACGAGCACCTCGCCGCCATCGACGGGCGCGAGGCCGAGGTGCACGCCTTCAACACCGTGCTGGCCGATGAGGCGCGTGCCGCCGCGGCCGCCGTCGACGAGGCCGTCGCCGCCGGCCGCGACCCGGGCCCGCTGGCCGGTGTGCCCGTGGCGCTCAAGGACAACATGTGCACGCGGGGGATCCCGACCACGTGCTCGTCCCGGATCCTGGAGGGTTGGCGCCCGCCCTATGACGCCACGGTGGTCGAGCGCCTCCGCAGCGCCGGCGCGATCGTGATCGGCAAGACCAACCTCGACGAGTTCGCCATGGGCTCGAGCACCGAGAACTCGGCGTTCGGCCCGACCCGCAACCCCCACGACACGACCCGGGTGCCGGGCGGCTCCAGCGGGGGCAGCGCGGCGGCCGTGGCCGCCGGGTTCGCCGCCGTCGGCCTCGGCAGTGACACCGGTGGGTCGATCCGCCAACCGGCCGCCCTGTGCGGCGTCGTCGGCGTCAAGCCGACGTACGGCCTCGTCAGCCGGTACGGCCTCGTCGCCTTCGCCAGCAGCCTCGACCAGATCGGCCCGTTCACCCACACCGTGGCCGACGCGGCGTTGGTCACCGAGGTCATCGCCGGGCACGACCCGCTCGACTCGACGTCGATCCCCCGGCCGGCGCCGGCGCTGTCGAGCGTGCTCGCCGACGGCGTCGAGGGCCTGCGCGTGGGCCGGATCACCGACCTCCCCACCGGCGCCGACCCGGATGTGCTCGCCCGCGTCGAGGCGGCGTTCGACGCCCTTGCCGACGCCGGCGCCAAGGTGGTCGATGTCGAGGTGCCGGCGTTCACCTACGGGCTCACCGCCTACTACCTCATCGCGCCGGCCGAGGCCTCGAGCAACCTGGCCCGCTACGACGGCGTGCGGTACGGGTTGCGCGTCGACGCGCCCGACACCAACGCCATGTACATGGCGACGCGCGAGGCCGGGTTCGGCGACGAGGTCAAGCGCCGCATCATGCTCGGCACGTACGCCCTGTCGGCCGGCTACTACGACGCCTACTACGGCAAGGCGCTGAAGGTGCGCCGGTTGATCGCCGACGACTTCGCCCGCGCCTACCAGCACGCCGACGTGCTGCTGCTGCCGACGTCGCCGACGGTCGCCTTCCACCTGGGCGACAAGACCGACAACCCGCTCGCCATGTACCTGTGCGACACGTACACGATCCCGTCGAACCTCTCGGGTGACCCGGGCATCAGCGTGCCGTTCGGCTCCGGTGCGGATGGGCTGCCGGTCGGCGTCCAGGTGCTGGCGCCGACGCTCGGCGAGCCCGTGATGTTCCGCGTGGCGGCCGCGCTGGAGGAGGCGGCATCCCGATGACGCTGACGGACACGACCTACGAGCTCGTCGTCGGATTGGAGGTCCACGTCGAGCTGGCGACCGCGACCAAGCTGTTCTCGGCCTCGCCGAACCGCTTCGGCGACGAGCCGAACACGAACATCGATCCGGTGACGCTGGGCCTGCCGGGGGCGCTGCCGGTGCTCAACCGCCACGCCGTCGAGCTGGCGATGCGCATCGGGCTGGCGCTGAACTGCCGCATCCAGCCGTGCGCCTTCCACCGGAAGAACTACTTCTACCCGGACATGCCGAAGGCGTACCAGATCAGCCAGTACGACGTCCCGCTGAACGTCGACGGCTGGCTCGACCTGCCCGACGGCACGCGCATCGGGATCGAGCGGGCCCACATCGAGGAGGACACCGGCAAGTCGACCCACATCGGGGGTGCGGGCGGCCGGATCCACGGGAGCGACGCCTCGCTCATCGACTTCAACCGGGCCGGTGTGCCGCTCGTCGAGATCGTCGGCCGGCCCGACATCCGCACGGCCGAGCAGGCGCGGCAGTACGTCAACGAGCTCCGGGCGATCCTCGTGGCCGTCGGTGCCTCCGACGCCAAGATGGAGGAGGGCTCGATGCGCGTGGACGCCAACGTCAGCGTGCGGCGGCCCGGCGAGCCGCTCGGCACCCGGTGCGAGATCAAGAACCTCAACTCGGTGCGCTCCCTGGGCCGGGCCATCGAGTACGAGGCCCGCCGGCAGATCGACCTCCTCGAGGCCGGCGAGACGGTGCGCCAGGAGACGCGGCACTGGGACGAGGGCGACAGTCGCACGCACACGCTGCGCACGAAGGAGGACGCCGACGACTACCGGTACTTCCTCGAGCCCGATCTCGTGCCGCTGGCGCCGGACGAGGCCTGGATCGAGCAGGTCCGGGCCGACCTGCCGATGCTGCCGGGCGCCCGCCGGACCCGCCTGGCGGAGGCCACCGGGGCGCCCGTCGACGGGGAGGCCGTCGGCGTGGTCGTCGAGCGCGGCCAGGACGACTACGTGCTGGCCGTCGGTGCGGCGGGGGGCGACCCGGCCAGGGCCCTCGTCCACGTCAAGGAGGCGTACGCCGAGCAGGGGCCGGCCCCGGCCGTGCCGGCAGCGGCATTGGCCGCGCTGACCCGGATGGAGGTCGGCGGTCAGCTCACGGCGACGCAGGCCAAGCAGGTCCTGACCGAGTTGGTCGCCGCCGGCGGCGGCGATCCGGCCGCCATCGCCGCGGCCAAGGGGTTCGAGGCCATGGACGCGTCGGCGCTGGAGGCGCTCGTCGATCAGGCGATCAGCGACAACGCCGCGGCCTGGGCCAAGTACGCGGCCGGCGAGGACAAGGCGATCGGCGCGCTCGTCGGCGCCGTCATGAAGGCGTCGCGCGGCCAGGCCGACGGCGGCGCCGTCACCGCCCTGCTGCGCTCACGCCGCGGCTGAGCGGACGCGTCCGAGGACGCTCCCCAATCTGGGCGGGAATCTCGCCACGCGCCCGATCTGGGCGGGAATCGTCCCAACTGGTGACGAGGATCCCGCCCGGATCCGGGTTCCGGCCGGGGGCTTCGCCCCGGCCGAAAACGAGTGACTGGCGCCAGTCGGGCCGCCCGCCCGGCTGACGCCAGTCACATCCGCCTCATCGCGTGAGCCGCCCGCTCGTGCGATGCCCGCCACCTGGTTGGTTCCCGCCAGTCGCGGAGCCGTCCGCCGCCTCCGCAACACTGGTGTCCCTGCGGTCAGCCTCCGCCGAGGCCGGCCATGTGGGACCACAACCGTTCGAGAGCCGCATCGTCGAGATCGAGCTCGATGGTGCCGCCCGGGATGCCCGCCAGCACCCGCGATCCGTCCGCCGCCAACTCCGCTACCGGCTGGGTCGCGTCATCGACGCTCACCTGCCAGCTCGGGTCGGTGGCCCGCCACCGCCCGACGACGAGCACTCGCCGATCGGTCACCCCGATCAGCACCGGCCCACCGCCGAACTCTTGGTTCGTCCTCCGTCCGGGAACTGCCGCCCGCAGTTCCTCGGCCGGAGCGAGGAGGTCGAGCAGGTGCTCGGCCTCGGGGTCGAGATCGGTCACTTGCCAGTGATCCGCCCATCGATCCCGCTCTTCGGCCATTCGGGCACCTGCGCCCATGTGTCCTCCTCACGCCCTTCGCCCGGGTTGGCCCGAGCGCACATCGGTAGTCTGCGTGCGACCAGGTCCCCCCGCCATCGGGGAGACCCCGTGTTCGATGGACCGCCCGCCATGCCCGAACCCGTGCTGAACCAGGATCGCCCGCAGGTGCTGCGGGGCCGTCGCGACCTCGTCGACGCCCTCGTGGCCCTCGCCAGCAGGGCGGCCGACGGGGAGGGCGGGGCGATCACCCTGGTCGGTGAGCCCGGGATCGGCAAGACGGCCCTGCTCGACGAGGCGGCGGCCCGGATGGCCGCGGCGGAGGCTCAGGTCGTTCGCCTGCGGGGGGTCGAGGCCGAGGTCGAGATGGCCTGGTCGGGCCTCGCCGGCCTGCTCGACGGCTGGATCGGGGCGATCGACCACCTCGCGCCGGCCCGGGCCTCGGCGGTGCGGTCGGCGCTGGCCCTGGAGGCGCTCGACGAGCCGGTGGAGCCGTTCGCCGTGGCCCTGGCCGCCCGCGACCTCCTCGTCGAGGCCGCCGAGGCGGCCCCCGTGGTGGTCATCGTCGACGACCTCCAGTGGGTCGACGCGCCGACGCGCATGACGCTCGCCTACATCGCCCGCCGCCTGCAGTTCGAGCGGGTGGCCATCGTGTCCGCCCGTCGCGCCGGCAACGACACCGCCACCGACACGGGGCCACCGCTCGTCCTCGACACCGTCGACGACGACGTGGCCGACCGGATCCTCGCCGACGCCGGCGTGAGCAGCCCCAGCGTGCGCCGCGAGCTCGTCGCCGCCGGCGGCGGCATCCCGCTCGTCCTGGTCGAGGCGGCCAACCTGCTCGACGACGACCAGAAGGCGGGCCGCACGGAGCTCCCCGACCCGCTGCCGATCGGCCCGTCCGGGCAGCGGATGGTCGACCTGGTCCTGCAGCGGCTGCCGCAGCCGGCGCTGGCGGCCCTGGTCACGGCGGCCGCCGAGACCGAGGGCGACATGGCCCGCATCCTGGCGGCGCTGTCGGACCGCGGCCTCGGTCTGGCCGAGCTGGAGACCGCCGAGGAGCACGGGATCATCGCCCTCGACAGCGAGCGGCTGACGTTCCGCCACCCGCTGATGCGCTCGGCGGCGTACCACGACGCGCCCCGCGCCGAGCGCCGCGCCGCCCACCGTGCCCTCGCCGGCACGGTGCCGGTGGGCACGCCCGAGCGGGCCTGGCACCTGGCCCGGGCCGCCGTCGGGCCCGATGCCGAGGTGGCCGACGCGCTCGACGAGGCGGCGGCCACGACGGCCCGGCGCGGCGCTCCCGCCGTGGCGGCCCGCACGTGGGAGCTGGCCAGCCGGTTGACCCCGGATGCGCCGACCAAGGTGACGCGCCTGCGGCTCGCCGCCACGGCACTCGTCGACGCCGGCGGCGCGCCGGCCGCCGGGCACCTGCTCGACCGTGCCGACGCCATCGTGGCGCAGCACCCCGGTGCCGACGAGGTCGTCGAGCGCATCCGCCGCCAGCAGCTGCGCTGCCGGCTGCCGCTGTCCAGCGGCGGCATCGCCGAACCGGCGTCGCGCCTGCGGGCGGCGGCGCGCGAGGTCGCGGCGAGTGCGCCCGACCTGGCCGTCGACCTCCTGCTCGACGCCCTCGTCGTGTACATCGGCGCCGGCGCGTTCGCCGACATCACCGATGCCGTGGAGGAGGCTCTCCGGTTGCGCGACCTCGTCGACGACGACCGGGCCCGGCGCGTCGACGTGCTCCACGGTGGGTTGCTGCTGGCCCGGCTGCAGCCCGGCAGCGAGCCCCTGATCGACCGGTACACCGAGATGATCGGGCCCGAGCGCCCGCCCGCCGACGCCCTGTTCCTCGCCGAGGTGGTCGCGCCCGTGCTGGCGTTCCTGCGCCGGGGCGAGGACTCCGACACCCTGCTCACCGACCTCGAGGGCCAGCTGCGGGCGCGCGGCGCGATCCGCCCGCTGGTCAGCGTCCTCGGGGCCCAGAGCATGGCCCACTACAGCCGTTCGTTCCCGGCCACCATCGCCGCCGGTCTGGAGGCCGTGTCGTTGGCCGAGACGCTCGGCTCGCCCGAGCTGGCCTCGCTGGCGTCGGGCGTGCTGGCCCTGTGCTCGGCGGTCGTCGGCGACCGCGACCTGTGCAACCGCGCCGTCGTCCTGCTGCGCGACGTGCCCGAGCCCGAGCGGCGGGCGTTCGGCCCGATCGGCGTCGCCTACCTCGCCTTCAACGAGGGTCGCTACGAGGACGCCGAGGAGGCCTACCGCGCCATCGAGGCGATCAGCCCGCTCGGCCGTGGCCTCGTGCGGTGGGAGATCGAGTGGGCCGAGTCGCTGGCCCGCGTCGGCCGGCGACGGGCCGGGTTCACCGTGCTCGCCGACCTCGAGGCGGCCCTCGACCCGGCCGTCCTCGCGAGCACCGGCATCGGCCGGCCGAGAGGGCTGCTGGCCGAGGACGACGACGAGGCGTTCGCCCACTTTGCCGACGCCGTCGCCGTCGCCGAGGGCCAGGCCAACGACTTCGCCGTCGGCCGGGCGGAGATCCTGTGGGGCGAGCGGCTGCGCCGGGCCCGGCGGCGCGGGGAGTCACGGGCCCACCTCGAGCGGGCCGTCGAGCTGCTGCGGGGTGTCGGCGCCACGCTGTTCGCCGAGCGGGCGACGGTCGAGCTGCGCGCCGCCGGTGGCGTGGTCGGCGAGGACGTCGCGCCGCACCAGCTGCTCACGCCGCACGAGCTGCAGATCGCCAAGCTGGTGGTCGGCGGGGCCTCCAACCGGGACCTCGCGGCCAAGCTGTTCATCAGCCCGCGCACCGTCGAGGCCCACCTCACGACGATCTTCCGCAAGCTCGGGCTGCGCAACCGGCGGGAGCTGGCGGCCTCCGCCCTCGAGAACCCGGTGCTCCAGCCGTAACCCGCACGAACCCTGCGGTCCCGTTCACTACCGTGGACGATCACGATCTACGAGTTCGCAGACTGCGTGGTCGACCCCCAACGATTCGAGCTCCGCCGCAACGGGTCGGTCGAGCACGTCGAGCCTCAGGTGTTCGACGTGCTCGTCTACCTGATCCGCCACCGCGACCGTGTGGTGGCGAAGACGGAGCTGCTCGACAACGTCTGGGGCGACCGCTTCGTGAGCGAGTCGGCGCTGGCGTCTCGCCTCAAGTCGGCGCGCCGCAGCGTCGGCGACGACGGCTCGTCGCAACGGGTGATCCGCACCGTGTTCGGCCGCGGCTACCAGTTCGTCGCGTCGGTGAGCGAGCGGGCCACCGAGGACTCGCCGGCGATGCCGCCGCAGCCCGAGCCGTTCCACCAGACCATCCGCTTCTGCACGGCGCCGGACGGCGCCCGGATCGCCTTCGCCACGATGGGCGCCGGACCGGTCCTGGTGAAGGCGGCCAACTGGCTCACCCACCTCGACTACGACGGCGAGTCACCGGTGTGGCGGCACTGGCTGGAGGGCCTCGCCCACGGCCGGACGCTCGTCCGGTACGACGAGCGCGGCTGCGGGCTGTCGGACTGGAACGTCGACCGCTTCTCGTTCGACGACTGGGTCGCCGACCTCGAGCTCGTGGTCGACGCTGTCGGGCTGGACCGCTTCCCGCTGCTCGGTGTCTCGCAGGGCGCGGCCGTCGCCGTGGCCTTCGCCGCCCGGCACCCCGACCGGGTGACCAAGCTGGTGCTGTCGGGCGCGTACGGACGGGGTCGGCTCGCCAGGGCGACGACCCCCGAGCAACGGCGGGAGGCCGCGTTCGACATCGAGGTGGCCCGGATCGGGTCGGGGCGCGACGACCCGTCCTTCCGCCAGATGTTCACGTCGCAGTTCCTGCCCGACGGCACCCGCGAGCAGTGGGACGCCTTCAACGAGCTGCAGCGCCGGACCACGTCGGCGCACAACGCGGTCCGCTTCCTGTCGACGTTCGGGCGCATCGACGTCTCGGAGGAGGCGCCGAAGGTGCGCTGCCCGACGCTGCTGCTGCACTCCCGCGACGATCGCCGGCAACCGCTGGCGGGAGCCCGCGACCTGGCCGCGTTGATCCCGGGCTCCCGGCTCGTCCCGCTCCCGAGCCGCAACCACATCCTCACCGACTTCGAGCCGGCGTGGCCGATGTTCCTCCGCGAGTTGGACCAGTTCTTGCCGTGATTCCTCAACTCTTGTGCCAGAACGACAGGAAGTGTCGCTCTCACACAACAGTTGCGGGAAGGCGTCAGTCCGGCGGGGAGGGTTGGGCGCCGCGGACGAGGCGGCCGGGGGTGGCGCCGGTGGACTGGCCGTCGGCGCGGATCTCGGTGCCGGCGACGAACGTGTGCACGTAGCCGTCGGCACGCTGCAACAGGCGGCGGCCACCGGCCGGGAGGTCGTGGTGGATCTCCGGCGCGTGCAGCGCCAACTGGTCGAAGTCGATCACGTTGACGTCGCCGCGGTGCCCTGGGGCCAGCAGCCCCCGATCGAGCAGCCCGACCGTCTCGGCCGTCGCCCTGGTCTGCTTGTGCACCAGCAGCTCGACCGGCAGGCGGCCGTGCGGCCGGTCGCGGCCCCACCACTGCAGCATCGTCGTCGGGAAGCTGACGTCGCAGATCGTGCCCACGTGGGCGCCGCCGTCTGACAGGCCGGCCACCGATGCGGGGTGGGCGAGCTGGGCGCCGACGGCGTCGAGGGTGCCGCCGGCGAAGTTCAGCGTCGGCAGGTACAGCAGCCCGCGACCCTCGTCGGCCAGCATCATGTCGTAGGCCACCTCGGCCGCCGACCGGCCCTCCCGCTCGGCGATCGCCGTCAGCGACGCCGACCGCGGCGGCTCGTAGTCCGGCGGGTCGCCCATCGGGTACATCAGGTCGAACTTGCCGATCAGGCGGGACCCGATCAGCGAGCCCTTCTTGTCGACGGTCATGTGGTCGATGAGGGCCGCCCGCACCTCGGGACGGCGCAGCCGGGCGAGGCGCTCGCCCGCCGGCAGGTCGAGCAGCTCGGACCACAGCGGCGACAGCATGAACGGGTTCAGCGTGGCCTCGAACCCGAGCAGCAGGCCGACGGCCCGCGACCCGACCTGGCCGCGCATCGTGACGCCGGCCGCCGTGGCCTCGCTCATGCGGTCGAGGAGGATCCGCCAGTTGTCGGGTTGCAGCGGGCTCTGGGCGACGGAGATGGAGATCGGCCGGCCGGAGCGCTCGGCCATCGCCCGCAGCATGGCGAACTCCCGGTCGAGGTCGATGAAGTCGCTGACCACCTGGATCACGCCCTTGCCGATGGCCCCCAGCGCCTCGGCGATGCCGATCAGCTCGTCGGCCTCGGCGGTCAGCGTCGGCGTCAGCTCGCCACGGCTGCTGCGGTGGTTGAGCGTGCGCGACGTCGTGAACCCGAGGGCGCCGGCCTCGACGGCTTCCCGGGCGAGGTCGGCCATGGCGGCGATGTCGGCCGGCGTCGCCGGCTCGCGGTTGGCCCCCCGCTCGCCCATGACGTGCAGCCGCAGCGCCCCGTGGGGGAGCTGGGCGCCGAGGTCGAGGTCGCGCGGCCGCCGCTCGAGGTCGTCGAGGTACTCGGGGAACGTCTGCCAGCTCCAGCTCAGCCCCTCGTGGAGGGCGGCGCCGGGGATGTCCTCGACGCCCTCCATCAGCTCGATCAAGCGCTGGTGGTCGGCGGGACGGACGGGCGCGAAGCCGACGCCGCAGTTGCCCATCACCACGGTCGTGACGCCGTGCCAGCTCGACGGCGCCAGCTGGTCGTCCCACGTGGCCTGGCCGTCGTAGTGGGTGTGGATGTCGACGAACCCTGGCGTCACGAGCGCGCCGTCGGCGTCGACGACGCGGCGGGCGGCAGCGGTGACCCGGCCGACGGCGGTGACGACGCCGTCGTCGATCGCCACATCGGCGGTGCGGGCGGGAGTGCCGGAGCCGTCGACGAGCCTGCCGGCGCGGATGACCAGATCGTGCATGGGGGCACCTCCTACGGGGACGGTACCCCGCCGGTGCTCAGATCCAGCGACCGGCGACGCCCATGGCCTGATCGATCGGGATCACGAACCCGATGTTCGAGGCCTGCACGGTGCCACCGCTGGCGGCGACGGCCGTGTTCACGCCGACCACCTGGCCGGCGCCGTTCACCAGCGGGCCGCCCGAGTTGCCGGAGCTGATCGCGGCGTCGGTCTGGACGAGGCCGCTGAGCGAGCCGCTCTCGGTGTCGATCGACCGGTCGAGCGCCGACACGATGCCCTGGGTGACGGTCGGCCCGCCCTCCAGCGCCAGCGCGTTGCCGATGGCGACGACCTGGTCGCCGACGGCCACGGGATCCGTGGCCAGCGTGGCCGGCACGACCCCGGAGGCGTCCTCGAGCTGGAGCACGGCGACGTCGTCGGAGCGGTCGCCGCCCAGGACGCGGGCCGGACGCTGCTCGCCGTTGACCGTGACCGTCACGGAGGTCGCCCCGTCGACGACGTGGGCGTTGGTGAGGATGTGGCCCGCGGTGTCGAGGACGATGCCGGTCCCGGCGCCCTCGCCCTGCACCTGGTACGGGCCCTGGCGCTGCACGAGGCTGGTCGTGATGGCCACCGTGGACGGCTCGACCGCCGCGACCACGGCGGCCACGTCGATGGACCCGCCGGTGTCGGTCATCGAGGCCGGCACGACCGCCGCCGGCGCGGCGGCGGGCTCGCCTTCCGTCGTTCGAGCGGCCAGGTAGCCGCCGAACCCACCGGCGGCGACGGCGGCCAGGCCGAAGCCGGCCACCGCCGCCAACCGGTTCGGCCGCCGGTGACCGCGCCTCGCCCTGGCACGGTCGACCGGCGGCACCGGCGGGATGGGGGCCGCCGGTGCACGCGACCCGGGGGGTGGGGAGGAAGTCCCGGGCGCGTTGGGGGGAGCGAGCGGCGGCCCGGCGACCCGGGGGGTGGCGCTGGGCAGCAGCGGATCGAACATGGCTCCCACGCTGCCCCCCGCCGGTCAGACCCGCGCCGGAGGCAGGTGAGAACCCGGCAAGACCCCGTAACACGGTGTTCACGGGAGCCGATCGAGTGCCGGCCGGGCGCCCGTCGTACCATGTCGCCGTCATGTGGGTGCGGGACGAGGGCGCGGCGGCACGACCCGGCGCGGCGCGCCTCGCCGGCCGGCGCTGCATCGTCACCGGCGCCGCCGGCGGGATCGGCCTGGAGATCGCCCGCACGTTCGCCGCGGAGGGCGCCCGCCTCGGGCTGCTCGACGTCCAGGCCGACCTCAAGGCGGTCGCCGCCGACCTCGACGCCGAGGCCGAGATCGTCGACCTCGCCGAGCCGGAGGCCACCCGGGTCGCCACGAGGTCCCTGATCGAGGCCCTCGGCGGCGTCGACGTCCTGGTCAACAACGCCGGCATCCTGCGCATCACGCCGCTGCTCGAGATCTCGATCGACGAGTGGGACCACGTGCAGGACGTCAACGCCCGTTCGATGCTCGTGACGACCCAGGTTGCGGCGACGGCGATGATCGCCGCCGGCCGTGGCGGCCGCATCGTCAACATGGCCAGCATGGCCGCCAAGCGGGCCGCCCCGCACCAGGCCGCCTACGCCGCCTCCAAGGCGGCCGTCGTGGCGCTGACCCAGGCGGCCGCCGCCGAGCTCGGTCCGCACGGCATCACCGTCAACGCCATCTGCCCTGGCTACGTGCTCACGGCGATGGGCGCGGCCACCCGCACGCCCGAGATGGTGGCGGCGTGGAGCGAACTGTCACCGCTCGGTCGCTGCGGCGAGCCGGCCGATGTCGCCCGGATGGCCCTGTTCCTCGCGTCGGACGACGCGTCCTACTGCACCGGCCAGGCGTTCAACGTCACCGGTGGCATGATCGTCAGCTGAGGATGGCGCCGTGACGATTGAGACGACCACGACCACGGAGATCGAGCTGGAGCCCGGGACGCTGGCCTTCGACGGCGTCACCAAGACGTTCCCCGACGGCACCCACGCCTTGGCGTCGACCACGTTCGGCCTCCG
Source organism: uncultured Acidimicrobiia bacterium (assembly GCA_963784255.1). Lineage (GTDB taxonomy): Bacteria > Actinomycetota > Acidimicrobiia > Acidimicrobiales > Ilumatobacteraceae > JALZMG01. Next base: position 1,083,638 of record CAWAQO010000009.1, on the reverse strand, counting down.
GGCCGGCGAGTTCGTCACCGTCGTCGGGCCGTCGGGCTGCGGCAAGTCGACGCTCCTGCGCATCGCCTCCGGGCTGGAGACGGCAACCACCGGGACGGTCGCCGTCGACCGGCGCAGCCTCGGCTACGTGTTCCAGGACGCCACCCTCCTGCAATGGCGCACGGTGCGCCGGAACATCGAGCTGTTCGCCGAGCTCGAGGGCATGGGCAAGGCCGAGCGCACGGCCCGCGTGGCCGACAACGTCAAGCTGGTCGGCCTCGGCGGGTTCGAGGAGAAGTACCCCAAGCAGCTGTCAGGTGGCATGCGCATGCGCGCCTCGCTGGCCCGCTCGCTGGTGATGGAGCCCGACATCTTCCTGTTCGACGAGCCGTTCGGCGCCCTCGACGAGATCACCCGCGAGCGCCTGAACGACGAGCTGCTCACGCTGTTCCAGCGCAAGGGCTTCGGGGCCCTCTTCATCACCCACTCCATCCACGAGGCCGTGTTCCTCTCGACGCGGGTGCTCGTGATGTCGGCCCGCCCGGGACGCATCGTGGCGTCGTTCGACGTGCCGTTCGGCTACCCGCGCTCGCCCGAGCTGCGCTTCGACGCCGACTTCGCCGCCCTCTCGGGAGAGGTCAGCCACGCCCTCCGGGGAGCGCACGCGTGAGCGAGCGAAGCGAGCTCCATCGGCACGGTGCCTTTGTCGCCGCGCAGCGGCGACCCGCTCACTGGTGCCCGGTCGAGATCGAAGCGGCCAGGGATGTGCACATGGCGATGGTGCACCAGTGAGCGTCCAGGCGCCGCGCTCGCGCTCCGGCGGGCGCCACCGACGTCGAGCCACTCGCAGCGCCCGCCGATGCACGGACCACGGGGCGCCGCCGCCGTTGGTCCAACGTCGTCGGCCCGATGGCGGGCATCGTCTTGTTCGTCGGCCTCTGGTGGTACATGCACGAGTGGGGCCTGAACACCTTCTTCGACAAGCCCGATCACCTCCTGCCGTCGCCGGCGACCGTGGTCGATGCGTCGTACGTCAACGCGGTGGCGCGACGGGAGATGCTCGACGCCCTCGCCTGGACGACCCTTGTCGCGCTCACGGGCCTGGCGATCTCGATCGTCGTCGGCACCACGCTGGCCGTGCTGATGGCCCAGGCGACGTGGATCGAGAAGACGTTCTGGCCCTACCTCATCGCTGCCCAGGCGATCCCGATCCTCGCCATCGTGCCGCTCATCGGGATCATCTTCGGGTTCGGCGTCGGCTCGCGCCTGCTGGTCTGCGTGATCATCTCGATCTTCCCGATCGTCTCCAACACGCTGTTCGGGCTCCTGTCCGCCGACGCCGGCCAGCACGACCTGTTCACGCTGCGCCGCGCCTCGAGGTGGACGCGGCTGCGCAAGCTGCAGTTCCCGAGCGCCCTTCCGGCGATCTTCACCGGCTACCGCATCGCCGCCGGCCTGGCCGTCATCGGCGCCGTCGTCGGCGAGCTGTTCTTCCGCAAGGGCGGCCTCGGCCTCGGCATCCTCATGGACCGGGCCCGGTCCCGGAACCTCTACTCGCTGACGTACGGCGCGCTGATCCTGTCATCGCTGCTCGGCATCTCGGTCTTCATGTTCTTCGGTTGGCTCTCCAAGCTCGTGGTCGGGCGTTGGTACGAGTCCACCCGCAAGAGCGGCTCGTGAGAGCCGACCCCCCAACCAGCATCCCAGCGTGAACGGACAACAAGGGAGAGAGCATGCGCAATCGCCACACCCGGTGGCTCGGTCTGTCGCTCGCCGGAGCACTTCTGCTCGCGGCCTGCGGCGACGATGACGACGACGACGACGCGGCGCCGCGGTCGACACCACCACCGAGGCCGTCGCCACCACCGCCGGCAGCGAGACGACCGCCGCCAGCGACACCACGACCGGCAGCGAGACGACCGAGGGCAGCGACACCACATCCGGCGGCTCGGCGCCGGCGGGCGACGTCGACCTGTCGGCCGACTGCCCCGAGACCGTCGTCATCCAGACCGACTGGAACCCGGAGGCCGAGCACGGCTGGATCTACAACATGCTCGGCGACGACTACGAGATCGACAAGGGCGGCGTGCGCGTCAACGCGACGCTGACGGCGTCGGGCGGCGTGGACACTGGTGTCGAGCTGGAGATCCGCTCCGGCGGGCCCGCCATCGGGTTCCAGACCGTGACGTCACAGCTCTACGCCGACGAGGACATCCTGCTCGGCTACGTGTACACCGACGAGGGGATCCAGAACTCGGCCGAGTTCCCGACCGTGGCGATCATGTCGGGCATGGAGAAGAACCCGCAGATGATCATGTGGGATCCCGAGACGTACCCGGACGTCGAGACCATCGCCGACATCGGTGAGGAAGGCATCCTCGTGCGCTACTTCTCCGGCGCCGCCTACATGGACTACTTCCGCGAGGAGGGCATCCTCTCGGCCGACCAGCTCGACGACAGCTACGACGGCACGCCCGGCAACTTCATCGCCGCCGAGGGCGCCGACGCCCAGCAGGGCTTCGGGTCCGCCGAGCCGTACATCTACGAGAACGAGGTCGAGGAGTGGGGGAAGCCGGTCGCCTTCACCTACATCAACGACAACGGCTGGGAGAACTACGCCGAGTCGATCGCCACCAAGCCGGAGAACATCGAGACCTACGCCGCCTGCTTCGAGAAGCTGGTGCCGATCATCCAGCAGTCGTCGATCGACTACCTCGATGATCCCACCCACGCCAACGAGATCATCCTCGAGGCGGTGGAGGTCTTCGACAACGGCTGGGTGTACAGCCAGGGCGTGGCCGACTACGCCGTCGAGACCATGCTCGACGACGGCCTCATCGGCAACGGCCCCGACGACACCGTCGGCAACTTCGACCTCGACCGGGTGGACAACCTGATCGAGATCGCCATCCCGGTGTACACCAGCCTCGGCCAGCCGCCGGCCGACGGCCTCACCGCCGAGGACATCGTGACCAACGAGTTCATCGACGAGTCGATCGGCCTCTGACCGGCGTTCTTGCATCTGGATCGGTCGCCAGGGCGACCGATCCAGATGCAGAAAGCCTCACTCCGGCACGAGTGCGGCCAAGAGGCGTTCCGTGTCGAGGTCGCTCCACCCGTCGGGCGGCGGGGCGACGGCCGCCCAGGCGTCGGGGTAGGCGATGCCGTAGTCGTGGCCGAAGCCGGGCTCGGCGGAGAAGCCGGCCATGAGGTCGCGGGTCTCCTGGACCCAGGTGAGCACCGGGAACCACGTCACCACGCTCGGGACCCCGTACCCGGTCGGGCTCTGCGTCCAGCCGGGCGGCCACCACAGCGTCTTCGGGGACCACGTGCCGACGGGATCGGTCGGGTGGTGCATGTAGAGGACGCGCGGCTCGGGCCACGAGGGGTCGTCCCAGGCGATGTCGTCCGCGGTGTTGGACACCCGCAGCCCGGGGTAGCGGGCCAGCTCGGGTCGCCACGACGGCGAGCCGTCGTCGCGCTCGTCCACGAACTGGGACCAGATGGGGTTGCTCGCCGTCGGTCCGGAGAGGAGGACGGCGTCGGCGCTCTGCAACATGGTCTGCATCGACTCGTCCACGTTCCCGCCGTCGAAGGCCGCTTCGGCGCCGTACGAGCCGAGGCTCTCGCCGTACACCACGAAGCGAGGACGTTCGTCCTCCGGCAGGTCGAGCCACCGCTGGCGGGTGGCGAGGAACAGGTCGTTGCCGACCTTGGCGGCGTTCGACGGGTCGACCAGGAAGGCGATCCAGCTGGGGAGGAACGAGTACTGCAGCGTGACGATGGCCGTGTCGCCGCCGTGCATCATCTCCAGCGACGTCGCCGCGTCCGGGTCGATCCACCCGGTGCCCGTGGCCGTCGACACGACGAGCACGCTGCGCTCGTAGGCGCCGGTGCGCTCCAGCTCCTGCATCGCCAGCGCCGTGCGCTCGGTGTCGGTGGCCGCCGAGTCGAGCCCCACGTACACCCGGATCGGTTCCATCACGTCGTCGTCGCCCTGGAAGGCGGCGAGCTCGTCGAGCGGCGTGGCCGACCCCGTGAAGCGACGGCCTTCGGCGCCGAGGGACTCCCATTCGACGAGCGAGCCCGGACCGCCCGACACGTTCGACGACGTCGGGCGGACGATGCCCGCCGGCGTCGTGTCGTTGACCGACGCGAAGGATCCGTCGGCCCAGTCGACGAACTGCCGCCGCCCGACGAGGAAAGCGATCACGACGATGGCGACGAGGGTGACCGTCGCCGTCGCCCGCGCCCAGCCCGAGGGCACGAGCTTGGCGACCTGGCGGTCGAACCAGCGGACGGCCACGACGACGAGGCGGCCCACGAGCACGAGGACGGCCAGGACGACCAGCGACACGACGACGACCATCACGCCGTCGATCGCGGCCAGGTCGGACATGCCGATGACGTCGCGTTGCTGGCCCTGCCAGCGGAACCAGACGAACAGCCCGAGCACCAGCACCGCCAGCGCGGCGCCGGCCAGGACGCGCCAGGCGATGCGTCGACCCCGCGGGGTCACCGGATGGTCCACGCGGCGCAGGACGCCGTGCAGGAGGTGGCCGACGATCAGTCCGCCGAGCCAACCGAGGGCCGCGCACACCCCGCTGACGACACCCTGGACGACGCCGCCGCGCGGCAGCAGCGTCGGCCACAGCGAGAGCAACCAGCACAACAGCGCGCCGGCCAGCGGTCCGTAGCGTGGTCTTCCGAGGACTCCCCCCACCCGGACAGCCTCGCACGGCGCGGGCATCTGGAGGAGGATCAGGCCATGGCGACGTTCGAGGAGATCACTCGGCACGACGACTACGACCCGGACGCCGTCGTCTGGGTCGGTGAGCAGCCCGTGCCGACGACCATCGCGGTCGTCGAGTCCGACCCGGCGTGGCCGTCGTGGTTCGACGAGCTGGCCGCCCGCATCCGCACCGCGCTGGGCGACGGGGTGCTGGCCCTCGAGCACGTCGGCTCGACGAGCGTGCCTGGTCTCCCCGCCAAGCCGGTGATCGACATCGACCTCACCGTCGCCGACTCGAGTGCCGAGCCGGCGTACGTCCCGGCGCTGGAGCACGCCGGGTTCGTGCTGCGCATCCGCGAACCGCGCTGGCACGAGCACCGCTGCCTGGCGGCCACGGGGCCACCGGCCTGCAACCTCCACGTCTGGAGTCCCGACAGCCCGGAGGCGGTGCGCCACCGCCTCTTCCGTGACTGGTTGCGCGAGCACCCGGATGACCGCGCCCGGTATGCCGAGGCCAAGCGGGAGGCGGCCGACGCTTCGAACATCGCCGGCGAGGTGGTGATGGACTACAACCAGCGCAAGCAACCGGTGATCCGCGACATCCTCGACCGCCTGTTCGAGGCCAACGGGATGCGCTGAGCTCGCGGCGGCGGGGCGACGTCGCCCGGACGGGGGGAGCGCTGGCACCTCCTTCGGCCGCGGAGCGTGCAATTACCCTCCGTGCCATGAGCTCGGACACCCCAGTCGACATCAAGCCGCGGTCACGCGAGGTCACCGACGGCCCCCGCAAGGCCCCGGCGCGGGCGATGCTGCGCGCCATCGGCCTCACCGATGACGACTGGGCCAAGCCCCAGGTCGGCATCGCCAACTCGTGGAACGAGATCACGCCCTGCAACATGACGCTGCGCACGCTCGCCGAGCACGTGCGCACCGGCATCCGGGCGGCCGGCGGCGTGGCCATGGAGTTCGGCACGATCACCGTGTCCGACGCCATCTCGATGGGCCACGAGGGCATGCGCGCGTCGCTCGTGAGCCGCGACCTCAGCTGCGACTCGGTCGAGGCCGTCGTGTTCGCCGAGCGGCTCGACGGCTTCGTCGGGATGGCCGGCTGCGACAAGAGCATGCCGGCGATGCTGATGGCGTCGGCCCGCCTCGACCTGCCGAGCATCCTCGTCTACAACGGCTCGATCCTGCCGGGCGAGCACCACGGCCAGGCCATCGACGTCACGAGCGTGTTCGAGGCCGTCGGCGCCTTCGCCACCGGCGCCATCACCGAGGCCGAGTTGGGCGAGATCGAGCGTGCCGCCTGTCCCGGCGAGGGGGCGTGCGGCGGGATGTTCACGGCCAACACGATGAGCTCGATCGGCGAGGCGCTGGGCATGAGCCTGCCCGGTTCGGCGTCACCGCCGGCCGTCGACACCCGCCGCCACGCCGACGCCCATGCCTCGGGTGCGGCGGTCGTGCACATGCTCGAGCTCGGCATCACGCCGCGCATGATCATGACGAAGCAGGCGTTCGAGAACGCCATCGCCCTGACGTCCGCGCTCGGCGGGTCGACGAACGCCGTGCTGCACCTGCTGGCCATCGCCAACGAGGCGGGCGTCGAACTGCACCTCGAGGACTTCAACCGCATCGCCGCCCGCGTGCCACACATCGCCGACATGAAGCCGGGCGGCAAGTTCCACATGACCGATCTCGATCGCGTCGGCGGCGTGCCCGTCGTGCTCCGGCACCTGCTCGACGCCGGCCTGCTGCACGGTGACGTGCTCACCGTGACGGGCCGGACGATGGCCGAGAACCTCGCCGAGCTCGACCCGCCGGCGCCCGACGGGGTCGTCGTGCACCCCCTCGACGCACCGATCCACGCGCAGGGCGGGATCAACGTCCTCACCGGCTCGCTGGCCCCGAAGGGATCGGTCGTCAAGGTCGCCGGGCTCTCCGAGGACCAGCTGGTGTTCGAGGGCACGGCGCGCGTCTTCGACGGCGAGGACGGGGCGATGGACGCCATCCTCGCCGGGGCGATCGAACCGGGCACCGTGCTCGTCATCCGCTACGAGGGTCCCAAGGGTGGGCCCGGGATGCGCGAGATGCTGGCGATCACGGGCGCGCTGAAGGGCGCCGGCCGCGGCGCCGACTGCGCGCTGATCACCGACGGCCGGTTCTCCGGCGGCACATGGGGCTTCTGCATCGGGCACGTGGCGCCCGAGGCCGCCGACGGCGGGCCGATCGCCTTCGTGCGCGACGGCGATCGCATCCGCGTCGACGTGCCCATGAAGTCGCTCGATCTGCTCGTCGACGCCGGCGAGCTGGTCGCCCGCCGGCGCGACTGGCAGCCGAACCCGCCGCGCTACACGAGCGGCGTGCTCGGCAAGTACGCCAGGTTGGTGCAGGGCGCCGAGACCGGCGCCATCACGAACCCGCTGTAGGTCGTTCGCAACCTCTGGTTGCGGAGCGAAACCTCAGTAGCGGCGACCGCCGCCACCGCCGCCACCGCTCCCGCGGTCGTTGCGGGGCTGGCGCGGGCGGGCTTCGTTGACGGTGATCGAACGACCCCCGAGATCGGCGCCGGTGAGCTCGTCGATGGCCTTGCGGCCGTCCTCGTCGCTCATCTCGACGAACCCGAACCCGCGGGAGCGGCCGGTCTCCCGATCCGTGATGACCTGGGCGGAGGTGACCGTCCCGACCCGGCCGAACAGCGCGGCCAGGTCATCAGAAGTGGTGGAGAAGGGGATGTTTCCCACGTACAGGTTGATGACAGTTCCTCCGTCTAGCGTCCCGCCTTCCGAGGCGGCGAGGGCGAGCGTACCGCGCGCCGACTCGGACCGAGTGCCCAGATGGCCCGCCAGCCGAGCAGCAGCAGGCCGAGCACGAGCGCGGTGACCACGACGAACGACAGCGCCGTGCCCCGATCCCAGGCGAACCGGCGCAGCAGCAGGCCGATCACGACCGTGGCCACCCAGACACCGGCGCCGGTGCGCAAGGACACGGGATCGCGGCGCGCGCCGGGCACGAGCAGCCAGCCCACGGCCAGTCCGATGAGGAACGGCGCCGCGACACCGAGCAGCCCGGCGATGCTGGCGTCGGCGTCGTGGCTGTCGCGCCCGGCGGCGACGAAGATCAGCACGGCCGCCACGTCGAAGGCGACACCGCCGAGCCACGGGCGCCGGGCGGTCACGGGACCTCCATCCGGACCACCGCGTTGAAGTCGGGGATGCGGCTCTGCGGCTCGCGCGACGCCGGCCCGCCCGACAGCAGCACGTTGCCCTCCGGCCAGTGCACCTGCAGCGTGCGCGCCGGCAGGCGCACGAGCTTGGCCCGCCCGGAGAGCCGCCCGGCATCGCTGACGAGCGTGACCCGATCGCCCTCGGCCACGCCGATGCCGGCGGCGTCGGTCTCGTCGATGTAGACGGCGTCGCGGGCCGCGCCCGTGAGCGGATCGGTGTCGCCGAGCACCATCGAGTTGAACTGCTTGCCGCGGCGGGTCGACACGAACCACTCGCCGTCGGCCAGCGAGGTGGGCGCGACGTCGAGCACGCTGAAGCGGGCCCGGCCGCCCGGCAGCGGGAACGCTCCGTCGCGGCACAGGTGGCGGCCGCCGTACTGGACAGCGTCACCAGTGGCCGCGAGGTCCTCGATCCCGGCGTACAACGGCACGACGTCGGCGATCTCGGCGCGCAGCGCGCGGTTGTCCGTCCAGGCGAAGCGCGCGGCGAGGTCGGGCCGGACCCGCGTGGCCAGTTCGGCGAACGTGCGCCACTCGCTGCGCGCCTCGCCCACCGGTTCGGCAACCTGCGGGCTGAACGCGATCTGCCGCTCCGTGGTCGTGCTGGTGCCCCCGCCTTCCTGCTCGTACCGGGTCGCGGCCGGCAACAGGATGACGTCGTCGCCGTCCACGAACATCTGGCTGGTGAGGACCACGTCCTGGTGCACGCGCGTCCCGACCCGGCCCAGTGCCTGCTCGACGCGGTCCGGCTCGGGCATCACCTCGAGCAGGTTCGAGCCGTCGATGAAGAGCACGTCCAGCTCGCCGCGCTCGGCGGCCTCGACCATCTCGGGTGCGGTCAGCCCGGGCCCGACGGGCACGGTGAACCCCCAGCGCTGCGACCACGCCGCGGCATGGTGCTCGTCGACGGGATCACCACCCGGGAGCGCCGTGGCGTAGGCCCCCATCTCGGCGCCGCCCTGGACACCGGAGTGGCCGCGGATCGGCATCAGCCCGGCGCCGTCGCGCCCCACGTTGCCGCGGGCCAGACCGACGTTGACGATCCCCCTGACCCCTTCGACGCCGTGCGTGTGCTGGGTGATCCCCATGCTCCAGACCAGCACCGCCGCCTTCGCCGAGGCGTAGAGGTCGACGAAGCGCTCGAACGTGTCGGCGTCGACGCCGGCTTGCCGGAGCAGCTCGTCACGGTCGAGGCCGGCGACGTGGGCGGCCAGCTCGGGCCAGCCCTCGGTGTGGGCGTCGACGAACGCCTGGTCCACCGCGTCACGCTCGATCAGCCGCTGCAGCACGGCGTTGGCGAGGGCGACGTCGCCCTCGGGCCGCACCGGCACGTGGAGGTCGCACAGGCGCGTGCCGAACAGCGCGGACTCCACGTTGGACGGCACCCAGTAGCGCTCGAGACCGGGTTCGAGGTACGGGTTGACGACCACGACCCGCGCGCCGCGCTTGCGGGCGAGGTAGAGGTACTTGGTGAACACCGGCTGGTTGTTGGCGACGTTCGTTCCCCACAGCACGATGAGGTCCGACTCGAGCACGTCGCGCATCGAGCAGGTCGAGGCGGCGACGCCGATGGTCTGCTTCAACCCGACCGTCGACGGCGCGTGACAGGTGCGGGCGGCCGAGTCGATGCTGGCGACACCCATCGCCCTCGCCGCCTTGGCGGCGGCGTAGTACACCTCGTTGGTGATCCCGCGACTGGTCAGGTAGATCGCGGTGCGGTCGCCGCCGGCCGCGCCGACGGCGGTGGCGACGGCGTCGAGGGCCTCGTCCCACGAGATCCGGTGGAAGCCGGCGTCGCCGCGGCGCCGCCGCATCGGGTGGGCCAGCCGGCCCAGCTCGCGCAGCTCACGTGACGGCAGGTGGCGCAACCACGACACGTCGGCGAGGACGGAGTGGTCGAACGGCTCGGCGCAGTTGAGCTCGAGCAGGCGCAGGCGCGTCGTGCACAGGTGGACGCCGTCGAGGGTCCAGTCGTGGAAGCCGGCGACGCCGAGGGCGCACCCGTCGCACACGCCCTTGGCGAGGATGTTCCACGCCTTGCGGGCGTTGCCCTTCACGGTCCACGCGACCTTGGCCATCTCCAGGTAGTGGTTGGGCTTCTGCTGCCCGATGCCGTTGGGCGACAGCCCGGCCCAGTCGCGTGGGAGCTTCACTCGGCGGCCAGGAACCCCCCCAGGGCTCCCTTGTAGAACACCAGGGGCACGTGGGGATCAGAGTGGTGGTCGAGGTCGACGACCTTGCCGACGACCAGGTAGTGGTCACCCAGCTCGAACACGTGCTCGACCGTGCAGTCGATCCACGCGGCGACGCCGGCGAGGATCGGGCAGCCGGTCGGTGACGTCGTCCAGGTGACCGCGTCGAAGCGGTCGTCGCCGACGCCGCTCTTGGCGAACCGCCAGCACAGGTCGGCCTGGTCGTCGCGCAGGACGTTGACGCAGAACCGGCCGGCGGGAGCCATCGCCTGCCACGTGTCGCTGGCGATCTGGGGCAGGAAGCCGACGAGCGGCGGGTCGAGCGACACCGAGGTGAACGAACCGATGGTGAACCCGGCCGGGATGTCGCCGGCGAAGCCGGTGACGATCGTGACCCCGGTGGGGAAGTGGCCGAGGACCTTGCGGAACTGCTTGGAGTCGAACGGCGTGTCGGCCGCTGCAGCATCGCTCACGGGGTCGATGGTAGGCACGGTGCGAGACTGATCCCATGCCGCCGACGGTCGCCGAACGCAAGGCCGCCGTGCGGGCGGCGATGCGCGAGGTCCGCCGGCGCATCGCCGAGGACCCCGCCGAACGGGCTCGGCGGAGCTCCGCAATCTGGGCGGGGATCGTCCCACTTCTCGATCTGGGCGGGATCCGTCCCACCTGTCGCGACGATTCCCGCCCGGATCGAGGGGCGCGGGCGATGGTGTTCGCCTCGCTGCCCACCGAGCCCGACACCAGCGCGTGGACCTCGCACTTGACCGCCATGGGATTCGACGTGTTCACGCCCGAGGTCGACGGACCGGACCTGCGGGTGGTCCCCGGCGACGTCGACCCCGCCACCCTCGACGTCGTGCTCGTGCCCGGCCTCGCCTTCACTGCCGACGGCGTGCGCCTCGGTCAGGGCGGCGGGCACTTCGACCGCTTCCTCCCGCGCCTGCGCCCGGACTGCCTGACGATCGGCGTGGGCTACCGCGAGCAACTCGTCGACGACCTCCCCGACGGAGCCACACGACATCCGGATGACCGAGGTGGTGACCGCGTGACCGACCGGCTGGTCGAGTTCCGGCGGCGGTCGCCGTCGCTGCTGCGGCTGGGCGCCACGGCCATGCTCGGCGCCGTGGCCGGCGTCCTCGCCGCCCTCTTCGCTTCGTGGCAGCTGTCGCTGCTGCTCGGCTGGATCATCGCCGCGCTGACCTTCCTCGGCTTCGTGTGGCGGGTGATCCTGCAGTGCGACGGGCCGCGCACGCGCCTGCTGTCGCTCGTGGAGGACGACACGCGGGCCATCGCCGGCATCATCATCGTGCTGGCCAGCACGGCGTCGCTGGTGTGCGCCGGCCTCGGCCTGCACAAGGCCGACCGTGCCGACGGCCCCGAAGCCGTCCAGCTGACGATCGCCTCCGTCGCCCTCGTCGGCGTGTCGTGGCTCGTGGTCAACACGGAGTACGCGCTGCGCTACGCCCACCGCTACTACCTGCCGCCCGAGGGCGGCATCGAGTTCGCCGGCACCGAGGAGCCGGACTACCGGGACTTCGCCTACCTCGCGTTCACGATCGGGATGACGTACCAGGTGTCCGACACGCCGCTGAAGACCCCGGAGCTGCGCCGGCTGCTGCTCACCCACGCCCTGACGGCGTACGTCTTCGGTGTCGTGATCGTGGCCGCGGTGATCAACATCGTCGCCGGGATCGTCTCCTGATCGGGTCGGCTCGCAGCAGCTGCTCGCCTCGCGCCGTCAGGTCGTCTCGTCGGCGTAGTACTCCCGGCCCAAGTGGGTGATCTGGTCCTCGCCCATGATCCAGCGCAACGTGTTCTTCAGCTTGGTCAGCTGGATGAACAGGTCGTTCTCGGCGAGCAGCCCGGGCGCCGCCATCGGGCTCTTGTAGTAGAAGCTGAGCCACTCCTGGATGCCGCCGAGCCCGGCGCGCTGGGCGAGGTCCGTGAACAGCACGAGGTCGAGGGCCAGCGGGGCGGCGAGGATCGAGTCGCGACAGAGGAAGTCGACCTTGATCTGCATCGGGTAGCCGAGCCACCCGAAGATGTCGATGTTGTCCCACCCCTCCTTGTTGTCGCCGCGCGGCGGGTAGTAGTTGATCCGCACCTTGTGGAAGATGTCCCCGTACAGCTCGGGGTAGCGGTCGGGGTGGAGGATGTGCTCGAGCACGCCGAGCTTGGACTCCTCCTTGGTCTTGAAGCTGTCGGGGTCGTCGAGCACCTCGCCGTCGCGGTTGCCGAGGATGTTCGTCGAGTACCAGCCCGACAGCCCGAGCATGCGCGCCTTCAGCATCGGGGCGAGCACCGTCTTGATCAGCGTCTGGCCGGTCTTGAAGTCCTTGCCCGAGATGGCCACGCCGAGCTCGGTGGCGAGGTCGCGCAGCACGGGGGTGTCGACGGTGAGGTTGGGCGCGCCGTTGCAGAACGGCACGCCCTCGAGCAGTGCGGCGTAGGCGTAGAGCATCGACGGGGCGACCGTCGGGTCGTCGGCGTCGATCGCCGCCTCGAAGGCGTCGCGGTCGGCGTGCGCCGGCCCGGCCTCGATGTAGATCTCGGTCGAGGCGCACCAGATCATGACGATCCGGTCGACCTGCTTCTCGTCGCGGAACCGGTTGATGTCCTCGCGGATCGCCTCCAGCATCGCCCGCTTGCCGATCGCCCCCTTGACGTGGTCGGCATCGATGTTCTTGACGTACGTGCGGTCGAAGGCCGCGGTCATCGGGCGGACGTCGCGCAGGACGTCGGAGACCTGCTCGATGTGCTTGCCGGCGTCGAGCACACCGGCCCGCTGGGCGGCGACGTAGGCGTCGTCGGGGAACGGGTCCCAGGCGCCGAACACGACGTCGTCGAGGGCGGCGAGCGGCACGAAGTCCTTGATCGACGGGTAGCGATCGTCGGTGCGCTTGCCGAGGCGGATGGTGTCCATCAGCGCCAGCGAGCCGATCGGTTCGGCCAGGCCGCGCTTGACGAGCTCGACGCCGGCGATCAGCGTCGACGAGACGGCGCCGAGGCCGACGGTCAACACGCCGAGGCGGCCGTCGGCGGGACGGACGCTCGGGGGAGGGGGAGTGGTCACGTCGGCGAAACTACCGGGACGACCTGCCAGGCTGGGCCGATGACCGCGATCGTGATGGACGGCAACACCCTGCGCGACGAGATCGTCGCCGGGATCCGGGCCCAGGTGGAGGCGGCCGGCTCGCCGGCGATCTGCCTGGCGACGGTGCTCGTCGGTGACGATCCGCCCAGCCAGCGCTACGTGCGCAGCAAGCAGCGCAAGGCGACCGAGGCCGGCCTGCAGCCGCGCCACCTCGATCTGCCCGCCACGGCGTCGCAGGGCCAGGTGGAGGCGGCCGTGGCCGAGCTGGCGGCCGATCCCGACGTGCACGGCATCCTCGTCCAGCTGCCGTTGCCCGGTGATCTCGACCCCGAGGCGGTGCTCGCCGTGATCCCGCCGGAGAAGGACGTCGACGGGCTGACGGAGCGGTCGATGGGCCGCCTCGTGCGCGGCCAGGCCGGGCTGGTCGGGTGCACGCCGCTGGGCGTGATGCGCCTGCTCGAGCGCTACGGGGTCGACACCGCCGGCCGCCGGGCCGTGATCGTCGGGCGATCGACCCTTGTCGGGCTGCCGCTCGCCCTCCTGCTGGCCCGCAAGGGCGTCGACGCGACCGTGACGATCGCCCACTCCCGATCGAAGGACCTGGTCGCCGTGTGCCGCGAGGCCGACATCCTCGTCGCCGCCGCCGGGCAGGCCCACCTCGTCACCGTCGAGCACGTCAAGCCGGGCGCCGCGGTGATCGACGTCGGCCAGTCGCGGACATCCGAGGGCGTCGTCGGCGACGTCGACCCGGCCGGCGTGGCCGATGTCGCCGGCTGGCTGACCCCGAACCCGGGTGGCACCGGCCCGATGACGATCGCTTGCCTCATGGAGAACACGGTGAGCGCGGCACGGCTGCAGGGCGTGCCCTTGTAGCCACCCCGTGCGGGATCGGGGAAACCCCGTGTTCTCCCTTTTCTGTCGTAAATTCCCTGGCAATTCGATTACCCACGGGTAATAATCGCCCAGGACGGTTCACACAGCTGGAGCGGGCAAGCGACGGCGGGAAGCGGGCGGAGAACGATGGGCGAGACGCGGGTGGCGGCGCGTCCGCGTGGGAGGATCCCGGGCGGACAGCGTGAGCGAAACATCAGGACGACGCTGATCCCGGTGGCGCGGCCGGTCGCCGCTGTCGAGCCGGCGGTCGCGCCGGCGCAGCACGCACGCGAACACCTCCTGCAGATCCTCGGCGTCGGCGACGCCGTCGCCGTGCTGGCCGGTTTCTACGCCGTGGTCCTGCTGGTGTCCGGCGTGCGCCCCGGCTCGCTGCTCGAGTGGGCCTTCCAGATCACCGTGATCACGGCCATCGGCCTGTTCGCCATCCGCAGCCAGGGGCTGTGGGTCGAGCGGCTCATCGCCGTCCGGGTCATCGAGCTCTCCCGCCTGACCAGGGCGGTCGTCGTCATGGGTCTCGGGGTGCTGCTCGCCGACCGCGGGGCGCGCCTGTACTTCCACGTCGAGCACGCCATGATCGCCTGCGTCACGGTGTGGCTGGCGCTCGTCGGCTGGCGCTCGGTGTACCGCGCCTGGCTGGCCGCCCAGCGCAAGGCCGGCCGGTACACCCGCCGGGTGATCATCGTCGGCACCGACCGGCGGGCGATCACCCTCGCCGAGCTCTTCGCCACGCACCCGGAGACCGGCGTGCGGGTGATCGGTCTCGTCGGATCGGCCCGTGAAGCGCGGGCCGCCGGCTTCAGCGACCTGTGGGTGGCCAACTACGCCGATGCGGACCGCGTGCTGGCCGCCGCCGACGTCGACGGCGTCGTGCTGTGCGCCAGCGACATCAACCCGGCGCTGCTCGAGGTGCTGATCAGGGGCGAGCGGGCGCGCAGCCGTGACCTCTACCTCGATCCGGGCCTGTCGGGCATCGACTTCCGCCGTGTCCAGGCGCTGCCGATCGCCCACCAGCCGCTGCTGTACGTCGAGGCGCCGTCGCTGTCGCGGCTGCAGCTGAACCTCAAGCACGCCTTCGACGCGGTCGTGTCATTGGGGATGCTGGTCGTGCTGGCGCCGGTGCTGGCGGCGATCGCCATCGCCATCAAGCTCGAGGACGGCGGTCCGGTCCTGTTCCGCCAGCGCCGTGTCGGGCGCGACGGCGTCGAGTTCGGGATGCTCAAGTTCCGCTCGATGTGCGTCGACGCCGAATCGCGGCTGGCGGCCCTGCGGACGGCCAACGAGCGCACGGGCCCGCTGTTCAAGCTGGACGGCGGCGACCCCAGGGTGACGCGGATCGGGCAGTTCCTGCGGGCGACGAGCCTGGACGAGCTGCCCCAGCTGCTCAACGTGGTGCGCGGGGACATGAGCCTCGTCGGCCCGCGGCCGGCGCTGGCCGCCGAGGTCGCCCAGTTCCCCGAGGAGCTGCAGGCCCGCCACCAGGTGCGCCCCGGCATCACCGGCCTCTGGCAGGTCGAGGCGCGCGACAACCCGTCGTTCGAGGCCTACCGCCGCCTCGACCTGTTCTACGTGGAGAACTGGTCGCTGGCCCTCGACCTCCTCATCCTGCTCGGCACCGTCGAGCAGGTGCTGCTGCGCCCGCTGCTCAGCCGCCGCGGCGCAGCGGCACCGCAGGCCGAGGCGTCGGGCGCCGTCGCCGCCTGACGCCGGCCACGCGCAGGGTTGTGCGCGCGGGGCTCCCTCTGGCACACTCGGTGGCGATGCGTCGTCGCGGCCTGGTACTCATCCTGTAGCGCACCGGCCCGACCTGCCGCGTGCGCCCTCGACCTCCCGGACCGGGAGGTCGTTCGCTTTTTCGGCGTCAACCCACCACCCCTGGAGTCCCCATGCAGCTCACCGGAGCACAAGCGTTGATCAAGAGCCTGGAGATGGAGTCGGTGGAGGTCGTGTTCGGCCTGCCCGGCGGTTGCATCCTGCCGGCGTACGACCCGCTGCTCGAGTCGACGATCCGCCACATCCTCGTGCGCCACGAGCAGGGCGCCGGCCACATGGCCGAGGGCTACGCCCACGTGACCGGACGCCCCGGCGTCGCCCTGGTGACTTCAGGCCCGGCCGCCACCAACCTCGTGACGCCGCTGATGGACGCCTACATGGACTCCATCCCGATGGTCGCCATCACCGGCCAGGTGCCGACGGCAGCCATCGGCAGCGACGCCTTCCAGGAGTGCGACACCGTCGGCATCACCCGCTCGACGACCAAGCACAACGAGCTGGTGATGACGCCGCAGGAGCTGCCGTTGGCCATCCGCCAGGCGTTCCACCTCGCGTCCACCGGCCGTCCCGGGCCGGTCCTCGTCGACGTGCCCAAGGACGTGCTGCAGAAGCCGATGGAGTGGTACTGGCCGACCGACGACGAGGTCGCCTCGTCGCTGCCCGGCTACCGCCCGACGCTCAAGGGCCACCCGCGCATGATCAAGGAGGCCGCCCGCCTCATCCTGGAGTCCGAGCGGCCGGTGCTCTACGTCGGCGGCGGCGTGCTCAAGGCGCGCGCCGCCGAGGAGGTCCGCCAGCTCGCCGAGCTGACGGGCATCCACGTCGTCACGACGCTGATGGCCCGCGGCGCCTTCCCCGACGACCACCCGCTGGCGCTCGGGATGCCCGGCATGCACGGCAACGCCACCGCCGTCACGGCGATGCAGCGCAGCGACCTGTTGATCGCGCTCGGCGCCCGCTTCGACGACCGCATCACCGGCAGGGTCGACAGCTTCGCCCCCGAGGCGAAGGTCATCCACGTCGACATCGACCCGGCCGAGCAGGGCAAGGTGCGCCGGCCCGACGTCCCGATCGTCGGCGACTGCCGCTACGTCACGGCCGAGATCATCCGCGCCATCCAGGACCTGCTGGCGTCCGGCACGACGGCCGCCGACACGTCGGTCTGGCGCAGCCGCATCTCCGGCTGGCGCGAGCAGTTCCCCCTGGCCTACGAGCCGAGCGAACCGGGGCACGCCCTCAAGCCGCAGTTCTGCCTGGAGAAGCTGCGCGACGCCGCTCCGGAGGGCACGATCCTCACCTCCGGCGTCGGGCAGCACCAGATGTGGGCATCGCAGTACTGGAAGTTCACCGAGCCCTACACCTGGGTCAACTCCGGCGGTCTCGGCACGATGGGCTTCTCGATCCCCGCGGCCATCGGCGCCAAGGTCGGGCGCCCCGACCGCACGGTCTGGGCCATCGACGGCGACGGTTGCTTCCAGATGACCGCCCAGGAGCTCGTCACGGCGTCGGTCGAGCGCATCCCGATCAAGGTCGGGCTGCTCAACAACAGCTACCTCGGCATGGTCCGCCAGTGGCAGGAGATGTTCTACGACGAGCGCTACAGCGAGGTGTACCTCTCGCCCGACACGCCCGACTACGTGCGCTGGGCCGAGGCCATGGGCTGCGTCGGCATCCGCGTCGAGTCGCCGGAGGAGGTCGAGCCGGCGATCGAGAAGGCCAACGCCATCAACGACCGTCCGGTGGTCGTCGAGTTCCGCGTCGACAGCGGCGAGAAGGTCTTCCCGATGGTCCCCGCCGGCCAGAGCAACGACGACCTCGTCCTGCCGCCGTCGCAGCAGCAGCGAAGGGAGGCCCTGCGATGAGCGGCGAATTCCACCATCACATCCTCTCTGTCCTCGTCCAGAACCGGCCGGGCGTGCTGGCGCGGGTCGCCGGGCTGTTCGCCCGCCGCGGCTTCAACATCTTCTCGCTCGCCGTCGCCCCGGCCGAGGACGAGGGCATGAGCCGGATCACGATCGTCGTCGACGTCGAGTCGACGCCGCTCGAGCAGATCACCAAGCAGCTGTTCAAGCTCATCGAGGTGATCAAGATCTCCGAGCTCGACCCGCGCCGCTCCGTGGAGCGCGAGCTCCTGCTGGCCACGGTCAGGGCGACGCCCGACCACCGCGGCCAGATCGTCGAGCTGGCGACGATCTTCGAGGCCAAGATCCTCGCGGTCGGCGCCGAGGCGCTCACCGTCAGCCTCGAGGGCCACCCCGACAAGCTCGACGACTTCGAGGAGCTGCTGACCGCGTATGGCATGGTGGAGCTGCAGCGCACCGGGCGGGTGGCGCTCCCCAAACTCGACCGCCAGGCGCGCCTCCGCGCCGTGAGAGAAAGAGCATCGCGATGACCGCGAACATCTACTACACCGACGACGCGGACCCGTCGCTGCTCCGCGACAAGACCGTCGCCGTGATCGGCTACGGCTCGCAGGGCCACGGCCACGCCCTCAACCTGAAGGACTCCGGCGTCGACGTCGTGGTCGGCCTGCGCGAAGGCTCGGCCTCGATCGACAAGGCGACGGCGCAGGGCCTCAAGGTGCTCCCGATCGCCGAGGCGGCCGCCGCCGCCGACGTGGTGATGATCCTCGCGCCCGACACCGAGCAGAAGGCGATCTACGACGAGCACATCGCCCCGCACATGACGCCCGGCAAGGCGCTCGCCTTCGCCCACGGGTTCAACGTGCGCTTCGGCCGCATCGCCCCGCCCGAAGGCGTCGACGTGATCATGGTCGCGCCGAAGGGCCCGGGTCACCTCGTGCGGCGCACCTACACCGAGGGCGGCGGGGTGCCCACCCTCATCGCCGTCGAGCAGGACGCCACCGGCCACGCGCTGGCGCTGGCCCTCGCGTACGCCGACGCCATCGGCGGCACGCGCGCCGGGGTCATCGAGACGACGTTCCCAGAAGAGACCGAGACCGACCTCTTCGGCGAGCAGGTCGTGCTGTGCGGTGGGCTCACGGCGCTCGTGCAGGCGGGCTTCGAGACGCTCGTCGACGCCGGCTACGCGCCCGAGATGGCCTACTTCGAGTGCCTCCACGAGGTCAAGCTCATCGTCGACCTGATGTACGAGGAGGGGATCGCCGGCATGCGCTACTCGATCTCCGACACGGCCGAGTACGGCGACCTCACCCGCGGCCCGCGCATCGTCACCGCCGAGACCCGCGCCGAGATGGGTCGGATCCTCGACGAGATCCGCTCGGGCGCCTTCGCCGACGAGTGGATCGCCGAGAGCGAGTCGGGCCGGGAGAACTACCGGCGGTTGCAGCAGGAGGGCAAGGACCACCCGGTCGAGCTGGTCGGGTCACGGCTGCGGGCGATGATGCCGTGGATCAACCAGGGCAAGACGAAGGTCGCCGACGCGTCGGGCGGGTGAGGCGCGGCGAGGGAAGCGCCAGCGAAACCTGACCTTGTTGGTCGGGTTTCGGTGACCTACAGTCCCCGCCCATGAGCGAGCAGTGGGGTTTCGAGACCCGCCAGATCCACGCCGGAGCCGAGCCGGATCCGGCCACCGGCGCACGCGCCGTCCCCATCTACCAGACGACCAGCTACCAGTTCCGCGACACGACGCACGCCGCCAACCTGTTCGCCCTCGCCGACGTGGGCAACGTCTACACGCGGATCATGAACCCGACGCAGAGCGTGCTGGAGGCGCGGCTGAACTCGCTCGAGGGTGGTGTGACGACGGCCATCGGCCTGCCCGGCACGCTCGTGGTCGGCTCGGGCCAGGCGGCCGAGACGCTGTCCATCCTCAACCTCGCCAACGCCGGCGACCACATCGTGTCGTCGTCGTCGCTGTACGGCGGCACCTACAACCTGTTCCACTACACGCTCCCCAAGCTGGGCATCGACGTCACGTTCGTCGCCGACCCCGACGACCTCGATGAGTGGCGTGGCGCCGTGCGCGACAACACCAAGGCGTTCTTCGGCGAGACCATCCCCAACCCGAAGAACGACATCTTCGACATCGAGGGCGTGTCCGGCGTCGCCCACGACGAGGGGCTGCCGCTCATCATCGACAACACGGTTCCCTCGCCGTACCTGATCCGCCCGCTGGAGTGGGGCGCCGACATCGTCGTGCACAGCCTCACCAAGTTCCTCGGTGGTCACGGCAACTCGATCGGCGGGGCGATCGTCGACGGCGGCACGTTCGACTTCGGCGCGTCCGGCCGCTTCCCCGGCTTCACCGAGCCCGACCCGAGCTACCACGGCCTGGCCTACTGGCCGGCGCTCGGGCCCGGCTCGTTCGCGATCAAGGCGCGGGTGCAACTGCTGCGCGACATCGGCGCCCCGATCTCACCGTTCAACGCCTTCCTCATCCTCCAGGGGATCGAGACGCTGAGCCTGCGCATGGAGCGCCACTTCGCCAACGCCCAGCGGGTCGCCGAGCACCTCGTCGGCCAGGGCCAGGTGCTCTCGGTGAACTACGCCGGCCTGCCGGACAACCGGTGGCACGAGCGGGCCAAGAAGTACGGCGGCGGCAAGGGCTTCGGCTCGGTGCTGGCCTTCGAGATCGAGGGCGGGCTCGAGGCCGGCAAGCGCTTCGTCGAGGCGCTCGAGCTGCACAGCCACGTCGCCAACATCGGCGACGTGCGCAGCCTCGTGATCCACCCGGCGAGCACCACGCACAGCCAGCTCACGCCCGAGGAGCAGCTGGCGTCGGACGTGCACCCCGGCCTGATCCGCCTGAGCGTGGGCATCGAGACGATCGACGACATCCTCGCCGACCTCGACAAGGGCTTCGCCGCGGCGAAGTCGTAGCGGTCCCCCCGTTCTGTCGTTTGGCCACGGCCTGATCGGGCCGTGGCCAAACGACAGAACGTCGAGGTTGCCGACGTCAGCCGGCTGCACGCCGATCTACAGCGATCTTCAACCGCGCTGTCGCAACCTTGGCGCCGTGGACACGAACGCGACCCCAGCCGTCGTCACGCTCGACGACCGGGCCGCCGGCCGTCCCGACCTCGTCGGGGCGAAGGCGGCCAACCTCGCCGCCGCCCGCGCCGCCGGCCTGCCCGCTCTCCCGGGCGTCGTGCTGACGACGGCGTGGTCGCCCTGCGATCTGGGCGCGGCGATCGCCGCCTGGCGCGACGTGTCCGTCGACGGCGCCCGACCGGTCGTCGTCCGCTCGTCATCGACGGGCGAGGACGGAGAGGCGTCCTCGATGGCCGGAGTCTTCGACTCGCTCCTCGACATCGCCGGCGAGGACGACTTCGTCGACGCGCTGGAGGCCGTCCTGGCGTCCGCCGACCGCGCCCGCGCCGCCGGGCTCGTCGACGCCCCCATGGCCGTCCTCGTGCAGCCGATGCTCGACGCGACCTGGGGCGGTGTGCTGTTCGGCGCCGACCCCGTCAGCGGCCGGCGCGACCGGATCGTCGTGGCCGCCGTGCCCGGCGGCCCCGACCAGCTCGTGTCCGGCACCGTCGACGGCTGGACCGGCGTGCTCGACCGTCGCGGCCGCGTCCGCGAGGTCCGCTCGGCCGGTGGCGCCCCCCGGCCGCCGGCCCGTCTCCTCCGCCACCTCGCCCGGCTGGCGGCGGCCACGGCCCGGACCTACGGCGGCCCGCAGGACGTCGAGTGGGCCGTCGACGCCGACGGCGCCCTGCGCCTGCTGCAGGCCCGCCCGATCACCACGCTGCCGCCGACCCGGGGCACCGTCTTCGGACCCGGCCCGGTGGCCGAATCGTTCCCCGACCCGCTGGCGACGTTGGAGCAGGACCTCTGGGTCGAGCCGCTCCGCGACGGCCTGCGCGAAGCGCTGCGGCTCGCCGGCACCTCCCCGGCCGGCGTGCTGCGGCGCAGCCCACTGGTCGTCACCGTCGAGGGCGTGGTCGCCGCCGACCTCGGCGCGCTCGGTCTCGACACCCCCCGTCGAGGCGTGCTGCGCCGGCTCGATCCGCGACCGCCCGCCCGCCGCTTCCGCGCCGCGTGGCGCGTCGGCCGGCTGCGCGCCGCCCTGCCCGACCTGGCCACCGACCTCGTGCGCCGCGTCGACGACGATCTGCTCGCCGTGCCCCGGCTCGACGAGCTCGGCAACCACGAGCTGCTCGCCGTGCTGCGCAACGGCCGTGCGACGCTGGTCAGCCTGCACGGGCACGAGGCGCTGGCCGGCCTGTTGATCCCGGCCGCCGAGTCGGCGACCGTCACCGGGTCGTCGCTGGCCCTCTCGGCCGTCGCGCACGCCCGGGCCGAGGACATCCCCCTCGAGGACCTGATCGAGCGCGAGCCGGTCGTCCTGGCGCTGGTCCCCCCGCGCATCGGACCCACCGCGCTGCTCGAGATCATCGCCGACCTGCCCTCGATCACCCCGCCGCACCCGGTCGACCCGGATCCCGCCGCCATCGCCCGCGAAGCCCTGCGCCTGCGCGTGCGGTGGGTCCAGGAGCTGATGGCGCGGGCCGCGTGGGAGCTCGGACGTCGCCTGGTCGACGTCGGCCTCCTGGCCGAGCAGTCCGAGATCCGCCTCCTCCACCTCGATGAGCTCGCTGCTGCCGTGCAGCGCCGGGCGATGGTCGTCGACGTCGAGTCGAGGGAGGTGCCGGCGGGCCGCCCGCTCCCGTCGCGCTTCCGCCTCGACGTCGACGGCCGCGCTTGGGCCGCGCCGGCCGGCCGAAGGTCCCCCCAGGGCGCCGCCGCCGACGCGGTGGGCGCCGGCGGCGGGGTCGCCACGGGCCCCGTCCACCTCGACGCGGCCGGCGACGTGCCGTCCGGCAGCGTGCTGGTGGTCGATCACCTCGACCCGCGGCTCGCCGCCGTGATCCCACGGCTCGGCGGACTCGTCGCCGAGACCGGCAGCCCGCTCAGCCACCTGGCGATCCTCGCCCGGGAGTACGGCGTGGCGATCGTCGTCGGCCTCGCCGGGGCCACGTCCCGGTTCAACGCCGGCGACGTGGTCACCGTCGACGGCCACACCGGCGTGGTCACCGCGCCCGTGCTCACGGAAGGAGTGGCCGCATGAAGGCCCGCACCCTCGGCACCATCGCCGCCGTCGTCACGCTGCTGGCGGCCGGTGCCTACTTCTTCGTGTACCTGTACCGCTGGGAGTGGAACCGCGCCCAGGTGTCGGCCGCCATCTTCATCGCCGCCGAGATCGGCGTCGTGGCCATGCTGCTGACCGACCGGATGCGGCGCATCGAGCGCCGCCTGGACCGCCTCGGCGGCGAGGGGGCCGACCGCCGGCTGCACATCCTGCGCAGCACCCAGCCGGCGCCCCGGGTGACGTTCGCCTGGCTCACCCGCACCGACCGCACATCGGTGTTCATCCCTGTGCTGCTGGGCGCCGGCGCCGTCCTCTCGGCGCTGGCCTGGGTCGTCGAGCGCTTCGCCCGCGCCACCGCCGGCCGTGGCGCCGAGCGCGGGCTGGCCAACCGCCTCGGTGCGCTGGAGCCGCCGACCGGCGGTCTGCTCGACGGTGGCGCCGACGCGCTCGCCGTGCTCAGGGGACCGGGGCGATGAAGCGGGCCGTCCTCGTCGTCGCGGCCGTCGTGGCGCTCGCCGGCGCCATCCACGTGATGCGCGAGATGACACAGAACCGGCCCGACGCGCTGCGCGCCGGCACGGTGACCACCGTCGACTTCCGCGTGTCGACGCGCGACTTCCAGCGCGGCGAACCGGCGGCCGCGGCCGCCCTCTGGGCGGTGTGCGCGGCGACGGTGCCGGGCGACACGTCCGCCGCCGAGCCGGTCGACGGCGACTGGCGGGTGACCATCGAGCCGGCGATCGGGGAGAACGGCGAGAAGCGCCTCGTCGGCTGCCTCGAGGACGTGACCATCGACCGCGTCGTCGGACGGGTGCTGTCGCTGTCGATCACCGGCTGAGGCACCGGAGCCGATGCCGGTACGGTCGCGGCCGTGCTGGTGGACCTCCTGTTCGATCCGTTCGGCGGGCGGTGGGAGGACCTGCGTGACGCCGCCGTGCTCGCCGAGGCGAGCGGGTTCGACGGCGTGTGGCTCTACGACCACCTCGCCGGGTCGGTGCACCGTGCCCCCCACGTCCTGGAGTGTTGGACCGTCCTGAGCGCGCTGGCGGCAGCGGTGCCGCAGCTGGCGATCGGCTCGCTGGTGCTCAACGTCGCCAACCGCGACGCCGGCACGCTCGCCGTGATGGCGGCGACGCTGCAGGAGGTGAGCGGCGGGCGCCTGCTGTTGGGGGTCGGTGCCGGTGGCGGCGCGGCGACCCCGTACGCCGCCGAGCAGCTCGCCCTCGGGCGTGCCGTCCCCGGCGACGCCACACGGCGAGCCGCGGTCGAGTCGACGATCAGCACGCTGCGCACGGTGTGGTCGGGCACGGTCGACGGCGTCGGCGGGTTCCTGCGGCCGTCGCCGCCCCCGCCCGTGATCGTCGGGGGGTTCGGCCCGAAGATGGCCGCGCTGGCCGGGCGTGTCGCCGACGGCATCAACGCACCGTCGGGGCCGTCGCTCCCGCGCCTCCTCGACATCGCCCGGGAGGCCCGCGCCTCGGCGGGTCGCGACCCGGACACGTTCCTCGTGACGACCTCGGGATCACCCACCGACGACCGGCTCGCCCGCCTCGGCGTGCACCGCGTCGTCACGATGGTCCACCCGCCCTACACCGACGCCGTCGCCCACCTCGCCCGCGCCATCGGCCAACGCTGAGCGGCCGCTCGTGCCACCGCAGCGGCGGGGATAATCGGCGACGACGTCGGAACCGCCGTGGTTGACTCCGTCGATGACGGTCGACCGCAAGGTCGTGATCGGGGCGATCGGGCTGGCGTTCGTGCTGGTCGCCGTGATCGTCACGGTGACGCTCTGGATGGTGCCGGAGCGCCGCGATGACATCTGGGTCGATCTCGCCCGCGCCGGCATCCAGCTCGTCGTGATCATCGGCCTCGGCGGGGTCGTCAGCCTGGTGCTGCGCGACGCGGAGGTGTCCCGGGATCGGCGACGGCAGCGCGACGAGCGACGCTTCGCCATCTTCGAGCAGCTCGTTCTCGCCTACCACCGGCTCAAGTTCGTACGTCGCAACCTCCGCATGGTCGGGATCCGCAGCCAGCCCGACGTGCTCCGCCCGGAGCAGGTCGAGGCGCTGCGGACGGGGATGCAGACGATCACCGAGGTGCAGCTCACGTTGGAGGAGATCGTCCGGGGTCTCGACGCCCGATCGGTGTTCGAGGACGCCGAGAAGATCCACGACCTCGTCAACGACCTCGCCGCCTACGTCGGAGGGCTCGTCGACGAGTGGGAGCGCCACGGCAAGTGCTTCTGGGTCGACCACCAGACGCGCAAGGTCGCCGAACTGCCGACGCTCCAGCTCTTCCTCGGGCCGGCGAGGTACGACTTCCGGCCGAACGCCGCCGATCCGCTCGGAAGGGTGGAGCTGTTGGTGCGGGCCGAGCTGCCCGAAGGGATCGAAGCGGCTCGACGGGCCGCCCGGGGCATGTCCGACGCCCGCAGCCAACCCGCAGACACCGAGCCGCCAGACCCGTTCGCGATCCACGAGCACGACCCGAACGCCGTCCCACCGCGCTGAGCACGGCGGATCGCCCGGATTGCGGGCGACTCTACCTACTGGTAGGTAGGGTAGTGCGGATGGATGACGTCACCCTGTTGCGTGAGCTCGAGCCAGTGGTCGAGCGGCTCTTCGAGCGGCACCTGGCGACCTGCAAGGAGTGGTTCCCGCACCAGCTCGTGCCATACGGCCGGGGTCGCGACTTCGACCCCGGCGAGGAGTGGTGCGAGCAGTCGGCCGACCTCGGTGGGTCGACCATCGACGACGCCGTGCGCAGCTCGCTCATCGTCAACCTCCTGACCGAGGACAACCTGCCCTACTACTTCCGCACCCTCGAGCGCCGGCTCGGTGCCGACGGGGCGTGGGGGGCGTGGGCGAAGCGCTGGACGGCCGAGGAGGGCCGCCACTCGATGGTCATCTACGGGTACCTCATGGTCACCCGCGCCGTCGATCCCGTCGCCCTCGAGCGCGCCCGCATGCACCAGGTGTCGACGGGCCACGTGCCCGACCCGGTCCTCGCGGTCGACGCCCTGGCGTACGTGGCGTTGCAGGAGCTGGCCACCCGCATCGCGCACCGCAACACCGGGCGGCTGCTCGGCGACAAAGCCGGCTACGACGTGATGACCCGCGTCGCCGCCGACGAGAACCTGCACTACCTCTTCTACCGCGACCTCACGCAGGCGGCGATCGAGCTCGACCCGTCGAAGGCGGTGATGGCGATCGAACGCCAGGTGCGGGACTTCGAGATGCCCGGCACCGGCATCGTCGACTTCGCCACCCACGCTGCGGCGATCTCGCGGGCCGGGATCTACGACCTGACCATCCACCACGACCAGATCCTCGTCCCGGTCGTGCTGCGCCAGTGGGGCGTCGACAACCTCACCGGGCTCGATGCCGAAGCCGAGCAGTCCCGCGAGCGCCTCATGGCCCGGCTCGCCAAGAGCGAGCGGGTGGCCCGTCGGCTCGCCGACCGTCGTGCCGAGGCGGCGGCGCGCGTCGAGGACTCCGTGCTGGCCTGACGAGCCGCGTCAGTCGTCGGCGGGGCGGTCGCGCTGCTCGCGCAGGAACGCCTCGAACTGCGCACCGAGGTCCTCGGCCGACGTCACCGTGGCCTCGGCGCGGCGGTCGTAATCGACCTCCAGCATGCGCACGTACGCGGCCAGCTGGTCGTCCTCGGCGACGGCCTCCGCGTGCAGCGTGGCCCAGCGGTCGATCTCCTCGGTGAGGTCGACGGCGAGGGGGACCGCGAGCACGTGGGCGAGGTGGCGCAGCAGTGCGCTGACCGCCTGCGGGTTCTCGCTGTGACCGAGGTAGTGGGGCACTCCGACGCGCAGCGAGATCGTCGGCACACCGGCCTGTTCGAGCTCGGCGTGGAGCACGCCGATGAGCCCGGTGACGCCCTGGTAGGTCGGCGAGCTCAGACCGAGTCGGCCGGCGAGCTCGGGGGACGCGGTGCTCCCGACGACGAGCGGCATGCGGGTGTGCGGCAGCGCATCGGCTGTGGCGCCCACCGTCACCACCGCTTCGCACCCGACCGCCTGGACCACGCGCAGCGCGCACGTCGCGTACGTCCGCCACGAGAGGTGCGGCTCGACGCCGCTGAGCACCACGAGGTCGTGGGCGCTGCCGGTGCGCACGACCTCGAAGGAGTTCGTCGGCCACACGATCCGGCGCTGCTCGCCGTCGACGATCTCGACGGTCGGACGTTCCTGGGTGAAGTCGTAGAACGGGTCGGGGTCGATCTCGCCGATCGTCACGGCGCCCACGAGCAGCTGGTTGAGGGCACCCGTCGCGGCGCCGGCGACGTCGAACCAGCCGGTGAGCCCGACGATGAGGACCGGGCTGGTCAGCGGGCCCAGACCGGTGGTGTCGAGGGTCAGGACGTCGTCGGCCGTCATCCCCTGGCCAGTGCGTCGGCGTGGTGCTCCACGAGGTGGTCGATGCAGGCCGTGAGCGCCTCGACGTCGCCCGGGTCGATGGCCGGGAACATGCCGATGCGCAGCTGGTTGCGGCCGAGCTTCCGGTAGCTGTCGGTGTCCACGACGCCGTTGGCACGGAGCGCGGCGGACACCTTCGTGGCGTCGATGGTGCCGTCGAGATCGATCGTGCCGACGACGGCCGAGCGCTTGGCCGGGTCGGTGACGAAGGGGCTCGCCCACGGTCGCGACCCGGCCCAGCCGTAGAGGTGGTCCGACGAGGTGCGGCTGCGCTTCACGCACCACTCGAGGCCGCCGGCCTCGATCATCCACCGCAGTTGGTCCGCCAACAGGATCAGCGTCGACACCGCCGGGGTGTTGTAGGTCTGGTCCTGCCGGCTGTTGGTCAGGGCGATCCCGAGATCGAGCGAAGCGGGGCGCCACCGGTCGCCGCCGGCGATCCGCTCGATCCGCTCGACGGCGGCCGGCGAGCACGCGGCGATCCACAGTCCGCCGTCGGCCGCGAAGCACTTCTGCGGCGCGAAGTAGTAGACGTCGACCTCGTTCGGATCCCACGGCAGGCCACCGGCGCCCGACGTGGCGTCGACGGCGACGAGGGCCGCGCCGGCGCCTGCGGGGCGGCGCAGGTCCATGGCCACACCCGTGGACGTCTCGTTGTGGGTGAGCGTGTAGAGGTCGACGGACGCGTCGGCGACGGGCTGCGGATGGTCGCCGGGATCGCCCGCCACGATGATCGGGTCGGCGAGGTGCGGAGCGGCGGCGCAGGCGTCGGCGAACTTCGACGAGAACTCGCCGAACACGAGGTGCTCGCTGCGCCGGTCGACGAGGCCGAACGTGGCGACGTCCCAGAAGACGGTCGTGCCCCCGTTGCCGAGGACGATCTCCCACCCTGCCGGCAGGCCGAACAGCTCGGTCAGGCCGGCGCGGATCGAGCCCACGAGCTGCTTGACGGGTGGCTGGCGGTGGGACGTGCCGAGCACCGTCGTGCTGGCGCGGACGAGGGCGTCGACCTGCTCGGCGCGGACCTTCGAGGGCCCGCAGCCGAAGCGTCCGTCGGCCGGCAGCAGCTCGGTGGGCAGGCGCAACGCGGTGGGGGGAGCGCGGTCACTGTGACAGCATGGCACCGGATCCTGCCGCTTCCGAAGGGGATGCCCGTGCCACCTGCCGAACTCCGCCGCGTGTCCCGGCGCCTCGCCGCCATCACCGAGTCAGCGACCCTGGCGGTCGACGCCAAGGCCAAGGCGCTGCAGGCGCAGGGCATGTCGGTGATCGGCTTCGGCGCCGGCGAGCCCGACTTCCCGACGCCCGAGCACATCGTCGAAGCCGCCGTCGCGGCGTGCCGCGACCCCAAGAACCACCGCTACACGCCGGCCGGTGGCCTGCCCGAACTGCGCGAGGCCATCGCCTACAAGACCAAGCGCGACAGCGGGTTCGACTGCACGGCCAGCCAGGTGCTCGTCACCAACGGCGGCAAGCACGCCGTGTTCACGGCGTTCGCCGCCCTGCTGGACCCCGGTGACGAGGTGATCTGCCCGGCGCCGTACTGGACGACCTACCCGGAGGCGATCACCCTCGCCGGCGGGGTGCCCAAGGTCGTCGACACGTCGGTCGAGACCGGGTTCCAGGTGACCGTCGAGCAGCTCGACCAGGCGTGGACCCCACAGACCAAGGTCCTGCTGTTCGTCAGCCCGGACAACCCGTCTGGCGCGGTCTACCCGCCCGAGCAGGTGGCCGCCATCGGCCGCTGGGCGGTCGAGCGGGGCGTGTGGGTGGTCACCGACGAGATCTACGAGCACCTGACCTACGGGCCGCACGAGTTCAGCTCGATGCCGACGCTGGTGCCGGACCTCGGCGACCAGTGCGTCGTCGTCAACGGCGTCGCCAAGACGTACGCCATGACGGGCTGGCGGGTGGGGTGGATGATCGCCCCACCCGACGTCACGAAGGCGGCGACCAACTTCCAGAGCCACGCCACCTCGAACGTGTCGAACGTCGCCCAGCGGGCGGCGCTGGCGGCGGTGTCCGGTGACCTCGAGGCCGTCGCCATGATGCGGGCCGCCTTCGAGCGGCGGGGCAAGGCGATGCACGCCCAGCTGTCGGCGATCGACGGGGTGACGTGCCTCGAGCCGCAAGGCGCCTTCTACTGCTTCCCCGACGTCGAGGGCCTGCTCGGCCGCGAGCTCGCCGGGAAGGTCAGCGCGACGACGCTGGAGCTCGCCGACCACGCGCTCACCGAGGCCCGCATCGCCTTCGTGCCCGGCGAAGCGTTCGGCGCGCCGGGCTACGCCCGCTTCAGCTTCGCCCTCGGCGACGACGACATCACCGAGGGCATCAACCGCCTCGCCGCCCTCGCCGCGGGCTGACCCATCCGGAGCACCCGGATCAGGTCCACCAGATCGCGTGGTGCTGGGCGAGGCCGGTCAGGGTGACGAGGACGAGGCACTCGGCGACCTGTTCGACGGCGCCGAGGACGTCGCCGCTGACGCCGCCGAGCGCCCGTCGCGCCCACGCCGCGACGACCACGGCAGCCACGCCCGCGGCGACGGCCAGCGGGCCGACCCACCAGCCGGTGGCGACGGCCCCGATGGCGAGGGCCGCCGCGGCCCCGGCCGCGATGCGCGACGGGCCGACGGCCGCGGCGTAGTCGGCACCGAGCCCCTCGCGCCGCGCCGCCGGCACCACGCCGAGCACGACCACCGCGGCGCCGCGGGCCAGGGCGTGGGCCGCCACCAGCCCGGCGAACGCGGCGGCCGGCGCCAGCGAGGCAACGGCGACCGTGCGCAACAGGAGCGACCCGGCCAGCGCGGCCACGCCGTAGCTGCCGTGGCGGGGGTCGTCGAGGATCGCAAGGCGTTGCTCCCGCGTCCAGCCGCCGGCGGCGTCGGCGGTGTCGGCCAACCCGTCCTCGTGGAACGCACCGGTGAGGATCACGCCCGCCAGCACGGCGACTGCCGCGGCGACCGGCATCGGGACCACCTCGCCGAGGCCGGCGGCGAGGCCTCCGACCACGACGCCGACGAGCCCGCCGACCACCGGGAACCACGGCACGGCCGCGGCGAGGTCGGGCGGCCGGGTGGTCCGGATCGGGACGCGGGTGAGGAACTGCAGCGCTGCCGTCAGGCCGCTCACTGCTCGCCGAACCACTCGCCGAACGTCGGCACGTCGGTGATGCCGGCGCAGGCCATGGCCACCAGCGGGACGGCCGCCATCGCCCCACTGCCCTCGCCGAGACGCATGTCGAGATCGAGCAACGGGCGCTTGCCCAGCCGCTCGAGCAGCCGGCGGTGGCCCGGTTCCGCGGAGCAGTGGCCGACGATGCAGTGGTCGAGCGCCGTCGGTTCGACGAGCACGAGCGGCAGCACCGACGCCGTCACGACGTAGCCGTCGAGCACCACCGGCAGCGAACGGTGGCGGGCCGCGGCGACGGCGGCGGCGATCGCCGTCAGCTCGCTGCCGCCGACTTCGCGCAGGACCTCGATCGGATCGGTGACACCGGCGATGCGGCGCACGGCCTGCTGCACGGCGGCCCGCTTCCGGGCCAAGCCGGCGTCGTCGACGCCGGTGCCCCGCCCGACCCACGCGGCGGTCTCGCCACCGGCCAGCGCGGCGGCGATGGCCGCCGAGGGCGTGGTGTTCCCGATGCCCATCTCGCCGACGACGAGCAGGTCGCCGTCGAGCCGGTCCACGGCGGCGACGGCGATGTCGACGATCTCGTCGAACCGGTCGGGTTCGAGCGCGGCGTCGAAGCGGATGTCGGCGGTGGGCCGGCCGATCCCCACGTCGACGGCGTCGACCGTCGCGCCGGCGAGGCGGGCGAACGCGTTGATCGTCGAGCGGCCCTCGCGGTAGGCCTCGAACATCGCCGCCGTGACCTCCGTCGGGTAGGCGCTGACCGCCTCCGCCGCGGCGACGCCGTGGTCGGCGGCGAAGATCAGCCCGACCGGCCGCGCCACCCGCGGCTGCGTCGTGCGGTGCCAGCCGGCGATCCACTCGGCGAGCTCGTCGAGCCAGGCGAGCGCGCCGCTCGGCCGCAGGATCTGCGCGGCGCGGTCGTGGACGGCCGCCGCGGCCTCCTCGTCGGCGCCGGGCAGATCGGCGAGCAGCTCGTGCAGCTCGTGCTCACGACAACACCGCCCACGGGTCCTCGAGGCGCAGCGCGCGGCCGGCCACGAGGAGCAACGTCGTCTCGGCCCGCTGGGCCCAGCACTGGTTGACGCGCCCGAGCAGGTCCTGGAACCGCCGCCCCAGCTCCGTCTCGGGGTGGACGCCGAGACCGACCTCGTTGGTGATGGCCACCGTGCCGCCAGGGCGGGCCGCCGCCAGGTCGGCGGTCGCCATCGCGGCCTCCTCGATCGCCGCGTCGTCGTCACCGCGGTGGAGCAGGTTGTTCACCCACAACGTCAGGCAGTCGACGATCGCCAGTCCCTCGGCGGCGGCGAGCGCGGCGGCCAGCTCCGTCGGCGCCTCCACGGTCGGCCACGGCGGTCGCTCGGCGCGGTGGCGGGCGATGCGCTCGGCGAGGCCGTCGTCGAAGGGCACCGCCGTCGCCACGAAGGTCACCGGTCCCTCGTGACGCCGGCCCAGCTCCACGGCCAGCGTGCTCTTGCCGCTGCGCGCTCCACCGACCAGCAGGGTCAGCACGATGGGCTCAGTAGTCGACGCCGCGCATGGCGCGGATGCCGCGCTGGTACGCGTGCTTCACCTCGCGCATCTCGGTGACCGTGTCGGCCACGTCGATCAGCTCGGCGGGCGCGTCGCGGCCGGTCACCACGATGTTGACGTGCTCCGGGCGGCCGGCGATCGTGGCGGCGACGTCGGCGGTGTCGATCCAGCCCCACGTGCAGAGGTACGTGATCTCGTCGAGGATCACGAGCTGGTGGGCACCGGCGGCGATCAGCTCGGCGGCCTGCTGCCAGCCCTCGCGCGCCAGCGCCTGATCGTGCGCGAGGTCGTCGGAGTCCCATGTGAAGCCGTCGCCCACGGCGAACCAGTCGACGCCGAGCTGCCGGCCGAGCTTCTCCTCGCCGACGTGCCACTTGCCGCTCTTGACGAACTGCACGACGGCGACCTTCCAGTCGCGGGCCAGCGCCCGCACCATCACGCCGAAGGCGGCCGAGCTCTTGCCCTTGCCGTTGCCGGTGTTGACGACGACCACCGACGGTGCCCGGCGGAGGTCGTCGGGCCGCGGATCCTCGGTCGGAGCCTCGCTCATGGGGCGGAGTGTACGACCGCCCGGCTAGGGTGGCGCCCTGTCGTAGGACCCAGCGAAGTCCGGTGAGATCCCGGTACTGACCCGCAACGGTGAAGCCGTCATCACGACGGACGAGTCCGGTCGCCTGGCCCTGCGAGCGACAACCAGACCCTCGAGGCAAGGGCGGTTCGCGGGAGCGCCGCTGACCAACTTGTCCTCCACGATTGCGGAGGAAGCGTGAAGCGTACGTTGCTGGTCGGCGCCTTGGCCGGCCTGACCCTGCTCGGCGTCGCGTGCGGCGACGATGACGACGACACCACGGCGGCCACGGACCCGGCGGCGTCCACGGACGCGGCCGCCGTGCCGACGACGGCGTCGCCGAGTGCACCGGCGGGCAGCGAAGCGGGCACCGGTGCCGTGCCCAGTCGCATCGTCTCGCTCTCGCCCACGCACACCGAGATCCTGTTCGCCATCGGCGCCGGCGACCAGGTGATCGCCGTGGACGACCAGTCCAACTACCCCCCGGAGGCCGAGTCGCTGATGACGGACCTGTCGGGCTTCGAGCCCAACGTCGAGGCGATCGCCGGCTACGAGCCCGACCTGGTGGTGACGTCGGGTGGCGGTGACCTGGCCGCCCAGCTCGATGCCCTCGACATCGAGGTGTGGGAGGGCCCTGCGGCGGTCACCCTCGACGACGCCTACGCCCAGATCGAGCAGCTCGGCGCGGTCACCGGCCACGTCGCCGAGGCGGCCGAGCTGGTGGGGTCGATGCAGGCGGACATCGAGGAGATCGTCGCCGCCACGCCGCCCGTCGATCCGCCGTTGACCGTGTACCACGAGCTCAGCCCCGACGGCTTCAGCGCCGACTCGACGACGTTCATCGGCCAGGTGTACAGCCTGCTCGGCCTGCAGAACATCGCCGACACCGCCGAGGGCGACAGCGGCGGCTACCCGCAGCTGAACAGCGAGGCGATCATCTCCCAGGACCCCGACCTGATCTTCCTCGCCGACTCCAAGTGCTGTGGCGAGAACGTCGACACGGTGGCCGCCCGCGACGGGTGGGCTGCCATCACCGCCGTGGTCGACGGGCTCGTGTTCACCATGGACGACGACGTCGCCTCGCGCTGGGGCCCCCGAGTCGTCGACTACCTGCGCGAGGTCGCCGCCGCCGTCGAGCAGGCGGCGGCCGTGCCCGCCGGCGGCTGACACCGCGCCCGCTCGTGGCTGACGCCGTGACGTCTCCATCCATTGCGCCCGACGCGGTCGCCGGTCCCCCCCGGCCGGCGGCCGTCGAGGCGCAGCGGGATCCGCGGTCGTGGCCGTGGTACGTGGCCGGCACGATCGTGCTGCTCGCCACGTTGCTCCTCGGCGTCATGATCGGCCCGGCCGGTCCGGCGTCGTGGCGGGTACCGCTGGAGCTGCTCGACCGCCTCCCGCTGATCAGCATCGACAGTGGTGTGAGCGCCTCCGACTGGAACATCGTCTGGCAGGTGCGCATGCCGCGGGTCGTGCTCGGGGCGCTCGTGGGCGCCATGCTCTCGATCGCCGGCGCCAGCTACCAGGGCGTGTTCCGCAACCCGCTC
Organism: uncultured Acidimicrobiia bacterium; assembly: GCA_963784255.1. GTDB lineage: Bacteria > Actinomycetota > Acidimicrobiia > Acidimicrobiales > Ilumatobacteraceae > JALZMG01. Next base: position 1,049,537 of record CAWAQO010000009.1, on the reverse strand, counting down.
GTCGACCCCTACCTCCTCGGTGCCGCGGCCGGCGCCGGGCTCGGGGCGACCCTCGTGTTCACCGTGCTGCGCGAGTCGACCGACGGCTGGCCGGTGCAACCGGCCCCAGCGATGGCCTTCTTGGTGGCCGTGGCCACCGTGTTCGTGACGTACGTCGTCGGGGCGGCGTTCGGCGGCAGCCGGACCGGCGTGACGCTCGTGCTGGCCGGCGTCGCCGTCACGTCGCTGGCCACGGCCGTCCAGACCTTCCTCCTCCAGCGCAACGTCGACGTCGTGCGGGAGGTGTACAACTGGATCCTCGGCCGGCTGTCGTCGGCGAAGTGGAGCGACGTGCGCATGGTGGTGCCCTACGTCGCCATCAGCGCGATCGTGCTGCTGCTGCACCGCCGTCACCTCGACCTCTTCCGCGTCGGCGAGGACGAAGCCGCCACGCTGGGCGCACCGGTGGCGCGCGTGCGCCTCGTCGTCGTGATCGCGGCCACGCTGGGGACGGCTGCCGTGGTGTCGGTGAGCGGCCTGATCGGGTTCGTCGGGATCGTCGTGCCCCACTTCCTGCGCCTGGTGTCCGGCGCCAGCTACCGCCGCCTGCTCCCGCTGACGCTCCTGTTCGGCGCCGCCTTCCTCGTCCTCTGCGACATCCCAGGGCGGGTGCTGACCGATCCGGCCGAGACGCCGATCGGCGTCGTCACGGCGTTCCTCGGCGCGCCCTTCTTCCTCGTCGTGCTGCGGATGCGGGCGCGGTCATGAGCTCGCTGGAGATGCGCGAACTGGCGGTGGCATACGGGCGCCGCGTCGCTCTCGCCCCGTACACCGATCGCGTGCGCTCCGGCGAGTGGCTCGGGCTGATCGGCCCGAACGGGGCGGGCAAGTCGTCGTTGTTGCGGGCCATCGTGGGCGTCATCGAGTCCACCGGCGAGGTGCTCGTGGATGGCACGTCGCTGAGCTTGCGCCACCGCCGGCGGCGGGCCGGGCTGGTGGCCTACGTGCCGCAGACGCCGATCCTGCCCGACGACATGAACGGCTTCGAGTACGTCCTCCTCGGCCGCTCGCCGTACGTCGGGTACTTCGGCACGGAGAGCCGCCACGACAAGGCCATGGCGCGGGACGTGCTGGCGCGGCTCGAGCTCGAGGAGTTCGCCGGGCGGCGGCTCGGCACGCTGAGCGGCGGCGAGCGCCAGCGGCTGGTGATCGCCCGCGCGCTGGCCCAGGAGGCGCCCATCCTCCTGCTCGACGAGCCGACGAGCGCACTGGACATCGGGCACCAGCAGCAGGCCCTCGAGCTGGTCGCCCGCCTGCGCCGGGACCACGGTCTCACGGTGATCTCGGCGATGCACGACCTCACGCTGGCCGGGCAGTACAGCGACCGTCTCGCCCTGCTCCACGAGGGCCGGTGCGTCGCCAGCGGCCCGGCCGTCGACGTGCTGCGGGCCGAGACGCTGGCCGAGTTCTACGGCGTCCGGGTCAGCGTCCACCACGAGGCCGACGGCACCGTCGTCGTCATCCCACGCCGCGACGACCTGTCCGCCTAGGCGGCGACGGGGTGCGCCAGCACCACGAACTGCTTGCAGCCGAGATCGCGCAGCGCGGTCACGACGATGCGGGCGGCGCGGCCGCGGCCGGAGTTGCGCAGGCGGCGCACCGCCTCCACCTCGTAGCCCGCCCCCTCGAACATCGCCACGATCGAGCGACGGGTGAAGAAGCGGAGGTGGGTGCGATCGAGCACGCCGGCGTCGCGGTAGTCGAAGCGACCACGGGCGAGCAGATCGAAGAGGACCTTGCCGAAGCGGACGTTCGGGATCGATGCCACGAACCGCCCGTCGGCGCGGAGCAGGCGGGAGGACGCGGCGACGACCGACCACGGGTCCTCGAGGTGCTCGAGCACGTCCAGGGCGATGATCGTGTCGAACTGCTCGGCGGACGTCGCGACCCACTCGACGACGTCGGCACGCTCGAAGCGGGTCAGTCGCGCCTGGGCGGCGTCGGTGGGCACGAAGCGGTCGACGCCGACGACGGTGCGGGCCCGGCCCGAGGCGAGCAGGACGGCGCCGTGCTCGCCGGCGGCGCAGCCCAGCTCCAACACATCGCCGAGATCGGACGGCAAGTGGGGCAGCAACTCGTGCCGCGCGTCCGTGTAGTAGCCCTCGATCATCTGCCCGCTCCCTCGCCAGCCGTCCGCAGCCGGCGCCACCAGCCTAGGCCCGCGCCACTGCGCTCGCCATCGGGCGGGCCGTGGGGCGCGGCTCAGCCGCTGACCGGCTCCAGCACGAACACGGGGATCTCCCGGTCGGTCTTGGTCTGGTAGTCGTCGTACTGCGGCCACGCCTCGACGGCGCGTGCCCACCACTCCGCCCGCTCGTCGCCGGACACCAGGCGGGCGGTCATCTCCCACGTGTCGGTGCCGTCACGCACCTCGACGTGGGGATCGGCGACGAGGTTGTGGTACCAGACCGGGTGCGCCGGCGCACCGCCCTTGGAGGCGACGGCGGCGTACCGGCCGTCGTGCTCGACGCGCATCAACGGGGTCTTGCGCACCTTCCCGGACTTGTTCCCGCGGTTGGTCACGATGATCACCGGCTTGCCCATGAGGGTCGTGCCCTCGGTGCCTCCCGAGCCCTCGTACTTGTCGACCTGGTCGCGGACCCATCCGGCGGGGCTGGCTTCGTAGTCACCTTCGATCGGCATGCCCGTCACGCTATGGGTCGTTCTGTCGTTTGGGGGCGGCCCGATCGGGCCGTGATCGAACGACAGAACGGGTCAGGAGGGCTCGAACCAGGTGTCGCCGCAGAGGATGCGGTCGGCCTCGCTCGGCCCCCAGGTCTCCCGGAAGTACGGGTGCACCGGGCCGGGATCGTCGAGCGCCGGTTGCACGACCCGCCAGGTCCGTTCGACGACGTCCTCACGGGCGAAGCGGCGCGGGGAGCCGTCGAGGGCGTCGTTGATCAGCCGCTCGTAGGCATCGTGGCGGGCGCCCAGCGCGGCGGCGAAGTCGACGCTGATGTCGACCTCCTGGCTGTCGAGGTGCGGTCCCGGTGTCTTGGCCTGCAGGCCGAACGTCACGCCGTCGTTGTTGCCCAGGCGGAAGCGCACGAGGTTGTTGCCCGGCAACGCCCCGCCGGCCTCGTCGAACAGGAGCTGCGGCGGCGTGCGCAGCTCGACCACCGCCTCGGTGACCGAGTGGGCGAGGGCCTTGCCGACGCGCACGTACCATGGCACGCCGGCCCACCGCCATGAATCGATCGTCAGCCGGGCCGCCACGTACGTCTCGACGTTGGACTGCGGGTCGACGCCGGGTTCCTCGCGGTAGCCGACGTACTGCCCGCGCACCATGTTCGACGCGTCGATCGGCTCCATCGCCGCCAGCACCTTGGCCTTCTCGTCCTGCAGGAACGACGTCTGCGGGCCCACCGGCGGCTCCATCGCCAGCAGCGTCACCACCTGCAGCAGGTGGTTCTGCATGACGTCGCGGAGCGCGCCGACCTCCTCGTAGAAGGCGCCGCGGCCCTCGACACCGATCGACTCGGCCATCGTGACCTGGACGCTGCGCACGTAGTTGCGGTTCCACACCGGCTCGAGGAGCATGTTGGAGAAGCGGAAGACGAGGAGGTCCTCGACGGCCTCCTTGCCGAGGTAGTGGTCGATGCGGAAGATGCGCTCCTCGGGGAAGATGCTGTGCAGCGTGTCGTTGAGCTCCTGGGCCGACGCCAGGTCGCGCCCGAACGGCTTCTCGACGACGATGCGGCCACGCTCGTTGAGGCCCACCCCGGCCAGCGCCTCGGCCACCGTGGGGAACATCTTCGGCGGGATGGCCATGTAGTAGACGGCCACCTTCGACCCGCTGGCGTCGAGCTTGTCGGCCAGCTCCTGCCAGGTGGTCGGCGCCGAGTAGTCGCCCTGGACGAGGTCGAGCTGTGCGCACAGCTCGTCGAGGGTCGCCTGGTCGACGTCCTTGACGTGATGGACGACGGACTCCCGGGCGTGCCGGCGGAAGTCGTCGTCGGTCCAGTCGCTGCGGGCGACGCCGATCACCGGCACCTTCAGCTCGCCCCGCCGCACGAGGTTGTAGAGGGCGGGGAACAGCTTGCGCTTGGCGAGGTCGCCGGTGGCGCCGAACAGCACGAGTGCATCGGCCGGCGGCTGGTGGTCGGCGGTTGAGCGATCGGTCGTCATCGTGTGCTCGCTGTCTGCTCGATGTGCCCGCCGAAGCCGGCGCGCATCGCCGACAGCACCTTGTCGGCCAGCTCGGCCCGGCCGCGCGACGAGAAGCGCTGGAACAGGGCGGCCGAGAGCACGGCCGCCGGCACGCCCTCGTCGATCGCCGCGGCGAGCGTCCAGCGACCTTCGCCGGAGTCGCTCACGTGACCCTCGAAGGCGTCGAGGTGCGGGTCGAGGGCGAGCGCCTGGGCGGTGAGGTCGAGCAGCCAGCTGGAGATCACCGACCCTCGTCGCCACACCTCGGTGATGGCGGCGAGGTCGAGCTCGTACTGGTAGTGCTCGGGGTGCTCGAGCGGGGCGGTCTCGGCGTCGGCGGGATGGTCCTCCCGGCCGATCCCCGCCTTGGAGAGGATGTTGAGCCCCTCCGCGTAGGCAGCCATCAACCCGTACTCGATGCCGTTGTGCACCATCTTGACGAAGTGGCCGGCACCGGCGCCGCCGCAGTGCAGCCATCCCCGCTCGGACGGCGACGGGTCGGTGCTGCGCTCCACCTGGGCCGGTGTGCGCGGCACCGTGCCGACGCCGGGGGCGAGGGTGTCGAAGATGCTCTCCAGCCGCTCGACCGGCTCGGGCGGCCCGCCGATCATCAGGCAGTAGCCGCGCTCGAGCCCGAAGATGCCGCCGCTCACGCCGACGTCGACGTAGTCGACGCCGTGGTCGGTGGCGAGCGGCAGCGCTCGCCGGATGTCGTCGTGGTACCACGAGTTGCCGCCGTCGATGATCGTGTCGCCCCGGTCGAGCAGGGGGGCCAACTTGTCGATCGTGGGGTCGACGACGGCCGCCGGGACCATGATCCAGATGTGGCGCGGCGGCGCCAGCTTGGCGACGAGCTCCTCCATCGAGGAGGTGCCCTCCAGGCCGTCCGCGGTGAGGGCGTCGACGGCGGCCGGAAAGACGTCGTAGCCGACGCACTGGTGCCCGGCCCGCTCGAGGCGGCGCACCATGTTGGCCCCCATGCGCCCGAGCCCGATCATCCCGAGTTGCATGCGCCCAGCCTGTCACGGCGGCGGCAATAGCGTGGGCCGGTGACCCGACCCGAGGACGAGATCGCCGGTGCCGAGGCGGCCCACCGTGGACTGCTGGCGATGCTGGACGCCGTCGACGTCCAGCCGGCGGCCGCGAGCCGCCTGCCGGGGTGGACGGTCGGTCACGTGCTCACCCACATCGCCCGCAACGCCGACAGCATCACGCGGGGGCTGGAGGGCGCCGAGCGCGGCGAGATCGTCGATCGGTACCCCGAGGGCTCGGCCGGTCGCGACGCCGACATCGAGGCCGGGCACGACCGGTCGGCGGCCGCGCTGGTGGCCGACGTGCGCGACTCGGCGGCGCGGCTCGAGGCGGCGTGGTCCACCCACACCGCCTGGGACGGCCACTGCCGGGAGTCGTCGGGGCGGGAGGTCCCGGTGGCCCACCTGCCGTTCGCCCGCTGGCGCGAGGTCGAGGTGCACCGCGTCGATCTCGGTCTCGGCTACGAGCCCGAGGACTGGCCGGCCGCGTACGTCCGCCTCGACCTGCGGAAGATGGAGATGCGCTGGAACGCCCGCCGCCCGATGGGCCTGACCGGCCTCCCCGCCGAGGCCCTCGCGTTGCCACCACCGCGGCGGCTGGCCTGGCTGCTCGGCCGCATCGAGATCCCGGGACTGGAGCCGGCCGGCGTGATGTGATCCGGCCCCGCTCCTTCATCTGGGCGGGATCCGTCCCACCTGCTGGGAACGATCCCGCCCAGATCCGTGAGTGGTGAAGATCCCGCCCAGATTGGGGGACATCAGTCGAGCTCCCGGTAGATCGGGAGCTGCTGGACCTTGATCACGTCGCGCAGGGCGCCGCCGTCGAGGTTGATGCCGTGCAGCCCGGTGGTCTCCTCCATCCGGCTGCGCACGATCGCCCGGTCCCGGTCGCGCAACTGCTGGAACTCCTCCCACGACACGAGCCCCAGCTGGTCGACGGCGGTCGCCGGCAGCGCCGGCGTGATCACGCCGCCGCGGTACAAGGCTCGGTACCAGACGTAGGCGAGCTGGTCGGCGGCCGCCTCGGCGTTCGCCGTGGCGTCGCGGGCGGCGGTCGCCTCGTGGTCGGCGAGCAGCCGCTTGGCCACATCGGCGGCCGGGCCGAGGGCCTCGCTGATCATCGGCAGCTCGATCGACGCGGCCGACGAGCTCTGCCCGATCGAGAACGTGGCCATGTCGATCCAGAACGACGTGAGGACGTCCCGCGACCGGCCACGGGCCTCCGCCCGGTGTCCGGCGTGCTCGATGAAGTGGGCCTCGAGGCGGGCGGCGTCGGCGACCGCCTCGCGGAGCAGCGCGTCGGCGCCGGCGCCGTCCACCCGGAGCTGCTGCACCGTCGCGGCGGCCCGGTCGGCCTGGTACAGGTCGAGGGCTGCTCGCACCGTCGCCGTCCCGTCGTCGGTGTCGACGGCGAGCGCGCTCAGCAGGTCGAGCGCGTCGATGTCGAACAGCGCGCCCTCGGGCCCAGCGGTCGTCCCGCGGGCGGCGTCGACGAGGGGCACCAGCTCGCCGTGCGGCGACGCCATGGGCCCGCCGTGGAGGATGGCGAAGTGCACGGCCGGGAGGTGGCGGCCGAGGATCGTGGCGGCGGCTTGCGACACCTCGTCGTTGGCCGCCTGCCACCACAGCGCGTCGGCGCCGCGCTCGGCGAACAGGTTGACGAAGGCCGACGCGGCGCGCGCCGCCGAGCGCAGCACCGCCGGATCGGCGGTGGCCACGACGTCGGGCCCGGCGGCCGCGGCGACCCCGGTGGCCGCCAGCCGGCGCAGGCCGTCCTGGGCGAGCGGTCGATCGCGCAGCAGGTAGGCGCCCACGGTCGCGTCGACGAGCACGGTGCGGGCGGCCGCGCCGTCACGGGCGAGTGCGTCGAGGACGGCGTACATCGGGTCGCCGGCGAGGAAGAACTCCTCGGTCGGCTCGTCGTCGCCGAAGTCGCGGTAGAGCGTCGACGGCGGTCCTCCCGCAGGGGCCCACGGCCACAGCAGGAACCCGCCCGTCGCGTCGCCCTCGCCGGCGGCCAGCTCCCGCCGGACGAGCTCGCGCGTGAGGGCGACCACGAAGGTCGTGTCGAAGGCGGCGCCGTGGAGCAGGTAGCTGAGGGCGACGGCGGGGTTGCGCTCGTCGTCGTCGACGGCGTCGACGAAGGCGGCGACCATCGCCCGGGCGAACCGCCCATCGAGCCGCGGCGAGGCGGTGGCCAGCGCGCTGCGCACCGTCGCCGCCAGCGCCAGCGCCGCTTCGCTGGCCGTGTCGTCGCCGATCGTCCCCAGCCGCATCAGCAACCGCGCCGTCTCGGCGCCCCCGAGCGCGTCGAAGAACCTGGCGAGCGCGGCGGGGTCGCCGCGCCCCGCCTCGAGGGCCGCCCGCAGCGCGAGCATGTCGTCGATCTCGTCGTCGTCGATGCCCAGCGCCAGCGCGGCGAGGGCGCGGGCGGCGGCATCGGGCGGGACGAGCGGTCCGGCGGCGTGCCAGCCGAGCATCGCCTCACTGGCGGCCAGTCGTTCGAGCACGGGCATCCAGCGGTCGGCGAGGTTGGCGGCGGCCCGGCGGGCGGCGGCCACGGCGTCCGCCGCGGCCGGATCGCGGCTGGCCACGATGTCGAGCGCGGCGAGGGCGTCGCGGGCCCGGCGCCGCAGCGCCAGGACGCGCTCGAGGTCGTAGTGCAGGACGGTCACGTCGGTGTCGCCAACGCGGCGACGGCGTCGAGCTCGTCGGCGCGCCGTTCGAACCAGCGCGCCCGGGCCAGGAGGTCGTCGACGGCGCCGAGCACCCGTGACTGGTCGCTCGTCAGCAGGTCACGGCACTCGTCGGCGCGCGGGCTCGACCACGTCTCGACTCCCGCCCACAGGTGCAACGACAGCAGCGGCGACGACTCGAGGTCGCGGGCCAGCCGTCGCAGCTCGTGCGCCCGCCGGCGCAACTCGGCGGCCTCGGGGTCGCTCGGCACGGGCACCTCCGTCGGTCGGGCCTCCCTCGCGGAGGTCCTCGGCCTCTCTGGGGGTCGTCACTCGCGGGAAAGGGAAACGCGATGAGTTCCCCGGCCGGCGCTCGTCAGACCTGACACAGGCCTGAGACGGCTCGGGACGAGGAGGTCCAGATCGTGTTGCTCGACGGCAAGCAGGCAGTGGTCTACGGCGGCGGCGGCTCGATCGGCGGGGCGGTCGCCAGGGCCTTCGCCCGGGAAGGGGCCACCGTCCACCTGGCCGGGCGGACGCTGGCCCACCTCGAACCGGTGGCCGCCGACATCCGCGCCGCCGGCGGGCGGGCCACGACCGCGGAGCTCGACGCGCTGGACGAGCAGGCGGTCGACGCCCACGCCGACGGCGTCGCCGCTGACGCCGGGGGCATCGACATCTCGATGAACCTCATCTCCGTCGACGACGTGCAGGGCACGCCGCTCGTCGAGATGCGCCTCGACGACTTCGAGCAGCCGATCAGGAACGCCCTGCGGACGACGTTCCTCACGTCGCGCGCCGCGGCACGGCACATGATCCGCCAGGGCTCCGGCGTCATCCTCATGTTCGGGGGCGACGGCGACCCGATCCGCGACTACAGCATCGGCGGCTTCCAGATCGCCCTCGCCGGCGTGGAGTCGCTGCGCCGCCAGCTGGCGAGCGAGCTCGGACGGCAGGGCGTGCGCGTCGTCTCCCTCCAGACCGGAGGGATCATCGACTCGATCGGGGCCGACTTCGAGGGCCGCGACGCGCTCGTGGAGTCCCTCGTCGCGCCGACGATGCTCGGACGCGGCGCCCTCCTCGAGGACGTCGGCAACGTCGCCGTCTTCGCCGCCTCGGATCTCGCCAGGACGATCACGGCGTCGGCCATCAACATCAGCTGCGGCGCCATCGTCGACTGAGGCTCACGGCCGGCGGCGGACGATGCGGTGGTGCGGCACCGCTGTCGCGGCGTCGAGGTAGCCGTCGCCGACGACGTCGAACCCGTGCCGCACGTAGAACGCCAGCGCCGGGTCCCGGGCGTTCGCCCAGACCTGCTCGGCGCCGGCGGCGAACGCCTCGGCGACGCCTGCCTCCAGCAGGACGCCGCCGAGGCCTCGACTGCGCACGGCCGGGTCGACGGCCATGCCGCGCAGCTGGACGTCCCGTCCCGTGCCCCCGGGAAACGGCCGCCACGCCCAGCTGGAGATGGCGACGAGGCGACCGTCGTCGCCGCGCACGGCGAGGTGCCGTGTGCTCGGCAGCTCGTCGTCGTTGAAGACGACCTGGGTGCTCGGCGTGCCGGTGCGCAGGACCCGACGGCGCAGGTCGTGCGTCTCCTCGGCCGCGACGGCGACCACCGAAGGACGGGTGAGCTCGGCCATCGTGACCACCCGGTCGGCCACGGCCTCGGCCTCGGCCAGGTCGTGGGTCACCAGCAGCGCCGTGGTGCCGGTCCGGCGAAGGATGGCCGCCAGCTCGCCCGCCAGCCGGTCGTGGAGCTCGGCGTCGAGCCCGGTGAGCGGCTCGTCGAGCAGCAGCAGGCGCGGCGAGGGCGCCAGCGAGCGGGCCAGTGCCACCCGCTTGGCCTCGCCGCCGCTGAGGTCGGTGACGCGCCGGGCGCCGAAGCCGGCCAGGCCGACGACGCCGAGCAGCTCGTCCACGCGCCGGCGGCGGGTCGCCGCGTCGACGCCCTGCATGCGTAGCCCGAAGCCGACGTTCGCAGCCACGTCGCGATGGGGGAACAGCTGCTCGTCCTGGAACACCATGCCGATGCCCCGTTCGTGGGTCGGCACCGCGGTGACATCGCGACCGTCCAGCACGATGGCGCCGCTCGCCGGCGCCAGCAGCCCGGCGATCACCCGCAGGAGCGTGCTCTTGCCGCTGCCGGATGGTCCTTGCAGCGCCACCACCTCTCCCTGCTCGACGGTGAGGGACACGCCGTCGAGCACCGGGTGGCCGGCGAAGGACACGGCGATGTCACGGACGTCGAGCACGGCCGTCCATCATCGCTGCCGGCCGGTCGCCGGCCAGTTCGAGCAGCACGACGAAGACGATGGTGACGGCGGCGAGGATCGTCGCCATGGCGTACCCCTGCGCCTGCAGCAGCCCGCCGGCGCGGCCGAGCAGCCGCTGGATGGCGATCGGCATCGTCTCCGAGCCGCTGCGGGACAGGAAGCTCGTCGCGCCGAACTCACCGAGCGAGATGGCGGCGGCGAGGCCGGCGGCGGCGACCAGTGGGCGGCGCAGGAACGGCACCGTCACCTCCCACCAGGCGCGGGCCGGCGTCGCCCCGAGCGTGGCGGCCGCCTCGTGCAGGTGCGGGTCGATGCCGCGCAGGACCGGCAGCAGGGCGCGCACCACGAACGGGATCGCCACCAGGGCCTGACCCACGGGCACCAACCACCACGAGGCCCGCCAGTCGACGGGCGCCGTGTCGAACGTGATCAGGAGACCGAACCCGATGGTGACGGCCGACGTGGCGATCGGGAGCATCAGTCCGGTGTCGAGCAGGCGCCCGGCGCGGCGGGCGCCGGCGATCGCCAGCGCGGCGAGGACGCCGAGCGCGACGGCGAGGGCGGTGGCGACGGCGGCGATGCGCAGCGACGTGGCGATGGCGCCGAGCGGGTCGACGCCGACGCGGATCCCGGGGCGCACCTCCGCCCGACCGAGCGTGCGCCATGCGGTGAGCGAGTAGCGGTCGCCGGCGCGCAGCGACCGCTCGACGAGGGCGACGAGGGGGGCCACCAGGACGAACGCGGTCGCGGCGGCGGTGCCGGCCACGAGGCGCCGCTGGCGACCCGGGCGCGGCGCCTCGCGGGCCGCCAGTGGGCGCAGGGCGAGCGCCCGGCTGTGGCGGCGTTGCTGGCGGGCCGACCAGCCGACGGCCACGGCGATCACCGCGAGTTGGACGACGGCGAGCGTGGCGGCGGCGCCGACGTCGCCGAGCTGGGTGGCCCGACGCCAGATCTCGACCTCGACGGTCGTGGTCCCGACGTCGCCGACGACGCGGACGACGCCGTACGACGTGAACGTGAACACGAAGACGATCGCCGCGGCGGCGAGCAACGCCGGCCGCAGCAGTGGGAGGGTGACCTCGCGGAAGGCCCGCCACGGCGAGGCGCCGAGGGTGGCCGCCGCCGCCTCGAGGTCGGGCGGCAGGTGCTCCCACACGGCGCCCACCGTGCGCACGACGACGGCCAGGTTGAAGGCCACGTGGGCGGCGAGGATGGCGACGATCCCGCGCTCCAACGGCGCCGGGAGCAGGGCGAGCATGGCGGCGCCCATCACGACCGTGGGCAGGACGAAGACCGCGGTGAGCAGGCCGGTCAGCAGCCGGCGACCGGGGAAGCGGAAGCGGGCGATGACGTAGGCCGGGGCGAGCCCGGCGGCGAGCGTCAGGGCCGTGCTGGCCACGGCCTGCCAGAGCGTGAACCAGAGGATGTCCCAGGTCGTCGCCCGCCCCAACGTCTCGCTGACCGCGGCCGGGCTGAGTCCCCGCGCCAGGAGCGTCACGAAGGGGAACGCGTAGAAGACCGTGAGGAAGACGGCCGGCGGCAGGACGAGGGTCGCCAGGAGCCAGCGGGGCAGCACGTTGCCCTCGATCTGGGCGGGATCCGTCCCAGCAGGTGGCGACGATCCCGCCCAGATGGCCGGGTGGTGAGGATCCCGCCCAGATTGGGGGATCACCGCAGGACGGTGTCGGTCCACCGGTCGAGCCAGGCCTCCCGCTCGGCGGCGATGGTCGCCGGGTCGAGGGTGTGGGGCGTGGCCGGGATCGTGGCGTTGGCCGTGAACACCTCGGGCAGGGGCACGTCGGCGTTGGCCGGGTAGACGTACAGCGTCAGCGGCAGCGTCTCCTGGAACGCCGGCGTGAGCAGGTAGTCGACGAGCTGCTCGGCCTCGTCGCGGGCGTCCGTGCCGCGCAGGATGCCGGCGAACTCGACCTGGCGGAAGCACGTCGTGTCGATGACGCCGGTCGTCGCCGACTCGATCGGCGGATCGGCGAACACGACCTCGACGGGTGGGCTCGTGCCGTAGCTCACGACCAACGGCCGGGGGCCGTCGCCGGCGCCGCTGAAGCGCTCGTAGTAGGCCTCGGTCCACCCGTCGACGACCTCCACGCCGTTCTCGCGGAGACCGGTCCAGTAGTCCGCCCAGCCGTCCTCGCCGAACTCGGCGATCGTCGCCGCGAGGAACGCCAGCCCGGGGGACGAGGTGGCCGGGTTCTCGACGACGAGGAGGTCGCGGTAGGCCGGATCGGCCAGCGCGGCGAGGTCGGCCGGGGGCGCGAGGTCCTGCTCGTCGAACCAGGTCCTGTCGTAGTTGACGCACACGTCGCCGAAGTCGACGGGCGTCGCCTCGCCGTCCGGCACGAGGTCGCGCAGCGCGGCCGGCACGGCGCCCAGCCCGGCTGCCTCGTACGGCTCGAACACGTCGCCGTCGATCACGCGCGACAGGAACGTGTTGTCGACGCCGAACATCACGTCGCCCTCGGGGTTGCCGGCGGTGAGCTCGGCCTTGGACACCATCGTCCCGGCATCGCCGGCGACGAGCAGCTCGACGTCGATCCCGGTCTCCTCGGTGAACGCGGCGAGGGCCGCGTTGAGGTCGGTGTCGTCGGTCGGGAACGAGTCGTACACGACGAGCGTGACGCCGTCGGGGTCGTCGTCGCCCGCGCACGCCGTCACCAGCCCGGCGGCGATGGCGAGCGCGGCGAGCGCCTTCACGACGCCACGTCCGGGACGACGACGGTGACGATGCCGCGGCGCACGGCGACGGTGAGGGGCGGCTCCTCGGCCACGTTGCTCACGCCGAGGCCGACGAGCGGGTCGAGGTGGTCGTCGCGCAGGCGCCAGCGGGCGCCGTCGACGCTGACCCCCTCGCACGGCCCGTGCATGGCGAGGACGGAGAACGTCGTGCCGGCCGGCAGGTCGAGGCGGGCCTCGCCCGGCCCGTGCACGACGCGCAGCTGGTCGCCGCCCCACCACGCCTCGAGCGTGGCGATCCCGGCCAGCTCCGGCGCGCCGAGGGCGCCGAGCGCGGCGACGGCGTGGTCGAGCCGGTCGCCCTGCCCGGCGAGCAGGACGAGGTGATCGGGCTGGAGCGTCGCCGCGTGGGCGATGGCCAGCTCGGTGTCGGTGGCCGGCTTGTCCACCGGGTGGCGGACCACCTCGGTGTGCTCGGTGGCCCAGGCCAGCCCGATCGCGGAGATCGAGTCGAGATCACCGACCAGGACGGACGGCTCGAGTCCGGCTTCGAGGGCGTGATCGAGGCCGCCATCGGCGGCGATGATCACGGCGTCGGGCGGGACCGCCGCGACGGCGCGCCCGTCGAGCCTCGCTGCCCCGGTGATCACGGCGACCGTGGTGCCCACTGCGTTTCCATCCCTCCGCCGGCATTACCCGGTTCAGGTTCTCGGGTCGGCGGCGGCAGCCGCCCTCTCAGCCCACTGATCCCGTGAGCTCCCCGTGTTCGTCGGCGACCACGCTAGCCCGTCCCGGCCGCCCGCGACGCTGGCTGACGACCGTGAAGGCGACCAGGCCGACGATGACGAGGAACATCCCGGGCACCTGGGCGGCGCGGATCTGCTCGCCGAGGATGAGGGAGGCGAAGACGACGGAGATGGCCGGCTGGGAGACCTGGACGATGCCGATCGTCGCCACGTCGACCTCACGCTGGGCGCCGGCGATGAGGGCGTGGCCGATCATGCCGGTCATCACGGACAGCACGATGGCGGCGATCCACCCCTTGGCCGACATCGAGCCGATCTCGTCACCCGCCAGGACGACGGCGACGGGAGCGCACGTCAGCAACCCGATCGGCATCACCGTCGACATGAAGTCGACGACGTCGACCGTGGCCCGGGCCCGCCGCCCGGTGAGCAGGTAGCCCACCCACGTCAGCATCACGAGCACGACGAGCAGGTCACCGCCGGCCGAGGCGCCACCCTGGTTGCCACCGAGGAACAGCACCATGGCGAGGCCGACGAGCGACACACCACCCCAGGCGAGGGCCCGCCGGTCGGGGTGCTCGCCGAAGAAGGCGGCGCCCAGCGGCACCAGCAGCAGCGGGCTGAGGGCGGCGATGAACTCGGCGTGGGCGATGCTCGTGTGGGTCACGGCGGTGAAGAACAGCGAGATGTTGAGGCCGAAGAACAGCCCGGCCGGCAGCACCGCACGCCACGCCGCCGCCGACGGAGGCGGGCGGCCGGTGGCGGCGCGGCGCACGAGGATGACCACCCACCACAGGACGACGGCGCCGATCATGCGCCAGAAGGCGACGACGGAGCCCGGTTCCTCCGCCCACTTCACGATCGTCGTGCTGCTCGAGAACATCAGCACCGCCGCCAGCATCAGCCCGATGCCGAGCGGCACGATCGGCCGGCTCACGAGGCGGGCGAGGCCGGCGCGGCGGGCGCGGCCGGCGCGGCCGGCGCGTGGTAGACGTCCGGCTCGATGTAGACGAGCGTGGCCGTCGGGACCGCCGCGCGCAGCGCCCGCTCCGTCTCGTCGATGGCCTCGGCGAGCCCGTCGACCGTGAGGTCGGGCGAGTACTCGGCCTTGGCCGCCACCAGGAGCTGGTCGGGGCCGAGGTGCTCGGTGCGCAGGTGGATCAGCCGGTTGACGTGCGGCGAGTGGCTGATCGCCTCCTCGATGGCCTGGATGTCGGCCGGCGAGGCGCTCTCGCCGATCAGCAGGCCCTTCATCTCGATGGCCAGCACGATGGCGATCACGACGAGCAGGATGCCGATGGCCAGCGATCCGGCGGCGTCCCAGCGCGGTTCGTCGGTGAAGTGGGCGAGCAGCACGCCGGTGAGGGCGAAGAACAGGCCGATCTCGGCGCCGATGTCCTCGAGCAGCACGACGGGCAGCTCGGGCTCCTTCTCGTTGCGGATCCAGCGCCACCACGACACGTTCCCCGACTTGTGCTTGCTGGCCTCCTTGTAGGCGGTGCGCAGCGAGATCGACTCGAGGACGATGGCGAACAGGAGGATGCCGATGGCGACCGGCAGGTTCTCGACCTCGTGCGGGTGGCGCAGCTTGGAGATGCCCTCGTAGAGGGCGAACAGCCCGCCCATCGAGAACAGCACGAGGGCCACGACGAAGGCCCAGAAGTAGCGCTCGCGGCCGTAGCCGAAGGGATGGCGGGTGTCGGCGGCCCGCTTGGCGCGGGAGCCACCGAGCAGGAGGAGGGCCTGGTTGCCGGTGTCGGCGAGGGAGTGACCGGCCTCGGCGAGCAGGCCGGCCGAGCTGGTGATGAGGAACCCGGCGAACTTGGCGATGGCGATCCCGAGGTTGGCGCCGAACGCGTAGAGCACGGCTTTGCGGCTGCCGTCGGTCACGGGCCAAGGTTGGCACATGGGTCAACTCGACGGTCGTGTCGCCCTGGTCAGCGGGGGCGGCCGGGGCATCGGACGGGCGATCTCCGAACGGCTCGCCGCCGAAGGAGCGGCGGTGGCGGTGAACTACCGCCGCGACCGCGACGCGGCGCTGGCGACGGTCGCGGCGATCGCCGATGCGGGCGGCGTGGCCCGCGCCTACGAGGCGTCGGTCGACGACGCCGAGGCGGACGCGGCGATGGTCGCCGACGTGCTCGACGATTTCGGCTTCGTCGACCTGCTGGTGGCCAACGCCGGCATCGCCTCGCGCGGCAACGCCGTGGCCGACACCGACCCGGGCGAGGTCGCCCGGCTGATCGCCACCCACGCCATCAGCGCCCACCACCTCGCCCGCCTGGTGCTGCCCTCGATGCGCCAGCGCTCACGCGGCGACATCGTGATGATCTCGTCGGTGGCCACCTCGCACATGGCCCCGTTCGGCGCCCCCTACAACATGGCCAAGGCGGCCCTGGAGGCGCTGGCCGCCACCCTGGCCAAGGAGGAGCGCGGCAACGGCATCCACGTCAACGTCGTCGCCCCCGGGCTGGTCGAGACCGAGATGGGCGTCCGCCTGGCCAGGGCGATGACCGGCGACCGGTCGCTGGAGCACCTCCGCTCGCTCGACGCGGCGTCACCGTTCGGGCGGGTCTGCCAGCCCGAGGACATCGCCGCGGCCGTCCTGTGGTTCTGCAGCGACGGGTCCGGCTACGTCACCGGTCAACGCCTCCAGGTCGACGGCGGTGGCCGGTAGCGTGAAGGCATGAGTGCCGTCGAACGTACGAGTCCACTCGCCGGCCCGCCCCCCGAGCCGACCGCGGTCAGCGAGCCGATCGTCGAGATCACGCCGGACGCGCTGGCCAAGCTGCTCGAGCTGCGCGACGCCGAGCCCGAGGCCACCCAGCTCGGGCTGCGCCTGGAGATCGCGTCCGGGCCCGGCGAGCCCTTCCGCTACGACCTCAGCTTCGACGAGTACCTCACGGCGGCGTTCACCGACGAGGTCCGCACCCACGGCGACCTCAAGGTCGTCGTCCCGGCCCGCGACGTCGAGCTCCTGCAGGGGGCCACGCTCGACCACACCGACACCCAGGGCCTCGTGATCAAGAACCCCAACCGGCCGGCGGCGCCGGTCATCGAGGGGCTCACCGGTGACGACGAGCTCTCGGCGGAGATCGAGGCGATGGTGGCCACCGAGGTCAACCCGGCGCTCGCCCAGCACGGCGGCTTCGTCACCTACGTCGGCCACGACGGCGAGGGCACGGCCTACCTCACGATGGGCGGCGGCTGCCACGGCTGCTCGATGAGCCGCCTCACGATGCTGGACGGCGTGCAGCGGATGCTCGTCGAGGCCATCGACGGCATCGAGAAGGTCAAGGACCTCACCGACCACTCGACCGGCGAGAACCCCTACTACGGCTGACCCGGCGGTTCTGACGAAGATCGCGGGCGGTTTCTGGCCGCGTTCCTCACACGGAACCCGGATGTCGGCGGTCAGGCCGCGACGCTCCGGGTGACGTCGTCGAGCGGTGCTGCCGATCGCGACCCCCACGGCGTGCAGCTCGTCGGAGTCGAGCGAGGCCAGCGACACCCGCACGTCCCAGCTGTCGGCGTCGTAGATCTGCCCCGGCAGCACCACGACCGAGTGCTCCCGGGCGAGGTGCAAGGCCACCTGCTCCGGCCGGACGTTGGCGGCCAGCCACGCGGCCACGTCGTCGCCATGACGGGCGCGGCACACCGCCAGCAGGTCGACGAGGGCGTAGTACATGCTGTCCTGCCCGCCGGGGGCGGGCACGCCGAGCGGGGTCAGCAGGGCGTCGAGCCGGCGGGCCAGCTCGGCGCGCAACGCGGCGGTGTAGGGCGCACCGGCCGGCATCAGCGAGGCGAGGGCGAACAGGGCCATCTGGACCTGGTCGGGGGTGGCCAGCCCGGCGATGTTGTGCAGCGCCACCTCGCGGCTGTCGGCGACCATCCGGGCGATGAACGGCAGGGCGGCCACGTCGGACGTGACCGATCGGTAGCGCGCCTGCTGGCGATCGCGTGTCGGGCCGGCCTGGGCCGCCAGCAGCTCGTCCACGGCGTTGTCGGCGTGCACGGCGACGAACCCGAGGCGGTTGCCCGTGGCGCCGAAGCTCTTGGAGAACGAGTGCAGGCAGATCACGTGCCGCGGCAGGTCGGCCAGGATGCTGCGGAAGCCCTCGACGAACGTCGCGTACACCGTGTCGGCGACGATGATCAGGTCGGGACGCCGTTCGAGGACGAGGTCGCGGAGCTGGCGCAGCCGTTCGGGCCGGATCGCCCGGCTGTCCGGGTTGCCCGGGTTGACGACGAAGAACACCTTGATCGCCGGGTCGAGCAGCTGCTCGAGGAACCCATCGTCGAACCGGTACGGCGCGTTGTGCGCCGCCTTCAGCTCGACGACGTCGAAGCCGAAGTCCTCGAGCACGGGGATCTGCAGGTACGGCGTGAAGATCGGCGTGGCGATGGCGATCTTGTCGCCGGGCCCGACGAGCTCGTTCTCCTGCAGGGTGCGGAACACGTACGCCATCGCCGCCGCGCCGCCCTCGGTGGCGAACACGTGGAACCGGCCGGCCGGCCCGGGCTCCGAGTCCGTCACCGTCACCAGGTAGCGCTCGAGCACCTGCTCGAGATGGGTGAGCATCCGGGTCGGCGACGCGTACCCGGCGCCGAGGACGGCCCGAACCAGCTCGTGCACCCACGGGTCGGGCTGGAAGCCGAGCTCGTCGATGCCGTAGCGCACCGCGGTGGCGAGGAAGGCGGCGCCCTCGGATCCGTCGGCCGCCAGGAACCCGGCGAGGCGGTCGGCGAGGCCGTCGGCGGGCGGCGCTTCGCCCCACAGCGCGCTGCGGCTCGCCGCCGCCGCCTCGTCGACGGCGAAGCGGCCGAGCGTGAAGAAGCCGGAGCGGGGCGTCGTGGCCAGCCAGTTGGGCTGACCCCGTCCGGCGTCCAGCACCGGCCGGCCGGAGGACCTGGCGGCGGCGACGATCGCGGCCTGGAGCTCGGAGGTCGACGGCAGCTCGTCGTCGGTCATGCGCGATCGACGAACAACAAGGCCGGCGTCTCCAGCAACCACTTCACGTGCTGGATGAACTCCGCTGCGTCGGCGCCGTCGACGATGCGGTGGTCGAAGGACGACGAGAGGTTCATCAGCTGGCGGGGGAGGAGCTGACCGTCGACGTACACCGGCCGCTGGACGACCTTGTTGACGCCGACGACGGCGACCTCGGGGGCGTTGATCACGGGGGTCGACACCACGCCGCCGAGGGCGCCGAGGCTGGTGATCGTGATCGTCGAGCCGCTCAGCTCGGCGAGCGTGATCTTGTTGGAGCGGGCGGCGTCGGCCAGGCGGGCGACCTCGCCGGCCGCCTGCCAGATGTCCAGCGCGCCGGCGTCGGCGACCACCGGGACCATCAGCCCGCGGGCGGTCTGGACGGCGATGCCCAGGTTGACGGCCCCGTGGCGGTGCACGACGCCCGCCTCGTCGTCGAAGCGGGCGTTCATCTCGGGGTGGATGGCGACCGCCTGGACGACGGCGCGCATCAGGAACGGCAGCAACGACAGCTTGGGCTGCGCCTCGGTGCGCGAGAGGTTGAGCTCCTGGCGCAGCCGTTCGAGGTCGGTGACGTCGATCTCCTCGACGTAGGTGAAGTGGGGGATGCGCCGCTTCGACGCCGCCATCCGTTCGGCGATGTTGCGGCGCAGGCCGACGATCTTGATGTCCTCGACGGTGCCCGCCGCCGGCGCCGGGCGGGCCGGCCGGCCGGGCGTGGGCGCGGCGGCCGCCGCCGGCCGCGCCTCGACGAGGCGGGCGTCGAGGTCGGCGTGGGTGACGCGGCCCTCCGGTCCCGAGCCGCTGAGGTCGCCGAGGGCGATGCCGAGACGTCGCGCCCGGTCGCGCACCGCCGGCGCCGCCAGCACCACCCCGTTGCGCCCCGCGGCGGCCCCGGCGGCGGCTCCCACCGCGGGTGCCACCTCCGCGGGTGCCACCTCCGTGGCCGGTTCCGGTGCCGTTTCCGGCAACTTGTCGCGGGAGGGAGCGCTGGTGGTGCCGGATTCGCGAAGAGTTGGCGAATCCGGCACGTCGCCGTCGCCGGCCGCCGGCACCTCGCCGTCGCCGTCGCCGTCGGCGGCGCCGGTCGGCTCGGCGCTGGCCGGCTCGGCGCCGGCCAGCTCGATGGTGACGAGCACGCTGCCGACGGCCACCACGTCGCCGATCTCGGCGCCAAGCGAGCGGATCACGCCGTCGACGGGCGAGGGCAGCTCGACCGTCGCCTTGTCGGTCATCACGTCGGCCAGCACGTCGTCCTCGTGGACCGTGTCGCCGACGGCGACGTGCCACTCGACGACCTCGGCCTCGGCCACGCCCTCGCCGACGTCGGGCAACTTGACGGTGTACGTCGCCACGTCAGGCCGCCATCGCCCGGCGGAAGGCGGCGCCGACGCGGGCCGGGCCGGGGAAGTAGTCCCACTCCTGGGCGTGCGGGTACGGCGTGTCCCAGCCGGTCACCCGCTCGACGGGTGCCTCGAGGTGGAAGAAGCACCGCTCCTGCACGAGCGCCGCCAGCTCGGCGCCGAATCCACTCGTGCGCGTGGCCTCGTGGATCACGACGCAGCGACCGGTCTTCTGCACGGAGCGCACGATGGCGTCCGTGTCGAGCGGCAGCAGCGTCCGCAGGTCGATGACCTCGGCGTCGACGCCGGTCTCCTCGACGGCCGCCTCGGCCACGTGGACCATCGTGCCGTAGGCGAGGACGGTGAGGTCCTCGCCGGGCCGCCGCACGATCGCCTCGCCCAGCGGCACGCGGTAGTGCCCCTCGGGCACGTCGCCCAGCGGGTGGGCCGACCACGGCACGATCGGTCGGTCGGGGTGGCCGTCGAACGGACCGTTGTAGAGCCGCTTCGGCTCGAGGAAGATCACCGGGTCGTCGTCCTCGATGGCGGCGATGAGCAACCCCTTGGCGTCGTAGGGGTTGGACGGCACGACGGTCTTCAGGCCGCACACGTGGGTGAACAGCGCCTCGGGGCTCTGGCTGTGCGTCTGGCCGCCGTGGATGCCGCCGCCGACGGGCATGCGCACCGTGATCGGGGCGGTGAACTCGCCGCTCGAGCGGTAGCGCAGCCGGGCGGCCTCCGAGATCAACTGGTCGAGCCCGGGGTAGACGTAGTCGCCGAACTGGATCTCGGCGACCGGCCGCAGGCCGTAGGCGCCCATCCCGACGGCGACCCCGATGATGCCGCCCTCGGCGATCGGCGTGTCGAACACGCGGTGCTCGCCGTAGCGGGCCTGCAGTCCGTCGGTGCACCGGAACACACCACCGAAGAAGCCGACGTCCTCGCCGAACACGACGACGTCGTCGTCGCGCTCGAGCATCACGTCCATCGCCGACCGCAGGGCGACGTTCATCGGCATCGCCGTCATTGCGACTGCTCCTGGGCCAGTTGGTCGCGCTGCTCTCGGAGGTGCTGCGGCATCTCCGCGAACACGTCGTCGAAGATGCTCCGCGCCGACGCCAGCCGGCCGTCGAGGAGCGTGCCGTAGGTCTCCGCCTCCTTCGCCGCCGCCCGCACGGCGTCGTCGACCTCGGCCTGCAGTGCGGCGTGCTCCTCGTCGGACCAGACGCCGCGCTCCACCAGGTGCCGGCGCAGTCGCTCGATCGGGTCACCGAGCGGCCAGGCGGCCCACTCGCCCTGTGGTCGGTACCGCGACGGATCGTCCGACGACGAGTGCGCCGCGGCGCGATAGGTCACCCACTCGATCAGCGTGGGACCGAGGCCGGCCCTGGCCCGCTCGGCCGCCCAGCGCGTCACCGCGAGGACGGCGAGGAAGTCGTTGCCGTCGGCGCGCAGGGCGGGGATGCCGAAGCCGATGGCCCGCGCCGCGAACGTGGCGTCGCCGTCGCCGCCGGCGACGGCCTGGAACGTCGAGATCGCCCACTGGTTGTTGACGACGCTGAGGACCACCGGCGCGCGGTAGGTGTGGGCGAACGTGAGGGCGTAGTGGAAGTCGGCCTCGGCCGTGGTGCCGTCGCCGACAACACCTGAGGCGATCGCCGAGTCGCCCTTGATGGCGGCGGCCATCGCCCAACCCACTGCTTGCACGAACTGGGTGCCGAGGTTGCCGGACACGGTGAAGAACCCGGCGTCACGAACCGAGTACAGCACCGGCAGCTGCCGGCCGTGCAGGCGGTCGCGCTCGTTGGAGTAGATCTGGCACATCAGGTCGACGAGCGGCCAGTCGTGGGCCACCAGCCACCCCTGCTGCCGGTAGCTCGGGAAGAACATGTCGCCGGGCTCCAGGGCGAGCGCGTGGGCGACGGCGAACGCCTCCTCGCCGGTGGAGCGCATGTAGAACGACGTCTTGCCCTGACGTTGCGCCCGCTCCATGCGCTCGTCGAAGACGCGGGTCGTCACCATCGCCCGCAGGCCCTTGCGCAACAGGTCGTCGTCGACGTCGGGCACCCACGGCCCGACTGCTCGACCGTCGTCGTCGAGGACGCGGATGAGGGCATAGGCCAGGTGGCGGATCGTCGCCGGCTGGACGTCGATCGGTGGGCGTTCGACGGACCCGGCGGCGGGCACGTCGAGGTAGGAGAAGTCGGGCTCCTCGCCGGGACGGGCGGGTGGCTCAGGGACGTGGAAGTGCGGCGCGCTCATCGGTGGCCCAACCTTCGCACTCCGCACACCGTGGCACAACGACATGCCCCTCGATGCTCCATATCCTGGCGCCGTGGCCAGCACCTACGGGACGCTCTTCCGCGTCGCCACCTTCGGCGAGTCGCACGGCGGGGGCGTGGGCGTCGTCATCGACGGCTGCCCGCCGCGGCTGGCGGTGTCGGCGGCGGACATCCAGCACGACCTCGACCGCCGCCGCCCCGGGCAGAGCCGGCTGGTGACGCAGCGGGACGAGGCCGACACCGTCGAGATCGTGTCGGGCGTGTTCGAGGGCCGCACGCTCGGGACGCCGATCGCCCTCCTCGTCCGCAACCGGGACGCCAACCCCGGCGCCTACGACCACCTGAAGGACGTCTACCGGCCGTCGCACGCCGACTTCACCTACGAGCGGAAGTACGGCCTGCGCGACCACCGCGGCGGAGGGCGCTCGAGCGCCCGCGAGACGGTCGGGCGCGTGGCCGCCGGCGCCGTCGCCCGGCGGCTCCTCGCCGAGGTCGCCGGCATCGAGGTCGTCGCGTGGGTCTCCCAGGTCCACGACATCGACACCGACGTCGACCCCGCCACCGTGACCCTGGCCGACGTCGAGGCGACGCCGACGCGCTGCCCCGATCCGGCGGCGGCCGAGCGCATGGTCGCGGCCATCGAGCAGGCCCGCCGCGACGGCGACTCCCTCGGCGGCGTCGTCGAGTGCGTCGCCCGCAACGTGCCGCCCGGGCTCGGCGAGCCGGTGTTCGACCGGCTGGAGGCGGACCTGGCGAAGGCGATGCTCTCGCTGCCGGCGGCCAAGGGGTTCGAGGTGGGCAGCGGGTTCGCCGGCACCCGTCTCACCGGGCTGCAGCACAACGACCCGTTCGTGGTCGACTCCGCCGGACGGGTGCGGACCGCCACCAACCACTCCGGTGGCGTCCAGGGCGGCGTGTCCAACGGCGAGGACGTCGTCGTGCGGGTGGCCTTCAAGCCGACGGCCACGATCGCCTCGGCGCAGCAGACCGTCGACGTCGCGGGTCACGAGGTCGAGCTCGCCGCCAAGGGCCGCCACGACCCGTGCGTGCTGCCGCGCGCCGTGCCGATGGTCGAAGCGATGGCCCTGCTGACGCTCGCCGACCACTGGCTGCGCCAGGCCGCCCTCGACGTGCTGCCGCGCTGATCGGGTGCGGCTTCGCCGCACGCCATCAACGCACGATGGCCGAGGACGTCGGGGCCGCTGGCCAGCGTGTCATCGGGATCGAAGCGGCGCTTCGCCGCGGCAGCCGCGGCCACTGGTCGCCGTAGTGCACCTTCCAATCGTCCTTGTCCAGGCGGATGGCGCTGATCGGGTACTGCGAGCCGCCGAGCTGCTTGCAGCGGTCGTACAGCCCTCGGTTGAAGGTCAGCACCGGTTCGACGTCGGTGCCAGGCGGCAGCGAGCGCAGCGGGTCGAAGCCGATCATCAGCTCCTCGTCGGCCGTGCGGAACAGCGGACGTGTGAACCGCGACGAGCGCATCGGGATCAGCAGCAGTTGGAAGGCGTCGCCCGGGACGATCGGGGCGATCGTGGCCTGCACCTCGCCGAGGAACGTCGCCGCCTCCGACATCGGCACGAGCAGGTCGCACCACGGGTTCGGGCGCACCGGCAGGTTGGGTCGGCACGCGGCTCGACCAGGTGAGGAACTCGAGGTCCGACCGTCTGCGTCTGGTCCGGGACGTGCCCGAGGCCGGCCAGCAGGGTGGCGTCGTCGGGCGGACCGGCGTCGGTGTGGAAGCCGATCGCCTCGAGCAGGTACACCCACGAGCCGGGTCCGGTGGGGAAGATGAACGACTCCATCTGGTCGAACCGCTCGTCGCCCATCAGCGTGGTGAGGTCGGCGAGCAGGGAGGCGAGGTCGGCATACACGAGGTCGTACACGCGGACGTGCGTGGGCGCCGGCACGAGGCGCAGCGTCGCCTCGACGATGACGCCGACCTGACCCTGGCCGGCCAGCAGCATCTCGAACAGCTCGCTGTTGCGGCGCGCCGAGCAGCGCACGATGTGACCGTCACCGGTGACGGCACGGATGGCCACGACGTGGTCGATCTGGGCGCCTTCGCGGAACGACATCGCCCCGATGCCGCCGACCGAGAGGGTGCCGCCGACCGTCTGGCCGATGTAGTCGGGCAGCACGGGCGGCATCAGCTCGGCGGCCAGCGTCGCCGGCAGGACGGCGTTCCACCGGCACCCGGCGTCGACGGTGACGCAGCCGTCGACGATCGGTCCGATCGTGTCGAGCGACGTGAGGTCGAAGGCGATGGCGGCGGTGTGCTGCGACTGGCCGAACACGGTGTGCCCGGCCCCGCGGCCGACGACCCGGATCCCGTGTCGTCCGGCGAACCGCAGCATCCTCGCGACGTCGCGCACCGATCCCGGTCGGAGCACGGCGACCGGTTCCTCGCTGACGATCTGGCCGAAGTCCTGGGCGTACGCCCGGCGGGTCGCGGCGTCGAGGAACAGCGAGCCGTCCAGCTTCGGCACGTGGTCGAAGGGCGTGCCGGACCCGCCGTCGGCCGACGCCGTCACCCACGTGCCGAGCCCGCCGGAGAAGCCGACGACGGCCGCCCCGGCGGAGAACCGTTCTGTCGTTCGGTCACGGCCCGATCGGGCCGCGACCAAACGACAGAACGGGTCAACCGCTGGGGCCGAAGCGCTCGACGCGGATGCGGTCGACGGGGAGGCCGCCGGCGACGAGGAGGTCGCCGGCGGTGTTGCAGAACCCGGCCGAGCCGCACACGTAGCCGACGGCGTCGGCCGGGACGTCCGGGAGGTCGGTGACGGCGAGACGGCCCGGCCGGCGGTCGCTGTCGGGCGGTGGCGAGCGGGTGTAGACGATCGTCGTCTCCGGGCCCGGCAGCTCGCCGGCGTAGTAGAGGTCGCTCGGGGAGCGGACCGACACCACCAGGCGGACGAGGTCGGCGCGGTCGGTGCGCCGGGCGAGGCGCAGCATCGACATCAACGGGACGAGGCCGGAGCCGCCGCCGACGAGCAGGGCCGGCCCGGCGCCCTCCCACACGAAGAAGCCGCCGATGGGGCCACGGACGTCGAGCTCGTCGCCGGGCTCGACGACATCGTGGAGGAACATCGAGACCTCGCCGCCCTCGAGGCGCTCGACGGTGAGCTCGAGCTCGTTGCTGTCGTCGGGCGCCGACGCGATCGAGTACGAGCGCTGCGCGGTGTAGCCGTCCGGCGCGGTCAGCCGCACGATCATGTGCTGGCCGGCGCGGTGCACGACCGGCTGCGGCATGGCGAGCCGGTACGTCTTGGCGTTGGGCGTCTCGTCCGTGACGGCGACGACGGTGGCCGTCCGCCAGGGATCGGTGCGCTCAGTCACCCTGGTAGCGCTGCTCGAGCCACGGGTCGCCGCGGTCGTGGTAGCCGTTGCGCTCCCAGAAGCCGGGCTCGTCGTGGTCCATCAAGCGCAGGCCGGCGACCCACTTGGCGCTCTTCCAGAAGTAGAGGTGCGGCACGAGCAGCCGGGCCGGACCGCCGTGGTCGGGTGGCAGCGGCTCGTCGTCGACCGTCCAGGCCACCCACGCCTTGCCGTCCGTCACGTCGGCGAGTGGGAGGTTGGTGGTGTAGCCGGTGTGGCTGAAGGCCATCACATGGGTCGCCGCCGGCGTCGGGCGGGCGATCGCCAGCAGCGTGTCCACCGAGACCCCGACGAACGTCATGTCGAACTTGGACCACGTCGTGACGCAGTGGATGGCGCCCTGGTACTCGCCACCGGGCAAGGCGTGGAGCTCGTCCCAGGTCCAGGTCGTCGGCTGCTCGACCAGACCCTCGACGGTGAACGTCCACGTCGAGGTGTCGAGGTGCGGCGTCACCTCGGCGTTGAGCACCGGCCACTGCTGGCCGGCGTCGTACTGGCCGGGGGGCAGCCGCGGATCGCGCTCACGGGACCGGCCGAAGAACCCTCGCGTCACCTTTGCCATGAGGAGCGGATGGTAGGCGCGGCGCGCGAGGATTGCCCGATGGCCGTGTGCAGCCACCTCGACACCCTTGCCGACGTCACGCCCAGCGACGACGGCTGCCACGAGTGCCTGCAGATGGGCGGCCGTTGGGTGCACCTGCGGATGTGCCAGCAGTGCGGCCACGTCGGGTGCTGCGACAACTCACCGAACCGCCACGCCACGGCTCACTACCACGAGACCGAGCACCCGTTGATCCGCTCGTTCGAGCCGGGCGAGGAGTGGTTCTGGTGCTACCCCGACGGCGTGTCGTTCTTCCTCGACGTGCCGCCGGGACCGAGTCACTCGACCTGACCCGTCGGACTGTCGTTCGGCACCGCCCCGACCGGGCCGTGGCCGAAGGCGAGGACGGCCTCGTGGGCTCCGATGGCGGCGACCAGGCGGCGCAGCGTCTCGTCGAGGGCGCGCCGCACGGGGGCGTCGGCCTCGAGGTGGACGACCGTGGCGTCGAGCAGGTCGTCGTGCACCAGGCGGGCGCGCACGTCGGGGCACGGGCCGTCGACGCCGGCGGCGACCTCGGCGACCTCCGCCGGTCCGAGCAACGACGCGAACGCCCAGACGAGCTCGCCCGCGCACACGGCGCGCACGGCGCCGAGACCGAGCACCGCTCCCGGCGGCGCCACCGACCATGCGATCTCCAGCGCGCCGCTGGCCGGCAGCCCGATCAGGCGGATCTCCCGGCCGGCGCGGTGGTCGGCCCACGCCCTGGCGACGGCCAGGCGGAAGCCGCACGGGTCGACCGCCCGCGGGCCGCTGCCTCGGGGGTGGGTCAGTCCGGGGACGACGTCGACGATCACGTCGGAGCCCGGCGGTCAGGCGCATCGCGACGCTGCCGAGGGTGTGCGCCGTGACGGCGGCGCGGCGGAGCGCGGCGAGCACGCCGTCATCGAGCGCGGGGGCATCCATGGGTTCTGTTAGGTACTCCTAACATGGCGCTGCTGTCAACCCGCTCGTACTGTTCTGGCATGCACGGGATCGTGAGCTATGGCGCCTACGTGCCCGCCTGGCGGCTGGCCCGGTCGGCGATCACGGCGGCGCTCGGCAGCGGGGGCGGGGCCGGCACCCGCAGCGTCGCCGGCTACGACGAGGACACGACGTCGATGGGCGTCGAGGCCGGCCGCCTCGCGCTCGCCGCCGTGCCCGGCTACGGGCCCGGCCTGCTGGCGTTCGCCACGACGGCCCCGGCGTACGCCGACAAGACCAACGCCACGGCGATCCACGCCGCCCTCCGCCTCGCCGACGACACCCCGGCGTTCGACGCCGTCGGTGCCATCCGCTCGGGCGTCGGCGCGACGTGGATGGCCCAGGCGGCCGGCGGCCTGGCGGTGCTCGCCGACGTGCGCACCGGCCGGCCCGGCTCGGTCGACGAGGCGGGCGGTGGCGACGCGGCGGTGGCGCTGGCGTTCGGTGGCTCCGACGTCCTGGCCGAGGTCGTCGGGGCGGCGTCGGTGACGGCGGAGTTCACCGACCGCTGGCGCACGCCCGGCGACAGCTTCTCGCAGCAGTGGGAGGAGCGCTTCGGCGAGTTCGTCTACGTGCCCCTCGCCGAGCGCGCCGCCAAGGAGGCGCTGGCCGGCGCCGGTGTGGCCGCCGACCAGCTCGACCACGTCATCGTCGCCGGCGCGCACACCCGCGCCGTGAAGGCGGCGAGCCGCGTGCTGGGCGCCCGGCCGGAGGCGCTCGCCGACGACCTCACGGCCCGGCTCGGCAACACCGGCACGGCGCACTGGGCCCTGGTGCTCGCCGACGTCCTCGACCGCGCCGGCCCGGGTGAGCTGATCGCCGTGGTGCTGCTCGCCGACGGCTGCGATGTGTGGCTGCTGCGCACCACCGACGCGCTGGCCGGCTTCCGGCGCGCCGCGACGGTGCGGGCCCGCCTGGAGGACGCCCGCGAGGTGAGCTACGCCCAGTTCCTGACGTGGCGCGGCTTCCTCGAGCGCGAGCCGCCGCGCCGTCCCGAGCCCGACCGCCCGGCCGCGCCGCCGTCGGCCCGCACCGACGACTGGAAGTTCGGGTTCGTCGGCAGCCGCGACGAGCGCGGGTTCGTCCACCTGCCGCCGGCCCGGGTGAGCATGGTGTCCGGTGCCGTCGACCGCATGGAGCCGGTGGCGATGGCCGACGTGCCGGCGACGATCGCCACGTTCACCGTCGACCGCCTGGCCTACAGCCTGAGCCCGCCCGTCGTGTCGGCGGTGATCGACTTCGACGGTGGCGGGCGGTTCCAGTGCGAGCTCACCGACGTCGATCCGGCCAGCGTCGCCATCGGCGACCGCGTCGCCATGACGTTCCGTCGTCTGTACACGAGCGGCGGGGTGCACAATTACTTCTGGAAAGCGCGACCGATCGACATCGAGGAGGACGCCTGACATGGCATCGCACGGCATCCGCGACCAGGTGGCCATCGTCGGCATGGGATGCACGACCTTCGGCGAGCACTGGGACCGCTCGACCGACGACCTGCTCATCGACGCCGCCGGGGAGGCCCTCGGGTCGGCCGGCGTCGCCCTCGACGACGTCGACGCCTTCTGGCTCGGCACGATGGGCTCGGGGCTCTCCGGGCTCACCCTCAGCCGGCCGTTGAAGATCGACCACAAGCCGGTCACCCACGTCGAGAACTTCTGCGCCACCGGATCGGAGGCGTTCCGCAACGCCTGCTACGCCGTGGCGTCCGGTGCCTACGACGTGGTGATGGCGATCGGCGTCGAGAAGCTCAAGGACTCCGGGTACTCCGGTCTCGTCTCGTCGAGCCCCGCCGACGACGGCACCAGGCCGACGATCACGCCGCCGGCATCGTTCAGCCTGCTCGCCCCGGCGTACGCCAACAAGTACGGCGTCGACGCCGCCGAGATGAAGGACGTGCTGACCCGCATCGCCTGGAAGAACCACCGCAACGGGGCGCTCAACCCGCGGGCCCAGTTCCGCAAGGAAGTGGCGAAGGACACCATCGCCTGCAGTCCGCTGGTGGCCGGCCCGCTCGGGATCTTCGACTGCTCGGGCGTCAGTGACGGGTCGGCGGCGGCGATCATCGTGCGCGCCGAGGACGCCCACCGCTACTCCGACCACCCGCTGTACGTGAAGGCCCTCTCGTTCATCGCCGGGCCGGCCGCCGGTCCGATCGATCCCGCCTACGACTACACGACGTTCACCGAGGTCGTGCGGTCGGCCGAGGACGCCTACCAGCAGGCCGGGATCAGCGACCCCCGGGCCGAGCTGGCGATGGCCGAGGTGCACGACTGCTTCACGCCGACCGAGCTGGTGCTGATGGAGGACCTCGGGTTCGCCGAGCGCGGCTTCGCCTGGAAGGAGGTCCTCGCCGGCACGTTCGACCTCGACGGCGAGCTGCCGGTGAACCCCGACGGCGGGCTGAAGTCGTTCGGCCACCCGATCGGCGCCTCCGGGTTGCGCATGCTGTTCGAGTGCTGGACGCAGCTGCGCGGCGAGGCCGGTGAGCGCCAGATCGCCAGCGTCCAGGCCGGCAAGCGCAAGGCCCTGACGCACAACCTCGGTGGCGGCCCCGGCGCCTGCGTCAGCTTCGTGTCCGTCGTCGGTGACCAGCCCGACGCCTGAGGTCGTGGAACCCGCCGCGCCGCTCGATCGGGACGCCGCCCGCCGCGTCCTGCGGCGGGCGACGGAGCTGGCCGCGGTCGAGCCGGACGTGGTGTGGGAGGTCGACTGCGTCGACGCCCGGACGCTCGTGGTCGCCGCGTCCGAGGTCGGCATCCCGGAGGACCACGTGCTGCGGGCGCTGGCCGTCGAGCGGCTCGGTCCGTCGCCGGCCCACCGCGCCGGCGATCGCCTGCTCGGCGCCTCCACGGTGGTCGTCGAGGAGGAACTGCCCGGCAGCGCAGCCGACGTGCTCGCCCGCCTCGACAGCTGGTTCGTCACCGGCCACCACCTCCGCCGGGACCGCTTGCGCGCCGGACGGGGGGCGTGGCGCAAGCGCCCCGGCGCGCTCGGGCTGACCTTCCGCACGGTTCGTCACGCCACCGGTGAGGGCCACCTCGGGGAGCTGCGGCGCATCGAGGCCGCCGCCGAGGACACCGGCACCGGCACGTGCGTGGTCCGCGTCGCCGCCGACCGCCGGCGCGACCGCCGGGTGCGGGCCGGTCTCGGGGCGGCGGTCGCCGCCGCCGGCACCTGCGCCGCCGCCACAGCTGCCCTCCTGGCCGGTCCGGTCGTGTTGATCGTCGCCCCCGTCGCCCTGGTGGCGGGCACCGGGCTGGCGGCGACCGGCCGTCACGCCGCGTCAGAGGTCGGCGTCGAGCTCGACCGCGTCCTCGACGCCGTCGACCAGCAGATCAAACCGCCCCGCCTCATCCGAGTGTTCCGGGCGCGGGCCCGGTTCTGATGACAGATTCCGGTCAGTCGTGGCCGGAAAGTGTCGTCAGAACCTCGTCGTGGAGGATGCCGTTGGTGCTGATGGCGGTGTCGCTCTCGTGGGTCGCTCGGCCGTGGCGGTCGGTGAGACGGCCGCCGGCCTCTTCGACGAGGATGCGGACGGCGGCGATGTCGTAGGGGGCCACGCCGACGGCGTCGACGGCCACGTCGATGGCGCCCTCGGCGACGAGGGCGTGCTGCCAGAAGTCGCCGAAGCCGCGGGCGCGGCGAGCGCCCTGGGCGAGTCCGACGACCGCGGCCGTCAGTCCGAGCCGGTCCCAGCCGTCGTTGAGCGTGATGCTGACCTGGGCCTCGGCCAGCGAGGCTACGTCCGACACCCGGCACGGCCGGCCGTCGGCGTGGGTGCCGAGGCCGCGGGCGGCCCACCACCGCCGCCCCAGCGCCGGCGCCGACACCACGCCGGCGACGACACCGTCGTCGTCGTGGGCCAGGGCGATGAGCGTCGCCCACACCGGGATGCCGCGCACGTAGCCGGACGTGCCGTCGATCGGGTCGATGATCCACTGCCACGGCGAGTCGGCGCGGCCACCCGTGCCGTGCTCCTCGCCGAGCACCCGGTGGTCGG
Organism: uncultured Acidimicrobiia bacterium; assembly: GCA_963784255.1. GTDB lineage: Bacteria > Actinomycetota > Acidimicrobiia > Acidimicrobiales > Ilumatobacteraceae > JALZMG01. The sequence goes on along the minus strand of CAWAQO010000009.1, from coordinate 1,018,376 downwards.
GCCGGGCCCGCAGCACCCGCTCGACGATCGCCGTCTCGGCGGCCCGATCGATCTCGGTGACCTCGGTCCGGTTGGCCTTCCAGTCCAGCGTGAACGACCGGTCGCGGAACGGCGGCAGCGTGATGGCATCGGCGAGGTCGGCCAGCTCGAGGGCCAACTCGAGATCGACGCTCACGTCCAGTGTTCCGTCATTGCGTTCCCCGGCCACGCAGGCCGCTGGCCGCCGCTCGCTCGCTGGCGCTCACTCGCTCGCATCTCGTGTCGCGGTCCAATGTTCGGCGACGAGCTCGAGCGTGCGGACGCGCTCGGCGAGCCCGTACGCCATCGTCGAGACCATGATCTCGTCGGCCTCGGTCGCGGCGGCGAGCCCCGCCAGCCGCGTGGCGACGTCGGGGCCCGTCCCGACGATGCGGTTCGACGGGAGTTGGCGGGCCACCGGGAGGTCGGGGTGCACGGCGGCTTCGTCGGGGTGCAGCAGGGTGATGCGCCGCCCGGTGCGGATGCCGAGGATCGCCAGCCGGGCCGGACCGGCCAGGTGCTCCGCCTCGTCGGCGTCGTCGGCCGCGAGCACACCGGCGGTGACGATGGTGTAGGGCTGGTCGAGCTCGGGCGACGGCCGGAAGTGATCCCGGTAGAGGGCGACCGCGTCCAGCGTCCCGGGGATGTCGAAGTGGTGGGCGAAGCCGAAGCCCAGCCCGAGCTGGGCGGCGAGGCGGGCCGAGTAGTCGCTCGAGCCGAGCAGGACGATCGACGGGTGCGACGTGGCCGCCGGGGTGGCGGCGAAGCGCTCCCAGCCCTCGACGCGCTCGTCGCCCAGCAGGGCCATCACCGCGAGCAGATCGGCCGGGAAGTCCTCGGCCGTCAGGTCGGGCGAGCGGCGCAGCGCGGCAGCCGTGGCCGGGTCGGTTCCCGGCGCCCGCCCGATCCCCAGGTCGATCCGGCCGGGGTGCAGCGCCTCGAGCATGGCGAACTGCTCGGCCACGACGAGGGGGGCGTGGTTGGGCAGCATCACGCCACCCGAGCCGACATGGATGCGGTTCGTCGAGGCGGCGAGGTGGGCGATCAGCACCGCCGGCGCGGTGCTCGCCACCGTCGGCATGTTGTGGTGCTCGGCGACCCAGAACCGGAGGTAGCCGAGCCGCTCGGCGTGGCGGGCCAGCTCGGTGGTGTCGGCGAGCGCCTGCCCCGACGTCCCCCCGGCCGACACCAGCGACAGGTCGAGCACCGAGCGGTGCGGTGCCGGCGTCACGATTGGGTCGAGCGCCGCACCGCGGCGACGATGCCGTCGGCGTCGAGCCCGAGCCTGGCGAGGATCCGCTCGGGCTTGGCGTCGTGGGGGATGAAGCGCGACGGCAGGCCGAGCACCTCGACGGGGACGGCGCAACGCAGACCGCCGATGCGGTCGGCGATGGACATGCCGATGCCGCCGTCGCGGACGCCGTCCTCCACGGTGATCACACTGCGGTGGCGGGCGGCGTCGGCCAGCATGTCGTCGTCGAGCGGCGCGCAGGAGCGCACGTCCCAGACCGTCACCGCGGTCCCGTCGGCGGCGACCATCTCGGCGGCCCGCTCGGCGGCGGCGACGAGCTTGCCGATGGCGAGGATGCACACGGCCTCCTCCGGCACCGCCGCCGCCGTCACCCGCCGCGCCCGTAGGCCGACGCCGACCTCGTGCTCGGACACGTGGCGGGCCTGACCGCGCGGGTAGCGGATGGCGACGGGGCCCTCGTCGGCGAGACCGACAGCGTCGTGGAGCATCTGCTGCAGCTCCTCGGCGCTCGACGGCGCCAGCACGCGCATGCCGGGCACCCTGGCCAGCATCGCCATGTCGTACACGCCGTGGTGGCTCGGTCCGTCAGGCCCGGTGATGCCGGCGCGGTCGAGGCAGAACACCACCGGCAGGCGGTGCAGGGCGACGTCGTAGACGACTTGGTCCCACGCCCGGTTGAGGAACGTCGAGTAGACGGCCACCACCGGGCGCAGCCCGCCCATGGCCATGCCGGCGGCGCCGGTGACGGCGTGCTGCTCGGCGATCCCGACGTCGAAGAAGCGGTCGGGGAAGCGGGCCTGGAAGGGGAGCAGCCCGGTCGGTCCGGCCATCGCCGCCGTGATCGCGACGAGCCGCGAGTCGGCCTCGGCCTCCTTGATCACGGCCTCGGCGAACACCTGGGTGTATCCGGTGGGCACGGCCTTGGGCGGCCCGACGGCCGGGTCGAAGACCGGTGCGTCGTGGAGGTGCTTCTCGTCGTCGTCCTCGGCCGGCGGGTAGCCGCGGCCCTTCTGGGTGAGCACGTGGACGACGATCGGGCCCTCGGCCGACAGCTCGACGGCGTTGCGGAAGCGCGTGCTCGAGCGCCTGGACGTCGTGGCCGTCGACGGGCCCGACGTAGCGCACGCCGAGCGCCTCGAAGAACGACGGCGGCTGGAGGAACTCGCGCACGGCCGCCTTGAACGCCTCGACGGCCCGCTCGGCCGGCGAGCCGACGACGGGCACGTCGTGGAGGAACTCCTCCAGCTTGCGCTGGCGGCGCACGTACACCGGGTTGAGGCGGATGTTGGTGAGGGCGTGGGAGAGCCACTCACCGATGCGCGCCTTGAGCGTGTCGGTCTCCTCGGCGACGGGCAGGTGGCCCGGCCGCGACGCCACGAGGTTGGACACCGTCGGGGCGTAGCTGCGGCCGTTGTCGTTGAGCACGATGATCACGCGGCGCTGGCTGTGCCCGAGGTTGTTGAGCGCCTCGTAGGCCATCCCGCCGGTCATCGACCCGTCGCCGATGACGGCGACGATGTGGCGGTGCGGGTCGCGGCCGGCGTCCCGCGCCACCGCCAGCCCGTAGGCGTACGAGAGGATCGTCGAGGCGTGGCTGTTCTCGACGTAGTCGTGGCGGCTCTCCTCGCGCGAGGGGTAGCCCGACAGCCCGCCGCCCTGGCGCAGCTGGGCGAAGCCCTCGCGGCGCCCGGTGACGAGCTTGTGCACGTAGGCCTGGTGGCCGGTGTCCCACAGGATGGCGTCGGTCGGCGAGTCGAACACCCGGTGCAGGGCGAGCGTCAGCTCGACGGCGCCGAGGTTGGAGCCGAGGTGACCGGAGTTCTCGGCGACCACCGCGACGATGAAGTCGCGGATCTCACCGCACAGCTCCACCAGCTCGGCGTCGGACAGGTCACGAAGGTCGGCTGGCTCACGGATCCCTTCGAGCCACATCGCCCGCCGACCCTACCGGGTTCTTCGCAGGGGTTTCAGGCCGCGCGGGCGGCGAGGGCCATCTCGTGCTTGCGGTCGAGCCGGAGCTGGTTCCAGCGGTGCAGGCCCCAGCCGGCGAGCGTGCCGACGGCGAATGCCAGCAGCCCACCGGCGCCGTCGAGCCAGTAGTGGTTGCCGGTGACGATGATGCAGAACAGGGTGGCCAGCGGATAGAGGAACACGGCCACCCGTTGCCATCGCCGTCGCAGCAGCGGCCACATGGCCACGGCGCACCACGTCGACCAGCCGATGTGCATGCTCGGCATGGCCGCGTACTGGTTGGAGATCTCGGTCATCGTGTCGGAGTCGAACGACCACGGTCCGCCGTACTCCTCGAGGGTGTCGACGAAGCCGAACGTGCCGCCCTCGGCGCGCAGTTCGCTCGGGATGCACGCCCCGCCGTACTCCGGGCACGGCTCGTCGAGCAGGCGAGGCGGCATCAGCGGGAACAGGGCGAAGCCGAGGATGGCCAACGCGGTCATGATCGCCAGGCTGTTGCGCCACTGCGGGAAGACGGCCGGCCGCTTGACGAAGAGCAGCGCGAACACGGCGATCGTCACGAAGAAGTGGGCCGTGCCGTAGTAGGTGTTCCAGAACTGGATGAAGGCCCGCCAGGGGAGGAACAGGTCCTGCAGCGTCTCCTCGTGGTAGAGGCCGACGAGGCGCTCGAACCGGATCACCCGCTCGGCGTTGTGGAAGGCGTGCTCGGGCGGGGTGCCGAGGGTGACGGCGTTGGACCCGAACTGGTTCCGGGTCCACGAGTACACGAGGTAGAAGACGGCGACGATCAGCGCCTCCTTCCACCAGTAGACGCGGTGCTGCCGGGCCGGCTCGACCCGCGTCTCGGCCACCTGCATAGGACGCCCAGGCTACGCGGCGTTACGGTCTGCTCCCGTGAGCGTTCAGGGGCACGCCGGGGAGCAGACGGTCGCCGCGATGGCGGGTTTCGGGGTGGACGTCATGTTCACCCTCAACGGCGGGCACATCTGGCCGCTCTACGAAGCGGCCCGCAACCAGGGCGTACGGATCGTCGACACCCGCCACGAGCAGTCGGCGGCGTTCGCCGCGGAGGCCTACGCCAAGCTGACCCGCCGGCCCGGCGTCGCCGCGCTGACGGCCGGACCCGGCATCACCAACGGCGTGTCAGCTGTCACGTCGGCGTGGTTCAACGGCTCCCCGCTGGTCGTGCTCGGCGGCCGTGCGCCGCAGGCCCGTTGGGGCGCGGGGTCGCTCCAGGAGCTCGACCACGTCCCGATCCTGCAGTCGATCACCAAGCGAGCGGCCACGGTCACCGACCCGACGAAGGCCGGGCGCACCGTGCACGACGCCGTGGCCCTCGCCGCCACGCCGCACCGCGGGCCGGTGTTCCTCGACTTCCCGCTCGACGTCTTCGGGCCGGCCGAGGGCGAGGTCCCGGACGTCGACGAGGCCGCCCTCCGCGGCGAGGCGCCGGATCCCGAGCTGGTCGGCCGGCTGGCGGCGCTGGTGGCGACGGCCGAGCGACCGGTGTTGATGGTCGGCAGCGACGTGTACTGGGCCGGCGCCTGGCCGGAGCTGGCCGCGGCCGTCGAGCACCTGCGCGTCCCCGTGTTCACGAACGGGCTCGGCCGCGGGACGCTGCCGGCCGACCACGAGCTGGCCTTCCTGCGCACGCGCGGCCTGCTCAAGCAGCGGGCCGACGTCGTCGTGGTGCTCGGCACCCCGCTCGACTTCCGGCTCGGCTTCGGTCGTTTCGGCGAGGCCACGGTCGCCCACGTCGTCGACGCGCCGTCGCAGCAGGCCCACCACGTCGACGTGCTGACCGTCGCCGGCGACGTCGCGGCCACGCTGCGCGGGCTCGCCGATCACACCGGCCAGCGCGCCGATCACGAGGCCTGGATCGCCGAGCTGCGCGCCGCCGAGGACGCGGCCCGGGCCGCCGAGGCACCGGCGCTCGACGCCGGCGGGGGCGCCATCAAGCCGAGCCGGGTGTACGGCGAGCTGCGCCGGCGGCTCGACCGCGACGCCGTCGTGATCTGTGACGGCGGCGACTTCGCTTCATACGCCGGCAAGTACGTCGAGGTGTTCCAGCCGGGGTGCTGGCTCGACACCGGCCCGTACGGTTGCCTCGGCAACGGGCTCGGCTACGCCATCGCCGCCCGGGTGGTGCGCCCGCAGGCCCAGGTCGTCGCCGTGCTCGGCGACGGCGCCGCCGGGTTCAGCCTGATGGACGCCGACTCACTCGTGCGCCACGGCCTGCCGGTCGTGCTGGTCGTCGGCAACAACGGCATGTGGGGGCTGGAGAAGCATCCGATGCAGGCGATCTACGGCTGGGACGTGGCCTGCGACCTGCAGCCCGAGTGCCGCTACGACGAGGTCGTGCGCGCACTGGGCGGTGCCGGCGAGCTGGTGACCGAGCCGGACGAGATCGGCCCCGCCCTCGACCGCGCGTTCGCCGCCGGCGTGCCCTACGTCGTCAACGTCGTCACCGACCCGGCCGACGTCTATCCCCGCTCGTCCTCCCTGGCCTGACCCCGGTCAGGCCGGGTTGATCGTGCGGGACTCGGTGGCGTCGCCCTTCAGGAGGCGGACGACGAGCTGGCCGTTGTGCAGGGCAGCCTCGATGGCCGCGCCGTACCCGCTCGGCAGGTCCAGCTGGCGCTCGTAGCCGCCGTACTCCCACTCGTGGAGGAGGTACTGGCGCGGCCCGGCGCTGCGCACGTGGGCCCAGAAGCGCACCGTCGCCGGATCGCCCGGGTGGACCTCCACGTTGACGTCGCCGGCGGTGACGGCCGGCAGCGGCGCCACCAGGACGAGCGCCCCGCTGGCCTCGTACATGTTCACCGGCACGCTCTGCGGTGCCATCGTCGCTTCGGTGTCGGCGGTGGCCCGGGAGACGTCGGCGTTCGATGCGGTCATGGGCGGACCGTACCCCCGCTGGAGGCGGGCAACCGTCGCCTCGAGGTGACGCCGCAGCGCGTCCGGCTCGAGCACGCGGAAGCCGACGCCGAGCGCGACCAGGTGACCGGTGAGGGCGTCCAGGTCGTCGCTGCCCGTCGTCAGCAGCGTCGTCGTCTCGTCGACCGGCTCGAGCAGACCGGTCGCGGCCGGGATGCGCCGGGCCAGCACGTCGAGCGGGGCGTCGAGCTCGATGCGGGCCTGGTAGCGGTACGGCGCGGTGGAGATCGCCCGCTGCACCAGCGCCACCGCATCGGGTGGATCGTCGAGCACCACCCGGTGACCGGTCGGCTGCACCGCCTCCAGGCGGTCGATGCGCAACGTGCGCCAGGCGTCGCGGTCGCGGTCCCAGGCCACGAGGTACCACCGCCGTGCCGTGCGCACCAGCCGGTGAGGGTCGATCGTCCGCTCGCTGACGACGCCCCTGGCGTCGCAGTACGTCACCCGCAGCCGCTCGCTGTCCCGACAGGCCCTGGCCACCGTGACGAGCACGTCGGGCGCCACCGGGTCGGCCGCCGCGCCGAGCTGCTCGGTCATCGCGCCGATCGTGCCGACCTGCCGGCGCAGCGCCGGCGGCAGCAGCAGCTCCAGCTTGCCCAGCGCCCGCAGCGCGGCCTCGTCGCCGCCCTCGACCAGCTCGGTGGCCGTGGAGCGCAGGCACACGGCCACGGCCACGGCCTCGTCCCGGTCGAGCATCAGCGGGGGCACCGCCCGCCCTCCTGCCCCGAGGGCGTAGCCGCCGTCGACGCCGGCCGTGGCGTCGATCGGGTAGCCCAACTGGCGGAGGTGATCGACGTCGCGGCGGATCGTGCGCACGGTGACGCCGAGGCGATCGGCCAGCTCGGGGCCCGACCAGCGCGGTCGGGCCTGCAACAGGGAGAGCACCTCCAGCAACCGGCCGGCCGTCGACATCGCTGTCCAGTCTGGCCGCAACGAGGACAATTCCTGTCCTCGTTGCTGGGTACGTTCGGCGCATGGACATCGACTGGCGCAACGAGCTCATCGAGCAGCTGGAGTTCCACTGGGGCAACGTCTTCCGGCCCCGCCTCGACGGACTGACCGACGAGCAGTACCGCTGGGAGCCGGTGCCCGGCTGCTGGAGCATCCGTCCGCGAGGCGAGTCGTCGGCGCCCATCGCCGTCGGGACCGGGGAAGCGGTCCTCGAGTTCGCCATGCCCGAACCGACGCCCCCGCCCATCACGACCATCGCCTGGCGGCTCGCCCACATCGCCATCGGCATCTTCGGCGAGCGGGCCGCCAACCACTTCGGCGACGGCGGCGTCGGGTACGAGACGACCGACTGGCCGCTCACCGCGGCCGGCGGTCTCGCCCTGCTCGACCGCGGCCACGACGCCTGGATCGCCGGCGTGCGCGAGGTCGACCTCGGCCGACCCTGCGGCCCGCACGAGGGCCCGTACGCCGACTACCCGTTCGCCGCCCTCGTGCTGCACATCAACCGCGAGGCGCTGCACCACGCCGCCGAGGTCGCCCTGCTCCTCGACCTCCACGCCCATCGCGGCGGGCTGACCCCCCGTTCTGTCGTTCGGTTGCGGCCCGATCGGGCCGCAACTAAACGACAGAACGGGGGTTGGGGCGCCAGAACACGCCGAGCGTCACCGCCGCGCCGACCACGCCGAGCAGCGTGATCAACAGGCCAGTGGTGCCGATGAGGTCGTCGCGGATGTCGAGCGCCTCGTCCAGCGACCAGCGACCCCCGCCGATCGTGCCCAGCGCGATCGCCGCCAGCGCCAGCGTCATCACGTACTCCCAGCCCTCGCCGGGGCGGAAGATGAAGAAGCCGTTCTTGCGGTGGTTGATGATCCCGGCCACGACCATCACGCCGATGACGCCGGCGGCGGCGAGCGGTACCAGCAGCCCGAGGACCAACAGCGCGCCGGCCCCGATCTCGGTGACGCTGGCCAGCCAGGCGTGGAACCACCCGGGCCGCATCCCCATCGAGGCGAACCAGCGGCCGGTGCCGGCGATCTTGCCGCCACCGAACACGTGGTTGATGCCGTGGGCCAGCATCACGGCCCCGACACCGCAGCGGAAGATCAACAGGGCGAGGTCGACAGCGTCCTGATCGCTCATACTGCCCCGGGGGCTGCGCCCCCGCACCCCATCTGCGCCCGGCTCGCTGGCGCTCGCTCGGTCGCCATTCGCTCGCTTCGCTCGCTCATGGGGTCCCACATTTGCCGAGGAAGTGCTCGAGGTCCACGACCACGCGCACCACCTGGCCGACCGCGACCAGCCCGCGGTCGTCGGACGCCGACACCGTGAACGTCAGCCGGCGCCCCTCGACCTTCTGCAGCAACGCCTCGGCCTCGACGCGCGCGCCGACCGGCGACGGCTGCAAGTGGTTGAGGCGGACCTTCATGCCGACGGTCGTGGTGCCGTCCGGCAACGCTCCGTTGGTCGCCCGGCAACTGGCCTCCTCGCACAGCGCCACCAGGCGCGGCGTCGCCAGCACGTTCACCGTGCCCGATCTCATCGCGATCGCCGTATCGCCGTCGCCCACCACCATCGCGGACTCGCCGCGCAGTCCCGTCGCCACCGTCACGTCGTGCGACGCTAACGGTCGGCGGCCCGCCGCCCACCGGGAGCGGGCGGAGGCCCGCAGATAGCCTGCACCGGGTGATCGACCACGATGTCCTCGAGCGGGTGCTGACGACGGCGATGGGGCAGGGCGGCGAGTTCGCCGAGGTGTACGCCGAGGACAAGCGCTCGACGTCGGCGGGGCTCGACGACGGCCGCGTCGAGCAGGTCACCAGCGGTCGCGACCGGGGCGCCGGCATCCGCGTCGTCGCCGGCGAGACCACCGGCTTCGCCCACACCAGCGACCTCAGCGAGGCCGGTCTGCGCACGGCGGCCGAGGCTGCTGCCGCGGCGGCGCGCGCCGGCGGTGGTGGTACCCACACCGTCGCCCTCACCGCCCGCCCGACCCGGGCGGTCAACGACGTCGCCCGCTACCCGGACGAGGTCGCCAAGACCGACAAGGTCGAGCTGTTGCGGCGCATCGACGAGGCCGCCCGGTCGGCCGGCCCGGCCATCGTGCAGGTCTCGGCGGGCTACGGCGACAGCCGCAAGCGGCTGCTGGTGGCGAACAGCGACGGCCTCCTGGCCGACGACGAGGTCGTGCGCTGCCTGCTGCGCATCAGCGCCGTGGCCGACGGCGACACGGGCATGCAGACCGGCTACCAGTCGATGGGGCACACCATCGGCTTCGAGGTGTTCGACACGGTCGACGTCGAGGAGCTCGCGCGGGAGGCGGCGCGCCAGGCCATCACCAAGCTCTCCGCTCGCCCCGCGCCCTCCGGCGCGATGCCCGTCGTCATCAAGCAGGGCACCGGCGGCGTGCTCTTCCACGAGGCGTGCGGCCACGGCCTGGAGGCCGACCTCGTCGGCAAGGGCGCCAGCGTCTACCGCGGCAAGACCGGCCAGTTGGTCGCCTCGCCGCTCGTCACCGTCGTCGACGACGGCACGATGGCCGGCGAGTGGGGCACGCTCGCCATCGACGACGAGGGCCACGCCACCCAGCGCAACGTCCTCATCGAGGACGGCGTGCTCACCGACTACATGTGGGACTTCCTGCGCTCGCGCAAGGAGGGCCGGACACCCAGCGGCAACGGCCGCCGGCAGAGCTACATGCACCTGCCGATGGTGCGCATGACCAACACGTTCGTGACGGCCGGCGACACCGACCCGGCCGACATCGTGCGCGACACCGAGCAGGGCGTGTACATCGCCAAGCTCGGCGGGGGCCAGGTGAACACGGCCAGCGGCGACTTCGTGTTCGGGATGACCGAGGCGTACCTGATCGAGGACGGGGAGATCACCGAGCCGCTGCGCGAGGCGAACCTCATCGGCAACGGCCCGCAGGCGCTGCGCGACATCGACGTGGTCGGCGACGACTTCGCGATGGGCGGTCCCGGCACGTGCGGCAAGGACGGCCAGGGCGTCCCCGTCGGCACCGGCCAGCCGACGCTGCGGGTGAAGTCGCTGACCGTCGGCGGGACCGCGGCGTGACAGAACCCCAGGATCTGCAGGCGCTCGCCGACAAGGTCGTCGCCCAGGCGCAGGCCGGCGAGCAGATCGAGGCGTACGTCTCCCGCGGTGGCGAGACCACGGTGCGCGTCTACGAGGGCGACGTCGAGCACTTCGTGTCGGCCCAGAGCGAGGGCATCGGCGTGCGCGTCATCCGCGACGGCCGCACCGGCTTCGCCTACGCCGGCACGCTCGACCCGGGCGCGGTCGACGAGGTCCTCAGCGAGGCCCGTGACAACGTCACGTTCGGCACCGTCGACGAGTGGGCCGGGCTGGCCGAGCCCGACGGCGTGGCGCGCACGCCGCAGGCGCTGTGGGACGACACCCTCGCGTCGTTCCCGACCGACCAGAAGATCGAGCTGGCCAAGGAGCTCGAGCGGCTGACCCTCGCCGCCGATCACCGCGTCCGCATCGACGACGCCAACTACGCCGACGCCTGGGCCGAGGTGGCCGTGGCGACGACGACCGGGATCCGCGAGAGCGGCCGCGAGAACGGCTGCTACGTCAGCGTCAGCAGCCTCGCCGACGACGGTGACGAGACGCAGACCGGCTTCGGCTTCTCCGTCGGTCGCCGCCCCGGCGACCTCGATCCGGCCAAGGCGGCGACGGAGGCGGCCGAGCGGGCCACCCGGCTGCTCGGCGCCACCAAGCCGGCCAGCCGCCGCCTCACGATCGTGCTCGACCCGTTCGTCACGGCGCAGTTCCTCGGTGTCATCTCGTCGACGCTCAACGGCGAGAGCGTGGTCAAGGGCCGCAGCCTGTTCCGCGATCGCCTCGGCGAGCAGGTGGCCGCCGAGACCGTCACGCTCGTCGACGATCCGACCAACCCGCTGGCCTACACCGCCACCGACGTCGACGGTGAGGGCCTCGCCGCCCGCCGGAACGTGCTCATCGAGGGCGGCACGCTCGCCCGCTTCGTCCACAACAGCTACTCGGCGCGCCGCGCCGCCACGGTGTCGACCGGCAACGCCATCCGCGGTGGGTTCGCGGGCACACCTGGCGTCGGCTGCCTGGCGCTGGCCCTGCAGCCGGGCACTCGCGCCCAGGACGAGCTGATCGCGTCCGTCGGCGACGGCCTGCTCGTGCAGAGCGTCAGCGGGCTGCACTCCGGCGTCAACCCGGTCAGCGGGGACTTCTCCACGGGCGCCTCCGGGATGCTCATCAGCGGCGGCGCCGTCGGGGCGCCCGTCCGCGAGCTGACGATCGCCTCGACGCTGCAGCGGATGCTCCTCGACATCGTCGAGGTCGGTGGCGACGTCGACTGGTTGCCGATGCGGGCTGCCGGCGTCAGCGTGGTGATCCGCGACGTGATGATGAGCGGCGCGTAGCACCCGGCCGTCGTGCCCATCTTCCACGCCTTCGTGCTCGGCCTCATCCAGGGGCTGTCCGAGTTCCTGCCGATCTCGTCGAGCGGCCACCTGCTCCTCGCCCCGTGGCTGTTCGGCTGGGACGACTTCGAGTCGGCGTCCACCGAGAAGGCCTTCGACGTCGCCCTCCACATCGGCACGCTGGCGGCCGCCATCGCCTACTTCCGCAAGGATCTCGCGGTCTACGTGCGCGAGGGTGCCGCCGCCGTGTTCCGGCGTGGACGTCCGGTGACCACGGACGGTCGGATCGCCTGGCTGCTCGTGCTGTCGACCGTCCCGGCCGCCCTCGTCGGCGCGGTGTTCGAGGACCAGATCGACGAGGGCCTCGGCACGCCGACGATCATCGCGTTGTCGCTGATCCTCGGCGGGCTCCTGCTCGCCTGGGCCGACCGCGTGCCCGGACGTCGCAAGGTCGAGAACTACACGGCGCGCGACGCGCTCGTCGTCGGTGCCGCCCAGGCGCTGGCGCTGAACCCGGGGACGTCCCGGTCGGGGATCACGATCACGGCCGGCCGGTTCCTCCAGTTCGACCGCGACGCCGCCGCCCGCCTGAGCTTCCTGATGATGATCCCGGTGACGGCCGGCGCCGTCACGCTCAAGATGGCCGGCCTGGCCGGCGACGGGATCCCTGAGGGCCTCCTCGTCCCCATGCTGGTCGGGATCGTCACGTCTGCCGTGTCCGGCTGGATCGCCGTCTGGGGCACGCTGACGCTCGTCCGCACGCGGAGCTTCATGCCGTTCGTCATCTACCGCGTCGTCGTCGGGCTGCTGGTGCTCGTGATCGTGGCGACCGGCTGGCGCTGATCACGGCGCCAGCAGCAGGGCCAGGGTGCCATCCGCTGCGGCGCGGGCGACGGCCGGCGCGTCCTCGGCCGGGACGGCCACCAGCACGGCGGTGTCGTGCCTGCCGACGACCACGCCGTCGCTCGCCAGCACGGCGCCGTCGCCCGCCGCGATGACGGGGTCGCCGACGCCGGCCCCGCTCGGCACCGGCTCGGCGACCGCCACGGCCAGCCAGCCGGGCGGCACGAGCGCGCGCGGACCGGCCGGCGACGCCACATCCGGCTCGACGAGCACCTCGCCGGCGGCGATGCGCTGGCGGGCCACGGCGCCGACCGGCACCTCGACGAGCGCCGCATCGGGCACGGTCGGCGCCGGCCGGTGCACCGCCTCGACGCGACCCGCCAACGGTTCGCCCGGCACGACGTCGGCCGTGGCGACCAGCACCGGCCGGTCGGCTCCCCACTCGCGGCGTGCCACGTCGACCGCCGCGGTGGCGTCGGCCACGGCGGCGGCGCCGGCGGCGGCCAGCGCGGTGACGGCGATCCAGTAGAGCGACGGATGGCGGGCGAGGACGTGGCGGGCCCGGGCCACGAGGTTCATGGGGTTCCTCCCGGATCGTCGGACGATCAGGGGGATGCCGGTGCGGTCACGCTACCGGCGGCACGCGATCAGGTCGACGAGGTCCCGGCGCTGGTGCTGCTCGACGTGGCCGACCCGCTGCTCGCCGTGTCGCCCGAGCCGGACGAGCCGGACGAGCTGCTCGAGGAGTCGCTCGCCGAGCTGGTGCTCTTGGCGCCGTCGCTCGACGACGACCGTGACGAGCTCGACGAGCCCCGGCTGTCGTTCTTGTAGAACCCGCCACCCTTGAACGTGATCCCGACCGGCGTGAACACCTTCTTCACCGGCATGACGGCGCCGGTGGAGGGATGGGCCGCTTCGGTGAGCGCCGGGTCGGTGAACGACTGCTGGACCTCGATCGTCTCCCCGGTGTCCACGAACCGGTACACGTAGGTGGGCATCGGGTTCGAAAGCTATCGGGACGGGGTTGGGTATGGTCGGCCGCATGCAGGTTCGCAGCGCCGTCATCCCCGCCGCCGGGATGGGCACCCGCTTCCTCCCCGCGTCCAAGGCCGTCCCCAAGGAGCTGCTGCCGATCGGTGACACCCCGACGCTCCAGATGGTCATCGACGAGGCGCTGGGCGCCGGCATCGAGCACATCGTCATCGTCAGCAGCCACAGCAAGCCGGCCGTCGAGGCCTACTTCGAGCCGTCCCCGGAGATCATCGCCAGCCTCGAGGCCAGCGGCAAGACGGCACTCGCCGACCGGATGCGCTCGCATCGGCGCCGACTGGCGGACGACCATCGTGTACCAGGACGAGCCCAGGGGCCTCGGTCACGCCGTCGGCTGCGCCCGCGAGGCCATCGGCGACGAGCCGTTCGCCGTGCTGCTGCCCGACGAGCTGATGGGTGACTCGTCACTGCTCGCCCACATGAACGGCGTGTGCGCGCGGACCGGGGGCAGCGTCGTCGCGCTCAAGGAGGTGCCCCACGAGGAGGTCGGTGCCTACGGCGTGATCACCCCGACCGGGCCGGTCGACGCCGACGGCGTGGTGCCGATCGGCGACCTCGTCGAGAAGCCGCCCGTGGACGAGGCGCCGAGCGACCTCATCATCATCGGGCGCTACGTGCTCACGCCGGACGTCTTCGACGAGATCGCCGCCGCCCGCCCCGGCGCGCTGGGGGAGATCCAGCTCACCGACGCGCTGCGCGCGCAGGCCCGCCGCTCGCCGTTCCACGGTGTCGTCAGCCGCATCGACCGCTTCGACACGGGGACGCCGCTCGGCTTCCTCACGGCCGCCGTCGAGCTGATGCTGCGCGACCCGCAGCAGGGCGCCGAGCTGCGCCAGTTCCTCGACGGCCTGCTCGCCGCCCGCACCGCCTGACGTTCCGGGCCCTGGATCCGCCCCTGGAGGGGCGGATCCAGGGCCCGAAACCTCACGGACGGCGCCGGAAGATGCCGGGGCGGTCGACGACCACGCCGTGCTCGTCGACGTCGAACTCGTCGGCGGGATCTGCCGCGTCGCGCCGGACTTGGCGCCAGCGGCGCTCGCCGAGGCGCTCGTACCGTCGCTGCTCCACGCCGACCGACAGCGTTTCGACGTCGACGGTGATGACCGGCAGCTCGGCGGCGTCGCCGACGCCGAGCGGGAGCCGCCGGATCGGCACGGTGATCGGGAACGCCGAGCACGCGATGTCGATGTCATGGCAGCCGTCGAGCTCAGGGCGGTGCGCCCCGTTCATCTCGCCCCAGCGAGCGTGCCCGTCGGTCGCCAGCCACAGGTCAGGGTCCTCGAGATCCCGGAACAGCAGGAACTGGCGCAGCTGCCACGTCGGCGACAGCCGCATCACGTACTGCACGCGCTCCCGGCCGACGTCGGCGGTGACCGTCCACGCCTCGTTCTCCCAGCGCAACGTGACCAGTTCCTCGTGCGCGCCGTCCCACGTCTCCCAACGGATCTCCCGTCCGTCGGCCGGGAAGGCCCGGTGTGCTGCCATCGCCCTGCTCAGCGTACGGTGCAACATGTGACCGACCTCGAGGACGCCCAACGGCTCGTGCTCGAGGCCTGCCCGCCCTTGGCGCCGGTCGTCCTGACGAGGGACGCGGCACTGGGCCGGGTGCTGGCCGCCGACGTCGTGGCCGGCGAGGACGTGCCGCCGTTCGCCAACTCGGCGGTCGACGGCTTCGCCGTCCGGGCTGCCGACCTGGCCGCGGCCCCCGCCGAGCTGCGCGTCGTCGGTGAGGTGGCCGCCGGGGCGCCGCCCTACGCGGGGGTGCTCGGCGAGGGCGAGGCGGTGCGCATCATGACGGGCGCGCCGGTGCCCGACGGCGCCGACGCGGTGGCGATGGTCGAGGACAGCGAGGCAGCGGGATCCAACCGGGTCCGCCTGTTCCGCGCCGTGCCGCAGGGCGCGGCCGTCCGCGGCGTGGGCGACGACGTCCGGGTCGGCGACACCGTGGTGCCGGCCGGCACGGTCATCACGCCGGCCGTTTTGGGGGTGCTGGCCAGCATCAACGCCGGCGAGGTGCTCGTCCACCCCGCCGCCCGCGTGGCCGTGCTGTCCACCGGCGACGAGCTGGTCACCGACGGCGCCCCGCTGCGACCGGGGCAGATCCGCGAGAGCAACGCCACGATGCTGGCCCCGCTGCTGGCCGAGGCCGGGTGCGTCGTCGACCACCGCGGCGTGGTCCCCGACGACGAGGCCCGCCTGGAGGCCGTGCTCGTCGACGCCGCCACGTCGAACGACGCCATCGTCACCAGCGGTGGGGTGAGCATGGGCGACTACGACGTGGTCAAGGCGGTGCTCGGCCGCATCGCCGACATGCGCTGGATGCAGCTGGCGATCAAGCCGGCCAAGCCGTTCGCGTTCGGGATGCTCAGTGGTGTGCCCATCTTCGGGTTGCCGGGCAACCCGGTCAGCTCGCTGGTCAGCTTCGAGCTGCTCGCCCGCCCGGCGCTGCGGCGGATGATGGGGCACCAGCGGCTGGCCCGGACCAGCATCGTCGCCCTGGCCGACGGTGACCTGCGCCGCCAGCCCGACGGCAAGGTCCACTTCGTGCGGGTCACCGGCACGTTCGGCGACGACGGGCGCTACCACGTCCGCCCGGTCGCCGCCCAGGGCAGCCACCAGCTCGCCGCCACCGCCCTGGCCGACGCGCTGGCCGTCGTCCCCGACGGTGACGGGCTCCGCGACGGCGACGAGGTGGCCGTCCTCCTCCTGTCCGGCTGAGCTCCCCAATCTGGGCGGGGATCTCACCAGCGGACCATCTGGGCGGGATCCGTCCCAGCAGGTGAGACGGATCCCGCCCAGATCGAGGACACCCCGGGGCTTCCGGGTGACCCGATCGCGTCCGCCCCGCATATCGTGGGGTCCGTGGGAACTGTGGACCTCGTCGATCCGTTCGGGCGAGTGATCCGCGACCTGCGCGTCTCCGTCACCGACCGGTGCAACTTCCGCTGCACGTACTGCATGCCGGAGGAGGGCCTCGTGTGGCTGCCGCGCAGCGAGGTGCTCACGTTCGAGGAGATCGAGCGCATCGCCCGGGTGATGGTCGAGCGCTACGGCGTGGAGTCGATCCGCCTCACCGGCGGGGAGCCGACGGTGCGCGCCCACCTGCCGGTGCTCGTCGGCAAGCTCGCCGCCCTGCGCTCGGACCGCGGGCCGGTCGACCTGGCGATGACCACCAACGGCGCCACGCTCCGTGGCCTCGCCGGACCGCTGCGCCAGGCCGGGCTGCGGCGCCTCAACATCAGCCTCGACACGCTCGACCGCCAACGCTTCGTCGAGATGACCAGGCGCGACGAGTTCGACCACGTGCTCGACGGCATCGCCGCGGCCAAGGAGGCCGGCTTCGAGCCCGTCAAGTTGAACACGGTCGTCCAGCGCGGCGTCAACGACGACGAGATCGTCCCCCTCGCCGAGTTCGGGCGCCAGCACGGCGTCGAGGTCCGCTTCATCGAGTTCATGCCACTCGACGCCTCGGGCCGCTGGGCCGCCGGCGCCGTCGTCGGCCAGGACGAGATCGTCGAGCGCATCGCGGCGGTCCACCCGCTCGAGCAGGTACCCGCCCGTGGCGCCGCCCCCGCCGACCGCTGGCGCTACCTCGACGGGCGGGGCACGGTCGGCGTCATCCCCAGCGTGACCAAGCCGTTCTGCGGCGACTGCGACCGGGTGCGCCTCACCGCCGACGGGCAGTTCCGCACGTGCCTGTTCGCCACCGACGAGTTCGACCTCCGCCAGGCGATGCGCCGCGGCGAGGACGACGACCAGCTGGCCGCCCGCATCGAGCGGGCCGTGGGCACCAAGTGGGCCGGACACCACATCAACCAGGTCGACTTCGTCCGTCCGCGGCGGTCGATGTCACAGATCGGGGGCTGATCGTGACGAAGAAGCCGTCGCGCCAGAAGAACACCGGTCGCGTCACGCCGAAGGGCACCCGCCCGCCGGGAACGCACGAGCGACGCCACGAGCACGGTGACCGCGGGTACGACCCCCACGACACGGACGCCCGCCCGGCGGCCGGTCCCTCGCGGGGCGGCGGGCCCAGCGCGCCCAAGACGTTCCGCACCGGTCACCGCGGCGGCTGACGGCCTGGGCCGGGTCGGTCCCGGCGGGCAGGCGTGCGAGAATGGGCAGACCTATGAGCGACCTCTCGTTCACGCACCTCGACCCCCTCGGTCGGGCCCGCATGGTCGACGTGACACCAAAGGAACCGACGCACCGACGAGCGGTGGCGCGGTGCAAGGTGATGATGCGACCGGAGACCACGGCGGCGATCGCCAACCGCGAGGTCAAGAAGGGCGATGTGCTCGCCGTCGCCCGGGTGGCGGGGATCCAGGCCGCCAAGCGCACCGCCGACATGATCCCCCTCTGTCACCCGCTGCTGGTCGGGTCGGTCTCCGTGAACTTCGAGATCGGCGACGACTTCGTGGCCGTCGAGGTGCACGTCGACACGGTCGATCGCACCGGCGTCGAGATGGAGGCGCTGCACGCGTGCGCGACCGCGGCGCTGACGATCTACGACATGTGCAAGTCGGCCGACCGCGGCATGGTCATCGGCGAGCTGGCCCTGTGGGAGAAGCAAGGCGGCCGCTCGGGCACCTACAAGCGGGCCGCGCTCGAGGACGACGGCGCCCTCGATGTGTCGGGTGACACAGCAGTCGTTGCCTCACCGTCACGGAATGTCGTAGAATCGTAAAGAACGCTCCCGAACGGACCGGAGCGGTCGCCTTCGCGACACGTACGTATTCCCAACCAAAGGGCGAAGTACTGATGGGTCAAGTGGTTCTGCTGGTCGTCGCAGCCGCGTGGGCAGCCGTCCTGTTGCCGCCCCTGCTGCGGTCCCGG
The DNA here is from genome assembly GCA_963784255.1 of uncultured Acidimicrobiia bacterium. Taxonomy (GTDB): domain Bacteria; phylum Actinomycetota; class Acidimicrobiia; order Acidimicrobiales; family Ilumatobacteraceae; genus JALZMG01. Next base: position 1,000,097 of record CAWAQO010000009.1, on the reverse strand, counting down.
ATCGAGAACCGTCCGAACTCCTCCGTCAGCGACTTCCGCAACCAGCTCTCCAGCCTGCAGCGGGCGATGCCGTCCCGCGGCGTGGCGATGCGCTCGATGGTCCGCCCGCTGGCCCCGTCGCCGCTCAGCCGTCCGGCGGCCACCGGTCGGCCCACGATGCGTTCCGGTGTGCGCACGCACGGCTCGCCGACCAACCACCACCAGCAGCAGCCGGCGACCCGCGCCGACGTCCGCCTCTACGACGCCACGCCCCGCCAGCGCAGCCACGGTGGCCAGCGGGTGGCTCCCGACCGCACCCGCCGGCCGGCGCCGCGACCGGTGTCGACCCGCGACGCGCTCAAGCGGCGCCGGGCCAACGTGCTGTTCGTGCTCGCCCTCATCGCCGGGTGCTCGCTGTTCCTCGCCGCTACCACCAAGGCACCCGCCATGTTCTGGGTGTTCGGGGCCGCCTTCGTCGCGCTGTGCACGTACGTCTACGTGCTCGGCCAGCTGCGCCAGCGCGAGCAACTGCCGCAGCCGCGCCTGGCCGCCGTTCCCTCGCCGCGGTCGAGCGACCGCTGGCAGCACGCCGTCTGACCGACGTCGCCACCGTCCCCGAACTGGGCGGGATCCTTCGCACCTGCTGGGACGAATCCCGCCCAGATGGCGGGGTGGTGAGATCCCCGCCCAGATTGGGGAGCGCTGTCGATCGTCCCGCGGCGCTAACATCCTGGGTCCGCGGGGCTGTAGCTCAGTTGGTAGAGCGCAACAATCGCACTGTTGAGGCCAGGGGTTCGATTCCCCTCAGCTCCACCCGCTCCCTCGCTGCGCTCGGTCGTCGGATGGAGCTGCGCTCCGCCGTGTTGCTGCCTCCGGCGGGCGTTCAGGCGCCACGCAGGCTTGCCTCGACGGTGACACTCACGGCGGCGGGCAGGGTCGGCGGGCAGGCACCACGGAGGCTTGCCTCGACGGTGACACTCACGTCGGCGGGCAGGCGCTGGCTGGCTGGCTGGACACTCCGGTAGCGGGCCGCCGGGCGGCCGCTACTACCGTTCGCCACCGTCATGGGGGTGACCGTTCGGGGGTTGTCGGCTCGAGTCGGCCAGTCCAGGTTCGCGCCGGTCGTCTCGGCGCTGGGGGCGCCGGCGATCATCCTCGCCGTCCAGCTCGTCTTCTTCGGGATGCCGCTCGGGCTGTGGCTGCGCGGCGTCGTGCTCGGGCTCCTGACCGCGCTGCTGGCCGTCGGGCTGGCGCTGGTCTACCGGGCCAACCGGTTCATCAACTTCGCCCAGGCCGACCTCGGCACGGCGCCCGTCGCCTTCGCCGTCGGCCTGATCGTGTTCTGGGGCTGGTCGTACTGGCTCGGCCTGGCGATCGGCCTCGTCGGCGCGCTCGTCCTCGGGGCCGTCGTCGAGGTCGTCATCGTCCGGCGGTTCCGCAACGCCTCCCGGCTGGTGCTGACGGTCGCCAGCGTCGGCATCGCCACCCTGCTCGTCGCCCTGGCCATCGTCATCCCCCGGCTGTGGGGCCGCAACGCGGCGTCCGAGCGGATCAGCGCTCCGTTCGACTGGCGCTTCGAGATCGGCTCGGTGGTGCTCAGCGCCAACGACCTCATCGCCGCGATCGTCGCCCCGCTGGCCATCGCCGCGGTCGCCGTGTTCCTCAACGGCACGCGCACGGGGTTGGCCGTCCGCGCGGCGGCCGAGCGCCGCGACCGGGCGGCGATGCTCGGGATCCCGGTGAGCCGGCTGTCCACCATCGTGTGGTCGCTCGCCACCGCGCTCTCCTTCCTCGCCGTGTTCCTGCAGTCGACCGTGCTCGGCGTCCCGCTCGGCAGCGCCTTCCGCATCGGCGCCCTCGTCCAGGCGCTCACCGCGCTGGTGATCGGGCGGATGACCCGGCTGCCGACGATCGCGCTGACCGCCATCGCCCTCGGCGTCCTCGAGTACGGCGTGCGCTGGAAGCACGACGACCCGACGCTGGCCGACCCGCTGATGGCGGCGGCACTGCTGATCGCCCTCCTGCTCCAACGCCGCGACACGTCCCGCCGGGACACCGACGAGACGTCGACGTGGCGCGGCGTCGAGGAGGTCCGACCGCTCGAGCCGGCGGTCGCCCGCCTCGGGCTCGTACGGGCCGGCCAGTTCGCCCTCGCCGGGCTGGTCGTCGTCGGGCTGTGGCTGGTGCCGACGCTGCTGCGCGTCGACCAGGTCATCAAGGCCACGGCCATCGTCATCTTCGCCCTCATCGGCCTGTCGCTCGTCGTGCTGACCGGCTGGGCCGGGCAGATCTCCCTCGGCCAGATGGGCATCGTCGCCATCGGGGCGGCCGTCGCGGCCACGTTCACCTCACGCTGGCACCTCGACCTGACGCTCGCCCTGCTCATCGGCGGTGTCGCCGGTGGCGTCACCGCCTTCGTCGTCGGCCTCCCGGCGCTGCGGCTGCGCGGCCTGTACCTCGCCGTCACGACGCTCGCCTTCGCCCTCTCCGTGCAGTCGTGGCTGCTCAACGAGAAGTGGTTCCACTGGTTCCCGGCCAGCAACCAGCGGCTCGAGCGACCGCCGCTGTTCGGGCGCATCGACATCGACGGCGCCACCGCGTACTACTGGTACGCCGTCGTGATCACGACGATCGTCTTCGCCGCCGTGCTGGCCGTGCGCCGCAGCCGCACCGGCCGGGTGATCGTCGCCGTCCGCGACAACGAGCGCGCCGCCCAGAGCTTCGCCGTCCCGGCCGTCCGGGCCAAGCTCACCGCCTTCACGATGTCGGGCACGATCGCCGGCATCGGCGGGGCCCTCTTCGTCCACCTCAACCAGGCGTTCAGCCTGGGGACGCTGAGCGGCGGTGAGAACCTGCGGGTCTTCGTGGCCGCCGTCGTCGGCGGGCTCGGCTCGGCGACGGGCGCCGTGCTCGGCGCGCTCTACCTCCGCGGGACGGAGTGGTTCGTCACCGATCCGGAGTGGTTCTTCCTCACCACCGGCGCCGGCGTCCTGTTCGTGCTGCTGGTGCTCCCTGGCGGCCTGGCGTCGCTCGTCGTCCGGCTCCGCGACGTGTACGTGCGATGGGTGCTCGGTCGCCGCCGGACGGCCCCCGAGCCCGCGGCGCCGCCCGTGGCCGCCGCCCCGACCCCGGAGCTGGAGCAGGTGCCGTGAAGCGGTTCGTGGCGGCGGTCCGCCACCCGGGCCGGTGGCTGGACGACGTGTGCGGCGGCGCACCGACCTATCCCCTCGTCATCCTCTTCGCCCTGAACGCCGTCGACGAGCTCGACCGGGCGGCGTTCGGCATCCTGCTGCCGAACATCCGCGACGCCTTCGGTCTCGACCTCTCGGGCGTGCTCGGCCTGGTGGCCCTCGCCAGCGTGGCCGCCCTGGCGCTGCAGGTGCCGATCGCCCAGTACGCCGACCGCGCGCCCGGGTGCCCCTCGTCGTCGGCGGCGCGCTGGTGTGGGCGCTCTTCTCCGGCCTCACCGGGCTGGCGACGACGCTGGTGGTGCTGACGATCGCCCGGGCCGGCAGCTCGATCGGCAAAGCGGTGATCGACCCGACGCACAACTCGCTGCTCGCCGACTACTACCCGATCGAGGTCCGCAACAAGGTGTTCAGCACGCACCGGGCGGCCAACGCGGTGGGCGCCTTCGTCGGGCCGCTCGTTGCCGGCGTGCTGGCCTACCGCTTCGGCTGGCGCGTCCCGTTCCTCGTTTTCGTGATCCCCACGGTGGTCGCCGCGCTCATGGCCTTGCGGTTGCGCGAGCCGGTGCGCGGGCGCTGGGAACGGCAGGCCACCGGTGCCACCGACGAGGTCGTCGAGACGGAGGAGCCGCCGCCGTCCTTCGCCGAGAGCTGGCGGATCGCCCACAAGGTGCCCACGTTGCGCCGCATCTGGTGGGCGCTGCCGTTCGTCGCCGTCGCGCTCGTCGGGTTCGTGGTCCTCGGATCGCTGCTGTACGAGCAGGAGTTCGGCCTCGACGAGCGGGCGCGCGGCGTCGCCGCGGCGATCGCCGAACCGTTCCAGCTCGTCGGGCTGGTGTACGGGGCACGCATCGCCACGCGCCGCTTCGGCGCCGACGTCGCCGGGCTCGTCCGCTTCCTGGCCCACGTGTGCCTGGCCGCCGCCGCTGCGTTGGTCGGCTTCGCCCTGTCGCCGAACATCGTCCTCGCCGTCGGCTTCAACTGCGTCATCAATGCCCTGCTCGCCATCCTCGCTCCGGCGATCCTCGCCACGCTGTCGCTGGCCATCCCGGCCCGCGCGGGGCGACGGGGTACTCCATCGCCTCGCTCTGGGTCATCCCCGGCCTGGCCGTGCTGCCGCTGATCGGCTGGCTCGCCGACATCTGGACGATCCGCATCGGGATGCTCGTGATGGTGCCCCTGTTCGCCATCGGCGCGTTCATCCTCCGCAGCGTGGCGGAGTTCATCGTGGGCGACATCGCCCAGGTGTGGCGGGCGATGGCCGCCCGCAGCGAGGCCCTCCTCCAGCGCCGGCGTGGCGACGCCGAGCTGCTCATCGTGCGTGGTCTCGACGCCGGGTACGGCGAGCGGCAGGTCCTGTTCGGTGTCGACCTCGACGTCCGCGAGGGCCAGATCGTCGCCCTCCTCGGCACCAACGGCGCCGGCAAGAGCACGCTGCTCAAGTCGATCAGCGGCGTCGTCGAGGCCGACCGCGGGGCGATCGTGCTCGACGGCCGCGACATCACCCACGCGCCGCCGAACGAGATCGCCGAGCACGGCATCGTCCAGGTCCCCGGCGGGGCGGGTGTCTTCGGCGGGCTCACCGTCGCCGAGAACCTCGTGCTCGCCGGGTGGACGCAGCGCCGCGACGCCGCCGGGGTGCGCACGGCGACGGACGAAGTCCTCGCCGTGTTCCCGGTGCTGCGCGACCGTGCTGACGTCGCCGCCGCCGACCTCAGCGGCGGGCAGCAGCAGATGCTGGCCCTGGCGATGGCCTTCATCGCCCGCCCCCGCGTGCTGTTGATCGACGAGCTCTCGCTGGGACTGGCGCCCGTCGTGGTCGGCCAGTTGCTGCCCATCGTCGAGCGGCTGGCGGCCGACGGCGTCGCCGTCGTGCTCGTCGAGCAGAGCGTGAACGTGGCCCTGACGATCGCCGACCGCGCCTACTTCATGGAGCGGGGCGTGATCCGCTTCAGCGGGCCGACGGCCGATCTGCTCGACCGGCCCGACCTGTTGCGGTCCGTCTTCCTCAGCGGGATCGCCGAGCCCGACCCCACGGCGCCGGCCACGATGGCCGCCGCCGAGACGTCGCCCGTGGCGCTCGCTGTCGACCGGCTGGTGCGCAACTTCGGCGGCATCAGGGCCGTCGACGGCGCCAGCTTCGACGTCCACGAGCGCGAGATCGTGGGCCTGATCGGGCCGAACGGCGCCGGCAAGACCACCATCTTCGACCTCGTGTCCGGGTTCATCCCCGTCGACGGCGGGCGCATCGTTCTCGGCGGCCGGGACATCACGCGGGCGAGGCCGTCGGCCCGCGCCGCGGCAGGGCTGGGACGCAGCTTCCAGGACGCCCAGTTGTTCGCCGAGATGACCGTGTTCGAGACGCTCGAGGTCGCCAACGAGCGCTTCGTCCGCCACCGCAGCGCCCTCGCCGCCGCCGTCCGGCTGCCCGGCGTCTTCGACGACGAGGAGCGCACGGCCCTGCGCGCCGAGGAGCTGATGGAGCTGATGGACCTCGGTCGCTTCCGGACGTCGTTCGTGCGCGAGCTGTCGACGGGCACGCGGCGCATCGTCGACCTCGCCTGCCAGGTCGCCCACCGGCCGACCGTGATCCTGCTGGACGAGCCGTCATCCGGCATCGCCCAGCGCGAGGCCGAGGCGTTGGCGCCCGTGCTGCGCCGGCTGCGTGACGAGATGGGCGCCGCCCTCGTCGTCATCGAGCACGACATCCCGCTCGTCAGCTCGATCGCCGACCGCCTCGTCGCCCTCGACGTCGGCCGGGTGATCGCCACGGGCCCGCCGCCCGACGTGCTCGTCGACCCACGGGTGGTCGAGTCGTACCTCGGCACGTCGAGTGCCGCCATCAGTCGTTCCGGAACAAGGGGGTAGCAATGCAGCCAGCGAGTGCAGGGGGCAACGGCGGCACGTCACGGGCGTGGCGGCGGTGGGGGCCGATCGCCGCGATCGTCGTCGTGGTGGCCGTCGTCGCCGGCGTGCTCATCGCCACCAGCGGCGGCGGTGACGACGATGACGGCGACGACGCCGCCGCGGCATCGACCGCGGCCACGGCTGCACCGGCGTCGACCGCGGCAGCGACGGGCTCGACCGCGCCGGCGACGACGGCCGGCGACACCGAGCCCACGGCCAGCGCGCCGGCGTCATCGGCACCCGAGGGCGGCGGTGAGATCACCTACCCGCTGAGCTTCTCGCAGGCCGAGGAGCAGGGCATCGACGTGCCGTGGGACGAGCGCTGCGACACCGAGCTCGGCCGCATCGCCGTCCCGGACTACTTCGCGCCGGAGTGCTACGCGCCGTTCGAGGGCGACAACGGCGGCGCCACCGCGACGGGCGTGACGGCGGACTCGATCAAGGTCGTCTACTACATCTCGCAGGAGGAAGACCCGATCATCAACTACATCACCGATGCGATCGCGTCCGACGACACCAACGAGCAGCAGATCGAGACGATGCAGAACATCGTCCGCTACTACGAGACGTACTACGAGCTGTACGGGCGCTCGGTCGAGCTGGTCCCGTTCGTCGCGTCCGGCGGCGCGACCGACGAGGTGGCCGCCCGGGCCGACGCCGTGCGCATCGCCGAGGAGATCCAGCCGTTCGTCGTGTGGCAGGGACCGGCGCTGACGCCCGCGTTCGGCGACGAGCTGGCGGCGCGTGGCGTGCTGTGCATCTCCTGCGTCCCGGGCCAGCCGACCGAGTTCTACGAGGAGCGGGCGCCCTACGTCTTCGCCATCGACGGCAGCCAGGCCCAGAAGCAGGACCACGTCTTCGAGTTCATCAGCAAGCAGCTGATCGGCCAGCCGGCCAGCCACGCCGGTGAGGAGCTCCAGGCGACCGAGCGCACGTTCGGTCTGATCTACATCGAGACCAGCCCGGCTTCGACCGAGCTGGCCAACCGGCTGGCGGCGAGCATGGAGGGCGCCGGCGCGCCGCTCGCCGAGGTGATCCCGTACCAGCTCGACCCGGCGACGATCCAGCAGACCGCGCTGCAGGCGATCACCCGGTTGAAGACGGCCGGCGTGACCACCGTGATCTTCACGCGGCGACCCGGTCGCCCCGCGCGACTTCACTCGCGAGGCCACCGCCCAGCAGTACTTCCCCGAGTGGATCAGCGCCGCCGCCACGCTCGTCGACACGACGGCGTTCGCCCGCACGTACGACCAGGAGCAGTGGCAGCACGCCTTCGGGGTCACCCAGCTGGCCGCCCGGCTCGATCCCACCATCGCCGGCTACCCGACGCTCTACGAGTGGTTCAACGGCAGCCCGCCGCCCGCCGACGCCGAGATCGGCGTCGACCAGCCACAAGCTGCGCTGTTCTTCTCGATCGTGCAGAACACCGGGCCCAACCTGACACCCCAGACGTGGGCCGACGCCCTGTTCGCCGCCGACCCGACGGCGCGAGGGGCGATCAGCCGCGCCGTCGCTGAGCTGGGGCGACAAGGGGCTGTGGGACTACCCCGACTACCACGGGATCGACGACGCCACCGCCCTGTGGTGGGATCCGACGGCGACCGGGCCCGACGAGCTGCGCAAGGAGGGCCAGGGCATGTGGCAGTACCCCGACCAGGGCCTGCGCTACCTGCCCGGCGAGTGGGGCACCGAGGACCGCCTGTTCGACCCGTCCCACAGCGTGTTCCTGTACACCGAGCGCCCGACCGGCGAGGACCCGCCCGACTACCCGTCGCCCGCCGGCTGACCCCGCGTTCCGGGTCCTGGAACCGCCCCCGGCGGGGCGGCTCCAGGACCCAGAACCGTCACAGGGCGGCCGCGAACGCCTTCGCCTCGCGCGACCGCAGGGCCACGTTGACGCGCTGGCGCTCGAGCACCTGGTCGAGCGTCTTGGCGGCCTGGGCGATCGGGTGCTCGGCGAAGAACGACTGCACGTCGGCGGCCACCGCCTCGTCGGTGAGCAGGCGCACCGAGTCGATCATCCGCACGATCGTGTTGCTGGGGAAGGCGTCGTTGGCCTGCTGCCAGTGCTGGCGCACGAAGCGCCACGCCGCAGCACCGTGGCGGCGGTTGGCGATGCACGACCGCAGGAGGAACGGCGCGTTCTGCGTCTTCACCTCACCGCTCATCGCCAGCTCGCAGGCCCGCAGGATCAGGCCCTCGTCGTCGAACTCGGCGAGCGCGTACAGGTGGCGCAACTGGTCCTGCGGCGTGGCGCCGTGGCGGGAGCCCTCGACCATGCGCTCGAACACCGCCTCGTCGCCCTTCGCCGCCACGATCGACGTGGCCGCCGAGACCAGCTCGGGATCGACGCTGCCCGGCTCGGCCTCGGACTGCTCGTACCAGCGCGCCGCCCGCCGCTGCGTGGCGGCGTCGTCGCCCTGGATGGCCAGCGCCGCGGCGAGCAGGCCGCGCAGCTTGCCGCGCAGGTCGTCCTCACCCTCCTCGGGGTCGCCGAGGTCGGCGACGACCGGCGTCAGCAGCGCGTTCACGCGGGTCTGGAACGCCGGGTAGGCGTCGTCGTCGAGCAGGCGGCCGAGGCCGCGCAGGCCGAGCACGACGGCCTGCCAGACGGCGAGCTCGCGCTCACCGCCGAAGCCCTCGATGAACGTGAGGAAGTCGGCCGCGGCCAGGCGGCCGGAGACGACCTCGTTCCACGCGTCGTCGACGAGGTTGTAGCGCTCGAGCGTGCCGAGCGAGCCGAGCACCTCGCCGGTGAGCCGGCCGCGCAGCTCGTCGCTGTAGCCGACGCGGAAGAAGCCGTGACCGCCGGCGTTGACGACCACCGGCGCAGCGGGGTCGGCGAGGGGGACGCGGGTCGTGCGCTCGTCGAGGAGCACGCGCGTCTCGGTCTCGCCGGCGCGCACGTGGACCGGCACCAGCCACGTCGTGGCCGTGTCCTCGCCCTCGAGCGCCTGCTCCGAGAACGAGAAGCGCTGCTGCTGCAGGACGAGGTCGTCGCCGTCGAGTGAGGCCGTGACCAGCGGGTAGCCCGGCTGCCAGATCCACGAGTCCATCATCCGCCGGACCGGCTCGCCGCTGGTCTCCTCGATGGCGTCCCAGAGGTCGTTCGTCTCGGTGTTGCCGTAGGCGTGGGTGCGGAGGTAGTGGCTGACGCCCCGGCGGAACTCCTCCACGCCGAGGTACTGCTCGAGCATGCGCAGCAGCGCGCCGCCCTTCTGGTACGTGAGCACGTCGAACATGCCCTCGCAGTCCTGCGGCGAGCGGACCTCGTACTCCACCGAGCGGGTGCTGGCGAGCGAGTCGGTCTCGAGGGCCGCCGACCGCTCCAGGCCGAACAGCGTCCAGCGCTCCCAGTCGGGCCGGTAGGCGTCGCAGGCGAGCAGCTCCATGAACGTGGCGAACGCCTCGTTCAACCAGATGCCGTTCCACCACCGCATCGTCACGAGATCGCCGAACCACATGTGGGCCAGCTCGTGGGCGACGACATCGGCGACGAGCTGCTGCTCGCCCATCGTGGCGCGGGCCGGGTCGAGCAGCAGCAGGTTCTCCCGGAACGTGATGCAGCCGAGGTTCTCCATCGCCCCGGCGGCGAAGTCGGGCAGCGCGAGGAGGTCGACCTTCTCGGCGGGGTAGGGGATGCCGTAGTACTGCTGGAACCAGCGCAGGGCGAAGGCACCGACGTCGAGGGCGAAGCCGACGAGGTGGCCCTTGCCGGGGACGTGGACGACGCGCAGCGGCACGCCGTCGACGTCGACGGGCTCGGTGATCTCCAGCGGCCCGACGACGAAGGCGACGAGGTACGTGCTCATCACCATGGTGTCGCCGAAGCGGACGGCGACCTTCCCGGCCGGCCGCTCCGAGCGTTCGACCTCCGGGCTGTTGGACACGGCGACGCAGGTCGGGGTCGATCACGAGGGTGATCCCGAAGACCGCCTTGAAGTCGGGCTCGTCCCAGCACGGGAACGACCGCCGGCAGTCGGTGGCCTGCATCTGCGTGGTGGCGATGACCCGCTCGACCTCCTGGCCGTCGCCGTCGGTCGTGCGGTAGGTGCTGCGGTAGAAGCCGCGCAGCTTGTCGTTGAGCACGCCGTCGAAGGAGATGACCAGGTCGACGCGCCCCGGCTGCAGTCCGCCGGCCGGGCTGACGACCAGGCGTTGCGTCTCCGGTTCGAGGTGCCACACGACGTCGCTGCCGTCGACGCGGACCTCGTGGATGTCGAGCTCGATGGCGTTGAGCACCAGCTCCTCGACCGGTTCGCGGACGTCGACGGCGATGGCCACCCGACCTTCGAACGTCCCGCCGGTCAGGTCTGGCGCCAGCTCGACGTCGTAGCGGGCGGGGAGGGCGGCGCGCGGCAGGCGGTACGGGTCGCGGGCCGCAGGAGCGTGGGGGTCGGTACCTGCTGTCACCCGCGGGATGGTACCGGCCCGCCCTGTCGAGCGATCCCCGGGGATAGCCTCGCTGGTCGTGCCCGACAGCCATCCGGCCACGTTCGATGTCGTCGGCATCGGCAACGCCCTGGTCGACGTCATCGCCCACGCCGGCGACGCCTTCCTCGTCGAGCACCAGCTGGTGAAGGGGTCGATGGAGCTGATCGACACCGAGCGGGCCGTCCACCTCTACCGGGCCCTCGGCCAGGCGGTCGAGATGAGCGGCGGATCGGCGGCCAACACGATGTGCGGCGTCGCCAGCTTCGGCGGACGGGCCGCCTACATCGGCAAGATCTCCGACGACGACCTGGGTGCCGTGTTCGGTCACGACCTCAACGCCGTCGGCGTCGCCTTCCGCCCGGGCGGTCCCCACGGCGACACGCCGACCGGGCGCTGCATCATCGTCGTCACGCCGGACGCCCAGCGGACGATGAACACCTACCTCGGGGTGTCCAGCCTGCTGTCGTCGGACGACCTCGACGAGGCGACGATCGCCGCCGGCGCGGTGCTCTACATGGAGGGCTACCTGTACGACCGCGACGACGCCAAGAAGGCGTTCCGGCGGGCGGCCAGCGTGGCCCACGCCCACGGCCGCAAGGTGTCGCTGACGCTGTCCGACTCGTTCTGCGTCGACCGCCACCGCGCCGACTTCGTCACGCTCGTGCGCGACGACGTCGACATCCTGTTCGGCAACGGCGAGGAGCTGATGTCGCTCTACGAGGTCGCCTCGATGGACGAGGCCATCGCCGCGGTGCGCACGCAGTGCGAGCTGGCGGCGATCACCGTCGGCAAGGACGGCTCGGTCGTGGTGACGCCCGAGACGGTGCACGCCGTGCCGGCCGATCACGTCGCCCGTGTCCTCGACACGACGGGCGCCGGCGACCTCTACGCCGCCGGGTTCCTGTACGGCTACTCGAGGGCGCTCTCGCTGGACGAGTGCGCCCGGTTGGGGTCGCTCGCCGCCGGCGAGGTCATCAGCCACGTCGGCCCGCGCCCACTCGTGGAGCTGCGTACCCTGTTGCCGTGACGGCAGCTGACGTGCGTTCGACGGCCTCGGCGTGGTTGGCGGCCGAGCCGGACGACGACATCGCCGCCGAGCTGCAGGCGCTGCTCGACGGTCCCGACGACGAGCTGGCGGCCCGCTTCGACGGCCGGCTGACCTTCGGCACGGCCGGCCTGCGGGCGCGCGTCGGCGCCGGCCCGCTGCGGATGAACCGCACCGTCGTGCGCCAGGCCGCGGCCGGGCTCGCCGACTACCTGCTCGACACCGACCACCGGGCGGCCGCGCGGGGTGTCGTGATCGGCTACGACGCCCGCCGCAAGAGCGACGTCTTCGCCGCCGACACGGCGCGCGTCGTGGCCGCCCACGGCATCCGGGCCCTGCTGCTCCCGGGTCCGTTGCCGACGCCGGTGGTGGCGTGGGCGCTCACCGAGCTCGATGGCGCGGCGGGCGTGATGGTCACGGCGTCGCACAACCCGCCGGCCGACAACGGCTACAAGGTGTACCTCGGCGACGGCGCCCAGATCGTCCCGCCCCACGACACCGGCATCGCCGCCCGCATCGCGCTCGTCGACCCGACCGGCGTGCCGCTGGCCGACGAGGACGATCCGCTGATCGAGCGGTTGGGCGGCGAGGTGGTCGGCCGCTACGTCGAGGCGGCACCGGGCCGTGCGGTTGCGACCGGCGGCCACCGGCGTCACCGTGGCCTACACGCCGATGCACGGCGTCGGCGGGGCCATCGCGCTGCGGGCGTTCGCCGCGGCGGGCTTGCCCGAGCCGCTCGTCGTCGAGTCGCAGTTCGAGCCCGATCCGACGTTCCCGACGGTGTCGTTCCCGAACCCCGAGGAACCGGGCGCCATGGACCTCGTGATGGCGCTGGCCGCCGAGCACGGGGCGCAGCTGGCGCTCGCCAACGACCCCGATGCCGACCGCCTCGGGGCGGCGATCCCGCAACCCGACGGGTCCTGGCGGCGCCTCGGCGGCGACGAGCTGGGCTGGCTGCTCGCCGACCACATCCTCGGCCACACCGCGCCCACCGACGGCGGCCCCGACGACCGGATGGTGGTCACGACGCTCGTGTCGTCGTCGCTGCTCGGGTCGATGGCCACCGATTACGGCGTCCACTTCGCCGAGACGTTCACCGGCTTCAAGTGGATCGGTCGGGCGATCCTCGACCACCCCGACCGCCGCTTCGTGTTCGGCTACGAGCAGGCGCTTGGGTACCTCGTCGCGCCGCGGCCGCTGGACAAGGACGGCATCACGGCGGCGGTGCTGCTCGCCGAGGTGGCGGCCGTCGCCGCTGAGGAGGGGACCACGATGCAGGCCCGCCTCGACGAGATCGCCGCCCGCTACGGCCGGCACGTGATCGCCGACCGCTCGATCGCCATGGATCCGGCCGTCGCCACGCAGCTCGTGCGCGACCTGCTCGCCGATCCGCCCGAGACGCTCGGCGGCGCCAAGGTCATCGACGTCACCGTCGTACCCGGAGGCCGACCTCCTGCGGCTGACGCTCGAGGGCGGCGTGCGCGTCCAGGTCCGCCCCAGCGGCACCGAACCCAAGGTCAAGCTGTACGGCGAAGCCGTCGACGCCGACCCCACCCCCTACCTGGACGCGCTGGCCGACACCTGGTTCTGACGACACGATTCCGCACCGGTTCTGGCCGGTTTCTGTCATCAGAACTGCGATTTCCCTTCCGGCACTGGCGATGCCCATCAGGGTGGTGTGGTCAACCGTCCCGATGTCCTGTCCCTCTTCGCCGGCCAGTACTGGGTCGCCGACGTCTCACAACTGGTCGCCCGTGGCATGTCGCCACGGTCGATCGGCCGGGCTCGACAGACCGGGGCGCTCGTCGCGGTGCTCCCCGGCGTCGTCTGCCTGGCGGGCGCGCGAGCTGACGTTCGAAGCCAAGGCGATGGCGGTGCAGTTGCACTGCGGTGAACGAAGCTTCCTGTCCGGGCCGACGGCAGGCGTCCTGCATGGACTGCGCAACATGCCGAGACTGCCGATCGAGATCACCTTGCCGCAACGCCGGAACGTGCGGTTGGCCGAGTGGAGCTCGGATCGTGCGGTCGAGCTGGATCGACATCGACGCCGACGCCGTCGACCACCCGGGTGGGTTCCGTGTCGCCCACCCGCTGCGGATGCTGTGGGGGCTGGCGTGGCAGTTCAACCAGTACCGCTTCGAGCGAGCCGCAGAGGACGCGTGGCACCGCGGGCTGGTGCGTCCCGACGACGCGGCGGACTACCTGGCACGCGTCCGCCGGTCGGGACGCACGGGCGTCACGCGCTTCGAGCACTGGCTCGAGCACGTCTCGTTGCGTCCGGCTCAGAGCGGCTTCGAGCAGGACGTGGTCGACGCGATCCGCAGGGCCGGCCTACCCGAACCGGTTCGCCAGCACCCGCTCCGCCTGCCGTCGGGCGAGCTGATCCACCTCGATCTGGCCTGGCCGGACATTCGGTTGGCCGTCGAGCCGGGGCACAGCTGGTGGCACGGCGGTGACCTGGCGATGCGCAAGGACCAGGCCCGTGACCGGGCCTGCGACGAGATCGGCTGGCGCGTCATCCGCCTGGACGAGGAGGAGCGCAAGGATCTGCGCGGCATCGCCCATCAGATCGGCCGCATCCACGCCGAACGTCGCCGGTCGCTCCGCACGGCCTGATCCGGTTCCGTGCGCAGAAACCGGCCAGAAACGGTACGCGGATGTCGTCAGAACCAGCTCAGGCCGGGGGGCCGAACTGGCGGTCGCCGGCGTCGCCGAGGCCGGGGACGATGAAGGCGTGGTCGTTCAGGCGGTCGTCGACGGCGGCGGTGACGACGTGCAGGGTGAGGCCGGCGTCACGGAGGCGGGCGATCCCCTCCGGGGCGCACAGCGCGCACACCACGATGATCGGCAGCGGGGCGTCGCGCTCGAGGAGGAGCTGGCACGTGTGCACCAGCGAGCCACCGGTGGCCAGCATCGGGTCGACCACGATCACCGGCCGCCCGGCCAGCGACTCCGGCAGCTTGTTGACGTACGGCTTCGGCGCGAACGTCTCCTCGTCGCGGCTGATCCCGATGAACCCCACGTCGGCGTCCGGGAGCAGCTCCTGGGCGGCGTGCACGAACCCGAGCCCGGCCCGCAGGATCGGCACGACCACCGGCTGCACGGCGAGGCGTCGCGCCGGGGCCTCGGTGAGCGGCGTCGTGACCGTGGCCTCGACGGTCGGCAGCGCCTCGGTGGCCCGCGCCATCAGCAGCGTGCCGATGCGCTCGAGGTTCTGCCGGAACAGCGCGTTGGGCGTGCTGCGATCGCGGATGCGCGCCGAGCGCGTCGGCGACCAGCGGGTGCTCGACGATCGTGACCTCGACCGACCCGGCGCCGCTCACGGCGCACCGTCACGTCGTGCGCCGCTCACGGCGCACCGAGCGCCATCTCGGAGCGCAGCATCGCGTAGCGCGGCTTGATGATCCCGTCGATGAGGCGCAGCCGCTCCGGGAACGGGGCGAAGGCGCTCTTCACGCCGTTGATCGTCATCCACTCCAGGTCGTGCAGCCCCCACCCGAAGGCGTCGACCACCTGCGTCATCTCCTTGGTCATCGACGTGTCGCTCATCAGGCGGTTGTCGGTGTTCAGCGTGACGCGGAAGCGCAGCCGCCTGAGCATCCCGATGGGGTGGTCGGCGATGGAGTCGCACACGCCGGTGTTCACGTTCGACGTCGGGCACAGCTCGAGCGGGATGCGGGTGTCACGGATGTAGGCGGCCAGCCGGCCGAGCTGCTCGGAGCCCGGTGGCCCGGCGATGTCGTCGACGATGCGCACACCGTGACCGAGCCGCTCGGCGCCGCACCACTGCACGGCCTCCCAGATGCTCGGCAGGCCGAACGCCTCGCCGGCGTGGATCGTCGTGTGGAAGTTGGCCCGCATGACGTACTGGAAGGCGTCGAGGTGGCGGGTCGGCGGGTACCCGGCCTCGGCGCCGGCGATGTCGAAGCCGACGACGCCGGCGTCACGGAAGCGCACCGCCAGCTCGGCGATCTCGAGGCTCCGGGCCGCCGTGCGCATCGCCGTGGCGATGGCGTAGATCGTCAGCTCGGTCCCGGCGGACCCCTTGGCGAAGCCGTCGAGGATGGCTTGCATCGCCTCGTCGAGCGTCAGTCCGGCCTCCGTGCACAGCTCCGGGGCCATGCGCACCTCGGCGTAGACGACGCCGTCGGCCGCGAGGTCCTGGGCGCACTCGAAGGCCACCCGCTCGATGGCGTCCTTGTGCTGCATCACACCGACGGTGTGGGCGAACGTCTCGAGGTACAGCACGAGGTCGTTGCGCTTGGCGCCCCGGTTGAACCAGTGGGCCAGGTCGTCGCGGTCGGTGGTCGGCAACCCGTCGTAGCCGTACTCGGACGCCAGCTCGATGACGGTCGCCGGCCGGAGCCCACCGTCGAGGTGGTCGTGGAGCAGCGCCTTCGGCGCCCGCGCCAGCAGATCGGGGGTCAGGTGGCCGGGCATCGGGCGACATCGTAGACGGGGCGTGCTCCCTAGCCTGGGGGCGGTGAGCGAGCGCGAACTGACGGTGCTGGGCGCGACGGCGCGCGAGCCGATCGAGCACGTCGAGGTCTTCCCGGCGCCGGCGCACGTGACGTCCGTGCGCCTGGCGTCCGACGAGGTGTCGTCGGTGTGCCCGGTCACGTCGCAGCCGGACCTGTCGACGGTGGAGATCGAGTACGTGCCGGACCGCTGGTGCGTCGAGACGAAGAGCCTCAAGCTGTACCTCTGGCGCTTCCGGCAGCGGCCGGTGTT
Organism: uncultured Acidimicrobiia bacterium; assembly: GCA_963784255.1. Taxonomy (GTDB): domain Bacteria; phylum Actinomycetota; class Acidimicrobiia; order Acidimicrobiales; family Ilumatobacteraceae; genus JALZMG01. Next base: position 983,813 of record CAWAQO010000009.1, on the reverse strand, counting down.
CGCCGAGGCGCTGGCCGCCGAGATCGCCGCCGAGATCATGGGCTCGGCCGAGCCGCGCCGGGTCAAGGTGATCCTGACGCAACGACCGCGCGGCGGGATCGTCGTGTCGGCCACCGCCGAGCTGACGAGGGAGGAGCAACCGGCGTGACGCCGGTCAGGCGACGTCGCGGGACCGGAACGTCCCGCCCGCCGCCAGCAGCAGCACGACGGCGACCACCGCGAGCAGCACACCGGCGCCGATCACGGTGCGGCCGGGGATGTCGCTGCCGTTGTCGTCCCCGGACACGAACACGATCACGTTGCCGAGCAGGAGCCACCGGCGCCACCGCTCGAACGAGCTGCCGAGGATGTTCTCCAGCACGATGATGTAGGCGAACCCCGCCCCGAGCGCGGCCGCGGTGTTGCGCCCGATGGTGGCGATGGCGAAGCCCATCGCCGCCGAGAGGCCCGTGAGCACCACGCCGCGACCCACCGCGCCGGCGAGCGACGCCCACGAGGGGTCGTTCGGTTGGAGCGGTGCCCCGTGCACGGTCAGCGCCGGCAGCATGGCCAGCACGACCAGCGCGAGCGCGCCGAGCGCGAGCAGTGCCGTCGCGACCACCGTGGTGGCGCTCTTGGCGAGGAACACCCGGCCGCGACGGGTCTCCCACGTGAGCAGCGTCGTCATGCTGCGTGAGGCGAACTCGGCACCGGCGAGCGAGGCGCCGACGGCCCACCCGACGACGGCCAGCGCACCGGTGACACCGTGCACGATGCCCTCCAACCGGCGACGGTGGAACCGGGGATCGTCGGCTCCCGGGACCGGCTCGTCCGGGAAGCACAGCGCGGCGATCTCGTCGGTGATCTCGCCCCGGCGGACGTCGTGCTCCTGCAGGCAGGCCTCGATGGTGGCGTCCTGCTCGTCCTGGCGCGCCTTCGCCTCGGCGACGCGCTGCTGGTAGGTCTCCTCGGGCAGCGCGGCGCTGAACGCGAACGCCGCGGCCCCGCCCAGCACGATCCCGAGCAGGGCAAGGGCGACGGTGACCCGCACCAGCCGCCGCGAGGCGATCCTCCGCAGCTCGGCGAGGAGCAGGCGGCTCACGGCCGGCCCGGCCCGTCGTCGGCCGTGAGCGTGAAGAAGGCGTCTTCGAGGCTGATGTCCACGGGACGGAGCTCGCGGGGGTAGTGGCCGCCGTCGGCGAGGGCGCGGCTCACCAGCTCGGTCTTCTCGGCGGCCACGTCGACGCGGATCCGGTCGCCGTCGGCGGCGACCGTGAACCCGGCCCGTTCCAGCACGGCGGCCGCGCCGACGAGGTCGGCGGCCTTCACCCACACCGCTGCCGGCCGGGTGCTCGCCAGGACGTCGTCCACGGTGCCGGTCGCGACCGTGCGCCCGCCGGCGACGATGGCGACGTGGTCACAGACCTGCTCGACCTCGGCGAGGAGGTGGCTGGACAGGAACACCGTGCGCCCTTCGGCCCCGAGGCGCCGGATCAACTCGCGCACCTCGCGGATGCCGGCGGGATCGAGCCCGTTGGCCGGCTCGTCGAGGATGAGCAGCGCCGGATCCTTGAGCAGGGCGATCCCGATCCCCAGCCGCTGGCGCATGCCGAGCGAGTAGCCGCGCACGGGGTCGTCGCCCCGTTCGGTCAGGCCCACCTGGTCGAGCGTCGCCTCGACGGCGCGACGACCGATGCCAGCGGTGGTCGCCAGGATCGTCAGCGCGTCGCGTCCCGACACGCCGGGGTTGAGTCCCGGCGACTCGACCAGGGCGCCGATGTCGCCGATCACCGCTCGGCAGCCCGTGCGGGGCGTCGCTCCCGAGGACGCGGCACCGTCCCGAGGTGGGGCGGGCGAGGCCGAGCAGGCACCGGATGGTGGTCGTCTTGCCCGAGCCGTTCGGTCCGAGGAACCCGAAGACGCCGCCCGTCGGCACGGTCAGCTCCAACCCGTCGAGCGCTTGCACGCGGCCGCGCCGGCGGCGGTACGACTTGCGCAAGGCCTCGACCTCGATCGCCGCATCCATCGCTCGAACGTACGGCGCGATGCCGCGCCGGAACCATCAGGGATGTCCCGCTGGCGCCCCTGAGCCCCTCGGCGACGTGCCGGGGTCGTGCCCGACGTCAGCCGTCGTGGTCCTCGTGGCCACCGGCCATCAGCAGCCCGATGCGCTCGCGGGTGGCCTCGGCGACCGGCAGCACGGCCTGGATGCGGCCTTCGTAGATGACGGCGATCCGGTCGGAGAGCGATTGGATCTCGTCGAGCTCGGCCGACACGAGCAGGACCGCGACCCCGGCGTCGCGCTGGTCGACGAGCTGGCGGTGGATGAACTCGATCGACCCGACGTCGACGCCGCGGGTCGGCTGGGCGGCGACGACGAGCTGGGCGCCCTGCGACAGCTCGCGGGCGACGATGACCTTCTGCTTGTTGCCGCCCGACAGCGCGTTCATCGGGTTGTGGATGTTGCGCGGGCGGACGTCGAAGCGTTCGACGAGCTCGCGGGCGTTCTCGTGGACGGCGTCGAAGTCGCGGAGGATCCCCTTGGCGAACGGGGGCTCGTCGAAGCGCTCGAGCACCAGGTTGCTGGCGACGGAGTAGGTCGCGACGAAGCCGTGCTTCTCCCGGTCCTCGGGGATGTGCGACACGCCCTTGCGGTTGATGGCGTGGGCCTTCTGGTTGGTGATGTCGTCGCCCTGCAGCGAGATCCGCCCGGCCCTGGCGGGACGCATGCCGCACAGCGCCTCGACGAGCTCGCGCTGACCGTTGCCCTCGACGCCGGCGACGCCGACGATCTCGCCGGCCCGCACCTGGAGGTCGAGCCCGTTCACGGCGCGGTGGCCGCGGTCGTCGTCGACCTCGAGGCCGGCGATGTCGAGCACGACGTCCGCGGGATGGGCTTCGCCCTTCTCCACCTGCAGCACCACGCTGCGCCCGACCATCATGTTGGCGAGGCCGGCCCGGTCGGTCTCGCGCGGGGTGGTCGTGCCGACCACCCTCCCGCCGCGCAGCACGGTGACGGTGTCGCAGACGGTCATCGCCTCGCGGAGCTTGTGGGTGATGAACACGATCGAGGCGCCCTCGTTGGCGAGGTCGCGCATGACCTTGAGCAACTCGTCGGTCTCCGTCGGTGTCAGCACGGCCGTCGGCTCGTCGAGGATGAGGATGTCGGCCTGCCGGTACAGCGCCTTGATGATCTCGACGCGCTGCTGCATGCCGACGGGCAGGTCCTCGACGAGGGCCGTCGGGTCGACCGGCATCCCGTACTGCCGGGCCAGCTCGCGGATCCGCTTGGCCGCCGCCGCGGCGTCGAGGAACGGTCCCTTGTGGGTCTCGGCGCCGAGCATGATGTTCTCGGCGACCGTGAACACCGGCACCAGCTGGAAGTGCTGGTGGACCATGCCGACGCCGCGCTCGATGGCGTCGCCCGGGCTGCGCAGGGTGACCGGCTGGCCCTTGATGAGGATCTCGCCCTCGTCGGGGTGGTACAGCCCGAAGAGCATCTTGACGAGGGTGCTCTTGCCGGCGCCGTTCTCGCCGAGCAGGCCGAGGATCTCGCCCTCGCGCAGCTGGATGCTGACGTCGTCGTTGGCGATCACCGACGGGAAGCGCTTGGTGAGGTGGCGCGCGCCTCCATCGCCATCGGCCGGTCGGCGAAGGGACGTCGGTCGATCGTCATGTCACGTCACTCCTTCACGTACGGCTGGCCGGCGGCCGCCGGCGGGCGGACGTGTGCCGAGAACAGCGCGAGGACGACGATCACGAGGACATAGGGGATGATGTTGATGAACTGCGGCGGCACGTCGATGACATCGTCGAACTGCAGCTGCCGCGCCAGCGCGCTGGTGAAGGCGAAGAACAGGGCGCCCGCCCACGCCAGCACCGGCTTCCACCGTCCGAAGATCATGATGGCGAGGGCGATGAAGCCGCGACTGGCGCTCATGCCCCGCTCGAACGTCCCCACCGCCTCGAGGCTGAGGAAGGCGCCGCCGAGCCCGGCGATCCCGCCGGCGAGCGCCGTGTTGAGGAAGCGCATGCCGGACACGCTGATGCCGACGGTGTCGGCGGCGCTCGGGTGCTCGCCGACCGACCGGGTGCGCAGTCCCCAGCGGGTGTGGAACAGGCCGATGTGCAGCACGAACACGAGGATGATCGCCATGTAGGCGATCGGCGTGTTGTCGAACAGCACCTTGCCGAACAACGGGATGTGCGACAGCTGCGGGATGCCGATGGCGTCGAGCCCGCCCGGGCTCGTCTTCCCCTGCGCGTAGAGGAACGAGGTGATGCCGGCGACGAAGATGTTGATCACGGTGCCGGCGATGATCTGGTCCATCTTCCACGCGACGGCGCACACGGCCAGGAAGACCCCGAGGAGCGCACCTGAGAGCGCGCCGGCCAGCACACCCGCCCAGATGCTTCCGGTCGCCGCCGCGGTGTAGAAGCCGGTGAAGGCGGACATCAACAGCTGGCCCTCGATGCCGATGTTGACGATGCCGGTGCGCTCGCCGAGCAGACCGCACAGGGCGCCGAGCACCAGTGGCGTCGACGACCGGAACGTGGCGCTGAGGACGGCCGACGTCGCCGTTTCGGAGTTCAGGTAGTAGAAGGCGTAGGCCGTGATGACGACCACCGCGACCGGGATCGCGATGCCGAGGACCTTGCGCCAGTTCACGGTGCTCACGAGCCCCACCCCGAGGTCAGCTGCACGACCGGCTCCTCGTCACGTGGGCGGCGCAGCCGCAGCAGCCAGCGGACGACGATCGGGGCGCAGACGAGCAGCAGGATGATCGCCACGATCACGTCGATGATCTCCTGCGACACGTCGGACTCGAAGACCATCTGCGGCTGGCCGGCGCGGATGATGCCGAGCAGGAGGGCGGCGGGGATCGCCAGCAGCGGTTGCACGCGGGCGAGCAGGGCGACGGTGATGCCGTCGAAGCCGAGCCCGACGTTGAAGCCGGCCTCGTAGCGGTTGAACACACCCTGGGTCTCGATGGCGCCACCGAGCCCGGCGAGGAAGCCGCTGAGGGCCATCGCCATCACCGTGATGCGGGCTGCCGAGATCCCGCCGTAGGCGGCGGCGTTCTTGTTCTGGCCGACGGTGGTGATGCGGAAGCCGATCGTGGTGCGGCCGATCAGGAACCACATCACGAAGGCGGCGATCACGGCGAGCACGTAGCCGAAGGGCAGTGCGGTGCCGATGATGTGCGGGATCTCCGCCGACGGCTGGATCCGCGGCGTGCGCGAGATGGCGCCGGCCTCGGGATCGTGGAACGGCCCCCTCGCACCGACGAGGTACTCGGTCATGTTGACCAGGATGAAGTTGAGCATGATCGTCGTGATCACCTCGTGGGCCCCCCGGTAGGCCTTCAGGTAGCCGGCCAGGGCGGCCGGCAGCATGCCGACCACGGCGCCGACGAGCAGGGCGAACGGCACGTGCAGGACGCTCGGCAGCCCGGTGAACCGGTAGCCGACCCACGCGGCGAACACGGCACCGAGGAGCAGCTGGCCCTGGGCGCCGATGTTGAACAGCCCGGCCTTCATGCCGACGATCACGGCCAGGCCGGTCAACGTGATCGGTGTGGCCTTCTCCAAGGTCCGGGCGAGCGCAGCCTCGCTGCCCAGCGCGCCGTCGAGCAGCGCGGTGTAGGCGGTCCACGGGTTGGAACCGTTGAGCCAGATCATCACGGCCCCGATCAGGAGGGCGATGACGACCGCGGCGATGGGGAGCAGGATGTTCTCGGCCCGCTGGCTCAGACGCATCGGCGTTGGCTCCGCTCAGTCAGGTGGATACGACGACGGGGTGCGGCAGAGTCTGCCGCACCCCGTCACCGTGAACTGCGATCGTGCGCTGACTACGGCTGGTAACCGGTCAGGACGTCACCCGACACCGGTCGAGACCTCACCCGACAGCACCTGCTCGGTGAGCTCCTCGATCTGCGCCTTGACGTCGTCCGGCACGCGGTCGGCGAGGTCGTGGAAGTCGGCCAGGCCGACCGCGCCGAAGAAGTTGCCACCGACGATGCTGCCGTCGACCACCTGGTTGACGAGATCGACGACGCCCTGGTCGATGAGCTTCATGGCGCTCGTGATGAGGCACGGGTGCGCCTCGGGCACCGTCTCCCACTGGTCGGTGTCGACGCCGATGCACAGCTTGCCCTCGTCCTTGGCGACCTCGATGAGGGCACCGTTGCCGGTCTGGCCGCCGGCGCCGAACACGATGTCGGCGCCGTTGTCGAGCGCCTGGCGAGCCGTCGTGGCGCCGAACTCGGGGTCCGTGAAGGCGACGTCGAGACCACCCGGGTGGTACGTCGAGATGACGTCGACGTCCGGGTTGGCGTACTCGGCGCCGTTCTCGTAGCCCTCCTTGTAGGCGACGACCGGGGGCACCTGGTCGGTGCCGAGCACGGCGGCGATCGTGTTCGTCTCGGTGAGCCAGCCGGCGAGGGCGCCGGCGAGGAAGCCCGCCTGGTCCTCGGGGAAGAGGAGGCCCGTGAGGTTGCACACGGTCTCGGCCTGGAACTGGTCGACGCCGATGAACGCGATGTCCGGGTTCGCCGTCGCCGCCTCGGCGGTCGCCTCGGTCAGCGCGAAGCCGACCGTGATGATGACGTTGGCGCCACCATCGACGAACTGGCCGATGTTCGTGGCGTAGTCGCTGGCCGCGGCCGTCTCGATGAAGTCGGCGCTGCCCCCGACCTCCTCGGCGGCCGCCTGGGCACCCTCCCACGCGGACTGGTTGAACGACTTGTCGTCGACCTTGCCGACGTCGGTGACGAGCCCGATCGACACCTCCTCGACCGGCTCCCGGGCCTCGCAGTCGGTCGCCGGCGCCGAGCCGGCCGACGTGGTCTCGGTGCCGCCGGCCGCGGTGGTCTCGGTGCCGCCGGCCGCCGTGGTGTCCGGCGCGGCGGCGGCGGCGCTCGTGTCCGGCGCGGCGTCGTCGTCGTCATCGTCGCCACCACACGCCGCCAGCACCAGGCCCGCAGCAGCGATGACGGCGACGAACTTGGTCGCTTTCATGCTCCCCCTCAATTCCTTGTTCGGTGGATTGGGTGCCCGGATACTACGCCGCCGTCGCCGAAACGGAACAGCGACGGCCGTGAACGCTGGATGTCGGAACTCACAGTCCGGGCGGCATCCGCGTGTCGCTACCGGGCCGGACCAGGGCTTCGATGGCCGCCCGCTCCTGTGGCCAGCCGGCGACGAGCTCGTCGGCGCGGGCCCCCTCGTAGCAGTCGCTCGTGAAGCCCGGTGCGAGGGTGTTGCCGAACAGGCTCCACGCGCCCGTCGTGCGGGCCGCCATCCACGTCCCGGCCGGCACGACGGCGAGCACCTCGTCGCCACCCGCGACGTCCTGCCCGAGACGCACGTGTCGGCTGGTGCCCCCCGGTTCCAGCAGGATCAGCTCGAGTGGATCGCCGGCGTAGAAGTGCCAGAGCTCGTCGCGGGTCAGCCGGTGGAACTGGGAGAAGCCGTCGGGGGCGTCGGTGACCATGGCGATGATCGCCGTGCCGGCCGGCGCCGCGGCGTCCGGCGGCGAGCGCCACACCTGGCGGAAGAAGCCGCCTTCCACCGGAAGTGGCTGGAGGTGGAAGCGGGCGACCACCTCCTCGGCGCGCATCAGCCCTGCTCGCGGCGAGCGATCGGCACGCCGTAGTTGCGGGCGATGGCGTCCTGCACGGCGCGGTCGAGCACGTGCTCGCCGGCGCCCGCCGCCACGAGCGTGCGGGCGAGGTGGCAGATCTCGGCCGTCCATTCGACCGACTGGGCGACGACGTAGGCGTCGGGCAGCGTCGGCGCGACCGCGACGACGCCGTGGTTGGCGAGCAGCGCGGCTCGGCTGCCGGGCTGGGCGTGCAGCGTTCGCAGCACCTGGTCGGCGAGGTCGGCCGTGCCCGGCGGCGCGTACTCCGTGACGAGCACCTGCTCGGCCCGTGCGGCGAGGCTCTCGTTGCAGATGAACGGCAGGTCGAGGCGGGCGACGGCGAAGGCGGCGGCGTACCTGGAGTGGGTGTGCACGATCGCGCCGACGTCCGGCAGCGCCCGCATCAGCCCGGTGTGCAGGGCGATCTCGCTGGTCGGCGGACGCGGCCCCACCCACGACCCGTCGCGCAGGTCGACGACGGGATGGTCGTCGGGCGACAGTTGGTCGTACGTGACGCCACCGGCGGTGACGACGATGTGATCGGCGTCGAGGCGGACGCTGATGTTGCCCGACGAGCCGATGACGAGTCCGTCGGCCACCATCCGCAGGCAGGCGGTGTGGACCTCCTCCCTGCTCCACGCGACGGCCGCCTCGACGCGCGGGCGCAGGTCGCGGACGAGCTCGATCGCCGCGGCGACGTCGATCGTCGTGAGGCGGCGCTCGTCGACGACCACCCGGCCGTCGGCGACGACCCACCGGACGTCGCCGCGCGACGCGGCGTAGGCCACCGTCGACGTGGCGTCGTAGCTCGGCGTGAGCGCAGGAGAGGTGGCGTCGAGGACGACGAGGTCGGCGCGCTTGCCGGGCTCGATCGATCCGACGAGGTCGTCGATGCCGAGGGCGACGGCTCCGTTGACGGTCGCCATGGCGAGGGCGGCGCCGGCCGGCACGCTGCCGGTCCCGTGCAGCGCGGTCTGCGGGTAGGCCGCCAGGCGCATCGCCAGCAGCAGGTCGAGGTCGTTGCCGGACGCCGGTCCGTCGGTGCCGAGGGCGACGGGGACGCCGGCCGACCAGGAGCTCGGGGAGCCGGGCGAACCCGCTGGCCAGCTTCTGGTTCGAGGCCGGGCAGTGGGCGACGGCGGCGCCGCTGGCCGCGATCGCGGCGAGGTCGTCGTCGCTGAGGTGGACGGCGTGGGCGAGCACCGTGCCGGGGCCGAGCAGCCCGGCCCGGTCGAGTGCGACCACCGGTGAGCACCCGTGGCGGGCGTCGACGAGGGCCAGCTCGGCGGCCGTCTCGGCGGCGTGGACGTGGACCCGCGCCGGCGTCGGCGGCCAGCCGGCCGACGGCGGCCAGCTGCGCGGCGTCCAGCAGGTAGGCGCTGTGCGGGCAGACCCACCGACGGCCCTCCGGCGTGGTGGCCAGGCGGTCGGCGGCCCACGCCATGCGGGCGTCGAAGGGGCGGCCGTCGGGGCCCGGGAACTCCACGAACACCGGCCCACCGAGCAGCCGGAACCCCGCCGAGGCCGCGACGTCGGCCGCCGCCTCGGGGAAGAAGTACATGTCCAGCGCCGACGTGATGCCGGCGCGCAGGCACTCGGCGACGGCCAGCGCGGTGCCGGCGGCGACCGTCTCGGCCGACAGCACGGCGCCCTCGGCCGGCAGCAACCGGGCCAGGAAGGCGTCGAGGTCGATGTCGTCGGCGAGGCCGCGGAACATCGTCATCGCCAGGTGCGTGTGGGCGTTCACGAAGCCCGGCACCACGATCCCTCCGCCGGCATCGATCACCCGGTCGGCCGTGGGCGGCATCGCGTCGACGGCCGTGATGGCACCACCGTCGACGTGCACGGTGGCGCCGTCGAGCACCGTCCGGGCGCCATCCATCGTGACGACCGTGGCGTTGGTGATCGCCAGCGTGCTCACAGCTGCTCGACGACGCCGCGCAGCAGCGCGCCGATGCGCGGCGCGGCCTCGCGGCCGGCGGCGACGATGTGGTCGGGATCGATCGGTTCCGGACTGATGCCGGCGGCCGGGTTGGTGGCCAGCGAGATGCCGAGCACGTCCATCCCGGCGTGGCGGGCGGCGATGGCCTCCAGCACCGTCGACATGCCGACGAGGTCGGCGCCCATCGTCGGCGGCCATGCGGATCTCGGCCGGCGTCTCGAGGTGGGGGCCCGGGAACCCGATGTACACGCCCTCCGGGAGCGTCGGGTCGACGGTGCGGGCGAGGTCGCGCAGGCGCCGCCGGTAGAGGTCGGTCAGATCGACGAAGCGCGACGGGAACGGCGCCGGCGGCTGCGGCCCGCTGAGCGGCGACCGGCCGGTGATGTTGATGTGGTCGCTGATCAGCACCGGCTGCCCGACCGCCCACTCGTGGCGCAGCGAGCCGGCGCCGTTGGTGAGCACGATCGTGGCGCACCCCGCTGCGGCGGCCACGCGCACCGGGTGCACGACGGCCGCCGGCTCGTGACCCTCGTACAGGTGGACGCGGCCGAGGAAGACGAGCACGCGGCGGCCGGCGACGTCGAGGGAGCGCACGGCCTGGCCGTGGCCGCCGGCCGTCGGCGCGGGGAACCCGGGCAGGTCGGCGAACGGGATCTCGACGCCGTCCGTACCGACCGCGTCGGCCGCCGGCGACCAGCCGGTGCCGAGCACGATCGCGACGTCGTGGCGCTCTCGTGCGCTGCGCTCGGCGATCGCCGAGGCGGCCTCGGCGGCGAGCGCGTACGGGTCGGGCACGGCCCCGGATCCTACGATCCCACCCATGCGCACGATCGACTGGCGCGGCGACCACGCGGTGCTGATCGACCAGACCCGGCTGCCCCACGAGGTCGTGGTGCTGGAGGTCGCCGACGTCGACACGATGATCGACGCCATCCGCCGCCTGGCGGTGCGCGGCGCCCCGGCCATCGGCGTCGCCGGCGCCTTCGCCGTCGCCATGGCCGCGCAGCGCGCCGATCGCGAGGGGCTGGGCGCCGAGCACGTGCGCGCCGAGGCCGAGCGCATCGCCGCCGCGCGGCCGACGGCCGTCAACCTCTCGTGGGCCGTGCGCCGGGTGCTCGGCCGGCTCGACGAGGGCACGGACGCGGTGGTCGCCGAAGCGGTCGCCATCTGCGAGGAGGACGTCGCGACGAACCGGGCGCTGGCCGCCCGCGGCGCCGACCTGCTGGCCGACCTGACCCCGTCGCCGCTGCGCGTCCACACCCACTGCAACACCGGGGCGCTCGCCTGCGTCGAGTGGGGGACGGCGCTCGGGATCGTGCGGGCGCTCCACGAGCGCGGGCGGCTGGCGTCGGTCACCGCCGACGAGACCCGGCCGTTGCTGCAGGGCACGCGGCTCACCGCCTTCGAGCTGGCCGAGCTGGGCATCCCCCACCAGATCGTCGTCGACGGCGCCGGCCCGTCGGTGATCGCCCGCGGGTTGGCCGACGCCGTGATCGTCGGCGCCGACCGCATCGCGGCCAACGGCGACGTCGCCAACAAGATCGGCACCTATCCGCTGGCGCTGGCCGCCGCCCGGGCCGGCATCCCGTTCATCGTCGCGGCGCCGGAGTCGACCATCGATCCGGCCACGGCGTCGGGCACCGACATCGAGATCGAGGTGCGCTCGGCCGACGAGGTCCTCGCCATCGGCGGCCAGCGGCTGGCGCCCGAGGGATCGGACGCGCTGAACCTGGCGTTCGACGTCACGCCGGCCGACCTCGTCACCGCCATCGTCACTGAGCGCCGAGTGGTGCGCCCGGCCCGCGGCGAGACACCGGGATGACCGTCACGCTCGACCTGACCGGCCGCGTCGCCGTCGTCACCGGCGCCAGCGGGGGCATCGGGGCCGGCATCGCCGATCGCCTCGCGGCCGCCGGCGCGACCGTCGTCCGTCACGGCGGGCGGGGCGACGGCGACCTGCGCCAGCCGGGCGTGGCGGAGGTGCTCGCCCGGCGGGCCGCCGACGAGCACGGGCGCCTCGACGTGTGGGTGAGCAACGCCGGCGTGCAGCCGGTGGCCGACCTGCTGGCGATGGCGCCGTCGGACTTCGCCGAGGTGGTCGACGGCAACGTCACGACCGTGTTCCACTCGACGCAGGCGGCGGCCCGCCACATGGCGGCGGGCGGGGCGATCGTCAACGTCGCCTCGATCGAGGCCGTGCAGCCCGCGTTCGGCCACAGCCACTACGCCGCGGCCAAGGCGGCGGTCGTCGCCCACACCCGTGCGGCGGCGCTGGAGCTGGGTGGGCGGGGCGTCAGGGTCAACGCCGTGTGCCCGGGGTTGATCGAGCGGTCGGGGATCGCCGACGACTGGCCGGACGGGGTCGCCCGGTGGACGGCCGCCTGCCCGCTCGGCCGCCTCGGCCGGCCCGACGACGTCGGCGACGCCTGCCTGTTCCTGGCGTCGGACCTGGCGCGGTGGATCACCGGCGCCGTCCTGGTCGTCGACGGCGGGATGCTGGTCCGTCCGGGCTGGTAGGAGCGTCCGTAGGATGGGGCGACCGGTGTCCGCTCCCATTCGACCCCGACGCGTCTCGAGACGCCGCTACCTGGCCCGCCGGGCGGGTGTGCTCGCCGTCCTGCTGCTCGTGGTCGGCGGGCTGGTCTGGGGCCTCGTCACGCTGACCGGCGGGGACAGCGAGCCGGTGGCGGAGGGCAGCGCGCCGGATACCACGATCCCGCCATCGACGTCGGCGGCGCCCGTGGTCACGGCGCCACCGAGCACCGCAGCCGCCACGACGACCACCGCGGCACCCGTCGCCGGGCCGCCGACGGCGGCCGAACCCGCCCGCGTGCTGGTGGTCGGCGACAGCGACGCCGGCACGTTCGGGCCGTACCTGAAGGAACTGCTCGACGACACCGGCATCGTCGAGACGACGGTCGACTACAAGGTGTCGTCCGGCCTGGCCCGGCCCGACTTCTTCGACTGGCCGGCGCACCTGCGCCGTGAGCTGCCGGCGGCCCAGCCCGACGTCGTGGTGGTGACGTTCGGCGGCAACGACTCGCAGGGGCTGGCCGACGAGCACGGCGACTTCGACATCATGGACCCCGTCCTGAACGAGGACGAGTGGCTGCCGGAGTACACCCGTCGGGCCGGGGAGGTCATGGACCTCCTCGCCGCGCCCGGGCGGACGGTCATCTGGGTGGGGATCCCCAACGACGACAACCCCGAGGTCACGGAGCGGCTGGCGGTGCAGGACCGGGCGGTCCGGGACGCCGTCGCCGCCCATCCCGGCGTGCTGTTCGTCGACACCTGGGCCCGCTTCTCCGGCCGCGACGGCAACTGGGCCGAGTACGTCATCGACCCGCGCGACAACACGGGCAAGGACGTCCGCGCCGACGACGGCTTCCACCTCAACGAGAACGGCGCCGAGATCCTCGCCCTCGACATCGCCGACCTCATCCGCGCCGACCTCCAGTCACGCGGCGCGACCCTGTAGGCGTTTACGTCCGCGTCAGCCGCTCACATCGGCGGAAGGCGCGGACGAGAGGCGGGTGATCATGGTCTGCACGACGTACGCCGGGCGCCGCGTGACGTCCTCCCACGTGTACTCGAACACGCGCCGACCGACGTCGTGCAGCTCGTTGCGCCGCTGGGCGTCCCTCGCCCGTTCGGCCGGTGAGCTGTGTCCGCGCCGGCCCGAGACCTCGACGACCACGCCGAACGCCTCGAACAGGAAGTCGACGCGGGCGAAGGTGGTCCCGCCGCGCCGGTGGATCACCTGCGTCGCCGGTCGCGGCAACCCGGCCTGTCGCATCAGCGCCAGGAACCGCCGCTCGAGCATCGAGTGGCCACCGGCGTCGACGAGCAACGCGTCGAGCTCGCGGGCGCCCCAGCGACCGGGTCCCCGCAGCTCGCTCAGCCGCTCCACCAGCACCGTCGGCGAGGTGAGCCCGAGACGCACCGCGCTGTCGATCGCCGCCTCGAGGCGCGGTCGGGACACGCGCGCGCGGGCCAGGTCGATGATCGTGCGGGTCGCCGACAGGCACCGGATGCCCTGGACGACCACGAGGTCGAGCGGTCGCAGCGACTCGGCCGTGTGCACGACGAAGGGCATCCGCCGCCCGCGCGATCGGCGTCCGACGGTGAACTCGACGGCGTCCCGAACGGCGCGATCCAGGCCGTGCAGCGCGGCGGCTGCTTCGTGGCTGACCCACGACTCCTCCCCGAGGGCGAGCAGCCCGACGACGAGCCGCTGCTCCCAGCTCGCCGCCGAACCGGCGACGACGTAGACGCCCGGCGCGGCCCGCTCGACGTACCCGCGCCGTGCAAGGTTGTCCAGCCAGCGCCTGGTCACGCCGAGCTCGTCCAGTTGCGCCGTGCCGATGGCGCCGTGCTGGCGGCTGGCCAGGTCGGCGACGAGCACGGTGGCGTTGGGTCCCATGCCCTCCTGAGGACGTCGGGGATCCCGGAACGGAACCGCGATGTGCCTACGTCAGCGAGGACCGCTCACTCCGGCGGAAGGCGCGGACTCAAGCGGCGGTCGCGCTGACCATGGTCCACGGGAGGGGGCTGCGGACGTCGGTGACGGCGAAGCGGGTCTGGACGAAGCGGCGGAAGCCCCAGCGGGTCCAGTGGTTGACGTGGCCGGGGGTGTTGCCCCAGTCGCCGACGTAGCGCCGCCTGGCCATGTTGCCGGCCCGCCAGATCGGCTCGAACGGCACCGACGCCACCAGCGTTCCCCCGCCGGCGCACACCCGGGCCAGCTCGGCCGAGCGCGGCGTCGGGGCCGGGCACGTGCTCGAGCACCTCGATCGCCAGCACCAGGTCGAACGCGCGGTCGGGGAACGGCAGCCGGGTGGCGTCGCCGAACAGGCAGGGCAGCCCGCCGGCCCGCCAGTCGTCGGCGAGGGCCTCGGCCGGCAGGTCGACGCCGACGAGCGGCACCCCGGGGAACCGGTCGCCGACCCGGGCCATCACGTGGCCCTCGCCGACACCGACCTCCAGCACCCGGCGCGGCGCCAGCCCGTCGAGCATGGCGTCGAGGGCGGCCATGAACCCGCGCATCATGCGTTGCTCGACGGGGTTCGTCGACGCGTACTTGTCGTACGTGTTGCCGGTGGGCACCGACGCCGTCGAGCTCACGCCGGGGGCACCTGCGTCGACGGCTTGGTGGCCCGTACGACGAGGTCGGCGAGCAGGCCGACGGTGATCGCCTGCAGCGACGCCATCAGGATCAGCAGCGTGTTGGCGGCGAGCCGGAAGTCGCGCTCGACCCAGTCGTAGCCGAGCTTGGCCAGTCCGAGCACGAGCAGGGTCAGCCCGATGGGCAGGAACACCTTCAGCGGGTTGTACGACAGCGTCATGCGCACCACCTGCAGCAGGTAGCGCTTGGTGTCGCGCCACCAGTGGAACTTCGACGTGCCCGCCCGCGGGAAGTAGTCGATCGGCACGTACTTCACCGAGTAGCCGTTCGACAGGAACGACATCGTCAGCGTCGTGACGCACGAGAAGCCGGCCGGCAGGTGGTGCACGTACTGCATCGCGACGTCGCGCCGGAACGCCCGCAGGCCGGAGTTGAGGTCCGGGATGTCCGTCTCGGTCAGGTAGCTGGCCAGCTTGCGGATGAACCACTTCGCCGGCACCCGGAACAGCCGCAGCGTCCCCTCCTCGGTGCGCCGCGCCCCGACCACGTGGTCGTAGCCGTCCATCTCCTTGACCAGCATCGGGATCTCGTCGTTGGGGTACGTCATGTCGACGTCGGTCCACACGACGACGCGGCCACGCGCCGCCGACGTCCCGGTCCGCCTGGCCGTGCCGGCACCGCGGTTGTGGCTGTGCCGGAGGACGCGGATGCCCTCGATGGTCGGCAGGTCGACCTCGGAGCCGTCGTTGGACCCGTCGTCGACGACGATGACCTCGAACGAGTACGGCGAGGCCGTCAGGGCGCGCTGGATGCGCTCGATCTCCGCGCGCAGGTGGCCGCGCTCGTTGTAGACCGGCAGCACGACGCTGACGTCGACCTCGTCCGCCACACCTTGTCGCACGTCGGGCTCCATCAGCATCCCGACGCTACCGGGCGATCAGGACGGCGCCGGGTCGGGGACCCGCCACAGGATCCATCGGCGGTCCTGCCACACCTTCTCGAGGCCGAGGTCGAGCGCCTCGAACTCGGTGATGTCGGGCTGGGAGTAGTCCGACCCGCGCATCTGGGCGAAGTAGTCCGACGTGCGCAGGACGCGGTCGATGTCGGTCGTCTGGATCGTCCGCCGGTCGGTGTACAGCGTCATCGTCCGAGCCCGGAAGTAGGTGACGACGTCGGTCGGTTGGGTGTGCTCGATCACGGCGTCGAAGATCGGCGTGATCGACGGGTCAGTGGGCCCGATCTGCTGGCGCCCGCCGGCGTCGAACTGGCGGGCCGCGTCGATGTCGTCCGGCAGCACCGCCAGATGGGCGGCGACGAGGTAGGCCAGGGGCGCGCAGGCGAGCGCCACCGCCACGCGGGTCGCCCTGGCGCCGGCGACCAGCACCACGGCGGCGACGATGGCCGACGCGGCGAAGTACAGCACCCACGGCGTGATCTGGAAGTAGTACCGCCCGACCATCCGGAAGTGGGTGCTGACGGCGACGCCACTGAGCACCGTGAGCGCGGCGAGGGGCACGTCGAGCTGCGGCCGGCGGACGCAACCGACCACCATCCCGGCGCCGGCGAAGAGGAGGACGACGACACCGAGGGCCGGGTGGTGGCCGAGCCCGAGCTGCTGCGTGAGCACGCCGGCGTAGTCGCCGAGTCGGTCGAGCACGTAGCGCGGGCTGTCTCCGTTGTCGGGCATCAGCATCGACGGGAGCAGCAGCTGGAAGGCGACGACAGCGGCGACGAAGGCGAGGTAGGGCGTGAGCAGCGTCCGCCACGGGAGCTGCCGCCACGGCACCCGCTGGCGGGCCAGCTCGGCGACCTGGGCCACGGCGATGACACCGACGAGGACGATCGCCTCCCGCCGCACGTTGTAGGCGGCGGCCGCCACCACGCCCAGCACGACGAGGTCGGCGGCGCCAGCGCCGAGCAACGACGATCGCCGGTTGATCCGGTCGAGCCACCACACGAAGGCGGCGACGGCCATGGCGTGCGGGTACTCCGACAGGAGCTGGTCGGTGTGGACGAGCAACGCCGGTGCGGTACCGACGGCGGCGGTCACGGCGAGGGCGAGCAGCCGCCCGGCCCGCCGCCGGACGATGCCGTGCACGAGCACCAGCCAGACGCAGAAGCAGGCGACCTCGACCAGCTTCAGGCGGTCGTAGTCGAGCCCCCACAGGTGCACGAACGGGGCCAGCAGGAGCGGCCAGCCCCAGGGGTAGGCGTACGGGCTGAAGCGGCCGCCCGAGTTGATGACGGTGAAGCGGTTGTCGGCGACGACCTGGGCGACGTCGCCGTCGAACAGGCTGCGGGCCTGGCGCAGGTACAGCGCGAAGTCGTCGCCCTGGGTGTGGCCGTTGCGGTGGAGAGCGATCGCGGCGGCCGCGGCGAACGCCACGACGGCACCGAGGGCGATGGCGCTGGCCAGCGATGGCCGGGTGGCCACGCGGACAGGGGCTCTCACTGCGTGCGGCCGCGATGCTGGATCGCCGCCCGCCGTTCTGCCACCTTGTCGGCGCTGAACATGGTCCGCTGCCACGCCCGCGAGTCCCGCGCCTCCCGCTCCCACGCGTCGTCGTCGTGAGCGTTCGCGGCGTAGGTCGAACGGATCTGGCGCACGCCCTCGCGTTCGTTGCCGGCGATGTCGACGGCCAGCTGCCGGGTGAACGGGAGCAGCTCGTCGTGCGGGACCACGTGGTTGACCAGGCCGAAGTGCCAGGCGTCCTCGGCCGACAGGAAGTTGCCGGTGAAGCTCATCTCCCGGGCCCGCCGGACGCCGATCGCCT
Organism: uncultured Acidimicrobiia bacterium; assembly: GCA_963784255.1. Lineage (GTDB taxonomy): Bacteria > Actinomycetota > Acidimicrobiia > Acidimicrobiales > Ilumatobacteraceae > JALZMG01. The sequence continues at coordinate 966,348 of CAWAQO010000009.1, read as the reverse complement.
GCGGCAGCAGCACGGTGAGCCCCCAGCCCGGCATCACGCCGACGCGGGCGTGGGTGTCGCCGAACTTGGCCCGCTCGGACGCCACCAGGAAGTCGCAGCCGAGCGCCAGCTCGAGCCCGCCGGTGATGGCGACGCCGTTGATGGCACCGATGATCGGCGTGGCGACCTTCGGCAGCGGTCCACGGCTGCCGCGGCCGGTGGGTTCGGCGACGTAGCCGCCGAGGTTGCCGCTGGGCGAGCCCAGCTCCTTGAGGTCGAGGCCGGCGCAGAACGCCGGGTCGGTGCCGGTGAGGATGATCACGTCCACGTCGGGGTCGCCATCGGCCCGGATCATCAACTGGGGGAGCAGGCGGAGCACCTCGCTGGACAGCGCGTTGCGCGCCTCTGGCCGGTTCAGCGTGACCGTGGCGATCCGGTCCTCGACCTCGAGCAGCACGGCATCACTCATTCCGCGCTCCCGTCCTCGGCGGGCAGGAACGCGAAGCGGAGGTCGCCGAGGCGCACGAGCGTGGACGCGACCCACCCGCCGAGGGCGCCGAAGTGCTCGTCGAGCAGCGAGCTGGTGCCGTCGGCCAGCGTCTCCTCGGCCAGCTCGTAGAGACCCTCGTAGGTGACCTCGACGGCGTACTCCAGTTCGGCGGCGTCGGTGCCGGGCGGGAGGTCGTCGGCCGGGTCGGGGTAGGCGATCTCGACGGTCAACCCGGCCCGCTCGAGGCGGCCGTCGCCGATCAGCGGGCTGGCCTCGGGCAGGGCGGCGTACATCTGCTCGGACGTCGGCTGCTCGGCGAGGCGCTGGATCCGCAGCACGATCTCCATCTCGATGGCCGGCGGGCTCTCCAGCTCCTCGTCGACGTACCACCGGCGGTACGCCGTCTGGCTCCAGGTCGGCCAGTCGAACGTGACGTGGGCGACCACCCGCGGCGGCTGGCCCTCGCCCGGCAGCCCGTAGCTCGTCTCCCACGTGGTGTCGCCGAGCAGCACGTCGACCTGGAAGTGCTCTTCGAACGCCTGGCGCTCGAGGAACGCCGCCTCGAAGGCGTCGCGCAGCGCGCTGATGGCGTCGGTGAACACGTGGTCGAGCATCCGGCGTGGAGGCTACTGGTGCGTGGGAAGGAGAAACGCTGCGGCCCGCTGGGCGAAGTAGAACTTCGGGCCATGCCCCTCGTGCTGACGGATGTGGCCGATGGCGTCGCCACCCTCACGTTGAACAACCCGTCCGAGCGCAACACGCTCACCGCGGCGATGGTCGAGGAGATCGTCGCCGCGATGGACGCGATCGAGGCCGACGAGTCGATCGGCGCGGTCGTCGTCACCGGTGCGCCGCCGGCCTTCTGCGCCGGGGCCAACCTCGGCAACCTGGCGAAGGCCGACGGGTCGAGCCTGGGCAGCATCTACGAGGGCTTCCTGCGCATCGCCCGGAGCCCGCTGCCGACGCTGGCCGCCGTCAACGGGCCCGCCGTCGGGGCTGGGATGAACCTGGCCCTCGGCTGCGACGTCCGCCTGGCCGCTCGCCGTGCCCGTTTCGACACGCGGTTCCTGCAGATCGGCCTGCACCCGGGCGGCGGTCACACCTGGATGTTCCGGCGCATCGCCGGGCCGCAGACCACGATGGCGGCGGTGGTGTTCGGGGAGGTCCTCGACGGCGCCGAGGCCGAGCGCGTCGGGCTGGTCCACCGATGCGTCGACGACGACGCGCTGCTCGCCGAGGCGCAGACCATGGCGGCGCGGGCGGCCTCGGCGCCGCGCGAGCTGGCCATCGTCACGAAGGCGACCATCCGCGACATGGCCGGCGTCGCCGATCACCCGGCGGCCGTGGCGCGCGAGCTCGAGCCACAGCTGTGGAGCACCCGCCAGCCGTGGTTCGCCGAGCGACTTGCCGCGCTCCGGGAGCGCATCGCCAAGCGTGCCGAGTAGGGTTGGGGCCACGGGGAGGAGCTCGCCATCCAGATACGGCGCTCGAAGAGCGCAACGAGGAGGTAGCCCGATGAGTCAGCGACACCGCACCGCAGAGGTGACGTTGCCGCCGAAGGAGGAGCTCCGAGCTCAGGCGCACAGCGAGCGTCACCGGATCCACGTGGAGCTCTCCAGCGTGGCCAACCAGGTGAGTGCTGGCCTGGATCCGGCCGACGTGCACGAACCAGGTGCCGCGTGGAAGCCGACGCACCACCACGATCCCGACGTGGCGCGGGAGAAGGTGGCCAAGCGCGGCCGCCGCATGCGTCACTGGAAGATGAAGATGTGGAAGCGGCGCAGCGCCATGCGCCAGGCGCGCGCCGAGGCCATGCGGGTCGCCGGCGAGAGCTGAACTCGTCAGAGCCAGCGGGCGGCGAGCTCGTCTCGTCGCGCGGTCCACTCCTCCACGGTCAACCCGTAGCGGACGTGGTCCTCCCAGACGCCGTTGATCTCGAGGAACCGCTCGGCGACGCCCTCCTCACGGATCGCCAGCTTCTCCATCACCCGGCGGCTGTTGTGGTTGCGCGGCACGATGCAGATCTCGAGCCGGTGCAGGTCGAGCTGCTCGAAGGCGAAGGCGGCGACGACGACCACCCCCTCGGCGATCAGGCTCTGACCGGCCCTGGCCTGGTCGATCCAGTACCCGATGGTGGCGCTCTGCATGGCGCCGCGCAGCACGTGGTTGAGGTTGATCTCGCCGGTCAGGCGGTGATCGACGAAGACCCCGAAGCCGTAGGCGACCCCGGCCATGGCGTCCCGGTCGCGGGCCGTGCAGCGGGCCGAGAAGGCGTCGCGGTTCAGCGACGGGTCGAGCTGCGACGGCGGCCGCCGCGGCTCCCACGGTGTCAGCCAGGCGTCGTTGCGCCGGCGGACCTCGCTCCACTCGGCGAAGTCCACGGGCTGCAGCGGGCGCAGCAGCACCCGGCGACCGGTGAGGCGCAGCGCCGACGGCGGTGACGCGCTGATCGACGGGTGGCGGGCCATCACGCCGCCCGGCGGGGTGGATCGACCGTGACGACGGGCAGGCGCAGCCGCCGCATGATGGCGACCACCACGCAGCAGGCCCCCACCACGGAGTCGACGCGGGCCGGGTCGAGGCCAGGGTTGTGCAGCCGGTCGGCGCGGCGCTCCAGGGCGAGCGTGCGGAACACCTCCTCGACGGCGTCGCGCCCGATCGCCAGCGGTCCGGCCACGTCGCCGCCCCGCTCGACCACCGCGAGGTGGTGCGCCTCGTCCCCGTGCAGGTGGACGTCGCCGGCTTGGAGGATCCCCGGTTCCTCCCGCAGCACGTCGTCGAGGTGGTCGGTCACGACACCGAGGGCGTTGGTGAGCTGCACGGGGCTGGGCGGATCCGGGTCGGCCAGCTCGCCGGCCAGCAGCGTCAGCGGCCCGACCGGCACGCGCAGATCGGCGCCCTGGTAGCTGACCACGGTGGCCCGCTCACCGACCTCGATGTCCACGCGCTCGGCGAGGCGATCGGCCACCCACCGCCCGACGGGGTCGTCGCCACCGGCGAGGTGCCAGGCGTAATGGGCGTGCAGGCACTTCACGCCGTCCCGGGTGCCGCCCACGCCGCCGCTCGGGCGCACGGCGGCGTCCGGTGGCAACTCGGCATCGCGCTCGGCGGCGTAGCGGCGGTGGGCGTCAGCCAGCGCCGCCGGATCGACGGCCGCCTCGGCCTGGCGCACGCCGCCGGCCGACTCGAGGCGACCGACGGCGCGCACCTCGCGGGCGCCGACCAACCAGTACCGCGTGGGCATCGGGGTGCCGTCGTCGAGCAGCGGGGCGTTGCGGATCACCACCGGTCCGCCCTCCGCGTCGCGCACGACGACCTCGAAGGCACCCAGAGGCTCGCGTCCGAGGAGTGCGCGCACCGCCGCACGGTCGCTCATCGGCCCTTGCGCTCAGCGCCGGCGTCGCAGCACGAACAGCACCACCAGCAGCAGGAGGACGATCGGGGCGACGCGCTTGAGCACCGCCGGCCCGGCCACGCCGGCGAGGTCGACGGGCTCGGTCGCCGGTCCCTCGATGCGCCGCACTCGTGGCGCCTCCGCTGCGGCGGGTGCTGCCGCGTCGGCGGTCGCCGCCTCGCCGTCCGGCGCAGCGTCGGACCCCTCCACGGCGTCGCCCGTCTCGGTCGCGGTGGCCTCGGTGGCGGGCTCGTCGGCGACGACGTCGCCGTTGCTCGACTGCTCGTCGAGCATCTCGTTGAGGTTGCCGGCGAACTGCGCCATCAGCTTCTTCGAGACGTCACCGATGATCCCCCGGCCGAACTGCGCCACCTTGCCCGTGATGTGCAGGTCGGTGGTGACGACGACGCGGGTGCTGGTCGGGGAGAGGCTCTCGGCGTGGGCGGCGATCTCCGCCGCGGCGTTGCCCCGGCCGCCGGTGTCCCGGCCCTCGGCCTTGAGCACGGCCCGGTGGGTCTCGTCGTCACGCTCGATGAAGGACGCCTGGCCCTTGAACTGCGGCGTGATCGAGCCCAGCTTGATCTTCACCACGCCGCGGTAGATGTCGCCCTCGATCTCCTGCAGCTGGGCCCCCGGGAGGCAGGGCGCGATGCGCTCGACGTCGGTGATCACCGCCCAGGCCTGGTCGATGGGCCGGTTGACGGTGAACTCGTTGACGAGCTGCTCTGCCATCGGCGGAGATCCTCCACGGTGTCGATGTCGATCGGTGAACCATCGCACGGTACTTCAGCGACGAGATCGGGTCGAAGACGCATCAGCGAACGGGCGCCCTCGTCCCCACCCGCCGGGAGGAGCGGCCACACGTCGTGGCCCAGGCGCACCGGGTGGCCGCGGCGGCCGGCGTAGGTGGCGACGGCGATCGGCGACGGAGAGGCGGCCACGGCCCGCCATGCCGCCGGCTCGATGAACGGCTGGTCGCCGAGCCCGACGACGACGGCCACGGCGGCCAGCTCGACGGCGGCTTCGATGCCGGCGTGCAACGACGACATCTGGCCCTCGGCCCACCGCTCGTTGACGACGTGGACGACCGCCGGGTGCAGGGTCGTCGCGACCTGGCGTGCCGTGACGACCACGACCGGCCCGATGCCGGCGGCGAGTGCCGCGCTGACCGAACGGTCGAGCACGCTGTGCCCGCCGACACTGGCGTCGAGCTTGTGGCCCGGGCCGCGGAAGCGGGTGCCCGCCCCTGCCGCCAGCAGCACGGCCACGGTCACCCCGTCGTCCACGCCGCCAGTCTCGCCGGAACTTGCATGTCCATCGCGTGAACGGCCGCTGACGGAAATGTGACGCTCGGGCTTGAACATTGCGGTTCCGTGACGATATGGTTCCGAACTTCGCAACCAGCCCGGTCGATCACCCCCGTCCCTCGGGCGAGACGGCCACACCAACGACACGGACTGACACAGATGACAGCACCCACACCGCCGGTCCGGCGGATGGCGCGGTCCCGGAGGGCCGGCCGGTTCGCCGTCGCCGTCGTCGCGCTCCTGACCGCGGGCGCCTGGGCTGCGGGAACGGCCACGGCCGCGCCGCGGCCGTCCCGAGTTCCCGGCGACCACCACTCACCGGCTGTCGTGGTGCGCGCCAACGAGGCGCTCGCCGCCCACGACGCGTTCAGCACCGTCGGCACGCCGGCAGCGTTCGTCGACTACGTCGCGAAGCGCGACGCCACCGCCGATGCGGTGGCCGTCGAACTGGCCCTCGACCCGGCCGCCCTGCGGGCAGCGTGGTCGCGCTCCGACCTCGAGCACCAGGAGGCCGTGCTGGCCGCGCTGACCCAGCTCGGCGTGGCCTACCGGTCGTCGACATCGCAGCCGGGCGTCGGCTTCGACTGCTCGGGCTTGACGTCCTTCGCGTGGGGGCGTGCCGGCTACGGGCTGGCCCGTCAGAGCGGCTCGCAGATCCGCGCCGCCGCGTCCCGCGACCAGGTCACGGCCGTCGCCGGCGACCTCGCCCAGTACCCCGGCCACGTGATGCTGTACCTGGGCGTGGGGACGGCGATCGTCCACGCCTCCAACCCCTCGGACGACGTCGAGCTCAGCTTCGTCAACCGCAGCATCCGCTTCGGCGACCCGACGGGTTGAGCGGTTCTGTCGTTTGATGGCGGCCCGATCGGGCCGTGTCCAAACGACAGAACGAGGGAGTCAGGCGTGGATCGGGCCGGACGTGTCGCGCAGGCTCGGCGCGTGCTTGCCGGTGCGGGTGGCGATGATCTCCGCGCAGATCGAGATCGCCGTCTCCTCGGGGGTGCGGGCACCGAGGTCGAGCCCGATCGGTGACATCAGCCGGTCGAGGTCGGCGGCGGGCACCCCGGCCTCGAGCAGGCGCTGGACGCGCTTGTCGTGGGTCGTCCGGCTGCCCATCACGCCGATGTAGCCGACGTCGGTGGCCAGCGCGCCCTGCACGGCCGGGACGTCGAACTTGGGGTCGTGGGTGAGGATGCACACGGCGTCGCGCGGCCCGAGGCCGGCGCCCCGGCGCTCGAACACCGGGCCGGGCCAGGACACGACCACCTCGTCGGCCATCGGGAACCGCCGGCGGGTGGCGAAGACCTCCCTGGCGTCGCAGACCGTCACCCGGTAGCCGAGCACCTTGGCCACCTTGGCCAGCGCGGCGGTGAAGTCGACGGCGCCGAAGATCCACATCTGTGGCGGCGGGGCGTGCGACTCGACGAACACCCGCACGATCGGCGCGTCCTCGAGGTCCTCCGGCGTGGTCTGCCCCTGCGGGCCGTAGTGGCGGACGCCCGAACGGGCCGCCTCCAGCTCGGCGAGGGCGTCGCGGGCCACGACGCGGTCGAGCTCGGGGTCGCCCAGCGTGCCGACCGCGGGCTCGCCCGGCACCACGAGGAGCTTGCCGCCGCGCACCGCCGGTCCGTCGATCACCGTGGCGAGGGCCACGGGTTGCTCGGCGCGGATGCGGTCGCGCAGCTGGTCGTAGATGCTCACGCCGTCACCAGTCGAGCGGCTCGATGAACAAGCGGATCGTGCCGCCGCACGTCAAGCCGACGGCGAAGGCCTCGTCGTCGCTGTAGCCGAACGTGACGACGCGCGGTTCGGCCTCGCCGCCGAGGATGGCCAGCGCCTCGGTGACGACGGCCCCCTCGACGCAGCCGCCGCTGACGCTGCCGGCGACCTCACCGCGCTCGTTGACGGCCATGGCCGCCCCCGGACCACGCGGGCCGGAGCCCTCCACATCGACGACGCGGGCCAGCGCGATGCGGGCGCCGTCGGCCCGCCAACGGTCGATGTCGTCGAGGATCTCGCGCATCAGGGTTCCTCCAGGATCTCGGCGAGGCGCTCCAGCGCGTCGAGTGAGTGACCTTCCACGAAGCGATCAACGTACGGCAGGGCGGCGGCCATCCCACGCGCCAGCGGGGCGTACCCCGGCGTGACCTTCAGCGGGTTGACCCAGACGATCCGGTACGCGACGCGTCCCAGCCGTTGCATCTCCTCGGCCAGCGCCGCCGGGTCGCCACGGTCCCAGCCGTCGGAGAGGATGACGACGACGGCGCCGCGGGCCATGCCGCGCACGCCCCACTCGTCGTTGAAGTGGCGCAGGCCGTCGCCGAGCCTGGTGCCGCCCGACCAGTCCTCGACGCGTCCGGCCGCCTGCCGCAGCGCCCGGTCAGGGTCGCGGGAGCCGAGCTCGCGCGTGAGGCGGGTCAGGCGGGTGCCGAGGGCGAAGGCCTCCACGCGCCGCCGGCCGGCGACCGCCGCCTGGACGAAGCGCAGCAGGGCTCGGGCGTACGGCTCCATCGAGCCGCTGACGTCGAGCAGCAGGACGAGGCGGCGGTGGCGTGTCGCCGGCGTGCGGTAGTGGCGGCGGAGCGGCTCACCCTCGCTGCGCAGCGCCGCCCGCACGGTCCGGCGTAGGTCGGGACGGGCGGTCTGGCGGGTTGTCGGTCGCAGACGCATCGACCGTCGCGTGGCGCCGGCCAGGCGCATGCGGTTCATCAGCCGGTGGGCCTCGGCCAGCTCGAGCGGCGTCGTAGGCCGCGAAGTCCTTGTGCCGCAGCACCTCGGTGGTGCTGAAGCGCAGCTCGATGGTCGGGTCGTCGCTGGCGCTCGCCTGCTCCGGCTGGTCGTCCCCCTCGCCCTCGTCGACGGCGAGCGTCACCGACACCGGCTCGGGCTCCTCGACCGGATCTCCCGGTGGCGCGGCGTGCTCCCAGTACGCCGCGAAGGCCCGGTCGAACAGCGCGATGTCCTCCGGCCGCCGCACCAGGGTCGCCCTGGCGGCCCAGTACACGTCCCCGCGGGCGGTGACGCCGACCGCGTCGAGCGCCTCGGCGAAGGCCACGACGGTGCTGGTCGGGACGGAGAGCCCGGCGCCCCGCAAGACGCGGGCGAAGCCCACCGCGATGCGCTCGGCCGGGGCGATCGTCACCGGGTCGCCGCGCTCCGTTCGAAGGCCCGCTTGACGATGTCGGCGAACCCGTGCTGCTCGACCCGGTCGTGGTCCTCGCGGTACTTCAGCACCGTGCCGAGCGTGGCTTCGACCGACCGCTCGTCGAGCTCGGTGACGCCGAGGCGGCCGAGCGCCGAAGCCCAGTCGATCGTCTCCGCGACGCCTGGTGGCTTGTAGAGGGTCAGGCCGCGCAGCGCCTCGACCGCGGCGGCGACCTGCCGGGCCAGCGTCTCTTCGACGGCCGGCACGCGGAGCCGGACGATGGCGACCTCGCGGTCGAAGTCCGGGTGCTCGACCCAGTGGTACAGGCAGCGGCGCTTGACGCGCGTCGTGGACGTCACGCGTGCGGTTGCTCGTCAGCACGACGATCGGCGGAGTGATGGCACGGAACACGCCGAGCTCCGGCACGGTGATCTGCCAGTCCGACAGGACCTCGAGGAGGAAGGCCTCGAACTCGTCGTCGGCGCGGTCGATCTCGTCGACCAAGAGGACAGGTGGCGGCCCGACGCCGTGCTCGATCGCCCGCAGCAGCGCCCGCTTGACGAGGAAGCGCTCCTGGTACAGCTCGGCCTCGAGGGCGTCGGTGGACCGGCCGGCCGACTCCCCGCTGGCCTCGGCCGCCCGCAGGTGCAACAGCTGGCGGGCGTAGTCCCAGTCGTAGACGGCCTGGGCGGAATCGATGCCCTCGTAGCACTGCAGGCGGATCAGCTCGCCGCCGGTCCACGTGGCCAGCACCTTGGCCAGCTCCGTCTTGCCGACACCCGCTTCCCCCTCCAGCAGCAGCGGCCGCTGGAGGGCGATGGCGAGGTACACCGCGGTCGCCAGCCCCTCGGAGGCGAGGTAGCCGTGGGTGGTCAGCGCCTCCGCCACCTCGGCCACCGACGATGGCGCCGTGACACTCACACGGTCGAGGCTACTGGCGACTCCACCTCGGGGGCCTCAGCGGGGACGGTGCCGGCGCGGGCCGGCAGCCACCGCCAGGCGATCAGGGCGCCGAGCAGGACGACGGCGCACGACACCCACGAGCCGATGTGCCACCCGTCGACGAAGGCGCCGTTGACGGCGTCGGTGACGAAGGCCTGGGCTTCCGGCCCGGCTGTCGTCCCCGCCTGGCGGGCGACCTCGGTGGCGGCGCCCACCGACTCCCTGGCGACGGCCACCGCCTCGGCGGGCACCGGCGAGCCGGCCAGCGCCTCGCCGAGGCGGGAGGCGTAGACGGAGGAGAACACGCTGCCGACGATGGCGACGCCGAGCGTGCCGCCGAGCTCGCGGGCGGTGTCGTTGACGGCCGAACCGACGCCGGCCTTGGCCGTCGGGACCGAGCCCATGATCGCCTCGGTGGCGGGCGCCTGGACGAGGCCGAGGCCGCCGCCCATGAAGAACATCGCGGCGACGATCACGGCGTAGGGCGCGTCGCCTGGCGTCACCGCGGCGATGGCGAAGCCGACACCCATCGAGAGCAGCCCTCCGGTCACGACGCGCGTCGTGCCGACGCGCTCGGCGAGGCGGGCGGCCAGCGGGGCGGTCGTCGCGGTGAACACGGCGAAGGGGACGGTGCGCACGCCGGCCTCCAGCGCGCTGTAGCCGCGCACGAACTGGAAGTACTGCGTGACGACGAAGACGAAGCCGAACAGCGCGAAGAAGGCGAACGTCACGGAGATGCTGCCGGCCGTGAAGCGCAGGTTGGCGAACACCGACACGTCGAGCATCGGGTGGTCGATGCGCCGCTCCCACATGACGAAGGCGCCGAGCAGCACGAGGGCGCCGGCGAAGGCGGCCAGGCTCGCCGGCGACGTCCAGCCGTGCACCGGGCCCTCGATCACCGCCCAGACGAGCAGGGTGATGCCGGCGATCGACAGCGCCGTGCCGAGGGGGTCGAAGCGGGCGATGGTCGCGTCCCGCGAGGTCGGCACGACGAGCGCCACGGCGACGAGGGCGACGGCGATCACGGGCACGTTGATCATCAGCACCGAGCCCCACCAGAAGTGCTCGAGCAGCCAGCCACCGGTGACCGGGCCGAGGGCCACGGCCACGCCGGCGGTCGCCGCCCACACCGCGATCGCCGCCGCCCGCTCCCGCGGGACCGTGAAGACGTTGACCAGGATGGCCAACGTCGCGGGGAACATCAGGGCGGCGCCGACGCCCATCGCCGCCCGCCAGCCGATCAGCTCGTCGGGGCTGTCGGAGAGCGCGCCGAGTGCCGAGAAGACGGCGAAGAGCACGAGGCCGACCTGCATCGTGCCCTTGCGGCCGAAGCGGTCGCCGAGGCTGCCAGCCGCCATGAGCAGGCCGGCGAACACCAGGACGTAGGCGTCGACGACCCACTGCAGCTGGCTCGTCGTGGCGCCCAGCTCGGTGGCCAGCGTGGGCAGCGTGACGTTGACGATGGTGCCGTCGAGGACGATGACGAACACCGAGGCGCAGAGGACGACGAGGATGGTCCAACGTTGGCGGGCGGTGGTGGGAGCCATGAGAACAGTGTTATCACATCGTGATAGCATTGTCAGCATGACCGAGGACACAGCCGCCCGGCGGTACGGTGAGCCGGTCATGGCTCCCGCCATCCCCACGCGCGACGACACCCGTCGCGCCTTGCTCGACGCCGCCCACGACCTGCTGGCCACCGAGGGTCCGGAGGCGCTGACCGTGCGCCGGATCGCCGCCGAGGCGGGCGTCAGCACGATGAACGTCTACTCGCGGTTCGGCGGGAAGGACGGCGTGCTCGACGAACTGTTCGACGACGGCTTCCGGCGCCTGTGCGAGGTGATGAGCGAACTGCCCGCCACCGACGATCCCGTCGCCGATCTCCGGCTGTGCGCGGCGACCTACCGCTCGTTCGCCCGCCGCAACGCCACCTACTACTCGTTGATGTTCGACCGCGCGGTCCCCGGGTTCCAGCCGTCGGCGACCACGCAGGCCAACGCCCTGGACGCTCTCGGCCACCTCGTCGGCCGGGTCGAGCGGGCGATGGCCGCCGGCGCCCTCCGCCGTGACGACCCGTTCACCGTCGCCACCGGCCTGTGGGCCTGCCAGCACGGGCTGGTGAGCCTGGAGGCGCGCACGGACCGCGGCGACGACGACTTCGACTGGGAGGCGGTCCAGCGGACCACCGTCGACGCGCTGCTGCGAGGGCTCGCCTGACCGAGATCCGGGTCGTGGCCCCCGACGCCGCTCGGGTGAGCGTCGTCGCGTTCGCCGGTGACCGCCCGGCTGGGCCGCTCGTCGCGCTGGAGCCCGACGGTGTCGACTGGGTGGGGGACCTGCCCGCTGGTACCGCGTACGGCCTCGTCGCCGAAGGTGTCGGGCTGCGCTTCGACCCGTCGAAGGTGCTGCTCGACCCGCGCGCCAGGGAGGTGTGGTTCCCGCCGGGTCACGACCGGCGCCTGGCGGCCAAGCCTGGCAAGCCGAACGCCGGCCGCGGCCCGCTGGCCGTCGCCCGCGACCCGCGGCCGCCGCGGCCGAACCGCCGGTCGTCGCGCCCGCTCGTCGTCTACGAGACCCACGTGCGCGGCCTCACCCGTCTCGCCGGCGGCGACGCGCCGGGAACGTACGCCGCGCTCGCCGGCCAATTGCCCCGCCTGGCCGCTCTCGGCGTCACCGTCGTCGAGCTGATGCCCGTCCACCAGAACGATCCCCAGGAGGGCAGCTACTGGGGCTACATGCCGCTCGCCTTCGGCGCCGTCCACCGGCAGTACGCCGCGGGCGACGATCCCGCCGGCGAGCTCGCCGACTTCGTCGCCGCCGCCCACGACCACGACATCGAGGTGTGGCTCGACGTGGTCTTCAACCACACGACCGAGATCCACGCCGAAGGGCCGAGGTACTCCCTCCGCGGCCTGTCGGACGCGTCGTACTACCGGCTGCGCGAGGACGGGTCGTACATCGAGACGACCGGATGCGGCAACGACATCGACGCCGGGTCACCCGCCGCCGCGGACCTCGTGCTGTGGGCGCTCGACGTGCTCGCCGACCTCGGCGTCGACGGCTTCCGCTTCGATCTGGCGGCGGTGCTCAGCCACTCCGAGCGGTTGATCGCCCGCCTCGGACGGTGGGCCACCGAACGCGGGGTGCGCATGATCGCCGAGCCGTGGGACGCCGCCGGTCGCTACCAGCTGGGACCGGCCTGGCCGGGCGAGGGGTGGCTGCAGTGGAACGACCGCTACCGTGACGACGTCCGCGGCTTCCTGCGCGCCGAACCGGGCATGGTCGAGGCGCTGCGACTGCGGGTCCAGGGCAGCCCCGACCTCTTCACCTCCCCGCTGCACAGCGTCAACTTCGTGACCTGTCACGACGGGTTCACGCTGTACGACCTCGTCGCCTACGACCGCAAGCACAACGAGGCCAACGGGCACGGCAACCACGACGGCACCAACGACAACCGCTCGTGGAACTGCGGCTGGGAGGGCGACGACGGCGCGCCGGACGAGGTGCTCGAGCTGCGCCGGCGGCAGTTGCGCAACGCCTGGTGCCTGCTGGCGCTGTCGCACGGGGTGCCGATGTGCGCCATGGGTGACGAGCTCGGGCGCACCCAGGGTGGCAACAACAACGCCTACAACCAGGACAACGAGACCTCATGGGTGGACTGGGAGCGGGCCGCCGCCTTCGCCGACCTCGAAGGCTTCGTCGGCCGGTTGCTGGCGCTGCGGGCGCGCCATCCGATCCTCTCCCGGCCCGAGTTCTGGGGCGACGAGGTGCGCTGGTTCGGCGCCCACGGCGGGCCGGACCCCGGGCGCGAATCACGATCGCTGGCGTGGCAGGTCGGCGACCTGTACGTGATGGCCAACGCGTGGTGGGAGCCGCTGGAGTTCGCCGTGCAGGTCGCCGGCCCGTGGCGCCGCGTCGTCGACACCGGCGTGGCCCCTCCCGACGACATCGTCGATGACGACCCCGAGACCGGCTCGACCTACGTCGCCGCCCCCCGCTCGGTGGTCGTGCTCGAGCGCGCCTGATCCGCAACACTCGGATGGCAGGACGTCAGGAGTCGAAGCCGAGGCCGAGGCGGTCGAGGGTGCGCAGCCAGAGGTTGCGGCGGCCGGTGCGGTCCTCGCGCTCGAGCGACCAGCGCGTCGCCTGGATGCCGGCGAAGCGGAACGGCTCCGGCGGGAAGGGCAGCGGCTTGCTGCGGACGAAGTCCGTGGACGCGGCGACGCTGCGGCGACCGTCCAGGAGGTCGAGCATCACGCTGGCGCCGAAGCGCGTCGACGCCACGCCGAGGCCGGTGTAGCCGAGGGCGTAGGCGACGCGGCCCGACAGCGCCGTCCCCCAGAACACGCAGAACCGGCTGCACGTGTCGATGGCCCCGCCCCAGATGTGGCTGAAGCGGACGTCCTCGAGCTGCGGGAACGTCTCGAAGAAGTGACGGCTCAACTTCGCCCACGTCTCCGGGCGGCTCTCCCGCTCGGACATCACCCTGCCCCGCCAGAAGTAGACGGCGTCGTAGCCACCCCACAGGATCCTGTCGTCCTCGGTGAGCCGGTAGTAGTGGAACTGGTTGGGGATGTCGGACAGGCCCTGGCGGTTGCGCCAGCCGATCGAGGCCCGCTGCTCCGGCGTCAACGGCTCGGTCACCATGCAGTAGTCGTAGACGGGCACCACGTAGTGGCCGAGGCGGCGCAGCAGCGGCTTGAAGGCGTTCGTGCCGAGCGCCACCCGGGCAGCCCGCACGTCGGCCAGCGGGGTGTGCACCAGCACGCCGACCCCGTCGCGCCGGAGCTCGGTGGCCTTGGTGTCCTCGTAGATGCGGACGCCGAGGCGTTCGGCCGCCGACTTCAGGCCCCACGCCAGGCGGGCCGGGTCGACCAGGGCCGCTCGGCCGATGCGCCACAGGCCGCCGGTGTACGTCGTCGAGTCGACCTCGGCCCGCATCGCCTCGGCATCGAGCAACCTGGCGTCCTGGCCGAGGCGCTGGAGCTGGATGGCGTCGTCACGGAGCTCGTCCAGGTAGCTCGGCGCGTGGGCGTCGGTCGCCACGTCGATGACGCCCGTGCGCTCGAAGTCGCAGTCGATGTCGTAGCGGTGGATGGCGTTCTCGATGGCGTCGAGGTTCTCCAGCCCGAGCTGCTCGAGCAGTTCGATCTCGTCGGGGAAGCGGGCCTGCCCGTTGGCGATCCCGTGGGTGAGGCTGGACTCCATGAAGCCGCCGTTGCGCCCGCTGGCGGCCGAGCCGATCTCGGCCTGGTCGATGAGCACGACGTCGCGCGACGGCTCGCGCTCCTTGGCGATGATCGCCGTCCACAGGCCCGTGTAGCCGCCGCCGACGACGCACAGGTCGCAGTTCTCCGTGCGCACGAGCGTGGGGTTCGACTCCGGCTCGTCGACGTCGTCGTACCAGTAGGCCGACAGCTCGGCGTCGGCGATGGCGTCCAGGTGGCGGCGGTCGAGATCGTCGGGGGGCGCGCTCATGACGGTGGCCGGAGTGTAAGTCCGGCCCGCTCGCGGCTGCGGCCGTCACCTGAAGGAGGGATCGCCGAGTGGTGTGACACCTTTGCAGCCCGATCGCGACGCACGGGCGCCGGGGCGGCGACATCCTGGCTCGGTGGACCCGTCCGGCCGGCATGTGGCGCGCAAGCTCGCGCGGGAGCTCCGCGGGATGGCGCCGCGGCTCCGGGTCTTCCTCACCATCAGCAACCTCCTGCCGACCTACGCCCTCGGAGCGCTGCGCCTGCGGCTCCTGCGGCTCGCCGGCATCCGCATCGGCGAGGGTTCCGGCGTCGGCGGCGTGCTGCGGGTGGCCGGCGACACCCACCCGGCGCGCCACCTCACCATCGGAGAGCGGTGCTTCGTCAACGACGGCTGCCGCTTCGACGCGACAGCACCGATCGATGTCGGCGACGGCGTCTACTTCGGGCACGACGTCGCCGTGCTGACCGCCACCCACGAGCTCGGCGGACCCGAGCAGCGGGCCGGGCACCTGCGCGGCCGTGCGATCACGATCGAGGACGGCGCGTGGATCGGCGCCCGCGTGACGATCCTCCCGGGCGTCACCGTCGGCGCCGGGTCGGTCGTCGCGGCCGGTGCCGTCGTCGCCCGTTCGGTGCCACCGCAGACGCTCGTCGGAGGCGTGCCGGCGGTGCCGATCCGCCGTCTGGCCACCGAGGGCGCCGTCCGCCCGCGCCGAGCCCTCGCCGCCGTCCGCCGCGTCGAGCCCGCCTGACCGTCTACGTTCGTCGGATGGACCTGGGGATCGAGGGTCGTCGTGCCGCGGTCGCGGCGGCGTCGGGCGGCTTGGGGCTGGCGACGGCGAAAGCGCTCGCCGCCGAAGGTGCGCTGGTGGCGATCTGCGGTCGCGATGAGGTGCGCATCGACCGCGCCGCCGCCGAGGTCGGCCATGGCTGCATCGGGCTGCTGTGCGACGTCGCCGGCGCGCCTGGCGGGACGTCGTTCGTCGACATGGCCACCGCCGCGCTCGGCGGCATCGACATCCTCGTGACCAACGCCGGCGGCCCCCCACCGGGCGACTTCGCCAGCACGCCGGTCGACGCCTATCCCGACGCCATCGCCCTCAACCTGATGTCGGTGGTGGCGATGTGCAAGGCGGCCGTGCCGGCGATGCAAGCCCAGCGCTGGGGGCGAGTGGTGGCGATCACGTCACTCGCCGTGCGCCAGCCGATGCCGCAGTTGATCCTGTCCAACACGGCGCGCGCCGGCGCCACCGGGTTCCTCAAGACCCTCGCCCGCGAGGTGGCGTCCGACGGCGTCACCGTGAACTCGGTGCAGCCGGGGCTGCACCGGACGGCGCGCGTGACGTCGCTCTACGGCGCCGCCGCCGACGACATGACGATGGGCGACGCCGACGACTTCGGCAAGATCGTCGCCTTCCTCTGCGGCGAGCCGGCGAACTTCCTCACCGGCGCGCAGATCCACATCGACGGCGGTGCCTACCAGGCGCTGCTCTGAGCGCGCCGGCGGTCAGCCGCTGGCCGCCTCCAGCGCCCGGCGTGTGAGCACCTTCGCCAAGTGGACGCGGTACTCGACGCTGGCGTTGAGGTCGGCCTGCGGGTCGGCCTCGGCGGCGGCCTGCTCGGCGGCGTCGGCGATGGACGCACCGCCGGCGAGTGCGGACGTGACGCTGGCGGCGAGGATCGGGACGGAGCCCATGTTGACGAGCGCCACGCCGGCGTCGCCGTTGCGCCGCCAGGCGGCGACCCCCACGATGGCCCAGTCCTGGGCCCGCCGGTTGAACTTCTGGAAGCCCCACCCGGCGCCCTGCATCTTCGGGATGCGGATCTCGGTGAGCAGCTCGTCGGGGGCCAGCGTCGACGTGAGGAAGCTCTCGTAGAACTCGGCTGCGGGGATCTCCCTGGTGCCGCCGGGACCCTGGGCCACGTAGGTCGCGCCCAGCGCGAGTGTGGTGGCCGGCAGGTCCGACGCCGGGTCGGCGTGGGCGACCGAGCCGCCGATCGTGCCGCGGTGGCGGACCTGGGGGTCGCCGACGTGGCTCGCCGCATGGGCCAGCAGCGGCACGTGCTCCTTGAGCAGGTCGGACCGCTCGACGTCGGTGTGCCGGGTGAGCGCACCGATGGCGATGTGGTCGCCGGCGTCGCGGATGTACGACAGGTCGCGCAACCGTCCGATGTCGACGAGCACGCTGGGCTGGGCCAGCCGCAGCTTCATCAGCGGCAGCAGGCTGTGGCCGCCGGCCAGGAACTTGGCCTCGTCGCCGTGCTCGCCGATGAGGCTGATCGCCTCCTCGGCCGAGCCGGCGCGGACGTAGTCGAACGCGGCGGGGATCATGACGTGGCTCCTCCTGCGGGGACGTCGTCGGGACCGGCGGTGGTGGTGCGGGCGGTGACGCCCTCGTGCTCGCCGACGTCGGGCGGCGCGACGCCGTGGATGGCGCTCCACACGTTGAGCGGGCTGGCCGGCATCGGGATGTCGTGCACCCCGAGTCCGGAAAGGGCGTCGACGATGGCGTTGATGACGGCGGGGGCGGCGCCGATGGTGCCGGCCTCGCCGACGCCCTTCACGCCGAGCTGGTTGGTCGGTGACGGGGTGACGGTGTGCCCGAGGGTGAGCGCGGGCACGTCGCTGGCCGCCGGCACGAGGTACTCGGCCAGCGTGCTCGTCTTGAGGTTCCCGTCACCGTCGTAGACGGCCTCCTCGAACAGCGCCTGGGCGAGGCCCTGGATGACCCCGCCGTGCACCTGCCCGTCGACGATCAGCGGGTTGACCTGCACGCCACAGTCGTCGACGGCGACGTACTGCAGGACGTCGACGCCACCGGTCTCGGTGTCCACCTCGACCACGCAGATGTGCGTGCCGAAGGGCCACGAGAAGTTCGGCGGGTCGTACGTGACGGCCGCCTCGAGGTTGGGCTCGAGGCCGTCGGGCAGGTTGTGGGCGGTGAACGCCTCGAAGGCGATGGCGGCCAGCGGCATCGTCTTGTCGGGCGAGCCCTTGACCGTGAACGAACCGCCGGCGTACTCGAGGTCGTCGGCGCTGGCCTCGAGCTGGTGGGCGGCGATCAGGGCGGCCTTGTCGATCACCTTGTCGCACGCCATGGCGATGGCCACGCCGCCGACAGGCAGCGAGCGGGAACCGTACGTGTCGAGCCCGAGCGGCGAGATCGCCGTGTCGCTGTGCAGCACGTCGACGTCGTCGGGGCTGATCCCCAGCTTCTCGGCGACGATCATCGACCACGCGGTCTCGTGGCCCTGTCCGTGCGGGGAGGTGCCTGTGACGACTTGCACCTTCGCCGTCGGCAGCACCCGCACGGTCGCCGCCTCCCAACCACCGGCCGAGTAGTTGAGCGACGCGAGGACGCGTGACGGCGCCAGGCCGCACATCTCGAAGTACGTCGACACGCCGACGCCGAGGCGCTTGGTGGCCCCGGCGACGTTCTGGCCGGCCTGCCGGGCGCGCAGCGCGTCGTAGTCGCACAGCCGGGCGGCCTCGGTGGCGGCGGCGTCGTGATCACCGCTGTCGTAGACCAGCCCGCTCCACGCCGTGTACGGGTAGGCCTCCTTCGCGATGAAGTTGCGTCGGCGCAGCTCCAACGGGTCGATGCCGAGCTTGGCGGCCAGCGAGTCCATCGCCCGCTCGATGGCGTACGTGGCCTCGGGCCGGCCGGCACCCCGATAGGCGTCCGTGGGTGTCATCGTCGTGAACACCGACGTGCACTCGAAGTCGTACGCCTGCGGCAGGTCGTACACCCCGGCGTACAGGAACGCGCCCAGCAGCGGGATGCCCGGCGTCACCAGCTGGAGGTAGGCCCCCATGTCGCCGATCAGCCGCACCCGCAGGGCGGTGAGCTTCCCGTCGGCGTCGGCGGCCAGGTCGATGCGCTGGATCTGGCCGCGGCCCTGGATCGTCGCCTGGGCGTTCTCGCTGCGCGACTCGGCCCAACGCACCGGCATCGCGTGCTTGCGGGCCAGCGCCATGCACAGGAGCTCCTCGGCGTACACGTTCAGCTTCGAGCCGAAGCCGCCACCGACGGCGGGCGCGATGACGCGCACCTGGTGCTCGGGGATGCCCAGCGTGATCGCCGTCATGATCTTGAGGATGTGCGGGATCTGCGTCGACGAGTAGAGCGTGATGTCGCCACCGAACGGTTGCGGCACGGCGACGATCGCCCGCGTCTCCATCGCCATCGGGATCAGGCGCTGCTGGACGTAGCGCTCGCTCACCGTGTGCGCTGCCGCGGCGAAGGCGGCATCGATGGCGCCCTCCTCGGCCTCCACCTTCAACGCCCACGTGTAGCTGGTGTTGGTACCGAGGTCCTCGTGGATGATCACGCGGTCCGAGAGGGCGTCCTCCAGATCGACGACGGCGGCGAGCGGCTCGTAGGTCACGTCGATCGCCTCGATGGCGTCGCGGGCCGCCACCTCGCTCGTCGCCAGCACGGCGGCCACGCCGTCGCCGACGTAGTGCACCTTCGCCGTGGCCAGCGGGAAGTGCGGCGGGCTCTTCATGTCCTCGGTGACCGGCCAGGCGCAGGGCATCGGCGCCGCCCACGCGTCGGCCAGATCGGCGCCGGTGTACACGGCGACGACGCCCGGCTGTCCGGCGGCCGCCGACGTGTCGATGCCGGTGATGCGGGCGTGGGCGTAGGGGCTGCGCAGCACGGCCAGGTGCAGCGCGCCAGGGATGACGAGATCGTTGGTGAACCGCGCTTCGCCGGTCAGCAGCGCCGGATCCTCCCGGCGCAACAGTCGCTGGCCCAGCACGGTCGTCGGTGCTTCGGTGACGCTCATGAGCGCCTCAGGCGTCGGCCGCGGCGAGGATCGCCTGCACGATGTTGTGGTAGCCGGTGCAGCGGCAGAGGTTGCCCTCCAGCCCGATGCGCACCTCCTGCTCGCTCGGGTGGGGGTTCTCCTCGAGCATGCCGACCGCCGCCATCACCATGCCGGGCGTGCAGTAGCCGCACTGCAGCCCGTGGTTCTCCATGAAGGCACGCTGCATCGGGTGCAGCTCGCCGTTCGTCGCCAGACCCTCGATCGTGGTGATGTCGCCACCGTCGGCCTGCACGGCGAGGATCGTGCAGCTCTTCACCGACTGCCCGTCGAGGTGCACCGTGCAGGCGCCGCACGACGACGTGTCGCACCCGATGTTGGTGCCGGTGAGCCCGACCTCCTCGCGGATGTAGTGCACGAGCAGTGTGCGCGGCTCGACGTCATGGGTGTGACCCACCCCGTTGACGGTGACGGTGATCTCCACGTCTGGTGCCCCCTTGAAGCCAAGTGATGTCGCCGGGCGGCCATCATGGCACGCGCCCCAGACCACCGGATAGGTGGGCCACCGCCGACGAGGTGGCCACGACGAGAAGCGTGGTCGCGAGCCCGAACCCGACGCCGACGCAGGTGAAGCCCGAGTGTTCAGTCGTGCAGTTGTTCGGCGAGGTAGCGCTCGAGACCGATCTGACGGATCGTCTCCTGCTGGGTCTCCAGCCAGTCGATGTGGTCCTCCTCGGACACGAGGATGTCGGCCAGCAGCTCGCGCGTGCCGTTGTCGCCGCGCTCGACGGCGAGGGCGATCCCGCGGTTGAGCCGCTCGACGGCGTTGTACTCCAGCTCGACGTCGACCTGGAACTGCTCGGGGACGGACTCGCCGACGCGGACCGGGAACAGGCGTTGCATGTTGGGGACACCGTCGAAGTACAGGATCCGTTCGACGATCCGCTCGGCGTGCTTCATCTCGTCGATCGACTCGTCGCGCCCGTGCGACGCGAGGCGGTCGTAGCCCCAGTTGTCGCACATCTTGGCGTGGATGAAGTACTGGTTGATGGCGGTCAGCTCGGCGGTCAGCACCTCGTTGAGCAGTTCGATGACGTCGGCGTCGCCTTGCATGTCGTCGACACTACGTCAGTGTGACCCGGCCGGCCGGGGGCGGGCCGGTCAGGCCAGGCGCAGGCGCCGAGCCGCGACGGGCGTGACCGCGGCCTGCTCGGCGAGCAGGCCGTCGATCGTGGGGTGGCAGCCGAAGCAGTCGCTGCCGGCGTGGCAGCGCGCGGCGATCTCCTCGATGGTGCACGCGCCATGCTCGATCTCGCGACGCACCCGCCGCTCGTTGACCCCGTGGCACAGGCAGACCAACGCCATCGGGGTAAGGTACTCCTAACGCCCGAGGGGTTGCAACCCTGAGGCGCTCCCCAATCTGGGCGGGATCTTCACCACAGTCCCATCTGGGCGGGATCCTTCCCAGGAGCTGGGACGATCCCCGCCCAGATCGAGGGGACGCCGGCGGCTCAGAGCAGGGTGGCGAGGTCGTCGATGGCGAGGACGACGAGGAAGACCAGCACCGTGCCGCCGAGGGCACCGTAGGCCCAGCGCTTGGGGTGGTCGGCGCGCCAGAAGCGCCGCATGCTCATCACGATGCAGACCATCGCCACCAGGTTGATGGCCAGCCCGATCGCCGGCCCGACGCCCTTGGCCAGCCCGACGGCGGGGAGCACGAACGGGAAGACGATGTACATCAGCAGGCAGCGCACGGTCGCCACCATCAACGACGTCTGGAAGGCCTTGCGGGCGCCCTCGGCCGACCCGGGCGGGGCGTCGACGGGCAGGCGCAGGAGGCGCCTCATGAAGCGATCGGCGGGCGACCGTACGCCAACGGTCGGCGTGCTGCGAGCGGGCGTGCTGGTCGCCATGCGAGCCCTCACGCTAGGGCGTGGGCGTCGACTTCACCCAGCCCGGACAGCGTGGTGACCACGTCGGACGGTGTGGCGGCGAGCCACCGCGCCCCGGCGGTGGTCAGCTCCTCCGTGGTGCCGTAGCCCCACAGCGCGCCGATCGTGTCGATGTCGTGGACCCGGGCGCCGTCGACGTCGTGGGCGCGATCGCCGACCATCACGACGTGCGGACCGCCGTCGACACCGAGCTCGGCGAGGGCGTGGGCGATGACCTCCGCCTTCGTCCGCCGGCCGGGCTCGAAGGTGGCGCCGGCGAGCACGGCGAAGCGGTCGGTGAGCCCGAAGTGCTCGACGATGCGCCGGGCGGTCGGCTCCGGCTTGGCGGTGGCCAGGCTCAGCACCAGGCCGCGGTCGGCGAGCTCGTCGAGCATCGGGACCACGCCGTCGTAGAGCCGACTCTCGAACAGGCCGACGTCCTCGTAGCGCTCGCGGTAGCGGTCGATGACCGCCCACAGGCGCTCGGGCGGGACGCCGATCAGCGGCAGGCCGAGCTCGAACGGCGGGCCGATCGCCGTGCGCAGGACGGCGTCGTCGGGGACCGGCACGCCTTCGATGGCGAGGGCCCGACGCAGCGACGCGGCGATGCCCGGCTCGGAGTCGGTCAGCGTCCCGTCGAGGTCGATGAGGACGTGGGTGGGGGTGATCGGCCCATTCTGTCGTTCGGAACGGCCCGATCCGGGCCGTGACCGAACGACAAGTCGGTCACACCTCGGCGTCGGCGATCGCCCGCCACACGCGCTCCGCCGTGGCCGGCATGTCGATGTGGCGGACGCCCAGGTGGGCGACGGCATCGACGACGGCGGACTGCACGGCGGGGGTCGAGCCGATCGTGCCCGACTCGCCGATCCCCTTGGCGCCGAGCGGGTTGCGCGGCGTCGGGGTCTCCATGTGGACGACCTCGATGTTCGGCAGCTCAGCGGCCGAGATCATCCCGTAGTCGGCGAGGTTGGAGGTGATCGGGTTGCCGTCGTCGTCGTAGCGGACCTCCTCCAACAGCGCCTGCGCCGTCCCCTGGGCGACGCCGCCGTGGATCTGGCCCTCGAGGATCAACGGGTTGAGGACCCGGCCGGCGTCGTCGCAGGCGACGTGGCGGATGTGGCGCACCTGGCCCGTCTCGATGTCGACCTCCACCACGGCGACGTGGGCCCCGAACGGGAACGTCGGGCCGCTCGTCTCGAAGCGGGTCTCCACGAGCAGCGGGTCGCCGTCGTCGGCCGCCGCGATGGCGAGGTCGGCCCACGTCTTGGCGACGGCCGGCGTGCCGGCCACGTGGAAGGCGGCGCGGTCGAGGTCGAGGACGATGTCCGACTCGGCCGCCTCCAGCGCCTTGGCGGCGACGGCCTTGGCCCGGTCGACCAGCTCGACGGCCGCCTTGTCGACGGCGGCCCCGCCCTGCTGCAGCGACCGCGAGCCCATCGTGCCGCCGCCCACCGGCACGAGGTCGGTGTCGCCCCACACCAGCTCGATCTGGTCGATCGGGATGCCGGTCTGAGCGCTGGCGATCATCGACCACGACGTGTCGTGACCCTGCCCGTGCGGTGAGGTGCCGGTGTAGACGATGGCCCGGCCGTCGGGTCGCACCTCGATCTTGGCGGCGTCGCCGAACGGCGGCACGCCGCCGGTGATCTCGACGTACGTGCTGACGCCGATGCCGAGCTGTACCGCGGCGCCGGCCTCCCGGCGGCGGGCCTGCTCGGCGCGCAGCTCGTCGTAGCCGGCAGCGGCGAGCACCCGGTCCAGGGCGCCGACGTAGTCACCGACGTCGTAGGTCTGGCCGATCGACGTCGTGTGCGGCTCGCTGAACGGGGCGATCAGGTTGGTCCGCCGCACCTCGGCGGGGTCCATCCCGACCTCGGCGGCGAACAGGTCCATCGCCCGCTCGATGGCCGCCGTGGCCTCGGGCCGGCCGGCGCCCCGATAGGCGGTCACCGGCGTGGTGTTGGTGACGACCGACGTCGTGCGGCACTCGATGTTCGGGATGTCGTAGACGCCCGACGCCATCGGCCGGGTCATGAACGGGGCGAGGATCGCCCCCATGTCACAGAAGGCACCGGAGTCCTGGAGGGCGTGCAGGCTGTAGTGCGTGACGGTGCCGTCGCGGCGCCCGCCGATCGTGACGTACTGCACCTGGGCACGGCCGTGCCCGAGGCCGACCATCGACTCGCTGCGCGTCTCCTGCCACCGCAGCGGGCGGCCGACCCGCTTGGCGAGCGGTCCCAGCAGGACCTCCTCCGGATACGAGCCGATCTTCGCGCCGAAGCCGCCGCCGACGTCGGGCGTGCGCACGCGGACATCGTCGGCCTCGACGCCGTTGGTGGCGACGATCGGCTGCTTGACGCCCTGGGCGTGCTGCGTCGAGACCCACTGGTGCAGGCGGCCGTCGACCCACGCCACCGCCGAACCGCGCACCTCCAGCGGACACGGCGCCACTCGCTGGTTCACGAAGCGGCCGGTGGCCGTGACCTCGCAGTCGGCGAAGAAGGCGTCGCCGGTGAGCTCCGGCATGCCGAGGGCCGTCGTGTCGAACACGACGTTGCTCCCGGCCGCCTCGTAGAGGGCCGGGGCCTCGGCTGCGGCTTCCGGATCGACCACGACGTCGAGCGGGTCGTAGTCCACGAGCACCGCTTCGGCGGCGTCGACCGCCTGAGCCCGGGTCTCGGCGACGACGGCGGCGATCGGATCGCCGACGTAGCGCACGCGGTCGGACGCCAGCAACGGCCGGGCCACCATCGGGTTGTACGGGGACGGCACCGGCTCGAGCTCGAGGTCGGCGGCGGTGAACACGCCGAGCACGCCCGGCATGGCGCGGGCCTCGTCGACCTCGATCGAGGTGATCATGGCGTGGGCGGCGGCCGCCCGGACGTAGACGACGTGGGCGGCGCCGGCGAGTTCGGGGACGTCGTTGAGGTCGTCGACGTAGCGGCCACCGGTGGTCAGGAACTTCGGATCCTCCTTTCGGACGACACGGTTGCCGAGGATGCTG
Organism: uncultured Acidimicrobiia bacterium; assembly: GCA_963784255.1. Lineage (GTDB taxonomy): Bacteria > Actinomycetota > Acidimicrobiia > Acidimicrobiales > Ilumatobacteraceae > JALZMG01. The sequence goes on along the minus strand of CAWAQO010000009.1, from coordinate 941,906 downwards.
CCGGGCACACGAACCCCCTGTGCTGAGTACGAGACGACGCTGGCGCGACGGTGCTGGCACTGTAGCCACGGGTCTTGCGCAGGTTCCGAGCTGGCGAGACTCATGGCATGCTTCCGCCGTGGCCTGGTTGGTGAGCGACGCCCGCGTCCTGGCGTCCGCCGAGGTCGCCGATGACCGGACGGCGCGGCGCCGCGGGCTGCTGCACCGTGATGGCCTCGAGGGGGCGATGGTGATCGCCCCGTGCCGGTGGGTGCACACGGTCGGCATGCGGTTCCCCCTCGACGTCGCCTATGTCGACGAGGCGGGCTACGTCGTCAAGGCGGTGCGCATGGGGCGCCACCGCGTCGGGCTGCCCGTGACCAAGGCGAGCTGGGTGATCGAGGCCGAGGCGGGCGCCTTCGAGCGCTGGGGCCTGCACGTCGGCGACGTCGTGGAGGTCCGCGACGGTGCCGACGGCGATGGCAGCTGACGGCCGGCGGGCCGGCGGTCACCTCGTCCTGGTCGCCACCCCGATCGGTCACCTGGGCGACCTGTCGCCGCGCGCCGTCGAGACCCTCGCCTCGGCCGCCCTCGTGTGCTGCGAGGACACTCGCCGCACCGGGCGCCTGTTGCAGCACGCCGGCGTCCGGGCGGCCCGGCTGGCCGTGTGCAACGAGCACACCGAGGCGGCCAGGATCCCCGAGGTGCTCGCCCTGCTGGCCGCCGGCGAGGACGTCGCCGTCGTCACCGACGCCGGCACGCCGGGCATCAGCGACCCGGGCGAACGCCTGGTCGCCGCCGCGGTGGCCGACGGCCACGACGTCACGGCGGTGCCGGGACCGGCGGCCTTCGTCACCGCGCTGGTCATCAGCGGCCTGCCGGCCGGCCGCTTCGTGTTCGAGGGCTTCCTCCCGCGCTCCGGCCGGGCGCGCCGCGACCGCCTCGCCGAGCTCGCCGGCGAGCGCCGGACGATCGTCGTGTACGAGGCGCCGCACCGGGTCGTGCGCACGATCGCCGACCTCGCCGCGGCGCTCGGCGCCGACCGCCGCGTCGTCGTGACGCGGGAGCTGACCAAGTTGCACGAGACCGTCGTGCGCGGCGCGCTGGGCACGCTGGACCTCGGCGAGCCCCGGGGGGAGTACGTGATCGTCGTGGCCGGAGCGCCCGACGCGGCGCCGCCATCCGGCGACGAGGTGCGGGCGGCGGTGCGCGAGGCCCTCGCCGGCGGCGCGTCCACACGCGACGCCGCGACGGCCGTGGCCGACCGCTTCGGCGTCGCCCGCCGTGTGGCGTACGACCTCGCAGTGTCCGAGAGCGGACGGCGCCCCACGGCTACCGTTGACGCCGATCCCCCCAGGAGCGACGTGCAGCCGTGACCGAGTACAGCGAGATGATCACGCACGGTCCGAGCGCGGCGTTCTTCGACCTCGACCGCACGCTGATCTCGGGTTCGTCGGCCTTCATCCTCGGTCGCACGGCGCGGTCCGCCGGTCTGGTGCCCACCCGCCAGTTCGTCCGCGACGCGGCGTCGGCGGTCGCCTTCAAGCTGCGCGGCTCGAGCGACAACACGTCGGATGCCGTCCGCGCCCGCATCCTCGGTGCCGTCACCGGGATGCGCCAGGACGACCTCGTCGCCCTCAACGCCGAGGTGCTGCCCAAGCTGCTCGGTCGCATCCGCCCGGAAGCCCGGCGGCTGCTCGATCTCCATCGCCACGCCGGCCGCAACACGTACATCGTGTCGGCGGCGCCGGTGGAGATCGTCGAGTCGCTGGCCCACTCGCTCGGCATGACGGCCGGCATCGGCACGCGCGGCCACGTCGAGGACGGCATCTACACCGGCGGGCTGGACGGGCCGTTCTGTTACGGGCCCGGCAAGGTGGCGGCGATGGAGGAGTTCGCCCGCTGGGACGGCCTCGACCTCGCCCAGTGCTACGCCTACAGCGACTCGGCCAGCGACCTGCCGATGCTGGAGGCCGTCGGCCACCCGGTCGCCGTCAACCCCGACGGCCGCCTCGCCCGCCACGCCCGGCTGCACGGCTGGCCGATCGTCCACTTCAGCCAGCGCACCAAGACCGTCGTGCGCCGGTCGTTCCTCGGTGCCGGCGCCACGGCGATCGCCGGTGCCGGCTTCGCCGCCGGCGCCAGGTACGGCCGTCGTCTCCCCGTGTAGCGCCCGATGAACCGGATGGACCGGTTGTACGCCCTGGTCGAGGAGCTGCGGGCCGCCGCGCCGGCCGCGCGTTCGGCCCCGTGGCTGGCGGCGCGCTTCGAGGTGAGCACCCGGACGGTGGAGCGCGACCTCTCGGCGCTGCAGCAGGCCGGCGTGCCGATCTACGCCACGCCCGGGCGCCGCGGCGGATATGCCATCGACCGGGACCACACGCTGCCGCCGCTCAACCTCTCGGCGGCGGAGGTGGTGGCGGTGGCGACCGCGCTGGCCGTGGACACGGCGACGCCGTTCTCCGTCGCCGGTCGCAGCGCCCTGCACAAGATCCTCGCCGTGCTCCGCGAGGTCGACGCCGGGGCCGCCCGCGACCTGGCATCGCGCATCCGCGTGTTCGATCTCCAGCCGGCCCGGCCGCGTCCACCGGCCGTCGTCGAGCACGCCATCGTGCAGCGCCGCGTCCTCCAACTGGACTACGTCGACAAGGACGGTGTGCCGTCGGCCCGGGTCGTCGAGCCGGTTGCCGTGATCTCCGTGCCCCCGCAGTGGTACGTGTGGGGGTGGTGCCGGCTCCGCGAGGCGCCGCGCTTCTTCCGGCTCGATCGCATCCTCGGGGCCGTGATGCTCGACGAACTGGCCCCCGACCGTGGGATGGAACCGGCCGAGGTGCGGGTCCCCGACGCGGTGGGGCGGACGGTCCTCGAGGCGTGACGCGAAACCCCGACACAGGGTTGTCGCCGGGCGGGCGCACGGTGGTCGCCATGAGCACCACCACCACCACCACCACACCCCGTCACCTGGTTCGAGGTCCACACGGCCGACCCCGCCCGGGCCAAGTCCTTCTACGGCGCCGTGTTCGGCTGGACGTTCGACGACTCGCTGCCGGGCTACTCGATGGTCCAGCAGGGAGACGGCGCCCCGATCGGTGGGGGCATCGTCGACCGCGGGGCCGGCGCGCCCAGCGACGCCGTGTTCGTCATCCAGGTGGCCGACGTCGCCGCCGCCCTGGCGGCGGTGCGCGAGCAGGGCGGCTCGGTGGTCGCCGACGTCCAGTCGACGCCCGACGGCCTCACGTTCGGGTACGCCGCCAACCCCGATGGTGCCGTCTTCGGCATCTGGTGCCCGCCCCCGGCCGCCGCCTGACCCACCCCCCGTTCTGTCGTTTGGTGGCGGCCCGATCGGGCCGTGGCCAAACGACAGAAGCGGGTGTCCGGCGCGTCGGTAGCGTCGTAGTGGTGAGCCGGTTCTACGCCACGACGCCGATCTACTACGTCAACGCGGAACCGCACCTGGGCCACGCCTACACCACGATCGTCGGCGACACGCTCACCCGCTGGCACCGGTTGCTCGGTGACGACGTCACGTTCCTCACCGGCACCGACGAGTACGGCCTCAAGATCCAGCGGGCCGCCGAGGACGCCGGCCTCGAGCCGCAGGCGTTCGCCGACTCGATCGCGCCGACCTTCGCCGCCGCGTGGAAGCACCTCGAGATCGCCAACGACGACTTCATCCGGACCACCGAACCGCGGCACCGTGCCGGCGTCGTCGAGCTGCTCCAGCGCTGCTACGACGCCGGCGACATCGAGCTCGACCTGTACCGGGGCAAGTACTGCGTGCGCTGCGAGCTCTACTACGGCGACGACGAGCTGCTCCCGGGCGACCTCTGCCCGATCCACAAGCTGCCGGTCGAGGAGTTCGAGGAGGAGAACTACTTCTTCCGCCTCTCGCGGTTCGAGGGCCGCCTGCGCGACTGGTACGCCGCCCACCCGGGCGCCATCGTGCCGGAGTCCCGTGGCAAGGAGGCCCTCGGCCTGATCCGCTCCGGGCTGCGCGACTTCTCGGTCAGCCGCACCAGCCTCACGTGGGGCATCCCGTTGCCGTGGGACCCGAACCACGTCACGTACGTCTGGTTCGACGCCCTCACCAACTACCTGTCCGCCGTCGGCTTCGGCAGCGACCGCGAGCGCTTCGACCAGTGGTGGCCGGCCGACTACCACCTCATCGGCAAGGACATCATCCGCCAGCACTGCGTGTACTGGCCGGCGATGCTGATGTCGGCCGGCATCGAGCCGCCGAAGGGCTGGGCCGTCGGCGGCTGGCTGCTCGTCGGTGGCGAGAAGATGAGCAAGACCACCGGCAACGTCGTCACGCCGCTCGCGCTCGTCGACACCGTCGGCGTCGACGGCTTCCGCTACTACGTGCTCGCCGACACGCCCTACGGGCAGGACGGCGACTTCACCTACGAGGGCCTCGTCGGGCGGTACAACGCCGACCTGGCCAACAACCTCGGCAACCTCGCCGCCCGCGTCGCCACCGTGGTCGGGTCGAAGTGCGGTGGTCAGGGCCCGGCGCCGGCCGCCGACAGCCCGCTGGCCGCGGCCGCGGCCGACGCGGTGACGGGAGCCACCGCCGCCTGGGACGCGGTCGCCCCGAGCCGGGCCCTGGACGCCACGTGGCAGCTGATCCGTGCCACCAACGCCCACCTCGAGGCCAACGAGCCGTGGAAGCAGGAACCGGGGCCGCAGGTCGACGCCGTGCTGGGCGACGCCCTCGAGGCGCTGCGGATCGTCGCCATCCTGGCGTCGCCGGCCGTCCCGGGCACGGCGCAGGTGATCTGGGAGCGGCTCGGGCTGCCCGGTGCGGTGCTCGACGCCCGCGTGCCGGCGGATGTCGAGTGGGGCGGCTACCCCGGCGGCCTCACCGTCACCAAGGGCCCGTCGCTGTTCCCGCGCATCACGGCCTGAAGGGCGCGCCGTGCGCTGGGTCGATTCGCACTGCCACCTGCCGGGGGTGGAGGCCGACGAGCTCGTCGCCGAGGCCGGCGCGGCCGGCGTCGGCACGATGATCACGGTGGGGTGTGACCGGGCGTCGTCGTTGGAGGCCCTCGATGTCGCCGCCCGCCACCCCGGCGTGCACGCCACCATCGGTCTGCACCCGCACGAGGCTCGCCACGGCGTCGAGTCGATCGCCGACCTCTTCGACGCGGCCGGCGGCCGAGCCGTCGCGGTGGGGGAGTGCGGGCTCGACTACCACTACGACCACTCGCCGCGCGACCAGCAGCGCGAGGCGTTCGCCGCCCAGATCGCCATCGCCAACGAGCGGGCGATGCCGCTCGTGATCCACACGCGCGAGGCGTGGGACGACACGTTCGCCATCCTCGATGCCGAGGGCGTGCCGGCGCGGACGATCTTCCACTGCTTCACCGGCGGGCCGGAGGCGGCCCGCCGGTGCCTCGAGCGGGGGGCCCTCGTCAGCTTCTCCGGCATCGTCACGTTCCCCGGCGCCGCCGACGTGCGCGAGGCGGCGGCGCTCGTGCCCCTCGACTCCACGCTCGTCGAGACCGACAGCCCCTTCCTCGCGCCGGTCCCCAACCGGGGGAAGCGCAACCGGCCGGCGTGGGTGCCGCTCGTCGGGGCGTGCCTGGCCGACCTCCACGGCGTGGCCGTCGACGTCATCCGCGACGCCACCCACCGCACCGCCGCGGCCGCGTTCGCCCTCGATCCGGGCGGGAACGTCACCAGCAGGTGACGAGGATCCCGCCCAGATCCGGTCGTGGTGAGATCCCCGCCCAGATTGGGGGGCGGTGGCGACGGTTTGCGTTCTTCCGGCGGGGTTCCTAGCCTCGTTGGCTCCCAATCAGGTCGGAGCGTTTCCGACCCGAGACCAGGAGCGGACGCTGAGATTCGACAAGGCCGATCGCCGCCGGCTCGTGCTGGCCAGCGCCTTGACGACGGCCGTGCTCCCGGCCGTGTGGCTGATCAACCGCGACGAGGCGGGGACGACCCGGCCCAACGTCGCGGCCGTGGGCCTGCCGGCGGGAGCGTCCCCCTCGACGCCGTCGGTCGGCACGTCGATCGACCCGATGGGAACCGTCGAACCGCTCTACTTGTCGGAGGACGACAGCCCCGACGCCGCGCCGGTGCCGTCCGTCGCCGTGGGCAGCAGCGAGGACCGGCTCGTCGCCACCGGGACGGCGATCTACCGCCGGCAGGTCGGCGGCACCGGCACCTGCCTGTTCAACGGGGCCGGCGTCGGCGAGCTGGTCACCGTGGTCAACGTCGCCAACGGCCGCTCGGTCCAGTGCCGCACCAGCCCGCGCCAGCCCGGAGCACCCGCCAACGAGCTGGTCCTGCACCCCGACGCCTTCCGCACCATCGCCGACCTCACCAGCGCGCCGATCGACGTCGAGATCCGCCAGTAGGCGGCGGCGATGACCCACTCGCGGCCGGCGCTGCGTGAGCTGCTGGCGAGCCGTGGGTTGGCACCCCGCCGGGACCTCGGGCAGAACTTCGTGGCCGACCCCAACACCGTGCGGCGCATCGCCCACCTCGCCGGGGTCGGGGCCGGCGACGCCGTCGTCGAGATCGGTGCCGGCCTCGGCTCGCTGACGCTGGCCCTCGCCGACACCGGCGCCGACGTCACGGCGGTGGAGGTCGACCACGGCCTCGTCGGCGCCCTCGCCGACGTCGTCGCGGCCCGGACCAACGTCACGGTCGTCGAGGCCGATGCCATGTCCCTGGACTGGGACACGCTGCTCGCCGGACCGGGAGACGTGGGTGCTCGTCGCCAACCTGCCGTACAACGTCGCCACCCCGCTGGTGGCCGACCTCCTCGACGGCGTGCCGGCGATCTCGCGGATGCTCGTGATGGTCCAGCGGGAGGTGGCCGAGCGCCTGGCCGCCGGACCCGGGACGAGGGCCTACGGCGCGGTCAGCGTCAAGGTCGCCTACTGGGCGTCGGCCCGCCTCGTCGGCGACGTGCCGGCGTCGGTGTTCGTGCCCCGCCCCAACGTCGAGTCGGCGCTGGTCGAGATCGTCCGCCGCCCACCGCCGCCGGTGGACCCCGCCCCGCTGTTCGACCTCGTGCGCACCGCGTTCGCGCAACGACGCAAGATGCTGCGACGTTCATTGCGCGAACGCGTGACGCCGGAGCAGTTCGCGGCGGCCGGCGTGGCGCCGACGGCGCGACCCGAGGAGCTCGGGCTCGACGACTGGGTGCGGCTCACGTTCGCCACCGGTGGGGCATGACGCTCGCCGCGCCCGCCAAGCTCACCGTCCGGCTGCGCATCACCGGCGTGCGGGCCGACGGCTACCACCTGCTCGACGCGGAGATGGTCGAGCTCGACCTGGCCGACGAGCTCCACGTCGGCGACGGCGACGGCATCACGGTCGGCGGACCGTTCGCCGAGGGGGTGCCCACCGGCGCCGACAACCTCGTCTCGCGCGCCCTCGCCGCTCACCGGGCGGCGAGCGGCCGTGCACATCGTCAAGCGCATCCCCCACGGCGGTGGCCTCGGCGGCGGGTCGGCGGACGCCGCCGCCGTGCTGCGCTGGGCCGGTGTCCACGACCTCGCCGTCGCCGCCGGGCTCGGCGCCGACGTGCCGTTCTGCCTCGTCGGCGGGCGCGCCCGCGTGCACCGGCATCGGCGAGATCATCGAGCCGCTGCCACGGGCGCCGCGCACGTTCACGCTGGTCGTCCCGCCGATGCGGGTCAGCACGCCGGCCGCCTACGCGGCGTGGGACGCGATGGGCGGGCCGGCCGCCGACGGTCCCAACGACCTCGAACCGGCCGCCCTCGCCGTCGAGCCGGCCCTCCGGACGTGGCGCCAGCGCATCGGCGACCTCACCGGCGAGGAGCCCGTGCTGGCCGGGAGCGGGGCGACGTGGTTCGTCGAGGGCGAGCGCGACGACGCCCTCGCCACCTTGCGGGGCGAGGGCGCCTCGGTCATCGTGGCCCGCGCCGCGGCGGCGGGCTGACAGCGGCTACTTGCGACGCTGGTGGCGGGTGCGACGGAGCATCTTCTTGTGCTTCTTCTTGCGCATCCGCTTGCGGCGCTTCTTGATCAGCGAACCCATACGGGCGGTGAGGCTACCGGCCGATCGCTCAGCCCGCGCGATACCGTGGCTCGTGTGTCCTCACGGCGCGATCCGGGGTCGTTCAATCGGTAGGACGCCTGATTTTGGTTCAGTGAATAGGGGTTCGATTCCTCTCCCCGGAGCTGTTCGGCGAAAGGCGGCTCACGCGTGACCGTTTCGGCCATCGTCCTCGCGGCGGGGGAGGGCACGCGGATGCGCTCCAACCGCCCCAAGCCCCTCCACATGATCTGCGGCAGGGCGATGGTCCTCCACGTGATCCACGCCCTCGAGCACGTCCGCCCGCAGCGCACCGCGGTCGTGGTCGGGCACGGCGCCGAACTGGTCACCAAGAAGGTGCAGGAGCAGGCGCCGGCGTGGGCCAACGTGACGTTCGTCGAGCAGACGGCGCAACGGGGGACGGGCGATGCCGCCGCCACCGGCCTGTCCGCCTTCCCGGGCGACGACCTCGACGACGACTCGACCATCCTCGTCCTGCCGGGCGACACCCCGCTGCTGCGCAGCGACACGCTCGACGAGCTCGTCGCCGCGCACGTCGCCAACGCCAACGCCGCCACCGTGCTGTCCAGCGTGCTCGACGACCCGACCGGGTACGGGCGGGTGGTCCGGGCCCCCGACGGGCGGGTGCTGCGCATCGTCGAGCAGGGCGACGCCGGCCCGGCCGAGCTCGTCCTCAACGAGGTCGGCACGAGCATCTACGCCTTCCGCCGTGACCTGTTCGGGCCGGCCCTGCGCCACGTGTCGCCCGACAACGCCCAAGGCGAGTTCTACCTCACCGACGTGATCGCCGTGCTGGCCCGCATGGGCCACCGCGTCGGCTGCGTGCAAGCGCCCGCCGACGAGACCCAGGGCGTCAACGACCGCTGGCAGCTGGCCCTCGCCGAGCGCGAGCTGCGGTCCCGGACGAATCGGAAGTGGCTGCTCAACGGCGTGACGATGCTCGACCCCCGCCAGACCTTCATCGACGTGACCGTGCGGCTGGGGCGTGACGTCACCCTGTATCCCGGCACGTTGCTGCAGGGGAACACCGTGGTGGGGGACGGCTCCGAGATCGGCCCGGACACCCGCCTCGTCGACTGCGCCGTCGGGCGGGACTGCCTCGTCCAGCACACCGTGGGCACCGAGGCCGAGATCGGCGAGCGGGCGCGGGTCGGTCCCTTCGCCCACCTCCCACCGGGATCGGCGGTCGCTGGGAGCGTGACGACGGGCGCCTTCTACACTGCGAGCACGGAATGAGCGCGGGGAGACGCCGATGGAGAAGGTGACGACCAAGAAGCTGGCGCTCTACTCGGGTCGCACCCACCCCGAGCTGGCCCAGGAGATCGCCGGCCACCTCGACATGGAGCTCGGCCACCCGAACATCGTCCAGTTCGCCAACGGCGAGATCAAGACGCGCTTCGCCGAGAGCGTGCGCGGCAACGACGTGTTCATCCTCCAGAGCCACGCCAGCGTCGACGGCATGTCGGTGAACGACTCGATCATGGAGCAGCTGATCATGATCGACGCCGCCTACCGGGCGTCGGCGAAGCGGATCACCGCCGTCTGCCCGTTCTACGGGTACGCCCGCCAGGACCGCAAGGCCGACGGGCGCGAGCCGATCACGGCCCGCCTCGTGGCCGACATGTTCAAGGCCGCCGGCGCCAAGCGGATGATCTCGATCGACCTCCACGCCGGCCAGATCCAGGGCTTCTTCGACGGCCCGGTCGACCACTTGACGGCCATGCCCGTGCTCGAGGGCTACCTCCGCGAGCACGTGACGGCGCCGGTGATCGTGTCGCCGGACGCCGGGCGCATCAAGGTCGCCGAGCGGATGGCCCAGCACCTCGGCGACTGCGGCGCCGACCTGGCCTTCTGCTACAAGCGCCGGCCGAAGGGCACGGCCAACGTGGCCGAGGCCACGGAGGTCATCGGCGAGGTCAGCGGGCGCCTCTGCGTGCTCACCGACGACATGATCGACACCGCCGGCACGATCACGTCGGCCGCCGATCTGCTGCGGTCGCGCGGCGCCACCGAGGTGTGGGCGATGGCCACGCACGGCGTGCTGTCGGGCCCGGCCATCGACCGGCTGAAGAACAGCTCGATCGAGCGGGTGGTGCTGACCAACACGCTGCCGCTGCCACCGGAGAAGCAGATCGACCAGATCGAGGTCCTGTCCATCGCCCCGCTGATCGCCGAGGCCCTCTCGGCGGTCTTCGACGACACCTCCGTCTCCGAGATCTTCGACGGCGAGAACCTCGCCTGACACGAACCTGGGCCGCTGCGGTTTGGGGTGCCGACCGGTAGGCTGTCCCGCCGTCCTCGAACGCCTCCTCAGAAGGTTCTCCCATGGCTTCCACCGTGCTCGTCGCCAACACCGGCCGCCCGACGGGTAGTGCCGCAGCCCGTCGCTTGCGGGCCGCCGACCAGATCCCGGCCGTGCTGTACGGCCACGGGATGGAGCCGGTGGCCGTCACCGTCGGCCGCCGCGACCTGCGCGTCGCCCTGTCGGGCGCCGCCGCCTTCAACACCGTCCTCGACCTCACCGTCGACGGCACGGTGTACCCGGCGATCGTCAAGGAGGTGCAGCGCCACCCGGTGCGCCGCAACGTCACCCACGTCGACTTCATCCAGGTGAACCTCGACGAGGAGATCACCGTCGCCGTGCCGCTGCGCCTCGAGGGCGAGGCCATCAAGGTGCTCCAGGGCGGCGGCCTGGTCGACCCGGCCGTCGACACCATCGAGGTCGTCACGACGCCGCGCAGCATCCCCGACGAGTTCGTGATCGACATCTCCGACATGGAGATGGACACCGTGATCCGCCTGCAGGACGTCCCGATGCCCGCTGGCGTGACCGCCGCAGGGGATCCCGAGAGCCCGGTCGTCACGGTGCTCACGATGCGCGCCGAGGTCGCCGAGATCGAGGCCGCCGACGCCGAGGTCGCCGAGGAGCAGGCCGAGGACGCGGAGGCCGCCGAGGGTGCCGAGGGTGAGGCCGCCCCGTCCGGCGAGTCCGAGGGCGGCGACAGCGCCGAGTGAGGCGCCGGACCCCGTTCGACTGGTTGATCGTCGGGCTGGGGAACCCGGGCAAGGACTTCGCCCGCACCCGCCACAACGTCGGCCAGGAGGTCGTCGCCGAGTTGGCGCGCCGGCGCGGCGACACGTTGAAGTCCGGCCGTGACAACGCGCTCGTCGCCGAGTCGCGCTTCGGCGACGAGCGCGTCGTGCTGGCGTTCCCGCTGACCTACATGAACGACTCGGGCCTGGCCGTGCGGTCGCTGGCCCGCCGGTACGGCATCGAGGACCCGGCCCACATCGTGATCGTCCACGACGAGCTCGACCTCCCGCCGACCGTCGTGCGGGTCAAGGCCGGCGGCGGCCTGGCCGGTCACAACGGCCTGCGCAGCGTCACCGCCCACCTCAAGACGCAGGACTTCCTCCGCGTGCGCATCGGCGTCGGCAAGCCGCCGTCGAAGGAGCACGGCGCCGACCACGTGCTGTCGCGACTGCCCACGAAGCAGCGTGAGCTGTTCGACGTCGCCGTGCAGGAGGCCGCCGACGCCGTCGAGATCATCGTCGCCGAGGGCGTCGCCACGGCGATGAACCGCTACAACGGGCGGGATGCCGGAGGGTGACACCATCCGCCGGCTGGCGGAGCGGATCGAGCGCCGCTTCGCCGGCCAGCGCTGCCAGCGCTGCGTGACGCGTGATCCCCGGCTCGTCCACGTCGACCTGACCGGCACCGTCCTGCTCGGCGCCGACGCCCGCGGCAAGCACCTGCTGGTGCGCTTCGACGACGGGCGCACGCTGCACGCCCACCTGCGCATGGACGGCTCGTTCACCGTCGGTCCGGCGGCGACCGAACCGGCGTGGCGGCGGCGCATCGAGCTGTGGTTCGAGGACGGCCGACTGACGGCCGTGGACGTGCCGGTGCTGGGCATCGTCGCCACCGCCGACGAGGGCCGCGTGGTCGGCCACCTCGGCCCGGACCTGTGCGGGCCGGACCAGCCGGACCTCGACGAGGTGCTCGACCGCATGGCCGAAGACCCGGAGCAGCCGCTCGCCGCCGCGCTGCTCGACCAGCGCAAGGTCGCCGGGTTCGGCAACGTCTACGCCGTCGAGCTGCCGTTCGTCGCCGGCGTGTCGCCGAACCAGCCGGTCGGCAGCGTCGACGGGCTGGACGCGCTGCTCGGCGCGGGCGCCGCGGTGATCCGCGTGAACGCGGCACGGGGCCCGCAGAACACGACCGGCCGGCGGCTGCACGTCGCCGACCACTGGATCTACGGCCGTCGCGGCCGCGACTGCCCGCTGTGCGGCACGCGCCTCGACGGGTGGGACGACCGGCGCAGCCCGTGGCAGCGGGTCAGCGTGTGGTGCCCGTCATGCCAGCCGGTGGCCGACCGGCGCGCCGTCGACGTCGAGCGGATCCGTCGGCTGCTCGCCCTCCACCCGGCGAGCCGCCAGCCGTCGTTCCCGGCCCGGCCGGCCGATGAGGTCAGAACGGACCGTGCTTCGGCCTCAGGCCAGGGGCCACGTCCTTGCCCACCGACAGCCCCTTGATCACGCCGGTCAGCTTGCCCTCCGACCAGCGCTCCTTCGTGAAGAAGGCCACGAGCTTCTCGATCTTGTCGCGCATCGGCTGGCCGGTCGCCCAGTTCTGCAGCGACATCTCCGTGCCGTCGTCATCCACCACCCGGTCAGGGAAGCGGCTGAGGATCTGCATGACGGTGGGCACCTGCAGCATGGCACCAGGCCGCCCGCTCAGCTGCAGCCGCTTGTTCCGCACCAACGCGTTGATCGCGTCACGCGACATCTGCGACGTTCGGGCGGTGTACTCGGCGCCTGCTGCGGACTTGATCATGCTGGAGTCGCCGTAGACCCGGAACAGGTTGCGCTGGTCGGGCGACGAGACCTCCAGGCCCTTGAGGCAGTAGATGTCGTGCAGGGTGTTGGTGATCTTCTGCAGCCAGAAGTCATTGAGCCACGTGCGGTACTCCTCGAAGGTCAGCGACCCGGGTGCCAGCCCGGACGCCTTCATCTCCTCGTGCTTGGCCGCCTGCTGGGCGGCCTGTTTCATCAGCGGGTTGTTGTTGTGGACGGTCGGCGCCCTTCTTCTTGGCGGCCTCCAGCGCCGTCTGCGGGATCGCGTGCCGTCGTGGCGACGGGGTTGTCGAGCGCTGAGGCCTTCGGCGCGATGCCGGCGCTCATCGCGGTCTGGCGGTTCTTCGCCGCCGACGGGATCGAGTACGCCTCCTTGTGGGCGGTGGCCTTCTGCAGGGCCCGCGTCTCCGGTCCCTTCGATCCCACGCGCCTTCTTCGTCGCGGCGCTGACGTGCTCCATCGCCACCGCCATGACGAAGCCCTTGTTGATCAGGTGACCCGCGGCGTACGAGTCCTGCAGGTAGTGCTCCCCGAAGGCGTTGATGCCGATCGCCTGGTTGGCCTTCTCGACGAGGTCCTGGTCGTCGTTCGCGCCGGAGATGAGCTGCCGTGCGCGGAGGTGGTGGTCCCTCCATCGCAGCCACGACTCGGGCGGGAAGTGACAGGCGTTGCGACCGAGCGTGGCGTCGGCGGCGATCGCACTGGGTGTGCCCTTCTCGTTCTTCGACTTGTCGCCCTTCAGCATCTTCCTCGTGTCGATCACGTCCATGGCCGCGTCCCCGAACGCCGGGAGCGCCGCGTTGGGCAGGCTGACCGTGTTGTCCTCGATGCCGCCGAAGGCGTCCTTCTTGCGGTCGTACGAGTAGCTGCTGCCGAGCAGCTTGGCCTTGAGCTCCTTCAGGTAGATGTACGTCTCGCGGCGGATCACCTGGAACGTGCGGAACACGATCGACGCGCTCGACGTTCGCCAAGTCGTCGTAGCTGCCGAAGAAGTCGGGCAGCGCGTTCATGTCGCCGATGGTGCACGGCACCTCCACGCCGGCGTCGCACGTGACGGTGAGCAGCTGTCCGCCCCAGTGGTGGTCGTACGCCGTCGAGCCCTTGTTGGCGTAGGCGGCGTTGAGCGGCGTCGCATCGGTCGCCGAAGTGACCTTCTGCCAGTGCTCGAGGGCGGTGATCTGCTCGTTGATGGCCGTGATGGCGTCGACGACATCCTGGCCGACCGGCGCCGTGCGTCCCGCTGATGATCCGTCCGATCTTCGACTTGAGACCTTTGCCCTTGAGGGCCGATGGCCTGGGCTTTCGGCCCTCGCCATGGCGCCGATCTCCGCCGGCTTCATCGCGCCGAGGATGAAGTGCTCCTTCGAGGCGTGTCGACGGATCGTCGGCGCGGCCGGCGCGACGTGCCGTCCCGGCCGCTGCTGGACCACGTGGGTGAGCTCGTGGCTGAGCAGCCACGTGCCGGCGCGGTCGTTGGGCCGGTAGTGGCCGGGGGCGAAGTGGATGTCCTGGCCGTGGGTGAACGCCGTGGCCCCGATGCGCGGGGCGACGTCGCTGTCGGTGTGCACCCGCACGCCCGAGAAGTCGGCCCCGAAGGCGGCCTCCATCGACCGGCGCACGGTGGGTCCGAGCGACTCCCCGCCGCCCGCTGCCTGGCGGAGCTGGGCGGTCAGGCCGGCACCGAGCTCACCACCGGCCGCGCCGATCTCGGCGTGGTCGTGGTCGTGGTCGTGACCGGCGTGGCGGTGCACGCACCCGGTTCCGCAGCGGTGCGCGATGGCGTCCGCGCTCCACGACCGCGCCCGGCGAGGACATGCGCTGGATGACCGCCGTGACGCGGTCGGCGACCTCGTCCGCCTCCCGCTCGTAACGGTCGCCGACAGGCCCGACGGCCAGCTTCGCCTGCACCAGCCGCAGCAGCGCGTTGCGCTCGATCCGCTCCGTGCGCGCGTCTCGCTGCGGTGACTCGATGATCGGCGCGGCGTGACGCTGTACGCGCTCGTGCATGCGGGTTCCCTCCCTCCGGGACGGCCTCACACTAGACCAGGGTCGTCTGCCGTGGTGCGCCCGTGCGGGACGACGTCGTCGTGGTAGCGGCCGAAGTCGGCAGGGCGTACGAGACGCCCGAGGCGGGCGTACTCCCGGGCGATCGCCTGGACGACGCACGTCATGGTGATCGGTGTCCCGTCACTGGCGGCCGCGAACGCAGCCCGCAGGGCGGCGTTGCGGATGGCGCCGCCGGGCAGCTCGAAGCGCTCGGCGAGGAAGGCGGTGTCGACGTCGCCGAGTGGTGCCGACGCCGGCAGGTTGGCCTCCCAGATCGCCTTGCGCTCGGCCTCGGCGGGGAGCGTGAACTCGACACGGAGGTGGATGCGGCGGAGGAACGCGTCGTCGATGTTGCGCTCGAAGTTGGTCGCCAGCACGACCAGCCCGTCGTACGCCTCCAGCCGCTGCAGCAGGTACGAGACCTCGATGTTGGCGTAGCGGTCGCGGGCGTCCTTGACCTCGGAGCGCTTGCCGAACAGCGCGTCGGCCTCGTCGAAGAAGAGCACGACGTTGCCGGCACCGGCGGCGTCGAACACCTCCTCGAGGTTCTTCTCCGTCTCGCCGATGTACTTGCTCACCACCGACGACAGGTCGAGCTTGAACACGTCGAGGCCGAGGTCGCCGGCGACGATCTCGGCGGCCAGCGTCTTGCCGGTGCCGGAGGGACCGGAGAACAGGGCGACGAGGCCCCGCGACGGCGTCGCCTGGAACCCCCACTCGTCGTACACCTGGTCGGCGTGGCGGTACCGCGCCGTCAGCTCGCGGAGCAGGGCGAGGCGCTCGGGGCTCACGACGATGTCGTCCCACGAGCGGGTCGGGCGGATGCGCCGGGCGAGGTGCTCGAGACGGCCGCTCACCAGGCGCCGCACGGCGCCGTCGAGGTCGCCCTCGCGTGCCACGTAGGCGCGGGCGACGAGCTCGACCTGCTCGAGCGACAGACGGTGGCGCCGGGGGACGTCGTCGCCGAACATCTCCGCCCACTCCTCGAGGGATGGGATCGTGGCGTCGGCCGAGTACTCGGCCCACTGCCGATCGGGCATCGAGCGCAACGGCAGCTCGCCGCGCGACGACAGCGCCCACGGCAGGTGGCGGGCCCGCTCGAGCCAGCGGCGCCCCGCCGCCGGCAGGTCGTCGCCGAGCTCGACGATGATGCCGGCACCGGCGATCGTCGCCTCGCGCACGAGCGCCGCCCAGCCGACGTCGTCGTCGGGCTGCGGCGCGACGAGGAAGCGCGCGCCCATGGTCCGCCGGGCGGCCTCGTCGCGCCGGCGGGTCCGGTCGGGGCCGGACACGAGCACGAGCGGCGCGCCGTCCGGGTCGTCGGCCTCGACGAACGTCGTGCCGGGGGGGAGCCGCGGGTCGAGCGACGCGTCACCCTCCAGGGCCCACATCACCGAGGCGTGCACGGCGACGACGTGGCGCGACCACGGCCCCTCGGCGACGACATCGACGAGCGCGGCGCAGAGCAGCGGCGCATCCGGCCCGACCGTGAGGGCGCCCGGATGGTCGGCGTCGAACAGCAGGTCGAGCGTGGCCAGCTCCAGCCGCCGGCTGGTGACGTCGTCGTGGAGGAAGGCGACGAGGCGCTGCAGCCGGTCGTCGCGCTCGATGGCGACGGCGACCGCCAGCACCTCGGCGGCGGCGAGGTCGAGGCCGGCGTTGCCGACGAGCAGGGAGAACCGCGAGCTCGACTGCAGGGACGCGGCGAAGTCCTCGCGGGCACTGGCGACGACGGGATCGAGCGCGGCCGCCGCTTCGTCGATGGCGGCGGCGTCGCCGGCGCCCGTGAGCTCGACGAGCAGGGCGTCGATGCGGTCGTCGTCGAGGACGAGACCGGCGAGCTGGTCCGACCGCGGCGCGTGGCGGATGCGGTGCAGGACGGCCCGCCGTGCGATGACGGCGGTCGCCAGGGCATGCCAGGTGCCGTCGGCGTCGAGCGGCCCGCCGCTGTCCACCACCCGCGGGTTCACCCCCAGAGTCAAGCACGCCGCCGCCCGACCCCTCGTTCTGTCGTTCGGTCACGGCCCGATCGGGCCGTGAGCAAACGACAGAACGGCCGCCGGTACCCTGGATCCGGCCGTGCGACTGGCCCACCTCCCCCCGCTGCTGCGCGATGAGCCGGGGCTGACGCGCGCCCTCGGCGAGCCCGACGCCCGTCTGGCCGTCGGCGAGGTGGCCCGCCCGATCGCCATCGCCGCCCTGGCCGACCTGTCCGGACGCACGCCGCTCGTCGTGGCCTGCCCGACGGGCACGATGGCCGCCCAGCTCGCCGACGACCTCGCCCAGTTCCTGGACGCCGGTCAGGTGGCCTTGTTCCCGGCGTGGGAGACGCTGCCGTTCGAGCGGGTGAGCCCGTCGGTCGAGACGATGGGCCAGCGCCTCGAGGTGCTGTGGCGCCTCGCCGACGCCGACCGCCGCCCGGCGGTGATCGTCACCGGCGTGCGGGCGCTGCTGCAGCGGCTGGGTCCGGGGGCCACGTCGATCGAGCCGATCGCCGTCCACCCCGGCGACATCGTCGACCCCGACGAGCTGGGCGCCCGTCTGGTCGCCTTCGGCTACCGCCGGGAGGAGCTCGTCGAGCACCGTGGCGAGTTCGCCCGCCGGGGCGCCATCGTCGACGTGTTCCCGGCCACCGGCGACGCGCCGATCCGCATCGACCTGTGGGGGGACGAGGTCGACCGGCTGACCCGCTTCTCCGTCAACGACCAGCGCTCGACCGACGACCTCGCCGAGGCCCTGATCTTCCCGGCCCGCGAGCTGATCCCGTCCGAGGAGGTGCAGGACCGGGCCCGGCGGCTCGTCGCCACCGAGCCGTGGGGCCGCGAGCAGTGGGAGCGCCTCGCCGAGGGCGCGCTGTTCGACGGCATGGAGAGCTGGCTGCCGTGGCTCGTCGACGACGACACGCTGCTCACCGACGCCCTGCCCGACAGCGCCAAGGTCGTGCTCGTCGAGCCGCGCCGGATGCGCGACCGGGCCCTCGACCTGCTCGCCGAGGAGGACGACCTCGCCAAGGCGCTGGCGTCGACGTGGGAGCGCGATCCCGACAAGACCTTCCCCCGACTGCACGCCGATCCCGACCGCCTGCTCGCCGGGCGCGGCGCCGTCTGGTCGATCGACTCGACGCCGGAGTCACCCGACACGCCCGTCGTCGAGGCATCGGGCTGGGGTCCCGTGGTCGGCGACGGGTCCGGGCTGGTGCGCCGGCTGACCCAGCTGCTCGCCGACGGGTACCGCGTCATCGTGGCCGCCGACGGCGAGAGCTCCGCCGATCGCCTCGCCGCCCTCCTGCGCGACCACGGCCTCGACCTGCCCGTCCACCGGGGCACCAGCGGCGACCTCACGCGCCCCGGCGGCCACGTGGTGACCGCCCCGCTGCACGCCGGCGTGACGCTGCCGGCGGCCCGCCTGTCGATCGTCGCCGAGAGCGACCTCACCGGCCGTCGCCGGGCCCACCGCCGTCCCCGCCCGCGCCAGCGCGCCGGCGCCGGGTTCTTCGAGGACCTCAAACCGGGCAACTACGTCGTCCACGCCCAGCACGGGGTCGGGCGCTACGAGGGGATGGTCAAGCGGTCGATCGGCGGCGTCGAGCGGCGACTACCTGCTCGTCGCCTACAAGGGCGACGACAAGCTGTACGTGCCGTCCGACCAGATCGACGTGCTGCGCCAGTACGTCGGGGGCGAGGCGCCGACGTTGCACCGCCTCGGCGGCAGCGACTTCGCCAAGGCCAAGAACCGGGTCCGCTCGGCGGTCCGCGAGATCGCCCAGGAGCTGGTCGTGCTGTACCAGAAGCGGGTCAACTCCGAGGGCTTCGCCTTCGGCCAGGACACGCCATGGCAGGCGGAGATGGAGGACGCCTTCCCGTACGTCGAGACGCCGGACCAGCGCGTCGCCGTCATCGACGTCAAGGCCGACATGGAGCGGGCCCATCCGATGGACCGCCTGGTCTGCGGCGACGTCGGGTTCGGCAAGACCGAGGTCGCCATCCGGGCCGCCTTCAAGGCGATCCAGGACAGCAAGCAGGTGGCGGTGCTCGTGCCGACGACGCTCCTCGCCACCCAGCACGGCAACACGTTCGCCGACCGCTTCGCCGGCTACCCGATCCGCGTCGAGACGCTCAGCCGCTTCCTCACCCCGGCCCAGGCCCGTGACGTCGTGCGGGGCATCGAGTCGGGCGAGGTCGACTGCGTGATCGGCACCCACCGCCTGCTCGGTGAACGCGTCCGGTTCAAGGACCTCGGCCTGCTCGTCGTCGACGAGGAGCAGCGCTTCGGTGTCACCCACAAGGAGGCGATGAAGCAGCTCAAGACGAACGTCGACGTCCTGACGCTGACCGCGACGCCGATCCCGCGCACGTTGGAGATGAGCCTCGTCGGCATCCGCGACCTCTCGCTGCTGCAGACGCCACCAGCGGACCGCCAGCCGATCCTCACGTACGTCGGCGGCTACGACGAGCGCGTCGCCGTCGAGGCCATCCGCCGCGAGCTGCTGCGTGAGGGCCAGGTGTTCTGGGTGCACAACCGGGTGCGCTCGATCGAGCACGCCGCCGCCCGCCTGCGCGAGCTGGTGCCCGAGGCGCGCATCGCCGTCGCCCACGGCCAGATGGACGAGGGCACGCTGGAGCAGGTCGTGGTCGACTTCTGGGACGGCCAGTTCGACGTGCTCGTGTGCACCACGATCATCGAGTCGGGCATCGACATGCCGACGGTCAACACGCTCGTGGTCGAGCGCGCCGACCTCCTCGGCCTCGGCCAGATGCACCAGCTGCGTGGCCGGGTGGGCCGCAGCGGTCAGCGCGCCTACGCCTACCTGTTCCACCCGACCGAGGTCGTGCTGACCGAGGAGGCCTACGAGCGCCTGAAGACGATCGGCGAGGCGACGGAGCTGGGCAGTGGCTTCAAGATCGCCATGCGCGACCTGGAGATCCGCGGCGCCGGCAACCTGCTCGGTGAGGCCCAGTCCGGTCACATCGCGGCGGTCGGCTACGACCTGTACTGCCAGATGGTCACCGAGGCGGTGGCCGAGATGAAGGGCGAGCCGGTCCGCCCACCCGCCGAGATCAAGCTCGACGTGCCGACGGACGCCCACTTGCCCCGCGACTACGTGGCCAAGGAGGAGCTGCGCCTGGAGGCCTATCGCCGCCTCGCCGCCGTCACCACGCCGGCCGAGGTCGACGACATCCGGGCGGAGTGGGAGGACCGCTACGGCCCGCTGCCGCCGCCGGCCGCGGCCCTGCTCACGGTGGGCTCGCTGCGCGCGGAGTGCCACCGCCTCGGGCTCACCGACGTGACGATCTCCTCCGACCAGGCCCGCCTCGGCCCACTCGAGCTGAAGCTGAGCCAGGCGACCCGGCTGCGTCGCCTGTCGCGCGACGCCAAGTACAAGGAGGACGCCCGCCAGGTCGTCGTGCCGATCCCGCGCAAGGCGGAGCCGGCCGCCTTCCTGGTGGACTTCCTGCGCGAGCTGATCCCGCCGGTAGCTTCGGCGCCGTGATGCGGACCTGGCCTGTCGTCGCCGCAGTGGTCCTCGCCGGGTGCGGCACGTTCAGCAACAACGACGCCGCCGCCGACGTCGACGGTACGGAGATCTCCCGCGACGAGTACGAGCAGCTGCTCGGCAACCTCACCACGGGGACGGCGCCTGTCGTGCAGAGCGATCCGACCACCGGCACGCTCGACGGCGCCACCGGGCGCCAGCTCCTCGACTTCCTCATCGTCAACACGGCGAGCGCGCGACTTCGTCGCCGCCGCCGGGGAGCCGGTGACCGACGAGGACCGGGCCGCTGCGCGCGAGACGCTCGAGCAGACGGGACAGACGGAGCAGTTCGCGCCCGAGGTCGTCGACGTGCTCGTGGAGCGGGAGGCGACGAGGGCCGCGCTGGCCAGGGTGGCCGCGGGCGGCGACCTGCAGGCCCGGTACGAGGCGTCGCCCACCGACGTCGGCCTGCTGTGCCTCCGCCACATCCTCGTCGAGTCCGAGGACGAAGCCGCGCAGGTCGTCGCCGAGCTGGCCGAGGGCGCCGACTTCGCCGACCTGGCTGCCGAGCGCTCCATCGACACCGCCGGGGCGCAGAACGGCGGGGCCCTCGAGCTGCAGGCCGGCCAGCCCTGCATGACGATCGAGCAGGCCGAGGCGGCCCTCGACGCCACGTTCGTCGACGCGGCCAAGGAGGCGATCCCCGGCACGCCGACCGAGCCGTTCGAGACGTCGTTCGGCTGGCACGTCGTCCTCGCCCGGCCGTACGACGAGGTCGGCGACGCCGTGGCCGTCGTCGCCGGCGAGGCGATGCTCGACGAGCACCTGGCCACCGTGCCGGTCTCCGTCGACCCTCGCTACGGCCGGTGGGACAGCGAGACCGCCACCGTCGTCGAGCTGTGAGGCCGCGCTGTCGTCGTGGTCGGCCTCGGGCCCGGCGACGACAAGCACGTGACGGTGGAGACGCTGGCTGCCATCGCCCGCGTCCCGCACCGCTTCGTGCGCACGTCCCGCCACCCGAGCGCCCACGTCGCCGGCGCCGCCCGTTCGTTCGACGACGTGTACGAGGCGGCCGACCAGTACGACGACGTGTACCCGACGATCGTCGACGCGCTCGTCGCCGCGGCGACCGAGCACGGCGAGGTGCTCTACGCCGTCCCCGGCTCGCCGCTCGTCCTCGAGCGCACCGTGGCGCTGCTGCGGGCCGACGAGCGGGTCGAGGTCGAGCTGCTGCCGGCGCTGTCGTTCCTCGACGTGGCGTGGTCCCGGCTCGGGGTCGACCCCGTCGAGTCGGGCGTCCGGCTCGTCGACGGCCACACGTTCGCGACGTCCGCGGCCGGCAGCACCGGGCCGTTGCTCATCGCCCACACCCACGCGCGGTGGGTGCTGTCGGACATCAAGCTGGCCGCCGAGGAGGCCACCGGTGACGAGCCGGTCGTGATCCTGCAGGCCCTCGGCACGCCGGACGAGCGCCTCACCGAGACGATCTGGAGCGAGCTCGACCGCGCCGTCGAGCCCGACCACCTGACGTGCGTGTACGTGCCGGAGCTGGCCGCGCCCGTCGGCGCCGGGTACGTCCGCTTCCACCAGCTCGCCCGCACGCTGCGCGAGCAGTGCCCGTGGGACCGCGAGCAGACGCACGCCAGCCTCGTGCCCTACCTCGTCGAGGAGACGTTCGAGCTCGTCGACGCACTGCAGGCGCTCGACCCGAACGACCCCCGGACCGACGAGGCGCTCGTCGAGGAGCTCGGCGACCTGCTCTACCAGATCGAGTTCCACGCCACGGTCGCCGAGCAGGACGGTCGCTTCTCGATCGCCGACGTCACGGCCGGCATCCACGACAAGCTCGTGCGCCGCCACCCGCACGTGTTCGGCGACGTCGTGGCCGGCGATGCCGGGACGGTCGTCGCCAACTGGGAGGACATCAAGAAGTCCGAGAAGGGCCGCACGTCCGTCTTCGAGGGCGTGCCGACGTCGGCGCCGGCGCTCGCGTACACCGAGCAACTGACGCGCAAGGCAGCGCGCGGTCGGGTTCGACTGGCCGGACGTCTCCGGCCCGCTGGCCAAGGTCGACGAGGAGGTCGCCGAGCTGCGCGAGGCGATCGCCGGCGGCGACGGCGGCGAGATCGCCGCCGAGCTCGGCGACCTGCTGCTCGCCGTCGTCAACGTCGCCCGCCACGTTGGTGTCGACGCCGAGCTGGCGGCGCGCGGCGCGGCGACCAAGTTCCGCCGCCGCTTCGAGACCGTCGAGCGCCTGGCCGCCGAGCGGGGCCTCGACCTCGGCAGCGCCGGCCTCGAGGCGCTCGACGCCCTCTGGGACGAGGTCAAGGCCGCCGAGCGCTGACCTCCCCCGTTCTGTCGTTTGATGGCGGCCCGATCGGGCCGTGGCCGAACGACAGAACGGGGGGAGGGCGGTCCACAATGGAGCTGTGCGACTGCAGCTGGCCGATCCGGCCGAACATCCGCACCTCGGTGCGCTGCCGTTCGCCGTCGACCTCGCCGACTGGGACCTCCCGCACATGCACGGCGTGCTCGGCCTGCACCGCCACGTCGTGCGCCTCGTCGAGCTCGGCCAGGACGGCAACCGCACGTCGTACGTCGTCAAGGAGCTGCCCGACCACCTCGCCCTGCGCGAGTACCGCCTGTTGCGCGGGCTCGTCGAGGACCGCTTGCCGACGGTCATCGTCGTGGCCGTCGTCACCGAGCGCACCGGCAACCGCGACGGGCTCCTGATCACCCGTCACCTCGACTACTCGCTGCCGTACCGCACGCTGCTGTCGGGACGGGGCATGACGATCCCGTACCTCGGCGAGAAGCTGCTCGACTCACTGGTGGGGCTGCTGGTACGCCTCCACCTCGCCGGCTTCTTCTGGGGCGACTGCTCCCTGTCCAACGCCCTGTTCCGCCGGGACGCCGGTGCCCTGCAGGCGTACATCATCGACGTCGAGACGAGCGAGCGCTACGAGTCGCTGTCCGACGGGCAGCGCCAGATGGACCTCGACATCGCCACCGAGAACGTCGCCGGCGGGCTGCTCGACCTCCAGCTCGGCGGCCGGCTGGTGGAGGACATCGACCCGTGGGAGGTCGCCACCAACCTCGAGTCGCGCTACCGCGACCTGTGGAACGAGATCACCGCGACCGAGGAGTCCGACTCCGGCGAGCTGTGGCGCATCGAGCAGCGCGTCCGCCGGCTGCACGACCTCGGCTTCGACGTGGGCGAGATGGAGATCACGGCCGACGAGGAGGGCCGGCAGATCCGCTTCGTGCCCCGCGTCGTGGACAGCGACTACCACCAGGACCGCTTGTACGCGCTGACGGGGCTGTGGGCCGGGCAGAACCAGGCGCGGCGGCTGCTCGACGACATCCGCGGGTTCGGCGCCGAGCTGCAGGAGCGCAGCGGCCGCCGTCCGCCGGAGAACATCACCGCCGTGCGGTGGCTCGACCAGCGCTTCGAGCCGATCATCGGCGCCGTCCCGCCGTCGATGCTGGGCAAGCTGCAGCCGGCCGAGCTCTACCACCAGCTGCTCGAGCACCGCTGGTTCCTGAGCGAGCGGGACCAGCGCGACGTGCCGTTGGAGGAGGCGCTGGACTCGTACATCCCCGACGTGCTCGCCGACGTGCCCGACGAGCAGATGCGGCTCGACGCCACGGGCGAGCTGTTCCTCCCCGAGCTCAGCGGGTCTCCGCCCCCGGACCCGTGAGCGGCGGCAGCCACTACCGTGCGCATCCGTGAGCGAGATCGTCCATGTCGAAGGTCGGGAGATCCTGGATTCGCGGGGCAACCCCACCGTCGAGGTCGAGGTCGTGCTGGCCAGCGGGGCGCAGGGCCGGGCGGCGGTGCCCAGCGGCGCGTCGACCGGCGAGCACGAAGCCGTCGAGCTGCGCGACGGTGGCGAGCGCTACGGCGGCAAGGGCGTCCAGCAGGCGGTCGCCAACGTCAACGGGGAGATCGCCGAGGAGCTGCGCGGCCGCGACGCGCTCGGCCAGCGCCTCGTCGACACGGCCCTGATCGAGCTCGACGGCACGGAGAACAAGGCGCGCCTCGGCGCCAACGCCATCCTCGGCGTCAGCCTGGCCGTCGCCAAGGCGGCCGCCGACGAGCTCGAGGTGCCGCTGTACAAGTACGTCGGCGGGCCCAACGCCCACGTCCTGCCGGTGCCCATGATGAACGTCATCAACGGCGGCGTCCACGCCGACAACAGCATCGACCTGCAGGAGTTCATGATCGTGCCGATCGGCGCGCCGAGCTTCGGTGAGGGGCTGCGCTGGGGCACGGAGACCTACCACGTGCTGAAGACGCTGCTCCACGACCGCCGCCTGTCCACGGCCGTCGGCGACGAAGGCGGCTTCGCGCCCGACCTCCCGAGCAACGAGGACGCCGTGCGCGTGCTCGTCGAGGCGATCGACGCGGCGGGCTTCGTGCCCGGCGACGACATCGCCATCGCCATGGATCCGGCCGTCAGCGAGCTGTACCGCGACGGGCGCTACCACTTCGCCGGCGAGGGCAAGGTGTTCGGCGCCGACGAGCTCGTCGAGTACTGGGTGCGCCTCGTGTCGACCTACCCGATCGTCTCGATCGAGGACGGCATGGCCGAGGACGACTGGGACGGCTGGCAGACGCTGACCGAGGAGCTCGGTGATCGCGTGCAGCTCGTCGGCGACGACCTCTTCGTCACCAACGCCCGCCGCCTGCGCCAGGGCATCGAGCGCGGCGTCGCCAACTCGGTGCTCGTCAAGGTCAACCAGATCGGCAGCCTCACCGAGACCCTCGACACCGTCGACCTGGCCACCCGCTCGGGGTACACGTCGGTGATGAGCCACCGCAGCGGCGAGACGGAGGACACGACGATCGCCGACCTCGCGGTGGCGACCAACTGCGGCCAGATCAAGACCGGGGCGCCGTGCCGCAGCGACCGGGTGGCGAAGTACAACCAGCTGCTGCGCCTCGAGGGCGATCTCGGCGAGGCGGCCGCGTACCGCGGCGCCAAGGCGTTCAAGGGCCACGGCCGCCGAGGATGACGGGGGATCGTCGCCTCGTGCTGCGATGATGTCGCCCGTGAGCGACGTACGTTCGACGACGGTGATCCGCCGGCCGTCGCGGCGCGCCTCCGACGCCGGCCGTTCGCGCCTCGGCGACCTCACCCGGCCGATCGCCCGCGAGCAGCGCATCGCGCCCAACCGGCGCCCGGCGATCCTGCTCACGCTCGCCGCCCTCGTCGTCGCCGGCGCCATCGGCGCCGCCCTGTTCGGCCTGCCGGTGCGCACCTGGTTCGACCAGGACGACGAGATGCGCGACCTCGAAGCCCAGCTCGGCGAGCTGCAGGAGGTCAACGCCGACCTGCAGCGAGAGGTCGACCGCCTGCAGACGCCCGACGGCATCGTCGAGGCGGCGCGCGACGAGCTCGGGCTGATCCACTTCGGCGAGCAGCGCGAGACCATCGTCAACCTCCCCGACCTGCCGAGCGACCTGCCTGACGGCTGGCCGTACGGCGCCGTCGAGCGGATCATCGACCTGCGCACCGGCACCGCGCCGCCGCCCACGCCGGGCGGGTAGCGCGCCGTCCAAGTACTCTGCGCGTGGTGAGGACACGGGCTGTGGTCGCCCTGGCCGCGATCACGGTGGGCGCGGCGTGCGGTGGACCCAGCGACGACGACACGTCACGCGCCGCGGCGGTCTACGTCGCGGTCATCCGTGAGGTCATGGTCGACCAGCCGCCGCCCGCCGAGCCCGACACCCTGCCGCTCGTGTTCGTGGTGGCGATGGGCGATCACGAGATCGACGCCGACGTGCAAGCAGAGGTGGTCGAAGACCTCCACGACGACGCCGAGCTGAAGTTCGCCGACGACCGCGAGGAGGTCCTCCTCGCCGAGGAGGACGGTGTGCCCGTGCGCGACGAGGGCCTGCTGATCGCCGTCGGCGACGTCAGCGACGACGACCCGGTGACCGTCGAGGTCGAGGTCTACCGGTCCGACGAGGACTCGTCGAGGCGGCTGCTGACCATCGATCGGATCTCGTCGCAGTGGACGGTGACGTCCTCCTCGGTGCTGCCGGTCGGCGACGCCTGAGCGTCCGCCCGCACGGCCAACTCGTCGATGAGGCCGGCGACCCGGATCAGCGCCCAATCGAGCTCGCGCGTGTCGATCGGCCACGTCGACACGGCCATCGCCCGCAGCGCCTCCAGCCGGGCGACCGACGGGAGGTCGGGCTCGAGGCCGGCGGCCCGGGCGAGGTCGACGACGCCGGCGAGCTCGCTGGCGGCCAGCCGGTCGAGATCGCGGCGGCGCCACTCGACGGCGTGGTCGATGCGCCGGCGGGCGACCTCCAGCGGATCGAACGGATCGTCGCGGTGCGCCCGCTGGCCCTCCCGGACGGCGCGGGCGAACAGGCCGGCCGCCGGGATCAGTGCCACCGCGACGACGGCGAGGCTGATGCTGATGCGCACGGCGATCGCCGTCGCGAGCACACCGCCGATGACCCAGGCCAGCTGGAAGCGCGTCTCGAAGCGGGCGAACGCCCGGCCGTGCGAGGCCAGCGGGGCGTGCCCCTGGACGAGGGCGTCGAAGGCCTGGCGGGCGACCGAGGCCGTCGCGCCGAGCACGGTCGACACGAGCAGGACGAGCGGGCGCGACGGTCCGAGGGCGCCGAACGCCGCGGCGACCGCCAGCGCGACGAGTGACCCCTCGGTGAGGCGGTCCTCGCCGTAGCGCCGCCGCAGCACCGGCGCGACCACGTTGCCGCCGAACGTGCCGACGCCGTAGGCGAGGACGGCGGCGCCGTACATCCACGCCGGCTCGCTCTCACGGCGCAGGGCGAAGGCGAGGCCGAAGACGAAGAAGCCGACGGCGGCGCGCACGACCGTGAACGCCCAACCGGTGGCGACGATGGTCGGCGCATGCAGTTCCTCGTACTCGGCGCCGGGTGGGGGCATCACGGCGGCGTGCGGCGCCGGCAGGCGGGTGGTGACGACGGCGCCGGCGAGGAACGTCGCACAGGCGATGCCGAGCGTCACCTCCGGGGTCGGCGTGAGCGCGAGGATGGCCGCCCCGATGCCACCGCCGACCGCGCCGGCGATGACGTTCAGCCGGGCGAGGCGGGAGTTGGCGCCGACCAGCTGGTCGGGCTCGTCGACGAGCCCTGGCACCAGCGCCTGACGGACCACCCCGGACGCCTTCGCCGCGACCAGCAGCGCCAGGGCGAAGAAGTACATCGACAGGTCGAGCAACGTGAAGGCGAGTGCCGCCGCGAACGCCGCCCGCAGCGCGAACAGGAGGGCGGCGATCCACCGGTGGCCGAGGCGGAAGCGGTCGATGGCCGGCCCGATCAGCGGCGCGACGAGGGCGAACGGCGCCAGGTTGATGAGGAGGTAGAGGAGCACCTGCTCGCGGGACGCCTCCGGGCTGAGGCTGAAGAACAGCGAGCCGGCGAGCGACACGGCGACCAGGGCGTCAGCGGCGCCGGCCAGGGTGTGGGCGAGGGCGAAGCGGTTGAGGCCCGGTGTCCACACGACGCGGCGCGGCAGCCGGTTCCGGAACCCGTCCATCCTCACCGCTCCCATGCTGCCAGTTCGCGCCGCACGCCGTCGCTCGCCGATCTCCGCGAACCAACCCTTGACCGTGGCCGTACACTGTCCGAGCGGGTTCGGTGGGGCCCGCTCGTGGGCCGAGACCTCAGGGGCAGCTGGGAGGACGTGCGATGCCGCGCCGGGTGTCGTGTCCATGGTTCGTCGGGCGCTCCCGTGAGCTCGCCGCGGTCACGGCCGCGCTCGACGCCGCCGCGGGCGGTGGGACGGCCACCGTCCTGATCGGTGGCGAGGCCGGCATCGGCAAGTCCCGGTTGGTCGCCGAGGTGGCCGGGCGGGCGACGGCCGCCGGGTTCGCCGTGTTCACCGGGAACTGCCTCGACCTCGCCGAGGGCGGCGCCCCCTACGCCCCGGTGCACGAGATCGTCGCCGCCATCGCCGCCTCACTCGACCCGGACACCCGCCGGGAGGTGCTCGGACCGGATGACGGTGCCGGCCCGGCTGCCGTGCTCCCGGGCGCCCTCGGCCGGCTGACGGCCCGCCGGCCCGTGGCGGTGGTCGTCGAGGACCTGCACTGGGCCGACCGGTCGACCCGCGACCTCGTCGCCTACCTGTCCGCAGGTCCGCGCGTGCCCTCCCTGCTCGTCGTGGCCACGTATCGCCGCGACGACCTGGCTCGCGGCCACCCGCTGCGGAACATGCTGGCCGAGCTCGAGCGGGCCGACCGCGTCGAGCACCTGCGGCTGGAGCCCTTCGGGCCGGCCGACCTCGCCGAGCAGCTGCAAGGCATCCTCGGCGCCCGCCCGGGACCCGAGCTCACCCGCGAGGTCCTCGAGCGGTCCGACGGCAACCCGTTCCTCGCCGAGGAGCTCGCCGCCACGGCCGGGACCGGCCGCCTCTCGGAGGGAGTGCGCGAGCTGCTGCTGGCGCGCGTCGACCGCGTCGGCGGCGACGCCCAGGTCGTCCTGCGCACGGCCGCCGTCGGCGGGCGCCGCGTTCGCCACGCCACGCTCGCCGCGGTGTGCCGCGTCGAGGAGCCGGCGCTCTCGGCCGCCCTCCGCGAGGCGGTGGCCAACCACCTGATCGTCGCCGAGGACGACCACTACGCGTTCCGCCACGCGCTGCTCCACGAAGCGGTGCTCGCCGACCTCCTGCCCGGAGAGCGCCGCGACCTGCACGCCGCGTACGCCGCCGCGATCGAGCGCGACGCCACGCTCGTCGGGATCGGGGCCAGCGGCGCGCTGGTGCACCACTGGACCGAGGCCGGCCGGCCGGGCGCCGCGCTGCTCGCGGCGATCGCGGCGGGGCTCGCGGCGGAGTCGGCCTTCGCACTTCCCGAAGCGCAGCGCTACTTCGAATGGGCCCTCCGCCTCTGGGACGAGCTCGGTGGGCCCGACGCCCCGATCGACGTCCCGCTCGGCTACGAGGAGCTGCTCCAGCGGGCCGCCGAGAACGCCAGCCGCGCCGGCGACCTGGAACGGGCCGCCGAGCTGGTGAGCCGGGCGCTCGCCGCCGTCGACCCGGAGGTCGACCCGTCGCGGGCCGCCCTGCTGCACGAGCGGCGTGGATGGTGCCTGCTCCAGGCCGGCCACACCACCGACGCCCTCGGTGCGTACGACCACGCCGTCGCCCTCGTCCCGGTGGCGCCGCCGTCCGTCGCCCGGGCCCGGGTGCTCGCCGCGTCGGCCGACGCGATGGAGCGCGCCGGCGACCTCGTCGCGGCGCGGGAACAGGCGCGCGCCGCGATCGCCGCGGCGATCGCGGCCGGGTCCCCGGCCGACGAAGGGCACGCCCGCCACACGCTCGGCGCCGCCCTCGCCGCGCTGGGCGATCCATCCGGCATCGACGAGCTGGACCGGGCCCTCGACATCGCCGAGGGCGGCGGCGACCTCGCCGACGCCGTCGGGATCCACCTCCACCTGTGGCGGCAGTTGGCGCCGCTCGGCCGGGCCGGCGAGGTCGTCGAGCGGGCCAGGGGCGGCGCCGCGCTGGCGCGGGCCGGCGGGCGGGCGGTCCTCGCCGGCGTGCTCGACGGCGTCGCCGCCGGGTTCTGCCACCAGCTCGGCCGGTGGGACGAGGCCGACTCGTGGCTGGCCGCGCCCGTCGACGGCCTGCCCGGCGTCGTGCAACTCGTCGTCGGCGGCGCGCTCGATGTCGACCGCGGCGATCTCGAGCGGGCCGGCGATCGCCTCGAGGCGGCGCGCGGGCTGACGGCCGGCCTCCACGACGGACGAATCGACGGGTTGCTGTTCCGCGCCCTCGCCGAGCGGGCGCTCTGGCGTGGCCGCGCCGACGACGCCGTCGCCATCGTGGCCGACGGTCTGGACCGGACCGGCGACCTGGAGCTCGCCGCGCGCCTGGCGCTCGTCGGCTTGCGCGCGCTCGACGATCCGGCGCCGGCGGGCGACCTGGTCGCGGCGGCTGCGCCTCCTCGACGAGTCGGCGCGGGGGCGCCACCTCGGCGACGGGGCGGAGATCCGGGTCGCCGCGGCGACGGGGGAGGCGGAGCTCGGGCGGCTGACCGGGGCGAGCGATCCGTGCGCCTGGGAGCGTGCGCACGCCGGTTGGTCGGCGCTCGGCTTCCCGATCCCGACCCTCTACGCCCGTTGGCGGCAGGCGGAGGCGGTGCTCGCCGCCCAGGGCTCGCGCGAGGTGGCCGGCGACCTGCTCCGCGAGGCGTGGACGAGCGCCCGCGACCTGCGGCGCCGCCCCGTGGACCGCCGCCATCGAGCGGGCGGCCCGGCGGGCCCGCCTCGGCGTCGGCGCCACGACCGCTCCCGACGAACCGACCGGCGACGAGCGGCCGTTCGGGCTGACCGGCCGGGAGGCCGAGGTGCTGGCGTTGCTGGGACGGGGCTGGACGAATCGCCAGATCGCCGGCGAGCTGTTCATCAGCGAGAAGACGGCGCGGGTGCACGTGTCGCACATCCTCGCCAAGCTCACCGTCGCCACCCGGGCCCAGGCCGTCGACGTCGCCCACCGCCAGGGTCTGCTCCGCACCGCACCCTGAGCGCGGGGTACGTCATCCGGCCGATGTGCGCGGCGCGGCGCTGCAGCGCATCGTCGCGGTCATGTCCAGCACCGACCTCGCGCCCCGATACGGCCACGCCGTCGTCCTCGGGGCCGGCATGGGTGGCCTCGCCGCCGCCCGGGCCCTCGCCGAGCAGTTCCACTACGTCACGGTGGTGGAGCGCGACCACCTGCCCGACGGCGCCGCCGCCCGCCCCGGCGTCCCCCAGGGACGCCACCTGCACGTCCTGCTGCCCGGCGGGCTGCACGCGCTCGGCCGGCTGTTCCCGGGGTACGCCCCCGGGTTGCAGATGGCCGGCGCCGTCCCGATCCGGGTCACCGCCGACATGGCCTGGCTCAACCCGGCCGGGTGGGTGCCGCAGGTCGAGGGCCGCCACGTCATCCTCTCGGCGAGCCGCGAGCTCATCGAGTCGTACACGCGGACGCGGCTCGGCGAGTCGGCCAACGTGACCATCGTCGACGGGCGCCGGGTCTGCGGGCTGGCCCTCAGCGGCGACGGGCGCGCCGTGACGGGCGTGGTGCTCCGGCACACGGGCGACGACGACGATGCCGAGGCGATCACCCTGAACGCCGATCTCGTCGTCGACGCCACGGGCCGGCGGACACGGATGGTCGACTGGCTCGACCGGGCCGGCTATGGGCGCCCGCCCGAGACCCTGATCGATGCCGGTCTCGCCTACGCGTCGCGGGTCTACCGACGCTCGTCGATCGATCCCGGGTGGAAGGCGGCGTTCCTCCAGGCGCGACCGCCCGAGACCAACCGGGTGGGCGTGATGTTCGCCATCGAGGGCGACCGCTGGATCGTCACCCTCCAGGGCTCCGGCGGCGACCACCCGCCGACGGATGACGAGGGCTTCCTCGCCTTCGCCCGCTCCCTGCGCAGCCCGCTGATCCACGACGTGCTGCGCGACGCCGAGCCCTTGGGGCCCGTGGTCGCCTTCGCCAACACGGCGAACCGCCGGCGCCACTACGAGCGGATGGCCCGGTGGCCCGAACGCCTCGTCGTCGTCGGCGACAGCGCCTGCGCGTTCAACCCGACCTACGGACAGGGCATGGCCGTGGGCGCCCAGACGGCGGTGGTCCTGGGCGACCGCCTCGCCCAGCACGGCCTCGGCCACCGCACGCTCGACGGCTTCGCCCGCCGGATGCAGCGCGCCGTCGCCCGCTGCGGCACGCCCGCCTGGACGATCGCCACCGGCGAGGACCTCCGCCTGCCGACGACGACGGGCGCCAGCGCCAACGCCCTCGTGCGCCGGCAGCACCGCTACTTCGACCGGGTGATGGCGGCGGCGACGCAGGACGACGCGGTCCGGGACGCCGTCACCGACGTCCTGTTCCTCGTGCGCCGTCCGGAGTCCCTCTTCCGCCCGTCGATGATCGCCCGCGTGCTGCGCCACTCCCGGGTTCCGGGCCCTGGTTCCGCCCCCATCGGGGCGGAACCAGGACCCAGAAGCACGATTCGGGTCTGAACGCGGCGACATCCCGCCGATCTCGCTGCCGTGAGCGGTTCGGCGGGATGTCCCCGTTGGTTCCCGGCCAGTACGGTTCGCTGCCCGCCGGATGGTGGACGAGCCCGGTGGCGAGATCGGACGGCGGTGCCGTCCAGCTGCGCATCCGTGGTCCGTGATCGAAACGGGTCAGGAAGATCCTGGTCAGGATGGTCAGCCGCTACGTCGGAGGAGAACGCTCCGGGTGCTGGCCGAACCTCATGTGCTCCGTACCTCCTCGAAAGATGACTCCGTCGGCTTGTACGGCAGGTCCCAACGACCTGTCGACACCATGCTCCCTCGCGACGTGCATTCGGGTCAAGGGGTCGGACGTCCCATTTGCGCGCTGATCAGGGGGTCGGCAGCCCCAACGCCGACGCGATCTCCGCTTGGAGCTGCTCGAACGGCGGCATGCCCGGCGCCTGCGCCGAGCGCACGGGGTTGGCGCGCTCGCGGATGGTGTCCCAGCGGTCGACGGCGATGTCGAGGAAGTCCTGGTGGGGGATCACCCAGAACTGGTCGGCGGCCACGGCCTCGAACACGGCGTCGGCCACCGACGCCGGGGTGCGGCCCTCGTCGATGGCGCGGGCGACGTGGGGACGCATGACGCCCTCGACGGGTGAGTCGGGCGGCCGCTCACCGAGGTCGGCCGGCCAGTTGCGGTCGGCGTCGAGGATGCGCGTGCGCACCCAACCGGGGCACAGCACGCTGACCCCGATCGGCAGCCCGGCGCCGGTCACCACGTTGTACAGGTCCTCGCTGATCGCCACGACGGCGTGCTTGGAGGCGTCGTAGCTGGGAGCGAACCCCGTCATCAGCCCGGCCATCGAGGCGGTGTTGACGATGTGCCCGCCGCCCAGCAGGTGGGGCAGGAAGGCGCGGCACCCGTGCACCACGCCCCAGAAGTTGACGCCCATCACCCACTCCCAGGCGCTGAGCGGTCCGAACCAGGCGTCACCCCGCGGCGCCACGCCGGCGTTGTTGCACACGACGTGCACCCCGCCGAAGCGGTCGACGGCCTCGGCGGCCAGCGCCTGCACCTCGGCCTCCTTGCTGACATCCGTGCGAACGGTGTGCACCCGGACCCCGTGCGCGCCGACCTGGGCGGCGGCCGCGGCGAGGGCGTCCTCCTGGACGTCGGCGAGCACGATGTCCAGGCCGGCGGAGGCGAACCGCTCCGCCAGTGCCAGCCCGATCCCGCTGCCGCCTCCGGTGACCACCGCGACCTGACCCCTGGTGAGCTCCATGGGCCGGGACCGTAGCCAAGGTCGTCGAGGTTGAACGTGCGCTACGTCGACCGGCCGATGCGGCGGTGCGGGTCACCGGCGCACGCTCGGGGAATGCGCTCGATCCTCCTCCACACGTCCCGTCCCGACCGCTCGCCGCCCCGCTTCGGGGCCGTCGGGTCGATCTCGACCGCCCTCGCCGGACGGCGACGGGCCGCCGCCCTCAGGCGGCCGACTGCGTCGCGCTGATCCGGCGCGGGCCGTGACACGGCGGCCGGCGCCGCGCGAAGGTGGCCCGCCGGAGCGCGCCGCCGGCGACCGGGACGGCCCGCACCCGAAGCAGGTGCAGGGTCCCGTCCGCCTCGGCGGCCCAGTCCAGGTCGTGGGTGCCGCCGAGGCGCTCGTCGACGCGGCCCGCCAGGCGGACGAGTCGGGCCAGCACCTCGGCCGGGGGGTGATCGAGGTGCTGGCCAGACAGGACGTCGACGACGCGACCGACGTGGTCGAGCTCGCCGAACCACCCCGCGTCCGGGCCCGTCGAGCAGGCGCTGACGACAGGGCGCGGGTGCAGGGCCGGGATGGAGTGGTCGGCGTGGTAGCCGCCCTGCCACGCGGCGGTGATCAGCGGGTGCACCAGCACGGCCGTGCCGGGCCCACTGGTGGCGGCGACGGCGTCGAGGAAGGTGTCCACGTCGTGGGCGGTGCGGGCGGTGGCCGGGCGGCGCTCGAGGCCGGAGACTGCTCCGGTCGGTGACGACCGCACGACCAGCGGGCGGTCGCCGTCGTGGGAGATGATCCGCCAGACGGCGGTGGCGGTCGCCGCGTCGGAGGGCGTCCACGAGGTGGTCAGCGCCACGCCGGGGCCTACCGGGAGACCGGCGGCGCGGGCGCGGGCGAGGCCGGCCGCCTTGCGACCGACCCGTGCGGGATCGAAGGCGGCCGGGTGGTCGAGAGCGATCACGGCGGCGTCCATGTCGACGATGATGGCCGGGCCGCCTTGGAGATCTCTTGCGGGTTACGTGGAGCCGGTCGCGGGCGTACTGTGCCCGGCGTGGAGCGGACCGTCGGCGTCACGTGCACGCACGATTGCCCGGACGCCTGCCGGGCCGTCGTCACCGTCGAGGACGGGCAGGCGACGGGCATCCGCGCCGACCCGTCGCACCCGGTCACCGGACGGCACCTCTGCGTCAAGGTCGACCGCTACCTCGAGCGGGTCTACAGCCCGGATCGCCTGACCACGCCGCTGCGTCGGGTCGGCTCCAAGGGATCGGGCCAGTTCGCGCCGGTGAGCTGGGACGACGCGGTGGACGAGATCGTCGAGCGGTGGCAGGCCATCGCCGCGGAGTCCGGCCCGAGCGCCATCCTGCCCTACTCCTACCTCGGGTCGATGGGGCTGCTGTCGGGTTTCGGCACGTTGGAGGCGCTGATGGCGCGCCTCGGCGCGTCCAACCTCGAACGCTCCATCTGCGGGCCCCAGCTGTTCACGCTGATGGGCGCCACGGGGTGGGGCGGCTCCGACCCCGAGCACCTCCCGGACGCCGCCCTGGTCGTCGTGTGGGGCATGGACCCGGTGTCGACGTCGATCCACACGTGGGAGCTCATCCGGCGTGCCCGCCGCAACGGCGCCCCCCTCGTCGTGGTCGACCCCTACGTCAGCCGGACCGCCCGCTACGCCGACCTGCACCTGCGTCCGCACCCCGGCACCGACGCCGCGCTCGCCCTCGCCGTGGCCAACGTGATCTTCCGTGACGACCTCCTGGACCACGCGGCGGTCCTGGCCCACACGACGGGCGTGGACGAGTACCGCGCCGCCGTGGCGGAGTGGACGCCCGAGCGGGCGGCCTCGGCGACGGGCGTCCCGGCCGAGCAGATCGAGGCCTTCGCCCGCCTCTACGCGGGGACGTCGCCGTCGGCGATCCGCATCGGGGTCGGCATGCAGCGGGCGGCCGGCTCGGGCAGCGCACTGCGCGCCATCCAGTGCCTGCCGGCGCTCACCGGCCAGTGGCAGCACCCGGCCGGCGGCTACCACATCTCCGTGTCCATCGGGCTGGCCAACCTCGGGGCTCTCACGCGGGGCGACCTGGTTCCGGCCGGCACCCGCACGATCAACATGATCCAGCTCGGCCGGGCCCTCACCGACCCCGAGCTCGATCCGCCCGTGCGCTCCTTGTTCGTCTGGAACAGCAACCCTGCCGTGATCGCCGCCGACCAGCAGCGCGTGCTGGCCGGACTCCGCCGGGAGGACCTGTTCACGGTGGTCCACGAGCAGTTCCTCACGGACACGGCGCGGCACGCCGACATCGTCCTGCCGGCGACGACGATGCTGGAGGCGCCTGACCTCGTCGGGTCGTGGGGGTTCTCGTACCTGTCGTGGAACGAGGCGGCGATCTCGCCCGTGGGGGAGAGCGTGTCCAACGCCGAGCTGTGCCGGCGCTTGGCGGCCCGGCTCGGGTTCGACGAGCCGGTGTTCCGCGCCAGCGACCGCGAGCTGATGGAGCTGGCGCTGGCCAGCCCGGCGCTCGCCGCCGCGGGGATCACCGGCGAGCGCCTGCGGGGCGACGGCTTCGCCAGGGTCGGCGCGCCGCTCGGCACGGCGCCCAACGCCGGTCGCACGTTCGCCTTCGCCGATGAGCGCCTCTCGGGGCTCGGCCTGCACCCGGTGGTCGAGTACCGGCCGCCTGCACACGTCCCCGCCGGAGGCCCCCACCCGCTGCGGCTGCTGACGTTGAAGCGGCACCACTCGATCAACTCGTCGTACGGCGACCTGCCCGTGCTCAAGGGGGCCGAGCCGGCGAGCCGCGTGGAGATCCACCCCGACGACGCCGCGGCGGCCGGCATCGCCGACGGCGACGCGGTGCGGGTGTTCAACGACCTCGGCGAGCTCGTCTCGACGGCGTCGGTGACCGACCGCACGCCCACCGGGTGCGTGGCCGTGCCGTTCGGTCGCTGGCGCGAGGGCGGCGCCACCGCCAACACGCTGACGAGCGACGAGTTGGGCGACCTCGGCAACGGCCCGACGTTCTGCGACAACCTCGTCGGCATCGCCCCCGCCGCTCGGTAGCACGACGCGATCCGGCCGCGCCCCCCAATCTGGGCGGGAATCTCACCACCGACCGATCTGGGCGGGATCCTCGCCAGCAGGTGGGACGATCCCCGCCCGGATCCCGGGGCGGTGCCGGTGTGTGTCAGTCGCCGGCGAGGGCGGCGTCGACGGCAGCGAGGTCGTCGTCGGTCAGTGTCCACGCCACCGCCGCCACGTTGGCGGCGATCTGCTCGTGCGACGTGGCGCCGGCGATCACCGACGCGATCGCCGGCTGGGCCGCCAGCCAGGCGAAGGCCAGTTCGAGCAGGGTGTGCCCGCGCTCGGTGGCCACGGCCTCGAGGGCGGCGACGAGCCGGTGGCTGCGCTCGTTGGCGAACGCCCCGGCGCGTTCGGGTGGCAGGGCGGCGAGGCGGGTGCCGGCCGGGAACGGCTCGCCGGGCCGGTACTTGCCCGTGAGCATGCCGGCCGCCAGCGGGAAGAACGGCAGGAACGACACGCCGAGGCGGGCGCAGGTGGGGATGACGTCGTCGAGCGCCCTGCGGTCGAGCAGGCTGAAGCGGTTCTGCACGCTGACGAAGCGGGGCCAACCGCGCTCGCCGCTCAGCGCCTCGGCCGCCTCGATCTGGTCGGCGGAGAAGTTGCTCGCTCCGATCTCACGCACCTTGCCGGCGGCGACCAGTTCGGCCAGCGCGCCCTGCGTCTCCTCGATGGGCACCTCGGTGTCGAACACGTGCTGCTGGTACAGGTCGATGCGATCCGTCTGCAGACGCCGGAGCGAGCCCTCGACCGCCTCCTTGATCCACGTCGCGCCCGCGCCGCGCCCCGGCGGGTCGCCGTCGAACGGCGCGGCGAACTTCGTGCCGATGACCACCTGGTCCCGCCGGCCGCCGGCGAGGGCCTTCCCGATGATCGTCTCGGACGCCCCCTTGGCGCCGTAGACGTCGGCGGTGTCGAAGAAGTTGATCCCGGCATCGATGGCCGCGTGGACCACCGCGATCGACGCGGCCTCGTCGAGTCGCCCACCGAAGTTGTTGCAGCCGAGGCCGACGACGCTCACGTCCAGGCTGCCGATCTGACGCATCTCCATGGGCGACGTTCCTAGCAGGTGGGTCATCGAACGCACGTTTGGTATCACCGATCGTGATGGACGACGGTCGGGCGGCAGCCTCGAAACCATGGTTGGTCGCGTGCTCAGCGGGCCAACGAGACTGTCGGCCATGCGGGCAATCGGGGCCGGCGTGCGACGACGAAGCCCGGCTCGGCGGGATCCGGGGCTGATCCGGTGATGTCGGGCGGAAACGCCACCGGTCGAGCGGCGTGGGCCTGGCTCGTCCTGCCCGGCATGGTCGCGCTGTACGCGCTGCTGGGAGCCGTGTGGGATCCGCTGCTGATCGGGCCAGGAGGCCTGGCCGGGTTCGACTGTGACGTGAAGCCGTGGCACGCCGTGGCCGTCGCATCGTTCGCGCTCGGTGCCGTCGCCCTACTTGGAGGAACGGCGCTGGCCGTCGCCCACCGGCCCCGCATGACCGGCGTCGCGGTCCTCGTGAGCGGGCTCCTGCTCGTCGCCGCTGGCGTGCTCGTCGGCGTCGTGGCCGGCGTCAACGACTACCTCGTCTGCCCGAGTTGACCACAGACCTTCAGAGCGACTTCGGAAACTCGAGGCCGCGCCCCCCAATCTGGGCGGGATCCTCACCACTCGACCATCTGGGCGGGATCCGTCCCACCTGCTGGCGAGATCCCCGCCCGGAACGCGGCACCCCGGCGACCGCCGGTGATCACGCCAGCTCGAGCGTCATGCAGGTGCTGTACGGGTTGACGGTGTAGGCCCCGAACGGCGGGCACGGCACGAAGCCGGTGCGCTCGTACAGCGCGCGGGCGGGCGCGAACTCGTCCATCGTGCCGGTCTCCAGGCTGACCCGCCGGTAGCCGCGGCCGCGAGCGACGGCGAGGAGGTGTTCGACCATCGCCCGTCCCACGCCCTGGCCCCGTGCGGCCGCGGCGGTGTGCATCGACTTCAGCTCGCCGTGGGCGTCGTCGAGGTGCTTGAGCGCGCCGACGCCCAGCAGCTCGCCACCGCGGCGGGCGCTGAAGAAGGCGACCGCCGGGTCGCGCAGGCCGTCGACGTCGAGGGCGTGCACGTGACCGGCCGGCGTCACGTCGTGGGAGAACCGGAGGTGCACGGCGAGCAGCGCCCGCACGTCGTCGGCGGACGGGTCGTCGGCGGCGATGACCAGATCCACGGTCGCCGTGTGTAGCGCACGGCGTATGGTTCGCGCCGTGGATCCACGTGATCGCCCCGGCTGGCAGCCGGCGACGAGCGAGCCGGGCGAGATCTACACCGCCGAGGGCCGGATCGCGGCCACCGACGTCTTCGCCCGTGGGCTCCGCCGGCGCGACCCGCGTGGCGCCGCCTACCGCCGGTCGATGGCGCGGACCGGGCTGTGGTTCGTCGCCGCGGCGGTGGCCATCGCCGCGGTGCTGATCGTCGTGACCTGACGCCTCATCGGCAGGGGATGCCGGCCGCGGCCACGCACTCGCTGTCGCTCAGCGGTGCGAAGTCGTTGGCCTCGGCCATGGCGCGGAGATCCTCCAGCAACGCCGCTTCGTCGAGGTGGATCGTGAAGGCGCTCCCGTTCGCCGGGACCCAGAGGAAGCGGGGCGTGGCGCCGGTCTCGTCGATGGCGAGGTCGGCGACCTCGAGACCGGGGAGGCCGTAGTAGCTCGACAGGTCGTTGTGGCCGCCCTCCAGTTCGGGCACCGCCGTCTCCCGCACCTCGTTGCTGACGACGGCCCGCAGGTTGTACACGTCGCTCGTGATCCCACTCGCCACCATCACGTGGCGACTCGAGACGGCGATCGCCTCGGGACGGTTGGGCAGTTCGAGGATGCCGACACGGGACGGCACCCGGCCGTCCGGCCAGACGTGGACGGCCGCGGTGACCGTGTCGCGGCCGGTCGTCGGGCCGATCGCTGACGCGACGACCACGAGGGCGTCATTGGTGCCGGCGGTCGCCAGGTCGGTGACCTCACCGATGCCCGACGCCAGCACGCTCGGACCCCGCTCGGTGTGCACGATGACCCGATCGTGGTTGGCGACGACCACGGCCCCGCTGCGGCCGGTGACGGCGAGCGCGGCGACGCCGTCGATCGGGCTGTCGCCGGGTGCGTCCAGCACCTCGACGCGGCCGTCGCGCGCGACCTGCCAACGCACGACGTCGCCCAGCTCGGACGACGCGGCCACGACGGTGCCGCCACCGCCGATGGCGATCGAGCTCGGGATCCACGGCAGTTCGGCCGCCGCCACGGCCTCGCCGCTCTCCGGGTCGACGACGACGAGGCGGTCGTCGGCGGCGGCCACCACGGCCCGGCCGCCGGCGTCGACCGCGACCTGCTGGTACGGGCCCTCCGGGATGCTCGCTGCCTGCCCGCCACCGTCGGGCGATCCGATCACCACGCGGCCGTCCTGGATGCGGGCGACGACGTCCCCGCCGGCGGCGACCGTGCCCTCGGGCACGGCGCTCGACTCGAGCACGGCTTCCTCGCTGAGCGACACGACGGTCCACCACGGGCCGACGCCGAAGCCCTCCACCATCATCCGGTCACCGTCGCTGCCGACGGTCGCCCGGAACGGGTCGTCGCGGCAACCGGGTACGGCCGACTCGGCGACCGGCTGCTCGCTCGACGACGTCCACCGGCGAACGACGCAGGTGGCATCGATCGTCAAGACGTCGCCATCGGCGGCGAAGGCCACGACCTGCGCGTACGGGATCGGTGGCTGCTCGGTGCGGGCGCCCGTCACCGTGTCGACGACCCGGAACGTCTCGTAGTCGGTCACGATCAGGCGGCTGGCGGCCTGGTCGACGGCGACGACGTCGCCGCTGATCTCGAACGCCGCGCGCTCCTCGCCGGTCGCGAGGTCGTTGATGTGGACGACACCGTCGCCGTCGGTCGCGACCAGCGCGCCCGACGGGCTGATCACCAAGCCGAGCGCGTCGGGGACCGAGAGCGAGGAGGGTGTCACCTCGGTCGCGCTGTCGACGTCCCACACCGTGACCGTCGGCTGGCTGAGGCCGACGAGCAACTCGTCGTCGTCGCCGGCGAACGACAACGTGAGGGTGTACGGCTGGATGAAGGCGGCGGCCTCCAGGTCCTGCTCGGTCCCCGCCGCGATGTCCCAGAGCTGCACGATGCCACCGTCGGGTGGGACGAACGCGAGCGTCGATCCGTCGGAGTCCAGCGCGAGCGCCTCGCCCGCCGGCAGCATCTCCTCGCCCAACGCGACGGGCACGATCCGGTCCGGCTCCGCACCGTCCAGGTCGATGACGCGAACGCCGTCGGGGGTGGTGACGGCGAGCGTGCTGCCGTCGGCGCTCATCGCGGTGGCGCCGATCGCCTCGGACACT
This sequence comes from uncultured Acidimicrobiia bacterium, assembly GCA_963784255.1. GTDB lineage: Bacteria > Actinomycetota > Acidimicrobiia > Acidimicrobiales > Ilumatobacteraceae > JALZMG01. The sequence continues at coordinate 900,804 of CAWAQO010000009.1, read as the reverse complement.
GGATCCGACTGGCTGCTCAACGCGAGGTAGCCCTCGAAGCGATCGGTGTTGATGCCCCGCACGACGTGGGCGCTCGGCGCGGCGTCGTCGGGCAGGGTCTCCAGCGCCATCGCGTCGAGCAGCAGGCGCGGGCGGATGTCGTAGTCGAGCTCGCGGGACTGGGCGCCGAAGAAGTAGGCGGAGCTCGCCTCGACGGCCTCCGCACGGTCCTTCTGGTCCTCGACGCTGCGCCATTGCACGAAGCTGAACACGAGCGCCGCGACCGCCAGGATGGCGACCGCGGTCATGGCGATCGCCAGGATCCGCGTCCGCCGGCGCGTGCGGGCGTCCTTCTCGATGCGCTCCTGCTCGTCGTGGCAGGCGGCGAGGAACTCCTCCTCTGACTCGCCGACCTCTTCGGGGTGCTCCGTCGCCCACGCCTCGGCCGCCTGGAGATCGGCCCCGACGAAGAGGGCCCGGTCGTTGCGACGCTGGTCCTCCCACGTGCGGGCGCCGCGTTGGAGGTCGCTGAGGTGCTCGTCGAGCCACACGTCGTTGCTGTGGCGGATCGGGTCGACGAGGCGGTCGTGGGCCAGCTCGTACCACACCGTGTTGCGACGGCGGTCGGCGCGGACCAGGTGGGCATCCTCCAGCGCCGGCAGGACGGCGCCCCTCGTGTCGTCGGGCGGTCCGTACTGGACCTGGTCGCGGTAACCCTGCTCGGTGATCAGCTCGTCGCTGACCCACGCCCGCAGCACCCGCTCGCGCACACCCGTGGCGGCGACGACCTCGCCGACGACCTCGTCGTAGAAGTCGCGCAGGGCGTGATCGACGTCGCCCAGCTCGGACATGTGCTCGGTGGTGATCGCGGTGGCGCCGTTCAGCAGCGACCACAGCCGCCGGCACACGACCTGCAGCTGGACGGGCTCGACAGTGAGGCCGGGTTCGTCGACGCGCTCGCTGCCCCGCTGCACCTGCACGGTCCGCAGATCGTCGACGAGCGCCGTGGCCGCGGCGTCGTCGAACGTGACGCCGGCGGCGCTCATCGGCCCCTGGATCGCCGCCCTGGCGGCCTGCGGACCGAGCAGGTCGAGGCGGAAGGTCGCCCGCAGTCGCGTCGGGAACAGCTTGAGGTACGGGTCGAGGTGGGCCGCGAAGTCCTCGCGCATCGAGATGATCGCCCAGCGGCTGCGGTTGCGCAGCGCCTCGCCGAGCTCGGCGAGGAACTCGCGCTTGGCGTCGACGTCGATCGGATCGGCGGTGAACAGCTCCTCGAACTGGTCGAAGAACAAGCAGTCCTGCCCGCCGTCGGCGCGGCTCTCGCGGGTCTGCTCGAGGTACTGGTCGAGGGTGATCGTGGCCAGGGCCGTCGGGTCCATCTCCTGGTCTCGGCCGGCCTCCAGCGACAGCAGCGTGCTCAGCGAGTAGCGGTTGCGCACGGTCGTGTCGCCGAGCGCGTCCGTCGCTTCGTGGGTCACCCGCACGGTCGGCAGCACGGCGAAGCCGTCAGCGATCAGCTCGCGCTTCAGCCCGGCGTGCAGCAACGAGGTCTTGCCGGCCCCGGACGGCGAGTACAGCAGCACGATCCGCTCGGCGATCACGAGGTCGCGGAGCATGCGCACCTCGAGCGTGCGCCCGAACAACTCGTCGTGCTCGGACAGCGCGTGCGGCCCGACGAACGGGTTCGTCGTCGGCGCCTCGGTCGCCGGTGCGCTCATTCCTCGCTCTCGTCCCACGCCTTGCTCAGACGAGCGGCGAAGTCGTCGACGGTGCCCCAGTAGACGCTGACGCGATCGGTCTGCAGGTAGCGCTCGAGGTAGCGGCGGGCCCGCGCCGGGTCGACCGTCTGGCCGTTCTCCGGATCGATCTGGGCGGCGACGTGGTCGAAGCCGTCGCGCCGTTCGGCGCCGGGTTGCTTCATGATCGTGCGGAACAGCACCCGGAAGTCCCAGTCCTGCAGCCGGAAGCCGAGGAACATCAGCGAACCGTTGACGAGCGCCGTGCGCACGTTGCAGGGGATGGCGTCCGGGTTGCGGGAGACCTCGATCAGGTAGTTGAAGTAGTCGTTCTCCGTGATGACGAGCGACGTCGGGTCCTTGGGCGTCGGGGTCTCGACGTTGCCCATGAGGTAGACGACGAGCGGCCGCTCGGGTGACGGCTCGTACTCCGGCTCGCGCTCGTAGATCGACGAGGGCCACCGGATGCTCTCCTTCCACTCGCAGAAGGCGACCGCCGGGTTGTCGTCGTCCCACCGGCCCTCGGCGCGCAGGGCGTCCTCGAGCAGCGTCGACGTGTGGGTGGTGACGTACATGGGGAACGGCAGGCGGGCCAGGACACTGAACGGATCGTCCCGGCTGTGCTCGCGGCGCCCGTTCCAGACGTTGCGCAGCATCTCCGGCAGCGTCCCCTGGCCCAGGTTGACCGGGGCGAACTCGGGGTAGCGGTCGACGAGCACGCTGCGCAGGTAGTCGCCGAGCTCGCGGCGCACATGGGCGTCGTCCTGGTTCGTCGACACGTACTGGGCGACCTGGGGGAGGTCGTCGCGGTCGTGGTCGGCGAGCGGGTACCGGTAGCGCTGCGCCCAGCGGCGGGCGATGTCCTGGCGGCTGCCGAGCACCGAGTCGGTCAGCCCGATCCCGAGCACCGGGGTGCACCGTCCGTCGCGGATGTGGCCGATCAGCGCCGGCCACTTCTCGAAGTCGTCGTCCTTGACGAAGCCCGGCGTGTACCAGACCCGCCCGCTGATGAGGCGCATGAACAGCACCGGCATCCACCAGTCGGGACGGTCGCGGACGGCGTGCCGGGCGATGGCCACGGCCCGGTCGATCTCGCCGTCGCGGTTGAGCTCGCGGAAGAAGAGGGGCAGGAACGCCGCCATCGTGGCCATCGACACGTTGCCCTGCATCGCCATCACGGCCGGCACGCCGGCGTGGGCCATGCGCGGGCCGAGGGCGGCGAGGGCGCCGTCGTCCGCCGTCTTCGGCTCGGTGTCGCCGGTGCCGGCGCTCTGGCAGGAGACCAGCACGATGAGGCGGGGGAGGCGGTGCAGCCGGCCGAGGTCGTCGACGAGGCGGCGTCCGCTCACGATCTGGACGCCACCCTCGTCGTTCTCCAGCAGCAGCTGCGGCTCGCCGTCGTGGACGTACCCGTGACAGACGATGTAGAGGACATCGACGCCGTCCTGCAGCAGCTGGGTGAGCATCGGAAACGTGGCGCGGCCAGTCGCGCCGGCGACGTCGGCGAGCACCGTCGGCGCCTCGATCGGTCCGAGGCAGCTGCGGGCTCGCGCGAGCTCGGCGGGCACGTCGATGGGGTCCACGGCCTTGCCGCCGTAGGTGTCGTCGGAGCGCGGGTTGGCGATGACGATCGCCGCCTCGAGCTCCTCGCGCGACTGCAGCGGCACGCGCCGCCAGTCGGTGCTCGCCAGGTAGCGCGACAGCACGACGTTCTCGTCCGTCGCGAGGGATCGGCCGTCGGGCGCCTGCAGCGTCTCCCACCGCACGTCGTGGAGCTCCCGCGCGCTGGGTGGGAGCAGCAACCGCAGGCGGAGGATCACGCCCTCGGCGGCGGCGACCGTGAGCGCCTTGTCGAACGTGCCGCTGACGTCCGGGTCGGCGAACAGCCGCTCACCGAGCAGCCGGCCGTAGGCGTCGGGGTCGAGCTCGTTCTCGCGCAGCTCGGCGAGGTCGAGGCGGAAGGCGTCCTCCTTGTGGAAGGCCACCTCGGGTGCCCCACCGGGCTGGTTGAAGCGCAGCTGGATCGACCAACCCTGGAGGTCGCCGAGCAGCCCGAGCTCGAGGTCGGCGTACGCGGTCATCGGGCCTCCCGGCGGCCGGGGAACGCACTGACGTTCACGCGAGCCTCACCGCGGGGTCGCCGACGATCGTGAAGGCGCGGGCGTCGTTGCGCGCCGTCCAGGTGGCCGCCAGTCCGACCGGGTCCGGGTCCCTCCCGCCGGCCACCTCCTCCAGCTCGGCCAGCAGGTCGGACGCCAGCTCGGCGTAGCGCTGGTTGAAGTGCTCGAGGGCCGAGCCCAACGGGTGGCCGTCGAGCAGGCGTCGGATCGTCGACTCGTACACACCGGTCTGGCTGCCCACGTCGGGCCAGTCGAACGAGTAACCCCACGCCCGCTCGACGTGGCCGACCGTGGCGAGGGCGCCGCCGGCCGGGTTGGCCAGCAGCCGCTGGGGCAGGGCGGCGACGAACGGGCCGGGCGCGATCTCGACCTTGGCCGCGGCCACGTCGGCGTCGCCGGGCGTCCGCGTGTAGTCGTCGTAGCGCGGCGTGCCGGCGCCGTAGCACGCGAAGTGGAACGAGATCATCCCCGCCAGGTCGACGGCCGGGTCGACGTCCGTGGCGGCGAAGCACCACGCCGGGTCGAAGTGACCGGCGGACGGGCCCGGCCACTCCTGGCAGACCAGCGCCCCCTGGAGCGCGCGCTGGTCGGCGTGGGCGAGTGGCATGCCGAGCCCGTGCGACGCCGTGAACACGAGGTCGGGGGCGTCCTCCAGGAGCAGCCCGAGGGCGTCGCGCCGGGCGTCGTCGCCGACGATCGCCTCCACCGTCACGTCGGCCATCGCCTTGGTGGCGTCCACGAGTGGCCGCACGAGGTGCGCGGTGCTCAGGGCCGTGGCCGGGTCGCCGTCGTTGGTCGGCGCGAAGAAGGCGACGTGGCGGGGACCGGCGCGGACCCGCTGCTCGGCGCGCACGACGTTGGCGGCGTAGGCGGCGTAGCCGGTGACGTCGTCGAAGGCGACGCGGCCGACGGCATAGGCGACGTCGAGCTGGTACTGGAAGCCGAAGGTCAGTTGGTCGGGCCCGCCGACGAGCAGGAGGTAGTAGGGGATCACGTCGGGATCGACGGCGCCGGGTCCGGCGCCGAGGCGACGGAGGAAGGCCGGCTTGGACTCGCCCGGCTGGGCTGTGATCACGCGGCACCGACGCTCGTCACTCGCCGCGGCCTGGTTGCGGCGGTGCTGCAGCAGCGGATCGAGGGCCTCGAGGATCGCCGCGTCGATGCCTTCCGGCACGACGAGCGCCCATCCACTCTGGGCCAGGTCGGTCGGGTCGACGCCCTCGATGGGCGCGAACGTCGCCTCGTTGGTGCGGTGCAGCCGCCAACGCAGCTCGGCGGCGTGGCCGGCGTCGGCGGCCGGACCGTCGACGGGGAGATCGGCGGCCGGCGACGGCGCGACGAGGTAGTCGCCGGTGATCCCGTCCACACCGTTGAAGACGCAGACCGGCGCGTCGCCGGCTGCGGTGTGCGCCATGCACGCCCTCCCTCTCCTGTTCGCCCATCGTGGACACCCTGGTGCCCCGTCAACACGAGCCCGGCACCATCGTACGGATACGCGAATGCGACGAACGTCCTCGAACCCCCCGTCTAACGTCGGTCGCCGTGGTGGACAGCGGGTGGGAGCGCGTGCGGCCCGACGACGTCGAGCCGATCGTGGAGCTGGCGCTCGCCGGTGACCTCGGGGCGTTGGAGACGTTGGCCGCCCTGCGCGTCGATGCCGACGGTTGGCGACCGCTGGCGCCGACCGTCGTGCGGCTCCTCCGGCAGGCGGCCCCCGGGAGCGAGGACCGGAGCCGGCTGCTCGCCGTCGCCGCGGCCGTCCCGCTGCGCACGGTCCAACGCGCCGTACAGGCGATCGCCGACTCGCGCAACGATCCCGATCGGGTCATCGCGCTGGCCGGCATCGCCCGGTACGGGCTGGCCAGGGCGGCGCACGTCCGGCGGCTGCTGCGCGACGAGACCTCGCCCGAGCTCCTCGCCGCGCTGCCGCTCGAGGACATGGAGCTCGATCCGTCGGGCCCCGACATCGCCGCCTTGCGGGAGCCGGCCGGCACCGACGACGACCGCTTCTGGCGGGCCATCGCCGTGGCCCGCCTCGGTGACCTGGCGACGCTCGACCGTGAGCTCGACCGCCTCGATCGCGGCCAGAGCGCGCCGCACGCTGTTCGACGGCAGCCCGTGGACGGCCTACGAGCAGCTCGCCGCGGTGCGCCCCCTTCCGCCGGACGTGGAGGCGCATCTGCTGGCCCGGCCACCGGGGCTGGTGGTGTGGGCCCTCACCGGCACCGCCGACGCCGAGGGCACACCCCTCGACGACGCGCGCCACGCCGTCGAGGTGGGCGCTCCGACGGCGCCGGCCCCGTCGCCCGCCGAGGCCGGTGCGGCGGTGATGCGGGCGCTGCGCGCCGGCGGCACGCCCGGCGATTTCGTGGCCGGGAACGCGGTCGTCGAGTTGGCGCTGTCGTTCCCCGCGCTGGAGCTGCCGACGGTCGAGCTGTTCGAGCTGTGCGGTCGCACCGCGGCCAGTGAGGCGCAACTCGCCTGGCTCGCCGGGCGCAGCGGCCTGCGCCGCGCCGCCGTGGAGATGGCCGGCGACGTCGTCGCCAACCCGCAGCGCCGCGACGACGCACTGGCCTTCCTGCGCGAGATCGCCCGCACGTACGCGGCCAACCCCTTCGAGGGCAGTGGCGGCGGCGCGCCGGCTCCGCCGCCCCGCTTCGAGCTGGTCGACGACGCGCCGCCAGTCCCGCCATCACCACCGCCGGCGCCGGGCCGCGGCATCGGGGGCGGCGACGTGTCCTTCGGCGGCGGCGGCCCCGTCGTCGCACCGACCGCGCCGCCCGTCGTCGCGGACGCCGAACGGCACTACGCCGCCTGGTTCACCACGTCGGCCGACGAGGGATGGCGCGATCTCCACGTCCGCGCCGGACCGCCGGTGGCCGGCAACGTGCTGCACGGGGTGACGAGGATCGCCGGCAACGAGGTACCCGAGGGCGGGCTGCTCACGTCGTGGCTCGTGCGCGCCGGGCGCCGGCCGCTGCGGACCACCGACCCGCGCGTCCGTGTCGAGTCGGCGCCGGTGAACGGCGTCGAGGAGTGGTTCGCCCGCTTCGAGCTGCTGGTCCCACCGTCGGGCCCCAGCGAGGAGCGGACGATCGGCGTCCTGGCCGCCGCCGGCCCGCTGCGCCTCGACGTCACCGTGACCGTCGACCTGCGGCCGTACCGCGACTTCACGATCAGCGTCGACGCCGGCGGCGCCGAGCAGCGCAGTGACCGGCGCTACGTCGACGAGCAGGGCGCAGCCGCGCCGCGGCCGGCCGACGAGCCCGACGACCGCGCGCTCGTCCTCGTGCACGGGCCGGGCGAGGCGCACCTCGTGGCGCGGGTGGGCAGCGACCAGTACGACACCCGGGTCGGGTGGCCGAGCGAGGCGCAGCTGGCCAACCTCGTCCGCAACGTGCGTGGGGCGGCCGACCGTTGGCGGGCCAGCGCCTCGGGCCTCCTGGACGACCTCGACCCTGCCGCCGTCGACGCCGCCCTCGCCGAGCCGTTGCCCACGTCCTGGCGCGACGACCCGGGACCGGTGTCGCCCGAGCGCGCCGAGCGGTGGCAGGCCGCGGCCGGTACACCGGCACTGCGCGAGCTGGCCAGCCACGGGCGGGCGCTGTACGACGTGCTGTTCCCGATCGGCACGCCGACGCGCACGGTGCTCGACGCGATGGAACCCGGATCGGTGCTGGCGGTGTCCTGGACCGCCGGCACCGACGGGTTCGCCGGCGCCGTGCCGTGGACGCTGCTGTACTCGGGTCCCTACGACGCCGCCGCGCCCGTCGACCCCGCCGCCTTCCTCGGGCTGCGCCTGCGCATCAAGTACACGTTCTTCGAGCCGGCTGACCCGTCGACGTCCCTCGGCGCCGGACTCGGCTTCACCAACGTCCTGTACTGGGGGGCCGGCGATGCGACGGGACAGGAGGCGACCTGGCAGCGCTCGTGGATGGACGCGCTGCAGCCGGCGACGCGCGTCCTGCCGACCTCACCGGCGGCCGGTCGCGGTGAGGTCGTCGGCGCCCTGACGTCGGCGGCCGCCGCGGCGTCCGTGCTCTACCTCTTCTGCCAGTGCGGCGTGTCGTCGGACGGCGCCTCGGCCGTGTTGTCGTTCGACGACGCGGACGCGGCGAGCCAGATCGCCCATTGGGAGCTGCGCGGCGAGCCGCTGCCGAACCACCCGCTGGTGTTCGCCAACGCCTGCGACACCGGGCGGGCCGGTGTGTACGAGATCAACTCCGTGCTCGAGCTCTTCGTGCAGCGCCAGTGCCGCGCCTACATCGGCACCGAGGCGAAGATCCCGATCACGCTCGGCAGCCGCATCGCGCGCATCTTCTTCCACTTCCTGACCGAGGGTTCCTGCACGGCCGGCGAGGCGCTGGCGCTCACCCGGCGCTTCCTGTGGCTGCGCTTCCGGAACCCCGGCGGCCTGCTGTACAGCTACATCAACCAGTACGACCTGCGCCTCGGCGCGGCCGCCGAGGAGGCCCCGTGATGTCCGATGTCGTCGACGCGTTCCTCACCGGCGAGACGGACGACCGCGCGGCGCTGATCCGCGACGAGGCGGCCCGCCCGGCGCTCGAGGCGTACCTCGGCCCGGCCGCCTACGCGGAGTACCGCGCGTTCGCCGCGCCGCCGCACCTGGCCTTCCAACCGCCGAACCTGCTGTTCGTGCCGGGCGTGATGGGCAGCCTCCTCGACAACCAGGAGTCCGGCGGGGTGTGGTGGATCGACGTCAGGGCGCGCAACCGCCTGGACGACCTTCGGCTGCCGCCGTCCGGCGAGCACGACCCCCCGGGGTCGGATCCCATACGCGCCTTCAACGTCGACATCTCGTACGAGCCGTTCCTCACCAGGCTCGCCGACAGCAGCGACGTCGGCCACCGCTTGTTCCCGTACGACTGGCGCAAGGACCTGGGTCGCTCGTCGGCCGCGCTCGGCGAGCGGGTCCGCCAGATGCACCACGACAACGGCGGCCGGCCCGTCCACCTCGTCGGCCACAGCATGGGCGGGCTGATGATCCGCACCGCCCTGCGCGACGACCCCGCCTTGTGGGACGTCGTCGGCAAGGTCGTGTTCATCGGCACGCCCCACTTCGGGTCGCCGGCGATCACCACCTACCTGAAGAACCACTTCTGGGGCGTCGAGCTGTTCGCCGTGCTCGGGCTGTTCCTCAGCCGCGCCACGTTCCGGTCGATGTGGGGCGCGTTGAGCATGCTCCCGGCGCCCGTCGGGCTCTATCCCGGCACGACCCCCGGGCAGCGCCCTGACGAGCACCCCACCGCCAACTTCGACCACTACGACGCGGCCGCCTACGACCTCGACCTGGACGCCACCGAGCAGGGCCAGCTGCAGACGATCCTCGACCACGTGCGCGACAACTGGCAGTCCCTCGCCACCGTGCCGCGTGGTCTCAGCCAGCTCGACCGGGTGATGGTCATCGCCGGGGTCGGCGAGAAGACGATCTTCCGGTTGGAGTACGACGACGGGTTCTTCGGCATCTGGGAGCGGGCCAAGAAGGTGCGCTCGCGACAGCCGGGCGACCCCGACCGGGAGGGCGACGGTCGTGTGCCCGTCGCGTCGGCGCTGTTGCCCGGGGTGCGTGAGACCTACTTCGTCCGCGGGGTGCACGGCGGCCTGACCAACCTGCCCCAGGTCATGCAGGCGGTGCTCGACTTCGTGGCCGACCGCCCCGTCGAGCTGCCGCGGACGCCCGAGGACGCCCTCGGCGGGCACCTCGCCCCGGCGGCCATGCCCGTGGCCCCGACCCTCGACGGCACGGCGACCGCCGGCGACGACGGTGAGCTGTGGAGTGACGTCCCACTGACCGACGCCCGCCGTGACGAGCTGGTGGCGATGCTGGAACGCGGCGAGCTGCCGGAGCTGCGGGCCGTCAAGCTGCTCTGACGTCGCGGGCGGTCGGCACCGCTCCCCAATCTGGGCGGGAATCTCACCACCGATCGATCTGGGCGGGATCCGTCCCAGCAGGTGGTGAGGATCCCACCCAGAAGGCGACGTGGTGAGGATCCCGCCCAGATTGGGGGTCGTTGGTTCAGGAGGGGCGAGCGGCGACCGACCACGGGCTGACCGGCCGTTCGAGCGGCACGCCGTCGACGACGAGGTCGACCCGCTCGTTGAAGAAGCAGAGGTGCTGCTCGATCTTCGGGATCTCCGGGATCGGGTGGGGGTAGGTCCACACCACGTCCTCGTGCAGTCCGCTCGCCGTGCGCACCGAGAAGTACGACGCGTTGCCCTTGTACGGGCAGCGCGTGATGGTGCTCGACGGCACGAGGACGTCGCGCCGCACGTCGAGCAGCGGGAGGTAGTAGCGGGTCGGCAGCCCGGTCTCGAACAGCAGGATCGGGCGCCGCGACTCGGCGACGAGCTCACCCTCGACGTACACCTGCACGTGGCGCGACGAGCGCAGCGTGTCGATGCGCTTGTACGGGTCGCGGGCGTGGACGAAGACCTCGTCGTCCTCCTCGAACCACGCGTCGACGGCGTTCCAGAAGAAGGCGACGAGGTCGGTGATGTCCGGGCACCCGTCGATGACCTCGGGGTAGGCCCACACGGCGTTCTCGGACCGGCGGTCGCCGACGGCGATCGACCAGTACGAGGCGACACCCTTGCGCGGGCACGTCGTGTGGCGGTCGGTGGGTTCGAGCAGGTCGTCGCGCACGTCGCCGCGCGGGAAGTAGTACACGGGCAGGTGGCCCTCCTCGAAGAGGTACCAGGCCCTCTGGCTGTCGGCGATCACCTCGCCGGCGAAGACGACGCGCAACCGGCGGGGACAGGGCTCGATGCGCACCGGCCCCGTCCGGCCGGTCGCCCGGGCGTGCAGATCGGGGATCGTCATGTTGTTGACCAACCTATTCGACAATGCCACGCACCAGGCCGGAGCGTTGGGTGTTCGTCCCGGCCGGCTTCGGGCCCAACGGCCCTATCGACTCCGAGGCACCGTCCGTACCGTCGATGGTGTTCTCCGACGAACACCTGGAGGTGTTGACATGCGTGCGGTCGTCTACCACGGTCCCGGTCACAAGTCGTGGGAGGAGGTTCCGAAGCCGGAGCTGATCGATGACACCGATGCGGTGGTGCGCGTCGATGCCGTGACGATCTGCGGGACCGACTTGCACATCCTCAAGGGTGATGTGCCGGCGGTGACGCCGGGACGGATCCTCGGTCACGAAGCGGTCGGCACGATCGAGGCCGTGGGCACCGGGGTGAAGACCCGCCGGGCCGGTGATCGGGTGCTGGTGTCGTGCATCACGGCGTGTGGGGCCTGCCGGTTCTGCCGGGAGGGGGCCTACGGGCAGTGCCTCGGTGGTGGCGGGTGGATCCTCGGCCACAAGATCGACGGGACCCAGGCCGAGTACGTGCGGGTGCCGTTCGCCGACACCTCGACGCATCTGCAGCCCGACGGGGTCTCCGACGAGCAGCTGTTGATGCTCGCCGACATCCTGCCGACGGGCTACGAGGTCGGCGTCCTCAACGGCCGCGTCCGGCCCGGCGACGTCGTCGCCGTGGTCGGTGCCGGACCGATCGGCCTGTCGGTGATGATGGGTGCCCGGCTGTACAGCCCGAGCCACATCGTCGCCATCGACCTCGCCGACAGCCGCCTCGACGCCGCCAAGCAGTTCGGGGCCGACATCGTCGTCAACAACGGGCGCGAGGACGCGCTCGCCGTGGTGCGCGACCTGACCGGCGGTCTCGGCGCCGACGTCGCCGTCGAGGCGGTCGGCGTGGCGGCCACGTTCGAGCTGGCCGCCGCCCTGGCCCGCCCAGGTGGCCACATCGCCAACGTCGGCGTGCACGGCGAGCCGGCCCTGCTGCACCTCGAGGAGCTGTGGATCAGGAACGTCACGATCAGGACCGGACTGGTCGACACGTACTCCACGCCGACGCTGCTGCGCCTGGCCCAGAGCCACCAACTCGACGTCGACCGCTTCGTCACCCACCACTTCCACCTCGACGAGTTCGACGAGGCGTACGACGTGTTCAGCCGAGCGAGCGAGACTGGGGCACTCAAGGTCGTGCTCACCCGCAGCTGACCGTCCGGCATCGGGAACGGCCGACCACACAGGAGGTGGTGGCGCATGCGCCCTGTCCGGATCGTGATGATCGTCATCGGCGCGATCGTCGCCGTGATCGGCTTCGGGATGGTGATCGGCGGGGCCGGCGCGGCGATCGGGTACGCCACCCAGCGGGACGGCGACGGCTTCTTCAGCACCGGTGAGGTCCGCCTGGCGTCGCCGACCTACGCCATCACGTCGGACCGCATCGACCTCGAGAGCGAACCCGAGCCGGCGGGCTGGCTGGTCGATCGGGGCACGCTGGGCACGGTCAGGCTCGAGCTCGAACCCGGCCGGCCCGGCGTCCCGGTGTTCGCCGGGATCGGGCCGACCGACGACGTCGCCGGGTACCTCGACGGCGTCAGCCGCGATCAGGTCCGTGACGTCGACGTCTCACCCGACCGCGTCAGGTACCGCCGAATCGACGGCGAGGCGACGCCCGAACCCCCGGAAGGTCAGTCGTTCTGGGCCGCGACGACGACCACGTCCGACGGAGGCGAGCTCGTGTGGGAGGTCGAGTCGGGTGACTGGACCGTCGTCGTGATGAACGCCGACGCCAGCCGCGGCGTCGACGTCGACGCCCGCCTCGGCATCAAGGTCGGCTGGCTGCTGCCGGTCGCCATCGGCCTGCTCGCCGTCGGCCTCGTCGCGCTGGCCGGGGGCACGTGGTTGATCATCGCCGGGAGCCGGGGCGCCGAGCCGGCCGCCGAGCCGCCGGTCGACGCCGCCGCGGCGGGCGGATGGGCGGCACCGACCGGCGCGGCCCTGTCGCCGGCCTCGCCGGTGCAGCTGACGGGGGAGATGGACCCGCACCTGAGCCGCGGTCTGTGGCTGGTGAAGTGGCTGCTGGCGATCCCGCACTACGTGGTGCTGGTGTTCCTGTGGCTCGCCTTCGCCGTGCTGACCCTCGTGGCCTTCTTCGCCGTGCTGTTCACGGGGCGCTACCCGCGCGCCGCTGTTCGAGTTCAACGTCGGCGTGCTGCGGTGGAGCTGGCGGGTCGGCTTCTACTCGTTCAGCGCGCTCGGCACCGATCGCTACCCCCCGTTCACGCTGCGGCCGGCCGATTACCCCGCCGAGCTCTCCGTCGCCTACCCGGAACACCTGTCCCGCGGCCTGGTGCTCGTCAAGTGGTGGCTGCTCGCCATCCCCCACTACCTCGTCATCGGCCTGATGGGCAGCGGATGGTGGCTCGGCTGGGAGGACACCGAGCGCGGGCGGGCCTCGGCCGAGAGCGGGCTCGGCCTGATCGGGCTGCTCGTCCTCTTCGCCGGTGTCGCCCTGCTGTTCAGCGGCCGCTACCCGCCGGGGATCTTCGCCTTCGTGATGGGCATGAACCGGTGGATCTACCGCGTGGTCGCGTACGTCGCGCTGATGACCGACCGGTACCCGCCGTTCCGCCTCGATCAGGGCGGCGCCGAGCCCGCCGGCGAGGTTGCGACGGTCCGTCCGCCGGAGCCGTGAGCGTCGACGGCGTGATCGGACACGCCCGTGGTGAACACGAGGTTCACCACGGGCGCATCACCCTCCCGCGTCGATCGTCGTGAGATCCTCGGCCAGGACGATGGTCCCGTCGAAGTGGGCGGCGGCCAGCGCGCGCCACGTGGGCTCGTCGCCCGGGGCGATGGCCGGTACGAAGTGGGTGGCGAGCAGCGTGCCGACGCGGCAGCGGGCGGCCGTCTGCGCGGCCTGCTCGATCGTCGAGTGGTACCCGAGGATGTCCTGCAGTCGCACGACATCGATGGCGCGGACCAGATCGGCGCGGATCACCGTCTGCACGTAGACATCCGCGTCGGCGCACAGCTCGTCGAGGCCGGCGCACGGCACGCCGTCGCCGCCGAGCACGACAGTGGCGCCGTCGTGCTCGATTCGGTAGCCGAGGGTCGGCTCGACCGGTCGGTGGTCGGTGGCCCCGGTGACGACCTTGGCGTCGCCGATCGAGAACGATGCCCCGCCGTCCAGCTCGTGCACCTCGACCAGCGGGCCCGACGTGAGGTCGTCGTGGTGGGCGAGGCGGTACCCGATGTCGGAGGCGAGCATGGCGAAGATCCCGTCGACCACCGCTCGCGTCCCGGGTGGCCCGTAGACGGTCAACGGCGTCGGCGCGGCGCTCATCACCCAGTGCGTCGTGATGACGTCGTTGAGGTCGGAGATGTGGTCGCTGTGCAGGTGGGTGAGCAGCACGGCGTCGAGCATCGGGGGCAACACCCCGGCGCCGGTCAGCCGCATCAGCACCCCACGGCCGGCGTCGACCAGCAGCCGTGTGTTCTCGGCGACCACGAGTGTCGACGGACCGGCGCGGTTCGGATCCGGGAGCGGGCTGCCCGTGCCGAGCGTGACGACGCGGAGGCTCATGACGTGCGGCTGATGAGGTCGTCGATCACGGAGGCGAGCTCGGGACCGCGGTCCTCCTGCAGGAAGTGCCCGCCACCCTCGATGGTGGCGTGCGGCTGGCCGGCCGCGCCGGGGACCTTGGCGAGGAAGGGGGCGTCGCCGCCGGCGGTGATCGGGTCGCGATCGCTGAACGCGCAGAGGAACGGTCGGTCGTACGTCGCCAGCACCGCCCAGGCCGCGTCGTTGTCGGCCGATGCCGGGTCGTCGGCCGAGGTCGGGACGAGGCTCGGGAAGATCCGGGCCCCGGCCTTGAACGTGTCGTCGGGGAACGGCGCGTCGTAGGCCGCGATGACCGCGGGCTCGAGGTCGGTGGTGCACCCCCCGTCGACGATCCGGCCGACGGGGAAGTGGTCGGTGGTCTGCGAGAACTGCTGCCACTCCAGGAAGGCGTCGGAGGGCCGGCCGCGCCCGGTCGGCAGACCGGTGTTGCCGACGACGATCCGGGCGAAGCGGTCGGGATCGGCGGCCACCACGCGCAGGCCGATCAGGCCGCCCCAGTCCTGGCCGAAGAAGGTGGCGTCGCGCAGGTCGAGGTGCTCGACGAGCAGCAGTCGCATCCACTCGACGTGGCGGGCGTAGGTGTGGTCGGCCATCTCGGCCGGCTTGTCGCTGCGACCGAAGCCGACGAGGTCAGGGGCGACGACACGGTGACCGGCGGCGACGAGCACGGGGATCATGGTGCGGTAGAGGAACGACCAGGACGGCTCGCCGTGCATCAGCAGGACCGGTGCCGCGTCCGGGGTCCCTCGTCGACGTAGTGCACGCGCAGGGTGCCGCCGTCGAGGTCGTCGATGGTGGCGTAGTGCGGCTCGAAGGGGAAGTTCGGCAGATCGGCGAACCGGTCGTCTGGTGTGCGCAGCGTCTTCATCGGGTCCTCGCCGTTCACCCTAACTGGTGCGAGTCGAACTCTCAATATCTTTCGCGAGTTCCACTCTCACGATGTCCCCTACGATGGCCACGGTGACCCAGATCGAGCCGGCGGCGATCGACGGGCGTCGCGCCCGTCGCGAGCGCGGCCGCCTCGCCGTGGTCGACGCGATGGTCGACCTCCTGCGCGAGGGCCACCGGCCACCCGGCGTCGACGCGGTGGCCGACCGGGCGGGCGTCTCCGTCGCCTCGGTGTTCCGCTACTTCGACAACCTCGACGACCTCCAGATCGAGACGACCGCGAGGTTCTTCGAGCGCTACGCACCCCTGTTCGACATCACCGACATCGGCGCCGGCTCGCTCGGATCCCGCATCGACCGCTACGTCGACGCCCGCATCAGGCTGTACGAGACGACCGCGCCGATCGCCCGCTTCGCCCGGGCGCGCGCCCTCGACCAGCCCCGCATGGCCGTCAGCCTGCGCGACATGCGGCGTCGCCTCGCGGCCCAGGCCCGCCGGCACTTCGAGCCCGAGCTGCGCCCGCTCGGCGCGGCAGCTCGCACGCAGGTCGTGGCGTCGATCGCGACGCTCACTGCCTTCGAGGCGTGGGACGCCCTTCGCAACGACCTCGACGTGTCGGCCTCCGGTGTGCGTCGGGCGTGGCGGAGGGGCGTGCGGGCGCTCCTCAGCCCGGTCGACGACCGCAGGTGGTGATCAGGACCGCGCTCCCGATCACGTTGCTCGGGTCATCGAGGGCCGCGAGGTAGCGATCGAGGTCGTCGGGAGGGATGCCACCAGCCACGAGTTCGGCCTGGACCTGGCGGGCGTTGGCGCTGTGCACGCGTGCGAACCCGGTGCCGCCGGCATCGAAGGCCACGTGCCCGCTCGAGTCGATGTCCACGAGACCACGTTCCGCCATGTGACGGCGAGCATCGGCGGCGAAGCTCGTCGCCGCGCCGCGGCTGCGCAGGAGCTCGTTGAACACCCCCGCCACCCGGGCGATGAGCTCGAAGTCCGGACTCCGTCGATCGGTCGTGCGGACCTCGGCGGTGTCGAAGTCCTCGAGCACGAGCCAACCACCGGGGGCCAACGCCGCCACCAGACGATCGAGCACCTCCAGCCGGGTCGGCAGGTGGACGAGCACGAGGCGTTCGTGGATGAGATCCCAGGGACCCTCGGGGATCGGGTCGGATCCGGAGGTCGTGCTGGAGGACCTCGAAGCGGGACGCGGCCTCGCCGGCCAGCCAGCGCACGTCCAGATCGGTCGCCAGCACCGACCCGCTCGGCCCGACGGCGTCGGCGATCCAACGAGCGACGGACCCACTTCCCGCCCCGAGCTCGAGGCACCGGTTGCCCGGCTCGACCACCCGGCCCAGGTGGCGGATCGTCACCGGGTCGAAGGTCTCCTCCAGGCCGGCGAACCGGGTCGCCGTCTCGGCTGCCGTGTTCGTCAGCAGGTAGTCCGGCTCACCCATCGCCACGCTCCTCTGCATGTCGACCGCCCACCGTACGCGCGCCGATGGCTACGTTGACGCGGTGACCGACGAGGGGCTCGCCGGCCGTTTCAGGCACTGGTTGTGGCGACCGCCGCGACCGCACGGCGAGCCGATCCCGGGGCGAACCGTCGAGCTTCCTCGAGCTGTTCTACGACCTCGTGTACGTGGCCGTCGTGTCGCAGGCGGCGCACCACCTCGCCGACCACGTCACGCTGGCGCGGCGTCGGCGAGTTCGCCGTCGTGTTCGCCTTGATCTGGATCGGGTGGATCAACGGCACCCTCTACCTCGAGCTGCACGGCCGCGAGGACGGGCGGACGCGCCTGGTCGTGTTCGTGCAGATGGGCATCCTCGTCCTGCTGGCGGTGTTCACCACGGAGGCCGCTGGGAGCAGCGGACGCGGGTTCGCGCTCGCGTACGCGTCGTTCCAGGCCCTCCTGACGTGGCTGTGGTACGCGGTGCATCGAGAGGACCGGCGCGACCACCCCGAGTTCCTGCCCCCGACGCGGCGCTACGTCACCGGCATCGGCGTGTCGGCGGCGGTCATGTTCGCGAGTGCGTTCCTCTCCGACGGCCCGCGACTCGTCGTGTGGACGTGCGTGGCGATCGGTTGGATCGGGGGCATGGTGGCCCTCGGGCACCCGGCGGTGGGCCTCAGCCGTGGCCTGCGGCCGACGGAGTCGCTGGTCGAGCGCTTCGGGCTGTTCACGATCATCGTCCTCGGTGAAGTCGTGTTCGGCGTGGTGGGCGGCCTGTCGGCGTCCGAGCACGACGTCAAGACGATCACCACCGGGATGGTCGGCCTCGTGATCGGCTTCGGCTTCTGGTGGATCTACTTCGACCTCGTCGGTCGCCGTCCGCCCCGTCCCGAGGGTGGACCGCTGGCGAGCTGGTTGCTCAGCCATCTCCCGATCACGCTGTCGATCACCGCGGCCGGGGCGGCCATGGTGAGCCTGATCAGCCACGCCCACGATGGGCGCACACCGGCGGGCACGGCATGGTTGCTGGCGGGCGCCGTGGCGTTGGGCTTGCTCGCGCTGACGTTCACCACCCGAGCGCTCGCCGATGCCGAGCGTCTGGCGCTCGTCTATCGACCGGTGAAGCTGGCGATCGCCGTCGGGGCCGGCGCCAGCCTGGTCGTCGGCTGGGCGCGACCAGCCCCGTTGCTGCTCGCCGCGCTGCTCGTCGCGATCCTCTCGGTCCTCTGGTTCTTCGCCGTCAGCCGCTTCCTCCTCGCCGGTGCGTGGGGCGACGAGCCGTCGCACCCGCGGTGACACGCCCCCAGGCGAATCGCGCGTCGTGCTCGCTCTGGTCATCGCCTTCCGCCGATCCTGCTGCGCTGTGCGGACGAGGAGCACGCCGGCGAGCTACACATGACCGCCACACCGCTCGGCATTCGAAGGATCAGGCCATGCGCAACATCGTCTGGAGCTGGCGCAACGCCGCCTTCGGTGCGGTCATGTCCACCGTCGCCGTCATCGTCATCGTGACCAGGGACGTCGAGAACGGTTTGAACCTCCTCATCGGCGCCATCCCCGCCGCCATCCTCGGTCTGCCGCCCCATCGCAAGGACCGACGGAAGGTGATCATCATCGGCGTGCTCTTCGCCGTCTCCGTGATGATCGGTTCCATCGTCGCGCAATGGGCTCCTGTCGCCGTCGTCGGGATGTTCCTGATGGGCCTCGGTGCCGCCCTCCTGGCAACCCGCAAGGCCCTCGGCTACGCGGTCCTCACGATCGGCCTCCCACTCGCCGGAACCGGCCTGACCTTCGAAGGACTGGACGAGTCGGCCGGCGTCTGTGCGCTCTTCATCATCGGATCGGCGATCGCCTTCGCCGGCGCCCTGTGCTTCCCCGAGTACCACGATCCGGCCCCGGTGGAGCCGCCGCTGTTGACCATCGCCGCCGCCCGGAGCCTACGGGGTACGTCTCGGCCTCGCCGCGGCCGTCGCGACCGCCATCGCCTTCGCGTACGGAGCCGAGCACACCGGCTGGATCGTCATCTCCACGCTCATCGTCATGCGACCGAGCGACGACATGATGAAGCTCCGGAGCGCAGGACGCGCCATCTCGGTGTTCATCGGCGCCATCGTCGCGGCATGGCTGCTCAACCAGGACCTCTCGCCGGGAGCGATCGCCTTCGTCGGCGCCGGCGCGATCATCGCCGCAGCGGCCACCAACGCCAGTCGGTGGTACATCACGCCGGCGTTCACCACGTTCCTGATCCTGTGGTGCGTGCTGTACGCCAACAACACGAGCGAGAACATCACGTACCGCTCCACGGAACGAGTCATCGACACGCTGGTCGGGGTCGGCATCGCCTACTTCTTCGGACTCGTCGTACCGAAGCTCATCCGCGGCCATCCGACACTCGCTCGACGACGCCATCGGGGACCACATGACAGGCCGGCGCAACCCGCGCCCGCCGCCGCTGGCCGGCCGGGACACTCGAGTGTCCCCGCAGAAGATACGCCGAGGCCTCCGCCGCGTCAGGCGTCGACGCGGCCGCCGTGGGCCGCGAGGCCGTACACGACGAGCACGCCGAGCGCGACGTACATCAGTGACCACACTGGGTAGTACGGCATCCACCAGACGGCCGAGATGGCGAGCACTGCGCCCGCGACGATGCCGAACCAACGAGCGAACTGGGAACGGGCCAACACGGCGAACGAGGCGAGGATCAAGAGCACGCCGATGATGATCCAGAGCCAGCCGTAGGACGAGAGACTGGTACCGAGGACCGCGCCCTCGAGCTCGTCCGGGAGGACCCCGTCGTAGCGGAACGCCCAAATGCCGTCGAAGATCCGCATGATGCCGGCCAGGCCCAGGATCGTGCCAGCGAAGAACAACCAGCCGCTTCCTCCGGGTTCCTGCATAGCTACCCACCTGATCGAGTTGCGAGTTCACGACACACCTCCGTTGGGAACCTGAGCGTTGACATTGTGCTCGTCGTGGAGGGCGAGAGCGTGGATGTGCCATGAGTGGGAGCTGGACGTAGAACGTGCCCGCCGCTCTCGCAGCCCCGCCGAACAGCGAGAGGAAGCCGTCCGACTGCGCGATCGTGCCACCAACGAAGACCGCCCGCCGGCGCCGGACTAGGTTGGAGTCGGTGAGCGGGGAGGTCAAGGCGCGTCCTCCGAGCCCAGCGATCAGGGTGTGATGAGCGGCGGCGCGCTCGTCGCCGACCGCGCCGGACACGACGAGCTGATTCCGACGCGGACCACATGTGAAGAGAGGCTGAACTGGACATGACGAAGCACGAGGACACGGCGCCTTCGGACGAGGCGAAGCCGAAGATGAAGCGGAAGGAGTATGACGCTGAGTTGCGCAAGCTGCAGGTGGAGCTGGTCGCCATGCAGGAGTGGATCAAGGCGACGGGAGCCAAGATCTGCCTCGTGTTCGAGGGTCGCGACAGCGCCGGCAAGGGCGGCACGATCAAGGCGATCACGGGACGAGTGAGCCCGCGCGTGTTCCGCGTGGTGGCATTGCCCTCGCCGACCGAGCGGGAGAAGTCGCAGATGTACGTGCAGCGCTACATCCCGCACCTGCCGGCGGCCGGTGAAGTCGTCATCTTCGACCGCAGCTGGTACAACCGGGCCGGGGTCGAGAGGGTGATGGGCTTCTGCACCGACGAGCAGGCGCAGCGGTTCCTGCAGATGACGCCCGGGGTCGAGCAGGCGATGGTCGACTCGGGGATCCTGCTCCTCAAGTACTGGCTCGAAGTGGGCGAGGCCGAGCAGACCAAGCGGCTGCAGAGCCGCGTCGATGACCCGCGCAAGATCTGGAAGCTGTCCGACATGGATCTCAAGTCGTACAACCGGTGGTACGACTACGCCCGGGCCCGCGACGAGATGTTCGCCGCCACCGACAGCGAGTGGGCACCGTGGTACGTCGTTCGCACCGACGACAAGCGGCGCGGACGACTGAACCTGATCACCCACCTCCTCAGCCAGGTCCCGTACGAACCGCTCGTCCCCAAGGAAGTCACGTTTCCCGAGCGCCAGGACCCCGGTGACTACACCGAACCGGATCTCTCCCCCCACTACCTCCCCACACCGTTCTGAGTCGCCTCGCCGGTGTCGCACCCGTCCGTCCAGTACAAAGATGTCGACACACAGGATGGTGCCCGATGGACGAAGCCACCGAAGAAGCGGCGCGTCACGCCGCGGCGCGGTACTGAGCAGGGACGACGTGCAGTCACCACGACGAAAGGGCATGTGAGATGGCGATGATCGAGCCGGACACGGCGGAGGTGGGTTGGTACGCGTTGTCGGTGGACGACGTCGTCGCCCGTGTGGGGGTGGACGCCGAGGACGGTCTCGACGCCGACGAGGTGCAGCGGCGGCTCGCGGAGTTCGGGCGGAACGAGATCGCCACCGAGCCGCCACCGACGTTGTGGGCGGTGGCCAAGGGTCAGTTGGCGAACCCGATGAACATCATGTTGCTGATCGTCAGCATCGCCAGCTTCGCGATCGGGCAGGTGGCGACCGGCATCATCGTGTTGGCGTTGGTGTCGTTCAACGTGATCATGGGGACGAACCAGGAGCGCAAGGCGATGGCCAGCGTCGAGGCGTTGGCCCAGCTCCAGGTGCCGGTGGCCCGGGTGCGGCGGTCGGGCAGTCGTCGAGGAGGTCGACTCGACCGGTGTGGTGCCGGGCGACGTCGTGCTGATCGAGGCCGGTGATCTCGTCCCGGCGGATGCGCGCATCGTCACGTCGGCGTCGTTGGAGGTCCAGGAGGCGTCGCTGACCGGTGAGAGCGCGCCGATCGCCAAGGACGCCACGACCCTGCCCGAGGGCGAGACGGCGCTCGGCGACCGGACGAACCTCGTCTTCCAGAACACCCAGGTGACGAGGGGTTCGGCGACGGTGGTGGTGGTCGCCACCGGCGCGTCGACGCAGATGGGTCACATCGCCGACATGGTCACGGCGACGAAGCGCACGAAGTCGCCGCTGCAGCGCGAGCTCGACGGCCTGACCAAGATCTTCGGCTTCCTGGCCTGGGCGGCGGTGGCCGTCATCGCCATCTTCGGGATCGCCCGCGGCCAGGACGCCGAGACGCTCGTGCTGCTGTGCGTGTCGACGGCGATCTCGGCCATCCCGACCGGTCTGCCGACGTTCGTGCAGCTGATGCTGTCGTCGGGGGCGCAGCGCCTCGCCGAGTCCAAGGCGGTCGTCAAGTCGCTCACCGACGTCGAGACGCTCGGTGGCACGACGGTGATCAACAGCGACAAGACCGGCACGTTGACGATGAACGCGATGACGGCGTCGACGATGTTGACCGGCGGCGACTGGTACAAGATCGAAGGTGGCGGCTACGGGAAGTCGGGCGCCATCCTCGGCACCGCCGGTGTCGCCGACGCCGGACTTCACCCGTGTGGCGCTCGGGCTCGTGCTGTGCAGCGACGCCACCGTCGCCGACGACGAGTCGATCATCGGCGACCCGACCGAAGCAGCCCTGGTGGTGCTGGCCGCCAAGATCGGTGTCGACGCCGAGGAGACCCGCCGGACCCTGCCCCGGCGCACGACGGTGCCGTTCGACTCCGAGTACAAGTTCATGGCGACGTTCCACGACCGCCCCGACTGGATCGCCGGGGGCATCCTCCGCGAACCCCACCTCATCAGCGTCAAGGGTGCGCCCGACGTCGTCATCGACCGCTGCGCGACGGTGCTGTGGCACGGCGAGCAGGTCCCGATCGAGCAGGTCCGCGACGAGCTGCTCGACGCCAACCGGCAACTGTCCGAGCGCGGGCTGCGCGTCCTGGCGTTCGCCGTCCGCGATCTCCCGTCCGACGCCATGACCGCGGCGCTCGACGATCCGATGGGCGAGGTCCACGACCTCGTGCTGATCTCGCTCGTCGGCATCATCGACCCGTTGCGCGCCGAGGCCGTCGACGCCGTCCGCGTCGCCCACACCGCCGGGATCGACGTCCGGATGATCACCGGTGACCACACCGTGACCGCCCGGGCGATCGCCGACGAGCTCGGCCTCGGACCGGGCGTGATCACCGGCACCGATCTCTCCCACCTCAGCGACGCGCAAGTCATCGACCAGCTCCCGCAGTTGCACGTCTTCGGCCGCGTCGCCCCCGAGGACAAGGTCCGCCTCGCCCGGCTGATGCAGGAAGCCGGCGAGGTCGTGGCGATGACCGGCGACGCCGTCAACGACGCCGCCGCGTTGAAGCAGGCCGACGTCGGCGTGGCCATGGGCAGCGGCTCGGAGGTCACCAAGCAGGCCGGCAAGCTCATCCTCACCGACGACAACTTCGCCACCCTGGTGAAGGCCGTCGAGCTCGGGCGCGACATCTACCGCCGGATCTCGTCGTACGTGACGCTGCAGCTGACGATCCTGTCGTCGGTGCTGCAGCTGATGCTGTACGCCACCATCCTCAACATCAACGGCGGCGTCGCCCTGTTCCCGATGCAACTGCTGTTCGCCAAGTTCTTCGTCGTCGTCACCGTCGTCATCGGGTTCATCGTCGACGTCCCCGACCCCGGCGTCATGCAGCGTCCCCCCCGCACGCCGGGATCGAGGATCGCCACCCGCGCCCGCACGGTGCGCTGGGCGATCAGCGGCCTCATCATCTCCAGCCTGGCCCTGATGGTGCTGTCCTGGGGCCCCGACGAGCCGAGCACGACCGATCCGTCGGTGTCGATGACGATGGCCTTCGCCGTCATCGCCCTCAGCGCCGTCAACAACGGCCTCGTGATGCGCCGCGAGCGCGAGCCGTGGTGGTCGTCGCCGATGTTCCCGTACCTCGGCTGGATCATCCTCGGCTGGACGCTCACGTGGGCCGCCGTCGAGCTCAACATGCTCCAACGGCTCCTCGACACCGTCTCGCTCACCGGCGCCCAATGGGTCCTCGTCCTCGCGCTTTCGCTCGTCGCGCCGGCGTTCACCGCGATCGACAAGGCCATCCACCTTCGCCGGCTCAACCGTCCACCGCACGAGGCCTGACCGCCGCCCGCCGAGCCGGCGGGCGCGATCGGTGCGGGCGGCGCGTCGGCCTGAACGTCCTCGCACGCCGGACTACACGTTGACGCGGAACGCCAGCATCGAACGTGTTCGAGGCCTCTACGTAGGGACTTCGCGGATCGAGCGGACACCGTGCCCACACCAGGTGAACATCGAGAGGGGGTAGTGCGCAGACGATCACGCGGGCACGTGGTGAACGCGTGTGGTCCCGGCGACCCACCTGGATCGCCGGCCCTTCCCGTAGGCGGGAAGCGCCTCCAGCGGTACACGTTTGACGGATAGCGGTATTACGTCTACTGCAACGTCCGATCGGCAGACACGGCGCGTCCTCCGTGCGTGGCAAAACGGCGTGAGCCCCCGACCCGTGCGGGCCGGGGGCTGAGTGGAGTTGCGGGTGGATCAGGCCGCGGGGGCGGCAACCGGGGTGTTCACAGCTCCAGGATCGTCAATCTTGACGAGGGCCTCTCGACGCCGGGGCCATACCGTCCGACCGACAGACGACACCGGCTCGGCCTCGGGCGTTCGGCACTGTCCCCGCACCGGAACGTTTCCGGTGGGCTGAAAGGAACACCATGAGCAACGACTCATCCCAGGGCACGACGACGGTCGAGCTCGACCGCCCGTCCCCAGGCTCAACCTGTTCGACCCGGGCCATCAAGGACCTGCGCATGGCCGCCACGTGGATGCGGACGCTCGGGTTCCTGGTCATCGCGGCCGGGGTCATCGCGGGCATCATCGTGGCGCTCCGGCCCGAGTTCCCCGGCTCGGCGATCCGCCCCTACGTGGGCCTGGGCGTCGGCATCGGGGCCGGTGGGCTGATCTACGGCGCGTTCCTCGTGACCGTCGGCTGCTTCGCCGAGGCGTGGGCTCTCAAGAACAAGCCCGCCAAGATCAAGGCCCCCGCATGAGTGGCGGACCCATGACGAACGAGATGTACGCCCCGACGCCGATGACCCGGTGGCAGTACCACCTCGTGGAGGGGCGCTGGGACGAGAGGTTCCTCGCCCGACTCAACGCGCTGGGCGCCCAGGGGTGGGCAGCGGTCGGCATCACCCAGGGACCGACCGGCCCCAAGGTCCTGGTCGGCCGGGCGTACTGAGCCAGGGGGCGAGCGGGCTCGGGTCAGCGCACCGGCCTCGACCGGTCGGCCGACAACCGATGATGCGGCGCATCCTCATCGCCACGATCGTGTGGGCGGCTACGGCTGCGACGGACGAGTCCCGCGTCGGCAAACGTCCGACGGGTTCCCCACCGTCAGCGACCTGTGCTACCTCGGCCGCCGCGCTTGTGGTCCTACTCGTCGTCGTCGCCTTGCTGGGCGGACTTTCTCCGCTCGAGCAGCCAGTGAACCTCGTGGGTGTCCGGGTGTCGCCACTCGCGCATCCGGTACTCGAAACCCGGTAGCAGCACGACCGGGATCGGTTCAGGCGACGCCGGAGCGATGGCCCCCACCACGATCTTCGCGTCAGCGGGGATGAACGGGGACTGCGCCGGGATCGGCGCGGTCACGATCTCCACAGGGTCTCCATAGGGACAGCCACGCGCCAGTGCGACCGAGCGAGCACATCTCTAATGTCATCTAGGTTGTGAAAGAGACATATAGCTCTGGAATAGCTTCAACTGACATCGGTTGCATCGGGCAGCCGGGTATCAACCACAACAGAGCAGGAACCACCAGATGCATCGCATCATCCAAGGTCGCCACAGTCGCGACCGCCAGCCTCATCGCCATCGGCGTCGCCGAGCGCCGCGCACGCCAGCGTCACCATCGACGCCGACGGCACCGGCTTCGTCGGCAAGGGCGACGTCCAGACCGCACTCGGCTACAACAACAGCCAGATGCAGGCCAACGCTGGGAGCCTTCGAGTTCACCACGTCGCAGGATGCCACGCAGACCGTGACGCAGGCTGTCTCGCAGTCGGCCACGCAGGTCGGCACGCAGTCAGCGATGCAGGCTGGCGCTCAGATCGGCACGCAGTCCGCCGAGCAGGTCATGATCGAGACGCTCTCCTGCACCAAGGACAACGGCAACGTTGACCAGCGAATCCGCAACGGCAGCCGCAGCGGTGAGCGCACCGCTGAGCGTCAAGGCACTCGCACCGGCGTCCGTTTCGCCACCCGCGAGGGCAGCCGCATCGGCAGCCGCGAGGGCATCCGCAGCGGCGACCTGGTCGGCAAGATTGCAGCGAGCGTGGCCTACACGTCACGTACGCAGAATCAGATCAACGGCTTCAACCTGGGCGGCTTCGCTCTCCGGTCCGTCGTTCGTCGCTGACGGTGATGCCCTCAACAGCGACTCGTTCATCGGTGGCTTCACCTTCGGTACGTGGGTCTTCCCTCGACGGCTTACGAGTTCGGTGCCTACACCTTCGGTGACTACGCCTTCACCGGCGACTTCGCCTTCGGTGACACGACGTACACCACGACGGACTACGTCGCTGACGACGCGAACGCCGATCCCGATGGTGTCTGCAAGGAAGGTGCGAACAACGTCGTCCCCGGCAGCGTCAAGCTGGTCCTGACCGCCTGGTGACATCACCATCGATGATGATGTGACCGACGGAGCGCTCGTGGAGGGCACTGTTCTTCCGCTGGGTGGACCCACCGCTGGTGCCATCACCGAGCTCGGCTACTCCTACGGTGCCGTCACCTACGGTGCGGAGACCACCACCGGACCTCTGACGCTGTTTGTCCAGGGCCCAGGGACCGCGGCCGTCAAGATCGGCTGATTCGACCGAAACTCCAACGATCACAACCCCACAAAGCCCCCGGCCCCTCAAAGGGTCGGGGGCTTGCTCCGTTTGCACTACCGGGTGCGTCGGGACGTGCGAGCAGTCGAACAATTGTTCGATATACGTCGCGCCCGGTTCTGCCCGGCGAGAGCACCAGTTGGGAGTACCGGGAAGCGGCTAGCGAGTACGGGTAACGGCTAGCGGCCAGCGGTAGCGAGGCAACCCGAGGCGAGTTGGAGGGCGGGGACGGGGACGCTCAGCATCGGGGCAAGCAGCACCCAGCCCCACCCTAATCAGGGCGCGGTGACCCGGGGGGAGGGAGGCCCCGGACCCCCAGCCCGCGCCCGCTCACGGGCAAGGCACGGGCAAGGCACCAGTAGCAGCTATAAACCTCCTGGTCACAGGCCCATGCGATACACGGCTACACGTTGAAGCGGAACTCCATCACGTCGCCGTCCTGGGTCACGTAGTCCTTGCCCTCCAGCCGGATCTTCCCCAGCTCCTTGGCCTTCGTCCACGAGCCGATGTCGAGCAGCTCGTCCCACCGGATCACCTCGGCGCGGATGAAGCCGCGCTGGAAGTCGGTGTGGATGCGCCCGGCGCACTGCGGTGCCGTCGAGCCCTCGTAGAACGTCCACGCCCGGCTCTCCTTGTCGCCGGTGGTGAGGAACGTGCGCAGGCCGAGCAGGTGGTAGGAGCTGCGCACCATGCGGAACAGCGCCCCCTCGCCGAGGCCGAAGCCCTCCAACATCTCGGCTCGCTCGTCGGGGTCCTCGATGGACGCGGCCTCGGCCTCGAGCTGCACGCACATCCCGATGACCTCGACCTCCTCGCCGGCCTCGGTGAGCTCCGCGGCCACCCGGGCCTCCGCCTCGGGGATGGCGTCGAGCTCGTCCTCGCCGACGTTGACGACGGCGAGCACGCGGCGGTTGGTGAGGAGGAAGTGCGGGGCCAGCAGCTGGCGGTGCTCGGGATGGAGCCCGGCCCGGTACAGCGGCCGGCCCTCGGCGAGCGCCTCGTTGGCCGCGGTGAGGGCCGCCAGCTCGTCGGCCACGGAGCGGTCGAGCTTCGCCTGGCGCTGGGCCTGGGCGAGGCGCTTCTCCACGGTCTCGAGGTCGGCCAGCGCCAGCTCCAGCTCCACGACGCGCAGGTGCTCGATCGGGTCCGCCGGGCCCGCCACGTCGTCGTCCTCGAACGCCCGCAGCACGAGCACGACGGCGTCGACCTCGCGGATGTTGGCGAGGAACTTGTTGCCGAGGCCCTCACCCTTGCTGGCACCCTCGACGAGGCCACCGATGTCGACGACCTGCACCGCGGCGTGGACGACGTTGCGGCTCTTCGACATCACCGCCAGGCGGTCGAGGCGCTCGTCGGGCACCTTGGCCACGCCGATGTTCGGGTCCTTGGTGGCGAAGGCGTAGGGCGCGGCGAGGGCGCCGCCACCCGTCAGGGCGTTGTAGAGGGAGCTCTTGCCGGCGTTGGGGAGGCCGACGAGGCCGAAGCGTTCCATGCGCCGCCCGACGCTACCGGTGGCCCCGACGGCGGGGGACGCCGATCGCGGAACGTGAAGGCGCCGTCGGTGACGCCCTCGGTGCGCAGCCGGTCGAGGCGCTCGATGGCCTCGTCGACCGACGGGACGTGGCCCTCCGGCACCCACCAGCACACCAGGTACGCGTCGTCCATCCGCTCGAACCACTCGCGGCGGCGGCGCAGGAACGGCGTGTGCGCGGTGCGGAACACGAAGTCGTGCAGCGCGTCCGGCGTCGACCACACCGACAGGTTGATGATGGTCAGCGCGTCGTCGTAGGCGCGCACGTAGCTCGACGACTGCCCGCTGTCGTCGGTGAGCCGCCACACGAAGCCGGGAGACGACTCGGCCAGGGTGTTGATCTCGCCGAGGGCGGCGACGAACTCGGCGGTGTCGGGGTGCTCGAGGGGCTGGCGCAGGAGGGCGATGTTGAGCTCGGCCAGGTGCCATCCGTCCATCGACGGCAACCTATGCGACGGCCGCGGCCATCCGGCCGGCGGTTGCGACGAGCACGGGTGCCAGCTCGGCGAGGCGGGCGTCGGCGAGGCGGGCGGTCGGGCCCTGGATCGCCACGCCGGCCCACGCCCGCCCGTCGGCGTCGAGCACGGGCGCCGCCATCGTGCGCACGCCGACGTGGCGCTCGCCGTCGTTGAGCGCCCAGCCCCGCGCCCGCGCCCGCTCGAGGTCGGCGAGGAGCTCCGCCCCGTCGGTCAGCGTCGACGCGGTGAACGCGGGCAGGGGCGCGAGGGCGGCGACCTCGGCGGCCGGGTCGGCGCTGAAGGCGAGGATCGCCTTGCCGATGCCGGAGGCGTGGATCGGCACGCGTGTGCCGGGTGCCTGGTCGAAGCGCAGCGGCTGTGGGGAGTCGGCGTGGAGGACGATGAGCACCTCGGCACCGGCCCTGGTGCCCAGGCTGACCGACTCACCGGTCGTGGCGGAGAGCTCGTCGAGCAGGGGGAGCAGGCGGGCGAACCCGAGCCGCGCCTCGGCCCGCCGACCGAGCGCAACGGCTCCGGCGGCCAGGTGGTAGCGGTCGCTGCCGGCGTCCTGGCCGACGAGCCCGCCGGCGCGCAGCGCCTGGACGAGACGGTGGGCGGTGCTGACGCTCAGCCCGGAGCGCTGGGCGATGTCCGTGATGCCGAGGTCGGTCGCGCTGTCGCCGACGACGCCGAGCACGGCCAGCGCCCGTTCGACGGCCTGGGAGCCGGTCCGTGACACGTGACCCAGGCTTCCATGTTGCGGAACAGAACACCACCATGTAGAAAGTCGACTATGCCGATCGGATTTAGCCAGGAATCGTCTCGTCGCTGTGGCCGCCGTCGCGGCCCTGTGCGCCCTGACGGCCTGCGGCGACGACGACGACACGGCGGCCGGCGAGCGACACGGCGGGCGACACCGGCGGAGCGAGCACGGCGGGCGGCACGGCCTCGGATCCGGTCACGCTGCGCCTCGCGTACTTCCCGAACGTCACCCACGCCCCGGCCATCATCGGCGTCGAGGACGGCATCTTCGCCGACGCGCTCGGGCCCGGCGTCAACCTCGAGCTCGTCACGTTCAACTCCGGCACCGAGGCCATCGAGGCGCTGTTCGCCGATGCCATCGACGCCAGCTTCATCGGGCCCAACCCGGCGATCAACGGCTTCGCCCAGTCCGAGGGCGAGGCCCTGCGCATCGTCGCCGGCACGACGTCCGGCGGCGCCGCCCTCGTGGTCCGAGAGGGCATCGACAGCCCGGACGACCTCGCCGGCGCGAAGCTGGCGACGCCGTCGCTCGGCAACACGCAGGACGTGGCGCTGCGGGCGTGGCTCACCGAGCAGGGCTACAGCACCGACACGAGCGGCGGCGGGGACGTGGAGGTCACCCCGCAGGAGAACGCCGACACGCTGGCGGCGTTCCAGGCCGGCACGGTCGACGGCGCGTGGGTCCCCGAACCGTGGGCGACCCGGCTCGTCAACGAGGGGGGCGGCCACGTCCTCGTCGACGAGCGCGACCTCTGGCCGGACGGCCAGTTCGTCACGACCCACCTCATCGTCGCCACGGACTACCTCGACGAGCACGGCGACGTCGTGCGCCACCTGATCGACGGCCTGGCGCAGGCGATCGACGTCGCCTCGGCGGATGACAGCGCGGCCCAGGTACCACCAACGACGGCATCGAGCGGGTCACGACCAACCGGCTGGCCGACGAGACGATCGAGGGTGCGTGGGGCAACCTCACGTTCACGCTCGACCCGATCACCTCGTCGCTGCAGGCGTCGGCCGACCACGCCGTCGAGGTCGGTCTGCTCGACCCGGTCGACCTCGAGGGCATCTACGACCTCGACATCCTCAACGAGGTCCTCGCCGAGCGAGGTGAGGAGGAGGTCGCGGCGCCGTGACTGCTCCGATCAGCGTCCGTGGCGTCACCAAGGCGTTCGGACGCGGCGCGGACGCCGTCACCGCGCTCTCCGACGTCGACCTCGACGTGGCGCGCGGCGAGTTCGTCTGCCTCGTCGGCGCCTCGGGGTGCGGCAAGTCGACGCTGCTCAACCTGATCGCCGGGCTCGACGAGCCGACCGACGGCACCGTCGACGTCGCCGGCCGGCCGGCGCTGATGTTCCAGGAGGCCGCGCTGTTCCCGTGGCTCACGGTGGCCGCCAACGTCGAGCTCCCACTGCGCCTCGCCGGCGTGTCGAAGGGTGAGCGCCGGGCGCGGGTCGACGAGCTGCTCGAGCAGGTCCACCTCGGCGGCTTCGGCAAGAAGCGCCCGCACCAGCTGTCGGGTGGGATGCGCCAGCGCGCCGCGTTGGCCCGCTCGTTCGCCCAGGACACCGACATCCTGCTGATGGACGAGCCGTTCGGTGCCCTCGACGCCATGACGCGCGACTCGTTGCACGACGAGCTGGAAGGGCTGTGGCGGGCCCGTGGCCTCACGATCGTGTTCGTCACGCACAACGTGCGGGAGGCGGCGCGGCTGGCCGACCGGATCGTCGTCATGTCGGCCCGTCCCGGCCGGGTGACGTCGACGTTCGACGTCGACATCCGCCACCCCCGCCGCATCGAGTCGCCAGAGGTGAGCGCGCTCGCCGCCACGGTGACCGACCAGCTCCGAGAGGAGGCGCTGGCCCATGCTCGTCGTTGAACCTGTCGCGCCACCGGCCGCCGTCCTGGAGGCGCCGGCACCGGCGATCCGCCGCCGTCGGGATGGCTCGACGGCGCGACGCGTGTGGACCGCCGTGTGGCCGAAGGTCGCCGCGGTGGCGCTGGCGCTCGGGCTCTGGCAGGTGGTCGTGTGGACCGGGTGGCGTCCTGAATACGCCCTGCCGCCGCCCGGCGCCGTGTTCGCCGAGCTCGGCGAGATGATCGCCGACGGCACTGTGTTCGAGGCGATCGGCATCACGTTCCGCCGCGCGATGGTCGGCTTCGCCCTCGCCGTTGCGATCGGCGTCGTGATCGGCAGCCTCGTCGCCTCGTCGAAGATCGTCCGCTCGGCCGTCGGCTCGCTGATCACCGGGCTGCAGACGATGCCGTCGATCGCCTGGTTCCCCCTGGCCATCCTGCTGTTCCAGCTGTCGGAGAGCGCGATCACCTTCGTCGTCGTGCTCGGGGCCGCTCCAGCCATCGCCAACGGGTTGATCTCCGGCATCGACCACGTGCCGCCGCTGCTGCTGCGGGCGGGGCGGATGCTGGGGGCCGGTCGGGTGGCCACGTACCGCCACGTCGTGCTGCCGGCTTCGATCCCGTCCTTCGTCGGTGGACTGAAGCAGGGCTGGGCGTTCGCCTGGCGCAGCCTCATGGCGGGCGAGCTCATCGTCGTCATCGCCGGCAAGCCGTCGGTCGGCTTCCTCCTGCAGGAGAACCGCAACCTCAACAACGCCGAGGGCCTGATCGCGATGATGATCGTCGTGCTGGTGATCGGCATCGTGGTCGACACGGTGTTCTTCGGCACGCTGGACCGCGCGGTCCGCCGGCGCTGGGGCCTCCTCGGGGACTGACATCCGAGTCCTTCCTGCCGGCGGGTGGTTCGTGTCGGTACGTCCCCGCACCAAACACCCGGGCAGCACGAAACACTCGGATCGCTAGCCTCCGACGCATGACGCCGGAGGCCGCCCTCGACCGGGTCGTGCACCTGCTCGACCGGGCCCACGAGTCGAGCTTCAAGGCCAAGGCCTTCCAGCGGGCCCGCAACGTGGTGCGGGAGACCGACCCCACGGAGATCGCCGAGCGGGCCGCCGCCGGAACGCTCACCAAGCTGGACGGCATCGGGGACGCCACGGCCCGCGTGATCACGGAGGCTCTGGCGGGCGACGTGCCCGGTTACATCGCCAAGCTCGAGGCCGAGACGGTCGTCCCGATCACGCCGGCCGGGCAGCGCTACCGCGACGCTCTGCGCGGCGACTGCCACCTCCACTCGACATGGAGCGACGGCGGCGCCGAGATCGAGGACATGGCCACCGCCGCAGCCTCCCTCGGCCACGAGTACATGGTCCTCACCGACCACTCGCCACGGCTCACCATCGCCCACGGCCTCAACCGCGAACGCCTCGAGCGCCAACTCGTCGAGATCGCCGCCCTCAACGAGCAGATGGCGCCGTTCCGCATCCTCACCGGCATGGAGGTCGACATCCTCGAGGACGGTGGGCTCGACCTCGACGACGACCTTTGACCCGCCTCGACATCGTCGTGGCGAGCGTCCACTCCAAGCTGCGCATGGCCCGCCAGCCGATGACCGAGCGGATGGTCATGGCGGTCGCCTCGCCCCACGTCGACATCCTCGGCCATTGCACCGGCCGCCTGATCGGCAAGCGGCCCGAGTCGACGTTCGACGCCGACTACGTGTTCGCCGCCTGCAAGCAGTTCGGCACCGCCGTCGAGATCAACTGCCGGCCCGAGCGCCTCGACCCGCCACGCGAGCTGATCGACGCCGCCATCGCCTTCGACTGCTGGTTCTCGATCGACACCGACGCCCACGCCACGGGTCAGCTGGAGTGGCAGCCGCACGGCTGCGACCGTGCCGCCGAGCGGGAGGTTCCGCTGGACAAGGTGATCAACACACTGTCCGCCGACGACCTCCTCGCCTGGGCCGCGAGTGGCTGATCCCGGCCCGTTCGTCGGTCGCGGCCGGGCCGCCGACGTCTACGACCTCGGCGGCGGGCGGGTGCTGCGCCGGTACCGCATCAGCGTCAAACCGGGTCTGATCGAGCGCGAGGCCGCGGCGATGGCCCACCTGCGGGCCCACGGCTTCCCCGTGCCGGAGGTGTTCGACGCCGGCGGCACCGACCTCGTGATGGAGCGGCTCCACGGCGTCACGATGCTCCATGATCTCGAGACCAAGCCGTGGCGCCTGCGCCGCCACGCCGACCTGTGGGCGTCCCTGCACCGCCGCCTCGCGGCCGTGCCCGTCGGCGACCTCGGAGGCACGGTGCCGCACCGGTTCGGTCCGCCGGACGGTGTGCTGCACCTCGACTTCCACCCCGACAACATCATGCTGACGGCGGACGGGCCGATGGTCTTCGACTGGTCCAACGTCGCCGTCGGCCCGCCGGCCGCGGACGTCGCGATCGCCTGGATCCTCGGGCTGACGGCCAGCGTCGACGGCTCGCGGTGGCTGCAGGTCGTCGTCGCGGCCTTCCGCCGGAGGCTGATCGACCGTTTCGTCGACCAGGCCGGCCGCGCCGCCGCGTTGGCCATCCTGCCGGCCGTCGCCGACTACCGCCTCGCCGACCGCAACAACCGTCCCGAGGAGATCGCTCGCATCGAGGCCCTCGTCGCGGCGCTCACGTGAGTCAGAACGCGCCCAGGTCCATGTACGCGGCGAGCAGGATGTTGGCGCCGCGCATGTCGCCCACCGTGCCCTCGCCCATCTTGTTCATGACGTACGAGATCGTCATGCGCTGGTCGAGGTCGATGATCGCCAGGGAGCCGCCCCAGCCGCCCCAGAAGCAGGCCCGCTCGCTCGGGCTGATCGGCATCTCCATGCACGGCAGCCCGAAACCGATGCCGTGGCGCAGCACGACGGGCAGTACGAGATCCTGGCCGTAGGTCTGCTCCTGGAACGCCGGCTCGATGCCCGCCGCCGACAGCAGGCGCACCCCGTTGGCCTCGCCACCGCAGGCCATCGGGGCGTGGACGAGCGCCACCGAGCGGGCGTTGCCATGGCCGTTCACAGCGGGGCTCTCGGCCCGCCGCCACGGGATCGTGCTCGAGACGCGCGGCATCGAGCAGTGGGTTGAGCAGCGTGCGCATGGCGATCGAGCTCTCGTCGACGCCCTCGACGGACAGGGGCATGGTCGGTGGGACGACGTGGCCGACCCTGGCATCGTGCTCGGGCGCGGTGCCGATGTGGAAGTCCACGCCCAACGGCCCGGTGATCTCCTTGGCCACGAACTCGCCGATCGTCTGACCGGTGACGCGCCTGACGATCTCGCCCTCGAGGTAGCCCTGCGTCACGGCGTGGTAGCCGGACGCCGTGCCCGGTTCCCACCACGGCTCCTGGGCCGCCAGCAGCGACGTGACCTTCTCCCAGTCGAAGAGGTCGTCGGCCGTGATCGGCACCTGCCACCCGGACAGGCCGGCGGTGTGGCTCAACACGTGGCGCACGAGCACGCCGTCCTTGCCGCCGGCGGCGAACTCCGGCCACACGTCGGCCACCGGGGCGTGGAGGTCGAGCTGGCCCTGGTCGGCGAGCACCAGGCAGGCCAGCGCCGACACCGTCTTGGTCGTCGACCAGACGTTGATGATGGTGTCGCGCTCCCACGGCGCCGCCGGCGAGGCGTCGGTGGCGACGGTGCCGCCCCACAGGTCGACGACGAGCTCGCCGTCGATCGTGATGGCGACGGAGGCGCCCTGGTCGAAGATGGTGTCGGTGCGCTCCGCGAAGTTGGCGGCGAAGGCGTCGCGCACACCGCTGAACCGATCGTCGCACGTCCCTTGGATCTCCATGTCCGTGACCGTATCTGCGTGCGTCGTTGCGAGGACGATCGGGCCAAGCTGGCGGGATGTCGATCTTCGAGCACCCGATCAACACCCTCCAGGGCGAGCCGGCCAGCCTCGCCGAGCACCAGGGAGAGGCCCTGCTGCTCGTCAACGTGGCGTCGCGCTGCGGGCTGACACCGCAGTACACCGGCCTCGAGCAACTGCAGCAGCGCTACGGCGACGAGGGCTTCAGCGTGCTCGGGTTCCCGTGCAACCAGTTCGGCGGACAGGAGCCCGGGAGCGCCGAGGAGATCGCCACGTTCTGCTCGACGACCTACGGCGTGACGTTCCCGATGTTCGAGAAGATCGACGTCAACGGCCCGGACCGCCATCCCATCTACGCCGAGCTGACGGCGGTCGCCGACGGCGACGGCCACGACGGCGACATCCGTTGGAACTTCGAGAAGTTCCTCGTCGATCCGACGGGCAAGGTCACCCGGTTCAGCCCGATGGTCGCCCCCGACGACCCCGCGCTGGTGAGCGCCATCGAAGACGCCCTGCCGGCCACGGACTGAGCGGCGCCACGCCTGGATGCGACGGCGCCCGCCCCCAGTCCGTCGGGGGCGGGCGCCGCGCAGCGAAGAAAGGGGAGGGAGTCCCTCTTCGCCCGGCCGATCCGTTACCCAGCGCGACAGTGCGGAAAACACGACACGTGTCCGAACGACGCGATTCGACCTCCGAACGTGCGTTCGCTAGAGTCGGGGGTGCTCAGGTTGCACGAGGTGGAGCGGGTACGCCGATCGCTGGCGATGTCGCCGTCGCTCCCCGAGCCGTTGGTCAGAGAGCTCGTCGACACCTGCGTGCAGCTGTTGACCGAGCGCGCCCGCGTGCGCCGGATCCTCGACGACCTCGGGCCGTCGTGGAGCGGCACCCGCAAGGCGCTCAACGAGCTCGCCACCGTGCTGCGCGAACCCGAGCCGTAGCGGTGTCCCGGGCGGGAACCGGCACCCTCACCGTTAGGCTGACCGGCCATGTCCAAGAAGACCAAGAAGCGCAAGGCCCGGCTGCGCCGGTCCAAGGCGAACCACGGCAAGCGCCCGAACATGGGGCGCGGCTGACCCTTCGATGACGGCTCCGCCACCGTCCCGGCGGGAGGACATCGTCGACGTCCTCCACGGCGTGGCGGTGCCCGACCCGTACCGCTGGCTGGAGCACGGCGACGCCGCCGAGGTCCAGCAGTGGGTCGAGGCGCAGAACGCCCACACCCGCCAGGCGCTCGATGCCCGCCCCGAACGGGGATGGTGGCACGAGCGCCTGCTCGCGTTGCTGCGGCTGCCGCTCGTGATGGCGGCCCAGGTGCGCGGCGACCACCTGTTCTGCCTCGAGCGCCCGGCCGGCGCCGAGCAGTTCGTGCTCACCCGCCGGTCGGCGCTCGACCGATCCGTCGCACCGGTGGTGCTGCTCGACCCGGCCCTCGGCGCCGCCGACGCGGCCAACGCCATCGACTGGTTCCACGCCTCCGACGACGGCGCGCTCGTCGCCGTCGGCACCAGCGAGGGCGGCACGGAGAGCTCCGTGCTGCGGGTGTTGGACACCGCCGACGGCCGCGACCTCGGCGAGGCGATCCCCGACACCCGCGCCTGCAGCGTGGCCTGGGAGCCCGACGGCTCGGGCTTCGCCTACACCCGGTACCCCGAGGGCGACGAGTACCACCGCACCGTCCACCACCACCGTCTCGGCACCGGCTGGCGCGACGACCCCGTCGTGTGGGCCGAGCACCCCGACCCGCAGGCCTGGCCGGATGTGACGATGGCGCCCGACGGTGGTCACCTGCTCGTCCACGTCAGCGTGGGATGGGCCCGCACCGACGTGCACGTCCTCGACCGCCGCGCCGACACATGGACGACTCTCGTCGAGGGCGTGGAGGCCACCACGTCGCTGCGCTTCGGTCCGGACCCCGGCGCGCTCGTCGGGGTGACCACGATCGATGCGCCGTCGGGGCGACTGGTCGCCGTGCCCCTCGACGCGCCGGGGCCCGGCGCGTGGGCCACGCTGGTCGCCGAGCGCGACGCCGTGATCGCCCAGCCGACGGTCTGCGGCGACGAGGTGTGGATCGTCGCCACCCGTCGCGCCGTCGACACCGTCGAGCGCTACCGAGCCGACGGGTCACCGCTGGGCCTCGTCGGCGGCTTCGGCGACGTGGTCGCCGTCAGCGGCCTGACCGCCGACCGCGACAGTGGCCGCGCCTTCGCCGTGATCGACTCGTTCGAGGCGCCGACCAGCGTGTGGCGGGCGGCGCCCGAGCCGGTGGCGCGGTGGCTTCCCGACGAGGTGGGCGGGGAGGTCGTACCGGACCTCGTCGTGACGCAGACCACGTACCCGTCGGCGGACGGCACGACGATCGGGATGTTCCTCATCCACCGCCGCGACGTGGCGCCAGGGCCGGCCACCCCTGCGGTGCTCAACGGCTACGGCGGGTTCGCCATCGCCGAGACCCCGGTGTGGTCGCAGCAGATCGCCGCCTGGTGCGCGGCCGGCGGCCTGTACGCCATCGCCGGCCTGCGGGGCGGGCTCGAGGAGGGCGAGGCGTGGCACCACGCCGGGCGGCGGGCGAACAAGCAGAACGTGTTCGACGACTTCCACGCCGCCGCCGACTGGCTCGTCGCAGAGGGCTGCACCAGCCGCGACCGCCTGGCGATCCTCGGGCGGTCGAACGGTGGCCTGCTCGTCGGCGCCGCGCTGACGCAACGTCCCGACCTGTGCCGGGCCGTGTGGTGCGGTGTGCCGCTGCTCGACATGGTGCGCTTCCCGCAGTTCCTGATCGCTCGACTCTGGACCGACGAGTACGGCGACCCGGACGTCGCCGCGGAGTTCGCCTGGCTGCACGCCTACTCGCCGTACCACCACGTGGTCGACGGCGCCTGCTACCCGGCGACGCTGTTCACCACGGCGGAGGGCGACTCCCGCGTCGACCCGCTGCACGCCCGGAAGATGGCGGCGCTGCTGCAGGCGGCGTCGTCGTGCCAGGAGGACAGGCCGATCCTGCTGCTGCAGGAGGGCCGCGCCGGCCACGGCGTCGGCAAGCCGGTCAGCAAGCGCGTCGACGAGCTCGCCGACGGGCTGACGTTCCTCGCCTGGCAGATCGGGCTGACTCCGTGACGGCGCGCGCCGAGTGGCTGACCGCCGGTGGCCCGGCGGCGCCGTGGGTCGAGCTCGGACTGGTCCTCCACGAAGGCGTCGTGCCGCTGTTCGGCACCGGCATCCGCCTCCTCGACGACGGACCGAGCGGTCTCGTCGGCTGGGCCCTCTCGGGCATCGACGCCGGCATCACCGAGATCGACGGCCTGCCCACCGACGTCGTCGGCCCGGCCACGCCGGTCCTCGCCGAGCACCCGCTCGGCGCCATCGGGCTCGACCACGTGGTGGTGACCACCGATTCGCTCGAGCGCACCTGTGGCGCCATCGCCGACGCCACCGGCGCCCCGCTGCGCCGCGTCCGGGAGCTGGGCGAGCTGCGCCAGGGGTTCCACCGGCTCGGCACGCTGATCGTCGAGGTCGTCGAGCGGTCCGGCCTGCCGGCCGGCCCGGCCTCGTTCTGGGGGCTGGTGCTCAACGTCGAGGACCTCGATGTGGCCGTCGGCCGCCTCGGGCCCGATCTCATCGGCCCGTCGAAGCCGGCCGTGCAGCCGGGGCGCTCGATCGCCACCGTGCGCGAGGAGGCCGGGCTCGGGTTGCCGGTCGCCTTGATGACGCCGTAGTTCACGGGTCGACGTCGTCGTCGGCCGGCGGGCGCAGGTACGCCGCCCCGGGCGCGCAGTCGGTGGCCAGCCGGCACCAGCGGCACGTGACGCCGGGCGTGCGCTCGGCGGGGCGGCCCTCGTGGCGCAACTCGATCATCTTCTCGACGGCGTCGAGGGTCCGGCGCAGGGTCGAGCGCAGGAGCGCCGGCGTGACGTCCTCCACGACCGCCGTGCCGGCGTCGAGCGAGAACGAGGCCAGCCGCCGCGGGGGCACCTCCCGGCACAGCGTCTCGACGAGGGCGTAGAAGCGCAGGTCCTCACGATGGCGGTCGACGATGCGGCCGGACTTGAGGTCGACGATCACCTTGCGGCTCTCGTGCCCGACCGGCTTGCCGATGACCAGGTCGACGCGGGCCCGCAGCACGATCGCTCCGTCGACCGGGTACTGCGCGGCTGCCTCGGTCATCGGGTGCCACCGCCGGTCGAGTGGCGGGAAGCACTCGAGGAACTTGGTGACCCGCTCGACGGTCTGGCCGTGCAGGTCGGCGGTGTCAGCGGTGGAGAGGCCGGCGATGTAGTCGCCGAGGCTGCGCTCCTCGTCGCTCAGCCGGGCCATCGCCTCGTCGACGAGATCACCGGGCACCGGCTCGCCGCGCCAGTTGAGCAGCAGCTGGATGGCCTTGTGCGACACCTGCCCGCGGGCCCGCGCCGGCGTCCAGGTGAAGTCGTCGGGCGCGAGGTGGTGTGCCTCGCAGGCGAGGACGGCACCGACCACGTGCTTCGTGACGAACAACGTGCTGTCGCCCAGTCGAGCCGACAGCTCGGCCAGGGCCGCCGCGGCGTCGTCGCGGAGCTCGGCGACGAAGGCAGGGTCGAACACCACGGGCGGGTCGCTCCGGCGGAGGGCCTCGAGCGTGCGCTGCTGCACGGGGGACAGGCCGGGTCCGCCCGACGGTGGGATCATCGGTCCCGACAGTAACGACGGGGTGTCAGCGCCGCCCGGACGCCCGCGCACCCCCTCGTCATACTCGTCCCCATGGAGCCGTCGAGCACCGTCCACTTCGCGCACGCCGCACGCACCCTCTCGCGCGAGGCGCGTCGTCGTCGCCTCGTGGCCCCGAGCTTCCGCTGTCCGCCCCGCCTGGTGGGCGTGGATCGCTCGCTGCGCCGGCGCCCGGACGGTGCGGTCGTCTCGGTGCGCGTGCGCGGGCGCCCGTGGGCCGCCGTGCTCGCCGACATGATCGAGGGCGTCATCGCCGTCAACGGCCTGTCCCCGCCCCAGGCGACCCGCCTGCGCACGGAGCTGTGGGAGCTGTTCGGCTCGCCGACGCTCGGACAGGAGGTGGCGTAACCGGTGATCAGGAGATCGGGATGGCCCCCGCGACGAGCGGCTCGAGGGTCAGCTCGGGCTCGTCGACCTCGAGCCGGGCGAGGCGGTAGCGGTTCTCGAAGAGGGCGACCAGCGCGCCGTCCGACCGGTTGAGGATGCGGATCCCGCCGATCTCCCGCAACCGCGGCGCCGAGGCGAGGTCGGTGCGGCGGATCGCCTGGTAGCCGGCGCCGAGGATCTCCGCCGGGGCGTTGAACTCGCTGGCCAACCGGTACCCGAACACCTCGAACTGCAGTGCGCCGACGGCCGCGAGGATCGGGGCGCTGTCGCCGACGTCCGGGTCGCGCAGGACCTGCACCACACCCTCCTCGTCGAGCTGCTCGAGGCCGCGCCGGAACTGCTTGGTCCGG
Source organism: uncultured Acidimicrobiia bacterium (assembly GCA_963784255.1). GTDB lineage: Bacteria > Actinomycetota > Acidimicrobiia > Acidimicrobiales > Ilumatobacteraceae > JALZMG01. The sequence continues at coordinate 860,552 of CAWAQO010000009.1, read as the reverse complement.
CCGGTGTCGAGGGGTCGAGCGGTGGCGAAGACCTCGGGGGAGAACCGGGGGATCGGGGGGTACGTGACCGGGGCGGCGTCGTAGAGGGTGTCGCCCAGCTGCAGACCGGTCGCGTTGACGAGGCCGACGACGTCGCCCGGGTAGGCCTCCTCCACGGTCTCACGGTCGGGCCCGAAGGCGGTCGTCGCGTACTTCGTCGTCAGCTCGCGACCGGTGCGGTCGCAGGTGACGGTCATGCCGCGCTCGAACCGCCCGGAGCAGATGCGGGCGAACGCCAGCCGGTCGCGATGGGCGGGGTCCATGTTCGCCTGGACCTTGAACACGAACGCCGAGAAGCCGGCGGTGATCGACCGGGCGACGCCGTCGATGTCGACGCGCGGGCCGGGCGGCGGTGCGAGGTCGATGACTGCGTCGAGCAGCAGACGCACGCCGAAGTTGGTGAGGGCCGAGCCGACGAACACCGGGCTCGCGTCGCCGGCGAGGAAGCTGGCCGGGTCGACGTCGGCGCCGACGGCGTCGAGCAACGCCAGCTCGTCACACGCCGTCTGCCACGCCGCGCCCTCCTCGGCCGCGGCCACGTCGGTGCCGACGACCTCCTCCGGAGCCAGCGAGGCGCCCCGATCGGTGCGGCGGTAGCGCACGAACTGGCCGGTGCGCCGGTCGACCACGCCGCGCAGGTCGCCACCGTGGCCCACCGGCCAGGTGGCCGGCGTCGGGCGGAGGCCGATCTGTGCCTCGATCTCGTCGAGCAGCTCCAGCGGCTCACGACCTGGACGGTCGAACTTGTTGAGGAACGTCATGACCGGCAGCCGGCGGGCCCGGCACACCTCGAACAGCTTCAACGTCTGGCTCTCGATGCCCTTCGCCGAGTCGAGCACCATCACGACGGCGTCGACGCCGGCGAGCACGCGGTAGGTGTCCTCGGAGAAGTCGCGGTGGCCCGGGGTGTCGAGCAGGTTGACGACGTGCTCGCGGTACGGGAACTGCAGCACGGTCGAGCTGATCGAGATGCCCCGCTGCCGCTCCAGCGCCATCCAGTCCGAGGTCGCCGCCCGGCGGCCGTCGCGCGCCTTGACCGCGCCCGCCCGCTGCACGGCCCCGGCGTAGAGGAGGAACTTCTCGGTGAGCGTGGTCTTGCCGGCGTCGGGGTGGCTGATGATGGCGAACGTCCGCCGGCGCGCCGCCTCGGACCGCACCTGATCGCCGTTCGTCTCCACGATCGTTCGACGCTATCGACCGTGGGCGGTCGAGCGACCGTAGCGTGGCCCTCATGAGCGATGACCAGCCCACGGTGCGCGACAACCCGGACCAGAACCGCTTCGAGATCTCCCTCGATGGTGCGCTCGCCGGTCATGCCCAGTACGTCCGCCGGGGCGGTCGGATCTACTTCGTGCACACCGAGATCGAGGAAGGTCACGAGGGTGCCGGGCTCGGCTCGGCGCTGGCCCGTGGCGCCCTCGACGCCACGAGGGAGCGCGGCGAGCCGGTCGTGCCGCTGTGCCCGTTCATCCGCGCCTACATCGATCGCCACCCGGAGTACGCCGAGCTCGTCGACAGCCGCCTGCTGGCGCACATCGACGGCGACGACGAGGGCTAGCGCGACCCGACCGAGCGGGCGATCCGTTACGCAACGCGCGCACTTCGGTCGCCGCGTCGTCACGTCGGTTCGAGATGCTGTCCTCGTTCACGCTGCCCCGGTGGGGTGCCACCTCCCCCGGTGCCTCACCGGCAGCGGTGAACGGGTCCGACGGCGAGCGGGATCAGGAGGCTGGCCGAGGACGGCGCCCGACTCGGAGCGCACCCGGTGCCGCCACGAGCTGGTCGAGCAACGTCTCGCCCAGCCACCTCGTGAACCGCTTCCGGGACCACCCGCAGTCGACGGTGAGGAGCAGGTACACGTCCTCGTTGACCAAGCCGAAGACCACGTCGGCGGCGTGGTCGGCGTCGAGGTCGGGACGCAATTGCCCTGTCGCCACGAGCGCGCCGACGAGGTGGCGCTGGTCGGCGCGCCGCCGCCGGCGGTTGTCGGTCAGCAGTCGCCCGACCTCGGGCTGCGCCGATGCGCTCACGGATCACGTCGTACACCGGCGCTACTTCGTCGCCAGGACTGGCCGTCCCGGCAGCGGCGAAGCGGGCGATCGCGTCGCCTCGATGGTCGTGCGCGCGTCTCCCTGCTGGAGGAAGAGGTCCCGTGACGCGGTGAGCACGCGCGACGACGTGCGCTGCGACCGGGCCCGCCGGCCGTCGATGCTGCCGCCATCTGTGACGCCGACCGCGTCCGTGCCACCGTGGTCCGCCGCGTGCCGTGTCATACTCGCGCACATCTACGTTTGGGACCCACTCCCACCTGCGGAGGGTGCGGACGCTCTTTCTTGATCCTGCCTCAGGATTTCTTGGTCTCCTGGCATCCGGCAGGCCAGCGGCAGCGAACGGCAACACGACACCGGACACCACACCCCCTCCGGCCACGACCGTGGCGATCACCAGCACCAGCGCCGCTGCCGGTGGTCGTCATGGTCGTCGTCGGACTGCTCGCCGGTGGACCTGGCGAGCCGTCAGCTCGTCGTGCGTCGGGTCCGATCGTGCACGAACCGCCCGCCGCTCAGCTCGTGGGCCAGCGTGATCTCGCACAGGACGACCGGGACGAGCACGAGGACGGCCGCGACGGCGTGGAGCAGCAGGAGGACGGCGAACCGGAAGCCGATCCAGGCCTCCAACGCGTGCAGGACCTCGTGCTCGACGCCGACCGGCACGGCGACGACGAGCAGCGTGAGCCCGAAGCGCTTCGACGTGAGCGCGGCCGACCGTGAGAGCCCACCGCGCACGCCGCGGCCCTCGAGGATGACGAGGGGTCCGGCGAGGCAGGTGAGCGTGTACACCACGACGCCCGGCACGAGACCGAGGACGCCCCCTGCGCCGACGAGGACAGCCTGAGCGACGTCGACCCCGATGAGGGTCGCGTACGGGATCGTCCGCACGGCGAGTCGGAACGGGACGTCGTCGTGACCGAACTCGTGGCCGACGAGCCTGTCCAGGAACCCGGCGCACAGCGCCGATCCGAACATCAGCAGGGCCACGCCGAGCCACACCACCATGGCGCCGGCGCGGCCCGCACCGCTGCCGGAGGCGAGGCCGTCGTGGATCGCCTGGCCGGCGGCCGACTCGAGCAGCGCCAGCGGAGCGAACAGGGCGGCGCCGACGCTGGCGACCACGCGGAACCGGCGCCGGTAGATGCCGAGCGCCTCGCCGACGACGTCGCGGGCGCGGAGTCGAGCTCGCTCAGCCGGAGGGTCGTCGGCACGGGAGCGTTCTCGGGGCAGGACGATCCGTACCCTTGCAGACGGCGCCCCCGGACTCGTGGGCGACGACACGGAGACGCTGACCGGGCCGTGACGCCTCGCCGGGCGCGCCGGCCGCCATCACACTGGGGTCCCTGCGGCGTCGCAGGGGATCGGCACGTCACCCCCGAGGGCGGCGAGTTGCTGATCGATGAGCTGCTCGGTTCGTTCCATCGCCTGCGGCTGGAGGCCGCCGACACCGCTGTGGAACGGATCGTCGAGGAAGCGGAGCAGCAACAGCATGGTGACGATGATCGCGACCACGCTGCCCATGAACAGCGCCTGGACCACTGCCCGCTCGCCGCTGTCGGCGAAGCCGAAGAGGAACAGGAGGACGATGGCGGAGATGAAGAACAGGGCGATCCACAGTGGCATCGGCATCACGCCGGCCGCGCCGTGGATGCGATCCTGCCGGGCCAGCTCCCGATCCGACGTCTGATCCAACCACTTGCCGTATGCCGCCTCCTCGACCGGCGTGCTCAGCTCGACGCCCTGGAGCGTTCGGAAGAGCTCCACCCCCCACGGGTTGATGCTCTCGCCGAGCGAGCCAGCCTCCATCCGGTCCCACTCCACGTTGATGACCGAACGGGCGTAGCAGACCAGCTCGCCGGTGAGGTCGGCGCCGACGTCGGCCGGGAGGCCCTGGGCGGTCTGGATCTGCTGGGCGACGGTCAGTGCCTCGGCCTCCGCGCCGGACCGCGATGCGTCATAGCTCTCGAAGCCGAGGAAGATGAGGAAGCCGAGCAGGACGGAGAACCCGGTCGCCAGCACACCGAAGATGCCGGCGGCCCGGTCGCTGTCGCTGTAGTAGCTGCCTTCCGGCGCGCGGCGCCGGACGAAGAGCATGGCGGTGACGGCGATCCCCGCCGTCACCGCGACGATCAGCGCCGCCCAGACGATGTTCATCGCCGTCCCGCTCCTGCGCCGACGTCGCTCGACGTCAGGCCGGTACGAGCACGATGGTCACCGACGGTGCGGTGCCTGCGTTCGGTCAGCGGCCGCGCCGATCCTGGCGGCGCTCGACACGGTTCCGCGTGCGGGTGGCCGTGCCGACGACCACCGCGGTGGTGACGGCTGCTCGGGCGACAGGTCGACGTCGCAACATTGGTTGTCTCCTTGTGGTTGGGTGGCTCGGAGGACAGCGGGGGCCGGGGCCTCAGCCGGCCGCCAGTTCGGCCTCGGCGGCTTCGATCAGGTCGTGGGGGATGCGGGCGCCTTCGATGAGCACGCCGCCGGAGTTGCGCATGGCCTCGACGAACGGCGTGGCCCAGACGTCCTCCCAGATGAGCAGGGCGGCCGACGAGTTGGGCTCGAGCTCGTCGGCGGCGTACTCGATGTCCTCCTCGCTGATCAGCCCGCCGACCTCGCCCTCGAGGGCGTTGAACAGGGCGACGTCGTCGTGGTCCTCGAACTCGACGGCCGCGACGTTGCCGTCGGCGTCCTTGGAGATGAAGACGAGGTCGAGGATGCGGATCGTCCCGCTCTCGACGAGCTTGCCCAGCTCGGGTGCGATCTCGCCGTTGAACTTGTTGCCGGGGAACCCGACGATGATGTACTCGACAGGGCCGAGGGCCATGGCGTTGCCTCCAGTGTTGGATGTCGTTGCGTGAGTCGCGGACGTGTCTCCCGCAAAGGTATGCACATCGGGAGTGGGCTGACGTCACCCCCGCAGGATGAACCTTCGTCGCGTAGCGTGAACGCACGCCCGGGTGGCGGAACTGGCAGACGCGGGGGGCTTAAACCCCCCTCCCGCAAGGGGAGTGCGGGTTCGAACCCCGCCCCGGGCACCGCGTGGCGCCGTCTGGTGCGGGCTCAGCCGACCGAGGCGAAGAACTGCTGGATGTCACCGATCAGCAGGTCGGGGGCGTCGTGGGCGGCCCAGTGGCTGCCGCGGTCGTACGTGTTCCAGGAGACGATGCGCGTGTGGTCGCGCTCGGCGAAGCGGCGCACGGTCTTCATGTCGAAGGCGAAGCTCGCCAGACCGATCGGCGTCGTCGTCGGCTCGCTCGGGTGCTCGGCGTGGTGGTTCTCGTAGTAGAAGCGGGCCGACGAGGCGCCGGTGTTCGTGAACCAGTAGATCGACGCGTTGGTGAGGATCACGTCGGGGTCCTGCCCGGCGAGCAGCTGCGCGATCCAGGCGAGCTGCCCGCTCGGTGAGTCGGCGAGGGCATGGGCGATCGTCTGGGGCTGGGCCCGCTGACCGCTGTCGTGGATCGCCCGCTCCATGAAGCCCTGGACGAACTGGAGGTACTCGAGGTCGGCCTCGGGCAGCCCCTCGAACTCGGCGGGATCGCCGCTCGGGAACGAGAAGATCTGGCTGACGTGCACACCGACCACGTGGTCGGCGTCGATCCGTCCGAGGCTCGGGGCGATGATCGCGCCGGCATCGTTGCCGTGGACGCCGTAGCGCTCGTAGCCGAGGCGCCGCATCAGCTCGGCCAGGGCCGCGGCAACGCGCGGTGGCGTCCCAGCCGCGCTGGTGGGTCGGGCCGGAGAACCCGAAGCCGGGGATGTCGGGGACCACGACGTGGAAGGCGTTGGCCGGGTCGCCGCCGAAGGCCCGCGGATCGGTCAGCGGTCCGATCAGCCCGCAGAACTCGACGAACGTGTTCGGCCAGCCGTGGACGAGGATCAGCGGCGTGGCGGCCGGCTCCGGCGACCGCACGTGCACGAAGTGGATGTTCTGGCCGTCGATCGTCGTCGTGAAGTGCGGGTGGGCGTTGAGCTCGGCCTCGACGGCGCGCCAGTCGAACTCGCGGCGCCAGCGGTCGACGAGCTGGCGGACGTAGTCGCCGGGCACGCCGTACTGCCAGCCCGGCTGCACCGGTCCGCCGGCCGGAAGGCCCTCCAGTTCCGAGGGCGGGAGCTCGTTGGCGAAGCGGGTCCGCTCGAGCCGCGACAGCAGGTCGTCCAGCTCGGCCTGCGGGATGTCGATGTGGAACGGGGTGATGCTGGTCGCGCCAGCGACGTCGGTGGTCATCGAGGTCACGGTAGGAGTCAATGAGGCATGGATCGTTCCTATTGAGCGGGCATCCTCAGTTGGTGGCCCGAACGCCCGAGCGCCTCCTCGATCTGCTCACGCTGCTCCAGATGCTGCGGACATGGAACGGCACCGAGCTCGCCGACCGGCTGGGTGTGACCACGCGTACCGTGCGCAACGACGTCGGACGGCTGCGAATGCTCGGCTACCGCATCGACGGCGTCCGCGGCCCGGCCGGCGGCTACCGGCTCGCGCCCGGCACGAGGATGCCGCCGGTGCTGCTCGACGATGCCGACGTCATCGCGATCACCGCGGGCCTCCTGACGTCGCAGACCGGGAGCATCGCGGGCATGCAGGAGAACGCGGAACGTGCCCTCGCCAAGCTGCAACAGATGATGCCGCCGGCGTTGCGGCGCCGAGCCGACGCGCTGCGCGACGCGGTGGTCCAAGTCCGCGCCGACGATCCGCCACCGTCGATCGACCCGGACGTCCTCGCCTTGATCTCGGCCGCGTGCCGCGACCGTGAGATCCTCCGCTTCGACTACCGCACCCACGAGAGCGACGAGAGCAGCCGGCGCATCGTCGAACCGCACCGCCTCGTCAACTGGGGCCGGCGCTGGTACCTGTTCGCCTACGACACGGCGCGCAACGATTGGCGCACGTATCGCGTCGACCGCATGACGCCGAACCCGCCCGCCGGACCGAGGTTCGCGGCCCCGACGCCCACCGGCCGACGACATCGCCGCCTACGTCGCCCGCAGCACATCGGCGGCGGCGTGGAAGCATCACGCCACCGTCACCGTCTTCGCTCCGGCCTCCAGCCTCCTCGACCGGCTCCCGCCGTCCGCCGGCGTCATCGAGCCCGTCGACGAGCACACCTGCACGTTCACCACGGGCGCCGACGATCTGACCACGCTCGCCGCCCATCTCGGCCTCCTCGACGTCGACTTCCGTGTCGACGACCCACCCGGGCTCGTCGCGAAGCTCGAGGAGCTCGCCGCCCGCTACGCCCGCGCCGTCTCGACCACCAGCGCGACGATCACGCCGTGATCGTGCGCCGGCTCGATGAGGACGACGAGTCCTGGAAGCTCGTCACGCTGGAACGCGGATGGGGGGCGACGTCGGTCGCCCGGCTCGGCGAACTGGTCGACGCGGCACCTCTGCCCGGCTTCGTGGCCGAGGAGGCCGGTGAACGGGTCGGGTTGCTCACGTACTGCGAACGCGACGACGGGATCGAGGTGGTGACCATCGAGGCGCTGCTCCCCGGCCGGGGCATCGGTCGGGCGCTGATGGATGCGCTGCACGCGCACGCCACGGCACGTCAGGCCGCCAGGATCTGGCTGATCACGACCAATGACAACGTCCGGGCGTTCGCGTTCTACCAGCGCTGGGGCATGGACCTCCGACGAGTGATCCGGCACGGGGTGGCTCGGTCTCGGCTCGTGAAGTCGTCGATCCCGACCGTCGGTGCCGGCGGGATCCCGGTCCGCCACGAGTTGGAGCTCGAGTTGGTCCTGCGACGCTGATCGGACCGCTGCGCCGCGACGACACGTCGGTCTCCAGCGGATCTCCCAGGTGTCTCCATGCGCCGGTCCCGCCGCGTCGTCAGGATCGGACGCATGACGATGATCGAACCGGTCGCTCGGACCGGCCTCACGGCGGACGAAGCGAAAGCGCTGGCGATCCGCTCCATGCAGATCATGGTGGACGGTACGCGCGCCGACTTCGACGCCGTCGTCCACCCCGAGGCGATCAATCGCGAGAGCAAGGACGAGCCACCCGAGTCGCGTGGATTCGGGCCGTCGGCGTTCTACGCCACCGCGCTGTGGTTGCGGGAGATGTTCGCCGACCTCGCCTTCGAGGTCCACGAGGTGGTCGCCGAGGGCGATCTCGTCGTGGTGCACAACACGATGTCCGGCCGCCAGACCGGCGTGGCGGTGATCTACGGCGAGGACGGCGGCGTGGAGCAGGCGATGCCGGCGACGGGCAAGCGGTTCGCCACGACCCAGACCCACTGGCTGCGGATGCGCGACGGCCTGGTCGTGGAGCACTGGGCCAACCGCGACGACCAGGGCACGGCGATGCAACTGGGCTGGGTCCCGCCGACGCCACGGTTCCTGGTCAAGGCGTGGCTGGCGACCCGACGGGCCCGGCGCCATCACGACCGCTGACGGGCGCCGTCGGCGCGTCGTCGGGTCCCGCCGGCGTGGCGACGAAGCGGTAGCCCATGCCCGGTTCGGTGAGGAGGTAGCGCGGGCGTGACCGGTCGGGCTCGAGCTTGCGGCGGAGGTGGGCCATGTGCACGCGCAGGTAGTTGCTCTCGTCGCCGTACGCCGGGCCCCACACGTCGCGCAGGAGCTGGCGCTGGGTGACGAGCTTGCCGGCGTGGCGCACGAGCACCTCGAGCACCTGCCACTCGGTCGGCGTCAGGCGCACCGGCTGGCCGTCCCGGTCGAGCACCCGCTTGTCCGCCAGGTCGACGCGGAAGTGCTCGGTCGTGACCGTCGGCGCCTCGTCCGCGTGGGTGGCCCGGCGCACCGCCGCCCGCAGCCGGGCCAGCAGCTCGTCCATCCCGAACGGCTTGGCGACGTAGTCGTCGGCGCCGGCATCCAGCGCGGCGACCTTGTCGCGCTCGGCACCGCGCGCCGACAGCACGACGATCGGGACCTGCGTCCACCCGCGCAGCCCGTCGATCACCTCCAGCCCGTCGATCCCCGGCAGGCCGAGATCGAGCAGGACGACGTCCGGGTGGTGGCGGGCGGCGAGCTCGAGGGCCTGCTCGCCGGTCTCGGCGATGTCGACGTCGTAGCCGCGGGCGCGCAGGTTGGCGCCGAGGGCGCGGCGCATCGGGAGCTCGTCGTCGACGACGAGGACCCGCGTCATGCGTTGGCCCGTGCCACGGCGGGGGCGATCGGCAGGCTCACGATCATGGTCGTACCGCCCCCGGGGGTGTCGTCCACCCGCAGCTCGCCACCCATGGCCTCGACGAACCCACGGGCGATGGCCAGGCCCAGCCCGACGCCGGCACCGTGGCCGCGGTGGTCGCCGAGCCGCTGGAACGGCTGGAAGACAAGCTCCCGCTCGGTCTCGGGGATCCCCGGCCCCCGGTCGATGACACAGATGTCGATCCGGTGGTCGTCCCCGGCACCCACCTCGCCGGCGGTCACCCGGGTCCGGGCCGGCGGGGGTGAGGCGTTGGCAGCGTTGGCGATGAGGTTCGCCAACGCCCGCTCGAGGAGCGCCGCGTCGGCGGCCACCGACGGGAGGGTCTCGTCGACGTCGACGACGACGTCGGCCGCGTGCGTGCCGAGACTGGCCACCGCGCCGACCACGACCTCCTCCACCCCGGTGGGGCGCACGTCGACGGTCAACGCGGCGGCCTGCAGGCGGCTCATGTCGAGCAGGTTGCCGACCAACGCCGTGAGGCGGTCGGTCTCCGACTCGATCGTCGCCTCGAACTCCGCCTCGGCCTCCGGCGACCACGTGATGTCCTGCTGACGCAAGCTGGAGATCGCCGCCTTGATCGCCGCCAGCGGCGTGCGCAGATCGTGGGACACCGATTGGAGGAGGGCGGCGCGCAGGTCGTTGGCGTGGGCGAGCGCGGTCGCCTTGCCCGCTTCGTCCTGGAGCCGCTGGGCCTCGGCGGCCGCGGCGAGCTGGGCGGCGAACGCGCTGAGCACGCGCTGGTCGTCGGTCGACAGCGAGCCGCCGGCAAGGGCGAGGGTGACGCCGTGGCCGACTTCGCGCGAGACGTCGGCGTCCTCCGGATCGGTGGGCGGATCCGGGCCGGCGGCGGCCTGCACGCTCCAACCGTCCTCGCCGCGACGCAGCAGGGCGGCGCAACGTACGCCGAAGGTCGTCCGGACCTGACCGAGCATCGCGGACACCGAGCCGGGAGTCGCCATCGCCCCGGCCAGCGCGGCCAGCGCCTCCGCCTCCGCCCGCGAGCGGCTCGCCTGCAGCCGGGAGCGGGCGACCCGGTCGACGAGCACGGCCACGATGCCGGCGGCGATCACGAACACCACGAGCGCGATGACGTTCTCGCTCTCGTGGATCGTGAACTGGCCCTGCGGCGCGGCGAAGTAGTAGTTCGCCAGCAGCGAACCGACGATCACGGCCGCGGCCGCCGGCAAGGCACCACCGACGAGCGCCACGACCATCGCCAGGAGGAGGTAGATCAAGAGCACGCTCGACAGCGAGAAGGTGTCGCGGGTGTTGGCGAACAGCAGCGTCAAGAGGGGCGGGCCGACGACGGCGATCGCCCAACCCCACGCCTGGCGGCGCGGCGACAGCGGGGTCAGCACCGCCCTCGCCGCGGGGAGCCGACGGTCAGAGCGGGCCTGCTCGTCGTCCGCCCCTGCCGGATGTTCGGAGATCACGTGGACGTCGATCGGGCCGGACAGCCGGACGACCTTGTTGATCACCGATCCGTTGACGAGCTGGTGCCATCGGGAGCGGTTGCTGGCCCCGAGCACGATCTGCGTGGCGTTCTCGGCGCGCGCCACCTCGACCAGCGCGGCGGCGATGTCGGTGCTCGTGACCCGGCGGTACTGGCCGCCGAGCTCCTCGAGCAGCCGACGGTGGGCGCCGACGACGGTGTCGCGCGCAGGGTCGCCGGATGCCAACCCGGTGGCATCGGCGACGTGGACCCCGACCAGCTCGCCCTTCGTGCGCTCGGCGATGCGTGCTGCTCGGCGCACCAGCTGCTCGCCCGCCGGTGCGCCGGACAGGGCGACGACGACCCGCTCGCGCGTCTCCCACGGCGTCGTGATGCCGTGGCGATCGCGGTACTCGTGCAGGTCGTCGTCGACGCGGTCGGCGACCCACATCAGCGCCAGCTCGCGCAGTGCCGAGAGGTTGCCCGGCCGGAAGTAGTTGCCGAGCGCGGCGTCGACCTCCGCCGCCGGGTACACGTTGCCGTGGGCCATCCGCCGCCGGAGCGCTTCCGGCGCCATGTCGACGAGCTCGATCTGGTCGGCGCGGCGGACGATGCGATCGGGCACCGTCTCCCGCTGCCGGATCCCGGTGATCCCCTCGACGACGTCGTTGAGTGACTCGAGGTGCTGGATGTTCAGCGTCGAGACCACGTCGACGCCGGCGTCGAGCAGCCGGTCGACGTCCTGCCAGCGCTTCTCGTTCGCCGATCCCGGGACGTTGGTGTGGGCGTACTCGTCGACCAGGGCGAGCTCGGGCCGGCGAGCGCAGGACCGCGTCGAGGTCCATCTCCTCGAACGTCGCGCCGCGGTACTCGAGCGTGCGGCGGGGGAGCACCTCGAGGTCGCCGACCTGCTCGGCGGTGCGCGCCCGCCCGTGGGACTCGACGAACCCGACCACGACGTCGGTGCCACGGTCGTGACGGCGACGCCCCTCGTTGAGCATGGCGAACGTCTTGCCCACCCCGGGCGCGGCACCGAGGTAGATCCGCAACGTGCCGCGGCGACGTTCAGCCACGGTCGGCCGGCTCACCGAACAGTCCGACGATCAGCTCGCGGGCGTCCGCCGGGGCGTCGACCTCGAGGCCGACACCGCGCTGGTCGACGGTGATGGCGAACTCGAAGAACGCACAGCAGGCGTGCTCGCCGGCGACGAGCTCGGCCAGCGCGGCGACGTCGACGTCGTCGGCGAGCTCGACGCGCACACCACCGGAGGGCAGGGGCAGGCGGCGGGACGCCGACACGAGGATCTGGGACCACTCGTCGAGGCGGGCGGCCTGGTCACCAGGGGCCAGCGAGCAGGCGATCGGCACGTCGACCGGCGTGGCGCCGAGCGCGGCCACCGAGACGTCGGAGGCTTCGTGGAGGCAGGCGCAGTCGGCGGCGCACGGGCCGTCGACGGGTTCGCCGCTCAGCTGGGTGGCCGCCGCCCGCAGCTGTCCGGTGAACGTCCTCAGCTCGCTGATCTGCCGGTCGGCGTCCGCCAGCTTGGCGGTGACCAGCTCGTGCAGCCGTCGTTGCACCGGCGCGCAGCGTTCCCCGTCCCACACGCCGACCAGGTCGATGATCTCGTCGAGGCTGCAGCCGAGCTGCTTGGCCCTGGCGATGAACGCCAACCGGGTCAGCGTCCGCTCGTCGTAGAGCCGATAGCCCGCGGCAGTGCGACCGGCGGGCGGGACCAACCCGATCCCCTCGTAGTAGCGCAGCGCGGTGGCGGGGAAGCCGCTGCGCTCGGCGACCTGGCCGATGGTGTACGCACTCACGCCTTCACGGTACGGGTTCGACCCGGGTCGAAGGTCAAGCCGGGGCTACCGTGAGCCGCTCGCACACGAGGTTCGAGGGGTCACGGGATGGGGCACGGGCGGACGGACGGCGGGCCGAGCGCGACCGGCTCGTCGGCGCTCGACAGGGAGGCGGTCGCCGCGCTGCACGCTCGCCTGCTCGGCGAGCTGGCGGCGGCCGGTGACTGGTGGGACGGCGCGTCGCGTCGGGCGATCATGGAGGAGGCTCGGCGAGCGCGGGGCTGTGGGCGGTGCGCCGAGGGCGACCGTCACGACGGGACCGAGGTGCTCCCGGCCGCGGCCGTCGAGGTCGCCCACCGCCTCGTGATCGATTCCGGGGGCCTCGACCGGGCATGGGCCGAGGACCGGATCGGCGAGCTCGGAGACGCCCGCTACGCCGAGGTCGTCGGCGTGACCGCGACCGTCGTGGCGATCGACGTCGCCGCCCGGTCGATGGGCGAACGGGTGCCAGCGCTGCCGGATCCAGTCGCCGGTGCGCCGGCCCGTGATCGGCCGGCGGGGATGGGGGATGTCGGGGCGTGGGTCCCGATGACCGAGGAGAAGCTGCTGGCGAACGTGTCGCGCGCCCTGTCGCTGGTCCCGCGCACGAACGCGACCTGGCGGGCGCTCGTGACCGAGTCCTACAGCCGGGGACCGCAGATGCTCGAGCTGACGTGGCAGCGGGCGCTGACCCGACCACAGATCGAGCTCATCGCGGCCCGGGTCTCGCTGCTCCAGGAGTGCTTCTATTGAACGTCGAGCCACGCGGCGCTGCTCCGTGCGAGCAGCTCGGCCCTCGGCAGCACCATCGACATGGGGCCCGCCCTCGAACGCGGGGCCGGCGTCCCCGCCGGTGACGTGCTGGTCCGGTTCGCCGCGGCCGCGCACCTCGACCGGCCGGACCTCCCGGCGGCGCGGCGCGACGTGCTCGCCGCGGTGGGATCAGCGGGCCTCGTCGAGGCCGGCCTCACCGTCGGTGCCTTCAACGGGTTGACGCGCGTCGCCGACGCCACCGGCATCGTCCTCGACGGCGGCACGTTGGCGGCCACGCGTGACGTCAGGGCCGAGCTCGGCTTGAACGGCATGGCGGGAGCGCGGAGCACCGGGCCGGCGGTGCTCGCCGGCGGCGCGCCCGTGCTCCCGGCGACCGTCACGGAGCTCTTCCGCGACGAGTAGCGGGTCAGGCGACGTGCGCCTGTCGACGCGTGCCTACTGCTCGTCTTCGTACTTGAACGACACCCGCAGCTTGGTGCGGAACGTCGCTCCGCCGGCGTCGTCGAGGTCGAGGTCCTGCTCGACGACCTCTGCCACCCGCAGGTTGCGGATCGTCTCACGGGCCTTCTTGACCGCCGTCAGACCGGCGTCCTCCCACGACTCCGTGCTCGTCCCGATGATCTCCACGACCTTGTAGACGCTCACTCTTCACCTCCGTCTTCACGTGCCGACGCCGTCGGCAGCAACCGCAGTATCACCCAGCCGCCGGTGGGCCCTGAACAGGCCGGCCGTCGGTGCTGACGACGCCCCTGATCTGATCGGGGGTCGGGGGTTGCCGGTACACCCGCTCGTTGGTCATGAGGTCGTGCTCGTCGAAGCGGAACAGCGCCCACAGTCGGACCTCGAACGGCGTGCCGGTCGTGGTCGGCGTCCCGCGCAGCCAGAACTCGATCTGCGTGTTGTCGTCGTCGACGTGGCGCAGCTCGATCAGCTCGTTGCGCTGGTCGGGGACGACCCTGCGCCCCTCGATCCAGTAGCGCATGACGTCGTCGGGGCCGTCGATGACGGTGCCGTCGGGCAGCTCGTAGCGCGGCCGGCTGAACGTCGCGAGGGTGCGGTCCCATTCCTGCACGTTCTCGCTCTGCATGTGCTCGAGGACGACGGCCTCGCGCCGGGCTCGGCGCTCCGGGGTCACGGGGTCGGCTCCTCGTCGAGCGGCAGGACCCCGACGTTGAGCCACCGCCCGCCGGTGACCTGGCGGACGGCGAAGGTGGTGGCGAAGGGGGCGGTCGCCCGCGCCTGCAACTGCCCGTCGGCGTCGTACGTCTCCTCGGTGACGGTGCCCCGCGACTCGAGGCCGAGGCTGAGGCCGTCCTGCCGGCCGAACGGCTCCAGCAGGGTCACGGTGCACGTCGTCGATCTGGTAGCGCTCGACGACGGTCAGCCCGGTCGCGTCGGCCTCGTCGAGCCGGGCCCGCATCTCCTCGAGCCGGTCACCGTGGTCGACGGCGGGGAGGATCGTCGGATCGGACCGCAGCAACGCCTGGTTCTCCAGCTCGAGGTTCTCGGCGAGGTCCAGCACGAGCTCCCGGGCGACCGGCCCGGCGATCTCGTGGTTCCAGTCGGCGACGTCCTGCTCGACCGTGATCGTGGGGAACGTCGCCGGGTCGATCTCGTGGGGCACGCGACCGAGGAGGTCGTCGACCGGGACGGCGACGGTGCTGCGGGCGGGTGAGCCGGCCACGACGACGCCGGCGCCGATGCCGACCACGGCGGCAGTGATCAGGCCGACGCGGGCGGCCGGGCGGAGGAGGCCCCCTCGGCCGCCCGTCGCCACCCGGCCCGCGAAGCGACCGACGTCGTCGCCGGCGGTTCCCGGCTGCGGGAGCAGCCGGTCGAGGAGGGGACGGGCCGCGCACACGACGACGAGGCCGGCCAGCAGGGCCACCTTGGTGGCGAACTCGGTGGTCTGCGGCGCCATCAGGAGCGTGCAGGCCACCGCGACGAGGACGCCGAAGACCACCCGCCCGACCCGCCCCACCGGCACCGTCTTCGGGTCGGTGATCATGAAGAACAGGAAGATCAGCACCTCGGGCGACGTGACGATCACCCGCCAGTAGTCGAACCCGCACACGGGGGCGAACGCCCACCGCGCGGTCATGCAGTGCCCCGACGCGGCGAGCACACCGACCCCCGCGGCGAGCGTCAGCCAGAACGTCGCGGCGAGCCCGATGAGGCGCAGCCGGGTCGTGATCAGCAGGCCGCCGCCGAGGATGACGGCGTAGGCGGTCAACGTCCAACGGTTCAGCGGCGCCCACCAGAAGTCGAGCGGTTCGACCCGCTCGCTGCCGAGCACGACGAAGGCGATCACCAGCCCGATGTTCGACGGGTTGAACAGGTGCGAGCCGCGGTACCGGATGACGTACTTCGTCAGCAGGGACAGGGCACCGACCCCGGCGAACACGTACCAGTGGTAGGTGCTCCACGGCTCGTCGCGCGGGGTGCCCGGCACCCGCAGGATCAGGGCCACCCCGCTGCCCGTGAGCATCGCGCTCGCCGGCCACACGAGCGACGCCGGTCCTGCGGAACGTGAGCGCCACCTCGAGCACCGCGCAGGTCAGGATCGCCGCCAGGATCTGCGGCACGCTGACGTGGAAGCCCAGGCCGAACTGCCCGAGGACGTGGATCGTGATGATCACGGCGGCGACGTGCAGGCGCGGATCGCGGCGTGTTCGGCAGGACCACGGGGTACGTGGTCCGGCCGAGCGTCAGCGTCCGCGTCGTCACGCTGTCCTCAGGCGGCGATCGTCATCGCCCGGCCGGGCCGGAGGAGGAACGGGGGCAGGTGGGCGGCGAGGTTCGAGAACGGCAACACGTCGGGGTGCAGTTCGATCCCGAGCACCTGCTGCATGAACGATCGTCGCGCCTGGATCCGGGTCCAGGCGTCCGGGAAGGCGGCGGCGAACGCGGCGCGGAGCGATTCGTCGGCCAGCGCGAGCGCCGTCCTCGATGTTGGTCGTGAAGTACGGCGTGCCCGTCGCCGGGATGATGTCGCACTGCAGCGCCGTGCCTGAGCGCAGCTCGATCGTCGAGCCCGGGAAGATCGGCGAGGCGACCCACTCGTCGAGGTGGAGCTGGTGCCCGGGGTTGAGGAAGATGCCGAAGAAGGCGTCGCCGAGGTGGCGGTCGACGATCGCCTGCAGCGCCCCACCGACCTGGCCGACGTGGAGTGCGGCGTACCACTCGGCGACCGCCTCGAAGTACGGCGCGACCAGGCGGTCGACGTAGTCCCCGATCCCGTCCGGGAGCTCGGACGCGTCCTCGGCCACGAAGCCGGCGCGGCAGTTGAGCGCACCCCAGATCCCGAACGCCACCGTCAGCGGGTCGCCGCGCTCGATCGGCCGGTCGCTCGGGCTGAGCAGCCCGAAGCGGGCGCGTGGCCCGGCCGTCAGCATGAGGTGGCACGACAGGGGCGTGCCGTTCCAGTCGAGCAGGCGCACCGCCTCGCGCTCCGTCATCCCCGGGCGGAGCCCGGCGAGCAGGTTGCGGACGCCGTGCGACGTCTGGCAGGCGGCCCACTCGAACGCCGCCAGCTGCTCGACCTCGTTGACGGCGCGCAGCCCGTCGGCGGCGTCGATGAAGATGTCGGTGGCGTTCTCCACGACGCCGCCCGGGCCCGGTCGCGTCGCGCAGCTCGTCGACGAGGAACGCCGGCGCCTCGATCGTGCGGCGAGTCGGGCGTACGTCTTCCACCCGACGACGCCGATCCGGCGGCCCGTGGTGATGCCGGCGGCATCGCAGGATCTCGTGCGAGCGGCGGACGACGCGTCGCGGGGCTGGTTGGGCAGGCTGAGGTCCTGGAACCGGAGGCACCGGACGGCCAGCGGCGCGGCCTCGGCGGTGCCGTAGCACTCGTTGCCGACGAGGAGGGCCGGATCGCCGCTCGGCGCTGACGATCAGCACCGCCTCCTCGAACCGGGGGTCGAACCCGCTGAGGTAGGCGAGGTTGGCGCTGTGCTCCCGATCGGCCCAGATCACGAGCGCGTCGTAGCCGCGACCGTCCATCCGCTCCCGGAGCCGGTCCAGCCGATCGGTGTAGATCGACGCGGGGAGCGTCGGCTCGACCGTGCGGCATGCCGAAGTCCGGCAGGTCGATCTCCGCCAGCCGGGCCCTTCGCGTCGCCGTGGTCGTCATGGCTGTTCCTCCGGGCTCCACGGGGTCGCGCTGGTCCGCTCCCCGCTCGATCGTCGCGAACTCGCCCGCCGGCGAGCGTCATCCACGGGCCGATCTCGCCGTCGGGCCACTGTGACGCGGACCTCGGCCTGGTCGGCGTCGCCGAGGCCGACGTGGATCCAGCCGAGCTGGCCGCTGGCGTGGCCGCCGCCGACGGTCACCTCGTGGGCGCCTCGTGCGATCACCCACCCGCACCTCCACCCACGCGCCGATGGCGTCGACGTTGGGAGCCGGCTGGCGCAGCCGCACGGCGACCCACGACCCCATCGGCTCGGTCTGCGCCGCGTCGCCGCGGCCGGTGTTCCGCCACACCGTCACCGGGCTCGACGCGGTTGACGACGACGAGATCGAGCAGCCCGTCGAGGTTGAGGTCGACGAGGGCGGCGCCGCGCGCCCGGTCGTAGCTGACGATCCCGGCCGTCCTCGGCGCCCTCCACGAACGTGCCGTCGGCCTGGCCGATCAAGCAGGTTGCTGGGATCCCGTGTGGCGTATCCCTCCTGGGCCTCGACGTTGCCCTTGGCGACGAACAGGTCGGCGACGCCGTCGTTGTTGACGTCGGCGAACTCGGCGTGCCACGCGGTCGACGGCAGCACGTCGCCGCCGGTGAACGGGCGGTGCGCGGTCGCGCCGCGCTCGAGGGCGATGTCCTCGTACGTCGGGCGGGCCGCGCCCGTCGGCGAGCGTCTGCAGCTTGTTGTCGCCCTGGCTGGTGAGGAACACCTCGGGGTGGCCGTCGCCGGTGAGGTCCTCGCTGGCGATGCCCATGCCCCAGATCCGCAGCGGGCGCCAGCCGTCGGCCTCGGTGTACAGCCGTGGCGCCTCGCCCGGCGCGACCCGCCACAGCTGGTCGCTGCCGTCGCGGGAGTAGTGGCGGTCGTTGGTCATGCGCAGGTCGCGCCGGCCGGCGCGGCTCCAGTCGCTGAACAGCACCGACAGCGTGCAGTAGCCGGGGGTGAGCGCGACCGGCGCGGCGTACCGATCGCCGTCGCCGGCCGGAGCAGCCGGCTGTCCTCGCACGACTGGCGGTCCGGCGCGAGGTAGTCCCCGAAGGCCAGGGTGGGCAGGTCGTTCGACGCCCTCCCACGTCGCACTGAAGGCGACGGTCCACGAGTCGCCGCCGTCGAGGCCGAGCGCCTCGTTGGCCCGCTCGAACCGGCACCCGCCGAGCCCGCGCAGCACGTCGTCCTCGCCGACCCGCAACACGGCGAGGTCGGTGTGCCCGTCGCTGTCGACGTCGAGCGGGTAGGCGCCGGTCACCGCGGTCAGGTCGGTGACGGGCGACGCCAGCGGCGTGAACCGCAGCGCCCCGCCGGTCGCGCTCTCGTTGTGGTACAGGGCGGCCGGCGCGCTGCCACCGGCGAAGTACAGCTCGCTGCGACCGTCGTCGTCGCAGTCGAACGCGGCCACCCCGCCGCCGACGAAGTACTGGAAGTCGCCTTCGTAGCGGTGGTCGATCCCGCCGCTGTCGGCGACGAAGTGCGGCGCGTCCGCGGCCGCCGGTCCGCCGGCGACCGCCGCACCCGGTGGCCGCGCACGAGCGCCATCCCGACGATCACCGTGCCGCGCGCCGAGCCTCCCCACGACCGGATTGAACCACAGCGGCGAGCCGCGCGGCCGCGTGGCGGCCCTTGACACCGCGGCCCGGCGCTGTAGAAGCTCGACAGAGGTATTTCGACCCGAGGGGCACAAATCCGCGCGTGACGGTGCGGGGGGACAGTGGGCAGCGCAGCGAGACGATCCGGCGGGCCAACCTGGGCGCGCTCGTCCGGGTCGCTGCACGCCGACGGGCCGTTGTCGCGCTCCGAGCTCGGTGAGCGCACCGGGCTGACCCGCAGCGGCATCCGGCGGCTCGTCGGTGACCTCGTCGCCGCCGGACTGTCGTCGAGCGAATCGCGGGCGAGTCGTCCGGCCTCCCGGGCCGGCCGTCGCCACTCGTGCGCCTCGATCCCTGGGCGGGCGCTCGTGCTGGCCCTCGAGATCGCCGTCGACTCGCTCGCCATGGCCGTGATCGGCGTGGGTGGGCACGTCATCGAGCTCGTGCGGGTCGAGCGGCCGCCGGCAGCTGACCGTCGACGACATCGCCGCCGATCTCGCCGAGCTCGCCGATGGCGCTGCCGCGACGTGGCGCACCGATGCCCTCGTCGGGATCGGGGTCGCGGTCGTCGGCGTCGTCCGGCGCCACGACGGGTTCGTGTCGACGGCCCCGAACCTCGGGTGGCGCGACGTCCCGTTGGGTGCCGCCCTGGCCGGCGTCCTGTGCGCCGCCGGCACCGATCGTGATCGCCAACGAGGCCGACCTCGGCGCCCTGGCGGAGCACCGGCGCGGCGCGGCGGCCGGCACCGATGACGCCATCTTCCTCTCCGGCGAGGTCGGCCTCGGCGGCGGGATCATCGCCGCCGGCCGGCCGCTGACCGGCGTCGCCGGCTTCGGCGGCGAGATCGGCCACCTGCCCGTCAACCCACTCGCCGGCGCGACGTGTCGCTGCGGCGCCGTCGGGTGCTGGGAGACCGAGGTGGGCGAGGAGGCGCTGTTCGTGCGGGCCGGCCGCCCACCCGACGGTGGACGGGCCGCCGTCGAGGCGATCGCTCGCCGACGCCGCCGCCGGCGACGCCACCGCGCGCGCCGCGCTCGCCGGGATCGGCCAGTGGTTGGGCATCGGCCTCGCCGGGCTGGTCAACGTGCTGAGCCCGTCGCGGGTCGTGCTCGGCGGGCACCTCGCGCTGCTCCATCCGTTCGTCGACGCCCACGATCGAGCACGAGCTCGACCGCCGCGCCCTCGCCGCGCCCCGCGCGCTCGTCGAGGTCGTCCCGGCGACGCTCGGCGTCGATGCCCCGCTGCTCGGGGCGGCCGAGCTGGCCTTCGAACCGATCCTCACCGACCCGGCCGGCTGGCTCCAGCACCGGCGGCCGGATCCGGCCGTCCGACTCAGTCCATCAACGACCCAGGGGGTACGACTACCATGCGCACGAGCTCGCGGATCCATCAGGGAACACCGCGTCGACAGGGGGAGGAGACCCGTATGCACGTTCGCCGATCGGCGGCACTCGTCTTGACTGCCGCCTTGGTCCTCGCCGCATGTGGCGACGACGACGATGACGATGCCGGCGGTGCGACCACCGCTGCCGCCGGTGCCACCACGCCGGCCGGCTCGACCACACCGGCCGGCACGGGAGGCGGCGGCGGTGACTGCGTCGTCGGCGTCTCGTGGAACAACTACCAGGAGGAGCGCTGGGCCAAGTGGGACGAGCCGGCGCTCCAAGGCCGCCATCGAGGCCGGCGGCGGCTCGTACATCTCGAACGACGCCAAGTCGTCGGCCGAGACGCAGGCCAGCAACGTCGAGAACCTCATCGCGCAGGGCGCCAACGTCCTGGTGATCCTGGCCCAGGACGGCACGGCCATCAAGCCGTCGGTGGAAGCGGCCGTCGCCCAGGGCGTCCCGGTCATCGCCTACGACCGCCTGATCGAGGATCCGGGCGTGCTCTACCTGTCGTTCGACAACGTCAAGGTCGGCGAGATGGAGGCGCAGGCCGTCCTCGACGTCGTGTCGGAGGGCAACTTCGTGATCATCAAGGGCAACGCCGCCGACGCCAACGCCGACTTCCTCCGCCAGGGGTACACCAATGCCGGCATCCCGGCCGAAGGCGAGAGCAGCGACACGATCACGATCGTCGGCGAGACCTACACCGACAACTGGGACCCGGCGCTCGCCCAGACCCAGATGGAGCAGTTCCTCACGGACAACAACAACGAGGTCGACGCCGTGCTGTCGGAGAACGACGGGATGGCCGGCGGCGTCGTCGCCGCCCTCGAGGCCCAGGGCCTCGCCGGCCAGGTCCCGGTCTCCGGCCAGGACGGTGACCAGGCGGCGCTCAACCGGGTCGCCCTCGGGACCCAGACCGTGGACGTCTGGAAGGACAGCCGGGAGCTGGGCACGGCGGCCGGCGAGGCGGCGATCGCGCTGTGCGCCAACCCGGACCTGACCGCGGTCGCGGGGACGGCTCCGTTCACCTCGCCAGAGGGCAACGAGCTGACCTCGATCCTGCTCGAGCCGATCCCGATCACCCAGGACAACCTGGATGTCGTCCTCGATGCCGGGTGGATCGACGAGGCGACCCTCTGCGAGGGCGTGGAAGCCGGTTCCGTCGCCGCCTGCGGCTGAGGCCGCCCGACCGTGGTCCGGACGCGTCCCACCCACCCGGGTGGGACGCGTCCGCGCCAGGGAAGACGTGATGCATGACTGAGGTCCGCTCGCCGGATCAACCGGCGACCACCGGGACGCCGAGCCCACCGGCCGCCGCGCCGGCACCGCCGGGTTCGTGGCGCTCGGTGCTGGCGTCCACCGAGATCGACACCCGGCTCCTGGGCATGGTGATCGCGCTCGTCGTGATCTGGGTCGCCTTCAACATCCGGTCGGGCGGCGACTTCCTGACGGCGCGCAACCTGTGGAACCTCTCGGTCCAGAGCACGTCCATCGCCATCATGGCGACGGGCATGGTCCTGATCATCGTGTCGCGCAACATCGACCTGTCGGTGGGGTCGCTGCTGGGCTTCCTCGGCTACACGATGGCGCTCGTCCAGACCGACGGGACGATCGCCTTCTTCGGCTTCGACGTGACGATCGGCGGGTTGCGCAACAGCTCGTACGCGTGGCTCATCGCCCTCGCCGTGGGTGCCGCGATGGGCGCGCTCGTCGGCGGGGTGACCGGGTTCATCGTCGCCTACGGGGGTGTGCCGTCGTTCATCGTGACGCTCGGCGGCTTCCTCGTCTGGCGGGGCGCCATCTTCCGCCTCGGCGACAAGCAGGGACAGACGCTCGCTCCGCTCGACTCCACGTTCCAGCTCCTCGGCGGCGGCGCGAGGAACCCTCGGTGAGTGGCAGAGCTGGCTGCTCGCCGCCGTCGGGTGCGTCGCGGTCGTGCTCAGCCTGCACCTGTCGCGCCGCCGCCGGCAGCGCTACGGGCTCGCCGTTCGGCCGGCGTGGGTCGACGTGACGATCGGCGTCGTGGGCTGCGGCGCCGTGCTCGCCGGGGTGGGACTGATCGCCAACCGCTACATCTCGCCCGTGACCGGCGAGCCGTTGGGCGTCGCCAACCCCGTGGTGATCCTGATCGGCGCGACCTTGGTGATCACCTACCTCGCCCGGCGGCGCCGGTTCGGCCGCTATGTGTACGCCTACGGGGGCAACCCCGAGGCGGCCGAGCTGAGCGGGATCAACACCCGACGCACGGTCATGCTGACGTTCGTCCTGATGGGCGTGCTGGTCGCCGTCAGCGCCGCCATCCAGACGGCGCGCCTCAACTCGGCGACGACCAACCTGGGCGTGCAGAACGAGCTCGACGTCATCGCGGCAGCGGTGATCGGCGGCACGTCGTTCGCCGGCGGCATCGGGACGGTGCCCGGCGCGGTGCTCGGTGCCGTCATCATGCAGTCGCTGCGCTCGGGCATGGGGCTGCTGAACATCGACTCCCCGTCGCAGGACGTCGTCGTCGGCGTCGTGCTGGTCTCGGCGGTGGCCGTCGACGCCGCCCTGCGCAGCGGTCGGCGGCGGGCGGCCGTGGCCGCCCTCGTGGTCGGGTTGGTCGTGGCTGCCTTGGTGATCCAGACCGGTGAGCCGTAGGGCCGGCGAGGGCTGTCGAGATGCACACTCGCTTCGCTGAAAGGGGTTGCCGATGACCGACGAGCCGGCCGTGCTGCCGCCGTCGCAGCGTGGGGTCGCGCCGCTCGTGGAGATGCGCGACATCCGCGTGGCCTTCGGCGGCCTCCACGCCGTCGACGGTGTCAGCGTCGACCTCTACCCCGGTGAGGTGGTCGCCCTCCTCGGCGGGAACGGCGCCGGCAAGTCGACGCTCATGCACACGCTGTCGGGCGCCCATCCGGCGGACTCCGGCCAGATCCTCATCAACGGCCAACCGGTGACCCTCCACGTCCCGCGCGACGCCCAGAAGCACGGGGTCGAGACGATCTACCAGAAGCTGGCGCTGGCCGACAACATCGACGCGGCCGGCAACGTCTTCCTCGGCCGCGAGATGCGGACGTTCACCGGCGCAATCGACGATCCGGCCATGGCGTCGGCGACGCGCGAGGTCATGCGCCGGCTGAACCCGCGGTTCACCAACCTCAAGACGCCCGTCAAGTCCTTGTCGGGTGGCCAGCGCCAGGCGGTGGCGATCGCCAGGGCGATCTACTTCAACGCCCGCGTCCTCATCATGGACGAGCCCACGGCCGCGCTCGGCCCGGCCGAGACCGGGCAGGTGCACCACCTCGTCGCCCAGCTCAAGTCGGAGGGCATCGGGATCTTCCTCATCAGCCACGACATCCACGACGTGTTCGACCTGGCCGACCGGATCAGCGTGATGCTCACCGGCAAGCTCGTCGGCACCGTCAACAAGGACGACGTCACGAAGGACGAGGTGCTGGCGATGATCATCATGGGCAAGCTGCCCGGCGAGGTGTCCGAGCGCGAGCTGGCCGAGTTCCACGGCTGAGCAAGGCGCGACCCGATGGAGCCGCTCGTCGCCGGCGTCGATTCGTCGACGAGTGCCACGAAGGTCGAGGTCCGCGACCTCGACACCGGCCGGGTCGTCGGGCGGGGATCATCGCCGCACCCGCCGACCCAGCCGCCGCGATCCGAGCAGGACCCGGCCGCCTGGTGGAGCGCGTTCGAGGCGGCATGGCGACAGGCCGGCGAGCCGGCGATCGACGCCATCAGCGTGGCCGGGCAGCAGCACGGCATGGTCGCCCTCGACGACCGCCTCGAGGTCATCCGCCCGGCCAAGCTGTGGAACGACACCGAGTCGGCGCCCGACGCGGCGTGGCTGCTCGACCAGCTCCCCGGCGGCCGGTCGGCGTGGGCCGATGCCTGCGGGTCGGTCCCCGTCGCCAGCTTCACGATCACCAAGCTGTCGTGGCTGCGCCGGCGCGAGCCCGAGGCGTGGCGGCGACTGGCGCGCGTCGTCCTGCCCCACGACTGGCTCACGTTCAGGTTGACCGGACGGCTGGTCACCGATCGCGGTGACGCGTCCGGGACGGGCTACTGGTCGGCGGCGACCGGCGGCTACCGCCACGACCTGCTGGCCATCGTCGACGGCGACCGGGACTGGTCCACGGCGTTGCCGGAGGTGCTCGGGCCACGGGAGGTGGCTGGCGAGTGGCACGGCGCGGTCGGTGGGTCCCGGGACGGGCGACAACATGGCCGGCGCGCTCGGCGTCGGACTGCGCTCCGGCGACGTCGTGGTGTCGATCGGGACGTCGGGCACGGTGTACTCGGTCAGCGACACGCCGACGGCCGACCCGTCGGGCAACGTCGCCGGGTTCGCCGACGCCACCGGCCGCCACCTCCCGCTGGTGTGCACGCTGAACGCCACCAAGGTCACCGACGCGGCCCGCCGGCTGCTCGGCGTCGACCACGCGGCGTTCGACGAGCTGGCCCTCGCCGCGGCGCCCGGTGCGAGCGGTCTCGTGCTGCTGCCGTACCTGGACGGCGAGCGCACCCCCGACCGTCCGCAGGCCACCGGCGTGCTCGCCGGGATGCGCAGCGACGTCAGCCGGGAGCAGCTCGCCCGGGCGGCCGTCGAGGGCGTCGTGTGCGGGCTGCTCGACGGCCTCGATGCGCTCGGCGCGTTCGCCCCTGCCGACGGCCGGCTGATCCTCGTCGGCGGCGGGGCCCGCTCGCGCGCCTACCGGCAGGTGCTCGCCGACCTCAGCGGGCGAGCCGTGCTGGTGCCGGTCGACGACGAGCAGGTCGCCGCCGGCGCGTGCGTCCAGGCCGCGGCCGTCGCCACCGGCGCCGAGCCGTCCGACGTGGCCGACCGCTGGAAGCTCGGCGACGGCGACGTCATCGACCCCGCACCGGCCTCGGCAGCCGCAGCCGCCGACGTCCGGGCCGCCTACGCGAAGGTCCGCGACGCGTCATGAACGACGTCGAGCGGGTGCGCTGGGGGATCCTCGGGTGCGCGGCGATCGCCACCCGCAAGGTGATCCCGGCGATGCAGCGGTCCGCTCATTGCGACGTCATCGCCATCGCCTCGCGGATCCCCATCGCGCTTCCACGACCGCCGGCGACCTCGGCATCCGGCGCGCCTACGGCTCGTACGAGGCACTGCTCGCCGATGCCGACGTCGAGGCGGTGTACATCCCGCTGCCCAACCACCTGCACGCCGAGTGGACGAAGCGGGCGGCCGCCGCCGGCAAGCACGTCCTGTGCGAGAAGCCGCTGGCGATGACGGCGGCCGAGGCCGTCGAGATGGTCGCCGCCTGTGAGGGCGCCGGCGTGGCCCTGATGGAGGCGTTCATGTACCGCGTCCACCCGCTGTGGCGCCGGGTGCGCGCCCTCGTCGACGAGGGCGCGGTCGGCGACCTGCTGGCGATCCAGGCGTTCTTCTCCTATCGCAACGTCGATCCCGGCAACATCCGCAACATCGCCGCGTACGGCGGCGGCGCGGTGATGGACATCGGTTGCTACCCGATCAACGTCGCCCGCTGGATGTTCGACGGCGAACCGGACGGGGTGGTCGCCACCGTGCGCCGCGACCCGACGTTCGGGACCGACGTCCTCACGTCGGCGGTGCTCGACTTCGGCGGGCGTCAGGCGACGTTCACGTGCTCGACAGTGCTCGAGGACGACCAGCGGGTCCACCTGCTCGGCACGGCCGGCCGGCTCGTCGTGGAGATCCCGTTCAACATCCCGCCCGAACGCCCGACGCGCATCATCCGTGCCGCCGGCGGTGATCCGCCCGTCGCCCCGGACCTGACGGTGATCGAGGTCGCGGCCGCCGACCCGTACGGCGTCCAGGGCGACGCCTTCTCGATGGCTCTGCGTGAAGGCTCGGCCGTGCCGCTGCCGCCGGACGACGCCATCGGCAACATGACCGTGATCGAACGCATCCTCACGGGGCGGTGACGCCGAGCTTCGACCCGTACAGGTCGGCGAGCGCCTGCCAGTGGCGCGCTTCCGCCGCCTCGTCGTGCGTCGGGTTGTCGGGGACGGCGAAGCCGTGGGCGGCGGGATAGGTCTCGATCGTGTGGTCCACGCCGGCGTCGGTCAGCGCGCCGGCGAGGAGGCGGGCCTGCTCGTCGTCGAAGGACGCGTCGTTCTCGGCGGCCGCGACGTAGACGGTCGCGGCCATCGAGCCGGCGAGGAGGTGGGGGCTGTCCGGCGCGCCGGTGGCCAGCCGCCCGCCGTGGAACGACGCCGCGGCGCCGACGCGGTCCGGGAACCGCCCGGCCGCCGTGAGGGCGAGGCCACCACCCATGCAGTAGCCGGTCGTGCCGACCTTGCCGGGGGCGACCTCGGGTTGGCGCGGCGAGGAAGTCGAGGAAGGCCCCGGTGTCGCGGGCGGCCGCGTCCTTGCTCAAGCCGGCGACGAGCGCCATCAGGCGGTCCCGCTCGGCGGGATCGCCGAACGCCGTGCGCATGTCGAAGGGCTCGAACGGACCGTTGCGGTAGTAGACGTCGGGCAGGAGGACGGCGTAGCCGGCGTCGGCGAGCTGCTGGGCCATCGCGCGGAACGTGTCGCGCACGCCACCGGCGTCCGTGAACATGATCACCGCCGGCCACGGCCCGTCGCCGTCAGGGGTGTGCAGGCTGGCACCACACGTGCCGTCGGGGGTGGTGATCGAGACGTCGCGCTCGGGGCATCCCGCGATGTTGCCATCGGGCGGGCCGCCGGAGTCACCCCTGATCCGCCGTCTGCGTCACCGCACTCACCGTCGACGGCTCGTGCGGTGACGCAGACGTGGTGCCAATCAGCTGTGCGGCTGGTCGTAGTGGGCTTGCAGGTTGCCACCCGTGAGCAGCTGCAGTGGGACGTTCAGCACGATGTTGGTCGGGTTCGCCGTCTCGTAGATCAGCAGCGCCGCCATGTCGTCGCGCCCGGGTTCGCCCGCGTCGACGAGGGTGAACTCGACGGTGTAACCGTCGGTGCCGTTGTACCGGCCGGTCCCCACGCCGATGAGCGTGTCGAGCGGGGCCGGCGGCGGCGCCTGGTGGATGTCCGGATCGTCGGTGCACGCCACCGTCTCGAGGTGCTCCGTCATGTGGAACTGGTTGCCGCCCCAGTTGACCTCGAGGTTGTTCGACAGCAGCAGGTCACAGTGGATCGTGAGACCGCGCGTCACACGAGCCTCACCGATCCGGACCTGGTGACCGCCACCCGTGAACCGGCCGAGCGCGGGGTCCACCTCGCCGCCACAGTCCTCGGGGATGGTGACGAGCACGCTCGCCGTCTGGCCGCCGTCGGCGCCGTTGCCCCAGTTGCCGACCGCCTCGGCGGTCACCCACACGTCGTCGCCGGCGCCCTTGCCGTCCGGCGCCGGAGCCGAGCCGGAGAAGGAGTTGTCCGGCATGACGTAGGCGCCCGAGAACACGACGATCCCGTCGAAGCTGATGTCGATCTGGGGGTTCTCGCCCTCTTGCAACGTGCTCCACGATTCCGAGAAGAACTCGATCACCGGTTGGCCCGTGTCGTCACAGATCGCCTCGGCCGCGATGTTCACGCCGTGGGCCAGCGCCACACCGCCCGACACCGCGACGCCGACGCTCGCACCTGCGAGCGCGACCAGAGGCGCGACGAATCGCGTCTTCATGATTTCCTCACTTTCCCGCCCCGGACTCCCTCGGTCCGGCCGCAAGGAGAGGTAACCACGGTTCTGGGAGACGAGGCAACGTGGGAAGCGCGGAGTCTTCTCCGCGCCGAGCGGCGATCCACCCGCGCGTGGCGCATGACGACGTTGCGATCCTCATGATCGCCGGCTGCCACTCGGCGGCACCTGGTCGTCGACGGACCGGCGCGGATCAGGCGCCGAGTGCGGCGAGCATCGCCGGCGTGTCGATCGAGAAGTGGGCGCTGACCACGCGGCCGTCCCGGACCCTCCACCGATGGACCTCGGCGATGTCGAACGGGGTTCCCGTGGCCACCGTCGTCCCCCGCGTCCGTCCGACCTGGACGACGTCGGCGTCGGCGGCGAAGAGCGCGTCGGTGGTCACGCTCGACTGGATGGCCTCACGGAGCCGCAGCCCGAACGTGGCCAGCCCGGCGTGACCGACGTGGCGGCCGCCCCACGGCAGGCGCGGGTCCTGGGTGATCACGCAATCCGGGTCGACGAGCTCGAAGAGTCGGGTGACGTCGCCGGCGGCCATCGCCGCGTAGACCGCCCTCACCACGTCGATGTCCCGGGCCGCGCCGTCGTCGGTGTCGGGGTCTGACGTCACGAGAGGACATCATCGTGCACGGGCGCCGCCGAACCACATGTCTGGACGCGCCGCGTGCGCGACGTTCCCGCCCGGGACTGTTCGGGACGGGGCGCCTTCGGGCGAAAGCGGGAGGCACGGGATGGGGCGAGGGACGCGGCATCTGTCGTGCGTTTTGGCCTGCGTGCTCACGGCGGGTTGGATCGGCGTGTGGCCCGCCACGGCGGCTGCCAACGGCGGCGGTCGACGGCGGCGGCTCCTCCTCGTGCGACGTCTACCCGATCGCGGCGACGTCGTCGGTGTTGCGCCCGTCCCGGGTCGGGAAGGTGGTCGACGACCTGACGGCGGGGACGCCGTCGGGTCACGAGGGGTGGCTGACGTGGACCGGCGATGTCGGCGCGCCGGTGCTGGCCGAGAGCCTCACGCCGCCGGGCGACAGCGAGCCCTGGCGAGGAACACCATCTCGCGGCCGGGGCGATCCGGTGCGTCGCGGACCTCGGCCGGTTCGAAGCCGGCATCGGCCAACGACGCCTCGACCGCGGCCCGTGACCGGAAGCGCAGGGTCGAGACCGACTCGAGCACGAGGTCCGCAGGGAAGGCGGTCATCGACCGGAACGTCACCAGCTCGCCGTCGACGTCGGTGACCTCCTCCCATGACGTCACCTCGCCGACGCCCGGCACATGCACGGTGGTGCGGGTGAGCTCGGGCGTCCACTGCTCCCAGGCCCGGCGGGCGGGGTCTCGGGTCTCGAACACGACCCAGCCGCCCGGGCGGAGGGCGCGCCGCGTAGCACCGAGCGTGGCTGCCCACTCGTCGTCGGCGAGGAACACCTGGGCGACGTTGGCGGTCATGAAGGCCGCGTCGACCTGGAGCGGTGGCAGCGTGGTGGCGTCGCCGTGCAGCCAGCGCACGGCGTCGGCGCCCGGCTTGGACCGAGCCACCTCCAAACTGGCGGCTGCCGGGTCGACGCCCGTCACGTCGACACCGCGGCGCGCCAGCAGGCAGGCGAACGTGCCCGTGCCGCAGCCGATGTCGAGCACGGATCGCGCGCCGAGCTCGTCGACGATCGCCGCGTAGACGTCGAGGTCGCCGCGGTCGGGCTCGAGCGCGTCGTAGACCTGCGCCAGGCGGGGATCCTCGAAGATGGCGTCGGCCACGGCCCTGATCGTGGCCGCCGCCAGAACGCTCCGCGTGCGACCATCGCTCGATGATCGAGGTTCGTCGCGACGACGATGACGAGCTCTGCGGGTTCGTGGAGGAACGTGGTGGCTCGTGGCGGGCGCTCACGGTCTTCGGCGGGAACGTGGGCATCCATGACCGCCGGGTCGACGCCGAGCGCCAGGTGCGCGACATCGGCCTCTCCTCGCTCGCCGATCGCTGGACCCTGCTCGACCGCGGCTGCGGCGAGGAACAGGTCGTGTGCGTCCAGGAGGCCAGTCCGGAAGCGGTCACGCTGGCCCTCGACCACTACTCCCTCCCCGGCGTGCCGACGCTGACCCTCAGCCGCGAGGAGCTGGCCGGAGATCGGTGGCAGCTGCACCGTCGGTGACCCGCCCGCGGTCCCCTCGATGCAATGCCCGCCCTCCGAGTGGCCGCCTTTGGCAGCATCCGTGGATGAGCTCCATCGACGCGCACAAGCGGGCCGTCCACCGTCTCTTCGACGAGGTGTGGAACGGACGAAACCTGGCGGTCGTCCCGGAGCTGTACAGCGTCGACTTCACCGCCGATTACCGCCCGTACGCGCCGTTGCGCCGCGGTCACGACGGCGTCCGCGCGATGGTCGAAGGGGCGATCGCCACGTTCCCCGACTACCACGAGGAGCTGCTCGCCCTGTGCGCCGAGGGCGACCGGGTCGCCGTGCACCTGCGCATCGAGGGCACCCAGCGCGGACCGTGGGGTCCGCTGGCGCCGACCGGCAAGCGGCTCGTGTTCGAGGAGATGCTCTGGTTGACGTTCGACGACCACGGGCTCGTCGTGCACCAGCGCGGCATCGTCGACAACCTGCTCGCGCTCCGCCAGACCGGTGCCATCCCGACACCGGCGGATCAGCGCGGGTAGTCACGCGACGGCGACGGCGGAGATCTCGAAGAGGTACGGAGGCACGAGCCGCGTCTCGATCGTCGTCCGCACGGGCCGCGTGTGGGTGAAGTACTCGACGTAGATCGCGTTCATCTCGTCCCACCGGCCGATGTCGTCGAGGTAGCAGGACGTCTCGAGGACGCGTTCGAGCGACGTGCCGGCGTCGGCGAGCACCATCTGCAGGTTCTCCATCGTGGCCCGCACCTGCACGACGAAGTCGGTGTGCGAGGCCGGCGCGCCCGTGCGGTAGTTCATCCCGACGAGCCCCGCCGTGCGCACCACGCCCCCGTGCGTGACCGACAGCGAGTACGGCAGCAGTTCGTCCGGCATGCCCGGCGGGTTGCGGAACCGGGGCACGGACGTGATCGACGTGGGCGGCTCGCTCATGCGGCGATGGTACGGCCGGGTCCCGCCAGCGTGTGCTCCGGTCAAGCGGGGACGTCAGCGTGATCGACGAGCCGTCGGCCATCGCCCGCCACCGCTCGTCCAGCATGGTCGCCGGAGACGCTGCTCCCGAGCGGTGGTCAGGCGGCGGGAGCGCGGGCACGGGCGATGGTGGTCGGGGCGTTGAAGGCGGTGGTGCCGTCGGGTCGCCGGAGGTGGACGGTGCGGTCGGGGTGGAGGGTGAGCGCCCAGCCACCTTCGTGGACGAGGTGGTGGTGCTGGCTGCACAGGGGCAGGAGGTTGGCGAGGTCGGTCCGCCCGTCGGGGTGCCACTCGATGACGTGGTGGATCTCGCAGTCGGCGAAGCGGACCGTGCAATGAGGGTGGGCGCAGGACCGGTACATCGCCCGCAAGGCGACCCGTTGGGCAGGCGTGGCCATCCGCTGGGCGCGGCCCACGTCGAGGGTGACGCCCTTGCCGTCGAGGACGACGGGGATCAGCTCGGCGTCACACGCCATGCGGCGCACCGCCGCGGGTGGCAGGTCGTGGCCGTCGGCCGTCTCGCAGACGGACCTGTCGTGCAGGCCGCCTCGCAGGGTCTCGAGATCGACGAGCACGGCGATGCCGGGCGGGCGGCGCTGGCCGCCGCCGTTGCCGGCGACGAGGTCGACGAAAGCGTCGGCACGTAGCTGCTCCAGCGTGCGCTCTTCGAGCTCGGGTTTGGCCCGTTCCGCGGCGACCGCGGCGTCGAGGGCGACCGAGAGCC
Organism: uncultured Acidimicrobiia bacterium; assembly: GCA_963784255.1. Taxonomy (GTDB): domain Bacteria; phylum Actinomycetota; class Acidimicrobiia; order Acidimicrobiales; family Ilumatobacteraceae; genus JALZMG01. The sequence continues at coordinate 828,650 of CAWAQO010000009.1, read as the reverse complement.
GAGCGTCTGCTTCGGGATGCAGCAGCACATGGGTGTGGTGCATCCCGGTCTGGTGGTCGACCCAGCGTCGCAGTGACCGCTGCCGGCGAAGCCGTTCGTGGTGACCGACACCGTCGTCGCGCGACAGCAGCCGGCCGAGGTCGCGCATCTGCCGCTCGAACACCGCCACCGTCGACGTCCTGGCGGCGTCGAGGATCGGTGCGGCCAACTGTCGGAGCTCGTCCGTGGCCTCGTCGTCGAGGTGCTTGGCCGTGCGGGCCACGGCATCGACGTGACCGGCCGACACCTCGCCAGTCGCCAGGGCATCGTGCAGCCCGGCCAACAAGTGGCAGGCGACACCACGGTCGGCGGCCGCCTGCGCGTCCTTGCCCGAGCGACGGCCCTCGTCCAGCAGCACGACGACAGCCGGCTCCGCCACGTCCGACGCCGCGCCGGCGATCCGTGCCTCCAGCGCGTCCAGGGCGCCGCGCACCCGCTGACAGGCCGCCACCAGCGCCGCCAGGCCGGTCCGATCGCAGCCGCGGGGATCGACAGCGGCCAGCACCGGTGGCAGTGCGTCGATTGCCGCCGTGTTCATGACACCAAGGATAGAACATATGTTCGATCACGTCAAGCGGCAATCTGGTGGTCGTGGACGACCTCTCACACGCCAGCGACGTCGCCCGTCGATCGTCCGAGCGGACGGCGCACCTCATCGCCGTCCTGCGGGAGTTGGACGTGGACGCCCTGGTTGCGCCCAGCCGCCTCCCCGGTTGGAACCGGCTGACGATCGTCTGCCACCTCCGCTACGGCGCGGCGGCGCTGCTGCGCATGACCGTCGACACGCTCGACGGACGGGCGACGTCCTACTACCCGCTGGGCCGGGCGGGGCAGCGACCGGCGACGCTCGAGCCAGCACCGGGGGAGCTGCCCTACGACGTCGTCGACGACTGGGCGGCGACGGCGGCTCGCCTCGACGCGCTGTGGTCGTCGATCGGTCCGGCGGGCTGGGCGGCCACCGTCACGGAGCCGATCGACAACGCCGACCTGGGCGAGATCCCGCTGGCGCGGTTGGCGCTGGCTCGACTCACCGAGGTCGACGTGCACGGCGTCGATCTCGACGTCGGGTTCCCCGATTGGAGCGACCTCCTCGTCGAGGTGGCCCTCCCGACGAGGCTCGGCTGGCTCCCGACGTGCCGCGTGAACCACCGCGATGTCGATGGGTCCGTCCAGGGGACCTGGCTGCTGGTTGCCGACGACTTCAGGTGGATCGTGTCGGTCGACGGCGGGGTCGTCACGTCGGGACCAGCCGGGTCCGTCACCGACCGACCGCGAGCGACGATCACCGGGACGCGCCGGGACCTGCTCGCGCTGCTGCTCGGTCGCCCGCGCCGGACGGCGCTCGAGATCGACGGTGACGTCGAGTTCGGGGCCGGCTTCGAGCGGGCCTTCCCCGGTCCCTGACCCGCCCGCCGACCAGCGGTCAGGCGCCGTCCGGCCGCGGCGCGACGAGGACGGCGAGCTCCTCGGCCCGGCGCACGGTCTCGGCGGTGCCCTCGCGGTCGAACGGGGCCTCGCGGACGTCGTCCGGCCACGTCTCGACGACGGCGGTCGCCCACGCCGCCCACTCGGCGACCATGACGTAGAAGTCGGTGTGGAACCGGCCACCGAGCTGGTTCAGCGCGGCGCGCTCCGGGAACGGGCCGCGGCCCTCCAGGTAGGCCCGCCCAGCGGCGAGGTTCTCCTCGTTCTGCTGGCGCAGCCAGGTGCGCGTGGCGTCGAGGTTGGCCAGGATGTCGGCCTTGGTGCCGCTGTCCGCGAAGTGGATCTTGAGCAACTGCTCGAACTCCAGCACCGGCCCGTCGCCGGGCTCCTGCAACCAGGCGGCGAGGGCCCGGCGGCCCTTGGGCGTGATCGTGTACCGGGTGCGCCGACGCCGGCCCACGGGGTCGTCGGTCGCTCGGGCGTAGCCGTGCGACACGAGCTTCTTGGGCTCCTCGTACAGCTTGCTCTGCGCCCTCGGCCACATGCGGCGCAGGCTGCGGTCGACCTGCTGGACCAGCTCGTGGGTCGTCCACGGCTTCACCGCCAACAACCCGAGGATGGCGTACGACGTGGTCGTGAGCGACGGGGCACTTGACATGATTCTCCCTTTGGGAGAGAATAAGTCTCCCAAAGAGAGATTAGCGGGAGGACCGTGATGACGGCGACCAGGACGGTGCGCGTCGACCCAGCCAACGTCGAGCAGCTCAGAGCGTGGGACGGCGACGAGGGCGCCTACTGGGCGGCCCATGCCGACCGCTTCGACCGGGCCGTCGCCGGCTACCACCGTCGGCTGCTCGAGGTGGCGGCCATCGCGGGCGACGAGCGGGTGCTCGACATCGGTTGCGGCACCGGGCAGACCACTCGTGACGCCGCCCGCGCCGCGTCGGGCGGGGCGGCGCTCGGTGTCGACCTCTCGGCGCTGATGCTCGAGCACGCCCGGCGCCGCGCGGCAGCCGAGGGCGTCGGCAACGCCCACTTCGAACAGGTCGACGCCCAGATCCACCCCTTCGACACCGCCGGGTTCGACGTCGCCATCAGCCGGACGGGGGCGATGTTCTTCGGTGATCTGGTCGCCGCGTTCACCAACATCGCCCGGGCCGTCCGACCCGGCGGGCGGCTGTCCCTGGTGACCTGGCAACCGCTCCCGCAGAACGAGTGGATCGGTGCGCTCGTCGCGGCGATGGCGGCCGGCCGGGACGCACCGACCCCGCCGCCCGATGCGCCCGGTCCGTTCTCCCTGGCCGACCCCGATCGGGTGCGCGGCATCCTCGGCCGAGCCGGGTTCACCGACATCGAGCTCGACGCCGTGAGCGACGGGATGTGGCTGGGCGACGACACCGACGAGGCGCAGACCTTCGTCGTCGGCCTGCTGGGGTGGATGCTCGAACCGCTCGACGACAGTGGCCGCGCCCGAGCCCTCGACGCCCTGCGCGCCAGCCTCGACAGCCACGTCACGAGCGAGGGTGTCGTCTACGGCTCGGCGGCGTGGCTCGTGCGGGCGACCCGCCCGTGAACGCGGCAGCGGGAGCGGCCACGCTGGCCAGCTTCAGCGACGTCGACGCCGAACGTGACACGGCCCCGCTCGTCACCGCGCTCGACGAGCAGGCGTCCGACCCAGCGGTCGCACGCCTGCGCGCCGCGGCCGCCGAGTTGCTGGCGCCGCGCCGCGGCGACCGCATCGTCGACGTCGGCTGCGGCACCGGCGACACCACACGCGCCTTCGCCCGCCTCGTCGGCCCCGACGGTGCCGTCGTCGGCATCGAAACCAGCGCGACGATGCTGGCCGAAGCCCGCCGGCGCACGACCGATCCGTCGTTGTCCGTGGAGCTCCGAACGGGCGACGTGCTGGCGCTGGAGCTGGCCGATGCCGCGTTCGACGGGACGCACTGCGAGCGCGTCCTCCAGCACGTCGAGGCGGCGGACGCCGCGATGGCCGAGCTCGTCCGCGTGACCCGTCCCGGTGGCCGGATCGTGGTCGTCGACACCGACTGGGGGATGCACGCCATCCATGGTGCCGACCCGCGGCTCACCAGACAGGTGATCGACGTCGTGGGCGGACGGCGCCGCCAACGGTCGTGTCGGGCGGCAACTCCCGGCACTCTTCGCCGGCGCCGGCGTGCCGGACCCCGTCGTGGTCGCCGACACGATGACCACCACCGATCCGACTCGGCCCCTCCGGCCGCCGTTCACGACGATGGCTGCCGCGGCACGGCAGGCGGGTGCGCTCAGCGCCGAGGAGTCCGCCTCGTGGCTCGGCCAGCTCGTCGAGGCTGCCGGGGCCGGCCGGTTCTTCTGGGCGGTGACGATGTTCGCCGTCGCCGGCGTGCGCCCGGGGCCCTCCGGGCTCAGTCCCGGCGGATCGGCTCGTCCCCGCCGGCCGTAGCGACGATGCCGGCCCGATCGGCGTGGTCCGCGCACGGGTGACCCAGCCGGGCGAAGAGCCGGGCGACGTTCGGGCTGATCGGTCCCACATGGAGCTGCCGCCCCTCGAGCCGGCGGCGTCGGTAGGCCCGGTGCAGGTGCTCCATGCCACAGACCCCGATGAACCCGACCGCCGCCAGGTCGATGTCGACGTCCATCGGCGTGCTGCAGGCGTCCTCGACGACGCTGGCGAACGTGGCGACGTTGGAGCCGTCGATGTCACCGACGACGGTGACCCGCAGCCGGGTGCGGTGGGTGTCGAGACGGATCTCGAGACCCGGTGCGGTGTCGAACCGCATGTATGGGGACCTCCGAGCTGGTGCGATGCCCGCCGACCCATCTGGTTGAAGGCCGGCGCCAAGTGTAGGCAGCCGGGCCGACCGGTGCGGTCACCCGATCGGCGGAGCGCGGGCGTCAGATCACGACGTGCGCCGCCGCCGTGGTCGGGTCACCGGTGTTCGGGGTGCCGCTCGGCTCGATGAGCAGCACTTCGGTCTCCTCGTCGGCCACGGGCTGGTGCTCCACCCCCACCGGCACGACGAAGAGCTCCCCGGGACCGAGCACGACGTCGCCGTCGGGCATCCTGATCGTCAAGCGTCCCTTCAGGACCAGGAAGAAGTCGTCGGTGTCGTCGTGGCGGTGGCGCACGAACTCGCCCTCGACCTTGACGACCATCACGTCGTGGCCGTTGAAGCGGGCGACCGTCCGCGGCGCCCAGTGCTCGTCGAACAGCGCCAGCTTGCTGGCCAGGTTGATCGACCGGGGGACATCGGAGTCGTCCACGCGGCAACGATATGCGTCGTTCCGACGTGCGCGACGATGCTGCGGTGCCCCGATCGCCGTCCGCCGAGGTGACGTGATGGGCGGGTCGAAGGACTGGGTGGCGTGGCACCAGTCGTACGCCGATGCCGACTCGTCGCTGTCGCGCCGGCTCGCCGTCGTCCGACGCCGCATCGGCGAGCTCCTCGACGCCGCTCCGAGGGGCGCGCCGATCCGCATCCTGAGCCTGTGCGCCGGCGACGGCCGCGACATCCTGCCGGAACTGGCCGCGCGACCGTGGCTGCCGGCCACCGTGACGCTCGTCGAGCTGGACGCGGATCTGGCCGCGTCGGCACGGACCACTGCCACCAGCGTTCCCGGCGTCGAGGTTCGCCAGGGTGACGCCGGCCTCGTGGCGACGTTCGCCGACGTGCTGCCGGTCGACCTCCTGCTGCTCTGCGGGATCTTCGGCAACATCCCGACCGTCGAGATCCAGGGCACCGTCGCCGCCGTGCCGTGGATGCTGGCCGCCGACGGCACCGTGATCTGGACGCGGGGCCGGTTCGAGGACGGGGACCTGCGCCCGGCCGTGCGCTCGTGGTTCGTCGAGGCCGGGCTGCGCGAGCTCTCCTTCGACGGGGATCCGGAGCGCTTCGGCGTCGGGGTGGCTCGGGCGCAGGGCGGCGGGCCGGCCGTCCGACCCGCCGTCGCGCGCCTGTTCCGCTTCGTCCGCTGACCTGCTCGGCGACGCTGTCGCCCGCCGGATCGATCTCCACGGCAACTCCAGGTCGTCTCCACGACTCCGTGGCCGCGTGCTGCGACCGTGGTCGCCGGCCCCGACGAACCCCCCGGAGGAGCAATGGCCGTTCGCATCTTCAGCGCGAGGATCCTGCTGTGCGCCTGCGTGCTCGCGGCCGCGGTCGCCGCGGCCGCCGCGGACGCCGGCGCGGCGTTCCCCGGCCGCAACGGTCGCATCGCGTTCGACTCGTCGCGCCTCGGTGATCGCGACATCTTCGTGATGGGGCCGGACGGCTCGGCGCCCACGAACCTGACGCCCAACGACGCAGCGGACATGGACCCGGCCTGGTCGGCGGACGGCGAGCGGATCGCCTTCTTCTCCGACCGCGACGGCAACGGCGAGATCTACGTGATGGCCGGCGACGGCTCGGGCCAGACGAACCTGACCAACCACCCCGCCTTCGACAGCGAACCGTCGTGGTCGCCCGACGGCACGCGGCTCGTCTTCACGAGCAACCGCGACGGTGACCTCGAGCTGTACGTGATGAACGCCGACGGCACCGGCCAGACGAGGCTGACCGAGAGTCCCGGCGACGACAAGCAGCCGGCGTGGTCGCCGGACGGGAGCAGGATCGCCTTCGCCAGCGTCCGCGGCGGCGGCCTCGACGTGTACGTCATGGACGCCGACGGCACGGATGTCGTGAACGTCTCGGCGAACCCCGCGACGGACTGGATGCCGTCATGGTCGCCCGACGGCACCCAGCTCGCGTTCGTCGCCGGTCGTGACGGCAACTTCGAGGTCTACACGATGAACGCCGACGGCAGCGGGCCGACCCGTCTCACCAACAGCCCCGGCTTCGAGTTCGAGCCGGCCTGGTCACCGGACGGCACCCGCCTCGTCTTCTCCTCCTTCACGGGCTCGAACTTCGACGTGGTGGCGGTGGACGTCGACGGGACCGACGCCGTGAACCTCACCGCCGACGGCGGCCTCGACGGCCGCCCCGACTGGCAGCCCGTCGCCGCCACAGCAGCACCGCCGGGCGTCACGATCGAGGCGGGCGGGGCGTGCGATCCCGGCGGCCGGGCCGGCGCCGTCGACCTCCACGTCAGCGACGCCGACACGGACCTCGACCAGCTCGCCGTCGGGCTGGACAGCGACAACCCGCGGGTGCTCCGCGCCGAGGATCTCGCGGTGACCGGGTCGGGCGAGCAGCGGACCGTGATGGCGACGACCAGGGGCGGGCCGGGCACCGCGACCGTCACGGTCTCCGTGTCCGACGGCAGCGCCACGGCTTCGGCGTCGTTCACGGTGCGGCTCGGCAGCGGCCAGCGCGATGTCCTGATCGGCACGGGCGGCCCGGACCTGCTGCTCGGGCGGCACGGTGGTGACGTCCTGCGCGGCGGCCGTGGCCACGACGTGCTGTGTGGCGATCGCGGTGGCGACCTCCTCGTCGGCGGCGAGGGTGGTGACCACTTCGGCGGTGGGGACGGCTTCGATCTCGCGCTCGACCTCACGCCCACCGAGGGCGACACCACCGACGGCATGGTGCCGTAGCACCGGGACGCCGTCTCAGCGGGCGCGACCGTCCAGGCGGATCGTCCAGCGGTCGACGGACTCGACCACGAGGTGGCTGCCGCTCCACGGGTCGGTGGCCAGCACGGTCCGGACCTCGTCCTCGGACGCGGCCTGGACGACCAGGATCACGCGGCGCTCGTCGGCGAGCGGGCCGCCGAGCACGATGAACCCGTCGTCGACGAGACGGTCCATGAACGTGGCGTGCTCGGCCCAACCGGACTGCTCCTCGAGCGGCCGGGACGGGTCCCACTGCGGGCCGGTCCGCCGCTCGACGACGAAGTACGTCGTCCTCTCGGACACCGCCGTCGAGGACTGCATCACCGAGCGGAGGGTGTCCAGATCGGCGCGCACGGCGGCCACGTCGGCGGCGAACTCGTCGGCCGTCATGCCCCCGCGCCGGTGCACGGTGAAGACGACGTCGCAACCGTCGCCGTTCGCCACGATGCGCATCGGGTTGGTGACCACCTCGCCTGACGGCAGGGTCACGTCGTGGTCGGCGATGCCGAAGCCGTTCGGCGGCGCGAAGGCGATGGTGACCCGGCCCATCGGGGAGTCGGAGACCCAGGCGCCGTCGACGAGCTCCACGTCGCGCTCGGCCAGCCCGGCCGCCCACCGCGGCAGGTTGCGCGGGTCGGTCACGAACGCGTGCACGTCGTCGGCGCGCCGATCGATCGAGACGGCCACGTGCGAGCTCTCGGCGATCATCGTCGCCAGTGTGGCCCAGCCACCAACACGAGCGCGGCCAGCAGGGGGATGGTGACCACGAACGAGATGCGCAGGCCCCACGCGTCGCCGAAGGCGCCGAGCACCGCGGGCGCGGCGAGGATGGCGGTGCCCGACGCCAGCGTGGCCAGGGAGGCCGCCCGCCATGCCGACAGTTGGGGGACGGCCATCAAGTCGCCGAGCAGCACGGGGTAGAACGGCGCCACGCCGAGACCGGCGATGGCCAGCGCGACCGCGGCCGTTGCCGGGCTGTCGCCGGTGACGAGCAGCGCCGTGCCGGCAGCGGTGGCCGCCGCCCCCACGGCGACCGGCGGCCAGCCGCGCCGCATCATCCCGGGTGCCACCCATCTGCCCACAGCCAGCCCGACCGGGAAGGCGCTGGCCAGGGCGGCCGCCGTGCCGTCGCCGAGCCCTGTCTCGGTCAGCCGGCCCGCACCCCACACGACGAAGCAGAACTCGACGGCGACGGCCAGCACGATCGCCACCCACCGCCGGGCCACGCCGGCGGGCACGCCGCCCGGTGACGGCGGTGGTCCGGGATCGGCGACGGGTCCGCGCCCGGACCGCGCCAGCACGAAGAGTGGGACGACCACGAGGAGCAGGGCCGTGCGGCCGGTACGGCCGGTGAGGTCGACGGCACCGAGGACGGCCGGCGCCAGGGCCCCGGCGGCGCTGGACACGGCCGTCGCCCGGCTCAACCGGCGGGTGGCGTCCGGACCGGCGAGCAGCACCGGGGTGAGCAGCACGAGGAGCGCGCCGCCGAGCCCCGCGAGGAACCCCCCGAGCACGACGAGGGCGGTGTCCGAGGCCAGGGCGAGCAGCGTCACGCCGAGGGCCATCACGGAGGCACCGACGCGCAGCGCCTGTTCCGTGCCGGCGCGCAGGAGCCACCGGCCACTGGCACCGACGACGATCAGCCCGACGCCGAACGCCGACGCCAGCCAGCCCAGCCTGGCCTCCTCCACGTCGAGGTCCCTGGCGGCCAGCACGACGCTGCTGCCCAACGCCGCCACGGCGAAGCCGACCGCGGCCTGGGCCACGTAGGCCTGGATCGCCGCCGTTCGACCGACTGCCGCGACAGGCGGGCACGGCGACGGTGCTGTCACCACGGTGCACCCACCTCCCGCCCTCCTCTCCAGACCATCCACGGTTGTTTCCTCGGCAGCCGAGCATAATGGCTGACACTGATGCCGACCCAGACTGCGCACCCCGACCGGCGCGGCACGGAGCAGCGTTGGCGTGGTGCCGTCGCCTTCCTCGCCGAGGTGCGGTCGGCGCCCGGCTCGACCCGTGCCGCCATCGGCCGGCGGCTCGGCATGACGAGCGGGTCGACCACCGAGCTCGCGGCGCGGCTGCGCCGCCTCGAGCTCATCGCCGAGGTCCCCGCGCCGCCTTCAGGACCGGGCCGGCCGACGACCACCGTGCATCCGCACCCTCGCGGCCCGGTCGTGGTGCTCGTCGACATCCGCCACGAGGACTGGACGTGCGGCGTCGCCGGGGTCGACGGGCGGCCGACCGTGACGGCCACAGGCCGCCACCGGGCCCGCACGCCGCCGCACGTGCTGGCACCGATCACGAACGCCGTTCGCGCGACCTCGGCGGGGCACGCCGGGCGCGTCCTGGCGGTGTCGGCCGCCGTCGCCGGCACGGTCGCCGACGGCGAGCTGGTACAGGCATCGACGTTGCGCTGGGGCCGCACCGACCTCGGCCCGCTCGCCGTCCCGGGCGTGCCGCTCCTCGTCGGCAACGACGCGACGCTGGCCGGCCTGGCCGAGGCCCGCACGGGTGCGGCGAGCGGCGCGTCGACCGCGCTCCACGTCACGGTCGAGGTCGGCGTCGGGGGCGCGCTCATCGTCGGCGGCCGTCCCGCCGCCGGGGCCCACGGCGCCGGCGGCGAGCTCGGCCACCTCCCGTTCGGCGATCAGCGCCTGCGCTGCCCGTGCGGCGCGAGGGGGTGCTGGGACCTGGAGGTCGACGGGCGCGCCCTCGCTCGGCACCTCGGACGGCCGCGGCCCGACGACCCCCGCGCCTTCGCCCGCCGTGTCCTCGCGACCGTCTCCGACGACGCCGCCGCGGCGGCCGCCGTGGCCGTCGTCGCCCGTCGCCTGGCGGGCGGGCTGGCCGGCCTCGTCAACGCCCTCGACCCCGACGTCGTGACGCTCGGTGGGCTGGCGCCAGCGATCCGCGGCGCCGCCCGGCGACCGTTCGACCAGGCGTTCCGGCAGGGCCTGATGCGCTTCCGGCGGGACATGGTGCCGGCGGTGGTCGATGCCCACCACGAGGAGCGGGGGGCACTCCACGGCGCCGCGATCGTCGGCCTCGACGCGATGATCACCGAGTCCGGGCTGGAGCGGTGGTCGCGCCGCCGCCGACCATGACGCGCTTCAGCGATCGTCGTCGGGGTCGTCCTCGGTCGCCGGCGGCCGTTCGCCGTTGGCCGTGTCCGCCTCCGCCATCTCCTCGTCGACGTCGTCCTTGCCGCGACGGCGTTGCTGCTCCGGGCTCATCGTGGGCCTCCTCCTCGCCGACCGCCAGTGGAGGTGCTACCCGGTCCGCGGCCCGGGCAGTCACGCCGGCGTCCGGCGGCTCGGTCCGCAGGGGAGCGTGTACCATCACGCCACGGCGTCATCCCACCGCCGAACCCTCGTGCCGGCGCTCACGCCACCGGCCTCGGAGGGCAAAGGGGGCCTCGAGCTCTCGGGATGTCGGACGACGCGCCCCTTTCCGGCGGGGCACCGTGAGCGTGAGTCGTGGTGCGGCCGCCGTCGAGAGGAGCATCCGATGACCAAGGAACGATCGTTCAAGCAACTGGTGCGCGCCCGCATGGCCAAGACGGGCGAGAGCTACACCGCGGCGCGGGCCGTGCTGCTGCAGGCCGCGCCGCCACCCGCCGGGGCCGACGAACCCGTGCTGGTCACGTCCGACGCCGAGATCCGCCGGCGCACGGGTCGGGGTTGGGAGGCGTGGTTCGACCTGCTCGACGAGCGCCACGCCGACGCGCTCGAGCACCGCGCCATCTCCCGCCTCGTTGCCGAGGAGCTCGGCATCGGGCCGCTCGTCTGGGAGGCGCAGGCGATCACGTTGAGCTACGAACGGGCCCGGGGCCGGCGCGCCGTCGGCCAGCACCCCAACGGCTTCACCGTGACGGCGTCACGGACCGTGGCGGCGCCGGCCGAGCGGGTCTTCGACGCCTTCGCCGACGGGTCGCAATGGGCGACCTGGCTGCCCGACGGCGAGCTGAGCGAGCGGACCGCCACTCGGCCGCGGTCGATCCGGTTCGACTGGGGCGACGGGACGACGCGGGTGAACGTGTACATCCAGGCGCAAGGGCGACGCCAGGGCCACCGTGACCGTCGAGCACGCCCGCCTCGCCGACCGACCGGCCGCCGACAAGATGAAGGCCTACTGGCGCGATCGCCTCCTCGCCCTGCGGCGCCACCTCGAGGTGGCCCAGCCGTAGCGCAGGACCCAGCGTGGGTGGGGTTGGCATATACCCTGGGGGGGTATAAAGTCGTCGGCATGTCGGCGCTCCACGACCTCCACCAGCACGTGCCCGAGGGGCACGCCACGCACGACGGGCACGCCGGCCACGACGCCCACGCCGGGCACGACCCGGAGATGTTCCGCCGGCGCTTCTGGGTGAGCCTCCTGCTGACCATCCCCTTGGTCGTCACGTCCGAGATGGTGATGGACTGGTTCGGCTACCGCATCGACGTGCCGGGCATGTCGTGGTTCGGGCCGGTGATCGGCTCGATCGTGTTCTGGTGGGGCGGGTGGCCGTTCCTCACGGGCGGGGTCGCCGAGCTCCGCGCTCGCCAGCCGGGGATGATGTTGCTCATCTCGATGGCGATCGTCGTCGCCTACGGGGCATCGATGGCCACCAGCCTGGGCTGGCTCGATCTCGAGTTCTGGTGGGAGCTGGCGGCCCTGGTCACGATCATGCTGCTCGGCCACTGGCAGGAGATGAAGGCCATCGGCCAGGCCCGCGGCGCGCTCGCCGCACTGGCCGAGTTGCTGCCCGACGAGGCCGAGGTCGTCGACGGCGACGACGTGCAGACCGTCCCCGTCGGCGCGCTCCGCGTCGGCAACGTCGTGCTCGTGCGCGCCGGCGGCCGCGTCCCGGCCGACGGTGGGATCGTCGAGGGCGAGGCGGCCATCGACGAGTCGATGATCACCGGCGAGTCGCGACCGGTGGTGAAGGGGCCGGGCGACCGCGTCGTCGCCGGCACGGTGTCCACCGACTCGTCCGTGCGGGTGCGTGTCGAGGCGGTCGGTGACGCCACGACGCTGGCCGGCATCCAACGGCTGGTCGCTGACGCCCAGCAGAGCCGCAGCCGGGCGCAGGCGCTCGCCGACCGCTTCGCCGCCCTGCTCTTCTATGTCGCCACGGTGACCGCCGTGATCACGTTCGCGGCCTGGACCCTTGCCGGCGACGTCGACGATGCCGTGGTGCGGACGGTGACCGTGCTGGTCATCGCCTGCCCGCACGCGCTCGGGCTGGCGATCCCGCTCGTCATCGCCCTCTCGACCGCCGTGGCGGCCCGGGCCGGCATCTTGATCAAGGACCGCCTGGCACTCGAACGCATGCGCACGGTCGACACGGTGCTGTTCGACAAGACCGGCACCTTGACCAAGGGCCGGCACGTCGTGCGCGGTGTGGCCAGCCGCGAGGACCTCGGCGACGACGAGGCGCGGCGCCGTGGCGGCCGCTGTGGAAGCCGACAGCGAGCACCCGTTGGCCCGCGCCATCGTGGCCGCCGCGCCGGGCCCTCTCCCGAGGGCGAGCGGCTTCCGCGCCCTGACCGGTCGGGGCGTCGAGGCCGACGTGGAGGGGACGTCGTACGCGGTCGGCGGTCCGGCCCTGTTGCGCGAGCGCCACCTGGAGGCGCCCGCCACGCTCGAGGTGGCGATGGCCGAGTGGCAGGCGCGAGGCGCGGCCGTGCTGTACCTCGCCCGCGGCGACGAGGTGGTCGCGGCGTTCGCCCTCGAGGACGAGGTGCGCCCGGAAGCGCGGGAGGCCGTCGAGGACCTTCGCCGCCTGGGCATCGACGTCGCGATGGTCACCGGTGACGCGCGGCAGGTCGCCGAGGCCGTCGCCGCCGAGCTCGGCATCGAGGCGGTCTTCGCCGAGGTGCTGCCGGAGGAGAAGGACCGCGTCGTCGACGAGCTCCACCATCGCAGCCACCAGGTCGCCATGGTCGGCGACGGCGTCAACGACGCGCCGGCGCTCGCCCGCGCCGACGTTGGGATCGCCATCGGCGCCGGCACCGACGTCGCCATCGAGTCGGCCGGGGTCATCCTCGGCTCCAGCGACCCACGCGGCGTCGCCGCAGTGGTCCGGCTGTCCCGCGCCAGCTATCGCAAGATGATCGAGAACCTCGTCTGGGCCGCCGGCTACAACGTCGTCGCCATCCCACTCGCGGCCGGGGCCCTGGCGTGGGCCGGCATCACGCTGTCGCCGGCGGTCGGCGCCATCCTCATGAGCCTCTCGACGATCGTCGTGGCGCTCAATGCCCAGCTGCTCCGACGGGTCAAGCTGGCGCCCACGCCCGCAGCTCGGTGATCACGTCGTCCATCGCGCCGCAGTCGCACCGCTCGACGGTCGGACAGCGGCAGGCGAGCACCGCGGCCATCATCCGCCGGGCGAGCGCCAGCTGCTGCACCTGCGCGTCGATCGTGGCGATCTGCCGCTCGGCGATCGCCCGCGTCGTCGTCCGCCGTGGCGAGCGGTCGGCGACGACCTCGGCGATGTCGTCGATGCTCAGGCCGGCGACGCGGCAGAAGCGGATGACCATCAACCGCATCACGACCGCGGGGTCGTAGCGGCGCTGCCCACCGGCGCGGGCCGGCGGCTCGAGCAGGCCACGGCGCTCGTAGAAGCGCAACGTCGTGATCGGGGTCTGCGTCAGCCTGGCGACCTCACCGATCGGGAGCAGGGACGCCGGCGCGGTCATCGGACCGAGCGTAGGCGCGGCCACCATCCGGGCTTGACCTGGAGTCAGGTCGAGGTCGTACGGTCGAACCGTGCCCGGCCGCCGCCACCACCGGCTCAACGCCCGGCAGGTCAACCTGCTGCTCGAGCTGGCGTTGATCGGCGCCTTCGCCACCGGGCTGACGTCCTGGGCCGTCGGTACAGGATGGAACCGGTGGTGGACGGCGGCCCACGCGCTGTGCGGGGCGGCCCTGCTGGTGCTGGCGCCGGCCAAGCTGCGCGGCTCGGTGCGCGCCGGGATGCGCCGCCGGCGGGCGACCCGCTGGCTGTCGGCGGCGTTCGGCGTGGGCGTCGTCGCCGTCGTCGCCCTCGGCATGCTGCACGCCACCGGCCTGTGGCACGGCGAGGGCTACTGGTCGGCGCTGTGGACGCACTTCCTCCTCGCCTTCGCCCTCGTCCCGCTGTTCGTCTGGCACCTGCTGTCGCGCCCGGCGAGGGTCCGCCGGGTCGATCTCGACCGGCGGCTGCTGCTCGGCTCCGGGGCCGTGCTGGGTGCCGCCGCAGTGGCGGTGGCGGCGGTGGAAGGAGTCTCGCGACTCATCGGCACCGACGGCGGTCGGCGCCGCTTCACCGGCTCGCACGAGATCGCCATGTTCGAGCCGGACGCCATGCCGACCGTGTCGTGGATCGACGACGAGGCGCCAGACATCGACGAGGCGGCGTGGCCGCTGGCGATCGCCGGGCGGCCGGTGGCCCTCGCCGATCTGCGCGGGCGCACGCGCCGGCTCGACGCCGTGCTCGACTGCACCGGGGGTTGGTGCAGCGCCCAGCACTGGGACGTCGTGGCCGTCGCCGAGCTCCTGGATGGTGTCGATGCGCCCTCGTTCGAGGTGCGCTCGGCGACGGGGTACCGCCGGCTGTTCCCGATGGCCGATGCCGCGTCGACGTTCGTCGCCGTCGGCTACGACGGCCGGCCACTGCGCCGGGGCCATGGCGCGCCCGTGCGTCTCGTTGCACCGAACCGGCGCGGTCCGTGGTGGGTCAAGTGGGTCGTCGCCATCGAGCCGTCGACGCGGCCGTGGTGGCTGCAGCTCCCGTTCCCGGCCACGTGAGGCCGAGCGCCGCTCAGCGGATGACGGACGTGGCGGCGCAGGTCCAGAAGTCCTGGATCACCGCCGGCGGCGGGTAGGCGCCCGTGAAGGCGTCCGTCGTCAGCACGACGCCGAGCAGACCACTCGTCGGGTCGTTGGCCCACGACGACCCGAGGCCGCCGTCCCACCCGTACGTGCCGACGCCGCGGGCCGGTCCTGTCCGCTTGACCTGCACCCCGACGCCGAAGCCCCAGCCCTGCGAGCCGTCGGGCGCCGGCCCCGGTGCGCCGGACACGACGCCGAGCTGGTCGGTGGTCATCGCGGCCACGGATGCGGCCGACAGCAGTCGGGAGCCGTCGGGCAGGCGACCCCCTGCGAGCAACACCCGTCCGAACGCCGCCACGTCGTCGACCGTCGACAGCAGACCGCCCGCCCCGGAGGGGAACGCCGGCGCCGTGGCCCACTGGCCACTCGGCGGGTCGTACACGACCTTCTGGCCGCTGCCCGGATCGAGCATGTAGGCCGAGCCGAGGCGGGCCGGCTGGTCGGTCCAGAAGGAGGTGTCGCCCATCCCGAGGGGCTCGAGCACTCGCTCGCGCAGGAAGACGTCGAGCGGCTGGCCGGCCGCCCGGGCGATGAGGACACCGAGGACATCGGCGCCGGTGTTGTACAGCCAGCGCTCACCCGGGTCGTACAGCAGCGGCAGCGTCGCCATCCGGCGCATCCATTCGTCGGGCGCCGGCGGCGCCTGTGGCATGGGCGGGCCATCGCCGAGACCGAGCCCGGACATCGCCTCGAGCAAGGGCTGCGGCCACGGTGCGCCAAAGTCCATGCCCCACCCGAGCCGGAAGTCGAGGAGGTCGCGCACGATGATCGGCCGGCCGGCGGGCCGGGTCGGACCGTCGATCGGCCCGCGTGGGTCGACGAGCACCGGTCGCCCGGCCAGCTCGGGGAGCAGCTCGTCGACGGGATCGTCCAGTCGCACCGTGCACTCCTCGACGAGCACCAGCGCGCCGACGGCGACGATCGGCTTGGTGATCGACGCGATGCGGAACAGGGTGTCGCGCGCAACGGGCTCACCTTCGTCGCGGGTGAGCACGCCGGCCGTGCCGGTCTCGACGTCGTCGCCGGAGGCCACCAGCCAGGCGACACCGCCGACGTCGTCGGCGGCGACGTGGGCGTCGACCACCTTGGTGAGGCGCGCCAGGCGATCACGGTCGAGCTCGTTCATGCCCGTACCGACCCGGCGGCGCCGCCGGACTCATCGTCCGCCGTCACAGCTTACGAACGAGTTGCGGTACCATGTCGCTCCCGTGACGTTCTGGAAGCAGATTCCATGGCGCGCCGGTCGCCGCTTGGGCTCGTTCGGGGCCGCCGGCGCGCTCGTGTTCGGCGCCTGCGGCCCGACCACCACGCAGTGCGCCCCGCCGGCCCCGGCCGCCGCCCTCGGCGGTCACGCTCGACGCCAAGCCGGTGCAAGGGCCGTGCACGTCGGTCGACACGTTCGGCCAGGCGCGCGACGGGGGCCGGGCGCACATCGGCACCGACATCGGCGCCGCCGAGGGCAACGAGGTGTACGCCGTGACGGCGGGCGAGGTCGTCAAGCTGTACGCGGACGCGCCGGGTTCGCTGGCCGGCAACGGGCTGCGCTTCCGCCGGGCCGACGGGACGGTGTTCTTCTACGCCCACCTGTCGGCGCTGGCTCCGGGCATCGCCGTCGGGACGGCGCTCACCGCCGGTCAGGTCGTCGGGTACGTGGGCCACACCGGCAACGCCGGCGGGCCGCACCTCCACGTCGAGATCCACCCCGCCGGCAGCGAGGCCGTCAACCCGTACCCGATCATCCAGGCGATCGGCGCCTGCTGAGCGCTACCCGAGCTGGCCGCGCACGGCGCCGGCCATGAAGTCGGCGTTGTGCACGTTGACGTAGTAGTTGCTCGGTGTGGCGGCGATGGCGCCGGCCAGCGCCGGGTCGACCGTCGTGCAGTTGGCCGAGAAGCCGCGGGTCGGCGGGTCGAAGTTGACGACCACCGGGCCGGCCGCCGTGACCGCACCGACGTGGATGTGGGCCATCGTCGCCGGTGCGATGTGCTTGACGGCGAGGGCGTAGCAGATGCGGCCGCGGGTGGCGTTGATCAGGATCGCGGCGGCGCCGACGCCGTCGGGATCGCCGGGGCCGGGCACCTCGTTGGCGCCCGTCATCACCGTGCCGGTCGCTCGGAACCCCCCATCAGCCTCCGCCGGGGTCGCCGCACCGACTCCGGTCGCCGCGACGATCGCCGCGACGCCGACCACGACTCGTCGAGCACGTGTCATCCGCATCCCCTTCCCCTCGGGTGGGATGGATACGGACCGGCGGCGGGAACGGATTGCGGTCGCGCTACTCGCCGGTCCGGCCGTCGATCCGCTCGCGGATGAGGTCGGCGTGGCCGTTGTGGCGGGCGTACTCGCCGATCAGCTTCTGCAGGTTCCAGCGAAGGCTGTAGCCGTTGCCGTCCCCGACGGTGTCCGGTGACGGGAGCGCCCGGATGCGCTCGTCGGCGGCGTGCTGCTCGTCCGCCCACGCTGCCATCGACACATCGACCATCGACTCGTCGGCGTCGATGTCCCACTCCGGGCCGTCGTCGGTGTACTCGCCCCACACCCACTGCAACGCCGTCTTCGGGCCGAGCGCCCAGCTGCCGTAGACCCGCTCCATCTCGGTGAGGTGGCGGACCAGGCCGAGGAGCGACAGCGGCGACGGTGGCGCCGACCGCGTCACCAGCTGCGTCGGTGTCAGCCCGTCGCACTTGGCGGCGAGCGCGTTGCGGTGGAAGGCGAGCCAGCCGAGCGTCACGCTGCGCTCGTCGCCATCGCCGGGCTCCGGCACCCGTTGCAGTCCCATGGAAGCCATCCTCCCACCGGGCGCCCCCAGTACGGTGAGGCGGTGCGGGCTGGGGTCTTTCGTCGTGTGCTGGTGGTCGTCGGCGGGGTGCTCGCCGCGCTCGGTCTGATCGCCGGCCACGCCAACCGGCACCTGCTCGACGGGCCGACCTTCGCCGATGACGTCGACGAGATCCGCCAAGACGAGCACGTCGCGGCGGCGCTGGGCGAGGTGCTCACCGCACGGATCCTCCAGGGCAACCCGGACCTCGTCGCCGTGCGCCCGCTCGTGGAGGCGGTGTCGATCCGCGTCGCCGGCGGCCGGCTCCTGTCGGCCCCGACACGCGTCGCCGCCGAGTCGGCGCACGCCGCGCTGACGCAGGGAGACGCCGACCTCGTGGTGCTGCGGATCGCCGACGCCGGCGCCATCGTCGCCGCCGTCCTGAACGCGCTCGACCCGAACGGGGCGCCGGTGTCGGCGGACGTGTCGGTCACGCTGGCGTCGATCGGGAGCCAGGACTTCGCCTCCGTGCCGATCGCCATCGCCAGCGCCGTCGACGTGCTGGCGTGGCTGCTGCCCGCGCTGTCGCTGCTCTGCTTCGCGGCCGCGCTGTGGTGGTCGCGCGACCGGTGGGCGACCACCGCCGCGGTGGGTTGGGCGCTCACCTGGGCCGGGATCGCGGTCGGGTTCGTGCTGCTCGTCGGCGGGTTCCTCGTGCGCCGCACCGACGTCGACACGCTCGGCGGCGCCGTGGCGCAGGCGGCGTGGACCGTGATCGTTCGCCCGCTGTGGTGGGGCGTCGCGCTGCTGGCCGTCGCCGGGGTGGCCATCGTGGTGGCCTGCAGTTCCTCGGCCCCCGAGGCGCTGGCCCGCCAGGGGCGCGCGCGCCGGGAGCTCGTCGGGAGGCCGCAACAGGTCGGCGGCGTGGTGGCACGGGCGCTCGTCGTCGCCGCCGTCGGCGTCGCCGCCATCGTCGACCCGATCGGCCTGCTCGAACCTCTCGTCGTCCTCGGCGGCATCGGCCTGCTGCTGTTCGCGGTCGTCGAGATCGGCCGAGTGTCGGCGGACGCGCGGCGCGCGGCGACCACGACGACCGCCGAGCGGCCGGCGCGCTCGGGCCGGCGACCGGTCGCGCTCGCCGTCGCCGGGATCGCCGTCGTGGCGCTGCTGGCCGGCGCGGTCCTGCTCGCCCGCCCCGGCAGCGACCTCGACGAACAGGTCGTGGCCGCAGGGACGGGCGACGTCTGCAACGGCCACGCCGAGCTGTGCGACCGGACCTTCGACGAAGTGGCGTACATCGCCTCGCACAACGCCATGTCGGTCGCCGGCGCACCCGGCTGGTACCTCGCCGAGCAGGCGGACCCGATCCCGGTCCAGCTGGACCAGGGCGTGCGGGCACTGCTCATCGACATCTGGTCGGGCATCCCGGCCGCCGATGTCGTGCGGACGGCGCCGGGCAGCTACGAGGAGGCGCTGGCGATCGCCAACGCCGAGCTCGGTCCCGAGATCGTCGACGCCGCGCTGCGCATCGCCGACTCGGTCGCCGGGCCGGCCTCCGGCGCCGAGGCGCGGTTCATGTGCCACGGCCTCTGCGAGACCGGGTCGACGCCGTTCCTGGAGATGCTCGGCGAGGTGCGCACGTGGCTGCTGACCAACCCCGACGAGGTCGTCACGTTGTTCATCGAGGACCACGTCGCCGCCGACCTCATCGCCGCCGACCTGGCGACGGCCGGGCTGCTGCCGTTCGTGCACACGCCCGCGCCCGGCCAGCCGTGGCCCACGCTCGGTGAGCTGATCCGGTCGGGCGAGCGCCTCGTCGTCATGCTCGAGGAGGGCAACGGCGGGCCCGACGCCCCGTGGTTGGTCAACGGCTTCGAGATGACCCAGGACACGCCGTACACGTTCCCGACCGTCGAGTCGTTCAGTTGCGCGCCGAACCGCGGTCCCGCCGACGCGCCGCTGCTCCTCCTCAACCACTGGCTGTCCGGGTTCACGTCACTGGTGACCGACGCCGAGCTCGTCAAC
The DNA here is from genome assembly GCA_963784255.1 of uncultured Acidimicrobiia bacterium. Classification (GTDB taxonomy): domain Bacteria; phylum Actinomycetota; class Acidimicrobiia; order Acidimicrobiales; family Ilumatobacteraceae; genus JALZMG01. Next base: position 808,998 of record CAWAQO010000009.1, on the reverse strand, counting down.
ACGCTCGACGTGCTCGGCGGACGGGCCGAACGGTGCCGCGAGGAGCGGGGGCAGATCCCCAACTTCGTCGCCGTCAACTACGTCGCCATCGGGGACGTCGGGGCCGTGGTGGACAGCCTCAACGGCGTGTGACCGGCGTCAGTACCGACCCTGCACGCTGACCGTCAGATCCAGCCGGTTCGGGTCGTTCCAGATCTGCGAGCCGATGTCGCGCAGACCGAGCCAGTCGATGAGGGCGTTCTGGCTGGCCACCTTGAGCCGGGCGCAACCCTTGCTGCGCGGCTCGGTCGGCACGTTGTTGGCACCGTGGATCGCCTGACCGCCGTCGAAGTACAGCGGCATGTACATGTTCCCGTTGAGCGGGTTGTCCCCGGCGGCCGGGTAGTCGAAGCTGTTGTGCCACCCGTTGTTGGCGCGGGCAGGGTTGAAGCGGAAGACCCGGGACCCGGCCTGGTTGCGGGTGCCGAAGCCCGGCTCGCCCGTCGAGGTCTGGAACACGAAGACGACGCGCCCGCCGCCCTCGCCGGCGAACAGCACCTGGCACGTCTGGTCGATGAGCACCCAGCGGTTGGCGGACGCCGGGGCGCCGGCCGGGGTGCTCAGCGCGGTGGTGGCCATCAAGGCCTGCTCCTCGGGGCCGCCGGGCTCCATGTCGGCGCGGCTGACCGGGAGGCCGAGCAGCACCCGCGCGGCACACAGCTGCTGGCGCGTGAGGCGACCGGAGACGCCGTCCACGACGAGCGGCGGCATGCCGGTGCCGGTGAACAGCTCGTTCAGCCGCTGCTGCTGGGCCGGCACGCCGGTGCCGGACGTGACGGCGACGAGCGGCGGCGGGGCCTCGCCGGGCGCCGTGCGCGGTTGGCCGAGGACGTCGTCGATGCCGTTGCCGACGCAGATGTCGAGCGGGTCGCCGGCGTTGATGGTGTCGACGTCGGAGATGCCGTTCTCGGCCTGCAGGCTCTCGACGGTCACGCCCTCGGTGGCCACCGCCGCCACGATCGCCGTCATCGTGTCGCCGGGCGCGATCTCCCGCACGCACGACGCCGGCGTGGCCGCCGGCACCTCGGTGGGCGGCACGGTCGTCGGCGCCTCCGTCGGCGCCACGGTGGTGGGCGCCTCCGTGGTCGTGGTCGGCGCCTCGGTGGTGGTCGTGGTGGTGGTCGACGTCGTCGTCGTCGTGGCCGGGACGGTGGTCGTCGTGGTCGTCGTGGTCGTCGTGGTCGACGTCGTGGTGGGCGCGGACGTGGTCGTCGGGCGCGGTGCATCCGTCGTCGACGGCGCGGCGTCGCCGCCGCCCGAGCAGCCGGCGAGCGCCACGAGGGCGCAAGCGATCACGAATCCCGCCGACCGTCGCACCCGCCACACGCTAGGCCGCGGGGTGCCCGCGAAGGCGGCACTCCGAACGCGGACCGTTCTGTGTGAGTTCTCCGGCCAGATCCGCTACGGAATCTTCGTCAGAACACGGTGTAGCCGCCATCGACCACGACGCTGTCGCCGGTGTGGAACGTCGTCGTCGGGTCGGCGAGGAACACCGCGGCGGGGCCCATCTCGGACGGGTCGGCCCATCGCCGCACCGGCGTGCGCCGCACCGTCGCCGTGCGGAACGTGTCGTCGGCGTAGCCGCGGGCCGCCAGGTCGGTGATCGTCCAGCCGGGGAGCAGTGCGTTGACGCGGATCTGGTGGCGGGCCAGGCCGACGGCCAATGCCCTGACGAGGCCGAGCAGCGCCGTCTTGGCCGCCCCGTACGCCTCGTTGTTGGCGGCGCCGTGGACGGCCGACGTGGACGAGACCGCGACCAGCGCGCCGCCACCCTGCTCGACCATGTGGCGGGCGGCGGTGCGCAGCGTGAGGAACACGCCGTCGAGGTTGACCCGCATCACGCGGTGCCACTCGTCGAGCGACAGGTCGAGGAACGGGGTGCCTCGCCCCGACGTGCCGGCGTTGGCGAAGACGGCGTCGATGCGCCCGCCGGCGAGCTCGACGGAGCGGGCGAAGGCGCCGACGATCTGGTCCTCGTCGCCGACATCGCACACCAGGGCGTGCGCTGTCGCGCCACTGGCGCGCAGCCGGCCGACGGCGTCGTCGTTCTTGGATCCGTCGCGGCCCCACACCACGACCTGCGCGCCGGCGGCGGCGACGGCCGTCGCCATGCCCAGCCCGATCCCGCCGTTGCCGCCGGTGATGAGGACGGTCCGGCCGTTCAGCGTGTCGTTGGGCACGTCACCGATCGTGCCAGACGAGCTCCCCGCCGACGATGGTGGCGACCACGGCGTCGCTCGTCGGGTCGGCGAGCTGGGCGTCCAGCGGGCGACCCAGCACGCACACGTCCGCCGGTGCGCCCGGGGTCAGCTGTCGCGGGTGAGAAGGTCGGGCGGCGTCGCCGAGGAACATCGCCAGCGCGTCGGCGGCCGGGATGCGCTCGGCGGGCCCGAGGACGCGGCCGCTCGGCGTGCGCCGCGCGGCCGCGGCGGCGATCGACCGCCACGGATCGAGGTCGCCGTGCGGCGCGTCGGTGCCCAGCGACACGTCGATGCCGGCGTCCACGAGGGCACGGCAGCGCCACAGGTCGCCCACGTCGTCGACGTCGACGTCGGACAGGTACTCGTCGCCCCGCTCGGCCACGAAGATCGGCTGGGTCACGACGGTCACGCCGAGGTCGGCGATGGTGGAGAACAGCTCCACCGGCACGAGCGCGCCGTGCTCGATGCGATCGCCCTCGATCGCGCCGACCGTCTCCCACGTGACGAGGGCGAGCACGAGGGCCTCGCGCGTGACGCAGTGGGTGGCCACCGCCCGCCCGGCGCGTCGAGCCGCCTGGAACTGGGACACGAGCTCGTCGAGACCGGGCAGGGCGGCGTCGTCGATGATCACCTTGACCGGGCCGCGGCCGGCGCCCGCCGGCACGAGGTCGGCGACGGCCGCGGAGCCGGTGATCACGACGCGGCAGGGCAGCGTGCCGTCACGTCGCGCCGCCTCCAGCGGGGCCAGGTCGTCGATCGTGTCGACGGGGGTCATGTCGGTCACGCCGGTGACGCCGTAGCGCGCCAGACGCTGCCCGACGGCGGCGAGGTCGGGCGCGGGTCCGCCGACGCGGCCGCGCAACCAGGAGTCGGCCCGGTGCACCCAGCCGGTCGGCTGCCCGGCCCCGTCGCGGATCACGCCGGCCGGCGCGCCCTCGTCGACGCCGGCGGCGCTCAGTGCCGCCGAGTTGAGGATCCACGCCGCCCCGCTGCGGTGCTGCACCCGCACCGGGCGACCGGCGACGAGCTCGTCGAGGCGGTACCGGTCCAGCTCGCCGGCCACCGACTCGTGGTAGCCGACGCCGCGGATCCACTCGCCGGGAGGCCGCGCCGCGTCGGCGCCCCGCAGCGCGGCCGCCAGCTCGCCGGCCGTGCGCACCGTCGGGCGGTCCGCAGGGGACCGACACCATCGCCGCGGCGGTCGCCATCAGGTGGACGTGGTGGTCGTGCAGCCCGGGGAGGGCGGCCCCGCCCCCGGCGTCGACGACCACATCGGCCGGCCCGCCGTGACCGGCCGGGTGGAGGGCCACCACGCGGTCGCCGCTGATCTCGACGTCGACGGCCCGTCCGTCGACCTCGGCGCGCCGGATCAGCAGCGTCACGCCGCGGCGAGCCGCCGGTACGAGCGCGAGGCGCGGGCGATCAAGGTCACGGCGATGCCGATGAGCCCGGACACCGTGAAGATCAGCGCGATGCCGCGCTCGGGGCCGGTGCCGAACCACTCCCCGATGGCGTCGGCGCCGGCGCCGTCGGTCATCGTCGGCATCACCACGCCCTGCGCCAGTGGGCCGATCATCAGCGCGGTGATCGGGGAGGCGGCGTTCTCCACGAGCTGGGCGAACCCGAACACGCGGCCCTGCCGTTCGAAGGGGATCGCGCGCTGCAGCACGGTCTGCTCGGCGGCCTCGATGATCGGGATCAGCAGCAGCCAGACGAACGTGCCGATCGTCAGCAGCACGACCGACGTGCGCAGGGTGAACGTGGCGCAGATCGCCCAGTTGACGAGGTTCCCCAGCAGCACGACGCGCACCGGCGAGCGGCCGAGCCCGACCTTCGCCACGATCAGCCCGCCGGCGATGAAGGCGAGGCTGATGATCCCCCACAGGAAGCCCCACGTCTCGACCGACACGAGCGACAGGCCGTAGGCGTCCATGAGGGCCATGAACACGCCGAGCAAGAGGTTGTTGAAGGCGGCGAGGGCGATCAGCAGGGCCAGCCCCGGGACGGCGCGGATGGCGTCGATGGCGCCGCGCACGTCGACGTGACCGCGCGACCCGGTGGTGTCCGGGGCCGGCTCCGGTTCGTCGATGTGGATGGTGCGCAGGTGGGCCAGCGCGACGAGGGTGAGGGCGAACGCGATGTACAGCGCCCAGCCCATGCCGAGGTTCCCGACCACGAGGCCGCTGAACACGGACGTGATCGCGAACGACACGCCGGTGACGGTGCCGACCATGCCGTTGGCACGGTCGCGCCGCTCCTCGGGCACGAGCATGGTCACGCAGGTCGAGAGGGCGATCGAGCGCAGCTGACCGGCGACCGAGCCGCACAGCGAGACCGCCACGAGCACCCAGAACCACGGCCGGCCGAGGTTCAGCAGGTGCTCGGCGTCGACCACCACGAACACGAGCGTCGCGGTGCCGAAGCAGACGCTGGCGATGAGCGTGGACAGCATCATCGCCGGCAGCTTCCGGTGGCGGTCGACGTAGGTCCCGAAGACCGGGCCGAGGAGCGCGGCCGAGAGCCCGTAGGCCGCGCCGATCACGCCCGTCACCACGACCGAACGCGTCTCGAGGAAGGCCCAGAACGTCAGGGCGAACCAGAGGAAGGAGCTCGTGACCCCGCTGACGAGCGTGTTGACCAGCAGCCGGCGGAACACCCGTTCCCCGGACGTGGGCTCGGCCGGCGCGGCGGCCGTGTCGACGACTTCCGACATGGTCGACAAGACCTTCGCGCACCGGCGAACTCATCGGCGAAGGGGTTGCCGGCGGAGCCGACATGATGGCGCCATGGAACGTGACCCCCGGAACTGGATCGCCGGGCTGCGCCAGTCGCACGACCGGCTGGCCGGCTTCGTCGCCGAGCTCGACGACGAGGCGCTCGGCGCGCCGTCGATGTGCACGGAGTGGACGGTGGCGCAGGTCCTGTCGCACCTCGGCAGCGGCGGCGAGATCGGGCTGGCGACGTTGGAGGCGAACATCGCCGGCGCGCCCCTGCCGGGCGACGACTTCGCCCCCGGCGTGTGGGCCCGCTGGAACGACAAGACGCCGCGCCAGGTGGCCGACGACGCCGTGCCCGCCGACGCGGCGCTGGTCGAGCGCTTCGAGTCGCTCGACGACGCCGCGCTCGCCGAGCTCACCGTGAAGCTGCCGTTCCTGCCGGAACCGATCGACGTCGCCACGGCCGTCGGCTTCCGGCTCAACGAGCACGCCCTGCACAGCTGGGACGTCTTCGCCGCGTTCGATCCGCACGCCACGGTCGCCGCCGATGCGACCGCGCTGCTGATCGACTGGGCACCGCAGGTCGTCGGACTGATGGGCCGGTTCCTGCCGCGCGACACCCGTCCCGCCGGCTCGGCCTCGATCGCCGTCACGACGTCGGCACCGGAGCGTCGGCTGGTGCTCGAGGTGGGCGACGCGCTGGTGTTGCGGCCGGCGACCACTGACGAGGCGACCGACGGCGCCCTGGCCATCCCGGCCGAGGCGCTGATCCGCCTCGTCGCCGGCCGGCTCCGACCGGATCGCCCCGGCGGCGACGCCGCGGTCAGCGGCCCGGTCTCGCTCGACGACCTCCGCCGGGCGTTCCCGGGCTACTGAGAGCCGGTCCGGCGCGCTCGGTCAGCAGGCCGGTGTCGACGTCGTAGACGAAGCCACCGATGAGCACCCGGTCGGGCATCAGCGGGTGGGCCCGCAGGCGACCGACGTCGTCGTGGAGCGCGGCCGCCTGGTCGGCGACGGCGTCGAACGCCTGCCACGACGCGTCCAGCCCGCTGGCCTCGCTGACCCGTTCGCGCAGCTCGTGGTCGGAGTACGTGGCCATCGTGCACCGGGTGTGCGGCACGACGAGGATGCGCTCGACGCCGAGCAGGTGGACCGCGAGGACGAGGGCGTCGATGACGTCGTCGGTCACGCGACCGCCAGGATTGCGGAGGATCTTGGCGTCACCCACCCGCAGGCCGATCATCCCCAGCGGGTCGATCCGCGAGTCCATGCACGTGACGACGGCGACGCCGGCGTGGGCGAGGCCGTCGTAGCCGCCGAGACCGAACGCCGAGGCGAACTCCTGGTTCGCGGCGAGCAGGTCGTCGAACCCGGTCAACGCTCGAACGTCGGCACGAGCAGCCCACGCGCCAACACGTGGCCGAACATGCTGAAGCCGGCGAACGCCGGCGTCGCGTCGGCGCCGGGGCCCAGCGGAGCGTTGTCCAGCGCGTGCACGGCGAAGACGTAGCGGTGCGGGCCGTGCCCGGGTGGTGGACCGGCGCCGACGTAGCCCAGGAGACCGGCGTCGTTGCGGACCTGTGTGGCCCCGGCCGGCAGCCCGCTGCCGTCCTGGGCGCCGGCGCCCGCCGGGAGCTCGCGGACGTCGGGCGGGATGTCGAACACGACCCAGTGCCAGAACCCGCTGCCGGTCGGGGCGTCGGGATCGAAGCACGTGACGGCGATGCTCTGCGTGCCTTCGGGGACGTCGCCCCAGCGGAGGTGCGGCGAGACGTCCTCGCCACCGGCGCCGAAGATGCCGCTCACGCTGGGCATCGGCATCGGCTGGCCGTCGCTCACGTCGTCGCTCGTCACCTCGAGTGACGGCACGGCCGGGAGGAAGTCATAGGGCAGCGGTGGGCGGCGCTCATGGCGCCAGCCTGGCATGCCGGCGCACTACGTGAAGATCGAGACGCCCCCCGGACCGACCAGCAGGCCGAGGATGATCAGCACGATGCCGTACAGCACGGCACCGCGCACGAGCGCCACGATGCCGGCGATCACCAAGATCACGGCGATGATCCAGAGCACGAACTCCATGGCGCCCGGCTACCCCCGTCGTGGGGGACGGCAAACGCCGCGGCGGCGCGCCGTCGGTCAGGCCCAGACCTTGGCGTCCGGCTCGTCGCGCATGTAGAGGCTCCGGCGGGGCCGGCCGAGCACCTCGCGGACGGCCGGCTCGAAGTGCTCGAGCGGCAGCGTGTCGTACGCGGGGTCGAACGCCGGCTGGTCGTACTCGCTGCAGAACGTCGCGGTGCGGTCGTACCACGGGTGGCCGAGGTGCTCGTCGCGCCGGTCGCGGTCGAGGCCGAGGTGGTGGAAGAAGTAGTAGCCCTGGAACACGCCGTGCTGCTCGACCATCCAGTGGTTCTCGGCGGAGACGAACGGCTCGAGGATCGTGGCGGCCACGGCGGCGTGGTTGTACGGCCCGAGGGTGTCGCCGATGTCGTGGAGCAGCGCGCAGACGACGTACTCGTCGTCCTCGCCGCCGCGGTACGCCCGCGTCGCGGTCTGCAGCGAGTGCTCCAGCCGGTCGACGGCGAACCCGCCGGCGTCGCCCTCCAACAGGCGCAGGTGCGCCAGCATGCGGTCGGGCAGCGCGGCGGAGAACACGAGGTTGTGGTGGGCGATGACGGCCCAGTCCTCGGCCGTGCCCTCCGTCATCGCGTGGAACGTGGCGCGTCGATTGTCCATGGACCCGAACCCTACGATGCGGACGCGATGCAGCGCACCCTGTTCGACGACACGCATGAGCAGTTCCGGGCGTCCTTCCGCGCCTTCCTCGAGCGGGAGGCGGTGCCGCACCGCGACCGCTGGGAGCAGGAGGGCATCGTCGACCGGAGCCTGTTCGCGTCGGCCGGCGCCAGCGGGTTCCTCGGCATGGAGGTGCCCGAGGAGCACGGCGGCGGCGGCGTGCGCGACTTCCGCTTCAACGTCGTGATCGCCGAGGAGATCCAGCGCGCCGGGCTCAACGCCGCCGGCCTCGGCCTGACCCTGCACAACGACATCTGCCTGCCGTACTTCACCAGCCTCGGCGACGAGGAGCAGAACGCCCGCTGGCTGCCCGGCATCTGCGCCGGCGAGCTGATCACCGCGATCGCCATGACCGAGCCCGCCATCGGGTCGGACCTCGCGTCGATGGCGACCACGGCCGTCCGCGACGGTGACCACTACGTCGTCAACGGCTCCAAGACGTTCATCACCAACGGGATCAACGCCGATCTGGTGATCACGGCGGTGAAGACCGACCCCTCGCAGCGCCACCGCGGCATGTCGCTGCTCGTGCTCGAGCGGGGCATGGACGGCTTCGAGCGGGGGCGCAACCTGGACAAGGTCGGCATGCACGCCCAGGACACGGCCGAGCTGTTCTTCACGGACGTCCGCGTGCCCGTGGCCAACCGGCTCGGCGAGGAGGGCAGTGGGTTCTTCTCGCTCGTGCGCAACCTGCCCCAGGAGCGGCTGTCGATCGCCGTCACGGCGGTCGCCGCGGCGCGTGCCGCCTTCGACACGACGCTCGCCTACGCCAAGGAGCGGACGGCCTTCGGCCAGCCGATCGGTTCGTTCCAGCACAGCCGCTTCACGCTGGCCGAGTTGGCGACCGAGGTCGAGATCGCCCAGACCTTCGTCGACCGGTGCGTGCAGGCGCTCGACGCCGGCGAGCTCACCGCCGAGGAGGCGGCGATGGCCAAGTGGTGGTGCACCGAGCTGCAGGGCCGCGTCGCCGACGCCGGCGTGCAACTGCACGGCGGCTACGGCTACATGACCGAGTACCCGATCGCCCGGGCCTATGCCGATGCCCGCATCACCCGCATCTACGGCGGCACGACCGAGATCATGAAGGAGATCATCGGTCGTTCGCTCGGTGTCTAGGGACTTGCGCGGAGAGGTCAACGAACTCGCTGCGTCACGGCTTGCTTCGGCTGCTCCGCAGCCGAAGAAGACGGCCGTAATGATTGGTCGCCTCGCCTATCGGCTCGGCTCCTCGGAGTCGACCCCTACCAGTCGGGGTGGTCGCAGGGGTCCGAGGACTCGACCTGGAGGGTCGCATGGGTGAGGCCGAAGCGGGTGGCCAGGACCCGCTGCGCCTCGACCAGGACGCGCTGGCCGTCGGTCGACGGCCCGACGGCGAGGTGGGCGGTGACCACGTCCATGTCGCTGGTGAGCGTCCACACGTGGAGGTCGTGCACGCCGGCGACCCCGTCGACGGCGGCGAGCGCGGCGCGGACGTCGCCGGGGTCGAGGTCGGCCGGCGCCGCTTGCACCAGCACCCGGATGGCGTCGCGTCCGAGCCGCCACGCGCGGGGCACGATGAACAGGCCGATCGCCGCCCCGACCACGGGATCGACCCAGGTCCAGCCGGTGAGCGCGATGACCGCGGCCCCGACCAGCACACCGAGCGATCCGAGGGCGTCGGCGACCACCTCGAGGTAGGCACCGCGGACGTTGAGGCTGTCCTCGGCCCCGCGTCGCAACAGGACCATCGACATCACGTTGAGGGTGAGACCGAGGGCGCCGATGACCAGGAGCGGGAGGGCGGCGATCTCCTCCGGGTCTTGGAGGCGGCGCACCGCCTCGAACAGCACGTAGGCGCCGACGCCGATCAGCAGCACGGAGTTGGCGAGGGCGGCGAGGATCTCCAACCGGTACAGCCCGAACGTCCGGTGGTTGGTCCCAGGGCGCTTCGCGGCCGCGCTGGCGGCGTGGATGGCGGCGACCGACATGGCGATGCCGAGGGCGTCGGTCGCCATGTGGCCGGCGTCCGACAACAGGGCCAGCGATCCGGTCAGCAGACCCGCGGCGACCTGGACCACGAGGAAGCCGACCACCATCGCCAGCACGATGTGGAGCCGACGAGCGTGCTCGGCCGTCGCCCGCGCTGCCGACACACCGTGGTCGTGTCCGGCGTGCGACGTGTTCACATTGGTGGCCAGTGTAGCCGCGGGCCGGTGGCCGGCCCGATCCGTCCCGAAGCGACTTTCCGACCACCCCGGTGTCCAGTAGCTTGCGGGGGGCAGCAGCGGACGGTGGTGACGGTTCGCGTCGAGGGACTGAGGTGTGGAAATGACCAAGGCAGGGCACTGGCGCGGGCGGCGCTGGTACCTCCTGCCCTGCGTTGCCTCCATGGCCATCCTCGTCGGCGCGCCCATGGTCGCGAGCGCCCAGCGCGAGTCGCTGGCGGAGCAGCCCTTCGCCGTCGTGGTCGACGACGTGATCCAGGGCGACCTCGTGATGGCCGCCAACTCGAACGTCCTCAAGGCTGGCGGCTGGGGGCGCACGACGGTCGCCGATGTCGACGGTGATCGGTCGAGGATCTGCATCGGGCGCCACCTCGGCCTCGCCGCGTGCCAGGACAACTCGAGCTCGGCGACCCTCGACATCCCGGCCGGTGCCCGCGTCGTGGCGGCCCGTCTCTACGTCGACACGACCCTCGCCCCGACGGTCGGCCCGGTCCGCGTGCGGCTCGACGGCCCAGCCGCGGAGATCGCCCGCGAGATCGGCGTCGCGACGGAGGGCGTGCCCAAGCTCTACGAGGCGGCCGGGGCGGTGCGTGCCGGTGCCTCCGCCCGCCAAGCGGTGTGGGATCTCACCGACTACGTCACCGAGAACGGGAGCGGCGTCTACACGGTCGCCGACATCGCCCACGAGCGCGCCGGACCGTGGCAGCCGTACGCGTCGTGGGCGATCGTCGCCGCCTACGAGCTGGACCCGGCGCTCGATCCCGCGGTGGTCGCCGGCTTCACGCCAGAGCAGCATCAGCGCTTCGCCACGCGCGCCGTCACGTGGCACGACGGGTTCGTGTTCCAGACCGCCGGCCGCCTCGAGATCCCAGTGGCCCTGCCGCCGGCGCCGAGCCGGCCCGGCTTCGGCAAGACGTTCCACTTGATCGCCCACGCCCAGCAGGGCGTCGCCGACAACGTCCTGTTCGCCGACGGTCCGCTCGGCAACAACGTGACACCGGGCGACACCGCTCCGCCGCCCGGGGTCGTGCTCGGCACCGACCCCGCGTGCAACAGCACCACCGACGTCCTCAACGACAGCATCTGCGCGCTCGGCGCGGCGGTGACGGCGAAGGACCCCGGCCCGACGGCGTACCTCTCCTCGGCTGACGGCACGACCCCGACGTCCGGCTCGGCCGTCGACCTCGACATCGTCCGCATCCCGGACCGCTACCTGCGCGCCGCGCCGGCATCGACCACCCTCGCCGTGCAGACCGTGGCCGACACCACCCTGGCCATCGGGATGCTTGCCGTCAGCATCGACGTGGTGCCACCGTGAGGCGTCTCCTCGCCATCGCCGCGGTCACCTCGCTGATCCCGGTGATGGCCTGGCGCGTGGCCGACGCCGGCCCCGAGCCACCCCCCGACGTGACCGACGCAGCCGCGCCGCCCGACGAGCACCCGGCGGCCGCGGCGCCGGTGGAGCCGCCCACCACGACCACGACCACGACGCCGCCGACGACGGTGCCGGCGCCTGAGCCCACCGCGCCGCCGCCCGCGGAGCCCCCGCCGACCACGCGTCGACCCCTCCGGCACGACGACGACCACCACCGTGCCGGGCGACCCGGGCGAGACGACCACGACGACGGAGCCGGCGACCGAGGCCACCACGACCACGACCGTGCCGGCGGCCCCGACGGACACGACACCCGCCACCGTGCCGTCCTCTGAGGTGACGACGCCGACCGCCGAGACGACCACCACCACGACCGAGCCGCCCCCGCCGCCCGAGGATCTCGACTCCACCCCCGTGGCCCCGCCCGTCGAGGCGCCCAACGGGCGCGTCGTGCTGCCGGCGGGCGTCGTGGACAGCGGGCAGGTGCGGCCGATCACGTTCCCCGTGGCCGGCCCGGTGACCTACGTCAACGACTTCGGTGCCTGCCGCGACGGCTGCGCTCGGGCGCACAAGGGCAACGACGTCATCGGTGATCGCCTGCAGCCGCTGCTGGCGATGCGCGACGGTGTCGTCGACCGCCTGCTCGACCACCCCACCGCCGGGTTCGGCATCGTCATCCGCGACACCGACGGCTGGGAGTACCACCTGTACCACGCCAACAACGACAGTCCGGCCACCGACGACGGCGCCGACGACGGGTCGTGGCGGTTCGCCCCCGGCATCGTGCCCGGCGCCCCGGTGCAGGCGGGCCAGCTGGTGGCGTGGATGGGTGACTCCGGGAACTCCGAGGGTTCGGTGCCGCACGCCCACGTCGAGATCCACCGCCCCGACGGCAGTGCCGTCAACCCGTACTGGAGCTTGAGGCGGGCCCAGCGCGACGTCAACTGCGGGTTGAGCCTCGTCGAGGCCGATCCCGCGGCCGCCGCCGACCCGTCGTGGCTGGAGTCGGCGTGGCGCGGCGCCGCCCTCCCCACGGACTGGATCCCGCTGGCGCTGACCGGCGGTCGTCCCGGATCGGACGAGACGGCGGCCCGGATGTGGGTCGGCCCACAGGGCTTCACGGCCGTCGACGGCGCCGCCCTCCGCGTGGGCGACGGCCGCTACGACGAGGGCGTCGACTGCGCGCAGCCGGCGGAGCAGCCGCTGCCACCCATGCCGATCGAGATCGGCGCGATCCTCGCCACGATCCGGGCGATGGAGTCGGGCGCCGACTACACCGTCCAGGTCACCACCTCCACCGCCTCGGGCGCGTACGGCTTCCTCGACAGCAGCTGGGGCGGCTACGGCGGGTACTGGCGGGCCCGCGACGCACCGCCCCCGGTCCAGGACGCCAAGGCCGCCGAGCTGGCCATGTCCATCCTCGCCCGCAACGCCGGTGACATCTCCACGATCCCGGTGTCCTGGTACATCGGTCACGTGCCGCGAGGCACCGAGTGGGACCGAGTGCCGCCATACCCGGGCAACCGGCTGACCCCGCGGGAGTACCAGGATCGCTGGCTGGCGCGCTACGCCGAGTTCCTCGGCAGCCCCGAGCTGTGGGTGGGCAACGCCGCCGCGTGGACGCCGGTCGACACGACCCGCACCTGCCACACCGTCGTCGTCGACCTCGGCCGGCCAGGCACGCCGCAGTACGCCTTCACGCAGGCCCAGCGCCTCGTCGTCGACACCACCAACCGGGCCGTGCCGGCGCCGACGGACCCGTGCGACCCGTCCCGTGGCGCCCTCCCGGCACCGGCGCCGGTGGCGGTCGAGGCGCCGGTCAGCGGACCTCGTTGACGGGTGCGGTCCCGCGCGACCGGCTGGCCGAGCTGCGCGCCCGCGAGGAGGCACGCTTCGTCGCCGACCACCCGCGGTCGGCCGAGCTGGCCGCCGCCGGCGCCACCCACCTCCTGTCCGGCGTGCCGATGGCGTGGATGCGCCGCTGGCCCGGCGCGTTCCCGTTGTTCGTGGCCGAGGCGGCGGGCGGCCGGTTCACCGACGTCGACGGCCACGAGTACGTCGATCTGTGCCTCGGCGACACGGGGGCGATGGGAGGCCACTCCCTGCCTGCGGTGGCCGAGGCCGTCGCCGCCCAGGCGCGCCGTGGGGCGACGACGATGCTCCCGACGGCGGACGCCGCGTGGGTCGCCGGCGAGCTGGCGCGGCGGTTCGGCCTGCCGCGCTGGCAGTTCGCGCTGAGCGCCAGCGACGCCAACCGCGCGGCGCTGCGCCTGAGCCGTCACCTCACGGGGCGCCAGCGCGTCCTCGTGTTCGACTGGTGCTACCACGGCGCGCTCGACGAGACGCTGGTGACGCTCGACGCGTCGGGCCGCGTGGTGTCGCGCCCCGGCGTGCTCGGGCCTGGTGCCGATCCCGACGTGACGACGGCGGTCGTCCCGTTCAACGATGTCGAGGCGCTCGAGATGGCTCTGGCGGGCGGCGACGTCGCGTGCGTGCTCGCCGAGCCGGCGCTCACCAACATCGGCATCGTGCTGCCGGACGCCGGCTTCCACGACGAGCTGCGCCTCCTCACCCGCGCCAGCGGCACGTTGCTGGTCATCGACGAGACCCACACGATCTGCGCCGGGCCCGGCGGGTACACCGCCGTCCATGACCTGCAGCCCGACCTGCTCGTGATCGGCAAGCCGATCGGCGGTGGCGTGCCGGCCGCCGCCTACGGCACGACGGACGAGGTCGCCGACGCGCTCGCCGGGCCGCTGGAGGATCCGACGGTCGACGTCAGCGGGTTGGGCGGCACGCTGGCCGGCAACGCGATGTCAGTCGCAGCGATGCGCGCCGCGCTGGCCACGACACTGCGCGAGGAGGACTTCGCCGTCGCCGAACCGCTCGCCGCCCGGTTCGCCGGCGGTGTCGCCGGCGTGATCGCCGAGCACGCGATGCCGTGGTCGGTGCAGCGCCTCGGGTGCCGAGCGGAGTACTGGTTCTGCCCGCCGCCGCGCGACGGGGGCGCCGCGGCCGCGGCGAGCGACACCGAGCTCGAGGCGTTCCTGCACCTGTACGTCCTCAACCGGGGCGTCTTGCTGACGCCGTTCCACAACATGGCCCTGCTGGCCCCGAGCCACACCACCGCCGACGTCGACCTCCACACGGCGGCCTTCGCCGAGGCCGTGGCGGAGCTGGTCGGCCCGAGCCGGTACCGTGCCGCGACGTGACCGGAGAGACGTCGTTCGGCATCGACATCGGCGGGTCCGGGATGAAGGCGGCGCCCGTCGACCTGGCGACCGGCGAGCTGATCGCCGATCGGTTGAAGATCCTGACGCCGAGGCCGGCGTCGCCCGAGCCGATGGCCGCGGTCGTCGCCCAGCTGGTCGAGCACTTCTCGTGGTCCGGACCACTCGGCGTGACGTTCCCGGGCGTGGTGCGCCACGGCGTGATCCACAGCGCGGCGAACGTCGACCACTCGTGGGTCGGCACCGACGCCGACGCCCTGTTCAGCGCGGCCACCGGCCTGCCGGTCCACGTCGTGAACGATGCCGATGCCGCCGGGCTGGGCGAGGTGCGCTACGGCGCCGGTCGGGAGCGGCGGGGGGTCGTGATCATCCTGACGTTCGGAACCGGCATCGGGTCGGGCCTGTTCGTCGACGGCATCCTGGTCCCCAACACCGAGCTCGGCCACCTCGAGATCGACGGCCACGACGCCGAGACGCGGGCCGCGGCGAGTGCTCGCGAGCGAGAGCGTCTCTCGTGGAAGGACTGGGCCCGTCGCGTCGAGCGGTACCTGCAGACCATCGTCAAGCTGTTCTCACCCGAGCTGATCGTCCTCGGCGGCGGTGCCAGCCGCCGCGCCGACAAGTGGCTGCCCCACATCGACGTCGCCACCGAGGTGGTGCCGGCGGCGCTGACCAACGAGGCCGGGATCGTCGGTGGCGCGCTGGTCGGCGCCATGCCGGCGCCGGTCGCGTAGACCGCGCACGGCCGATCCGTGCCACCGCTTCCGTCACCCGGTCGCTCCTCCCGTGCCGCCGAGCAGTTCGTCGTCGCGGGCGCCGTCGTGGCCGGGCTCGTCGCCGCCCTGGCCCCGCCGTCACCGACTGGCCGGACCGTCGTCGACGTGCTGTACCTCGGCGTCGCCGTCGGCGCGGTCACCTACGCCGGCGCATGGGCACCGTGGTGGGTCGTCGCCGGTGCCGGGCTCGTTGCCGCGGTCACCGTCGCCGACCTCCTCCTGGCCGTCGTCGCCGTCGTCGCCGTCGGACTCGCGGTCTGGGGTGGCCGCCGAGCGCGACGCCCGGCCGGAGTGGCAGGTCGTCTCGGTCGGGCTCACGATGAACGTGCTCGCCCGGTCGCGCCTCGAGGGCGTGTTCGGCGCGAGCGCCATGGTGGGCGTGCTCGTCGGCCTGGTCGTGTTCTTCGTGGGCATCAGCTACCGGCCGCGCTCCGTGCGCCGGGCGGCGTGGGTCCTCATCGCGGTCGTCGTCGTGGCGGCCGGCGCCGCCACCGCGGCGTTCGGGCTCGCCGCCGCCGAAACTCGCGGCAACCTGCACAACGGTCAGCAGGCCGCCGAGATCGGCGTCGACCTCCTCCACCAGGGCGACTACGTCGGCGCGGCCGAACAGTTCGACGCCGCCGCGACGTGGCTCGGCGACGGGTCCGACGCGCTGCTCGGTCCGCTGGCCACCGGTGCCTCCCTCGTCCCGGTGATGGCCCAGCACCGCGCGGTGGCCGCCGACCTCACGGCGGTGGGCGCCGACGTCTCCCGGCGGCTGGTGTCGGCGCTCAGCCAGGATGGCGGACAGCCCGACTGCGCCGCGGTCGACGCCGCCCTGGCGACGTTGCGGCAGGCGATCGATGACGCCCGCTCGCCGTGGCTCGTCCCGGAGGTCGCCGAGGAGCTCGACTCGATGATCGATCACCTCGGCCCGCGGGAGACCTCCGCCGGCTGTTGATCGAGGTGCAGCCGCGCCTCGATCTCGCCCTCTTCGACCCGTCCGGTCGGCACGAAGCCGCGGGCGAGGTAGAACGGCTCGGGACTCCCGGGACCCGGCACCCAGCCGACCAGGAGTGTCGATTGCCCATCGGCGCGGAGGCGATCGAGGAGGAGCGACAGCGCGCGATCGCCGATGCCGCGGCGCTGGTGCCGGCGATCGACGAGCAACCGCCACAGGTAGGTCTCGGGATGGGCGGCCGTCCGCTCGGCGGTCATCATGAAGCCGGCCATCTCGCCGTCGGCCTCGATGGCCCGCAGCCACGGCACGACGGGGACCCCGTCCACCTCCTCGGGAACGAGGGCGTCGGCGAAGGAATCCTGGACCGGGGCGACGAACCGTTGCTGGGTGCGATGGGTCCGGAGGCGGCGGACGGCGGCGGCGTTGGCAGGCGACACGGTCACGAGGCGCACGTCGCGCGGCGGGCCGCTGGGCCGCTCGCGCCACGCCGCGGCGGCCTCGGGGGTCAGCGCGTACTGGGCGTCGTCGACCCACTCGCCGTGGACGAACGCGCTGCGGCGGGCGGTCCCCTCGTGGTCGAAGCCGAGCCGTTCGACGACCCGGGCCGACGCCGTGTTGCGAGGGTCGACGGACGCCTGCAACCGGCCGACACCGGCCTCGAGCAGCGCGCTCGACGACGGCGCCGACGGCTTCGGTGGCGAAGCCGTGCCCCTGGTGCTCGCCGGCCAGCGTGTAGCCGATCGTCGCCACGTGCCCGCCCTCGTCGAGGCCGACGGCGACGTCGCCCACCAGGAGTCCGTCGTGGTCGATGGCGATCTGGATCCAGCGCCCGGCCACCGGCCCGTCGAGCTCGCGCTGCTCGTCGATCAGTCGCGCCGCGGCGTCCACGGCGAATGGCGCGTCCCAGCCCTGGTAGCGCGCCACGTCGGGGTCGGAGCGGTAGGCCGCCAGCGTCGCCGCGTCGGCGGGAAGAAAGCGGCGCAACCGCAGCCGCTCGGTGGTGAGCGGCAGCGACCACATGGAGGCGGAGCCTAGGACGCCGTGTGCCGGCGCCGTCCGTTCAGGCCAGCGGTTCGAGGGGGTTCGTCATCGGCTGCGTCCACGTCACGACCCGCTCCGGGTCGTCGACGCGTCCCGACAGCTCGGCGTCGATGCGCGCGGTGGCGCCCGCCGGGATGTCGACGAAGAACGAGTAGACGTTCCAGCCGCGCTCGGTGCCGGCCTCGACGCCCATCGGCTGTCCGTCGACGGTCAGCCCGTCGAGCTCGAGCGCCGTGTACAGCGAGACGTACAGGCTGCTCGTGCCTTCGGGCTTGCCGATCCGGTTGCCGATCACGTACTTCGGCAACCCCTCGGCCGGCGCGTCGTTGGTCAGGTCGACCTGCATCGTCGCCGTGGTCACGCCGGTCGCCGCGTCCGTCTGCGCCTGGTAGCCGGCGCGCCGGCCGAGGAAGCTGTCGATCTTGTTGCCACCGGCGTTGCTGACGGTCACCGCCCAGCCGTCGGCGCCGTCGAGCTCGGGCATCGCCCCCGCGAGGGCGGTGGCACCGATGACGGCCTCCTCCTCGGCGTGCGCGCTCCACAGCTGGAGCCGGCGCTCGTCGACCAGCGGCCCGAAGTCGCGGGCCAGCGTCAGCGGCTCCGGCAGCGTGCCGCCGAGCACGGCGCCGAACGCCTGGGCAGCGGCCTCGGCCAGGGCGTCGGCGCGCTCGTCGTCGTCAGCGGCGCCGACCACGTACTGGTCGCGCAGGAGGTAGGCGGCGGCGTTGCCGGCGTCGAGCTGCTGGCCGATGGACGTCAGCTCGATCGGTCCGGTGTACGACAGCAGCTGGGTGACGACGTACGGATCGGCCGCGATGACGCCGTCGACGTGGCGCCCCGTCGCCTGGGCGTAGATGTCGGCGGTGATCTCCCCGACCCACGGGAAGTTCGGCGTCATCGCCACGTTGCGGAAGGCCGCGCTGCCGATGAGCCCCTCGCCGTCCTGGTCGTACCCGAACCGGCCGTACCGGGCGAGGAACTCGTCGGGTCCCTGGAACCTGGCGCCGGAGGCGGCGATCGTCGCGTCGAGGTCCTGCGCCCGTCCGACCGGCCCGAGCGTCAGCCGCCCGTCCTCCGCCAAGAGCTCGGCGTAGCTGCCGACGAACCCGCCGAGGCCGCGGGATTCGGACGGCGTGGTGAACAGGACGAGGTAGCGCCGCGGCCCGTCGGCGCCGAGCATCGACGGCGCGACGCGCAGGGCGTCGATCGCCGTGTCGACGCTGGGCAGGTGCTCGGCGACGCTGCTCTCGAAGTCGTCGAGCTCGTAGGTGGCACGCCCGGCGAGCCAGGGCGACCGCGAGCTGCGGGCGGTGGCGGCCACCTCGTCGAGCGCCACGCGCACCTCGGCGAGTTGATCCCCGAGGGCGGCGAGCCGGTCCACGTCGATGCGGCCGTCTTCGACGCGCAACGACTCGAGGTCCATCGCGGCGAGCGCATCGGCGACCGTCGCCGCGCCGTCGGCCCCGACCTCGCTCATGTCGACTGCCGCCGAGCGGTGCTGGGCGACGACCGGCACGAGGCTGGCGCCGAGCGTCCAGGGCGAGGTGAGGCGGTCGTGCGCCGTGGCCAGCACACCGGCCGCGCTGGCGAAGTCGGCCTGTGCCTGCTCGACGTCGCCCGACTCCAGCGCGGTCACCGCCGACTCGGCCCAACGGAGCCCACCGCTCAGCTCGCCACGGGATCGGGCGGCCTCGGCGGCGAAGGCGGCCGTCGACGCGCCGGCCAGCAGCACGAGTGCACCGACGCCGGCCAACGCCCAGCGGCGGGCCCGCCGCGAGCGACCCTTGAGGCCGGCGATGAACAACAGCGCGCCGACCGCGACGGCGACGATGGTCGGGCGGCCGAGGAAGCCGCCGAGGTCGGACCGGGCCAACACGTTGAGCGAGATCCCGGCGGCGGCGACGCGGAGCACCGGTGGCGCCCCTCGGACGGCCCCGCCGACCAGCGCCGCGGCCAGCCCGATCGCGGCGACGGCGATGAGCAGCGGATCGACGGCCACGGCCATCGCGGTGCCGGCCGCGATCACGTGCACCCACCACGGGGCACGGGAGCTCACGGTGGCCACGACGGCGACGACGAGGCCGACGAGGACGGCGTCGATCGTCGGGTCACCGGTGGGCGCCGGCGGCGCAGCGGCCGCGACGAGTCCGGCGAGGATGCCGACGAGCAGCGGTCCGGCGCGCATGGCGCGGTTCACGAGCGCGACCGCCGACTCGATCAGGCTTCGGCGCGGCGCCGGCGCCTGGCGACGAGGACGAGACCGACTCCAGCCGCCACCGCGCCGGCGGCGACCTTCACGGCGACATCGGTGTCGGCGCCGGTGGCCGCGAGGGCCCCGGTCTGGGCCGTCGATGCGGCCTCGGGAGCGCGGATGCCACTGGGCTCGACGATGGTGGTGGGCGCCGTCTCGTCAGGTGGGTAGTTGCCGGCGTGGGCCACCCCGCCGGTGAGCGCCGCCGCGCCGATCAGGCCCGCTGCCGCGAGCCGCCAAGGTCGTGCCATGATTCCGCCTGCTTTCCGTCCGCCTCCGCCTGCCCCGCCAGGCTACCGGCACGTCCCGCCGTCCCGGCCGCACAATTCGGCGCGGCGCGCCCTACAGTCGCCGTGATGCGCGTACGGGTGGACAGTGAGGCCTGCCAGGGCCACAACCGTTGCTACGCCTTGGCACCGGAGCTCTTCGACGTCGACGACTACGGCCAGGCCGTGGTCATCGGCACCGGCGACGTGCCGCCGGAGCTGGCCGAGAAGGCCCGCCTCGCCGTCGCCAACTGCCCGGAGTACGCGATCACCGTGGAGGAATCGTGACCGACCACGTCACCGCGACCGGCATCTACGGCCCCGTCACGGACTGGGCGACGGACCTCGACCACGCCGATCCGAGCTACAACCCGCGGGCGCCGGAGATCTGGGCCGAGCTGCGCGATGGCGGGTGCCCGGTGGCCCACACCGACCGCTACGGCGGGATGTGGGCGCCGCTGACCGCCGAGCTGGTCCGCGAGGTCGCCTACGACACCGACAACTTCACCAGCCGCTCCGTCATCGTCAGCACGTCCACCATCGAGGCGGAGGCGCCGATCGGTGCGGCCCCGCCGATCACCAGCGACCCGCCGTTCCACGCCCTCGCCAGGCGGCTGCTGCTGCCCCCGTTCGCGCCCAAGCAGATCGAGCCGTGGGAACCGGAGGTCCGCCGCCTCTGCCGCCAGCGCCTCGACGACATGGGCCCGATCGTCCCGGGTGAGACCGTCATCGACGCTGCCGTGCAGTACGCCCAGCACATCCCCGTCAACGTGATCGCCCGGATGCTCGGGTTCCCGCTCGAGGACGACGACCTGTTCCGCGAGTTCGTGCACAACACCCTCGAGGGCGTCAACCGCGACCCCGAAGTCCGCCAGGCCGGCTTCCAGGCGCTCGACGAGTACCTCGACGGGCAGATCGCCGACCACCGCGCCAACCGGCGCGACGACCTGACCTCGTACCTCCTCGACGTCGAGCTGGAGGGGTCGAAGCTCTCCCACGAGCACGTGCGTGGCACGATGGTGCTGCTGCTGCTCGCCGGCATCGACACCACGTGGAGCGCCATCGGGTCGAGCATCTGGCACCTCGCCGCACACCCGGCCGACCGCCGCCGGCTGGTCGACGAGCCCGAGCTCCTGCCCGTGGCGATCGAGGAGCTCCTGCGGGCCTATGCCCCGGTGACGATGGCCCGGATGGTGGCCAAGGAGCACGACTTCCACGGCTGCCCGATGAAGGTCGACGACTGGGTGCTCCTGCCGTTCCCGGCGGCCAACCGCGATCCGGCGCTGTTCGACCGGGCCGACGAGGTCGTCATCGACCGGCTGGAGAACCGCCACGCCGCGTTCGGGCTGGGCATCCACCGTTGCCTCGGCTCCAACCTGGCGCGGCTGGAGGTGCGTGTCGCGGTCGAGGAGTTCCTCGCCCGCTTCCCGTCGTTCGAGCTGGCCGACCCCGACGCCGTGGCGTGGAGCGTCGGCCAGATCCGCGGCCCCCGCCGCCTCCCCGTCCGCGTGCTCGGGACGGCCTGACCACACGCTGCTCTTACCCGCGTTCCGCCACACTGGTGGGCGATGGCGGCCAACGGGCACACCCTGCTCATCGCCGAGGACGACCGCGCGGTCCGTGAGTCGCTGGTGCGCGCCCTCGGCCTGGAGGGCTACCACGTCGTCGCCGCCGGCAACGGCGCCGAAGCGATCGACCTCGCCGGGTCGGCCGCGCCCGACGTCGTCGTCCTCGACGTGTCGATGCCGATCGTCGACGGCCTCACGGTCTGCAAGGTCCTGCGCGCCGACGGCAACCGCGTTCCCATCCTCATGCTCACGGCTCGCCGTGACACCCGTGATCGCGTCGCCGGCCTCGACGCCGGGGCCGACGACTACCTGCCCAAGCCGTTCGAGCTCGACGAGCTGCTGGCCCGGTTGCGCGCCCTGCTCCGGCGCGCCCAGCCGCCCGACGGCACCGACGCCGGGGAGCTGCACCTCGCCGACCTTCGCCTCGACCCGGCCGCCCGCCGGGCCTGGCGGGGCGAGCGCGAGCTGGAGCTGTCGAAGACCGAGTTCGACCTGCTCGAGCTGCTCGTGCGCAACCAGGGCGTCGTGCTCGACCACTCGACGATCTACGACCGCATCTGGCACTTCGACTTCGGCCCGGACTCCAAGAACCTCGCCGTGTACATCGGGTACCTCCGCCGCAAGACCGAGGCCGACGGCGAGCCCCGCCTCATCCAGACGGTGCGCGGCGTGGGGTACTCGGCCCGCGAAGGCTGAGCGGACATGAGCCTGCGGTGGCGCATCGCCCTGGCGTTGGCAGCGGTGGCGGCGGCGACGACCATCTCCGTCGGCATCGTCTCGTACCGTGCGACGAGCGCCCGCCTGCTGGAAGAGGTCGACCGTTCCCTGACCCAGGCGTGGGCGACGATCGAGGCCGACCCGCTGCGGGCGCTCGGTCCCGCCGGCCTGCTCGACGTCTACAAGGTCCAGACCGTCGGCCCCGGCGCCCGCGTGACCGCCAGCAACGACGAGCCCGTCGACGTCGGCGACGACGTGCGCACCGTGATGGGCAACCCGGCGGCCTACGAGTTCGAGACCGTCGACACGGACGCCGGCGAGGTGCGCCTGCTGAGCATCGGCCGGCGCAACGGCGCCGTGCAGATCGGCCGCCTGCTCGACGAGAACGACGCCGTCCTCGCCGACCTCAGCCGGCGCATGATCTGGATCGTCGCCCTCGTCACGGCGGCCGCCGCGGCCGTCGGGTGGCTGATCGCACTGAGCGTGACGGGGCCGTTGGTGCGACTGACCCGGGCGGCGACGGACGTGGAGCGCTCGAGGCGGCTCGACGTCGACGTGCCGGCGACCGGCCGGGACGACGAGGTCGGGCGGCTGGGCCGGGCGTTCAACGGCATGCTCCAGGCGCTGGCGGCGTCGCGCGACGACCAGCGCCGGCTGGTCGAGGACGCCGGCCACGAGCTGCGCACGCCGTTGACGAGCGTGCGCACCAACCTGGCCGTGCTGCGCCGGCACCCCGACCTCGACCCCGCCACCCGCGCCAAGGTCATCGACGACCTGCACGCGGAGACCGAGGAGCTCGTCGCGCTCGTCGAGGAGGTGGTCGCCGTCGCCCACGGCTGGTCCGACGAGGCGCCGGCCGAGCGCGTCGCCCTGGCCTCGCTCGTGCGCGGCATCGCCGTGCGGGCCGAGCGGCGGCGCAGCCGGCCCGTGCACGTCGTCGCCGACGACTCGGTGGTCAACGTCCCGCCGGCGGCGCTGGAGCGGGCGATCTCGAACCTCATCGACAACGCCACCAAGTTCGACGTCTCCGGCGGGCCGATCGACGTGACCGTCGTCGAGGGCGTGGTGACGGTGCTCGACCGCGGCCCGGGCATCGACCCTGTCGACCGGGCGCGGGTGTTCGACCGGTTCTACCGGGCCGACGGGGCCCGCTCGCTGCCGGGGTCGGGCCTCGGCCTGTCGATCGTGCGCGCCGTCGCCGAGGGCAGCGGCGGCAGCGTCGAGGTCGCCGACCGTCCTGGTGGCGGCACGGCGGTGTCGCTGCGGCTGCCGCTGGCCGGCGGCGCGGATCAATAAGGTGCCGGTGTGCGCACGTATGTCGTCGGTCTCGATGGGAGCGAGCACGCCCAGGCGTCGCTCGACTGGGCGCAGGCGGTGGCCGGCCCGGACGATGCCATCATCGTCGCCCACGCGTGGGAGCTGCCGGTGGTCACGGGATACGAGACCGTCCCGACGGTCGACCCGATGACCGTCGAGCAGGTCTCCGAGGAGTTCCTGGACACGGCGTTGAGCGAGCGGGCCGACCCCCGGATCACCGGGCACCTGGTCACCGGGCACCCCGGGCGCAACCTCGTCGACCTGGCCGAGGAGGCGGCGGGGGAGGGCCGGGAGGTCACGATCGTCGTCGGCCACGGTGGCTCGAGCAAGGCGTCGCTGCTGCTCGGCTCGACCGCCAACTACGTGATCCACCACACGGCCGCCGCGGTCGTCGTGGTGCGTGGCGCGTTGCGGCTGCCCGTGCGCCGGGTCGCCGTCGGCGTCGACGAGGGCGAGCGCGACGACCCCGACGCCCACTCGCTCGCCGCCCTCCGGTGGGCCGTGAACCTGCCCGGGGTCGAGCGCATCGACGTGGCCCACGCCGACTTCGTGCCGGCGGTCGCCGCCGGCCCCGTGCGCGAGCCGGGGCTCGAGTCCGACGAGGCCGTGGCCGAGGACAACCAGTTGCTGGCGCGGGTCATCGACCGGGCCACCGACGGCGCCGGCGTGCCGCCCAACGGCGCCGCGGATCGTGCCCGTCGTCGCCGCCGGCACCGGCGCGTTCGCGTTGATCGAAGCGTCCCGCGAGGTCGACCTCGTGGTGATCGGCACCCGCGGCCGCCGTGGCCTGGTCGAGCTGATCCTCGGCTCCACCAGCCTCGACGTCACCGCGCACGCCCACTGCCCGGTGGCCGTCGTCCACTGACGAGGTTCCGGCGGTGCCGAAGTCGTGAGCCCTGACGGCGGATCATCCGCCGCCTCGGCTCACACCTCCTCGCCTGTGACACCCCCTCCGTACGGTCAGGGCCATGCCGGACGACGCAGTGCGCGCCGTTGCCGAGCTCGCAGCCTCTCAGCATCGGGCGTTCACCAGGTCCCAGGCTGCCGCCGTCCACTTCGATCACCGCCGAGTGCTCACCGCCAAACGGCAGGGCTGGCTCGAGGAGCCCGTGCCGGGCGTCCTCGTGCTCGCCGGCGGACCGCCGACGTGGCACCAGCGGCTGATGGTGGCCGTGCTCTCCGCTGGTGGGCAGGCCGTGTGCGTCGCACCGGGCGGCGGCCCGGCTGCACCGGCTCGACGGCTTCGCCCATGAGGGGATGGCCGTCATCGAGGCGAGCGTCGATCGACGACACCGGTTGCAACTGGCCGGCATCGTGGCCCACCACGTCACGCCGCTCGACCCGTTCGACGTCACCACGGTCGACGGCATCCCGTGCACCACGCTCACCCGGACGCTTGCCGATGTGGGCTCGGTCGTCCGCGATCGGCGACGCGTGCAGCGGGCGTCGACCGACGCCCGCCGCGTCACACCGACGTGTCGCACGTGCGGGCCACGGCCGAGCGGTTGCACCGGCCAGGGCAGGCCGGCACCGGCGTGCTGCTGCGGCTGCTCGACGCCATCCCGTCGGAAGGGCGAGTACTCCGACAGCTGGTTCGAGGAGCTGCTCGCCCGATGTGTGGCGGACCGCTCACTGGGCGTCGTGCCGCAGTGCCCGATCGTCGATCGGCGGGCCCGGGTCGTCGCCCGCACCGACATCGGCATCCCGGCGGCGCGGCCTCGGCCTCGAGGCGCACAGCCGGCGCTTCCACTGGGGACCGATCGCCGGACGCCTCGACGAGGAACGTGACCTCGGCGTCGCCGGTGGGGAGCCGCTGCACCTGGGCTGGTCACGCCACGTAACGGCCGGGCGATGTGCTCCGCCTGGTCAAGGACGTCGTCGCCGCCCGCATCTGTGAGCTGACGGCACTCACATCCGCCGTCTGACCTCACCTTCCCGGCTCGGCGCGCACCCCGTCGTAGGCTGGGTGTGGCATGCCGACGGAGTACCCATCGAGGGCCTCAACCCAGACCAGCTCGATGCCGTGGTGCACCGTGGCGGGCCCCTGCTGGTGGTCGCCGGCGCAGGGTCCGGCAAGACGAGGTGCTGCGCATCGCATCGCCCACCTGATCCACGAGGGCGTCCACCCATCGCGGATCCTGGCCATCACGTTCACCAACGAGGCCGCCGACGAGATGCGTCAGCGGGTCGCCGCGCTGGTCGGCCCGGTGGCGCGCACGATGTGCGGTCAGTACGTTCCACTCGGCCTGTGTCGCATGTTGCGGGCTCATGGCCGACCGCCTCGGCTACCCCCGCCAGTTCCCCATCTACGACCAGGCCGACGCCGTGTCGCCCACCTCACGGTGTTCAGCGTCATCCGCGACCTACCACCGCGACGCCAGCGCTTCATCGCCGCGAGGCGTGCACGGTCTCATCAGCCTGTGGAAGAACGAGATGATCGATCCCGATGCGGCCGGCGGCGCGGGCCCACGAACATCTTCGACCGCAAGCACGCCGAGGTGACCGGGAGTCGCCGCGGCGGTGGCTCCACATAGGCCGGGGCATGGCTTCGACGACCTGCTCGTCAACGACCGTCCGCCTGCTGCGCACCTCCGTCCGGCTGCGTCCTCGTCGAGCGCTACCGGCGCGCTTCGAGCACATGCTCATCGACGAGTGAGCAGGACACCAACGAGCGTCTTCGATCGAGATCATCGCCGCCCCTCGCCACGTCGCCACAACGTCGCGTGCTCGTGCACAGACAGTCGTGTACCGCTTCCGGGGCGCCGACTTCCGGAACATCATGCAGTTCGAGGACGCCTTCCCCGAGGTCACCACGGTCGTGCTCGACCAGAACTACCGGAGCACGCAGACGATCCTCGACGCCGCCAACGCCGTCATCGCCAACAACGCCGCCCGCAAGCCGAAGAACCTGTGGACCGACGCCGGCGCCGGCGAGCGCATCGTGCGCTACCACGCCGAGGACGAGGGCGACGAGGCCACCTACGTGGCGTCGACGGTGCGCCAGCTCCACGACGAGGCGATGAACTGGCGCGACGCCGCCGTGCTCTACCGCACCAACGCCCAGAGCCGCGTGGTCGAGGAGGCGATGATGCGCCTCGGCGTGCCCTACAAGGTCGTCGGCGGCACCCGCTTCTACGACCGCCGCGAGGTCAAGGACGCCATGGCCTACCTCCGCGCCGTCGTCAACCCGGCCGACGAGGTCAGCGTCAAGCGGGTGCTCAACGTCCCCAAGCGGGGTGTCGGCGACGCCAGCATCGCCAAGCTCGACAACCTGGCCGCCGCCGAGGGCATCGGGTTCCTCGAGGCCCTGCGCCGGGCTCACGACGCCGGCGTCACCGGCCCCGCCGTCCGCGGCATCGAGTCCTTCGTCGGCCTGCTCGACGAGATCGGGAAGCTCGCCGCCGACGATGCCAACGGGCCCGGCGATCTGCTCCAGGCGGCCCTCGACGGGTCGGGCTACCTCGCGGA
Organism: uncultured Acidimicrobiia bacterium; assembly: GCA_963784255.1. Classification (GTDB taxonomy): domain Bacteria; phylum Actinomycetota; class Acidimicrobiia; order Acidimicrobiales; family Ilumatobacteraceae; genus JALZMG01. The sequence continues at coordinate 782,095 of CAWAQO010000009.1, read as the reverse complement.
GCTGGAGGCCGAGGACACCGTCGAGTCGGCGGGCCGCCTCGAGAACCTCGCCGAGCTCGTGGGCTCGGCCCGCGAGTTCACCCAGATCGACGAGTTCCTCGAGCAGGTGTCACTGGTGGCCGACACCGACGATCTGCCCGACGGCCAGGCCGACGACCAGGTCGTCCTGATGACGTTGCACTCGGCCAAGGGGCTGGAGTTCCCCGTCGTCTTCCTCGTCGGCGCGGAGGAGGGGGTCTTCCCGCACACCCGCGCCCTGAGCGAGCCCGACGAGCTGGAGGAGGAGCGCCGGCTCGCCTACGTCGGCATCACCCGCGCCCAGGAGCGCCTGTACGTCACCCACGCCTGGAGCCGCAACCTCTACGGCTCGACGCAGTACAACCCGCCCTCGCGCTTCATCGAGGAGATCCCCGCCGACCTGGTCGAGTCACGCGGCAACGTCACCGGGCGGACCGCCTACGGGCGCCAGAGCCTGCGGCCGCGGTCGGACTGGGGCGCGCCGCCGCCGTACCGCCGGCGCCGCCGGGACGACGAGGACGAGGACACGCGCCGCACCGAGGCACACCGCGAGCGCGTCGTCGACGCCGCCCTCGCCGCCGGCCGGCGGTCCGCGCCGGAGCCGAGCGACGCCCACGCCATCGGGCTGCGCATCGGCGACGACGTCGAGCACCCTGCGTTCGGCGAGGGCGTGATCATCGACCTCACCGGCGCCGGCGACTCGGCCGAGGCGACGGTGAACTTCGCCGGTGTCGGCACGAAGCACCTCGCCCTCGCCTGGGCGCCGTTGCGCAAGCGGGAAGGACGCCCGCTCGGGCGTCAGGGGCGTGCTTGAATCGGGCCGATGAAGGCCGCCCTCCTGATCGAGAGCCTCACCGGCAACACGTGGAAGGCCGGCGAGCTGATCGCGGACGACCTGCGCCAGGAGGGCTGGGACATCACCGGCCTGGCCCGCCTGAGGTCGCCCGATTACGCGGCCATCCAGGACGCCGACATCGTCCTCGTCGGCACCTGGGTGCACGGGCTGTTCGTCATCGGGCAGACGCCGTGGGCGCTGGCGACGATCTCCAACCTGCCGGCGATGCGCGGCAAGCGGGCGGCGGTCTTCTGCACGTTCGCCCTCAACCCTGGCAAGAGCCTCGACCGGCTCACCGGCGCCGTCGAGGCCACGGGCGCCGCCGTGGTCGGCGGGTTGGCCCTCAGCCGCTCGAAGCTCGAGCAGCACAGCGAGGAGTTCGCCAGCCGGCTCGTCGGCGCCGTCGCCGACCGCTGAGCCCGCCGCGTCAGAGGACGACGACCGTCGTGCCGACGCCGGCCCAGTTCCACATCCACTGAGCGTCCGCCGTCGACTGCCGGACGCAGCCACCCGACAGCGGCTGACCGAGCTGACGCTCGGACTGCAGCGGGACGCCTCGCCGGGTCGGGATCTCGTGGAACCCGATGCGGCCGCCCTTCGGGCCGTACGCGAAGCGGATCATGTAGCGCCACTTCACCGAGGGGTCGTCGAGGGAGTTGGTGTACATCGACCGCGAGTAGACGCGGTAGGTGCCCCCGTACGGCTCCCGCGAACGTCCCGACACGCGGTGCGTCTTGACGACGGTCCCGTCGGCCTCGACCGCCCAGACGCGCTGTTCGGCGCGGCTGTACACGATGCGCCGGCCGCTCCCCGAGTTGGCCGGGAGGCCGAAGGCATCGGCGGCCGGCGCGGGGTCGGCCGCGGGCACGGCGACGGGCGTCGCCGTCACCCAGATGCCCATGCGCCGGCCGGTGGTGGCGCCGAGGATGCCGTCGGCGCGCAGCCCGTTGCGGCGCTGGAAGTCCTTCAGCGAGTACCAGCTGTCGAGCCCGAAGACGTTGTCGGGTCCGGCGAACTGGTAGCCGAGGCCGCCGAGGACGCGCTCGGCGCACACGACGTCGGGGCTGACGGTGTTGAGCCGCAGCACGGTGGTGATGGCGCAGCCGCCGAGCGGCAGCGGGCCGCGGTACTCGCCGCCCGGATCGGCGGGAGCCGGCGCCGCGGGCGTCGGGGCGCCGGCGGGCGGGGCGGCGACCTGCCAGATCCCCAGCTTCCGGCCGGTGGTGGCGCCGAGGATGCCGTCGGCGCGCAGCCCGTTGCGGCGCTGGAAGTCCTTCAGCGAGTACCAGCTGTCGAGCCCGAAGACTCGTCGGGTCCGGCGAACTGGTAGCCGAGGCCGCCGAGGACGCGCTCGGCGCACACGACGTCGGGGCTGACGGTGTTGAGCCGCAGCACGGTGGTGATGGCGCAGCCGCCGAGCGGCAGCGGGCCGCGGTACTCGCCGGCCGGCTCCGGTGCCGGCGGCGGAGGCGGAGGTGGTGGCGGCGGCGGCTCGGCCGGCGGTGGTGGCGGCGGCTCGGGGGCCGGGGGCGGCGCCGTGGTCGTCGGATCGGGCGGCGCCGTCGTGGTCGTCGCTTCCGTCGTCGTCGGCTCCGTCGGCGGCGGCTCCTGGGCGTGGGCCACTGCCGGGACCAGCACCACCAGCCCGGCCGCGATGGCCGTCAGGGCGCGGCGCAGCGGACGCGCGAAGCCAGCATCCCCACCAGTACCCAACATGGGGGCAAACAGTAGTTCGTACCGTCGAAGGCGTTGAACGGTCAGCCGGCGCCGGTCGCACCGCGCAGGTCGAGCGCAAGGGTCCTGCGGTTCTCGACGATCGGGACGACGCCCTCGCCGGGGGCCAGGTCGGCCACGTCGAGCTCGCGGCCCTCGCAGTCCACGAACGTGCGCGTGCCGCGCACCTGCTCGACCGCGCACGACGAGTCGCGGTCGGCCGGGTAGGCCCAGTAGACGATCCAGCCGCGCGGTCGGATCGTCGCCGCGGTGGTCGACGACGAGCGTGCGCTCGCCGCTCGTCGTCTCCAGACCGGGGAACAGCAACGGCCCGTCCTCCTCGATCGACGTCGCTCGCGCCTCGACGTCGCCGGCCGTGAACGTCACCGGCGCCAACCGCTCGGTGGATTCCGCGCCGCCCCCGGAGATGTAGGCGGCGATGCCCCACGTGGCGAGGAAGATGGCGACGAGCACGGCCGCCCCGCCGAGCACCGGCACCACGGCGCGCGCCAGCGGTGAGCGCAGGCGAGGCACGTCCGCCGTCTTCATCACTCCATTCTGGGGGCGCGCGGGTTTGGGTCGGTCCACCGGTGGGTGCGTATCTTCAGCCATCGTGAAGCGCCCGTACCGCGTGGTCGTCGCCAAGCCTGGGCTCGACGGCCACGACCGGGGTGCCAAGACGATCACCCGGGCCCTGCGCGACCACGGCTTCGAGGTCATCTACACCGGCCTGCACCAGACGCCGGAGCAGATCGCCGAGACCGTCCTGCAGGAGGACGCCGACGCCGTCGGGCTGTCGCTCCTCTCGGGCGCCCACCTGACGCTCTTCCCGCGCGTGATGCAGGAGCTGCGCGACCGGGACCTCGGCGACGTCCTCGTGTTCGGCGGCGGAGTCATCCCGGACGCCGACGCCCGCACCCTGCGCGAGCAGGGAGTCAGCGCGGTCTTCGGGCCGGGTTCCTCGCTCAAGCAGATCAGCTCCTGGCTCGAGCAGGAGCTCGACGCCAACATCGACGACTGAACGGAGAGACGCGTGGACCTGTTCGAGTACCAGGGCAAGCAGTACTTCGCCCGCTTCGACATCCCCGTCAGCCCGGGCGGCGTCGCCGACACCGTCGACGAGGCGGTGACCCAGGCGGAAGCCGCGGGCTACCCCGTCGTCGTGAAGGCGCAGGTGCAGGTGGGCGGCCGTGGCAAGGCGGGCGGCATCAAGCTGGCCAACGACGCCGACGATGTGCGCACCCACGCCGGGAACATCCTCGGCATGGACATCAAGGGCCACACGGTCCACCGCGTCTGGGTGGAGCACGCCTCCGACATCGAGGACGAGTACTACGCCAGCTTCACGCTCGACCGCGCCGCCAAGCAGCACCTGCTGATGCTGTCGGCCCAGGGCGGCGTCGACATCGAGGAGGTGGCCGCCACCGACCCGGACGCCATCGTCAAGCTGCACATCGACCCCGTCGACGGTCTCTCCGCCGACGTCGCCCGCCAGGCGGCCGTCGACGCGAGGATCCCCGAGCGGGCGGTGGACGGCGTGGCCGCGATCCTCGTCCAGCTGTACGGCTGCTTCACCGACGGCGACTGCGATCTCGCCGAGATCAACCCCCTGATCCTCAAACCGGACGGTGCGGTGCACGCGCTCGACGCCAAGGTCAGCCTCGACGACAACGCCGCCTTCCGCCACCCGGAGTGGGAGGAGTTCGCCGGCACGGAGGAGCTCGACGACCGCGAGCGCCTCGCCAAGGAGAAGGACCTCCAGTACATCGGGCTCGACGGTTCGGTCGGCATCATCGCCAACGGCGCCGGCCTGGCGATGAGCACGCTCGACGTCGTCAACCAGGTCGGCGGCCAGGCGGCCAACTTCCTCGACATCGGCGGCGGGGCCAACGCCGACGTGATGGCGGCGGCGCTGGACGTGATCAACCACGACGAGAACGTCCGCTCGATCTTCATCAACATCTTCGGCGGCATCACCCGCGGCGAGGAGGTCGGCAAGGGCGTCGTCGAGGGCCTCCGCCGCGTCGAGCTGCGGGCGCCGATCGTGATCCGCCTGGACGGCACCAACGCCGAGGAGGGTCGCCGCATCATCCTCGACGCCGGCATCCCGGCCCACCAGTTGATCAGCAAGCCGACGATGCTGGAGGCGGCCCGCGAGGCCGTCCGCATCGCCAACGGTTCAGAAGGGGGTGGGTGATGATGTCGCCGATGCGAGCGAGCGAGCGCCAGCGAGTGAGCGGTGCCCAGCGGCCTGCGTGGCCGGGGAACGCAACGGGGGGTGCGTGATGATGTCGCCGATGCGAGCGAGCGAGCGCCAGCGAGTGAGCGGTGCCCAGCGGCCTGCGTGGCCGGGGAACGCAATGGGGGGTGGGTGACGTGGCGATCTTCGTCGACGCCGACACCAAGGTCATCGTCCAGGGCCTGACCGGTGGGCAGGGCCGGTTCCACGGCCTGCGCAACCGGGCCTACGGCACCCAGGTCGTCGGCGGGGTCACGCCGGGCAAGGGGGGCCAGGACGTGGAGGGCATCCCGGTCTTCGACAGCGTCGCCGACGCGGTCGCGGCGACCGGTGCCACGGCGTCGTTCGTGGCGGTGCCGCCGAAGGCGGCGCCGGCGGCGATCCTCGAGGCGGGGGCGGCCGGCATCGGTTTCGTGGTCTGCATCACCGAGGGCATCCCGGCCCAGGACGAGGCCCGCGTCTACAACACGCTGAAGCGGAACTTCCCTGGCACCCGCCTGCTCGGACCGAACTGTCCCGGCATCATCAGCCCGGGGAAGTGCAACATCGGCATCACGCCGAGCGACATCGCCCAGTTGCCGACGGCGGACGGACCCAACGTCGGGATCGTCAGCCGATCGGGGACGCTGACGTACCAGGCGCTCTACGAGCTCATGCAGAACGGCATCGGTGTGTCGACGTGCGTCGGCATCGGCGGCGACCCGGTCCCGGGCACGAGCTTCGTGGACTGCCTCGCCGAGTTCCAGGAGGACCCGGAGACGCACGCCATCATCATGTTCGGGGAGATCGGCGGCTCGGCCGAGGAGGAGGCCGCCGAGTTCATCACGGCCAACGTCACCAAGCCGATGAGCGCCTACATCGCCGGCGTGACGGCGCCGGCCGGCAGGAAGATGGGCCACGCCGGCGCCATCGTGTCGGGGGGCAAGGGCACGGCCCGGGGGAAGATGGACGCGCTCGCGGCGGCCGGCGTCAAGGTCGGGCTCAACCCGACGGAGGCCGGCGAGCTGATGGCAGGCCTGCTGGCGAAGGCCTGACGGCCCCGGCGGTGGGTCGGCCCCGGCGAAGCCAGGGGCCGGAACCACGATCTGGGCGGGGATCGTCCCACCTGCTGACGACGATCCCGCCCAGATGTTGGGGTGGTGAGGATCCCGCCCAGATTGGGGAGCGCCTCAGGGTGTCGGCGGCGGGGGTGGCGGCATCGAGCCGCCGACGGGCGGCGGGGGCGGCGGGGGCGGGGCCGGGCGCGCGGAGTCGGGCCCGCCGAAGGCGTCGCGCACCTTGTTGAAGTCCGTGAGGTCCTTGAGGTTGCCGCCGGCCGACGTGAAGTTGAGGACGGCGCCGGCGAGGCCGATCGCCGCGGCGAGGAAGGCGACCCACATGCCGGGGCCCCGGTCGAGGTCCGTCCCGGCCACGTCACCGGCGCCGAGGATGATCCGCAGCAACATCAGCAGCGTCGCCAACCCGGTGGCACCGAGCAGGACCAGCGGCCACGGCACACCGGTGTCCCGGATCACGCCGGCCACCAGCAGGACGGCGACGACACCGGCGGCGACGACCAGCAGCCAGGCGATGCCCCCGGTGAAGAAGTAGTCGAAGGGACCGTTGCCCCCTCCGCTCACGCCGGCGAACTCGACCGTCGCCCAATCGAGCGCCAAGCCGAGCACGAGCATGACCACGCCGCCACCGGCGAGCAGCCAGTCACCGACCTTGAACTTGCTGAAATCCACGTTCGACCTCCCGCGGCGAGACGGTAGCCGCGGCGACCGTCGCGAGCGCGGAGCGGAGGGCTACGGCAGGGGCGGCCGTTCGGGTCCCCGCGGCGTGGCGTCCTCGCGGGTGGTCGGCGTGTCGCCGTACTCGTCCTCGTCCTCTTCGTCCTCGTCGTCCGCCAGCACCTCGCGGTAGCTGAGGATGCAGCCGGCGAGCACCAGGAGCGCGGCCAGCATGGCGCCGTAGAGACCGATCCCGCGGGTGGCGTCGACGTCCTCGACGTCCCAGCCGTCGACGAAGAACCGGTAGCCCACGAGCACCGTGCCGATGGCCGCGGCGACGAGGAACACCAACGGGTGCAGCAGGCGCTCGGCCAGCCGCAGTGAGTGCGTCCTGCCGAGGACGGTCAGGATGCCGATGGCGACGAAGATCACGTACGGCACGAGGCCGGTGAGCTGGAAGTCGAGGGCGTTCGTCGTGACCGTCACGCTGTTCGGGGCGTCCAGCTCCCACCACGTCAGCAGGCCGGCGACGAAGAAGGCGAAGCCACCTACGGCCTTCAGCCAGTCGTCCCTCCCGAACCCGTCGGCGTCCAACGCTCGACCCTCCTCGCCAGATCTCCCGGTGGACCGTACTCCCGGCGCGGGCCACCCTGCTGGAAATCTTTCGTTACCCTCGCCGCCGTGCCGACCGCCCTGCTCTCCGTGTACGACAAGGCGGGGATCGCCGACCTCGCCCGCGGCCTGGCGGATCTGGGCTGGACGCTGCTGTCGAGCGGTGGGACGGCGCGGGCCATCGCCGAGGCCGGCGCTCCCGTCACCGACGTCGCCGACCTGACCGGGTTCCCGGCGATCCTCGGCCACCGGGTCGTCACGCTGCACCCGAAGGTCCACGGCGGGATCCTCGCCGACCCCGACGACCCGGACCACCGGCGCGACATGGAGCAGTTCGGCATCGAGCCGATCTCGCTGGTGGTCGTCAACCTGTACCCGTTCGCCAGCGAGCCGGGCGTCGAGCTGATCGACATCGGCGGGCCGGCGCTCGTACGGGCGGCGGCCAAGAACCACGCCCACGTCGGCGTGGTCGTCGACCCCGCCGACTACGACCCGGTGCTCGCCGAGCTGGCCGAGGGCGGACGGCTGTCGGCGGCGACCCGCCGGCGCCTCGCCCGCGCCGCCTTCGCCCGCACCGCGGCCTACGACGCCGAGATCGTGACCTGGCTCGACGCCGACGCCGACGACCCGCTGCCGCCGACGTTGCACCTCGAGCTCGTCAAGGCGCAGGAGCTGCGCTACGGCGAGAACCCGCACCAGCAGGCCGCCCGCTACCGCCGGCGCGGCGCCACCGGCTGGTGGGACGCGGCCACGCAGCACGGCGGCAAGGCGCTCAGCTACCTCAACCTGTTCGACGCCGAAGCGGCGTGGCGCCTCGTGCACCGCTTCGACGAGCCGGCGTGCGTGATCGTCAAGCACGCCAACCCGTGTGGCGTCGCGGTGGCCGCCGACGTCGCCGAGGCCCACCGCCTCGCCCACGCGTGCGATCCGGTCAGCGCGTTCGGCGGCATCGTCGCCGTCAACCGGCCGGTGAGCGACGAGATGGCCGCCGCGCTGGCGCCCATCTTCACCGAGGTCGTGGTCGCCCCGCGCTACGACGACGACGCCCTCGAGCGGCTGACCGCCAAGCCCAACCTGCGGGTGCTGTCGGCGCCGCTGCCCTCGCCCCGCGACCTCGACGCCCGTCCCGTCGACGGCGGGCTGCTCGTCCAGCAGCCGGATCCGGTCACCATCGACCGTTCGGCGTGGTGGGTGGTCACCGCGACCGAGCCGCCGCCCGAGCAGTGGGACGACCTCGAGTTCGCCTGGCTCGTCTGCGCGGCCGTCAGCTCCAACGCCATCGTCGTCGCCAAGGACCGCCAGGCCTTCGGCATCGGCGCCGGCCAGCAGAACCGCGTCGACTCGGCCCGCCTGGCGGTGGAGCGGGCCGGCGAGCGCGTCATCGGCGGCGTCGGTGCGAGCGACGCCTTCTTCCCGTTCCGGGACGGTCTCGACGTGCTCGCCGCCGCCGGGGTCACCGCGGTGATCCAGCCCGGCGGCAGCGTGCGCGACGCCGAGGTCATCGACGCCGCCGACGAGCACGGCATCGCCATGGTGTTCACCGGCGAGCGCCACTTCCGGCACTGAAACGGGTTCGAGCGGGCTCTGGCCCAAAGGCCTCTGCCCTGCACCCCCGCCGGCTCGCTGCCCCGTTTCGCGAGGGGGCACCCGGTAGCCTCGGCGGTCGCGTATGGGCCGCGTCGCTGATCTCCTCGCCGCTGGGCGCACGTACTCCTTCGAGTTCTTCCCGCCGCGCACCGACGCGGCCCAGCTGTCCCTCGGGCGCACCATCGCCGAGCTCGAGCCGCTGGCCCCGAGCTTCGTCTCGGTGACCTACGGCGCCGGTGGCAGCACGCGCCAGCGCACCCACGAGGTCGTCAACTGGATCCGCCACGAGACGTCCATCACGCCGATGGCCCACCTCACCTGCGTCGGCCACACGCGTGACGAGGTGGCCGGGATCCTCGAGGGCTACCGGTCCGCCGGGATCGAGAACATCCTCGCCCTCGGCGGCGACCCGCCGGCCGACCCCGCCGACGCCAAGCCCACCGACTACACCTACGCCACCGACCTCATCGACGACGTCGCCGCCTCCGGCGCCTTCTCCGTCGGCGTCGCCGCCCATCCAGAGGTGCACCCGCGGTCGCCCGACCGGGCCACCGACCGGCGGCACCTCGCGGCGAAGCTCGCCAGCGCCGACTTCGCCATCACCCAGTTCTTCTTCGAGGCGCAGCACTACCTCCGGCTCGTCGACGAGCTGGCCGCGCTGGGCGTCGACAAGCCGGTGCTCCCGGGCATCATGCCGATCACCAACGCCGGCCAGATCACGCGGATGGCCCAGTTGAGCGGTGCCGAGCTCCCGGCCTGGCTGCTCGAGCGCCTCGACGGCGTCGACGATCCCACCGAGGTGCGCAAGGTCGGCGTCGACGTGGCCACGGCGCTGTGCGCCGAACTGCTCGCCCAGGACGTCCCCGGGTTGCACCTCTACACGTTGAACCGCAGCACCGCGACCCGGGAGATCTACGCCAATCTCGGGCTCGGCGCCGCGGCCATGCCCACGAAGGGCTGAACGTCCGTGACGGAAGCGGTCACGCGGCCGCTGGAGTGGAGTCCTCCCAAGCAGGCCATCAGCCGGGTGCCCTACCTGCCAGGCCTCGACGGCATGCGTGGCCTCGCCGTGGCCGCCGTGATGGTGTACCACGCCAACCCGGCGTGGCTGCCGGGCGGGTTCCTCGGCGTCGAGGTCTTCTTCGTCATCAGCGGCTACCTGATCACGCTGCTGCTCATCGGTGAGCACGAGCGCTCCGGGACGGTGAGCCTGCGCCAGTTCTACCTGCGCCGGGCGCGCCGGCTGCTGCCGGCGCTGTTCGCGTTGCTGATCGGCGTCACCATCTACACGGCGCTGTTCCGCCGCGACGACCTCGGGCTGCTGCGCGGGGACGTGCTGGCGGCGCTCACGTACGTGTCGAACTGGTACCAGATCTGGGTCGGCCTGGGGTACACCGCGGCGGGCGACTTCGCCCCGCTGCGCCACCTGTGGAGCCTGGCGGTGGAGGAGCAGTTCTACCTCGTCTGGCCGCTCGTCATGATCGGCCTGATCCGCCTCGGCCGGCGCCGGCTCCCCCAGATGAGCACGTGGTTGGTCGCCGCCTCGCTCCTCGTCACCATCGCGATGGGGCTGATCTACTACCCGGGGCCGATCGGGACCTGCACCTCGACGCCGGCGGCCTACTGGGAGGTCGCCGGGCGGTGCATCAGCAAGACCGAGTTCGCCTACCTCGGCACGTTCACCCGTTGCGGTGGGCTGCTCATCGGCGCCGCGCTGGCGATGGTGTGGCGACCCGTGGCCGTCATGCGCGGCCCGCTGCGGCGCAAGGCGCCGATCCTCGACGGGATCGCCCTGCTCGGGTTCATCGGCCTCGGCGCGCTGTGCTGGACGCTGCACATCGTCACGCCCGATGGCGCCGACCCGTGGCTGTTCCGTGGCGGCTTCTTCCTCACCGGCGTCGCCACCCTCGCCGTCATGGTGGCCGTGACGCACCGCCGCACGGTCACCGGGCGGCTCCTGGGCATGAGCCTGCTGCTGTGGATCGGCACCCGCTCGTACGGCCTGTACCTCTTCCACTGGCCGATCTACCAGATCATGCGTGGCGCGGCCGGCGTGCCCCTGTCGTTCGCCCAGTTCGTCGTCGCGGTGGCCATCTCGGCCGTCGTCACCGAGCTCTCGTTCCGCCTGCTCGAGACGCCCATCCGCAAGGGTCACGTGGGGCGTTGGTGGCGCCGGCTGCAGGCGGCGCGCGACCCCGCGCCGCGCCGGATCATCGCCGGCGCCGGCGCCGGCATCGTCGCCCTCTCGGTGTTCGCCGCCGCCAGCCTGGCGACCGCCGAGCTCAAGCCGAACGAGACCGCCCAGTCGCTGGAGGAGGGTCAGGAGGCCGTCACCGACCTCGAGGACCTGCTGCCGTCGACCACCGTCGATCCCGCGCCCGGGACGACCGTTGACGACGACGAGGAGGAGGAGCCGGATGCGGTCGACTCGGCGCCGCCGGTCGGGAGCAGCCCGGCGGCGAGCGTGGTGCCGGTGCCGACGACGCTCCCGCCGACCACGTTGCCGCCCACCACGACGGCGCCGCCTCCGCCACCGCCGATCCTCGCCATCGGCGACTCGGTGATGCTCGGCGCCGCCGACGAGCTGGCCGCCAAGGGCATCGTCGTCGACGCCGAGGTGAGCCGGCAGATGAACTCGATGATCCCGGTCGTGCAAGGCCTCCGCGACGCCGGCCAGCTCGGCGACACCGTCATCGTGCACCTCGGCACCAACGGCTCGATCAGCGACGACACCGTCACCCAGTTCTTCAGCGCGCTGAGCGGCGTGCCGAGGGTGCTCGTGCTGACCATCCACCTGCCCCCGCACTACAGCTACACGGCGGACAACAACGCCAAGCTGGCCGCCCTCCCGGCGCAGTTCCCCAACGTGTCGGTGCTCTACTGGGACGGTCTCGCCAACGACTGCCCGGGCGACTGCATCTACTCGGACGGCTTCCACCTCAAGCAGGCCGGCCAGGACTACTACACCCAGCTGATCGCCGGCCAGCTCGGCATCTGAGGCGTTCTGGGCCCTGGCGGCGCCCGCAGGAGGGCGGATTCAGGGCCCGGAACGCGGTCGGCCTACGCTCCGGGCTCATGACGTCTTCGTCCACCACGCCGGTCAAGGTCGCCGTCACCGGAGCCGCCGGCCAGATCGGATACAGCCTCCTGTTCCGCATCGCGTCGGGGTCGATGCTCGGCCCGGACACGCCGGTGGCGCTCCAGCTGCTGGAGATCACGCCGGCGCTGGGCGCGCTGGAGGGCGTGCGGATGGAGCTCGACGACTGCGCCTTCCCGCTCCTCGCCGACATCGTGTGCACCGACGAGGCCGACCGGGCGTTCGGCGACGCCGACGTCGCCCTGCTCGTCGGCGCCATGCCGCGCAAGCAGGGGATGGAGCGCGCGGACCTGCTGTCGGCGAACGGCGGGATCTTCAAGCCGCAGGGCGAGGCCCTGTCGCGCAGCGCGTCCCGGGACGTGAAGGTGCTCGTGGTGGGGAACCCGGCCAACACCAACGCCCTCATCGCCATGAGCAGCGCCGCCGAGCTCGACCCCGGCCAGTTCACGGCGATGACCCGACTCGACCACAACCGCGCCATCAGCCAGCTGGCCGCCCGCGTCGGCGTGCCGGTGACGGCGGTGCGCAAGATGACGATCTGGGGCAACCACTCGACGACGCAGTACCCCGACCTCTTCCACGCCGAGGTCGACGGCAAGAACGCCTACGAGGCGGTCGGCGACCACGAGTGGGTCGACGGCACGTTCATCCCCACCGTCGCCAAGCGGGGCGCGGCCATCATCGAGGCCCGCGGCGCCTCGTCGGCGGCGTCGGCCGCCAACGCCGCGGTCGACCACGTGCGATCGTGGGTGCTCGGCACGCCGGAGGGTGACTGGGTGTCGATGGGCATCCCCAGCGACGGCAGCTACGGCGTGCCCGAGGGGATCATCTCCAGCTTCCCGGTGACCTGCCGCGACGGCCGCTACGAGATCGTCCAGGGCCTCGAGATCGACGACTACAGCCGCGGCAAGATCGACGCCTCGGCGGCCGAGCTCGTCGAGGAGCGCGACGCCGTGAAGGACCTCGGCCTCATCTAGTCACCAGCCCACCCGCTGCGTCTCGCGCCAGCGGTCGAGCACGGCGGGCTGTCCGCTGACGGTGACCTCGTCGCCGCGGTTCCACAGGGCGAGGTAGAGGCGTGCCGCAGTGGCCGCGATCGTCGCATCGGCGGCCGACAGGTCGCCATCGGTGACGGTGAGGCGCTCGTCGACGTGGAGCAGCCAGGCGGCGTCGGCGTCGTCGGGCACGACGGCAACGGTCCGCTCGACGCCGTCGTAGAGCTTCGAGCGGCCCCGCGTGAAGAAGCCACGCAGCAGCTCGTCGAGCCCGTCGACCGCCAGCGCCGTGTCGACGGCCACCTCGTCGGCAGCCGGGACCCGGCCGAGTTGGGCGGCGAGCGCGTCGACCATGTGGATGGTCGTCTCGTGCGCCTGGCGGCGGGCCCAGAAGCGGCGCGGCGGCGGGGCGTCGTTGAGGAACGTCATCGCCGTGAGGTCGTCGGGGGCGTCGCCCAGGGCGGCGAGGAGCGCGGCGAGGCCGTCGCGGTAGTACGCCGGGAGGTCGTCGACGTCCGTGCGGATGGCCGTCTGGTTGGGGACGGCGTCGGGATCACCGCGCCCGACATGGGCCGCGGCCCAGCGGTGGACCATCGCCTGGTGCGCCACGAGCGCGCGGACGTCCCACGCCGGGCAGGTCGGCACGTCGGCGTCGAGCCCGGCCGCTTCGGCGAGATCGATCAACCGCCGGCCGGCGACGTCGAGCGCCTCGAGGTGCTCGTCGAGCGTGAGGCTCGTGGCCATCACGACACCGCCACTCGGCAGGCCACCCGCATCATCGCGTCGACGCCGGCGCGCAACTGCTCGTCGCTGATCCGCTCGCGCTCGGCCTCCGTCGCGCCCAGGATGTCGCTGACGGTCATGATCGCCAGCGCCTCGATGCGGTGCACGGCGGCGACCGTGTAGAGCATCCCGGCCTCCATCTCGATGCCGAGGTGGCCGAGGCGCGCCCACCGCGGCACGTTGCTCTCGTCGGGGTCGTAGAAGATGCTGCTCGTGACGATCGGCCCGACGTGCACGATCGCGCCGGCCTCCCGGCCGGCCTCCACGGCGGTGACCATGAGCGAGTAGGTCGCCGCCGGCGCCCACCCCGGCATGTCGGCGTAGCGCAACGGGGTGGCGTCGTCGCAGCTCGCCGAGATGCCGATCACCGTGTCGGCGAGGGACACGGCACCGGCGAAGCCGCCGCACGTGCCGACCCGGATCAGCCGCGTCGCGCCGAGCATCACCAGCTCCTCGAACACGATGCCGGCCGAGGGGCACCCCATGCCGGTGGACTGCACGCTGATGGGCACGCCCTCGAACGTGCCGGTGAAGCCGAGCATGCCGCGCTCCTCGTTGACCAGCCGGGCACCGGGGTCGAAGAAGGTCTCAGCGATGTACCGCGCCCGGCGGGGGTCGCCGGGGCACAGCACGCTCGGGGCGTAGTCGCCGGGCTCGGCACGGAGGTGGATCGGCATCGCCGTGACGCTAGACGGGCCGGGATACTGTCATCGGATGGCCGCTCTCGCCTACGACGTCCGCTTCGACGAGCAACGGAACCGGCTGACGACTGCGTTCCGCTTGATCCTCGCCATCCCGCACTTGGTGGTCGTCGTGGGCTTCTGGGGCATCTTCGCCGAGATCCTCGGATTGGTCCAGTGGTTCATCATCCTGTTCACCGGGTCGGCACAACCAGGAGATCTGGAACATGCAGTACTCCTACCTCGGGTACTACAGCAGGGTACCTGGGCTATGTGAACCTGCTCTTCGACCCGTACCCGGAGTTCGGCTCGGCCGTCGGCGAGGCGCCGGTGCTCGACCGAGTTGTCCTTCGAAGAGCCAGCGTCCCGATTGACGAACGGCCTGCGGTTCATCTGGATCATCCCGGCGGTGATCATCGGCTTCGCCCTCACCATCGCCTTGTACGTGGTGGTGATCATCGCCTGGTTCGCCATCGTGATCACCGGCCGGGAAGGTCGCGGCCTGTGGGACTTCTCGTCACGCGTCGTTCGCTACCTCGTGCGCCTGCAGTCGTACGGGCTGCTGCTGACCGATACCTACCCCAAGTTCGACTCCGGCGACCCGGCGGCGGTCGGCACGGCCCAGCATGGGCTGCCGAGCGGGCCCATGCCCGGCAGCACGCTGCCGAGCGGGTCGTCGTCGGCGGCCGGCGCGCCGCTGCCGCCTCCGGGCGGCCCGCTCCCGCCGCCGGCTACCTGAGGAACTTGCTCGTCGTGTTGTCGGCGAGCACCTTGCCCCCGGTCTGGCACGTCGGGCAGTAGTTCACCGTGTAGCCCGAGTACTCCACGGCCCGGACGGTGTCGCCACAGACCGGGCACGGCTCGCCGGTGCGGCCGTGGACGCGGCCGGGGCGGTCCTTCGACGAGCTCATGTCGTCGCGTCCCCGCTCGTACTCGAGGCCTTCGGCGACGGCGTCCTGGATCGCCGCCACCGTCGCGGTGGCCCCGGCGAGCCCGAGCTTGCCCGTCATCGCGAACGGCGAGAGCTTGGCCCGGTGGCAGACCTCGTTGGCGAGGCGGCGGCCGAGCCCGGCGACGGCGTGCTGGTCGCGCAGGAACCCGTGCAGGCGCACGTTGCGGCGGGCGAAGAGGGCGGCCAGCTCGTCCGCCGTCACCTGATCGGCCTCCGGCCCGAGCGTGTCGAGCGGCCGCCCCGTGAGCACCTCGTCGTCGGCGACGCACCACACTCCTGCCTTGCGCTCGGTCCCTTGCTCGGTGAGCAGCAACGCCGGCGCCGTGCCGTCGAAGACGAAGCGGGCCTGTCCGCCGCGCGGCTTGGCCGCCTGCTTCGTGTCGACGAGCAACCGGCCGCCCTGCATCAGGTGCACGATGAACGTCACCGGCTCGAACCGGGCGAGGAGGTACTTGCCACGACGGCCGACGCCCAGCAGGGGCAGCCCGTACGCGGTGTCCGGCGCCGGCAGGACGGTCTTCAACGCCGTGAACGTCAATGGCACGAACCGCTTGAGGTGAGCCCCGGTGAAGTCGGCGGTCAGCCGCTCGGCGTGCGCCTGGACCTCGGGCATCTCGGGCACGGGCGGCTCAGCCGTACTCGGTCCGCGTGCGGACGTCGGTGAACACGGCATCGAGGGCACCGAACACCGGCTGCGCGTCGAGCAGCCTCTGCTGGTCGCCGAACAGGCGGATGTGCCCGTTGACGAAGGCCTCCTGGGCGTTGAGCTCGCCGGTCGCCACGGCGACGGCGGTGTCCCACGACTGCTCCATGCGCACGTGCTCCGGCTCGGCCGGCCCCGGCCCGAAGCTGGCCGCGCCGTCGGCGACCTGGAGGTGGTAGGTGACATCGCCCTCCGGGCCGCCGGCGACGAGCTGGGTGACGCCGATCTCGTGGTCGCCCGCCACGCGCCGCAGCGACTGATCGGCGGCGACGGCCCGTGAGAGCTCGTCGAGCCACGCCAGGCTGAGATAGCGGACCCGCTGCGCCATAGGACGGTCAATAGTCTGCCCGAACATGGCCGGCGGAGCGCCTCCCGGGTCGCGCGACGAGCTGGCCCACGACGGTGCGGCGGTGGAGGAGTGGCTGTTCACGTGCTGGGCGAGCGACGGCTCCATCGGCGTCGTCATCGGCCACCGGCTGCAACCGCCGGCGGCATCCGGCCGCCGCACGGCGTGGTACTGGGCGGCCGTCGCCCGCGCTGCGCAGCCGCTGCTGCACGTCAGCGAGTGGGACGTGCCCGTGCGCGCCGACCCGTTCATCGTCAAGGCCCACGGCCTGTGGGCCGAGCACGTCTGTGACGCCCCGTTCGAGCAGTGGACGGTCGCCAACGAGACGTATGCCGTCGCCCTCGACGATCCGGACGAAGCGCTGGGCCGGGCTCACGGCCGCCCCGCGGCGCTGGCGTGCGATCTCGAGTGGTACGCCACTGGCGCGGTCAATCCGGTCGTCGACGGCTACGAGCAGGCGGGCGTGGTCCACGGGGTCGTCGAGCTGGCCGGCGGGCCGGTGCACCTGGCGGAGGTGCCGGCCTGGCGCTGGCACCGGTGGGGCGGCGCGCTCACACCGCTGGCGCTGGCCGACGCCTACGCCCACACCGGTCTGCGGGCGCCGTTCGCCTTCCCCGACGGCACCGTGGCCGACTGGGTGCTGACGCCGGACGGATGGCGGTCGCGGCGACCGCGGCGTGGTTGACTCGACGGTCGTGCCGTACGACCGCGACATCCTCGAGGAGATGGCCGATGCCCGCCGGCAGCCGGCCTACCCGGAGGTCGAGGTCGCCGTCGGGCTCGTCGTGGAGGACCGGGCCAGCGGGTTCACCGGTGACGTCGTGCGCTGGAGCGTCGAGGCGGTGACGCTGCGCGACCGTCACCAGCACCAGCGCCACTTCGGGTGGAAGCCGGGCGGCTTCCTGCTGGCCGGGCGACCGGTCACGCTGCGCCGGCCCGCCGCACCGGATGTGCCCGCGGCCCCCGCGATGACGGCGTCCGGCTCGGTCGCCGGCGCGGCCGCACCGGCCCGCGTCGCGGCGGCCAGCCGGATCTGGGTCGAGGGCCGCCACGACGCCGAGCTCGTCGAGCACGTGTGGGGCGACGACCTCCGCGAGCTCGGGGTGGTCGTCGAACCGATGCACGGCGCCGACGACCTGGCGGCGCTGGTGGGCGCGTTCGCGCCGACGGCGCAGCGCCGTCTCGGCGTGCTGCTCGACCACCTCGTGGCCGGCTCGAAGGAGTCACGACTCGCCGCCGCCGTGCGCCACCCACACGTGCTCGTGACGGGGCACCCGTTCGTCGACGTGTGGGCAGGCGTGCGGCCGAAGGTCATCGGTCGCGACGAGTGGCCGGACGTCCCGGTCGGGCAGCCGTGGAAGGAGGGCGTCTGCCGCGCCCTCGGCGTCGATCCGGCCACGTTCTGGCCGCGGCTGCGCAACCAGGTGCGCTCCTACGCCGACCTCCGCCCGGAGCTGATCGGCGCCGTCGAGCGGCTGATCGACTTCGTCGCCCCGCCCGGATGACCGTTCTGTCGTTTGGCCACGGCCCGATCGGGCCGCAACCGAACGACAGAACGGGGTACGTGGATTCCAGCGTCAGGAACGAGCGGCTGTAGCGTCGATCCCATGGCGCAAGCGGTCACCCGTGGGCCGGTCAGCGGAACGCTGAGAGCCACGAAGCGGCGCAAGCCGTTCCTCGTCGACCTCTACTCGACGGCCGTCGGCAAGAAGTACGTGATGGCCATCACCGGCCTGATCGGCGTCGGCTTCGTCATCGTCCACATGATCGGCAACCTCAAGGTCTACCTCGGCCTGGTGAACCACAACGGTGAGCGGGTCTACGACATCGACGTCTACGGCGAGTTCCTGCGCGAGCTGCTGGTGCCGCTGCTGCCGCGCACGTACGCCCTGTGGGCGCTGCGGCTGGTGCTCATCGCCGCGCTCCTGCTCCACCTGCACGCCGCCTACGCGCTCACGATCATGAACCGCCGGGCCCGCCCCGTCGGCTACCAGTCCAAGCGCGACTACGTCGCCGCCAACTTCGCCAGCCGCACGATGCGCTGGACCGGCATCATCGTGCTGCTGTTCCTGATCTTCCACCTGGCCGACCTCACGTGGGGTTGGGCCAACCCGGACTTCGTGCGCGGGGAGGTCTACCGCAACCTCGACGCCAGCCTGTCGCGCATCCCGGTGGCGATCCTCTACGTCGTCGCCAACATCGCCCTCGGCATCCACCTCTTCCACGGCTTCTGGAGCCTGTTCCAGTCGATGGGCTGGAACAGTCCGCGGTTCAACTCCTGGCGACGAGGTCTCGCCGTGGCCATCGCCACCGCCATCGTCGTCGGCAACTGCTCGTTCCCCATCGCCGTGCAGGCCGGCATCATCCAGGTGCCGTCATGATTGCGTTCCCCGGCCACGCAGGCCGTTGCTGGCCACTCGCTCGCTGGCGCTCGCTCGCTCGCGTCGTCCACATGGTGCACTCATGATTGCGTTCCCCGGCCACGCAGGCCGTTGCTGGCCACTCGCTCGCTGGCGCTCGCTCGCTCGCGTCGTCCACATGGTGCACTCATGACCGTCAGCCTCGACGCCAAGATCCCCGCCGGACCGCTCGAGGACAAGTGGGACACGTTCATCGCCGACTCGAAGCTGGTCAACCCCAACAACAAGCGCAAGTTCAAGATCATCGTCGTGGGCACCGGCCTCGCCGGCGCCTCGGCCGCGGCGACGCTGGCCGAGCTGGGGTACCAGGTCGACGCGTTCACGTTCCACGACTCGCCCCGGCGGGCCCACTCGATCGCCGCCCAGGGCGGCATCAACGCGGCGAAGAACTACCGCGGCGACGGCGACAGCGTGTTCCGCCTCTTCTACGACACGATCAAGGGCGGCGACTTCCGGTCCCGCGAGGGCAACGTGTACCGCCTGGCTCAGGTGTCCGGGAACATCATCGACCAGATGGTGGCCCAGGGCGTGCCGTTCGCCCGCGAGTACGGCGGCCAGCTCGACACCCGCAGCTTCGGTGGCGCCCAGCTGATGCGGACGTTCTACGCCAGGGGCCAGACCGGCCAGCAGCTCCTGCTCGGCGCCTACCAGCAGTTGTCGCGCCAGGTCGGCATGGGCAACGTGCAGTTGTGGAACCGCGTCGAGCTCGTCGACATCGTCGTCATCGACGGGCGCTGCGCCGGCATCGTCACCCGTGACCTCCTCAACGGCGAGATCCGTTCGCACAACGCCCACGCCGTCGTGCTGTGCACGGGCGGCTACGGCAACGCCTTCTTCCTGTCGACCAACGCGATGGCCTGCAACGTCACGGCGGCATGGCGGGCGCACCGGCGCGGCGCGCTGTTCGCCAACCCGTGCTACACGCAGATCCACCCGACGTGCATCCCGCAGTCCGACGAGTTCCAGTCCAAGCTCACGCTGATGTCCGAGTCGCTGCGCAACGACGGGCGGGTGTGGGTGCCGAAGCGGGTCGGTGACGACCGTGCGCCGGCCCAGATCCCCGAGGACGAGCGCGACTACTACCTCGAGCGGCTGTACCCGAGCTTCGGCAACCTGGCGCCGCGCGACATCGCCTCGCGGGCGGCCAAGCGGGCCGTCGACTCCGGCCGCGGCGTCGGCGTGCGCAAGAACGGCGTGTACCTCGACTTCGCCGACGCCACCGGGCGCCTCGGCAAGGACGTCGTGCGCGAGCGCTACGGCAACCTGTTCGAGATGTACGAGCGGATCACCGGCGAGGATCCCTACGAGGTGCCGATGCGCATCTACCCGGCATCGCACTACACGATGGGCGGGCTCTGGGTCGACTACGAGCTGATGACCACCGTCCCCGGCCTGTACTGCGCGGGGGAGGCCAACTTCTCCGACCACGGCGCCAACCGCCTCGGCGCGTCGGCGTTGATGCAGGGCCTCGCCGACGGCTACTTCGTGCTGCCGTACACGATGTCCAACTACCTGGCGCCGATGCTCAACAAGCCGATCCCCGGCACCGACCATCCCGAGTTCGCCGCCGCCGAGTCGGCGGTGCGCAGCCGCTTCGACCGCTACCTCGCCATCGACGGCACCCACTCGCCCGACCACTTCCACCGCGAGCTCGGCAAGATCATCTGGGAGTACTGCGGCATGGACCGCAACGAGACCGGCCTGCAGAAGGCGCTGTCCGAGATCCCGGCGCTGTACGACGAGTTCAAGCAGGACCTGCGCGTGACCGGCACCGGCGACAACGTCAACCAGACGTTGGAGAAGGCGGGCCGCGTCGACGACTTCTTCGAGCTCGGCATGTTGATGTGCCGCGACGCGCTGGAACGGCGGGAGAGCTGCGGCGGCCACTTCCGGTCCGAGTACCAGACCGAGGAAGGCGAGGCCCTGCGCGACGACGAGCAGTTCGCCCACGTCGCCGCGTGGGAGTGGACCGGCGACCCGATGGACGCCAAGCGCCACCAGGAAGATCTCGTCTACGAGACCGTGCACTTCCAGACGAGGTCGTACAAGTGAGCTCGCGGAGCAACCTCACGCTCAAGATCTGGCGCCAGGACGGGCCGGACGACGGTGGCCGCTTCGAGACCCACGCCATCGAGGAGATCAGCGAGGAGGCGTCGTTCCTCGAGCTGCTCGACGTGCTCAACGAACGCCTCATCGCCGAGGGTCGGGACGCCATCGTGTTCGACCACGACTGCCGAGAAGGCATCTGCGGGACGTGCTCGCTGATGATCAACGGGCAGGCCCACGGTCCCCAGCGCGGGACGGCCACCTGCCAGCTGCACATGCGCACGTTCGAGAGCGGCGACGAGATCGTCGTCGAGCCGTGGCGGGCCGCCGCCTTCCCGATCATCAAGGACCTGATGGTCGACCGCGCGGCCTTCGACCGCATCATCGAGGCCGGCGGCTACATCACGGCGCCGACGGGCGGCGCCCGCGACGCCAACATCGTCCCCGTCCCCAAGCCGGTGGCCGACGCGGCGATGGATGCCGCCGAGTGCATCGGCTGCGGCGCCTGCGTGGCCGCGTGCCCGAACGGCGCGGCCAACCTGTTCACGGCGGCCAAGATCGCCCACCTCAACCTGCTGCCGCAGGGCCAGGCCGAGCGCTTCGCCAGGGCGGAGGCGATGGTCGAGGAGATGGACAGCTACTTCGGCTCGTGCACCAACCACGGCGAGTGCGAGGCGGCCTGCCCGAAGTCGATCTCGATCGACGTCATCGCCACGATGAACGTCGACTACCTCAAGTCGAAGTTCAAGAACCGCAAGGCCGCCGCCCGTCAGTAGCCGGCGGCCGGCGCGTCAGCGCGGGACGATGCGGGCGCCGGCACGGCGCGTGGCGGTCACCTCGCCGTCGGCCTCGTCCCGTGCCGTCAGCGCCATGCCGAGGAGCAGGTCGCCGGGTTGGTCGGGCACGTCGAGGTGGAGGCGGCCGATGAGGGCGCACGAGTCGCCGTCGACCTCGCCCCGGAACGCCCACTGGCGGCGGCCGGCGCGCCAGGAGCACGTGACCGCCACGGTGGCGTCGACCGAGCCGCGAGCGCAGGTCGTTGACGACGTGGACGTCGAGGGTCAGCGAGTGGCCGGCGGTGACCGCGGGCGGCAGTGGGTCGGACACCACGATCACGGGACGGCAGGCGTCGATCACCGCCTGCCAGGCCAGCTTCGGCGCCCTGTCGTGGTCGAGCACCGACGCCGAGATCATCGGCGCGGCGTCGGCGAGCCACGAGAAGCAGAACCCGCCGGTCGGCCGGTACTTCAGGCGGCGCAACGTCTCGATGTGGTGGCGCAGCAACGTCGCCTGGTAGCGCTGGGTGGCCGCCCGCCAGGCGCCGAACGTCGGGTACTCCGACGGGGGGACCCGCCACGACATCACGTCGACCTCGAGCCCGTGGCGGTCGCGGAGGTCCGCCCAGTCGAGCTCGGGCCAGCGCGAGGTGTCGACGAAGGCGGCGGCCGAGTCCGGCACGGACTGGGCGCCGAACTCGCTGACGAAGCGCACGAGGCGGGGGAGCTGCCTGGCCCGCTCGGTGAGCTCGCCGATGTCACCGTGGTGCCAGCCGAGCCAGAGGTGGCTGTCGGTGCCGTTGAGCTGGGGCAGGTGGGGGAGCACCCCGCCGTGGGCGACCGCCGGGCGGGTGGGGTCGGCCTGCTCGAAGGATCGCTTCAGCCAGCGGTCGAGCACGGACTTGTTCCACGAGGGGAGCTGTTGCGCGACGAAGCGGCGCAGGCCCCGGGCACGTGACCTCTCCTCGACCTGCGGGGCATCGGCCACCGGCTCGTCGTGGGCGCACCACTGCACGATCGACGGGTGGTGGCCGAGGGCGTTCACGGCCTCGCGCACCTGGCGCATGGCCTCCCGCCGGATCTGGCGGGCGTAGCCCCACTGCAGCGGGAAGTCCTGCAGCAGCACGATGCCCAGCTCGTCGGCGGCCCGGTACAGCTCGGGGTCGGCGATGTGGGCCTGCACGCGCAGCCCGTCCAGCCCCGCCTCGACGGCGAGCTCGACGTCGCGGCGGATCTCGGCCGGCTTGGCATCCGCCAGCCCGGGGCGGGTGGGCAGCAGGTTGGCGCCCTTGATGAACAGCCGCTCGCCGTTGACCGAGCAGACCCAGTCGTTCCACGCCACCTCCCGCAGCCCGGTGCGGCGGGCCCGCCGGTCGCTCTCGGCGCCGTCGACCAGCACGGCCACCTCGATGTCCGTGAGGGGCTGGTCGCCGAGCGCCCGCGGCCACCAGAGCCGCGGCCGGTCGATGTCGAGCGACCACTCGATCTCGTTGGTGCCGGCGGCCAGGGGGTGCTCGGTCTCGCCCACCGTCGCTCCGTCGGCGGAGGTGCACAGGCGGACCGTGCGGGCGACGTCGCTGTCGAGGCGGGCCGAGAGACGCAGGTGGGCGCGGGTGTCGTCGGCGTCCCGGCAGAGCACGCGCAGGCGGTCGAGCTTGACCGGGCCGGTGTCGTAGACGAGGACCGGCCGCCAGATCCCGCCCGGGTTCCAGTCCCGGGTGACGGCCTCGGACCGCTGGAAGATGCCCGTGATGTTGCGCCGGCCGCGGACGCCGCGTTCGGGGTGGCAGGCGACCTCGACGGCGAGCACGTGGTCGTCGCCCAGGCGCGACAAGGCGGTGACGTCGAAGCTGTGGGGGAAGAAGTACCCCTCCGGATCGCCCAGGTAGGCACCGTCGAGCCACACGTCCGCCTGGTAGAAGAGCCCGTCGAACGTGATCCAGCGGCGCTGCTCCGGGGCCGGCGGCGGCAGCTCGAACCGGCGGCGGTAGAGGATCGGGCCGTCGCTGGTGGCCAGGTGGGGATCACTGCGCCAGTGCCCGGGGACCTCCAGCGTCAGCCAGTCTCCGTCGTCGCAGTCCAGCCCGACGCCGTCGCGGCGCACCTCGTCATCGGCCTCGATGGCGCGCCACGGGCCGCTGAGCTCCACATCGCGGCAGGCTAGCGAGGGCGGAGGCGGGCGGCCCGTTGGCCGTATCCGCGGACACACTTCTGGGGTCTTGGGTCTACCCTGGCGCGAGGTGGCGATGCGATGAGTGGGGACGAGATCACCAGTCCTCCGGACGATGGCCAGCCCTTCGATCCGTACTACACCGAGGTGGAGCCCACCGCGGTGGACCCAGGCGGCGTCTGGGCGAACCGGCGCGTCCGCAACGGGCTGATCGCCGCCGGTGTGATCGCCGCCGCCGTGCTCGTGATCGGCGTCAACGAGGGCGGCTCGGGCGATGCCGACAGCGCCCTGCGGTCGCGACAGGAGCAAGCGGCGACGACGACCTCCACCACCGTGAACGACCGTGCGAGCGACGGCGAGGACGAGGTCGAGGTCGTCACCCGCAGCCTCGACGGCGTCACGACGCCGGGCGGACCCATGACCTACGACGAGTTCACCGACGACACGACGTTCGACGACGAGTTCACCTATGACACGACGTACGACGACGAGTTCTTCGACGACGAGATCTCCGACGACGAGTTCTTCTCGGACTTCTTCTCGGACGACGACGACGAGTCGTTCTTCGACGACGACGACTTCTTCAACGTGCGGCCCAGCACGGGGAACCGGAACCGGCTGACCCCACGGGTGCCGTTCGTGCCGCGGGCGACCACCACGACGACCGAACCGGAGGACGAGACGACGACCACGGAGGCCGAGGACACCACGACGAGCTCGAGCAGCACCACGTCGAGCACCACCACCACGTCGAGCACGACCACGACGACGACGACCACGACGCTGCCGCCTCCAGTGGAGCTGTCCGCGACGTGGGCATGCGCGAGCCACGTCGAGCTGTGGACCCGGCCCGGTGGCGCGCTGCTCGGTCTCGAGGGCCACGGGCTGTTCGTGCGGGACACCGGTGACACCAAATGGATCCGGCTCGTCGACGCCGCGGTCGCCGCAGGGAAGCTGCAGGCCTTCGCCGCGCCGGAATCCGGGACGGCGTTCTGGGTGGGCGGGTCGGGCGGTGTCTTCCGCGTCGACGGCACGACCGTCACCCCCGTCCCGGGCGCGCCGACCAACGTCGTGTCGCTCGCCGCATCCTCGGACGGCAACCGGCTGCTGGCGGCGACCACGACGACGCTGCAGATGTCGACGGCGGGCGCGGCCTTCGCCGATCAAGCCCTCGGCGGGGTCGAGGCCGGTTCGCAGATCTCGTCGGTCGTCGTCGACGGCGACATCGTCCTGCTCGGCACCAGCACCGGTGTGTACGAACGGATCGGGAACGGGTCGTTCACGCGTGTCGACGACGACGTCGGTGGTCGGGGACCCCGTCGTCGGGAGCGGGACGATCACGTGGCTCCAGGCCGGAGGCCAAGGTCTCGTGCGCCGTACGGCGGGCATCCCGCCGAGCTGGACGTCCTCGGACGACGGCGAGGACGACATCGCGCCTGCTGCGCCGTCCCTGGTCCTCCGCGGCACGGACCTCATCACCGTCGGCTCGGAGCAGCTGGTGCTCTCGACCGACGGCGGCGCGTCATGGAGCGACCTGCCGCTGCCGACCGACACGCCATACCAGCCGGCGGGTGTGGCGCGCGGGACGAACGCCACCTTCGTGTGGCCGTCGGCGTGCACGGATCAGGGGCGCGCCGCGGACATCCTCCGCCTGCCCGACCCGCCCGCCTGACCCGACTGATCCACGAACCGGGCGGGATCCTCACCAGCAGGTGACGACGATCCCGCCCAGATCGGTGGGTGGCGAGAATCCCGCCCAGATTGGGGAACAGTGCCGGATCCGTCGTGTGGGTTCGGCGGGGCTTCGCTAGGTTCGACGCATGGCAGGACGCCCCGCAACGATCGGCCAGCTCCGGGAGTCGGGGTGGCAGTCGCGCCCCGTGAAGGAGGAGGTGCGGGCCAACGCCGTCACCAGGATCGCCGCCGGTGAGCCCTTGTTCCAGGGAGTGCTGGGCTACGAGCAGACCGTGCTGCCGCAGCTCGAGAACGCCCTCCTCGCCGGCCACGACGTGATCTTCCTGGGCGAGCGGGGCCAGGCGAAGACGCGCATGATCCGGTCGCTCACCGGCCTGCTCGACGAGTGGCTGCCGATCATCGCCAGCAGCGAGATCAACGACGATCCGTACGCGCCGGTGTCCCGCCATGCCCGCGACCTCGTCGCCGAGCACGGGGAGGACACGCCGATCTCGTGGGTCCACCGCGACGACCGCTTCGGCGAGAAGCTGGCCACGCCCGACACGTCGATCGCCGACCTCATCGGCGAGGTCGACCCGATCAAGGTGGCCGAGGGTCGCTACCTCTCCGACGAGTTGACGCTGCACTACGGCCTCGTGCCGCGCACCAACCGTGGCATCTTCGCCATCAACGAGCTGCCCGACCTCGCCGAGCGCATCCAGGTGGGCCTGCTCAACGTGCTCGAGGAGCGCGACGTGCAGGTCCGCGGCTACAAGATCCGCCTGCCCCTCGACGTGCTGCTGGTGGCCTCGGCCAACCCCGAGGACTACACCAACCGCGGTCGCATCATCACCCCACTGAAGGACCGCTTCGGCAGCCAGATCCGCACCCACTACCCGCTCGAGGTCGAGACGGAGCTGGCGATCGTGCACCAAGAGGCGAGGGCCACGTCCGTCGGCGGCGTCGACGTGCGCGTGCCCGAGTACCTGGCCGAGGTCATCGCCACGGTGAGCCACCTGGCCAGGGCGAGCACCCACGTGAACCAGCGCAGCGGCGTCAGCGTGCGGCTCTCGGTGACCAACTACGAGATCGTCGCGGCCAACGCCCTGCGCCGCGGCCTGCGGGTCGGCGAGCGCGTCGTCGTGCCACGGGTCGACGACCTCGATGCCCTGGCCGCCAGCTCGGGCGGCAAGATCGAGATCGAGTCGCTCGACGAGGGCCGCGAGGGCGCGGTGTTCGAGAACCTCGTCAAGGGCGCCGTGCTCACCGTCTTCAAGTCCCACGTGACGCCGGACCAGACGCGCGACGTCATCGCCGCGTTCGAGGAGGGGGCCGTCGCCCACACCGGCGAGGATGTCGCCTCCGCCCAGCTGGCCAGCCTGGTCGAGCAGGTCCCGGCGCTGCGCCCGGCGGTCGCCCGCCTCACCGGTGGCGACGAGTCACCGGCCGCCGTCGCCGCGGCCGTCGCCTTCGTCCTGGAAGGCCTGCACCTGTCCAAGCGCCTGAACAAGGACCGCTCGGGCACCAGCGCCACCTACCGCAGCCGGAGCTGAGTCAGCGTTCTGTCGTTTGGTTGCGGCCCGATCGGGCCGTCATCAAACGACAGAACGGGTGTTAGATGAACGGCGAGCGGGTCCACAGCTCGCCGGTGTCGTTGCGGTCGGGAGCCGCCGGTACGCCGATGAGCTGGAACACCTCGATCTCGCCGGGGAAGCCGGCCACCTGCACCGGCGGGTGCTCCTCGGCGGCCACGCCCTCGGGCAGCCGCTCGAGCCCCATCGTCGGGATGAGCACCTCGTACGGCGCGGCGATGTCGCACAGGCGGGCCGCCATGTTCACCGCCGACCCGATGTAGTCGTCGCCCTCGAACAGGAGCGCGTAGCCGCTGGCGATGCCGGCGCGCAGCGTCAGCGGCGAGCACACGTCGGCCGAGCGGGCCTCCAGGTCGAGGGTGAAGGCGATCGCGGCGGCCTGGTCGACGGACACGATCATGCAGCCGTCACCCAGCCACTTGGCGATCCGCACGCCGCGCTCGGACGCGACCTCGCGGACGATCGCCCGGAACGCGCTGAGCAGGCGACCGGCCGCGTCGTCGCCGAACGCGGCCGTGTAGTTGGTGAACCCGGAGAGGTCCACGAAGACGAACGTGCGCGGCACCCGCATGCCCGCAGGATACGGGGGGCGGGGATCGCCTAACCTCCGTCGCGTGCCCGCCCACTTCATGTACTCCCGCTGGGACGGGACCCAGCAGGGGTTCGAGCTGGACGGCGACGCCCTGCTGGAGGAGCTGACCGACGAGCTGCTCTACCACGGTGACGTCAACGCGGCCCTGCGGCGGATGATGCACCAGGGCCTGCGCGACCGCAACGGCGAGCGGCTGGCCGGCGTGCGCGAGCTGCTCGAGCGGTTGCGCCGAGAGCGCCAGGAGCGCCTCGACCGCTTCGACCTCGGCGGGGTCTACGACGAGATCGCCCGCGAGCTCGACGACATCGTCGACGAGGAGCGCCACGCCATCGACAACGCCAGGCGCGAGGCCGAGGCCCACGCCGCCCGCACCGGCGACGAGCGGCGGGCGGAGACGGCCCGCGACGCCGCCGCCGACCGGAACCTGCGCCTCGACTTCCTCCCCGACGACCTCGCCGGCAAGGTGCGCGAGCTGCAGGAGTACGACTTCGAGTCGGCCGAGGCGGCGCGCCGGTTCGAGGCGCTGATGGAGAAGCTGCGCGAGCAGCTGGCCAACCAGCTCTTCGAGCAGATGTCCGGCTCGATGCAGCAGATGACGCCCGAGGCGCTGGCCCGCATGAAGGACATGATGGCGGCGCTCAACGAGATGCTCGAGCGCCGCGAGCGGGGTGAGGACCCCCGCTTCGAGGAGTTCATGGAGCAGTACGGGGACTTCTTCCCGGAGAACCCGCAGTCGCTCGACGAGCTGCTCGAGAACCTCGCCCGGCGGATGGCCGCGATGCAGGCGATGCTCAACTCGATGACGCCCGAGCAGCGGGCCCAGCTCCAGGAGCTGGCCGAGCAGCTGCTCGGCGACATGGACCTGCGCTGGCAGATGGACCAGCTCGGCGGCCACCTGCGGCGCGAGTTCCCGCAGATGGGCTGGCAGCAGTCCTACGACTTCGCCGGGCAGGACCCGCTCGGCATGGGCGAGGCGATGCAGGCGATGCAGGACCTCGGCGACCTCGACCAGCTCGAGCACCTGCTGCGCAACGCCTCGAACCCCGGTGCCCTCGCCGAGGCCGACATGGACCGCGTCCGCGACCTGCTCGGCGACGACGCCGCCCGCTCGCTGGAGCGCCTGGCCGAGCTGACGCGGCTGCTCACCGAGGCCGGCCTGATCGAGCAGCGCGAGGGGCGCCTCGAGCTGACGCCACGGGGCCTGCGGGCGATCGGCTCGAACGCCCTGCGCGACCTGTTCGCCAAACTGACCAAGGACCAGATCGGGCAGCACCAGGTCCACCGGCTCGGCCACGGCCACGAACGGACCTACGACACCAAGCCGTACGAGTACGGCGACCCGTTCCAGCTCGACCTGCAGCGCACCATCCGCAACGCCCTGTCCCGGCGCGGCCGCGGCGTGACGGGCACCCCGGTCGAACTGCAGCCCGACGACTTCGAGATCGAGCGCACCGAGCACCTCACGCGGTCGAGCACGGTGCTGATGCTCGACCTGTCGCTGTCGATGCCGATGCGGGACAACTTCCTGCCCGCCAAGAAGGTGGCGATGGCGCTGCACTCGCTGATCACGTCGCAGTTCCCGCGCGACTACCTCGGCCTCGTCGGCTTCAGCGAGACGGCCAGGATCCTCAAGGCCGAGCAGCTCCCCGAGGTCAGCTGGGACTTCGTGTACGGCACCAACATGCAGCACGGCTTCGCCCTGGCCCGTCAACTGCTCGCCCGGCAGTCGGGCACCAAGCAGATCATCATGATCACCGACGGCGAGCCGACCGCCCACGTGACCTCGTCCGGCGACGTGTTCTTCAACTACCCGCCGGTGACCGAGACGGTGGAGGCGACGCTGCGCGAGGTGCTGCGATGCACCCGTGAGGGCATCCGCATCAACACCTTCATGCTCGATGCCACGAGCTACCTGACGGCGTTCGTCGAGCGGCTGACGGAGATCAACCGCGGCCGGGCCTTCTTCACGACGCCCGAGACACTCGGCGATTACGTGCTCGTCGACTTCATCGAGCACAAGCGCCAGCAGGCGCGCTCGCGCCGCGCGTGTCCTGACGCGCGTCGGACCTGCGTACACCTGTCGGGAGATCCGCCCTTGCGCGCACGTGATGTGGTATGCGACAATCACACCGATGTAATTACGGCGTTGTCGCCAGCGGGTCCCACGGCAGGAAGGACCGCACCACATGTACGACCCATTCGATTCGGCCTCCGATCCCGGAGATCACGGTTGGCAGGACCATGCCAACTGCCTCGGGGTCGACCCGGACCTCTTCTTCCCTGAGCGGGGCGCGTCCACGCGCGAGGCGAAGGAGGTGTGCCGCGGCTGCGTCGTGCGTGAGGAGTGCCTGGAGTTCGCCCTCCAGAACGGCGAGAAGTTCGGGATCTGGGGTGGCCTGTCCGAACGCGAGCGGCGGCGCATCCGCCGCCAGCGGGCCCAGGCCGCTCGCAGCAGCCTCGGTGCGTAGCACCGACATCGAGCACGGTGCGTAGCACCGACAGCGAACACGGTGCGTAGCACCGACATCCGGCGGGCGATCGACTCCGAACGAAGGGCGAGGCCGCGATACCGGCCGATCCCCGACTCGTTAGGCTGGTGCCATGCTGCCCTCAGGATCCGAGTGGTTCATCGTCCTGGCTGTGGTGCTCGTGATCTTCGGTGGCTCGCAGCTGCCCAAGCTCGCCCGCAACCTCGGCAAGGCGCAGAAGGAGTTCAAGGACGGCCTCGCCGAAGGACAGGCCGAGGCGACGAAGACCGACGTGGCCAAGGCCGACGCCGTCAAGCAGGTCGACGGCGAGCCGGTCACCCGCTCCGACGTCTGACCGTCAGTCCGCCGGCACCACCAGCATCCGGCGCCGCTTGAGGATGCGCCGGCGCTCGCGTTCGCTGCAGCCGCCCCACACGCCGTGGTCGATGCGGTGCTCGAGGGCGTACTCCAGGCAGTCCACGGCGACCGGGCAGCCGGCGCAGATCTTGCGGGCCTTGTCGACGCCGACCCCGTCGCTGGGGAAGAAGGTGGCGGGTGGGTACAACCGGCAGTTCCCGGCGGCCATCCACGCCGTTGCCGTGTCCTCCCCTTGTGTTTCCCAGTCCATCGTTGTGCGAGCCTCCCACCCGTTCTGACGTCCGCCGTCCCACCCACGGTTCCCCGCTCACGTAAGAGGCGTTCAAGATCCGGTTGACCTTCACACAACCGTAACATCGTCGTCGCCGGAACGACCATCGGGACCCCCCGGTACGCTCGGGCGCCATGAGTGACGCCGTCGTCGACCAGCCGCCGCGTGCGCACGCCCGCATCGCCTACCTCGGCCCCGTGTCCCCGCACTGGGAGGTCTACGGCGACTGGGGCGACCGCACCGTGCTCGACGAGTTCCGCGCCCGTGTCCTCGCCCGCCTCGTCCTGCTGCCCCGTGACGACCCCCAGTTCCGCCGCAACCGGGAGCGCATCGTCCGCGACGCCGAGCGCGAGGCGATCTCGCTGGAGTGGGACCTCGGGCGGCCCGACGACGAGTGAGCTGACGGCCTGACGACCGCTCCCGGCGGGATCTGGCGGTTTCGTCACACGGAACCCGAGCGTCACGCGACAATCAGGGGGTGGAGACGCCGTTCATCAACCGGGAGCTGAGCTGGCTGGCGTTCGACGAGCGCGTCCTGCAACTGGCCAGCGAGCCAGGGATCCCGCTGCTCGAACGGGCCAAGTTCTGCGCCATCACCGCGAGCAACCTCGACGAGTTCTTCCAGGTCCGCGTCGCCGCCCTCAAGGACCAGGTCGACGCCGGCATCGAGGACCCGTCGATCGACGGTCGCTCGGCCACCCACCAGCTCGGCGGACATCCGGGCCAGGACCGGTGAACTCGTCGCGCGGCAGGAGGCCGTGTTCCTCGACCAGCTGCTGCCGGAGCTGGCGGCCGCCGGCATCTCGATCGTCCAGTGGCCCGAGCTCGACGAGGCCGACCGGAAGCGCCTCGCCGAGGTCTACGAGCAGCGCATCTTCCCCGTGCTGACCCCGCTGGCCGTCGACCCCAGCCACCCGTTCCCGTACATCTCCAACCTCGCCCTGAGCATCGCCGTGATGGTCGCCGACCCGACCGGCGAGGACCGCCGGTTCGCCCGGGTCAAGGTGCCGACCGTCTTCCCCCGCCTGCTCGAGATCGAGGGCTCCCGGTTCGTGCCCGTCGAGCAGGTGATCGCGGCCCAGCTGCAGTCGCTGTTCCCCGGCATGGTGATCGAGGCTGCGGCGGCCTTCCGCGTCACCCGCAACGCCGACCTGACGCTCGAGGACGAGGAGGCCGACGACCTCCTGGAGGCGGTCGAGCTGGAGCTGCGCCGGCGCCGCTTCAACCGGGCCGTGCGCCTGGAGGTCACCGAGAGCATGACCGACGAGATGCTCGAACTGCTGGAGCGCGAGCTCGAGCTCGATCCCAGCGACATCTACCGCCTGCGCGGCCCGATCGACCTCAGCTTCCTGTGGCAGATCCACGGCCTCGACCGTCCGGACCTCAAGGACCGGCCGTGGCCGCCGATCACCGCCGGCCGCATCGCCCTCGCCGAGGAGGCCGACCGCCCGCTCACCTCCGTGATGCGCGACCGGGCGATCTTCGTGCACCATCCCTACGAGAGCTTCACGACGAGCACCGAGGCCTTCATCGCCCAGGCGGCCGACGACCCGCGGGTGCAGAGCATCAAGATGACGCTGTACCGGGCGGGCGGTGACAGCCCGATCATCCGCAGCCTGATCCGGGCGGCCGAGCGGGGCGTGCAGGTGGCCGTGCTGGTCGAGCTCAAGGCCCGCTTCGACGAGGCGACCAACGTGAGCTGGGCCAAGCAGCTCGAGCGCGCCGGCGTCCACGTCGTGTACGGCATGGTCGGGCTGAAGACCCACTGCAAGTGCGTGCTGGTGGTCCGTGACGACGGCGACCAGCTGCGGCGCTACTGCCACGTCGGCACCGGCAACTACAACACCAGGACGGCCCGCCTGTACGAGGACCTCGGCATCCTCACGTGCGACAACGACATCGGCGCCGACGTCGCCAAGCTGTTCAACCACCTCACCGGCTACAGCCGCGGGGACCGCTACCAGACCCTCGTCGTCGCCCCGCAGGAGCTCCGGCCGCGCCTGCGCGAGCTGATCCGCAACGAGGCCCGCTTCGGCGACGCGGGCCACGTCACGATCAAGTCCAACGCCGTCTCCGACGCCGAGGCGATCGAGGAGCTCTACGCCGCCAGCCAGGCCGGCGTGAAGGTCGACCTGATCGTCCGCGGCATCTGCTGCCTGCGCGCCGGCGTGGACGGGCTCTCCGAGACGATCCACGTGCGCAGCATCCTCGGCCGCTACCTCGAGCACAGCCGCGTCTACCGCTTCGCCCACGGCGACGTCGACGACCAGCCGCTGTACCTGATCGGCTCGGCCGACCTGATGCCGCGCAACCTCGACCGCCGCGTCGAGGTGCTCGTGCCGATCGACCACCCCAAGCACCGGGACTGGCTCGACCACGTGCTCGAGTTCCTGCTCGCCGACGACATCGTGCGCTGGGAGCTGCGACCGGACGACACATGGGAGCGCTGCGGGCCGTCGCCGGCGTTCGAGCCGCACGCCCAGGAACGGTTGTACCGCTGGGTCGTCGAACGCCAGGTCACGACGCGGAAGTAGGGCTCGGCTCGCAGCCGAGCTGCCCGTCGCACCTGCCGAGCTCGCCGCCTCCGCTTCGCTTCGGCGCTCACCCGCCGCGGTCGGCGGCGTTCGCCGAGCGGTCGGCGGCCGTTCACCTGTCGTTCACCGGAGCACGGATGACGCGACACCTGTGATTCCTACGGTGACCGCCGGAGCCACCGAGCTCCGTTACGGACAACGCGACGATTGGAGTCGACAGCGTGAACACCTTCTCCTTCCGGCGGCGGGCGCTCGCCGGAGCATTGGCCGGCGTGCTCGTCTTCGCTGCGTGCGGCGACGACGATGATGACGACGCCGCCAGCGACACGACCGCGGGAACCGAAGCGACGACCGGCGGCGCCGACACGACCGGCGCGCCGGCGACGACCGGCGGCGCCACCGACACCACCACCGGCGGAACGGCGGCTGGCGGCGGTGGCGACCTCGAGCTCGCCGAGGGCGAGGTCTTCGTGACCGGCTCGTCCACGGTGGAGCCGATCAGCATCCGCGTCGGTGAGCTGGCCAACGAGATGTCGGGCGGCGGCCTGGCCGTCACCGTCGAGGGCCCCGGCACCGGCGACGGCTTCGCCACGTTCTGCGAGGGCGGCGCCGACGTCTCCGACGCCTCGCGGCCGATCAACGACGACGAGATCGCCGCCTGCGAGGCCAACGGCGTCGAGTACGTCGAGCTGGAGGTCGGCATCGACGGCCTCACGGTGGCCACCAACCCGGCGAACGACGCGCTCGACGTGCCTCGACGTGCCGGCGCTGTACGCGTTGGTCGGGCCCGAGTCCGAGGGCTTCGCCAACTGGAGCGACGCCACCGAGCTCGCCGACGAGGTCGGGTCCGCCTATGGCGCCGACTTCCCGGATCTGCCGCTCGACATCTCAGGCCCGGGAGAGGAGTCCGGCACGTACGACACGTTCGTCGAGTTCGCCATCGCCGACCTCGCCGAGGAGCGCGGCACCGACGAGGCGACCAGAGCCGACTACGCGTCCAGCCCCAACGACAACCTGATCGTCGAGGGCATCGAGGCGTCGGAGTCGTCGCTCGGCTGGATCGGCTACGCCTACTTCGTCGCCGAGCAGGATCGCATGAAGGCGTTCGAGATCGACGCCGGCGACGGCTGCGTCGCTCCCACGGAGGAGACGATCGCCGACGGCTCGTACCCGTTCTCCCGGAGCCTCTTCATCTACGTCAACACCGCCAACGCCGAGAGCAACCCGGCCGTTGCCTCGTACGTCGACCTGTACCTGTCGCCGGACGGGCTCGCCCAGGTGTCCGACGCCGGCTACGTCGACCTGCCCGAGGACCGCATCGCCGCCTCCCAGGACGCCTGGGCCGGACGCTGAACCACGACCTCGCCACGTGGCCGGCCGTCCACCCCCCTGACGGCCGGCCACGTGGCCGGTGCCAGAATGCGGCCGGCGCGCGGACGGCGTGGCCCGGGAACGCACTGAAAGGATCCTTGCCGTGACGCTCACGATCCAGGACCTCCAAGGCAGCGCCAAGCGGCGCAACCGCGAGCGCCTGATGCGGGTGCTGTTCCGGGCGGCCGCGATCACGTCCATCCTGATCAGCCTGCTCATCGTGTTCGTGCTGGTGCGCGGGGCGATCAACTTCATGAGCCTCGTCGACTGGGACTTCGGCGTGCTCACCGACAGCGGGTGGTTCCCCCGCCGCGAGCGCTTCGACCTGCGCACGATCTTCGTGGGCAGCCTGATCATGGGATCGGTCGCCATGCTCGTGGCCGTCCCGTTCGGGCTCGGCACCGCCGTCTACCTGTCGGAGTACGCCCCGCGGAGGGTGCGCAAGGTCGTCAAGCCGGTCATCGAGGTGCTCGCCGGCATCCCGTCCGTGGTCGTCGGCTTCTTCGTCCTCAACTGGGTCGCCCCCGAGCTCGTCAACAACTTCTTCAACCAACCGCCCGGCGCCAAGAGCATGCTGGCGGCCGGGCTCGGCATCGGGATCCTGGTGATCCCGATCATGGCGACGGTGTCGGAGGACGCGCTCAGCTCGGTGCCCGGCTCGCTGCGCGAGGCGAGCTACGGCTGCGGCGCCCGCAAGGTCAACACCGTCATCCGCGTCGTCGTCCCGGCTGCCGTGTCGGGCATCGTCGCCGCGTTCATCATCGCCACGTCCCGCGCGATCGGCGAGACGATGGTCGCGACGATGGCCGGGGGCTACGACGGCAGCGGCCCCTACACCGGCCTCAACCCGCTCAACGGCGGCCTGTCCATGACGGCCGCGATGACCAACGCCGCCGGCGGCACCGACTCGACGCGTGGCGGGGCCCCGTTCGAGGTGCTCTTCCTCGTGGGCCTGCTGCTCTTCCTGATCACGCTCGTGCTCAACCTCATCGGCGACCGCTTCGTGCAGCGCGTGCGCCAGAAGTACTGAGAGGAGACCACGTGGCGCTGATCACCCCTGCGGCCGCCGGCCGAACGGCGCGCGACGTCGTCGCCGTCCGCCTCACCAGCCGCGACCGCGACCCGTTCGGCATCGTCATGCTGATCCTGCTGCTCGGCGCGGCCGGCCTGACGATGCTCTTGCTGCTGACCCTCCTGGCCACGATCATCAACGACGCCTGGCCCGTGGTGACCAACCAGGGCGTCGACTTCGTCACCGGCACGATCGGCTCCGACCCGGCGACGATCGGTGTCTGGCCCGGTGTCTACGGCTCGTTCTTCATCGGCCTCGGGGTGGTCATCGTGAGCATCCCGTTGGGCGTGGCGGCGGCGATCTACCTCGAGGAGTACGCCAGCCAGAACAACCGGTTCACGCGCACGATCCTCGTCAACATCCGCAACCTGGCGGGCGTGCCCGCCGTCATCTACGGGGTGCTCGGCCTGATCATCTTCGTGCAGTGGCTCGAGCCCATGACGTCGGGCAAGACGGTCATCTCCGCCGGGCTGACGATGGCCGTGCTGGTGCTGCCGATCGTGATCATCACGTCGATGGAGGCCATCCGAGCGGTCCCGCAGGGCCTCCGCGACGCCGGCTATGGCGTCGGCGCATCCCGCTGGGAGGTCACCCGCGACCACGTGCTGCCGTACGCCGCCCCAGGCATCCTGACCGGCACCGTGCTGTCGATCGCCAGGGCGCTGGGCGAGGCGGCGCCCCTCATCATCCTCGGCGCCATCACCGGGCTGCTGCCGTCGACCAGCCTCGACGGCCGGTTCACGGCCCTCCCCATGCTGATCTACAGCTGGTCGGGCCGGCCGGATCAGCCCGGCGAAGTGATCGGCTGGGCCAACGCGGCGGCGGCCGCCGGCCTGCTCCTGCTCGTCCTGGTGCTGTTCTTCAACGTTGCTGCGATCCTGTTGCGCAACCGCTTCGAGAAGCGGCGCGTCGGGACCTGAGATCCAGGAGACTTTGGATGACCGACGACCACGCCACCACCGCCACGAGGACAGCGACCGTGACCGAACAGCAGGACGAGGAATCGACCGAACGCGTGGCACCCCCGAGCCTGGCGGCGGAGGCGGCCGGGCACCCGCACGCCTCGGACACGGCCGCCGTCGTGTTCGACGTCGACGACCTCAGCGTGCTCTACGGCGACTTCCGCGCCGTGCGCGACGTGACCATCGACGTGCACCAGCACGAGATCACGGCGTTCATCGGCCCGTCGGGGTGCGGCAAGACGACGGTGCTGCGGTGCTTCAACCGGATGAACGACTTCATCGAGACGGCCAAGGTGGAGGGGTCGATCACCTACCACGGCGTCAACCTCTACGACGCCGGGGTCAACTCCACCGAGGTGCGCCGGCGCATCGGCATGGTCTTCCAGAAGCCGAACCCCTTCCCGAAGAGCATCTACGACAACGTCGCCTACGGACCGCGCCTCGCCGGCAGGAAGAAGCGCGGCGAGCTGGACGCGATCGTCGAGGAGTCGCTTCGTGGTGCGGCCCTCTGGGACGAGGTCAAGGATCGGTTGAAGAGCTCGGGCCTCGGGTTGTCCGGTGGCCAGCAGCAGCGGCTGTGCATCGCCAGGGCCATCGCCGTCGAGCCCGAGGTGATCCTGATGGACGAGCCCTGCTCGGCCCTCGACCCGATCGCCACGGCGCGCATCGAGGAGCTGATGCAGGAGATCAAGACGCAGTACACGATCGTGATCGTCACCCACAACATGCAGCAAGCGGCTCGGGTGAGCGACCGGACGGCGTTCTTCACGACGGAGATCAACCCCGAGAGCGACCGCCGCACAGGAAGGCTCGTCGAGTACAACCCGACGCAGAAGATCTTCTCCAACCCCGACGACGAGCGCACCGAGCAGTACGTCACCGGGAGGTTCGGGTGAGCGAGCGCAGCGAGCTCCCGGTCGACCACCTTCCCGGATCGGGGGTGCACCAATGAGCGACGTGGTACAAGAGCCGCCGGAGCACGGCGATCTGCGGTCGAGCTTCCACCACATGCTCGACGAGATCCGCGAGGACATCGCCAAGCTCGCCGCCGGCGTCACCGAGAGCGTGCCGCGGGCGACGCAGATCCTGCTGACCCAGGACCTCGAGGGCGCCGAGTACATGATCCTGTCCGACGACGAGGTCGACGCCCAGTCGCTCGAGCTGGAGGAGCGCTGCTACCGCGTGCTCGCCCTGCAGTCGCCGGTGGCCAGCGATCTGCGCCAGGTGGTCGCGGCGTTGCGCATCATCGCCGAGGTGGAGCGTTCGGCCGACCTGGCGGTGAACATCTGCAAGGCGGCGCGCCGCATCTACGGCCACCAGCTCGACCCGCGCCTGCGCGGGATCATCCAGAAGATGGGCGACCAGGCGAGCAAGCTGTTCAAGGAGGCCACCGAGGCCTACCTCACGAGTGATGCCAACAGAGCCGCCGCGCTGGACGACATGGACGGCTACCTCGACGACCTGCAGCGGCAGTTCGTGCAGGCGATCTTCGAGAGCCACTCGGCCGAACGCCTCGACCTCCAGGTGGCGGTGCAGCTGGCCGTCGTCGCCCGGTTCTACGAGCGCATCGGGGACCACGCCGTGAACATCGGGGAGCGTGTGCGCTACCTGGTCACCGGCTGGGGTCCCGAGCAGGACGGCGCCGCCCGCTTCGCCACGCGCGCCGCCGCGAGCGATCTGGAGTGACATCCGGGTGAGGCGACGATGCTGACCGTGCTGGTGGGCGCCGTCAGCGCCGCTGTCGCCGCTGCCTCGACGTGGGTGGTCATGCGGTCGCGCTCGCGCAGACGGGGATCGCAGCAGCCCCGTTCCCGTTCCTCGCCGGACGGCACCGCGCCGTTGTGGACCGACGTGGTCGACCGGCTGGCGCTCGGGGTCGTCGTGGCCGGTCCATCGGGCCGGATCCACCACCGCAACCGCGCCGCCGGCGCCCTCAAGGGCACCCACATGGGGCTGCTCGTGGACGACGCCGTCGAGCGGCTGCTCGACGGGGCGAGGACCGGAGTCGAGTCACGCGAGACGCTCGACCTCTACGGGCCGCCACGGGTGTCGGTCGTCGTCACGGCGTCCCCGCTGCCCGGTGGCGGCGCGCTGGCGACGATCGAGGACGTCAGCGAGCGGCGCCGCGTCGACGCCGTGCGCACCGACTTCGTCGCCAACATCAGCCACGAGTTGAAGACGCCCGTTGGCGCCCTCGCGGTGCTCGCCGAGGCCCTCACCGAGGAGGACGACATCGAGGTCGTGCGGCGCGTCGCCGGCCGGATGACCGACGAGGCGCAGCGCGTGTCGCGCACGATCGACGACCTCCTCGAGCTGTCGCGCATCGAGCTGGGGGAGGAGCCGATCCGCGACATCGTCGACGTGTGCGACGTGGTCGAGGACGCCGTCGCCAGGGGTCGCCCGCTGGCGGAGTTCCGCGGCATCACCATCACCGCGCTGGAGGCACCGGCCGCCGTGCGCGTGCGCGGCGACCGCCGCCAGCTGGTGTCGGCCCTCGGCAACATCGTGGAGAACGGCGTGAAGTACAGCGAGGCGGGCGGCAACGTCCAGGTGCGCGTGCGCGTGCAGGGCAAGTGGGTCGAGCTGATGGTCGCCGACGACGGCATCGGCATCCCGGCCGCCGACCACGACCGGATCTTCGAGCGCTTCTACCGCGTCGACAAGGCGCGCAGCCGCGACACCGGCGGCACCGGTCTCGGCTTGGCGATCGTCCGTCACGTCGCCACCAACCACGGCGGTGACGTGCAGGTGTCCTCGCAGGAAGGCGAGGGCTCGACCTTCGTCCTGCGCATCCCGCTGGCGACCGTGGACGCCGGCTCGACCTCGGAGGCGACGGTCCCATGAGCGAGCGAAGCGAACGAATCATCGACATGGTGCACCAGTGAGCGCACCGACGGTCCTCGTCGTCGAGGACGAGCCGAGCTTCGTCGAGGCCCTTTCGATCGGCCTCCGCCGGGAGGGCTTCCGGGTCGAGGTGGCCGTCGACGGCTACGAGGCGCTGGACCGCTTCGACGTCGTCCGGCCCGACATCGTGCTGCTCGACGTGATGCTGCCGCGGATCAGCGGCATCGACGTGTGCCGGCA
Organism: uncultured Acidimicrobiia bacterium; assembly: GCA_963784255.1. GTDB lineage: Bacteria > Actinomycetota > Acidimicrobiia > Acidimicrobiales > Ilumatobacteraceae > JALZMG01. The sequence continues at coordinate 742,413 of CAWAQO010000009.1, read as the reverse complement.
GCTGCGCAAGCGCAGCCAGGTGCCGATCATCATGGTCACGGCGAAGGGGGCCGAGATCGACACCGTGGTGGGCCTCGAGGTCGGCGCCGACGACTACGTCACCAAGCCGTACCGGCTGCGCGAGCTCGTGGCGCGCATGCGGGCCGTGCTGCGCCGTGCGCCCGGTGACACGGCCGGGGAGCTCGGCCCCTCGGCCGTGACGGTCGGGGACGTGTCGCTCGACCCCGAGGAGCACACCGTCAGCATCGGCGGCGAGCCGGTCACGTTGCCGCTCAAGGAGTTCGAGCTGCTCCACGTGCTGCTGGCCAACGTCGGTCGGGTGCTGCCCCGCGACACGCTCATCGACCGGGTGTGGGGCAGTGACTACGTGGGTGACACCAAGACGCTCGACGTCCACGTCAAGCGGCTGCGCTCGAAGATCGAGCCGGATCCCTCCAACCCGACGCGGATCGTGACGATCAGAGGCCTCGGCTACAAGTACGAGCGGGTGTAGATCGGCGCTTGACCTCGGGTTGGCGTCAGTCGGCTGATCGGTCGAGGGCTTCCGGGTCGTGCGGAGGTTCGCCGGCCTCACGAACCGGACAGCGGGTGGCTGACCGTGACGCTCGCCTGACCCTGGTCCGTCCTCGCCTGCTCGTGGAGCGGGTGCCAGTCGAGCGCCAGGCGGCGCGTTGGGACGAGCGCGTTCCTCAGACGCCTCCCACTGCCGGACGCCAACCTTTCCGCGGTCTTGTCGAGATGGGGCTTGACAGATCGAACGTGTGTTCGTTATGCTGAAGTGATGAGCACGGCAGCGATCGACGGAGTGGTGGCGGTCGTCGCCGCGGTCGATCCCGGCGGGTGCGACCGGACGGGAGTCATCGAGTTGGTGGCGGCCTGCCAGCGGGCCCGTGGTGCCCTGGACGCGCTGGACGCCCGGCTGGCGATGGCGCTCGCACGGCTCGAGGAACCGGTCGCCGCGACGTTGACCGACGGTGGCCGCCGGGCCGTGAAGGAGGCCCAAGCGGCCGCCGATCGTGGGCGCGCCTGCGCGTTGCTGCCGTCGCTGCACGACGCCTTGGCCGTCGGCGCCGTCTCCGCCGGTCATGCCGACGCCGTCGCCCGGGCCGCGTCGCAGCTCGACCACGACGCCACCACGGCGTTCAAGGAGTTGGAAGGGGCGATCGTCGCCGCCGCCAGCCGTTCGAGCGTCGAGTCGTTCGACCGGGAGATGCGGGACCTGTCGAGGCGCCTGTCCCAGGACGACGGGCTGCGCCACCACCAACGGCTGCGCCAGCAGCGGGCGTTGCGCCGTTGGGTCGACCGCCAGACCGGGATGTGTCACACCCACGTGCTGCTGGATCCCGAGGCCGACGCCACGCTGTCGGTCAGCCTCGATGCGGCGATCGCCACCGAGCGGGCCAAGCCGGACGTCGACGGTCGCACGTTCGAGCAGTTGAAGGCCGATGCCTTCGTCGCGCTCGTCACCGGCGCTCGCGGCGAGCGGCGGGTGCCCGAGGTGGCGGTGCTCATCGATCTCGACACCCTGCGCCGCGGCCTCCACGCCCGTTCGGTGTGCCAGACCGCCGACGGCCAGCCGCTGCCGCCCGACGCGGTGCGGCGAATGGCGTGCTCCGCCGACATCCTGCCGATCGTCCTGGACGGTCGCGGTGTCAGCCTCGACGTCGGCCGCGCCAAGCGGATGGCCACGTCGGCCCAACGCGCCGCGCTCCGGGCGATGTACGCCACTTGCGCCCACCCGCACTGCACCGTCCGCTTCGGCGACTGCGCGATCCACCACGTCGCCGAATGGACCTTCGGTGGCGTCACGGCGCTCGCCAACCTGCTCCCGTTGTGCAACGAGCACCACCACCTGGTGCACGAAGGCGGTTGGGCAGCTGTGCCTGTTCGCCGACCGCACGATCGAGCTGCGGCGGCCGGACGGCTCGTTGTGCTTCCGCGGCTCGACGGTGGACGTCGCAGCCAACGGTGTCAGCGACGAGGTCGACGAGCTCGCCCTCGCCCGGGCACGGCTCCATGCCACCGGCCCACCGAGCAGGGCGCCGGCGGCCTGATCGGGCCGACGGGTCGGCAGGCGACCCGGTCGCTCTGTGTTCCGCGCCAACCGGGTGGAGGGCGAGGTGCCCGGTTTCGGCATCGGGCTGTACCCCGCGCTGGGCAACGTCGTCGCGTGCGACAACGAAGCTCCCGGCGCCGCCGAGGGGCTCGTCGGCGACAACGGGCGCGCCGGCCGCTGCGGGTCCTGACCCGGTCGAGGTTTCGCCGCCCCCTGTCTGGGGGAACGGGTCACGTCGACGGGGGTGCACGCGGTGTACCGAGCGGGTGAAGGAACCAACAGCCTGCTACCGGGGCACCAAGGGGGTACTCCCATGAACCGTCGACTGCTGGCGACCGCCGCCGTGGCCGCGCTCGTCCTCGCCGCCTGTGGGCGCGGAGACGACGATGACGACGGCGGCAGCGCCGAGGATGGCGAGCAACCGGCTGCCCCCGAAGGTGAGGCCTCCGGCTCGATCGACGTCTGGGCGATGGGGACCGAGGGCGAGAACCTCGACACCATCGCGGCCGACTACATGGCCGAGTTCCCCGATGTCACCGTCAACGTGACGGCCGTCCCGTGGGACGCCGCCCACGACCGCATCGTCAACGCCATCGCCGGTGGTGAGGTGCCCGACGTCAGCCTCGTCGGCACGACGTGGATGGGCGAGTTCGCCGAGCTCGGCGGGCTCGACCCGACGCCCGACAGCATCGACTCGAGCCAGTTCTTCGAAGGCGCCTGGGACACGACCGTGGTCGACGGCACCAGCTACGGCGTCCCGTGGTACGTCGAGACCCGGCTCGTCTACTTCGACAAGGAGCTCGCCGGCACCGAGGAAGGCCCGGCCAACTGGGACGCCCTCAAGGAGATGGCTCAGGCCGCGCAGGACAACGGCGCCGAGTACGGCATCAACCTGCTGCCCGGCGGCACCGGTTCGTGGCAGACGTTCATGCCGTTCTTCTGGCAGGCGGGCGGCGCGATCATGGACGAGGAAGGCAGTGCCTTCACGCTCGATTCGGAGGCCTGCGTCGAGGCGCTGACGTTCTACGACTCCTTCTTCGAGGAGGGGCTGGCCCAGGCGACCACGTCCGACGTCCCCGTCGAGACGCAGTTCGCCGAAGGACAGGTCGGCTCGTTCATCAGCGGGCCGTGGATGATCGGGCTCGTCACCGACGCCGGTGCCGATCCGGCGTCCTTCACCGTCGCCGAGCAGCCGGAAGAGGAGACCCGCACGTCCTTCGTTGGTGGCGGCAACCTCGCCGTGTTCGACCAGTCCGACAACAAGGGTGCGGCGTGGTCCTTCGTCGAGTACATGAGCCGCCCCGAGGTGCAGGTGAAGTGGTACGAGACCGTGAGCGATCTGCCGTCCGTGCAGTCGGCGTGGGACGACGCGGCGCTCGCCGACGACGCCATGCTGTCGACGTTCGGCGCCCAGCTCGAGGACGCCAAGGCGCCGCCGGCCATCCCGACGTGGGAGCAGGTGGCTACCGCGATCGACGACCAGATCGAGCAGGTCGTGGTCGGTGACGCCAGCCCCGAGGACGGCTGCGCCGGCATGCAGAGCGAGGCCGAGTCGATCGGTACTGGGCTGTGACCGCAGCTGTCGCGACGGCGGCAGCGGCGACGACCACGAAGCCCCCGCCACGCTCCAAGCTGGCGCGTCGCCGGAAGTGGCGCCAAGCGCTCGTCGGGTGGAGCTTCGCCCTGCCGTTCGTGGTGCTGTTCGGCGTGTTCATGGTCGGCCCGATCCTCGCCTCGTTCATCGTCAGCTTCACGGACATGCGCGTGACGGACATCCGCACGCCGTTCGCCGTCGACTTCGTCGGGTTGGACAACTACGGCGACGTCTTCGGCGACCCGACGTTCCGCAAGGCGGCGCGGAACACGGCGATCTACGTCATCTTCGCCGTGCCGTTGACGATGGGCCTCGGCCTGCTCATCGCCCTCGGCCTCAACCAGGGCATCGTCAAGCTGCGGAGCTGGTTCCGCACCGGGTACTTCCTCCCGTACATCACGGCGGTGATCGCCGTCGCTGTCCTGTGGAAGATGATCCTCGGCACCGAGAACGGGCTCATCAACGGCGTGCTCGACATCTTCGGCATCGACGGTCCCGGCTGGCTGACCGACACCCGCTACGCCCTCGGCTCGATCATCGGCATGACCGTGTGGCGCGGGCTCGGATTTCAGATGATCATCTTCCTCGCCGGTCTCCAGGCGATCCCCCAGCACCTCTACGAGGCGGCGTCCGTCGATGGCGCGGGGCCCTGGCAGCGCTTCCGCTACATCACGCTGCCGAGCCTGCGGCCGACGTTGCTGTTGTCCGGGGTCGTCGCGAGCATCGGCCTGATCCAGATCTTCGACGAGCCGTTCGTGATGACCCAGGGCGGTCCCCTCGACTCGACGCTGACCGTCGCCTACCACGCTTACAACCAGTTCAGCTTCGGCAACTACGGATACACCGCGGCCATCAGCTACGTGCTGTTCAGCGTCATCGCGCTGCTGACGCTGCTGCAGTTCCGGCTGTTCCGCCCGAACACGTGAGGTGACCATGAGCACCACCGTTGCCCCACCGCCTGCTGCCGCCACTGGCCCGGCCACCGACGTCGTCCCCACGCGCGGCCCGGTGGGCGGCCGGGGGCGGCGCGGCATCGCGTTGCACATCGTCCTCGTGCTCGGTCTGGTGCTGGTGATGACCCCGTTCATCTGGATGGTCCTCGGCTCGTTCAAGACGACGGCCGAGCTGCGTCGCGTGCCGCCGACGTGGTGGCCGGCCGACCCGACGTTCGAGAACTTCCGCGAGCTGTTCACCCGGCTGGACTTCCCCCGCTACTTCTTCAACTCGGCGCTGGTCGCCATCGTCGTGACGCTCGGCAACCTGCTGTTCTGCTCGATGCTCGGCTACGCGCTGGCCAAGCTGCAGTTCCCGGGCAAGCGCGTCCTCTTCGTCGTCGTCCTGGCGACGTTGATGGTGCCTGTGATGGTCACGTTCATGCCGTTGTTCGTCATCGTGAGCAAGCTCGGGCTCGTCAACACCCACGCCGGCCTGATCCTGCCCACGATCGCCGGTGCGTTCGGTGTGTTCCTCATGCGCCAGTTCATCCTGAGCATCCCTGACGAGCTGCTCGAGGCCGCCCGCGTGGACGGCGCGGGGGAGTACCGCATCTTCTTCCGCATCGTGCTCCCGCTGTGCGGTCCGGCGCTGGCCACGCTCGGCGTGCTGACGTTCCTGGCCAGCTGGAACAGCTTCCTGTGGCCGCTCGTCGTGGCCAGCACGGAGGACATGTACACCCTGCCGGTGGCCTTGGCGCTGTTCTCGGTCGGCCAGCAGGAGACCAACTTCGGGCTGCTGATGGCCGGGTCACTCGTCGTCGTGCTGCCCGTGATCGTGCTGTTCTTCGCCATGCAGCGCTACGTCATCCAGGGCATCTCGACCACGGGCATCAAGTGAAGGAGAGCGCCATGCGTCGACTCGTCACCCTCGCCGTCGCCATCGGCCTCGCCGTCGCCCCGGCGGCGGGCGCCGCGGCCGATGGTCGTGGACACCGCGATCCGCTCGAGCAATGGGCCGCGGACACGTGGCGCTCGTTCGAGAAGATGGTCGATCCGCAGACCGGCCTGCCGTCGGACAACATCGACGGTCAGCTGCGCCCGCGCAGCCGATCGGCGTACACGTCGCCGACGAACATCGGCATGTACCTCTGGGCCGTCCTCGCCGCCCGCGACCTCGACCTCATCTCCGATCGCGAGGCGGTCCGCCGGATCGACCAGACGCTCGACAGCGTGGAGCAACTCGAGCGCCACGAGCCGTCCGGTCAGTTCTACAACTGGTACGACCCGGCGACGCTGGCCAAGCTGACGATCTGGCCGGAGAACGGCAACCCGGTGTACCCGTTCCTGTCCAGCGTCGACAACGGGTGGCTGGCCGCCGCGCTGCTGATGGTCGCCGAGGCCGTGCCGGCGCACGGCGAGCGGGCGGGCGCGCTCGCCGAGAGCATGCGCTTCGACTGCTACTACGACCCCAACGCCAAGCTGCCCGGGCCGGGCCTGCTCCGCGGCGGCTTCTGGCTCGCCGGCGCGGTGCCGCCCGACAACACGTCGACGGTGACCGGCGACCTCTGCGGCATGGGCACGAACGTCCAGTACACCGGGCACCACTACGGCACGTTCAACACGGAGCCGCGCATCGCCTCCTACGTCGGCATCGCGATGGGCCAGATCCCTGAGCTGCACTACTTCGGGCCGTGGCGCACGTTCCCCGACGCCTGCGACTGGAGCTGGCCCGAGCAGCGGCCGATCGGTGTGACGCGGAACTACCTCGGCGTCGACGTCTTCGAAGGTGCCTACCGATTCGACGACCAGCTGGTCGTGCCGACGTGGGGCGGCAGCATGTTCGAGGCGCTGATGACGACGCTGGTGGTGCCGGAGGCCGAGTGGGGGCCGGACAGCTGGGCGGTGACCCACCCGCTGTACGTCGAGGCGCAGATCGAGTTCGGCCTCGACGGCTACGGCTACTGGGGGTTCTCGCCAGCGAGCAACCCGGCCGGCGGGTACCGCGAGTACGGCGTCGACGCCATCGGCATGGAGCCCAACGGCTACGCCGCCGACGTCGACCGCCTGACGATCTCCGACCCGGGCTGGCCCGAGTGCGGGAAGGCGCCCGTGCCGCAGGCCGGCTACGGCGAGGGCGTGGTCACGCCGCACGCCGCCTTCCTCGCCCTGCCGTTCGCCCGCGACGCCGCCCTCGACAACCTCGAGGCGCTGGCTGCGGACTTCCCCGGGCTCTACGGACGGGGCGGCTTCAAGGACTCGGTCAACGTCACGACCGGGCAGGTCGCCGACCGCTACCTCGCCCTCGACCAGGGCATGGTGATCGCCGCCCTCGCCAACGAGCTCACCGGCGGACGCTTCCGCGATCACCTCGGCGACACGCTCGAGCCGAGCCTCGCCCCGCTGATGGCGATCGAGGAGTTCGGCGCCGGTCGCCTGTGAGCACCCACGGCCCCCGTTCTGTCGTTCGTTCACGGCCCGATCGGGCCGTCACCAAACGACAGAACGCCGGTCCGGCAGGCTGGTGACGTGCCGTCCCGTCCGAACCTGTTGTTCATCATGTCGGACGACCACGCCGCCCACGCCATCTCGGCCTATGGCTCGGCGCTCAACGTGACGCCGAACATCGACCGCCTCGCCACCGGCGGGATGCGCTTCGATGCGTGCTTCTGCACGAACTCGATCTGCACGCCGTCGCGGGCGAGCATCCTCACCGGCACGTACTCGCACGTCAACGGCGCGACCACGCTGGCGACTCCGTGGGACGCGCGGCAGTCGACGTTCGTCACGTCGCTCCGCGATGCCGGCTACCAGACGGCGTTGTTCGGCAAGTGGCACCTCGGTCACGGCGGCGTCAGCGACCCGCGCGGCTTCGACGAGTGGATGGTCCTGCCGGATCAGGGCGAGTACCACGATCCGCTGTTCCTCACCGCCGCCGGCCCGGCGCGCTGGGCCGGCTACGCCACCGACGTGATCACCGACCGCGCGATCGAGTGGCTCGAACGCCGGGACCCCGACCGGCCGTGGTGCCTGCTCGTGCACCACAAGGCGCCGCACCGCCCATGGGAGCCCGACGACGCCCACCGAGGCCTGTACGCCGACGCCGACCTCCCGCTGCCGGCCAGCTTCGACGACGACCACCGCGGCCAGGCACCGGCCGCCGCGGAGGCGCGAATGCGCATGGCCGACCTCGACGAGACCGACCTCAAGCAGCCCATCCCTTCCGGGCTCGACGCCCCCGCCGAGGCACGGTGGCGCTGGCGCCGCTTCCTCGAGGACTACCTGGCGTGCGTGGCGTCGATCGACGACAACGTGGGCCGCCTGCTCGACTGGCTCGACGACGCCCGCCTGGCCGACGACACCGTCGCCGTGTACACGTCGGACCAGGGCTTCTTCCTCGGCGACCACGGGTGGTTCGACAAGCGCTTCATGTACGACGAGTCGTTGCGCATGCCGCTCCTGATCCGCTACCCGCGCGAGGTCGCGGCAGCGTCGGTGTGCTCGGCGATGGCCCTCAACGTCGATTTCGCCGCCACCTTCTGCGACCTCGCCGGGGCGCCGCCACCGGCGCCGTCGCAGGGCCGCTCGCTGCGACCGCTGCTGCGCGGCGAGCGACCGATCGCGTGGCCGACGAGCATGTACTACCGCTACTGGATGCACCTCGACGGCCAGCACCGGGTGCAAGGGCACCTCGGCGTGCGCACCGAGCGGTACAAGCTGGTCCACTACCCGGGCGAGGGGGTCGACCTGCCGGGCGCGTCGATGGAGACGCGCGACCCCGCGTGGGAGCTGTTCGACCTCGAGGCCGATCCCGCCGAGCTCTGCAGCGTCCACGGCGACCCGGCGTACGCCGACGTCGTCGCCGAGCTGACGGCCGAGCTGGCCCGCCTGCGCGAGGAGGTCGGCGATGCCGGATGACCGCACGGCCGCCGGCGCGGCGTGGGAGGCGGAGACCGCCGAACGCCGGCAGGGCGAGATCGAACGCCCGCCGCTCGCCGTGCCCACGGGCCTCGTGGCGCGCGAAGGGCGCGGTCAGGTGACGCTCGACTGGGACGGCGTCGACGGGGCCGCCGGGTACCTGGTGCGGCGGGCCGACACGCCCGACGGGCCGTTCGCGCCGCTCGAGATCGGCGAGCCGTGGGTGCGCCCGGTGCCGCACCCGCCGCTCTCCGACACGACGGGCCCCCCGGGACGGGCGGCGTGGTACACGGTCGCCGCCGTCGCGGCCGTCGACGACCACGGACAGCCGCAGAGCGTCCCGGTCGTCGCGACCCCCCGCCCCGACGGCGACGCCAGCTGCCGGATCGTCGTCGATGCGGGGCGGCCGCTCGGTCCGCTGGCGCGCCCGTGGCGTCCGATGATCGGCGCCGAGCGCCTCTCGCAGCTCGAGCACGGCGTCGGTCCGGGCGGGCGGCCCGTCGGCGAGGAGTTCGCCGAGGCGCTGCGCCTGGCCCACGACGAGCTCGCCGTGCGCGCCGTGCGCGCCCACGCCATCTTCCACGACGACGTCGGCGTGTATCGAGAGGTCGACGGCCGCCCGACCCACGACTTCAGCGGCGTGGACCGGATCTACGACCAGGTGCTCGGAATCGGCCTGCGGCCGATCGTCGAGCTGAGCTTCATGCCCCACGACCTCGCACGGGACCCGTCGCGGACGGTGTTCCACTACGGCGCCATCATCTCGCCGCCCAAGGACTGGGACCGCTGGGCGTCGCTGGTCGGTGAGCTCGCCGCCCACCTCGTCGAGCGCTACGGGCGCGACGAGGTCCGCACGTGGGGCTTCGAGGTCTGGAACGAGGCCAACCTCGACGTGTTCTGGTCGGGGACGAGGGAGGAGTACCTGCACCTCTACGACATCAGCGCCCGCGCCGTGAAGGCCGTCGACGGCGGCCTCCTCGTCGGTGGACCGGCCTCGGCGGCGGCGGCCTGGATCGACGACCTGCTGGCCAGCGTCACGACATCCGGAGCGCCGCTCGACTTCCTGTCCACGCACACGTACGGGAACGCGCCGCTCGACCTGCGGCCGATCGCCGCGCGGTACGGCCGGCCGGACGTGCGGCTGTGGTGGACCGAGTGGGGCGCCCACGCCACGCACTTCAACCGCGTCCACGACTCCGTGTGGAGCGCGGCCTACCTGGCGCGCGGCATGGCCAGCGCGATGGGCCGGGTCGAGGCGCTCGCCTACTGGACGGTGTCGGACCACTTCGAGGAGCTCGGCCGGGCGCCCGCCCTGCTGCACGGCGGGTTCGGGCTGCTCAGCATCGGCAACCTGCGCAAGCCGCGCTGGTGGGCGCTGTGGATGCTCGAGCAGCTCCGCGACGAGCGCCTCGCCACCGAGGTCGACGGTGACGGAGCCGGCGACATGGTGGACGCGATCGGCACGCAGGGGTCGGCCGGCGAGGTGACGGTGGTCCTCTGGAACGGAACGGTGGACGTCAGCAAGGCCGCGGGCGATGCGCTGCTCGACCGGCGCGTCGCCCTCGACGTCGCCGGCCTCCCCGCCGGCCGGTACGAACTGCGCCATCGTCGCCTCGACGGCGAGCACTCGGACCTCAACGCCGTGTGGGCCCGCATGGGCGATGGTCGGGCCTGGCCCGAGCCGGACGAGTGGGCCGAGCTGCGGGCGGCCGACGAGCTGGCCGACCTCGAGCCGCCCTCCACGGTGGAGGTCGACGGCAGCGCGCTGCGGCTGGCGTTCGACCTGCCGATGCCGGCGGTCTCGCTCATCGAGCTGCGACCTACCGCGTCGTAGCCTCGGCGCCGTGAGCGCGGCGCCGATGTCGAAGTTCCGGCGCCTCTCGATCACCCACGCCGCGATGATCGGCGGCGACGCCGCGATGCTCGTCGCGCTGGCCGACTCGCTGTTCCTCAGCATCGACCCGAGTGCGGCGCGCAGCCGCGTCCTGCTGTTCCTCGTCATCAGCTTCGCGCCGTTCCTCGTGATCGCTCCGCTCATCGGGCCGGTGATCGATCGTGCCGCCGGCGGCCGGCGCACCGTGATCCAGCTCGTCGCCGCGGCGCGCGTCGGCCTGGCCGTCCTGATGGCCGGCTCGATCGACAGCCTCGCCCTGTTCCCGCTCGTCTTCGCCGCCCTCGTGCTGCAGAAGACGTACCTGGTGTCGAAGTCGGCGCTCGTGCCGTCGGTGGTGCGCACCGAGGCCGAGCTCGTCGAGGCCAACTCGAAGCTCGGGCTGATCGCCGGCCTCACCGGGTTCGTGGCCATCATCCCGGCCGCCATCATCCAGCTCACCCCGGCGCGCGGGTGGGGCACGCTGCTCTACTCCGGCGTCCTCTTCGCCTACGGCCTGGCCAGCGCCACCCGCCTGCCGGCCGACGTCGTCGCCGCCCGCCCGGCCCAGCCGGCCGAGCGGCGCCAGCTGCACGCGGCGAGCCTGCAGATGGGGGCGCTGGCGATGGTGGTGCTGCGGGCCAGCGTCGGGTTCATGTTCTTCCTGCTCGCCTTCTGGCTGCGCGACCAGTCGTCGGGCGCGGCGTGGTTCGGCGTCGCCGTGGCCCTCGGCGCCCTGGGCACGATGGCCGGCAACGCCATCGCCCCCCGACTGCGACGCCGCGTCCGGGAGGAAGCGATGCTGGCCGGCGCGCTGGGGATGTCGGCGGTGGCCGGCGTCGCGGCGGCGCTGCTGGGCGGCATCCCCGCCGGCATCGGCCTCGCCGTGGTCGTCAACTTCGGGGCCGCCGTCGGCCGGCTCGGCTTCGAGAGCCTCGTCCAGCGCGACGCGCCGCAAGCCAACCGTGGCAGGGCCTTCGCCCGCTTCGAGACCCGCTTCCAGTTCGCGTGGGCCGTCGCCGGGCTGATCCCCGTGCTGATCGTCATCCCGGGGCAGATCGGCTTCCTGCTCGTCGGGCTGCTGTGCCTCGTGGCCTTCGTCAACTACCTGACGAGCACCACCCGACCCGGCCTACGGGCCCGGCTCACTCGAGGCGCGCCAGCCAGAGACCGGGGGCGTCCACCTCGTTCGGCGTAGGGATGGCGTCGGCCCGCTCGAGCAGCGGGGCGAGGCCGTGGTCGCCGGCGCGGTCCACGACGCCCTGCACGAACGCCTTGCCGCGCGCCACCTGATCGTCACCGAGCCGGATGCCGAGCAACTGCTCCACGAACGAGTCGTTGACGCTCGTCTCGACGCGCCGCCGGCGCACCGCCTCGGCGATGCGCAGCGCGTTGCCGCCGACCACGCGGACGGCGACGGCGTCGACGATCCAGTCGGTGTAGCCGACGACGACGGCGACGAGCGCGTCGAGCCGCGGGCGCAGCGCCTGCTGCTCGGGCGAGGTCACTGCTCCGAGGAGCACCTCCGGGTCGCCGAGCACCTGCTGCAGCGCGGCCATCGGGTCGGCTCCCTCGACGTCGAGCGATCCGAGCCGGTCGGCCACGGCGTTGGGGTCGGGCCGGAACGCGCCGACGTGCTGGCGGACCAGCCCCGACAGCGTGTCGCGCAGGTACGGCGAGGCGAACAGGGCGTGCCCGGCCAGCTCGTGGGCGAGCACCCAGAGGCGCATCTCGTCGACCGGGATCTCCCAGTCGGCGGCGAAGCCGTCGATGTTGGCGGGCACGAGCGTCACCGTCGCCGGCTCGCGGGGGATCGGCAGATCGTGGGTGCCGAAGGCCTTCGTCGCCAACCGGCCGACCATCGAGCCGACGGCCATGCCCAGCATGGCCGGCGCCATCATCCGCGAGAGCCCCGCCATCATCGCCATCATCGGGTCGCCGGCGGCGTCGGGCTCGTCGTCGCCGACCGGTGCACCGAGGGCGGTGGCCATCTCGGTGAAGAGGTGGCGGTAGGCGTCGAGTGTGCCGCTGGCCCACTGGGCCCTGGTGACGGTCTGCGGCTCGGGTGCGCTGGCCGCCGACCCGGCGACATCGGCCACGTGGAACCAGGCGAGGCGGGCGAGCTCGGCGAAGGCCAGCCGCACGGCCGGGTCGACGTTCGGCTCGGCGGCCCCGCCCGTGGCGCCGAGGTTGGCGAACTGGCGGGCGGCATCCCAGTTGAGCGGGCCCTGGCCGGCCAGCGCCTTGGCCAGGTCACCGAACATCGGCAAGCCGGAGAACGGGTCGTCGGGCCGTTCCGGGGAGGGATCGTCGGCCATGTGGTCGATGCTACGGCGGATAGGTTCGAGGCGTGCCGCCGCCCGCTGCTGTCGCCGCCGAGGGCTGGCCGGTGCCGTCCCGGGTGCACGTCACCGGCGCCGAGGCGAACCTCGGATCGCGGGTGCTCGCCCTGCTCGCCACCACGCCGCGCGTGACGGCCGGCTCGTCGACCTCGTCGGATGTCGTGGTCCACCTCGGCGCGGCCGATCACGACCTGCGGGCACGACGACGGGAGAGCGTCACGGAGGGCGCCGCCGTCATGCTGGCCGACGCCACGGCCGGCGACGCCCGCCACATCGTGCTGGTCTCCTCGGCGATGGTCTACGGGGCGTACGCCAACAACCCGGTGCCGCTGACCGAGGACGCCATCCTCCGGCCCGACGTCGAGTTCGTCTACGCCCGCCAGTTGGCAACCGTGGAGGCGATGGTCGACCGCTGGCGCCGCGCCGCCCCTGGCCGCTCCGTGACGGTCCTGCGGCCGGTGATCGCCATGGCCGCCGACGGCACGTCGTCACTGGCCGCCGCCCTCGCCGCAGGGCTCGGGCAGCGCACCGGCACCGACGACCCCCCGGCCCAGTTCCTCCACCTCGACGACCTGGCGTCGGCTGTCGCCATCGCCGTCGACCGCCGCCTCGACGGCGTGTTCAACGTGGCCCCGGACGGCTGGGTCGCCGGCGAGCGAGTCCGCGCCCTCACCGGCGCCCGACCACGCATCCGGCTGCCCGACCGCGTGGCCGAGGTCGTCGGCCCGTTGCGCTGGCGCTTCCAGCGGGGCCCGATCCCGCCCGGCCTGCGCGGCTACACCCGTGCGCCGTGGTTGGTCGCCAACGACCGGCTGAAGGCGCAGGGTTGGCAGCCGACCGTGACCAACGAGCAGGCGTACGTCGAGGGCACCGAGGCGCACTGGTCGACGATGGTCACGCCGAAGCGGCGCCAGGAGCTGGCGCTGGTGGCGATGATCACGGCCGGGCTGGCCGCACTGATCGGGACGTTCAGCCTGGTGCGGTGGTGGCGGAAACGCCGGCGCTGACGGTGGACGGTGCGACGGTGCCCGGCACGGTGGATGTCGTGACCGGCGGCGCCGTGGTCGGCGTGGTCGTCGGCACGGTCGTGGTGGGCGGGGTCGTCGGCGGGCGTGTGGTGGGCGGCTGGGTGGCGGGCGGTGCCGTGGTCGGGGGCGCCGTGGGGACCGTGGCCACGGCCGTGAGGGCCATCTGCCCCGCCGCCCCGGTGCACAGCCCCACCAGGTTCCCGTCGCCGTCGAGCACCGGCGTGCCCTCCTCGACGTCGAGCGCCGCCAGGTCGGTCATCGCCACGACGACCGGCGGCTGCCCGTTCACGAGCACCGTGTCGGAAGGCGCCGGCTCCTCGTCGGCCAGTTCGTAGCTGTCGGCCCTGGCCGCGGCGGGCAGCTCGACCACGGCCAGCCCGGAGTCGGCGTCGGTGGCCAGCAGCGTCACGGTGTGGATCGCCCCGTCGGGCAGCCGCGCCCGCAGCCGGCCCACCGTGCCGTCGACGGCGGTCAGCGTCGTGACGGCCAAGCCCTGGGCGCCGATCGGCGTCACGACGGGCAGCTCGGCCCGCTGGAGACCGGCCGGCGTCGAGCGGGTGCCGGCGCTGGTCGACGATGCGGTCTCCGGGGAACCCGTCCGCGCCGGCGTCATCGAGACCACCATCAGCCCGACCAGCAGCAGGCTGACCGCGGCCGTGGTCGCGATGAGCACCCGTCCACCCGTCGACGTCGGCTCGTGGGCAGGTGGACCGAGCTCGGACGGGTGCCGCCACGGGCGCTCGTGGGGTGGCAGCGGCGCACGGTCCACGGCGCGGCAGCGTAGCGACGGCTCCGCCCGCCGGGGGGTCGGCCCGCGAAAGGGCACCGCTACGATGCCACCCGTGCCCGACCCGTCCCTCTCGCCGCCCGCGGGGGACGACTGGTTCGCCCTCACCGATGGCGAGCTCGCCGTCGGCGCCGTCTACGACTGGGCCGTGCGGCCCGACTGCGGCGCCGTGGTGGTGTTCAGCGGCACCGTGCGCGACCACGCCGAAGGGCGCGAGGGGGTCGAGCACCTGGTCTACGAGGCGTACGCCGAGGAGGTCGTGCCGCGGCTGGCCGCCATCGCCGGCGAGGCCCGCCGGCGCTGGCCGGTGCTCGGCCGGATCGCGCTGCTCCACCGCACCGGCCGCCTCGACCTCGGGGAGTCGTCGGTGCTGGCCGTCGTGTCGTCGCCACACCGGCCCGAGGCCTTCGACGCCGCCCGCTACGCCATCGACGCGCTCAAGGCGACGGTGCCGATCTGGAAGCACGAGACCTGGCGCGAGGGCAGCGCGTGGGGAACCGGCGCCACGCCGATCGGAGAGGCCGGGACCGTCCGTTGAGCGCCCTCATCGTCATCGCCGTCTTCGCGGTCCTCGTCCTCGTGACCTTCGCGTTGATCGTCCGTCTCTCGCGCCGGCCCGATGGTGTGGCCGAGTTCCAACGCCAGATCGACGCCCTGTCACCCGAGGCGCGCCGCCCGGTCGTCGACCAGGTGCAGCAGCTCGAGGAGGGCACCGCCGAGCCGACGGACACTGACGACACCGACGAGGGCCTCGACGGCAAGGACCGCGATGGCCCGTGACGCACTGATGGGTCACTCGCATGGCTCGTGACGCACTGATGGGTCACTCGCATGGCTCGTGACGCACTGATGGGTCACTCGCATGGCTCGTGACCTTGCCATCGATCTGGGGACCGCCAACACGCTCGTCTACATGAAGGGCCGGGGCATCGTCCTCAACGAGCCGTCGGTCATCGCCCTCAACCGGCAGACCGGCGAGGTCCTCGCGACCGGTCGCGAGGCGTGGCAGATGATCGGGCGAACGCCCGGCTACATCGTCGCCGTCCGCCCGTTGCGCGGCGGGGCGATCACCGACTTCGAGATCACCGAGCGGATGATCCGGTTGCTCTTGCAACGAGTTGGCGTCAGCCGGTTCACGCGCCCCAAGGTCGTCATCTGCGTGCCGTCGGCGATCACCGAGGTCGAGCGGCGCGCCGTCACGGATGCGGCACGGCGGGCCGGGGCCGCCGACGCCAACCTCATCGAGCAGCCGATGGCGGCGGCCATCGGGGCCGACCTGCCGATCGACGAGCCGGTCGGCAACATGGTGATCGACATCGGTGGCGGCACCAGCGAGACGGCGGTGATCAGCCTGGGCGGGATCGTGGCGCTGGAGGCGGTGCGCGTCGGCTCGTTCGACATCGACGCCTCGATCCAGAACTACGTGCGGCGCGAGCACGGCATCGCCATCGGCGAGCGGACGGCCGAGGAGATCAAGGTGGCGATCGGCTCGGCCGACCCCACCGACGACGAGAACCAGGCCGAGGTCCGCGGCCGCGACCTGATGACCGGACTGCCGAAGACGGTGCTGCTGACGCCGGAGGAGATCCGCTTCGCCATCGAGGACGTGGTGTCGTCGATCATCGCGTCGGTGATCCGCTGCCTGGCCAAGGCACCGCCGGAGTTGTCGCAGGACTTCTTGGTGCGCGGCATGTACCTGGTGGGCGGCGGCGGGCTGCTGCGGGGCCTGGCCCGGCGCATCGAGCGGGAGACCAAGGTGCCCGTGAAGCTGTCCAACGTGCCCCTCGAGGCCGTCGTGCTCGGCGCCGGCCACGTGATCGAGCACTACGAGGCGCTCAAGGGCATGTTCATGGGCGCCCGCCGCTGACGCGGACCTTCGCCCCTGGCGGATCGGCCCGCGGCGTGGTTCGCTGGCCTCATGACCACCGACCACCTCGGGATGGCCGAGCTGCCGACCCACGAGTGCCTCGAGCTGCTCCGCGGCGAGTCCGTGGGACGGCTGGCGGTGTCGATCCGCGAGCATCCCGACATCTTCCCGATCAACTACGTGGTGGACCACGGCGGCATCGTCTTCCGCACGGCCGAGGGGACCAAGCTCGCCGGCGCCGTGCTCGGGCGCGGCGTGGCCTTCGAGGTCGACGGCGTCGACGATGCCGCCGGCGAGGCGTGGAGCGTCGTGGTCAAGGGCCACGCCGTCGAGATCGAGCAGATGTACGACCTGCTCGACGCGTTGAGCCTGCCGCTGTACCCGTGGCACGCCGCGCCGAAGCACCGCTTCGTGCGCATCGAGCCGGTCGAGATCACCGGCCGCCGCTTCCACGTCGTCGACCCGGGCCGCTGGTCCGACGATCCGAGTCGCAGCTAGCGACCGTCGGTCGGTACCACGACCACCGGACCGGCGGCCCGACGGATCAGGTCGCGCACGGTGCCGTACCAGTGTGAGCGGTCATCCGGCCAGCGGGTGGCCGCCACGATCAGCAGCCCACGATCGCTCGTCGCGGCGAGATCGGCGAGCGTGGCGGCGGGATCCGGCGTCGACATCCGGCGCACCGTGGCCGCGAGCGAGTGACCGCGCAACGCGACAGCGACTGCCGTCGGGCGGTCGTCGGACGGCGGGCCGTCGTCGTCCGGCCAGGGATCCGGGGCAGTCAGCCCGATCACCTCCGTCCGCGCGGCGCCGAACGTGCCGGCCCAGCGTTCGGCCGCGGCGATGGTGGCGTCGACGTCGGCCGTGGCGTCGACCGGCAAGAGGACCGTCGCTCGCGGCGACGGCGGGCCGCCCTGTGGCCCGACGACGAGCACGGGCGAGCGGGCGCGCTGGAGGACGTCCTCGGCCGCCGCGTCGTGGAGTGGCCCGCGTCGCCGGCCCCCGCGGTGCGTCCCGATGACGACCAGCTGCCCGGCGTCGCCGGCCAGCTCGGCAGTGTCGACCGCGTCGCAGGCGAGGAGCGGGATGTCGGCACGCGCCGCCAGGTCGGCGGCCGCGGCGCCGGCCCACTCGTCGTCACCCACCGCGATCACCGCTGCGAACCGCACGACCTCACAGTGCCGTACCGGCCCGCCGATGGCCAGGGCCGAACGTCCCGTGTGCCGGCCGGTCCACCGACCACACTGGGCCGGTGCGGCTGGCACCTGACGTCGACGACGAGCTGGAGGCCGGGCTGGCCCGCATCCGGGACGAGTTCGGCGTGCCGGACGGGTTCCCGCCCGACGTCGAGGCGACGGCGGCCGAGGCCGCCGGGCAACCCGCCGGGGACCGGGTCGACCGTACGGCACGACCCTTCGTCACGCTCGACCCGGCGTCGGCCAACGACCTCGACCAGGCCTTCGCCATCGAGCGCCACGGGGACGAGCTCGTGCTGCACTACGCCATCGCTGACGTCGGCGCCTTCGTCGAGCCGGGCGATCTCGTCGACCAGGAGGCGTGGCGCCGCGGCGTGACGATCTACCTCCCGGGGAGCAAGGCGCCGCTGTACCCGGCCGTCCTGTCGGCCGGCGCCGCCAGCCTGCTGCCCGACGGTGACCGTCCGGCCGTCGTGTTCACGGTGCGCATCGATGCCGCCGGCGGCGCCCGCCTCGACGGCGTCGAGCGGGCCGTCGTGCGCAGCCGCGCCAAGCTCGCCTACGAGGACGTCGCCGACGACGAACTGCCGCCGGACTTCGGCGAGCTCGCCAGGCGCATCGAGGCGGCGGAAGCGGCTCGCGACGCACCCCGAGTGGAGTTCCCCGACCAGGAGCTGACCCGCACGGACGGCGGCTGGGAGCTGCGCTTCTCGCCCCGGCTGGCGAGCGAGGACGACAACGCCGGCATGTCCCTGGCGACCAACCTCGCCGTGGCCGACGCCCTGGTGGCGGCCGGCACGGGGCTGTTCCGGACGATGGCCCCGCCCGACGATCGGGCCGTCGCCCGCCTCCGCCACACGGCGGCGGCCTTCGGCCTCACCTGGCCGGCCGAGCGCACCCTCGCCCAGTTCCAGCGCTCGCTGCCCGCCGGCGACGCGCGGACCGCGGCCTTCCTGCTCGCCGTACGGCGGGCCGGCGGCCGAGCCGGCTACGAGCGCTTCGCAGCCGACACCGTCCCGTGGCACGCGGCGATCGCCGCCTCGTACGCCCACGTCACCGCGCCGCTGCGCCGGCTCGCCGACCGCTACGTCATCGAGGCGGCACTGGCGGTGGCGGCCGGCCGGGCGGTCCCCGACGACGTCGAGGCCTCGTTCGCCTCCCTGCCTGGCGTGATGGCGCGCGGTGACGGTCTGGCCAACCGCGTCGACCGGGCCGTGCTCGACCTCGCCGAGGCGGTCGTGCTGGCCCCTCGCGAGGGCGAGGTGTTCGACGCCGTCGTCGTCGACGAGGACCGCCGCGGCACCGTGATCCAGCTCGTCGACCCGGCGGCCGTCCTCGCCCACGTGACCGCCCACCGCGTCGAACCCGGCGATGCGATCCGCGTTCGCCTCGCGGCGGTCGACGTCGCCGCCCGCCAGGTGACGTTCGACCGCGTCGGGTGATCAGCCGTCGTCGAGCCGGAGCACCGGACCGGCCTGGGACAGCGCGTACAGCTCGCCGTCCGGCCCGTCGACGACGGCGGTGAGGCTGGTGACGTTGCCCAGCTCGAGGTTGCGACCGGGCGCCATCGCCGGACCGTCACCTGTCACCTCCAGCGCCCACACGGTGCCCGAGCAGTAGTCGCCGTAGACGTACCAGCCGGCCAGCGTCCCGGCGCCGGTGCCGCGGGCCCGGGTGCCGCCGCTCACCGAGCAGCCGGCACCGTGGTCGTACGTGATGATCGGCGGCGTGTGGCCCTCGGCCGGCACGTCACCGTTGAAGCGGGCGTCGCCCTCGAACGCGCTCCACCCGAAGCTGAGCCCCTTGCCCGCGTCGACACCTCCGGTGGCCGGGGCGACGTCGATCTCCTCGAAGGCGCCCTGGCCGACGTCGGCGATCCACAGGTCGCCGGTCTCCCGGTCGAACGAGAACCGCCACGGGTTGCGCAGGCCGCTGGCCCAGATCTCCGGCGCCGCGCCGTCGTCGCCGACGAAGGGGTTGTCCGCCGGCACCGTGTAGAGGCCGCCGCCGGACGGCGTCGGGTCGATGCGCAGGAGCTTGCCGAGCGGCGTCGACAGGTCGGTCGCCCGTCGGCCCGGGTCGCCGGCCGAGCCACCGTCGCCCATGCCGATGTAGAGCATCCCGTCCGGCCCGAACGTGAGGTCGCCGCCGTTGTGGTTCGGGTAGGGCTGCTCGATCTCCATCACCAGGCGCGCCGAGTCGCCGGTCTGGAACGTGCCGTCGGCGTCCACCGGGTACTCGGCGATGATCGTCCAGCCGTCGAGGTCGGTGTAGTTGACGTAGGCCAGCTCGCCGCCGGGGGCGAACGTCACGCCGAGCAGGCCGCGCTCGCCCCCGGCCTCGGTGAGGTCGCTGATGTCGAGCACGGTGCTGGACCCGTCCGCGTCGACGCGCACGACCCGCCCGCCCTGCTCGGCGACGTACAGGCCGTCGTCGCCGGTCCGCCAGGCGAGGTCCACCGGCGCCACGAGCTCGGCGATCTGGGTGAAGGCGACGACCGGGTCCGGTGCGGGGCCCGGCACCGTCGTCGGCGCGGCGGTGCCGCCGGTGACGTCCGGTGGCGGCGTCGCCGGGGCCGCCGTCCCCGGGGCGGCCACGCTGTCGCCCGTCGACGCCGGCACCGCGGACGTGGTCGGCGCCGCCGTCGCCGCCGGGCCGGACGTGGCCGTGGCGCCGCCATCGTCGTCGTCGTCGCCGCAGGCGGACGCCGCCACCGTCAGCGTGGCGATGGCCAGGACGGCGGCCGCCGCCCTCATCGCCCGACCCTCGCCAGGCCCTCCTGCACGACGCTCACCACGAGCCGCCCGTCCTGGTCGAAGATGGCCCCGCCGGCGAGGCCGCGCGCCGAGCTCGTCGACAGGGCGACCTGGTCGTAGAGCAGCCACTCGTCGGCGCGGAACGGGCGGTGGAACCACATCGCGTGGTCGAGGCTGGCCATCTGCATGCCCGGGCTGTCCCACGCCAGGCCGAACGGCAGCACGGTGGTGTCGAGGAGGGTCATGTCGCTGGCGTACGTGACGATGCAGGCGTGGACGACGGGATCGTCAGGGAGGACGCCGTCGGCGCGCAGCCAGACCCGCTGGTGGTCGGACGGCACGCCCTTGCGGCTGATCGGGTCACCGTCGACGTAGCGCACGTCGATCGGTCGGGGGCGGTCGTACTGCTCACCGAGCTGATCCTTGTAGGGCGCCATGCGGGTGTGCCAGTCAGGCAGGGACTCCGGCGGCGGCATCCCGACCGGCGCGGCGATCTGGTGGTCGGGGCTCGGCTCGTGGCCGTGGAAGCTCGCCTGCAGGTTGAAGATGGCCCGGCCGTGCTGGATGGCGACGACGCGGCGGGTGGTGAAGCTGCGGCCGTCCCGGAGGCGGTCGACGTCGTAGAGGATCGGGATGGTCGGGTCGCCCGGTCGCAGGAAGTAGGCGTGCAGGGAGTGGACCAGGCGGGCCGTGTCGTCGACGGTCCGCGCCGCGGCGACCAGCGCCTGCCCGGCGACCTGGCCGCCGAAGACCCGCTGGCGCTTCTCGTCGGGTGACCGCCCGCGGAAGATGTTGACCTCGATCGGCTCCAGGGCCAGCAGGGTCACGAGCTCGTCGAGGGCCTCCTGCACGAGCGCCATTCTGACGCGCCATCATTCCTGCCCGTGGCAGACGACTGGCGGCAGCACGCGCTCGCGGCGAAGGGCTTCATGCCGCCCGACGAGGGCGACGCCCTGCACGCCGCCGCGCTGACCGCGGCGGTCGCGGTCCCCGGCGCTCCCTTCGTGGAGGTCGGGTCGTACTGCGGGCGCTCCACCGTGTGGCTGGGCGCCGCCGCCCGGCAGGCCGGCACCGTCGTGTTCGCCGTCGACCACCACCGCGGGTCGGAGGAGAACCAGCCGGGCTGGGAGTGGCACGACCCCACGGTGGTCGACGAGCGCATCGGCGAGATGGACACGTTGCCGTGGTTCCGCGCCACCGTGCACGATGCCGGGCTGGAGGACCACGTGGTGGCCGTCGTCGGCCGCTCGCCCGCCGTGGCCCGGTACTGGTCGACACCGGCGGCGCTGGTGTTCATCGACGGCGGCCACGGCGTCGAGCCGGCACGGGCCGACTACGCCGGCTGGGCGCCGCACGTGGCGATGGGCGGCACCCTGGCCATCCACGACGTCTTCCCCGACCCCGCCGACGGCGGCCGCCCGCCCTACGAGGACATCTTCCTCCCGGCCCTCCAGAGCGGCCGCTTCCGCCTCGCCTCCGCCACCGGCTCCCTCCGGGTCCTCACCCGCGTGGACTGAACTGTCGCCATCCCGCAACTGTTGTGTCAGAGCGACACGTTCTGTCGCCCTCACACAACAGTTGCGGATTCGGGACCCGCCGCCGACGGGGGAACGTCAGTCGAGGAGGGGGCGGGGGGTGAACAGGGCGGCGGCGGGGGTGGCGCCGACGATGGCGTCGGCGGCGAGGACGACCGCGGCTGCCGTGTACGACGTGTGCTCCTCGAACGGGAAGCGCACGGGCCCCTGGCCGTCGCCGTACACCAGCCCGGTCCAGTAGGCGCCGTCGTCGCGACGGTGGGCACGGGTCCACCGCAGCAGGTCGGCGGCCGTGGCGAGGTCGCCGATGGCGGCGTAGGCGAGTGCGCACTCTGCGGTCTCCGACGCCGTCACCCAGGGCTCGTCGCTCACGCAGCGGATGCCCCGCCCCTCGAGGGCGAACGTCTCCCAGCCCTCGGCGAGGCGGACCTTGGCCGCCTCACCCTCCAGCGCGCCGGTCAGCACGGGGTAGTACCAGTCCATCGCCCAGCGGTCCTTCGGCGCGAACGCGTCGGGGCGATCGGTGACGGCCTCGACCATCGTCGCCGCGGCTGCGGTCCAGTCGGCCCTGGCCTCGCCGACCGCCTCCCCGAGCGCCACGCCGCACCGCAGCGCGTGCTGGATGCTCGACGTGCCGGTCAGGAGGGCGTAGTCCCACGTCCGCGTGCCGTCGGCCTCGACCGCCCACAGGGCCAAGCCGTCGGGACGGCGCTGGGCGAGCACGAAGTCGAGCGCGGCGGCGACCGCCGGCCACACGTTGTCGAGGAAGCCGCGGTCCCACGTGCAGCGCCAGTGGTGCCACACACCAGTGGCGATGTAGGCGCACACGTTGGTGTCCAGCTTGGACTCCTCGACGCGGCCGTCCGGCCAGTAGTAGTTGTGCCAGCTGCCGTCGGGGCGCTGCACCTCGAGGAGCCACTCGTACGCCGCCTCGGCGTGGCCGTGCAGGCCGGCGACGTCGAGCGCCATCGCCGACTCGACGTGGTTCCACGGATCGCTGTGGCCGCCGGGGAACCACGGGATCAGCCCGGACGGCAGTTGCAGCGACGCGAGGTGCTCGGCGGTGGCGCGCAGCTCGGCCGCCGAGAGCACACCCGGGAGGTCGGGGACCTGGCTCATGCCGGCGCCTTCGTGCCGTAGAGCACGAGGCTCTTGCCGAGCACCGGGGAGAGCACCCGCTCGACCACCTGCACCGAGCGCGGCTGCTCGATGATGTCCCACTCGAGGAACTGCCGGTAGCGCCGCACGAGCGTGTGGTCGTCGTCGTCGACGCCGACCGCGCACTTCAGCCACCAGTACGGCGAGTGCAGGGCGTGGGCGTGGTGGCTGCCGGCCAGGGCGAGGCCGGCGGCGCGCAGCTTGGCCTTCAGCTCCGTCGCCGAGTAGATGCGCACGTGGCCACCGGCGGCGGCCGGCGCGTGGTACTCGTCCGAGAGCATCCAGTTGACCTTCTCGGGCAGCCAGCTGGGGACGGTCGCGGCGAAGACGCCGCCCGGCCGCAGCACGCGCAGCATCTCGGCCAGCGCGCCGACGTCGTCCGGCACGTGCTCGAGCACCTCGGACGTGATCACGGCGTCGAAGCTGGCGGCGGCGAACGGGAGGTGGTTGGCGTCGCCGCGCACGCCGCCGAGCACGACGTCCACCGGGATCTCATCGGCCTCCACCATCGCCGCCAGCGTGGCGTTGGTGCCGGCCACCTCGTCGGCGGCGACGTCGACGGCCGCCACGCGGTACCCGCAACGGGCCAGCTCGAAGGCGTGGCGCCCGAAGCCGGCGCCGACGTCGAGCACCCGGTCGCCCGGGCGCAACCCCAGCGTGCGCAGGCGGTCGGAGCGGATCGTGAGCATCAGCGGCGGCCGTTCCGCCGCAGCTTCTCGACGTTGGCCGGCATGGCCAGCACCTCGCGGTACTGCTCGACGGTCTGCTCGGCGCAGCGCCGCCAGGTCCACCGTTCGAGCACCCGCTGGCGGCCGGCCGCGCCGACACGAGCCCGGAGCTCGGGGTCGTCGAGGCCGCGGCGGATGGCGGCAGCGAGGGCGTCGGCGTCGCCGGCCGGGCAGGACAGCACGGTCTCACCGTCGCGGCCGGTGACCTCGGGCAGCGCGCCGCCGTCGGTGGCGACGAGCGCCGTGCCGGAGACCATCGCCTCGATGGCCGGCAGGCTGAAGCCCTCGTAGAGGCTGGGCACCACGGCCAGCTCGGCTTCGGCGTAGAGCTCGACGATGCGCTCGTCCGGCACATCGGACACGAACTGCACGCGCCGACCGAGGTCCAGCGACTCGATGAGGTCCATGCTCTTGCCGGGCTTGGGCTTGCCGATGATCGTCAGCGTGACGTCGCGCTCGGTCTGCAACTTGGCCATCGCTTCGAGGAGGTACGCCAGGCCCTTCAGCGCGACATCGGCCGACGCCGTGGTGATGAGGCGCCCCGGCACACGCGTCACCGACGGCAGCGGACGGAACAGCTCCGGATCGACACCGACCGGGACCAACCGCATGCGGTCGTACGCGACGCCCATGTCGCTGTGGATGTCGCGGATCGAGTTCTCGCTGACCACCACGATGCGTGGCATCCGGGACGCCACGCGGCCCTGCATCTTCACGAACGAGTACCACCGCCCGACCGACCGCCGCTTGCTCCGGTTCGGTGCGTGGTCCATCTCGAGCTGGCGGTCGCGTGTGATCGGGTGGTGCAGCGTGACGACCGTGGGGATGCGCCGCTCGAGGGCGAGGATGCCGTAGCCGAGGCACTGGTTGTCGTGGACGAGATCGAACTCGCCGACCCGGGGCGTGAGGGCCCGCAGGGCGCGGAAGCTGAAGGCCAGGGGCTCGGGGAAGGTGCCGGTGCAGAACTGGGCGACCTCGAGGATGTCCTCGCGGGTCTTGATCTCCCAGTACGCCGGCAGGCGGCCCGGGTAGTGGTCGTTGAACACGTCGAGGCTGGGCAGCCGGGTCAGCGCGACGCGCTCGTCGAGGACGGGGTACGGCTGGCCGCCGAGCACCTCGACGTGGTGGCCGAGGTCGACGAGCGCCTTGGTCAGGTGGCGGGTGTACACGCCCTGGCCGCCGACGTGGGGCTTCCCGCGGTACGTGAGGTAGGCGATGCTGAGCGGGTCGTCGGTGCGGACGGCCCGGGGAGACATGGGAGGGCACGCTACCGGCGGATGGTTACCCCCGGGTAGGAGAACGCCACGGCCCGACGCCGAGCAGGTCGCCGAGCTGGTCGGCGACCTGCGTGAGGTCCGGCCCGGCGAGCGCCGCGGCGGCGTCCTGGAGCCCGGCGCGGGCGACGATGCGCTTCTCGTTGAGGGCCCACTCGCCGGCGGCGGCGAGGCGGCCCTGGGCGGTGGCCAGCACGGCCTGGGTCAGGTTGGCCAGCGCGGCGACCCTGTCGTGGCGCCGAGCGTGCACCCGCCCGACGGCCAGCGCACCGGCGGCGAGCTGGAACCACAGGCGCGGTGCGCTGGCCCGCAACGGCTCGGGGAACGACGGGCGCGGCAGCTCGCCGCTCAGGACCTCGGCGATGGCCAGCTCGCCGGCGAGCACGTACGTGGCGATGCCGGCGACGTAGCCGACCTCGCGCTGGATCTCGAAGCGGCCCTCCTCGGCCGCCGCCGTCCAGCGCAGGACCTCGTCGAGGTCGCGGTACACGAGGTCGACCGGCGTCCCGTCGACGTCGAGCCAGGCGCCGCCGTTCACCAGCCGGCCCCACTGGCCGGGCGCCGACACCTCGCCGGGGAGACCGAGGGCGCGCACGTCGGCGGGGTCGATGGTGCCGCGGTAGTACAGCCCGAAGTCCCAGTCGGAGTCCTCGGTCGCCGTGTCCGTGGCCCTCGAACCGCCGAGCGTGACGGCGACCACGCCGGGGATGCCGGCCAGCCGCGGCGCCAGCGCCCTCATGTCGCGCACGCGCGAGCATGCTGGCGTGCGGGTGGTGGTGCAACGGGTGACCGGCGCGGTGGTCACCGTCGACGGCGACGAGGTCGGCCGCATCGGGAGCGGGCTGTCCGCGCTCGTCGGCGTCACGCACACCGACGACGCCGACACGGCGCGGGCGATGGCCGCCAAGCTGTGGCACCTGCGCGTGTTCGACGACGACGCCGGCGTGATGAACCGGTCGGCGGCCGACGTCGGCGGGGAGGTGCTCGTGGTCAGCCAGTTCACGCTCTACGGCGACGCCAGCGCCGGCCGCCGACCGAGCTGGGTCGCGGCCGCCCGACCGGAACACGCCGAACCCCTCGTCGCCGAGGTGGTGGCGGCGCTGCGCGCGCTCGGCGCCACCGTGGCGACCGGCCGCTTCGGCGCCGAGATGCAGGTCACCCTGACCAACGACGGTCCGGTGACCCTCATCCTGGAGCGCTGACCCGCTCTTCGTCCGCGCCTTCCGCCGTTGTGACCGGTTTCTGCGGACCGAAGCGCACGGGCCGGCGGCGGACCGTCAGGATCCACGACGCGGCGAGCAGGCCCAGCAGGGCCACGATGTACGGCCCGTCGCCGAGCGACACGTACCACGTGCGCCCCGTGCGCAGCTCGACGACCCCGCGCACGATCGCCTGCTCGCTCACGGCCGTGCGGTCGATGACGTCCCCGTCCGGCGTGACCAGCTCGGAGAACCCGGTGGGCGACACCTGGACCAGCCAGCGCCCGGTCTCCATCGCCCGCAGGCGGCTGGACGCGACCTGCTGGCTCTGCAGGATGGTGCCGGTGTAGCTGGCGCCGTTGGTCGGGTTGACGATCAGCTCGCCGCCCTCCTTGACGCCCTCCCGGGCGCGGCCGCCGAAGAACACCTCCCACGAGATGACGACGGCGAGGCGGGTCCCGTCGGGCAGGTCGAGCACGGCCGGACCGGTACCGGGAACGGCGTTCGTCGGCACCTGGTCGACGGGGGCGCCGAGCGACTCGAGCAGGCCACGCAGCGGCACGTACTCACCGAACGGGACACGACGGACCTTGTCGTAGCGGGCGGTCACGTCGCCCTCCGGCGTGACCACCACCTGGGCGTTGGAGATGCGACCCGGCTGGCCGGGCACGTCCTCGGTGATCCCGACCACCAGCGGCACGCCGAGGCGGGCGGCTTCGGCGCGCACCTGGGCGAGCTCGTCGCTCGTCGAGAAGTCGGCGGTGTCGATGACGTTCTCCGGCCACAGGACGACGTCGAGGGCGTCGTCGGGCGCGATCGTGCGGGTCGCCTCCAGGTGGCGCTGTGTGACGAGGGCGCTGGGGACGTCGAGGGCGCGGGTGCCCTGCTCGCCTCCGCCCTGCACGGCCGCGATGTCGAGGTGCTCGCCCGTGCCCTGGCCCCGTGGGGCGACCACGGCCAGCAGCAGCACGACGACGGCCGCGGCAGCGCAGACCAGCGCCGGCCGTGCCGTCCTGGCGCGGTCGGTCAGCAGCGCGCCGGCGGCGAAGCCGAGCTGGAAGACCACCCAGGTGATGAGGATGACGCCGCCCACGCGGGCGATCCCGGCGAACGGGCCTGCCGCCTGGGCGATGCCGAGGCTGGCCAGGGGCGCGCCGCCGAACGGGAACGAGAAGCGCAGCGCCTCGACGAGCGTGTGGGCGGCCGGCCGGCCGAGCACCCGCCAGCGCCCCGTCGGCGCGGCGAGGGCGGCGAGCCCGTGGTAGCACCCGAACATGACGCTGGCCCCCACGTAGCCGGGCACCGTGAGCTGCCACATCCAGCCGGTGCCCATGGCCAGCCAGGCGAACCCGAAGGCGAACCCGCCGCCGAAGCGGAGACGACGGGAGGGCGCCGTGCCGAGGGCGACCTCGAACACGACCACCCCGGCGAAGGCGAGCGGCCACCAGCCCCACGGCGGGAGGGAGAGGGCGACGAGGAAGCCGCCCCCGAGCGCCAGCGCGATCCTGCTCACGCCTTCCCGGGGGCTGCGCCCCGAACCCCATCCCCGTCCGGCTCGCTGGCGCTCGCGGCCGGACGTGAGCTCGCTCCGCTCGCTCACGCGACGAACGCGAGGTGGACGACGATCCGCTGGCGGATCGAACCGGGCGGGTGGCAGGCGAACAGCGTGCCCGTGCGGTCGTAGGTCTGGTCGACGATCCAGATGGCGTCGGGCTCGACGATCTCGACCGCCGTCACGGCGTACACGTGCCGCCCCGACAGCGTCGACATGATCACCTCGTCGCCCGGGACCAGCTGATCGAGGTTCCGGAAGTCGCGGTTGTGGCTGACGCGGTGGCCGGCGACGACGACGTTGCCGACGTCACCCGGCATCGCCGAGCCGGGCCAGTGACCGGGTCCGTTGTCGAGCGTCGAGAGGCGGATGCCCTCGAACATCGGCCGGACGAGACCGATCTTGGGGATCTCGATCGACCCCATCTCGACACGCGGCTCCGTGCTGCCGTCCTCCGGCGGCGCGGCGACGGGCATCGGCAGCGGCGGCAGGGTCGGCGGCGGCGCGGTCGTCGTCGGGGCCGCTGTGGTCGTCGTCGACGTCGTCGTCGAGGTCGTCGGCGGGGTCGTCGTGGTCGTGGCGGGCAGCGTGGTCGCGCTCGTGCTGGCGGCCAGGACGGCGGGCGCGGCGTCGTCGTCGTCCGACGAGCAGGCGACCGGCGTCAACGCGGCGAGCAGCGCGACGACCATCGTGGCGACCCGTCGCATGGCTCAAGTCTGCCAGCCGAGCCGCTCGAGCAGCTCGACAGCGGTCGCCTCGGCCTGCGCGACGCAGGCCGGCACACCGATGCCGCCGTAGCTGGCGCCGGTGACGACGAGGCCGTGGGGGAGCACGGCGCGCACGCGCCCGCACCATTCGGTGTGGTGCGGGCGGTACTGCGGGAACGATGCCGGCCAGCGGCTCACGCGGACCGCGGCCGGGCGGAGGTCGAGCGACAGGTGGCGGCCGACCTCGCCGACGGCCCGCTCGACCAGCGTGTCGTCGTCGAGGTCGTCGACCGGCAGGCCGTCACGGCCCAGCGACACCCGCAGCAGCTCGCCGTCGCCCTGCCAGTGCTCCCACTTCTGCGAGCCGAACGACACCGCCGTCACGGTCCGCTGGACCGGTTTGGGCACGAGGTACCCGCTGCGGGCGCGCAGCCGCTCGGGCCAGTCGGGCACGGCGAGCGTGACGATCACCACGCCGGCGTGGTCCATCGTGGCCAGCAGACGTGACGCCTCGGGAGCGACGGCGGCGAGCAGCGGGGCGGTGGGCCGGGCGGGCGTGGCCAGCACGACCGCATCGACGCGCTCGCCGTCGACCCGCCAGCCGTCGCCGTCGCCCGCCAGCTCGGTGACGGCGCGGCCGGTGCGGATGGTCGTGCCCGCCGCCTCGGCGGCGGCCGCGACGGCGGTGGCCAGCGTCGCCATGCCGTCGCGGGGCGCGTGGAACAGCGGACCGGATGCCGCTGGGGCGGCGGCCCTGGCCCGCCTGGCACCGAGCAACAGGCTGCGGTGGCTCGCCGCGAGGGCGGCGAGCTGCGGGACCATCGCCAGGCTGAAGCGGTCGGTGTCGGCGCCGTAGATGCTGCCGACGAGGGCGTCGACGAGGCGCTCGTGGACCTCGTCGCCGAAGCGTCGTCGGATCAGCGTGCCCAGCGAGTCGTCGGGATCGGTCCGCGGCAGCAGCGGCTCCAGCCCGGCGCGCAGCTTGCCGCGCACCGACAGCAGGCCGCTGGCCGCCAGCTTCCCGAGATCGGCCGGCACGCCCAGCAACAGCCCCTCGGGGACGGCGTGCAGGCGGTCGAGCCACACCGCGGCCGGCGCACCGGTCGGCGACGTCAGTGCCGGTCCGAGGCCGACACGGTGGGCGAGCGCCGTGGCGTGGGGCACCCGGGCGAGGAAGGCGTCGGCACCCTCGTCGACGGCAGGGCGCCCGGCGAACGGGGTCGTGCGCAGCTTGCCGCCGACGCGCCCGTCGGCCTCGCGGACCTCGACCGCGACGCCGCGCTCGGCGAGGGCGAGCGCGGTGGTGAGCCCGGTGATCCCTGCGCCGACGACGACGACTCGGCGGTCAACCGGCATGGGCGAGCACACGGTCGGCGAGCGCGCCGAACACGGCGGGCTCGTCGTTCAACGAGGACGTGCGGGCGAACGCCAGGCCGGCGACGTCGGCATGGCGGCGCGCTTCGAGATCGAGGTCGTAGAGCACCTCGAGGTGGTCGGCCACGAACCCGCACGGGCACACGAGGATGCCCGGACACTCGTCGGCGGCGAGGCCGTCGATCACGCCGAGGATGTCGGGGCCGAGCCACGGCTCGGGCGTGCGCCCGGCGGATTGCCACGCGATCGACCAGGCCGCCGGCGCCAGGTCGGCGGCCGCCGCCACGGCCTCGGCGGTGGCCCGCAGTTCGTGCGGGTAGTCGTCGCCGGTGGCCAGGATGCGCTGGGGGAGGGAGTGGGCGGTGAAGGCGACGTGGCTGCCGGCGGGGAGCGTGGCGAGCCGCCCGTGCACCTCGGCGGCGAGGAAGGCGACGTACGCCGGCTCGGTGGCCCAGCTGTCGATCCCGCCGAACGGCACGCCCGCCGCCTCGGCGGCGGCCCCCGCCCTGGCGTGGTACTCGCCGATCGAGAGCGCCGAGTGGTGCGGCGCGAGCACCAGGCCGACGAGCTGGGCGGCGCCGTCCGCGACGAGGGCCGCGACCCCGTCCTCGATCGACGGGGCGGCGTGCTTGAAGCCGAGGCCGACCATGGCGCGCCCGGGCGCCCGCTCGTCCAGCGCCGCCTGGAGCACGTCGCGCTGGGCTTCGGTGATGCGGGTCAGCGGCGACAGCCCGCCGATCGCCTCGTAGCGGGCGGTGAGGTCGGCCAGCTGCTCTGCCGTCGGCGGGCGGCCACGGCGGATGTCGGTGTAGTACGCCTCGATCCCCTCGGGCGCCCGCGGCGTCCCGTACGCCATCAGCACCACGCCGAGCATCGACGATCGGTCAGCCTTCGTGGACCAGGTCGACGATCGCCGCCAGGACGCCCGGGTCCGAGGCCGGGTGCACGCCGTGGCCCAGGTTGAAGATGTGCGCCGGGTGGCCGCCGTTGTCGGCGAGCACGGCCCGGGCACCGGCGAGGGCCACGTCGGCGCCGGCCAGCACGAGCGCAGGGTCGAGGTTGCCCTGCACGGCGACGTCGGGGCCGAGCCGGCGCCGTGCCGTCCTGATCGGGGTCCGCCAGTCGAGGCCGATGACGGCCGCACCGGCGTCCCACATCGCCTCCAGGAGGTGGTCGCAGCCGATGCCGAAGTGGATGCCGGGGACGGCAGGGTGGCGCGTCGCCAGCTCGGCGAACACGCGGCGGGTGTGCGGTTGGACGAAGCGCTCGTAGTCGGCCCGCCCGAGCGCCCCGGCCCACGAGTCGAACAGCTGGAAGGCGCCGGCGCCGTGGGCCAGCTGCACGTCGATGAACGTCACGGCCATCGCCGCCAGTCGCTCCATGACGTCGTGCCAGAGCTGCTCGTCGGTGTGCATCAGCGCCTTCGTGTGTTCGTAGGTCCGGCTCGGCCGGCCCTCGATGAGGTAGCTGGCGACGGTGAACGGCGCGCCGGCGAAGGCGAGCACCGGCACGTCGGCAGGGAGCTCGGCGGCGACGAGCTTGACGGTGTCGGCGACGTAGCCGATGTCGTCGGGCTCCAGCGGACGCAGCCGTGCCAGGTCATCGCGGTGGCGCAGCGGGGCTGCCGCGACCGGGCCGGTGCCGGGCGCCACGTCGATGCCGAAGCCGACGGCGTGCGCCGGCACGACGATGTCGCTGAACAGGACGGCGGCGTCGACCCCGTACCGGTGCACCGGCTGCAACGTGATCTCGGCGGCGAGGTCGGGGCGCTTGATGGCGTCGAGGATCGAGCCCTCGCCGCGCACCGCCCGGTACTCGGGCAGGCTGCGGCCGGCCTGGCGCATGAACCAGACCGGGGTCCGGCGGGCTGGGCGTCCCCGTGCGGCGTCCAGCAGCGGCCCGGTGCTCATCTCGCTGCCGACGCTACCCGTGGGGGCGCCGATAGAGTGCTACGACCCCTTTTCACCCGTTTGGACGAATGACGCAGCAGCATCCCGAACTGGCCGACGAACAGGCGTACGTCGATTTTGCCTACGAGTGCCTGGAGCGGTCGAAGGAGTCCGCGTGGCGGCTCCGTGACCTCACCGAGGCTGATCTCGGGGGCACGTTCCAGGCCCGCTTCGAGCGCAACGCCTTCGACGAAGCCCTGATCAAGCGACTCGCCGACCTCGACCTCGGCAACGCCGCGCTCGTCTTCGGGCGCATCGACCGCTACGCCGAGAGCCCGCAGGCCACCGAGGCCTTCCACATCGGCCGCCTCGCCGTCGCCGACGAGCAGTCCGAGCCGATCGTCGTCGACTGGCGGGCGCCGGTCGCCGAGCCGTTCTACCGCGCCACGGGCCGCGAGCCGATGGGGCTGGTCCGCCGCCGGCACTTCGTCGTCGAGGGCCGCCACGTGCTGGCCCTCGAGGACGAGCTGTTCGGGGGCGGGCACCTCGGCGTCGGCCACGACGACGGCCTCGTCCCGGACGACGACGGGCCGACCCTGCGCGGCTACTCGACGCTGCTCGCCGCCCTCGAGCGCGGGCGCACCGGCGTCCTCGGCGACATCGTCGCCACGATCCAGGCCGAGCAGGACGAGATCATCCGCTCGCCACAGGCCGGCGTGCTGGTCGTCCAGGGCGGCCCGGGCACCGGCAAGACGGTCGTCGCCCTGCACCGCGCCGCCTACCTGCTGTACACCCACCGGTTCCCGCTCGAGGACCAGGGCGTGCTGGTGATCGGCCCCAACCGGGTCTTCCTGCGCTACATCGAGCGGGTGCTGCCGTCGCTGGGCGAGGCGGGCGTCGAGCAAGTGGTGCTGGCCGACCTCGTCCCGGACGTCGAGTGGGCCCGCCCGGGGGACCCGGGCGACTCCGAGGCGACGGCCCGCGTGAAGGGCGACGCCCGCATGTCGAGCGTCATCGACAAGGCCGTCCGCGACCGCGAGCGTCCGCTGCGGTCCGACCTCCGTGTGCCCTTCCGCACCGGCTTCGTGCGCCTGCCGGCGGCCGAGTCGGCGCGCATCGTCAGGGCCGCCCGGCGCCGCTCGCGCCGCCACAACGCCGGCCGCCGCTTCGTCGAGAGCGAGGTCTTCGCGGCGCTCGCCGACAGCTGGCGCGGCGATCCGGTGAACCCGGGCGAGGTGCGCGACGCCCTCCGCCACCAGCCCGACGTGCGCGCCGCGCTCGAGCGCATGTGGCCGGTGCTGACGCCGGCCCAGCTGCTCCACGACCTCTTCGGCTCACCGGCGCTCCTGCAGCTGGCCGCCGGCGGCGTGCTCACCGAGGAGGAGACGGCCGCCCTCCACCGTCCTCGCTCCGAGTCGGTGCAGGACGTGCGGTGGACCCCTGCCGACGTCGCCCTGCTCGACGACGCCCTGGAGGCGCTCGGACCGAGGGTCGGCCGCTCCGGCAAGGTCGACGACGCCGACGAGGTCCGCACGTACGGCCACATCGTGATCGACGAGGTGCAGGACCTCACGCCGATGCAGCTGAAGATGGCCACCCGCCGCTCGCTCAACGGCTCGCTCACCGTGGTCGGCGATCTCGCCCAGGCCACCGGCGCGCTCGCCCCCGACACCTGGGACGACGTGCTGCGCCACCTGCCCGACCGCAAGCCGGCGCGCGTCGTCGGGCTGTCCGTCGGCTACCGCATCCCGGCCCAGATCATGGCCTACGCCGACCGCGTGATGGCCGCCGCGACGCCCGGGCTGCGCTCGCCGCGCGCCGTGCGCATCGGCGACGCCGGTCCCTCAGTCGTGCGGGCCAGCGACCTCGCCGCCGCGGCGGCCGAGGCCACGGCGAAGATGGCCGCCGAGCTGCCCAACGGCAACGTCGCGGTGGTCGTCGCCGACGCCCTCGCCGACGAGGTCTCCGAGGGCCTGACGGCGGCCGGCATCGAGCACGGCCGGGCCACCCGCACCGCGCTGGACGACGCCGTCACCGTGGTGCCGGTGAGCGTCGTCAAGGGCCTCGAGCTCGACGGGGTCGTCGTGGTCGAGCCGGCCCGCATCGTCGAGGACGAGCTGCAGGGGCTGCGCGCCCTCTACGTCGCGCTGACCCGCCCGACCCAGCGCCTGACCGTCGTCCACGCCGCCGAACTGCCGCCCGCCCTCCGTTCTGTCGTTTAGTCACGGCCCGATCGGGCCGTGACCAAACGACAGAACGGAGGGTCACCCGGACGTGGCGGCGAGGAGCGTGCGCAGGTTGTTGTGGGCCTTGTCGGCGTCGGCCGGGCGGCGACGTTCGACGGCCCGGCGGGTCATGTCGACGACCGACTCGTACTCGGCGACGAGGTCCGGGTGGGTCTCCTCGATCTCCGGGCGCAGCGCCGCCCACACGGCCTCGATGCGGGCCAGCGACTCGCGCTGGCCGTCGCCCTCGATGATCAGCGCGCTGAGGCCGGCCGTCTCGGCGGCCAGCTGGTCGAGCAGCCCAGCGGTCGTGGCGGCCACCGTGAACGGCGGCGTCGTGGCCACGCTGGACGCCGGCGTGGTGCGCGTGGGGTCGACGGTGGTCTCGGCGCAGCCGGCGATGACCGCCATGAGCAGCAGGAGCGGGCCGAACGCCCGGCGGGTCACGTCGTGACCAGGATGCGGGCGCTGGCGAAGGCGCCGACGCCCACGTGACGACCGTCGATCTCGACGGTCATCGTGCCGTCCGGCGAGGCGGCGGTGATCGTGCCGGCCCGGCCGGGCTGCAGCGAGCTGGCCTCGAGGAACTCGAGCAGACCCGGCGTGAACTCCAGCTCCTCGGGGATGCGCCGCACCGTGAACTCGGCGCCGACCGTCATCGCCGACAGCGGGTGGACGTCGGGCTCGATGTAGGCCGAGCCGGGGATCGGGTTGCCGTGCGGGCAGGTGGTGGGGTTGCCGAGGAGCCGGTTCATCGCGCCCTCGACCGAATCGCTCATGACGTGCTCCCACCGGCCGGCCTCGTGGTGGGCCTCGGCCCACGAGAGGTGCAGCACGTCGGTCAGGAAGCGCTCGGCGAGGCGGTGGCGGCGGACGATGGTGGTGGCAAGTCGCTCGCCGTCGGAGGTGAGCTCGATGCCACCGTCGTGGGTGACGAGGCCCTCGGCCTCGAGGCGGCGCATCATCTCGCTGACGGCCGGACGGCTGACGTTGAGGCGCTCGGCGATGCGCGCCTGGATCACGTCGACGTCGTCCTCGGCGAGCTCGAAGATGCACTCGCAGTACTCCTCGAAGGCCGGGTGGTGCTCGCCGACGACAGCCATGTGTTCGACTCTACATTGGAGGTGTGAGCGAACGGCCCCACGTCGTGGTCGTGGGGGGCGGCTTCGGGGGGCTGGCCTGCGCGCGTCGGCTGCTCGATGAGCCGGTCGACATCACCGTCGTCGACGCCAACAACTTCCACACGTTCCAACCGCTGCTGTACCAGGTCGCGACCGCCGGCCTCGCCGCCGACGACGTCTGCTACGCCATCCGCGGCATCCTCCGGCCCCACCGGAGGCGGTGGGCGTCGTTCGGGCGCCGCGTCGAGGCCCGCATGGCCAGGGTGACGGGTCTCGACCTCGCCGGCAGGACCGTCGAGCTCGACGGATCGGACCACATGCGCTACGACTTCCTCGTCCTCGCCAGCGGCGCCGTCGCTCACGACTTCGACGTGCCGGGCGTCGCCGAGCACGCCTTCCCGCTCAAGCACCTCGACGACGCCCTGGCCCTCCGCGGCCACGTGCTCGACTGCTTCGAGCGGGCGGCCACCGATCCGGTCAGCCTGGCCGACGGTGCCCTCGACGTGGTGGTCTGCGGTGGCGGCCCCACCGGCGTCGAGATGGCCGGCGGGCTGCGCGAGCTCTACAACAAGGTGCTGGCCAAGGACATCCCCCACCTGCCGGTGCGCGAGGCGCGCATCACGCTGGTGGAGATGGCCGACCGGGTGCTCACGCCGTTCACGCCGGCGTCGTCGGCGCGGGCCCGCCGCACCCTGGAACGGGTCGGCGTCGACGTGCGGCTCGGCGTCGGCGTCGACCGCGTGGCCGCGACGAGGGTGCACCTCGACGACGGCTCGATCCTCGCCGCCCACACGACGGTGTGGGCCACCGGGGTCACCGCCGAGGGGCTGGCCCGCCTGGCCGGTACGCCGACCGGCCGCGGCGGGCGGCTGGTCGTGACGCCAGAGCTGACCCTCCCCGGGCACCCCGAGGTCTTCGCCGTCGGTGACATCGCCCTCGCCCTCGGGCCCGACGGGTCGCCGCTGCCACAGGTGGCCCAGCCGGCCATCCAGGGCGGCAAGCACGCCGCCCGCCAGATCGCCCGCCGGCTGGCCGGGAAACCGGCCGAGCCGTTCGAGTACCACGACAAGGGCCAGATGGCGACGATCGGCCGCCACGACGCCGTGACCGAGCTGGCCAACGGCTGGCGCTTCAGCGGGCCGGTGGGGTGGCTCGCCTGGCTCGGGCTGCACCTGGTGTACCTGATGGGCTTCCGCAACCGCCTGAAGGTGTTCGTCGACTGGTCGTGGAACTACCTCACGTTCGACCGCGCCAGTCGCATCCTCCGCGAAACGGAGCGTCACGAGGCCGCCGGACGGGCCACACTGGAACCCATGTCCGACGCCGGCTGACCTGTCGTCCTCGTCAACTTGTCGCGAGGACGACACCCTGTGCTGCCGTTTCCGCGACAAGTTGCGGGAACCGACCGTCCCGTCGTCCCCCGTTGGAGGTGTTCCATGGCCGCTGCTGCGCCGCTCCGTGCCCGTGACGTGACGGTCGTGCGCGGGCCGGCGACCGTGCTCGACGGGATCGACCTCGTGGTCGCCACCGGGCACCGCGTCGGTGTCGTCGGGCCCAACGGCGTCGGCAAGACGACGCTGCTGCGCGCCTTGGCCGGGGAGATCCCCATCGACGCCGGACGGGTCGAGCGCACGCCGACGACGGCGACCGTCGGCTACCTCCCGCAGGAGCCCGCCCGTTCGACCACCGAGACCGTGCTGGAGGTGCTCGCCCGGCGCACGGGCGTCGCCGCGGCCACGGTCGAGCTGGACGCGGCGACGGCCGCCATGGCCGCCGACGAGGGTGGCTCCGGCGACCGCTACAGCGCCGCGCTCGACCGCTGGCTGGCCCTCGGCAGCGCCGACTTCGACGCCCGGGTCGGCCAGGTCTGGGCCGAGCTCGGCCTCTCGGAGCGGCTGTGGGCGCAGCCGACGGCCTCGCTGTCGGGCGGCGAGGCCGCCCGCACCGGACTGGCCGCGCTCCTGCTCGCGCGTTTCGACGTCTTCCTGCTCGACGAGCCGACGAACGACCTCGACCTCGACGGACTCGACCGGCTGGAGCGCTGGCTCGACGGGCTGGCGGCGGCCGTCGTCCTGGTCAGCCACGACCGCACGTTCCTGGCCCGCACGGTCACCCACGTCCTGGAGCTCGACGAGTTCACCCACCGCGGCCGGCTGTTCGCGGGCGGCTGGCAGGCCTACCTCGACGAGCGCGAGGCCGCCCGGCGGGCCGCCTGGGAGCGCTTCGAGAGCTACGACACGCAGCGCCGCTCGTTGCAGCGGCGCGCCCAGCGCGAGCGCGAGTGGGCGTCCCAGGGCCTGGCCAGGGTGCGCCGCACGGACGAGCCGGACAAGAACATCCGCGCCTTCAAGATCGACCAGACCGAGCAGCTGGCCGGACGGGCCGCCCGCACGGAGCGGGCGATCGACCGGCTGGACGTCGTCGACAAGCCCCGCGAGCCGTGGCAGCTGCGCCTCGCCGTGGCCTCGCCGGGCCGCAGCGGCCAGATCGTCAGCCGGCTCGACGGCGTCGTCGTCGACCGCGGGAGCTTCCGCCTCGGCCCGGTCGACCTGACGATCACGGCCGGCGAGCGGGTGGCGCTGCTCGGCGCCAACGGCTCCGGCAAGACGACGCTCCTCGACGCCGCCCTCGGTCGAGCGACCCCGGCCGCCGGCCGGGTGACGCTCGGGCCGAGTGTGGTCGTGGGCGAGGTCGAGCAGGCCCGCGACCACCTGGCCGACGGGCCGTCCCTGCTGCGCGGGTTCCAGGACGCCACCGGGATGGACGCCGCCGACGCCCGCACCCTGCTCGCCAAGTTCGGCCTCGTCGCCGACCACGTCACGCGGCCGGCGGCGACGCTGTCGCCCGGCGAGCGCACCCGGGCCACGCTGGCCCTGCTGATGGCCAACGGCGCCAACGTGCTGGTCCTCGACGAGCCGACGAACCACCTCGACCTGCCGGCCATCGAGCAGCTCGAGGCGGCGCTCGACGGGTTCGACGGCACCGTCCTGCTCGTCACCCACGACCGGTCGCTCCTCGAGCGCGTCCGTCTGACCCGCACCATCGAGCTCGTCGCCGGGCGCGTCGTGCGTGACGAGCCGCGCTAGCGGGGCGGGCAGAATCGCCTCATGGGCATGCTCGCCACGCTTCGCTCGGTGCTCCGCTTCCAGCCGATCGAGCTCGATCGCAACGCCCGGCGGCTGCGCCGCGCGGCGTCGGTCGCCGACCTGCGCCGCATCGCCCGCCGCCGGCTGCCGCGCGGCGTGTTCGACTACATCGACGGCGGTGCCGAGGACGAGTGGTCGTTGCGCAACAACAGCGCCGGCTTCGCCGCCCTCCAGTTCCGACCGCGGGTGCTGCGGGCGGTGGCCACGGTGGACCCCTCGACGACGTTGCTCGGGCGGCCGCTGCCCCTGCCGCTCGTGCTGGCGCCGACCGGGTTCACGCGCATCGCCGACCCGCAGGGCGAGCTCGCGGTCGCCCGGGCCGCCGAGCGGGCGGGGCTGCCGTACACGCTCTCGACGCTGGCGACCCGCTCCATCGAGGAGGTCGCCGCCGTCAGCCAGGGCCGCCGCTGGTTCCAGGTCTACGCGTGGCGCGACCGCGGGTTGGTCAAGGAGATGATCGATCGCTGTGCGGCGACCGGGTACGAGGCCCTCGTGCTGACCGTCGACACCGCCGTGCTCGGCCGGCGCGAGCGCGACGTGCGACGGGGGTTCTCGATGCCGCCGAAGGTCGGTCTCGGCACGTTGCTGGACGGGGCCGTGCACCCCGGCTGGACGTGGGCCTTCGCCCGCGCCGAGCCGATCGTGTTCGCCAACGTCGCCGGGCGCGACGTCGGCGACGGCACGACGGCCGTGTCCCTCGCCGAGTACATCAACACCCAGTTCGACCCCGACCTCTCGTGGGCCGACGTCGAGTGGCTGCGCTCGGTGTGGGACGGCCCGATCGTGCTCAAGGGCATCCAGTCGGTCGCCGATGCGGTGCTGGCGGCCGAGCAGGGCGTCGACGCCGTCGCCCTCTCCAACCACGGCGGGCGCCAGCTCGACTCGGCGCCGGCGCCCATCGACCTGGTGGCGCCCGTGGCCGACGCCGTCGGCGGTCGCATCGACATCATCTGCGACGGTGGTGTGCGGCGGGGGAGCGACATCGTCAAGGCCGTCGCCCTCGGCGCCACGGCGTGCATGGCGGGGCGGGCCTACCTCTACGGACTCGGCGCGGCCGGTGAGCGCGGCGTCGACCACGTCCTCGAATTGCTCGCCACCGACGTCCGCCGCACGATGGCGCTCATCGGTGCGGCCTCCGTCGCCGACCTCGTTCCTGATCTGGTCGCGCCCGCGCCGCGCTGATCCCGCGAACCGCGCGTCCGCCTCGGGCGTAGGGAGCGACATGATCGCGACGTCCGCCGGCCTCGAGCTGTCCACGGGCACGGCCATGGTGGCCGTCGCCGCCGGTGGGGAGGCCAACCTGCGCCTGACCCTGCACAACCGCCGCCAGCACGTCGACCGCGTCTGGCTCGACGTCGACGGCGCGCCGCCCGGCTGGTCCGTCGTCCGGCCCGACTCGCTGTGCCTGCCGCCGCGCAGTGCCGGCATCGCCTGGCTCCTCGTGCGGCCGCCCGCCGACGCGCCGGCCCACAGCGGCCTCGACCTCACGCTGCGCGTGTCCAGCGCCATCGACGC
Source organism: uncultured Acidimicrobiia bacterium (assembly GCA_963784255.1). Classification (GTDB taxonomy): domain Bacteria; phylum Actinomycetota; class Acidimicrobiia; order Acidimicrobiales; family Ilumatobacteraceae; genus JALZMG01. The sequence goes on along the minus strand of CAWAQO010000009.1, from coordinate 702,644 downwards.
CACGCTCGAGCTGGTGCGGACGGTGACCGTCCGGGTCGTTCCCTCCGACGACGCCGCCTGAGGGTTGCCGCGGCCCCGCGGACGGGCCGGGATAGCGTCCGGCTGCGATGGCGTTCTCCCGGCTGCTGGCGATCCCGGCGGCCGCCGTCGTCGTGCTGGCCGTGGTGGGCGCCTGGATCGACGGTTCCAACTCGACGGCCACGATCACCGGCGCCAGCGGGCCGCCGGCGTCGGTGACCTCCGCCTCGCCGCACCGCTCCCGTCGCCTGCTCAGTCCACCCCGGTGGACGCCGCTGACGCCACCAGCACCACCGCCACGGTGCCGGCGACCGCACCGCCGGCGGCCGCCGACCGGTCGTGGTGACGTCCGCGACGGCCGTGGTGCCGACTGCCGCGCCGGCAGGAGCGGCGTCGACCACGACGTCGTGCCAGTCGGTGGTGCACATCGGCGACTCGACGTCGGTCGGGCTGATCGACCCGAACTACCTGGCGGACCCGGCACAGCGCGTCGACGCCCAGTACCGCCGTGTGGGCGTGCTCGACCCGCGCATGGAGATCTCGGGCGCCCGGTCGATCGTGGAGACGATGAGCAACCAGCTGAACGCCCGCGACGCGGCGGCGGCCATCAAGGCGACGGGCTACGAGGGTTGCTGGGTGCTCGCCCTCGGCACGACGGACACTGCGAACGTCGTCGTCGGTGGCGCTCCGGGCCGGACCGGACGCATCGACCGCATGCTCCAGGTCATCGGCGACGACCCCGTGATGTGGGTCACCGTGAAGACGCTGGTCGGCGACGGGGATCCGTGGTCGAACACCAACATGCAGGAGTGGAACCGCGAGCTGGCGGCAGCGGCCACGCGCTACCCGAACCTGCGGGTGTACGACTGGGCTGCCGTCGTCCCCGACGCCTGGTTCCAGAGCGACGGCATCCACTACACCTCAGCGGGCTACGCCGAGCGGGCCCGCCTCCTCGCCGACGCGCTGGCGGCGACGTGGCCGGCCACGTAGCGCCAGGCCGTCGACGCGCGAGCGGGTGACGACGGACGCACCGGGCGCCGTCGCCCAGCGGGCGTCGAGCTGCCCGGCCGACAGCGCCGGTGGGCCGACCACCAGCACCGTGCCCCGGTGGGTGCGCATCCACGCCGCCGTGCCGGCGACCACCGCGTCGGCCGCCTGCTCGTCGCCCTCGGCTCGCACCAGCTGGTAGCCCTCGATCGTCGGGATCCACGTGTGGACGTGGGTGCGCCCACCGGCAACCGCGGTCAGCGTGTCGCCCGTCTCCGTGACCTCGGTGCCGGCGCCGTCGACCGGCGGCTCGATCGTCGCGACCTCGATGGTGAGCTCCTCGCCGAGGTAGCGCGTCGACGAGCCCGGCGGCCCGGTAGACCGGCAGCCAGGTCGCCCCGGCGGCGGGCACCACGATCGACCAGCCGTAGGTGTCGGCGCGGTCCATCACGTCGGCCCACGCGTCGGCGCGGTCCTCGGCCGGCCCGACCGGATCGGGGAACACCGTCATCACGCCGCCGTGGACGGTGTACGCGACGACGGAGTCACCGGTGAAGAGCAGCTCGTTCCCGGCATCGAGGACACGGCGGTCGCGCGGCGCGGTGGCGTGCTCGTCGACGATCGCCCGTGCGCCCTCGACCGCTGCGGGGTCGTCGGGCGCCGGCGCGGAGAAGCGGCCAACGGCGACGACGAGCAGGGCCACCACCCCGATGGCGAGGGCGATCGCCGGCCGCGTCAGCGAGTCGTCCGCCAGGTCGACGAGGCCGAGGCCGACGGTGACGGCGACCCCGAACAGGCCGCCGAACACGGCCACCGCGATGAAGCGGCCGCGGCCCATCGGTGCGACGCGGAAGTGGTGGCGTTCGAGCACCAGCCAGGCGATCAGGAGCAGGCCGAGGGTGGTCTCCTCGACGCCGCCGCCCTTGAGGACGTGGCCGACGGCGGCGATCGCCAAGAGGGCGATGGTGACCCGCCACGCCCGCCGCCGGCCCAGGCGGACGCCGCGGGCGACGCCGATCAGCGCCAGGCCGACGAGCACCGCGCCGACGCCGGCGACCGGGTGGACCGTGAACGGCGAGACGTCCTCGAACAGCGCGTTCTCGCGCAGCGGACGGACGAAGACCGACACGATGCTGAGGATCCCGAACAGCAGCACGAAGCCGGCGGCGAAGCGTCGGACGCGGCGGCGACCGACCCACTCGCCGAACCGCCGCCCGGCGATCGGCCACGTGCCGCCGTCCGGCAGTGACGCGACCACGGTGGGGTCGACGGGGACGGCGTGATCGGGACGGGTGACGAGCCGCTCCAGGAGGACGGGCGAGCGCATCGGCTCGTCGCCGGTGACGAGGCGGACCTCGAGCGTCGGGCCGGCCGTCAGCTCGACGCGCGAGCAGCGGCGCACCGGCGTGAAGGCGGCGGGCAGTCCGAAGCGCGACGGCCGGGGCACGACGCTGCGGATGCCGCAGCCCGTGTTGGCGTAGAACCCGTGGCCGACCGTCGAGAGCTCGGGGATGTGGGTGTGACCGGTGATCAACCCGCGGTAGCCGTCGTTGGCGATGAGGCGGCCGGCGTCCTCGCGCGCCGTGATGTTGTGCGCCGTCTCCCCGCCGCCCTCGTCGGGCGTGGCGGCGGCGAGGGCGCGGTGCACCCGCAGCATCGTGCCGCCGACGGCCGCGGCGGCCACGATCAGCACGAACGCGAGGAGCAGCCCGACGATCAACAGCCAGCGGCCGGCGCCGACCCGGAGGGCGTCCTCGACGCCGGGCACGAAGGCGACCAGCCGCAGGAGCAGCGCGGCGGCGAACGGGATCGTCACCCACCACAGCCGTCCGGCGACCTTGCGGTAGAGCAGGCGGGAGGCGACGAAGTCGGCGATGCGCTCGGTGTCGTTGAGCCAGCGGATGTCCTCGAGCAGGGCGCCGGGCTCCTCGCCGGGATCGATGCGCGGGCAGGATCTCGCGCACCACGTGGTGGCCGAGCGGCGTGTCGAGCGGCGCCCGGGGGTCGACGAAGGCGTTGAACGGGTCGTCCTGGTTGCCGTGCACGACGCGCACCCGCTGGGCACCCTCGCCGGTGTCGAGCACGAGGTCGCAGGCCATGGCGATGTCGTGGGCACCGAGCCGCGCGACGAGCACGCCGACGGCGTCGCCGTCCCACGCCAGCTGGCCGTCGTGGTTGCCGGGCAGCACGACCACGCGGTGGTCGGGGCCATCGGCGAACCGGCGCACGGCGGCGACGAACTCCGGGTGGGCGTCGAGGATGGCCCGGATGTCGGGCGGGCAGGCGAGCATCTCGAAGCCGTCGCCGGCGATGACGAGCAGGCCCTGGCCCTCGATCGCCTCCAGCGCCGTCGCCAGCGCCGCCGTGGCCCTGGTCGCAGCGACCGTGGGGACGTCGCCGAGGTGGATGTCGCTGACGACCACGACGTGTCCGCCGCGAGGCACGGCGACCTCGACGAGGTCGGCGACCATCGGTGACACGGTGCTGGTCACGGCGCCGTTCTACCAGCGTGGGCGGGGCCCCGGCTCGCTGTGACACCCCCTGAGTAGCCTCGAAGCATCGCCGATCACCCCGTGCTCGCCGCCTTCTCGCCCGCCGTGCGGGCCTGGTTCGGCGCGTCCTTCCCCGAGCCCACGACCGCCCAGATCGACGGGTGGCCGGCCATCCGGGACGGTGCCCACACCCTCATCTGCGCGCCCACCGGCAGCGGCAAGACGCTCGCCGCCTTCCTCTCGTCCATCGACGCGCTCACCACCGCACCGCCGCCCGACGAGCGCACCACGCGCACACGGGTGCTGTACATCTCGCCCCTGCGGGCCCTCGCCTTCGACATCGAGAAGAACCTGCGGGCGCCGCTGGCCGGCATCGCCCTGGCCGCCGAGCGCCTCGGTGAGCCGGTGGTGGTGCCGGAGGTCGCCATGCGCACCGGCGACACGCTGGCGCGGGACCGCCAGAAGCTCGTCCGCCGCCCGCCCGACCTGCTCATCACCACGCCCGAGAGCCTCTACCTGATGCTGACGTCCTCGGCGGCGGAGACGCTGGTCGGGGTCGAGACGGTCATCGTCGACGAGATCCACGCCCTCGCCCCCACCAAGCGCGGGGCCCACCTCGCCCTCTCGCTCGAGCGGCTGGAGGAGATCACCGCCCGGCCGCCCCAGCGCATCGGGCTCTCGGCCACGCAACGGCCGCTGGAGGAGGTCGCCCGCTTCCTGGGCGGCTACGCCGCGCCGGGCGAGCCTCGGCCGGTCACCATCGTCGACGCCGGCATCAGCAAGCCGCTCGAGGTCGAGATCGTGATCCCCGTCGAGGACATGGGCGACCTCGCCGCCGGGGCCGCGCCGGTGGCCACGTACCAGGACGTGGTGGCCGCGCCGGCGCCGCCGCGGACGTCGATCTGGCCGAGCATCTACCCGCGCATCCTCGACCAGGTCCTCGAGCACCGCTCCACGATCATCTTCTGCAACGCCCGCCGGCAGGCCGAGCGCCTCGCCGCCAAGCTCAACGAACTGGCCGAGGAGCGCGGCATCGGCGTCGACCCCGAGACCGGACGGCGGCGCGAGGAGCTGGTGCGCGCCCACCACGGATCGCTGGCCCGCGAGCAGCGCATCGTCATCGAGGACGAGCTCGAAGCGCGGTGACCTGCGGGCCATCGTCGCCACCAGCAGCCTCGAGCTGGGCATCGACATGGGCGCCGTCGACCTCGTCATCCAGGTCGAGTCGCCCGGCGCGGTCAGCCGGGGGCTGCAGCGCATCGGGCGGGCCGGCCACCAGGTCGGCGAGCCGAGCCGGGGCACGATCTACCCGAAGCACCGCGGCGACCTGCTCGAGGCGGCCGTCGTCGTCCGGCGCATGCTCGACGGCCAGATCGAGTCCACCCGCTACCTGCGCAACCCGCTCGACGTGCTCGCCCAGCAGATCGTCGCCCACGCCGCCGCCAGCGGCGAGCTCCCGGCGTCCGAGCTCCTGGCCCTCGTGCGCCGGAGCGCCAACTTCGCCGAGCTGTCCGACGAGCAGTTCGCCAACACCCTCGACCTGCTCGCCGGCAGGTACCCGAGCGAGGAGTTCGCCGAGCTGCGCCCGCGCGTGGTGTGGAACCGGGCCACCGATGCCGTCCGCGCCCGCGACGGCTCGAAGCGGCTCGCCGTCACGTCGGGCGGCACGATCCCCGATCGCGGGCTGTTCGGCGTGTTCCTCCCCGACGGCACCCGCGTCGGCGAGCTCGACGAGGAGATGGTCTACGAGAGCCGGCCGGGCGAGACGTTCGTGCTCGGCGCCTCGACGTGGCGGATCGAGGACATCACGTTCCAGCGGGTCACCGTCACGCCGGCCCCCGGCGAGCCGGGGAAGATGCCGTTCTGGCACGGCGACCGTCCCGGCCGGCCGCTCGAGCTGGGCCGCGCCCTCGGCGCCTTCGTGCGCCGGCTGCGCGAGCTCCCGCCGGGCGAGGACATCCGAGTGCTGCGGGAGGAGTACGCCCTCGACGAGCTGGCCGCCGCCAACCTGCTGCAGTACGTCACCGAGCAGGCCGAGGCCACCGGCGTCGTGCCGGACGACCGCACCATCGTCGTCGAGCGCTTCCGCGACGAGATCGGCGACTGGCGGGTGTGCGTGCTGTCCCCGTTCGGCACGCCGGTGCACGCCCCGTGGGCGATGGCCATCGAGCGGCGGCTGGCCGACCGCTTCGACCTGCCCGTCGAGTCGATGTGGGGCGACGACGGCATCGTGCTGCGCCTGCCCGAGGCGGCCGACGAGCTGCCCCTGGAGGCCGTGCTGATCGACCCCGACGAGATCGAGGAGCTGGTCCTCGCCACGCTGCCGCAGACGGCGCTGTTCTCGTCACGGTTCCGCGAGTGCGCCGGGCGGGCCCTCCTGCTGCCGCGGCGGCGGCCCGACCAGCGCACGCCGCTGTGGCAGCAACGCCAGCGGGCCGCCGACCTGCTCGCCGTCGCCGCCAAGTACCCGACCTTCCCGATCCTGCTCGAGGCGTCGCGCGAGTGCCTGCAGGACGTCTTCGACGTCCCGGCGTTGCGCGACGTGCTCAGCCAGCTGCGTAGCCGGTCGGTCCGGGTGGTCAACGTCGACACCACCAAGCCCAGCCCGATGGCCCAGAGCCTGCTGTTCAACTGGATCGCCGCCTACATGTACGAGGGCGACGCCCCACTCGCCGAGCGCCGCGCGGCCGCGCTGTCCCTCGATCGCGACCTGCTGCGCGACCTGCTCGGCGCCGAGGAGCTGCGCGAGCTGCTCGATCCAGGCGTCCTCGCCGACCTCGAGCTCGACCTCCAGCGGCTCTCCGACGGGCGGCGGGCGCGCAGCGCCGACGAGCTGCACGACGTGCTGCGGCGCGTCGGCGACCTCACCACGGTCGAGATCGACCTGCGCTGCGAGACCGGCGCCGGCTGGATCGCCGAGCTCGTTGCCGACAAGCGGGCCATCGAGGTCGTCGTCGCCGGCGAGCACCGCTACATCGCCGCCGAGGACGCGGCGCGCTACCGCGACGCGCTCGGGTGCGCCCTGCCCCTCGGGTTGCCGGCGGCCTTCACCGATCCCGTCCCGCGGCCGCTCGAGGACCTCGTCGCCCGTTACGCCCGCAGCCACGGACCGTTCGTCGAGCGCGAGGTCACCGCGCGCCTCGGGCTGCCGGAGTCGCGCATCGGCGGCGCGCTGGCCGCCCTCGAGGCGGACGGCCGGGTCGTGCGCGGCGAGTTCCGCCCGGAGGGCGTGCGCCGCGAGTGGTGCGACAGCGAGGTGCTGCGACAGCTCCGGCGGCGCTCGCTGGCCAGCTTGCGGCGCGAGGTCGAGCCGGTCGAGCCGGAGGCGCTGGCCCGGTTCCTGCCGGCGTGGCACGGCATCCCGCCCCAGCGCACGGGCGTCGACGCCGTCGTGGAGGCGCTCGGCCTGCTCGCCGGCGCGCCGATCGTGGCCTCGACGCTCGAGCCCGACGTGCTGGCCGCCCGGGTGCGCGAGTACCGCCGCACCCAGCTCGACGAGCTGTGCACGTCGGGCGACGTGGTGTGGGTGGGCGCCGGCGCCATCGGTTCCACCGACGGTCGCCTGCGGGTCTGCTTCGCCGACCAGCTGCCGCTGCTGGCACCGGGCTGGGAGGTGCAGGACCGTCCGGACGGCGCCCTGCACGACGCCTTCCGCACCGTGCTCGCCGAGCGGGGAGCCAGCTTCTGGCAGCAGCTGCGGGCGGCGGCCCCCGGGGTGGCCGACGACGAGTTGCTCACGGCGCTGTGGGACCTCGTGTGGGCCGGTGAGGTGACCAACGACTCGCTGGCGCCGTTGCGCGCGTTCACCAGCGGCGTGCGGGCGGCCCGGCGCGAACCGCGTGCCCGCGCCCGGCCGCGCGTCGGACGGCTGGCCCGCACCGGGCCGCCGGCGGGCGCCGGGCGCTGGAGCCTGGTGGCGCCGCTGGCCGCGCCGGCGCCGGCGGCCACGGAGGCCGCCCACGCCACCGCGCTGCAACTCGTCGAGCGCCACGGCGTGCTGACCCGTGAGGCCGCGCTGGCCGAGGGCGTGGTCGGCGGCTACGCCTCGGTGTACGGCGTGCTCAAGGTGCTCGAGGAGCGCGGTCAGGTGCGCCGGGGGTACTTCGTGCGCGGTCTCGGCGCCGCCCAGTTCGCCCTGCCGGGGGCGGTCGATCGACTCCGCGGGGCCCGCGAACCGCAGACGCCCGAGCTGCCGGTGGTGCTGGCGGCCACCGACCCGGCGCAGCCCTACGGGGCCACGCTGCCCTGGCCGGCCAGCCCGGGCCGGCCGGCGCGCACGGGCGCCGCGGTGGTCGTGCTCGGCGACGGCGTGCCTCTCGTGTGGTACGACCGCCGTTCGCACCACCTCGTCACGTTCACCACCACGCCGGACGACCCCGTGTGGGCCGAGGCCCTCGCCGACCAGGTGCGCGACGGTCGCGTGCGCAAGGTCGAGATCCGCAAGGTCGACGGCGAGCCACTCGTCACCTCACCGGCGGTCGCCCAGATCACCGCCGCCGCCAAGTCCGCCGGCTTCACCGACGGCTACCGCGGCCTCCAGTACCAATCCCGCTGAAACGGCCGAGATCCTCAACTCTTCGGTGAGAGCGACACAATGTGTCGGCCGCTGGCACGACGAGTTGCGGAACGAAGCGTCAGTCGAGGCGGTGGACGCTGCGGAGGCCGGCCCAGGCGAGGTCGGCGATCTGGCGGGCGAGGAGGTCGGGGTCGAAGTCGTCGCCGCGGTCCACGAGGCGCCGGCTGGCCCCCTCGGCCAGGCCGACGAGGGCGTGGGCCAACGTCGTGCGGTGCTCCTCGTCGATGTCGGCGGCGATCAGCGGGGCGATGGCCAGGGCCATGCCGCCGGTCACCCGCCGGACGGCGCGGCTGAACTCCTCGTCGCGGCGGGACCCGCCTCCGAACAGCAGCTTGAAGGCGGCGCGGTCCTCGGCGACCCACCGGAAGTACGCCTGGAAGCCGAGCTCGGTCTGTGACCGCCCCTCCGTCGCCCTCGCCGTGGCGGCGCTGATGGTCCCGAGCATGCGGGCGCCGACCTCCTCGAGCAGCGCCTGGTACAGGTCGCGCTTGGACTCGAAGTGCTGGTAGAGCACCGGCTTGGTCACGCCGGCGGCCTCGGCGACGTCGTTCATCGAGGTGTTGTGATAGCCCGCTTCGGCGAACACCTCGAGGGCGACGTCGAGGAGCTGCTCGCGTCGCGCCGTGGCGGTCAGTCGTGACGACATGGTTACCCGATGGTAACTGCGCTACAGCCCACGTTCGCGGTCCTCCCGCTCGGCCGCCTTGACGGCGTAGCCGAGCACGATCGAGGGAGCCAGGAGCACGCAGGCCGCGACCAGGGTGACGATGACCGCCGTGGCCATGCCGGCGCTGAAGCCGACCATGAGGGCGGCGAAGAACAGGGCGACGGCGACGGCCAGCAGGAGGTAGCCGATCCGGTTGGCGAGCAGGGTCCAGCGGGCGACCTGGGCCCGGCGCCGGCGGACGGGATCGGGCTCGGCGGGGCTCATAGAGTGCGGCGCATGGTACGGCTGGCGTGGGACCGCGCCGACGACGGCGAGCGCTCCGGCGTGCTCGTGGTGACGCTCGACCGCCCGGAGCGGCGCAACGCCGTCGACCACGCCACCGTGCTGGCCCTCGCCGACGCCTGGCGGGAGGCGGCGTCCGCGCGGGCGCTCGTGCTGACCGGGACGCCGCCGGCGTTCAGCGCCGGCGCCGACCTCACCGGGGTCGAGGAGGGCGAGTTCGCGCGGTCGCTGGGCGAGGTGCTGCGCGGCCTGGCGACCCTGCCGATCCCGACCGTGGCCGCCGTCGACGGACCGGCGCTCGGCGCCGGCACCCAGCTCGCCGTCTCCTGTGACCTGCGGGTGGCGACGCCGACCAGCCGGTTCGGCATCCCGGCCGCCCGCCTCGGCCTCGTCGTCGACCACTGGACGGTCGAGCGCCTGGCCCGCGAGCTCGGCTGGCCGATCGCCCGGGCGATGCTGCTCGCCGCCGAGACCTACGACGGCAGCTCGCTCCACGCCGCCGGCGCCGTGCACCGCCTCGGCGGCCTCGACGACGCCCTCGCCTGGGCCCGCCAGCTGGCCGGCCTCGCCCCGCTCACCATCGCCGCCCACAAGGTCGCCCTGGAGCGTTCCGGCCCGCCGCCGGCCACCGACGAACTGGTCGAGGCGGCCCGCCTGGCGGCGTGGCGCAGCGCGGACGCAGCGGAGGGTCGCCAGGCGTTCCTGGAGAAGCGCCCGCCGCGGTTCGTCGGGAGCTGAGCCGTGGCGACGTATCCGGTCGAGGAGCCGTACGAGCACGGCACGCTCGACGTCGGTGACGGCCACCGCCTGTACTGGGAGGTCACCGGCAACCCGGACGGCAAGCCCGCCGTGCTGCTGCACGGTGGGCCGGGAACGGGCTGCGCGCCCGGCTGGCGCCGGCTGGTTCGACCCGGCGCGCTACCGCCTCGTCGCCTTCGACCAGCGCCAGTGCGGACGCAGCACGCCGAACGCCGCCGAGCCGGTCGTCGACCTCTCGACGAACACGACGGCCCACCTCATCGCCGACATCGAGCTCTTGCGAACCCACCTCGGGGTCGAGCGCTGGCTGGTGTGGGGCGGGTCGTGGGGCACGACGCTCGGCCTGGCCTACGCCGAGGCCCACCCGACCAGCGTGAGCGAGATGATCCTCGCCAGCGTCGTGGGCACCCGAGGTCGTTCGGAGGTCGAGTGGATCACCAGGTCGATGGGCCGCGTGTTCCCGGAGCAGTGGGCGCGCTTCGTCGCGGCGGTGCCGCCGGACGAACGTGATGGCGACCTGACCGCCGCGTACCACCGCCTCCTCATCGACCCTGACCCGGCGGTGCACGCACCGGCGGCAGCGGCGTGGTGCGCGTGGGAGGACACCCACGTCAGCACCTACCCGGGCGCCACCCACGACACCCGCTACGACGACCCCGAGTTCCGCCTGTGCTTCGCTCGTCTCGTCACGCACTACTGGAGCAACAACTGCTTCCTCGCGGACGGTGAGCTGCTGGACGGCGTCGATCGGCTCGCCGGGATCCCCGGCGTGCTCGTCCACGGCCGCCTCGACATCAGCGGTCCGCCGGACGTGCCGTGGGAGCTGGCCCAACGGTGGCCCGACGCGGAGCTGCACCTCGTCGACGAGGCCGGCCATCACGGCAGCGCCACCAGCACGGACATCGTGGTGGCGGCGACGGACCGCTTCGCGGCGACCCGCTGACGGGGCTCAGGACCGAGTGGCGACCGAACCCTGCTCGCCGGCGGCCTCGGCGCCCGAGACGGCGGCCCTGACGAGGGCGAGCAGCGAGCCGATCCGGCCGCTCGGCGCGTCCCAGTACTCGCCGCCCGTCGCATCGAAGCGCAGCACGGCGAGGCCGGGGTCCTCCTTGCCGTCGAAGTAGGCCGCGGCGGCCGGGCTCCACAGCCGGTCGATCTCGTCCGCGTCGAGCGACACCGCGGCGCGGCCCTGGAGGGACACGTAGGTGTTCTTGCGGACGTCGCTGATGGAGACGTGCACGGTGGCGGCGCCGTCGCGGATCGCCTGCGCCCAGTCGGTGGTGGCGTCGACGAGGAACGCCAGGCGGTCGGCCGCGCACCTCGGCGATGCTGAGCGGGCGCGACGTGTGCTCGTCGCCGATCATGGTCATGACCATGGCGATGGTCCCGTCATCGACGAGGTCGTCGAGCTGCTTGGCCGGATCGGTGGCGGTCATGGCCATGGGCATGCCCGCCCGCCGCGGGGCCGACACCTACAACGCCGCCGGCCCGTTGGCGTTCGTCGTGGCGTCAGCCGCTGCTGCCGCCGTCACCGCCCCCGCCGCCCCCGCCGATCCCGCCGAGGCCGATGTCGCGGGGCGTCCGGGCCCTGTCCAATGAGACGCTCTCTGTGGGGTTCCAATACTCGTGCGAAGCGCGGGCCTCCCGACGACTGACTCGCCAGGCGCTGAATCCGACCACTCCCCCGACGATCGAACAAAGCACCAACCAGCCCATGGCGCCGACCTCCGTCCCCTCGATGAGTTCGACCGTACACCTCTTGGTGATTGGGGGGTAGTGGAGTCACCCGAACGGGGGCGAGTGCTCACCGACCCACGCCGCGCCGATACCGGTCGAACACTTCGTCGAGGTCGACGCCCGCGTTCCGAACCGTGCGCGGGAGAGGGAGCCCCTGTCGATGCAGCGCCCTGCGGACGGTCCGAGGCGTCCGCCCACCTCGGTGGCGATCTAAGCGACGCTGGCGCCGGCCTCGATGCGGCCACGAAGCCAGCCAAGATCGGAGAGCTCAGGCACTCGGTCAAGTATTCACGCAACGGGTCGGTCTGTGTCCGCTCGCGCGAGAGCCCGCGGCGGCGCCGATCAGCGATCAGTCGGGTCCCATCGGGCGCTCCAGTCCAGCGTGCTTGTCGCGCGAGCGGCCGTGTTCGGACTCTGACGACGCTCTCGACAAGGCGTTCCGTCTCGCGACGTAGCCAACCGTCCGGTTCCGGCTCGGCTACCGGGGGGCTTGGGGAGCCGCCGCCTGAGCTGTGGCAACCGTGACGGGTAGACCAAACTCGCGCTTGACCCGTCGTGGCAGGTCCATCCGCAGCCATCGCGAGACGCGTCTGGGCAGTGTGGAGATGATGATCTCGTCGAACTGACGGTCGCCCCGCTCGAGACTCGTACGGATTGCGCGCATCGGATTCCCGTCGCCGACCTCGCCCTCGGCGGTCGCGCCGAGGTGACGTAGCCAGTGGAGCCCGCTCTGGAGTCGATCCTTCGCCGTCTCGAACGGATCCGCAGGCGGTGGTGCTGTGATCCCCGGCTCGGCGGACGCCATGGCCGTGGCTGCTGACTCGAGGAAGTTGGGTGCGGTCGCTGGCACGAGGAGCACAAACCGGCACGGTCCCGCCGCCACGCACGCGCGGACTGCCCGGGCGAGAGCTTCGCTTCCTACCGTCTGGTTGGCGACGACGAGAATCTGACGCATCAGGCACCACCACCTTGCGTTCCGCCAGTGCGGACATGGGCGCCGCCGAGCACGCTAGTCGAGTGCGGGTCACAGGATTCCGAACGACGTGAACGCCGTCCGCGGCAATTCGGTCAGACCCGCTCGACGCTCCGCGGTGGCAGGACGGTCAGGTGGGCTGATGCCACTGCCGTCGGTGGTCGCCGAGGTGCTGGCCGCTCACATCGCCGAGTTCGGCGAGGGGCCGGATCGGCTGATCTTCACGACGACCGGCGGAGCGATGATCGCCCGGCAGACTTGGCTGGCGGCGTTCAGCTCGGCCACGGCGGCTCGGGATCTCCGCGTCGACCCATGACCTCCGCCATCACGCAGCGTCGCTGCTCATCGCGTCCGCCTGCTCGCCTCGCGCCGTGGCTGCCTTCCTCGGCCACAAGAACGCCAGCGAGACGCTGAACCCTTACGCCCACCTTTGGACGAGCGACGAGGACCGGATCACCGCCGCGATCGACGCAGGGCTGGGACGAGATGTGCACGAGATGTGCACGCCGACTGTCGTGGGCGACTGATCCGGCCGCGTCGTACCTGCTACAACGCGGCCGGCAGTAACCGGTTGACGTTCTGGAAGAAGAAGTACAGGGCGATCACGAACGGCACGATGCCGGCGAGCGCACCCACCCAGTTGCGCCGCAGCCGCCGGCTGAGGAGGTACGCGCCGACGGCGATCGCCGTCAGCACCAGCCCCCAGAGGGCCACCTGGACCCACGCGCCGTCGTCGGTGAACCAGCCGTGGGCGAAGGCGTCGGCGTCGTCGTCGCTCACCGGCTCGGCGTCGTCGGCGGCCGGCGCGGCGGGCGCCACAGTGGTCGCCGGCACGGTCGCCGGTGCGGTGGTCGCCGGCGTCGTGGTCGGCGTGGTGGCCGGCGCAGTGGCCGGCACCGTCTCGGGCGCCGGAGCCAGGGTCGGTGGCGTCGTCGGCGCCGGCGCAGCGGCCTCGGCGACGACCGCCGGCTGGGGCTCGGCGGAGGCGGCGAGGTCGAGGTCGGCGTGGACGATCAGCCGCTTGGCCGCCGTGTAGCGGGGGTGGCACGTCGTCAGCGTCAGTGTCGCGACCGTCGGGTCGGTCGTGGCGACCACCTGGGCGTCCGACGGAGCGACGATCTCGTTGGCGGTCATGCGGTACACGAACCGGCCCTGGACCGTGGTGAGCACGATCTCGTCGCCTGGCGCGACCTCGTCGAGGCGGAAGAACGGCTGCCCGTACGTCGTGCGGTGCCCGGCGATCGCGGCGTTGCCGAGTTGGCCCGGCATCGGTGTGTCGGGGTAGTGGCCGGGACCGTCCTTGAGGTCGGCCGGCGCCACGCCGGACACGACGGTGGCGTCGAGGCCGATCGACGGGATCTCGATGCGGGCCATGGCGTCGCCGGGCTGGAACTCGGGCACCGCGGGGGCCGGCGGGCTCGTCGTCTCCGTCGTCTCCGTCGTGGCGGTCGTGTCCACCGGCGCGGTGACCGGCGGAGCGGTGGTGGTGGCGGCGACCGTGGTCGTCGGTGCCACCGTGGTGTCGACGCCGGCCAGGAGATCGGCGAGCTCGTCGTCGAGGCGGTCCTGCGCCTGGGCGTACTCGATCCCCGTGCCCCACAGCTGGTACGCGACGAAGGCGAACATCAGCACGCCGACGCTGATCAGCACCCGCCCGGTGAGGCCGACGACCCACCGCCAGTCGTGCGGCGGTGGCGGCCGGTCCCAGCGCGACCGCCGCGATGACGGCAGCCGTCCGAGGTGGCGGAGGTGGCGGTCGGTGTCAGCCTCCTCACCGGTCACGTCGGGCACGGTACCGGCGCACCCCGGCACCGGTAGCGTCGCCCGGCGATGACCGGTCAGCCCGCGGTCGAGCTCGCCGACGCCGTCGCCGTGCTCGGCAGCTTCCCCGCGTTGGCCGGTGTGACGATGACGATCGACGTCGGTGAGATCGTGCTGCTGCGCGGTCCCAACGGCGCCGGCAAGACCACCTTGCTGCGGGTGTGCGCCGGCCTGGTCCCGCTGGCGCGGGGGCAGGGGCGGGTGCTCGGCTGCGACCTGGCGCTGCAGCGCCACGAGGTCCGCCGCCACGTCGGCCTACTCGGCCACCGCAACGGTCTGTACCTCGACCTCACGGCGAGCGAGAACGTCCGCTTCTGGGGGGCGACGGTGGGGGCGACGCCGGCGGAGATCGACGCGGCGCTGGAGCGCCTCGGGCTGGCCGGCCGCTTGGCCGGGGTGCCCGTGCGCCGGCTCTCGGCCGGCCAGCAACGGCGCACCGCGCTGGCCTGCCTGGTGGCCCGCCGGGCCCGGTTGTGGCTGCTCGACGAACCCCACGCCGGCCTCGACGCCGCCGGCCGCGACGAGCTCGACACCACGCTGCGGGCGGCCGCCCGGGCCGGCGCCACCATCGTGGTGGCCAGCCACGAGCTCGAGCGGGCGGGCGCGCTGGCCACCCGCTGCGTCGACGTCGTCGCCGGCCAGGTCGTGACGTGAGCGTGCTCCGCACCGCCCGCCTGATCGCCGGCAAGGACCTGCGCGTCGAGTGGCGCAGTCGCATCGCCCTCAACCAGGTGCTGCCGTTCGCCGCGGTGGTGATGGTGATGTTCGCCTTCGCCCTCGACCGCTTCCCGGCGCCGCCGGGCTCCGAGGACACGTTGCTGGAGAACGTGGCGCCCGGCCTGGTCTGGCTGGCCACGCTGTTCAGCCTGCTCCTGCTCGTGCAGCGGACGTTCGCCGTGGAGGCCGAGGACGGCGCGCTGGATGCCCTGCGCGCCGCCGGCGTGGACGCCGCCGGGATGTTCTGGGGCAAGGTCGCCGCCCTGTCGGCCCAGCTCGCCGTGCTGGAAGCCCTCCTGCTCGGGGCCGCCGCGCTGCTCTACGGCGTCGAGCTGCGCTGGTCCGGCGTCGCGCTGCTCGTCCTGACGTGGCTCGCCGCCACCGTGGGACTGGCCGCGGTCGGTACGCTCTACGGCGGCCTCGCTGCCGGCGCACGGGGGCGGGAGACCCTCCTCCCGTTGCTGTTGCTCCCGGTCGTGGCGCCCGTTCTGATCGGAGCAACCCGAGCGGTCGAAGCAGCGCTCGGCACTGATGCGGCGGCGATCGCCGACGGCTGGCCCTGGCTGGGCGTCGTCACGGTGTTCGCCGTCGTCTTCGGTGCCGGGGGAACGCTGGCCTTCGGTGCGCTCATCGACGAGTAGGAGGAGTGGTGGTCACGAGCACGTCGACGCGGGGCACCCGGTTGCTCGGGGCCGCTTCGCTCGTCGGCGTCGCCTGGCTGGTGGCGTTCGGGCTCGGCTTCTCGCCGGCCGACCGCGACCAGGCGGAGTCCGTCCGCATCCTCTACGTGCACGTGCCGTCGGCGTGGCTCGCCTACCTGGCCTTCGTGGTCACCGCCGTCGCCTCCGGGCTGTACCTCCTCACCAAGCGCCACTCGCTCGGCTGGGACCGTCTCGCCGGCGCCAGCGCCGAGGTCGGCGTGCTGTTCATGGGCATCACGCTCGTCAGCGGGATGCTGTGGGGGCGCCTCACGTGGGGCGTCTTCTGGGAGTGGGACGCCCGCCTGACGACGACGGCCTTCCTGTTCATCACGTACGTGGGGTACCTGGCGGTCCGCCGCCTCGGCGGCACCCACGAGCAGCGGGCCCGCCGCAGCGCCGTGCTCGCCCTCCTCGCCGTGTTGGAGATCCCGCTCGTCCACTGGAGCGTGCGGCTGTGGCGCAGCCTGCACCAGGAGGCCACCGTGCTGCGTCCCGACCGTGACGTGCACATGGACGGGTTGATGCTGTTCACGCTGTTCGTCGGCATCATCGCCTTCACCATGATGTACGCCTGGCTGGTGATCCACCGCCAGCGCACGATGGCCGCCGAGGACGCCCTCGACGACGCCGGGCTCGATCTGGCGCTGGCCGCACGGCGGGCGGAGGTCGCCTGATGGAGGACGCCGGCTTCATCATCGGCTGCTACGTGATCACGTTCGGGGCGATCGCCGCCTACGCCGTGGCCGTGCTGCGCAAGGCCCGTCGCACCACCGCCCAGCTTCCCGACGAGGCCAAGCCGTGGACGTGAACGAGCTCGACCTGTCACCTCGCCCGTCCGAGCCGGCGCCGGGGCGCCGCTCAGCCCGGCGGTGGGCCCCGCTCGTCGTGATCGCCCTCGTGCTCGTCGCCGGCGGTGTGCTGGTCACGCAGTTCCTGCGCTCGGCGGTCGACTACTACTGCAACGTCGACGAGATCGGCGACCGCGACGGCTGCGAGCCGGGCCGGCGGCTGCGCGTCCAGGGCACGGTCGACGCCGGCAGCGTCGTCACCGAGGGCGCCATCACCACGTTCACGATCTCCTTCGGCGGCGCCACCGTGCCGGTGCGCTACGAGGGTCAGCCGGGCGGGATCTTCGAGGAGTGCCAGCCAGTCGTCGTCCACGGGGAGCTGGTCGGTGACACCTTCGAGGGCGACCGCGTGGAGGTCAAGCACTCCAACGAGTACGTCGCCGAGAACGCCGAACGGCTCGACGACGCCGGCACGGAGTCCACCGCGTGCTCGCCGCCAGCCTGAACGGCGCGCTCGGCCGCGCCGGGCTCATGCTCACGCTGGCCGCCGCCACGTTCGGGGCGATGGCCACGGTCTACGGCGTGCGCCGCGGCGACCGGCGCCTCCTGCGGATGTCGCCGACGTACGCCTGGTTCTGCCTCGCCGGCGCGGTGCTGGCCGTGGTGATGATGCAGCGGGCGCTGATCACCCGCGACTTCTCGCTGCTCTACCTCCAGCAGGTCGGGTCGTCGACGACCCCGCTGCTCTACAACGTCGCCGCGATGTGGTCGGCGCTGGAGGGCTCGATCCTCCTCTGGGTGCTCGTGCTCGCCGGGTACACGGCGGCCGTCGGGTGGCGCTTCCGCCGGCGGACCGACGACCCGCTCGTGGGCTGGGCGCTCGTCGTGATGTTCGTCGTGATGGCCTTCTTCGCCTTCCTCAGCTTCGGTCCGGCCGACCCCTTCGGCAACGCCGTGCCGATCGCCGACGGCCCCGGTCCCAACCCGCTGCTGCAGAACCACGTCCTCGTGCTGTTCCACCCGCCGATCCTCTACCTCGGCTACGTCGGCTTCACCGTGCCGTTCGCTTTCGCCATCGCCGCCCTCGTCACCGGCCGGGTCGGGGAGGGCTGGCTGATGGAGACGCGGCGGTGGGCGCTGTTCTCGTGGGCACTGCTCACGATCGGCATCCTGCTCGGCGGGTGGTGGAGCTACGAGGTCCTCGGTTGGAGCGGGGTCTGGGCGTGGGATCCCGTGGAGAACGCCAGCTTCCTGCCGTGGCTGACCGGCACGGCCTACATCCACTCGGTGCTCGTGCAGGAACGGCGGGGGATGCTGCGGGTCTGGAACCTCAGCCTGCTGGTGGCGACGTTCTCGCTGACCATCCTCGGCACGTTCCTCACCCGCTCCGGCGTGCTGTCGAGCGTGCACGCCTTCGGCGACGGACCGGTCGGCGCCTACCTCCTCGGGTTCTTCGGGGTCGTCGTCGCCGTCTCGCTGCTGCTCATCGGGTGGCGTGGCGACCGCCTGCGCTCGCCGGGCGCGATCGATTCCCCGCTCTCGCGCGAAGGTGCCTTCCTCGCCAACAACGTGCTGTTCAGCGTGTTCGCCTTCGTCGTGTTGCTGGGCACGGTGTTCCCGTTGCTGGTGGAGGCGCTGCAGGATCGGCGCACCGTCGTCGGCGCGCCGTACTTCGACCGGCTGTCGACCCCGATCGGCCTGGCCCTGCTGTTCCTCATGGCGGTGGCGCCGGTGCTGCCATGGCGCAAGGCCAGCCTCGAGCTGCTGCGCGACCGGCTGTTCTGGCCGGCGTGGGGCGGCGCGCTGGCGCTGGCGCTGGCGGTCGTCGTCGGCGCCAGTGGCCTCGCCGCGCTGGTGGCCTTCGGTCTCGCCGGTGCCGCCGCCGGCTCAGCCGTGCGCCAGCTGGTGCTGGCGACCCGCCGCCAGGGCTGGCGGGGCCTCGTCGGACGAGCCAACGGCGGCATGGTGGTCCACCTCGGCGTGATCCTCATCGCCGTCGCCCTCGTGGCCTCGAACAGCTACACCCGGTCGGCCACGCTGGCGCTGGAGCGCGGCGTCGAGCAGGAGTGGGGCGGGCACACGTTCGAGCTGGTCGGGGTGCGCCAGACGGCGGACGCGCGGGCGGAGGTCGTCACCGCCGACGTGCGCCTCGACGGTGACCGCATCTACGGGCCGGCGACGACGAAGTACCTGCGGCTGGGCCAGGACATCGGGACGCCGAGCGTGCGCACGGGCCTCGGCAAGGACGTGTACCTGACGCTCGAGCGAGGGGCCGAGCCGGGCGCCGACACGGCGACCATCCGGGTGTTCGTCAAGCCGCTGATCCTGTGGTTGTGGATCGGCGGCGCGGTGATGGCCCTCGGGACGCTCCTGGCGGCGTTCCCGGGGCGGCGCCGCCGCCAGCCGACAGCGCCGGTCTCGGCCCCCGTGCCCGACGACCGGCTGCTCTCCGAGGTCGGATCGTGAGCGAGCGGCGCTCCACGCGTCGCGCCGTTCGTGGCGCTGGCCGTGGCCGTCGTGGTCGCCGGCCTGTTCGTCGTGCTGGTGGGTGCCGACAGCAGCACCGACGAGACCGCCGACACCAACCTCCTCGGCCGGCCGGCGCCGGCGGCCGACGGCGAGCTCGCCGACGGCACGCCGTTCGAGCTGGCCCGGCGCAAGGGCGACTGGGTGGTGTTCAACTTCTTCACGTCGGACTGCGTCCCCTGCCAGCAGGAGCACCCCGACCTCGTCCGCTTCGTCGACGAGCAGCAGGCGCTCGGTGTCGACGGCGCCAAGTTCTACACCGTCGTCTACGACGACGACCGGGAGGCCGTCGAGACGTTCTTCGCCTCGAACGGCGGCGACTGGCCCGTGGTGTACGACGACGACGGCTCGATCGCCGTCGCCTTCGGGGTGTCCAAGGTCCCCGAGACGTGGATCATCGACCCGGCGGGTGTGGTGCGGGCGCGGTTCATCTCGAGGGTCACCGCCGACGGCCTGGCGGCCCAGCTGCAACGGCTGCGGGAGGGCACGTGAGCGCGGCGATCAAGCGCTGGCCGGCGTGGCTGCTGCTGGTGTTCGTCGTGGTCGGGTTGCTGGCGGTCGGGGCCAGCCGCGACAACGGGCCGAGCACGCCGGCCGAGCGGGCCGACAGCATCGCCCAGCGCATCGCCTGCCCGGAGTGCGACGGCGAGAGCGTGTTCGAGTCGCGCAACGCGGCGTCGATCAACATCCGCAACACGATCCGCCAGATGGTCGACGCCGGCGCGGCCGGCGACGACGAGATCGTCGCCACCATCGAGGCCAGCTACGGCGGCCGCATCCTGCTCGTGCCGCGCGGCGTCCGGCTTCGACGCACTGGTGTGGGCCCTGCCCGTGGCCGCGCTGGTCTGTGCCGTCACCGGCCTGGCCGTGGCCTTCCGCCGCTGGCGCCGCGAGGCCGCTGGCGAGGGCGATCCCACCGACGCCGACCGTCGCCTGGTGGCCGCCGCGCTGGCCAGCGAGGACGCGGCGCCGGCGGTCGAGCGCGACACGTGATGGTCGTGGACCCCGACCGCCTCGCCGAGCTCGAGGACGAGCGGCGGTTCCTCCTGCGGTCGTTGCGCGACCTCGACGCCGAGCGCGATGCCGGCGACGTCGAGGACGACGACTACCGGACGTTGCGCGACGGCTACACCAAGCGCGCCGCCGACGTGCTGCGCGAGATCGAGGAGGGCAAGGCGGCGCTGCCACCGCCGCCGCGCCGGCGCTGGGCCCGGGTGGCCGGTGCCGTCGCCGTTGTCCTCGCTGTCGCCGTGGGCGCCGGCTGGCTGGTGGCCGCCTCCTCCGGGCAGCGCCTCGGCGACGAGGAGGTCACCGGCGGTGCGCCACGCGAGGACGTCGCCCAGCGGCTGGCCCGCGCCCGCGCCCTGCTCGGCGTCGACCCGGCGTCGGCCAAGGTGCTCTACGAGTCGGTGCTCGACGAGCGACCCGACCAGCCGGAGGCGCTGACGTACAGCGGATGGTTGCTGTTCACGGCGTCGCGGGGCGCCAGCGACGAGCTGCGGGCGGCCGCCGTCGCCGCCGCCCAGGACCAGTTGGCCCGCGCCGTCGAGGCCGACCCGTCGTATCCCGACCCGCACTGCTTCCTCGCCGTGATCGCCGCCAACGAGACCGGTGACACGGCGACCGCCCGCGCCGAGGTCGACGCCTGCCTGGCCCTCGACCCCCCTTCCGAGGTGCGCCAGCTCGTCGAGCAGTTCGCCGCCGACCTCGGCTGAACGAGCGGCTAGTGCGGCGGCGGCTCGGCGGAGACGCGCCGGACCTTGCCGCCGCCGCCGCCGTCGTCGAGCAGCCAGATGCTCGCCTTGCGCCAGTCCGGCGAGGTGTCGATCTCGGCGCCGCGCCGCACGAGCGCCTCGATCACCTCCGGGATCACGTCACCGTGGCTGCACAGCACGGCGCCGGGGCCGACCTCCTCGAGCAGCGCCATGGCGTCAGGGAGCGGCGTGCCCTCGCCCAGGCGGTCGTCGGCGACGACCTTGGCGCCGATGCGCTCGGCGAGCGGCTCGAGCGTCTGCACGCAACGGACGTACGGACTGGAGTAGAGCCCTGTCACACCGGCCGACTCCAGGCGGTCGGCGAGGGCCTCGGCCTGGTCGATGCCGGCGCGCGAGAGCGGACGATCGCGATCGTCGCCCTCCCAGCGGTGGCGGCTCCCGGCTTTGGCGTGGCGGACGAGGTAGCGGAGCACGGGAGGCCGGGCCTCCGCCGCTCTTCGACTCACCGGCGGGCTTCGCCGGTCAGCGCGGTGTGGCGCGCGGTGATGGCACGAGCCAGCAGCGCCCAGGCGATGACGCCGGCGATGGCGATCACTCCTTGGATGAGGAGCAGCCCGAGCCGGTCGTCGATGGCGTCGGCGATGTCCCGGTTGTCGTTGGTCATCGCCCGCCACTGCCCGATCCCGATCAACTGCAGCACGGTCGGCGCCAGGCCGAAGAGCACCCACCAGATCCACACCAGCGGTGATTCGCCGGTCTGCTTCCACCGATCGTCACCCGCCGGCGCGGTCGGCTCCGACGCCTTCCACGTCTCGCGCAGCATCAGCAGGGGGATGATGAACAGCAGCGGCGGCAGGAACCACCCGAAGATCGCCCACAGCGGGGCCCACGTGGTGCGGCGGCCGAGCAGGCGGTGGTTCTTGGCCACGCGGTACAGCCAGATCATCACGACCACGGCGAGGGCGAGCTGGGCGATGCCCACGAACGCACCGGCCAGGCCGTACGCCGCGTAGTCGTCGGTGAAGTCGTCCTCGGTGATCCGGTCGTTGAGGAAGTCCTTGGCCGAGTCGACCGCCGACGGCGTCACCGCCAGGATGATGATCGAGCCGACGACGTAGACGCCGGCCAGGACGAGGATCGTCTTGTACAGGCCGCCGACGCGCTTGAGCGGGACCGCGTCGCTGTAGGTCGACTGGTAGGCGGCGTATCCGGGCGGCGGGCTCAGGTTCGGGGGCGGCGGCGGGGGAGGTGGGGAACCTTCATCACTCATCTCGGGACCCACGCTAGACCACGGTCACGCCCAACCGAGTTGGTGCAGGCGATCGTCGTCGATCCCGGCGGCGTGGGCCAGCTCGTGGAGGACCGTGACGTAGACCTCGTCGGCCAGCTCCTCCTCGTCGGCGCACATGTCGCACAGGGCGAGGCGGTAGATCGTCACGACGTCCGGGCCCTCCTGGCCGGTGCGCTCCGTGTGCGGGACGCCGTCGTACAGGCCGAGCAGGTCGGGGTCGTCGGCGGCGCGGTCCTCCACCCGGACGACCACGTTGTCGAGGACCCCGGCCAGCTCGTCGGGCAGGTCGTCGAGGGCGTCGGCGACGAGCCGCTCGAAGCGGTACCGGGGCAGCGGCTCCAGCGCTAGACCAGCTTGAGCTCGGGGCTGAACACCTTGCGCGGCCGCAGCTCGACGGCGATGCGCTCGGCCAGCTCGTGGAACGCCCGGCCCGTCTCGCTCTCGGGCTCGACGGCGGCGATCGGGCGGCCGTCGTCGCCGCCGGCGCGCAGCTCCGTCACGAGCGGCAACTGGGCCAGCAGGGGCACGTCGAGGTCGGCGGCCAGGGCGGCCCCGCCACCGGCGCCGAAGATCTCGTAGCGCTTGCCGTCGTCGCCGGTGAACCAGGACATGTTCTCGATGACGCCGCGGACGGTGAGGTTGACCTTGGCCGCCATGGCGGCGGACAGCCGGGCGACCTGCTGGGCGGCCGGCTGGGGCGTGGTGACCACGTAGACCTCGCCGCGCGGCAGGTACTGGCTCAACGAGATGGCGATGTCGCCGGTGCCCGGCGGCATGTCGACGAGGAGGAAGTCGGGGTCGTCCCAGTACACGTCGGCGAGGAACTGCTCGAGCGCCTTGTGCAGCATCGGGCCGCGCCAGATGACGGCCTGGCCCTCGGGCACGAAGTAGCCGATCGAGATGCACCGCACCCCCCACGCCTCCGTCGGCAGGAGCATCTGGTCGATGGCCACGGGGTCGCGGTCGGCGCCGAGCATGCGGGGGATGGAGAAGCCGTAGATGTCGGCGTCGACGACACCGACCGAGTGGCCCCGCGCCGCCAGGGCGACGGCCAGGTTGGTGGTGACGGTGGACTTGCCGACGCCGCCCTTGCCCGACGAGATGAGCAGCGGGCGGGTCTTCGAGCCGGGCTGGGCGAACGGGATGGGTCGACCCTCGGCGTGGCCCTGCGGCGTGCCCTGGGGGGCGTGCTGGTGGCCGTTGCCGCCTTGGAGGCGCTGGCGCAGGTCCTCGCGCTCGCTGTCGCTCATCACCGTGAAGTCCACGGTGACGTCGGTGACGCCGGCGAGCGGGCGCACGGCGGTGTCGACGCGCTGGCGGATCTCGTTCTTCAGCGGGCAGCCCGGCACGGTGAGGGCGATGAGGACCGAGGCGGTGCCGTCGGCGGTGATCTCGGCGCGGCGCACCATCCCGAGGTCGACGATCGAGCGGTGCAGTTCGGGGTCCTGCACCGGACGCAACGCATCGATGAGCTGGTCGGGGGATGCGGGCATCACGGACGGTCCTCTCTCGGGGCCGAATTTGCACTACGGCCATAGGTAGAATACCGCCATGGTCCGGTCGCCGGCGGTGCGCTCTGCTGACGGTGCGTTCACCGCGGCCGTGTCGGCGATCACCGACGCCTTCGGCGATCCCACCCGCCGGCGGATCTACCTGTTCACACGCGACCAGGGCGGTGGCGACGGTGTGACCGTCGCCGCAGTCGCCCTCGAGGTCGGGGTGCACCCCAACGTGGCCCGCCACCACCTCGACAAGCTGGCCGCCGGTGGCTACATCGAGGTCGTCGCGCGGGGCGGGGGGCCGGCCGACGGCGAGCGCCGCGCCGGGCGCCCGTCGAAGCGTTACGTGGCCGTCGCCCACGCCGACTTCGAGACCCTGCCGGTGCACAGCGACGACCTCGTGCTGGCCCTGCTCGGGCGGGCCCTCGACCGGCTGCCCGGACACGAGGCCGAGGCGATGGCCGAGGAGGTCGGCGCCACCTACGGGCAGGCGATGGCCGCCGGGTTGACCGGCGACGCGCTGGCCGCCGGCCAGCGCTCGCTGCGCTCGGCGATGCAGGCCGTGGCCGACGCGCTCACCGCCCACGGCTTCGCCGCCCACATGTCGTCGGGCCGCTCCGGCGCAGGGCTGCGCATCATCAACGAGCACTGCCCCTTCGGCACGGTGGCCACCGACCACCCGGTCATCTGTGCCGTCGACCGGGGGATGGTGCGCGGCATGCTCAGCGTGCTGCACGGCGAGGACGACGACGTCGCGGTCGCCACGGAGGCCAGCAAAGCCCGCGGCGACACGTTCTGCTCCACCGCCGTCTGACGGGTCACTGCCGGGCGGCGGCGTACTCGGCGACGCGCGTGATCACGTCGTCGCCGGCCTTGGCGAGGGCCCCGGTGTCGAACGGCGGCTGCGGGTCGTACTCGATCATCAGCTGCGAGGCCTCTCCCGCTGTCCGGTCGACGAGGAGCTCCACGAGGCGCAGCGCCATGTCGATGCCGCTGGAGACGCCCGCCGCCGTGATGAGGCGGCGGTCGAGGTGCTCGACGACGCGGTCGTCGACCGAGACGGCCCCGAGCTTGTCGAGGTATTCGCGCACGCTCCAGTGGGTGGTCGCCGTCAGCCCGTCGAGCAGGCCGGCCGCGGCCAGCACCAGCGACCCGGTGCACACCGATGTGGTGAACGTCGTCGTCTGGTGGGCGTGGCGGACCCAGTCGAGGACGCGCTGATCGGTCACCAGCTCGCGGGTGCCGACGCCGCCGGGGAACACGACGATGTCGGGCTCGGCCAGCTCCTCGAACGTGGCGTCGACCTCGATGCCGAGGAAGCCGTTGTCCGACCGGACGACGCCCCGCTGGTGGCCGATGAACGTGATGTCGAACCCGGGGATGCGCTGCAGCACCTCGTAGGGCCCGATCGCGTCGAGGGCGGTGAAGCGGGGGAACAGGGGGATGGCGATGGTGGTCATGTCACGCGCCCTTCTTTCGTATGTCGGTGGTGTTGTGCACAGGTGCGAGCGACGGAGCGCCGGCGGAGGAGCGACCGCCACCGGCCTGCGTGGCCGGGGAACGCCAGTGACGGCGGTAGTCGTCGGGTGGGGTGCCGAGGTGGCGGACGAACGTGCGGCGCATCGACTCGGCGGTGCCGAAGCCCACGCGGCCGGCGATGGTGGCCACGGTGTCGTCCGTCTGCTCGAGTTCGCGGCGGGCCGCCTCCAGGCGCGTCGTCGCCACGTAGCGGGCGGGGGTGACGCCGACCTCGTCGACGAAGCGGCGCAGGAGGTGCCGCTCGCTCATCGCCACGCGCGACGCCAGGACGGCCAGGCGGTGATCGGCCGCCGGCTCGGTGTCGATCAGCTCCTGGGCCCGGCGTACGGGCTCGTGGCGGGCGCGGTGGCGCCACACCGGTGCGGCGAACTGGCTCTGGCCGCCCGGGCGGCGGAGGAACATCACGAGCCACCGGGCGGCCGTCTCGGCCACCTCGACGCCGTGGTCGTCCTCGACGAGGGCGAGGGCGAGGTCGATGCCGGCGGTCACGCCGGCCGACGTCCACACGTCGCCGTCGCGGATCCAGATGGCGTCGGCGTCGACCTCGATCGACGGGTGGCGGCGGGCGAGGCGGTTGGCGCGCGCCCAGTGGGTCGTCGCCCGCCGGCCGTCGAGCAGGCCGAGGGCGGCCAGCACGAACGCCCCGCTGCACACGCTGACGACCCGGCGGGCCCGCGCGGCCAGGGTGGCCAACGCCGCCATCAGCTCGCCGTCGTCGATGGCGGTGAAGACGCCCGAGCCACCGGGGACGAGCAGGGTGTCGACGTCGACCGTCGGGTCGATGCGGGCCGCGGTGATGGTCAGGCCGCTCTCCGAGCGCACCGGGCCTGGTGTGGTGGCGACGACCTCGACCTCGTACCCGGCCCCCGGCGGGAGCGCGTTGCCGACGCCGGCGAAGACCTCGTGGGGACCGGCGACGTCGAGCACCTGCACGCCTTGGTAGGCGACGATCACGACACGGCGGGTGGTCACGTCCCCGAGTGTGGGCCGCGACGGTCGTGGCGTCAACGACGCCCACCCCACGATTCCCGCCAACCCCCGCGGTTCTCTGGTGAGTTGATCGGCCGTGAGCCCCTTGACCGGGAGTCAGTTCGCCGGGGTGGCCGGCGATACCGTGCGGGCCGTGGACGTACGGATCGGTGTGACGCAGGCGCCGCGGGAGCTCACCGTGGAGATGCCGGACGACGAGCGCGACGAGACGGTCACCATCGTGGAGGCGGCCCTCGCCGGCGCCGTCGACGTCCTCTGGCTCACCGACAAGCGCGGTCGCCGCATCGGCGTGCCGGCGGCCAAGATCGCCTACGTCGACATGGGCACCAACGACGGCGACCGCCGCATCGGCTTCGGGAGCTGACACCGGGGGAGCGGGCCACGGCATGGACCTGCTCCAGCGCAACCTCCTGTTCGTCACCGGGAAGGGTGGCGTCGGCAAGACGTCGGTGGCCGCCGCCCTGGCCGACCTCGCCGCTCGCTCCGGGCTCCGCACCCTGGTGTGCGAGATGGACGCCAAGGGCTCGTTGGCGGCCACGCTCGACACGACGCCCCTGGTGTTCGAGCCGCGCCGCATCGAGCCGGACCTCTTCGCCATGGCGATGAACACCGAGGACGCGCTGCGCGAGTACCTCCGGCTGTTCATCAAGGTGCCGCTGGTGGGGCGCATCGGGCCGCTCGCCCGCACGTTCGACTTCGTCGCCGACGCCGCCCCGGGCGTCAAGGAGATCCTCGGCGTCGGCAAGCTCGCCTACGAGGTGCGCGAGGGCCACTACGACCTCGTCGTGGTCGACGCCGAGGCGTCCGGGCACATCGTCGCCCAGATCGGCGCCCCCCGGGTGATCGGCGACCTCGTCCAGGTCGGCATGGTGCGCGACCAGACCAGGTGGATGACCGACATCCTCGACGACCCCGCCCGCACCGGCCTCGTCATCGTCACCACGCCCGAGGAGATGCCGGTCTCGGAGACGATCGACCTGATCGGCCGGCTCGACACCGAGATCGGGATGGCGCCGTCGGCGATCGTCGCCAACCGGGTGCTGCCGGCCCTGTTCGACCGCCGTCAGGGCGAGGTCGTCGACCGCCTGGACGCCGCCCGCCCGGTGCTCGTCGACCTCGCCGGCCCCGACGTGTCGCCGGTGCTGGCCGCCGCCCACGTCACGGAGGCCCGCCGGCGGGTCGGCAACCGCCACCTCGAGCAGTTGCGGGCACGCATCCCGACCGGCCTGCCGGTCCTGTACGTGCCCGAGCTGTTCACCAAGGCGACCGGGCGGCGCGTCGTGTCCCTGGTGGCGGCCGCCCTCGCCGACGAGCTGGACGTGGGGGCCTGACATGGCCAGGGCGCGCCGCACCAGCGTCGGCATCGACGCCCTCCTGGCCAGCAAGGAGATGGTGCTGGTGCTCGGGTCGGGAGGTGTCGGCAAGACGACGATCGCCGCCGCCCTCGGCCTCGGTGCCGCCGTCGAGCAGGGCGGCAAGGTGCTCGTGCTCACCGTGGACCCGGCCCGGCGCCTCGCCGACGCGCTCGGAGTCGGCGCCCTCGGCAACACCCCGACGCGCGTCGCCGACGCCGCCTTCGCCGCCGCGGGCATCGAGCCGCGCGGCGAGCTGTGGGCCGCCATGCTCGACACCAAGGCGGGATGGGACGAGCTGATCCGGCGCCACGCCCCCGACGCCGAGGTCCGCGACGCCGTCCTGTCGAACCCGCTCTACCGCAACATCACCAGCCGCTTCGTGCACAGCCACGACTACCTGGCGATGGAGCAGTTGCACGACCTGCACGCCAGCGGCGAGTACGACCTCGTGGTCGTCGACACGCCACCGTCGCGCAACGCGCTGTCGGTGCTCGACGCTCCGGCCCGCATGGTCGAGTTCTTCGGCAGCCGCCTGCTGCGCTGGCTCACCGTGCCGTACCGGTCGCGGCTGTTCACGATGGCCTCGAAGCCCTTCTACCAGATCGCCGACCGGGTGCTCGGTTCCGGCTTCCTGCACGACATCGCCGACTTCTTCGTGCTCTTCCAGGCGATGGAGAAGGGCTTCGTGGCCCGCGCCCGGGAGGTGGAGGCGCTGCTCGGTGACCCCCGCACGACGTTCCTCGTCGTGTCGACGCTGGAGACCGCGCCGGCCCACGAGGCCGCCTTCCTCGCCCGCGAGCTGTTCGGCGCGCGACCTCGACCTCGGCGCTGTCGTGGCCAACCGCGTGCTGCCGCGGGCGTTGACGAGGCGCGGCGCCGCAACCAGCGCCCGGCGCCTCGCCGCCGCCGCCGAGGACCCCACCGCCGTCGATCGGGTGGTCGCGGCCATCGCTTCGGACGGCGGGCTCCGGCCCGACGGGCGCGTCGTGCACGACGTGCTCGTGGAGGTGGCGGCGCGCTTCCACGACGTCGCACTGGTCGCCACGCGGGAGGCCGAGCGACGGGCGGAACTGGCCGCGCTGGCGCCCGAAGTGCTCGATGTGCCGTCGCTCGACTCGGATGTGAACGACCTCGCCACCCTTTGGTCGGTGGTCTGCCACCTGCGAGATCGGTGACTTGGGGCAAGATCACTGCCGATGGCCTCGCTCGCCGCCCTCGTCCGGGACACCACGACGCTCGAACGCGAGCAGGTGTCGCACCTCAACCGCCTCACGTCGGAGTGGGGCATGCTCGCCGACTTCTGCTTCTCCGACCTCCTGCTGTACGTCCCGACGAAGGATGACCGCTGGCTGATCGTCGGTCAGGTGCGCCCGGCGACCGGCCAGACCGTGTACCACACCGACTGGGTCGGCGCCTTCGCCAACGCCAGCGAGCACTCCGTGCTCGCGGCCGCCTTCACGTCCGGCGAGATCACCGAGGGCGACGTGACGGTCGAGGCCCTCCCCGACTCGGCCCGCATGCTGGCCGTGCCGGTGCGCCACGGCGGCAGGGCCATCGCCGTGCTGACGCGCGAGTGGGTGCAGCGGGCCGGTCGCACGCCCGGCGAGCTCGAGCGCACGTACGTGTCGCTGTTCGACCGGTTCGCCGGGATGATCGCCGAGGGGTCGTTCCCCTACCCGGCGAGGGGAGCGGACTCGACGGCCGCGCCCCGCGTCGGCGACGGCGTGATGAGCCTGGACGCCGAGGGCCGCGTCAGCTACCTGTCGCCCAACGCCAACTCGGCGCTGCACCGCGTCGGCATCCACGCCAACGCCGTCGGCATGCGCCTCGCCGAGCTCGGGTTCCGCGACACGATGGTGCGCGAGGCCTACGAGCACCGCGTGCCGATGGTCGAGGAGTTCGAGCCGGTCCCCGACGTCGCCCTGGTGTGCCGGTGCCTGCCGATCCTGTCCGGTGGCGAGATCGCCGGGGGCGTGCTGCTCGTGCGCGACGTCACCGAGCTGCGCAAGCGCGACCGGCTGTTGATCAGCAAGGACGCCAGCATCCGTGAGATCCACCATCGGGTGAAGAACAACCTCCAGACGATCTCGTCGTTGCTGCGGCTGCAGGCCCGGCGGTTGGAGAACCCCGAGGCCAAGGCCGCGGTGTCCGAGTCGGTGCGGCGCATCCGCACGATCGCCCTCGTGCACGAGTCGTTGTCGCGCGAGCCCGGCAACGACGTCACGTTCATCGAGATCGTGCGCCCGCTGCTGCGCCTCGCCGAGGAGAGCCTGCAGTCGCCGGACCGCCCCGTGCACTTCTCGCTGGCCGGTGACGGCGGGCGCATCCCGGCGCGCGTCGCCACGCCGCTGTCGGTCGTGCTGACCGAGCTGATGCAGAACGCCGTCGATCACGGGTTCCCCGAGGGCAGCGGCGGCGGCAAGGTGGTCGTCATGCTCGACAACGACGGTGAGCGCCTGCGCATCGACGTCATCGACGACGGGCACGGACTCGAGCAGGGGTTCGACCTCGACGCCGCCACCGGGCTGGGGCTGTCGATCGTGCGCACGCTCGTGACGACGGAGCTCAACGGGCAGATCGCCATGCGCCCGGCCAAGGCCGAGGACCTCAAGGCCGCCGGTCTCGAGGAGCACGGCGGCGGCGACCACGGCACCGTCGTCGAGTTGGTGGTGCCGCTCGCTGAATGATCCGGGCGGAGCCCGACATTCGTCACGCGACCGCAATCTTCGTCACGCGATCTCCATACTGGAGGGGTGCCCCCGGTCGTCGTCGTCCTGCTGCTCGTCGTCGGTGCCGTGGTCGTCACGCGGGTGTCGGGTCTCGTCATGCGGCGCGTCGTGCGGCGCATCGCCGCCGGCCGCAGTGCCACCTCGAGTGGTCGCACGGAGAGCGCGGAGTCGGGCGAGCACCGCCGCCGCCAGCGCGTCGACGCCGCCGCCCGCATGCTCAACCACGTCGTCGCCCTCGGTGTGTGGATCGGCATCGTCATCGCCATCTTCCACCTGTTCGAGATCGACGCCGCCTTCTTCCTGTCGAGCGCCGGGTTCATCGGCGCCGGGCTGGCGATCGGTGGCCAGCACAAGGTCAACGACTACCTCACCGGCCTCTCGGTGCTGTTCGAGGACCGCTACGGCGTGGGCGACGAGCTCGTCGTCCAGGTCGCCGGCGGCGACTCGATCCACGCCGTGGTCGATCACATCGGGCTGGTCACGACGAGGCTGCGCGACGAGCACAGCACGCTGCACGTCCCCAACGGCCAGCTCGTGGTCGTCCGCAACCTCAGCCAGGAGGCGGCGCTGACGACGGTGCGCCTGCGCTGGGACGACGAAGGGCAGGCCGCGGACGCCGTGCGCGACCAGGCGGGCACCGCCCACCTCACCGACGTGGTGTTCGTGGGCGATCTGTCGGCGCAGCGGCGCGACGACGGGGAGATCGACGTGGCGGTGCGGACGGCGCGTCCGCTGGACGAGCGCAGCAGGACGTTGCTGCGCTCGCGGGCCGAGCAGGCGCTAGGCGCCCGCCGCCGCTGAGCGGGCCCGGGCGGCCCGCTGACGCCGGATGACCCGCCGCTCCTCCTCCGACAAACCGCCCCAGATGCCCGAGTCCTGGTTCGTGCTGAGCGCGAAGTCGAGGCAGTCGATCCGCACCGTGCACTCCCCGCAGACCTGCTTGGCCCGCTCGATCTGGACGAGCGCCGTGCCAGTCGTCCCGACCGGGAAGAACAGCTCGGGGTCGGTGTCCCGACACAGGGCGTCGTCGCGCCATGTGTAGTCGGCAGCACCCAAGGTGAGGCTTGACGCAAGGATCGACACGGAGATGTCCTCCTCAGGGGCGGTCGTGAAGACCGTCGGTGGTGGTCGGGCGCGGGGAATCCGTCCCGACCGCCGAAAACTAGGCCAGGATCTTCGATGTGACAAGAGTGACGGCCCGCGCGTGACCGACGTCATCGCCCACCGGGGCGCGTCCCGCCTGGCGCCGGAGAACACGATCGAGGCGTTTCGCCTGGCCGTGCGGCTCGGTGCGCAGGGAATCGAGCTCGATGCCGCGGCGCACGGCGGACGGCGTGATCGTCGTCCATCACGATGCCCGACTGCCCGACGGTCGGGTGATCGTCGAGACGCCGTGGCGGGAGTTGCCGCCGCATGTGCCGACGCTGGGGGCGGCCCTCGATGCCTGCGCCGGCGCCTGGGTCAACATCGAGATCAAGAACTCGCCGCAGGACCCCGACCACGACCCCGACGACCACGTCGCCGTCGAGGTGCTGGCCCACCTCGCCGAGCGCGGCGAAGGCCGGTGGCTGCTGTCGTCGTTCCGCCTCGAGACCGTCGACCGCTGCCGTGCCGTGGCCCCGGACGTGCCGACGGCGTGGCTGACGATGGCGGTGGGCGAGGACACGCCGGGCCTCCTGCGCGCCCTCGGGCACGTGGCCGTGCACCCCCACGTCATGGCGCTCGATGCCGCCACGATCGAGCGCTGCCACGAGGTCGGCCTGCTGGTCAACGGCTGGACCTGCAACGACCCCGAGCAGTTCGTCCGCCTCGCCGGCTGGGGCGTCGACGGGCTGTGCACCGACCTCCCCGACGTCATGCTGGCCGCCCTCGCGGCCGCCGGCGCCGACCGCGACTGACGCATTTCCGCAACTGTTGTGCCAGAGCGACAGAACGTGTCGCCTGGGCTCAAGAGTTGAGGGAGGGCGCCGGGAACACCAGGAGGATGGCGTCGGGGACGTGGCGGAACTCGAGGCGGGTGACGTCGCCGAGGAAGTCACCGTCGATCTGGTAGGGGAACGGGGTCGTCGACTCGATGACCACGGCGTCGAGGTCGATCTGCTCGTCGAGCCACCCGGTCGGCTCGACGCCGCCGCCCCGCAGCGCCCCGGCCAGCGAGCGCAGGATGGCCGTGGCCTTCATCGTGCGGAACGTCACGGCGACGAGGCCGCGGTCCAGGGTGGCAGCGTGCGACAGGTCGAGCGGGCGGTTGCCGAGGAACGTGTACGGGTTGGTGTTGAGGACGATCGAGAAGTACCCGTCCTCGACCACGCGGTCATCGGTGACGACCCGGAAGTGCGGGTGGCGCCGGTCGTATCCCCTGGCCCAGGTCATGAGGCCGGCCGTGATGAACAGCGGGTGGCCCAGCCACCGCTTCAGGGAGGCCCGCCGCTCGACGTTGGCGACCACGGCGGCGTCGAAGCCGACGCCGGTGTGGAAGCAGAAGTAGCGCCCGTTGACCTGGCCCAGGCCGATCGGGCGGAAGTCCTTGGCATCGATGCCCTCGACCAACTGCTCGACGGCCGCCACCGGGTCGTTGGGCAGGCCGATGGTGCGGGCGAACACGTTGGTCGACCCGCCGGGCAGGGCGCCGAGCGCGGTGTCCGTGCCGGCGATGCCGGTGGCCACCTCGTTGAGCGTGCCGTCGCCGCCGAAGCCGACGACGACGTCGACGCCGCGCCGGGCGGCGTCGTGGGCGAAGCGGGTGGCGTGGCCGCGGCGGTTCGTCTCGACCAGCTCGACGTCGTGGTCACGGCTCAGCCGGCGGTGGACGACGACCGTGTTGCGGGCGGTGACGGACGAGGCGAAGGAGTTCACCACGAGCAGGATCTGCAAGGTCCGTACGGTACCCGTGGGCAGGTTGGGGGATTCGCCGACCCGTCGGTAACAATGTCCGGCCATGAACGTGATCGTCTGCGTCAAGCAGATCCCGGACCCGGCGCAGGTGGGTGAGCTCGACCCAGGTGACAACACGCTGAAGCGCGAGGGCAAGCTGATCCTCGACGAGTCCGACAGCTACGGCGTGGAGATGGCGCTCCAGCTCGTCGGCGCCGCCGGCAGCGGCGAGGTCAGCCTCGTGTCGATGGCGCCCAACGGCGAGGTGTCCGGGCTGCGCACGGCGCTGGCGATGGGTGCCGCCAAGGCCGTGCTGATCTCCGATCCCGAGCTGGCCGGCTCCGACGCCCTGACGACCGCCAAGGTCCTCGCCGCCGCCAGCAAGCGCCTCGGCGACGCCGACCTGATCATCGCCGGCACGGAGTCCAGCGACGGCTATACCGGCACGGTCCCCGAGCAGATCGCCGAGGTCCTCGGGCTGCCATCCGTCACGTTCGCCAAGCACGTCGAGATCGACGGCGAGACCCTCAAGGTCAACCGCCAGACCGAGGAGGGCTACGACGAGGTGACCTGCTCGCTGCCCGCCGTGGTCAGCGTCACGGCCGGCGTCGTCGAGCCGCGCTACCCGAGCTTCAAGGGCATCATGGCCGCCAAGTCGAAGCCGGTCGACACGGTGACGGCCGCCGACCTCGGCGTGTCACCGGTCGGATGGGCCGGCGCCGGTCAGCAGATCGTCGAGGTCGCCTCCGCCCCCGAGCGCGAGGCCGGCGAGGTCATCGAGGACGACGGCGAGGGCCACCTCCGCATCGTCGAGTTCCTCGACAAGCTCAAGGTCATCTGAGAAGGGCAGGACGACGATCATGGCTGTGTCCAACATCTGGGTGTTCGCGCAGGGCGCCGAGCACGTGCCGACCGCGGCGACGCTCGAGCTGGTGACCAAGGCCCGGTCGCTCGGCGACAACGTCTCCGCCTTCGTCGGCGGCGTCGTCAACGACCTGGCGATCGCGCTCGGCGAGCACGGCGCCACGAAGGTCTACGAGACCGGCGACCTCGACGGCCACCTGCCCGGCGTCGCCGTGGCGGCCGCGATGCAGGCCGTCATCGATGGCGGCGACGTCCCCGACCTCATCCTGTTCCCGCAGAACTACGAGGGTCGCGACGTCCTCAGCCGCCTGTCGGTGAAGCTCGACCGCCCGGTCCTGACGAACAACACCGACATCGCCGTCGACGGCGACAGCGTCAAGGTCACGACGCCGGTGTTCGGTGGCACCAAGCTGGTGACCACCACGTTCACCGGCCCCGGCCCGTACCTCGTGGCTTCCGCCCGAAGAGCTTCGCCGCCGAGGCCGCCGGTGGGTCGCCGGCCGAGGTCGTCAGCGCGCCGGTGCCGGACCTCGGCCAGGCCGGGGCGGCCAAGGTGCAGGCGGTGCACGTCGAGGAGCACTCGGGGCCGAAGCTCGACGAGGCCAACATCGTCGTGTCGGGCGGCCGCGGCCTCGGCGAGGCCGGCAAGTACGAGCTCATCGAGACGCTGGCCAAGGCGTTGAAGGGCGCGCCCGGCGCGTCGCGGGCCATCGTCGACGCCGGCTGGGTCCCGTACAGCTACCAGGTCGGCCAGACCGGCAAGGTCGTCAAGCCGAGCGTCTACATCGCCGCCGGCATCTCGGGTGCCACGCAGCACATGGTCGGCATGAAGGGCTCCAAGAACATCATCGCGATCAACAAGGACAAGGAGGCGCCGATCTTCGGTGTCGCCGACCTCGGGATCGTGGGTGACGTGCACAAGGTGCTGCCCAAGCTGATCGAAGCGCTGCAAGCGCGCTGACGACACGTGCTGCAAGCGCGCTGACGACACGTGCTGCAGAGCGCGCTGAGCTACTCGACGCTGCGCACGCCGGGTGCCGGGGCCCGACGCTGCGGATGCGCCCGTAGGCGTACCCCAGCGCGGCCAGGGCGACGATGCCCAGGCCGAGGATGATCAGCACCTGGCGCAGCTCCCACGACTCGGCGGCGGGCTTGCGCACGTCGACGAAGCCCGAGGCGGCGCGCGGTACCGTGCTCGCCGGCGCTGCCGCGACCACGATGGTCGGCGTCGCGGCCGGCGTCGACGCCGGGACCGTGCTGGGCACGGCGACGATCGTGGTGGATGGCGGCACCTGCTCGGAGCCGGCGGCCGCCGGCGTCGCCAGGCCGAGGACCGCGAGCACCGCGCCGAAGACGGTGAGGGCGGCGGCCCGGGCGCGTGTCACGGCGGTGAGGGTAGGCGTCAGACCGCGTCGCGCGCGGTCATCGCCCAGGCCAGCCCGTCGACGGGATCCTCGATCGCCAGCTGGAGCTGCCAGCCGGTCGCCGGCTCGTGGGCGTCCCACCATGACCACCGCAGCCCGGAAGCCAGCTGCCCGAGCTCGTCGAGCGGCAGCGGCCAGTCGTCGAGGGCGTCGCCGAGGGCGGCGACGAGCCACAGCGCACCGAACCGCCCGGCGGCGGCCCCCCGCCGCCGTCCGTGGGCGCCGCCGCTGGCGCCCGCCCACGCCATCCACGCGACAGCCTCCGCCACGGTGAGCGGCGCGAGGCGGGCCGACGGTGGGCCGAGCGCGGCCACCGCCCCGGTGGCATCACCCTGGACGGCGACGACCTCGGCGCGCCCGTTGGAGCTGGCGGTCCAGTTCTCGACGAGCTGGCGCACGGCCAGCTCGACGGCCGGGTCGTCGACGGTCGGGGCTGGCCCCTTCACGTCCACGTCGCGGAAGCCCGTCGGTGTCGGCGGCGCGGGGACGTCCACACCGTCGTCGCTGTAGGTCGCCAGCGCGTACGCCGGCTCCCAGGCGGCGAGGCCGAACGGCAGGTCGATCACGTCCGGCAGTCCGGCCACCGACGCCGCGTCGATCACCTCGCCGCGCAGGCGCGCGCTCGTGGGCGACGAGCGCCGCCCGCGGGCCCGGCTCCAGCAGCGCGCCCAGCTCGGCCCACGTGTGGTGCTGGGCGACGACCTCGGTCAGCGGCCCGATCGTGAACCGTCCGCTGCCCTCGTCGAGCACCCCCGCCGCCCACGGCGCCGGCGCCAGCAGGGCGAGGCGGTACTCGGCGAGCGTCGCCGCCGGCCACAGCTGGCGGCCCGTGCCCAAGGCGTGGCGGGCGGCGTCGCGCAGCCGCCGCAGGCGCGGCCAGTCGCCGCTCGCCGTGCAGCTGTCCACGAGCCGGACCAGCCCGTCGAGGTCGGCCCGCTGGATCAGCCCGTCGAGGACGGGATCCGGCTCCGCCGTCACGTCCCCGCCACTACACCAGCGGCCAGGGGTAGCGGTGGCCGCTGGTGTCGCCGGGGAGCACGCGGTGCTCGGCCAGCCAGCAGGCTCGCCGTTGCAGCGCGGCCACCTCGACGGGCGAGATCAGCTCGGCCACGTCGGCCGGGACGTCGGCGCCGAGCCGGGTGACGGCGTCGACCTGGGCGTCGGTCAGCGGCTCGCCGGCGAACTCCCAGATCACCGTGCGCAGCTTGAACTCGGGCGCGAAGCAGAGGCCGTTGTCGATCGCCCACACGCGGTCGCCGGCGAGGAGGCAGTGCCCGCTCTTGCGGTCGGTGTTGTTGGCGACGATGTCGAGCACGGCGATCGCCCGCAGCTGGTCGTGCAGGTCGGGCCGCTGCTCGGCGATCGTGAAGTAGTGCTCGCGGTGGTCGGCATCGACGAACCACTGCACCGAACCCTCGCCGAGCGGCCCGTCGTCGCGCAGGACGGTGGGCGGCACGGCGCCGACGCCCATCGCTTCGCTGAGGCGGTAGGCGGCCACCTCGCGACGGTGCAATCCCGGCTCGAAGTCCCACAGCGGCCGCTCGCCGCGCAGCGGCTTGTAGATGCCCCGCGGGCCGCTCGCCCCGCCGAGGTGGACGAGGAACGTGGCGTTGCTGGCCCACGGCATGCGACCCTCGAGGACGATCTCCTCGCGGGCGAGGATGGCCAGGGCATCGGTGGGGATGCCCGATGGCGTCAGTTCATCCTGGGGCACGGGTGACCATCGGGATCGATCGGGTTGCCGCACCACATGCACGAGGGGCGGCCGGCGGCGATCAGCTCGTCGGCGTGGTCGCAGAAGGCGGCGGCCTGGCTGCGCGTCACGTACAGCCGGACGTGGCCGCGCTCGACCTCGACGGTCTCGTCGCTCTGGGTGTCGTCGTCGTCGTCGTCGCCGGCGACCAGCTCCTCGAGCTGCACCAGCAGGCGGTCGTTGCCGCGGTCGTAGCCGAGGCCGATCGGCCCGAGCACGAACATCTGCCGGCTGGCGTCGGCCTCGTCGAGGGCCCCGGGCAGCGGCCGGTCCTCCGGCGGCGGCAGGTCGCTGAGGACCCGGCGCAGGTACTGGGCGATGGCCGTCACCTGCTGCTTCTCGCACTTCACGGTGACCCGCTGGGTGCCCGCCCTGGCGTGCAGGTAGAAGACGCGCGACCCCGGCTGGCCGATGGCGGCGGCGGTGAACGTGTCGACCTCGTCGAACTCGAAGAAGATGCTCACGAGAGCTCTCCGCGATGGTGCGAGCGAGCGAGCGCCAGCGAGGGAGTGGCCAGCCGCGGCCTGCGTGGCCGGGGAACGCAGTAGCGGCTCATGAGAGGGCCAAACCCTTGAGGGACTGGCCGGTGGAGTTGACGGCGAGCACGGCGGGACCACCGCCAGTCCAGGCGATCACGCTGATCGCGCACGTGCTGATGACGATGCGCTGGAACAGGTCGAGGTGGGTGCCGAGGGCGTGGGCCACGGCCGCCTTGATCGGGTCGGCGTGCGAGACGCACACGACGGTGCCGCCGGGATGGCGGTCGCGGATGCGTTCGAGGGTCGTGACCATGCGGTGCTGCATCTCGGGGAAGCTCTCGCCGCCGGGGAAGCGGAACGTCGAAGGCGCCCGCTGCACGGTGTGCCACTCGCGCTTGCGCATCAACCGCTTCAGGCTGGCGCCGGTCCACTCACCGAAGTCGCACTCGATGAGGCCCCGCTCGACCTTCGGCTTGAGCCCGGTCGCCGCACCGATCGGCGCCGCCGTCTCGCGTGCCCGCTCCAGCGGTGACGTGTAGAGGGCGGCCACCCCGGTCAGCTCGCCGATGCGCTCAGCCGCCGCGGCCGCCTGCTGGCGGCCGCTGTCGGCGAGGTGCAGGCCCGCGGCCCGGCCCGGCAGCACCTTGCCGGTCGATGCCGTCTGGCCGTGGCGCACGAGCAGGAGCGTGGTGGGGCGAGGGGGGGTGGTCGCGGTCGCCATGAGCTGGTCCCCAACCTACTGTCGGGGTCGATGTTCGGGGCCTGGTTCTTCGACCGCGTCGACGAGCGGTCCGACACCGAGTTCTATGCCCCGCCCCGCCTGGTCCAGCACATCGACGACGCGGCGATCGCCGAGGTCGGGCGGCTCTACGCCGAGCTCGACCTCTCCGGTGACGTGCTCGACCTGATGTCGTCGTGGGTGTCGCACTTCGTCGAACCCCCGGCCCGGCTGACGGTGCTCGGGATGAACGAGCTCGAGCTGGCGCGCAACCCGGCGGCGTCGGTCCGCGTCGTGCAGGACCTCAACGTCGATCCGCGGCTGCCCTTCGCCGACGGGTCCTTCGACGCCGTCACCTGCTGCGTCTCGGTGGACTACCTCGTCCGGCCCGTCGAGGTCTTCGCCGACGTGCGCCGCGTGCTCCGGCCCGACGCCCCGTTCGTCACCACGTTCTCCAACCGCTGCTTCCCCACCAAGGCGATCCGCGGCTGGTTGACGGCCGGCGAGCGCGGTCGCGTGGCCATCGTCGAGGAGTACTTCGCGCTGGGCGGTTTCACCGACGTGCGCGCCGAGCGCCGGAACCCGGACGCTTCGGGCGACCCGCTGTACGCCGTGTGGGGCCGGCGCGGCGAGTGAGCGAGCTGGCGGCGGTCGCCACCGAGGTCGTCGGGTGCCGGACCTGCCCGCGACTCGTCGCCTGGCGCGAGCAGGTCGCGTCCGACAAGCGGGCGGCGTTCCGCGACGAGGACTACTGGGGACGTCCCGTCCCCGGCTTCGGCGACCCCCGGGCCCGCATCGTCGTGCTCGGCCTGGCGCCCGCCGCCCACGGCGCCAACCGCACCGGCCGGGTGTTCACCGGCGACCGCAGCGGCGACTTCCTGTTCGCGTCGATGTACCGGGCCGGCCTGGCCAACCAGCCGACATCGGTGCACGCCGGCGACGGCCTCGCCCTGCGGAACGCCTGGATCACGGCGCCCGTGAAGTGCGCTCCGCCCGACAACCGGCCGACGCCCGACGAGCGCCGGGCGTGCGCACCGTTCCTGGTTCGCGAGCTCGACGTCCTGCGACCAGACGTCGTCGTGTGCCTCGGCGCCTTCGCCCTCGCCGCGGCGGCCGAGCACCACGGTGTGCGTCCACGCCCCCGGTTCGGCCACGCCGTCGAGGTGGCCGTGCCCGCCGGCCCGACGCTGCTGTGCTCGTTCCACCCCAGCCAGCAGAACACGTTCACCCGCCGCCTGACCCCCGCCATGCTCGACGCCGTCTTCCAGCGCGCCGTGGCGCTGGCGGCCGCTTCCTGCATCGGGATCGGTCGCCATGGCGACCGCTCCCGACGCGAGAACGGAGGACGCCGTTAGCCTCGGGGAACCGTGAGGTCCCCCCGTGCGTCCGCCGCCGTGCTCGCCATCGCGGCGATCGGCCTGCTCGGCGCCTGCACCAGCCAGCCCGGGCCGAAGACGGTCGCCAGGGACTACGTCGACGGCATGCTCTCGGCCGATCCGCCGGAGATCACGCAGGCCGAGCACGACTGCCTGATCGACAAGCTCAACGCCTACAGCGACGCCGAGCTGGAGGCGATCGGCGAAGGCAACGTCGACGTGGCGTTCGCCGGCGCCACCGAGGTGCCGGCCGGTGCCACCCCCGAGTTCGAGGCCTACGTCGCCGATCTCGGGGAGTGCTTCGACGAGGCCTAGGCGCCGCTCAGGCCGGCGCCGGCGCGGCGGCCTTCTTCTTCGGCGGCGGCACCCCGATCGTCGGGGCTGCGTCGGCGTCGGCGGGCCAGCGGCGGCGGGACACGATCGACAACGTGCGCAGCAGCTTCATCGCCTTCTCGTCCTCCTGGGCCGGGCGGGCGACGATGGTGCCGTCGGCGATCATCCGCTCGATCACCTCCTCACCCAGCTCCGTGCGCACGATGGTGAGCGTCCAGTCGTTGTCCTCGCCGATGCCGCCCGTCGAGATGTCGGCGTGCTCGGCGGCGAAGTCGGGGCACTTCTTGCACCCCTGGCGCGTCCACTGGTGGCACTCCTTGAGGTCGACCTCGTGGTACGAGCCGTCCTTCATCCAGATCTGGAAGACGCCCTTGATGTTCATCTTCACCATGTCCTGCTTGGCCAGGCCGTACTTGGCCTCGAACAGCTCGGGGAAGATGGCGTCGTCGAACGTCTTCGAGCAGAGCAGGCCGATGTTGAACAGGAACGGACGGGAGATCTTGCCGGCCTTGCGGTCCCACATGATCGGCGGCGAGCTGGTCTGGCACCCCATGCCGACGAGGGCCAGACGGGTGAGCCCCTCGGCCACGGCGTCGCGCAGGGCCAGCGGGTTGGCGCAGTAGGTGTACCGGCTGCCGGCCGTGGCCAGCACCTCGGCGGGGTCGTGGGCCAGCACCGGCTTGGCCTTCCAGGCGTCGTCCGGCTCGACCCCCGAGACCATGGCCGCCTCGATGTAGTCGTGCTCCATCAGCCACACGAGCATCGCCGACACGAAGCCACCGTCCTGGCCCCGCTCGTGCTGCGTCTGGTCCGTCGCCCGCGTGAGCAGCAGCTGGCGCCAGATGCCGGCCATCTCGTCGGGCTCGCGCACGCGGCCGAAGAGGTGCATGTCGGCGGCCGGCTCCCACGAGCGGAAGCGCGGGCAGGCCCTCGTGCAGGTCGTGCAGCCCTTCTCGCCGTGGATGCAGTTCGAGGGGCCGAGCTCCTCCTCGAGGTGGAACGGCACGTACTTGCCCTCCTCGTGCTCGTAGCCGATCACGTCGTGGGGGCAGGTGACCACGCAGCCGGCACACCCGGTGCACAGGCCCGTGGTGATGACCTCCTCGAACAGCTCCTTCCACTGCGCGGTCCAGCGCTCAGCCATGGCCGCACCCTAGCGAGGGGCCGTCGCGCCAGCTTGTCGAGGACTTGACCGGCGGGTCAAGATGTGGGCATGGACTTGATGTACCCCGCCGACACCGAGCCCTTCCGCAAGGAGGTGCGCGCCTGGCTGGAGGAGCACCTGCCCGCCGGGTGGTTCGAGCCGGGCTTCGAGATGTCGGACGCCGATCGGGCCCGCTTCAACGTCGAGTGGCCCAAGCAGCTGTACGCCGGCGGGTGGATCTGCGCCACCTGGCCGGTGGAGTACGGCGGCAAGGGCCTGACCACGATGCAGGGCGTCGTGCTGGCCGAGGAGTTCGCCAGGGCGAGGGCGCCGATGCGGGCCGACTTCTTCGGTGACACGCTGGTCGGCCCGACGATCCTGCAATGGGGCAGCGAGGAGCAGAAGCAGGAGTTCCTGCCCAAGATCCTCAGCGGGGAGATGCGCTGGTGCCAGGGGTTCAGCGAGCCCAACTCGGGTTCCGACCTGGCCAGCCTGAAGACGTCGGCCGTGCTCGACGGTGACGAGTGGGTCATCAACGGGCAGAAGGTCTGGACGACCCAGGGCCACCACGCCGACTACTGCTTCCTGCTCGTGCGCACGGACACCGAGGCGCCCAAGCACAAGGGCATCAGCTACCTCCTGGTGCCGATGAAGCAGGACGGCGTGGAGGTGCGCGGCATCACCCAGCCCGACGGCACGGCGGAGTTCTGCGAGGTGTTCTTCACCGACGCCCGGTGCCCCAAGGACAAC
Source organism: uncultured Acidimicrobiia bacterium (assembly GCA_963784255.1). GTDB lineage: Bacteria > Actinomycetota > Acidimicrobiia > Acidimicrobiales > Ilumatobacteraceae > JALZMG01. Next base: position 660,767 of record CAWAQO010000009.1, on the reverse strand, counting down.
GTCGTCGGTGGCGTCAACAACGGCTGGAAGGTGGCCAACTCGACGCTCGCCTTCGAGCGCGGCCAGTCGGCGACCACGGGCTACCGGCGCTTCCTGGAGGAGTACCGCACGATGGTGGACGAGGCTCGGGCCAACGGCTCCGCCGAGGACCCGCTGATCCGCCAGCGCCTGGTCGAGTACTACACGAAGATCCAGATCCTGCGCATCAACGGGCTGCGCTCGCTGTCGGCGACGCTGACCGGCAAGAACGACATGGGCGTGATCGCCCTCGGCGCCACGAACAAGATGTTCTGGTCGGAGATGCACCAGCGGGCGATGGAGCTGGCGCTCGACATCCACGGCACCGCCGCGACACTCGTCGACACCGGCCCGGAGTCCGGCGGCTGGCCCGGCGCCGCCCGCGACCGGCGGCGCGAGGGCTACCCGGTCAGCCCGATGATCTCGTCGTTCTTCTTCTCCCGCTCGGAGACGATCTGGGGCGGCACCAGCCAGATCCAGCGCAACATCGTCGGCGAGCGCGTGCTCGGCCTGCCGAAGGAGCCGCGTCCGGAGTAGCGGCAAACATACCGGGCTGGACTTATATAAGCTGTACCCGATACGATTGGGTCATGGATCCGATCACCGCCATCGACGCCGTGCGCCGCGAGATCACCGACACGACGAGGGACGGCCGGCCGGCCAGGATGGTCGTGGCCGAGCGCGCCTACCCGTCGCCGGCCGCCGACGTCTGGGACGCCTTGACCAACCCCGAGCGCATCCCCCGCTGGCTGCTGCCGATCACCGGGGATCTGCGCCTCGGCGGCCGGTACCAGCTGGAGGGCAACGCCGGCGGCACGATCACGACCTGCGAGCCGCCGCGCCACCTCGCCGTGACGTGGGAGTACGGCGGCGGCCTGGGCTGGGTCGACGTGTGGCTCGCGGCGAACGGTGACGGCACGACGTTGCGCCTCGAGCACGCCGCGCCGGTCGACGACCTCGAGCAGTGGGACGAGTTCGGGCCGGGCGCCGTCGGCGTCGGGTGGGACCTCACGTTGCTGGGGCTCGCCGAGCACCTCGAGACGGGTGGGCAGGTCGAGGCCGATCCCGCCGACGAGGCCGCCCTCCACTTCATGCGCCGCAGCAGCGAGGCGTGGGCCCGCGCCGACATCGCCTACGGCACCCCGGCCGAACAGGCCGAGGCCGCCGCGGCCCGGACGGCAGCCGCCTACACGGGCGGCTGATGCACGCCTTCGACGTCCTCGGCGACCCCGTCCGGCGGCGCATCCTCGAGCTGCTCGTCGACGGCGAGGCGACGTCGGGCTCCATCACGGCCACCGTGCGAGCGGAGTTCGGGATCTCCCAGCCAGCGGTGTCAGGACACCTGCGGGTGCTGCGCGACGCCGGGTTCGTCCGCGTCCGTGCCGAGGGCGCCCGCCGCCACTACGCCTTGCTGGCCGAGCCGTTGCGCGGCGTCGACGCCTGGCTGGCTCCGTTCCGCCGGTTCTGGGAGCAGCGCCTCGACGCGCTCGGCACGGAGCTCGCCCGCGGGCGGGCCCCGCGTCGTAGCGTCGACTGACGATGGCGCCGGCCGAGGTCCTCGCGGCGATCGCCGATCAGGCGCGGGAGGTGGGCCGCGGCTGGTCCGGCGCCGATGCCGAGCCCGGCTGGGCGCTCGTCGCCGGGCTGTTCGACGGCCTCGCCGGCGACGCCGAGCTGCTGGCGCTGGCCGCCGAGATCCCGCTCGACCGGCTCCCCGCCCTCGTGTTCGTGGCCAGCCTGCAGCGGGTGGTGGCCGACCATCCCGGCGATCCGTTCGCCCGCTACTCGCCGGGTCCCGACCAGCAGCCGGTCGACGATGCCTTCGCCGCGGCGCTGCACCGTTTCGCGACGGACCGGCGGGACGACCTGCGGCGCTGGTTCGGCCACCGCTACCAGATGAACGAGGTCGGCCGGTGTGCGCAGATCGCCGTCGCCGTCGGCGTCGTGCAGCGCATGGCGCCCGGCCGGCGCCTGGCGTTCGTCGACGTCGGCACCGGGTCCGGCCTCGGGCTGCACTTCGATCGCTACCACGTCGACCTCGGCGGCCGGACGTTCGGCCCACCGGACTCGCCCGTGCAGCTCACCTGTGCCGTGGCCGGCCGGCCGCCGCTGCCGCCCGCGGCACCTGACGTGGCGCGGCGCATCGGGATCGACGTCGCCCCGATCGACCTCGCCGATCCGGACGCCCGGGCGTGGCTGACCGCGTGCACCCCGCCCACGAGCGACGCCCTCGCCCGCCTGGCCGGCGCCATCGAGGTCACCCGCCGAGCCGCCGTCCCGGTCATCCGCGGCGAGGGTGCCGAGGCCCTCGCCGCGGCGATCGACACCGTGCCCGACGACCTCCTCGTCGTCGTCGCCGACAGCTACACGGCGGTGTTCATGGACGACGCGGACCGGCGGGCGATGGCCGCCGCCGTCGTCGAGCGCGGCCGGGATGCGGTGTGGATCTCGCTCGACCCGCTGGTGCCGTTGGGCACGGCGGCCGACCGCTGCGTCCACGACCTGCCGGTCGCCACCGACCTCGTCCAGCGCAACCGGGACGGCGGCGTGTTCGCCGTGCTGTCGGTCCTCGGATCGCTCGACGGGACCCGCACCGGTCGCGTCCTCGGCACCGCGCACCCGTCGGGCACCCGTATGACCTGGCTCGGCGGCGACGGCGGCTGACGCCCGCGTCAGGCCGACGCCGCAGCCCGCTGCTCGGCGAGCGCAGCTGCCAGGCCGCGGCGGGAGCCGATGCCGAGCTTGCGGTACGCGGCCGCCAGGTGGCTCTCGACGGTCCGCACCGAGATGACGAGCGCGGCGGCGATGTCGCTGTCCGATCGGCCGGTGGCGGCGAGCGTGGCGATCTCCAACTCGCGCCGCGTCAGCTGCGACCCCGGGACGGGAGCCGCCGCGTCGCCCCGGCCGAGCTGCCGGCGCAGGTCGTCGGCCAGGACCGCCGCGCGAGCCCGCGGCGAGGACCGGTCCTGGCCGAGCGCGGCCACGGCCAGGGCCGCGAGGTGGGCGGCCTCGTCGATGATGCCGAGGGCGGCGTGGGCCTCGGCCGCCTCGAGGAGGGCCGTGCCGTCGCCCGACGCGCGGGCCGTGATCCCGAGGGCGCGGGCGCGCGTGATCGGCGACTCCAGCTCGCCGTCGAGCTCGCCGAGGCGGGCTGCCGCCGGACCGACGGCGCCGTAGCGGGCGGCCGAGGCGAGGTAGGCGACGGCGCTGATCGGGCTGCCCGCCGCCCGCGCGTCGGCGAAGGCGGCGAACGCCAGGTCGACGGCGGCCGGCCGGCCCTCGGCCGCGGCCACGGCCGATTCGGCCCACGGCCGCAACCCCGGGTAGACGGCGACCCGGTCGGGCGCCGACCGCGCCAGCAGGTCGCGGGCGTCGGCGGTCCGTCGCGTCGCCGCCAACGCCACGCTGAGCAGGGCGACGGCCTCCGAGCGCAGCAGGCCCTCGCCGCTGCGTTGCTGCACCACCGCCTCGCGCAGCGGCGCGACGGCCGCCTCGGCGCGACCCTGCAGCAGCCGCCTTCCTCCGTCGAACAGCGGGTGGAACACGCGGGCCTGGTCGCCGCCGCCGGGCGGCGGCACGGGCCAACGACCCGACGGGTCCGTGGCCGGGGCGGCCTGATCGACCCAGTAGACGAAGCGGGCGACCTGGGCGGCGATGTGGGCGATGCCCTGGGCGTACGGGCTGGCCGGACCGTCGACGACGTCGGCGAGCAGCCTGCCGGCGAGGGCGATCGCCTCGACCGAGCGGTCGACCATGGCCAGGCCGATGACCCGCACGCTGGTCGCCCGGATGGCGCTGGCCCGGTCCGGGGCCGCGTCGAGCACCTGCTCGGCCAACGCCAGCGCCTCCGCCGGCCGGGCCGAGAAGACCGTCAGCTGGGCCGCCATCGAGTCGATCTCGGTGCCGAAGCGGTCGGGCAGGTCGGCCCTGGCCTCGGCGAGCAGGTCCAGCGCCACGTCGGGACGACGGTCGGAGAAGGCCGTCAGGCTCACCACGTTGAGGCGAGCCCGCAAGAGGTCCTCGTCGGAGCGCACCTTGCTGAAGGCCACGCCCTGGGCGGCGCGGGCCGCGTCGACGTCGCCCAGCTCGGCGTGGGCGTCGGCGAGCAGGAGTGCGCTGAGCGGGGTCTCGTCGTGGGGGAGCGCTCGCTCGACGAACCGGCGGGCCAGGTCGGGTTGCGTCAGGAACACCGCCGCGGCGGCGTCGCGGAGCAACTCGACGTCCGGGCGACCGCTGCCGTCGAGCTGCCACATCGCCCGGCGCACGACGTCATCGGCGCCGCCGCCACCGGCGGCGGTCAGCGCGTCGGCGATGCGCCGGCGCCGCGTCGGCGTGATGTGCCTGACGGCCGCCGCCCCGATCATCGGGTGGGCGAAGCGCAGCCGAGGGTCGTGCCCGCCGCCGGCGACGATCTGGCGGGCCTCCAGCTCGGCCACGCCCTCGATCGACGCCACCGCCTCGAGTGTGGCCAGCGCGAGCGGTTCGCCCAGCACGAGCGCCGCCAGCGCGTCGAGGCCGGCGGCGTCGAGCCCGTCGAACCGGCGGTCGAGCAGGTCGGCCAGCCGCGGCGGCACGGTCAGGTCGCCCCGCCAGATCCACACCCCCTGTTGCTCCACCAGGTGATCGTTGGTGGTGGCGTCGCGGACGAGCTCGCTCAGGTAGAGGGCGTTGCCGCGGGTGTGCTGCCACAGGAAGCTCGCCGTCCCGGACCCGACCTCGCCACCGAGCACCGAGGTGAGGAAGGCGCGCGTGCCGTCGCGGTCGAACGGGGTGATCTCGTGGCGAGGCAGGTACCCGTCCTTCCACAGGGCGTGGACGGCGTCCGGTGCCGGTGTGCCTTCGCGCACCGTGGCCACCACACGCAGTGACCCGCTGGTCACCAGCCCGAGCACGGCAGCTGCCGACTGGTCGTCGAGCAGGTGGGCATCGTCGATCACGAGCAGCGTCGGCCGGTCCCCGGCCCGCTCGCGTTGGTGGCGGTGGATCGCCTGCACGACGAGCGCCGGGTGCTGCGGGCTGACGTCGTCGGTGAGCAGGGGCGCCAGCGCGCCGAACGAGATCGTTCGGCTGGCTTCCGTGGCGACGATCCGCTCGACCGGATCGCCGGACGCCTCGACGCGCTCCGCGACCACCGCGGCGAGCGACGTCTTGCCGACACCGGCGGGCCCGGAGAGCACGGCGCCGCGACCGGCTGTGGCGGCCGCCAGCAGCTCGGTCAGCTCGCGCGTCCGCGCGACTAGTTGCCTGCCCACCGCGTGCCTCCGACCGGCATCCCTTGCGGCGCACGGTAGCACCGCGTGGTGGCCCGGCCGCCGGAGGGTTGCGGCCGGACGAGCCGGTGGCCGCGTCAGTGCGCGGCTGCGATGGCCACCGGCAGACGGACGTCCGGGACGCCGCGGCGGCGGTCGCGAGTGCCCTGGCGACGCCGGTGCTCGGCCCAGAGGTCGGCGACGGAGACCTCGATGTCGGCCCCGCCGGGGTCGCGGACCGTCACCGCCCGCACCCGCTCGATCCAGACCGCCGCACTGAGGAGGCGGATCATCGTGCCCTCGACGGGTTCACCGTCGTCGCCGGGCGGGCCCTGCGGTCCCGGGCCGCCGGGCTCGGCGCACGGCCCGATGCCGACGCCGCCGCCGCCCTCGCCGCCGTCGCCGCCCGCCCCGCCGGCACCGCCGGTGCCGTGCCAGTCGGCCGTGGTCGGCGGCGCACCGTCGACGTAGCTGACGGTCACCGTGCCGCCGCGACCGCCCCGACCTCCCTGCAGGCCGCGTCCGCCCGGCGGCCCCTGCTGGGCCTGGGCGACCGGGTCGGTGATGTTGAAGCACGGGTTGTTCGGTCCGGGTGGCGACATCTGGCAGATGCTGCGGGTCTCCTTCGGTCCCTGCATCCCCTTGCCGCCCTGCTGGCCGGAGCTGCGGCCATTGCCGGAGAGCACCCGGTGGCAGATGACCGTCAGGCTGGGGCCGGGTTCGGCCTCGCCCGCGTCGTCACCGGCCGGCGGCACGGGCGGCGCGACGGAGCCCGCCGTCAGCCTGCGGGCCGGGTTCGCCGTGCCGGAGCGGGTCAGCATCAGCGCGTCGCCATCGACGCCTGCTTCGACGGTCTCGGCGACGAGCACGAGGTCGCGGTCGCGGATGCGGGCCCCCGACAGCACGATGCGGCGGGCCACCAGGACGAGCGGCCGGTCGGACGCGGGGCGGCGGGCGAGCAACTCGTCGGCGAGGTCCTGGTCGAGGTCGATGACGTCGCGGAGGTGCAGTTCGGGGCTGTCGCGATGGAACGGCATGGCGGGCCTTTCGGAGGTCGGTCGCGCCGCGCTGCTGACCTCCACCACCGAACCAGGAGCGGGCGCTCCGGCGCATCCGTGGGTTGTACGGACATCCGCCCCGCCGTGTACGGAGGTCGTCGCTACGGGGCGGCGACGGCCGGGGCGGCGGTCGTCGTCGTGGTGTCGGCCACCGTCGAGGTCGTGGCCGGCGGAGGCGCCACCGCGGTCGTCGTCGGGACCGGCACGGTCACGGGGGCGACGGTGGTCGTCGTGGTGGTCGACGACGTGGTCGTCGTGTAGTTCGGGTCCTTCCAGTCCCAGAGGCCGGACTGGGCACCGTAGGACTCGGGCTCCTGCACACCGTCGAACACGAAGACCTGCTCGTCGACGTTCACCAGGTCGAAGAACGTCTTCGAGATCAGGTTGGGCATGCGGATGCACCCGTGCGACGCCGGCTCGAGGGGGATGTTGTAGGCGCCGTGCACGGCGATGCCGTTGTTGAAGTAGACGGGGTTGAGCATCCCGCCGAGCCGGCTGTCGCGAGTGCCCTCGTGCTTGCGGTAGTAGCGGTACTCGCCGCCGGGCGTCCAGGCGTTGCCGCAGTAACCCTGCTTGATCGGTTCGGTCCCCGTCTCGTTTCCGGCCTCACCGGGGTCGATGGTGACCTCTTCGCACCACTCGGCGCCCTTCGTGAAGTCGTCGCCGGGCTCGGCCAGTTCGCCGCTGGCGATGTGGGTGATGAACAGCGGCGTGTCGCCGTCGAAGGCCACCAGGACCTGCTCGGGCAGGTAGATCTCGGTGTGCCGGCCGGCCGCCGGCCGGCGGGCGTGCACCGGCAGGGGGTCCTGCAGGGCCAGCCACATGTCCGGCGTGACGACGCCGTCGGGGTCCCTGAACGGCACGCCCATCACCAGCTTCTCGTAGGCCCACACGGCCATGCGGGTGAGGTCGCCGAACTGGCCGTCGATCGGCCCCGGCTGGAAGCCGAGCTCCTGCAGCCGCAGTTGGAGCCGCTCGACCTCCGCGCCGGCCATCCCCTTGGACAACGGCTGGGCGATGGTCGTCTTCGGCAGCGTGGTCGTGGTCGGCGGCAGCGTCGTCGTGGCGATGGTCGCGGCAGTCACCGTCGTGTCCGCCCCGGCCTGCTCGCCGCCGCCGTCGCCGCCGCTGACCGCGCCGACGACGCCGACGACACCGACGAGCGCGACCAACGCCGACGCGGCGAGGAACGGCCGGCCCACCACCATCCCACCAGTCTGCCGGTCGCGACGGGCCGTCGTGGCCCGTGATCCCCGTTCTGTCGTTCAGCCACGGCCCGATCGGGCCGTGGCCAAACGACAGAACGGGGGGTTCAGTCGAGCGCGCGGCCGATCGCCAGCAGCTCGTCGGCGGGGAGGTCCGATTCGAGGCGGTGCTCCTGGTCGTCGGACACCCACCACAGCACCCGACCGGCGGCCACGGTCCGCGACGGCGTCTCCAGGACGTGGGCCCCGTCGATCAGCACGGCGACCTCGCCCACGTCGACGAAGTCGGCCGTCCCCTCCTGCTGCAACCGCTTGACGACCGTGGCCCCGTCCTCGCCGACGCGGACCCACAGCGTCGTGGCGCCGCGCTCCCAGGCGAGCAGCGTGCCGCCCTCCGGCGGCAGGCCGGCGGCGTCGGGCGGCCCGAGTGACGTGGCGGCGAGGGCGTCGGCGTCCAGCCCGGTCCTGGCGACCGCCGCGTCGACGTCGAACGGCACGACGCCATCGTCGAACGTCGCCGCCGGTCGCGTCGACGGCGTCTCGTCGCGGCGCACTTCGAGGCCGAACCAGCGGGCCACCGTGTCCCGCGCCGGCGCGACGACGAGGACGCCGGCCACGACGACCAGCACGAGCGCCGCCGCGACGAGCAGCCAGCGCCGGCTGGAGCGCCGGACGGGCATGGCGGGGACCTCCAGCCACGGGCCCAGCGCGACCAGCGCCGCGTCGAGCCGCTCGTCGGTCCACGACTCAGCCATCGGCCGCCTCCAGCTGCTCGCGCAGGCGCGCCCGCGCCCGGGAGAGTCGTGACTTCACGGTGCCGGGCGCGCAGCCCAGCACGACCGCCATGTCGGTCTCGCCGAGCTGCTCGAAGTAGCGCAGGGCGATCACCGTGCGGTCGTCGACGTCGAGGCGGTTGACCGCGGCCAGCACCTGCCGGCGCTCCACCTCGGTGATCGCCGCCTCCTCGGGCGATCCGGGAGCCGGTGCCGGCTCGCGCTCGGCGCGCGTGTCGCAGGGCGGCCCGCCGACCACGCTGGCGGCGATCGTTGCGGGCGGTGTTGGCGACGATGCGGAGGAACCAGGGCCGGAACGGCCGGTCGGCGTCGTACGAGGCGATCGCCGCCCAGGCCCGCTCCATGGCGACCTGCACGACGTCGTCGGCGCCGTCGGGCGTGCCCAGCACGACCGTCGCCACGCGCAGCGCGCTCGGCACGTCGGCGCGCACGAGGGCGTCGAAGGCGGTGGCGTCGAGCCGGCGGATGCTGGGTTCATACCGCGTCCCGAGGCGCCCGCCCGTCACCTGCCGAGCAGGTGGGCGACGAGCAGGTCGATCTCCGCCTCGGTGACGTCCAGGCGGGGCATCACCCAGTCCGACGTGCGGGCGGGGGAGATGAACGCCCCGGGGTCGCGGATCGACTCCGCCAGGTAGGCCTCGGCACTGAGGCCGGGCCGCCGCTCGCCCGCCCACGAGGGAGCGTCGACGAGCGGCGGTCCGAGACCGATGGCCGACGCCGACGCCGGCCCGACGTGGCACGACGCGCACCCCTTGGCGGCGAACAGGGCGGCACCGGACAGCGGCTCGGCCGTCCCCGTCCCGGCGCCGCGCGTGGCGATGACGATGCCGGCGATCGCGAGGACCGCCCCGAGCGCAGCCAGCGGCGTGCGCGCCGTTACGCGACCGCGCGCCCCCGCCGCAGGTCGAGCACGACGATCGCGATGCAGGCCAGGGCGACGACAGCGAGCAGCGGCACCGTCCACGTCGGCAGCCAGCTGTCGCCGGCGACCCCGCCGGCGGTGGACCCCGCGCCCACGGCGACGTCGACCCAACGCTCGTCGAGCCCCAGGCCACCGGGCCACGACACGTTGAGGGCCAGCGTCGACACGCCGTCCGGCACCTCGACCACAGCGACGAAGTGGCCGGGCGCCCCAGCGGGTGTCGCCGGCGTGAACCACTGGCGCGCGTCGGTGCGGACGGCCACGCCGATCTCCGTGCCCGGCCAGTCGGCGGCGTCGACGGGCGTGACGCCGTGCTGCAGCAGCTGGAAGCCGATCGAGACGTCCCCGCCCTCCTCGATCGGCGGGAGCGGGTCGAGCACGGCCACCGCCCACCCGCCCTTGGCCTGGGCGGCCGCCGGGGCGAACAGGACGAACATGGTCAGGAGCAGGCCGATGACGCGCTTCATGCCGTTCCTACACCGCTCGGCAGGCCTCGGTTCCTTCACGTGCACGAAACACTGCTCGCCTACCATCGGCGCCGGATGACGGACACCACGACGGCGCCATGGGACGAGCTGCGCGACGAGCAGGGCGACCCGCGGCCGGCAGCGGCGGAGATCCTCGGCGTCATCGAACTGCTCGGCGTCGAGGAGCTGCGGGCCCGGCAGGCGGCCGCCGCCGCCGACATCCTGACCATGGGGATCACGTTCACCGTGTACTCCGACCACGCCGGGGGCATCGACCGGGCGATGCCGTTCGACGTGATCCCGCGCGTCATCGAGGCCAACGAGTGGGCCCGGATCGAGCGGGGTCTCGTCCAACGCCTGCAGGCCCTCAACCGCTTCATCGACGACGTGTACAACGACCAGCACATCGTCCGCGACGGTGTGTTCCCGGCCGAGCTGCTCGCCGACTCGGCCAACTTTCGACCTGAGTGCCGCGGTGTCCACCCGAAGTTCGGCGTGTGGGCGCACATCTCCGGCTCTGATCTCGTCCGCGACGCCGATGGCACGATGTACGTGCTCGAGGACAACCTCCGCGTGCCGTCGGGCGTGAGCTACGTGCTGGAGAACCGGGCGGTGAGCAAGCGGGCGTTCCCGGAGGTGTTCGCCCACCAGAGCATCGCGCCCGTCGACGTGTACACCGACGAGCTCGTCAAGCTGCTGCGCTCGCTTGCCCCCGACGCGGTCGCCGAGCCGTCGGTGGCGGTCCTCACCCCGGGGATCTTCAACTCCGCGTACTTCGAGCACTCCTTCCTGGCCCAGCGGATGGGCGCCAACCTCGTCGAGGGTGGCGACCTCGTCGTGTCGGACGACGACCGCGTCTACATGCGCACCATCGACGGACTGGCGCCGGTCGACGTCGTGTACCGCCGCATCGACGACCTCTTCCTCGACCCCGAGGTGTTCCTCCCCGACTCGATGCTCGGCGTGCCCGGGCTGATGCGGGCGTGGAAGTCCGGCACCGTCGCGATCGCCAACGCACCCGGTGCCGGCGTCGCCGACGACAAGGTCGTGTACGCGTGGGTGCCGGACATCATCCGCTACTACTGCGGCGAGGAGCCGCTCATCGCCAACGTGCCGACGCACCGCTGCCTGTACCCCGAGGAGCGCCGGTTCGTGCTCGACAACCTCCGCGATCTGGTGGTCAAGCCGGCCAACGAGAGCGGCGGCTACGGCATCGTGATCGGCAACCGGGCGTCCGACGCCGAGCTGGCGTCGGCGGCCGAGGCCATCGAGACGGACCCGCGGAACTGGGTCGCCCAGCCGATCCTGCAGCTCTCGACGGCGCCCACGCTGTGCGGCGAGACGGTCGAGCCCCGCCACGTCGACCTGCGGCCGTTCATCCTGAGCGGGGCGTCGAGCTACGTGACGGCCGGTGGGCTCACACGGGTCGCCCTGCCGAAGGGCTCGCTCGTCGTCAACTCGTCGCAGGGAGGCGGCAGCAAGGACACCTGGATCGTCGATCTCGGCGCCAACTGGGGGATGTACTGAGATGGCGTGCTCCCGTGTGAGCGAGCGAGCGCCAGTGAGCGCGCAGCCGGCAACGGCCTGCGTGGCGGGGAACGCAGTTAGATGCTGCTCTCGCGGGTTGCCGACCGGATCTACTGGGCGGCGCGCTACATCGAGCGGGCCGAGGACACCGCTCGCATCGTGCGAGCCCAGAGCGAGCTGAGCGCCGACCTGCCCGGCGTGACCCAGTGGGAGCCGCTGGCGGCCGTCGTCGGCCAGTCGATGCAGTTCCAGTCGATGGGGGACCGCACGGAGAAGGCCGTCGCGACGTTCCTCGTCACCGACCCCCTCAACCCCGGCAGCGTCGCGTCGTGCGTCAGCGCGTCGAGGGAGAACCTCCGCACGACGCGCGACACCGTGCCCCGCGACGGTTGGATGACGCTGAACGACCTGTACCTGTACGTGTCCACCAAGATCGACCGCGGCGTCGACCGGCGGGTGCGCGACCGGTTCCTGACGCGGGTGATCGCCGAGAGCCGCCGGCTCGACGGTGTGCTGGCGACGGCGATGACCCACGACGAGGCATACGTGATGTGGCGGCTCGGCCGGGCGCTCGAGCGGGCGGACATGACGACGCGCGTGCTGGGCGTGCGCGCCGCCGCCGTCTTGTCGGCGCCGCCGAACGGGGACGGTATCTCCGGTCACGACGAGGTGCAGTGGATGGGCGTGCTGCGCTCGGTGCAGGGCCTGCAGATGTACCAGCGCGCCGTGCGTGGCCCGATCGAGGGGGAGCGGGTCATCCGCTTCCTGCTCGACCACGACCGGTTCCCGCGGCGGTGCGCGCGCTGCTCCGGGAGATCCGCCGTGCCCTCGCCGAGCTTCCCGATCCCGGTGGTCCGCTCGACGGCGTCGACCGCGTGGAGGCCGTCCTGCGCGGTTCGAGGGGTGCCAGCACCGACGGCGCCGCGCTCGACGACGCGATGGACGTCCTGCAGGAGGCCATCGCCCAGCTCGACCGGCGCATCACCGACCGCTACCTGCGCGTCGGAGCCTGAGCGTACGGTCCGGGGTCGATGGGCGCGTCCGAACTGTTGCCGCGGTTCCTGCAGGACCGCGCCACGCTCGCCCGCAGCCAGGTCGAAGCGGACCGCGTCATCGCGGCAGCGCTCGCCGGCCACCTCGTCCACGACCTGCGTAGGACTGTCGGCAGGTCGCCTGACCGGCCGTGGCGGCTCGACCCGATCCCGTACCTGCTCGACGGTCCGGCGTTCGACGCGCTGGCCGTCGCCGTGCGCCAGCGCATGGAGGCCATCGAGCTCGTGTTGGCCGACCTCTACGGGCCGCGGCGGCTGCTGCGCGAGGCCTGGATCCCCGCCGAGGTGCTGGCGTCCAGCCCGCGCTACCGCGTCACGACGGTCGGCGCGCCGCCGCCCCGCCGCTGGCTGACGTCGTACGCGCTCGACACGGTCGCCCTCGCCGACGGGTCGTGGCGCGTCGTGCAGGACCTCACCGACACGCCGACGGGTGTCGGCTTCGCGTTGCTCGACCGGTCGGTGATGGCGCGCGTCGCCGCGGAGCTGCTCGGCGCGGAGGGTGCCCGCGACGTGGCCTCGATCACCGCGTTCCCCGCCGAGTTGCGCCACGCCCTCACGTCCGCCACGACGACGGGCAGCCCGCGCGTCGTCCTGTTCACCGGTGGCGTCGACGAGCCGGCGTACGTGGAGCACTCGGCGCTGGCCCGCCAGCTCGGGTTCCACCTCGTGGAGGGTCCCGATCTCGTCGTGCGCCAGGGGCGGCTGTGGCTGCGCACGGTGAGCGGCCTGGAGCCGATCGACGTCGTGTACCGGCGCCTCTCCGACGTCGCCATCGATCCGATCGAGGCGGGATCGGTGGGCGCCGACGGGGTTCCCGGCCTGCTGTTCGCGGCGGCCGAGCACGGTGTCGTGCTGGCCAACGCCCACGGCACCGGCGTCATCGAGGATCCCGACCTCGCGCCGTGCTGGCCGGCGGCGACCGAGGGGCTCGCCGGCATCGCGCTGGGGCTGTCGGCGCTCGCCCCCCACGACGCCCTCGCCAGGGTGCCGTCGTTCGTCGACGGTCAGGTGCAGTTCGCGGCCGTCGTCGTGCGGCTGCACGCGGTGGCGTCCGACGACGGCGTCACCGTGATGGCCGGCGGCAACGGACGCGTGCTCGCCGATGGGGACGATCCCCGCCGTCCGACGGCCCGCCTGGCCAAGGACGTCTGGGTGCTCGGAGCCGGCCGGGTCACCCCGGTGCTCATCGCCCCGCCGCTGCCCCAGGTCGACCTCGGAGCGTCCGTGCCCACCCGCGCCGCCGACGCGCTGTTCCTGGCCGGGCGGTCCGCCGAGCGGGCCGAGGCGATCGCCCGCACGGCGCGGGTCGTCGCCGCCCGCCGGCTGGAGGACCCGCTGCTCGTGGCGCTGGACGGCGGGCGCTGGGCCCGCCGCACGGCGGCCGCCCTGCGCACGGTCACCGGTGCCGGCGGCGCGCTCGACGACGCCACCACCGCGCCGCTGGCGCTCATCGATGGCGAGCTGCGCGCCGCCTCGGCGGCCGTCGTCGACAACGTCGCCACGTTGATCGGCGAGGCCACGTCCGTCGGCGAGTACCTGTCGGTCACGGCGGGCCGCGTGCTGCGCAGCCTCGGCCAGGTGACGGAGGGGCAGGGCGCCGATCGACGTCCTCGACGCCACGATCGTCGACCTCGCCGCGCTGGCCGGGCTGTGGAACGAGAGCACGGTGCGCGGCCCGGCGTGGCGGTTCGGGGACATCGGCCGCCGGGTCGAGCGGGCGCTCGTGGTGCTCGGCCTCATCGAGTCGTGCGTCGGGCCGTTCGATCCGACCGACGTCATCGACCGGTCCGTGCTGGAGGTCGTGCTGGCAGCCAACGAGAGCCTCGTCGCCTACCGGCGGCGTTACCGCAGCGACGTCGAGCTCGATCCGGCCGTGGAGCTGCTGCTGCACGACCGCGACAACCCGCGGTCGTTCGCCGCGTGCATCGACCGGCTGGCCGCCCACGTCGAGGCCATCGGGTGGGCCGACGGTCAGACGGCGGTGCGGGCGATGGCGGCGACGCTGGCCGGCGACCACCCCCTCGACCGCGTGGCCGCCGCCCGGGCCGAGGTCGTCGCGTTCGGGGAGCTCGTCGAGACGACGTGGTTCGCGACGCCGGTGCACCCGATGCTCGTGCGGGGGACGGTGTGAGCGAGCGAAGCGAGCTCCATCGGCACGGTGCCTTTGTCGCCGCGCAGCGGCGACCCGCTCACTGGTGCCCGGTCGAGATCGAAGCGGCCGGGCATGTGCACATGGCGATGGAGCACCAGTGAGCGACCCGGTGCACTACCGCATCGTGCACCGCACGGCGTACGAGTACGAGCGGGCGATGGCCGACGGCTACACGATCGCCCACCTCATCCCGCGGCCCACGCCTGCCCAGGTCGTCGAGCGCGCCGACGTCGCCGTGGACCCGGTCCCGGACGAGCGGTCCGAGCACACCGATCTGTTCGGCAACCGCGTGCTCCAGCTCGGGATCCATCGCAGCCACCGAGCGCTGGCGCTGGTCGCGACGAGCGAGGTCGTCGTCGAGACGCGACCCGCTCGAGGAGCCCGGTGCCCCGTGGGAGGAGCTCCAGCGGAGCCTGGCGGGGCTGCGCGGCGGCGAGGCCCTGTCCGTCAGGCCGTTCGCCGCGGCGTCCCGCTACGTGCCGTTGGTGCCGCTCGGTGCCGCGCTGCGGGCACTCGCCGCGCCGTCGTTCCCGCCCGGCCGGCCGATCGTCGAGGCAACGGCCGACCTGTGCACGCGGCTCCACCGCTCGTTCGACTACGACCCGGCGTTCACGGAGGTCTCCACGCCGCTGGCCGCCGTGCTCGACGGGCGGCGCGGCGTGTGCCAGGACTTCGCCCACCTCGCCGTCGGCTGCCTGCGGTCGCTCGGGCTGGCCGCGCGGTACGTCAGCGGCTACCTCGAGACGAGCAGACGTCCCGGTGCGGTGACGGTGGGTGCGGATGCCTCCCACGCGTGGTGCGCGGTCTGGACCGGGGCCGGAGGGTGGATCGACTTCGATCCGACGAACGGGCGCATCCCGGCCGACGGGCACGCGACGGTCGCCTGGGGTCGCGACTACGGCGACGTCACGCCGGTCCGGGGTGTCGTCATCGGCCCGCGCTCGCGCCAGACGCTGACCGTCGAGGTGCGGGTGGAGCGGCTGGCCGCGGCGTCACGGATGTGAACTTCGTCGCATCTGGCCAACCGACCGCCGGAACAATGGTTGCAGACACCAACATGGCTGGATGCCCAGGAGTCGCCTCGTCACGACGTCGTTCGTGGCGGTCACGGTGGCGACGGGCGCCTTCTTCGTCTACGTCGGCATGCTCGTGCCGCTGCTGCCCCGGTTCATCGAGGACGAGCTCGGCGCCGGCGAGCTCGGCGTGGGCCTCAGCGTGGCCACGTTCGCCCTCGCCGCCATCCTCGTCCGCCCCCTGATCGGGCGCCTCATCGCGGCGCGCTGGCCGCCGGATCGTCATGTTCGCCGGTGCCCTCACGGCCGGACTGGCCGGTCTGCTGTGCGCCACCGTCGACTCCCTGCCGCCGCTGCTCCTGCTGCGCGGCGTCGCCGGCATCGGCGAGGCCGCGCTGTTCGTGGGCGCGGCGACGATGATCGCCGACATGGCGCCGCCCGACCGGCGCGCCGAGGCGGCCAGCTACTTCTCGGTCGCCGTGTTCGGTGGCATCGGTGTCGGCCCGATCATCGGCGAGGCGGTGCTCGACGACGATCGCTTCCACCTCGCGTTCCTCGTGGCTGCCGCGTTCACGGTCGTCGCTGCCGCGCTCGCGCTGGCCGTGCCCCGTCGTGCCGACATCCAGGCCGCCGACGGTGTCGAGCTGCCGCTGCGCCGCGCCGGGCTCGCCCGCTTCGTCCATCCCGCCGCGGCGGGTCCGGGGCTCGTGCTCGCCGCCGGCATCGCCGCCTTCTCCACGTTCTCGGCCTTCCTGCCGCAACACGCCACGACCATCGGCCTCGGCGGATCAGGCGGCCTGTTCGCGGTCTACAGCGTGATCTGCCTCGTCGTGCGCGTCGCCGGGGCCCGCCTCCCCGAGCGCCTCGGTGCCCGGCGCGCCGTGAGCATCGCGTTCGTCGCGCTCGCCGTGGCGCTCGCCGGCCTGGCCGCAGTGCCGGAGGCATGGGCGCTGTGGACGTCGGCAGCGGTCATCGGCGTCGGGATGGCGTTCATGTACCCGTCGCTCATGGCGCTGACCGTCAACCGGGTGGACGAGCGCGAACGCCCGGCGGCCGTGAGCTCGTTCACGATGTTCTTCGAGATCGGCACCGTCACCGGCGGCGTCGCGCTCGGTCTCGTCGCCGAGCTGGCGTCCAAGCGGGCGGCGTTCGGTGCCGCCGTCGCCGTGTGCGCCTTCGGCCTCTGGCTGCTGCGCACGCACGTCGCCCCGCGCGAGGACGAGGTGGCGCCGGTCATGGCGCCCGTGTTCGTTCCGGTCGCGGGCGACTGACGGTCCCGTCCGATTCCCGCTCGTTGCGGGCCGCCGTCACCGCCATGATGGAGCCGTGCCGGCGCTCGACCACGACCACTGCTACCGCGCCGTCGCCAGCCGCGACCCCCGCTTCGACGGCTGGTTCGTCACCGCCGTGCACACCACGGGGATCTACTGCCGGCCCAGTTGCCCGGCCGTCACGCCCAAGCGGCGCAACGTCGAGTTCTTCCCCACGGCGGCCGCCGCCCAACAGCACGGCTACCGGGCGTGCAAGCGCTGCCGGCCCGACGCCAGCCCCGGTTCGCCGGAGTGGGACGGACGCGGCGACGTCGTCGCCCGTGCCGTGCGCCTCGTCGTCGACGGTGTCGTCGACCGGGAGGGCGTCGCCGGCCTGGCCCGCCGCCTGTCCTACAGCGAACGCCACCTCAACCGGCTCGTGACGGCCGAGCTCGGCGCCGGCCCGCTCGCCATCGCCAGGGCCCAGCGCGCCCAGACCGCACGCGTGCTCATCGAGACGAGCGACCTCGACTTCTCGACCATCGCCTTCGCCGCCGGGTTCGGCAGCGTGCGCCAGTTCAACGACACCGTCCGCGAGGTGTTCGCGGCGACGCCATCGCGGCTCCGCGCCGCCGCCGCGGGCACGGCGGACCGGGCCGGGGCGCCGGCCGGCGCCGTCGACCTCGACCTCGCGGTGCGCGAGCCGTTCGACGCGACCGCGCTGATGGCGTTCCTCGCTGCCCGTGCCGTGCCGGGCGTCGAGCACTGGGACGGGGCCGCGTTCCACCGCGCCCTCACCCTCCCGCACGGTCACGGCACCGTCGCCCTGTCGGTCGCCGAGCGGTCGAGCCGTCGCGTCGTGCGGGCCCGGCTGCGGCTGACCGACTGGCGCGACGTCGGCCCGGCCGTGCGGCGCGTCCGCCGGCTGCTCGACCTCGATGCCGACCCCGTCGCCGTCGAGGCCGCGCTCGCCGACGATCCCGTGCTGGCGCCGCCCGTGGCCGTCGCGCCCGGTGGCCGTGTGCCGGGCAGCGTCGACCCGTTCGAGACGGCCGTCCGCGCCGTCGTCGGCCAGCAGATCTCCGTCGCCGGCGCCCGCACCGTCGCCGGCCGCATCGTCGAGGCCCTCGGCGCGCCGCTGACCGTCGCCGGCTCACCGCTGACCCACGTGTTCCCGACGCCGGCTGCGCTGGCCGCCGGCGACCCGGCGCACCTGCCGATGCCGCGGAGCCGCCAGCGCACGGTCCTCGAGCTCGCCCGCCGCGTCGCCGACGGCCGCGTCGTGCTCGACGCCGGTGCCGATCGCGACGACGTCGCCGGCGCGCTGCTGGACGTGCCCGGCGTCGGACCATGGACGGCGGGCTACGTGCGCATGCGCGGGCTCGGCGACCCCGACGTGTTCCTGCCCACCGACCTCGGCGTGCGCGCCGGCCTCCGTCGCCTCGGTGTCGAACCCGATCGCGCCGAGCGGTGGCGGCCGTGGCGCTCGTACGCGGTCCACGTGCTCTGGAGGGTGGCGTGAACAGCACGCACACGGTCGACTCGCCCGTCGGATCGCTGACGCTCGTCGCTGCGGCGGGCGGCCTGCGGGAGATCCTCTTCGCCGGCGACGCCGTGCCCGACGCCTCGCCGCCGGACGATCCGGTCGTCGCCGAAGCCGTGCGCCAACTGGGCGAGTACTTCGCCGGCGACCGGATGGCGTTCGATCTGCCGCTCGACCCGCACGGCACGCCGTTCCAGCTGGCCGCGTGGCAGGCCCTCCGGGCGATCCCGTACGGCGAGACCGTGAGCTACGGCGAGCAGGCCCGCCGGCTCGGTCATCCGGACAAGGCCAGGGCGGTCGGCGCGGCCAACGGCCGCAACCCGCTCCCGATCGTCGTGCCGTGCCACCGCGTCATCGGCAGCGACGGCAGCCTCGTCGGCTTCGGTGGCGGGCTGCCGGCCAAGGCGTGGCTGCTGCACCACGAACGGCGCGTGGCCGGCGTCGAGCTGCCGTTCTAGCGGCGGCGCAGCGCGGTCACGCGCGACCGCGGGCCTGCTGCGACTGCTCGCGGCGAGCGCGCGCCTCGGCCTGCTTCTTGCGCTTGAGCTCCTGGCGCTTGGCCTTGATCGCCAGCCGCTCCTCGGACGGCACGTCCGGGGCGCGGGGGACAGGGCTCGGGCGGGTGGTCTCCACCGGCGGCAGGGCGACGAGCTCGTCGTGCTTGAGGAGATCGCGGATGACGGGCGCCGCGGTGGCCTCGCCGGCCACCGTCGAGGTCAGCATCAGGCGGGTCGGGCCGAGCCCGTGGCGCTCGACGATGCCGGGCAGCACGGCCCGCAGCTGGTCGGTCGACGGGTTGTCGGCGTGGTCGCCGAGCTCCTTGATGCAGTCCGCCAGTGCGGCGTCGGTGAGCACCAGGGCGATGCTCTCCATCGTCCCGTCGATGCGCCCCTTGACGGCGGCGTCGTGCACCGCCTCTGGCGTGACAGGGCCGCCGGTGAGGCGCTCCAGCGCCTCGCGGTGGTCGTCGCCGAGCCCGGCGACGAGCGCCTCGAGCTCCTCGTCTGAGGTGGCGCGCAGGGCCCGATCGAGCAGCCCGAGCGACTGCAGCCGGGTCTTCATCTGGTTCACGGGCCGCGACGCTATCGGCGCCCCGCCGGCCGGCACGGGTGTCCGAGCGGCCGCCGACCGAGGGATACGCTGTGGCAATGGCCACAGTCACGATGGATGCCGTCAACAAGGTCTACGACAACGGCTTTCACGCAATCCACGATCTGAGCCTCGAGATCGCCGAGAGCGAGTTCCTCGTGCTGGTCGGGCCGTCGGGCTGCGGCAAGTCGACCGCCTTGCGGATGGTCGCCGGGTTGGAGTCGATCAGCAGCGGCGAGATGCGCATCGGGGCGAAGGTCGTGAACGATGTCGAGCCGAAGGACCGCGACATCGCCATGGTGTTCCAGAACTACGCGCTGTACCCGCACATGACGGTGTTCGACAACATCGGCTTCGCCCTCAAGCTGGCTCGGGTGCCGAAGGACGAGATCGACACCCGGGTGCGCAAGGCGGCGTCGATCCTCGAGCTCGAGCCGTACCTCGATCGCAAGCCCGGGCAGCTGTCGGGTGGTCAGCGCCAGCGGGTCGCGATGGGACGGGCGATCGTCCGTCAGCCGGCGGCGTTCTTGATGGACGAGCCGCTGTCCAACCTCGACGCCAAGCTGCGCGTGCAGATGCGCGCCGAGATCGCCCGCCTCCAGCGCGATCTGGCCGTGACCACGATCTACGTCACCCACGACCAGGTGGAGGCGATGACGATGGGTGACCGCGTCGCCGTCCTCAAGGACGGCTACCTCCAGCAGGTCGACACGCCACAGAACCTCTACGACTTGCCCGTCAACGTGTTCGTCGCCGCGTTCATCGGCTCACCGTCGATGAACCTCTACGACGGCGCCTTCGCCATCGCCGGCGATGGCGGCACGGTGGCGATCGGCTCGCAGTCGATCACCATCCCGAGCGAGACGCTCAGCAAGCGGCCGCGCCTGCGCGACTACGACGGCAAGCACATCGTCGTCGGCATCCGCCCCGAGGACTTCGAGGACGCCGCCGTCGTCCCCGCAGCGCCCGACGACCGCAAGATCAAGGCGACCGTCAAGCTCGTCGAGGCGCTCGGCTCGGAGCTGATGGTGCACATGGCGATCGACGCCAAGCGCGTCGACTCGGGCGACCCGGACGCGCCCGAGGAGCTGCCCGGCGAGGGCTACGCCAACGCCATCGCCCGCTTCAGCCCGCGCTCGCGTGCGCGTCGACGAGGACGTCACGATCGCCGTGGCCGCCGAGAACCTCCACTACTTCGACGCCCAGAACCACGGGGCCATCTGGTCCTGACCCGACCCGGCCCCGCCCCACAATCTGGGCGGGATCCTCACCAGCTCGGCATCTGGGCGGGATCCTCGCCAGCAGGTGGGACGGATCCCGCCCAGTTCGAGGGTCGACACCCGGCGTGACGGTTTGTGTCAGCACACGTCGCTCCGGGAGGGCTGTTCGCTGACGTAAACGCCCCTGCGGGTCCTGGACCCCGATCCGGGCGGGGATGTCACCAGCAGGTGAGACGGATCCCCGCCCAGATGCGGTCGTGGTGAGATTCCCGCCCAGATTGGGGGACGTCAGGGGAGTGGCACGCCGTCCGAGGCCTGGATGACGGCGTAGACGTCGGCCCGATCGAGCTCGACGTCGAGCGCGGTGAGGGCGGCGGCGATGCGGTCGGGACGTTGGGTGCCGATGATCGCCACCGGACGCGACGGGTGGGCGAGGGCGAACGCGAGGGCCACCGTGGCCCGGTCGGTGCCCTCCCGCACGGCCAGCTCGTCGAGGACGGCGAGCAGCTCCGGGCGCACGCCGTCGCCCGTGGCGAGGCGACCGCCGGCGAGCGGGCTCCACACCAGCGCCACGACGCCGTCGCGCATGCAGGCGTCGAACGTCCCGTCGCGCAGCGGGTCGAGGTGCACCGCCGAGTACTCCGGCTGGTTGGCCACGAGCGGGAACGGCAGGTGCGCCTGCAGCGCCTCGACCTGCGCCGGCGTGTGGTTGGACACCCCGACTTCGCGGATCTTGCCGGCGGTGCGCAGTTCGTCGAGCGTGGCCGCCACGTCCGCCGGGTGGGTCAGCATGTCCGGCCGGTGGACCTGGTACAGGTCGATGGTGGCGACGCCGAGCCGGCGCAACGACGCCTCGCAGGCGGCGCGCAGCGCCGCCGGGCTGGAGTCGTAGGGCGTGGGCGGGGCGATGCCGCCCTTGGTGGCCAGCACCATGCGCTCACGGCGGGCCGGCGCCGCGGCGAGCACGCGCCCGAGCAGGGCCTCGCACTCGCCGAAGCCGGTGCCACCCCAGTCGAGGCCGTACACGTCGGCCGTGTCGACGAGGTTCAACCCGGCGTCGAGCGCCGCGTCGACGAGCGCGCCGGCGGCGGCGACGTCGTCGCCCGTGAAGCGCCACTGCCCGAGGGCGAGCGGCCCGACGTCGCCGAGCGACCCCAGCCGCCGCGGCGACCGATCGACCAGACCCCCGCTCATGGCGTTCCCCGGCCACGCAGGCCGGTGCTTGCCGCTCCGTCGCTGGCGCTCCGTCGCTCGCAACGCACGACGCGATCCGACTTCACCTAGCCCTTCACCGAGCCGGCCAGGATGCCTCGCACGAAGAAGCGCTGGAGCAGGAAGAACACCGCCAGCGGGACGGCCGCCTGGAGGAAGGCGCCGGCCGTCAAGAGGTGCTCGAGGCGCCCGAACTCACCGGCCTGGGAGGCGATCTTCACCGTCGCCGGCAGCGCGTCGGGGTTGGCGCCCACCATCGTCAGGGCGATGAGGTAGTCGTTCCAGGTCCACAGGAACTGGAAGATGGCGAACGCCGCCAGCACCGGCACCGACAGCGGCAGCACCAACCGGTAGAAGATCTTGAAGTGGTCGGCGCCGTCGATGCGCGCCGCCTCGAACAGGTCCTTCGGCAACGACGAGATGTAGTTGTGCAGGAGGAAGATGGCGAACGGCATGGCGAAGGCCGCGTGCGTCAGCCAGACGGCCGTGGTGGTGCCGGCGAGGTTCGGGTTGAAGTCCGGGAAGACGGTGATCGTCTTGTCGAACCACGGCAGCGTGATGTGGGCGCCCCGCACGTACATCTGCAGCAGCGGGATCAACGCCACCTGCGTCGGGATCGCCAGCAGCGACACCGTCACGATGAACAGTCCCTGGCGGCCCTTGAAGTCGATCCAGGCGAAGGCGTAGGCGGCGAAGGCGGCGATGGCGATCGGGATGATCGTCGCCGGGAGGGCGATCGCCAGCGAGTTGGCGAGCGCCTGCTTCATCCCGCCCTGGGCGTCGGCCGAGAGCACCTCGCGGTAGTTCCCCATCGTGAACCCGTCGAAGTTGCCGGTGAGCACCGACCACCAGCCCGTGGCGCGCTGCTCGTCGCGGCTGCGGAACGAGTTGACGAGCAGGCCCAGCGTCGGCACGCACCACACGACGACGATCAGCCACAGCACCCAGGTCGGGATGCTGCGCAGGAAGCGGTACAGGCCCCCCGTCTTGCCGTCGCCGGACTTCTCCGGATCGGCGATCGGCTTGGTCATGAGGTCGGTCATGGCAATCCCTTCCTCAGACCCGAGCCGACTGCATGCGGCGGATGTTGACGTACATGATCGGCAGCACGGAGATGAACAGGATCGTCGCCAGCGAACCGCCGAGGCCCTCGTTGGAGTTGCCGAAGGCGGCCGTGAACATCTGGTTGGCGATCACCTGGGTGTCGAAGTTGCCGTTCGTCGTCACCTTGACGATGTCGAAGACCTTCATGACGGTGACGATCAGCGTCGTGACGACGACGCCGATCGTCGGAGCGATCTGCGGGATGGTGATCCGCCAGAAGATCTGGCTCTCGGTGGCCCCGTCGATCTTCGCCGCCTCGGTCAGCTCCGTCGGCACGGCCTTGATCGCCGACGACAGGATGACCATGGCGAACCCGGTCTGGATCCAGATCAGGATCACCATCAACCACATGTTGTTGAACGGCGGCTCCTGCTGGAACAGGATCGTCTCCGGGTCCCCGTCGGCGCTGGCGCCGCCGATGCCCGGCCCGAGGAAGCGGTAGATGAAGTAGATCATCAGCAGCAGGAAGCCGATGGCCACACCGGCGGTCGCGCCGCGTCGGTCCTTCAGGGCCCGTTGGGCGAGCAGGGCCATGGCGAGGCCGACGATGCCGAGCACGGCGACGGCGACGAGCTTGCCGGTGTCGGAGTGGCTCACCGAGCCGAGCCACACCCAGATGGCGTTCATCACGCCGGTCTGTGTGTCGGTGGGCGGCCGGGCGATGTACATGAACCGCCAGATGATCCCGGCGCCGACGAAGGAGATCGCCATCGGCAGGAAGATCAGCGACTTGGCGATGTTCTCGCCCTTGGACCGGTCGGCCAGCACGGCGACGCCGAGGCCGAAGGCGGTGGACAGCGACGTGACGACGATGACCCACCAGAGGTTGTTGAAGATCGTGCCCCGCACGGTCGACAGCACGGCGCAGGCGAGCAGGAAGAAGCCGATGTAGATCGGCAGCATCGACGCTTCACCGCGCTCGAACTTCTGGCGGGTCCGCCGGCCGGACACCATGCCGGCGAGGATGCCGACGGCCACCATGCCGAGGGCGATGTAGAACAACTGGCTGGTGAAGAAGTTGCTCCAGTTGTCGAGGTTGAACGAGTTCGGGTCGTTGAAGATGTCTCGATAGTTCTCCAGGCCGACGAACTCGCTGTTGTCGCGGTTGCGGAACGACTGGTAGATCGTCTTGATCAGCGGGACGACCAGCCCGACGAACATGAACGACAGGGCCGGGGTCAGGAAGATCCACGCCCGCGACTTCTGCTCGATCCTCCGGCGGCGGGTCGCCTCCGGTTGCTGGGTGAGGCCGAAGCGCACCCCGAGGATGGCCGCCGGGATCGCGGTCGCGTACATCACGCCGGTGAGGTTGCCGTTGCCGACGTCACCGCCGCCCCACGCCCCGATCAACCAGCCGATGCCGGCGCCCGTGAGCGCCGACTTCAGGGCCAGCGAGATGCCGCCGCGGACGAGGCCGATGAGGCCGAGCACGACGACGCCGATGACGACGCAGATGGCCAGCTTGGTGAAGTCCAGCGACGGGCGCACCGACTCGTCGAGGGCCAACGCCGTCAGGATGCCGAAGCCGGTGAAGCCGACGACGGCGAGCGGGAGGCGGGCGAGCTGCTCTCGCGGCGCGCTCGAGCAGGAACATCACGAGGGCCAGCGCGGCGCCGCCGATGAGCGCCCAGAGCCACCCGTTGACGTCGAACGGACCCTGACCGAGCACGGTCAGCCGCTGGTCGTACAGCGAGCGCAGCAGCCCGTCGTTCTCGAGCAGGCCGTAGCCGACGAACCCCGCGATCGCCCCGACGATCGTGTTGAACAGCGTCCACCGGTCGTAGGCGAGGTTGAACAGCAGGTTGGCACCGATGAACAGCGCGGCGGACAACGCGACTGCGGCGACGACCTTGATGAGCGTCTGCGCGATCTCGCTCGGCCCGACGTAGATGCCGAGGAACCCGACGATGGCGATGAGGATGACGAACCGGAAGACGCTCTCGCCGGTGATCCTCGTGGCCTTCGCCTCGGTGTCGCCGCGCGCCAGCTTGCGGACGATCTCGTCCTTGGGCTCGATCTGCTCGTGGACTTCCTGCTCGTCGGTGATCGCCATCGCCACCCCCCGTGGTCGTGCTGTTCGGGACGCTAGCCCCCCGCTGGTCGTGCACCGGCGAGGGTCGAAACCGGACGGTGCCGGCGGAGACCGCCGGCACCGTCACGGATGGTGCAACGCCTCGGGCGTCGCCTATGGGCTCAGGACGGCCAGGAGTTCTCGATGGCGTCGGCCGCGGCTTGCGGGTCCGTGTCGCCGTTGACGAGGGCCGTCGCCTCCCGCCAGAACGTGCCCGAGCCGACCTCGCCGGGCATCTGGTCGGAGGCGTCGAAGCCGGCCGGGGTGCCCGTCGCCAGCACCTCGAGGAACCCCTGCTCCAGCGCGGCTGTAGTTCGCCGGATCGGCCCCCGTCGCTGCCGACAGGAAGCCGGAGATGTCCCGGCCCGCCTCCTGGCCCTTGCGGGCGAGCTGGGCGACCTGGCGGTTGTTGGCGTAGTCCGAGGAGGCGTAGTAGTTCATCACGGCCCAGACCTCCGGAGCGTCACGGAACGCCGCCGCGCTGGTCCCGGCCACCAGCACCGGCTCACCCTCGTCGGACGGGAAGTAGAACGTGTCGATGGCGCCCTCGGCGTCGCCGAACACGGTGCCCTCCGGGAAGAACGAGGCGAAGAAGTTCGCCTGCCGGTGCATCATGCAGTTGCCTTCGGTGAGCGCCTGGGCGTTGTCACCGAACGGCGTGGCGGCGATGGAGCCACCGGCCGCGTAGACCATGCCCTCGGTCGACCAGAGGTCGTTGACCCACGCCATGGCATCGACCACGGGCGGGTCGTTGAACGGCGTCTCGTGGAGGACCCAGCCGTTGTAGTAGTCGATGCCCTCGTTGCGCAGGATGACCTCTTCGGTCCAGTCGGTGAACGGCCAGCCGGTGGCCGGTCCGGACTCGATGCCGACGCACAGCGGCGTGTCGCCGTTGGCGATCATCTCGCCGGTGAGGGCTTCGAAGTCGGCGAGCGTCTCGGGCACCTCGTAGCCCTTCTCCTCGAAGGCCGCCGGGCTGTACCACACGAGTGACTTGAGGTCGGACTTGACCGGCACGCCGTACTGCGTGCCGTCCTCGGTCTGCCAGAACGCCAGCCAGCTCTCGTCCCAGTTGTCCTGGGCCGTGGCCAGCACGTCGTCAGGGATCGCGAAGACGTCCTCGCTCGCGGCGAAGTCGCGGAGCTTGCCCGGCTGCGGGAAGATGGCGATGTCCGGCGGGTTGCCGCCCGTGACCTGGCTGTTGATCTGCTCCTCGAAGTCGCGGGCGCCGACGAACGTGATCGTCATGCCGTTCTCCTCGGCGAAGACGTCGAGGGCGTCCTGCATCGCGCCGGCTTCCTCGTCGGAGCTCTCCGACCCGAACACGGTGACCTCGGTGCCGGCGAGGTCGGCGCTGCCGCCGCCCGTGTCGCCGCCGCCCGTGCCCTCGGTCTCGGCGGGCTGGGTGCCCTCCGTGCCCGAGGCCTCGGTGCCCTCTGTCGTCGCTTCGGTGTCGTCGTCGCCACCGGCGTCATCGTCGTCGTCCGACGTGCTGCAGGCAGCAGCCACGAACGCCAAGGCGATCGGTACGGCCGCAAGGCGCAGCCAGCGTTTCCTCATCGCATCCCCCTTCGGAATGGTTCACGTTGGCCGTTTGGAGTCGCGGCCGATGCAAACGCTTACAGACGGCCGGTCCGGCGTCAAGGCGCTGCCGTCGACGTGCGCACGATCAGTTCCACAGGTCGGGTGGGGATCGACGACGCCGGCACGGCCTCGTCGGCGAGGCAGCGCAACAGCGTGCGGGCGGCCAGCGCGCCGTGGTCGACCACGCGCTGGCGCACCGTCGTGAGCCCGAGCACCTCGGCGACCTCGTGGTCGTCGACGCCGACGAGCGAGACGTCACCCGGGATCGCCAGCTCCAGCCGCCGGGCGGCGATGAAGGCGCCGAACGCCATCTCGTCGGAGAGGGCGAAGATGGCCGACGGACGATCGCGCCGTTGCAGCAGGTCGAGGGCGGCACGGTGCCCACCCTCGACGGTGAACTCGCCGGTGCCGACCAGCCCGGCGTCGAGGGCGACGCCAGCGGCGGCGAGGGCGTCGACCGCCCCGGCGATGCGCTGGCCGGGGACGTCGAAGTGGGCCGGCGCCTCGGCCTGGGCCCCGAGGATGCCGATGCGCTGGTGGCCCAGTCGGACGAGGTGGTCACCGGCGAGCCGCCCGATCGCCCGGTTGTCGATGCACACCGACGGGAAGTCGGCGACCTTGTGGCCGATCGTCACGACGCCCAGCGGCCGGCGCCTCAGCTCGATCAGGTCGGTGGCCGACAGGGCGACCTCGACGAAGATCAGGCCGTCGACACGCCGGTCGAGCCCACCGGCGATGGCGACGGCGTACTCGCGGGCGTCGACGTTCGGCGCCGTGATCACCAGCAGGTCGTAGCCGTCGGCGGCGCACACCGCCTCGGCGCCGGCGACGACGTTGGCGAAGTACCACGAGTTGATGTGCGGGACGACCACGGCGACGGTGCGGCCGCGCCCGGCGGCCAGCCGCGAGGCGGCCGGGTCGGCCCGGTAGTTGAGCTCGCGGGCGACCTCCTCCACCCGCGCCCGTGTGGACACGGCGACGTTGGGCAGGCCGCGCAATGCCCTGCTGACGGTGGCCACCGAGACGCCAGCGGCGTGGGCGACGTGCTCGATGGTCGAGCGTTCGGAGAGGGCAGGCGGTGCCGGCGTGGGCGGCATCGCTCTCACGGTACCCCTGTCACCGCGAGTGGACGAGCCGCCAGCAGTAGCCGACCTTGCGTTGGACGGTCGCCGCCAGCGCGAACGGGTACGGATCGCCGGCGCCCATCGCGTGGGCGAGCTCGTTGGCGGCCAGCGTGGCGGCCGTCGACGTCGCCAGCCACGCCATCGCGTCGCCCGGGTCGGCCGGCGGCGCGACCACGCCCCACGCCGCGCCGGTCTCGACGACGTCGTGGACGTGCATCACCTGCGCCCACGACTCGGCGAAGTCCTCCCACGGATGGGCGGAGCGCGTAGAACGACGCGTGGTCGTGGCGCCACGAGCCGTCGTCGATGCGGTCGTAGTGGGCCGCCAACGCGGCCGCGTAGTTGGTCCGCTCGTCGCCGAAGACCGTGCGGAACTCCTCGAGGTGCGCCGGGTCGGGGGCGACCAGGACCATCCACACGTAGTGGCCGAGCTCGTGGCGGATGTGGCCGAGCGGCGTGCGGTAGCGCTCGCCCAGCCTGGCGCGGATCTGCTCGCGCCGCGCCTGGTCGGCCTCGTCGAGGTCGAGCGTGATCTCACCGCCGGCATGGCCGATGAGGGCCTCCTCGTCCACCGTGCGCGATCGGTAGCTGAAGCGCAGCGGGGCGCCGGTGCCGCCACCCCAGGGAACGCCGAGCTCGGTCAGCTGGTACAGGGCCCGCCGCTGGGCGGACTGGTAGAGGACCATCGAGAGCTCGGTGCCGCGGCCGCCGTCGTCGACGAGACGGCAGCTGGCGCACTTGGCCACGCCGTCGTCGGCCGGGGCCGAGCGCCAGTTGCAGCTCCACGTCCAGCGGTTGCCGCATGGCGTGGCCGTGTCGATGGCGCCGACCGTCAGCGACTCGTCCGGCTCCATGACGAGCTCCGTGAGGCAGCGGACGCACGCCAGCGAGTCGAAGAACACCTCGTTGGCGCACGTCGGGCAGTTCAGGCGCTTCACGCCCGCAGTCTGCCCAGACTGCCTCCGTTCACCCCGGGTTGACGGGATCGGGCGTGAACTCGAGGCGGCCGTGGTCGAGCCGCGGCAGCACGTGGCGGGCGAACAGATCGCACTCGGCGGCGTGCGGGTAGCCCGACAGGATGAACGCCTCGATGCCGGCCTCCGCCAGCTCCTCGATCTTGGCCAGCACCTGGTCGGGATCGCCGACGATGGCCGCCCCGGCACCCGAGCGGGCGCGGCCGACGCCGGTCCACAGGTGGCGCTCGACGTAGCCCTCGTCGTCGGCCTCGTCGCGCAGCGCCGCCTGGCGGGCGACACCGGCCGACGTCGAGTCGAGCGAGCGCTGGCGGATCGCCGCGCCGGTCTCGACGTCGAGCTTCGACAGCAGGCGCCGGGCGGCGGCGCGCGCCTCGTCCTCGGTCTCCCGCACGATCACGTGGGAACGCCAGCCGTAGCGCAACCGGCGGCCCTTGGCGGCGGCGCGGGCGTCCATGTCGGCCTTGACGTCGAGCACCTTGGCGGTCGTGTCCGGCCACATCAGGAAGACGTCGGCGCCGGCGGCGGCGCACTCACGGGCGTCCGGTGAGAGGCCGCCGAAGTAGAACAACGGGCTGCTGCCGGAAACGGTCGTGACGCGTGGCGGGTCGATGTCGATGTCGACGAAGTCGCCGTGGAACTTCACCGGCTTGCCGTCGAGCAGCTCGCGCAGGGCGTACATCACCTCGGTCGAGCGGCGGTAGCGCGGACCGCTGGCGAGCGCCTCCCCGGGCAGCTCGCTGGAGATGATGTTCACGGTCAACCGGCCGCCGAGCATCTGGTCGAGGGTGGCCAGCTGGCGGGCCAGCTGCGCCACGACCAGCTCGCCGCAGCGCACGGCGAGCAGCATGCGCAGCGACGTCATCGGCGCCATGCCGGCGGCGAACGTCGTGTTGTCGATGCCGAGGGCGTAGCCCGACGGCAGCAGCACGTTGTCGAAGCCGTAGCGGTCGGCGGTCAGCACGATGTTGCGGCAGTGCTCGAACGAGCTGCGCAGCAGCGGGTCGGGCACCCCCAGGAACTCGTAGTCGTCGTCGCAGAGCGCGGAGAACCAACTCAGCTCGATCATGGCGTTCCCCGACCACGCAGGCCGCTGCCGGCCGCTCCTCGGCTGGCGCCTCGTCGCTCGCATCTGCTCGTGTTCATCCCAGTACCTCCTTGAGCTCGACGGGGCGGCCGAGCTCGATGCTGCGGTGGGCGGCGACGCCGGCAGCGACGGACCACAGCCCGTCCTCCAGCGTCACCTCGGGTGGGCCGCCGCGGCGGACGGCCTCCAGGAAGTGGACGTGCTCGAGGTAACTGGACCCGTGGTGCAGCCCCTCGTGGGCGACGGAGCTGTCGTGCACGTCGTAGCTCTCGACGTGGCCGATCCAGTGCTCGCCGCGACGGCCGACGCGGACCGTGCCGGGCGGGATCAGCGCCTCCACCTTGCCCGCCGCGCCGACGACGGACAGCTCCTCCTGGTGGTGCGTCGCCTCGGCGAACATGCACAGGTCGAGCAGGGCGCGGGCGCCGCCGGGGTAGTCCACGACGACGAAGGCGTTGTCGAGCATGTCGGCGGGCCGGCCGTCGACCACCTCGTCGAGGTGGTTGACGTCCTGGGCGCCCGACGCCATGACGCGCGTCGGGCGCTCGCCGATGATCACGTTCATCAGGTCGAAGAAGTGGCACGTCTTCTCGACCAGCGTCCCGCCGGTGCTCTCGGTGAGCCGGTTCCAGTCGCCGACCTTCGTGAGGAACGGGAAGCGGTGCTCGCGCATGGCGACCATCCGCGGCGTGCCCACCGCGCCGCCGTGGACGAGGCGGATCAGCTCGGCCGCCGCCGGCATGTAGCGGTACTCCAGCCCGACCCACGTCACGGCGCCGGCCGGCCGCCGGGCGTCGAGCTCGATGAGGCGGTGGCAGTCCTCGACGGTCGTGCACAGCGGCTTCTCGACGAGCGCGTGCAGGTCGGTCGCCAGCACGTCGCCGACGACGTCGACGTGCGTGTGGTTGGGCGACGCCACGACCACCGCGTCGCACCGCCCGCTCGCCAGCAGGTCGGCGTGGTGGGCGAACGTCACGGCCTCGGGGCCGGCGGCCTCCTGCCCGGCCGCCCGCGACGGCTCGTAGGGGTCGGCGACGGCGGTCACGACGGCGCCGGGGACGGCGCGGATGTTCTCGATGTGCTCGATGCCCATCATCCCCGTGCCGATCACCCCGTAGCGCACCACGTCCACCCCTCCAGCCAACCGCAGCGGAGACCGATCGGGAACGCCCGCGTTGCCGCGAGCCCCATAGGCTCTACCTATGGCACTCATGCCTGTCGTCGATGCAGTGGACATCTCCGCGCTGCGCCTCTTCCTCGCCGTCGTGGAGCTCGGGAGCGTGTCGAAGGCGGCCGTGCGGCACGGCCTCACGCAACCGTCGGCGACGGCCAAGCTCCAGAAGCTCGAGCGCCAACTCGGCGTCCAGCTGCTCGACCGCAGCCCGTCCGGCTCGGTCGCGACGGCCGCGGGCGTGCACTTGGCGTCGGCCTGCGCCGAGGTCGTCGCCGCCACCGTCGCGCTGGTCGACCGGGCCGGGGCGCGGCGGGACGAGCAGACCCGCCTCGCGGTGACGGCGACCCGCCACGTCGCCGACCACTTCCTGCCTGGCTGGGTCGCGGCCGCCGGGCTCGACACCGTGCGCTTCGACTTCACCGAGGGCGACACGCTCACGGTGGCCCAGACGGTCCGGGCGGGCGAGGCGGCCGTCGGGTTCACCGAAGGACCCGGTGCCCCGCTCGGCTTGCGGTCCGAGGTCGTCGCCAGCGAGGAGGTGGTGCCGGTCGTGGGGCCGCCGCACCGGTGGTTCGGTCGCCGTCGGCCGGTGACCGGCCGCGACCTGGCGGCGGCCACGCTCGTCCTCGGTCGCCGCGGGTCCGGCACGCTCGATGTGGTCGAGGCCGCGCTCGCCGCTCACGGGCTGGAGGCCGGCGGCGAGCGGGTGGAGGTGACGGGGACGGCGGCCGCGCTGCTCGCCGCCGTGAACGGCGCCGGCGTCGCGTTCGTCCCGCGCTGCCGCGTCGCCGGCGAGGTGCAGGCGGGCCGGCTGCGCGTGCTGCCGCTGGCCGACGTGCGCATCGAGCAGCCGGTGCGTGTCGTGTGGCGGGGCACACGCCCCGCCGAGGCACCGGCACGGCGGCTGCTCGACCACGTGGTGCGCCGCGATGGTGCGCCGGCCGCGGCCCGGCGATAGGCATGACGGCGTGACGGACACGTTCAACGACTTCAACCGCGCCATCGTCGAGGAGTTCCGGGCCAACGCCGGTGCCGTCGGCGGCCAGTTCGCGGGCGCCCCGATGATCCTCGTCAACCACCGCGGTGCCACGACCGGCACGGCCTACACCAACCCACTGGTCTACACACGCGACGGTGACAACTACGTCGTCATCGCCTCCAAGGGTGGCGCGCCGGACGACCCGCAGTGGTTCCGCAACCTCGTCGCCGACCCTGACGTGACCGTGGAGGTCGGCACCGAGACGTTCCCGGTGCGGGCGCGGGTCGCCGAGGGCGACGAGCGAGCGCGGCTGTGGCGGGCGATGGCCGATCGCATGCCCGGGTTCGACGAGTACGCCGCCAACACGACCCGGCAGATCCCGGTCGTCGTGTTCGAACCGCGATGACGAACCTCCTGATCGAGGACCGCGGACCCGTCCGCATCGTCACCATCGACCGGCCGGCGCGTCGCAACGCCGTCGACGCGGCGACGGCCGCCGAGCTGCTCGACGCCTTCACCGCGTTCGACGCCGCGGACGATGCCGCCGTGGCCGTGCTCACCGGCGCCGGTGGCTACTTCTGCGCCGGCGCCGACCTCAAGGCGTTGTCGCAGGGCGACCGCCGGCCCGTGACGGACCACGGACCGGGTCCGATGGGGCCGACCCGCCTGCGCCTCGGCAAGCCGGTCATCGCGGCCATCGAGGGCCCAGCCGTCGCCGGCGGCCTGGAGCTGGCCCTCTGGTGCGACCTGCGCGTGGCCGCCGCGGACGCCGTCCTGGGCGTGTACTGCCGGCGCTTCGGCGTGCCCCTCGTCGACCTCGGCACCGTCCGCCTGCCCCGCCTCATCGGCCACAGCCGGGCGATCGACCTGATCCTCACCGGGCGTGGCGTCGACGGGGTCGAGGCCGAGCGGATCGGTCTCGTCAACCGCGTCACGCCGCCGGGCCAGGCGTTGGCGGCCGCGGTGGCGCTGGGCGCCGAGCTGGCGGCCCTGCCGCAGGTGTGCCTGCGCAACGACCGGCTGTCGGCCATCGAGCAGTGGGATCTGCCCGAGGACGCGGCGATGCGCAACGAGGCGAGCCGCGGGTTCGCCACGATCGAGAGCGGCGAGACCCAGGCCGGCGCCGCCCGCTTCGCCAGTGGAGCCGGGAGGCACGGCGCGTCGGCAGCCGCACCCTGACAGAATTCGACGCCGTGACGGACGTCGTCGAGGCCGCGGGCGGGCACGTCCCCGCCGTCCTGCGCCCGGCACTGCGCGGGACGTTCCACCGGTGGTCGGTGCCCGTCGCCATCGTCCTCACCGCCGTCCTCGTCGTGCGCGCGCCGCCCGGCGGATCCAGGGCAGCGGTCATCGTCTACGGCACGTGCGTCACGGCCATGCTCGCCGTCAGCGGCACCTACCACGCCCGCCAGCTGGCCCACCGGCCGCGGCGCCTGCTGCGGCGCCTGGACCACTCGATGATCCTGGTCGGGATCTCCGGCACGTACACCGCCGTGATCGTGCTGGGGCTCGAGGGGACCACCCGCGTCGTCCTGCTCGTCGTGGCCTGGGTCCTCGCCGCGGTGGGCGTCGCCATCCGGATGCTGTGGCTGGACGCCCCGTCGGCCCTCGTGGCCCTCGTCTACCTCGTCGCCGGGTGGCAGGTGCTCCTCGACCTCCCGGCGTACCTCGCCGCACTGTCCGCCGCCGAGCTGGTGCTGATCGCCGTCGGCGGCGGCCTCTACACGGTCGGCGCCGTCGTGTACGCGCTGAAGCGGCCGGACCCGTGGCCGGCCGTGTTCGGGTACCACGAGGTGTTCCACACCCTGGTCGTCGCCGCCGCGACGGTGCACTGGGTCGCGGTGTTCCTCCTGGCCGGCTGACGGATGCTCTTCCGGCAGCGCTTCTGGGCGGGCATCGGCGACGGTTCGGTGACGCTCGCCTTCCGCCGGTGGCGGCGTCCGACGGTGCGCGCCGGCGGCACGCTGACGATGGCGGCCGGGCGGCTGGCCATCGACCAGGTCACCGCGATCGATGAGCCCGACATCACCGCCGCCGACGCGCGGCGCGCCGGATTCGACTCGCGCGACGAGCTCCTCGCCGAGCTCGCCGGGCGGGACGGCCAGCTGTACCGCATCGCCTTCCACCTCGCCGGTCCGGATCCGCGCCTCGCCCTCCGCGAGCAGACCGAGCTGACCGACGAGGACGCCGCCGCCCTCGCCGTGCGACTGCAGCGCCTCGACCGGGCGAGCCGCACCGGTCCGTGGACGGCCGCCGTGCTGGCGCTGATCGCCGAACAGCCCGCGGTCAGGGCGGGCGACCTCGCCGAAGCCCTCGGGCGCGAGCGGCTGGCCTTCAAGGCCGACGTGCGCAAGTTGAAGGCCCTCGGGCTCACCGAGAGCCTGGAGACCGGCTACCGCCTCTCGCCGCGGGGCCTGGCGTGGATCGCAGCCGCTCGATCCGGCGGTCCCAGCCCCGGCTCGCCCCCAACAACCACGTGATGACGTCCGCCAGGCGCTCGGTCGTCGCACGGTAGCGCACCTCGCGCCCGTCGCGCTCGGCGACCACCAGATGGGCGTCGGCCAGCGTGCGGAGGTGCTTGGCGATCGCCTGGCGGGAGGCCGGGAAGTGCTCGGCCAGGCGCGTCGCCGTCTCCGGCCCGTCGTGCACGAGGCGCTCCAGCACCGCCCGCCTGGTCGGATCGGCGAGCACGCTGAACAGCTCGTCGAGCGGTCGGTCGCTCACCCCGCCGGCACGAGGGACCCGATGAGGGCGACGAGCACCAGGGCGCGGACGTCCCACGCCGTCACGTCCGCGCGCCGCCGACGCGCGGTGGCGCTCCGTGATGTGCAGCGCGCTGCCGCCGGCGCGTGGGAGCACGCGCAGCGTGACGGAGGAGGCGTCCCCCCGGTCGTCGGCCGGCCACCACGTGAAGTCGACCGTCCGGCCGTCCACAACTCGGTCGACCCGGACCTGGCGCGTGACCCCGTCGTCGACCACCGTCCCCTCGGCCCCCGGCGCCACGTCGACCGCGGCCTCGTCGACCATCCACGACGCCCACCCGGCGCCGTCGCCGATCAGCCGCCACAGCTCGTCGGCCGTCAGGTCCGTCTCCACCGTGCGGGTCACGTCCATGTGGCGATGCTAACGCGCAACCGA
This sequence comes from uncultured Acidimicrobiia bacterium, assembly GCA_963784255.1. GTDB lineage: Bacteria > Actinomycetota > Acidimicrobiia > Acidimicrobiales > Ilumatobacteraceae > JALZMG01. The sequence continues at coordinate 625,761 of CAWAQO010000009.1, read as the reverse complement.
CGGGTTGCGCGATGTGGTTCCGGCTCGCTACCGTTGATGTGCAATCAATCAGTTGCACGATCAACCCGGAGGCCGCCATGCTCGTCCCCACCGTCATCGAGTCGACCAACCGCGGCGAGCGGGCGTACGACATCTACTCACGGCTGCTCGCCAACCGGATCATCTTCCTCGGCACCGCCATCGACGACACCTCCGCCAACCTCGTGGTCGCCCAGCTCCTCCACCTCGAGGCCGAGTCGACGACCAAGGACATCTCGCTGTACATCAACTCACCTGGCGGGGACATGACCGCGCTGTTCGGCATCCACGACACGATGCGCTTCGTGGCGCCGGACGTGGCCACGATCTGCGTCGGCCAGGCGGCGTCGGCGGCAGCCGTGCTGCTCGCCGCCGGCGCGCCGGGCAAGCGCTCCACGCTGCCGAACTCACGTGTCTTGATCCACCAGCCCCACGGCGGCGCCCAGGGCCAGTCGACCGATCTCGAGCTGCAGATCGCCGAGGTCGTCGAGATGCGCCGGCGGATGATCTCGATCCTCGTCGGTGCCACCGGCCAGACGGAGGAGCGCATCACCGCCGACATCGACCGGGACTACATCGTGCGCGGCGACGAGGCCGTCGCGTACGGCCTCGTCGACCACGTCATCGATCAGCGCGAGCTCGCCGACCTCACCCGCGCTGCCGCCTGACCCGGCGTCAGGTCACGCGGAACGCGTTCCCCTTGGTGACCGTGCCGGCGTCCGGGTTGGTCACCGTCACGGACCGGAGGCCCCCGTGAGCCGAGTCAACGAGTTGCGCACGACCGGGTTGACGGCGACACCCGGGCCGAACGAGATCGAGCCGCCGCCGGTCACGAAGTCGGCGGGGAAGCCCGTCCCGTTGACCACGATCGACGCACTCTGGCCCTGGCGCACGCTGTTGGGGGTGGCGGTGGTCACCGACGGCAGCGCGGTGACCGTGAGGCTCCCCGGCCAGCCACCTACGCCGCGACGATCTCCGTGCCGTCGGGTCGATGCGTGTGCCAGCGGCCGCGACGGTCGCGCCATGTGAGGTACCCGCGGTTCTTGTAGCGGTTGTGGCGGGGACAGGCGGGTGCCGCGTTCGCCGGGTTGGTGTGGCCGTCGCGCGCCCAGTCGGTGCTGTGGTCGATGTGCGAGGACGGTTGCCCGCACCCGGGCCACCAACATCGTCGGCCTTGGAGGACGGCGGCCTCGCGCGCCGAGCCTGTGTACATCCGACGCTTGCGGCCGAGGTCGATCACCACGCCGGAACTGTCCATGACGACCCGCCGGACGTGACCGACGATGCCGGCGATCACGGCGTCCGCCGGGTCCACCGGCGCGCCGTCGACGGTCTCGCAGCGCCGTGCGTCGACGTCGGCCGCATCGGGCAGCGGGGCGTCGGGCTGCTCGCCGGACAGGCGGGCGACCCACGCCTCCCACGTCGCCTGGTCGACGACGATGTTGACCACCGGCTCGGGTTGGCGCGTGCCCGGCGCAGTGCCCGCCGCCCGCTCGAACACCGCGCACAGCGCGTCGAAGCGTCGTTGAGGGGCAGTGCGTTCGAGCATCGCCGGGCACGCGCCCTCGCCGTAGCGGGCCCGCAGGTCGTCCCACTCGGCGTCGAACTGCGCTTGCTCGAAGTGGCGCAGGATCTCGACGATGCTGGTGCCCGCGATGACGCCAGCTGTCGCATCGAGGTGGAAGCGGTCGCCGACGATGACGGCGTGCGCCGAGCGGTTGGCATCGGCGGCGTCGTGGCCCTGATGGGCGCCGTCGACGTCGGCGAGCGCCTCCCAGCGCCGGACACTGCACTTGAATGCCGCGTCCGGCAGGTGCTGGGCGTGCTCGAGGAGCGTGGGCAGCGCGTCGACGAGACGATGACCGACGCGCGGGTTGGCGTGTCGCGCGGCCGAGCTCACGCACCTGGGCCACACCGAGGCGGCCGGCGGCCAGCTCGGCGTGCACCGCTGGTGCGTCCCGGCACACGGCGACGGTGCGCACCCGGTCGCGGACCTCGAGGTCGGACCAGCGCACAGTCGCCCGCGCCCATCCGCGCACGGAGGCGTGTCCGTCCACCTTCCACGAGCCGCGCCGGTCGGCAGTCTCGAGCACGGCGACGATGGCGGCCTCGGCCCGCCGCACCACGCGTTCGAGCGTGACGAGGCGGGCCGCCAGACCGTCGGCGTCGAGCTCGTCGAGGCCTCTGGCGAGGTCATCGACGTCGTCCGAACTCATGTTCGACATCCTATTTCGGGGGTGTCACAACGAGGTCGTCGGTACGGTCACGCTCCGTTCGTGACGTCGGAGGACGGCCGCACCTGGGTCGAGATCGAGATCACCGCCGGCTGGCCGAGCCGTCGCCGGCCTCGACCAGCCGCGCCAGCTTGCCGAGCGAGATGCTCCAGCCGAGCTCGTTGTCGGCGGGCGACACGCCCGGCGGCACGTTCTCGTGCGAGGCGGTGAGCTCGGTGCCGCCGGGCGCTTCCGCGAGGCGGTAGGTGATCGTCATCGCGCCGGCCATCGTGGGGTCGGGTGTCTCGAACTCGATGACCTGGACGACCTCGGCGTCCGGGACGAGCCGGGCGAACCGGCCTCGGAACGTGTCGGTCGCGCCGGCGGTCTTCCCCGCGGCGGTCGGATCGTCGTAGGTCAGCGAGATGTGGAACTCGCCGCCTTCGCGCGCGTCGAAGGCGTGCACCTCGCTGGTCATCCCGTCGGGCACCATCCAGCGCTGCACGGCGGCCGGGTCGAGCAGCGCGCCGTACACGTCGCGGCGCGGCGCTCGGATGTGGCGCGTGAGCCGGGTCGTGGCGCTCTCCGCCGCCAGTGCCTCGTAGTACGGCTGCTGCGCCGGGTAGTAGTCGTCGAAGTCCGGCTGCCCGGTGCCCTCACGCGAAGCGACGAGCATGTCGAGGTAGTACTCCCACCCCGGGCCGGTCGATCCGAGATCGGTGTCGTCGTCGAGGTGGTGCACGAGATCCAGCATCGTGACGTCGCCCTCCCGGCGCAGCCGCGCCTCCAGGCGCCAGGTTCCGTACTCGTCGATCGTCGACACGGCGAGGTGGTGCGGCGGCTCGCAGGCGTCGATGCGCATGTCGCCCTCGGGCGAGCCCTCCTCGAACTCGAGGCGGTAGCGGATCGAGGCGCCGACCGCGGCCTCGCCGCTCCAGCTGGCGAACCAGCGGGCCGTCCGCTCCGACTCGGTGATGCTCGCCCAGACGTCCTCGATGTCGGCGCGGAACGTCCTCGTCAGGACGAGGTCGCGACCGTCCGCGGTCGGCAGCAGCCGGCCGGTGGGTCGAGGGTTCATGCGCCGGCCACGCCTCGACGTTAGGCACGTCGAGCGTGTTCCTCGATCCGGGCGGGATCCTCGCCAGCACCTGGGACGATTCCCGCCCAGATGGCTTGGTGGTGAGATTCCCGCCCAGATTGGGGGCGTCGGGGTCAACCCGTGCGGAACATCGGTGCGCGCCAGCGGCTGCCGGGGCGGGCGCCGTCGAGCCAGGCCGTGAGGCGGTCGGCCTCGTCGTCGAGGGCTCGAGCCCCTGCCGGCGCGACGTCCTCCAGCAGGTGGACGCGGACCCTGCCGTCGTCGGCCTGGTCCCAGCCGCCGACGATGCGGCCGTCCCACCACGCCGTGGTGCCGCCGTTGCCCGCCGTGTCGAAGAGCGCGGCACGGTGCGCGCCGAGGTACCAGTCGCGCTCGTGCCAGCCCATCGTCGTCGGGTCGAGCGTCGGCAGCAGCGCCGCCCACGGGTCGATCGGTTCCTCCGGCGCGAGGTCGTCCGGCAGCACGTAGCCGACGGCGCCGTGGTCGAGCGTGACCTCGACGGCCTCCAGCTCGGCGAGCGCGGCGCGCACGTGCCCGGCGGTGCCACCGAGCCACCACACGATGTCGTGGGCGGTGCCCGGCCCGAACGACCGCAGCCAACGGGCCACCAACGCGCGACGCGCGTCCGCCGGCTCCATCGGCGGCAGCGGCGCGCCGAGCCAGGCCGCCATCGTCGTCCACGTCGGGCGCGGGTTCATCCACGTCCCGGTGTTCCCGGCGCGCACGATGTCGCCCCTCGCCGAGAGGGCGGTCAGCACCCGAGGGCCGAGGGGCGCGTCGCCGCCCCACCGCTTGCCGGCGCCGTAGATGACGGTGCTGGCGAGTGCCGGCACGGCGGTGCGCAGCTCGGCCCACGTGGCCGGCGGGCGCTCGGACAGGAACCCGACGACGTCCGCGCTCGTGGCGGCGAGCCAGCCGGCGCCGTCGACGTGCACCCCGTGGCGCTCGACGTCGCGGACGAGCGCCCGTGACTGGGCCTCGGCGACCCGGCGACCGGCGCCGTGGACGACGACGGCCAGCGCGTCAGCAGGCACGGCGAACAGCGTGCGGCGCATCGCCATCTGCACGACGACGGAGCGGGTGTCGTACAGCGCCCGCTCGACGTCGGGTCGGTGGATGCCGTCGCCCCGCGCCCACGCCGCGAGGTGCACCGAGGTCAGGTCGGTGGCATGCAGCGCGACGACCGACGTCGCGGCGGCCGGGACGTCCTCCGCCCGACACCCCGGTGTCAGGCGGTGCCGGCGGGCCAACCGGGCGCGCCGCTGGACGTCGTCGATCGCCGGCACCATCCCATCGTCGCACCTCGTCCTGGTACCTTCGGCGACGCGTGAACCGCCGCCCCGCACTGGCTCTCGGCGTCCTCATCGCGCTCGCGCTGCCCGTGGGGCTCGCCGGCTGCGGCGATGACGACGACGACGATGCGGCGAGCACCACGCAGGCGGCGACCAACCCGCTCCCGCCGGTGATCGTCGACATCGGGTCGGTCGGCGGCACGACGGTGGAGGTGCGCACGGGCGGCACCGTGGACATCACCGGCGACGACGAGACCTCGACCGACTGGACCGCCGAGATCGCCGACCCGGATGTCGTCAGCTTCGTCCCCGGGCGTGATGACGGCAGCGCCCAGTTCAACCCGGGGCTCGAGGCGACCGCCGTCGGGTCGACCGAGGTCACGCTGACCAACTCGGCCAGCGGGGAGTCCGTGACGTTCACCGTCGACGTCGTCGACGGTTGAGCCCCGTCACCGCGGCGGGTGACCGGCGTCGAAGTCGGCGAGCAGGCGCCGGGGTGCCCGTGCCCGCCACGAATCGGTGAGCACCTCTGTCAGCTCGGCCTCGTCGACCTCGGGAAGGCGGACCAGGACCATCGGGTAGCCGTCGTAGTGGGGTGTCTCGAAGAACTTCTCGGGCGCCGCGCTCGAGCAGCGCCTCCTTCTCGTCCATGTCGGTGACCCAGACGACGAGCGTCTCGGGGAGGTCGTGGATGCGGGCGAACAGCTTGTCCTTGACGCGGAACCCGGGCGTCCCGTAGCTCGGCTTCTCCGTCGTCTCGGGCAGCGTCATGGCGATGCGGCGGGCGTCGTCTTCGGTTGCCATCCCCCGATGATGCCCGCATCCGCGTGTGGCGAGCCGTCGTGGGAGAGACTTGTCCCGTGATCCGGATGTTCCTCGCCTTCATCGTCGTGTTCATCGTGGCCACGTTCCCGGCGACGTGGCTGATGATGCTCTTCCTGGGCAACGTCGGCGTCCACGTGGGCTACGTCGGGACGCTGCCGCTCGGCATCCTCGTGTCGGCGCTGCTCGGCGGCGTCAGCGCCCCGAAGTACGTCGTCTGAGGCTCAACCGACCAGGGCGGCGTACACCAGCTGGCGCAGCTGGCTGCGCAGCGGCAGCGAGTCGCTCGGCAGCAGCTGCGTCATGAACAGCACGCAGAGGTCCTGTCTGGGGTCGACCCAGTAGTTCGTGCTGGCCGCCCCGCCCCAGCCGTGGGCACCGACGCTGCCCGGCACCTTGGCCTTCACCGGGTCGAGGTGGACGCTCACGCCGAGCCCGAAGCCGACGCCATCGAACGTGGTCTCGCTGAACAGCCGCCGGCCGAACGCCGAGAGGTCGGCGCCGCCGGGCAGGTGGTTCGACGCCATGTAGTCGACGGTCCCCGGGGCCAGCAGGCGCACACCGTCCAGCTCGCCGCGTCGCCGCAGCATGTCGGCGAAGCGGAGGTAGTCGCCCGCCGTCGAGCACAGCCCGCCGCCGCCCAGCGTGGCCGGCGGCTCCTCGAGGGCGGCGGCGCCCATCCCGTCGTAGCGCATGATCGCCCCGGTCCCGGGTGTCGGCACGTACAGGGCGGCGAGGCGCTCGGCCCGCTCGGGGCCGACGAACCACGTCGTCTCGTTCATGCCCAGCGGGTCGAGCACGCGGCGCTGGACGAACTCGGCGAACGGCATGCCGGCGGCCGCCTCGACGACCATGCCGAGCACGTCCGTGCTCATGCCGTAGTTCCACTCCCGCCCCGGCTGGAACAGCAGCGGCAGGCCGGCGAGGCGATCGCACATGCCGGCCAGGTCGAGGCCGTCGGGCACCGCCCACTCGAAGCCGGCCTGGCGGTACAGGGCGTCGACGGGGTGGGCTTGCATGAAGCCGTAGGTGAGGCCACTCGTGTGGGTGAAGAGGTGCCAGATCCGCATCTCCTCCGTGAGCGGCTCCGTCTCCGGGCGCACCGCCGAACCGCCGCGCCACACGCGCACGTCGCCGAACGACGGGACGTAGCGGCGGACCGGGTCGCTCAGCTCGAAGCCGCCCTCCTCCCACAGGATCAGGGCGGCGACGGCCGTGATCGGCTTGGTCATCGAGTAGATCCGCCAGATCGTGTCGGTCTCCACCGGCAGTCCCGCCTCCACGTCGCGGTGCCCGTACGTGGCGACGTGGGCCAGCCGGCCGTGGCGGGCGACGGCGACGAGCCACCCGGGCAGGCGGCCGTCGTCGACGTACCTGGCGAAGTGGGCGTCGAGGCGGGCCAGACGCGCAGCATCCAGCCCGACCTCGACGGGATCGATCTCCTGCTTCAGTGCGACCATGCGCGCACTGTTAGCACCTCAGAGCTGGTCGGCCGGCAGTCCGAGCGCCACGCGCCCTGCGTGGGTGAGCGTCTGCTCGGGCGAGAGCGGGTGGAACTTGATGCCCCGGATGTCGCGGTAGCACCGCTCGATGACCGAGGACTTGAAGTAGGCGCTGCCGCCGGCGACCTCCATCGCCAGGTCGCAGACCTCGATGCCGCCGTTGGCGATCTCCCGCTTGGCCGCCATCATCGCTGCGACGTTGTCGTGCGACGGTGACGGATCGTCGCCGATCGAGCGGAGGGCCCCGTCGAGGGCCCACGACATCACGCGGAGGCGGGTGTCCATCAGGCCGATCTGGCGCTGCACTCCGGGATCGTCGGCCTTGGCGGTGCCGATCACCTGGGCGACGGCCGCGTCGCGGGCGGTCTCGGCCACGCCGAGGTAGACGCCGTTGATCACACCGAAGGCGATGCTGGCGATCACCTGCAGCGGCGGGTCGAGGACGCCGAAGGGCCGGCGGGCCAGGACCTTGTCCTCGGGAACGAAGACGTCTTCGATGAGCACGTCCTGCGAGCCCGTGCCGCGCATGCCGAGGGTGTCCCAGTTGTCCAGCACGGTGACGCCGTCGGCGCGCACGGGCACGGCCATGTTCAGGACCTTGCGGCCCTCCGCCGGGTCGTCGTACACGAACATCGTCGAGAACACGTCGCCGACCTCGACCTGGCTGGCGAACACCTTGCGCCCGGTCACCCGGAAGCCGCCCTCGACGGCGACGGCGGTGCCGCGGGGCTGGGTGAAGTCGGCGCCGCCGGTGGAGACGAGGACGATCCCTTCGTCGGCGATGCGGCGCAGCGTGCCCTCGGCACCCGGCAGGCCTCGGCGGTAGCGCCAGGCCGTGAACAGGGTGACGTGCTGGTGCATCGCCGAGGCGAGCGCGGTCGAGCCGCAGGCGCGGGCGAGCTGGCGTTGGGCCATGGCGACCTGCCGGATGCTGGCGCCGTGGCCACCCAGCTCGGTGGGCACGCCGAGGGCCAGGTAGCCGGCCTCCTTGAGGATGGTGAAGGCCTCGGTCACGAAGGTCCCGTCACGATCGTGGGTGGCGGCGAATGGTTCGATCTTCGCACCGAGGTCGGCCGCCCACTGGACGAGCTCGGCCTCCCTGGTGTCAGTGTCGACGGATGGTTCGGTGAGCGTCATGGCGCCAATGGTGCGGCCGGCGGTCGCGGCTGCCTAGTGCTGAAAATGGACTCGACTTCGGCGGCCACGGCGCGACCATGGACGGCATGCGGGAGTATGGCCAGTACTGCCCGGTCGCGCTGGGCAGCGAGGTGCTCGCCGAACGGTGGACGCCGTTGATCCTGCGCGAGATGGTGCTCGGCAGCACCCACTTCAACGAGATCGAGCGCGGCCTGCCCGGCATCTCCAGGACGCTGCTGGCCAAACGGTTGCGCTACCTGGAGCGCAAGGGGGTCGTGCGCATCGTGCCGGCGGCCGGTGGCCACGGCTCCGAGTACCACCTGACGCCGGCCGGCCGCGACCTCGAGGCCGTCATCACGGCGCTCGGGGAGTGGACCGTGCGCTGGATGTTCACGGAGCCGGTGCCCCGGGAGTGCGATCCCGTCACGTTGACCTGGTGGATGCACCGGCGCGTCGACACCGAACGGACGCCGGATGGCCGGGTCGTCATGGAGTTCGACTACCGGGACGAGGTGCCCACACGGATCTGGCTGATCCTCGATCGCGGCGAGCCTTCGGTGTGCACCACCCACCCGGGGTTCGACCCCGACCTGCTCATCTCGACCGACTCGGTGTCGTTCATGCGGGTGTTCGCCGGCCTCGACGACCTCGGGGCGGCGACCGCCCGTGGCGCGGTCAACATCGCCGGCCCGCCACGGCTCGTGCGGGCGTTCCCCACCTGGTTCCTGTGGAGTCCGTTCCGGCCCGCGGTGCAGGCGGCGATCTCCACACGATGACCAGCGGTTCTCCAGGACCGCGGCGCCGTGGCATGGTCGAGTGGAGGGCGTGACCCAGCAGTACGCGCTCGCCAACCAGGCCCCGCAGGCGGGCGACCGTTTCCGTGCCCTGGCCGAGCTCTTCGACGCCGTGACGTTCCGTCACGTCGACGCCCTCGGGATCGCGCCCGGGTGGCGCTGCTGGGAAGTGGGCGCGGGCGGGCCGTCGGTGCCTCGGTGGCTGGCCGGGCGGACCGGTCGGGCGGGATCGGTGCTGGCCACCGACATCGATGTCTCCTGGTTGCCCGTCGACGCCGGGTTCGCCGTGCGCCGGCACGACGTCGCCGTCGACGACCCGCCGGACGAGGGCTTCGACCTCGTCCACGCCCGGTTGGTGCTGACGCACGTGCCGGCTCGGGTGGAGGCGCTGGCCCGGATGGCGCGGGCGCTGCGCCCCGGCGGTTGGCTGCTCGTCGAGGACTTCGACGTCGACCTCCAGCCCCAGGCCGTCCCCGACGCGCTCGACGCGGCGCACTACCGGGCCAACCGCATCCGCGCCGGCTTCGTCTCCGTGCTCGGCAGTCGCGACGTCGACCTCGAGTTGGGCCGCAAGCTGCCCCGCCTGCTGCGCGGCGCCGGGGTGGTGGACGTCGCCGCCGACGCCTTCCTCCCGCTCGCCGTGCCGGCCACCGCGGCCCTCGAGCGGGCCAACGTCGAGCAGGTGCGCGCCGGCCTCGTCGGATGGAGCGGCACGACCGACGAGGACATCGACGGGCACCTCGAGGCGGTGGCCCGCGGCGAGCTCGACGTGAGCACCCCGCCGCTGGTCTCCGCGTGGGGCCGGCGTCCCGTCGTGTAGCAGGATCGCGGCCATGAGGACCGGCCGCGCCACGAACGGGACCTGTGAGCTGCACTACGAGTCGTTCGGCGACCCCGCCGACCCGACGTTGCTGCTCGTGAACGGCCTCGGGAGCCAGTGCGTCAACTACAAGGAGGCCTGGTGCGAGATGTTCGCCGCCAAGGGCTTCCAGGTGATCCGTTACGACAACCGCGACGTCGGGCTGTCGACGTCGTTCGCCGCCGCCCCTGCTGACGAGCGCGGCGCCTGCTACCGACTGAGCGACATGGCCGACGACGGCTTCGCCGTGCTCGACGAGAACGGCGTCGAGCGGGCCCACGTCATGGGCCTGTCGATGGGCGGCATGATCGTCCAGACGATGGCCATCGAGCACCCCGAACGGGTGCTGTCGATGACCTCCGTGATGTCGAACACCGGCGAGCCCGAGTACCGGACGTCGTCACCGGAGGCCTGGGCGGTCCTCACGGCGCCGCCGCCGACCGACCGGGAGTCGGCGATCGAGCGGCATGTCGCCGGCCTGCGCGTCTGGGGCAGCACGTTCGACCGCGACGAGGAGCGCTGGCGGGCCGACGCTGCCGCGGCCTACGACCGCGCCTTCACCCCGGACGGCACCCGTCGTCAGTTCCTCGCCGTCGAGGCGTCGGGCTCGCGGGCCGACGGATTGCGCAACCTGACCGTGCCCACGCTGGTGATGCACGGCACCGCCGACACGCTGATCGAGCCGATCGGCGGCCGTCGCACGGCCGAGTTGGTGCCCGGTGCCCGCCTCGAGCTGATCGAGGGGATGGGCCACGACTACCCGCCGGCGATCTGGGAGCGCTGGGTCGACCTCGTGACGCAGCACGCGGCGTCGGCGGGACGCACCGCTACAGCTTGAACAGGGCGCGGGCGTTGCCGCCGGCGAAGCGCTGGCGGTCGCCGTCGGGGAACGACGCGACCAGCTCGTTGAGGTCGTGGATGTACTCCGGCGTGTGGTCGGCGTGGGGGAAGTCCGAGGCCCAGAGGAACCGCTCGACGCCGTAGCGCTCGGCGAGCGCCGGGATCATCCGCTCGTCCGGATCGCAGCTGATCCACACCCGCTCCCGGAAGTAGTCGCTCGGACGCTGCTGGAGCGGCACGCGGTTGCCGATGAACGTGTGGCCGTAGACGGCGTCCATGCGGTCGAGCCAGTAGCCGATCCAGCCGCCACCGGACTCCAGCACGAGCACCTTCAGGTGCGGGAAGCGATCGAACACGCCGTAGTCGAACAGCGTCGTGAACTGGTGGCGCACGCCGTCGGACGCCTGCACCGACGCCAGCAATCGGAGCTGCTTGACGTGCTCCCACGAGCCCATGCCGCGTGCCCTTGGTCCACTGCGGCTCGAACGTGGGGTGGATCGCCAGCGGGACGTCGAGGTCCTGCGCGGCGGCGAACACCGGGTCGTTGTCGGGGTGGCCGAGCGGCCGCCCGTCGTGGGTGAACGGGGCGACGTAGCCGCCCTTGGCACCCTCGCCGACGGCCCGGGCCAGCTCGGCGGCGGCTGCCGCTGGGTCGGACAGCGACAGGTGCGCGGTCGGCACGAGGCGTCGCTCGCCGGCGCAGAACTCGCAGATCCAGCGGTTGTACGCCGTGGTGTAGGCCTGGGCCAGCGCCGGGTCCTCGACCTCCGCCTCCCACAGCAGCCCGACGGTCGTGTAGAGGATCACCGTGTCGATGTGCTCGGCGTCGAGCAGACCGACGCGCTCCTGCGGGTGCATCGAGCCGAACGGCGCCTCGCTCAGGTACGTCCGGGCGGGGTCCTTCTGCATCGCCCCGAGGTCGGGGGCACCCATCGCCCCCAGCGTCGAGGGGAACCCGCGCCGGCTCATCGTCGATCGGCGGCCGTCGATCAGCAGCTCCTCCAGGCCGTTCTCGTCGAGCACGATGCGCAGGGCGCGGTCGCGGAACGCGGGGTCGATGTACGTCTCCCAGAGGTCCGGCGGCTCGAGGATGTGGCCGTCGGCGTCGACGGCGCCGTCGATCTCGATCGGCGTGCGTCTCGTGGAGCTGCTTCCGAGCGGCGATGGCGACGGTCATTCGGAAAGAATGCCGCATGCCTCGCATCCCGTATCCAACCGAAGACGACCTCGATCCCGACACGCGCGCCTTCCTCGCCAAGCTGGCGCCGCTGAACATCTTCCGGCTGATGGCCGGGGCCGGGCCGCTGCTGCCGGCGTTCGGTCGGCTCGGCAACCACATGCTGTTCAAGTCGTCGGTCGATCCGGTGCTGAGGGAGCTGGCGATCATCCGTGTCGGCGTGCGGTCCGGTGCCGACTACGAGGTGCGCCAGCACGATGCGCTGGCCCGCCGGCTGGGCATGAGCGAGGAGCTCGTCGCCGCCGCCCACGAAGGACCGGACGCCGCTGGGCTCGACGACCTCCAGCGGGCCGTGCTGCGTTTCGCCGACGAGGTCGTCGACGACGTGCGGCCGTCCGACGAGACGTTCGCCGCCGTGCGCGCCGGGCTGACCGACCAGCAGCTGCAGGACCTCACGATGACGATCGGCTTCTACATGATGGTGTCGCGCTACTTGCGCGACGTTCGACGTCGAGCTCGAGGAACAGTGACCGAGCTGCCCGCCGAGTCGACGGGGACGGCACCGGGGCGCGGCCGCCTCGCCGGCCGCCGCGTCCTCGTCGTCGGCGCCGGCCAGGACGACCACGGCATCGACGATCCACCGGTCGGCAACGGTCGGGCGACCGCCGTGCTGTGCGCCCGGGAGGGCGCCGCGGTCGCTGCCGTCGACCGCGAGGAGACGCGCGCGGCGGCGACGATCGCCAGGATGGACGACGGCGCCGCCGCGGTCGCGCTCACCGCCGACGTCGCCGACCCGGCGGCGGTCGAGCAGGTGGTCGGCGCCGCACGGACGGCACTCGGCGGACTCGACGCCGTCGTCTACAACGTCGGCATCGGGGCCGGGGCTGGGCTCGACGGGTCGACGCCCGAGCTGTGGGACCGCGTCATGGCCGTCAACCTGCGCGGGGCGATGCTCACGGCCCGGGCCGCCCTCCCCGTGCTCGACGACGGCGCGGCCATCGTGTTCGTCTCGTCCGTGGCCGGCATCACGCCCGGCAGCCGTCTGCCGGCGTACGACGCCTCGAAGGCCGGTCTCGGCGCGCTGATGCGGCACGTCGCGCTGGAGGGCCGCCGCCGCGGCATCCGCGCCAACGTCGTGGCGCCGGGACTGATGGACACGCCGCTGGGGCGGGCCGCGTCGCGCGGGCGACCGTCTCGGGCCCGCACCCCGGTGCCGCTCGGCCGGCAGGGCACCGGGTGGGAGACCGCGTACGCCGTCGTCTTCCTGCTGTCGGGGGAGGCCGCCTACATCAACGGTCAGACGCTCGTGGTCGACGGCGGCCTGACCGCCATCGGCTGACGGTACCCAGGAGGTCGACGCCGATGGAGCTGGCCGAGTTCCCGGACGGATGGGAGCGGGCCACGGTGATCGTCGCCCACCCCGACGACATCGAGTGGGGCATGGCGGCCGCCGTGGCGGCCTGGACCGCCGCCGGCAAGTCGGTGACGTACGTGCTCGTCACGTCCGGCGAGGCGGGCATCGACTCGATGGAGCCGGCCGCCGCCAAGACGGCCCGCGAGGCCGAGGAACGGGCCAGCGGGGCCATCGTCGGCGTCGACGAGATCGAGTTCCTGGGTCATCCCGACGGGCGGATCGTGGAGGGCCTCGACCTGCGCCGCGACCTCGCCGCCGCGATCCGCCGCCACCGGCCGGACGTGGTCGTCGGCCAGAACCACGCCGAGCGCTGGGGCACCGGGCCGGGGGCCGGCTGGAACAGCGCCGACCACCGCGCCGTCGGCCGGGCCACGCTCGACGCCGTGTTCGACGCCGGCAACCGGTGGATCTTCCCGGAGCTCTCCGGCGAGCCGTGGCAGGGCGTGCGGTGGATCGCCATCCCCAACGCGCCGGTGGCGTCGCACGCCGTCGACGTGTCGCACGTGCGCGACAAGGCGGTCGCCTCGCTGGCCGCCCACGAGCAGTACCTCCGGGCGCTTGGGCGTCGAGGACCCGTGGGCCTTCGCCGAGCGGCTCGTCGAGGGCCAGACGTCCGAGGTCGCCGCCCGGTTCGGCGGGCGCGCCGGGGTGGCCTTCGAGCTGATCGCCGGGCCGGCGTCCTCAGGCGGGTGAGGGCACGGCGAGGTCGGCGACGACCTCGGCGCCCGGTACCTCCAGCAGCATCGCCGGCGGTCCGACGACCTTGGCCGAGCGGCTGCCACCGCCGACGACGATGCGTGGCCGCTCCATGACCCGGCCGTCGATCCACAGGCGCAGGCCGGCGGGGAGGGCGAACGGGGTGACGCCGCCGAGGGCCATCCCTGTGATCGCCGCGGTGACGTCACCGGAGGCGAACGACGCCTTGCGCACGCCGAGGCGGTGGCGCACCACGCGGTTGACGTCGAGGCGGGTGGTGGCCAGCACGACGCACGCGGCGTAGACGGGCGGGTCGGACTTGCCCATCACGACGATGGCGTTGGCCGAATCGTCGAGGGCGTAGCCGTAGGCGGCACAGAACGCCGCCGTGTCGGCGAGCTCGGGATCGCACTCGACGACCTCGACGCCCGGCGTCGACAGCGCGGCGACGTGCTGGCGGACGATCCGCTCGATGTCGTCCATCAGGAGACACCGACCGGACGGGCGACACCGAGGACGGCGACCTTGATCGCCACGAGCGCGGCGAACGCGGCGGCCGTGCCGAGGACGGCGACGGGCACCGACGCGACGAAGCCGAGCAGGAGGGAGACGGCGATGGCGCCGATCGACAGCGGCATCGTCCGCCGCTCCTCCTGCGCTCCGGTCACCGAGGCGACGAACAGCATGGCGGCCATCGCCACGGCGATGGGGATGGTCACGGCGAGCGCGCCGACCCGGGTCGTCACCTCCATGTCCGGATCGAGCGCATCGATTCCGACCTGGACGCCGGCGCCGAACGCGGCGAGGCCACCGAAGAGCGGCAGGTGGCCGTACCCCCAGCCGAACGCCTTCCGATCCGTCGACAGGTCCGGCTCACCCGGGCGCGTGAAGTAGATCCACCACACGGAGAACACGATCACCAGCCCGCCCACGGCCACGGCGAGGATCTCGAACGACAGGCCGCGGGCGGCGATGGCCTGCTGGACGCCGATCGTGGCCGCCAGGATCGACTCGCCGAGCACGATCAGCGTGAACAGGCCGTAGCGCTCGACGATGTGCTCGGCGTGGAAGCGGGGGCCGTCCATGCGGTGCTCGGCGATCCAGGGGACGGACAGGTCGGCGACGATCAGCACGACCCACAGTGGCGCGATGGCACCGTCGGGCGTGAACACCACCCAGACCACCCAGAGCACCTGGACGACCGCGAAGCCGTAGCCGTACCACAGCGCCCGCGCCCGCTGGCTCGGCTGGTCGTGGGCGACGCGCAACCACTGCACGATCTGGGCCAGGCGCATGATCACGTAGCCGGCGACCACGGTCCCGAAGGCGTCGTCCACGAACGCGTCGTGGACGCCGGCGGCGACGACCAGCGCGCCGGTCATCTGCAGGAACGTGAGCAACCGGTACGGGACGTCGTCGGCGTCGTGGGCCGACGCGAACCACGTGAAGTTCATCCAGCCCCACCACACCGCCGTGAACAGCATGACGAAGCCGAGGATCCCGTCGGCGAAGTGACGCTCGGCGATCTCGTGGTGCAGCTCGGCGGCGGCCTGGGCGACGGCGACGACGAAGCAGAGGTCGAAGAACAGTTCCAGCGAGGTGGCGGTGCGGTGCTCCTCGTCGGGCGAGCGGACCACGGACGGCATCCGGACCATCTTGGTCGGCGAACATGACGTCATGTCGAACGACCTCACCGCCGCCACCGTCGAGCTGCTGCAGACGCTGATCCGCAACCGCTGCGTCAACGACGGCACGCCCGACTCGGGTCAGGAGGGACGCAACGCCGACATCCTGCAGTCGTACGTCGAGGGCCCGGGTGTGACGATCGAGCGGTGGGAGCCGACGCCGGGGCGGGCGTCGTTCGTCGCCCGCATCGACGGCCGCGATCCTGCGGCCCCGAGCCTGTGCCTCATGGGCCACACCGATGTCGTGCCCGTGCACGCCGACGGGTGGCAGCGCGACCCGTTCGCCGGCGAGCTGGTGCGCACCGCCGACGGCGTCGACGAGGTGTGGGGACGGGGCGCCGTCGACATGCTCAACCTCACGGCGTCGATGGCGGTGGCGTTCCGCGACGCCGTCGATCGGGGCGTCCGCCCCCGCGGCGACCTGCTCTACTTCGCCGTCGCCGACGAGGAGGCGGGCAGCGCCCACGGCGCCCGCTGGGTCGCCGAGCACCACCCCGACGCCATCCGCTGCGATCACGTCCTCACGGAGAGCGGCGGCCTCCACGGCGGGACGACGGACGCGCCGGTCATCGGCGTCACCGTGGCCGAGAAGGGCGTGGCCTGGCGCCGGCTGCGCGTCCGCGGCACGCCGGGGCACGGCTCGATGCCGTACCGCATCGACAACGCCCTCATCCGGGCGGCGGCCGTGATCCAGCGGCTCGCCGACTACGGGCCGGCGCCGCGGTTCCACGAGCTGTGGCCGAGCCATGTGGCCGCGCTGCCCGCGTCCGACGAGCTGAAGGCGGCGCTCCTCGACCCTGCCCGCGTCGACGCCGCGCTGGCGGCGCTGCCCAGCGCCGCCGCGGCCGCCCACCTCCACGCCTGCACCCACACCACGTTCTCGCCGAACCTGATCGACGGCGGGGTGATGAAGACGAACGTGATCCCCGACACCGTCGACATCGACGTCGACGTCCGCACGCTGCCCGGCGAGGGGACCGAGGATGTCACGGCGCACCTGCGCGACGCCCTCGGCGACCTCGCCGACCACGTGGAGGTGCACGTCCTGATGGACGATCCGGCGTCGATCAGCCGCATCGACACCCCGCTGTGGGACACGCTGCAGCGGGCCGTCGCCGTGCCGTTCCCCGGGGCGCGGCTGTCGCCGCAGTTCACCGTCGGCTTCACCGACGCCAGGGTGTTCCGCGAGCTCGGGGCCGTCGCCTACGGCGCCGGGCTGTTCAGCCCGGCCATCGACGCCGCCGAGTTCGGTCGCCGGTTCCACGGCCACGACGAGCGCATCGACGTCGAGTCGCTCGGGCTCACCGTCCAGCTGTGGCAGCGGGTGATCGCCGACCTGTGATCAGACGCCGGCCTCGATCGGCTCGACCGGCGGTCCATCGGCCAGGAGCGTGGCCAGCAGCTCGGGGAATCGCCGCGGCGCGAACGTGACGTCGGCCGCGGCGACCTCGTCGGGAGTCCACCAGCGCAGCTCGTGGACCCGCTCGGCGCGCAGCTGCTCCCACGTCAGCCGGGGCGCCGGCTCGAACGCCGCCGTGCGGACGAGGTACACCCGGTCGCGCTGGCCGTCCCACTGCCCGTCGAGGAACGGGATGACGTGCAGGCGGGTCCAGACCAGCGGCCCGATCTCCGCCACGTCGAGACCGAGCTCCTCGTCGAGCTCGCGGCGCAGCGTCGCCTCGTCGTCCTCGCCCGGCTCCTGGCCGCCTCCCGGCGTCGCCCACACCGTGGCGGTCGGGAACTCGAAGCGCACGAGCAGCACCCGGTCACCCGGATCGAGGACGAGCGCCCGCACGGACGACCGGATGCGCAGGCCGTCCAGCGGTCAGTCCTGTGGCGTGTCCGGCAGGTCGCCGTTGAACGCCTTGTACATGTCGTAGATCGACTTGCACTGCTGGCACAGCGGCAGCTGCTTGGGGTCGCGCGACGGCACCCAGACGTGCCCGCACAGCGCCTCCACCGGCGTGCCGTAGATGCGCGCCTCGACGACCTTGGCCACAGCCGACTCGCCGGGTTGCACCTTCACGATGTGGGCCTGCGCCGGCTCGTCGGTCTGAACGACCTCGTCGAGCTCCGGCAGGACCTCGACGGGGCGCGTCCGCAGCGGGGCGGCGGCGGGCTCGGCCACGGCTCTCAGTCAATCACGAAACCGGGAAACACCCTGGCGGGTCCGGCCGAACACCCGTACACTGGCTCCCGTGTTCGCTGCCGTGATCGCCGCCGTCGCTGCGGCCGGCGCCGTGGTCGTGGCCGTGACCCGGCCGTCACGACCGGCGCTCATCCCGCTCCGCGTGCGCCGCCGCCGCTGAGCAACGTCGTCAGCTCCGCCGTCAGGTTGGCGCGGGCGCGCGCCTCCCACCGGGCCCGTGCCGGCGCCGTGGCGTAGATCGACGGGCGGGCGAGGAAGCCCTCCAACACCGCCGCGCGACCGTGCCGCCACGCCTCACCGTCGACGTGGGCGTACTCGCCGCGCACACCGGTGACGTAGGCCTGGTAGGCCGCCGGGTCGCTGCCCAGCACGGCAAGGTCGGCGTCGTCGAGCACGTCCGTGTCCGGGTGACCGCTCGGCTCGTGGTGCCGGGTGGCGCGGACCATGGTCGCCACGCTGGCGCAGCGCTCCGGCGGCCAGCCCAGCTCGCCGAGGACGCGCTCGGCCAGCGCCGCGCTCTGATCCTCGTTGTCGTGGCGCTGTGGGTCGTACACGGCGTCGTGGAAGAAGGCGGCCGCGGTCACGGCGCCGGCGTCGTCGATGGCCACCTCCGCCGCCAGCTCGTGGACGTGGCGAACGACCCAGGTGACGTGGCGCACGCCGTGGTACCGACGGTGCGCTTGCCGGTGTCGCCCGACGACGTCGTCGAAGGCGCCGTCGGCGGCGGCCCCCTGGCCCACCGCCGCACGCCAGGCGGCGCGCAGCTCCACCTCGTCGGACACGGCTCCACGGTACGTTGGCCGCCATGGCGGTGCTGGTCGACGAGCCGCGGTGGTGGTTCCGCGGGCGCAAGTGGTGC
This sequence comes from uncultured Acidimicrobiia bacterium, assembly GCA_963784255.1. Classification (GTDB taxonomy): domain Bacteria; phylum Actinomycetota; class Acidimicrobiia; order Acidimicrobiales; family Ilumatobacteraceae; genus JALZMG01. The sequence goes on along the minus strand of CAWAQO010000009.1, from coordinate 607,205 downwards.
CACCTGGTGAGCGACGAGTCGTTGGACGAGCTGCACGACTTCGCGGCGCGCGTGGACATCCCCCGCCGCAGCTTCCAGGGCGACCACTACGACGTGCCGGAGGAGCACCGCCCGATCGTGGTGGCGGCGGGCGCCCAGGAGGTGGAGAGCCGTGAGCTGGTGCGCCGCCTGCGCGCCGCCGGTTTGCGCCTGTCGCCGGCCCAACGCCGCGCCCGCACGGCGTACTGACCCCGCCGCGGCCACCGGCCGCCCGCCGAGACTCAGCGCCGCCATCGCGGCGGCTCGCCGAGGAGGTCGCGGGGACACCACGCCGCGGACGCGCCCGTGTCGTCGACGATGACGAACCACTCGAGGAGCTCGACCCCGACCTCCTCGGCGAGCTCGCTGGCCTCCAACCAGCGGTCGTCGTCGCCGGGCAGCGGGCTCCCGCCCGGCCGCACCGTGGCGACGACCAGCGCCGCGTCGTGCCCGGCCTCGGCGATCGAGCCAGTCAGCCGCTCGACCACCTCGAGCACGGCGTCGGCCTCGTCCGTGCCGTCGACGACGACGACGGTGCGGCCGCGACGGTCGCCGTCGAGCACCAGCACGATGGTCTCGGGGCGCAGTGGCTGCGCCATCGCCAGGCGGATCACGGACAGCGCGGCCGCCGCCGTGTCGACCGGGTCGACGCCGGCGCGCGGGAGTCGGTGGACCCCACAGAAGTTGGACATGACTCGCCCCTCGGGCTCGCTGGGATGAGGGGGATGTCGGTCAGGGGGACGTTACGCCGGGGGTGTCACGGTGAGGGCCGGTCGAGGGAGCCGGCTGACGGCCACGGTGGTCGCCGCCGTGCCGGCGACCACGAGCAGGGCGGGGGCCACGCCGGCCGCCTCGGCGATCAGTCCCATCAACGGTGACGCGCACAGGAACCCCATCCTGGCGCCACTCGAGAACGCCGCCATGCCGCTGTGTGAGCCATGCGTCAGGTCGCTGGCCGCCCGGAACAGCAGCGGGAACAGCGACGCCAGACCGATGCCGGTGAGCAGGAGGCCCCCGCCGGCGGCGATCGGCGTCGGGGCCAGCGTCGCGACGACGATGCCGAGCGCGGCGAGCGCGGCCCCGCCGCGCCGGGTCCGCTCGAGCCCGAACCGGTCGGTGGCGTGATCGCCGCCCAGCCGTCCGACCAGCATCCCGGTCGCGACGGCCACGAACCCGAGCCCGGCCTGGCCCGCCGTCACGTCGAAGCGGTCGCGCAGGAGCAGCGCCGACCAGTCGTGCGGCGGCAGCTCCGCCAGCGCGATCGCCATGCCGACGAGGAAGAGGTGCACGAGCATCCGCCGGGCGCGGCGCGGCTCGTCGGCCGCCCGCGCCACCGGTGCGATGGCGGACCGCCGCCGGTCGGGCAGGAGCCACCGTGACGCGACCAGCGTCGCCGCGACCAGCACCACCGTGGTGGCGAGCAGCTGGCTGCGCAGCGAGATGCCGGCCGCCGCGGCGCGACTGGCGACGATGCCGCCGGTCACCGCGCCAGCCGACCAGAGGGCGTGGAACCGCGTGATGATCGACGTGCCGACGCGCCGCTGCAGCTCGACCGCCTGGCTGTTCATCGACACGTCGGTGAGCCCGTCGAGCGCCCCCAGCACGACGAGCGTGACGAAGGCGATCCGCGCGGTGGGCGCGAACGCCAGCCAGGGGAGCGCCAGTGACAGCGCCGCCGACGTGAGGACGGTCATGGTGCGGCTGCCGCGCCGGTCGACCAGCCAGCCGCTGAAGGAGCTGGCGATCAGCCCGCCGACACCGCTGCCGAGCAGGGTCAGCCCGAGGGCGGCGTCGGAGATGCCCAGGTTGTCCTGCAGCTCGGGCAGCCGCGGTGACCACGACGCGAACGTCGCCCCGTTGACGAAGAACATCGTGCCGATGCCGGCGGCCGCGACGCGGCCAGCGCGGGACCCGGTCGGTCACGACTGCTCGCCGCCGGGTCGCCGGCGCGACCGCTTGACGTCGCCGCGGCGCTTCTTCTCGTCGAGGCGGCGCTGCCGGGCGGCCTTCGTCGGTCGCGTCGGCCGCCGTGACGGGGGCGGGGGCGCGATGGCCGCGGCGACCAGCTCGGCGAGCCGCTCCCGGGCGGCCTCGCGGTTGCGCAGCTGCGAGCGGCGCTCCGAGGCCGAGACCGTGAGCACGCCGTCGACGAGCGCGCCGCCGAGCCGGTGGTGGGCGCGGCGACGTTGGGTGTCCGTGAGCGCCACGGACCGCTCGAGGTCCCAGGAGAGCTCGACGCGGGTGTCGCTGGTGTTGACGTGCTGGCCGCCGGCGCCGGCGGAGCGCGAGAAGCGCCACACCAGCTCGGCGGCCGGGATCACCACGCCCGGCGCCACCGGCAGGTCGTCGATCACCGCTGCAGCCACGACGCCAGCCACTTGGTGATGAGGGGCATCAGGCCCCACGTGAGGATGATCACGCCGATCACGTTGCCGACGACCACGCCTGCCACCAGGTGCAGATCGGGCGCCAGGAGCTCGCGCAACCCCGTGACGGCGAGCGTGGTCGGCACCAGGGCGATCAGCACGGCGACCGCCGATTTCCAGCGCTTGACCGGTGCGCCAGCGGCGTTGCCGAACCAGCCGGCGAACCCGCCGACGACGTTCACGGTGCGCTGCCCCTCGGTCAGCTCGGCCATGCGCTCGAGCAGTGCCTGACGCTCCGGCGAGCGCAACCAGTGGTCGAGGTGCTCACGGCTGTCGAACGCCATCATCACGATCGTGTCGTCCTGCACGCCCGACACCGGTGCGTAGAGCTCGCTGCGCAGGAACCCGGGGATCGTCCGCATCCCGGCGAGGGCCTCGTCGTGGAGCCGCGCGTACGCCTCCCCGGCGCCGGGCCGCACGCGGACGGAGATCACCGCGGTCACCCGTTCACTCGCCGGGGCCAGGGCGATGACCTGCTCGCGGCGGCGTCCTCGACGAGGTCGTTGCCGCGGGCGAGCAGCGCCTGGCGCATCGGTGACGTCATCCACCTGTCGAGGGACACCGCGTCGGTGAAGCGATAGACGACCACCCACTCATCGGGGTGGTAGTCGTCGGGCGGCTGGATCTCGGAGTCGACGAAGCCGTCGGCGTCGGCCGCCCGCGCCACGAGGCGTCGCAGCCAACGCTCGAACTCCCGCTCCCGCCCCGGCGCCGCCCGGCGGGTGACGACGACGGTCGGCGTCTGCCGGTGAGGGAGGGTCACGGCCCGACCGCGACTACCGGGCCACGAAGTACTTGGCCTGCGGGTGGTGGCAGATGATGGCCGACGTGGTCTGCTCGGGCTGGTACTGCCAGCCCGTCTCCTCGCCGACCTCGATGCCGAGCCGCCCGGCCTCGAGCAGTTGGCCGACGGTGGCGTTGTCCTCGAGGTCGGGGCACGCGGGGTAGCCCCACGAGTAGCGCCCACCGCGGTACTGCTGGCGGAACAGCCCACCGACGGTGGGACCGTCCTCGCCCACGAAGCCCCACTCCTCCCGGATCCGCCGGTGCCAGTACTCCGCCAGCGCCTCGGCCATCTCCACGCCGAGCCCGTGCAACAGGAGGTACTGCTGGTACTCGTTCGCCGCGAACAGCCGCGCCGTCTGCTCGCTGACCGCAGCGCCCATCGTGACGATGTGGAACGCCGCGTAGTCCGCCTCGCCCGACTCCAGCGGGCGGAAGAAGTCGGCGATGCACAGGTAGGGGGCGGCCTGCTGGCGGGGGTAGTGGAAGCGCGCCGCCTCCGCGGTGCGCGCCTCGTCGGCCCACACCACGAGGTCGTCGCCATCGCCGTTCGCCGGGAAGTAGCCGTAGACGACCTGCGGCACGAGCACGCCGGAGGCCTTCGCCGCGGCGAGCTGCTGGCGGAACGTCGAGCGGATGCGGGCCTTGAACTCGTCGTCGCTCTCCGGGACGCCGTCGGGACCCTTCTCCGGCCGGAACTGCCACTGGTTGCGGTAGAGCGCCGTCTCGTTGACGAACTCGGCGATGTCGTCGAGGGCGATCCCCTTCACGACACGCGACCCGAGGAACGGCGGCGTGAACACCGGGTTGTCGGCAGCCACGTCGGGTGAGCGGCGCGGCAGTGGGGCGGCCGGAGCGCCGCGCTCGCTGCGCGCCGGCAGCTCGCGCCCCGTCGGCACGCGGCCGAAATCGGGATCCCACTCGCCGCTGCGCTTCATCGTCATCAAGGAGTCGAGCGTCGACAGGCCCTCGAACGCGTCGCGCCCGTAGAACAGCCGGCCCTGGTAGATCTCGCGCAGGTCGCGCTCGACGTAGCGGCGGGTGAGGGCGGCGCCGCCGAGCAGCACGGGCACGTCGGCCAGCCCGAGTGAGTTGAGCTCCTCGAGGTTGTCGCGCATGATCAGCGTCGACTTCACGAGCAGCCCGCTCATCCCGAGGGCATCGGCGTCGACCTCCTTGACCTTCGCCACCATCTCGGCGATCGGCACCTTGATGCCGAGGTTGTGCACCTCGTAGCCGTTGTTCGTGCAGATGATGTCGACGAGGTTCTTGCCGATGTCGTGCACGTCGCCCTTGACGGTGGCGATCACCAGCTTGCCCTTCGACGTGCTGCCGTCGACGCGCTCCATGTGCGGCTCGAGGTGGGCGACGGCCGCCTTCATCGTCTCGGCGGACTGGAGCACGAAGGGCAGCTGCATCTGGCCCGAACCGAACAGCTCGCCGACCACCTTCATGCCGCCGAGCAGCACGTCGTTGACGATGCTCAGGGCCGGCAGGCCCTTCGCCAGCGCCTCGTCGAGGTCGTCGGTCAGGCCGTCGCGGTCGCCTTCGATGATGCGGTGGTGCAGCCGCTCCTCGACGGGCAGGTGGCTGCGGTCGGGCTTCTCGGTCTTCGTCGACTTCACGTCGGCGAACACCTCGAGCAGCTCCTGCAGCGGGTCGTAGCCGGGTCGACGGCGGTCGTACACGAGGTCGAGGCACACCTCGCGCTGCTCGTCGGGCAGGCGGTTGAGCGGCACGATCTTGCCGGCGTGGACGATGGCCGAGTCGAGCCCGGCCTCGACGCACTCGTGGAGGAACACGCTGTTGAGGGCGTGGCGAGACGGCGGGCTGAGCCCGAAGCTGACGTTGGACACGCCCAGCGTGGTGTGGGAACCGGGGATCTCGGCCTTGATCCGGCGGATCGCCTCGATGGTGTAGATGGCGTCGCGACGAAGGTCGTCGTCGCCCGTCGAGAGCGGGAACGTGAGGGCGTCGAAGATCAGGTCGCTGGCCCGCAACCCGTAGCGCTCGGTGGCGATCTCGTGGATGCGGTGGGCGATCTCCATCTTCCACTCGACGTCGCGGGCCTGACCGCGCTCGTCGATCAGGAGGCAGATGACGGCCGCGCCGTAGTCGCGGGCGAGCGACATCACTCGGTCGAACCGGCTGCCCGGCAGCTCGCCGTCCTCGAGGTTGGCCGAGTTGAGGATCGCCCGCCCGCCGATGTGCTGCAGGCCGGCCTCCATCACCGGTGACTCCGTCGAGTCCATCACGAGCGGCACGCTCGCCTGGGTGGCGAAGCGCCTGGCGATCTCGTCCATGTCGACGGCGCCGTCGCGCCCGACGTAGTCGACGCACACATCGAGCACGTGGGCGCCCTCGCGCACCTGCTCGTTGGCCATCCGGGTGCACGAGTCCCAGTCGGCGGCGAGCATCGCGTCGCGGAAGGCCTTGGAGCCGTTGGCGTTCGTGCGCTCGCCGATGATCAGGAAGCTCAGGTCCTGCTCGATGGGCGTCGGGCTGTAGATCGACGACACGCTCGGTTCGAACGTCGGGGCGCGGTGCGCCGGCTCGAGCCCGCGGACCGCCTCGACCACCTGGCGGAGGTGCTCGGGGGTCGTGCCGCAACATCCGCCGACGATGCGCACGCCGAGCTCGGCGACGTGGCGGCGGTGGAAGTCGGCGAGCTGCTCGGGCGTGAGGTCGTAGTGCACGCGCCCGTCGACGACGCTCGGCAGGCCGGCGTTGGGCAGCACGCTGATCGGCAGCGGCGAGTGCCGGCTGAGGTAGCGCAGGTGCTCCTGCATCTCGGCCGGGCCGGTGGCGCAGTTGATGCCGAACACGTCGGGGCGCATCGCGGCGATCGAGACCAGCGCCGCGCCGATCTCGCTGCCGACGAGCATCCGGCCGGTCGTCTCCATGGTCACCTGGACCTGCATCGGCACCGTGCGGCCCTCGGCCTGCATCGCCCGCCGGCATCCGATCATCGCCGCCTTGACCTGCAGGAGGTCGTAGCAGGTCTCGATCAGGAACAGGTCGACGCCGCCCTCGAGCAGGCCGCGGGCCTGCACCTCGTAGACGTCGCGCAGCTCGGCGAAGGGGATGTGGCCGAGGCTCGGGAGCTTGGTGCCCGGACCGATCGACCCGGCGACGAACCGTGGGCGGCCGTCGGCGGCGTAGTCGTCGGCCACCGAGCGGGCGAGGCGGGCCGCGGCGACGTTGAGCTCGTGGGCCCGGTCGGCGATGCCGTACTCGGCGAGCACGGTGGCGAAGCTGCCGAAGCTGGCGGTCTCGACGACGTCCACGCCGACGTCGAAGAAGGCGGCGTGCATCCCGGCGACGGCATCGGGCCGGGTCAGGCAGAGCATCTCGTTGCAGCCCTCCAGCGCCGGTCCGCCGAAGTCGTCGGCCGTGAGGTCGAGGGCTTGCATGTACGTGCCGAACGCGCCGTCGTAGACGATCACGCGCTCGGCGACGGCCGCGAGAAAGGGGTGGGGGGCCATTGAGGCTTCGAGGCTACCCGTGCGTCTGTGGGCAGACTGGGGTACGTATGAGCGACGTCGCCGTCTTCAACCCCACCCCCTCGACCGAGCGCAACGTCACCGTCGACGTCGCCCGCACCGTGCCGCGGCGCGCCGATGCCGTCGGTGTCGCCGTCGGCACCGAAGGTGCCGTTCCCCGCGCGGTCGGCCTCGACCGGGCGACGCTGAAGGCGGCCGGCTTCGAGGGCAAGCTCGGCCAGACGCTCGCGCTGCCCCGCCGAGACGGGCCGACGGTCGTCGCCGATCGGCGTCGGCGGCCCGGGCGAGCTCGATGCCGCCCGGCTGCGTGACGCCGCGGCCGCGTTCGCCAGGGCCGCCGGCAAGCAGGCCCACCTGGCGACGGCGCTCGCCGACCTCGACGGCGTCGACGCCGTCGCGGCCGGGCAGGCGGTCGTCGAGGGCGTGCTGCTCGCCGGCTACCGCTACGGCGCGTTGAAGAAGGACGCGCCGTCGAGCGATCTCGACGCGCTCACCCTGATCGCCGCCGCCGACCGGTCGGCCGGCGTCGACACCGGCGCGCGCCGTGGCGTCGTCACGGCCGCCGCCGCCCAGCTCGCCCGCGACCTCGCCAACACGCCGCCCGGCCACCTGACGGCGAGCCGCATGGCCGACGTCGCCATCGCCGTCGGCGCCAGCAACCGCCTCGGCGTCGAGGTGTTCGACGAGGATGCCCTGGCCGCCCTCGGCTGCGGCGGCCTGCTCGGCGTCAACGCCGGCAGCACGGAGCCACCGCGCATGGTCAAGCTCACGTACCGGCCGCGCAACCCGAAGGGGCACCTCGTGCTCGTCGGCAAGGGCGTGATGTACGACTCGGGCGGCATCAGCCTGAAGCCCACCGACGCCATGCACGCGTCGATGAAGATGGACATGTCGGGCGCGGCCGCCGTGCTCAGCGCCATGTCGGCGCTCGCCTCCCTCGGCTGCCGCAACCAGGTCACCGGCTACCTGATGTGCACCGACAACATGCCGTCGGGCACGGCGATGAAGCTCGGCGACGTGTTGACCATCCACGGCGGCACGACCGTCGAGGTGCACAACACCGACGCCGAGGGCCGGCTCGTGCTCGCCGACGGCCTGTCGCTCGCGGTCGAGCAGGAGCCCGACGCCATCGTCGACATCGCCACGCTCACGGGCGCCTGCCTCGTCGCCCTCGGCCCGGCGGTGGCCGGCGTGTTCGGCAACGACGACGGGTGGGTCGAGCAGGTGCGCGACGCCTCGGCCGCCACCGACGAGCCGGTGTGGCAGCTGCCCCTGGAGAAGAAGCGCTACCGCAAGCTGCTCGACTCCGACATCGCCGACGTCAAGAACGTCGGCGGGCCGTACGGCGGCGCGATCACGGCGGCGGTGTTCCTGTCGGAGTTCGTCGCCGACGTGCCGTGGGCGCACCTCGACATCGCCGGCCCGATGAAGGTCGACAGCGACGACAGCTGGCGCTCCAAGGGCGCCACCGGGTTCGGCACGCGGCTGCTCGTCGACCTCGCGATGAACTTCACCCCGCCTTCCGCCTGAGCAGGTCGCAGGCCTCGGCGGCGGTCCCCGGTGGGACGCCGACGGCGACGAGCTGTGGCTCGAGCACCCCGCGGTCGTCGCCGGCCGCGAGCATCGCCGCGGCCAGCGTGTGGGCCCGCTCGAGGGCGTCGAGGTGCACGGTCGTGCGCGTCCAGCGCTCGTGCTCGGACTGCAGCTCGTCGGGCAGGCGCAGCAGGTGGCGCTGCGACACCACCGGCAGCCGGCGCCGCACGCGCCATCCTTCGCTCAGCTGGTCGAGGACGCCGAACATGGCGCAGCGCTGCACGGCCTTGGCGAACGGCGACGCCGTGCCCTTGCTGACGCTGAGGCCGAGCGAGCGGGCGGTTCCTGTCACGTCGAGGTCGTAGCCGTCCGGGTGCCGGTCGAAGCCGGCGACGAGGCGGCGCAGCAGCCACGTGGCGGTCGGCCCGAGCACGCCGAGCCAGAACATCTCGACGTAGGCGGAGCGGGGATCGTGGCCGCGCCGGTCGACGACCGGGTCGTGCCACGGGTGGACGGTGACGCGCAGCGGCAGCGGGGCGGCGGCGGGCGGGGCGTCGGGTGACATCGGGGACCTCCCTGGCGGGATCGGTCGGGTGGTGGGGGAGTCGGCACCCGCCCTGGGTGCGGTGACGGCCGAGGAAGGGAAAGACTGGGCGCATGGCGAGCATCGAAACCGTCAGCGAGTGGGTCAGCCGAGGCGGCGCGGGTCACCGTCCTCACCGGCGCCGGCATCTCGACGGACTCCGGCATCCCCGACTTCCGTGGGCCCAACGGGGTGTGGACGAAGAACCCGGCGGCGGAGAAGATGGCGACGATCCAGCACTACCTGGCCGACCCGGACGTGCGCCGGCAGGCCTGGCGCACCCGCGCCGACAACCCGGCGTTCGCCGCGCTCCCGAACGCCGGTCACCTCGCCATCGTCGAGCTCGAGCGGCAGGGCAAGCTGCACGCGGTCGTCACCCAGAACGTCGACGGGCTGCACCAGAAGGCCGGCACGGCGGCCGAGCTCGTGGTCGAGGTGCACGGCACGATCTGGTGGACGCGCTGCTGGGCCTGCCAGGACCGCCGGCCGATGGACGAGACGCTCGCCCGCGTCCGCGCCGGCGAGGACGACCCGCCGTGCGAGGTGTGCGGCGGGATCCTCAAGAGCGACACGATCTCGTTCGGGCAGGCACTTGTGCCCGAGGTGATCGACCGGGCGATGCAGGTCAGCGAGGAGTGCGACCTGCTCCTGGCCGTCGGCTCGACGCTCAGCGTGTACCCGGCGGCCAACTGCGTCCCCGTCGCCAAGGCCGCCGGCGCCCGCGTGGTCATCGTCAACGGCGGCCCGACGGAGATGGACGCCCTCGCCGACGCCGTCCTCAACGGCCCGATCGGCGACATCCTCCCCGCCCTCGTGTCCCCGTCCTGACGCCTTCGTCACCGCATCGGCCGCGCCCGCGGCCACTTCGGTGACGAAGGCGACACGGCGTTCCCGTTCCCGCCGACGGACGCGCCCAGGCCGGTCATGGAACGTCGCCTCGTCACGCACCTCACGCTGCGCGCCGCGCACCAGCACGGGCTCATCTCGCTCGACCAGCTCCGGCGGTTGGGCATCACCCGGCGCCAACTGCGCGGGCTCGTCGAGCACGGCTGGCTGCACCCGATGGCGCCCCGGGTGTTCGGGCTCGCCGGCGTGCCACCCTCGATCGAGCGGCGGCTCACGCTCGGCCTCCTCAGCCTCGGCCCGAGTGCCGTCGTGAGCCACGAGGCGGCGGCTCGCCTGCACCAGTTCGATCGATCGGTGCCGGACGCCGTCGAGTTCACCGTCCCCCGTACCGAGCGGCACGCACGAGGACCGTTCCGCGTCCACTCGACGGCCGACTTGCCGCCGATCGATCGTGTGCGGGTCGACGGGTTCCCGTGCACCTCGGCGACGCGGACGATCATCGATCTCGCCCGCGCCCGCGTGGCGACCGTCCGGCTCGAGGCGGCGATCGACTCGGCGGTGCGCTCGGGCGCCACGGCACCGGTGGTGCTGGCGGCACGACTGGCCGAGCTGCGCGGGCCGGGCGGTGGGGCGTCCGTCGCCTGGACGGGCTCCTGCCCGACAGCGGCGGGCACACCATCCTCGAGCGTCGGTTCCTGCACCTGATGCGCACGGCTGGGCTGCCGCGGCCGACGTGCCAGGTGGTCCACCGCCGCGACGGACGGACCTTCGCCCGTGTCGACTTCCTGTTCGACGGCGCCGACGTCGTCGTCGAGGTGTCCGGCCGCCGCGGGCATGCCTCGGACGCCGAACGGGCCCGTGACGCCCAGCGTCGCAACGAGCTGCAGGACGCCGGCCGCCGCGTGTTCGAGTACACGTTCGCCCAAGTGATGCGGGAACCCGGCGTCGTGGTCGCCACCATGCGAGCTCGTCTCCACGCTTCGGTCACCGAATCGGCCTGACGTCCGGCCACTTCGGTGACGAAAGCGGACGCCGGGCAAACCCGACCGGGCCGGTAGGCTTTCGGGTATGGCCACGTTCCGAGATCTGCTGGCAGCGGCGAAGGCCGAGATCACCGAGGTCGAGACCGGAGAGGCGGCGGAGCGCGTCGACGGCGGTGCGCTCGTGCTCGACGTCCGCGAGCCCGACGAGTACGACGCCGGGGCCCTGCCGGGCGCCGTGCACATCCCCCGCGGCCACCTGGAGTCGCAGGTCGAGACCAAGCTCACCGACAAGGAGCGTCCGGTCGTCGTGTACTGCGCCGGCGGCGTGCGCTCGGCGTTCGCCGCCCGCACGTTGCAGGAGCTCGGCTACACCGACGTCGTGTCGATGGCCGGCGGCTTCGGCCGGTGGAAGGACGAGGGCCGTCCGTGGCAGCAGCCCGTCGTCCTCACGCCCGACCAGCGCAACCGGTACATGCGCCACATCCTCCTCCCGGAGGTCGGCACCGAGGGCCAGGCCAAGCTGCTCGGCGCCAAGGTGCTGCTGCTCGGCGCCGGCGGCCTCGGCTCACCGGCGGCCCTGTACCTGGCCGCGGCGGGAGTCGGCACGATCGGCATCGTCGACATGGACGAGGTCGACGCGTCCAACCTGCAGCGCCAGATCCTCCACAACCTGGACCGCGTCGGCGACCGCAAGGTCGACTCGGCGAAGAAGACGCTGGTGTCGCTGAACCCGGACGTCGACGTCGTCACCTACGACACCCGTCTGTCCGCCGACAACATCCTCGACATCATCGACGGCTACGACGTCATCGTCGACGGTGCCGACAACTTCCCGTCGAGGTACCTGCTGAACGACGCCAGCGTGAAGCTCGGCATCCCCGTCGTGCACGGCTCGATCTTCCGCTTCGAGGGGATGGTCAGCGTGTTCCACCCGCTGGCCGGCCCGACGTACCGGGACATGGTCCCGGAGCCGCCGCCCGCCGAGCTGGCGCCGAGTTGCGCCGAGGCCGGCGTCCTCGGCGTGCTGCCGGGCATCGTGGGGTCGATCCAGGCGCTCGAGGCGATCAAGGTCATCCTCGGGCTCGGCGAGCCGCTGATCGGGCGCATCCTGACGATCGACACGACCGACATGACGTTCCGCACGTTCAACCTCCGGCCCGACCCGGCCAACGAGGTCACCTACGCCAACCGCGACCGCATCGAGATCCGCGAGCTCGACGGCCTGTGCGCGCCGTGGCTCGGCGCCGCCCACTGACGGTTCAGCGCTTGGCGACGACGATCGTGTCGCAGTGGCAGCGCAGGCGGATGGGCCGGGCGCGCGTGTCGCGGCGTAGCCGACGTTGCCCGGCCGCCACCTCGCCGTGCCATCATGTGCGGCGAGATGTCTAGACAACTCGACGGGCGCGGCTGCGTCGTCACCGGCGCCAGCGGGATCGCGGCCGCGGCGGTCCGGCGCTTCCGCGCCGAGGGTGCCGCCGTGGTGGTCATCGGCAAGGTCGCCGACGAGTGCGCCGCGCTCGGCGAGCCGTACGCCGTCGCCGACCTCAGCGACGAGCACCAGGCCGTCGCCGCCTTCGCCACCGCACGCGACGAGCTCGGCCGCCTCGACGCCCTGTTCGCCGTCGCCGGCGGCAGCGGCCGGCGCATCGGCGACGGTCCACTGCACGACGTCTCGGCCGCGGCGTGGGACGGGACGCTGGCGATGAACGCCACGCCGGCCTTCCTCGCCGCGCGCGAGGCCCTCCGCTGGATGCTGGACCAACCGGCCGACGACGACGGCGAGCGGGGCTCGATCGTGCTCACGGCCAGCGTGCTGGCGTTCGACCCGGCGCCGACCCACTTCGCCACGCATGCCTACGCCGCGGCGAAGGCGGCGATCATCGGCCTCGCCAGGGCCACCGCGGCCACCTACGTCGCCGACGGCATCCGGGTCAACGTCATCGCTCCCGGCCTCGTCGCCACCCCGATGGCCGCCCGGGCCGCCGCCGACCCGGCCGTCATGGCGTTCGCCGCCGGCAAGCAGCCGCTGGCCGGCGGCATGCTCGCCGCCGACGACGTGGTCGACGCCGCCGTCTACCTCTGCGGCCGGGCGAGCCGCCGCGTGACCGGCCAGACGCTCGCCGTCGACGGTGGCTGGACCGTCCGGGGGGAGGCCCGATGACGTCCACGACCTTGCGCACGACGGTGATCGGCAGCTACCCGCTGCCGGGCTGGCTGGAGTTCGCGTGCGCCAACCTCGACCGCTTCGGCCCCGACGACCGCGCCGAGTTGCAGGACGACGCCGTGATCGCCGCCATCCACGACCAGGTCGCCGCCGGCCTCGACGTGATCACCGACGGCGAGCAGACGCGGCTCGACTTCAACCTCTCGTTCTACGGCTTCCTCACAGGCATCGACCTCGAGGCGGCGCCGCCGCGACGGTTCGGGCCGCCGGCCCACGACCAGCGCGGCCGTCACGCCATCGCCGGCGCCATCGAAGCGCCGAACGGGCTGGGCGTGATCGCCGAGTTCGCCCGCCTGCGACGCCTGGCCCCGGCCGGGCCGACGCTGAAGGCGAGCGTGCCAGGGCCGTACACGTTGAGCGGGCGCCTGATCCCCAACGCCGACCTGCCCGACCGCTGGGCCGTGACCGAAGCGCTGGTGCCCATCGTCCAGCGCGAGCTGGCCGACCTGGTGGCCGCCGGCTGCACGGAGATCACCGTGGACGAGCCGTCGATGAGCTGCTACGCCCACCGCGAGGACCCGGAGCGCTTCGTCGACATCTTCAACCGCACCGTCGCCGGCGTCGTCGGCCGCTGCCGGCTGTCGACGCACCTGTGCTTCGGCAACTACAAGGGCCACGCCGTCGGCCTCCGCCGGTACGCGCCGATGTTCCCGGCGTTCAACGACATGACCGTCGACGAGATCCACGTCGAGATGGCCAGCCGCGAGCTGGCCGAGCTCGAGATCATCGCGACCATCGCCGAGCGCCACCGCGTCGCCGTCGGCATCGTCGACGTGAAGAGCTACTACGTCGAGCCGCCCGAGCTGATCGCCGAGCGGGTGCGCGCCTGCCTGCGCCACGCCCCGCCCGACCGCCTGGCCTTCGCCCCCGACTGCGGCCTGTCGCAGACGGCTCGCTGGGCGGCCCGCCAGAAGCTGGCGAACATGGTCACCGGCGTGCGACGCGTGCGCGACGGAGGTGGGGTGACGCTGATCCCGGCGCTGCGGGCGGACGACGACCTGCTCGCCGACATCGACGCCGGGCGGCGGGCCGGCGACGGCGCGCTGCGCCTCTGGTGGCTCGGCCAAGCGGGCTTCCTCGTCCAGTGGGACGGTCAGCACGTGCTGCTCGACCCGTACCTGTCCGACTCGTTGACCGCCAAGTACGCCGCCACGGACAAGCCGCACGTGCGGCTGTCCGCCCGCGTCGTCGCGCCCGACCGCCTCGACATGGTCGACGTCGTCACGTCGAGCCACAACCACACCGACCACCTCGACCACGAGACGCTCCGGCCGCTGCGCGCCGCCAACCCCGGCATGGCGATGGTGATCCCGGAGGCCAACCGGGCGTTCGTCGCCGACCGCCTCGGCACCGATCCCGGCTGGCCGATCGGCCTCGTCCACGGCGGCTCGGCGACGGTCGGTGCGTTCGGGTTCACCGGGCTGGCCGTCGCCCACGAGCAGCTGGAGACCGACGACGGCGGCCGCCACCGCCACCTCGGCTACCTCGTCACGGCCGGCCCGTTCACGCTGTTCCACTCCGGCGACGCCGTGCCCTACGAGGGCATGCAGGCGGAGCTGCTGCGGCTGGCCGGCGGCCGGCCGATCGACGTCGCCCTGCTCCCGATCAACGGTCGACTGCCCGAGCGGCGCGTGCCGGGCAACTTCTGGGGCGACGAAGCGGCGACGTTCGCCCACGCCGTCGGCGCCGGTGTCGTCGTGCCGATGCACTACGACATGTTCGCCTTCAACACCGAGACGCCGGCGCTGTTCGCCGCGACCGCTGATCGCATCGGCCAGCCCCACCGCGTGCTGCGCCTGGGCGAGTGCCTCGAAAGGAAGCCCCGATGACCCTCACCGAACCGCTCACCGTCGACACCGTCACCGTCGAGCGCGTGGCCAAGACGATCGACCACTCCCTCCTCAAGCCGGAGCTGACGATCGACGAGGTCCTCGCCGGATGCGCGCTCGCCGCCGAGTACGACGTCGCCTCGGTGTGCTGCCGGCCGCTCGACGTCGAGCGCTGCCGCGCCGCCCTCGCCGGCACCGACGTCCTCGTCGGCACCGTCGTCGGGTTCCCCCACGGCGCCAACCTCACGGCGACCAAGGTCTTCGAGGCGGGCCGGGCGATCGAGCAGGGCGCGGTCGAGCTCGACATGGTCATCGCCATCGGCATGCTGCGGTCCGGCGAGATCGACTACGTCCGTGACGACATCGCGGCCGTCGTCGCCGCCGCCGGCGATGCCGCCATCGTGAAGGTGATCCTGGAGAACGCCTACCTCGACGCCGACGCAGAAGGTCATCGGCTGCCGTCTCGTCGAGGAGGCCGGCGCCGCCTACGTGAAGACGTCGACGGGCTACGCGCCGACGGGCGCCACGCTCGACGACCTGCGCCTGATGCGCGCCACGGTGTCGCCCCGCGTCAAGGTCAAGGCGGCCGGTGGGGTGCGCACGCTCGATGCCCTGATCGACTGCCTCAACGCCGGCATCGACCGCTGTGGTGCCACCGCGACGGCTGCCATCATCGACGACCTCCGGGCGCGCCAGGCCGGCTGAGCGATGAGCCGCTGGCTCGGTCTCGACCTCGGAGGCACCAACATCAAGGTCGTCGTCCTCGACGGCGACCGGGTCGTCGGGCAGCGCGACGACGCCGACCGAGGCCGCGGCCGGGCCCCGCGTGGTGGTCGCCAAGCTGATCGCCGCCGGGCTGGCGGCGATCGAACGATGGGGCCCGGTCGATGGTGCGGCGGTCGGCGTGCCAGGGCTGTTCGACGCCGAGACCGGCCGCATCGAGCTGTTCCCCAACCTGCCCGGACCGTGGCGCGGCGAGCCGATGGTCGAGCCGCTCGCCGTCGCCCTCGGCGTGCCGGTCGCCATCATCAACGACGCCCGCGCCTTCACCCTCGCCGAAGCCCGCCTCGGCGCGGCCGCCGGCTGCGCCACCGTCGCCTGCCTCGTGCTCGGCACCGGCATCGGGGGTGGCATCGTCGTCGACGGCCGGCTGCACTTCGGCCGCCACGGCCGCGCCGGCGAGCTGGCCCACCACGTGGTGGTGCCCGGCGGGCCGGCGTGCGGCTGCGGCAACCGTGGCTGCCTCGAAGCCGTCGCCTCGTCCGGGGCGCTCGCCGCGCTGGCCGGTGTGGCGACGGCGGAGGACGTCGTCGCCGCGGCCCGGCGGGGCGACGAGCGGGCGGCGGCAGCCATCGAGACCGTGGCCGATCACGTGGGAGCGGGCCTGGCCAACGTGATCGCCATCCTCGTGCCGGAGCGCATCGTCATCGGCGGCGGCGTGGCCGCCGCCGGCGACGCCCTGCTCGACCCGATCCGCGCCGCCGTCCGCCGCCACAACGTCCTCGTGCCCGACGACTGGTTCGACCTCGTCCCCGGTGCCCTCGGCCCCGACGCCGGCGCCATCGGAGCGGCGCTGTGGGCGGCCGACCAGGTGCGCCCGGGCGACCCCCGAGGGCGAACTGTCGTTTAATGGCGGCCCGATCGGGCCGCCACCAAACGACAGAACGGTCTCACGGGTGGGCGTGGGTCACGTCGATGACGTAGCGGTCGGCGACGTAGCGGGTCTCGGTGCGCTCGAACGGGCGGCCGCGCTGGTCGAACAGCAGGCGCAGCTCGACGAGCAGCGCGCTGCGTGCCGGCACGTCGAGCAGCGCCGCTTCGCCACGCCGGGCGAGTCGGGCCGTGACGGTGCCGGTGGCCGACGTGGCCACGACCCCCAGGCGTTCCAGGGCCTGGTGCAGCGAGCCCGACTCCAGGTCGGCGTCGAGCACGGCGCGGTGCTCGCCGACGACGGCGGCGTCCTCGTAGGCGATCGGCACGCCATCGGCCAGGCGCACCCGCTCGACGCGCACGACCTCGTCGTCGGCGGCGATGTCGAGCGCGGCCACCTCCTCGGGGCGCGGCGTGCTGAGCCCGGCACGCCACCAGCCGTGAGCTGGCTGCCATGCCGCGCCACGCCATCTCCTCGGTGAAGGACAGGAAGACGCCCGCCCGGCGGTGCATCGGGCGGGCCGCCACGAACGTGCCCTTGCCCCGTCGTCGCTCGACCAACCCGGCGTTGCTCAGCTCCTGCAGCGCCTGGCGCACGGTCATGCGGCTGACGCCGAAGCGGGCGCACAGGTCGGCCTCGGTGGGCAACACGTCGCCCGGCTCGGCGGCGTCGATGCGCCGGCGCAGGAACTGCTCGATGTCGCGGTAGCGGTGCGTTGACGGCTCGACGGCGCAGACTGTACGTTGCCGCTGTTGTCTAGACAACTGGACGTCACGCCCGGGACGTGGTTCCGCGCCGCCGCCGCCGTGCTCGACCGGGTGTGGGCGACCCAGGCGGACGCCATCGCCGAGGCCGCGGCGATCTGCGCCGACGCCATCGCCGGCGACGGGCTGGTGCACCTGTTCGGCACCGGGCACAGCCGCATCCCCGTCGAGGAGATGTTCCCCCGCTACGGCTCGTACCCCGGGTTCCACCCCATCGTCGAGCTGTCGACGACGTTCCACACCCAGGTCGTCGGCGCCAACGGCCAGCGCCAGGCCATGTTCATCGAGCGCGTCGAAGGGCTGGCCGAGGTGATCCTCGCCAACTTCGACCTCGCCCCGCCGGACGCCATGATCGTGTTCAGCGCCAGCGGGCTGAGCGCCAACCCGATCGAGATGGCCATGGGCGGGCGACGCCGCGGGCTCCCAGTCGTCGCTGTCACGTCGGTCGCCCAGTCGGACGCCGGCCCGCCGACGCACTCGTCGGGGACGCGCCTCTACGACCACGCCGACGTCGTCATCGACCTGTGCACGCCGGCGGCCGATGCGCTCGTGGCGATCCCCGGTCTGGCGACACCGGTCGGCCCGGGCTCGTCGATCGCCGCCGTGGCCGTCGTCAACGAGCTCAAGGTCCAGACGGCCGCGCTGCTGGTCGCGCGCGGCGCCATGCCGGCCGTGCTGACGAGCGCGTCAGTGGTCGGCGGCGACGAGTCGGCCCGCCTCTTCGAGGCCGCCTACCACGAGCACGCCCGGCGATTGGCCGGCGCGCTGGCCACCGGCTCAGCCGAGGTAGGCGTCGACCGCAGCGGGAGCGAGCACGTGGTCGGCGGCCATCACGGCGGCGCCGACGACGCCGGCGAGGTCACCGGACGAAGCCTGGACGATGCGCAGCTGGGCCGTCGCCAGCGGCAGTGACCGCCGGTAGACGACCTCGCGGACGCCGGCCAGCAGGGGATCGCCGGCCTCGGCCAGCGCGCCACCGATCACGATGACGCTGGGGTTGAGCAGGCTGACGGCGCTGGCCAGCACCTCGCCGATCGTCCGCCCGGCCTCGCGCACGAACCGCGTGGCCATCACCGAGCCGGCGCGGACCAGCGCCACCACGTCATGGCTGTGCTCGGCGGCCACGCCGGCGACGCGCAGGCGACCGGCCACCGCCGCACCGCTGGCGACGGCCTCGAGGCAGCCGACGTTGCCGCAGCGGCACACCGCGTCGACGTCGTGGGGCACCTGGATGTGGCCGAGGTCGCCGGCCGCGCCCTGGGCACCGCGACGCAGCGCGCCGTCGCTGATGATGCCGCTGCCGATGCCCGTCGCCACCTTGACGAACAGGAGGTGGTCGACGTCGGGGAAGGCGATGGCGTGCTCGCCGAGCGCCATCACGTTGACGTCGTTGTCGACGACGGCGGTGCAGCACAGCTGGTCACGGATGAAGCCGGGCACGTCGAAGCCGTCCCAGCCGGGCATGATCGGCGGGTTGGTCGGGCGCCCGGTGGCGTGCTCGACCGGGCCGGGCAGGCCGAGGCCGACCGCGGCCAGCGCCTGCGGCTGGCGACCGGTCGCCGCGACGAGGCGGCGGCCGCGCTCGACCACCCACGACAGCACGGCGCTCGGCCCCATGGCGATGTCCATGTCGACGAGCTCGCTGCCCAGGACGGTGGCGGCGAGGTCGGTCACGGCGAGGCGCGCGTGGGTGGCGCCGACGTCGGCGGCCAGCACCACGCGGGCACCTGGGTTGAAGGCGAACTGGGCGGGCGGGCGGCCCCCGGACGACGTCGCCTCACCGACCGTGCCGATCAGGTCGCTGGCCACCAGGACGTCCACGCGCTGGGCGATCGTCGAGCGACCGAGCCCGGTGGCGGCCGCCAGCTCGCTGCGCGTGCGCGGCACACCGTCCCGCAGGTATTGCAGCAGCGAGCCGGCGCTGTCCACGGCGCACAGTGAAACACACCCCACTTCCGCATTTCCAGGACGACTTTTGCTTGACAAGCGGCAGAAGTGGCGGCCACGATCGCGGCACCAGATCTCCTGGGGGGGTCCAGGGGGAGAAGAAGGAGACCATGATGAGAACCTCGCGGAAGCGGTTGGGCGTCGTCGCCCTGGCGCTGACCTCGCTCACGCTCGCCGCCGCCTGCGGCGACGACGATGACGACGATGCCGGCAGCGGCGACACCGAGGCGCCCGCGGCGACCGACGCGCCGGCCGGCACGGACGCCCCAGCCGGCACCGAGGCGCCGGCCGGCACCGAGGGCGGCGGCGGAGGCGGCGACTACGTCATCGGTGTCAGCAACACCCTCGCCGGCAACGGCTGGCGGGAGGAGATGATCTGCGCCGTCAAGGCCCAGTCGCTCGCCAGCGGCCAGGTCAGCGAGGTCATCGCGATCAGCAAGAACGGTGGGCCGACGGACCAGATCGCCGACCTGCAGAACCTGATCTCGCAAGGCGTCGACGCGATCATCGTGAACCCGTCGGACCGCGAGCAGTTGAACCCGGTGATCGAGGAAGCCATCGCCCAGGGCATCGTCGTCGTCGCCGTCGACCAGGCGGTCACGGCCGAGGGCGCCTTCGTGGCCAGCAACGACCAGGTCGCCTACGGCCGGCTCGGTGCCCAGTGGCTGGCCGACGCCATCGGTGGCGAGGGCTCGGTCCTGTACATGCGCGGCATCGACGGCGTGCCCGCCGACGCCGACCGTGACGAGGGCTTCCAGGAGGTCATGGCCGAGTACCCGGACATCGAGATCAAGGAGGTCTTCACCGACTGGGACTTCACGAAGGGTGGCGACATCGCCGTCCAGGAGTTCACGGCCGCCGACTACGACGGCGTCTGGACCTCCGGCATCGACTACACCGTCGTCAACGCCTTCGAGACGGCCGGCAAGGACCCGGTGCCGGTGGTCGGCGCCGACAACAACGGCTTCGTCGCCCAGCTGCTCGACGGTGCACCCGGCGCGCTCGTCACCAACCCGGCCGTGATCGGCGGGGTCGGCACGGCGATCGCCCTGCGGGCGCTGAGCGGTGAAGAGCCCGATCAGACCACGCTGCTCGAGCCGCAGGTGTGGGACCTCGAGAACAACCAGGCCGAGCTGGAGGCCAACTACTTCCCGGACCGGGACGACACGTTCAGCTCGGCCGTCACGGTCGAGGGCTACACCACCTACGAGCCGCAGCAGCTCCTGGACTGCAAGGGTCCGGGCGAGTGATGTCCCGAGGGGGGAAGGCGACGCGCCTTCCCCCTCGTGCCCTCCTGACGCGCATGACTGAACCGCTGCTGCAGACGAAGGCCATCGCCAAGGCGTTCGGGGCCGTCGTCGCGTTGCGGGCGGTCGACCTCGCCGTCCGGCCGGGGGAGGCCCACGCCCTCCTCGGCGCCAACGGAGCGGGCAAGTCGACGCTCGTGAAGATCCTCACCGGCGTGCTGCGCGCCGACGCCGGGACGATCGCCCTGCACGGGCGGCCCACCGAGCTGCGCCGGCCGAGCGACGCACAAGCCGCGGACTGGCGCCGGTGTTCCAGGACCCGGCGCTGGCGCCGGACCTCACGGTGGCCCAGAACCTCCGCCTGACGGGATCCGACATCACCGCCGTGCGGGCCGAGCTGGCGGCGATGGACCTCGACGGCCTCGACCTCGACGAGATGGTCCGCGACGTGCCGTTGCCGTTCCTGCGGATGCTCGACCTCGCCAGGGCGCTGGCGTTCGATCCGCAGCTCCTGCTGCTCGACGAGATCACGGCGGCGCTGCCGCCCGACCTGTCCGAGCGGGTCTTCGCCGTGATGGAGCGATGGAAGCAGCGCAACCGCTCGGTGCTGTTCATCTCCCACCGCCTCGCCGAGGTGCGCGCCCATTGCGACATGTGCACGGTGCTGCGCGACGGCCGCGACGTGGCGTCGTTCGTGCCGGGCGCGGGAGGCGAGGCACAGATCGTGGCCGCGATGCTCGGCGAGGCGGCCAACGCCGTGCGCGACGAGGTCAGGGAACGGGCGGCGACGGCCGCTGCCATCGGCGACCGCCCCGTCCTCGAGGCCGAGCACCTCGGTGCCGGCCGCCAGCTCGACGACGTGTCGCTTCGCGTGGCGCCCGGCGAGGTGCTCGGGCTGGCCGCCTTGGAGGGCCAGGGCCAGGACATCCTGTTCGACGTCCTCGCCGGCGACGTCCGCGCCGACCGCGGGCACCTCCGCATCGACGGCCAGGTCGTCAAGGCCCGCCACCCGTACGACGTCATCCGGCGCGGCGTCGTGCTCGTGCCGGCCGACCGCCTGCACGCACTGCTGCCGCAGCGCTCGGTCCGCGAGAACATCGCGGCGCCGCTGTTCAATCGCGTCGGCCGGTGGGGACCGATCAACGGCCGCGAGGAGCGGCGACGGGTGCAGCACGCCGTCGAACGCCTGTCGATCGACATCCGGGCCGCGAGCCAGGTGCGCCGGCTGTCCGGCGGCAACCAGCAGAAGGTGACGATCGCCCGCTGGCTGGCACCCGGGCTGCGCGTGATGCTGCTGTTCGATCCCACGCGGGGCATCGACGTCGGCACCAAGCACCAGGTGTACGACCTCATCCGGGCGCTCGCCGACGAGGGCGCGGCGATCGTGATGTTCACCAGCGAGCTGCGCGAGATCGGCCTGGTGTGCGACCGCTCCGCCGTGCTCCACAACGGGCGCATCGTCGCCGAGCTGCCGCCCGACGCCGGTGAGAGCGCCCTGCTCTCCGCGGCCCACGGGCTGGAGGTCGCGTGACGGACGCGACGCTCACCACGCGGCTCCCCGAGCGCACGACCGGCATGTCCCGGTTCGTGCAACGCCAGGGCTGGACCGTCGGCGTGGCGGTGCTGTTCATCGTGCTGCTGCTCTGGCGGGTCTCGCAGCTGCCCGACTTCGGTGGCTTCGAGATCCGCACCATCACCGCCTCGGGCACGATGCCACTCGCCTTCCTCGCCATGGCCCAGGGGGTGATCGTGGTGTCCGGCGGCGTCGACCTGTCGGTCGGGGCGATGATGGTGCTCGCCAACTGCCTGTCGGCACTGTGGATGGAGGACCAGGGCCTCGGCACGTGCCTGCTCGTCAGCATCGCCGTCCTCGCCGTCACCGTCGGGCTGTCGACGATCACCGGCCTCGTGATCACCGCCTCGGGCGTCCCCGACATCATCGTCACGCTGGCGGCGAGCTTCTTCCTCGCCGGCCTCGCGCTGTTCGTCATCGGCGGACCCGGTGGCGGCACGTCCCCGGACTTCCAGCGGATCATCGCCGGCGGCCTCTCGAACCCGTGGCCCTCGATCCTCTGGATCGTCGGTGCCCTCGCCCTCGTGTGGCTGCCGCTCAAGCGCAGTCGGCTCGGTCTCGCCATCTACGCCACGGGCAGCAACCGGAAGGCGGCCTTCCTGTCCGGCGTCCGGATCGCGCGCACGCGCGTGCTCGCCTACTCGATCGGCGGGCTGTTCGCCGGACTCGCCGGACTCGCCGTCACGGCGCTGACGGGCGGAGGAGAGCCGAGAGAGACGATCGGCGCCAACGCCACGCTCAACAGCGTCGCCGCGGTGGTGCTCGGCGGTGTCGCCCTGACCGGCGGCGTCGGTGGTCTGGTCGGTCCGGTGCTGGCGGCCGGCTGCCTGGCCTTGATCCCGGCGATCATGCTCGGCCTCGGTTGGGATCCGAGCAACGCCGAGACGGCGCGCGGCGTGATCATCATCCTCGTCGTGCTCGTCGCCGGCCTCGTCCAGAACCGGCGGCGGACATGAGCGACGACGTCGCAACCCGCGAGCCGGAGCCCACGGCTGCCGAGTCGACCGCGGTCGTCGCCGAGATCGCCCGAGAGGCGGCTCGCCCGGGCTGGCGGGTGCGCCTCGCCGAGCAGCCGACGCTGGTGCTGGCGATCGTGTTCGTCGTCCTGTACGCGGTCACCGCGTGGCAGGACGACAGCCTGCTGCGCGTCGCCGGCGTCCGCTCGATCCTGCTCCTCGCCGCCCCACTGGCGGTCTTCGCGGCGAGCCAGACGTTGTGCATGCTGACGGGTGGCATCGACCTGTCGATCGCCATGACGGCGAACCTCGCCGCCTACGTCGCCGCCACCGAGAGCGGGCGGGGCACGGTGCCGGCGCTGGCGTTCGCCTTCGGGGTCGGCATCGCCGTCGGGCTCGTCAACGGCATCGCCATCGGCGTGTTCCGCGTCAACCCGCTGATCATGACGCTCGGCATGGCCAGCGTGCTGCTGGGCATCGTCACCGTCGGCCTGCGCGGCTGGCTCGCCGGGTCGACGAACGTCCTCGACGTCGTGCGGCAGGTCGGATCGCAGACGTTGATCGGGCCGCTGCCCAAGAACATCGTCGTGTGGGCGGTCATCGCCCTGCTCCTCGTGCTCGGCCTGCGCTCGTCGGGCCTCGGACGCATGATCTACGCCGTCGGCGACAACCAGATCGCCTGCCGGCTGGCCGGGGTGCGCGTGTGGCAGGTGCTGCTCGCCGTCTACGTCATGTCGGGACTGCTCGCCGCGATCGGCGGGCTGCTGTTCTCCGGCACGACGGGCTCGGTCGGCGTCGACCAGACGAACTCCTACTTGCTGCCCGCGGTCGCCGCGACGGTGATCGGCGGAACGTCGATCCTCGGCGGCACCGGCGGCTACAGCGGCACGATCCTCGGCGCGCTCATCCTCACCGTGCTCAACCGGCTGCTGCTGCGGCTCGACGTGAGCGAGGCGTTCCGCCAGATGCTCTACGGGTTGATCGTGCTGGCGCTGGCGTGGCTGTACGTCCGGCTGACCGGGCAGAAGGTGAGCGAGGGTGGTGGCTGACGTGTGTGTCGTGCTGCGATGCGAGCGACCGAGCGCCAGCGAGGGAGCGGCCCTGACCGGCCTGCGTGTCGTGCTGCGATGCGAGCGACCGAGCGCCAGCGAGGGAGCGGCCCTGACCGGCCTGCGTGTCGTGCTGCGATGCGAGCGACCGAGCGCCAGCGAGGGAGCGGCCCTGACCGGCCTGCGTGTCGTGCTGCGATGCGAGCGACCGAGCGCCAGCGAGGGAGCGGCCATCACCGGCCTGCGTGGCCGGGGAACGCCATGAACGGCGTCGGGGTGATCGGGACGGGCTTCATGGGCGTCGCCCACACGGAGGCGCTGCGCCGGCTCGGGCTCGACGTGGTCGGGATCGTGGGATCGTCACCGGCGCGGGCACGGGCCAAGGCCACGGTCGCTCCGCTGCCACCGGTGTACGACAGCGTCGACGCCCTGCTGGCCGACCCCGCGGTCGGGACCGTCCACGTCACGAGCCCGAACAACCTCCACGCCGAGCACGCCAGGGCGGTGATCGCCGCCGGCAAGCACGTCGTGTGCGAGAAGCCGCTCGGCGTGTCGTCGGCCGAGACGTCCGACCTGCTGGCCCGTGCCGACGCGGCGGGGGTCGTCCACGCCGTCTGCTTCAACCTGCGTCACTACCCGCAGAACCAGAACGCGGCAGCCCTCGTCGCCGCCGGCGCCGTCGGCGAGCCGCGGTTCGTCACCGGCCGCTACCACCAGGACTGGCTGCTGCTGGAGACGGACTGGAACTGGCGACTCGACGCCGGCCGCCAGGGCGCGCTGCGCGCCGTCGCCGACATCGGGTCGCACTGGCTCGACCTCACCCGCTTCGTCACCGGGCGCGACGTCGTCGAGGTCCTCGCCGACCTGCACACGTTCGTGCGGGAGCGCAACCACCCTGTCGGCGACGTCGAGTCGTTCGGCGCCGCCACCGTTGCCGACGACGTCGAGCGCGTCCGCGAGGACATGGAGAGCGACGACGCCGCCGGGCTGCTGCTGCGTTACGAGGACGGGGTGCGCGGCACGTGCACGATCAGCCAGGTGTCGGCGGGGCGCAAGAACACCGTCGAGTGGGAGCTCGCCGGTTCGGCGAGCGCCATGGCCTGGGCGTCGGAGGACCCCGAGCGGCTGTGGCTCGGCCACCGGGGCCGTCCCAACGAGGTCGTCGAGAAGGACGCCGCGATCATGACGCCGGCCGGCGCCGCCGCCGCCGCCTACCCGGCCGGCCACGTCGAGGGCTACCCCGACACGTTCCGCGGCCTGTTCGCCGCCATCTACCGTGACGTCGAGGCCGGTGCGCCGGCCGATCGACCGGGTTATCCGACGTTCGCCGACGGCCACGACGCCGTGCTGGTGGGGGAGGCGATCAGCGCCTCGGCCCGCACGGGTGCGTGGACCAAGGTCGAGCGGACCTGACACAGGAGGAGCACGACATGAAGCTCGGCTTGCTGACCGCCGCCTTCCCCGACACCCCCCTCGAGGAGGTCGCCGAGTGGGCCGCCGCCAACGGCTTCTCGATGCTCGAGGTCGCCTGCTGGCCGCGGGCCGACGGGCCGTCGCGGCGCTACGCCGGCGTGTCCCACATCGACTGCGCCAACCTCGGCGACGACGAGGCCAAGGACCTCGTCGGTTCGCTCGCTGCCGCCGGCATCGAGATCTCCGGTCTCGGCTACTACCCCAACCCGCTGTCGCCCGACCTGGACCACCGCGCCGAGGTGATCGCCCACCTCGGCCACGTCTTCACGGCGGCGGCCAAGCTCGGCGTGCCGGTCGTCAACACGTTCATCGGCAACGACAAGGCCAAGCCCTACAAGGAGAACTTCGCCGAGTTCACCAAGGTGTGGCCCGACCTCGTCGCCCGGGCCGCTGACGCCGGCGTGAAGATCGGCATCGAGAACTGCCCGATGATCTTCTCCTACGACGAGTGGCCGGCCGGCAACAACCTCATGCACAACCCGGCCGCGTGGCGCGACGTGTTCGGGTACCTCGAGGGCGACACGCTCGGGCTGAACCTCGACCCCTCGCACCTCGTCTGGCAGATGATCGACTACGAGCGCGTCGTGCGCGAGTTCGGCGAGCGCATCTACCACGTCCACGCCAAGGACATGGAGATCGACCGGGACGGCCTGTACGAGCACGGGGTGCTGTCGGCCGGCATGGGCTGGCAGGTGCCCCGACTGCCCGGCCTCGGTGAGGTCCGCTGGGACCGCTTCCTCGCCGCCCTGTACCAGGTCGGCTACGACCACGGGGTGATCGTCGAGCACGAGGACCGCCAGTTCGAGGGCAGCGACGAGAAGATCAAGGCCGGCTTCCTGCTGGCCCGCAACGCCGTCGGCCCCTACATCGTCTGAGGATCAACGCCGGTCGCGGTTGCCGAGGCCGGAGTCGGCGTGTCGAGGATCGCCCTCGAGGTCCGACCAACGGGTGGACGAGAGGAGTCGGAACATGTCCGCACGCAAGCAACTGGTCGAGCGCTACTTCGAGGGGTTCCGTCGCAGTGACCACGAGGAGATCCTGCGCTGCCTCACCGACGACGTCGTGTGGGACCTGCCGGGCTTCAAGCACCTGGAGGGTCGCGACGCCTTCGACGGCGAGATCGAGAACCCCGCCTTCAGCGGCAGCCCAGAGCTCGTCGTCGACCGCGTCGTCGAGGAGGGCGACACCGTGGTGACCGTCGGGAGCGGCGCGGGACGGCGGGCGACGGGTGAGGAGCACCGGTTCGCCTTCTGCGACGTGTTCACGTTCCGCGGCGACCTGATCAGGCGGGTCGAGTCCTACGTCGTGCCGCTGGCCTGACCCCGCGAATGACCCCGACCCGCGTCCGGCTGGCGGGCAAGATGACGGGTGGTGGATGGGCCTCGTGACGTCGGTGACGCCGGGGTCGCTGCGATCGCCCCAGCGCCGGAGGGAGGCACGATGAAGCGGGCGCTCCTCGTCGGGATCGACGAGTACGACCACGCGGCCCGGCTGGCCGGTTGCGTCAACGACGTCGACGCCGTGCGCCCGCTGCTGGCGCGCAACGCCGACGACAGCCCGAACTTCGAGTGCCTCGTGCTGACCGCCCCGCCGTTGCGCATCGACCGGCCACGGCTGCTGGGGGCGATCGAGGCGTTGCTCGCCCCGGGGGCCGACGTCGCCATGCTGTACTTCGCCGGACACGGCGTCGGCACCGGGTCCGACGTCACGCTGGCGACGACCGACGGCGTCGAGCACGCCTGGGGGGTCGGGTTCGCCGAGGTCATGGCCCGCGTCGCCGCGTCGGACGTGCCGGAGGTGCACGTCGTGCTCGACTGCTGCTTCTCCGGTGCCGCCGGTGGCGTGCCGCAGTTGGCGACGGACCACGCCGTCCTCCGCGAGGGCGTGACCATCCTGACCGCCAGCCGCGACGACGAGCCGGCCCTCGAGCAGCAGCAGCGCGGCGTCTTCTCGCGCAACCTGTGCGGGGCGCTGGACGGCGGCGCCGCCGATGCGCTCGGCAAGGTGACGGTCGCCGGGCTGTACTCCTACCTCACGGAGTCGTTCGGCGCCTTCAGCCCGCGGCCGACGTTCAAGTCCAACGTCGACCGCCTCCGCGACCTGCGCACCTGCCGGCCATGGGTGGAGCCGGGCCAGCTCCGTCGGCTCCCCGACCTGTTCGACGGCGAGGACGTCGAGCTGTTCCTCGATCCCTCGTACGAGCCGTCGGCCGGGCTCGGACACACCGACCACGAGCGCGACTTCGCGCTGCTCCAGCGGTGCCGGGCCGCCCGGCTGGTCGAGCCGGTCGGGGTCGAGCACCTCTACTTCGCGGCGATGCACTCGGCGTCGTGCCGCCTCACGCCGCTCGGCCGCCACTACTGGCGGATGGCGCGGGAGGGGCGGCTCTGACCGCGTTCCGGCGCGTGCCCCGTGTGGAGGGTCGGGCCGCGGCCGCCGACCTCGCCCGAGCGGTGCTCTTCGCCGCCCTCGCCGTCGCCGCGTGGGTCGCCGTGCACTCGTACTGGCCCGTCGAGGTCACCGAGCCGGACGAGGCGACGCGCGAGCGCATCGTGGGGTACGTCGCCGGCGGGTTGGCCGTGTTCGCCGCGTTGAACTTGGCGCAGGGGCTGTTCCACACGGCCCGCTGGCTGCGCGCCCGCCATTGGGAGCGGATGCTCGACGACCCCGCCCGCGCCCACCTCGTCCCTCCGCTCGCCGCCCACGTCGCCGCCGTGCCGACGAAGGCGTCGCGCCGAGCCGTGCTCGGTGCCTGCGCCCTGCTGCCGTTGGCTGGGCTGGCCCTGATCGTCGCCGGCGTGCTCGGCCGCACCGGCCGCGTCGTGATCGAGAACGCCGACGGCCAGGACCTGTCCGGCAACCTCCTGGCCGTCGGCGTGATCGTCAGCCTGCTCACCATCCCGGCGGTGCGCCGGGCCCGTCGATGGCTGCTCGCGGCGCGGGTCGAGCGGCTGTCGTCGGACGTGACGCTGGCGCCACTGGCGCCGGGGGCGGCGGAGCCGGCAGGACCGCGCGCCGCTGCGATCCCGCGGTTGCACGTCGAGTTCTACGACGAGGACGACGACGGCACCGCACCGCACCTCACATCGCTCTGGGCGGCGCAGGGCACCGGCAAGCCACCGCACATCATGTACTTCAGGCTGTTCGAGAACGAGACCGGCACCGCCCGCTTCGTCCGGGGCTGGAGCACGTTGGGGTACGTGTACCTGCTGCGCAGCGCCTCGCAGGTCGAGGAGGCCGAGCTCGAGGCGGCCGAGCGGTCCGGTGCCGTCGCGTCGCTGTTCATCAGCACACCGGTGCAGCTCGAGTCCGCGCTGGTGCCGGCGGCGGCGCAGCACACCTATCCGCAGCGGGCGCTGCTGTGCCACGGCAACTTCTGGCGCACCGCCGTCGACCTCCTCCTCGAACGCATGGACCTCGTGATGATCGACCTCACCGGGTTCCGCCTGGAGAACGTCGGTACGGCGTACGAACTGCAGCGCGTCATCGACCGGTTCCCGATCGAACGGGTCACGCTGCTGGCCGCGCCGGCGAGCGACCGCAAGTTCCTCGCCGCGCAGGTCCGCGCCGCGTGGTCCCGGATGGCCGCCGGCTCGCCCAACGCCGGCACCGGCGCACGCGCCGTGCACGTCGAGCTCCCGCGTGGCCTGACCGCCGGCGTCAGCCGCCGTGCTCGGCGAGCCAGGCCGCGGCGCGGCGCGGCGACGCTTGCGCCAGCCAAGCGTCCTGGATCACCTCGGCGAGCTCCTCCCGCGTGATCTCGCCGAGCCGGCTGGCCCGCAGGAGCACCGACGGGTGGCCGTCGAAGTGCCGCGTCGTGAAGAACGGCGAGTCCGGATCCTGCACCATGGCCGCCTTGTCGTCGCTCGACTCGACCCAGAACACGATGACGTCGTCGTAGCGCTCGCCCGTGTCGGGATCGACGGCGTCCGGCCGCGGGGTGCGGAAGAACACGAACGACTTGCTGCCCACCTGGTACACGGCGTTGTCCCGCGACCCGCCGGTGACGGTCACGTGGGGCATCGCGGCGGCGATCTCGTGCACGTCGGCGACGGTGGCCCGCCGGTCGCGTCGCGTGCTCACGTCCGAACGGTAACGAGCGCGTGCGCCATGCTGGTGTCGTGCACGTGCGGGCGCGACCGGGATCGTGGGCCCACCGCGCCCGCCGGCGCCCGGCCCACCACGTGGCGCCGGCGCTCGGGTCGCGCTCTGGCGCCCTGCTCGAGCTGCAACGCAAGGCCGGCAACCGCGCCGTGGCCGGGCTCGTGCGAGCTCCCGTCGTGCAGCCCGCGCCGGACCACCCGCCGATCAAGGACCTCGTCCCCGCCGGCACGCTGGACGAGAAGGCCTGGGCGGCGCTGCACCAGCAGGCCAAGGGATTGCTGGCAAAGGGCGACGCCGGCGCCGAGGCCATGTACCTCACGCTGCTCGGTGACGCCGCCACCGTCGCCGGCGTCACCGTGTTGCCGGGGTTCGACCCCAAGCAGATCCACGTGTACAAGGGGACGGCCAAGCCCGGGCTCAACCTCTCGCTCGACCGCGCCGACGAGCCCGGCCACGTCGGCTGGGTCGATGCTGCCGGGAAGTTCGGCGTGCCGCTCGACTTCAGCAAGGGCGTGCCGGCCGTCCAGGCCGGGCTGATGATCAGTCCGAACGCCTTCAAGGACGAGAAGGCGATGTCGATGCGCACGATCCGCCACGAGATGCTCCACGTGCGCCACCGCCAGATCACGCTGGACGCCGTCACGAAGTGGGACGCCGCGGGGCGCAAGCCCCCCTTCGCCGAGTGGGTGGCCAAGAACGCCAAGCGGCTGAAGCTGTCCGACGCCGACGTGGCCGTGATCGACAAGGGCTCCCGCGGTGGTCAGGTGGACACCGAGGTGCTGGCCTACGTCGAGGGCTTCATGACGGAGTACCACCTGTCGCCGGCGACGAAGCACGGTCCGGACATGGCCTTCGTCGAGCTCCTCGGCGCCGTCGAGACGACGAAGTTCCGCACGTGGCGGCAGGCCCACGCGGACGTGAGGAAGGAGGCCATGGCCCGGCTGCGCGACTACTACGCCACGCTCGGGACCGCCCACCGCCAACGGTGGAAGGAATGGGTCGACGCGGGCGTCGCCAAGCACGGCGACGACAAGACGGGTCGCAAGGAGTTCTTCGCCGCGCTGGCGATGTTCGTCAAGTGACGGCGCTCAGGCCCGCCGGTAGGTGTCGGCGCGCACGTCCGACGCCAACGTCAGCGAGTCGGTCAGCCGGCGACGGCATCCCCGGCCAGCGCTGCGATCTCATCGCTCTTCAGACGCCGCCAGCCGCCCGAACTGAGCGGCGCCCACGTCGAGGATGCGGTCGTGGCTGCGGCGGACCAGCGGGCCGGCGAGCCGAGCCAGCAGCGCGAACGCCGGGCTGCTCGGTGCCAGCTCGGAGCGCAGCCGCAGGGAAGCACCGTCGCCGTCGGGCGCGACATCGAACCGCGCGGTCCCGGCGATGTCGCCGCTCACGGTCGCCGTCACCGCCTCCGGCGGCACGATGTCGTCGATGCGAACGTCGAAGCGAACGGTGTACGGCAGCGGCGCCCGCACGGCGCAGTGCCACACCTCGCCGACGGCGAGGCGCTCGCCGTCGAACTCGCGCAGCCACGGCCACGCCCGGCGGAAGCCATCGGGCGTGGCGACCGCCCGCCACAGCGCCTCGGGTTCGACGTCGAACCGGTAGCGCCGGTCCGAACGGATCACCCCGGTGCGTCCCGTCGCGCCACCGCGGCCTCAGACGACGCGGTCGACGAACTCGCCGGTGCCCGGATCCTTGAGGATCAGCTTGCGCCGGCCGTCGGGCAGGTGCTCCTCCTTGATCACGGTGAGGCCGTCCTCGGTCCGCGCCCGCTTGGCGATGCGGGGCGTCTCGCCGCCGCGCCAGTCCAGCTCGACGTCGGTCCACCGGCGCTCGGCCGCCGAGCGGTAGCAGGCGTCCATCACGGCGTTGACGACGTAGCCGTCGTACAGCGTCTCCACGGGCTCGCGCCCCTGATCGATGGCGTCGAACATGTCGGTGAACATGTCGACGTAGCCCAGCTCGGCGACCTCGTCGCCGACCGGGAACAGCCAGCCGCTCTCGGTCTCCGCCTTCTCGGCCACGTAGCCGCCCTCACCGCTGGAGAACATCTCGAAGCCCGTGCGCAGGAAGTGGTTCGTCCAGATCGTCCCCTCCGTGCCGGCCACCTCGTCGCGCAGGTCCATGCCACCGCGGAAGGTCCAGCTGACCTCGAACTGGCCGATCGCGCCGCTGGCGAACTCGATGAGGGCGATGGCGTTGTCCTCGGCCTCGATGGGGTGCACCAGCGTGTCGCTCCAGCACATCACCCGCACCGGCCGGTTGCCCTTGCCGGCGTAGCTGCGGATGATCTCGATGCAATGGCAGCCGAGGTCGACGATGCAGCCACCGCCGGCCTGGGCGGCGTCCCAGAACCACGCGCTGTGCGGTCCGGGATGGGTCTCGCGGCTGCGCACCCACATCACGTCGCCGATCGCCCCGTTGCCGACCGCGGCGAGCGACTTCAGCGTCTTCGGCGTGTACACGAGGTCCTCGAGGTAGCCGCCGAAGATCCCGGCCTGCTCCACGAGGTCGAGGATGCGCTTGGCCTCCTCGGCCGTGCGGGCGAGCGGCTTCGTGCACAGCACCGCCTTGCCGGCGGCGGCGGCCGCGGCGATCGCCTCCTCGTGCATGTGGTTGGGCAGGCCCACCACGACGGTGTCGACGTCGGGGTGGCGGACGGCGTCCTCGACGCTGGTCGTCGCGTGCGGCACGCCCCAACGTGCCTGGAACGCCGCTCCGCGTTCGACGGACCGCGAGTACACGACCTCGACCCGGTCGCGGCCGCGACGGCCGTGCAGCGTCATCGTGTAGAAGTCACCGATCAGCCCGGTGCCGAGCATGGCGACGCGGTGTCCGTCCATTGTCTAGACATTCAAGCACAGCGATCTCAGATGGCAGCCAGCGCGGCGATGGCCTCGTCGAGCGAGCTCACGGGGATGAGGCGCATCGACCCGGGGTCGAACCCGTCGAGCTCGGCCACCTGGCGCGCCGGGAACAGGAGCACGTCGGCGCCGATCTCCCGCGCCGCCGTCGCCTTCGCCCGCAAGCCCTTGATCGTTCCGACCGTGCCGTCGCCGCGGATCGTGCCGGTGCCGGCGATCGTCCGCCCGGCGGCGAGGTCCTGCCCCGAGCCGTGCACGAACGAGACGAGGGCGACCATCAGCCCGTGCGACGCCCCCACGGACAGGTGGCGGAACCACGTGCCGGGAAGCGTGCGGGCGAGCCGGCCACCGACGGCGGCGTCGAGCCCGCCGGCCGGGACGTCGATCACGTCCACGCGACCGAACGGCAGCGCCTGCCCGAACTCGATCGTCTCACCACCTGCCGTGACGAGCGTGTTCGCCGTGTGCAGCGTGCCGACGGCCCGCTCCCACGCGGCACGGTCGGTGAGCGTCAGGCCGTTGACGGCGGCCAGCACGGCGCGCGCCGGCAGGCGGGGGTCGAGGGGATCGCTGACCTCGACGACGACGCCCAGCTCGATCGGCCAGCCGGCCCGGCGCAGGCCGACGGCGGCGGCCGCCGGCTCGTTGACCGCCGGCCGTTGGGCGAGGCGGCCGCCGCGCATGCTCGTCGGGGCATCGTCGCCGCGCCCGATCCACGCACCGACCACCTCGGCGACGATCGGCGGCCGGCCGACCGTGAGCCAGTACCACGTGCCCGGCGGGTCGACGGCCGTCCCGTCGATGATCAGCCGGCCGTCCAGTTGCCACGCGCTCCCCGGCGGTTCGGCGAGGTCGGCCTGCAGCCACGGGACCGGGCACAGCGCGACCATCAGGAGCGCCGCGAGGAGGAGGGCGGCCGGTCGCACGAGGCGCGGCGCCGTGCGCCACCGGGCGACGCGCACGGCGGCGCCCGGCACGGCGATCAGCGCGGCGAGGTACAGCGGGGAGATCCACGGGAAGCGCCGGTGCACGGCGATGGCCGCGATCGCCGCCACGACGGCCGTCACGAGTCCGGCCGCGCGCCACACCGTCCCCCGTGCCGCCCGCACGGCGGGGAACGTACGAGGGGTTCATGCGCGTCGTGTGACGATCCCGCGCGGTTGCTGTTGCCTCAACCCGGTTCGGGCGCGGCCAGCTCGGCGGCGACCTCGTCGCGCTCCTGGCACACCACGCCGACCAGGACGAGGGCGATGCCCAGCAGGTCGAGGGGCGACGGTTGCTGGTCGAGCACGATCCAGCCCATGGCCACGGCGGTCACCGGGAGCAGCGCCAGGAGCACGGCGAACCGCCTGACCGGGATGCGCCGCAGGACGTGCTGGTCGATGCCGTAGCCGATGGCGTTGGAGAACACGCCGACGATGAGGCAGGCCAGGAGCAGACGGGGCGAGGACCACACGGGCCCGCTGTGCGGCGCGCCGAACGGGGTGAGGAAGACGGCGCCGATCGCCAGCCCGATCCCGAGGCCGGCCATGCCGCGGCCCTGGAGGGCGACGCGCGAGCCGACGACGATGTACGCGGCCCAGCACGCCGACGCGGCGAGGAGGTACAGCACCCCCGCCGTGTTGCCGTCGAGCTCGGCGCCGCCGAGGACCACGACGCCGAGGGCGGCCACCGCCAGCGCGGCGGCGTTGCGGGCCGTCCGCGTCATCACGGCGGCGACGGTGATCGGCCCGATGAACTCGATGGCCACGCTCTTGCCGAGGTCGGTGCGGTCGATGGCGAGGTAGAAGAAGGTGTTCATCGCCGCCGTGGCGATGCCGAACACCGCCGCCGCGGCCAGCTGTGGTCGGGTCCACCCGCGGAAGGCACCGCGGGTGACGGCGAGCACGGCGAGCGCCGCACCGATGAGTCGCAGCCAGGCGACGGTCTGCGGCTCGACCTCGTCGAACAGCAGGACGGCGATGGTGGCGCCGACGTACTGGGCAACCGCCGAGAGGACGAACAGCGCCTCGGGCGACGCCGTGTCGAGGAAGCGGGCGACGGGGTGACGACCCGCCGCCGCCCTCACTCCTCGAAGAGCTCGGGATCGGTGCGGCAGATCTCCTGCCACAGCGGCTGGAAGCTGAACCAGCCGGCGAGCGGGAACCCGGTCTGGGCCGCGGTGTAGGAGGCGTACTCGTGGCGGATCAGCTTCGGGGTGCCGGCGGCCATCGCCATGAGCTGGGCCTGGCACGAGCGTTCCATCGACACGAACCAGAAGACCGCCTCGTCGACCGTCTGACCGACGGTGAACAACCCGTGGTTCTGGTGGATCGCCGCCTTGCCCGTCGGGAAGGCGGCGGCCATGTCCTTGCCGGCCTCGACGTCGAACGCCACCGCGCCGCCGTGCTCGGTGATGACGGTGTGGTCCTCGTAGAAGATGCAGGCGTCCTGGGTGATCGGGTCCAGCGGGATGCCGAGCGACGAGAACGACTTGCCGTACGGCGAGTGGCTGTGGGCCGCCGCCATCACGTCGGGGCGGGCGGCGTGGATCGCCGAGTGGATCACGAAGGCGGCCCGGTTCACCGGCATCGAGCCCTCGACGACCTCGCCCGAGTGGTTGACGAGGAGGAGGTCCTTCACGCGCATGTGGCGGAAGCTGAGGCCGAACGGGTTGACCCAGAAGCAGTCGGTGCGCTCCGGATCGCGCACGGTGATGTGCCCGGCCACACCCTCGCCGAAGCCGAACCGCCCGAAGATCCGCAAGGCGCCGGCCAGCTTCTGCTTGCGGTGGAGCCGCTCGTCCTCGACGTTGTCGAACGTCGGAGGCCCGGCGGTGAAGACGCGGGACTCGGTGATGGCCATGGGCAGAGGCTACTGATGTGCCGTGAACGAACGCATCAGCCCGGACGGCATCGCCCCGCCGGCCGCCAACTACGCGCACGCGGTGCTCGACGACGGCGCCGCAACGGTTGCTGCACACGGCCGGCGTCGTGCCCGTGCGCCCGGACGGCACGGTGCCGGCGGCGCTGCACGAGCAGGCGGAGGCCGTCTGGGCGAACATCGCGGCGATCCTCGCCGCGGCCGGCATGGCCGCCGGCGACGTCGTGGCGGTCACGACCTACGTCGTCGCCGGCGAGCCGCTGGGCCCCGTGATGGCCGCCCGCGACCGCTTCATGGACGGCGCCCTCGCCGCCTCGACGCTGGTGACCGTCCCGGCACTGGCCCGGCCCGACTGGCGCGTGGAGGTCGCCGTCGTCGCCGCGCAGTGAGCCCCGTTCTGTCGTTTGGCCACGGCCCGATCGGGCCGTCACCAAACGACAGAACGATCGTCAGTGGGGTTCGAGGGCCTCGAGGCGCGCCGTCATCGCGTCCAGCGAGTCCGCCACGTCGCCGAGCAGCTTGCGCAGCTCGTCGCCGGTCACGGCGTCGGAGAGCATGATGCGGACGTTGGCGATCTCGCGGGCCAGGAACTCGGTGTCGGACTGGGTGCGCTCGGCGACCTCGCGGTCGAGCACCGCCTGCACCCGGTCCCGGTTCTCCTGACGGCTCTGGGCCAGCAGGATCAGCGGGGCGGCGTAGGCCGCCTGCGTGGAGAAGGCCAGGTTGAGCAGGATGAACGGGTACGGGTCCCACTGCAGGACGAGCACGAACGAGTTGATCAGGATCCAGAAGACGACGATCACCGTCTGGATGGCGAGGAACCGGGCCGTGCCGAAGACACGGGCGATGCTCTCGCTGAAGCGCCCGAACGCGTCCGAGTCGTACTGGACCTCGATGCGCCGCCCGCCGCGCGGCGTCGTGAGGTCCTCGCGCCGCTTCACGACAGTGCCCGCCTCCTGGCGAGCGCACCGGTGCGGGTGCTCGAGCCGCGGTCCCGCCACCCGGTGCCGAGTTGGCGGTCGAGCACGTCGTCGACGGTGACCGCGCCGAGCAGCCGGCCGGCCTGGTCGCACACGGCGACGGCGAGCATGTCGTAGCTCGCCAGCACTTCGGCGACGGCGAGGTCCGTGGCGTCCGGGGCGACGACCGGGTCGTGGCTGAGGCAGTCGCGCAGCGCCGTGCGCGGCGGCTCGCGCAGCAGGCGCTGCACGTGGGCGGTGCCCAGCAGCCGGCCGGTCGGCGGCCGGTACGGCGGCTCGCACACGAAGACCTGGGTGGCGATGCTCACGACGCGATCCGGTTGGCGGATCTGGGCCAAGGCGTCGGCGACCGTCGCGGCCGGGCTGAGGATGATCACCTCCGGCGTCATCATCCCGCCGGCCGTGCCCTCCTCGTACGAGAGCAGGCGCTGCAGGGCGTCGGCTTCCTCGGCATCGAGCGCGGCGAGGATCCGCTCCTGCTGCTCGCTCGGCATCTCACCGACGAGGTCGGCGAGGTCGTCGAGCTCCATCTCCTCGAGCACGTCGACCAGGCGATCGAAGTCGAGGCCCTGCACGAGGCGCACCTGCTCGTCCTCGGGCAGCTCCTCCAGCAGGTCGGCGAGTCGCTCGTCGTCCATCGCCGCCGCCAGCTGACGCCGCTGCGACGGCGGCAGCGCCCGCACGATCGCCGCCACCTCCGACGGGTGGCGATCGCGCAGGCGGGCCGCCTCGGCCGCGATGCCGGTGATCGGTGGGAACAGGCTGGGCACCTCGGCCACGTCGACGAGGCGGAACGTCGGGCGCCGCCGCACGACGTTCCGGCGCACGAGGCGCAGCTTGACGATCTGGTACTCGGTGCCCCGCGGACCCTCGACGGCCTCCAACCCGACGTCGCTGACCGTCTCGTGGTCGACCCGCTGGTCGATGACCTGGGCGCTCAGCAGCACCTCGCCGGCGTGGCTGTGGAAGGGGTTGAGGTCGAGGTCCCAGCTGCGCAGCCGGACGCCGTCGTTGCCGAGCTCGGCGATGCGGTTGGCGTTGACGAAGATGCGCCGGCGCTGGCTCTCGGCGACGAGACCGGTGACCCGCGGCGGGGTCCCGGGGAGCGACGGCACGGCGACGATGTCCTGGACGCGCCCGATGGCCGAGCCGGCGGCGTCGAGCAGCGGCAAGCGCATGACGCGGAACGCCCAGATCAGCTCGCCGGCCACACCGCCGAGCGTACCGATGGCCGCGCGGGGCGATCGGAGATGGCGCTCCCCAATCTGGGCGGGATCCTCGCCACGGCCCGATCTGGGCGGGGATCTTCGCGACAGGTGGCGAGGATCCCGCCCAGAAGGTGCGTTGGTGACATCCCCGCCCAGATTGGGGAGCGCTGGTCAGCCGCCGGAGATGGCGCCGATGACGCTGACCTCGGCGCCGTCGGCGAGCACGGTCGCCTGCTCCTCGAGATCACGGACGTTGTCGGCACCGACGAAGAGGTTGACGTGCTGGCGCAGGGCCCGGCGTTCGTCCCGGATGCGCCGCTCGAGTGCCGGCCAGCCGGCGGCGAGGGTGTCGAGCAACTGGCCGACCGTCGCGCCGTCGGGCAGCTCGACCGACAAGGCCGACTCGCCGCCGGCGGCCTCGCGCAGCGGCGTCGGGATGCGCACCGTGACCTCCATCCGGCTACGGGACGACGGCGGCCCGCACCGACAGCACGTCGGGCAGGTGGCGGACCACGCACGACCACGACTCGCCCTCGTCGCGGCTGGCGAACACCTCGCCGGTGCGGGTGCCGAGATAGACGCCGGCCGGGTCGGCGTCGTCCACGCCCATCGCATCACGAAGCACGGAGCTGTACACCGGCTCGTCCGGCAGGCCGGCCGACAGCTCCCGCCACGACTCGCCGGCGTCGTCGGTCCGCCACACCCGGAGGTGGTCGCCGGGCGGGTTGCGATGGACGTCGGCCACGAGCGGCACGACGTACGCGACGCCCGGCCGGTGCGGGTGGCACACCATCGGGAAGCCGAAGTCGGCCGGCAGGCCGTCGGCGATGGTCGACCACGAGGCGCCGCCGTCGTCGCTGCGGTACACGCCACCGTGGTTCTGCAGGAACAGCTGCTCCGGACGGTCGGGGTGGCCGGCGACCTTGTGCACGCACTGGCCGAACTCGGGTGGCGCCTCGCCCTCGGGTGCGAACGGGACGCCGATGCCGGTGTTCGAGGGCGCCCACGTGTCGCCGCCGTCCTCGGTGCGGTACACGCCGGCGGCCGAGACGGCGACCAGCACCCGCGACGGGTCGTCGGGATGCGGCACGACGGTGTGCAGGCACTGGCCACCGCCGCCGGGCTGCCATTGCGGCCGCTGGGGGTGGTCCCACAGGCCTTGCACGAGGTCGAAGTGGACGCCGCCGTCGTCGGAGCGGAACAGCGCGGCGGGCTCGGTGCCGGCCCAGACCACGTCAGGCTGGGACGGCGGGCCGGGGCGCAGCTGCCAGACCCGGGCGAGCGCGGCGCCCGTCGACTCGGGGAACCGCACCGATCCCTGCTCCGGTTCGCTCCACGTGGCGCCGAGGTCGTCGGAGTGCACGACGACTGGCCCCCAGTGCATGCTCATCGTCCCGACCAGCAGACGACAGTGGTCGTCGCGGGTGTCGATGCCGATGGCCGACACCTCCTCCATCGGGAACTGCGGCCCGGACACCTCCCAGGAGGCGCGGTCCTCCGACGTGCCGAGGAAGAGGCCCTTGCGGGTACCGATGGCGAGGAGCACCGTCATCCCCCCAGCCTCGCGCGCTCCGGTCGTGCCCTCGTACGATGGGCCCATGGCCGCCGACGACGTCCGCCGCACGGATTCCGGCATCGAGGTCCAGCCGCTCTACACGGCCGACGACCTCGCCGGCTGGGACCCGGAGACCGCCCTTGGCGTGCCCGGGCAGCCGCCGTACACGCGGGGCGTGTACGGCTCGATGTACCGCGGGCGGCTGTGGACGATGCGGCAGTACGCCGGGTTCGGCTCGGCCGAATCGACGAACCAGCGGTTCAAGTTCCTCCTGGCGGCTGGGCAGACCGGGCTGTCGTGCGCCTTCGACCTGCCGACGCAGATGGGCTTCGACTCCGACCATCCCCGCGCCGAGGGGGAGGTCGGCAAGGTGGGCGTGGCCATCGACTCGATGGCCGACATGCGCCTGCTGCTGGCCGACATCCCGCTCGACAAGGTGACGACGTCGATGACGATCAACTCGACGGCGTCGATCCTGCTGTTGCTCTACGAGCTCGTCGCCGAGGAGCAGGGCGTGCCGGCCGGCGCCATCAGCGGCACGATCCAGAACGACCTGCTGAAGGAGTACATCGCCCGGGGCACGTACGTGTACCCGCCGCGCCCTTCGATGCGGATCATCACCGACATCTTCGCCTACTGCGCGGCGAACGTCCCGAAGTGGAACACCATCTCGATCTCCGGCTACCACATCCGCGAGGCCGGCTCGACGGCCGTGCAGGAGATCGCCTTCACGCTCGCCAACGCCATCGCCTACGTCCAGGCGGCCATCGCCGCCGGTCTCGACGTCGACCAGTTCGCACCACGGCTGTCGTTCTTCTGGAACGGGCACAACCACTTCTTCGAGGAGGTCGCCAAGTTCCGGGCCGCCCGCCGCATGTGGTACCGGATCATGGACGAACGCTTCGCCGCCACGGCGGAGGCGAGCAAGCTCCTGCGCTTCCACACGCAGACGGGCGGCTCGACGCTCACCGCCCAGCAGCCGCTGAACAACGTCGTGCGCGTCGCCGTGCAGTCGCTCGCCGCCGTCCTCGGCGGGACGCAGAGCCTGCACACCAACGGCTACGACGAGGCGATCGGCCTGCCCACGGAGGACGCGGCGCGCATCGCCCTGCGCACGCAGCAGATCATCGGCTACGAGTCCGGCGTCGCCGACACGCCGGACCCGCTCGCCGGCTCGTACTTCGTGGAGTCGCTCACGGACGAGGTCGAGCGGCTGGCGTGGGAGTACATCGAGCGCATCGACACCATGGGCGGCGCGGTGGCGGCCATCGAGGCCGGCTACCAGATGGACGAGATCGATCAGGCCGCCTACGAGTACACCAAGTCGGTCGACGACGACGAGCGGGTGATCGTCGGCGTCAACAAGTTCCGCCTCGACGAGGAGCCCGAGCCGGTGGCCTTCCCGATCGACCCGGCCCTCGAGCGCGGCCAGCGCGAGCGCCTCGCCGCCTTCAAGGCCGACCGCGACCAGGAGGCGGTGACGGCGCTGCTCGAGCACGTCAGCGCCGCGGCCCGCGGCACGCAGAACCTGCTCTATCCGATGAAGGACGCGCTGCGCGCCGGGGCCACGCTCGGCGAGGTCAGCGACGCGCTGCGCGACGTGTTCGGGGTGTACCGGCCGTGAGCAGGGCGGGATGAGCAACCGCCGGCTGCAGCTGCCGCGCGCCGTCGCGCGGAGCCGCCGCAGCCGGCCGCCGGTGGCGACCGACGGCGTGGCGGCCACCGAGTCGGTCGCTCGCCGCGACCTCACGTCGAGCATCGTCAACAACGTCGTCTACGTCGACGGCCGGCGCGTCGCCGCGCCGGCCACGCTGGCCGAGACGTTCCAGCTGCTGCGTGACGAGCCCGAGAACATGGCGTGGATCGGCCTGTACCGCCCCGACGCCGCCCAGATCGGCGACCTCGCCAGTGAGTTCGGCCTCCACGAGCTGGCCGTCGAGGACGCCGTCACGGCCCACCAGCGACCCAAGCTGGAGCGCTACGGGGACACCCTGTTCGCCGTCCTGCGCACGGCCCGGTACGTGGACTACGACGAGGAGGTCGACTTCGGCGAGGTCCACGTGTTCGTCGGGCCCGACTTCGTGATCACGGTGCGCCACACCGACGCACCCGACCTGACCAACGTGCGGGCCCGGATGGAGAGCGATCCTGACCTCCTGAAGCTCGGCCCCGAAGCCGTGCTGTACGCCATCCTCGACGAGGTCGTCGACCGCTACGCGCCGGTGGTGGCGGGGTTGGAGAACGACGTCGACGAGATCGAGTCGGAGGTCTTCCGCGGCGACCCGTCGGCCTCGCGGCGGATCTACGAGCTGTCGCGCGAGGTGATCGAGTTCCAGCGGGCCGCCCGCTCGCTCTCGGGGATGCTGCGCGGGCTGTCCGCCGGGTTCGACAAGTACGCCGTCGACGAGGAGCTGCAGCGCTACCTGCGCGACGTCGCCGACCACAACACGCAGATCCTCGAGCGCCTCGACAGCCTCAAGCAGCTGCTGCAGAACATCCTGACGGTCAACGCCACGCTCGTCGGCCAGCAGCAGAACGAGGAGATGCGCAGCCTCACGGAAGCCAGCTTCCAGCAGAACGAGGAGGTCAAGAAGATCTCCGCCTGGGCCGCCATCCTGTTCGCCCCGACGCTGATCGGCACCGTCTACGGGATGAACTTCGAGCACATGCCCGAGCTCGACGCGGCGTTCGGGTACCCCGTCGCGCTGGCCCTGATGGCGTTCACCTGCGGCGGCCTCTACCTGCTGTTCCGCCGTCGCGACTGGCTCTGACGGGTCCCCCCAAACTGGGCGGGATTCTCACCACATCGGCATCTGGGCGGGATCCTCGCCAGCACGTGGGACGATCCCCGCCCAGACAGCGGGTCGGCGGCGACGTGCACGGTCGTCGGTTCCTGCATCTGGATCGGTCGCCCTGGCAGCCGATCGGGATGCAAGAACGGTCGGGGCGCCGGGCAGCTGCGATCCGGGTGGGAATCTCGCCAGCACGTGGGACGATCCCCGCCCAGATGGGCGGGTGGTGAATTTCCCGCCCAGATTGGGGGATCGCCGGTTCAGCCGGAGCGGAAGCCGCCGGTCTCCCAGATGCGCTCGTTGAGGTAGCGCTGGACCTCGCCGGTGTACGTGTTGGCGTCCGACGTGTACCAGCGGCCGGCGAACCAGCGCCCGACGCAGCCCCAGACGTCGCCGGCGGCGTAGTCACGGCCCCGCTCGACCTGGTTGAGCCAGCCCTCGTGGCCCTCGTAGCAGGCCCGCCAGATGGCGTAGGTGTAGTCGACGTTCATCGCCGTCGACTGCTCGACCCCGGGGAAGGCCTGGTTGCCCGGACCGAAGCGGGCCTGGCCGAGCCCGAGCGACTGCGGGCACTCGCCGCCGCGGCCGTCGGCGCCGGGGGCGTGGCCGGGCGGGCACTGGTCGGCGGGATAGGTCCACCAGTCACCCTTGGTGCTCTGGTGCCACCAGGACTCCTTGGCCGTCTGCGCCCTGGCGATGTCCTCGTCGATGCCCCACTTGCAGGCGGCCCATTGAACGATCTCGTCGGTGGTGCCCGTGAAGGCGCCGTCCACGCGCGACAGCTCGGCCCGCGCCGAGTCGTAGTTCGGCGTGAAGGCGTACCCGCGGGCGCTGTTCGGGCCGGCGTTGCCGGGGCGGACCTCGGCGGCCGGTCGCACCCTGGCGGCGCAGTCGGCGCTCGACGGCAGGGCCGAGCCCGGCGGCAGCGTCTCGAACCGCCCGGACGGAGCCGGTGCCGGGGCAGGCGTGCACTCCGTCGGTCCGCACTGGGCGACGAGTACGAGCGCCGAGCCCAGAGCAAGGTTGCGGAAGCGTGTCAACGACATGACGAAAGCATGACAGGTCCGCCGCCCTCGGCGTGTCACTCCGTCGAGGATATCACTCGTGCCGCGCCCGGCTCGGATTGACCCTCGTCGCCTCGTCGGGCATCTTCGGGTACACCGGCGGCCAGGGCACGTCGGGGATCCCGGCGGCCAGGTCACGCCGGTAGCGCTCCACGAGCGGCTCGATCGACTGCACCTCGGCGTCGATCGCCGCCCACGGGTCGCCGTCGGCCGCCAGGCGGGCGGGCACCGTGGCCATCGTCAGGTGGTCGGGGTGGACGTGGACCAGCTCGTCCCAGCGGAACGGCGCCGACACCTGGGCGCCGACCCTGGCCCGGACGCACCACGCGCCGAACACCGTCTTGTGCGGCGCGTTCTGGTTGAAGTCGACGAACACCCTGGCCCCTCGCTCCTCCTTCCACCACGCGGCGGTGATCAGGTCGGGCCGGCGGGCCTCCATCGCCCTGGCGACGCTGACTGCGGCCTGGCGCACGCCGAGGGAGTCCCAGCCGGGCTCGACGCGCACGTACACGTGCAGACCCCGGTTGCCGGTGGTCTTGGGGAAGGCGGTGATGCCGAGCTCGCCGAAGAACGTGCGCACCTCGGCGGCCGCCTCCCGCACCATGTCGAACGTGACGCCCGGAGACGGGTCGAGGTCGATGCGCAGCTCGTCGGTCTGGTCGGGCGTCGACGCCCGGTACGGCCACGGGTGGAACCCGAGGCAGCCCTGGTTGGCCGCCCACAAGACGTGGGCCAGGTCGGCCATCACGATGGCGCGCGACTCGGTGCCGTTCACCGTCGCGACGGTCGTGGTCTGCAGCCAGTCGGGCGCCGTGTCGGGGATCCGCTTCTGGAAGAAGTTCTGCCCCGTCACCCCGTTGGGCCAGCGCTGCAGCAGCGTCGGCCGGTCGCGCACGGTGCGCATCAGCGCCGGCCCGACGGCGACGTAGTAGCGGGCGAGGTCGAGCTTGGTCTCGCCGTGCTCGGGGAACATCACCTTCCCGGGGCTGGTGATGGCGACCGTGCGTCCATCGGCCTCGACCTCGACGGGGTCCCCGTGCGTGGCGCGGCCAGCCATCACCCCGGACCGTAGTCGCCGTCCGGGGAGGCGACCACGGCGGCCAGCGCGCTGCGGCCGTCGATGGCCAGCCGGCGGTAGATCCGCTGCAGGTGGTTCTCGACGGTGCGTGTCGACAGGAACGTCTGCTCGGCGATCGCCTTGCTGGTGGCGCCGGCGGCGGCGAGGCGGGCGATCTCCACCTGGCGGCTGCTCAACGCGAGGCCGGCCACGGCGGCGCCGTGCCGCCCGAACGCGCCGGGCGGCGCCAGCACCACGGCCCGCGTCGCCGCCCGTGCCCGCTCGGCCTCGTCGGCGCCCGCCGCGGCGACCGCGGCCCACGCGTTGGCGGCGTACCACGCCGCGCCGGCGTCCTCGAAGGCGGTGGCGCAGCCGGTGATCCGGCCCACGTCGCCCTCGGCCCGGGCCCGGCCGTGCTCGACGAGGAGGTCCATGAAGGGGGCCTCCACGGGCAGCCCGGCCAGGCGGTCGAGCGCCGCGCCGGCGGCGCCGGCGCCCTCCCACATGACGGCGTCGTGGACCATCAGCAGCGACCACGCGGCGAGCCCGAAGTCCGTCGCCGGTCCGGCGGCGGCCACCCACCTGGCGACCGCGCCGTCCGGATCGCCGCCGACCGCGATCCAGCCGGCCGCCCGCTCCAGCCAGAGGCGGGCGATCGGGTTGCGCCGGGCCTCGTGGCGGTCGGAGCCGTCGAGCAGGTCACGGGCGCCGGCCACGTCGCCCGCCGCCGCGGCCACCTGGGCCGCGCCGG
The DNA here is from genome assembly GCA_963784255.1 of uncultured Acidimicrobiia bacterium. Taxonomy (GTDB): domain Bacteria; phylum Actinomycetota; class Acidimicrobiia; order Acidimicrobiales; family Ilumatobacteraceae; genus JALZMG01. The sequence goes on along the minus strand of CAWAQO010000009.1, from coordinate 562,577 downwards.
CCGTCACCAGCGGCAGCGTGTTGAACGTGTCCGACAGGGCGACCTTGGCGATCGCCCGGTCGAGGGCGCGTTGGGCGCCGGCGATGTCCGACCGCATCCACCGCAGGTGGCCGACGGCGAACTCGGTCAGCCCGCCGGGCACGCCGAGGCGCGGGGCATCGCGCAACCGCGACGTGCCGCGCTCGACGGCGCCGGGGAGGTCGCCACGCTCGAGCGCCGCGGTGACCTCCAGCGACCACATCATGTCGACACTGCCGGGGCGGCTGCGGATGACCTCGGGGTAGAGCTCGGCGAGCCGCGCGATGTGGGCGTCGACCTGATCCAGGCGCATCAGCTGGACCTCCGCCCACATCGCGCTCGACAGGGCGCCCCACTCCGCCCGGTCGTCGCGCTCGGGGTCGCGCAGCAGCTCGGCGGCCGCCTCGAGCACGTCGTCGAACCGGCCGAGGGCCGCTGTGAAGACCGTGCGCTCGATGCCCAGCTCGAGCTTCTTCGCGGGGTCGGTGACACGCGCCGCGGCGTCGTCGAGGACGGCGATGGCCGCCACCGGATCGGCGCGGTAGTGGCCGTGGACCTGGGAACGGGCCACGGCGACCTCGACGATCTCGCCGTCCGTCCGGGCGGCGGCCGACGCCTCGAGGAACCACTCCTCGGCCGCCGCCGTGTCGCCGGCGAGCCGGCGCAGCTCGCCGGCCACGAACAGCGCGTCGTAGTCGCGCCCGCCGGCGAGGGCCACCGCGATCAGCCGCTCGGCGAGCCCGATGTCGAGCCAGGCGAGTGCCTCGCGCGCCGCCTCGACGGCGAGGCGGGGGTCGATCTCGGCGCCGACATCGAGCAGCCAGCCGGCGAGGCGCAGCGCGTCGCCGCGGCGACGCTCGACGGTGAGCATCGCCTCGGACAGCCGGCGGGCGGCCAGCCGGAACGACGCCGGGCGCAGACCGGCGCGCACGACCTCGCCGAACAGTGGGTGGGCGGTGCGGGCGACGAGCGCCCCGTCGCCGTCGACGTCGGTGGTCACCAGGCCGGCCCGCTCGAGCTCGGCCAGCGCCGGGTCGTCGAAGAGCCCGATGGCGAGCAGCACCGGCTCGCCGATGGCGACGTACTCCATGACGCGGCGGGCGTCGGCGGAGAGCGTGTCCAGGCGGGCCTGCACGAGGTCGCGGAGCTGGCCGGTCAGCCCGCCGGGCGTGCCCGCCTGGTGGGCCCGCACGAGCTCGCCGAGGAACAACGGGTTGCCGCCGGACCGCGCGCTCATCGCCTCGACGACCGGGTCGGTCGTGGGCACCTGCAGCGTCGCGGCGACCAGCTCACGGGCGATCAGGACGGGCAGCACGTCGAGCTCGATCCGGTCGGCGCCGGTGTCCTTGAACAGCTCGACGACGGCGAGCGGCAGTGACTCGCCGGCCCGGACCGTCGCCACGAGCGGCACGCGCCGGGCGACGCAGAGCTCGTGCAACAACGCCGTCGACGCCGCGTCGAGGTGGTGGGCGTCGTCGACGGCGAGCAGGGAGCGCCGCCCCTGCGTCTGGCGGAGGAAGCGGTCGACGGCCGCCCGCAGCAGGGCGTGCTGGTCGGTCACGTCGGCCGGCGGCAGCATCGTGGCGACGGCGCCGAAGGGGATGCCCGCCGCCGCCTGGTTGGCGACGATCGGCGCGATCCACCAGTCCGGGGCCAGTTCGTCGAGGACGTGGCGCAACACGTGCGACTTGCCCACGCCCAACGGGCCGCTGATGACCACGGCGCGCCCGCGGGTGAGGGCGTCCGTCACCGCCCGGATCTCCTCCGCGCGCCCCACCGTCAGCGCCATTGGCGGTCACGGTAGTCATCTGGCGGACCCTGTTGAGTACCGCGCCCCTTGGATTGAGTAGTGCGCAGGGGCCGTTGATCTGGGCACAGTCAGCGGACCACGGGACGGGCGTGGATCCGAAGGGCGGTCGAGGCGGCGTCTGCCCGCTGGAGTGCTGTGGGCTCGGGTCGGCGGTGACGGACCGGCCGGCTCGAGCCGCAGCAGCGTTCAGCTCGAGTGCAGCGCCACGTTGAGACCACCCCACGAGCCACTGCGCGGGCGGGCCTCGACCCTGCCGGTCTGGCTGTGGCGGAGGTAGAGCAGCCCGCCGACGCCCGAGAGCTGGCCGGCCTTGACGACCTCGCCGTCGGGCAGCGCCACCAGGGTCCCCGCCGTCACGTACAACCCGGCCTCGACCACGCAGCCGTCGCCGAGGCTGATGCCGATGCCGGCGTTGGCCCCGATGAGGCAGCGCTCGCCGACGGTGACCTGCTCGGTGCCGCCACCGGAGAGCGTGCCCATGATCGAGGCCCCGCCGCCGATGTCCGAACCGTCGCCGACGATCACGCCCTGGGAGATGCGCCCCTCGACCATCGCCGTGCCGAGCGTGCCGGCGTTGTAGTTGCAGAACCCCTCGTGCATCACGACGGTGCCGTCGGCGAGGTGGGCGCCGAGACGCACCCGCGCCGGGTCGGCGATGCGCACGCCACGCGGGATGACGTAGTCGGTCATCGGCGGGAACTTGTCCAGGCTGCGCACGACGAGTGGGCGGCCGTCGCGGCGCAGGGCCAGCCGGACGTCGTCGAGGTCGTCGGCGGCCACGGGCCCGAGGTCGGTCCATGCCACGGTCGTGAGGAGCCCGAAGATGCCGTCGAGGACGAGGCTCCGCGGGGCGGCGAGGCGGTGTGACAGCAGGTGCAGCCGGAGGAAGACGTCGGCGGCGGACGCCGGCGCGGCGTCGACGTCGATCGTCAGGCGGATCGGCCGGACGGTGACCCGCCGCGTCGGATCCGGACGGTCGCCCCCGGCGAGGGCGACGTCGACCTCCTCCGGCGCCGCCTCCCCGAACTCGCCCCACCCGAGCCAGCGGAACCACGCGTCGAGGGTCGTCCCGTCGGCCGCCTCGGTCGTGAACCCCGCTCCCCAAGCGATGCGGCTCATGTCACCTCCGGTCGCAGCGTGGGGAACAGGATGACGTCGCGGATGGTGTCGACGCCGGCGAGGAGCATCACGAGGCGGTCGATGCCGACCCCGAGGCCGCCGGTGGGCGGCATGCCGTACTCCAGCGCCCGCAGATAGTCCTCGTCGATCGAGCCGGCCTCGAGGTTGCCGGCGGCGCGCGCCCGCTCCTCCTCCTGGAAGCGCAGGCGCTGCTCGACGGGGTCGTTCAGCTCGCTGTAGCCGTTGGCGAGCTCGCGGGAGTCGCAGAACAGCTCGAAGCGCTCGGTCAGGTGCGGGTCGGTCCGATCGACGCGCGCCAGCGGGGAGATCTCGACGGGGTGCCCGGTGACGAACACGGGGGCGACGATGTCGTCCTCGACCGTCGCCTCGAACAGCTCCTCGATCAGCTTGCCGCTGCCCCAGGCCGCCTCCCAGCGGGCGCCGTGGCGATCGGCCAGCTGGCGCAGCCGCTCCACCGGCTGCGACGGGTGGACCTCCTCGCCGATGGCCTCAGCGACGAGGTCGATCATGCGTCGCCGTGGCCACGGCTCGGCGAGGTCGACCTCCTGGCCGCGGATCGTGACCGTCGTGGTGCCGAGGGCATCCCGGGCGGCGTTGACGACGAGCGCCTCGGTGAGCGCCATGACGTCGCTGACGTCGGCGTACGCCTCGTAGGACTCCATCATCGTGAACTCGGTGTTGTGGCGCGGCGACAGGCCCTCGTTGCGGAACACCCGCCCGATCTCGTACACGCGGTCCAGCCCGCCGACGATCAGCCGCTTCAGGTGCAGCTCGAGGGCGATGCGCAGGTACAGCGGCATGTCCAGCGTGTGGTAGTCGGTCACGAAGGGCCGGGCGTGGGCGCCACCGGCCTCGGCGTGGAGCACGGGCGTCTCGACCTCGACGAAGCCGCGGGCCGCCAGCGTGCGGCGGAAGCTGGCGATGACGGCGTGGCGGACGTCGAAGGCCCTGCGGGCATCGGGGTTGACCACGAGGTCGACGTAGCGCTGCCGGAACCGCGTGTCGGGGTCGCTCAGCCCGTGCCACTTGTCGGGCAGCGGGCGCAGCGACTTGGCCAGCAGCTCGAGCCGGTCGACCTTCACCGACAGCTCGCCGGCGCGGGTGGTCATCACGGTGCCGTGGACACCGACCCAGTCGCCCCGGTCGAGCGCCTTCACGGCGGCGAAGCCCTCCTCGCCGATGACGGCCTTGGAGACGAACAGCTGGATCTCGGCCCCGCGCTCGGCGATGGTGGCGAAGATCAGCTTGCCGGTGTCGCGCTTGAGGAGGATCCGCCCGGCCACCGCCACCTCCGTGGTGGTCTCCGTGCCCGGCGCGAGGTCGGGGAGCTCGGCGCGCAGCGCGGCCACGCTGTGGCTGCGATCGAAGCGGTAGGGGTACGGCTGGAGGCCGGCCGCCCGGAGGTCGTCGACCTGAGCCTGGCGCCGGGCGCGCTCGGCAGCCAGCCCGCTCCCGGTGTGCTCGGTCTCACCCACGAAGGCAGCAACCTACTGCGGCACGTAGCCTGACCCCAGTGGATCGCGTGGAACGATGCGAGCGGGTGAGCGCCAGCGAACGAGCGGCGGGACGCGGCCTGCGTGGCCGGGGAACGCAGTGATGGCGACCCGTTTTGTCATCATCGGGGGTGGACCGGCGGGCAACACGGCCGCCACCTACTCGGCCCGCCTCGGCGCCGAGGTGACGATGATCGAGCGCGACGTCGTCGGCGGTGCCGCCCACCTGTGGGACTGCATCCCGTCGAAGTCGATGATCGCCACCGGGGGCGCGATGAGCTTCCTGCGCCGCTCGACGGGCATGGGTCTGGAGCAGGCGATGCCGGAGATCGACACCGAAGCGCTCACGGCGCGCATCGAGGGCATCAAGGGGCACCTGCAGGAAGGCGTCACCAGCCTGCTCGGCAGTCAGGGCGTGCGCATCGTGCGGGGCACGGCGCGCTTCGTCGGCCCCTACGAGATCGAGGTCAGCGGCGTCGAGGGCATCGAGCGGATCAGCTTCGACTCGGCGATGATCGCCACCGGCTCGCGCCCGCGCATCCCGGAGTGGTGCACGCCCGACGGCGACCGCATCCTCACGACGCGCGACTGCTACCCGCCGAAGGTCTTCCCGGAGTCGGTCACGGTCATCGGCTCGGGCGTCACGGGCGTCGAGTTCGTGCACATGTTCTCGTCGTTCGGCGCCCACGTCACGCTGGTGGTGTCGCGCCAGCAGGTGCTGCCGGGCAAGGACCCCGAGGTGGCGGCGGTCCTGGAGGAGGACTTCCTGCGCCGCGGCGTCAAGCTGCTCAAGGGCGCCAGGGCGACGGCCATCGAGCGCGACGGTGACGACGTCGTCGTCCGCTGCGACGACGGCCGCGTCGTGCGCTCGTCGCACGCCGTGCTGGCCATCGGGTCGGTGCCCAACAGCGACGACCTCGGCCTCGAGGCCGCCGGGATCGAGACCGACGCCGGTGGCTACATCCCGATCGACCACAACTGCGTGACCAACGTGCGCCACGTCTACGCCGCCGGCGACGTCAGCGGCAAGCTGCCCCTTTCGTCGGTGGCGGCGATGCAGGGCCGCAAGGTGGCCGAGCGCCTGATGGGCCTGCACACCCGTGAGCACCGCCACCTCGACTACGACAAGGCGGCCTCGGCGATCTTCACCGAACCGGAGATCGCCGACGTCGGCCTCGCCGAAGCCGAAGCGTTCGCCTTGGGCCGCAAGATCCGCGTGACCAAGGTGCCGTTCAGCGCCAGCCCCAAGGCGCTGATCAACAACGACCCGCGCGGCTTCGTCAAGATCATCTCCGACCCGGCCACCGGCGTGGTCCTCGGCGGCTCGATCGTCGGCCGCCACGCCGCCGAACTGATCTCGGTGATCGCGCTCGCCGTCACCGCCAACCTGCGGGTGACCGACATCGTCGAGAGCCTGCTCGTGCACCCCGCGCTCAGCGAAGCCCTGGCCGACGCGGCCGAATAGCCCGAACTGTCGTTTGATGGCGGCCCGATCGGGCCGTAGCTAAACGACAGAACGCAGTGACCGTCAGTCGATCAACACGACGACGTCGCCGCCGCCGACGGTGTCGCCGGGCGACACCCTGATCTCCTTGACCGTGCCGGCCTTCTCGGCGGCGATCTGGTTCTCCATCTTCATCGCCTCGAGGACGACGACGGCCTGCCCGATCTCGACCGCCTGGCCGACCTCGACGAGGACCTTGACGATCGTGCCCTGCATCGGCACCGTGACCTCACCGCTGCCGACGGCGCCACCGCCGCCGCCGGCCGCCCGCCGCGGCTTGCGGGCCCTGGCCGCCGCGGGTGCGGCGGTCACCGACCCGGCCGACTCGGGGACCCAGAGGCTGACGTCGAAGCGCTTGCCGTTGACCTCCACGGTCGTGCGCCGGCGCACCATCGGCTCCGGCTCCTCGCCGTCGGTCTCGGCCGGGGCCGGCGCCGCCGGCGCGGCCACCCCCGACAGGTCGAGTCGCTCCTCCACCCACTTCGTCGAGTGCTCGACGTTCACGAAGTCGGGGTGGCGCAGGATGGCCAGGTCGGCGGGGATCGTGGTCGCCACGCCCTCGACCCGCATCTCCTCGAGGGCGCGGATGGTGCGGGCGATCGCCGTCGGGCGGTCCTTGCCCCACACGATCAGCTTGCCGACGAGGTTGTCGTAGAACTGGCTGACCTCGTCGCCCTCGGCGTACCCGCTGTCGAAGCGCACGCCGAAGCCGTCCGGCGCCGTGAGCGCCGTGATCCGGCCTGGCGACGGCAGGAAGGCACCACCCGCCGGGTTCTCGGCGTTGATGCGCACCTCGATGCCGTGGCCGCGCTGGAGCGCCCGCACCTCCTCTTGGTCGAGCGGCAGTGGCTCACCGGCGGCGACGCGGATCTGCCACTCGACGAGGTCGATCCCCGTGACCACCTCGGTGACGGGGTGCTCGACCTGCAGGCGGGTGTTCATCTCGAGGAAGAAGAAGTCGCCGTCCTGGTAGATGAACTCGACGGTGCCGGCGTTGAAGTAGCCGACGGCCTTCGCCGCCTTGACCGCCGCCTCGCCCATGCCGTCCTCGACGCCGGGCGGCAGACCGGGTGCCGGCGCTTCCTCGATCAGCTTCTGGTGACGGCGCTGGGCCGAGCAGTCGCGCGTCGAGACCCACACGACGTTGCCCTGCTGATCGCCCACGATCTGCACCTCGACGTGGCGCGGCCACGTGAGGTAGCGCTCGACGTACACCTCGTCGCGCCCGAAGAAGTTCTTCGCCTCGCGCTGGGCACTGGCCATCGCGTCGTCGACCTCGGCCGCCGACTGCACGACCTTCATGCCCCGGCCGCCGCCGCCGAAGGCCGCCTTGATGGCCACGGGCCAGCCGTGGTCGTCGCCGAACGCCCTGATCTCGTCGGCCGACTCGGCGAACTCGGTCGTGCCGGGCACGATCGGGGCGCCGCCGCGCAGGGCCGCCCTGCGGCTGGAGACCTTGTCGCCCATCTCCTCGATCGCCGATGCCGGGGGCCCGATGAACGCCACGCCCATCTCGGTGATCGCCCTGGCGAACTCGGCGTTCTCGCTGAAGAACCCGTACCCGGGGTGCACGGCGTCGGCCCCGCTGGCGCGGATGGCGTCGAGGATGGCCGGCGTGTTGAGGTAGCTCTCGGCGGCGCTGCGCCCGCCGAGGGCGTACGCCTCGTCGGCCAGCCGCACGTGGAGGGCGTCCCGATCGAGCTCGGAGTACACCGCGACGGTGGCGATCCCGAGCTCGCGGGCAGCCCGGATGACGCGCACGGCGATCTCGCCGCGGTTGGCGATCAGGATCTTCTGCAACACGGCTGCCAATGTAGGTGGCATGGAGCCGCCGGCACCCAAGCGGTGGCCACCCGGGTGGACCGTCGCGCACCTGGCCGAGACGGGCAGCACCAACGCCGACCTCGCCGCCACCGCCGCCGAACGACCGGATCGGAGCGTGCTGGTGACGGACCACCAGACGGCCGGCCGAGGACGCCTTGACCGGCGCTGGGACGCCCCGCCCGGCGCCAACCTGCTGGCGTCCTTGCTGTTCCACGTCGTGCCCGAGCCGCCGATCGACCTGACCCGGCGCGTCGGGCTGGCCGCGATCGACGCCGCGCTCGACGTCGCCGGCGTCGGCGCCGCGCTCAAGTGGCCGAATGACGTGATGGTGGGGGAGCGCAAGCTGGCCGGCATCCTCGCCCAACGCACGCCCGAGGGCAGCGTCGTCGTCGGCATCGGCCTCAACGTCGGGTGGGCGCCCGACGGTGCCGCTCGACTCGGCGACGGCATCGACCCGCTCGACGTGCTGCGCGCGCTGCTGGCGGCGTACGACCGCCTGCCCGTCGACGTCACCGACCGGTTCGCGCGGGAGCTGACGACGATCGGTCGCCGCGTCCACGTGGAGCTGCCCGAGGGCGCCATCGACGGCACGGCGACGGGGGTGGAGGCCGACGGCCGGCTCGTCGTCGTCGACACCTGCGGGCTGACCCACCGCCTGGCCGTCGGTGACGTCGTCCACGTGAGAGCTCGGTGAGGATCGCCGGCGCCGGCGCGAGGTGCCGGGGTCGGTCGCACCTGCGCCGTTAGCCTGGCGGGCCGTGCCGAGATCCCGACTCCGCCGCCCGCCGGGCGCCATGGCCTTCGGCCTGGCCGTGCTCGTCGGCGTGGCCGGCAGCGCCGGCGTGATCGTGTCGGCGAACGAGAAGACCGGGCAGGTCACTCGCGTCGACGACGGGCTGACCGAGGTGCTCGAGGAGCCCGCCAACGACGCCCCGGCCGAGAACTTCCTGCTCGTCGGCTCCGATACTCGCGAGGGTGCCGACCCCGACGACTCCGACGCCGGCGCCATCGGCGATACGGGCGATGCCGTCGGCCGGCGCAGCGACACGATCATGGTCCTGCGTCGCGAGCGCAACGGCGGGGCCTCGCTGCTCAGCCTGCCACGCGACCTGTGGGTGCCGATCGCCGGCACCGACGGCTCGGCCAAGATCAACGCCGCCTACAACGAGGGCGCCCAGCGCCTGGCGGCAACGATCAGCGAGGCGTTGGCGATCCCGATCAACCACTACATCGAGATCGACTTCAACGGGTTCAAGAGCCTCGTCGACGCCATCGGCGGCGTCGAGGTGTGCACGTACGCCGCCGCCCAGGACACCCATTCGGGGCTGCTGCTGCAGCCGGGCTGCCAGATCCTCGACGGCACGATGGCGCTCGCCTACGCCCGCAGCCGCCACTACGAGGAGTGGATCGACGGGGACTGGGTCGAGGCGGCGGGCGCCGACCTCGGGCGGATCGAGCGCCAGCAGCTGTTCATCCGCACGGCGGTGACGGCGTTGCTGCAGCGCATCGAGAGCGACCCGTTCTCCATCGGCGGGCTCATCGACGCCGCCATCGCCGCCCTGCGCGTCGACGAGAACCTCGACGTCGTGCGTGCCGCCGACGCCCTGCGCGAGGCCGCCGAGACCGGGCTGCAGACCTACTCGCTGCCGGTCGAGGGCGTCTGGCACGGTGACCAGCAGGCGCTCGACCTGCTCCCCGAGGCCCAGCCCATCCTCGACTACTTCCGCGGCGTCGGTCCGGCCCCCGTGCCCGATACCACCGTGCCGGGCTGACCCGTTTCGATGGCGGGCTGGCGCCCGACCCATGGTCGTACACTCGCAGCCCGATGAAGGCGTTGATCCTGGCCGGCGGCGCCGGCACGCGGCTGCGGCCCATCACCCACACGCGGGCCAAGCAGCTCGTGCCCGTGGCCAACCGGCCGATCCTGTTCTACGGGATCGAGGCGATGGTCGCGGCCGGCATCACCGAGATCGGGGTGATCACCGGCGAGACCGGTCCGGAGATGCGCGCCGCCCTCGGCGACGGCAGCCTCTTCGGAGCGGCCATCACGTACATCCCGCAGGACGAGCCGCGTGGCCTCGCCCACTGCGTCCTCATCGCCCGCGACTTCCTGGCCGACGACGAGTTCGTGATGTACCTGGGCGACAACCTGCTCGAGCAGGACCTCGCCGCCTTCGTCGCCGCCTTCGTCGAGGCGCGGGCCGGTCACGAACCGCCGGTGGCGCAGATCCTGCTCAAGCAGGTGCCCGACCCGCACCGTTTCGGCATCGCCACCCTCGACGGGGCCGGCAACGTCGTCGCCCTGGTGGAGAAGCCCGAGGACCCGCCGTCCGACCTCGCCCTCGTCGGCGTGTACCTGTTCGATCCCACCATCCACCTCGCCGTGCGGTCGATCGCCCCGTCGGCCCGGGGCGAGCTCGAGATCACCGACGCCATCCAGTGGCTGATCGACGCCGGCCACCGCGTCCGCACCGAGCTGCTCACGGGGTGGTGGATCGACACCGGCAAGCTCACACCGCTGCTGGAGGCCAACCGGCTGCTGCTCGAGAAGCTCGAGCCGCGCGTCGACGGCAAGGTCGACGCGCTGTCCGCGATCGACGGGCGGGTCGTCATCGAGACCGGGGCCGAGATCGTCAACTCCACCATCCGCGGACCGGCCGCGATCGGCGCCCAGACGCGCGTCGTCGACAGCTTCGTCGGACCCTTCAGCGCCATCGGCGCCAACTGCGAGATCGTCAACAGCGAGATCGAGCACTCCGTCGTGATGGACGACTCGAAGGTGCTCGACATCCCCCGCCTCGAGGACAGCCTGATCGGCCACGAGGCCGTCGTCACCCGCACCCGTCAGCGCCCGCGGGCCCTGCGGCTGATGGTGGGCGACCATTGCCAGATCGACGTCGAGTAGGGGTGCCGGGTTGAAGCAACTGGTCACCGGCGGAGCCGGGTTCATCGGGTCGAACTACGTCCGCCACGTCCTCGAACACACCGATGACACCGTCACCGTCCTCGACAAGCTGACGTACGCCGGCAACCGGGCGTCGCTCGACGGGCTCCCCGCCGATCGTCTGGCGTTCGTCCACGGCGACGTGGCCGACGCCGGTCTCGTCGGGCCCCTCGTCGCCGAGCACGACGCCGTCGTGCACTTCGCCGCCGAGTCGCACAACGACAACTCCCTCGACGACCCGGCGCCGTTCGTGCACACCAACCTCGTCGGCACGTTCACGCTGCTGGAGGCCGTGCGGGCCCACGGCGTGCGCTACCACCACATCTCCACCGACGAGGTCTACGGCGACCTCGAGCTCGACGACCCGGCGCGCTTCACGGAGGCGACGCAGTACAACCCGTCGAGCCCGTACTCGTCGACCAAGGCCGGCTCCGACCTGCTCGTGCGGGCGTGGGTCCGCTCGTTCGGCGTGGCGGCGACGATCAGCAACTGCTCGAACAACTACGGGCCGTACCAGCACGTCGAGAAGTTCATCCCCCGCCAGATCACGAACGTGCTCGACGGCGGCCGGCCCAAGCTCTACGGCGCCGGGCAGAACGTCCGCGACTGGATCCACGCCGACGACCACAGCGATGCCGTGCTGACGATCCTGCGCACCGGCACGATCGGCGAGACCTACCTCGTCGGGGCCGACGGCGAGCGCAACAACCAGCAGGTCGTCGAGCTCATCCTCGAGCTGACGGGCCAGCCGCGCGACGCCTACGACCACGTCAACGACCGGCCTGGCCACGACATGCGCTACGCCATCGACTGGAGCAAGCTGCGCACCGAGCTGCGCTGGCAGCCGCGGTACCTCGACTTCGCCGCCGGACTCGCGGCGACGATCGAGTGGTACCGCAGCAACGAGTCGTGGTGGCGGCCGCAGAAGGCGGCCACCGAGGCGAAGTACGCCCGCACGGGGCAGTGAGGGAGCACGTGTGCGGTTGCTGGTGACGGGGGCCGGGGGGCAGCTCGGTCACGACGTCGTGCTCGCCGCCACGGCGGCCGGTGACGACGTGCTCGGGCTCGACCACGCCGCCCTCGACGTCACCGACCGCGACGCCGTGCTCGGCGCCGTCACCACGTGGCGGCCCGATGCCGTCGTGCACTGCGCCGCCTGGACGGCCGTCGATGCCTGCGAGAGCGACGTCGAGCGGGCCTTCGCGGCCAACGCGCTGGCCGTCCGGTGGGTCGGCGAGGCGTGCGACCGCGTCGACGCCCACCTCGTCCACGTGTCCACCGACTACGTCTTCGACGGCACGGCACCCGAGCCGTACCGCGAATGGGATGCCACCGGGCCGCGGTCGGTGTACGGCGCGTCGAAGCTGGCAGGCGAGCGGGAGGCGCTGGCGCTGGGGCCCGCAGCCGCGGTCGTGCGCACGTCGTGGGTGTGCGGCGAGCACGGCTCGAACATGGTCCGCACGGTGCTCAAGCTGGCGCCGGAGCGGGCCGGGCAGCCCGGCTCGCTGGCCTTCGTGGACGACCAGCGCGGCTGCCCGACGTTCACGGCCGACCTGGCGCCGGTGCTGCGGCGGCTGGCGCTCGACCGGCGGTCGGGCCTGCACCACGTGACGAACCAGGGTGCGGTGTCGTGGTACGAGTTCGTCGCCGAGGTGCTGCGCGCCGGCGGCCACGACCCGGCGCTCGTGCGGCCGATCGCCAGCGCCGACCTCGACCCGCCACGGCCGGCCGCCCGACCGGCCAACAGCGTGCTCGACAACGCCGTGCTGCGGCTCGCCGGACTCCCGCTCCTGCGCGACTTCCGGGCCCCGTTGGCCGAGCTGGTCGCCCGCCTCGCGTGACGTCGTTCACCCGGGCCGAGCTGGAGTCGTTCCGCGACGCCACCGTTCCCGATCTCGTCGGGCCCGGACTCCGGCTGCTGTTCGTCGGCATCAACCCGGGACTGTGGACGGCGGCCACGCAGACCCACTTCGCCCATCCCGGCAACCGGTTCTACCCGGCGCTGCTGCGGGCCGGCATCGTCGACCGGGTGATCGACCGAGGATCCGGGATGACCGACGAGGACCGCCGCTACCTCGTCGGGCGCGGCATCGGCATCACCAACCTCGTCGCCCGGGCCACGCCGCGCGCCGCCGAGCTGTCGGCGGCCGAGTTGCGCGACGGGGCCGAGCAACTGGAGCGCTTCGTCGCCGAGCACCGTCCGGCGGTCGTCGCCGTCGCCGGCGTGACCGCCTACCGCCAGGCGTTCGAGCGGCCCCGCGCGACGGCTGGGGCGCAGGCCGAGTCGCTCGGCGGCGCCGTGCTCTGGGTCGTCCCGAACCCGAGCGGCCTCAACGCCCACGAGACGATCGACACCCTCGCCGCCGCGTACCGCGAGGCAGCGGTGGCCGCGGGCGTCATCTGACGTCCCCCAATCTGGGCGGGATCCTCACCACTCGAGCATCTGGGCGGGATTCGTCTCACCTGTTGGTGAGGATCCCGCCCAGATGTCGGGTTGGTGAGAATCCCGCCCAGATTGGGGAGCGCCTCAGTCGGGTGGGCGTTCGGCCTCGGCGCGGTTGGCCAGGTACCAGTCGATGGTCTCGCGGAGGCCCTGCTCGAACGGCATCCGGGCCTTCCACGCCAGCAGCTGCTCGGCGCGCGAGGCGTCGACGCGCCGGCGCGGCTGGCCGTCCGGCCGGGTCGGATCCCAGCGCAGCTCGCCGTCGAAGCCGACCAGGCGGGCGATCGTCTCGGCCGTCTCGCGGATCGTGATCTCGAGGTCGGTGCCGAGGTTGATCGGGTCGACGCCGTCGTGGACCTCGGCGGCCAGCACGATCGCCTCCGCCGCGTCGTCGACGTACAGGTACTCGCGACTGGCCCGGCCGGTGCCCCACACCTCGACCTTCGGCTCGCCCGCCTCCTCGGCGTCGACCATCTTCTTGATCAGCGCCGGGATCACGTGGCTGACGCTGGGGTGGAACTTGTCGCCGGGCCCGTAGAGGTTGGTCGGGATCAGGTAGGCGAAGTGCTGCCCGTACTGGGCGGCGTTCACCTGGGCGTGCACGAGGTGGGCCTTCTTGGCGAGGCCGTACGGCGCGTTGGTCTCCTCGGGGTAGCCGTCCCAGAGGCTCTCCTCGCGGAACGGCACCGGCGTGAACTTGGGGTACGAGCACACCGTGCCGAGCAGCACGGTCTTGTCGACGGACGGGGTGTGGCGGGCCGCCTCGATGACGTGCGTGCCCATCAGCAGGTTGGCCAGGTACAGCGGCGCCGGCTGCGCCTGGTTGTACCCGATGCCGCCGACCCGGGCGGCCAGGTGGACGATCGTGGCCGGCCGGTGGTCGGCGAGGAGATCCTCGGCGGCGCCCGGCACGGTCAGGTCGTACTCCGCCGACCGCGGTGCGACCACGTCGGCGCCCGCCCGCTGCAGGCGTTCGACGACGCGGCGGCCCAGGAAGCCGGCGCCGCCGGTGACGACGACGCGGCGATCGGACCAGAACAGGGTGGGCTGGGCCATGACGGCGAGGCTAGGCGTCGTGTTGCCATCATGGACACCATGCGCGTCGCCTACACGCTCGAGCAGTGCTGGCACGACGTGCCCGGCGGCACCGCTGTCGCCGCCATCGAGACGGCCCGCGCGCTGGTCGGCCGCGGCGACGTGACGCTGGTCGGCGTGGCTGGCCGCCACCGTCGCCCTCCGGCGGCGCCGTGGCGAGCGCCGATCCCCGTCGCCCAGCTGCCGCTCGCCCGCCCGTTGCTCTACGAGACCTGGTTGCGGCTGGGCTGGCCCGGCGTCGAGCGGGCGACGGGCGCCGTCGACGTCGCCCACGCGACCGGGTTGGTGCCGTGCCCGTCGCGGGCGCCGCTCGTCGTCACGATGCACGACGTCGCCTTCGTCCGCGACCCCGGCCGCTTCAGCCGCCAGGGGGTCCGGGTGATGCGCCGCAGCCTGTCGGTGACCCGCGACCGGGCAGCGGTGGTCATCACGTCGAGCGAGGCGAGCCGCCGCGACCTCGAGGCTGTCGGTGTCGAACCCGGCCGCATCCGCGTCGTCGCGCTCGGCGTCGACGCCGTCCCGGCGACGCACGACGACGTGGCGCGCGTCCGCCGGCGCTACGCCCTGCCCGAGCGCTTCGCCCTCTTCGTCGGCACGCTCGAGCCGCGCAAGAACCTCCGCCGCCTCGCCGCCGCCATGCCCCGCCTCGCTGACCCGCTGCCGCTCGTGGTGGTCGGGCCTGACGGCTGGGGCGGCGCCGTCGAGGGTGTCGGCGGCGACGTGCGCTTCCTCGGCGTCGTGGCGCGGGACGATCTCGGCGCCCTCTACGCCACGGCCACCGTGTTCGCCTACCCCAGCGAGGAGGAGGGCTTCGGCCTCCCGGTCGCCGAGGCCATGGCCCAGGGCACGCCCGTCGTGACGAGCCGCGGCACATCCACCGAGGAGGTGGCCGGGGGCGCCGCCGTGCTGGTCGATCCCTTCGACGTCGACGCCATCGCGGCCGGCCTCGAGGAGGCCGAGCGGCGGGCCGCCGAGCTGGCGCCGGTGGGCCTGGCCAGGGCCGCCGAGCTGACGTGGGCGCGCACGGCCGAGGGCACGGTGGCGGCGTACCGCGACGCCGCGGCCACCCGATGAAGGTCGACGTCAACCTGCTGTGGTGCCTGCCAGGGCAGGTCGGCGGGTCGGAGGAGTACCTCGCCCGCCAGCTCGTCGGGCTGGGCGAGGTCGCCCCGGACATCCACGCCCGGCTGTTCGTGCTCCCCGGTTACGCCGGCGCCCATCGCGACGTGGCCGCCCGCCACGAACTGGTGGTGGCCTCGCTCGACGCCCGCCGCCGCAGCCGACGCGTCCTCGCCGAGGCGACGTGGCTGCCCGCCCGCACGTCCGGCGCCGACGTGGTCCACCACGGCGGTGGCGTGGTCCCGCTGCGCTCGCACCGGCCGATCGTGCTGACCGTCCACGACCTCCAGTACCGGACGTACCCGGAGTACTTCACGTCCGTGAAGCGGGCGTACCTGGCGTGGGCGATGCCCCGCTCGGCGCGCCGTGCCGACGTGATCGCCGTGCCCAGCGAGTACGTGCGCCGCTCGGTGGTCGACGCCTTCGGCGTCGAGGAGGTCCGAGTCGTGGTCGTGCCGCACGGCGTCGATCCGCCCGCGGCGCCGACGCCGGCGGACGAGGTGCGCACCCGCTACGGGCTCGCCGACCGGCCGTTCGTCGTCTTCCCGGCGATCACCCACCCGCACAAGAACCACCGCTTCCTGCTCGACCTGCTGGCCGGACCGTGGGGCGATCCCGACCTCGCGTTGGTGATGACCGGTGGCGCCGGTCTCGCCGAGGCCGACGTGACGGCGGCCATCGACGCCCTCGGTCTGCGGCCGCGGGTCGTGCGCACGGGGCGCGTCCCGGCCGACGACCGCGACGGTCTGATCGCCGCCGCCGAGGCGCTCGTGTTCCCGTCCGAGTACGAGGGGTTCGGAGCACCGGTGCTCGAGGCGATGGCGATCGGCACGCCCGTCGTGTGCAGCGACCGGACCAGCCTGCCCGAGGTCGCCGGCGACGCCGCGCTGGTGCGACCGCTGACGGTCGACGCGTGGAAGGACGCCCTCGACGAGGTGGCCCGCGAGCGCGTCGAGCTGGTCGCCGCCGGCCGCCGTCGCGCCGCCGAGCTCACGGCCGCCGCGTCCGGCGTCCGCCTCGCCGCCGCCTACCGTCTCGCCGCCACACGATGAGCGGCGAGCGCCCGCTGCGGCTGGTCGTCCTGGGTCCGCACTTCGAGCCCGACACCGCGCCGACGGGCCGGGTGCTCACCCGCATCGTCGCCGAGCTGGCCGGCCGCGGCCACGAGGTGCACGTCGTGGCGGCGCTGCCGTGGTACCGCCGGCACCGCGTCGAGCCGGGCTGGGACGGCCGGCTGGTGCGCACGGAGCCGACGCCGTGGGGCACGGTGCGGCGGATCCACCCGTTCCCCGGCGGGGACAAGCGCGACCTCGTCCGCCGGACGCTCGGCTTCGCCGGCTTCTCGGCGCTCGCCGCGTGGGCCGGGCTGGCCGCCGGCGGCTGGTTCCGCCGTGCCGACGCGGTGATCGCCATGTCGCCACCGCTGCCGCTGGGACTGACGGGCCGCCTCGTGGCGTGGGCGCATCGGGCGCCCTTGATCTTCAACATCCAGGACGTGTTCCCGGACGCCGCTGTCGCCACCGGCGCCATCACCAGCCGCAACGTGATCGCCGCGGCGACGTGGCTGGAGCGGATCAGCTACCGCGTCGCCGACGCGGTCACCGTCCTGTCCGACGACCTGCGCGCCAACGTCGTGGCCAAGCTGCCGGCCGATCGGGCGGGGAGGGTCCACACCATCCCCAACTTCGTCGACACCGTGGCCATCGGCCCGGCCGACCGCGCGACCGCCTATCGCCGCGAGCTGGGCATCGGCGACGAGCCGGTCGTGCTGTACGCCGGCAACGTCGGGTTCTCGCAGTCGCTCGGGCTGCTCGTCGAGGCGGCGCGGCGGCTGCCCGAGGTGACCTTCCTGATCAACGGGGACGGGGTGGCCCGAGCCGCGCTCGAGCAGGCCGCGGCCGGCGTGCCCAACGTGCGCTTCGCCGGCTACGTGCCGGACGACCGCCTCGTCGAGCTGCTCGCCACGGGCGACGTCCACACCGTCCCGCTGCGCGCCGGGCTCGGGTCGGTGAGCGTCCCGTCCAAGCTGTACTCGATCCTGGCCGCCGCCCGCCCCGTCGTCGCGTCGATCGACCCGGGCACCGAGGTGCCCCGCGTCCTCGCCGCCTCCGGGGCCGGGATCGCCGTGCCGCCGGACGACGCCGACCGCTTCACCGACGCCATCGCCGCGCTCGTCGCCGACCCCGAGACGGCGCGGCGGATGGGCGAGCAGGGCCGGCTGTGGGTGCTCGGGGCGGCCTCACCCGGTGCTGTCGCCGGACGTTACGAGGAGCTGACCCGGAGCCTGAGGCCGGCTACCCGCCGGTAGGCTCTCGCCCTCGTGGTCTCCTCATCCTCGACCAAGAAGGCGGCGCGGCTCGCCCAGAAGGGCAAGGGCAAGCGCGTCCGCTTCCAGGGCGGCACGTTGTTCCCGGTCGTGATCCTCCTCATCATCGTCGTCGGGCTGGCCACCGTCGTCTACGCCAAGGCGTCGCAGCCCAAGGCCGACGCCTCGCCGCCGACCACCGAGGACCACTGGCACGCCGCCTACGGCTTCCTGCTGTGCGACACCGACAGCTTCCGCCAGCTCAACGGGGCACTCGAAGAGGTCGACAGCAACGGCAACCTCGTCAGCACCGACTTCTTCCGCACCGGCGTGCACAGCCACGACGACGGCGTCATCCACTGGCACCCCTACAGCGCCGCCGCGGTCGGCACGCGGGCCCAGCTCGGGGTGTTCCTCGACAACTACGGCGTCGAGCTCGACGACGATTCGCTGCGGTTCCCGGAGAACCAGGGCGGCGGCGAGTACGTCGAGGGCGAGACCGAGTGCCCCGACGGCAAGGACGGCGAGCTCCAGGTCGTCGTCTGGGACAGCGCCTCCGACACCGGTAACGGTCGGCGCTACGTGTCGGGGTTCAACGACATCCACATCGATCACGACGGCATGATCTTCACGATCGCCTTCGTCCCCGAGGGCACGGACATCCCGATGCCGCCGTGGGCGTCGGAGCTCGC
The DNA here is from genome assembly GCA_963784255.1 of uncultured Acidimicrobiia bacterium. Lineage (GTDB taxonomy): Bacteria > Actinomycetota > Acidimicrobiia > Acidimicrobiales > Ilumatobacteraceae > JALZMG01. Next base: position 544,190 of record CAWAQO010000009.1, on the reverse strand, counting down.
CCAGCTGGGCGCGGCGGACCAAGGACAGACGGCGCCGACCACCACCGTCGCCGGGGCGGCCGGCTCGACGCCGGCCGGCAGCACACCGACCACAGCCGGCTCCAACGTGCCGGCCACGACGGTCCCGCCCACCACCACCGGCTGATGCGCGCCGTCGTGCTGGTCGGCGGGTTCGGCACCCGCCTCCGGCCGCTCACCGACAGCATCCCCAAGCCACTGCTCCCGATCGCCAACGTCCCACTGATCGTCCACCTCATCCGTCGCCTCGAGCGCGGTGGCGTCGACGGCGTGGTGCTCGCCCTCGGCTTCCGTCCCGAGCCGTTCCTCGAGGCGTTCCCCGATGCCTGCTGTGGCGGGGTGGCGCTCGACTACGCCATCGAGCCCGAGCCGCTGGACACCGCCGGGGCGATCCGCTTCGCCGCCGACCACGCCGGCATCGACGACACGTTCGTGGTCGCCAACGGTGACGTGCTGACCGACCTCGACGTCGGCGCCCTCGTCGCCACGCACCGCCGCACGGGAGCCGAGGCGACGATCCACCTCATCCCGGTCGCCGACCCGCAGTCGTTCGGCGTCGTCGAGCGCGACGCCGACGACCGGGTGCTCCGCTTCGTCGAGAAGCCACCGCCCGGCACCGAGCCGAGCAACCTGGCCAACGCCGGCACGTATGTGTTCGAGCCGTCCATGCTGGCCCGCATCCCGTCCGGCCGCCGGGTGTCGATCGAGCGGGAGACCTTCCCCCAGGTGGCCGCCGACGGGCGCCTGTTCTCGGTCGCCACCGACGACTACTGGATCGACGCCGGCCGGCCCGAGACCTACCTGCAGGCCAACCTCGACCTCGTCGACGGCTCGCGCCCCGTCGATGTCACGCCCGTCGCCAGCGACGCCACGGTCGACGACGAGGCCCTCGTCGAGGGCAGCGTGGTGGGCACCGGCGCGACGATCGCGGCCGGGGCCCGGGTCAGCCGGTCGGTGATCCTCCCCGGCGCCGTGGTCGGCCGCGGAGCGGTCGTCAGCGAATCGTTGGTGCTCGGCCGGATCGGCGCCGGCGCCCACGTCGGTCGTTCGGTCATCGGCGCGGACGCCAAGATCTCCGACGGTGAGCACGTCGTCGACGCCCGGGTCCCCGAGCCGGCCGACTGAGCGCGTGGACGACGACTTGGCGGCCGGCGCCGCCCCCGGCGGCGTGCTCGTCATCGGCGGGGCCGGCTTCATCGGGTCGCACCTGGTCGAGCGGCTGATCGCCGAAGGCCGCGCCGTCGATGTCGTCGACGACCTCTCGACCGGCTCACTCGGCAACCTCGCCGACGCCAGGGCCGAGGCCGCCGGATCCGCCGCGGGGGAGCTGCGCATCAGCACGCTCGACGCCGGCGGCGACGAGCTCCCGGAGCTGATCGCCCTGCGCCGGCCACGCGAGGTCTACCACCTGGCCCTGCTGCCACGGCACGGCGCCCCGGCGCGCCAGCTGGGTCGCTCGTTCTCGTCGATGCTCAACGTCCTCGAGGCGGCGCGCCGCTCGGGCGTCGCCAAGGTCGTCGCCACCCTGCCGGCCACCGCCCTCTACGGCCATCCGGCCAGCCGGGAGCTGCCGATCAAGGAGCGGGCGCTGGTGCCCCGTGGTGTCCGCGGCGTGGTGGCGAAGGCGATCGTCGACCTGCTGCTGGCGTACCGCGAGGGCTTCGGCATCGAGTTCACGGCCCTGGCGCCGGCCAGCGTCTACGGCCCCCGCCAGCGGCCCGACGCCGGCGTGGTGGCGGCGATGGTGGCGGCCGCGTCTGCCGGTGGCGTCCCCACGCTCAGCGGCGACGGCCGCCAGACGCGGGACTTCGTGTACGTCGACGACGTCGTCGACGCGCTGTTCCGGTCCGGCCAGCGCGGCAGTGGCCTCGTCGTGAACATCGGGACCGGTGTGCAGACCGCGGTGCGCGACCTCTGGGCGCGCGTCGCGCCCGAGGGCGGCGACGCGGTGTTGACGGCCGCTCGCCCCGACGAGCTCGTCCGCTTCGCCGTCTCCCCCGTGCGGGCCCGCATCCACCTGGGGTGGGCGCCGTGGACGGACCTCGACGAGGGCCTGCTCGCCCTACGTTGACGCCGCGAGGACGGCGCGGGCCAGGCTGGCCGCGGTCGCCGCGTCGCGCATCACGGAGGGCACCACGACCGGGCGCATGCCCGCCCGGCTGACGGCGGGGGCGAGCGCGGCGTCGATGGGGTCGATGACGAGCGTGGCGGCGATCGGCGCGTAGACCGCGGCGACGCCGGCCACCGATGACTCGTGGCCGAGCTCGGTGAGCATCCGATCCGCCGGTCCCTTCAGGGCGAGGCCGCCGACGATCGGTGAGACCGCCACCACGTGCTCGCGCCTGGCGGCGAGGACGTCGTCGATCCCGGCGAGGGCGCGCAGCGGCCCGATCGACACGATCGGGTTCGACGGCGCGACGACGATGGTGCCCGCGTCGGCGAGCGCCGCCAGGACCTCCGGGGTGGGCGCCGCGCCGCGGCCGGCGAAGCGCACGGCGCGCACCGCCACGTCATGGCGGAGGCGCACGAAGTAGTCCTGGAACGACACCTCCTCGCCGGACGCCAGCTCGACCCGGGTCGCGAAGGCCGCGTCGGTCATCGGCAGGAGGCGCACCGGGACGCCCCATGCCCGTCGCAGCTCATCGGCCACCTCGGTCGGGCGGGCGCCCTCGGCGAGGCGGGCGGTGCGGTAGAGGTGGGTGGCGAGATCGCGGTCGCCCAGGTTGAACCACGTCGCCCCGGCGCCGGAGCCGGCCGGGCGGACGTCGGCGAACCTCTCGAGTCCGGCCATCGCCTGCCACGTCTCGCCGGCGAGGCCCCAGCCGCGCTCCGGATCGATGGCCCCGGCAAGTGTGTAGGTGATGGTGTCGAGGTCGGGCGAGATCGCCAGGCCGTGCAGCGTGGTGTCGTCGCCGGTGTTGACCACGGCGGCCACCGTCGCCGGGTCGACGACCTGGACGAGGCCGCGGAGGAACCGCGCCGCGCCGACGCCGCCGGACAGGACGGCGACGTCGGTCGTCATCACGATCCTCCTGCACGGAGGCGGCCGTAGACGGCGACGAGGGCGTCGGCGGTGGCCGCCCACGAGAACCGCTCGACGTTGCGGTGGCCCGCGGCCACGAGGGCGGCGCGGCGGTCATCGTCGCCGACCACCCGGGCCAGCCCGGCGGCCAGCGCATCGAGGTCCCCGACGGGCACCAGTTCGGCGCCCTCGCCGGCCACCTCGGGGATCGACCCGGCGCGGGTCGCCACGACGGGAACGCCCGCCGTCTGCGCCTCGAGGACGGGGAAGCCGAAGCCCTCGTCGAGCGACGGATAGGCGACCGCGACGGCGTGCGCGAGCAGCCAGCCCTTGGTCGCCTCGTCGACGGCGCCGGGCCGGTGGATCCGGGCCCGCACCGGCGGCGGCAGCCGGGCGACGGCGTCGTCGAGGGCGGCGCTGTCGTCGGCCGGCGCGCCGGCGATGACGAGGTCGGCGGTCGCGCCGGCAGCGGCGAAGGCGGTCGCCAGTGCCGGGAGGTTCTTGCGTCGTTCGACGGTCCCGACGGCGAGCACGTAGCGGCGTCCGTCGAGCGCCTCGAGCCAGCGAGCCGGCGGGTCCGACGGCGCCGGCGGCAGGGGCAGCGGGCCGAGCGGCACGACCTCGACGCGGTCGGTGGCGAGCAGCTGGCGCACGAGGTCGCCCGTCGCCGCGCTCGACGCGTGCACGGTGGCGCCGGCGGCCACGGCCCGCCGCAGCACGGCGCCGGCCCGGCGCACGGCCGGCGTGGCCTGCGACGGGTGGGTGAGGAACCAGCAGTCGTACACCGACACCAGGCGGGGCAGCGCGCTCGGCGGCACGACGTAGTTGGTGCCGTGGACCACGTCGGCGGGGCGCAGCCACCGGTCGACGCGGGGGTGGTCGACGCGCGCCCACACGCGGTGGGCCAGGGCCGCCGGCAGCGGCAGGCGCCGCGTCGGCGGTGCTGGGCGGCTCCGGAAGCTCAACAGGTACGGGTGCACCTCGACGTCCGGATGGGCGCCCAGCGCGGTCACCAGCTCGGCGACGGCGGCGCCGACGCCCGTGCGGTGGCCGTGGAGCGGTCCGGTGTCGAGGGCGAGGCGGAGCGGGTCCATGCCAGGGGCGGGACGCTACCGGCCACGCGCGGTCGATGGAGCCGGACGCGACCGGCCCCGTATGCTCGCCGGGTGCCACGCGCCTTCATCACGGGGATCACCGGCCAGGACGGTCAGCACCTCGCCGAGTTCCTGCACGGGCAGGGCTACGACGTCTACGGGATGGTGAAGGGCCAGAACAACCCCAAGGCTGCAGCGGTGGTCGAGGACATGCCGTACATCGAGCTGGTGCCGGGCGATCTCGCCGATCTGCCCTCGCTGGTGGCGGCGATGGAGATGGCCCAGCCGGACGAGGTCTACAACCTCGGGGCGATCTCGTTCGTCGCGCTGTCGTTCTCCCAGGCCGAGCTGACGGCGAACACGAGCGGCTTGGGCGTGCTGCGCATGCTCGAGGCGATCCGCATGGTCGGCGGCACGCAGGGCAACCCGATCCGCTTCTACCAGGCGTCGAGCTCGGAGATGTTCGGCAAGGTGCGCGAGACGCCGCAGACGGAGCTGACCCCGTTCCACCCGCGGTCGCCGTACGGGTGCGCCAAGGTGTTCGGACACGACATCACGGTGAACTACCGGGAGTCGTACGGCCTGTTCGCCTGCTCGGGGATCCTGTTCAACCACGAGGGACCGCGCCGGGGGATCGAGTTCGTCACGCGCAAGGTGTCCAACGCCGTCGCCCGCATCAAGCTCGGGCTGCAGCACGAGCTGGTGATGGGGACGTTGGAGTCGAAGCGGGACTGGGGGTACGCCGGCGACTACGTGCGGGCGATGTGGCTGATGCTGCAGCAGGACGAGCCCGACGACTACGTGGTGGCGACGGGGGAGACGCACTCGATCGAGGAGTTCGTCGAGCGGGCGTTCGCCGAGGTCGGCATCGACGACTGGCAGCGGTACGTGCGCCAGGACCAGAAGTTCTACCGGCCGGCCGAGGTCGACCTGCTCATCGGCGACGCCACCAAGGCCCGCACCGTGCTCGGCTGGCAGCCGGAGGTCGACTTCTCCGCCCTCGTCAAGATGATGGTCGCCCACGACCTCAAGACCGAGGCCGACAAGGCCAAGATCCGCCTCAACTGAGGCCGGCTCATCGAGCTCGCTGAGCAACCTCTGGTTGCGAAGCGAACATCACGTCTCCAATGGCATGTCGCTGATCGCGTCGAGCATCGAGTCGCGGTCGGGCTGGACGCCCGACGCCAGGCGCTGGCGCAGGAACAGGGCGAACGCCCCCATGGCGGCCACTGACGAGACGAGCAGGCCGATCTCCACGCGTCGGAACACGTCGTCGCTCGAGAGCCACGTAGCGAGCACGAAGGCCACGACGCCGATGAACCACCCAAGGGCGACGAGGGCGTGGCCCTTGAGCGCGATGATCGCCTGAGCGAGGGCGAGCGAGACCATGTAGCACGCGCTGCCGAGCGCCAAGATGGCGAGCGTGCGTCCAGAGAGGTCGTCGGCGCCGTAGACGACCCCGATGACGAACGGGCCGAGGATCAGCGCGCCGACGGTGCCGACGACGCCGACGATCAGCACCAGCGTGAGCAATCGTCGCAGGCCCGTCCGGAACTCGGTGAGCTGGCCGATGGCGGCCAGCCTGGTCAGTCGCGGCAACAGCGACGCCTGCACGGCCTGGAACATGAACAGCGGGATGCGGGCCAGCAGCACGCCGTACGCGAACTGCGTCACGAGGGCCTTCGTCTCCTCGGAGTCGTCGGCCAGCAGCGTGGTGGCGATCGGCCCGGCGTTGAGCAGCATCGCCGCGAACACGGAGCCGACCAGGAGCCAGCCAAGGTTTGGCGTCACCTCGCCCCACGTCGCCTCGGGACCGGGATCGGTGCGCAGCCCGCCTCGGAACAACACGATGCACACGCCGACGAGCGGGGCCAATCCGACGGCGAACCCGTACGGGCCGACGGCGGACACGCCGATCACGGCGAGCAGGACGCAGAGGATGATGCGCACGAGCCCATCGCTGCCCATCACGATGGCGTACTCGTTGAAGCGACTGGAGCCCGAGCAGATGCCGCGCGCGACGTGGGTGGGTGCGTAGGAGGCGAAGGCGACGATGAGCGCGGCGACCATCACCCAGTTGTCGTCGAAGTAGGCACTGGCGATCAGTGGGCTGAGCGCCAGGATGACCAGCACGACGATGGCGACGAGCACGCCGCCGAGCCTGACGATCTTGGCGACGACCGGACGGCCGCCGTCGCCGACGGCCCGGCGGTGCGAGAGGGCCCGCCCGAGCTCTTGCTCGACCGGCAGGAAGAAGCCGGGAGCGAGGGCGAAGGTGGCGAACCACAACGAGGAGATCGGCTTGAACTCCTCCTCGCCCCCGACCGCCCACGTGCCGACCTTGAAGAAGGCGTACGTGGCCACGCCCGCGATGAGCAGGGCCGCGGCGATGGGAATAGTCCCCTCGGGCAGTGGGGTGCGAGTGGTCGCCGGGGAGGACACGAGGATCCGAGGATAACCCCGGTTCCCAGTGCCCAGTCGGCATCGACCCGGCGCCCGTCCGCCGCCAGGGATCGACCCGAACGGGCCGATCCCCGACGACAGGAGAGCGGTCAGACGGCGGCGCGGACCTTGGCGACCTGCGTGCCGAGGGCCTCCACCAGCTGGGCCTGGAGGGCCTGCAGGCGCTCGACCGTCATCACGGCGAGACCGATACCGACGTAGGCGGCGTCACGCACGACGCCGGCGATCTGCTCGGCGCTGGGCAGGTCGACGTCGGGCAGCTCGACCTTGGGCAGGTCGAACTTGGGCAGGTCGAACGACGGCATGTCGAACGTGGGCAGTTCGAACTTGGGCAGCTCGAACGTGGGGATCTCGAACTTGGGCAGCTCGAACTTCGGCAGTTCCATGGGGGGTGTGCTCCTTGGGTCAGTGGGGGACGGCCGGGGGGTGGCCGTCTGTCGTACGACAACATAGCGCACAGTGCTAACTTTTGCAAGCACCACGGGATGGATGCGTGAAAGTTCGATGACAACCGGCGCCGATAGCCTCGCCTCCCCGTGACGAACGACGTGCCGCCAGCGCCGCCCGTGGTCGCGGTCGTCGTCGTCCACGCGCCGGGGCCGTGGTTCGACGAGACGCTGGCGTCGCTCGCCAGCCAGGACTACCCGAACCTCGACACGCTGTTCCTGCTGGCCGGCGGGCCCACCGATGCGGTGGGCAACATGCTCGACGACCGCATCCTGCAGCACCTGCCGCGCGCCTTCGTGCGCGACCTCGGCGCCAACCCCGGCTTCGGCGCCGCCGCCAACGACGTGCTCGCACTGGTCGAGGGTGACAGCGGCTTCTTCTGCATCTGCCACGACGACGTGGCCCTCGACCCCGACGCCATCCGCCGCCTCGTCGAGGAGCTGTACCGGTCCAACGCCGGCGTCGTGGGGCCCAAGCTGGTGTCGTGGGACGATCCGGCCGTCCTCCAGCACGTCGGTCTCGGGCTGGACCGCTTCGGCGAGATCGACCCGATCACCGAGCCGGGGGAGTACGACCAGGAGCAGCACGACGCCGTCAGCGACGTGTTCGTGCTCCCGTCCGCCTGCCTCCTGGTGCGCGCCGACCTCTTCCGCGCCCTCGGCGGGTTCGACCCGGCGATCTCCTTCCACGGCGACGACGTCGACCTGTGCTGGCGCGTCCACCTCAGCGGGGCGCGCGTCGTCGTGGCCCCGCAGGCCCGAGTGCGCCACCGCGAGGAGCTCGAAGCCCGCCGGCCGGAGCTCAACCACCACGCCCTGCGGGCCCGCCACCGCATGCGCAGCGTCGTGACGCTCACGGGCGGCACCCGGCTCCCGGTGCGTTCGCTGGAGATGGCCGCGCTGACGCTCGTCGAGCTCGTCGTCGGCGTGTTCACCGCGCGGATCGGCGAGGCGTGGTCGTCGCTGCGGGCGTTCGTCGGCCTCGTCCCGCGCACACCCGCGCTGCTGGCGCGACGCGGCGCGGTGGCCAAGATCCGTCGCGTCGGCGACGACGAGATCATCCGCCTGCAGAACCGGGGCAGCGCCCGGCTGACGTCCTACCGGCGGGCACGCGACACCGAGACCTTCATCGGCCTCGACGCCAACGTGCGGCGCTGGCGGGAGAGCTCGATCGGCGCCACGGTCGCCTGGATCGTCGTCGTGGTCGGGGTCCTCGTCGCCAGCCGCACGCTCATCGACACCCGGGTCCCCAACGTCGGTGAGTTCCTCCCGCTGCCGGACAGCCCCCTCGACTGGTGGCGGGACTACGTCGCGGGCTGGAACCCGGGCGGCCTCGGGGCCACCGTGGCCAACCCGGCCGGTTGGGCGGCGCTGTCGATCGGCAGCGTGCTGTGGCTGTTCCGGATGGGCCTCGGGCTGACGGTGCTCGTCGTCGGCCTCGTGTTCCTGGGTGCGCTCGGCACGTGGCGCCTGGCGACGCTCTACCCGGCGACACGGGCCCGCGTGGTCGCCCTGATCGTGTACGCCGCCATCCCGCTGGCGCCGGGCATCATCTCCACCGGACGGCTGTCAGCCCTGGTCGCCTACGCCGCCGTGCCGTGGTTCGTCAACCTGCTCCGGATCGCCGTCGGGATCGGCACCGCCGACCCGAACACCGCCGCCGAGGACATGGTCGACGGGATCATCGCGCTGTCGTGGCGCGAGCGTCTCCGCCGCACGGCCCTGCTGGCCATCGCCACGGCGCTCGCCGTCGCGATGGCCCCGGCGCTCCTCCCCGTCCTGGGCGTGGTCGCCGTCGTCCTGGGCGTGTCGACGCTCGCCGTCGGCGCCGGCTGGCGCACCGCCGGCTGGATGACCGGGCTGGGCCTGGCCGCCTGCGCCGTGGCCTGGCTGCTCGTCCTGCCGTGGTCGACGACGTGGTCGTGGGAGGACCTCGTGGCGCCGGAGCTCGCCGGCCCACCCGGCCGGGGCCTCGTCGACGTGGCCACGATGGCGATCGGGCAGGCCAGCCTGGAGGTGCTCGCCGTGGCGCTGTACGTCCCGATGGTCGTCGCCCTGGCCACGGCGCGGGCGTGGCGGCTGACGTGGGCGGCCCGCGGCGCCGGCCTCGTCCTCGTGTTCCTCACCCTCGCCGTCCTGCAGGACCGCGACCGCCTCCCGTTCCGGCTCCCCGAGGTCGGCGTGCTGCTGGCGCCCGTCGCCCTCGGCCTCGCGCTGTCGGCGGCGTCGGCCGTGGCCGCCTTCTCCAAGGACGTCGCCGGCCGCACGTTCGGCTGGCGCCAGCCCGCCGGTGTGTTGTCGCTGCTGGCTGTCGGCGTCGGCGTGTTCCCGGCCGTGCTCACGATCACCGACGGGGCATGGTTCGCTCCGCGCAACGGCTTGCTCGACTTCGTCCAGCCAGCCCTGCCGTCGGCCGACGAGGTCGGCGACTACCGCGTCCTGTACCTCGGCGATCCCCGCCTGATCCCGTTCCCGTCGGAGGACCTCGGCGACGGCGTCGCGATGGCCCTCGTCGGTGACGGCCCCGCCGATCTCCGCGACCGCTGGCCGGTGCCCGACCAGGACGCCGACGCCGCCGTCCGCGACGCCATCGGGCAGATCCGCGAGTCGACCACGCTGCGCGGTGGGCGCCTGCTGGCGCCGTACTCGATCCGCTACATCGTGGTGCCGTTCGTCGACGGGGCCAACTCGACGGCCGGCGATCCGCTGCCGGTGCCGGCCGGCCTGCTCGACCTGCTGGGCGCCCAGCTCGACCTCGTCCCTGCGCCACGCGTGCCCACGTTCGCCCGCTTCGACAACCGCGCCGCGATCCCGACGACCGCCGTGGCCGGCGGCGCGCTGGCCGAGGCGTCGACGGCCGACAGCCCCGACGCCCTCGTCGGTGTGGACACCTCGACGGGCACCCCGACGATGATCGGCGTCGACGAGACGCGCCTCGCCACGGCCGAGCTGCCGGCGGGCAGCTTGCTGCGGGCCACGCCGCTCGACGAGTCCTGGGACCTCGAGGTGGCCGGCAGCGCGGTCGCCGGACGGCCCGCCTTCGGCGTGGCCTCGGCCTACGACGTCACCGCCGCTGGTCCTGCCGAGCTGCGCTATCGCAACCCCGCCTCGCGGACGGCATGGCTCGTCGTCCAGGCCCTGCTGTGGGTCGCCGTGCTCGTCGCGGCCAGCCGCTTCACCGTGCCCCAGCGCCTGCGCACCCGGCGGGTGCGCGACGAGACGCTCATCGATCTCGACGCCGCCGCCCCGGCCGATCGCACCGGTTTCAGCTGGGTCGACGAGCTCTTCGCCGAGGAGGACGAGGGCTCTGACCGACCGGGGAGGGCCCCGTGATCGTCCGCCGCATCCCGATGCTGGCGACGTCCGTGGTCGCCCTCGCCGCCCTCGCCGTTGCCGCCCGCGACACGCCGGCCTCGACGGCGCCGGCGTTCGGGTCCCGCCCCCTGCCCTGGATGCCGGCGGCACCGCCGCCCGGTGACCTCACGGACAGCTGGTTCTGCCCCGGCGTCCCGGCGGCGGGGGAGGAGGGAACCGGCGGCGAGGTGCTCATCGCCAACACCGGCAACGACCCGCTCGACGTCCACGTGACGCTGCTCGCCGGACCTGGCGAGCAGGTCGAGCAGACGGTCGCGGTGCCGCCGTTCGGGCGGGTCGCGGTCGACCCGGCGGCGTCGGTGACGACGCCGTACGCCGCCGCCATCGTCGAGATCGCCGGAGGCGGTGGGATCGTCGAGCAGCGCTCGGTCCACCCGGCAGGGATCTCCGTCGCGCCGTGCGCCACGTCCACGTCGCCCAACTGGTACCTGGCCGAGGGCTTCACGGCCGAGAACAGCACCGAGCAGCTCGTGCTCTCCAACCCGTACCAGGAATCGGCGATCGTCGACATCGGCTTCGCCACGGCCGACGGGTCGCGCCAACCGGCGCAGCTGCAGGGCTACCCGGTACCGGCGCGCTCGGTGCGGATCATCGACCTCGACTCGATCGCCGCTCGGGACGAGCCGCAGGTCGCCGTGAACGTCGTCGCCACCCGCGGCAACCTCGTCGTCGGGCGGGCCCAGCTGTACGACGGCCAGGGGCGGCTCGGCTACAGCATGACGCTGGCGTCGCCGACGCTGCGGTCGCAGTGGTGGTTCGCCAACGGTGCCCACGGCCCCGACGTCACCGAGCGCTTCAGCATCTACAACCCGACCGACGAGGAGGTCGAGGTCACTCCGGTGTTCCTCGGCATCACCGGGGGATCCGACGTGCTCGTCGAGCCGATCGTCGTGCCGGCCCGCCAGCTCGTGACGTACACGTCCGACGACGTGGCCAACCTGCCGGCCGGTCGCCACGCCATCGTGTTCGGGACCGACGGCGTCGACTCGATCGTGGTCGAGCGGGCCATCACCAGGACCATCGAGGACGTGCCGACCACCTCGGTGCTGCTCGGCGGCCTCGCCCGGCCGGACGGCAAGGTGCCGAGCACGTGGATGATGGCGACCGGACCGGGCGAGCCGACGGACGACGCTCTCGCCGTCTACAACACCGTGCAGGCGGATGCCACGATCACGGTGCAGGCCGTGACGCCGGACGGGATCGTCGACGTGCCGTCGCTGGCCGAGGTGCCCCTGCCCGCCGGCGGCCTCGTCACCATCTCGCTCATCGAAGCCGGCATCATCGACACGCCACTGCTCGTGCGGGCCACGGCACCCGTCTTCGTCGAGCGCTCGATGCCACGGGAGCCGACGACCCAGGGCCGCAGTGCGTCCTGGGCGATCCCGGCGGCCGGCTGACGTGGACCGGCTGCTGATCGCCGCCGCCATCGTGGTGGTGGTCGCCGGCCTCGCCGCGGTGCTGCGCCGGCGGCGACCCGACCCGCCCACCCAGTCCGGTCGTCACGTGCCCCAGCAGCTCGACCGCAGGGACTTCGCTCGGCCCGGTGCGCCGTGGCTCGTCGTGGTGTTCACGTCCTCGACGTGCCACAGCTGCGCCGATGTCGTGGCCAAGGCCGGCGTGCTGGCGAGCGACGAGGTGGCGGTGGACGAGGTGGAGCACGGCGTGGCCAGGACGGTCCACGAGCGCTACCGGATCGACGCCGTGCCGACCCTGCTCGTGGCCGACGCCGAGGGTGTCGTGCGGACCAGCTTCCAGGGGCCGGTGACGGCCACCGACCTGTGGGCAGCGCTCGCCGAGGTCCGAGGGCCCGACGCCGCGCGCTGACTACGTCTCGCGGGGCAGCGGCGCCGCGCCGCTGGCGGCCTCGGCGTCCGACTCGGGATCGAGGACGTTGCCCTCGAACACCGACTGGTCGCCGGACTCGGTGAGGCCCTGCTGGATCAGCCCGGCCACCTCGCGACCGTCGATCGTCTCCTGCTCGAGCAGGGCCTCGGCCACGAGCTCGAGGCCACGGCGGTGCTTGAGCAGCAGCTCGGTGGCCCGCTGCTCCTGCTCGGTGAGGATGCGGGCGACCTCCTCGTCGAGCAACTTGGCGGTGTCGTCGCTGTACTCGCGGCCGCTGGTCATCAAGTCCTCGCCGAGGAACACCTGCTGCTGGCTGCTCCACGCCATCGGCCCGACGCGGTCACTCATGCCCCACTCGCGCACCATCCGGCGGGCGATGCTGGTGGACTGCTCGAGGTCGTTGGCGGCGCCGCTGTTGACGTGGTCGAAGACGATCTTCTCGGCCACGCGGCCGCCCATCGCCTTGCAGATGGTGTCCTCGAAGTACTCCCTGGAGTACGTGTGGCGCTCCTGCGGGAGGCTCCACGTGACGCCGAGGGCCATGCCCCGCGGGAGGATGGTGACCTTGTGCAGCGGGTCGCCGTGGGGCAGCACGGTGGCCAGCAGCGCGTGGCCGCCCTCGTGGTAGGCGGTGGCCCGCTTCTCCTCCGCCGTCAGGATGAGGCTCTCGCGCTGGGCCCCGAGCACGACCCGGTCGCGGGCGTTCTCGAAGTCGATGCGCTCGATCTGCTTGGAGCCCCGGCGCACGGCGACGAGGGCCGCCTCGTTGACGAGGTTGGCCAGGTCGGCGCCGGACATCCCGGGGGTCGCCCTGGCCATGATGTCCAAGTCGACGTCAGGGCTGACCCGCTTGTCCCGGGTGTGCACCTCGAGGATCGCCTTGCGCTCGGTGAACTCGGGGAGCGGCACGACGATGCTGCGGTCGAAGCGGCCCAGGACGCAGCAGGGCGGGATCGAGGATGTCGGGTCGGTTGGTGGCCGCCATGATGACGATGCCCTCGGCCGTCTCGAAGCCGTCCATCTCGGAGAGCATCTGGTTGAGCGTCTGCTCGCGCTCGTCGTGACCACCGCCGAGGCCGGCGCCGCGCTTGCGGCCGATCGAGTCGATCTCGTCGATGAAGATGATCGCCCGGCCCATGCGGCGGGCCTGCTGGAACAGGTCGCGCACCCGGCTGGCGCCGACGCCGACGAACATCTCCATGAAGTCCGACCCGGTGACCGACAGGAAGCCGACGCCGGCCTCGCCGGCGACGGCGCGGGCGAACAGCGTCTTGCCCGTGCCAGGGGGGCCGACGAGGAGCATGCCCTTGGGCACGCGGGCGCCGATCTCGCGGAAGCGGTCGGGCATCCGCAGGAAGTCGACGACCTCGGTGATCTCCTGCTTGACGCCCTCGTAGCCGGCGATGTCGGCGAAGGTGGTCGACGGCTTGTCGGTGGTGTAGGCCTTGGCCCGGCTGCGCCCGATCGACATCACGTTGCCCATCTGGCCGGCGGCGCGGCGCTGCATCCAGACGAAGAAGCCGATGATCAGCAGCACCGGCAGGAGCAGCCCGGCGATGCTGAGCAGCCAGTTGTTGCCGGGCGTCTTGAACTCGTACTCGACGCTGTTGTCCTTCAGCGTCTGCTCGTCCTCGGCCGACAGGCCGCGGTCCCCGCCGCCCGTCGTGGTGAACTCGGTGCCGTCGTCGAACTGCCCGGTGATCGTGCCGTTGGAGTTGTTGATGACGATGGACTCGACGTTGCCCTGCTCGACCTGGTCCATGAACTCGGTGTAGCTGAGCTTCTGGCCGGCGTCGTTGGGCCAGAAGCTGGGCAGCACGAGGGCGAGGGCGACGACGCCCAGCAGCACCCACATCGTCCAGCGCGGCCAACTGCCGGGGCGGCGATTGCCCTCGCCGCCACCCGGCTCCGTCGGGCGCTGATCGCCCGACGGGCGCTGCGGGCCGCGGGCTCGCCCCGGCGGGGGCGGCGGGGGCGGCGGGGGCAGGTTGCTCATGGATCCATGCTAGGGGTCACCACGCCTGGCGGCTCGCCGCATCCACCGCGGTCACACCTGGCTCTCGTACTGTTCGGCGCCATGTCTGGCATGGATCGCCAGTGCTCGCGGCCGGGGTGCGCGGAGCGGGCGATGGTCACCCTGACCTACGAGTACGGGCGGTCGCAGGTGTGGCTCGACGAGCTCCTGCCGGAGCGCGATCCGCACGCCTACGACATGTGCCGCGGCCACGCCGCCCGCCTGTCGGTGCCCCTCGGCTGGCACCTCGCCGACCGCCGCGACGGATCGGCCCGCACCCGCATCACCCTCTTGGCCGGCTGATCACGTTCTGGGTCCGGCTGCCGCCCCTCCAGGGGCCGATCCAGGACCCGGAACGGACCGCGAACTGGAGTTCCGGCGAGCTCGGGAGGCGGAGCCGGTGAGCACGGAGCCGGCGAGCCCGGGAGGCGGAGCCGGTACGTTGGGCCCGGTGCGTGTGGAGCCGCGGCGAACACCGCTCCGTGATGTCGGACGGAGGATCGACGCGGGCGTCGCGGTGGTCACGTGGGTCGTCGCCTTCTTCGGTGGCCAGCTCGTCTCGACGCTCATCATCGCCCTCTCCGGTGCCGAGAGCACGGACGACATCGCCATCCCGTGGCTGTTCGCGGCGGTCGCGGCGACGTGGATCGCCTACCTCGCCGGGATGTGGGCGGCGTCGCAGCGCTCGGGGTCGGGGCACTTCCTCGAGGACTACCGGGTCCGCTTCGCGCCGCGCGACCTCATCGGCGTCCCCATCGGCGTGCTCACCCAACTGGTGCTGGTGCCGTTGGTGTACCTGCCGCTGCGCGGGATCTGGCCCGACACGTTCTCCGACGACCGCCTGTCCGAGACCGCCGAGGACCTCGTCGACCGGGCGTCCGGCGCCACCACCGTGCTGCTCGTGCTGATGGTGTGCGTCGGCGCGCCGATCGTCGAGGAGCTCGTGTACCGCGGTCTCCTGCAGGGCTCGCTGGCCGCCCGCTTCGACCAGGTGCTCGCGTGGCTGGTCGCGTCCGCCTGGTTCGCCCTCATCCACTTCCGCCCCGTCGAGTACCCCGGCCTGCTCACGTTCGGCCTGGTCAGCGGCGCCTGCCTGATGGTGACGCGCCGCCTGGGCATGTCGATCACGACCCACATCGCCTTCAACGTCACCGGCCTCCTCCTCGCCGTCTGACGGGTTTCGCCGAGCAACCGGAGGTTGCTCAGCGAGCTGACGGTGCCGGCCTGCGGCCGGCGCCGAAGAGCGAGGCGATCGACCGGCGGAGCCGGATCAGTCGCCGAGTGGGGGCTCCGGCCCAAGGGCCTCTGCCCCCACACCCCCGCCAGACTGACCTGGAAAACGCGGTCGGCGCTGGCAGAATCTCTGGTCGCGTATGGCTGAGCGGGACGAGCGCGAAGACGATCTGGCCGTGGCGGTCGTCGACGCGCCCGCGCAGCCGGAGGAGGACATCGAGATCGAGGCCCTCCCGCCCGGCGACGACACGCCCAGCGAGTGGCCGCCGCCCGGTCCGCGACGGGACTCCTGGCTGCGCCGCGCCGGTCGGCGCGTCGTGCGCCGGCCCGTGCACTGGGCCGAGCAGCCGTGGCCGACCCAGCGCATCGTCCGGGTGCTGATCACGTCGGCCACGCTGATCGTCACCACCGTCGTGATGATGAACGTCGTCCACGTGCGCGAGCTCGTGTTCGCCGACACCACGCCGACCGGCGGCGACATGGGCGCCCACGTGTGGGGGCCGGCCTTCCTGCGCGACCACCTGCTGCCGAACTTCCAGCTCAACGGCTGGAGCATGGACTGGTACGCCGGCATGCCCGTCTACCGCTTCTACATGGTCGTGCCGGCACTGGCGATGCTCGTCCTCGACACCGTGTTCCCGTACGGCGTGGCCTTCAAGATCGTCGCCGTGTCGGGGCTCGTCAGCCTGCCCATCTGCTGCTGGGCGTTCGGGCGGCTGGCCCGCTTCCGCTACCCGGTCCCCGAGCTGTTCGCCATCGCCGGCCTGAGCTTCGCCCTCGACGAGAGCTTCAGCATCTACGGCGGCAACCTGAAGTCGACGATGGCCGGGGAGTTCTCGTTCTCGATCGCGCTCAGCCTCGGCATCCTCGGCCTCGGCCTGCTGGCCAACGGGATGCGCACCGGCCGCTACCGCAGTTGGGCGGCCATCGTGCTGGCGCTGGCGATCGTCAGCCACGGCATCGTGGCCATCTACATCGCCGTCGCCGCCCTCGTCATCGTGCTCGTCAACGTCGACGGCGTGAAGCGGCTCTGGTACGGCGCGACGGTCGGCGCGGCCACCGTGCTGCTGTCGGCCTTCTGGATCGGCCCGTTCCTCGGCAACCACGACTTCATGACGGACATGAAGTACGGGTCGCGGCCGGACGGTGTCAACGACTCGTTCTGGGACATGTTCTTCCCGCTGACGGCCCCGCTCGACGTGCTCATCACCGCGCTGGCGGTCGTCGGGTTCGTCGCGTCGGTGGCCCGCCGCCACGCCAACGGCACGGCACTCGGCGTCATCGGGCTGCTGACCGTCGCCGGGGTGTACATGATCCGCGACGACGGCCTGCCGTTCATCGGCCTGCTGTGGAACCCGCGGCTGCTGCCCCTGCTGTACTTCGTGCGCTACCTGCTGATGATGATCGGCATCGTCGAGATCGTCGCCTGGGTGGCCAACGCCTACCGCGACCGGTCGCCGCGGACGCCGATCGGGTGGATCGCCGGGTCGGCCACCGTCGGCGCGGTGGCGCTGTGCGTGTTCGCCGTGATCGGCTTCATGTTCGAGGTGCTGCCCGGCGCCAGCCGGCGGGTCGTCCACGACACCAACGTCTACGGCTGGGGCCCGGTCAGCAAGACGGCCACCGCCGGCAACGCCCAGGGCGACGGCTGGTCCCGGTACAACTTCGCCGGCTACGAGGGCCGCCCGCAGTACCCGGAGTACTACGACGTCGTGCAGACGATGACCCGCATCGGCGCGACGAACGGGTGCGGGCGGGCCACCTGGGAGAACAGCGCCGACAACGGCCAGTACGGCACCACGATGGCGCTGATGCTGCTGCCGCACTGGACCGACGGCTGCATCGCCTCGATGGAGGGCCTGTTCTTCGAGGCGTCCGGCACGACGCCGTACCACTTCCTGACCACGGCGGCGATCTCCAAGCAGAGCTCCAACCCGGTCCGCGAGCTGCGCTACGTCGACAACGATGCGGCGGTCGGCGTGCCCCACCTGCAGGCCCTCGGCGTGCGCTACCTGATGGTCCGCACCGACGAAGCCAAGCGCGAGGCGCAGGAGCAGCCCGAGTTGGAGCTGCTCGCCACCAGCGGGCCGTGGGAGATCTACCAGGTCGCCGACTCCGACATCGTCGTGCCCCTCGACGTCCAGCCGGTCGTCGTCGAGGGTCGCAGCGGCGATCAGCGCGAGCGCAACCTCGAGCTCGGCACGAGCTGGTTCCAGCACCCCGACGAGTGGGCGGCGATCCCGGCCGACGACGGACCGGAGTCGTGGCAGCGCATCTCGGTGGCCGTCGACGAGTCGCGCCTGGTCCCCGACCCCAACCGGACGCCCGACGACCCGGACACCCGCGGCAAGCAGGTCGACATCGTCGTACCCGAGCAGGCCATCGAGCCCGTCGCCCTCGACCCGGTCCAGGTCAGCGACGTCGACATCGGCCAGCAGGACATCTCGTTCCGCGTCGACCAGGTCGGCGTCCCGGTCCTCGTCAAGGTCAGCTACTTCCCGAACTGGCACATCGACGGCGCCGACGGCCCCTACCGCGTGGCCCCCAACCTGATGGTGGTGGTGCCGACCGAGGAGGTCGTGCACATGCACTTCGACCGCAGCACGTCGGACATCGCCTTCTACCTGCTCACGCTGGCCGGCATCGTGATGTGCATCGTGATGCGGCGCCACGGCGACGTCGATCTCGGTGACCCGGAGCCCGCGGCGCAGTAGCCTCCGGCCCCGAGATGTCAGTACTCGACGAGATCGTCAAGGCCTACGACGTCCGCGGGACCGTTCCGGATCAGTTGAACCCGGACGTCGCGCGGGCGCTCGGAGTGGCCTTCGCCCGCTACGCCAACGCCCCAGAGCTGCTGATCGGCCGTGACATGCGGCCGTCCGGACCGGCGCTGGTGGACGCCTTCACCGACGGGGTGCGCAGCCAGGGCGTCGACGTCGTCGACATCGGGCTGGCGTCCTCCGACCTCGTGTACTTCGCCGCCGGCCGGCGCGACCGCCCGGCGGTGATCTTCACGGCGTCGCACAACCCGGCGGCCTACAACGGCCTGAAGATGTGCCTCGAGGGCGCCCGGCCGATCGGGCCCGACGGGCTCGGCGAGATCAAGGCCGTGGCCAGCACGGTCCTCGACGGGCACGGTCCCAAGCCGGCGGCGACCGCCGGCAAGCGGCGGGAGGAGGATCTGCTCCCCGAGTTCGTCGACCACGTCCTGTCGTTCGTCGATGTGGCGTCGCTGCGCCCGCTGCGGGTGGTCGCCGACACCGCCAACGGGATGGGCGGCCTCGTGGTCCCCGCCGTGTTCGAGCGCCTGCCGTCCATCGAGCTGGAGGTGCTCTACGGCGAGCTCGACGGCACGTTCCCCAACCACCCGGCCGACCCGCTGCAGCCGGCCAACCAGCGCGACCTCCGGGCGAGGGTGACGAGCGGCGGCTTCGACATCGGGCTGGCCTTCGACGGCGATGCCGACCGCGTGTTCGTCGTCGACGAGCTCGGCCAGGGGCTCTCCGGCTCGACGACCACGGCGATCCTGGCCGCCGCCGTCCTCCGGACGTCCCCGGGCGCGACCGTCCTGTACAACCTGATCTGCTCGCGCGCCGTGCCCGAGGTGATCCGCGAGCACGGCGGCGTGCCGGTGCGCACCAAGGTCGGGCACTCGTTCATCAAGCAGATCATGGCCGACACGGGGGCCGTGTTCGGCGGTGAGCACTCGGCGCACTACTACTTCGCCCGCAACTACCGGGCCGACAGCGGACTGGTGGCGACGATGCTCGTCATGGGCGAGCTGAGCCGGACCGACCAGGAGCTGTCGATCGTGCGCAAGCCGTTCGAGCGGTACTCCCAGAGCGGCGAGATCAACACCCAGGTCGCCGACGCCACGGCCGTGCTCGACCACGTGCGCGCGGCCATGGCCGGCCACCCGCAGGACGAGCTCGACGGCCTCTCCGTCGACTGCGGTTCCTGGTGGTTCAACCTGCGGCCGTCGAACACCGAGCCGCTGCTGCGCCTGAACCTCGAGGCGGAGTCCCGCGACGAGTGCGACCTCCACGTCGCCGAGCTGCTCGCCCTCATCACCTCCGTCTGAAGGAGCTGCACGATGGCCCTCGCCCCCGCCCTGCTGGAGATCCTCGCCTGCCCGGAGGACAAAGGCCCGCTGTACTACCTGGCCGACGAGGACGCGCTGTACAACCCCCGGCTGCACCGCGTGTACGAGGTCCGCGACGACATCCCGGTGATGCTCATCGACGAGGCCAGGGCGGTCGACGACGCCGAGCACGAGCGCCTGCAAGCCCGCATCGACGCCGAGAACATCTCCCCAACGTTCGACCCGTCGCGGTAGGATCCCCGCCCGCGACGGGCTGATCCGATCGGTGCCAGCAGGCCCCTGCCCGCCTCCCCAACATCACCCTGTCGAGGAGCAACACCGATGACCTCCACCCTCGCCACGCGGCGCGACTATCGCGTCGCCGACCTCTCCCTGGCCCCGTTCGGACGCAAGGAGATCCTGCTCGCCGAGCACGAGATGCCCGGCCTGCGCGCCCTGCGCGCCGAGTTCGGCGCGTCGAAGCCGCTGGCCGGCGCCCGCATCTCCGGCTCGCTGCACATGACCATCCAGACGGCCGTCCTGATCGAGACGCTCGTCGAGCTCGGCGCCGAGGTGCGCTGGGCCAGCTGCAACATCTTCTCGACCCAGGACCACGCCGCCGCCGCCGTGGTGGTGGGACCGCACGGCACGGCCGAGGATCCGCAGGGCGTCCCCGTGTTCGCCTGGAAGGGCGAGACGCTCGAGGAGTACTGGTGGTGCACCGACCAGATGGTCACGTGGCCCGACGGTGGCGAGGCCAACATGATCCTCGACGACGGCGGCGACGCCACGCTCCTGCTGCACAAGGGCGTCCAGTACGAGAAGGCCGGTGAGGTGCCCGATCCGACGAGCGCGGCCAACCCGGAGCTGGCCATCGTGCTCGGGCTGCTGCAGCGCTCCTTGCGGACCGACCCCTCGAAGTGGACGCGCATGGCGGCGGCGATCAAGGGCGTCACCGAGGAGACCACCACCGGCGTCAAGCGGCTGTACAAGATGCACGCCGACGGCGAGCTGTTGTTCCCCGCCATCAACGTCAACGACTCGGTCACCAAGTCGAAGTTCGACAACCTGTACGGCTGCCGCCACTCGCTCGTCGACGCGCTGTGCCGGGCCACCGACGTGATGCTCGGCGGCAAGGTGGCCGTGGTCTGCGGGTACGGCGACGTCGGCAAGGGCTGCGCCCAGAGCCTGCGCGGCCAGGGGTGCCGCGTCATCGTCACGGAGATCGATCCGATCAACGCGCTGCAGGCGGCGATGGAGGGCTACCAGGTGACGACGCTCGACGACGTCGTCGGCACCGCCGACGTGTTCGTCAGTGCCACCGGCAACGCCGACATCATCACCGTCGAGCACATGCACCGCATGAAGCACAACGCCATCGTCTGCAACATCGGCCACTTCGACAACGAGATCGACATGGCCGGGCTGGCCCGCTCGGGCGCCGTGCGCGACGAGCTCAAGGCGGGCACCGACGTGTGGCGCTTCGAGGACGGCCACCAGGTGATCGTGCTCGCCGAGGGGCGGTTGGTGAACCTCGGGTGCGCCACCGGCCACCCGAGCTTCGTGATGAGCTGCTCGTTCTCCAACCAGGTCATCGCCCAGATGGAGCTGTTCCAGCACACCGAGCGGTACCCGGTCGGCGTCTACGTGCTGCCCAAGCACCTCGACGAGAAGGTCGCCGAGCTGCACCTCGGGGCCCTCGGCGTCAAGCTCACCAAGCTCACCGACGAGCAGGCCGACTACCTCGGCATCGAGCCCAGCGGCCCCTTCAAGCCGGAGCACTACCGGTACTGACGTGTCGGCGGCGGGCGGCTCCGCCGAGGGCCGGCCTCCGGCCCCCGAAGCCCTGCCAGCGGCCGGTACTCAACCGGCGTCCCCCAATCTGGGCGGGAATCTCACCATCTCGTCATCTGGGCGGGATCCTCACCAACAGGTGGGACGGATCCCGCCCAGATCGTGGGAGTTCGCCGTGGTCTGAGGTCGGGAGCGCGGGGGTAGGAGCCGGCCATGACCCACTTCGGCCTGACCCTCTCCAGCGAGGAGCACGATCCGCGCCGTCTCGTCGACATCGCCGAGTTGGCCGAGCAGCACGGCTTCGACTTCGTGTCGATCTCCGACCACTACCACCCGTGGATCGACGCCCAGGGCCACTCGCCGTTCGTGTGGTCGGTGCTCGGCGCCCTGTCGGAGCGCACCGAGCGCCTCGGCGTGGCCGTCGGGGTGACGTGCCCGACGGTGCGCATCCACCCGGCGATCCTCGCCCAAGCGTCGGCGACGTGCGCCCGGCTCTTCGACGGGCGCTTCACGTGGGGCGTCGGGTCGGGCGAGGCGCTCAACGAGCACATCCTCGGCCACCGCTGGCCACCCGCCGACCTGCGCCTCGAGATGTTGGAGGAGGCGATCACGATCATCCGCCAGCTGTGGACCGGTGACGAGGTCACCTACCGCGGCACCTTCTACACCGTCGAGAACGCCCGCATCTACGACCCGCCGGCGCAGCCGCTGCCGATCGTCGTGTCGGCGTTCGGCCCGGCAGCGGCGCAGGTCGCGGGTCGGGCCGGCGACGGGCTCTGGATGACCGGCCCGGACGCCGAGACGGTCGAGCGCTGGCAGGATGCCGGCGGCAAGGGGCCGGTCTACGCCCAGCTGACGCTGTGCTGGAGCGAGGACCGCGAAGACGCGATCAAGACCGCCCACCGCATCTGGCCGACGAGCGGGGTGCCCGGTCAGCTCAGCCAGGACCTCTCGACGCCGGCGCTGTTCGAGCAGGCGGCTTCGGTGGTCACGCCGGAGATGATCGCCGAGTCGGTGCCGTGCGGTCCGGACCCGGCGCCGGTGCTCGACGAGGTCGGCAAGCTGATCGACGCCGGCGTCGACCACGTCTACCTGCACCAGATCGGACCCGACCAGGAAGGCTTCTGCCGCTTCTGGACCGAGGAGCTCGAGCCGGCGCTGCGCCGCTAGCCACAGAACGACGTCAGCGCGCGGCGAAGGCGGCGATCACGGGCGCGAACGCCTCGACGGCGGCGGTCGTGCCGTCGAGGTCGAGGGCGACGAACGCCTCCTGCACCCCGGCCTCGGCGTACTGCCGGTAGTGCCCGACCAGATCCTCCACCGTGGCCGCCGGCCCGAGCGTCGCCACGTCGGTGAAGTTGGTGACCGTGACCTCGGCGGGATCGCGGCCGGCCTCGGCGCAGTGCCGGCGGAGGACATCGACCTTGCGGGCGACCGTGGCGGGTTCGCCGAAGAGGTTGCAGGCGTCGGCGTAACGGGCGACCAGCCGGAGCGTCCGGCGCTCGCCGGACCCGCCGACGAGGATGGGCACGCGCTCCTGCAGCGGGCGCGGGTAGCAGGTCGCCGCGGGGACCCGGATGTGCCGGCCCTCGAAGGACGGCGTCCCCTTGCCCCACATCAGGGGGAGCAGCTGGAGGGCGTCCTCGAGCAGCTCGTAGCGGGTGCCCACGGGCGGGAAGTCCCACCCGTACAGCTCGTGCTCGCGGGCGAACCACGCCGCCCCGATCCCGCAGAACGCCCGGCCGCCGGACAGGACGTCGAGTGTGGCGACGATCTTGGCCAGCAGGGCCGGGTTGCGGTACGTCACGCCGGTGACGAGGGCGCCGAGACGCACCGTTGACGTGGCGCCGGCGAGGAAGGCGAGCGTCGTCGTGCTCTCGAGGATGTCCTCCCACTCGCGCCCGACGCCCGGGATCTGCACGACGTGGTCCATCACCGAGATCGACGCGAAGCCGGCGCCCTCCGCGGCGCGGGCGATCTCCGTCAGCCGCGACGCCGTCTCGGCCGGGCCGCCGGCCCAGGTGTACGAACCGAGCTGCAGGCCGAAGCGCAGCGCCATGGGATCCTCCTCCTGCCGCTTGGCGGCGGCGGGTGCGTCGTAGAGGCGGGCGGGCACGATGACCGCCGCCTCGTCCTCGTGCACGACGTGCACGCCGGCGAAGCCCTCGCCGGCGAGGGCGTCGACGGCGGCGGCCAGGCTGCGCAGCTGCGCCGTGAGCACCGGCGACGGCACGGCCTCGGCGCGAGCACGGTTGCGGGCCCGGGCGACGCGCTCGGGCGTGTCGAGCACGACGGCGTGGCACGGCACGCCCGCCGCCGCGGCGAGGCTGCGGTACCGGGCCCGCACCTTGGCGTCGAGGGCGGTGGAGTCGACGACCGTCAGCAGACCCCGCCCGAGGCGCTTGGCCACGATGAGGTCGAGGACGTCGAGGGCGTCACTCGTCGCCCGCAGGTCGTGGCGGTGCCGCCCGACCACCGCCCGCAGGTCGTCGGGCGAGACCACGGCGGCACCCTCGAACCACCGCCCGGCCCACGTCGACTTGCCGGCGCCGGCGGTGCCGACGAGCACCACGAGGCAGGGGTCGGGGAGCCGGACCGTCACGTCCACCATCATGGAACCGGCTGTGACACCCCTTCGTCATGATGCGGGCATGATCCTCATGGCCCGCTGCGCCGGGTGCGACACACCCGGGTCCACGTTGTGCCGCACCTGCCGGTTCGCCCTCGTCCCGCGCACCGATCCGGGCGGGCCGCCGGGTGTCCTCGTGGTCGCCCCGTTCACCGGCCGCGTCCGCGACGTGCTGCTCGGCTTCAAGTACCGCAACCGGCGGGCCATCGCCGCTCACCTCGCCGGGCTGCTGGTCAATCGGCTGGCCGGCGCCGGCGAGCGCGTCGACGTCGTCACCTGGGCGCCCACCAGCGGGGCCCGCCGGCGCGCCAGGGGCTTCGACCAGGCCGAGGTCGTCGCCCGCCAGGTGGCCCGGCAGCTCGGCGTGCCGTGCCGGCGACTGCTCGAGCGCCGCGGGCCGCCGGGCCCGCAGACGGGACGCGACCGCACCGGGCGCCTGCACGGGCCGGTGTTCCTGGCCCGTCCGCGCCTGCCCGCCGGGCGGGTGCTCGTCGTCGACGACGTCGTCACGACGGGAGCGACGCTCGAGGCCGCCACGGCGGCGTTGCGGGCCGGCGGCGCCGGCGACGTCGTGCGGGCCGCGGTCGCGGCCACACCTGATCGGACCGGCCGGGTGCTCCGCGTCGCCTGAGCGCGTCCGGCCGATCGTCGGTCCCGACTCGGCCTTCCTCGACGCGCTCGGCCTCCTTATTGCCCACTGCACGGCCATCGACGACGTACGGTTCGCCCGTGAGCGACTACGGACCTCCTGGCCCACCTCCGCCTGGAGGACCGCCGCCGCCGCCGCCATCGGGTGGTGCGCCGCCCCCGCCGCCGCCCGGCGGTACGCCGCCCCCGCCGCCTGCCGGGGGGCCCACGCCGCCCCCACCGCCGTCAGGGTTCGGGGTGCCCCCGTCGACGGGCGGACCACCCACCACGCAGATGCCGGTCGTCCCGCTCGACTCGCCGCCCGACGGCGGCGGTGGCGGTGGCTCCAAGCTGCCGTGGATCATCGGTGCCGTCATCGCCGTCCTGGTCGGCGGTGGCCTGCTCGCCTTCTTCCTCACCCAGGGCGACGACGATCCCGACGAGGTCGCCGACGTCACCGTCCCGGACGAGGTCACCGTGCCGAATCCCGATGACGTCACCGTCCCGGACATCACGATCCCCTCCATCACCGTCCCCGACATCACGATCCCGGACATCACGTTCCCGGACATCACCGTCCCCGACATCACGATCCCGGACATCACCATCCCCGACTTCACGATCCCGGACCTCTCGTTGCCCGACTTCTCCATCCCGGACGTGATCACGGGGCCGATCCCCGAGCCGACCGAGGAGCCCACCGGGCTCGGTGACGACGCCACCTTCAACGGGCTGGCCCAGGACTGCTACGACGGCGACATGCAGTCGTGCGACGACCTGTACGACGAATCGCCGGCGAGCTCCGACTACGAGGCGTACGGCGACACCTGCGCCGGCCGCCAGCCCCGGGGTACGTTCGTGTACTGCCGTGTGCGCTTCCCGGGGGAGTAGGCGCAGGACCACCCGCCACGGGCACCGGTAGGCTCGATCGACGCATGGGCATCCTCGATCGCATCCTCCGCGCCGGCGAGGGCAAGAAGCTCAAGGCGCTCCAGGGCATGGTCCCTGACGTCAACGCCCTCGAGCCGGCGATGCAGCGCCTCGACGACGCTGCGCTGCAGGCCAAGACCGGTGAGTTCCGCCAACGCCTGGCGAACGGCGCCGACCTCGACGACATCGCCATCGAGGCGTTCGCGGTCGTCCGCGAGGCCGCGCAGCGCACCATCGGCCAGCGTCACTTCGACGTCCAGGTGATGGGCGGCGCCGCCCTCCACTTCGGGTGGGTCGCCGAGATGAAGACGGGCGAGGGCAAGACCCTCGTGTCCACGCTGCCGGCCTACCTCAACGGGCTGAGCAGCAAGGGCGTCCACCTCGTCACGGTCAACGACTACCTCGCCCGCTTCCACGCCGAGTGGATGGGCCGCATCCACCGGTTCCTCGGCCTCGAGGTGGGGCTGATCATCCCCGGCTTCAAGGCCACGCCGGCGGAGAAGCGCCAGCAGTACGCCGCCGACATCACCTACGGCACGAACAACGAGTTCGGCTTCGACTACCTGCGCGACAACATGGCCGGCAAGCTCGTCGACAAGACGCAGCGCGGCCACAACTACGCCATCGTCGACGAGGTCGACTCGATCCTCATCGACGAGGCCCGCACGCCGCTGATCATCTCCGGCCGGGTCGCCGACGCCGCCAAGCTGTACTACCGCTTCGCCTCGATCGTCCGATCCCTCCGGCGCGACGAGGACTACGAGGTCGAGGAGGACAAGCGCGTCGTCGTCCCGCTGGAGGCCGGCATCGACAAGGTCGAGGCCGCGCTGGGGGTCGAGAACATCTACGACGAGGTGCAGCAGAACCTCGTGCACCAGATGCAGGTCGCACTGAAGGCCAAGGAGCTCTACAAGCGCGACAAGGACTACATCATCCAGAACGGCGAGGTGAAGATCGTCGACGAGTTCACCGGCCGCATCCTCGAGGGCCGGCGCTGGAGCGAGGGCATCCACCAGGCCGTGGAAGCCAAGGAAGGCGTGAAGATCAAGGAGGAGAACCAGACCCTCGCGACGATCACGCTGCAGAACTACTTCCGGATGTACGACAAGCTCGCCGGGATGACCGGCACGGCGGCCACCGAGGCCGCCGAGCTGATGAGCACCTACGAGCTCGGTGTCGTGCCGATCCCCACCAACATGCCGCTCGCCCGCGTCGACCAGGCCGACCTCATCTACAAGGGCGAGGTCCAGAAGTTCGATGCCGTCGTCGACGACATCACCGAGCGCTACGCCAAGGGCCAGCCGATCCTCGTCGGCACGGTCAGCGTCGAGAAGAGCGAGTACCTGTCGCGCCAGCTGCAGCAGCGGGGCATCCCCCACGAGGTGCTCAACGCCAAGCAGCACACCCGGGAGGCGCAGATCGTCGCCCAGGCGGGGCGCCTCCACGCCATCACCGTCGCCACCAACATGGCCGGCCGCGGTGTCGACATCATCCTCGGCGGGAACCCCGAGGGGCTGGCCCGCCACGAGGTGCTGAAGGAGGGCCACGCGCCCGAGGTGATGGTCGACCACTTCGCGCTGCCCCTGCCGCTCGAGCAGATGCCCGAGGACTTCCAGGAGGCCCGGGGCAAGGCGATGGCCCGCTACGACGAGCTGCTCGCCGAGTTCACCGACCACTGCGCCGCCGACGGCAACAAGGTGCGCGAGCTGGGCGGCCTCTACGTGATCGGCTCGGAGCGCCACGAGTCACGGCGCATCGACAACCAGCTGCGTGGCCGTTCCGGCCGCCAGGGCGACCCGGGAGAGAGCCGCTTCTACCTCAGCCTCGACGACGAGCTGATGCGACTGTTCGCCACCGGTGCGCTGTCGTACGTGATGAACAAGGCGCTGCCCGACGACGAGGCCATCGAGGCGAAGATGGTCACCAAGGCGATCGAGCGGGCCCAGACCACCGTCGAGACGCGCAACGCGGAGATCCGCAAGAACGTCCTCAAGTACGACGAGGTGATGAACGAGCAGCGCAAGGTCATCTACGCGCGCCGGGACCAGATCCTCGAGGGCGCTCGACCTCAAGTCGGCGGCGATGGAGTACCTGAGCGAGGCCGTGCACGCGCTGCTCGAGACGCACTGCGCCAGCGCGGCCGACGACGAGTGGGACCTCGACGGCCTGGCCAAGGAGCTGAAGACGTTCTGGCCGACCTCGGTCACCGAGGAGCACCTGGCCGACTGCCGCAACACCGACCAGATGTACGACCTCGTGATGGCCGACGCCACGGCCTACTACGAGCGTCGCGAGGGCGAGCTCGGCGAGAAGGTCATGCGCGAGGTCGAGCGCCAGGTGATGTTGCGCATCATCGACCAGCGCTGGCGCGAGCACTTGGAGGAGATGGACTACCTCAAGGAGGGCATCAACCTCCGGGCGATGGGCCAGAAGGACCCGCTGACCGAGTGGCAGCGCGAGGGCTACGAGATGTTCGGGTCGATGATGAAGGGCATCGCCCAGGACTTCGTGCGCTACGTGATGCACGTGCAGGTCGTGCGCAACGACCAGCAGCAGCCGGCGGCGCCGGCGGTGCAGAACGTCCAGCAGACGTCGTCCGACGACCAGCAGGCGTCCGGCTTCCAGGCCGCCGCGGCGAGCGCCGTGACCAGTGGCGAGCCGCCGGAGGAGGCGATGGCGCCGGCGGCGCGGTCGCGCACGGCGATCCCCACGACGGCGCGGCAGGCACCCCGCGCGGCCGCCAAGCAGGAGACCGTCGTCAAGGACGAGTGGTCGAAGACGCCGCGCAACGCGCCGTGCCCGTGCGGGTCGGGCAAGAAGTTCAAGATGTGCCACGGCGCCGGCTGATGGCGGGCTCGGCGTCCGCTCCGCTTCCGCCTCGCGCCACGTCCGGCTCGCCGCTGGCGCTTCCCTCGCCGGCCGGTCGCCGATCGGCCGACGCGGCCTGACGCGCCGTGCGTGACTTCACCGACGACCTGCGCGAGCTGCGCCGACGCCTCGGAGAGGCGGAGACGTACCTCCGCGTCGGCGAGTCGCGGAGCCGCCTGAGCGAGCTGGAGGCGGAGATGGGCCGTCCCGATCTGTGGGACGACGCCGAGCAGGCCAAGGCGCTGTCGGGCGAGTACGCCAACGTCCGCGACGACGTCATGACCTATGACGCGCTGGCCGGGCAGCTGGAGGACCTCGAGGTGCTCCACGAGCTGGCGCGCGACGAGGACGACGAGACCCAGGAGCCCGAGCTCGCCGTCGGTCTGGCCGAGGTGTCGGCCGGCCTCGACCGGCTCGACCTGCGCAGCCTGTTCACCGGTGAGCACGACGCGGCCGACTGCATCGTGCAGATCAACGCCAAGGATGGCGGCGTCGACGCCCAGGACTGGAGCGAGATGCTCCTGCGGATGTACGAGCGGTGGGCGGAGCGGCGCGGCTTCGGCTTCGGGGTCGACGCCGTGTCGGAGGGCACCGAGGCGGGCATCCTGTCGGCCGAGTTCACGCTCACCGGTCGCTACGCCTACGGCCTGATGACGAGCGAACGGGGCACCCACCGCCTCGTGCGCATCAGCCCGTTCGACAACCAGGGTCGCCGCCAGACGAGCTTCGCCGCGGTCCAGGTCTGGCCGGTCATGGACGACCCCGATGTCGAGCTCAACGACAGCGACATCCGCATGGAGGTCTTCCGGGCGTCGGGCGCCGGTGGCCAGCACGTCAACAAGACGTCGTCGGCGGTGCGCCTGATCCACGAGCCGACCGGGCTGATCGCCAGCTCGCAGGAGGAGCGCAGCCAGTTGCAGAACCGGGAGAAGGCGATGGGGCGGCTGCGCACCATGGTGGCCGCCAAGGCGGAGGAGGAGCGGGCCGCCGAGCTCGACGCCATCGGCGGCAAGCAGGCCCAGGTCGGCTGGGGCAGCCAGATCCGCAGCTACGTGCTGCAGCCGTACCAGATGGTCAAGGACCTGCGCACCGAGATCGAGTCGGGCAACGTGGCGGCGGTCCTCGACGGCGACCTCGACGAGTTCATGGAGGGGTACCTCAGGTGGCGCCGTGCCGGCGCCGACGCCTGAGCGCGACCGCCCGGTAGCCTGACGCCGCTTTCGTCACCGAACCGTCATGATCCGCCTCGAGAACGTCACCAAGAGCTACCAGAACCAGGTCGTCGCCCTCCGCGATGCCAGCTTCGACGTGCCCAAGGGCGAGTTCGTGTTCCTCGTCGGTCCGTCCGGGTCCGGCAAGAGCACGTTGCTGCGCCTGCTCAACCGCCAGGACCGCCCCGAGCAGGGCGCCGTGTGGGTCGCCGGCCGCAACATCATCGACCTGCCGTCGGGTCGGGTGCCGCAGCTGCGCCGCAACATCGGCAACATCTTCCAGGACTTCAAGCTGCTGTCGAACAAGACCGTGTTCGAGAACGTGGCCTTCGCCCAAGAGGTCATCGGCAAGCCCAAGCACGTCATCCGCCAGCAGGTGCCCGCCGTGCTCGACCTCGTCGGGCTGGCCGACAAGGGTGACCGCTTCCCCCACCAGCTCTCCGGCGGCGAGCAGCAGCGGGTCTCGGTGGCCCGCGCCTTCGTCAACCGGCCGTTGATCATGCTCGCCGACGAGCCGACCGGGAACCTCGACCCGGCCACCGGCGAGGGCATCATGCGGCTCCTCGACCGCATCAACAAGACCGGCACCACCGTGCTGATGGCCACCCACGACCAGCGCATCGTCAACACGATGCGCAAGCGGGTGATCCAGCTCGACCGCGGCGTGATCGTGCGCGACCAGGCCCGCGGCGTGTACGAGTGACCTTCCCCAGCCGATGATCTCCCGCCTCACCTACACCTTCCGCGAGACGTGGGCCAGCTTCCGGCGCAACATGACGTTGACCGTGGCGGCCATCATCACGTCGGCGGTCTCGTTGCTGATCTTCGGTCTGACGCTGCTGATGCAGCGCGGCTTCGACAACCTCCTCGTGCAGTGGGAGGGCGACGTCGAGATGATCGTGTACGTCAACGCCGGCGCCTCGCCCGAGCAGCTGGACGAGATCAGCAACGCCCTCGACAGCCAGACCCAGCTGATCTCCAGCCACTCCTACTGCGACACCGAGTGCTCGCTCGGAGAGGCGGAGCGGGTGCTGGCCGGTGACCCGTCGACCCTCGAGCTGCTGACGCCTGAGAACATCCCGACGCAGTACAAGGTCGTGCCCACCGACGCCACCGACGTCGACACCCTGCGCCAGCTGCGCGACAGCCTCCGCGAGCTGCCCAACGTGCAGAACATCGTGCTCGCCGACGAGCAGCTCGACGTCATCGCCAAGCTCAAGGGCTTCGTCGGCTTCTACACCGTGATCCTGTCGATCACGTTGCTGTTCGCGGCGGTCCTGCTGATCTGGAACACGATCCGCACGGCGATGTTCGCCCGCCGCAGGGAGATCGAGGTGATGAAGCTGGTCGGCGCCACCGACTGGTTCATCCGCATCCCGTTCATGCTGGAGGGCCTGATCCAGGGCTTCATCGGCAGCATCGCGGCCTGCAGCGGGCTCTGGGTGATCAACAACCGGTGGACGGCCGGGGTGCAGGACTTCCCGCCCAACAGCGGCTTCGCCGCGCTCGTCGTGAACGACGGCTACACCTTCACGGTGATGCTGATCATCGTGGCGATCGGCATGGCGGCCGGCGCCATCGGTTCCGGTATCGCCGCCTCCCGCTTCCTCGACGTCTGAGCCGGTCACCCGGAAGGGTGATCTTCGTTTGTCCAGGTGGCACCACGGGCACGCGCGAGGTGCGGGCGCCGATCAAGGAGGATCGCATGATCTCCATGTGGGAGTACCGCGAGGACGTGCTGTTCAGTGACGCCGGCATCGTCGGCTACGACGTCGAGGCCCGTGACGGCGGCATCGGCAAGGTCGACGAGGCCAGCCTCGACGCCGGCAGCTCGTTCATCGTCGTGGACACCGGGTGGTGGATCTTCGGGAAGAAGCGGCTCGTGCCCGCCGGCCTCATCGAGCGCCTCGACGACGCCGAGAAGAAGGTCTACCTGCGGATGACCAAGGACGACGTCAAGAACGCGCCGGACTTCGACGCCGATCATCGTGACCGGCGCGACGAGTACGAGAACTACTACCAGCCCTACGGGTGGAACTAGTCCGTCAGTCGTCGTCCCCTCCGTGGCCCGAGCCGCCCCCGTGACCGGAGTCGTCGGAGCCGGGGCCTGAGTTGCCCGACCCGTCGTCGTCGCCCCCGCCGTGACCCCGGCCGGAGTGGTCGTCGTCGCCATCGTCGTCGTGCCCGCGATCGCCACCGTGATCGTCGATCGTGGTCGGTGTGCTGACCGAGGGTGCGGTGATGTCGGGCGTGGAGACGTCGGGTCCGCTGCTGGAGGGGCCCGTGCCGACGGTCACCGATGGGGCAGTGACCGCCGGCACGGACGACGACGCCGCTGAGACCTCGGGCGCGGTGACCTCGGGGACGGTCACCGACACCGTGGGGGCGGTGGCGGCGACGGTCGTCGGGACCGAGGTGCTGCTGACCGTGGGCGGCACGGTGATGAAGTCGGGGGCGGACGTGCTGGGCGCGACGGCCGGCAAGGGGGCGAGCGGACGTCCTGTCGGGTCGTCACCGCCGGCGGCGATGGCGAGACCCGCCCCGGTGAGGGCGACGGCCCCGATGATGACTCCGGCGATGATGCCTCGTTCGTTGCGCATGGACAGGACACGACGCGGGCACCCGGCGGGTTGGGTCAGCCCTCGTCGACTCGTGGGACCAGCGTCCCGTTCTCGAGGTCGACCCGGATCTCCGTGCGCCGCTGGCCGTCGTCGAAGCGCACCCGCACGCGGTCAGGCCCGTTGTCCTGGATCTCCGTGGCGTAGCTGCCGGCCGGCGACGGCGCGCCGACGAGTCCCAGCCGGCCATCGGTGACGGCGACGGTGATCGATCCGCCGATCCCGCTGTACGTCCTCGGCCCGATGTCGGTCGATGCGGGAGGTGCCGGCGGCACCGGAGGCGCCCCTTCCGGGACCGTCGGGGCGACGGTCGGTGGGACCATCGGCGCCACCGTGGCGGGCGGGGGCACCACGGTCGGTGCCGGTGCCGTCAGGGGCGGTGACGTCGGGAGCGTCTCCTCGCTCGACGGAGGCGGAGAGGGAGCCGGCGCCGGTGCTGGGGTCGGCGCCGGTGCCGTCGCCGGGGTCCGGACGACGGGCTCGTCGCCACCGACCAGGAGCACGCCACCGGCGACGACGGCGACGCTGGCGGCGGCGATCGCGCCGGCCATCACGGCCCGTCCGATCCGCCGGCGGGTGGCACGGCGGCGGACGTCGCCGAGGGCGCGCTCGGTGTGGACGTCACCGGTCAGCTGCTCGGCGCGCCGTCGCAGGGCCGCCGTCAGGGCGTCGTCGTCGAAGGGGTCGGTCATCGGGACTCGTCTCCCAGCACGGCCCGCAGGCGCTGCCGTGCGTCGTGGAGGTGGGACTTCACGGAACCCTCGGCGATCGCCATCGCCGCGGCGACCTCGGCGACCGGGAGCCCCTCGACGTAGTACAGCGCGACCGCGATGCGTTGCTGGCGGGGCAGTTGGTCGAGCAGCGCCGCCAGCCCGTCGGGCTCCGGTGCCGGCTGCACCGGTGCCGGAGCGGCGGCGAGCCGGGCGACGGCCCGGCGCCCGCGGACGCGGCGGCGGTGGTCGTCACGGAGCAGGTTGACGGCGACGCGGCGGATCCACCCCACCGGATCGTCGTAGTGACGCAGCCGCCGCCAACGCACGTGGGCCCGGACGAACGCCTCCTGCACGGCGTCGGCCGCCTGCTCGGCATCGCCGCAGGCCAGCGCCAGGGCGCGCACGAGCCTCGCGTAGTGGGCGCGGAACAAGAGATCGACGTCGTCCCCAGTCGTGGGGGTCGTGATGGGGACCTCGGTCACCACGGCGAGCACCGCCTTGGACACGACGCGGCGGCGCCGACGGTTGGGTCAGGCGTCAACGCTTCCGGATCACGGTGAGCCCGTCGGAGATCGGGAGGATGTAGCTGTCGACCCGCTGGTCGCCGGCGACGTGGTCGTTGAAGCGGCGGATCGCCGCCACGTTGTCGTGGTCGTCGTCGGACGGCTCGTCGGCGACCTGGCCGGACCACAGGGTGTTGTCGGCGAGGATCACGCCACCGGGCCGGACGCGGGCCAGCAGCTCCTCGAAGTAGTCGACGTAGCCGCCCTTGTCGGCGTCGATGAACGCCAGATCGATCGTCGGCTCGGCCGGGAGCGACTGCAGCGTCTCGAGCGCCGGAGCGATGCGCAGCTCGATGCGGTCCTCCACGCCCGCTTGGGCCCACGCGGCGCGGGCGATGGCCGTCACCTTCTCGTCCACATCGCAGCACAGCAGGTGGCCGCCCTCGGCGAGGCCGCGGGCGATGCAGATCGACGAGTACCCCGTGAACGTGCCGACCTCGACCGCCCGGCGGGCACCCACGATGCGGGTGAGCAGCGTCAGCAGGGCACCCTCGTCGGCGCTCACCTGCATCCCGGCGGCGCGGCCGAGCTCACGGGTCCGGGCGACGAGGTCGGTCAGCGCCACGTCGGGCTGGGCGGTGCGCTCGGCGATGTAGGCGGACACCGCCGGCGGCAAGAGGTCGGGACGAAGCTCGGAGGCCATGGGCTGACGGTACTGCCGGGCGACCTCGCCGCCGACGGCGGCGAGCAGCGGAGCCCGAACATGATCCGTATCGTGACATCGATGTACGAGCGGGTCGGAGGTGCGGCGTTCTTCGAGCGGCTGGTCGACGCCTTCTACGACGGCGTGGCCGAGGATGCCGTGCTGGTGCGGTTGTACCCGGAGGCGCCGGACCTCACCGGGGCCCGCCATCGCCTGACCCTGTTCCTGATCCAGTACTGGGGTGGGCCGACCACGTACTCCGACGAGCGCGGTCACCCCCGCCTGCGGATGCGCCACCTGCCGTTCCACATCGGGCGCGAGGAGCGGGACCACTGGCTGCGGCACATGACGTCGGCGGTCGAGACGGTGACCGCCGACCTCCCCGACGGTGACGCTGTCGCCGCCGAGCTGCTCGCCTACTTCACGCCGGCCTCCGAGCAGATGCGCAACGACACCGGGCTGCCCATCTCCTCGGCGCGCAACTAGCGTCGTCGGCGCATGGCGGCGATCACCACGAGCGGGCTGATCATGGACTACGGCCCGATCCGGGCCGTCGACGGCCTCACCTTCGAGGTCGGCGTCGGCGAGGTGTACGCGCTCCTCGGGCACAACGGCGCCGGCAAGTCGACGACCGTGGAGATCCTCGAGGGCCATCGCAAGCGGACGGGCGGCGACGCCATGGTCCTCGGCCACGATCCGGGCCGGGCCGGCCGCGACTTCCGCGACCGCATCGGCATCGTCCTGCAGACCTCCGGTGTCGAGCACGAGCTGACCGCCGCCGAGGCCGTGACGGTGTACGGATCGGCCTACCGCGCCCGGCGACCGACCGGCGAGGTGCTCGACCTGGTCGGGTTGGGCGAGCAGCGGGACCAGCGCGTCGGCACGTTGTCGGGCGGACAGCGGCGGCGGCTCGACCTGGCGATGGGCATCGTGGGATCCCCTGACCTCTTGTTCCTCGACGAGCCGACGACCGGGTTCGACCCGGCCGCCCGCCGGAGTGCGTGGGAGCTGATCCGCCGGATGTCCGCCGGCGGCACCACGGTGCTCCTGACGACGCACTACCTCGACGAGGCCGAGCACCTCGCCGACCGCGTCGGCGTGCTCGTGGCGGGGCGGCTCGTGGCCGAGGGCACGCCCGAGCAACTGATCGGCCGTACCGGCACGACCCGAGTCGCCTTCGAGGTGCCGGCAGGGGTCGCGCCCGCCGACCTGGCCGGGATCGTCCCCGCCGACGCGTCGGTGCACCACGGCCGCATCGAGTTCACCACGAGTGCCCCGACGGCTGCCGTCCACGCCGTCACGGGGTGGGCGCTCGAGCGGGGCGTCGAGCTCGACGGGCTCAGCGTCCTGCGCCCGACGCTGGAGGACGTCTTCCTCGGGCTGGCGCCGATGGAGCACGCCGAATGACCGCCTATCCGTCCACCGCGACGACCACCGCCCGCCAGGTGCACTACCAGCTGCTGACGTTCGTGCGCACGCCGGTGGCCGTGTTCTTCACGCTGATCCTGCCGCTGATGATGCTCGTGCTGTTCAACGCCCTGTTCGGCGACGGCACCGTGACCACGCCGGAGGGCGAGTGGTCGGTCCGCCAGTTCTACACGGGCGGCCTCGCCGCCTTCGCCGCCGTGTCGGCCACGTTCACCAACCTTGCCAACGTCATCCCCATCCGCCGCGACGAGGGCGTGCTGAAGCGTTGGCGGGGGACGCCGCTGCCGCCGTGGATGTACCTCGCCGGCGCCGTCGGGTCGGCCGTGGTGGTGGCCGTCGTCGCGGTGACGATCATGCTCAGCGTCGGCATCCTGCTCTACGACCTCGAGATCGAGATGGCCAAGGTGCCGGCGGCGGTCGTCACGTTCCTCGTCGGCGTCGCCTCGTTCGCCGCGATGGGGCTGGCCGTCGCCGCCCTGTGCCCGACGGCCTCGGCCGCCTCCGCCCTGGCCAACGCCATCATCCTGCCGATGGCGTTCGTGTCGGACGTCTTCATCCCGTTGGAGGACCCGCCGCGCTGGCTCGACATCCTCGGCGACGTCCTGCCACTCAAGCCCTTCGCCCAGGCGTTCCAGGACACGCTCAACCCGCTGGTCGAGCCGCCGGCCTTCGATTGGGGCGGTCTCGCCGTGGTCGCCGCGTGGGGGATTGCCGGCACGATCGTCGCGTTGCGCTGCTTCCGCTGGGAACCGTCGCGCGGCGGCACGACGAGACGGCGCCGCGCCCGCGTCGCGGCGGCGGAGGGCTGACATGCACCCGGAACTGACCGAGGAGCACGAGGCCGTGCGGGCGATGGTCCGCGAGTTCGCCGAGGCCGAGGTCGAGCCGCACGCCGAGGCCTGGGACCGCGACCACACGTTCCCCGTCGAGACGGTGCAGCGGATGGGCGAGCTCGGGCTGTTCGGGATCCCCTTCCCTGAGCCCTACGGCGGTGGTGGTGACCTCACGGGGCTGTGCGTCGCCATCGAGGAGCTGGCCCGCGCCGACCAGTCCGTGGCGATCACGCTGGAGGCCGGTGTCGGTCTGGGCGCCAACCCGATCCACAAGTTCGGCACGCCGGCCCAGCAGGAGCGCTGGCTGCCGGACCTCTGCGCCGGGCGGGCGCTCGGCGCCTTCGGGCTCACCGAACCCGACGCCGGCAGTGACGCCGGTGGCACGAGGACGCGGGCCGTGCTCGACGAGTCGACGGGGGAGTGGGTGATCGACGGCGAGAAGGCCTTCATCACCAACTCGGGCACGCCGATCACGTCGATCGTGACCATCACGGCGCTGACCGGGCCGGGCGAGATCTCGACCATCGTGGTGCCGTCCGGGACGCCGGGCATGGAAGTCCAGCCGCCGTACCGGAAGATGGGCTGGCACACGTCGGACACCCATGGGCTCACGTTCGTCGAGTGCCGCGTGCCCGCCGACCACCTCCTCGGTGAGCGTGGGCGTGGTTTCGCCCAGTTCCTGGAGATCCTCGACGAGGGCCGCGTCGCCATCGCCGCGCTCGCCGTCGGGGTGATCCAGCGCTGTGTCGACGACGCCGTCCGCTACGCCGGCGAGCGCCACGCCTTCGGCCGTCCGATCGGCGCCAACCAGGGCGTGGCCTTCCGCTGCGCCGACATGCAGGTCGCCGCCAGCGCGGCCCGCCGGCTCGTGTACCACGCGGCGTGGCTGCGCGACCGCGGGCAGCCGTTCAAGACGGAGGCCGCCACGGCCAAGCTGTTCGCCACCGAAGCGGCCGTCGAGGCGACCCGCTCGGCCACGCAGGTCTTCGGCGGGTACGGCTTCATGGACGAGACCGTCGTCTCCCGGCACTACCGCGACGCCAAGATCCTGGAGATCGGGGAGGGCACGAGCGAGGTCCAGCGCCTCGTGATCAGCC
The DNA here is from genome assembly GCA_963784255.1 of uncultured Acidimicrobiia bacterium. Lineage (GTDB taxonomy): Bacteria > Actinomycetota > Acidimicrobiia > Acidimicrobiales > Ilumatobacteraceae > JALZMG01. The sequence continues at coordinate 506,645 of CAWAQO010000009.1, read as the reverse complement.
GCGCCCTGGGTCTGCGGGTCTAGCCCGCCCGCTCCGTCACGTCGACCGCGTGACGGGCAGGCGGCGGGCGAGGACGGGGACGACGATGGCGGCAGCGACGACGTGGGTGAGGACGAGCACGGCCCGGCTGGCTGCGTCGAACGACAAGGTGAGATCCGGCACGACCGACAGCGCGGTCAGCGCCACCGTGGTCCGGACGAACACCCGGCGGGGGTGAGCGGCCCGGCCGGCCAGCCAGGCGAGCAGCAGGCCGAGGGCCGCTCCGACCACGGTGAGCTGCGCGAAGCCGAGCACGGGGATCGCTTCGTCCGGCGCCGTCTCGAACGAGACGCCGGCCGCTGATGCGACGGCGGCGATGGCCGTGGTGGCCGCGGCGGCGGCGCCGCCGGCGGCGAGGGCGGGGCGCCACAGCGGGCGGACGGCGGGGACCGCCTGGTCGACGGTGGCGGACGTGGTGACTGCGGTCTCTGTCCGCGTGTTCCGCCGAATCGAGCGTGATCTGCGGACACAAGCCGCTCAGCCGACGTCGTCAGCCGAAGTCGCCGCCACCGCCGAAGTCACCGCCACCGAAGTCGCCGCCACCGCCGAAGTCGCCGCCGCCGAAGTCACCGCCACCCCAGCCGCCGCCGTCGCCGCCGGTGTCGCCCTGGTTGATGATCGTCGTGTTCCCGCCGTAACCCCAGCCGCCGAACCCACCCGACAGGAGCGACCCCAGCAGCAGGCCGGTGAACAGTCCGTTCCCACCGACGCCTCCGTACCACCCGTTGGCGTACCCGCCGGGGTAGCCGACGTAGGCCGGTTGGCGATCGTCGTCGACCGTGACGGCAGGCTCACCGTGCTCGCCCAGGCGCTGCAGGTTGTCGGGCGGCGGCGGCGGTTCGCGGCCGTCGATGTGGGCACGGACGCGGTCCATCGAGTACCGCGCCTCGTCGAGCACCCGGCGCACCCGCAGCAGGTCGACGGGCTCGTCGGCCTGATCCAGCGCCGCCTGCGCGGCCCGGTAGCGGTTGACGGCGGCGTCGAAGTCGGACCGCGCCTCGGGGTGCAGCAGCACCTCGGGCTCGAGCCGAACGACGTCGTCGGCCAGCACCGAGAGCTCGGCCCGCAGCATCTGGCGGTCGGCCTCCTCGGCACGGGCCCGCTCGGCGGCCTCCTCCCGACGTCGACGCGACGAGCGCAACAGCAGCGCGCCGCCCACGCCCGCGCCGCCGACCAGCAGCACCGGGAGCAGCCAGTTGGTGCCGGAGGACTCGTCATCGCCCGACGCGTTCCCGCCCGAGGACGCCGCGCCGCCGGACGCCACCGCCGAGCCGATCCGCCCGGCGAAGTCGGCGAGCACGGCCGCCGTGTCGTCGCCGCCGGCGTCCAGTGCCTCGCGGGCCAGCTCGCCGGCCCGGCCGGCCGGAAGTTCACTGCTGCCGGCGCGGAAGCTGTCGCCGACCACGACGGCGATCGTGCCGTCTCGCCTGAGAGCGTCGGCGAGCTGCGCGACGACCTCGCCCGGGTCCCCGCCGGCGGCGTCGGTCGCCGACGCGGGCAGCACGGCGATGTAGATGGGTGTCCCGGCGTCGCCGATGGCCTCGCGCACCTGGGCCGCCTCGTCGGCGGACAGGGCCCGCTCGGCGTCGGGGTCGACGTACACGGGGTCGCTGCGCAGGGCATCGGCCACGTCGTCGATGGGCACGGCCGCGGCGGTCGCCACGACCACCGCCAGCCCGGCGGTGAGGACGAGCAGGGGGCGCTTCACGACGGGACGATACCCGACCCGTCGCCCGGCGAAGCGGCCGCCACCCGGACGCGCAGGTCATGGTTCACGCCGAACAGGCGTTGGATGCGGCGCTCCGAGGCCGGGAGCCGGTCCGCCACCGACGCCGTGGCGACGACCTCGGGTTGGTCGATGATCAGGGTTCGACCCTCGGTGACGAGGGTGGCCGACCCACTGGCCAGGACGTTGCGCACCCAGTCGGCTCCGGGGCCGTACGGCAGCGCGATGAGGAACCCGTCGTCGAAGGGGATGGGCCCGACGGGCGTCTCGTACGGACGACCGGAGTTCCGCCCGACATGGCGGACCACCGACGCCGAGGCGCCCGGCGAGCCGGCCGTTCGCAGGACCCAGCGGGTTGGTCACGGCACGGTTGAACCGGCGCATGCGGTCGACGACGGCCGGCGATCCCGTGCGCATCCCGAGCAGGAACACGGTGCCGAGCGCAACGACCCCCACCACGGCAGCGGCGAACAGCCGGACGATCCACCTTCCCACAGCGACCTCCTAGAACACGACGGTCTTGCGGCCGTGGACGAGGACGCGGTGCTCGAGGTGGGCGCGCACGGCCCGCGCCAGCACGATGGTCTCGAGGTCGCGTCCGGCGCGGGTGAGACGGGCGACGTCGTCACGGTGGCTCACCCGGGCCGTCTCCTGGTCGATGATCGGACCTTCGTCGAGCTCGTCGGTCGCGTAGTGGGCGGTGGCGCCGATCAACTTCACGCCGCGGTCGTGGGCCTGCCGGTACGGGTTGGCGCCGGCGAAGGCGGGCAGGAACGAGTGGTGGATGTTGATGATCCGGTTGCGGTAGGCGGCGATGGCCCGCGGCGACAGGATCTGCATGTACCGGGCCAGCACGACCAGCTCGATGTCGTGCTCGGCGAGCACCGCCAGCACCTGCGCCTCCTGGCCGTCGCCGACGGGGAGGTGCACGTAGGGCACGCCGAGGCCGGCGCACAAGTCGGCGTGATCGGGGTGGTTGGCGACGACGACCCGCACCTCGCAGGCCAGCTCGCCCGACGACCACCGGACGAGCAGGTCGGCCAAGCAGTGCGGCTGGCGCGAGGCCAGGATCGCCACCGGCGCCAGCTGGTCGGTGAAGCGCACCTGGGCGTTCATGCCGAAGTGATCGGCGACGACGGCGAAGGCGCCGGCGATCTCGTCTCGGGGCACGTCGAAGCCGTCGAGCTCGAACTCGACGCGCTGGAAGAACACCCGCTGGCCGGACTCGACGACGTCCACGTGCTGGTCGGCGTGGAGGATGTTGCCATCGTGGCCGGCGACGAACTCGGCGACCGCGGCGACGATGCCGCGCCGGTCGGGACACGACAGCAGCAGGACGGCCGTGGCGGGCGTCATCGCGCCATGCGCTCAGTAGTGATACGGCACGCCGGACCAGTCCGGCGACCGCTTCTCCAGGAAGGCGTCACGTCCCTCGGTGGCTTCCGCCGTCCCGTAGGCCAGGCGGGTGGCCTCGCCGGCGAAGAGCTGTTGCCCGACGAGGCCGTCGTCGACGAGGTTGAAGGCGAACTTCAACATGCGCTGGGCGGTCGGGCTCTTGGCGTTGATGGCGGCCGCCCATTCGAGGGCGGTCGACTCCAGGTCGGCGTGCGGCACCACGGCGTTCACGGCGCCCATGCGGTGGTAGTCGTCGGCCGAGTACTCGCGGCCGAGGAAGAAGATCTCCCTGGCGAACTTCTGGCCGACCTGCCGGGCCAGGTACGCCGAGCCGAACCCACCGTCGAAGCTGGCGACGTCGGCGTCGGTCTGCTTGAAGCGGGCGTGCTCGGCGCTGGCCAGCGTGAGGTCGCAGACGACGTGGAGGCTGTGCCCGCCACCGGCCGCCCAGCCGGGTACGACGCAGATCACGACCTTGGGCATGAACCGGATGAGGCGCTGGCACTCGAGGATGTGCAGCCGGCCGGCCCGACCCTCGTCGATCGTGTCGCCGGTGTCGCCGGCGGCGTACTTGTAGCCGTCGGCGCCGCGGATGCGCTGGTCGCCGCCGGAGCAGAACGCCCAGCCGCCGTCGCGTGGTGAGGGTCCGTTGCCGGTCAGCAGGACGCAGCCGACGTCGGTCGTCATGCGGGCGTGGTCGAGCGCCTGGTACAGCTCGTCGACGGTGTGCGGCCGGAAGGCGTTGCGCACCTCCGGTCGGTCGAAGGCGATGCGCACCGTGCCCTGGTCGACGGCGCGGTGGTACGTGATGTCGGTGAACGAGAAGCCCTCGACCGCTCGCCACGAGTCCGGGTCGAACAGCTCACTCACCCTCATCCGGCCCATCCTGCCCGACGCCGGTAGCGTCCGCGGCATGGCGAGCCTCACCATCACCGGCGTCGAGGGTCTGCCCGAGGTGCTGCCGGGCGACGACCTCGGTGAGCTGATCGCCGGGGCCATCGACCTCGCCGACGGCGACGTCGTCGTCGTCACGTCGAAGGTGGTGTCGAAGGCGGAGGGCCGGGTCGTCGAGCTCGACGACGTCGAGCCCTCGGCGTTCGCCGTCGAGTGGGCGGCGCGGTGGGACAAGGATCCCCGAGTCGTCGAACTGGTCCTGCGCGAGGCCAAGCGGATCGTGCGCATGGCCGGCCCCGTGTTGATCACCGAGACGCGCCACGGCTTCGTGTGCGCCAACAGCGGGATCGACCAGAGCTCGAGCGGGGCGGCCGGCCGGGTCGTACTGCTCCCCGACGACCCGGACGCGTCGGCGCGGCGCCTCCGGGCCTCCTTCGCCGCGCGCGGCGTCGACGTGGCCGTCGTCATCAGCGACACGTTCGGACGGCCGTGGCGGGAGGGGCAGACGGACGTCGCCGTCGGCATCGCCGGCGTGGCGCCGCTGCGCAGCTACATCGGCGAGGTCGACCCGCACGGTCACGTCTTCCGCGTGCAGGAGCTGTGCGTGGTCGACGAGCTCGCCGCCGCAGCAGAGCTGGTCAAGGGCAACACCAGCCGCGTCCCCGTGGCCCGCATCCGCGGGGTGGCGTGGACGGTCGACGAGCAGGCGTCGATGGCCGCCGTCGTGCGCGATGCCGCCAAGGACCTGTTCAGGTGAGCAGGTCGTGGTACTCGGGATGGTCGTCGATGAACTCGTCGACGTACCAGCACGTGGCCACGACCGTGCGCCCGGAGGCCCTGACGTCGTCGAGGGCCCGACCGACCAGCTCCGCTGCGAACCCCTGACCGCGGTCGGCGACCGGCGTGACCGTGTGGTGGAAGAGCACCGTGCGATCGTGGTCCAGCAATTGGTACTCCGCGAAGGAGCTGGGCCGCCCGTCGACCACCAGCGTGTAGCGGCGCCGCTCCCGGTCGTGCTCGACGACCATCGTCATCCCGCCTCCAGACGGCGGATCGGCGCGAACGCCGTCTCCACCGCGCTCACCGTGATGACCGCGTCGGTGACCCAGGCCTGCCCCTTCGACACGATGATCGGGTTGAGGTCGGCGCCGGCGATCGCCGGGTGATCGGTCACCAGCTGGGCCACCCGCACCAGGATGTCGAGCAGTGGTCCGGTGTCGAGGCCGGCGGCGTGCAGCGCCGGCCCGGCCCGGGAGCCGTCGAGGAGCGCCTCGGCGGTTGCCGACGACAGCGGCGCCAGGCGCGCCGGCTCGTCGGTCACGAGGTCGGCCGTCGAGCTGCCGAGCCCGACCGTGATGAGCGCGCCGAGGTGCTCGTCGGCACTGGTGCGGATGCGCAGGTCGAGGCCCGGCGGCGCCATGGCCTGGACGACGACGTGCTCGGCATCCTCGCCGAGGGCGGCGTGCATGACCTCGACGGCGTGCACGACGTCGATGCGCTCGGCCAGGTCGAGCGCCACACCGGCCATCGCCGAGCGCCCGAGCCGGCGGTGAGCCGCCTTGACGGCCACGGGGTAGCCGATGGCGTCGGCCATCGAGGCCGCGTCGGCGACGGCGGCCGGCCGGGTCTCCGGCACGGCCACGCCGTAGGCGCGCAGCACGTCGGCCGTCTCGGTGACGTCGAGCACAGCCGCGCCGCGGTCGAGGGCGGCAGCGATGATGGCGTCGGCCCCGATCCGGTCGATGTCGGCCACGTCGGTGACGATCGAGGCGGCCTCGGTTCGTAGCCACTGTCCGTAGGCGTAGGACCGTCCGAGCACGCCGGCCGCCTGCTCGGGGAAGGCGAAGGCGGGCAGCGGCGAGCCGGGCAGCAGGGGGCCGCTGCGTCCTCCCATCAACACGGTCAGCACGGCCTTGGTGTTGCCGGCCGCGGCGGCCGCGATCTCCTCCACCGGAGCGGCGACGGCCGCCACCAGCGGTGGCGCGTGGATGACGAGGAGGGCGTCGACGTCGTCGGCGGCGAGGGCGGCCCTGACGGCGACGCCGTAGTCGGCCGGCGTCGCTCGCCAGTCCAACGCGACTGGAGCGGCCACCGGCTCGAGCCCTGCCGTGGTGAGCGCGGCGGCGGCCAGGGTGGCGGGGCTGCGCGAGTTGGCCAGCACGGCGACGCGCGGACCGGCGACGACCGGCTGCGTCGCCAGCACGCGGGCGGTGTCGAGCATGGTGAACACGGTGGGCACCTCGATCAGCCCGGCCTCCTGGTACAGCGCCCCGCCCGACGGACCGATGGCGGCGGCGCCGGTGCGCACCGCCACGATCGGCCGCGTGCGCGACACGCGCCGGGCGATGCGGGCGAACTTGCGCGGGTTGCCGAAGGACTCGGTGTACATGGCGATCACCCGCGTCGTCTCGTCGTCCTCCCAGAACTGCAGCAGATCGTTGCCCGACACGTCGCACTTGTCGCCGAGCGACACGAACCACGACAGGCCGATCGACAGCTCGTCGGCGAGGCGCAGCAGCGACGAACCCAGCGAGCCCGACTGCAACGACACGGCCACGGAACCCTCCGGCAGCGCCAGCGGCACGAGCGACGCCTGCAGCCCGATCGACTTCCGGGACGAGCCGATGCCCATGCTGCCCGGGCCGATGATGCGCACCCCGTGGCTGCGGGCGGACTCGACGAGCTCCGGCAGGTCGAGATCGGCGCCTTCCACCTCCGTCACGATCACGGCGCCCCGGACGCGGGACGCGATGCAGTCGTCGATGACCGCCACGAGTCGGTCGGCGGGCACCGCGACGACGGCCAGCGAGATGTCGGCGGGGACCTCGCGCAGGCTCGGCCACGCCTTCCTCCCGCCCACCGTGTCACGGTTCGGGTTGACCGGGTAGATCGGCACGCTGGCCGCCGCCGTGATGTTCCGCCAGAGCGTCTCCCCGGTCGAGCCAGGGCGGTCGGTGGCGCCGACGACGGCGATCGCCCGCGGGAGGAACAGCCGGGCCATCGCCTGCGAGTCCGCGCGCTGCTCCCGCCGCTCCACCGAGTCCAGGAACTCATCGGTCTCGGCGAGCGGGAAGTCGAGGTCGACGACTCCGCTCTCGAAGCGCCGCTCGACCGGCCAGCCGGCTCGGTTGAACACGGTCAGCATCGGGCGGTTGTCGGCCAGCACCTCGGCGGTGAAGCGGTTGATGCCGTTGGAGCGGGCGATGCTGGCGAGGTGCTCGAGCAGGAGCGTGGCGATGCCTTTGCCCTGGTGGTGGTCGTCGACCATGAAGGCGGCGTCGGCGTCGTCGCGACCGCTCCAGCGCTCGTAGCTGGCCCAGGCGATGAACTCCCCGTACCGTTCGACGACGAGGGCCACCCGGTCGACGAAGTCGACCTCGGTGAAGTGCCGGAGGTCGGCCTCGCTCAGGTGCGGGCGCGGCGAGAAGTACCGGCGGTAGATGCTGTCGGCCGACTGCCGCTCGTGGAAGGCGGCGAGGGCGGGCGCGTCGTCAGGACGGATCGGGCGGATGTGGACGGTCTCGCCGTCCCCCAGCACCACGTTGCTCGACCAGCGCTCCTCGGGCGTGGCCGGCGCTGCCATGGGCCGATGATGGCACGGTCACGTCCCGTGCCGTTCGACCGGTCAGCGGTTGTCCTCCAGCTCGACCTCGACGGGAACGACGCGGGCCCGGCTCGGACGGGCACGGTAGCGGGTGGGTGACTGGCACGGCACTGCGACCGGCGCATCGCGGCGCAGCTCCTCGCGGATCGATCGCACGAGCGCGGGTCCGCCGAAGCGGCGGGCGATGAAGAAAGCGGCGTCGAACGCGCTGGCCAGGCCGGAGCACGTGACGAACGGGTCGTCGACGACGAGGCGCTCGCTCGACACGCGGACGCCGTGCCGCTCCAGCAACGGGCCGGCGAGCCAGTGCGTCGCCGCGGTCCGCCCGCGCAGCAGACCAGTGGCCGCCAGGAGCGCCGAGCCCGTCGAGCTCGTGAGCACCCAGCGGGGATCCGTGCCGATGAGCCAACGGGCGATCTCCGGGTGACGGTGGCTGCCCAGCCCACCCGGCACCACGACGACGTCCGCGCCGTGCAGCTCGGCGAACGTGGCCTCGACGTCCTGCGCGCCACCCGGTCCGGCGACGACCCCGCGGCGCACGCCGACCGTCACCGTGCGCGTGCTCGGGATCCGTGAGAGGACCTCGCGGAAGGCCGCCGACTCGTCGGCGAGCACGCCCTGGTAGGCGACGATCGCCACCCGGACCCGGTCGATCGACGGTGTGCCCATGGCCACCTCCTCGTCAACAGTCTCGCACGCGCCACGGCATGATGGACAGATGAACGGGCCGCGCGTCGCCGTCGTCCTGGGCGCCGGCGGCATGGTCGGCCACGCCTTCCACGCCGGGGTGCTCGACGCCCTGGCCAGCGAGCTGGGATGGGACGCCCGGCGGGCCGACCTGATGGTCGGCACGTCGGCCGGGTCGCTGGTGGCGGCGATGCTGCGTGCCGGCCTGCCGGCCACCGATCTGGCCGCACGCGCCACGGGCCGGCCGCTGTCGCCGGCCGGCGCGGAGATCGTCGCGAGGGCCGGCCTGGGGTCGCCTCGCCGGCGCCCCCGGCCATCGGCGCGACGCGGGCCGATGGCCTCGCCGGCGCGGCTGTCGCGTGCCCTGCGGGCGCCGTGGGAGATCAGCGCCGGGTCGCTGGCCGCGGCGGTGCTCCCGGCGGGCAGCATCCCCACCGGTGACCTCGGCACACCGGTCGACGCGCTGTACGGCGACACGTGGCCCGGCCGGTCGACGTGGGTCGTGGCGGTGGAGCTCGACACCGGCCGGCGGGTCGCCTTCGGCCGGCCCGGCGCGGCGCCGGCGCGGATGGCCGACGCCGTGCAGGCCTCGTGTGCCATCCCGGCCTTCTTCGAGCCCGTCGTCATCGACGGCAGTGCGCTACGTCGACGGCGGTGTGCACTCGACCACCAACGCCGACCTCGTGGGCGGCGAGCGTCCCGACCTCGTCCTCGTCGAGCGCGCCGATGTCGGCCGCCCGGGGCGCCCTGCGCTTCGGTCCGAGCATGGCGATCCGGCGCATCGCCCAGCTGTCGCTCGTCAGGGAGGTCGCGGCGCTGCGCGGCCGCGGCATCCCGGTCCTCGTGTTCCAGCCGACCGCCGCCGATCTGGAGGTGATGGCCGGCAACGCGCTCGACCCGGCCAAGCTCGGGCCGGTGTGCCGGCGGGCCGGGGAGACGACGCGGCGGCGCCTCGCCCGCGCCGACGTCCGCGACCGGCTCGCCGTGCTCGCCCCCAGCGCGTGACGGTCACGCTCGACGAGCTGGCCGACGATCCGCACCGACACCTGGCGCGGCTACGGACCGGCAGCCCGGTGGCCTTCGTGCCGGCGCTCGACGCCTACGTCGTGACGGCGCGCGCCGAGGCGCTCGAGGTCCTGCGCGACCCCGTGTCGTTCACGGTCGACGATCCGCGGTTCTCCACGGCGAGGGTCGTCGGTCCGAGCATGCTGTCGCTCGACGGTGCCGCCCACCGCGCCCATCGCGATCCGTTCGTCGCGCCGTTCCGTGCCCGCGCCGTGGACGAGCGGTTCGGTCCGCTCACGCGGTCGGTGGTCGGCGAGCTGCTCGACGCGGTCGTCGCCGGCGGGCCGCCGGCCGAGCTGCGCACCGCACTGGCCGGTCCACTGGCGGCGGCCGTCGCCGCCGCCGCCGTTGGCCTCGACGGTCGCGACCACGCGATCGTCGCACGACTCCTCGGCTGGTACCACGAGATCGTCGCGTCGGTCGCCGGCGTGACCGCGGGGCGGCCGACGACCGCCGGCGGCGACGCGGCGATGGCCGAGCTGACGGCAGCCCTGCCGCCGGGCAGCCCGGCGTCCGACGCCGCCGTCGTGCTGTTCGGCGCCATCGAGACGACCGAGGGCCTGATCCTCAACACCCTGTGGTTCCTGCTCGGCCAGCCCGCCGAGCTCGCCGCCGTCCGGGCGCAGCCGGCCCTCGTCGACGCCGCCATCGAGGAGGCGCTGCGGCTGGAGCCGCCGGCCGCCCAGGTGCACCGGTACGCGACCGCGCCCCGTCACCCTCGGCGGCGTGACGATCGAGGCGGGCGCGCTCGTCGTCGTGTCGCTGTCCGCCGCCAACCGCGACCCGGCGGAGTTCGCCGAGCCGGATCACTTCGACCTGCACCGCCCCAACGTGCGCCGCCACCTCGCCTTCGCCGCCGGGCCCCACGTGTGCCTGGGTGCCGACCTCGCCCGCCTCGAGGCCCGCGCTGCCCTGCACGGGCTGCTCGACCGTCTGCCCGGCCTGTGCCTCGACGGGGCGGTGCCGGCGCCGACGGGCTTGGTCTTCCGCAAGCCGGCGCGGCTCCCTGTTCGGTGGGAACTGGCAGCGGATGCCATCGTGGGCGGATGAGACGCAGCGGGGACGGGTTCGTCCTGTGCAGCGACGGGCACGTCCGCTGGGGTCTGTTCGGCGCCGCCGGTGTGGTCTTCGTGACCGCGGACGGCGGCGAGCCGCTGGTCATGCTGCAACTCCGCTCCGGGTACTCGCACGAGGGCGGCACGTGGTCGTGCCCCGGTGGGGCGTTGGACGAAGGGGAGGCTCCGTTCGACGGGGCGCTGCGAGAGGCTGCCGAGGAGGTCGGTCGGGCGCCGGAGCCGCACCGCCTCGTGGGCCAGCACGTCTTCGAGCCGTCGGAGGAGTGGAGCTACACGACGGTCGTCGTCGAGGTGCCCCGCCCCTTCGGGACGCCGCTGAACTTCGAAACGGAGGCGGTCGACTGGGTCCACCCCGACGACGTCGCCGACCGGCCGCTGCACGCCGGGTTCGCCAGCGCCTGGCCGCACGTGCGGCCGATCGTGATGACCGCGCTGGCCTGACGGGAACCGCTCGCCGGGGAGGGGCGTCCAAAGAGCCGTCGACCCCGCACCCAACCACCACGGGGTCATGGGAGGATCACGATGCGTCCACATCTGCTTCGGCGCGCCCTGCTGCTCGGTGCACCGCTCGTCGCGGTGCTCGCCCCCTCCGTCGCCGAGGCGTGCGGCGGGCTCATCGGTGAGAACGGCACCATCCAGCTCGTCCGGACGACGACCCTGGCCGCCTACCACGACGGCGTCGAGCGCTACGTCACGGCGTTCCAGTTCACCGGTGAGGGCGAGTCGGTCGGCTCGATCGTGCCGCTGCCCGACGTGCCGACGTCGGTCGAGCGGGGCGGCGACTGGACGTTGCAGCGGCTGACCCTCGAGGTGGCACCCCCGGCGCCGACGGCCACCGAGGCCAGCGCCGCGGCGGACCAGTCGGCGGGCGGTGCCGAGATCCTGCTGGAGACGCAGATCGACGCCCTCGACATCACGGTGCTGCGCGGCGGTGGCGACGAGGTCGGACGCTGGGCGCTCGAGAACGGGTTCCTGCTCTCGCCGGACGCACCGGAGGTGCTCGACTTCTACGCCGCCCGCAGCCCGGTGTTCATGGCCGCCAAGTTCGATGCCCAGCGAGCCCGCCAGCTCGGCCAGCTCGCCGGCGACAGCACCCCGATCATGGCCACCATCCCGACCGACGACCCGTGGGTCCCGGTGCGGATCCTCGGCCTCGGTCTGACCGCCGACCAGCGCGTCGAGGCCGACGTGTTCCTCCTCACCGACCAGCGGCCGCGGCTGCTCGCCGGTGGGCCGGGCCTCTCGCTCGCCCGCAGCGAGGCGGCGACGCCGTCGTTGCTCACCGACCTCCGCTCCGACGTCGGCATGGAGTGGGTGCCCGAATCGATGTGGCTCTCGTACCTGCAGCTCGACGCCGGCGCGGCCGACCTCGACTACGACCTGGCGGTGTCCGCCGACACCGCCCGCCAGCCGTCGATCACGGACGCCGGCGTCGAGCCGGCGTCGGCGGTGCCCGTGCGGGCACACTCCCCGGGATCGCCGATCTGGCCCGTCGCCGTCGGCGGCGCCGTCGGTGTCGCCGTGCTCGTCGCCCTCACCATCGCCGCCGACCGCCGGGTGCGCCCGTCGTGAGCTGGCGTGGACGCGTCCTCGCCGCGCTGCTCGCCGGGTCGGCGGTCGCCGGGTTCGGGTGGGTGCTCGCCGACCGCGGCGACGCCTCGCCGGCCGCCGCCCTCGGACCCGACCCGGTCACCGTGGTCGTCGACATCGAGCACAGCCGATTCCTCCCGGACGAGCTGCGCGTCGAGGTGGGCACCGAAGTGCGCTTCGTCGTCCGCAACGGTGACCCCATCAACCACGAGCTGATCGTCGGGCCGCCCGACGTCCACGCCCGTCACCGCACCGGGACGGAGGCCTACCACCCGCCCAAGCCGGGCGAGATCTCGCTCGGCCCCACCGAGCAGGGCGTGACGAGCTACGTGTTCACGGAGCCGGGCACGGTCGAGATGGCCTGTCACCTGCCCGGCCACTACGACTTCGGGATGCACGGCGAGATCGAGGTGGTCGCTCGGTCGCGATGAGTTCCCGACGGCAACGTGGTCTGTGGCGGTGTGGACGACGACGACGAGGGCGACGAGACCTTCACGTTGCTCGGCCGCCCGCTCCCCGCGTGGGCCTCGGTGCGCGTCGTCGTCGTCGACCCGGGTGCCAGCGAGCCCTACGTCGACGAGGAGTGGCGGGACGCGCTGGTCGTGGTCGAGCGCGGCGAGATCACGATCGAGGCGCGGTGCGGGCGGTTGATCCCCTTCGCCGGCGGCTCGGTGCTGTGGTTCGTCGGGCTCGCGGTGCGCGCCCTGCGCAACACGGGTGACGAGCCGGCCGTGCTGGTGGCCCTCACGCGGCGCGTCGATCGATGACCGGCGGTACGTTCGGGCGCCGATGGCCCAGATCGTCATCCCCTGCCGCGACCTCGACGCGGGCATCACGGCGTTCGTCGAGCAGTTCGGGTTCCGCCTCGACCTGATCATGCCGGCCGACGACCCGTCGGTGGCCGTGCTCTCCGGCTGCGGCGTCGAGGTTCGGCTGGTGGTCGGCGACGGGGTCCCGGACGTCGACCCGTCCGCCGTACCGGACCTCGTCACGCGCTACGAGGTCACGCGGGCCGGCGACGGGCGCCCCGGCCGGGCCGGGATGCGCTATCGCGACCTGCTCCCGTCGCGGCAGGGTGGCCGCTTCATCGCCTCGCACATCACCATCCCCGACGGCGGTCCCGTGCCGGACTACGTCCACGCCCACGACGTCCGCCTGCAGGTGATCGCCTGTCTCCGGGGCTGGGTCCGCGTCGTCTACGAGGACCAGGGGCCGCCGTTCGTGCTGGCGGCCGGGGAGTGCGTCGTGCAACCACCGGGGATCCGCCACCGCGTGCTCGAGTGCGGCGCCGGGCTCGAGGTGCTCGAGGTCACCTGCCCGGCGGTGCACGCCACGCACGTCGACCACACCACCGAGCTCCCGACCGCCGAGCGGCGCCCGGCCCGACGCTTCGGCGGGCAGCGGTTCGTCCACGCGCCGATCGGGGATCCGGCGATCGGCGCCGCCACCGACGAGCTGGTCGGTGTGCGCCGCGTCGTCTCGGCGCAACTGGGGGCTGGCGCCGTCCGCCACGACGGCGAGCTGGTGCTCTGGTACGTCGTCGCCGGCCGGCTGGCCGTTCGGGTGGACGGCGACGACGGCGTCACGCTCGACGCCGGCGACGCCGTCGCCATCCCGCGGGACGCACCCTTCGCCGCCGAGGCCGTCACGCCCGGGATCGACGTGGTCGAGGTCACGGTTCCCGCCCAGCCGCGCGTCGAGGTCGGATGAAGGACGACGACGTCGCGACGCGCCGGTTGCAGCGCCTGCTGCTCGAGCTGGAGGACGAGGAGATCGCGCTGCCCGACGACGGCGACGTCGCCGAGCTGGTCCTGGCGGAGCTCGACTACGCCCGTCACCCCAGCGCCCACGAGGGGGTGGCCCCCCGATATGGAGCGCTGCTCGGCCCTCCGGGAGCCGTGAGCGAGGACACCCTCGGTCCGCTCGAGGAGGTGGATGCCGGTGGGGTGCCGATCGACACGCTGCGGCGACTCGCCGATGGTCGGTCGTCGTTCGTCGTCCGGTCCTCCGGCGGCCCCGACCGGCTGGTCTGCTTCGAGCGCACCCGGGAGTACGAGTCGTCGGCGGTGCACATCGCCCAGTTGAGCGGCGCCGTCGTGCTGCAACGGCTCGGTCGCGGATGGGTCCGCTTGTGCACGCGCCAGCGCGTGTCGACGTGGGACGGCACGCACTGGTCGTCCAAGCCGCTGGCCGACCGGGTCAGCGTGCTCCTGGCCGACGCCATCGGGACAGAGGCCGATCGGCTGGTGCTCGATCGACTCGTCGAGTTCTGCACGCACTGGCTCGGCGCCGGGCGGGTCGGCGCCACGCTGGTGTGGTCGCTCGTCGGGCCGGCCGCCGAGCTCGGCCACCTCGGGCTGGCGGCGAAGGTGACGATCCCGACACTCGACGTCGGCCGGCGTTCGCAGTTCGCCGCCCTGCTCAACGCGCTGGCGCAGTACGACCGGGCCGCGCTGGTCGACCCGGACGGCCGCCTTCGGATCGTCGGTGTCCAGCTCCGCACGGACGAGCGCTCCCGGCGCGAGGTACCGTCGTACCGCGGGACCCGGCACACCTCGGCCCTGCGCTTCTCGGCGAGTGAGCCGACGGCGCTGGTGCTCGTGGTGTCGTCGAGCGGGACGCTGTCGGCGTTCTGGCGCGGCGCCCGCCTCGACACCGGCTGACGCGGCGCCGGGCTACGGTTCGCGCCACCAGATCGACGGCCGTGGGCGGCGGCCGGTACAGGGGGTTTCATGCGCGCTGCCCGTCGACCACGCCGTCCGGTCCATCGCGCCGTCGCCGTCGCCGCGGCGATCGGCGTCGCCGTGGTGGTGACACCGGCCACGCCGACCACCGCCGACCACCAGGTGCCCGCCGGCTTCGCCACGCTGGTCGGGAACCTGCAGTCCGAGCTCGGCTGCGCCGGCGACTGGCAGCCCGACTGCGGGGCCACGCGCATGGTCGCCACGACCGGGAAGTCGTCGGCGGTGACGGTCGATGTCCCCGCGGGCACGTGGGAGTGGAAGGTTGCCCTGGACGGCACGTGGGACCGTAGCTACCCCGCGTCCAACGTGCTGCTCGAGCTGGCGGGCGATGCCACGCTGACGTTCTCCTACGACGACGCGACCCACAGCGTCACCGTGGCGTCGGCCGAGCCGGTGTCCGGCGTGACGGCGGCCGACCGCGCCATGGCCGGTACGTCGCTGCGCGACGACCTCACCCGCGAGCGCTTCTACTTCGTGATGACCGATCGCTTCGAGAACGCCGATCCGGGCAACGACGCCGGCGGCATCGCCGGCGACCGCACGGTGAACGGGCTCGACCCGGCGGCCAAGGGCTTCTACCACGGCGGCGACATCGCCGGGCTGCGATCGCAGCTGGACTACATCGCCGGGCTGGGCACCACCGCGATCTGGCTGACCCCTTCGTTCGTGAACCGGCCGGTGCAGGGGCAGGGCACCAACATGAGCGCGGGCTACCACGGCTACTGGATCACCGACTTCACGCAGATCGATCCGCACCTCGGCACCAACGACGAGCTGAAAGCCCTCATCGACGAGGCCCACGCCCGCGGCATCAAGGTGTTCTTCGACATCATCACCAACCACACCGCCGACGTGATCGCGTACGAGGGGGACAACTACAGCTACGTCGACAAGGCGACGACGCCGTACAAGGACGCCGCCGGAAACACGTTCGACGACCGCGACTACGTCGGCACCGGCACGTTCCCACCGCTCGATCCGGCGGTGTCCTTCCCGAAGGTGCCCGAGTTCCGTTCCGCCGGCGACGCCGACGTCAAGGTGCCGGACTGGCTGGACAACCCGATCTACTACCACAACCGTGGCGACACCGACTTCGCCGGCGAGGACAGCGAGTACGGCGACTTCTTCGGCCTCGACGACCTGTTCACCGAGCACCCCGACGTCGTCGCCGGGATGACGGAGATCTACCAGGAGTGGGTCCGCTTCGGCATCGACGGCTTCCGCATCGACACCGTCAAGCACGTCAACGTCGAGTTCTGGCAGGCGTTCGCCGAGGGGATCGCCGATGCGGCCACCGCGGCCGGCAACGACGACTTCTTCGCCTTCGGCGAGGTGTTCGACGCGTCGCCGGCGTTCATGTCGCGCTACACGACCGAGGCCGGGCTCCAGGCGACGCTCGACTTCGGGTTCCAGGCCCGTGCCACCGGCTTCGCCCAGGGCGCCGCGACCACGGGGCTGCGCGACCTGTTCGCCGGTGACGACTACTACACCGACCTCGACTCCAACGCCTACTCGCTGCCGACGTTCCTCGGCAACCACGACATGGGCCGCATCGGCCGCTTCGTCGCCGGCACCACCGACCCCGACGATCCCCAGGTGCTGGCGCGCGACGAGCTGGCCCACTCCCTGATGTACCTCTCGCGGGGCCAGCCGGTCGTCTACTACGGCGACGAGCAGGGCTTCACCGGTGACGGCGGCGACCAGGACGCTCGCCAGGACATGTTCCCGTCGCTCGTGGCGTCGTACAACGACGACGACCTCATCGGGACCGACGCCACGACGGCCGTCGAGAACTTCGACCCCGAGCACCCGATGTACGTGCACCTCGCCGAGCTGGCCCAGCTGCGCGAGGACCACCCGGCGCTCGCCGACGGGGCCCAGATCCACCGGTACGCCAGTGGCGACGCCGGCGTGTACGCGTTCAGCCGCATCGACGCCGACGAGCAGCGCGAGTACGTGGTCGCCCTCAACAACGGCCTCGTCGAGCAGACCGTCTCGTTCGCGACGTTCCGCCGCAACACGAACTACCGCGGGCTGTGGCCGGCCGGTACCTCCGACGTGCGCAGCGACCGCGAGGGACGTGTGACGGTCACCGTCCCGCCGCTGAGCGCGGTCGTGTGGCGGGCCGGCAACCGCCTGCCGCACCAGGGCACAGCACCGGCGCTGTCCTTCCGCACGCCGGTCGCCGGCGCGATCGTCGGTGGGCGAACCGACGTCGGCGTGGCCGTCCCGGACGACGGGTTCAACCAGGTGACCATCGCCTGGCGTCCGGCCGGCACGGACACGTGGACGCCGCTCGGCACGGACGACAATGCGCCGTACCGCGTCTTCCACGACGTGAGCGAACTCGCCAAAGGCACGCTCGTCGAGTACCGGGCCGTGCTGCGCGACCACAGCGGCAACCTCTCGGTCGCCCAGACGTCGGCGGTCGTCGGCGATCCGCCGCCTCCGCCCACCGATCCCGGCGGCGGGGATCCGGTCGAGCAGCCGGACGCCGTCAGCGTCCCGGGCAACTTCAACGACGAGGCCGGGTGCCCGGGCGACTGGCAGCCGGAGTGCCCGGCGGTCGCCCTGGCCCTCGATGCGAAGGACCAGATCTGGAAGCGCACGTTCACCCTGCCGGCCGGCACGTATGACTTCAAGGTCGCCATCAACAGGGCCTGGACCGAGAACTACGGCGCCGGCGCGGTCCCCAACGGTCCCAACATCACGTTCACCCATCCCGGCGGGCCGGTGACCTTCTACTACGACCACGGCACGCACTGGGTGACGAACGACGTGATGAGCGAGATCATCACCGCGCCGGGCAGCGCGCAGTCCGAGCTCGGCTGCCCCGCCGACTGGTCACCGGACTGCATGCGCCCGTGGCTGCAGGATCCCGACGGCGACGGCACGTGGACGTGGAGCACCACGCAGATCCCGCCCGGGTCGTACGAGGTCAAGGTCACCCACGGGCTGTCGTGGGACGAGAACTACGGCGCCGGTGGCGCGCCCAACGGCGCCAACATCGGCTACACCGTCGGCGAGGGCGCCCGCGTCACGTTCTCCTACGTCGCCTCGTCGCACGTGCTCACGGTCACCAGCTCGGCGGCCGGGCCGTCGGCCGACATCCGCACCCCGCGCGCCCATTGGCTCGAGCGCCAGCTGTTCGCCTGGGACCTGCCGCCGGCGGCCGCCGGGTGGCACTTCCGGTTGCACGCCGCACCGACCGGCGGCCTCGTCGTCGACGAGGAGGCCATCCTCGGCGGCGCGTCGTTCCCGCTGGCGCTCGATCCGGACGGCCTGCCGGCCGACGAGCGCGAGCAGTGGCCGCACCTGGCGTCGTACGACGCGCTGAGGTTGTCGCGCCAGGACGCCCAGGCCGCCGGGGAGCTGCTCACGGGACAGCTCGCCGTCGCCGCCTACGACGACCTCGGCCGGTTGGTCGACGCGACCGGCGTGCAGATCCCCGGCGTCCTCGACGACCTCTACCGCGGCGCCGCCGACGAGAAGCTCGGCGTCACGTGGAAGGGCGGGGTGCCGCAGGTGGCGCTGTGGGCGCCGACGGCCAAGGCCGTCGACCTCCTCGTCCGACTCCCCGGCGCCACCACTGACCTACGCCTCCCGATGCGCCGCGACGGCGAGGGCGTGTGGTCGCGCAGTGGGGCGCGCGCCTGGAAGGGCGGTAGCTACCTGTTCGACGTCGACGTCTACGTGCCGTCGGTCGGCGCGGTCGTGACGAACACGGTGACCGATCCGTACTCCCTCGCCCTCACGACCGACTCGGCGCGATCGGTCTTCGTCGAGCTGTCCGACTCCTCACTGCGCCCGCCGGGGTGGAACACCTTGGTCAAGCCACAGCTGGCGCAACCGGAGGACTCGACGATCTACGAGCTGCACGTGCGCGACTTCTCGATCGGCGACGAGACCGTGCCGGCCGCCCACCGCGGCGGCTACCTCGCCTTCACCGATGCGGCGAGCGACGGCATGCAGCACCTCCAGGCGCTCGCGACCGCCGGGCTCAACACGGTCCACCTGCTGCCGGTGTTCGACATCGCCACCATCCCGGAGCGGCGGGCCGACCAGTCGTCGCCGGCGTGCGATCTCGGGTCGTTCGGTCCCGCAGCGGAGCAGCAGCAGGCGTGCGTCACCGCGGTGGCCGCCGACGACGGCTTCAACTGGGGCTACGACCCGTGGCACTACACGACCCCGGAGGGGTCCTACGCGACCGACCCGGAAGGCGCCACCCGCACGCTCGAGTTCCGCCAGATGGTCGCCGCCCTCAACCAGGCCGGGCTGCGGGTCGTCATGGACGTCGTGTACAACCACACGACGGCGGCGGGCCAGGATCCCAAGAGCGTCCTGGACCGGGTCGTGCCCGGCTACTACCACCGGCTGTCGGCCACCGGTGCCGTCGAGACGTCGACGTGCTGCGCCAACACGGCCAGCGAGCACCTGATGATGCAGAAGCTGATGGTCGACTCGGTCGTCACGTGGGCCCGTGACTACAAGGTCGACGGCTTCCGCTTCGACCTCATGGGCCACCACTCGCTCGCCAACATGCGCGCCGTGCGCAAGGCGCTCGACGCGCTCACGCTGTCGCGCGACGGCGTGGACGGCAAGCGCATCTACGTGTACGGCGAGGGCTGGAACTTCGGCGAGGTCGCCGACGGAGCGCGCTTCCGGCAGGCCAGCCAGTTGCAGCTCGCCGGGTCCGGCATCGGCTCGTTCACCGACCGCCTGCGCGACGCCGTCCGCGGCGGCGGACCGTTCGACGACAACCCGGGGATCCAGGGCTTCGCCAGCGGGCTGTTCACGGCGCCCAACGATTCGGGGGCGAATGGCACGCCCGACCAGCAGCGGGCCCGCCTGTTGCTGTACCAGGACCAGATCAAGGTCGGCCTGGCCGGCAACCTCCGCGACGTCGAGCTCGTCGACCGCACCGGTGCGGTGGTGACGGGCGACGAGGTGCCCTACAACGGGCAGCCGGCCGGGTACGCCGCCGATCCGTCGGAGACCGTGACGTACGTCGACGCCCACGACAACGAGACGCTGTTCGACGTGCTGCAGTACAAGCTGCCGCCGTCGACGGCGATGGACGACCGGGTGCGCATGAACACGATCGCCCTGGCCACGACGGCGCTGTCGCAGGGTCCGTCGTTCTGGCACGCCGGCACCGACCTGCTGCGGTCCAAGTCGCTGGATCGCAACTCCTTCGACTCGGGGGACTGGTTCAACCGCGTCGACTGGTCGGGCGAGGACTCGACGTGGGGCTCCGGCCTGCCGCCGCGCGCCGACAACGAGTCGAAGTGGGCGTTCATGCGGCCGCTGCTCGCCGCCCCGGCGCTCGAGCCGGGGGCCGACGACATGGCCGCCGCGACAACCGCGGCCGCCGAGCTGTTGCGCATCCGCTTCTCGTCGCCGCTGTTCCGCCTCGGCTCGGCCGACCGGATCCACGAGCGCGTCGACTTCCCGATCGGCGGGCCCGGCCAGACGCCCGGCGTGATCACGATGACGCTGGACGACCGCGCCGGCCGCGACCTCGACCGGCAGTGGGAGGGCATCGTCGTCGTGTTCAACGCCACGCCGCAGCCCCAGACCGAGACGGTGGCGGCGCTGGCCGGTGCCGGCTACCGCCTGCACCCGGTGCAGGCGACCGGCGCCGACGCCGTCGTGCGCGGCGCGACCTACAACCCGTCGAACGGCGCCTTCACCGTCCCGGCGCGCACGGTGGCGGTGTTCGTCACGACCTAGCCACCGTCCCCCAATCTGGGCGGGATCCTCACCACTCGCCCATCTGGGCGGGATCCTTTCCAGCACCTGGCGAGGATCCCGCCCGGATCTCACACCTCGAGCTCGTCGCTGCCCCCGACGGGCAGCAGCCGGAAGGCCGCACGGATGTCGTCGGGCGCGCCGGCGACGGCCCGCTCGATCGCCGTCCGGCCCTGCCGGAAGTGCGACCACCCCTCGTAGTGGACGGGGACGACGGTGCGCGGACGGATCGCCCGGCACAGCTCGACGCCGTCCTCGGCCGTCATCGTGTAGCGCAACGGTCCCGTGAGCGGGAAGCGGGCCTCGCCGAGGTGGAGCACGGCGAGGCTCACGGTGAGCCGGTCGGCCACGCTGCGCACCCCGTCGTAGAGGACGGTGTCGCCGGAGATCCACAGCACGCCGTGCTGCTGACCGTCCCATTGCAGGGCGAACCCGACGACGTCGCCGACCAGCGGTCGCGACAGCGGCGGGCCGTGGCGGCACGGCGTGGCCGTGATCTCGATGGCCGGGCGGCCGTCCGCCTCCAGGCGGGTGGTGTCCCAGGGCCCGAGGCCCCGTGTCGAGCCGCCCAGCCGCGCCGCGCCCGCCGACGTCGTGACGACGACGGACGCCGCCGGGAGCAGCGCCCGGCCGGCGTCGTCGAGGTTGTCGGCATGGTGGTCGTGGGTGAGCAGCACGACGTCGACCGGTCCCACGTCGGCGGCCGGGATCGAGGGCCCGGTGGTCTTGCGCGACGACGTGCCCAGACCGAAGTGGTACGTCCGTCCCGCATCGTCGAACGTCGGGTCGGTGAGGATTCGCCAGCCGGCGACCTCGAGCAGCGTCGTCGGCCCGCCGATGTGGGTCAGCCGGACTCGGGTCACGCGCTCGCGGGCCGAGCGTTGGCCAGCGCCCAGTCGAGGGCGTCGTCGGCGACCTGCTCCCAGCCGGGCCACGACGGCAGCAGGTGCGGGCCCGGGTACTCCTTGACCTCGGTGACGAGGCCGGGCGCCTTGTAGTGCTTGGCGTTGGAGCGCTGGAGGCTCGGCGGCATCAGGTGGTCGTCGGAGCCGGAGATGAACAGCAGCGGCGCGCGGTCGGGGTTCTCGTAGTTCACCCAGCTGTCGTCCTTGCCCGGGTGGATGTTGGCGAGGGCGCTGCCCCAGAAGATCGCCCCGGAGGCCGGGATGTGGTAGCGCTCGTACAGCCGGGCCGACTCCTCCTCGCTGAACCCGTTGGTGAAGGCGTACTGCCATTGCTCGGGCGTGAACCCGACGGCACGGTGG
This sequence comes from uncultured Acidimicrobiia bacterium, assembly GCA_963784255.1. Lineage (GTDB taxonomy): Bacteria > Actinomycetota > Acidimicrobiia > Acidimicrobiales > Ilumatobacteraceae > JALZMG01. Next base: position 484,809 of record CAWAQO010000009.1, on the reverse strand, counting down.
CGGTTGGCCGGGTTCTTCAGCACCGGGAAGGTGGCGCGGATCTGTGACAGCGGCAACCGCCTGACGCCCTCGGTCGGTGCCGAGTTGATCGCCACGCCGGCCGCCCCGAAGCCGTGGTCGAGGAGGATCTGCGTGAACACGCCGCCGGCGGAGTGGCCCATGATGATCGGCGGGGCGTCGAGGCCACCGACGATGGCCTCGAGGTGTCCGATGATCTGCGGCACGGTCACCTGCTCGATCGGCGTCGGGTCGGTGTTCAGCGCCTCGACCTCGACCTCGAACCCGGGGTAGGCCGGCGCCAGCACCGTGAAGCCCTTGGCCTGGTAGTGGCCGATCCAGTCCTCCCAGCTCCGGGGGGTCACCCAGAACCCGTGGACGAGGACGATCGTGTCGGGCGGCGCTGTTGCGTTGCTCATAAGCCCGACATCATGGGCCATCACGGCACGGCCGTGCGGCGAAACCGCCGCGCTACGCGGCGAGCTCGATGATGTCGCCGTACAGCCGCTCGACGTGGAGCCGGATGACGACCCTGCGCTCGGCCACCTGGTCGGCCAGGAACGTCGCCGTCGCGGCATCGTCCGGCTGGGGGAACACCGTCAGCAGCTCCCAGCCGGTGGCGTCCCCGGCGACGGTGGAGACCGGTGACACCTCGGCCTGCCCCTCGGCGACCACGAACGACCACATGTCCGGTCCCTGCACGAACAGCGCGGCGCGGCCGTCACGCCGCACGTTGACGGTCTTGGCGCGATCCGCCGTGGTGCTCATGCGGACGACCCGGGTCACGGGATCCCATCGGTAGATGACGGTGGTCAGGTGCGGGAAGCCGGCCCTGGTGAGGGTGCCGAGCACCCCGTGGTCGCTCGTGGCGAGGTGGGCGAGGCGTTCGTCGTCGGCCAGCGTGCGCAGCGGCGGGCGCTGCTCGAAGATGGCCTGGTCCTTGTCGGAGGGGATGCTGGTGTTCATCGGTGCTCCCTTCGGATACGATGTGGAGGGTGCCTCCGAATATACGGAGGACGCCTCCGGAACACAACCCTCATGTCCACCGAACCTCCACCCACCGCCCAGCGACGCGATGCCCAGCGCAACCGCCAGCGGTTGCTCGACGTCGCCGACGGCGCGTTCCGTGAGCACGGGGTGCAGGCCTCACTGGACGATGTCGCCCGCCGGGCCGGCGTCGGCATCGGGACGCTGTACCGGCACTTCCCGACCCGTGAGGCGCTCGTCGAGGCGCTGGTGGCCGCCGATCTCGAGCGGGTGGCGGCGCTCGGGGATGGCCTCAGCGGCGACGAGCTCGCCGGCATCGAGAGGTGGCTGGCCGAGCTGGCCGAGCACAGCGTGATCTACCGCGGGCTGGCCGAGACGCTCGTGACGGCGAGAGGGACGTCGAGCACGCTGGGGAGCGCCTGCACCCGCCTGCACGACGCCGGCCGCGGGCTGGTCCGCCGCGCCCAGCGCAACGGCGTCGTGCGCGACGACGTGGACCCGGGCGACGCCGTCGACCTGGCCAGCTCGATCGCCTGGCTCACGGAGCGGGATGCCGGCAACGATCGCCGCCGGCGGTTGCTGCGGGAGGTCGTCGAGGGCCTCCGCATGCCGGCCGGCGATGAGTTCCGATCCCGCACCCGGTCGTGACAGCGACCGCCGAGCGAAGGGAGCTGACCATGCCGACGACCACGATCTCGACCATCCACACGGTGGCCGTCCCCGTGCAGGACCAGGACCGGGCGACGGCCTTCTTCGTCGAGCGGCTCGGGTTCGAGAAGCGGATGGACGCCGAGCTGGCCGAGGGGTTCCGCTGGATCGAGGTGGCGCCGCCGGGCGCCGCCGTCTCCGTCGCCATCGTCGCGGCGTCCGGCGACGTCGGGTCGGGCATCGACACCGGCATCCGCTTCCTCTCGTCGGACGCCGACGCCGAGCACCAGTCGATGCAGCAGCAGGGCGTCGACGTGGACGACGTGCTGCGCTGGCCGGAGGTGCCGCCGATGTTCTCCTTCCGCGACCCCGACGGCAACACCTACTACCTGATGGAGCAGGACGGCTGATCAGGCGGCACGCCGTCCCGGCGTGAACCGGATCGGGGCGTGCTGCGGCCCGGAGATGAAGTTGGAGGGCAGCCAGGTGACGGGGCCGGCCAGCTCGATGTCCGGCACGCGCACGAGCAGCTCCCGGAACAGGGCGGCGATCTCGAGGCGGGCGACGTGGGCGCCCAGGCAGAAGTGCGGTCCGCCGCCACCGAAGGCGACGTGGTCGTTCGGCGTGCGGCCGACGTCGAAGCGGTCGGGGTCGGTGAACGCCGCGGTGTCGCGGTTCGCCGAGCCGTAGTACATCACGACCTTCTGCCCTGCGGCGATCGTGTGCCCGCCGAGCTCGGTGTCGCGCGTCGCCGTGCGGCGCATGTAGACGACCGGGCTGACCCATCGGAGCATCTCGTCGGTGGCGGTGGCGAGGAGCCCGTCGACGTCGGCGGCCAGCCGGGCCCGCTCGTCGGGGTGGTCGAGGAGCGCCAGCATCCCGCCGGCGACGAGGTTGCGGGTGGTGTCGCCGCCGGCGTCGACCAGCAGCAGGAAGAACAACCCGAAGTCGATGTCGTCGAGCGGGGCGCCGTCGACCTCGGCCTGCAACAGCTCCGACGACACGTCGTCGGCCGGGTTGGCCCGCTTCTCGGCGATCACGCCGCCGGCGTAGGCGAACATCTCGGCGATCGCCGCCTGCTGGGCGCCCTCGGGCAACACCTCCGGTGCCGTGTGGATGATCTCGGTCAGCTCGTACAGGCGGCGGCCGTCGTCGAGGGGCAGGCCGAGCAGCTCCGCGACGACGTACGACGGGAGCTCGCCGGCGATGTCGCTCACGAGGTCGCACTCGCCGCGCTCGACGACCTCGTCGACGATCTTGCGGGTCAGCTCGTCGATGCGCGGGCCGAGCCGGCCGGCAGCGCGCGGTGTGAACCGGTGGTTGAGCAGGCGCCGGTAGCGCGTGTGGCGCGGCGGGTCCATCATCAGCATCATCTGGTGACCGGCGATGTCGAACCCCCCGCCGTCGGCGATGCCGATGCTCGGCGACGACGAGAACGTCTCGGGATCGCGCCCGACCGCCCGCACGTCCTCGTGGCGCGTGACCGCCCAGAACCCGGGCCCGTCGCGCTCCTCGTGCCAGTGGATCGGATCGTGCTCGCGCAACCAGCGGTACATGTCGTGCGGGTGGCCGGCCCGGAAGCTCGCCGGGTCGACGAGGTCGATGCGCGCGTCGGTCGTGGCCTCGGTCATGGCGTCCCCTTCCACCAACGGGTCACCGCATGGTAGGCGCCACCGTCGGAGTCACACCGCGTCGAGCCGCTTGTGCAGGAACACCTCGCCATGGCCCACCGGCGTGTCCTCGACCGCACCGAACGGCGTGTAGCCGAGCTTGGCATAGAAGCCCGGAGCCTGGAACGTGTGCGTGTTCACGCGGATGACGACGCACCCCCTGGCGGTGGCCTCCTCCTCGGCGGCACGCATCAGGGAGGCACCGAGGCCGGAGCTGCGGTGGTCGTCACGGACCCACAACCACTCGACCATCGCGTAGCCGCCCCACGTGAAGCCGTCGAGCCCGGCGACGAGCTGGCCGTCGTCGTCGCGCAGGAGGCAGCCCAGCGATCTCCCGTCGTGGTACCCCGTGACCGCGATGTTGAAGGCGATCACCGCGTTGCGCAGCTCGGCGATGCCCGCTTCGTCGACCTCGTCGGTCATCCGCACGTCGAACACGCACCGATGCTGTCAGTACGTGGACCTCGACTCGGTGATGCTCAGCCGGCAGCGTCCGTGCGTCGTCGCCCAGACGTGCCACTCCGTCACGTCACCACCGACGGCGGCCCGGATCGTCAGGTGCTCGTCGGCGACGCCGCCACGGGCGACGTCGTGGGTGGTCGCCTCGCCGGGGTTGGTGGCCGGGATCCACTGGTGCGACACGGCGCCGCTGCCGGCCGCCTCGATCCACAGGTCGGCCGGTACCAGGCCGGGCTGCGGGAGCCCGTAGCGGATGTCGTACGACCCGTCGTGGCACTCCGCGATGAGCACGCCGGCGGGCGTGTGGTGATACGGGTACGGCGTCAGCTCGTCCGCGGTGGTGAGGATCTGGTCGGGCACCGGAGCGTCGGCGCCGGGCGGGCCCGGTTCGCCGGGCAGCCCTGGTGCGCCGGCCGGGCCGACGGGGCCCTCCGGTCCGACCGGACCGGTGGCGCTCCAGCTGATCGCCGTCTCCCGCAGCAGTGACGGCCCGGTCGTGATGCAGGTACCGAGGTTGCCGGACTTGGCCTCGTCGACGACGCGCACCACCCCGGTGGCGTTGTTGACGCACCCGTGGAACGTCCCGTCGACGGACGGCACCGCCGCCGACACCACCCCCGACCCGAACACCGCCACCGCTGCCGCGGCACCCCACACCAATGTGGTCCTCATGTGGATCTCCCTCCGATCGGCGCACCGCCGTGTGCAGCCGTTGGTGGGCGACGGTACGCAGCGCCGGCGGCGGGCACGGTGCGCTCCGGCACGCACGCTCTGTGCCGGCGGCGACGATCGGGCGTCTCCTCGTTCCGCGCCGATGAAGATGAGCTCGGTGCGCTCGTCGTTCAGCGTCGCGTCAGGTCGGGGCGGGCAGGCTGCGAGCCGGAGGTGCCGGTGAAGCTGCTGGTCGTCGAGGACGACGTCAAGATCGCCGCGGCCGTCCGCCGCGGCCTGCAGGCCGAGGGCTACACCGTCGACGTCGCTGCCGACGGCGACGAGGGCTGGTGGATGGCCACGGTGGGCGGGTACGACCTGCTGGTGCTCGACATCATGCTGCCCCGGCGCAACGGGTACGTGCTCTGCCGCGACCTGCGCGCCGCCGGCATCTGGACGCCGATCCTCGTCCTGACGGCCAAGGAAGGCGACCTCGACGAGGCGGAAGCACTCGACACCGGGGCCGATGACTACCTCACCAAGCCGTTCTCCTTCCCGGTGCTGATCGCCCACGTCCGGGCCCTGCTGCGGCGGGCGGGGCAGGCCCAGCCGGCGCCGTCGACCGTCGGGCGCATCCGGGTGGACCCTGGCGCACGACGTGTGTGGTCGAGCGGCGAGGAGGTCGAGTTGACCCGCCGCGAGTTCGACGTCCTCGAGTTCATGGTCCGGCGGCCTGGGCAGGCGTTGGCCAAGGACGAGATCCTCAACGGGGTCTGGGAGTTCGACTTCGACGGCGACCCGAACATCGTGGAGGTGTACGTCGGGCGGCTCCGGCGCAAGCTCGACGAGCCGTACGGCACCAACCACATCACCACCGTGCGCGGCGTCGGCTATCGCATGGACGGGGAGCCGGATGGCCGGTGAGCGGCCGTGGCGTGGCATCCGCGTCAAGGTCACCGCCATCGCGACCGTCGGCGTGCTGGCCGTGCTCGTCGTCATCGGCGTGGTCCTCGTCGACCGTCAGCGCAGCGGCCTCGCCGAGCAGCTCGAAGACGGGTTGAGCAAGGAGGCCGGGCAGATCGCGGCGGCGCTGGCCGCGGGCGCCGACCGGCCCGTTGCCGCCGATGACCGGCTGCTCGTCGTCGAGCGCCCGGGCGGTGACCTCGAGGTGTGGGTCGAGGGTGAACCGCTCGGCGACGTCGACGGCCTGGCCGCCGCGCTGAGCGACGACCCGGACGAGATCGATCTCGACGGCGACCGGTGGCTTCTGGTGACGGCCCGGGCTGGCGCCGCCGGCGGCGCCGTCGTGCACCTCGGGGGATCGCTGGAGGACGTCGACGAGAGCGTCGCCGAGCTCCGGGCGTCGCTGCTCTGGATCGTCCCGGTGGCGACGCTCGTGCTCGGCGCCCTGGTCTGGATCGTCGTCGGGCGCACGCTGCGACCGGTCGAGCGGATCCGCACGGAGGTCGCGTCGATCGGCGGCGGGGAGCTCGACCGGCGGGTGCCGGTCCCGCCGGGCGGTGACGAGATCGCCCGGCTGGCCGAGACGATGAACGCCATGCTCGACCGTCTCGAACGCTCGGCCCAGCGCCAGCAGCGGTTCGTGGCCGACGCCGCCCACGAGTTGCGCACGCCGTTGACGCGGATGCGGGCCGAGCTGGAGGTGGACGCCCACGACCCGGGCGGCGCCGACCACGCGGCGACGCGCCGCAGTCAGCTCGAGGAGGTGCGCCGCTTGCAGGCGCTCGTCGACGACCTGCTGCTGCTCGCCCGCAGCGATGCCGGTGAGGAGGCGCCTCGCAGCCAGCTCGTCGACCTCGACGACATCGTGCTCGACGAGGCCCGCGCCGCCCAGAGCGCCGCCGGCGGACCGCGCGTGGACGCCACTGGGGTGTCGGCGGCGCAGGTCACCGGCGACCCCGGCCAGTTGCGACGGGTCGTCCGCAACCTCGTCGACAACGCCTGCCGGCACGCCGCCGCCACCGTGGCGATCGAGCTGGGCGAGCGCGACGGGACCGCCGTGCTCACCGTGTCCGACGACGGCAGCGGCATCCCGGCCGAACGGGCGGGCGAGGTGTTCGAGCGCTTCACACGGCTCGACGACGCGCGCGTGCAGGAAGCCGGCGGCGCGGGGCTCGGTCTGGCGATCGTGAAGGAGATCGTGCAGCGCCACGGCGGCACCGTGGTCGTCGAGCGGGGCGCCGCCGGCGGGGCCCGCTTCACGGTCGCGCTGCCGCGGGGCGCCGCGGCGATCAACCGGTGACGGCGGACGCGAGATCAGCCGGGGTGGTCGGGCGAGACGAAGATGCAGAAGGGGTGGCCGGCCGGGTCGGCGAACACGTACAGCGGCTCGGTCGCGTCGCCGGACCGGTCGGCCAGCATCGTGGCGCCGAGGGCGACGGCCCGCTCCGCCTGCTCGGCCAAGTCGGCGGTGTCCGCCACGGTCATGTCGAGATGCAGTTGCTGCGGGATCCGGGGATCGGGCCAGGTGGCCGGCGGGAGCTCGGCGACGTGCTGGACGGCGAGGCGCGCCCGGCGCGTCGCGTCGACCAGCACCAGCCAGTCCTCACCACGGGGATCGGGCTCGCCGGGCGATGGGGGCTCGTCGCCGGGCCGGTACGTGAACCCGAGGAGTGCTCGGTAGAACTCGGCGACGGCGCGGGCATCGGTCGCGTCGACGACAACAGCGCGCAGCGCGGGGAAGGCGGTCGGCATCGTCGGAGATGCTCGCACCGCGCGAATGGTCTGGGCGACACCCACCCGCGTACCGACGTCTACCGTGGTCACGAGCGTCGCGCCCTGGGCGCGACACGGGCCCTGCTGATCGAGGAGGTTGCGGTGACGGTCGAAGTCGAGGAGGGGCGGTTCCGCGGGATCCCTGCGATCACGCTGCGGGCGGGCGACACCGTCGCGACGTTCGTCCCCGGCGTCGGCATGACGGGTGTCTCGCTGCGGTTCCGCGGCGAGGAGTACCTGGCGGTCCCCGGCGGCATCGCCGCGCTGCGCGCCGGGTCGACGGCCGGTCTGCCGTTGCTCGCTCCGTGGGCCAACCGCCTGGCGTCCCGCCGTTACCGGGCCGCCGGCGTCAACGTCGACCTCGACGGCGTCGCCCTCACCCTCGATCCCAACGGCCTCCCGATCCACGGCCTCCTCGTGGGCGCGCCGGGCTGGCGGGTGGAGGCGTCCGGCGTCCGGCGCGGGGTGGCGCGGCTGCGGGCCGCCATCGATGTCGACAGCGCCGCCTTCCCTTTCCCGCACCGGGTCGACCTCGCTGTCGCGGCGCACGACGACCGCCTCGACGTGGACACGACGATCACACCGACCGGACGTCGCCGCGTCCCTGTCGCCATCGGCTGGCACCCCTACCTCCGCCTGCCGGGTGTGGACCGAGCCCGCTGGCGGCTCCGGCTCCCGGCCCGCCGTCACGTCCTCCTCGACGCGAGGGGCATCCCGACCGGCGACGAGGTCGCCGAACCGGCGGAGTCGTCACCGATCGGCCGGCGGACGTTCGACGACCTCTACGCACTCGGGCGGGGGCGCCGGTTGGCGTTCGTCGCCGATGACGGGCCGTCCGTCGAGCTGCACTGCTCGTCCGGCTACCCGTACGCGCAGGTGTGGGTGCCGGCGGGGCGGAGCTTCGCCGCGCTCGAGCCGATGGCCGCCGCGACCAACGCCCTGGCCACCGGGGGCACCCCGCTCGTCGCCGTCGGCGACTCGTACACCGCTCGCTTCAGCTTGGCCTTCGCGGTCCGCGCGGTGACCATCGAGGCTTGACAGACCCCAACGGTAAGCCGTAACTTACGGTTCGTGGACGCTGACCGATCACCGGACATCTGGACGGCGCTCGGCGACCACACGAGGAGGGCCATCCTCGAACGTCTGGCGGAGCGACCCCGCGCCGTCGGCGAGCTGGCCGCCGAGCTCCCCGTCAGCCGGCCGGCCGTCTCGCAGCACCTCAAGGTGCTGAAGGCGAGTGGGCTGGTCACCGAGGAGGCGGCCGGCACGCGCCACATCTACCGCTTGAACCCGGCCGGGGTGAGCGCGCTGCGCGATCAGCTCGACACGTTCTGGAACCGCGCCCTCGCCGGCTACGAGGACGCCGTCGACGTGACCAACAAGGAGCAGCCATGACCCAGGCGCCAACCGTGGTGCGCAAGCAGGTCGTCGTCGAGGCGACGCCCGACCAGGCCTTCAAGCTCTTCACGGAGCGGTTCGGCGACTTCAAGCCGCCCGAGCACAACCTCCTGCAGGCGCCGTACGCGGAGACGGTGTTCGAGCCACGCGTCGGCGGCACCATCTACGACCGCGCTGTCGACGGCAGCGAGTGCCACTGGGCGCGCGTGCTCGTGTACGAGCCGCCCGCCCGCGTGGTGTTCAGCTGGGACATCGGGCCGCAGTGGCAGCTCGAACCCGACCACGAGAACACCAGTGAGGTCGAGGTGCGCTTCATCGCCGAGACGCCCGCCCGCACCCGGGTCGAGCTCGAGCACCGCAACATCGATCGGCACGGACCCGGCTGGCCGGCCATCACCGACGGCGTCGACGGCGACGACGGCTGGCCGCTCTACCTCGCGCGGTACCTCGTGCTGGCGAACGCGGCTGCCTGATCTCGCCGGCGCGCCGGCCCCCGCCGCCTCTCCGCACCATCCCCGCTGACCAGGTGCGGCATCGGTAGCGTCGCCGTCGGCCGGACGAGCGACGTCCGGCGTTGACAACCGAACGGAGGGTGTCATGTCGACGTCTGGTGACGCTCGCGCGGCGTACGGCGAGCCGGTGTCGGGTTGGGTCGGCTGGGTCATCTTCGCCGCCGTGTTCATGGTGACGGTCGGTGCGTTGAACGTCATCCAGGGTCTCGCGGCGCTGTTCCGTGACAACACGTTCTGGGTGACCGGCAACGGCGACGTGGTGACGTTCAACATCACCACGTGGGGCTGGATCCACCTCATCTTCGGCGCCCTGCTGATCCTCGTCGGCATCCTGCTGATGCGGGGTTCGGCGTTCGCCCGGGTCGTCGGCATCTTCCTGGTGGCGCTCAACATGATGGCGCAGTTCGGCTTCGCCACGCTGTACCCGTTCTGGTCCTTGATCATCATCGCCATCGAGGTCGCCGTCATCTACGCCCTCGTGGTCCACGGCGGCGAGCTCAAGCAGGCCTGACGTTCAGCAGACCCGGCCGGGTGGGGGATCAGTGGCGGTCAGGCGAGCACGGCGCGGAGGGCGTCGAGCCGCGACGGCACTGCCCGGTACCACACCCACAGGCCGCGCTTCTCGCGCGTGACGAGGCCGGCGTCGACGAGGATCTTCATGTGGTGGCTCACCGTCGGCTGTGACCGACCGGACGGCTCGACGAGATCGCAGGCGCACACCTCGCCCTTCGTCGAGGCGATGCACGACAGGAGTCGCAGGCGTATCGGGTCGGCGAGCGCGGCGAACGACTGGGCCAACAGCACGGCCTGCTCCTCCTCGAGCACGTCCTGGCGGACGGGCGAGCAGCAGGCGATGGGGTCGAGGGTGCTGGCGCGACGACCTGCCATGCCTCAACCGTATCGAAGGGCGTCGAAGAAATCCATCGACGATCGTCGATCCATCCGCCGGTCACGTGATGGCCGGCGGCGCGGCGACCGCCGAGGATCCGCTCAGACGGCGCGGACGTTCTTGGCTTCGACGCTCTTGCGACCTTGGCCGATGTCGAACTCGACGGTCTGTCCCACGGTGAGCGTCGAGCCCGGCTGCAGGTTGCTGACGTGCACGAACACGTCCTCGTCCGAGTCACGGGAGATGAATCCGAACCCTCGGTCGTTGTCGAAGAACTTCACTTTGCCTTGCACGGTGACCAACTTGCTTTCATTCACACCGACCGATCTGGCCGATACCGGGCTCACGGTAGGGAACCGGCGTCCGAAATCCCACCCCTGACCCACGAAGCGTCGCCAGCGGTCCCGTGCCGGCCAGGCGACCGGTAGGTTGATGCGACACCTCTTGGAAGAGTCGCTTCGCTTCGACGGTCGGCCGCACCGGCCCCGTCGTGGCAGGCCCGTCGCCTCGACCGAGCCGATGTCAGGAGCTCGTCGTCGACACCACCATGACTGCGGTAGATCGCGGCCCGCACGCGGCGGGGTGGCTGCTGCGCCCGTCGCGCCGCATCGTGGTCGGTGCCGTCGCGCGGCGGCTCGGTCCCTACCTGATCGAGGCGACGGTCATCCCCACGGCGCTCTTCTACGTGCTGCTGGGCGCGACGCGTGAACTGCGTTGGGCACTGCTCGGGGCGCTGGCGTGGTCGTATGCCGCCGTCCTCCGTCGCCGCATGGCCGGTCGGCCGATCCCCGGGCTCTTGGTGCTGGCGACGCTCGGGATCTCGGTGCGCACGCTCGTCTTCTTCTGGAGCGACAACAGCTTCGTCTACTTCGTGCAGCCGATCCTGCGGACGCTGCTCACCGCTGGCCTCTTCGCCGGGTCGGTGATCGTCGGCCGGCCGCTGATCGAGCGGTTCGCGGCCGACTTCTGCCCGCTCACGCCCGACGTGCAGGAACGTCCCGGCATCCTGCGCCTGTTCCGGCGCCTGACCTACCTGTGGGCGGGCGCCAACACCCTCGTCGCCGCCGCCACCCTGACCCTGCTCCTCACGGTGCCGGTGCCGGTGTTCGTGGTGACGGCCGCCGTGGCGGCGTGGACCGTGACGTGCACCGGCGTCGTGCTCACCGTCGCCGACTCGGTGACCACCGCCCGCCGGGAGGGACTGATCACGGCGCTGTCACCGACCGGCGCGCTCTACGCGGCGACCGTGCTCCCGGGCTCGCACTGAGCCGGTGTCACGTCCGACCGGGGACGGCGTCGAGCCACCCCTTCCAGGACGACCCCCGGTATGCTGGCCTCCTCTTGGATCCGACGCCGATCCTCGTGGTCGCGATGGCCAGACGGTGTCTCCTCCGAGCGTGACCGGAAGGAGCCCGACGATGACCAAGCCGACCACCGGACCTCGGCAGGCACGCGGGGCCGCCGTCGGTGAACGCACCAGCGGTGCGATTCGTCGATGAGCCAGGCCCGCTTCCAGAAGCAGCAGCGCGAGAAGGCACGCCGGGAACGAGCGGCCGCGAAGTGGGCCAAGCGCACAGAGCGGGCCGCCGCCGAACCCGCAGCGCCCGCCGGCCCGACGCGAGACCAAGCGACGGTGCTCGCCGAGCTCGCCGCGCTGCACGAGAGCTTCAAGGCCGGCGAGCTGGACCTCGACGAGTTCGAGGAGTCCAAGCAGCGACTGGTCGAAGACCTCGATGTCGGCTGACCAACACCCGCCTGGCCCCTTCTGCGGACCGTCCCTGACGGTCCGAGCACCACGTCGATCGACCCGAGGAGCATGTCCATGATCAAGAAGCGGTCAACCGCCAAATCGAAGGCGGGTGCGAACCCGTACCTGACGACCGCCTCGCCCGACGACCTCGGGGAGACCGACCGGATCGCCTACGAGATCGTCAAGGAGCGCCGCGATCTGCTGCCGTCGGTCGAGAAGATCATGAACTGCGGTCTGGATACCGATTCCGTGCTCCGCGCCCTGACGCTGTTCCGCGACTCGCTCGGCCAGACCGGTGATCCCAACCGCGATCCCGCCGTCGCCATCGCCAACAGCACACCGCTGACCAACTGACCGCGGCGGGTCAGCGGCCGGCGCAGAGGGCGTCGAGTCGCTCGAGCGTGGCCGTCATCGCTTCGATCCACACCCGGCCGTCCTGCACGGATCGTCGGGCCTGCTCCGGCGCGCGTGAGCAGTCGTAGGTCTCCGTGACCACGGTCGAGTCGTCGCCGTCGGGCTCGAGCTCGAACGTCCAGCGGTGACCCCACCGTGGGCCTCCGGCGCCAGGATGTCCTCGGCCCGGTGCCGGCTCCCAGCCGATGCGGCGGTCCGGCACGAGCTCCACGACGTGGTTCTCCATCTCGTAGTCGCCGAGCGCCGGGAAGAACATGGCGATGACGAAGGTGTCACCGACGCGCGCCACCGGCTGGTCGGTGACGGCGGTCCGCACCATGCCGGACCCGTCGATCTCCGGATGCCGACGGGGATCCGCCAACAGCCGGAAGATCTCGGCGGCCGGCGCCTGGATGCGTCTCGACACGGAGGTCGTCGTCGCCGACGTCACGCGCCCATCATGCGCGTGGCACACCGCCGGGGGAACGTGGATGCTGGTCACACCGCGTCGGGGCATTGGCGGGCCGCTCGGGACCCGACAGTAGGGTCGCCGGCGGGCGAGGCCGAGTGCGAGGAGGAACCAACGTGGCCCATGATGCCGTTGCCGGTCGTGACGTCCTGCCGATCCCGGACATCCCGGCGGCTGGGCTGACCACCTACGACGCGAAGGATCCGGACACGACGTATCCGCCGATCGAGCCGCTGCGACCGCCGGCGGGGGCTCCGAACGTCCTGATCGTGCTGATCGACGACGTCGGGTTCGGGGCGTCGAGCGCGTTCGGGGGGCCGTGCCGGACGCCGAACTTCGAGCGGCTCGCCGCCAACGGGTTGAAGTACAACCGCTTCCACACGACGGCGCTGTGTTCGCCGACCCGCTCGGCGTTGCTCACCGGGCGCAACCACCACTCCGTCGGGATGGGCAACATCGCCGAGCTGGCCACGTCGGCGCCCGGCAACAGCTCGATCTGGCCGAACACGGCGGCGCCGTTGGCGAAGGTCCTGCAACTCAACGGCTACAGCACCGCCCAGTTCGGCAAGTGCCACGAGGTGCCGGTGTGGGAGACGAGCCCGATGGGGCCGTACCGCCAGTGGCCCACCGGCATGGGCTTCGAGTACTTCTACGGCTTCCTCGGCGGCGAGACGAACCAGTACTACCCGGCGCTGTACGAGGGCATCACGCCCGTCGAGCCGGACAAGACGCCCGAGGAGGGCTACTACTTCAACGACGACCTCACGTCGAAGACGATGAAGTGGATCCGCCAGCAGAAGGCGTTGATGCCCGACAAGCCGTTCTTCGCCTACTACGCACCGGGGGCCACCCACGCACCCCACCACGTCCCCAACGAGTGGTCGGACCGGTACGCCGGACAGTTCGACCAGGGTTGGGACAAGGTGCGCGAAGAGACCTTCGCCCGGCAGAAGGAGCTCGGCGTCATCCCATCCGACAGCGAGCTGACCGCGCGCAGCGCCGGCATCCCGGCGTGGGACGAGACCGATCCCGAGTTGCGGCCGGTGCTCGCCCGGCAGATGGAGATCTACGCCGGCTACCTCGAGAACACCGACCACCACGTCGGGCTGCTCATCGACACGCTCGAGGACCTGGGCATCCTCGACGACACGTTGATCTACGTGATCATCGGCGACAACGGCGCCTCGGCCGAGGGATCGTTGCAGGGCACGTTCAACGAGATGATCACCCTCGGCGGCTTCGGTGCGTTGGAGACGTCCGAGTTCATGGCCTCGAAGATCGACCTCTTCGGCGGTCCCGAGGCGTACAACCACTACGCGGTCGGCTGGGCCCACGCCATGGACACGCCGTACCAGTGGACCAAGCAGGTGGCGTCGCACTGGGGTGGCACGCGCAACGGGACGATCGTCCACTGGCCGTCCGGCATCACCGGCAAGGGCGAGGTGCGCTCGCAGTTCCACCACGTCATCGACGTCGCGCCGACCGTGCTGGAGCTCGCCAAGCTGCCGGCGCCCTTCATGGTGAACGGGGTGCAGCAGAAGCCGCTCGAAGGCGTCAGCATGGCCTACAGCTTCAACGACGCCGGCGCCGCCGAGCGCCACGAGACCCAGTACTTCGAGATGTTCGGCAACCGGGGCATCTACCACAAGGGCTGGACCGCGGTCACCAAGCACCGCACACCGTGGGAGACCGGCGCCGACGCCGTCGTGCCCGCCTTCGACGACGACGTCTGGGAGCTCTACGACACCAACACGGACTGGACCCAGGCGCGTGACGTCGCCAAGGAGCACCCGGGCAAGCTGGCCGAGCTGCAACGGCTCTGGCTGATCGAGGCGGTGAAGTACAACGTCGTGCCGCTCGACGACCGCTTCGTCGAGCGCGGGCTCCCCGAGACGGCCGGACGGCCGACCCTGATCAAGGGCAAGCGGCAGCTCCTCTTCGGCGGCATGGGCCGGCTGACGGAGAACTCGGTCGTGATGATGAAGAACACCTCGTTCTCCATCACCGCCGACGTCACCGTGAAGGGCGGCGACCCGCCCGAGGGCGTGCTCCTCGCCCAGGGCGGCGTGTCGGGCGGCCACACCCTGTACGTCAAGGACGGCAAGCCGAAGTACTGCTACAACTTCTTCGGGCTCGAGCGCTACTACGCCGAAGGCACCAAACCGGTCCCCGAGGGCAACCACCAGGTGCGCATGGAGTTCACGTACGACGGCGGCGGCGTCGGCAAGGGCGGCACGGCCACGCTCTACATCGACGGGGTCGCAGTGGGCGACGGGCGCATCGAGCAGACCGAGGCGTTCCTCTTCTCCGCCGACGAGACCTGCGACGTCGGCGACGAGTTCGGGTCACCGGTCACGGCCGACTACTCGACGACGAAGTTCACCGGCGAGGTCAACTGGGTCGAGCTCGACCTCGGGCTCGACGACCACAACCACCTCATCAAGCCCGAGGACCGCCGTCCGCGTCGCCATGGGCATCCAATAGCCGGAACCGCGCGGCGTCTGTCGGCGCGCGGCCAGTTGCGCTGGGTGTCTATCTCCATTAGGTTTGCGGCATGCCCGAACTGTCCCGGGCGGATCTGCTCGGCAGCTGGTCGCTCATCCGCTACGTCACCTACTCCGATGGTGAGCAGCGCGGGTTCCCGATGGGTCCGGAGCCCGTCGGCCAGATCATGTACGGCGACGATGGCCGCATGTCGGCGATCCTCACCCGCGTCGACCGCCCGCCGATCTCGGTGATGCCGTTCCGGCACGCACCGGCGCCGGAGCTGGCGGACGCGCTGCTCACGTTCTTCGCCTACGGCGGGACCTGGGAGCTCGACGGCGCCCGCGTCCGCCACCAGTGCGCGTACTGCACCGTCCCCAACTACGTCGGCACCGAGCTCGTGCGCGAGGTCGCGTGCGCTCGGCGACGCCATCGTGCTGACCACCGAACGTGAACGCACGAGATCGGGTCGCACCACCTGGGACGAGCTGACCTGGGTCCGGGGCTAGGTTCGACGAGATCGAGACGATGCCAGCCGTTCCCTCGACCGAGCAGGTGCGCACGTTCTGTCGCATCTGCGAGCCCAGTTGTGGCCTGGTGGCGCACGTCGAAGCCGGCCAGCTGGTCAAGCTCACGCCTGATCGGTCGCACGCGGTGACCCAGGGTTTCGCCTGCCACAAGGGCCTCGCCGCGGTCGACGTCCACCGCGACCCCGACCGGCTCGATCATCCCGCGCTGCGGCAGCCGGACGGCACGTGGCGCACGGTCGACTGGTCCGAGGCGCTCACGCACACCGCGGCACGACTCCGTGCGATCGCCGCCGAGCACGGCCCCGGTGCGATCAGTGCCTACATCGGGAACCCGACGGCCTTCAACGCGCTGGCAACCGTCCACGTGTCGGCCCTCCTGCGGGCCATCGGCGTCGACCGCACCTTCTCGTCCGGGACCCAGGACTGCGCCAACAAGTTCGTCGCCAGCGAGGCGGTGTTCGGCACGTCGACCGTGCACCCGATCCCCGACCTGGAGCACACCGACCTGTGCCTCGTCATCGGTGAGAACCCGCGGGTATCCCAGGCGAGCTTCTACTCGTTGCCGAACGCGCTGGGTGAGCTGCGCCGGGCGGCCGCTCGTGGTGCCCGCCTGGTGTTCGTCAACCCCCGGCGGGTCGAGACCCCGGACCGCGGCGTCGGCGACACGGTGCTCGTCCGTCCCGACACGGATGTGTGGTTCCTCGCCTCGTTGCTGCTCGAGATCGACCACTCAGGCGGGTTCGACGCAGGGGTCGTCGCCCGTCACGGCCGCAACGTCGAGGCGCTGCGCTCGTTCCTCGCCGCCTACCCCGCCGAGCGGACCGCCCCGGTCACCGGGGTCCCGGCCGCGGTCGTGCGAGAGCTGGCGGCAGCGTGGGTGGCCACACCGCGGGCGTCGGTGCACGCGTCGACCGGGTTGAACATGGGCCGGCAGGGAACCCTCGCCTACTGGCTCGTGCACATGTTGTCGTTCGTCACCGGTCGCCTCGACGCCGAGGGCGGCAACCTGAAGAGCGACGGGTTCTACCCGAACGCCCGCTCCGGCGCCGCGGTCATCGACCGGGGCTACGTCGACACCGAGTTCGGCTCCTTGCGCCGCGGAGCGCTCCCCGGCACCTTGATGGCCGACGCCATCCTCGAGAGCAGCCGGCCAGTACGCGCCATGATCGTGGTCGCCGGGAACCCCGTGCTCTCGATCGCCGGCGAGGACCGGCTGCGCAAGGCCTTCGAACAGCTCGACCTGCTCGTCGTGCTCGACGTCTACCCGAGCGCCACGGCGGAGCTCGCCGACGTGGTGCTGCCGTGCACCGACCAGTACGAGCGCGACGACCTCAACATCGTCAACCTCGGCACGAGCGCCCGCCCGTTCGCGCAGTACACCCCGGCGGTCGTCGAGCCGGTCGCCGACCGGCGCCCCGAGTGGTGGATCGCCCAGCGGTTGCTGCAGGAGCTCGGCCACCCGTCGATCCTCGACGATGCGGCGCCGGATCCGTGGTCGAAGTGGCGCCACATGCTCCGCTCGGGGAGCGGCATCGAGCTGGCCGAGCTGCAGGACTCGGGCGAGCCGCGCGTCCTGCCGGTCCCGGCGCCCGGGGAGTTCTACGACCGCCAGGTCCAGACGTCCGACGGCCTCGTCGACTGCTGCCCGGCCGCGTTCACCGAGGCCATCGAGCGGTGCCACCGGCTGTTCGCCGAGCACGACGGCCACGGGCTGGTGCTGATCCACGGGCGCGATCCGTGGACGCACAACAGCTGGTACGCGAACGTCGCACGGATGAAGCGCCGGGGCCGGACCACGAACCCCTTGGCGATCCACCCGGACGACGCGGCGCGCCGGGGTCTGACCGACGGTGACCGTGCGGTGGTGTCGAGCGCCCACGGCACCCTGGAGTCCGTCGTCGTGCTCGACGACGACCTGATGCCTGGCGTCGTGTCGATGGTCCACGGCTGGGGACACACGGCGAGCCCTCGACTGGGTGTCGCCAGTGCCCACCCGGGTGTCAACGTCAACGTGCTGCTCCCGTCCGGGCCGGGCAGCTTCGAGCCCCTGTCGAGCCAGGCCCACATGACCGGCATCCCCGTGACCGTGGAGCCCGGCTGAACCGAGCCCGTCACGGGCGCAGTGTCGAGAGGAACTCGAGCACCGCAGCCGTGAAGCGGTCGTTGCGATCACCCGCCACCATGTGGCCGGCACCTGCGACGTCGACCACGTCGGCGTGGGGGATCAACCGGCGCAGCTCCTGCGCGCCGTCCTCACTGACGATGTCGCTGTCCGCGCCGCGGACCAGCAGGGTGGGGATCGTCACGTGGCGGGCGGCTTCGTCCAGGCGTTCGGGCGGGCTGAACGAACCGGCCGTGGGCTCACCGCCGGCTTGGCTGACGTTCTCGAAGAAGCGTGGGTCCCAGTGCCAGATCCATCGCCCGTCCTCCCGCTGGCGGACGTTCTTCGCCAGACCGGAGAGGTCGCGCGGGCGCGGGCGGTGCGGGAGGTAGCTCGACACCGCATCGGCGACCTCGTCGATCGACGAGAACCCGTCGACGCCGAGCCGCATGAAGTCCTGGATCCGCCGGATGCCCCGAGGGTCGGGGCGCGTCGTGATGTCGACGAGCACCAATGCCGAGGCGATCGGCACGGTGGACTCGCCGATCGCGGTCAGCGCCGAGATCCCACCGAGCGAGGCGCCGATGAGCACGGGCCGGTCGAACCCCGACGCCACCGCCGCCGCGTCGCCGGCGAACCGGTCGAGGTCGTAGATGCCGTCGGGCGACCACTCGCTCTCGCCATGCCCCCGCTGATCGACGTTCACGGCGAGCCACCCGGCGGCGGCCAAGGCGTCGGCCGTCCCGCGCCACGAGTGCCGCGTCTGACCTCCGCCGTGGAGGAGGATGGCGGGGGGTCCACCCTCCGGGCCGGTGAGGTCGGCCGCGAGCGCGATGGCGTTCCACCCGCGGAGCTCGACGCGTGCCGCTCGGGTCGCTCGGGACGGGGGTTGAAGCGTCGATGGTCATTAGTTTACGACGCCAAGCACGCCTGACTCGGCGAGGGCCGCGAGCTCGGACTCGGTGAAGCCCGCCTCGCGCAGCACCACCTCGTTGTCCAGACCGACGCCGGGCGCCCCCCGCCAGATGCGGCCGGGGCGCTTGGCGAAGCGCGGGACGACGTTGACACCTCGAACCTGGCGACCGTCGATGGTGTCCCACGACGTGAAGACCTCGCGGGCCTGGTAGTGCGGATCGGACTCGGCGTCGGCGTAGCCGAAGACTCGACTGCACGGGACGCCGGCCGTGGCGAGCTGCCGCTCGACCTCGGCCGCCGGCTGCGAGGCGCAGAACTCGCTCAGCGCCTGCTCGAGCCGGGCAGCGCGTGCCGTCCCGAGCGGCACGAAGTGCTCGCCGGGGTCGATGACGTCCTCGGCGACCAGGCCGAGGACCATCAGAGCCTTGCGCAACACGCCGGCTCCGCCCAGCACGATGTACACGGCTGCCGCATCCCCGCACGTGTAGATGCCGATGCCCGCCGAGCTTGCGTGGCGGGCGCCCTTCCGGATCGGTTCGAGGCCGAGGTTGAGGTACTGCATCGGTCCGGTGCCACCGGCGCGGAGGAGGACCTCGAACATGGCGACGTCGATGCTGTCGCCCTGGCCGGTGATGCGGGCGCGGTGGAGGCCGGCGAGCGCCGACGTCGACGCGAAGAGCGCGGTCAGGTAGTCGGCGGTGAACGGGTTGGACGGGGTAGGTGGACCGTCCGCCGGGCCGTTGAGCTGGAGGTAGCAACCGAACGCCTGGGCGATCGGATCGAACGACGCGCGCCGGACGTACGCGTCGTCGCCGTCCTGGCCGAACCCCGACACGTGGACGATCACCAGGCGAGGGTTGGCCGCCCAGAGCACGGCGTCGGTCAGGCCCCATCCGGCGTACTGCCCGCCCCGCGACGACTCCAGGAAGATGTCCGCTGCCGCGACGAGCCGGAGGAGCACGTCGCGACCCTCGGCGCGCTGGAGGTCGAGCGACACGGTCCGCTGGTTGCGACGATCCTGCTCGCCCGACATGCCGTGCTCGGCGGAGCGGACCATGTCGGGGGAGCGGGCGTTCTCGATCCACACGACGTCCGCCCCGAGCTCGGCCATCAGCTGCGCGGCGAAGGGACCGGCGAGCGCCGACCCGGCGTACACGACCTTCACCCCGGCCAGCGGACCGAAGTCGGGCACGGTCCCGTCCCGTCGGTCGCTGTCGTCCGTGCTCGTCATCCCATCCACCACGGACCCCCTGTCCTGCGCGCACCTTGTCCCGACAAACCTAATCGTGATAGAGAGAGATCGTGACGGAACGGGCCGACGACGCCGCCGTCGGGGTCGGCGAGCGACACGGCATCACGCTCGGCTCGTGGCCGCTGGGGTCGCCACCGGACGGTGCGTTCTATCGACGCGTCGCCGCGCTGGTCGACCGATCCGGGTTCGACCTCCTGTTCGCCGGTGACCACATCTTCACCTACAACTCGTTGATGGAGAGCCTGACGCTCCTGTCGCACCTCGCCGCGGTCACCGAGCGGGTCACGCTGGGGACCGGCGTGCTGCTGGTCCCCCTCCGCGACCCGTCCGTGCTGGCCAAGCAGCTCGCGACGATCGACGTCCTCGCCGGCGGGCGGTTCGTCCTCGGCGCCGGCGTCGGTGGCGAGATGGAGCTGGAGTGGAGCGCGCTGGGCATCGAGCGATCGACGCGAGGGCGGCGCATGGACGAGTACCTCGAGATCCTGCGGCGCCTCTGGACCGACGACGTCGTCGACTTCGAGGGCGCCTTCCGGCAGGTGCACGGGGTCAGCGGGACGCCTCGTCCGGTGCAGCCCGGCGGACCGCCCATCTGGATCGGCGGCCGCAGCGATGCCGCGCTGCGGCGCGCCGTGCGCTTCGACGGCTGGTGCGCGTACGCCAGCTCGCCGCGCCGCGTCCGCGAGTCCGTCGCCAAGCTGCACGAGCTCGCCGGTGGTGAGCTGCCACACGGGTTCCGCGTGTCGGTCGCACTGTTCGCCCTGATCGCCGAGTCCCGCGAGGTCGCCCTCGCCCGCGCGGCGGAGTCGCTGGCCGGTCGGTACCGCCAGGACTTCACGCAGATCGTCGGATCGATCGCCGCCGTCGGCACGACGGACGACGTGCTCGAGCGCGTCGCCGCCTACCGCGACGCCGGGGTGGACGACTTCCTGTGGGGCCCGCAGGTCCCTGCGGACGAGTACGTCGAGCAGATCGAGCGGCTGCGCGGGGCGCTGCGCGTCGGCACCTGACGACGTCCGGCGCGGGCTCTGACGAGCGTTCTGTCGATTGCACCTAGCCACAGAAATCTAATCATGATAGACTGGCAACGTCGAGGAGGGGCCTGAGGATGTACACCGAGCTACCGCTGTCGAACGAGATCCAGACTCGCCTCGCGAGTCGTCTGTTCGAGTTCATCGAGAACAACACGACCGATCTGGCGCCATCCACGATGGCCTTGGATCCGCGCGACTACTTCGATCCGGAGTTCGCACGACGCGAACGCGAGGAGGTCTTCGCTTCGGTGCCGATCGTCGCGGCCCACGGATCCGAGCTGCCGATGCCGAACGACTTCGTGACGGCGCGCCTTCCCAACAATGAGGTGGTGGTCGTCCGCCAGCCCGACGGCGGGGTGCGCTCCTTCGTCAACGTGTGCCGACATCGCGGCGCCAGGTTGGTGCAGGAACCGACAGGGTCGAACCGCGTCTTCGCCTGTGGCTACCACGGCTGGACGTACAACACCGACGGGGGACTGCGTTCGATCCTCGGCGGCAAGGACGACTTCGGCGTCGAGGACACGAGCTGCCTCGGGCTCGTGGAGCTCCCGACCGAGGAGCGCCACGGCCTCGTGTGGGTCGTGGACTCGCCCGACGCGACGATCGACGTCGCCGAGTGGCTCGGCGAGGCGATGGACCAGTCACTCGCGTCCTTCGAGGTGGACACGTACCAGTGCGAGCGCATCGGCAACTTCGACGAGCCGATCAACTGGAAGGTCCTGATGGACGCCTTCCTCGACGCCTATCACATCCAGTCGACGCACCGGAACACCGTCTCGCCGTACTTCTACAACAACATCCAGATCTGGGAGCCGCTCGGCCGGCACGGGCGCACGATCTCACCGCGTCGGAGCATCGACACGATCCGCCACCTGCCGCCAGGTGAGGCGCCGATCGACCGGCACGTCACGATCGCCCACTTCTTCATGCCCAACATGACCCTGCTGCGCCAGCCGGACCACTTCGAGCTGCTCAACTTCCTGCCTCATCCCACCGATCCGAACCGGTGCCGGATGCAGATGCGCATCCTCACCAAGGAGCCGGCGACCACCGAGGAGGAGCGGCTGCGCTGGGACAAGAACTGGAACATCCTCATGGCCGTGCTGCGCGACGAGGACCTGATCATGAACCGCGCCCTCCAGGAGGCCGTGCAGAACCGCAATGCCCAACCGCTGATCATCGGTCGCAACGAGATCGTCAACCAGCACTTCCACGCCTGGCTGCGGTCGGCGCTGGACGACCCGCGCCACTGGGGCTGACGGGCGGTCCGCCGACTGGCCGGCGACGGGAGCAGACGGCGGATGCGTGAGCAGCGCGGGCGCGAGAGGCGATACTGAGACGTGGCCCGACCAAGCCAACCCATGATCAACCGTGACGTCGTCGTCCGGACCGCGCTGGCGATCATCGACGAGGTGGGCATCGACGACTTCGGGCTGGAGCGGCTCGCGGCCGACCTCAAGATCCGGGCGCCGTCGCTCTACTACCACTTCCGCGGCAAGGGCGAGATCCTCAGCGAGGTCGCCCGGCTCGTGACCATCGACGTGAAGGTGCCGGCCGAGCCGCCGATGGATCGCTGGCCGGAGTGGTTCGTCGAGATCGCCACCCGGTTCCGCAGGTCGGTGCTCCGGCACCCGAACGCCGCGCCGTTGCTCGTGCAGTACTTCCCGCGGCGCTTCACGCTGTCGACATACGAGCGGGGAGCCCTCGTGCTACAGCGAGCTGGCGTACCCGTCGAGCTCCACGCCATGATCTTCGAGGGGTTGGACGAGCTCGCGTTCGGATCAGCCCTCATCTCGGCGGCCCGGCGGACCGGTGGCCAGACCGAGCTCTACCCGGACCTCGATCCGGATCGCCAGCCCAACCTGCACAAGGCCGCCGAGGCCAACGCCTGGACGGAGGAGGAGCTGTTCCGTGAAGCCGTGCGGAGCTTCCTCAAGGGCGTCCTCCCCGTACCGGCGAAGCGGGCGGCGAAGCGGGCCTGAGCCTCACCGCACGCGAGGGGGCAGGTCCCCTGTGGCCAGGTAGCGCTCCCGGAGCGCCGGCTTGGAGATCTTGCCGGTGGCCAACCGGGGGAGCGGCTCGTCGCTCAGCACGAGGTAGCGCGGGACCTTGAACGCGGCGAGGTGCTCGCCGCAGTGGTCGATGAGGGACGGCGTGGCCAGTTCAGGCGTGCCGTGGACGACCGCGAGCGGGGTCTCGCCGAAGCGATCGTCCGGTGCCGCGAGCACGGCGACCTCCTCGACGCCAGGGTGGTCCATCAGCACCCGCTCGACCTCGGCGGCGGAGATGTTCAGGCCGCCCGAGATGATGATGTCCTTGGCCCGGTCGACGAACCTGAGCAGCCCGCGGTCGTCGATCACGCCGATGTCGCCGGTGCGCAGCCATCCGTCGACCAGCGTGGCGGCCGTGGCCTCGGGGTCGTTCCAGTAGCCGAGCATCGTGCCCGGGCCGCGCATCACGATCTGGCCCGGCTCGCCGGGCGGGAGGAACGACCCTTCGTCGTCGATGACGGCGACGTCCCGGGTGGGCCCGCCGAGCCCGCACCGGTCCGGGTCGCTGAGGGCGAAGCGGCGTGGGTTGGTGATGCCCCACCCACCCGTCTCCGTCTGCCCGAACATCTGGCGCACGAGGACCCCCTTGTCCGCCCACGTCCGCAGCAGGGCGGGCGCGACCGCGGCGCCGCCGGTGATCGAGATCTGGACGGAGGACACGTCGGCGGCGGCGAACTCGGGAAGCTCGGCGATGCGCTGCAGGAAGATCGGCGCGGCGCCGAAGATGGCGATGCGCTCGGCCTCGATCGTGCGCAGCGCGAGCAGTGGATCGAACTGCGGCTCGAAGTAGGCCGTGCCGCCCTGGAGCAGGCTGTGGATGAACAGGGTGCCGCCCGCCGACGTGTTGAACGGCGCGACGAGGTACATCTTCACCGGCTGCACCGTCAACGGATCCTCGAGGATGAAGGCGGCCACGTGATCGATGATCGAGTGGTTCGAGTACATGACCCCTTTCGGTCGCGCCGTCGATCCGCTCGTCGTGACGATCACCGCGGGCTCGTCCGGGTCGACCTCCCGCCGGACGTCCGCCGGCTCGCCGGCGCGGAGCGCCCGGATGTCGTCGACCATGAGCACGCTCGGCTGGTCGACCGGGTCGCCGTGACGTGATGTGAGCGCGCCCACGATGCGCTCCGTCCCACCGCCGGCCGTCACGAGCACCCTTGGCGCGTAGTCGCCGAGCAGGTAGGCGATCTCCGCCGGCACCATGCGGACGTTGATGCCGGCCACGATGCCGCCGGCCCGCAGGGTGGCGAGGGCGGCCACGCACCACTCGAGGCTGTTGGCGGCGAAGATGCAGACGCGGTCACCCACTTCGACGCCGCGCTCGACCAGCGCGCCGGCCACTCGACCGACCCAGTCGTGCAACTCGGCGTAGGTCACCGCATCCCCCGACTCCCAGAGCGCGGCCTGGTCCGGCCGCTCCAGGCTCCACCAGCGCACGACGCTGTCGATCGTCATCGGCATCGCAACCGTCCCCTCGTCGTCACGTTGGTCCTCACTCGAAGCGTTCGGCTTCCGCGATGTACAGGTCGCGGCCGGCGCGACACACCAGCGCACGCCCCGATCCGTCGTCGGCCAGCGCGTCGGCGACGACGCCGGCGACGTCGTCGGGATCGAGGACCGCGACGTCCGACTCGGTCAGGCGCCGCTTCCGGATCAACGGTCCGGCCATCGGTGTGTCGACGAGGCCCGGGCACAGCGCGTCGATCGTGATGCCGTCACGGCGCAGGCGGGGGGACGCCGCCCGGACGAGACCCACGAGGGCGTGCTTCGTCATCGTGTAGAACGGGTCGCCGGGGTACGGCTCGAGGCCGGCGAGGGACGCCGTGACGACGATCGCACCGCCGCCGCGCCGCCGCATCCCCGGCACGACAGCCCGGATCCCCCACACCACGCCGTCGACGTTCACCCCGCGGATCGTGTGGTAGCGCTCGTCGGCAAAGGCGCCGAGGTCGAGCCCGGGCGTCCCGACGCCCGCGTTGAGGTGGGCCAGCGATGGCTCGAGCTCGGCGACCGCATCCCACGCGGACGGCGTCGGCGACATCGAAGGCGAGCGCCGATCCGCCGATCTCGGCGGCCACCTCGGCGGCGCGCTGCGGGTCGACGTCGACCACCACGACGTCCGCCCCTTCGCCGGCGAGTCGCCGCGCGCTGGCCGCACCGATGCCCGAGCCGGCACCGGTCACGACGGCGACCTGGCCGGCGAACCTCCGCTCCACACGGCGGAGGGTAGAGGCCGGTGCGGAGGGGTTGTCAACCAACTGTTTATCGAATACTCTTAGGCAGATCGGCCGGCGACCCGCCGGCTGGCACTGGCACCTGACCGGCCGGAGGGGGATCGTGACGACTCGCGACACGTACATCGGCGGGAAGTGGTGCGCCTCGCACGGCGACCGCCGCCTCGACGTCGTCAACCCGACCACCGGGGTCGCGATCGCTGACGTGCCGGCCGGCTCGCCGGCCGATGTGGACGCCGCGGTCGAGGCCGCGGTCGCCGCGTTCCCGGCATGGTCGACGACCGAGCCGGCCGAGCGGGCCCGCCTGATCGGGGCGGTCGCCGACGAGCTCGAGCGCCGTCTCGACGAGATCACCGACATCATCGTCTCCGAAGTCGGCACGCCGCGCCGGGTGGCCAGGTGGGCGCAGGCGGGGTTCGGCGTCATGGACCTGCGCAACGCGGTCGAAGGGCTCGCCCACATCGAGTGGGAGGAGCAGTTGGGCACCTCGGTGCTCGTGCGCGAGGCGATCGGCGTCGTCGGCTGCATCACGCCGTGGAACTATCCGCTGCACCAGATCACGGCCAAGGTCGGCGCCGCCCTGGCGGCCGGGTGCACCGTCGTGGTCAAGCCGAGCGAGGTCGCCCCGCTGACGGCGATCGCGCTGACCGAGGCGATCGACCGCGCCGGGATCCCACCCGGCGTCTTCAACCTCGTGAACGGTGTCGGACCGATCGTCGGCGAGGCGATCGCGGCCCACCCGAAGATCGACATGGTCAGCTTCACCGGCTCGGGCGCGGTCGGCAAGAAGGTCGCCGCGATCGCGTCGGCGACCGTCAAGCGCGTCTCGCTGGAGCTCGGCGGCAAGAGCGCCAGCGTGATCCTCGACGACAGCGACCTGCCGGCCGCCGTCAAGGGCACGATGCGCAGCTCGTACATGAACGGTGGGCAGAGCTGCAACGCGCTCACCCGCATGCTCGTGCCACGTGAGCGGCTCGGTGACGCGGAGGACCTCGCCAGAGCGGTCGCCGAGGGGTACACCGCCGGCGATCCGATGGACGATCGGACCAAGCTCGGGCCGATCGTGAGCGAGACCCAGCGCGAACGGGTCGTGTCCTACATCCGCAAGGGGATCGACGAGGGTGCCCGCCTGGTGGCCGGCGGCGTCGAGCCGCCCCTGGGCGTGCCGGTCGACGGGTTCTTCGTCGCCCCGACCGTGTTCAGCGACGTCGATCCCGCCATGACGATCGCCCAGGAGGAGATCTTCGGTCCGGTGCTGTCGATCATCCCGTACGACGACGTGGACGAGGCGGTCGCGATCGCCAACGGCACGGTCTACGGGATCGCCGGCGCCGTGTGGTCCGGCGACGCCGACCGGGCCCGGTCGGTGGCCCGGCGGCTGCGCGCCGGCCCAGGTCGAGGTGAACGGCGGTCAGTTCAACCCGAGCGCACCGTTCGGCGGCTACAAGCAGTCGGGTCTCGGTCGCGAGGGCGGCCGCTTCGGGATCGAGGAGTTCCTCGAGCTGAAGAGCTTGCAGCTGTGAGTCCGACTGCCGTTCGTGACGCCGGCGGGGACCGTGGAAGGAAGGTGCTGAGATGGAGCTCGAGCTGCTGATCCGGGGCGGCACGGTGATCGACGGGACGGGTGCTCCCCGCCGGCGCGCCGACGTCGGCGTGGCGGGCGGCCGCGTCGTGGCGGTCGATCCGAACATCGCGCCGGGCGACGCGACGCGGGTGATCGACGCCGGCGGCCTCGTCGTCAGCCCTGGGTTCATCGACAGCCACACGCACATGGAGAGCCAGCTGTTCTGGGACAAGGTGGCCGAGCCGGCGACCTGGCACGGCAGCACCACGGTCATCATGGGCAACTGCGGCCTCAGCCTCGCGCCTCTTGCCGAGGACGGCCTCGACTTCGCCGCCGGCCTGATGTCGGCCGTCGAGCAGATCCCGCGCTCGATCCTCGACGAGGTGGTGCCCTTCGACTGGCGCACGTTCGGCGGGTTCGTATCCTCCGTCGAGCGCAGCGGGATGCCCGTGAACGCGGCGTCGTTCGTGGGCTACTCCCTCGTGCGCTACGCGGCCATGGGTGAGCGGGCGTTCGACGGCGCGGCGAACGAGGACGACCTCCGGGCGATCGAGCGGTTGCTCCGCGGCTGCCTTGCGCGAGGGCGCGCTGGGCATCTCGTACAACCGGGCCACGTACGACCGCGACGAGCACGGCCGCTTGATGGCCGGCTGGGACGCCGGACTGGAGCGAGATGCGCCGGACGGCCGCGGTGCTCGGGGAGTTCCCGGGCACGATGCTGCAGGTGATCCCGAGCTGGGCGGAGCTGTCCGCCGGGTGGGGCGAGCGCAACGAGACGGAGCTCGCCGAGTGGACGCGCATCCTCCTCGACCTCGATCGGCCGATGGTCTGGTCGGCCGTGTCGGAGAAGGACTTCGCCGTGCAGATGGACGCCACCAATCGGGCACGGGCCGCCGGCGCGGCGATGACGGCGGGGATCCACTCGATCCCGATCTACACGTTCGCCACGCTCGCTGCGCCCGGGCTGTTCGCCTCGACGCCGGGCTGCGACTTCCTCTTCGACCTGAGCCCGGCCGAGCGGCTGGCCGCCTTGCGTGACCCCTCGGCGCGCGAGCGGATCCGCAACGAGATGGGTGCCGAGCGGTTCTCCGCGTACCCCCTCCGCTACGTGTCGGAGACCGGCGAGGTGTCGCTGGGGATGGAGCGGGTCTTCAGCTGGGAGCAGGTGTACTACGTCGGCTCGCCGCCCGATCGCTTCGAGCTCACGGAGTCGCTTGCCGCGACGGCGCGGCGGGAGGATCGGCACCCGGTCGACGTGATGCTCGACGCCGCGCTGGAGAGCGAGCTGCGCGACGTCTTCGTCGTCTTCGTCTACGGTCACCTGCCCGAGGTCACCAAGCAGCTGCTGCTCGACCCGGCCACCGTCATCTCGTCCAACGACACCGGCGCCCACCTGATGCTCATGGCGCAGACGCAGAACACCCACCTCCTCGACTTCTGGGCACGCCAGTCGAGGTTCCTGTCGCTCGAGCAGGCCATCCACCTGCTGTCGGGCCGGCAGGCCGAGGTGTTCGGCATCCGCGACCGCGGCACCCTGCGCCAGGGCCAGGCCGCCGACATCGTCTTGATCGACGAGGAGAACGTGGGCCCGCAGGCGCCCGAGATCGTCGACGACCTGCCGGGGAGCGGCGGGTCCCGCTACGTGAGCCGCGGGCTGGGGATCGAGCGGGTCATCGTCAACGGCGAGACGCTTGCTCCACGCCGGCGAACCGTCGGGCTCGTTGGCCGGCCGGTTCATCGGCCCCAACGCTGTGGTGCCCGCCTAGCAACCGTCACCCGCATCGACATCAGGACCGAAGGGGAACCATGACCGCTCTCGTGACCGACCCGATCCGCTACTGGGGCCGCGCGACGCCGGACGAACCGGCCATCGTGTTCGACGGGACGGACACGCTGACGTACGGCGTGCTCGACGGGTGGACGGACCGCGCTGCTCGGCTGCTGGCCGACCGCGGCGTCCGGCCCGGCGACCGCGTCGGCGTCATCGGACCGAACAGCCTCGAGTGGTGCATCGCCGCGCTCGGTGCCCTCAAGGTCGGGGCGATCGTCTCGCCGTACAACTACCGCATGGTGGCGAGCGAGCTGAACTTCCTCGTCGAGAACTCCGAGCCGACCGTCGTGTTCGCGGCGGCCAGCCACCTCGACGTGGTCGGGCAGGTCGATGTCGAGGTCGAGTTCGAGGCGATCTCCCTCGACGTCATCGCCGACCTGCGCGACGGCCCTCGGACGAACTTCCCGCGCGTCGATGTCGACCCGGACGAGACGGCCGTCATCGTCTACACGAGCGGCACGACCGCCAACCCCAAGGGCGTGACGTTCACCCACCGGACGATCAACGGCTTCATCTACGAGTGGAGCCTGATGGAGCCGGTGCTGCGCCACGGCGTGCGCATGCTCTTCGTGCTGTCGCTGGCTGGGTGCCCGGGGATCCTGTGGGCCGTCATCCACATGCTGACCCACGGCGGCACCCTGTTCATGGAGAAGGGGTTCGACCCGCCCGTCGCGTTGAAGCGGCTCGTCGACGAGCGGATCCAGGTCTTCATGGGCGTGCCGGTCCTGTTCGAGCAGCTGGCGATGCTGCCCGACTTCGCCACGGCCGATCTCACCACGCTCGACGCGGTGACCGTCGGGGGAGCGCGCGTGCCGACGCCGACCCTCGAGGCCTGGTTGCAGCGGGGCATCACGGTGCGCCAGATCTACGGGATGACCGAGCTCGGCGGGACCTCCATCGCCAACTCGCGTGAGCAAGCCCTGCTGCGGCCGGAGTCCGTTGGCCGCAACTCGATCTTCACCCACCACCGCGTCGTCCGCCCCGACGGGACGGATTGCGACGCCGGCGAGCCGGGTGAGATCATCGCCCGCGGTCCCGCCGTCACGCCGGGCTACTGGCGCAACGAGGAGGCGACCCGGCAGGCGATCAGGGACGGGTGGTTCCACAGCGGCGACATCGGCGTCTTCGACGACGAGGGCTACCTGCGGATGGTCGACCGGATGAAGGACATCATCATCACCGGCGGATACAACATCGCGCCGTCCGAGATCGAGCAGGTCGTCTACCAGGTGCCCGGCGTCGAGGAAGCGGCGGTCATTCCCGTCGACGACGAGAAGTTCGGCGAGACGGTGGCCGTCGTCATCAAGCCGAGCGGCGAGTTCGATCCGAAGGCCGTCGTGGCCCACTGCAGCGAGCACTTGGCCGGGTACAAGGTGCCTCGCTATGTGATCGTCGTCGAGGAACCGCTGCCGCGCATGGCCAGCGGGAAGGTCGCCAAGCGCGAGCTGCGGGCGCGGTACGCCGACGCCGCCAGCACGCACGATCGCTTGCGCTGACGGGCCGTGCACGCGGCCGGCCGGCGCCTTGACCCTCTCCTGGAAATCTAGTACCATTAGTCTGACCACGACCAGCAGAGCGCCGCGTCGGATCGCGCGCTGAGTCGCTGGCGGGGGATGGAGGAGCTGATGAGCGAGTTCGATCTCGTCGTTCGGAACGGCGCCGTCGTCGACGGTACGGGCCTGCCGTCGCGGCGGGCCGACGTCGCGGTGATCGGCGACTCGATCGTCGAGGTCGGGCGGGTCCGTGGCCGAGGTCGTCGGGAGCTCGACGCCGACGGCCACGTGGTCACGCCGGGGTTCGTCGACGGGCACACCCACATGGACGCCCAGGTGTTCTGGGATCCGTACGGCTCGTGCTCCTGCTGGCACGGCGTGACCAGCGTCGTCATGGGCAACTGCGGCTTCACGCTGGCGCCGGCGCGACCGGACGCCCGTGCGCTCGTCGTGCGCAACCTCGAGCGCGCCGAGGACATCTCACCGGCGGCCCTGGCGGCGGGCATCGACTGGTCGTGGGAGACCTACGCCGAGTACCTCGATGCCGTCGATCGCGTGCCGAAGTCGATCAACTACGCCGGGCAGGTCGGGCACTCGGCGCTGCGCACGTGGGCGATGGGCGAGCGGGCCTTCGAGGAGGAGGCCGACGACGACGACATGGCGCTGATGCGGCACGGCCTCGAAGATGCCCTGCGGGCCGGCGCCATCGGGTTCACGACGTCGCGCAGCGACACCCACCTGACGTCGGACGAGCGGCCGGTCGCGTCGCGGATCGCTACGTGGGACGAGATCACCGGGCTCGTCGCGCACGATGGCGGAGGTCGACGGCCACCGACTGTTCCAGCTGTCCGTGGACACCGCCGCGTCGTCGCCCGAGCCGGCCGTGCGCCAGCAGGTGTTCGATCGGCTGCAGCGGGTCGCCGTCGACATCGGCGTGCCCGTCACGTTCGGCATCATCAGCCCTGGAGACCAGTACCGCTGGCGCGGGCTGCTCGACCTCATCGACTCGACCAACGCGGCCGGCGGATACATGTTCGGCCAGAGCCTGCCGCGGGAGGCGACGCTCATCCTGTCCTTCCTCACCCGTCTGCCGTTCGACCGACTGAAGGAGTGGGCGGAGATCCGCACGCTGCCGCTCGAAGCGCAACGGGCGATGCTGCTCGACCCCGCGATCCGCCAGCACCTCGTCGAGGCGGCCCGGCACGGCGAGTACGTCGACTCGATCGGCGCGACCATCCGGCCTCCCGACTGGGACCGCATCCGCCTGTTCCGCGATCCCACCGGTCCGAACCCGACGATCAACGCCATCGCCGGGGAGCGGGGGACGGACCCGATCGAGACGTTCATCGACCTCGCGCTGGAGGCCGACCTCGGGCAGTTCTTCACGCAGGCCGTCGGGAACCCGGACGAGGACGAGGTCCTCACGATGCTCCGGCACCCGCGGATGATCCCGACGTTCTCCGATTCGGGGGCCCACGTCGGCTACATCATGGAGTCGTCCATCCAGTCGTACGTCCTGTCGTACTGGGTCCGGCGGCGCGCAGGCGCTGACGTTCGAGGAAGCGATCCGCAAGATGACCCTCGAGCCGGCGACCGCATGGGGCTTCGTCGATCGGGGCCAGGTCCGTCAGGGCTTCGCCGCCGACCTCAACATCATCGACCCGGACACCGTCGGCCCTGCGGCATTGTCGGTCGACGACGACCTACCCGCCGGCGCCTCCCGACTCAAGCAGGCCGCGACGGGGTTCAAGGCGACGATCGTCGGTGGTGAGGTGGTGCTCGAGGACGGTGTCCACACCGGCGCCATGCCGGGCCGCCTGCTCCGTCGCTGACCGACCCGTCCGCCACACGACCGACCACCGGAGAGTTCCCGATGACCGCTACTGACACACCGACCGAGGTGACGGCGTCCGACGCCGTGCCGTACATCCCGCCGATCATCTCCGTAGATGACCACGTGATCGAGCCGCGGCACCTCTGGTCGTCGTGGCTGCCCGCCAAGTACCGCGAGCGCGGCCCCCGGATCGAACGTCACCGCATCGGCGGCCTCCGGTTCGTCGGCGGCTCGCGCGGCTTCGACTTCGACATCGATCCCACCGACGGCAGCGGCGAGGTCGCCGACATGTGGGTGTACGAGGATCGGGCCTTCCCGCACAAGCGCCCGACGGCCGCCGCCGGGCTGCCGGCCGACGAGATCACGTTGCGCTCCATCACCTACGACGAGATGCGGCCCGGTTGCTACGAGCCCAAGGCCCGCCTCGACGACATGGACGAGGGTCACCTCGACAAGTCGATGTCCTTCCCGACGTTCCCTCGGTTCTGCGGCCAGCAGTTCCTCGAGGCCTCGGATCACGAGCTCGCCGCCGAGTGCGTGCACGCCTACAACAACTGGACGATCGAGGAGTGGTGCGGCGACAGCGGCGGGCGCCTGATCCCGCTGATGATCGTGCCGTTGTGGGACGCCCACCTCGCCGCCGCGGAGATCCGGCGCACCGCCGCGCTCGGCAGCCATGCCGTCTGCTTCTCCGAGATCCCACCGCGCCTCGGGTTGCCGAGCATCCACAGCGGCGAGTGGGATCCGTTCTTCGCCGCGTGCGAGGAGACCGACACCGTCATCAACATGCACATCGGTTCGTCGTCAACCGTCCCGGAGACGTCGCAGGACGCGCCGCCGCAGGTGACGACGGTGCTCACGTTCGCCAACTCCGCCGCCGGGCTCACCGACTGGCTGTTCTCGGGCGTCCTCGTCCGCTTCCCGAGGTTGAAGATCGCCTTCAGCGAAGGCCAGATCGGCTGGGTCCCGTACGTCCTCGAGCGCGCCGACGACGTCTGGGAGCAGCATCGTGGCTGGCAGGGCGCCGCCAACGTGCTGCCCGAGCCGCCGTCGACGTACTACTACCGCAACGTCTTCACGTGCTTCTTCCGCGACCGCACGGGAGTCGAGCTGTTGCACCGTGTGGGCGAGGACAACATCACGTTCGAGTGCGACTACCCGCACACCGACTCGTCGTGGCCGCGCACGCGGGCGATCGCCGAGCAGTGCCTCGCCGGGCTCAGCGGGAACCAGATCTGGAAGATCGTGCGCGGCAACGCCATCCGGATGCTCTCGCTGCCGCCCGAGAACCCCGCGGCGTTCGGGGGCTGACGTGTCCGTCGAGGTCGAGCACACCGACATCTGGATCCCCGAACCAGCACCGCGCGACGTCCGGTACACCGTGATCTCCGTCGACGACCACGTCGTCGAGCCGCCACACACCTTTGCCGGTCGGCTGCCGCAGGGGCTGCAGGACCGGGCCCCGAGGATCGTGCGCACCGACGAAGGTGACGAGGCGTGGGAGTTCGACGGCAGGGTCATCACGCAGATCGGCCTCAACGCCTTCGCCGGACGGCGCCCGGAGCACATGACGCGCGAGCCGGTCCGCTTCGACGACATGCGGCCCGGGTGCTACGACATCGACGCCCGGATCCGTGACATGGACATCAACGGCGTGTGGGCATCGATGAACTTTCCATCCAGCATCGCCGGGTTCTGCGGGCGGGCGCTGTTCGACGGGCCCGACCCAGAGCTCGGCGCCGCCGCGATCCGGGCGTGGAACGACTGGCTCTTCGAGGAGTGGTACAGCGCCTACCCGGACCGCATCATCCTCAACGGTCTGGCGTTCCTGCCCGACCCGGCCGAGGCCGCGCGTGAGATCGTGCGCAACGCCGAGCGCGGGTTCCGCGCCGTCAGCCTGCCGGAGCGTCCGCACCGGATCTCGCTGCCACCGATCTTCAGCGAGTACTGGGACCCGATCATGCGGGCGTGCGTCGACACGGGCACCGTCGTGGCGCTGCACGTGGGATCGAGCGGCATGCTCGACGCCGCGCCCCTGGCGCCGAGCACCGAGCTCGACGCCACGCTGTTCTCGGCGATGTCGCTCTGGTCGTGCACGGAGTGGCTGTGGTCGCCGTACCCGCGCCGGTACCCAGAGCTCCAGATCGCCATGTCCGAGGGTGGCATCGGCTGGGTGGCGATGCTCATCGACCGCCTGCGCAAGATCGCCCCGCGCTACGCCACCGTCGGCTGGACGACACCGCCTGACGAGGTCCTGCACCGCAACTTCTGGTTCTGCACCATCGACGACTACTCGGCGATGGCGACGCGGCACACGATCGACGTCGCCAACATCATGGTCGAGGTCGACTACCCGCACATCGACGGCACGTGGCCCGACACCCAGGACGCGATCGCGCTGCTGCTCGAAGGGGTGCCCGCCGACGAGGCGCGCGCCATCTGCTGCGAGAACGCCGCGGCGCTGTTCCGCCATCCGCTGCCACCGTCGGTGCTGCCGCGATGACGCTCATCGACGGGGTCTCGATCGCCGGCATCGGCGAGACGACCTACTACAAGCGGGGGACCGCCCCTCGCGGCCAGCTCGGGCTGTGCGCCGAGGCCGTGCTGCGGGCGTGCGCGGACGCCGGGGTCGATCCCCACGACATCGACGGCGTCGCGTCCTACGGGCACGATCTGAACGACGGCCCCAAGCTGTCGGAGGCGCTCGGGTTCCGCGAGCTGCGGTGGTCGAGCATGGTGTTCGGCGGGGGAGGCGGATCGTCGGTCGGCGCGTTGGCGCAGGCCGCGGCCGCGATCCAGACGGGGCACGCCAGCCACGTCGTCGTGATCCGCGCCAGCGCGGAACGCAGCGTCGGCCGCCTCGGCGCGGCAGTCAGCGCCGCCTTCATGAACTCGCACTACCGCGCGCACGGGATCATCGCGCCGGCGCAGACCTGTGCCATGCGGACACAGCGACTCTTCGAGCACGACGGCGTCCCTCGGGAGACGCAACGGGCGCTCGCCCTCGCCGCCTACCACCACGCCCGCAGCAACCCGCGCGCCGTCGGGCGCGGCGTCGAGCTCGACGAAGCGGTGTACGAGGCGTCGCGCTGGATCGCCGAGCCGTACCACCTGTTCGACTGCTCGCGGGAGAACGACGGGGCCGGTGCGCTGCTCCTGACGTCCGAGGACGGGGCGGCCGCCCTCGGCGTCGAGCCGGTGCACATCGTGGCGGCGGGGATGAGCTCGCCGCGGAACTGGGGCGAGTCCCTCGACAACGACGACGACTACACGTCGGCCGGGTACCGCCTCCTGGCCGAGCGACTGTGGAGGGAGACCGGGTTGGGACCGGACGACGTCGACAACGTCCAGCTGTACGAGAACTTCACCGGTGCGGCAGTCGCCGCCCTCCTCGACTTCGGGTTCTGCACCCCGGACACGGCGGGGAAGGTGCTCACCTTCGAGAACCTGATCGCTCCATCGGGCGGACTGCCCGTCAACACGGCTGGTGGCAACGTGGGGGAGGGCTTCGTGCACGGCATCGGGCTGATGCTCGAAGCGGTGCGCCAGCTCCGCGGCGAGTCGACCAACCAGGTCCCTGGTTCGCGACGCTCGCTCGTCACCGGTGGCCCCATCGACGCCTTCGTCAGCGCCGCCGTGCTGAGCAACGAGCCAACGGGAAGGCGAGGGACGTGATGGAGCTGATCTCGATGCCGGTGATCGGCGAGATCGGGCCGCTCTCCGACGGGCTCGACGCACCGTTCTGGTCGGGTCTCGCCGACGGCGTGGTGCGGATCCAACGTTGCGACGGTTGCGGCACATGGATCTGGGGGCCCCAGTGGCTGTGCGGCACGTGCCACCGCTTCGACCCGTCGTGGGTCGAGGTCGAGCCGCGTGGCGTGATCTACGCGTGGACCCGGACGTGGCAGCCGTTCGCCCCTGAGTTCTCCGCCGTCACGCCGTACGTCACGGTGCTGGTCGAGTTGCTTGACGCCGGGGGAAGGCGGCTGCTCGGCCTCCTCGCCGACGACCAGTCCGCCGATCCGGTGATCGGCGCAGCCGTAGAAGGTGTGATCCAGCCTCCGTCGCCCGCCACGACCGGCCATCCGGTGCTGAGGTGGCGCCGGGTGTGAACGCGCTCGTCGTCGGCGGCACCGGCCCGAGCGGACCGCACGTCGTCCGCGGCCTGCTGGAGCGCGGCCACGACGTCGCCATCCTCCATCGTGGTGCCCACGAGTCGCCCGACGTCCCCGACGTCGAGCACATCCATGCCGATCCCCACTTCGCGGAGACCGTCGTCGAGGCGATCGGTGACCGCGAGTTCGAGGTGGTCGTCGCGATGTACGGGCGGGTGAAGGTGCTCGCCGAGGTGTTCGCCCGGCGGTGCCGTCAGCTCGTCGCGACGACCGGCATCGTCGCCTACGAGAACGCTCTCGAGCCGAGCCTCGTCAGGCCCCGAGGCATGAAGGTGCTCGCTCGGGAGGACGGACCACTGGCCGGACGCCGCGGGCGCGCCCACCGGTTCGCTGCGCTCGTGCTGGCGGCCGAGGATGCCGTCCTCGGCGCCGCTCGGCGGGGGGACTACCTCGGCACCGTGATCCGCTACCCGGCGCTCTACGGCGCCCGCAACCCGGTGCCGTACGAGTGGTCGGTGATCAGGCGGGTGCGCGACCGGCGGCCCTTCATGCTCGTCGTCGACGGTGGCCAGGAGATCGTGTCGCGGTGCGCTGCCGAGAACGCCGCCCACGCCGTGCTGTGCGCCGTCGACCGACCGGACGTGGCCGACGGTCACGTCTACAACTGCGCCGACGACGACCAGTTCACCACGACGCAGTGGATCGAGCTGGTGACGGACGTCCTCGGCGCCGAGCTGGAGATCGTCTCGCTGCCGGCCGAGCTGGCGATGGCCACGTACGCCGAGCTGCACCCGATGCCGAACCAGTTCTCCCACCTCGTCGTCGACACGTCCAAGGTCCGCTACCAGCTGGGCTACTGCGACGTGGTGCCGGCGACGAAGGCGATCGCCGACTACGTGCGCTGGCTGGAGCAGCACCCACCGACGACCGAGGTGTACCCCGCGTTCATCGACCGGTTCGACTACGCCGCCGAGGATCGGCTCGTGCGGGCGTACCGCTCGGCGATCGACGAGTTGCAGCGGACAGTCGTCCGTGACGTGCCGGCGCGCGAGTCGGCGCACGCGATGGCCCATCCGAAGACACCGATGGTCGCGCCGTCGGGGAGCGCACGATGACGACCGAGCAGGAGGAACCTCGATGCTGGATCTGCTGATCAAGGGAGGCACCGTCGTCGACGGGACCGGGCGTCCCGGCTACGTCGCCGATGTCGGGATCCGCGGCGGCCGGATCGAGCGCGTCGCCCCGTCGATCGACGACCCCGCCGCTGAGGTGTTCGACGCCACCGGCCTCGTCGTGACGCCAGGCTTCATCGACATCCACACCCACTACGACGGGCAGGTCACGTGGGACAGCGCGCTCCTGCCCTCGTCGGCGCACGGGGTCACCACCATCGTCGCCGGTGCCTGCGGCATCGGGTTCGCGCCCGTCCGGCCGGGCTGGGAGGACTGGCTGGTCCGCATCACCGAAGGGGTCGAGGACATCCCGGGCACGGCGTTGCACGTCGGCATCCCGTGGGGATGGGAGTCGTTCGTCGACTACCTCGATCACCTCGACGGCCGGCAGTTCAGCGTTGACGTCGCGTTCCACGTCCCGCACAGCGCCGTGCGCGCCTACGTCCTCGGCGAGCGCGCCGTCGACGACGCGCCGGCCACCGATGAGGAGGTCGATCGGATCGCCCACCTCGTCGCCGACGGCATCCGGGCCGGGGCGGTGGGGTTCGGGACGTCACGGATGTCGGTCCACCGCTCGTCCGACGGCAGCGTCGTCCCCGGCACACGGGCCCCCGAGGAGGAGTTGCGAGCGATCGCGATCGCGGTGCGCGATGCCGGCGGCGGCGTGATCCAGATCCTGCCCTCCGGGAGCGCGGGCGGGGTCGAGGGCCAGCCGGGTGAGGCGATGCGGGTGGGGCTCACGCAGCGCGACCAGCACGCCCTGTCGGCCGAGATCGAGATGATGCGGCGCCTGCACCACGAGAGCGGGCAACCGATCACCTTCAGCTTCGCCGAGAACCGGGCGCTCGGCGGCGACGAGTTCACCCGCGCCAGGGAGATCATCCGGGACTGCGCGGCCGCCGGCGAGCGGGTCCACCCGCAGTACGCGCCGCGGTCGGTCGGCGGTCTCGTCACTCTCGACACGTACCACCCGTTCACCGCCCGACCGAGCTACCGCGAGATCGCCGCTCTTCCGGTGCGCGAGCGCGCCCGCCGCATGGCCGATCCCGATGTCAAGGCCCGCATCCTCTCGGAGGAGGATGTCCCACT
The DNA here is from genome assembly GCA_963784255.1 of uncultured Acidimicrobiia bacterium. Taxonomy (GTDB): domain Bacteria; phylum Actinomycetota; class Acidimicrobiia; order Acidimicrobiales; family Ilumatobacteraceae; genus JALZMG01. The sequence continues at coordinate 446,551 of CAWAQO010000009.1, read as the reverse complement.
GGCGTCCGACGACCCGCGCAAGCACACCCACCAGACGCTGCAGAAGCACGTCGGCGACATCTACCGCCTCGACGGCGCCGACTACGAGCCCGATCCGGCCCGCTCGATGCTGGCCCTCGCCACGGCGAGCGGACGTGACCCGCTGGACGTGCTGTACGACCACCTCGTCGCCGACGACGGCGCCGCCGTGCTGATCTGGCTGGCCACCGGCTACCAGCACGGCAACCTGGACACCGTCCGCGAGTTCGTGACCGACGCCCACTACGTGATGGGCCTGGGCGACGGCGGTGCCCACGTGCAGTTCATCTGCGACGCCAGCTTCACCACGTTCCTGCTCACCCACTGGGGGCGCGATCGGTGGCGCGGTCCGACGGTCCCCCTCGAGACGCTCGTGCGCCGGCTCACCCTCGATCACGCCGAGCTCTACGGGCTCGACGACCGAGGTCTGCTGGAGCCCGGGCGCCGCGCGGACGTCAACGTGATCGATTTCGAGTCACTGTCGATCGAGGTGCCCCACCTGACCGACGACCTGCCCAACGGCGCCACGCGGTTCCTCCAGGGCGCGCGCGGGTATCGCCTGACCTTGGTCGCCGGCGTGCCGATCCGCTCGGACGACGCCGACACGGGCGAGCGTCCCGGGCGACTCGTCCGGCGCCGCCTCGGGACGGATCGGGACCGTGCAGAGGTTGACAGTTTTGCCTAGGGTCATTAGGCTACTCCTGTAGCCGGGGCGTGAGGATCAACGGACTCGATGAGGGGTCCGCCGTGCCCGGTCCAACTCCACGGGGAGAGTCCGCAAGCACCACCGCCGCCTCGTCGCGCGGCCGTACAGGGGGAACAACGCATGTACCACGAGAGCTCGCCGTTCGTCCATCGTCGCCCGAGGCGCCGACGTGTCGTTGCCGGTCTGATCGCGGTCACCCTCGTCGCCGCCGCGTGCGGAGGTGACGACGACGACGATGCGGCGGACGGCACGTCCGCAGGCACCGCCGCAACGGCCACGGACGCCACCGACGACACGACCGCACCGACCGAGAGCGCGGCGACCGACACCGAGCCGGCGGGGGGGACGTCGGCTCCCGAGACATCGGCGACCGAGACAACTGGTGCCGAGAGCGCGGGCGACGACGTCGAGTACGACCTCGACGCGACGCTGGTCGTCACGACCGACGGTCGTCCGCAGCAGCTCGATCCACATCTCGAGCCGAACACCGGCAACCGCGGCTACACCACGGCGATCTACGACACGCTGACCGACACCAAGGACCGCTCCGAGGTGCGCCCGATGCTGGCGACGGAGTGGGAGACGTCCGATGACGGGCTCACCGTCACCCTGCAACTGCGCGACGACGTGACCTTCCACGACGGGACGCCCCTCGATGCCGAGGCCGTCAAGGCCAGCCTCGACCGCGCGATGACGGTCGAGGGCAGCACGCAGGTCAACGACCTGTCGGCGATCGAGTCGGTCGAGGCGACGGCGCCCTACGAGGTGACGATCACCCTGAGCGCGCCGGATCCAAAGCTGCTCACCGTGCTCGGCGGTCCGGCCGGGATGATCCTCAACCCGACCGCCATCGCGGCCGGCAACGACTTCTCGGCCAACCCCGACGGCTCCGGCGCCTACGTCGTGGTCGAGCACGTCCCCGAGGAGAGCGTCACCTTCGAGCGGGCCGAAGGCGAGTACTGGGATCCGCGTGGCGCCAAGCTCGCCGGGTACACGATGTCGTTCGTCGGCGACTTCCAGGTCGCCATCAACGCCGTTCGTTCCGGCGAGTACGACGCCTCGTGGATCATCGGCAGCAACAGCCAGATCCAGGGGGCGTTGGGTGACGACAACCTGCAGGTCGTGGACTTCATCCCGACGTCAATCATCGGTCTGTACCTGGTCAACGCGGCCGAGCCGCTCTCGGACCAGCGCGTGCGCCAGGCGATCGCCTACTCGGTCGACCGCGAGGGCATCACCAACGCCATCTTCGACGGGGGCGCCGACTGCGCACCGACGTCGCAGAACTACCCGGTGCCCGGCGACCCGCTGTACGTCGAGGGCTTCGATCCGTACCCGTACGACCCCGAGCAGGCGACGGCGCTGATCGAGGAGGCCGGTGCCGGGGGGCAGACGGTCGAGATGTACGACATCGGCACGACCGCCTCGCGGGATCTCGGGCAGGCGCTGCAGCCGATGCTCCAGGCGATCGGTCTCGACGCCCAGCTCGTCAGCGGCAGCACGGCCACCGTCGCCGAGCTGCAGGCGCGGACGATCCAGTCGATCGTGCTCACCAGCGTCGCCATGCCGCACCCGTTGATGAGCCTCACCCGCTATTGGCTGCCTGGTGGCGCCTACCACATGGCCGAGGGGGAGGACGCCGAGCTGCAGACGCTGATGGCCGATGCCACGGATCCCGCGGCCAGCGACGACGAGGTCGCCGCCACCTACCAGGCGATGGCCGAGGAGATGGCCGACCTGGCCCTGATCATGCCGGTGTGCGCACCTGTCCAGCACGTGCTGGCGAGGAGCGACATCGTGGGCCTCGACGAGGCCGAGCTGGCCCGCCTGAACATGCGCTACGTCGGTGTGGCGGCCGAGGACTGAGCGGTCGGCGTCGCGATGACCGGTACGGTGCTCCACAGCGTGCGACTGCACGCGGGGATCTGAGCGAGGAACGATGGGGCGTCACGCCGTGAGGCAGCTCCTGCTGGGTGCCGCCCAGCTCGTCGTGGTCGCGTTCTTGATCTTCGTGCTCATCAACGCCAGCCCCGGTGACCCGGCGATGAACATCGCCGGCGAGTCGGCGAGCCAGGAACAGGTCGAGCAGGTGCGCGAGGAGCTCGGACTCAACGACCCGGTCTACGTCCAGTTCTTCGACTGGTTCCAGGACGCCGTCCGTGGCGACCTCGGTGAATCGCTGGTGAGTGGCGAGCCGGTCACGGACATGCTCAAGCGGACGGTGCCGCCGACGCTCTCGATGATCGTGGTGGCGATGTTCATCGCCATCGGAGTGGCGTTGGTCGTCGGGAGCGCGGCGGCCCTCCGGCCGCAGGGGGTCTTCGACCGCATCGTGACGGTGCTCGCCAGCGTCGGCGTCGCCATCCCCGGCTTCTTCGTGGCCCTCATCCTCGTCATGTGGTTCGCCGTCGAACGTCCTTGGTTCCCCGCCGTGGGATACGTGCCCCTGCTGGAGGACCCGCTCGAGTGGCTCCACCACATCATCCTCCCGGCGATCGCGTTGGCCACGGTCAGCATCGCCGAGGTCACCCGACAGCTGCGCGGCTCGCTCGTGGACGTGCTCGACACGGACTACGTGCTCGCCGCCCGTGGCCGCGGGATCCCGACGAAGACGCTCGTCTACCGGCACTCGTTGAAGAACGCGGCTGTTCCTGTGATGACCGTGCTGGGCGTACGCCTCTCGCAGATGATCGCGGGCACCGTGATCATCGAGACCATCTTCAACATCAGCGGCATCGGCAACACCGTCGTACGAGCGGCGATCAACGGCGACATCCCGGTCGTGCTCGGCGTCACGATGCTCACGACGATCTTCGTCCTCATCACGAACGTCGCGATCGACCTGATCCACCCGCTGCTGAACCCGAAGGTCCGGACCGCCTGATGACCATCACCGCCGACGTGCCGTCGGTCGCCGCGGAGGTGGCCGAGTCCCGGGAGCCGGTGCGCCGGCGCAAGTCGTTCGCCTCGCGGTTCGCCCGCAACCGGGTGGCCCTCGCCGGGTTGGCGTTCATCGTGCTTCTGGTGCTCGCGGCCCTCCTCGCGCCGTTGCTCGCCCCGTACCCACCGAACGAGCAGGACTTCTCGGCCACGGCACTCGGTCCGACGGCCGATCACTGGCTGGGGACGGACATCTTCGGTCGCGACGTCCTGAGCCGCTTGCTCTACGGCGCGCGGGTGTCGCTGCTGGCCGGTCTCGAGGCCGTCGCCATCGCGACGATCCTCGGCTCGGTGCTCGGCCTCATCGCCGGCTACGTGGGCGGTGCCGTCGACTCCCTGCTCTCGTTCATCAGCAACACGATCCTCAGCGTGCCCGGCCTCGTGCTCGCCATCGCCGTCGTGGCCTCGCTGGGCGCCGGTCTCGTGAACGCCATGTTCGCCATCGGCATCGTGATGACGCCGCGCTTCTTCCGGCTCGTGCGCACGTCGACGAAGGATCTCAAGGCCGAGACCTTCATCCGGGCCTCGATCAGCATCGGTTGTCCGCGGCGGCGGGTGCTCTGGGCCCACATCCTCCCGAACGCAATGCCTCCGATGCTGGTGCAGATCAGCTTCGTCCTGGGGACGGCGATGCTCGCCGAGGCGACGCTGAGCTACCTCGGGCTGGGCGTCCGACCGCCGACGGCGAGCTGGGGCTCGATGCTCGCCGACGCCGCCTCCCGCCTCGACCGGCCCAACCTCTTGTGGGCCCCGGGCATCGCGCTCAGCATGTCGATCCTCGCGTTCGCCCTCGTCGGCGACGGTCTGCGCGACGCGATGGGGATCGGACGGAGGTCGTTGTGACGGCCAGCCTCCGCAGCACCTCGCCGGCCGTGGCCACCGGCGCCTCGACCGAGACGACGTCGATCCTCGAGCTCCACGAGCTCGAGGTCAGCTACCGGATCGAGGGCGTGCTCACGCCAGTGGTGCGCTCGGCCTCGCTCTCGGTCGGTCGCGACGAGATCGTCGGGCTCGTCGGTGAGTCGGGCTCCGGCAAGACGGTCACCGCGATGGCGTCGCTCGGTCTGACGTCGGCCCTGGGGGGCCGTGTCACCGGCGGACGCATCGTGCTCGACGGGCAGGACGTCACGGATCTCTCCGACGCCAAGTGGCAGCGACTCCGCGGACGGATCGCCGGGCTGGTGCTGCAGCAGCCGACGCGCAGCCTCAACCCGGCGTACACCGTCGGCACACAGATCGCCGAGGCCGCCCGGCGCCACCTCGGTCTCACGCGGAAGGACGCGTGGGCACGAGCGGTCGCGATGCTCGATCGCGTCCACATCGCCAAGGCCGAGAGCCGCGCCAACGACTACCCCCACCAGTTCAGCGGCGGCATGTGCCAGCGCGTCGCCATCGCGCTGGCGTTGGTGTCGTCCCCGAAGCTGCTGATCGCCGACGAGCCGACCACCGCGCTCGACGTGACGGTGCAGAAGCGCATCCTCGACCTCCTGCTGGAGCTGCGCGAGGACAGCGGGTTCGCGGTCCTGTTGATCACCCATGACCTCGGCATCGTCGCCCAGACGTGCGACCGCGTCGCCGTCATGTACGCCGGCGAGGTTGTCGAGCGGGCCCCGGTGATCGACCTGTTCGTCTCGCCTCAGCACCCCTACACCGACGGGCTGCTCGGCTCGATCCCGAAGCGAGGGCGGTCGATCGGCGAGCTGGTGGCGATCCCGGGACAGGTGCCCCCACCGGACCTGATGCCCGAAGGCTGCCGGTTCCACCCACGGTGCGACCACTGCGTCGAGAAGTGCACGACGGGCACGCCCGAGCTGTTCGAGGTGACGCCCGGACGGTGGACCCGTTGCGTGCGAGCCGGGGAGCTCGAGCTCTCGGGGGTGCGGACATGACGCTGCTCGAGGTGCGCAACCTCACCAAGCGCTTCCATCGTCGCGAGCGGCGCGGCGGCGCCTCGGAGGTGGTCGCCGTCGACGACGTGTCGTTCGACGTGGACGCCGGGCACACCGTCGCACTGGTCGGCGAGTCGGGCGCCGGCAAGTCGACGACGGCCTACCTGGTGCTGCGCCTGCTCGAGCCGGACGGCGGACGGATCCACCTCGGCGGGGTCGATCTCTTGGCGCTGGACCGGCGGCAGCTGCGCAAGGCCCGCAAGGACATGCAGATCGTGTTCCAGGACCCGCACAGCTCGCTGGACCCTCGCATCCCCGTCGGCCGATCGATCGCCGAACCGCTGCGTGTGCTGACGGACATGAACCGTCGCGATCGTGAGGAGCGGGCGCTCCGGATGCTCGATCGCGTGGCGCTCAGCCACGGCATCGCCAACCGCTACCCCAGCGAGCTGTCCGGCGGCCAGTTGCAGCGGGTCGCCATCGCTCGCGCGCTGACGCTCGAACCCCGGTTGATCGTGTGCGACGAAGCCGTCTCGGCGCTCGACGTGTCGGTGCGCGCCCAGGTGCTCAACCTGCTGCGACAGATCCAGGCGGAGGACGGCATCTCGTACCTCTTCGTGTCGCACGACCTCTCCGTCGTCGAGAACATCGCCGACTACGTCGTCGTCATGCGCAACGGCCGCCTCGTCGAGCAGGGAGCGTCGGCGACGATCTTCACGGAGCCGGGCGACGACTACACGAAGGAGTTGCTGGCCGCCGTCCCGGTCCCCGACCCACGGCTGCGCGAGCGCGCCGTGGCGCTGCAACCCGGCTGACGTCCCAGATGTCCGAACGCAGAGACCGTCGCGGCGGGCCCCTCCGATCCGCCGTGCGCGGTCTCGCTTGATCCGTGGCGCGCCCCGCGATCCTGTCGCGGCGGCGCGTCACCGAGTTCGCCCTGGAGGTGCTCGACACCGAAGGGCTGGACGCGCTGAGCGTCGAGCGCATCGCCAGGGGCCTCGGTGTGCGCGCGCCGTCGTTGTACCACCACTTCGCCGACAAGGCGGAGATCCTGGCGGAGGTCGCTGTCCTCGTGCTCGACGAGGTCCGCCAACCGCCGTTCGCCGGTGACTGGCAGCAGTGGATGCTCGACTCGGCGCGCTCGTTCTACCGGACGGTGCTACGGCACCCGAACGCGGCCCTGCTCCTCGTCGGCTCGACACCTGAAGCACCGGCGGTCCCGATCTACGGCCGAGCCGCGGAGATCCTCGCCACGGCCGGTGTGGATCCGGCCGTCCGGCTGCTCCTCATCGAGGGGATCGAGAAGCTCACATGGGGGTGGACGATCCGACGGGCCATCACCGAGCTCCTCGATGCACGGGCCGCGCTCTCGACACCCGGCGACGCGTGGCCGGACCTCCACCGTGCCGTGGTGACCAGCCCGTGGCACGGCGAGGAGCTCTTCGTCACCTCCGTGCGGGTCTTCATCGAGGGTTGCGTCGCGGTGCCCCCTGGACACGACCAGCACCGCTGACAGCGTCCACTCGGGCGCAGTGCCAAACGGAGTCTCGCGGTGCTCGCGGGATTCAGGCTCGTGACGCTGACCGATGAGGTGGGCCGGTCCTACTCGAGCGGGGCGAGACGCCCCAGGATCGTCGGAGAGAACTCGGCGACCGTGGGGTGGATCGGCAGCATCTCGGCGAGCACGTGGTACGGCGCGTCGGCGTGCATCAGCGCGCTGATGATCTGCACGATCTCGTCGCCGGTGATCCCGAGGACGGAAGCGCCGAGGAAGCGTTCCGACTCGTCGTCGACGAGGATGCTGATGAGCCCGTCCGTCTCGCCGTCGAGCGCGGCCCTCGTGACCGCGGACGTTGGGACGGTCGCCTTGCTGACCTTCCGTCCCGACGCTCTCGCCTCCGACTCCGTCATGCCCACCCGCCCGAGCGGCGGGTCCGTGAACAGGGCATACGTCGGGATGCGTCCGTCCGCCGTGCGGTTCCCGCCGCTGAGGTGATCGGCGAGGATCTCGTAGTCCTGGTACGACGTGTGCGTGAACGCGCCGCGGCCGTTGATGTCGCCGAGCGCCCAGACGCCGTCGACCGCCGTGCGGAACACGCCGTCCGTGCGCACGTAGCCCCGCTCGTCGGTCGACAGCCCGATGCGATCGAGGTCGAGGCGGTCGGTGTTCGGCGAGCGCCCGACGGCGACCAAGAGGTGGGAACCTTCGATCGTTCGCCCGCCGGTGGTGTGCAGGCGCACACCGGCGCTCGTCGACTCGATCCGCTCGACCTTCGTCGTCGTGCAGAGCTCGATGCCCTCGGCGGTCAGGAACCGCGCGATCTCGGCGGAGATCTCGGGGTCCTCACGGCCGGCGATCCGCTCGCCGGCTTCGATCACGGTGACGGCGCTCCCGAAACGGGCGAAGCGGACTGTAGGACAACGGCGCGCGTCAGGATCGCCGGCCGTCAGCCTCTCCGGCTGAGGTGGACGACACCCGAGTGGTCGTCGGCGAACGGGCATGTGAGCACGGTGGCGGCCGGACCGTCGGCCACGAGGTCGTCCCCGGCGTGGTCGATGCGGTCGTCGATGTCGATCCACCGGACGGCGTAGGTCCCGGGCGGCACGTCGAGCGACAACGGACCGCCGTCGCCCGCCGGACGCAGCGCGACGTAGTCGTGGTCCGGTCGACACAGGGCGAAGCCACTGGAGGCGAGGTGGCCCTGCGGCTCGGTGCGAGCGAGGTCGAGCTGCTCGGCGAGCCGGCGGGTGTCGCCGAGGGCGAGGCGGGCCGGTTCGAGCGCCGGGTCGAGGGGATCGAAGCCGGCCGCGATGCCGAGGTCGTAGAGGATCGGGTTGAGGCCGCGCAGGAACGACTTCCACGCCCACAACGCGTCGGCTTCCATGGGGGAGTAGTGGTCGGTGTCGGAGATGACGACCTTGGTGCCGTCGTTGGCGCGGCGGATCGTGGCGCCAGCGGCTGTCGAAGGGGGCGTCGGCGTCGTCGAAGCCGGGTGAGATCCAATCGGCCGGGCTCCGCCACAGCGGGTCGTTGACGGTGCGCTGGTCGGCGACCGGGAACTGGAACGTCATCCCGATCGGGTGCGGCGTGCGACCGGCGTCGCGCTCGTGGCGCTTGAGGACGTCGATCACCCAGTACTGCCACGCCGTCGAGTCGGCGCTCGGGGTGTCGAGCGTCGTCCCGTCCGGCATGGTCACGACGTCGGCGGACACGCCCGACGACTCGTTGGCGACCTCGTACAGCACGTTGGGGAGGTCGTGCACGGTGTCGACGACGTGGCGGATGTAGGTCTCCTGCAGGACCTCGATCGTCGGATCGAGCGGCAGCTCCTGGTAGTCGACGATCGACCTGATGTCGACGCCGTTGACGTTGTTCGCGCCGTGGAACGGGTGACCGGTGATGTTCGTCGGGACCTCGGTCAGGTGCATGCTGAACCCTTCGAACAGCATCACCGATGCGTACAGCCCGGCCGCGCCGGCGGCCGCGACCCGCTCGCGGAGCCGCTCGAAGTAGGCGGGGTCGAACCGCGTCAGGTCGAACCGCGGCTTGCCGTCGATCGCCGTGCCGGGACCGGAGCGCGGCCACGGCTGCGGCGTCATGCAGAAGTGCACGTCGGCCCCGGGCAGGTAGCCCTGGAACTGCTCCCAGCGCCACAGGCGGATGAAGTTGTGGCCGTGGTCGGCGAGGAACTCGAGGTACGCGGCGAAGTCGAAGCGCTCAGGCTCGTCGGGGCAGTCCCGACCGAACCCCAGCCCGTCCTGGAGGTTGCTGTTGAAGTGGGCGCCGGTCAGGTACACGACCCGCCCGTCACCGGCGACCGAGAAGTAGCGCGGGTTGTCGGCCGAGACGACGAGCGGGCCCGCCGCCGCGGCGACGGCCCGGTCCGCATCATGCAGGTTCATCGTCCCAGCGTGCGCCCGCCTCGGCTGCGACGCCAATCCCAGGATCCTGGGTGGTCGTCGGCTCGCCCGCGAGGCGGGGCAGGCGGTGGTCGAAGAACAGGCGGGGCGACACGAATCCCGCGCGCCCGACGCGAGGAGCTGTGATCGCGTCACGGCGCGGCGGCGACGTTGGCTCGCAGCCGCTCGAGCGAGGTCCGCACCTGCTCGAGCTCGGCGACGCGGAGGCCCCGCCGCAGCCGGGAGTCGAACGCGATGACCGTGGCGAGCATCCGCTGGAACAACGCCTCACCATCGGCAGTGAGGGCGACGACCTGGTTGCGGCGGTTCGCCGGGTCACGATGGCGCGAGACGAGGCCGTCGCGCTCCATCCGGTGGAGGTGGTGGGTCAAGGTGGCGTCCTCCAGCCCGATGGCGCCGGCGATGTCGCGTTGGCGCGTGTGCTCGGCGCCCTTGACGGTCGTCAGCACCAGCCACACGGGCAGCGACCCCCCGACGGCGGTGAGCGCATCGTCGAACGCCCGGCTGAGGACCCGACCCGTCCGGGCCAGCTCGAGGCCGATCGGTTCGCCGTGGCGGCGCATGGGCGAGACACTAGCACAACGCCTTGATATCGAAGGGTTCGAGATCTAATCTTCATGGTTAGACATCGAATCATGACCGCGAGCAAAGGGGTTCCATGCGGACCAGCGTGATGATCTCCAACTTCTCCTGGGCGGGCCCGATCGACGACGAGCTGGCTCACGTCGCCGAGGTGGTCGACGAGGCCGGCATCGACAGCGTCTTCGTCGCCGACCACCTCGTGCAGGCGGAGCCTGGCACCGACGCCTCCGAGCCGATGCTGGAGCCACTGACGACCCTTGGGCACCTCGCCGCCCGGACGACGCGCGTCCGCGTCGGCACGATGGTCGCCTCCGTCACCCTGCGGCCGGCCGCCCTCCTCGTGAAGGCCGTGACCACCCTCGACGTCCTCTCCCGCGGGCGCGCCTGGTTCGGCATCGGGGCCGGCTACCAGCAGGCCGAGGCCGACGCGATGGGCATCGCGTTGCCGGCCGTCGCCGACCGGTTCGACGCCCTGGAGGACGCCCTCGAGCTGGCCCTGCGGATGTGGTCCGGCGACGACAGCCCGTTCGACGGGCGCCGGCTGCACGCCGGGCGACCGATCGGCAGCCCGGCACCGACGACCACTCCGCACCCGCCGATCCTCATCGGCGGCAGCGGCGAGCGACGCACGCTGCGACTCGTCGCCCGCTACGCGGACGCCTGCAACCTGCCGGACGTCGGCGACGGGGAGGTTTCATCCGCCACAAGCTCGCCGTGCTCGCCGGGCACTGCACGACCGAGGGACGGCCGTTCGAGGCGATCGAGAAGACGGTCAGCACCCGGTTGGAGCCGGGCGAACCGGCGGCCACCTTCGTCGAGCGGGCCACGGCGCTGGCGGCGCTCGGCCTCGACCACCTCGTCGTCCTCACCCGCGGGCCGTGGACCGCCGGGGCGCTCGCCGTCCTCGCCAACGCGGTCCCCAGCATCACCGACATCCCGACGGCGACACCTCCCCCCGACGTCGCACGCCATGAACACCAGGAGCCCACACCATGAGCGACCTCACCAGCTTCCTGACCGCCTGGGCCGACGCCGAGCGCGACGGCGACACCGCCACGACCGACCGCCTGCTCACCGACGACTTCATCGGCATCGGCCCCGTCGGCTTCCAGCTCCCCAAGGCGGCCTGGCTGCACCGCCAGACCGGCGGCCAGCTCCACTACGACGCGCTGAGCCTCGACGAGGTCACCACGCGCCGGTACGGCGACTGCGCCATCACGACCGCCCGCTGGAACGCCCGCGGCACGGCGCAGGGGCACCCGATCCCTGCGACGACGCGGGCCACGCTCGTCACCGTCGAGGACGGCGGCGAGTGGCGGCTGGCCACGATCCACTTCAGCTTCATCGGCGCCCCACCCGTGGGCCCCGGCACGCCGGAACCGTCGTGAGCGCCACCACCGCCACGCAGCTCGACACCGGCGCCCGCCGGCGGTTCGGACGGCGCACCCGCAACGTCGTGCTGACGATCCACATCGTCGTGTCCGTCGGCCTGCTCGGCGACTCGGCCGGCTTCCTCGCCGTTGCCATCCGGCGGGCCCTGTCCGACGACCCGGCCTTCGTCGACGCCAGCCATGACCTCCTCGGGACGTTCGCGCTGTTCTTCGGGATCCCGCTGAGCTTCCTCGCCCTGCTGACCGGCATCACCCTCGGGCTCATCACGCCGTGGGGCGTGCTGCGCTACCCCTGGGTCGTCATCAAGCTCATCCTGATCGTGACGGTGATCGTCGTCGGGGCCACGATCCTGCGACCCGTGCTCGCCGACGACGGCGACGCCAGCTCCGCCCCACTCATCGCCGGCGCGGCCTACGACGTCGCCGCCCTCACGGTCGCCACCGCGCTCGCCGTCTTCAAGCCGGGACGGGCGCGACGGCGCTCGTCCGCATCCACCGCCGCGGCGTGACGCCCGCCGTCGCATTTCCGCAACTGTTGTGCCAGGGCGACACGTTCTGTCGCCTCCACCCAAGAGTTGCCGGATCGTGACGTGGCTCCCGGGCGTGCGGTCATCGCAGCTCCTTCCGATGGATCTGCAGGTCGCACGGTGTCGCCAGGAGCGGGGCGAGGTGCGGGTATGCCCCGTCGATCGTGGTCGTGCGCACGAGTGCGGTAGCCCCGCCGTCCGTACCAGGACGTGAGGAACTCCTTGGTGGGATGGCTCCAGTCGCGCGGCACGAGCAGCTCGAGCTGCACCGCGCCGAGGCCGCGCTGGCGGGACCGCCGCTCCACCTCGTCGACGAGGGCCCGTCCGATGCCGAGGCCGCGCTGATCCCGGGCTGCGACCAGGATCCCGAACTCGCTGGTGTCGGCGGCGACGTCGTGCAGCCGCACGCTGCCGACGATGCGACGATCGGCCGTGCTGGCCACCAGGATCTCGCCGGCGGCGATCATCCCCGCGAGCTCCTCGGCGGACGTCCGCGTCGCATCGTCACGCCACATCCCCTCCTCGGCGACGGCGTAGACGTCGTTGACGAGGGCGCAGAGCTCGTCCACCAGCGCGGTGTCCGTGCTGGCGGCAGGGTCGAGCAGGTTCACGGTGATCTGGTCCTGAGTTGCCACCACTGCAGGATGCGTCGACCAGATCGAGTGGATCAACAGATCATGTGCACATCATTCGATCGCGTTCTACGATCGATCGTCGTGGAGCTGCGACAACTCCGGGCGGTCGAGGCCGTGGCCCGCCTGTGCCACTTCACGCGCGCCGCGCAGGAGCTCCACGTCGCCCAATCGGCGCTGTCCCACCAGATCGGCCAGCTCGAGCGCGAGCTCGGCACGCCGCTGTTCGAGCGCACGAGCCGCCGCGTCAGGCCGACGGAAGCCGGGACGGTCATCGCGCCGTCGCGCTCGTCGGGTGATGGCGGAGCTCGACGGCGCGGCAGCCGAGATCGACGAGCTGCGCGGCCTGTGGCGCGGCCGCGTCCGGATCGGCGCCCTGCACCCCGCCGGTGACCTCGACGTCCCCGGCATCGTGGCCCGGTTCAGCCACGAGTACCCGGGGATCGAGGTCGGCCTGCACGAAGGCATCGCGACCGACATGTTCGAGCGGCTGACGACCGGCGACCTCGACGCCGCCTTCTGCCTGGCCGGTGGTGACGTCCCCTCCCAGCTGGCAGTCCGCCGGCTGAGCCAGGACGAGGTGATCGCCGCCTACGCCCCGCAGCGGGCGCCCCGCACGCGATCCGTCACGGTCGCCGACCTCGGGTCGCGCCCACTCGTCGCGCTGCGCCGTGGCTCCGCCATCACCCACGCGCTGGAGGAGCGTCGTGACGGCGGCCGGCCACGACCTCCACCTCGCCCTGGAGAGCGGGGACCCGTTCCTCCTGCGGTCGCTGGCCGCTCGGGACTTCGCCACGGCCATCCTGCCCCGATCGATCACGACCCTCGACGGACCTCCGATCGAGGTCCGCAGCTTGCGGCCTCCGATCGTGCTGCCCGTCGTCCTCGCCTGGCGTCCGCAGCGTGACATCAGCCCAGCCGCCCGCGCCTTCGTGGACCACGTCCTCGAGGAGGTCGCCCGCCGCTGACGATCCGCCGATCGCTGCGCCGCACCTAGTGTGCGGCCCGTGCCGCAGGCTGACATCAACGGGCAACGCCTCTACTACGAAGACACCGGTGGGGACGGTCCGCCCGTCATCCTGGCCCACGGGTTCTTGATGGACCGGTCGATGTTCGATCGGCAGATCGAGGTGCTCGCCCCGACCTACCGGGTCGTCACGTGGGATGAGCGCGGGTTCGGTCGCACCGAGTTCGACGACCAGCCGTTCACGTACTGGGACTCGGCGCGGGACCTGCTCGGGCTGATGGACCACCTCGGCATCGAGCGGGCCGTCATCGGCGGCATGAGCCAAGGCGGCTTCGTGTCATTGCGGGCCGCGTTGCTGGCGCCGGAACGGGTCCAGGGGCTGATCCTCCTCGACACGGCGGCCACGGCGCAACGCCCCGAGGTCGCCGAGCAGGAGCAGCAGATGGCCGCGATGTGGCTCGAGCACGGTCCCGTCGACGAGCTGACCAACGCCGTCGCCGAGCTGATCGTCGCCGACCCGGTCGAGAACGGGCGGTGGATCGCGAAGTGGAAGGAGCGGCCGAAGGAATTGATGCGACATCCCTCGGCCTGCCTGTTCGGCCGTGACGACCTCACCGACCGCCTGGCCGACATCACCTGCCCGGCCCTCGTCGTGCACGGCGTCGACGACCACGCCCTTCCGATGGAGGATGCCCACCACCTCGCCAAGGGCTTGCCCGGCGCCGGACCGGTCGTCGAGGTCCCCGGCGCGCACGCCGCCAACCTGACCCATCCGGGGCCCGTGAACGACGCGGTGCTGCGGTTCCTCGACGAACTGCCGGTGTGAGATGAGCACCCACCCCACCACCGGGTTCGACCTCGACGAGGTCGATCGACTGCTGACCACCACCAAGCAGGTGCGCAAGCGGCTCGACCTCACACGGCCGGTTCCGGTCGACGACCTGCTGCAGGTCATCGAGATCGCCAACCACGCCCCGATGGGCGGGAACCTCGAGCGCAACCGTTGGCTGATCGTCACCGACGTGGGGCTCAAGGCGCACATCGCCGAACGCTTCGCCGCCGTCGGTCGGCCGTACCTCGCCGCGAACTCCGAGCTCCGCATGGACGACCGCACTCAGAAGGTGATCGACTCGGCCGAGTTCCTCGTCGAGCACCTCGCCGACGTCCCGGCGCTCGTCATCGCGGTACGCCTCGACCGACCTCCGCTCGACCCATCGACGCAGGGCGGCGCGGCCGCGTACTACGGCTCGGTCCTCCCCGGCGTGTGGAGCTTCCAGCTCGCCGCACGAGCCCGGGGCATCGGCTCGGCGTGGACGACGTTCCACCTCGAGCACGAGTCCGAGATCGCCGAGCTCCTCGGCATCCCCCCGACCGTCACCCAGGTCTGCCTCCTCGCCGTCGGCTACTACACCGGCGACACGTTCACCCCCGCCCCACGCCGGCCCGCCCGGGAGGTCACGTTCCTCAACGGATGGAAGCAAGCCGTCGACTGACGAGCCGACGGCAACGCGGGCCCGCTCCCGTCGGGCGATCCAACGGGACGATTCAGTCGTCGTCGGGGTCGGTCGCGTGCTCGTGGAGGGCGCTGAGCGCGGGCACGAAGTAGTACGCCCCGGTCTCGGGAGTCGAGTATCGGGTGAGCTCGTCGCGTGGACCGTCGAGGCCGACCATCCGTTCGAGCATGTCGGCGAGTGGGCGCTGCTCGGCGGCGAAGCCGACGAACATCGTGCCGTGGGCCGTGACCGTGCCGTAGGGCATGTTGCGCCTGAAGATGTCGCCGGCCTCATCCTGATCGGTGCGGGCGACGTGTGAGTTGGTGGGGCGCGGATCGAGCTCCTCGGAGTCGTCCTTGCTGCGCCCGATCACGGCCTCTTGGGCCGTGACCGAGAGGGCCTCCCATGATGCGACGTGGTGGACCCAGCGCTGCAGCAGCAGGACGGAACCGCCGGCGCCAGGTTCGCCGGCTGGGACGATGGCCACCGTCGGGGCGCGGGCCAGGCTCGGGTTCTCGGTGCCGTCGATGAAGCCGGTCAGGTCGCGGTCGTGCTGATACGGCCAGCTGGAGGTCTCGTCGGCGACCGCCGCCACCGGCGCGAGCGCGGCGATGGCACGGCGGGCGACGTCGAACACGACGTCGTAGGCCGCGCCCGCCAGCCACAGGACGGCGTCGTGTTGCGTGGCCGGCATCGTGAAGCCGTCGGGTCCGATGACCGGTCGGTCGAAGCCGTGGAGCCCGTCAGGCGCCGCGCCGGCAACGCCGTCGCGCCACAGCTCCGGCCGCAGACCGACCACGAGGTTGACGCCGCCGATCGTCGTACGTGGCTCGCGCAGATCGGCGAGGGCGGAGACCAGCGCCAGCGGCGCGGCGCCGGGCACGAGATCGAACTCGAGGTAGGCGTGCGACGACGTCCCGAGGGCGAACAGACCGGCTTGAGGCGTCTCGACCGGGTCCGTCACGCGCCGGGACGATATCCGAACGCGCACCTGCGCCGCCGGAACTCGGGGCGGTCAGGCCGGCGCCCGCCACTCGATCCAGTTGCCGTGCCCGTGCACGTGTCCGAGGACGTGGACCGAGGCGACACCGCCGTCGAACAACATGGCGCCCAGCACGTCCGGCCCGGATGAGTCGCCGGCGCCGAGGTCGGCGAGCGCCTCGACGGTCCCGCCACCCTCGGCACTCACCCACGCGATCGGCCGTCGCCCGGACGCGGCGCGGAGCATGTCGACGAACTCCGCCCGTTCGTCGAGGGAGAAGTAGCCGAACGCCCAGGTGGTCGTCACGATCGCGGTGGCACCGGCGGGCAGACCGGCCAGGACGTTCGGGAGCACGGCACTCGACCGGCCGGCCACGATCGGCGGCAGGTCCTGCTGGGCCAGGCGGATGGACGCCTCGACCCGCTCGGCCCGGCCGGTGTCGGGCCACACGCAGGCGAGCAGCCAGCGCGCGTCGGCGGGGTCGGACAGGTCGATCGGCGAGAGGTCGATCCCCACCCGCTGGGCGAACGGCGGCAGTCGATCGGCGATCGGCGGATCGCCTCCCGTCACCTCGCACCGGATCTGCACGGTCGAGTCGGCCGGACCCGTGGCGCCGTGGCGGCCGTAGTCCAGCCGGTATCGGTCGCACAAGAGGTTGATGCCGGCGCTCGCACCGACGTCCACCAGGCAGTAGGGAGCCGGGAGCCGCGCGGCCACCCAGGTGAGCGCCGGACCGATGATCGCGCTGCGCCCGCAGTCGTTGGTCTGCACCCGCCTCGTCTCCAGCACCGCGAGGAGATCGGATCGTTCGGTCCGGCACAAGTCGAGGAAGAGCGGGCCTGGGTCCGCATCGGAACGTCCGCCGTAGACGTCAGCCAGCGGATGCTCGAGACCGTCGAGCAGGAGGTAGCGCACGGCTCCCAGCGGCGCCGGTGGCAGGTGGGCGGCCGGTGGCGCCTCCTGGAAGAGCTCGAGCACCTCCCGGTCGCCCGCCACGGCGTCGGCGATGCGCTCGTAGATCGGCGAGTAGCCGCGGAACTGATGCTCGCCGAACCAGCGCCACAGGCTCGCGAGGTCATCCGTGGCGCCCATCCCGGTGACGGTAACGCCGGTCGGCGAGGTCGGTGATGCCGCGGTCCTACCGTTGGGTGATGACCGAGTTCGTCGAGCTGGACCTGACCGGCGCCCACTTCGAGCGGGTGAGCCTGCGCAACGCCGACTTCTCCCAGGTGCACCTGAACGACGCGAGGATGCGCAGCGTCGACCTGAGTGGTGCGCAGATCCGGGGTGCACTGCTCCGCGGGGTGCGGATGCGAGGGAGCGAGCTCTACGACGTCGAGATCTCCGGTGAGCTCCAGAACGTCCTCGTCAACGGCGTCGACATCGCCCCGCTCGTCGAGCAGGAGTTGGACCGCCGCACGCCCGAGCGGGCGAAGATGCGTCCCAACGGCGTCGACGGGTTCCGGGAGGCGTGGGCGATCCTCGGGCGCCTCTGGGAGAGCACGATCGAGCGCGCCCGGTCGTTGCCGGCCGAGGCGCTGCACACCCGCGTCGACGACGAGTGGTCGTTCATCGAGACCCTCCGCCACCTCAACTTCGCCAGCGCGGCGTGGGTCGGCCGGATGATCCTCGGCGACCCGTTCCCGTGGCACCCGCTGGACCTCCCGTGGGACGAGGCACCCGGCTGGGAGGGCGTCCCCTGGGACCGCGACGCGCGTCCGGCGCTCGACGCCGTGCTCGCCGTGCGCCAGAGCCGGCGGGCGATGGTCGGCGGTGTCATCGAGTCGCTCACCGACGAGCAGCTCGCATCGCAGGTGTCGCGCACCGAGCCCGGATGGCCCCAGATCGACGAGTTCCCCTTCAAGGAGTGCCTGCTCATCGTGCTCAGCGAGGAGTGGGAGCACCGTCGCTACGCCGAACGAGACCTCGCCGCCCTCGGAGCTCCGGCCGCCCGCTGATCCGTCAGGGTGCGCAACGGACAGGCGGTCACCTGCCGGCCAGGAAGGAAATAGTGTCTGTCGAGGGGACCCATCACACCTCGACCGGAGGGAGCTGCGCATGAGCAGACCCGAAGTGGCGTCGCTTCGCAGTCAGTTGATGGCGACGATCACGGCCGCCGCTCGCACGATGTACCCGCACGACAGACTGCCCGACGAGGTCTACGCGCGCGTCGCGGACAAGCTGATCGAGGCGGCCGAGGCGGACCCTGCGACGGCGCGGACGATCGAGGAGGGCGTCGCCGCCCTCAACGACGACCAGGCGTTCGCCGAGCTGTCAGCGGACCTGCAGCTCAAGGTGCTGGAGGGAGTCGAGGACACGGCCTTCTTCGAGCTCGTCCGTTCGACGGCGGTCGTCGAGGTCTACACCGACGCTCGGACGTGGCAGCTGGTCGGTTACGAGGGCCCGTCGTTCGACAAGGGCGGCTACATCGACCGGGGCTTCGACGACCTCGATTGGCTTCCTGACCCGGAGGAGGTCCCATGAGCACGCCGCCCGACCACTCCACGCGCGCCGGACCGCTTCGCGGCCGACGACTCCGATGTCATCGTCGTCATCGGCTCCGGCGCCGGCGGGGGCACGCTCGCGAACGAGCTCTGCCAGAAGGGCGTGAAGGTCGTGCTGCTCGAGGCGGGCCAGCGCTTCGAACCGGAGGACTTCGTCGACGACGAGTGGCCCTCGTTCAGCCAGCTGGCGTGGCTCGACGCGCGCACCACGTCCGGCTCGTGGCGGATCGCCAAGGACTTCCCGAACCTGCCGGCGTGGACGTGCAAGGCGGTCGGCGGCACGACGGTGCACTGGGCGGGCTGCTGCCCGCGCTTCAAGGAGTGGGAGTTCCGGATCCGCTCCGAGCACGGGCCCATCGCCGGGGCCAACCTGCTCGACTGGCCGATCGGCTTGTCCGACCTCGAGCCCTACTACGACCGGGCCGAGTACCGGATGGGCGTGACGCGCACGAACGGCGTCCCGGCCTCGCCGGCCAACAACAACTTCAAGGTGATGGGGAACGGCGCCAAGCGCGCCGGCTACCGGGACGTCAACACGGGCCGGATGGCGTTCAACACCGTTCCGCGCGATGGGCGACCGGCGACGATCCAGGACGGCTTCAACTTCCAGGGCGACAAGCAGCGCGCCCACTGGTCGACGCTCACGGCTGAGATCCCCAAGGCCGAGCAGACGGGCCGGCTCGACCTGCGGCCCCAGTCGATGGCGACCCGGATCGAGCACGACGACTCGGGCAAGGTCACTGGCGTCGTCTACGTCGACGCCGAGGGCAACGAACGGCGCCAGCAGGCGCGGGCCGTCGCTGTCGCGTGCAACGCCATCGAGACGGCACGGCTGCTCCTGAGCTCCGACTCGTCGCTCTTCCCCGACGGGTTGGCCAACTCCAGCGGCCAGGTCGGGCGCAACTACATGCGCCACCTGACGGGATCGGTGTACGCCACGTTCGACCAGCCCGTGCACATGTACCGCGGCGAGACGATGTCGGGGATCGTCACGGACGAATCGCGCAACGACCCCGACCGCGGCTTCGTCGGCGGCTACTACATGCAACTGCTCTCGCTGGGCGTCCCGTTCCTGGCCGCCTTCCTGAGTCCACGTGCCTGGGGTCGCGACTTCGCCGACGTGATGGAGCAGTACGACCACATGGCCGGCATGTGGTTGGTGGGCGAAGACCTCCCTCAGGAGACCAATCGCGTCACGCTCAACCACGACGTGCACGACCAGTTCGGCCTGCCGGTGCCGAACGTGCACTTCGACGATCACCCGAACGACGCGGCGATGCGCGAGCACGCGTACGCCGCGGGCGAATCGGTCTACGGCGCCGTCGACGCCACGCGCACGATCCGCGTCCCGCCGTATCCGACGACCCACAACCTCGGCACCGCGCGCATGAGCGCACGACCGCAGGACGGTGTCGTGAACGAGTTCGGTCGCGCCCACGACGTGCCGAACCTCTTCGTGTCCGACGGGAGCGTGATGACCACCGGGGCCGCGGCAAACCCGACGCTGACGATCGTGGCGCTGGCCCTGCGACAGGCCGACCACATCGAGGAGCAACTGAAGGCGGGGGCGCTCTAGTCGCCGGCGACCACGGTCAGTCGACGCGCATCTCACCCAGCTCGGACCAGCCGTCCTGCTCGACCGTCTGGCTCACGATCTGCGGCGTCTCGACCAGGTAGCCGGGCAGCGTCGCCGTCGCGGTGGCGAAGTGGTCCGACTGCACGTGGGCCGCCCCGGCATCGCCGTCGCGGAACGCCTCGACGAGGACGTACTCGGTCGGGTCGTCCAGGCTGCGCGACCACTCGAACCAGAGGTTTCCTGGCTCGGCCCGAGTGGCCTCGGTGAACTCCCGCGTGATCTCCGGCCAGCGGTCAGCGTGTTCGGCGAGAACTCGGAACTTGGCGGTGATGAAGATCACGGACGAATCGTAGGCAGACGTCCGAACGACGCGAGACTCCGACGCTCGTCGTGATCCACGGACCGGGCGGCGCCATCACCCCACACATCCGCACCGCCAGCGGGGATGCCCGTCCGTTCAGCGAGGTGCCGGCTGGAACAGCTCGACGACGTTGCCGGACGGGTCTTGGAGCAGGATCTGCTTCCCGCCGGGGCCCTCCACGACGTCGTTGCGGAACGTCGCGCCGGCATCGCGGAGCCGTCCGACCTCGGCATGGAGGTCGTCGACGATGAAGTGGATCCGGTTCCAACCCCCGGGTCCTGGCGTGGCACCGTCCGCCATCGGGCGACCGGCGGAGGACTTCGGCCCGGAGAGCAGCAGCCGGAGGTTCCCTCGCTTGACGTCGGCGAACGCCGGCGGCGCGCTCGTCAAGACCTCGAAGCCGAGCAGCTCCGTGTAGAACGCGATCGATTCCTCGACGTCATCGACCATGTAGCGAACGTTGGTGACCTCATCGTTCGGCATTCGTGGACCTCCTCGTCGTTGTCGGGTCGGCGATCAGACGCATCCGGAAGTTGATGCGCGTCTCGAGCTCGGTGGCGGTGCGCTCGAACGCCGGGTACGACGCACGGTTGGTCGAACCCTCGAGCGCAGGGTCGGGGACGCTCCAGTGCACGAGCTCGGGGCTGGACGGGAACTCGGGGCAGACCTCGCGCACGCGGTCGCACAGCGTGATCACCGTGTCGAACCGCTGGGCGACGAGCTCGTCGAGGTGCTTGGTGCGGTTCGCACTGATGTCGATGCCACGCGTGCGAAGGACGCGGACGGCGTTGGGGTGCAGTGGCTTCGGATGGCTGCCCGCGCTCGCCGCCTCGATCGCCCCCGCTGACATGCGAACGAGCAGCGACTCAGCCATCTGCGACCACGCGCTGTTCCCCGTGCACAAGAACAGCACCCGGCGCCGGCGCGAACGCCCGGTACGGCGGCACGCCGGTGGTTCGGGGACGAGTCGCAGCGCGGGATGCAGAGCACCGCCGGCGTGCTGCAGCGCCTCGCGGCAGGCGTCGAGATCGATCGCGTAGTAGCTGTCGCGGCGGTCCGCCGAACTTCGACGCGTGGAGACGAGTCCGCCGTCGCGGAGCAGACGCAAGTGGTACGACACCAAGCTCTGCGGCTCGTCGACCAGCATCATCAGCTCCCGGACGGCCCGATCGCTCTGCACCAGTTCTCGCAGCAGCTGCCATCGCAACGGGTGGGACGCCAGACGTACGAACGCCGGCGGATCGCCAAGTGCTGGACGGGCTGCGACGGTCCTCTGCACGCTGTCAACCGTACTCCTTCGGACCAATCCAATCAAATTAGATTGATGTATCTGGGTGGTCTGGTTGACGATCGCGGGGATCGCCGACGTCGCCCGTCAGGCGACTTCGACGATGACGTCGGTTGGATTGGTGACGATGTCGAACACCGCCGACCGCTTCTGCGATTGCGCCACGATCGCCTCGATGTCGGCCCGCGGCGCGTCGGCGTCGATCTCGAAGCGGACGCGAACGCCGTCGAAGCCGTTGCGCACGTCGGGGTCGGCGCCGAGGATGCCCAGCACGTTCATGTGCCCCTCGATCGTCGCCGTGACCGATCGCAGTTGAACGTTGCGATGCTGGGCGACGGCCGCCACGCCGGCGGTCAGGCAGCCGGCCAGGCCGACGAGGACGTACTCGACCGGAGTGGCGCCGAGGTCCTGCGAAGCGAAGCATTCCGGGTGATCGACCTCGAACCGGTACTTGGTGCGATGGTTCATCTCCTGGCCGAGGCCGGCGAAGCCGTCGACCGTCGAGGTGCTGTGGGTTCCGTGCACCCACGAGCACGTCGCCCGCCACGTGAAGTCAGCAGCGGCGGGCTGCTCGGTGAGGGCGTTGCGGGCGCCGATCAGGGCCTCGGTGTTGACGCCGTTGTCGACGGGCTTGTCGGTGAGGGTCATGGGTCTCTCCTTTGCTGGGTGTCTGTGATTCGAGTGGCGAATGTCAATCCGGGCGGCGGGCGGAGGCGACGACGAACTCACCTGGCACCGCGTAGCCGCCGTCGTCGGTCCTGAAGTCGTCGATCGAGGCGAGGTACTCGTCCGCCACCTGGTCGCGGGTTTCGGTGTCGAACCGGCCGTAGGCGAGTGCCACCGGACCGCCGAGGAACGCGGCGCCGAGTGCCTCGTCACCGTCTCGGTAGTCGAGTGAGACGTTCAGTCGCGCCTCGCCCTCGTCGACGAATCCGGAGTCACGGAGCACGCCGGTCAGGATCCCGGGTGCTCCGAGGGCGAAGAAGTGCGGGCACACGTCACTCGAGACGCGTGCGTCGACGATGCCGAACACCGAGGCCCAGCCACAGCGACGCCGATCGCCCCAGACGGACAGCACCACGCGACCGCCCGGCCGCACCACCCGGCGCAGCTCGGCGACCGCGACCGCCGGGTGCGGAACGTACATCAGGCCGAGCGAGCACAGGGCCACGTCGAACGGGCCGTCGACGGTCAGTTGCTGGGCGTCGCAGCAGGCGACCTCGACGTTGTCAGCGCCGGCGGTGGCGGCACGGACCTCGGTCGCCGACGCCATCTTCGGCGAGAGGTCCGTGGCCACCACCCACCCGCCGGGCGTGACTGCGGCGGCCACGGCGACCGTCATCTCGCCGCTGCCGCAGGCGACGTCGAGCACGCGGTCGCCACGGGCGAGCTCGGCCGTCTCGATCAGGAGGCGTTGGGCGGGCAGCAGTTGGCGTTGCCAGTACCGGGCGTAGCACGTCGGAGGCGCGATCCCACCCGCGCCGCTGGACCAGGAGGTGTCGTCGGGCGTCCATCAGGCGGCACCGTCGACGATCGAGAGCGATCGGCGCGGCCGGTTCGTGCGGCCGACCGTGTCGAGGATCGGACTCAGGTGGTCGGCCTCGTCGACCATCGCCTCGATGTCCTCGGTCGGCGCACTGCTGTCGAGCTCGACGTGGTAGCGGATCGCCGTGAACCCCGGCGGTGCCGCGGATGATGTGCGGAGCATGCCGTCGATCTCGGAGTCGCTCTCGACCGTCACCCGGATCGATCGCACCGGGACGCCGCGCCGGGCGGCGCGCAGCCGGTAGCCCATCGCCAGGCAGCTGCCCAACGCCGCTCGCAACAGGACTCCGGGAGTAGGTGCCGAACCTGTTCCGCCGAGACCCATCGGGAGGTCGGTGTCGATCGACCAGGCACCCTCTTCGCTGCAGCACCGGAGGCCGTCGACGAGCGTGATCGACGCCGTGTTGGTCGCCCGCCCGAATCCGGGTCTGTCCTCGACCGCCGCCTCGAGCCGAGTCACGGCAGCGGCGATGTGCGCGTCGCCGGAGCGGCCGTTCGCCGTGTCCGTGTCGTGGTGGTCGCGGGCCATGCCGGCGATGGTGCAGGCGAACGACCCCGCCGGTCATCGGGCTGGCGCCCGATCGTGACGTGATCGGTGCCTCAGATGTGCGTCTGAGGTACCTCACGTCCGATCTGAGGTAGCCGCCCCGATGAGGTCGACCGGCCGATCGATGACGATGCCACTGCGATGATGGAAGCGATGAACAGGCGAGTCTCGAGCGACCGGATCGTCGGTCGTGAGGAGGAGGTCAGGGCAGGGCGACTGGCCATCGACTCGCTGCTCGCGCGCGACCCGGCGCATCGTGTCCCGTTGCTGCTGGTGGCGGGCGAGGCGGGAATCGGCAAGAGCCGCCTGCTCGACGAGCTGCTCGACGACGCTCGGGCGCGTGCGGTGCGCGCCGTGTGCGGCCGATGCCTCGAGCACGGCGGTGAGATCCGGCCCTTGAGCGCGATCTCCGAGATCGTCGCCGAGCTCGTACCTGTCTCCGCCGAGCTCGGCGTCTCGATCCATCCCGAGTTGACACCGCTCGTCGACGGCAGTCACGACGCTGAGCCGACGGCGCTGTCGCAGGTGGCCGGCGCGCCTCGATGGTCAGTTCCAGTCGCTGCTGCGCGACGTCTCGGCCCGTCAGCCGCTCGTCGTCGCCGTCGAGGACCTGCACTGGGCGGATCAGACGACGCGGGCGTTGTTGATCTCGCTGCTCCGCGCACGGGGGCTCGACGACGTCCTGATGATCGGCACCTATCGCAGCGACGAACTGCACCGGCGGCACCCGTTGCTCCAGTTCCTCGCCGACATCGAACGCACCGTGCGCTGCGAGCGGATCGACCTCGCGGCGCTGCCCGACAGCGTCATCGGCGAGCTGGCGACGGCGATCCTCGGTGAGCAACCCAGCGAGTCGACCGGTCGGGACCTGTCACGACGTTCCGGTGGCAACCCGTTCTACGTCGAGGAGATCCTGGCCGCCGGCGTTGCGGGCGACCGGCTCCCGGAGGGCGTGCGCCACGTGGTGCTCGCACGCAGCCAGGCCCTCGGGACCGACGCCGTCCGCTGCGTCCAGGCGGCGTCCACCCTTGCCGCACCGGTCGACCGGCTCGTCCTCCGAGCGACGACCGAGCTCGACCCGGCGAGCCACCAGGCGGCGATCGACGAGCTCTGCCGCGAGCGCTTCCTCGTCGAGGAGCCCGAGGGCTTCCGCTTCCGTCACGACCTCGTCCGCGAGGTGTTCCTCGACGAGCTCCTCCCGGGCGAGCGCACCGCGCTCTTCGCCCGCGCCGCAGCGGCGTTGGAGCGTCACCAGCCGCGGCGGCTGGGCGAGATCGCCCGCCTGCACACCGCCGGTGCCCAGCTCGGGGAGGCGCTTCGGGCATCGATGTCGGCGGCATCCGCGGCCGAAGCGATCGGTGCGATGGCGGAGGCGAGCGAGAGCTACGGGCGCGCCCTCGACATCTGGCACCGCGTCGACCGGCCGGCGGAGCTGGCGTCGTGCTCCCACCTCGAGCTGCTTCGCCGCGCCGCACGCGCCGCCGATCTGTCGCGTGACTTCGACCGTGCCGTCGAGCTCGGTCGCCTCGCGGCCGCGGCGGCGGCGGACGGAGATCCGATCATCGAGGGCACGACGCTGTTCGAGCTCTGCCAGTACACCTGGAACGCCAGCGCCCCCGGCCTCGACGACGTGATCGACCGGGCCTTGCGGGTGCTCCCTCCCGAGCCACCGAGCGTCGAGCGGGCCAGGATGGAGATCCGACGCGCCAACCGGCTCCGCCTGCGCGGCGAGAACGAGGAGGCCGCGGTCTTGCTCCGTCGGGCGGCCGACACCGCCCGGGAGCTCGGTGATGCGGGCGTCGAGGCCGACGCCCGGTCGACGCTCGGCTACGACCGTGCGGTGTTCGGGGACGAGGAGGCGCTCGCTGAGGTCTACGAGGCGCTGACGCTCGCGACCGACGCCGACGCAGGCGAGGTCGCCACCAAGATCGTCGTCAACCTCTCCAACACCCTTGTCTTCATGGGCCGATACGAGGAGGCGGCCCAACTGGGCATCGACGGTGTGAGCACTGCCGAACGCTACGGGTTGATGGCGTTGCACGGGATCCTGCTGCAGGGCAACGGATTGGAGGCGCTGGAGCCGTTGGGTCGGTGGGACGAGGCGCAGACGATCGTCGAGGACATCGTTCGCCGGCATGGCGGCGACAGCGTGCACCGATGGGCGTCGGCGCTCGTCGGCTGGGGGCAGATCGAGATCCATCGGGGTGGTTACGACAGAGCCGCGCCGCTGTACCAGCGCGGGTTCGAGCTGCGCTCGTCCGGCTACTACTCGGGAGACCTCGGCCAGCTCGGCGGCGGTCTGATCGAGCTCGCCGCGGCGGGAGCGGTTCCACCGGTGACGATCGATCTCGTCGACTCGTGGTTCGGGGCGCTCCCCGCCAACGAGGCATCGTGGACGGCGCGCCTGGCGGCAGTCGCCGCGAAGCATCTCGTGCCGCCGGCGACCTCGGTCGACCACCGGTCCGTCGCCGACACCGTCGAGGGCTGGATCGATCACATCCGCCGAGTGGCCGACGACGAGTACCAGTGCGTGCCCGCGGTCCTGGACGTGTGGGTCGAGCAGGCTCGGGCCGAGCTCGGTGCGGCGCGCGGCGATCGCTCGCCCGAGGCGTGGTCGCGCCTCGCGTCGGCATGGGACGAGCTCGGATGCCCGTACTTCGCGGCGCAGGCCCGTTTTCGCCAGGCCGATGCCGTGCTGACGGCCGGCGGTGGTCGCGCTGCCGAGGAGCGAGCTGTCGCGGCGGCGTCCCTCGGCGTCGCGCTGCGGACCGCCGAGCGACTCCGAGCCGAACCTCTGCGCCACGACGTGCTCGATCTCGCCACTCGGGCCCGCTTGCGGCTGGAGGACGCGTCCCCCATCGAGGCACCCGAACGAGCCGATCCGCTGCCGTTCGGCCTCACCACTCGCGAGCTCGAGGTGCTGCGGCTGATGATCGAAGGCCGGTCGAACGGCGAGATCGGGTCCCAGCTGTTCGTCAGCAGGAAGACCGCGAGCGTGCACGTCTCGAACATCCTGCGCAAGCTCGGAGCCTCGAACCGGATCGAAGCGACGGCGATCGCCCGTCGTCATCAGGTCTGACGGTGTCGGGCGTCGGCCGCCCGCCCATCGTCACGTCTCGACAGCGATCGAACGACACAGAGAGAGAGCGCACGATGGAACACCGCACACTGGGCAGCGCCGGACTCGAGGTCTCCGCGATCGGTCTCGGATGCATGACGATGACCGGCGGCCACAGCGACCGGCCCGACCGCAACGAGATGATCGCACTCATCCGCGATGCGGTCGATCTCGGGGTCACGTTCTTCGACACCGCCGAGGTCTATGGCCCGTTCGTCAACGAACAGCTCGTCGGCGAAGCCCTCGCCCCGTTCCGCGGTCAGGTCGTGATCGCCACGAAGTTCGGGTTCGCCTTCGACGACGACGGTCGCCAGATCGGCCTGTCGAGCCGACCCGAACACATCAAGCAGGTCGCCGAAGCATCCCTCGAACGGCTCCAGGTCGACGCGCTCGACCTGTTCTACCAACACCGTGTCAACCCCGACATCCCGATCGAAGACGTCGCCGGAGCGGTCAACGAACTGATCGACGCCGGCAAGGTCAAGCACTTCGGCCTGTCCGAAGCAGCCGCCACGACGATCCGACGCGCCCACGCCGTCCAGCCCGTCACGGCGGTGCAGAGCGAGTACTCGCTGTGGTGGCGACGTCCCGAACAGGAGGTCCTCGCCACGTGCGAAGAGCTCGGGATCGGCTTCGTGCCCTACAGCCCGCTCGGCAAGGGCTTCCTCACCGGCACGATCAGCGCCGACACCGCGTTCGAACCAGGCAACGACGTCAGGGCCACCATCCCCCGCTTCGAACCGGACGCGATGCGCCACAACCAACCTGTTGTCGACCTCCTCGCCACGGCCGCCGAGCGCAACGGGGCAACCCCGGGACAGATCGCGTTGGCCTGGCTCCTCGCCCAGAAGCCCTGGATCGTCCCGATACCGGGGACCCGCAAACGTCACCGGCTCGAGGAGAACCTCGGTGCCGCCGACATCGACCTGTCCGCCGAGGAGCTCAGCCAGCTCGGCACCGCTGCCGCCGAGATCGCCGTGCAGGGAGGCCGCTACGCCGAAGCGCAGGAACGCATGACGAACCTCTAGCTCCACGCCACGCGGCCCGCCCCGCGACACGTGCGAGGACGGAGCCCCGAAACTCCGCGCAACGTGTCGAATTGGAGCATCGCGTTCGTCGTCATGGTGGCAGTAGCCGAAACGCGAGAGGAGCACACCTTGGGACTCATCCACATCGACCTGTTCACGACGCTCGACGGCGTCGCCCAAGCACCGGGCGCGCCTGATGAGGACACCGAGGGCGGGTTCGATTTCGGAGGTTGGCAAGCACCCTTGTTCGACGACGTGGTCGGCGAGCAGGTCGGCGCCGGCATGCAGGGACTGGACGCACTCCTGCTCGGCCGACGCACCTATGACATCTTCGCCGCCTTCTGGCCCGAGCAGGAACAGGGCGTCGATGCGGGCATCGCTCGCCTCTTCAACCAGGTTCCGAAGTACGTCGCGTCACGGGGCGCTCCGACGCTCGAGTGGGCGAACTCCACGTTGCTCGGCGCCGACATCGTGTCCGCGGTCCGTGAGATCCGCGAACGTCACGCCAACGTGCACGTGATCGGCAGCCTCGACCTCGTGCAGACGCTGGTCACGGAAGGGTTGTTCGACCGATTGTCGCTCTGGATCTTCCCGATCCTGCTCGGGACGGGCAAGCACGCCTTCGCCGACGGCACCGTCCCGTCCAACCTCACCCTTGTCGAGCCGGCGATCACCTCTCCTCGCGGCACGGTGTACCTGCGGTACGCACGCGCCGAGGGCACTCCGTCGTCGGGAGACATGACACGTCCCGACCGTGCGTCGACCAGCCGTGAGGGGGAGTTGTAGCCACCGCGTCGTGCAGCTCGCGCTGCCGAGCTAGGTGGCGTCGACCTCGGGCATGATCTCCTCCTTCAGCCGCTTGAGGTCGTCGAGCGTCTTCGCAACCGGGACGTCCTGGAACGGCGGCCAGAGGAGCGGCATCGTCAGTCCGGCCTCCTTGTAGCGCTTGAGGTTGTCGGTGATCTGAGCGGCGGTTCCCGCCAACAGGTTGCTGGCCTTGCCCCGCGGCGTCTGATCGGTCTCCTCGTCCGTGATGACGAACCAGATCATGCTGCAGATCTCGAGATCGTCGATCGAGCGCGAGCTCCCGAGCTCCTCGAGCTCTCGCTGGATCGCGCTGCGCCACTGCTGGAGCTCGTCCGGCGTGTCCTGGATCCCGGTCCAGCCCGACAGGCCGTACTTCGCGATGCGGTTCGCCGAGCGCTTCGGGTCCTTGAGCCCGCTGAAGAAGATCGGCGGGTGCGGCTTCTGAACAGGCTTCGCTCCGAACCCGCATCGATCGAAGTCGGCGAACTCGCCGTGGTACTCGAAGAGGTCGTTCGTCCAGATGCCCTGCATGATCTCGATCGTCTCGCGCACGTGCTGGTGGCGCTTCGGGAAGATGTGCGAGGCGCTCGCGGCCGCGAATTCCTCGGGCATCCAGCCGGACCCGACGCCCACGTTGACCCTGCCGTTCGAGAGCTGGTCCACGGTGGCGATCTCCGCAGCGAGGACGCCGGGCGCGCGGTATGGCGTGTCGGTGATGCTCATGCCGATCCGCAACTTCGTCGTCTTCGCGGCGAGCCAGGGGATCAGCGGCCAGCCTTGCAGCCACTCGCCGCGGGAGGACACCGGCAACGCCTTCGGGAACTCGGTCATCATGCCGAACGAGTACTGCAGCTCCGCGCGATCGGAGGCCTCCGGGACCACGATTCGGTCGAGCGTCCAGACGGAGTCGAAGTCGAGCTCCTCGGCGAGGCTGGTGAGGTCGTCGAGCTCCTTGACGGTCACCTGATCGCGGAAGTTCGGCAGGTAGAGAGCGAGCTTCATCCGGAACGGCCTCCTCATGTTCGTCAGCGGGTCGCGATGCCAAACGCTGAGGTCGAGCGGCACGCGTCCGAGCCCCCTCGACCTGCCTGGACGGGGGAACCTAACAGCTCTCCGCTTCGGCCTGGAGCCGGTCGCGCAGCTCCCGCTTGACGACCTTTCCGTAGTTGTTGGTCGGCAGCGCGTCGACGAACCGGTAGTCCTTGGGCCGCTTGAACCGGGCGATGTGGTCGAGGCACGTCCGGTCGAGGTCCTCGGCCGGTGGCGGGGCGGCGCCGTCGGTGGCCACCACGAAGGCGACCACCGCCTCACCCCACTGCGCGTCGGGCCGGCCGACGACGGCGGCGGCTCGGACGCCCGGGTGGCGGAGCAGCGCCTCCTCGACCTCCCGCGGGTAGATGTTCATCCCCCCGCTGATGATCAGGTCCTTGGACCGATCGCGCAGCGTGAGGTACCCGTCGGCGTCGAAGCTGCCGACGTCGCCGGTGTGCAGCCAGCCGTCCCGCAGCGCCTCGGCGGTGGCATCGGGCTCCTTCCAGTAGCCGGCCATGACCACGTCGCCCCGGACGACCACCTCGCCGACCTCACCGCCGGGGAGTTCGAGGTCGGCGTCGTCGACGACGCGGACCTCGACGTCGGTCCGCGGGACGCCGACGCTCTGCAGGCGGTCCCGCCACCGGGGGTGGTTCCGGTCGGCGTGGTCTGCTTTGGACAGGGCGGTGATCGTCATCGGCGTCTCCCCCTGCCCGTAGATCTGGGCCAAGCAGGGGCCGAAGACGGCGAGGGCGTCCTCCAGGTCGGCGAGGTACATCGGTGCGCCGCCGTAGATGATCGTCTTCAGGTGGGAGAGGTCGGCGGCGGCGACGGCCCGGTCGCCGGCCAGCCGCTTCACCATGGTGGGAGCGGCGAAGAACGACATCCCCGGCCAGCACCCCAGGAGGGCGGCGATCTCGTCGCCGTCGACGCCGCCGGAGTGCGGCACGACGCTCACTGCTCCCCGGGCCACGTGGGGCAGCCCGTAGAGCCCCGCACCGTGCGACAGCGGCGCGGCGTGGAGGATGCAGTCCTGCGGCATCACCGGGTCGATGTCGGCGAAGTAGCTGAGCGTCATCATCAGCAGGTTGCGGTGCGTGAGCGTGGCTCCCTTGGGCCGTCCGGTGGTGCCGCTCGTGTAGAAGAGCCACGCCGGGTCCTCCGGCTGCCGGCCGACGAGCGGCGCCGGCGACGACGCCGTGAGCCGGTCCCACCGCTCACCGGGCGCCACCACCGCCGCCTGCAGCGAAGCGACGGTGCCGACGAGCGACTCGACGTCGCCGGCATGGTCGGCGTCGGTCACGACGACGGCCGATTCGCTGTGTTCGAGGATGTAGCCGATCTCGTCGCGGTGGAGGCGGGCGTTGACCGGCACGGCCACGAGACCGGCGTGCCAGATGGCGAACAGCGCCTCGAGGTACTCGGGTCGGTTGCGCATCACGATGGCGACCCGGCTGCCGGGCGACAGGCCGAAGTCGTCGCGCAGGCCAGCGGCCGCGCCGGCCGTCCGGGCGGCGAACGCGCCCCAGCCGGCGTGGATGCGCTCGCCGTCGGCCAGCGCCGGGTCGTCGGGCCGTTGGCGGCCGTGGCGCTCCACCCAGACGGCCGGGTTCATCGCACCATCCGGCCGTCCAAGGCGAAGGTGGGATCCTGGAGGCGCGGTTGCCCCAGCACGAGGCCAACGTAGCGCCCGTCAACCGCGGTGTTCACGACAACGCGACGGCCACTTCCGACGACGACACGACGGGAACACCCCCGTCGATCCGGTCGTGCAACGAACTACCATCACACCGCCCGAGATCACTTCTCCACCACGCCGCGACGCGTTGTCGCACCGACTCCCGTGCCCATGGCCATCCGTCTCCTGCGATGAGGCTCGCCGAGGACGAGGCGCGGGCCCGGCTGGCGACGCACGACCACGGGATCCTGTGCACGGTGCACGCCGAGCGGGGCGTCGACGCCGTGCCCGTGGCGTACGTGGTGGACGAGGACGGCTACGTGGGCGTGCCCGTCGACCGGGTGAAGCCGAAGGCGTCATCGCGGCTGCAGCGGGAGCGGAACCTGGAGGAGGATCCGCGGGCCACGCTGCTGGTCGAGCACTGGGACCGCGGCGACTGGTCACGGCTGTGGTGGGTGCGGGCCGAGCTGCGCTGGCAGGGCGACGCCGGCGCCGGCAGGGCGGCGGCTCTGGCCGCCCGGCTGGCCGGGCGCTACCCGCA
Source organism: uncultured Acidimicrobiia bacterium (assembly GCA_963784255.1). GTDB lineage: Bacteria > Actinomycetota > Acidimicrobiia > Acidimicrobiales > Ilumatobacteraceae > JALZMG01. The sequence continues at coordinate 414,478 of CAWAQO010000009.1, read as the reverse complement.
GTACCGGGACCAGCCCTTCGCCCGGGTGCTGGTGCTGCGCATCGTCGGCGTGGTGGGCTGGGCCGGAGCCAGCTGATCCCCCTTCCACACCCCGTGTGCCCTCATCCCATCTCTTGCGATCAGAGCTCAGGCGAGGGCTCGGCGGAGGAGCTTGCCCGATGGCGTCCGGGGCAGTGAGTCGACCGTGGTGATCTCGGCGGGGATCTTGTAGGCGGCGACACGGGTGGCGAGGAAGGCCGACAGCTCGCCGGGTGAGACGTCGGCGCACGTGATCACGAATGCGATGGGACGTTCCCCGTCGCGATCGTCGGGCCGGCCGACGACGGCGGCATCGACGACAGCTGGGTGGGACCGCAGTGCGTGCTCGATCTCGCTCGGTGCCACCTGGAAGCCCTTGACCTTGATGAGTTCTTTGATCCGGTCGACGATGACGACGTTGCCGTCAGCGTCGACGTGGCCGAGGTCACCGGTGCGCAGCCAGCCATCCCGGCGGAGGATGGCGTCGGTCGCGGTGCGCTGGCCGAGGTAGCCCTGCATCACTTGGGGGCCACGAACCTCCAGCTCGCCGTCGCTCGATGGGTCGATCGGGTGGCCGCTGTCGGTGTCCACGACGCGAACCTCGGTGGCGTCGAGGGGCTGCCCGACCGTCCCGATGGGTGCTCCCCGCCGGCGGTCGGGGATGCTCACGGCGCCGGTGGTCTCGGTGAGTCCCCATCCCTGTCCGATCGCGCACCCGGGCAGGCGTTCGGCGAGTCGCTGGTGGATCTCGCTCGGGAGTGGCGCGCCGCCGCTGGCGAGGAGCTGAAGGGCGGAGAGGTCGTGTTCGGCGACGGCCGGGTGGGTCGCCAGCACGGTCGCCAGCGGAGGCGGCACGGCGAGGAACGTGACGCGGTGTTCGGCGAGGAGCCGCACGAACTCGACGGGCTCGAAGCGCGCCATCGTGACCACGGTTGCACCTGAGGTCAGCGGGAGGAGGAGACCGGCGGTCATGCCGAGGATGTGGAAGAACGGTGCGACGGCCAGGGTGACGTCGTGCTCGGTCACCTCGAGCCTGCTGCGCAGCTGATCGAGCACGGCGGTGACGTTGCGGCGCGACAGCACCACACCCTTGGGCAATCCGGTCGTGCCGCTCGAGTACGGCAGCAGGGCGACATCTGCTGACGGTGCCGGTTCGTTGGCGAGGGCCGTGCGAGTTCGGCGAGAACCGCCTGCAGAGGGGTACCCGATGCCGCGTCGCCAGCGACCAGAACTGCGGGAACGCCGAGCGCTGCCGCACGCGAGGCCAGCTCCGGCACGGTGAGCACCGCAGTCACGCCGGCGTCACTGAACTGCCGGCGGACTTCGACATCGGTCGCCATTGGATTCGCCCCGGTGACCGCCGCGCCGATTCGTAATGCCGCGAGGGTGAACGCGATCGCCGGCGGGATGTTCGGGGCCCACAGCGCCACTCGGGCTCCAGTTGACACCCCACCTCGTTGGAGCCACGCCGCGATCGCGTCGACCCGGCGGTCGAGTTCGGCGTAGGTCACCGACGATCCCGACGAGCCGTCCACGACCGCGGTGCCGGCGGCCCACGGGTCGAGGGGCGGCAGCAGCTGCTCGGTCATCGTCATCACCTCCACCTCCTCGGGTACTTGACGCGAGTAAACCCGCTCGCTTGACACGCGTCAAGTCGAAATGTCATCGTGGACGCGTGCCATCGGCCGAAACGCGGGAGCGATTGCTGGACGCCGCGTGGACTGAAGCCACCGAACGAGGCGTGGAAGCATTGACACTTGCGGCCGTGGCTGCTCAGGCCGGCGTCTCACGCCAAGCCGTCTACTTGCACTTCCAGAATCGGTCGACGCTGCTCGTCGAGATGACACGGCGCCACGATCGAACCTCCGGCTTCGCCGGCCGGCTCGTTGCGGCACGACAACACCCGCCTGTCCTCGCGTTCCGGCGCACGCTCGAGGAGTGGTACGCCTACCTCCCGACCATCCATTCCGTTGCGCGATCGCTCGAAGCAGCCGCGCTCGTCGCCGCCGAAGGCACCGAGGCCTACCTCGACCGGATGCGGGACTGGCGCGAAGGTCTGCGGATCGTCGTCGCCGGCCTTGCCGACGCCAAACTCCTCGCGGACCACTGGGACGTCGAGACCGCCACCGACTGGGTGTGGTCGGCAGTACATCCCACGACGTATCACCACCTCGTGTCCGAACGCGGCTGGCAGCCCGCCGATGTGGCGTCGAGGACGATCGAAGCCCTCGAACGCGAGCTGTACCAACCCAACCGCAGCCTCAGCCGGCGCGAACCCGCCCGAAGACGGCAGCGTCCGACAGCAACGCGCGATGACTCCTGAACCAGGTGTCCGAGACCGTGGGCTCGACGGCGCTACCGGCGGCGGTGTTGGACCTGGTGGGTGTCCTCAGAGGAGGGCGGCGGTGAGGGCGGCGGCGATCCACTGCCCGTAGTGGCGGGGGGTCCAGCCGCGTTCGATGACGAGGAGTTGGTAGAGCTCAGCGGAGTTGTAGGTCCACAGGGTGTCGCGGGCGTCGTCGACGGAGAGGTCGTGGCGGAGGTGGCCGCGGTCGTGGAGGGCGGTGGCGAAGATGGTCATGCCGGCGAGTCGTTCGGCTTGGAGCTCGGCCCAGACGGCGCGGGCTTCAGGGTCGGCGGTGGCGGCGTCACGGATGACGAGTTGGACGGGGACGTGGCGGGGGGCGACGGTGGCGAGGAAGTCGCCGTAGAGGCGCAACATGGTGTGCGGGTCGGGTTCGTCGCGCACCTTGGTGAGTGCTTCGCGTTCGAGCATCGGCGCGGTGTCGTCGTCGCCGGCGATGGCGACGTCGAAGACGGCTTTGGCGAGGCGCGGTTTGTTGGCGAACGCCTTGTAGACGGTCTGGACGGCGACGCCCGCGGCGGCGGCGACGGCGGGCATGGTGGTGGCGGCGAAGCCCTCGGTGAGGAAGAGGTGGTGGGCGGCGTCGAGGATGGCGCGGCGGGTGCGGCGGGCCTGTTCTTGGCGGGTGGTGGAGTAGTAGGTGCGGCGGGGCTTGACTTCGGCGCCCATTCGGTAGATGCTCCTCTATCGGGTAGAGATCATCCTACCCGAATTGTCATCGAGGAGGGATCATGCCGTACGCATTGGAGTTCGAGGTGCCTGGTGACGAGGCGCTGTACGGGCGGGTGAAGGACGCCATCGGCGACGAGCCCCCGAGGTGGGAGTGATGTCCACGTGTTGGTCGATACGACCGCGGGGCTCGGCACATCGAGGTGTGGGACAGCGTCGACGAGCACGAGCGGTTCCACCGCGACTGCGTCGAGCCGGCCGTGCGCTCGGTGTTGCGGTCGATCGGCTTGACCGACACACCGCCATCCCACGACCACGACGAGCTCGACCTGATCGACCTGCAGATCACGCCGTGAGCTTCGAGTTGCTCGACCGGCTCGGCTCGAACCACGAGCTCGTCGGCCCACTCCGATGGCTGTGCATCGACGACCGTCGTTGCTGGCGTTGTCCCCCACGACGAGCCAGATCGCCCGCGCCGCATGCGGCAACCACAACACGCCGGGACGGTCGAGTGGGCGCTGGTTCTCGACTGGCTTGCGCGGACGTGCTGGTTGGGCGGCCCCTCCTCCACGTACCACGTCATGCTTCGCCGGTCGCATCCGCTGAGACCCGACAGCACCCGACCCGCCCGATTCCGGGACGCCGCGGGCGTTCGACAAGATGTCATCCAACAACGGGGATGACGCCGCGCGGAGCATGCGTCGATGCGAGTGTTGGTGTCCACGACGGCTGGGTCGGGCCACTTTGGTCCGCTGATTCCCTTCTGCGACGCCTGCCGGGAGGCCGGACACGACGTGCGGGTCGCGGCGCCGGCGTCGTTTGCCGGGGCGGTGGCCGGAGCCGGGTTCGAGCACGCTCCGTTCGCCGACGTCGCGCCGGAGGTGATGGGCCCGATCTTCGGCCGCCTTCCCGAGCTCCCGTTGGAGGAGGCCAACGCGACGGTGATCGGAGAGATCTGTGGCCGCCTCGACGCCCAGGCCGCCCTCCCGGGCGTGATGGCAGTGATCGACAGCTGGCGACCCGATCTCGTCGTGAGGGAACCGGCCGAGTTCGCCTCGCTGGTTGCCGCCGAGCGCGCCGGAATCGCCCAGGTGCAAGTGGCGATCGGCATGGTCGGCACGTTCGAGACGGCGTGGCCGATCCTGTCCGAGCCACTCGCCGAGCTGAGCGTGCTGGCTGGCCTGCCCGCCGACCGGGCCTTTGCGACGATGGTGCGCACACCGGAGCTGACATGCGTCCCGGCGAGCCTCGACGTACCGATGGACGGCCGGCAGCGGCGGGACACATCCGGGCGCGGACCGCGGTGGCGGTTCCGGGACGCCAACCGGCGCGGCGAGACTGGCGCGCTGCCCCCATCGTGGGGTGACCCACAGCTTCCGCTGGTCTACGTCTCGTTCGGATCCGTGACCGCCAGCCTCGAGCCGTTCGCCGCGATGTACCCGGCAACGTTGGCGGCCCTGGCCGACGTGCCGCTTCGCGTGCTGATGACGACGGGCTCGGCCATCGATCCGGCGTCACTCGAGCCGTGGCCGGCCAACGCCCATGTCGAGCAGTGGTGGCCGCAGGCCGACGTCATGGCTCACGCGGCGGCCGTCGTCGGTCACGGCGGCTTCGGTACGACGATGATGGCGCTGGCCGCCGGCGTGCCCCTGGTCGTCGTGCCGCTGTTCGCCTTCGACCAAGCGGTCAACGCCGAGCGGGTCGCAGGCGTCGGCGCCGGCATCCACCTCGGCGGCGGTCCGAGGGCGGCCGTCGAGCTCCCGGCCGCGGTCACCGCAGCCTTCAGCGACCCCGCCTACCGTGCCGGCGCGGCGGCGATCGCTGCCGAAATGGCCGCCCTCCCTGACACCACCGCTGCCGTTGCGGTCCTCGAAGGCCTCGCCAAGTGGCGTGTTCAGTCGAGGAAGAGGCGGAGGAGGACGTCGGTGAGCCAGTCCTGGTAGCGGTCCGTCGGCCAGCCGGCGTCGCGGACGAGCCGGAGGTAGGCGTCTGCTGCCAGCATGCACAGGGTGTCGGTGATGGTGCTCTCGTCGTACCGGACGCGGGTCGTCTTGCGCGTCAACGTGACGGCGAACTCGTTGAGGCCCTGACGGCGTTGCTGCTGGAACTGCTCCCAGACCTCGCCGGCTTCGGCGTCGACGGACGCTGCGGTCTCGAGGGCGCGTAGCACCGGTGCCGCGCGCTGGTTGATCAGGCACATGTTGCGGGCGTGCAGTTCGATCGACCGCACTGGGTCGGGTTCGTCGATGGCCTCGCGCCACCACGGTCGCTCGGCGATCGGGACCGGTGCGTCGTCGCCGGCCAGGGCTTGATCGACGACGAGGCGCAGGATGGTCGCCTTCGGTCCGACGGCAGTGAAGATCGTCGGCCGGGCGACGCCGGCCTCGGCGGCGATGTCCTCGATCGACGTCGCCAGGTAGCCCTTGTCGGAGAACAGCCGGTAGCCGGCGGCGCAGATCAGCTCCGGCGCGTCCCCGTGTCGGATCGTCGTGCGGTACGGACGCTTGACATCAGCCATCGACCCAATCATACTCCGAATCTATTCTATTAGATCTGCCATCTAATACGATCTGGAGGTGGAACATGGATCAGACCGATGCGTTCCTCGCCACGACGCTGCCGCGACTGCGCCACGCGGAAACGGCGCTCCATGACGGCGATGCCGGGCCGCGGATGGCGATGTGGTCCCACGACCGCTCAGTGACCTTGTTCGGCGGGGTCATGGGCGGGTCCGGCTGGGACGAGATCGAACCGATCTTCCGGCGTCTCGGCGCATCGTTCTCCGACTGCAGCTCCTACAGCGTCGAGGTCATCGCGGCAGCCGCCAGCGACGGCCTCGCCTACACGGTCGCCTTCGAGCACACCACGGCGTCCGTCAACGGAGGCCCACCCTCGGCGTACGTGCTGCGTGTCACGACCGTGTTCCGCCAGGAGGACGGCGAGTGGAAGGTGGTGCACCGTCACGCCGATCCGTTGGGATCAACGAACGCCGGCGAGGTCCTCCAGCAGCTCGTGTCCGATTCCCGCACGCGTGGACGTTGATCGCGGCTGGTGTCACGCGAACCAGGAGGGAGCAACGATGACAACGAAGTTGACGACGTGGGCAGGAGTTGGGTGCCTGGTGATCGGCCCCGCCGCCCTGTTGGCACAAGCCCTGCTGACGCCCGTCAGCGTCGGCGGGGCAGCAGATCAGGTTGCCGATGCGGCGAGCGACCTCTCGGCGATGCGACGGGCGCTGCTGTTCGACGCCCCGTTGTTGCTGCTCGTTGCGGCGGTCCTGTTCGTCGCCTGCGTCGCCGGGGCACGCCAGTCGCGCGTCGATGCCGTGGGCGTCGCGCTTGCCGTCGCCGGCTTCGGAGCCTGCGCGCTGACGCTGCGCCGAGCCGTCGCCGATGCCGTCGCCGGCCGAGACGTCCGCACCACTCACGCCAACGCGCACCTGAGCGGGCGGGTAGACGAGTGGACACACCTTGCCGGCCCATCGACCTGCTGACTCGAACGAGCGACGCGTTCGCGCTGCGCCTCGCGCTCGTGCAGCCCCACGAGTGGATCGCACCCACTCCTTGTACGGAGTGGGACGTCCAAGCCCTCGTGAACCACGTGGTGGGCGCGAACAGGCGCTACACGATGCTGCTCCACGGCGCCACGGCGGACGAGGTCGACGCCACCCGCACGGCCGACCACCTGGGCGACGACCCGGCTTCATCGTTCGGTGCAACCACGGCTGAGTTGCGCGCCGCCTTCTGCGAGCCAGGTGCGCTGACACGCCCGACCCACCACCCGACCGGCGAACGCACCGGCGCTCAACTGCTCGCGATGCGAGTGCTCGACATCACCGTGCACACGTGGGACCTCGCCCGCTCCATCGGCGCCGACGAGTCACTCGACGCCGACGCCGTCGCCTTCGCGCTCGCCCGACGAGACACCCTCGAGGCGGGCCGCGTACGCGGGTCCTTCGCCCCGGCGCCCGCCGAGACGCCTGCCGACGCCTCGCCCCAAGCCCGGCTGCTCCACCTGACGGGACGACGGCCCAGCGCCTCGACGCCATCCGACACGGCGAGGACGCCGTGCTCGTAGCAACGCCGAGAAGCGCCGTTGCTCGACGACGGAGCGACAACATGGGCGTTCGACATCGCTGTGCTGGCCTCGTGTTGGTGGCGCTGCTGGCGGTGGCCGCGTGCAGCGACGACGACAACGGCGAGCCGGCCACACCATCGCCGCAGATCAGCGGCTCAGCAGTGGCGACGCACCCGATGGAGGCCACGCCGCCTTCCGACGACACCGCCGCGCGGCCGATTGACACCTTCGAGCCGCCGATCACCGCGGCAGACCCACCGGGCGGACCCGTCCGTTTCGAAGGCGCAGACTTCTACGCCGTTCCGGAGCCACTGCCCGCCGGCGAACCGGGAACGCTGCTGCGCTACGAGCCGATCGACGTGTTCGGCGGCTGGTCGAACGTCGGAGACGCACCCGATGCGTTCGGCCTCCAGACCTCGGGCACGATCAGCGGTGAGGTCGTCCTGTGGCGGGACCCGGTCGCCGTCCGACCCGAACGAGTCGACCGACCCGTCCCCGACGAGACGGTCGGACGGTCGGCCCACGAGCTGGCGGCCTGGCTCGCCGGGCACCCCGAGCTCGACGCGAGCAACCCGAAACCGGTCTCCGTCGGCGGTCTCGACGGTTTCGAGGTCGACATCGCCGTCGCGTCGGAGTCGACGAACGCACCGGCGTTGTGCCCGGCGGGGGACGTGTGCGTGGACGTGTTCGCACCGCCGCATCTCGGGTTCGCTTGGCGGCTGGTCACCCGCGGCGACCGGGCCCGGATGATGCTGCTGACAACTGCCGACGGCGCCGGCACGGTGCTCATCGCCGTCGACCCCTTCGAGCATCTCGGCACCGATCTGGAGAGCGTTCGACACCCTGATCGAGCCGCTGCTGGCCAGCATCGACTTCGCCGCACGCGAGTCCGAACCGGCCACCGGCGAGTGTGCGCACGACCTCGGATCCTGCCGTGGCCCGTTGCAACCGGGCCGGTACACGTCCGCCGAGTTCCAACCACCGTTCAGCTACACGGTTCCCCCACGAACGTCGAAGACGGGCCCGCTGCCTGGCGGATGATGTACCTGTCCGAATCGATCCACGGCGAGGCGATCGCCGTCACCGGCACCGCCGTCGTCCCCTCGACCGCGGCGCCAGACGGTGGCCGCCCAATCCTCAGCGTCGCCCACGGCACGACCGGCATCGCCGATCAATGCGCACCTTCGCACGATCCCTCACGTGACCTGGCCGCGCAGGCCCGGTTCATCGACGCGGGCTACCTCGTGGCCGTCACCGACTACGAAGGACTGGGCACCCCCGGCCGCCATCCCTACCTTCTTCGGTGAGAGTGAAGGTCGCAGCGTGCTCGACGCCGCCAAAGCGGCCCGCCAACTCCCCGGCGCCGCGGCCGGCGACCAGTTGGCGATCTGGGGCCACTCCCAAGGCGCCCATGCCGCGCTGTGGGCGGCGCAACTCGCCGCCCGATGGGCGCCTCGAACTGGAACTCATCGGCACCGTCGCCGCCGGCGTCCCCGCCGATCTGACGGCGACTGGCGAGACGCTCGAGACAGGTCCTGCGAAGGGATACATCCTCTTGACGATCGCCGGCTACACCGCCGCCTACCCCGAACTGCAGCCGTCGTCAGTGCTCACCCCGGCCGGGCAGGCCGCGCTCGGCATCGTCGATGAGCAGTGCGCCGAGGATGTGCTCGCCCACTTCGCCGACACGCGACCCCGCCGAGCTCTTGCAGCCACTCGGGTCGGTCGAGGCCTGGACCACCATCCTCGACGAGAACAACCCCGGCCAGGTCCGCGTCGACGCGCCCATCCTGATCGTCCACGGCACCAACGACTTCCTCCCCGTCGAAGCCGTCCAGCAGATGCACGAGCGGATGTGCACGCTCGGCCAGGAGGTCGAGCTACGAGTCATCGAAGGTGGTGATCACGACGCCTCCTGGCTGATCGCCACCACCGACGGCTTCGACTGGATCCAGCAACGACTCGCCAGCGCGCCGTCCGCCTCCACCTGCCTCTCCCCGTCGTCGGAGTCGAGGCTCCCTGGCGGGACGACGTTCCTGTCAAGGCTCCGGTGAGGTGTCGCCGTGTGGCGCGTGTGCTCGTGTCGGACCGGGATCGCGCAGGAGCTGGTTGACGTGTGCGGCCTGATGGGTCTGGTGGGCGCGTTCCTGCAGGCTCGGGGCGTCGCGAGCGGCCTCGGCGTACAGGCGCGCCGCGGTGCGGAGATCACCGTTGCGCTCGTGGAGGTGGGCGGCGACGGCGCTGCGACGCGGGACGTCGTCGGCAACCTCGGCCAACGCCGCGAGCCCGGCCGGAGCCCCGTCGGCCTCACCGACTGCGACGGCTCGGTTGAGCCGCACGACCGGCGTATCGGTGAGCCGGAGCAGCTCGTCATACCAGCCGACGATCTGAACCCAATCAGTCTCCTCCACACGTCGTGCATCCGCGTGGAGCGCGGCGATCGCGGCTTGGGCCTGATACGGGCCGAGCTGGTCTCGCGCGAGCGCCGATTGCAGCCTCGCGACCCCCTCCGAGATCAGCGCCACGTCCCAGCGGCTGCGATCCTGCTCGGCCAACGTCACCAGGCTTCCGTCGGGCCGTGTCCGAGCAGAACGGCGAGCGTGGTGCAGGAGCATCAGGGCGAGCAGACCGGCGACCTCCGGGTCGTCGGTCATCGTGGCGAGCTGCCGCGTGAGGCGGATCGCCTCAGCGGCGAGGTCGACATCACCGGAGTACCCCTCGTTGAAGACCAGGTAGAGCACGTGCATCACCGTCGCCAGGTCTCGTGGCTGGTCGAGGTCGAGGTCACTCACGGCTCGCTTGGCCCGGCTGATGCGCTGAGCCATCGTCGCCTCGGGCACAAGGTAGGCCTGGGCGATCTGAGCGGTGGTCAAGCCGCCCACGGCACGCAGCGTCAGCGCCACCGCCGAGGCCGGGGTGAGTGCCGGGTGCGCGCACAGGAAGTACAGCCGGAGTGTGTCGTCGATGCTCGCCACCTCGCCCGCCGGTGGTTCCGCGTCGACGCGCAGCTCTCGGCCTCGTCGGGCCGACTCAGAGCGGGCGAGGTCGATGAACGCGCGCCACGCCGTCGTGATCAGCCATCCCTTCGGATCACGGGGCGGGTCGTTCTGCCAGGCCGTGAGGGCCTTGAGGATCGCGTCCTGGACGGCGTCCTCGGCCGTCGCGAAATCGGCGCCGCGACGGACGAGGACGTTCAGTACCTCGGGTGCCAACGCACGCAGAAGTGGTGCATCGACGTCGGCCGTCCCGCTCACGTCGGTCCGGATCACTCGGTGACGGTCGGTGCGAACTCGAGGAACGGTCGGACCTCGAGCCACTCGTGGATCGGCGCTCCACCGGCGCCAGGTGCGGACGAGAGCTCGCCGGCGAGTTCGATCGCCCGCTCCTCGCTCTCGACATCGATGACCATCCAGCCCGCGACCAGATCCTTCGTTTCGGCGAACGGGCCGTCGGTCACCGGCGGCTTGCCGGCGCCGTCGGAGCGGACCCACATCCCATCCGGCGACAGCGCCTGACCGTCAACGTACTCGCCGGACTCCGTCAGTCGGTCGGCGAAGTCCCGCATGTACTGCACGTGGGCGTCGACCTCCTCGGGTGTCCACTGGTCCATCGGCACATCGTTGACGCCACTCGGGGCGCCTCGGTAATGCTTCAGTAGCAGGTACTTCGCCATGATCGGTGCTCCTTGGGATGGGCGGTCCATTGTGGCCGCGCTCACCCCTGGGACGGAGTCGACCGACCGATCTCGACATCTCTCGGCCGACCCTGGACGAGAGCGACGACGACGAGCAATCATGGAGGCAAGCGCTCCCCGGACCCTGGACGCGAACCGCATCGCAGGCTCGAGGGGACTCGTCGTGGAGCTGCATCCGCTGATCGTGCACGAGTGGCGGGATCATCACCGCCTGTCGAAACGCTCGTTGGTGTGGATCGTCGAGCACGCCGAGGCCGACGACCCGCACCCGATCGCCTCCGTCATCGCCGCCCTCCGGATGACGGAGGTTCAGCCGCCATCGTGACGGCAACGTGGTGTGGGGTGGCCCGCTCGCCCGCTCGGGCCACCCCCACCACGTCATCGCCAGCGATCAGGTCGCCCCATTGGCACGAATGCTTTGACGTCTCAGCACAGCCCGCCGGCGCGGGCGATCACGTCGCCGCCACGGATGACGAGGGTGCGGGGTGGATGGTCCATCACAGCGGCACTGACGGTGTCGGCGGCGACCACGACGAGGTCGGCGCGAGCACCGGGAGCCAGACCGGTGAGATCGTCGTCGGTGAGCGCCGCTCGCGACCAGGGCGTCGCGCCAACGATCGCTCGCCCGCCGCGCGACGCCACGTCGACGCACAGCTCGACGAGATCGTCGCGGCGGAACCCGCTGCGAAAGGCGAGCTGCCAGGATCGCTCCAACATGTCGCCGTTGCCGTACGGTGACCAGTAGTCCCGAATTCCGTCTTGGCCCAGCCCGACACGGACTCCGGCATCCCGAAGCGCCAGCAGGGGGAGCGGCTCGCGGTTGCCTGGCGCCACCGTCGTCAACGCGATGTCCTCGGTGGCGAGGAGCTCGATCAGCGCCGCCTGACGGCTCGCGTCCACCGTGCCGAGCGCGAATGCGTGACTGATCGTCACCAGACCTCGCATCCCGAGCGCGGCCGTGCGTTCAGCGATCAGCTCGAACGTGAACGCGCCGAGCTCACCGGTCTCGTGGAGGTGGATGTCGACGCCGACTCCGTGTCGTTCGGCGATGCCGAACACGACGTCGAGATGGGCGACCGGATCACGGTCGTAGCCGCACGGATCGAGCCCGCCGACGACGTCGGCGCCAGCCCGCACTGCGGCGTCGAGCAAGTCTGCGGTTCCCGGGTCGCGAAGAATGCCGGACTGCGGGAACGCGACCACCTGCACGTCGGCCCGCCCGGCGTGCGCCTGCCGGGCGGCCAGCACTCCCTCCAGCCGCGCGAGCCCACAGTCGGTGTCGACTTGAACATGGCTCCGGACCGTCGTCGCGCCAGAGGCGATCGTGGCCCCCAGCGTCCTCGTCGCCCGCTCGCTGACCGACCCCTCAGCGCTGCGCCAGTTCGCACGATCGTTGCTGATCAACGCCGCAAGGCCCACCCCGGCGGTGTGAGGGCGAAACGGCAACCCGAGGCGGGTCGAATCGAGATGGGCGTGCGCATCAGCGAACGCCGGCAGCAGCACACCGCCCCTACCGTCAGCGACCGGCACACCCGCAGACGCCTCGCCAGTAGCGATCCGGCCATCTTGGATCAAGACGTCGACCGGGCGATCACCGGGCTCGCGTGGCCACGGCCGAACGTCCCGCAGCAACAGATCGCCCACCTCGCCAATCGTCCCGTGCCGAAACGTCTGGCGCAAGGGGCCGCGCTGCGACCCGGACGGTCCGAGCGACGCTGTGGGGATGCTTCGCCGGGCGGCGACTGCCATCCTCACGGTATGGACGTCTCCATCAGCCGGCCTGTCGCCACCCAGCGGGAGAGCCGGGAGTTCGGCGCGCGGCGCGCGACCGCCTGTCGCGCAAGGACGCTGGCGCGTGGGACGAGGCCGGCCGCGGCCACGAAGCCCTCGGAACGGTGCTGGTGCAGAACGCCTTGCGGGACGCCGAGCTGGTGCCGGTCCGGCACGGCCGTATGGCTGCGTCGCCGTGGACGTACTTCCGTGGTGCGGCAGCGGTGATGGCTGCCGATCTGGCGTCGCGGCCGCACAGCGGGCTGACGGTGCAGTTGTGCGGCGATGCCCACGTCCTCAACTTCGGGCTGTGGGCAACACCGGAGCGGCAGCTCTCGTTCGATCTCCGTGACTTCGACGAGACGCTGCCGGGGCCGTTCGAATGGGACGTGATGCGGATGGCCGCCAGCCTGCACGTGCTGGCGGAGGATCAGGTGGCCACGGACGCGGCGGTGGGCGAGGCCGCCGTGCACGCCGCGCTCGACGGCTACCGCACCCGCATGCGCCGCTATGCCGACATCCCGTTCCTCGACATCTGGTACGACCAGATCACGGCCGACGACCTCCTCGACGTCGCCGTCCCCGAAGAGCGCCAGGACCGGGCGGCCTGGGTTCACAAGCAGGCCCGCAAGCGCACCAACACCGGCGCCGCCAAGAAGTTCACGGAGGTTGTCGACGGGCGCCGACGCCTCGTCGAGGCGCCACCGTTCCGGGTTCGCGATGACCGGACCGACGGGATCGTCGACGAGGTCTTCGCCGCCTACCGCTCGTCGCTGCCCGAGGAGCGGCGATACCTGCTCGACCGCTACGCGTTCGTCGACGTCCTGCGCCAGGTGGTCGGGGTGGGCAGCGTCGGGATGCGGGTGTTCCTCGTGCTGCTGCAGGGTTCGCACCCCGACGACCTGCTGTTCCTGCAGATCAAGCAGGCCGGCCCCTCGGTGTACGAAGCGTTCCTCGGACCCAGCCGCTACCCGAACCATGGCCAGCGCGTGACTGTCGGCCGGCGCTTCATCCAGAGCTCGACCGACATCTTCGTCGGCTGGACCCGCGTCCAGGGTCTCGACCTCTACGTCCGCCAGTTCCGCGACATGAAGGTGGTCCCCTCCGGCGAGGAGGTGGCGCCCTGGCTCGGCCAGTTCGCGCTCAAGTGCGGCCGAGCGCTGGCGCGAGCCCACGCCACGACGGGCGACGCCATCGCCATCGACGCCTACCTCGGCCGCAATGCGTCGTTCACCACGGCGATGGTCCGATTCGCTCGTGCCTACGCTCGCCAGAACCGGCGCGACCACGCCGAACTCGTCGCCGCCATCCGCGGCGGTGCGATCGATGCCGTACCCGGCTGGTGATGCGGAACGCCGGTCCTTCTCGCCGAGCGGGTTGCTGAGCGTGTCAGGCCAGTGACAGTCCCGGCTGTTGGCCGGGGATCGGTGCCGTCGCCTCTCCGTCAGCGATCGTTGTTGACGCGGAGCCGCAGGCTGAGAGTCGGGATGATGATGGCCGCCGCGAGGAGGTGGGTCCCCACGAGAACGGCTTTGGTGGCGGTGTCGTCGGGAGCTGCGATCGCTGGGATGAGCGACAGGCCGGCGGCGACTGTGGTGACGACGACGAACCGTCGGCGCTCGCGAAGGAGTCGGGCCAACACGACGCCCAGGGCGGCACCGACGAGGGTCCACCACGCGAACGCGGGGATCGGAATGGCTTCGGCGTTGACTTCGAGACTGACATCGGCAGCGCTCGCGATGGCTGCCACGGCGGTGGTGCAGACGGCAGCGATTGCGCCTGCGAGCGCACCGCTTCGAACAAGACGGCGAGTGCTCGGCTGGTTGGACTGCACGACCGGTTCTTGGTGGGTGGGGTGTGGGGTGGTCTTCATCGGGTTCTCCTTGCTCGGTGTTGCGGTGACGTCGAGACCGTCGAGCGGTCCCGGTCAATGCGCGCAGAGGTGGCCCGGCCCAACACGAGCGTGTCGGCAGCGTCGAGTACTCGGTCGAGAAGGTGTCGAACTCGTCGCCAGCTTCGGTTCAGAAATGGAACTCGGCGTTGGGTCCTTTGTAGAAGCCGTCGACGGTCGACATGATGACCGACGTCAGCGTTCCAATCGCTACGCCGCCTCGTTGAAATGCGTGGCGAGGTTGTCGAGCATTGGGATCACGTCGGCGATCATTTCGGCGAAGAACTCGTTCTCCCAATCCGCTCCGCTGCCGTACGCACTCGTGACGACGCGGATCACGCAACTGCCGCCGGACGCTGATTCGATGAGGAACTCAGTAGCGATCGGGGTGACCGACGACAGGTCGTGGTCGGTGGTCGGCCACGGTTCTGCGTACGCGAAGCGCCTCGTGGGTGTGTAATCGGTGACGATGCCGTGCGACCAGAAGTTGCCGACGTCGAACGACACTGCGCCACCGATCTGCGGGTCCAGTCGGGTCGGTACCATCCAGGCCGAGATCCCATCGGCAGTTGCGATCGCGTCCCACACCTGTTCCGGAGTAGCGGCCACCTCATAGGTGCGCTCCATCCGGTGTTCGACACGGTCGGGTTGGTCGGGATTGGTCACGAGGGCTCCTCGGGTCGGGGATATGACGAGACGGTCAGACGGTGCGGCCGCCCGTCGTCGTGGTGGTATCGGGCGACCAGCGCGGCGACCGCTGATTGCAGGTCGGTAGCGAACGCGGCACGATCTTCAGGCGATCTGAACCCGATCACCGTGTCGACGGTCAGGGTCGGCAGACGCGTTCCAGTCGCCGCGCTGCTGGCGATCGCCCCTACCTCGGACACAGTCCGAGCGTTCACCGCGATCAGATACGCAGCCGAGAGACGATCGGCGACCTCGTTCGGATCGATGGCAGCGCTCTGCAACACGTCGGGAGCAACAACGAGGTGGCGCGCTGAACGACGGACGAATCGTTCGGTGATACCGCCCCACGCGCGTTCCTCGGCCAACTCGACCAGCCCATGGGCCTCCAACGCCTTCAAGTGATAGTTCACCTTCTGACGGGTCGACCCGACCGCCGCCGCAACCGTGGCAGCCGACCCCGGTTCAGTCAGCGCGTCGAGGATCGAGGCCCGGATCGGATCGAGCGCCACTTCCACGGCGGCAGCGTCAGCGAGCACTCGAACATCGTCCACGGACCCCAAGATAGGCCTTGACAGTAAATATTGTCAAGCCCTCCCTGCTCCCTCCGAGTGTGAGGCGACCGCAGCGGGCAGCGGCCCTTGACTTTATGTAGTCACCCTGTTAAATAACCAACCTGTGAAGTATCTGCAGGAGCGACGGCAACGATGACCGTGACGGCCCCCGATCGGTTCGACGTCGTCTTCGCCGCCCTGTCGGATCCGACGCGGCGCTCGATCGTGCGTCGGTTGGCCGATGGTGAGGCAACCGTCCTCGAGTTGGCCGAGCCGTTCCCGATCAGTCTCCCGGCCATCTCCCGTCATCTGAAGGTCCTCGAGCGGGCGGGTCTGATCAGTCGCGGCCGAGACGGACAACGGCGGCCATGCCGGCTGCGGCCGGAGCCTCTGGTCGAGATCGCCGCATGGGCCGAGCACACACGAGCTGCGTGGGAGCACCGTCTCGACCGGCTCGATGCGCACCTCCGGCGCACATCTGACCGAACCGCATCCCCACGGACATTGGAGAAGCCATGAGCAGTACCCCGTCCATCACCGATCCGACGACGTGGGCTCTCGATCGTGAGATCGTCCTCGTTCGAGTTCTTGACGCCACACGCGAGGCGGTGTTCGCGGCGTGGACCGATGCGGATGCCTTCTGCCAATGGTTCGGTCCCGATGGGTTCACCTGCACTGTCCGAGAGATGGACGTGCGCCCGGGAGGTCGAGCGTGCTTCGACATGGTTTCCAGAGACGGCACGGTGTTCACGAATCGGTTCGACTACCTCGAAGTCGTTCCAGTCGAGAGGCTGTTGCTGGATCACGGCTCCGACACCGACGACGACCCGGCACGGTTCCGAGTGACGCTGACCCTCGACGAACAAGCCGATGGAAAGACGGTGTTGACGCTGCGGCAGCTCCACCCAACCGTCGAGCTGCGAGATGCTGGCATCGGCTTCGGCGCTGTCGAGCTCGGTCTGCAGACGATGCAGAAGCTCGCTCACCACCTCGGGGTCGCCTGATGTCGCGCGTCCGCATCCACAACTTCTCGATCTCGCTCGACGGGTTCGCCACCGGCGAGGGGCAGGCACTCGACACGCCGTTCGGCCACGCCGGGCATCGGCTCCACGAGTGGCTGCTCGCAACCCGGTTCGCCCGCCGCGAAATCCTCGGCGAGTCGGGCGGCACCGAGGGTGTCGATGACGCCATGGCCGAACGGCACGGACCCGGGATCGGTGCAGAGATCATGGGCGCGGGCAAGTTCGGCCCTCCGGGCTGGCAGGACGACCCGGAGTGGCGCGGGTGGTGGGGCGACAACCCGCCGTTCCACACACCGACGTACGTCCTGACCCACCGTCCGCGCCCGGCGCTGGAGATGGAGGGTGGTACGACGTTCCACTTCCTCGACGCCGCGCCAGCGGATGCACTCGACGTGGCGCGGGACGCGGCCGCCGGTCAGGACGTCCGCATCGGCGGGGGCCCGACCATGATGCGCGCGTTCATCGCCGCCGGTCTCGTCGACCACCTGCACGTCGTGCAGGTGCCGATCCTGCTCGGCCGCGGTGTTCGGCTGTGGGACGGACTGGAGGCGTTGGAGCAGCAGTACGACCTGGAGACGGTCTTGACGCCCAGCGGCGTCATCCACCTCACGTTCACCCGATGACCTCACGGCGGCACCTCGCGATCATTCCTGGACCGACCACTGCGTGACCACCGCAGCGGGACCGTAAATCCCTGGTAGACAGCCACTTCCGCGCGAGTGGAGCTGGGGGGAATCGAACCCCCGTCCATCAGCCGCTGCACGAACCCGATACGACCATTCCCGGCCCTGAGGTTGTCGCTACCTCACCGGCGGGTCGGTTGACCACCGCGAGCGGTGGTCCGCGCTCGGTCTTTCCCGGGTGTCAGCCGTCTTTCCGGCCGTCAGTGGTCTTTCCCACCGTCATCTCCCGCTTCTGTTGCCGGGCTGCGGGTGATCGGCCCCGTGTGACATTGCTGCTCACGATTTTGCTGACGTCACCTGGAATCAGGCAGCGACAGCGAACTGCTCAGTCTTGGCAATTCTTTTTGGTGCCCCGTTTAGCGAGTCTGAGCAACTCGGGTCGCAAGCCCGCCCATCGATACTGACGTCGAAACCTGTCAGCCCCGTTGTACGAGCACACCCAGCCTACCCGGCCGTCGGCGCCATGACCGCGTCGATCAGGTGCGGCCCGGGCTCGGCGACGGCCCGCTCGATGGCGGCGAGGGCTTCCTCGGCCGTGTGCACAGCGACGGCCGGCACGCCCATGCCCTCGGCCAGCAGGACGAAGTCGAGGTCGGGCCGGGACAGGTCCAGGAGGTCGCGGGCCTGGCGCCCGCCGGCCCCGGCGCCGGTCCGAGCGAGCTCGATGTTGAGGATGGCGTACGAGCGGTTGTTCACGACGACCGTGGTCACGTCGAGCGACTCCCGGGCCTGGGTCCACAGCGACTGGATGGTGTACATCGCCGAGCCGTCGGCTTCGAGGCTGAGGACGGGCCGGCCGGGGCAGGCGACGGCCGCCCCCGTGGCCAGCGGCAGGCCCTGGCCGATGGCCCCGCCGGTGAGCTGCAGCCAGTCGTGCGGTGGTGCGCCGGCGGTCGCCGCGCTCATCCAGAAGCTCGCCGTGGCGCTCTCGTCGGAGACGATCGCTCCCTCGGGGAGCGCTGCGGCCACCGCGGCGGCGAGGGTCGCCGGGGTCAGCGTCCCGGCGGGCCGTTCCGGCCGCTCCAGCGGCGGCACCGGCGGCGCGGCGTCACCAGCTCCGGCGAGCTCGGCCAGGGCCCGAAGGCCGGCGGCCGTGTCCTCGCCGCGCGCGGCCAGCACGTGGACCTCGCAGCCGTCGGGCACGAGGTCGCTCGGCTTGCCCGGGTAGGCGAAGAACGACGCCGGCGAGCGGGCGCCGACGAGGACGAGGTGCCGGGCGCCGGCGAGCTGGGCCTCCGCCTGCTCGGCGAAGTAGCCGAGCTTCTCGACCGCCGGGATGCCGGCGCCGCGCTCGGTGCGGGCGACGAACGTCTCGGCGAGCAGCCTGGCGCCGGTGCCGGCGGCGACGCGGGCGGCGGCCTCGATGGCCTCGCGCCGCAGCGCCGTCCCCCCGAGCAGCACGACGGCGGGCTCGCCCGAGCGCAGCGCCTTCGCCGCCCGCTCGACGGCCTCGATGGCCGGCGCGGCAGGCTCGGCGTCGGGCCGCGGGCGCTCCGGTTCGGCGCCGTCGCTCCACGACACGTCGGCGGGCAGGATCAGGGTGGCCACCTGGCCAGGGGGCCGGCGGGCGGCGGCGACCGCCTCGGCGGTGAGCCGGCACAGCTCGGCCGGCCGCTCGGGGCGGGCGATCCAGTCCGACACGCCACTGGCGATGGCGTGGATGTCCGACTGCAACGGCGCGTCGAAGCGGGCGTGGTACGTGGCGTGGTCACCCACGATGTTGACGACCGGCGTGTCGGCCCGCCTGGCGTTGTGCAGGTTGGCCAGCCCGTTGCCGAGCCCGGGCCCGAGGTGCAGCAACGTCGCCGCCGGCCGGTCCGTCATGCGGCCGTAGCCGTCGGCGGCGCCGGTGGCCACCCCCTCGAACAGCGCGAGCACGCCGCGCACGCCGGGGACGGTGTCGAGCGCGGCCACGAAGTGCATCTCGCTGGTGCCCGGGTTGGTGAAGCACGTCGTCACGCCGGCATCCACGAGCGTGCGGATCATGGCCTCGGCCCCGTTCATGCCGCCAGAGGGTAGGTCGTGCCATCCTGACCGCCGTGCGCGTCTGCTTCGTGTGCCTCGGCAACATCTGCCGCTCGCCGGCGGCGGCGGCGGTGTTCGCCCACCTCGCCGAGGAGGCCGGCATCGAGGTCGAGGTCGACTCCGCGGGCACGATCGACCACCACTTGGGCGAGCAGGCCCACCAGCACACCGTGGCCGAGGGCCGCCGGCGCGGCGTCGAGGTCGAGCACCGGTCGCGGCAGTTCACCGCTGCCGACTTCGACCGCTTCGACCTCGTCGTCGCGATGGACGCGTCCAACCGGCGGGATCTGTGGCGGCTGGCGCCGGACGACGCGGCGAGGGACAAGATCGTGGCCTTCGACGTCGCCGATCCGTTCGGCCGGCCGCCGGCGGCGTTCGCCGAGATGTTCGACGTGCTCGAGCAGGCCTGTCGCGAGCTGGTCGCACAGGTCGCCGCGTCGTGATCGCCGAGCTCCCCGCCGAGCTCGTCGCCGGGCTGGACGTCCGCGCCGTGACGCCGGTGCGCGGCGGTGACATCGCCCACGCCTTCCGCCTCGACACGCCCGACGGCCCGCTGTTCGCCAAGACGCACCCCGCGCCGCCGCCGGCGCTGTTCGAGCGCGAGGCGGCCGGGTTGGGCGCGCTCCGGGCGACCGGCACAGTCGGCGTGCCGGAGGTGCTCCGCGCCGGCGCGAGCGGCCTGGTGCTGGCGTGGATCGAGGTCGGCGGCGGCCGTGATCGCCGTGCCGACGAGGCCTTCGGGAGCGAGCTGGCCGCGCTCCACCGCACCACCGGCCCGCACTTCGGCGGGCTCGACACGGCGCCAGGGGGCTACCTCGGTTCGCAGCCCGTCGACCTCACGCCGACCGACGCCTGGCCGGAGTTCTTCGTGGATCGCCGGCTGCGGCCGCTGGCGCGACGCGCCGTCGAGCTCGGCCGTGTGGACCGCCGGGCCCTCGCCCTCGTCGAGCAGGCCGCCGTCCGTGCCGACGAGCTCTGTGGAGCGCCCGAGCCGCCGGCGCTGCTGCACGGCGACCTGTGGGCCGGCAACCGCCTCGTCGACCGGGCCGGGCGCAACTGGGTGATCGACCCGGCCGCCTCGTGGGGGCACCGCGAGGTCGACCTGGCGATGATGCGGCTGTTCGGCGGGTTCGGCGAGGCCGCCTTCGCCGCCTACCAGGAGTCGTTCCCGCTCGCCGACGGGTGGCCCGCCCGGGTGCCCTGGTACCAGCTGCCCCCGTTGCTGGTGCACGCCATCCTCTTCGGCGGCGGCTACGGCGCGGCGGCGCTGGCCGCGCTCGACGACGCCCTTACGAGCGGGTGATCACGACCGACACCACCACCGACAGCACGATCACGGCGACGGGCGCGGCGTAGGTCGCCCACGTCGGGACCCGCCTGTGCGGGGGCGAGAGCACGACCCACCCGGCGAGTGCGCCGCCGACGATGCCCCCGATGTGGCCGCCGATCGAGATCCCCGGGATGGTGAACGTGAACAGCAGGTTGATCAGCAGCACCGTGCCCAGACCGGTGCTGAACGGGTTGACGCCGCGGTTGCGCATGCCGACGAACGCCGCGCCCATCAGACCGAAAACGGCACCCGATGCGCCGCCGTGGAAGGCGTCGGGCTGCACGAGCAGGGCGCCCGCCGACCCTCCGAGCAGGGCGGCGAAGTAGAGCAACCCGAAGCGGATCCGCCCGATCGCCGGTTCGAGCAGCTGGCCGAGCTGGAACAGCAGCACCATGTTCAGGGCGAGGTGGATGATGCCGAAGTGGAGGAACCCGGCCGTGACCAGCCGGTACCACTCGCCGTTCTGCAGGAACGGCGCGGCGAGGCCGAGGTCCCACTGCCCGAACTCGTCGGGGCCGGGGAAGGGACGCCCGGTGATGGTGTTGGTGCCGGTGAGGCTGGCCGGGTCGAGCAGCGCCAGCCAGATGAACAGGCCGACGTTGACGGAGATGAGGGCGTACGTGACGAGCGTCGGCTGGCGAGCGCTCCAGTAACGGGCGCGGGTCCGCACGTCGGGGCGGGCCGCCTTGGCGCACTCCACGCAATGGCTCCCCACGGCGGCCTGCACGAGGCACTCGGTGCACGCCGGACGCCCACAGCGCGTGCAGCGCCGTCCGGCCTCGCGGCCGGGATGGCGGAAGCACGTCGCGGTCTGCGGGATCGGGGGCTGGGGCAGCGCCATGGTCCTGTCCAGGTTAGGGGTGCGTCGTGAGAGCCGGGTGAGTACCCGGCCGCGTCGAGAACGATGAGCGACCCGTCGTAGTGTCGGCCCCATGGCATGGGACTTCAAGACCGATCCGGACTTCCAGGAGAAGCTCGACTGGATGGAGGGGTTCGTCCGCGAGGAGATCATCCCCCTGGAGACGCTCGCCGACGAGTGGCGCTCGCCGGAGGGTCGCCGGGCCTACCAGCGGATCACCGACCCGCTGAAGGAGGAGGTCAAGCGCCAGGGCCTGTGGGCCGCCCACCTCCCGCCGGACATGGGCGGGCTCGGGTTCGGTCAGGTCAAGCTCGGCCTGATGCACGAGATCCTCGGGCAGTGCGTCTACGCGCCGGGCATCTTCGGCAACCAGGCGCCGGACTCCGGCAACGCCGAGCTGCTCGCCGTCGGCGGCACCGAGGACCAGAAGCAGCGCTGGATGCAGCCGCTGCTCGACGGCAAGCTGCGCTCCTCCTTCTCGATGACCGAGCCGACGGCCGGTGCCGATCCCACGCTGCTGCGCACGACGGCCGTCCGCGACGGTGACGAGTGGGTCATCAACGGCCACAAGTGGTTCTCGTCGAACGCGTCCGTGTCCGACTTCCTCATCGTCATGGCGCGCACCGGCGACGACGAGACCCACGCCTACCAGTCGTTCTCGATGTTCGTCGTGCCGACCGACACCCCTGGCGTGAACATCCTCCGCGACGTGCCGACGATGGGCGAGCCCGACCACCGCACGGGGGAGCCCGGCGGCCACGCCGAGATCCTCTACGAGGACGTGCACATCCCCTTCGACAACATCGTCGGCGGCGAGTCCGGCCTCGGGCAGGGCTTCGCCCTCGCCCAGCAGCGTCTCGGCCCGGGCCGCATCCACCACGCCATGCGGTGGCTGGGCCAGTCACGGCGGGCGTTCGACCTGCTGTGCGAGCGGGCGCTGACCCGCTACACGCACGGTTCGTTGCTGGCCGAGAAGCAGATGATCCAGGACTGGATCGCCGAGAGCTACGCCGAGCGCCAGGCCGCCCGCCTGCTGACGCTGCACGCGGCCTGGACGATGGACGAGCTGCACGCCGCCGGCAAGCACTACAGCGATGCCCGCGTCGAGATCGGCGTCATCAAGTTCTGGGGCGCCAAGGTCCTCTACAACGTGATCGACCGGGCCATCCAGATCCACGGCAGCCTCGGCTACACCACCGACCTGCCGCTGGAGTCGATGTACCGGGCGGCGCGGGCGGCCCGCATCTACGACGGGCCGGACGAGGTGCACAAGGTCACGGTCGCCCGCCAGGTGCTCAAGCGCTACCGGGCCAGCGACCCCTCGATCGACCACGTCCCCACGCGCCGGGCGGCGGCCGTGGAGAAGTTCGCCGATGCCCTCGAGGGCCTCACGCTGAACGCCTGACCGGGCTCAGCCCGACCCGTACGTCCCCGTCACCTCGGCCACCGCGAGCGACGCGCCGTTGGCGACGGCCGTCAGGTCCTCGCCCGTGAAGTCGTCAGGGAGCTCGGCCTCCTGGCCCAGCGCGTAGAGCGAGAAGCGGTACAGGTGCAGGCCACTCGGCGGGCAGGGGCCGCCCCAGCCCGGACGCCCGAAGTCGTTGCGGCCCTCGACGCCGGCGATCGTGCCGCCCTCGGAGACGGCGCCCGCCGCGACCGGGATGCCGCCGACGGCCCAATGGACGAAACCGCCGGCGTCGTCGTCGGAGACGACCAGCGCCAGCTCGACCGTCCCCGCCGGCGGGGCGGTCCACGAGAGCGCCGGCGAGACGTCCTCGCCATCACACGTGAAGCGGACGTCGATGGTGCCGCCCGACGGCCATGGCGCCTGGAGGGTGAACGCCGCGGCGACCGTGGTCGGCGCGCCCAGCGTGGTGAGGGGGCCGGCGTCGACGGCGTCGGGTGGGGGATCACGGGAATGCTGGTGGACGACGTCGTGGTGGTCATCGCGGCGCGCTGCTCGCTCGTCGGCTCACGCAGCTGTCGGCCGTCGTCGGTGTCGCAGGCGACCAGCGCGGCAGCCGAGGTGACGGCGAGGACGAGCACGGAGCGGCGACGCACGGCGGGGGAGCGTACGGGACTCGCCCCCGGCCCGGATGTCACCGATAGGTTGGCCTGGTGCCTCGGCGACTCTCGCTGCTCACCGTCCATGCCCACCCTGACGACGAGGCGTCGAAGGGCGCGCCGACCGTCGCCCGCTACCACGCCGAAGGCGTGCACACCGTGCTCGTGTGCGCCACCGGCGGCGAGGAGGGCGACCTGCAGAACCCGGCGCTGCGTCAGCCCGGCCAGCCCTTCCACGGCCTCACCCCCGAGCAGGAGAAGGCCAAGGTCGGCGAGCTGCGCGCCGACGAGCTGGCCGCGTCGGCCCGCATCATCGGCTTCGACGAGGTCGTCATGCTCGGCTACCGCGACTCCGGCATGCCCGACACGCCGCCCAACGAGCACCCCGACTCGTTCCACCAGGCCGACCTCGACGAATCGGTCGGGCGCCTCGTGGCCGTCATCCGGCGCGTGCAGCCGCAGGTGGTGATCACGTACGGCGACGACCAGACCGGCTACCCGCACCCCGACCACCTGAAGGTGCACGACATCTCGATGATCGCCTTCGAGCGGTCGGGCGACCCCGATTGGTACCCCGAGGCGGGCGCACCCTTCCAGCCGTCGAAGCTGTACTACTCGGCGTGGTCGCGGGCCCGCATGATGGCGGTCCACGAGACGCTGCTGGAGCGCGACGGCACCTCGCCGTTCGACGACAAGTGGTTCGAGCGGCCCGACCAGGACCACCGCATCACCACGCGCATCGACGTCGCCGGCTACCAGTGGGCCCGTTCGGAGGCCCTGCGCGCCCACGCCACGCAGGTCGACCCCGAGGCCGGCTGGTGGTTCGGTCTCGACGACGCCGAGATGTCGAAGGTCTATCCGTGGGAGGACTTCATCCTCGCCCGCTCGCTCGTCGGCGACGTCCCGGCCGATGACTCCGAGCGGGACCTGTTCGCCGGTGTCCGCGAGTCGGTCGAGACCAGGCAATGAGCGTGCAGTACCGGGTCGTGATCGGCAAGAAGGACGAGCGGGTCGACGGGCCCGACGACGCCGACGTGGTGGTCACGGTGCCGCTGGCCGACGTGCAGGCCGACGGCTTCGACCCCGTGGTGGCGTTCATGCAGGGGCGCCTCAAGTCGACCGGCTCGACCGGCGCGCTGTTCCGCCTCCTCCGCTCCGGCGAAGCGGCGGCAGCTCTCAGCCGGCTCGCATCACCTTCCTGAGCTCGGCGTAGCCGATCAGCACGGCGCCGACCTCGGCGAGCAGCCGCGGCACGGTGTGGTCGTCGACCATCAGCTCGAGGTCGTCGATCCAGCCGGGCGCGGCGGGCGAGAGCTCACGGACCTCGGCGGTGTCGATCGCCGGCTGGACGTGGATCTCCGTGACCCCCGGCTGGAGGTCGCGGATCGCCGCGTACACCCGCTCGCGGCTGCCGGCCCGCCAGTCGTGGTCGAAGTGGTCGGGGAACACGACGCCCTCCTCGATGGCGAGGCGGCGGAACGGGAAGCCGGCCTGATCGGCGCTGATCGTCGACGGCAGGCGGACGGGCAGGGCGAACTCGACGGCCAGGTCCAGGTAGATGTCGAAGAACTCCGGACGCAGCGTGATCGCCGTGAGGTGCGGCGCCAGGTGCGTCACGTCGATGCCCCACGCCATCGCCCGCTCGATCTGTGCCCGCAGTTCGCGGCGCACCTCCTCGGGATCGGCGTGCTCCCACAGGTCGTCGATCGAGCGGGGGAAGCCGCCGTCGCCCGACAGCAGCGACGGGGCCTGCGTGATCGGGCCCCAGCTGTAGTGGCGGTGCTCGGCGTTGAGCGTGAGGTGCACGCCGACGTCGTCGCCGGGCTCGTACATCGAGGCGGCGTGGCGGGCCCACGGCGCCGGCACCATCAGCGAGGCGCACGTGGCGGCTCCCTCGCGCAGGGCGCGGTACACGCCGATGTTGGCACCGTGGCAGAGCCCGAGATCGTCGCACGAGATGATCACCAGGCGAGCGTCCGGGGCGTGCCCGAGCCGCTCGGCGAGCGTGAGCGGTGCGGGATCGGCCACCGCGCCGACGCTATCCGCCGCACGCCCCCCACAGGCCGAGACCGTCGGACTCGGCGGCCGTCGCCGCGGCGACGAACGTGGCGGCGAACGTGTCGTTGGGACGGATCGTGAGCGGGCGGGCGAAACCCTGGCGGACGATCTCGACGTTGGCGAACACGTCGTCGGCGGCGCGCCACACGTAGGCCAGCAGCCGCCCGTAGTCGTCGCGACCCACGACGTCGCGCTCGAGGCGGACCTCCGTGCCGGGCGGCAGCAGCGCCGCCGTGAACGCCGACGCCTCGGGCCCGTGGCACTCCGGCGGCCCGTCCTCGACGTGCACCTCCGGCGTGTCGATCCCGATCAGCCGCACCCGCTCCTCCCGCCCGCCGACGACCACGTCGATCGTGTCCCCATCCACCACACGCTCGACGACAGCTGGGTGCGGCGAAGCATCGCCGGCGCGGCACGCCAGGCACACAAGAGCGAGCGCCGGAGCGAGACGCATGCCCCGGTTCTACGGCGATGCGCTCGCCGCGACGGTTCTGTCGTTTGGGGAGGGCCGGATCGGGCCGTGGCCAAACGACAGAACGGGGGAGTCAGAGCCGTTCGATGAGCGTGCCGGTGCCGATGCCGCCGCCGCAGCACATGGTGACGATGGCGTAGCGGCCGCCGCGGCGCTCGAGCTCGTTCAGCGCCTTCGTCATCAGGAAGGCACCGGTGCCGCCGAGCGGGTGGCCGAGGGCGATGGCGCCGCCGTTGGGGTTGGTCTTCTCGAGGTCGGCGCCGACCTCCTTGGCCCAGGCCAGCACGATCGAGGCGAACGCCTCGTTGACCTCGAACAGGTCGATGTCGTCGATGCCCAGCCCGTTGCGCTCGAGCAGGCGCTGGGTGGCGTCGATCGGGCCGGTGAGCATCAGCACCGGGTCGACGCCCACGAGGCAGGTGTCGACGACCCGAGCGCGCGGCGTGACGCCGAGCTCCTCGGCGCGGGCCTCGGTCATCATCAGCACGGCGGCGGCGCCATCGGAGATCTGCGACGAGTTGCCGGCCGTGTGCACGCCGTCCTCGCGAGCCACCGGCTTGAGCGTGGCCAGCTTCTCGAGCGAGGTGTCGCGGAGCCCCTCGTCGCGCTCGACGGTGTGCGTCGACCCCGTCGGCGTGCCCTCCTCGTCGACGTCCGGCGCGGTGACGGGCACCCACTGGCCGTCGAAGCGACCCTCGGCCCACGCCCGCGCCGCCCGCTGCTGCGAGGCCAGCCCGAAGGCGTCCGTGTCGGCACGGCTGATGCCCCACTTCTCGGCGATCCGCTCGGCACCCTCGAACTGCGACGTGAACTCGTACTGCTCGAAGTAGGGCTTCGGGATCGGCACCCCGAGCCCGAGCTTCTTCGACGAGTTGCTCCCGATCGGCACGCGGCTCATCACCTCGACCCCACAGGCGAGCGCGACGTCGACGACGCCGGCACCGACCAGCGAGGAGGCCAGGTTCGTCGCCTGCTGGCTCGAGCCGCACTGCGTGTCCACGGTGGTCGCCGGTGTCGACATCGGCAGGCCGGCGGACAGCCACGCCGTGCGGGCGATGTTGAAGCTCTGCTCGCCGACCTGGCTCACGCACCCGCCGACGACCTGGCCGACGGCGCCGGGATCGATGCCACTGCGCTCGATGGCGGCCTGCTGGACGATGCCGAGCAGATCGGCGGGGTGGACGCTGGACAGGCCGCCGCCACGCCGCCCGATGGGCGTGCGCACGGCGTCGACGATGACGACCGGGGAAGCAGGCATGGGCCGAGCCTATGACCCGGCGGTGGCCGCCCTCCCATCCGCCACCCAGGCCCGGTAGCCGCCGACGAGGTCGGTGGCCCGGGCGATGCCGAGGTCGACCAGCGTCGCCGCCGCCAGGCTGGACGCGTAGCCCTCGTTGCACACGAGGATCACCCGCCGGTCGATCGACGCGTCCGCGAGGTGGTGCCCGCTCGTCGGGTCGAGGCGCCACTCGAGCACGTTGCGGTCGATCACGACGGCGCCTGGCATCTCGCCCTCGGTGCGCCGGTTGTGCTCGGGCCGGATGTCGACCACCAGCGCGCCCGCCGCCACCTCGGCGTCGAGGTCGGCAACGTCGACGCGCTCCAGGCGCGCCCTGGCCCCGGCGAGCAGTTCGTCGATGCGCGACATCACCACCGATTCTTGCTCCTGGATCGGTCGCCAGGACGACCGATCCAGGAGCAAGAACGGCGTCGTCTGCTACGAACACGTCCGTGACGGCGTTCGAACCAAGGTCGCAGGCCCCGGACGGCGTCAGCGGCGGCGTGTACGTCCACGTCGTCGGGGCGTCGGTGTGGCTGGCCGACACGCCGGCGGACGCGTCGTGGTCGGTCCACGTCGTCGGTGTGCTCGGCGAGGCCTGCTGGTACGCCGTCGACGTCCCTGCCGGCGCCGATCCGAGCGACGGCGCCGCCGTGGACCTGTTCCGGTACCACGGCCGGGCCGGCGAGCCCGAGTGGCTGGCCGCCGGGCGGGCCGTGCAGCTCGTCGAGTGGGCCCGCACCCACCGCTTCTGCGGCCGCTGCGGCACGCCGACGGAGGCGGCCCCGGGCGAGCGGGCGATGCGCTGCCCGGCCTGCCGGTTGCTCGCCTTCCCCCGCCTGGCGCCGGCGATGATCACCCTCGTCACGCGGGGCGACGACGGCCCGGACCAGGAAGCGCTGCTCGCCCGCGGCGTGCAGTTCCCGCTGCCGATGTACTCCTGCCTGGCCGGCTTCGTCGAGCCCGGGGAATCGCTGGAGGGCGCCGTCGTCGCGCGAGGTGCGCGAGGAGGTCGGCATCACCGTCGGCGACGTGCGCTACCGCGGCAGCCAGCCGTGGCCGTTCCCGCACAGCCTGATGATCGGCTTCCGCGCCCGCCACGTCGCCGGCGAGCTGGCGCTCGACCCGACGGAGATCGTCGACGCCGGCTGGTACCGGCGCGACGCCCTGCCGGCGATCCCGCCGGGCATCTCGATCGCCCGCCGCCTCATCGACGAGTGGGTGGCGGAACAGCCCTGACCTGGCGGTGGCTACGCTTCGGCCATGAGGGGGGACGGGGGTCCCCGCCGGCGCATGCTCGGCCGGCGGTCGCTGACCGCGGTCCTCCTCGGCCTCCTGTTCGCCAACCTGGCGATGGTGTCGTTGTGGAGCTGGCGGACGTTCGCCAACTCGCAGGGCTTCGCCGACGTCACCACCGACATGCTCAAGGAGCCGGCGGTGCGCGAGGTGGTCGCCGAGCAGATCGTCGGCGAGCTCGAGAAGCAGGACTCGCTGGCGCGCGTCGCAGGGACGGCCGGGCCCGCGCTCGAGGTGGTGGTCGCCGAGCTCGTGGCCTCCGACCGCTTCCAGGGCGTGTTCCACACCGGCGCGCGCGAGCTCCACCGCGCCATCGTCGAGGGACGCCGCAGCCGGTTGATGGTCAACGTCGACGACGCGACGCCGCTCGTGCGCCAGGGCCTCGAGCAGGCCAACCCGCGGCTCGCCGAGGCGCTCCCCGACGATGCGCTCGGCGTCCTGGTCGGCATCTCGCAGAGCACGCCGCTGGACACGACGATGCGGATCTCGTCGCTCGCCGGATGGCTGATCGCCCCGTTCGCCGCCCTGGCTGTCGGCTCGTTCGTCGTCGCTGTGCGCAGCGCGGCCGACCGACGGCGGGCCGTGGAGGTGATCGGCCTCGGCCTCGTGGCCACCGGCGTGGCCCACTTCGCCCTGCTGTCGGTGGGGCTGAACGTCGCCGCCAGCCTCGGTGAGACCGACCGCGAGCGCACCGCCCTCCGGGCGGTGTTCTGGAGCGTGACCCACCTCGTCAACGTCCAGGCCAAGGTGTTCATCACGGTCGGCACGGTGCTCGCCATCGCCGCCGCCTACGCCGGCACCGGCGAGATCCGGTCCCGCCTCGGCACGCTCCGCGACACGATCGGTCGGCGGCTGCAGCAGCCCGGGTGGCGGGCCGCCGCCTGCCTGGCGGCCATTGCCGTGGGGTTCTTCGCCATGCGCTGGCCCGAGGCGACGACGTCGATCGTGATCCGCATCGCCGCCTTCGTCGGCTTCGTCGCCGGCGCCATCGGTCTGCTCGACGTGCTCGGCTCCGTGGACTGGGCCCACGAGGGCCCGATCCACCTCCAGCGGACGGCTCGCCGCCTCGCCATCGGCGTGACGGGCGCCATCACCGTCGTGACCGTCACGATGTTGTTCGGCGGCCTCGCGTTCGCACGGGCGCTGCGGGCACCGAGCACCGACCAGCCGGAGATCAGCGAGACCGGGTGCAACGGGTTGCACGCCCTGTGCGATCGCCGGCTCGACCAGGTCGCCCTCGCCGGCACCCACAACTCGATGGCCGCGAGTGCGGAGGACTTCTACACGATCCGTCACACCGGCGGCATCACCTCGCAGCTGGCGTCCGGCGTCCGCGCCTTCATGGTCGACCTGTGGTACGGCGTGCCCGGCGATGCATTCGTGCGCACCGACTTCCGCAGCCAGACCGACGTGGACGCGGTGATGGAGCTCGACGCCCAAGAGGCGGCGGCGACGAAGGGCGTCGCGGCCTACCTCGGACCACCGTCGGACAACCGGCAGGTGTACCTGTGCCACCTCTACTGCGAGCTCGGCGCCACGCGGGCCGTCGAGGCGTTCCGGGGCATCGACGACTACCTCCGCGAGAACCCCAACGAGGTCATCGTGCTGATCCTCGAGGACCACGTCGACGAAGCGGACGCCATCGACGTCCTGCGGGACAGTGGCCTCGCCCACCATGCCCTCGAATGGGATCCCGGCGAGCCGCTCCCCACGCTGCGCGAGATGATCGAGCGAGAAGCGCAACGTGTTGGTGCTCGCCGAGTACGGGGGCGAGGCCGAGCCCTGGTACATCCCGGCCTACGAGGCGATGGAGGAGACGCCGTACAACTTCGCCGGCCGCGGCGACTTCTCGTGCGAGCAGAATCGCGGCGTCGAGGGCAACCCGCTGTTCCTCGTCAACCACTGGCTGGCCGCGGGCGATCCGCTGGCCGCTGACGACGTCAACCGCTCGGAAGTGCTGTTCGATCGCGTCGCGGAGTGCGAGGCCGAGCGGGACCGGCGCCCGAACATCATCGCCGTCGACTTCTACGCCCGCGGCGACCTGCTCGAGGTCGTGGGCGAGCTCAACGCGGGCGGCTGACGCGACCCTTGGCGGCCGGCCGGCGGCGGCGCGGCGCGAGGCGCTCCGTGAACCAGTCGAGGACGATCTCGGCGCGCATCCGCCGGTGCACGGGTGAGCCGGAGCGCGACAGCTCGTGGCCCTCGCCGGGGAAGCGGTAGAACGTCACGTCCTTGCCGAGCAGGCGGAGCGCGACGAACAGCTCCTCGGCCTGGCTGATCGGGCACCGGAAGTCGTTCTCCGAGTGCAGCAGCAGCATCGGCACGTCGATGTCGGCGACGTAGCGGATCGGCGACATCGACGCGTACAGCTCGGGGTCCTCGAGGTGGTTGGCGCCGTGCTCGCTGCGGAAGGCGGTGGCGATGTCGCTCGACCACTCCTCGGAGATCAGGTTGTTGACGGCCCGCTCGCTGCAGATGGCCCGGAAGCGGTCGCTGAACCGCCCGGCCAGCTGCGTCGCCATGTACCCGCCGTAGCTGCCGCCGAGCATCCCGACCCGGTCGGGGTCGCAGAACCGGTAGCGGGCCAGCGCGCCGTCGAGCACGGCCATCACGTCGTCGACGTCGACCGTGCCCCAACCGGGGCCGGGCACGGTCGGGTGGACAGGACCCATGATCGCCTGGCCCCACGACGTCTCGCGGCCACTGCCGCCGCGCGGGTTGCTCATCAGCACGACGAAACCGGCGGCCGCCTGCATCTGGGCCTCGTCGAAGAACGTCTCGCC
The DNA here is from genome assembly GCA_963784255.1 of uncultured Acidimicrobiia bacterium. Lineage (GTDB taxonomy): Bacteria > Actinomycetota > Acidimicrobiia > Acidimicrobiales > Ilumatobacteraceae > JALZMG01. The sequence goes on along the minus strand of CAWAQO010000009.1, from coordinate 382,885 downwards.
GTACTGGGTGAACGGACCGCCGTGGACGTTGAGCAGGACGGGGTAGCGGCGGCGAGCCTCGAAGCCCTCGGGACGCATGATCCACGCGTCGATCTCCGCCGTCCCGTCCGTGGTCGGGACGGTGAACTTCTCCCAGCCGCGGAAGGCGGTGGTGACCGACGTGACCGGGCCGTCGAGCGTGACGATCTCGGCCGGGTGCTCGACGGTGGCCTGCGCCATCGCGATGCGCCCGCCGGCCGCGTGGTACCCGGACACCGCGAGGCGACCGGACGTGAGGGCGACCGGCGGCTCGCCGCCGTCGGCGCGCAGCCGGAACAGGTGGGTGTCGCCGCGGTCCTCGGCCGTGGCGATCAGGGTCTCGTCGTCGAGCCACACCGGCTGGCGGACACCGCCGCTCGGCATGAAGCTGCGGTCGAGGTCGGAGGAGATCCACCGGTGCTGGCCGCCGCCGAGCGGGACGACGCCGACCTTGCTGTTCTGCGGGAACGTGAGCGGGTCGTCGAAGCCGATGAAGGCGACGGCCGAGCCGTCGGGGGAGACCGACGGGAACCCGTACACCCCCGTCTGCTTCGTCAGCGCCCGCTTGGGCCCGTCGAGCGGCACCACGTAGACGTCCTCGCAGAGGTCGCGGTCCCAGCCGTCGTGGCCGGGGCCCGCCGTGACGACGCCCGAGGAGTCGGCCAGCCAGCTGACCCCGGTGTGCTGGTACGGGCCCGGCGTCAGGTTGCGCGGCGGCGTCGTGCCGTCGGCGGCCGCGACGTAGACGTGCCGGGGGCGGTCGAACACCCAGCCCTCGTTGTCGAGGCGGGCGAAGAACTGCTCGATCCGGCGCGGCGGCTGCCAGCGCTCGTCCTTGGCCTCGTAGCGGGCGTCCCTCGTGCGGCTGGTGAAGGCCAGCCAGCGGCCGTCGGGCGACCAGGCCAGGTCGCCGAGCCCGTCGGGCATCGTCGCCACCGTCCGCACCTCGCCCGGCCCGCCCACGGGCAGCACGTGGACCGTCGACTCGTGCTCCTTCTCGCCGCGGCGCGAGCCGAAGGCGAGGTGCCGTCCGTCGGGTGACCACACGGGACCCCCGTCATGGGGGCCGTTGGTGACGGGCCCGGGGGGACCGTCGGGCCCGGCGAGCCAGATGCGGCTGGTGGTGGCGTTCTTGGCCAGTTCGATGGTGGCGACCACGAAGGCGATGTGCCGTCCGTCCGGTGAGACGACGGGCGCTCCCGCCGACGTGCGTCCGTCGAGCAGCCGGGTGGCGATGTCGCGGTGGGCGCTGGCGTTTGGATCATCGGCTCCGGTCATCGGCCCCGACGGTACCGCACGTCCGGAACGCCTCCGTCAGGCGGTCCAGTCGAGGAACGCCTCGCCGAGCGTGCCCGTGAGCAACCAGATGGCGGCGACCACGAACGGGACGGCGAGCACCACCAACGGCCGGTGGCGATGCCGGATCTGGACGGCGACGCCGACGGCCCAGACCACGGCGAGCACGCCGACGGCCCAGAACGGCATGATCAGCCCGCTGACGGCGACGAGCATGCCGGCGCCCGCCTGCAGCACGGCGCCCGCGACGAGGGCCAGGCCCCGCACCACGCTGGAGGTGGACGCAGGATCCGTCAGGTCCCGAGCACCCGCGCCTGGAGCTTGCGCATCCCGGCCAACCAGCGGTCGGTGTCGTCGGCGCGGCGACGCATGAAGTCGCGGACCTCGGGATGGGGCAGGATCAGGAAGCGCTCCTCGGCGATGGCGTCGGCCACCACGTCGGCCACCTGCTCGGGCTCGAGCACCGCGCCAGCGGAGCGGACCACGTCGCCGCCCCCGCCGAGGTCGTCGCCACCACGGAGCATCGCGGTGTTGACGCCCTGCGGGCAGAGGCAGCTCACCCGCACGCCCGCGGTCGCCGTATGTGATCGAGAGCCACTCGGCGAAGGCCACGGCGGCGTGCTTGGTGACCGAGTACGGCGCCGAGCCGATCTGGGCGAGCAGCCCGGCCGCCGAGGCCGTCGAACAGAAGTAGCCCTCGCCGCGGGCGAGCCAGCCGGGCACGAGGTGCTTGGCCGCCCAGCGGTGGGCGTTGACGTTGACGTCGAAGGTGTGCTGCCAGGCGTCCTCGGGCGTGTCGAGGTCGCTGCCGCCGACCACGCCGGCGTTGGCGAAGAAGAGGTCGATCGGGCCGAACGCGTCCTCGGCCCGCTCGATCAGCGCCACGTTGCCGGCCTCGGTGGAGATGTCGGCGATCACCTCGACGGCTCGCTCCAGCTCGTCGGCGACGTTCGCCACGCTGTCGCGGTCGGCCACGACCACGCGGGCCCCGGCGGCGTGGAAGCGGCGGGCGAGGGCAGCACCGATGCCCCGGGCGGCGCCGGTGACGACGACATGGCGGTCGTGGAGGTCCATCGCCGCGGATCGTAGGGGAACCACCGCACGCGACCGTCCGTCGGCGGATACCGTTGAGACGGATGACGGACCAGCTCGAACGAACGCACGAGGCGGTGATCGCGGAGGCGCTCACCGTGATCGATCAGGCGCTGAGCCAGATGATGCGCCGCGAGCTCGTGTCGTCCAACGAGGTGGCCGACCTCCTGCTCGACGTGCGCACGGCGCTGACCTCGGCGCCCGAGCCCGAGCAGGTCTGACGCCGGCCGCGCCCTCCGTCAGACCTTCGCCAGATCGCGGAACGAGCGCTCGAGCAGCTTGGCGAGGCGCTCGGGATCGGCGACCGCCGCGGCGTCGGTGTTCACACCCATGTCGAGGCTGCCCAGGTACGACAGCAGCGTGAGGTTGAAGGCGACGCCGGCGAGCGGGCCCATCGGGTAGTTCTCCAGCAGCTGGGCCCCGGCGATGTACAGCGGCACCGGTGACCCACGCACGTTGGACGTGGCGAAATCGACGGTCTGCGCCTGCTGCCGGGCGAGGCGCGTCACCAACGACGTCGGCAGGGCGGCGGCCACCGCGGCCAGCGTCTCCAGTGAGGCCCCGCCGCCGCTGCTCTCCTCGCGCGCCCGCTCGGCGATCGCCTGGATCGCCTGGAACCGTTCGGCGATCGGCATCTCACCGGTCGGCACCATCATGCGGCTCAGCGAGAAGGCGTTGGCGCCGGAGGATTCGGTGCGGGTGCTGATCGCCATCGACGCCCGCAGGGCCTCGACGGGCGCGCCGAGCTCCGTGTGGTAGCGGCCGGCGGCCTCGGCCGCTGCGGTGAGGAAGGCCGTGTTCAGCGTGCCGCCGAGTCGCCTGGCGGCGTCGCGGGTCTCCGTGAACGGCGCCCGCACCGTCTCCATCCGGCGGCGCAGCGACCGTTCGGTCCACAGCGGCGAGTGGGCCTTCTCGACGTCGGAGAGCTGCGAGACGACGCCCCGGATGGTGTCGAAGGTGGCCGTGCCGGCGGCCGGGATGGCCAGCGGGTCGGCGAGCAGCTCGCGCACCTGGCGGACCACGCCGATCGGCAGCCGGAACCCGCCGACCAGCAGGTCGCGGACGGTGTCGAGCGTCGACGGTGGCGGTGGTGGCGGCTCGGCGTCCTCGCGCTCCGTCGGGTCGACCGGCTCCGGGTCGGGGGCGTCGCGCTCGAAGTCGAGGTACTGCAGCGACATCCGCACGCCGCCCTCGCCGTCCGTGATCGTGTGGTGCATCTTCGCCAGCAGCGCCGCCTTGCCACCGCGCAGCCCCTCGATGACGACGAACTGCCACAGCGGCCGGGTGCGCTCGAACGGATCGAGCGTCAGGAGCGTCGCCAGGTCGAGCATCTGGCGGAACGAGCCCGGCTTGGCCAGGGCGATCCGGCGGACGTGCTGGTCGAAGTCGAAGTCGGGATCGTCGACCCACAGTGGCGCCGACAGGTTGACGGGCGCCGGCTGGACGCGCCATCGCAGGCGGGGCACGTTCCACAGCGCGCGCTCCATCCGCGCCCGGAGCCGGTCGAAGTCCGGCGGCCGGTCGAGGATGGACAGCGTGGCGAACGTCGACGAGAGGTACGGATCCTTCTCGAGGCGCCACATCAGCCCCTCGGCGTCGCTCATCCTGCGGGGGTCGGCCACGGCCCGATCCTCCCACACCGCCGTCGACGGGGCGACGGGCCCTCCGGTCAGCGCGGGATCGACGTGTGCTTGAACTCGTTGAGCAGCGGCCACGCCACGTTGTCGAGGACACGCTCGACCGTGGTGATCGCCGCCGGGCCGTCCTCGGGGAGGGCGAGCAGGCGGACGAACACGGCGGCGTCACCGATGACGAAGGTCGGCACGCCCCACATCGTGTGCGAGTCGACGTACGACGTGTGCTCCTTCTCCACCGTGGCCAGCGGGCGACCGGAGTCGACCTCGGTCCACACGGCATCCACATCGACCCCGGTCGAGGCGAGCACCGGCGTGAGGTCCTCGCGGGTGCGCAGCTGGCCGCCGGCCGCGTGACGGTGCTCGAACAGCGCGTGGTGGACGTCGAGGAAGTGCTCGGGCTGCGTGTCGCGGACGGCGACCGATGCCTGCAGGGCGAGCAGGCCGCTGTCGCTCTCGGGGCGCTCCCACACCGACGGCTCACCCTCCTGGACGTGGGCCTGGCCCAGCGAGAAGGGGACGAACAGCACGTCCCAGTCGGCTCCGGCGCCGAGGCCCGTCAGCACGTGTTCGTGGGCGATGCGGGCGTAAGGGCACCGGTAGTCGTAACTGAGCGCGAACGTCTTCGTCATGCCTCCGTCAACCTTGGCCACGGCAATCACATTCCCAGCCGGCGGATCACGCGCGTGGCGACCGTGCCGAGCACGGCGCCCGTGGCCATCCCGGCGACGACGTCGGACGGGTGGTGGATGCGCACGTAGGCGCGGCTGACGGCGACGACCGTCGCCAGGCTCCACCACACCGGCGCCCATCGCCGCCCGTCCCACGCCGTGAGCACGACGGCCGAGAAGGCCGCCGCGCTGGCATGGCCGGAGGGGAACGACGACGTCAGTGGTCGCCGCACGGGGTACCGGGGATCCCCCTGCTCGGTCGGCCGGCGTCGCTTGGTCAACCGCTTGAGGCCCTGGTTGACGACGAGGCTCTCGACACCGAGGGCGATCGCCAGCACCGGCACCTGGCCGGCCCGTCGGTCGCTGGTGAGCCCGCGGGCCGTGTTGACGAGGTGCCAGACGAGGCTGAAGTCGCCGAGCTCGGTCGCCGTGGTGAACACGGTGTCGGCGACCTGGTTGCCGCGGATCCGTTCGAGGGCCTGGTCGGCCCAGCGGTCGAAGCGTTCGATGGGCCCGGCCGCGACGGCCGGTGTCACGAGGCGACCAGCACCGGTTCCATCGCCAATGGCGCCTCGGCGGCCGCCCGCTCGGGATCGCCGCCGAAGCTGGGGCACCACTGCTGGAAGCTGCACGAGGCGCACAGGCCGCTCGGCCGCGACCGGAAGTCCCCGGTGACGCAGGCCCGCTCGACCGCCTGCCACACGGCGGTGGTGCGCGTCGTGATGAAGCGCACCGACTGCGCCGACGGCACCGCCTCGATGGTCTCGCCGCTGCGCAGGTACAGCAGCCGGATGGCGACCGGCCGCTGGCCGAACACCTGCTCGCACAGGAACGAGTAGAAGTGGACCCCGGCGAGGCTGCGCTGCTCCCAGTTGGTCGACGGGGCGCGGCCGGTCTTGTAGTCGGTGACGACCAGTCCGCCGTCGCGCAGCTCGAGGCGGTCGATGATCCCGCGCAGGGTCAGCGAACCGACGTCGGCGCTCAGGCGCAGCTCCAGTCCGATCGGGCTGATCGCGCGTGGATCCTCCATCGTGAGGTAGGTGTCGACGAGCGTGCGGCAGTCCTCGTCGAACTCGGCGACCTGCGCCTCGGACAGCCCGAGGCCGGCGAACTCGGGCAGCAGGCGGAACTCGTCCCGTGCGACGGCCAGGCACTGGTGGAAGCGCTCGGCCGTGCGCGTCGCCGGCGGGTGCGTGTAGGCCAGCTCGAGGGCGCGGTGGACCAGCGAGCCGCGGGTGGTGTGGACCGACGGGCGCTCGGGGAGCTTCTCGATGCTGGCGAAGCGGAACGCCAGCGGGCACGCCGTGAACGCCTCGACCCGGCTCGGCGACAGGCTGGTGGGCACCTCGAACACGTCGTCCACTGTACGACGGGGGTGTCACAGCGGCGCGGACGGGTAGAGACGGCGCATGCGCGACGACGACGACGACCACGGACGGCTGGCCGAACGACCCACCGACGTGCCCGCACGGGGCTGGAAGGACGTGCTGGTGCGGGTCAAGGTCGAGGCCAAGAAGGACAACATCACGCTGCTCGCCGGGGGCGTCGCCTTCTTCGCGCTCCTGGCGCTCGTCCCCGGCCTCATCGCGTTGGTGTCCGTCTACGGCCTCGTCGCCGATCCGGCCGACGTCGAGCGCCAGGTCGAGGACGTGCTCGGCGCCGCGCCGACCGAGGTCCGCGACGTCATCGCCCAGCAGCTGCAATCGATCACCGAGGACGCGGGGAGGGCGCTGACGTTGACGCTCGTGATCAGCGTGGTCGTCGCGCTGTGGAGCGCGTCCAGCGGCGTGGCCAACCTGATCGCCGGCATCAACACCGCCTACGACGAGGACGAGACGCGGGGGTTCGTCAAGGTCCGCGGCCTCTCACTGGCCTTCACGATCGGGGCCATCGTGTTCCTGGTCGGCTCGTTCGTCCTCATCGCCGTGCTGCCGTCGGTGCTCGCCGATACCGGCCTGGGCGAGGCGGCCCGTCTGCTGGTCGGGATCGTCCGCTGGGTGTTGCTGCTGGTGGCGATGATGCTGGCCCTCAGCGTGCTGTACCGCTATGGGCCCGACCGCGACGCCCCGAAGTGGAAGTGGGTCTCGCCCGGCGCGCTGCTGGCGACGCTGCTGTGGCTGGCCGGCTCCGCCCTCTTCGCCGTGTACACGGCGAACTTCGGCCAGTACAACGAGACGTACGGCTCGCTCGGCGCGGTGGTGGTCGTGATGCTCTGGCTGTGGATCAGCGCCCTCGCCGTGCTGATCGGCGCCGAGCTCAACGCCGAGCTCGAGCGGCAGACGCGCCGCGACACGACCGTCGGCCGTCAGCAGCCGATGGGCGCGCGCCGCGCCGTCGCCGCCGACACGCTGGGCCCGACCGCCGAGGAGGTCCGCCAGGGGGTGTCCACCGAGCCGCGCTGACCGGATCAGCCGGCGAGGCTGCACGTCGGCGGCCGTCACGCCTGACTCCGACGTGACCGTCCCGGCGATGGCGACGCGCAACCCCGGCGCCGAGCGCGACCGGCAGGTCGATCCCGCCCCCGGCGTCGACCGACACGGGGCGCTGGGCGCTCGTGACGGCCTCGAAGCCGTCGCCGGACAACGCCGTCACCGTGACGACCGACAGCGCGAACGGGCAGCCCGACGCGCGTCGGCGAGATCGAGCTGGTCGAGCGGTGCGGGCGGCGGGCACGGCGGGTCCGCCTCGGTGGCGGGGGCCACCGTCGACGGGGGCTCCGGCGCGGGTGGTGGGGCCGGTGGTGGCACCGCCGGCGCCGGCGTGCTGGCGACCGGGGGTGCCGTGGAGGCGGGCACGGTGGCCGGCGGCGCGGCCACCTGTGTGGACGCCGAGGGCACCGCCGCGGGACCCGGCGCCGTGTCCGCGGCCGTGACGACCGTGGCCGGCGCGACGGTCTCGTCCGGCGAGCGTGCGGCGACGAACAGGGTGCCGGTGGTGGCGACGATCAAGGCCGCCGACGCCGCGCTCACCGGATGGGCGCGCAGGGCGCGCCACACCCGGCGCAGCCCCTCGGCGATCGGGATGAGCAGCCAGCCGGCGATGCGCCGGTCCCGCCGGGTCATCGGACCGATCAGCTCGGCGCAGACCGGGCAGGTGCGCACGTGTTCGTCGGCGTCGAGCTGGGCCTGGCGGCGCCGGTCGCCGACGGCCAGGGCCAGCAGCACGGGCCGGCACTGGTCGGTGGGCAGGTCCGTCCGGCGGAAGGCGAGCAGGAACTCCAGCCGCAGGTTGGCCCGAGCTCGGGCCAGCCGCATGGCGATCGCCCCGCTGCTGACCTCGGCCTCGCCGGCGAGGGTGGCGAGGTCCGTCCCGCTGACCTCGTGACGCATGAGGAGGTCGCGCTCGGCCGTCGGGAGTTGCGACAACGCGGAGGTGAGCGCGTCGCTCTCCTCCTTGTCGACCATCACCTGGGCGGGGTCGTCGGGTCGCCCGTGCTCGACGAGCTTGTGGAGGTGGCGACCTCGGACGGACTGGCCACGGAAGTGCGATGCCAGCAGGTTGCGGGCGATCACGACGGCGTACGCCCGCTCGGCGTCGGCCGACAGACGGTCTTCCCTGTCGGCCAGCCTGGCCAGGGTCTCCTGGGTCAGGTCCTCGACGAGGTGCTGGTCGCGGGTTCGTGCGGCCAGCGTCCGGCGGACGACGGCGCCGACGTCGGCCAGGGAGTCATGGCGTGCGTTCAACCTCCGTCGACTACCCACGATGGGCGACACCGACGCCACGTGACGTGATGCGAGGCGGGCGAAGTCGTTGACACGGTGACGGTGCACGCCCGCGCCGTCGGATCAACCGACGTCAAGGAGGACGAATCGATGAGATCCCGTACCCGCAACCTGGTCGCCGTGACCGTGCTGTGGTCAGGCTTGACCGCCGTGGCAGCGGCCCAGCCGGTGGCCGCTGACAGCCGCTCGACCGTCGCGGCAGTCGACGACGGCGCCCCCGCAGCCGGCGCCAAGACGGCCAAGGCCCTGGGCCTCGTGACGGCGGCGCCGGCCACCGTGACGGGAGCCGTCGATGGCGTCCCCATGTTCAACGGCACGTTCGAGCTCCGCCGCTTCCAGGAGAAGAAGGGCGTGCTCTACGCCGTCGGCCGCCTCACCGGCGTGCTCGGCACCCAGCTCGTGAACGAGCGGGTCATGCTGCCCGTCACGAGCGCCACCAACCCGCCGCCCGAGGAGGCGCAGGGGCTGATGCAGCCGGTCCCGACCCCCGGCGCCTGCGACATCCTGACGCTCGGCCTCGGACCACTCGACCTCGACCTGCTCGGCCTGCGCGTCGCGCTGGACCCGGTGAACCTGCTCATCGAGGCCATCCCGGGTGCCGGCAACCTGCTCGGCAACCTGCTGTGCGGCGTCGCCGGACTGCTCGACGGCGGCCTCGGCAGCGGCCTCGGCGGGCTGCTGGCCGGCCTGCTCGACGCCATCGCCGACCTGCTCAACGGCCTGCTCGGGGTGTGACCCATCCGTCGGGGTGTCGTCCGCTCACGTGGCGGACGACACCTCGGCGATCACGTCGGCCACGGCCGCCGGGTGGGTGAACGGCCCGAAGTGGTCGAGCTCGTCCAGCACGATCAGGCGTCCGGCCGGCAGCTCCTCGGCGACCGCAGGCGCCATCGCCGCCGGCGCCGACGTCTCGATGCGGCCGCTCACGATGGCGACCGGGATGTTCAGCCCGGCGAGCAGCTTGAACGTGTCGTGCTGGCGGCCGCGGTCGAACGTGGTCGCCTCGGTCTCGCGAGCGCACTTCAGCCGCACGCCCTCGGGATCGGGCTTGAAGCCGTAGCGGACGTAGGCGTCGAGGGCCGCAGGGTCGAACGCCTGCAACGGTGGCTTCGACGCGTAGTTGGCGATCGCCGCCTCGATCGACGGGAAGACCTCGCGGCGCCGGCGGGCGCCGACGGCGGGCGAGCTCACGTGCGCCGGGTCGCCCACCGTCATCTTCGGTGGGGGCACGATCGGCTCGAACAGCACGAGGGCTCGGAACAGGCCGGGGTGGGCGTGCGCGGCCATGACCAGCGTGGCGCCGCCCATCGAGTGGCCGAAGCCCACCAACCCCTCGCCGAGCGCCTCGGCCACCGCGGTGGTGTCGTCGCCGTAGCCCTGCCAGTCGACGTCCCAGCCGGGCGGCGGCGTGGTGTCGCCGTGTCCCCGGAGATCCGGCGCCAGCGTGTGCAGGCGCGGGGCGAGGTGCTCGGCGACGGGCTGGTAGGCGCGGCCGTGGAAGCCGGTGGCGTGGGCGACGAGCAGCAGCGGCGCGTCGGGCGGACCGGCGAGGTCGTGGACGGCGACGGTCACACCGTCGGTGGACGGGATCTGCATCTATGCGTCGGAGCGGGCGCGGCGGCGACGCCACCACGCCAGGAAGAGGCGGTCGAGGACGACGCCGAGCGCGACCGCGATCAGGAAGGCGAGCCAGACCGGCGGGCTGACGTCGAAGAACAGGAAGTTGACCTCGCGCCGGTCGCCGTTCTGCAGCACGAACACGAGGGCGAGGACGGCGAGCACGACGAGCCCGATCAGCATCGGCGACGGCCCCGAGCGAGCCGGCGTCCCCGCTGCCGGCTCCGGCTCCCGTCGCTCGTACATCCCGTTCAGCTTGCCAGACCGCACCCCGGTCGCCGTTCTGTCGTTTAGTCACGGCCCGATCGGGCCGTGACTAAACGACAGAACGATGGGTGGCGTGCTCCTTGAGGGAGCGGTAGTCGAGCTTGCCGTTGGCGGCGCGGCCGATGGTCGGGACCTCGAACACGCGCTTGGGCGCCTTGAAGCCGGCGAGGTGCTCCTTGACGTGGGCGATCAGCGCAGCCTCGGAGATGACGTCGCCGGCGTGCGGCTCGACGAGGGCCGTGACGGCCTCGCCGAAGCGCTCGTCCGGCACGCCGACGACGGCGGCGTCGGCGACGGTCGGGTGCCGCTTGAGCACCTCCTCGACCTCCTCCGGGTACACCTTCTCGCCGCCCGTGTTGATGCACTGGCTGCCCCGCCCGAGCAAGCGAACGGTGCCGTCGGCGTCGACCGTCGCCAGGTCGCCGGGGATCGAGTAGCGGACACCGTCGATGACGCGGAACGTGCCGGCCGACTTGACCGGGTCCTTGTAGTACCCGATCGGCGTGTACCCGCGCATGGCCACCAGCCCGCGCTCGTCCGAGCCGGGCGTGACGTCCCGCCCATCTTCGGTGACGACCCGCGTGGACGGGCCGAGCTGGAACGTGGCCGTCTCGGCCGCGTCGTCGGCGGAGACCTTGCTCGAGGCCATCCCGATGGCCTCGCTCGAACCCAGCGAGTCGACCATGATCAGCCGCTCGTTGTGTCGCAACAGCCCCGCCTTCGTCTCGGCCGACCACATCACCCCGCTCGACACGATCACCCGCAGCGAGGAGATGTCCCAGCGGTCCGGCTGGGCGTCGAGCGCCCGCAGGATCGGCTTGGCGAAGGCGTCACCGACGATCGACATCGAGTTGATCCGCTCGGTGTCGACGGTGTCGAGCAGCTCGACCGGGTCGAAGTGCCGCCCTGTCATGGTGACGACGCTGCCGCCGACCATCAGGTTGCTGAGGGCGTTGAACAGCCCGGTGCCGTGCATCAGCGGGGCCCCCGGCAGGTTGCGCGGTCCGGGCTTGACGACGCGGGCGGCGGCCGCCTCGAGGTCCTGGCTCGGTGGCAGGCGGGCCTTGTTGGCGGCGTCGAGGGCACCGAAGAGGTCGTCCTGACGCCACATGACGCCCTTGGGCGCGCCGGTCGTGCCGCCGGTGTAGAGCAGCAGGAGGTGGTCGCCCGAGCGCCCCCACGGGGCGATCACCGGACCGGGGGGCGCCGCCATCGCGGCCGCCTCGTACGACGTCGCCCAGTCCGGGCACGGCCCACTGCCGTCGTCGACCCACAGCCATGTGGTGATCCGCGGCAGTCGAGCGCGCACCTCCTCGATCCGCTCGGCGAACGAGCCGTGGAACACGACGGCGACGACGTCCCCGTTGTCCCAGAGGTACACGAGCTCGTCGGCGGTGTAGCGGTAGTTGGTGTTGACGGTGGCCAGGCCGGCCTTGAAGGCGGCGAACGTCGACTCCAGGTACGCCGGTGCGTTGTAGAGGTACTGGGCGACCTTGTCCTGTTCGCCGACGCCGGCGTCGATCAGCGCGGCGGCGACACCGTCGGCGCGGCGGTCGAACTCGGCCCACGACGTCGACACACCGGCGTGGCGCTGGGCGAGGGCGTCGGGCTGGCGCCGGGCCAGGGCCTCGAAGACGTCGGCGAAGTTCCAGGGCGTCGTCATCGTCGCGGAACCTACCGGGGCGGTCCCTCGCCGAGCCGGTCGAACGCGGCGAGCGCCGGCTCGGCCTGGCCCATCGCGTCCCACATCGACTCGATCCACCACGTGGCGCCGGCGTCCGCCCATGCCCCTGGCGCGTGCTCGCTGAAGGCGCCCTCGATGACGATGTCGTAGGGCCGGTCGCCGACCTGCTGGCGCAGCGCGGCGACGTCGTCGAGCGTGACGTGCTCGCCCTTGCCGTCGACGAGGACCTGGGGGAGGATGCCGTCCCACCGCAGCGCCCTGGCCATCGTCCGCGGCCGGTTGATCGCCCCGACGCACCAGATCGGCACCCGCGGCCGCTGCACGGTGTGCCCGATCGTCGGGAACTCCGTGGGGGCGACGGTGTAGTGCTTGCCGGCGTACGAGAACGGCTGGCCGGCCCACAGCCCGGTGACGATGTCGAGGCACTCGTCCATCAGCTCGGCGCGCGTCCGCCGGTCGCACTCCTCCCCGAACGCCTCGAAGCCGCTGTCGACGGCTCCCAGCCCGACGGACAGCACGACCCGCCCCTGCGACAGCCGGTCGACGGTGGCGACCTGGCTCGCCAGCTCGGCCGGCCGGCGACGTGACGGCGGCGTCAGCAGCGTGCCCAGGCGGATGTGGTTCGTGCGCACGGCGGCGAGGGCCAGCGAGATCCACGCGTCGACGCCCCACACCGGCTCCCACACGAAGATGCCGTCCCATCCGGAGTCCTCCGCGGCGGCAGCGAGGTCGCCGACCTCGTCGGCGTCGGCCCACGGGATCACGAACCCGTAGCGCATGCTCACGACGGTAGTTCGCGTAGCGTGCGGGCATGCGTGGGACGGTGTTGGCGGCCGCGATCGTGGTGCTCGTCGGGTGTGCCGACGACGGGCCCGACAACGCCGCACCGGGCGCCGCCGTGGCGACGATCCAGGTGGTCGACGAGACGTTCAAGGTCGAGCTGATCACGCCGGAGCTCGTCGACCACGCCGAGCAGCTCCTGGCCGGCGAAGAGATCGCCGGCATCCCCCTCGGCACCGTGGTCCGCGACGACCCCGGGGTCAACGCACCGTGGTCGTGGCACATCGACCCGGCGACGCTGGAGTTCGCCGACATGACGATCGAGGTGTGCGACGGGCTGCCGTCGTTCGTCGAGGACGGCACGGTCACGAGCGACCAGTACTGCCCCTGGTCGGCCAAGGTCATCGCCGTCGACCGCTGACGGTACGGTCCTGCCGCGATGGACTTCGAGCTGCCGCCCGACGACGATCCGCGCCGGCTCACCGTACGGACCTGGCTGGCCGAGCACCCGTCGCCGTCGTCCCGGGAGCTGGCCGAGGCCGGCTACGTCGTGCCGCACTGGCCGAGGCCGTGGGGCCTCGACGCCGATCCGATCGAGCAGGCGCTGATCGACGACGAGCTCACCCGCGCCGGCGTGCGGCGGCCGGTCAACCCCATCGGCATCGGCTGGGCCGGCCCGACGATCCTCCACGCCGGCACGGCCGCCCAGCGCGACCGCTACCTCTGGCCGATGCTCACCGGCGAGGAGTTCTGGTGCCAGCTGTTCTCCGAGCCCGGCAGCGGCAGCGACCTGGCGAGCTTGCGCACGCGGGCGGTGCGCGACGGCGACGAGTACGTCGTCAACGGTCAGAAGATCTGGACGAGCGGCGCCCAGTACGCCCGCTTCGGGATCCTCCTCGCCCGCACCGACCCGGACGCGCCCGAGCACAAGGGCATCTCCTACTTCGTCTGTCCGATGGACGCTGCCCGGCATCGAGATCCGGCCGATCACCGAGATGACGGGCGGCCGCACGTTCAACGAGGTGTTCTTCACCGACGTCCGCATCCCGGCCGAGCACCTCGTCGGCGACGAGCACGACGGGTGGCGCCTCGCCAAGGTCACGCTGGGCAACGAGCGCATCTCGCTGTCGTCGGGCGGGGTCCTCTGGGGCAGCGGACCGACCGCCCTCGATCTCCTCGCCGCCGTGCGCGCCCTCGGTCCGCTGGACGACGCCGTGCTGCGCCAGCGGTTGGCGCAGGTCTACGTCGAGCACACCGTGCTCGAGCTGATCCGCATGCGCACGCTGACCGCCCGCCTGAAGGGCGAGCAGCCCGGGCCGGAAGCGAGCATCCGCAAGATCCTCGGCGACGAGCACGGCCAGCACGTGATGGAGCTGGCCCGCGACCTCATCGGCCCGTTCGCCACGCTCACCGGCGGGGACGGGACAGCGGTGTCGGCGGGGGCGGAGTTCCGGCCGGGCACCGAGAGCCGCAACCTCAGCCCGGCGCGGCCGCCACGCGCCCTCGACCACCCCGGCTGGTACGACGGCTACCTGTTCGCCAGGGCCCTCACCATCGGCGGGGGGACCGGCGAGGTGCAACGCAACATCGTCGCCGAACGCGTCCTCGGGCTGCCTCGTGACTGACCACATCGCCGCCGCCGAGGCGGTGGCTGCGGTCGCCGCGACCCATGCCGACGAGGGTGAGCGGATCCGCCGGCTGCCGGCGGCGACGCTGGAGGCGCTCGTCAGCGCCGGGCTGCAGCGCCTCGGCGTGCCACGCGTGTACGGCGGGCCGGAGGCCGATCCGCTGACGATGCTGGCGGTGTTCGAGGCGGTCGCCCGGGGTGACGGCGCCGCCGGGTGGTGCACGATGATCGCCGCCACGTCGTCGATGCAGGCGCTGTTCCTGCCGCCGGAGCACGCGCCGCGCGATCTTTGGGGATCCCCGCTCCGTCGCCGGTGGCGTGATCGCACCGAACGGTCGCGGTCGCGTCGACGGCGACACCGTGACCGTGACCGGCCGCTGGGCCTGGGGGAGCGGCGGCCAGCACTGCGACTGGATGCTTGGTGGCACGCAGTGCGACGACGGTCTGTTCCGGCTGTGCTGGTTCCCGGCCGCGGACGTGACGTTCCACGACACCTGGTTCGCGACGGGCCTCCGCGGCACGGGATCGCTCGACTTCTCCGTGAACGACGCTGTCGTGCCGCTGCCGCGTGCGCTCGTCGCGACGGAGGCGCGTCCGCACGTCGACGTCCCGCTCGCCCGCCTGCCGAACCTCACGTTCCTCGCCGCGTCCGTGGCCTCGGTGCCGCTCGGCATCGCCCGCCACGCCCTCGACGAGCTCGTCGCGCTGGCGGCGGGCAAGCGCCCGCAGTTCTCCAGCCGCACGCTCGCCGAGAGCGCGCACACCCACCTGGACGTGGCGCGAGCAGAAGCGTCGTTGCGAGCGGCCAGGGCGTTCCTCCACGACGAGGTCGGCCGAGCCTGGGCCACCGTGTCGACTGGCGGGAGGGTCGACATGGCGGGGCGGGTCGGGATCCGCCTGGCCGCCACCAACGCTGCTGCCCGCGCCGCCGAGGTGGCGACGACGGCCTACACGCTCGCCGGCGGCACCAGCGTCTACGAGTCGAGCGTGCTGCAGCGGTGCATCCGCGACGCCCACGTGCCGACCCAGCACATCCAGGTCGCCCCGAAGCTCGACCTCACGCTTGGGCGACTGCTGCTGGGCCAGGACGCCGAGACGAGCATGCTGTGACGGCGATGGAGACGATCCGCGTCGAACGCGACGGCGACCTCCTCGTGGCCACCATCGACCGCCCGGACTCGACGGTGAACGCCGTCGACGGGCGACTGCACCACGAGCTCGGCGAGCTGTTCCGCGCCCTCAAGCTGGAGACGCAGGCGCGGGCCGTGGTGCTCACCGGCGAGGGCAAGGCGTTCAGTGCCGGCGGGGACATGGACTGGTTCCCGTCGCTCCGCGACGTCGCCGCGGTGCACGGCCTGCGTCGGCAGGGCAAGCAGATGATCTGGGACCTCCTCGACGTGGAGCTGCCGATCGTCTGTGGCCTCAACGGCGCCGCGGCCGGGCTCGCCGCGTCGATCGCGCTGCTCTGCGATGTGGTGGTGATGTCCGAGCGGGCCGTCATCGTCGATCCCCATGTGAAGGTCGGCCTGGTGGCCGGCGACGGCGGCGCCGCCGTGTGGCCGTTGCTGCTCGGTCCGTTGGCCGCCAAGCGCCACCTGCTGCTCGGCGAGCCGCTGACCGCCGCGGAGGCCCTGCGCCTCGGCGTGGCGGCTGAGGTCTGTGCGCCCGAGGAGGTCGGGGAGCGGGCGCGGGCGTGGGCCCGCCGCCTCGCCGCGGGCGCCCCGCTGGCGGTGCAGGGCACGAAGCAGGCGATCAACGCCCAGCTCAAGCAGGCGCTCATGACGAGCTTCGACGTGTCCACGGCGCTCGAGCAGATGACGATCCTCTCGGCCGACCACGTGGAGGCCGTCGACGCCTTCGCCGCCGGCCGCGAGCCGACGTTCGAGGGTTGCTGATGCGTCCGCCATGGGAGGTCCGCGAGCGGCGTAGCGCAGCGGAGCCGGCGAGCACGGAGGACGGAGGCCGGACGTGATGGACGCGATCGAGGCGCTGATGACGACCAGAGCAATCCGCCGGTTCACGGACGAGCCGGTCACCGACGACGAGATCGTGACGCTGCCTGCGCGCCGCCCAGCAGGCGCCGAGCGGGGGCAACGTGCAGCCGCAGCAGTACGTCGTCGTGACGGACGCCGCGCGCAAGGCCGAGCTGGCGCGGTGGTACCGCGCCGCCTTCGACCGCTACGAGGCGTCGCTGCCCGATCCGGCTTCGTTCCGCGACGAGGCCCAGGCGGCCTCGTGGCGGCGCACCCGCGACGCCAGCCGGCACCTTGCCGATCACCTCGACGAGGCCGCCGCGCTGGTGCTGTTCCTGCAGCCGATCATCCCGTGGACGCCGAGCGACGAGGCCGGCGAGATGGACATCGGCCGGCTCGACGCCAGCGTCTACCCGGCGGTGCAGAACTTCTGCGTCGCCGCGAGGGCGCTCGGGCTGGGCACCGCGCTGACGACGGTCATCCGCATCCACACCGCCGAGGTGCTGGAGGCGCTCGGCGTGCCGGCCGACCGCTACGAGATCGCCGCGCTCGTGCCGGTCGGCCGCCCGGCGGGACGGTTCGGTGTGGCGCCGCGCAAGCCCGCCAGCGCCGTGACCCACTGGAACACGTGGGGCGAGCGCCGCCGCTGACGGTTCGGCCGGTTCTGTGTGAAGAAACCGGCCAGAAACGGTACGTCCGTGTCGTCAGAACAGCGAGCGGCTCATCCAGATCGAGTCGTCGGCGGCGAAGCCGGCGCGCTCGTAGAAGCGGCGGACCAAGCGGTTCCCGCGCTCCGTCTCCAGGAAGATCCGCCGCGCCCCGGCCGCGCGGGCCTCGTCGAGCACCGCCTCGAGCAGCAGTCGCCCGGCGCCCTGGCGACGGGTCCGCAGGTAGATCTCGTCGAGCAGCGCCTCGCGGCCGCCCGACTCCAGGGAGTAGCCCCACGTGAGCACGGCGTAGCCGTCGGCGATCAGGTCGCGGGTGGCGAGCAGGATCAGCCCGGGCGCCTCGGGACCCTCATCGACCAGCGGGCCCAGGGCGCGGCGCACCATGTCGGGGTCGAACGGATGGCCATCGATGGCGCAGAACTCGGCGACCAGCTCGACGACGGTCTCGGTGTCGTCCGGAGCGGCCCGGCGGATGAGGTCAGGCACGGGTGCGTGGTGACCAGCCGGCCCGTTCGGCCAGCGCGGCCTTGATCCCCGGCGGCCCGGCCGTCGCGACGATGACCGGCGTGAGCGCCCGCTGGGCGTCGAGGTCGCCGGCGAAGGCGGCGACCGACAGCTCCGGTTCGACGTTGGCCACGGCGAGCAGCGCGCCGGTCGCCCCGACCGCACCGGCCGTCGACACCACCCACGGCGACCCGACGTAGAGCGCGGCCGGGAAGTCGTCGAGCGTGCGCAGCAGGCGGGCGACGTCGCCGGAGGAGTCCTTCAGGCCGGTCACGCCGAGGGCGGCGAGGGCGGGCAGCACGTCGACGTCGATCCCCGGCGAGGACATCTTCGTGTAGTGGTACGCCAGCACGGGCAGGTCCGGGTTGGCCTCGATGACGTGGCCGTAGTAGCCGGGGAGGTCGACCGACCCCGGTGGCGACAGCACGAGCGCCGCGTCGGCGCCGGCGTCGGCGGCGTCCGCCGTCAGCCTGGCGGCCTGGCGGGCCGACGGTGCGCCGGTCCCGGCGAGCACGGGGACGGCCCCGTCGACCGCCTTGCGCACGCCCTCGACGAGGGCGATCCGCTCGGCCGGCTCGAGCGTGGCCGCCTCGCCGGTGGAGCCGGCCACGAGGATGCATCGCATGCCGGCCTCGACCAGCGACGCCGCCAGCGTCGCCGTGGCCTCGACGTCGAGATCACCGGCGTCGTCGAACAGCGTGACGAGGGCGACGCCGACGCCGCGGAACAGGGGCTCGCGCATGGCAGCCATTCTGGCCGAGGGGGTACTGTCCGCGGCCCATGGGGATCAACACTGTGGCGGACATCCTGCGCGCCCACGCCGGCGACCGTGGCGACGGCGCCGCACTCGTGCTCGGCGAGCGGCGGGTCACGTGGGCGGAGCTGTACGAGCGGGCGCAACGGGTCGCCAGCGGGCTGGCGGCGATCGGGGTGGGGAACCAGGATCGCGTCGCCTTCCTGGACAAGAACGGCATCGAGCACTTCGACCTCTTCTTCGGCGCGGCCCTCGCCAACGCCGTGTGCGTCGACGTCAACTGGCGCCTCGCCGCGCCCGAGGTCGAGTACATCGTCAACGACGCCGAAGCCAAGGTGTTCGTGGTCGGCCAGGACTTCGTGCCCGTCCTCGACGCCATCGCCGACCGGTTGACGACGGTCGGCACGATCCTCGTCATCGGCGGGCACGAGAAGTTCCAGGACTTCGCGACCTGGGTCGACGCCCAGGAGCCGTCCGACCCGCACACGCCGAGCGGGCCGCAGGACGTGGCCTTCCAGCTCTACTCCAGCGGCACCACCGGCCGGCCCAAGGGCGTCATGCTCGCCAACGAGAACTACTTCACACTGCTGCCGGTCGTCCAGGAGATGTGGGAGTTCGGCCCGGACACCGTGAACCTCGTGGCGATGCCGCTGTTCCACATCGGCGGCGGCGGCTGGGCCGTGGCCGGCATGTACCAGGGCGGCACGAGCGTGATCATCGCGCGACCTGGATCCGGCCGGCCTGATCCGGCTGATCCCCGAGCACGGCATCACCCACGCCTTCCTCGTCCCGGCCGTGCTGCAGTTCATGCTGATCGTGCCCGGCGTCGCCGACGCCGACTTCTCGTCGCTGCGGATCGTCGTGTACGGCGCCTCGCCGATCAGCGAGGACGTGCTGGCCCGCAGCGTCGATGTGCTGGGCTGCAAGTTCTGGCAGGCGTACGGCCTCACCGAGACGTGTGGGGCCGTCGTCAACCTGTCGCCGGAGGACCACGACCTCAGCGGGCCGAACCGCCACCGCCTGCGCTCGTGCGGCGTCGCCGGTCCCGGCGTCGAGCTGCGCATCGTCGATCCCGAGACCCGCGCCGACGTGGCCACGGGCGACGTCGGCGAGATCTGGGTGCGCTCTGGACAGGTGATGAAGGGCTACTGGAACCTCGACGACGCCACGAGGGAGGCGATCGACGACGAGGGCTGGTTCCGCTCCGGCGACGCCGGCTACCTCGACGAGGACGGCTACCTGTACATCCACGACCGGGTCAAGGACATGATCGTGTCGGGCGGGGAGAACGTCTACCCGGCCGAGGTCGAGAACGTCCTCATGGACCACCCGGCCATCGCCGACGTCGCCGTGATCGGCGTGCCTCACGATCGGTGGGGGGAGACGCCCAAGGCGATCGTCGTCGTCGCGCCCGGCACCGATCCGATGCCCGAGGAGCTGATCGCCTTCAGCCGCCAGCGACTGGCCGGCTTCAAGTGCCCGACGAGCGTCGAGTTCGTCGACGTCCTCCCGCGCAACCCCAGCGGCAAGGTGCTGAAGAAGGATCTGCGCGCGCCGTACTGGGAAGGCCGCGAGCGCAAGGTGAACTGAAACCCCTTGCCAGCGGGCGGAGGGACGGGCAGGCTGTCGACGTGGCAGGCGAACGTTGGTTCTTGAAGCTCGACGGCATCTCCGGTGAGTCGGTCGACGCGACGCACAAGGGTGAGATCGACGTCGAGGCGTGGAGTTGGGGGGAGAGCAACGCCGGCGGCTCGCCGGCCGGTGGAGGTGGCGGCGCGGCCGGGAAGGTGGCGTTCCAGGACTTCCAGTTCGTCGCCCGGCTGAGCAAGGCGTCCCCGCCGTTGTTCCTCGCCGGCGCGGCCGGCACCCACATCAAGGAGGCGCTGCTCAGCGGCGTCCGCGACGCCGGGAAGGGCAAGCTCAGCGACTTCTTGAAGTACCGCCTGAGCGACGTGTCCGTCACCGGCTTCCAGCAGAGCGCCAGCGAGGGCGATCGCCCCATGGACCAGTTCTCACTGCGCTTCGCCAAGGTCGAGGTGAGCTACACCCCCCAGAGCGCCTCCGGCAAGGCGGAGTCGACGATCAAGGCGGGCTGGGACACAAAGGCGAACAAGAAGCTGTAGCTCAGCCGGCCACGGCCGGCAGCAGGAAGGCGTGCTCGACGAGTCGGCGGACGATCGGCATCGCCTGCGGCCCGGAGCTCGTCGGCGGCGACACCCATCTCACCGGCCGCCGCGCCGAGCACGGCGCCGAGCGCTGTCCGCCCGTCGCAGGCGCCGAGGATCGCCGCGACGCCGGGATCGACGTCGCCCCGCCGGCACAGTCCGGTGGTCTGGCGCAGCTGCCGCGTGACGACGCGCCACCCGGCCGGGTCGGGCTCCATCTGCTCCTCGAGCAGCACGCCGGGCGCGATGCCGAAGGCGATCGCCGGCGAGCGCGTCGTCGTCGTGGGTGCGCAGCAGCTCGGCGAGCTCGAACGACGCGCCGAGATCGTCGCCGCACGGCATGGCCAGGTCCTGCGGGGCCTCCTCGGCGCCGAACGACGTCGACCCGTCGGCCCGCTTGCGCATCGTGATGAGGCCGAAGCCGATGGCTTCGATGCCGTGCGCCTCGTCGTAGGCGAGCCACTCGTCGTACTCGTCCCACTGGTCGGCGCGCTCGGTCTGGCGGAGCCAACTCGCCGCGTGCTCGGCCGGATCGAGGGCCTCCCGCTCGAGCACGAGCACGTCGCACCCGCTCGCGGTGAACCAGCCGCCGAGGCGCTCGCGCCAGTCCTCCCCGCGGACGTGCGCCCACGAGGCGAGCAGCTGGCAGTGGCCGCCGGGCCGGAGGTGCCGTGGCGCGCCCTCGACGATGAGGCGGCAGAGATCGTCGACCGGACGGCCGCCGTCACGGAACAGGTAGCGCTGGGCCGGCGAGATCACGAACGGCGGGTTGGCGACGATGAGGTCGAACTCCTCGCCACGAACGGCCTCGAAGAGGTCGCCGTGCCGCACGGTCACGGCGTCGAGGCCGTTCAGCTCCATCGTCAGCGTGGCGCACGCGACCGCCCGCTCGTTGAGGTCGGAGGCGACCACGCGCCGGCTGTGGCCGGCGGCGTGCACGGCCTGGATGCCGCAGCCGGTCCCGAGGTCGAAGGCGGCCTCGATCCGGCGGCGCACCGTCGCCCCGGCCAGCGCCGTCGTCGAAGCGCTGACGCCGAGGACGTGGTCGGCCCGGATCCGGCCCGACCGGTCGGGCCGGTCGTGGGCGACGAGGTGGTCGTCCGGCTCACCGAGCGGACGGATCACCAGCTCGCCCTCGACCTCGCCCCCGTCGATCCGTCACCATGCCGCCGGCGGACCACTCCTCGACGGGCACCGGAGCGAGCGCCGACCGGGCCGCAGCGAGCGGCACCGGCTCGCCGACGATGAACAGCCGGGCGAGCACGTCGAGCTGATCGCCGCCTCGGGTGGCGTGCACGAGCGGGGCCCGCTCGCCGGCCGACAGGTGGCCGAACACGTGCGGACCGAGCCGCTCGGTGATCGCGGCGAGCGTGTACCCCGCCCGGTCGAACGCCTCGCGGGCGTGTCGTGTCGTGTCCGGTCCGTCGAAGAAGCGCACGTCAGATCGACAGGTTGAAGACCGTCCGGGCGTACTGGGCGTAGGAGTCCGCGTTGTCGATCGCCTTGGCGGTGTCCAGCCCGCACTGCGGAGGGTCGTCGCAGTAGGCGTGGTCGCGCGTCTTGTCGAGGCGGTGGCTGAGCTCGTGGACGACGGTCGACGAGAGCTCCTGCAGGTTGCCGATGGAGTTGATGAACCCCTCGGTGCAGACGTGCACGCTGCCGTACGGCGTCGGCGTGAACGGCCATCCGCCCTTCCTCCGCACGTACGCCAGGGTGACCTTGTGCGGGTCCTTGTTGGGGCACTTCGCCTCGGTCTGCTCGTGGCACTCGAAGTTGGGGTCCCAGTCGAACCACTTGCTGATGATGTTCTGGTAGCCCTGCGCGGATCGGCACGATGTGGGTCAGCGCGTCGGGACCGAAGTAGCGCTCGAGGAGGTAGGTGTTGACGGACCCCTTGCCGGTGTAGGCCATCTCCAGGGCCTTCTCGACCATCATCCTCGCCGCCGGCCAGGCCACCGAGAGCATCTCCCGCCATGGTCGCTTGCACCCCGTCGTGCGCGGCTCGCGGCGGTTGATCACCACGCCCGGTTCCTCGGGCTCCGGCTTCGGCGCCGGCGGCGGGGGCCTCGACGGTGGGAGACGGATGATCACCGAGCGGTTGAGGGCGCGGTGCTCGGGTGTGCTGTTGTCGACGGCGTGCTCGGTGACGGGCGCGCCGCCGACGGCCGTTGCCCGGGCGGCGGTCTTCGGGAACAGTGCGGCGACAGCCTTGGCGCGGGCCTGCCGCAGCGCCGTGTTACGGCCGCCGTCGCCGGCGCAGTCGGAGTAGCCGACGAACTCGTACTTCGTCGACGACTGGCGCTCGAGGATGCCGATCCACGACGAGCGCAACTGCGCCACCGTCGACGGGCGCAGCTCGGCGCTGCCGATCGGGAAGTCGGCGACGACGACCGAGTCGCCGGCGGCCGAGTCGATGGCGTGTCCGCCGGCGAGGCTGACGTCGGCGGCCAGCACCCCGGCGGACGACGCCGCCTTGGCCCGCTCGCCGCGCTCGTACGACGCGCACACCGGTTCCACCGTCACCTCGCCGATCTCGATGCTGACCGCCCGGTTGCCGGCCTGGCGCTGCAGCCGGAGGACGGCGGACGGATCGACACGCCCGTGCGCCGGGTGCAGGTTGACCCGCCCGGCGTGGCGCACGGCTGCCGATGTCGCCGGCGGACGGATCCGTGCCGGAGGACGCGCGTAGGTCCTCACCATCCGGGTGAGTCTCGCGCGGTCCGGATCGGGCGCGACACTGGACTATCGCCGTCACCGTCGACGACGTGCGCGCCGTCGCCCTCGGGCTCGAGCGCTCGACCGAGGCGCTGGTGCGCGACCGCATCAAGTTCCGCGTCGGGCGCATCGTCTTCGTCGCCTTCTCGCGGGACGAGACGCTGATGGGCTTCGGCTTCCCCAAGGAGGAGCGCGAAGCGCTGGTCGCCGCCGAGCCGCACAAGTTCCAGCTCCCCGGCCCGGGCGACATGCGCTACCGGTGGGTCGAAGCCCGCATGGACGCCCTCGACGTCGACGAGATGACGGAGCTGGTCATCGACGCCTGGCGGATGTGCGTCCCGAAGTCGGTCGCCGCTCGCCACGACTGCCAAGCTGGCTGACGTGGACTTCGACCTGCCACCCGACCTCGTCGCCTACCTCGCCGAGCTCGACGAGTTCATCGAACGCGAGATCAAGCCGCTCGAGCAGGAGAACGACAACATCCGCTTCTTCGACCACCGCCGGGAAGACGCCCGCACCGACTGGGACCGCGGCGGCCTGCCCAACGAGGAGTGGGAGGCCCTGCTGCGCGAGGCCCGCCGGCGGGCCGACGCCGCCGGCCACTACCGGTACCCGTTCCCGAAGGAGTACGGCGGCCGCGACGGGACCAACCTCGGCATGGCCGTGATCCGCGAGCACTTCGCCGCCAAGGGCCTCGGCCTGCACAACGACCTGCAGAACGAGCACTCCATCGTCGGCAACAACGTCGGGCTCCTGCTGATGCTGGAGCACGGCACGGACGCGCAGAAGGCCGAGTGGATCGACGACCTCGCCGAGGGCCGCCGCGGCTTCGCCTTCGGGATCACCGAGCCCGAGCACGGCTCCGACGCCACGTTCATGGAGACCACCGCCGTCCGCGACGGCGACGACTGGATCATCAACGGCGAGAAGACGTGGAACACCGGGATCCACAAGGCGCAGTACGACATGATCATGGCTCGCACCAGCGGGTCGCCCGGCGACGGTCACGGGATCACGGCGTTCCTCGTGCCGACCAACTCGCCCGGGTTCGAGGTGGTCGAGTTCCTGTGGACGTTCAACATGCCCACCGACCACGCCCACATCCGCCTGACCGACGTGCGGGTGCCGAGCTCGGCGATCTTCGGCGGTGAGGGCCGCGGCCTCGGCGTGGTCCAGCACTTCTTCAACGAGAACCGCATCCGCCAGGCCGCGTCCAGCCTCGGCGCGGCGCGCTTCTGCATCGCCGAGTCAGTGCAGTACGCCAAGGAGCGCAAGCCGTTCGGCAAGCCGCTGGCGACGAACCAGGCGATCCAGTTCCCGCTCGTCGAGCTGCACGCCCAGTGCGAGATGCTGCAGGCCCTGATCCACAAGACGGCGTGGCTGATGGACCGTGACGGCGCCTTCTCCCAGTCGGAGCGGGTGTCGATGTGCAACTACTGGGCCAACCGGCTGTGCTGCGAAGCGGCCGACCGGGCGATGCAGGTCCACGGCGGGCTCGGCTACTCCCGCCACAAGCCGTTCGAGCACATCTACCGGCACCACCGGCGCTACCGCATCACGGAGGGCGCCGAGGAGATCCAGATGCGGCGAGTCGCCGGGTACATGTTCGGGTTCATGACCCAGCGCGAACCCAAGGGCGTCACGGCGGCCCCGGCCGCCGCCGACTGATCCACGGTGCAGTTCCCACCGGACGCCGCCGCCCTGCTCGACGCCGTCGGTCGCCTGCTCGACGAGCAGGTGATGGGCGCCGTGCCGCCCCACCTGCAGCACCCGGTGCGCGTGGCCAGCCACCTCGTGCGCCTCGTCGAGCGCGAGGTCGCGCTGGCTCCCGCCAACGCGGCGCGCGAGCGCGAGCTGCTCGGCGAGCTCCTCGGGGACGGCGACCCGGATCCGCAGGCGGCGCTGGCCACCCGCCTGCGCCGGTCGGACGACGACGAGCTCGACCGCGTGGCGTGGGCGGCCCTCGTCGAGATCACGCGACGCGATCTGGCGATCGCCAAGCCGGGCCACGACTCCTGGGAGGGGGAGTGACGCTCGACGTCGCCGCCGGGCTGGCCACCTACCTGTCCGAGCACTGGGGCCGGCCGGTGGACGTCGGCGAGCTCGCCGTGACGACGGCGGGCGCCCGCCGCCACAACCTGCTCTTCGACGCGTCCGTCGGCGGCGAGTCGCGCCGGTTCGTGGCCACCATCGTCCCGGCGGGGGAGACGTTGCTCAACCCGATCGAGGCCGAAGCGGGGGTGCGGGCGGTGGCCGAGGCCGCCGGCGTGGCCGTCCCCCACGTCCACCTGTGCCGGTCCGACGGCGAGTTGGTCGGCGGGCCGTTCATGGTCTCGGACTTCGTCGCCGGCGAGACGGTGCCGCGGCGGGTGCTGCGCCTGGTGGCCGATCGGGGCAACGGCGAGCTGGTCGCCCGGCAACTCGGCGCGTCGTTCGCCCGCCTCCACGCCGTCGACCCGGCCGCGCCGGCCGTGCCCTTGCGGTCCCTGCCCGGCGACGAGCCGGCCGCCGCCGCCCTGGACGCGATGGACCAGGCCGTCGCCGTGCTCCCGCAGCCCCGGCCCGTGCTCGCCCTCGGGTTGCGCTGGCTCGAGCGGCACCTCCCGGCACCGCCCGCTCGCCGGTCCATCCTCCACACCGACGTGCGCAACGGCAACCTCATCGTCGGTGACGACGGCCTGCGCGCCGTCCTCGACTGGGAGGGGGCGCTGGCGTCGGGCGACCCGATGCAGGACCTGGCGTGGCCGGCGCTGCGGATGTGGCGCTTCCGCCAGGACGAGGCCGAGGTCGGCGGGTTCGCCGGCCGGTCGGCGTTGGCCGCCGGGTACGAGGACGCCGGCGGCGAGTTCGACGTCGAGCGCTTCCGGTGGTGGAAGGTCGAGGGCACGCTGCGCTGGGCCGTCGGCCTGGCCAGCCAGGCGATGGCCTACCTCGACGGCCGCGTGCCCAACATCGTCATGGCCGCCAGCGGCCGCCGCGTGAGCGAGCTGGAGTGGGACCTCCTGATGCTGATCCGCCCGCCGGCGAGATGAGCGACCCCGCCGTTCTTGCATCGGATTCGGTCGCCATGGCGACCGATCCAGATGCAGAAACGCGGTGGGACCGGCGGTTCGGGCCGTGGTTGGCGGTCATCACCGCCGTCGGCGCCGTCTGGCGGCTGGGCTACCTGCTGGCCTTCAAGCTCGACGACCCGCTGCTGCTCAACGACTCGCTGTACTACAGCATGCAGGCCGGGCGCAACGGCGACGGCGACTGGTTCCGCGAGGCGTTGTTCGAGCTGCCCGGTGCCGAGCACGGCCCGTTGACGCCGCTGTGGCTGACCCCGTGGGGCCTGCTGCCCGGCGACATCATCGGCTGGCAGCGCTTCGCCACGACCGTGCTCGGGATCGCCACCGTCGCCGTCATCGGCCTCGTCGGTCGGCGCCTCGCCGGTGCCCTCGCCGGGCTCGTGGCGGCGGCCATCGCGGCCGTCTACCCGAACCTGTGGATCAACGACTCCCTGGTGATGTCCGAGTCGCTGGCCTGCCTGCTGGTCGCCGTGGCCCTCCTCGTCGCCCTCGACTTCGACCGGCAGCCCGGGCCGGGCCGGGCCGTCGCCCTCGGCGTGCTGGCCGGGCTCGGCGCGCTCGCCCGCAGCGAGATCGCCCTGTTCGCCGTCGGGTTCGCCCTGCTGGCGTGGTGGCGGGCGGCCGGCCACCCCCGCCGGGCGCTGTTGCCGGTGCTCGTGCTCGGCGCCGCGGCGGTCACGGTGGCGCCGTGGACGCTGTACAACCTGGCCCGCTTCGAGCGGCCGGTGCTGCTGTCGACGAACGACGGCACCACGCTCCTCGGCGCCAACTGCGACAGCACGTACTACGACGACATCGGCGGGTGGGACATCGGTTGCGTCGACGTCGGCCTCGACGACGGCACGACGGACGGCTCGGTGCGTTCCGACGTGCGCCGCGAGCTGGCCGTCGACTACGCCCTCGATCACGCCGAGCGGTTGCCGGTCGTGGTCGCCGCCCGCCTCGGCCGCATCGTCGACGCCTACGGGCTGTCCTCGCTCGTGGCCCTCGATGTCGGCGAGGAGAAGGCCCGCTGGGCCGTGTGGGCCGGCATCGTCTCCTGGTGGGTGCTGGCAGTGGCCGCCGTCGTCGGCTGGTTGGCGCTCGGCCGGGACACCGTCACCCGCCGCAGCCGCTGGTGGTTGGTCGTGCCGCTCGTGGCGGTGCTCCTCACGACGGTCCTCTTCTACGGCGCCCACCGCATCCGTGCTCCCGCCGAGCCGGTGGTCGTCGTGCTCGCCGCCGCCGGGTTCGTTCTCGGCCGCTCCCGTGGCACACTGCGCGCGTGATGCTCGACGCCAAGGTCGCCGCGCTGCGCGAGCAGCTCACCGACCTGGCGCCCATCGTGGTGGCGTTCAGCGGCGGCGCCGACTCGGCCTTCCTCGCCGCCGTCGCCACGGCGACGCTGGGGCCGGCCCGGGCTCACGCCGTCACCGCGGTGTCGCCGTCGCTGGCCGGCTCCGAGCGGGCCGACTGCGCCGCCCTCGCCGACGAGTGGGGGCTGCGGTGGACGGCCGTCGAGACCGACGAGATGGCGCGCGCCGCCTACCGCACCAACGACAGCGACCGGTGCTTCCACTGCAAGGCCGAGTTGATGGACGTGCTGGCGCCGCTGGCCGCGGTCGACGGGGCGCGGATCGTGCTCGGCGTGAACGTCGACGACCTCGGTGACCACCGCCCGGGGCAGCGAGCGGCGACGCTGGCCGGCGCGGCCTTCCCGCTCGTGACCGCGGGGTTCACCAAGACCGAGGTGCGGGAGGCGTCGCGTCGCCTCGGCTTGCGCACGTGGGACAAGCCGGCGGCGGCGTGCCTGGCCAGCCGGGTGCCCTACGGGACGGAGGTGACCGTGGCCGTGCTCTCGCGGGTCGAACGGGCCGAGGCGGCGCTCCGCGCCCTCGGGCTGGCGCAGGTCCGGGTCCGCCACTACGGCGACACGGCCCGCATCGAGGTCGAGCTGGCGGATCTGGCCACGGTGCTCGATCGGCGGGAGGAGGTCGTCGCCGGGGTGCGCGCCGCCGGCTACCGCTACGTCACGCTCGACCTCGAGGGCTTCCGGTCGGGCAACCTCAACGGCTGAGTCGCCCTGCCGGGTGCCAGGCGGGTCACGGCCGTCCCATAGGGTCGGGCCATGAAGCTGGCGATGATGCTCAACTACTCGGGGGACTTCCACGCCGACGTCGCCCGGGTCCAGGACCTCGAGCGGGCCGGGCTCGATCTGGTCTGGGTGGCCGAGGCCTACTCGTTCGACGCCATCAGCCAGGTCGGCTTCCTCGCCGCCAAGACGTCGCGCATCGAGATCGGCACGGGGATCATCAACGTCTTCTCGCGCACGGCCACGGCCGTCGCCCAGACGGCGGCCGGCTGCGACTTCGTCAGCGACGGCCGCTTCGTGCTCGGCCTCGGCGCGTCCGGCCCGCAGGTCATCGAGGGCTTCCACGGCGTGCCCTACGAGCACCCCATGCCGCGCATCCGCGAGTACATCGACGTGTGCCGCATGGTCTGGCGGCGCGAGCCGGTGGTCTACGACGGCAGCGTCGTGCAGATCCCGTTGCCCGAGGGGCAGGGGACCGGGCTGGGCAAGCCGCTCAAGCTGATCAACCGTCCCAAGCGGGCCGACATCCCGGTGTTCTGGGCCAGCCTGATGGGCAAGAGCGTGACCGCCACGGCCCGCCACGCCGACGGGTGGCTGCCGATCTTCTTCGACCCCGAGCAGTTCGAGCACGTGTGGGGCGACGAGCTGCGCGCCGGGCTGGCCGACCGCGAGCCGACGCTCGGGCCGCTGCAGATCTCGGCCGGCGGCATGGTGGCGATCGGCGAGGAGCTGGTCGGCGAAGGCGCCGACCGGGTCCTCGACCTCGGACGCCCGAACGCCGCGCTGTACGTCGGCGGCATGGGCGCGCGCGACCAGAACTTCTACAACACGATCGCCCGGCGCTACGGCTACGTCGACGAGGCGGCGGAGATCCAGGACCTGTACCTCTCCGGGCGCAGGGAGGAGGCCGCCGCCGCCGTGCCACGGGCCCTGCTCGCCGGCACCAACCTGGTCGGCCCGGAGTCGTTCGTCGCCGAGCGGATCGCGGCCTACCGCGAGGCCGGCGTGACGCACCTGTCGGTGACCCCGGTCGGCCCCGACCCCGTCAAGACCGTCGAGACCCTCCGCACGCTGATCGGCTGAAGTCCACCGTTCTGTCGTTTGGTGACGGCCCGATCGGGCCGCAACCAAACGACAGAACGGAGGAACGGGGCGCGTCAGACCATGCCGCGGAGCCACCAGAGGGCCAGGGCCCAGGCGGCGGCGAGCAGGACGAGCGCGGCGGCGGCCCACTTCCACGTCTGCTCGGTGACGATCTGGATCTCCTCGCCGAGGGTCTCGCCGAGGCTGTCGCGGATGCGCTCGTAGGCGTCGGCCAGCTGGTCGCCGGTGGCCGCCTCGTAGGCGGTCCCGCCGGTGGCCTCGGCCACCTGTGCGAGGGGCTCGGGGCGCACCGGCACCGGCACGACCTCGCCGCTCGTGGGGTCGGTGATGCTGCCGTCGGCGGTGCCGAAGGCGATCGTGAACACGGGGACGCCGGCCTCGGCGGCGAGGACGCCGCCCTCCTCCGTGGAGCGCCCCACGGTGGTCTCGCCGTCCGACATGACCACCAGCGCGCCCGGCGCCACCCCCTCGGCGAGGTCGGAGTCGGCGGCCAGGTCGGTGAGCATGTTCGTGCCGGCGGCGAGGGCGTCCCCGATCGCCGTCGACTCGGCCAGCTCGAGGTCGTCGATTCCTTGCTCCAGGGCTGCTCGATCGAGCGTCGGCGGGACCTCGGTGGTGATGTCGCCGCTGAAGGAGATGAGGCCGATCTCGATGTCGTCGGCCACCTGGTCGACGAACTGGCGGGCCGCCTCCTTGGCCGCCTCCAGCCGGTCGGGCTCGACGTCGGTGGCCATCATCGACAGCGACACGTCGAAGAGGACGACGATGCGGCCCTCGCTCTGGGTGCGCTCGGTCTCCGTGCTCACCGGCCGGGCGATCGCGACGACGCCGGCGGCCAGCCCGAGCAGCTGCAGCCCGGCGACGAGGTGGCGGCGCCAGCCCGGGCGCCGCGGGGCGACGCGGTCGAGCAGGTCGACCTGGGTGAACCGGACGGTCGCCCGGCGGCGCCAGAACTGCACCGCGACGTAGGCCGCGGCGAGGCCGGCGACGGCGAGCAGCCACCAGAGCCGCCCCGGGTTCAAGAAGTCGATCGCGATCATCATGTTCTTCGGAGCACCTGGGCGTTGACGGCTTGCACGCGCTTGCGGCGGACGTGGTCGACGATGGTGGAGAGCCAGTCGGCGTCGGTGGCCAGCTCGATCAGCTCGGCGCCGGCGCGGCGGATGCCCATCCGGCGCGCCTCGACGAGCTCGGCGGCGGCGGTGGCGAACCGGCGCTGCACCTTCGCGGTCACCCGCACCTCGCGGTGTCGGCCGGTGGAGGGATCGACGACCTCGATCATCCCGACCGGCGGCACGTCGAGCTCGCGCGGGTCGTGGACGACGATGGCCAGCAGGTCGTGGCGCAGGCCGAGGCGGGCCAGCGGGTCGACCCAGGCGACGCCGGCGAAGTCCGAGACGACGGCGACGAATCCGCGCCGGCGCCCGACGACGGCGACACGGTCGAGGGCGCCGGTGAGGTCGGCCGGACCGAGGCCCTCGGACGGAGGCGGGGCCGCGGCGGCGCTGAGCACGGCGCGCACCTGGTCCCGGCCGAACCGCGGCGGCAGCACCTTCAGGTGTGGCCCGGCCACGAGGATGGCGCCGAGGCGGTTCTGGTTGCGGGCCGTCAGGAAGCCGACGCCGGCGGTGGCGGCCAGAGCGATCTGGGCCTTGTCGGCGACGACGGTGCCGAAGCGCATCGCCGCCGATGTGTCGACGACGAGCCACGCCTCGAGGTCGCGGTCGGCGATCTGGTCGCGCACGTGCGTCTCGAGGGTGCGGGCGGTGACGTTCCAGTCGATGCGGCGCACGTCGTCGCCGGGCTGGTACAGCCGGGCCTCGCCGGGTTCGCTGCCGTGCCCGGGGGTGAGGCCCTGGTGGTTGCCGTGGAGGGCCGTGTCGAGCCGGCGGTTGATCGTCAGCTCGAGCGTGCGCACGAGCTCGATGACCTGCTCGGTCGGTGGACCGGCGGGCCAGGCGACCGGACCGGCGGGGGCGGCGGGAGCCATCTCAGCCCAGCTGGACGGCGTCGTTCGGCTTCGGCGACACCCACGTCGCCGGCACCGTCTCGAGGATGCGGTTGACGATGAGGTCCGGCGTGATGTCCCGGGCCAGTGCGTCGTAGGTCAGCAGCAGGCGGTGGCGGAGGACCTCCGGCGCCACGTCGAACACGTCCTGCGGCGTGGCGTAGGTGCGGCCGCGGATGAGGGCCATCGAGCGGGCGCCCTTGACCAGGTTCAGGCTGGCCCGGGGACTGGCGCCGAGGGCGATCGACGGCACCAGCTCGCCGAGGTTGAAGGTCACCGGGTTGCGCGTCGCCTGCACGAGGTCGACGGCGTACTGGGCGACGCTGCGGTCGACGAACACGGCGTCGGCCTTGCGCTGCAGCTCGATCAGACCGTCGAGGTCGATCACCTGGCTGGGCACCGGCGGGTTCACCGCCATGCGGTCGATGATCACCATCTCCTCGACCGCCGACGGGTGACCGAGCACGACCTTCATCATGAAGCGGTCGCGCTGCGCGTCGGGCAGCTGGTACACGCCCTCGCTCTCGATCGGGTTCTGCGTGGCGACGACGAAGAAGGGGTCCGGCACCGGGTGCGTGATGCCGCCGATGGTCACCTGGCGCTCCTGCATCACCTCGAGCAGCGCCGACTGGACCTTGGCCGGGGCCCGGTTGATCTCGTCGGTGAGCAGGAAGTTGACGAACACCGGGCCGAGCTCGACGTCGAACTGCTCGGTGCTGCCGCGGTAGATGCGCGTGCCGACGATGTCCGACGGCAGCAGGTCGGGCGTGAACTGGATGCGGGCGAACGTGCCACCGACGACGTTGGCCAGCGTCTCCGCGGCGAGCGTCTTGGCCAGGCCGGGCACCGACTCCAGGAGGCAGTGGCCGCGGGCGAGCAGGCCGACGAGGAGCCGCTCGAGCAGCCGGTTCTGGCCGACGATCACCTTGCGCAGCTCGAAGAAGATGCGCTCGACGGACTCGGCCGTGCGGGCGTCGTCCATCAGAGGCGCCACCTGGCTGCTCGACGTGTGGTTGGACGTGATGCTCATCGGAGACCCTCCTGCGACGAACCGGAACGGTACCGAGCGTTGCGTAAGTTCCCGGTGAGGACCCGGTAGACGTTCCGGCACGCGTTGGCAGCTCGCTACGGTCGCGGCCCATGTACCCGGGGGAGTACGCCCGCCAACACCCGGATCAGCCGGCCCTCATCATGGCCACGTCCGGTGCCAGCCTCACGTTCGCCGAGTTCGAGGCC
This sequence comes from uncultured Acidimicrobiia bacterium, assembly GCA_963784255.1. GTDB lineage: Bacteria > Actinomycetota > Acidimicrobiia > Acidimicrobiales > Ilumatobacteraceae > JALZMG01. The sequence continues at coordinate 350,211 of CAWAQO010000009.1, read as the reverse complement.
AACGCCAACCGCCTGGCGCACCTCTACCGCTCGGTCGGCCTGCGCAGGGGCGACCACGTGGCGTTCCTCGTGGAGAACCACCTGCGCTACTTCGAGCTGATGGCCGCCGCCGAGCGCACGGGCCTGTACTACACGTGCATCAACTCGTACCTCACGCCCGAGGAGGTCGCCTACATCGTCGACAACAGCGACGCCAAGCTGTTCGTCACGTCGCTGGCCAAGTCGGACGTCGCCGTGGCCGCGGTCGCCAGCACACCGAAGGTGGAGACGTTCCTCTGCCTGGACGCCGACCGCGAGATCGGGCCCTTCCGGCCCTACGAGGAGGCCGTCAGCGGCTTCCCGGCGACGCCGATCGACGACGAGCAGCTGGGCGCGGCGATGCTCTACTCGTCCGGGACGACCGGCCGGCCGAAGGGCATCCTGCGCCCGCTGCCCGACGTCCACCCGAACGAGGCGCTGCCCGTGATGCAGTTCGTGCGGGCGATGTTCCGCATGCGCGAGGGCATGACGTACCTGTCGCCGGCACCGATCTACCACTCGGCCCCGCAGGCGTCGGTCGCCATCGCCCTGCGCCTCGGTTCCACGTCCGTGATCATGGAGCGGTTCGATCCCGAGGACTGGCTGCGGGCGGTCGAGCAGCACCGCATCACCCATTGCCAGATGGTGCCGACGATGTTCAGCCGGCTGCTCAAGCTCCCCGACGACGCGCGGTTGTCGTACGACACGTCGTCGCTCGAGGTGATCATCCACGCCGCCGCGCCGTGCCCGGTACCGGTGAAGCAGGCGATGATCGAATGGCTCGGGCCGGTGCTCATCGAGTACTACGGCGCCACCGAGGCCAACGGCTTCACGTTCTGCGACAGCGCGGAGTGGTTGGCCCACCCGGGCACCGTCGGCAAGCCGATCCTCGGGCGGCTGCTCATCCTCGACGACGACGGCAAGGAGGTGCCGCTGGGGGAGACCGGCACCGTCTGGTTCGAAGGCGCCACCAACTTCACCTACTACCAGGACGAGGCCAAGACGGCCGAGAGCCGTGACGCGACCGGCACCACGTCGACGGTGGGCGATGTCGGCCACGTCGACGGGGACGGCTACCTGTACCTCACCGACCGCAAGACGTACATGATCATCTCGGGCGGCGTGAACATCTATCCGCAAGAGGCCGAGAACCTGCTCGTCACCCACCCCAAGGTGCTCGACGCCGCCGTCATCGGCGTGCCCAACGAGGACCTCGGCGAGGAGGTCAAGGCGGTCATCCAGCCGGCCGACGGCGTGACGCCGGGTCCCGACCTGGCGCGCGAGCTGCTGGCGTTCTGCCGGGACAACCTGGCTCACTACAAGTGCCCCCGCTCCGATCGACTTCGAGGCCGAGCTGCCGCGGCTGCCCACCGGCAAGCTGTACAAGCGCCTGCTGCGCGACCGCTACTGGGGCGACTCGAAGTCGCGCATCGTGTGACCCCTCAGTCGTCGTACGCGCCGACCAGGCGCGGCCGCCGGCGGGTGTTGGGGACCGGACCGTCGCGGACCGGCGCGAGCAGGCCGCGGTGACGAGAGTGCTGCCGGGCCTGGCCGTCGTGGTCGCGGCGGTGGGGCTGGCGTTCGCCTTCGGCGAGCTGGTCGACGTGTCGCCCCTCGTCGGCGGCGTCGTGCTGGGTGTGGTGATGGCCAACACCGGGGCCGTCCGGCCGGCGCTCGGCCCGGGGATCACGTTCGCGGCCAAGCGGTTGCTGCGCGCCGGCGTCGTGGTGCTCGGGCTGCGCCTCTCGCTGGACCAGGTCCGCGACCTCGGCGTCGTCGGCGCGCTGGCGGTCATCGCGGTCGTCGTCGCCACGTTCTTCGGCGTGCGCCTGCTGGCCCGGGCGATGCACGTCCGCCCCGGACTCGGGCTCCTCGTGGCCACCGGGTACTCGATCTGCGGGGCCTCGGCCGTCGCCGCCATGGAGCCGCTGGCCGATGCCGACGAGGAGGAGGTCGCCTACGCCATCGGGCTGGTGACGCTGTGCGGCAGCCTCTCGATCGCCGTGCTACCGGCGATCGGCCACGCCCTCGGGCTGGGCGCCGAGCAGTTCGGCACCTGGGCCGGCGCCGGCGTCCACGACGTCGGCCAGGTCACGGCGACGGCCTCGGCCTACGCCGAGGTGTCGCTGGCACCGGCCCTGCTCGTCAAGCTGACCCGCGTGATCCTGCTCGCCCCGCTCGTCGCGGGCGTCGGGCTCTGGCGACGCCGGCAGCATCGTGACGTAGCGGGGAAGCGGCCGCCCGTGGTGCCGCTGTTCGTCGTCGGCTTCCTCGGCATGATCGCCCTGCGGGCGACGGGCTGGCTCTCCGACGAGGCGCTCCTCCGGGCCAAGGACCTCGAGCAGGCGCTGCTCACCGCCGGCATGTTCGGCCTCGGCTGCGGCGTCGCCTTCGCCCGCCTCCGCCGCCTGGGCGGACGTCCGCTCGCCCTCGGCATGGCGTCGTGGGTGCTCGTGGCAGCTGCCGCGCTGGCCGCCTCGGCGGTCGTATCGTAGGACGCGTGACCGAGGAGGAGGAGCGCGAGCTCGTCGCCGCGGCCGAGAAGGTCGGCCGCGACCGCAGCATGGTCGACTACGGGCGGCGCATCGGCGGCCTGCCCGGAGCGATGATGGCCGGGGCGATGATCGCCCTCCGCGACATCTACGAGAGCCCCAAGCGCGACGACGGCCAGGTGGTCGTCGACGCCCCCTCCGAACCCCACGACGTCGATCGCGATGGGGTCAGCCTGGCCGCCACCGAGATCGGCGGCCCCGACGACGTGACCGTGCCGGCGCAGCCGCGCCGCGACCCGATCGTCGCCCCGCGCCGCCGCGCCCGCCGCCGCTGACCCCGTTCTGTCGTTTGGTGGCGGCCCGATCGGGCCGTGGCTGAACGACAGAACGAGCCGGAGCTACAGAATTTGCCGCGAGGAACAGCTTCGTGCGGTCTTCCCGCGGGTCGGTGAAGAAGTGCTCAGGGGTGCCGACCTCGACGATCTGGCCGTCGGCCATGAACACGACACGATCGGCGACCTCGCGGGCGAAGCCCATCTCGTGGGTGACGACGATCATCGTCATCCCCTCGACGGCCAGGTCCTTCATCGTGTCGAGGACCTCGTTGATCATCTCCGGGTCGAGCGCCGACGTCGGTTCGTCGAACAGCATCACCTTCGGCTTCATCGCCAGCGCCCTGGCGATCGCCACCCGCTGCTGCTGTCCACCCGACAGCTGCCCCGGGTACTTCTTGGCCTGGTCGGGGATGCGCACCTGCGTCAGCAGCGCCATCCCGAGCTCCTCGGCGTCGGCCTTGCGCAAGTGCCGCACCTGGCGCGGCGCCAGCGTGACGTTGTCCAGCACGGTCAGGTGGGGGAACAGGTTGAACTGCTGGAACACCATCCCCGTCTCACGGCGGATGGCTCCGATGTTGCGGATGTCCCGGGTGAGCTCGACGCCGTCCACGACGATGCGCCCCTCGTCGTGCTCCTCGAGGCGGTTGATGCAGCGGATCATCGTCGACTTGCCCGAACCGGACGGGCCGATCACCACGACGACCTCGCGCTCGGCGACCTTCACCGAGACGCCGTCGAGTGCCGTGAAGCTCCCGAAGCGCTTGACGACGCCGTCGAGCTCGATCATCACCTTGCCGGTGCCGCCCATCTGGGTGGCGTCGGCGAACACCTCGGATGGTGCTGAGTTGCCTTCTGTCATCGCGTGCCGACCCCCAACTTCCTCTCCAGCCGTTGGCTCTCCCGGCTCATCGTGATGCAGCCCACCCAGAACACCAGCATGACGAAGGCCAGCGTCTCGCCGGTGAGCCCCTGACCTTGGAAGGCGGTCTGAGCGGTGATGGCGTCGGCGACCTGGAGGATGTCGAGGAGGCCCATCGCCGCAGCGGCCAGCGTGGTGTCCTTGAACAGGCTGATGAACTGCCCGACCAGGGCCGGGATGACGTTGCGCAACGCCTGCGGCAGCACGATCAGCCCGGTGGTGCGGATCGGCGACAGGCCGAGCGCCTGCGCCGCTTCGGTTTGGCCGCGGGGGAGCGACTGCAGGCCACCACGGACGATCTCGGCGACGTAGGCGGCCGTGAACAACGTCATCGCCACGATGGCCCGGTTCACCAGTGGCGGGTTGGCGTTCGACGCAGGGAGGAACAGTGGCACCACGTAGAAGGCGAGGAACAGCAGGACGTACAAGGGGATGCCGCGGAAGATCTCGATGTAGATCACGCAGAGCCCGCGGGTGATCGGCAGCTTGCGCGATCGCCGGCCGAGCGCCAGCAGCACGCCGAACGGGAAGCACAGCGTGATCCCGGCGACGGCGAGGAAGAGGTTGAGCATGATGCCCTCCCACTCCGTGTACCGGCGCACCTGGCCGAGCCACATCACGAGACCGACGAGGCCGGCGATGGCGACCAGCACGAGCACGAACGACGTCCGGCGCACGGGAAGGAGCGGACCGAGCAGCCGACCGACGACGCCGGCCGCCGCCGCGCCGAGGACCGTGAGCCACGGACCGGCCGTCGTCACCATCGACAGGATGAGGGCCAGCCCGAACAGCAGGGGCCACAGCCGTCCGAGCGCCGACAGCGACGTCCGCCACCACGGCCGGTCGTCGCCATCGCGCGCCCGTCCCGTCGCCGCCCGCCGCTTCGTGGCGAACCCGGTGACGACGCCGATGAAGAAGGCGACGAGCGCGATGGCCACGGAGATGCGCCACATCTCGTCGGCCGGCCACCGACCGACCATGAACAGCTTCAGGTTGGCGCGGATGATCTCCCAGCGGCCGGTGACGAACACGTAGCGGACGGCGCGGTAGATGACGTAGCCGAGGATCAGTGCGGTAACGACGGTGACGATGCCGTCGCGGGTCGAGCGGAACAGGTTGTGGCGGATCCAGTCCGCCGGTCCGGCGGAGGGCCGGCGCTCGGGCTCCGGCGGCGGGACCGTCAGGTCCTCGACCGTCATGTCCATCGACACGTCAGCGCTCCACGATCCGCAGGCGGCGGTTGGCGATGTTGACGATCAGTGACAGCACCAACGAGATCGCCAGGTAGATCATCAGGAGCAGGGTGTACGACTGCACGGCGGGCGCCCGGGTGGCCACCGCCAGCTGGGTCACCTTGGTCAGCTCGGGGAAGCTGATCGCGGCGGCGAGCGATGAGTTCTTCGTCAGGTTGAGGAACTGGTTGCCGGTCGCCGGCACGGCGATGCGCATGGCCTGGGGGAGCACGACGTACCACATCCGCTGGAAGCCCGACAGGGCCAGCGCGTCGGCCGCCTCGCCCTGGCCCCGCGGCACGGCCTGGATCGATCCCGCGCACGATCTCGGCGATGTGGCTCGACGTGTAGACGGTGAGCGCCAGCAGGGCGCCGAAGTAGGGCGCCGTCATCGTGATGCCGCCGCTCACGCGCGCGCCCGTCGAGCTCGGGGGCGGTCGTGCCGATGCCGAAGAACAGCCACGCGACGGCCATCACCGCGAGCGTGATCGGGAACGCCCAGAGGAAGGAGCGGGCCGGCCGGCCCGTGCGGTCGGCCACGTGCCGCCGCCACCGGCTCACCCCCCAGAGGGTCAGTCCGCCGAGGACGAGGATCACGACCGGCTTCCAGTTCTGACCCTCGTACCAGAACACGCTGGCGCCACGGACGTTGATCACGGCCAGCGGGCCGAGCTCCCACGAGTCGTCGGGCCGGGGGAAGGCGTTCTGCACGATGGCGATGAAGGACAGGATCACCAGCGCCAGCAGCGGCACGTTGCGGATGATCTCCACGTACCACTTCGCCGCGCTGCGGACGATGAAGTTCTGCGAGAGCCTGGCGATGCCGACGACGGTGCCCAGTACGGTGGCCAGCACGATGCCGGTGATCGACAGCCGCAGCGTGTTGAGGAGGCCCTCGACGATGGCGTCGCGGGTGGTCTGCGTCGTGCGGAACGTGCTGGACGGGATGGGGAAGCCGGCCGGCTGGTCCAGGAAGTCGAACCACGCCGTGTCCCGACCCTGCTGACGGACGTTGTCCTGGTAGGTCCCGTACAGCCACCAGATCACCGCGACGACCACGACCACGACCGCGATCTGGATCGCCCACGCGATGACGCGGACATCTCTCCAGAGGGGCGGTCGCGACGTGGTCGCCGCGGTGCTGGTCAAGGCGTCAGCTGGTCCTCAGCTCAGCGGTAGGGCGGGGCGTACTGCAGGCCGCCGTCGGACCACAGCGCGTTCAGGCCCCGCTCCTCGATGCCGATGGCCGGCAGGTTGTTCTCGAAGATCTCGGCGTAGTTGCCGACCTGGGACACGATCGCCAGGGCGAAGTCGGTGGGCAGCCCGAGACCGGGGTCGAGCACGGCGCCATCGGCGTTGGCACCGCCGAGGAACTGCACCTTGGCCGCGTCGTCACCGGCGGCGTCGGCCTCCGCCGAGTCCGACGTGATGCCGAGCTCCTCGGCCTGGATGGTGGCGAAGATCGCCCACTCCACGGCCTGGGCCCACCGCGTGTCGCCGTCGATGACCGCCGGCGTGAGCGGCTCCCGGGAGAACACGTCCTCGAAGATCACGAGCGAGTCGGGACCGTCCGGATAGTTGGCCCGGCGCGACGCCAGCTGGCTGCCGTCGCTCGACCACCCGTCGCACTGGCCGTTGATGAAAGCCTCCTGGACGAGATCGATGTTCGTCGAACGACTGCACGTCGACGGTGAGATCGCGGGCCGCGAACTCGGTGGCCACGTTGCCCTCCGTCGTCGTGCCGGCGGCGACGCACACGACGGCGCCGTCCATGTCGTCGATGCTGTCGTAGCCGGCGTCGGCGGCGACCATCATCTGCTGGCCGTCGTAGAACGTCGGGTGCAGGAAGTTGGCACCGTCGTTGCCGTCGCGGCTGGCCGTCCACGTCGTGTTGCGCACCAGCACGTCGATCTCACCGGCCTGCAGCGCCGGGAAGCGGGCGTCGGTGGCGACCGGGATGAACTCGACCTTGGTGGCGTCGCCGAGCACGCCGGCGGCGATCACGCGGCAGAAGTCGGCGTCGAACCCGACGTACTCACCGGCCTCGTCGACGGTGGCGAAGCCGGCGAGGTCGTCGCGCACGCCGCAGCGCACCACGTCGTTGGCGATCACGGTGTCGAGCAGCGACTCGCCATCCTCCTGCACGGGCTCGACGGTGTCCGGTGCGGTGCTGCCGGCGGCGGTGTCCGGCGTCGTCGTGTCGCCGGCGGCCACGCCCTCGGAGGGTGCGGTCGGCTCGGCGATGGCCGTGTCGTCGACGGCCGAATCGGTGGCCCCACCGTCGTCATCGTCGTCGTCCGAGCAGCCGGCGCCGACGAGGGCGATGGTCGCCGCGAGCGGCACCAGCGTCCGCATGAACGTTCGTCTCATTGGTTCCTCCCCAAGCCTGGCCCGCTGTCGGCGACACTAGCCCGACGGGCATTCCGCGACCGCCGGACTTGACGGTGGTGCGGCGTCGATGAGCGCGGCGAGCTCGGCGGCCGTCACCGCGTGGGCGACGCCGTCGTCGGGCTCGTCCAGCACGACGATCCCCAGGAGTCGCCCGTCGCCGTCGAGCAGCGGGCCGCCGCTCGTGCCGTGGCGGACGCCCGGCGCGAACGTGTGCACCTCACGCTCGTAGTCGGCGCGGTCGGTCACATCGTGCACGAGGAGCTGGCCGGTGCGCACGATCGTGACCTCGCGCTCGCCGTCCGGCGTGACGACGGTTGCCGTGTCGTCCGGTGCGGTGATGGCCAGCTCGACCGGCGGCACGTCGACGTCGACATCCAGGAGGGCGAGATCGGTGCGGCGATCGAGCACGCGGACCGTGGCCGGCTCACCGTCGACGGTCAGGGCCCGGCGGGGGTGGTCCACCGTGTGGCCGGCGGTGGCGACGAGATCGTCGCCGACCACGACGCCGAGCCCACGCGAGCGATTCGGTGTGGCGCACGGCTGGGAGGCGACGTGGACGACCGCCGCGCCGTCCGATCGGTCATCGGCGCCGCCGCACGCGGCCGCCGCGGCCAGCAGGACCACGACGGCACGGCGCACGCCGTCAGTGCCGCCCGGCGCGGGCGAGGGCCTGCTCGGCCTCGTCCATCATCCGGCGCACCAGCTCGCCGGCGGGCACCAGCTCGTGGATGGCGCCGACCCCCTGGCCGCACGGGAAGAACTCGCGGCTCGTGTCGACCGAGGTGCCGTCCGGGGCGCCGAGGTGGTTGACCCCGGCCCGGGCGGACGCCGCCACCTGGTTGGGGAACGGCGCCAGCTCCTCCGGATGCTCCTCGAAGTGCTGGGTCCAGTCGTTGCGCACGACGCGACACGTCTTGCCCGTGTAGGCGCGGCTGATCACGGTGCCGTCCTCGGGCGTGGCCAGCAGGGTCTCCTTGTAGCCGTCGACGGCGCGGGCTTCGGGCGTGGCGATGAAGCGGGTGCCGATCCACACACCGTCGGCGCCGAGCGCCAGCGCCGCGGCGAGGCCGCGGCCGTCGTACAACCCGCCGGCGGCCACGACGGGCACCTGCTCGCCGACGGCGTCGACGACCTGTGGGACGAGGGCGATCGTGGCCACGGTGCCCGTGTGGCCACCTGCCTCGGTGCCCTGGGCGACGACGAAGTCGCAGCCGCTGGCGACGGCACCGACGGCGTGGCGCACCTTGCCGCACATCGAGCCGACGAGGATGTTGGCGTCGTGGAGCGCATCGACCGCCTCGCGTGGCACGCCGAGACCGGCCACGAAGATGCGGGCGCCCCCGTCGATGACGTCCTGGATCCCCTGCTCGACCTGCCCGGGCATCGCCGTGAGGAGGTCGACACCGAACGGTTTGGCAGTGAGCTCGCGCACCTTGGCCATCTCGCTCGCCAGCTCGCCGGCACCCATCGTCGAGGCGCCGAGCGTGCCGATGCCGCCGGCGTCGCTGACGGCCGCGACGAGGCGGTGGTACGAGACGCCGCCCATCCCGGCGAGCATGATCGGATGCTCGATGTCGAGGAGCTCGGTCAGTCGCGTGCGCATCGATCGTCGACCGTACCGTGGGGGTCCGTGCGTGAGATCATCGACCTCAGCCACCTCGTCGCCGATGGCACGGTGACCTATCCAGGGCTGCCGGCGCCGACCATCGGCGACCACCTCAGCCGCGAGGCGTCGCGACAGGTCTACGCGCCCGGGTACGAGTTCCAGATCGGCACCATCACGATGGTCGCCAACACCGGCACCTACCTCGACACGCCGTTCCACCGCTTCGCCGACGGCCACGACCTGGCCGGCCTCGACCCGGCCCGCGTGGCCGACGTCGCCGGGGTGGTGGTCGACGCGACGTCCGGACAAGCCGCCGGCGCCGAGCTCCTCGACGGCCTGGACGTGGCCGGGCGGGCCGTCCTGTTCCGCACCGGGTGGGACGTCCACTGGGGGACGGGGCGCTACGGCGAGCCGGACCACCCGTTCCTGTCGGTGGCGGCCGCCGAGCGCCTCGTCGAGGCCGGCGCCGCCGTCGTCGGCATCGACTCGGTCAACATCGACGACACCCGCACGATGGAGCGGCCGATCCACACCGCGCTGCTGCGCACGGGCATCCCGATCGTCGAGCACCTGTGCCGCCTCGACCGGCTCGCCGGCCGGCCCTTCCGGTTCTTCGCCGTCCCACCCGCCGTCGTCGGGATGGGCACGTTCCCGGTGCGCGCCCTGGCCATCGTCGAATGAACGCCTCCGCCATGACCGACCAGTTCTCGTCGCTGAGCAACTCCGCTGACCCGGCCCTGCTCGTGGTCACGGTCGCCCACGACGGCCGGCGCGCCGGCTGCCTCGTGGGGTTCCACTGCCAGGTCAGCATCGAGCCGCTCCGCTATGCGGTCTGGCTGTCGAAGGCCAACCACACCTACCGGGTGGCGTTGCCGGCCGACTGGTTGGGCGTGCACTTCCTCGCCGCCGGCGACCACGACCTCGCCGCGCGGTTCGGCGGCGAGACGGGCGACGACACCGACAAGTTCGCCGGCGTCGGCTGGCGCGACGGCCCGAACGGAGTGCCGCTCCTGGACCGCTGTGCCGACCGCTTCGTCGGCCGGCGGGTCACGCTCCTCGACGACGGCGGGGACCACGTGTGCGTCGTGGTCGAGCCCACCGCCGTCGAGAGCACTGGTCGCTTCGCGCCGCTCCGGCTCTCCGGCGCCGCCGACATCGAGCCAGGTCACGCCGCCGACGAGTGACCGTCACACGGTGAGCGCCTGGGCGACCAGCGCGTCGAGCGTCTCCTGGCCGGGAGGCGGCACGATCGGCTGGCCGGCCATCGCCCGGACCCGGTCGAAGGCGCTGGCGATGAAGGGCCCGCGCAGGACCGGACCGTGGGCGGAGGCGATGGTCGAGGCACCGATCGCCTCGACGGCGTCGACGTGGCGGGCGTAGCGCTTCGGGTCGAGCCACTGGTGCCAGGGCGAGATCATGCTGTTGAACAGGCTGAACGTCTCGTCGTACAGCTCGGACGGCAGGTCGGCGGCCTCGTAGACCGCACCGACCGTGAGGGCGGCGAAGGAGTCGACGGCCCACATCACGCCGGTCCGCTCGTCGTAGAGGCCACGCGTCGTGGGTCCGTCGAAGACCGGAGGGCGGAACAGGTGCAGGCGGCGGTCACCGGCGTCGAACGAGGTCCCTTCCTCCAGCCACACCTGGCGCTCGATCGGCAGGGCGCGATCGGGCTCGAGGGCGGCCCGCTCGTTGCTGAAGAAGTTGGCCACGACCTTGGCGTTGGGCGCCCGGTCGAGCAGCGGGCGCATGTTCCCGAGGTGGTCACCGTCGTCGTGGGACAAGAAGACCCAGCGGACGTCGGCCGGGTCGACGATCGACGACACCGCGTCGAGCCAACGCTCCCGGTGCAGGGGGGCGCCGGTGTCGACGACGATGGGCTCCTCGGCGAGGATCACCATCGTGTTCACGAACACGAAGGTGCCCGGCTCGGCGGGGACGAGGTTGGGGATGAGGTAGGTGTCCTCGGCGATCCGCTGCGGCTCGGCCACCGGCATGGTGGGTGTGCTCGTGGGTTCGGTGAAGGTCATGGACGTGCTCCTGGAGGCTCGGTTCCCTGTGTTGGATCCAGGTGTCGCACGAGCGGCATGAGCCCGACATGTGCCCGACTTGGAACCGTCCGCGAGACGCCTACTCCTTCGTCACGGACTCCAGCAGCTTGCGGGCGAGGCGGTCGAGTTGGCCCCGCTCGCGTTCGTCGAGCCCGAGCAGCAGGCGGTGCTCGGCGGTCGTGTGGGTCACGATCGCGCGGTCGACCACCCGCTTGCCGGCCGGAGTGAGCCGGACGATGACGCCACGTCCGTCATCGGGGTGCGGGCGCCGCTCGACGTAGCCGGCCGCCTCCAGGCGGTCGATCCGGTTGGTCATGGCCGCGGAGGAGAGGAACAGCGAGCGGATCATCTCGCCGGGTGAGAGCTCGTACGGCGGCCCGGCCCTCCGGAGGCTGGACAGGACGTCGAACTCCCCGAGCTTGAGGCCGTAGCCCGCCAGGCCGGACTCGAGCGCCACGGCCACGTGGCCGAGGAAGCGGGCCAGCCGGTTCACCGTGCCGGCGGAGCCGAGCTCGTCGGGATCGAGGTCAGGTCGCTGCTCGCGCCATTGGTCGCTGAGCTCGTCGACGGCGTCTCGTGCCACGACTGCGAACCTAACACACTCTCTCGACATCGAGAGAATATCTCTTGACGTCGAGAGATCATCTCCGTATGGTCTCTCGACATCGAGAGAGTTGTCGAGGAGGGCATTGTGAGGACGGACATCCAGCGCTTCCGGGTCGCCGAGCAGCGACTCTGGGCGGCGGCCGGTGCCGCACCGACGGAGCGTCGGGTGCGCCTTGCGCACGTCGGCGTCGAGATCCGGGTCCAGGAGGTCGGTGAGGGGGATCCGGTGCCGTCTGGCCCGCCGCCTCCCGGCGAGCCGGTGGAGCAACCGGTCGGCGATGCGCCAGATGGGCCACGGCGCGACGATCGACGCCGGCGCCATGCCACCGGCGTACGAGGACTGGTACCTCGCGCTGCAGCGCCACACCGACACGGTGCGCAACGACGGCCGCCTCATCGCCACCGCGGCGACCCGGCGGGGCTTCGACGCCCGCCTCGCCCTCGACGCCCACGACCTCGCGGCCGTGCGGGCTCCGACGCGGTTCGTGTGGGGGACCGACGACGGCTTCGGCGGGTCGGAGGTGGCCGAACGTGTCGTCGAGGTCATGCCCGCCGCCGAGCTCACGATGCTGCCGGCCTGCGGTCACCTCCCGTGGCTCGACCGGCCCGAGCACGTCGCCGACCTCACGCGAGCGTGGCTCGCCGCACCGGCCCTCGCCCGACCGATGCGGACCGCATCGTGATCGTGTTCGACAAGGCGACCACCGCCGTGCGTCAGTCCGGCTCGGTCTCCAGGCAGACGCAGAACTCGTTCGCTGCCGGATCGGCCATGACGCAGAACCAGTCGCTCGGATCGTCGTGGAGCCGGAGGCGGGTGGCGCCGAGCTGCTCGGCACGCTCGATCCAGACCGTCGGGTCGTCGACGTAGATGTCGAGGTGGAGGCGGTTCTTGCCCGCCTTCGGTTCGGGCACCCGCTGCAGGTTGAGCACCGGCAGTCCGTCCGGTGGTTCGAGGTGCACCCACCGGCCGTCGAGCGCGTCCGTGGTGTCGTAGCCGAGCAGTGCCATCCAGAACTCGGCCACCGGACGCGGATCGACGGTGTCGATGCACACCTCGACGGCACGGACGGGTCCCACGTCGGAGAGCGTAGCAACGAACACGTGTTTGCCACGCTGGTCGTCGACGGGAGCTGGCCGCTAGCACCTCGCTAGCGGGCTCGGGCGACGCTCGCCCCGCCGCTGGAGGTTCCAGCGGGACGGAAGGCGGGTCGTGCCATGTCCACGTTGATCTCTCGGATCAGGCGATTGTCCATCGTGATGGTGGGCGGGTCGTTCCTGCTCGCCGGTGTGGTCGGCGCCGCGCCGCCGGATGACGACGGGGCCAGGCTGCCCGACGGCGCCGGTCCGCTGATCAGGGCGTGGCAGTTCAAGGAGTACGACACCAACGGGCGCGACGAGTCGGTGGTGGCGTTCGGGGGCGAGGTCACCCCGGTCCGCATCGACGAGGAGTACAACTTCGGTCCGACGAACTTCGGCTTCGGCGGCGGCCCCCATGCCGACCATGCGATCGGCGAGATCCACTCCAAACGGGACGGCAACGGGTTCGAGGTGCTGGCGCAGACCCCTGACGACGGACTGGGGAACCGGGCCCGCCTCGTCTCGTACCAGGCGTTCACGAAGGACGCCGACAACGCCACCCTCGAGTACTTCGCATCGGAGGTGCACATGTTCCTGCATGATGAGAACGGGACGGAGCTCACCGACGCGGAGTGCGACGAGCCGACGATGACGGATTGCCCGGGTCCGATCGAGGGCGAGGTGTCCCTCGACGTCGCCGCCTACACCACCGACGAGCAGCTGATGCACACTGCCGGCGGTGCGATGCTCACAGGCTGGCGCGGTCACTGGACCCCGCTCGCATGGTCCGAGGGGTTCGCCACCACGCCGCTGTGGACCGCGTCCCAGTTCCACCACAGCACCACCGATGTCCTCGCCCACCACTACCTGAACCGGACGACCCGCATCGCGGTGGATCTCGGGGCGGTCCCCGTCGGCGGATCGTTCACCGTGCGCGTGATCAGTGAGGCCGCCGTCTTCGACCGTCGCATCGGCGTCGACGGGCCGGGCTCGGCGGCAATGGCATGGCTCACAGAGACCACGCCGGCCGGGGCCGGGCGCGTCGTGACCAGCGGCCTCACCGCCGAGGGCGAGCCGGTGCTCGACCTCCCCCCGGAAGCGCCGCTGCCGGTGTGCCAGACGGGACCCGACCCGGCGGCCGGCGAGCTGCAGTTCAGCGCGGCCGCCTACCGGGTCACCGAGGCGGTGGGCGCCGGACCGCAGATCCTGGTGACCCGCACCGGTGGACGGGCCGGCGCCGTCAGCGCCACGGTGACCACCTCCGACGACACCGCCGGCCCGGGGGACTACCGCTCGACGACCACGACAGTGAGGTTCGCCGACGGGGACAGCGTCGCCGCGCGTCGTCCGCCTGCCGATCCTGCGCGACCTCGACGCCGAACCGGACGAGACCGTCACGGTGACGCTGTCCGAGCCCGGCGGCTGCGCCAGCCTCGGCGAGCTGACCGAGGCCACGTTGACCATCGTCGACGACGACCGCCCGGTCGACGCCGACCCCGCGTTCCGCGTCGGCGGGACGGTGACCGGGCTCGAGGGGACCGGGCTGACGCTGTCCCTGCTCGACGAGCGGATCACGCCGGGGAACGGGGTGTTCTCGTTCGCCCAGCAACTGGCCAACGGCTCGCCCTACGTCGTCCGCGTCGCCACCCAGCCGTCCGGTCCGGGCCAGACCTGCTCGGTCGCCAACGGCAGCGGCGCCGTCGACGGCGCCGACGTCTCGAACGTCGCCGTCGAATGCGTCACGTCGCCGTCCGACGGGCACCTCGACCCGACCTTCGGCGGTGACGGCACGATCACCACCCCCGGGCTCTTCGGGGCCAACGCGATCGCCGTGCAGCCGGACGGCAAGCTCGTCGTCGCCGGCGGGTTCTCACTCGCCCGCTACGGCCACGTCGACGGAGCGCTCGATCCCACCTTCGGCGGCGGCGATGGCATGGTCACGACCAGCCTCGACAGCGGGACCCTCGACACCGCGTCCGACGTGGCCATCGCACCCGACGGCAAGATCGTCGTGGTCGGCATCCGCGGCAACGGGTCCAGCGAGGACTTCGGCATCGAGCGCTACGACGACCACGGCGTGCTCGATCCGAGCTTCGGGGCGGCCGGTACCGGCATCGTCACCACCGACTTCCACGGCAGGAGCGACCGCGCCTACGGGGTCACCGTCCAGGCCGACGGGAAGATCGTCGTCGCCGGACATGCGACCAACGCTGCCGGCACGGGCAACGACTTCGCCCTGGCCCGATATCGCACCGACGGCGCGCTCGATCCGACCTTCGGTGAGGACGGCACCGGGTTGGTCACGACCGACCTCGCCGGTGTCGCCGACTTCGCCTACGCGATCGCGCTGGCGCCCGACGGCGACATCGTGCTCGCCGGATCGCGCGTCCAACGACGGTGGCGGCGGCTACTTCGGCCTGGCCCGATACACGCCCGACGGCCGCCTCGACGGAACGTTCGGCAACGGCGGGACGACCGTCGCCGACTTCGGTCATGGCGGCATCGCCAACGACGTCGCCGTGCAGCCGGACGGCAAGATCGTGATCGCCGGCGACGCCATCGGCGACTTCGCCGTCGCCCGCTTCGAGCCGACGGGGAGCCCGGACCTGTCGTTCGGCACCGGTGGACTCGTCACGACGGACTTCGGACTCCTCATCGGCAACACCCCGGCACCCGAGTACGCGCACGGCCTCGCCCTCCAGGCGGATGGCGCCATCGTGGTCGTCGGCACCAGCGAGTTCGCCGGTGGCACCGACCTCGCCATGGCCCGCTACGACCGTGACGGCGACCTCGACACGACCTTCGGTACCGAGGGCACCCTCACCGTCGACTTCAGCGGGGGCTTCGACTCCGGCCACGGCGTCGCGATCCAGCACGACGGCAAGATCGTCGCCGTCGGCACCGCGCAGGACGGCTCCGCCTTCGAACCCGGGCTCGTCCGCCTGCTGCCGCCGGCGTGATCCACACCGGGTCCCACCGGAAACGGTCGGTCGGGTCAGGGCCGGCATCGTCGGCGGCGACATCGACGTGCCGTGCCGGCCCGAACGCGTCGAACCGACCAGCGCGACCGGCACCTGCGGCCGTTGAGACGTGCGCCGATCGCGAACTTGTCGCGCCGATGACATCCACACGTGCCGTTTTCGCGACAAGTTGCGGAAAGCGGCAGGACGTGTGCCGGGGCGGCTACTGCATCGCGACGGCGGCGTGCTCCTCGGCCGGTGGGTCGCGGTACTCGCGCCCGTCGGGTTCGACGACGACGCGGCGCAGCACCCGGCTGTCGAGGGCGAAGGGTGGCTCGTAGGTCGGTGACACCGGCGTGCCCCGCTGGTAGCCGACGCTGAACCCGACGATCCCGTAGGTGACGGGGGTCGTCGCCGGGACGTGGCCCTTGCCGATCGGCAGGTCGTCGCGCAGCAGGGTGATGTCGCCCTGGAAGCGGCCCGTCGGCGTGAACGTCACGCCGACGGTGCACGGGCCGGGCGGCAGGTCGGTCTCGCTGGCGATCGTCGTGACGGTGGCACCGAGCCAGTTGTACGTCCAGTGCAGCCGCCCGTCCTGGAGGAACAGGGCGTAGCCGCCGGCCGCCCCGCCGTGGCTGACGATGACGCCGTCGGCCCCGCCGGCCGGCAGGTCGAGGTCGGCGGTGATCCGGAACCCGCGGTTGCGGAGGTTCGGCGCCACGGCGGCGGGGAGCACGCCGATCCCGCCGTGGTACTCGTAGCGCTCGCGGCGGTAGCGGCGGTCGCCGTGACGGCCCGGCCGGTTGTTGAGCGGCAGCACCTGGTTGCGCTCGGCCTCCGACCACCACAGCTCGACGAGCTGGCGCAACCGCTCGGGCTCGGCGGCGGCGAGGTCGGTGGTCTCGGAGAAGTCCTCGGCGACGTGGTACAGCTCCCAGGTGTCCTCGTCGAACGGGATGGTCGGGTCGCTGCCCTCGTAGCCGAACCCCATCATCGGGTGGAACGTGACCGCCTTCCAGCCGTCGTGGTAGATCGCCCGGCAGCCGAGCATCTCGTAGTACTGGGTCGAGCGGGGGCTCGCCGCGGCAGCGTCGCCCAGCGTGGGGAGGAAGCTGGCCCCGTCGAGCGGCCGCTGGGCGACGCCCCCGATCTCGGCCGGTGGCTCGATGCCGATGAGATCGAGGAGCGTCGGCATCACGTCGACAGCGTGGACGTACTGGTGGCGCACCTCGCCGCGGCCGTCGAACCCGGCCGGCCACGACACGATCAGCGGGTCGGTGACGCCACCCTGGTGGGTCTCCCGCTTCCACCGCTTCAGCGGCGTGTTGCCGGCCCACGCCCAGCCCCACGGGTAGTGGTTGTGGGCGCCGGGGCCGCCGAGGTCGTCGATGCGCCGCAGGTTCTCCTCGAGGCTCTCCGGCACCATGTTGAAGAAGTAGTTCTCGTTGAAGGAACCGCGGGGGCCGCCCTCGGCGCTGGCGCCGTTGTCGCTCATCACCAGCACGACCGTGTTGTCGAGCTCACCGAGCTGCTCGATGAACTCGACGAGGCGGCCGACCTGGGCGTCGGTGTGCTCGAGGAACCCGGCGAACACCTCCATCATGCGGGCGTAGAGCCGGCGCTCGTCGTCGCCGAGGTCGTCCCACGCGGCGATCCACGCCGGCCGCTCGCTCAGTGCGGTGCCCGGCGGCAACAGGCCGGCTCCTTGCTGGCGGGCGAACACCTCCTCCCGCCAGCGATCCCAGCCGTGGTCGAAGCGGCCGCGGTAGCGGTCCCGATAGGGGCCGCGGCACCTGGTGCGGGGCGTGGCAGGCGCCGGGCGCGAAGTAGAGGAAGAACGGCCGGTCCGGCGAGAAGGCGCGCAGGTCCTTCACGTAGTCGATGGCCCGGTCGGCGAGGTCCTCGCTGAGGTGGTAGCCCTCGTCCGGCGAGCGCGGCGGGTCGACCTGGTGGTTGTCGTGCACGAGGTCCGGGTGGTACTGGTCGGTCTCGCCGGCGAGGAACCCGTAGAAGCGCTCGAAGCCGCGCCCGAGCGGCCACCGCTCGCGCGTCGCCCCTGGCGCCATCTCGGGCGCGGGTGCGAGGTGCCACTTGCCGACGGCGAACGTGGCGTACCCGTTGCGGACGAGCACCTCGGACAGGAACCCGTTGGCCCTGGGCATCGAGGCGTCGTAGCCGGGGAAGCCCGAGGCGAACTCGACGATGCGGGCCATCCCGCTGGCGTGGTGGTTGCGCCCGGTCAGCAGGCAGGCGCGCGTCGGCGAGCACAGCGCGGTCGTGTGGAAGTTGCTGTAGCGCACGCCGTCGCCGGCGAGGCGGTCGAACGTGGGAGTGGCGATGTCCGAGCCGTAGCAACCGAACTGGGCGTAGCCGACGTCGTCGAGCAACACCATCACCACGTTGGGCGCGCCGGGCGGCGCGGTGGGCAACGGCGGCCACCAGGCCGTCGACTCGTCGAGCGTCCGCCCGGCCACCCCTTCGAACTGCCCTGGCTCCACGCGCGTCCCCCCTGCTCCGGACGAGCCCGGACTGTAGTCAGGAGGAGTAGGCGCCGGGCTGGCGGAGGAACCGGCGGTGCCAGCGCGACGGCGTCAGCGGCAGGCCGCGCGGCTCGTCCTCGAACATCCACCTGGCGAAGTTGCGCCGCCCCCACGTACCGGCGTGGTCGACCACGGCGATGGCGCCGCGGGCGCCGCGGCGGTGGGCGAGGATCCGGCCGAGGCGGGCCGACATGCGGTGGTCGGCGAGGAGGTGGTGGCGGACGGCGTGGTCGTAGCTCCGGGCGACGACGTCGGGCTGACGGGCACCGCCGGCGAGGACCGCCTCGGCGGCGAGGCGACCGGTGAGCAGCGCCTGGCCGATGCCCTCGCCCGTCAACACGTCCGTCGCCGCGGCGGCGTCACCCGTCAGCAGGACCCGGCCCGTCGCCAGCACGACGCGGTCGACGCGCGCCGGGATCGGCCACGCCGCCGCCCGCCCCTCGGTCGAGGCCCCGGCCCCGAGGGCGGCCCGGATGTGCGGGCGGTCGAGCAGACCAGCCCACTGCTCGCGCATGTCCTTGCCGTGGCGCCGCCCATCGCGCAGCACGCCGAAGCCCACGTTGGCCCGCCCGCCCGGCAACGGGAACGACCAGGCGTACCCCGGCAGGAGGTCGGCGTCGAACCAGACGTACAGGTCGCCGCCGGCCGGTCCGCTGACGCCGGCGACGTACTGGCGGAAGGCGTGCCACTCACCGAGGTAGCCCGGCTCGGTGAGCCCGGCCGCGCGCCGCACCGGGCTCCACATGCCGTCGGCGGCGACGACGTACCGGGCCGCCACCGGCGCGCCACCGGCGACGCCGACCGTGACGTGGTCGTCGTGCCAACGGAGCGTGCCGTCGAACCCCTGCCCCTCGAGGACGGTGGCGCCGGCGGCCCTCGCGACGTCCACCAGGGCGGCGTCGAGCTGCAGCCGCGGCGCCACCGCGGCGTACGTGCCGGCCCCGGCCGGAAGCGGCACCCGCACCTGGCGCCCCGACGGTGACCGCAGCACGGCGCCGTCGACCACCTGCCAGTCGTCGACCGCCGCTGGGTCGAGACCGAGGGCCTCGAGCTCCCGGAGGGCCAGCGTGGTGAGGCCGTCACCGCAGCACTTGTCGCGGGGGAACGTCGCCTTGTCGAGCACGGTCACGTGGCGGCCGGCGCGGGCGAGGGGCACGGCCGCGGCGACGCCCGCCGGTCCGGCACCCACGATCAGCACATCCGCCACCGACACGCCCGGCACGGGTTGCCAGGCTACGACGGCGGACTCGGATGTGGGCCCGGCGGGGCCGTCTGCCTAATGTCCGTCGCATGACGAAGTTGTGTGAAGGCCGTGTGGCCATCGTGACCGGTGCCGGCCGGGGCATCGGTCGGGAGCACGCCCTGATGCTCGCCGAGCATGGCGCCAAGGTGGTCGTGAACGACCTCGGCGGGTCGACCGACGGCACCGGAGCCGACGTCGGGCCGGCGCAGCAGGTGGCCGACGAGATCAACGCCGCCGGCGGCGAAGCCATCGCCAACGGCGACAGCGTGGCCGACTGGGAAGGCGCGCAGCGGTTGATCCGTACCGCCATCGACACCTTCGGTGACCTCCACGTCCTGGTCAACAACGCCGGCATCCTCCGCGACCGCGTCCTCGCCAACATGACCGAGCAGGAGTGGGACGCCGTCATCAACGTGCACCTCAAGGGCACCTTCGCCCCGTCCCGCTGGGCCGTCGCCCATTGGCGCGAGCAGGCCAAGGCGGGCCAGCCGGTGAGCGGCCGGATCGTCAACACCACGTCGGTGTCGGGCATCTACGGCAACCCCGGGCAGACCAACTACGGCGCGGCCAAGGCCGGCATCGCCGCCTTCACGGTCATCTCCGCGATGGAGGTCGCCCGCTACGGCGTCACCGTCAACGCCGTCGCACCGGTCGCCCTCACGCGGATGACCGAGAACCTCGGCTCCGGTCCGGCGACGGAAGGCGAGCGCGAGGCCAGGTCGCCGCGCTGGATCGCCCCGATCGTCACGTGGCTGGCGTCGGAGCAGTCGGCCGGCGTCACCGGGCGCGTGTTCGAAGCCTCCGGCCAGTTCCTGGCGATCGCCGAGGGCTGGAGCCGCGGTCCGTCCACCGATCCGGTCGACGACCCGACCGAGCTCGGCGACGTC
This sequence comes from uncultured Acidimicrobiia bacterium, assembly GCA_963784255.1. Taxonomy (GTDB): domain Bacteria; phylum Actinomycetota; class Acidimicrobiia; order Acidimicrobiales; family Ilumatobacteraceae; genus JALZMG01. The sequence continues at coordinate 329,857 of CAWAQO010000009.1, read as the reverse complement.
GTCGCCAAGCTGCTCGCCGACGCCCGCGCCAACGTCGGGATGGACGGACGTCCCGGTTCCTGGCCCCAGCCGCAGCCACAGTCGTAACGAGAGGAACGAACAGCGATGCCCCTGAACCCCGACGCCGTCGGCACGAAGTCCGACCCGGTCGAGATCTCCTGGACCAGCAAGGACGCCCTCCTCTACGCCGTCGGCATCGGCGCCGGCACCGAGGAGCTGGCGTTCACCACGGAGAACTCGAAGGACGTCGAGCAGCAGGTGTTCCCGACGTTCCCCGTCGTCGCCGGCGGCGGTCGCGGCGGATCGATGCCCAACATCGGCACGTTCAACTTCGCCATGCTCGTGCACGGCCAGCAGGCGGTGACGCTGCACCGGACGCTGCCCGTCGATGGCACCGCCACGCTCGTCGGCCGCGTCGTCGCGATGTACGACAAGGGCAAGGCCGCCGTCGTGGTCACCGAGTCGGAGGCCACGATGGACGGCGAGCCGCTGTACAGCAGCCGGTCGTCGATGTTCATCCGCGGCGAGGGCGGCTGGGGCGGCGACCGCGGACCGTCCGGCCCGCAGAACGTCCCGCCCGAGCGGGCGCCCGACCACGAGGTGACCTACGAGACCTCACCGGACCAGGCCCTCGTCTACCGGCTCAACGGCGACCGCAACCCGCTGCACTCGGACCCCGAGTTCGCCAAGATGGCCGGGTTCGACCGGCCGATCCTGCACGGCCTGTGCACCTACGGCTTCACCGGCCGGGCCCTCCTGCACGCGCTGTGCGGGTCCGATCCGGCGCGGTTCCACCACATCGAAGGCCGCTTCGCCTCACCCGTCATCCCCGGGGAGGCCCTGACGATCCGGGCCTGGGAGACGGGCGACGGCGAGGCGGTGTTCACCACCTCGGTCGGCGACCGCGTCGTCCTCGACCAAGGCCTGCTCCGCCACAGCTGAGTCGTTCTGTCGTTCAGTGGCGGCCCGATCGGGCCGCCGTCAAACGACAGAACGGAGGTAGTTGACCGCGTCGGCGAGCGGGACGTCGGTGCGCTCGCCCGTGCGCCGGTCCTTCACCTCGATCGTGCCGTCGGCCAGGCCCCGGCCGACCACGACGATCGTCGGGATGCCGATCAGCTCGGCGTCCTTGAACTTCACACCGGGGGACACCGAGTCGCGGTCGTCGAGCAGCACGCGCAGCCCGGCCGCCTCGAGGTCGGCGGCGAGCGCCTCGGCCGCCGGCCACTGGTCGGCACCCGGCTTGCCGGCGATGACGATGTGGACGTCGGCGGGAGCGACCTCGCGCGGCCAGCACAGGCCGAGCTCGTCGATGGTGGTCTCGGCGATGGCGGCGACGGCGCGGGACACGCCGATCCCGTAGGACCCCATCGTCACGACGACCTGCTTGCCGTTCTCGTCGAGCACGGTGAGGTCGAGCGCCTCCGCGTAGCGCCGGCCGAGCTGGAAGATGTGCCCCATCTCCACGCCTCGGGCCAGCTCGAGGGGGGCGCCGCAGGCGGGGCAGATGTCGCCAGGTCGCACGTCGGCCACGTCGATCGTGCCGTCGGGTGTGAAGTCGCGCCCCGCGACGAGCCCGACGACGTGTTGTCCGGGGCGGTCGGCGCCGGTGATCCAGCGGGTGCCGGTGACGATGCGCGGATCGACGAGGAAGCGGATCCCCGTGGCCGACGACTCGCCGAGGACCCCGGGGCCGATGTAGCCCTTGGCCAGCGCGGGGTGGGCGGCGAAGTCGGCCTCGCCGAACGGCTCCGGCTCGGCCGGGTGGACGGCGGCCTCCAGCCGCTTCATGTCCACGTCGCGGTCGCCCGGCACGCCGATCGCCAGCGGTTCGACCGTGCCGTCTGGGTGGCGCACCTTGACGACGACGTTCTTCAGGGTGTCGGCCGCCGTCCACTCCCGGTCGCCGCGCCGCAGGTCGGCGCGGGCGTTCATGAGGTCGACCAGCGTGGCGATCGTCGGCGTCTCCGGGGTGTCCTCGACGCTCGCCGGCGGGGCGTCGTCGAACGACTCGTCGGGCGGCGCCGCCACCCGCACCGCCTCCACGTTGGCCGCGTAGTCGCACTCCGTGCAGCGCACGAACGTGTCCTCGCCGACCTCGATGGGGACGAGGAACTCCTCGCTGGCCGAGCCGCCCATCGCCCCGGACATCGCCGACACGATCACGAACGGCAGACCCAGGTGCTCGAACGTGGCGATGTAGGCGTCACGGTGGCGCTGGTAGGAGCGCTCGAGGCCGGCGTCGTCGATGTCGAAGCTGTACGAGTCCTTCATGACGAACTCGCGGCCGCGGAGCAGCCCGGCGCGTGGGCGGGCCTCGTCGCGGAACTTGGTCTGGATCTGGTAGATGACCAGCGGCAGGTCCTTGTACGAGGAGTACAGGTCCTTCACGAGCAGCGTGAACATCTCCTCGTGGGTCGGCGCCAGCAGGAAGTCGTTGCCGCGACGGTCCTGCAGCCGGAACATGTTGTCGCCGTAGTCGGTCCAGCGCCCGCTGGCGTCGTAGGGCTCGCGGGGGAGCAGGGCGGGGAAGTGGACCTCCTGGAAGCCGGCCCGGTCCATCTCCTCGCGGATGATCCGCTCGACGTTGCGGTAGACGATCCAACCCAGCGGCAGCCAGGTGAAGCCGCCGGGAGCGGCCCGCCGGACGTACCCCGCCCGGACCAGCAGCCGGTGGCTGGGCACCTCGGCGTCGGCCGGATCTTCACGGAGCGTGCGGAGGAACAGCGTCGACATCCGGAGCACGGCCGGGAGGCTACCGGGGCCCCCGGACACCCCCCGTTGCCGCCCGCTATGCTGAAAGACCGTTCTGTTGGTTCTGTCGAGGCGCAAACCGAGAGGCGTGGGCGTGCCGCCCACGCCTCGTTTCGTGAAAGGAGGTGGGTGTGACGGAGAGTCCGGTGCTGGCACGGGTGCGTGATCTCGTCGTGCCCATCGCCGCCGACCTCGGGCTCGACGTGTACGACGTCGAGCAGCGTGGCGGCACGTTGCGGGTCTCGCTCGACACCCCCGCCGGGTCGGCCGCGGGCGTCACGCTCGACGACCTCGCCCTGGCGAGCCGCCTCGTGTCGCGCGCGCTCGACGAGCACGACCCGGTGCCCGGCCGCTACCTGCTCGAGGTCACCAGCCCGGGCGTCGAGCGCCCGCTGCGGACGCCGGCCCACTTCCAGCGGGAGGTCGGCAAGGTGGTCTCGATCCGCCTGTCCGACGTCGGCCATGACGAGCGCCGCGTCACGGGCACCCTCGTCGCCGCCGACGAGACCACGGCAACCGTCGCTGTCGCGTCGCCGGAGGGCACGGACGAGCGGGTGATCGCCCTCGCCGACATCGACCGCGCCAAGACCCTCTTCGAATGGGGCGGGGCCCCGAAGAAGCGCACGAAGGAGAAGACGTGAGCGAGCCCGCAGGGCGAGCGAACCATCGACACGGTGCCTCGCCGCGCAGCGGCGGGGCGGTCATTGGTGCACCGCCCGTCGCACCAGGAGAGTCGCACAGGAGGATGGTGCACCGATGAGCAACCTCGACATGACCGAAGCGATCCGCCTGCTCGCCCAGGAGAAGGGTCTGTCGGAGGATTCGCTCCTGCACGTGCTCGTCGATGCCCTCGCCTCCGCCTACAAGCGGCGCCCCGGAGCGGCCGACGAGGTCGTGGTCGAGGTCGACCCCGACACGATGGAGTTCACCTTCATCGCCTACGACCTCGACGAGGACGGCAACTGGATCAACGAGCGCGACGACACGCCGAAGCGGGACGAGCTGGGGCGCATCGCCGCCCAGACGTTCCGGCAGGTGATGAGCCAGCGCATCCGCGAGGTCGAGCGCGACCGCAAGTTCGAGGAGTACGCCAACCGCGAGGGCGACATCGTCACCGGCATCATCCAGCAGACCGACAGCCGGTACACCCTGCTCGACCTCGGTCGGGTCGAGGCCCTGTTGCCGCAGGCCGAGCAGGTGCCGTTCGAGCGCCCGCAACCCGGTGACCGCTGCAAGGCCTACATCGTCGAGGTGCGGCGCACCGCCAAGGGCCCGCAGATCGTCGTCAGCCGCACCCACCCCGGCCTGATCAAGCGGCTGTTCGAGCTGGAGGTGCCGGAGATCGCCGACGGCATCGTCGAGATCAAGGCGTGCGCCCGCGAGCCGGGCCACCGCACGAAGATCGCCGTGTGGTCCAACGACCACAACGTCGACCCGGTCGGCGCCTGCGTCGGCGCGCGCGGCGGCCGCGTGCGCATGGTCGTCAACGAGCTGCGCGGCGAGAAGATCGACATCGTCCCGTTCAGCGAGGACTTCCAGGACTTCGTGGCCAAGGCGCTGTCGCCGGCCAAGGTGTCCCAGGTGCTGGTCAGCGACGACGGCACCCAGGCCGACGTCATCGTGCCCGACCACCAGCTCAGCCTGGCGATCGGCCGGGAGGGCCAGAACGCCCGGCTGGCAGCCCGGCTCACCGGCGTGCGCATCGACATCCGCTCGGAGACGCAGCTGGCCGAGGGTGTTCCGCCGCGCCGCGAGGAGTTCGACAACGGCGTCGAGTACGCCGAGGGGCAGTGGGTGGCCAACAGCGCCACGGGCGAGATGGAGTGGCACGCCGCCGACGGCAGCGTGATCAGCGAGTCGGAGTGGAACGCCCAGGCGGCGGCCGCGTCGGGCCAGCCGGAGGTCGCTGCAGACGGCGCCGAGGCGGCCGAGGTCGCGGTCGAGGTCGAGGCGGAAGTCGAGGCGGAGGTCGAGGCCGACATCGCGGAGGCCGACGCGGCGCCGGATGGCGACACGGACACGGCGGCCGGCGAGGCCGCCGTCGAGCCGGAAGCGGACGACAACGGGTGACCGGCACGATCCGGAGCGCACGTGCGTCGGTTGCCGGCAGCGCCGGGCGCAGTCGGCGCTCGTCCGCTGCGTCCTCACGGCCGACGGTCGCGCCATCGTCGACCGCGCCGGGCCCGGGCGCGGGGCGTGGCTGTGCGACCCGCCGGGGCCGTGCTTCGAGCTGGCCGTGCGCCGTAAGGCGTTCGAGCGGGCATGGCGCCGACCGGTCTCCCGCCAAACGCTGGCAGACTTGGGTGACGTGCTGGAACGGGAAAGGTTGACGTAGAGGCGTGGCGAAGAACATGCGTGTCCACGAGCTCGCCAAAGAGCTCGGCATGACGAACCAGGAGGTCGTGGACCTCTGTGGTGTCCTCGGCGTGCCCGTGAAGAGCCACTCGTCGTCGCTCAACGAGGCGTACGCCGACATGGTTCGCCGGCGTGCCGTCCGCGACGGCCTGACTCGCGACGAGCAGCCGGAGGAGCCCAAGGTCGAGAAGAAGCCGGCGAAGAAGGCCGCGGCCCGGGGCCCCGAGCCCACCGAGCCGGACCAGCCCGTCGAGCCGGCTGTGGTCCCGCCGGTCGCCCCGGCCACCCCAGTCCTCGAGGTGACCGCCGAGCCCGAGCCCGAGCCCGCGCCGGCACCGGCGCCGGTGTCCGCGCCCGTCGAGCCGGTCGCACCCGTCGAGCCGGTGGCCGCGCCCGTCGAGCCGGTCCCCGCGCCCGCCGAGCCGGTGGCGGTGCCCGTCGAGCCGGTCGTCGCGCCTGTCGCCCAGCCTGCCGCCCCCGTGCCAGAGCCGGTCGCGCCGGCCGCGGCCGCTCCGGTCGTGGAGATCGCCGAGCCGGCGCCGGCGCCGGTGGTCGAGCCGGTCGCCGCCCGTGCGGTCCACGCCGATCGCGTCATCTCGTCGGGACGTCCGACCCCGGGCGAGCACCGTCCGGTCGAGGTGCCGGTCGCGCGCGCCGACGCACCGGTCCGCACCGCGCCGCGGCCGACCCCCGTTCCCGCCGGGGCAGGGGCCGTCGCCCGCACGGCGCCGGGCCGCCCGGTCTCGCCCTCCGGCCGCCCGATCCCGCCGCCGCCCGGCCGTCCCCTGTCGCCGTCCGGCCGGCCGATCCCGCCGCCGCCCGGCAGTGCCCGCCCGTCCGGCCCGCAGCGCTCCGGTGGCCCCGGCCCGCGCACCAGCGGCGGCCCCGGTGGTCCGCGCCCCGGTGGTCCTCGTCCCGGCGGCGGTCCCGGCGGTCCCCGCCCCGGCGGCTTCACGCCCGGCGGCGGTCCCCGCCCCGGCGGTGGCCCCGGTGGTCCGCCAGGTGGCGGTCCCGGCCGGCCCTCCGGCCAGCGCCGGCCACCGCGTCGCGGCCGCAGCCGTCGTCGCCGTCGCGACCGCGAGGAGCTGCAGCCGCAGTACACCAACTACACGCGCAGCGACGCGCCGGTGCCCGACGGCACCGTCGTCATCGAGCGCGGCGTGTCGGCCCAGGAGTTCGGCCCGAAGCTGAACCGCACGTCGGCCGACGTCATCCGCTTCCTGCTCAACAACGGCGAGATGGTCACGGCGACCATGGACCTCACCGACGAGCAGATGGAGCTGTTCGCCCTCGAGATCGGCGCCGACATCATGCTGGTCGAGCCCGGCCAGCAGGAGGAGATCGGCCTGCAGGCGCTGTTCGACGACAGCGACGACGAGGTGAACCAGGAGCTGCGCCCGCCGGTCATCACGATCATGGGCCACGTCGACCACGGCAAGACCACCGTGCTCGACAAGATCCGCCACGCCAACGTGGTCGCCGGCGAGGCCGGCGGCATCACCCAGCACATCGGCGCCTACCAGGTCGAGCAGAACGGTCACAAGCTGACGTTCCTCGACACGCCGGGTCACGCCGCGTTCACCCAGATGCGCGCCCGGGGCGCCGAGGCCACCGACATCGTGGTGCTCGTCGTCGCCGCCGACGACGGCGTGATGCCCCAGACGGTCGAGGCGATCAACCACGCCAAGGCGGCCGAGGTGCCGATCATCGTGGCGCTGAACAAGATCGACAAGGACAACGCCGATCCGCAGCGGGTGCTCGCCCAGCTCGCCGAGCAGCAGCTGGTGCCCGAGTCGTGGGGCGGCGACACCATCGTCGTGGAGATGTCGGCCACCCAGGAGCTGGGCATCGACGACCTCCTCGACCAGCTGCTGGTCGTCGCCGAGCTCGAGGAGCTCACGGCCAACCCGGAGGGCCGGGCCAAGGGCGTCGTGCTCGAGGCCAAGCTCGACGTCGGCCGGGGGCCCGTGGCCACCGTGCTCGTCGACAAGGGCGAGCTCAAGGTCGGCGACCCGATCGTGGCCGGCGCGGCGTGGGGCCGCGTGCGGGCGATGATGAACGAGCGCGGCGAGCAGGTGAAGTCGGCCGGACCGTCGACGCCCGTGCAGGTGCTCGGACTCTCGACCGTGCCGCAGGCCGGCGACGAGTTCCGCGCCGCACCCGACGAGAAGACCGCTCGTGTGGTCGGCGAGGCCCGCGAGCAGCGTCAGCGCAACAAGGCCCAGCGCGGCGACGCCCGTGTCAAGACCGGCACCAAGCTCGAAGACATCTTCGCCCAGATCCAGGCGGGTGAGACGGCGACGCTGAACCTCGTGCTCAAGGCCGACGTCCACGGCTCGCTCGAGGCCGTCACCGAGAGCCTGCGCAAGCTCGACCGCCCCGAGGTCGAGCTGGCGTTCGTCCACCGCGGCGTCGGCGGGCATCTCGGAGGCCGACATCTCGTTGGCCGCCACCACCAACGCCACGATCATCGGCTTCAACGTGCGGCCCGACCGCAAGGCCCGCGAGCTGGCCGACTCCCAGGACGTCGAGATCCGCACCTACGAGATCATCTACAAGCTGCTCGAGGACATCGAGCAGGCGATGGTCGGCATGCTCGCCCCCGAGTACGAAGAGGTCGTCACGGGCGAGGCCGAGGTGCGCGAGATCTTCCGGGTCCCGCGGGTCGGCGCCATCGCCGGCTGCTACGTGCGCTCGGGTGTCATCACCCGGGGCTCGAAGGTGCGCTTCCTCCGCGACGGCACGATCATCTGGAAGGGCGAGATCTCCTCGCTCAAGCGGTTCAAGGACGACGCCCGCGAGGTCCGCGAGGGCTTCGAGTGCGGCATCGGCCTGTCCGACTTCCAGGACCTCAAGCCCGGCGACCTGATCGAGACCTTCGACGAGGTCGAGGTCGCCCGCACCTGACGACCCACCGGTTCTGACGAAGAAAACCGGCCAGATCTGGCCGGTTTCTTCACACAGAACCGGTGGGGATCCGTCCCGTTAGCGTGGGCCGGCATGAGCCAGCGTCGACCCTCCGGCGGACACCGCTACCCGCGTTCCGCCCGCCTCAGCGAGACGCTGCGCGAGATCATCGCCGAGGAGCTGGTGCGCATCGACGACGAGCGCCTGGCCTTCGTCACGGTCACCGCCATCGACGTCGACAACGAGCTCAACCGGGCGATCGTGTACTTCGACTCGTTGGAGGGTGAGGACGGCGACGCGACGATCCGGGAGGTGCTCGAGAGCCACCGCCGGCGCATCCAGTCGTCGATCAACCGCCAGATCAAGGCCAAGAAGACGCCGATCCTCGACTTCCGGCCCGACGACGTCATCCGCGCTGCCGAGCGCATCGACGACATCATCCGCGGCGCCGGTCCGGCCGAGGGCTGACCGCGTGGCCCGCCGGCGCCCGCCGACGGTGCACGGTCTCGCCGTCGTCGACAAGCCCGCCGGCGTGACCAGCCACGACGTCGTGGGGATGCTGCGGCGCCGCCTCGGCGAGCGCCGCGTCGGCCACGCCGGCACGCTCGACCCCAGCGCCACGGGCGTGCTCGTGATCGGCGTCGGCTCGGTCACCCGGCTGCTGCGCTTCGTCGGCGACGGGTCCAAGCGGTACACGGGCGAGGTCGTGCTGGGCGTCGAGACCGACTCGCTCGACGCCGACGGGGCCGTCGTGGCGACCCACGACATGGCCGGCGTGACGGTCGACGACGCCCGTCGTGTCGTGGCCGAGCACCTCGTGGGCGACATCGAGCAGGTGCCGCCGATGGTGTCGGCCATCCAGGTCGGCGGCCGCCGCCTGCACGACCTGGCCCGCCAGGGGATCGAGGTCGAGCGGCAGCCGCGACCGGTCCACGTCGAGGCCTTCGACGTCGCCGCCGGTCCCGAGCCGGGAGTGCTGTGCATCGCGGTGACGTGCTCGACGGGCACGTACGTGCGCACGCTCGCCGCCGACCTCGGGCACCTCCTCGGCGGCGGCGCCCACCTCCGGAACCTGCGGCGCACCGCCGTCGAGCCGTTCACGATCGACGAAGCGGCGCCCCCCGACGAGTGCGTCCTGCTGCCGCCGGCGGAGGCCGTCAGGGGGATGGCCCGCGTGGTCGCCGACGAAGCGCTCGCCGCGCGCATCGCCGATGGTGGCGTGCTCTCGGCGCCGGCGGGCGACGGGCCGTGGGCGATGGTCGGTGCCGACGGGTCGTTGCTGGCGGTCTACGAGCCGTTCCGCGACGGCACGGCCAAGCCGGCGGTCGTGCTCGGCTGACGGTGCCCGGGTAGCGTCTCGGGCCGTGCAGATCATCACCGACCTCGTGCCGCCGCCGTGGCCCGGCGAGCGCACCGTGGTGACGATCGGCGCCTACGACGGCGTGCACATCGGCCACCAGGCGGTCATCGACGAGGTCCGCGCCATCGCCGCCGCCGCCGGCGCCAAGGCCGTGGTGCTGACGTTCGACCGTCATCCGGCCACGGTGGTCCGCCCTGAGTCGGCGCCACCGCTGCTGACGTCGCTGGAGCAGCGCCTGGAGCTGCTCGCCGCCACCGGGCTGGACGGCACGGTGGTGCTGCGCTTCGACGATGTCCAGGCCAAGGAGTCGCCCGAGTCGTTCATCGAGCGGGTGCTCATCGAGGGCCTCGCCGTGAAGGTCGTCGTGGTCGGTGAGGACTTCCACTTCGGCAGCCACCGCGACGGCAACGTGCGCCTGCTCGAGGCGTACGGCGTCGAGCACGACTTCGTGGTCGAGCCCGTCGACCTCGTGGCGCGCGACGACGGGATCGAGGAGCCGGTCAGCAGCACGGCCATCCGGCGCGCCCTCGCCGGCGGCGAGGTCGAGCTGGCGGCCCACCTGCTCGGCCGCCCCCACGAGGTGCGCGGCAAGGTCGTGATGGGCGACCAGCGCGGCCGCCTGCTCGGGTTCCCCACGGCCAACGTCGAGGTGCCCAACGCGATGTGCCTGCCGGCGGACGGGGTCTACGCCGGGTGGTACGTCCGGCCCGGCGGCCGCGAGTACCAGTTGCGCGATCAACATCGGCCGGCGCCCGACGTTCTACGAGCACGCCGACCACTCGCTGCTCGAGGCCCACCTGCTCGACTTCGACGGCGACCTCTACGCCGAGCAGGCGCGCGTCCGCTTCGGCCACTTCCTGCGCAGCGAGCGCAAGTTCGACGGCATCGACGCGCTCAAGGCGCAGCTCGCCCACGACGTCGAGCACAGCCGCCAGCTGCTCACGTTCGGGTGATGCTCGCAGCCAAGCTGCTCGCCGTCACCTCACCAATTCGGCCCTCAGCTCTCGTTTCATGAACTTGCCGTTGGCGTTGCGCGGCAGCGGGGTGTCGCGGAACCAGACGGTCGCCGGGATCTTGTGCTTGGCCAGCCGCCCGGCCAGGAAGCCGCGCAGGCCCTCGGCGTCGAGCGTGGCGTCGGCCCGCAGGACGACGACGGCCCCGACGTCCTCCCCGAGCCGCTCGTCGGGGACACCGAACACGACGGCCTCGGCGACGGCGTCGTGCTCGTAGATGGCGGCCTCGACCTCGGCGCAGTAGACGTTCTCGCCGCCGCGCAGGACCATGTCCTTGGCCCGGTCGACGATGAAGACGAAGCCCTCTTCGTCGATGCGGGCGATGTCGCCGGTGTTGAACCAGCCGTCGCGGATGGCGTCGGCGGTGGCCTCGGGCTGGTTGAGGTAGCCCTTGATGACGACCGCGCCGCGCACGCAGAGCTGGCCGACGGTCTCCGGCCCGGCCGGCAGGTCGTCGCCGGCCTCGTCGACGAGCTTGGCGTCGAGCGTGGGCATCACCGGCCCGCACGACGACGGCTTGGCGAGGTACACACGAGCGGAGTTGGCGGTGACGATGCCGTGCGTCTCCGTGAGGCCGTAGCCGGTGGCGGGCGCACCCTGGGGGAGTGAGCGGTCGATCTTCTCCACGAGGTCGGGCTGCAGCGGGGCGCCGCCGCCGCCCATCCCACGCAGCGACGACGTGTCGCGCGTGGCCCAGTCGGGGTGGGCGAGCAGCTCGCGGCTCATCGTCGGCACGCCGGAGAAGTTGGTCACGCCCTCCCGCTCGATCAGCTCGAGCGCCCGCCCGGCGTCCCACTTGTAGGTCAGCACGATGCGGCCGCCGGCGAGGGTGGCCGGGTGGAGCAGGCAGTTGCACGCCGTGACGTGGAACAGCGGCGTCGGGGCCATGAACACCGGCTGCGCCGGGGCGTCGGCCGGCGTGGGCGGCGGTGCCGGTGGCCGCCGCCTCCTTGGCGTCGGCCAGGCCGGTCGCGATCGTCCAGAACACGAGGTGGAAGATGTTGTGCACCGAGCCCCGGTGGGTCAGCTGGGCTCCCTTCGGCGCACCGGTGGTCCCCGACGTGTAGAAGATCGTGGCGTCGTCGTCGGGGTCGATGTCGGCCGGCGGCAGCGCCGCCGGCGCCTCGTCCGGGCGGACCACGTCGGTCCAGCGGCTGGCGTCGTCGGGGAGCTCGGCGTCGGTGCGCACGGTGATCACGTGCATCGGCCCGGCCTGGCGGAGGCCGTCGAGCACCGGGAGGATGCGCGCCAGCCGCTCGTCGTCGGCGATCAGCACCTTCGGCCGGCTGTCGGCCAGCCCGTACTCCAGCTCGGGCGTCGTCCACCACGCGTTGAGCCCGACGACGGCGGCGCCGATCGACGTGATCGCCCAGTAGCCGACGACCCACTCGGGGTAGTTGCGCATCGCCAGCGCGACCCGGTCGCCGCGCTCCACGCCGTGGGTGTGGCGCAGCAGGTGGGCGAGCGCCCGCACCTGAGCGTGGATCTCGGCGTAGGTGAAGCGCTCGTCCTCGTAGACCACGTAGGCCTTGTCGCCGTGGGCCGCCGAGAGCTCCCACAGCGTCCGCATGTTCGGCAGGGCGCTGTCGAACACCCGCATGGGGTGGCCCCTGACCTCGATCTCGTGCATGGCGAAGGGCGCGCCCGGGGCGGTCAACTCGTCCCAGGCGGCGCGGAGGTGCTCGATCGTCACGGCGTTGATCTTGCCGTGCCGATTTGTGTCAGCACACATCGGTCCCGGAGCACTGTCTGCTGACACAAAGCTCAGCCGGGCCAGATCACGACGCCGGCGTCGTCGTACACGCCGGCGAGCGGCGCGACGTCGACGTGATCGCTGTAGTCGGGCGACGCGCCCTCGCCGAAGACGCCGACGCCGGCGTAGGCCTCGACCTCGGCGCCGAGCAGGTCGACGTCGGGCACGCCGTAGCCGGTGCCGTCGGGCGTCGACTCCTGGATCAGCGCGGCGTCGGTCTGCCAGCGGAACGACTCGGTCTCCGGGGACAGGAAGTTGGGGTTGCCGCCGGCCTCGACCATGGCCATCGCCGTCTCGGCGGCCGCGGCGGGGTCGGCGATGGCGTCGGCGAGGCCGCGCATGGTGGCCCTGAGGAAGTCCTGGGCGGCCGTCGGGTGCTCGTCGAGGAAGCCGCGGGTGGTGAAGATCACGCCGAAGGATCCCGGCACGTCGTACTCGGTGGGGTCGAACAGGTCGAACGGCAGGCCGGCCCGTTCCAGCCGGCCCGGCTCGTTGCTCTTGTAGCCCGGGAAGCCGACGATGCCGTCGAGCTCGTAGTGGGCCAGCGGGTCGAACCCGTCGAGCAGCACGGTCTGGTAGTCGGTGCCCTCCTGCAGCCCGGCGCCGGCCAGCATGGCCGCCACGCTGGCGGGGATCGCGCCCTTCACGCCGATGGTGGTCCCGCGCAGGTCCTCCAGGGCGGCGGCCGTGCCGGGCTTGAGGATGAGGCTGTCGATCGCCGTGCGGCCCTCCACGTCCACGGCCACCACGTCGGCGTCGTTGGCGTCGGCGAACTTGACGACCTCGCTGAACGACCCGCCCGACGCGAACTCGGCCTCGCCGCCCGCCACGATGGCGTAGTTGTCGGTCGAGAAGCTGGGCTCCAGTTCGACGTCGAGGCACAGCTCGTCGAAGTAGCCGCGCTCCTCGGCGAGGACGACGTCGACGATCGACGCCGTCGCCGCGAAGTCGAAGCCGGACAGGTAGGTGATCGTGCCGGCGGCCTCGTTGGCGGCGCAGCGGTCCGCCGGGAACGGTTCGCCGGCGACCACCTCGCCGGCGGCGGCGGCGCCGGAATCACCGTCATCGTCGTCGTCGCCGCAGGCGGCGAGCAGGGACGCGGCAACGACGCGTCAGGACGGCAAGGGCACGCGGAACGCGTTGGTGCATCGGAGGGTCTCCTCGGGATCGCGGGTCAAGTTGTGCCAGCGCACCGGGGACCCGAGCGACGAGCGAGAAGTGCCGACCGGGTCGTGAGTTCCGTGCGTCACCCACCGTAGTGGCGGGCACCCCGGAACGACACATGCCAGCGCAGCACCACGCGTTCGATGACCGAGATCACGCTGAGGAAGAGGACACCGAGCGCCACCGTGGCGAGGATCGAGGCCCACAGCACGTCGGGGTTCTGTCCACCGGCGGCGCGCCGCCCGATCGAGCCGAGGCCGGTCGTGGCGACGTTGCCACCCTCCCCGTAGTACGCGGCGGCCAGCGCCAGGCCGACGTTGTACCGCGCGGCCGCCAGGATGGTCGGCACGGCGGACGGCAGGCGCAACCGCCACAGCACCTCGAGGCGGCTGGCGTCCACCGACGCCAGCAGCTCGCGGGCCGCCGGGTCGGCGGAGCGCAGGCCGGTCACCGTGGCGAACACGAAGGCCGGCACGGTCACGAAGGCGACCAGGAAGATCACCGGCGGATCGCCGCGGCCGAGCCAGATGACGATCGACGTGAAGTAGGCGACCCACGGCGCCACGAGGATCAGCACGAGCACGGGCTGGGCGGCCTGTTCGAGGAACCGCGAGGCGGACAGCAGCGAACCCAGCACGACGGCGAAGGCGAGCGAGATGAGGATGCCCGCCGCGGCGTGGCGGGCCGTGACGGCGGCTGCCTCCAGGTAGAAGTCCGGGCGCTCGGCCAGCTCGCCGACGATGCGCGAGGGCGGCAGGAGGATGATCGGGCGGACGTCGAAGAGGCGCACGAAGCCCTCCCACGCCAGGCCGAACACGATGACGCCGGTGAGGCCGGCGAGCACGATCTGACGCGTCTTCATCGGATCGCCCGTCGCCGATGCGAGAGAGCGAGCGCCAGCGAGCGAGCGTCCACCAACGGCCTGCGTGGCCGGGGAACGCCATGAACGGTTTTCATCGTCCGGCGCCCTCGTGGAGCAGTGCCCGCAGGCGCGTCTCGATGGCGAAGAACGCGGGATCGTCCTCCAGCTCGGGGTGGCGCGGGTGCGGGAGGTCGATGATCTCGAGGCCGACGATGCGGCCGGGCCGCGCCGACAGCACGCCGACGCGGTCGGAGATGAACACCGACTCGGCGATGGAGTGGGTGACGAACAGCACGGTCGTCGCCAGCTGTTCGCACAACCTGGTGAGCAGGTGGCGCATGTCGGCCCGAGTGATCTCGTCGAGGGCGGCGAACGGCTCGTCCATCAACAGCAGCGGCGCGCCGAGGGCCATCGCCCGCACCAGCGCGACGCGCTGCTGCATCCCGCCCGACAGCTCGTGCGGGTAGGCGTCGGCGAAGTCCTCGAGGCCCACGTCGGCGAGCAGCTCGGTCGGGGACGGGCCGCGCACCGTCGTGCCGCGACGGTTGACGTCGAGGAGCAGCCGGGCGTTGGCCGCCACGGTGCGCCAGGGGAGCAGGGCCGGCGACTGCGGGACGAAGCCGATGCGCTTGCCCGCTCTGGCGTCGTGCGGGCTGGCCCCGGCGACCGTGATGTGACCCGTCGACGGCTCGTCGAGTCCGCCGATCAGCCGCAGCAGGGTCGTCTTGCCGCTGCCGCTGGGGCCGAGCATGGTGACGATCTCCCCGGGCTCGACCGTGAGGTCGATGGCGTCGAGGGCCTGCAGCGCACCGAAGCGCTTGGTGACGCCCACGAGCTCGATCGCGGCCGTCACGCCCCGGGAGCGTACCGACCGCCCTCCGCGCCGGTCCGGTTGGCGGCGATCGGGGGTGGGCGTAGCCTGGTGCGGTCCGTCGTGGCTCCGGCTGCGGCGTGATGCCGCGGCGCCGTCCGGCGCCGAGGCGTGGTCATCCATCGAACGTGAGGACCCATGTCCAAGCAGGACACCATCACCGAATATCGCACCCACGACACCGACACCGGGTCGCCCGAGGTGCAGATCGCCCTCCTCTCCAAGCGCATCAGCCACCTCACCGAGCACCTGAAGACGCACCCGAAGGACCACCACAGCCGGCGCGGCCTGCTGATGCTGGTCGGTCGTCGTCGCCGCATGCTCGACTACGTGCGCTCGATCGACGTCGCCCGCTACCGCGAGATCATCGCCAAGCTCGGCCTGCGCCGCTGACGACACCGCGCCGCGGTGGACCACGACGTCGCCGTCGCCGCCGCCGAGCGGACGGTCGCCGAGACCGACGAGGCCGCGTCCCACTACGAGCTGGCCGGGCTGTACTACCTGGACGACCGCTTCGACGAAGCCGTCCCCCACCTGCAGCGGGCCTTCGTGCTCCTCCGCGACGCCGGTGACCTGCGCCGCGCGGCGCGGGTGGCGATCGACCTCGCCCAGCTGCACGGGATCGGCAACGGCCATGACGCCGCCGCCCGGGGATGGGTGGAACGGGCGCGGATGCTGCTCGAGCGCGTCGGCCCGTGCGTCGAGTGGGGCTACGTCGAGCTGGCGTTCATGGCGTGCGAACGGCCCGACGCCGTGGAGCTCCTGGCCAGCACCGAGCGGGCGCTGACCATCGCCATCGAGTACGGCGACTCCGACCTCGAGGCGACGGCGATGGCCGACTGCGGCCTGGCGCTGGTGACGCAGGGCCGCACGGCCGAGGGGTTCCGCCGCCTCGACGCCGCGCTGGCCGCGATCGCCGCCGGCGAGGTCGGCGCGGTCGCCGCCGGCAAGTGCCTCTGCGCGATGCTGACGGCCGCCGACCGCACCGGCGATCTGCGCCGGGCCCAGGAGTGGACGGCCGTCGCCGGCGCCGCCATCGCGCCGAACGGCGATCGGCCCCGCGCCCTGCGCACCCACTGCCGCGTCGCCTACGGCTCCGTGCTCTGCGCGACGGGCCGGTGGGCGGAGGGCGAGGCGCTGATGATCGAGGCGCTCGGCCCGCGCGACCACCCGACCCTGCCGCACCGTCCGCTGACGCTCGCCCACCTGGCGAACCTGCGCATCGAGCAGGGACGGCTCGACGAGGCCGCCGAGCTGCTGGCCCCCGTCGAGGACGTGGTGACGAGCTGCGAGCCGCTGGCGCGGGTGCACCTCGGGCGCGGCGAGCTCGACCTCGGCGCCGCTGTGGCCCGCCGAGGCATCACCGAGCTCGTCGGCGACGCCCTGCGGGCCGCACCGCTGCTCGCCGTGCTGGTCGAGATCGAGCTACAGCGGGGCCGCCTCGATGCGGCCGGCGAGGCGGCCGCCGCGATGGCCGCGTTCGCCGCGGCGGCCGACGTCGCGGCGCTCCGCGCCGACGCTGCGGTCGCCCACGGCCGGGTGCTCGCCGCGCTCGGCGACCACCCCGGCGCGATCGCGGCCTTCACCGAGGCCATGCGCCACCTGACCGACGACCGTCCGCTCGCCGCGGCGGCCGTGCGCCTCGAGTTGGCCCGGGTCCTGGCGCCGACGGACGCCCCTGCGGCGATCGCCGAGGGTCGTGCCGCGCTGGCGTGCTTCGACCGGCTCGGCGCGGCGCCGGCCCGCGACCGGGCCGCCGCCCTGCTGCGCGCGATGGGCGACGCCCGGCGGCCGCGCGCCGTCGTGCCGTCGGCGGACGGGCTGACGGCACGCGAGCGCGAGGTGCTGGCGCTGGTGCGCGACGGCCTGACCAACGCCGAGATCGGGCAGCGGCTGTTCATCTCGGCCAAGACGGCCGAGCACCACGTCGGGCGGGTGCTCGCCAAGCTCGGCGTCCGCAGCCGGGCCGAGGCGGCGGCGCTGGCCGTGCGGATGGCCGCCAACGAATAGGGGTCCCCATCGGGGTTCCGCCCGATGTGCCGGCGCCCGCCGATCGTCATCGTGGCGCCCATGTACACCACCATCGACGAGATCGCCCCTGACATCTTCCGGCTGTCCACCCTGGTCCCGGACGTGGCGCCCGGCGGCTTCACGTTCAACCAGTTCCTCGTCCGCGACGAGCAGCCGTTCCTGTTCCACACCGGGATGCGTGGCCTCTTCCCGTTCGTGTCGGCCGCCGTCGGCCGGCTGATCGACGTCGCCGACCTGCGCTGGATCTCCTTCGCCCACGTCGAGGCCGACGAGTGCGGCGCGATGAACCTGTTCCTGGACGCCGCGCCGCAGTCCGCAGGTCGTGCACGGCGGGCTGGCCTGCATGCTCTCGTTGAACGACCTCGCCGACCGTCCCCCGCACGTCATCGGTGACGAAGCGCTCGACACCGGGCGCCACCGCCTCCGCTTCGTCCCCACGCCGCACGTCCCGCACAACTGGGAGAGCGGGCTGTGGTTCGACGAGGCCACGTCGACGCTCTTCGCCGGCGATCTGTTCACCCACATCGGCGACGGGCCGGCCCTCGTCACCGACGATGTCGTCGGGCCGGCGCTGGCCGCCGAGGACGTGTTCCACTCCACCTCCCACGGACCACAGTTGGCGCCGACGCTCGAGCGCCTGGCGGAGCTCGAGCCGACGACGCTCGCCGTCATGCACGGCTCGTCGTACCGTGGCGACGGCGGGACCCACCTGCGGGCGCTCGCCGCCGGCTACGCCGCGCTGCTGGCCGAAGCCGCCTGACCGTCACGGCGTTCCCCGGCCACGCAGGCCGTCACGGCGTTCCCCGGCCACGCAGGCCGGGGGACGCCGCTCCCTCGCTGGCGCTCGGTCGCTCGCATCGCCGGTACAATCACGGCGTCAACCGAGCGGCCGTCCGTCGGTTGCCGGTCGCCCGTTCCGTGGCGCTGGCTCACACTGGGGTCAGAACGTCAACGGGATCGCCGACTGGGAACCGGCCGGCCGCTCCACATCCCCGAGCCATCGCTCGGGCGAAAGGAGCCATTCGTGGCCGACCCCATCCGCGTCAGCGGGCCCGTCTCCGGGACCGACAAGACGCTCTCGTTCGAGACCGGCAAGCTGGCGCCGCAGAGCCAAGGCGCTGTCGTGGCCACCATCGGTGGCACGACGGTCCTGACGACCGCCAACGCCGCCCACGAGGTCCGTCCGGGCATGGACTTCTTCCCCTTGACCGTCGACGTCGAGGAGCGCTCGTACGCCATCGGCAAGATCCCGGGCTCGTTCTTCCGTCGTGAAGGCCGGCCTTCCGAGGACGCCATCCTCACCTGCCGCCTCACCGACCGTCCGCTGCGCCCGTCCTTCCCGAAGGGCTTCCGCAACGAGACCCAGATCGTGACCAACGTCCTCGGCGCCGACCACCAGCAGCCGTACGACGTCCTGTCGATCAACGCCGCGTCCGCCGCGCTGATGATCAGCGGCATCCCGTTCGACGGCCCGATCGGTGCCGTCCGCATCGCCTACTCGCAGGGTGGCGACTGGATCCCGCACCCGACCTACGACGAGAGCACCGAGGGCACGTTCGAGCTCGTCGTTGCCGGCCGTGAGCTCGACAACGGCGATGTCGCCGTGATGATGGTCGAGGCCGGCGGCACCGAGAAGAGCTTCGAGTACTACGCCAACGGCGCCAAGGTCGTCGACGAGGGCGTCCTCGCCAGCGGCCTCGAGGCGTGCAAGGTCTGGATCAAGGAGTCCATCGCCCTGCAGCGCCAGCTCGTCGCCAGCGTCATCGCCACCCACGGCCCCATCGAGGTCCTCGCCTTCACGCCCGTCCTCGACTACGGCGACGACGTGTTCGCGGCTGTCGAGGGCGTCGCCACCGGCGACCTCGCCAAGGCTGTCACCATCTCCGGCAAGGCCGAGCGCAACGACGCCATCGACGCCGTCGTCGCCACAGCGATCGCCGGCCTGGCCGGCACCTCCGACGCCCCCGGTGAGTTCGCCGGGCGGGAGAAGGAGATCAAGGAGGCCGTCCGCTCGCTGACCAAGAAGCTGGTCCGCACGCGCATCGTCGAAGAGGGGCTGCGCATCGACGGTCGCGGCACCACCGACCTGCGCCCGGTGACGGCCGAGGTCGGTCTGCTCCCCACGGCGCACGGCTCGGGCCTGTTCCAGCGCGGTGAGACGCAGGTGCTCGACGTGTGCACGCTCGCCATGCCGCGCATGAACCAGCTGGTCGACACGTTGAACCCGGAGACCACCAAGCGGTTCCTCCACCACTACAACATGCCGCCGTGGGCCAACGGCGAGACGGGTCGCGTCGGTTCGCCGAAGCGCCGTGAGATCGGCCACGGCGCCCTCGCCGGCCGGGCGATCCTGCCCGTCGTGCCGGGCCAGGAGGAGTTCGCCTACACCCTGCGCCTCGTGTCCGAGGTGATGAGCTCGAACGGGTCGACCTCGATGGGCTCCGTCTGCGCCTCCAGCCTCTCGCTGATGGACGCCGGCGTGCCGATCAAGGCCGCCGTCGCCGGCATCGCCATGGGCCTCGTCTACGCCGACGGCAAGTACACGACGCTCACCGACATCCTCGGTGCCGAGGACGCCTACGGCGACATGGACTTCAAGGTCGCCGGCACGGCCGACGCGATCACCGCGCTGCAGCTCGACACCAAGATCGACGGCATCCCGGCGGACGTGCTCACGGCCGCCCTCGACCAGGCCAAGGTCGCCCGCCTGCAGATCCTCGAGGTGATGAACGCCGCCATCGCCGGCCCTCGCGACGAGGTCGCCCCGACCGCGCCGAAGATCGCCACGATCATCATCCCGATCGACAAGGTCGGCGAGGTCATCGGGCCCAAGGGCAAGGTCATCAACACGATCCAGTCCGAGACGGGTGCCGACATCAGCGTCGACGACGATGGCGCCCAGGGCATCGTCACGATCGGCGCCGTCGAGGCGTGGCGGATGGAGGAGGCCAAGGCGGCCATCCTCGCCATCGTCGACCCGCCCAAGGCCGAGCTCGGCAAGGTCTACAACGGCCGGGTCGTCAACATCACCAAGTTCGGTGCCTTCGTCAACATCCTCCCCGGTCGCGACGGGCTCGTCCACATCTCCAAGCTCGGCGGTGGCAAGCGCATCAACGCCGTCGAGGACGTGCTGTCGCTCGGTCAGGAGCTCGAGGTCCGCGTCGACGAGATCGACGACAAGGGCAAGGTGTCACTGACACCGGTCGGTGACGGCTCGGAGCCGGCCGCGACGAACGGCGCGTCCGGTGGTCGCGACCGTGAGCCGGCCAGCGCCGCCGAAGGCGACGCCATGGTGCCGGTCTCGTTCGAGGACGCCTTCGACGCCGAACTGGCCGCCGAGCTCGGCGACCTCGGCCCGGACACCTCGCGGGAGCGGGCCAGCGCCAGCGATGGACGCGGCGGTGGTCGCGACAGCGGGGCCCGCGACCGTGACCGCGGTCGCCGCCGCCACCGCTGACTCCGTGGAGCGCATCTCCCGGCTCCCCAACGGCCTGACGATCGCCACTGACCGCGTCCCCGAGGCGCGGTCGGTGGCGATGGGCGTCTGGGTCGCCGTGGGGTCGCGGGACGAGCCCGCTCGTCTCGCCGGCGTCAGCCACTTCCTCGAGCACCTGCTGTTCAAGGGGACGGCGACGCGGTCGGCCACCGACATCTCGCGCACGGTCGACCGCGTCGGCGGCGACATCAACGCCTTCACGTCGAAGGAGTACACGGCGTACTACTGCCGGATGCCGCTGCGCCAAGGGGTGACCGGCATCGAGCTGCTCGGCGACGTGCTCACGGCGTCCAGGTTGGACGCCGACGACGTGGAGAGCGAGCGCCAGGTCATCCTCGAGGAGCTGGCGATGGACGACGACGCCCCCGATGACGTGGCGATGCGCACCCTGGCCCGCCAGGTGTTCGGCGATCACGGCCTCGGACGGGACACCGCCGGCGAGCGAGCCACCGTGCGCTCGATCAGCCGGGACGACATCGCGGCCTTCTTCACCGAGCACTACCGCGCCGGGTCGATGACCGTCGCCGTGGCCGGCGACATCGACCACGACGACGTCGTCGCGCACGTCGGCCGAGCCTTCGCCGGCGTCCCCGACGGCGACGGCCGGGTCGCCCGCGAGGCGCCCGGCGCGACCGACCACGACGTCGCCATCGACGACGACTCCGAGCAGGTCCACCTCGCCGTCGGCGGGCGGTCGGTCGCCCGCGACGATCCGGACCGGGAGGCCCTCGACGTCGTCAACCACGTCTTCGGTGGCGGGTTGTCGAGCCGGCTCTTCGACGAGATCCGCGAGCGTCGGGGCCTGGCCTACAGCGTGTACTCGGCGACGTCGGCCTACGCCGACGTGGGGGCCTGGTCGGTGTACGCCGGTTCGATGCCCGAGCACGCCGGCGACGTGCGCAAGCTGGTCGGCCGCGAGCTCGAGAAGCTGGTCGCCGACGGCATCACCGGCGAGGAGCTGGAGATCGCGGTGGGCTACCTCACCGGGGCCTACGAGATGGGCCTCGAGGACGCCGGCGCGAGGATGTCGCGCATCGGCGGGATGCTGGCCACGCTCGGGCGGGTCATCCCGGTCGACGAGCAGCTGGCCCGCTGGGAGCGGGTGAGCCACGACGACGTCCGCCGGGTGATCGAGCGGGTGTACGGCGCCGCCGCGCCCGTCACCGTCTCCGTGGGCCCAGCGTACGATCGCTGACCATGCGCGTAGGGGTGAGCGGGGCGGCCGGTCGGATGGGTTCGACCGTGTGCCATGCGGTGAGCCTCGACCCCGAGCTCGAGCTGGTCGCGGTCGTGCACCCGAGCGCGGCCGGCAAGGAGATCGACGGTCTGACGATCGCCGCCGAGCCGCGGGCCTTCGCCGAGGCCGGGTGCGACGTCGTCGTCGACTTCACGGTCGCCGAGGCGGCCCGCCGCACCGTGCCGTGGCTGGCGATGCACGGCATCCACGCCGTCGTCGGCACGACCGGCCTCACCGACGATGACCTGGCGGCGTTCGCCGAGGAGTTCGGCAACGGCGGGCCCAACTGCGTGGTCGCCCCGAACTTCTCGCTGTCGGCGGTGCTGATGATGCGCTTCGCCGAGACCGCGGCGCCGTACTTCGATACGGCGGAGATCGTCGAGCTGCACCACGACGGCAAGGTCGACGCCCCCTCCGGCACGGCCATCGCCACTGCCGAGCGGATGGCCGCGGCGTCCGGGGACTGGGCCGACGACCCGACGCGCTCCGAGGCCGTGCCGGGCGCCCGCGGCGGCACCGGACCGGCCGGCATCCGCATCCACGCCGTCCGGATGCGCGGCATGGTGGCCCACCAGGAGGTCATCCTCGGCACGCTCGGGCAGACGCTCACGATCCGCCAGGACAGCTACGACCGCCAGAGCTACATGCCCGGCGTGATCCTGGCCTGCAAGCACGTCGCCGAGCACGAAGGCCTCACGGTGGGCCTGGAGCACCTCCTGGGCCTGTGAGACGGTCCCTGGCCCTCGTCGCGGTCGCCGTGCTGCTCGGCGCCTGCTCCGGCGACGACGACGACGTCGCCCCGACGACGGCCGCACCGACCCCGACGAGCGTCACGCCGACGACCGGCGCCGCACCGACGAGCGCGGCCCTGCCGCCGGCGCTGTTCCCGTCGGTCGAGAACTTCGCCGGCCAGTGGGTCCAGGCCAATGCGGCGATGGGCGAGCTGAACCCGGATGTCCGTCCGCTGCCGCTGGCGGCCACCGACCTGCCGGTGATCGACGGTCCGGCAGGCGACATGTTCGCCGTCGCACCCAGCGACGACACGTTCCTCGCCGGCCAGGTCGACCCGGCGACGGGCGCCGTGACGAGCCTGCTCGCCGGCGTCAGGCCGGTCAGCGACCTTGGTCCGTCGACGGTGCGGACGATGCTCGGCGTGACGGCCGACGTCGCCAACATCGACGACGTCGTCGAGGCCTACAGCGTCCTCGCCAACAACCCTGAGCTCGACGTGCAGAGCTACGTGGTCTCCGGCCGCAACGACTTCTCGTTCTTCGTCATCGACCCGGGCGAGGTCGAGGGCGACGAGTACGTGATCGTCGTCGCCGCTCCCGCCACCGACGAGCAGACCGCGCTGGCCGCCGCCCACGACCTGGCCGACGCCGCCCTCGGCGAGCTCACCGACTGACCGGCCGGACCTCGTTCTGTCGTTTGGCCACGGCCCGATCGGGCCGGTTCCAAACGACAGTTCGCGGGGAACGCTCGCGCGGTGACCGCCGAACTGCCGCGCGTCCTCGACGCCGAGCCCGTGACCACCTTGGCCGAGTACATCGAGCGGGGCGGCGGGACCGGCCTGGAAGCGGCGGCCAAGCTCGGCGCGGCGGCGACGATCGAGGAGCTGGACGCGTCCGGGCTGCGTGGCCGCGGCGGCGCCGGGTTCCCCACCGGGACGAAGTGGCGAACCGTCGCGGCCAACGCCGCAGCGGCCGGTGCGGCCACGGTGGTCGTGAACGGCGCCGAGGGCGAGCCGGGCAGCTTCAAGGACCGCACGCTGCTCATCCGCAACCCGTACCGCGTGCTCGAAGGCGCCCTCATCGCCGCCGACACGGTGGGCGCCGAACGCGTGGTGGTGGCCGTGAAGGCGTCCTTCGACGACGCCGCGACCGCATTGCAACAGGCCATCGACGACATCGGGCGGGCCGGATGGACCAGGGGCATCGACGTGTCGCTGGTGAAGGGGCCGGAGGAGTACCTGTTCGGCGAGGAGACCGGGCTGCTCGAGGTCGTCGACGGCCGGCCGCCGTTCCCGCGGGTGGCGCCGCCCTACCGCGACGGTCTCGACGCACTCGGCGCGGCCCCGACGCTGGCCAACAACGTCGAGACGATGGCCCACGTGGCGTGCATCCTCGCCAACGGCCCGGCGTGGTTCCGCGAGCACGGCACCGAGCAGTCGCCCGGCACGATCGTCTGCACGGTCTCCGGGGCGACGCAGCGGGCCGGCGTGGCCGAGGTGGCCATGGGCACGCCGCTGCGCGAGGTCATCGACACGATCGGCGGCGGCCCCGAGCCGGGCCGCCACGTCCAGGCCGTGCTGTCGGGGGTGGCCCACCCGTTCGTCCACGCCGCCCGGCTCGACACGCCACTGACCTACGAGGACATGGAGGCGGCGGGCAGCGGGCTCGGTGCCTGCGGGTTCATCGTGTTCGACGACGCCGCCGACATGGTGGCCGTGGCCCAGGGCGTCGCCCGCTTCCTCGCCGTCGAGTCGTGCGGCCAGTGCACGCCGTGCAAGCAGGACGGGCTGGCCATCGCCGAGATCCTGGCCCGCTTCTGCACGTCGAACGGCACGGACGAGGACGTCGACGAGCTGGCCGCCCGGGTGGCGACGGTGACCGACGAGGCCCGCTGCTTCCTCGCCCACCAGCAGCAGCGGGTGGTCAACAGCCTGCTCGGCCTGTTCCCGGGGGCGCTCGCTCGGCACATGGAGGAGTCCGAGGACCGCTCACCGGCCGTGACGCCGGTGGTGGTCGCCCCACTGGTCAGCCTCGACGGCGACCACGCCGTGATCGACGAGGGGCACGCGGCGAAGCAGCCGGACTGGACGTACGACGCCGTCGACTCGGGCGCCGCGCCGGCGGAGCGCCTGGCGACCCCGTGACCGCCGTCAGATCGCCGCGAGGGCGGCGTCGTAGTTCGGTTCCTGGGCGATCTCCGGGACCTGCTCGGTGTACGTGACGTTGCCCGACGGGTCGATCACGACGACCGCCCGCGACAGCAGGCCGGTCATCGGGCCGTCGGCGATCGTCACGCCGTAGTCGCTGCCGAACGAGCTGCGGAACGCCGACGCCGACGTCACGTTCTCGATGCCCTCGGCGCCGCAGAACCGGGCCTGGGCGAAGGGCAGGTCCATCGACACGTTGAGCACGGCAGCGTCGTCACGGCCGGCGGCCTTCTGGTTGAACGCCCGCACGCTGGCGGCGCAGACGCCGGTGTCGACGCTGGGGAAGATGTTGAGGATCACCGTCTTGCCGGCGAAGTCGGCGAGCGAGACGTCGTTCAGCGCGCCGCCGGTGACCGTGAACGTCGGGGCCGCAGAGCCGACCGCCGGCAGCTCGCCGACCGTGTGGATGGGGTTGCCGCGGAGGGTGATCTCAGCCATGGGCCGAGTCTGCCATCAGGCCCCGCCGCGCCGGAAGTTGCGCACGTTGACGAGGATCACGATGACCACCGAGATGCCCACGGCCCACCACTGGTAGCGCTGCAGGAAGTCGAGGACGTCGAGGAGTGGCTCCTCGAACGTCTTGGCCAGCCACCACATCAGGGCCAGCCGCCCGGCGATGCCGATCGTCAGCAGCACGGCCAGCCGGGCCGGCGGCGTGCGGTGGACGCCCGTGAGGACGGCGACGATGTTGCTGCCGGCGAAGAACGGGATCAGCCCGACCTCGGCCGTCGCGAAGCCGCGGTTGAACGCGTCCAGCGACTCCTTGGTCACGCCGAGGTAACGGGTGAACCACGACAGGGCCTGCTCCCGGTAGGCCCGCCCGATGAGGTGGCAGACGACGAACGCGGCGGCGATGCGGGTGGCGCCGATGACGACGTACCAGACCGGGGAGATGCCGCTGGCCACGGAGAGGACGAGGTAGCGCTGACGGGAGGACAGGGCCAGCAGGGCCTCAGGGCTGGAGTCGACCCAGCCCGCCCACACGGCGTTGGCGACGTTCGTGCAGATGACCAGCCCGACGAAGGCGGCGAGCACCAACGGTCCCCACCACGGTGGGGCGTGGGGCGGTGCCTCGTGTTGGGGGTTCGGCTCGGCCGCCTCGTGTTGTGGGGTCGGCTCGACCGCCTCGCCGCCGGCCGTGGGTTGCACCGGCCGCACGCTACCTTCGCTGCTGATGAAGGGCTTGATGCAGGACGTCCCGTTGACCATCACCCACCTGTTCGACCGGGCCGAGCAGAACTTCGGGCACAAGGGGGTGACGACGGCGAGCGCCACCGGTCGCCACCGCGTGACGTACGCCGACTGGGCCGCCCGCACGCGCCGCGTGGGCGGGGTGCTCGACGCGCTCGAGATCTCGGCCGACGGGCGGGTGGCCACGTTCGCGTGGAACACGTCACGCCACCTCGAGCTGTACTTCGCTGCGCCGTGCACCGGGCGGGTGCTGCACACGCTGAACATCCGCCTGTTCCCGGAGCAGCTGACCTACATCGTCAACCACGCCGACGACGAGGTCATCTTCGTGGACCGCTCCCTGCTCGGGCTGCTCGCCCCGCTGCTGCCGACGTTCGAGCGGCTGCGCCACCTGGTGGTCATGGACGACGGCAAGGGCGACGTCCCGGCCGACCTGAACGGGCACGAACTGCTCGACTACGAGCAGTTGCTGGCCGCCGCCGAACCCGTCGAGTTCCCGGCCCTCGACGAGGACCAGGCGGCGAGCATGTGCTACACGAGCGGCACCACGGGCAACCCGAAAGGTGTCGTCTACAGCCACCGCAGCACGTTCCTGCACACGATGGGCGTGATGACCGCCGACTCGCTCGGCGCCCGCGAGTCGGATCGCATCCTGCCTGTCGTGCCGATGTTCCACGCCAACGCCTGGGGCCTGGCCCACGCCGGCGTGGCCGTCGGGGCCGACCTGATCATGCCCGGGCCCGACCTCTCCGGCCCGTCGATCGCCGACCTCGTGGTCGAGGAGCGCGTCACCGTCGCGGCCGGCGTGCCGACGATCTGGATGCAGGTGCTGCCCAACCTGCAGGGCCGCGACACGTCGCACCTGCGGGCGATCCCGTGCGGCGGCTCGGCGGTCCCCAAGGCGTTGTCGGAGGCGTACCGCCAGCAGCTCGGCCTCCCGATCCTGCAGGCGTGGGGCATGACCGAGACCAGCCCGGTGGCGTCGGTGTGCCGCCTCGACGCCGACCAGGAGGGGCTGCCCGACGACGAGCAGGCCGACCTGCGCGCCGGCGTCGGCCGCACGACGTTCGGGGTGGCCTGCCGTGTCGTCGAGCCCGGCTCGTCGGACGCGGTGCCGCGGGATGGGACGTCGAGCGGGGAGCTGCAGTGCCGCGGGCCGTGGATCGCCGCCACGTACTACAACGACCCGCGGGCGGGCGACAGCTTCACCGACGACGGCTGGCTGCGCACCGGCGACGTGGCCACGATGGACGACCGCGGTCGCATCCGCCTGGTCGACCGGACCAAGGACCTCATCAAGTCCGGGGGCGAGTGGATCTCGTCGGTGGAGCTGGAGAACGAGCTGATGTCCCACCCGAAGATCCGCGAGGCCGCCGTGATCGGCATCCCGGACGAACGCTGGTCCGAGCGCCCGTTGGCGTGCGTCGTGCTGGAGGAGGAGGGCGGCCTGACCAGGGACGAGGTGCTCGACTACCTGGCGCCGAGGGTGGCCAAGTGGCAACTGCCGGACGACGTCGTGTTCATCGACGAGGTGCCGAAGACGAGCGTCGGCAAGTTCTCGAAGAAGACGTTGCGCGAGCGCTTCGCCGACCACCGCCCGACCGCTCGATGAGGTCGCCGCGCCGCGTCGGCGCGGTGGCGGCGACGGGTCTGCTGGCGAGCGCGCTCGTCGGCTGCGCCGACGACGGCCCCAGCGTGCTCGTGGTCGGCGCCCAGCCGACCGTCGAGTCGACGGGGGAGGTCGCTGCGGTGCAGGCGATCGACAACACGTTCGACGCCAACCGGCTGGTCGTGCCGGCCGGCACCGAGGTGCGCTGGACCAACGACGGCAGCAACGACCACGACGTCGTCGCCGTCGGCGGGCTCGACTTCGGGGTCGCCAAGGAGCAGTTCGCGCCGGGCCAGGAGTACGCCCACGTCTTCAACGCGCCGGGCGAGTACCCCTACTACTGCTCGCTGCACGGCACGCCCACCGCCGGCATGACCGGCGTCATCGTCGTCGAGGGCTGACCCCGGTGGCCGCCTTCGTCAGCGTCTTCCGCCGAAGTGAGCGGGGTTCGCGGACGTAGCCGGAGGGGATGACCGACCGGATCACATCCGGCCGGCCTCGATGACACGTTGGAGGAAGCGGCGGGTGCGCTCGTGGACGGGGTCGCCGAGGACCTGGGCGGGCGGGCCCTCCTCGACGATGCGGCCGTCGTCGAGGAAGCACACCCGATCGCTGATCTCGCGGGCGAAGGACATCTCGTGGGTCGCCAGCAGCATCGTCATGCCCTCGAGGCGGAGGTCGCGCACGACGTCGAGGACCTCGCCGACGAGCTCGGGATCGAGGGCCGACGTGATCTCGTCGAGCAGCATCACCTCCGGCCCCATCGCCAGCGAGCGGGCGATGGCCACCCGCTGCTGCTGCCCGCCGGACAGCCGGTCGGGGTAGTCGTCGGCCTTGCCGGCCAGCCCGAGCCGGTCGAGCAGGCCGAGGGCGAGGGTGCGGGCCTCGGCGTGCGAGAGCCCCCGGACCTTGCGCGGGGCCAGGCCGACGTTCTCGACGACGGTGAGGTGGGGGAACAGGTTGAAGCTCTGGAACACCAGCCCGATGCGCCGCCTGACCGGATCGGCATCGCGGCCGGGGGCGCTGATGTCGTCGCCGTCGAGCAGGATGCGCCCGTCGTCGATCGGCTCGAGCAGGTTGACGCAGCGCAGCAGCGTGCTCTTGCCGCTGCCCGATGCGCCGATGAGGGCGATCACCTGGCCGGCGCCGACGTCGAGGTCGATGCCGTCGAGCACCCGGTGGTCGCCGAAGTCCTTGACGACGGCCTGCAGCTGCAGCTTCACCGGATCGCCGTCATCGACATGCGGCCGCGCTCGCGCTGCAGCAGGTGATCGGTGAGCCGGGTCAGCGGGATCGACACGCAGAGGAACAGCACGGCGGCGGCGACGTACGGGCGTGAAGTTGAACGTGCGGGCCACCTCGATCGACGCCCGCCGCAGCGCCTCGACGGGGCCGAGCACGCTGATCAGGGCGACGTCCTTCTGCAGGCTCACCATGTCGTTCATCAGCGGGGGCACGACGCGGCGCACCGCCTGGGGGAGCACGACGGCCCGCATCGCCTGCCCCGACGTCAGCCCGAGCGAGCGGGCGGCCGCCCGCTGCGACTCGTGGACGCTCTCGATGCCCGCCCTGAACACCTCGGCGACGTACGCGGAGTAGGCGACGATCAGCGCGACGGAACCCCACACGATCCCCTTGCCGTACCACTCGCGCGTCTGCAGGATCGCCGGCACGCCGAAGCCGAGGAGCGTGATCCACAGGATCACGGGGACACCGCGGACGACGTCGATGTACACCGTGGCGAACAGCCGCACCGGGTACAGCGCCGGCGTCCGCACGCCCCGCGCCATCGCCATCAGCAACCCGACGGCGACGATGCAGGGGGCGCACCACAGGAAGATCTGGACGTCGTACCAGAACGGCCCGAGCAGCTCGGGAAAGACGTCGCGGAAGGCGTCGGGCGAGAAGAACGACTGCTGGACGCTCTCCCAGCCCGACGTCTGCGGCACCAGCCACACGAGCAGGCCGACCACCGCGGCCGTGCTGAGGGCGGCGACGCCGGTGCTCCGGCGACGCTGGTGCCGCTCGTGCGCCTGGCGCAGCGCCCGCGTCGCGCCGGCGCCTGGCTCACTCACTCCAGTGCGATCTCCGGCACGTCGATGCTGCTCGTCATCCACTCCGTGGTGATCGCCGCCAGCGTGTCGGATTCGGTCAGCGCGGCGAGCGCCAGGTTGGCGCACTCGACGAGCGGGTTGTCCTTGGCGAACAGCAGCCCCCACGGCTCGCCTTCGGTGCCCTCGACGGCAGGGAACTGGCCGAACACGGTGGAGTCCTCGATCTCCACCGCCGTGATGAACAGCGCCGTCGGCAGGTCGGCGACGATGGCGTCGATCTGCTGGGCGTCGAGGGCCTGCTTGGCCGCCGCGTTGTCGTTGTAGACGAACGGGTCGCTCGTCGGCTGCAGCACGTCGGTGACGAAGGTCAGGCTCGTCGTGCCGGCGGCGACGCCGATGCGCAGGGCCTGGAAGTCGGTGATCGACGCCGCGGTGGCGGCCGGCGAGTCGTCGTAGCCGAGGATCGCCTGGTTGGCCGAGTAGTACGGGTCGCTGAACGTGACGACCTGCTCACGGTCCGGGTTGATCGAGTACTGCTGCAGGTTGAAGTCGAAGTCCTTCGGCCCCGGCTGGATGGCCGCCTCGAAGGGGGTCCGCGTCCAGGTCACCTGGTCGGGCGCGAACCCCATCGTGCCGGCCACCGCGTAGGCCAGCGCGGCCTCGAAGCCCTGGCCGGTGGTCGGATCGTCGTCGATGACGTACGGCGGGAAGGCCGGCTCGCCCGTGGCGACGCGCAGCTCGCCGTCGGCCAGCGTCTGGCCCTCGGCACAGGCGGCCGCCTCGTCGTCGACCGGCACCGTGCTCGGCCCGGCCGCGGTCGTCACGGCCGTGGTGTCGCCGGCCGTGTCGGCGGAGGTCCCGGCCGTCGTCTCGGCCGTCGTGCCCGCGGCCGCCGTGGTGCCGGCGGCATCGTCGTCGTCGTCGTCTCCGCACGCCGCTGCCCCCAGGGTCAGCAGCGCCACCATCACCAGCCCGGTCCGTCGCATCAGGCGAACAGTACCGGCCCTGGCCGCGACTTGACAGTGAGACGAATTTCGTCTAAATGTCTCACGTGGTCCTGGACGCCCTCGACGCCGAGCAGCGCGTCCTCGACGCCGCCAAGCACTGTTGCGAGCGCTGGGGCGTCGCCAAAGTGACCATCGACGACATCGCCGCCGCCTCCGGGGTGTCCAGGGCGACGATCTACCGGATGTTCCCGGGCGGCAAGGACGTCCTGTTCGAGGCGTTGCGGGTCCGCGAGCTGGAGGAGTTCTTCGCCGTCCTCCTCGCCCACGTCGGCGGCGCCGACTCGCTCGAGGACCTGCTCGTGGGCGCCGTCGTCGTCGCCACCCGCGAGCTGCGCGCCGACGAGCACCTCGCCCTGATGCTGGCGTCCGAGCCCGGCGAGACCCTCAGCCAGCTCACCGTCGAGGGCGTCCCCCGGATCATCCGCTTCGCCACCACCTTCCTCGCCCCGCTGGCCGAGCCGTACCTGGTCGACCGCGTCGAGGCCCGCGCCCTCATCGACGTGCTGGCGCGGCTGACGATCTCCTACTTCCTCGCACCCAGCGACGTCATCGACCTCGCCGACGAACAGTCCGCCCGCGCCTTCCTGGCGCCCTTCCTGTCCCCCTACCTCCTAGGAGCCACCACATGAGCGTCACCCACCGCGACAACGAGGCGATCCTCGGGCGCGCCGAGCTC
This sequence comes from uncultured Acidimicrobiia bacterium, assembly GCA_963784255.1. Taxonomy (GTDB): domain Bacteria; phylum Actinomycetota; class Acidimicrobiia; order Acidimicrobiales; family Ilumatobacteraceae; genus JALZMG01. The sequence goes on along the minus strand of CAWAQO010000009.1, from coordinate 298,579 downwards.
GACGACCTCGAAGCCATCCTCGCCGTCACGAACACCGATGTCGACGAGGTGGTGCACGCGGTCAAGGACAACGCCGACGCCCTGTTCACGTGGGACTACTCGCTGGCCCGGCCGCAGCTGCGCAAGCTCTACGAGAAGGGCAAGACCGGGCAGTGGAACGCCACCACGGACCTCCCGTGGGACACCGAGGTGGACATCGAGGCCGTCGTCGCCGGTGACCAGCTGGCGATCCTCGCCGGACTCGACCCCAACCACTACGACGGCACGGTGCTGGAGAAGTGGGGCGACAAGGAGTGGCTCGACTTCGGCATCCAGAACCGCAAGTGGACGCTGTCGCAGTTCCTCCACGGCGAGCAGGGCGCCCTGCTGTGCACGGCGAAGATCACCGAGACCGTGCCGTGGTACGACGCCAAGCTGTACGCCTCGACACAGGTGGTCGACGAGGCCCGCCACGTCGAGGTGTTCGCCCGCTACCTCGAGGAGAAGCTCGGCGGCGGGTACCAGGTGAACGCCCACCTGCGGATGCTGCTCGACGACATCATCAACGACAGCCGCTGGGACATGACCTACCTCGGCATGCAGGTGATGGTCGAGGGCCTGGCCCTCGCCGCCTTCGGGTTCATGCACCAGATGACGGAGGAGCCGCTGCTCAAGCAGCTGCTGCGGTACGTGATGAGCGACGAGGCCCGTCACGTCGCCTTCGGGGTGCTGTCCCTCAAGGAGATCTACGACGGCATGACCGACGCCGAGATGAAGGACCGCCAGGAGTTCGCCTACGAGGCCGCCGTGCGGATGCGCGACCGGTTCATGTCGCAGGAGGTCTGGGAGCGGATGGGCGTCAACCCCAAGGACGTGCTGCCGGTGGTGATGCGGGACCCGACCCGCGACCTCTTCCAGCAGATGCTGTTCTCCAAGATCGTCCCCAACTGCAAGAAGCTCGGGCTGCTCGACCGCAACGAGAAGTGGCTGCGCCGTCGTTTCGAGGAGATGGGCGTGATCCAGTTCGAGGACCTCGAGGACACCGGCGAGGAGTACATCAAGTTCGAGCTGGGCGCCGAGGTCCCGACGCCCGGGTGAGCGCCGATGGCTGGTCGCCCGGGCAGTACGGCAAGTTCGCCGCCGAGCGGGCCCAGCCCTTCTGGGACCTCGCCGAACTGGTCGAGCCCGGGTCGTTCGGTCGGGCCGCCGACCTCGGGTGCGGCAGCGGTGAGCTGACGGAGGCGCTGGTCGAGCGCCTCGACGTCGGGCACATGGTCGGCGTGGACTCGTCGCCGGCCATGTTGGCCGCCGCCGCGGCCCGCGTGGATCCTCGCCTCACGTTCGAGGCGGGCGACATCGGATCGTGGTCGTCGGGCGGCGACCACGATCTGGTGATCGCCAACGCCAGCCTGCAGTGGGTGCCGGACCACCCGGACGTGCTGGCCCGCTGGTGGGCCGCCCTCGCGCCGGGTGGCCAGCTCGCCGTGCAGGTGCCGGCCAACTCCGACCACCCGTCGCACCAGGTGGCCGCCGAGACGGCGATGGCCGAGCCGTTCCGGTCGGCGATGGGCGGCACCCCGCCACCCGACGTCGTCGCGGTCAACGTGCTGGCGCCAGAGCAGTACGCCGTCCTGCTGGCCGACCTCGGCGCCGTCCGCCAGCACGTGCGGCTCCAGGTCTACGGGCACACGCTGGCCTGGTCGGGCGACGTCGTGGAGTGGGTCAAGGGCACCAGCCTCACCCGCTTCGCCGACGTCCTGCCGGCCGAGCTGCAGGAGCCGTTCGTGGACGAGTACCGGCGCCGGCTGCTGGCGGTCATCGGCGACCGCTCGCCGTACTTCTACCCGTTCAAACGGATCTTGTTCTGGGGCCTGAAGCCGGCTCTGGCACACTGAGCCGATGCGCCTCGCGCACGAGCGCGCCGCGCGGACCGGCGGGCGATCGCCGAGCCGGCCCGCACCCCTCGCTGGTGGGGTCGCCGCGCTCCTCCGGCTGCAACGCGACGCCGGGAACGCGGCGGTGAGCGCAGCGCTCGGCGCGCCCACCGTCCAGCGCCGGCTCGAGCTCAGTGGGTCGCCGGCCGACGCGAGCACCGTGCTGACGCTGCTGCAGAAGGCGAGCGGTCTCGAGCTGCGCCGCGACAGCAAGGCGATGGTGACGATGACGGGAAAGGTCCGCACACCGGCCTCGAAGACGCTGCAGACGCACCTCATGCTGATCGTCAGCGACCCGGCACAGACCGCCAAGGTCGCCCTGACGCGGTCCGGCGACGACACCTTCATCGGCTCGTGGCCCGATGAGGAGGACGACCGCACCCAAGTCGTCCGCGTCGACCACATCCTCGCGCTCGAGCAGGGTGTCCGTGGGGCCGGACACGCCGCGCTGATCCACGAGTTGATGGAGAACTACGAGGCCCAGGCCGTGCCCACGGACGAATGGGACGACGCCTTCGACCGCGCGCACAAGACGGCGGGGCAGGCGGAGGACGCCACGCTGGCCGAGCTCCAGGCGGGCGCCGGTGAGACGCCGTCGGGCGGGCGCCTGAACTCCTACGAGACGAAGATCGACAAGCTGCTCCCGGGCGGCCGCAAGCCACAGCGGGTCACGGTGCAGATCGAGACCCACGAACGGGACTACATCGTCTACGAGGAGCTGAAGGTTCGCGGCACCAACCGGTTCACGGCGAGGCGCGTGCCGTCGACCGCGCTGGGGACGTTCACGTTGAAGGGGTTCAAGGCGACCTCGAACCGCCTGCCCACGGGCGTGAGCGGCACCCTCCAGAAGATCGCCGACCTCCTCGACGCGAACGCCACGGCCGGGCTCGTCCTGCGGGCGTCGACGACGCCGAACGCCTACCGGCGGGCGCAGTCCTGGACGGCGAAGATCAGGAAGAAGATCCGTGCGCTGATGGCCGGAGACGCCGCCGCCAAGAGCGGGCGGTTCGGCACCGGCGTCCCCGACAGCGGGGCCAACGAGGTGGAGGTCATCGTCCGCCGCCCGCACTCGCTCTGAGTACGCAGCCAGGATCGCCCACCGGCGCGGCAGTAGTCTCGCTCCATGGCACGTTTCGGCCGGGTGCTCACCGCCATGGTCACGCCCTTCACCGACGATGGCTCGCTCGACGTCGACGGCGCCGTGACCCTGGCACGGTGGCTGCAAGAGGAGGGCAACGAGGGTCTCGTCGTCGCCGGCACGACCGGGGAGGCCCCGACGCTCACCGACGCCGAGAAGATGACGATCTGGGAGGCCGTCGCCGACGCCGTGACGATCCCCGTCATCGCCGGCTCGACCGGAGCCGACACCAGTCACTCCGTCCACCTCACGGCCGAGGCCTCCAAGCTCGGCATCGCCGGCGTGCTCGCCCTGTGCCCGTACTACAACCGCCCATCGCAGGCCGGCATCGAGGGCCACCTGCGCGCCGTGGCGGCCGCCACCGACCTCCCCGTCGTGATCTACGACATCCCGATCCGCACCGGCCGCAAGGTCTCCACGGCGCTGCTGGCCCGTCTCGCCCACGAGGTCGACAACATCGTCGCCGTCAAGGACGCCGCCGGCAACCCGGCGGAGACGGCCCGCCTCGTCGCCGGTGTGCCCGCCGGGTACGAGGTGTACAGCGGCGACGACTCGATGACCCTGCCGCTGCTGGCCGTCGGCGCCGTCGGGCTGATCGGCGTGGCGACGCACTGGTGCTCGCGCGACGTCGTCGAACTGTTCGATCGCTGGGGGACCGGCGACGTCGAGGGGGCCAGGGCCGTCAACGCCAGGCTGCTCGAGAGCTGGCAGTACGAGACGGGCGACGAGGCCCCGAACCCGGGGCCGGCCAAGGCCATGATGCGCCACCTCGGCCGGCCGGGCGGCCAGTGCCGGCCGCCGATGGGTCCTGATCCCGACTGGCTCGACGAGCGGGCCGCCGAGGTCTACGCCAACCTGCTGGCTGCGCGTGGCTGAGCCGGTCCGTCTCGTCTTCCTGGGCGGTCTGGGGGAGATCGGCCGCAACTGCATGGCCGTCGAGCAGGGCGTCGGCGACGACCGGCGGATCCTGCTCATCGACTGCGGCCTGATGTTCCCCGGTCCCGACCTCCACGGCATCGACCTCGTCCTCCCGGACTTCACGTACCTGCGCGACAACGCCAGCCGCATCGAGGCGCTCGTCGCCACCCACGGCCACGAGGACCACGTCGGTGGCCTGCAGTTCCTGCTGCGCGAGGTGTCCTTCCCGATCTACGGCTCGGCGTTGACGCTGGGACTGGCACGCAACCGGATCGAGGAGGCCGGGCTGCTCGGGCGCACGTCGATGATCGCCGTGGTCGACGGTGAGCGGCTGCGCATCGGGCCGTTCGACGTCGAGTTCATCCCGGTGACCCACAGCGTCCCCCACGCCCACGCCATCGCCGTGCACACGCCCCAGGGCGTGATCCTCCACTCCGGCGACTTCAAGCTCGACCTCACGCCCGTCGACGACCGGCGCACCGACCTGGCGCGCATCGGCGAGCTGGCCCGCACCAGCGGCATCCGCGTCCTCCTCGCCGACTCGACGAACGCCGAGGAGGCCGGCTACGCGCCGAGCGAGCGCAGCGTCGGGCGGGTCCTGCGGTCGTTGTTCGCCGAGCACCGCGACCGGCGGATCATCACGGCCAGCTTCGCCAGCCACCTGCACCGCATCCAGCAGATCGCCGACGCCGCCATCGAGAGCGGGCGCAAGGTGGCGACGCTCGGGCTGAGCATGCGCAAGAACGTCCAGCTCGGGCTCGACCTCGGTGTCCTGCACATCCCGGGCAGCTCGTTCGTCGACATCGAGGACATCGACCGCTACCCGCCGGGTGAGGTGTGCGTGATCTCCACCGGCTCGCAGGGCGAGCCGATGTCGGCGCTGGCCCTCCTGGCGCGGGGCGAGAACAAGTTCGTCAAGCTCGGCGAGCACGACACCGTGATCCTGTCCAGCCACGCCATCCCGGGCAACGAGAGCAACGTGAACCGGGTGATGGACGGCCTGCTCAAGGCCGGCGCCGAGGTCGTCCACTCGAAGATCCAGGACGTCCACGCCACCGGGCACGCCCAGGCCGACGAGCTCAAGACGTACCTGTCGATCGCCCGGCCGCAGTGGTACGTGCCGATCCACGGCGAGTTCCGCCACCTCGTCGCCAACGCCCGCCTCGGCGAGGTGATGGGCGTGCCGCGCGACCGGGTGCTGGTGTGCGAGGACGGCGACGTGCTCGAGGTGACCGACCGTGGCGTCGAGGTCGCCGGGCGGGTCCCCGCGGGGTACCTCTACGTCGACGGGATCGTCGGCGACGTCGGCAGCGGCGTGCTGCGCGACCGGCGGGTGCTGGCCAGCGAGGGCGTGGTGGTGGTCGTCGTCACCGTGGACTCGCAGACGCGCAAGGTGCTCGTCGGGCCGGAGATCATCACCCGTGGATGGGTGTACGCGCCCGAGGCCGAGGACCTCCTCGACGAGGCCTGCGACACGATCGCCGCGGCCGTGGAGTCCGCCCTGGCGGCCGGCGTGAGCGACGTCGAGGCGTTGGAGCGCGACGTGCGGCGCGCCGCCGGCAAGTTCGTCAGCGAGCGCACCCGCCGCCGCCCGATGATCGTGCCCGTGGTCATGGAGGCGTGACACCGCTCCCCAAACTGGGCGGGATCTTCGCCACGGCCCGATCTGGGCGGGATCCTGGCCAGGTGCTGGCGACGATCCCACCCAGATGGACGCTCGCAGCGGCGCTGCTCCTCGTCGCCGCGTGCGGCGACGACGAGGACCCGGCCGTGCGACCCCTCGTGGCGGACATCGAGCCCGCCATCGCCGACGTCGAGGCCGAGCGGGGCGGACCGCAGGAGTACTTCGAGATCAACGCCACGCCGCAGCTGGTGAACCTCTTCGTGGCCGACGGGGACGAGGTCGTGCCCTACGTCTACGTCGGCGGTGAGCTGGCACCGCCGGAGGCGCCGCGCGCCGCCGAGGGCGCCACGTTCACCGCCGACGCCCTGACGTTCGACCCCGACACGATCCTCGACGGCGTGACCGACGAGCTGCCCGACGCCGACGTGGTCCTGTTCACGATCATCGGCGGCCCGGGCGGAGCCGTGCAGTACGGCGCCGGCGTGCAGTCCGACGCCGGCGGCGTGCTCGACGTCACGCTGGCCGCCGACGGCACCGTCCAGTCGGTCGAGACCACCGGCTGACCCACGATCCGGGCGGGGATCTCACCAGCACCTGGCCAGGATCCCGCCCAGAATCGGGCCGTGGCGAAGATCCCGCCCAGATCGGGGGACGCATGCCCAGGCGTCGCGACACCCCATTGCTACCGTGATCGGCGACATGACCACGTGGGGCCCGTCGAAGAAGAAGACGGCCAAGAGCCGGGCTGCTGGCTCGTACCAGCGCGGCTCCAGCTCCGGGAGCAGCCGGGCCGGGCCGGGGCCGCCCAGCCCGTCGCCACCCCACCCCGTGGCACCGGACGGCGCGAGCAGGCGACCGCCGAGCTGCGTGGGGCGGTCGGCGAGCGCCGCCACGAGCTGATCGGCGTCGGCCTCATCGCCGGCGGGGCCCTCCTCGCCCTCGCCGTGTACCTCAACCTCGCCGGCCCGCTCGGCCGGGGGATCGAGACCTTGCTCGGCTGGATCGCCGGCCTCGGCCGCTACGTCGTGCCGGTCCTGCTGGTCGGCGCCGGCATCGCCCTCGTCAAGAAGGGACAGTCGTCCAGCCCGTGGCGCCTCGTCGCCGGCTGGTCGCTGGTGCTCGTGGCCGGGCTGGCGATCCTCCAGGCGATCAACGGCCCCGAGTCGTTCGACGAGCTCGACGCCATGGGCCGTTCGGGCGGCCTCCTCGGCGCGCTCGTCGGCGAACCCCTCGCCGCGCTGCTGGCGCCGGCCGGGGCGATCGTCCTGCTGCTGTGCCTGGCCGTCGGCGGCGCCCTCCTGGTCACCCGCACCTCGCTGCGCACGATGGCCCACCGAACCGGCGCCGGCGTCGGTTCGGTGGCCCGCCCGCTCGGGCGGGCGGCCCGCCAGGCGCTGCGCGACCTGTCGTCGTTGAGCAGCGACGCCGACGACGTCGACACCGACCGAACCATGGTCGCCGGCGAGCCGCGCCCACTGCCGCCGCCGTCGGTGTACGACGCCGCCTCCGACTTCGACGACGGACCGACGCGGGCCGCCCGTCGTGCACCGCGGCCCAAGACCACGGCCGCCGACGCGTCGGCGCTCGGCGACGGGGAGCAGGTGGGGGAGTGGACGCTGCCGCCGCTCAGCTACCTCCACCGCACCGGCACGCAGGCGATCAACCGCGCCGAGGTCGAGGCCCGCGGCCGAGTGCTGCAGCAGTCGCTCGAACAGCACGGTGTCGACACGTCCCTCGTCGGCATGACCGTCGGCCCGACCGTCACGCGCTACGAGCTCGAGCTCGGTCCCGGCGTCAAGGTGGCCAGGGTCACCAGCCTGCAGCGCGACATCGCCTACGCCATGGCGGCCACCGACGTGCGGATCCTGGCGCCGATCCCGGGGCGATCGGCGATCGGGGTCGAGGTCCCCAACCACACCAGGCAGCTCGTCGCCCTGGGTGATCTCCTGGTGTCCCCCGAAGCGACCGCCGCCACCGGTCCGCTCGAGGTCGCCATCGGCAAGGACATCGCCGGCAAGTCGGTCTTCCTCGACCTGGCGACCACGCCGCACCTCCTGATCGCCGGCGCCACGGGTGCCGGCAAGTCCAGCGGCATCAACTGCATCATCACGTCGCTGCTGATGCGCACCACGCCCGAGCAGGTGCGCCTCATCCTCGTCGACCCCAAGCAGGTCGAGATGGGCCAGTACAACCGCCTGCCCCACCTGCTGACCCAGCCGGTCACCAACCCCAAGAAGGCGGCCAACGCCCTCGGCTGGGCGGTCAAGGAGATGGAGCGGCGCTACGACCTGCTGTACGAGGTCGGCTTCCGCGACATCTCCGGCTACAACGCGGCGTTCGACCGGGGCGAGTTGCGGCCAGCGGGCGGCTCGCCGGCCGCCATCATCACGGACGAGCACCAGGACCGCCAGTACGAGCGGCTGCCCTACATCGTCGTCGTCGTCGACGAGCTCAACGACCTGATGATGGTCGCCGCCCGCGACGTCGAGGAGTCGATCACCCGCATCGCCCAGAAGGCCCGGGCCGTCGGCATCCACCTGATCGTCGCCACCCAGCGCCCCAGCGTCAACGTGATCACGGGCGTCATCAAGGCCAACATCCCGGCCCGCATCGCCTTCGCCGTGTCGAGCCAGACCGACTCGCGCGTCATCCTCGACCAGCCGGGGGCCGAGAAGCTGGTCGGCAAGGGCGACATGCTCCTGCTGCCCGGCAACTCGTCCGTCGCCCAGCGCATCCAGGGCTCGTTCGTCGGCGAGGAGGAGGTGCGCAAGGTCGTCGCCCACTGGCGCCGCCAGGCGCCGGAGGTCACCTACGTCAGTGGCGTCGAGGGCGAGGAGAGCGACGACCACGTCACGTCGAACGCCAACGCCTACTCGGCGGCCGGCGATGACGACGACGAGGCGATGATGCGCCAGGCGATGGAGCTGGTCGTGCGCAGCCAGCTCGGCTCGACGTCGATGCTGCAGCGCAAGCTCAAGGTCGGCTTCGCCCGCGCTGGGCGGATCATGGACCTCCTCGAGCAGCGCGGCGTCGTCGGCCCGAGCGAGGGGTCGAAGGCTCGGGCGGTGCTGATGACGGTCGAAGAGTTCGAGTTGCTGCAGCAGGCGCAACGAGAATGACGGCGTGCTCCAGACCGTCACGCCCGACCTGACCGAGATCACCAGCGGCCTGCGCTTCCCGGAGGGGCCCATCGCCATGCCCGACGGCAGCGTCGTCGTGGTCGAGATGTTCGGCCCGGGCATCACGCGGATCCAGCCCGGACGGGACCACCGAGATCGTGGCCGAGATCGCCGGCGGCGCCAACGGTCTGGCGGTGGGACCCGACGGCGCGTTCTACGTCTGCAACAACGGTGGCTGCTTCACGCCCGTCGACCTCGGCGGCATCCTCGTCCCCGGTCCGTTCGACCCCGACCGCTACATCGGCGGCCGCATCCAGCGCGTCGACCCCGCCACGGGCGAGGTCACCGACCTCTACACGGAGTGCGACGGCCGCCCGCTGCGGGCGCCCAACGACCTGGTGATGGACGGCCACGGCGGCTTCTGGTTCACCGACCACGGGATCCGCGACGCCTACGGCGCGCGGACCAGCGACCTCACGGCGATCCACTACGCCCGCTGCGACGGGTCCGAGATCCGCGAGGTCGTGTACCCGGTGGAGGGGCCCAACGGCATCGGCCTGTCGCCGGACATGGCCACCTTGTACTGGGCCGAGACCCAGAGCGGGCGGGTGTTCCGCCGGACGATCAGCGAGCCGGGTCAGCTCGTGCCGGCCGTGCCGCTCGACCTCTCCGTGGTGCTGTGTGGACTGCCCGGGATGCAGTTCCTCGACTCGCTCGCCGTCGACGGCGACGGCTGGGTCTGCGTCGCCACGCTCCTCACCGGTGGGATCACGTCGATCTCGCCCGACGGTGAGCAGGTCGAGTTCGTGGCGACCGACGACCTGATGACGACCAACATCTGCTTCGGCGGTGACGATCTGCGCACGGCGTACATCACCCTGTCGGGCACCGGCCGCGTCGTGTCGATGCCGTGGCCACGACCCGGCCTGCGCCTCGCGCACCTGTAGATGGGCTGGCTGGCGGCCCACGCCGACGCCGGCTGCTGCGACGTCACGACGACCGGCCGGCGCACCGGACCCTGACGAACGGCGGCGGGTCGGCGACCTGATGGGCGCCAAGTACGTCTGGGGCGGGGATCCGTCGATCGGGCTCACGGATGCGGCGTGGTGCTACGACGTGCCGGCGGTCGCCATCGAGTTCGGGCGGTCGGGACCCCGATAGCCTGGTCGGACGTGCCCCAGCGCTTCTACCTCGAGACGTTGGGTTGCCCGAAGAACCAGGTCGATTCCGACAAGTTGGTCGGAACGCTGCTGGCCGACGGCATGGAGCAGGCGAGCGAGCCCGACGACGCCGACCTCGTGGTGGTCAACACGTGCGCCTTCATCGAGGCCGCCCGCCGGGAGTCGATCGACACGGTGCTGGCGCTGGGCGAGCGGCGCCGGCCGGGCGCCCGCCTCGTGGTCACGGGCTGCATGGCCGAGCGCTACGGCGACGAGCTGGCCGCGGCCCTCCCGGAGGTCGACCAGGTCGCCGGGTTCGGCGTGCCGATCCAGCGCCCGATCCGCCAGCTGATCCCGGTCCGCGCCGTCGAGCCTCCCGCCCTCGACCTGCTCAACCTGCCCCGGCCGCGGGCGACGAGCCCGTGGGCGTACGTGAAGATCGCCGAGGGCTGCGACCGCACCTGCGGGTTCTGCGCCATCCCGTCGTTCCGCGGTCCGCAGCGCAGCCGGTCGGTGGCGTCGATCCTCGCCGAGGTCGACGAGCTGGCCGCCCGGGAGATCGTGCTCGTGGCCCAGGACCTGGCGTCGTACGGCAAGGACGTCCCCGCCGAGCTCGGTGCCGGCGCCATCGTGCCGCTGGTGCGCGAGGTCGCCGCCCGCGTCGACCGGGTGCGCCTGCTGTACCTGTACCCGAGCGACCTCAGCGATGCCTTGATCGACGCCATCTGCGACTCCGGCGTGCCCTACTTCGACCTCTCGCTGCAGCACGTCAGCAAGCCGCTGCTGCGGCGCATGCGGCGCTGGGGTGACGGTGACCGTTTCCTGCGGCGCATCGAGGAGATCCGGGGCCGCCAGCCGGACGCCGCCTTCCGGAGCAACTTCATCGTCGGCTACCCGGGCGAGACGGAACGGCACCACGACGAGCTGCTGCGCTTCGTCGAGGCGGCGCAACTCGACTGGTGCGGGTTCTTCGCCTACAGCCGCGAGGAGGGCACGTACGCCGCCGAGCTCGACGGCATGGTGCCGGACGGTCTCGTCGCCGAGCGGCTCGGCGAGCTGAGCGAGCTGCAGGACGCCATCACGGCGAGCCGGCGTGACGACCTGATCGGGCGTGAGGTCGAGGTGCTCGTCGACGCTCCCGGTGTCGGGCGCACCCATCGCGAGGCGCCGGAGATCGACGGCGTCGTCCACGTGCGTCATGATCTGGGTGTGGGGGCGTTGGTGCGGGTGACGATCGTGGACGCGCTGGGTCCTGACCTGGTCGCCGACGGCGGGTTCGCCGACGGGGGCGACTGATGGTCGACCCCGGCGCGCTGGCGACGTGGGCCAACGCCATCACCGTCGGGCGGCTGTTGCTGTCGCCGTTGATGTTCTGGGTCATCCCGGACGACAACCAGGGCGCCTGGGTGGCCTTCGTGCTGTGGTTCGTGCTGTGCGCGAGTGACGCCGTCGACGGTGCCATCGCCCGCCGCCACGGCGTCACCCGCTCGGGCGCCTTCCTCGACCCGCTGGCCGACAAGGTGCTCGTGCTCGGCGCCATGTTCACGCTCGTCGGCAGCGGCGTGTTCTGGATCGTGCCGGTGGCGATCATCGCCGTGCGCGAGTTCGTCATCAGCATGTACCGCACGGTGGTCGGCACGCGGGGGGTGAGCCTCCCGGCCAGTCGGATGGCCAAGAACAAGACGTTGGCCCAGCAGCTCGCCGTCGGGTTCGCCCTGCTGCCGCTGACCGCGGTCGACGCCACGTGGCTGTGGAACGGGTTCCTCTGGCTGGCCGTCGTGCTGGCGGTCTGGAGCGGTGCCAAGTACCTGTGGCACGCCCGCACCGCCGAACCCGAAGCGGCCCATGCGATGTGATGTCCTCGCCGTCGGCACCGAACTGCTGCTCGGCCAGATCCACGACACCAACTCGGCATGGATCGGCGAGCAGCTCGCCGCCAACGGCATCGCCTCGCTGACCCAGGTCAAGGTCGGCGACAACGTCGGGCGCATCGAGGCCGCGCTGCGCCGGCTGCTGCAGGAGACCGACGCGGTCATCGTCACCGGCGGCCTCGGGCCGACGCACGACGACCTCACCCGCGACGCCATCGCCGCCCTGATGGGTGTCGGCCTGCAGCACGACGAGGCCGTCGCCGCCGAGATCCGCCGGCTCTTCGCCGCCCGCAACCGGCGCATGCCGGAGAACAACCTCCGCCAGGCGCTCGTGCCGGAGGGCGCCACCGTCATCCCGCAGACCAGGGGCACGGCGCCCGGCCTGATCTGCCCGGTCGGCGACAAGGTCGTCTACGCCGTGCCGGGCGTGCCCCACGAGATGCGCGACATGCTCGAGCGGGCAGTGCTGCCCGACCTCCGCCGGCGCGCCGGCGGCGCCGAGGTGATCGCCAGCCGGCGCCTCAAGACGTGGGGCGAGAGCGAGAGCGGGCTCAACGAGCGCCTCGACGGGGTGATCGCCGAGCTCGACGCGGCCGGCGACCCCACGCTCGCCTTCCTCGCCGCGGCTGGGAGGGGCTGGAGGTGCGCCTCACGACCCGGCAGCCCGACGACGCGGCCGCCGCCGCCGTGCTCGACCGGTGGGAGCAGACGCTGCGGGCCGAGCTCGGGTCGTTGGTGTTCGGCACCGACGGTCAGTCGATGGAGTCGGTGGTGCTCGACGCCCTGCGCGCCCAGGAGTGGACGCTGGGCCTGGCCGAGTCGCTCACCGGCGGGCTGGTCTCGGCCCGCCTCACCGCCATCCCGGGGGCCAGCGACGTCCTCCGCGGGGCGATCGTGTCCTACGCCAGCGAGGTCAAGTTCGACCTGCTGGAGGTGACATCTGGTCCCGTCGTCAACGAGCCCGTCGCGGTCGAGATGGCCGAGGGCGCGCGGCGGGTGCTCGGCGCCGACGTCGGGCTGAGCCTGACCGGGGTGGCCGGCCCGGACGAGCTCGACGACGTGCCGGTCGGCACGGTCTGCGTGGGCGTCGCGCTGCCCACGGGCACCTACGCGACGACGGTGCGCCTGGGCCGCGAACGCGAGCAGATCCGCCAGTTCGCCGTGATCAACGCCCTCGACCTCTTGCGCCGCCGCCTGCACATGGCGACCGCGGCCCTGTGAGTCCGGGGACGTTCCCCAATCTGGGCGGGAATCTCACCACCCGCTCGTCTGGGCGGGATTCGTCCCAACAGGTGCCAAGGATCCCGCCCAGATCGGCGGGACCACGTCACTTCTTGCGGACCGGGACTTCCTTGGCCGGCTTCAGGACGCCCTTGGCCAGCGCCTCGTCGAGGTAGGCCTCGGCGTCCTCGGCCGACACCTTCAGCGCCGGGGAGATCTCGCTGACCAGGTTGACGCGAGCCCGCTCGTACATCGTCCGCTCGGCGGCCGACAGCGACGCGTCGCGGTTGCGGGCGGCGAGGTTCCGGACCACCTCGGCCACCTGGTACACGTCGCCGCTCTTCAGCTTCTCCTGGTGGTTCTTGAAGCGGCGGCTCCAGTTCGACGGCACGCGCGGGTCCGGCTTCGACAGCACGGCCACGAGGTCCTCGAGCTCGTCGGCCGACACCGGCGGCCGCACGCCGACCTCCTCGGCCATGTCCACCGGCACCTTGAGGACCATCTCGTTGATGACGGTCTGGAGGATGAGGTACTCGCGCTTCTCGCCGAAGGCCTCCATCTTCTTCGTCCCCATCACGATGCAGGCGCCGTGCTGGGGATAGATGATGGTCTCGCCCTTCTTGAACTGCACGCCGGGACCTCTCCTCTCGCCGGGATGGCGACGTTCCAGGCTACGGGCGCGAGGGCCGATTTCCGACGTCCCCAGCGGGCGGCCTCGTAGGCTGGCGCTCCGGCTCCCGTAGCTCAGTCCGGAGAGAGCAGCGGCCTTCTAATCCGCAGTGCGCAGGTTCAAATCCTGCCGGGAGCGCTGATCTGGGCGGGATCCTTCGCACCTGCTGGGACGAATCCCGCCCAGATGACCGCGTGGCGAGAATCCCGCCCAGATTGGGGAGCGCCACATTGGACGTGCCCGCCGGCTCCTGCGAGCCGGCGGGACGTGCCCCCTCCTCAGGAGCCGTGGCGCCGCCCGTCATCGGCGCGCGACGGCCCGCAAGATCGTCAGCCGGTGATCCCGGCGCCGGTGTCGCGCTTGCCGGCGGCGCGGTCGTCGGCGAAGCGCTCGAGCCACTCCTTCATCTCGACCGAGCCGCTGGCGTCGGCCCACTGCCGGGGCAGGGCGGGGAACTCGTACTGGCCGAGCGCCCTCGGCTGGTCGGCGCCGGCCTTGCGCTCCAGCGCCGCCTCGACGACGGGGGCCAGCCGGGCGGCCTTGGCGGCGCTGGCCGCCGGGTCGCGCTCGGCGAACTCGGGGAGCACCTCGCGGCCGAACAGCTCGAGGGACTCCATGATGTGCTCGTGGCGGTTGCGTCCCGCCTGGAGCACGAAGATCACCTGGTCGACGCCGGCCTCCTCGTAGCGCCGGAGGTACTGGCGGGCCTGCTCGGGGGTGCCGATGCAGCCGCGCAGCCCGGTGGCGTCGCCGTCGGCGATCTTGGCCCCGAGGCGCTCCTCGCGCACCGCGCGGGCGACGGCCTCCGGGTCGAAGCCCTGCGACGCCCTGCGCTCGGTGTACTCGGCCCACACGTCGGTGCGGCCGGGCCGGTGGCTGCCGAACACGTAGTAGTGGCCGAGGCTGTAGCCGAAGAAGTTGGCGCCTTCCACCCCGCGGCGGATGGCCTCCTCCTCGTCGGCGTGGATCATCATCGGGCTGACGCAGGCCACCTGCGGGTTGACGGTCCAGCCGACCGGCTCACACGTGGCCAACGTGTGCTCGTACTCGGTGACCCAGGTGCGCGCCTCCTCGGGGTCGATGAAGGCGAACGTCAACGCCCCCATGCCCTTGCTGGCGGCGAGCAGGATGGTGTCGCGGCGGCTGCAGGCGACCCACAGCGGCGGGTGCGGCTTCTGGCGCGGGCTTGGGGATCACGTTGCGCGGTGGCATCTGCACGAACTCGCCGTCGGTGCCGGTGAACGGCACCTCGACCATGCACCGCACCGCCGTCTCCAACCCCTCCAGCCAGGCCTCGCGCTTGCGCAGCGGGTCGACCTGGAAGCCGCCGAGCTCGGCCTCGCTGGAGGACTCCCCGCTGCCGAACTCGACCCGCCCGTGCGACAGCAGGTCGAGCGTGGCGATGCGCTCGGCCACCCGCGCCGGGTGGTTGAACCGCGGCGCCGTGAGGACGACGCCGTGGCCGAGGCGGATGCGCTCCGTGCGCTGGCTGCAGGCGGCCAGGAAGACCTCCGGCGCCGACGAGTGGCTGTACTCCTCGAGGAAGTGGTGCTCGACCTCCCACACGTAGTCGAACCCCAGCCGGTCGGCGAGCGCCACCTGCTCGAGCGCCTGGTGCAGGAGGCGGTGTTCGGCGTCCTCGTCCCACGGGCGACCCATCTGGTGCTCGTAGAAGATGCCGAACTTCACCTCGGTATGTAAACACAGGTGTATACATGAAGCAATGGCAGCGCCGAGGCGCCTCCCGCGTGCCGCCCGCCGGGCCCAACTCGTCGAGGCGGCGGCCACCGCGTTCCTCGAACGCGGCTTCGCCGGCACGTCGATGGACGACGTCGCCCAGGTCGCCGGCGTCAGCCGGCTGATGGTGTACCGGATCTTCGAGTCGAAGTCCGACCTCTACCGGGCGGTGCTGTCCAGCGTGATCGACGAGCTCGCCGCGCAGGTCGCCGGACGCGACGTCACCGACGTGGTGGCGGCGCAGGGTGCGTCGCAGCTGATCCTCCCCGTCGCCAGGGCCCACCCCGACGCCTTCCGCCTGCTGTGGCGCCACGCCCTGCACGAGCCGGAGTTCGCCGATCAGGCGAAGGCGCTGCGCAGTGCCGTCACCGAGTACGGCCGGCGCCTCCTGCGGCCCTACATCACGGACGCCGTCGGACTGGAGTGGGCGGCCAGGACGGCCAGCACGCAGGTCGTCGAGGGCATCTGCCACTGGCTCGACGTCGGCGATCCTTCGCGCGACGACGAGTTCGCGGCGGTGATGACCGCCGGCCAGCGGGCGCTGGCCACTGCTTGGGTGCGCTCACTGGCCGACCACGGCCCCGTGTGAGGTCGGCCGGGCGACGGGCGGTCCGCCAGTGACCGCTTCGCACCGTCTCGATGGTTCGCTCGCTCGAGGACTCGCTCGCTCACTCCAAAGCTGACGTCGCCAGTACGTCGACGATGCGGTCGATCTGCCCGTCGGTGATGACCAGCGGCGGACAGAACGTGAGCGTGTCCGTGCCCATCGCCCTGGTGATGACGCCACCCGCCAGCATGCGGTCGCGGACGACCGTGGCGTCCTGGTCGGGGCGCAGGCCGGCGCCCCAGACGGCACCGGCGCCGCGGGCGTGGTCGATGACGCCGTCGGCGGCGAGCGCGCGAAGCCCGTCGCCGAGGCGGGCGCCGACCACGGTGGCCCGCTCGACGAGCGCCTCGTCCTGGAGGATCGCCAGGTTCGCCAGGCCGGCGGCGCACGCGGCCGGGTGCCCGGAGTAGGTGTACCCGTGGCGCAGGACGGTGGTCGGTTCGGCCTCCAGCGGCGCCCGCACGGCCGGCCCGACGACCACCCCGCCGAGCGGCTGGTAGCCCGACGTCACCGCCTTGGCGAACGTCGTGAGGTCCGGCAGCACGCCGTAGTGGTCGGCGGCGAACCAGGTGCCGAGCCGTCCGAACCCCGTGATCACCTCGTCGAACACCAGGAAGGCCCCGTGCTGGTCGCACAGCCGGCGGAGGTCGGCGAGGTACCCCGGCGGTGGCGGATGCACGCCGCCGGCACCCTGGACCGGCTCGGTGAGCACGGCCGCGACCTCGCCGGGCCGTTCGGCCATCGCCAGCGCCACCGCTTCCACGTCGTCGCTGGCGACCTGCACGACGTCGGGCACCAGCGGCCCCCAGCCGATGCGGTTGGCCGGGATCCCCTGGGCGCTCGTGCCGCCGAGGTTGGTCCCGTGGTAGCCCCGCTGGCGGCTGATCACGAGCGTGCGCTCCGGATGCCCCGCCAGCACGTGCGCCAGGCGGGCCAGCTTGATCGCCGTGTCGACCGCCTCCGAACCGGAGCAGCACAGGAAGATGCGGGCGTCGGGCACCGGTGTGAGGGTGGTCAGCAGATCGGCGAGGGCGTCGGCCGGCTCGTTCGTGAACGGCTCGAAGCAGGAATACGCCGACAGCGTGCGCAGCTGGGCGGCCACGGCGTCGGCGATGGCCGCCCGCCCGTAGCCGGCGGCGCAGTACCACAGGCTCGCCATGGCGTCGACGTACTCCACGCCGTCGACGTCCCACACCGAGCGCGCCCTCGCCGCGGGCGATCGTGAGGAACGACTGGCGGGCCGGGCTGGCGAACGGGTGCAGGAACGAGGGAGCGGCAGCCATCGCATCGACCGTATCCGCGCCCTCCTCTGGCAACCTGGTCGTCGATGGCGTCCCGACCGCTGCGCGTGCTCACGTGGAACCTCCAGGGTTCGGCCGGGCTCGACATCGCCACCGCGGCCGCCGTCGTGGCGGCACAATCGCCGGACGTCGTGGCCCTCCAGGAGGTGCAGCGGCGGCAGGCCGCGCGGCTGGCCGGCGTCCTCGGGATGTCGTCGCGGCGATGGGCGTTCAAGCACTGGCCGGTGCGCCATCGCGCCGAAGGCCTCGCCGTCCTGTCGCCGCACCGCATCGAGTGGTCGGCGCGGTTCACGCTGCGGCGGGCCCCGCTCTGGGACTGGCGACGGCGGATCGGCATCGAGGCGCACGTCGTGCGCGACGACGGGCGCTGCGCGCTGATCGTCCTGCACCTCTCGCCCCACGACGCCGCGCCGGCCCGCTTCGCCGAGGCGGCGGCCGTGCTCGCGCGGGCGTCCGGTGGAGAGCTCCCGCCGCTGATCTGTGGTGACCTCAACGACCATCCCGGTGAGGTCGCCCACGCCGCCTTCGTGCAGGCCGGCTGGGTCGACGCCTGGGAGGCGGTCCACGGCGGTGCGCCGGGTTCGGACGGCGCCACGAACTGGACGGCGGGTCCCCGGGCCGGCCGCCGACCGACGCAGCGCATCGACTACGTGCTGGCGCCCCCGGGCTCGACCGTGGAGGAGTGCGACGTGGCCGTCGGCGGTGCCGATCTGGACGAGCTCGCCAGCCTGTCGGACCACCTCCCGCTCGTCGCCTCGATCCGCGTCGGACCGACGCCGTGAGCGGCGAACCGGTCCTCGACAAGGTCCGCAAGCTGCTGGCCAAGGCCGAGGCCACCGACAACGCGCACGAGGCCGACGCCTTCGCCGCCAAGGCGGCGGCCCTGATCGCCCACCACCGCATCGACGTGGCCCGGGTGGCCGGGGGCGACGACGAGCTCGCCGTCCGCGACGTCCCGATCGGGCGCGGCGCCTACGTCCGGGCCCGCCTGGCCCTGCTCGACGCCGTCGCCCGGGCCAACGACTGCGAGGTGGTCTGGCGGAGCGGGCCTGAGGGCGCCGTCGCGATGGTGGCCGGCCACACCAGCGACCTCGACGCCACGACGATGCTGTACGCCTCGCTGCACGTGCAGGCCGCCGCCCACCTCGGGCCCGTCCGCCGCGCCACCCCGGCGGCGACGCAGCGGTGGCGACGGGCGTTCCTGTTCGGCTACGCGGCGCGCGTCGGCGAGCTGCTGGCGGCCAGCCGGCGACGGGTCGAGGACGAGTCGGCCGCGGCGGGATCGCTGTTGCCGGACGTCCCGGCCCGAGCGGCGAGGGTCCACGAGTTCGCCGACACCGCGTTCGGCCGCGTCGTCGCGGCTCGCCCACCACGAGCGGTCACACCGAGCGGGTGGAGCAGCGGGCAGCGGGCGGCGACCGCCGCCGACATCGGCCGGGCCCGGCTGGCCGGCCGCCCGGCCCTCGGAAGGGGTGGCGCGGCGTGAGCGAGTGCGAGGGCGACCGCGGCCGCGCCGCCGTGTACGAGGCCGAGGAGCAGGCGTTCGGCGGCACGGACCTCGACCACCCCGTCGCCTTCGCCGAGCTCGCTCGGCTCGCGAACCAGGTCGTCACCGGTCCCTGGTGGACCTCGGCCGGCGGTCCACCCGTCGACCTCCGTCCCGCCCGCGTCGACGCGGCGAGCTCCACCGCCCGCGACGGAGCGGGAACGGCGACCGTCCGCATCGCCGCGCCGCAGCGCACCCCAGGGACGCTCGCCCACGAGCTGGCCCACGTCCTGGCCGGTGTCGGGCACGGCCACGACGCCCGCTTCCGTGCCGCCCACGTGGACCTGGCGGGACTGCTCGGCGGGGCCGCGGCGGCGGCCCGCTTGCAGGCTGCCTTCCGGGACTTCGGCCTCGACGTCGCTGCCCGGCCCTGGCCGCCGCCGGTGAAGGCGGAAGGCGACTCGTTCCTGGTCGTCACCTGATCATCC
This sequence comes from uncultured Acidimicrobiia bacterium, assembly GCA_963784255.1. Classification (GTDB taxonomy): domain Bacteria; phylum Actinomycetota; class Acidimicrobiia; order Acidimicrobiales; family Ilumatobacteraceae; genus JALZMG01. The sequence continues at coordinate 279,326 of CAWAQO010000009.1, read as the reverse complement.
GCACGCCGATAGGGTGCCGACATGTCCACCGATGATGCCCGGCTCGACGTCACCACCGACGTCGACGGCGCGCTCGTCCTGGCCGGCGAGATCGACAGTTACACGGCGCCCGAGCTGGCCGAGCGCCTGGAGGCCGATCCCTCGCTCCTGGTGCTCGACCTGACGGACGTGACGTTCATCGACTCGTCCGGCCTGCGCGTGCTCGTCGAGGGCCACCGTCGGCGGGTGGAGGCCGGCTCCTCCCTGACGCTGCGCACGCCCAGCGCGGCCGTGCAGCGGTTGCTCGAGATCAGCGGGCTGGCCGGTCACCTCGACGTGTCGAGCTGAGCCGCCGGGCTCGGTTCCTCGCCCAGCGGATCATCCTCCGAGCCGGTGCGCTCGCCCACGGACATGGCGTAGCCGAAGCGCGGGTCGCGCCGGATGCGCTGCACGTCGAGGAGGACGGCGCGGTGGTCGGCATCGGTCGGGTCGGTGACGCCCACGACGCTCCGGGGCCACAACCGAACGGCGAGGACGGCGTTCAGCTGGGCCGACAGCAGCACGACGCGGCTGACGAGGTGGAACCAGCTGAGCAGGGCGATGACGACGGCGAACGTCCCGTAGGTGTCGCTGGCGCCGGCGATGAAGCGGCGCACGACCCAACTGCCGAGTAGCTGCAGCACCACGAGACCGACCCCGCCGACCAGGGCGCCCGGCAGGAGGGCCCGCACCGGCTGGCGCTGGGCCGGCAGCACCGTCCACATCATGAGCAGCAGCCCGACGCTGACGGCGTACGTGGCGAGCAGACCGGCCGCCGTCGCGACGAGGCCGACCTCGAACAGCGTCGCCATGTTCCCGAGCAGCGTCGACAGGGTCAGGCCGACGCCGAACACGACGAGGAAGGCGACCGCGCGGAGGCGTTTGAAGGCGAAGTTGGAGCGTTGGTGCATCGGCACGTCGGACAGCTCGTCGAGCCCGTGCTGCAGCGCGTCGACGGCGCCCAGCCCGGCCCACAGGGCGGTGACGATGCCGAGAACGAGCACCCAGACGTCGCCTTGCAGGGGCTCCATCCCGGCGAGCTGCGAGCCGATGACCGGGATCTGCCCGAAGGCACCTTCGAGCAGCTCTTCGCGCAGGTCGTCGCGGTCGTCGAGCACCAGGCCGAGCACGGTGACGAACACCAGGAGCAGGGGGAACACGCTGAAGAACGAGTAGTAGGAGACGACGGCGGCGAGCCGGCTGCCCTGGTGCTCGCCGAAGCGCTTGAACACGGCGATCGGCAGGCCGAGGGCGCCATGGCGCCGCTGCAGGCGGTCGACGCGGGGGAGCAGCGGGACCGCCATCAGGCGCTCGCTCCGATGGGCACGACACGTCCTACCACGCCGGCCCGGGCGGCGAACGCCGCCGCATCGGCGCCTCGGGGCGAGCTCACCCGTTTGGCGCTCGTCGCCCACGGGAAGACCGAGGGGCATGAGTCCGGGCACCGTACGGTGGGGCGCGGCGACCGACCACAGGGTCGTCCCAGCCCTGGCGTTGGACGTGCCCGCGCGTGCCCACGACGTGGCCACCGCTCGTCACGCCGTCAGCGGCTTCCTCACCGACCGCGGCGTGCCGTCCGTCGTCGTCGACGACATCGAGCTCGTGGTCAGTGAGCTGGTGACGAACGCCATCATCCACCCCCCGGTGGTCGACGGTGACGTCGTCCGCGTCGAGGTGGGCGTGGCCGAGGATGTCGTCCTGACCGTGTCCAACATCGGGTCGGCCACCGCCATCCCGGCGACCGACATCTGGGTTCTGGCGCCCCCGGAGGCCGCCTCCGGACGTGGCCTCGGGATCGTCCGGCGCCTCTCTGACGAGGTGGTCGTCGACCAGGTCGGCGATCGGGCGGTGGTGACGTGCGTGCGCCACCTGCCCGACGGCCGCAGTAGTGACGGTGGCGGGCCGTGATCGGCGAGCGGCGTTGCATCAGCGTGGCGCTGATCAACGACTACGAGATCGTCGTGCGCGGGCTCGCCGCGATGCTGGCGCCGTACCACGATCGGGTGCGGCTGGTCGAGCTGGGCACGGAGGACCTGCCCACGGACGGCGCCGACATCGCCCTGTTCGACACGTTCGCCGGAAGGCGCCACACGTTGGCCCGCGCCGCCGACATGTTGCGTTCCGGGCGGGCCGAGCAGGTCGTGCTGTACACCTGGGACGCCGGCCCCGAGCTGGTGAAGGCGGCCAAGGAGATGGGCGTCGCCGGCGTGGTGCTGAAGACCCGTTCGGCGGACGCGCTGGTCGACTCGTTGGAGCGGATCGTCCGCGGCGAGTTGGTGGGCCTCGATGGTGAGGGCGACGACCCCGGATCCTCTCGTGGCACGCAGCTGTCCGAGCGGGAGTCCGAGGTGTTCGCCCTCATCGCCAAGGGGTTCACCAACGCCGAGATCGCCGACGAGCTGTACCTGTCGATCGAGACCGTCAAGACGTACGTCAAGCGGCTGTACAGCAAGCTCTCGGTGCACAACCGTGTGCAAGCGGCGGTCGCGGCAGCGAGCCATCACTTGACGCCCCGGGAGGACGACTCGGGCAGACTGACACCGTGAGTCCCCCGACGGCAGACCGCGACGCGCTGCACCTCAGCTTTCCCGCCCACCCCCGGTTCCTCTCCGCCGCCCGCGTGCTGGCTGCCTCAGTCGGCGCCGACAGCGGGCTGAGCGTCGACGACCTCGACGATCTGCGGCTCGGCATCAACGAGCTGGTGTCGTTGCTGATCGACGGTGCCGGGCCCGACGCCAGGGTGGAGCTGTCCATCGTGGGCCGCGACGCGACCGTGACCGTCCACGGCTCCCTCGACGGCGGATCGGCGACGCCGATGCCCGCCGATGATCTCACCGGCCGGATCCTGGACGCGGTCGTCGACCGCTACGAGATCGACGGCGGGTCGTTCGTGCTCGCCAAGTCTTCGTCGTTGGCGTGACCACGACCGAGGGATCGCCGGTCGACGAGGCCGACGAGCTGGAGCTGTTCCGCGAGTTCGCCAGGACGCGCAGCCGCCGGCTGCGCAACGAGCTCGTCGAGCGGCACATGGGCCTCGCCGCCCACGTCGCCAGGCGCTTCGGGCGGCGCGGTCCCAGCGACGACGACCTGCGCCAGGTCGCCTTCCTCGCCCTCGTGAAGGCCGTCGACCGGTTCGAACCAGACCGCAACGTCGCCTTCTCGACGTTCGCCGGCCGGACCATCGAGGGTGAGATCAAGCGGCACTTCCGCGACCACACGTGGACGCTCCGGGTGCCGCGGTCGGCGAAGGAGATCCACCTGCAGCTGCGCCGCGCGACCGACGAGCTGACCCAGGAGCTCGGGCGGTCGCCGCGTGTGCCGGAGCTCGCCGAACGACTCGGGATCGAGGTCGACGAGGTCGTCGAGGGCATCGCCGCCGGCAGTGCCTACGCCACGGGCAGCCTCGACGCCCCCTCCGGCAACGACGGCGAGGGCGCCCGTCAGTACGGGGGCGAGGACACCGGCTACGGACACGTCGACGACATCCGCACCGTGGACGAGCTGCTCGAGAAGCTCCCGCCACGCGAGCGGGAGATCGTGCGCCTGCGCTTCTACGAGGAGCTCAGCCAGAGCGAGATCGCCGAACGCGTCGGCATCTCACAGATGCACGTCTCGCGCCTGCTCCGCCGCAGCTTCGAACAGATGCGCGGCGGAGGCGCCGAACTCGAAGACTGAGTCGATCGAGTCGAGCAGCCTTACCGCAAGCCGAGCCCGAGAGCCAATTGCGAGCCGGGCCCAAGGCCCCGCGCTCCAGGCAGGGTGGCGAACTGTCGCAATCCCGCAACTGTTGTGTCAAAGCGACACGTTCTGTCGTTCTCACACAAGAGTTGCGGATTCGGGACCGCACCGATGAAGCCAGGCCTCGAGTGCCCGACGACCGGCCAGCGGGCGAGCGCCGAAGCGCAGCGGAGGCGGCGAGCTCGGAGGCGAGCAGCTTGCTGCGAGCCGGAACCCGATCAGACAGCGGACGCGGCGCGGTCCGTGTGCTCGCGCACCGGGTTGCGCCGTCCGTCGGGCCCGATGTCGACGGCCGGATCCTGGCGGCGCCGGCGGAACCACCAGCCGGCGGCGACGAAGGCGACGAGCCCGGCAGCCACGATCATCCATGGCCGGATCGTGCGCCGAGGCGGCGCGCCGCCGATGCGATCGCGGGCGACGGTGACGAGGTCGGTCGCCTTCTCGGGGAACTCGGACGCCAGCTCGACAGCAGCGGCGGCCAGTTCGTGCACCGCGGCGGCCCCGGTGGAGACAGCGTCGCTCACCGTTTCGGTCAAGGTGGTCGTGTTCACGGTCACTCCGTTCGTCTCTGGGTAGGGGTCAGCGGACGGCCGCGAAGGCCGAGGCGACGGGATCGGTGTCGGCGCTCATCGGGGTCGCCGATGTCGGGGTGATCAGCCCCTTCTCCTGCAGCGTGCGCTTGACCGAGTCGCGCCGGTGCGAGCCGTTGTCCGGATCGAGGAACCAGGCCAGTGCGGCGCCGGCTGCCATGGCGATGACGAGCTTCTTCATGAGCCGCGCCTACCCCCGCCCCCGAGGGGCCAATCATCCCCAGGTGCCGGCCGCCAGCAGGTCGCGATGGTGGCGCTCGGCGACATCCGGGTGGGCCCGCAGGCGCACCTTCAGCGAGTTGTCGCCGTAGTTGGCGAGGATCGGGTTGGCCGGGTCGTCGCTGTCGCCACCGGGAGCGAGGGCGGCGAGGTCGGGCGGCAGCTCGACGGGCGTGAGCGTCGCCTCCAGCTTCGGGTTGAAGAAGTAGGCGAGCGAGATGCGATCGACCCCGGCCGGCGGGGCGACGACGCGGTGCACCGTCGCCTTGTAGTACCCGCGCGTGACGAGCTGGAACATCTCGCCGATGTTGACGACGAGGGCGCCCGGGAGCGCCGGCACGTCGATCAGCCGCCCGTCGCGCTCGACCTGCAGGCCGCCGACACGGTCCTGGTGGACGAAGGACAAGAAGCCGGTGTCGCGGTGGGCCCCGACGCCTTGGTCGTGATCGGGCTGGCCGGCGTCGGCGCGGTAGCGGATCACCTTGAGCAGCACCTCGGGCGGGGTCACGGCCGCATCGAACGTGTCGACCGGCAGCCGCAGCGCCGTCGCCATCGCCCGCAGGAGGACGTGGCCGACGCGCTCGAGGTGGTCCATCCAGGCGAGCATGGCCGGACGCAGCTCGGGGAGGGCGGCCGGCCAGAGGTTCGGGCCGCGCAGCCGCAGCCACGCCGGGTCCTCCGGACCGAGCACGGGTGGCGGGTCCTCGCGGCCGATGTCGATCTGGTCGCGGAGGTCCACACGGCCGTTCGTGCGCTCGTGGCCGAAGCGGGTGTACCCGCGGAACTGCGGCGACTCGACGTTCTCGATCGCCAGCCGCTGCTCCTCGGGGAGGGCGAAGAACCGGCGGGCGATGTCGTGCACCCGCCCGGCGAGCTCGTCCGGGACGCCGTGGCCGACCACGTAGAAGAACCCGATCTCGTGGGTGACACGACCGAGCTCGGCGACGAAGGCCGCGGCCGCCGGCGAGTCCGGCGCCTCCCGCCACGGCGCCATGTCGAGCACCGGCAGCGCCGGCGCGGCAGGTACGGTCACGGCGCCAGTGTAGTGAAGACCGTCCTTCGAAATATGACCAGTTAGGTCGGAATTAGGTAGGGTGCCCGACATCCGCGAACACCGTCTCCGTTCACACCGCCGCCTGGCCGGCGCGGCCCTGGCCGCCGTGCTCGTGCTCGCCGCGTGCGGCGACGACGACGACGATGACGGCGGCGCGGCCACGGAGACGACCGGTCAGGACGGCACCGCGGCGCCCGGCGACACCGGGGCCGCCACGACGGCATCCGAGGGCACCGAGGCGCCGGCGTCGACCGGTGGCGACAGCACGGCGATCGATGGCACGACCGAAGGTGGCGGAGGAGGCGGCGAGGACGTCGTGGTCGGGCTCGTGCTCGAGCCGACGAGCCTGGACATCATCACCGTGGCCGGCGCCGCCCTCGACCAGATCCTGCTCGACAACGTCTACGAGACGCTGCTCACCGCCGGCGAGGACGGCGCCATCGAGGCCGGGCTGGCCGAGGTGCCGGAGGTCTCCGAGGACGGCACCGTGTACACGTTCACGCTGCAGGACGGCGTCACGTTCCATGACGGCCAGCCGCTGACGTCGGCCGACGTCAAGTGGTCGCTGGAGGCGCTGTCCGCCGAGGGTGCCACCGAGGCGCCGGAGCTGGCGGCCATCGAGACGCGTCGAGGCGCCGGACGACCAGACCGTCGTCGTGACGCTCTCCGAGCCCGACATCGACTTCACGTTCCAGCTGACCCGCCGTGGCGGCGCCGTGTTGGCAGCGGACGCGACCGGTCTGGAGAACTCGGCGAACGGCACCGGACCGTTCGTGTTCGACGAGTGGAACGTCGGCTCCTCGATCAGCCTCACCCGCAACGAGGACTACTGGGGCGAGGCGCCGGAGGTCTCGGGGGTGACGTTCCTCTACTTCACCGAACCCAACGCCGCGGTCAACGCCTTCACCACCGGCGACGTCGACATCCTCACCGGCGTCGACACCGACCTCGTCGGGCCGCTGCAGGAGAACCCGGACTACGTCGTCACCGAGGGCGACTCCACCGGCGAGTTCACGCTGGGCATGAACAACAGCCGGCCGCCGTTCGACAACCCGGACGTGCGCCGGGCGGTCCGCCAGGCCATCGACAAGGAGGCCTACCGCGAGCTGAACAACGGCTTCGGCACGATCATCGGCGGACCGGTGCCGCCCAGCGACCCCTGGTACGAGGACCTCACCGACGTGGCGCCGTACGACCCCGATGCCGCCCGCGCCCTGCTCGAGGGCGCCGGGTACGCCGACGGGCTCGACGTCACGCTGAAGTGGCCCAACTTCTACCCGATCACCAGACGCCGAGTTCGTCGCCTCCCAGCTCGGCGAGGTCGGCATCAACGTCACCATCGAGGAGATCGAGTTCGCCGTGTGGTTGGAGGAGGTGTTCACCAACGCCGACTACGACATGACCGCCGTGCTCCACGTGGAGCCCGCGCGACCTCGGCAACTACGCCAACCCCGAGTACTACTGGCGCTACGACAACCCCGAGGTGCAGGACCTCTACCGCCAGGCCAAGACGTCCACGGACCAGGAAGCCGCCAACGAGCTGTTCCGGCAGATGGCCAGGCAGGTCTCGGAGGACTCGCCGGTCGACTGGCTCGGCCTGGCGACCGACATCACGGTGTCGAGGCCCGAGGTCACCGGCTACCCGACCGAGAACGTCGCGTCGCGGTTCGACGCTTCGGGGATCACACTGGGCGGATGACCTGGTTCGTGCTGCGCCGCTTGGCGCTGCTCGTGCTGGCGATCTTCGTCACCAGCATCGCCGTCTTCCTGCTCCTGCGGCTGCTGCCCGGCGACCTGGCCAGGGTCGTCGGCGGCACCGAGGCCACGCCGGAGCAGATCACGGCGATCCGTGAGGAGCTGGGGCTCAACCGGCCCCTCGTCGCGCAGTACCTCGACTGGGTGGGCGGCATGTTCCACGGCGACTTCGGCGTCTCTGCGCTCAACGGCGAGACCGTCACCAGCGAGCTGAGCAAGAAGCTGAGCGTCAGCGCGCCGCTCGTGCTGGCGTCGACGGTGCTGTCGATCATCGTGGCCGTGCCCCTGGGCATCTTCGCCGGCGCCCGTCACCGCCGGGCCGACGGCATCGCCCTGTCGGCGGTCAGCCAGCTCGGCATCGCCCTGCCCTCGTTCTGGGTCGGGCTGATGCTGATCATCGTCTTCGCCGTCAACTGGCGGCTGTTCCCAGCCCAGGGCTTCCCGCTCGACGGCTGGGACGACCCGACCGTCGGCAGCGAAGGCGCTCGTGCTGCCGACGGTCACGCTGGCGCTGGCCCAGGGCGCCGTGCTGTTGCGGTTCGTGCGGTCGGCGACCCTGGACGTGCTCCACCAGGACTACATCCGCACGGCGCGGGCCAAGGGCCTCACGCGAACCCAGGCGCTGTACCGGCACGGCCTGCGCAACGCCTCGCTGCCGATCATCTCCATCCTCGGCGTGCAGGTGGCCAGCCTCATCGCCGGCATCGTCGTCATCGAGCGGGTGTTCACCCTGCCGGGCGTCGGGCAGATGCTGGTGCGCGACATCAGCTCGCGCGACCTGGAGAAGGTCCAGGGCACGGTCCTGCTCATCGCCATCGTCGTGCTGGTGATCGGTTTCCTGGTCGACATCGCGCACCGGCTCGTCGATCCCCGTCTGCGGGTCCACGCGTGAGACACGTGTGGGGGTCGTGGCCGGGACGCATCGGCGCCGTGCTGGTGGGCGTGATGGTGCTCTCGGCCCTCGTGTCGCTGGTCTGGACGCCGTACGACCCGAAGAAGATCGATCCGTCGGCGAAGTGGCTGCCGATCTCGTGGACGCATCCGTTCGGCACCGACGGCGGCGGCAAGGACCTGTTCAGCCAGGTGCTCGTCGGCGCCCGGACGACGCTGACCGTCGTGCTGCTGACCGTCCTGATCGCGGCAGTGGTCGGGCTGGTGCTCGGCACCCTGAGCTCGATCACGCCGCGGCTGGTCGGGGAGCCCCTGGCCTACCTGATCGACGTGATGATCGCCCTGCCCACCCTGGTCCTCGCCCTCGTCTTCGTCGCCGCCCTCGGCGGCTCGGTGTGGACGGTGGCGCTGGCCATCGGCCTCGGCTCGGGCGTCGTGCTCGCCCGCGTCGTGCGCGCCGAGGTCGCCCGCGTCCTCACCCAGGACTACATCGTGACGGCCGCCGCGTCGGGATCCTCGACGTGGCGGACGGTGTGGCGCCACATCGTGCCCAACATCGCGCCCACGGTCATCGTGCAGCTCTCGCTGATCGCGGCGCTGGCGGTACTCGCCGAAGCGGCGCTGAGCTACCTCGGGCTGACGCCGGTGTCGACGCCGTCGTGGGGACGCATGCTGGAGACCCTGCAGGCGACCGTGACCGTGCACCCGGGTGCGCTCGTGTTCCCCGGCCTCGCCGTGGTCGCCGCCACCCTCGGCTTCAACCTGCTCGGCGACGGGCTGCGCGACGCCATCGACCCGCGGCTGCGGGGGCGGGCCATCGCCGCCTCGCCGACGTTCGCCAGCGTCGTCGACCAGGTCGAGGACCCCGCCGTCGTCCCGCTCCCGGCGGAGCGATAGCGGTGCTCCTGGAGGTCACCGACCTGACGGTCGAGATCGGCGGGCGGCGCGTCGTCGACGGTGTCTCGTTCGCCATCGACGCGGCCGGGCGCCTGGGTGTGATCGGGGAGTCCGGGTCGGGCAAGACGCTCACCGCGCTGGCCATCGTCGGACTGGCCCCCGACGCAGCGACCGTCTCCGGCAGCGTGCGCCTGGGCGGCGCGGAGCTGCTCGGCCGCTCGGACCGGGAGTACGCCGTGCTCCGCGGCGACGAGATGGCCATGGTGTTCCAGGACCCCCGCACGGCCCTCAACCCGGTGATGCGGGTGGGCAAGCAGATCGCCGAGCCCCTGCGGCTCCACCGCGGCCTCGGCCGGCGCACGGCCCTGGTCGCCGCCACCGAGCTCTGCGCGCGCGTCGGCTTGCCGGACCCCGAGCGCACCGTGCGCGCCTACCCGCACCAGCTGTCCGGCGGCCAGCGCCAGCGGGTCGGGATCGCCATGGCCCTGGCCTGCCGCCCCGCCCTGCTGATCGCCGACGAACCGACCACCGCGCTCGACGTCACGGTGCAGGCGGAGGTGATGGAGTTGCTGCGCCAGCTCGTCGTCGAGGACGGCACGGCCCTGATGTTCATCAGCCACGACCTCGCCCTCGTCTCGACGGTGGTCGACGACGTCCTCGTCATGCGCGAGGGGATCATCGTGGAGCGCGGCGGCGCCGGCGACCTCGTCGCCGAACCCGGGCACGCCTACACGCGAGAGCTGCTGGCCGCCGCCCGCCACACGGGGGTGGCGGGATGAGTTTGCTGGTCGCCGAGGGCATCCACCGGCGCTACCAGCTGCCGCGGACGTCGCCGTTCGGACCGCGCGCCGTGCGCACCGCGCTCGGCGGTGTCGACCTGACGCTCGAGGACGGCGGCAGCCTCGGCATCGTCGGGGAGTCGGGGTCCGGCAAGTCGACGCTCGTGCGCATCCTCCTCGGCCTGGACCGGGCGAGCGAGGGCACGGTGCGCTACCGCGACCCGCGAGATCACGCCGGGCCGGCCGCGCCAGCTGCGGTGGTTCCGGCGGGAGGCCCAGGTCGTGTTGCAGGACCCGTTGAGCTCGCTCGACCCGCGCATGACCGTCGCCTCGATCGTGCGTGAACCGCTGGTGTGCCTCGACGTCCCGGGGGACCACAACGCCAGGGTCGCCGAGGTGCTGGAGGCGGTCGGGCTCGAGCCGGGGTGGCGCCACCGCTACCCGCACGAGTTCTCCGGCGGCCAGCAACAGCGCATCGCCATCGCCCGGGCGATCGCACCGCGCCCGACGTTGCTCGTCGGCGACGAGCCGGTGAGCGCCCTCGACGTGTCGGTGCGAGTGCAGATCCTCGACCTGCTGCGCCGCCTCGCCGACGAGTACCGCTTCAGCCTGATCCTGGTCTCGCACGACCTCGGCGTCGTGCGCTACCTGTGCGACGACGTGCTCGTGCTGCGCGATGGCGTCGTGGTCGAACGTGGGCCGACCGAGCGGGTCTTCGTCGCGCCGGAGCACCCGTACACGCGGTCGCTGCTCGCCGCCGTGCCGCGGCTGCCCGTGCCCTGAACGTCAGGTGACGGCGGGCGGCGGGAGGTCCGACGTCATGCGCTTGCGGACCTCCTTGCCGGCGCCGCGCAACCCGAAGGCGAGGAAGATGCTGGAGATGCCCCTGGCCAGGGCCGAGGCGCCGACCCAGATGACGAGGAGGTCGATGGAGCGGCCGGTGTAGCCGATGGCCCAGAAGCCGATGAGGATCTGGGCGATGCCGAGGATCAGCTGCAGCCACCACATGTCGTTCTCGTCCTTGGTGGCGAACGCCGTGACGAGGTCGAAGATGCCGGCGAACAGCACGTACCAGCCGATGATGGCGGCCAGCACGAGGAACGTCTCGCCCGGCCACAGGATGGCCACGAACCCGGCGACGATGGCGATGATCCCGAACAGGATGTGCAGCCACCGCCAGCTGCGCGACTGGAAGGCGAGGCCGAGCTCCATGACGCCGCCCATGATGAAGCCGACGCCGAAGAAGACGGCGATCGCCCACACCGTCGTGTAGTCGAACGACAGCACGACCCACGAGAAGAGGATCCAGAGGATCCCGCCCAGGAGGTAGATCCACCAGTTCTTCGTCGACTCGACCACCACCTCGCGCGCGCTCACGTCCTCCATGGTCCCTCCATCTGTCGGCTCCCCTACGGTGTAGCAGCTCAGCGATCTCGGATCGCGGAGGGGAGTTGCTCGCGGTAGCTGGTCATCGTGCCGGCCGACGTGGCGGCCAGGGTGGCGTGGACGATCGCCCTGGCGACGACGTCGGCAGCGGCGGTGATGATCGGCGCCAGCTGGGCGAAGCGGGCCACGGCCGGGCGGATGAAGCCGCCCTGTGGAACATCCGGGACCTCGGCGGCGCCGGTCGACAGGACGAACACGACGTCGCCGTCCGTGTAGGTGTGGATCGGGCTGATCGCGCGGGCCATGCCGTCGTGGCCGCCGACCGCCACCCGCCCGCACTCGGCCTTGGACAATCGGACATCGGTGGCGACGACCGCGAGCGTGGTGTTGGCTGCCGAGGGGGGCCAGGGGATGGCGCGGAAGGCGGCCACCTCGGCCGCGCGCGGCCGGCGCAGCATGGCGAACTCGCCGGGGAGGCCGTGGCGCGCACCCCACAGCTCGCCCGTCGCCGGGTTCACCGGGCTGCCGCCGGAGTTGAGCACGACGAGCGCGGCGACGGTGATGCCGTCGTCGGTGACCACGCTCGCCGAGCCGATGCCACCCTTGAGGGCGGCGGCGTGAGCCCCGGTGCCGGCGCCGACGGTGCCCTGGCGCACCGGGCCGCGACGCGCTGCCGCACTGGCCCGCCGGCCGAACTCGGCGTCGGGGCGCTTGGCGTAGTCACCACCGGCGTTGAGGTCGAAGATGACGGCGGCGGGCACGATCGGCACGACGTGGGTCTCGTCCGGGCCGATGCGGAACCCGCGCCGGCGGGCCTCGAGCCAGGCCATCACCCCGCCGGCCGCGTCGAGCCCGTAGGCGCTGCCTCCCGTGAGGCAGATCGCATCGACCTCACTGACCATGTTCACGGGGTCGAGGAGGTCGGTCTCCCGGGTCCCCGGGCCGCCGCCGCGCACATCGACCGCGCCGACCGTGCCGACGGGTGGGACGACGACCGTCGTGCCGGTCAGCCAGCCGCGACCCGCGGCGCTGGTGGTGCCCGACGAGGACGCCGTCGACATCGGTGATGTCGTTGCGGCGACCGGCCTTCACGCCGCGACGCCGGCGCGCAGGAACCGCTCGGCCGCCTCCGTGTACACCTCGGCGTGGGCCACGAGGTCGGCGAGCTCGACGAACTCATCGGCCTGGTGGGCGATCCACTTCCCGCCGGGGCCGTAGACGACCGATGGCACGCCGGTGCGCGACGTGATCACGGTGCCGTCCGTCGAGCCGGGCACGCCGCCCAGGCGGGGCGTCGTCCCGGTGACGCTGGCGTGGGCGTCCCACACGGCGCGCACGAGCGGGCCATCCTCCGGGATGGCGACGGGCGGGCGGTCGTCGATCGTCGTCACCGCGACGTCGACACCGTGGTCGCCGGCGGCGGCGGTGACGAGCGCCGTGAGCTCGGCGACGAGGCCGGCGTGGTCCACCGACGGGATCGTGCGCACGTCGAGCCATGCCGACGCGGTCGCCGGCATGACGTTCATCTGGCCGGCCGTCCCGGCGGTCAGCACCGTCGGCGTGATCCAGACCTGGCCGAGATGGGGGTGCTGGCCGTGCCGGGCCTGCAAGGCGGCCTCCAGCTCGGCGAGTGCGACGATGGTCGAGCCGGCAGCGCGGTTCGGGTTGCGGCCCTCGAACGGCATCGCCCCGTGGGCCATCTTGCCGGTGAAGTCGAGGCGCAGGCGGAGGGCGCCCTTGGCGACGTGGCAGATCTCACCGCCCTCCGGCTCGCAACAGATCACGGCGTCGACGCCGTCGGTCCGCCCGCGGGCGACGAGGTCCTTGGCGCCGAGCATCATGCCCTCCTCGTCGACGAGGGCGGCGAGGACGACGCGGCCGGGGAACGGGCCGCGCCGGACGAGGGCGTCGGTGGCGAACAGCATCGCCGCCAGGCCGCCCTTCATGTCGGCCGACCCGCGGCCCCACAGCCGGCCATCCGCGATCTCGCCGCCGAACGGGTCGACGGTCCAGCCGGCGCCCTCGGTGACGACGTCGGTGTGCCCCTCGAACATCAGCGTCGGTCCCGGCGCGCCGCCCTCGACGACGGCGATCACGTTGGGCCGCCCCGGCGCGACGACATCCAGCTCGGGCTGCCAGCCGAACGCCCGCATCTGGTCGGCCACCAGCCGGGCCGCCGGCTCCTCGGTCATCCCCCTCGCCGGGTCGTGCACGCTCGGCGTGCGCACCAGCAACCGGGCGAAGTCGACGAGCGCGTCAGCGTCGATCACGACGCGCTCCTACGTCGGCGGGGTGAAGCGGCCGTCAGCGGCGGTCCAGCCACCGTCGACGAAGATCGTCGCGCCGGTGACGTAACTGCTGGCATCAGACGCAAGGTAGACGACCGCGCCCGCCATCTCCGAGGGCTGCGCCCAGCGCCGGAGCACGGCTTTCTGGGCGTAGGCGTCGTACCACGCCGGCTGGGCCCGGATCGGTGCGGTGAGCGGCGTCTCGACCACGCCGGGGGCGATCGTGTTGGCCCGCACGCCCGAGGGCCCGAGCTCGGCGGCGAGGGTCTTGAACAGCATGATCGTGGCCGCCTTCGTGGCGGCGTAGGCGCCCTGGCCGGGCTCGGTCGTCTGCGATCGCACCGACGAGAACCCGATCATCGAGCCCCGCCCGGCCGCCGCCATCAGCCGCCCGAAGGCGCGGCAGAGGCGGAACGTCCCCTTGATGTTGAGGTCGACGACGCGATCGAGCTCGTCGTCGGCGTAGTCGACGATGTGCTTGCGCACGTTCACCGACGGCGTGGTGACGAGGATGTCGGGCGCGCCGAGGTCCGCCGCGGCCGCCTCGATGGTGGCGGGGTCGAGCAGGTCGAGCCGGATGCTCGTCGCCGGCCCGCCGAGCGTCGCCGCCGTGGCCGCGGCGGCGTCGGCGTTGGCATCGGCGCACACGACGCGCGCCCCGAACGCCGCGAGGGCCGCGGCCGCAGCGGCCCCGATGCCGCTGCCGGCGCCGACGACGAGGGCCGAGCGGCCGTCGAGCCGGAACATCGCGCCGTAGTCGTCCATCGACCGGACCGTAGGCCATGATCGCCGACATGGCACGTTCCGAGTTCGACCTCCTGCCCGACGAAGCCGCCGAGTTCGGCATCGCCCTCGACGCCATGCCACCCGTCCGGCGGGAGATCGTTCCCGGCCGACGGCGGTGCCGTCAGCGTGCTCGTGTGGGGCGAGGGCGCGCCGCGGCTGTCCCTCTTGCACGGCGGCGGGCTGAACGCCCACACCTGGGACGCCACCGCGCTCGCCCTCGACCGCCCGCTGGTGGCGGTCGACCTGCCCGGCCACGGCGACTCGGCGTGGCGCGACGACGCCGACTACCGGGCCGAGGCGCTGGCGCCGGCGGTGGGGGAGGTGCTGGCCGCGCTCGCCCCCGACGCCGAGGCGGTCGTCGGGCAGTCGCTCGGCGGCCTCACGGCCATCGTCCTGGCCGCAACCCGGCCGGAGCTGGTCCGCCGGCTCGTGATCGTCGACGTCAGCCCGGGCATCGTGATCGAGGGCGGCAACCAGGTCCGCGACTTCCTCGCCGGGCCCGAGAGCTTCGAGTCGCGCGAGGAGATCGTGGAACGGGCGGCGTCGTTCGGCTTCGGCATCTCCCGGGCGTCGCTGGAGCGCGGCGTGCTGCACAACACGCGTGTCCGCGACGACGGCCGCGTCGTGTTCAAGCACCACCTGGCGAACCTCGGTGACCGCGACGTGCCGTTCTCCACCGACTTCCGGCCGCTGTGGCCGGCCCTCGAGGGCGCCGGCGTGCCGGTGCTGCTCGTGCGCGGCAGCCGCGGCTTCCTCAGCGACGCCCTCGTCGACGAGCTCACGTCACGCGTGCCGGACGCCCGCGCCGTCACGATCGAGGCCGGCCACAACGTGCAGGAGGACGCCCCCGTCGAACTGGCGCGGGTGATCGCCGACTTCGTGGCCGAGTAGTCGGTTCTGTCGTTTGGTCACGGCCGGATCGGGCCGTGACCAAACGACAGAACGGTCACAGCTGCAGCGACTTGACCTCGAGGAACTCCTCGAAGCCGTGCTCGCCGTACTCACGGCCGACGCCGGACTGCTTGTAGCCGCCGAACGGGGCGTTCGGGTTGAAGGCGCCGCCGTTGATCTCGACCTGGCCGGTGCGCAGCCGGCGGGCGACGGCGATGGCGCGGTCCTTGTCGGCCGACCACACGCCGCCGGCGAGGCCGTAGACCACGCCGTTGGCGATGCGCACGGCGTCGTCCTCGTCGTCGTAGGGGAGGATCGACAGCACGGGGCCGAAGATCTCCTCCTGGGCGATCGTCATGTCCGGCGTGACGCCGGAGAACACGGTCGGGCGGACGTAGAACCCGGTGTCGAGGCCCTCCGGCGCCCCGAGCCCACCGGCGACGAGCGTGGCGCCCTCGTCGATGCCCTTCTGGATGTAGCCCTGCACCCGCTCGCGCTGGGCCGCCGACGCCAGCGGGCCGAGGAGCACGCCCTCGGCGAAGGGATCGCCGACCTTGAACTGACCGACGGCCGCAGCGGCGACGGTCTCGGCCTCGTCGAGGCGCTCGCGCGGGACGAGCATGCGGGTCAACGCCGAGCACGTCTGGCCCGAGTTGAGGAAGGCCTTCTGCAGCCCGTCGCCGACGGCCTTGGCGAAGGCCTCCTGGTCGAGGTCGTCGAGGAGCACGTTGGCCGACTTGCCGCCGAGCTCGAGGGCGACCCGCTTGACCGTCTCGGCGCCGAGCTGGGCGACCCGCTTGCCGGCGCGCGTCGAGCCGGTGAACGACACCATGTCGACGTCGGGGTGCTTGGCCATCGCCTCGCCCACGGTGGGGCCGTCGCCCGACACGAGGTTGAACACGCCCGCCGGCAGCCCGACCTCGTGGACCACGTCGGCCAGGATGAAGGCGTCGACGGGAGCGACCTCGCTGGGCTTGAGCACGACGGTGCAACCGGCCGCCATGGCGTAGGCGGCCTTGGCGGCGATCTGGTGCAGGGGGTAGTTCCAGGGCGTGATGCAAGCGACGACACCGATCGGCTCGCGCACGACGAGCGAGTTGCCGACGGTCTCCTCGAACTCGTAGCTCTCGGCCGTCGCCGCCGCCTGCTTGAAGCTGTTGACCGGCAGCCCGACCTGGACGAGTTGCGACAGCCACTTGGCCATGCCGGTCTCCTTCGAGATCGTGGTGGCGATCTCGTCGGTGCGGGCAGCGAGGGCGTCGCCGATGCGGCTGAGGTACTTGGCCCGCTCCTCGACCGGCGTCGTGGACCACGTGTCGAACGCCGCCCGCGCCGCGGCCACGGCCCGGTCGACGTCGGCGGCGGTGCCCGCCGGGATCGTGGCCATCACGTCCTCGGTGACCGAGTCGATGACCTCGATCGTCTCCGTGGAGTCGGACGGCGTCCAGGCCCCGTCGATGTACAGCTGCTCGAAGGTGGTCATGACCCTGTCGTAGCAGACTGGGCGGCGGGCGCGATCAGCGGGGTCAACCGTCGACGAACGCCGGCACGCGGTCCTTGGGCCGCCCGATGATCGCCCGGTCGCCCTTGACCAGCACGGGCCGCTGCATCAGCCGCGGATGTTCGAGCAGGAGGTCGACGACGGCCGGCGCCTCGGTGTAGTCGGCCGCGTCCAGGCCGAGCTGGGCGAAGTAGGGATCCTTGCGGACGAGGTCGCCCGGCGGGTCCTCGAGGATGTCCAGCAGGTGCTCGAGCGCGGCCCGGTCGAGGGGCGTCTTCAGGTACTGGACGACCTGCTTGTCGGTGCCCCGCTCGTCGAGCACGGCCAGGGCGGACTTCGACGTGCTGCAGTTCGGGTTGTGGTACACGGTCACGGCGGCCATGCCGGGTGACCGTAGCGACGGTTGCCAACGTCCGCGCCGAGTGGGAACATGTGTTCGTGGCGAGGATGCGGATCATCGGGGTGCGCGAGGACGCCACGATCCTCCACGCCGACCTCGACTCGTTCTTCGCGTCCGTCGAGCAGCGCGACGATCCGGCGCTGCGCGGCAAGCCCGTCATCGTCGGCGGCGGGGTCGTGCTGGCGGCCAGCTACGAGGCGAAGGCCTGGGGCGTGCGCACGGCGATGGGGGGCCGTGAGGCCAAGCAGCGCTGCCCCCACGCCGTGATCGTGCCGCCCCGCTTCACCGCCTACTCCGAGGCCAGCAAGGACGTGTTCGCGGTCTTCGACGACACCACACCGGTCGTGGAGGGGCTCTCCATCGACGAGGCCTTCCTCGACGTCAGCGGGCTGCGCCGGGTCGCCGGCACGCCGACGGAGATCGCGACGCGGCTGCGCGAGGAGGTGCGCGACCGCGTCGGGCTGGCGATCACGGTCGGCGTGGCCCGGACCAAGTTCCTGGCCAAGGTGGCCAGCGCGGTCGCCAAGCCCGACGGGCTGCTCGTCGTCCCGCCGCACGGCGAGGTGGCCTTCCTCCACCCGCTGCCGGTCGAGCGCCTGTGGGGCGTCGGCGTGAAGACGGCGGCCAAGCTGCACCAGCGCGGCATCACGCGCGTCGGCGAGGTCGCCGCGCTGCCGGAGCCGGCGCTGGTGTCGATGCTCGGGCCGGCCGCCGGGCACCACATCCACGCGCTCGCCAACAACCGCGACCCCCGCCGCGTGGAGGTCGGCCGGCGACGGCGCTCGGTCGGCGCCCAGCGGGCCATCGGATGGCGGCCGAAGACGCTGGAGGACGTCGACGCGGCGCTCGTCGGCCTCGTCGACCGCGTCACCCGCCGGCTGCGGGGCGCCGAGCGGGTCGGCCGCACGGTCGTGCTGCGCCTGCGCTTCGACGACTCGTCGAGGGCGACGCGCTCGCACACCCTGCCCCAGGCCACGGCCGAGACGGCGATCGTGCTGGCCGTCGTCCGCCGGCTGATGGCCGAGGCCACGCCGCTCATCGAGGAGGCGGGGGTGACGCTCGTCGGGGTGGCCGTGAGCAACCTCGACGACGACGAAGCGGTCCAGCTGACGCTGCCGCTCGACGGGCCGGGAGCCCTCCTCGACCACGCCGTCGACGGCGTGCGCGCCCGCTTCGGCACATCCGCCCTCACCCGCGCCGTCCTGCTGCACCGCGGCGAGGGCATGGCGATGCCGACGCTGCCGGACTGACGGCGACAGAATGCGCCCGTGACCTACTGCCTCGCTCTCCGCCTCAACGAGGGGCTGCTCTTCATGGCCGACACGCGCACGAACGCGGGCGTCGACAACGTCAGCACGTTCCGCAAGCTCCACGTGTTGCGACCGCGCGACGACCGTGTGTTCGTGCTGCAGTCGGCGGGCAACCTCGCGACGACCCACGAGGTCCTCGATCGCATCGACCGCGACCTGGGCGGCGAGGGGGAGAGCCTGGCCAGCGTCACCCGGCTGTTCGAGGCCGCTCTGTACATCGGTGGCGTCGCCCAGCAGGTCGTCGCCACCCACCGCGCCACACTGGGCGACGCGGCCACGGCGACGTTCATCCTCGGCGGCCAGATCGCCGGCGAGCGTCCGGAGATCTTCCTCCTGTATCCCGAGGGCAACTACATCCGGGCGTCGGACGACGTCCCGTTCCTGCAGATCGGCGAGGCCAAGTACGGCAAGTTCTTCCTCGAGCTCGCCGTCCGCGACCACGTCGGTCTGGAGCTGGCCGGCAAGATCGCGCTCAGCGCCATGATGTCGACGGCACGGGCCAACCTCTCGGTCGGTCCGCCGTACGACGTGGCCGTCTACCTGAACGGCTCGCTGGAGGTGCAGGAGCTGCGCGTCGAGGCGACGTCGCCGTACCTCGCCGAGCTGGCCGGCGTGTGGAACTCCGAGCTGCTCGAGGCCATCCACGCGCTCCCGCCGATCCCGCCCGAGCTGCGCGTGCTCTGACCGTGGACGAGCAGTACGCGGCGGCGCTCGATCGGGCCCACGCCCGCGCCCTCACGTACCTGGCGTCGCTGCCGGAGCGGCCGGTCGCACCGGTCGGCGCGGCCCGCCTCGACCTCGCCGACGGCGCTCCCGATCGGTGCGACCCCGCCCGACGTGGTCGTCGACGAACTGGCCGCCGCCGTCGAGCCGTGGCTGGTCGCCAGCGGCGGCGGGCGCTACTTCGGCTTCGTCACCGGCGGGACGTTGCCCGCCGCGATGGCCGCCGACTGGCTCGCCGGCGCGTGGGACCAGAACACGGCCTTCCGCGTGATGTCGCCGGGCGCGATCGCCGTGCAGCGCCTCGCCGAGACGTGGGTGCTCGAGCTGCTCGACCTGCCGGCGGACGCGTCGGTCGGCGTGACGACCGGCGCCCAGATGGCCAATGCCACCTGCCTGGCCACCGCCCGCCACCGGGTGCTGGCCGACGCCGGGTGGGACGTCGAGGCCGACGGCCTCGCCGGGGCGCCGCCGGTCACGGTGGTGGTGGGGGAGCACCGTCACAGCACGATCGACCGTGCCGTGCGCCTGCTCGGGCTCGGCGCCGGCCGCATGGTGCTCGTCGCCTCCGACGACCAGGGGCGCATGCGCGCCGACGTGTTGGCCGGTGCGCTCGCCGACGTCGCCGGGCCGTTGATCGTCTGCGCCCAGGCCGGCGAGGTGAACACGGGCGCCTTCGACCCCCTCGAGGACATCGTCACCGCCGCTCACGCCCTGGGCGGCTGGGTCCACGTCGACGGCGCCTTCGGGCTGTGGGCGCGGGCGTGCGCCGACCGGCGGCACCTGGCCGCCGGCGCCGATGCTGCCGACTCGTGGAGCGTGGATGGGCACAAGTGGCTGAACGTCCCGTACGACACGGCCTTCGCGATCACGGCCCACCCGGGCGACCACGCCGCCGCGATGATGCAGCGGGCGCCGTACCTCCTGGCCGGCGAGGACCTCCGGCAGGACCCGATGAACTGGAGCCCCGAGGCCTCCCGACGGGCACGCGGCCTCGCCGTGTACGCGGCGATCCGCTCGCTCGGTCGCGAGGGCATCGACGCCATGGTCTCCCGGCACTGCCGGCTGGCCCGCCGGTTCGCCGAGCAGCTCGCCACGGCCGGCGTCGAGGTCCTCAACGAGGTCGTGCTGAACCAGGTGCTGGTGGCCTTCCCCGACACCCCGGCCGTCGTCGAGCGGGTCCAGCGCGACGGCACGTGCTGGGTGGGCGGCACGACGTTCAAGGGGCGGGCGGCGATGCGCATCTCGTTGTCGGGCTGGGCGACGACCGAGGAGGACGTCGACCGCTCGGTCGCGGCGATCCTGCGCTGCGCCGGCTGATTCCCGTCACGCGGCGCGCAGCATCGTCAGGCTGTGGCCGTCGCGGTGCACCACCACGAAGCCGTGGCGGCGGTACGAGGCGCGTGGCCGCGTTGCGCTCGTCCACGCTCAGGCTGCAGCGCCCGACTTGCGCCAGCAGCGCCGCGAGCAGCGCGGAACCGACCCCGGTCCCGCGGTGGGCCGGGACGACGGCGATGCTCAGCTCCGGCGTGGTGGCATCGACGAACCCGTAGCCGGGCGCGTCCGCCGTGAAGCGACGCACCCAGGCGGCGCCGATCGGCCGTCCGTGCTCGTCTTCGGCGACGACGCCGACGTCACCGGGCCGCCCGAACCCCTCGCACGTAGGCGGCGATGGCTGGTTCGGCGAGCACCGAACGCGGGAAGGGATCGGCACCGGCCGGCACGTACAGCGCGGCGTACAGCATCTCGCGCAGGAACGGCTCGTCGTCGGACGTCGCCGCGCGCATCACATGAGTATGCGGCGCTCGACGAGATCACGCGGCCGTGCGGCACGGCAGGACGGCCTTCACCGAGCGGGCCGGCGCGCGACGATGGCAGGCGATGGTGTTCGGCGCAGCCGTCTGCTTCGCGATCCGCGTCACCAGCGCCGCGGCCGAGTGGAACCTGCCCACGCCGGGCCGGTGACGGATGCCGCTCATCGACATCGGCGACGTCGAGCTCTGGGTCGAGCGCGACGGTGAGGGCCGGCCGTGCATCGTGCTGCACGGCGGGCTCGGCGTCGACCACACGCTCTACCGGCGGTCGCTGGTGCCGCTGCTGGAGGGGTGCGCCGTCGTCACCTACGACCATCGTGACAACGGGCGGTCGGCCCGGCCGCCGCTGTCGACGATGACGATCGAGCAACTGGCCGATGACGCCGCCGCCCTCGTCGCCCGCCTCGGGCTCGAGCGCCCGGCCGTCATCGGCCACTCCTTCGGTGGCTTCGTCGCCCAGGAGCTGGCGCTGCGCCACCCGGACGCGGTCGGCGCGCTGGTGCTCGTGGCGACGGGACCCGGCCAGCTCGGCAGCGGCGAGGATCCCGCCGAGGGCGAAGGCGCCCCGCTGCCGGCGGCGGCCGCCGCGGTGATGAGCCAGGTGCCGGCCGACGACGCCGCGGTCGCCGAGGCGACGGTCCGGCTGCTGCCGTACTACCTCCACCGCCGACCGGCGGACGAGGTCGCCGCGATGATGGACGGCACGGTGTTCGACGCGGCAGCGATGGCGCGCGGCTTCGAGGTGCTCGCCGGGTGGAGCGCGGTGGACCGCCTCGGCGGCATCGACGTGCCGACGCTCGTGATCGTCGGTCGCCACGACGTGTTCACGTCGCCGCCGCAGTCGCGGCGGATCGCCCGTCGGGTCCCGGAGGCCGTGCTCGTCGAGCTCGAGGACAGCGGGCACTTCCCGTGGCTCGACGAACCGGCCGCCTTCGCCGCCGCGTTGAACCCGTGGCTCGCCGACACGGGGCGTTGATCGGCGCGGACGTACCATCGCCGCCATGCGCGTGCGACGAGTTGTGACCGGCCACGACGAGGCTGGCAAGGCGGTGGTGGCCAGCGACACGGAGGTCGAGCCGGTGCAGCCAGCGCTCACGGGCGACGCCGAGTTCCACCGCCTGTGGGGCGGTGACGCGGCGCCGCAGTTCCCCGACGACGGATCCGAGGCGCCCCACGACACGTACTTCCCGCCGGTCGGCGGCTTCCGCTTCGGACTCTTCTCGGTCCCGCCCGGTGGTGCCCGTACAGGGGAGCCGCCGGCCGACCTGGCGGCCGCGGTCGCCGAGTTCGACGCCGCGCTGCCAGGGCTGGCCGGCTACATGGAGCCCGGGGCGCCGGGCATGCACACCACCGACACGATCGACTTCGAGGTGGTCCTGGAGGGCGAGGTGTGGTTGGAGCTCGACGACGGCGTGGAGGTCCACCTGCGCGCCGGCGACACGGTGGTCCAGAACGGCACCCGCCACGCCTGGCGCAACCACGGCGACGCGACGGCGCGCTTGGTCGCGTTCGTCGTCGGTGCCCACCACGAGCGCGTGGGCCAGTCGCCGCAGTGACCGACGACGACCTCGCCGACTTCGAGTCGGCGTCGTTCGCCCACGCCGGGAAGCACCGGACCGTGTTCCGCAAGGGCACGGGGCCGGCCGTCGTCGTGATCGCCGAGATGCCCGGCATCACGCCGAAGGTGGCCGAGTTCGGCCGCCGCGTCGTGGACATCGGCTGCACTGCCGTCCTGCCCCACCTCTTCGGCACGCCGGGCCGCGACCGCAGCCGCGGTGGGCAGGTGTCGTCGATGTCGTACATGCTCTCGTCGCTCGTCCCGGCCTGCGTCAGCCGCGAGTTCACGACCTGGGCGACGAACCGCACGTCCCCGGTGGTGGCCTGGCTGCGGGCGCTCGCCGGCCACGAGCACGAGCGCTGCGGCGGCCCCGGCGTCGGGGCGGTGGGCATGTGCTTCACCGGCGGCTACGCGCTGGCGATGGCCACGCACCCGAGCATCGTCGCGCCGGTGCTGTCCCAGCCGTCGATGCCGATGGCCTTCACCGCCGCCCAGCGGCGCTCCGTCGACTGCTCGCCGGCCGACCTCGATGTCGTGCGGGCTCGTTGCGCGGCCGAGGGCCTGGAGGTGCTCGGGCTGCGCTTCAAGGGCGACCGCTTCGTGCCGGCCGAGCGCTTCGAGCTCCTGCGTCGCGAGCTGGGCGCGGCCTTCGTCGCCGTCGAGCTCGACGACGACTGCGCCAACCCGGACGCCGGGATGCCGGCGCACTCCGTGCTGACCGAGCACCTCGTCGACGAGCCCGACCAGCCGACGCGCCGCGCCCTCGACCAGGTGCTCGACCTGCTCCGCGCCCGCCTGCTGCCGGAGTCGCCGGCAGCGTTCTGACGACGATTCGCGTTCGAATCTGGCCGGAGAATTCACACAGAACCTCGGCGCCGGGGTGCCCGTCGAGATCCGGGCGGGGATCTCGCCAGCTGCTGGGACGAATCCCGCCCAGATCGGTGAGTGGTGAGATTCCCGCCCAGATTGGGGGTCGGCTCGTCGGGCCCGTCAGGGTGCCGGGCGGATGGCGCGGAGGGCGGCCAGCGCCGACCCTCGCGCACCGGCCATGTCGAGGTCGGGCACGACGGCGAACTCGGCGACGCGCCGCTGCTCGTCGCGCAGCCGGGTGGCGGCGCGCACGTGGTCGAGGAACCACGTGCGGAAGTGCGCGGCGGCATCCGTGACACCGCCACCCACGAAGTACGCGTGTGGGTCGGTGAAGTTCGCCGCGATCGTGAACATCCGGCCGACGGCGACGGCCTGCTGCTCGAAGATGCGCAGGGCCATCTCGTCGCCCGCCTCGCCGTAGTCGCGCACGAGTTTGGCCGCCGTGCCGATCTCGAGCTCGCCCAACGGGTGGCCCGGATAGCGGGTGAGCCAGAAGGGCAGGAGGTTGTTGGCGATGCCGCTCAGCGAGGCGATGCTCTCGAGGTCGCCGGCGAAGCCGCAGTTGCACCGCGGCACCGGCTGCCCGTCGACGAGCAGCCCGTCGAGGGGGATGTGCACGTGGCCCAACTCGCCGGCCATGCCGGCGGCGCCGTGGACGATGCGGCCGGCCTCGATGACGCCGCCGCCGAGGCCGGTACCGACGATCGCCGACACCGACGATCGGTGCGGCGCATCGATGCCGAAGTGGTGCTCGTGGGCGTAGAGGGCGGCGGCGTTGCCGTCGTTGTTGTAGATCACGGGCAGCTGCAGCCGCGCCTCGACGGCGGCGCGGATGTCGAAGCCCCACCACTCCGGCGCGGCGAAGTTCGTGGCCCCGCGCGCCGAGATGACACCCTCGGCGCTGGCCGGGCCCGGCGTGTCGAGCCCCACCGCCCGCACGGCGGTCCCGCTGGTGCCGGTGACGTCGAGGGCGTGGACCATGGCGTCGGCGATCGCCTCGACGGCTGCCGGCGGACCGTCGTTGACGCAGCTGGGCACCTCGACCATGGTCCCGACGAGGAACTGCCCGGCGTCGGTGAGGACGGTCGCGTTGGTCTTGGTGCCCCCGACGTCGAGCCCGACCACCACGGCCATCACTGCTCGCTGCGCTCACTCATCTCGACAGTGTGGCCGCACGACCCCGATGGGGTGCGAGAATGTCCCGTCCTGCACGCCTCGAGGGGGGAGGGTCCTCGCCATGCCGAACGCTCGCGACTACGCCGCGGAGGCCGCCGAGATCAATGGAGCCGTCAGCGGCGACACGCTTCCGAAGGCGTTCCTGCGCACGGCGGACGCCAACGCCGACGTCGTCGCCCTGCGACGCATGTCCGGCGACCGCCCGAGCGACTGGGACGAGACCACGTACGGGCAGATGCGCGACCAGGTCGCCCGCGTCGCCAACGGCCTGGCCGCGGCGGGACTGCAGCCCGGCCAGCGCACCGTGCTGATGATGCGCAACCGGCCGGAGTTCCACGTCGTCGACCTGGCGGTGTCGTTCCTCCGTGCGACGCCCGTGTCGATCTACAACTCGTCGTCGCCCGAGGAGCTGCAGTACCTGGTCGATCACGCCGAGGCGGAGATCGCCGTCGTCGAGGACGCCGGGTTCCTCGAGCGCTTCCTCAAGGTGCGCGACGAGCTGCCGCGGCTGCGTCGCATCTTCGTCATCGAGCCGCCGGCCGATGGGCTCCCCGCCGACGTGGCGCCGTTCGCCGAGCTGCTGGCGGCCGAACCGGCCGACCTCGACGCGCTGGGCGCCGCCACCGACCCGGCCGATCTGGCGACGCTGATCTACACCTCGGGCACCACCGGCCCGCCCAAGGGCGTGATGATCAGCCAGCACAACGTGGTGTTCACGTGCGAGGAGCTGACCCGTTGCTACTCGTTCGCACTCGGTGACGACGCCGGCGTCGGCCTGCGCGTGGTCTCCTACCTGCCGATGGCGCACATCGCCGAACGCATCTCCTCGCACTACAACGCGATGCGCCTCGGCTTCACGGTCACGTGCTGCCCGGACCCCTCACAGATCGCCAGCTACGCCCGCGAGGTGCATCCCGAGGTCATGTTCGGCGTGCCACGGGTGTGGGAGAAGGTCTACCTCGGGGTCAACGCCGCCCTCGCCGCCGATCCGGACAAGAAGAAGGCGTTCGACGAGGCTGTCGCCGCGGCCCTCCCGATCCTCGCCGCGCGCCGGGCCGGCACCATCACCGACGAGCAGCAGGCGACGTGGGACTTCCTCGACGCCGTCGCCTTCGGCACCGTGCGCGGGCTGGTCGGTCTGGACGCCCTCCGCCTCGGCATCACCGGTGCGGCACCGATCCCGCGCGAGATCGTCGAGTGGTTCAACGCCGTCGGCGTCCCGCTGAGCGAGATCTACGGGCTCAGCGAGACCACCGGCCCGATGACGTGGGAGGCCGACCCCGACCGCATCAAGCCGGGCACCGTCGGGCCGGCGATCCCCGGCTGCGAGGTGCGCATCGCCGACGACGGCGAGGTCATCTGCCGGGGCGACAACGTCTTCCAGGGCTACTTCAAGGCGCCGGAGAAGACGGCCGACGCGCTCGTCGACGGCTGGTTCCACTCCGGCGACATCGGCGTGATGGACGACGACGGCTTCCTGCGCATCGTCGACCGCAAGAAGGAGCTGATCATCACGTCGGGCGGCAAGAACATCTCGCCGGCCAACCTCGAGGTCGCGCTGAAGACCATCCCACTGATCGGCCAGGCGTGCGCCATCGGCGACGGGCGCAAGTTCGTGAGCGCGCTGCTCGTGCTCGACCCGGAGAGCGCGGCGGTGTGGGCCAAGGCGCACGACCGTGCGGACGCGTCGCTGGCCGAGCTGGCCGACGACCCCGACGTGCGCGCCGAGGTCGAGCGCGGCGTCGACGCCGTCAACCGGAAGTTCGCCCAGGTCGAGCAGATCAAGAAGTTCGTGCTCATCGGCGAGGAGTGGTTGCCCGACTCGGACGTCCTGACGCCGACGTCGAAGTTGAAGCGCCGCGGCGTCAACGCCCGCTACGGCGGGCTCATCGAGGACCTCTACGCCGACGCGTAGGGCGGGGATTCGGGCCCCGCCGGCCGGACGACGGCGACGGTCAGCGGTAACCGGTGGTGTCGGCCGGCCGGCCGGCGTCCTGCACCTCGACGACGTACGGCCAGGCATCGGGCCGGCTCCCGTCGACGTCGGTGAACCCGTAGACCTTCGCCAGCTGACCGCTCGACAGCGACCGCCCGTTCCACCGGGCGACCTCGGGGTCGGCCGCCAGCGCGGCGATCGCCCGGCCGACGAACGCCGGGCTCTCCGAGATGGCGAAGTGCGGCGACACGCGCGTCGCGTCGCGCCACGTGTCCTCCGTGACGCCGTAGGCATCGAGCATCGCCTCGCTGCGCAGCCAGCCAGGGGTCACGGCCACGGCCGTGGCGCCGCGGGGAGCGAGCTCGTGGCCGAGGGCGAAGGCCATGCGCAGGTTGGCCGCCTTGGCGAGGTCGTAGAAGAAGGACACGCGGTAGTTGGCCTCGTTGTACTCGGCAGTGCCGTCCGTGACCTCCACGACGAGGCCGCCGGGTGTTCGCAGCAGGAGCGGGATGGCGAAGTGGCTGGTGATGGCATGGGTGTCGACGGCGAGGCGCAACGTGCGCAGCCCGATGTCCAACGTCGACTCCCACACCGTCTTGTCCCACTCCATCGTGGTGGCGCCCCAGATGTTGTTGACGAGGACGTGCAGCGCGCCCGCTTCGTCGTCGATGCGCTGCACGAGTCCGGCGACCTCGTCGGGCACCAGGTGGTCGACGGCCACGGCGACGCCGTGGCCCCCCGCCGCGTCGACGAGGGCGGCCGTCTCCTCGATCGTCTCGGGCCGGTTCATCTCCGACCGGTGCTCGTGCGTGGTCCGCCCGGTGCAGTAGACGGTGGCGCCGGCGGCGCCGAGGGCGACGGCGATGCCGCGGCCTGCCCCTCTCGTGGCGCCGCTGACGAGCGCCACCTTCCCGGCCAACGGCGCGTCCGTCACTGATGTAACATCATTCATCAGTGACATCTTGGAGGCGGACGTGGTGACTCGTCAAGAGCCCCTCGACAGTGACGCCGACGCCGACGCCGGCCTGGGCGTGTCCGTGGCGCTCGTCAACGCGCTCGCCTGTGCACGGGCCGGCGGCGCGCCGGTCGTCCCGCGGGATCCCACTCGGGCCCTGACCGGTGTGCTCGTCGTCGATCCGCCGTCGGTCGGAGCGCTCCGCGCCGCCGACGTCCCAGGCTTCGTCGCGCTCGCCGAGGGGCTGCGTGCGGTCTTCGAAGTCCTCGACCGGGGCGACGTCGACGCCGCCGCGTCGCGGCTGAACGGGCTCCTCGCCGAACACCCGGCTCATCCCCACCTGGCCAAGGACGGCGACCGGTGGCGTCTGCACCACCACCCCGTCGACGCCGACCTGGTGCCGATGTGGACGGCGATCTGCGCGGAGGCGCTGGCCCGCCACATCGGCGCCGGGCGGGCCGACCGCCTGGGCGTGTGCGCGGCGCCGATGTGCGATCGCGTGTTCGCCGACGTCTCGCGCAACGGCAGCCGGCGGTTCTGCTCGACGACGTGCCAGAACCGCGTCAAGACGGCCGCCTTCCGCCTCCGGCGGTCGGGCTGACGGAGCCCTCGTGACGGGGGTCGTTGCCGCGGCACGGCTTGACCGCAGTCGAGTGACACGGTTCGATGACCGCGGACGAATCGTCGGAGGCAGCGCGTGGAGACGACAGCGGTGGATGTGGTGGTGGTCGGGGGTGGCATCGCCGGCGCGTCGCTGGCCGGAACGCTCGCCGTCGAGGGGCTCGGTGTGACGGTGCTGGAGGCCACGGTCGAGTTCCCCGACCGTGTGCGCGGGGAGTCGATGCAGGCGTGGGGCGTGCTCGAGGCTCGCCGGCTCGGTGTCGAGGACGTGCTGATGGCCGCCGGCGCGCACGTCACCCCCACGTGGCGGCAGTACTTCCCGGGTGGTGACGAGCCGCGGGACATCCCGATGAACTTCGTGGTGCCCGACGTCGGCGGCTCGCTGAACCTTCGCCACCCCGACGCCTGCCAGGCGCTGCTCGATGCGGCGGCCGCCGCAGGCGCTTCGGTCGTGCGTGGCGTCGCGCAGGTCCACGTCACCGCTGGCTCGTCGCCGTCGGTGCAGTACGCGGTCGACGGACGGTCGACCGAGCTGCGCCCGACGTTGGTCGTCGGCGCGGACGGTCGCCGTTCGGTGACCCGCCGGGACCTCGGCATCACATTGCAGCGCGAGGACGAGACGAGCTACATCGCCGGCCTGCTCCTCGACGACCTCGACGGCGTGCCCGACGATCACGACGTCATGGTCGGCGAGGGTGACCGGTTCTTCCTGCTGTTCCACCAGGGCGACGGTCGGGCGCGGTCGTACGTGTGCACCGGCCTCTCCGGGCAGCACCGGTTCGCAGGACCGGACGGGACCGCTCGCTTCCTCGAGGCCTGCGCCGTGGCGAGCTACCCGTGGAGCGAGCAGGTCGTGGCGGCGACGCCGGCGGGACCGTGCGCGACCTATCCGGGCGACGACACCTGGTGCGCCCAGCCGTACGTGGACGGCGCCGTGCTGATCGGTGACGCCGCCGGCCACAACGACCCGATCATCGGTCAAGGTCTGGCGATCGCCATGCGCGACGCCCGGACGGTGCGCGACCTGGTGCTCGACGGCGCCCGCACGGCCGACGCCTTCGCCGCGTACGGTGCCGAGCGGATGGCTCGCATGGCCCGCCTGCGGTTCGCCGCCGACGTCATCGCGGCCACCCAGGCCGAGGACGCCGACAACCGTGATGCCCGCCGGTGCTACGTCAACGACCGCATGGCCGCGATGGACGCCGCCGTGTTCCCGCTGCTCCTCGGGATGTTCGCCGGCCCGGAGACGATCGGCGAGGAGCTCCTGGACCCGGGACTGCTCGCCGACATCCGCGCCGCGTAGTCGCTCAGCGCTGGTCGGGGTCGACGAGCACGCCGGGGTTCATCACGCCCCCGGGGTCGACGGCGTGCTTGGCCGCCCGCAGGGCGGCGGCGAAGAGATCGGGACGTTGGCGGTCGTACTGCGGGCGGTGCATCCGGCCGACGGCGTGGTGGTGGGTGATCGTGCCGCCGGCGTCGGCCACGGCCTCGCTGGCGGCCGACTTGATCTCGGCCCACTGCGACAGCTCGGAACCCTGCCGACCCATCCCGAACCACGTGTAGTAGGGCGCGGGACCGTCCGGGTAGACGTGCGTGAAGCGGCACGACAGGTCGGCGGTGGAGCCGAAGACCTCGCGCAGCGCGGTACCGACCCGCCGGCGCACCTCGTGGTCGAACGCCGGCCAGCGGTCCCACGTGATCGCCGTCTCGAACGTGTCGGCGACCAGCCCGAGGCTGGTGTCGACGCCGACGTCGACCCCGATGAAGGCGTCGCGCCACGCGCCGACGCTGCCACCGCGACCCGTCGGTTCGCCCCGCCCGTCGTCGACCTTGACGTCCTCGTCGGCGACGGTGCCGCCCGCGGCACGGCAGATGTCGACGGCCACGCCGATGTTGTGGCGTTGCGAGTGGTCGGCGGACTCGAAGCTGACGATGACCAACGAGGCCGTGCCGTCGAGCGCGGCCGCGCGCGCCGCCTCCGCCGGATCGAGGATCCGGCAGTTGGCCGGCCACAGCTTCGCCTGCACGATGTCGCGGACCGCGGTGGTGCCCGCCTCCCATGTCGGGAACACGACACCTGCCGTCGCGCGGTACGTCGGCCGGCGCTGGATCCGCATCCAGGCCTCGGTGATCACCCCGAGGATCCCCTCGCTGCCGATCACCATCCGATCCGGGCTCGGCCCGGCGCCGGACCCCGGGAGGCGGCGACTCTCCCACCATCCCTGCGGCGTGAGCATGCGCACCGATTCGACGAAGTCGTCGATGTGGGTGTGGTTGGTGGCGTAGTGCCCGCCGGAACGGGTGGCGATCCACCCCCCGAGCGTCGAGAAGCGGAAGCTCTGCGGGAAGTGGCGCAGCGTGAACCCATGTGGCCGCAGCTGGTCCTCGAGGGACGGCCCGTAGACGCCGGCCTGGATGCGGGCCGCCCGTGAGATGGGATCCACCTCGAGGACGCGATCGAAGCGGTCCATCGCCACGGTCACGACGGCGTCCGCCTCGGGCGGGTTGACCCCCCAGACCACCGACGATCCGGCGCCGAACGGGACGACCTTCACACCGCCGGCCGAGCACCAGTCGAGCACCGACTCGAGCTCCGCCTCCGTGCTCGGGTGGGCGACGACGTCGGTGGGGTTGGGGAAGCGCAGGTTGAACGCGTCGGTCCGATCGGTCAGGTGGGCGCCGTGCGAGTGGAACGCCCGCTCCCACGTGTCCGTCGTGCACACCTGAGACAGCGCAGACGGCACGGTGAGCCTGGGCGGGCGCAACACGGCGTCGGCCAGCCGGGGCACCGGTCGCGGCGTGATCGGGACGCCGAAGCGCTGCGACAGGTGCTCGGCGCGACGGGCCCGATCAGCGTCGGACGGCTCCTCGGTCTCCAACCCCCAGGCCCAGAACGACCGCCGTGGCGACACGGCCGCGGACACTACGTCGTCGCCGCGCGGCCGCCGGCGCGCCGCCCATCGTCGGGGAGCGGGGAATCCGGGATCGTGGAATCCCTCGACCGCACTCGCTCGTACCTCTCCCGACGGTCGCGACGCGACGAGAGGAGGGGGCGTGGTCGGACATCGTGCATCCCGGATGGCCGTGCTGTGCGCCGGCATGGTGCTGACCGCCCTGGTGGGCTCGTCACCGGCTCGTGGAGCACCGGCGGACCTGTCGGACGACGGCACCGGCACGCGGTGGCGGCAGCTGACGGACACGGTGGGTCTGACGCCCGACCAGGTCGCCCAGGCCTGCCCGCGCGACGGCGAGTCGCGCTGCTCCGGCGCGGTCGGCGGCAGGGACCTCACGGGCTGGGTGTGGGCGACGGCGGAGCAGGTCGTCGCGTTGATGGGACGGTACGAGCCGGCGATGCTGACGGCGATACCGCCCGAGGTGTCCGGCGCCGACCACTTCTGGTCGGCCAACGAGTTCCTCACCGCCATGCGACCGACGTTCTCGGTCACCGGTTACAACTTCCACAGCTCGTCGACCGCCGGCTGGACGTCGTCGACCGACGAGGCCGGACAGCCGATCGCCGGAGGCGCCGGCTTCGGCTGGTACCCGATCGGGGGCGGGTTCGCGGTCTCCGCGGCGCCCAACGCGGTCAACATGTATCGCGGCGTGTGGCTGTGGCGGCCGAGCACCGACGACATCACACCTCCGCTCATCACGTCGACCGTGTCCGGCACGCTCGGCGCCAACGGTTGGTACGTCTCGGACGTCGCCGTCAGCTGGGACGTGGGCGACCCCGAATCGGATGCGTCGTCCGGACCCGGATGCGAACCGGCGACGATCGCCACGGACACGGCCGGCACGACGCTGACGTGCGTCGCGACGTCGTCGGGCGGGACGTCGAGCAGGACGCTGACCGTCTCGCGGGATGTCACCCCGCCCACGGCGACGTGCCCGACGCCGCGCCAGGTGTTCGAGCTCCACCAGATCGGCGGCGTGGGTGCGGGCGCCGCTCACGGACAGCACGTCGGGACCGGCGACCCCCTACGCCCAGCCACCCACGATGGCGACCACGAGCACCGCCGGCACGTTCACCCAGAGCGTCTCGGGCGCCGATCGGGCCGGCAATCGGACGACCACGACCTGCTCCTACGACGTGGTCGCGCCGCCCTGCAACGGCTCGGCTCCCACGATCGTCGGCACGGCGCAGAACGATGTGCTGACCGGCACGGGCGGTGCTGACGTGATCGTCGCCCTCGGCGGTGCCGACACGGTCAACGGGCTCGGCGGCAACGACGTGATCTGCGGCGGCGACGGTCCGGACAGGATCGATGGCGGTGACGGCAACGACTGGATCAACGGCGGCGCAAGTGCCGACGACCTCAACGGCGGCAACGGTGACGACTTCCTCGACGGCGGTCTCCACAACGACAGCCTCCGCGGCGACAGCGGTCGGGACACCTGCGTCAGCGGCGAGACCCGCAGGAGCAGCTGCGAGCTCTGAACCGCCGGAGTCATCAGCGCTCGAAGATCAGGAGGATCGCCCACCGGTCGGCCGCGAGGTAGACCATGAGCACGTGATCCGATGAGGGGGTTTCGTCATGACGACGGCGACGGCGACCGTGTCCGGTTGGCTGCGGGACTTCGAGGCGGCACTGGACGGAGGCGATGTCGATCGGGCGGCGGCGATGTTCGCGGCCGAGTCCTACTGGCGCGATCTCGTGGCGTTCACGTGGAACATCACGACGGTCGAGGGCCGCGAGGGGATCGCGGACATGCTGCGCGCCCAACTCGCGGACGTGCAGCCGAGCGGCTTCGCGCTCGTCGGCGAGGCCAACGAGGCCGACGGGATCACCGACGGCTGGTTCGACTTCGAGACCGCGGTCGCTCGTGGTCACGGCCACATCCGGCTCCAGGGGAACCAGTGCTGGACGTTGCTGACGACGATGGTCGAGCTCAAGGGGCACGAGGAGCCGCGCCTCGGCGCGCGTCCCAAGGGCGTCGAGCACGGTGTCGTCAGGGGTCGCCAGTCGTGGTTGGAGCGCAAGCAAGCGGCCGAGTCGTCGCTCGGCTACGACGACCAGCCGTACTGCGTGATCGTCGGCGGTGGCCAAGGCGGTATCGCCCTCGGCGCTCGGCTCAAGCAGCTCGGCGTGCCGACGATCATCCTCGAGAAGAGCTCGCGTCCGGGTGACTCGTGGCGCCGGCGCTACAAGTCCCTGTGCCTCCACGACCCCGTCTGGTACGACCACCTGCCGTACGTCAAGTTCCCCGAGAACTGGCCGGTGTTCTCGCCGAAGGACAAGGTCGCCGACTGGTTGGAGGCGTACACCAAGGTGATGGAGCTCAACTACTGGGGTGCCAGTGAGGCCGTCCACGCCCAGTACGACGAGGGGGCGGGCGAGTGGACCGTCGACGTGGTCCGCCACCACGACGACGGCACCGACGAACAGGTGGTGCTCAGGCCGCAACAGCTGGTCATGGCGACGGGCATGTCGGGCGTGCCCAACGTGCCCGAGATCCCGGGCGCCGACACGTTCACGGGTGAGATCCACCACTCCAGCGCGCACAAGGACAGCGCGGCCTACGCCGGTCGCCAGTGCATCGTGCTCGGGTCGAACAACTCGGCCCACGACATCTGCGCCGCGCTGTGGGAGAACGGCGCCGACGTGACGATGATCCAACGTTCGTCGACGCACATCGCCCGCTCGGACACGCTGATGGAGCTCGCTCTCGGTGGCCTCTACTCCGAGCAGGCGCTCGCCAACGGAGTCACGACCGAGATCGCCGACCTGATCTTCGCCTCCATCCCGTACCGGATCATGCCCACGTTCCAGATCCCCGTCTACGAAGAGATGGCACGGGTCGACGCCGACTTCTACCAGCGCCTGGAGAAGGCTGGCTTCATGCTCGACTGGGGCGACGACGGCTCGGGCCTGTTCATGAAGTACCTCCGCCGCGGCTCGGGCTACTACATCGATGTGGGTGCGTCGGAGCTCGTCGCCAACGGCGACGTCAAGCTGCGCAGCGGCGTGAGCATCGCCGAGATCCGGGACCGGTCGGTGGTGCTCACCGACGGGAGCGAGCTCGCGGCCGACCTGATCGTCCTGGCGACCGGCTACTCCTCGATGAACGGTTGGGTCGCCCAGCTCATCTCCCAGGACGTCGCCGACAAGGTCGGCAAGGTCTGGGGGCTCGGGTCGGACACCACCAAGGACCCCGGCCCGTGGGAGGGCGAGGAACGCAACATGTGGAAGCCGACCCGCCAGGACGGACTGTGGTTCCACGGCGGCAACCTGCACCAGTCCCGGCACTACAGCCAGTTCCTCTCCCTGCAGATCAAGGCCCGCATGGAGGGCATCCCGACGCCGGTCTATGGACTGGCCGAAGTGCATCACGTGAGCTGACGTCGGGCGACGGCCGAACGACCGCACCGAGCGTTGCGCCATGAGGCGGTCCGGGCGCACGGAGTCGACGCGCGGCACCGAGCGCCGTGAGTACGTTGGCGGGCCATGAGCACACGCGTGAACCCGTCTCGTCGACGTCTCGGTGTGGGACTCGCACTCGGCCTCGTCGTCGCCCTCGTCGCCGGGTGCGGTGACGACGACGATGACGATGCCGCGCCGAGCGACACCACGGCAGCGGCGGAGGCGACCACTGGCGGCGCGGACACCACCGCCGCCGGCACGGAAGCGGAGGGAACGGCGGGGGAACCATCCGGTGACGTCGCCGCGCTGTACGAGGCCGCGCAGGAGGAGGGCCAGGTCAACCTCATCGCCCTGCCGGACACGTGGGCCAACTACGGCGGGATCCTGCAGTCGTTCCGTGACAAGTACCCCGGGGTCGACAACCCGGTCGCCAACCCCGACGCGTCGTCGGCCGACGAGCTGACGGCGGTCAAGACCCTCGCCGGCCAGCCGGACATGCCCGACGCCCTCGACGTCGGCCCGAGCTTCGCGCTGCAGGCGGCCGACGAGGGGCTGTGGGCGCCGTTCCAGCCGAGCACGTGGGAGGAGATCCCCGCGACGCTCCGGGACCCGGACGGCAACTGGGTCGCCGCGTACTACGGCATCATGGCCATCGGGTCCAACACGACGCTCGTCGAGGAGGCGCCGCAGACGTTCGCCGACCTCACGGACCCGCAGTACGAGGGACTGGTCGCCCTCAACGGCGATCCTCGCGAGGCGGGAGCGGCCTTCGCCGCCGTGATGGCCGCATCGCTCGCCAACGGTGGCTCGTTCGACGACATCATGCCGGGCATCCAGTTCTTCGCCGAGCTGAAGGCGAGCGGCAACCTCTCCGACGTGCAGGTGACCGAGGCGTCCGTCCTGGCCGGCGAGACGCCGATCGTCCTCGACTGGACGTACAACTTCCCGGGGCTGCAGAGCCAGCTCGAAGAGGCCGGCTTCGAGGTCGCGGTCGTCGTCCCGTCCGACGGCGTGTACGGCTCGTACTACTCCCAGGGTGTGGTGGCCGACGGCCCGCACCCCAACGCGGCCAAGCTCTGGATCGAGCACATCCTGTCCGACGAAGGTGCGCTCGGCTACCTCGAGGGTGGGGCCATCCCGGCGCGCTACGCGGCGATGGTCGAGTCCGGCGTGATCACCGACGACATGCTCGCCAACCTGCCGCCGGCCGAGCTGATCGAGCAGATCGAGTTCCCGACGCTCGACCAGATCGCCGCCGCCCAAGAGGCGTTGGCGGCCAACTGGGGCCCGATGGTCGCCGACGCCTGAGGCCGGGCGGGTCTCGATGCTCACGTCGCCCGTCGCCGCCGACTCCCTCGCGCCCGACCGGCCGCAGCCGGGCGCGACGGCGTCGCGGCGCGCGGGCGGCCTGACCGCGTGGGTCGGGCTGCTGCCGTTCTTCGCCTTCATCGGCGTGTTCCTGGTGTGGCCGGCGATGGCCGTGTTCGCCCGGGCCTTCGAGCGCACCGAGGGCGCGGAGGTGCCGGCGATGCGCGAGGCCATCACCGGGCAGTACCGGGACTACTTCGTCGACTCGCTGAAGCTGTCGGCGGTCACGGCGGTGATCGGCGGGCTGATCGGCACCTTGCTGGCGCTCGTCGTCGCCCGGTTGCAGCGACCGCGCTGGCTGCGCAGCGCCGTCGCCGCCTTCGCCGGGGTGGCGGCCAACATGGGCGGCATCATCCTGGCGTTCGCCTTCATCGCCGCGCTCGGGGACGCAGGGGCTCCTGACGAAGGTGATCACGGAGGCGGGGATCGATGTCCCGGCGCAGTTCATCGCCTCGTTCTGGGGCCTCGCGATCGTCTACCTGTACTTCCAGATCCCGTTGATGCTGCTCGTGATGCTGCCGGCGGTCGACGGGCTCAAGCCGGAGTGGCGGGAGGCGGCGGCGAACCTCGGCGGCACGGCGGTGACGTACTGGCGCCGGGTCGGCATCCCGGTGCTCACACCCGCCGCGCTCGGCGGGATGCTGCTGCTGTTCGCCAACGCCTTCGCCGCCTATGCCACCGCCTACGCCCTCACGACCGGTGCGGGGAACCTGGTGCCGCTGCAGATCCGCTTCTACCTCCAGGGCAACGCCATCACCGGCAAGCAGGGGCTCGGCTACGCGCTGGCGGCGTGGATGATCCTGCTCATGCTCATCACGATGGGTGGGTACCTCCTCCTGCGCCGGCGGGCCGAGCGGTGGCGCCGATGAGCGTCCGCTCCGGTCGCGGCGGTGCCGTCTCCTCGTGGGTGCTGCTCGGGCTCGCCGCCGCCTACTTCATCCTGCCGCTGCTCGCCCTGGCCCGGTTCTCGTTCCAGCGCGTGCCGGTCGCCCTGCTCAGCTGGTCCAACCTCTTCGAGAACTGGACATGGGACGGTCTCTTCGACGCGCTGCGGGATCCCGGCTTCGGGACGGCGCTGTGGCTCAGCGTGCGCCTGGCGATCGGCGCCATCGTCCTCACCCTCGGCCTGCTGCTGCCCACCGCGTTGTGGGTGCACCTCCGTGCCCCGTCGGCACGGGGCCTCGTCGAGGTGCTGTCCGTGCTGCCGTACGTCGTGCCACCGATCGCCCTGGTGGTCGGCGTGACCGGCGCCTTCCGCGAGCTCGCTCCGTGGTTCATCCGCAGCGACCTGAGCCTGATCCCCTTCTACACCCTGCTCGCCATGCCGTTCACCTACCGGGCGCTCGATGCGGGGATCTCGGCGATCGACCTGCGCACGCTCGTCGACGCGTCGCGGTCCCTCGGGGCCGGGTGGACGACCACGATGTTCCGGGTACTGGTGCCCAACCTGGCCAGCGCCCTGATCTCGTCGGCGTTCCTCACGGCGACGGTGGTGCTCGGCGAGTTCACGATCGCCAGCCTGCTGCTGAAGGAGACGCTGCCCACGTTCAACCAACAGCTCGCCCTCCGCCAGGTCCAAGGCGGCTTCGCCCTCGGCCTGCTGCTCCTGCTGATGTCCACGCTCCTGCTGGCGCTGATCACCCTGCTGACCCGGCGCGGCCGCGGCACGGTGGAGCCGTTGGCGGCGTTCGCCGGACCGGCGGCGTAGACGTGGCCGCGACACTCGAGTTCCACGCCGTTCGCAAGACGTTCGGCTCGACGGTCGCCCTGGAGTCGTTCGACCTCGCCCTCGAGCCGGGCGAGCTGGTGAGCCTGCTCGGCCCGTCGGGATGCGGCAAGACGACAGCTCTGCGCGTCGCCGCCGGGTTCGAGCAGCCCGACGCCGGGCGCGTCGTCATCGGCGGTGCCGACGTCGTGCGGGTGCCGGCCCACAAGCGCAACATCGGCATGGTCTTCCAGAGCTACAGCTTGTTCCCGAACCTCGACGTCGCGTCCAACGTGGCCTTCGGGCTCCGTGTCCGCCGGGTGTCGGGCGACGAGCGCGATCGGCGGGTCGGCGAGGCCCTCGAGCGGGTCCACCTCGGTGCGATGGCCAAGCGCTACCCGCACCAACTCTCGGGCGGGCAGCAGCAGCGCGTCGCCCTCGCCCGCGCCCTCGTCGTCGAGCCGGCCGTGCTGCTCCTCGACGAGCCGCTGTCGGCGCTCGACGCCAAGGTCCGGGTCGGCCTCCGTGAGGAGATCCGGCGCCTCCAGTTGCAGCTCGGCATGACGACGCTGTTCGTCACCCACGACCAGGAGGAGGCGCTGTCGATCTCCGACCGGATCGGCGTGATGTCGGACGGTCGCCTCGAGCAGCTGGGCACGCCACGAGCGGTCTACGCCGAGCCGGCGAACGCCTTCGTCGCCCGCTTCGTCGGCCGCCTCAACGAGCTCCCGGGCCAGGTCGACGGGAGCGCCATCGAGGTCGCCGGCGTGCGCATCGAGGTGGCACCCCCGGCGGGCGTGGCGAGCGGCGCCGGCGTCACCCTGATGTCCCGCCCGGAGGACGTGCGCGTCCGGGCATCGAGCAACGGCGACGCGACCGCGGGTGCGCTCCCGGGCACCGTGGTGAGCGAGCACTTCGCCGGCTCGTCGAGCCTGCTCCGTGTCCGCCTCGACCGACTCGACCTCCTCGTCGATGCCCAGGTCGATCCCGGGGGCGAGCCCCTCGCCGCCGGCGACCGTGTCGTCGTCGAGCTGCGCCCGGCGAAGGTCCGCGTGGTCGCCGCCGAGTGACCGCTGTCGTCAACCCGACATCACCAGCAGCACGAGACCGCCCAGGATGATCGCGGCCGCGATCGTGCGGCGCCGGACGTCGCCCTCCGAGAGGTACCGCCATCCGATGAAGGCGGCGATGAGCACGCTCGACTCGCGGAGCGCGGCGACGTAGCCGACGGGAGCGCGCTGCACCGCGGCGAGCACCAACCCATAGGTCACCATGCTCATGGCCGCCGTCGCGACGAACCGCCGCCACTGCGAGGAGAGCGCGACCACCATCTCGCGGCGGCGTCCGACCACGAGGCCGTAGGTCGTGACGCAGGTGCCCGCGGCGAGGAAGACGGCGAACGTGTACATGTTGCCGGCGACGCCCCGCGCGGCGTGGGCGTCGACGACGGTGTAGGTGCCGATGGTGACGGCGACGACCAGCGCCACCGCGACCTGCGGCGCGGCCGCGCCCGCGGCGAGCAGCGCCATGCCCGTGGCCACCGCCACGATCGCGGCCACCGACCAGCCGTTGAGGTCGTCACCGAGCAGGACGATCCCGCCGATGCCGGCGAGCAGGGCGCCGCCGCCGCGCGCCAGGGGATAGGCCACGGAGAAGTCACCCCGTTCGTAGGCGAGGGCCAGCGCGACGAGGTAGGGCACGTGCACGACGCCCGTCACGGCGGCCCACCCCCAGGCCTCCGCCGGCAGCGGCCGGGTGACCGCGAGCACGACAGCGGCGATGAGGCCGGCCACGAAGAACTGACCCCACAAGGCGATGAACGGATCAGCGCTGCGCTTGGCGACCAGGTTCCATGTCGCGTGGAGTCCCGCTGACGTCAGGGCGAGGACGGTGGCGAGGAGCACGCGATCGGGCGATCAGGGCGCGGCGCCCCACCCGACCGGCAGGGGCGGCCACCGCCCACCTCCGTCCGCTCCGATGACGAGGTCGGCGAGGGTGCGGTCGGCGTGACGGGAGCGCCACGTGAGCATCGCCTGGGCGAGTGGCAGCACGACCCCAGGATCGTCGACCTCGGTCCGCCACGTCGGATCGGCGGCGATGTCGAAGCACCGCCA
Organism: uncultured Acidimicrobiia bacterium; assembly: GCA_963784255.1. Taxonomy (GTDB): domain Bacteria; phylum Actinomycetota; class Acidimicrobiia; order Acidimicrobiales; family Ilumatobacteraceae; genus JALZMG01. Next base: position 239,624 of record CAWAQO010000009.1, on the reverse strand, counting down.
GCTCCCGTTCCCGAACTGGACGTAGGCGTGGTGGTCGTCGCGGTGCACGGCGAGGTGGCGACGCTCCAGCGCGCGGTCCCACGGCCACTCGTGGGGCGTGCTGGCGATCGCCTGGCCGCGCCAGTCGTACTCCCAGTGCGTCGCGTCCCGCCAGCGCGCGGGCGCGTCACCACGCAGGAAGGGGCCGAGCGGGAACCCGTCGCATTGCACCGGCACGTCGACGTCCATCGCCTCGCACAGCGTCGGCATGATGTCGACGTTCTCGGTGAAGGCGTCGACGACCGTGCCATGGGTCATGGCGAGCCGGGGCTCGCGGACGATGCCGAGGATGTGGTAGCTCTGCTCCCAGTAGCCCAGCTTCTCCCGCAGCCCGTGGTCGCCGAGCATGTCGCCGTGGTCGGCCGTGACGATGACCACCGTGGCGTCGGACTGCCCCGAGCGCTCGAGGGCGTCCCACACCCGGCCGAGCTGGTCGTCGACCTCGCTGATCATGCCGTAGTACTGGGCCCGCATGGCGCGCAGCGCCGACTCGCCGGTCGGGGCCACGGCATCGGGGTGACGGAGGGCGGCGTCGTGGAACGGGTGGCGATCGGCGGCCGGAGGGATCGGCAGATCGACGTCGTCGGGTGAGTACGCCGTGGCCCATCGGCCGGCCGCCGCGTACGGCGGGTGCGGGCGCCAGTAGCTGAGGTGGGCGAACCACGGCTCGTCCTGACGCTCGATCCACTCGACGGCGTGGTCGGTCAGGAAGGCGGCGAGGCTGTGGTCGGCCGGCCGCTCGCTCTCGGTGGCCAGGAGACCTTCGCCACCTGGCGAGGTGTCGTACCCGAGCTCGTCCAGCCACACCACCCACGGCTCCTGGTCGCCGCGGAGGTCGAGGATGGCGTCGAACCCCGGCAGGACGCCCTCGTACGTGGTCAGCCGCGCGTCGTCCGGGCCGGTGGTCGCGCGTGGGTCGACCGCCTGATCCGTGTACCCGAACAGCACCGGGCGGTAGCCGGCGCGGCGTGCTGCCAGGGCGATGTTGTCGAACCGGGCGTCGAGGGGCGTGCCGTTGCCCACCACGCGGTGGTTCATCTGGTACATGCCGGTGTAGAGGCTGGCGCGGCCGGGTGCGCACGGTGCGGCCTGGCTGTGGTGACGCGCCAGCCGGACGCCCGCCGCGGCCAGTCCGTCGAGGTTCGGCGTGCGCACCACGCGATGGCCGGCCGCCGACAGGCAGTCGCCACGGAACTGGTCGAGGGTGACGAGGAGGACGTTGACGGGCACGGGTCCATCCTGTCGGAGCTCAGGCCTGGGCCATCACCTCGAAGACCTCGGCGGAGACGAACCGAGTCGGCGCGCCAGGCGGAGGACCTTGTCGTGCTCGCCCAGCACCTGCGTCCGCTGACACCTCGTCCTCGTAGATGATCACGCTGCGGGTGCGGCGACCGTCTCGCGAACGCATCCACGTTCCGCTCACGAAACCGGCGCCTTGCTTGATCATCGGGACCGCGACCTGGTGAAGGAACTCGATGGCCCGGTCGGCCTGCGCCTCGTCGATCTCCAACTCGACAACCAGCCCGTACATGGCATACCCCCTTGGGGCGACGGAGCCCACGACCGCCGTTCCCAGGTCGAGTATCGCGCCCGATGCCGCTCCGCCACAGCGCCCGCTACCGCCCTAACGTTTCACGGGTGAGGGGTGAACCGGCGCGAGTGGCGGTCGCCGGGTACGTGCACGGCCCGGCGGCGGCGACTGACGGCCTGCGGATCGCCTTGGCCAGGACACCTGATCCCGTCGCGATGATCCTCGTCGAGGGGGTCAGCGATCAGATCGCGGTCGAGACGCTGGCGAAGCGTTCTGGTCGCGACCCGACGGCGGAGCGGGTCGCGGTGGTGCCGATCGGCGGTGCCGGCGCCATCCGCCGGGTCCTCGCCGAGCACGCGTCGGTGACCCTCCGGCTGGCGGCGCTGTGCGACGCCGACGAGGAGGCGCTGGTTCGCCGCGGGATCGACGCCTCTGGGCTGGACGTGTCCGTGTGCGTCTGCGTCGCCGACCTGGAGGCCGAGCTGATCCGCGCCGTCGGCGTCGACCACGCGGTCGCCGTCGTCGACAGTGAGGGCGACCTCCGGGCCTTCACCACGCTCCAGAAGCAGGCCGCGTGGCGAAGCCAGCCAGTCGATGCCCAACTGCGGCGTTTCATCGGTGCCGGCGCCCGACGCAAGCTGCGCTACGCCCGCCTGCTCACCGACGCAGCCGTCGACGTGGGCCGTACGCCGCGCCCACTCACCGACGTGCTCGCCATCGCCGAGCGCCTCCACTGACCGCTCCCGCTGATCCGGTGCCGGCCCTCGCCGGTCAGCGATGGCGGCCTGCCGCGAGCAGGAGGTCGCCCCAGGGGTCCTCGGTGTGCGCCACGTCGCGGCCGAACGCGGTCGCCCACATCGACCACCCTGACGTGTGGTCACGCATGCGCCTGGCGAGGTCGGCATCGGGTTCGTAGTCGAGGCCGAGCCCGGCGCAGACGTCGTGGGCGTGGAGGATCAGCTCGAGCCCAGCGCGGGGCACGAAGTCGGCGGGCGCGCCGAGCGTCGGCTCCGTCCCGCTGAACAGCACCGCACGCACGTCCGCAGCGGCACCGTCGACCACGTCGACCACCAGTCGGCACATCACCTCGAGCGACTCGACGAGCTGGTTCACCGTGGCGTCGGGCCCGGCCGTGAAGATCGGCATGTCCGGGTAGCGGTCGGTGCGTCGGGAGGCCAGGAACACAGCCGGTGCGAACACACAGTCCACGGCGTGGTCGGCGGTCTCCGTGCACGACCACTCCAGCGTGCCGGCGGGCGAGGACCAGTCGGCGGCCGCGCCCGCCGTCCAGCGCTCGGCGACGTAGCGTCCGAGTGCCAGGAGGTCGTCGGTCGAGAACACGTCGTCGGCCACGGTGACCAGCATGCCCCGCAGGCCCGTCACCACGAACGCGGTCATCTACGCTCGGCCGGGTGGGGTGGCCGGACGACTCGATCATGGCTCGGCGAGGTCTCGCCGGCGGTCAGGTGGGCTCCACGCACGTGCTCACGGAGGAGCGCCAAGGGACGTTCCACTTCACCATGGGCCCGTACTCGACGCCTGTCCTGGAGATCGAGCCCGGCGATCGCGTGACGGTCGAGACGCGCGATGCGTTCGGCGGCGTGATCCACACCGAGTCCGACCTCCCGAGCGCGACGCTGACGATGCCGTTCGTCAACCCGCAGAACGGGCCGATCATGGTGGCCGGCGCGGAGAAGGGCGATGCGCTGGCGGTCCACATCGAGTCGATGGCGCCCCGCGGCGACAACCCACGCGGCACGTGCGCCATGATCCCCGAGTTCGGCGCGCTCACCGGCACCTCGCTGACGGCCACGCTGAACCAGCCGCTCCCCGAGCGGGTGCGCAAGGTCCCCCTCGACAGCGAGCACGTCTACTGGAGCGACCGGGTGACGCTGCCGTACCGCCCACACATCGGCACGCTGAGCACGTCGCCCGAGCTGGACTCGATCAACTCGCTCACGCCCGACAACCACGGCGGCAACATGGACCTGCCGGACATGGGACCGGGGAGCATCACCTACCTCCCCGTGCGCACCTCGGGCGCTCGCCTCTTCATCGGCGACGCCCACGCCTGCCAGGGCGACGGCGAGGTCTGCGGCACCGCCGTCGAGTACGCCAGCCTGACGACCATCCACGTCGAGCTGATCAAGGGCTGGACGATCGACTGGCCACGGTTGGAGAACGAGGACGTGATCATGGCCATCGGGTCGGCCCGTCCGCTCGAGGACGCGGCCCGGATCGCCTACCGCGAGCTCATCTACTGGATGGAGCGCGACTACGGCTTCGACCGATGGGACGCCTACATGATGCTCAGCCAGTGCGGACGCGTCCGGCTGGGCAACTTCGTCGACCCCAAGTACACCGTGGGCGCGGCGATCCGCAAGACCTACCTCGAAGGAGTCTGAGCATGGACCTCGGGCTGGGCGGCCTGAACGCCGTCATCACGGGCGCCACCAAGGGCATCGGGCGGGCGATCGCCGACACGCTGGCCGACGAGGGCGCCAACGTCGCCATCTGCGCCCGCCACGCCGACGGCGTCGACGACGCGGTGGCCGCGCTGCGCGCGAAGGGCGTCCACGCCACCGGCCGGGCGCTCGACGTGGGCGACGGCCCGGCCCTGCAGGCATGGGTGCGCGACGTCGCGACCGAGCTCGGCGGCATCGACATCGTCGTGTCCAACGTCTCCGCGCTCGCCATCGGCGGCGACGAGGCGCACTGGCAGAGCGGCTTCCAGATCGACATGATGGGTGCGGTCCGGCTGGTCGACGCGGCGATGCCGAGCCTGGAGCAGTCGGCCGCGCCCGTGCATCGTCACGATCTCCAGCGTCTCGGGCCGCGAGATCGACTTCGCATCGGGTGCCTACGGGGCGTTCAAGGCCGCCCTGGTGCACTACACGCAGGGACTCGCGTACCACCTCGCCGGCAAGGGGATCCGCGCCAACACCGTGTCGCCGGGCAACACCTACTTCGACGGCGGCGTGTGGGCGCAGATCGAGACGGGCAACCCCGACCTCTTCTCGTTGGCGCTCGGTCTCAACCCGACGGGGCGGATGGGCACGCCCCAGGAGATGGCCAACGCGGTCGCCTTCATCGCCAGCCCGCGGGCCAGCTTCATCACCGGCGCCAACCTCGTCGTCGACGGCGCGCTGACCAAGGGCGTCCAGCTCTGACGCGTTCGTCGCCGGTCAGCAGGCCGTCGCCCGCCACAGCCGGATCGGACCTGGCACGCCCTTCATGACGACTGGTCCCAGCTCGTTGAAGCACACCTCGGCCGCGCTGGGGTCCACGCCGGCTCGCACCGTGTCCGAGACGAGCACCTCGCCGGGAGCGGCGACGTCGACGATCCTCGCCGCGAGGTTGACGTCGTGTCCGACGACGTCGGCGCCGCGCGCGAGGGCGGTGCCGTGGTGCATCCCGACCCGGATCAGCAGCGGGAGGCCGCTGGACGTCGACTCCTCCTCGAAGCCGCGGTGGAGCGCGAACGCGCTGTGCAGCGCGGTGACCGGGTCGGGGAACCAGAGCAGCAAGCCGTCGCCGAGCTCCTTGACGACACGCGCCTCGCTCGGGCAGCGCCGACCGCACGAGACGATCCTGCGTCGCGAGGAGCTGCAGCGCCTCGGTGTCGCCGCGTGTCGCGGTGAACTCGGTGAAGCCCACGATGTCCGTGAACACGATCGTGCCCTCGACCGGCTCTGACGGTGTGGCCGTCGAATCCACGATCAGGCGGGGACGAGCCGGACGGTGCCGCTGACGGTGGCGATGTCGACGACCATGTCGTCGCCCGGTTCGAAACCGCTGCGCACCGTGCCCCGCCCCGACGATCGGACGGCGGGGCGCACACCAGTGGGCAGGCGGATCGTCATCGAGCCCGACACGGTGCTGACCCTGATCGGACCGCCGGCCGACGAGGCGACGGTGACGGTGCCGCTGACCGAACGCACCTGGACCGCCCCGGCGACATCGTCGACGCCGATCGAACCCGACGTCGTGGAGATCTCCGCGTCGCGAGTGGCGCCCACCGTGATGCGTCCGCTCGTCGTCGACACGCGACATCGCCCGGCGCACTCGTCGAGCTCCACCCTCCCCGAGACCGTGCGCAGATCAGCCTCCTCCGCCGCCCGCACACGGATCGACCCGCTCTGCGACGTGACGCCGACGGCGCCGAACCGCCCATCGAGCTGGACGCCACCCGAGCGGGTGCCGACCATCACGTCGGCGCCCGCCGGGCACCTCACATCGACCGAGTCCGACGGCCGGGCCGCCCGGATCTCGACGGCACCATCGGCGGTCGTCGCGGCGACGCCTCCACGATCGACGACGACGTCCGTGCGGGGCTCGGCGGTCACCTTGACGCCGCCGGAGACGGCGCTGATCCTCAGGCGAAACCGGGCATCGGTCGGTGGCAGGACCATCGACACGATTGTCGCACGGCAATGAGCGTCGACCATCGCGGACGTGTGGCCCTTGCGGGTCGCGTCACCAAGTGGTTACATGTCACCGTACGGTTACGTATGGGAGGGACATGGGCACCGAGATCGGACCGCTCGCAGTTCGGCGGAGCATCTGGATCGACGCCACTCCCGAGCGGGTGTGGGAGGAGTTCGAGGGTCTCGAGCCGATGCGCCGCTGGTTCGGGACCGGACACACACTCGTGCGCTACGAGCCACGGGTCGGAGCGGAGGTCGAGACGGACGCCGGCCGGCTCGACGACGAAGCGCTGCGGTTCGTCGGCCGGGTCGTGGTCTTCGATCCGCCGCGGGAGCTGACCTTCGAACAGGACTGGGTCGGTCATGGCTGGAAGGCACCGCCGCTCGTGACGATCCGGCTCACGGCACTCGACGGCGGAACGCTGGTGGAGCTGTTCCACCACGGCTTCGAAGTGGTGGGCTCGGAAGCTGCCGAGGACCATCGTGGCTTCGAGGGCGGGTGGACCATGTTGCAACTGGAGGCCCTCCGCGAACGCGTCGTCAGCTGACCGCATCTTCGGTGCGCTCGCCGACCCCACCAGGCGAGCGATCCTCGAGCTCCTGCGGGAGCATCGGAGCTTGCCGGCGGGCGCCATTGCCGCGCGCTGCCCGGACATCAGCCGGCCCGCGGTGTCCAAGCACTTGCGCGTGCTTCGCGACGCCCGGCTCGTCCGGGCTGAGGAGCGCGGCCGCGAGAACCACTACACCCTCGACGCTGAGCCCCTTGGTGAGATCCAACGAGACTGGCTCATGGCGTTCGCGCCGCACTGGGAGCGCAGCCTCCAGCGCCTCAAGGCCGAGGCCGAGACAACCAGGCGCAAGCGCTGAGACCCGATGTCCCGTCATCGATCGAACGTGACGGAGGCCGTGGTTCGGGGTCAGTCGAACAGGTTGCCGAGCACGCCACCCGACGCGCCACCCGTTTGACCTGGTGCGACCTGGCGGATCCAGGCTTCCAGCGCGGACGGGTTCCGGGACTGCGTCATCACCCAGCCCGGGCCGGTGAAGTCGAAGACGAGCCCCTCTCCCGACTTCAGCATCTGCACCACGCCGCCGGTCACCTTGCGCAGCTCGGTGTGCACCCTCGGGCCGAACGCCACGACGTGACCACTGTCGATGGTGACGGCTTCGCCGTCGCCGAGCGTGAGCGTGTCGAGGGCCCCGTAACAAGCCAGCAGCACTGTGCCGGCCCCGGTGGCGTGGATGAGGAACCCACCCTCCCCGCCGAACAGGTTCTTGAACCCGCCCCATTTGGTGTCCAGGTCGACACCGACGGACGATGCCAACCAACACCCCTTGGTGATCGACATCGGTTCGTCGTCACTGACGCCGGCCGTGATGATGTCGCCCGCGAGGTGGTGCGCCACGTCGACCCAACCGCCGGTGTCCGGGGCGGTGAACGTCGTGATGAAGAGGCTCTCGCCACCCAGGAACGAGCGCTTCAAGCCCTTCATCACCCCGCCCTGGGTGCTCGCCTTCACCTCGACGCCGGCCGACGTCGCCATCATCGTGCCGGCCTCACCACGGAATGCTTCGCCTGGATCGAGCCCGACGCGCGCCACGGCGAACGATGGACTGTGACGGACGTCGACCCTCATGCCAGCGACTGTACGCGTCCCCGCCCGCCGCCTTCGCCGGGCGACACCGCCGACGTGACAGCGCGCCATTCGGCGCGCACGGCGCGGACCAGATCGCTCGATCGCTCCCAGCCGTGTTCCGAGGCCCAGTCGTCGAGGGCGACGGGCACATCGCGGCCGAGCCGCTCCCGGAAGTACCACGAGACGAGCTCGGCATCCGAGGGCACCGAGCCGTCGATGGCGACCACGTCGAGCGCGGCGGCCTTCTGCGCCGCTCGTTCGACCAGCTCCGGGTAGTGGCTGTCGGCGCGTGCCACGTCGATCAGCTCGCCGGCCACGTCGTTCCGGTACGCGAGCCGTGCCCACCGCAGCACGGCGAGGCGCTCCGCGAGCGGCGCCAGCGCGCCCTCGTCGAGACGGCGGGTAGCGAGCCAGTCGTGGACGCTGGCCGGCGTGAGGAGTCCGGACCGGCGGCGTTCCTCGTCGAGCGCCTCCTGACGCAGCCATGCCGACTCGGGCACCCCCAGTGCTGCCGCCGCGTGCCGTGCCACGGCCACGAGCAGTGCGCGATCGCGTAGCCGAACGAACTCGTCGGGATCCAGTCGAAGCTCGTCCAGCACGGCTTGCGCCGGCTCGTCGACGAGTTCCAGCTCGCCACTGCCGGCCGCAAGGTCGTCGACGATGACCGCTTGTCTCGCCTCTTCCCAGTACCGCGTCCGTTGCAGCGTCCACGCCGGCTGGCTCACCGGTGCGCCCGCTTCGGCGTCGGCCTTCATCGTGCGCAGCAACTCGACGGCGTCCTCGCGCTTGCGCGACCGCGGCGAGCGGGCGAGCCATGCTCGGAGCGCCCGGTGCTCCGGGCTGTCGTCCAGCGCGGCCACCAGGGAGCGCTGCGCGTAGAACGTCACCTTGACCCGCTCGACGAGTGAAGCCGCGGTGTCGGCGCCGATGACACCTTCGTCACGTGCCTCCTGCACCTTCGCCCGGATGTCGACCATGGCGTCGGACAGCGCCCGGAAGCCGTGCTCTCGATCGGCATGGGCGACGGCCACCTCGTCGTCGTCCTCCAACGTGCCGTCGGCATATGCCCGGTAGATCCCACCCACGCCCTGCATGCCGAACCGGTCGAGCTCCGCGGCCCGCAACGCGCCCATGCTGGCGGCCCCGTAGACGCGGATGCCTTGCGAGAGCGCGTACAGGATCTCCTTGTGCCAGATGGACGGCACGCGTTCGAACACGCCGTCGACGATGCCGATGGCGTACGGGCGCCGCTGCGCGACACGCAGCACGTCGCCGTGCGCCGCCGGCGGCAGGTACTGCGCGTCGAGCACCGTCCGGGCCTCGTCGGCCGGCAGCGTCGGTCCGAGGAACACCACGACGGGTTTCACGACGCGGCCATCTGCATCACGCGACGCCGCCGCGCGCCCGGCACGAGGCCGCTGACCTTGTCGGCGAAGCCCTCCATGCCCGGCACCACCATCCGGACGACTGGGATGCCGACGTCGGGCCGCGTGAGGTCGACCATGACGACGCGGTCGACGCCGACGGCCCGCAGCCGGTCGAGTGCGCCGGCGACGTCCGCGCCGATGTCATCGGCGGCCACGTTCGGGACGTCCAGGAACGACCGACGACCACGATCGGAGGCAGCGTTGACCCCCGCGGCGAGGGCATCCGGATCGCGGACCCGTCGGTAGTACGCCGGCGGGCAGTCGTCCCGGCTGCCGGCGATGATCGTCAGCCGGCTCTGCGCCGCCTCGGTGAGGGCCCGCGAGAGGGCGATGCCCCGATCGGGGTGGCAGCCCCCGCCCTTGGCAGCCGGAAGGCGCCGCACCGAGTCGGGATCCCGGTCGGCGACGGTGGCCGAGAAGACCGGGAGGCCCACGTCGGACGTCAGATCGAAGACGGCGACGGCGACGTCTGCGGCCGCGTACGCGTCGAGCAGGAGGCGACACTCGGGATCGTCGACGGTGTCGGGATCGATCCGCCGATGCGCTCGCTCGTCCGGGCTCCAGTCACCCGCCAGCGCGAAGGCGTCGCGCTCGATGACCTCGCACAGCGCATGGCTCACCGCCTCGAGCAGGTTGTTGCCGGCGGCCAGCCCGGTGCCGGTCGTGAGGAAGCAGCCCGTGCCCTGCGGCCCCGGCACGCGGAAGTCGAGGTGGACCGTCTCGTACGGCACCCAGACGCGCGCTCGATGACAGCACGTCGACGCCCTCGGCCCACAGGATGCTCAGGTCGGCGTGGAACCGGGACCAGGATGCGCGGGGCAGTTGCTCGACGTCGACGACGGTCGCGACGTTCCGGAGCTCCCGGTAGGTCGCCAACCGAAGAGGGGCGAGGGCGTTCTCGGCGTGCCATCCCTCGGCCGACTCCATGATCCCCGACACCTTCGCCGTCACCAGGCTCGTGCCCTTGCCCTGCGACACGGAGAGCGACCGGCTGTTCGGGCGGCAGACCATCACCACGGGGATGCCGATGACGTCGAGGCCCGTGACGACCGCGACACGTGTGACACCCATCGGCCCGAGCCGCGGCTGCAGCAGGGTGAGCGTCTCAGCCGGGTCGCGGGTGCGGTGCGTCCCGCCGAGGAAGCGCTTCGGCGCAGCAGCGCCGAGCGCGCGTCCCTCGTCCGGCGAGGGCGCGGTCACGCTTCAGGGTGGGCGGGACCGCCTTCGGGGGTCGGCATGTACGCGGCAGCATCCGGCCCGGCCTCGGGCGTCGGCATGCTCGCCGCCGTGTCCGCATCGGTCACACCCGTGACCCGCTGCACGTCGAACGCATCGAGCCGCGGGACGTTCGTCGCGACCTGGCCGTCGACGTCGAGCGACGGCGGCAGCGCTCCCAGCTCGTACGAGGACAGGTTGCTGTGGGGGATGAAGTAGTAGCTGCCGTCGGCCGCCTTGAGCAGAACGCCTGGAGTCGTCTCATCCGCCATTGGTCACCCCCGTGGTCGCATCCCGCCGCTGAATCCTAGGCGCGGCCCGATGTGAGCGCCGCCACCTTCGCCAGGCCGGCCAGGTTGCCCTTCTTCCGGAAGCGCGCCGCGGCCTGTTCGCAGGCGGCCCCGGCCGGTTCGCCCAGCCGAGCCAGCACGCGGGCGTGGTCGAGCAGGGCATCGGCGGCGACGTTGGGCCACTCCGTCGTGTCCGCGAGTGACACCGCTTCCTGTGCGAGCTCGACGGCCTCCGCGCCGCTCCCAGCTCGGGCTGCCACGCGAGCCAGCGCGCTGCGCCACAGGATCTGCGACAGCACGTCGGCCTCGCCGGCCAGGTCGCGCCCAGCCGTCGCGAAGCTGGCCGCCTCCTCGTAGCGGCCGAGCTCGACGAGGGCGTGGGCGAGCTGGCCGGCGATGGTGCCAGCGAACCCCCGTTCACCGACATCGCGGAGCGCCGAGTAGCAGGGCAACATGGCGCGCTCGGCTCGCTCGGCCTCGCCGGCCAGCAACTCGACGCGGCCCATGTTCTGGCCCCACGAGCTCCAGAGGAGGATCCGCTGACCCCGACGTTCCGCGATCTCCCGCATGCGGGCCAGGGCCTGGCGCGCCGCGTCGACGTCGGCGAGCTGAGCCAGCACGTAGGCGTGATGGGCGAGCACGAACGGCTCGGCCGCCGGGTCGTTGCGCACGCTGGCGAGGATCCGCTCGATCTCCGTCAACGCATCCGCGGCAGGTGTCGGACCCCATGCGAGGTTCATCGCCAGCATGCCCGGCAACCGACCAGCGACCGGCTGGGAGAGCCGGCCGGCGACGCCGCTGAGGCGATCGATCGCGCCACGGGCGGCCGTCGACCGACCGACCGTCATGCTCGTCAGGTAGGAGAGCCAGCACGCACGCAGGAGCGCCGACTCGTCGCCGGCGATCGCCAGGAGCTCCATCGCATCGCTCGCCCGTCGATGGAGCTCCATCACCGCGGCGGTGGAGGGCAGCTGCTGCAGCTCCAGTTGTCCGCGGCACATCTCGATGTGCGTCTGGGACACCTCGTCGACCCCCTCGGCGTGGTCGAGCTCGGAGAACAGTCGGTCGGCATCCGTCATCCGCCCTGCGTCCATCAGCGCCTCGCCGAGGTGGACGACGACGCGGGTGCGAGCCGGATGACCGGGCGGCAGCAGTTCGGCCGCGCGTCCGAGCAGGTTCATCGCCGCGCCGGTGTCGCCGCGGCGAGACGCCCGTCGCCCTGCCTCGGCCAAGTGGGCGGCCGCGCGATGCGCGAGGTCGAGGTCCGCCGGCGTCGTCTGGCGGAGCTCGTTGCGGTACCGCCAACCTTGCTCGAGGTGGTAGCCGATGATCTCGTCGTACTCGGCGAGCCGACCGAGGGCCCGGAGCTGGATGTGCTCGGCGGCGGCGATGTGCAGCCGCGACCGGTCGTCCTTGGTGAGCCGTTCGTAGGCCACGTCACGCACCAACACGTGCCGGAAGCGGTACGAGCCGCTCGGACCGCGACCTTCCAGGAAGTCACGCTTCACCAGGTGATCGGCCATCTCGGCCAGCGCGGCGCCGTCGATCGTGGGCAGCAGCACGTGGAGGTCGTCGAGATCGAACTCCACGCCGACGACCGAGGCATGGCACAGCAGGCTCGCGTCCTGGGGCGTGAGACGGTCGATGCGCGCCGTGAGGAGCGCGTGGACGGTCGCGGGAACGGAATGCACGAGCTGGGGTGTCGCGACGAGCTCGTCGCCGATGCGCTCGACGAGGCCTTCCTCGAGCAGCATCGAGGCGATCTGCTCGAGGAAGAGGGGGTTCCCCCCGGCCAGCTCGACCAGGCGGTCCTCGAGTGGACGCTCGAGGCGGGCGCCGTCGAGGCGTGTGCCGAGGAGGGCGGTGCTGTCGGCAGGGTCGAGTGGGCCGAGCCTGACCTCCGTGTGGTCGATGCGAGCGCCGCTTCCGGGCCACGACGCCCGGGCCTCGAGCAGCTCCGGGCGTGCCGCGCACAGCAGCAGGACGGGAACGTCGGCCAGCGTGGAGGCGACGTGTTCGACGAGATCGAGCAGGGTCCGCTCGGCCCAGTGGACGTCCTCGAACAGCACGATGACGGGCTGGGCGGCGGCCCAGCCGGCGATGATCTCGACGAAGGCGTCGGCGATGGACGATGCCGACGTGGGGGCCGGCACCAACCCGATCGCCGACCCGATCGTGTCGAGCGCCGCGAGGGGGGTGGCGCCCGCGGCCAACGATCGGAGCTTGTCGATCGCCGCGACCGGAGCGTCGGTCTCGTTGATGCCGGCCTCGCGTCGCATGATCTCCCCGAGCGGCCAGTACGTGATGCCCTCGCCGTAGGGGAGACAGCGCCCTCGTAGCACGCGCGCTTGCCCGTCGGTCATCGCGAGGAACTGCCGGAACAGCGACGACTTGCCGATGCCCGGCTCGCCGATGATCGTGACCATGGCCGGTCGTCCGAGCACGACGCCGTCGAACGCGGCGAGGAGCGCCGACATCTCGGCCCGGCGCCCGACGAACGGGCTGAACACCCCGTCCCGACCGGCGTCACCGGGCCGCGTGACGGACACCAGACGAACGGTGTCGACCGGTTCCGACTTGCCCTTCACCGTCATCGGTGCGACGGCTTCGACCACGACGTGGTCTCGCACCAGCTGGAAGGTCCTCGATCCGAGCAGCACCTCGCCCGGCGCGGCGTTCTGTTGCAGCCGAGCTGCGGTGTTCATCGAGTCGCCGAGGATGGTGCTGGACGTGGAGTCGCCCGCGGTCAGCGTCACGGCACCGGTGTTGACCCCGATGCGCAAGCTGATCGGCACCCCGTAGCGCTCGCGGGCCGCACCATCGAGCCGGGGGATCAGCGCACGAAGGTCGGAGGCGGCCCGGACGGCCCGCAGCGCATCGTCCTCGTGCGCGACGTGGTAGCCGAACACGGCCACGACGGCGTCGCCGATGAACTTCTCGAGTGAGCCCCCGTGCCGATGCACGATGCGGCGGGCCTCTTGGTAGTACGAGCCGAGCAGCGCGGCGAGGCTCTCCGAGTCGAGCTCCTCGCCGATGGTCGTGAAGCCGACGAGATCGGCGAACACGACGGTGATCGTGCGGCGCTGCCACACGGCCCCCGCCCCGGGCATCTCGGCGCCACACGCCATGCAGAAGCGGGCAGGTGCCGGGTTCTCCTGTCCGCAGCGGAGGCACCCACCCACGGGTACATTCTGGCCCGGCACCGAGTCATCCCGTCGCAGTTGCGGTGCGTCGGCCGAGCAGGCAGGGGGTCCAGGTGGTGCGGTGGCGTGCCGAGGGGATCGACGTGTCCACCGGTGAAGCGGTCGAGCTCGAGGATCCCGGGTCCGGAGAGCCGATCACCGTGCCGGGGCGCTTCCTGCTGCCTGGGCTCGTCGACGCGCACGCCCACCTCTCGTTGGCGTTCGCCGAGGAGCACGAGCACGGACGGCCCGAGACGGTGGCCGCCAACCTGGCCGCACAGCTGGCCGCCGGTGTGCTCGTCGTCCGCGATGTCGGGGCCGTCCCGGGCTGCTGGGTCGGCGGCCCGCACCACCCTCGCGAGGCGCCGCTCGTGCTCGCCGCCGGTCGGTTCCTCGCCCCACCCGGGCGGTACATCCCCGGCTTGTACGAGGGCGTCGACGAGCTGCTCGAGGCCGCGATCGTCGAGATCGGACGGGGCGCCCGCTGGCTGAAGGTGATCGCCGACTTCCCGACCGCGCTCCCGCCGGCCCCCGACCAGCTCCTGGACCCGCCGCGCACGTTCGACATCGAGCGCATCGCCGAGCTCGTCGACCTCGCGCACTCGTTCGGAGTGCGCGTCGCCGCGCACACCACCGGACGGATCGCCGACGAGCTGGTCGACGCCGGCGTCGACTCGATCGAGCACGGCACATCGATGACGCCGGCGGCCATCGACGCGCTCGGCCGACGGGGCGGCGCATGGACACCGACCCTGTCTGCGACGTGCATGGCGTTCGGCGGGGACGTCGAGCGGGCGCACCGTCAGCTCGGTGAGCACCTCGAGGCCGCGGTCGACGCCGGCGTGGTGATCCTCGCGGGGACGGACACGACACCGCACGGATCGGTCTGGCAAGAGACCGTCCACCTCGCCGCCTGCATCGGCCCCGAGCGCGCCCTCGCGGCTGCGTCGTGGGCCGCACGCGACTGGCTCGGCATCACCACGGACCCGGGTGACCCGCTCAGCGTGGTCACCTATGACGCCGACCCTCGCGACGACCCCGACACCTTGTCCCGTCCCACGGCGATCATCCACGCCGGGCACCGCGTCCGCTAGCGAGGCGGCAGCCCGGGCGGTCGCTTCGTCCGCACGTTCCGCCGATTCGGGCGTGATCTGCGGACACAAGCAGCTTCGACGCGAGCGGCCAGTGCAGTCGGGTCGGCGCTGGCGGCCACGCCGCCGCCGCCGATCAGCGCCTGACGTCGCTGCCCCGCGCTCTAACGTCGCGAACGTGTCAGCGCGCCGTCCGATCGTGATCGTCACCGGCGCCGCCGGCGACATCGGCCGGGCGACGGCGACGTTGTTGAGCCAGCGGGGTTGGGCCGTCGGCCTCGTCGACCACCCGGCGGTCGTCGATGGGCTCGCCGAGACCGCGCGGGCCTGCGATGCCCACGGCGCGCCCACCTGGACCGCGGTGTTCGACGTGCTCGCCGCCGGTGACGTCGCCAGCGCCATCGACACCTGCGTGGCCGAGCTCGGCCCGCCCACAGGACTGTTCAACAATGCCGGTGTTCAGGGGCCTTTCGAGCGCGTCGACCGCTACCCGCTCGACGATGCGCGGCACGTGATCGAGGTCAACGTGGTGGGCGCGCTCAACGTGCTGTCGATCGTCGGCGCGGCGATGGCTCGTGGCGGCACCGGTGGCTCGATCGTCTGCACGGCATCGATGGCCGGCGTCACTGGTGCACCGAACATGACCGCGTACTCGGCGTCGAAGGCCGCCGTCATCGGCATGGTCAAGAGCGCGGCGAAGGACCTCGCCCCGGCAGCGGTACGGGTCAACGCCGTCTCCCCGGCGTTCATCGGTCCCGGGCGGATGTGGGACACCCAGGTCGCAGCCCAGGCCGTTGCCAGCAGCCCGTACTACGCCGACGACCCCGACGAGGTCGCAGGGCAGATGCTCTCGATGATCCCGCTGCGCCGCTACGGCTCCACGACGGAGGTCGCTCAGGTCGTCGCCTTCCTCCTCTCGGACGAGTCGTCGTACCTGACGGGCGTCAACATCGAGATCGCCGGCGGATCGGCCTGACCACGTCGACGCGGTGGAACGCTGCGGCGGCGTCAGGCGGTGGACCGCGTCATGAGCGCGAGGATCGGTTCGTGGCCGAGTCACAGCGATTTGCGGCGACCCTCGTCAGTGACCGCCGGCGGCGGGTGTTCGTGCCGGTGCCGTTCGACCCTGACGTGGTGTGGGGCCGCAAGGCTGCGCACCACATCCACGGGTCGGTCAACGGCATGGGC
This sequence comes from uncultured Acidimicrobiia bacterium, assembly GCA_963784255.1. Taxonomy (GTDB): domain Bacteria; phylum Actinomycetota; class Acidimicrobiia; order Acidimicrobiales; family Ilumatobacteraceae; genus JALZMG01. The sequence continues at coordinate 223,597 of CAWAQO010000009.1, read as the reverse complement.
GTGCGCGGCGTGATCGAACCGCTCGACGATGGCCGGGGCGTGGTGCTCGGCCCGGCATGGCGTCGCGACTGTGGGCTCGCCGCCGGTGACCGTGTCGATGTCGTGCTCCGGCCGGAAGGTCCGCAGCGCGACGATCTCGCCGAGGATGTCGCCGCGGCCCTCGCCGCCAACGAGGAGGCGGGGGAGTTCTTCGACTCGATCGCCCAGTTCTACCGAAACGCCTCTCTGCGCTACATCGAGGCCACGAAGCGCCGCCCCGACGAGCGGGCGGCACGCATCGCGGAGGTCGTCGCCTTGCTGGCCGCCGGCGTCAAACAACGCCCAGGCACGTGACGAGGGACGCACGGGTCGGCTATAGGTGGGACGCGTGCCTGTCGATCTCGACCTCGTTCGCCGCCTCGCGGCCGCCGATCACGGTCTGGCTGTCGTCGCGACCACCCGGAGGGACGGTTCGGTCCACGCCTCGCTGGTGAACGCCGGCGTGCTCGACGACCCGCTCTCCGACCGGCCCGTTGTCGGCTTCGTCGCCGCCGGGTCGGCGACAAAGCTCGGTCTCCTCCGCCGGTCTGGTCGGGCCACCCTGGTGTTCCGCGCTGGGCTGGGAGTGGGTGGCCGTCGAGGGCCCGGTCCGTCTGGTCGGCCCGGACGACGTGCCGGCGGAGTTTGCCGTCGATCGCCTCCCGCAGCTGTTGCGTGACGTGTTCACGGCAGCCGGCGGAACGCACGAGGACTGGGCCGAGTACGACCGAACGATGGTCGCCGAGCGTCGTACCGCCGTGTTGATCGACCCGGCAAGGATCACCTCGAACGGCTGATGGCCTCGACGCGCCGAACCGGTGCTCAGCCGTCGGCCGGAGGTGGGCCGGGTGGTTCCCACACGAGCTGGGCGACATCGAGGAGCAGCTCGTCCGGGCGTACCTCGCCGGTACCGACGCAGACGACGTCGTTCAACCAGCGGTACTCCGGGTCGTCACTGACGTGGGTGAGCCAGCAGACGATCTGACGGGCGCCCTGGGGATAGGCGCGTCCGTACCCGCCCCAGTCGAACAGCAGGGTGGGTCCGTCGTCGGTCACGATCACGCCGTGGAAGTCGGGACAGAAGGTGCCGTCCCCGCGGCGACGAGGGTGGTTCGCGCCGTGCATCCGCCCGTTGATGCGCCCCTCGCATCGCCCTTCGGCGAGGAACAGGTGCTGGCCCTCGGTTCCCCGCGACGCGAGGGCGACGCTCCACTCGTGCGAGTAGTGGAACGTCATCCGGTACAGCGGCTCGAGACGCATGCCGCTGAGTACAGCAGGTGCCACAACCGGGCCGGGCGGCGTCGAGTTGTACCGTCGTGCGCCTCGACGTGTGAGGAGGTCCTGTGCCGCACCTACCAGTGGGCCCGATCCATCATCTACGGCTGGCCGTCACCGACGTTCAACGTTCCACGGCCTTCTACACCGAGGTCCTCGGCTTCGCCGTCGCCGTGGCTGCGCCGCCGCCGCCCGACGACGAGCACCACGAGACGCTCGTCGATTCGCTGCAGGGCGGGGTGATCCTGATGCACGAGGGGATGTTCGTCGGCCTGCGGCCGGTCGACGACGAGCGAGCCAGCGCGGCGGACCGGTTCGACCCGTTCCGTGTGGGACTCGACCATCTCAGCTTCAGCGTCCCGACGCGCGCCGACCTGGATGCGGCGATCCGCCTGCTCGACGAGCGCGGCGTCGAGCACGGGCCCGTTCGGGAGCTGGTGCCACTCGGGTTGTCGTTCCTCGCGTTCTTCGACCCCGACGGGATCGCCCTCGAGCTCACCGCGCCCATCTCCGACGCCGGCTGATCGCCGGCCGGCTCCTGGTCGCCGGCGTTCAGGTCGATGTGACCCTTCGTGCCCTCACGGCGGTGCCGTACGCGGAGATCTCGGTCCAGGTGCTGCCCAGCTCCGACGTGTCGAACCGGAAGGCGACGACGACGTTGGCGCCCTTCGCCTCGGCCTCCTCGACCAGCCGCTCGGTCGCGTGCTGGCGACCCTCGGCGAGCATCTTGGTCATCCCCTTCAGCTCGCCACCGCGGAGCGACTTCAACCAGGCGCCGAACTGCGAGCCGACGTTCCGCGACCGGACGGTGAGGCCGAAGACCTCGCCGAACACCTCCTCGATCTCGTACCCCGGCACGTCGTTCATGGTGGTGATCAGCATCGCAACGACCCTTCCGTGTCGATCCCGGACGCGCTCGTCTCCGGTGTCGCGCTCAGCTCGCGTCGGTCTCGGCGGACTTGGCGTCGGCCTCGATCGCCGCCGTGTCGGCCTTCAACTCCTTGGCGTCGAGCTTCTTCGCCTTCTCCATCGCCCGCTCGACCTTGGCGCCCATGTCCGAGACGGCGACCACGACGAGGCCTGCTTGTCCCGCGTCGAGGCTCTCGCCCAGCTCCTTGAGATCGTGGCGGCTCATGCCCGCTGCCGCGTGGCCGGCGACCGCGCCGAGGACCGCGCCACCACCGGTCGTGGCCGCGAGCAGATCCACCGCCGATGGCGGCGAACGGGAACAGTACGACGACGAGACCCGTTGCCAACCCGATGCCGGCGCCCATCACACCGCCCACCCGGGTCGGCGTCTCGTGCTTCTTGGTGATCTTCACCTTGCCGTCGTCTCGCCGTTCGATCACGGCGGCATCGAACGCGTCGATCAGGTCGGCCTCCGTGTGAAGGTCCTTGACCAACTGGTAGTCGGCCTCCGCGTCCTCGACCGAGTCGTACACACCGATGTACGCCATGAAGGTGTCAACAGCCATGGGGTCCTCCTGCGAGTGGATGCTCCGAGTCGTCAACCTCGGTCATGGTACGACGTGGGTGGCGGGTCTCGGTCAGCCGGGGAGGTAGGCGGTACCGAGTGGGGTCGTCCCTGCCGCTTCGGCGACCGTGTCGTCGACGTGGCCGTACTCGACGAGCTCTTCACGGCCGCCGCCACCGGAGACACCGAACACGAGCACCGGGCCGACGTCGCGGGCGTACAGCTTGTACTCGAGCACGTCGGGTTCGAGCGTGATCGTGTCCTTGGTCAGGATCACGTCGTCGTAGTGGCCCGCCGGCACCTCGGCCTGCTCCTCGGTGCTGAGGACCTCGCCGTTGTCCTCGGCCTCGCCTGCGTAGTACTCCTGGCGGTACTGCATCCCGTCGGCGGGTTGGGCAGGCATGACGATGCCGGCGAGCGCCCCGTCGACACCGGCTTCGAACGATCCCTCGGTGCTGGCGATCTCCCCGTCCTCGAACTCGGCGGTGTCCTCGCCGAGGTACCAGATCGTGCCGTCGGCGTCCTGCGCGTACCAGTCGAAGGTGTCCTCGATCAGGTCGCCGTCCCGGGTCACCGTGTCGCGCACGACGCGTGCCGTGATCCCGTTGGCGATGTCCTTGGTCTCGGTGGTGACGGTGACGACCACCCGGAGCTCGTCGCCGTCCTCGTCGATCTCGCGGTAGGTCCACTGCGAGCCCGGTGCCATCGGCCAGTACGGGTTGTCGATGTCGACGGTGAAGTCGGCGGGGTCGAGGTCGACGGGCTCGCCGCCCCGCGGCAGTTCGAAAGCCGAACCTGCTTCGTCGGCGGCGTCGTCGCCGCATCCGGCGACGATCGCCACGATCGCTGTCGCCACGTGTGCTGTGCGGACGGATCGGTTCATGTCGGGTGCTCCTGTCGAGCACCATGCGCCCATCGGGCTGAACCGCACCTGAACGGCACCGCGACGACCGCGGGAGTGGTCGACCTGTCGGGTGGCTACCAGGCGATCTCGGGGAACCCGTAGGTCACGCACAGGCCGGCGCCGTTGATGACCACGAGCGCGAGCGCGAACACGGCGAGCGTCACCCGACGCACCTTCCCCCGTCCCGTCGCCATCGGTGCGGGCATGTACCACGCAGGCAGCAACCCGGGGATCGCCGACGTGGCGATTCCGATCGGAACGGCGTCGGGATCGACGGGCTGGTCCGGATCCGCGGCGAGCGCCAGAGCTGCCAGTTCGTCGTCACCGATCTCGACGTCGAGCGCATCGTCCACCCCGACGACCGTAGTTCCGCCGGGGGCGGGCCCGACCGCGGCAACCACGCGCCTACGTGGGAGCGCCGTCGTCGGCCGCGTGTGCGTCGGAGGTCTCGCGACGCGCCCAGTCGGGCGGCGCACCGGTCTCCAACTCGATGAGCCGGGCCTTGGCGTGACGCCACGCCTCGTCGGTGGCGGCGACACCTGACCCCGATCGACGCGCCGCTCGTGCGTCGCGGATCGCCTGCTCGAGCTCGCGACGGGCCGTGTCCAGGGCTGCGGCGTGGGCCGCGGCCGCATCCGCGGCGTCGCGCGCCTGCTGACGCTCGAGGCGACGGCGCTCCTCCTCGGCCCGTCCACGCTCGGCAGACTGCCGCAACAGCGTGGCGAACTGCTCGACGGGGTCCGGTGTCTCGGGCTTCGGGGACTTCGGTCGTCGCCTGCTGGGCACAACTGGTCAGTCTGCTCCAACCCTGGCCCACCGCTCCAACCGCCACCGCGGCGTCACGGCTCGCGGATCTTCCAGAAGCTGTCCTTGCGGATGATGCGACCGTCGTCCCCGAACGTCCAGAGGTCGCAGCCGCGGACCTCGACGTGTTCGCCGTCGATGGTCGTGCCGCTGATGGTCCACTCGGACGCGCCGCGATTCCCACTGACGAAGTGGTCACCGTCGCTGTAGCGGACGTCCGGCATCCCCTCGAAGCGGGACGCGAGGCCTCGACGTACCTCGTCCTTGCCGGCGAAGCGACGCCCCCACGGGTCGGGTCCGCGGGGAAACTCGAGCACACAATCGTCGGCGAACTCCGCCAGGATGGCATCGAGATCGTGGCGGTTGAACGCGTCGAACACGCGCTGGAGCACCTCGTGGTGTCGTTCGTCTGACATGGTCCTCCCCTCGACCGGCGTGTCGAACCACGATCGAACGTCGAAACGGAGGCCGCGTCAAGCACCTCGTGCTCGGCCGCGGCTGACGGCCGCGCCGGTCCGTTCGGCGGGTGACCGGCGTCGTAGGGTCGCGCGCCATGAGGCTCGATCCCTCGGCAGTGCACGCCCTCCTCGAGCGGGCCCGGCGGGAGGTCGACTCCGGGCTCCTCCCGTCGTGCCAGATCGCCCTCGCCCTCGACGGCGAGCTGGTGGCGTTCGAGACGTTCGGCGACGCCGACGACGACACCCGCTACGTCGTGTACTCGGCGACCAAGGCCTTCGTGGCCGGCGCCATGTGGGCGCTGATCGGCGACGGGCTCGTCGATGTCCAGCAGCCCGTGGTCGCCTACGTGCCGGAGTTCGGCACCAACGGCAAGGAGGCCGTGACGGTCGAGCACGTGATGCTGCACACCGCCGGGTTCCCGCAGGCGCCGCTGGCCGTGCTCGACGGCGACACGAGCGCCGGGCGAAGCGCGGCGTTCGCCCGCTGGCGGCTCGACTGGGAACCCGGGTGCGAGTACCAGTACCACCCGTCGTCGGCGCACTGGGTGCTGGCCGAGATCATCGAGCGGGTGACGGGCGGGGACTTCCGCGACATCGTCGAGCAACGGGTGACCCAGCCGGCCGGGTTGCCGCGGGTGCTCGGCGACGTGGCCTCCCCGATCGCCGAGCTCGTCGCCGTGGGCGATCCGGCGACGCCCGACGAGCTGGAGGCCGTGTTCGGGGTCCGAGAGCTCGACCTCGGCGAGGTCACCACCGCGGCCCTCCTCAGCTTCAACGACCCGGCGATCCGGCGCGTCGGGATGCCCGGCGGCGGCGGGGTCATGCGGGCCAGCGACCTCGCCCTGTTCTACCAGGCAGTGCTGCACAACCCCGGCGAGATGTGGAAGCCCGACGTGCTCGACGACGCCCGCACGAACGTCCGCAACCGCCTGCCGGATCGCACCAGCGGCATTCCCGCCAACCGCACGCTCGGGCTGGTCCAGGCGGGTGACGACGGGCTCAGCCACATGCGGGGCATGGGTCGCACGGTGTCGCCGGCCACGATCGGTCACAACGGGGCCAAGGGACAGATCGCGTGGGGCGATCCAGTGAGCGGCCTCAGCCTCGGCTACTGCACGAACGGCCTCGACGAGCACGCCGTGCGTGAACCACGCCGCACGACGGCGATCGCCAGCCTCGCCGCCGCCTGCGTCGTTCCCTGACGCGCGGATCGCGCGTGGCTTCACGATTCGGTGGCCGACGCGGTTCGTTGCGACACTGTCGAGATGGAGTTCCTCGATCCACGCGGCTCGCCGGTGGCGCCGATGGTGCCGTACCGCCGTCGGTCGGCGCTGGCCGCCGGTGAGACGGTCGGCCTCTTCGCCAACGGCTTCCCGGACTCGGTCGCCTTCCTCGAGCACATCGGCGCCGCCCTCACGCGGGCCATCCCGGGTCTCGACGTCAAGCTGTGGAACAAGGGCAACGCCAGCGCGCTGGCCAGCCAGCAGCAGCTCGGGGAGATCCAGGCCGAGTGCACGCGCGGTCGTCGCCGCGTACGGCCATTGAGGCAGCTGCACATCCGGCACCGTGCGTGACGGGATCGAGCTGGCCCGCCGGGAGCGGGCCGTGGTCGCCTTGGTGACCGACCAGTTCTGGCCACAGGGGGACCTCATCGCGCTGTCCAACGGCATGCCCGATGTGCCGCGGCTGCGCCTGCCCCACCCCGTCGCCGGCAGCGGCGCGGAGGCGATGGCTCGGCTGGCCGACGCGCTGGTGCCGCGGATCATCGCCGTGCTCCGCGGTGAGACCGACGCCGACAACGAACCGGTGGGAGCCACCGCGGCATGAGCGTGCTCAGCGCCGTCGACGAGGCCGACGCCCTCGCGCAGCTCCACCGTCTCGGCTGCACCGACGGCCTCCCGGTCGTGATCCCGACGCCGGAGCGGGTCGAGCGCATGGTGCTGGCCGCCGTCGCCGACCCGACGACGAGCCTCGGCGTGATGGGGCCGCTCGGCGCCTCGACGACGATCGAGAAGGTCGCGACCAACGCCGTCATGGCCGGCTGCGAGCCGGACCTCATGCCGATCGTGGTCGCCACGCTGCGGGCGCTGCTGCGCCCCGAGTACGACCTGTTCGAGGCGCAGGGCACGACGCACTCGACCACGCCGCTCGTCGTCGTCAGCGGGCCGCTCGCACGGGCCTGCGGCATCGCCGGCGGGTTCGGCGCACTGGGGCCGGGGCACCGCGCCAACGCCTCCATCGGGCGTGCCGTGCGCCTGTGCCTGATGAACATCGGCGGCGCCAGGCCCGGTGTCTCGGACATGGCGCTCCTCGGCCATGCCGGCAAGTTCACGATGTGCCTCACCGAGAACCTCGACGAGTCGCCGTGGGAGCCGTGCTCGGTCGCCGCCGGCTTCGATCCGCTCGACTCCGTCGTCACCGTGATCGGCGTCGAGGCGCCGCACTCCGTCGTCTTCCTCGACGACGCCGACGACCCGGACTCGCCGCTCCGGCTGCTGCGGGTGGTGGCGCGGGCGATCGCCAACCCGGGCTCGAACAACGCCTTCTTCCGCACCGGCTCGGTCGCCGTCGCCCTGAACCCCGACCATGCCGCGGTGCTGGCCCGGGCCGGGCTCGGCCGGGCCGACGTGCAGCGTGAGCTGCACCGGTTGGCGACGAACCGCCGGGGCGAGCTGCGCCGGTACAACCCGAGCTTCGCCGGCGCCGGCGACGACGACGACGAGCTCGCGGCGGTGCCGTCACCGGACCACGTCCTGCTGCTCGTCGCCGGCGGGACCGGGCTGTACTCGTCGGTCTTCCCGTCGTGGTCGGCCGGTGCCCACGCCAACCCGATCCTCCACGAGCGCATCGAGACCGACCAGGCCTGCGCCATCCCCGGCCTCGGCTGAGGCACCGGGACGCTGTTTCGTCCGCAGATCGCGCTCGAATCGGCGGACCGTGCGGACGAAACGACCGCGTCGGGTCAGGTGCGCGGCGCGCGGAGGCGATCGAGCTGCGCCCGGATCCGCCCGGCGGTCTCGTCGGACGACCAGATCTGCTGCACCACGCCGTCGACGTTCGGCGCGTCACGTTCGATCCGCTCGATCGCGGCGACCTGGAGCTGCCGCTTGGTCATGGCGTAGGCCGCGGCCGGTAGCGCGCCCAGCTCGGTGGCGACGGCGACCGCCCGATCGATCAACTCCGCAGGCGGCACCGCCGCGTGCACCAAGCCGGCAGCGACCGCTTCGGCGACGTCGAGACGGCGCGCCCGCAGCACGAGGTCACCGGTTCGACGACCGCAGGCGTGGTGCATGATCTCGAGGGCGGCGACGGGGAACGGGACCCCCACGACGAGCTCGGTCGCGCCGATCGTCCCCGTTCCCTCGGCCATCAAGCGGTGATCAGCGGCCGCGGCGATGATGCACCCTCCGGCGATGGCGGCTCCGTCGATGGCGGCCACGACGGGTCGCGGGTAGGTGAACAGCGCGACGAACGCCCTGCTGAGCGACGGGATCAGCTCGGCCACGTAGTCGGGACCGCCGTCGAGCACCCGAGCGAGATCGACGCCGGCAGAGAAGACACGGCCGTTCCCCGTGAGCACGACCGGGCGTGCGCCGCGCTTGGCCTCATCCAGCGTCGCCGTCAGCTCGTCGAGCAGCTCGACGTCGAGCGCGTTCACCTTGCCGTGCTCGAGCCGCACCACGCTGACGTCATCGATGGTCTCGACCGTGATCATGCACACACCTCCGGCGTGCATCGTTCCACGTCGGCGGCGGTGAGTCAGTGGAGCTCGCGGCGCTCGAGCGAGCGGATGACCTTGCGGCGCATTCATGTGATGTTTATCCTGAGCCTCGACCAATCATCACATGATTGGCGCGGCCGGGGGACAGGAGGGGCGTCGGATGCGGATGCAGGGTGCTCGGATCGGGAGCTCGCGGCGCGACGTGCTGCGGGCCTTGGGGGCGACGGCGGCCGCTGGGTTGCTGGTGGGCTGTGGCGGCGACGATGACGACGACGCCGGCAGCGGTGGCGGCGGCAACGGCGTCCACGGCAACTTCCCGGAGACGCCGGAGTGGAACTTCGTGTTCATCAACCACGTCACCACGAACCCGTTCTTCGTGCCGACCCAGTACGGCATCGAGGACGCCTCGGCGCTGCTCGGCACGACGTTCCAGTGGACCGGCTCGGAGCGGTCCGACATCACCGAGATGGTCAACGCCTTCGAGGCGGCGATCGCCGCCGACGCCGACGGCATCGCCGTGGCGCTCGTCGACCTCGAGGCGTTCAACGAGCCGATCGACCGGGCCCTGGCGGCCGGCATCCCGGTCGTCTCGTACAACGCCGACGCCCCGAACAACCGGATGGCCTACATCGGCCAGGACCTCTACGGGTCGGGCTTCGAGATGGGCAAGCGGATCGTCGAGCTCGTCGGCGAGGGCCAGGTGGCGCTGTTCATCGCCACGCCCGGACAGCTCAACATCCAGCCGCGCATCGACGGCGCCATCGACGCCATCGTCGAGTCCGGCGCCGTCGATCGAGTACGAGGACATCGCCACCGGCGCCGACGCTCGAGGAGGAGCTCAACCGCATCGAGGCGTACTACCTCGGCAACACCGGCGTGGCCGGGATGTTCGCCGTCGACGCCGGCAGCACCCAGGGCGTCGGCCAGGTCGTGCAGAGCAGAACGCCCGCGCCGGGGCGCTGAAGGGCGCCGGCGGCTACGACCTGCTGCCGACGACGGTCGAGCTGGTCGTCCGACGGCGTGCTCGACTTCACGATCGACCAGCAGCCGTACCTGCAGGGCTTCCTGCCCGTCGTGTACCTGTACCTCTCGAAGCTGTCGGGCGGCGTCGTGATCCCGTCGGAGACGAACACCGGGCCTGGTGTTCCTCGACTCGGACTCGGCGAAGCTGTTCCTCGACACGTCGAGCCGGTTCGAAGGCGACGCCGAGGAGCAGAAGATCGTCGAGCCCGCCGCTGACCGGCACGATCGACAGCGGGGAGCGCGACGGCGACCTGACGGCGGGGGCGCCCGCCGCGCCCCCGCCGAGCGCGGTGCGGTCCGCCGCCTTCCGGACGATGGACCTGATCTCCCGGCGCAAGGAGGCGAGCATCGCCTTCGTCGCCGTCGTGCTGTTCGTCTACTTCTGCCTGTCAACGCCGCACTTCCTCGGCACCGACAACCTGCGCGTGATCGCCCAGTTCACCGCGGCCATCGCGATCCTCGCCGTCGGCCAGGTGATGCTGCTGATCTCCGGCGAGATCGACCTCTCGCTCGGCCACATCTACACGATGACGCCGTTCCTGATGTGGTTCGGCACCGAGTGGGGGTGGCCCGCTCCCGCTGGCGGTCGTCTTCGGGCTGCTCGGCGCCAGCGCGGTCGGCGCGATCAACGGGTGCTCACCGTCACGACCGGTGTGCCCTCGTTCATCACGACGCTCGGCATGCTGTTCTTCCTCAACGGCTTCACGCTGACCATCTCCGACGGCTTCCCGAAGCCGTCGCCCGAAGGGTGGCGTCGCCGACCTGCTCGGCGGCGCCCGCTACTCCGGGTTCGTCTGGGCCGCTGCTGATCACGATCGTCGCCCACGTGATCCTGGCCAGCACGCGCTGGGGCGTGCACACCGTCGCCACCGGCGGCAACCCGATCGGCGCCGCGAGGCGGGCGTGCAGACCAAGCGGATCAAGGTCGGCAACTTCATGCTCGCCGCCGTCTTCGCCGGCTTCGCCGGCATCAGCGAGGCGATCCGCGTCGACTCGATCGACCCGCTGGCGGGCGGCTCCGACCTGATGTTCCTCGGCGTCGCCGCCGCGGTCATCGGCGGCACGGCGCTGGCCGGCGGCTCCGGCACGGTGATCGGCGCCTTCCTCGGGGCCCTCGTCCTCGGCATGCTGCGCGACGGCCTGACGATCAAGGGCATCAGCGCCTTCACGTTCAACATGATCCTGGGCATCGCCATCGTGGCCTCGATGATCCTCAACGTCGGCGGCCAACCGGCTGCGCATCCGGATGAGGCGGTTCGCGTGACTGACGGCGACGACGCCATCCGCGCCGAGGGCATCGCCAAGCGCTTCGGGCCGGTCGTGGCCCTGCGCGACGTGTCGATCCGGCTCGGGCGCGGCGAGGTGCTCGGCCTGATCGGCGACAACGGTGCCGGCAAGTCGACGCTGATCAAGATCCTCACCGGGTTCCACCAGCCCGACGCCGGCCAGCTCCACCTCGACGGCGAGCCGGTGACGCTGCGCTCGGTCAACGACGCCCGCCAGCGGGGGATCGAGACCGTGTACCAGGACCTCGCCCTGATCAACGACCTGCCGGTGTACCTGAACATCAGCCTCAAGCGCGAGGCCACCCGCCGGTGGACGCCCGTTCCTCGACAAGCAGGCGATGCGCGAGCGGGCGCGGACCGCACTCGCCGACATGGCCATCCGCATCCCGTCGATCGACACCGACGTGGCGCTGCTGTCGGGCGGCCAGCGTCAGGCGATCGCCGTCGCCCGGGCGGTCTTCTCCGACGCCCGGGTGATCCTGCTCGACGAGCCGCTGGCGGCGATGGGTGCCAAGGAGAGCCTCGTCATCCTCGACCTGATCCGCGAGCTGAAGCGGCGCGGCGACGTGTCGATCATCATGATCGCCCACAACTACGCCCAGATCGTCGACGTCTGCGACCGGGTGAACCTCCTGCAGCACGGCCGGATCACCTACGACCGCGCCGTCGGCGAGACCTCGGTGACGCGAGCTCACCGAGCTCGTCGCCTCCGACTACCGTCAGCGGTCCTGAGGCGAGGTCCACGGTGGTGACGGGGTGAGCGCACCCGGTGCATGCGCGACGGGGCCTGCACGGCCGGGTCGTCGACGAGCTCGGGATGCGCATCGTCGGCGGCGCCTGGGAGGGCGGGGCGCCGCTGCCGAACGAGGACGAGCTGGCGGCCGAGCTCGGCGTCAGCCGGACCGTCGTGCGCGAGGCGATCAAGGCGCTGCAGGCCAAGGGGCTCGTCGAGGTGCGTCCCGAAGACCGGCACCCGGGTCCGGCCCCGCCGGGCCTGGCACCTCCTCGACGCCGACGTCGTCGCCTGGCAGTTCGCCGACATGGAGCGGGCCGACGACCTGCGCGAGCTGTACGAGGTCCGCGCGTCGATCGCCGCCGCGGCGGCTCGCCTGGCGGCCGGGCGGCGGACGGCCGAGCAGCTCGCCGAGATCGAGGCCCAGCAGCGGCGCGTCGACGCCGCTGCCGCCGAGCCCCTCGCCCGGCGCCACGCCGACCTCGACTTCCACGCCGCCGTCGTCGACGCCGCCCACAACTCGCTGCTCGCCCACGCCGGGGCGATGGTCCGCGTCGCGCTCGAGGCGGCGGCCAGCCCGGCGCCGTCGCCGCCCGACGACGGATCCGTCGTCCTGCGGGTGGCGGTGGTCGACGCCATCCGGGCGGGTGACGCCGACAGCGCCGAGAAGGCGATGCGGATGCTCGTCGAGCAGGCGTGGGAAGCGATCGCCCGGGCGAGGATCCGGTCTGAGCCACCGCCGGCGGACGCGCCCAGATCCTCAGCGCAGGCCGAGGACGAGATCGATGACCAGCTGGTCGAGCCGCTGGTCGCGGTAGCGCCGCTGCAGCAGCTCCGCGGGGTCGAAGCGCTCGGTCGACAGCGCCCGCCCGGCCTCCGCCGAGAACGGCCCGACGCTCGGCTCCGCCAGCTCCGGCGCACCGCACGCTGCGAGGGCATCGCGGATCTCGGGATCGTCGGCGAACCGCCTCGCCTTGGCCGCGAGCGCGTCGTAGGTGCGCATGCACCCGGCGGTGAAGTCCCACATCTCGGCGGCATCGTCGAAGCAGCCCGGATCGACGTCGAAGTGCAGCGGACCGTCGTAGCCGGACTCCTCGAGCAGCTTGACGAGCATGAAGGCATCGCGCGACGCCGGTGGCCCCGAACGCCGGCGCGTGCTCGTCGTGGCCGGCGGGCTGGGCGTTGAGGCGGAGGTGGACGAGCTTGCCGGCGTCGATCGCCAGGGCCACGCCGTGGCACCCGGCGGCGGTGGCGCTCGCCGTGGGCGATCACCGGGCCGAGCCCGACCATCTCCGGACGGTCGAGCGTGCCGACGAACGCCAGCGCGTGCCCGATCGTCGACAGCAACGAGTCGCCCTGACCGTCGTGGGGGTCGGACCGCAGGGCGAACCGCGCCGGGTACCCCTGCTCGCACGCGTACGCGCACAGGAAGTCGACCGCCTCGCGGAAGCGGTCGAGGGCGTCCAGCGGCGGCTTGGCGGCGATCGACTCGCTCCGCTCGCCCGCCCCCGACAGCTCGTGCAGCTCGGCGCCGAGCTCGGCGCCCAGATCGATCGCCCGCATCGCCTTCTGGATCGCGTACCGGCGGACGTCGCGGTCGGCCGACGTGAACGCGCCGTGGGCGAACACCGGATGGCTGGACAGGTTCGCCGACGAGATCGACACGACCATCCCCGTCGAGTCGAGGGCCTTGGCGACCCGGTCGACGACGTCGTGGCGCTCGCTCGGCGACGCGTCGATCGGCACGAGGTCGTCGTCGTGGAAGCCCGACCCCCCAGGCGCCGATGTCCCCGAGGCGGTACACGAGCTCCCACGGCTCGACGGGTTCGGTGGCGATCGTCCGCAGACCGAAGGCGAACCTGTGCTCCGGGTCCGGTCCGAACGTGCTCATACACGGCTCCTCGTGGTGGTCGGGCGGTTCGATCAGAGACCTCTGGCGAGGTGGTGGTAGGCCTGGCTCCAGCGCAGCTCGTTGGCGAAGCCACGCGGAGGTCGTGTCGGCGTCGATCACGACGAGCTCGGTGCGCGCCATCTCGGCGAAGTCCCACAACGCGTCGACGCCGATCGCCGTGGACAGCACCGTGTGGTGCGGTGCGCCGGCGGCGAGCCACGACTCGGTGGCCGTGCGGAGGTCGGGCTTGGGCTTCCACACGGCGCACGCGACCGGCAGCCGGGGGAGTGGCTCGTCGGGCTCGACCACCTCGATCTCGTTGGCGACGAGGCGGAAGCGGTCACCCATGTCGGCCAGGCCGACGACGACGCCGTCGCCGGGCGCCGCCGTGAACCTCAGCCGCACCGGGTCGTCGCGGTTGCCGATCGAGAGCGGATGGATCTCCAGGCTGGGCGTCGACGCCGCGATCGACGGGCACACCTCGAGCATGTGCGCCCCGAGCACCCGCTCGTGCCCCGGTACGAGGTGGTAGGTGTAGTCCTCCATGAAGGACGTCCCGCCGGGAAGCCCCTCGGCGACGACCTTCATGGCGCGCAGCATGACGGCGGTCTTCCAGTCGCCCTCGGCGCCGAAGCCGTAGCCGTCGGCCATCAGCCGCTGCACCGCCAAGCCGGGCAGCTGGCGCAACCCGCCGAGGTCCTCGAAGTTGGTCGTGAAGGCGCCGAAACCGCCGTCGTCGAGGAAGGTCCGCAGGCCCAGCTCGATGCGGGCGCCGTCGCGCAGCGACTCGTGGCGCTCGCCACCGCGGCGCAGCTCCGGCACGACGTCGTAGCGGTCCTCGTACTCGGCGGTCAACGCGTCGACGCCGGCATCCGGCGCCGCGTCGACCGCGTCGACGAGGTCGTTGACGCCCCACGTGTTGACGGCGACGCCGAAGCGCAGCTGGGCGTCCACCTTGTCGCCTTCGGTGACGGCGACCTGGCGCATGTTGTCGCCGAAGCGGGCGAGCTTGAGCGCGCGCAGCTCGGCCAGCCCGGTCGCGGCGCGCGCCCAGGTGGCGATCCGCGCCGCCACCGCCGGATCGGAGACGTGGCCGGCCACCGTCTTGCGCGGCGCACCGATGCGGCTCAGCACGTGGGCGAACTCGCGGTCGCCGTGGGCGGCCTGGTTGAGGTTCATGAAGTCCATGTCGATCTCCGCCCACGGCAGCTCGACGTTCGCCTGCGTGTGGAGGTGCAACATGGGCTTCTGCAGCGCCTGCAGGCCGTTGATCCACATCTTCGCCGGGGAGAACGTGTGCATCCACGTGATCACGCCGACGCACGCCGGGTCGGCGTTGACGTCGAGCATCTGGCGGTGGATGGCGTCCTGCTCCTTGAGCACGGGCTGGAGGACGACCGGGAGCGGGATCGTGCCTGCCGCGTTGAGCTGCTGGACGACGCGCGCCGACTGGTCGGCGACCTGACGCAGCGTGTCCGTCGCCGTAGAGGAGCTGGCTCCCGGTCAGGAACCAGATCTGGCGGTGGTCGTACGAGCCCGTCGTGCTCACGGTCTGGCTGCCCCCTGCCCGTAGGCGTGCTGGTAGCGGGCGTACAGCACGTCGACGTCGCCGGCGTCGATGACGGTCGGTTCGCCCAGCTGCCTGGCGACGTGGACGGTGCGGGCGACGTCCTCGCACATCACGGCCGCCTTGACGGCGGCGAGCGCCGTCGCGCCGACGGCGAACACGCCGTGGCTACGCAGCAGGACGGCGGGTGAGCGGTGGCCGCGCAGGGTGGCCACGACCGCCACGCCCGATGTCGTCGTCGCCGATGCGGGCGAAGCGGGCGATCGGGATCTCGCCGCCGAACTCGTCGGCCATCGCCGTCAGCACGCACGGGATCGCCTCGCCGCGCGCGGCCCAGGCGGTGGCGTACGTGCTGTGGGTGTGGACGACGCCGTTCACCGCCGGCATCTCGCGGTAGATGAAGGCGTGGGCGAAGGTGTCCGACGACGGGGCGAGGTCGCCGTCGACCCGTCGCCCGTGGAGGTCGGTGACCACCATCGACTCCGGGGTCAGCTCGTGGTAGGCGACGCCGGTCGGCTTGATCACCATCAGGTCGCGACCTGGGACGCGAGCGCTGAGGTTCCCGCTCGTCCACGTGACGAGCCCCCAGCGCACGAGCTCGCCGTGCAGGGCGCAGACCGCCCTGCGGAGCTCGCGGACCGCGTCGTCGCTCACCGGTAGCGCCTCCCGCCGCATCGTCCGCAGGCGGTGCATGACGTCGTTGCCGCCGCGGCCGAAGTAGTCGTGCAGGATCGTGTACTCGGCGTACAGCCGGTCGTAGGTGTCGGCGCGACCGGGGTCGGGCGTGAAGGCGCCGCGCTCGAGCTTGCCCATGGCCTTGGCCGCCACGCGGATGTCGGGGTAGGCGCCGGCGGCGACGGCGGCGTGGATCGCCGACCCGAGCGCCGGGCCCTGGTCGGACGTGATGATGCCGATCGGTCGGCGGATCACGTCGGCGTACAGTTGCATCAGGAACGAGTTCTTGAGCAGGCCGCCCACGACGACGAACTCGTCGACGGCGATGCCGCTGGCCTCGAACGACTCGATGATCGTCCGGGTGCCGAAGGCGGTCGACTCGAGCAGTGCGAGGTAGATCTCCTCGGGCGTGGTGGTGAGGGTGAGCCCGACGACGACGCCGGAGAGGTCGTGGTCGACGAGCACCGAGCGGTTCCCGCTGTGCCAGTCGAGCGCCACGAGGCCGTGACCGCCGACCGGGAGGTCGGCGGCGAGGCCGGCGAGGTGCTCGTGGACGTCGACACCGGCCGCCGCGGCCGCGTCGTGGTAGGAGGAGGGGAGCTGGTGGTCGACGTACCAGGCGAAGATGTCGCCGACGCCGCTCTGGCCCGCCTCGTAGCCCCACAGCCCGGGCACGATGCCGCCCTCGACCACGCCGCACATGCCCGGCACCTCGGCGAGGACGTCGGAGCTCATGATGTGGCAGGTCGACGTGCCCATGATCGCCACCATCTGGCCGGGCTCGATGGCGTTGGCAGCGGGCGCGCTGACGTGGGCGTCGACGTTCCCGGCGCACACGGCGATGCCGGCGGGGAGCCCGGTCCACGCCGCCGCGGTGGCCGTCAGCGAGCCGACGCGTTCGCCGAGCTGGGCGATCCGGCCGCTCGACCTTGTCGGCGACGAAGCCGGCGAAGGCCGGGTTCAGGGCGGCGAGGAAGTCCGCCGAGGGGTAGGCGCCGTCCTGGTGGATCGCCTTGTAGCCGGCGGTGCAGGCGTTGCGCACGTAGACGTCGGTGAGCTGCCACACGATCCAGTCGGCGGCCTCGACCCAGTGCTCGGTGCGCGCGTAGACCTCGGGGTCCTCCTCGAGCAGCTGCAGGCCCTTGGCGAACTCCCACTCCGACGAGATCTTGCCGCCGTACCGCGCCAGCCACGGCTCGCCCCGCCGCGCGGCGAGCTCGTTGATGCGGTCGGCGTGGGGCTGCGCGGCGTGGTGCTTCCAGAGCTTGGCGTAGGCGTGCGGACGGTCGGCGAACACGGGCAGCTCGCACAACGGCGTGCCGTCGTCGAGCGCGGGGAGCACCGTGCACGCCGTGAAGTCGGTGCCGATGCCGATCACGTCGGCGGGGTCGACGCCGCTGGCGCGGACCGCGGCCGGCACCGCCTGCTGCAGCACCTCGACGTAGTCGTGGGGGACCTGCAGCGCCCAGTCCGGCGGCAGGGCCGGGCCGGCTGTTCCGCCGACGTCGAGGCGCCGCTCGAGGACCCCGTGGCGGTACTCGTGCACGGCGCTGCCGAGCTCGGTGCCGTCGTCGACGCTGACGACCACCGCGCGACCCGACAGCGTCCCGAAGTCGACGCCGACCACGTAGCGGGCGGTGCGGTCCGTCGCTGTCACCCGCGGGCGGGTCCTGTCGTCGCCCGCACGGTGAAGCTCGGGACGAGCAGGTGGTGGACGGGCTCCGGCGACGGGCGGTCGATGGCGAGGTCGACGGCGAGGCTGGCCATCTCGCTGACCGGGTTGTGCACGGTCGTCAGGGGCGGAGCGGTGAACGCGGCGAGCGGGATGTCGTCGAACCCGACGACCGACACCTGCTCGGGGATCGCCAGCCGCAGCCCGTAGGCGGCGTGGAGCACGCCGATGGCGATGTTGTCCGTCGCCGTGACCACCGCGGTCGGCGGGCTGCGGGAGCGTCGAACAGCCGGCGGAAGGCGTCGGCGCCGGCGCCCGGATCGGTCACCGCGGGGACGATGAGGTCCTCGTCGACGGCGACGTCCGAGCTCGGTGAGGCGCTCGACGAACGCCGCCTCGCGCTCGCGGACGTCGCCGTGCTGGCTCTCGCCGATGAACCCGATGCGGCGGTGACCGAGGGCGTGGAGGTGGTCGATGCCCATGGCGACGCCGGCGCGGTTGTCGACGTTGACGGTGTCGACGCCGGCGGGCGCGCTGCCGGTCCACAGGGCGACGACGGGGACCTTCGACGCGGCGAGGTCGTCGAGCAGGCGCGGCTGGTCGCGCATGTCGCCGAGCACGATGATGCCGTCGCAGTGGCGGGTCTCGAGCACGGCGTGCAGCTGGATGGCCTCGTGGGCCTCGCTGTGCGCGCTGCCGAGGACGACGTTGTAGCCACGTTCCCTGGCCCGCACCGACACCGCCTCGACCGCCGTGGCGAAGAACGGGTCGGAGATCTCCCGGACGATGATCCCGAGCAGCATCGTCTTGGCGCCGCGGAGCCCGCGGGCCAGCGGGTTCGGGCGGTAGCCGAGGCGGTCGGCCGCCTCGAGCACCCGCTCACGGGTGACGGCGGCGATCGGCACGGTCGTGGCGGCGTCGTTGAGCACCCGCGACACCGTCGACTGCGAGACCCCCGACTCGCGGGCGATGTCCTGCATCGTCACGATGCGGCCGGGGCCGTCGTCGCCGTGTGCCTCCCGGTTGTGCTCCTTCGTCCCCACGGTCGGCCACCCTCGTCCTCGACCGGTCCGCGGTCATCCTGCCACGCCGGCGAGGGTCCTGCATTCGCTTGACAGCATAGCATTGACTGCATACCATTTCAGTGCTGTCAAGCAGTTCCGAGAACGGGGGGGATCCCATGAAGGTCCATCGGGTGCTGTGTGTGCTCGCGCTCGGCGCGGCGTCGGTCATCGGCGTGTGGGGGCGACGATGACGACGACGACGCCGCACCGGCGACGGACGCGCCCGGTGCCGAGGCGACCGACGCGCCGGCGCACCACGGGAGCGCCGACGCGCCGGCCACCACGAGCGGCGACAGCGCGGCCGCCACGACCGCCGGCGACGCCGAGGAAGGTGACGGAGGCGGCGGCGGCGAGCTCGAGATGTGGGAGCGCTCGGGCGGCAACGCACCGATGGTCGACGCGCTCGTGGCGGCGTGGAACGAGGAGAACCCCGACCGCCAGATCAACCTCACCTACATCCCCCACGCCGAGATGGTCCCCAAGCTCGCCCAGGCCATCGCCTCCGGCGACGTGCCGGACCTGATGGGCCTCGACCTCATCTACGGCCCGCAGTTCGCCTCGGCCGGCCAGCTCGAGGACATCACCGACCTGATCGGCGACGACCCGTTGCTGGAGACGATCCCCGAGGGCCACCGCACCGTCGCCACGTGGGACGACCGCCTCTACGGCGTGCCGCTCTACGCCGACGTGTCGGTGCTGTTCTGGAACAAGGAGCTGTTCCGCCAGGCCGGGCTCGATCCCGAGCAGCCGCCGACGAACCTCACCGAGCTCCACGACATGGCGGACGCAGATCACCGCCCTCGGTGACGGCAACTACGGCTACTACCTGCCCGGCAACTGCGCCGGCTGCAACATCTTCACGTTCGCCCCGATGATCTGGGCGTCCGGCGGCAAGATCGAGCCGGCCGAGTGCGGCGACGAGGCGCTCGTCGGCGAGAACATCCCGACCGTGCTCGCAGTGGGCCCGGATGATGCACCAGGAGGGCCAGATCGATCCCGCCGCCCAGCCGGAGAACGGCGAGACCTTCGCCGAGGTCTTCGGCTCGGGCAAGGTCGGCATCATGGGCACCGGCAACTTCAACGTCGTGCTCGCCAAGGAGCAGAACCCCGACATCGACCTCGGCGTCACCCTGCTCCCCGGCCTGGAGAGCGGCGAGGTCGCCTCCTTCGCCGGCGGCGACATCGTCACCGTGCCGAAGGGCTCCGAGCGTGTCGAGGACGCCGTCGACTTCATGCGGTTCATCCTCTCCGACGAGGTCCAGGTCGAGCAGTACGCCAAGCTCGGCAACATGACCACCCGGGCGGACATGGCCGACAACGAGTACTCCAACGCAGGACGAGGACGTCGCCGACACCGCCCAGGCGCTGCCCGTGGCCCAGACGCCGTACACGCTGAAGTTCTTCGAGATCATCAACTCGCCACAGAGCCCGTGGCTGCAGATGCTCCAGCGGGTGTACTACTCCGACGAGGACATCGACGAGATCATCGCCGACACCAAGGCCGAGATGGAGCGGATCAGCTGCGAGTGATCTGACCCGGAGCCGTGGGGATGCGGAGCGAGCCGACGCCGCAAGCTGATCGGGACGGCATACGTCATGCCGGCCCTGCTCTTCGTGCTCGCCTTCACCGTCTACCCGTTCGCCCGGATGTTCTGGATCTCGCTGAACGACTGGACGCTGATCACCCCGCCCGAGTACGTCGGCCTCGACAACTTCTCCCGCGCCTTCGAGGACGACCAGTTCTGGGGGTCGCTGCGCTTCACGCTGAAGTACACGCTCCTGATCACGCCGATCCTCATCGTCGGCGGCTACCTCATCGCGCTGCTGACGGCCGGGAACACGCCGCTGCGCCGGTTCACGCGGGGCGTGGTGTTCATCCCCGTCGTCATCGGGCTCGCCGCGTCGAGCCTGCTCTGGTACTGGCTGTTCAGCGCCCGCTACGGGCTCGTCAACCGGCTGCTCGTCGACCTCGGGATCATCGACGAACCGGTGCTGTGGCTCGGCGTCGATCCCGACCGTGTCGACGTGGGCGGTCATCGTGTCGGTCGTCTGGAAGGTGCTCGGCTTCGGGATGATCCTCTTCGTCGCCGCCATCCAGGCCGTGCCGCAGGAGATCAACGAGGCGGCCCGGGTCGACGGCGCCTCGGCATGGCAGCGCACGACCCGGGTGACGGTGCCGCTCACGATGCGGACGATCCTGCTCGTGACGCTCGTCAGCGTGATCGGCTCGCTGCTGGCGTTCGACCAGTTCTACCTGATGACCGCCGGCCAGCCGACGAACCAGACGGCCACGTCGGTGTTCTACGTGTACCTGAACTCGTTCCCGTTCCTGAAGCTGGGGTACGGCGCCGCCCTGTCGCTGATCCTGGCCTTCTTCATCCTCCTCTTCACGGTCGCCCAGATGATCCTGACGAGGCGCAGCCACGCGTGACCGGCGTGGCGATGCGAGGACGCGCCGTCGCACGGCGACCGTGCCCGTCGGCACCCCGCTGCGCACGCGGCCGTGGTCCCTGGGCGCGGCTGTGGTCCGGGCGCCGGCGCTACCTCACCGGTGCCGTCTGCATCGCCATCTGCACCGTGATGCTGCTCCCGCTGCTGGCGTCGGTGCTCGCCTCGGTGAAGCCGACCGCCGAGGCGGCCCAGACCCCGCCGACGTACGTGCCCCACGGCTTCAGCCTCGACGCCTACCGCCGACTGTGGGAGTACCAGTCGGGGCTGCCGACCTACCTGTTCAACAGCCTCGGCACGGCCGTGCTCGACCGTGCTGCTCACGCTCGTGCTGACCACGCTCGCCGGCTACGGGCTCGCCCGCTTCCCGGTGCCGCTCAAGGAGCCGCTGTTCGTCGTCCTGCTGCTCGCCCTGATCATCCCCTACCAGGCGCTGCTGACGCCGATCTTCCTGATGTTCTCCGACCTCGGGCTCACCAACTCGCTGATCGGGCTGGCCATCATCCACACCGCGATCCAGCTGCCGTTCAGCCTCTACATCATGCGCAACAGCTTCGAGGCCGTCCCCCGCGAGCTGGAGGAGGCGGCGATGATCGACGGCGCCAACTCCCGCCAGATCCTGCTGCGCATCTTCGTCCCGGCGGCGGTGCCGGCGATCATCACCGTCGCCCTGTTCGCCTTCATCACGTCGTGGAACGAGTTCCTCGGCGCGCTCGTCATGATGAACACCGACGACAAGTTCACGCTCCCGCTGATCCTGTCGGCCTCGCGCACGGAGACGTCGCTCGGCGGGACGGACTGGGGGATGCTGCAGGCCGGGGTCGACGATCTCGATCGTGCCGTGCGTCGCGATCTACCTGCTCCTGCAGCGGTACTTCGTGGCCGGGTTCCTGACCGGAGCGGTGAAGTGACGCTCGGCCGCAGCCCCGGTGGTGCCGAGTCGGGGCCGGTTGCGGCCGCTCGGACTCGACGAGGTCGAGATCACGGGCGGCGCCTGGGCGGCCCGCCAGGCGGTCAACGCGGACGCCACCCTCGCCCACTGCCACGGCTGGATGGAGCGGCTCGGTTGGGTCGCCAACTTCACCCGTGCCGCCGACGGCACGATCGCCGGCCGGCACGAGGGGATGATGTTCGCCGACTCCGACGTCTTCAAGCTGATGGAGGCGATGGCGTGGGAGGTCGGCCGGTCCGGATCGGCCGACGCCGACGCCCGCTTCCGGCAGCTGACGTCGCTGATCACCCCCGCCCAGGAGGCCGACGGCTACCTCAACACGGTGTTCGGGCGCGACGGCCAGCGACCGCGCTACTCCGACCTCGAGTGGGGTCACGAGCTGTACAACGACGGCCACCTGCTGCAGGCCGCCGTGGCCCGGGAGCGGACCGCCGGCCCCGACGAGCTCGTCGCCACCGCCCGCCGCGTCGCCGACCACGTCTGCGACACGTTCGGTCCGGGCGGGATCGAGCGCGTCTGCGGCCATCCCGAGGTCGAGCTCGGTCTCGCCGAGCTCGCCAGGGTCACGGGTGAGCAGCGGTACCTCGACCAGGCCGCCCTGTTCCTCGACCGGCGGGGTCGGGGCACGCTCGGGGAGATCGGCTTCGGCCAGGCGTACTTCCAGGACGACATCCCGATCCGTGACGCGACCGTGTTCCGCGGCCATGCCGTGCGGGCGTTGTACCTCGCCGCGGGAGCCGTCGACGTGGCCGTCGAGACGGGCGACGATGCGTTGCTCGCCGTCCTCATCGCCCAGTGGGAGGCGACCATCGCCCGGCGCACGTACCTCACGGGCGGGATGGGCTCGCACCACACGGGTGAGGCGTTCGGCGAGGACTTCGTCCTGCCTCCCGACCGCGCCTACTCCGAGACGTGTGCCGGCATCGCCTCGATGATGCTCGCCTGGCGGCTGCTGCTGGCCACCGGGGAGCCGCGCTTCGCCGACCTGTTCGAGCGCACGCTGCACAACGTCGTGGCGACGTCGCCGGCGCCCGACGGCCGGCACTTCTTCTACGCCAACCCGCTGCACCAACGATCACCCGGGGTCGTCCCACCGGAGGACGAGGAGAGCAAGCGAGCCGGCACGAGCCTGCGGGCGCCGTGGTTCCTCGTCGCCTGCTGCCCGACCAACGTGGCGCGGACGCTGGCCAGCCTCGCCGCCTACCTCGCCACCGCCGACGGGGGCGGGATCCAGGTCCACCAGTACGCCGACTGCCGGATCGACACGACGATCGACGGTGGTCGCCGCGTCGGCGTGGACGTCGTCGACGCGTTACCCCGCTGACGGCACCGTCACCGTGCGCGTCCGGGAGACCGACGGCGCGGCCGTGGGCGCTCACGTTGCGGATCCCGGCGTGGGCGGCGGGCGCCGAGCTCGTCGACGTCGACGGCCGCCGGCGGGTGACGCCGGGCGTGGTCGTCGTCGAGCGCCCGTTCCAGCCGGGCGACGAGGTCACGCTGACGCTGCCGATGGCGCCGCGCTGGACGCGGCCCGATCCCCGGATCGACGCCGTGCGCGGGTGCGTCGCCGTCGAGCGCGGGCCGCTGGTGCTGTGCGCCGAGTCGGTCGACCTGCCCGGTGGTCGCCACGTCGACAGCGTGCGCGTCGATCCGTCCGTGCCGCCACGCGAGGCCGGCGACGCTGTCGTCGTGGCCGGCCGCCTCGTCGAGCCGGTGGACCGACCGTGGCCCTACGGCGGCGACGAGGACGACCCGGCAGCCGACGCCGTCGATGTCCCGCTCGTGCCGTACCACACGTGGGCCAACCGCGGCCCGTCGACGATGCGGGTCTGGCTCCCGACGGTCTGACGCGCGGCCCCGATCTGGGCGGATCCGTCGATTCCGTGTGAATATTCCGGCCAGAAGCGGTACCGATTCGTCGTCAGAATCGAGCGCCGCTGGCCGTCAGTGGCCGTGGCGGTCCACGCCGAACTTGTAGATGGTGGTCGTCTCGTACACGTCGCCCTCGCGCAGCACGGTCGAGGGGAAGTTGTCGTGGTTCGGCGAGTCCGGGAAGTGCTGCGTCTCGAGGGCGAAGCCGTAGCTCTGGCGGTACATCCGACCGCTCGTGCCGACCAGCGTGCCGTCGAGGAAGTTGCCGGCGTAGAACTGGATGCCGGGCTCGGTGGTGAGCACCTCGAGCTTGCGCCCGCTGTCGGGGTCGACGGCCTGCGCCGCCAGCACCAACCGGCCGTCGTCGCCGGCGCGGCGGTTCAGCACCCAGTTGTGGTCGTAGCCCCGGCCGATCACGAGCTGCTCGAACGTGCCGTCGTCGATGCGGTCGCCGATGGCCTGCGGGCGCCGGAAGTCCATCGGCGTGCCGCGCACCGGGTCGATGGCGCCGGTCGGGATCAGCGTCGGGTCCACCGGCGTGTAGTGGTCGGCGTTGAGGAACAGTCGATGGTCGTAGATGTCGCCGTTGCCTTCGCCCGCCAGGTTGAAGTAGGCGTGGTTGGTCAGGTTGACGATCGTCGCCGCGCCCGTCGACCAGCTCGGCGCGGTACTCCATGCGGATCTCGTTGCGCGGCGTGAGGAGGTAGACGACCTCCACGGCGAGCGTCCCCGGGTAGTGCTCCTCGCCGTCGGGGCTGGTGTACGTGAGGCGCAGCCCGACGTTGCGGCCGTCGCGGATCTCCTCGGCGGTCCAGACCCGCTTGTCGAAGCCGAAGTCACCGCCGTGCAGGTGGTTGGGGTCGTTGTTCGTCGCCAGTTGGTAGGTCACGCCGTCGAGCGTGAACTGACCGAGCGCGATCCGGTTGGCGTACCGGCCGGTGATGCACCCGAAGTACGGGTTCTCGTTGACGTACTGCGCGAGGTTGTCGAAGCCGAGCGTCACGTTGGCGGTGCGACCGCGCCGGTCCGGCACCTCGATCGACTGGAGGATGCCGCCGTAGGTGAGGATCGTGATCCGCATCCCCTCGCCGTTGTCGAGGGTGTAGAGGTCGACCGGCATCCCGTTGCGACGGGCTGGCCGGGTTGTCGACCGTCCCGAAGGGCTCGCGGGTGATGGTGGCCCGATCGTGTCCTGCCGAGGCGCTGGGCGGCTCCGCCGATCGGGCCGGCCATGAGGCCCACCAGACCGAGCACCGACACGAGACGAACGATGACGTGGCGCGACCGAACTCCGTGCATGGACCCTCCCCGACGTGATTGGGGTGCCGCTGACCTGGGTGTTCCCGGCTGCATACGTTATCATCATATGATTGGTTCGTCCACCCCCGACTCGGCGATCGGCGGCCCGCGAGCGTGTCGAACGACACGGAGCGCGCGTGTCCGGCCGGACGGATCGAGCCACGTCGCCGCCCGATGATCCAGTGAGGGCGAGCGACTCACGCTCGTCACCGCACATGGGAGGTGTCGCTCTTGAGAACTCGCCGGCGCGCTCCGAGGACCGCGATGGGGGCCGTGAACCGGGTCATCCAGGGGTTCGTAGAGGTGCTCGTGAGGACGCGACGCGACGTCGCGACGGCGTCTGGGGGGACCGTCCGCGACGCCGCGGTCGGGCAGTCGTTGCCCTTCGGACTCCGGAGCGGCTCGCAGCAGACGCTGGTGGCGACGCCGAGCACGTCCGCTCCGAGTCCCGCCCGGTCGCTCCGCGCGGCTGCCAAGCATCCCCGGCTGATGCCGTACTGGCGCCTCGCTGCGACGGTCGTGGCGGTCAACATCGCCGTGCTGGCCCTCCACGTCCGGCGCGGCGACTGGCGGGTCGCCGACGGCACCGTGCTCTCGGCGTTCTCGGCGCTGGCCCTGCTCAACATCACCGCGGCGGTCTTCGTCCGTCAGCAGGTGGTGCTGAACATCCTCTACGGCCTCGCCGGCCGCGGGTCCCGTGCCTGGCCGCTGTGGGTCCGGTGGAGCGTGTCCAAGGTGCACCACGTGGGCGGCCTCCACGTCGGCTTCGCGCTCTCGGGGACGGCGTGGCTGTGCGCCTTCACCGGCGCGGCGTTCGTGACCCACGCCCGCCACCCCGGGAGCGTCACGCCGACGACGCTCGTGCTGTGCCTCGGGCTCGTCGCCCTCATGGTGCTGGTGACGGTGTGCGCGAGTGCACCGGTCCGGGCCCGGGCCCACAACGTGTTCGAGCAGTCGCACCGGTGGGGTGGCTGGACGGCGATCGCCCTCTTCTGGGCGCTGACCATCCACCTCGCGCTCGACGGGCGCGGCGACGCCACGGCACTGGCGGCGATCCTGACGGACTGGCACGTCTGGCTCCTGGCGGCGCTGACGGCGAGCGTCGCGTCGCCTTGGCTGCGGCTGCGTCGCGTTCCCGTCATCGTGCACCGTCCGTCCGCCCACGTCGCGATCGTCCACCTGGACTACGGCGTGCGGCCGGCGCACTCGTCGGCGGTCGGCGTCAGCCTCGCCCCGCTGCGCGAGTGGCACGCCTTCGCCACCGTGACCACGCCCGGCGAGCCCGGGTACCGCTTGTTCATCTCCCGTGCCGGTGACTGGACGGGCCGCTTCATCGACGACCCGCCGACCCACGTGTGGGTCCGCGGGATCCCGGTCTCGGCACCGATGGCCAAGGTCGCGCTGCTGTACGAGCGAGTCGTCTACGTCGTCACCGGCAGCGGCATCGGACCGTGCCTCGGACAGATCCTGGCGAACCGTGTGCCGGCGCGCCTCGTGTGGTCCACCCGCGATCCCCGGAAGACGTACGGCGACGCGCTCATCGACGAGGTCGAGGCTGCCCAGCCCGACGCACTGATCTGGGACACCACGAACCAGGGCAAGCCGGACCTCCTGCAGCTCGCCCTCGACAGCTACCGCGACTTCGGTGCCGAAGCCGTGTTCGTGGTGAGCAACAAGGCCACCACGCTGAAGCTCGTCCACGACCTGGAACGGCGCGGGATCCCGGCCTTCGGACCGATCTGGGACTCGTGACCGACCTCAGCGGACCACGATCGTCGCGGCGAGCGCGACCCGATGGTCCTTCGTCCAGGGCGGCCCCATCGCTGTCCGAGGGCCTTGCAGGACCTCGTCGGCCCGCTCGCCCAGCACGCCGGCCGCCTGGTCGACGACGTCCTTCGCGCGGTAGAGGCGGACGTCCCAGTCCCGTGCGTGGGCCAGCTCCGCCAGCACCTGTCGGTACATGATGGCGTCGGCGCGGCTCTCGTAGGGCGGGCGACGTTGGATGGCGATGTCGTCGGGGAAGTCCAGCGGCCAGGCTCGGAGCGAGATCGACACGACCGGCGCGGGCAGCGCGGCCGCCAGCTCGTCGAGGGCGACCGACGTCGCCCGGACCACCGACGAGCGCACGTTCGCGACCAGCTCCGCCGTGGCCACGACATCGAGCCGGTGGCCCTCGTAGTGGATCGGTGCCGCCGTCATGCCGGGTTCGATCAGCTCGATCCGCCGGCGGTCGACGACCGCGTGGTCCGCCGACGCCGTCACGGCGACGGCCCAGCCGAAGTGGTCGGCGATGCCCACTCGCATGTCACGGGTCATCGTCCCGGCGCGCCGCTGCCGGTCACGGCGCGACGAGGTAGCGGACGAGTCGTGGGCCGAGCCACGGCTTGCGCCCCCAGGCGAGCAGCTTCCCGGTGAGGATCGGGAACCATTGCGAGCGGCGCCCGTAGGCGATCAGCAGCAGCGCCACTGGATCGGCACTGACGTGGCAGTCGGCCCGCTGGCCATCGTCGGCGACCGTGAGCTCGCCGTCGCTGATGGTCACCGCGACCCGCGCGCCGCCGCGCACCCTGAGGTCGTAGCGGGCGTGGACGTGGGCCGTGCTGACGGGATCGACGAGCAGCGGCAACAGTGGCAACGCCGCGCCGAGCACCAGCCGGGCGTCGTCGGCTCGGATGATCCACGGGCGTGACAGCGCGGTGGCGATGTCGCGGCCGTGGAGCAGGTACTCGCCGAGACCGATGCCGAGCATGTCGCCGAGGGCGACCGGATGGCCGTGCCAGATCACCACCTCGTCGGGGGACCGTCCGTCGGTCTCCTCGACGAGCGCCGACGACGCGCTGCGCATCCGTTCGACCAGGCTGGCGACCTCCCGTTCGGGCTCGGCCGCCAGCCGGTCGGCGCTGCTCCGGGCCAGCGAGCCGCCGGCGATGTCGCTGACATCGACGAACGGCTCGGTGTGCCCCGACAGGTAGCCGACGTAAGCCTCGGTCCCGACCACGACGTGGGCGGCGATCTCACCGACGCTCCAGTCCGAACCGGGGACGGCCACCCCGGCGTTCGGCGACGACGCGACGAGCGCGCAGAGCTCGTCGGCGGCACGAGCGAGCGCCGCGCGCACTGCCGCCATGTCGACCTGCGAGCCGGACACCACACCCACGCCGAGCAGCATGCGGCGCCGATCCGGCCCATGCAAGCACGGGGTCAGGCGGGTCGGCCGCATGAGGGCTTCGAGCTCGTCGACGATCAGCTGCTTCGGGTCCTCGGCGCTGAGCGTGGCGGCGAAGCTTCGGGCGGCCTGCCCGAAGCGAGGGTCGTCGAGCACGAGTCGAAGCGCGGCGCCGATGTCGGTCGCTGACGCCCCCTTGGCGAGGCGAACACCCGCACCGACGGCCGTGATGCGCGCCGCGTTCGCCGGTTGGTCCCCGAGCACCGGCAGGCACACCATCGGCAGCCCGGCGGCGAGCACCTTCATGATCGTGCTCAACCCGCATTGTGTGACGACGGCCGCCACGTGCGGCAGCACGATCTCGTGGGGGACGAACGCCTCGACCTGCACGTTGGTGGGGACGTCGAACCGTTCGCCCGCGAGGGCCGGTCCGAGGGTGACGACGGCCCGCACGGGCAGGTCGCGCAATGCCTCGAGCACGCGGCGCATGACCGGCGACTGTCCTTGCGGCAGGGTGCTCAAGCTGACGAGCACCAAGGGCGACCCGTTGTCGGGCGGATCCCACGACGCGTCCGGCGCGGCGGCGGGGATCGCGCCGACATGACGCACGTTCTCGGGCAATGGCACCCTGAGCGGGAGCTCGAACGCGCGACTTCCCATCACGAGGACGCGGGTCGCCCGCTCCACCTGTTCGTTGGGGCGTCGGACCGGGCGCAACCCCAGCCGGGCCCGCGCCTCGTTGACGAAGCGCAGCCCTTCTCGTCGAGCGACGTGGTCGTAGGCCGTCGCCCATGCCTGGTCGCGCAGCCGACCGACCGCTCCGCGCATCGGCAACGACCCGGGCGGCGGGAGCGGCAGGCCTGGCAGCGGCCAGTTCACGCTGCTGTTGTGCACGAGGGCCGCCGTCGGGAGGCCGGCGCTCTCACCGGCGGCCAGCGCGCCGAACAAGAAGAAGTCGCACGCCAGCGCGTCTGGCCGCCGGCCGGCGAGGCGGGCCGCCATCCCCTCCGCCCACGGCGTCGACCAACGCGCGATGCGTCCGACGTCGACGGCGCCACCGAGGCTGTCCGGGGTTCGCCCGAGCATGGCCGCCCTCGCCGTGTACCCGGCGAGCGGGTCGATCGGCACGTCGAGCAACGGATCCACCCTCGCACCGGTACCGCGCACCCGATCGAGGAAGCGATCCGACGGCAATGGCGCGGCTGGTCGGCGGATGCTCGGACCGGCGACGACGGTGACGTCATGACCGCGCTCGACCATCGCCGCGACGACCGGGGTGATCAGCGGAACGTTGCCACCGCCCTCGAACATGGCGAAGAGGAGCGAGCCGACGATCGCAGAGTCTGGCACCGACCCCGCCACGCGGCGGCGAGCGCGTTGCCAGGCGGGCCGACACACTGGCGGGCGTGGCGACGCGACGGCACGGGTTCGCTCCGTTGTGGGTGTACCTGTTCGGGCTGTTCGCCGTCGCCGCCGGTCAGCGCCTGCTGTTCCCTCCCGACGAGCGCTCGGCGGCCGCCAACATCACGATCTTCGCCGTCGGGTCGCTCGTCGTGATCGTCCTGCTCACGGTCGTCGAGCGCTCGACGCACCGGTGATCGATGCCGTGTCAGCCGCCGCCGATGACGGCCCCCGTGCTGGCGACGGTCGCGGCCACCGCGACGGCAGCAGCGGCGTCGGCGAGGACCTTGCGAACCGACTCGGCGATCGGCTGCAGCGCGGTGGCATCGAGCGCGTGGTCGATCCGCCGACGGGCGTGCCGGCGGGACGAGCGATCGGGCGCGACGAGCTCGAGCAGCTGGGCCGGACCCGTCATCGCCAGCAGCACCGCCGTACGCGCACCGAGCGGCTCGTCGCCGGCGGCCGCCGCACGGAGCCGCCGGACCACGGCGTCCCTGGCAGCCCCATCGAGCACGTCGTTGCGCGGCCGGAGGCCAGCCGTCGTCGGCGCCACGACGCCGGCCGCGACGAGCTCGCCGACGACGGCGTCCCACGTGCCCATCCCGAGCCGGCGGTCGAGGCCGCGGCTCATGGCCGACAGCACGGCCTTCGTCTTCGGTCCGGCCTCGGCGACGACCTCCGCCGCGGCCGTCAACAGGCGCGACTCCGGCCGATCGTCGAGGTGCAGCTCGGCCACCAAGAGCCCGGCCAGGCAGGCGTTCAGGTTGTCCCTGGTGCCGAGCGCGTGACGGCCGGAGTCCGGATCGATGGCGATCAACACCAGTTCCTCGGCGAGCAACATGGGACCGACGCTACGCGCCGCCGGCCGACGCGGCGTCGCGAGCGGCCGTGACAGACGGATGTGCGAGGCTGGGTGGTGGACGACGTCGACCTCGCACGGTGGCGCCTGCGCAGCCAGCACCTGGTCGAACCGCACCTGGCGACGGCCAGCGAGGTGATCGGTGCGCTGCTCGCGGTCCAGGCGGAGAACCCGGCCCAGTCGGCGTGGGCCGTGGCGGCGCGGACGGCGGCGCCTGACCCGGCCGATCTCGCCCGGCAGCTCGACGACGGCACCGTCGTGCGCACCCACGTGCTGCGCCCGACGTGGCACTACGTCGCCGCCGATGACGCCGCTTGGCTGATCGAGCTCACTGGTCCCCGGGTCCGCCGGACGACCCAGCAGCAGCTGCGCACCGTGCACGGGATGGACGACCGTGCGATCGATCGTGCAGGGAGCGCCGTGCTCGAGGTCCTCGGAGGGCGCCCGTCGACCCGGGCGGAACTGGCCGCCGCCCTCGCCGGCACCGGCACCCAGGCCACCGGCCACGCCCTGGTGATCCTCCTCGCCGACCTCGAGCTCCAGGCCCTCGTCTGCAGTGGCCCGCCCGCCGCGGACGGCACGCACACCTATGCCCGGTTCGCCGATCGAGTCCCGTCCCCCCGGCGGCTCGACCGGGGTGCGTCGCTCGCCGAGCTCACGCTGCGCTACTTCACGGGTCACGGCCCGGCGACCGAGCGGGACCTGGCGTACTGGGCCACGCTCCCGCTGGGCGACGTGCGCGCCGGACTCGCGCGGGTGGCCGACCGCCTCGAGTCGTTCGAGCACGACGGGTGCACGTTCTGGCACGCCTCCGCCGACCCACCCGCAGGGCCCGGGACACCTGCCGGCCACCTGCTCCAGATCCTGGACGAGACGTACCGCGGGTACCAGGAGTCGCGCTGGGTGCTCGACGGCGCCGGCGTCGTGCCGCGGACGCGCGAGACCGCGGCCGGCATGGCTCTCGTCGACGCGCAGCTCGTCGCGGCGATGAAGCGCACCGTCACCGCGGACCGGGTCCTGTTCGAGCTCCATCCGTACCGCCCGCTGGTGGCTGCCGACATGGCGGCGCTCGAAGCGGCGGCCGGCCGGTACGGCGAGTTCCTCGACCGTACCGGGGTGCTCGACGTCCGCTGAGCGTCGCGGCGACGCACCCAGGCGTGGCGCGTCACCCGGGCAGGCCGCGACGCGCCGGTCTACGCTGCGGCATCTCCGGGAGGTGGCAACGCGACATGGGTACGGCTCGGGAGCACATCGAGACGGACCTGCCGCCGCGATGAGCGGTCGCCTGCCAGCGCTGGCGCTCACCGCCGACCTGCCCGAACGCCGACTCGAAGCCGGCCAGCGCCTGTTCGAGCAGCACGACGCCGACCACTCGGTCGTGGCCATCCTGGTCGACGGATCCCTCCGAGTGGAGGTCGACGGCGGCCGGCTCCCCGACATCACGATCCCCGGTTCCTTCGTCGGTGAGGTGGGTGCGCTGCTCGGCATCGCGTGGACCGCGGACGTGATCGCCCGAGAGGCGACGACCGTTCGCATCATCGGCGATCCGCGGGCCTTCTTCGAGTCGCACCCCTCGCTGGCGTTGGAGCTCGCCCGGCAGCTGGCCGGGCGACTCCATCGACTGACGTCCTACCTCGGCGACGTCCGCACGCAGTTCGCGGGATCCGAGGGCCATCTCACGATGGTCGACTCCGTGCTCGACCGGCTGGCATCGCGCCCCGCGGTGGAGATCGACGGCGGGTCCGATCGGTCGCCGGACTACTGAGCGCTCGGGGCTGCCGCGAACGCGCCGGCGCCGCCGAGCGAGATCTCGCCGGTGCCGTCGAACGACCACCACGATGCGACGCCCTCGTCGAGGTCGATGACGACGTTCGTCGGGATCGGCCCGGACTGATGGCCGCCGTTGAACAGCCATGTCTGTTCGCGTCGCTCGACCCAAGCGCCGCCCGAGACGAACGGCGCCTGGTGGATGTGCCCGCACAGCACGACGTCGGGGCGGTGGACGTCGAGCAGTCGTGGCAGCTCGGGGTCGCCGTAGTGACGGGAACCCGTCCACGAGAGCGGACCTTCGGGTGGCCCGTGCCAGACCCACATCCACCGCCCGGTCGCCGCGCGGCCGGCTGCTTCGAGGGTCGACTCCAGCGCGCGCAGCGTCTCGGGGCCCTCCCACCAGGCGCATGAGGTGATGTGCCAGCCCTCGATCGTCACGGTATCCCCGTCCACGGCGACACCGCCGGCGCGCGCCTCGGCGATCCACGCGGTCGCCTTCTCACCAGCCTCGTTGCGATGGTCGAGGTCGTGGTTGCCCGAACAGACCACGGTCGTCGTCCGACCGGCGCAGCGGACGAGGTACTCCAGCGCGACCGCGATCTGGGCGTCGAGCGGGACACCGGACGCGATGTCGAGGAGGTCCCCGGCGACCACCAACAGGTCGACGTTGGCTGACTCGCCGAGCACCCAGTCGAGCTTGTGCAGGTCGTAGTGCAGATCACTGACCAGGAGCACCCGCATCCGTCGATTGTCGCATCCGCTCGGGCGCTGTGCCCGTCCTGAAGCGGGAGCGGGACACGGTGCCGCGGGTGCCCGGTTAGGTTCCGCTCGTGGCAAAGGTCGCAGTCCTCGGCGGTGGTGTGGCGGGGCTGACCACCGCCCACGAGCTGGTCGAGCGGGGGTTCGACGTGGTCGTGCTCGAGAGCAGGACCCTGCCGGGCGGGAAGGCGCGAAGCCTTCCGTTTCCCGATTCGGGTGTGGGCGGTCGTCGTGACCTGCCGGCCGAGCACGGCTTCCGCTTCTTTCCTGGCTTCTATCGCCACATCCCCGACACGATGAGGCGGATCCCGTGCGCCGACGGGACCGTGCTCGACCGGCTGACCGCGGCGACTCGCGTGATGATCGCCCAGGCCGGTGGCCGGCCCGAGGTGCTCAACGTGGCCCAGCTTCCGGGGTCGCTGGACGACCTGGCGGTCGTCAGCCGGTTCTTGGTCGTGTGGACGACGGCCTTGGGCATCCCGATCGGCGAGCAGACGGTGCTCATCGAGCGCTTGTTGACGCTGCTCACGAGCTGCGACGAACGGCGCTTCGGTCAGTGGGAGCAGCAGAGCTGGTGGGAGTTCGTCGGCGCCGACCGCCGTTCGCCGGCCTTCCGGAAGTTCCTCGCCGACGGGCTCACACGCACGCTCGTCGCGGCGAGGGCGAAGGAGATGAGCGCCCGCACCGGCGGCCTGATCCTGGCCCAACTGCTGTTCGACATCACCCGCGTCGGTGGTCGGGCGGATCGGGTGCTCGACCGCCCGACGAACGAGGCGTGGATCGACCCGTGGGTCGAGCACCTGCGCACCCTCGGCGTCGACCTGCGACTCGGCTGCCCGGTGCAGGGGCTCGTCATGGACGGTGACCGCATCGGGCACGTGACGACACCCGCTCGGTCCCGTCACGGCCGACTTCTACGTCGCGGCCATGCCCGTGGAGGTCATGCGGACGCTCGCCGGGCCGCCGCTGCGCCGGCGGGAGCCGCGGTTGGCGGGCCTCGACCGCCTCGTCACGCGGTGGATGAACGGCGTGCTGTTCTACCTCGACACCGACGAGCCGATCGTTCACGGTCACACCATCTACATCGACTCGGAGTGGGCGTTGACGTCGATCTCGCAGGCCCAGTTCTGGGGGTCCGTCGACCTCACCCGGTACGGCGACGGGACCGTCCGCGGGATCCTCTCCGTCGACGTGTCCGACTGGGACACACCCGGGCGACGCACCGGCAAGGTGGCGTCGCGCTGCAGCCCTGACGAGATCCGCGCCGAGGTGTGGGGGCAGCTCGCCGATCACCTCAACGACGGCTCGGAGACGCGCCTCCACGAGTCGCGGGTGCTCGACTGGTTCCTCGACCCGGCGATCGAGTTCCCCAACCCGACCGGGGCGACCAACCTCGAGCCGCTGCTCATCAACACTCCCGGGTCGTGGAGCGACCGGCCCGAGGCGGCGACGCGGATCGCCAACCTGATGCTGGCTGCGGACTACGTGCGGACGAACACCGATCTGGCGACGATGGAGGGAGCAAACGAGGCCGCCCGCCGAGCCGTGAACGCGATCCTCGACGCGACCCGCTCGCCCGCCCCCCGCTGTGCCCTGTTCGAGCTCGCCGAACCGGCGATCCTCCGCCATGCCCGGCGTCTCGACCGGGTGCGTTGGTTGCTCCGTCGCCCCGCCCGCCCTCCACTGCGCGTCGATCGCCACGGCGCCTTGACCGCCAAGGGGGTCCTGGGGCGTCGTCGCCGTCGCGCTCGACTCACGCTGACACGATCGCCAGGGCGTCACACGTCGAGGTCGAGCTCGACGGTGACGGTGTCTCCGAGCGCCAGGCCCTCGGCCCGCCGGACCGCATCCTTGATCGGGACCAGGTACGTCTCGCCCTTGGGGAACAAGGACGTCGTGAAGTCGGTCCGGCCGATGCGCGCCTTCACGGGGATGGCGCCCCAGCCGTAGGTGACGATCGACGACACGGCTTCGATGGCGGCGCTCGGCTCGTCGGGCACGGTCACGAAGTGGAACGGCGCCGGCCCTCGCCAGTGGATGATCTCGCCGCTGAACTCGAGGTGCACGACGCGCAGCGTACGGAACCTGACCCGGCGTGCGACCTGCAGTCAGGTCGGGGCCCGGACGGGTGCCGGGCCGGCCGTGCCGACGGCGGCGAGCAGGCGATAGGCGGCGGCGAACGTCTCGTCGTCGGCCGCCCCGTCGAAGGCGCCGTGCATCATGAGGCCCACGTACAGCGACTGGCCGACCAGGCCGAGGTGTTGCGGGTCGTCGGTGGCGATGCCCAGCGCCTCGGCGAGCGCCGTGCCGAAGGACTCGAAGAACGCGCTGTTGTGCTCGAACACCCAGCGCCGCACGCGGTCGCTGCGCAGGGCTGCGGCGTTGAGCTCGAGGAACAGCGCGACATGCCGGCGCGACGGCCGGCGCCCCGAGGCGTACCGGCCGAAGCTGGCCGCGCGGTCGCCCGCCGATGCGCCGTCGACGTTGGACACGTCGCGCGGGGCGAAGGCCTCCTCGCGGGCGCCGGCCTCCCGGAGCACGGCGAGGAAGAGGTCCTCCTTGTTCTCGAAGTTGGAGTACACGGCACCCTTCGTCACGGCCGCCTCCTCGGCGATCGCCGCCAGCGACGTGGCGGCATAGCCGTTGCGGAGGAACAGCCGGTTGGCGGCGCGCATCAGATCGGCGCGCGTCCGCGCCTGACTCTCGCCGCGGGTGAGACGCCGTCGTGGCATGGGCCGTGAGCGTAGGCGGGGGTCCGTCATCGGGCGATGGAGGACCGCGCGGTCACGGAAGTGGGCCGTCATCTCACTTCACATCCTGCGAGTATTGTAATACCATCGGTATATGGACACCGCCGTGGCTGCCCTGCTCGCGCCCGACGTCGTGGCGCGGTTCCAACGGGACGGGTTCGTCGTCGTGCCCGACCTGCTCACCCACGAGGAGACCGTCCGCTACGGGCGTCACGTCACCGACGCCGTGGCCGTCCGCACCGCCGGTGACGACGTCCCGCTCGCCGAGCGCAGCCGCTATCAGCAGTCCTTCGCCCAGTGCATGAACCTGTGGGAGGACTTCCCGGAGCTGCGCCCGCTGACGTTCCACCCGCGGCTCGGGCAGGCCGCCGCCGAGCTGCTCGGTGTCGACGCCGTCCGCGTGTGGCACGACCAGGCGCTGTACAAGCGCGCCGGCGGGCGCGAGACCGATGCCCACCAGGACCACCCGTACTGGCCGATCAAGGAGACGTCCTCGGTCACGGCGTGGATCGCCTTCGAGGGCTCGACCCTGGAGTCGGGGGCCATGGGGTACCTGCCGGGGACCCACCTGATCGGCCTGCGCAAGTTCGTCAACATCTTCTACGGCGAACCCGAGGACATCCTCTCCGACCCGGAGGTGGCGGACATCGAGCCGGTGTTCCTGGAGGTGGCGGCCGGGTCGGTGGCGTTCCACCACGGGCTCACCGTCCACCTCGCCAAGCCCAACGTCACGGCGCGCGACCGCGCCGTGCACACCATCATCTACTTCCCCGACGGCAGCACCAGGGGCTACCCGGCTCCGCACTTCTCGGTCGACCGTGCCGGCATCGAGGTCGGCCAGCCGATCGCCAGCGACGTGACACCGGTCGCCTGGCCGCGCCCGGCCGGCGACCTGCCGCAGCCGCCGGCGGCGCCGCTCGTGCTGACCAAGGGGATCGCTAACCACGGCGCCGTCCCTCGGCGGGACGCAGACTGACCGCCGCGGCGAACGACGCCGTCGGAGCGTCCCGGTCGCGCTCGACGAGCGGGGGGATCGGGATGCCCGGGTGCGGGCTGTCGATCTCCCGGCCGAGGCGGTGGCCGTCGGCGACGGTCATGCCGAGCGGCCGTGGCGACACGCAGTCACCGATCCGCCACACGTCCCTGACCCCGGCGACGCGGAGCGCTCCCTGGCGGGCACGCAGCTCGCCGTAGAGGACGTCGTCGCTGATCCGCTCGGCGACGACCAGCAAGGTCCGCGTCGAGCACACCGTCTCGGTCCCGAACTGGTCGGTGAGGCCGAGCGCTCCGTCGCGGTAGTCGCGCGGGCTGAGGCCCGTGGCCATCACCACGCCGGCCTCGTGCAGACGGCGCCTGGCCATCCACCCGTCGAAGCTGGCGTCGAGGGCGGGTGCCACGACGTCGAACGGCGTGGTCAGGGTGACGCGGACGCCGCCGGCCGCCAGGCGCAGGGCCAGGCCGACGCCGATGGCGCTGCCGTCGGCATCCCACACGACGACGTCCCCGGGCGCGTCCCACCCGCCGGCCACCACGTCCTCGGGCGTGACGATGTCCAGCCCGTCGTCGCCCGACAGGTCGATGCCCGACGTGGTCCAGCAGGCGCCGGTGGCGACGACCACGACATCGGCGCCGTACGCCGCGACGTCGTCAGCGTCGAGCCGCCGGTTGAGCACGACGGTGACGTTGGCCAGCCTGGCGAGTGCGGTCGCGCGGTGGTCGATCACGCGGCCGAACCCTTCGGCGCCGGGCAGCGACCGCATCCAGCGGACGTGCCCGCCGACGGCGTCGCCGGCGTCGACCAGGTGCACGGCGGCCACGCCGCGCTCGCCCAGCACGCGGGCGCACTCGAGGCCGGCCGGGCCGGCGCCCACGACGAGCACCTGCAGGGAGGCGTCGTCGATGGGGTCGACGTGCTCGGGGTGCCACGCCCGGCGGTACTCCTCGCCGATGGTCGGGTTCTGCACGCACATCAAGCCGTGTCCCGTCGTCTCCATCGAGATGCAGAAGTTCCCACCCGTGCACTCGCGGATCTCGTCGTAGCGGCCCTCCTCGACCTTGCGCGGGAGGAACGGGTCGGCAATGCCCGGACGGGCGCCGCCGATGAGGTCCCACACGCCGGAACGCAGGATCTCGGCCATGGCGTCCGGCGTCGTCAGCCGGGCCACGCCGACGATCGGTTTCGCCGTGACCTCTCGGACCCGCCCGGACCACTCGACCTGGTAGCCCTCCGCGGCCACCCGCCACGGTGCCGAGTCCCGCGACCACAAGTGGCCGACGTTGACGTCCCAGAGGTCGACGAGGTCGTCGGCCAGGCGGACGAAGCCGAGCGTGTCCTCGGCCGAGACGGCGGCCCGCGTGAAGTTCTCGGCGGCTACCCGCGCCGCCACGACGCAGCGGTCGCCGACCTCGGCGCGGATGCGCTCGATCAGCTCCAGCCAGAAGCGGCTGCGGTTCTCCAGCGAGCCGCCGTAGCTGTCGCTGCGGCGGTTGAAGTGGGGCGACAGGAACTGCGCCGGCAGGTAGCCGTGGGCGCCGTAGGCGTAGACGATGTCGTAGCCGAGGTCGGCGGCGATGCCGGCGGCGGCGACCCAGTCGTCCTGCAGGCGCCTGATGTCGTCGAGGTCCATCTCCTTCGGCACCCACCGGCCGCGCCCGACGTCGCGGACCTGTGACGGGCCCAGCGAGGGTTCGAACTTCGAGCCGTCGCCGCGGGCGCCGCCGTGGCCGAGCTCGATGCCGGCCAGCGCGCCCTGGCCGCGGATCTCCGTCGCCGTCCGCGCCAGCGCGGCGCGGTCGTCGTCGTCCCAGATGCGCGGCACGAAGCCGCCCCAGCTGTCCGACCGGATCGACACCACGCCGCCGCACACGGCGGCCCACCCGCCCTCGGCCTTCATCCGTCGGAAGCCGATGTCGGACAGCCGCCGACCCGGGTGGAACGACGCGTGGGGAACCGAGTAGAAGCGGTTGCGGAACACCTTGCCGCGGACCTCGAGCGGTTCGCAGAGGATGTCGTGGCGGGGCAGGCGCATCGGCACGCTCCGTCAACCCGCCCGCAGGGCGACCCCGACCGCGTCGACGTTGGCGTGGTGGCAGGCGACGAAGTGATCGGGCCCGATCGGCCGCATGGCGGGCTCCGTCGTCACGCAGATCGCCGTGGCCAGCGGGCAGCGGGTCTGGAACCGGCACCCCTGCGGTGGTCGCAG
Organism: uncultured Acidimicrobiia bacterium; assembly: GCA_963784255.1. Classification (GTDB taxonomy): domain Bacteria; phylum Actinomycetota; class Acidimicrobiia; order Acidimicrobiales; family Ilumatobacteraceae; genus JALZMG01. Next base: position 184,553 of record CAWAQO010000009.1, on the reverse strand, counting down.
CGCCGACGGCACCTCGCCCTGCAGGGCCGGGGGACGGGAGGGCTTGTCGATCGTCGGCACCGACGCCATCAGCGCCTGGGTGTACGGGTGGGCCGGCCGCTCGTAGATGTGGTCGGCGTCGCCGATCTCGCACAGCTTGCCGAGGTACATCACGGCGAGCCGGTCGCTCACGTTCTTGACGACCGCCAGGTCGTGGGCGATGAACAGCATGGTGAGGCGCATCCGCTGCTTCATCGAGGCCAGCAGGTTGATGATCTGCGCCTGCACCGACACGTCGAGCGACGACACCGGCTCGTCGCAGACCAGCAGCCGCGGCCGGAGCACGAGGGCCCTGGCGATGCTGATCCGCTGCGCCTGACCGCCGGAGAACTCGCGTGGGCGCCGGTTCCCGACATCGTCGGCGTCGAGGCCGACTGCGTCGAGGATCTCGCGCACCTGGGCGTCCCAGCTGGCGTGGTCGTCCCGGCGCCACATGCGCAGTGGTTGGGCCACGATCTCGCGGACGCGGCGACGGGGGTTCAGCGAGCCGACCGGGTCCTGGAAGATCATCTGGAAGCGGGGGCGCAGCGGCCGCAGGTGGTCCTCGTCGAGCACCGTGAGCTCGGTACCGTCGAGGCACACCGACCCGGCCGACGCCCGCACGAGCTGGGTGACCGCCTCGGCCGTCGTCGACTTGCCGCAGCCGGACTCGCCGACCAGCCCCAGCGTCTCGCCCTCGGCGATGTCGAAGCTGACGTCGGACACCGCGTGCACGCGCTCGCCGTGCGCGGCCGGGTGCTCGACGACGAGGTTGGTGACGGCGAGGACCATCGGGCGGTCCGGGCGCAGCTGGACGGTGCCGCTACCCGCCATCGCCGCCCACCGGGTGCCAGCACGCGTACACGGCGCCCGTCGCCGTTGCCGACGAGCAGGGGCTCGTCGGTCCGGCAGCGTTCCGTCGCCAGCTCGCAACGGGGATGGAAGCTGCAGCCGCCGGGCGACGCGATCATGCTCGGCGGCCGGCCGGGGATCACCTCCAGCGTCGTGCCGCGCGCCTGGTCGAGCCGCGGGCTCGACCGCAGCAGGGCTGCCGAGTACTGCATCCGCGGGTCGTCCACGACCGTGCCGGGCCGCGACCCTGCTCGACGACCCGCCCGCCGTACATGACGGCGATCTCGTCGGCCAGGCCGGCGACGACGGCGATGTCGTGGCGACACGAAGATCATCGCCATGTTGCGCTCGTCGCGCAGGCTGCGGAGCAGGGCGAGGATCTGCGCCTGCACGGTGACGTCGAGCGCGGTGGTCGGCTCGTCGGCGATCAGCAGGTCGGGCTCGCCGGCCAGCGCCATGGCGATGGCGACGCGCTGGCGCATGCCGCCCGACAGCTCGTGGGGGTAGCTCTCGAGGCGCCGCTGCGGGTCGGAGATGCCGACCTGCTCGAGCAGTTCGATCGTCCGCGAGCCGAGCCTGCCGGCGGTCGAGCCGGAAGCGGTAGTGCAGGATCTCGCGCAGCTGGGTGCCGATGCGCCTGACGGGGTTGAGCGACGACTGCGGGTTCTGCGGAACGATGCTCATGTGGCGCAGCCAGGTCAGGCGCAACTGCGACGGCTTGAGCGTCGTGAGATCCGTGCCGTCGAGCCACACGTGCCCGCTCGACCTGGCCAGGTTGCCGTCGGGTTGGATGCGCATGATCGAGCGGGTCAGCACGCTCTTGCCCGAACCCGGACTCGCCGACGATGCCCAACGTCTTGCCCGCGGTCGAGCTGCAGGCTGACGTCGGTGACGGCGCGCAGCGTCCCGTGCTGGGTGTCGAACCACGTCGTGAGGTCCTCGACGCGCAGCAGGGTCATCGGTGGGCCCTGTCGACGATGCGAGCGAGTGAGCGCCAGCGAGCGAGCGGCCTGCCCCGGCCTGCGTGGCCGGGGAACGCCATGAGGCGTCGGCTCATCGCGTGGACCGCCCGCCGGAGGCCGTAGCGGCGCTGAGCTTCTCGCCGACCGCGTTGAGGGCCAGGACGGTCAAGAACAGGACGGTGGCCGGGATCAGGCTGATGTGCGGCGTGGTGCCGAGCAGGCTGCGGCCACCGCTGATCATGCCGCCCCACGTGGGCACGTCGGTCGGCACGCCGAGGCCGAGGAAGCTGAGGCTCGCTTCGACGACGATGGCGACGGCGGCGGTGACCAGCGCGTACGCGGCGATCGGTGCCCGTGATGTTGGGCGCGATCTCGCGGAACAGGATGTAGCGGGTGGTGGCGCCGAGCCCCCTGGACGCCTTGACGAACGGCCGCTCGGCGTAGCTCATCGTCTGGGCCCGCGCCACGCGGGCGAACGCCGGGACGGCGAGGATGGAGATGGCCAGGATCACGTTGCTGATGCCCGACCCGAGGAACGTCGTCAGCACGATGACGAGGATGAGCGCCGGCACGCTGAGCAGGATGTCCATCGCGCCCATGATCAGGGTGTTCGTCGCGCCGCCGCCGGTAGCCGGCGATCAGGCCGAGCACCGAGCCGATGACACTGGCGATGAGCGCGGTGCCGAGCCCGACGACGAGCGAGACCCGCGCCCCGTAGGCGACGCGGGACAGTTGGTCGCGGCTGAGCTGGTCGGTGCCCAGCCAGTGCTCGGTGGTCGGACCGGTGCGTCCGGCTGCCGCGTGCAGCGCCCTCGGGTCCGACAGCGGCAGGACGTCGGCGAGGACGGCGAGGAGGACGACGACGATCAGCCAACCGGCCGCCATCCAGAGCCCGACGTCCGACCGCCGCCGGCGGCGACCGGGAACCTCCGCCTCGGGCATCGGCAGCGGCGCGTTCGGCGTGAGCAGCACGTCGGTGCCGGCGATCTCATGCGCCTGCACGGCGGACCCTCGGATCGAGCATGTAGTACGCCAGGTCGACGACGAAGTTGACGACGACATAGGCGATGGTGACCAGGGCGACGACGCCCTGCACCGTCACGAAGTCGCGGTTGGTGACGGAGTCGACCGCCAGACGACCGATGCCCGGGCAGGCCGAACAGCGACTCGACGATCACGGAGCCGCCGATGAGGGCGCCGATGCTGATCCCCGATCAGCGTGATCAGCGGGAGCGACGACGGCCGCAGGGCGTGGGCGAAGAGGATCCGCCACGTCGGGATGCCGTTCGCCCGCGCGGTGAGGATGTAGTCCTCCTGCAGGGTGGTCACCATCTCGGCCCGGAGCACCCTCGCGTAGACCGCGGCCTCGGGAGCGGCGAGGGCCGCCGCCGGCAACAACAGCGACTTGACGTTGTCGACGATGCCGTCGGCGAGCGGCGTGTACCCCGTCGCCGGCAACAGCTGGAAGCGCACGGCGAACACGTACAGCAGCACGAGCCCGCCGATGAACGTCGGCACGGCCAGCAGCGTGAACGACACCGCCGTCATGCCGCGGTCGTACAGCCGGCCCGGCCGGAGCGCCGACAGTGGCGCGACGATGAGGGCGAACCCGAGGGCCATGATCTGGGCCAGCACCATCAGCTCGATGGTCACGGCGAGGCGTTCGCCGATCGCCTCGCTGACCGGCTGCCGCGTGCGGAACGAACGCCCGAGGTCACCCGTGAGGGCGTTGCCGAGCCACTTGACGTAGCGCACGGGCACCGGCTCGTCGAGGTTGAACATCCGGCGGGCGGCCTCGATCTGCTCCGGGCTGACGTTGAAGGTGTCGCCGCGGACCAGCGCCAGCGCCGGGTCGCCGGGGAGCAGCTCGTACATGATCGACGCCAGGAAGGTGACGACGAGGAGGGTGACCACGAGCCGTCCGAGCCGGCCGAGGACGAGCATCCTCATGTGGGCTCCGCCGTCAGCGCGTCGATCTCGGCCAGTTCCTCCTCGGTGAAGTCGAGCCGCTCCAGTGCCGCCACGTTGGCCTCGACCTGCTCGACCCTCGAGGCGCCTGCGACCACGCTGGTCAGCTCCGGGCGGTGGAGGATCCAGGCGAGGGCCATCTGCGCCAGGGACTGCCCGCGGCGGCGGGCGACGGCGTCGAGCCCGCCGAGGATGGACCGGCGCGCGTCGACGTCGTGGCTGCGCACCCACGCGCCGGGCCACAGCATCGCCCTCGCGTCGGCCGGCACCTCGCCGTCGAGGTAGTGGTCGGTGAGCAGACCGGACGCCATCGGGGCGAAGGCGATCACGCCCGTCCCGCTGGCCGCCGCCGCGGGCAGCAGGGCCGGCTCGGCTCGGCGGCCGAGCAGGTTGTAGTACGGCTGGAGCAGCGTGATCCGGACGCCCGGCCGCGTCGGCCGCGTCGAGGGCAGCGGCGAACTGGTCGGCGGTGTAGTTGGACAACCCGACGTACAGGGCCTTGCCCTGGGCGACCAGCGTCGCCAGCGCGCCGACGGTCTCCTCGATGGGCGTCGCCGGGTCGGCGCGGTGGCTGTAGAAGATGTCGACGTAGTCGACGCCGAGCCGGCGCAGCGACTGCTCGCAGCCGGCGACGAGGTGCTTGCGCGAACCCCAGTCGCCATAGGGGCCCGGCCACATCGGGAACCCGGCCTTGGTCGAGATGACCAGCTCGTCGCGGGGGAGCTCCCGCAGGATCTCGCCGCACACGAGCTCGGCGTTGCCCGGCGGGCGCCCGTAGTTGTCGGCGAAGTCGAAGTGGGTGATGCCCAGGTCGAACGCCCGCAGCAGGCAGTCGCGGGCGACGGCGGCGTCGCGGTACCCGCCGAACGTCTCCCATGCCCCGAGCGAGATGGCGGGGAGCTGCAGGCCGCTGCGGCCACACCGCCGGTACGTCATCCGCTCGTAGCGGTCGGCGGCGGGGACGTGGGCGGCGGCCGGCGTCACCCCGCCTCCGCCACCATCTCGACGACGACGCGCTGGTAGTGGCTGAGCAGCCACTCGCTCGACGGCAGCAGCCGTCCGGGCGCGGCCACCCCGGTGGCGTGGGCGTGCTGCACCCGTTCGCAGATGGCGACGTCCTCGTCGACGGTCGGGTTGACGGCGTAGCGCTGGCGCAGCGCCTCGACGTCGGCGTCGGACGTGCCGGTCGGGACGAACGTGAGGCTGCGGAAGCCGATCTCGTCGACGCCGCGGACGTCGACCGTGCCGATGTCGAAACCCCAGCCGGCGTGCTGGAAGTACGTCGTCGGGAAGATCCAGTTGAAGTAGTACGTGCGCCGCTCGTCGGCCGGCGGAGCGATCCGCTGGCGGTCGCCGAGCGGCACCGGCCGGAAGGGGATCGAGTGGTTGCTCCAGAAGCGGCCGCCGAGGGCCATGTGCTGACGCGTGGGGTCCATCTCGAGGACCCGGCTGAGGTCCGGGTGGCAGGTCGGGCAGTGGTAGCACTCGATGGCGTTGTCGAGGAAGACCTTCCAGTTGGCCTTGATCGTCCACGTCATCTCGAAGCCGAACCGGTGGTCGGTCACGTCGAGGCCCTGCTCGCTGGTGAGCTCGGGCAGGCCCGCGGTCCAGCTCGAGAACTCGGGCGCGCCGAGGTCGATGTTGACCCACACCGTCGGACCCCAGACCGCGGTCTGCACGGGGGCGAGGCGCAGCTCCGAGGTGTCGAAGTCGGGCTCGAGGTCGGAACGGGGTGCGTGGCGCAGGCCGCCGTCGAGCCCGTAGGTCCACGCGTGGTACGGGCACTGCATCGTCGACCGCCGCTGCGCGCCGAGCACCACGATGTGGGCGCGGTGCCGGCAGATGTTGACGAACCCGCGGATGGCATCGTCGGCGCGTACCAGCACGACGGGCACGCCGGCCACCTCGCAGACCACCTGGTCGCCGACGACGGCGAGCTGGCCGGTGTGGGCGCCGTAGTGCCAGCCGCGCCGCAGGATCGCATCGCGCTCCCGGGCGTGGATGGACGTGTCGGTGTACCAGGCCGATGGCAGGGCGCCCCCACGGCCGAGCGAGTCGATCAGCGCCTCGAGCTGATCGTCCCGCGCCCGGACCGCGACGGGCGTCCCACCCGAGGTCATTGGTCGTTGCGCCAGAACTCGTCGGCCACGATGAGGATGGGCGCGTTGCCGAGGCTCCGCCCGCCGTCGGGTCCGACGAGCGTGCCCCAGCCTTCGATGGCGTTGCTCGTGATGACGGCGTTGGTGGCGTCGCGGGTGAACATCTGCACGAGGTTGTCGGCCAGCTCCTTCTGGACGGTGTCGTAGGCCTCCTTGCGCTCGGCCGGATCGGTCGATGCCTCACCGACGGCGAGGGCGTCGTCGAGCGCCGTGCTGGCGAAGCCCGTGCCGTTGAGCGGCGAGTCCGACCGGTAGCGCCGGGTGTACTCGAACCAGGGGTCGAGCATGGCGAACAGGCCGGCGGTGGTGATGTCGTAGTCGCCGGTGATGTAGCGGTTGACGTAGTCGTTGACGTCGGTGGCGTCAGCAACGTCGACGTCCATGCCGACCGCCCGCAGCTGCTCGGCCAGGGCCAGCTTGTAGTTGGTGTTGGTCTCGTCGATCGGCGACAGGATCGAGAAGGCGACGGGTTCGCCCGTCTCGGCCTCCACCTCCTCGACCAACGCCGCGGCGGCCTCGGGGTCGAACTCCGGGTAGTCGAGCTCGGTGTACCACGGGCTGTCCTCGGGCCATGGCGACTCGATGGCGTTCCCGATGCCGCCCCACACGAGCTCGACGAGCGCTTCCTTGTCGATGGCCATGGCAATCGCCTGGCGCACCCGCTCGTCGGGGATCCGCTCGACGCTGAACAGCACACCGGAGGCACCGAACGGGAACGTGTTCAGCTTGAAGTCGTCGTCGCCCTCGAAGGACGCGATCTCGGCGGGGTTCGCCATGGTGATGACGTCGACGTCGCCGGCCCGCAGCGCCGCCGAGCGGGCGGCGTCGTCGGGGATCGGGCGGAAGATGATCGTGTCGGCCCAGCCGCGGTTGTCCATGAAGAAGTCGTCGACCTTCTCCAGCGTCAGGTGGTCATCGCGCACGTATTCGGTGACGCGGTAGGGACCGGCGCCGGTGGGATGGTCGCCGTAGCTCTCGCCGTACTCCTCGACGGCGGCGATCGACACCACCGCGCCGATCTCGTCGGCGAGCACCTGCGGGAACACACCCATCGACTTGTTCAGCGTGATCAGGACGCTCAGGTCGTCGACGACCTGTACATCGGTGATGTAGGAGAAGGCGTCGACGGCGAGCGTGTCGAGCCGGAAGCGGTCCATGCTCGCTTTGAGGGCCTCGGCGTCGAGCGGGTTGCCATCGTGGAACACCAGGTCGGGCCGCAGCGTCACCGTCCATTCCGTGGCGTCCTCGTTCGACGTCACCGACTCGGCGAGGTAGGGCACCCACTCGCCCTCAGGGGTCGCCGCGGTGAGGGACCCGTAGACGAGGTGGTGCACGGAGCGCGCCGGCAGGCTGATGTTGCCGTTGCCGGGATCGAAGCGGTCCGTCTCGGCGTCGACGCCGATGACGATCGTGCCTCCCGGCTGCGGCTCGCCGGCGGCGGCCTCGTCGCCAGCCGTGTCGGCCGTTCCCGGCCGTGCCCCCTGCGGTGTCCGGTGCGCCGGCCTCCTCGGTCGGCGCCGGACCGGCGTCGTCATCGTCGTCGTCACCACACGCAGCGACCACGAGCACTCCGGCCGCCAGCGCGGCCAGCATCTTCCTCGTCATCCTCATGCCCCTTCCCCCTGTGGCACTCGCCGGCCGATGAATCCAGCCGAGAAAACGATTTCGCCTGTCTACCACCGGCCGGTGGCGTCGTCAAGTTTCGGAGACCGATGGTATGCCGATTCCGCGGGCTCGTCGAGCGTCGCTTGCCGACGCCGTCCGAGATCGCTAGGTTGACACCCTCGCAGGAATCGATTTCACCGAGGAGACGAGGGGACGTCGCCATGGCCTACCCGGCCGCCACCGTCGAGCAGATCGCGTCGTACCGAGAGCACGGCTTCCTGGTCGTCGAGGACGCCATCGAACCCGACGACCTGGCCGACCTGGAGCGGTGCTGCGCCGAGATCCTCGAGAACAAGGAGTCGATGGCCTTCGACTGGGCGTGGACCAAGGACCGCGATCGTCACGACCGCGAGTTCCGGATCGTCCAGGCCAGCCCGAGCCACTCGTTCCCCGAGCGCTTCACCGACGCGCCGTTCCGGCGGTGGGCCATCGAGTTCGGCTCGGCGCTCATGGGCCGGCCGATGGAGTTCTGGTACGACCAGTTCCTCGCCAAGCCGCCGAACATCGGTGCCCCGACGTTGTGGCACCAGGACGAGGGCTACTGGGGGCGCAACCTCGACGACCTCGGGTGCACCGCGTGGATGCCCTTCCACGACGTCGCCGTGGAGAACGGCTGCATGCACTTCATCGACGGCGGTCACCGCGACGGCGTGCTCGAGCACCGCCAGCCGGACGACATCCAGAGTGACCTCCTCTTCTGCACGCCCGACGAGTCACGCACCGTCGCCTGCCCGGTGCGCGTGGGGAGCGTGACGTTCCACCACTCCAAGACCCCGCACATGACGAGCGCCAACACGAGCGGACAATGGCGCCGCATCCTCACCCAACACCTGCGCGCCGAAGGGGCACCCGACGAGGGCGACCACTACCCGTGGAAGGTGTACGTCAACCAGTTCAGCGGTGAGCGCATCAAGCCGGCGACCCGCTGAGGCCGTCGCCCCCGCCGCCCTGGTGGCCGGTCGAGAGGCCATCGAGGCCGCTCGCCGCGCGCTCGCCGACCTCGACCGGCACTTCGACGCGGCGGCACCCGCACTGGCGATCCTCTCGAGCGTGACCGGTCGGGTGGTCGTCACCGGGCTGGGCAAGACCGGCCTCGTCGGCGCCAAGATGGCGGGGACGCTCTCGAGCACCGGGACGCCGGCGCAGTTCATGCATGCCACCGAGGCGCTCCACGGTGAGCTGGGTAGCGTCTGTGCCGGTGACGCCGTGCTCGCTCTGTCCAACAGCGGCGAGACCGACGAGGTCTGCGTCGTCGCCGAGCTCGCCGTGGCCCGCGGTGTCCCGGTGATCGCGATGACGGGCTGCGGCGGAACGTCGCGACTGGCCACCGTCGGCCACGACGCACATCCACGTCGGCGTGGCGCGGGAGGGCGATCCCCACGACATGGTGCCCAGCGCCTCGACCACCGCCGCCATCGTGATGGGTGACGCGTTGGCGATCGCGCTGATGGTGGCCCGCGACTTCGGCCCCGCGGAGTTCCACCGCTGCCACCCGGCGGGGGCGCTCGGTCGCCGCCTCAGCACCGGGCCGGTCTCCGGTGGGTGACGGCGCGTCCGACGTCGACGTCTGCGTCGTCGGCAGCTTCATGGCCGACATGGTCGTCCGGGCGCCGCGCCGGCCCGACCGCGGCGAGACGGTGATCGGTACGAGCTGCGACCTCTTCCTCGGTGGGAAGGGCTTCAACCAGGCTGTCGCCGCGGCGCGGGCGGGCGCCCGCACGGCGATGGTCGGCGCGCTCGGCGACGACGAGCACGGCCACCGGTTCGTCGCGGCGCTGGCGTCCGAGGGCATCGACGCCGCCGGCGTCCACACGCTCGCCGGAGCCGGCACCGGGATCGCCTTCCCGGTCGTCGAGGAAGAGCGGCGAGAACTCGATCATCATCGTGCCCCGGGCCAACCACCTCCTCGCGCCGGCCGACCTCGATGGTGACCTCATCGGCCGGGCGGCCGTCGTGCTCGTCCAGCTCGAGCTGCCCGTCGACGTGGTGGTCGCGGCCGCGGCGGCCGCGCACCGTGCCGGCGCCACCGTGATCCTCAACCCGGCGCCGGCGATCGCCGACCCGGCGGCGTTCGCCGGGTTGATCGACATCGTCGTGCCGAACGAGTCCGAGCTGGCGCTGCTCACCGGTGGCGGCGCCGACCTCGCCGCCGCGGCGGCGCACTTGCGGGCGTCGACCGGCGCCCACAGCGTGGTGGTGACGCTCGGTGACCGGGGGGTCCACGCGTGGACGCCCGACGGCGACATCACCGCCCCGGCCCACGTCGTCGACACCATCGACACGGTCGGCGCGGGCGATGCCTTCTGCGGTGTCCTCGCGGCCCGCCTGGCGGCGGGTGCTGGGCTCGCCGACGCCGTGCGCCACGCCAACTCCGCCGGCGCGCTGGCCACGACCCGGTCCGGTGCCGAGCCGGCGATGCCGACCCGTGAGGCGGTCGAGTCGTTGCTCGCGTCGGCCGCGGCGCGGTGACCGCCGAGCGGTCAGCTGCGGATCGAGCTGCGGCGGACGACGAGCGTCGGTGACAGCACGACGTGGAGGGCGGCCTCGCGTTCGCTGGCCGTCGCCAGCAGGCGGGCGGCCTCCCTGCCGATCTCCAGTGTCGGCTGGGCCACGACGGTGAGCGGCGGCGTGGTCAACGTCGCCCACGGGGCATCGTCGAAGCCGACGATCGCCACGTCTTCGGGGATGCGCAGACCCAGGTCGGCGATCGCCTGGAGCGCGCCGAGGGTCATGAGGTTGTTGGTGACGAACAGGGCATCGGGCCGCCGCTTCGCGCCGAGCAGGTCGCGCGCCGCGGCGTAGCCGCCCTCCTGACGGAAGTCCGCCGTGCGCACGAGCTCAGGATCGGGTTGGTGGCGCGCCTTGCGCAGCGCGGCGCGGTAGCCGGCCAAGCGCTCCGACGCGGTGCTCGTGCGCGACGGACCCGTGATGCAGGCGACGCGCGTGGAGCCACCGGCCAGCAGGTGTTCGGTCGCCGCGACGGCGCCGGCCCGGTTGTCGACCATGACGGAGTCGATCGACTCGTGGCCGGCGCGCAGGCGGCGGTCGATGGTCACGACCGGGATGTGACGCGTGATCAGGGCGTCGATCCTCGATGCCCGGTCCGAGGCCGGGGCGACGACGACGCCGCCCATCCGCTCGGCGATCGCCACGTCGATGTACGACGCCTCGCGCACGGGGTCCTCGTCCGAGTTGCACAGCACCAGCCGGTGCCGCTCGGCACGGGCGACGTCCTCCATGCCGCGGACGACCGCAGTGAAGAAGGGGTTCTGGATGTCGGAGACGATCACCGCCCACAGGTGGGTGCGCTGCCGGCGCAGGGCGCGGCGCAGGGCCGAACGGCTGGTAACCGAGCTCGGCGGCAGCCTCGAGGACGCGCGCCGCACGGTCGGCCGACACCGTGCCGTTGCCGTTGAGCACCCGGGACACGGTGGCGGGGGAGACCCCGGCGGCGACGGCGACGTCCTTGATCTTCGCCACCGGCTGCACGACGGACCATGCTACGGCGGCGTCGTTCGCGGTCAGATGACCTCGCGGGCGTCGCGGTCCGGCAGCGGCGGGAACGGCGCCAGCGGCAGGGTCTGGTACCAGTAGGCGACCGTGGCGATGTCGTCCTGCAACTGCAGGTAGCGCCCACCGCTGCGCCACCCGAGCGCCTGCATCGTCACCCGCAGGTCGGTGCGGAAGCGGATCGGGTCGCTGATGTGCCAGCGGTACAGGCTGAAGCGCTGCTGCGACTGGTACGTGCCGTCCGGGCGCAGCACGAGGGGCATGCCGGCGTAGGGGGTGGTGAACTCGACGTAGTGGCCGCCGATGTCGAAGTTGTAGGAGCCGCAGAAGTAGTCCTCGGTGCCCGTGCCGCAGATGGTGGGGTAGTCGGTGTCGCCGTCGAGGAAGAACTTCAGCTCGCCCTCGCCCCACCAGCCGCCGCTGTTGACGCCCCACGAGCACGACGTCCCGACGTAGTGGCCGCGGCCGCGCACGCCGTCGAGGATGGTGACGACCTCGCCCTGCGGCAGCGGGTTGACGCGGCGGAACTGGGCGCAGAACCGCGCCGCGTCCTCCGGCACGTCGCAGAGCGTGTAGTCGATCTGGTAGTAGAGGCGTCGGGGTTCGACTGAGTCGTTGGTGAGGGTGATGCGGGCCCGGCTGGCGAAGGGCATCTCCCAGTAGCAGTTGAACGCCCGCCCGGGGTTGACGCACACGGCGAGCGAGGAGATGTGTCCGTACTGGCCCCAGCCGAGGCCGAAGAAGTCGCCGAGCGGGCACTCGACGGCCGGTTGCGGGTCGTCGTCCCAGTACATCCGCAGGATCTGGTTGCGCCACCCGCCGGTCGGCGTCAGCCAGATGTGCTGGATGGCGCCGGCGCCTTCGATGTCGGCGAGGACGAACTCGACGTCCGGATCGATCAGCACCGACGGCGAGATCTTCCAGCCCTGGCCGAGCTCGCGGCCCGGATCGGCGCCCGTGCCCTCCGTGGCCATCCCGCCGCGGCCCTTCTCGCCCGTGAAGTTCTCGGGGCTGATCGAACGGCTCTCGCCGTCCGCCAGCCGCCACAGGTTGGACATCCCGACGCCGAGCCCGTTCCATGCCATGGGCGACAGTTCTAGCTCAACGACCTGACGAAATCGATTTCGGAACCTTGGTGATTTCGTCTCGGTACGGTCGGGGGGTGCAGCTCGATGACGTCCGTGCCCTCGCCCTCGCCCTGCCGTCGACACACGAGGCACCGCACTTCGACCTCACGTCGTTCCGCGTCGGGACGAAGATCTTCGCCACCGCCCCGCCGGACGGCGATCACGTCCGCATCTTCGTCGACGAGAGCGAGGTGCGGGCCTGCGTCGCCGAGGCGCCCGATCGCTACGAGGAGCTGTGGTGGGGCAAGAAGCTCAGCGGGCTCAAGGTGCTCCTCGCGGCCGCCGAGCCCGAGCGCGTCGCCGAGCTGCTCGAGGAGTCGTGGCGCGTCCGGGCACCGAAGCGCGTCGTCGCCGCCTACGACGCCGAGCACGGCGCAGGCTGACGGTTCAGGGCACCGGCGGCCCGTGGACCAGCCGGCGACCGGACAGGAAGGTCGGCTCGATGCGGACGATGGTGGTGCGGGCGCCGTCGACGAACGGTTCCAGGCCCGACGCGTCGACCGCGCGGACGAGCACGGGATCGACGACGACGTCCGCCTGGCCGACGGCGAGCACGCTCCACCCGGTGCGGTCGAGGAGGCCGTAGTCGTCGACCTCGAAGGCAACGACGGCGCCGGCCAGAGCGGCGGAGAGCTTCGACCCCTCGGCGGTGCGGAAGACGATGTCGCCGTGCACCATCCGGTAGTTCACCGGGAAGATCGCGGGGAGCGCACCGAGTGAGATCCCGACCCGCCCCACCTCGCCGCCGGCGAGGAGCCGACGAGCTTCGTCCTCCGTCAGCAGTTCGAGCCCGCCGTCCACGATCATGGAGGTCAGTGTCCTTCGCGCGGGCGGCGTCCGACAGGGCCATTGGTCCTGCGGTCCGGCACGGCGTCCGGCATCATGAGCGGTGATGAAGGCGTGGGTCGTGCGCCGCCCGGCACCGATCGACCGCGATCCGCTGGCGTTCGTCGAGCTCGACGAGCCGCGGCCCGGTCCCGGCGAGGTGCGCATCCGCGTCTCCACGTGTGGGGTCTGCCGGACCGATCTGCACCTGGCCGAAGGGGATCTGCCCCCTCACGGCACCGACGTGGTGCCCGGCCACGAGGTCGTCGGTGTCGTGGACGCATTGGGCGCCGGTGCCGAGCGCTTCCGCACGGGCGATCGCATCGGGATCGCCTGGCTCCGCCGGACCTGCGGGCGGTGCCGCTTCTGCCGCCGGGGCGACGAGAACCTCTGCCTCACCCCGGAGTTCACGGGCTGGGACGCCAACGGCGGCTACGCCGAGTACGCCGTGATCGACGAGCGCTACGCCTACCTGTTGCCGGACCGGTTCGACGACGAGCAGGCGGCGCCGTTGCTGTGCGCCGGGATCATCGGCTACCGCGCGCTGCGCCGCGCCGGCGTGCCCGAGGGAGGGCGACTCGGGATCTACGGGTTCGGGGCGTCGGCCCACCTCGCCGCCCAGGTCGCCGTCGCCGAGGGGACCAGGCTGTACGTCATGACGAGGTCGGCTCGAGCCCGCGTCCTCGCCGAGGAGCTCGGTGCGGCGTGGGTGGGTGACACGTTCGACCGCCCGCCCGAGCCGCTCGATGCGGCGATCACGTTCGCTCCGGCGGGCGAGATCGTGCCGGCGGCGCTCAGCGCGCTCGACCGTGGCGGCACGCTCGCCATCGCCGGCATCCACCTGTCCGACGTCCCCGTGCTCCGGTACGGCGACCACCTGTTCCAGGAACGCCAGGTCCGCAGCGTCACCGCGAACACGCGTCAGGACGGCGAGGAGTTCCTGCGCGTCGCGGCGTCGATCGGCATCGAGGTGACCACGACGACGTATCCGCTCGAATCGGCCGACACCGCGCTGCGCGACCTCGCCCACGACGCCGTCACCGGTGCCGCCGTGCTGCGGCTGCCTGTTGCGGCGGCCACGTAACCTGCGCCGCGTGGGTGGTGTCGCCGGGCCTCGTGGACTGCGCCACCTGCTCGATGCCGTCCAGTCCGTCGCTGCCGATCTCGACCTGGAGGCGATGCTGCGGCGCATCACGTTGGCTGCGGTCGATCTCGTCGACGCGCGCTACGGCGCGCTCGGGGTGCTCGACGAGTCGGGCGCCCGGCTCGAGGAGTTCATCACGGTGGGTCTCGACGACGGGCAGGTCGAGGCCATCGGCGCCTTCCCGGAGGGCCACGGGGTCCTCGGCCTGCTGATCGCCGAGCCCACGCCGTTGCGCCTCCCCGATCTGACCGAGCACCCCGGTTCCTACGGGTTTCCTCCGAACCATCCGCCGATGCGCTCCTTCCTCGGCGTGCCGATCCTCGTGCGCGACGAGGTGTTCGGCAACCTGTACCTGACGGACAAGACGACGGCGGAGGTGTTCACCGACGTCGACGAGGAGCTCGTCGTGGCACTCGCCGGGGCCGCCGGTGTGGCCATCGAGAACGCCCGCCTGGTGGCCCGGGTCCACGAGCTGGCCGTCGTCGAGGACCGGGAGCGGATCGCCCGCGACCTGCACGACACGGTGATCCAACGGCTGTTCGCGACGGGCATGTCGTTGCAGAGCACGCTCGGCATGGTGCGCACGGACCCCGAGGGCGCAACGGCGCGCATCGACCGGGCCGTCGACGACCTCGACGTCACGATCAAGGACATCCGCACCGCCATCTTCGCGTTGGAGCGCCACGCTGCCGCGCCGGATGCGCTGCGCAACCGGGTGCTGAACGTGGTGCGCGAGGCGGCGGGGTCGCTCGGCTTCGAGCCCCGGGTCGCCTTCGAAGGCCCGGTGGACGCCGTCGTGGCCGGCGCGGTCGCCGACGGTCTCGTGGCGTCGCTCCGGGAGGCGCTGAGCAACGTCGCCCGCCACGCGCAGGCCACTCGGGTCGAGGTCGACATCGTCACCGGCGGCGACGACGTCCTGATGCGAGTGACGGACGACGGCGTGGGCGTCGGCGAGGCGACGAAGGCCCCTGGGTACGGTCTGCGCAACCTGCAACGGCGCGCCGCAGGGCTGGGTGGCACGTGCACGTTCACGACCGGCCCGGGCACCGGCTCCGTCGTCGAGTGGCGCGTGCCGACGGGCTGAGCTGGGCGAACGGTCTCCGAGGCGATCCGTGTGCGCCAGGATGGGGGTGTGGCGCGACGCTGCGGGGCTGGACGGCCGTGCCGGTGAACCGGGTCGCCCGCGCGCCGGGCCAACCGCGGATCCTGCTGGCGCTGGTGCTCGTAGCCGGCGTCCTCGTCGGTGCGACCGCGGGGTACGTCGTGCTCGGGATGGGCGTGCTCGACGCGCTGTACCAGACCGTCACGACGATCACCACGGTCGGGTTCAAGGAGGTGGAGCCGTTCGGCGCCGCCGAGAAGTGGTTCACCATCGTCGTGATCGTGTGCGGTGTGGGCACCGTGCTGTACACCCTCACGACCGCGGTGCAGCTCGTGGTCGAGGGCGAGCTCGGTGAGTACGTGGGAAGGAGACGCATGGACCGGCAGATCGCCGAGCTCGACGGCCACGTGATCGTGTGCGGCTGGGGACGGGTCGGCCGCGCCGTGGCCCACGACCTGCGCGTCGCCGGTCGTGACGTCGTCGTCGTCGACGTCGACCGCGAGCGGGTCGCGGCCATCCCGTACCCGACGGTCGTCGCCGACGCCACCCTGGACGACACGCTGCGCACCGCCGGCATCGAACGGGCCTCGACGCTCGTGGCGGCGCTGTCCGGTGACGCCGAGAACCTCTTCGTCACGCTCTCCGGGCGGGCCCTCAACCCACGGCTGTTCATCGTGGCCCGGGCGAGGCAGGACGACAGCGTCGCCAAGCTGAGCCAGGCCGGCGCCGACCGCGTCGTGAACCCGCAGGAGCTCGGCGCGGCACGGATGGCGTCGTTCGTCGTGCAACCGCACGTCGCCGAGTTCGTGGACGTCGTGATGCACGAACGCTCGCTGGAGTTCCGGATGCAGGAGATCGCCGTCCGGCCGGGATCGCCGATCGCCGGGCAGACGCTGCGTTCGGCTCGGCTCCGCGAGCAGGCCAACGTGCTCGTGCTCGCCCTGCGCCGCGCCGACGGCACGTTCGTCAACAACCCCGACCCCGACGTGGTCCTCGAACCTGGTCAGGTGCTCATCGCCGTCGGCGCCGGCACCGACCTGCGACGTCTCGAACAGGAGCTGGCTGACCGTATCCGACCGCAGTGAGTGAGCACTCACTCATATACTGGCGGCCGTGGTCATCACCAAGCGGGCACCCGCCCTGCCGCCGTCGGAACGGCGGGCCGAGATCGTCGCCGCCACGCTGCCGCTGCTGCTCGTGCACGGCGCGTCGGTCACGACCCGGCAGATCGCGGAAGCGGCCGGCATCGCCGAAGGCACGATCTTCCGGGTCTTCCCGGACAAGGAGAGCCTGATCGCAGCGGTGGTCGAGTCCGCCTTCGACACCAAGACCGTCGATGCCGCGCTCGCCGCCATCGATCCCGACCTGCCGCTCGAGCCCCGGCTCGTCGCCGCGGTCGAGATCCTGCGGCGGCGCTTCGCCGACATCCTGCAGCTGCGCACCGCGGTCGAGATGATGCAGCTCTCCGACGCGATGAAGGCGATCGCCGAACGGCGCCACGCACCCGACCTGCGCGGGCTCGCGGCGCTGTTCGAAGCCGACCGCGACCGGTTCCGGCGCGAGCCACTGGAAGCCGCGCACCTGCTGCGTGGGCTCACCATCGCGGGCACGCATCCCAGTCTCATCCTCGACGCGCCGTTGTCGTCGGCGGAGATCGTCTCGCTGTTCCTCGACGGTGTGCGCGCACCCACGTCGAGTGAGAAGGCGCGTGCTCCCCGATGCTGATGCGCCTGCTGCGGAAGTTCCTGCGTCAGTACCGCCGGGATCTGCTCATCGTCGTCGGCCTCACGTTCGTGCAGACGATGTGCACGCTGATCCTCCCGACGCTGAACGCCGACATCATCGACAAGGGCGTGCTCACCGGCGACACCGACTACATCTGGCGGATCGGCGGCGTGATGCTGCTGGTCACCATCGTGCAGGTCGCGTTCGCGGTCAGCGCGGTCTACTTCGGCGCGCGCGTGGCGATGGCGTTCGGCCGCGACGTACGCGGCGCGTTGTTCCACCGCGTCACGAGCTTCTCCGCGCAGGATGTCGCCAACTTCGGCGCCCCGTCCTTGATCACCCGCATCACGAACGACGTGACCCAGGTGCAGATCCTCGTCCTGATGTCGTGCACGCTGCTCGTCGCGGCACCGATCACCATCGTCGCGGGTGTCATCCTCGCCGTGCGCGAGGACGGCCCGCTCTCGCTCCTGCTGCTCGTCAGCGTTCCGGTGCTCGTCCTCAGCATCGGGACGGTCATCTCGCGGATGACCCCGCAGTTCCAGGTGATGCAGGTCCGCATCGACCGCATCAACGAGATCCTGCGCGAGCAGATCACTGGCATGCGCGTCGTGCGGGCGTTCGTACGCGAGCCCGACGAAGCCGACCGGTTCGCCCACGCCAACGACGCGCTCACGCTCACGTCACTCCGCGCCGGCCGGCTGATGGCGTTCATGTTCCCGATCGTGATGGTCGTGCTCAACGTCTCCAGCGTCGCCGCGATCTGGCTCGGGGGCAATCGCATCGGGGCCGGCGACATGCAGGTCGGCTCGCTGATCGCGTTCCTCAGCTACCTGCTCCAGATCCTCATGGCCGTGATGATGGCCACGTTCGTCGCCGTGCTCGCGCCGCGCGCGTCGGTGAGCTCGGAGCGCATCGAGGAGATCCTCAACACCGCGTCGTCGGTCGTCGCACCCGAGAACCCCGTCACCGAGCTCGACCCGACGCCTTCGCTCGAACTGCGCGACGTCGAGTTCAGGTATCCGGGCGCCGATTACCCGGTGCTCTGCGACATCTCGATCAGGGTGGCAGCCGGGCAGACCACGGCGATCATCGGCAGCACCGGCGCCGGCAAGACGACGCTGCTCAACCTGGTGCCGCGATTGTTCGACGCGACGGGCGGGTCCGTGATCGTCGACGGCGCCGACGTGCGCGACATCGAGCCCGAGCTCCTCTGGAGCCGCATCGGCCTGGTGCCCCAGAAGCCCTACCTGTTCACGGGCACGGTCGCCAGCAACCTGCGCTACGCCAACCCCGACGCCACCGACGAAGAGCTCTGGCGGGCGCTCGAGATCGCACAGGCGCGCGACTTCGTGAGTGCGATGCCCGGCCAGCTCGAAGCGCCGATCGCGCAGGGTGGCTCCAACGTGTCGGGTGGTCAGCGCCAGCGCCTCGCCATCGCGCGCGCCCTCGTCCGGCGGCCGGGCATCTACCTCTTCGACGACTCGTTCTCCGCCCTCGACCTCGCGACCGACGCCCGCCTCCGCGCTGCGCTCGCGCCGGTGATCGCGGACGCGGCGACGGTGATCGTCGCCCAACGGGTCTCCACCATCAGGAACGCGGACCAGATCCTCGTGATCGAAGACGGCCGGCAGGTCGGGCTCGGCACGCACCACGAGCTGCTCGCCGACTGCCCGACGTACGCCGAGATCGTCGCGTCGCAGCTCACGGAGGAGGAGGCCGCGTGAGCAGGAACGGCCCGGGCGACACGACCGCCAACGGCCAGCGCGCGAAGGACGCCCCCGCCGAGGAGACCGTCAAGCCGCCCGCGGAGGACGCGCGCGGAGGCTTCGGGAGTCGGTGGGGTGCCGCCGGCATGCCGCTCGAGCGCTCGAAGGACTTCAAGACCTCGACGCGCCGGCTGGCGTCCCGACTGCGGCCCGAAGGTCTCGGCCTTGCCGGCGTCCTCGTCCTCGCCGTCTCGAGCGTCACGCTGGCCGTGATCGCGCCGAGGATCCTGGGCGGCGCGACCAACGTGATCGTCGACGGTGTCGTCAGCGGTCAGGGGATCGACTTCGCCAAGCTCCACCGGATCCTGCTCGTCGTCCTCGGCATGTACGTCGCGTCCTCGGTGCTGCAGTACCTGCAGGCGTACCTGCTCGCCGGCGTCGTGCAGCGTGCCATGTTCCGGTTGCGCTCGGACGTCGAGGACAAGCTGAGCCGCATGCCGCTGCAGTACGTCGACCGCCAGCCCCGCGGCGACATGCTCAGCCGCGTCACCAACGACATCGACAACGTCGCGCAGAGCCTCCAGCAGACGTTGAGCCAGCTGCTCACGTCGACGCTCACGCTGTTCGGCGTGCTCGTCATGATGATCACGATCTCCCCGCTCCTCTCACTGGTCGCGCTCGTCACGATCCCGCTGTCGGTGCTCACGATGAAGGCCATCACGAAGCGGTCGAAGAAGCGCTTCGTCGCCCAATGGCGGCACACCGGCTCGCTCAACGCCCAGGTCGAAGAGGCGTTCACGGGTCACTCGCTGGTGAAGGTCTTCGGACGCCAGCGCGACGTCGAGCAGCGGTTCAGCGACAAGAACGACGAGCTCTTCGAAGCGAGCTACGGCGCGCAGTTCATCTCCGGGATCATCCAGCCGGCGATGATGTTCTTCGGCAACCTGAACTACGTCGCGATCGCGTTGATCGGCGGCCTGCGCGTCGCATCCGGCCAGCTCTCCATCGGCGACATCCAGGCGTTCATCCAGTACTCGCGCCAGTTCACGCAACCGCTGACGCAGCTCGCCTCCATGATCAACGTCATGCAGTCGGGCATCGCGTCGGCCGAGCGCGTGTTCGAGCTGCTGGATGCCGAAGAAGAGTCGGAGGAAGCGGCCGTCCCGCTCGAGGACCTCGAACCCGAAGGCCGGGTCGAGTTCGACCACGTGTACTTCTCCTATGACCCGAAGCACCCGCTGATCGAGGATCTCTCGCTCGTCGCGGAGCCCGGCGAGACGGTCGCCATCGTCGGACCGACCGGTGCCGGGAAGACCACGCTGGTCAACCTGATCATGCGGTTCTACGACGTCGACCAGGGCGCCATCCGGCTCGACGGGTACGACATCTCGAAGATGCGCCGTCGTGACCTCCGCTCGAACATGGGCATGGTGCTGCAGGACACGTGGCTCTTCGGCGGCACGATCCGAGAGAACATCGCGTACGGCAACCTCGACGCGACGGAGGAGGAGATCCTCGCCGCGGCCAAGGCGACCTACGTCGACCGGTTCGTCCACTCACTGCCGCACGGCTACGACACCGTGATCGACGACGAAGGCGGCACGGTCAGCGCCGGCGAGAAGCAGCTGCTCACGATCGCACGCGCGTTCCTCGCCAACCCGACGATCCTGATCTTGGACGAGGCCACCAGTTCGGTCGACACGCGCACCGAGGTGCTGATCCAGCACGCGATGGCCGCGTTGCGCTCGAACCGCACGAGCTTCGTCATCGCCCACCGCCTCTCGACGATCCGCGACGCGGACACGATCCTCGTCATGGAGCACGGTCAGATCGTCGAACAAGGCTCGCACGAAGGGTTGCTCGCCGCCGACGGTGCGTACGCCCGCCTCTACAACGCGCAGTTCGCCGCGCCGGCGGTCGAGGTCGCCTGACGGTCGAGCGACCAACGGCCAGTGGGCGGTCCCGCCGCAGCGACATCACTGGACGACGACGGCGGTGACCATCCCGAACATGCCGGCGTCGGACTCGACGTGGTTGAGGATGTGGCAGTGCCACACCCACGTTCCGGCCTGGTCGGCGTGGAACAGCACGGTGTACCGCTCGCCCGGCGCGACGAGGATGGTGTCGGCGGCGTACGGGTGGTCGAGGGGTTCGCCGTCCTTGGCGTACACGATCTGCTCGAACCCGTGCAGGTGCATCGGGTGGACCTGGAGCCCTTCGTTGAAGTAGGTGACCTTCACCCAGTCGCCTTCGCCGACGACGACGGGGGCGGTGGCCGGGAAGCTCTTGCCGTTCAGCGTGAGGCCGATGGTGCCGGCATCGTTGACGACCATCGGGACGTCCTGGGCGATCGTCAGGTCGGCGGGGATGTCGATGCCCGAGATCGTCTGGCCGGCTGGGGCGGCGATCTCGCCGACGTAGATCGTGCCGAACAGTCCGTTGGGGATGGCCTGGTCGCCGTGGGCGTGGGCGTGGTACATGCCGATCGCCGGCTCGGCGGCCGTGAACCGGTACGTGTAGCTCTGCCCCGTGGTCACGAGCTCTTGGGTGATCGGTCCGACGCCGTCCTGGTCGTTGGGCACGTCGATCCCGTGCCAGTGGATGTCGGTGCCGATCGGCAGCTCGTTGGTGATCTGCACCTCGACGCGGTCGCCGACCTCGAGGTCGATGCGCGGTCCCGGCACCTGGCCGTTGTAGGCCCAGGCCTGGACCAGCTCCCCAGGGGCGACCTCCCAGTCGACGATCGATGCCGTCAGCTCGAAGCGCTTCGTTCCGTCGGCGAGGACGGTCGGCGGCAGCGGCTGGTTGCCCAGCCCCGCGGTCTCGGCGGGGAAGGCCATGACCGACTCCATCATCGCCTGGTCCATCGCGGCACCCTGCGCCGGCGTCATGGCGGCGTGTTCCTCGGCGGTCATGCCCATCGACGCGGCATCGGCGTCGGCGACCGGAGTGGCGCCGTCGCTGATCGTGACGTGGGTGGTCATGCCGGAGTCGGCGTGACCCGGGACCTCGCAGTAGAGCTCGTAGTCGCCGGGATCGAGCTCGGCGAGGTCCAACGTGGCGGTCGCGCCCGGCTGCAGCTGCGCCGTCAGCAGATCGGTGTCCGACACGCCGAGGTTGTGCACCATCGTGCCTGTGTTCGTGACGGTGATCGTGCTGTTCGGCGGCACAGTGTCGCTGGACAGGGAGATCGTGTACTCGGACAGCTCGGCTGTGATGTTCTGGCCGGCGACCGGCGCCGCGGCGCCGCTGGAGTCGCGCTGGACGAGACCGATGGCGATGACCGAACCGATCATCACGACGATCGCCAAGCCGAGGAGCAGGCCGACGCCGATGTCGTGGCGGCCGATGGCGCGCTCGAGCTGGTCGATGCGCCGGTCGACTGCCGGCTCGGTGCCGGCCTCCTCGTCCGAGGTGTCGGGTCGGTCGATGGTGATGCTCACGGAGGGGTTCCTTCCGGGGACGGGCCCGCGCTCTGTCGTGGCGGGGCGAGGTGGTGCGAAGGTGGTCAGGGGACCACGACGACAGGACTCGTGGCGTGGTGGCTGACTTGGTCGCTGACCGAGCCCAGCACCGTCGCCGCAAGCTGGCCGTGGCCGCGCGAGCCGACCACGACGAGGGCGGCGAGGCTGCTCGCCTCCACGAGGGCACCGGCCGGCCGGTCGGCGAGCGTCCGCCGTTCGACCGCCAACCCGGCCGTGTCGACTGCCGCCAGCTCGTCCGCCAGGAGACGTTCGGCATCGGACTCCAGGAGACCGGCGTCCGGCCACGGACCGAAGAACGTCGCGCTGGCGGGCAGGTACCAGGCGTGGACGACCACGAGCCGGCGCCGGCTGCGACGGGCGTGGCTGGCGGCCCACTGCAGGGCCCGCCGGGACGGCGCCGAGCCGTCGACGCCGACCACGATCGCGCCGTCGGGGCGGGCGGCTCCGTCACGCACGACGGCGACGGGGCAGGTGGCCCCGTGCAGCACCTGCCGGCTGACCGAGCCGAGCAGCAGGCCGCGGAAGCCACCCATGCCCCGCGCCCCGACGACGAGCAGGGAGGCTCCCTCGGCGCCGTCGAGCAACGCCCGACCGGGGAGGTCGCACACGACGTGGCGACGCAGGTCGTCGCGCTCGCCGACCGCCCGGGCGACGAGCTCGTCGAGGACCTTGGCGGCGACGGCCTCGCTGTAGGCGGAGTCGAACGGCTGACCGGGCTCGGGGTGGTGCTGATCGAGGTAGCCCCATGCCATGACCGCGGTGACGGGCTCGTCGGTCAGCGCGGCCTGCTCGACGGCCCAGCGCAGCGCCGCGCTGGCGTACGGGGACTCGTCGACACCGACGATGATGCCTTCCATGGCGCTCAGCCTCGGGCCGGCGGCTCCTCTCGGGTAGGGCCGAAAGGCCCGATCTCGATCCGCGCACGAGGAGGGGAGAGAGAAAACGATTTCACCGGCCGTTGGTATGCTCGTCGCCGTGGGGGCCACGACGACGCACCTGCTGGACGATGCGACCATCGAGCGGTTCCGCCGAGACGGCTTCGTGGTCGTCGCGGGGCTCCTCACGGGCGAGGAGCTCGAGCGCTACCGCGCCGCGGTCACCGCCGGCGTCGAGGCGCGGACCGCCTCCGGTCGGCATCCACTGCCCGAACGCAGCCGGTACCAGCAGATGTTCCTGCAGTGCATGAACCTCTGGGAGGACCGCCCCGACGTGCTGCCGCTCACGTTCCACCCGAAGCTCGGGCAGGCGGCAGCGGAGCTGCTCGGGGTCGACGCCGTGCGCTTGTGGCACGACCAGGCGCTCTACAAGGAACCGGGGGGTCGTCCGACCGACGCCCACCAGGACCACCCGTACTGGCCGATGAAGGAGACGGCATCGGTCACGGCGTGGATCCCCTTCGAGGGCTCCAAGCGCGGCGCCGGTGCGATGGCCTACCTGCCGGGCACGCACGTCATCGGCCTGCGCAAGTTCGTCAACATCTTCGAGGGCGAGCCGGCGGACATCCTCAGCAACCCGGAGGTCAGCGGCATCGAGCCCGTGTACGTCGAGGTCCCCAAGGGCTCGGTCGCCTTCCACCACGGGCTCACCGTCCACCTCGCCGACGCCAACGAGTCGGACCGCCCGCGGGCGGTGCACACGATCATCTACTTCGCCGACGGCGCGACGCGTGGGCATCCGAACACCCACTTCGCCGTCGACCGCGGCGGCATCGAGGTCGGTCAGAAGATCGCGAGCGACGTCACCCCGATCGTGTGGCCACGCGATCCGGACGACCCACCCCGGATCCCGACCTCGCCGATCAGGCTGCGCGGCGAATACACCAACGTCGGCTCGATCCCCGACAAGGGCCGGCCACCGGACTGACGGCGTCCGCTCAGAAGCGATCGACGCAGAAGCGCAGGGCGTCAGGGAGCCCGGCGCGCCAGTAGCCCCAGTCGTGGGCGCCGGGCAGCTCGTGCCACTCGTGCTCGATGCCGGCGTTGTGGAGGGCCGCGTGGAGCTCGCGGTTCTCCTCGATCAGGAGGTCGTCCCGACCGCAGTCGAGCCGCAGGGCCGGCAGCTCGTCGCGATGCTCGAGGATCGACGTGAGCACCGAGGGCGCCTCGAGGTCGCCGTAGCGGTCGAGGGGGCCGACGAACGTGGGCATCTGGGCGAAGTCGGTGATCGACGACATGGCCGCCACGGCCACGACCCGGTCGCCATGGCGGGCGCCGATCGACAGCGCGCCGAACCCGCCCATCGACAGGCCGGCGACGGCGAACGGACCGGTCAGGTCGGCGTCGGCGGCGAGGGATGCCAGGACCGGCACCTCGTCGACGATCCACCGCTCGAACCGACCGGCTGCGTGATCGACGTAGCCGCTGCCGTGGCCGAACAGACCGTCGGACGGCATGGCCAGCGCGAACGGCCGGGCCGTGCCGGTCGCGCTGAGGTCGGCCGCGGCGACGTGGGCGGCGCCCTTGGCGGCCCACGCCCAGTGGCTGCCGTACACGCCGTGGAGCAGGACGACCAGGTGCTCCGGCGGACCGGACGGCGGGAGCCACAACGTGCAGTCGGCTCGCCGGTCGAGCGCCGGGCTGAACACGGTGACCTGGCGCAGGCCGTCGCGCTCGAGCGCCGGGTCGGACACCTCGATCGTGGGGAACGGCGGGCGCGTCATGTCATGACCAGGACCCGCTTGGCCCCCGAGCCCGACAGCATGTCGGCGAACGCGCTGGCGACGTCGTCCAGCGGGTACGTCGCGGTGACCATCTCGTCGAGCAGGAGGTCGCCGCGCTCGTAGAGGTCGAGCAGGCGCGGGAAGTCGCGGGCCGGGCTGCACTGGCCGTACAGCGGGTTGACGTAGGTCTTGTCGAACTCGAAGAGGCGCATGTCGACGGGGACGACCTGCTCGGTGCCGCTGACCTGCAGCGCCATGCCGCCGTGGCGCACCATCCGGAGCGGTGACACCGCGAGCGACGGCACGCCCGTGCTCTCGAAGGCGTAGTCGGCGCCACGGCCACCGGTCCGCGCCCGGACCGCTTCGGCCACGCCCTCGAGGTCGTGGTCGTCCGGCTCGGGGCGGATCGCCTCCGTGGCACCGAACCGGAGGGCGAAGCCGAGCCGCTCGTCGTGACGATCGACGGCGATGATCGGCCGCGCGCCGGACAGCCGCGCCGCCTGGACGATGCTCAGCCCGACGCCGCCGCATCCGATCACGACGACGGAGCAGCCGGGTGTCACCTTGGCCGCGTTGACCACCGACCCGAAGCCGGTCATGACGCCGCAGCCGATGATCGCCGCCGACGTGGCGGGGATGGCGGCGGTGTAGGGGAACACGGCCGCTTCGCGTACCACCGCGTGGGTCGACATGGTGCCGAGGTCGAAGGCGCGGTGCACCGGCACGCCGTCGAGCAGCGTGTCCCGGCGCCCGCGAGGTCGCGGCAGGGCGACGAGCGGCGACTGCCGCTCGCACAGGTGGTGGTTGCCGAGACCGCACTGCGCGCACCGGCCGCACGGCATCGCCCAGTTGAGCAGCACACGCTCGCCGGCGGTGACGCCCTCGACACCCCGCCCGACGGCGGCCACGACGCCGGCGCCCTCGTGGCCGAGCACCACCTTCACCGGCGCCTGCATGACGTCGTGGTCGGTGTGACAGACACCGGACGCGTGGATCTCGACCAGCACCTCGCCGGGACCGGGATCACGGACGTCGACGTCGACGACGGAGAGCCGACCAGCCTCGCTCACCACCGCCCGGGCACGCACTGGAGATCGGCCGGGTCAGAGCGGCACGAACCGGCCGTCGGCGATGTACCGGGTGGGTGCGCCGCCGCCGGTGACGGCCCGGTAGTCGTCGACCCAGGGCATCGGGATCGGCGCCTCGCGAGGCACGGGCTTGGTCTCGAACTCGGTCGGGAACGCCAGCCGGGGCCGGTCGGTCGTGTTGGGGGCCGTGAAGTGCAGCGTGCGCGAGTGGTGGAACGTGGCGCCGCCGGCGGGCAGCGGGCAGGGCACCGCGTCCGCGTGGTCGGCGTCGGCCTCGAGCAGGTGGAGCTCGACGTCGCCGAACAGCGGGTGGTGGTCGTAGATCCCGTGCCGGTGCGATCCGGGCACGAACTGCATCGCGCCCATCTCCTCGGTGACCTCGTGGAGGGGGAGCCAGCACCCGAGCGCCTGGTAGTCCAGCTCGGGGTGCCAGTACGCCTGGTCCTGGTGCCACGGCGCCTCGCGCCCGCCGGGCATCTTGCGGATCATGTGCCCCCAGCAGGAGACGTCGCTGACGTCGACGTGGAGCAGCGCGGCGGCGTAGATCCGGGCGTTGCGGTTGTAGGTCGTCTGCAGCAGCTGCGGGTGGTGCAGCTCGGGGAAGAACGCTTGCGTCACCCCGGGCGCCTGCGGGTTGCTGCGGTTGACCGGCGCGCCGGGCTCGTCGGCGTTGGCCGGATCGAAGATGTGCTCGTAGAGCGTGGTCAGCCAACCGAGCTCTTCGTCCGTGGTGATCCGCTCGACCACGAGGTAGCCGTTCTCGTCGAAGAACTCGATCTCCTCGGGCGACGGGTGCACGTCGAGCGTGATCGGCGGTGGCCGGCCGATGTCGAGCTTCGCCATGTGCGCCGAGCCTAGTCTCGACGAAATCGATTTCTCAAGGTCCAGCGAGGAGGACCCATGTCGCATGCGATCCACGGGCACCCGTCGAGCGCGCTGCTCATCGCGTCGGGCGCCGTCAGCCGGCGGGCCTCCTCGTGGGACCGCAGCGGCGCCAACCGGGACCGGGTGCTGGTCGGACCGGGGGAGACGGTGACGCTGCTGGAGACCGCTCAGCCGGGCTGCATCAACCACCTCTACTTCGTCGTCGGCTTCAACGAGCTGACGGACTACCGCGACGCCATCCTGCGGTGCTACTGGGATGGCGCGGTCACTCCGGCCGTCGAGGTCCCGATGGGCGACTTCTGCGGGCTGACCCACTGCCGGGTCCGCACGTTCACCAGCCGGTTCACCGCCGTGAACCCCGGTGACGGATGCGCCCACGCGCTCAACGCCTACTTCCCGATGCCGTTCGACGCGGCGCGGATCACGCTCGAGCACCGTGGTCCGCGGCCGCTGGGCGGCGCCATCCCCGGCCTCTGGTACCACATCGACTACGACGAGTACGAGCGGCCCCTGCCGGACGCGACGTTGCGCTTCCACGCGCAGTGGCGCCAGGAGCGGCCGACCAGCGCCGTCGGCGACCAACCCAACGTGCAGCTGCACGAGGGCACCAACCTCGACGGTCGCGAGAACTACGTGGCCCTCGAGGCCGAGGGCGCCGGCCACATGGTCGGTCTCGTGCTCGAGGTCGACAACCCGCACGGCGGCTGGTTCGGCGAGGGCGACGACATGGTCTTCGTCGACGGCGACGTGTGGCCGCCCTCGATCCACGGCACCGGGACCGAGGAGATCTTCGGCGCCGCGGCCTCACCCACCGTCGAGTTCGCCGGGCTGTACACCGGGTACCACCTCATCGAGCACGCCGACTACTCCGGCGCGACGGGGATGTACCGATGGTTCGCCGAGGACCCGATCCGCTTCCGCCGCTCGATCCGCTGGACCATCGAGCACGGCCACGCCAACAACTTCGCCATCGACTACGCGTCCGTCGCCTCGTGGTACCAAGAGGCGCCGCACACGCCGTTCCCGCCCCTGCCGTCACGTGACGAGATGCTGCCGCGGTTCGGTGCCCGCTACGAGGAGGCGCGCGCCGCCCTGCGGCCGCTCGCCGAACGGGCCGTCGCGACGGTGCGCCAGGACCCGACGTACTTCGACCGCGTCGCATCGGTCGCCCGGCGCTACTACCACGGTGACTTCAGCGGGTTCCTCGACGAGCTGGCGCGCTCCGGTCTCGCTGAGCGGTGAGATTCCCGCCCAGGTCGTGGGCACCACGATTTGTGTCAGCACACAGCACTCCGGGAGCCCTCCGTGCTGACACAAAGCTGGAGATGGCGCGGGTGACGCCGGCCCTGCCATCCTCACACCGTGTCTTCGACGCCGATGGCCGAGCCGAGGCCGCCAGGGAGTGCGGGCCGCGCCGTGGTCACCGGCGCCAGCGGCTACGTGGGCGGGCGTCTGGTCCCGGTGCTGCTCGAGGCGGGCTGGCAGGTCCGGGCGCTGGCCCGCACGCCGGCGCGGCTGCGCGACGCGCCGTGGGCGGACGACGTCGAGGTGGCCGTCGCCGACGTCAGTGACGCGACCAGCCTGGCGCCGGCGCTGGCGGACGTCGACGTCGCCTACTACCTCGTGCACTCGATCGGTGGGGCAGCGGCGTTCGAGGACGCCGATCGCACCGCCGCCAACACGTTCGCCGCGGCCGCCGAGGCGGCCGGCGTGGGCCGCATCGTCTACCTGGGCGGGCTCACGCCGGAGGGCGAGGACCTCTCGCCCCACCTGCAGAGCCGCGAGGAGGTCGGCCGCATCCTGCTCGACAGCCGTGTGCCGGCGATCGTCCTGCGTGCCGCCGTCGTCCTCGGCAGCGGGAGCGCCAGCTTCGAGATGCTGCGGTACCTGACCGAGCGCCTGCCGGTGATGATCGTCCCCCGCTGGGTCGACACCAGGATCCAACCGATCGCCATCCGTGACGTCCTGCGCTACCTCGCCGGTGCCGCGTCGATCCCCACCGACGTCAGCCGGGCCTTCGACATCGGCGGACCGGACGTGCTGACCTACGCCGAGATGATGCACGGCTACGCCCGTGTGGCCGGGTTGCCGCGCCGGAGGATGCTGAAGGTGCCGGTGCTGTCGCCCGGGTTGTCGAGCCACTGGGTCGGCCTGGTGACGCCCGTGCCCGGCGCGCTGGCCCGACCGCTCGTGGAGAGCCTGCGCAACACCGTGGTGTGCCGCGAACACGACATCTCGTCGTGGGTGCCCGATCCACCGGAGGGTCTGATCTCCTTCGAGGAGGCCGTCCGGCTGGCCCTCGTGCGCATCCGCGATGCCGACGTGGCGACCCACTGGTCCAACGCCAGCGTCGCCGGGGTGCCCAGCGACCCGATGCCCACCGACCCCGATTGGGCGGGCGGCGACCTCTTCACCGACGAGCGGTCGACCGTCGTGGACGCTCCGCCCGCCGTCCTCTGGCAGGTGATCGAGGGCATCGGTGGCGAGGCCGGCTGGTACTCGTGGTCGACGGCGTGGGCGGTGCGCGGCCTGATCGACCGGTTGTGGGGCGGACCCGGACTGCGACGGGGGCGGCGCAGCCCCCGCGACCTCCAGCTCGGCGACGCCGTCGACTGGTGGCGCGTCGAGGAGGTCGTCGACGGCGAGCTGCTGCGCCTCCGCGCCGAGATGAAGCTGCCGGGGCGGGCCTGGCTCGACCTCGGGGTCGAGCGCGACGAGCAAGGGCGGACGATCTTCCGGCAGCGCGCCGTGTTCGCCCCGAAGGGCCTGCTGGGCCGCCTCTACTGGTGGGCGGTGTGGCCGTTCCACGGCCTGGTCTTCGGCGGCATGCAGCGCAACCTCGCCCGCGAGGCCGAGCGACACAGCCGGGTCGGAGCGTGGTGACGGAGCGGCGGCGGGACTTCCGGGTGCTGGTACCGGACGCGGCCGGGATCGCGCTGCTCGTCACGGAGGACGGCGCGCTGCCCTCGACCGAGGCGACGCTCGGTGACGGGGAGTACTCGGTCGGCGCGGCGGTGCGGTCGGCCATGGCGGCATGGTCGATCGAGACGCCGTTGCTCGAGCTGCACTTCGACGAGGGTCACGACGACGACACTGGGGTCGCCGTGCCGGCGCTGATCGTGTTCGAGGCGCCCCCGGCGGCGTGGTCACTGCCGGAGGGCCTGCGGTGGCAGCCGGTCGGTCAGGATGTGGGTGGCGTCCCCGACGGTCTGCGCGGTCGAGTCGACGAGCTGCTCGCCGAGCGGCGGCGGGACCGGCCGATCCCCGGCCTGCGACCGAGCTGGGCGCGGCCCGGCTGGCACGCCCGGGCCGACGCCTGGATCCGCGCTCGCCTGGACGAGCTGGGCCGTGCGCCCACTGGGCCACCCGTCCAGTTCCGGCACTGGGGGATCTCGGCGCTGATGCACATCGACACGGACGCCGGGCGCGTGTGGTTCAAGGCCGTCTTCCCGGCGTTCGGCCACGAGCCGGCGGTCACGGCACTGCTGCACGAGCGCTTCCCCGGCGCCGTCGCGCCCGTCCTCGCCGCCGACGCCGAGGAGGGCTGGCTGCTGCTCGCCGACGTCGGCGCCTCGTTCGTCGTCGACGACCCGAGCGCGGACGAGGCCGCCGTCCGACGGCTCGTGGGGCTGCAGCGACACTTCGTCGGGCACACCGACGAGCTGGGCCGGGTCGGGTGCCCGGCCCGCCGCTTCGACACGCTCGCCGTTGCACTGTCCGGTGTCCTCGCCGATCCGGATGCGCTGGCCTGGATCGAGGTCACCGCCCAGCGGGCGGCCGCCCTCGTGAGCTGGGTCGGACTGGCCGCCGCGGAGGTCGCGGCGGCGGGCTTCCCGGACACGCTCGTCCACGGCGACTTCCACGCCGCCAACGTGGCGGTGGTCGACGGCGCCCCGGTCATCTTCGACTGGTCCGATGCCGCCGTCGGTCACCCGATCGTCGACGCGTTGACCTGGGCGAGCTGGTTCGACGACGACCCCGACCGGAGCGAGCGGGCCTGGCGGTCCTTCGCCGACGCATGGGCCGACGTCTGCCCGCCGGAGCAGATGGATGCGCTGCGCCCCCGATTCGCCGGGTTGGCCGCGGCCTACCACACCGTCAGCTACGCCGGCATCCTCGCCGGGCTCGAACCGCTCCGCCGCCCGGAGCTGGCCGACGGCCTCCAGCAGTACTTCGGCCTGCTCGACGCGGCCGTCCCACCGTCGTGAGCGGACGCCGCGTCAGACGTCGAGCCACCGGGCCAGGCCGACGAGGTCGGTCACCGCGAGGTCGCCGTCGAGCCCCTTGAGGGCGACGGTCACCGCCCCGGCGGCCCGTCCGGCAGCCAGGCCGGGCTCGGAGTCCTCGACGACGAGGCAGCGGGCGGGAGGTACGCCGAGCAGCCGGGCGGCGAGCAGGTACCCCTCCGGGTGGGGCTTGCCCGCGACCACGTCGTCCACGGTGACGAGGACGGGGGTGTCGATGGCGGCCGCGGCGAGCCTCGCCCGGGCCAGCCGCCGGTCGCCGCTCGTGACCACCGCCCACGGCAACCGGCGGCGTCGGAGCACGGCCAGCACACGAGTCGACCCCTGGCATCGGACCGACGTCGACGAGGTCGTCGTACTGCAGCGCGAGCTGACGAGCGGCCGACGCGGCCACGTCGTCGTCACCGAGGTCAGGAACGAGCCGGCGAACCGTGTGCTCGGCCGGGCTGCCGTGACAGATCGCCAGGGCCACTGCCGGATCGATCCCCGACTCGCGCGCCCACGTCGTCCACGCCCGCTCGACGGCGGCGTCGGAGTCGACGAGCGTGCCGTCGGCGTCGAAGAGGACCGCTCCCACGTCGGCTGGATCGAGCACTCGCGGCAAGGATGCCCGATGGCGCGCCCGTGCGCGAGGTGCCAGCCGTGGACGTCACACTGTGGGCATGCCGGACGAGGGTGGAGAAGCGGCCTGCTGGTTGGACGCCGTCTGCGACCGGTGCGGTGCGCTGATCGAGGACGCCGGGCCGCATCGCTGCCGAGATGGTGCCGGCGTGTCCGCCGATCAGCGGTTGGACGAGCTCGGCCTCGAGCTGCCGCGACCGTTCCCGCCCGCCGGGAGCTACGTCGGGGCCGTCCGGACCGGCGCACTGCTGTACCTCTCGGGCGCTGGACCCGTGCGAGCCGACGGCAGCTTCGTCACGGGCAAGGTCGGCGACACCGTCGACCTCGCCGGGGCCGTCGAGGCCGCCCGGCTCACCGGGTTGCAACTGCTCGCTGTCATGCAGGGCGAGCTGGGCTCGTTGGACCGGGTGCGGCGGATCGTCAAGACGCTGGGCATGGTCAACTGCGCACCAGGGTTCAACCGGACGCCGCAGGTGATCGACGGGTGCTCCGATCTGCTGATCGCCGTGTTCGGCGACGCCGGACGTGGCGCTCGATCAGCCGTCGGCATGGCCGAGCTGCCGTTCGACATCTCGGTGGAGATCGAGCTGGTCGTCGAGGTCGCCGACTGACGACGGCGGCGGCGCGCCGCGGATATCGACCGGCGGCCACGAGGCGATGCCGTGCTGAGATTGCGTCATGGGTCGAGAGGGCGTGCGGAGCGCGTGGCAGGACGTGCCGGCAGCCGTGCGCGACGACGTCGACGCCGTGCTCGGCTCGCGGGTGGTGACGACCCGGACGGTGCGTGGCGGCTTCTCGCCGGGGCCGGCGGTCCGCGCCGAACTGGCCGACGGCCGCACCGTCTTCGTCAAG
This sequence comes from uncultured Acidimicrobiia bacterium, assembly GCA_963784255.1. GTDB lineage: Bacteria > Actinomycetota > Acidimicrobiia > Acidimicrobiales > Ilumatobacteraceae > JALZMG01. Next base: position 151,953 of record CAWAQO010000009.1, on the reverse strand, counting down.
GCGGCCGGGACGGCGCTGAACCCGCACTCGCCGTCGATGCACCGCCGCGAGGGCGAGGTGCTCGGCATGCTCCCGCCGGCCGTGCCGGCGCCCCGCCTGCTCGGTGTCGTGGACGACGGTGACTGGGTCGCGCTGGCCATCGAGTGGGTCGAGGGACGGACACCCGAGGCGACCGCTCCCGACGACGTCGAGCGGATGCTCGACGTGCTCGACCGCGTGGCCGCGGCGACCGCTGGCGTCGAGCTGCCCGGCATCGCCGCGTTCGCCGACACCCACGCCAGCCTCCTCGGTCATTGGATCCGCTTGGCCGCCCGCCCGCTCCCCGGACTGGACGACTGGAGCCGCCGTCACCTGGACCGCCTGGTCGAGCTCGACGAGCTGGCGCCCGCGGCGACGGCGGGGACGAACCTCGTCCACGTCGACACGCGCACCGACAACGTGCTGCTGGCGGACGCCGGCCCGGCCGGCGACGTCCTCGTCGACTGGCCCTCCGCGGCCCTCGGCGCCCCGTGGGTCGACCTCGTCGGGCTGCTGCCCGCGCTGCACCTCGACGGCGGCCCGCCGCCGGCCGACGCCTTCGCCGCCCACCCGACCGGCCGGCGGGCCGACCCCGCCGCGGTCGACGCCTACGTCGTGGCGCTGGCCGGCTACTTCACCCGCCAGTCGCTGCTCCCGCCGCCGCCCGGCCTCCCGACCGTTCGCGCCTTCCAGGCCGCGCAAGGCCTGATCACGAGGGGCTGGCTCGCCCAGCGCCTCCGCCTGACCTGAGCTCCGTCGGTCCGCGTGGTCGGCACGAGCGTCAGCCGGCCGGCCGCCCGGCGTCGGGCCGGCTGAAGTCGCAGACGCCGGACGGGAAGATCTGCTGGAGCCGGGTCACCTCGACGGGCGTCGGCTGCCACGACCCGTAGACGCCGCTGGCGATCGCCGTCGCCACGGGCTGCAGCTGGCACTTGAACACCCCGCCACGGAAGGGACCACCGGCGACGCGCCGCGTGGAGGAGTTGATGTCGAACCGCTCCGTGCAGGCGCCGGGGGCGCGGTCATCGAGCACGCCGTCCCAGACGTCGTCGCCGGCGTCGAGCAGCGTGCCGTCCGTCGCGAAGCACGAGTCGACGGCGGCTGCCGGTCGGTTCTGGGCGACGGAGCGCTCGGGGTGGGCGGCGATGTTGGCCATCCAGTCGTCGATCACCTCGAACGCCAGGGCGGTCTGGTCGAAGGCCACGGCCGGTCGCGCGTCGGTGAACCAGATGACCTGGTTGCCGGCATCTCCGTCACGATCGAGCATCCGCTGCCGGGCGGCGAACGACTGGTGCGAGTGGTGCATGTCCAGCTCGTCCTCCAGGTAGTGCCGCCAGTCGATGACGGGGATGTCGATGTCACCGTCGAAGACCATCCCCGACCGGTAGGCCGCCGCCATGGCCTGCGGGTCACCTGCCGTCCGCGGTGCCGGCGTCACGCCGCCGTTCGTGCTGAGGTTCATCTGCCGGGCGCTCCACGGGTCGAAGTTGGCCGGCGAGAACGACCCGACGAACGGAAAGCCCTCGGTGACCATCTGGCTCGGGTGCTTCCACCCGCCCACGGCGGCGTTGAGGCGGAGGAACTCGGCTGGCGTGATGGTCCCGTCGCCCACCGCCTCGAGGCCGTACTGGACGCCCACGTTGTCCCACGGCGTGCGGGCGTAGCCGGTGGCGTCGACGCCGTAGATGTTCACCAGGTCGGCCCAGTGCGTCCACTGGACGCCGGCCGTGCCCTGGGCCAGCTTGTCGAGATCCTGCACGTTGGTGTACGTCGGGTTGAGGGTCAGCGGCGTGAGACCGAACCAGGACGCCCGGCACTCGGTGAGGCCCGGCGTCGGCGACGCCGGGTCCCGGTCCTGCACCTGGTAGCCGAGCGCTGTGTAGATGGCGTACAGCTGGTTCCACTGCGTGATCTCGCCGGCGGAGAGGTTCTTCGGGAAGTTCGTCGCGTTGAGGCCCATCACGGCCTGGCGCTTCTCGGGGTCGCGCCAGGTCGGGTTGGCCCGATCGGTCACGTCGAAGAAGTGCTCGAGGAGCTCGCAGTCGCCGACGTGGATGGTCTGGGTGACCATGTCCGGGTACGAGTACTGCGGGATCGCCGCATCGAGCAGGCCCGGATGGTTCTGGCCGTACACGTACTGCTGGATCGCACCGCCCGATCCACCGACGCCGACGGTGTAGGCCGGCACGCCGTGGTCCTCGATGAAGTGCTCCTTCAGCATCAGCGCCGTCTCGCCGCCGAGCTGCAGGTTGTAGTGGGTGTTCGTGCGCAGGCCGGTCGAGTTGACGACGGCGTACCCGAGCCCGAGCACCGGCTCGAGCAGCATGGCGCTCTCGCTCGTGGTGCCCTGGGTGTGGCCGATCGCCACACCACCCTGGAGGCTGAACACCAGCCGGCCGTTCCACAGCGAGTCGTCCGGCTGGGTGGGATCGGTCTCCGTGGTCGGTGCCAGCATGGCGACGCTGTAGACGAACCGGTTGATCGTGCCCAGCTCCCAGCGCACCACGTAGGGCACGGTGCGACCGTCGAGCGTCGTCGTGCTGGCGACGTCGGCCGGCAGCTGCGCGGGATCGGCGAGACGGCGGAACTGCCCGCCGGTCGTCTTGTAGGCGTACGTGGTGCGCGTCGGCGTGGCGCAGTCCTTGCTCCACCCGACGATCGACGCGGCGGCGGTCGGGTACCCGCGCCCGTCGCTCGGGTACGTGCCGTCAGGGGCTTCGGCGGCGACGGCGATCCCGAAGCGCTCCTGGTTGTCGACGAGTGGCTGGCCGAGCAGGCGGCCGCCCGTCGAACGTCGCCCGTGCCGTCGTGCACACGAACGGCTGCTGCTGCGGGCCCGAGAAGATCGGCCCGCTGATCGGGTGGTTGACGAGCGTGACCGTCGCCGCGGCCGGTCGCCCATTGCCCCGCCCATTGGGCGTCGCCCGCAGCTGGTTGGGGCCGAGGTCGAGGTCGTCGACGAGACCGACGAGGGCGCGCGTCGCCGGGCACGGGCGCGAAGGAGTCACTGACGTCGCGGCCGTCGAGGGTGATCGTGACCTGGTGGAGCGGCACGGTGCGAGGCACGTCGACGCGGACGAGCGCGTCGCCTCCGCTCACCTGCTCCGGCGCGCTCGACAACACCTCGATGGTGAGCTCGCCGTGCGAGCCGGGCGCCGCGCTCACCGCCGACGCCATCGGCAGCCAGGCGACGGCAGCCAGGCCCATCACCGCGACCCGCCATCGGCGCGACCCGATCCGCCGCGCGCCAACCCGTCGTGCTGACCCGTCTCGCATCCGAAGCCCCCTTGTGTGCGTCCCGGTCGGGGTCATTTGAGCAGATCGCCGCGGGTCTGCGAGACCTGTCGCCGGTCTAGGAGTGGGGACCCGGGACCCACAGGGCGGCGGCCTCACCGTCGGTGGCCACCGCCACCTCGTGGTACGGGAGGACCGCGTCGGTCACGAGGCGGAAGAACGCGGGCAGGACCTCGCGCCGCGGGAGGGAGCGGGAAAGCACCACGTGAACACCGGGTCGTCCTGGAACGCCTCGGCCAGCGTGCGGGCCACGTCGTCGGCGTCGGCGGCGCCGCTGGCCGCACCCGATCGGCGTCGGCTTCGGGGCGCACGTGCGGCATCGCGGGTCCGATCGTTCACTGCTGGGGGGTGACGCGACGAAGCCCCCGCCGAGGCTGGGGCTTCGTCGTTCTCCTGCTGAGGGAGATCAGTTGCCAGTGGCGATGGCGTTGAACCGGATCGTGTACACCGCCACGCCTTCCGGCGACGTCTCAGTGATCGACGCCGAGCATTGCAACCCGCCGGTGCGCCCGCTCATCCACTGCTCGTCCCGGAACGGTTCGGCCGGGGCCGGACCAGTGGGGTCGAACGTCCCCGCCACGACGAGGTTGTGGGCCAGGTAGTGGACGCCGTCGAGGAAGCCCGAACGCCCGCCGACGATGAACGTCGTCGGCTGCCCGTTGCAGGTGAACGTCTCAGCCTTGTCCTTCGGGGCCGCTCCCGCCGTGGTTCCCGCCCCGACGGCCGTCATCGTCGCCACAGCGACCGCGATGGCCCATCGCTTGTTCATGTGATACCTCCCGCTCTCCTGCCAAGCAGACCGCCCGCCCGGCTCCCGAGACAGTAACCGCGAAGCTGTGCCGCGGATACCGGATGGATCCGACGCTCGCCAGGGACGGCTGCGGCGGGCGTGGCGTTGCGGTACGGGAGTTCATCATGGCCGCCGGCTACGGGCGGCTCGTCGGGCTCGCCGTCTCGGTTCAGTTGTCGGTGCCGAAGTCGAGCGGCGGGGCCGCCTCGCAGGCGTCCTGGTCGGGCGGGGTCGTCGGGTCTTGTACCCATTGGTTGCGGGCGGTGATCGCGCATTCAGCGAACCCGAGCGTGTTGTGGGTCTGTCCGGGGACCCCGATCGTCCATGCCATCGGCAGCCTGGCTGCCTGGGCTTCGGCCAACGCGGGTGGGCTGAACGAGTCGAACTGGCCGGGGAGCATGAGCAGCGGTACGTCGGTGTCCACGGGTTGGGCGACGGCGGGGTCGCCGGCCGGGACGTCCCAGGCGTCACACGCCTCGCGGTACGGGCTGTGGACGAACACCGCCTCGTAGACGGGGTCACCGTCGACGGCCGCCTCGAGCGCGTCGTCGTCGATGAACGGTGCCTGGTCGCGGCAGAAGGCGGTGAGGTAGGCGCCGAGGCTGAACCCGTCCTGGGCGATGCAGAACGGTCGGTACCCGGCGCAGAAGATGGGGTCCTGGGCGATGGTGGCGAGGAGCCAGGGTGTGGCCTCGCCGTCGGCGGCGGCGGCGATGGTTGCCGGGAGCAGGCCGGCATTGGTCGGTCCGTCGCCGCCGAGGGCGAAGCGGGCGGCGCGCAGCAGCTTGGGGGCGTCGACGACGACGTCGATGGTGTCGCCGGAAGCGGTCTCGAAGGTGCCGTGCAGAGGCGTCTCGTCCAGCTGGTCGAGCGCTCGCTGCCAGGTCCGGTCCAGGTCGGGGAAGGCGTCGTTGCAGGCGGTGTCGGCGGCGCAGGCCGTGAAGAGTTCGGCCAGGGCGGCACGGGTGCCGTTGATCCCGCCGGTGAGGTCATCGACCTCGGGGAACCATGGTGAGTCGATGTGCGCGGCTTGGGCTCGATCGGGGTACGCCCGCAGGTACTCGAAGGTGGCTCGTGACATCGTGCCTTGGGTGCCGAGCAGCCACCAGCGGTCGAGGTCGAGGGCTCGTCGAAGATCGTCGGCGTCGGCGGCGATGGCGCTGATGTCGTAGTCGGCGGGATCGATCCCGGTCGCCCGCAGGCGTTCGGCGCACGCCCCGACCGTGGCGACGAACGCAGCGGTGAAGTCCTCGTCAGCGGTGAGCCGCCCGGCTGCCGGCACGGCCAACTCGTCGGTCTCGGGGCAGCGCAACGACGGGGTGGAGTGCGGCCCGGCGCCACGAATCTCCATGCTGACGCCAATCCTGCCGGTGCGTGTCGCACCGGTGGCCATGTTGCCGCTCAGCAGGAATGGGTCCCCGATGTTGCCACCCAATCCGGTGCCGATGCCCTGTCCCGGCTCGACGCCGACCGGCCACGCCTTGACCACGAGCAGCTCGACAGTGCGTCCGTCGGGTTGATCACGATCCTCGAGCACGGTCAGGGTGCCGCACTCATGTCGGGACAGGAACGTCACCTCGATATCACCCGGGCAGGAACCCCACTCCAGCGTCCCCTCGAACGAGGCCTCAGAGTCGCCGCCACCACGGCCGCGCCCGCGGCGATCAGAAGCAGCGACGACAGCACCGCGCCGCTCGTGGTCGGCTTCACGGTCCCTCCTCGTACACACCCTCGACCACGAGGCGTTCGTCGTCGGGATACGGCCGCTGACCGTCCACGGACACAAGGCTGAGCGTCAACGAACCGTCGACCAGCGACCACGCCAACACTTGGACGCAGCCCGGGCACCCCACGCTCTCGCTGACGGTGACCCAGCGACCCTCGTCGTCGTAGCTGGCGGTCCCAATGTCGCCGGGCTCGGCAATCCCTGCGTCGTTCGTCACGAAATGGGTGAACCGGTGGCCGGCCACCTTGTAGGTGATCGGCAGCTCACCGTCAGCCCCGAGAAAATCGTCGACCAGCTCCGGGTCGAACCCGGCCGCGATGGCGTCCTCACGGACCACGACCCGCGAGTAGGTGCCATCTGGGATCGTCGCCAACGCCCCGCTCGTCGACGCACTGGTCCACGAAGCGGCGGTGGTCGGCGAGAGCGTCGAGGCGGCGGCCGCGTCGACGCTGGTGTCTGTTCCCTCCCCCCCGCAGGCGCTGAGCGCCATCAGCACCATCCCGGCCAGTACGGCAATGCCGTTGCGCACGGTGACCTCCCTCGCAGTGGTGTGTCACTCATTCACAGACCTGACGTTGCGGGGTGGTTGACACCGAAGCAGCAGTTCTGCAAGACGGGACCGACACGACGCAGCCATGAGCGTCCGGTCGCCGTCACGGTCCCTGCTCGAAGCTGCCCTCCATGATGATCAGTCCAGGGTCGCCGACGATGTGTCCTTCGACCAGCGCGTACGCCAACGACAACATGCCATCACTCATGGTCCAGTCGAGCACCTCGACCACGCCGGGAGCTCCCACGCTCTCGCTGACGATGACCCAGCGACCGTCGCCGTCGTAGCTGGCCGTGCCGAGATCGCCGAGCTCGGCGATTCCGGAGTCGTTCGTCACGAACAGGCTCCATCGGTCGCCGGCCACCTTCAAGACGATGGGCAGCTCACCGTCAGCGCCGATCACTGTCTCGACGACCTCCGGATCGAACCCGGCAGCGACGGCCTCTTCACCGATGACGACCCGCGAATAGGTACCGTCGGGGATCGCTTCGGACGCCTCCGGCGGCGCGGCCGTGGTCGGTGAAGCGGACGTGGTCGGCGAGAGCGTCGACGCGGCGGCCGCTTCGTCGGTGCCGCTCGTTCCGTCACCCCCGCATGCGGTGATCATCAGCAGCATCGTCCCCGCCAACACGACAACCCCGTTCCGCATGGTGACCTCCCTCGCAGTGGTGTGTCACCTCATTCACAGCCCCGACGTCCGGCGGTGGTTGACGCCGGCTCAGGAGATCTTCGTCCACTCCTGAGCGGCGAGCACGGCGACTCGACCGTCGCACGGATCGTCGACCTCGCTCAAGCGCAGCGTCGAGCCCGTGAGCTCCCAACGGTAGGTGCCGAGCGGCTGACCCGAGCACAGATCCTGCTCGAACAGGCTGGTGCGGAACCACTCTGGCGTCGCCTGGAACAGCGGGAAGGACACGACCCCGGGGTAGGCATCGGGTGGCGTGACCTGCATCGAGCCGTCGGAGTCCAGTTCGATCACCCACTGACCCGTGATGTCGAACGGCACGTCCGCACCCGCGCCGTCGTCCACGGTCGCCGCGAACCGTCCCGTCAGGGCCTGCACCACCGGCCCGGTCCCCTCCGTCGAGAGCTCCGGCTCAGCCGACGTACGGAGCTCGTCGCGCGGCCGCTGCACCAGCACGAACCCCACCACCGCGGCTGCCGCCGCTGCAGCCCCGGCGACGAGCCACCGCCGTTGCGTCCCCCGGCGGGTGCGCGACACGACACGCTCCAGCGCCGAATCGACATCAGGCTCGAAGCCGGCGGCGTTGCGCGCCAAGCCGTGCCGCAGCCGATCCTCAACCGACATCCCCGCTCACCTCCTCATGGAGCACGGTCGCCAAGCGGGCACGGCCCCGATGCAGGTGCTGCTTCACCGTCGACTCGGAGACGCCCAGCAACTCGGCGACCTCCGCCACCGGTCGATCCTCCCAGTAGTACAAGACCACCGCGGCCCGTTGCATCGGCGCCAGCGCCGCCACCGCCACCGCCACATCCAGATCGGCGACCCGCTCGACACCAGACCCCGCCAACCTCTCGATCGAGGGCCGTCGCAACTCGCGCCTCGCCTGCCGTACCGCCATCCGGATCGCCACCCGGCGCACCCACGCATCGGGACGCTCGTACGACGACACCGTGTCCCACCGCTGCAGCATCTTCACGAACGCGTCCTGGGCGATCTCCTCGGCCCGACCACGATCGTGGACGATCAGGAACACCGTCCTGGCCACCGCCGCGAACTCGCGCCGGAACAACAACTCGTACCCCGGCCGCACCTCCGCGTCGACCACACCGACGATCATGCAACCCTGCCCGGCAATGCCGCCACCGCCGTCGCATGCGCCAGCGACCAATGCGCGGTGTTCACGGCTCGGGCGGATCGTGCCCGTGGCACTCCGGACCATCACCCATCCAGAGACCCGAAGGCGGTCGGCGGTTGACAGCGGACCAGAAATGCTCGTCGACTCGGTGCGGTCGTCTGTGTCCGCGTGTCCCGCCGATTCGAGCGCGATCTGCGGACACAAGCGGCCACGGCACCGTTCCCGCCGGCACGCCCAGGAGCCTGGCCCGCAGCGCGGCGAAGCGTTCTCAGGTGATCTCGATGGCCGAGACGTCGAGCGGGCCGGAGTCGCCCGTGTAGGGGAGCGTGAACGCGCGGTAGTCGAGGCCGCCGCCGCTCGCCTCGGCGGTGCGGGTGAACGGCGGCGTGTCCGGGGTCCGGCCGAGAGCTGACGACAGGTCGTCGATCTCGCCGGGGGTTGCTCCGGGGCTGACCGCACGGACGAGCACGTCGAAGCACTCCCAGTAGAAGGCGCTCGAGTCCTCGTCGGAGCCCGGGATCCAGACGAGCATGACCTCGTCGAGCTGGCCGGACCCGGGTGCAGTCGCCGTCCCGACGAGCCCGACCTGCGGTGGCTGCGTGTCGCCGCTGGCCGTCAACGTGAGCAGGTAGTAGCCGGCGTAGTCACCCGTGAGCTCCCTCGCGTCCGTCGCGCTGATCGCCGGCACGTCGGTTCCGGCGGAGGCCTCGTTCCACTGGGCGAAGAACGCCGCCACCGACGGGAGCGCCGCGCTGGCGCCGGTCGTCGTCGTCGGTGCCTCGGTCGTGTCGGGTGGCTCGGTGGTGTCGGGTGCCTCCGTGGTGTCCGGTGGCTCCGTGGTGTCCGGTGGCTCCGTGGTGTCCGGTTGCTCGGTGGTCTGCCGGCGCCGTCGGTTCGACCGGTCGCGCCGGGGCGGTCGTCTCCGGGACGGCTGGTGGCGATGCTCGACGGCGCGGCGGTCGTCGGCTCCATCGAGGTCGGCGTGGATGTCGGCTCGGGTGTGCTGGCGGGGGCATCGGTGGTCGGCACGCTCGAGTCGGTCAGGCGGCCGCCGACGATGAGCCCCTTGATCACGACCTCGAGGGCATCGCCGCCCGACGCCGCGGTGGTCTCGGTGCTCGCGACGTCGCCGTCGGAGCCACCGGTGGCCCAAGCGATGCCGCCGGCGATCGCGGCGAGGAGCACCAGCACGGCCAGGATCTGGAGCCAAACGGGTTGTGACCGGTATCGGTGCCACAACCCGCCCGCCTCCTGCGGTGTGTCGGACTCGGGCTCGGGCGGGAGATCGCCCGGCGGCAGGTGGCCGTCGCTCATCGTCGGCTCCTTGACCGGCCGGTCAGCGACGGGACGTGCGGCGGACGCGAGACCGGCCCTTCGGGCAGCGGGTGCCATGACGTCAACCCAACCCGCCGGTCACCTCGCCGGCATCGCCCAGGGAGGGTGATCCGGCTGGGTCAGACCGGGATGTCTCCGGACGCTCCGAAGATCGAGGCGAAGATCGGGGCTGGCGACATCCACGGGTAGCGGTACCACCACTCGCCCCGGCTGGGGCGGAAGATGACGTGCTCGGGCAGACCGTCGCCGTTCATGTCGCGCGGCGCCGGGATGTCGCCGAACTGGCCCCACTGATCGACCGTGCGGATCAGCGAGACGCTGTCCACGATGCCCCACTGCCCGGTCGCCGGCCGCCAGACCGCGTAGTCCGTTCGGCCGTCGTGGTCGTAGTCGTCCGGCACGGGCACGTCGCCTGACACGCCGAGCACGACGGTTCGCTGGTCCTTGACGATCCATTGACCCGTCGACGGGCGCCACACGGCGTAATCGGTCGTGCCGTTGCCGTCGTAGTCGCCGGGCACGGGGATGTCGCCGCTCTGGCCCCATTGGACCCAGTTCCCGGAGAAGAGCCGTTGCCATTGACCGGTCTGCGGCACCCAGACGGTGAGCTCGGCGGCGCCGTCGCCGTTGTAGTCGCCGGGGACCGGCACCGATCCGCTCGGTGCTCCATGCACGATCGGCGCCTGACCCTGGAGCCACCAGGTGGACGTGGACGGCCGGAACACGGCGAGGTCGGTGCTGCCGTTGCCGTCGTAGTCCGCCGGCACGGGGATGTCCCCGGACTGGCCCCACGGCGTCGCCATGAGCGGGGCGTCGACCAGCCACGTTCCCGTCTGCGGGCGGAAGACGGCGAGGTCGGTGCGGCCGTCGCCGTTGTAGTCATGGGGGTCGCGCAGGCGCCGGAGCGCATCATCGACGTCGATGCGAGGAATGGCGAGGAACGAGCGGGGCAGCAACAGGCGCGGCCCTTGAGCGAGCACCCGCAGGCCGACGGCGACCGGCATGTTCGGTCGTCGCTGGCGCAGCAGCGCCCACGCGCCCGCGACGTGCGGTGCGGCCTGCGACGTTCCGCTCATGGCCTGGTAGCCGCCGCCTGGCACGGATGAGGTGATGTCCTCGCCGGGTGCGAGGAGGTCGATGAGGGTCGACGAGTAGTTGGTGGATGCCCACGGCGTGTCCGACTTGGTCGTGGCACCGACGGCGATCGCCGTCGAGACGCATGCCGGGCTGGAGACGCCGGTGGTGGCGCCCGCGTTGCCAGTGGCGATGACGGTCGCCACGCCGAAGGAGCGGAGGTTGTCGATCACCGGCTTGAACGGGCTGGTGTCGCACGCCGCCGAGAACGTGGCCGTGGAGCCGAGGCTGAGGTTGGCGGCGTCGACCCGTGTCCCTCGTCGCTTGAGATCGAGCACGTGCTCCAGGCCGGCGATGACGTCGGAGTTGAACGCGCGCAGGCACGGCGACGGGTCCGGGCCGCACGCCGGCTGCCCGGGAGGGTCGGCGGGACTGTTCGAGAAGCTCTGGAACACCTGCACGGCCACGATCGAGGCCTGCGGCGCGACCCCGTTGAAGTTCTGCAGTCCGACGCGGCCGCCGGCGCCGGCGGCGATGCCGGCGACATGGGTGCCGTGGTCGCAGTCGCCGGAGACGGAGCACGGCGCGGCCGCCCCTGCGCCCGTCATCGTCGCGCTCCCATCGGGGCACATGCCGAAGCACGCCTCGTCGATCACCCGTCCGGCGAGGAACGAGTGGCTGGTGTCGACGCCGCTGTCGATGATGGCCACCGCACGGCTGGCTCCTCGATACCCGCGGTTGTTCGCCGTCTGAGCACCGATCAAGCGTGTGCTGCCGTCGAGGAAGGTCACGTTGACCTCATCGGGTGCCAGCGAGGCGATGACACCGGCGTGGACGAGCAGGAACAGGAGCTCGACGTCGACGTTCATCGCGACGAACGGCACCGACTGGTAGGTGCGCAGCAGCGCCTCGTCGCCGGACAGCTCGAGCACCGTGCGTTGCGCCGCCCCGATGGCGGTCCGCTGGCGCTTGATGCCAGACGCCGAGAGGTACCCCTCCGGCGTCCACTCGACCGGCAGACCGGCGATGACGCGCACGGAGCCGGCCTCCTTGGCCACCGCGGCAAGCTCGTCGACGTCGGCATCGTCCGGTCGCGAGCCGCGCCAGTCCAACGCCGCCGGCTCGGCGTCGGTCACCCCGGCGTCGGGGGGCGGTTCCGACGGGGCGTCGCCGGCCGCCACCGGGACGGCCGTCACCGATGTCACCGACGCCGCCAAGAGGGCTGCCCCCACCGCTCGTGCTCGCCAACGTCCCATGCGCACAACCTCCCCGTGTTGGGAAGACGAGCCAGGCGAGGGTGCGCTGATACGAGCCGAACCTCGGGCTCGTGGCGTCATGGAGTCGGGTGACGACGAGCATTCCGCCGCTCAGGTCAGTGGGCGGGCGGTGACTCGCGGGTGCCGGGGGGCAGCGGGCTGCCGGTGCCGATCATCGAGTTGCGCGTGACGAGGGTGGCGAGCTGCTCCTCGTCCCAGCCCTGGGTGCCAGTCGGGCGGAGTGGGAGCACCAGGTACCGCTGCTCGGCGGTCGAGTCGTGGACCCGCAGCTCGACGTCGGAGTCGACCTCCATGCCGAACTCGGCGAGCACCGCCCTCGGTTCGCGCACGACGCGGCTGCGGTACTCGAAGCTCTTGTACCACGCCGGCGGGTTGCCCAGCAGCCCGCCGGGATAGCACGAGCAGAGCGTGCAGACGATCACGTGGTGCACCGACGGCGTGTCCTCGAGGACGGCGATCGGGACGGTCTGTGGGTGGTACTCGCCGATGGTGGTGACGGGGTCGGTGAGCAGCCGGGCCCGGAACTCGGCGTCGACCCAGGCTCTGGCGACGACCTTGGCGCCGAGGGCCGGGCTCGGTGCGTCACCGGATGCCGATTCGACCGCGACGATCGCTGCGTCGACGTCGCCGGGATCGACATGGCCGTGATCGTGCAGGTGCCGCTCGAGGATCTCGGTGCGCTGGGCGGGGGTCAACTCGCTCACGGTTCCTCCAGGTCGCTCTCGGGGAGGTCGGCGGTGATGGTGTGGTCGGCGGAGGCACCGAACAGATCGGCCGCCGCGAAGGCGACGGTGTACACCAGTTCGGGTTCGCCATAGGTTCCGGTGGCCGCCGACTCAGCCGGGTTGGGCCAGGCGAAGGCGACGCGCTCGACCCGGCCGACATGTCGGCGGAGGTACGCGCGGGACGCGGGTGTGGCCGCTCGTCACCGGATTCCGCACTCGGACCTGATCGCCGCCTTGGAAGCGTCCCGCCCACGTCGGCGTCGCCGGCGACGGCCGGGACACCGGCGCTGGTCGATCGGCGCTGTCGAGGAGCCCCTGCTCGGCGGCCAGATGCTCGAGGGCCCACAGCCAGCGCTCGTAGTAGCTCGACGCCAGGTACTCCGCCGGCGGCATCTGCTCGATGGTGTAGCGGAAGCGGTCGATCGTGGTGTGCCGCATCACCGTGCCGAGCATCCGCCACACTCGACCCTCCCACTGCGCATGGAACAGCGGCTCGTCGACCTCGACAGGCACCGGACCGAAGCCGTGCATCCCTCCGAGGTCATGCACGCCGTCCACCCCTCGATCATCGCGCGTGGCGGTTCTGACGAAGTTTCGCGTTCGTTTGTGGCCGCATTCTTCACAGAGAACCCGAGCCATCGTGGGACAATCCCACGATGGGCGAACACGACGTGACCGAGGCGCTCCAGGCGTGGGGGGCGGGCCATCGCGACGACCCCTTCGCCCTGTTCGCCGACGTCCGCCGGCGCGGCGCCGTCCACCAGGTGACGCTCGCCGACGGCCACGATGCGTGGCTGGTCGTCCACTACGAGGAAGCTCGCTCGGCACTCAACGACGCGCGGCTGTCGAAGGACATGCACGCCGCGCTGGCTGCGAACGCCGCGGTCGTGTCCGAGGGTCTCCCCGGACCCGCGTTCGCGCGGCACATGCTCACCGTCGATCCACCGAACCACACTCGACTCCGCCGGCTCGTCTCGAGCGCGTTCTCGCCGCGGCGCATCGAGGGGCTCCGGCCACGGATCCAGACGGTGGTCGACGACCTGCTCGACAGCATCGCGGCTGAGGGCGCCGACAGCCGTGTGGACCTGGTGTCTCGCTTCGCGTTCCCGCTGCCGTTCAGCGTCATCTGCGAGTTGCTCGGCGTGCCGGAGCACGACCGCGAGCCACTCGGTCGCGGCCTGACGAGGATGCTCGTGCCGACCTCCACACCCGAGCAGTACGCCGAGGCCAAGCTGGCATCGGACGCGGTCGTGGCCATGTTGGAGCAGCTCGTCGACGTGAAGAGCGGCGCGCCGGGCGACGATCTCGTCAGCGCCTTGATCGCCGCTCGTGACGGGGACGAGCGCCTCGACACCCAGGAGCTGCTCTCGACGATCTTCCAGCTGATCGTCGCCGGTCACGACACGACGGCGAGCTTCATCGGCAACGGGATCGTCGCCCTGTTCCGCAACCCGGATCAACTGGCGTCGCTGCGCGAGGACCCCGAACGGCTCGACATCGCGCTGGAGGAGCTCCTGCGCTTCGACGCTCCCGTGCCGCACTCGACGTTCCGCTACGCCGTCGAACCGGTCGAGCTCGGTGGCGTGACGATCCCCGCAGGCGCCCAGGTCATCATCAGCCTGGCCGCGGCGAACCGCGACGAGCACACCTACGACCGTCCCGAGGCGCTCGACATCGAACGTTCCGGCGTCCGCCACCTCGCGTTCGGGCACGGCATCCACCATTGCCTCGGTGCCCCGCTCGCCCGCCTGGAAGGACGCATCGCCGTGGGGACCCTGCTGCGGCGCTTCCCACAGCTGCGTCTCGCCGTCGCCGACGACGAGCTGCATTGGGGTCACGGCGACGGACTCGTGCTCCGCGGCCTCACCGAGCTGCCGGTGATCGCCGGCCCAGCGTCACCCAGGCAGGCGGCCGGGTCGTATTCCGCCTGATCCGGCGACGGACCACGGCTACTGTCGGCCGCCCGGTCGCGGGAGCAAGCGACACCCCGCCTGGGCGGCCGGAGAAGGGAAGGGCGAGACCGATGTCTGTGACCGGAACCCCCGTCGACAACGGGGTCAACGTGGCCGCACTGCTGGAGGCACGAGAGGCCTTGACGGCCGCTCCCGAGGCGGCTCAGTTCCAATGGCGGGCCAGCTGCACCTGGCAGAACGGCACCCACAGCAACTCGACCGTCGAAGGCTTCTTCGGCCTCGGTGGGGAGCAGCACCACAAGCGGGAGTTCACGTTCGACGCCGACCACCCCGAGCTGTTTGCCAGCGAGGACCACGGGGCGACACCCGTCGAGTACGTGCTCGTCGCGCTGGCCAGTTGCCTCACCGCCGGCGTCGCCTCCGTCGCCCAGAACCGGGAGATCCAGCTGCGCTCCGTCTCGGCCACGCTCGAGGGCGAGATGGACCTCGCTGGGATCCTCGGCATCGACAGCGACGTGCGCAACGGGTTCAGCGGCATCAAGGTGACGTACGACATCGACGCGGACGCGACCCCCGACGAGATCAAGGCCATCGTCGCGCAGTCGCAGAAGCGGTCGGCGGTGTACGACATCGTCACCAACCCGACGAACGTCACGGTCGAAGTTCGCTGAGCCCTCCCGGACCGGGAGGGCCCTCCGTGGCACACAGCATCACGACGGTCGTCATCGGCGGCGGCCACGCCGGTCTCGCGATGAGCCACCGGCTGTCGGCCCGTTCGATCGACCACGTCGTCCTGGAGCGCGGTGAGGTCGCCAACACCTGGAAGACGCAGCGGTGGGACTCCCTGCGGTTGCTCACGCCCAACTGGCAGAGCCGGCTCCCGGGCTTCCGCTACGACGGTGACGACCCCGACGGCTACATGACGATGCCCGAGGTCATCTCGTTCATCGAGGGGTACGCCTCGTCCGTCGCCGCCCCCGTCCAGACCGGGACGACGGTCACGCAGTTGCGGCGGGCGTCGAACGGCTACCTCGTGGCGGCCGACGCGGGATCCTGGCACGCGGCGACCGTCGTCCTCGCGACCGGGGCCTGCAACGTCGCCCATCTCCCTGCGTTCGCCGCCGACGTCCCGCCCGGCATCCACACGCTCACGGCCGATGCCTACCGGAACCCGGATCAGCTCCCCGCCGGTGGCGTGCTGGTCGTGGGCGCGTCGGCGACAGGCATCCAACTTGCCGACGAGATCCACCGGTCGGGCCGCCCCGTCACGGTGGCCGTCGGCGGCCATGTGCGCGCCCCACGGGTCTACCGAGGCCGCGACATCCAGCGGTGGATGGACGACATCGGCATGATGGACGAGCGCTACGACGAGGTCGACGACATCGTCAGGGTGCGCCGGCTCCCTTCGCTGCAGATCGTCGGCACGCCGGCGCGGACGACGCTCGACCTCAATTCCCTGACGTCGACCGGGGTGCGCCTGGTCGGCCGCTTCGCCGGCGTCAACGGCGGGCGGGCGCAGTTCTCCGGTTCGCTGCGCAACGTGTGCGCGCTCGCCGATCTCAAGCTCGGCCGGCTGCTCGACGCCATCGACCTGTGGGCCATTGAGCACGGTCTCGACGGTGACCTCGAGCCCCCGTGGCGGCCTGGCCCGACAATCGTCGAGGATGCGCCACCGCTGGGCATCGACCTCACCAGTGGCGAGATCCGCACCATCGTCTGGGCCGCCGGGTTCCGCCCCGACTACTCCTGGCTGGACATGCCCGTGCTCGACCGCAAGGGCCTGATCCGCCACGACGGTGGGGTCGTCCTCGACGCACCCGGCATGTACCTGATGGGCATGCCCTTCCTGCGCCGCCGCAAGTCGACGCTGATCGACGGCGCCGGCGACGACGCCGAGGACCTCAGCGCCCACCTCGCCAGCTACCTCGACGGCCATGTCGCCGCGCCCGCCTGACGCCGTCGGCGATCCACCGCCGGCCTGGCGCCAGGTCGACGAGGGGTGGGGCCGGCTCGCCGTCGACTTCGCCACGCTCAGCGAGCCGGCGAACTGCCGGGAGTACGTGGCCCTGCACCACCACCTCGGTGTCGCGCCGGGCGACCGCTTGCTCGACATGGCCTGCGGTGCCGGACTCGCCGTCGAGCTGGCAACGATCCTCGGTGCGGTGTGCTCGGGCATCGATGCGTCGCCCCGGCTCATCGCCGTGGCCCGTGATCGCACCCCGCACGCCGACCTGCGCGTCGGCGACATGCAGCAGCTGCCTTGGCCCGACGCGTCGTTCGACGTGGTGACCAGCTTCCGTGGGATCTGGGGGACGACGCCCGACGCCGTCGCCGAGGCTCACCGCGTGCTGGCGCCCGGCGGGCGCATCGGGATCACCGTCTGGGGTCACATCAAGCGCTCCCAGGGGGCATGGGCGTTGGCGCCGCTGGCGCTGGCGAACGCGCCGAAGGTCGAGCACCAGGCGGCGATGGTGACGCTCGGCCGGCCCGGGGCCGGCGAGGACCTGTTGTCCCGGTCCGGGTTCGTCGACGTCGAGCGTCACGAGATCCCCTTCGTCTGGGAGTTCGCCGATCCCGACGCCTACGCCCGTGCCATCGCCTCGCTCGGCCCGGCGTACGAGGCCATCGTGGACATCGGGGAAGAGCAGTTCGTTCGGTCGGCGATCGCCGCCGCCCGAGAACGAGTCCGCGACGGGCTCCCGCTGCGAGCGTCCATCGCCGCCGTCGGCTACGTCGCCCGCAAGCCGACCGCGACCCCGCTCGGTGACGTCACACCGTGGCCCGCCGCGTCGTTCCTCGACGACGCGCCGCAGTCGCTCGGCGCTGCAGCGGCTGTTCGACAACGACCTGCGAGGGCTCGGCTACGTCATGAACGCCACCAAGCTCTGGGCGCACGATCCGGCGTCGCTCGACGGGTTGTCCGCGCTGCTCGAACATGTCACCGCGGCCGGGTCGCTGACCTTCCGTCAACGCGCCGATCCTCGTCGCCGCATGTGCCGCAGCGCTCGGCGACTCGTACTGCTCCCTGGCCTGGGGGACGAAGCTGGCCGGCCAGACCGGCGCCGAGGTCGCCGAGCGCGTCCTGCGCGGCGACGACGCGGCGCTCGACAGCACAGAGCGGGCGCTCGCCCGCTGGGCCCGCCAGCTCGCTCGCGATCCGAACTCGACGACGGCCGCCGACGTCGAGATGCTGCGCGCCGCCGGCCTCACCGACGCGCAGATCTTCGCCACGTCCGTCTTCGTGGCGCTCCGCATCGCGTTCTCCACGGTCAACGACGCGCTCGGCGCCCTCCCCGATCAGCAACTCGGCGCCGCCACACCGACCGCGGTCCGCGACGCCGTCACGTTCGGCCGACCGATCGCCACGTCCCGCCGCCATCACCGGACACCTGCTGACGGCGATCCGACACCGTGAACGCCGCGAGCGGGCGTCGAGGCGGGCAGCACCCTGAGGGCTCTCAGGGATCGTGGGGGCGTCCCCGATTCCCCTGGCTCGTCGCCGGTCGTACCGTCATGAGCATGGCTGAAGCAGACGACCCAGCCGGCGAGACGATGACGGGGCAGGGCGATCGGAGGATGGGAGCAACCCCCTCCATCGCTGGTTGGATCACGCCGCTGCAGGGGCTGGCCTCGGTCGGAGCGGGGGCCATCCACGCCGCCGCCGTCGGGATCCACGCCGAGCATCCGACCCTGTCGCGGCTGTTCGTCGCCGTCGCCGCCGCGCAGATCCTCGTCGGCCTCGTCACGCTCGTGCGTGGCGGCCGCGCCGCGGCTGCCGCCACCGCCGTGGTCAACGGCGGTGCCGTCGTCGCCTGGTTCGTCACCCGGGTGTCGGGCATCTCGTGGATCGAGGGCCTCGAGCAGTCCGAGGCGCCGCAGTTCGCCGACACGGTCTGCGCCGCCCTCGGCGCGCTGGCCGTCGTCGCCGCGATCGTGACGCTGCGAAGTGGTGCGGGCGGAACGATGCGGGCCACCCCGGCACGGCTCGGCCTGCCGGCGATCGGCGTCGCCGCCGTCACCGTTGCTGCGATGTTGTCGGGCACGACGCACACACACAGCAGCGAGGCCCGGTCAGGACCACGGCCACGCCGACGCGGCGGACGACGACGGGGCAACGACCACCGCCCACCCGCACGGCGACGGGCCATCGACGACCGTTGCCGACGGCCACGATGCCGCAGCTGGGCACGAGCCGGCCACCGTCGCCTACGACCCCACGCAGCCGATCGACCTGTCCGGCGTCGCTGGCGTGACGCCCGAGCAGCAGGCGTTCGCCGAGAACCTCGTTGCCGTCAACGTCGTTCGCCTGCCGCAGTGGGCCGACCCGGCCGTCGCCGAGGCCGCCGGGTTCCACTCGATCGGCGACGCCGACAGTGGCCACGAGCACTACGTGCAATGGGACTGGATCGACGACGACGTCTGGCTCGACCCGGATGCGCCGGAGAGCCTCGTCTACGAACCACAGCCGGATGGCAGCAAGAAGCTCGTGTCGGCGATGTACATGCTGCCCGCGACCTCGCCTTGGAGGACGTCCCCGACGACGGCGGTGCGCTGATGCAATGGCACGTCCACGACGACCTGTGTCTGACCGCCGATCCCGTCGCCCCGCAAGTCGAAGGCCTCACCAGCCCCGACGGCACGTGCCGCCCGCCGCTCGTCAAGCTCCAGGAATGGGCGATGATCCACGTCTGGATCGTCCCCCATGAGTGCGGGCCGTTCGCCGCCCTCGAAGGCATCGGTGCCGGCTCGATCGAGGAGGGCGAGGAGCGGTGGTGCGATCACGTCCACGGCTCGTGACCCGATGAGCTCCAGGACCGGACAGACCTACGATCTGTGACAGCGCGTCGGCTCGGCACGGCCGACGTGTCACAACTCGAGGTGCTGCACGGTCGAGGTCGGCGACCGGAGCGCGAGGCTTCGGCACATCACGAAGGGGGTCAACCCATGAAGATCGTGGTCATCGGCGGCACCGGGCGTGTCGGATCGAAGGTGGTCGCGTTGCTCCGTGAGCACGGCCATGAGGTGCTCGCCGCGTCACCCAACACGGGCGTGAACACCATCACAGGAGAGGGTGTTGCCGAGGCCCTGCAAGGGGCGGCGGTCGTCGTCGACGTGTCGAACTCACCGTCGTTCGAGGACGCCGCCGTCCTCGAGTTCTTCTCGACGTCGACCCGCACCCTGCTCGAGGCCGAGGCCCTCGCCGGGGTCGGACATCACGTCGCCATGTCCGTCGTCGGGGCCGATCGCCTGCCCGACAGCGGCTACCTACGGGCCAAGGTCGCGCAGGAGCAGCTGATCGCACGTTCGACGATCCCGTACTCGATCGTTCGGGCGACGCAGTTCTTCGAGTTCATCGACAGCATCGCTCAGGCCGCGACCGACGGCGACACGGTCCGTGTGTCTCCGATGCTCTTCCAGCCGATGGCCGTCGACGACGTCGCCAGGGCGGTGGGCACGGTCTCGGCGGGTGCGCCACTCAACGGGACGATCGAGATCGCTGGGCCCGACGTGTTCCCGCTCGACGAGCTCGTCCGCCGTGCGCTCAGCGCTCGTCATGACCCACGCCATGTCGTCGCCGACCCGCATGCCCGCTACTTCGGCGCCGAGCTCGCCGAGCGGAGCCTCGTCGCCGGTGCCGACGCCCAGCTCGGCGCTACCCGCTTCGAGGACTGGCTCGCCCAGTCCGTGTCCGCGGCGTAGCCGGCCTCGTCGCTCACCGAGAGCCGTGCACGCGAGCACATCACGAGGTCAGCGGACGGTGACACCACCCGACCAGGGAGCGGCATCGTCGGCTCGGAACGACGACGGCAGGTCGTCGACCAGGTCCCACGTCGCCGACAACCGGCCGAACCCGACGCACAGGGCGATGTGGGCGCCGAGCTCGACGATCTCCCCGTCCTCGAAATGGCGCCGGAGCCGGTCGAAGACCGCATCGTCGACGGCCAAGTGGTCGGTGGCCATGAGGTCGGCGTAGTGGATGGCGGCCTTCTCGGCATCGGTGAGATCGTCCGCTTCCTCGGGGCGCTCGAGGCTGCAGACAGCACCGTCGCTCATCCCGTCGGCGATCGCCAGGCCCGAGCGCACGGCCATGCAGCTGCGGCAACGGTTGTGGAAGGCCACTCGCAAGCGGACCAGCTCGCGCAACCGCGCCGGCAGCTGGGCGTGGGTGTCGAGCGCTCGCTGGAACGTCACCATCGCCACGGCCAGTTCGGGGCGGACCGCCCAGGCGGGCAGCGCTCCGAGCACGACACGCTGGTCGGAGCGGGGGTGACCGAGGATCTCGGCCAGCTCGGACGGGAACTCCTCTGGATCGATCGTCGGCACGCGAGCCATGTGGGTCTCCTCAGAAACAGGTCGATTCATCATCATAATAAGCGGGTGGACTGAAGGCTGGCAAGGAGGAAGACGCCACCGCCCATCCCGAGTCGGCGACTCGACGAGCTTCGCGGCGCCCTGGATCTGGGCCGCCACGACCACGCCCTCACAGCTGGCGACGACGTCGCTGCCGAACGGGACGCTGTTCTGGCGCGTCCAGGCCTTCAACGCCGACGGCGTCGGCGGCCCCCTGTCGGCCGTGCGCACCGTGGTCGTGCAGGCGTCCGCGCCGCCGCCCCCGCCGCCGACGACGGCGCCCCCTCCATCGCCGCCCGCCACGCTGCCGGCGCCCACCCAGCAGGCGCCGGCCAGCGACGCCCGCTTCCCGCCGGGACAATCGATCACGTTCGACTGGAGCGACGTCACCGGTGCCGCGACGTACACGATCCAGATCGACAACAGCGAGAGCTTCTCGGCCCCGTTCACCGTGGCCTCGACCGTCGCCACCTCGCAGTACGCGACGAACACGTTGCCGACGACGCGGATGTGGTGGCGCGTGCGCGCGAACGACGGCACCGGGGCTCCCGGCACCTGGTCACCGGCCCGCCGGTTCGAGCTCAAGAACTGACCGCGGACCGCGGACCGCGCCGTCGTGGTCGTCGTCGGCTCGCTCGGTATCGGCGACCCACTCCGGCCGCATCCCTCCGCAGGACTGTGGGTTGCCGACGCGGCAGCCCGGTACTGTCACCCCGTGCCGACCCGGGCGACAGGCGGACCGACCGCGACCACTGAGCGTGTCCATCGGCCCGCACGCAAGCCCTCGTTCGAACTGTCGGACTGGAAGCTCCAGGCTCCCGTCACTCGGCCCGGGATCGTCGCTCGGAAGGAACTGGTCGGCCGACTGGTGGCCGATGACGCGCCGCCGGTCATCTCCGTCGTCGCCCCACCCGGCTACGGCAAGACGACGCTGTTGGCGCAATGGGCCGAGGGCAAGGGACCCCGGACGGCGTGGGTCTCCGTCGACGACCGCGACAACGATCCGGCCGTCCTCCTGACCTACATCGCCGTCGCGCTGAACCGCATCGAGCCGCTCGCTCCGAACGTGTTTCGTGCGCTCGCCTCGCCGGGCGCCGGCATCGAGTCTCCTCGCCGGCTGGTCGCCGCGATGGCCGCGATGCGTGACCCGATCGTGTTGGTCCTGGATCACGTCGAAGCGCTGACCAACCGGGAGTGCCTCGACGCCGTCGCCGCGATCGCCGTCGGGCTGCCGGCCGGGTCGCATTTCGCCATCGGCTCCCGGAACGCGTTGGCCCTGCCGGCCGCCCGTCTGCGCGCTCAGGGCGGCATCGTCGAGATCGGCGTGGACGACCTCGCAATGGGCGCGGCCGAGGCGGCGACGCTGCTGGAGGAGGCGGGGGTCGAGCTCTCGGAGGCGCACGTCGGGGAGCTCGTCCGCAGGACCGAGGGCTGGCCCGTCGGCCTGTACCTCGCTGCGCTGGCCGTCAACGCCGGCGGCTCGCACACCGACATCGGCGTGACCTTCACCGGCGATGACCGCTTCATGGGCGACTACCTGCGTTCGGAGCTGCTCGACCGTGTGTCCCGCGCGGAGGTGTCGTTCCTGACCCGTACGTCGATCCTCGATCGCATGTGCGGTCCGCTCTGCGACGCCATCCTCGGCGGCAAACGATCGAGCGAAGTCCTCGAGCGGTTGGAGGGTCGCAACCTCCTCGTGGTCCCGCTCGACCGTCGCCGGGAGTGGTACCGCTACCACCACCTGTTCCGAGAACTGCTGTACTCCGAGCTACGGCGGCGGGACTCCGGAGCGGTCACCGAGCTCCACCTCCGAGCGGCGGCGTGGTGCGAGGAGAACGGCCTGCCGGAGGTCGCCATCGAGCACGCCCAGGCCGCCGGCGATGCCGACCGGGTCGCCGGCCTCGTGTTGCAGGTCGCCCCAGGGGTCTGGGCGAGTGGGCGCTCCGACACCGTCATGCGCTGGATGGAGTGGTTCGAGACGAACGACCTCGTCGAACGCTTCCCCGCGATCGCGGTGCATGGTGCCCTGATGTTCGCGTTGGCCGGGCGGCCAGGTGGCACCGAGCGCTGGGCTGACGCGGCCGAACGGACGACGGCGACGGACGCGGAGACGGCGACGCTCGCCGATGGCAACACGATGAGGGCCACGTTGGCCTATCTGCGGGCGCTGTTGTGTCGCGACGGCGTGGAGGAGATGCGGCACGACGCGCAGGTCGCCTGGGAGGGGCTCAGCCCATCCAGCCCGTATCGCGCCACGATGCTCCACGTCGAGGCGCTGTCGTACCTGCTCGAAGGCGACCTCGGCCGTGCCGACGCGATCTTCGCCCGCGCCGTGGATGTGGCGACGCGCGCCGGCGTCCTCCCGTTCGTCCCCGTCCTCCTCGCCGAACGCGGCATCGCGGCGATCGAACGTGACGACTGGGCCGCTGCCGAGGCGTTCGCAGCACAGGCGCTCTCGATGATTCAGGGCGGTGAGTTCGACGACTACTGGACGAGTGCCCTCGTGTTCGCATTGGCGGCCCGCGTCGCGCTCCACCGTGGTGACCCGGCGCAGGGACGGCAGTGCGTGACCCGGGCCGCTCGGTTGCGTCCGCTGCTCAACTACGCACTGCCGGTGATCTCGGTGCAGGCCCTGCTCGAGATGGCGCGGGCGTACCTCGCGCTGGCCGAGCCGGGTGGTGCCCGGGCCGTCCTCCAACAGATCGACGACATCCTCCAGCAACGGCCCGCCCTCGGCACCCTGCCGGCGCAGGCCAAGGAGCTGCGGGCCCGGGTCGACGCGATTCGGACCACGGCGCTCGGAGCGTCGTCGCTGACCACAGCCGAGCTCCGCCTGCTCCCCCTCCTCTCGACGCACCTCTCGTTCCGCGAGATCGGGGAGCGGTTGTACATCTCCCGGCACACCGTGAAGACGCAGGCGATGGCGATCTACCGCAAGCTCGGTGTCTCGTCACGCAGCGAGGCGATCACCCGAATGCACGAGCTCGGCCTGCTCGAGCACACCTGACGACGCCCGCTCATCGGGATCATCCCGTTGGGGCGATGACTCGCGGACCGGAATTGGCTGGATTCGAGGAAGGGCCGCGCCGCGGAAGGGAGACACCGATGAGCGAGACAGCAACCATGGGGGTCCCGATCCGCACGACCGTACCGGCGCGTCTGGATCGGCTCGGGTGGTCGCCGTTCCACACGCGGATGGTCGCCGGCCTGGGCGCGGCGTGGATCCTCGACGGCTTGCAGATCACGATCGCCAGTTCGGTCACCGGGGTGTTGACCCAGCCCGACACGCTCGGCATGACGTCGACCGAGGTCGGCCTGATCGCGTCGGTCTACCTGATCGGTCAGCTGATCGGCGCGCTCGTGTTCGGGCGGATGTCGGACCAGCTGGGGCGCAAGCGGCTGTTGGTCTTCACGTTGCTGCTGTACCTGCTCGGGACCGGGCTGGCGGCGTTCGTCACCGGTCATCACACCGGCTGGCTGGTGTTCTTCTACGCCACCCGCTTGATCGCCGGGATGGGCATCGGCGGCCAGTACGCGGCGATCAACTCGGCGATCGACGAGATGATGCCGTCGAAGTACCGGGGACGGGTCGACATCTGGATCAACGGGTCGTACTGGGCCGGCGCGATCCTCGGCTCGTTCGCCTCGCTGATCTTCCTCAACGCCTTCGCCGTCAACGTCGGCTGGCGGCTGGCGTTCCTGATGGGCCCGGTGCTGGCGCTGGTGGTCATCGTCGTGGCCCGCACCCTGCCGGAGAGCCCGCGGTGGCTGCTGACCCACGGCCGCGTGAAGGAGGCAGAGGCCGAGCTGGCGAAGATCGAAGCGGCCCAAGGCACACCGGTCGCGCCGGTCAGCGACGATCTGGCGATCGAGCTGGTGCCGGAGAAGCAGTACGGCTACCTGCGGTTCCTGCGGCTGGTGTTCCACACCTACCCGAAGCGGGCGATCCTCGGCGCGACGTTGATGATCACCCAGTCGTTCCTGTACAACGCCATCTTCTTCACCTACGCCCTCGTGCTCACCAAGTTCTACGATGTCAGTGCGACGAGCGTGCCGTGGTATGGCCTGGCGTTCTCGGTCGGGAACCTGTGCGGACCGCTGATCCTCGGCCCGCTGTTCGATTCTGTCGGCCGCAGGAAGATGATCTCGGGGACATACCTCATGTCCGGCCTGCTGCTCGCCGTCAGCGCCTTCCTGTTCGACGCCGACGCGTTGACTGCGACGACCCAGACCCTGATGTGGGTGGTCATCTTCTTCTTCGCCTCGGCCGGGGCCGAGCGCGGCCTATCTCACCGTCAGCGAGACGTGGCCGATCGAGATCCGCTCGGAGGCGATCGCCGTGTTCTTCGCCATCGGCACGATCGCCGGTGCGCTCGGACCGGCCTTCTACGGCGCGCTGATCGGCGACGGCTCCGACCGGACCGGCCTGTTCATCGGGTACCTCGTGGGTGCCGGGATCATGATCCTCGGTGGGGTCGTCGAGTGGCTGATCGGGATCAACGCCGAAGGCAAGTCCCTCGAGTCGATCACCAAACCGCTCACCGCTGCTGCCTAGCTCGGGCGATCGGGGACCCTGTCGGGACGATGCGGTCGTTGTGTCCGCATGCTCCGCCGATTCGGGCGTGATCGGCGGACACAACCAACGCTGCGGCGGAGCCTTGCCCTCATCTGCGAATGTGACGACGTGGTTCGTGTGGTACCGGCCGACTTGACCCTCGTCGAGGCGGCGCTGACGAGCGACGCGGCGCTTGCCGAGGCCGCCGGCTGCGACGTCGCCGTCGGCTGGGCGACGTTCGTCGGAGCGTTGGAGGCGACTCGTGATGCGCTCTTGTCCGACCCGGCAAGCGTGGAGTGGGGACCCCGGCTGTTCATCAGCGAGGACCCGCCCCGGATCGTCGGTTGGGGCGGGTTCAAGGGTCCACCGGCCGACGGCGTCGTCGAGCTCGGCTACGAGATCGCCGAGGGCCTCCGTGGACAAGGGCTGGCGACTGCGGCCGCCGAGGCGATGTTGACGGAGGCGTTCGCCCACGAGGACGTCACCACCGTCATCGCCCACACCCTGCCGGAACGCAATGCCTCCAACCGCATCCTCGAGAAGCTCGGCTTCCGGAACGACGGCGTCCGGTACGAGCGCGGCGAGGCCGTCTGGCGCTTCGTCCGCCCGCGATCGGCCGGCTCGTGAGCTGAGTGTCCCGACCCCGATCGCCCACGACACCGATGAACGACCACCGCGCCAACGCCGCCTCGCTGTACGTCGTCGACGAGCAGACGGCCGCCTCCTTCGCGACCGCGTTGTGGACGATGCGCGACTGGGTGCACCGCCGGGTCGAGACGGTCACGTTCGTCGACGCCGACACCGTGCAACGTCAGATCAGCCTCGACTTCACGGCTCCGGCCTATCTGCCCCAGGTGGTGGACGGTGAAGTGATCACGACGCTGGTGCCCATGGCGTACCTGGCGAAGAGCCCGATCACCTCCTTGGATGTTCGTGATGCCGCCGGCGCGGCGGTCTCGGTGCTGACGACGGAACAGAACGGCACGCTGAGCGCCGCTGCCGTGCGGTCGGTGGCGCTGGCGCTGCTCGGCGACGGCGACCGCCCGTGGATCGATGGGGTCACCGCCGATCTCGACGCTGTGGTCCGGCAGGTGACGCTCGGCGAGCCGGCCCCGGCGCGCGCCGCTTTCGCTCGGTTGACGGCGCTGTTGGAGACCGAGCGAGCGGCCGGCGGGCCGCTGGGTGGCTTGGCCGATCGCCGCGAGTTCCAGGAGGTCACGGGAACGCTGGTCGACAGCTTCGTGCTGGTCGCCGCCTGCGGTGTCCGTCACGGGGAACGGGCGATCCTGAAGTTCAGCTACGTGGAGCCGACGTCCGCGCACAGCGACGAGCGCAGCTGGCGGGAGCGGCTGTTCGACGGGTTCGGGTTCACGCCGCAGACCTATGTGCTGGCGGTGCCCGGAGCCAACGTGGCCACGAGCTTCCACGTCGAGATCGCCACGCCGGTCGGGGTCGGCATCAGCGAGGCGATGCTGTACCAGACGTCGGACGGCAGCGTGGTGCTGGCACCGCCCGTGCGGGCGGGACAGCCGCGAGTGCACTTGTTGGCTCCCCGCGACCCCGGTCCGACCTGCCAGGTGCGGGTCAACCTGCGCCCGACCCCAGGTGGTTGGCTGCGCTCGTCGCTGGCGGTGACCGCGGCCGTGGCGGTCATGTTGACCATCACCGGTCTCCGGCTCGATCAGTTGTTCGACCCGGCGACCACGCTGTCAGGTGATGTCGCTGCCCTCCTGTTGGCGTTCGTCGGGGTCGTCGCCGCACTGGTGGTGCGCCCGGGTGAACATGGTCTGACGGCCTTGTTGTTGTCCTACCCGAGGGCGACCACGCTGGCCGCCGTGGGCCTGCCGTTCATCGGCGCCTGCTTGCTGGCGTTCGGTCCCGCCGGCACCGCGTTGCGGATCTGGTGGTGGGTCCTGGCGGGGTGCGCATGGCTGGCCACCGCCCTGCTGGCCAGGACCTACCGAGGACCGCGGCTGCTGTGGACGCGGCCAGACGTCACCGGCAGGGGCTAGGCTCGCTACGAAGGTCGATGCGCATGGTCACTGACGACAACGACGACGCGGTCCGCCGCTTCACGAGCCAGAAGGCGGTCCGGGTCCGTACCGCTGAGGGCCGGTCGGCGCCGACATCGGCCCAGGAATCGGTGGCCGCCGCGCTGATGGTGCGCTACCAGCTGCCCAGCACCAACGGCTCCACGCCCGAGCAGTCCTGAGCGCACCGCCGTCCTGGGCGGCGAGCACCTACGGTCGCCGGCGCCAGAAGTCATAGGGATCTCGGCCCGGCCTGAAGCCGTGTGCCTCGACCATCGCCGCGGCGTCCGCGAAGCCATGGCCCACGAGGGACGGTTGGTGGGCGTCACTCCCGAACGAGACGGCCTCGCCGCCGGCTGCGTACCACCAGCCGACGATCTCGGCCGGCATCGGCAAGCGGGTGTTGACCTCCAACGCCCGACCAGAACGCGCCAGTGCGCGCAGGACGGCGCGGTACTCGTCCTCGAAGTTCGCCGGGTCGAACGTCCCGGCGGCCGCCGGCCAGCCACGTACCGGATAGTCGACGTGCGCCAACACGTCGAACACATCGCAGGACTCGACCATCCGCAGCGTCTCGATGAGGTAGTCCCGCACGATCCCGTCGGGCTCCACACCCTCCGGCGCGCTCGCCCAGAACAGATGGTCGACGAGCCACGGCCCGTCCTCGAGATGGAGGGAGTGGAGCGACCCGAGCACCCGATCGAACTCCCCGGACTTCAACAGTGCCCGGGTCTGGTCCGCGAACCAGTGGGGCTCACCCAGTTCGACCCCGGTGAGGATGCGCAGGTCGGGGAACCGGTCGCGGCACCGCTGCACACAGGCGAAGTAGCCATCGGTGTCGATCGACATCGGATCGAACCGCCCGTCGACACCGATCCTGGCCGGCGGCATCAAGCTCTGGGCCTCCGCTGTCAGTACCCACCGCGTGGCATCGACGTGCTCCGTGAAGGCGATCGAGGGGAGGCCCAGCTCGAGGGCCCGGGCGCAGGACCCTTCCATCGAGCCCACCGCCGTGTCCCATGACCACTCGGTGTGCACGTGGTTGTCCGGTGGCGCCATCGAGCCGATCCTGCTCCCCGGACCTCGTTGCTTCAAACTCGGCCGGCGCGTGCGCTCCGGCATTTCACGATGGGTGAGCGCGATCGACGGATGTCCGCCGTCTCAGCTCACACCTCCGGCCCGGGGTCCTCGACGATCTCGTCGATCGTTTCGAGGACGAGCTGGGCGATGTCGGCGAGCGTTCGGGATCGACTCTCGTCGACCAGGGTGGTGAGGTCGGCGGCGCCGAGCTCCGCGACGAGTTGCTCGTGAAGGGCCGGGAAGCCGTGGCAGTTCTGGTTGAGCTCGCTGGTCCCGGCGCCGAGCCGGCCGAGGATGGTCGCGGCGACGCGAGGGCGACCGAGGTCGGCGAACGCTTGTGCGGTGTGAGCGAGGGCTGGGTACACCTCATGCCATGCGCCGACACGAATGTGGTCGGGGATCGTGGTCCGCACGAGTGCCACGCGTCGCGTGGCCGTCCGAGTTGCGTGTAGTGGGATGCCAACTCGCAGCGCGTCGTGTTGGAGCTCTCCTCGACGCCGAGCGGCGCGCACAGGTCGAGCGCATCCTCGAGGAGCGTCAGCGCCGCGCCTGGCGCGGAGGCCCTCAGCGCGGTGCCCAGCGAGGCGCGTGCGTCGGCGACGCCGCTCGGCTGCCCGTACGTCTCGGCCTGTTCGACGATCTGCCTGATGCGGGCGATGTAGTCGGCTTCCTCGTCGGGCGACGGTGTCGCGCCACGGGTCAATGTGGCGAGGATGAGCGCTTCTTCGAGTGAGGCCCTCAGCTGCCAGATCTCGCCGGCGGCGGCCTCGGCTCGGCGGCGCAGCGCGGACACGTCGCCGAGGGCGGCAGCCGGTCCGCCGTTCCAGTTGTTGAGGACGGCGGCCTGCACCCACGGCTCCGCGCCGGTCCCAGCCGCTCCTCTTCGGCGCGCGCGAGGTCGAGCGACCGTCGCTGGCCCTCGGCGTCGTTGCGCATGTGCGCGAAGAGGGCGACGCCCCGGAGACGACCGGCCGCAGGTCGTGATCCGACGCCGACGGGAGGCCGAGCACGAGATCACACCACTGTTCGGCCTCGAGTCGCATCCTCGACGTCGCCCACCACAGCGTCGCACTCACGAGTCGGCTTGCGGCGTCGCCGTCGTCGACGTGGCAAGCCCAGCGGAAGGCGTTGCGGATGTTGGGCCACTCGACCGTGAACCCGTGGTGCCAGTGCAGCTCGTCAGGACCCTTGATGCCGGCGTCGGCGGACTCCGTCCAGGCCACGTAGTAGTCGAGCTGACGGCGCATGGCCGACGACACGCCGCCCCCGGCGTCCAGGCGGGCCTCCCCGTACTGACGCAACGTCTCGAGCTGACGGAACCGCGTGCCGAGCGGGCCTCGCGTCGTCGTGAGCAGCGACTTGTCGACCAGTGACATCAACAGGTCCTCGATCGGCACGGTGGCGTCTCCGCCGACGGCTCGTGCCGCGCCGGGACCGAAGTCGGCACCGAAGACCGAGAGCTGGTCGAAGAGCGACTGCTCGACCTCGGCCAACAGGTCGTAGGACCACGCCACGGTGGCGCGCAAGCTCTGATGACGGGCGTTGATGCCGCGGGGACGAGCGAGCAACTCGAAGCGGTCGTCGAGGCGGCTCCGCAGCTCCTCCACGTTCATCGTCGACAGCCGGGCCGTCGCCAACTCGATCGCCAGCGGGAGGCCGTCGAGCCGTCGGCAGACCTCGTCGATGACCGCAAGATCTGCGGCCGAGGGTTCGAAGCCGCCGAGCACGCCCGCAGCACGTTCACAGAACAGGCGCACCGCGTCGGAGGTACCACCGTCGACGCCGAGTGGCTGCAGGTTGAGACGGACCTCGTGGCTGAGCCCGAGGGCCTCGCGACTCGTCGCCAGCACCGTGATCCGATCGCAACGCTCGATCGCGCTGACGAACTGGATGACGCCGTCGATGAGGTGCTCGCAGTTGTCGAGCAGCAGCAGCGCGTGCTGACCCGCCAACGCCGCGACCGTCGACGTGACGCCCTCGGTGCCGTGGGCCGGCTGGAGGGCCAGCGTCGTGGCCACCGCCGACGGAACGTCGGCAGCATCGAGGAGCTCACCCAGCTCCACGAACCACGTGCCGTCGGGGAACTGATCGGCCACTGCATCGGCGGCGGCGAGGGCGAGGCGCGTCTTGCCGGCACCCCCCGGCCCGGTGACCGTCACCAGCCGGTGCCGGCCGACCATGTCGACCAGCCGGTCGAGCTCGTCGTGGCGCCCGATCAACGTGGTCGACGGGTGGGGCAGGTTGCCGGCGCGTTCGAGGCTGGCCCGCACGGGCAGTGCGACCACCGGCAGTGCGGGAGCATCCAAGCGGACGATGCGCTCGGGGCGCTCGAGCCCTCTCAAGCGGTGCAGCGCCGAGGTCGACCAGCGTCCACCCCTCGTCGACGACGAGGTCAGCGGTCGCCGCCGACAACAGGATGTGACCCCCGCGCCCGATCGCGGCGACGCGGGCGGCACGGTTGACGACCCCGCCGAAGTAGTTGCCGTCTCGCTCTGCAGCCGTGCCGGTGTGCAAGCCCATGCGCACGCGAACAGCGATGTCGGCCGGCCACGACACCGACCCAAGTGAACGCTGGGCATCGACCGCAGCGGCGACCGCTTCCGGAGCCGACGCGAACGCGGCACCGAAACCGTCACCCGTGGTCGTGAAGATGCGGCCGCCGTGGCGCTCGATCGCTTGCCGGAGCGCGCCGTCGTGGCGGGCGAGCGCCTCCGGCATCGAGGACGGGTACCGCTCCCACCACACCGTCGAGTCCTCGACGTCGGTGAACAGGAACGTGACCGTTCCCGACGGCCCGACCGTGTCGCTGCCGGCCGTCGACGGTGGACCACCCGCACGCCCCGCCAGCCGTCCGAGCTCTCGGCGGTTGCTCGCTCCCAGCTTGCGGAGCAGTGACGACACGTGCGTCTCGACAGTCCGCTCCGACAGATACATCCGCGCCGCGATCTCCGCGTTCGACAGGTGCTCGCCGAGCCCGGCCAGCACCTCGGCCTCCTTGCGGGTCACCCCGCTCCCAGCCAGCCGCTCAGCCATCACCACCATGATCGCGCCTACGGCTGGACCGCCGTCGAGGAGCGCGCTGCCGACCGGTTCCGTACCCGTACCCGTGCTGGGTACGGAGGCGCCCCAGATCCGATCGGCGCACGCTGCGAGCCAGAGAGGAGCGGGGGACGGCGACCACACGCCGAACCCAAACGAGCCGATGCACCATGACACGCGAAACGGCGCCCAGGAGCGGCGCGGTTGGATCGACGAGCGGCGGGCGTCCGTCGTCGCCGCCTACGACGCCGAGGCCGCGGCGTACGAGCAACATCCGTACCCGAACAAGCCGCAACAGGCGTGGGTCAAGCGACTGCTCGCGCTCTGTCCCGACCACGGGATCGTGCTCGACGCACCGTGCGGCACCGGTCGATACTTCCCCCTCGCGGTCGCCGCCGGGCAGCGGGTCGTCGGTATCGACCAGTCGGCCAACATGCTCGCCGAGGCCCAGCGCCGCGGCCTCGCCGTCGACCTCCAGCACATCGGTCTGCAAGAGCTCTCGTTCGTCGAACGGTTCGACGCCGTGATGACGATCGACGCCATGGAGAACGTCGCACCCGAGGACTGGCCGAGCGTCCTCCACAACTTGCACCGCGCCCTTCGACCCGGCGGCCACCTGTACGTCACTGTCGAGGAGCACCACGACGTCGACTTCGCCGCCGCCCACGAGGCGCTGCTCGCGCGCGGTCTGCCCGCCGTGTCCGGCGAGGTCATCGACGGCGACGTGGCCGGCTACCACTACTACCCGAGCCGTGATCAGGTCATCGAGTGGATCGCGACGGCGGGCCTGTGCCTCGTCGACGAGGCGTACCACCAAGAAGACGGCTGGGGGTATCGCCACCTCCTGCTCCAGCGGCCAGCAAGGACGGGGACGGCGGCGTCCACCCGAGCACCGGTGGACCACCGCGTCTCGCACCTCGAGCAAGGAGCTCCGCGATGAGCGCCGAACGGAGCACGTCCATCCCCCCGCCGGCACGAGCACGGCGCACCGTCCGCGTTGCCGTCGCCGCCATCGCGACGATCCCGATCGTCGGGTGTTCCTCGGGTGCGTCTGACGAGCCCACCGCAGAAGGTACCGAAGCGCCGCCGGCCACGGCGGGAGCCGGCACGGGCTCCACGTACTTCGCCGGTGGGGACAGCGTGCCCGTGACGGTCACCCTGCCGGCCGGCTGGGAGGTCGATGACGTCTTCGTCAACAAGCCCGGCTCCGACCCACGCTTCTCGGTGTCGTTCTGGGACGTCGCCGAGATCTTCGCCGATCCCTGCGAGTGGGTGCTGGTCGACCCGCCGGTCGGCCCGACCGTCGACGACCTCGTCTCGGCGTGGGCGAACGTCCCCGGCCTGGACGCCACCGCGGCGAGCGACGTCACGGTGGACGGGCACGAGGGAAAGCGGTTCGATCTCACCGTCCCCGACTTCGACGGGGACGAGTGCCGAGCCGGGAAGTTCGCCCTGTGGCGAGAGGACGGCCAGCGGGATGACGGTTCCCCGGCCCGCTGGGTGGAGCCCGATGAGCACCTCCAGATGTGGGTCCTCGACGTCGACGGCACGCGGCTCGTGGTCAGCGCTGGGTACTACCCGGACACGTCGCCGCAGGACCTCGCCGACATCGACGAGATCCTCAGCTCGATCCAGATCGGGTGAGCCTCAGGTCGGCGCCGGTGGTGCGGACGTGATCGACGGTCGTCGGCGGGCCCGCTTGCGCCGGCGGATCAGGTACATCAGCAGTCCGGTCGTGCCGAGGGCGACGGGGCTGAGCGCCAGCGCGGTCCAGACGATCCGTGTCAGGGTGCCGCCGAAGTCGCCCGTGTGGAGGGGGAACGACCAGTCGTCCCACAACTGATCGAACGTGTTGCCCTCCTCCGGCGTGCCGTCGTACACGACCTCACCGGTGAACTGATCGACGGCCACGTACACGTTCCCTGCGCCCGCTTCACGGGTCCATGGATCGACACCGCGGGTGACCCATGCCGAGTAGGTCGCCGTCTGCTCGTCGAACGGTGGCATCAGCGACTGCACGGTTCGCTCCGGGTACCTCGTCTGGATGGCTGCCAACGCCTCGTCGAGGTCGAGGGCCTCCCCGCCGGCGGCCGGCGGCGAGGACACCGCGTCCTCCGGTTGGGTCCACAGGTAGAAGTCCCGGCGGGCCGGGGTGGCGTTCTCGAACCACGAGTTGAGGTTGGGGAAGGCAAACGCGATGCCGGTGAAGGCGACGAGCAGCAATGGCCCCCACACCACGATCCCGATGACCTTGTGCAGCGTCAGGTTGAACGTGAACGCGCCGCGGCCCCGCTTGATCACGAACGCGGTCGCCCACCGCCGCACACCGGGCCAGTACCACACGTAGAAACCGGTGAGCAGCACGACGATGAACAACACGCCGAGCCAGCCGACCATGTCCATGCCGTCGGGCAGGACGTCGCAGACGAGACCGATCATCCCGCCGGGCTCGACGCCGTCGGCGTCGGCACGGCACCAGCCGGTCTCGGGATCGAACGCTCCGAACGGTCCCCAGTCCTGCCACAAGTACATGTGGCCGCGATACAGCCACCAGCTGACGCCCTCGGTCTCGCTGGCGCGATCGTTGATCCTGCCGGTGCCCGGGTCGACGAAGTAGACGGCGTGCTCGTGGGGCGCCTCCTCGCCCTCGGCTGGAACGGGTGCGCCGTCGATGGGGATCTCGACGTAGGCCTGGTAGACGCCGCGTCCGTTGCCGGGGAGGGTGAGGAAGGTCATCTCGGCGCCCTCGCCGGCGGCAGCCACGGCCGCGTCGACGGCCGCCTGCGGGCCGACGTCGCCGGGTGTCGTCTCGTACCGGCCGGGGTTGAGCCAGCCCTCGAAGACGTTGTGGAACACCAGCCAGGCCCCGGTGACGGACACGATGATCAACCAGGCGAGCAAGGCGATCGAGGTCCACCGGTGGACCTCGACCACGACATGGCGGGGCCGCATGAACCAGCGACGGACACGACGGCGAGGGGGACGAACGGCGCCGGTCACCGGCTCGTCGGTCGGCGCTGCGGCATGCTTGTCGTCGATCACCGTCACGAGGTCAACCCCTTGTGTAAAGGGTGCTTATCATCACGCGTCTACCGAGCTTTCGCAAGCGGCGGTCGTCGCCCGTTCCGCAGGAGGCAGCCATGAACACAGCGGCACCGCGACCGCCGCGAGTCCCGCCGCCCTGGTTCGTGCACACGGCGTGGCGCGCTCATCGGGCGCTCTACCGACTCAGCGGTGGCCGCTTCCTGTGGACCACGGCGAACAAGCGCGGCTGGGGTGCGCTGCGCCTCACGACCATCGGGCGGAAGACGGGGCACGAACGCAACGTCATCATCGGGTACCTCGAAGACGGCCCCGACCTCGTCGCGCTGGCGATGAACGGCTGGGACGAAGGTCATCCCTCGTGGTGGCTCAACCTCGAGGCGCACCCGGACGCCGTCGTCCGATTGACAGGCCAGCATCCGCGGCCGGTGCGCGCACGTCCGTCAGCGGGAGAGGAGCGTGATCGGCTGTGGCAGCGCTGGGTCGCGGTCGATCCGAACCTCGAGGCGTATGCCGGCCGGCGGTCGACCGAGACGCCCGTGATCGTCCTCGAACCGCGCGACGGGACCGCGTGACGTCGGCAATGAGGTCCGTCCGCCCGTCCGTCGGGCGCAGCGCGCCGCGACCTCCGGTTCGTCACCGACGAACGGCGTAGACGAGGTGCATCACCCGGTCACCTTCGACGACGTGCGGGTTCTCCAGCAGCTGCGGCGGACCGCTGAACGACCCGAAGAACGGCCGGCCCCGTCCGAACAGCACCGGCACCATCGCCAGGTGGATCTCGTCGACGAGGCCCGCTTCGATCGCCTGGGCGCCGACCTCGCCGGCCGTCACGGAGACATCGCCACCGGCGGCCAGGTCGCGAGCGTGGGCAATCGCGATCGGCACGCCGTCAGTGATGAACGTGAACGGTGCCTCGGGGAACGGCCACTCCGTCGGCGGCTCATGGGTGACGACGACGACGTGGTCACCCGCTGCGGGAACGCCGTGCCAACCGTTGGTCAGGTCGAACAGGCGTCGACCGATGACGGCGACACGCACCCCGCTGAGCGCCGATCGGATGTGTTCGGCGCTCGCCTCGGTCACGTGGAAGACACGGTCCGGGTCACCCATCGTCACCGCGACGTCGCCGTTGCCGTACCAGTCGAACAGTGGCCCGACACCGTCGGTCTCGTCCGCGATGAACCCGTCGAGCGACACCGTCGCGGCCACGATCACCTTGTCCATCTGTGACACCTCCCATCAGGATCGTCGCACGGTCCCGTGCCATCGTGGATCCATGTCCTCGATGGCGATCGACGGATCCGAGCTCGGCGTCACGCTCGAGCGCAACGAGAGGTGGTGGGGGTTGCTGTCGGACCTGCGGGCATGGTCGGCCTCGACGACGCCGACCGTGTCGCCGCCGAGATCCGATCGGCGACGCGGCTCTGACCCGGCCCGGCGAGGCTGGGTCGCATCGTCAACCAGCGGTGCGTCCGCCGTCGACGCTGAACACGGCGCCGGTCACGTGCCGCGCGTCGTCGGAGAGGAGGTGAACCGCCAAGGCGGCGACTTCCTCAGGAGGTACCAGCTCCGCCAACGGGACGCTGGCGAGACCGGTTTCGATGTGGCCAGGGATTCGCCGGACCATCGGGGTGTCCGTGAGCCCGGGCGCCAGGACGTTGACTCTGATGCGGCGCGGTGCCAGTTCGATGGCCAGGGCTCGGGCCGCGGCGTGGAGCCCGGCCTTCGCGGCGACGTAGGCGAGTCGCTGCTCGCGGGGCCGGATGGCCATCGACGATCCGCTCACGAGGAGCGACCCGCCGTCCACGACGTGAGCCAGTGATGAGACCAGCGTCAGCACGGCACCGGTGAGATCGACGCTCAGAACCTGATCCCACTGCTGCCAGTCGAGCGCCTCCACGGCGAGGGGCGGCGGAAGGACGGCGGCGTTGGCGAACACCCCGTGGAGCGGGCCGACCTCCATCGCCAACGAGTCGATCGCCGCGGCGAGGCCGCCGCGATCGGCGACATCGGCGACCCGCGAGGCGATCTGGCCGCCGCCGCGTCGCACCGCGTCGACCGTCGAGCTGAGACCGCCATCGTCGATGTCGATCGCCGCGATCGACGCCCCCAGCGCCGCCGCGAGTACAGCGGTGGCGCGACCGATGCCGCTCCCCGCGCCCGTGATGAGCACGACCCGGCCGTCGAGGCGAGGCATGGCGCCACGGTACCGGTCGCCCTCCTGGCCGGCCGGAAGGCGTTCGTGGTGAGGGCGGTCGCGA
This sequence comes from uncultured Acidimicrobiia bacterium, assembly GCA_963784255.1. Lineage (GTDB taxonomy): Bacteria > Actinomycetota > Acidimicrobiia > Acidimicrobiales > Ilumatobacteraceae > JALZMG01. The sequence continues at coordinate 115,070 of CAWAQO010000009.1, read as the reverse complement.
GCGTTCGTCAGTCGGCGACGATCTCGGCGTCGACGATGTCGCGATCGTGGATGGCGTCCTGCTGCGGTGTGTCGGGTTCGAGGTAGATGCATTCGCCCGGGCAGCGCTCGACAGCGTCGATCGCCGCCTGCTCGTAGCGACGGGGGACAGGCACTGCCGGGTGGGCCGGGTCGGTGATCACGAGGCCGCCGTCGTGGACGTAGCCGATGCCGTCGTCGAGGACGACGAACAAGTCGGGGCAATGGTCGACGCACAGCCCGGCGCCAGTGCAGCAGTCCTGATCGATCCAGACCTGCATGTGGGTCCCTCCGGCGCGATCGTACGTCGTCCGCACGAGTACAAAGGCACGGTGGCCGAGGTGATCGACGAGCTCGTTGCGGCCGGCTTCAGCCGGGAGCACCTGATCGACCGCCCGATCGAGGAGGGCTTCGACCCGACGCTCGAAGGCGTGTGGGAGGTCCGTTGGGGCCGCCACCCGAAGACATGGGTCGTCAACGCGCACAGCAACGTGTACGCCCACGACGAAGGCGGGCCACTCGTGCACGACCTCGAATGTGCGACCCTCAAGGGCGTCGCACCGTGCGCCGAGCGCTACCGGGATCGCCAGGTCCACCAGCTGTTCTGGGCTGACGCCAAGCACCGCGCCGAGACCGGTCGGACGCTCGTCGGTTGGTGTCAGCGATGTGCCGTGCAACGGGTGCGCTGAGCGGTCCAGGAACCGGCGCGCGGCCGATCGGTGTCGAGGGTGGGTGTCCTGGTAGGCAGGAGTCGTGCCGCTCCATCAGTTGCGCATCTACGAGATCGACCCGGGCAAGCGGGTTGCGTTCCACCAGCGGTTCCGCGATCACGCCACGCGGATCATGGCGTCCCACGGGTTCAGCATCCTGGCGATGTGGGAGGCCGAGACGCACGAGCGGCTCGAGTTCGTCTACCTGCTCGAGTGGCCTGACCGGGCGGCGCTCGAGCGTGGATGGGAGCGCTTCATGGCCGACGAGTCGTGGTCGCGGGTCAAGGACGACGTCCGTGCCGCGGCCGGTGGGGAGCCGGTCCTGAGCGTCTCGAGTCGTGTCCTCGAGCTCGTCGACTACCCGCCGTACCGACTCGGCACCTGACGCCGCGTCCATGCGGAGGCTCGGGATACCGCTCGTCCGTCACTCATGCCGGCGACGAGGACGTCAGTTGGTCAGCGAGGGTGGTGGCGAGCCATCGTTCGAAGCGTTCCGATGTCCAGCCGCGGTCGATGACGAGCAATTGGTAGAGCTCTGGGGACATGAGCGCGTGGATGAGGTCTGCTGCGTCGCGTTCTCGTAGACCCGGCCGCAGGGCGCGGGCGCGTGCGAGCGAGCGGGCGATCCGGCCTTGGCCGATGTCGCGCTGCTGCCGGAGGTCGGCGAGCAGGGCGGCTGCCGCCGGGTCCGAGCCCGATGCGCTGGAGAGGATGCGGTAGGCGTCGCTGCTCCTGGTGTTGATGGCGACGGTGATGCTGGCGAAGCGGGCGAGGAGCGTGTCGGGTTCCTGCTCGGCGAGGAGGGCGGCGACCGGGGGGCGCTGTTGCAGCGGCACAGCCTGGTCATCGCCGGCGATGGACACGTCGAGCAGGGACTTGAGGATCCCGAGCTTCGAGGAGAACAGCCGGTACACGGTCGGCGCCGGGACCTCGGAGCGATCACTGATGGCGTCGATCGTCGTCGCGTGGTAGCCGCGCTCCAGGAACAGGGTTCGGGCCGCGTCCACGACTGCTCGGCGGGCGAGGCGGGTGCGGGCCTGGCTGGTCCCGCCCTTGTTGGGGGGACCCCCCTTGACGTCGGCGACCATCGGTGGTGATACTAACACTCTCGAATCGAGAGCTACACTCTCATTTCGAGAGTCAGCCCGGAGATCCGGGCCGGCGCCTCCGACCATCCGACCACACCACAACGTCCAGGAGTGACCATGACCGACGCTCGCACCCACGGCATCACGACGGTGCTGCATCCTGTTGCCGACCTCGCGACGGCCAAGCAGGTCTACGCCGCGCTGCTCGGCGTACCGCCGCAGACCGACGAGTCCTACTACGTCGGCTTCGATGTCGCAGGCCAGCACATCGGGCTCGTGCCGAGCAGCGGTCCGCAGCGCATGAGCGCACCGGTGGCCTACTGGCGGGTGTCCGACATCGAGACCACGCTGGCCGACGTGACCGCCGCGGGCGCCACCGTGAAGGAGCCCGCCCACGACGTCGGCGGTGGCCGCCTGGTGGCGACCGTCACCGACCCCGACGGCAACGTCCTCGGGCTGCTCCAGGACCGATGATGGGATTCGATCGGCGCACGGAGGTCCTCGGCAATGAGTGAGAAGAAGACTGGAACGAAGAGCACGCAGCGGGCCGCCGAGAGCGCCACCGCGACGTCGACGGGACTCACCGCCGACGAACGGGCCGCCGTCAGAGAGCGCGCCCAGGAGTTGAAAGCCGAGGCGGGTCGGGGCCGGGGTTCGGCCAAGGTGGACGGCGAATGCGCCGTGCTCGCGAAGATCGCTGAGATGCAGGGATCGGATCGCGCCATGGCCGAACGGCTCCATGAGATCATCACCGCCAGCGCGCCGGGGCTCTCACCGAAGACCTGGTACGGGATGCCCGCCTACGCCAAGGACGGGAAGGTCGTCTGCTTCTTCCAGAGCGCGGAGAAGTTCAAGTCGAGGTACGCGACGTTCGGCTTCAACGACGCGGCGAACCTCGACGAAGGCTCGATGTGGCCGACCTCCTTCGCACTCACGGCGTTGACCGCCGCTGACGAGGCCGTGATCGGCGCTCTCGTGGCCCGAGCGGTGAGCTCCTGACCGCTCCTGCGCTGGTCGACGGGACCTCAATCCCGATCGACTTGGTCAGGATTGCCGCGGTGGGCCGGTACGGTGGTGATGTGGCGTCGATGCTCAGCTTCCCCGACATCGTCAACGAGAAGGCGGCCCGCGTCGTTGCCGGCGGCGTGGCGATCGTCGCACTCGTCTCGCTCACGACCGGGGCCCACTGGTTGGCGGTGCCGCTGGCGGTCGGCTTCCTCGCTCGGGTGCTCGCCGGTCCGAAGCTCAGCCCGCTGGCACAGTTGGCGACACGCGTCGTGGCGCCCCGACTGGGCGCGCCGAAGCTCGTACCCGGTCCACCCAAGCGGTTCGCCCAGTCGATCGGTTTGGTGATCACCGTCGCTGCCGCCGCCGAGCCTCTGGCTCGACCATCCCGCCGTCGCCGCCGGGCTCCTCGGCGTGCTGTTGACGTTCGCCACCCTCGAGTCGGTCCTGGGACTCTGCGCCGGCTGCTGGATGTTCGGCCAGCTGATGCGCCTCGGGGTCATCCCCGAGCGCACCTGCGTCGCCTGCGCCGACATCTGGCGCCGCGCCTGACATCGTCACGCACCGCTGCCGCGGCGGACCTGCGATCGCAGATCGGCGCTCGGGAGCCGGTACCGGCCAACACCTAGGCTCAACGCCAGTGGACGTCCGCGAACTGCTCGGTGATCTCTTCGGTCGTGTCGAGGAGCACGTGCACGAGGCGGTCGACGGTCTCACACCCGAGCTGCTCGTCACCGCTCCGGAGGCCGGGGCCAACACCATCGGATGGCTCGTGTGGCACCTCACGAGGGTGCAGGACCACCACGTCGCCGAGCTACTCGGCGAGGATCAGGTGTGGACGATCGGGTCGTGGGCGCCCCGCTTCGGGCTGGAGCCCGATCCGCACAACACTGGCTACGGCCACGGGCCCGACGACGTGGCCGCGAGTCCGGCCCGATGGCGCCGATGTGCTCGTCGGCTACTACGAGGCCGTCGCGGCGGTGACCGGAGGGCTGCTCGCCACCGTGACGCCCGCTGACCTCGATCGCATCGTCGACCGGCGGTGGGATCCGCCCGTGACGCTCGGCGTGCGTCTCGTCAGCGTGGCCGACGACGACATCCAGCATGCCGGGCAGGCGGCCTATGTCCGCGGGCTGCTCGATCGGCGGTGACGGCGCCGGGGCGGCGATGATCCCCGATCGGTTGCGCGACGGTGTCGGGCCTGGCGACCCGCTCGCGGTGGCGACGGCGCCCGACGTCGGGATCGCGGTGGCGGACGGCGGGAGTTCGTGCGTGCTCGCCGACGTCGCCGCGGCCCGCTCGATCGAGGCTGAGCTGGGGCCGCGCTGGACGTGGTGGTCGACGGCCGGCGTGGCGCCGTTCGTCGCCGCCGTGCAGGGTCGCCCGGTGCTGGGACCTCGCGGCCGTGCACCGCCTCCTCCACGGAGGGTGGCGCGCCGATCCCGGTGCTCGTCTGGGCGCGTGCCCACGATCTCGACCCCGATGATGTGCCGTCCGCCCGCCAACCGGACCTGTTCGACCTCGGCCCGTCGCTGTCCGAGCTCGACGACCCCGTCCGGCCCGACGGCCACCTTCGGCCGGAGTGGCCGGCCGGCGAGTGGGCGGCCTCGGCCGGCCGTCTCGGCCGATGGGCCGACCTCGCCCTCGACGTCGCCATACGGCAACGGGCCGCGATCGACGTCCTCGCGGTCGCCCACCCTCAGGCGCTCGCCACGGCCCGCGCCGAGTCGGCAGCGGAGCTGCTGGGTGCGGAGCTGTCCACCGTCGGGCTACCGGTCGACCGCGCCGTTGCCGAGCGCCTGCTCGGCGACATCGTCGGCCCGCGACCGCGCTCGGCCGATGAGGTTGCCCGCCAGCGCGAGCGACGCGACGCCGAGGTCCTCCGCCATGCCCCGCCCGGAGCCGCGGTCGACCTCCGCAACCCGGCCCAGGTGCGCTCGCTGTTGCGACGGGTCGGTGTCGAGGTCGACCGACACCCGGGCGTGGCGGCTCGAGCAGTTGCGCGACACCCACCCGATCGTCGAGGCGTTGCTGGCCTGGCGGCGTGTCGAGCGCACCGCCACGACGTACGGGTACGCCTGGCTCGACCAGCACGTCGGCCCCGACGGCCGGCTCCGTGGGCAGTGGACCGGGTCGGACGGAGCGGCGGGTCGGATGACGGCCACGGCCGGGCTCCACAGCCTCACGGCCGACCTCCGACCGGCGGTCGTCGCCGAGCCGGACCACGTCTTCGTCCGCGCCGACCTCGGGCAGATCGAGCCGCGCATCCTCGCCGCCGTGTCAGGAGACGAGGCGCTGGCGCGGGCCACGGCGACACACGACATGTACGCGCCGATCGCCACCCAGCTCGGCATCGACCGCGCCACCGCGAAGGTCGCCGTCCTCGGCGCGATGTACGGCCAGACGACGGGCCACGGTGCCCAGGCCCTGCGCCGGCTGGAAGCGGCCTACCCGGTAGCGATGGGCTACCTCCACGATGCCGACCTCGCCGGCCAGGTCGGGCGTGATGTCCGCACCTACGGCGGCCGGCTGATCAAGACCGGTCCGACCAACGTCAGCGACCTCAGCGATCGCGACGCTCGGGCACGCGCCGCCGCCCGCGGACGCTTCGTCCGCAACGCCATGGTCCAGGGCGCCGCGGCCGAGCTGTTCAAACGGTGGGCCGTCCTCGTTCGGGCCCGGCTCGCCAGGCCAGCCGAGATCGTGCTGTGCCTCCACGACGAGCTGCTCGTCCACGTCCCAGCGACGGACGGGGATGCCGCCGCTCGACTCGTCGAGGACTGCCTGCAGGAGGCCGCCCTGAGCTGGGCGCCGAACGACACCGTCCGGTTCGTGGCCGACGTCGCCATCCTCTCCCGCTGGTCCGACGCCAAGCCCTGACACCGGAGCCCGAAATCGTCGGATGCCTGCCAAACTACGGTGCTACCGGTGACGTCGCCGCTCCACGACCAGCCCCTGCTTCCGCACCTCCTCGTCCGGAGCCTCACCGCCCACGACGACGCGCCGTGCATCCATCTCGCCGGGCGGGTCGCGTCGTATGCGGAGGTCCGGCGACGCACCAGCCAGCTGGTTCAGGTCCAGCGGGCGCGGGGTGTGGGGAAGGGGAGCCGCCTCGCCGTCCTGTCGAAGAACCGTCCCGAGGTGCTGACGAACCTCACGGCGTCGCTCATCAACGGATGTGTGGTGACGCCGCTCCACCCGATGGGCTCACTCGCCGATCACGCCTTTGTGGTCGGCGATGCCGAGATCGACTGCCTCGTCTTCGACGCCGACAACTTCACCGAGCGGGCGCGCCAGCTGAAGGCGCAGCATCCGGATCTCACGCTGTTGGGCTTCGGCCCCAACGACGTCGGCGACGACTACCTGGCGCTCGCTGACGAGTTCGAGCCGGCGTCCCTCACACCTCCCGACGTGGGTCCCGAGGACCTGTGCACGATCGTCTACACCGGCGGCACGACCGGACGGCCCAAGGGTGTGCTCATGAGCCATCGCGTGTGGCAGGCCATGACGTGGATCCAGATGGCCGAGTGGGAGTTCCCCGACGACCTGCGAATCGCGATCGCGACGCCGCTGTCCCATGCCGCGATGTCCCTCGTCGCGCCCGTGCTGCTGTCGGGCGGCGCGTTCTACGTGATGGAGTCGTTCGACCCGGACGGCTTCTTCGACCTGGTCGAGGAGCATCGCATCACGGCGACGTTGATCGTCCCCGTCATGCTGTACGCGCTGCAGGGACATCCACGCTACGAGACGGCTGACATGTCGTCGATGGAGACCATCTTCTACGGGGCGTCGCCGATGAGCCCGGCCAAGCTCGCTCGGGCCATCGAGGACTGGGGTCCGATCTTCTTCCAGTGCTACGGGCAGACCGAGGCGCCGATGGTCATCACCCATCTGAAGAAGGGCGAGCATGATCCCGCCCGGCCCGACCGCCTCGCCTCGTGCGGCCGCCCGGTTCCGTGGATGCACGTCGCCCTGCTCGATACCGACAGCCAACCCGTCGGCCCCGGCGAGTCGGGGGAGATCTGCACGCGGGGTCCGCTCGTGATGACCGGGTACAAGGACCTTCCCGACGAGACCGCCGAAGCGCTGTCGGGCGACTGGTTGCACACCGGCGACGTCGGCCGCTTCGACGCTGACGGGTACCTGTTCATCGTCGACCGGACGAAGGACATGGTGATCACGGGCGGGTTCAACGTGTTCCCCCGCGAGGTCGAGGACGTGATCAGCACGCATCCCGCTGTCAGCATGGTCATGGTGATCGGTGTGCCGGACGACAAGTGGGGAGAAGCGGTGAAGGCCGTCGTCGTGCTCCAGCCCGGCCGCGAGCCATCGGACGAGCTCACCCGCGAGCTGCAACAACTGGTGAAGGTAGCGAAGGGTTCGCAGCAGTCGCCGAAGTCGATCGACTACGTCGAGGCCCTCCCGCTCACCCCCGTTGGCAAGCCCGACAAGAAGGCGGTGCGGGCTCGGTACTGGAACGACATCGGTCGAGCCGTGTCGTAGCCCGGCGACGGAGTCAGCCCGGGCGGCAGCGCCAAGTCGCCGACGTCCTCGAACTCGGTCGTCAGCGGCACGACTTTGCCGTCCTCGAGCTGGCTGTACACCACGCTCCTGTTGAAGAGGCGCTGGTAGCCCTCGAGGCCGTCGGTCCACTCCTGGGTGAAGTCGAGCTCCGGCACCATGCCGTTCAGGTCGAGGCTGGAGGTGGTCGACGCCGCGTCGTAGAACGACTCGGCCGTGATCTCTCCCTCGATCGTCTCGGCGATCTGGGTGAACCCGACGAAGGCCGCCCAGGTGCCCATGCCGCCCAGCGAGTTGTAGTCCAACGCGCTCGTGTCGAGCTCGGCCTCCTCGAGGGCGAGCCGGTACTCCGACCACGGATCGGTCGAGATGTCCGGGTACATGCCGACGATGATGTCGCCGTCGGTGGCCTCTTCGTTGCCGGCCGCCGAGACCTCGTTGAGGTTCCCTTGCGGACCGTACTGGCGGGCTTCCGTGCCCGACTGGGTCCAGGCGGTGTTCCAGGTGATGTACGGCGTCTCGGAGATGATGCCGATCACGCAGTCCGCGCCGGTGGTGGCCTGAGCCACCTCGGCGGAGTAGTCCTGGGCGGTCGGCGGCAGGATGATGACGTCGCCGAAGCTCTTGTCGAGGTTCGCCATTGCGTTCTCCATCGGCGGGATGAAGATCTGGGCGCCGTCGATGATGACGGCGTTGATGTTCTCGCAGCCGTCGTCGATCGCCTTCTTCACGGCTCCGACCGCGTACATCGGTTGGTTGCCGATGTTGAACGAGTAGGGACTCGTCAGCTCGGACGGCGTGATGGGGCAGCACGCCCCGAACCACGTGATGCTGGATTCGGCGATCACGGGCACGATCGACTCCGCGAAGAACGTGAACGAGCCGACGATCGACACCATGCCCCCCTCGACCGCATCCCGGGCGCATGTCGTCGCCACGGCCGGATCGAACTGCTCGTCGCACACCGTGACCTCGAGCGGCCGGCCGGCGATCCCTCCGCGAGCGTTGATGTAGTCGGCATACGCATTGGCCGTGTTGGCGATGTTCTCGTAGGTCGGCCCAGCGGCGTTGAGCGTGGTCACGGTCATGACCTTGATCGGGTCGCCGCTCGGTGCTTCACCCGTCGCCTCAGCGCTCGGCTCGGCCGTCGCCCCGGTCGCCGCAGACTCGGCCGTGTCTGCGTCGTCGTCGTCATCGCCGCCGCACGCGGCGGCGGCCAAGCCGACCACGGCGATCAGCGCGAGCGTGCGTCGCCACGAACGCCAGTTGGCAGTCGAACGCGGGTCACCGAGCGTGGACATCATGTTCCCCCAGTTGCCGATATCGCGGCGCAGGACTTGCACCGACCATCGACACTAAGACACGACACATCGGATGTTCGTTACCCGGCGGATCGGTGACCGAGCGTCGGGTTCGGCGTCCGAGAGACGGGACGCGGTACCATCCGGAGGGCGCCGACCCCTCTGAGGTCTCGCTCCGCAGCTGGGATCGCCGACAGGGGGACGATGACCGAGGTCATCAGATTCGCATTGCTGGGCTTGGGTGTCGGCGCGTTGTACGCCTTTGCATCCCAGGGACTGATCGTGATCTACCGCGGCACCGGGGTGCTGAACTTCGCGCTCGGCGCAACGGCCATCGCCGGTGTCTTCATGCAGTGGGAGTTGCAGAACGAGCACGGCTGGCCGTTTCTCGCCTCCGCGATCGTCGGCGTCGCCTGGTCGGGCTTCCTGGGGGCGCTCACCCACTGGGTGATCATGAGGCCGCTGCGCCGGGCCAGCTCGCTGGTCCGAGTGATCGCCACGCTCGGTGTGCTGATCACGATCCAGGCAGCGGTCGTGATCCGGTACGGCTCCAACCCTCGTCAGGTCGACAGCTGGCTGCCGACGGACCGCGTGACGCTGTGGGGCGACGTCGCGATCACGGTCGATCGCCTCATCCTGCTCGGCATCGGGAGCGTCTCGGCGTTCGGGCTGTGGCTGCTCTATCGGTCGAGCCAGTTCGGCCTCGCCACCGAGGCGGTGTCGGAGAGCGAGCGGTCGGCAGCCGCGATCGGACTGTCTCCGAACCGGGTGGCACTGCTGAACTGGGCGTTGGGCTCGGCCGTCGCCGCCGTCGCCGGGATCCTCGTCGTCCCCATCATCACCCTGCAGGTCACCGCGATGACGGCGCTCATCCTGGCCGCGCTCGCGGCGGCGTTGGTCGGCGACTTCCGATCCTTTCCCATCGCCACGGCAGCCGGGTTCGCGATCGGCATCGGCCAGGCGTTGGTCGGGCGGTATGCCAATCAGGAGGGCCTCGGAGCATCCCTCCCGTTCCTGGTGATCATCGTCGTCCTGGTGTTCCGGGGCCGGTCGCTGCCCCTGCGTGACCACTACCTGCAGCAGCTGCCGATGGTCGGCAACGGTCGGATCCCGTGGGCCTGGGCGCTGTTCGGCTGCGGCGCCGTCGTGTTCGTGATGGTGACCAAGGAGACGAAGTGGATCGACGCCATCACCGTCTCGTTGGGCGTGGCGATCGTGCTGCTGTCGATCGTCGTGCTGACCGGATACGCCGGACAGCTCTCCCTCGCCCAGTACTCGATCGCCGGCTTCGGCGCGTATGTCGCAGGGCGCTTGGTCGCGGTGTTCGACATCCCGTTCCTGCTCGGGCTGCTGGCCGGCGTCGCCGCCGCGGTGCCGCTCGGACTGGTCTTCGGTCTCCCCGCGGTGCGAACGAGGGGGATCAACCTGGCGATCGTCACGCTCGGCCTGGGAACCACCATCGAGCTGATGCTGTTCAAGAACCGCAACTACACCGGCGGCGTGCAGGGCACGCAGGTCGGGAATCCCGACGTCTTCGGCTACGACATCGGGTCGATCAACCACCCGGCGCGCTACGGGATCTTCGTGTTGGTCATGACGATGCTGGCGGTCGCGGTCATCGCCAACGTACGACGTGGCCGCAGCGGCCGCCGACTGATCGCCGTGCGAACCAATGAACGGGCGGCGGCGGCCCTGGGGATCGATGTGATGGTGGCCAAGCTCTTCGCGTTCTCGTTCGCCTCGGCGATCGCCGCCTTGGGCGGCATCGTCTTGTCGTTCCGGCTCAGTTCGATCAGCTACCAGTCCTTCAGCAACTTCACGTCGATCACCTTCGTCGGCCTTGCCCTGTTCGGCGGCGTCGGCCAGCTGCTCGGCGCGTTCGTCGGTTCCACCCTGGCGACGGCGGGCGTCAACCAGGAGATCCTCGAGACGACGTGGGACGGCGTCGGAAAGTGGATCCAGCTGATCAGCGGCATCGGGATCCTCCTCACGCTGGTGACCTACAAGGACGGCGTCGCCGCCCAGTGGGTCAGGATGTCCCGCCAGATCAAGAAGATGCGGAAGTGGAGCCGGCCCTACACGATCGAGCTCTCCGACGTCGCCGATCCCCGAGCACCCCTCGATCGCACGTCCCGGGTCCCCGCTCGAACACTGGCCATCGAGGACCTGACGGTGCGCTACGGAGCAGTGGTCGCCGTCGACCAGGTGAGCTTCCGGCTCGAACCCGGCACCGTCACCGGCCTCATCGGTCCGAACGGGGCCGGCAAGACCTCTCTCATCGACGCCATCAGCGGGTTCACCTCGGCGAAGGGTCGCGTGCGGCTCGACGACCTCGACATGTCGAACCAGCCGGCGATGAAGCGGGCCAGGGCCGGTGTCGCCCGGTCGTTCCAGTCGCTCGAGCTGTTCGAGGACTCGACGGTGTTCGAGAACCTCAGCGTGGCCGCCGATCCGCAGGACCTCCGCTCGTACCTGCTCGACCTGGTCTGGCCGGTCAACCCGCCCCTGCCGCCCGAAGTGGTGCGGGCCGTCACCGAGTTCGGTCTCGACGAGGACCTCCATCGCGATGTCCACGACCTGTCGTACGGGAAGCGGCGGCTCCTCGCGATCGCCCGGGCGGTGGCGATGCACCCCAGCGTGCTGCTGCTCGACGAGCCGGTGGCGGGTCTCAGCTCCACGGAGAGCGCGGAACTGGCACGCGTCGTCCGACGCTTGGCCGACGACTGGGGCATGGCGCTGCTCGTCGTCGAGCACGACATGAACTTCGTGATGGGCGTCTGCGATCGGGTGGTGGTCCTCGACTTCGGGCGGCGCATCGCGTCTGGCTCTCCCGACGACGTCCGCTCCGATCCCGCGGTGATCGCCGCCTACCTCGGTGAGCGCAGCGACGCCGAGCCGGTCGGCCAGCGGGTGCCGTCGCCGGAACCGGTCGCGGGTGGTGCATCGTGAGGGCCGCCTTGCTGGAGACCCGCAACCTCAAGGCCGGGTACCTCGGGCGCGAGGTGGTTCGTGCCGTCAACCTCAGGGTCGAGTCCGGCGAGGTGGTCTGCCTGCTCGGACCCGAACGGAGCGGGCAAGTCGACGACCCTGCTGACGATCGCCGGCGAGCTGACGCCCGTGGACGGCGTCGTCCTGTTCGGCAACGTGCCGACCTTCACGCCGATGCACCAACGGGTTCGCGATGGCGGCATCGGGCTGGTCACCGAGGAACGACTGGTGTTCACGAAGCTGTCGGCCTACGACAACCTGCGCATCGGCGGCGGTTCGGTCGAAGCGCGCGCTGGCGCTGTTCCCGGAGCTCGAACCCCGGCTGTCGGTGCGCGGCGGGATGCTCTCGGGCGGCGAGCAACAGATGCTGGCCCTCGCTCGGGCCCTGAGCCGCAACCCGTCGATCCTGCTCGCCGACGAGCTCTCACTCGGACTGGCACCGAAGGTCGTCGACCGGCTGCTCGGCGCGGTCCGGACTGCGGCGGACGAGCGTGGCACGGGGGCGCTGATCGTCGAGCAGCACGCCCACAAGGCGTTGCAGTACGCCGACCGGATGTACCTGATGGCGCGTGGCCAGATCCTGCTCGAGCTCTCCGCCGACGAGGCGCTCCGCCGCCTCGACGAGATCGAGGAGGCCTACCTGCCGCGGCACGTCGGAGACCGAGGAGGACCACCTCGAGCGGCTGCGCCGGAAGAACAAGCGCAAGCAGTGGAAGCGCCAGCGGGTCCGCGAGCGGGAACTGGAACGTCTGACCGGGAAGATCATCTCCACCAGGAAGGCCGAAGATGACGACTACTACTTCGACGTGGAACGCCGGCTGCGCTCCTGGGCGAAGCGCGTGAGGAGGTAGCGGACGATGGGCTACAGGACCGCAGAGCTGCCTCCCGTCGAGCTCGACGAGTTCGCCAGGCTCCCGTTCTTCGAGCGGATGAAGATGCTCCAACTCCACTGGGTGGAGTACGGCTTCGGCACCCCGAAGCAGACGATCAACTTCTACGTCTGGAAGATCTTCTTCTACGCCCTGTTCGGGTTGATCATCGCCGGCGCCTTCACCAAGGGTCTGGAGTTCGACAACATCGCCGGCTGGTGGGACGAACCGATCCTGTACCAGAAGCTGATGGTCTGGACGATCCTGTTGGAGATCCTCGGGCTCGCCGCGACATGTGGTCCGTTGGCGTTCCACTTCGATCCGCCCATCGGAGGCGTTCTGTACTGGTGGCAGAACGACACCATCAGGATCCCTCCGTATCCGAACCACGTCCCGTTCACCAAGGGCAACCGGCGCACGCCGTGGGACACCGGCCTCTACAAGCTGATCGTGTTCTGGCTCGTGATGATGCTGTTCCTGTCCGGCGAGCAGGTCGATGGGTTGCCCGTGGGATCGGCCGGCGTGATGCCGCAATGGGCGCTCGTGACCTACTGCTGCTTGATCCTCTTGATGGGTCTCCGGGACAAGATCGTGTTCCTGTCGGCGCGTTCCGAGCAGTACGTCCCGACCATGCTGTACTTCGGGCTGTTCAGCAACTTCGTCGACATGATCGTCGCCGCCAAGATCTGCATCGTGGTGATCTGGATGGGGGCCGGCTTCTCGAAGCTGCAGCACGGCTTCTCGTCGACGGTGGCGATCATGGTCCAGAACACGCCGTGGATGGTGTCGGATCGGTTCCGCAAGGCAACGGTCAAGGACTACCCGAACGACATCCGGCCGTCGAAGGTCACGCACGCGTTGGCCCACATCGGCGGCACGACCTGCGAGTTGGTGATGCCCCTCGTGCTGCTGTTCTCGCCGTGGCCGTGGCTCACCTGGATCGCCATCATCTCGATCTGGATGCTCCACACGTTCATCATCTCGACCATCCCGGTGGCGGTGCCGCTGGAGTGGAACGTGTTCTTCATCTTCTGCGTCGCGTTCCTGTTCGCCAACTTCCCGCCCAGCGAGGGCTACGGCGTCGCCGACATGAACCCGGCCCTCTTGGTGATCGTGGTGTGCGTCGCCCTGGCGCCGATCGTCCTCGGAGCCCTGCGACCGCAGTACGTCTCGTTCCTGGTCGGGATGAAGCAGTACGCCGGCAACTGGGCGTCGGGCACGTTCTCGTTCCGTGACAAGTCGATGGAGGACCGGATCAACGAGCGGATCGTCAAGGCCGCCGACAACCAGATCGACCAGCTCGACCCGCTGTTCGGCAACGAGATCTCGGAGATCTTCATCCAGAAGGCGGTCGCGTTCCGCATGATGCACCCGATGGGACGGATGCACATCTCGGCGCTGATGCGGCACACCCCGGGGCTGGACGACCGGATCCAACGCGAGGGCGAGTTCGTCAGCAACGTGATCACCGGCTGGAACTTCGGTGATGGGCACTGTCTCGACGAGCGCCTGATCGAGGCGCTGCAGGAGCGGTGCCAGTACGAACCCGGCGACGTCGTGGTCGCGTGGACGGAGTCGCAGCCCGCCTTCAGCAAGAAGGTGCAGTACCGGGTGATCGACGCCGCGCTCGGCACGGTCGAGAAGGGCTGGTACCACAACGACGATGCCTACGGCGAGCAGCCATGGCTTCCCAACGGCCCGATCCCGCACACGATCACCTGGACCCGACCCGGCTACGTCGCGCCGGGGGTTCCTCACCCCGGCACCGGCGGCCGAGTGTGACGACGCACGCCAAACGCCCGATGACGTCGTGAGCTCGGCGATCGTCGTCGGCAGCGGGCCGAACGGGCTCGCCGCCGCCGCGCAGCTGGCCCGTGCCGGTCTCGACGTGACCGTGCTCGAGGCGTGCGATGTGATCGGCGGTGGAACCCGTAGCTCGGAGATGATCGTCCCGGGCTTGGTGCACGACCACTGCTCCGCGGTCCATCCACTTGCCGCAGGGTCACCGTGCTTCGCCGGACTGGACCTCGTCTCGGAGGGCCGGCTCACCTGGCTGCAACCGCCGGTGGACTGCGCGCACCCGCTGGACGACGGTTCGGCCGGCGTGCTGCACCGGTCGATCGATCGGACCGCGGAGGCCCTGGGGAGCGACGGTCAGCGTTGGCGTCGTGTGTTCGAGCGGCCAGCGGCGCGCTTCGACGCCCTCTTCGCCGACGCCTCGCAGCCGATCCTGCGGGTACCGCGGCATCCGTTGACGTTGGCGCGCTTCGGTACCGGCGCGCTGCTGCCGGCCACCACCGTGGCCCGTCTCTGGAAGACGAAGGAGGCTCAGGCGCTGTGGGCCGGCGTGGCCGCGCACGCGTTCTCCCGCCTCGACCGGCCGATGACCAGCGCCGTCGGGCTCATGTTGATCGTCGCCGCACACGCGCGACGGCTGGGTGGTGGCCGAAGGGGGATCGCGGACGATCGCCGAGGCACTGGCGGCCGACATCGAACGCCACGGCGGGAGGATCGAGACGGGTGTGCACGTGAGGTCGGCCGACGACCTCCCGCCGAGCGATGTGGTGATGTTGGACGTGTCGCCGTCGATCGCTGCCGACATCCTGGGCGATCGTCTACCGGATCGCGTTGCCCGCTCGTACCGTCGGTTCCGCCACGGCCCTGGCGCCTTCAAGGTCGACTTCGCGATCGAGGGTGGTGTCCCGTGGACAGCTCCCGCGGCCCGCCACGCCGGCACGGTCCACCTCGGTGGGAGCCTTCGCTGAGGTCGTCGGCAACGAGGAAGCGGTCCATCGGGGGACGATGCCCGAACGGCCGTTTGTGCTCGTCGGCCAGCAGTACCTCGCCGACCCGACGCGGTCGGTCGGCAACGTCCACCCGTTGTGGACATACGCCCACGTGCCACACGCCTACACCGGCGATGCCACCGAGCCGATCATCGCGCAGATCGAGCGATTCGCCCCCGGCTTCCGCGAGCGGATCATCGGCATGGCGGTGCGCTCGTCGACGGAGATGTCGGTGTACAACCCGAACTATGTCGGAGGCGACGTCATCGGCGGCGCGTCCTCGGTGGCCCAACTGCTCTTCCGACCGCGATTCGCGGTCGACCCGTACTTCACCGGCATCCCGGGCACGTACCTCTGCTCCGCCTCGACACCGCCCGGGGCGGGAGCGCACGGGATGTGCGGCGCAAACGCGGCCGCTCGCGCGCTGGCATGGCTGGAAATCGGTCCGGTCGACGCCTGACTCGGACTGGGGCATGAGGACCGGAAGAACAGCGCGCGCCGACGCTTGAAACCTCCTGGGTTCCTGGTCGAGAATCGGAGTGACCAGGAGGAAGGGGGACCGCCCGATGGACCAAGAGCCTCCACGTGCAGCCCGAGGCGGAGCGAATCGAGACGGTCTCGCGGCGCTCGCCATCGTGGTGCTGACGGTGATGCTCGTCGCGTTGGTCATCAGCAAGATCGTCTAGCGGGGTGATGGTCACCGACCTCTCCGCCCACGTGCCGCGCACCGTGCCGGCGCGGTTCGAGGTGATCGACGACCGCTTCGCCGGCGTGGACGGCGACGCTCGGCTCGAGGTGCTGTTCTCGGCCGGTCGCTGGCTCGAGGGGCCGGTCTACGTCCCGGCCGGCCGCTACGTGCTGTTCAGCGACATCCCGAACGACCGGGTGCTGCGCTGGGACGAGACCACGGGCGCCGTCGGCGTGTTCGGCCAACCAGCCGGGTACGCCAACGGCCGAACCCTCGACCGGGCCGGACGTGTGGTGTCGTGTCAGCAGGGGCACCGTCGCGTCGCCCGGACGGAACACGATGGCAGCGACACCATCCTGGCGTCGCACCATCAGGGCCGACGGCTCAACAGCCCCAACGACGTCGTCGAGCGGGCCGACGGGACGATCTGGTTCACCGATCCCAGCTACGGCATCGACAGCGACTACGAGGGCCATCTGGCGCCGAGCGAGGTCGGCGGATGTCACGTCTACCGCATCGACCCATCGGGCGACGTCCACATCGTCGCCGATGACTTCGAACGGCCGAACGGCCTCGCCTTCAGCGGCGACGAGCAGCAGCTCTACGTCGCCGACACCCGCCGCCGACACATCCGGCGATTCGACGTCGTCGAAGACGGCTCCCTCTCCGGTGGTGACGTCTTCGCCGACTGTGACGCCGGATCGTTCGACGGGCTCCGCCTCGACGGTCGCGGGCGCGTGTGGGCGGCGGCGCACGACGGGCTGCACTGCTTCGACCCCGACGGCACCTTGCTCGGCAAGCTCCGCGTCCCCGAGGTCGTCTCCAACCTCGCCTTCGGCGGGCCCCGGCGCAACCACCTGTTCATCACCGCAACGACCAGCCTCTACACCCTCAAGCTGAACTGCAGCGGCGCCACCTACCCGGCCGTGTGAAGGGGAGGCACGTCACGGCTCTTGCTCGCGGCGTTGTCAACCCGAGCCGAGCGCCGAGTCCGCTGCGGATGTTGGTTCACCGCCTGGGTGACGGCTCAGGCCCAGAAGGCGCGGAGGTCGAGCGGCTTCCCGAGGGTGATGCCGTCGGTGGAGATGTTGAACTCGCTGATGACAGACGAGTTCATCGATCCTCTGGATTTGAGCACGCTGAGCGCGCGCTTCATCTGGGGGCCGTCTTGGACGTGTTGGAGGAGGACGACGTTGTCGGCGATGTGGGACATGCCGAGCTCGCTGAGCCGTGTGATCCGGAACAGCTCCATCGTCTCGTAGGTGAACATGAGGCTGACCCCGAGGCGAGCGCAGCGTTGCACCAGCGAGTAGAGGAACTCGCGGAGCCGCATCTGATCGGGGGCGGCGACGATGAGGTCGTTGAGGCTGTCAACGACGAGCCGGCGGGCGCCGACCTCGTGGATCCGGTCGAGCAGCTCGTAGACGAGCTCGTCGACGTAGAGGTCGACCGGTGACTGGTCCACGATCGTCACGTTGGGGTTGTCGATGCTCCAGCCGAAACGGCCGACGACCCGGGCCAGTTGGTCCCGATTCTCCTGGAGGGTCACGAAGATCCCCGGTTCTTCCAGAGCGGCACCGGCGTACACGAAGTGCAGACCCATGAGGGACTTGCCGGCGCCCGATGGCCCGGCGATGAGGGTGGTGGAACCGGACCAGTAGCCCTCCTCGAGCGCGTCGTCCAGGGCCGCGATGCCGGTCGAGACCCGGTCATTGACGGCTGGGTAGGCCGCGGCGTCGTCGCGCACGTCGGCGAGTCGCGGGAACACGACGAGTCCGCCGGCGGTGATGCGGTAGACGTGGTCCCCTGACAGGAAGTTGCTGCCGCGCAGCTTGCGGACGCTGAGGTAGCGGATCGATCGTTCGGCGGTTCGCCTCGTCTCGAGCGCGATGACGCCGTCGGCGACGGCGAACTCAGGCGCGTCACTCGCCTCGTCGGGCCCGTACTCGCCGACCCACAGGGATGAGACGGACAGGGCGGTGAGTCGTCCGGCGAGGTCGTGGAGGAATCGACGGAACTCGGCCTCGTCGGCGGCGAACGTTCGCAGGGCCTTGAAGCTGTCGATCACGACGACGCCCGGCTGATGCTCCTTGATCAGCCCGTCGAGACGCTCGAGCACAGCTGGGAGACCGTCCTGGTGGACCGCGTCGCCGAGATCGTCGTAGAAGACGGACCGATTGAGCTGTGCGATGTCGAAGAACTCGAGCGCTTGCCCGTAGCGCAACAGCTTGTCGAAGGGTTCTGACACCGTCGAGAGGTACAGCGCCGGTCGCTCGGGCGTGGCGTTGGTGAACAGGCATTGTTCGGCCAGGATCGTCTTGCCGGTACCAGGCGCACCCACCACCAGGGTGATCGCGTCCAACACGAGCCCACCGCAAAGTACCTCGTCGAGGCGGACGTTCCCGGTGGAGAGACGCTCCATCACGAGACGCCTGCTCTCGGGCGTCGCGACAGCGCGCTCGATCCCAACAGGTCGCGGACCGTCGACACGAACTGCAGTGGCACGACCGGCTTGGCCAGGAAGGCGCTGGCCCCGGCCGCCAATGCCTCATCGGCGAGATCCAGCGCCGCCATCGCCAGCACGGGTGCCTGACCATCGTGCGCCAACCGCGCGCACAGCTCGATACCGCCGCCGGTGATCATGAGATCGACGATCGACAAGTCCGGTCGACGATCGCTGGCGAGTTGCTCCGCACGACCCGGGTCGAACGCCGGGCATACGTCGTATCCCTCTGTCCGCAGGAGGTACTCGAGGAGTTCCGCCGCGTACCGATCTCGCTCGGCGAGCAGGATCACGACCGTGGGGTCTTCGGGGTCAGGACGGCGCAGCTCGTGCGCGTCCGCAAGCGCTCGGCCAAGAGTCGGTGCGCGTCGGCCGGCGTCGTGCCGGCCTCGACCAGGTCGACGACGAACCGCAAGCGTTCCAGCTCGTCACGCGAGTAGACACGTTGCGCGCCCGTGCTCCGCGTCGGGATCACGACGCCGTAGCGTTCCTCCCAGGCCCGAAGTGTCGCCGTCTCGACCCCGAGCATGCTGGCCACCGCCCCGATCGAATAGATCGGCCGAGCCCCGGTCTCGCCTCCCGCCTCACCCACGGTCACGCGGCCGAGGTCGCCGCTGGCGCGCCCGACATCGCGCCGAGGCCGGTCAACTCGAGCAGCCGGGTCAGACACCGAGGTGGGTTCACGATCGACAGCTTCGCACCTCGAGCGTGGCAGTCGGCCTGAACGGCGACGAGCAGCCTCACCCCGGACGCATCGATGAACGTCAGTCCCGCACAGTCCAACTCCGCGTCGCCGTCAACCCCGACGAGTCGGGCCCAGACCTCAGGCACACCAGCGGCGTCGAGCTCACCGACCAGCCGCAGGCTGCCCGGCCGGGCTTGCACCACGACAAACGTGGCGGCGGCCTTGGTGGCAAGTTCAGCAGAAGCGCTACAAGAGTGCGGCATGAGTTCTACTCTAGTCCAACAGATCTTCGAAATCGAGCCCCGACGCGCTTTCTCGGTGTCACGTCGTCGGGGCGTTCGGAGCCGTCGATCCAGTGGCGTGGGTCGGGGGCGGCCTCCCCGCGCTGGGCCTGCGGCAGACCGGTGGAGGACTGTGTAAAGTCGCCACTCGAGAGAGTTGGATTCGTTGCCCCGGACCCCGGTGACGTCGTCGCGTGGAGGTGCTGAGTGGTGATGCGAACGGCATTGATCTCTTCGTTCAGCGGCCTGTCCGCTCGCTGCGCGCCGAGCCCAGGAGGCAGTCGTGGGTGAGTCGATCGTGGCTTTCGTCGAACTTGTCGATGACGCACCCGTCCCGACTGTCCGGGTGGGCGGCGAGTTGGACGCCGCTGTGGCGCCCACCCTGCGTGACCAACTCGACCTGGCGATCGCCGCAGGGAGCGGAGACGTGCTCATCGACATGGCCGGCGTGACGTTCCTCGAC
This sequence comes from uncultured Acidimicrobiia bacterium, assembly GCA_963784255.1. Lineage (GTDB taxonomy): Bacteria > Actinomycetota > Acidimicrobiia > Acidimicrobiales > Ilumatobacteraceae > JALZMG01. The sequence continues at coordinate 95,165 of CAWAQO010000009.1, read as the reverse complement.
TCGACGGCGGTCAATGAGCTCGTTCGCGCCCATGTCGCACTGTGCGACGCCGGCCGCAGCCTCGTCGTGGCGGATTTGGCGCCGGTGGTCACGAGGACCTTTGCGATCACCGGCCTGCTGGACAGCTGCCCTCGCTGGAGCGATCAGGACGAGCGCGGCGGTGGGTCTCAGCAGAGCTGCTCGCTCCACACGTACTTGCCTGTCAGCGTGGGTGCCCAGCCCCACCCGTCGGTGACGGCGTCGACGATGCGCAGACCGCCAGCCGCCCCTGGCATCGGGGGTGGCGGGCATCTGCGGGCGCATCGGGTCGTCGTCGTCGTGAACCTCGATCCGCAGCCACCCGTCCTCGAGCGACCACACGATCGCCGCTGAGGAGCGTGCGTGGACGACCGCGTTGGTCGTCAGTTCCGAGACCACGAGGATGGCGTCGGTGACGAACCCGTACCCGACTCCTGAGGTCATCAATCGGCCAGCAGTGTGTGGCGCGCGCAGAGCTCGTCGCTCACCGACTGCGCTGTGGCCGGCGCGCACCGGCGGCAGGCGGTCAGGACGCGGCGGCCAGCTCGGCGGCGAGCTGCTCGACGCGATCGCGGGCGGCGACGGTGACACCCTTGCGTGCCTTGTTCGCCGTCTCATAGGCGAGGATCGCCCGGACCTCGTGGGCGTCGCGCAACCGGCGAATGCGGTCGATCGTGACGTCGGCGTTCAAGCGGTCGTAGCCGCGGATCGGGAGCTCGTCGGTGTCCAGCGCCCCGAGCTCGGACCGGGTGCGGCGGACCGAACGGGCGGTGTCCTGGTCGCCACGCTCGGCGGCGAGCTGCTCGGAGCGCTTCAACGACGCGTCACGCCCGGCGGTCCAGATCTCGACGGCCGCGTCGAACAGCTCACGGGTGCGGACGAGGTTCGTCGACACGACCGAACCGGCGCGGTCCCCGAGCAGGCCGGCCTGCTCGACGATGCCGTTGAGGAGCCCGGCCGTCCGTCGAGCCGGGAGCGAGCCAAGGCGACGGCTGATGCCGACGACCGCTTGTGCGGGCGTCGGGCGCAGCGCGGGCGGCCCGCCGACGGCGACCTCGCCGAGGCGTGTCATGAGCCACTCGATCGTCGCCGTGTGGGCCGTCTCCAGCCGCTCGAGCACCCGCGTGACGCTCCTGGCGACACCGAGCTGCTCGGCGATCATCGCCGCCAGGCGAGTGCGGTCGAGCAGCTCGTGCTCGAGGTGCAGGTCACCGATCAGCGCATCGGTCATCTCCTGGCCCTGCTCGATGACCGCCTTGGCGTTGGCCGTCACGCGGCCGACGGCCACTCCCAGCACATCGGGGACGCCGCCGAGCTGGCGGATCGCGCCCGACAACAGGCCGACGCGGTCGCGTCCCTTGTCGGCGTTGGCCGCCAACTCGCGCTCGATGTCGTCGGTCGCCGCCTGAGCCCGGCGGGTCTCGGCGATCATGATCTCGGTCTCGGTGAGGCGCAGCAGCGCGTTCAGTTGGTTCAACAGGTCATTCGTGGAGAGCACGAGAGGCCGTGTACCCCTGAGCCGATGCCCGAACCGGCAGAACTGCGGTCAGCGGTCACACCCCGTCACCGGGCGAGTCACCTCGCGGGTCGACGGACGCGCTGCGTCGTGCGCGTCGTGCGCTGCCTCCGCGGGAAACCCGCTCGACCGGTGTTCCGGCACCAGGGGAGACTGCCCGGGATGTCGGTGCGCATGCACGTCGACGAGATCGACGTCGACGAAGCGCTCGTTCGCCGGTTGCTCGAGTCGCAACTGCCCCACCTTGCCAGTCGGCCGCTCGCCGTCGTCGAGCCGTGGGGCACCGACAACGCCATCTGGCGACTCGGGGACGACCTCGTCGTCCGCCTCCCTCGCATCCATTGGGCGACCGAACAGGTCGACCGAGACGCCAGATGGCTGCCCCACCTGGCTCCGCACCTCCCGGTTGCCGTCCCTGAACCCATCGCCATCGGCGAGCCCGGACATGGGTACCCGTACCGGTGGGCTGTGCACCGGTGGCTGCCCGGTGAGGGCGCCACCCTCGACCGGGTCGATGACCCGATCACCTTCGCGGTGGACCTCGCCGAGCTCGTCCGGGCGCTCCAGCAACTGCCGACCGACGGCGCACCAGCGGCGCGCAACCGGGCTCGGCCTCTGCAGGCCTACGACGAGTCGACTCGTGAAGCGATCCGGCGAGCGGGCCACCTGGTCGACGTCGGGTCCGCCGTCGCCGTCTGGGACGAGGCGCTTGCCGCCCCGCCGCACGACGGCCCAGCCGTCTGGGTCCACGGCGATCTCGACGGCAACTGCCTCGTCCGTGATGGCCGCCTGTCCGGTCTCGTCGACTGGGGGTCGGTGTGCGCCGGTGATCCCGCCGTCGACGTCCAAGTCGTGTGGTCGTCCTTGTTCACGGACGAGTCCCGCCGTTGCTTCCTCACCGCGCTCGACGTCGACGCCGCCACGCTCGCCCGCAGCCGAGGTGCCGCGATCAACCAGGCCTGCGCCGCGCTGCCGTACTACCTCGACACCTACCCGCTGATCGTCGAGCGCTCCTGGCACAAGCTGGCCGCGCTCGGGGTCGCGCCGACGGCGAGGACTTCGACGTCTGGTACGGCGGGGTCCCGCTCACCGGGGTGAAGCGCGCACGGGCCTGCCCGGAAGGGCGTGTGGCACCAGTTCGCGGTCACGCACCACGAAGGTCCCGGCGACGATGACGTGAGCGATGCCGGCCGACGGGCGCGTGGAGGCGTCGTACGTCGCTTGGTCGGTGACACGCGCCTCGTCGAACACGACGAGATCGGCGTCCGTGCCGGTCTGGACGCGACCTTTGCGGCGCATGGCAGGGACCGCGTCCTGGAGCACCTGTGCAGGAAGCAGGCTCGCTCGACGGATGGCGTCCATGAGCGCCGCGCCCTCCTGGCGCCACAGGCGCAGGGCGCGCCCGAACGTCCCCGCCGTGCGCGGGTGGGTGACCACCTCGGGGGGCAATGGCCAGGCAGTGAGGTCGATGTCCGATGTGTCGGTCCACATGGGTGGCATCCCGTCGCTCGCGACGATCGCGTCGGGGAACACGAGGGACCGCCGCAGCAGCTCGGCGTCGGCGGGATCGGACTCGTCGAGGAACTCGGCGATGACGAGACCGCCGGGGTCCGTCGCCCGCAGCTCGCGGAGTCGGACGTCGTCGGCGATGCGCTCGCCAGTGCGCAGATACGTGATCGAGGTGGTGCTTCGGAAGCGCTCACGCAGCCGCTCCGGCGCGAGGAACGCCGCGCCGATCGCCGTCGATCCCGACCCGTAGGGGTATGCCTCGGTCGTGACGCGGGCGCCTTCCGCCTGGCAGCGGCCGACCAGCGCGAGGACTCGATCGATGTGCCGCCCCGAAGTCGAGTTGATGTGGCAGTAGTGCATGTGCGCGCCGGTCGAGCCAGCGGCCCTGACGACTTCCTCGGCGCCGTCGATCGGCGTCTCCGGCGCCATCTCGACGACGTCGCGCGAGTGGGTGAACGTCGGTACCCCGGCGGCGGCCGCCAGTTCGGCGACGGCGAGGTACTCGGCCGGCTCGACTCCGGGTGTGTAACCGATGAGCACTCCGATTCCGACGGCGCCGGCGGCGAGGTCGGTCGAGATCTGGTCGAGGATCCGCGCCACTTGTGCCGCGGTCGCAGCCTGCTGCCACTCGCTGCCGACGAGCCCACCGAAGATCGCCACAGCACTCCCGTCGAGCGGCACGTCCCCCACTGCGTGCATGCGGGCGGCCGCCCATGACGCTGAGAAGCCGTAGTGGATCGGGGACCCTCGCTTCGCTTCCCTCGCATAGGCGATCTCCACCGGCGCACGGCCGGCTTCGAGGTCGAGCGCGGTGGTGACCCCGTCGCACGCCTGGAGCCGTCGTCCCGGCAGCGTCTGCGCGTGGCTGTGGAGGTCGACGAAGCCTGGGGCGACGATGAGCCCGCCGACGTCGACGGTTGTCACGCCGTCGAGGCGGTCGCCGAGCGCGGTGACCGAGTCGCCGTCGATCCCCACGTCGCACACGCGGTCGAAGCCGGTCTCCGGATCGACGACCCGGCCACCGGCCAGCACCACGTCGTGCGCCACGAGCCAACCTCCTCCGACCGCCCCACTGCGTCGGGCTGCGAGCCTAAGGCGTGCTCGGCCGTCGGCGACGGCTCAACGTGGCGCCGACGAGCGGTGCCGGGATCAGCGGCGCTCGCTCGCCGCGGACGTCCTACGGTGACGCGGCGATGGCACTGTTTCACCTCGCGACGATCTCTCCGACGAAGGCTGAGCTCATTGCCGGCTGGGCTCCGACCCGATCGTGGGGTCCGCCCGCCGATCTTCCCATCGAGGTGATCGGCTCGTACCGTTTCGACGATCCCGACGGTCGCGTCGGGATGGAGACCCACCTCGTCACCGCCGGAGGCGACCTGCTGCATGTCCCGCTCACCTATCGAGACGAACCGCTCGACGGAGCCGACGACGCCCTGATCGTCGAGATGCAGCACTCCGTGCTCGGCACCCGCTGGGTGTACGACGGGCTCCGCGACCCCCAGCTCGTCATCATGCTTGCCGCGGTGACGATGACGGGGCAGGGCGAAGCGCTCGGCATGGTCGTGAACGACGGCCGGTGGTACGTCGCGCCGAGCAACGTTCGCATCCACGGCGGCGGCTGGACACAGGAACGAGTGCCGGTCGACGGCTTCGAGCTCGAAGTCGACGACGCCACCCGGTCGGTGCTCCGCAACGAGCGCTTCGATCTCACCGTGTTCCGCCGCCCGGCCCCCGGACCTCGTCCGGCCATGGGACTCACCGCCACCTGGGACGGCCACCCGGACCCTGTCGTGCTCGCCTCGATCGAAGCACGGGCGACCTGACCGCAACCTGGAGGCTCGCGCCTGCCTCCTGTCGTCGGTCAGTTGTGGGTGAGCACTTCGAGGAGGTGGCCGTCGGGGCTGCGGAAGTAGACGCCGCTGCCGGTGGCGTCCCGACGGACGGTGGCAGGGCGGCTGGCCGTGTGGTCGGCCCAGTGGTCGACCTTCGCGGTGACGAGACGATCGATGATGCGGTCGAACTCGTCGAGGCCGACGGCAAAGGCGTAGTGCTGGGTGGCGACCTCTTGGTCCCAGCCGGCGAAGTAGAGCGAGGTGGCACCGCCGAGATCGACGGCGGCGAACGGCCCTTCATCGCGTGGGGCGGGGAGCCCGAGGATGTGGGTGAGCCAGCGCGCCGAGTCGTCCCGTTGGCGGCTGGGAACGATGTGGTGGTCGAGGACGATCACGGCACGGTCCTCAGGCGACGGCGACGGCGACGGCGCGGAGGGCGTCGATGTCGAGGGGTGCGAAGCCCGGCTGGCCGGTGGCGCCGGCCGTGAACAGCTCGAACTCGATGACATGGCCGTCGGGATCGAAGCCCATCACCGAGCGGGCGACGCCGAAGTCGGCGGCGAGGACGACTCGGGTCCGCTCGGTGAGGAAGTCGAATGCGGCGACGAGGTGGGCGGGATCGTCGATCTCCCAGCCGATGTGCGCCATCCGCACCTGGTTCGGGGGATAGGCAGCGGCGACGTCGGCGTGCTCGTGCAAGGCGAGGTCGCTGTAGCGATCCGATCCGGGCAGGCGCAAGAACGTGAGCTTGTGGTCGACGTCCTCGGCGACCACCTCGGCACCGAGGAGCTCGGCGTAGAACTCGATCGAGCGCTGGCGATCGGCGACGTCGAGGGCGACGTGGTTGAGCGTGACGGGAATCATGGCGGTGTCCTTTCGTGAGCGCCGACGAGCTCGGCGGTCGACGCCGACGATGCGCCGCTGCCGGGTCGTCGTCGATCCCACAGAGTTGGGGTTCGGTCACCCCCCAGAACGATGGGATGGTGCCGTGCGCAGGCGGCTGCGAGGATGACGGCGGTGTGGAGCGATCTGCGGGCCGAGCGCGTCGCCAGCGAGCTGGCTGGTCTGGCGGCGCGGGAACTGGTGACGGCCGAGCTGCTGTGCGCCGTCGACGGACTCGTCGACCAGGTCGTGCCGGCCGATGCATCGTGTTGGAGCACGTTCGACCCGGCGACGACGATGCTGACGTCGGCGGTCGGGCGCAACCTCGACGAGGACGGTGACGACGCCGTGCGCTTCATGGAGCTCGAGTACGTCACGCAGGCACCCGGGCACTACCGCGGGCTGATGTCCAGCGGGGACCCGGTCATCGTGCAGCACGCCGTGGTCGCCCGGCCGGCGGGTGCCGAACATGCCCAGTTCGGTGAGCACCTGGCCGCGATGGGCCTCGGACAGGAGCTGCGGATCGTGCTGCGCCACCAACGCACGGGTTGGGGTGGCGCCGGGCTGATGCGACGGACCGGCGCGGCCCCGTTCGACGACGACGAGCAGCGGTTCCTGCGCCACGTCGCCCCGTCGATCACGGCCGCCATCAGGGCATCGCTCGTGCGCTCCGTCGCCGAGCCGGTCGCCATCGATCCCGATCGTCAGGGTCCGGCGGTCGTGGTGGTCGAGGGTGCCGAGGTCGTGGAGGCGACACCTGCTGCGCAGCGCTGGCTCGAGCAACTCGGTGCCGGCGATCGGGGACACGGCCCGATGCCGGCTGTCCTCGCCGCGGTCGCCGTCGCCGCAGCGAACGGTCGCACGGTCGCGCAGCGGGCACGGACGGCCGACGGCGCATGGCTCGTGGTGCGCAGCGCGCCGCTGGGCGGCCGGCGGGGAATCGTCACGATCGACGAGGCGGGCCCGCCCGACGTCGTCGCGATCCTCAGCGCCGCGCTCGGGTTGTCCGCACGCGAGACCGATGTGGTGGTCGAAGTGCTCCGCGGCTCGTCCACCAAGGAGATCGCCGCCGCCCTCCATCTCTCGAGCTACACCGTCCAGGATCACCTCAAGACGGTCTTCCTCAAAGCCGGTGTCAACAGCCGGCGAGAGCTCATCGCCGATGTGTTCTTCGGCATCTACGCGCCGCGGCTGGGCCGACCCGTCGGCCCCGACGGCTTCTTCGCCGACCCTGGAGCAGGCGCCGGCGAGGCCACCTGACCAGCCCGGTGGCGACCGCCGCCGTGGTCACGGCCTTCGGCGACGGTGCTTCGGCGATCAGACGAGCTGAGCGGCGAGGAGCTCCAGCGCCGACGTGGCGAACGCCACCATGTTGCGGGCCCGGTCGTCGTCTCCGGTGAGGACGTGCGAGCTCGCCGCCACCGGGCCGGCGACCGCCACCCAGCTGTGTCCCGCGGGATCGCCGTAGGCGTTCGGCGGACCGGCCGCGCCCGCCTCGGCGAGACCCCATGTGGCGCCGAGCGTGGCGGCCACGGAGGCGGCGAGGAACTCGGCGAACGCCTCGGTGGCTCCGCGCAGCCCGGCGGGCGGCTCGAGCGCGCCCGCGAGGAACGCCCGCATCGCCGCTCGCGTGTAGATCACCGACCCGCCGAGGTAGTAGGCCGACGCCCCGGGCACGGCGAGCAGGGCCGCCGAGATCAACCCGCCGGACGAGCCCTCGGCGACGGCCACGGTCTCGCCTCGATCGCGCAGGCCGCGACCGCAGGCGACGCCCAACTCGGACAGGCGGGACGTGATCACGATGGCGGGGTGGTCATTGTCCCGGCCCGAGGATCGGCCGTGAACTCGTAGCGCCACTGTTCCGGCGGGCCATCGTCGACGAGCACGTACATGCCGTGGTCCAGTTCGATCTCGGGCGGCGGCGGGAACGTGACCGCCCGACCGGGCGCCGGGCCCCCGACGCACCAGATGAGCATGCGCTCGCCAACCTCCATCGGCGCATCCTTCCACGACCCGCGCCCCGAGTGTCCGCCCGTCCCCGACCTCGTGCCGGCATCTCGTTCGGAGGCCGGACTTCCCCTCACGCTCTTACGTCGGCGGCCTCAGTAGACGCGAGCCCGGCACTGGCCTCGACCGACCCGGCGTGGACTGGGAGGAGATCGACGAGTTGGTGGTGGACGCCTACCGGCTCGTCGCGCCAGCGTCGCTGCGCCGCGAACTGCCCGACTGATCCGAGGCCGCCGTGACCGGACTGCTCGACGTCCTTCGACCGGCGGGGACTCCGGCCGGTGCGACGGTCAGGGGCTGAGCACCTCGCGGTAGGCGGCCTCCGTCTGTGATGAGGGGGTCACGCCGAGGTCGTCGGCGAGGATGGCTCGGCAGTGCTCGTACGCCCGGAGGGCTTCGGCCCGGTTCCCCTGGCTCACGTGGAGACGCATCAGTTGGACGTAGCTGGTCTCGCGGTACGGGTCCAGCGCGAGGGCTTCTCGTGTGTACCGGAGGGCGTCGTGCTCGTGCGGCCCCCCGGTCAGGCCTTCTGCGAGCACGTCGAGAGCCCGCAGCAGCGTGGCTCTCAGGTCATCGCGGCAGCGCTCGATCCACAGGCCGCGCTCGGCCGGCAGGAATGGCCGCCGCGCGAGGTTGGCGGCTGTGGCCGCTGCCGGGATGGCGACGTCGCGGTTCCCGTCGCGCCACGCTGACTCGGCGTCCTCGACGAACCGGACTGCATCCTCGACGTCGACCCTGGAGGTGGGGGGAAGCTGGAGCTCGTAGCAGCCGAGCGCGCCGTGCAGCAGCGAGCCGAGCTCGACGGAGTCGAGGGCGGCGCGCACTTTGGACACGACGGCCGACAAGTCGCGCTCCCACGCCGCGGTGAGCGCGTCGGGCCACACGACGTCCGCCAGCGCGTCCCGGGAAACGGGATAACGGCGGAGCGCGAGGTAGGCCAGGACGATCCGCCCCTGGCGGCCGGGAAGCGCTGAGCCATCGAGCCAGCGTTGCCCGTGCTCGATCCCCAACCGGCCGAGAAGCCGAACCCGCACGGTCCCAGACAATCGCCAGATCCTTTCCAACCGACCACCAAACGCTGGTTCATAGTGTCGCGCTGACCCTCAGAGGAGGTTCGCATGACGAAGGTCATCAACTGCGACTGCGGACGCGTTGTTCAGGGCGACTCGGACGACGAGCTCGTGGTCGCCGCCCAGCAGCACGCTCGCGAGGCACACGGCATGGAGCTCACCCGCGAGCAGGTCCTGTCGCTGGCGGTGCCGGCGTGAGCGGCCTCACCCGAGACGAGCACAAGGAGAGATCCATGTTGATCCACGACTACAGCTATGACGCCTGCCTGCGCGGATCGGTGACGAACGCCTGGACCGTGGAGGACTGCTTCCGTGGCCGGGACTTCGACTTCGAGAAGCCGTTCCTGCCCGACAGGATCGCCGGTGTGAGCGCCATCGGCTGCCTCACGGACGACGAGAAGCGGATGCTCAACCAGATCCGCGGCAACAGCTACTGCCACATCTTCGCCTTCGTCGAGGAGTACATCGTTCCCCTCGTGATCGACCAGGCCCGCACCGACGTCTACGGCAACGAGACCCGGCTGTGGTCGCTGCTGCGCTTCGCGGAGGAAGAGGTCAAACACCAAGAGATGTTGCGCCGCGCCAGCGGGCAGTTCCAGGCGACCTTCGGGGTGAGCTGCGGCCTGGTCTCCGGGCGCGAAGAGGTCGCCGAGGTCGTGCTCGACTCGTCGCCACTCACGGCGCTGCTGCTCACCAGCATGATCGAATGGTTCACCCAACTCCACTACACCGAACACGTCCGGGACCGCGCCGAGCTCGATGAGCTGTTCCGGGACATCCTGCGCTTCCACTGGATCGACGAGTCACGTCACGCCCGCATGGACAGCCTCCTCATCGAGGAGGTCGCCGGCGAGCTCACCGCCGACGAGCGGGAGCAGGCGATCGACCAACTTCTCGAACTGGGCGGCGCCGTCGACGGGCTCCTCGCCCAGCAGGTCGAACTCGACATCGATGCGCTGCAGCGGGCCGCCGGTCGTACCTTCACCGACGACGAGCACGACGAGATCCGCACCCACCAGCGGCGTGCCTACCGCTGGACCTTCCTCGTCTCCGGGCTCCAACACCCCAACTTCGTTCGGATCGTCGAGCAGCTCACCACCGCTGGCACCGCCAAGATCGCCACCGCCGCGCGGGCACTTGCCGCCTGAACACGCCCCGTCGTGGGCAGTCACCTCGCTTCGAGAATGGAGAACAGCCATGTCCGTTCGGTACCGAACCGCAGCCGTCGCTGGCGTGAACGTCGCCTATCGCGAAGCCGGTGACCCGGCCAACCCGACCCTGCTGCTCCTGCACGGATTCCCGGCGTCGTCGTTCATGTACCGCCACCTGATGACGGCGCTCGCCGACCGATTCCACCTCGTCGCCCCGGACTACCCGGGCTTCGGGAACAGCGAGGCGCCCGACCCCGACGAGTGGGCATATACGTTCGATCACCTCGCCGGCACGGTCGAGGCGCTCGTCGACCACCTCGGACTGTCGCGCTACGGCCTCTTCATGCAGGACTACGGAGCCCCCGTCGGCTTCCGACTCGCGCTCCACCGCCCGGAGGCCGTCGACTTCCTCGTCATCCAGAACGGCAACGCCTACGAGGAAGGGTTCACCGGCGTCTGGGACTCACTCCGCTACGCCCTCTGGCACGACCGCACACCCGAGACCGAGAGGCCGCTCGACACCTTCCTCGAGCCCGACGGGGTCAAATGGATCTACACCGAAGGCACCCGCGACCCCGAACGCATCAGCCCCGACAACTGGAACCTCGACCTCGCCGTCCTGGCGAGGCCGAACGCGCGGCGGATCAACCTCGACCTCTTCTACGACTACCGCACCAATCCCGAGCACTACCCGACGTGGCACCAATATCTGCAACGTCACCGGCCAGCGACCCTGATCGTGTGGGGCGCACGTGACCCCATCTTCACGCCCGAGGGCGGCGAGGCCTTCCTGCGCGACGTGCCCGACGCCGAGCTGCACCTCCTGGACACCGGCCACTTCGCCCTCGAAGACCACCACGACGAGATCGCCGGGCTGGTCAGAGCGTTCTACACCACACGAGTCAGCCGGGCCGTCAACACCGCTGCCTGAGCTCGCAACACCGTGAACCGATGAGCTCGAGCGGGCCCAACGAGCACGCCCGGAACGCCCGTCGTGATCGCGTGGGTTCCGGTGCCGACCGCGGCGCCGGCGACGGGCGTTCTCGATCAGCCGGCCGGTGCTCCGACCTCGGGCCAGGCGGCCTCGATGTCCGTCCGCGATCTCGGACCGAGAGCTCGTCGAGGTTCTCGAGCGAACCCTCGCGGAACAGCCGGACCATGCCAGCGTTGAACGCGGTCCAGACCTCGGCGGGCATGGCGTCGGAGGCGTCGAAGCGGAAGTCGTCGGACCGGATCGCCGCCTGGATCCCCGAGACGATCTCGCCCATCACCGGGTTGGCCATGTTCGCGACGTCGAAGCGGGCGTTGGCCGGCAACATCGCCGGCCAGTCGAGCTGCGACGAGCCGATGCCCCAGTCGGGCGAGGCCAGCGCCGTCATGAACGCTGCGGACCTCCGGGCGGTCGGTGACCGCGACGGCGAAGCCGCCGTCCCCACGACGGCGTCGTCGAACCCAGCCCCGAAGGTCGGGGAACGGGAAGTTGCCGACGGAGATGTCGACCGTCGGCGCCGACTCTGCGCGGGCATGCTCGCTCGGGAACGGCGTCATCAGGCACGCCTCCGGCTGTCGGGTGAAGTCGAACAGCGCGTCCCTGTAATCGCGAACCGCGGCAGTCCTCGGGAGTGGTGTCGAGGAACCCTGGCCGGTGCACCATGTCGCCGATGGTGCGGATGGCCTCGACGACGACGGGGTCGTCGAACGGCACGTCGTGGCGCGACCACGCGTCGTAGAACTCCGGCCCGGCGGTGCGCAGCACGACCATCTCCACCCAGTCCGTCGCCGGCCAGCCATCCGAGAAGCCGCCCGACTCGAGGCCCAGGCAGAACGGTGTCCGCCCGTCGGCCACGATCGCGTCGGCGAGGGCCATGAAGGAGGCCCAGTCGGTCGGTGCCGGGTACCCGAAGCTCGGTGAACTCGGGTTCCTTGGTCCAGACCAGTGCCTTGGAGTCGACGTCGACGGGCACGCCGTAGATCGGGTCCGGTGTCGCTGGGCCACGTGCCGTCGCTCGCCGACCCTCGACGACGAGACGAGGAAGGAGCCGTAGTCGTCGAGGAGTTGCGCCTCGTCGATGAACGGTCCGAACGTCGAGCAACGGGCGGGAAGCGGCCAACGCGGCGAGCGTGGAGCCGTCGAGCACGTAGACATCGGCGTCCCGCTCCAGGGCGGCTCGGCGTCGACGCGTCGACGGGTTGATCGGGATCCGTTGCAACCTGACGGCGAGGCCGTACTGCTCGCCGATGGCATCGAGGTTGCGCTGCCACTCGCCCGCCGGGTCGGGGTTGTCCGGGATGCCGATGACGACCTCGGCCTGGTCGAGCGGCACGGCATCGGCGTAGGCGTCCGTGCCGCCGAGGTACTCGATGTCCACGGACACGGGCGCCGCGCAGCCGGCGGGGTCGACGTACCGGCGGCACTCCTCGACGGTGAGCGTTCGCGTCGGTCGCCGCGTCGGCGAGGCTCATCAGCTCGCTCGACCGGGAGGACCCAGACGCCTCGCACGCCGCCGGGCCCGAACCGTGCCGCGGTCGGGGTGTCCGGTGTGACGTCGTACTGCACGCCGAGCTCCTGCAGCGCCCAGTGGATGGCGTCGATCGCCTCGGGCAGGGCGTAGCCGCGGTCGGCGGTCGCCGCCACCGCCTCCTTGGCCAGCAGCAGTGCGAGCTCGGGGTCGGTCGACAGGGTGTTGACCGAGAGGGTGGCGAGACGTTGTCCGGCCTGGTTGGCGGTGAGGTCCGCCTCGGCTTGGCGGGCGTCCTGGCGCTGCACCCAGGCGAACGTCGCCAGCCCGACCACGAGCGCCATCGCCAGCGCGCCGATCGACCAGTTGGCGGGTGCGGCGCCGGGCCCGGCGTTCGGCGTCGGTCGTGCGCTGCTCGTCCTCCTCGCGCTCCCGTTGCTCCTCGGCGCGCGCCGCCAGGCTGGCATCGAGGTACTCGTGCTCCGCCGGTCGCAGCCCCATCGTGGTCGAACGCGGCCCACGCCGCGATCGTGTCGAGCCGTTCGCCGCGCAGGAGGTAGTCGGGTGAGCGGTCGGCGGCCGTCCACGCGTTCATCTCGCCGACGAGGTGGCGGTGCGTGCGCAGGTCGTCGCGCGCATCGTCGATCCAGCCGCGCAGCGTGGTCCACTCCGTCAGCAGCGCCTCGTGGGAGATCTCCACCGTCGGACCGCGCGTGACGGGGTCGCGATCGAAGCTCAGCAGCCGGTGCCGCCCGAACGTGTCGAGCACCCGCTGGACCCGGCCGCGATCGTCCAGCTCCTCGACCTCGGCGACCAGGGCGCGCCGTCGGGTCTCGGCGCCGCTGCCGTCGTCGTCGAGGCTGACCAGCCGCAGGAGCACGTGCCGGGCCGTCTCGGTGGTCTCCGGGCCGAGCCCGGCGAGCAGCGAGTCGGCCCGGCGGGCCAGCGTCCGCGACACGCCGCCGCCGGCGCGGTAGGCGGCGATCGTGATCGTGCGGCCGACTCGGGCGTCGAACAGCTCGGTCAGCGTGTACTGCAGCAGCGGGAGGGCGCCCGGCCGGTCGACGACCTCGCCCACCATCTCCGACACGACGAGCGGCTCGACGTCCACGCCGACCTTGCCGGCCGGGCCGGTGATCGCCGCCTCGAGCTCGTCGATCGACATCGGTGTGATCACCTCGGTGCCGTCCCGGAGCAGCTCGCCGAGGCCCCGATGCCGCAGCGGACGGTCGTAGAAGTCGGCGCGCAGCGTGATGACGACGCGGACCCGGGTGCCCGGCGCGGTGACGAGCGTCGACGAGCTCGTCGATGAAGCGGTTGGCGGTGTCGTCGTCGACCTGGGTGAACAGCTCCTCGAACTGGTCGATCACCAGCAGCAGCTGGCCGTGGTCGTCGGGCAGGACCCGATGGACGGCCCGCCGCACACCTCCCGGCGCGAGGAGCAGGTCGAGCAACGCCGTCGGGGCTTCGGCGGCCACACGAACGAGGGCCGCCTCCAGCTCCTCGAACGGGTGCGGCGCCGGTGTCATCTCGATGCGGAACCAGTCCGCCGACATCGGCAGCGCGCCTCGGGCCAAGCGCCGGCAGCAGGCCGGCGCGCACCACGCTCGACTTGCCGCTCCCGCTCGGCCCGACGACGGCCACGAAACGTCCCCGCGTGCCGGGCTCGCCGAGGCGGGCGATGAGCCGCTCGACGAGGCGTTCCCGCCCGAAGAAGTCCCCGGCGTCGGCGGCGCCGAACGCCCGCAGCCCCTTGTACGGGTTCTCGACGCCGGCGTCGTCGAGCAGCGGCGTGCCGGGGGCACCGAGCGCATCGGTCAACGCCCGCCCGAACGTCGCCGCGTCCGAGTAGCGCCGGGCTGGATCGGTGGCCGTGGCCCGGTCGAGCACGGCCCGCACGGCCGGTGTCAGCGCCCCACGGACCTGCTCGTACTCGCCGGTCATCACCGCTGAGCGCCGTCGCCGCGACCACCGCCAGGCTGTACACGTCCGACGCCGGCGTCACCGGCCGACGGGCGAGCTGCTCGGGCGAGGCGTAGACGACGGTCGGTGACACGTCGGCGCCGTCGGGGAGCGGCCCGTCGGCACGCGGGCGAGGGCCACACCGAAGTCGGTCAGGTAGGCGTTGCCGTCGCGATCGATCAGGATGTTCGCCGGCTTCACGTCGCGGTGGACCACGCCGTTGCGATGGGCCGACTGCAGGGCGCTGGCGAGCTGGGCGAAGACCGTGGCCGCGCGATCGGGCGGCAACGCCCCGACGGCCAGCACATCGGCGAGGCTGCCGGTACCGACCAGCCGCATCACCAGGTAGGCGGCCCCGGGCTCGCGCCAGTAGTCGTAGAGCGGGACGATGTGCGGGTGCTCGAGCCCGGCGACGAGCTGGGCCTCGGCCTCGAACCGGCGGATGAACGCGGGGTCGTCGGCGAGCTCCGGCCGGATCACCTTGATCGCCACCTCGCGTCCGACGATCGGCTGGTACGGCGCGATAGACCGAGCCGAACGCGCCCCGACCGAGCTCGTCGCGCAACTCGTAGCCGCGCACCGTCAGCCCCGATCGCGGACGCTGAACCCGGAACTCGGTGCGCTCCACGGATGAGCAGGTCCCCGTCGTCGACGAGGATCTGCTGCTCGAGGTCGCGCACTGCTCCGCGACGGCTCGACCCCGAGCTCGGCGACGAGCCGGCGGCGGAACGACGAGCACACGCGCAGCGCTTCGGCGCCGCGGCCGCACTGGAACAACGCCAGCATCAGCGAGGCGACGAAGGGCTCGCGAAGCGGGTGCTGGCGGTGGAGCGTTTGCAGCTCGGAGACGAGCTCGCGGGACAGCCCGAGCCGCAGGTCGGCATCGATCCGGTTCTCGATCGCCTCCAGGCGGAGCTCCTCGAGCCGGGCGATCTCGTTCTGCGCCCACGACTCGTACGCGAACTCCTCGTAGGCATGCCCACGCCACATGGCGAGCCCTGCCCGCAGGGCTGCTGACGCGCCGGCCGGATCGGTCTCGGCCAAGACCCGCGCCTCCGCCACCGAGCGCTCGAACCGACCGACATCGGTGTCGTCGCCATCGACCGACAACGCGTAGCCCGGAGCGCGGGTCACCAGGATCGTGCCCTCGGACCGCTTCGCCCGACCGGGCTCCAGCGCGGCCCGCAGGCCGGAGACGTACACCCACAACGAGCTCTGCTTGTCGATCCCGCCTGCCTCGCCCCACAGGTCGTCGAGGATGCGGTCCGTCGACAGCACCGACCCTGCGTGCGTCAGCAGCAGCGCGAGCAGCGCCCGCTGGCGGAACGCGCCCAGCTCGATGGACACACCGTCCCGCACGACCTCCAGACGTCCGAGCAGTCGGTAGTCGATGCCCATCTCTTGCGGCCCCCTCACGGAGCGTACCTGTGGGCAAGGGCGCCCGACAGAACCGTCGCCCAACAGCCTTAACTCCGGCTTAGGACCAAGAAGCACCTGGTGAGCGGTCCATCAGGAGCGTACCGCGCCGGCCCGCGCCGGCCGTCCGACGAAGTCGCAAGCAAGTCATTCCCGACTGCACCGAAGTTGCCGGTCCGACGGTGCAGCCATGCACGTCCACACGATGATCGCCTCGCTCGCCTTGCTGTCGCTGTCGTTGCCGGCGGCCGCTGCGGGCACGGTCGAGACCGCCGAGACCACCTCGGCTGCGGCCGGGATCACGATCGATTCGGCCTCAGCGGACTGGACGCGACGGGTCGAGTGGGGGCTCGCCCGCTTCCGTGCCGCCGGTCTCGCGCTGCCGCCGATCGCGATCAGCGTTCACGTCGACAACGCGGAGTGTGACGGCAACACCGGGCTCTTCAAGCCACGCCACCCGGTCGAGGTGCACCTCTGCTCATCGAGCCCCGTCGAGTCGAGGACAGCACGACTGATCACGTTGCACGAGCTGGCCCACGCATGGGCAGAGACCGAGCTGACCGATGAGGCACGCGGCGGCGTTCCTCCGCCTCCGTGGGCTCGATGCCTGGGTCGATGAGGGAGTTCCACCTCACGAATGGGGAGCGGAGCACGCTGCCGAGGTCGTGTCGTGGGGACTCATGGACGAGAGGGTCCCGATCGTCCGGATCTACGACGCCTCGCCCCCCGAACTCGCCGTCGCATTCGACCTGCTCGCCGGGCAATCGCCCCTGTGGGCCAGGAGCGCCGCCGAGACAGTTGATCGCTGAGCCGGTCACGCCCGGCCTCACCGCCAGGTCGGGATCGAGTCCGCCGGTGGGCTCGACACCGATCAGATTCGCAGTCGTGCTCGGTCGGTACGCCGATGGATGGCGACGCTGATGAACCGGCCGCGCCACGCAACGACGCGCTCGCGGCCTTCGAGTGGCTCGGTGACGCCTTCATCGTGATGCGATCCGAGCTCGCCGGTGAGCCGGCATGGGACTTCGTGTTCGGGCACAACGACCCGCGCAACACCTACGTGGTGCTCCACCAGCGCTGAGGCTTCCGACGACGGTGGCGCACCTGGCGCAAGGACCTCGACCTCACCTTCGAGCGGCGTCACTGAGCCGGCTGGTTCGTTGCCGTTGCCCGTGATGGGCAGGGTGCGGTCTCCGCGTTCGGACCCGAGGTCTTCGATGTCAGCGCCGCAGGCGTTGGGAGTCCCCGGGGCAGTCGACCGTCCGGGACAGCGGGGGGTGTGGGCCACGCGGCTGTGGTGATCTCGGGCCGTCACGTCGAGCACAGCCTGCATTGATCCGGCGGTAGATGGCGCGAGCGCGCCGAGGTACCGGCGGGTCAGGACTCGTGCCGGGCCGCCCAGCGCTCCTCGCGACCGACGGCGACGGCGATGTCGACCTCGTTGCCCTCGGGGTCGGCGAGCGTCCACCACTCAGGCGCCTCGGCGTCGTACACCACGCGTCCGCCGGCCGCGAGGGCGGCCGAGACGCGCGCCTCCGCCTGGTCGTCGGGCACGAAGACGTCGACGTGGGTGCGGTTGCGCTGGGCGAGGCGCGCCGTGTCGTCGGCCGACATCGGCTGGAAGAACAGCGGGACGGCGAGCTGGCGCGGATCGAAGATGTCGGTGATGAAGGGGCGGACGTCGAGCTCGTAGCCAAGCACGGCGCGCCAGAACGCCCGCACGATCGGGACGTCGACGGCGTCGATCCCGACCTGGACGAACCGCAGCGGCGTCGGGTCAGCCCGCAGGCCGAGGGCGCGCGCCGCCGCCTGCACCCGAGCGGCGAGATCGGCGAAGCGTTCGTCGACCCACCGGTCCTTGCCGCTGTCGATCGTCACGCCAGCCGGGCGGAGGTCGATCAGCAGCTCGACGCCGGCGTCGTCGGCGACCGCGGCCGCGGCGGCGGCAAGGTCGGCGGCGGTCGCCGCATCGTCCGTCGGGTAGTGCGCCATCGCCCCGAACAGCACCCGCCAGTCGGCCCGCTCCGGCGCCTCCGCCAGGTCTCCCTCGGGCTGAAGCGGTACGACGTCGACCTCGTTGCCCTCGGCGTCGGCGAGCGCGACGTGGAAGTCCGAGCTGCGCACCACCCGACCGCCGACGGCCTCGATCGCGGCGATCCGCTCGCGCGCCAGCTCCGGCGGGACGCCGACGTCGAGGTGGACTCGGTTGCGCAGCGGCCGCACGACGTCCATGTCCTGGAACCAGATCGACGGGTCGCGGCCCCCGGCATCGACGAGGTCGTCCTCGCCGACCTCGTCGTAGGCCAGCGCAGCGCGCCAGAAGCCCATCACCGACCCCTGATGCGCGGTGTCGATGGTCAGCTGCACCGTCTGCAGCACCGACGGGTCGGCGGCGAGGCCGAGCTCCCGGGCCGCCGCCGTGACGGCTCGCGCCACCGCCACGTCCTCGTCGGTCAGGCCGGACACGTCGGCCGACCAGGTCCGCACGTGGACACCGCTCGCACGCAGGTCGACGTCCGGAACGTGTCCGGCGGCCTCACCGATCATGACGGCACGCCGTACGAGCTCCGCGCCGGCGGCGTGCGACGAGGCGCCGAACCAGGCGCTGGCGCCGAACGCCAGCACCCGCCAGTCCTCCACGCCGCCCGATCGCTGGAACTCCAAGGCGGTCAGGCGTCGGCGCTCGTCCACCCGCCGATGATGCCACGGACCGCGTCCGCCAGAGGCAACTCGCCAGGTGCCGTAGCGGCGACGGCCTGATCCGGCCGAGTCAGACGGCGTTCGTGGAGCTGCGCCAGCGTGCTCGCCACTCGGGCGCTGGCCATGGCTCGGTGACGTAGATGCGCTCTCGGGCGATGCGGTCGCCACGGAACTCGAGCACCGCCACACCGAGCATCGGCGGGCCCCCGTCGTAGCGGACCGACAGCTCTCGCACCCAGACATCGCCGCAGCCGCTGATGCGCCGGACCTCGAAGTCCACCGCTGCCGGGTACTGGGAGCGCCATTCGCCGAAGTTGGTGACACCTTCGAAGCGCTCGCCGGACTGCGGGAACTCGAGGATGGCATCGTCGCAATAGAGGTCGTGTGACGCGACCGGGTCTTCGCTGGCCAGTTGGATCTGGCGCTCGATCGCAGCTCGTCGGGTTTCGTCGGTGGGGTCGGCTGCCACGAGGCCAGCGTGACGGCTCCGGCGGCCGTGCGCTTGGAGACCAGCTGGATTTCGCCTGGAGGTCGCAGAGATCCGGCTGCAGCCACGACCCGGGGTTCCAGGGCAGTGCGTGGCCGGTGCCGGATTGTCGCTACAAGAACAGTCAGCCGGGCCGCCACCCGATGACCGGCGGCTTGACGCGGGCGCAGCGGGGGCCGTGACGCTCGTCGGTCAACGAGAGCGAGGCGACGAGCACGCCGTCGTGGCTCGTTGCAGCGGCGAGCATCTCGGGCTCGATGTCAGCGATCATCAGCTTGGCCCGGCGGAACATGGCAAAGGAGCCGCCTGCACCGACGTCGCCCCACGTGAGGTAGAGGAAGCGCTCGCCCTTCTTGCCGTGCACGGCTGGCCCGCGGAGGTCCACCCCATCGTCCGAGACAACCGGCCGCACGTCGATCTCCCAGCGCGCGCTGTCGGCGTCACCTCGCACCAGACCGACAGGGTGGTCACCGACCTGAACGGCGACGTGCACGTTGTGGCGTGGTACGCCGTCCGAGACGAACTCGACGCCCGGTAGATCGTGTCCTTCGATGACGATTCGCATCAGGTGCCATTCTGGCGGCGGCGGCGTGTCGCGGGCGTCGCGAGCGAAGCCGTGGCGATCGAATCGCCGAAACCGAGGCGATCTGGACGACCCGCGCGTTGAGGTCCCGGTCGATGCGCGCCATCGGACAGCGACCGCGACCTCGATGTCCGGGCGCGACGGTGCCATGGAACGTTGCCACCCGGCCGATCCGGCCGTGGGCGGCGGATGCCCACGGCCGGATGTCGGCGGCGCCGGCTAGCCGGCCACCGTGTTGCAGCCGGGCCCGGTGTCGTCGTCGCCGTTGCCGCCGTCACACGAGTCGACCTGGCCGCCGCCGTCCAGGTAGTCGTCGTTGTTGCCACCGCGCAGCACGTTCTCGTGCCCGCCACCGAACACGGCGTCGTTGCCGCCTTCGCCGTTGATGGTGTCGTTGCCAAAGCTGCCGCAGATGATGTCGTTGCCGCGTCCCGCCTCGACGATGTCGTTGCCACCGTTGGCGAGGATGAGGTCCGGCCCGTTGGTGCCCTCAAGAAGGCCCCCGTAGAAGCCGTCGGCGTCCGGGTTGGGGTCGTCGATGACGTTGTACCCGTCGGCTGCGGCGGTCGCGGGGTCGTCGCAGTAGGCCTCCAGTGGGGGACCCCAAACGGCCGGATCGCCCGTGTGGTCGGCCGGGCCGGCAGCCAGTGCCGTTCCCGCCACCAGCGCAAGGCTGGCGGCGAAGCCGGCGAGCGGCAATGCCGCCCGGGAGGTGTACTTCCTCGTTCGCATGATGATCTCCATCGCTCTCGAACACCAGGGGGTTGGTGTCGAGGGCGACGATGGCGACGTGGCGCTAGCGGGGCGCTAGCCACTGCCTCGGAAAGAGCCTGGTAGCTGGGTTGATGCATCCCGAGATGCGCTCGAGGTTTCGGTGCGAGCGATCCAGTGCTCGACCGCCTGCCGCCGGCCACGCGGCGAGGTGACGGGCAGCGGGCGCTCGGTGCTGTGTCTCAGCCGGCCTTCCAGGCCTGGGGTTGCAGGAACTCGTCGAGCGGTACCCGGTGGGCCAGGTTGTCGACGATGCCGACGAGGCCGGCGAACACGCACTCAGCGACGAGTTGCAGCAGCGCGGCGTCGGACAGCCCGGCGTCGCCGGCGCGACGCACCACGTCGTCGGTGACCTTGCCGCGGTGGACCGCAACGTCGTGGGCGAAGGCGTAGACAGCAGCGTGGACGGGGTCGTTCGGCTCGGAACCGGCCCGCATCGCGTCGATCTCGTCCGCTTCGACCCCCAGGGAGCCGAGCACGGTGGAGTGGAACGCGACGCCATAGGCGTTGTCGACAGCGACGCCGACCGCCACACCGGCGATCTCACGGTGCACTGGATCGAACGTCTCGTCCGACACCGTGCGACGCAGGGCGTCGAAGGCAGACAGGAGGGTCGGACTGGCAGCCGTGGCGGCGGCCAGGTTGGGCACGAAGCCGAGGTCGGCGGCGCGCGCGACGCAGACCGGCAGGCATCTGCTCGGCCATGGGCGGCGGCGGAGGATGATGTCCCATGTCACGCGTCCACGTCAATGGCGTCGATCTCGACTATGTGGAGGAGGGGACGGGCGTCCCGGTGGTGTTCTCACACGGCGGGTCGTCCGACCTGCGGTACTGGGAGCCACAGCGGCAGGCCTTTGCCGCCGCCTACCGATTCGTCGCCTACAGCCGTCGCTTCCATGGCGCGGGCGCGAGGCACACGAGCAATGACAATTCCACCGAAACGCACGTCGCCGACCTCGTCGAGATCATTCACCTGCTCCAGATCCGACCGGTACATCTCGTCGGCTTCTCCACCACCCTGGCGCTGCGCACCGCGCTCGCCGCGCCCGGCTTGATCCGCAGCCTGACGGTGATCGAACCGAATGTCCCGTGGCTGCTCGACCAGGATGAGGAGGACCGAACGATCTTGGCGCAGTGGCGTGCTGACAACGAACGAATCGCCGCCGAGGCGGGTCGGCGACGCCGAGTGCGCCGCAACGTTGTGGTTCGAGCTCGTCAACAATCGCGGGCCGGGGGCATTCGATGCTCAACCCGAGGAGTTCCGCCGCATGTGGCTCGACAACTTCGGTGACGGGCGACCTCCCGCGCCGTTGCCCGCCCCGCTCACCTGCCAGCACCTCGGTGCCATCTCGGCGCCGACGCTGATCGTCGGCGCCGAGCACGGCATGGACTACTCGCGACGGATCGTCGAGTCGCTCGCCGAGTGCATCCCGGCCAGCCGCCTGATCGTCGTTCCGGGCGTCACGCACTTCATGAGCTACCAGGATCCGTCCGTGCTCAACCCGGTGATCATCGACTTCCTGGAACACAACATCGACTGACCTCGGGTCAGCGAGGCGCGCTGTGCCCGTGATGCCGCTTGGCGTAGTTCGCCGACTCGTCGAGGAACGCAGCGATGAGGTCGTCCATCGTCGGTCCTTCGAGCTCATGCGGCGTCCAGGGCACCGATGCCGCGGTCGCCCGCGTGCCGCTGAGCTTCTCGGCGAGCTCGTCGATGCTGTCGGCGAGCAGGTACGCATCGGCGCCGCCGGCGAGGATCCGCTTCACGGGGCCGTTGACCTCGACGTCGAGCTCCCAGTCGGAGACCTCGACCACGATGACCGGGACCCCGCTGAAGCGGCGCTTCAGCGCGCCGAGGAGCTGCGGACTGCAGGGCGGGGTCAGCACGAGGTCCGGATCGTCGACCGGGGCGCGAATGTCGACGACGGTCGCCTCCAACAGCTCACCGAGCCGCTCGCGTGCGGACGGCCGCAGTGGCATCGCCGCGACCACTGTCGGCCGCCGGGGCACGGTCACCGCGGCGTCCCCGGCCGGCAGTAGGTGATCACGCTCGTCGATCGACAGAGGGTAGTTCGGCACAGCGCCCGAGCGGCGGCGCCGACGCCCGCCGACACCGACTGCCGGCCGTACCCTGCTCGAGCAAGGCGCGGGAGCCGACGCGGTATTCGGATGCCACGGTGTGCTGTCCGCGATCATGCGGACAGAGGTCAGCAGTGAGTGCAAGGAGCGCCCAGATGCGCGTGTTTCGTGTTGCGGTACCGGCATCAGACATCGAGCGGTCGCGCCGCTTCTACGAGGCGGTGCTCGCGCTCGACGCCGACGACACTGTGCCGAGTCGGCTCTACTTCCACTGCGGGGATGTGATCCTGGCGGTCGTCGATTGGAAGGTCGAACCGCTGGGTCCCTTCCGGCCGACGCCAGAGAACCTGTACGTCGCCACGGACGACCTCGACGGTGCCCACGACCGTGCGAGGATGGCCGGAGCCGGGCGATTGACACCGATCGCGACGCGGCCCTGGGGCGAGCGGTCGTTCTACTGCGCCGATCCGGACGGCAACTTGCTCTGCCTCGTGGACGAATCGACCCTCTTCCTCGGCCGGGGCGCCGCCTGGTCCTGATCCGCTTCGCAGCGCGGTCGCCTCGGCGATGTCGCGGCCGCCGGCCGGACGCCAGGACCACGTTCCGGCCGAGGTGCTCATTGACGGGCCGCACCCGAGGACTCCGGCGCGTTCCCCCCGGCAGAACGCCAGGAGCGGTTCGGGACGGGTCGTCCGGAGGCGCCATCGAGTCGTACGATCAGGCCGAGTGACAGGCGGTGAGAGTCACGCAGTCGGCAGGCGGGCGGTTGGGGACGACCGGCTCGTGGGCCGCGACGCCGAGCGGGCCGTCGCCGCGATCGCGATCGATCGCGTGCTCGCCGGCTCACCGCAGCTCGTTGTCGTCGAGGGTGAGCCAGGGGTCGGCAAGTCGGCGTTGGCGTGGGGCATCGCCGAGGCGATGCCGGCCGGGTCGGTGGTGTTGTGGGCGCGCAGCGAGGAGGTCGAGCGTCAACTCGACTTCGGCGTCGTCGACCAGCTCATCCGTGAGGCCGGCGCAGCGGGGCTGTCGTCACCGCCGACGATCCAGCGCCGCGGGGCACGACCCGATCCGCTGGGCGTCGGCGAGGTCATCCTGGGCCTCGCCGAGGAGCACAGCCGCGACCGTGCCCTGCTCGTCGTGATCGACGATGCCCAGTGGGCTGATCTCGCCTCGGTGCAGGCCCTGTCGTTCGTCTACCGCCGGCTTCACGATCGGCGGGCTCTGCTGGTGGTCGTGCGTCGGCCGGGCGCCGTGAACCTCGAGTCGTTCGACCGCCTCGTGCGCGACGGCCGCGGCCACCGCTTGCGCCTGGCACCGCTCAACGTCCCGGCGGTCATCGCTCTCGTGCGTGCGCGGACCGGGCTGACACTGACGGCGCGCGTGGCCGAGCGCTTGCACGAGCACACCGGAGGCAACCCCCTCGAGACGATTGCGCTCCTCGAGGAGCTCGACCCCGTCGCCCTCACCGCTGGCCTCGGGCCACTTCCTGCACCCCGCACCTACGCGACGATGGTGCTCAACCGCCTCGCCGGCTGCTCGTCGGAAACCGAGCACCTCGTCGCCGCTGTCGCGGTCACCGGCGCCGTGGAGCTCGAGGAGCTGGCGCGGCATGACCGACGCCGGTGACCTCGCCGGCCCGCTGTCGGACGCTCTCGGGCACGGGCTGGTCGACCTGCAGGTCCGCGGCGGCAGGCGCGTCGTCGACGTCGCCCACCCCCTTGTCCGCGCCGCGGTGCTCGGTGACCTGGCACCAGACAGACTCTGCGCACTCCATGCCGTAGCCGCACGTGCGCTCGACGATCCGGACCGCACGTTCCTCCACGAGCTGCGGTCCCACCTCGGCCGCTGCCCGGAGCTGGCCGCGGAGGGGATCCGACGGGCGTATGCGCGCCTGGCGGACGGCTGGGAGCTGTCGGCCGTCGAGTTGCTCGTGACGGCTGCCGAGCTGCTCGGCCCCGGCGGCGCCCGCAGCGAAGCCCTGCTGCAGGCCAGCCACTGGCTGTTGACCGCGGGTGACGTGGTCACCGCGACGGAGCTGCTCGGTTCGGCGGGCGGAGCGGGCACGCCGCTCGACCGGCTCGTGCGCGGCGAGATGGCGATGCTCGGGGGTGATCACACCCGTGCTCAACGGCTGCTCGAGGAGGCGGTCGCCGTCCCCGGGGCGCCGGACGTCGCCGCGAAGGCGGCGGGGCTACTGGCGACGATCGCGGCCAATGCCGGCCGGGCGGCCGACGCGATCGAGTGGGCTCGGCGGGCGCTCGCGCTCGGCGTGGAGTCGGGCACCGACACCGCCTACGCGATGACCATGCTGATGTCGGGCTTGGTGATGGAAGGCGATCTCGTCGCCGCGGAGAAGGAGATCGCTGCGTGGGCGTCGCGGATGGGTCCGGCGGCCGACGGTCCCGATATCCGGTACGCGAGCGCGGTGCTCGCGCTGTGGGATGGCCGGCTGGAGGAGGCCGATCGGACGCTCGCCATCGTGGTCGACGACCGTCGGGTGGCGGGCCGCGGGCTGATCGCGGCGAGCGCCCGCTACGCCCTCGCCGACTGCTGGTATCGCCAGGGACGGTGGGATGAGGCGCTGGCGATGGCCGAAGACCTCGCGCGCACACTCGACGACTCCGACCAACTCCTGTCGAGCCCGATGGCCCACAGCGTCGCCGCCTACGTGCTGGCTGCTCGCGGCCAGCTCGACGATGGGCGTCGCCACGTCGCTGCGGCAGAGCAGGCCGTCGCAGCGACCGGCAACGTCGCTGCCACGTTGTGGCTGATCACCGCCACGGCTCGCGTGGCGATCGCAGCCGGTGACGACGGCGCTGTCGTCGACACGCTGCTCCCGCTCGCCGGCGTGCTGCGCGGTGCCGGTCTGCCGGAGGGCGTTCAACCATGGCGGGCGGACCTTGTCGTGGCGCTCGTCAAGCAGGGACGCCTGGACGACGCAGAGCGCGAGCTCGCCGAGCTCCGTGATCGGGTTCACGCCGGCGGCGCCCACGCTCGGGCGGGTCTCGCCCGCGCCGCTGGCACCCTCGCGGCGGCTGGGGGCGACCACGCCGCCGCGGCGACCGCCTTCGCCGCCGGGCTCGCTGACGATCCGGCGTCGTCGGGCCCGTTCGCTCGCGGCATGCTCGAGCTCGCCGCCGCGGCCTTCGAGCGTCGCCGGGGCAGCCGGCGGAAGGCCGCCGCACTCCTCGACCACGCCATCGGTCGTTTCGAATTGCTCGGTGCGGCGCCGTTCCTCGCTGCGGCGCTCCAGGAACGGCGTTCCTGCGGCGTCGATGCGCGTGACCGTGCGGACGCCCGCGCGTTGACCAAGGCTGAGGCGGCCGTGGCAGCGCTCGTCGCCGACGGTCGCACGAACCGCGAGGTCGCGACGTCCCTCGTCGTCAGCGTGAAGACCGTCGAGTCTCACCTCGCCCGGATCTTCGACAAGATGGGCGTGCGGTCACGGACGGAGCTGGCCATCGAATGGCAGGCGGGCACCGTTGCCGCCACATCCGACGCCTGAGCGACCGCGACCCTGAGGCGGGCGTCTGGATGGAGTTCGGGGATCCCCCCGATGACATCAGCACCGGCCACACGTACGTTCCCACCGTGCGGGTGATGATCGAGTTCGTGGGGGGCGGCCAGTGGTCCGGCACCCTCCACGCCGAGCCGTCGCCGGTTGTCGACGCCCCGTTCGAGGGGCGACTCGACCTCCTGCGTCTGCTGGAGGCGCTCGTCGACCACGGACACGACGACACCACGAGGACCGCCACGGCGGACGAGAAGGGGGAACCATGAGAACGACCACCAAGAAGACGACGCTTCGACCGCGCCGGCTGATCGCGCTCGGTGCCTGTGCCGGGCTCGTACTCGGCGCGTGTGGAGACGACGATGACGAGGCGGCCGCTGCGTGCGATCCGTGGATCGCCATCAATGCCCAGTTCAACGAGGAGCCGAATCCGGACACACTCGTGCCGTTGCTCGACGAGTTCGACGAGACCGCGCCGGAGGAGATCGCCGACTCGGTGGCCGTGATGACCGGAGCTGCCCGCACCGTGGTCGAGACCGGTGACTTCGCCGCCTTCGAGAGCCCCGAGTTCACCGAAGCACAGGGCGAAGTCGACCCGTGGATGTTCGAGAACTGCAACTTCGACGAGACCGCCGAGGTCACCGCCTCCGAGTACAAGTTCGAGGGCGTTCCGGACGAGTTCGACACCGGTACGGCGGCCATCCTCTTGACCAACGAGGGCGAAGAGGCCCACGAGATGGCGATCATGCGCAAGGCCGATGGCGTCACGCAATCCTGGGAGGAGATCCTCGCGCTGCCGCAGGAGGAGGCCGAGGCGCTCGTCGTGCAGGTCGGTGGGACGTTCGCCCCGCGCAAAGGGACAAAGGGTGTGGCGGTCGTCGATCTCGTTCCCGGCGACTACGTCGTGACCTGTTTCGTCCCCACCGGCACGTCGATCTCCGCTGACGGGGAGTTCACCGAAGGCACCGGGGTGCCGCACTTCATGGGCGGCATGCTCCAGGAGTTCACGGTCGGCGATTGATTCCCGACTCGCGCGATCCGGCCGCGGGGTCGGCGGTGGACACGGAGGGCCGGCAGGCGGGTGCCGGCCCTCCGTTCGCGCGACGCCCGCAGCCGTGTCCTCGAGATGCCGTACTGGGCGCGTTGAGCGCGTTCGTACGCGAGGTCCGATTGCCGCGTCTGGGCGGGGATCTCGCCGACAGGTGGGACGGTTCCCGCCCAGATCGCCAGATGGTGAGGATCCCGCCCAGATTGGGGAGCACAACTCGGTTGATCCGCCGACTCCCGACATCCAACATGGGCGAGTCCTCGAGACAGGGCGACGAGTAGGTCAGCGGTAGACCGCCTCCACGACAAGGAGGAAGCCGGGGGTTCGACTCCCTCCTCGTCGACGGTGGCCGAAGTAGAAGCGGTCGACACGCCGGATTGTGGATCCGGAGGAAGCCGGTTCGAGTCCGGCCGGTCACCCCAAGCGTTCCGGGGAACCGAAGCCGCCTCGAACGGGCCTCCCCTTGACCGCGCCGGCCGAGCCACCGTCCTGGAGGTCGAGGACGCTCAATCGGCGTTGCTGCGGCCGTCGGTATCACGCATGCTTCGATCGTGGCCGTCGGCGAAGATCTGGACCTCGAAGGTGTGCGGCTGTCGGGCATCGAAGGTGTCGTGATCCACATCGGCGCCGCCGGCGAAGGCCGAGATCCGGACTTCACCGAGTTTCGGCTGTCGATCGTCGGCGAGGCGATCACGGCGTCATCGATCGTCGTCGATCTCCGAGGTGGGTTCCTCGGCTTCATGACCGAGGTGGCCGACGACTGGAAGGGACGCGGCGGCGATCGTGCCTGGGAGTCAGCCGAGCACGACTTGCGTGTCGACGCGCACCGCGACATGAGCGGTCACGTCGAGTTGGTGTTCACCCTGCGTGGTGGGATCCAGCCGTGGCAACAACCTGCATGGTGTGCGAGTGCGACCGTCCCGCTCGATGCCGGCGAGGAGCTCGCTGGGCTCGTCGGCGCATTGCGGGACCTCTTCAGGCGTCGCTGATCGGTGTCGGACGATCGAGCACTCGGACGGGCACTCGGATCGATGAGTCTCGGCGCCATGAGTCGTCTCACCTGACAGGCTCCCCAGGGAGCACGCGAGCGCACGAGACGAGAGAGCGGAGGACACCATGACGACCACGCCCGGCAACGCGAGCAGCAACCTCGCCGGCAAGCCGCCGATCGTCGACCTGGCCACCTGGCAGGCGGCGCGCGAGGAGCTGCTGGTCCGCGAGAAGGCGCACACCCGTGAGGGTGACGCCATCGCCGCGGCCCGGCGGCGGCTGCCGATGGTCGAGGTCGACGGCGCGGTCGAGGTCACCGGCGTTGACGGGCCGGTCCCGTTCGTCGACCTGTTCCAGGGTCGCGACGAGCTCGTGGTCTACCACTCCATGTGGTACGACGGCGCGCCGCACCAGGGCCAGTGCGAGGGCTGCACCTTCAACGTCTGGCACATGAACGATGCCGTCTACCTCAACGCCCGGGGCGTCTCGTTCGCCGTCCTGACCTCGGGCCCGTGGGACGAGGTGGCTCCCTACGTCGAGTTCATGGGCTACACGCAGCCCTGGTACTCGGTGCGAGGCGTGGAAGCGCCCATCGCCTCAGAAGAGGGGCACATCATCTGCTACCTGCGCGACGGCAATCGCGTGTTCCTCACCTACTCCACGACCGGCCGGGGCAACGAGCCCGCCGACGGTTCACTCGGCCTGCTCGACATGACGCCCTACGGCCGCCGCGAGGCGTGGGAGGACAACCCCGCGGGCTGGCCCGCGGCCCCGCAGGCCGGTTCGCCGGTCGGTGGGCATGGCTCGCCGATCTGCTGGTACTGGCGCTCGGACGCCGACGGCGTCGCCGCCTGGGGCCCGACCAGCCGGCCCGTGCCGCAGTGGACCCGCCCCGGCGCGACTCCCGTGGAGACCCTCGGCCGCCAGGGCTCCCACTGACCCGGCGTTCCGTCGGGCTGGACGTCGCCCTCCCCCGGTCAAACGCTGCGGGTGACGCGACGGAGGTAGTCGGTCCGGTCGAGCGGGTTGCGGTCGGTCCGGGGGCGTGAGGGTGGCGCGCCGTGGACCGGGTGGTAGTCGGCGAACGCAGACTCGATCACGCCTTCCCCGCGGGTCAGTTCGGGCAGCCGAGCTTGCAGGTGATGGAAGGGTGCCACCCGGATCACGCCCTCCAGCACGGAAGTCGAGCCGTTCGTGCTCGGCCGGCGCGGGTGGGCGTCGAGTTCCCTGAGGATCGACATGATCGGGCCGAGGTCGTGTGCAGGAACCTCCAAGTGAAACTCGAGGACGGGTTCGAGCACGGTCGTACCGGCCCGTTTCAGAGCGGCCATCAGCACGAGCGGTGTGAGGAGGCGGTAGTCCGACAGGGTCGTACCGGGCCACTTGCGGGGCGGCGCCTCGTAGTCGCAGTCGGTCATGACGACGCGGCAGTCGGTGACCGCCCAGCCGTGGAGGCCTTGGCGCAGCGTGTCGAGAACGGTGCGCTGCATGAGCTGTCGGAACGCTTCGACGCTGTCGAAGACGTGGATCGGGATCGACTTGACGCTCACCGCGAGCTCGAAGGTCACGCCCGAGTCGGGCGGCAGTGGCGAGATCTCCAAGCCGACCGTTGCCAGGAATGGGTGGCTGGGCGACCGGCCGGGTCGGAGCAGTTCGACGGCCGCGCCGACGCGGTTCGGTCGCTCGATGCAGACCGGCGTCGTCGGTCGGAAGTCGATGTCGAGTCCGTAGTCAGCCGTCAGTGTTTGGGCGACGATCTCCTTCTGAACCTCGCCGTAGAGCGACAGGTACAGCTCTTGGCGGGAGTCGTCCTGGCGCAGGTTGATGAGCGGATCCTGTTCAGCGAGTTCGGTGAGCGCGTCGAACACGGCGCGCTTCTGGCCCTCGCGCCGTGGGACGATCGCGGTCTCCAGGGCGGGTGGGGCGAAGGCGAGTCGGTCGCTGGTGTGGGCAGTCGGGCCGAAGGTGTCGCCGATGTGTGCGGTCGAGAGTCCGTGGACCTTGGCGATCTCGCCAGCACGGGTTGCCGGACGACGTTGCGTCGAGCCTCGATCGAAGACCTCGATTGCGGTCACCGTCTCGACATCGACGCCGAACTGAAGGCGATCCCGCGTTCGTAGTGTCCCAGAGAGCATCCGCACGAAGGCGATCTTCTCGCCGCTCGGTCCTCGCTCGATCTTGAACACCGTCCCCGACGCCGGTCCCGTCCCGTCGCCATCGACGGAGGGCAGCAGCTTCGGGATCGCGTGCAGGAGATCCTCGACGCCGACGCCGGTCAGGGCTGCGCCGAAGTACACGGGCAGAACCTGCAGTTGCGCCGTCTGTTCGGCGAGTGCCTCGCCCAGTTGGCCGGGATCGATCGCTGCCTCGTCGAGGTAGCGGTGCAGGATCATGTCGTCGTTGGTGGCCATCGCCTCGATGGCAGCCTCGGCGAAGGTCGGATCGTCAAGTCGATGCACTGCGACGCCGGCTCGCTTCGTGCCGACGCCCCAGGGCGCTCCCATCGCGAGGACGTTCGCGGTGAGACGCTCTGCGATCGCTGCGAGCACTCGCTGGTCGTCAGCGCCGACCCGATCGATCTTGTTCATGAACACGACCGTCGGCACGCCGAGCCGGCGCAAGGCGCGAAACAGCAGCAACGTCTGTGATTGCACGCCCTCGACCGCCGAGACGACCAGGACCGCACCGTCGAGAACGCCGAGCACGCGCTCGACCTCGGCGATGAAGTCTGGGTGGCCAGGCGTGTCGATGAGATTGATCGCCACGCCGTCGACCACGAAGGACACGACCGCGGACTTGATCGTGATCCCGCGTTGGCGCTCGAGGGCGAGCGAGTCGGTCTGCGTGGTGCCGTCATCGACGCGGCCGATCTCGTCGATGACTCCAGCCGCGTGCAGCAGCCGTTCGGTGAGGGTGGTCTTACCGGCGTCGACGTGCGCCAGGATCCCCAAGTTCAACGTTGTCAATTCGCGTCACGTCCTTCAGATCGGCATCAAGTCCCGGATCGATGAACAGTGACGCTTGGCGCATCAGGCCCTCCTCGGTGAGATCGGCGGCGCGATCCCAGCACACGGACCGCGCCGCACTCCACTGCGTTCCGCGACGCGACTCGGGTTGGCGTCCGCCGAGGTTGCGGCTCGAGTCGTGGGCGCCGTGGTGAAGGGCATGGATGTCCGTGCCCCCACCCATGTCGTAGGACGCGATCGCCTTCAGTCGAGGAACGCGGCAAGCATCGGGACGAGCAAGTCGGCCCGACGCGGCGCCTGCATGTGGGTCGTGCCCGGCAAGATCGCCAGCTGCGAGCCCGGAATGAGCTCCTGCATGACTGCAGCGTGGGCGGAGGTGGTGAAGTCGTGGTCGCCGACCACGATGAGCATGGGCGCGGTGATGCCGGCGAGCTGCTCGTCGGTCCAGCCAGTCCACCCGTTCAACGAGGTCATCGACCGCGCCGGCAGGTCGTCGAACCGCTCCGGGTGCGGGGCCACTTTGGCGTAGGCGGCGGCCATGTCGGCAAAGTCCTGCTCGGTCGGCATCCGGGTGGAGGTGGCGTACGTGCTGGGGTCGGCCAGGTCCGGGTGCGTGCCCTCGGGGCGCACGCTGGCCGAGATCGGCACGACCGACAGCAGCCGCGCGGGATGGTTCACGGCCAGCTCCAGCGCCGTGCCGCCGCCCATGCTGTGACCGATCACGTGGGCGCGCTCGATGCCGAGGTGGTCGAGCAGGCCGACGACATCGCTCGCCAGGTTGGCGTAGGTGAGGTCCCGGTCGATGTCGGCGGTGCGGCCATGGGCCTGGAAGTCGACGCCGATCACCCGGTAGCGCTGCGTGAGCACCGGAAGCAGCGAGGCGTACGTGAGCTCGATGGTCATGACACCGCCGTGCAACAGCACCAGCGGCGTCTCTCCGTCGCTGTGGATCTCGTAGTAGAGGTGGAGGCCGTTGATGTCTGCGTAGCCGCTGTCCATGCCCCTTCCGACGACACCCCGCCCGCAAACTCATCGGTCTCGGCGGCGCGGCGGCGGCGAATCTCGCGGCCGCCCGGACCTGCGGCTGTCGGCTCGAGGTCGCCTTCGCCCGTGGACCGGCTCCCGACGATGAGTTCCGGGGCTCTCCCTCGTCGACAAGGGAGAGCGCGTTCGCAGTGACCGGGGTGCTGGGTCTGCGGTGAGAGGAGGCAACGTGGCCGAATCGATGATCGACGTAGACGGCGTGGCGCTCTGCACGGAGCCGTTCGGCGACGTCGCCGACCCTCCGATCCTTCTGGTCATGGGCATCGGCGCGTCGATGCTGTGGTGGGACGAGGGCTTCTGCCGGATGCTCGCCGACGGAGGGCGGTTCGTGATCCGCTACGACCACCGCGACACCGGCCGATCGGTCACGTACGAGCCTGGCCACCCCGCCTACAACGGCGCCGACCTGGTCGCCGACGCCGCCGGTGTGCTCGACGCCTATGGACTTCCCGCGGCCCACATCGTCGGCGTCTCGGCCGGCGGCGGTTTCGCGCAACTCCTTGCGCTCGATTTCGCCGATCGCGTGCTCTCGCTCGTGCTCATCGGTACCTCTCCTGCGACGCCCGGCGACCGCGGGCTCCCACCGCCGACCGAGGAGTTCGGGCGCTTCGTGGCGACGGCGGAGGTGGACTGGTCAGACCGCCGAGTCGGTGATCGAGTACCTGGTCGGCTACTCGCGGGTGCTCAACGGAAGCGAGCGCCCCTTCGATGAGGCGGCATCCCGTGAGCTCGTCCGGCGCGACGTCGAACGCGCCCACAACATCGCGGCAGTGCAGAATCACGACGCCCTCTCGGACGACGATCGGTCACATGGGCCCTTGTCCTCGATCAAGGTGCCCACGCTCGTGATCCACGGCACGGCCGATCCGATGTTCCCGCTCGGGCACGCTGAGGCGCTGGCGAAGGAGATTCCCGGCGCAACGTTGCTGCCGCTGGCGGGAGCCGGGCACGGCGTCGATCAGGTCGACTGGAACACGATCGTCCCCGCGATCCTCCAACACACTCTGTCTCCTCGATCCGGCTAGCCGACGAGAACAGTGCTGCTGGACGGCGGCGGTCAGGTGAGGCGGCTGTCGTAGTGCTCGCGGTTGGTGAGCACGGTGTCCATGTGGGCCTCGGCCCACTCCTTGAGGTTGCGCATCACGTGGTGGAGGGAGAGGCCGAGGTCGGTCAGCTCGTAGGTGACCGTGACGGGCACGGTCGGCGTCACGGTGCGGGTGACCAGGCCGTCGCGCTCGAGGGCGCGCAGCGTTTGCGTGAGCATCTTCTGGCTCACCCCGGCGAGCCGGCGGGACAGCTCGGAGAAGCGCATCGAACGTGGTGCGCGGGCGCGCTCGCGCCCGGGCGGGTGCGGTCCGTCGCTGCCGAGCGCGGCCAGGATCAGCGCGACCCACTTGTCGGAGATCCGGTCGAGCAGCTGGCGGCTGGGGCAGCTCGCCAGGAAGGCGTCGTAGTCGACCTTGGCCTGTGCCTGCCGTTGGGCGGCCTTCGTCAGCGGCATCGAGCGTTCCTGCCTTCCGAGAGTGACTTACACACCTTGAGGTGCCTACTTCCCCACAGAGAGTAACAGGTGCACAATGCAGACGACACACGGTTGGAGCAGCCACCAAGAGGATCACGATGACCACATCCACCTTCCGCACCGCCATCGTTCGAGTCCCGACCGGACCCGACTCGATCGAGATCGTCGACGTTCCCCTCGTCGAACCCGGGCCCGACGAGGTGAGGGTGGCAATCGCTGCCGCGCCGGTCAACCCCGTCGACCTCGCCGTCGCTGGCGGCGTCTTCCACGCCATGGGTCTGGTCGACCAACCGGAGCGGACCGGGTTGGGCTGGGACTTCGCCGGCACCGTCGTCGCCACCGGCGATGACGTGGACCTGGCGGTCGGCGCCCGGGTCGCCGGCCTGGTCGCCGGCTTCGACCGCGACTTCGGCACGTACGCCGAGCAGCTCGTCGTCCGGGCCGGCGACCTCGCCGTCGTACCCGATGGGCTGGACCTCGTCGCGGCGTCGACGGTGCCGCTCAACGGGCTCGCCGCAGCCCAGATCGTCGACCTGCTCGGCGAGGCATCGAGCGGCGCCAACCGCTTGTTGGTCACCGGGGCGGCCGGCGCCGTTGGCGCGTACGTCACGTCGCTGGCGCCCGACCGCGGTTGGCAGGTGACCGGTCTGGCCCGAGCGGCGGACGAGGAGTTCGTCCGCAGCCTCGGCGCGGCCTTCACCACCGACGCCGAGCGGGGCTGGGACGCTGTCGCCGACGGCGCGGTGCTCCAGGAACGGGGCGTCGCGCTGGTCCGCGACGGAGGAGTCTTTGTCGGCGTCCAGCCGAGTGCCGAGCCGGCGGCCGAGCGCGGGATCACCGTCACGGCCGTCGTCGCGCACCCCGATGGCCAACGGTTGGCCGATCTCCTCGCCCGCACGGCGTCCGGCGAGCTGCCGGCCCGAGTCCACGCCGTGGTCCCGCTGGACCAGGTCGCCGACGCCCACCGCGCCATGGCCGGACGCGGGGTGCGCGGCCGGTACGTGCTCGCGCCCTGACCAGCTCGTCCACCCGCACCATCGCGACAGCCGACCGTCTCGCGGCGCACCGGTGCGTCGGCCCATCGGGACGGCCCGCTGTGACGCGGTGTGCGTTCCACGCCACTATGTGTTAGGCATGCTTCACGTATGGGCGAGAGCTTTCTGATTGCCCTCCGTGAGGGCTTCGAGGCGGCGTTGATCGTCGCCATCGTGCTGGCGTTCGTCGCTCGCAGCGAACGGCCCCAAGAGCGACGCTGGGTGTGGATCGGTACGGCGGCGGCCGCGGTCCTCGCTGCGGTCGTCGGGCTCGTCTTGCACGCGACGGTCGATGGGCTCGAGGGCGTCGCCCGGCTGCGCACGTTCGCGGTGATCTGCATCGCCGCAACGGGCCTGCTGACGTGGATGATCTTCTGGATGCGCACGAACGCGCGCAAGCTGAAGGGTGAGCTCGAAGGCCGGGCCGCCCGGGCCCTCGCCGAGCAGTCAGGCGTGGCGCTGGCCGCCGTGGCCTTCGTTGCCGTGTTGCGGGAGGGCCTCGAGACGGCCCTGTTCCTTCTCTCGACGACGACCGACAGCGGCGACGGCGGGATCGTCGCCGGCACCCTGCTCGGACTGGCCGCGGCCACCGGGCTGGGATGGCTGGTGTACCAGGGCAGCCACCGCTTCAACATGCGCCGCTTCTTCCAGATCACCGGGGTACTGATCATCCTCTTCGCCGCCGGGCTCGTCGCCCGCGCCGTGCTGTTCCTGCAGGCGGCCGGGGACGTCGGCTCGTTCAACCTCAACCACGTCTACGACGTGACGCGGTACCGGTGGCTCACCCAAGACAGCCAGGTCGGTCGGTTCCTCGCCGGCATCTACGGCTGGGACCCCCGCCCCTCCATCGAGCAGGTCGTGGCCTACCTGGGCTACCTCGTGCCCGTGCTGATCCTCTTCTTCCGCCACCCCAAGCCCGGTCGAGCACCGGCTCCCACGAGCCCGCGCGGCACCGCAGCCGTCGCCTGAACATCAGCGGCCACACCGGCGGGGCGGCGCCGTCATCCACGCCGCCGTCGGCGACGATGCTCGAGCCGCGGCGTGCGCTGTTTCGAGGTCGTTGCGGGCCATCGTCATCGACGCGGCGGGCGGAGTGCCGATCACCGCCATTTGCGGTGATGGAGGCCGTGACGATCGCGGCGATCATTTTCTTGGAGCGCGACCGGAGGGTTCGGGTGATGTTGCCCTTGTGCATGTCGACGAAAGGTGCGAAGGTGGGGCATCCGGCCGGGCGGTCGGATTCGTCCTGAGGGAGGACACCAATGCTCTTATTTTCCCGCGTCGTCACGCTGACTGGTAGCCCACGTCAGGCGGTGCCCTGGGCGATCGGCATCACCGAGTACGTCAACGCCAACTCCGATCTCGACGTCTCGTTGTGGTCAGCCAACTTCGGCTACCCGATCGGCACCGTCGCCTGGAGCGCGATCGTCGAATCGCAGGTGGCACTCGCTGACGGCACCGCCAAGCTGCTCGTCGACGACGGGTACTTCGATCAGCTCGAGAACGGACGCGACCTCGTCGCCCAGCCGGGCCAGGACTTCCTGCGCGAGCTCGTGCACGGCCAGCCGGGTGATCCGCCCCCGATCGGTGCCGTGGCGACGATCACGAGCGCGACGGCGCTGGTGGACCGCATGGCCGATGCCGTCGGCTGGGCGGTCGAGATCGCCCAGTACGTCACCACGGCTACCGATGCGCCGGTGTCGGTGTTGACCAACGTCTACGGCCAGATGGGCGAGATCACCTGGATCGGCGTGCAACCCGACCTGGCCGCGGCCGAGGCCGTCCGCCTGAAGCTCAGCGGCGACATGGACTACCTGGGCCGGATGGCCGCGACCAAGGAGCTCTACGTGCCGGCCTCGGGCCACGTCGCGCACGTCACCCGCATCGCCTGACGCGGAGGAGCACGGCAATGACGTTCATCGTCGAAGCCAGCTTCCCTCATGTGCCGTTCAATTCCTATGTTCTCGGGGGCACCTTCAACGCCTTCGTCCACGATCGGGTCGCCATGGCACCGGACGAGCTCGCATCTGATGGCCTCGAGAAGTACGCCAACGGCTGAACGGCCGGGCCGCGGGCGCAGGAGGGATTGGCGATGACGTCGGCTGACCCGGGTGCGCTGTTGCGGCAGTTCGCGCCCGTCATGTATCTGACGAATGAGGAGCAGCACTTCCCGTCGTCGATCGCCTGGTACCTGAACAACGTGCAGGTCACGCAATCGAACGGGTCGCCGTTCACGCCGCCTGCTGGGACGTCGTTTCCCGACGCGCTCGCCGACGCGTCGATGGGTGAGCGGCTCGGGTGGCGGATGACGCCGCTGAACACCGCCACGACGTACGCCGGCCAAGGGCCCGCCGGTGCGACGTCGATCTCGACGGAGGCGTACGGCTACGTGCGCCCGGTGGCCGGGTCGAAGCCCGATCTCGACCTTCTGTACTGGTTCTTGTTCGCGGCGCGACCCTGATCGGTCAGGGCCGTCGAAGACCGTGGAGATCGAGCCACCACAGCTTGTCCTCGCTGGTGGCCACGAAGAGTGAGGCGCCAACGGCAGCCAAGCCGATGGAGAAGTAGCAGTGATGGATGTCGACCCAGTCCGTGCTTTCGGCGATGTGGTCCTTGTTCGTGCGGAGGAGGCGACCGTCGGTGGTCGTGCCGAACAAGATGTCGGCGAACGATGCGAGCGCCGTGAACGACCGTGGTGGCAGGGCGAGTGTGCGCCACGGCGCACCGGCAAGATGGGTCGCGGGACGCCGACCGATCCTGCCGGCGGCATCGGTGGCGTAGAGCAGTCCTCCGGCGAATGCCAATGTGCTGGCACCGCCGGCGCCGACGCCCATCGCGTTCCACCTGATGTCGGTCTCGATCGCCGGCCGCCACCACAACTGATCGGCGCTCGTCAGGCCGTAGAGCACGTCGCCGTCGGACGCGAGGGCGATGACGGAGTCGGCGTGACCGACGTCGCGCCATGGCACGTCGGCGGCAACTGGATGTCGACGCCACAAACGGTTCGCCGTTGTCGCCAGGAACAGACGGGTGCCGACCGCCGTCATGGCGCTGCCGTCGTTGGCGTGACCGACGTGTTCCCAGTCCGCGGCGATCCGCGTCGACAACCGGTTCACAACGTTCTTGGTGATCGCGATGACCGACGGATCGAGTGGATACTGCGGTTGGCCGGTGAGGGTGTCGACCCAATCAGTCGAGCCGGCGCTGAACACGGTTCCGTTCCGCCGGTAGATGGTCATCGTCGCGGCGCCGGGCTTCTGCCAGTTGGCGTCGCGGAGATCAGCGGTGCCGAGCAGGACGATCGTCGGGGGTGTGCCCTCCTCGCCGGTCGTGCGGGGGTAACCCTCGTCTTCCTCGACGTACGGCGCGGCGTCCGTCTCGTATCCGAGGAACGGTGCCGTCTGCGTGGCCGTGACGCCGGCCATTGCCCAATGCCCAGGAAATCGCAGCCGATACGGGTGCGCCACCTGGGCGCCCCAAGCACCGTAGGTGAAGCTGGCGCCGAGGAGCGCGGCCTGTGACCGGTTGACGGGCGGCTCGGCGAGGGCGACGCTGACGTCGAGTGCCTGCTTGGCGGGGTCGGCGCCGGCGTACTTGTAGAACGTCAGCTTCCTGCCGCTCGACTCCAACCGGACCTGTCGGTAGCAGGTGTTGCCGGACAACGAGATGAGGTTTCCGCCTCCAGCGACGAACGCGGCGACCTGCTCGAACATTGCGCGAGTCCAGTACTCGGCGTGACCGGCGACGATGAGGCAGTCGTACGCATTGAGAAATCCGACGGTGCCGAGGTCCTGCGCGGCACAGCACTCGACCGGACGGGCCTGGCTGGCGAGCCAATCGTGCAGCGGGAGCTCACGTCCGTCCGGGAGCCCGCCGGGTCGGTTGAACGAGACGAACGAGGCGCGGTTCGGGTCGTAGAGGCTCTTCCCGCCAGCTCCGTTGTAGGCCTGGTTCGTCAGCATGTCGACCGACAGCAGCACCTTCGACGTCGTCCCGGGCGCAGCGGCTCGAACGACGAATCCGGCCACCACGTCCGTGCCGTCGAGCACTCGGTAGTAAGCACTCGGGAACGTCGGCGGGATCGTGAACGTCGACGTGGGACTCGACGTCCACTTGAACCCCGCCCACGCACTCGTCGAAGGGACCGCCTGCGGTGCCACGGTCGTCGTCAGCGTCGCCGACTGAGGTCCCGCGTACCGCTGCACCGTCAGTGTTGCCGTGCCCGCCGGGGCACTGAGGAACAGCTCGATCCTGTCGCCCGGCTTGCCCGACACTGCGCCTGCGTACCCCTGCACAGCCATTGGCACCCCGTCCCGTGAGAGCTCGCGACCGATCCAAGCTCGGCGGCACCCGCAGCACGAGTGCCGACGACCGCGCCGCAGCGACGCCCATTGATACGACCGCTGCCCGCGCATGTCAACGCACGCGGCGAGACCCGAAGAAGTTCGAGCCGCCGTGGGAGCCGTGGCCCGGTTGCCGGTCCGGCGATCGACCCTCGTCGTGATCCGGGAGTGGCGCGAGTCGGAGTGCTCCAGGATGGGCAGCGAGGATCGTTCGGAGTGCGAGCATTCGCTGATGACGGAGACCTCGATCGAGCTGATCCGGTGGACAGGTCCATGGTCGGACGACGACCCGGACGCCAACTTCAAGGCGGATGTGGCGCTGTACACGATGCTCGATCCGCTCGAGACGCTGCGTCCACTCAGCGCGGCAACAGGGATCCCTGTCGGAGCGCTCGTTCGCTACGTGCTCGCGCGTTGGGCCTCGGCAGGTTCGGAGTCGCTCCTCAACGCAGGACCGTCGATCATCGAGAGGATGTGGGCGACCTTCTCAGAAGCCGAGCAGACCGATACCACCGAAGGGCGCTTGGCCGCCTACGAGGTCGTTCGACAGATGGTCGCCTGGCTCCGTGCACCGCTCGACACGTGACGCCTCGATCCCGGGCGGTACGCCGCGCTCAGGCCCGGCCCTTCCCGGACGTGCTGGAGCGTCGGCGCCCGTCGTCGGCCGACAGGAACTGGATCGTGTCCCAGCCGAGAGCGCGACTGTCGCCGGCGATGGCGGGGGCCGTCCAGGTCGGCAGCCTCCCCTGCCCGGCGGACGGCAATAGCCCTCGGCCCCAGCGAGCCGGCAGCCCGGCTCGCTGTCTCAGCCTCAGTCGACGTGGATGTGAGGCTCCGTGTCGGTTGTCGAGCCGTACTCGGCCCACCACGAGTTCGGACCGCTCCCGACGTAGAGGCGGTAGTCGCGAGCCCACGAACACCCCAGTCGGCGGTGTAGGCGATCCGCCGCGTGTCACCAGGGCCGACGTAGCTGGTTCCGGTCCCGAGGCGTTTCCACGGATTCGAAACGAGCCGGACGTCGCTCTCGTGCCAGTCGATCGTCACCCCAGAGCTCCCACGGTTGTGCAACTCGAGCGTGATCGCGCATCCTGCTGAGGCGGTACCGCCGCTGACAGCGGTGACACCCGCGACGGCGAATGCCGCAATCGCAACGGTCGCCTTGATCCTCATGCTGTTGCCTCCTTGGCCGGCGCGGGCAACAATCGTGTGCCACTGCTGCGCACCAATCGGTACGGACCAGGGTGATCCTCGGTTCTCGCTGCCCGGCGAGGGCAGGCCGCGACACGCGTACGCCGACGGATGAGAGGCGTCAGGCTGACGAATTCACGGTCTTCTCACACGACGGGGAGGAACTGGCCGTCCGTCC
The DNA here is from genome assembly GCA_963784255.1 of uncultured Acidimicrobiia bacterium. Lineage (GTDB taxonomy): Bacteria > Actinomycetota > Acidimicrobiia > Acidimicrobiales > Ilumatobacteraceae > JALZMG01. The sequence goes on along the minus strand of CAWAQO010000009.1, from coordinate 54,899 downwards.
GCGTACCCTCGGCCATACGGGCCGCCGCAGGGGCGGTCCGCACCAGAAGTGAGTTGGTAGTCGTGCAAGGTACAGTGAAATTCTTTGATGGAGACAGGGGCTTCGGCTTCATCTCGCGTGAGAAAGGCGATGACGTGTTCGTGCACGTCTCGAACATTCAGGGTGAGGGCTTCAAGACCCTCTCTGAAGGCCAAGCGGTCGAGTTCGATGTCGGCGCCGGGCGCAAAGGTGAGGAAGCGCAGAACGTCCGTCCTCTCTGATCGATCGATCCGACATCGGAGCCGCCGGCCCAGGCCGGCGGCTTCTGTCGTTTTCGAGCGCGAGTCGCCACCTCGCGGGCTCGCCGACGCTTCATCGATCCCGTTGGGCGCGCCTCGCCCCCGCCAGGAGGAGGATCAGCCGACGCGCTCGGAGACGGCCATCGGTACCGTTCGGGGATGCGGCGTGGCATCAACATCGGGAACGCGCTCGATGCGGTCGACGATCACCGAAGGTTTGCGATGGAGGTCGCTCATCTCGACGTGATTCGCCGCGCTCGGGTTCGACACGGTGCGTCTTCCCGTCGCCTGGTCGAAGCACGCGTCGACGAGCGCGCCATTCGACATCGAGCCTGGGTTCTTCGCAGCCGTCGATGAACTGGTCTACGCGGCGGTGGAACGCAACCTCGACGTCATCGTCGACATCCATCACTACGACGAGCTGTGTGCCGACCCTGCCGCCCAACGCGACCGGTTCCTCGCCCTGTGGACCCAGATCGGTGCGCGCTACGCCGAGCTGCCGCCGACGGTCCGCTTCGAGTTGCTCAACGAGCCCCATTCACACGTGACCGGCCGGCGATGGAACGACCTGCTCGCCGAAGCGCTCACCGTCGTTCGCGTCAGCAACCCGCACCGGGAGGTCGTGGTCGGCCCAGCTGCGATGAACACCATCGCGGGACTCGACGATCTCGAGCTCCCCGACGACGATCGGCTGCTCGTCACCATCCACTACTACCTGCCGTTGTCGTTCACCCATCAGGGCGCCGACTGGTGGCCACACGCAGCGGGCTGGCTGGGCACGACGTGGGGATCGCCGGCTGAGCGGGATGCCGTGCGCCGTGACCTCGCCGCCGCCGTCTCCTGGTCGCGGCAACGGAGTCGCCAGTTGTTCATCGGTGAGTTCGGCACGATCCGTCTGGCCGCCGCCGAGGACCGGGCGGCATGGACGGCACACGTCCGGACGATCGCCGACGAGCTCGACGTCTCCTGGTGCTATTGGGACTTCGCCACCGACTTCGGCGCGTACGACCCCGTCACCCGACGATGGCACGAGGCACTGCGCCACGCCCTCCTCATGACCTGACGCTCTGACCCGGCGAGCGCCGAGCGCCGCCACCGAACGACGTCGCCGCACTCGACGCGCGATCCGTCGGTCAGCCTTCGTCGGGCACGGGGATGTCATGTTGGTAGAACACCAGCGCGCTGCGTCGCGAACCGGCTGTCGAATTGCGCCCAGCGGCGTGAAAGAGGCGGGCGTCGCGCACGAGCAACGACCCGAGCGGGCCGACGACGACCACTTCGTCGGCGACAGGGACCTCGGTGCCAGGGATCGGGACCTCGGAGCTCGGGGGTGGTGCACGGTGCGAGCCGGACAGGAGCCGGGTCGCGCCGTTGTCGGCGGTGAAGGCGTCGAGGAACCACGTCGCGGTGATGCCGGGCACGGGCGTCGGACCGTGGTCGGGATGGAGACGCTGCTGCCCGTGGCCGGGAACCGGATCGCGGAGGTCGACGTGCCCGACCGGGAAGGTCGAACCGAGGACGTGGGCGGCCGCGTCGAGCACGACACGGTGACGCCAGCAGACGGCGAACACGTCGTTGTCGTTCGTCGCCTTCGTTCGCCGCGTCCCCAGTTCGTGGAGCGTCGAGCGTTCGTCGCCAGCGACGAGGCGCTCGAACTCGGCTTGCAGCGGCTCGACTTCGGCGTCGGCGAGGAGCGCCGGGATCACGACGAAGCCATGCTCATCCAGGGCAGCCAACTCACCCGTCGTCGCGCGACGCCCCACCGCGAGCTCGTCGGCTCCGTCGAGCGAGATCTCGATGCCCACGCCCGACCATCCTGGCTGAGACACGCACTGATCGCGGGTGTCCCCGGTCGCCGGGTCGATGGCCTGGTCGAGCAACGAGGACCGGCGCGAAGGACCACGTCGCCCGGGCCCTACGTGCCGCCGGTGACGCTCGAGCTCGGGCTCACGTCGCCGCTGCCAGCTCCGCGAGGTCGCGCCGCGCGTAGCGGTTGTGCCAGAACTCCTCCTCGAAGACGGTGTAGATGCACTCTTGCACGGGGTTCGTGCCGTTCTCGACCACGTCGACCGGGCGCGTGAGGTCGGTCGCCGCAACCGATGCGAGATAGTCGCGAAAGCGCGTGGCCCGAGCCGCGCGCACGACGAGCGCATCCGAGACAGAAGGCTTCAGGCCGTCATCGAGGCCGAGCGACGGGAAGTCGACGGGACCGCTGTGCGGCAACCCGATCGGGTGAAAGCGTTCTCCGAGGATCGGCGCCGTGAACCACTTGTCCATCGCGAAGACGAGATGTCGCAGCGTCTCGACGAACGACCACTCGCCGTTGACCGACTGATGCAGCGTGTCTTCGGGAAGCGCCTTCGCCAGGGTCACCGTCTCCGCCCACGCGTCTTCGAGGGCAGCCCACCCTGCGCGCATGCCCTCGGGGTTCGAAGGACGGAGCATCGCGCGCAGCGGGTACCACGGGTCACGCTCGTTCACGTATGCCGTGACGTCGACCCCGTTGATGACGAGCTTGTCGACCAATGCGTCGATGTCGACGTTCACGAGCCAGGCGTGGCTGATCTTCGCGTCGGTGAGGTTGACGTCGCGGAACCGGGCGCCGCTGAGATCGGCGCCCCAGAACACTGCTCCTTCAAGGTCTCCCTCGAACACTTCCGGCATGTTGCCTCCCCTCGCGTCGCTGCCGTCCAGCGTGCAGATCTCCCCGGCGCGGTCGGGATGCCGCAGCGCCGTCGTCGGGTGCGACGAAGCGTCCGCAGACAAGTCCCACGCAGCGCATGATGCCCGATCGGGAGCTCCCGAACCACTGCAGGTCGATGGTCGGGACGGCCAGCCGAACGGCGCGCCCCGCACACGTCGGTCGTCACGATCGTCCCGAGCTCCACGAGCGGGTCGTACGTTGTCGTTCTCGATGGACGTGGTCGCGGTCGATGGGCTGCAGGTCAGCCATGAGCGGCTGGGAGAGGGGCCGGCCGTGGTGTTCGCCCACGGCTACGTGGGTGATGGAGCGGCGACGTGCCGAGACCAGCTCGACGAACTGGCCGGAGACTTCACCGTGGTCGCCTGGGATGCGCCGGGAGCTGGCCATTCAGGGGACCCTCCCGAGTCCTTCGGCATGGCCGGCTACGCCGACTGCCTCGCCGGGTTCATCGCCGCGCTCGGTCTGGTTCGTCCCCATGTCGTCGGACTGTCCTTCGGCGGGGCGCTCGCCCTCGAGCTGGCCCATCGACACCCGATGGTGCCACGCTCGCTGGCCATCGTCTCCGGCTACGCCGGCTGGGCTGGTTCGCTTCCACCCGAGGTGGGAGAACAGCGCCTCCGTCAGGCGCTGGCACGGTCGGAGATGACGCCAGCAGCGTTCGTCGACACGTTGCTGCCGACGATGTTCGCCACCGCCCCGGCACCCGATGCCGTCGCCCGCTTCGCCGCGAGCATGCGCGCGTTCCACCCCATCGGATTCCGCGCCCTGATGCGACCAGCGAGCACATCATCGAGCCGGTGATGTACTTGAGCGGTGAGACCGCGACGAGCGTCCCGGCGCCCGGCGCCCCGGTCGAGCCGAGCTCGACGGGCGTGCTCGGTCGCCTCGGCCTCTTCCTCGCGCTCCGCCACGGGATCCCACCGGCGACCGCGTGGGAGGCGGCCGAGGGGTGGGACGGCGACCGTTACATCCTCTGGCAAGGGGGCACGGGGCCGTGCCTGCGCGTGACGGCAGCGAACGAGTCGGTGGGAGACGCCAACGAGCTCGCCGCCGTGCTCCAGGCGTGGACAGCCACTCGAGTCGACGCGCGATTCGAGTCGGTCGACGGAGTCAAACGTCACCTTCTCCTCGTGCGGCTGACCTGACCCGGCATGCTCGATCGGCTGAATTCCCGATCGTGAACGCAATGGTCTCCACGATCCCGGTCGGCCAAGCACCGAACGTCCATACCGAACGCGGTGCCGGCGGCTGCTTGTCCGAGTGCCGAACGGCATCTCGATCGCGGCGAGTTCGCCTCAGCACCCTGTAGAGAATGCGATCGGTTTCAGCCCATGAGGTGTCCGCGAGTCCGAGTTCTCTCAGGGAGCACTGGGAGTCGGAATCGCTTCGTTCAGTCGCCGACCAACGATGCCGTCACGGAGATGGCTGGTCATGTAGGCGACGAGCCGATAGACGAGATCGTTGAGTCGGTCTAGCTCACAGTCGCGCCGATCGGGGCGGGAGTCTTCATTGCTCAACGCCCGATACGCACTCTCGAGACACGCGCCGGATGTCGCAAACGACTCATAGATCTCCTCGTCGAGGAACCGGCGCGCCGGCTCGCCGAAGTATGTGCCGATGACGGCGAGGTTCCCGTTCAAGGCATCGTTCCACTCGAAGAGCACCTCGTCATACGTGCGCATTCGAGCGTCCACGTCGTCTCGGGTGAAGCGGCCGTGATGACACCCGGCGATCGCTCGTTGAAGACGCACCATCCGGTACAGCCGCCGGTCGAGGAGCACGCTCAACGCGTAGCAGGTTTGCGAGGCTCGCTCGAGTTCGTGCTCGTACAACTGCGCCTCGTGTTGGTGGTCCCAAGTCCGCCGTTGGAAATAGGCGCCCAGGAGTCCACCGACGACCGTGGTGAGAACGAATCCGACGATCAGGACAACGATCTCGCTGGCCATCGGTTCTCCTTTCGCGCGCCGCCGCGACGGTAGTTCGCTCGCCACGTTTGCCGTCCACACGACGCACCCGAACGTCGCGTCCGAACGACGCTCCGACGCCGACTCGAGGGAGCGCCGAACGGCATGTCGTTCCTCAGCACTCGAACTCTCCGGGTGCAGACCGAGTCGCATGTCCGTACGCCGAGGGGCGTAGCCGTCGACGTCGGCTCAGAAGTAGCCGCTGAGCTGCTCGATGACGGCGGCAAGGTCGTCGCCAGCCGAGCCTTGATACTCGGCGCCGGTGGCCTCGGCCAGGAGTCGTCCGATGTGCAGGTCGGCCTCCCCGAAGCCGAGGAAGAAGATCTGGACGGGGTGCTCGTGCGGGACGCGCAGCTCGATGCCGCGTACCTTGTCGACCGGCACCGCTCGCGAGGCCGTCATCGGCTCCTGGCCTTCCTGAGCGCAGAACTCGGTGATGTCGTCCTCGTCGGTCGTGGTCATGGTGATGAGGTCGTCGAGGCATCCGCCGGTCGTCGCCGCACCGTCGCTGAGCACGACCACAGCGCGGGTCGATCGCGGATCGCCTTCGGCGCGGTCGGTCAAGGTGACGGCTTCGTCGATGGCGTCGAACAGGGCGGTCTCGCCGGCGGCGCGCTTCTCGACGATGGCGTCGCCGATGGTGAAGCGGGCATCCTGCAGCCGTGCTGGCATCCCCCTCGGGGTGATCTGCGGCCGGTGGGGCTGGCGGACGCTCGGCGCCTCTGTCGGTGTGGCCACCGAGGCACCGTTTCCCGTGCTGCTCGGCACGACGGTCGCGGCAGGCCTCGGCGCCTTCGCCATCGTCGCATCGATCGTCCCGGCGGCTCGCGCCGAACGTCAGAACCCGCTCGCGCTCCTCGGCGTGGGGTACTCCGAGACGCCGGCGCCAACGATCCTGCGAGACACCCGCCAAACCCGCACGGCCGGCCGGCGACGTCGCGGCCGACCGGCGGGAGAAGCGCCGTGATGACGCCGACCCGTCGACGCGATCGATGATCGGGTGCGGCGTCGGTCCCACAAGCCCTCGAGGAATTCTCGGGCTGTTGGCAGGTTCGTGTATCTCGGCGGCTCGCTGAGCCTACGAGCACGCGACCGACAGGGAGCGCATCCGGTTCCGTTCGCGGCGAGACGTCTCACGTGAGGGCGATGCCTCGTGCCGCGCCGATCCAACGACAAGACGCATGGATCGTTGATGCGCCGGCGCGAGCGCAGGCCAGCGGGTGGCGCATCCCCGCTGTTGGTGGGCGAGTGGATCAGGGCGGCGGATGCGCGACGATGTAGACCGGCACGCCGATGCGGGTGGTGTCGGCGGCGTCGCCGACTCCGTTGACGACGTGAAGGATCGTTCCCGCACTGAGGTTCACCGTCATGATGTGGTGCAGCGCGATGCGTTCGCCCTCGGGCACCTCGAACCCGTTCTCCGTCTTGATCGACGGGTTGTTCTGGTTGAACACGTACACGCCTCCGCCGAAGAGGGTGTGTGCACTCACGTGATCGGCCACCTTGTACCCCGCGTAACCGAGCGTGCCGTCGGGGCGCGTCCAGTCGGCCTGGGTGGGCGGGTCGTAGGGCAGTTCGTTCTGGTACAGCACGGTGGTGCCGCGCTCGCCGTTCCAGACGGTGTCGAACTGCTGGAAGTGCTCGACGAACAGGCCGGTCGCGGTCACGTCGTCGCCGTTCACCACGACGCCGGTGCGACCGGTGTTGGTGTTCCAGCGGTCGGTGTCGCCGTTCACGCCCTCGGTGAAGCCCTCGATCCCGTGGTCGGCTCGCCAGACCCACGTGTGGTCGATGAGCACGTGATTGCTGTTCACCACGAGCGCGGTGTCGGCCTTTCCGATGTGCGGGCCGCCGACCCGGAAGTACACGTCGGACAGGGTGACGGGGTTCGCGGGATCGAGCTTCGCGCCATGGCCACGACCGGGCTTGCCGACCTGGAGCAGCATCGGGGACTCGACGGCGCCGGCGTCGATCGTGACGCCGGCGATCACGATGCCGGGCGCGTCGGCGACCTTGAGCGGCACCGACCCATCGATCGCCGTCAGGGTCGCGTGACCCATGCCGAGTACGACCGTGTCAGCGCGCTTGACGTTGATGCTGCCGGCGACGTCGTACACGCCGGGCGTGAGGAGCAGGTGCCGGCCACGAGCGAGCTGGGAGTTGATCATGCCCACCGAGTCGCCGGGTTGGGCGATGTAGAAGTCGGTGATCGGGACAGTGCGGCCGGGCGTCTCGCCGTCAGCCCACGAGATCCCCCGCGTAGCGGTCTGCGCCGACGGCACGCGCGACGGCATAGCGGCCGTCGCCGTCGACGAACAGGTACGGCTTCTCGCGGCTCACCGGCGTCGCCGGGAGCGTGGTGTACGGCGGGCTCGGGAAGCCTGCGTCGTCCGGCGCGCCCTCGACGCCGGCGAACACCTGGTTCCACACGGCGTTCGACCAGCCGGCCACCACGCTGTTGCGGGTGAGCCACTGCTGCTGTGAGCCGTTGATCACGAACGGAAGGCGGGAATCGGCGATGAAGCCGCCACTGGCGAACTGCGGGCCGGCGGTGCAGTAGTCCATCAGCGAAAGGTTCCCGCCCGAGATGTCCAGGCGGCGCATCGAGACGGCTTGCGAGACGGCCCAGAAGTTCGCCGACGCGCGGCAACCGTCCTGGCCGGCGGGGTTCACGACGAGCGACAGGTTGGAGATGGTGCGCCAGAAGTTCACGAGCGCGATGCAGTTCGACGTGCCGCCGCCGGCGAGACACCGGTTGTAGACCTCCAGTTTGCCGGTGATCGCAACGTCCTCGGGTGACGGCGCCGAGACCCGCGATCTCGGTGTAGTAGCCGACGCGGGCCTGCAGCGGGTCCGCCGCCGTGCCATAGGTGCCAGGGAGGAAGAGCACCGCGTGCCGCGCCGACGACATCTCGGCATCGACCTGCGCCGCGGCGAGCTCGTCGAGCATCGTCTGGACGTCGTCGACGGGCGTTGCCGGATCGACGATGATCACGTTGGGACCGAAGTCCGGCGCGAACGGATCGACCGCCTGCGGCGGCGCTGCGTGCGCCGGCACGGTGGTGCCGGTGACGGTGCTCAGCGCCACCATCGCGGTCACGATCGGGGCCACAGATCGGCGCATCCGGACGGCCCGGCGGTGAGTGCTCATGTCCGATGTTCTCCCTCCTCGAGACCCAGCGCGGTGTGCGCACGATCGACGAGGCCACCCGGCGTTGTCAAAGCTGTCAATTGCCGCGGCGCAGCGCTCAGGGTAGAGAAGGCGCTCCCATCGCACAAGGGCCGGCTCGATCCAGCGAGCTGGGTGTCCACCTCCTCGGCGGTCACCGCCCGTCGGGAGTGAGTCCCATCACGTGGTGAGGAGGCGGCACCGGTCCTCGGGATGACCACTCACGAGTCTGCCGTGTCCGACCTTGGCGCCCGACTTGCCGGCACCGACCCGTCCCTGTTGACGTCGCTCCGTGACATCTTGACGGTCGCATTGCAGCGGTTGATCGAAGCGGAGCTCACCAGTCTGATCGGTGCCGCACTCGGGTGAACGCTGACCCGAGCGGACAGGCCTGCGCAATGGGCATCGCCCGAAGCTGCTGTCAACCCCGGCCAGTGATGTCGAAGTCGCGATCCCGAAGCTACGCACCGTTCTCGTCCTCCCGGAGCTGCTCGAGCATCGTCGCCGGGTCGATCAGTGCGCGCTCGCTGGGGTCGTGTTCTCAGCCGACCGCTGCGCGTTCGAATGCGTCGGTGAGTTCGGTGCCGGTGGTGGTGCGGACGGCGGCGTCGATGAGTTCGGCGACGGCGCCGGGCTGGGAAACGGTGACGGCGTGGGAGGCGTCGATCTCGACGGTCGTCGACCGGGCGCGGTCGGCCATGAAGCGCATCGAGTCGGCGGGGATGGCCAGGTCCTGGGTGGTCACGAGGGTCCAGGAGGGGGTCGTCTTCCAAGCCGCCTGGGTCGCGGTGTCCTCCAACGCGGAGGCCGCGATCGGTCGCTGTGTGGCTGCCATCAGCCGGGCGACGTCGGCGGCGACGTCGGCAGCGAAGACGTCGTGGAACCGGTCCGGCTTGATGTACAGGTCGGTCCCGGTGCCGCCGTCGGCGAGCGGGAAGGGCACCGGTTCGAGGGCCGGGCCGAGATGGCCGCCGGGGAACTTGGCGGCCAGCTCGGCGGTGCTCTCGCCTGGTTCGAGGTTGAAGCTGGCGATGTACACCAGTGCCGTGACGTTGGCGGCGCCGGCGGCGGCCTCGCTCATGACGGAGCCGCCGTAGGAGTGGCCGGCGACGACCACCGGCCCGGGGAACCCGTCGATGATGCTGCGCAGGTAGGCGGCGTCGCGCTGCAGGCCGCGCAACGGGTTCGCCACGGTCACGACGCTGTGACCACGCGCTGCTGCAGGTCGGCGATGACGCCGTTCCAGCTGGCGGACTCGGCGAACGCGCCGTGCACGAGCAGGATCGTCGGTGCTTCCTGAGCGATATGCTGGTGGATGTCGTTCACAATGGTTGTCGCCTGTTCGGTTGTGGGTGATCGTCGATCCGGAGTGGGCGCAGAGCCCGCGGATGGCGGCGAGCCGGAGGGCCAGGGTGACGGTCAGGTCGCGATCGTCAGCGCAGTGATGCGGTCGCCGTCCATCGTGAACTGGTAGGCCAGGTCGGCCACGCCGCCCGGGAAGTCGCCCTCGAGGTGGTTGGTGGCCACCCAATGCTCGTCGTCGATCCGCTGCGCGTCGACGAGCTCGGTCGTGTAGTCGAACTCAGTACCAGCGTTGCGCAGGAACTCGAGGACTTCGTCGGTCCCGCGAAAGGTGCGTCCTTGATCGACGACAACGGCGTCGGGACCGAACGCCTCGATGGCCGTGTTGGTGTCGCGGGCCGCGTGAGCGGCCAGGTAGTTGCGGATGACGGCGGGTAGCTCGCCGGGATTGATGCGGGTCGGTGTGGTCATGTCGACCACCGTGGGGCCTCCCACACTGGGAGGGTCAAGCGCTGGACTCTCCCCCCAGGGAGGGTTCACAGTGGCCGCGTGCTGTCGATCGGCGAGTTCTCCCAGATGACCCACGTGAGCGTGCGCACCCTTCGCCGCCTCCACGACGCCGGCCTGCTCGAACCCGAACGCGTCGACCGGTCCAGCGGCTATCGCTACTACACGGTGGACCAAATCCCCACCGCACAGGTCATCCAACGACTGCGCGAACTGGAGGTCCCCCTCGCCGACGTCCAGCGCATCTTGCGCTCCCCGGAACCAACCACGCGGGCCGCTCTCGTCGCCGACCACCTCCAGCGGCTCGAGGCTCAGCTCGACCGGACACGCGCCGCGGTCGCATCGCTGCAACGACTGCTCGAACCCGAGCCGGCCGAGCTGCCAGTCGAGCTGCGGGCCGTGCCAGCCACCACGGTGGCAGCGATCGAGGACGACGTGCACCGCGACGACGTCCGAACCTGGTACGCCGGCGCGATGGCCGAGCTCGACGCCGTCGATTCCGAGCCGACGGGCTGCCCCGGCGGCCTGTACGACAACGCCCTCTTCCAAGAAGGCCATGGACACCTGCTGGTATATCGGCCGGTTGCCGATCCACCCCACATCGGCCGGGTGCACCCCGTCACGTTGCCAGCCGTCGAGTTGGCCGTCACCACCCACATCGGCGAGCACCACGACATCGACGTCACCTACGGCCAGCTCGGCACATGGGTCGTCGACAACGCGCTCGCCGTCGCCGGTCCCGTCCGCGAGACATACCTCGTCGGACCCCGCGACACCACCGAAGCCGCCCGATGGCGCACCGACATCGGCTGGCCAGTGTTCCGAGTGAGCGCCCGCTGAGCCCTCACCAGCCACCGATGCCCGCACACCCCGCCATCGAGCGAGCGCGGTGGCGAGGTACCCCTCAACCGCCAGCCCCCGGCGACATCCCGTGACTCGGAGTGAACGCCAGCCGCTGACGCCTCGACCGCGGCCGTAGCGGCCCAACGCCGGTGCCTCGCGTGCACCGAACCTCGCCCCCGACGTGGATCTGACCAGCGGCAGGAGTGGCCCGCATCGCCCGATCCGGAAGGCGCTCGGCCCACCGGTCCCAGACGCTCGCGAACGACCGCAGCCGGCGTTCGAGGGCGCTCGACGGACGTCGCTGTCGGACGCGTGGCGAATCTGAGCGTCGACCTGTTCCTGACCTCTCCTCGCCGTCGAGAAGCTGACTGACGCCGGCAACCCGCAGTTCCAGGGCCTCAGCGCCAAGGCGCTCGAACTCGCGAATTCGGCGATGACCAAGCCGGTCTTCAACATCGACGAGATCGTTCTGAAGTAGAACGCTCGCAACAAGAAGCCCGTGAACGAGGCGGCCAAGAAGCAGGCGGCTGCAGCTACGCAAGAAGTAGCGAGACCGTAAATGGCCCTATGGGGGTGCCCCGTGGCGTATTTGATAGCCGCACCTTCCACGTCGTCGACGGCGGCGTTGGGGGCGTTGTACCGCGACAGGAGATGATGGAAGGGCTCTCTCAGCGGCCACTTCCAGCCTGCGACGGCCCCCCGGCAGTCACGTCGCCACTGACCGGTGCTGTGCGGGTACCTCCGCACGGTCAAGGAGCGCATGGCATCAATTCGGCACGGCGTTGCCGGTGTGCAAGTGTCATCGGATGGCAGAGCGTGTGAACGTTGACAACTTCGTGCGGGCTGAGACGAACCGGATGTTCGCCGGTCTGCAGGCCGATGCGGGAGCGGTGAACACATGGTTTCACCATCGCGCCCCGGCATCGGTCGACCACCAGACCGTGATCCGAATGAACCGGGACACGCTCTACAGCTTCGCCGTCGTGGACATCAGTGACAGCGCGACGCTCACGGTGCCCGAACACGGAGATCGGTACGTGTCGGTGATGATCGTCAATCAGGATCACTACATCAACGAGATCTTTCACGATCCCGGCGTGTACGAACTCAGTGTCGACCGCCACGAGACGCCCTACGTCTTCGCTGCAGCGCGGGTGCTCGTCGACCCGAACGACACGAACGACCTCAGTGGAGTGGCCGCCATACAAGACGGCTTCGGACTGACGGCCAAGTCCGCCCAGCCATTCGTGATGCCTGACTATGAGCAGGACAGCTTCGACAGCACCCGTCAGGCACTGCTCAGCCTGGCGGCCGGGGTGACGTCAGCCGACAGCATGTTCGGCACCAAGGCCGATGTGAACCCTGTCCATCATCTGCTGGGCACGGCCGCCGGGTGGGGCGGGCTGCCCGCCAAGGAAGCCACCTATCTCGTCGTCGACGCCGGGCTTCCTGTCGGCCGCTACGAACTACACGTCAGCGATGACGTGCCGGTCAACGTGTTCTGGTCCATCTCGGTCTACAACGCCGACGGCTTCTTCGAGCCCAACCCGTCCGGCGCCTACAGCGTCAACAGCATCACCGGCGTACGCGACCCGGACGGATCGGTCACCGTCCGATTCGGTGACCACGGCCCCGATGCGCCCAACTCGATCCCGATCACCGAGGGTTGGAACTACGCCGTCCGGCTCTATCAGCCACGTTCCGAGATCCTCGACGGCACCTGGAAGTTCCCAACCATCACCGACACCTGACCGGTGAAGGCGCTCAGCGCGATGGCAAGCGGACATGCGGACGGCGCACCGATTACCCGGTAGTGGCGCGGCTCGGAAGCCGCGGTCCGCGGACGGCGTGTCCGATCTGTGGCTGCCCCCGAACGCCGGCTCCGTGGCGCTGATCTGTGCGGGTACCTCCGCACGGTCAGGTAGCGCGTCACGGCATCTCGGGATCGCAGTGCTCCGAGAGCGGATCGCAGCAAGCGTGGCCTCGGACTGTCGTGAGCTGCACCGCTTGACAGCTGGGCTGTGGTCCTCCACCATTCCTCTATGAGGTTAGGTAAATGGCGGTTGCGGTGATCGAGTTTCGGATCGACACTCACTCGGGGGTGCCGCCGTACCGTCAGCTCGTCCACCAGGTGCGCCAGGCCCTCCATCTCGGGCTGCTGCGCGAGGGAGACCAGCTGCCGACCGTGAAGGATGTGGTCGGCCAGATCGCGATCAACCCGAACACCGTCCTCAAGGCCTACCGCGAGCTCGAGCACGAGGGACTCGCTGTCGGCCGCCCGGGCCTCGGGACGTTCGTGACCCGGTCCCTCGCGCAGGAATCGGTCGCCGCTCACAAGGGGCTGAGGGTGGAGCTCGACCGTTGGCTGGCCAAGGCCCGCCGAGCGGGTCTCGACGACGCCAGCATCTCCGCGCTGTTCGAGAGCACCTTTCACGCCTCGAACGAGGGGGTGGCCTGAGTGAGCGCGATCGTCGCTGAGGGGTTGGGCAAGCGTTACGGCCGGCGATGGGCGCTGCGGGACTGCACGCTGGCGATCCCCGACGGGTCCGTGGTCGGCCTGGTCGGCGCCAACGGCGCCGGCAAGTCGACGCTCCTGCACCTCACCGTTGGGCTGCTGGAACCCACCGCGGGTTCACTGGCCGTGCTCGGCGGCCGCCCTGGAGCCGATGCCGCTCAACTGGCGAGGGTGGCGTTCGTCGCCCAGGACGCCCCGCTGTACGGCTGGCTGTCAGTCGCCGACCACCTGCGCCTCGGTGCGCACATGAACCCCGGTTGGGACACCGCGATTGGCAAGTGAGCGGATCAGTCGGCTCGGGCTCGACCTCGCCCAGCGCGCCGGCAAGCTCTCGGGCGGCCAACGTTCTCAGCTCGCGCTGACCCTCGCCATCGGTAAGCGGCCCGAGCTGCTCGTACTCGACGAACCGGTGTCCAGTCTCGATCCGCTGGCGCGACGCACGTTCCTCGCCGACGTCATGGAGCTCATGGCGGACCGCCGACCGACGATCATCCTCTCGTCGCACCTGCTCGCTGACATCGAGCGCGTCTGCGACCACCTGATCGTCATGGCCGAAGGCCGGGTGCAACTCGCCGGGCCCGTCGACGAGCTCCTGGCCGGGCACAGACTGCTGACCGGTCCACGTCGTGACCTGCGGTCGATGCCCGACGACCAGGTTGTGGTCCGCGCCAGCCACACGGAGCGCCAGACCACGGCGCTCGTCCGCACGGCTGGGCCGATCCTCGACCCGGCCTGGGTCGTCGCCGACGTCGGGCTCGAGGACCTCGTCCTGGCCTACATGGCGAGCAGCGCCCCTGCGCCCCAATTGGCGTCGCTCGCGGCGGTGCGGTCATGACGTGGCTTGCCTGGAGACAGGCCCGAGCCCAGACCATCGTCGCCGTGGGCGCCACGGTGATGATCGCAATCGTCCTGCTCGCCACACGTGCACACATCGCGTCCACCCCGGAAGAGGACCTCTCGACGATCTACTCGTCGCTGCAGCTCCTCGGCACCGTGCTGATCGGAGTGCCCGCAGCGATCGGCGCGTTCTGGGGGGCGCCACTGCTCGCCCGCGAGCTGGAACTCGGGACCCACCGGCTCGCGTGGACACAGGGGGTGACGCCGCGGCCGGTGGCTCGGCGTCAAGCTCGCCGTGCTCGCCGCTGCGGCGATCGTGGTGACCGCAGTGTTCGCGGCGTTGTTCACATGGTGGTCGCTGCCGCTCGACGCCCACGGCAACCGGATCGGGACCGCGAACTTCGGCCAGCGCGGCATCGCCCCCATCGCCTACGCATTGTTCGCCCTCGCGCTCGGCGCGCTCGTCGGCGCGATCATGCGTCGCACGTTGCCGGCCATGGCCGTCACGCTCGTCGGGTTCTTCGTGGCCCGGTTCACGTTTCAGTGGGTGGTACGGCCGCGACTCGTCAGCACCGTCACGGTGACGCGCCCGCTCACCATGTTCGGCCCGCCCGACGAGCAAGCCGCGACCGCCGGCGCGTGGGTGAGGTCGAGTTTCGACGGTCGACGCGGCCGGCCGCGTGCTCCCCGGCGGCGCAGCTGACCGAGTGCTGGCCGAAGCGTGCAACCTGACGCGCACGAGCTCCGAGGCGAGCTACATGCGGTGCGCCGACCAACTCGGCCTCCACGAGGTGGTCAAGGTCCACCCAGGCAGCCAATTCTGGACGCTGCAGATCTGGGAGTCGATCACCTTCCTCGGACTCGGCGCGGCCCTCGTTCTCGCCTGCTACTGGTGGGTTCGCCACCGCGCGTCGTAGTCGCCATCGACAACCAGGCGACGGCCCGGCGCCGTGACCAGAGCCCGACCCTGCGACGGACCGCCGGGGCCTGCTCGACACGATCACCTCATGTTGCCGAGACCAGTCCACCGATGACGCGATCGCCCGGGAACCCACGACGGAGTCCTCCACGTCGCCGGCGAGTTCGCAGACGGTGCTACTGGGGTGAGAACGCCTCGGGGGTCAGGGATCGACGAGGGATCTCCCCGATATGACGTGCTCGTCGTTGGTCGTACGTTCGTCGTGTGAGGACGGCTCGAAGTGCTCCGGTCATCGTGGTGCTGCTCGCGGCCGGCTTGGTCAGCTGCGCCGACGACGGTGCCGAGACCGATACCGATGCCACGGTCACTGCCGAACCCGCTGCGACGACGGTGGCGCCGGCGACCACCGTGTCAGCCGCCCCGACCACCCGCAGCGCTGCTCTCGAGGCGGCGTTCGAGTTCGCCCAGTGCATGCGTGACAACGGCATCGAGGACTTCGCCGACCCGCAGGTCCGCACCGACGGAGACTTCTTCCTCAGCCCTCCCGCCGCAGTCGCAGACGAGGAGTTGCAGGTGGCCGAACGCGTCGTGCGAGCACCTCGCCGCCACGTTTCGCGACGAACTCCGGTCCAGCCTCGAATGCACGTGACGTGGCAGCGGGGTGGGAGCGGATCGTGCCAGGAGGCGATTGCCAGTGCTCGGATGGCTCGGAGTTCAGCTTCTGGGTGCGTCAGGCGAACCCGGACAAGGTGCTCGTCTACCTCCAAGACGGTGGCGTGTGCTTCTCCGCCGTGACCTGCGCACCCGACAGCGGCCTCTACAACACCACGATCGACGAGGGCCCGATCGGCGCGGGTGGCATCTTCGATCTGTCCAACGAGCGCAACCCGTTCGCCGACTACTCCGTCGTGTACGTGCCGTACTGCACCGGTGACGCACACCTCGGCAACATCACCACCGAGTACGCACCGGGTCTCACCGTCCACCACAAGGGATATGTGAATGGCACGGCCGCCCTCGATTTCGTCGCCGCGACTGCTCCCGGCGCATCCGACGTCGTGGTGGTGGGCGAGAGCGCCGGCGCGATCGCCGCGCCGCTGTACGCCGGGCTCGTGTCGGATCGGCTTCCCGACGCCAGGATCACGGTGCTCGCTGACGGATCGGGCTCATACCCCGACGTGGCTCGCATCAACGAGATCGTCGCCGCCTGGGGCTTCAGCACCACCATCCCGCCATGGCTCGCGAGCGCCGGCCCGAGCAGCGAGCAGTGGAGCATTCCAGGCCTGTTCATCCAAAGCGGCCAGCACGACCCCGAGATCGTCTTCGCCCGCCACGACTACGCCTACGACGAGCAGCAGCAACGCTGGTACCCACTCGCGGGCATTCCCGCCACCGATCTCCTCTCGCTGATCGACGCCAACGAGACCCAGATCGAGGCCGCCGGCGTGAACCTGCACAGCTACATCGCGCCCGGTGACGAGCACACCACCCTCAGCGACGGAACCCTCTACACCGAGGAGGTCAACGGCCACCCACTCGTGGACTGGGTCACCCGGCTCGTCGCGGGCGAACGGGTTGACGACGTGCACTGCACCGACTGCACAGCCGGCTGAGCAAACCTCCTCGTCCTCCTTCGTCTACGCAGCGGCACCCCACCGCTCACCCTGGCCTGACTGCAGCGCCCCTCCCGGGCGTGCCCGAACGCGCGACAACGACCGCCGAGTGTCCACCAAGCGCCCCAGAGCGCGCTCGGCGCTCACGGGAGCCGGTGTGGCTTGTCGGCGCGGACCGACACGGCCAATCGGTCCTGGTGGTGCCTACCGCGCAAGCGCCGCTACGACGAGCGCCTCGTGCCCGGTCGGGAGCTTCGATGACGAGGCTGCCCTCGCTCAACGAGCACATCGATGTCTACCTCCTTGAGAACCCCCGCTCGCTGTTCTCGTTCGCGTTTCTCGCTGGCCGCCTTGCCGGTAGCTCTCAGGAAGCCGGCAGGCTCGCAACGGAGAGCAAACAGACGAACGACGACGACCGCCGGTTCGGGGCGGATCTCCGGACCATCGGCGAGGTGCCTGGCTCGCTGACGCCGATCAAGTAGTCAGTCGCTCGCTCGGCCTTGGTCGAAGCGCTGGTCACTCGGCAGACTCGAATCAAGAACTCACCCCGGCGAGCGCTGGATCCGCTCACGATTACTACGGCTACGCGCAGCTCGAGAAGCCGTCGAGTCCACCGCCTGCGTTGCTGAGACGTTGTCCCGTGGCTTAGCGGCCGCCAGTGTTGCACGGAGCAGACAGGCGACCGCCGAGCGGGTTCGGTGGGGCAAATCCTCCGCCCGACCATGTGAAGAGGCGGCGCGGCGACACAAGCGCCGAGTGGATTCCTGGGTTCCAGCGACGTCCTCTGAGGCATCCGAAGAGGACGGACAAGCGGTCTCACGCGCACCGTACGCTCCGGGCGCGAGTGTCCGATACCCGCGGGGAATGTGCCGGCCCGCCCCACCCGGTAACGCCAATGAGAATGGGTGGTGGCGCTCCGCTCGCCGGGTCTGACCCTGCTGAACGCCTGACTCCCTTGCGGATGTCCTCGTGTCCGATTTGTCGACGCGGTGAGCGGAGCGCCATCGGCACAACCAGACGGTCGAACGTGACCTGAAAGAAGCTCGTGCGAGGAGCCTCGTCATTGGCCTGTCCGGGACCGGCTGTGCGTGCCACCCACCTGCAGGCACGAAGGGGATGGCAATGACCACGATGACACACCCACCGGATGTCGCGGTTCGCGTGTACGGCGGCGTCGACATGCACAAGGACGTCCACGTCGCAGCGGCGCTCGACGAGCTCGGCCGGCTGCTGGGGACAGGATCGTTCTCGACGACGGTGGATGGGTATCGACAGCTGTCGCGGTGGCTGCGCAGCTGGGGTGAGGTGGTCGCCGTCGGGGTCGAGGGGACGGGGTCGTGGGGTGCTGGTCTGGCCCGTCATCTGACCGGCCAGGGTGTCGATGTGCGCGAGGTGATGCGTCCGAACCGGCAACACCGCCGCCGCTACGGCAAGTCCGACGAGGCCGACGCCATCGGCGCAGCGCGTGCCGTGTTGGCCGGTGAAGCGGTCGGCACCCCGAAGGCCGGCACCGGCCACGTCGAAGCGATCCGGTTGCTGCGGATCGCTCGGCGATCAGCGATGAAGGCCCGCACGCAGGCCGGCAACCAGATCCACGCCGTCTTGGACACCGCCCCCGATCAGCTGCGCCGTCGCTTCGCCGGTCGGTCCACGGCGTCGATCGTCACCGAGGCGGCGCTGTTCCGTCGCCGCCAGGCGCCGACGACACCGCTCGAGGCCGCCCGGCTGTCGCTGCGCACGCTGGCTCGCCGCTGGGAGTATCTCGACGGCGAACTGGTCGCCCTCGATGCGCAGCTCGACGAGCTGACCGCCCTCACCGCGCCGACGCTGCGGGCGATCAACGGTGTCGGCACCCAAGTGCCACTGCTGTGTTGGCTGCCGCCGGCGACAACCCGAACCGGTTGCGCTCATCATCCTCGTTCGCCGCCCTCTGCGGCGTATCCCCGATCGACGCCTCGTCCGGACGGCAACAACACCACCGACTCAACCGCTACGGCGACCGCCACGCCAACTGGGCGCTCCACGTCGTCATCATCAGCCGGCTCCGCTGGCACAAGCCCACCCAGGCTACATGGCCCGACGCCTCGCGGAAGGCCGCACCCACAAGATGATCGTCCGCTGCCTCAAACGACACCTCGTCCGCGAGGTCTACCGCGCGATCACCACCGACCTCGGACTCCAACACGACGCCAACCGGCCACCACAGATCGCTGCTTGACATCCAGAGAAGCTTCGGCTTCTGACGTTCGCGCCCTGTCCGGTAGCCGCGGCTTTCCAACGGGAGCCGACTGGTTGTATCTGGCGAGTGGTGGTCAGCGCCGGAAGATCTCGTAGATCGTGCCGTTGCTGAGCGACACGACGTAGAGGTTGCCGTTCGGCCCGGTCTCGATGTCGGTGACGACGCCGAAGTCGCGTCCGATCAGCAGGCTCTCGCTCTCGGTGACCTCGTGCTTGGCCAGGTTGTCCGCGACGCGGTCGTTCAGGCGGGGATCGTCGACGCCGATCTTCGCCCGGTTGCCGGTCAGGTTGAAGTGGAACAGGTAACCGCCGGCCAAGTTCGGCGTTGCCGCGCCGACGAACAGATCGCCGTCGAACTGCGGGCCGAGGCCTCGGCCGTCCACGAAGCCGATGCCGCCTGGTGCGACCTCCCACTTCCAGCTGAACTCCGGGTCGCTGTACTGGGCGCCAGGGAGCATGAACAAGCGGGAACGGGCCTGAGCCGGGTTGGCGGCGATGTTGGTAGGCGGCCAGCGCAGCTGCTGCAGGTTCTGCCCGCCGAAGGTCGTCTCGATCTCCTTGTACTGGGCGATCCGGTCCACCGGACCGGCGATCTGCACCCAGCCGCCGTTGCTGCCGGGCTCGACGCGATTGAGCTCGCTGAAGGAGTCGTCGCCGTTCTCCTGCAACCAGACCCCGCCGGAACGGTGGTCGACGGCCATCCCGAAGCTGTTGCGGTGTCCGTAGGAGAAGATCTTCTGGACATTGGCGCCGACTTCGCCGCCGATCGCCGCGCCGGCGGCGAAGAACGGGTTGTCGGTGGGCGTACTTCCATCGTCCTCCAGCCGCAGGACGACGCCGGTGAGGTGGGCGTTGTCCGGCTGGGGGCCGCCGAACTGGTCGTCGGGCACGGTCGGCCCGGGGCAGGCGGCCGTGGGACCGCACGGCAGGTTCTGCAGCTGACCCCGCCGGCCGACGTCGCCGACGAAGACGTACAGCTTGCCGTCGGTGCCGAAGGCCAGGATCCCACCGTCGTGGTTGCCCCGCTCGGGCTGGCCGGCATCCTGCTGGATCGCTCGCAGCCTGATCAGGGTCTGGTCGAAGGAGAGGGCGGACCCGTCCCACTCGTACCTGTCGACCCGGTTGCCGAGGAGCGGAGTCGCGCTCAACACATCCGTGTCGGTGTCCGTGGTGCTCTCCGTCCAGTACAGGTAGATGCCCGGATCGGCGGGGAAGTCGGGATGGAGGGCGATCCCCAGCAGGCCGCGCTCGGAGCCGAAGTTGACCGCCAGATCCAACACGGTGTCCTGCACCGCGCCGTTCACCACCCGCTGCACCTGACCTGTGTTCTTCTCCAACACCAACATGTCGCCAGCGCCGAGGAAGGCGATGGTGGTCGGCAGGTTCAGGCCTTGTACGACCGGGCGGACATCGAGACGTGGGTGCAGCATCACGGGGTCGGTCGACTGGGCGGCGGTCGGCGACTCGACCCCGGCCGCGATCACGATCCCGGCTATCGCCAGCAGCCCGAACATCGGGCGGAGCATCCGGCGGGTCCTCATCGCTACCTCCTCGCGTGCGTGCCCGCTGAAAGAGCTACGAGCGCAACGGCGAGTGAGATTGCGGATCGCCGGCTACGGCGACCAGCGGCGGCCGACGGCGAGGTACAACGATCCCCCGAACGATGCGCGAACGACCCTCGGCGCCACCACAGCTTGGCACCGCAGACCTCGCGAGCGGGGGCGTGGCGGACGCGTATCTGTCCGCGCTCAACGGTGGAATGGGTGTCCGCCGCTGGAGACGGTGCCATTCGACCGGAGGCCATCACGCGCCTCGTCGTGCCGAGCGAGTCGGACAGCCGACAACGAGCAGCGAACGGGGTCCGACGGAACTGGCCTCGAACAACGGGGACAATCCCGGCTCGCCGCGTCCTGCACCGCCGGCACCCGGCCGGTTGAGTGAGAGCGGCCGATGCCGTAGCGCAGTCGGGACTGCTCTGCGCAGGCCTCACGATGGCGCCGCGGCGCGTACACGTTCGTACTCAGCTGCGAGGCGCGAGAGGGGCACAGCGTGATGTCCGAGTTCGAGATGACGCGACGCGCTCGTCGACTGCGCACCAAGTCCCTGCACGGAGTCGCGCGACAGGACGAAGAAAGTCCAGGCATCGTCGTCGAACGGGTCGAGCCCGTCGACCCGAGCGAGGACCCAAACATCGGCGTGCCATTCGACGGTCTGCTCGAACTCGTTCGTCTCAACGAGCCAGCGCGCGCCCGGCTTGAAACCTCGCCAGCTGGGCTTGCTCGCAGCTCCATCCGCTCTCTTGCCGATCCCATGCCGGTTGATGTCTTGACCTGGATACGACCCTCATCCGGACCGACGCAGTCCCACACCTCCCAGCGGTGCGCAGCCAAGCCGCCGCGAAGTGTGAGGGCCACCAGTGCTTCGGCGTACAACCCAAGCACAACGTTGTCGCGAGCCGCGATGTCGCGCTCGATGCCTGCCGCGAGCAGCTCGAGCACTGCCTCGTTCGACGATCTGTCAGTGGAAGCCATCGCTTTCCATCCTGGCCGCAGCTCGTGCGCCGCCCTGTCGTAGATTCCCTCCGAGGGCGGAGGCGCTGGCGTCCGCCGACTTGACCGCAACTGCCGACGATTGCGTTCTGAAATCGCGTGCTCGACCATTCTCGAACGCCGGCACGACGCGCGGCCTTCGACGCGCCTGTGCGACGCGCGTCCGAGTCGGCGACGGCGAGGATCTGGAGCTGAACCTGGCGGATCTACGATCCCGGCCACCATCCGCGTGGAGGAGGGAGTGCGTTGGTCAGCCGCCGCCACGCAGCCGGATGTCTTGCGTGACGGTCACCTCGGTGCAGTCGAACTGCTCGGTGCACGCCACGGCGGTGACGATGGCTGTCGCCTGGCCCCCCTTGAAGAGACCGAGCGGGGCCACGACCTCGGTCATCCAGGCGATCGGGGTGCCGTCACACGCCGGTTCGAGCTCGGCGAAGAGCCCGCCTTGGATGATGACTCGACCGGCCCGCTGGCGCAGCGTCCCGGACACGTTCACGAACACCGCCGCGCCCTCGCAGGTCACGGTGCCGGAGACCCGGGCAACGCCTGTCTTGGCGGTCACGCCGCCACCCTGCTCGACGAACACAAACGGCTCCGGCGGCTACCCGGCACTACTCCCGGTGCGCGGCGGTGTTATCGCGCGCTGTTATCGGTCCGCCCAGCGCCCCCACGGCGTCGACGGTCACCTCGACGGATCGGGAGATCCTTCAACCTGTCGTGGCCGCCAGGAGCTCGGTCAACTCGTCGTGGAGGTCGTCAGCGATGCGGGCACCGTCAGGGACGACCTCGGGGCACGTGATCAGGCTGAAATTGAGCTGGCCGGCATAGCTGCCGAGGGTGATGTTCAGCCCGGCTCCCTCACCGAGCGGTCCCGTCGGGTAGAGCGCCGTCATCGAGCTGCCCGCGCAGTACAGCGGGCCGGACGGCCCAGGGATGTTCGACACCACGAGGTGGAAATCGGGTCCGGCGACGTCAGCCACGCGAAGCTGCGAGTACATCCGTGCCGCCTGGGCCACGAGTCGCGGACCGCCAGCAACCGCCCAATCCATCAACGCCCTGGCCTCCACCGGGTCGTGCCGTTCCTTCGCTGACGCGGTATGGGCGTGGATCGCGTTCAACCGCTCCAGCGGTGTGGCCACGTCAGTGGCCAGCGGGACGACCATGAACGACACTCGATTGCCCATCGTGCCGCGCTCGGCCGCCGTGCGGATCGAGACGGGTACCCCGGCGACCAGCGACGGTGCATCGATGACGCCCGACCGCTCGATCAGGCGCCGAAGCGCTCCAGCACACAGAGCGAGGACCACATCGTTGACGGTGCACCCGACGCGAGCCTTCACCGTCCGTACAGCGTCGAGCGCAACATCCGTGAACACAACGCTGCGATGCGGCGTGATCGTCGCGTTCAGCGGGCTCTTCCACCGCCGCGGCATCTCGTCCGGTGGCGTCAGCATGTCGAGGGGCTCCGGCGTCGCAACCGCTGACGTTCGAGCGAACCACGGCGGGTGACGCATCAGCTCACCCAACGCGTTGACCAACATCTGCCCGTCGCTCGGCACCGTGTCCGTGCTCACCGGCCGTTGCACCTGGTGCGGCACGAGCGATGGTTCCGGTGACAGCAGGATGGTCATCAGCTCAATGCCTGAGACCCCGTCGACTGCGGCGTGATGCACCTTGGTGACGAGGGCGAACCGGTCATCGGCGAGCCCCTCCACCAGGTGCAGCTCCCACAAGGGACGACTTCGGTCGAGCGGTCGGCTGAGGATGTCCGCCACGACCTCGCCGAGCGCCTCACGATCTCCCGGCTCCGGAGCCGCCAGGCGGCGCACGTGGAACTCGACATCGAATCGGCTGTCATCGATCCAGACCGGATGGTGCAGACCGAACGGAACCTCGCGCAGTCGTCGCTGCAACACCGGCAGCCGGTCGAGCCGGCTCGTGACCAAGTCCCGGAGGCCGCCCAGCGTGAACTCCTCACCCGGGGCCTGATCGAAGACGGCCGTGAACCCAATGTGCATGTGCACACTCGGCGTCTCCAGGTACAAGAAGTTGGCGTCATTGCCGCCCAGTCGCTGCACCGCTGCTTCCCTTCTCAGCCGACGTGCGAACGGCCCGGCTTCCTACCGCTCGGACGAAGAATCGGTCGCAGAGTTCCGGCAGGCATCGGCGCTCGTGGCCTCCACCCGAACGAGGCAGAGAGACAGCCGTTCGTCGTCGAAGCTCGTCCAGGGGCCGGGGCCGACGTCATCAACATTCGCAGAGTACAACGAATGAGAGCGTGCACATCGAGGCGTGCGGACGGAGAACAGCAGCCCCGGGCAGCGCGCTCGCCTCGCAGCACCGCACCGTTCCGAACGACTCGTCCGACGCGCTCGGAACGTGTTCTCTGGGCTCGGTGCCAGATCCCCCGACTCGAATCCTCGTGGCCAACGCAGGGACCGGTCGAGCACGTGCGTCGACTACCGCTGCAGTCCTGGAACGTGATCGTCTCCGAACCTCAACGGCACGATGCCGGGCACCCGAGCGGCCGCACGCCCAAATGCCCGCCCAACGTGGGTGACGTGGCGTGCGATCTCGTCATCTCGCCTTCTTGGCGGAGGTTTCCCCGCCGGACGTGAGGGGCTCATCGCCGGCGGATCGGCCGCTCCACTCGGCCTGAAGACTCTCCAGCATCGCGGTCTGATCAAGGAGCGGTCGTGCAAGCTCGACCATCTGCTCGCTCAGCTCACGTTGCTGATCAGCCCACTCCGCGATCTGCTCGGAAAGGTGTCGGTGCCGCTCGGCCCATTCGGCCATCATCTCGACGAGCCGCTCCTGCTCGTCCAGTAGCTGTCGCAGTGGGGTCGTGACTGCCGCGCTGACGGCGATCAACTGATCGGCGTACTGTGCCATCGGCTGCGCCAACGCTGGCGGCGTCGCCTTTGCCCCGGCGACTGCCATCGCCTGTGCCGCAGCCGTCATCTGGCCCGCCATCTCACGCAGTCGGCGCATCGCATCAGTCCATGCGGGCAAAGACGACACGCGATCCGATTGGTCAGCCACGTCGTCTCCTGTCGGTTCTCACCTCGCCAACTGGGCAACCGTACCCTGCCGACATCTCCCGGCCGTCGGCCGCCGCGGGACCGACACCGGCCTCCTCCTCCGACGGCTCGTCAGCACCCTCTGTCGATGCCCATCGGTGATTTGGCCGGGTGTCGCCACGACTCATCCGGCGGCCGGCGGACCGAACCACCAACACGCAGCCCGTAGGATGCAACAATGCCCGACGCCGCGTTCGCCGATGAACCGGCCGGCGTCACCACCCGGATCGCCGACGGCGTGGCGACGATCACCCTCGATCGGCCCGATGCGCTCAACGCGATCACCGCCGAGATGCTCCGGGCACTCACCGACTCGCTCGACCGCTTCGCCGACGACGACGCGGTGGACGTCATCGTGTTGACGGGTGCCGGGCGCGCCTTTAGCGCCGGTGTCGACTTGAAGGCCCTGGGCCAACGATCGTTGCACGGCGGCAAGGTCGGCGACGTGCTCGATCTCCCCGCCCGCGCCGTGATCCAGCGGCTCACGACCATCCCCAGGGTGGTCGTCGCTCGCGTCAACGGCTACTGCTTCACCGGCGCCCTGGAACTGGTGCTGGCCTGCGACCTCGCGATCGCGGCAGAGGGCGCCACCTTCGGAGACACGCACGCCAAGTTCGGACTCCGGCCGACGTGGGGCATGAGCCAGCGCCTCGTCGCGGCCGTCGGCATCACCAAGGCACGCGAACTGTCGTACACCGCCCGCCCCTTCACCGGCAGCGAGGCAGCCGAGTGGGGACTCGTCAACCGGGCCGTGCCGGCCGAGGAACTCGACAAGGCGACCGCCGAACTGACCTCGGCGATCCGGCGCAACAGCAAGGGCTCGCTGGCGGCCTACAAGGACCTGTACCGCGCACGCGCTCGACACCGGCCTGACCGACGGCCTCGCCTACGAGGCCGCCACCGAGTACGCGATCACGGACACCGAACTGCGAATCGCGAGCTTCCGCTGACACCGCCTCCGAGACCACGATCACACAGTGCGCGCTGTGTCCCCGGACGCGCAGTTTGGTTTGCGCTGCTGCCGCTCGGACATTGGTGACGGCGCCACCCCAAATCACCGCACACATCGAGGACCTCGTCGTCAGGTACCGCGACCACCAAGAACGTGTTGTGGGATGTCCGCGCCGGCCATCGACGCACTGACAGCGAGCGCCAGGCGTTCGACGATCAGGAGGGCCCGAATGTCGCAGGTCGACGACCGTCGAAGCACGACCGCGGCCTTGTCCTGGGATCTCACGACGCCTCGGGGACGACGGCCGGTTGGGCGGTGACCCGAGACAGGCTCACGGCAGCACTCCGTACCGCTACGGGGTCGGCGGCGATCTCTTCGGCGTAATGGCACGCCGCCCAGTGTCCCGGCGCCACCTCCCGCAAGACCGGGGGCTCGGTGTCACAGCGTTCGGGCTGCCGGTACCGACAGCGTGTGTGGAACCGGCAGCCCGGCGGCGGGTTCATGGGGTTTGGCATCTCGCCGGCCAGCACGATCCGAGTGCGGGTCGCCTGGACGTCGGGCTCGGGGATGGGCACAGCGGAGAGCAGCGACTCGGTGTACGGATGGCGGGGGCTGGCGAAGATGTGATCCCGTGAGGCCAGCTCGACCAGCTGCCCGGCGTACATGATGCCGATGCGATGGGAGATGTAGCGGACGACGGACAGATCGTGGGCGATGAACAAGTACGCGACGCCGAACTGGCGTTGGATGTCCTCGAGCAGGTTGACGACCTGCGCTTGGATCGACACGTCGAGGGCCGACACGGGCTCGTCGGCCACGATCAGCTCGGGCTGCAGCGCGAGAGCACGGGCGATGCCGATTCGCTGGCGTTGGCCGCCGGAGAACGAGTGTGGGAAGCGGTCGGCTGCGTCGGGAGGAAGCCCGGTGAGGGCGAGCAGCTCGTCGCACCGCGCGCGGGCCTCGCGGCGGTGGCGACCCCGTGGACGACGAGCGGCTCGGCGATGATCTCACGCACGCGCATTCGGGGGTTCAGGCTGGCGTACGGGTCTTGGTATACGAGCTGCATGTGACGGCGCAGTCGCCGCAACGGTTCACCCTCGAGATGGGTGATGTCCTCGCCTTTGAACGCGATCGAGCCAGCCGTCACCGGAAGGCGGCGCAGAATGGCGCGGCCCGTGGTCGTCTTGCCCGAGCCCGACTCGCCGACGAGGCCGAGCGTCTCGCCGGGAGCGATGGTGAACGACACACCGTCGATCGCGTAGACCTTCTGGCGGCGGCGCTGGAAGAGTCCGGTGCGGCTCGCGTCGAAGTGCACCGCGAGGTCGCGGACCTCGATCACGGGTGCCGGGGACTGGTCACTCACCGGTGGCCTCAACGGGTTCGTGTTGCAGGATCTCGAAGGGGCGCCAGCACGCCATCGTGCGCCCTGGTTCGTGCTCTACGAACGCCGGCATCTCCAAGCAGTCGTCGATGGCCAGCGGGCACCGCGGGTCGGAACGGGCAGCCCGGCGGCGGCGTGCGGGGGTCGGGTGGGGTGCCGGCAATCGACCAGAGCCGGTCGGTGTCGACGTCGATCCTCGGCGTCGAGCGGAGCAGGCCTGCCGTGTAGGGATGACCGGGCCGGTGGAAGATCTCGCGTACGCCGGCCCGTTCCATCAAGCGCCCGGCGTACATGACCTCGACGCGATGGCACATCGTGGCGACGATGCCGAGGTCATGGGTGATGAGCAGCACGGCCAGGCCCATCCGCTGCTGGATGGTGGCGAGCAGCTCGAGGATCTGTGCCTGGGTCGTCACGTCGAGGGCCGTGGTGGGCTCGTCGGCGATGAGCAGCTCGGGCTCGCAGGAGAGGGCCATGGCGATGAGAACGCGCTGGCGCATGCCGCCCGACAGCTCGTGCGGATACTGGCGGACGCGCCGCTCGGGCGACGTGATGCCGACCAGGTCGAGCAATTCGACTGCCCGCGCACGGGCCTGCTTCCTGTTCATGTCAAGGTGCTCGACGAGCACTTCGCCGATCTGTGTGCCGACCCGCAACAGCGGGTTGAGCGAGGTCATCGGGTCCTGGAATACGACGCCGAGCTCTCGCCCGCGAATCGACTGTGCGTAACGGGCCGCGCCGTCATCATGGAGGAGCGAACGGCCCTTCCACCGGATGTCACCCTCGACGACGCGTCCCGGGCTCTCGATGAGGCCGAGAATGGCCTGCGCTGTGACGCTCTTGCCGGACCCCGACTCGCCGACCAGGGCGACGGTCTCTCCACGTTTCACTTGGAGCGACACGCCCCGGACGGCATTCACCTTGCCTCGCCGTGTGTCGAACTCGACTCGGAGGTCGCGCACGTCGAGCAAGACTGTCTCGGCCGGATTGTCCGAGTCGTGCGACGGTGAGATGGCGGTGTCAGTCACGTCCATCACGTAGCGGCGCTCGCCGTGGCGGCTGCGGCGCTGGCGAAGCGCTTGTCGCGCTGCTGCGGATCGACGAGCACGCGGAACCAGCTGGCGACGAGGTTGATGGCGAGCAGTGTGAGGCTGAGGGCAATGCCAGGCATGGTCACCAGCCACCAGGCGTTGAAGATGTACGTCCGTCCGGTTGCGATGTCGAGACCCCACGAGATGGCCGGCGGCCGCACGCCGAGGCCGAGGAAGGACAGCGCCGATTCGGCGAGGATCACACGGGCGAAGTCGAGGACGGCGAGCGTGAGCATCGGCGCGGCAAGGTTCGGCAGGATGTGGCGGACCAGGATCCGCTTCGTCTTGCAGCCGACCGTGACCGCCGCGTCGACGTAGGGGATCTCCTTCGTGGAGAGCACGATGCCGCGTGCCATTCGGGCGTAGATGACCCAGCCGGTCGCGGTGAGGACCACGACAACCGTCCCGAACCCGGGCCCGATCGCCGCGACCACGACGAGGGCCAGGAGGAGGCCCGGGAAGGCCAGCTGGATGTCTGCGAGCCACATCACCACCGTGTCGAGCCGTCCACCGCGGTATCCAGCGACAAGACCGAGGGCGATGCCGATCACCGCCGACAACACGACGACGATCACCCCCGCGACGAGTGACACGCGGCTGCCGTAGATCACGCGAGACAGCACGTCCCGCCCGAGGCTGTCAGTGCCGAGG
This sequence comes from uncultured Acidimicrobiia bacterium, assembly GCA_963784255.1. Classification (GTDB taxonomy): domain Bacteria; phylum Actinomycetota; class Acidimicrobiia; order Acidimicrobiales; family Ilumatobacteraceae; genus JALZMG01. The sequence goes on along the minus strand of CAWAQO010000009.1, from coordinate 26,306 downwards.
AGGTGCTCGGTCGAGCCACCCTGGAGCCACACCGGCGGCTCGAGCCGGCCCGTGAGCGACTGGGCCCTCGGGTCGTAGGGGGCGAGCACCGGGGCGAGGATCGCGCTCGAGAACGACCGCAAGAAGTACGAGGACGCCGACCAGCGCGAGCTTGTCCCGGAACAGGTCGGCCCACCATGAGCCGCCCCGCACCTCAATGTCAGGCTGGCCGCCGCTGTCGAGCACGACCTCTTCGGGCGTCCCGATCATGGTGGCGTCTGCCGTGGTCGGTTTCATCATTGCATTCGGATGCGGGGGTCGATGACCCGGTACAGGATGTCGATGAAGAGGTTGACGCCCACGACGATGAGCGCCATGACCAGCACGATGGCCTGGACGACGGGGAGGTCCTGACGCGAGGCGGCCGTCAGCGCGGCGAGGCCGATCCCCGGCCACGCGAAGATGTACTCCACGATCACCGCGTAGCCGGCAAGCATGGTGATGAGCTCCCATCCGGCGAGGGTGGTGATGGCCACGGCAGCGTTGCGCAACGCGTGCACGCCGATGATCCGCCATCGTCGCGTGCCTTTGGCCTTCGCCACCGCGATCCATGGCTGGCTCAGCTCATCGATCATCGAGGACCGGACCATCATCGTCAGCCGCCCAATGCTCGCCAGGGCCAGCGTGAGCACAGGGAGCACGAGGTGGTCGAGGCCGCCGGTACCGGAGGTGGGCAGCCACCCGAGTCTCACTGAGAACACCATCACCAACAACAGCCCGACGAGGAATGGGGGGATGGACAGGCCCACGAGACTGGTGCTGACGAGCAAGCGGTCGACGAGACCGCCCGGCCGCATCGCCGCGAGCACTCCGAAGAGGGTCGAGATCAGGACGGTGAGCGGGAGGGCGATGACGACGAGCTGCAGGGTCTTGGGCAGCGTCTCGGCGACGATCTCCATGGCCGGCCGGTTCTGGTTGAACGACTCGCCGAAGTCGAACGATGTCAGGTCGGCGAGGTAATCGCCGTACTGCTCGACGATCGACCCATCGAGACCGAGCTCCTCTCGAACGGCCTCGTAGTCCTCCTGGGTCGCCTCGATGGCAACTCGGAGCCGAGCCGGGTCGGACACCACGCGCGTGACGAAGAAGACGAGCGTGGTGACGCCAAAGACGACGACGACGGCGTGGAGGACTCGGCGGGCGATCTGCGACATCGAGCGAGCCTTAGGCTGGGAGCAGGAGCTCGCCGTTGGTGACGAAGAACTTTTCGACGACGTCGCGGCCGAGCGGGGCCAACCGGTCGTAGTAGCCCTTGAGCGATTCCTTGCCTCCCTCGACGTGGGGGAAGTCGCTGCCGAAGCAGTACACGTCCACGAGGTCGGGATGCCGCGAGACATAGTGGTCGATCGGTTCGAAGAAGAACGGGGTCACGCGCACGTTCCTCGCCAGGTACTCCGAAGGGCGCATGGACAGGCCGTCGAGGCGGCCCCGGAACTGAGTGGCCCACAGGTCGAGCTTCTCGGCCAGCGGGCCCACCCAATGGGCGCCGCACTCGATCACACCGACGCGCAGACGAGGGTGCCGCTCGAGGACACCGCCGAGGATCATCGCGCCGAGGAACGCCTCGTTGGCCAGGTGGATGGTGGAGGCGCGGTACGGCTCGATGGGGAACTCGATCGACGACTTCGGCCCGTACTCGAACTCCGGTGCGTTGGCGTACCACCGGGGGCTGGCGAACGCGAATTCGGTACCCACGTGGAAGAGCACGGGCACATCCGCCTCTTCGGCCAATGACCAGAACGGGGCGAGCGCTCGGTCGGCCGGAGAGGTGTCGGCCGGGGGACACCCGACGGGATCCACAGGGCGCGTAGGCCGGCGCCGATGAGGCGCTCGGCCTCGGCGACCATCGTCTCGACACTCTCGGTCAGCACGATGCCCACGGGGCGGACGCGATCCACGTCGATCTCCTGAGCGGTCTTGATCGCCCAGCGGTTGTGCGCGTCGACGGCCGATCGACCAGCCACCCGCTGGTCGATCTTGTCCGGATCGAAGCCGAAGTAGGCGGGCGCGGCGGGGTTGTGGAAGATGTTGATGCCAATGAGTGCGAACGTCGGGAAGACGAGCTGGCGGCGAATGCCCATCTCGTCGAGCACGGCGGGTCGCCGGGTCAGGTCGATCGCTGAGGGTGCGTCCGGCCCCTTGTGGTTCCAGACCGTCTCGTGATTGATCGGCAAGAAGTCGCCGGCGATGTCGTCTCGCTTGGTGCTGTTCGCTCCGGCGCGGCTGATGAGTCCGGCGGCAAGGGGAGTGAAGAGCGCAGCGGTCTCTTCCCCGAAGGCCTCGGCCCACATGTGCATCGGAATCATCTCGTGGCTGTCCGCATCGACCGTCTCGCTGAGCGGGCGCACGGAACGCTCGGTCGACGTCATCGCGGTCTCCTTGATGGCTGTCAGTGTCCCCGATCAAGGAGACACCGTGGACGCTCGGCCGTCAAGTCTTTCCTCATGATCATCTACGAAAAGATCGCGCCGGACGGTTGTGCCGGCAGAGCAATCCTGCTATAGATCATGATGAATGATGGGGGCGTCCCTCAAGCAGCGCCGCTTCGTTCAGCCAAGCCGTGGGGGCGGTCGCGACCGCCCTGTGTTGAAGGGGGTTCTGCGGTGATGAAACGACGTGGCCATGTGCGCTGGTCCACCGTGGCGGTGGTGGTCGGACTCGTCCTCGTCAGCGCCGCCTGTGGCGACGACGATGACTCGTCAGAGGAGGAAGCGGCGACCACTGCCGTGGCCGAGAGTCGGGCCGAAGGCGCGGCGACGACCGAGGCCGGCGCCGAAGGCGCGGCGACGACCGAGGCCGGCGCCGAAGGCGCGGCGACGACCGAGGCCGGCGCCGCCAGCGAGGGTGGTGGCACGCAAGAGCGGCTGGTGGTCGCGGCGGCTGTCGAGCCCGAGACGCTCGACCTTGGCAATCTCATCGACACGTCGCTCGAGGTCTGGCAGATCCTGGACCCGATCGTCCAGCGCCTGCCCGACGGCAGCTATCGGCCGATGCTGGCCGCCGAGCTGCCGACGCAACCCGACACGAGCGATCCGCTCACGTGGCACGTCACGCTCCGCGACGATGCAACGTTCCACGACGGCACACCGGTCGACGCCGCGGCCGTCGTCGAGTGGATGACGTACGTCGCCTCCTTCGATCCCCGGACGAAGGAGATCGTCGACGTGGCTCAAAGTTTCACGCCGACGGTGCTCGATGACCGTACGGTCGAGATCAAGTTCAACACCCCGGGCGCGGCGGGCGTCGGGATCAACAGCGCCATGAGCCGTTTCCTCATCCAGAAGGCGGGAACGCCCGACATGGACACGAATCCGGTCGGCACCGGCGCCTACAAGGTCGCTGAGTGGAACCGTGGCCAGAGTCTGACGCTCGAGCGCAACGACGACTACTGGGGCGACGCGCCGCCGTTCGGGACGATCGAGTTCCGCTACATCCCGGACGCCGCCGCCCGGGTCGCCTCGTTGCAATCGGGTGAGGTCGACGTCATCACCGACCTCAACACCGAGGACGCTGAAGCCGTGCCAAGCACGATCACCGGACCGACCATCTCGTGGTTCACGTTCCTTCCCGACGCCAAGGGCAAGTTCGCCGACGTCCGCCTTCGCCAGGCCCTCTACCACGCCCTCGACCTCGACGCCATCTACGAGGAGCTGTACGGCTCTGTGGGGCAGATCCCGCAATGCCAGCTGGGTGATGAGAACTACACCGGATTCAACCCTGATCTGGAGCGGTATGCGTACGATCCCGAGAAGGCCGAGGAGCTGATCAGCGAAGCAGGTGCAGAAGGACTGTCGTTCACCTTGCTGGCCGCGCCAAATCAGCCACGGTTCACGGAACTGGCCGAGGTCGCGGTCGAGATGTGGCGGGCCGTCGGCCTCGATCCCACGCTGGACCTGGTTCCGTTCGAGCAATTCGTCCCGCAAGTCACGGCGATGGACAGCCAGCCCGAGATCTTCCTCCTCGCCCGCGGCATGGAGACCCTGGACTACGAGGGCTACTCGGTGATCGCACATCCCAGCTCGGGGCTCTCATCGAACGACGACGCAGAGCTGACCGCTCTCATCGACTCCGCCGCTCAGACAGCGGACGTCGACGAGCGGGAAGAGATCCTCCAAGACGTCGCCGCCCGCACCTGCGAGGAGGCCTACGGAATCTTCGTCATGAACCCCGGAAACATCTTCGGCGTCTCGGAGGGAATCTCCTTCGAGCCCTCGCCGTACGGTGCTCGCTTCACGCGATTCGCCGACGCCGAGGTCTCGTGACCTGCAGCGTCATGCGCAGGCGACGGGCCGGCGGGATCAGGAAGATCGCCTGACCAGTCCGGCCCGTCGCCGCATTCGCCGAGAAGCTTCGTCCGCTCGAGAGAGATCACGCGTCGAGAAGAGAGCGTCGGTGAAGAGCATCACGGTTGTCGATGCCGACGAACCGCCCTTTGCTCAGCCAGCGGCCCACGGTGCGACAGCCTGACCGAGGCGTCCTACCGCGTCGACCATCTCCTTGGGGTCGGCGTGGGGCAGGGCGAGGTCGATCCGGTCGACGCCGGCGGCGACGTATCTCTCGATGATCCGGTGCTCGGGTGGGTCGCCGTAGACCTGCACCGACACGTTCGGCGCGGTGCGGCCAGCCTCATCGGCGAGGGCATGGAGTTGCGCCATCCGCTGTGCGAGCGGCGGACAACCTGGCGCCGCCATCGCCAGCCACTCGTCGCCGAGGGCGACCACCCGCCGCAGCACGGCGTCACCGTGGCCGCCGACGACGATCGGCGGCCAGTGCCGATCGGGCCGGCGGAACGGCTTTGGCCAGGACCACATCGGCTCGAACGCGACGTGGCGGCCGTCGAAGGACGCTTCGTCATCGGACCAGATCGCCTGCATCGCCCGTACCCGCTCGTCCAGCACGGCCCATCGCTCGGCGGCGAGGACTCCGTGATCCTCGACCTCCTCGGCGTTCCAGCCGGCCCCGACGCCGAGGACGAACCGCCCGCCGGCGAGGACGTCGACGCTGGCGACCTGCTTGGCGAGCACGATCGGATCGCGGGCGGGCACCACGCAGACGCCGACACCCACCAAGAGCTCGCTGGTGGCCGCCGCGGCGAAGGCGCAGGCCACCAGCGGGTCATGGGTCCGCTTGTAGTGCTCCGGCAGCTCACCTCCGCCGGGGAAGGGCGACCGGCGTGCCACCGGGATGTGCGTGTGGTCGGGGAACCACAGCATCGAGAAGCCAGCAGCCTCGGCGGCGACCGCCACCGACGCCGGGTCGGCCGAACGGTCGGTGCAGAACGCGGTCAGCCCGAAGGTCGGCACGAGCTCACGTGAAGGACGTGGTCAGCTCAGACTTGATGACCCGGCGCAGGAGCTTGTCCGTCGCGTTGTCGGGCGGCCTCACCCGGAGCCGGATGTGCTCGGGCATGCGCGATGACCGCAGGCGGTCCCGGACCCACTGGTGCAACTCCTGCTCAGTGGCCTCGGCCGCGGGCTCGAGCACCACCGCGGCGGCGACCGCCTCACCCCACTCGGTGTCGGGGATGCCGACCACAGCGACCTCGTGGACCGCCGCGTGCTCGCCCAACACCGCCTCGATCTCGCCGGGCGAGTTCCGCAGACGAATGCCGGGTCGAATGTTCATGATCGTACTGCCTTCCAACTGTCCCAGGAGGTGATCTCGTCGACCGGCCGCCGGGAGCGGCCGGAAGTCCTTGCTCTGTCGTGGCCGACGGGCAGGAGTGCGACCTATGTGACCGTCTCCGGGATCGCCAGAGCCGGGTCGATCTCCGGCTCGTAGTCGAGGCGCAAATTGTGATGCCGAGCCGAGCCCTCGGCTGCGCCGTGCGAGGTAGGAGCTCATATCGCCGGAAAGATGCCGCCGCAGAGGCTTTGCGCGTTGCTCAGCGCTGACAACCTTGCAGGCGGAGCGGGCGACGGCCAGACGGTGCCGCCGCGGAAGGATGGGGTTCCCGGTGGCGAGCTCGATGCGCTTGGTCACCGCGGCGGCGGCGTCGAGCGGCACGACCGGACCGACCAGCTCGGTGTCAGGGCTGACGATCGGTGCGGTTGGTGCTGGACGCCCGGCTGCTGCTTGGTGGGTGCTCGGTCGCAAAGCCGATGGGGAGCACGACATGTTCGCCCAGCCAGAGGGAAGCGAACCCTCGTCGGCAGCTGCCGCCAGGGCGAGGAACTCCAGGGCGTGGACGCCGTAGGCGGTGAGCCCGATCCTCAAGGAATCACCTCCTCGGAGAGTCGGGGCGGGACGGTGACTTTCATGTCGACCGGCCGGAGGAAGCTCAGGATGGCCGGACCTTCGAGCAGCTCGCCGAGCTGGTGCTCCAACGCCTTGTGCACTTCGCTTCCGCGGTGGGCGATGTACGCCGCCTCGTCACGGTAGAGCTCGACGACCCACACGACGTCGTCCTCGAACGCCGACTCGAAGATGAGGTAGAGCTCGGTGCCCGCCTCTCGGTTGGCCTCGTCGAGGATCAGGCGCAATCCGTCGAGGAGCTGCGGCTTGGCACCGGCCCGCAGGGGAAGCCGGCACGTCGTGGCGACCCTCGACATGGCTCAGGCAATGACGCGGCGCGCCCGCAGTTCGGCAATGGCCGCGTCGTCGTAGCCTTGGTCGCGCAGCACCTCGTCGGTGTCAGCGTCGAAGGTGGGTGCCTTGCCGAGCTTGGGGGCCTCGCCGTCGAACTGCACGGGGGCGGGGACCAAGACGACCTTGCCGTCGCCGTCGTGCTGGATGCGTTGTACGTACCCGTTGGCCTGGGCCTGTTCGTCGTACTGGACCTGGCCGGCGGGCAGGGCGATGTCCCACTGGCCGTCCTGTTGGGACAGCATCGCCTGCCACTCGGCGAGGTCGTGTGCGAGGAACACTTCGTCCATGAGGGCGACGAGCGCCGCGGCGTTCTCGGCTCGGGCGGACGAGTCCGTGAAGCGCTCGTCGGCGAGCCAGTCGAGGCGGTCGACGAGGACGCAGAACTCCGACCAATAGCGGTCGGATTGGAGGAATGCAAGGGCGATGAACCCGCCATCCTTGGTCCGGTACTCGTTGACGAGCGGGTTGGTTGAGTTGGCGTGGTACTGGTGGGGGAGGGTGTCCGTGTCGAGGACGCTGGCGCCCGAGATCGTCATGCCCATCGCCCACAGGCCCATCGACATGAGCGACACGTCGACGACGGCGCCGTGGCCGGTGCGCTCGCGGTGGAACAGGGCGGTGCCGATGCCCCCGGCGAGAGCCATGCCGGTCTGCAGGTCGCCGAAGCCAGGTCCCGGCATGGCCAGGGGGACAGGTGCGTCCGGCGGCGTGACGCCGATCGAGGCGCCGGTGCGCAGCCAGTAGGTGACGCCGTCGAAGCCGCCCCGTTCGGCCAGCTGGCCCTTGGGTCCCTGGGCGCTGCCCCGGGCATAGATGATCCGCGGGTTGCGGCCCTGGATGTCCTTCGGCTCGATGCCCAGCTTGCGGCGGGCGGCGGGCAGGAAGTTGGTGATGAAGACGTCGGACTCGTCGACGAGCTTCATCAGCACCTCCTTGCCCTCGGGGGCGGCGAGGTCGAGGGTCATCGCCCGCTTGCCCCGATTAGGTACTTCCCACAAGTGCGACACACCGTTGACGTCGGCAGGGACACCCCACGCGGCGATGTTCCGACCCGGATCGCCGAGCACCGGGTGCTCGACCTTCAGGACGTCTGCGCCCCAGTCGGCCAGTACCGCCGCCGCCGACGGCACGAACGCGAAGATCGCCACTTCGAGTACGCGGACACCCTCCAGCGGTGCCGTCATCGGTCCCTCCTGCTCGTCGAGAACAAAGATCATGATGATATTGACGGGTTGGTACGCGAGATGTCAATCGCCACCGTCGACCCCATATCTCATGACGAACCTGACATCGGCCGACCTGGTGGCGCTTGATCGCCAGCTGTGCGCATCGGCATCGGCGGCCGCGGGGCGGCGACCGGATGATCCAACGGCGGTTCTCCTCGTTCATCCGAGCTCGGCCACGAACCCGAACGCTGCCGCGCTCGTCGACTTCATGCTCTCGCCCGAAGGGCGGAAAGTCGTCCAGTCCAACGCTGGCTCGATCCTGCCGGACATCGCGAAGCCGCTCGTCACCAACGATCGGTTCCGGCAGTCGGATCTCGAAGCGTTGACGACTGAAGCGATCGCCGAGTACAGACAAGCGCGGGACAGCCAGATTCTGTGAGCACGCGGCGGGGCGAGGGTCGCCGCGCTGACACCGACACGCTCACCTCTCGGACATCAACGGTAAGAAGAACGCCTTGCCGTAGGCCGTGTCGAAGTACTGGCGGATCTGCGCGACCTTCCCATCCTGGATCTCGAACCAGAAGGTGTAGCGCATGTTGTACAGGCGCCCGTCCCTCACGACGCCACGGCTCTCCACCTCCACGGCCACCCATTCGCCGTCAGCGATGATCCGGTGGACGATCATCGCGACGCCGGCTTCCGTCTCGTTGACCGCCCTCTGCAGGAGCTCAAGCCAGCGCCTCGCCGACATCGTCGTACCGTGGTGCTCCACCACGCCGGGTTGGTCGGTCGCGGCCAACCAGGCGGTGGCCTTCTCCGAAAAGTAGCGGCCGCTGGTGAGAACATCGGGGTGGCTCCACGACTCGATGACCTCGCGGGCGAGATCAGCATTGCGGCTATGTATCACGCGGCAAGTGTATCCTCATGATGAAACGCGACCGTCGCAGTCTCCTCGGGGAGGATCCAAAGGGTCGGCCGAACTGCAACGCGCCACCTGACCCGAGCTCCGTCTCAGCGAGGTCCGTTCGCCGCCCTCGGTGGTGCGATGCGTATCGGGCAGGACACCGTGAGACCGAGGACGGCGTTGATCCGGCCGAGTCCGAGCCACTTCGCACACGAGGTGGCGAGATCGACGATCTCCGCGTCGGAGTAGACGGTGCGACAGCGGCGCCAGAAGTCGTCGTCGAACTGGGCCGCACCGGCGACGAAGCGCTCGGCGAACTCGATCGCCACCGCCTCTCGTGGCGAGTACCTGTCGCGCAGCGCCTCGTCGTCGACGTCGTCGTAGAACGACTCGTCGAGTCCCCACACCTCCATGTCCGCCATGCGCGCCTCCGAGCACGGCTCGCATCCATTGAGGTGGGCGATCCTGACCCGCGCCGCCTCATGTTCGCTGACGCCGAGGATCGTGGACGACTGGACGACCGCGCTGAAGTTCTCTGCCGCCGCGCCGAACTCAGGTCGCAGCGTCCACATGCGCACCCGGTCCTCGCCGTCACCGTCCGGAAGTTCGATTCTTGCCATGGGCATCCCCTTCTCGTCGAGGCCGATCCACAATGATCATAAGAATTGATCGGCCAGTTCGTCACGTTGGAAGCCGGGGGCCACTCGTCCAGGGGGTTGGGAGGCGCACGAGCGATCACACTCACCAGGCCGACGCTGGCTCGCTTCCATAGCGTTGATCGGCCTGGCACTCATTCGCCGCAGCCTGTGGCGACGACGGAGGTGACGACGCGGCGACCGATGACCTCGCAACGACCACGTCCGGCAGCTCACGGGACAACGCGGCCGCCGGCTCGTCGGAGAACACCGCTGCCACGGGCGACGATGACACGTCTGTCGTCGACGGCGACGCCGACGCCGTCGACGTGGAGGTGTCCGCCTCAACGACAACGCCCCCACGCGTAGAGACAGAGCTGTCCACCAACACTCCGCGGGGCCGACCACGTCATGGTCAGCTCGGTGCCGTTCATGGAGACCCGCGAGGCCCGCGACTTCGTCGACCTACCGTCCCCAGCTCGTCGGCCAGGGCAAGCGCCGCAATGCTGGCCCTCGGGTGGAACACCGACGTCCCGCCAGAGGCTGTCCGGCGTCGCCTCGCGGACATCGACCCGGCGGTCTCGCCCTCGGTCGTCGACCTCTCCTTGTGGCTGGCGAAGACCTTCGATGAGGATGACCCCGCGGACCTCGCGGCCCAGGGAGCCCCGGACCTACCCGCGCGCCGTGTCGATGGGTGAAGCGCAGACGTCCAGCGAGATCTCGGCGGCGCGGCCGACGTTCCCACGGCGCAGCTGATGTCGGCCGCCGAGAACGGGTGCGCGTGGACTTCGGGATCTCCGAGGCCGCGCGCTTGGGCCGACCGATACTTCGGCGCCGTCCCGACGCCGCCGGACAGCCCGAACGCCGCGGTGCTGCTCGCCGACTTGATGGTGCGGCCACCGGGCCAGGAGCTGGTTTAAGGCTCCAGCGGCTCTGTTCTGCCCGACATCCCGGGCAAGCCGATCACCACAACGGGTCGGATGATGGACCGCCGCGGCGATCGCGCCCGAACCGGTTACGGCCTTCATTGAGAGATGAAACGAGCTGTTCGGTGGTCGGTTGACAGCCCGTTCCCTCCGGCCGTGCTACTTGACACTGCGCGAACGTCTGATATCATCATGAGCAATTACGGGCGCTGCGCGGCGTGCTGCCGGCACCCTCAGTGGGGATCGTGAGGTAGAGCAGTGACCCACCTGCGCACTGAAGGGCTGAACAAGCGATTCGCCGGCAAGCCGCCCACGACGTCGAACGACCTCACGTTTCACATCGGGAAGAGACAGCGCCTCGTCCTACTCCGACCGAGCGGCTGCGGACGACAACAGGCGAAATCGGCGGTCGTCCCGATCTCTCGAACGCGTCGGCGCAGATCGCGGTCGGAGCGTGACGTCATGACCCGCCCTCGACTCCCGACGCCAGCGCTGGGCTTCTCGCCGCCGGCGGGGGTCGCGCGCTGTGTCAACCCGGTAGAACGGCTCGGCCGCCCGAACGCACACCGAGGTCATCGAGCGCTCGGCGCCCTGCACGGGCTTCGACGTGGAGGGCTCCGCAGGTACGAGGCGTTCGCCGCACGGAAGCGGCCGTGATCCCCCCGCAGCTCTCTGCCCGTCGGGTGCGCGGCGAGTCGACGGCCCTCGCATGGCCGAGCGCGGTCCGATGGTAATCGCGCACGTGCGCCGGGCCGCCGCCATCCTGGACGGGACTGCACGGTGAGTCCCGTCACCGACCCGATTGACCTCCGGGAGGCTCTGTTGTGAGTGGTTCGCTCTCTGGCCAGTGGGCCCTGATCACCGGCGCCAGCAAGGGAATCGGTTTTGGCATCGCCGAAAAGCTCGTCGGCGACGGCGGCAACCTCGTGCTCGTCGCCCGCAACGTCGACGACCTGCAGGAGGCCGAGCGGAGTCTGCAGAAGGTTGCTGGCCCGGATCAGCAGATCGTCGTCAAGCCGGCCGACACCACCGATCGCGGCGCCATCGCTGAGCTGTTCGCCTGGGTGCGCGCAGAGCTGCCCGGTCTGAATTCGCTCGTCGCGAGCGCCGGCAGCGGCTCGTTGATCCCGTTCCTCGACCTGTCGATCGAGGACTGGGACCGCACCGTCGCGCTGAACCAGACCGGCACATTCCTGTGCATGCAGGAGGCTGCCCGGATCATGAGCGACATGCCTGTGGAGTCCAACCGATCGATCGTTGTGGTGTCGTCGATCCGGGGCTCGGGCGTCCGTCCCGGCACGGGGGTCTACGCGGCGACCAAGGCGGCCGTGAACCAGCTCGTCCGGGTGGCGGCGTGGGAGCTGGCGCCCTACGGCATCCGGGTCAACACGCTGTCGCCGGGGATCACCGTCACCCCGCTGGTGGCCGAGAGCATGAAGTCAAACCCCGACATCCTCGCCCAGCGCACGGCGGATGTTCCGATGGGCCGGCCCGGCCAGCCCGAAGACATGGGCGACGCCGCCCTGTTCTTGTGTCAGCCCGCCTCCCGGTTCATCACTGGCACCGACGTGCCCGTCGACGGCGGCGAGCACTTGCGCTGACGGCGCACCCCGGACGCCGGCTTCCACACCGTCCGGAACCGGGAGAGCGCCGGGTCGCCAACGTCAGACGGATGCCGATCGGAATGACTCCATCACCTGGTGTCGGAGCGGCACTGGTCGTCGGGGTGACGGCGGTCGGCACGCGCGACGGAGTGCGGCCGGTGTCAGATCGACTGCGCTTACCCGAATGACGCGGACTCGTCGTTTCGACGATTTCGCTGGATCCGTCGGCCGGCCAGTCGGTGAGTGAGACGAGGTCGTACTCGATCCGTCATCCTGGGCCGGCTCGGAGACGTCTGCCGTCGCTGTAGTCTGCCGTCGCAGGGCGTCGATGACGGGTTCCGGAGCTTCCAGCGAACGGACCGACTGGGGGTCTTCGTCGCCCCGACGAATGCCGCTCGATGCTCGTCGAGCTTGCGGCCGCGAGCGAACGTGTACGAGGTTCCGCCGAAGGTCGATGTCCTCCCAGCTGAGACCCACGGCTTCACCCGGGCGTAGCCCGAGGTAGGTCATGGCGACGCCACATCGCGAACAGGTCCGACGCTGCCGCGGCGATTATGCCGGGTCGTGCGAGTTCATCGCCCGACCCCGACGGGCTCGGCGGGCCGCGACGTAGTCCACGAGGCGAGCGACGTTGCGGGCGACGATGCCGCGTCGTTTCCGCCCAGGCCAGCGCGACGACGTCGTGCGCAGCTTGGCGGTGCTAGCGTGGGCCATGCCGGCCTGTGCCGCGATCGAGCACTTCCTCGACATCTCCGGGGTGAGTGAGCGGACGCGACGCCGGCCGAGGTCGGCGGCTACGTTTGCACGTCCGACCGACGCCGGGCCATCGTGGAAGGCTCGAGGTTTCGGTTGGGGAGTCCTTCGCCTCCCACTGCTGCAGGAGCGTCGCCACCGCTCGCACCTTGGTGACATTCGGCAACGGCTCCCGATCACAACCAACGGGAACAGTCATGACCACCAGTTTGCAGACGAGGCTCGCGGACGACGCCGCCCGCAGCCGACACGATCTTGCAGAGTTCGGACAGGCTGCGGAGGCACTCGACCACGTCTGGCCGATGCTCGTCGGGATCCGCCACCTGGACCGGCTCGAACCTGGGCCGGCGCGCTGCGCTCTGTCGCGGCTCTCGGCAGGTTCCGGCCGGGGGTGGTTCCGCGGCTACGATGCGCCGCTGGCGGGCGGGAGCCCTCGGTTGATGAGTGTCGTCGCTGCGACGGCGGCCGTTCCGACCGGGGGCACCCCCGACCTGTTGGGCTGGTACCGATCGGCATCTCTCAGTGCTCGTGGCGGTGATGAAGGTCGGGTACGTGCGGGTGTGCGTGCACGACGTCGTGGTGGCGATGGGGGTGCTGATGTCGGCCGAGCGATCCCTCGTCGTGCACGTGCTCGTGGTGTCCGTCGTCGTGGACGTGCTCGTGATCATGTTCAACCGCCGGGTGGCGATGCTCGTGGAGGTGGGCGGACCGCATCACCGCCCCGACGCCCGCAGCCGCGAGCACGAGAGCGAAGACCTGGGCGCCGGTGATCGGCTCACCGAGGACGATCCACACGATCGCCGCGCCGACGAATGGGGCGATGGCGAAGATCAGTTGCGCCCGTGCGGCTCCGAGGTCGCGAGCACCAGCGACCCACAAGGTGATCGACAACCCGTAACCGAGCGCGCCGATGATCAGTCCGGCCACGACCGTGCCAACAGATGGACGACTGGCGACGATCAGGCCGATGGCGAGATTGGCGGCACCGGCGACCAGACCCTTGGCCATCGTGATGTGGTGCGGCGCGAGCTGGGCCAGGCCTGCGGTGACGCAGTTGTCGACCGCCCAGCACACACATGCCGCGACGACGAGCAGCGCCCCCAGTCGGAGTTCAGGCGCCGACGACCACGCGAGCACGGCGCCTCCAACCACGACGAGCGTCGTGCCGAAGGCCACCCGCGACCCGATGTGCTCGTGAAAGATGGCGGCGGCGAGCAGCACCGTGGCAACGAGTTCCAGGTTGAGCAGAAGCGATGCCGTGGCCGCCGGGGTGCGTGCGAGTCCAGCGGCCAGCAGCACTGGCGCGACCGCACCACCGACGATCACCGCGATCGCCAGTCGAACGCCACCTCGCTGTAACGATCGCATGGTCGGTGGGCGATGCAGCGTCGCTGGCACCACGGCGAGGGCCGCCCCCACGTAGAGCAGGCCGCCCAGGGTGAAGGCATCGACGTGGCCGGCAAGCTCCGACGCCGCCGGGGCCGAGCGCCGAACAGGACCGCAGCGACCAAGCAGCGGACGATCGCTGTCCGGTTCACCAATACAGGATGCCCGACTGATGCGCAATCAGACGGGCGCGGACCCTCGACCCCGCGGGCGCGGCGCACTCATCAGGCCGTGTGCGTGCTCACCCCGCACACCGGTCCGAACGGCCGCGCTCCGGATCATCGAGCCGTCCGACCTCGGCGGGTTGCAGCCGTCGCCTCACTCGAAGCGGAGACCCGTGGCGAGCCCTCACCAGCCGCTCGCTTGTCGGTGTCGTCGAGCACGGTTGCGAGCTCGTTGAGCCCCTTGCGGGTGTCCCGCCAGGACGGGCCGAGGTCGCGCAAGATGGCCCGGATCTTGATGCGTTCGGTGAGCAGGAGGTCGCATGTCTCGAGCAGTTCGCGTACACGGTCGGCGGGCACGGTGGGCGACATCGCCAGGCTTCGCCGGACGCCCTCGATTTCGTGTGGCTTGAGCACCCGTCCGACTGTAGCGAACGAACGTTCGGTCCGCCAGTGCGGCGGGGGAGGGGAGGTAGCGACGCGAGACGGCAAAGAGCGGCACCTGACGTGATGGTGGGAGGTCGGAAGCGTTGTCACGGCCGATGGTGCGCTCGTTGTCACGAAGGGTTCCGACGAGGCGACGACAGTGAACGATGGACGGGCCGACGGAGATGCCGTGGACCCGATGATCCGTCGACGCTCGACACGAGCTTCGACCGCCCGAGATGTGCCGGGTGTCGCACCATGACCCACCTGTCTGGGAGCCGAGGCGGTCGCCATCGCCAGTGGCGGGCACCCAAATGGGGAGAGAGCCCTGCCCGGGTCTCAACGGTGCTGCTGCTCGCCTCAGCATCGATCGCGGTCGTCGTCGGATTCGTTCTTCTGAGTTCGATCGGCGACCGGACGACGGGATCCGACGAGGTGTCCAGCAGCGTTCCAACGGCGATCGTCACGGGCACACCCGCACCGACCACCAGCCAGGCGCCGTCAACAACGACCGCCCCAACGTCGACCGTCACGCCGAGTGCGTCGAAGTTCGATGCCATGGTCGTGGTCGCCAACGCGGAGCGGGGTAGACGGCTCCGCAACGGCGATGACCCGTGACCTCGCCGCCGACGGCTACACGGTGGCGCCGGTGGCCAACACCACGGGACCCCCGCTCGAGCGGTCGATCATCTACTACCTCGAAACAAGCCCCGCTTCGCTCGGGGTTGCCCGTCTGCTTGCCGAGCAGATCCCCACCGCACAGACACTGCCCATGCCGCAACCTCCGCCCCTCGACCGTCCGCTCAACGGCGCGACGGTGGCGTTGATGCTCGGGAGCGACGCCGCCGGACGTCCGTTCGCGGAACTCCGTACCGGCTGAACATCCGAGGGCGCCCGAGCTTCCAGCGGATCCGCCGGCCAAGTTCGGCAGGGTGAAGAACGCTTTGAGCGCGTGTGGGCGGCGCGGGAGCAGATGAGCTCGGCGAAATCCGCCTCGTCGCACAGACGCGTTGATTGTTCTACGCGGCGAGGTATTCCAGGATCGAGACAACCATTCGCTGGGTAGGCGTGGTCGACGGCGCCGATGCCACGTGGCGCGGACGGGTCGTCAGTGGCGTTGTCGCCGCGCTTTCGATGCCGGCACGAGGGCGGCGCGCCGGCATCGAACGACCGTGTGGTGTGGCGTGGCACGGAGGGTGGACGGGTACGTCAACGTTCATGACCGACGCCGAACACCTCGAAAACACGATCCCCGAAGCTGCTGATGACGACGAGGCATTCGACGTGTACGTCCCGGTGACACCGTCGATGGATCGATCCGATGCGACCCACGTGGCCCACATGCGCGGAGACCGGGCGGGCTTCGTCGAAGTGCTCGGCGGGTTCGTTGCGACCGGCTCGGACCTGTCGGAGCCACTTCGCTCGCCGGTGGCCGACGTCGAGCGGATCCGGTTCGCCTTGGAGGGCCTCGGTCCGGCCCACGTCGAGTCGATCGACGCCCTGTAACCCTTCGCCGAGCGGCGGTGAGCACGGGTCGAGGGCGCGGGCAGCGGGCTCGCTCGGATGGTTCGTCGGTCCCGAGCAGCGAGTCGCTCGGGTCGAACCGGATGTCACGATGGACCTACATCGTCGGTGCCGTGTGCCCAGGTCACGTTGACGTGATCTGAGGGCTGTGTACGGAGGACCTCAGCCGGTTGGTCGCAGCCCCCCCTGAACTTGGACGATCACATCCCCTTGGTCTTCCCCGCCCCGCCCTTCTTGGGCGGCGCAGTCTTTCTGGCCGCCTTCTTCTTCGTCGCGCCGGCCGTCTTCGTCGCCGCACTCTTCTTCGCAGCCTTCTGAGGAACGGCCTTGCCCGCAGCGAGCACGCTCAGCGTTCCCGGCGCAGGGGCCACCGTCGTCTCGTCCCCCGACGGCCACCGCACCCGCACCAGCGACCCCGTCACCGCGGTGACGAGGCCTTCGCGGTCCGGCCCCTTCATCGACGACAGGCGTATCCGGTCTCCGACCTCGACCATGGGCTCACACCTTTCTCTCGATCGACAACGATGTTCGCACCCATCATGGTGCTCTCGCCCCGCGCACCACCGTCAACGACGCGACTCGACGGTGGGCGGTCTCTCGACGCGACGCTTGACCCTCCCGTTACGGGAGGGTCGACGATGAGTGCATGGCTTCGATCCACCAGGACATCCAGCTTGGGGTGACGTCAGACGAGGCGTGGGCGGCGGTGCGAGACTTCGGCGCCGTCCACGGCAACGCGTCGCGCCGGGCTTCGTGATCGCCGCTCGTCGCGACGGCGACGACCGCATCGTGACGTTCCACACGGGCGCCACCGCGCGGGAGCGGCTCGTCACGATCGACGATGAACGCCGCCGATTGGTCTACAGCGTCGTCCAGAGCCAGTTCGGCTTCGCACACCATCAGGCGTCGGTGGAGGTCGTCGACGCCGACGAGGCGGGTTGCCGGCTGTTGTGGACGGCCGACGTCCTGCCCGACACCCTCGCAACGATGGTCAACGGCTTGATGGAGCAGGGCGCGGCCGCGATCGTCCGCGCCCTGGCAGGGTGAGGCGAGGCTCGTCCGCATCAAGGTGATGTTGACAACCGGCGAGTGCTCGAAGAGACGCGCTGCAGCGCGCAGGCGTCTGGCGACGCCCGCGGACACTGCCGGACGCCGGGCGATCAGTACGGTGGCGGCGGGATCTCGGGTTTGGTCTTCTTGCGCCGGAGGTTCAGCTTTCGTTCGATTCCATCGATGCACTCTTCGACGTCGGCAAGGCGGGCCGGCATGTTCTGCATCGCGAACGCCTGCTGGCGGAGCCGAAGCTCCCGGTCGAGCAACTTGTCCTCGATGAACTTCCGCTCTTCCGTGGCCCTCGTCGCGTCGACCTCTCTGTCCTCGAGGAACGCGATGCGGCCTGACAGGTCGCCCAGCGTCTGCTCGATCGTGGTCCGCAAGCTGGCCACGGCGTCGACCTGCCTGGTCAACTCGAGTCGCTGTTCGTCCGACGCCTTCGCAAGCGCGTCGACATGTTCCGCCAACCCGGCCAATATGGCCGCCATGGTCTCTTCGTCGTGGTCACCGCAGTAGCCGAGGTCGTTCGCGTCCACCCTGCCGCCCTTGCCCGAGACGTGGGACTTGCAGCATTTCCCGAATCGGCGATCGCTAACCATCGTCATCGGGCGACTTGACCGTGCGGCCTGGTCGGAAGTGTGAGCAGTGAGGGCGGACATCCGTCGTTTGCGCTCACACATCGCGGCCGAACGCCCGATCCCGCCGCGCCGAGCATCAGTGACGGGGGGAGGGCACGCCGGTCGCGTGTGGGGCGAGGAGCGCGATGACGTCGTCCAGGTCGGCGCCGCCGTCGTCCTTCAGCGCGGCGAGCCGGGCGAACACGTCCGCCGCGGCACGGTGGAACCCGTCGGGCAGACCGGCATCGGCGAGCGTTCGGGCGACCTCGACCATCTCGCCCTCCCACCGCCACGCCTTGCGGGTGCTCGCCACCGCACCGTCGAGACGCCGGCCGAGCGCCGGCTGCGAACACGCCCACTCCGCCCGGAGCGCCTCCTCGACCCCGAGCCGGCGGGCCGCGCCGACCAGCGAGAGCAGGAGCGCCGTGGTCGCCTTCGTCCACCCGCCGTAGATCATCTTCAACGCGGAGGCGGCATACCGACCGCCGTCGAGCACCACTGGCTCGACCGGGTCTCCGCAGTCGGCGGCCACCTCGGCGGCACTGGCGCCGGCGAGGAACAGCCGTGGTGCGTCCGGCCCGCCGATGACGCTGCCATCGACGTAGCGGGCACCGGCGGCGGACACGTGCTCGTCCACAGCACGCGCGGTGGATGGCGACACCGCGTTGGCGTCGACGTAGATGCCGGCGAAGCCGAGGGCCGCCACCGATCCGGCCAGGCTCACGGCGGCGTCGGGCGGACACACCGACACGACGACTTCAGCCTCGGCCACGAGCACGTCGAGCGAGTCCGTCTCGCGCAACCCGGCCGTCGCGGCGCGCGCCCGAGTCGAGGCGCTTCGGCCGGCGCCCACCCACACCACGTCCGCCCCACCGCCCCGGAACCCGGCGGCGATCGTCGCTCCCATCTCGCCGGGATGGAGCACGCCGATCGTCGTCATGCCCACATGATCGCGTCGTGAGCGCCCGACCTGCGCTCCGGGTGCAGCTCAGCGCCGGTACACGAGGTGGGTGACGTCGGGTGCCCAACGACCGGACGTGGACGACCAGGCGATCGGCCCGACACCCCCGAACAACCGCTCGTAGTCGCCGTCGAGCACCAGGGGCACGACGTGCAGTCGCAGCTCGTCGATCGCACCGATCGCGAGGTACTGGTTGATCGTCCGCACACCGCCGGCGATGGCGACCGTGCGGTCGCCGGCCGCCCTTCGGGCGAGGTCCAACGCCTCGAGCGGTCCACCGGTCACGAACTGGAAGGTGGTGCCGCCGGCCATCTCGAGCGGCTCACGCTTCTGGTGGGTGAGCACGAACACCGGGGCGTGGAACGGCGGCTCCGGCCCCCACCATCCGACCCAGCTGAGGTCCACGCGCCGCGTCCCGGACCGAACATGTTCCGGCCCATGATGTACGCCCCGGCCGAAGACATCCCGGCAAGTTCGACCCGATGCTCCTCGGCGCGGTCGAACATCCAGGAGTGCAGCGCCTCTCCATCGCCGACACCGTCCCCGAAGGGTTGATCGATGGACTGGTTCGGTCCGGCGGAACACCCGTCGAGCGAGAGTGAGAGGTCACACGTGACGATGCTCATGGACACAGGTTCCATCTCCTCGGCGACGACGTCCAGGTGATGGGCACGTGGAACAGCCTGCCTCCCTGCTCATCGAGGGCGACCGCGACGTCGCGGCGGCGTCCTCGTATGGTGCTGTCGTGGCCGCCGACGCCGCCGCCGTGGTGCGGGACCTCGAAGGGCTGCAGTCCGACGGCGAGCTGGCCAAGGTCCGACGGCGACTCGATCCGGGCGAGGCGGCGATCGGCATCCGGATGGGCGACCTGTTCGAGACGGCCAAGGTGCACACCGACCTCGAACTGGAGGAGGTCGACCGGCTGCTCGACCACCCGGCCTACGAGCCGAGGATGGCGGCGATGTGCATCCTGGACTTCAAGGCGCGGCGGCGGCTCGACGAGGCGGGGCGCCGCGAGCTCGCCGGCGTCTACCTCCGCAGGCACGATCGGATCACGACGTGGGACATGGTCGATCGCGCCGCACCGCGTGCTGGGCGGCTCGCTCGCCGGGCGTTCGATGGCCCCGCTGTACGACCTGGCGGCGTCGTCCGAACCGCTGCGCCGTCGCTCGGCGGTCACCGCACCGCTGTTCTTCGTCATCACGGACGACGTCGACGGTGTGGCCACCGGCTTCGAGCTGGCGGCCGCCCTGGCCGTTGATCCCGAGCCGGTCGTCCACAACGCGGTCGGCATCTTCCTCAAGCACGCCGGGTCGCGCGACCCGCAGGCGCTGCACCGCTTCCTCAGCGTCCACGCCGCAGCCATGGCACGACCGGCGCTCCGCCTCGCGACGGAGAAGCTGGATCCCAACGAGCGGGCGCGCTACCGGACCGCGACCTCGCCGACGATCACGTCCTGAGTCCGGCCAGCGGCAGGTCCACGACCATCGTGGCGCCGCCACCGGGGGTGTCGTCGGCGATCAGCTCGCCGCCCATCGCTTCGACGAAGCCGCGGGCGATCGCCAAGCCGAGGCCCCCACCGGTGCCACCGGACTGGTGGTCGGCGAGGCGCTGGAACGGCTGGAACACGAGCTCGCGGTCGGCGGGACGGATTCCGGGGCC
The DNA here is from genome assembly GCA_963784255.1 of uncultured Acidimicrobiia bacterium. Taxonomy (GTDB): domain Bacteria; phylum Actinomycetota; class Acidimicrobiia; order Acidimicrobiales; family Ilumatobacteraceae; genus JALZMG01. The sequence continues at coordinate 5,901 of CAWAQO010000009.1, read as the reverse complement.
GCGGTCGATGATGCGGATGTCGACACGCCGCATGCCGTCGCGGACGATCTCGCCCGCGGTGATGCGCGGTGCGGGTGCGTGGCGCAGGGCGTTGCCGAGAAGGTTGCCGAGCGCCGTGGTGAGCAGGGCGGCGTCGGCGGTGATGTCGGGGAGCGACTCGGGCACGTCGACGTCGATCCGCGTCCCGTCGGCGCCGAGGCCGGCGATCGCGGCGAAGATCGCCTCCTCGACGCTGGTCGGTGCCAGCTGGACGTGGAGCGCGGCGGCCTGGAGGCGGCTCATGTCGAGCAGGTTGTCGACGAGGTCCGTGAGGCGGTCGGTCTCGTCCTCGATGGTCCGTTGGAACTCGTCGACGTCGTCGCAGGTCCATGTGACGTCGCGCTGGCGCAGGCTGGAGATGGACGCCTTGATCGATGCCAGCGGGGTGCGGAGGTCGTGGGAGACCGCCTGCAGGAGCGAGCCGCGCAACGTGTTGGCGGCCGCGAGGTCGGCGGCCTTCGCCGCTTCCCCGTGCAGTCGTTCGCTCTCGGCGGCCGCCGCGACGTGGGCGGCGAACGCGTTGAGGACGCGCTGGTCCTCGTTGGACAGGACGCCGCCGGCAAGGGTGAGCGTGACGCTGCGCCCGATGTCACGGCTCACGTCGGCCCGCTCGGGCTCGACCGGCGGGTCGACGCCCGAGCTCACGAGCGTTCGCCATCGCGTGCCGTCGCGCTCGAGCAGCGCGGCGGATCGCACGCCGAACGTGACGCGCAGCTGATCGAGCATCTCGGCGACCGAGCCGGGGCGGGCGAGTGAGCCGGCGAGCGCGGCGAGCGCTTCGGCTTCGGCCTGCGACCGGGCGGCGCGCATCCGGCTGCGTCCGACGCGGTCGACGAGCACAGCGACGGTGCCGGCGGCGAACACGTAGACGAGGAGCGCGAGGAGGTTCTCGCCCTCGGCGATCGTGAACTGGTAGTAGGGCGGCGTGAAGAACCAGTTGGCGAGGAGGAACCCGCCGACGACGGCGACGACCGCCGGCAGCACGCCGCCGATGAGGGCGACGGCCATGGCCAGCACGAGGTAGAGCAGCAACACGCTGGTCAGTCCGAAGGTGTCGCGCATCTGGGCGAAGGCGAGCGTGATGAGCGGCAGGCCGACCACCGTCAGCGCCCATCCCCACAGCTGGCGCCGCGGTGACAGCGGGGTGAGGACCGGCTTCACGACGGGGAGCCGGCGCGCGCCGTGCTCGTCGTCGCTTCCGTCGGTGGCGGCCGACCGGGAGATCACGTGCACGTCGATCGGTCCGGACAGGCGGACGACGCGATTGATGACCGAGCCGCTGAACAGCTCGCGCCAGCGCGGCCGGTCGGTCGCCCCGAGCACGATCTGCGTGGCGTTCTCGGCCCGGGCCAGGTCGACGAGGGCGCTGGCGACGTCGTTGCTCGTGATCCGCCGGTACTCGCCGCCGAGCTCCTCGACGAGCCGGCGTTGGGCGGCCATCCTCTCCGCCGTCCCGGCGTCCCCGGTCGACAGCCCCGTGTCGGCGACGACGTGGACGCCGATCAGCTCGCCCTTGGCCCGCTGGGCGATGCGGGAGGCCCGCCGCACGAGGTGGTCAGCGCCCGGCGCTCCGGCGAGGGCGACGACCACTCGCTCGCGCGTCTCCCAGGGACGAGTGATCCCGTGGCGGTCGCGGTACTCGTGCAGAGCGTCGTCGACGCGGTCGGCGACCCACAGCAGGGCCAGCTCTCGCAGCGCCGACAGGTTGCCGGCGCGGAAGTAGTTGCCGAGGGCGGCATCGATCTTGTCCGGTCCGTAGACGTTCCCGTGGGCGAGACGGCGGCGCAACGCCTCCGGTGCCATGTCGACGAGCTCGATCTGGTCGGCGGCACGGGCGGCGTGATCCGGCACGGTCTCGCGCTGACGGATGCCGGTGATCCGCTCGACGACGTCGTTGAGCGACTCGAGGTGCTGGATGTTGAGCGTCGAGATGACGTCGATGCCGGCGGCGAGGATGGCGTCGACGTCCTGCCAGCGCTTCTCGTTCCTGGAACCGGGGACGTTGGTGTGGGCGAACTCGTCGACCAGCACGACGTCGGGCCGACGATGCAGCACCGCGTCCACGTCCATCTCGGCGATCGAGCTGCCACGGTGCTCCAGGACCCGGCGGGGCACCACCTCGAGATCGCCGATCTGCTCGGCCGTGCGCCGCCGCCCGTGCGTCTCGACGAACCCGACGACGACATCGGCCCCCCGCTCGCGGCGCCGCTGTCCCTCGTTGAGCATGGCGAACGTCTTGCCGACGCCCGGCGCCGCACCGAGGTAGATGCGCATCGAGCCCCGCGCGGGGTCCAGCCGGCCCCGCGACACCGGTCACGACGCCGCGGTGTCGTCGAGGGCGAGGTTGAGCGCGAGGACGTCGACACCGGGATCGCCCAGGATGCCCAGCGCTCGGTCCGCGGTGTGGGCACCGATCATGGCGAGGACCTCGTCGACTTCGAGACCGCGCTCGGCGGCGACCCGGGGAGCTTGCAGCCGGGCGTTGCGCACCGAGATGTGCGGGTCGAGGCCGGACCCTGAGGCGGTCACCGCGTCGACCGGTACCAGTTCGCTGCCGGCCAGGCCGTTCTCGACCCGGTAGGCGCTCACCCGCTCGGCGACCGTCGCCAGGAACTCGTCGTTCGTCGGGCCGTAGTTCGAGCCGCTCGAAGCGGCCGCGTCGTAGCCGGCACCGGCCGCGGACGGTCGGGGATGGAAGTACCGGGCGGAGACGAACTGCTGGCCGATGAGGTCGGACCCGACGACGACCCCGTCGCGCTCGACGAGGGAGCCGTCGGCGGTGTCACCCCAGCCGAGCTGGGCGATCGCCGTGACGACCAGCGGGTAGGCCACGCCGCAGATCGCGGTGAACACGAGCACGGCGACGATCGATGGGCGCAGTTGGCGCAGGACCGCGTTCATGTCAGGAGACCCCCAGCGCGGAGATGACGAGGTCGATGAGCTTGATGCCGACGAACGGGGCGACGATGCCCCCGACGCCGTAGATGAGGAGGTTGCGACGCAGCACCGCCGCAGCCGATTCGGCGCGGAACTTGACGCCGCGCAGGGCGAGCGGGATCAGGACGACGATGATGAGGGCGTTGAAGATGACCGCCGACAGGATCGCCGAGCGTGGCGTGTCGAGGTCCATCACGTTGATCCGGTCGAGCGCCGGCAGGACGCCGGCGAACATCGCTGGGATGATGGCGAAGTACTTGGCGACGTCGTTGGCGATCGAGAACGTCGTCAGCGAGCCGCGGGTGATGAGCAGCTGCTTGCCGATCTCGACGACCTCGATGAGCTTGGTCGGGTTGGAGTCGAGGTCGACCATGTTCCCGGCCTCCTTCGCCGCCTGCGTGCCGGTGTTCATCGCCACGCCGACGTCGGCCTGGGCCAGCGCCGGCGCGTCGTTCGTGCCGTCGCCGGTCATGGCGACGAGGTTGCCGCCCTCCTGCTCGCGGCGGATCAGCGCCATCTTGTCCTCGGGGGTCGCCTCGGCGAGGAAGTCGTCGACGCCGGCTTCGGCGGCGATGGCGGCCGCGGTCAGGGCGTTGTCGCCCGTGATCATGACCGTGCGGATCCCCATCGTGCGCATCTGGTCGAAGCGCTCGCTCATGCCCGGCTTGACCGTGTCCTTGAGGCGGATCACGCCGAGGATGCGCGGCGGATCACCGACCCGCTGGTCGGTGACGACGAGCGGCGTGGCCCCGTCCTTGGAGACGCCGTCGACGAGCGGACCGAGCTCGAGCGGCACGACACCACCGGCGTCGGCGACGAGCCGTCGCATGCTCTCGGCGGCTCCCTTGCGGAACGACCTCGCCGTCAGACCGTCGGCGCCCGGGAAGTCCATGCCGCTCATGCGCGTCTGCGCGGTGAACGGCACCATGACGGCATCGCGGGCGGCCGGTGCGACGATCCCGTACGTGGCGACGGCGAACTCCACGATCGAGCGGCCCTCGGGCGTCTCGTCGGCGAGGCTCGACGCCAGCGCCGCCTCGGCGAGCTCGCGTTCGGTGACGTCGTGGACGGGGAGCAGCTCGGCTGCCTGACGGGCGCCGAACGTGATCGTCCCGGTCTTGTCCAGCAGCAGCGTCGTGACATCGCCGGCGGCCTCGACGGCGCGGCCGGACATCGCCAGCACGTTGCGCTGCACGAGGCGGTCCATGCCGGCGATGCCGATCGCCGACAGCAACCCGCCGATCGTGGTCGGGATCAGGCAGACCAGGAGGGCGACGAGCACGATGACCGGTTGCTCGGCATCGGAGTAGATCGCGAACGGCTGCAAGGTGACGACGGCGAGCAGGAAGATGATCGTGAGGCCGGCGAGGAGGATCGTCAGGGCGATCTCGTTGGGCGTCTTCTGACGGTCGGCGCCCTCGACGAGGGCGATCATGCGATCGAGGAACGTCTCACCCGGCTTGGCGGTGATGCGCACGACGATCTCGTCCGAGAGCACGCGGGTGCCGCCGGTGATGGCGGAGCGGTCACCGCCCGATTCGTGGATCACGGGCGCCGACTCGCCGGTGATCGCCGACTCGTCCACGGTGGCGATGCCCTCGACGACGTCGCCGTCGCCGGGGATCACCGCACCGGCCCCCACCACGCACAGGTCACCGACGCGCAGTTGTGACGACGGCACCGGATCGACGGCGCCGTCGGGACGCGCGACGCGGGCCGACGGTCTCGCTGCGCGTCTTGCGCAGCGTCGCCGCCTGCGCCTTGCCGTGGCCCTCGGCCATCGCCTCGGCGAAGTTGGCGAACAGGACGGTGAACCACAGGAACGCCACGACCAAGCCGGCGAACAGGTTCTCGCCCGCTCGTGTCGCCGAGGTCGCGGACGAACAGGATCGTCGTGAGGACGGAGCCGACCTCGACGACGAACATCACCGGGTTGCGGGCGAGCGTTCGCGGGTCCAGCTTGACGAAGGCGTCGGCGGCGGCGCGACGCACGATGGCGCCGTCGAACAGTGACCGTGTCGCCGATGGTCGTGTGCGGACCTTCGGGGGCCGGTCGTGCGGCAGGGGCGCGTGGGCCGGTTCCGGGGACATGGTCGCGGTCGTGGAGCTGCCTCGATCGGTCACAGTGAGAGCTGCTCGACGATCGGGCCGAGCGCGAGGGCGGGGAAGAACGTCAGGCCGGCGATGATCACGATGGCTCCGACGAGCAGGCCACCGAACAGCGGCGAGTCGGTCGGGAACGTTCCCGCGGTCGCCGGGACCTTCTGTTTGCGCACCAGCGATCCGCCGATGGCGAGGGCCGGGATGATCAGGAAGAACCGGCCCATGAGCATCGCAAGGCCCTGGGTCACGGTGTACCAGTCGGTGCCGGTGCCCTGCCCGGCGAACGCCGAGCCGTTGTTGTTGGCCGCCGACGCGTAGTTGTAGAGCACCTCCGACAGGCCGTGCGGACCGGGGTTGAGATCGTGGACGAGCGCCGACGCGAGCACCACCGACGCTGCGGCGAACGCGAGCGAGGCCAGCGGCATGGCGACCAGGTAGAGCACGACGAGCTTCATCTCGGCGGCCTGGATCTTCTTGCCGAGGTACTCGGGTGTGCGCCCGACCATCAGCCCGGCGATGAACACGGCGAGCAGGGCGTAGATGAGGATGCCCATCAGGCCGACACCGTCGCCACCCGGGCTGACCTCACCGAGCTTCATGTGGATCATCGGGAGCATCCCGCCGATCGGCGTGAGGCTGTCGTGCATGCAGTTGACCGACCGTGGACGTGCCGGTCGTGGACGCCGCCCACAGCCCGCACGTCGCCGGCCCGAAGCGCACGTCCTTGCCCTCGCAGGTCGCCGCCGACCAGTTCGCTCGATGCGCCCTGGTCGACGCCGAGCGCGGTCAGCCTCGGGTTGCCGTAGCTCTCGGCGACGATCG
>CAWAQO010000008.1:0-214508 GCA_963784255.1 uncultured Acidimicrobiia bacterium | reverse complement strand
TTCACGCGTGTACGCAGGCGCGGTTGCCAGCGCGTCCCGTCTCTGCGCCGTGTGCCACCGCTTCTGAGGGCGCTTGGCAAGGCGGCACCCGACGAGGGCGTACGCTCTGCTCATGCGGACGCTGTACATGAGCACGGCCGGCAGCTCCGACCCGACCCGCGCTTCGATCCCGCTTCACCTCGCCGTCAACGGGTCGCTGGAAGTCGGTCACGACGTCAGCGTGATACTTGCCGGGGACGCAACCGAACTGCTCCAGGCCGCTGTGCGCGACAGCCTGGAGGGTGTCGGCGTGCCACCCGTGCGCGAGCTGCTCGCCAAGGCGCAGCAGCACAACGTGCCGATCTACGTTTGAAAGGGGTGTGCGGTCGCCCGTGAGGCGACCGACGAGAACTTGTTGGCGATCGGCGGGCAGTGGGTCACACCACCTGATGTTGCTCGGCTCATTGAGACCGCCGACCGCTTCGTCAGCCTCTGACGTTTCGAATGACGGACTCGACTGACCGAGGCACCAATCTTTGATCTCCCGGGCCACCGGCGGGCATCCGATTAACCCGCCGGGTAACGCTCGGCCGCCGCGTCATCCATCGCCGGCTGCTTACGCGGTCACACGGGCCGCATGCTGGCGTCTTCGGCGCCACTGTGGAGATCGTCGAGGTCGAACGCCTCGGCGGGTCCCAACGCCCCGCTGGCCTGGAGCTCACCTTCGGCGGCCCGTGCCGCCCCCCACGCCAGGATTGCCGCGGTGAACTCGTAGGGATCGCCGCCCTCGAGGCGTACCTCGGCCAAGCGGTCGCCCGACTCGTCGAGGGCTCGAGCCAGCACGCCAGCGCGGGCGTGGCGACGAGCGCTTTCGCTCGGACCGCCCGTCGAGCCGCGCCCCACCATCGACCAGGCGCCTCGACCATCCGCCCGAGCGGCTCGATCATCTGCGCCGGCGTCATGGCTGCCGACGCCGCCTGCACTTGCCAGGTCTGCGCTCCCGGCACGCCGAGGTAGACGCCAACATCCCGCAGCTCGCGGTGGAGCCGGGGGAGCGAGTAATGCTCCGACCCTGAGATCGATATGCCCGCGCCGCTGCGTGCGCCCCACTGGTAGGCGGCGACCCGCGCGCCCTGACGTTCGCCGGTGAGGCGACCGCCGCGGAAAGCGAACCCGGGCCGCAACATGACGCTGACGCCCGACGCCATCGTCCCGCCGCTCGGGCCGCCGCCCGTCGTGACGTAGAAGATCTCCACGCACGTTGCGCGCCGCCCGCTATCAGCGGCTTCACGAAGGGCCAACGCGCCGGCGAGGTTGCCGGGAACGAAGTCATACCCGAACGCCGTCAGCAATGCGCAGTCGGCTCGCTGGGCTCGCGCTCCGTACTCGTCGAACACGCGACGAATGAACGGACCCTCCCCCGTCGAATCGAAGTAGTGCGCGCCGGCGTCCACGGCCGCCTCCAGCGCAGGCTCGCCGAACCGCAAGTACGGGCCGACGGTGGTCACCAGCACGTCACCGCGCTCGACCAGCGCGCGCACCGAGCCGGAACGGTCGACATCAGCAACCGTCGATTCCAGGCCGCCGAGCTCAGCGGCCAGTCGAGCCACACGGTCGGCGTCACGACCGGCAAGCAGCGGCATCGCACCACGCTCCACGAGCGCGCGAGCGGTCAGCTCGCCCGTGTACCCGGTCGCTCCGAACACCACGATCCGGCCCGCCATCGCTCACCTCCACGCTCGCGTAGCGCCGGACCGTAGCCCGAGCGCGTCCAGCTCCACGTCGGGCTGGTGCCGCGTCAGACAACTGTCGCCTGGTCTAACCGATACCGCTCAGCCGTCTGACGACGGGTATGACTCGATGCAGGAGCCGAGCAGCGCACCGGCTGACACTTGTCCACAGCTTGCTCACAGTCCGATACCCACGGGGATAATCCCGGCCCGCCGCGTCCTGTACCGCCGGGATGCGGTTGCTGAGAGCGTCCGCTCCTCCCCCACGATGCATTTCCGACGGCGCCATGGTCGCAAGACGACACAGTGGCGATCAGTCGTGATGGTTGCGGTTCCAGAGTTGATGCGTGAGCCCCGACTGCGAGGCGATGGTCTCGACCGTGAAGCGCTCCTCCAGCCCGTTGAGGCCGTCCCAGAGCGAGGCGCCCCGGCCGAGGGTGATGGGCACGATCACCAGGTGCATGAAGTCGATCAAGTCGGCCTCGAGGAACTGCCGCACCGTGGAGGGACCTCCACCGATACGCACGTCACCAACTTGCGCAGCTTCCTGAGCCAGCTCCAACACCTCCGACGGTGATCCGCTCACGAAGTGGAAGCTGGTCCCGTTGGCGAACTCGATCGTCGGACGCGGGTGGTGGGTCATCACGAACACCGGTGTCCGGAACGGTGGCTCATCGCCCCACCATCCGCGCCATCCGTCGTCCGGCCACGCACCCTCTTGCGGGCCGAACTTGCGGCGCCCCATGACCTCGGCGCCGATGCCTTGACCCCACAGGCTGGTCAAGGCGCGGTCCAGCGTGACCGGGTCAGCCACCTGGTCGACCCCGTGAATGACACGGCCATCGAACCAGCCGAACAGCCGCCCGGCCCCGCCGATCGGCTCGTCGAACGTCACCTCCTCACCAGCTGCGTAGCCGTCAAGGGACACGTTCAGATTGTGGACTCGGGTTCGGGACATCGGGCTCCTCAGGCATCGGATCGGCCCAGGACTGACGACCTGCGACCACCGAACTCATCGCCGGTCACCCATGACCGAGTTCCTTGGGGCTGAACCGCTCCCCGCAACGCCGGAGCTGCCGCACCGACCGACCCGATAACGACATCCGTTCGAGGCACGTCCATGCGTCCGACAACGCCGGGTTGTGCATCCTTCGGCGACGGCGACAGAAATCTCGTGCAGGCTTGCACGATGACGCGGCTCGATCAGCGTGCTGTCGTCGCGGCCGTGATCGCCGCGGGCCTGGGCGTGGCAAGCGCAGCGATGAGCGTGTACTGGGCGCTTGGAGGTACGGCGTTGCTCCACACCGTCGGCGGCGAGATCGAGCGCTGGGGGCGGGAGCGTTCGGCCAGTCTCGTCGCCACGTTGTGGCTGGTCACCGTCGCGAACTCGTCGGAGCGGTCGCGCCGCTCGTGCTCGTGGGAGTCGGGGCGAGACGGCTCCCGGCGTGGACGAGAGCCCAGCCGATGCGAGTGCTCGGATGGATCGTGGCGATCGGGCTGACCGTCTACGGCGGTGTGCTCACCGTCGTCGGCCTGCTCGTCGAGGCTGGTGTGATCAAGGCTGCGGACGACGCCGACGAGCATGCCATTGCCTGGCATGCGTTCTTCTGGGATCCGTGGTTCGCCTTGTGGGGCGGCGCCTTCACTGTGGCCATGTGGCGCAGTCGTACACAGGCGTCCGAATACTGCGGGGAATAACGCGACCGCCAGCATCCTCGAACGCCGGGCCGCCGGCAGTCGCGATTGTCCGGATCCCGCGCCAATCGTTTCGGCCGCATACGCTGAACATCGCGGGCCGTCATTCGAACGCCGGGTTGTCGACATCGATCGGCGCTGATGCTCTCGCGTTGAGACGGTCACCAGGCGGCACCGGGCTGACGGTTCAGTGACGCGGATCCCGGCCGTTCCAGGCGATGAGGCGATCGATGGCGGGGGCGTCGCCTTGCACGGGGACGGCCTCGGCGAATGGGATGGCGACCTCGTCGAGGCCCATGGCGGCCGAGATCTCCTCGAAGAGCGCTCGGCGGTTCTCCGCAGGCAGGATCTGGCGTGCCTCCAGCGCTGCAGTGACGACGGTATCGTCCCAGTGAGGCTGCTGACCGGTCGCTGTCGCGAGGTCCCACGTGTGGACGGTCAGCTCGGAGACGTAGGACGTCAGCACTTCTGCGCCGTTGCCTTGGATCCACGGCAGTGCCATCGGCCGTTCGAGCACGGCGTCGTCGCGCCACGCAGCTGCAGCGTCCGTGCCGGACTTCGCCCACGCGTCGGACCAGTGGTCGTCGGGCGCGTGAGTCTCGATCACGGCGAAGGGGTCCTCGCCGTTGCCGAGTGCTGCGATGCGGTCGAGTACGCCGACGAGGTGGCTGAGCATCGCGTGGACGTCCATCGCTGGGCACGGCGTCGGGGCGGTGAACTGGTCGGGCCTCACGCCGGCGAGGACGGCTCCGCCAGTGGCGATGGCACGGTCGAGGATCGGCCGGGGGTCGCTGAAGCGCTGCCTGGTTGAGCTGGTCAAGGAGGTCATGCCGCCATCGTGTGACTCGAACCGGTCAGGTCATGACCACTTTGATGAGGTTTCCTCGCCCGGTGGGAGCTGACCGTGCTGGCCAACCGACTGCTCGAGCACGACCCGCCGTCTTGAGCGACGCAGCGGAGCCACAGCGAATCCGGTGAGCTCAAGGCCGACCGGCAGCTCCGAGCTACTCGTCCGGTCCCCGCCAGAGGAACGCCCCGCAGCATTTCGCGACCGGCTCTACAACGGCGTCGAGCCTCACCGCCGTACACGGGGTCGGTTCCGCCGAGCAATCGATCACGATGCGCCACGGAAGCCCGGCGTGGTCGGGAGCCTCGCCGAGAACGCACGCCGTGCGAGGCGACGGCGCGTGTCCGAGTTCGCCGGGTCGATGGCGCTCCCGAACCCGGCGTTCGGGGCGAGCCACCCGGCACCCGATCAACCGCTCGTCGACTGCCGCACGGTCGGCGCCAAACCTGTCCAGGAAGTCGCCGACCGCCCGCTTGGATCTGAGCACATGAACGGCTACGTGCCGCTCATGCTGCGAGATGATCTCGCGTTCCCGCTCCGGTTCTGAGTGGCGCTTCCGCCAGATCCGGGCGGCCAGACGCCACTCATCGCGCAACCGGGCCCAGGCCGAGTAGTCGCACCCTTCGGGCAACTCGCCCGGCATTCGGAACCCGCGGAGGAACGCGCGTGCTGAACAACGCCACCAGGGCATGTCGAGAACCACAACGGTGTCCGCACGTTCGAGCCGGAGATCAAGTGTCTCGTGGTAGTTGCCGTCGGCGATCCACGCATCGCCGGCGAGCACGTCACGTTGCTTCTCGCGCCATTCGGTCTCCGACGGCGCAACCCAGCCGGGCTTCCAGAAGGAGAGGTCGAGATGAACGACCGGCAAGCCAGTCCTGGCGGCGAGCGCGAGCGCGAACGTGCTCTTTCCTGACCCGGCCAACCCAGTGACGACGACACGGCGTCCTAGCGCCAACGGGGCTTCGCTCATCGCAGTCAGTCTCCCTCGAGTGCCGGTCGGCGGAGCTGCCGATTAGCCGCGCAGTCCCGGCGTTGGCGGGCAGCCCAGGCGGCGGCGGGCCTGAGCGTTATGGGGCGCGGAATCGGGACGGCCGACGCTCAACCGCAGGGCACGAATGTCCGTTGATATCGCCCTCGAGTCCGCGGTCAGGAACTTCAGGTTGTGCGTGAGGACGGCGCGTGACGTCCTGCTTGCTCGGGCCGGGACGGCTATCGCGCGGCCGTCGGCGCGAAGGGCGGCGGGCCAAGGATGGTGATACCGCGAGGGTTGGCTGCCGCTGTGGCTTGGAGGCGGGCGAGGTCGACCAGGTCGGCGGTGTCGTCGGTGGCCGGATCACTGGCGCCCCGATAGAAGGCTTGCCCGGGAGCTCCCGGGGACTGGATGCCGATGAGGCGCGCCTCGGCGGAGACGACGATGAAGGCGTGGGCGACACCTTTGGGAACGAAGGACATGCCTCCGCTGCGAACCCGGCTGCGCTGGCCGTCGGCCTGCACTTCGATCTCGCCGTCGACGACGTAGGTCATCTCGTGGGCTTCGGGATGAAGATGCAGCGGCGTCGTCTTGTCCTTCACCATCGTGTCCTCAAACAGGAAGAAGGCGCCGCCGGTGTCCTCGGCGAGCAGTTTCCAGATGTGGAGCCCGCCGCCCGAGAACTGCTGCTTGTCTCCTTCGCCGGCGTTGCGCACGATCGGGACCAGCTTTTGCATCCCAACACCACCTTCCGAGTTCGTGGGACTCGCGTCCCATGACGAATGTACGGTACCATTTGCGCAGTGTCAACGGCTTACGAGCTAACGGGCGAACAAATCAGAAGCGCCGAACCCGGGACGCGCTGGTGGCCGTGGCGCGTTCGATCGTCGCCGAGGGACGGACGCCGACGGTCGAGGAGGTGGCCGAGACGGCATCGATCTCTCGGACGACCGCCTACCGGTACTTCCCGAGCCAGCGCGCGCTGCTGGCGGCCGCCCACCCCGAGACCGCGGTCGAATCGCTCCTGCCCGATGACGCGCCGGAGGACGTCGCCGCACGGCTCGACATCGTTGTTGCGGCATACACGCGGACGATCCTCGAGAACGAGTCGCAGCAGCGCACCATGCTCCGACTCTCACTCGAAGCTGACCCCGAGGAGCGATCGCAGCTGCCGCTCCGGCAAGGACGCGTGATCAAGTGGCTTGAAGAGGCCCTCGCACCACTGCAGCCACAGTTGCCACGCTCGGAGGTGCAGCGACTCGCCATCGCCATCCGCAGCGCGACCGGGATCGAAGCGTTGGCATGGCTGACCGACGTCGCCGGCCTCTCCCGCGAAGACGCCGCCGCCCTCATGCGCTGGTCAGCTCACGCCATGCTCGACGCCACGACTGGGGCCCGATCGGGAACTGGGAGGAAGAGGTCGCGTGGTCGACCCAGCGCTGCGCCATCGCCGTGAGCGAGGCAGCGTGGCATCGAGTCGATCGCGGCCTCGTCGGCGATCCGTGAGTGATGAGCAGGCGCCCGACCGCGCAACAGAGCGACGCTGACGATGGGACCATCAGCCGGCGTTGGAGGGCAGCCGCACGGTTCGTTTCGCCGAGCGTTCTGTGGCACGGTTTGGCAAGCGAACGCCGCGGGCAGATCTCTCTGCCGAGTCGGGGCGCGATGTGTGCTCGCGCCAGCAAGCGGTCCGGCCGTCGCTGGTCGCGCTCCGCGCTCGTGGCGGCGGCGGCCGCTACGAACACGTCCTGCGTCAACTCCTCGGCCACCGCCCGATCCCCGGTGCGGCTGGCGAGATACGAATAGACATCAACGACCGTGCGCTCATAGAGATCGACGAACCCACACGAACCCCCCGCCGGGGCCGCCGTCGTCACGGTCGCCTTGCGCATCACCACCTACATCGTCTCGCACTCCGCGTTCCGCCGGTCCGCCCAAAGAATCCCGAGACCATCGCCTCGTTCTCCGAACACCTGCCCTGTGGATGAGCACTCAGGAAGGAGTCCGATGACGCCTGCCCCACGTCGACCGTCAGGTATCGCCCGGAGGTGCGGCGCGCGCCACACGTCCTCCGATTGCGGCCTTGCTTGACGAAAGGTGAGTACCTCCCCGACACTCGACTGCTCGAACACGGGTCGTCCGACGGCAGAGGCATGGGAAGCGCCGGACCGCTCGCCCGCGCCGGGCCGTGCCACGTGTCCTGGACGCTTCGAGGATGCTCTCGCGGTGCCTCATCGGCGCACGTTCGAGGACGCGAGAATTGGACATCGCAGTCCCGGTCGCCAGGTGCGCCAGGGACGGCGCGTCGACGCCACGCTCACCGGCGAGGTCGAGCGTGGAAGCGGACGTGCGATACCGGGCACCGCCGGCGAATGACACGGGTGTCGTCGTCCGGTCCCTCGAGGAGCCACCCTTGACAGCGCCGTCACTCGTCGGAGTGAGCGAGAGCGGACGGCGCGTGCGGAACACCGACCTGCAACGCCGACGCCGACTCGTCCGGCCGGCACTCGACATCCCGCCGGGCAAGCGGGTACCGCCAGCGCTGCACTCGCCGAGCACCTCGAATCGGAACCTGTGACGACGATCGCGAGTCGCTCAGGCCTCGCGTGGCCGGCCGACGACGACGGGACGCTTGAGCAAGACCGCGAAGCCGGCGTCACCCAAGGCGGTCATGCCGACGGCCTCCCAACCATTGTCTCCCTCCCGATTGAGCAGCATCACCGCCGAGGACTCGCCTTGCGCCGCCCTCGCTGGCTCGAACTCGGGAAGCGACACGATCAGGTACTCCCAGACGGTCACGACGCGCCGGCCAACGTCGGACCCTCTCCGGCGATGGGTAGGAGAGCCAGCAATCGTGCCGGCTGCCCGGTTTGATTGCGCACGGTCAGCGACCCGCCTCGTTGCTCGAGGACGAGACGAGCCGCGACCAGACCGCCGTACCCACAACAGTCCATGAAGGTCGTCTCGGCCAGATCGACCATCACGGCGATGCGGTCACCTTCCAGGCAGGCCCGGTTGGCGACGTGGCAGGTGAGCAGGTCGAGCTCACCGGCGAAACGGACAACACGACACGAACCGTCCGTCGAAGACGCGACCGTGAACCCCACGTCGTCTGGATCAACCACGGGCGAAGGCCACAGGCCCGCCGGGTCAAGTGTGAGCATGTTGACGCCCCCTCGGAAGGCGCGGGCGCAACCAAGGTCCGGAGCAACGCGAGCTGAGAGCGAAACCTCGCCCTTGCCACCACCGTACACCCGCTCCGGGCCCGACAACAGCCCCGGTCACCCTCGCAGCCACCGAATCTGGGGCGACCACGTCCAGCAAGTCGTCGACGGGCAGCATCGGGGGTCACGCGGCTGTTGGGTTTGAGCCTGGGTCCACGGAGGGAGACCAGGTCACATGGTCGATGCACCAGGCGGCGTCGGCGGGGCCGTCGTGTCCAGGGCACAAGATTGGAAGGAGCCGATCGGGCGGATCGGTCTCGTTGGCCAGGGGGTCGTGGCGACGATCGTCGGCCTGCTCGCCATTCGCATCGCGATGGGCGAGAAGGATGAAGCGGCCACGAGCGAGGGTGCGGTCGCGTGGCTCGCCGCCCAACCACTTGGGAAGTTCCTTCTCGTCGCCCTGACAGTCGCGCTGTTCGCCCTCGCAGTCTGGCGCTTCCTGTGCGCAGCGATGGGCGATCCGGTCGAGGGCAGCGAACCGAAGGATCGACTGAAGTACGCCGTGCTCGGGGTCGTCTACCTGTTGCTCGCGATCACCACCCTTGGCGTGACGATCGCCAACTGGACCGGATCGGGTGACACAGCGGGCGGCGAGCAGTCCGGCGACGAAGGTTCTCAGAAGGCGACCTCGACGTTGTTCGACTGGCCGGCGGGTCGCTGGCTCGTCGGCATCCTGGGTGTCGCCGTGATCGGCTATGCGGGCTACAACTTCCACAAGCAGGTCGTGAAGAGGACGTTCGCTACCCGCCTCGACGCCAGCGAAGGGTCGTGGGTCGTCCGGCTCGGGCTGGTCGGCTACACCGCGCAGTCCCTCGTGTATGCGGTGGTCGGCTACTTCTTCATCCAGGCGGCGATCGCGTTCAAGTCGACGACCGCGAAGGGGCCTTCCGGCGCGTTGATCGAACTGGCCGACACGACGTGGGGCAAGGTGCTGCTGTGGATCATCGCGATCGGGCTGTTCGCCTACGGCGTCTTCTGCATCGCTGAGGCCAAGTACCGAAAGGCGGCATGAAGCCGGCGGACGGGGACCAAGCGCTCGGGGGGAGAACCGCGGGTGAGCGGCTACCTCGGCCGCTCAAGTCTTGGCGCGCTCGGAGGGAGTCGTTCGCGCCTCGGCGAGCCTCGGCCGGGAACGGGTGAAGGAACAGCTGCCCCGTAGACGTCGGCAGCGAGCTGACCCGTCTCGCGCAAGACCACGTCGGGTCGGACATGGCCGATGATTGGTGCCAGGTCCCGTTTGCGTCACCGGAGCAGCTGCCCGCGCGGACATCGCGGCGACCAGCGGCCCGCGCCGTTCGTCCTTGCAATTGCATGGTCCGGTCCAGCGCAGTGCTGGCTACGTCGCGGCGAGCCGGGCTCCCGCCTTGCACGATTCGGGGGAGCCACAAGGGCATCAACCATCGTCGGTTGTGGAGTCGCCCATCGATCTGGAGGGTCACGTGGGGCACCGCGGTACCGTGGCATCGGCCTCGGACGATCTGCGACGATGACCGGCGAAGAGTACGGGGGTGCGATTGATGGATGTCGTGTTCTGGCTACTTCTTGTCGCGGTGATCGCCATCGTTGTTGTGGTGATCGGGTTCGTGGTGCGGCGTCGGCGTCGCTCGGGTGGCGTCGTTGCTGTTGGCCGGAGGTCCCGGCGATGAACCTCTTGTTGCGTGGGACCGACCTCGTCGGGCTTCCGGTCGTGACGTTGGCGGGTGATGACATCGCCGAAGTGCGCGACGTGCTGTTCGACGCTGACGCCGGTCGCGTCGTCGGTTTCACCTTGAACAAGCGCGGGCGATTTGCTGGACGCATGAGAGAGGTGCTCACCCGGGAACAGATCCACGCCGTGGGGCCGGCGGCGGTGATGGTGCCGGCAGACATCGCGTTGAGTCCACCGACTGCTTCCGACCTGGCAGACCGTGGTGCCGGCGGTGATGTGATCGCCGACCGAGTGATGACGGACTCGGGTGTCCAGGTCGGCACGGTCTCCGATGTCGTCATCGACACCGCCACCGGGTCGGTGGTGGGTTACGAAGTGCTATCTGCTGACGAACCCGAGCAACGCCATGGCCGCCGTTCCTACCTGCCCCTACCGGAGACCGGAGCAGTCTCCGGAGAAGCGTTGATCGTGCCCGCCTCGGCCGTCGAGTACATCGCGACCGATTTTGCCGGGTTCGGCGAAGCCATCGACCGGTATCGCGACCTTCTGCGGGGTACATCATGAACCTGTCCGACATCAACGGCCGCCGGGTGCTTGACCTCACCACCGCGACCACCGTCGGCACGATTTCCGACGTCGTCCTCGACCCCGCGACCCGCCGCATCATCGGGTTTCACCTCGCCGGCGTGAAAGGTCCGGCATCCTGGCTGGCATGGGACGCCACGAACGCACTCGGTGCCGACGCGGTGACCATCGAGCGCTCCGACGTGCTCACCGCACCGCCCGAGCACAGTCGCGGCCTGCGCGCCGACAAGGTGATCGGGGGCCGCGTGCTCACTGACTCCGGGCGGGAACTACGCAACCTCGTCGACTTCGAGATCGACGCCGACACCGGCCAGATCACAGCCATCACCATCGGCGACCACCCACTGTCGGCCGAAGCATTGATCGGCGTCGGCCGTTACGCCACGGTCGTCGTCGACCCCCAAGTGAACTGAGCCCCCACGGCTGCCCTCGCACATTGATGCCAGCGACGTCGGCGAGACCGATGGGCAACGGCACGCCTCGGGCAGCAGAACGCTCGCGGCCGAATGGCGGAGCCCCATCCGGTGTCCACTTGCCAAGCCCGGCGCAGCCCCAGCCGGACCCGAATGCGAGCCGCTTCGCCTGCCGGGTGGGCCTGTCGTGGCGCCGCAGCGCCCACGACCGAGCCGGACAGGTGAACGAGCGGGGTGAGCCCGCCGGTTCGGCTCGGAGACGCCCACCCGGGCCAGCAGAGACTGCCCTGACCATTGGTCCACGTCACGACCGGCCCTGTTCGAGCCAGACGTCCAGGCGGGCGAGCTCGGCGAGGATCGACTCGGGCACGTCCCGGACACCCGACTCGACCGGAAACGTCCGACGCAGCGCCTCGTGGAGCCGCTGTGCATCGTGACGGACGTGTTCGATCTCGGCACGAATTACCGCCATCTCCTGCGGCCCTTCCGTGAATTCGAAATCGTCTGCCATCTCGCTACCTCGTTGGCGGTCACGAAGTCGGACAGGACCAACCGGCGACCAACGACCACCATACGACGGTCAATCGGAACGACTGCGATCGACGGGACGACGCCGGCACGCGGGCTGAGCCGAGGGTCGTCTCGTCATCGGGCCGCACAGCGTCGCACGAGACGACGCTCGGCCCGGTCAAGGTCCGCGCCGAGGAACGCACCTGCGGCGAAACCGTATGCGCTCTGCGCGATCGCGTTCATCCGAACCACCGAACGGCACGCCCGAACAACGACAGAGCCTCACCACAGCGCGCCCCAGATCGGCATGGAGGTGCGGCTCGTCAAGGTCGTGCTGTCTTTTCCTATGGGTGAAGGTGATGGACGAGGGCGGCCTCTTGCTCACGTGTCGGACCCTTCGTGAGCGGCGGTCGCCTCCGCTCGTCGTCCCACTGCCGGGTCGCGTTGGCGGTCTCGGCCGCAGTGCGGGTGGTCAGCCCCGCAGACCGGGCGAGGCGGCCGGGCGGCTGGAGATGTTTGCGTCGTGGGGGTCGTCAAGCATCATCGGCAGCGTGATCCCGGCCACGAGAGTGTCGCCGAGTCGCCTTCGACCAAGCGTGCCATCACACCTGATGGGGTGATCTCGGCCAGCAGGGATGCCGTCGGCGCGAACGGCCCGCCGCCGTCGAACGCGCCAACGGCAGCCGTGGCGGCACACCGTATGAGGAAGGCGCCGAGGTCACGAACGTCAATGATCTGGATCGGGGCCGAGGCGTCTCGCACAATCACCTCGCCGCCCTCGGCCATCCCTCGCACCCAATACGTGGTTGTCCGTTGGTGACGCGATCCGCCGCGTCGACGCCTGTCTGCGCACATCCGATCTCGGCTTCGCCATCGTCTACGGCATCTCCAACAACACCCGCACGTGGTGGGACCTCGCAGGCGTCCGGGCAGGGTCTGTTGTAACGTCGTCGGAGCCGCTGATCACCGATCGGCGCGAAGGGGGCTGATGAACGTCAAGTTGCAGTGGTATCCGGTCAAGGACGGGCAGGTTGACCTGCCCCTGGGTGCACAGATCATCGAGGTGCGCTTCGAAGACACACTCGGCATGGGTGGGGGCGAACAGCCCGTGAGGGTGCTCGTTCAGGTCAACGAGATGCCGTCCGCGTGAGCCGGGGTGGCGGGCGGTCGGAGAGTTGGTGAGTGTCCTCGTGCGGTGCGAGGCACCGTGTGTTCGCAGTTTCGGCTACCGCGCCGTTCGATGATGCAGGGCGCTGGGCGGCCGACATCGAAGCGACACCGCCGTCCGAGGTCGATGAACTCGACGGTCGCTACGTCGGCGGCGCCTTCGCGCGCCCCGACCAACCCCGGCCCACACCGAGCCCGGCCACGTCGCGCGCGTCGTCGAGGTTGGCGTCGGTGCCGTCTGACCCGGGCGAAGTCGCGGGCGGGGTGGTGGGCGGGCTGACGTGGAGCACGCCGGTCTGCGGTACCCGTTCCTGGAGCAGCATGGTGGCTTGCAGGGCCGGGTCGCCGG
Source organism: uncultured Acidimicrobiia bacterium (assembly GCA_963784255.1). Taxonomy (GTDB): domain Bacteria; phylum Actinomycetota; class Acidimicrobiia; order Acidimicrobiales; family Ilumatobacteraceae; genus JALZMG01. The sequence goes on along the minus strand of CAWAQO010000008.1, from coordinate 201,388 downwards.
CGAAGCGGGTCTGCATTGGCTGAACGCCCAGCAGCTGGTCCAGGGCGAGCAAGCCCATGGCTTGGTGGTGGACCATGTACGACGCGATGACGGCGTGGTCCTGTCCCGGCGGCAGACGCTGCGGGGTGTAGTCGACAGATTCGTACATGCCGAACCCCCGGCGAAGCCGGCGTGGGTCATCCGCTGCAAGTTGCGGCAGGCGACTTCGGGCTGCACCATCAACGCCAGCGTGGTGGAGTACGGGGAGATGACCAGGTCGTCGCGCCTGGCGTTGCAGCCCGAGTCCAGGGACTTCCACGACGGAATGAGCTGCCGGGCCGGGCGAGGGGATGGCTCGAGCGTCATCACGGCCCTTCGGGCGTGCCTTCACTCCGGCGGGACGAAAGGTTCGACCGAGGACTGGAGCCGCTGGTGAGAGCCCTACGGTCAGCCGGAGGGGCTGACGTAGGCGTGCAATCTTCCGTTGGGGGCGACCGCTGTGTGCAGCCCCTCGCTGCGCGCTGTGCGAACCGAGTCGGACACCGTGAGCACGACGCCGGTGCAGGTGATGACCCACGCCGACACCGTCGCCGTCCCGACGAACACGGCGACGGGCAGAGTCAGCAGCAGCGTCAAGGTCACCGCGGCGGCGATGGCGTTGACCCCCGCCCACAAGTACGTCAGCCGGCGGAACAGTCGGATGATCGCCGGGCGGACCTGGAGATCAGGGCTGAGCGGGCAGAAGTCGGCGGCGAAACGGGCGATGAGCGGCCGGCCGACGCGGACGGAGAGGGCGAACATGGCGGCGGTGGCGACCGTTCGCATGATCGGCTGGAAGAAGTACACGAAGTCGTTGCCACTGAGGAGGTAGATCACGGTGCGCACCGAGATCCCCAGCGTGGCGAGCACCAGCAGGCCGGGAATCGGGCGGCCGGTGACGATGCGGCGAGCCAGCGCGGCGTACGTCCAGCCCAGGGCTGCGACGATGGCCCACTTGAGCTCGAAGGTGATGAAGAACAGGTAGAAGAGCGCCGTCGGGATGACCGTGGCCTCGATGAGGTAGGGCACCATCCGGCGTCCGACGGCCCGGACGACCGACACCTTGGACGGGTTCATCCGCCACGACACATCGACAGGTTCGACCACGGGGATCGTGTCGGCTGACATCGGTGGCTCCTGCCCGTAGCGGGCTTCGACTAGGCGCCACCAGGGTTCGGAGCAACGTCACCCCGGGCCCTGCCCAAGGGCGGGACCCGGACACGTGCGGGTCATTCGTCGTGTCGACAGTCACAGTACACCCCCTGGTCAGCTTGCGCCTGAGGAGCGGGCTCTGTGTCCCAGCAGAAGCTCGGCGACGACCGGTGTCGTGACATGGAGTTGGCGGCGATCGAGGCTCGGCCCGGCCGAACGTGGTAAGACGACAACGCGGTCAGTTTCCGCTGTTGCTCCAGACCTCGGTGACACAGCCCATTGCTGTGCGAGAGAGGAGGTGGCAATGATCCCGCTGTCGAGTTCATCGACGCGTGCGGCGCCAGTGTCTCTTCGGTCCTCCGGCGCGAGCACTCCGCACGACCAACGCCGGCATCGACGCTCTGGTTCGACGCCGGCTCGTCCTGAAAGGACCGTCCACATGAACTCCACCGTGCTGTTCGTCATCGCCGCGATCTTGGTGATCGTCGGCATCGTTCAACTGTTCCAAGGGCAGATCATCCTCGGCGTCGTCCTCATCGTTGCCGGCCTCCTGGTCGGGCCCGGTGGCTACAGCCTGTTCCGCAGCCGCCACGCCTGACCGGCGATCCGAGGTGAGGAGCTGACCCGTGCCCGGTCTGGCGATCATCACCGAAGCCTGCATCGACGTGAAAGATCGTGCATGCGTCGATGTCTGCCCGGTGCAGTGCATCTACGAGTTCGATCCTCAGAACAACGTGTTGTTCTCCGAGGTCGAAGCCGGCAGCGGGATCACCGAAACGACCCACGCACCGAACGCGGACGCGATCGCCGTGTTCGGCGACAGCGTGCTGTACGTGAACCTCGACGAGTGCACCTCGTGCACCGCGTGCTACCAGCCCGATGTCTGTCCCGTCGGCGCGATCTACTCCGAGGAGCATCTCCCAGATGGATCGCCAGCCAGTGCGAAGTACAACGCCCAGGATCCCGACACGGGCCACGACCACACGTTCTTCATCCAGCACAGCCGCGACGTGTTCGCGGACTGATCGAAAGAGAAGTGGTAGCGATGCTGACCGACTGTTCGTCCGTGACCCGCTGTCGTCGAGGATCCGCGGAGTACGCGGGACGCGACACTGACGGTACGGTCGTCAGGCTTCGCGGCGAGCACGACATCTCCACCGCGGACGAGCTGTCGCAAACCGTCGCTCGGGCGATTGCGCTCGACGACGACGATCTCGTGATCGACCTGGAGCGGCGTGAAGTTCATGGGCGCGGCGACGATCGGGGTGCTCGTCCGCGCGAGCCAAGCCCTCGAGCCGCGAACTCGGTCGTTGACGCTGCGATCGCCCTCGACGTGTGTCCAGCGCGTCCTCGACGTGTGCGGCCTCGATAGTCAACTCAACGTGACCTCGGCCGGTCGCCATCCCGCGGTGGGTACGGTGGTGATGTTTCCCGACTTGGGAGTGACGCCTGATTGAGGCAAGGCCGCCAACCACGTCTTGTTCTTCGATTCCGTCGTGTTGGTCATGGCGGTCCGCCGCACGCTCTGGGATGTCGGCACTTCACGGTGGAACGATTGCGGACGGTGTGCCCGATGTCGCGCCTCAGCGGCCGTCCAGCGACACGGATTCCTTCCGAGTGTGGCTCGATCACAGCGTCCAAGGCCACAGCGCCCGCCACCTTCGAAGACGGCCAAGTCGGCGTGCGCAGCCGCACGGGGGCGGGTCAGCGCACGCGGGTCAGCTCGACTGTGACGCCGAATGCCCTGGCGGCCTTGCCGGAGTAAATGCCGGTGAGCGGGCGGAGTTCGGTCCGGGCGGGCGCTACGAGCCCGAGCCGCTCCCGTCGTCATCCTCGAGGCGACGATCGTCACCGCTTCCATCGCGGCGGGTCACGGATCTCGTCACGGACGATGACCGCCTGAAACGCGTGGCGGACGACCGTTCACTGCCCGCCCGCTCCGATCCGTGGAGCCTCCTCCCACACTCCTCCCAATCACATCGGCAAATGACGGTCAACTCGGGTCAACTGCGGACACCAATCGCAGCTTCTGGAGGCTAGCGTCCCAGCTAGACTACCTGGTCAGACGAGTTCTGCCTGGTGCCCCCGGCAGGATTCGAACCTGCGACGCACGGTTTAGGAAACCGACGCTCTATCCCCTGAGCTACGGGAGCGGCGCCGCGAGCCTACGGCCGGTCGGGGAATGGCCCCGACCGACTTCCGTGTGAAGAAACCGGCCAGAAGTGGCCGTGAAATGTCGTCAGAACCCGGATCTCGGGCCCGAGACGCGCAGGGAGGCCATGGTCGCCCGCCGCGACCATGGCCTCCGTGCGCAACCGGCGGGGCAATCAACCGGCGTTCTTGATGAGGCCTCCGTGGGGGTCGACGACGAACCACACGCCGCCTGATCCCTGGCCGTTGGCGTCGCCGGGAGCGGCGTCACCGGCGAACCGGTAGAGCGGCCACTTCCCGGCCTTGAGCTGGTGCGTGCCGTCGAGCCGCGGGACGACCGTGAACACGGCCGGATCGAGGCCGGCGGGGAGGTCGGGGCCGTCGACGAGCGCGGGCGGCCACGCCTTGGCGCAGTCGGCGAAGCAGGTGGGCGCGCCGTCGGTGTCCTTGGTGAACCCGTAGAGCGTCATGCCGTCGGCGTCGACGAGCACGTCGCCGAGGAGCGTTCCGGCGACGGCGACGGGGGCCGGCGCGGGCGGCACCGTCGTCTCGGGCGCCTCGGTGGTCTCCGGCGCGGCAGCGGCATCGGCGCCCTCGTCATCGGCCGCGTCGTCGGCCGCGTCATCGGCGGCGAACAGCTTGCCGTCGAGGGCCACGGCGAACCACACGTCGCCGGAGCCGTGGCCCGTGATGTCGCCGGGGGCCGCGTCGCCGCCGAACGTGTACAGCGGGAACTTGCCGGCGACGAGCTGCAGCGAGCCGTCCTCGCGCTCGGTGGTCGAGAAGATGCCGGTGTCGAGGCCGGGCCCGACGGTCCAGTCGGCGTCGACGATGATCGGCGGCCACGCCTCGGCGCACGTGCCGTAGCACGTCGAGATGGCGTCGACGTCGTTGGTGAAGCCGTAGAGCGTGAGCCCGTCGGTGCTCGTCAGCAGGTCACCGAGCGAGCTGGTGCCGGCCTTGGCGGCGACGGCACCGGCGGCGGGTGCGGCCGGCGCGGCGGCAGGGGCAGACGTCGGTGCGACCGTCGTGGTCGGCGCGACCGCAGCGGCGGCAGCCGCCGGGGCGGCATCGTCGTCGCCGCCGCGGCTGCACCCGGCGAGGGCGAGCGTCACGCCGGCGAGCGCGAGCAGTGAGCGATGTCGTTTCATGGGGTGGCGTCCTTGGGACTCAACCGACGACCAGCGTGCCGGTCATCGAAGGGTGGATCTCGCAGTGGAAGTCGTACGTCCCCGGCTCGGCCGGAGCGACGAACGACCCGACGGCGCCCTGTTCGACCACGCCGGTGTCGAACGCGCCGCCCGAGGCGGTCAAGGTGTGCGCCGCGGCGTCGGCGTTGGCAACCTCTACGACGGCACCCGGCGTCGCGGTTCGCGGTTCTCCGAACGAGAAGTCAGCGACCTCGACGCGCACGGTCGCGCTGACGGCGCCGGGCAGCGACGGGGCCACGGTCGTGGACGACGACGTCGACTCGGCGGGCGGCAGCGCCAGCAGCGCGCCGGCGACGGCGGCGCCGACGGCGCACACGACGACGGTGGGGGTCAGCCGGAGTGCCATCAGAGCCCCGGGAACCCGACGTTGGTGAAGAACCACAGCGACGACGTCAGCCAGATGCCGACGAGGATCGCGACCACGGCCCCGCCGAGCAGCGGGAGGGCGAGCCGCGGCAGCCCATCGATGCGCAGCGCCAGCAACTTCGTGGTCATCGCGCCGAAGAAGGCGCAGCCGAGCAGCCCGTGCACCACGACCCGGGCGTTGGTGTCGCGCCAGCCGAGCGACCACAGGCAGTGGTAGGCCACCGGGAGCACGAGGAGGAACGCCGCCGTGCCGGTCCACCGATGGGCGTGGGCCACCCAGCGCGGCGCCGCGCCGGCGCCGGGGAGACGTCCCCACATCCACAACGCCGACGCCACCTGCAGCACCGCCAAGACGGCCACGCCGGTCGTCAGCCACGCCTTCATCGACAGCAGCGTGGGGAACCCCCAGTGGGCGATCTGCTCGTTCGTCGGCTGGTGCACGTTGGCGTAGACGCCGAGCGCGACCGACACCGCTGCCCCCACGGCCGCTGCTCCGAGCAGGGCGAACGTGCCCCGCCCGGTCGAGGGCACGGCGATCGTGCCTGGCTCGGCGCGCGGCATGGCCATCGCACCACGATGAGCGCAATCGCCCCGCGTTCGCTTGGAGACGGTCTGAAGATGTGCTGAAGACCCCGAAGGGTCAGCGCTCGCCGAAGAAGTACATGACGACGCGCTCCTTGCGGACCGTCGGACCGCGGCCCCGTCCCGCCATCTTGCGGCGGAGTTGGGCGAGGACCTGGTCGGCATCGAGCCCTTCGCCGTCGTCGCCGCCCGCCTTCGCCGCGGCAGTGAGGGCGTCGGCCGTGACGCCGGCGCCCTGGCTGCGCATGAGCAGCTCGAGCACGTTGAGCTCGGCGTCGGTCAACGGCGAGCTGCTGGACGCCTGACCAGGCCTCGCGGCGCACCGGGGACAGGCGCAGCGGCCCGACCTCCAGCCACTCGTCGTCGGTCGGGTCGACCACCGTGACGGCCGCCTCCGGCACCCGTTGGCGGCGCGGTGACCGCTGGGGCCGGCCGCTCGATCGGCGTGATTCCACGGGCGGCGCCGGCTCCGGCTCGGGTGGCGTGATCGTCGCCGACACGTCGGCCGGCAGGTGCGGTGGCGATTCGGGGATGTCCACCGGCGGTGGCGGCGGCACGACGCCCCACACCTTCTCCGGCGCCGGTGCGGCCGGCTCCTCGTCGACGGCCGGTGGTGGCGGCGGCGGAACCAGTGGCGCGGCCGTCGGCGCGGCGGGCGGCGGCTCGGGCCGGGGCCGTGGCGCCACATCGAGTTCGTCTCTGCGCCGGCGGAGCACGATCCATGCTCCCACACCCCCTGCGGCTGCCAGCGCGACCAGCACGAGCACGATCGGGAGCGGCGAGCCGCCGCCACCGCCGCCCTCATCCGTCGCGCCGACCGTCACCGGCGACGTGACAGGCGGCGCGGCGGGCGTCGTGCCCGGGACGCTCGGCGCGACGCTCGTGACGCTCGTGATGATGGGCTCGGCACCAGCCGCGGTCGTCGGCGCCGCCGCGCTCCTCGGCGGCGGCGCGTCCGGGTCGAGGTCCACCGTCCCGGCGAAGCTCTCGCCACCGAGCGTCAGCTCCACGGCGTGCGGGTCGTCGCCCTCGATCGTCGCGGTCGCCCTGAGACGCTGGGCGATGGCATTGGTGACGACGTCCATCGACGCCACGAGGCCGGGCGTCTTGGGCGCCGTCCCGCCGGTCGCGTCGACCAGCCGCAGCAACGACACCGCGTCGACGTCGTCCCGCGCGACCACGTGGACGCGGATGCCGGCGCCGGCGAGGACCGAGGCGAGTGTCGCCTCGTCGACGTCGGTGTCGGCCCCGAGCACCACCACGAGATGGCGATCGGTGAGCGGGCTGGCGACCAGGACGGATGCCGCGCCGGCCAGCACGTCGGTGACGGAGACCGTCGCCGGCGCGCCGGCGGCCAGCCCGGCGAGCACGGCGATGTTCGCCGCTCGGTCGGCCGTCGGCACTCCGTCGATGCCGCTCGGCGTGCCGATGCCGACCTGCGTGCCCTGCGCCCAGGTTGCGCACCAGCTCCACCGCGGCGCCCTGACTGGCGCCCAGCGCCGGCGCGGCGACCTCGGGGCGGTCGTCGACGACGAGCGCGACGACGACGTCCTGCGGGACGATGTCGGTCACGGCCGACACGGGCGCGCCGTCGACGGTGATCGTCGCCTCGGCGGCGTCGAGGGCCGCGAGCCGGCCGGGTGGGACGACGTCGAGCAGGACCGTCGGCGCGCCGGACGCGTCGGCGACCCACACGTCGACCGGCTCGGCCGGTGGCGCGGACGCGGCAAGGACCACCGCCAGCGCTGCCGCCGCGATCACAAAGCCCCTCCGCCCAGTGCTGTCCGCCGCACTGCCGCTTGTCTACTACACTGCGCCCGTCGGCGGAACGGCGAAGGCGGAGGCGGGAAACATGAACACGCGTTGGACGCGACGGCTGGCGGCCGTCGCCCTGTCGGTATTCAGCTTGGCGGCGGTCGGCGTGGCGCCGGCGGCCCACGCACAGGACGTCGGTCAGGTCCGGGTCGTGCACGGCCTGCGCGGCCTCGTGGCCGACATCTACCTCGACGGGACGTTGGTGCTGCCGACGTTCCAACCGGAGCGCAGCACCGATCCCCTGCCGATCCCCGCCGGCGACCACCTGGTGGAGATCCGCCAGGCCGGGGCGGCAGCGTCGGCCACCCCGTTGCTGACGCAGACGGTCACCGTGCCAGCCGGCTTCGTCGGCTCGCTGGTCGCCCACCTCGACCGGGACGGCAACCCGACGCTGACGGCCTACCCCGACGACCTCTCGTCGGTGCCCGCCGGTGAGTCCCGCGTCGTGGTCCGCCACGCCGCGGCGGCCGAGGACGTCACGGTCTCGCTCAACCAGACGCCGACGTTCGATGACGTGACGTCGAAGGCGGAGTCGGCCCGCGTCGTCGCCGCGGGCCCGTACCAAGTGGCCGTGTCGGCGGTCGGCGGCACGACGCCGCTCGCCGCGCCCCAGGACGTCGAGTACCCGGACGGCACGGCCAACTTCATGTACCTCATCGGGTCGCAGACCGACGGCACGCTCGGGTGGGCAGCCGTGCAGATCGGCAACCTGCAGACGGCCCCGGCGATGATCCAGACCGGCGACGGCAGCACCTCGTCCGCACCCGCGGGCGTGCCGATGGTCGCCGTCCTCGCCGTCGCCGCGTTGCTGGCCGGCGGGGGCGTGCTGGCGTGGCGGCGGCGCCCGTCCGCCTGAGGCCGTGGCTCGTCGCGATCGCCGCCCTCGCCGCGTGCGGCGACCCGGCGACTGGCCCTTCGGCGGCGACGACCCGGTCACCGGCGACCGTGGCCCCCACGACGACCACGACCGTCACGACGACCGCGACGGCGCCGCCCAGCACGGCGGGCGACAGCTCGACCGCGGGCACGAGCACGACGACCGCGACGACCACCACCACGACGACGACGACAACGGTGGTACCGATCGTCACCCACGCCGCGGACATCGGTGTGCTCGTACCGCGGACCGTGCCGGCGCCGACGCGAGTGACGCTGGCGACGCTCGGCGTCGCCGGCATCGTGCTGCCGGCCGGTGTCAACGCCGCTGGTGAGCTCGACGTCCCGCCGGACGCCCGGTCGTTGGTGTGGTACCGCCACGGCCCGTCGCCGGGCCAGCCGGGCTCGGCGGTGATCGCCGGACACCTCGACTGGCGGGGGCGTGATCGGCACGTTCCACGACCTCGCCGACGTACCGCTCGGCGACACCGTGACGGTCGACTACGACGACGGCTCCAGCCGGGCCTTCACGGTCCGTCGCCGTGGAGCTCGTCGACAAGCCGGCGGTGGCGGTGGACGGGACGTTCGCCCGCGACGGCGATCCGATCCTGCGCCTCGTGACGTGCGGCGGCGAGTACGACGGTGACGCCCACCGCTACCGCAGCAACGTCGTGGTGACGGCCGTCCCACAGTGACAGGCGGTGGGCGGCCGTACGCTGCCGCCGTGCAGACCCGCGCCGATCTCCGCAACGTGGCCATCGTCGCCCACGTCGACCACGGCAAGACGACGCTCGTCGATCAGATGCTGTGGCAGTCCGGGGCGTTCCGCGCCAACCAGGACGTCAACGAGCGGGTCATGGACTCGATGGACCTCGAGCGGGAGAAGGGCATCACGATCCTGGCCAAGAACACGGCCGTGCAGTACCACGGCAAGGACGGCGAGGTGACGATCAACATCGTCGACACCCCCGGCCACGCCGACTTCGGCGGTGAGGTCGAGCGGGCGCTGTCGATGGTCGACGGCGTGCTGCTGCTGGTCGATGCGTCCGAGGGCCCGCTGCCGCAGACCCGCTTCGTGCTGCGCAAGACGCTCGAGGCCAAGCTGCCGGTGATCCTCGTGATCAACAAGGTCGACCGGCCCGACGCCCGCATCGCCGAGGTCGTCCACGATGTCGAGGAGCTGTTCCTCGACCTCGACGCCGACCTCGACCAGCTCGACTTCCCGATCGTCTACTGCGTGTCACGCGAGGGCACGGCGTCGCTGGAGCGGCCCGCCGACGGCGCCGGCCTGCTCGACGACGGCAACGGCCTGCACCCGCTGATGGACCTCCTGCTCGAGCGCATCCCGGCCCCCGAGTACGACCCGGACATGCCGCTGCAGGCCCTCGTCACCAACCTCGACGCGTCGCCCTACGTCGGGCGCCTCGCGCTGTGCCGCGTGCGTTCGGGCACCCTGCGCAAGGGGCGCCCCGTCGCCTGGTGCCGCACCGACGGCACGATCGAGCGGGCGCGCATCGCCGAGCTCTACACGACCGAGGCCCTCGACCGTGTGCCCACCGACGAGGCCGGGCCGGGCGAGATCGTGGCCGTCGCCGGCATCCCCGAGATCACCATCGGCGAGACGCTGGCCGACCCCGACGATCCGCGGCCGCTGCCCGTCATCCACATCGACGACCCCAGCCTGTCGATGACGATCGGCATCAACACCTCGCCGCTGGCCGGCCAGCAGGGCACGGCGCTGACCGCCCGCCTGGTCAAGAACCGCCTCGACGCCGAGCTCGTCGGCAACGTCAGCATCAAGGTGCTGCCCACCGAACGGCCGGACACGTGGGAGGTGCAGGGCCGCGGCGAGCTGCAGCTCGCCGTCCTCGTGGAGATGATGCGCCGGGAGGGCTTCGAGCTCACCGTCGGCAAGCCGCGCGTCCTGACCCGCGAGGTCGACGGCGTCGTCCACGAGCCGGTCGACCGGCTGACCGTCGACGTGCCCGAGGACTTCATGGGCGTGCTGACCCAGCTGCTGGCGTTGCGCAAGGGGCGCATGGAGCAGATCGTCAACCACGGCACGGGCTGGGTGCGGCTGGACTACCTCGTCCCGGCCCGGGGGCTGATCGGCTTCCGCACCGAGCTGATGACGGAGACGCGCGGCACGGCCCTGCTGCACCACGTGTTCGAGCGCTACGAGCCGTGGGCGGGGACGATCCGGGCGCGCACCCGCGGGTCGCTCGTCGCCGACCGGCGCGGTCCGACCACCGGGTACTCGCTGCTGTCGTTGCAGGAGCGGGGGCAGCTGTTCGTCGGGCCGGGCGTCGAGGTCTACGAGGGGATGGTCGTCGGCGAGAACGCCAGGGCCGACGACATGGACGTCAACCCGACGAGGGAGAAGAAGCTGACCAACATCCGCTCGTCGACGTCGGAGAGCTTCGAGAAGCTGATCCCGCCCCGGCCGATGTCGCTGGAGCAGGCGCTCGAGTTCATCGCCGACGACGAGTGCGCCGAGGTCACGCCGACGTCGGTGCGCCTGCGCAAGGTCGTCCTCGACCAGACCGAGCGCGGCCGGGCAGCCAAGCGGGCCAAGGCCCAGGCCTGAACGCCGAGCGCCGGGCCCGCGCCGATTCTGACGACGATTCGCGTTCGAATCTGGCCGGAAAATGCACACAGAACCTGGGGCGCCGGCTCGCTTCGCGATGGGCCCTACGCGATGTCGGCGCAGTCGCTGCCGGCGCGACGGCCGTCCGGGCCGGGAGCGGGGCGGTGGAGGATCGCCTTCGACGGGGCCACGGTGATCGTCGAGCCGTCGACGCGGGCCTGGCCGTCGACGAGCAGGCTGTAGCCGTCGGGGGCCGCCGGCGGCCACACCAGCGTGACGTCGGGGCGGTCGGCGGCGTTCTCCTGCGAGTGCCGGCCGACGCCGTCGACCACCAGCCCGTCGGCCGTCGCCTCCGGCCACACGGACAGCACGTGGGCGCGCCCGTCGCCGGCGACCGTCACGAGGTAGGCGAAGTCGTACTCGTCGATCTTCGCCGCCAGCTCCCCGAGGTCGACCTTGACGCTCACGGATCCCACGGTACCCCGCAGCCTGTGCTTCAGCCGGCGGCCAACCCGTACCAGGGCCCTGCGGCGAGGTCGCCCTCGACGATCTGACGGTCCTCGTCGTCGGCGATCGGCACGTCCCTGGCGGCGGCCAGCTCGGCGGCCGCGTCGTCCAGCCGGCCGAGGCAGGCCAGCGCCCGCGCCCGCGCCTCGTGGGCGTAGGCGAGGTCGAAGTCCTTCAGGTCGGCGGCCGTGACGACGGCCATGCACCGGTCGGCGTGGTGCAGCGCCAGGTCGCCCTGGCCGAGCACGGCGTGGGCCCGCGAGATCAGCCAGGAGGCGCGTGCCGCGTTCTCCGGTCCGCGTCGGACCGCCCGCCGCCAGTGGTGGGCGGCGGCGTAGACGCGGCCGAGCAGCTCGTCGACCTCGTCGGGCGTGAGCTCGTCCTCGCGCCCGAGCAGCTCCCATGCCGAGTTGTTGGCGTCGATGCCCATCGCGCGGTGTTGATCGCCGTCCTCGCCGATGTCGCGGAGGTCGGGCTCGTCGCCGGGGAGTGGTTCACCGGTCTCCAGCAACGACTTCATCGAGCCGAGGATCCAGATCCAGCCGGTGCCGACGCTGGTCGACGTGGCCGGGCTGAGCGCGAGATCGCGGTGGATCGTCGTCACCGTGGTGACGCCGTCGGACTCGTCGAGGAACCACTCGACCCGGCTGGGCGGCTCCTCGGCCATCGTGGCGTCGTACAGCGCCCGCCACGTCATCACGAGGTGGCGGGGCGGGTCGATCACCTCGACCTCGCCGACCACCGCCGCCGTGCCGTCGGCCATCAGGTAGCGCACGCCGGCGCCGACCTCCCACGCGCTCTCGATGGTCGTGTGGTGGAAGTAGCGCTCGGTGAACGCCGGGTCGGTGATCGCCTGCCACACCTGCTCGGCGCTGGCGCGGACGTGGGTGCGGAGGATGTGGCGGGGTGCTGGCACGGCGTGCTCCTGTCGATCAAGCGGGGCGGGCCTCGAGCTGGTCGCGCAGGCCGACGAGGGCGGCCGTCACGGGCTCGGCGTACTTGGAGATCCAGCGGTCGTGGATCTCGCGGATGGGGACCGGGTTCAGGTAGTGGCGCTTGCTGCGCCCGTCCCGGTGGGTGACGACGAGCCCGGCCTGCTCGAGCACGTGGAGGTGCTTCATCACGCCGAACCGCGTCATGGCCGGCAGCTGCTCGCACAGCGCGCCGAGCGTCTGGCCGTCCTCGACGAAGAGGGCGTCGAGGAGCGTCCGGCGGCCGGGGTCGGCGAGCGCCTTGAACACGGGATCGTCGTCGATGTCGACACCATAGGTGACCAAACAGTCACATGTCAACCGACCACCTATTCCCGACTGAGGTTGTCGGGTTTCGGGGGGCTACCATTCCCCGCGCACGCATCAACGCCATCACGCAAGGGAGCGACACATGGCCGTCCGCATCGGGGAGACCGCCCCCGACTTCACCGCCGAGACCACCGAGGGCACGATCAACTTCCACGAGTGGCTCGGTGACTCCTGGGGTGTGCTGTTCAGCCACCCGAAGGACTTCACGCCGGTCTGCACGACCGAGCTCGGCTACATGGCGAAGATCAAGCCGGAGTTCGACAAGCGCGGGGTCAAGGTGATCGGCCTGTCCGTCGACCCCACGGACCGCCACGAGCAGTGGGCCGCCGACATCGAGGAGACCCAGGGCACCGCCCCGAACTACCCCATCATCGGCGACTCCGACTTCAACGTCGCCAAGCTCTACGACATGCTGCCGGCGGAGACGTCGGGCGACGTGCTGCAGCGCACGCCCGCCGACAACGCCACGGTGCGCAACGTCTACGTCATCGGTCCGGACAAGAAGATCAAGCTCGTCCTGATCTACCCCATGACCACCGGGCGCAACTTCGACGAGGTGTTGCGGGTCATCGACTCGCTGCAGCTCACGGCCAACCACCGCGTCGCCACGCCGGCCAACTGGCAGCAGGGCGGGGACGTGATCATCGCCGGCTCGGTGTCCGACGACGAGGCCAAGACGATCTACCCGGACGGGTGGCAGGCGCCCAAGCCGTACATCCGCATCGTCCCCCAACCCAAGTAGCTCACCGCACCCACTCCCGCTCGACCCACGCCCGCACCGGCGCAGCGAGCATGTCGAGGTGGGCACCGGGATCGGCCCGGATCATGGTGGCGCTGATCGGCACGTTGACCCGGTCGGCATCGACGACGACTGGCTCGGCGCCCAGGCGCCGGGCCAGTTCCGCGACGTAGGGGTCGCTCGAGCAGACGACGTGCGGACCCGTGGCGAACGGCCAGTGGGCGCGGAACAGGTCGATCCAGCGCGCCCACAGCGCCTCGTCACCGAAGTCGGTGGGCAGGTCGTGGACGACCTCGACCACGCGCACGTCCGGGTGCAGCTCGGCCAGCCACGCGGTCCGCAGGGGGCCGGGAGCGGCGTCGCGCGGTCCGCTGTTGACGAACACGGCCAGCTCGTCGCAGCGCTCGGCGGCCCGCTCGATGAGGAACGAGTGGCCGAGGTGCGGCGGGTCGAACCGCCCGATCACCAACCCGTTCACGGCGTGACCACCGCCGTGACGGCGGCCGGCACGAGGAACCGCCCGGCCAGCTCCTCGGCCGCCGCCGGGGAGAGGTGCAGCCCGTCGGGACGCTCGGGCTGCCACCCCTCGGCGGCCAGCCAGCCGTCGAGGTCGACGACCTCCACCTGTCCCGGGTACTCGGCGGCGACGGCCCGCAGCGCCGCCTCGTAGCGCTCGAAGCGGGCCGGATCGTGGGCGCCCCCCTCCATCGGCATCGCCGGGGGCGGCGGCACCACCCAGATCACGCTCGGCACGCCGACGGCCAGCAGCCACGCCGACATCGCCGAGTAGTCGACCCGCAGACGTTCGACGAAGCGGTCGTCGAGCGGCGTGAGGGCGCCCTCGGCGGGATCCCACACCCGGTCCTCGATGTCCCGCAGTGTGACCATGCCGACGACGACATCCGGGTGGGTCGAGGTGATCGCGTCGGGCAGCCGTTCCTCGAGCAACTCGACGCACGTGCGGCGGAACCCGTCGTCCTCGTCGAGCGCGCCGAGGCCGTCGCGGATCATGCCGCAGCCGGGCTCCGCCAGCACGCTGACCTTGGCGACGTCGGGATGTTCGGCGGCCCACGCCGCCATCCCGGCGCCGGCCGCCCAGGCCGTGGAGTCGCCGAGCACGATGATGCGCGCCGGTCGGGACAGATCGGTCGGGATCGTCGGTGTCGGCACGGCAGTGGTCGTGGTGGTCGTCTCGGCGACCGTGGACGTGGTCGTCGTCTCGGCGACCGTGGTCGTCGGCCGGCTCGACGTCGTGATCGAGGTGGTGGTCGACGTGGTGCTCGTGTGGGTGGTCGCCCTGGTCACGCGCAGCGGGGCCACCTCGGCGACCGGCTGGAGCGCCGCGGCCTGGCGGTCGGCGTCCGAACCGGCCCAGTAGAAGCGGAGGTCGACGGGCGCCATCGCGACGACGAGGGCGAGCACGACACAGGCGGCCGCGGCCAGCGTCGCCGTCGGCCGCCACGCCAGCCGGGCCCGACGCAGCGGGCGCTCCAGCGCCACGAACGACACGACGGCGACCGCGATCGTGACGCCGGCGCGCAGGGCGAACAGCGCCGGGCGGCCGAGGCCGGTGCGCGGCCCGTCGAGCACGGCGTAGATCGGCCAGTGGTACAGGTACACGCCGTAGCTGATGACGCCGAGCCCGACGAGCGGCCGCCACGCCAGCGCCCGCCGCAGCGGCGAGGGCACCTGCAGCCCGAGCAGGACAGCGACCGTCGCCAGCGCGAACACCGGGAGCCAGCCCTCGTAGGCCGGACCCGAGCCGGCCGGCCACGTTGCGGCGACCGTCACGATGACGGCGAGCCCGACACCGGCCAGCCACCACAGCCGGCGCGGCAGGGCGAACCGGCGGTGGTGCAGCACGACGGCGAGGAGGGCCCCGAGGAGGATCTCGGCGAGACGGGCCGGCGTCGCCCAGTAGGCGGCGTCGGGGCCCCACAGCCCGGCGACGACGGGCGCGGCGACGACGGCGGCCAGCGTCACGACGCCGACGAGCACGATGCGTCCCCGCGGCCGGTGACGCAGCACCACGGCCAGCACCAACGGCCAGACCCAGTAGAACTGCTCCTCGACGGCCAGTGACCAGTAGTGGTCGAGCGGGGCCGGCTGGCCACCGCCGACGAGGTCGGCATAGCTCTGCCCGCCGGCGAGGGCGACCCAGTTGTAGACCTGCGCCAGCGCCGCCCACAGGTCCCGGCGCAGGTGCTGGACGTCGCGGAACAGCCCGGCCGTGGCCAGCACGACGACGCCGGCGAGGCAGGCCAGGCTGGCCGGCAGCAGCCGGCGGACGCGCCGTGCGTAGAACGCCCGCGAGTCCAGGCGTCCGGTGCGCTCGCGCTCGACGAGGGCCAGTGACGTGATCAGGTAGCCCGACAGCGTGAAGAAGACGGAGACACCGACGTAGCCCCCGCTCATCCACCCGAAGCCGGCGTGGAACAGGAGCACCAGCGCGACGGCGATCCCGCGCACGCCGTCGAGGGCGGGCTGGTGGGCGAACGAGCGCGGAGGCGGGCGCACCGGCCTGGGCACCCGGGGCAGGCTAGGGCACTAGCCCACGACGGACGCGTCCACGATGCGCCGCCAGCCGGCCGCCAGCGGCGAGCTGTCGACGGCGCCGTCGGGGCTGGGCCCTTCGCGCAGGGTCTGGGCGATGGCGACGAACACCACGTCGCCGACGGTCGATGCGAGCGACGAGAGCAGCTCGGTCCAGCGCCGGCTGTCTTCCCGGTCACCCGCCCGATCGGCGGCGATGGCGCCGCCGAGACGGGCGACGGCGAGGTCGAAGTAGCTGGCCGAGCGGGCCCGCTCGACCTCCTCGGCGTCGGCGCGGGCGCAGTCGGAGTCACCGGACACGGCGCGCACGAGGGCCCGCCCGGCCAGGCCGAACGGGAAGTCGTCGGTGTCGACCTGCTCGATGGCTGCAAGGGCGGCGTCGACATCACCGGCCTGGCAGTGGGCCAGCGCGAGCAGCACCAGCGCCTCGCGCTGCGAGGTGCCGGTCGACCGGTGCCGCTCCATCACCTGCTCGGTGAGCGACAGCGCCTGCTCGGCCAGGCCGAGGTGCATGGCCACGCCGGCGGCGCTCTGCAGCGCCATGCCGAGCTCGCCGAAGCTCTTGCCCAGTGAGATGGCCTCCTCGACGCCCCGCTTGGCGTCCGCCTTCTTGCCCAGCGCGGCGCGGGCCCGGTTCAGCGGGGCCAGCGCCTGCATCAGGCCGTAGCGGTCGTTGATGTCCCGGAACCCGTTGAGCGCCCGCTCGGCCAGCTGCTCGGCCTCGGCGACGCGGCCGGTCCACAGGCGGAGGTTGGCGAGCAACGTCTGCATCATCAGCGTCGGCCAGGTGTCGCCCCAGCGCCGCGACGACTGCTCGACGGACAGCGCCAGCTCCTCGGCCTCGTCGAAGCGGCGCAGGAAGTAGGACACCCAGGCCTGCAGGCCGGCCGCCCAGCTCATGCCGTTGCGGTCGCCGAGCTCCTCGAAGCGCTCGTGGGCCTCGGCCAGCTGCACCTCGGCGTCCTCGTAGTCGCCGGCCTGGAAGGCCACCCACGCCAGGTTCTGGTGGGTCCACGCGTGGCCGCGCTCGTCGGCGATCTCGTGGAAGATCTCCATCGCCTCGTCGAGGTAGTGGCGCGCCGCGTCCAGCGAGCCGCCGAACACCTCCGCGAAGCCGCGGGCGCGCAACCCGTCGGCGAGGCGCCGCTGGTCGTCGAGACCACGGAACAGCTCCACGGCGGCGTCGAGCTCGCGCCGTGCGCCGACGAGGTCGCCCTGCATCTGGGCCAGCGTGCCGATGGTGCGGCGGGCCTCGCCCTCGTGGACCCGGTCGCCCTCGGCGATGGCGCCCTCCAGCACCCGCTCGGCGTCGGCCGCGGCCTCCGGGTACGAGCGGTGCTCCATCTCGCCGACGGCGCGGGCGAGGAGCAGCTTGCGCTCGGTGACCGAGTCGGCCCCGTGCAGGTCGAGGGCGCGGCTCGCCTGGCGCACGGCCGTGTCGTGGCGACCGGTCTGGTTGGCCGCCGTGGCCGCCTCGAGCAGGGCGTCGATGGCGTGGGTCGTGATGCTCGGGCTGACCTTGTCGACGGCGCCCAGCTCGGCCCGCAGCTCGGCGGCGGTGGCGGCGTGGTGGGCGACATCGTCGATGTTGTAGCCACGCTCGGCGAGGATGGCGGCGACGCCGGCGTGGCGCTGGGCCCGGACCCGCTTGGTGAGCGTCTGGTAGGCGACCTCCCGCACCACGTCGCTGCGGAAGCGCCACCACTTGCCGTCGACGTCGAGCACGCTGGCGACCACCAGCTCCTCGAGGTCGACGTGGCGGAACTCCTGACCCATGGCCTGGGCGAACCGCGCCAGGGCACCGATCGAGTCACCGGAGCCGAGGACGGCAGCGTTGTCGATGATCGCCCGCTGCGGCGAGGGCAGCTGGTCGAGGCGGGAGGCGATCAGGGCGCGGAGGGAGCCCGGCAGCTCCGATCCGGTCGGGCAGGTGGCGGCGAGGCCGGCCAGCTCGACCAGGAACAGCGGGTTGCCGCCACCGCGGTCGACGAGCTCGTCGACCTCCCGGTCGTCGAGCTGGGTGTGCTGCTCGGCGCGGTCGACGACGTGGCGGACCAGCGCGGCGGCGTCGTCCCGGTCGAGCGGACCGAGCGGGACCTGCAGCACGAGTGGGCGGTCGACGTGCGGGGGCCACACGACGTCGGGGTCGGGTCGTTGGGCGGTCACCAAGAGGAAGGGCCACTCGGCCAGCGTCCTGACCACGACCGCGAGCTGGTCGCGGATGACCGGGTCGGCCCACTGGAGGTTGTCGATCCACAGGACCGTCATCCTCGTCTGGGCGTGGTGGCGCATCATGTCGGTGACGGCGGCGGCGATCACGTCGCGGGCACCGGCGGCGTCGAGGCGGTCGAGCTCGGACGGGTGACCGAGCAGGTGGGTGATCACGTCGAGGAACCGCTGCACCTCGGCGTCGTCGGCCTCGAGTCCCCAGATGTCGTGCGCCTTGGCCTGGACGGCGGCGCGGATGTCGTCGACGCCCGAGTCCGGATCGACGCCGAACATCGACGTGATCCCGGTGATCACCGGCGCCCAGACCCCGGACTCGCCGTACGGGGCGCAGGCCGTGCGGACCACGATGGCCTCGCCCTCCAGCGGCCCGACGATCTCCTCGGCCAGGCGGGTCTTGCCGGCGCCGGCCTCGCCGACGATCGACACGACGCCGCTGTGGCCCATGCGCACCAGCTCGACGGCGGCGTCGAGCAGCGTGCGCTCACACGCCCGACCCACGAACGGCACGTCGTCACGGCTCGGGCGGGTGCCCGCCGCGGCGGCGCCCGTGACCAGCCAGGACTGCTCCATCTGGTCGCGACCACGGATCTGGGTGACCCCGAACGGCTCGCGGTCGATCGCCCCCGAGCACAGCGCGGCCGTGGCGCTGCCGATCAGCACCCGCCCCGGCGGGGCGATCGACTGCAGCACGCGAGGCGGTGTTGACGACGTCGCCCATCGCCGTGTACTCGGTGCCGGCCAGCGTGCCGACCAGCACCTCGCCGGTGTTGATGCCGACGCGCATCTCGATCGGTGGACCCTCCTCGACGGCACGGCGCTCGCTGGCGAAGCGGGCCAGCGTCTCCTGCATCCGCAGGCCGGCGCGCACCGCCCGCTCGGCGTCGTCCTCGTGGGCCACCGGCGCCCCGAAGAGGGCGACGATGGCGTCGCCGAGCAGCTTGTCGACGCGGCCGCCGAAGGTCTCGATGTCGGCCACGAGGCGCTCGAAGCACGACTCGATGAAGTGCTTGACGTTCTCCGGGTCGCGGTGTTCGGCCAGCGCCGTGTAGCCGACGAGGTCGGCGAACAGCACGGTGACGACCCGACGCTCCTCCAGCGAGGTTCCGGACGCGACGTCGACCGGGCTGCCGCACGACGGGCAGAAGCGGGCCCCCGACGGCACCGGATGAGCGCACGTTGCGCACGCGGTGAGCGCCATGCCCAGATGCTATGACCAAAGGTCGACCGCGCCCCGTGCGTGTTGCGGCTACAACGGTGGGATGAGCCAGCCCGCAACGGTCATCTCCACCGCGCCTTCCCCCCGGGCCGCCGCCGGTGCCGTCGACGCCGTCAAGGTGTACGGCATCGGGCAGAGCGAGGTCCGCGCCCTCGACGGGGTGACGGTCGCCTTCGAAGCCGGCAAGTTCACGGCGATCATGGGACCCTCGGGGTCCGGCAAGAGCACGTTGATGCACTGCCTGGCCGGTCTCGACTCACTGACCTCCGGCGCCGTGTACATCGGGGAGACGTACCTCGCCACCCTCAACGACAAGCAGCTCACCGAGCTGCGCCGGTCGAAGGTCGGCTTCGTCTTCCAGGCCTACAACCTCATCCCGACGTTGAACGCCCGGGAGAACATCATGCTGCCGCTGATGCTGGGCGGCGAGGACGGGGACCCGGCGTGGATCGACGAGGTCGTCACGACCGTCGGGCTGAAGGACCGGCTGAAGCACCGCCCGAGCGAGCTGTCGGGCGGCCAGCAGCAGCGCGTCGCCGTGGCCAGGGCGCTGGCCGGGCGACCGGACGTCATCTTCGCCGACGAGCCGACCGGCAACCTCGACTCGCAGACCGGCGCCGAGATCCTCGACTTCATGCAGCGGGCGGTGCGCGAGTACGGCCAGACGATCGTGATGGTGACGCACGACGCCAACGCGGCCTCGTACTCGGACCGCGTGATCTTCCTCGGAGACGGTCGCATCGTCGGCGAGATGCTCGCCCCCACCGCGGAGCAAGTGCTGGATCGCATCAAGGCCATCTCCAAGTGAGCAGGCAATCTGCGGTCCTGCTCGCCCGGCGGTCGATCCGGGCCCGCATCGGGCGGCTCATCGCCATCGCCGTCGCCATCCTCGTCGGTGTGTCCTTCGTCGTCGGCACGTTCGTGCTCGCCGACAGCCTGCGCAAGACGTTCGACGACCTGTTCACGCAGATCAGCGAGAACGTCGACCTGCAGGTCCGGGCGTCGGTGGCCTTCGGCGACGACAGCGTGGACCTGCAGCGCGACCCGATCCCGGCGTCGCTCGAGGAGACCGTCGCCCAGGTCGACGGCGTGGCGGCCACCGAGCCGCTGCTGCAGCGCTACGCCCAGCTCGTCGACAAGCAGGGTGAGCCCGTCTCGACCCAGGGCGCCCCGACCCTCGGCGTCGCCTGGAACGGTGACTCCTCGCTGTCCGGTCTCGAGATCAAGGGCGAGGGGCGGCCGCCGAGCGGACCGAACGAGGTGGCCATCGACAAGGCGACCGCCGACCGCGAGGACTTCGTGGTCGGCGACACCATCGACGTCCTCACCGACACCGGCACGCACACGTTCGAGATCACGGCGCTGGTCGGCCTCGGCGACAGCGACGGGTTCGCCGGTGCCACGCTCGCCGCCTGGGACGTCCCGACGGCACTCGCCGTCACCGGCGCCGGCGAGGTGCTCGACGGCATCGACGTGGCTGTCCAGGACGGCGTCGACGTGGCGACCGTGCAGGATCGCATCCAGCAGGTGCTGCCGGAGCGCACCGAGGTCGTCACCAACGAGGTGCTCGTCGACGAGGCCAAGGCCCAGGTCGACACGTTCATCAGCGCGTTCGGCACCGGCCTGCTCATCTTCGCCTTCGTCACGGCGTTCGTCAGCGCCTTCCTGATCTACAACGTCTTCGCCATCACGATCGGCCAGCGGCTGCGTGAGCTGGCGCTGATGCGGGCCGTCGGTGCCACCGGCAACCAGGTGCAGGCACTGATCTACCTCGAAGCGCTGGTGATGTCGATCATCGCCACGGTGCTCGGCATCGCCGGCGGCATCGGCGTCGCCCGGCTGATCATCAACCTGTTCAACGCCGCCGGACTCGGCTTCCCCGACAGCGACACCGTGCTCCTACCGCGGACGGTCCTGTTCGCCTTCGCGGTGGGCGTCGGCATCACGATGTTCTCGGTCGTCCTCCCCGCCTGGCGGGCGGCCCGCATCCCGCCGGTGGCGGCGATGCGGCCCGAGCTGGGCTTCGAGGCCCTGAGCGCGAAGCGCATCGTCGTCGGCACGGTCACCCTGGTCGCCGGCGCGGTCATGTTCCTCGTCGGCCTGTTCGTCCGACCCGGCGGGACGATCGGGCTCATCGTGCTGGCCGGCGGCGGGGCCCTGCTGCTGTTCCTCGGTGTGGCCAGCGTCTCGTCGACGGTCGCCAAGCCGGTGACCAAGATGATCGGCTGGCCCGTCGGCCGGCTGCTCGGCGCGCCGGGCAAGCTGGCCCGTGAGAACGCCGGGCGCAACCCGCGGCGGACCTCGGCCACGGCAGCCGCGTTGATGATCGGCGTCGCCCTCGTGAGCGCCGCGGCGGTGTTCGCGTCGTCGCTGCGCAGCAGCTTCGAGGGGATCCTCGAACGGTCCGTCACCGCCGACTACATCATCACCGACGAGTCCTTCCAGGGGCTCCCACCGGCGGTCGCCGAGGCGCTGAAGGCGGTGCCCGAGCTGTCGGCCGTCACCGCGGTGCGCGGCGCCCAGGCGCAGGTCGACGGCGACACCAAGGCCATCGGCGCCGTCGACCCGAGCTCGCTCGGAACGCTGCTCGACCTCGATCTCGCCGAGGGCAGCTACGCCGACCTGGAGACCGCCGACACCGTGCTCGTCCACAAGGACCCCGCCAAGGACCTCGGCCTGCAGGTCGGCGACACGGTGCCGTTCCTGTTCCAGAACGGGATCGCGAAGGACCTGCGCGTGGTCGGCATCTACAACGACGCCGCCGTCGCCGGCAACTGGCTGGTCTCGCTCGACACGCTGGCCTCGGTGTCGCCGGAGCAGCAGCGCGACTTCTTCGTCGCCGCCAAGCTGGCCGAGGGCGTCGACCCGGCCGAGGGCGACGCCGCCGTGGACGCCGCCATGGCGCCGTTCCCGCAGGCCAAGGTGCAGAGCAACGCCGAGTTCCGCCAGGAGCAGACGAGCCAGATCGACCAGCTGCTGCTGATCATCTCGGTGCTCCTCGCCTTCGCCATCGTCATCGCCGTGCTCGGCATCTCGATCACGCTGGCCCTCGGCGTGTTCGAGCGGACCCGGGAGATCGGGTTGATGCGGGCGGTCGGGATGAACCGCCGCCAGACCCGCCGCACCGTGCGGTGGGAGGCGATCATCGTGTCGACGTTCGGCGCCATCATCGGCATCGTGGTCGGCACGCTGATCGGCGCCGCCCTCTCCCTGGCCGTGCCCGACACCGTGATCGACCGCCTGGCCTTCAACCCGACGATCATCATCCTGATCCTGGTCGGCGCGGTGATCGCCGGCATCCTCGCCGCCCTCTACCCGTCGTACAAGGCCTCCAACATGAACGTCCTGGAGGCGATCGCGACAGAGTGAACCAGCGTCCCCCAATCTGGGCGGGATCCTCACCACGTCGGCATCTGGGCGGGATCCGTCCCACCTGCTGGTGAGATCCCCGCCCGGATCGCGGGACGCGGGTCAGCCAGCGCGGCGGGCGTGGAGGTCGTCGAGGAAGATCGTGGCCGCGGGGTGCCGATCCATCGGCGTGTCGTCGGGGTCGCGCTCGGCCGGTCGTGGGTCGTAGCGGACCTGGCAGCCCGGGCACCACGAGAGCGCCCGGTGGTGCTCGCCACGGCACTCGACGGTGCTCCCGCAGCGCGGGCAGCGCTGGCCGGAGCGGCCGTGCACGGCCCGGCCGACGGGCGCCGCCGTGCGCAGGTTGGCCCGCAGCAGGCCGGCGGCCACGTTGACCAACCGCACGGCGTCGGCCTCGGTGAGGTCGGCGACGTGGGCGAACGGGCTCAGCTCACAGGCCCACAGCACCTCGCAGCGGTACACGTTGCCGAGTCCGCAGAACACCCGCTGGTCGAGGAGCACCCCGGCGACGGTCGCCGTCGGATCGTCGTAGGCGAGCAGCGACTCGACGCAGCGTCCGAGGTCGGCGTCCACCCGGCAGAGGTCGGGTCCCAGCCCGCCGAGGCCGGGGTGTCGAGTGGCGTCGGGGGATCGGTAGGTCTCGACCACGGGCGCGTTGAAGCACACCGCGTCCCACCCGTCGGTGGCCACGAGCGCACACACGTCTCGGTGCGCGCCCCGCCAACTCTCACCGGCGCGGTAGAGGTGCCACGACCCGCTGAGGCGCATGTGCGTGTGCAGCACGACCTGGTCGTCCCACTCGATCTCGAGGTGCCGGCCGTGGCACTCCACCCGC
The DNA here is from genome assembly GCA_963784255.1 of uncultured Acidimicrobiia bacterium. Taxonomy (GTDB): domain Bacteria; phylum Actinomycetota; class Acidimicrobiia; order Acidimicrobiales; family Ilumatobacteraceae; genus JALZMG01. The sequence goes on along the minus strand of CAWAQO010000008.1, from coordinate 177,881 downwards.
TCGACGATGCGCCCGGCCTGGGGAACGACGCCGATCAGTCGCGGGGCCTCGAAGCGCAGCATCTTGCGGTCGACGAGCGCAGTACGCAATGCGGAGGCGGTGCGATGCAGCGGCTCCCCATCCGGCATTGTCCAACGACGTTACGGCCGGCGTCCGGGACGTTCGGGGATGGTCACCAACCCCTTGTCGTCAGGGGAGCTCGCCGACGTGGGCGAGGGCGAGGCGGATCAGACGGTCGTGACCGCCGGTCATCTGCTCGCGCACGGACGCGCTGACCGCCTGGGCCGGGGAGAACCAGGCCAGGTCGAGCGCCTCCTGGGTCGGCTGGCAGTCGCCGTCGACGGGCACGACGTAGGCGAGGCTGACGGCGTGGTGGCGGGGGTCGTGGAAGCCGGAGCGGTCGGGATCGGGGAAGTACTCGACCACGGTGAACGGCGTCGGGTCGGCGGGCAGCCGCGGGAGGGCGAGCGGGCCGAGATCCTTCTCCAGGTGGCGCATCAGCGCGTCGCGCAACCGCTCGCCGAAGAGGACGCGGCCGGACACGACCATCCTGCTGATCGACCCGTCGGCGGCCACGCGCAGCAGCAGCCCGACCTCGGTCACCCGACCGAGGTCGTCGACGCGCACCGGGACGGCGTCGACGTAGACCAGCGGGACGTTGGCCCGCACCAGCTCCAGCGTCTCGGGCGACAGCCAACCGACATCCGTGTCCGTCGGCAGCTCGACCTCGCTCATGCGGCGGTGCGCTCCCTGCGGTCACTCACGGGCCAGGATTCTGGCACCTCCCCGCCGGCGGCGGGGCATCTCACACGACGCTGGCGCGCTCCTCGGCCGGCACGAGGCGCACCGGCAAGTGCTTGAGGCCGTTGATGAAGTTCGAACGCAGGCGGGTCGGCTCACCGAGCTTCTCGATCCGCGGCGCCCGCGCCACCAGCTCCTCGAACAGCAGCTTCATCTCCATGCGGGCGAGGTGGGCGCCGATGCAGTGGTGCGGGCCACCGCCGCCGAAGGCGACGTGCGGGTTGGGGCTGCGGTGGATGTCGAACGTGTGCGGGTCGTCGAACACGGCCTCGTCGCGGTTGGCCGAGATGAACCACAGGCTGACCTTGTCCCCCGCCTGGATCCGGTGACCCTTGTACTCCATTTCCTGGGTGACGTTGCGGCGGAAGTACATCACGGGTGAGGCGTACCGCAGCACCTCGTCGACGGCCGTCGCTTCGATGATCGAGGGGTCGTCGACCATCGCCTGGTAGGCCTCGGGGTTCTCCAGGAACGTGGCCATGCCGTGGGCGATGGCGTTGCGTGTCGTCTCGTTGCCGGCCACCGACAGCAGCAGGAAGAAGAGATCGAAGTCGATCTCCGAGAGGCGCTCGCCGTCGACCTCGCCGTGGATCAGCTTGCTGACGATGTCGTCGCGGCGGGTTCTCCCGGCGGTCGGCGCCGAGAGCATTGGCGTACAGGTACATCTCGAAGCGCGCCTGGTTCGTCGCGTCCTCGCTGATCGCGTACTCCGGGTCCTCGCTGCCGATCATCCGGTTGGACCACTCGAACAGCTTGTGCCGATCCTCGTACGGGACGCCGAGGAACTCGGAGATCGCTTCGAGCGGCAGCTCGGCGGCGACGTCGACGACGAAGTCGACGTTGCCGTCGTCCTTCGCCAGCGCCCGGTCGAGGATGCGCTGCTGGCCTCGCGCAGGTGCTCCTCCAGCGACCGGATCACACGCGGGGTGAAGCCCCGGTTGACGAGCTTGCGGTAGCGGGTGTGCTCGGGCGGGTCGATGGTCAGCATCATCTTGCCCGCCCCGGCCTGGTTCATCGCCTCCTGCTCGGCCTGCTGCTCGGCCGACAGCTCCTCCATGCCGACCACGCCGCCGCGCCCCTGATCGGACGACAGGTGCTCCCAGTCGCGGTTGAGCACCGAGACGTCCTCGTGGCGCGTGAAGACCCAGAAGCCCGGGCCGTCCGGCTCGGGGTGCCGGTAGATCGGCGCCTCCTGCCGCAGGAGGGCGAACCACTCGTGCGGCACGCCCTCGACGAAGATGTCACGGCTGAGCAGGTCGATGTCACTGAGCTCCATGGTCCCCCCAGGTCTCGGCTCGCAGCTCAGGAAACGTAACGTGTTCTCGTTCACTCGTCCACCGGAACGGAGCGCCGATGAAGGTTGTGGTCGACTTCGACGTCTGCGAGTCCAACGCGATCTGCATGGGGATCGCCCCGGAGGTCTTCGAGGTGCGCGACGACGATTACCTCTACGTCCTCATGGAGGAGCCACCGGAGGAGATGCGCCCGCTGATCGAGGAGGCGGTCCTGCGCTGCCCGAAGCGGGCGATCTCGATCGAAGGCTGACGGCCGGCGCGCGACCACGGGTCACGGCCATGGTGACGAGGGCGTACGCCGTGACGATCAGGCCGCTGGTGACGACGGCGGCACGCACGCCGAACGCCTCCGCCACCGCTCCCTGCCAGAGCGCCCCGATCGGCACCAGCCCGCCCCAGCCGACGATGAACAGCGCCATCAGGCGGCCGCGCTTGTTGTCGTCGGCGAGCTGCTGCAGGAGGGCGTTGATGTTGGTCATCGACCAGAAGTAGAAGGCCGCCATCACCACGCTGGCCGCGAGCAGCAGGCCCCACGTCGGGGCGAGGCCGAACACGACGAACGTGGCACCGAAGGCGGCGACGAGCGCGGTCGTGGTCCACATCGACGAGGAGATGTCGCGCATGCCGGTGGCGATGGCGCCGATCACCGAGCCGATGCCGGAGACGGCGGCGAGGGTCGTCAGTCCGCTGGAGCCCTTGTCGAAGGTGTCCTCGGCGATCAGCGGCAGGATCGAGAAGTAGGCGCCGGCGGTCAGCGACGACACGGCGAGCAGCAGGAGCGCCGCCACGGCCGGCGGCCGCTCCTTGGCGTGCTCCCACCCACCCTTGAGCCGTTCGAGGAACGAGCCTTCCTCGGGCGCCGGGGCGGGCGTCGAGAGCGGGTTGACGGCCAGCAGCACGACCACGACGAGGCTGGTGGCGGCGTAGAGGACGAAGGCCACGTCCTCGTCGGTGAGGGCGAGGATCGGCGCGGCGATGGTCGGACCGACGACGCGGGAGAGGTTGCTGCCGACGGACACGAGCGAGACGGCGCTCGGCAGGTCGGCCGGCGGCACCGCCGCCGCCGTCAGGGTCTGGCTGGCCGGTGCGTTGAAGGCGAACACGGTGCCGGTGGCGAAGGCGAACGGCAGCAGGAGCGGCGGCGTCACGTTGTCGGTGAACGCCAGCGCGGCCAGGAGCGCGGGCACGATGGTGAGGGCGACGTAGCCGACGGTCAGCTGGCGCTTGCGGTCGTAGCGATCGGCGACCACGCCGGCGAAGGGCGTGAAGAGGAGGAGGGGGATGAAGTTCGTGAAGAACAGCAGCCCCAGCCAGGTGCCGTCGCTGTCGGTGAGGTCGTTCATCAACGCCTGCATCGCCAGGAAGGCGATCCAGAAGCCGAGCTGGCCGACGACGAACGTGCCCCACACCAGCCGGAACTCGCGGTGCGCCAAGGCACGGAAGGCGCGGCCGCGCGACGACTGCAACCAGCCCGCGGTCGGCGCGGCGGCCAGCCCGTCGTCGACGCTCATCGATCCAGCGTACGTGACCGCCGGCGTACCACTAGAACCGAGTTCTGGTCGGTGGCCAGCCCGCGGGCGGCGTCACGCCGACGTCGTCGCGCTGCCGGCACGGACCGGCGTGCCGACGGGGAACCAGCAGCGGTACTGGTGGTCACCGTCGCCGACCAGCGGCGGCTCGGCGGTCCGGCACTTGTCCTGGGTGTAGCTGCACCGTGGAGCGAACCGGCAGCCGGCCGGGGGGGCGGCGAGATCGGGCGGTCGTCCCGGGATGACCTGCAACCGTGTGTCGGAGGTGTCCTCGATCCTGGGGATCGACTTGAGCAACGCCTCCGTGTACGGCATCCGCGTCTGCTTGAACAACGTCCGCGTCGGCGCCCGCTCCACGACCTGCCCGGCGTACATCACGATGATCTCGTCGGTCCGCCCGGCGACCACGCCGAGGTCGTGGCTGACCAGGATCATCGCCATCGCCCGCTGCTGTTGCTGGTCCTGCAGCAGGTCGAGGATCTGTGCCTGCACCGTCACGTCCAACGCCGTCGTCGGCTCGTCGGCGATCAACAGCTCAGGACCGCACGACAGCGCCATGGCGATCGTCACGCGCTGGCGCATCCCGCCCGACAGCTGGTGCGGGTACTGGTCGAGGCGCCGCTCCGGCTCGCTGATGTCGACCGACCGCAGCAGCGCCACGGCCGACCGACGGGCCTCGCTCCGGCTGATCCCGGTGTGGTGGCGGAGGGACTCGGTCATCTGCTTGCCGATCTTCATGACCGGGTTCAACGACGTCATCGGATCCTGGAACACGACGGCGACGTCGTGCCCCCAGATCTTCTGCAGCTGCCGCTTCGGCGCCTGCCGCAGGTCAGCGCCCCTGAACAGGACCCGCCCGGTCGGGGTCACGGTGTGCTTGCGCGGCAGCAACCCCATGATCGACCGGGCCAACACGGTCTTGCCCGACCCCGACTCCCCCACGATCCCCAACGTGCGGCCGCCCTCGAGGGTGAAGCTGACGCCGTCGACGGCCCGCACGAGGCCCCGTGAGGACCGGAAGTAGGTGCGCACGTCGTCGACCACCAGCAACGGGCCGTCGAGCGCGGCGTTCACCCGAGGGACACCGCTCCCGAGGGCGACGGCCGGCCGTCGAGCAGGAGGTGGACGGCGAGCGCCAGGTCACCCGGCACCGTGGTGAAGGGCCGGCGACCCGTCGACCAGCCGATCAACGTCGACAGCCAGACGTGGCCGATGACCCCGATGATGCCGTCACGCGTTCTCCGGGTCGACGTCGCTGAGCAGGGGCTCGATCATGGACCGGATCTGGGCGGCGGTGGCCTGGTTGGCCTCGTTCACGCCGACGTCCGACGACGACAGCGCCTTCACCAGCGCCGCGGCCAGCCGGGGCTGCCGTTCGAGCGAGCGGCAGGCGCGATGGAGGACGTCGACCACCTGGTCGGCCGGTGTGTCGCCGCGAGCCGGGCGCTGCTCGAGGCGCCGCCGCAGCTGTCCCGTCCAATCGGCCATGGCGCTGATCAGCAATTGGTCCTTCGACGTGAAGTACCGGTAGATCGTGCCGAGGGCGACGTCGGCGCGCGCCGCCACATCGCGCATCTGCACAGCGTCGTACCCACCCTCTGCCGCCAGATCGAGCGCGACCTGGACCACCCGGTCACGCCGCGCCCGCTGCTTGAACGTGAGGGTCATGGCGTCGGGACGATCCATGACGATCTGAACGTACCACGGGCTTGGAGAAATGGAACACGTTCTTGTAGCGTGACCTGGTCGAGCGCACGGGGGCGCCGACCAGGAGGATCTCATGAACCAGGTGGGCAAGCGCTTCAAGTGCGAGTCGTGTGCCAGCGAGGTGCTCGTCACCAGAGCCGGTGACGGGGAGCTGCAGTGCTGCGGCGCCGCGATGGAGATGGTCAAGCCGAAGCAGACCGCGTCAGCGGACTGAACGAGTCGACGGCCGTCCAGCCGCGCCGATGGAGTTGCGCCACGTCGCCGTCACCGTCAACGGCGCCCACCGCCAGCTGACGATCAGCGGCGCCCCGCTGTCGGCCGCCGAGGCCCGCGAGGTCGAGGTCGTGCTGACGGAGTGGCTCGACGAGGCCGACGAGATCCGAGTCCTCACCGTGGCCAGTGCCGGCCCCGACTTCTGCCCGGGACCGGCGCCCGACCTCGATCCGCTGCGCGGCGGCGTCGACCCGGCCGGGCTGCTCGCCCGGTTCCCGTGCCCCGTGGTGGCCGTGCTGACCGGCGAGGTGGCGTCCGTCGGCCTCGAGCTGGCGCTCGCGGCCGACCTGCGGGTGGCCGACGCGACGGCGCGCTGCTCGCTCGCCGACGTGCAGGCCGGCCGGCTGCCGTGCTGGGGCGGCACCCAGCGCCTCCCCCGTGCGGCCGGCCGCAGCACGGCGGCCCGCATGATCCTGGCCGGCGACGTGCTCGACGCCACCGAGGCGCTGGCCTGCGGGCTCGTGCACACCGTCGCCGACGACGCCGCCGCCGCGGCGGCGGAGGTCGCCGGCACGCTGTCGGCGCTGGCCCCGTTGGCGCTCGCCGCGGCGAAGGAAGCGATCGCCCGCGGCAGCGACCTGCCGATGCGCCACGCCCTCGAGCTCGAAGGCGACCTCAACCACCTGCTGCAGACCACGGCCGACCGGGCCGAGGGCCTCGCCGCGTTCTTCGCCAAGCGCCCACCGCAGTTCGACGGGTCGTGATGGCGCTGCGTGGCGTCGTCGTGCACCGGGCCGACGGTGCCGGACCGACCGTCGTGGCGGCCCGCTGGCTGGCCCGGCTGGGGGCGCACGTCACCGACACGGCCGAGCTCGCCCACGGTGCCGATGTCGTCGTGGCGTCCGGTGCGGACAGCCCGGGCAAGGCGCCGTGCGCCCACCTGACCGGCGACCCGATCGGCGACGTGCCAGGGCTGCCCGCCGCCACGCTGACGTACGCCAACGGGGTCGCCCTCGCCGGGGCGGCCGTGCTGGCGCTGCTGTCCGGCGCCGACGTGCGGGCGGATCGTCGCCAGGTGGCGGTGCGGGTGCTGCTCCCGCTGGTGCTCGCCGCCGCGACGAACACCGAGCCCAACCGCCCGGCGGCGCCACGACGGGTCGGCGACGGCTACGTCCAGGCCGACCTGGCCACCGACGAGGACGCCGAGACGTTCGAGCGCTTGCTCGAGTCCCTCGGGCCACTGGCGACCGACCCTCACGCCGTCGCCGACGAGGCCCAGGTCTGGCGCCTGCCGGTGTGCGCGTACGAGTCCCGTCAGCCGGCCACGGCACTGCCGTCCGACGTCGCCGGCGCGCTGGCCCGGTCGACGGCCGGCGGCCCGACGCCGCTCGCGGGCATGGTCGTGTGCGACCTCACGGCGATGTGGGCCGGCCCCATGGCCACGGCCCTGCTCGTCGCCGCCGGCGCCGAGGTGCACAAGGTCGAGCCGGCGGCACGCGTCGACGGCACGCGGAGCACGCCGTTGTACGGGTCCGTCAACGAGGGCAAACGGATCCACGACCTCGACGCCACTGCCGACCGCGCCGAGCTGGAGGCGCTCGTGCGCGGCAGCAACCTGGTGATCGACAGCTTCAGCCGCCGGGTCATGCCCAACCTCGATCTGGCGCCGGACCGGCTGTCGGCGTGGGGCGTCCCTTCCCTGTCCGTGCCGGCCTTCCCCGTCGAGCACCGCTGGCAGCTCGCCCTCGGCCCCGGTGTGCACGCCGCCTCCGGCCTCGGCGACCTCGGCCACGCGTGCGTCACCACCGCGGTCGTCGCCTACCCGGACCCGCTGGCCGGACTCGCCACCTTCGCCACGGCGGCGGCGATGCTGCGCTCCGGCGCGCCCGACCACCGTGAGGTCACGTTGTTCGGCCCCGCGGCCGAGCTCGCCGCCACCAGCCCAGCGTCCCGCGTCGTCGCCGAGCGCGACCCCGATCTCGGCCGGCGGTTCGTCGACGACCTCGGCCAGGCGCTGTACCGGTCATGAGCGATCGTGTCCGGCTCGAGGTCGGCGACGACGGCGTCGCGGTGGTCACGCTCACGCACCCACCGCTCAACATCTACGACCTGGCCATGCGCGACGAGCTGATCGAGGCGTTCACGGCCATCGCCGAGCACCCCGACGCCCGCGCCGTCGTGCTCGCCGCGGACGGGCGCCACTTCTCCGCGGGTGCCGACCTCAAGGAGTTCGGCACGGCCGGCAGCGTGATGGCCGCCCGCGACATCCGCTGGCGCCGCGACCCGTGGACCCCGCTGTGGGAGCTGCCCCAGCCGACGGTGGCGGCCCTGCACGGCTACGCCCTCGGGGCCGGGCTGGAGATGGCGCTGCTGTGCGACATCCGGCTGGCCGCCGCCGACACCAAGCTCGGGCTGCCCGAGACCAAGCTCGGCATGCTGCCGTCGGCCGGCGGCACGCAGAGCCTGGCCCGCGCCATCGGGCCGGGACCGGCCGTCGGCGTCGTGATGCTGGCCGAGACCATGGACGCCGACGAGGCTCGCCGCCGGCGGATCGTCGACGTCGTCGTGGACGGCGATGCCGAGCACGTCGACGCCGCGGCCCATGCCATGGCGGCGCGCATCGCCGCCGCCGATCCCGCCGCCGTGCGCGCCGCCCGCCGGGCCCTGCGCGCGGCGACCGATCTCCCCCTCGCCGACGGGCTGCGCCGTGAACGCCTGCTCGCCGGCTCGACCATGTGAGGATGCCGCCATGCTGCACATCGACGACGACGAGCGCGTCCGCCTGATCCGGCTCGACCGGCCAGAGGCGCTCAACGCGTTCAACGAAGCGTTGTACGACGCGCTCACCGATGCGCTGATCGACGCCGGCGCCGATCCCGGCATCGCCGTGGTCGTCATCACGGGGACCGGCCGGTCGTTCTCCGCCGGGACCGACCTGCTGGAGATGGCCGGCCAGGTCGACGGCTCCACGGTGCGCGGCCGGCACGGGTTCGGCGGCTTGATCGACGAGCTCACCGCCTTCGAGAAGCCGTTGCTGCTCGCCATCAACGGCTTCGGCATCGGCATCGGCGCCACGATCGTCGGCCACGCCGACCTCGTGTTCATGGCCAGCGACGCCCGCCTGAAGTGCCCGTTCTCCAGCCTCGCCGTGGCGCCCGAAGCCGGCTCGAGCGCCACGTTCCCGGCGCTGCTCGGGCGGCAGCAGGCGACGTGGGCGCTGATGAGCTCGGAGTGGCTGAGCGCCGACGAGTGCCTGCGCGCCGGCTTGGTGTGGAAGGTGTGCGAGCCGGGCGACCTGATCACCACCACGCTCGAGCACGCCAGGGTGCTGGCGAGCAAGCCGATCCCCTCGCTCGTCGAGATCAAGCGCACGATCGTCGAGCCCGGACGTGTGGCGATCGTCGCCGCCCGCGAGCGGGAGAACGCGGCGTTCGCCCGCCTGATGGGTGCACCGGAGAACATGGAGGCGCTGTCGGCCTTCGCCGAGAAGCGGGCGCCGGCGTCATGACCGGGCCGCTGCGGTCCTTGCGGGTGGTGGACCTCACGGACACCCGCGGCGCGCTCTGCGGGCGGATCCTCGCCGACCTCGGCGCCGACGTCGTCAAGGTGGCGGGCCCAGCGGACGGCTCCTTCACGACGTCCTACCGCGACGCCAACAAGCGGCGCGCGGCCGACGACGCCGACCTGGACGCGCTGCTCGCCGACGCCGACGTGCTCGTCGAGAACCTCGACCCCGAGCAGCGCGCCGCGCTGGACCTGTCCGGTCACGAGCGCCTCGTCCATGTCGCCATCGCCGACTTCGGTCTCAGCGGACCGCGCGCCGACTGGCGGTTGGAACCGCTGACGGCGCTGGCCGCCTCGGGCACGCTCCACGCCTCCGGCTTCCCGGAGCTGCCGCCGTGCGCGGCGCCTGGCCACCTGGCCCACGACTGTGCGTCGGTGTACGCGGCGATCGGGGCCGTCGCCGCCGTGCTCGACAGGGCCCGCCACGGACGCGGTCAGCTCGTCGAGGTGAGCGTCCAGGAGGCAGGACTGGCGGGCACGACCCCGTGGTCGCTGTGCCTGGAGGACTACGCCCGCATCAACCCGTACCTACCGACCGCCGGCAAGCGCAACGCCGACGGCGCCTACTGGGTGCTGCCGGCCGCCGATGGCTGGATCCGCACGGTCATCGGCAGCCCGCGCCAGTGGGACGGGTTCGTCAAGCTGCTGCGCGAGCCGGAGGTCCTGATGCAGCCGGAGTGGAGCGACGGCGCCTTCCGGCTGATGAACACCGACGCCGTGCGCATCGTCGCCGCCGAGATGCTCGTCGATCGCACCCGCCAGCAGCTGTTCGACGAGTCGCTCAAGCTCGGCACCACCGTCGGCGTCCTCCACCGGCCATCGGAGTTCGTGGCCCACCCGCAGATCGAGAGTCGCCGCTTCTTCACGACCGAGCAGCCGGGGCTGGAGGGCCTCCCGTTCGCGACGTTCCCGATCAAGCTCTCGGGGACCGACGACGACGCGGAGGCGGCGACGGCGACGCCATTGCCCGGGGAGCTGCTGCTGGACGGGATCCGCGTGATCGAGTTCGGCGCCGCGGCGGTCGTACCGGAGATGAGCGGCGTGCTGTCCGAGCTCGGCGCGGAGGTGATCCGCATCGAGTCCATCGCCCATCCGGACGTGCTGCGCTTCGCCGGCGGCGGCCGCCAGCTCAACCAGGCGTTCGCCTTCAACGCCGAGAACCGCGGCCGCAAGAGCGTCACGCTCGACCTGACGACGGAGCAGGGTCGCAGCCTCGCGCTGCAGCTGTGCGCCGGCGCCGACATCGTCGCCGAGAACCTCCGCGGCGGCGTCCTCGACGGGCTCGGGCTGGGCTACGAGGACGTGCGCCGCGTCAACCCCGACGTGATCTATGCGGCGTCGCAGGGCTACGGACGCGGCGGGCCGCTCGGCGAGATGCCCGCCTACGGACCGCTGAACTCCGGCTTCGCCGGGGTCCACGTGCAGTGGAACCACCCCGACGCGCCGTATCCGTGCGGGACCTCCCTGAACCACCCGGACCACATCGCCGGCAAGCTGCTCTCGGTGGCGGTGCTGGCCGCGCTCGACCAGCGCCAGCGCACCGGCGAGGGGCAGCTCCTCGACATGTCACAGACCGAGGCCGCCGCCTACCTCATCGGCGAGATCTACCTGCAGGCCGCCGCCGACGGCGCCGACCCGCCGCCGCACGGCAACGTCAGCGACACCGCCGTCCCCCACGGTGTCTACCCGGCGGCCGGCGACGACCGCTGGCTCGCCGTCGTGGCGCGCGACGACGACACCTGGCGGCGCCTGGCCGCGGCCGTGGGGTGGCCCGCCGACCCTGCGCTCGACACGCTCGACGCCCGGCTCGCCGCGCGTGACGGGATCGACGCCCGGCTCGCCGAGTGGTCGGCCGCGCGGCCGGCCGAGGAGGCCGCCGCGCTGCTGCAGGAGGCCGGCGTCTCGGCGATGCCGGTGATGGGGCCGATCGACCACCACGCCGACGACCACCTCGCGTCGCGCGGCTTCATCGTGACGTTGGAGCACCCCGAGGTCGGTCAGGAGCGCCACGCCGGCAACCCGCTGCGCCTCTCCCGGCTGCCCCAGCGGGTCGCCGCCAGCTCCCCGTGCCTCGGCGCGGACACCGCGGCCGTGCTGCGCGAGCACCTCGGCCTCACCGACGACGAGCTGGCGGCCCTCGACGCCGCCGGCGTGTTGCGCTGACCGTCCTCGGTCCGCGCCTCCCGCCAGCTTCCGCCGGCTCCCGCGGACCAAGGCCGACGTTCGCTCCGCGATGTCAGCGAGCGACGGCGCTGATGCGACGTCGGGGTTCGTCACCCGAGCTGGGCCTGGATGGCGGCGAGGTCGCACCACACGGTGACCACCGTGTCGGCGGCCTCGTACGACGGCAACAGCAGGGGCGGTGGCCAAGCGGCGCGGCTCCCGCGGGAGGCCGTCCGGGCGGCGTGACGGCGCAGCCCGTGCTCGAGGCGACGGGGGTGCTCGTCGGCTCGGTGAGCCATCGCCACTTCTTCCGAGATCTCCAGACCGTCTCCAAGCATTTCGGCGCCGTGACGCGGAGAGTCATCCAATGTCTTGGAACCGCCCCGTCGTCCTTGCCATCGCCTTGATGGCGTCCCTCTCTGGTACAGCGACTTCCCACGCCGCCCCGCCCGCGCCACCGCTGTCGCTTGCCGACGCCATGGAGCCGCTGGCGGCCCTCGAGAAGGGCCCGAGCGATGTCGCCAACAGAATCGCCGTAGCGGCGAGCCGGGCACTCGGGCAGCCTCGTGCTCGCGGCGTGCACACCGTCGGCGAGCGAGAACGCCCCGACCGCGCCGGGCGCAACGACACCCTGGAGCAAGCCCAGCGGATCCGCCGCTTCGGCACCGGGCGCCGGGACGCCCAGGACGTCCGCCTCGCCGGCACGCTCGTCGAGCTGAACGCGTCGCCGACCGCCATCGGACACGTCGTCGAGGACGACGGCGCCATCGCGCTGGCCAGCCCGACTGGGCTCACCGCCGAACACCCCAGCGTCCGCGCCAGCGCCGCCATCGGCGACGGCCCCCACGGCACGATCGAGGGCGACGGCTCGGGCGACTTCGACTTCTACCGGATCGATGATGCGACCGCGGGACAGCTGCTCACCGTCGACATCGACGCCGTCGCCCTGGGCGCCGAGCTCGACGCCGTCGTCGCCGTGCTGGCCCCGACCGGTCAGATCCTCGCCTTCAACGACGACTCCCCGGAGCTCGACAGCTTCCTGCAGCTCGAGCTGCCCGCCGACGGCGACTACTTCGTCGCGGTGGCCGCCTTCGGATCGCTGCCGACGAACCCGTTCGACTCGGGCAGTGGCACCGGCGCCAGGTCGGAAGGTGCCTACGAACTGACGATGTCGTTCGACTTCGCCGAGGACCTCGACATCTACCGCATCGACATGCGCCGCGGTGACGTCCTCGGAGCCGCCCTGCAGGGCAGCGGCCGCGTGATCGAGCTCCTGGACCCCTCGGGCACGCTCGTCATGGGTTCCGGGCGCGACCCCGGTGACGGCATCTACCCGGAGCAAAGCCCGCTCAACGTGCGCGGCAACGCCACGCTCGACCACGTCGCCACCGCCGACGGCCCGCACTACCTGCGCGTCTCACGAGGCACCGGCAACTACGAGGTCGACCTTCGCATCCGCCGACCGGGCATCGAGTCCGACACCCCCGGCAGCCGGCAGATCATCTTCCTCGACTTCGACGGCGCCTTCATCGACGACGGGACGTTCGGCCGCCCCGGCGACCACCTTTCACCGCTCGCCGACTTCCTCGCCGGCTGGGGACTCGGCCCCGCCGACGAGGCCGCGCTGATCGACGCCGTCGTCGCCCGCTTCACCGAGAACGTCGTCGACGACGTGCGGACCCATGGCGGCAACCCCCGCTTCGACATCGAGATCCGCAACAGCAAGGACCACACCGACCCGTGGGGCCAGCCGAACGTCAGCCGCATCGTCATCGGCGGGACACGAGACCAGCTGGGCATCGACACCGTGGGCATCTCACCAACGGTCGATCCCGGCAACTTCGCACGAGAAGAGACCGCCGTCGTGCTGCTCGACCAGGCCAGCGCACCGGCCGGCTCGGGTCAGCGGACGATCAACGAGTTCATCACCCCGGACACCGACGTGATCGGACTCGTCGGCAGCGTGCTCGGATTCGTCGCCTCACACGAGGCCGGCCACTACCTCGGTGACTGGCACACCCAGCCGAACAACGGCGTCGTCAGCATCATGGACACGTTCGACCTGACGCAGCTGGGGCTCGGTCCCGACTTGATCTTCGGCACCGCTGACGACATCGACGTCGACTTCGTCGTCGACCAGCTCATCGAGGGCCACATCGGCGCCGCCGACACCATGACGAGGGTGGCGTCCGCCCTGTCCTCGCCGGTGGCATCGCGCCACGAGCGCCCAGCTCGAACATAGCCAGCTTCGGAACGGTCGACCGCTCCGCCGCAGGGTTTCCCGAGTCGTGATCACGCTCCGCACGCTGCACGGCTGATCGCGACGTGCGGCGCTGCCATCGTCGACGATTACGTTCGTCGTGCGTGACCGACCGCCAACGGCACAAGATCCTGATCGACACCGATCCGGGCATCGACGACGCGATGGCGATCTTCTATGCCCTCGAATCTCCCGAGCTCGAAGTGGTGGGCCTCACCACCGTGTTCGGCAACGCCCACACCGACGTGACGACCCGCAATGCGCTCACCCTGTTGGAGATCGCCGGTCGAACCGACATCCCCGTCGCCGCAGGGGCCGTGAAGCCGTTGGCGATGGAGTACCGCGGTCCGGTCGCCTTCGTGCACGGACCCGACGGGCAGGGCGGCGTCGACCTTCCGCCGCCGACCACGGCGCCGGTCGACGCCGACGCCACCCACTTCATCATCGACTCGGTCATGTCGTCGCCCGGCGAGATCACATTGGTGCCGCTCGGTCCGCTGACCAACATCGCGCTGGCGATGCTGATCGAGCCGAGGCTCACCGAGAACGTCGCCGAGATCGTGCTGATGGGTGGCGCGGCGTTCGTCGGTGGGAACGCATCCCCAGCGGGTGAGGCGAACATCCTCAACGACCCGGAGGCGGCCGACATCGTCTTCGGCGCCGATTGCCCGATCGCGATGGCCGGCCTCGATGTCACCGAGCGGACGCTGATGACCACCGACGACCTGCGGAAGATCGCCGACATCGACTCACCGCCGGCGCGGCACCTGTCGGCGATCGTGCCGTACTACGCCGACTTCTTCGCCCAGCGGCTCGGCCTCGACGGGATCCATGTCCACGACTCGTCCGCCATCAGCTACTTGATCGCCCCCCGGCACTACACGTGGGTCGAGCACCCGATCCGCGTCGACTGCGGGCACAGCTTCTGCCGCGGCAAGACGCTGCCGGCCACGCAGGTGAGCGACCACGAAGGTCCCTGGCACGGCCGGCGACCGATCCGGATCCTCACGAACGTCGACGCTCGCGCCGTGGTCGAGTTGGAGCTGGCGCGACTCGCACGCTGACGAACCGCTCAGACGGACTGTGCCGCCTGCGCGTCGGCGAGCTCGAGCAGGTTCTCTCTCGCAGACGTTGACGCATCCGTCGAGCATCACGACATGCACCGCTGCACGGCGACATTGCCGCGAGTGGTACGCGCATGCCGGGGTGCGACATCCAGAGGAACGTCTCGTAGCGCTCGTCGCGCGAACGCACACCGGCGAGGCCCAGGGGGCACCGAAGGCATCGCAGCCGGTCGACGAGGGTCGTGTACGAATGAGCGAGGATCGTCGCCACGATCGCCATCTCGCGTCGGGCGGCGACTTCGTCACCGAATCGGCCCAGCATCGGTGCAATTTGGTGACCGAAGCATCGCGACGATGCTCGACGGCGACGAACGCGAGCTGCGAGGTCGTGCTGCCAGCACCAGGCGGTGAACGGCGCAGATCCAAGGCGTCGGCGTCGCGGGTGACGTTCGGTGCTGCCGGGGGCATGATCGAGTCCGGTGTTCACGTCGCCAAGACGCCTGGAGGTCGCGTCATGCCGATCCCGATCGCGATCGCCTCGTTCAACAAGAAGGTCACCAACCGCCTCACGGCACCCTTCGCCGGGCACTTGCCTGGGTTCGCCGTCGTCGTACACCGAGGACGAACGTCCGGACGCGTGTACCGGACGCCGGTCAATGCCTTCCGGCGGCATGACACCTATGTCTTCGTGATGACGTACGGTCCGCACGTCGACTGGGTCAGGAACGTCGAGGCCGCCGGAACGTGCGACATCGAGACGCGAGGACGATCAGTCCACCTCGTTCAGCCGCGTCGCTTTCGCGACGCCGCTCGTGTTGCCGTGCCAGGTCCCGTGCGGATGATCCTTCGACTCATCGACGTCGACGAGTTCATGGAGATGCACGCCGCCTGACCCGAGGTCTGCGTCGTTCGGTACTGGTTGCCCTCCCGTGGAATCAGGAGAGAGCCTCCGCCGAAGTGGAGGCTCTCCACCCGGGAGTGCGGTGGGGCCGCGTTCAGGAGACGTTGGGCTCGTCGAGCTTGACGACGTCGACGAGCGGTGTGTCCGGTGAGGTGAGCACCCCGCCTCTGGGCTGCATCAACGACGTACCATCCGGCGTCAGCACCACCCGTCAGGGCTGCACCTCCTCAGCCACCGTGAGGTCGTCGACGTCACGTTCTGACGGCGCGGCGAGCGTCGGCGAGCCGACGTCAGGTCAGCTCGACGCCTCCGTCGACGGGAGCCGGAAGTTGCCCTTGCCGGGTTCGCCGTTGATGTCGGCCGTGCTCATCGCGTACTGCAGGATGCTGTAGGCGATGGCGTCGGCGTTCACGGTCAACGCGTGGTCGCTGTTGTTGCCGAACGTGTCGCACGCCTGGTGGTAGCACGGGTCGAACGGGACGCCCGCAGTCCCACCCCAGATGGCCGCCTCGGCCGCCGTCTTGGGCACCTCGGCGCCCGTGAACAGTCCGCCAGCGGGGATGCCCGCGGCGATGAACGGCCCGTAGTCCGAGCGGCCGTCGAAGTCGGTGCCCTTGAACGGCTCGCCGACGCTGTCGTAGTAGCGCTCGAACGTCTTCTCGATGGCGGCCGACCCGGCGGGGCCAGGACCGGCACCGACGGCATCGGAGTTGTCGCCGTCGTAGACGAAGAACACGTAGTTCGGCGACCCCACCATGTCGAAGTTCAGGTACAGCGCGATGCGGTCCCGTTCGGTCTGGGAGAGTCCGGCGACATAGGCGGTGGACCCGACGAGACCGGACTCCTCGGCGCCCCACCACGCGAAGCGCACCTTGTTGCGTGGCTGCACCTTGGCCATCTGCTCGGCGATCTCGATCAGGGAGGCGCTGCCCGACCCGTTGTCGTTGATCCCCGGTCCGGCCATGACCGAGTCGAGGTGGGCGCCGGCCATCACGACGTTGTTCGGATCGCCCCCCGTCGACTCGGCGATCACGTTGCGCTGGGTGACGGTCTGCGCCGGCGGGACGACAATGCGCGCCGACGATCCGGCCTGCGCGAGGGCGACACCATCGAGGAACGAGGCGCCGACGACGGGGATCGCCAGCGGGAAGGGCGCCGGCGGCGTCGGCGTGGCATTGCCGACGATCAGTGGCTCACGATCCGGCGTATTACCCTGGTTGAAGACGATGACGCCCGACGCACCGGCGGCCTGGGCGTTGATCGCCTTCAGGGCGAAACCGCACGTGCCGCGCTGGACGAGCGCGATGTTGCCGGCGGGGAACGTCGCGAAGTCGTTCGGACCACCCGGATCGGCCACGAGCGCCGAGCTGGTGTTGGCCGGATCCACGTGGGCGTAGGCGCCGTCACACCCGCTGGTGCTGGCCCGCGGCGGCACCAGGTTGATGTCGACCGCCGTGACGGCCGCCGTGACGGTCGCGGACGGCGAGCCGGTGAACGCGCCCGTGGAGTAGGTCGCCGTCACCGGCGTCAGCTGCTGCAGCGTCGATGGCGGGAAGAACGTGAACGGGAACTCGTCGATCGTCACCTCGTAGCCAGCGGCTTCCAAACGGTCGACGACGTATTCGACGCTGGCGTCGTAGCCCGGTGTGTTGGCCGCGCGGGTCCCGCCGTTGGCGGTGGCGATGGCTTGCAACGCGGCCTGATGCTCGCGGACGCCCGCCAGGGTCACGCACTCCAGCAGCTTGTGGTGGTTGTTGTTGACCCGCGAGCCGCAGGCCTGCGGACCCGCCTCAGCGGTGCCTGCGACGACGAGCGACGACGCGACGAACGCGACGATGCTCGCCCCACGGACGATCCTTGCGACCATGCCCCGATCTCCTCCCACGGTCGAATGACTGGTTGAGGCCCCACGGTCTACACCGTTTCAGTGGACCCTGGAAAGGGCTGATCGAACGCACCGAGCCCGACGTGCTGTCCCCAAGGACCCGAAGCACCACGGCGGCGCTGAGGAGAGAGACGCAGTTCGACCGCGACGTGCCGCACGCGGTTGGAGCACACCGACAATCTCGCCCTGCTGCTGGAGGCGACGGTCCGGCTGTTCCACGACACTGAGCTGGTCGACTCCGCGGACGCGGCGCTCTCGGCGTCGTTCTACGCCGAGTGGCGCACCAGCACGGGCGACGATCGGCCCATCGATGCAGGGGCCCGTGTGGGGTACCGCGTCCCACTGTTCCTCGACGTGGCCGGCATGTGACGCTTCCAGCAGCTCGTCGCGGCCCATCAAGCGGATGTCGTCGGTCGGCAGCGCCGACGCCAGCTCGGCGCGCACATCCGGGCGATGGGTCTCCGCCACCGCGCACAGGTTGGCCACTTCGACATCGAGACCGCCGACATCGGGGCCGAAGCATCCCGTCTCGAGTCGCTCGGCGCCCGACGGCTCGAGTCCGGGGTCCGCAGCGAGCACGGCACGAACTGGGTGATCATGGCCGACCCGGAGGACAACGAGTTCTGCGTCTGCGACGGCGGCGCAGCAAAATGAGGCTCAGTCCCGATGGCGCCCGAGCTGCCGTTCGGACCGGTCGACGGACACGGCCATGAACGTTGTCCAGTGCCGTCGGACCTCGGCGCACCGCGCCGAGCGCGTGGCGTCGACGCACGCCCGCTGTCAGTCATTAGCTTGGGGCCGATGGACACGTTCGGAGTCGATCACGCGGCGGTTGACGGCAAGACCCATGCGTTCCGGCTCACGCTGCGTGGCGAGCTGGACCAGTCCACGACCGACAAACTCCGATCGGCCATCGACGACTTGATCACGGACGGCGCCCGCCTCATCGTGCTGGATCTCGCCGACGTCTCGTTCCTCGACTCCACGGGCCTGCGCGCCATCCTGGCCGCGGCGCAGATGCTGCGCGACCGCGACGGTCGGCTGACCTGCGAAGGACTGTCCGGCGCCGCCGGGCGCGTCCTCGAACTGACCGGAACGCTCGAGACGCTGCGCGGCGCGGCGTCGCGACGAGCCAACGACCTGACTCGCCTCGAGGAGCGGGGCCGCCCGAAGCTCCGTCCGCGACGCGTCGGGCTGCCGTGAGCGTCGACCCAGTCTCCGCGCCCGAGCGTCGGTCGCGTCTCTGACTCCGCAGGCTCAGCGATTCCGTGCCGCGGACTGCACCCGTCGCACGGCGGTCTCGCCGGCGCTCCCGGCCATGTCGAACGGCAGCGTCGCCGCGGCCGCGAGGATGTTTCCGGGCGGCTCGTCGGGCGAGCGCGGGTGCGGTCTAGTGGGTGCCGACTTCTTCGCCGTCATCGGGGCGTCAGCGAGCTCTTGCAGCTGCGACCGGCCGAAGCCCTCTCGCATCTTCGGGAACAGCTGGCCTTCCTCCTCGTTTCTCCGCGGATGCGCCATCAGCGGGCGAGCCGCACGCACCTAGACCTCGTCGACGACACCATGCCCGCCCACCCATCCCCGCGCCTTGTCCGCAGCGAGATGATCCGCCGCGACACCGGCGGCGACGTCGGCTGTCACGCCGCGCGACGCCGCTACCGCCGAACCGTTCTCGGCCGGGCGTACCAGCCGAAACGTGCTGGATCACGCCGTCAATCAGGCTCCCCAACGTGGAGGCACCTACCAACACGCTCAAGGCGGGAGATCACCGGTTCCGGCCGGCAGCACCGATCTGATGGGCGCCAGCGCCAATCGAGGACCGCCGCTGAACAGATTCCTGGCCGGTCGCGTGTCGGCCGCCGCCCGCCCGGCTCACCCCGGAGCGACACGGTCGCTGCCCTCATCGGTCGTGCGGACTCCCGCGGTACGGCGACGCTGCAGCGCAGCTTCGCGTTAGTCTCGAGGTGCCTTCAACAGCGTGGGTGAACGTTCGACTGGCTTCTTCACGGAGGGCTCGAAGATCGATGGGTGAGGCGCCATCCGCGGGGTTCGAGGTCGCCGCCGGACGCCACGGCGAGCTGGTGGTTCGGGCGGCTGGAGAGATCGACCTGGCAACTGCCCCGGTGTTGCAGCAACGGTTGAGCGAGGCGATCGAGGCCAAGTCGCGCGATGTCGCCGTCGACCTGGCCGATGTGAGCTTCATGGACTCGACCGGTCTCGTCGCTCTGGTCGAGGCTCGTGAGTCACTCGAACGTCTCGGGCGCCAGCTGATCATCGTGCGGCCCTCGCCGGCCGTGACCCGGTTGCTCGAGCTCGCCGACCTCGACGGCCGATTCGGCGAACAGGATTAGTGCTCAACAGAGCATCTCGACCCAGACCTGTTTGCCCGGCTCGGTCGGCGTCCACCCCCAGCCGTCAGCCAGCTTCGACACGATGTGGAGACCGAAGCCGTCCCGGCGAGGCGGACGCGCCGTCGGTGGGTCAGCACTGTCGTCGTGGACCTCCAGTCGGAGCCGGCCCTCGTCGAACGCCGCCTTCATCAGCGGCGCCGAGCGAGCGTGCACGACCGCGTTCGTGACCAGCTCGGAAACGACGAGGATCACCTCGTCCACGGTCTCCGGCTCGCAGGGGACCTGCCGGAGCCAGTCGGCAAGGGCGTGCCGGGCGACGGTCGGAGCGTACGGGGACCGCTCGAGGCGGACCTCCATTGCGGCCGGCGCCATCAGACTGATTGGAAGTGCGTTTCGTTGCCAAGCATCGAACGTCGGTCTACCCAAACCGCGAGCACACTATGACCCGATGGCCAAGACCGGAGCTGCTGGTGCCCTCCTCTGGCTGTTCGTCTCGACGGCCGCGCGCGACGCGGACGCGTTCGCGCCGTCGCCCCCGTCGGTCCGCCAGTGCGCCGAATCCCGCCCGTTTCCGCAGTGCAGCCGAGCAACGCGAAGCGTCTCAACCCTCGCCCGAGTCGAGGGCCATCAGCATTGACCGTGATGTTCGTGCCTTCGACACTTGGACTGAATTGGGCTTCGTGACACGCGCGATTCAAAAGGCGCTCAACCGCTCGCGCACGGCGTCCTCCGTCTCACCGGTGCGAGTCTTGATTCGTCCGACCATCTCGTCGTACTTGCCCTCGGCGACGTCGCAATCATCATCGGTCATCTGACCCCACGGCTACGACCCACATCCGCATCGGTCACGACCTGAGCTACCCGTCGAGCTCTGAAACCAACCGGCGACACACCGAGAAGGGCCCCGGGCCCGATGCCATGTGCGCTCCAGAACGTCGACGGCCCGAAGGTCGAGAGGAGGGCCCGAACGGGCGCGCCGAATGGCGGCTCGCCGCCGACTTGGCCGGCGCCGGAACTGCATTGCGCACGTGGAACGTGTCGGTCGGTCAGCCGGTGGCCGTGGATGATGGCGGCGCGCTGGCGCCGCGGGGCTCGGTAGCGGTCATGAGGGCGATGATCGCCTTCCGGTCGGTGGCCGACGGCCGTGCCCACTCGGGCTGGTATCGGAACAGTTCGCGCAGTGGCCGGGCGACCGTCGCGGCGTCGAGGAGCTCCACGGCGTCGGCGTCGATGAGCCCCGGGTGCTCCACCCCGCACGCCTCCGACACCTTGAGGAGATCCCGCCGCAGCGTCTTGACGTAGTTGGCCGCCCGCACGGACTTGAGGCTCGGGTCGAGGCCGCGCGTGAGCCACGAGTTCTGGGTGGCCACTCCCGTGGGGCAGCGGTCGGTGTGGCACTTCTGCGACTGGATGCAACCCAGTGCCAGCATGGCCTCGCGTCCCACGTTCACCGTGTCAGCACCGAGGGCGAAGGCGATCACGGCGTTGTCGGGCAGGCCCAACTTGCCGGCGCCGATGAACACAACGTGCTCGTGCAACCCCCGTTCGGCGAAGGCTCGGTAGACGCGAGCAAAGCCCAGCCGGAACGGCAAGGCGACGGAATCGGTGAAGATCAGCGGCGCCGCTCCAGTGCCGCCCTCGCCGCCGTCGATGGTGATGAAGTCGACACCGCGGTCGCCGGCCGCCATGAGGTCCCCGAGATCGTTCCAGAACTCCATGTCGCCCACCGCCGACTTGATGCCAACGGGCAGCCCGGTCTCGGACGCCAGCAGCTCAACCCAATCCAGCATGCTGTCGGCGTCGGAGAACTCCGCATGACGCGAAGGGCTCACACAGTCCTTGCCCATCGGGATGCCGCGCGTGGCGGCGATCTCGGGCGAGATCTTGGCCGCCGGCAACAGCCCGCCGAGACCCGGCTTGGCGCCCTGCGAGAGCTTCACCTCGATGGCCCTCACTGGTGCCGAGGCGACCACGTCCTTCAACCGGGCGATGTCGAACCGTCCCTGCTCGTCACGGCACCCGAAGTAGGCAGTGCCGATCTGGAACACCAGATCGCCGCCGTGACGATGATGGGACGACAGGCCACCCTCGCCGGTGTTCTGCGTGCATCCGGCAAGCGCCGCGCCACGGTTGAGTGCCTCGATCGCCGGTCCCGACAGCGAACCAAAGCTCATCGCCGAGAAGTTCACAACTGAGTCCTGGCGCCACGCGCCAGGTCTGCCCCGGCCGGCTCCCAGGACCTTGGCGCACGGCACCCACGCCTCCTGCCCGGCAGAAGGCGACGACGGAGGTGCCACCCGGGCGAACGTGGCGTGCTTGACGATCGGATACGACGGGGCGTGCTCGATGTCGTTGTCGGTTCCGAAGCCGAAGTAGTTGTTCTCGAGCTTCGCCGAGGCATACACCCACCGCCGCTGGTCCCGACTGAAGGGTCGCTCCTCGTCGTTGCCGGCCACCACGTACTGACGTAGTTCGGGACCGACCGCCTCGATGAAATAGCGGGCGTGACCGACGACAGGGAAGTTGCGCAGCAACGCATGACGTCGCTGCACGAGGTCATGTACGGCAACAGCGACAACCGCCGCCGCCGCCGGAGCACCCCGACGCAGCCACTTCACCCACAGAGACTGCCCGCCAGATGTCCGCTCGAAGCCTCGTCCGGCCGAACGCCGGGACACGACTCCTCGGCTCGAGGCTGCATGAACACGGCGGCTTCGCGGCCAGCTGACCGGTACGCGGCGTTCCGTACACAGTTGCGCCCGAACCCCTCAGGTCACTGCGTCATCGGAGAGGTCGTCCGGGTGGCTCGCTGTCAGGGGCCGCCGCGCCAGTGGTCGATGCGGTGGTGGTCCGGCGTGAAGCCATGGTGGACGCCCCACAGGATCGCGTGGCCCCGCGTGGTGACACCGATCTTGCGGTAGGCGGAGCGGATGTAGGACTTGACGGTGTTGATGCTGAGATACATCAAGTCGGCGATGTCGATGTTCGACTTGCCTTGGGTGATCAGCGCCAGCACCTCGGCTTCGCGGTCGGTGAGGCCTTCGGTACGTCCGGGCCACTCGAGGCCCGGCGCCGGGCGGGAACGCGGCGGCGGTTCGCTGATGATGACCTCCCCGGCGGCGATCGACTCGATGGCGGCGACGAGGTCGCGCGCAGGCAACGTCTTTGAGAGGTAGCCATGCGCTCCTTTGGCGAGCGCGCTCTCGATCAGCGCAGGGTGGAAGTTCCACGTGTAGAGCGCGACGTGGCGGGCATGGGGGTTCTTGACCAGCACCTCGATGTCGTGGTGGTCGGCTTCCGGTTGGGCGAACGAGTCGTACAGCACGACGTCGACGTCGTCGCTGACAGCTTCGTTCGTGTCGAGCTCGGCGACCAGGATGCGGTCGGCGTAGGGATCGAAGAGGTGGGCCAGCCCGACGACGACCACGTCGTAGTCGTCGACGAGGGCGACGCAGACGGGGACTCGGCGGCTGGACATGGATCGACCGTATTCATCCGCAGGGGTGTACACAACCGTCCGCAGAGGTGGTTGTGTCGATGGCGTCGTCCACGACCGCATCACCCTTTGGAGGTCTGATGGCCACGCTGCTTTGGATCCTCGCCGTCATCTTGGTCATCGCCGGCATCGTCACCGCGGTGCGAGGTCAGCTCCTCCTCGGCATCGTGCTCATCGTCGTCGGGTTGCTCGTCGGGCCGGGCGGCGTCAGCATCTTCACGTGATGATCGAGCGCGCCCGTCGCGGCCGGCGATGGCTCGGTCCGGCACCGTCGTCGCAGGGGGCGGTGTTCTCGTCATCGGCGGTGGATCGGACGAGGAAGCGGAGCGAGCCCACGAGGAACCGGTCGAGCAGCGTGTCGTCGAGAAGCTCGTCGACGAGACTGCCGTCGAATTCGCAAGCGGCACGTAGCGCGTGAACGGTTCGACGGCGATGGGCGACTTGGCACCGCAAGCGGAGTTCAACGTGGCAGACGGACGCGACGGCCACGTCGTCCTGTACGTGTCCGGCGAGATCGACCTGTCCGCGAAGACGCTGTTCCAAGACCGCCTCGCCGATCTGATCAACGCCAGCGACGATGACGTGCTTGTTGATCTGGCCGACGTGAGCTTCATCAACTCGACTGGCCTCGCTGTCTTGTTGCACGCCCGTGAGCAACTCGGGACGGCTGGCCGCAAGTTGACGATCACGCGCCCATCGCGTCCGGTCACACGAGTGCTCGAGCTCGCCGGTCTCGACGCCCTGTTGGACAACGGCCGGTAGCGGTTCCCCGGAGGGCGGGTGCGGTGCGACGCCGAACTCGGCCTCGAGACGACTGGCCGCAGCCGAGCCCGCGGGACACCGCGCTGATCGGCCGCGCCGACGGGCGCACCAACGCCTGGGCGTCCCGGTTGGACCCCGGCGGCCAACAGGAGTCCCTGTCGGCACGGGTCCGGACCCGGCCAACCGAATGCGCATTCCGACGCGCTGTGGCCCGCTGACGCCACGACACCCATCGAGAGGCTGGCGGTGCGCGTCGTTTCGACTGACTTCCCCACGGGTAGCGCAAGGACCACTTTCCGGACACGCCTCCGCTCGGCACGGCAGCCTCTGTCACCCGCGAGTTGTCACTGACGGCCGGTCGTACGGCTCAGAAGATCGGAACGCTGATGGGCACGAAGAAGAAGAAGAAGATCGAGCTGGACCTGCGGAACGCCGGGATGAGCAAGAAGCGCGCACGAAAGGTGGCCAAGGCCGCCGACCAGGGCCGAGCCGGCGACCGCGCCGCACTCGAACTTGTCGAGCAACACACGGCAGCTCTCCGGGAGAGCATCTCCGCCGTAGAGAGTCACGCCAAACCGCCGAAGTCAGCGAAGAAGGCTCCGGCCAAGAAGGCTTCGCCGAAGAAGGCCTCGGCGAAGAAGGCCTCGCCGAAGAAGGCCTCGCCGAAGAAGGCCTCGCCGAAGAAGGCCTCGCCGAAGAAGGCCTCGCCGAAGAAGGCCTCGCCGAAGAAGGCCTCGCCGAAGAAGGCCTCAGCGAAGAAGGCCTCGCCGAAGAAGGCTTCAGCGAAGAAGGCCTCGGCGTCCACGAAGTCGCCGAGGTGATCATCCCCGATCGCACCCGTGCACTCGGCGAGCAGCAGACCGGTCGTCCCCATTCGGCAGCGCCGCGCGGTGCGACCCACCGACCCGGGATGGCGGTCATCGCGTTCGACCGCATCGACGACCTCGACAGAGGCCACCGCGAGCTCTCTGAGCGAGCGATCGCCGCCTCCGGCCATGATGAGCACGACGTCTACGAGGTCCGAGTCAGCGAGTGCGGCGTCGAGATCGACGTCGTCGACTTCGAAGCGCCCGGCTGGCCGCTTCGCACCATCACGTGCTGACCGCCCCACCGACCGACGTTCGATCACCTACTCGACGTCGGCGGCCACGGCACCGGCCCGCGCCTGCGGTGGCGCCGAGAAGATCAGGTCGATGGCCCGGCTCATGTTGCGCCGGGCGTCGGCCATCGTCATCGACCCCATCGCCCAGCCGCGCAGCACCGACCAGAGCACCGCCTTGACCACGTCGTTGACGGCCTGGGCGTCCTCCGGCGCGAGGTCGGCGAGCGGCTCGAGGAACGTGGCGTTGGTGTGGGAGCTGAACTCGGCGAACAGCTCTCGCGCGTACGGATCCGGCGTCCCCTCGAGCACGATGTTGAGGCGGAGGAACTGCGGCAACCGTTCGAACGACGTCAGCACCCGGCCCATCAGGTCGTCGAGCATCCGCGCCGGGTTGTCGCCGGCGAGCGGCCGGCGCTGGACCCGGAACTTCAGGGAGTCGCTCCACACCACCATCACGGCGGCGAAGAGGTGCTCCTTGGAGGCGAAGTAGCGGTACACCGTGCCGAGCGCGACGTCGGCCTCCTCGGCGATGTCGCGCATCTGGATCTTGTCGTACTCGCCCTGCTGCAGGAGCCGCAGGGCCGCCGTCACGATGCGGTCTCGCCGCGCCCGCTGGCTCGGGATCAGGCTCTCGGGCGCAGGCGGTCGTGACTCGGCGGTTTGACTCATGTCGCTCAGAAACTACTGCCGCGAGAACCCGGTTCCAGGATCGTGCGCTCAGATCGGCAGGTCGCCGGTGGCCGCCTTGGTCGTGCCGTGATCGGTGTAGGCGGCGATGGTCCGCTGGGCGATGCGCATCTGGTGGACCTCGTCGGCGCCGTCGGCGAAGCGGGCCCAGCGGGCGTGCTGGTACATGCTCGCCAGCGGGGTGTCGGTGGAGTAGCCGAGCGCGCCGTGCACCTGGATCGAGCGGTCGATCACCCGGTTGAGCATGTTGGCCACGAAGTGCTTGGCCATCGACACCTCGGACTTGAAGTCGTCGCCGCGGTCGATCTTGTAGGCGGCGTGCAGGACCATCAGCTTGGCCTGGTACAGCTCGAGCGACGAGTCGGCGATCATCCACTGGATGCCCTGCTTCTCGGCGAGCAGCGAGCCGTGGGCGAACCGGTTGAGCGAGCGGTCGACCATCATGTCGAGCGCCGTCTCGGCCTGGGCGATCCAGCGCATGCAGTGGGCCAGCCGGGCCGGGCCCAGGCGGTACTGCCCGAGCAGGTGACCCTGGCCGCGCCCGCCGAGCATCTGCGACTCGTGCAGCCGGAGGTCCTCGATGCGGATCTCGGAGTGGCCGGTCGAGCCGTGCATCGTCCCGATCTGGCGCACCTCCGTCCAGCCGTCGGAGGGCAGATCGACGATGAACGCGGTGTTGGCCGCCTGCGGCAGGTCCGGGTCGTCCTCGGTGCGGCAGATCAGGATGGCGAAGTTGGCGCGGTGGGCGTTGGAGATGAACCACTTGTGCCCGCTGATCACCCACTCCTCGCCGTCCTGGTAGCCCTTCGTCTGGATCAGCGTGGGGTCGGAGCCGGCCACCTCGGGCTCGGTCATGGCGAAGCACGACCACGCCGTGCCCTCGCACAACGGCCGCAGGTACTTCTCCTTCTGCTCGTCGGTACCCCAGTGCAGCAGGGTGTGCATGTTGCCCTCGTCGGGCGCCTGGCAGTTGAGGACCCACGGGCCGAAGCTCGACTTGGCCGCCTCGGCCTGGACCATCGCCAGCTCGACGTGACCGAGCCCCATGCCGCCCCACTCGGGCGGCATCTGCGGGAGCCACAGCCCCGTCTCGCGGGCCTGCTTGCGCATCCCGATGAGCGCGGCCAGGTAGGCGCGGCGGTCGTTCTCGGCCAGCTGCTCGTCGTGGATCTTCTGCTCGGTCGGCTTGACGACGTCCTCGATGAAGGTCCGGGTGCGGGCCCGGATCTCCTCGAGCTCGGGCGACAGGCTGAAGTCGATCGCCACTACTTCCCCCTCCACACGGGCGGCCGCTTCTCGGCGAACGCCGTCGAACCCTCCTTGGCATCCTCCGAGCCGAACACCGACTCGAACAGCGGCTGCTGGTAGCGCCAGGCATCGGCGTCGGTGAGGCCGTGGGTGCCGTTGATGATCTGCTTGCTCGCCGCCACGGCGAGCGGCGCGTTGCGGGCGATGCGCTCGGCCAGCTGCAGCGCGCCCTCGACCGCCTCGCCCGGCGCCGTGACCCTCGCGACGAGGCCCCACTCGTGGGCCTGCTGCGCGGTGATCGGGTCGGCGGTCAGCGCCAGCTCCATCGCCCGCATGTGGCCGATCCGCGACGGCAGCCGCAGCAGCGCCCCGCCGCCGGCGAACAGGCCGACGCCGGCCTCGGGGATGCCGATCCTCACGTTCTCGGCGGCCACGAGGAGATCGCAGGCCAATGCCAGCTCCAGACCGCCCGCCAGCGCGAAGCCCTCGATGGCGGCGACGAGCGGCTTCGTGGCGCCCTCGGCGAACAGCTCGACCATCCCCTTCGGCGTGCCCTCGGCGACGAACGCCTTGAGGTCCATGCCGGCGCAGAAGCCGCGCCCGGCGCCGGTGAGCACGCCGGCGGTCAGGCCGTCGTCGCCGTCGAGCTGGCGGACGGCCGCCAGCAGGCCCTGGGCCAGCTCGGTGTTGATGGCGTTCATCGCGTCGGGCCGGTTGAGGGTGATCAGCAGCACCTTGCCGCGTGCTTCGGTGAGGACGATGTCCGGCATGGCCGCGACCCTACGGGAGCCTGTTGGGCCGTTCGTTATCGGGCATCGCGCCAGCCGGCGAATAGCGTGGGGGCAGGATGTTCACCGGGATCATCGAGGAACTGGGCGCCGTGGCCGACCGGGAGGGCGACCGGCTGCGCGTCGCCTGCCGGCTGGTGCTCGACGACGTCACCCTCGGGGCGTCGATCGCCGTCAACGGCGTCTGCCTGACCGTCGTCGACTTCGACAACCGCTCGTGGATCGCCGACGTGAGCGCCGAGACGTGGCGGCGCACCGCGCTCGGCGACCTCGCCGTCGGTGACCCGGTCAACCTCGAACGGCCGGTGCGGCTGAGCGACCGCCTCGGCGGCCACCTCGTGCAGGGTCACGTCGACGACGTCGGCGAGATCGTCGAGCCGGCACCCGACCTGCGCATCCGCTGCGCGCCCGGGCTGCTGCGCTACGTCGTGGAGAAGGGGTCGATCACCGTCGACGGCGTCAGCCTCACCGTGGTCGAGCCGCTCGACGACGGCTTCACCGTCGCCGTCATCCCGCACACCGCGGCGGTCACGACGCTCGGTCACAAGGGTCGCGGCGGGCGGGTCAACCTCGAGGTCGACGTCACCGCCAAGTACGTCGAGCGCCTGCTGGCGTGGAAGCAGGGCTGACGTGAGCGGGCTGGCCAGCATCGAGCAGGCCGTGGCGGCGATCGGCCGCGGCGAGATCGTGGTCGTGGTCGACGACGAGGATCGAGAGAACGAGGGCGACCTCATCATGGCGGCCGAGTTCGCCACGCCCGAGAGGATCGCCTTCTTCCTCCAGCACACGTCGGGCGTGATCTGCGCGACGGTCACGTCGGCCCGGGCGCGTGAGCTGGCGTTGGCACCGATGGTCCAGCAGAACACGGAGAGCCAGCGCACGGCCTTCCTCGTCACCGTCGACTACCGCCACGGCACGACCACGGGGATCTCGGCCGCCGACCGGGCAGCGACCATCCGGGCCCTCGTCGACCCGACGACGAGGCCGGACGACCTCCTTCGCCCGGGCCACATCTTCCCGCTGGAGGCCCGCGAGGGCGGCGTGCTCAAGCGGGCCGGGCACACCGAGGCGTCCATCGACCTCGCCCGGCTGGCCGGTTGCGCGCCGGCCGGGGTGCTGTGCGAGATCGTCAGCGAGGGCAAGCACGACATGGCCCGGCGGCCCGAGCTCGAGGGGTTCTGCGACCGGTACGGCCTCCTGATGATCTCGATCGCCGACCTCATCCGGTACCGGCGGCGCACCGAGAAGCTGGTGCGCCGCGTCGGCACCGCGCCGTTGCCGACGGCGTGGGGCGAGTTCGAGTGCGTGGCCTTCGAGTCGGTGCTCGACGGCAGCCGCCACATCGCCCTCGTGCGCGGCTCGCTGGCGGGCGCGAGCGAGCCGCTGGTCCGCGTGCACAGCGAGTGCCTCACCGGTGACGTGTTCGGGTCGGGCTACTGCCAGTGCGGCCGCACGCTGGCCGCGGCCATGCGCCGGATCGTCGACGACGGTACGGGCGTGCTCGTCTACCTCCGCGGGCACGAGGGCCGCGGCCTCGGCGTCGCCCACACCCTCGACGGGGCCGGCGCCGTCGACCCGGCGATCGACCCGGCGCAGCCGCCCGACAGCCGGGAGTACGGCGTCGGCGCGCAGATCCTCGCCGACCTCGGCGTCACCCACATGCGCCTGATGACGAACAACCCGGCTCGCTACGGCGGCCTCGAAGGGTTCGGGCTGCAGATCGTCGAGCGGGTGGCCCTCGACATCGCCGCCGCTGAGGCGCCGGGCTGATGGCCGAGGACGTCCGCGACGAGGCGGTGCCGCCGCCGCAGATCGACGGCACAGGGCGCCGGGTGGCGATCGTCGCCGCCCGCTTCAACAGCCGGGTCACGCTGCGCCTCCTCGCCGGGGCCCGGCGGGGGCTGGCGGCGGCCGGTGTCGCCGAGGAGGACGTCGACGTCACGTGGGTGGCGGGGTCGTTCGAGATCCCCCTCGCCGCCAAGTGGCTGGCCGAGTCGGGCGATCACGACGCCGTCATCTGCCTGGGCTGCGTCATCCGTGGCGAGACGGCCCACTTCGAGCACGTCGCCGGGCAGACGGCCGCCGGGATCATGCGCGTCGGCCTCGACACGGGCGTGCCGGTGGTCTTCGGCGTGCTGACCACGGAGGACCTCGACCAGGCGCTGGCGCGCAGCGAGCCGGCCGGCGGGCACAACGTCGGCGAGGACGCCGCCGCGGTCGCCGTCGAGATGGCCGCACTTCGGCCCGGCTGACAGCGAATACCGTTCCCGCCATGCAGGTGACGGTCTTGGGCGCGGGATCGTGGGGGACGACGGTGGCCAGCCTGCTGGCATCACGCCAGAACACCTTGCTGTGGGCTCGCAGCACGCAGGTCGCCGAGGAGGTCGACGGCGACCACACCAACGAGGCCTACCTCCCCGGGTTCCGCCTGCCCGAGATGCTGATGGCCACCGACGACCTGGAGAAGGCCGTGCGTCACGCCGAGCTGCTGATCCTCGGCGTGCCCACGACGGCGATCCGCGACACCGTCACGGCCGCCAAGGACTGGATCCATCCGTGGATCCCGGTCGTCAGCCTCGCCAAGGGGCTCGAGCAGGGTTCGCTGCTGCGGATGACCGAGGTCATCGCCGATGTCCTGCCGGGTCACCCGGTGGCCGCCCTGACCGGACCGAACATCGCCCGCGAGATCATGGCCGGGCAAGCGGCGGCGAGCGTGATCGCCACGCACGACCTGTCGGTCGCCGCGGCCATCCAGCGCGTGCTCACCCGTGGCCTCTTCCGGATCTACACCAACCACGACGTCATCGGCTGCGAGCTGGGCGGCGCGCTGAAGAACGTGGTGGCCATCGCCTGCGGCATCGCCCAAGGACTCGGCGTCGGGGACAACACGCGGGCGATGGTGATGACGCGCGGGCTGGCCGAGCTCAGCCGTCTCGGCGTGGCGATGGGTGGCGAGGCCGCCACGTTCGCCGGCCTGGCCGGGATGGGCGACCTCGTCACGACGTGCATCAGCCCGTTCAGCCGCAACCGTTCGGTGGGCGAGCAGCTCGGCGCCGGCAAGACGCTGGAGGAGATCACCGGCAGCATGAACATGGTCGCCGAGGGGCTCAAGACGGCCGTGACGGCCCACGACCTGTCCATCCAGCACGGCGTCGACATGCCCGTGCACGAGGAGATCTACAACGTCGTGACCGGCGCCGCCAGCGCCGTGCTCGCCTACCGCGGCCTGCGCCGCGTCCGCCCCGGCCACGAGGCCGAGCCCGGCTGAGCGGTTCTGACGAAGATTTCGGTTCATTTCTGGCCGGAGAGCTCACACAGAACGGCGAGGATGGGGACATGACCGTCGATCACGAGGACGACTTGGAGGGCTTGCGGCGGGCCGGCGCCGCCGTGGCGGCGGCGCGCGACGCCATGCTCGCTGCAGTCGCGGCCGGGGTCAGCACGGCCGACCTCGACGCCGTCGGGCGGGCCGTGCTCGACGAGCACGGCGCTCGACCGGCGCCGCCCACCGTCGGCTTCCCCGCCGCCACGTGCGTCAGCGTCAACGACGAGGCGGCGCACGGCATCCCCTCGGACCGCCGGCTCCTCGCCGACGGCGATCTGGTCAACGTCGACGTGTCGGCCGAGCTCGACGGTTACTGGGCCGACACCGGTGCGAGCGCGCCGGTCGGGCGGCCGTCCCCGCGCGCCCGCCAGCTGCTCGACGCCACCCGGCTGGCCAACCGGGACGCCCTCGCCGCCGCCCGCGCCGGTCAGCCCCTCGGCCACATCGGCCGGGCCGTGCAGCGCCGGGCCCGCCGGCACGGCTTCTCGGTGATCCGCAACCTCCACGGCCACGGCACCGGGCGCAACCTGTGGGAGTCGCCGAGCGTGCCCGGCATCGAGGCCGACGCCGACGACGTCACGCTCTGGGAGGGCCTCGTGCTCGCCATCGAGCCGTTCCTCTCGACGGGCGCCGTCCAGGCCACGACCGCGCCCGACGGGTGGACGCTGCGCACGCCGGGCCACCTGTCGGCGCAGTACGAGCACACCGTGGTCGTCATGAACGGCGCGCCGCTGGTGCTCACCGCCTGAGGACGAGAACCGTTCTGCCTCCGGACGGTCCTTAGACTTCTCTCATGGCCGCCGAGCCGATCACCGCGCCGCCGCTGTTGGCGCGCCTGCGCGGGCGGGGCTGGCGGGTGACCCCACAGCGGCGGGCGGTCGCCGAGGCGCTCGACGGGTACCACGTCCACCTGACCGCCGACGAGGTGCACAAGCGGGCACGGGTGATCCTGCCCGAGGTCTCCCTGGCCACCGTCTACAACACCCTCAACGAGATGGTGGCGATGGGCGAGGTGGCCGAGGTGCGGTACGCGCCGGGGCCGTCGCGGTACGACCCCAACGTCGGCCCGGCCCCCCACCACCACCTCCTGTGCACCTCGTGCGGCGCGCTGCTCGACGTCGATGGGACGGGGGTGACGGTGCCCGAGCTGAGCCTCGCCGAGCGCCAGGGGTTCAGCATCGACGGCGCCCAGGTGCTCTTCCGCGGCACGTGCGCCAGCTGCCGCGGCGCGGCCTGACGTCGGGTTCGGGTCGCAGCGAAGCTGCTCTCGTCACCGGCCCTCGGCCAGTGCCCGCACGCCGTCGAGCGTGGCCTCCATGTTCGCCCGCAGCTCGGCGAGGCGGCGGCGCAGGATGCGGTCCTCCTTGTCCGGCATCGCCTCGATCGCCGGCGTGATCCCGCTCGGTCCGGGACCCATGCGCATGCCGAAGGCGAGTCGCGTGCCACCGTCGATCGGCTCGAGCGTGTAGCGCCACGTCGCCGACGGGCGCTCGACGTCGGCGACCGCCCACTCGAAGACCGTGCCGTCGCAGACGGTCACGGTCGACGTGGTCTCCCACGTGCCGATGGCGTCGTGGTGGCTGCGGCCGACGAAGCGGGCGCCGGCGCCGCGCTCGTCACCGAGCCACTCGACGCCGATCAGCTCACCGCTGAAGCGCAACGGCGTCGTGATGTCCGACACCAGGGCCCACACCACGGCGGGCGGGGCCCCGATGTCGACGACCGCCTCCGTGCGCGGGCCGTCGGCGTAGCGCAGGGGCGCGTCCTCGGTACGGTCGGGACCCGGAGGCACGGGCTCAGGCTGACGCCCGGCCAGGGAGGATGTCAACCCGTGAGGATCGCCGTCGCTGCCGGCTTCGAGCCCTCCCACCTCGTCGACTTCGTCGTCGAGGCCGAGCGCCTGGGCGCATCGTCCGTCTGGCTGCCCGAGGTGTGGGGCGCCGACGCGCTGACGCCACTCGCCTACCTCGCCGCCCGCACGTCCACGATCGGGCTGGCGACCGGGATCGTCCAGCTCGGCTCTCGTTCCCCGGCGCTCCTCGCCATGTCGGCGATGACGATGCAGCACCTGTCGGGTGGGCGGTTCCTCCTCGGCATCGGCACGAGCGGACCGCAGGTGATGGAGGGCTGGCACGGCGTGCGCTTCCGGCAGCCGGTGACCGCCACCCGCGAGACCATCGAGATCGTGCGCGCGGTGAGCCGCGGCGACCGCGTGCGCCACGACGGTCAGGTGTACCAGCTGCCGCTGCCGGACGGCCCCGGGCGGCCGCTGCGTTCGCTGCTGCCGCCGGTCGACGTCCCTGTCTACGTCGCCGCCCTGGGTCCGCGGAACCTCGAGCTCACCGGCGAGCTGGCCGACGGCTGGCTGGGCAACGCCTTCGTCCCCGCTCGCGCCGACGTGTTCCTCGACCCGCTGCGGGCCGGCGCCGCGGTCGGTGGGCGCGACCTCGCCGATCTCGACCTGGTGATCCCGGTGGCCGTCGAGATCACGGACGACCCCGACGCCGCGGCCCGTCGCCACGCCGACGGCTACGCCTTCACGATCGGCGCGATGGGGACGCCGGAGACCAACTTCTACAACGATGCCTTCGCCCGGCAGGGCTTCGCCGACGACGTCGCCGCCGTGCAGGAGCTGTGGCTCGCCGGTCGGCGCGACGAGGCGGCGGCGCGCGTGCCGCTGGCGCTCGGGCGGGAGACGAACCTGCTCGGGCCGCCGGAGGACATCAAGCAGCAGCTGCGGCAGTACCGGGCCCTCGGGATCACGACGTTGCAAGCGAAGCTCGGCGGCTCCTTCGACGATCAGCTGGCGACCCTCGGCCAGCTGATCGAGCTGGCCGCCGCCGTCGACGCCGACCCCGCGGTCACTCCGTGATCCGGGCGAAGTTCCCGCCGACGTAGCGGGCGTCGAGCTCGTCGGCCTCCGTCGGCGGCGCCGCCTCGATCTCCGCGGCGAACGCCTCGGCGTCGTCCCGTGGCCGGTAGCCGAGCTCCCGCGCCGGGCCGAGGTCCCACCACGCGCGCCGGTTGTCGGAGATGCCGTACACGGCGGCGAAACCCAGGTCAGGCGCCTGCAGGCAGGCGTCGACGAGGCGCACGGCGTCGCCCGGCGACAGCCACGTCGCCAGCTCGCGCCGGGTGCCTGGGCGGGGACGGAAGCTGCCGATGCGCAGGCAGGCGACGGCGAGGCCGTAGCGGTCGTGGTACAGGCTGCACAGCGCCTCGGCGGCCGCCTTGCCGACCCCGTAGAACGTGTCCGGGCGGATCCGCGTGTCGACGGGCAACGACCGCTGCCACGCGGTGAACCCGACGGCGTGGTTGCTGCTGGCGTAGATGACGCGCCCGACGCCGTGCGCCCGCGCCGCCTCGAGGACCCGGTGGGTGAGCACGACGTGCGACGTCAGAGCGGTCGAGAAGTCCGTCTCGCCGGCGTTGGCGGCGAGGTGGACGACGGCGTCGGCGCCGGCGACGACACCATCGAGGGCGCCGTCGTCGGTGCCGATGTCGGCCACCACGACACGATCGGCCCACGGTTCGTCGGGCCGGGTGAGGTCGATGCCGCGCACGTCGTGGCCGAGGTCGCCGAGGCCCGGCACGAGACAGCGCCCGATGCGGCCGGCGGCACCGGTGATGCTGATCCGCACCGGTTCATGGTGCCACGGGGCAGCGCGCCGGATCGGGCTGCAACGGCGGGCCGTCCACGGCGCAGTACACCCGGCGCGCCGACCGGCGCCACGCGGCGCGGGGCGCCAACCCGAAGAAGCAGAGCGGCGCCGCGGCGGCCGCGAGCACGGCCGCGATCAGCAGCGCCTTGTGGACGGCGTCGGTGACCTCGGCCGGCCCGCTCGCCGTGGTCAATCCGGACGCAGAGGGCAGGACGGCGAGCGCGGCCAGGCTGGCGGTGCGGGCGATGGCGTTGTTGACGCCCGATGCCGTGCTGACCTGGTCGGGATCGACGGACCCCATCACGGTGGCCGTCAACGGCGCCACGAACGTCACCAGCCCGAGCCCGAACACGGCGGCCGCGGGCAGGACGTCGCGCACCCACGCGGCGTCGGGGCCGATGCGCGCCAGCAGGACCAGGCCGACGGCGACCAGCAGCGGGCCGACGGACAGCTGCGTGCGCGGACCGATGCGCTCGGCGAGGGCGCCTGACCGGGCGGAGAACAGCAGCATCAGCAGCGTGGCCGGGAGGAGGGCCACACCGGCGCGGGTGGCCGACCACCCGGCCGCGACCTGCAGCTCGTAGGACACCATGAAGAACGACACACCGAGCGAGGAGTACAGGAGCACCGTCGCCATGTTGGTGACGGCGAACTCCCGGCGGCGGAACAGCGAGGGCGGAACGAGTGGTGCGGACGCGGTCAGCATCCGGCGCACGAACACGACCACGCCGACGACGGCCACCGCGCCGGCCGCGAGCACCGACCGGTCGGTCCATCCACGCACACCCGCCTCGGTGAGGGCCCACGTGGCGGACGCCAGCGTCACCACGGCCACCGCGGCGCCGGTGAGGTCGAGCGGTCGGCCGGTGTGGGGATCCCTCGTCTCGGGCACGGCGCGGGAGCAGGCGACGACGACGACGGCGACCGGCACGTTGATGAGGAAGGCCCACCGCCACCCGGGTCCGTCGACCAGCCAGCCGCCGACGAACGGCCCGATCGCGCCCACACCGCCACTGAGGCCGGACCACGCGCCGACGGCGCGCGAGCGGTCGTCCGCTTGGAAGCTCGCCTGCAGGATCGCCAGGCTGCCCGGCGTCAACAAGGCCGCTCCGATGCCTTGAAGGACGCGGGCTGCGACGAGCACCTCGACACTCGGCGCGGCTCCGCACAGCAACGAGGCGACGGCGAACCAGATGGTGCCGATCAGGAACGTGCGCCGACGGCCGTAGCGGTCGCCGAGCGCGCCACCCAGGAGGATCAGCGACGCCAGGGCCAGCAGGTAGCCGGTCAGCACCCACTGCAGCGCGCCGACGCCGGCGTCGAGGTCCTCCCCGATGTGGGGCAGGGCGACGTTGACGACGGTCGCGTCGAGCGACGCCATCGCGCTCGCGCCAACCGTCGCGCCGAGGGCCAGACGGCCGCGTCCGGAGGCGAGCACCAGCTCCTCGCCGGGCGGCGCCACGTCGAGCATTCGTCCGAGCGTACGGTCCCACCGGCGCCTCGGTCAGCGGATCGGCGACGGCCCTCGCTGATCGGCTGACCGAGCCAACTCCTCCGGCGGGCGGAGGTCCCGGAACTGCCGCAGGAGGAGCAGGTCGTACGTGGCCTTGATGCAGCCGCCGATGACCAGCGGCCAGCCGAACGTCGACTGGCCGAGCATCCAGCCGGCGGCGATCGCGGGAATGGCGGCGGCGAGGCTGCGCGGCACGTTGGTGACGCTGGCCGCGGCGGGGCGCTCCGCCGGCGACACGACAGCCATCACGTAGGACGTGCGGGCCGGCACGTCCATCTGCGACAGCGCCGAGCGGGCGAGCAGCGCGGCGACGGCGAGCGGGGCGGTGGGCATGAAGGCGGCAAGGACGAGGAAGCCGTTCGCCGGCAGGTGCGTGAACACCATCGTCCGCACGAGACCGATGCGGCCGGCGATGCGGACCGCCACGAGGGCCGAGAAGGCGGACAGGACACCCGCCCAGAAGAACACCGCGCCGCTCACGGCGAGCGACAGGCCGAAGCGGCGTTGCAGCCACAGGACGAGCAGGGCGGTGATGACGAAGCCGCCACCGAAGGCGTCGAGGCTGAACAGGGCGGCGAGGCGGTAGACGACCGACCGGGATGGACCCAGCGCGGTCGTCGGCGCCTCCTCGGTCGGCTCGACGGCCGGCGACAGGTGGCGGTAGCGCAGCAGCACGACCAGGCCGAGCGCGGCGTAGCCGACGAACGTCCAGCGCAGCGCCGTCGTCGAGGCCGCACCGAGGCGGTCGCCGACCCACTCCGGGACGCCGGCGCAGAGCGCGCCGACCGCCGCGACGAGCGTGCCGAGCAGGGTGTAGCGGGCGAACAGCGCCGTGCGCTGGATGTCCGGCGCCGTCGCCGGGAGCAGCGCCTGCTCGGTGGGCAGGAAGACGCTCACGTCGCCGCTGCTCGGGTTGAGCGTGCCGACGAAGGCCACGACGAGCATTGGCCAGAACTCGGTGACGGCGGCGAACCCGAGTCCGGTGGCGATCATCAACAGCGACACGAGCCGGAGGAGGCGCCGCCTGGCGATGCGGTGGGCGCGCAAGCCGACGCCGAGCGTGAGCGCCGCCGAGCCGAGCAGCGTCGCCGTCACGACGACGCCGATGCGCAGGTCCGACAGCCCGAGCGCGGTCAGGTAGGCGGCGAGGACGACGCTGACCACCCCGTCGCCGAAGGCGCGGATCGACCGCGTCTCGAGGAGGAGCGCGGCGTCATGACCGGCGCCGGGCGGCAGCACGCGCACGCCGGCATCTTCACACCGCGTCGCCGTCGCCGGCGGGACGTCTCCTCTCGTGGGCGGTGCGACGCCAGACGACCTCGCCGTCGACGGACTCCCCTGTCGGCGCCAAGCCGGCGCGCGCCGCTACGGCGAGGGACGCGCCGTGATCCGGATGGATCATGGCGCGCACCACGCCGACGCCATGGTCGAGCAGCCAGTCGACCACGGCCACCGCACCCTCCGACGCGATGCCGCGGCCTTGCCAGTCGACGCCGATCTCCCAGGCGACATCGGCGGACGATCCGTCCGCCGCGACCGTCGCCTGCAGCGCCCCGACGGGTTGCTCGTCCGAGCCGAGCCGGACGATCCAGTTGAGCCACAGCTCCTCGCCGTCCGGCGAGTGGCCGACCGACATCTGCTCGTAGCGCCTCCGCAGTTGCGCGACGTCGGGCGGCCGGCCACCCGTGTACTCGTACATCCGCTCGTCGCCCAGCACCGCCACCATCGCCGCCGCGTCCTCGACGACGAGGGGGGTCAGCGTGAGGCGCTCGGTGGCGATGGTGGACGGCGCGAGCACGGTTCAGCCAGGCGGGGCGGCGGGATCAGGATGGATCATGTCGTAGTACACCTGGAGCGGCGAGACGAATCCGGCCGGCCGTCGCGACCGGCCCCGGTAGCGTCGGGGCCGGCCCCACACCGAGGGACGGTGATCGATGACCGGTTTCGTGCGCTCGCGGCGCATCGCGGTCGCCGGCGCGTCACGCCGGGATCCGGCGGACCGTCGGCGGACGGCGCCGCACGGCCGCGCCGGCACGTTGATCCAGCTCCAGCGGACGGCCGGCAACCGCGCCACCGCCCGGCTCGTGGACCACGCGGTGCCGAGGCTCGCCCGCCCGCCCGTCGTCCAGCGCGCGCCCAAGGGCGAGTACGGCCTGGACACGCCGGTGAGCGAGGACAAGTACGCCGCCGAGGCCGTCAAGCTGTGGCAGGGCCAGAAGGCGATGAGCCTGACGACGTTCGCCGACACGTTGCTCACGCACGTCGTCGCCGAACTGGCGACCTACAAGGTGCCGGCCTTCACCTGGAAGTTCGACGCCATCGGCGTCGCCGGCATCTTCGACTCGGAGAAGTGGGTCGTCACCGTCGACGTCAGCAAGTTCAGTCACGACGGCGCCGCGACGACCGTCGGCGACCTCTCCCCCGCCGAGGTCACCGACGTGGTGGGGACGCTGTACCACGAGGCGCGCCACGCCGACCAGGACGTGCTCATCATCCGGCGACTGCTCGACGCCAGGCAGAAGGTCCCGGACATCATCACCTCCACCAAGATCAAGGCAGACATCGTCCGAGCAGTGGCGGGAACGACCTATGCGGATCCGTTGGACGCCGAGGAGATCGCCCATGCCGAGCGGATGTTCGACGTCATGTACGGCGCCCACAAGCAGCTGCTGCAGTTCCTCATCGGCAACACCACCGCCTTCGACGGGCTGGGCACCCTCAAACTCGCAGGCTCGGACCTCGCCGCGGCGGATCCGCACGTCACCGTGTTCTTCAACTGGCAGTCGGCCATCCTCGCGCCCAAGGTCGACGCGATGACGAAGGCGGCGAAGTCGCTCACCCCGACGGAGAAGGGGCTGCTCGCCGACCTCCGGAAGGTGAACACGGCGATCGTCGCCCTGGCTGCCGGTTGGGCCGCCGTCCCGGACAAGACCAAGCCCCGCGCCAAGGCGGCGTCGGTCGTGCGCCGCCAAGCGGGCGCCGTGGAGGGGGCCGTCGCGACCGCCTACAAGCACCTCGAAGGCGAGAAGGACGCCTTCCGGGTGGAGGGCGAGGTCAAGGCGGCGTTCGCGAAGGCGAACCAGCCGAGCCGAAGCCGAAGCTCAAGAAGAAGTAGCCGACGGGCGCGGGTCGCCGCTCGTCCCGCTCCGGGTCAGCATGGCCGCGACCGGCGCCGGGAGCTGGCCGATGGCCTCGTCCTCCGAGAGCTGCTCGGCGGCGCGCGACACGTCCACCGGTACCCACTGCGGAAACGGCTGCTCGCGCGTGCGGTGGGCACCCGATGGCGTGTGCTCCTCGTGGATGGCGGCCAAGCGCTCGGCGGGGAGTCGATCGGCCACGCGCACCACAGCCGGCCACAGACGTCGGTGGATGAGGGTCACCTTGCCCTTGATCAGCCTCGTGCGGACCACGTCCGGGGAGTCGGCGAGGCGGTTCACCGCATCGAAGATGGCGTGGCTCGACGGATGGCTCCACCAGCTACCGCGGATCGGTTCACCAGCGACCAGCTCGGCGACGCTCGGGAGCGGTCCGCGCGCGGACTCGAGGAGCATGCCCTGCTCGACCAGCGCCACCATCGGGTCCACGGGGCCATCCTGTCGTGTCGACGGCGTTCGAGCGTGGTCAGCTGGCGCTCCGGCGGTGCCGATTCATGCCATCCAGGTGATGCGGGCAGGGCCGCCGGTGCGTAGGTTCGAGCGAAGATCCCCCATCACCGTGCAGTCCCCCCGGGCGCGACGGTGGAGACAGGAGTTGACGATGGCGAGCGCAGAGCGGGCGCGGGTCGAGGGTTTCGGCCGGCTCGAGAACGGCTTGCGCCAGGCAGGCGCTTGGTACCAGTGGGGTCCCTACGTGAGCGAGCGCCAGTGGGGCACCGTCCGCGAGGACTACAGCGCCGACGGTGATGCCTGGGCCTACCTCCCGCATGACCACGCCCGCTCCCGCGCCTTCCGCTGGGGCGAGGAGGGGATGGCCGGCTTCTCGGATGTCGAGCAGCGCCTCTGCCTCGGCCTAGCGCTGTGGAACGGTCGCGACCCGATCCTCAAGGAGCGGATGTTCGGGCTCACGGGCGCCGAGGCCAACCACGGCGAGGACGTCAAGGAGCACTGGTGGTACCTCGACGCCGTCCCCAGCCACGCCTGGAACCGCTGGCGTTACCACTACCCGCAGCAGGCGTTCCCGTACGACGTCCTGCTGGCCGAGAACGGGCGGCGCGGCAAGCTCGACCCGGAGTACGAGCTGCTCGACACCGGCGTCTTCGACGAGGATCGCTACTGGATCTGCGAGGTCGACTACGCCAAGTCGGAACCCGGCGACCTGCTGATGACGGTCCGGGCGACCAACGCCGGGCCGGATGCCGACACCCTCCACGTGCTGCCGACCGTGTGGTTCCGCAACACGTGGTCGTGGGACGTCGGCGCCGAGAAGCCGGCCCTGCGCGGCGGGGCGTCCGGCACGATCCTCCTCGACCACCCGTTCCTCGGCGGGCTGGAGCTGCTGGCGGCCGCCGGGCCCGACGGTGCCGAACCGGTCGCCCTGTTCTGCGACAACGAGACCAACAGCGCCCTGCTGTTCGGGGACGCCAGCGGTTCGCG
Organism: uncultured Acidimicrobiia bacterium; assembly: GCA_963784255.1. Classification (GTDB taxonomy): domain Bacteria; phylum Actinomycetota; class Acidimicrobiia; order Acidimicrobiales; family Ilumatobacteraceae; genus JALZMG01. Next base: position 136,976 of record CAWAQO010000008.1, on the reverse strand, counting down.
CTTCCCGAAGGACGCCATCAACGACCACGTGGTCGGCGGTCGCGACACGGTGAACCCGGAGCGCGAGGGCACCAAGGCCTCGTTCTGGTACCAGCTGCGGGTCGATCCCGGCGCGACGGCGGAGGTGCGGTTGCGCCTGCGCCCGCAGGAGTCCAAGCCGGGCAAGGCGGCGACGGCGCTCGGGCGCGACTTCGACAAGGTCGTCGGCAAGCGGCGCAAGGAGGCCGACGAGTTCTACGCCGAGCTGACGCCGGCCGGCGCCTCGGCCGACGAGGCGTTGGTGATGCGTCAGGCGTTCTCCGGGATGCTGTGGAGCAAGCAGTTCTTCGACTACGACGTCTCCCGCTGGCTCGACGGCGACCCGACGCAACCCGTCCCGCCGGCCAGCCGGCTCACCGGCCGCAACTCGCGGTGGCGCCACTTCGAGTCGTTCGACATCATGTCGATGCCGGACAAGTGGGAGTACCCGTGGTTCGCGGCGTGGGACCTCGGCTTCCACTGCGTCGCCCTCGCCCACCTCGACCCGGCGTTCGCCAAGTACCAGATGCTGTTGATCTGCCGGGAGTGGTTCCAGCACCCCAACGGCGCCCTGCCGGCGTACGAGTGGGACTTCGGCGACGTCAACCCGCCAGTCCAGGCGTGGGCCGCGCTCGAGGTGTTCGCCATCGACGGCGGGCGCGACCTCGACTTCCTCAGCAGGGTCTTCGACAAGCTGCTCGTGAACTTCACCTGGTGGGTCAACCGGGAGGACGCCGACGGCTCGAACCTGTTCGAGGGCGGCTTCCTCGGCCTCGACAACATCGGACCGATCGACCGCTCGCACCTCCCCGTGGGCGGTCGGCTCGAGCAGTCAGACGCCACCGGCTGGATGGCGTTCTACGCGCTGGCGATGGCGGCCATCGCCGCGATCCTCAACCGCACCGGCGAGCGCCCGGCGACGGACCTCGTGCTCAAGTTCCTCGAGCACTTCGCCGCCATGAGCCAGGCGATGGAGCACCTCAACGTGTGGGACGAGGACGACGGCCTCTACTACGACAAGCTCGTGACGCCCGACGGCACCGAGGTGCCGGTGAAGGTGCGGTCGATGGTCGGCATCATCCCGCTGCTCGCCGCCGTGGTCATCGACGAGCAGGTCATCGAGCGCTCGACCGCGGTGGGCAAGCAGTTCTCCCGCCTGATGGACACTCGCGGGTTCGGCAACCTGGAAGAGCTCACCGCCCGCGGGGTGGTGCGCGGTGAGCCCGGCGACCGCCGCCTCCTGCTCGGCGTCGTCGGGGTCGACCGGCTGCAGCGGCTCTTCGAGAAGCTGTTCGACGAAGAGGAGTTCCTGTCGCCGCACGGCCTGCGCGCCGTCTCGGCGTACCACCGTGACCATCCCTACGAGCTGAGGGTGGAGGGGCTGACGGCCACGATCGACTACGAGCCGGCGGAGTCGACGACGTCCATGTTCGGCGGCAACTCCAACTGGCGCGGCCCCGTGTGGTTCCCGCTCAACTTCCTCGTCGTGTCCGCCCTCGAGCGCTACCACCGGTTCTTCGGAGCGGACTTCCAGGTCGAGTACCCGACGCGCAGCGGCACGATGCTGTCGCTCGACAAGGTCGCCGACGACCTCCGCTCCCGGCTCGTCTCCGTCTTCCTCGTCGGTGCCGACGGCCGCCGCCCGTCGTTCGGCGGAGTCGAGCGCCTCCAGACCGACCCGGCGTGGAAGGACAACATCGTCTTCAACGAGTACTTCCACGGCGACAACGGTGCCGGGCTCGGCGCCACGCACCAGACGGGCTGGACGGGCGTCGTCGCCGACCTCATCCGTGGCCGTCCCGGCGACGGCGTGTACTCCGTCGGACAACTCGTTGGCGTGCTCCGGGAGCGGGCCGGGCGATGACGAGGCTCTGCCGGAACGCTGCGGTCAGAAGACGGTGGTCCAGTCGTCCTTGATGCTGACGACGGTCCATCCGTCGGTGGCAGCCCGTTGGAGTGCCTGGTCGGCGCCGTTGGTGTAGGCGAACTCGCGCTCGGGGTCGTCGTGGAGGACGAGCAGCCGGAGCGTGGGGTGCTCGGCGTGGTGCGTGAACTCGAGCATCGGGACGTCACCGTTGGAGTTGCCGGCGGCGAGCAGCGGTCGGCGCCCGGTGCGGTTCCAGATCCGCACCGGCTTCTCCGGGCCGTCGTCGAGGTAGTCCGCCTCCGGCTTGTGGGTGATCGTGCCACCGTTGACGTCACTGGTGTACGCGAACGTGCTGCTGCTGCCGATGACCCGCTCCCGCGGGATCCCGTACATGTCCTGGCTGATCGGCCGCATGAAGTCGCGGCCGCCGCCGGACGCGATGTAGTTGGAGAACCCGTTGGCCTCGAGGTATTCGAGCAGCTCCACCATCGGCGCGTACGCGCACCGCACGTACTCACGGCCGATGGTGGGGTGCTTCGTCGTGCGGATGAACGCATCGGCCTGGGCCTCGAAGTCCTCGACGCTGATCCCGGCGTAGGCGGCGAGGATCCCGCCCGCCAACGTGCGCACGTTGGTGTCGTCCCCGGCGTAGTGCTGGGCCATCAGCGCGCCGAACCAGGCGACGTCGTGCTCGGCGACGGCCTTCCACGGCTGGCGCTCGGCCAACGAGGGATCGGCGGTGACCATCTCGGCCAGCCGGCGCAGGATGAAGTCGAGCTGGATCGGCATCGGCTGCTCGCACCACAGCGTGCCGTCGTTGTCGAACACCGCGACGCGCTCCTCGGCCGGGACGCGTCCCTCGCCGCACGTTCGCTCCACGAATTGGGTGATCGCCTGCTTCGCAGGACCTTCACACCAACTCGACAGGAAACCTGTGGCCATGAACCCTCACTCCCCGTGTCGACGCGGTGCCCGTCGCATCTGCAAGGGCCGCGTGGTCGCTGCTGGTACCTGGTCCGATGAGCGGACGCGGTCTCACAGTTGCCTCCGTCCGGCATCCGCCTCGGCGTCTTCGAGGATGCGCAGTCGAGACCCCAGCCAGCCTGTCAAGGTGCTCATGGCCATCGCCAGGATGCCGTAGACGATCATCGCGAAGAGGACCGACGTCTCGAAGATCGACTCGACGTTGCCGCTCGTGGTCCCGACCTGGATCGGGGTGAAGATGCCGCGGAACGGCTCCATGACCCGGTCGAGGTTGCGGTACACCCATTGCGTGAAGTCGGCCGACGGGTCGGCGCCGAACAACAGGAGGAAGAAGCCGAGGACGAGGATGATCTCGACGGCGACGAGGTAGAAGTAGACGAGGTAGCCGATCGCCCGGACGACCCACACCACGATCCTCCTGGTGCCGACTGCGTGCATGCTCGGCGCTGTCATCGGCGTGCTCATTCGCGCATCAGCATGGCGGCCGCGTCGCGTTCGAGATCGAGGTACGGCTCGCCGCTGACGTCGACGGCGACCCGGCGGATGGTGCCGCCCGTGAAGCGCCATGGGAGTTCGCCGTGCCCTTGAACGGCTCGCTCATGGGCCTGCCTTTCACTTCCGCTGCGGCCCTCGGGGGTGTGGGTCCGTCTCGCGTCCGTGTGCGAGGCGCGAGCGCGTAGTTCCATGCTGACGACGATCCGCCCCAACCACATCCACCGAAAGGGATGAATGTCAGCGCGCGATCGGAGCGCGCCCTTCGTCACCGATTTGGTCGGACGGAGGGCCGAAGCGGTGACCTAGGTGGAAAACTCGACCGAGTCGGTCGCTGACCACCCCGGAGCCATGAGCGGCGAGGAACCGCACCCGGTCCGCTCCTCGCGCCGGCTTGCTACTCGATGCGCAGGCCGGAGATCGCCCGGGCGATGACGAGCTGCTGGATCTCGCTGGTGCCCTCGAAGATCGTGTGGATCTTGGCGTCGCGGTGCCAGCGCTCGACTGGGTACTCCCGCGTGTAGCCGTAGCCGCCGAGGATCTGGATCGCCTCCTGGGTGACCCAGACGGCGACCTCGCTGGCCTTGTACTTGCTCATCGAGCCCTCGGCGTTGACGTAGCCGCCGTTGCGGGCCAGCCAGGCGGCCCGCCAGATCAGCAAGCGGCTGGCGTCGATCTCGGTGATCATGTTGGCGAGCTTGAAGGCGATCGACTGGTTCATGATGATCGGCCGGCCGAACGCCTTGCGCTCCTTGGCGTAGCCGAGGGCGTACTCGTAGGCGGCACGGGCGATGCCGAGGGCCTGGGCGCCGACGGTGGGCCGGGTGGCCTCGAACGTCGACATCGCCGGCTGCTTCTCGCCGCTGCGGCCGAGCTCGCGCGCCCGGGCCAGCTTGGCGTCGAGCTTCGCCTTGCCGCCGAGCAGGCACGCGCCGGGGATGCGCACGTCGTCGAGCACGACCTCGGCGGTGTGCGAGGCGCGGATGCCGTGCTTGAGGTACTTCTGGCCCTGGCTCAGGCCCTTCGTGCCGGGCGGGACCACGAACGACGCCTGGCCGCGGCCCTTCAGCTCGGGGTCCACGGCGGCGACGACGACGTGGACGTCGGCGATGCCGCCGTTGGTGATCCAGGCCTTCGTGCCGTTGAGCACCCACTCGTCGGTGGCCTCGTCGTAGACCGCACGCGTGCGCAGGCTGGAGACGTCGGAGCCGGCGTCGGGCTCCGACACGCAGAAGGCGCCGAGCTTGACGTCGTCGGGCGTGCCGTAGCACTGCGGCACCCACTCGATGACCTGCTCGGGCGTGCCGTTGCCGGCGATGCCGGCGGCGGCCAAGGCCGTGCCCATGATCGCCATGCCGATGCCGGCGTCACCCCAGAACAGCTCCTCGACGGCGACCGGCAGGGTCAGCCCGGTCGGGTCGCCCATCGCGTTCATCAGGAAGTCGACGCCGTACAGACCGATCTGGGCGGCCTCCTGGACGACGGGCCACGGGAACTCCTCGCGCTCGTCCCACTCGTGGGCGGCGGGGCGGACTGCGCTCTCGGCGAAGTCGTGGACCCACTTCTGGATCTGCAGCTGGTCCTCGTCGAGGAGGAGGGAGAACTGGGCCATGGCCCCAAGTTACCAGAGGGTAACATCGCTTGTCTACCCGTCGGTAACTTTCCTAGCGTGCCGTGCCATGCGAGCACGTCGACGGACGGTGGCGGCGGTGCTCGTGGTGGTGCTGGCGGCCTGCTCCGGCGACGACGACGACACCGCGCCGACGACGGCCGCGGCGCCCGAGCCGGCCACGAGCGTGGCGGCCACCTCGACCACCGAAGCCGTGGCCACCACGGCGGCGACCACGCCGCCGTCGACGCCGCCGCCCACCGCGGCGGCCGACCCCGAGCTGGTGGCGGCGATCGAGCAGGCGCTGGCCGCCGCGCCGGCCGGGTGCGACCCGCTCGACACGCGCAGCTGCTTCTTCCCGTTCCCCAGCAACCACTTCACGGTCGCCGACACCGCCAGCGACACCGGGAGGCGGGTGCGCTTCCCCGCCGACGGCGCGCCGGCCAACGCCCAGGGCGTGAAGGTCGACGTCGCCGAGTGGAACCGCAACGACGGCTTCAGCCCGAGCACGACGATCCTCACGTACGTCCCCGGCCTCGACGCCGCCGCCAGCCGGCTGCCGTCGTGGACCGACCTCGGGGCCTCGCTCGACGACGACGCCACGGTCGTCCTCGTCGACGTCGACACCGGCGAGCGTGTGCCGTTGTGGGCCGAGATCGACGCCCTGCCCGACGACGACGCCGACCGGGCCCTCGTCGTCCACCCCGCCGTCACGCTGAGCGAGGGGCACACCTATGTCGTCGCCCTGCGCCGGCTCGTCGGTGCCGGCGGCGCCGCGATCGAGCCGTCACCGGTGTTCCGCGCCTACCGCGACGGGCTGGCCACGGGCCTCGACGACATCGAGGAGCGCCGCCCGGCGATGGAGGATGCGTTGCGCGTGCTCGAGGACGCCGGCGTCGCCCGCGACGACCTCGTGCTGGCGTGGGACTTCACGGTCGCCAGCACGCGCGGCATCACCGAGCGCATGCTCCACCTGCGCGACACCACGCTCGGTCCGCTCGGCGACCGCTCGCCGCCGTACACCATCACGGCGGCGACCGACGCCCCGGTCGATCCCGACGACATGGAGCCGATCGAGGGCGTGGCCCGCCAGATCACGGGCACCTTCACCGTGCCGAACTTCCTGACCCGCGACGGCGGGCCGGGCAATGGGTTCCACTACCTCGCCGACACCGCGGCCGAGCCCGACGCGCTGCCGTCGGTGAACGGGTTCCTGGAGGCGCCGTTCTCCTGCAACATCCCCGACGCCGTGATGGCCGGCACGGCGCCGGCCCGGCTGGCCCTCTACGGCCACGGGCTGCTGGGCAGCGAGACGGAGATCGACGCCGGCAACGTCCGCGACTTCGGCAACGCCCACAACACCGTGTTCTGCGCCACGAAGTGGGCCGGCATGAGCAACGACGACATCCCCAACGCCATCGCCTCGCTCGAGGACCTGTCGAACTTCCCGACGCTGGCCGACCGCCTGCAGCAGGGCATCCTCAACCAGCTGGTGCTCGCCCGGCTGCTGCTCGCCGCCGACGGTCTCACCGCCGATCCGGCGTTCCGGCGCCCGGACGGCACCGGCCTCGTCGATCCGACGACGCTGGCCTTCGACGGCAACAGCCAGGGCGGGATCATGGGCATGGCCCTGGCGGGGGTGTCGACCGACATCGACCGGTTCGTGCTCGGCGTCGTGGGCATGGACTACGGGCTGCTGCTGCCCCGGTCGGTCGACTTCGACAGCTTCGAGACCGTGTTCGAGCCGGCCTACCCGAACGATCTCGACCGGACCCTGCTGCTGGCGCTGATCCAGATGCTGTGGGACCGCGGCGAGGGCGCCGGGTACGTGCGCCACGTCGTCGACGACCCGCTGCCCGGCACCCCGCCGAAGACGGTGCTGCTGCACGTGGCCTTCGGCGACTGGCAGGTCAGCGAGCTGTCGGCGTTCGTCGCCGCCCGCACGATGGGCATCCCCGTGCACCAGCCGGTGACGGCCGCCGGCCGCAGCCGCGAGGTCGAGCCCGGGTGGGACCTGGATCCGGTGACCTACCCGTCCGCCGGGTCGGCCCTCGTCGTCTGGGATTCGGGCTCGGATCCGATCCCCGTCGAGAACGTCCCGCCCAGCACCGGCCGGGACCCCCACAGCGACCCGCGCCGCGATCCCGATGTGCAGCAGCAGAAGGCGGCGTTCCTCTTCGACGGCCAGCTGATCGACGTCTGCGGCGCCGCCGCCTGCCCCGCCGACGCCAGCTGAGGGCGTTCTGTCGTTCGGCCACGGCCGGATCGGGCCGTGACCAAACGACAGAACGGGGTCAGAGCGCCAGCAACGCCGGGGCGATCGTGTCGTAGACCAGCTTGGCGCCGGGCTTGTAGACGTGGACGCCGTCCCAGCGCATGGCGACGTCGGTGGCGACGGCCTCGTCGGCGCACCAGGCGTCGGGACCCTCGACGAACGTCACCCGGCCGGCGTTGGCGGCGGCGAACGCCCGGAACAGTTCGTTCACGTGGGCCACGCGCCCGTCGTCGGCCCGCTCCGGCAGCGGCGGCACCCCGGCGCCCTCGACGCTGATCGGGCGCATGCACGGCACCTCCAGCAGGGCGACCCGCGCGCCCGTGGCCACCAGCGCGTCGACCCCGCTCTGCAGGTTGCGGCGGACGTAGTCGTCCCAGGCCGGCGTGCCGAACGTCAGCCACGTTCCGTCGGCGGTCTCCAGGTCGAACACGTCCCACGCGCCGAGCACGACGAGGGCCACCTCGGCGTCGACCGATCGGGCCGCCGAGGACCAGTCCTGCTGCCAGCCGCCGCACACCCCGAAGGCGTTGTCGAAGCTGGTCCGGCTGCTGCGCACGCGTCCGCCGTCGTACACGCTGCACCCGTCGAGCGAGCCGTCCCCGATGGTGAACGTGCCCTCGATCCCGTCGGGCAGGTTGAGGGCCAGCGAGTGGGCCTGCGAATCGCCGACGATGACGAGCCGCCGTGGCGGCGGCGGCGCCGGCGTGGGCGCCGCTGCGGGACGGCCACCGGTGCGACGACGGGCGCCTCGAACGTCGCCGCGTCCCCGCCGGCGGCGCGGTCGTAGGGGTCGACCGCGACGTAGCAGCCGGCGAGCACGACCACGGTGGCGGCGGCGGCGAGCACGGGGCGGGCCCGCGCCTCGCCGGCGTGGCGCCACCAGCGGACGAAGTCGCCGTTGCGCACCGGTGTCTCGACGTAGCGGTACGACAGTTCGGCCACCACGACCGTGAGGCCGAGCGCCACGACGAAGCGGCCGACCGCCCCGTGGGTGGCGCCGAGCAGCACGAAGATCGGCCAGTGCCAGAGGTACAGGCCGTAGCTGCGCTTGCCCACCTCGACCAGCGCGCTGGTGCCGAGCAGGCGACGCATCCCACGGGCCGCCGGGTGGACGACCACGAGGACGGCCACCAGCGAGAGCACCGACACGAGCGGCAACAGCCAGAGGTAGACGTACCCGGCCGTGAGACTCGCCGCCCCGGCGATGCACAGCAGGCCGCCGAGGCCCACCCCGCCGGCCGAGTCGAGCCGCCGGCCGGGGATCGGCGGGGCCAGCCGCCACGGTCGCCACACGAAGGCGGCGGCGGCGCCGAGCAGCAGCCCGCCGGCCCGCGTGAACGTCGACAGGTACATGAAGTTGACGCGGTCGACACCGCCGAAGAGGTCGACGGGGCCGGGACCGCTGAGCTGCAACCACGCCATCAGCGCCATCGCCGCGACGGCGCCAGCGGCAACGACGCCGGCCGTGGCGACGCGGGTCAGACGGGAGCGGACGAGGGCAAGGAAGACGAGCGGCCACACGAGGTAGAACTGCTCCTCGATCGCCAGGCTCCACAGGTGGCGCAGCAGCGGCGGGTCACCGGTGTAGTACGGGATGTCGCCGACGATCTGGCCCCAGTTGCCGAGGTAGCCGAGTGCCCACGGCAGGTCACGCCGCAGCTGCCCGAGCTGCCCCGCCGAGCCCACGGCGAGCGCCACGCCGGCGACGGCGGCGAGCATGACGATGAGCGCCGGCAGCAGCCGCCGGGCCCGTCGCAACCAGAACTGGCCGAGCGCCACCGTGCCCGTGCGGTCGTGCTCGTCGAGCAGCAGCGCCGTGATCAGGAAGCCTGAGACGACGAAGAAGACCTCGACGCCGACCCAGCCACCCCGCATCCACGAGAACCCGGCGTGGTACAGGATCACGGCGATCACGGCGAGCGCCCGCAGCCCGTCGAGGCCCGGCTGGTACCGGAAGCGACCGCGCGCCGCCAGGCGCTCGGGCGTCGGGTCGAGGGCCCCGAGGTCGCGCAGCCGGCGCAGCGCCGGGATCTCGGCGGTGTCGCTCATGCCGGCACCGCCTTACGGCTCCGCCGTGAGCTCAACGGCGCACCGTCGTGCCGGCGGGCGTCGTCTCGACGATCCACCCGGCGGACTGCAGCCCGGCGCGGATGGCATCAGCGGCGGCGTAGTCCTTGGCCGCGCGCGCGGCGTCGAGCGCGGCCGCCTGCTCGGCGACCTCGCCGGGGACGTCGGTCGGCGCGCCGAGCTCCAGCCCGACGGCGGTCGCCATCTCGCGCACCGCGGCGGTGAGCGGGCCGGCGGCGGGATCACCGGCATCGATCGCCGCGTTCGCCCGGCGCACCGTGTCGAACACGATGGCCATGGCGCCCGGCGTGTCGAGGTCGTCGTCCATCCGCTCGCGGAACGCGGTGAGCACGTCGGCGTCCGGTCGGCCGTCGACGTCGCGGCTGCGGGCGGCGAAGGCGTCGAGCCCACCGAGCGCCCGCTCGGCCGCCTGCAGGCTGTCCGTGCCGACGCGCACCGGGCTGCGGTAGTGGCTCTGCAGCAGCAGCAGCCGGTAGGTGCGCGTGTCGTAGCGGTCGAGCAGGTCGAGCAGGTTGTCGACGTTGCCGAGGCTCTTGGACATCTTCTCGCCCTCGGCGTCGACGACGAAGGCGTGGTGCATCCAGTGGTCGGCGAACCGCTTGCCCAGGGCGACGGCCTGGGCCCGCTCGTTCTCGTGGTGCGGGAAGCGGAGGTCCATGCCCCCGCAGTGGAGGTCGAAGCCCTCACCGAGCAGGTCGAGGCTCATCACGACGCACTCGCTGTGCCATCCGGGGCGCCCATCGCCCCACGGCGACGGCCACGACGGTTCCCCCGGCTTGGCCAGCTTCCACAGCACGAAGTCGGCGGGGTGGCGCTTCTGCTCGGCGCCGTAGACCTCCCGCTCGCCACCGCCGACACGCATGTCCTCGAGCGACTGCTGGGCCAGCAGGCCGTAGTCCTCGACCGTCTCGACCGACAGGTACACGCCGTCGTCGGTGGTGTAGGCGCGCCCGATGTCGACGAGCTGGCCGATCATCGTCACCATCTCGTCGACGTACTCGGTGGCGTGCGGCGTGTCGTCGGGACGGGCGACGCCGAGGCGCGCCTGGGCGTCGAACCACACCGCCTCGCACTTGGTGGTGATGTCCTGCCACGGGCGTCCCTCGGCGTTGGCCCGGTCGATGATCTGGTCGTCGATGTCGGTGATGTTCGACACCAGCCGGACGTCGATCCCGGTCCAGCGCAGGTAGCGGACGAGGACGTCGTAGACCACGTTCTGGCGGCCGTGCCCGAGGTGCGGCGGGGCGTACACCGTGGGGCCGCAGAGGTAGATGCTCAGCTTGCCCGGTTCGCGCATCGCCAGCTCGCGCACCTGGCGCGTGGCGGTGTCGTAGAGGCGCAGCACGTGGGCCAAGGATACGAACGCATGCCGCCGAACTCCGGGATGGTTGGTGTCGCACCCGGCCGTAGCATTCGAAGGATGCCCCAGGTCCCGGACAAGCCGACCCTCGACGGTCTCGAGACGAGATGGGCCGAGCGCTGGGAGGCCGAGGGCCGCTACCGCTTCGACCGCACGGCGTCGCGAGGCGATGTGTTCGCGATCGACACCCCGCCGCCCACCGTGTCCGGCTCGCTCCACATGGGCACCGTCTTCGGCTACACCCAGACCGACGCCATCGCGCGGTACCAGCGGATGCGCGGCAAGGCGGTGTTCTTCCCGATCGGCTGGGACGACAACGGCCTGGCCACCGAGCGCCGCGTGCAGAACTTCTACGGCGTGCGCTGCGACCCGTCACACCACTACGAGGCCGGGTTCCAGCCGCCCTACCGCGGCGACGTGCCATCCGGGACGTCCGAGCAGCCGATCTCCCGGCCCAACTTCGTCGAGCTGTGCCACGAGCTCACGGCGATCGACGAAGCGGTGTTCGAGGACCTCTTCCGGCGCCTCGGCCTCTCGTACGACTGGTCGCTGCTCTACACGACGATCAACGACGTCAGCCGGCGGACCAGCCAGCAGGCGTTCCTGCGCAACCTGGCGCGCGGCGAGGCGTACAGCGCCGAGGCGCCGACCGTGTGGGACGTCGACGACCGCACGGCCGTCGCCCAGGCCGAGATCGAGGATCGCGAGCGACCGGGCGCCTACCACCTGCTGGCGTTCGCCGGGCCCGACGGCGACGTCCTGATCGACACCACCCGGCCCGAGCTCGTCGTCAGCTGCGTCGCACTCGTCGCCCACCCCGACGACGAGCGCTACCAGCCGCTGTTCGGGTCGACCGTGCGCACGCCACTGTTCGACGTCGAGGTGCCCGTCGTCGCCCACCCGCTGGCCGAGCCGGACAAGGGCACCGGCATCGCCATGGTCTGCACGTTCGGTGACACCACCGACGTCACGTGGTGGCGCGAGCTGGCGCTGCCGACGCGCAGCGTCATCGGGCGCGACGGCCGCTTCGCCACGGCGACGCCGGAGTGGTTGACCACCGATGCGTCTCGCGAGGCGTACGCCGGGCTGGCCGGCGCCACGGTGAAGCAGGCGCAGACGGCCAGCGTCGGGCTGCTGCGGGCCAGCGGCGAGCTGCGCGGCGAGCCGCGGCCGATCACCCATCCGGTGAAGTTCTACGAACGCGGCACGCGCCCGCTGGAGATCGTCACGAGCCGGCAGTGGTACATCCGCAACGGCGGGCGCGATCAGGACCGCCGCGACGCCTTCCTCGCGAGGGGCAAGGAACTGGCGTGGTACCCGGACCACATGCGCCACCGCTACGAGCACTGGGTCGAGGGCCTCAACGGCGACTGGCTGATCAGCCGGCAGCGCTTCTTCGGCGTCCCCATCCCTCTCTGGTACCCGGTCGGTCCCGACGGCGAGGCCGACCACGACCACCCCATCGTGCCCGCCGAGGACACGCTGCCGATCGACCCGTCGTCGGACGTGCCGCCGGGATACCGCGAGGACCAGCGCGGGCAGGCCGGCGGGTTCGTCGGCGACGCCGACATCATGGACACGTGGGCGACGTCGTCGCTCACGCCGCAGATCGCCGGTCACTGGGTCGACGACCCGGACCTGTGGGCATCCGTCTTCCCGATGGACATCCGCCCGCAGGGGCCCGAGATCATCCGCACGTGGCTGTTCTCGACGGTCGTCCGCTCGCACTACGAGCACGGTTCGCTGCCGTGGGCCAGCGCCACGCTCAACGGCTGGATCCTCGACCCGGACCGCAAGAAGATGTCGAAGTCGAAGGGCAACGTCGTCACGCCGGCCCCGCTCGTCGAGCGCTTCGGTACCGACGCCCTGCGCTACTGGGCGATCTCGGCCCGCCCCGGCGTCGACACGGTGGTCAGCGAGGACCAGATGAAGGTCGGCCGGCGGCTGGCCACCAAGCTGCTCAACGTCAGCAAGTTCGTGCTCGGGATCGGAGGCGACGGTGACGGCGGACTGGTCGCCGATCCCGTCGACCTGGCGATGATGGCCCGCCTCGACGCCGTCGTCGACGAGGCCACCGCGGCCTTCGACGGCTTCGACTACGCCCGCGCCCTCGAGCGCGTCGAGTCGTTCTTCTGGTGGTTCTGCGACGACTACGTCGAGCTGGTCAAGGGGCGCGCCTACGGCGGCCGCGGCGAGGACGCCGCGACGTCGGCGCGCCGCGCCCTCCGCCACGCCCTCGACGCGATCCAGCGCCTGCTCGCGCCGATGCTGCCCTTCGCCACCGAGGAAGCGTGGAGCTGGTGGCACGACAGCAGCGTCCACGCGGCGTCGTGGCCGGTGCCGGAGGGCGACGGCGGGTGGGCGTTCGACTTCGAACCGGTCAACGAGGTGCTGGCGCGGGCCCGGCGGTCCAAGACCGAGGCCAAGGTGAGCCAGCGCGCGCCGGTCGCCCGACTGGTGGTCGGCGCGCCCGATGAGGCTCGTGCGGCCCTCGAGCACGCCCGCGCCGACCTCGCCGACGCGCTCACCGTGACCGACCTGGTCATCGAGCCGGCCGCTGATCTGACCGTCACCGCCACGCTGGCCTGACCCTCCGTTCTGTCGTTCGGCCACGGCCCGATCGGGCCGATCTCGAACGACAGAACACCCAGGTCAGGGGTAGATTGCGGCGGTCATGGCCACGCCCCCCCGGACCAGGCAGCGCCGGACGTGGCCCGAGCGGCTCGCCATCGCCGCCACGATCGTCGCCGCAGTGCTGTGCTTCGTCACCGCGGGCGCGCTCGCCGCCGGCTACATGGTGCTGCGCGACCGCGACGTGGTGCAGATCACCAACCCGGCCACGCGACCCCCGGTCACGCTCGGCCCGACGACCACCGCGCCGGCCGCCCCCGGCACGATCGTCGAGGGCGCCACGCCCACGAGCGGCGCGACGCTGCCGCCGACGACGGCCCCACCGACGTTCCCGGTGGCCGATCCGGCGGCCAAGAACTTCCTCATCACGGGCGCCGACAACGGGGCCTGCGTCGACCCCAGCTCGCCGTACGCGCCGGCGTTCGGCGACGAGGAGTCGGGCCGGGTCGGCGAGCGCAGCGACACGATCATGATCTTCCGGGTCGACCCGGCGGCCGGGCGGGTCGCCGTGCTGTCGTTCCCTCGCGACCTCTACGTGAAGATCGCCGGCACGGGCAACCGCGCCCGCATCAACTCGGCCTACGAGCGGGACAACCCGCAGCAGCTGATCAACACGATCTACGAGAACTTCTTCGTCGGTGTGGACCACTTCATCCAGGTCGACTTCTGCACGTTCAAGACGCTGGTCGACGCCGTCGGCGGCGTCACCGTGCCGTTCGAGTTCCCGGCCCGCGATCCGAACACCGGCCTCAACGTGCCGACGACGGGGTGCTTCACGTTCGACGGCGACCACGCCCTGGCGTACGTCCGGTCGCGCAAGTACGAGTACGAGGATCCGCCCGGCAGCGGCGAGTGGCACGACGACGGGACGTCCGACCTCGGGCGGATCTCCCGCCAGCAGGACTTCCTGCGGCGCACCTTGTCGAGCGTCCTGGCCAAGGGCCTGCTCAACCCGAGCGTCGCCGGGGGGCTGATCGAGTCGGCCACGAGCGGTGACGTCGTGACCGACGACCAGCTGTCACCGGCCAAGTTGATGGAGTTCGCCGGCGTGCTCAAGGACGTCGAGCCCGGGTCGATCCCCACGTACCAGATCGAGGCCGTCGGCCGGGAGATCAACGGCGCGGCCGTGCTCGAGCCACGCATCCAGGGCGACAACATGCAGGCCGTGCTGGCCATGTTCCGCGGCGAGACCTCACTTGGCGAGGCGCCCGTCCAGGTGCTCGATCCGACGACGTCCGGGGTGCCGCGGCCGAGCGCCGACGCCCCGCCGGCGGCAACAGCCGCGCCGGAGACGACGGCGGCGGCCGCGCCCGCCGACCCGGCGCCGGCCGAGAACGTCTTCGGCATCGTTCCCCCGCGCGACGTCCAGTGCTGACCCACGATCCGGGCGGGATCGTCGCCACCTGCTGACGAGGATCCCGCCCAGATGGGCGTGTGGTGAAGATCCCGCCCAGATTGGGGGACGTCAGTGGAGGACCCGCGTCAACGCCTCGGCGGCGGCGGACGGGCCGCTCACCGTCGTGAGCGAAGCGCCGACGGCGGCGGCCAGGGTCGTGGCCTCGTCGGCGTCGCCGTCGGGCGCCACGATGGCCAGCTCGTCGAGGGCGGCCGCCGCGGCGACGACGTCGCCGGGCTCGGTCGCCCGGCAGTCCGACAGCAGGACGGTGACCTTGCGCCGCGCCGACGACCGGGCCAGCTGCAGCCGGGCGGCGCCGAGGGCGCCCGCCAGGTCGGTCGTGCCGTGGCCGCGCAGCGCCAGCACGCCCTCGACCACCGTCTCGGTTGGCACGGCGGCCTCCTGCGCCTTGACCACGACGGCGTCACGGGCGAACGAGATCACCGAGAAGTCGTCGGGCACTCGGAAGGCGACGGCCGCGGCCGCCACCGCGCTGGTCGCCAAGGGCCGTCCGCCCATCGAACCGCTGCGGTCGACCAGCAGGCACAACGCGGTGCGCGGCTGGACCCATCGCCGCACGCGCAGGCGCTCCGGGTCGATCGCGCCGCCGGCCGCCCTCGCCTCGACGATGGCCTCGGCGCTGGCGTCGATGTCGACGTCGCCGGCGTCGGGCTCGTAGCGCCCCTCGGCGATGCGCCCGACGCCGCGTGGCCGCGCCGGCCCGCGCCGGGCCACGTCGAGCACGAGCCGCCCGGCGAGCGCCCGGGCCAACCTCCTGAGCCCCTCGTCGGTCGCCCGCGTCATGTCGGCGAGCAGGCCCAGCGCCTCGTCGGGATCCTCGGCCATCGCGTCTGCGAACGCCTCGTCGGACAGCTGCCCGACCCCGGGCGAGACCTGCTCGAACTCGGCACGGCGGGCCAGCTCGCGTCGCGAGACCGTCGACCGCTTGGCCTGCTCGATCGCTGCGGCCGCCTCCTGGCCCTCCTTCAGGAAGGGGGCGCCCCCGTCGGGGCGGGGACTTTTCCCTCGGTCGTGCCGTCCCCGTTGGCGGCGTGCCGGCGCCCGCCGAACACCTCGTGCCACAGCTCGGTGATGATCTCCTCCGGCGTGCGCGTCGACCCCTCGCGCAGCCGCACCCGCCCGGACAGGGCCATCAGGGTGGCGTCCAGGCCGACGCCCTCGCTGGCCGCCGGCAGCTGCCGCAGCGTCGACAGCGTGGCCACGACGGCTGTGGCGTCGATGGCACCGCGCACCGACGACCCGACGCGCACCTCGGGATGGGTGCGCGTGCGGCGCACCAGTTCCACGATGGACTCGTTCCACGCCGCGTCCGCGCCGACGCCGGCCCGCTCGACGATGGCGACCTCCTCGGCGGCCGTCTGGTAGTCCACGCTGAGCCGGCAGACCCGGTCGTACACGGCGCTCGAGATGCGTGCCGTGCCGACGGCGTCGAAGGGGTTCATCGCCGCCACCAGGCGGAACCCAGGTGCGGCCGCGATCCGCCCGAGCCGCGGGACGTGCAGCTCGCGCTCGCTCATCACCGTGATGAGCACGTTGAGCGTCTCCTCCGGCACCCGGTTGAGCTCCTCGACGTAGAGCAGGGAGCCCTCGCGCAGGGCCGTGACGAGCGGCCCGTCGACGAACACGTCGGGGTCGTAGCCCTCCGCGAGCACGCGCGCCGGGTCGTAGTGGCCGACCAGCCTCGCCGGCGTCAGCTCGGCGTTGCCCTCGACGAACTCGAAGCCGACGCCGAGCTCGTCGGCGATGGCCCGCAGCACCGTCGACTTGCCGGTGCCCGGAGGGCCTTCGATGACGACGTGGCGGTCGGCGTCGAGGGCGGCCAGCACGAGCTCGAGCTCGCGCCGCCGCCCGACCACCCGGCCAGTCAGGCGGACGAGGGCCGTCACCGTGGGGTTCGCTGCGCTCACCTCCGTGCTCGCCGTCGATCCTGCGGATCGCCGCTCGCCCGACCCTCGCCGTCCCTACTCATAGACCATGACACCCCGGATGTTCTTGCCGTCGCGCATGTCCTCGTAGCCGTCGTTGACGCCGTCGAGGGTGTACGTCTTGGTCACCAGGCCGTCGAGGTCGATCTGACCGTTGCGCCACAGCTCGATCAACTTGGGGATGTCGGCGCGGGGGTTGGCCGAGCCGAACAACGAGCCGACCACCTGCTTCTCCATCAGCGTGAGGTCGAGCAGGCTGACGTTCGCCGACATCTCCATCGCCGGATGGATGTTCGTCACCACGACGCGGCCCCGCTTGGAAGCGATCGCCAGCGCGCTCGCCAGGAGCTCACCCGAGCCGACGCCCATCGTCATGATGACCTTGTTGGCCATCCGGCCCCACGACGCTTCCGTGATCGCCGGGAGGGCGTCCTCCAGCGAGGCCGCCGTGTGGGTGGCGCCGAACTCCATCGCCTTCTCCCGCTTGTTCTCCAGCGGGTCGATGGCCCAGATCTGCTTGGCGCCGGCGAGCCGGGCTCCCTGGATGGCGTTGGCGCCGATGCCGCCGACGCCGACCACGGCGACGATGTCGCCCGGCGTGACCTCGGCGGCGTACACGCTCGAGCCCCAGCCGGTGACGACGCCGCAGCCGAGCAGGCAGGCGCGGTCGAGCGGGACGTCGTCGTCGAGCTTGATGCAGCTGGCCTCGTTGACGACGGTGTGGTGGGAGAACGTGCCGATGAGGCACATCAGGCCGAGGTCCTTGTCCTGGGCGTGGTGGCGCGAGGTGCCATCGGCGATCTGCATGCCGCCGCCCATGAGGGCGCCCAGGTCACAGAGGTTCTGGTGGCCCGTCGAGCAGCTCGGGCAGCGGCCGCAGGAGGGGATGAAGCCGAACACCACGTGGTCGCCGGGGGCCAGCCAGCTGACGCCCTCCCCGACCTCCTCGATCACGCCGGCGCCCTCGTGGCCGCCGATGATCGGCAGCGCGAACGGCAGGTCGCCCGTGACCAGGTGCTCGTCGGAGTGGCACATGCCCGACGCCGCCATCTTCACCAGCACCTCCCCGGGTCCCGGCGGGTCGAGGTCGACCTCCTCGACGCTCCAGGGCGAGTTGATCTCCCAGAGGATGGCTGCCTTGGTCTTCACGTGGAACCCCCCGTTGTGGCGTCGAACCCGACCCGGGGAATGTAACCGTGGCCGGCTACGGGGGTGAGATCGGGGGGAGGACGGCGTCGAGGGCCGGTCCCCAGTCCACGTCCTCGGTGCTGCCGCCGGCCGCCCGGACGTCGGCCCGGCGGGCGGCCAGGTCGCCGGCGAGGGCCACGACGTCGTCGGTGAGCAGGGCACCGGCGTGGTCGCGCAGGCGCTGGGCGAGGGCCGGGCTGGCGCCGGCCGTGCTCACGGCCACCGTCAGCGGGCCGCGCCGGGCGATCGCCGGGAGGATGAACGTGCAGTCGGCCGGCCGGTCGGCGGCGTTGACCCACAGCCCGGCGGTCCGGGCGTCGGCCGCCACCGCGGCATCGACCTCCGGGTCGCCGGTGGCGGTGACGACCAGCCGGACGCCGTCGAGGTCGTCCGGCCGGTACGGGCGACGGCGCAGGTCGGCGACCGCCGCCTGGTCCAGCGCCGGCGAGACGTCCGGCGCGACGACCCGGACAAGCGCCCCGGCGGCAGCCAGCCCGGCGACCTTGCGGGCGGCGACCGGTCCGGCACCGACCACCAGCACCGGCACGTCGGACACGTCGAGCACGACCGGATACGCGAAGTTCACGGAACTATTCCTCACAAAGTTGATTGATTAACTCGACTTTGGTTGACTGGGTGCTGTGTTCGAGGATGCTCATCCCCTGGAGATCCTCCGTTGGGCGGGCGAGGAGTTCGGTGACGGCCTCGTCGTGACGGCCAGCTTCGGCGACGCCCTGCTCGTCCACCTGGTCAGCCGGGCGATCCCCGACGCCGACGTCGTGCTCCTCGACACGGGGTACCTCTTCGCCGAGACCCGATGGTACGCCGAGCGCCTGCGCCAAGACCTCGGCCTGCGCCTGCGCATCGTCGGGCCCCGCCCCGACGCCGTGCCCGACCAGTGGATGAGCGACACCGACGCCTGCTGCCAGGCCCGCAAGGTCGAGCCGATGGCGCGCGCCCTGGAGGGCAAGACGGCGTGGGTGAGCGGGCTCCGCCGGGCCGACTCCCCTGGCCGGGCCAACACACCGATCGTCCACGTCGACCTGCTGCGCCAGGTCACCAAGATCAACCCGATCGCCACGTGGACCGACGAGGACGTCGACCACTACGCGGCGATGGAGCTGCTGCCCGTGCACCCGCTGACCGAGCGCGGCTACGCCTCGATCGGGTGCTGGCCGTGCACCCGCCCGACGGCGCCCGGCGAGGACGCCAGGGCCGGGCGGTGGGCCGGCAGCGGCAAGAGCGAGTGCGGCCTGCACGTGTCGACGCCCGCCGTCCCCGTCGGCGGTGGCTGACGTGTCCGTCGAGGACATCAAGCGCGGCAGCGGACACCTCCGTGGCACGCTGGCGGACGAGCTGGCCGCCGACACGGACACGTTCGAGCACGACAGCACCGTGCTGCTCAAGTTCCACGGGATCTACCAGCAGGACGACCGCGACGTCCGGCGGGCCCGCAACTCGAAGCGGCTGCCCCTCGACTACTCGTGCATGGTGCGCTCCGCCGTTCCCGGCGGGCGCCTGACGGCGGAGCAGTGGCTGGCCCTCGACCGCCTGGCCGACCTTGCCGACGGCACGATGCGCCTCACCACCCGGCAGGGCGTGCAGTTCCACGTCGTGCACAAGGGCGAGCTGCGCCAGCTGGTGCGGGGCATCAACGAGGCCGTCCTCACCACGCTGGCCGCGTGCGGCGACGTCGTCCGCAACGTGATGTCCTCGCCGTGGCCGGACGAGCGCCAGGCCGTGCTCGAGCCGCTGCTGGCCGACCTCGTCGCCCGGTTCCGGCCGCGCACGCGCGCCTACTGGGAGCTGTGGGTCGACGGCGAGCAGGCCGTCACCGCCGAGCCGGCCGATCCCGAGCCGGTCTACGGCGACGTCTACCTGCCACGGAAGTTCAAGATCAGCGTCGCCTGGCCGGGCGACAACAGTGTCGACCTGTTCGCCCAGGACGTCGGCATCGTGCCCACGCTCAGCGACGGCCTCAGCGGCGAGCTGACCGGCTACATGGTCTACGTCGGCGGCGGGCTCGGAATGACCCACGCCCGCGAGGAAGACACCTACCCGCGGCTGGCCAGCCCCCTCGGGTGGGTGGCGCCGGACCGGGTCGTCGACGTCGTCGAGGCGGTCGTCACCACGCAGCGGGACTTCGGCAACCGCGAGGACCGCCATCGCGCCCGGCTGAAGTACCTGATCGACGAGCGCGGGATCGAGTGGTTCCGCGACGAGGTGCGGCGGCGCGCCGGCGCCGAGCTCGGCGAGCCGGTGGAGATCGCCCCGTGGACGGCCGAGGAGTACCACGGCACCCGCGACGGGGTCATCGGCCTGCCCGTGCCCTCGGGCCGGATCGCCGACGGGGAGGACGTGCGGCTGCGCACCGCGCTGCGCGAGCTGACCGCCGACGGCACCGTCACCCAGCTGCGCGTCACGCCGCGCCAGGACCTGCTGCTGTTCGGCATCGCACCCGAACGGGTCGGCGAGGTGGAGGAGCGCCTGCGGGCGCATGGCGTCCAGCTCGCCGGGGACGTGTCGGCGCTGCGCCGGCTGGCCATCGCCTGCCCCGCCCTGCCGACGTGCGGGCAGGCGCTCGGCGAGGCCGAGCGGGTGCTGCCCGATCTGGTGGCCGAGCTGGAGAAGGTGTTCGCCGACAGCGGTGCCGGTGACGCCGAGGTGCGGGTGAACATGACCGGCTGCCCGAACGGCTGCTCCCGTCCGTACACGGCCGAGATCGGGAT
Source organism: uncultured Acidimicrobiia bacterium (assembly GCA_963784255.1). Classification (GTDB taxonomy): domain Bacteria; phylum Actinomycetota; class Acidimicrobiia; order Acidimicrobiales; family Ilumatobacteraceae; genus JALZMG01. Next base: position 116,393 of record CAWAQO010000008.1, on the reverse strand, counting down.
CGTCGGGCGGACCAAGACCACCTACGACGTGTACGTCGGCGGCTCGCCCACCGGCGAGCGCCTGGCCGAGCGGATCCGGGCCGACGTGCCGCTGGATCAGATCGCCGCCGTGCTGGCGCCGGTGCTCGCCCGCTACGCCGAAGCCGGCGCCGGGTCGTTCGGCGACTGGACCGACTCGGTCGGCGCCGGGACCGTGGCGACGTGGCTGCCCGAGCCGGTCGTGCGCCGTCGCCGGGCCGTCGCTGCGGCGGCGTCATGACCACGCCCGACCCGGAGATCTGGGCGGGGATCGTGCCACCTGCTGGTGAGGATCCCGCCCAGATGCCTGGGTGGCGAGATCCCCGCCCAGATTGGGGGACGCGGGTCTGGTTGGTCGGAGCCGGTCCCGGCGACCCGGAGCTGCTCACCGTGAAGGCGGCGCGGGTGCTGGCCGGCGCCGACGTCGTCGTCCACGACGCGCTGGTCGGCGACGGCGTCCTCGACCTGGTCCCGGCGAGCGCCGAGCGCATCGACGTCGGCAAGCGACCCGGACGCCCGGTGCCCCAGGAGCTCATCTCGGCGTTGCTCGTGCAGCTGGCCCGCGACGGCCGACGCGTCGTGCGGCTGAAGGGCGGCGACCCGTATGTGTTCGGCCGCGGCGGCGAGGAGGCCCAGGCCCTGCTCGACGCCGGCATCCCGTTCGAGGTCGTGCCGGGGATCACGTCGGCGGTCGCTGCCCCGGCGGCAGCCGGCGTGCCGGTGACGCACCGCGGCGTGGCCGCCGCCTTCACCGTGGTCACCGGGCACCGCCGCGCCGGCGAGCCGGACGTCGACTGGCGGTCGCTGGCCCGGGTCGGCGGGACGGTGGTCGTCCTGATGGGCGTCGCCCAGCGGGCGACGATCGCCGCCGAACTGATCGCCGGCGGGCTCGACCCGGCCACCCCGGTCGCCGCCGTGCGCTCGGCCACGACCGCCGACGAGGTCGTCGCCCGCTGCCGGCTCGACGAGCTGGCGACCACACCGGTCGACTCACCGGCCGTGCTCGTGATCGGCGCCGTTGCCGCCCTCGACCTGCGCGGCGCCCTGCGCCCGTTCTTGCATCTGGATCGGTCGCCAGGACGACCGATCCAGGACCCAGAAACCTGAGACGGGCGGTCAGCCGGACGCCAGCTTGCGGTGGTCCCAGGACACGGTGCGCTCGACGTTCAAGCGGACGAGCACCCGCTTGTTCAGCATCGCCTCGACGAACGGGCGGTGTGACTCCTCGTACGGCATCTGGTAGCGCGACCACACGCTGACGCCGAGCTCCCACAGGAGCTCCGGGTCCTCGATGACCTCGCCCTTGCCGACCAGCTCGACGCCGCGCAGTTGGTCGTACGTCTCACCGTCCTCGACGAGCACCGTCATCGTCGGGTTGCGGCGGAGGTTGAGCACCTTCTGCGACTTGGCCTTGGTCTCGAAGCCGATGGCCTCGCCGACGAACCCGTACCACATCGCGACGGCGTGGATGCTGCCGTCGTGGTTCATCGTGCACATCGTCATGCTGTGCCGTCCGGCGAGGAACTCGGTGATCTCGTCGTGCGACATCCGGACGACGTCCCGCTGCTTCATGCCAGCGACCGTAGCGGTGACACGATGGCGGCGTGCAGCTGTGGTCGGCGCGCCTCCCCGAGATCGGGACGGCCGTGCGCCAGGCGACGCGCGCCGAGCAGGAGGGGTGGGACGGCATCACGTTCACCGACTCCCAGAACCTCGTCGGCGATCCCTTCGTGGCCGTCGCCCTCGCAGCGGCCGCGACCGAGCGCCTGCGCTTCGCCACGGGCGTCACGAACGCCTTCACCCGGCACCCGGCCGCGCTGGCCAACGTGGCGGCGACGGTGCAGGAGGAGTCCGGCGGCCGCTTCGTGCTCGGCATCGGTCGGGGCGACACGGCGCTGTTCCACCTCGGTCGTCCGCCGATGCCGGTCGCCCGGTTCGTCGAGCTGACCTCGCAGGTCCAGACCTACCTCGCCGGCGGCACCGTGGACTGTGACGGCTTCCCGAGCCGGATGGTGCTCCTCGACCGCGCCACGCAGCCGAAGGTGCCACTCGACGTCGCCGGTTCCGGCCCGCGCGTGCTCGAGTTCGCCGCCCGCACGGCTGAGCGCGTGACCCTCGCCGTCGGCGCCGATCCTGATCGCGTGCGCTGGGCGCTCGACGTCGTGGCGACGGCAGCCACCGATGCGGGGCGCGACCCGACAGACATCGACGTCGGCGCGTACGTCACCGTCGGCTGCCACCCCGACGCCGGCACGGCGCGGGCGATGGTCGCCGGCAGCGTCGCCGCCTTCGCCCACTTCTCGGCGATGCCCGGCTCGACCGGCGCCGGCCTCGCCGACGACGACCGCGAGGTCGTCGCCGCGGTCGGCGCCCGCTACGACAGCCGCCAACACCTGAGCAACCACGCTCCGCACGCCGACCTGCCGGCGGGCTTCGTCGACCGCTTCGCCGTGGTCGGTTCGCCGGAGCACTGCATCGAGCGGCTGCTCGAGCTCGCCGCGCTCGGCATCGGCCGCGTCGTCATCACCGGCCCCGGCTTCGGCGCCGACCGGGACGCGGCGCACCTCGCACGGCAGCTCCTCGTCGACGAGGTGCTGCCCGCTGTCCGCGACGCCACCACCGTGGGAGGTCCCCGATGAGCACCACCGTCACCGCACTGGAACCGCTGGAGCAGGGCTGCGCGTGGCGGCGCGACGAGCTCGGCGACAGCTACGTCTTCCGCTTCACGCACGAGCACCTCGCCGAGCTGGACGCCGCCCTCGCCGTCGCCGAGTCCCGCCACGACGACGTCCTCGACGTGACCCGTGACGACTTCCCCCTGCCGACGCTCGGCCCGGAGCTGACCGGCGTGGCCGGTGAGCTGATCAGTGGGCGCGGCGTCGTCCTGCTGCGCGGCCTCCCCGTCGAGCGCTACGACAAGGCCCGGGCTTCGACGATCTACTGGGGCGTGGGGACGCACCTCGGCCAGCCGTGGCCGCAGAACGCCAAGGGTCACCTCCTCGGCGATGTCACCGACCAGGGACGGTCACCACAGGACCCGACGTCGCGAGGCAACGAGCTCGGCGGCATCGCCCTGCCGTTCCACTCCGACGGCTCGGACCTCGTCGGGCTCTTCTGCCTCGCCGCCGGTGCCGACGGTGGTGACAGCCTCGTCGCCAACGCCGTCACGATCCACAACGACCTCGTGCGCGACGAACCCGAGCTGGCCGCGGCGCTGTACGAGCCGCTGCCGTACGACTTCCGTGGCGAGCAGGCACCCGGCGCCCGGTCGTGGTACACGATGCCGGCGTTCACACGCCACGGCGACCGCCTGTTCGTGCGCTACATCCGGCCGTACATCGAATCGAGCAAGCGGCACGCCGATGCGCCGCGGCCGTCGGCGGCCGCCCGGGCGGCGATGGATCGCGTCGACGCCATGTGCGCCATGGACGAGTACCACGTGGCGATGGCGATCGAGCCCGGCGACATGCAGTTCGTCAACAACTACCACGTGCTGCACGGACGGGACGCCTACCGCGACGACCGCGAGCACGGGCGCGTGCGGCACCTGAAGCGCTTGTGGCTCGAGACCGACGTGCTGGCGCCGGAAGACAAGCCGGCCGCCTTCCGCCTCGGCCGCACGGACGGCTACTGGGCCAGCAAGGGACGTACCAAGAGCGAGCTGTGACGCCGCCGCGGCGGTCTGCAAGCGGCTCCCATGCCGGCTCCACGTCGCGGCGGGCAGAACGTGCGCATGCTCCCGATCGACCTGCCCGGCGCCGTCCTCGGCTTCGTCGGTGTCCACCTCGGCCTGCGCGGCGAGGTGACCGCCATCGAGCACGCTGTCGATGCGGGTGACGTCCGCACGGCGGCGCGGCGCGCCGCGGCTGCTGCGCCGCGTCCTCGGCCACCACCACCACGCGGAGGACGGGCTCCTGTTCCCGGCGCTGCGCGCCCGTCATCCCGGCGCGTCGACGACCACCGACGAGTTGGAGGCCGACCACGTCGCCCTCGACGCCGCCCTCGACGAGCTCGTCAGCGACGTGGCCCGCATCGAGGCGACCGGTCTCCTGCTGGAGCGCCACCTGGCCGCCGAGGAGCGCCTCGTGCTGCCGATGTGGCTCGCCTCCTTCACGGCCGACGAGCACGAGCGCTTCGCCGCCCGGCTGCGGCGGACGACCCCGCTGCGCGATGCCGGGATGATGATCTCCTGGCTGCTCGACGTCGCGCCGGCCGGTGCGACGGACGTCGCCTGGGCGCAGGTGCCGCCGTCGTTGCGGCTGCTGCACCGGGCGTGGTGGCGGCGGCGCTACGAGCGCAGCTTCGGCTCGCTCGCACCGCTGCCGGCCGCGGCCTGACTACTCGGCGAACAAGCAGAAGGGGTGTCCGTCGGGATCGATCATGACGCGCACCCCCTCCTGTGGCTGGAACGCCGCCTCGGTCGCCCCCGCCTCGACCGCCCACGCCACAGCTCGCTCGAGGTCCTCGACCTCGATGTCGAGGTGCACCATCATCTGCTGCTCCCCGTCCACCTGCGGCCACGTCGGCGGAACGTGCGTCGGCTCCTCCTGGAAGGACAGGCCGACGCTGCCGTCCCCCGGCCGCAGCGTCACCCAGTCCGGCTCGTCGGTCCCGATCGGCCAACCCAGCAGCTGCCCGTAGAACTCGGCCAGCCGGTGCGGGTCCGGCGTGCCGAGCACCGGCGCCACCAGCCGCATCGTCGGTCGCTCCATCGCCACCACCTCCTTCTGTCGTTTGGTAGCGGCCCGATCGGGCCGTTGTCAAACGACAGAACCGGTCGGGTTGCCCGTTCGGGCAGCCGATCTGCCCGCACGACCGCCTCTGTGGCGAGATCTCCGGCGCGCCGTCACGGCGACGATCGCGACGGTGCCCGTGCACGACACCACAGAGCACACCGCGCCCGCGGCGCCGGAGCGTGACGCGGCCGGGTCGTCGCGCGACGTCGGGTCCTCGGCGCCGGTCGGGATGCTCGATCGACGTCACCACCACGCTCGGGCGCGCATCGGTCCGGGCGCCGTGGTCCGCCTCCAGCGCGCTGCCGGCAACGCCGCCGTGGCCGGATACGTCCAGCGGTCCGGCTGCGGTTGCGCAGCCTGTGGCTGCACCGACGAGGCCGCCGACGAGCGAACGAGCCCCGAGGAAGGGCCGGCCGCCGATGGTCCGGTCGTCCAGCGCGACCTGCTCGACGTCGCCGGTGCCGTCCTGCCCGACTGGGTGACCGATCTGGTCACGGGCATCCCGGCCGCGGCCCGCTCGGCCGCCGGACTGGTCGGCGGCGACACGGCGAAGCTGGAGAGCGGCGTCGCCGGGGCGACCGGCCGCGCCGGCGGTCAGCTCCAGGGCGAGGCGCAGTCACGCAAGGCCGGTGCCGAGGCGACCGCACGGACCGACGCCGGCGCCGCCGAATCCGAGGCGGGGAGCACCGACGCGGCGGCCGCCCAGGAGGCCGGGCGCTCCGAAGGGGCGGCGCTCAACCTGCCATCGGCCGGCACCCTCGCCGGGCCACTGCTCAACCCGGCCAACCCGACGCTCGACATGGACCAGCTGATGGCGACCGCCGACCGGATCGGCGCGCTCGTCAAGGCGATCCCCGGCGGCGCCGAACAACTCGCCGGCGAGGTCAAGCAGGCCGTGCAGTCCGGCACCGCCGCCGACGGGCAGCCGGGCTGGAACTGCGACCAGGCCGAGGTCATGTCGATGGCCGGCGGGATCCGCAAGGCGATCGCCAACGCCGGGGTGCGCGCCGGGAAGGCGGTCCTCGGCGAGGATCGCTACAACTCGCTGGCCAAGTTCGTCAACGACCAGATCAAGGCCGTCCAGGACACCGTCGCCGGCATCCGCAAGAGCATCCAGGGCGTCGTCGACCGGATCGGCAAGGCCTGGGACAACTGGTGGAAGCCCAAGCAGGCGAAGATCGACGCCTTCGTCAAGAAGATGTCGGAGAAGTGGGAGAAGCTCACCGGCGAGATCAAGACGTTCGTCGACAACGCCCTCAAGACGGCGAGCCAGATCTGGGCCGACATCGAGAAGGACTACATCACCCCGTTCGTCACGTGGGTGGGGGGCCTCAAGAAGAGCATCGACGACAAGATCGACGGTGCCATCAAGCGCCTCGGATCGTGGTGGAGCAAGCTGCCCAACGGGCTGAAGAACGCGCTGCTCGGTGCCGCCGCCGTGATCGCCGGGCCGATCGGGCTGGCGCTCGCCGCCGCGACGAAGGCCGTGCAGTACCTCATCTCCAAGAAGGACGCCATCTTCAAGGCGATCCGGGAGACGGCCGACGGGGTCATGTCGTTCATCGGCGAGTGGTACCAAAAGGCGCGCAAGGCCCTCGAGGGCGTCATCGAGAAGGCGCGGAAGTACGCCCGCGACCTCGTCGACAAGGCCCGCAAGGCCGCCGCCAAGGCAGCCGCCCTCGTCGACCAGCACACGCCGCAGTGGGTCAAGAACCTGCGGGCCGCGGCGGAGAACCTGCGCAAGAAGATCGCCGGCGAGGCGTGCACGGCGCTCGGGGAGACCGCCGGGCCGTGCGCCGAGCAGTTCGTCCCCGACCTCGGACCCAACGCCAAGGAGGGCGCCAGCCACGACGTGACCGTGCAGGCGACCGGCGAGATGTCAGCCGTCGTGTACGGCGTGCCGGTCAAGGTCGCCGGCGGCGCGTCGGTCGCCCTGTCCCGGGTCGGCAAGCTGTACACGGTCGTGGTCGCCGGCGATGGTGCCGTCGCCGTCACCACCCCGCAGAAGGGTGGCGGCGACAGCGGTGCCAAGGTCGAGGTCGAGCTGCCGGGTGCGCTGGGCGATGCGCAGAAGGCGTGGAAGGCGATCACCGGCAAGTCCGGCGCGCCGCCGGCCGCGCCGGGCGGCACGCCCGCCGGCGGCGCGGCGACCCCGGGCGCGGCGGCTCCGGCACCGACCGCGGCCCCGTCCACGGCGCCGCCGGGCGGGCAGGCCGCCCCGGGCGCCAAGCCGGCTGCGGCACCGGGCGGCGCGGCGGCACCGGCAACGGGTGGCACGACGCAGGACGTCAGTGCCGAGGCCGGGTACAAGGGCAAGGTCGAGATGACGTACGTCTTCGACGGCGCCAAGCCGGGCGCCGACAACACGTGCGACGGGGTCGGCGGGATGACCGCGATGCTGGCCGGACTCGGTGTCGGGGCGCTGATGCCGGCGCCGTTCAACTCGCTCGGCGGCAGCGTCCAGGGGGACTACTCCAACCACCTCACCGCCTGTTCCATCACGCTGTCGCAGTACGGCAACGCCAAGGTCGACGTGAAGAACGAGGGCGTCGGCGGCATCGAGGCGGCGATCACCGCGGAGACCGGCGTCACCGTCGGTCGGGCCCGCGAGGTCAACAAGGACGGCACGCTCAGCGACGAGTGGGTCGACACGGCGACGATCTTCGGGTCGCTCGGCGGCTCGCTCGGCGGCGAGTTGCTCCTCAGGGCCGAACCGCCGATCAAGATCGGCGGCAAGGCCACCGCATCGGGGAAGATCTCGGCGACGCTCTCGTACAACGAGAAGAAGGGCGTCATCACGGCGATGAGCGTGTCGGGCACGGCGTCGTTCGGGATGGCGATGAGCCTGCCGCAGATCAAGGACATCCTGCCGGAGGCCGTCGCCCTGGTGGTCGAGAAGGCACTGGAGCCCTACCTCGAGCTGGCCGCCGGCACCGTCGAAGCCACGGCCACGCTGAGCTTCAACAACCTGCAGACGCTGCTGGCCGCCCTCGACACCTACGTCAACAGCAACGGACCGGCGGCGACCTCGCAGGGCGTCATCGACGTCGTCGCGGGCCACTTCTCGAAGGAGGGCAACCTGACGGCGAAGCTGTCCGTGGTGCTGAAGGTCAGCAAGACCCATGCCAAGGTCGCCGTCTCGGGTGGCGGCGACGGATACTCCGGCAAGGCCGAGGTCAGCGTCGTCGAGAACAAGACCATCCCGCTCTATCCGTGACGGCGCACAGCCGCCGCGATCCCCGCTTGGGTCAGAGCCTTCCGCCGAAGTGAGCCGATCCTGCGGACGAAGGCGCCGCGGAACGTCCGGGTCAGGCTGCGTCGGCGACGGCGGTCGGCACCGCAGTGGGACGGCGGAACATCGGGAAGGCTCGGAACGGGACCTTGGCCCGCTCGACCCGACCGGGGACTCGTGCCCGGCGAGGGGTCCAGCCGCTGCCGTCGAGGTACCAGTACCAGGAGTCCGGGGCGCCGAACTCCGGGTTGCGCCAGTTGCGCACCTGCACGAACCACTCCTCGTCGGGAAGCGTGTCGATGATCGTCTGGATCGTGCTGATGGGAGCGTGGTCGGGCGTGCTCGGGAGCTCGAGCGCAGCGCGGAGCAGGTCGACCTCGTCCTGCTCTCGGCCGCGGTCGCCCCCGCCGCGGCGGATCGCCTGGTCGTACGCCTGCAGCAGATCGGTCGCCGTGCGGATGCCGTACGACCGGAGGTGGCTGAGGTTGCTCCGGACGTCCGGCGCCTCGGCGGCGAGCGCAGGGCGGACGCGGCGCTCGATGTCGCACTGCGCCGCCGCGTCACCGCCGACACGGAGGTAGAGGATGGCCTGGTCGGTCCAGTCGACGAGCTCGGCGGCGGAGATGCGCGTGCTGCTCATCAGCTCGACGATGTCGGCATGCGCCAGTGCCTCGACGTTGTTGACACCTTCCTCGGCGAGCCGCGTGCGGTCGTACAGATCGATGCCCTCGAGCTCGGTGAGCGGGGCCGGCTCGTGGAGGGGCACCGCCTTCCAGGGCCCGGAGCGCTGCGACAGCTTCTCCCGCAGCCACACGAGGGCGCTCTGGGGCATGAAGCCGACGAAGAACATCACGACCTCCGCCGCCGGACCGTCGTACGCGACGCTGACGACGAGGGCGAGGGCGTACGCCGACAGGATCCGGACGACGACGGTGTTGTACGTCTTCGGGTGCAGGTCGCGACGCTGGTACCCCCGGATCACGTGGAACAACGTGAACACGTAGGCCCCGAGGAAGGCGTAGCCGACGAGTGACAGCTCGGGCCGGAAGAACGCCGCGACGGGGAACGACACGTCAGCGGTGTCCCACACCAGCTCGCCGGCGCGGGGCACGAGCGCGGGCACGCGCGTCGTCGAGATCACGAGGAACCATCCGATGACGAGCAGGATCGTCGCCACGATCACCGGTGACCGGCGGCCGCCGCGCAGGCGCAGGCTCGAGTCCGGGGCGAGGACGCCGAACGACGCCTCGATCTGCGAGCCGTACTTCGCCTCGATGTCGCCGACGGTCCGCACGGTCGGGTCGAGGCGGAACACCTCCTGCACCCAGCGTCGCTGCACGGCTGCGAGCCGCTGGCGATCGAACTGGAAGTACATCGCGGCAGGCGCCAGCGCGGCGATCGACACCAGCACCCACTGGGCGATGTGACCGATCAGCAGCTGCGAGAAGGCCGGGCTCTCGGCGGCGACGTCCAACACCGCGGTGAACGGATCGTCGAACCGCAGGAGCGCGCCGTAGTGGATCGGCAGATGAGCGTTGAGCTGGCTCGTCTGGTGGATGGCGACCCCCAACCCGACGACGCTGACGAGCACGGCGCCGATGAGCACGGCCGCCTCGACCGCCTGGCGCGGCAGGCCGTCGACGAACGTGCACAGCCGGCTGCCCCGCTCGATGCCCTCCAGCGACTTCGGCGGTTCCTCTGGGCTGGCGTTGGCGCGCAGCGCCGCCCGGTAGTGCCCGAACCGCCGGTACAGGTGGACCTCACGGCCGGTGGCGACGAGGAGGGCGACGACGGGGACGGCCACCATCGCGGCCACGAACCAGTGCCATGGCACGGCACTCGCGCCGCCGAAGAGCAGTGCCCACGCACCGAACAGCAGCCCGACCGCGAGCCACCCGAAGATGGTGATCGCCCGCGGCACCGCGCTCCAGAGCTCGCTCGGCGCCGGCCGCACCTCCACCTGTCCGCGGCGGCGCAGCCCGATGGTGTCGAAGTCCTCGGCATCCTCGTGGGGCACGGTGACCTCGCCGAGGGCGGGGATGGACAGCACCTTCGAGGCGCACGGACTGCAGTCGCCCGGGCTCGTGCTCTCGTCGACGAGGAGATGACCCTTGTCGTCGAAGCAGGCGTAGATCCTCCACGGTGTGAGGTTCCGGTAGATCCACGTGCGCGGCGGACGACCGCGAACGCGCCCTCCTCCGATCGCGCCACCGCGGCCCCGCTGGCTCCGACTGTCCGGCCATGGTTCCCCTCCCGACTGGTCCGTCGTCGGGATGAGGAGGCGGGAGGTGCCGCTGCAGATACGCGCGGCTCCTCGAAGGGCGCGGTCAGGGTGAGCCGGACAGGTAGTCGAGGACGGCGCCGACGACGCCGGCGCGGGCCTCTGCGAGCTCGAGCTGCTCGAGTCCGAACCCGAACATCACGGTGTCCTCCGTCGTCACGGCCAGCGGTGAGGCCACCGAGGCCGCGCGTGCGCTCCCAGTCCACGGTGTTGCCGGGGCTGTCGGCCGGCGCACCGGGCACCGACCACCACGCCGAGCCCGGCCTCGAAGCCCTCAGCCTCGGCGACGCCCGCCGACGTGACCAGGCCGGTGTCGTCGACCAGCGCGCCGGTGCCGCCGATGAACAGATCGGTGACGTAGCTGACGATCACCTCGACCTGCTTCCCGGCGAACGCCGACAGGTCGAACGCCACCGGCACCCAGCCGCCCGACTGAGTCCGTGAACGAGTTCCACGCGCCCCGGTGCCGGCCGGCGACGCACCTCGTCGTCACCCACGGTGATGTAGTTGGACGAGCTGCGGGTGCTCCTCGACGAGGAACCCGGCCTCGCACTCGGCCGGCATGTCGTCGGTGGTCCCACCGCCGAGATCGGGCAGCGTCGTCCAGTCCTCCTGACCGACGGTGTGGGCCTCGACGATGAGGTGGTCGTAGCCCTCCTCGGTGTCGAACGAGAACTGCGCCTCCAGCCTGGGCGCCTGCGTGGCCGGCACGGCCGTGAGGTCGTACGTGCGCGCCAAGCGCATGTAGCTGTCGTCGGCGTGGAAGGCGCCGGCGGCCCACTCGCCCTCGATCGGGATGAACGGGCCCTCCGGGTCGAGGTACTCGGCGACTCCCTGGCTGGCGAACAGCGGGAACTCGTCGGGCGGGAGCACGTCGCTCGTCGGCACGAGCGCGCCGAGCTCGTCGGGCGGGTTGTCGACGGTGGCCTGACCGCCGAAGAAGGCGGCTCGGCGCCGGCCGTCGATCCGGTGGTGCCGATGATCCCGCCGGCCGACAGCGGCGTCCTCGTGTAGGCGCCGAGGTAGTACTGCGTGAAGTCGTCGGTCAGGAGCAGGCAGTCGCTGAACTGGTCGACCGTGACGACGCATTCCTCCTCCGGCGCGCCGTCGAGCCCGTACCAGATGCCGCCGAAGAGGTTGGCCCCGAGCCCGTAGTAGCCGGCCGTCTCGCCGGCCAGCACGAGCCGCCCGCCTTCGTTGAGGAAGTCGCGCACGGCCATCGTGAGGTACTGCTGGCGCTCGGCCACCGCGAGGTCCGGGAGCTGCGTCCCGAAGTACGAGGTCAGCTCGTCCTCCGGGTCCTGCGTCAGTCGGTTGTCACCCAGGTACCAGACGATCAGGTCGTAGTGGCTGAGCACGCCGAGGTCGTGGGGCACGCCGTCGGCATCGACGTCCCACACGTCGGCGGCGACGCCGTTGGCGGCGAGGGCGGCGACGTGCTCGTCGATGTACTTCGGCGCGTCGACCGGGTAGTCCGGGTTGACCCCCGTGTAGTCCTCGTTGGCGACGACGAGGACGTCACGGCCCGTGTCCTGCTCGACGGTGTACGTGAAGTGCTCGCTCTCGATGCGCTGGCCGTGCCCGGCCGAGCGGCACGGCCGAGAACCACACCTCGACCTCATCGCCGGGATCCGCCCCCCGCACCTGGCCGCGGTACTCGGCGTAGTAGTCGTCGTTCTCGTCGCCGTAGCGCTCGCCGCCGCGCCAGCGCTGCACGCCGGCCCGGTTCGTCCGCCCGCCGTCGATGCGGTACTCGAGGCGCAGCGACGACAGCGCCCGCTTGGCCGTGACGGCCACCGTCTGCGGATCGCCCCACGACACCGTGAACGTGTCGAGGCGGAAGTCCTCGGCGTCGCGGCCGACCACCGACACGGGGTCGTCGGGATCGTGCGCCGACTGGGCGACGGCGAGGGCGAACGGGATGTTCTTGGCGAACTCGGCCTGGATGAGGCCCTCGTCGTCGGGGAACTCGAACCCGCTGTTGCAATCCTCGGGCTCCCACGGGTCGTCGGGATCGACCGCCGATGCCGATTCGCAGGTCCCCATCTCCGGCGTGAAGCCGAGCGTGCCGAACGCCTCCTGCATGTGCGAGTCCGTGTCGCCGTTGGTCGTGTACAGCTCGGCGGAGATGTCCGGGTCGTAGCCCGGGATCGCCGGGTCGGCGTCGTCGCCGACCATCGCCTCGTAGATGACGTCGTCGGGCGACGGCGTGGCGACCTGCCAGCCGATGCCGTGGAGCAGCAGCTCGGCGGCCGAGTGGTAGTTGACGAAGAACTCCGGCGTGATCCGGCGGAACAGCGTGATCGAGGGCCTGCGTCTCGGGCTCGGAGGACGGCCGCGTGCCGCGGTACGTGTCGCTCGTCGGGTTGGGCGACGAGCCCTCGTTGTCGTAGCCCCAGCGCGTCGGGTAGTTGCGGTTGAGGTCGACGCCGTCGTTCGTGGAGATCTCACCGTCGCCGTCGTTGTCGCGCAGGTTCTTGCGCCACAGCCGCTGGTCCTCCTGGAACGTGTAGTCGTAGCCGTCGGGGTTGGCGACCGGCACGAACCACAGCTCGTTGTCGTCGACGAGGTCCGTGATCGTCGGGTCGGTGCCGTAGCCGTCGAGGATGTGGTCGAGGAGCCGGCGGACCATCTCGGGCGTGATCCACTCCCGGGCGTGCTGGGCCCCGACGTAGACCGTGGACGGGCGCTCGCCCGCCGCGCACCCGGCGGGGCTCGCGGGTGACCCGGACGGCGGTGATGTCCTGGCCCTGGACGGTGCGGCCGATGACGTGCAGCTGGGCGATGTCCGGGTGGGCGGCGGCCTGCGCGATCAGCTCCTCCTGGATCCCGCCGGGACCGCTGTACATGCGGAACACGGCGTGCTCGGCGAGCGCGGTCCGGCGGGCGGCGCCGCCGTCGGCCGGCGTCAGCGTGCCGTCGACGGTCGCCGCCTGGCGGCCGCTCAGGATCACCTCGACCTGGAAGCGTCCGGGGCTGCCCGGCACCGGCGCGGCGTGCAGCTCGCGGCGGTCGACACCCGTCGCCACCAACGAGGCCACGCCGGCGGCGTCGAGCTCGCCGGTGTACACCTGGAAGCTGTCGGGGGGCTCCGGGGGCGGTGACTCGGCCCGCCCCGTCGACCACGACAGCCCAGCGGCGGCGAGCGCGCCGACGGCGACGAGCATGACACGACGAGGCATGCCGACCCCCAAGGTCTCGAGCGAAGGGCCCATCGTTGCGTCGGCGTGTGGTGGCGGCAAGGGGACAGGTGTCGCCCGGCGATCAGGCGACCGGACGGGCCAGGCCGCGGAAGCGCAGCGGCCGCTCGGCCCGCTCCTCGACGAGGTGCGCGGCGAACCCGGCGAGGCGGGCGACAGCGAACAGCGGCACATCGACGGGCAGCCCGCCGACGAACGCCAGGGCAGCGAGCCCGAGGTCGACGTTGGGCTGCCGGGTCAGGCGCACCCCGGTCTCGGCGAGCAACTCGTCGACGACGGCCATGCGACCGTCCGGGTCGGCCAACGCGCCCACGGCCTCCATCAGCGGCGCCAGACGAGGGTCACCGCCCTTGTAGATCGAGTGGCCGTAGCCCGGGATGCGCTCGCGCTCGCGCAGGCGCCGCCCGACGGCGGCCGCCGCGCCGACCTCGGCGCACTCGACGAGGAGGGCGTACGCGGCCTGGCTGGCCCCGCCGTGCAACGGTCCCTCCATGACGGCGAGCCCGGCTGCGAACGCTGGGTACGGGCCGGCCCAGGTGGAGCCGGCGACGCGGACGGCGAGCGTGCTCGTGGCCAGCTCGTGGTCGGCGAGCAGCACGAGGGCGCGATCGAGCACCTCGGCCAGGGCCGGGTCGGCGGACCAGCAGGCGGCGAGGCGCGCCGCGAGGAGCCCCTCGGCCGGCGGCCCACCGAGCACGATCGGCGTGACGCCGAGCAGCCGCCGGGCGGCCGACGGTGGGTCGTCGCCGCCATGCCGGCGCCCGAGCGCCGCCGTGAGGGCGATCATCGCGGGGACGCCGTGGCCGCCGACCACGGCCGTGATATCGGCGGCCAGCGCGACGTCGGCGTCGTCCGGCCGACCCCACCCGCCGGCGGCGCCCAGGCGGCCCGTCCACAACAGCTCGGCGACCTGCTCGTAGTGGTAGCGCCGGGCGAGGTCCGCGACGTCGTGGCCGCGGTAGCGCGGGCCGTCCTCGTCGAGGACCGTGATCGCCGACGCGATCTGCACGTCGATCGACGGCCGCGGCGCGACCTCCCGATCGCGGCCCCGCCCCGCCACGCGCTCGAGATCGTCGACGGCGTACAGCGACGTCCGGCCGTCGACGGCGACGCGCCGGCCGATCAGGCCGCGACTCACGTAGGCGTACAGCGTCGCCTTCTGCACCCCGAGCAGGCGGGCCGCCTCCGTCGCGCCGACGAACCGTGACACGCCGCGACCGTACACCGCTGATCAACATTGATCCGATCAACGTTGATGCCGAGGTTGACCCCGTCGATGATGAACGCCATGAGCACATTGATCGATGTCCCCAAGGGCCTCAACGGCGTCGCCGTCACCGACACCACGATCGGCGACGTCGACGGTGAGGCCGGCTTCTTCCACTACCGCGGCCACGATGCCACGGACCTGGCCCGGCACCGCTCGTTCGAGGAGGTGTGGCACCTCGTGGCCGTCGGCCACCTCCCCGACGATGACGAGGTACGTCGGCTTCGCCGCTGCCACCGCAGCCGCACGGCGGCTCCCGACCTCGTTGCTGCCGGTGCTCGGGCCGCTCGCCCAGGCGCGAGGGGCGACGCTCGGCAGCGTGCGGGCCGCCGTCTCGATCGCCGCCGACGAGCTCGGCCTGCGCCCGCTCATCGACATCACGCCCGCCGAGCGGGAGGCCCAGGCGCTGCGGCTCTCCGCCGCGATCCCGGCGATCGTGGCCGCCCTGCACCGCGCCAGCTACGGCCTCCCGCCCATCGAGTGGCGCGACGACCTCGGTCACGCCGCTGACTACCTCCGCCTCGTCACCGGCGAGGTGCCCGACGAGGCGGCAGCACGGGCCCTCGAGCAGTACCTCATCCTCACGATCGACCACGGGTTCAACGCGTCCACGTTCACGGCGCGCGTCGTCGCCTCGACCGGTGCCGACCTCGCCGACGTGGTCGGCGCCGCCCTCGGGGCCCTCGCCGGTCCCCTGCACGGCGGCGCGCCAGGCCGGGCGCTCGACGCCCTCGACGCCATCGGCGACCCGGCGCGCACGGAGGCGTGGGTCGAGCAGGAGGTCGCCGCCGGCCGCCGCATCATGGGCTTCGGCCACGCCGTCTACCGCACCCGCGACCCCCGTTCGGCGCTGCTCCGCGACGTCGCCACCGGGCTCGGCGGCGACCTCGTCGACGTGGCCGTCGACGTCGAGAGCCGGGTCCTCGACACGCTGCGCCGGCTCAAGCCCGACCGCCCGCTCCCGAGCAACGTCGAGTTCTTCGCCGGCGTGGTGATGGCGTCCGCCGGCCTCCCTCGCGGCCTGTTCACCCCGACGTTCGCCGTCAGCCGCACGGTCGGGTGGACGACCCACGCCGTCGAGCAGGCCGCCGAGGGCAAGCTGATCCGCCCCAGCGCCCGCTACGTCGGCCCCTGACCGCGTTCGTCAGCCGCTCGCCGCGTCGGCGTCGTCGCCGCCGTCGGTCTCGTCGGCGCCGGTGTTCGTGATCAGCGGCGCCATGCCGTCTTCGGCCATCGCCGTCGGATCCTCGTCCGGGTCGCGCGTGTCGTCGGTGGGGCCCATCACTGGGCACAACCGCAGGCGCCGCCGCAGCAGCCGCCGGCCGACGGTCCCGACGAGCCCGCCGACACACCGGTCGACGCGAACATCGACAGCACTCGCACCGTGTCGGCGTGGCCGTCCGGGCACGCCGCCGGCGCCGACGACTCGCTCATCGCCCGCTGCAGCTCGAAGCGCTCGTCGCACGTCCGGCAGCGGTACTCGTAGCGCGGCATCGCCACGATCGTACCCGGGTCACTCGGCGGTCGACAGATCCGCCGGTCGCAACCGCGCGGCGCGCCGCTCGCTGACACCGCTCGATCAGGTGACGATGACCCCGCCCAGATCGAGGGGCGGTGGTGGACCCGGCGTCGTGCCGACCATCGCCAGCTCCTGGACGGCCCGGGTCATCGCCACGTACAGCAGGCGGGCGCCCCGCGGCGTGCCGTCGAGGAGGGCCTCGGGTTCGACGACCACCACGCCGTCGAACTCGAGGCCCTTCACCTGTTCCGGACCGAACAGCGGGACCTCGCCGGGGTGCAGCTGGTGGAGGTGGTCGACGGCCGTGAAACCGGCTGCGGCCAGCGCCACCGTCACGTCGTCGTGCCGGGCCATCGGGGCGACCACACCCGTCAGGCGGTGGCGGTGCTTCACGCCCGCCACGGTCGCCGCGACCGTCGTGCCGAGCCGGCCGGGCGACGAGGCGGTCCACGAGGGGGCGTGACCCTCCATCCGCACGCTCCGGCTCGGGCTGGCGTCGACACCCGTGAGCGGCAGCAGGCGGTTGGCGACGTCGAGGATCGGTGCCGGGACGCGGTAGCCGATCGTCAGCTCGCTGACGTCCCAGGCGGCCGCCGCGCCGGCGTCGAGGTAGGCGAACACGTCGACCCAGCGCTCCTGCCCGGCCGGGGTCGTCGACTGGGCGACGTCACCGACCAGCGTCATCGACCCCGCGGACTGCGCCGGCCGATCACCCGGAGGGCCACGGCCGAGTGGTCCTGGGCCTCGTCGACGACGACGTGGCCGTACGTCAGCGGCGGGCCGTTGAGGATCGAGTTGGCTTCGTCGACGAGGAGCTGGTCAGCCGCGGTCCAGGCCCGCCGGCGACCGCGGGCGCCGGGCAGCAGCCGGTCGACCAGTCGCACCGGCTGCTGCGTCGGCCATGCCGCGTCGAGCGCCTTGCGCAGCGGCCCGGCCTCCGACCAGAGGTCGTCCCGACCGGTGCGCCGGGCCAGCTCCTGTTGGGCGATGGCCCGCAGGCGCAACCGTCGCTGGTTGACCGGGACGACGCCGTCGGCCGCCCGGGCGAGCCACTCGGCCACCTCGTCGCGGCGGAACACCACGCGTCGGACACCGATCGGCAGCGTCACATCGCCGTCGGGGGGCGTGATCGCGGCGAGCGCCGCGCCCGCCAACTCGTCCAGCATCCTCGCCGCCCCCTTGGCGCGGGCCGCGTCCGGGTCGTCGGCGCCGGTGACCTCGACCTTGGGCACGCACAGGTCGAGCACCGTGCACTGGCGGACGCTGCGCTCGCCGAGCGACGGGAGCACGTTGGCGACGTAGTCGAGGAAGGCGCGGTTGGGTCCGACGACGAGCACCCCGTCGCGGGCGAGCCGGCGGCGGTGCTCGAACAGGAGGTAGGCGGCGCGGTGCAGGGCGACGGCGGTCTTGCCCGTGCCCGGGCCACCTTGCACGACGAGGAGCTGCTCGATCGGGGCCCGGATGACGAAGTCCTGCTCGGCCTGGATCGTCGCCACGATCTCGCGCATCGCGCCGGTCCGCTCGGCACCGATCTCGGCCAGCACCGGGTCGGGGATGCCACCCGCGACGTCGGCGGCGTCGGGGTCGTCGAGGTGCTCGTCGAGGTACGCCGTCAGCCGGCCTTCGTCGAGCGTGAACCGCCGTCGCAGGCCGACCCCCAGCGGGTCGGCACCCGTCGCCCGGTAGAAGGGCGCGGCGATCGGCGCCCGCCAGTCGACCACCACAGGGTCGTGCTCGTCGTCCTCGATGTGCCGCCGGCCGATGTACCAGCGCTCGGGTCGCGGCCCGTCGGTGGTGTCCAGGCGGCCGAAGAAGTCGCCGGCCCCCGGCGACCGCAGGTCGGCCAGCGCCTCCTCCACCGTGACCTCGACGTACTCGGCGGTGAACTTGTCGGCCGCGCTCTGTGGGTCGACGCGCCCGAGCCGCTCGATCATCCGGTCCCGCGACGTGCGGGCGAACCGCAGCCGGTCCTGCTCGGCCGCCAGGTCGGGAAACGGGTTTGTGTCAGCACACATCGGTCACGGCTGCATGTGTGCTGACACGAACCGCTGTCACGCCGAGTCGCCCGCGGTCCAACCGCAGCACCTGGTCGGCCCGCTCGAAGGCGACGTTGCGGTGGGACACGGCGAGGACGGTCATCCCGGCACCGGCCAGGTTGTCCCACAGCTGCAGTTCGGTCTCGACGTCGACGGCGCTGGACAGGTCGTCGAGGACGACGAGCTCGGGGCCGTGGACGAGCGCCCGGGCGGTGGCCAGGCGCTGGCGCTGTCCGCCCGACAGCCGCAGGCCCCTCGGGCCGATCAACGTCTCCTCGGCGTCGGGCAGCCCGGCCACGTCGACGTCGATGGCGGCGAGGGCCAGCGCCCGCTCGAGTGCCGCCGTCGGCACCGGTCCGAGGGCGACGTTGTCACGCACCGAGTCCGACACGAGCTGCGGGACCTGGGGCAGGAACGACGCGTTCGGGGGCACGAGGAACGCGGCGCGGTCCTCGACGAGCTCACCGTTCCAGCGCACCTCGCCGCTGACATCGGCCCGCCAGGCCAACCCGAGCAGGGCGCGCAGCAGGGTGCTCTTGCCGGCACCGACGGGGCCGGTGACGACCACGAACTGGCCACGGTCGATCGTGAGATCCACGCTCTGCACGCCGACGCCGCCGGGGTACAGCGCGGTCAGGCCGCGGACGTCCAGACGTTGCAGCGGCACCCGCTCGGGGCGGCGCTCGACGGGCCGCACGCCGCGCTCGGCGCGGCTCGATCGGCAGCGTGCGCGGGCGCACGGTGTTCACCGCGTCCTTGCCGGCGACCAGGCGGCGCATGCGGTCGAAGGCGACGGCCGCCTGCTTGCGCCGTGACAGCACACGGCCGACCATGCGCGGCAGGAAGCTGAGCCAGCCCAAGTAGGCGACGAACAAGGCCAGCGTGCCGACGTCGAAGGCGCCCGACGCCAGCGCGCCGGCGCTCACGAGGAGCACCAGGCCCAGCCCGACGTCCGCGGCACCCTGGCTGAACGCCTGCACGCCCTGGTCGAGCACCTGGTCGCGCACGGCGGTCTCCCGGCGTGCCGCGACCAGGCGGGCGAGGCGGTCGAGCATCGGATCGGTGGCCGCGTTGACCTTGACCGTGGTGGCCGCCGCCATCACGTCGCCGACGAGGCCGGTGACGGCCGCCGTGGCCTCGCGGTCGGCGGACCGGTACGCCTTGATCCGCCAGTCCAGCGCGCGGGTCACGAGGACCACGCCGGCCAGCGGCAGCAGCAGCACCAGCGCGCCGCGCGGGTCCTCGGCGCCGAGCAGGAGCCCGGCGACGACGGTGAACACGAGCCCGCCGCTGACGTCGACCATCCCGTCGACGAACATCGCGACGTCCTCGGTGTCGTCACGGAAGTGGGTCAGCGCCTCGCCGGCCGAGCCGACCGGCTGGCCGGCGTCGAGCCCGCCGCTGGCGACCTGCGCCGTCAGCAGGTTGGCGCGCAGCAGCGTCTGCATGTGCAGCCACGCCTTGGTCCAGGTGATCGCCCCGATGTGCACCGACACCATGCGCACGGCCTCGGACACGATCACCAAGAGCGCCCAGCGGTAGACGGCGGCGGTGTCGCCGTCGGACAGCGCGCTGAAGCCGCGGCTGAGCAGGAAGCCGGTGAGGGCCGGCATCGTGAAGAACAGGACGAACGCCGCCCAGCCCAGCCAGAACGAGCGCGGCTCGTGCTGGCTGACCCGCCAGGCGAGCCGCCAGGTGGAGGTCTCGGCGCTCATGACGATCCCCGCGCTCGATGCGAGCGAGCGAGCGCCAGCGAGCGAGCGGCCACCAACGGCCTGCGTGGCCGGGGAACGCAGTGACGGCTCATGAGACCTTGTCCACTTCGAGCGCCAGTTCCAGCAGGTGGCGGTAGCGGCTGCCGCCGGCCGCCGCCAGCACCGACCGTTCGTCGTGCTCGACGATGCGCCCGTGGTCGAACACGATGACCTCGTCGACCATGCGCAGTGTCGACAGCTTGTGGGCGATGATCAGCGTGGTCCGTCCGGCCACCAGCTGGGCGACGGCGTCGGCGAGGAGGTGCTCGGTCACCGGGTCGATCCGCGCCGTCGCCTCGTCGAGCACGACGAGGTCGGGCCGGCGCAGCCAGACGCGGGCGAGGGCCAGCAGCTGGGCCTCGCCGGCCGACAGCCCGGCGCCACCGGCGCCGAGCGGGCGGTCGATGCCGCCGGCGACCAGCCCGTCGAGGCCGGCGCGCTGCAGCGCGTCGACGACGTCCTCGTCGCCGGCGGAGGCGTCGAACAACGTGACGTTGTCGCGGATCGTGCCCTCGAACAGCTCGACCTCCTGCGGCACGAGGGCCACGCGGCGGCGCAGCTCGGCCATCGGGATGT
This sequence comes from uncultured Acidimicrobiia bacterium, assembly GCA_963784255.1. Taxonomy (GTDB): domain Bacteria; phylum Actinomycetota; class Acidimicrobiia; order Acidimicrobiales; family Ilumatobacteraceae; genus JALZMG01. The sequence continues at coordinate 95,774 of CAWAQO010000008.1, read as the reverse complement.
CCTGGATCGGCACGCCACCCAGCGCGACCGCCCCCGACGTGGCCTCGACGAGGCGCAGCAGGAGACGGGAGAACGTGGTCTTGCCGCTGCCCGTGCGCCCGACGACGCCCACCGATCGGCCGGCGCCGATCTCGATGTCGACGTCGTGGAGGATCGTCTGCTCGTCGCCGTAGTCGAACGAGACGCCGCGGCAGGAGATGGCGAGCGGGCCCGGCGGCGGCGAGGTCGTCCCGGCGTCGACGATCGTCGGCTCGACGGCGAGCAGGTCGACGACGCGCACCATCGCGCCGTTGGCCTTCTGGATCGTCTCCAGCTGGTGCACCAGCTCCTCCAGCGGCCGGGTCATCAGCAGGACGTACTGGTACAGCAGGAACGCCGTGCCGATCGTGATGGCGCCGTTGGCCACCAAGGTGGCGCTGATCGTGAGCGCCAGCACGGAGCCGGCGGTCACCGCGCTCTGGATCGTCCACCACATCCGGATGAACGCCCGCTCGCGCCGCAGCGAGCTGTCGAGCGTGCCCGCCGAGTCCTCGACGAAGCGCCAGACGGCGTGCACGCTGGCCCCGTTGGCCCGCAGGTCCTCGGCGGCGGTCAGGCGCTCCTCGATGCCGCCGTAGAGGCGGGCGTACGCGCCCATCTCGTCGGAGGCCTCGCGCACGGCGCGATGGCGGAGGCGCACCATCAGGGCGACCGCGATGGCGACGTACACCGCCATGCCGAGGCCGAGCCACGGGTCGAGGGCGACGAGGACGACGAGCATCCCGACCAGCAGGAGCAGCCCGCCGACGGCCTTCGGCACGACCTGGCCCAGGAACTCGGAGACCGACGTGACGTCACCGTCGACGCGCTGGATCAGCTCGCCCGGAGAGTGCTTGCGGTGGAACTCGTGGTCGAGGCCGAGGACGTGGCGGGTGATGCGCAGGCGCAAGGCGTTCGTGGTGTCCCACGCCGTGACGGTGGCCCGCCGCACGACCACGACGGCGACGACCTGGGTCACGATGGCGACGGCGAGGAAGGCGGTGGCCAGCAACGCCAGCTCGGATGCCGACGCTCCATCGGTCGCCTGGTCGACGATGCGCTTGACGATCAGCGGGCCGGTCAGCGCCAGCGCCGAGCTCAGCCCGACGAGCGCGCCGAGGCCGGCCCAGTGCCGGGCACCGGGCCGCAGCAGCGCCAACAGGGCGCGCCCGCGTGACGGGGAGGTCGCCGCCATGGCGCCAAGTCTCCCGCCGGTCACCGGTGGGCGGCGACTGGGTTTCCGCCGCGGCCGGACCAGTACGCTCGCGCCCCATGGATGCCGAGGTCATCGCGCCCGCCGAGGTGATGCAGGACGAGGAGCCGCTCGCCGACGAGCTCCTCGGCGACGAGCTGCTCGTCGAGGAGATCTCGATCGACGGGATGTGCGGCGTCTACTGATGTTCGTGCTCGGTCGGCGTACACGCCGCCTCCCTCGCCCGACCGCATGACGGTGCTCGAGCGGCGATTGGTCCTCGACCCGCAGGTCGCCCTGCGGCCGGAGCCGTTCGGCGCGCTCGCCTACCACTACGGCACGCGCCGGTTGATCTTCCTCAAGCACCCCGACGTCGTCCGCGTCGTGCGCTCGCTCGCCGACCACGACTGCGTCGCCGACGCCCTCACCGCCTGCGCCATCGACGCCGATCGCTGGCCGTCGTTCGTCGCCGCGCTGTCGTCGCTGGAACGCTCCGGACTGCTCCATGAGCCCGCGCTCGCTGGTTGAGCAGCTGAAGGGCGGCCTCGACGCCCCGATCTGCCTGACGTGGGAGCTGACCTACGCCTGCAACCTGGCGTGCGTCCACTGCCTGTCGTCGTCCGGCCGCCGCGATCCACGCGAGCTCTCGACGGAGGAGGCCATCGCCGTCCTCGACGAGCTGCGCCGGCTGCAGGTCTTCTACGTCAACCTCGGCGGCGGTGAGCCGATGATCCGGCGCGACTTCTTCCCGCTCGTCGAGTACGCGGTCGGCAACGGCATCGGCGTCAAGTTCTCGACCAATGGGACCTACCTCGACGAGGCCGCGGCGCGCCGGCTGGCGGCGATGGACTACCTCGACGTGCAGATCAGCCTCGACGGCGTCGACGCGACGACCAACGACGCCGTGCGCGGTGACGGCTCGTACGCCGCGGCTCGGCGGGCGATGGACCACCTGGCCGCGGCCGGCTTCGGTCCGTTCAAGATCTCGGTCGTCGTCACCCGTCACAACGTCGACCAGCTCGACGGCTTCAAGGCCCTCGCCGACGCGTACGGCGCCCAGCTCAGGGTCACCCGGCTGCGCCCGTCCGGACGTGGCGCCGACTCGTGGGCCGAGTTGCACCCGACGAACGTCCAGCAGCTGCAGATCTACCGCTGGCTGCTGGCCCACGGCGAGGACGTCCTGACCGGCGACTCCTTCTTCCACCTCAACGCGCTCGGCGAGCCGCTCCCCGGGCTGAACATGTGCGGCGCCGGACGGGTGGTCTGCCTGATCGATCCGGTCGGCGACGTGTACGCCTGCCCGTTCGTGATCCACGACGAGTTCCGCGCCGGCTCGGTGCGCGACGCGGGAGGGTTCACGGCGATCTGGCGCGACAGCACCCTGTTCCGCGAGCTGCGCCAACCGCAGTCGGCCGGCGCGTGCGCCAGCTGCGGGAGCTACGACGCCTGCCAGGGCGGCTGCATGGCGGCCAAGTTCTTCACCGGACTGCCGCTCGACGGCCCCGACCCCGAGTGCGTCAACGGCCACGGCGAGGCGCTGCTGGCGGGCGTCGGCGCCGGCACCGCGCCGCGCCCGGCGATGGACCACTCGCGGCGCGCCCAGCCGGTCACGTTCCTCCGTCGCTGAGGACGGCCGCCGGTGCGCCTCCTCGAGCCGCTCGCCCTCGGGCCGCGCACGGCCCCCAACCGCATCCTGTTCGGACCCCACGTCACCAACCTCGGCGACGACGACCGCCGCTTCACCGCCCGGCACGCCGCCTACTACGAGCGCCGGGCCCGCGGCGGCTGCGGCACGATCGTCCTCGAGGGCGCCAGCGTCCACCCGTCCGACTGGCCGTACGAGCGGGCGCCGCTGGCCGCCGGCGCCGCGTCCGGCTGGGCCGCGGTCGCGGCGGCGTGCCGTCCCCACGGGGCCCTCGTGCTGGCCGCGCTGGACCACGCCGGCGGGCAGGGCTCGTCGGCCTACAGCCAGTCGCCGCTCTGGGCGCCGTCGCGCGTGCCCGAGGTGGCGACGCGTGAGGTGCCGAAGTGGATGGAGGCGGAGGACATCGCGGCCGTGGTCGAGGGCTTCGGCGCGGCGGCCACGACGGCGGCCGAGGCCGGGCTCGACGGCGTCGAGATCAACGCCGGGCAGCACAGCCTCGTGCGCCAGTTCCTGTCCGGGCTGACGAACCAGCGGGGCGACGAGTGGGGCGGCGACCGGATGCGCTTCGCCACCGACGTCATCGCCGCCGTGCGGGCGGCCGCCGGTCCGGACCTCGTGGTCGGGCTGCGGCTGTCGTGCGACGAGCTGGCGCCGTGGGCCGGCATCACCCCCGAGGCGGCGCCGGCGATCGCCGCCGCGCTGGTCGCCGGTGGGGTCGACTACCTCGTCGTCGTGCGCGGCGCGATCTTCTCGGTGGAGCAGACCCGTCCCGACTTCCACCAGCCCGCCGGGTTCAACCGGGAGCTGGCGGCGACGGTGGCCACCGCCGTGGACGTCCCCGTGATCGTGCAGGGCTCGATCGTCGACGCCGACCTGGCCGAGGCCGCCGTCAGCGACGGCGGCTGCGCCGGTGTCGAGATGACGCGTGCCCAGATCGCCGATCCCGACCTCGTCGCCAAGCTGCGCGCCGGCACGCCCGGGCGCATCCGCCCGTGCACCCGCTGCAACCAGACCTGCCAGGTGCGCGACGTCCGCAACCCGGTCGTGACGTGCATCGGCGAGCCGTCGTCGGGCCGCGAGACCGAGGACCCGGACTGGTACGTGCCCGCCCGCCGGCCGAGGACCGTCGTCGTGGTGGGCGGCGGGCCGGCCGGGCTGGAGGTCGCCCGCGTCGCCGGCCGGCGCGGCCACGCCGTCGTGCTCGTCGAGCACGACGCCGAGGTGGGCGGCGTCGCCCGGGTGGCCGGCCCGAACGGGCCGCTCGTCGAGTGGCTGGCCGCCGAGGCGGTCGCCGCCGGCGCTGAGCTGCGCACCGGCACCGCCGACGTACCGGATGGCGACGTCGTGGTGCAGTGCACGGGGTCGCAGCCCGGCGTCCGGGACTACGAGGTACGGGAGGGCGCGGTGGTGCTCGACGTCGCCGCGGTGCGCCGCGGCACCGCGGCCCTGCCGCCCGCGGGCGACATCGTGGTCCACGATCCGGTCGGCGGCCCGATCGGGGTGGCCATGGCCGAGGAGCTCGGCGGGCGGGCCGTGCTGGTGACCCAGGACCACATCGCCGGCAACGAGTTGGCCCGCAGCGGGGACCTCGCCCCGGCCAACGTGCGCCTGGCCCAGGCCGGCGTGCGCATCGAGCGGCGGGCGCTGCTGCGCGCCGCGTGGCCCGGCGAGGTCGAGGTCGAGGACCGGTTCGCCGGCACCCGGAGGACGATCCCCTGCGCCGCGGTCGTCGACTGCGGCTTCCGCCTGCCCGACGACCCGCTGGCCGGCGCCGCCTTCCGGGCCGGTGACTGCGTCGCCCCGCGCACCGTCCACGAGGCGGTGCTGGAGGCCCGGCGCGTCGCCCTCCGCCTCTGAACCGTCCTCAGCCCCCGTTCTGTCGTTTGGCCACGGCCGGATCGGGCCGTGGTCAAACGACAGAACGGAGGGCGTGGCGGGCGGCGTGGAAGCCGCACATGCCGTGGACGCCGGGACCGGGCGGCGTCGAGGCCGAGCACAGGTACAGGCCGGGGCTCGGCGTCGCCCACGGGTGGAGAGCGAGGCGCGGGCGGGCGAAGAACTGGCGCACGTCGAGGTTGCCGCCGGTGATGTCGCCGCCGATGTAGCTGGGGTTGTAGGACTCGAACCCGGGCGCCGTCGTGACGTGGCGGGCGAGGACGACGTCGCGGAAGCCGGGCGCGAAGCGCTCGATCTGGGCCTCCAGCCGGGCGGTCATGTCGACGGTCGAGCCGGCGGGCACGTGGCAGTAGGCCCACAGCGTGTGCTGGCCCGGCGGGGCCCGCGTCGGGTCGAACAGCGTGGGCTGGGCGACCAGCACGAACGGTGCCTCCGGATGCTCGCCACGCATCACGGCCGCTTCCGCGGCGGCGACCTCGGCGAAGCGCCCACCGACGTGGACCGTGCCGGCCCCGGCCACCGCCGGGTCGCGCCACGGGACCGGCTCGCTCAGCGCGTAGTCGACCTTGAACACGCCGGGACCGTGGCGGAAGCGCAGCAGCCGCCGGCGGTAGCGCTCGGGCAGCCGGTCGGCGGCCATCGCCGCCAGCTGGCGCGGCACCACATCGGCCAGGACGACCGTGGACGTCGGTAGGTCGCGCAGGTCGCTGACCGGGTGCTCGCACACCAGCTCGCCGCCGTGGGCACGCAGGATGGCGACGAGCGCGTCGGTGACCGCCTGCGACCCACCCTCGGCGAACGGCCAGCCGACCAGGTGGGCGAGGCCGCCGAGGGTCGTGGCCATCCCCGCCGTGAGCGGGCGGTCGAACGCCTGCATGGAGTGACCGGCGAGCCCGCCGAACATGGCCGCCGCCTCGTCGGTGTCGAATCGGCCCACGACCCCAGTCGTGCTGCGGATGGCCTGGAGGCCGAAGCGGGCGTAGGCGACGGGGTGCCGCGGGACGCGCAGCGGCGAGTCGAGCAGGTCCTCGACGAGCTCGAGACCGGCGGTGGTGAACGGGCCCATCAGTCGCCGCCATGCCGCACCGTCGGCACCGAGCCCGGCCGCGGTGTCGTCGAGCGATCGGTGCAGCAGCGCCGTGGATCCGTCGAGCGGGTGGGCGGCGGGGACGTCGGGATGGATCCACCGCACGCCGTGGCGCTCCAGTGGCAGCGCCCGCAGCGCCGGTGAGGCGACGCCGAGCGCGTGGACGGCCGAGCACACGTCGTGGCGGAAGCCGGGTTCGGTGAGCTCGGCCGTGCGCGACCCGCCGCCCGCCGTGCGGGCCGCCTCGAACACGACCACGCGTCGGCCGGCCATGGCCATCGTCACGGCCGCCACCAGGCCGTTCGGCCCGGCCCCCACGACCACAGCGTCGTACGAAGGTTCCGGCACGCCGGCGAGGGTAACGCCAGGCGGGTGAGCCGCCGAAGGTGGCGAGCTCGGAGGCGAGGCGAGCCGCTCGGCGGCGAGCCGAGCCCGAAGATGGCCGGTACCGTCGTGGCGATGTCGACCCGGCGGATCGCGGTCGTGCTCGCCGCACTGCTCCCTGTCGTCGCCGCCTGCGACGACGGCTCCTCGGCCGCGCCCTCCACCGACCCGGCGGCGTCCACGGCCACGGCCGCCACGGCGGACCCGACGACAACACCGTCGTCGTCGACCCCCACCACGGTGACGACCACCACCGTCGCGCCCACCACCACGACCCCGCCGACCACGGCCGCGCCCGCGCCGCCGACCACCGCCGCGCCGGCGCCGCCGACCACCGTGTTCCCGGTCGTCGAGGCGACCGCCTACGCCGTGTTCGACGCCCGCAGCGGCGCCATGCTGGCGTCCAACCAACCCGACACGCCGCTGCCCGTCGGCAGCCTCATCAAGCTCCTCACGGCGCAGACCGCCTACGCCGCCGGGCAACCGGCGAAGGTCGTCGTGGCCCCGGAGGGCCTGATCATCGACCCCGCCGAGTCGCGCATCGGCATCTCGCCGGGCCAGGAGCTGCCCCGCGACCTGCTGATCCGGGCGATGCTCATCGTCAGCGCCAACGACGCCGCCCGGGCCCTGGCCATCGACATCGCCGGCAGCGAGCAGGCCTTCGCCGACCAGATGAACCAGATGGCCGCCGCCCTCGGCCTCGCCGGCACGCACGCCGTCAACGTGACGGGGCTCGACGCCGAGGGTCAGTCGTCGACGGCGAGCGACCTCGCCCGCCTCAGCGCCTTCCTGATGGGCAACCCGACGTTCCAGCTCACCGTGCGACGCACCGACGCCACGCTGAACAACCAGAGCTTCCCGGCGACCAACGACCTGCTGCGGCTGTACCCCGGCGCCGACGGCATCAAGACCGGTCGCACCACCAACGCCGGATGGTGCATCATCGGCTCGGCGATCCGCGACGGCCGGCGCCTCATCGTCGTCGTCCTCGGCGCGCCGACCGAAGAGGCCCGCAACGCGGCCGCCATCTCGCTCCTCGACTGGGGGTTCACGCAGCCATGACCGAGCCACGGGCCGAGCGGCCGCACATGCCCGACTACGGGGTCGACGCGCCGGGCTGGTCGCCGCTGCCGTGGTCGTGGGCGGCCGAGCGGTTGACCGGCAACCGCAACTTCTGGGTGGTCACGGTCTCGGCGGCGGGGCGTCCGCACGCCCTGCCCGTGTGGGGTGTGTGGGACGACGGCGACCACCGCTTCGCCTTCTCGTGCGGTCCCGGCTCGCGCAAGGCGGCCAACCTGGCGGCCAACCCGCAGGCCGTGGTGACCATCGACGACACCGTCGAGTGCGTGTCGGTGGAGGGGCGGGCGACCCTCGTCGACGACGGCGACCGTCAGCAGGTCTGGATCGAGCGCTACCTGGCGAAGTACCGGCCGGTCTCGCCCGACCTCAGCGCGGAGTTCCTCCAGCAGAACCTGCTGTTCGAGCTGCAGCCCGAACGGGCCTTCGCGATCATCGAGCGGGAGGACGAGTTCGCCGCGGCGGGCGACGCGCTGGCGCTTCTGACGATCAGGAGGCGACCCAGCGCGCCGCCTCGGCGTAGTCGTGGTTGCGGAACGTGCGCACGTCGCCACGCAGCGTCCACTTGAGCACGAGCAGCCCGGCGCGGATCTGACCGTCGTCGGTGACCACGGCGCCCTTGTGGAACGGCGTGTTGCGGATCTCACCGGTCAGCTCGCTCCACGCCCCCTCGCCGAACCCGGTGAACTGCGGACCGAGGTGGAGGAGCAGGCGGAGGTGCTCGTCGGCGGCCTCGAGCGCGGCCAGCGCCGGCTCGATCACCTTCTGGTAGTCGTCGACGCTGAAGTCGCCGACCGCTCGCATGCCGACCACGCCGTCGGGCAGACCTTCGATCGGTTCGATCACGCGGCGAGCGTACCGACGGTCACCCTGGCAGCACCGTGACCTCGCGGCTCGGCAGCGTCGCCCACCAGTGGGCATAACGACGGTAGATGCCCGGCTCGCGGTCGGCGAGGAAGGCGACCATTGCCCGCGCCTCTCCGGCGAGGCCGTCCCACGCGTCGTCGGGCACGCGGTGCAACGAAGTCACTTCGATGCCGTCGTCCACCGGGCGCCACACGCCGGCGACGTGACCATCGACGAGCACGGTCGGCAGCACGTCACCGTTGCGGCGCATGACGTGCTGGCGATGCTCCGTGGCGATGAAGCGGCTGCGGTCGGCGTAGGCGAGCAGCACGCTGTCCCACATCGCCATCAGCCGGGGCGGCGACGGCGTGTCCTCGCCCGGTCGCGGCCCGTCCGGCACGTCGAACAGCGCGGTGCCACCCGGACCTTCGATCCGCTCCACCTGTTCCCCGAGGCCGGCGAGCGCCGCCCGGGCGGCCGGTCGCCGGATGAGGGCGAACTGGGCGAGGTCCTCGGCAGTCGCCGGTCCGAACCCCTCGAGGTAGCGCAGGGCGAGGCGCTGGACGGAACCGACGGGATCGCCCGGGGCCGGCGGACCGGGCGCGGAGAGGTAGGCCGGCCGCGGACCGAACGACCACGGCGGACCGGTCACGGCGTGGACGAACGGCCCGACGTGCCGCAGCGCCCACCACACGCTCGGCTTGGGCATCTCGCCGAGCCGCTCGTCGACCCAGGCCTCGACCTCGGCGTTGCTGCGCGGCCTGGACGTGAACGCCAGCACCGCGGGGACGAGGGCGTCGGCGTCGGCGCTCGACAGGCCGGTCCGCGTGAAACGCCGGTCGTGGAGGCGGGCGGACCGCAGCGTGTCCTGCATCGCCTCGTTGAACACGGCGTGGTCCTCGACGGCGACGGCGTGCAGCGTCACGCGCATGAGCGTCGCCTTCACGATGGCGTGCTCCGCGAATGCGGCATCGAGATCGGCCGGGTCGAAGCCGGCCACCCGGTTCCACAGCGCGAGGTACGGCGAGGCCGGCTCCTGGGCCTGGAGCGCCACCACGCGGCGCACGGCGTCGACCACCGCCAGCGGTTCGCGGTGGAGGAGCAGCTGCCGGGCCAGCGTGGCGCGGTTGAGCTCCCGGGGCGTCAGCGCCACCCGTGGTGTCCCTACGCGTACGTCCGGACCAGCTCGAGCACGGCCGCCCCGTCGGGGCCGCTGGCGCGCAGCGACGTGTCGGCGGCGGCGACGCGCCGGGCGGCCACGAGGCACAGCTCGGCGCCGTCACCCTCGACGATTGTCGCCGGCTCGCCGTCCGGCACGAACTGCCACCGCCCCCCACCGGGTGCCCGAAGGTCGAACGACACGGGACCGTCGAGCTGACGGCCGTCCCGGGCGAAGGCGTACGGCAGCGTGCGCCAGGCGAGCCGGGCGACGTGCTCGAGGCGGTCGGTCGGCTCGTTGACCACGCCGAACGCATCGGCCACGTCGCCCGTGTGGATCCAGCACTCGGCGAGGCGGGTGGTGGCCAAGGTCCTCGTCGAGATCGTCCCGGCGACCCAGTCGACGCGACGGTGCGGATCACTCGCCGCCAACGCCTCGCGGAGCCCTCCCGCGGCCGTGTGCCATCGTTCACACACCGCCGCCCACGGGAGCCCGCGCTCACTGGCGACCATCGCGGCGGCGCCGTCGTCGACGTTCGACTGCGGGCCGAGGCCGCCGGCCAACGCGTCGAGTCCGTCGGCGAAGCGTCCCTGCGCGCTCGGCGCGCGCCAGCTCGTCGGTCTGCGCCAGGTGGAGCACCACGTCAGCGACGGTCCACCCGTCGCATCGTGTCGGCCGCTGCCCGTCGGCGGCGTCCCGTCCGTCGAGCAGCGCGGCCAGCTCGGCGTGCTGCGCGGACAGTGCGTTCAGGATCGTCTCCATGGGACCTCCGGCCGGGCCAGCGTACGAGCGCTCGCCGAGTGACGGCGAGCCCGCCCGGCGCGGACGGTGAGGTGGTGCCAGCACCACCTCACGACGGCAGGCACCACGGTGGTATCTCGGCAGCGCGACGCGGATCGTGTCGACCATGCGTATCAGGACCCCCCGACACCTCTCCCGCACCCTGCTCGTCGCCGCGACGGCAGCGCTGGTCCTCGGCGCCGCCGCGTGCGGCGACGACGACGATGCCGAGCCGGCGGCGACGGCGGCCAGCGAGACCACTCACCCCGCCGACCACACGACCGCGCCGGCCAGCACGACGCCGGCCGAGCCGACGGCCGATGCCGCCGCCTTCTGCGAGGCCGAGGTCGCCGCCGAGGCTGCGGCCAGCTCGGGTGACATGGCGGCTGCCGGCCCGGCCTTCGAGGCGCTCGTCGCCGCCTCACCCGCCGACATCAAGCCGACCGTCGAGGCGGTGGTGGCCAACGCCGAGGCAGGGCCCGGTTCGCCGGAGTTCGACGAGCCGTACGCCGAGATGATCGGCTTCGTGAAGGACAACTGCGGCTTCAACGAGCTCGCCCTCACGGCGTCGGAGTACGCCTTCGGTGGTCTGCCCGACGAGGTCGCGGCCGGGCCGACGGTCGTCACCCTGGAGAACATCGGCGAGGAGTTCCACGAGATCATCCTCGTGCGTGTCAACGACGACGTCACGGAGAGCGCCGAGGAGCTGCTCGCCCTCCCGGAGGAGGAGGTCTTCACGAAGATCGAGATGAAGGGCGCCGCGTTCGCCCCCATCGGCGCCACCGCCAACACGGTCGTCGACCTCGACGCCGGTCGGTACATCGCCCTGTGCTTCCTGCCCGAGGGTGCCACGGCCGAGCTGATGGCCCAGATGGACGGCCCCGACAGCAGCCTGCCCGAGGGTGCCGGCCCGCCGCACTTCACGGCCGGCATGGTCCACGAGTTCACGGTCGCCTGACGACCTCACCCTGAGCAGGGCCGCCCCCGCCGCTCGCACTTCGGTACGGTGCGAGCGGTGAGGGCGCTGCTCTGTGGGATGCGGGGGTCGACACCGGCTCCCGGTGCGGCGTACGACGGCGTCGGCGGATCGACGTCGTGCATCGCCATCCCCGCGGCCGACGGTCGCTGGTTCGTGCTCGACGGCGGGACGGGGTTGGCCCGTCTCGCCGTCGAGCTCGTCGACCGCCCCTTCCTTGGCACGGTCGTGCTGACCCACCTGCACTGGGACCACACGCACGGCTTGCCCTTCCTGCCGAACGCCGACCGGCCCGACGCCGAGGTCGACGTGCACCTGCCCGCCCAGGGCAGCGGCAGCACGGCGCTCGCCACGATGGCCAGGGCGATGTCGCCGCCGCACTTCCCGATCGGCCCGGACGAGCTGGACGGCACGTGGCGCTACCACGAGATCGAGCCCGGCACCCACCAGCTCGAGGGGTTCACGGTGACGGCGGCCGAGGTGGAGCACGCCGGCGGCCGCACGTTCGGCTACCGCGTCGAGGACGGCACTGCCAGCCTCGCCTACCTCCCCGACCACGCCCCCAACATGGCGTCGCGCGAGCGGCTCGCCGCCGCCCACGACCTGGCCCGCGGCGTCGACGTGCTGCTGCACGGCGGCGGCTACCTCGCCAGCGAACGGGCGATCGCCGACGAGTACCGCCACGCCACCGTCGACGACGCCGTCGTCCTCGCCACCACGTGCCGGGTCGGCCGGCTGATCCTCGTGCACCACGCGCCGCGGCGCACCGACGTCGAGATCGCGGCCATCGAGCGCGACCTGCTGGACCATGGCCCGCCGATCCCGGTCCGCATCGGCCGCGAGGGTGAGTGGCTCGACACCACGACCACCGTCGCCGTCTGACCCGGGTTCTTGCATCTGCATCGGTCGCCCTGGCAGCCGATCCCGATGCAAGAACGACTGACGGAGTTGGGCCGTTCGGAGCGATGGAAGGATCGTGGGTGTGCCGTCGGTCGAGGATCCGGGAGCTGTGCTGCTGGATCTCTACGACCACGCCGTCGGTGAGGTCTACGGCTACCTGATCGCCCGTTGCCGCAACCGTGACGTCGCCGAGGACGTGACGGCGGAGGTGTTCATGGGCGCCGTCGACGCCGTGCGGCGGCGCACCGTGAGCGACGTCACGACGGCGTGGCTGATCGGGATCGCCCGCCACAAGCTCGTCGACCACTGGCGGCGGATCGAGCGCGAGCAGCGCAAGCTGCACGCCGTCGCCACCGACCCGGGAGTCGCCGTGCCCCCCGACGACGACCCGTGGGACGTCCACCTCGACGCGCTGGTGGCCCGCGACGTGCTCGAGGGCCTGGGCGCCACCCACCGCACCGTGCTCACGCTGCGCTACCTGGACGACCTCCGCGTCCCCGAGGTGGCCGGCGTGCTCGACCGCACGGTGCACGCGACGGAGGCCCTGCTCGTCCGCGCCCGGCGAGCGTTCCGCGACCGCTACGAGGAGGTGCAGTGATGAGCGACGTGTTCGAGCAGCTGCGCCCCGTCGCCGATCCGGCGCCGCCCGATCCCGGCTTCGTCGCCCGCCTCCGTGCCCGTGTGGCGGCCGCGCTGGACGCGCCGGCCGCCGACCTTCCCACCATCGACCTGCCCGAGAGGACCACGACCATGACCGACATCGCGACCGCCCCCGCCGCCACCGCGACGATGACCCCCTACATCTGCGTCGCCGCCGGGACGGAGGCGCTGACCTGGTACCGCGACGTCTTCGGCGCCGTGGAGACGATCCGCTACACGGCCGACGACGGCCGCATCGGCCACGCCGAGATCACCATCGGGGGCGCCGTCGTGATGCTGTCCGACGAGTACCCCGAGCTGGGCGTGGTCGCGCCGCCGACGCTCGGTGGCACCGCCACGACCCTGCACCTCTCCGTGCCCGACGTCGATGCCGTGTACGCGCTGGCCGTGGCCAACGGCGGGCGGGTGGCCGGCGAGCCCAAGCACGAGGCCTACGGCGCCCGTTCGTTCTCGATGCTCGACCCCTTCGGCCACCGCTGGATGGTCCAGACACCCGAGGGCGCACCGACCATCGAGGAGGTCGCGGCCGCCAGCCCCGGCTTCACGATCACGACCGCAGCGGCGCCGGCCACCCCCATCGAGCTCGGCTACTACACGATCAGCGTCCCCGACACCGCCAGGGCCGGCCGCTTCTACGGCGCCCTCTTCGGGTGGGCCGCCGACCCGGACGCGGCCGCCGACCAGTACGCCCACGTCGGCAACACCCGGCTGCCGTTCGGGTTCACGCCCGGGACGACCGACGAGCCGCCCGTGCTGTACTACCGCGTCGACGACATCGACGCCGTCGTGGCCCGGGTGCCCGAGCTGGGCGGCGAGGTCGTCGGCCGGGCCACCTACGACTCGGGCCCGAACGCCGTGTGCCGGGACGACCAGGGACGGGAGTTCCAGCTCTGGCAGCCGGCGCCCGGCTACGAATGACCGGGCCGGAAGCGCCGCAGGCGCAGGCTGTTGCCGACGACGAACAAGCTCGAGCAGGCCATCGCCGCGCCGGCGACGAGCGGTGAGAGCAGGCCGGCGACGGCCAGCGGGATGGCCGCCACGTTGTAGGCGAACGCCCAGAAGAGGTTGCCCTTGATGGTGCGCAGCGTGCGCCGGGACAGCTCGATGGCGTCGGCCGCGGCGTGCAGGTCGTCGCGCACGAGCGTGAGGTCGCTGGCCTCGATGGCCGCGTCCGTGCCGGTGGCCATCGCGATGCCCAGGTCGGCCTGGGCCAGGGCGGCGGCATCGTTGACACCGTCGCCGACCATCGCCACCGTGCGGCCCGCGGCCTGCAGGGCGGCGACGGCGTCCACCTTGCCGGCGGGGAGCACGCCCGCCTGCACGTCGTCGGCGGCGATGCCCACCTCGGCCCCGACGGCCCGCGCGGTCGCGAGGTTGTCCCCGGTCACGAGCACCGGCCGCAGGCCCATCCGCCGCAGGCGTGACACAGCGGAACGCGACGTCGGCTTCACGGTGTCGGCGACGACCAGTTCCCCCCACGGCGTGCCGTCGACCGTGACGGCGACGACCGTGTGGCCGGCGGCCTCGTTCGACGCGTCGTCCGCCCGACCGACCTCCACGACGCGACCGCCGACGCGTCCGCTGACACCGAGGCCGGCGGCGGCGTGGAAGGCCGTGACGGGTGGGAGCGGACCGGCCCCGGCGGCAGCGGCCGCCACGGCGCGACCGATCGGGTGCTCGCTGGCCGCCTCGACGGCGCCGGCGAGGGCGAGCAGTTCGTCGGCATCGACGCCCGGCGCCGGCCGCACGTCGACGAGGGCCATGGCGCCGGTCGTGACGGTGCCGGTCTTGTCGAGCACGATCGTGTCGACGGCGCGGGTGTCCTCCAACACCTCGGGGCCCTTGATGAGCACGCCGAGCTGGGCCCCGCGCCCCGTGCCGACGAGCAGGGCCGTCGGCGTCGCCAGACCGAGCGCGCAGGGGCAGGCGATGATGAGCACGGCGATGGCCGCGCTGACCGAGCGGCTGGTGTCGCCGGTGGCGAGCAGCCAGCCGGCCAGCGTGGCCAGCGCGATCGCGATGACGATCGGCACGAACACACCGGAGATCCGATCGGCCAGGCGCTGCACCCGCGCCTTGCCGGACTGCGCCTGCTCGACCAGCCTGGCCATCTGGGCCAGCTGGGTGTCGGCCCCGACGCGCGTGGCGCGCACGACGAGCCGTCCGCCGGCGTTGACGGTGGCGCCCACGACGGGGTCGCCGGGGCCGACCTCGCGGGGCACGCTCTCGCCCGTGACGAGGGACGTGTCGATCGCCGACACGCCATCGTCGACCACGCCGTCGGTCGCCACCTTCTCGCCCGGTCGCACGACGAACCGGTCACCGACGACGAGCTGCTCGACGGGCACGCGCTGCTCGGTGCCGTCGGTCTGCACCACGGCGACGTCCTTGGCGCCGAGGTCGAGCAGGGCCCGCAGGGCGGCCCCGGCGCGGCGCTTGGCGCGGGCTTCGAGGTAGCGCCCGGCCAGGATCAGGGCGACGACCGTCGACGCCACCTCGAGGTAGAGGTACGGCGTGTCGCCACCGGCCATCGCCATGTCCCCGCCGATGTCGCCGGCGTCGGTGGCCACCAACGCCCACAGCGACCACCCGTAGGCGGCCAGCACGCCGACCGAGACCAACGTGTCCATCGTGGCCTGGCCGTGGCGGAGGTTGGCCAGCATCGCCCGATGGAAGGGCCACGCGCCCCACGTCGCCACCGGTGTCGCCAGCGCCAGGGCGACCCACTGCCACCCGTCGAACTGCAGGGCGTCGATCATCGAGAGCGCCAGCACGGGCACGCCGAGGACGGCCGACACGACGAGCCGCCGCCGCAGCATCCGCAGGCGGGCGTCGTCGGGCGCGGCATCGCGCGCCGCGGTCGCCAGCGTCGCCTGGTACCCCGCTCCTTCGACGGCGGCAACCAGCGCGTCCGGCGCCACGGCGCCGCGGACGTGGACGGTCGCCCGCTCCGTCGCGTAGTTCACCGAAGCGCCGACACCGTCGATCCGGTTGAGCGCTCGCTCGATGCGCGCCGCGCAGGCGGCACACGTCATGCCGCCGAGCGTGAGCTCGATGCGCTCCTCGGTGCTCGTGGTCATCGGGCGGCGGCGTGGTAGCCGGCGGCGTCGATGGCGGCCACCAGCGCGGCACCGTCGAGACCGCGGCCGCGCACGACGACCTCCTTGGCGTCGAGATCGACGACGACGTCGACCACACCGGCGATGCCGGCGACCTCCTCCTCGACGGCGCGACGGCAGTGGTCGCAGGACATCGCGGGGACGTCGAACGTGAACGTCTCCACGGCCGTGCTCACGACTTCACCAAGCGTTCGATGGCGCGGCTGGCCTCCGTGATGATGCGGTCGGCCTCGGCCCCGTCGTCAGAGTGCACGGCGTCGGTGACGCAGTGGCGCAGGTGCTCGTCGAGCAGGCTGACGGCCACGCTCTGCAGGGCGCGGGTCACCGCCGACACCTGCGTCAGGACGTCGATGCAGTAGGCGTCCTCCTCGACCATGCGCTGGATCCCGCGCACCTGCCCCTCCACGCGGCGCAGCCGCTTCGACAGGTCGGTCTTCGTCTCGACGTATCCCGGGGGCATGCCCCATACCCTACCGGGGTACCCCTCTCAGGGCAACCGGTGCACGGCGTCCAGGGCGGCCTCGGCGAACGCCTCCGTGCCTCCCTTGAACGTCTCCAGCTCCGCGGCGCCGATCCCCTGATCGCCCATCGCTCCGTGGAGGTACCGCGCGTACACGCCCTCGCTGATGACCGCCAGCCGCCACGACGCGAAGGCGACGTAGTAGTCGATCCCCGAGAGGTCGCGCCCCGTGCGCTTGGCGTAGCGCTCGAGCAGGTCGGCATAGGCGGGGAACCCCGGCGCGCCCGATGGATCGTTGTGGCGGCGAGCGGAGGCGCCGGGGTCGGTCCAGTAGACGCCGAGGTAGCCGACGTCGGCCAGCGGGTCGCCCAGCGTGCACAGCTCCCAGTCGAGGACGGCGGCGATGCGGCCGCGCTCGGGATCGGTCATGCAGTTGCCGAAGCGGTAGTCGCCGTGGGCGATGGCGACGCCCTGCTGCACCGGCATGCGACGGGCCAGCTCGACGGCCACCTCGTCGATGGCCGGCAGCTCGCGGGTCTTGGAGTTGGCCCACTGCGTCGACCACCGCTTGAGCTGCCGCTCGACGTACCCGTCGCGCCGGGCCAGATCGCCGAGCCCGATGGCGTCGACGTCGACGTCGTGGAGGTCGGCGAGGACGTCGACGAGGTCGGCGCTGGCCACCGCCCGCCGCTCCTCGTCGAGCAGCACGGCCTTCTCCGGCGCGTCGAGCACGACCCCGTCGACGAAGCCCATCACGTAGAACGGCGCGCCGTTCACGGTCTCGTCCGTGCACAGGCCGAGGGCGGGCGCGACGGGGACGGTGGTGGCACCGACGGCGGAGATGATCCGGTGCTCCCTGGCCATGTCGTGGGCGGTGGCCAGCACGTGGCCGAGCGGGGGGCGGCGCACGACGAGACGGCGTCCGTCGGCGCCGGTGACGGTGAACGTCAGGTTGGAGCGACCGCCCCCGATGAGCTCGGCGGTGAACGGTCCGACGGCGCCGTCCACGTTGCGCTCCAGCCACGGTCCGACGCGTTCGAGGTCAAGCCCAGCGATCACGGAGGGTCAACGTAACGCCGGAGCCCTAGCGTCGTCCGCCTGTGCAGGCCCTCGCCGCCATCGCCTCGATCATCGTCGGCGCCGCCTTCCTCCTCGCCGGCTTCCTGAAGCGGCGCGAGGGCCCGGCCTGGCCGCGGCAGGCCGCCGAGCTCGGCGTCCCTCGGCCGATCGCCGTCGTCGTGCCGTGGCTCGAGCTGGTGGTCGGCGCGCTGAGCGTCGTGCCGTTGTTCCTGCCGTGGTCGGCGGCCGCGGCCATCGTGATGCTCGTCGCCTTCACCGTGGTGATCGTCCGCCGGCTGCTCGACGGCACGCGTCCGCCGTGCGCCTGCTTCGGGTCTCGCTCCAACCGTCCCCTCAGTGGGCGCGACGTCGTCCGCAACCTGGTGCTGCTGGTGCTCGCGGTGCTCGCGGCCGTGGCGGGCTGACCGGCGTCAGCCGGGCCGGCCGACGCCGACGACGTTGTTCCAGTTGACGCCGGTGGTCCTGACCACGTTGCCGCTGTTGGGCGCGTCGACCATCATCCCGCCGCCGAGGTAGATGCCGACGTGGCTGATCGGTGAGTAGAAGAACACGAGGTCGCCGGGCTGGGCCGCCTCGATCGGGATCGACGGCACGACGCCGGCCTGGGCGCGGGACTGGTGGGGCAGGGACACGCCTGCCTGGCCCCACGCCCACGACGTCAGGCCCGAGCAGTCGAACGCCACACCCGGCTCGCTGGCGGCGAACCGGTACGGCGTGCCGAGCTGGCTGAGCGCGGCGTTCACGGCGGTGCCGGCGCGTGATGACGCAGCCGGGATGGACACCGGCGCGGGGGCCGCGGCCCTGGCCGCGGTGGCGCCACCGCCTCCGCCTCCGGACTGCGACGGGGCGGGCGCTTGCGGGGCCTGGGCCCGGGCCTGCGCCTGACGGGACGCCTCGGCCTGGCGGGCGGCAGCTGCCTCGGCCTCCCGCTGCATCCGCTCGTAGGACTCGCGCGCCCGGCGCTCCTCCTCCTCCTGGATCAGGCGGCCCAGCTCCGACTCGGCCTCGGCCCGAGCCTCCTTGTACTCGGCCTTCTTCTCGTCGGTGGCCTGCCGGGCCTGGTCGACCTGCTCCGCCTTGGCTGCCGCCTCGTCGCGGGTCGCCTCGAGCGTGGCCCGCTCGGCCGTGAGGTCGGCCACTGCCTGGTCGAGCTCGTCCGTCGTCGCCGTCCCGGCGTCGAGGGCGACGCGCGAGAGCTGATCACGCTGCAGCTCGTCGGTGAACGACGACGAGCTCGTGAACATCGGGCCGAGGCCGTTGCTCCCGGCGCCCATGTAGGACTGCACGGCCACGTCGGCGAGCTCGCCACGGAGGGCGTCGACTTCGGCCGCCTTCTCGGCCACCCGCTGCTCGGCGGCGGCGACGTCGGTGTCCAGGCGGTTCTTCTCGTCGACGGCGACGACGTAGTCCTCGGCGAGGATGTCGGAGCGCTCCTCCAGCCGCTCGAGCTCGTCGGTGATCTGCTCGACGCGTTGGCGCTGGTCGTCGATGGGATCAGCAGCGGCGGACGACGGGTAGGCGGCGGGAAGGACGCCCACGGACACGGCCACGGCGGCGACCCGCACCACCCACTTGCGGGAGCGGTTCATGACTGCGGCGAGTGTAGCCGCACATTACGAACCGGTTGCAAGAACGCGGCGAGATCCGTCACATTCCGGAGTTCTCTGTGAGTTCTCCGGCCAGATCCGGTACCGAATCTTCGTCAGAACCGATGGTGGAGGGCGATCGCCTGCCAGGCGACGGTCAGGCGATCGCCTCCACCCGGGCCGGGACGGACTTGTGCCAGGGGGTGCCGGCCCAGGGGTCCCGGTCGCCGCTCGCGGTGAGCTCGTTGGGCGCGACGCCGGTGACGTGGCGGGCCCCGCCCTCCACGTGGTCCAGCCCGAGGCCGTTGGGCAGCGAGACGTGCCCTGGCTGCATCCGCTCGTCCACGGCGATGGCCACCACGGCGCTCGACCGCTTCGTCGTCACCCGCCCCCGCCCGCCGTCGACGAGGCCCAGCCGCTCGGCGTCGGCCACGCTGACCCGCAGCGCACCGGCGCCGTCGCGCTTGCGCCACTCGGGGTCGCGGATGATCGTGTTGGCCGTGAACGACCGGCGCTCGCCGGCCGACAGCAGGAACGGCCACTCCGGGTCGTCACCGGGCGGCGCCTCGGTGGCCATCGCCGCCAGCTCGTCGAGCAGCTCCGGGATCACCAGCTCGATGCGCCCGCTCGGGCGTGCCCACGCGTCGCCAGACGTCGTCGGGCTCGTCCTCGGTGAACACGACCCCCGAGCGGCTGGCGAGGATGGCGTCGAACAGCCGGTCGGCCGCCTCGGGGCCCTCGCCGAAGCCGGCCCGCCGGACGCCGTCGGGGTTGCTCATCACGCAGCGCTGCGCGGCCCCCCACAGCACCGCCGCCGCCGCGGCGCCGTCGGGCAGCGTCGGTCCGAGCGCGCGGTAGAGCACGATCGGCGCCAGCACGGCGAGACCGGGGTCGGCGGCGGTCGCGGTGAGGAAGGCGGCGGCGAAGGCGGCCCGGCCCTGCGACGCCGCCGCCCGCAGCGGCGCCACCTGCTCGTCGGTCAGCAGCCCGGCCGCCTCGACGAGGCGGGCATGGATCTCCGGCTCGGGCAGCGGCCCGTCGGGCGCCGGCAGCACGGGATGGCGCAGGTGGAACACGTTGCGGGGGAACTCGAAGTTGAAGAACGTCGCCTCGAACTTCTCGAACTGGGTCGGCGCCGGCAGCACGTAGTCGGCCAGGCGGGCCGTCTCGGTCATCGCCACGTCGATCACGACCACCAGCTCCAACGCGGCGATCGCCTCGCGCATGCGCTGCGAGTCGGCCAGCGAGTGCGCCGGGTTGCCACTCTCGACGACGAGCGCCCGGAAGCGGGCGGGGTGGTCCGTGAGGATCTCCTCGGGGATCACGTTGCAGGGGACGAGCCCGGAGATGATGCGCGACCCGGTGACGGGCGTGACGGCGTCGCCCCGTGACGGGCGGGCCAGGCTGACGATCGCCGACGGCGCGTACTGGGCGCCCTCCTTGGCGAAGTTGCCGGTGAGCAGCCACAGCAGCTTCTCGAGGTAGCTGACCAGCGTCGAGTGCCGGTTCATCTGCACGCCGAGGTCCTCGAACACCGCCACGCTGGCCGCCGCGGCCAGGCGGCGGACGGCGCCCCGCACGAGCTCCTCGTCGACCCCGCTGATCGCGCACCACTCGGCGATCGGCACGTCGCGCAGGGCGGTCGCCACGTCCCCGGCGCCGTCGACGTGCTCGGCGACCCACGCCCGATCGGTCAGGCCCTCCTCGACGAGGATCGCCGCCATCGCGCCGAGCAACCAGGCGTCCCGTCCCGGCTTCACCTGGAGGTGGATGTCGGCCAGCTCGGCCGTCTCGGTCCGCCGCGGGTCGATGACGACCAGTGCCCTGGCCGGGTCCCTGGCGATCTCCTTCAGCGTCGTGCGGGCCCGCGGGAAGCTGTGCGACATCCACGGGTTCTTGCCGACGAAGAGGGCGACCTCGGCGTGCTCGAAGTCGGCCCGCACCATCGTGCCGAGCAGGCGGCTGTTGACCCAGAACTCGCCGGTCTTCTCCTGGGCGAGGGCGTTGGAGCGGTAGCGGGCCCCGAAGGCCCGCAGCATCGCCGCGCTGTACGAGCCGCCGAGGTGGTTCCCCTGCCCGCCCCCGCCGTAGTAGAGGATCTTCTCGCCCCCGTGGGTGTCGCGCACCGCGGCCAGCCGGCCGGCCACCTCGGCGAGCGCCGTCTCCCAGTCGATCTCCTCGAACGTCCCGTCGGCGCGACGGCGCAGCGGCCGCAGGACCCGCTCGGCCCGGCCGTTCTGGTAGTGGTCGAGGCGCAGCGCCTTCTCGCAGGTGTAGCCCTGCGAGGCCGGGTGGGCCTTGTCGCCGCGGATCCGCTCGAAGCGCCGGCCGTCGTCACCGCCGAGGCGGATCTCGATGCCGCAGTTGCACTCGCAGAGGATGCACGCCGTCGGCTTCCACTCGCCGGTCACCGGACCCACAGCCAGTTCCGTCATGGAACGGACCGTAGTGCACGAATGGTTCCATCATGGAACCGAAGGCGGCGATGTGACGGATGCGACGTCACTCCCACTCGATCGTGCCGGGCGGCTTCGACGTGACGTCGTAGACGACCCGGTTGATCCCCGGGACCTCGTTGATGATGCGGTTGGACATCCGCTCCAGGAGGTCGTACGGGAGGCGGGCCCAGTCGGCGGTCATCGCGTCGTCGCTGGTGACGGCCCGGACGATGATCGGGTGGCCGTAGGTCCGCTCGTCGCCCATGACCCCGACCGAGCGGATGTCGGCGAGGACGGCGAACGCCTGCCAGATGTCCCGTTCCAGCCCGGCGGCGGCGATCTCCTCGCGCACGATGGCGTCGGCGTCCTGCAGCAGGGCGACCCGCTCGGGCGTGACCTCGCCGATGATCCGCACGCCGAGGCCCGGTCCGGGGAACGGCTGGCGCCACACCATCGCGTCCGGCAGGCCGAGCTCGTGCCCGAGCCGGCGGACCTCGTCCTTGAACAGCTCGCGCAGCGGCTCGACGAGCTCGAGACGCATGTCCTCGGGCAGCCCACCGACGTTGTGGTGGCTCTTGATCACGGCGGCCGTGCCGTCGTGGCCACCCGACTCGATGAGGTCCGGGTACAGCGTGCCCTGGACCAGGAACTCGGCTTCGACGAGGCCGCCGGTGTGCTCCTCGAACACGCGGATGAACTCGTCGCCGATCGCCTTGCGCTTGGCCTCGGGCTCGGTGACGCCGGCCAGGCGGGCGAAGAACCGGTCGCCGGCATCGACGTGGATCAGCTCGATGCCCATCGTGCGGCGGAACGTGTCGGTGACCTGCTCGCTCTCGCCCTTGCGCATCAGCCCGGTGTCGACGTAGACGCACGTCAGCTGGTGGCCGATGGCCCGGTGGACCAACGCGGCCGCGACCGACGAGTCGACCCCGCCCGACAGCCCGCAGATGGCCCGGCCGTCGCCGACCTGGGCGCGGATGCCGGCGACCTGCTCGTCGATCACCGAGGCCATCGTCCACGTGGCCGGCAGCGCCGCCCGCTCGTGCAGGAACCGCCGCAGCACGCCCATCCCGTAGGGCGAGTGCACGACCTCGGGATGGAACTGCACGCCGTAGATCCGCCGCCCGTCGTCCTCCAGGGCGGCGACCGGGGCGTCGTCGGTCGCGGCCGTCGCGATGAAGCCGTCCGGCACCTCGGTGATGGCGTCGAAGTGGCTCATCCACACGTCGTGGACGTCCGGCGCGTCGTCGGGCAGCAGCAGCGAGTCGGCGGTGCGGCGCAGCTTGGCCCGGCCGTACTCCCCGCGCATCCCGCGGCCGACGGTTCCGCCGAGCTGCTGGGCGATCAGCTGGGCGCCGTAGCAGATCCCCAGGATCGGGACGCCGAGGTCGTAGATGGCGGGATCGAGCGATGGGGCACCGTCGACGTGGACGCTCTTGGGACCACCGGACAGGATCAGTGCGCCGGGGTTGCGCGCTCCGCCACTTCAGCGGCGGTGATGCGGTGGGGCACGATCTCCGAGTACACGGCCAGTTCGCGCACCCGGCGGGCGATCAGCTGGGCGTACTGGGCACCGAAGTCGACGACGAGGACGGCGTGCTCGTGTTCGTGCAAGGCACTGATCGTAGACAGCGCTGCTAGAAACCTGGCGATGCTGGTCAGGTGGATCGCCGCCCTCTCGGTCGCGCTGACGGTCGCCACCGGCTGCAGCTCGGGCGAGCGGCGAAGCGCAGCGGAGCCGGCGAGCACGGAGGCGAGTCCTGCGAGCCCGGACGTGGTCGGCACCGCGAACGAGTTCCTGCCCGCCGACCGTGACCTCGACGAGTGCATCGAGCGCGCTGCCCCAACCCGACTGCGGCAGCGACGCGCGCGGGGGCTGGCGCCAGGTGCTGATCCTGGTCGCCATACTTGGAGGCCTGGCGTTCATCGCCTGGCGCATCGTGCGCGCCGCCCGCCGCCAGCGCCGGAAGGTGCCCGATGACGCCTGACGAGTTCCGCCGCCGCGGCCACGAGCTGATCGATTGGATCGCCGACCACCTCGACGGCGTCGAGCAGCTCCGCGTGGCACCCGACCTCGAGCCGGGCGACGTCCGGCGGCGCCTCCCGGCCCATCCGCCGGCCGGGCCCGAGTCCTGGGACGCCGTGCTGGCCGACGTCGACGACGTGATCGTGCCGGGCATCGTGAACTGGCAGCACCCCAGCTTCTTCGCCTACTTCCCCTCGAACACGTCGTACCCGTCGATCCTCGGCGAGCTGTTGTCGGCCGGCCTCGGCGTGCAGGGCATGAGCTGGGTGACATCGCCGGCGTGCACCGAGCTGGAGACGCTGATGCTCGACTGGATGGCCGAGCTGCTCGACCTCCCCGACCGGTTCCGGTCCGACAGCGCCGCCGGTGGCGGTGTCATCCACGGCTCCGCCAGCGAGGCGACCCTCGTCGCCGTCCTCGCCGCGCGGTGGCGGGCCACCGATGGCCGGGTCAACGCCGACGGTGACAGCTCGCGGCTCGTCGCCTACGCCACGGCCCAGGCCCACTCCAGCGTCGAGAAGGGCCTGCGCATCGCCGGCATCGGCACCGACCGGCTGCGCACCGTGCCCCACGACGGCGCCTTCGCGATGCGCCCGGACGCGCTCGCCGAGCTCGTCGCCGCCGACCGGGCGGCCGGGCTGGTGCCCTTCTTCGTCTGCTCCACCCACGGCACGACGTCGTCGATGGCCTTCGACCCGACGCCCGCCATCGGCGCCGTCGCCGCCGACGCCGGGCTGTGGCTGCACGTCGACGCGGCGATGTGCGGCATCGCCGCGCTGGCGCCGGAGCACCGCTGGGTCAACACCGGGCTCGACGTCGCCGACAGCGTGTGCACCAACCCGCACAAGTGGATGGGCGTCAACTTCGACTGCGACCTCTTCTGGACGGCCGACCGCGGCGCCCTGCTGGGCGCGCTGAGCATCCTGCCCGAGTACCTCCGCTCGGCAGCCGCCGAGCGCGGCGCGGCGATCGACTACCGGGACTGGCAGGTGCCGCTCGGCCGGCGCTTCCGCGCCCTCAAGCTGTGGATGACCCTGCGCCTCGAGGGCGTGGCGTCGATCCAGACGATGATCCGCCGGCACGTCGAGCTGACCCAGCGACTGGCCGCCGAGGTGGCGGGCGACGACCGCTTCGAGATCGTCGCCCCGCACCCGCTGAACCTGCTGTGCCTGCGCCTCGTTGCGGGGAGCGCGGCGACCGACGAGCTGATCGCGCGGGCCAACGGGACGGGAAGCGTCCTGTTCACGCGCACCGTGCTCGACGGCGAGGTCGCCCTGCGCTTCTCGATCGGCGCCACGGCGACCGAGTGGCGCCACGTCGCAGCGGCGTGGCACCTGCTCCAGTCGCTCGCCTGACTGTGTCAGCGCCGGCACACACGGCGCGTCGGGGCGGGCACGGAAGCGGCGGCCACCGAGGCGCACGATGGTCAGCGAGCGCGACGAGGGAGTCCGCTGACGGGGACGGCGCTGGGCGGAGCGCCGGCCTTGTCACCACAGGGCCGGCGCCGCGGTGCTGTCAGCTCAGGATCGGCTGAGCAGGTCGACGAGCACGTGGGCCGTCGCCCCCCAGACCGTCTCGTCGTCGAGCTCGAAGAAGTGCAGCAGCCGGTCGGTCGGCGCGCGGCCCCAGCGCTCGGCGCGGTAGGTGTCGGGCCGGACCAGCTCGCCGAGCGGCAGCCAGAACACCCGCTCGACCTCCGGGCTGGCCGGGCCCAGCGGGATCGGGGCCGCCACCGTGCCGACGACGGGCACGATGTAGCTGCGGCTGACCACCGTGCTCAGGTGGTCGAGCTCGCCGACGATCGTGACGGCGGCCGGATCGAGGCCGACCTCCTCGTCGGCCTCGCGCAGCGCCGCCTCGATGGCGGTCTCGCCGGGGTCCAGGCGCCCGCCCGGGAAGCTGATCTCCCCGCGGTGGTGGCGGAGGTCCTGCGAGCGGCGGGTCAGCAGCACCTCGGCGCCGGCCGGACCATCGGCCAGGGCCACCAGCACGGCGGACAGGCGGGCGTCCGGGAAGGCGGGCAGCATCGGCCGCCCGGCCGCGCCGTCGAGTCGGGACACGAGGTCGGCGACGGTCAACGTCAGCGGGTGGGCGGCGGGCGCGGCCAGGTCGCCGGGCGCCCAGACGGCGGGCCGCGGGATGTACTGGGCTCCGCCCGGCCGCCGCTCGATCGTCACGACACCGGCTGCCAGCCGCTCTCGGCGAGCTGGCGCAGCACTTCGGGCAGGCCGGCCGTCTTCAGGTTGGCGAGCACCTTGCCGGGCGCCTCCTCGCCGGTCTCCCATTGCTCCCAGGCGGCGAGCAGCTTCTGGAGGTCGGGTGCCGGCTGGTCGAAGGCCATGGGCCCGACGCTACCGACGGCGGTCGCGGATCGCCCGGACGGTCCCCCCGAACGCCCGCCCGGCGGAGCGGCCGATGGCCTCGCCGCGGTCGGCCGGCGCGGTGGCCGAGCGGGGCGCCCGCCGGGTGAACGACGAGTTCCACCACACCACGGCGAGGATGGCGGCGATCCCGATCATCAGGATCCGGCTGGTGTTGTCGACGTCGAGACCGGGGAGGGCGGCGAGGACGACGAGCAGTCCGATCACGACGAGGTCGACGATGCGGTGCACCGGCCGCGAGCACAGCCGGAACGCGCCGAGCGGACCGTCGACCACGGCCGCGTTGACGAGGACGATCCCGCCGGCGACCGCCGGCACGACCGGCGTCGGGCTCTGCAACCCCTGGGCCACGAGCACCAACCCCAGCAGGTACTCGGCCGCCTGGTGCAACCAGAACGGCCGCAGGAGACGATCGTCGCGGCTCACGGTGAAGCGCAACGCAGTGAAGCGTACGTAAAGCATCTGGGCGGGATTCGTACCAACTGGTGGCACGGATCCCGCCCAGATGCGAGGTCGGTGGTGGTTACATCATCCCCGGCATGCCGCCCATGCCGCCGCCGCCGCCCGCAGGCATCGGCGCCGGGGGCTCCGGCTTGTCGGCGACGAGGCACTCGGTGGTGAGGACCATGGCGGCGATCGACGCCGCGTTCTGCAGCGCCGCCCTGGTGACCTTGGCCGGATCGACGATGCCGGCCTTGATCAGGTCGGTCAGCTCGCCGGTGGCCGCGTTCAGGCCCGTGGCGCCCTCCTCGGCCTCGACCCGCTGGACCCAGATCGAGCCCTCCAGGCCGGCGTTCTCGGCGATGTAGCGGGTGGGGGCCACCAGCGACTCGTACACCGTGCGGGCGCCGGTCGACTCGTCACCCTGCAGCGACTCGACGACCTTGGCCACGGCCTTGCGGGCCCGGATGAGGGCGGTGCCGCCGCCGGCGACCACACCCTCCTCGATGGCCGCCCGGGTGGCCGAGACGGCGTCCTCGATGCGGTGCTTCTTCTCCTTCAGCTCGACCTCGGTGGCCGCGCCGACCTTGATGACGGCGACGCCACCGGCCAGCTTGGCGAGGCGCTCCTGGAGCTTCTCGCGGTCCCAGTCCGAGTCGGTGTTCTCGATCTCGGCCTTGATCTGGTTGATCCGGGCCTTGACGTCCTCCGAGGTCCCGCCACCGTCGACGATGGTGGTGTTGTCCTTGGTGACGATCACCCGCTTGGCGGAGCCGAGCAGGTCGAGGGTGATGTTCTCCAGCTTGAGGCCGACGTCCTCGCTGATGACCTGGCCGCCGGTGAGGACGGCCATGTCCTGCAGCATCGCCTTGCGGCGGTCGCCGAAGCCCGGCGCCTTGACGGCGACGGCGTTGAACGTGCCGCGGATCTTGTTCACGACGAGCGTGGCAAGGGCCTCGCCCTCGACGTCCTCGGCGATGATCACCAGCGGACGACCGGACTTCATGACGGCCTCGAGGGACGGCAGCAGCGACTGGACGGTGGAGACCTTCGCCTGGTGGATCAGCAGGTACGGATCCTCGAGGACGGCCTCCTGACGCTCCGCGTCGGTGACGAAGTACGGCGACAGGTAGCCCTTGTCGAACTGCATGCCCTCGGTGAACTCGAGCTCGGTGCCGAAGGTGTTCGACTCCTCGACCGTCACCACGCCGTCCTTGCCGACCTTGTCGATGGCCTCGGCGATGACCTCGCCCACCGACGAGTCGGCGGCGGAGATGGTGGCCACGTTGGCGATGTCGGTCTTCTCGTCGACGTCCTTGGACTGCGCCTGGATCGACTCGACGGCGGCGGCGACGGCCTTCTCGATGCCCCGCTTGAGGCTCATCGGGTTGGCACCGGCAGCGACGTTGCGCATGCCGAGGTGCACCAGCGCCTGGGCCAGCACGGTGGCCGTGGTGGTGCCGTCACCGGCGACGTCGTTGGTCTTCGTCGCCACTTCCTTGACGAGCTGGGCACCCATGTTCTCGAACGGGTCGTCGAGCTCGACCTCCTTGGCGATCGAGACACCGTCGTTCGTGATGGTGGGGGCGCCCCACTTCTTGTCGAGGACCACGTTGCGGCCCTTCGGCCCGAGCGTCACCTTGACGGCGTCGGCGAGCTTGTTGACGCCGGCCTCGAGCGCCCTCCGGGCCTCCTCGTCGAACTTCAGCAGCTTGGGCATCGGGTCAGCCCTCGACGATGGCGAGCACGTCGCGGCTCGACAGGATCAGGAGGTCGTCGCCGTCGATGGTGACCTCGGTGCCGCCGTACTTCGAGTACAGCACGGTCTGGCCGACTTCGATGCCGAGCGGGACGATCTCGCCGGTGTTCTCGGCGCGCTTGCCGGGTCCGACGGCGAGCACCTTGCCCTGCTGCGGCTTCTCCTTGGCGGTGTCGGGGATCACGAGACCCGACGCAGTGGTCTGCTCGGCTTCGTTGGGCTGGACGACGATGCGGTCATCGAGCGGCTTCAGTGACATGTTGGACAAGCCTCCGTTGGCGGGGTGACAGGTTCGGCCTCCGGGCGAGCGGTTAGCACTCGACCGATGCGAGTGCCAATCGTAGGCCACCGATCGGACCGTTAGCAACCGGACGTCGAGAGTGCTAACGGCGCCACAGCCCGTGGCGGCCGAGCATGGCGGCGACGGTCGCCAGCGGGAGCCCGACCACGTTGCTGGCGCTGCCCCGGATGTGCTCGACGAACACGCCGCCGGCGCCCTGCATGCCGTAGGCGCCGGCCTTGTCGAGGGGCTCGCCGGTGCCGACGTACCACTCGGCGGCGACCGGGGTGATCGGCGTCATCGTCACGTCGGTGGTGACGACGTCGACGTCGATGCCGGCCGTGCTGCGCAGGGCGACGCCGGTGTGGACCCGGTGGGTCCGCCCGGACAGCAGCGCCAGCATCCGGCGGGCATCCCCGGCGTCGACCGGCTTGCCGAGCACGGCGCCGTCGAGCTCGACCACGGTGTCGGCGGCCAGCACCGCCGAGCCGTCGACGGCGTCGGCCTTGGCGACGGCCAGCCGGCGCACCAGCGCGGTGGGTGCCTCGCCGTCGGCAGGGGTCTCGTCGACGTCGGGGGCGACGGCCGTGAACTCGACGCCGAGGAGGGCGAGGAGCTGGCGGCGGCGCGGCGAGCCGGAGGCCAGCACCAACGGCGTGGTCATGCCGCAGGGAGGGCCCAGCGGATGGCCTGGGTGACGAGCTCGCCGCCGGCCCGCACGACCGTCGCCTCGGTGACGGGCAGCCACGGCAGCCGCAACGGCCAGCGGGCCCAGCGCGGCAGCAGGGCGACGGCCGCGGCGGCGAGGGGCAGGTAGGCGCCGCGGAGCACGAGCGGCAAGGGCGGGTTGGCGACGAGGAAGCGGGCGGTGGCGCGGGCCGCCGGCGTGCCGGCCAGCTCCGGTCGGTAGTTCGTGAGGACGTCGGCGACCTCGGCCACCGTCGTCGGGACGGTCACGGCGCCGAGGGCGAGGGCGACCCGGCCGGTCTGGGCGACGTACTCGTCGGCCTCGGCCGACGTCAGCGGCCTGGCGCCGAAGCGCTGGTGCGCCCGAAGGAAGCTGTCGACCTCCGCCACGTGCACCCACGACAACAGGTGCGGGTCGGAGGCGGCGTAGTGGCGACCGTCCGGGGCCGTGCCGTGCACGCGCCGATGGACGGCGCGCACGGCGCGCACCTCCCGCTCGGCGTCGGCGGCCGACCCGTACGTGGTGACGGCGAGGAAGCGGCTCGTTCGGGCGAGGCGACCCCACGGATCGCCGCGGTAGCCGGAGTGCTGGTCGACGCCGGCCATCGCCAGCGGGTGCAGCGACTGGAGCAGCAGGGCGCTCAGCCCGCCGACGAACATCGACGCATCGGCGTGCACCCGGGTGATCGGGCTCCCCGGCTCGAACCACGGGTCGCCGGCGGCCCGCAGCCGCCGGCGCACGGCCGGACCGTCGGGCCCGGCGATCCGCTGGAAGATGGCCCCGCCGAGGGTCCTGCGCACCTCCTCGATCACCAACACAGTGTGCCGTCGCGATGTTCGCCGGCCACGCCCGTAGGTTCTCTGGAGACTTGATCGGCTCTGGACCCCTCGACCGGGATTCAGTTCCGGGAACGGCCCGGTCAGCCCCCGGACAGGGCCAGCACGTCGTCGTCGGCCGGCACGGTGAGGTCGTGCTCGAGGGCGGCCGGGTCGTCGAGGAAGCCATCGGGCAGGGCGACGCGGATCGGGCCGTTGGTGTGGCCGCGACGGATGCGCTCGCCGCCCTCGACCACGGTCATGGCCGGGTCGAGCAGGGCGACGAGGTCGTCGAGCTCGGCCAGCGACGAGACCTGGCCGAAGCGCTGCCGCAGCGCCGGCCCGACCGGGTAGCCGGTGAGGTACCACGAGGCGTGCTTGCGGAACGTGCACAGGGCCGCCCGCTCGTCGCCGACGTGGGCGACCAGCGCGGTGGCGTGCTCGGCCATCACCGCGGCAGCCACGCCGAGCGGGCGCGGCGCCGGGGCGGGGCGGCCGGCGAGCACCTCGACGAGGTCGCCGAACAGCCACGGGCGGCCGAGGCAGCCACGACCCACGACGACGCCGTCGCAGCCGGTGGCCCGCATCATCGCCACGGCGTCGGCGGCCTCCCAGATGTCGCCGTTGCCGAGCACCGGGATCGTCGTGACGTGCGCCTTGAGCTCCCCGATCGCCGACCAGTCGGCGTCACCGGCGTAGTGCTGCTGGGCCGTGCGGGCGTGCAGAGCGATCGCCACCACGCCCTCGTCGGCGCAGATGGCGCCGGCCCGCAGGTGGGTGAGCAGCCGGTCGTGCAGGCCCATGCGGAACTTCGCCGTGACCGGCACGCCGTAGGGCTCCGCCGCCGTCACCGCCGCCCGCACGATGGCTCGCAGCAGGCTCGGCTTCGCCGGCACGGCAGCGCCCCCGCCCTTGCGGGTGACCTTGGCGGCCGGGCAGCCGAAGTTCAAGTCGAGGTGGTCGACGAGACCGCGCCCGCAGGTGCGATCGACGGCCCGGCCCATCGTCTCGGGATCGGAGCCGTACACCTGCAGGCTGCGCGGGTGCTCGTCCGGCCCGAACGTGACCATCCGCTCGGTCTTGGCGTTGCCGTGGACCAGCGCCGTGGCCATGACCATCTCGTTGACGTAGACGAGTCCCGCGCCGAAGCGTCGGCACAGGGCGCGGAAGGGCGCGTTCGTGACCCCGGCCATCGGCGCCAGGACCACCGGTGCCTGCGGCACGAACGAACCGAGGTCGGAGTTGCATCCGCCGGTGGACCGTAACCCCCGTTCTGTCGTTTGGAAACGGCCGCATCGGGCCGCCATCGAACGACAGAACGGGGATCACAACCGGAGGTTCGGGTAGGCGCCGACGTCGAGGGGCGTCGGGCCGTCGAGCCGGAGGCGGTGCCACCCGGCGGCGGCGATCATCGCCGCGTTGTCGGTGCACATCGCCCGGCTCGGCAGGTAGGCGTGCAGCCCGTCGGCGGCGCAGGCGTCGAGGAGGTCCTCGCGCAGCTTGGAGTTGGCCGCCACGCCGCCGCCGATGGCGAGGCCCTTGGCACCGACCTCGGCGGCCGCCCGCCTGGCCTTGTGCACGAGGACGTCGACGACGGCGGCCTGGAACGACGCCGCGATGTCGGCGGTGTCGGCGTCGGGGTTGGCCCGCACGTGGTACATCACCGCCGTCTTCAGGCCCGAGAAGCTGAAGTCGAGGCCCTCGTTGCGCATCGCCCGCGGGAAGTCGACCGCTGTCGGGTCGCCGGTCTGGGCGATCCGCTCGACGGCCGGCCCGCCGGGGTAGCCGAGGCCGAGGAAGCGGGCGACCTTGTCGAACGCCTCGCCGGCGGCGTCGTCGATGGTCTGCCCGAGCACCCGGTAGCGACCGAGCTCGGGCATCTCGACGAGCAGCGTGTGCCCGCCGGACACGAGCAGGACGACGATCGGCAGCTCCAGCGACGGATCGTCGAGGAGGGCGGCGTACAGGTGGGCCTCGAGGTGGTTGACGCCGACGAACGGCACGTCCCAGGCGAGGGCCAGCGCCTTGGCCGCCGACACGCCGACCAGCAGCGCGCCGATCAGGCCCGGCCCGATCGTGCAGGCCACCGCGTCGACGCGGCGGTCGTCGACGCCCGCTTCGACGAACGCCCGCGCCACCACCGGGTTGAGCAGGTCGAGGTGGGCACGGCTGGCGATCTCGGGCACGACGCCGCCGAACGTGGCGTGCAGCTCGATCTGCGAGCTGACCACGCTCGACACGACGTCACCGCCACCCATCACGAGCGCCGCCGCCGTCTCGTCACAACTCGTCTCGATGCCGAGCACGAGCGTCTGCGGCCCGACCTCCCAGGCGGGCTCGTCGGCGACGCCGGTCACCGCTGGAGCTCCCCGAGACGGCGGGCGTAGGCCGCGCTCTGGATGTCGTGGCACCACATCACGATGGCGTCGTCGGTCCCCTCGTAGTAGCGGGCGCGGATGCCGGCCGGCACGAAGCCGAACGTCCGGTACAGCTCCTGGGCGGCGTGGTTGCCGGCGCGCACCTCCAGCGTCCACGCCGTGCAGCCGCGGGCGATGGCCGCGTCGGCGAGCGCGCCGAGCATCCGGGCGCCGACGCCGTAGCGGCGGTGGTCCGGGTGCACGGCGAGGTTGGTGACGTGGGCCTCGTCGGCCACGAACATCAGCCCGCCGTAGCCGATGACCTGGCGCCCGAGCCGGGCGACGACGTAGTGGCGGTGACCGTCGCGGGCCTGGTCCAGCTCGTCGTGGAACACCTTGGCGCTCCACGGCTTCGGGTAGCAGGCCTGCTCGATGGCGAGCACCTGGCCGACGTGGCGGTGACGCATCGGCTCGATCGCCGGACCGCCCCCGGCCGGCCGGTCGAGCAACCGGGCCAGCACGCTCATTGCGTTCCCCGGCCACGCAGGCCGTTGCTGGCCGCTCGCTCGCTGGCGCTCGCTCGCTCGCACGTGAGCACGCGTCGGGTTTCCCGGCGGTCATCGGGCCACCCCGCTGGTGCGGCTGGCCCAGTTGATCTGGGCGTCGGGCTGGCGCAGGTAGACCGGACGGATGTCGGAGGGGCTGACCCACTCCTCGCGCAGGGCGCGGGCGTGGGCCAGTTGGACCAGCGGCCCGGCCGACGGGTGGAGGTCGTCGGCGATCTCGCAGTGGAAGCCGTCGAGGATCTCGGTCCGGTAGCGGTGGGCGCCGTCGCCGACGCAGAGCGCCTCCTGGCTGCGGGCCAGCAGGTCGGCGACGAGCTCGTCGACCGGCCCGACGCGTGGCGCGACGACCTGCTGCAGCCCACCGGGCACCTGCCGGTACATCGCGTAGAACACCTCGCCCTTGCGGGCGTCGACGACGGGCACGACGACGCGGTCGGACCGCCGGTGGGGGAACGCCAGCAGGTCCAGCGACGAGATCCCGATCATCGGGATCCGCAGCGCCATGGCCATCGCCTTGGCCGCGGCCAGGCCGACGCGCATCCCGGTGAACAGCCCCGGCCCGACGTCGACGGCGATCAGGCCGAGCTCGTCGAGCCCGATGTTCGTCTGCGCGCTCAGGAAGTCGATGGCCGGCGTGAGCACCTCGGCGTGGCGCCGCCCGCGGGCCATGTCGAACAGCGCGATGACGCCCTCGTGCCCCCCGAGCGCCACGCTGACCTGCTCGGTGGCCGTCTCGATGCCGAGGATCAGCACGCGTGCTCCTCGGTGGCCGCCCCGAGGGCCGCCCATCGCCGCGCCCAGCTCGGCCCGACGGCCGACACGGTGAGGGTGCGGGCATCGACGTCGTCGGCCACGGCGCCCAGGCGCACGACGAGGTGCTCGCCGAGCGTCGACTCGACGACGTCACCCCACTCGACCAGGACGATGCCGTCGAACTCGGCCAGCTCGGCGAGCGCCAGGTCGGCCACCTCGGAGAGGTGCTCGAGGCGGTACAGGTCGGCGTGGTGCAACGTCGCCCCGCCGGTGTCGTAGGAGTGCACCAGCGTGAACGTCGGCGACGTGATCGGTTCGGTCACGCCGAGGGCGCGCCCGAAGCCCTGGGCGAACGCCGTCTTGCCGCTGCCCATCTCCCCGGCGAGGACGATGACGTCACCCGGCCGCGCCAGCGCGGCCACCGCGCCGGCGATGGCGTGGGTGGCATTGAGCGACGTTGCGCGCAGCTCGAGACGGGGAGTCGGCGCCATGACGGGACGATGCTATTCACCGCCACTGCCGCGGGACGCGGGGACTGATGCCGCAGGTGATCTCGTAGCCGATCGTCCCGAGCTCGTCGGCCCACTCCTCGACCGTGATCCGCTCCCCACCCTGGGCCCCGATGAGCACGACCTCGTCGCCCGACCGCACGTCGTCGTCGCCGCAATCGACCATCAGCTGGTCCATGGTGATGGTGCCGATGATGCGGCGCCGCCGCCCGCCGATCAGCACGTCGGCCCGCGACGACAGTCCCCGCCGCACGCCGTCGGCGTACCCGAGCGGCACGGTGGCCACGTTGGCGTCGGCGGCGAGCGTGTAGCGCAGGCCGTACGACAGCCGCGCCCCGGCGCGGAGGCGCTTCACGAACGCCACCCGCGCCTTCACGGCCATGACCGGGCGGAGGTCGGTGCAGCGGTCGGCGACGCCCGGCCCCGGCGTGATCCCGTACACCGCGATCCCGGCCCGGACGAACGAGCGCCGGGCCGCCGGGGCGACGAAGGCGGCGGCCGAGTTGGCGGCGTGGACAGCGACGGCGTCGAGCGTGCCCGGCGGCAGGTCGGCGAGCACCTCGTCGAAGCGGGCCAGCTGGCCGGCCGTGTACGGATCGTCGGGCTCGTCGGCGACGGCGAGGTGGGTGAAGACGCCGGCGAGGCGCAGGCGCGGCGCCCGTCCGATGGCCGCGATCAGGTCCGGCACGTCTGCCGTCGCCGCGCCGACGCGGTGCATGCCGGTGTCGACCTTGAGGTGGACGTCGAGCCCGCTGCCGAGCGCGGCGCGGTCGAGGGCGGCGATGCCGGCCGGCGTCGTGACGGTGGGCGTCAGGTGGTGGGCGACGATCGTGGCGGCATGCTCGGGCGGCTGCTCGGTCAGCACGAGCACGGGTGCGGTGATCCCGGCCTCGCGCAGCGCCACGCCCTCTGCGGTCAGGGCGACGCACAGCCCGCCGCACCCAGCGGCGAGCGCCGCCTGCCCCACCGCCACGGCGCCGTGGCCGTAGCCGTCGGCCTTGACGACGGCCCACACGCCCGCCGGCGCCGCGGCCCGCCGCAGCACCCCGACGTTGTGGGCCACCGCCGCCAGGTCGACCTCCGCCCAGGCCCAGCGCGACGGACGCTCCTCGGCGTTCATCGCGGCAGGCTGTCCAGCACCTCGGGCAGGGCGTCGACCAGATCGCCGGCGACCAGCCCGACGGCCGGCCGGCGGCGGGACGCCTCGGCGTGGATCCACGCCGCCGATGCCGCCGCGTCGAGGGCCGGCATGCCGGTGGCGAGGAGCGCGCCGAGCACACCGGCCAGCACGTCGCCGGTGCCGGCGGTGGCCAGCCGCTCGTCGCCGGCGGCGACCACGCGCACGTCGCCCTCGGGATCGGCGACGACCGTGGCGGGGCCCTTGAGCAGCACCACGCTGCCGAGGTCGGCGGCCAGGCGACGGGCGGCGAGGATGCGGTCGGCCCCCGGCCGGTGCCCGGCCAGCAGGCCGAACTCGCCGTCGTGCGGTGTCACCACGGTCGGGTGCTGGCGCCGCTGCAGCAGGGGGCCGGCGCCGTCCGGATCCCACGCCAGCGCGAACAGCCCGTCGCCGTCGATCACCACCGGCACCGGCGCGGCGGCCACGGTGGCCCGGACGGCCGTCACGGTGTACTCCTCGCGCCCCAGGCCGGGGCCGACGACGAGGGCGTGGAAGCGGTGGAGGTCCTCCAGCACGGCGCCGGACCAGTCGAACGCCGGCAGCCGCCGGCGGACGACCTCCGGCGGGGCCGACGGGTCGACGCCGGGGCTGGACAGCGAGACCATGCCGCTGCCCGCCCGCAGCGCGGCGCCGGAGGCGAGGTGGGCGGCGCCGGTCATGCCGGGGCCGCCGGCGATCACCCGGACGGCACGCGTCCACTTGTGCGCCGTCGGTGGTCGCGGGCGCCACCAGCGGGCGACGTCGTCGCTCTCGACGAGGTGGGCCCGGGCACGGCTGGTGTCGAGGCCGATGTCGACGACCTCGACGTCGCCGGCGAGGACGCGCCCGGCACCGAACAGCAAGCCGGGTTTGAGGGCGGCGAACGTCACCGTCCGGTCGGCGGGCAGGACGCCGCGGCCGGCTTCGCCGGTCAGGCCGCCGACGCCGCTCGGGATGTCGACGGCGAGCACGGGCGCGCTCCCGACGCGCGGCGCCCGCCACGCGCCGTGGAACCCGGTGCCGTAGGCGGCGTCGACGACGAGGTCGGCATCAGGGAGGCGGGCCGGACAGTCGGCGGCGTCGAAGCGCCGCACCTTGACGCCGCGCGCTTCGAGATCGTCCGCGGCCACCCGGCCGTCGGCACCGTTGTTGCCCTTGCCGATGACCACGTTGACGACACGCCCATAGGTCCCGCCGAGCATCTGGCGGGCCATCCGGGCCACCGCCGCCCCGGCCCGCTGGACGAGCACCTCCACCGGCTCGGGCGCCGCCGCATCGATCGCCGCCATCTCCTCCGGCGTCACGATCGGGATCACGAGTTCGACGGTAACCCGGCCGGAATCCTCAACTCTTGTGTCCAGGCGACACTTCGTGTCGCTCTGGCCGAAGAGTTGAGGAAATGCGTCATCACTCGGCGATGACGACGGCGACGGCGACGGGGCCGTCGTGGGTGAGCGAGAGGTGCCAGCGGACGACGCCGCGGTCGACCGCCAGCTCCCAGGCCCGGCCGGCCAGGTGCAGGCGGGGCGCGCCGGATTCCTCGACCTCGACCCAGGCCTCGTGGAAGCCGAACGCGCCGAGCCCGAGGCCGAGCGCCTTCATCACCGCCTCCCGGGCGGCGAAGCGGGCGGCCAGCGACGGCACCGGATCGACCTTCGGCGCGACGTAGTCCAGCTCCACCGGCGTGAACAGGCGCTCACGCATCGTCGGCGTGCGGGCCAGCGCTCGGCGGAACCGCTCGATCTCGACGACGTCGACGCCGAGGCCGATCATCGCGTCACCGCCGCCAGCGGTCGGCTGCTTCGGAGATCGGATCGATCAGCAGCTCGTCGACGGGCAGCTCGCCGAGCAGCGCGTCGTCGAACGACCCCTCGGTCTCCGTCACCCAGTCGACCAGGCGGTCGTAGCGGCGGTCGTAGCCGACGAGCACCGAGCGCATCGTGGCCGCGTCGAGCCGGTCGTGGAAGCGCACGTGGAGCAACGTGATGCCGGTGGTCGTCGTGGCCTTGACCTCCGGCACGAGGATCACCGTCCGGCCGTCGCGGCGGCCCCGCGCCACCAGCACGTCGCGCTCGCTGGCCACCCGCCGCTTCGTGCCGACCAGCGTCGGATCGTGCTCGACGCGACTGGTGAGCTCACGCGAGATGCCGCCGCGGTCGACGACCGACACGGTCCGTCCGTCGATCCCGTACCGGGTGAACCCGGTGACCTCGGCCACCGCCGGGTCGAGGTCGGCGAGCACCTTCAGCGTGTGGTAGCTGAGCACGTCGCGACCGGCGCCGGCGGCCAGCACCGCCTGCACGAGCGTCCGGTCGAGGATCCCCTCGTCGCTGCGCGAGATCCCGACGGTGACCGTCTTGGCCTGGTGCTTGATGGCGTCGATGGGCCGCGTCAGTTCCTCGATGGCCCGGGTGATCGCGACGACGAGGTCGTCGACGAG
The DNA here is from genome assembly GCA_963784255.1 of uncultured Acidimicrobiia bacterium. GTDB lineage: Bacteria > Actinomycetota > Acidimicrobiia > Acidimicrobiales > Ilumatobacteraceae > JALZMG01. The sequence goes on along the minus strand of CAWAQO010000008.1, from coordinate 58,297 downwards.
CGCCGCCGGCGTGCCGACCTTGCCGGAACCGGCCTGGTACTCCTCGACCGGACGGTCGGAGGAGACGTCGCGTAGCAGGCCGGCGAGGTGCACGGCCGTGCTCGCTTCCAGGTGGCCGTCGTAGCGGTGGTCGCGCAGGCCGTCGGTGTAGTGCTGGGCGTGGCGCCCGATCTCGTGGCGGACCCGAGTCAGCACGGCATCGGCCGACGCCTCGTCGGCGACGGCCCGCTCGATGACCTCCCTCGCCTCGCGCAGCGGACGGGCCGAGGCGTCGATGGCCAGCGCCGCCTCGTAGCCGAAGAGGTGCCCGACCATCGCGGCGAGCACGAACCCGAGCGCCGGATCGACCGACGGCACGGGGATGACGGCGGCGGCCGCGTAGCGGGTGTCACCCTCGTCGGCGATCACGATCGGCGTCGCCTTGTGGGCGCGGAAGATGGCGACTTCCTTGCTGACGTCGTCGGCGGTGCTCCCGGTCAGCCCGGCCGCGCACACGATGATCAGCGGCTCCGAGGAGAGGTCGATGTGCTTCTTGTCCTCAGTGACGTCGCAGGCGATCGACTTGTAGCAGAGCTCGCTCAGCTTGATGCGCACCTCTTCGGCGGCCACCTTGTTGGCACCGCTGCCGACGACCGCCCAGTAACGCTTGGCCGGCGCGAAGCGGAACGCCGCGTCGGCGACGATCTCTCGGCGCGACAGCACGGTGCGCATCGCGTCCGGCAGGGCGCGTAGCGAGGTGAGCAGCTCGTGGCGGCGGGTGTCGGTGCCCACGCCGGCGGCCTCGCTGATGGCGCAGGCCAGCACGACGCCGGCGGCCACCTGGGCGTAGAACGCCTTCGTCGACGCCACGCTCATCTCGATGTCGCGCCCGTCGGACGTGTACAGCACGCCGTCGGCCTTGTCCGTGAGGTCGCTGGAGCGGCGGTTGACGATGGCCAGCACGGCGGCGCCACGGGCCCGCAGGAGGTCGACCGTTCTGTTGGTGTCGGTGGTCGTGCCGCTCTGGCTGATCGCCACGACGAGCGTGTCGGCCATGTCGAGGCGCAGGCCGAAGCCGGACAGCTCGGTGGCCGTGATGGCGTCGATGTCCAACGCACCCGCGGCCAGCTCGTCGAGGACGGCGGCCATGGACTGCCCGGCGATGGCCGCCGTGCCCTGGCCGATCACGCGCACCCGGCGGATCGTGCCCTCGGCGAGCCGGGCGGCGACGGCGGGCGGGAGGGCGCGGCTCCCCACGGTCGCCCGCAGACGACCGTCGGCCTCGGTCAGCCGGCCGCGCAGGGTGCGGGCGAAGCTGTCGGGCGACTCGGTGATCTCCTTGAGCAAGAAGTGCGGCGCCTCGCCGCGGTCGATGTCGCGGGTCGTCACCTCGGCGGTGCTGACGTCGGCCGCGGTGACCGGCTGGGCGGCGCCGTCGTACCCGATGCGGCGGATGCCGTCGAGCGTGCCGGCACCGGCCGTGTCGAGCACGGCGATCTGGCCCCCGTGCTCACCGTCCAGCCGGACGTAGTGGACCGTCTCCTCGACGACGCCGTAGGGCTCGCTGGCGACGACGAAGCGGTCCTCGGCGACGCCGATGTAGATGCCCTGCCCGGAACCGTGGAGGGCGAAGAGCAGCTGCCCCGGCTCGTCGGCGGCGGCGGCACCGATGGCCACCGACCCCTCGAACGAGGCGACGGTGCGGCGGAACGCCTCGACGGTGTCGACGCCGGTGCCGGCGTGGCGGGCGACGAGGGCCGGGATCACCTTGGCGTCAGTGGTGATCGGTCCGGCGAAGCGCAAGCCCTCGGCGACCTTGAGGTCGGCGTGGTTGTCGACGTCGCCGTTGAGCGCGGCGACGACGTACGGCGGCGGCGGGCCGCCCGGCTGCTCGGCCTCCTCGCTGTTCACCGGGTGGGCGTTGGGCTGAGAGATGATCCCGACGCTGGCCCAGCGCGTGTGGCCGAGGACGGCGACGCGGGCCCGGGGGCTGCGCAAGGCGAGTCGGAGCAGGTCGTCGGCGGCGACGGCGCTGCGCATCGCCAGCGTGTTGTCGCCGAGCTCGCCGATCTCGGCGGCGGCCTTGTGGACGATCGACAGGCACCGGCCGGCGAGCCGCACCGACCCGCCCTGGAACAGACGGTCGTGCCCGCGGGCGGCCAACGCGGCCGCGAGCGCCGGGTCGTCGGCGGCGAGGTCGTGGTCCCACACGAACACGTGGATGCCGGCGGAGTCGCGGCCGCGCACCTCCATGCGGTCGATCGCCGACAGCGCCTGCTGGATCGAGAGGTAGCCGGCCACGGCGGCCGGGCCGGCGTCACGGCCGGCGAGGTCGGCGACCGCCTGGGCGGTGCGGAGGCGATCGCGGCGGACGGCCCACAGGGCGTCGCGCAGGGCCGTGGCGACGGCGCTGGCCGCCTCGACGGTGTCGGCGTCGGGGGCGGCCGCGACACCGGCATCGACGTCGGCGGCGTAGGCGTCGAGCTGGTCCAGCCGGGCCGTGATCGCCGCGACGAGCTCGGCCCGGTCGGCCAGCGCGCGCACGCCCGGCAGGCCGTGGAGCAGGTCGTCGACCTGGCGCACGGCGGCGGCGACGGCCGCCGGGTCACCGCGCCGGGCGAGCGCGGCGTCGAGCCCGCCGACCAGCTCGGCCGCCGTCGGCGTGGGTCGGGACGGGTCCCGGCTGACGATGCCGACGATGCCGCACATGCCCGACCAGGCTAGTGACGGCTTCCCGACGCGGTCCGGCAGCGTCCCCCAATCTGGGCGGGATTCTCGCCACCTGGTCTTCTGGGCGGGAATCGTCCCACCTGCTGGTGAGGATCCCGCCCAGATCGTGGGTCAGCCGGGAGGGATCGAGCCGGCGGCGGCCCGGACGGCGTCGGCCAAGCGGTCCGCCGCGTGGCGGGCGTCGCCGTCGGTGGGCGCCTCGACCATCACCCGCACGAGCGGCTCGGTGCCGCTCGGACGGACGAGCACCCGTCCCCGGCCGGCCAGCTCGGCCTCGACGGCGGCGATGTCGGTGGCGAGGCGGGAGGCGGCGTCGGGCATCGGGACCTCGACCGGCACGTTCACGAGGACCTGCGGCAGGCGGGTCATGGCGTCGGCGGCGAGGGCGGCGAGCGGCCGGCCGGAGCGCACGACGATGTCGGCCAGCACGAGCCCGGTCAGCAGCCCGTCCCCGGTGGTGGCGAGGTCGCGGAAGATCACGTGCCCGCTCTGCTCGCCGCCGAGGGAGAGGCCGGCGACGTCGAGCGCCTCGAGCACGTAGCGGTCGCCGACGGCGGTCTCGACGACCTTGATGCCGCTGGCCTCCATGGCGATGCGGAACCCGAGGTTGGCCATCACCGTCGTGACGACCGTGTCGTCACGCAGCCGCCCGCGCTCGTGCATGTCGCGGGCGCAGATGGCGATGACGTGGTCGCCGTCCACGACGGCGCCGATGTGGTCGACGGCCATCAGCCGGTCGGCATCACCGTCGAGCGCCAGGCCGAGGTCGGCGCCCTCGGCGACGACGGCGGCGGCCAGCGACGCCCGGCGCGGTCGCGCCGCAGCCGGCGTTGATGTTGCGCCCGTCCGGCCGGTCGTGGATGGCGACGACGCCGGCGCCGGCCTCCACGAACACCCGGGCGGCCAGGCCGCTGGCGGCACCGTTGGCCGCGTCGACGACGATGCGCAGCCCGTCGAGCCGGCGCCCGTCGATGGCCGCACGGAGGTGGGCGCGGTACTCGGGGCTGTCCTCGACGTCGACCAGCTGCGCCGGATCGCCCGCGGGCGGAGGCAGGGAGCCGACGGTCTGCTCGATGCGCGCCTCGACGTCGTCGGGCAGCTTGGTGCCGCCGGGCGCGAGCAGCTTGATCCCGTTGTCGGTGTAGGGGTTGTGGGACGCCGAGATCATGGCCCCGAGGCAGTCCCGGCGGGCCGACTCGAACGCGACGACGGGTGTCGGCACGACGCCGAGGCGGTGCGCGACGACACCCTCGCTGGCCAGCCCGGCGACGAAGGCGGCCTCGAGCATCGCCGTGGAGACGCGGGTGTCGCCGCCGACGACCGCTTCCCGGCCGCCGAGCACGCGGGCCGCGGCGCGCCCGAGGTCGAGGGCGAACGAGGCGGTGAGCTCGGTGTTGGCGACGCCCCGGACGCCGTCGGTGCCGAACTTCACGACGGGCCCGGTGGGGCGCTCAGCGCTTGGTGAACTGCGGCGCCTTGCGGGCCTTCTTGAGGCCGTACTTCTTGCTCTCCTTCTTCCGCGCGTCGCGGGTGAGCAAGCCGGCCTTCTTCAAGGTGGCCCGGTTCTCCGGCTCGAGCTCGGCGAGGGAGCGGGCGAGGGCCATGCGCAGGGCGCCGGCCTGGCCGCTGATGCCGCCACCGGTGATCGTGGCGTCGACGTCGAAGCGCTCGGTGGCGTCGACGGTCCGCAGTGGCTCGCTGGCCTCCATGCGGTGGGCCGGCGTCGTGAAGTAGGTGTCGAACGGGCGGCCGTTGACGGTGATGCTGCCGGTGCCGGGGCGCAGGCGCGCCCGGGCGATGGCCTCCTTGCGGCGGCCGGTGGTCTGGGTCAGCGGGGTGGCCATGGGTGGTGCCTCCGGATCAGCGGGCGCGCGCCGCGGACAGGTCGAGCGGTTCGGGCGACTGCGCCGCGTGCGGGTGGTCCGGGCCGGCGTACACCTTGAGCTTGGTGAGCATCTGGCGCCCGAGCGGGCCCTTGGGCAGCATGCCCTTGATCGTCTGGCGGATGGCGTCCTCGGGCTTGCGAGCGAGCAACTCGGAGTAGGTCTCCGATTTGATGCCGCCGGGGTAGCCGCTGTGGCGGTACACCCGCTCGCGATCGCCCTTGCCGGCCGTCAGCACGATCTTCTTGGCGTTGACGATGACGACGTGATCGCCGGTGTCGATGTGCGGGGCGAAGATCGGCTTGTGCTTGCCGCGCAGCACGCGGGCGACCTCGGTGCAGAGCCGCCCGAGCACCAGCCCGTCGGCGTTGACGACGTGCCAGGAACGCTCGATCTCGCTGGCTTTCGGGGAGTAAGTGCGCATGCTCGTAGAACCTCTGGACATGGGAACCGGGAGAGTGTACCCGTGCCGTGCAGGCGCTCCAACGGGAGGCGTGGTCCCCGAACGCGTCGGGCGCGTGAAACACTCCGGCCGTGACCGAGGTGGCGCGGACGGTGACGGTGACCGGGGTGGCCAGCACGGAGGTGCGGCCCGACCGCGCCGTGCTGTCGCTCGGCGTGCAGGCTCGCCGGGCGTCGGCTCAGGGCGCGCTGGACCTCGCGTCGGAACGGGCCGGAGCGGTGCTGGCCGCCCTCCGCGACGCCGGCAGTGGCGACGCCGACGTGCAGACCACGGGCATCACGCTGTGGTTCGACCAGTCGGCCAAGGCCTACGTCGCCGCCCACGCACTGCGCGTCCTCGTGCCGAGCGACCAGGCCGGCGCCCGCATCGACGTCGCCGCCCAGGCGGCCGGCGACGAGTTCACGATGAACGGGGTCTCGTTCACCATCGCCGAACCCGCCCCGCTGCTGGCGCCGCTGCGCGAGATGGCGCTCGCCGACGCCCGCAGCAAGGCGTCCGCGCTGGCCTCCGCAGAGGGCGCCACCGTCGGAGCCGCCATCACGATCGTCGAGGGCGGCGCCGCCGGCGCCGTGCCGGTCGCCCGCGCCGCCCTGCGCGCCATGGCCACACCCGTCGAGGCGGGCGCCGAGACGCTCACCCTCCAGGTGACGGTGACCTACGAGATGCTCGCCTGAGCTGCTGCGGTCAGGGCTGGAAGGCGAAGAGGTCGGCCGCGCCGGCAGTGACCGCGGGGAGCAGCGCGGCGGCCTGCGGGAGGACCTGGGCGGCGTAGAAGCGGGCGATGACGACCTTCTGGTCGAGGAACTCGCGCGTGGAACGTGGCGGTGTCGGCCGACGCCGCGGCGATGGCGGCGCGCGCCAGCAGCCACCCGCCCGTCACGAGCCCGGCCATCCGCAGGTACGGCGTCGCGCCGGCGAGGGCGTCGTCGGGGTCCCCGGCGGCCAGCAGCCACTCGGTGGCTGAACGGAGCGTGTCGACAGCAGCGGCCAGTTGCTCGCCGATCACGGCGAGGTCGCCACCGGCCGCTCGTGCGCCGTCCGCGGTCGCGGCGATGCCGTCGAGGTAGCCACGGATCGCCGCCCCGTCGCGCAGCCCGAGCTTGCGGCCGACGAGATCGATGGCCTGGATGCCGTTGGTGCCCTCGTAGATCGGGGCGATGCGGATGTCGCGGTAGTGCTGGGCCACGCCGGTCTCCTCGACGTAGCCCATGCCGCCGTGCACCTGGAGGGCCAGCGAGGTCAGCTCGACCCCGACATCGGTGCCCCATCCCTTGGTGATCGGCGTCAGGATGTCGGCCAGCTCCTGGCGCGCGGCCCGCACCGCCTCGTCCGGATGGGCCGCCGCGAGGTCCAGCGACTCGGCGTTGACGTAGACGAGCCCGCGCAGCGCCTCGACGTGCGCCTTGATCGTCAGCAACATGCGGCGCACGTCGGCGTGCTCGGCGATCGGAGCGCCGTCGGGCGCGCCCGGCGGGCGGCCCTGGCGCCGCTCGGCGGCGTAGGCGGCGGCCTGCTGGTACGCCCGCTCGCCGAGGGCCAGGCCCTCGAGGCCCACCGACAGGCGGGCCACGTTCATCATCTTGAACATGTAGCGCATGCCCTCGTTGGGCTGGCCGATGAGGTACCCGACAGCGTCGTCATACGCCATCACGCACGTCGGGCTGGCGTTGATGCCCATCTTGTGCTCGATCGAGACGCACTCCACGGCGTTGCGCGCGCCGAGCGTGCCGTCGTCGGCGACGAGGAACTTGGGCACGATGAAGCAGGAGATCCCCTTGGTGCCGGCCGGCGCGCCCGGGACGCGGGCCAGCACGAGGTGGACGATGTTGTCGGCCATGTCGTGCTCGCCGTAGGTGATGAAGATCTTCTGGCCGGTGATCCGCCACGAGCCGTCCTCGGCGGGGACCGCCCTCGTGGTGAGCGCACCGACGTCCGACCCGGCCTGCGGCTCGGTGAGGTTCATCGTGCCGGTCCACTCGCCGGTGACCATCTTCGGCAGGTAGATCTCGCGCTGCGCTTCGTCGCCGTAGTGGAGGAGCATGTCGATGGCGCCCTGGGTCAGCAGCGGGCACAGCGAGAAGGCCATGTTGGCCGCGGTCATGACCTCCTGCATGGCGATGCCGACGAGCCACGGGAACCCTCCGCCGCCGTAGGCCGGCGGAAACGGCACGGCCGGCCACCCGGCCTCGACGTAGCGCTGGTAGGCCTTGGCGAAGCCGTCCGGCGTGCTCACCGAGCCGTCGGCGTTGCGGCGGCTGTGCTGGACGTCGCCGGTGCGGTTGAGCGGCGCCAGCTGCTCGCCGAAGAAGCGACCGGCCTCCTCGAGCACCCCGGCCACCGTCTCCGGGTCGGCGTGCTCGAAACCGGGGAGCGTGGCCAGCGCGGCGACGTCCGTGACGTGCTCCAGCACGAAGCGCATGTCCTCGAGCGGGGCTGCGTAGTCGCTCACGCGATCGACGCTACCGGTGGACCTCGAAGCCGAAGGGCAGCTCGAGGCGGTGCGCCGCCATCGCCTCGCGGTCGGCCAGCACGTCGCGCGTCGGCCCGTCGACGGCGACCCGGCCGGCGTCGAGCACGACGGCCCGGGCGCACAGCTGCAGGGCGTACGGCAGATCGTGGGTGACCAGCAGGATCGTGACGGGCAGGCCGAGGACGATCTCCGCCAGCTCGCGACGAGCCACCGGATCGAGGTTGGACGACGGCTCATCGAGCACGAGCACGTCGGGCCGCATGGCCAGCACGGTCGCCGAGCGCGACGCGCCGGCGCTCGCCGAAGCTGAGGTGGTGCGGCGAGCGGTCGGCGACGTGGGCCATGCCGACCGCCATGAGGGCCTCGGCCGTGCGGGCCTCGAGGGCGTCACCGCGGAGACCGAGGTTGGACGGCCCGAACGCCACGTCCTCGCGCACCGTCGGCATGAACAACTGGTCGTCGGGGTCCTGGAACACGATGCCGACGCGACGCCGGATCTCCCGGAGGTTGGCCCGCTCGACGGGCAGGCCGCCCACGGTCACGGAGCCGCGGGTCGCCGCGTTGATGCCGTTCAGGGCGAGCACCAGCGTGGTCTTGCCGGCTCCGTTGGGTCCGAGGATGGCCACCCGCTCGCCGCCGGCCACGGTGAGGTCGACGCCGCACAGCGCCTCGTGCCCGTCGGGGTACGTGAAGGCGAGGTCGCGCACCTCCAGCGCGTTCACGCCGGCCACCACGCGGTGAGGGCGACGACCGCCGCGGCCGCCGGCCAGGCCAGGCAGGCGCACCACGCCCGCCAGGTCGCCGGGGCGTCGCGCACCGGCATCGTGCCGGCGTAGCCAGCGCGACACCATCGCCAGGTGGACGCGCTCGCCGCGCTCGTAGGAGCGCACGAACAGGGCGCCGGCCGACGTGGCGACGGCGCGGGCGAGCGCGACGCGGCCACCACCGGCGCCACGCGACTCCCTGGCGATGCGCATCCGGTGGACCTCGTCGCCCATGACGTCGCCGTAGCGGATCATGAAGGCGGTGATGGCGACGAGCGTGCGCGGGACGCGCAGGCGCTCGAGCCCGGCGAGCACGTGGGGGATCGTCGTCGTCGACGCCATCACGACGGTGGCGGCGACACCGAGCGTGCCCTTCACGACGATGTTCCACGCCGCCCACAGTCCCGGCTCGGACAGCTGCAGCCCGAGCACGTCGACGCGCGGCGGGCGCCCGAGGATCGGCAGCAGCGCGGCGAAGGCCAGGAACGGCACCTCGATGACCAGTCGCCGGGCGATGCCGAGCAACGGCACCCGGCCGATCTCGGCGGCGAGGACGATGAGGGCGGCGTAGACGCCGAACGCCCAGACCTGCTCCTTCGGCGTCGCCACCACGGCGAACACGAAGAGCAGGGTCGCCGCCAGCTTGCACTGCGGTGGGAGGCGGTGGAGGGGCCCCTGACGGTGCAGCACCAGGTGGCGGTGGCGGCCGGACACGATCGCCTGCCCGTCAGGTGGTGCCGGCCGTCGTCGGCCGTGCCGCCGGGTCGCGCCGCCGGCGGATCAGCCAGACGGAGCCGGCGCCCACGACGAACGTGGCCACGACACCGATGACGCCGGCCAGGCCCGTGCCGAGCATCCGGCTGTCGACGCCATCGACGCCGTAGTCGGCGAGGGGACTGCCGGCCAGATCGTGCTCGAGGGCGCTCGCGTCGATCCCCGTGTCGGCGCTGACCTTCTCCAGCCCGTCGGGGTGGGAGCTCGCCCAGGGGGCGATGAAGACGACCATCAGGACGCACGTGGCGACACCGACGGCCAGGAAGGTGAGCAGCGAGAGCCGGTGGGTGGCCATCAGCGCAACCCCTGCGTCCCGGCCACGCGGACCGGCGCCGGCACGCCGATCGTGCCCCGGGCGCCGTACACGAGGTCGGGACGCATCGCCATGACGGCGCCGACGGCGAGGGCGGTGATGATGCCCTCACCGATGCCGATCAGGACGTGGACGCCGATCATCGCCGTGGCAACCGAGCCCACGGACACGGCGTCGTTGCCGCCGACGGCGTACTCGACGACGAAGGCCCCCGCCGCCAGCACGGGGGCGACGACGGCGGCGAACCCGGCCGCCGGCGTGACGGAGGCCGTCGTGTTGCCCATCACGCGGCGCAGCACGAGGAACACCCCGTACCCGGCGAAGGCGCCGATCAGCGCCATGTTGACGACGTTGAGGCCGAGCGCCGAGAGGCCGCCGTCGGCGAACAGCAGGGCCTGGACGGCGAGGACCACGGTGACGGCGAGGGCACCGGCGTAGGGACCGACGAGCACGGCCGCCAGCACACCGCCGAAGAAGTGCCCGCTGGTGCCGTTGGCGACCGGGAAGTTGAGCATCTGGGCGGCGAAGACGAACGCTGCGGCGAGCCCGACGACGGGGATCTCCCGCTCGTCCAAGGTCGCCGACGTCCTCCGCAGGCACCAGGCGACGCCGGCGAGGGCGATGGCCACCGCCACGAGCGAGGTCGGCCCGTCGAGGAAGCCGTCCGGGATGTGCATTGCCAGCATGCGACCTCCATCTGCCCGTGCCCGACCGCGACCCTAAATGCGACTCGGTTGCAGATCAAGGTTCGCCACCAGCCGTCACACGGATTGGACGATCACGCGTTTGTGCACCAGCGATCGCCATGGCGCGCGTCCGCGCACAAACGCGGAGGTCAGGTGGCGGCGCAGGTGGAGCAGCGGCCGACGATGGCGAAGTGGGTGCCCTCGAGGACGAAGCCGTAGTCGGCGGCGAGCGTCGCGCTGACGTCGGCGAACAGGCTGTTGGCGACCGCGACGTGGCGGCCGCACACCTCGCACACGAGGTGGCGCATCGGCTCGGCCAGGCTCGGTTCGTAGATCGCCGCGCCGTGCGACAGGTGGACGTGGCGCAGGGCGCCGATCTCCTCGAGCAGGGCGAGCGTGCGGTACACCGTGGCGACGTGGACGTCGGGGACGGCGGTGGCCAGCTCGTCGGCGGTGAAGGCGCCGTGGCGGGCCCGCACGGCGTCGACCACCGCCCGACGGGTCCGCCCGACGCTGTGCCCGGACTGGCGCAGCCGGTCGACGATCTCGTCGGGCTCGGTCACCTGCTGGGCGTGGGCACGAACCTTGGTCATGAGCGGAGTCCCTCCACCGATCCGAGCGAGCGAGCGCCGGCGCGAGCGGTCGACAACGGCCTGCGTGGCCGGGGAACGCATCACGGGTAGCCGACCTCCCAGAGCACCAGGCCATATGGTGGCGCGACCTGGCCGGCGGCCTCGCGATCGCGGGCGACGAGGATGCCGCGCACGTCACCCGGCGACGCCTTGCCCGCACCGACGTCGACGAGGGTGCCGACGATCGAACGCACCATCTGGTGGCAGAAGGCGTTGGCCCGGATCTCGAAGCGCAGGTGGTGCGGGTCCTCGAGGGTCGACCAGCGCGCCGACAGCACGCGGCGCACGAGCGAGACCTCCTCGTCCCCCTTCGGCCGCCGGCAGAACGAGGCGAAGTCGTGCTCGCCGATCAACGGGTCGCACGCCGCCTGCATCGCCCACAGCGCCAGCGGCTGGGCCACGAACCAGGCACGCCCGGCGAGCAGCGGGTTCGGGGCCGGCGCGTTCCACACGTCGTAGCGGTAGTGCCGCCAGGTCGCCGAGAAGCGGGCGTCGAACCCGTCCTCGGCCCAATCTGCCCCGCGCACGCTGACCGCCGGCGCGCACAGCTTGTTGAGCCGGCGCGCCAGGTCGGCGAGGTCGGTGTCGGCCGGGAGGTCGCCCGAGACGACCTGGCCCCAGGCGTGGACGCCGGCGTCGGTGCGCCCGGCGCCGGTCAGCTCGACGGGCCGGCGCACGACGGTGGCGATCGCCTCGCTGAGGTCGCCGAGGACGGTGCGCACGCCCGGGTTGGGGGCGAACCCGCGGAACGGCGCCCCGTCGTAGGCGACGACCAACTTGACCCGTCGCGTGCTCACCCCACGATTCTGTCGTTCGATGACGGCCCGATCGGGCCGTGGGTAAACGACAGAACGGTCAGACGAGCTCGATCCGGGCCATCTCCGCGCTGTCGCCGGCGCGGGCGCCGAGCTTCAGGATGCGGATGTAACCGCCGTTGCGGGCGGTGTAGCGAGGGGCGACGTCGTTGACCAGCTTGTGGGTCATCTCGCGGTCGCCCAGGTAGCCCTGGATCTGGCGGATGCGGTGGACCCGCATGGGGCCCTCGTCCTGGGCCTTCTTGGCCTTGGTGATGAGCTTCTCGGCGACCGGGCGGAGGGCCTTGGCCTTGGCCTCGGTGGTGACGATGGCCTCGGCGGCGAACAGCGACGCCGCCAGGTTGGCCATCATCAGGCGCTGGTGGGCTGCGCTACCGCCGAAGGCGCGGGACTTGCGTGGGGTGGGCATCGTGGACCGTCCTCACCCGCGCAGCGACAAGCCGCGCTCGTCGAGCTTCTGCTTGACCTCGTCGAGGCTCTTCTGCCCGAAGTTGGTGATGTTGAGCAGGTCGTCCTCGGTCTTGGTGAGCAGCTCACCGACCGTGTTGATCTGCGCCCGCTTGAGGCAGTTGCTCGGCCGCTCGGACAGGTCGAGGTCCTCGATCGGCAGGTCGAGGTCGGGCGAGCTGGCGCCGGCGTCGGCGACCTCACCGAGCTCGAGGCCCTGCGGCTCGTCGCTCATCGAGGCGACCAGGTCGGCCAGCGAGCGCAGCGTGGCGCCCGCCGAGGCCAGCGCCTCACCCGGCGTGATCGACCCGTCGGTCTCGATGTCGAGCACGAGGCGGTCGTAGTTCGTCGACTGCTCGACGCGGGTCGGCTCGATCTCGAACGTGACGCGCCGCACCGGCGAGAAGATGGAGTCGACCGGGATCACACCGATGGTGCGGCTCTCGGTGTCGCGGTCGCTCGACGAGTAGCCGCGGCCCTGCTCGACGGTGAGGTCGATGGCCAGCCGGCCCTTGCCGTTGAGCGTGGCGATGACGAGGTCCTTGTTGAGGATCTCGACGTCGGCCGGGCACTCGATGTCGCCGGCGGTGACCGTGCTGGCGCCCTTGGCGTCGAGACGGCAGGTGACCGGATCGCTCGACTCCGACGTGACCACCACGTCCTTCAGGTTGAGGATGATGTCGGTGACGTCCTCGGCGACACCGGCGATGGTGTCGAACTCGTGGAGGGCGTCGTCGAAGCGGACCATCGTGATGGCGGCACCCGGGATCGACGACAGGAGGGTCCGGCGCAGGGAGTTGCCCAGCGTGTGGCCGAAGCCCGGCTCGAGCGGGCCGACAGCGAAGCGCTGCCGGTTCCCCGACTCCTCGCCGAGCGCTTCGATGGTGGGTCGCTGCATGACCAGCATGGGAGATGCGGCTCCTTACTTGGAGTAGAGCTCGACGATGAGCTGCTCGCGGACGGGGACGTCGATGTGGTCGCGCTGGGGGAGGTCGCGGACGGTGACTTGCTTGCCACCGTCAGCGGACTCCAGCCAGCCCACGAGCGCCCGGTCGAGCACGTCGATGTTGTGTTGGATCACGATCATGTTGCGCGCCCTGGGCGCGAGGGCCACCACGTCGCCCTTGCGGACGCGGTAGCTCGGGATGTCGACGCGCTTGCCGTTCACGGTGACCAGGCCGTGGTTGACGAACTGGCGGGCCTGGGGCCGGGTCGACGCCCAGCCGGCGCGGAAGGTCACGTTGTCGAGGCGCTGCTCGAGCAGGCGCAGGAGGTTCTCACCGGTCGGCCCGGCGAGGCGGTTGGCCTCCTCGTAGGTGCGCTTGAACTGGCGCTCGAGGACGCCGTAGATGTACTTGGCCTTCTGCTTCTCCTGCAGCTGGACCAGGTACTCGCTGCTGTTGTTGCGGCGGCGGGTGCGCCCGTGGGTGCCGGGCGGGAACGGGCGCCGCTCGAGGGCGCGCCGGCCCTTGTCGTTCTCGAAGATGTTGGTGCCGAGGCGGCGCGACAACCGCACCTTCGGACCCGTGTAGCGAGCCATGATCGATCAGCCCCTCCGGCGCTTCGGCGGCCGGCAACCGTTGTGCGGCACGGGCGTGACGTCCTTGATCGACGTGACCTCGATGCCGGCGTTCTGGATGGAGCGCACGGCGGTGTCGCGACCGGAACCGGGGCCCTTCACCTGGACCTCGGCGCGGCGCAGGCCGTGCTCCTGAGCGGCCTTGGCGGCGCGCTCGGCGGCCAGCTGGGCGGCGAACGGGGTCGACTTGCGCGAGCCCTTGTAGCCGACGCCCCCCGAGGACGCCCATGCGATCACGTTGCCCTCGGGGTCGGTGATCGAGACGATCGTGTTGTTGAACGAGCTCTTGATGTGCACCACACCCGTGCTGACGTTCTTGCGATCCTTGCGGCGGGGACGACGACCCGCTGGCTTCGGCTTGGCCATCGCTTACTTCCTCACTGCCTTCTTCTTGTTGGCCACCGTGCGCTTGGGGCCCTTGCGGGTGCGGGCGTTGGTGTGCGTGCGCTGACCGCGCACCGGCAGGCCCTTGCGGTGCCGGATGCCCTGGAAGCACCCGATCTCGATCTTGCGCTTGATGTCCTGCTGGACGTCACGCCGCAGATCACCCTCGATGCGCAGGTTCTCGTCGACGTAGGCCCGGATCCGGGAGACCTCTTCGTCGGTGAGCGCCGACACCTTGGTGTCGGGGTCGAGGCCGAGGTCGGCGCAGAGCTTCTGCGCCGTCGGACGGCCGATGCCGAAGATGTAGGTCAGCGAGATCTCCAACCGCTTCTCGCGGGGGATGTCGATGCCGGCGATGCGAGCCATGTTGAACCTCTCAGCCCTGGCGCTGCTTGTGGCGCGGGTTCTCGCAGATGACCATGACGCGACCGTGCCGGCGGATGACCTTGCACTTCTCGCACATCTTCTTGACGCTGGGTCGGACCTTCACGGCATGCCTCTGCTACTTGTACCTGTAGGTGATGCGACCCCGGGTGAGGTCGTAGGGGGTGAGCTCTACCTGGACCTTGTCGCCGGGAAGGATGCGGATGTAGTTCATCCGCATGCGCCCGGAGATGTGCGCCAACACCTTGTGCCCGTTGTCGAGCTCGACACGGAACATGGCGTTGGGCAGCGACTCCAGGATCGTGCCTTCCAGCACGATGGCGTCTTCCTTGGGCTTGGGCAGGACAGACTCCTCACGGGTCTCGGGGCCCCCAACGTCCGGGCGGACGGGTGCCTTGGGGGCGGACGAACGGAACGGCCGGTCTGCGAACAGACCGGGGATCAATGCTACCGGCCGGCTCCCCTGCCTGCTACCCCTGAGCGGGGCCCCGGCGGGCGTTCTTGCATCTCGATCGGTCGCCCTGGCGACCGATCCAGGTGCAGGAAGGCGGTGGTCACGGCGTGCGGGCGTCGATCTCCGACGTCAGCCGGCGGAACACCTCGTCGGGGTGGCCGACCCCGTCGATCACCTCCAGCCGGCCCTGACCGCCGTAGAACTCGATCAGCGGCGCCGTCTGGCTCTCGTAGAGGTCGAGGCGGCGGTTGACGGCGTCGGGGGTGTCGTCGTCACGCTGCTGGACGTCGCCGCCGCACACCTCGCAGGTCCACGGCTGGCGCTCCATGCCCGTGGCCGTGTAGTTGGTGCCGCAGTCGCGGCACACCCGGCGGGCCGAGATGCGGGCGAGCACCACGTCACGCGGCACGTCGAGGTCGACGACGACGTGGATCGGCCGGTCGACGGTGATCTTGTCCAGGGCCTCGGCCTGGGCGACGGTGCGGGGGAACCCGTCGAGGATGTAGCCGCGGGTCTCGGCGTCGGCCCGCCGCAGGCGCTCGTCGACGAGGGCGATCATGATGTCGTCGCCGACCAGGCCCCCGGCGTCCATGACCTCCTTGGCCATCAGCCCGACCTCCGTGCGCTCACGCACGGCCGCCCGCAGCATGTCCCCGGTGGAGATGTGCGGCACGACGTAGTGGCGCGACAGGCGGACGCACTGTGTCCCTTTGCCGGCTCCCTGCCGGCCGAGGATGATGAGCCGCGCTCCCGGGATCAAGGGTCACCCGCGGAACGATGGGCGCCCGGAGCGCCAGCGGAGGGTGCCGGCGCGCCGGCCTGCGTGGCCGGGGACGGGCGGTCAGCGAGGACGTAGGCGCCCGGAGCGCCAGCGGAGGGTGCCGGCGCGCCGGCCTGCGTGGCCGGGGAACGCATCTATTTGAGGAAGCCCTCGTAGTTCCGCAACATCAGCTGGCTGTCGATCTGGCGCATCAGCTCCATCGCCACACCGACGGCGATGAGGATGCTGGTGCCGGCGAAGCCGAACGTGTTGATGCCGGCGGCCCACAGCAGGAGGTACGGGAGGAGGGCGACGACGGCGATGAACACCGCGCCGGGGAGGGTGATCCGGTTCACCACCTTGGCCAGGTAGCGCTCCGTCTGCGGTCCGGGCCGCACACCCGGGATGAACCCACCCTGGCGACGGATCTGGTCCGCCTGGCGCACCGGGTCGAAGGCGATCGAGTTGTAGAAGTAGGCGAAGGCGATGATCAGCATCGCGAACAGCGACATGTACACCAGGTTCTGGCTGTTGATGATGTACTCGTCGACCCAGTTGGCGACCTCGCCGCGCCACCCCTCGCCGCTGCCGAGGATGTTCGAGAAGATCACCGGGAGCAGCAGGATCGAGCTGGCGAAGATGATCGGGATGACGCCCGACTGGTTGACCTTGAGCGGGATGTAGGTGTTCTGGCCGCCGTACATGCGGCGGCCGACCACGCGTTTGGCGAACTGCACGGGGATCCGTCGTTGCCCGAGCTCGACGAACACGACGGCCACGATGATGCCCAGCGTGAGCAGGACGATGGCGAAGAACCAGAACCACTTGTTGACGGCGATGATCGAGTAGTAGCCGTAGGGCAGGCCGGCGACCACCGAGGCGAAGATCACCATCGACATGCCGTTGCCGATGCCGCGCTGGCTGATCAACTCACCGATCCACATCAGCAGGGCCGTGCCCGCCACCAGCGTCGGGATGATCAGGTAGCCGCGGGGCCACAGTCCGTCGTTGAGCAGCGGGACGGTGGGCGCGGCGCTGGCCGCCGAGAAGAACGCGGTGCCCCGTCCGGTGCCGAAGATGAACACGAGGCCGGTGGCCTGCAGCGTGGCCAGGGCGATCGTGACGTACCGCGTGTACTGCGTGATCTTGCGCTGGCCGACGGCGCCCTGCTGTTGCAGCTCCTCGAGCTTGGGGATCACCACGCCGAGGATCTGCATGATGATGCTCGCCGTGATGTACGGCATGATCCCGAGGGCGAAGATCGAGAAGCTCTCGAAGCCGCCCCCGGAGAAGAGGTTGAGGAACCCGAGCGCGCCCTGCGTGTTGGCGGCCGACTTGATCTGGTCGACGGCCAGCGGATCGATGCCCGGCACCCGGATCGCCACGCCGAGGCGGTAGACGACGACCATCGCGACGGTGAACAGGATCTTGTTGCGTAGATCCGGGATCTTGAAGACGTTCTTCAGGTTGGCGAGCACGCAGCGAGGTCCTTCTCGGAGGAGGGGGCGGGCGGTCCCGCCGGCTGATCAGCGGTTGCTGAACTGGTTGCCCCTGGCGGCGGGGCGCCCGGCCTTGGTCTCACCGGTGAACGGCAATGGCACGAGCGTCACCGTACCGCCTGCGGCTGTGATCGCCGCCGCCGCCGCCTTGGACACGCCGTGGGCGTGCACGTCGAGCTTCCTGGTCAGCTGGCCGCGGCCGAGGACCTTGACGAAGGCACCCTTGTGCAGCAGCCCGTGACCGCGCAGGACGTCGGGGTCGACGGTCGTCTCGCTGAGGTCCTCGAGCGTGTCGAGGTTGATGGCCTGGTACTCGACGCGGAAGGGGTTGTTGAACCCCTTCAGCTTGGGCACCCGCTGCTTCAGCGGCATCTGGCCGCCTTCGAAGCCGCGCGGCACGGTGCCGCGGGCGTGCTGGCCCTTGGTGCCGCGGCCGGCGGTCTTGCCGCCCTTGCCGCCGATGCCGCGGGCCACCCGCTTGCGCGACTTCGTGGCGCCGGGGGCCGGGGAGAGGTCGTGGACTCGCATGACGTCAGCCTTCGGTGTCGTCGCCGCCCTCGACCCGCACGAGGTGCGGGACGCGGGCGATCATGCCCCGGATCTCGGGGCGGTCGGGGAGGGTGTTGGACTGGCCGATCCGGCCGAGGCCGAGGGCGCGCAGCGTGCCCTTGGTCTTCGGCTTGGCGCTGATGCCGGACTTGATCTGGGTGACGGTCAGCTGCGCGCTCGCTCATTGCTGCACCATGGCCTTGCCGTTGATCTCGATGGACGACGGGCGGTGCACCAATGAACGCACCGTGTCGATGATTCGCTCGCTGCGCTCGCTCATTCGGCACCGTTCCCGTGACGGCCGCGCTGGCGGTCGTTGTAGGCCTTGAGCATGCCCTTGGGGACGAAGTCCTCGGCCGCCAGCCCGCGGCGGGCGGCGACCTCGTCGGGCCGCTGCAGCCCCTTGAGGCCGGAGATGGTGGCACGGGCGACGTTGATGTGGTTCGCCGATCCGAGCGACTTGCAGAGCACGTCGTGCACGCCGGCTTCCTCGAGGATGATGCGGGCGGCCCCGCCGGCGATGACACCGGTACCGGCAGCCGCCGGCTTCATGAGGACGCGGCCGGCGCCGGTGACGCCGATGATCTCGTGGGGGATCGTGCTGCCGGCGAGCGGCACCTCGAAGAGGTTGCGCTTGGCCTCCTCGGTGCCCTTCTGGATCGCCAGCGGCACCTCCTTGGCCTTGCCGTAGCCGAGCCCGACGCGGCCGTTGCCGTCGCCGATCACGACGAGCGCCGTGAACGAGAAGCGGCGACCACCGCGCACGACCTTGGCGACGCGGTTGATGGTGATGACGCGCGACTCGCGGAGCCCACCTTCGGTGGAGCTGTCGCCGGTCTGCGTGTTGGACGAGTAGGCCATGTGTCTCAGAACTCCAAGCCTGCTTCGCGGGCCGCGGCAGCGAGGGCCGCGATCCGTCCGTGGTAGATGAACCCGCCGCGGTCGAACACGACGGTGCCGACGCCGGCGGCCTTGGCCCGCTCGGCGACGAGCTGGCCGACGCGCGTGGCGGCATCGACGCTGCCGCCGGCCCCGGCGGCCCGGAGGTCGGCCTCGACGCTGGAGGCCGAGGCGATGGTGCGCCCGGCGTCGTCGTCGATGACCTGGGCGACGATGTGCTTGTTGGACCGGTGCACGGCCAGGCGCGGGCGCTCGGCGGTGCCGTGGATCTTCTTGCGCACGCGGCGGTGACGCCGGATGCGCGACTCCCGCCGGACCTGGGCGATGTCGCTCATGGCGTTCCCCGGCCACGCAGGCCGTTGCTGACCGCTCGCTCGCTGGCGCTCGGTCGCTCGCATCGGAGGCTCATGTCGATGTTCACTTCTTGCCTGCCTTCCCCGCCTTGCGCAGGACGCGCTCGCCCTGGTAGCGGACGCCCTTGCCCTTGTACGGCTCGGGCTTGCGGATGGAGCGGATGTCGGCGGCCACCTGGCCGACGACCTCCTTGTCGATGCCGTTGACCACGATCTGGGTGGCCGCCGGCACCTCGAACGTGATGCCGTCCGGCGCCTTGACGTGCACCGGGTGGCTGAAGCCGAGGGCGAGGCGGATGGCGTCCGGCCCCTGCGACTCGGCGCGGTAGCCGACACCGACGATCTCGAGGTTCTTGCGGAAGCCGTCGGTGACGCCGACGACCATGTTGTTCACGAGGCTGCGGGTGAGGCCGTGCAGCGCACGGTTCTCCCGCTCGTCGTCGGGACGCGTGACGAGCAGCCGGTTGTCGACCTTCTGCACGCTGATCGTCGCCGGCACCGTGCGGCTGAGCTCGCCCTTGGGTCCCTTGACGGTGACCTGGCGGCCTTCGATGGTGACATCGACGCCGGTCGGGATGGCGATGGGGGCTTGTCCGATTCGCGACATCTCAGGGCCTCACCAGACGTAGCAGAGGACTTCGCCGCCGACCTTGCGCTTGCGCGCTTCGCGGTCGGTCATCAGTCCTTGTGAAGTGGACAGGACGGCGACACCGAGGCCGCCGAGCACGCGCGGCACGCTGTCGGCCTTGCGGTACACGCGGAGGCCGGGCGTCGAGATGCGCTTGATCCCGGCGATCGTGCGGTCGCGGTCGGGCGAGTACTTCATCTTGATGGTGAGGACCTCGCCCACGCCCTTGGGCGACGGGGCGACCTCGTACCCGACGATGTAGCCCTCCTTCTGGAGGACCTCGGCGAGCGCCACCTTCTGCTTCGACGACGGCATGCGCACCTCGTCGTGCATCGCCGTGTTGGCGTTGCGGACACGGGTGAGCATGTCGGCGATGGGGTCAGTCAGCATGGGCTCTCCTCACCAACTGGACTTCGTCATGCCGGGGATCTCGCCGGCGTGGGCCAGCTCGCGCAGGCACACCCGGCACAGGCCGAACTTGCGGAACACCGAGCGCGCCCGGCCGCAGCGGCGGCAGCGCGTGTAGGCGCGGACCTTGAACTTGGGCTTCGCCGCCGCCTTGTTGATCAATGCTTTCTTGGCCATCTCGAACTACTTCCTCTTGCCGCCGCGGATCGGGCCGCCGCGCTTGCGGCGCACCTTGGGGGCTGGTGCGTTGGGGTCGTTGGCCTGGCGGAACGGGAACCCGAAGGCGTCCAGCAGGGCCCTGCCGGCGGCATCGTCGTTCGCCGTGGTGACGATCGTGATGTCCATGCCGCGGGGGTTGTCGATCTTGTCGTAGTCGATCTCGGGGAACACGGTCTGGTCGTTGAGGCCGAACGTGTAGTTGCCCCGGCCGTCCCACGACGTGGCCGGCAGCCCGCGGAAGTCGCGGATGCGGGGGACGGCCACCGCGATCAGGCGGTCGAGGAACTCCCACATGCGGTCACCGCGGAGGGTGACCTTGGTGCCGATCGACTGGCCCTCGCGCAGCTTGAAGCCGGCGATCGACTTCGTCGCCTTGGTCACGATCGGCTTCTGGCCGGCGATCAGGGTGAGGTCGGCGACGGCGCCCTCGAGCAGCGACGGCTGCTGGGTCGCCCGGCCGACTCCCATGTTGATGACGATCTTGTCCAGCGTCGGCACCTGCATGACGTTGGCCAGGCCGAGCTGCTCCTGCAGCGTGGCCTTGACCTCGTCGCGGTACTTCGCCTTCGAGGCGCGGGACGCGCCGCTCCGAGGCGGCCGGCGTCGTCGTCGCGTCCTGAGTCACGGTGGTGCTCTCGGACATCAGACCACCTCCCGCTTCCCGCCCTTGACCCGGGCGACGCGCACCTTCTTGCCGTCGCGCACCTCGTAGCCGAGGCGCACCGGCTTGCCCTTGTGGACGAGCATCACGTTGCTCACGTGGATCGGCATGTCGCGGTCGATGATCCCGGCCTTGTCGTTGGCCCGGCGCGCCTTGGCGTGCTTGGTGGCCGTGTTGACGCCGGTGACGATCACCTTGTCGGCCGTCGGGAGCACGCGCTGGATCTCGCCCTGCTTGCCCTTGTCCTTGCCGGTGATCACGACGACCGTGTCACCCTTCTTCAACTTCATCTCACAGCACCTCCGGGGCGAGTGACACGATCCGCATGAACCGGCGGTCGCGCAGCTCCCGCCCGACCGGGCCGAAGATGCGCGTGCCGCGCGGCGTCAGGTCGTCCTTGATGAGGACGGCCGCGTTCTCGTCGAAGCGGATGTAGCTCCCGTCGGGGCGCCGCTTCTCCTTCTTCGTGCGCACGACGACGCACTTGACGACCTCGCCCTTCTTCACGCCGGCGCCGGGGATGGCGTCCTTCACGGTGGCCACGAAGATGTCGCCGATCGAGGCGTAGCGGCGGCGCGTGCCACCGAGCACCTTGATGACGAGGACCTCCTTGGCACCGGAGTTGTCGGCGACCCGAAGGCGGGACTCCTGCTGGATCATCGGGTCACCTCCGGTGACTCCGCTGATCCACGGCTCGCTGCGCTCGCCGGGATCGCCGTACTGATGGTTCGCTCGCTGCGCTCGCTCACTTGGCACGCTCCAGCACTTCGACGACCCGCCAGCGCTTGGTCTTCGACACCGGGCGGGTCTCCATCACGCGGACCCGGTCGCCGACGTGGACGTCGTTGGACTCGTCGTGGGCGTACAGCTTCTTGGTCTGCAGGACGAACTTGTTGTACTTCGGGTGGCGCACGCGCTCGATCACGGACACGACGGCCGTCTTGTCCATGCCGCTCGACGTGACGACACCCTCCCGCACCTTGCGCGCGCCGCGAGCGGTCTCGCGGTTCGGCACGGCGGGCGCTGCAGCGTCGTCGCCGGCCGCATCCTGAGCGGTCACGGCCGCCGCCTCTTCATTGCTCATCGGGAGGCCTCCTCGATCTCGCGCTGGCGGATGAACGTGTTGATGCGGGCGATCTGGCGCCGCACCCTGCTGATCTCGGCCGTGTTGTCGAGCTGGCCGGTGGCGTTGCGGAAGCGGAGGTTGAGCGCCTCCTGCTTCGACTCGCGCAGCTCGTCGACGAGCTCGCCGAGGTTCATCTCGGCGAGGTCGGCGGTCTTACGCGCCATGGCGCACCTCCAGTCGACGATGCAAGCGAACGAGCGCCAGCGAGGGAGCGGCCGACAACGGCCTGCGTGGCCGGGGAACGCGATGAACGGCCATCAGATGCTCTCCTCACGGGTGATCACGCGCGCCTTGATCGGCAGCTTCTGGATGGCCTTGTTCATGGCCACCTTCGCCTGCTCGGCGTTGGGGAACGACAGCTCGAAGAGCACCCGGCCGGGCTTGACGACGGCGACCCACAGCTCGGGGTTGCCCTTGCCCGAGCCCATGCGGGTCTCGGCCGGCTTCTTGGTGACCGGCTTGTCCGGGAAGACGTTGATCCAGACCTTGCCACCGCGCTTGATGGCGCGGGTCATGGCGATGCGGGCGGCCTCGATCTGGCGGGCGGTGAGCCAGCCGGGCTCGAGGGCCTGGATGCCGTACTCGCCGAAGGCGAGATCGGCGCCGCCGGTGGCGAGGCCACGGGTGCGGCCGCGGTGGTGCTTGCGGTGGGCGACCTTGCGGGGCATCAACATGGTCAGTCCTCCCCTCGGAAATGCGGCGTCTCGTGCTCGTCGTGGGTCCGCCGGGCGATCGCCTCTTCCTCGTCGAGCAGCTTCTCGAGCTCGGGATCGGCCTCCTTCAGGAGGGGCGGCTGCGTCTCGGCCTCGGCCTCGGCCTGGCGGCGGGCGCCCGACGACACGACACGGCGCGGCTCGGCGGCCTGACCGGACGTCTCGCCGACGGCCATCGCCGCCTCGCGGGCGATCTTGTCGTCGGTGGTCGACTTGTACGGGAGGATGTCGCCCTTGTAGAGCCACACCTTCACGCCGACGCGGCCGCTGGTGGTGCGGGCCTCGCGGAAGCCGTAGTCGATGTCGGCGCGCAGCGTGTGCAGCGGCACCCGGCCCTCGCGGTACCACTCGGTGCGGCTCATCTCGGCGCCGCCGAGGCGGCCCGAGCACTGCACGCGGATGCCGAGGGCCCCGGCGCGCTGGGCGTTCTGCACGGCCCGCTTCATGGCCCGGCGGAAGGCGATGCGGTTGGCCAGCTGGTCGGCGACGCCCTGGGCGATCAGCGCCGCGTCGAGCTCGGGGCTCTTGATCTCGACGATGTTCAGCTGCACCTTGGGGTTGCCGGTGATCTTGGTGATGATCGCCCGCAGCTCGTCGGCCTGGGCGCCGCGACGACCGATGACGATGCCGGGACGCGCCGTGTGCACGTCGACGCGGACCTTGTCCCGGGTGCGCTCGATCTCGATGCGGGAGATCGCCGCCGACTCCATGCGGCGCATGATCGCCTCACGGATCTTCCAGTCCTCGGTGAGGTACTCCTTGTACTGGCGCTCGCTGAACCAGCGGCTCTTCCAGTCCGTGGTGACACCCAGGCGGAAGCCGTAGGGATTGATCTTCTGACCCATTATTTGTCCTCCTCCGACGTCCGCTGCGCTTCCGTCGTCGTCGGATCCGCCTCGTCGCTGGCGCTTCCCTCGGCGGTTGCCGTGTCGTCTTCCGACGCGCTCGGCGCGTCGCTCTCATCCGCTGCTGCGGCTTCCTCGGCCTCGATCGTCTCTTCGATGACGGCCTCGTCGGTGACCGGGGCCTCGTAGCCGGCGGCCTCGGCGTGCTCGACGGTGTCGAAGAACACGTCGCCGATGGTCGCCTCGTAGTAGCGGCCCCCGGGCACGTGGTACTTCATCGAGTTGGCGTTGCCCTTGATCTCGTACCCCTCGGGGATCGAGCCGTCCTCGGGTGCCTCGACGGCGCCGTCAGGGAGCGTGCTCGGCTTCGCTCGCCTGCGGCTCGCTCGACTGCGCCTCGTCGCTGGCGCTTCCCTCGGCGCCTTGGCGGAGGCCCTGGGCACGGGTGCGGCTGCGCTCGACGCGGTCGCGGCGGGACTGCGCCGACGTGCCGGCACGGCGACGGCCGGTGGCCGTCTGGGCCTGCTGGCGGTTCTGCAGCACCTCGAGGCGCTCGTCGCTCAGCCGGGCGACGACCACGGTGATGTGGCAGGTGCGCTTGCGGATGCGGGTCGCCCGGCCACGGGCGCGCGGCCGGAACCGGCGCAGCGTCGGGCCCTCGTCGGCGTAGCAGGCGAGGACGAAGAGCTCGTCGGCGTCCTGCTCGTCGTTGTGCACGGCGTTGGCCACGGCGCTGGCGAGGACCTTGCGGATGTCCTTGGCGGCGTCACGGTTGGTGAACTGCAGCACCTCGTCGGCGCGGCGCACGTCGAGGCCGCGGATGAGGTCGAGCACGACCCGGACCTTGGACGCCGAACCGCGCAGGTACTTGGCGGTGGCCTTGGTGATCGGCCGGTCGTCGGTGACCAGCAAGGCGCCGTCGTTGAGCTTCTTTCCAGTCATCAGCGCCGACCCTTGGCGCCCTTCTCCTGTCCGGCGTGGAACCGGAAGGTGCGGGTGGGGCTGAACTCGCCGAGCTTGTGGCCGACCATCGACTCGGTGATGTACACCGGGATGTGCTTGCGCCCGTCGTGGACGGCGATGGTGTGGCCGACCATGTCGGGGATGATCGTGGAGCGGCGCGACCACGTCTTGATGACGCGGCGCTCGCCGGCGGAGTTCTGGGCGTCGACCTTCTTGAGCAGGTGGTCGTCGACGAACGGCCCCTTCTTGAGGCTGCGGGACATGGATTACCTCCGACCCTTGCCGGTACGACGCCGGCGGACGATGAGCTTCTGCGACGGCTTGGTCTTGTCGCGGGTGCGGCCCTCGGGCTGGCCCCAGGGCGACACGGCGGGACGGCCGCCGGACGTACGGCCCTCGCCACCCCCGAGCGGGTGGTCGACGGGGTTCATGGCGACGCCACGCGTCTGCGGGCGGACGCCCTTCCAACGGTTGCGGCCGGCCTTGCCGACCTTGATCAGCTCGTGCTCGGCGTTGCCGACCTCGCCGACGGTGGCCCGGCAGTCGATCATGACGCGGCGCATCTCGGTGGACGGCATGCGCAACGTGGCGAAGTCGCCGTCCTTGGCCACGAGCTGCACGGCGATGCCGGCCGACCGGCCGATCTTGCCGCCCTGGCCCGGGCGCAACTCGACGTTGTGCACGGTGGTGCCGACGGGGATGTAGCGCAGCGGCAGGGCGTTGCCCGGCTTGATGTCGGCGCCCTGGCCGCTCATCACGTGGTCGCCGACGCGCAGGCCGCGAGGAGCGAGGATGTACGCCTTCGTGCCGTCGGCGTAGTGCAGCAGGGCGATGCGGCACGTGCGGTTCGGGTCGTACTCGATGGCCGCGACCTTGGCGGTGACGCCGTCCTTGGTGCGCTTGAAGTCGATGACGCGGTACTGCTGCTTGTGGCCGCCGCCGCGGTGGCGCGACGTCATGCGACCGTGGACGTTGCGTCCGCCGGTCTTCGGCTTGGGGGCCAGCAGCGACTTCTCCGGCTTCGACTTGGTGATCTCGGAGAAGTCCGAGACCGTCTGGAAGCGGCGGGCCGGGCTGGTCGGCTTGCGGGAACGGATGCCCATGACGACCTCAGTTCTCGAACAGCGGGATCTCGCCGCTGACCAGGGTGACGATGGCCCGCTTGGTGTCGGGCTTGGAACCGGTGCGGTTGGTGCCGCGGGTGCGGCGGCGCTTGCCCTTGCGGTTCAGCGTGTTGACCTTGCTGACCTCGACGCCCCAGATCGACTCGACGGCGTCACGGATCTCCGGCTTGCTCGCTGACGGGTGCACCTTGAACGTGTAGACGCCGGCCTCCATGAGCGCGTAGCTCTTCTCGGAGACGACGGGCGCCAGGATGATGTCGCGCGGATCTTTCACGGGTTCTCGTCCTCATCTTCCGGGCTCGCGTCGCTCGCCTCGTCGCCGTCGGCGACGGTCTCACCGGGCTCCAGATCGTCGCGGGCTCCCTCGGCAGGATCGTCGCCGTGCACGGCGATCTTCTCCTGCTCAGGCTCCGGGCTCGGCTCGTCGTCTTCGGCGACGGCCTCGCCGTGCTCCAGGTCCTCTGTCGCGCCGGCCACCTCGGTGTCATCGGGTGACTGCCCGCGCACGTCGGTCGACGCGGTCGGCAGTTGGGAGCGCTCGAACACGATCCAGTCGTTGCACAGGATGTCGTAGGCGTTGAGCTCGCCGATCTTGATGACCTGCACCTCGGGGAGGTTGCGGAACGACAGGGCCACCGGGCTGTCGAAGGCCTCGATGACGACGAGCACGCGGCCGTCGAGGCCGAGGGCGGCGAGGGCCGACCGGGCGTCCCGGGTCTTCGGCTCCTCGAAACCCCAGGCGTCGACCACGACGACCTTGCCCTCGCTGGCGCGGTCGGACAGGGCGGACCGCAGCGCCAGCTTGATCATCTTCTTCGGCGTGCGCTGGCGGTACGAGCGCGGCTTGGGCCCGAGGGCGATGCCGCCACCCGTGTAGTGGGGCGAGTTGGTCGAGCCCTGGCGGGCGTTGCCGGTGCCCTTCTGGCGGTACGGCTTGGCGCCGCCGCCACGGACCTCGCTGCGGGTCTTGGTGCTCTGCGTGCCGGCGCGGCGGTTGGCCAGCTGCGCCGTGACGACCTGGTGCATCACCGGGACGTTCGGCTGGATGCCGAACATGGCATCGTCGAGCTCGATCGTGCCGGCGTCCTTGCCGGACGGCTGCTTGAGGGTGATCTCGGCCATCAGCGCTCCTTCGCCTGGCTCTTGACGGCGCGGCGCACGAGCACCACGCCACCGTTCGGTCCGGGGACCGAGCCCTTCACGAGCAGCAGGTTGCGCTCGGGATCGGACTCGACCACCTCGAGGTTGAGCGTCGTGACCTGCTCGTTGCCCATGTGGCCGGCCATGCGCAGGCCCTTGAAGACCCGGCCGGGGAAGGCGCACGAGCCGATCGCGCCAGGGGCCCGGTGGTGCTTGTGGTTGCCGTGGCTGGCACCCTGGCCCTTGAAGTTGTGCCGCTTCATGGTGCCGGCGAAGCCCTTGCCGCGGCTGACCGCCGTGACGTCGACCTTGGAGCCGGCGGCGACCGTGTCGACGGCGATCTCCTGGCCGACCTCGTAGCCGTCGACGGAGTCGAGGCGCAGCTCGACGAGGCGCTTGCCGGGATCCACCGAGACCTTGCTGAAGTGGCCCGCCTCGGGCTTGTTCAGCTTCTTGGCGTCGCGATGGCCGTAGGTGACCTGGAGAGCGCTGTAGCCGTCGCGCTCGGGCGTCTTGACCTGCACGACGCGCATCGGCTCGACGCGCAGCACCGTCACCGGGACGATCCTGTCGTCAACCCACTTCTGGCTCATGCCGACCTTCTCGCCGACGATCGCTGTGGTTGCCATGGCGGCTGGTTCCTTCACTGTTGATCGAGCAGCCCGCCAGGGCTGCTATCCACATGGCGATGCTCCGCCGGCGGGCCGCCGTGCGGAGCATTCGGTTGGTTGTCGCCGTGCGGTCCCCTGGCGTCATCGCCGGGCGCACACGGACATCGGTTGCGAACGGTCCGGACCGGTCAGGGGTCAAGTGCCCCGGACACGAGGAGGGAATGCTAGCGCCCCTGGTTGCAGCCCACAACCAGGTCGCTCACCGCGATCCGGCGCGAGGCCGTTCCGTGTGAGGTTCTCGCGATCCGGCCGGTTCCGATCGTCGGAAGCGTGTGCGATCAGTCGTCGTGGACGGTGCGGCGACCGCTCAGCGCACCGGCGAGCGCGCCGGCGACCGTGGCGATCGCGCCCCCGACCAGGGCGGGCGGCGGGTCGGACGGTCCCAGCAGGTAGGACGCGACCGTCACCCCCCAGGCGATGACCAGGCAGAGGACGAACCGCCGCACGTCGATCGGGAGCCCCGAGGGGCCGCCGAGATACGTCGTTCAGGTTCCCAGCCGGCGCCGACCGGTCAGTCGGCCGTCTCCTCGGGCCGCTCGGCGAGGACGACGCTGAAGGTCTCCTGCTCACCGTCGCGGACGATGACGACCTCGACCTCGTCGCCGGGCTCGTGGTCGCGGACGGCGGCGATCACGCCCGCCACGCCGTCGGTGACCGAATCGTCGATGGAGATCACGACGTCGCCGTCCGAGAGCCCGGCGTCGGCGGCCGGCGAGTCGTCCTCGACGGCGGTGACCACGGCGCCCTGGCCGCCGTCGGACCGCTCCTCGAGGTTGATGCCCAGGTAGCCCTCCTGGCGGGCGTCGCCGCCCGAGCGCTCGCGGAGCGCGGCGAGCACCTCCTCGACCTCGTCGCTGGCGATGGCGAAGCCGACGTTGGTGGCGGCCGTCGTCACGTCGCTGCGGGCCACGGCCGTGTTGACGCCGACGACCCGCCCGCTGGCGTCGACCAGCGGGCCGCCGGAGTTCCCCGACGAGATCGCGGCGTCGGTCTGGATCAGCCCGTCGAGGGCCCCGTTGCTGGTGATGATGGTGCGGTCGAGCGCCGACACGATCCCCAGGGTCACCGATGGGTCGCCGGCGAGATCGAGGGCGAAGCCGATGGCGATCACCTCGTCGCCGATGGCGACCTCACCGGCCGGGGCGAACGTCACCGGCGTCAGGTCGCTGGCGTCGATCTGGAGCAGGGCGAGGTCGTTGCCGACGTCGACCGCCAGCAGCTCGGCGGTGGTCGGCTCGGTCTCCCCCGGCAGGCGCACGCGGATCTCGCTGGCCTCCTCGACGACGTGGGCGTTGGTCAGGATCTGGCCGTCGCTCGACACGACGATGCCGGTGCCGACCGCCTCGCCCACCGTGCCCTCGATGTCGGCGCTGATGGTCACCACCGACGGCCCGACCTCCTCGGCCACGCGGCGCACGGCCAGCGCCCGCTCGGTGACGGTGGCGGTCTCCACCGCCTCGGTCGCCGGCGCCGCCGGCTGCGGGTCGTCGTCGAGGGCGGCGCCGATGAGCGCGCCCACGACGCCGGCGAGGAGGGCCACGACGCCGACCACGACGAGCAGCGGCCACAGCGGTCGCCGCCGGCCGGCCGGCGGGCGCGGCGGCTGGGCGCGGACCCCAGGAGCTGGTGGCGGCAGGACGCGCACGCTGCCTGTCTATCGCCCCGACGGGCCGTTGTGGGATCAGCCGGTGGCCCGCAGCACCAGGCCGGTCGGGCCGTTCGTCAGGGTCAGCACGGCGGCGTCGATGGTGTACGGCATCGTGCCCTGGAGGACGCCCAGCACGTGGGCCTCGACCTGGTTCGACGCCTCGTCGCACGCCATCCGCGTCGTGGCGATCGGCCCGAACGTCAGCTCGGCGTCAGTGACGGTGGCCGGCCCGCTCCCCCGGTTGCAGCCGGTGTCGACCTGCACCGTGCCGTTCGTGAACACGAGGGTCGGGGGTCGCACACCGGCGGGGATCGAGGACACGGCGTCGGCCGTCACCAGGCTCTCGGCCTGCCAGACGGTCTCCTCCAGTGGCCGGTCCGGGTCGGCGACCTCCCGGTCGGTGAACGTCACGGTGGCCCCCTCGGCGGTCAGGGTGAGATCGGGTCCGGCCAGCGTGACCGTGGGCCGCGACGAGAGCACGGAGGCCAGCCAGATGTCCTGGTCCATCAGGGTCGACGGCTCGCACGCCATGTCGGTCGTCGATCATGTCGCCGACGACGAGCACGTCGCCCTCCAGGGCCCACGTCGACTGAGAGGTTGTTGCAGCCGGCGTTGGCGGCGACTCGCGTCGCCCTCGAACGTCAACGAGATCCGCGTCGCCGGCACGAGGGTGTACCCCTCGACGGCCGTGGACAGGAACGTGCGGTCGCGGAGGCCGGCGGCCAGGTCGACGGTGGTCGTCGTCGCCGCCTCGGTGGTCGGCGGCGCGGTCGTCGCGACGTCGGTGCGCTCGGTGCTCGGCGCCGTCGTGGCGGACCGAGTCGTCGGGGGACGTGGTCGCCGACGACTGGTCCGGCTCGTCCTCACCACACGCGGTGGCGAGGACGGCGATGGCGACGAGGCAGCCGGTCAGACGGCGCATGCCCCCGACGCTAGGCGGCTCAGCTCGCCTGGATCTTGATCTCGATGTCGACGCCGGCCGGGAGCTCGATGCGCTGCAGCGAGTCGATGGTCTTGGCGTTGGGGTTGACGATGTCGATCAGGCGCTTGTGGACGCGCATCTCGAAGTGCTCGCGGGAGTCCTTGTCGATGTGCGGGCCGCGCACCACCGTGTAGCGGTGCTTCGCCGTGGGCAGCGGGATCGGACCGCGCACGGTGGCGTCGGTGCGGGTGACCGTCTCGACGATCTTCTTCGTCGACTGGTCGATGATCTCGTGGTCGAACGCCTTGAGACGGATGCGGATGCTCTGGGCCATGACGTCACGCTCTCGCTTCGTTCGGACAATCGGTGTTGTTGATCACGGGTCCCGTGCTCATTTCAGGATCTTGGTGACGAGGCCGGAGCCCACGGTGCGGCCACCCTCACGGATGGCGAACCGCAGGCCCTCATCCATGGCGATCGGCTTGCCCAACT
The DNA here is from genome assembly GCA_963784255.1 of uncultured Acidimicrobiia bacterium. GTDB lineage: Bacteria > Actinomycetota > Acidimicrobiia > Acidimicrobiales > Ilumatobacteraceae > JALZMG01. Next base: position 27,919 of record CAWAQO010000008.1, on the reverse strand, counting down.
CGACGGTCATCACCACGTTGTCACCCGGCATCACCATCTCCGTCCCCTCCGGCAACTGGATCGTCCCCGTCACATCCGTCGTCCGGAAGAAGAACTGCGGCCGGTAGTTGTTGAAGAACGGCTTGTGCCGACCACCCTCCGACTGCTTCAACACATACACCTGCCCCTCGAAGTTCGTGTGCGGCGTGATGCTCCCCGGCTTGCACAACACCTGCCCCCGCTCCACCTCCTCCTTCTTCGTCCCCCGCAGCAGCGCCCCGATGTTGTCGCCCGCCTGACCCTGATCCAAGATCTTGCGGAACATCTCCACCCCGGTGCACACCGTCTTCTGCGTCGGACGCAACCCGACGATCTCGATGTCATCACCAGTGTGCAGACGTGCCCTGCTCCACCTTCCCGGTCACCACCGTGCCCCGACCAGTGATCGTGAACACATCCTCGATCGGCATCAAGAACGGCTTGTCCAAGTCGCGCACCGGCTCCGGGATGAAATCGTCGGCCGCCGCCATCAACTCCATCAGCTTGCCCTGCCACTCGACATCACCCTCCAACGCCTTCAACGCCGACACCCGCACCACCGGCGCGTCATCACCAGGGAACCCGTACTCGGTCAAGCAACTCGCGCACCTCCAACTCGACCAAGTCGAGCAACTCCTCGTCATCGACCATGTCCGCCTTGTTCAACGCCACGATGATCGACGGCACACCCACCTGCCGGGCCAACAACACATGCTCCCGGGTCTGCGGCATCGGACCATCGGTCGCCGCCACCACCAAGATCGCCCCATCGACCTGCGCCGCCCCCGTGATCATGTTCTTGATGTAGTCGGCATGACCCGGCATGTCGACATGGGCGTAATGCCGCTTCTCGGTCTCGTACTCGATGTGCGCGATCGAGATCGTGATCCCCCGCGCCTTCTCCTCCGGCGCCTTGTCGATCGAATCGAACGGCGTGTACGTCGCCAAACCCTTCTCCGACAACGCCTTCGAGATCGCCGCCGTCAGTGTCGTCTTCCCGTGATCGATGTGACCCATCGTCCCGATGTTCACATGCGGCTTCGTACGCTCGAACTTCGCCTTGCTCATGGCAGCTCAGACTCCAATGTCTCGAAAAGTTGCTGGATGTGGGTTGTCAAAGGGCGCTCGTCAGCGGCGATCACTCGCCGCGCACGCGCTTGATGATCTCGGATGCGATGTTCTCCGGCACCTGCTGGTAGCTGTCGAACTGCATCGTGTAGGTCGCTCGGCCCTGGGTGCGCGAACGGAGGTCGGTACTGTACCCGAACATCTCCGACAGCGGCACCGAGGCCGTGACCACCTGGGTGTTGCCGCGGGCTTCCATGCCGCCGATGCGGCCCCGGCGGCTGGAGAGGTCGCCCATCACGTCGCCCATGTACTCCTCGGGCGTGACGACCTCGACCGACATGATCGGCTCCATCAGCACCGGCTTGGCCATCTCGGCGGCCTTGCGGAAGGCCATCTGGCCGGCGATCTTGAACGCCATCTCCGACGAGTCGACGTCGTGGTACTGGCCGTCGACCAACGTCGCCTTGATGTCGACCGTGGGGTAGCCGGCGAGCACGCCGGAATCGAGGGCCGACTGGATGCCCTGGTTGGTCGGCTGGATGTACTCGCGGGGGATGCGCCCACCGTGGATCCCGTCGACGAACTCGTAGCCCTGCCCCGGGTTCGGCTCGAGCGTCAGCTTGACGACGGCGAACTGTCCGGAGCCGCCGGTCTGCTTGATGTGGCGGTACTCCACCGACTGCACCGGCTTGGTGATCGTCTCGCGGTAGGCCACCTGCGGCTTGCCGACGGTCGCCTCGACGGCGAACTCGCGCTGCATCCGGTCGACGAGCACCTCGAGGTGCAGCTCGCCCATGCCCGAGATGACGGTCTGACCCGGTCTCCTCGTCGGTGCGCACGCGGAAGGTGGGGTCCTCGTCGGACAGCGACTTGAGCGCCTTGCCCAGCTTGTCCTGGTCGCTCTTGGTCTTCGGCTCGATGGCCACGTGGATGACCGGCTCGGGGAACTCCATCCGCTCGAGGATCACGGGATCGCCGCGCTCGCACAGCGTGTCGCCCGTGGTGGTGTCCTTGAAGCCGAGCCCGGCGACGATGTCGCCGGCGTAGGCGACCTCGACGTCCTCGCGCTGGTTGGCGTGCATCAGCAGGATGCGCCCGATGCGCTCGCGCTTCTCCTTGATGGAGTTGAAGACCTCGTCGCCCTTGTTGATCGAGCCGGAGTAGACGCGGAAGTAGGTCAACTTGCCGAAGGGGTCGGCCACGATCTTGAAGGCGAGCGCGGCGAACGGCGCCTTGTCGTCGGCCTCGCGGGTGACGATCTCGTCACCGCGCAGGTTGGTGCCCTGGGTCGGCGGGATGTCGAGCGGGCTCGGCAGGTAGTCGACGACCGCGTCGAGCATCGGCTGGACGCCCTTGTTCTTGAACGCCGAGCCGGTCAGCACGGGCACGAAGTGCCCGGCCAGCGTGCCCTTGCGGATGACCTTCTTCAGATCGGCCTCGGTGAGCGGCTCGTCGCTGAGGTACTTCTCGAGCACGTCGTCGTCCTCGGCGCTGACCGTGTCGAGCAGCTTGTGGCGCCACTGGTCGGCCTCGGCCTGCTGGTCGGCGGCGATCTCCTCCTCGTGGTACTTGGCGCCCTTGTCGTCGCCGTCCCAGATGATCGCCTTCATCTTGACCAGGTCGACGACGCCCTTGAAGCCGCCCTCGGTGCCGATCGGCAGCTGGATGACGGCCGGGGTCGCCTCGAGGCGGCTCTCGATCATCTCGACGGTGCGGAAGAAGTTGGCGCCGGTGCGGTCCATCTTGTTGATGAAGCACATGCGCGGCACGCTGTACTTGTTGGCCTGGCGCCAGACGGTCTCGGTCTGCGGCTCGACGCCGGCGACCGAGTCGAACACGGCGACGGCGCCGTCGAGCACGCGCAGCGACCGCTCGACCTCGATGGTGAAGTCGACGTGGCCCGGCGTGTCGATGATGTTGATGCGGTGGTCGTTCCAGAAGGCCGTGGTGGCGGCCGACGTGATGGTGATGCCACGCTCCTGCTCCTGGGCCATGTGGTCCATGACCGCGGCGCCCTCGTGGACCTCGCCGATCTTGTAGGTCTTGCCGGTGTAGTAGAGGATGCGCTCGGTCGTGGTCGTCTTGCCGGCATCGATGTGCGCCATGATCCCGATGTTGCGGTAGCGCTCGAGGGGGAACTCACGCTTGGCCATTGCTCATCACTTTCCGAACTACACGTTCACGAACACACGAAAGACCCGGGCGAACGTCACGCTTGCGGGCCCGGGTCGACCCTCCACGAGGGCAGTGTTCAAGCCTACCGCCACCAGGGCGGCAACGCACGGAGGGTCAGGGCGCCGGTGTCGGCTGGGACTCGACGGCGTGCCGGGCGGCGTCGATCTTCGCCGTCGTCAGTCGAGGCTTGGCGTAGGCGAACACGAGCACGCCCCCGGTCGCCGTCACGAACCACGGCGCACGCAGCGCCACCTCCCGCGAGGCGAACGTGTCGACGATCGCGACGACCACGCCGCCGGCGGCGGCCCCGATCGGGATCATCCCCCACCCGAAGAACCGGTACACGCTGTTGACCCGCCCCAGCAGGTGGTCGGGGATGATCGTCTGGCGCAGGCTGACCGTGATCACGTTCCAGAGCACGGCGGTGAGCGCCTCGAGCGTGAACAGCACGAACACGACGAGCCAGGACGACGACAACCCGATGGCCAGCGGGATCACCGCACCGGCGCCCAACGTCACGCCGAGCGCGGTGCCTGAGCCCAGCCGCCTGCTGACCGACGAGGCCGTCCATCCGCCGACCACGCCGCCGATGGCACCACCCATCGAGAGGATGGCGAACTCCGTCGTCGTGGTGTCGAGGACCTCCTGTGCGAACAGGACGAACGCCGACAGGGCCAGGTTGCCGAGGCCGTTCATCAGGCCGAGCACGATGGCCAGCGTGCGCAGCAGATCGTGGTGCCACAGCCAGCGGAACCCCTCGCGGAGCTCCTGGCGCCACGGCTGCCGGGCCGGCGGCGCCACCACCGGCTGGCGCGGCGGCCCGGGCACGATCAGCAGGATGAGCAGCGCCGACGCGGCGAACGTTCCGGCGTCCAGGAAGAACGGCGCGGCGAAGCCGGCGGCCAGCAGGAACGAGCCGAGCGGCGGCCCGAGGAACTGGTTGGCGATCGTCTCGGCGGCGTACAGGCGCCCGTTGGCCTTCTCCAGCTCCGGGGTCTCCACGATCCGGGGCACGAACGTCTGCGCCGAGTTGTCGTACAGCACCTCGGCCATGCCGAGCAGGAGGCTGGCGAGGACCACGATCAGGTAGAGGAGCATGTCGTCCGGGACGACGGCCTCGCCGGCCACGTCGTCAGGCGACGGCAGACCGGTGCCCTGCCAGAGGACGGCCAGCGCGACGAACACCGTGAGGACGGTGCGCACGGTGTTCGCCCCGACCATCAGAACGCGGCGGTCGAAGCGGTCGGTGATCACGCCCGCCGGCAGCGTGAACAGCAGCCACGGCAGGAACCGGACCACCGACACGGTGGCGATGAGCACCGGGTTGCGCGTGACGGCCGAGGCCAGCCACGGGTAGGCGATGATCCCGACCCCGTCGCCGAGGTTGGAGATCGTGCTCGCCGCGAAGAGCTTGCGGTAGTTCGGCCCCAGTGCCACCGAGGGCCGAACTTACGAGGTTCCGGGTCCTGGATCCGACCCCGTTGGGGCGGGTGCAGGGCCCGGAACGGTCAACGGCCGTGCGTGATGTACTCGGCGAGCGCCTGGTTCTCGGTCTGCAACTCGCCCAGGCGGGCCTTGACGACGTCGCCGATGGAGATGATCCCGGCGAGGAGGCCGTCGCCGTCGAGCACGGGCAGGTGACGGATGCGCCGCTCGGTCATCGCCGCCATCAGGTCGTCGACGGAGTCGTCGGCACCACACGTGACGACCTCGGTGGACATCGCCGAGCCGACCGTGCGTCCGAGGGCGCTCGACCCGTGGGCGGCCAGCGCCCGCACCACGTCGCGCTCGGACACGATGCCGTCGATGTGCCGGCCGTCGTCGGACACGACCAGGGCCCCGACGCCGCGGTCGCGGAGCTGGGCCGTGGCATCGCTGAGCGACGCCTTCTGGCCGATCGTCGCGACGTCGGCGCCCTTGTTGCCCAGGATCGTCCTCACGTTCATCCGAGCCCCTTCGGTCCGAACACCCCGACGCGAGCGTAACGTGCTCCGATCGAGCAGCGCGACGGCACCCGGTGGCGCAGCCTCGTGCTGCCGCCGCTCTTCTTCGGGACGCTGGTCATCGGTGCCTGGTACGTGGTCACCTACATCGTGCTGGCCCCGCGGCGGCGGTTCATGCTGCCGCCGCCGCACGAGGTGCTGCGGGTCGGGTTCCTCGACGGCGACAACCTCGCCGAGATCCTCGGTGGCCTGTGGTCGAGCGCCCGCGTCGCCGTGATCGGCCTGGCCATCGCCGTCGTGCTCGGCGTGGGCATCGCCGTGCTCATGAGCCAGGCGAAGATCGTCGAGCGGGCCGTGTTCCCGTACATGGTGATCCTGCAGGCCATCCCCATCCTCGCCCTCGTGCCGCTGATCTCGGTCTGGTGGGGCACGGGTCAGACGTCGCGGATCATCGTGTGCGTCCTGATCTCGGTGTTCCCGATCATCGTCAACACCCTGTTCGGCCTGCAGTCGGCCGGCCGCAGCCTGCACGACCTGTTCACGCTGCAGGGCGCCGACCGGCGGACCCGGCTGCGCAAGCTGATGTTCCCAGCCGCCCTGCCCGCGCTGTTCGCCGGGCTGCGCATCTCCGCCGGCCTGTCGGTGATCGGCGCCATCGTCGGCGACTTCTTCTTCGGCCGGGGCGACGTCGGCATCGGCCAGCTCCTGCGCAAGTACGCCAACGACCTCGACAGCGAGCAGCTGTTCGCCGCCGTCATCCTCTCGTCGATGCTGGGCGTCCTCGCGTTCCTCGCCTTCGGCTGGCTCCAGCAGCGGGTGATCGGGAAGTGGTACGACGGGGCCCCATGAGATGCGTGACCCCCCTCGCGCTGGCCGGCCTGCTCGTCGTCGCCACGACCGCCTGCGGTGACGACGACGACGACGACAGTGCCTCGAGTGACACCACCAACGCGGCCGATGGCTTGGCCGCCGTGTGCCCTGACCCGTTGGTGATCCAGACCGACTGGTTCCCGGAGGCCGAGCACGGCGCCCTCTACGAGTTGATCGGCGAGGGCTACGAGGTGGACACCGGCCAGAAGGTCGTGCGCGGGCCGATGGTGGCCGGTGGCCAGCCCACCGGCATCGACATCGAGGTGCGCGCCGGCGGACCGGCCATCAGCAACCCGGTCTCTGTGGCCATGCACACCGACGACGGCATCCACCTCGGTTACGGCAACACCGAGGGCCAGGTCCTGCGCTACGACGAGACGCCGACGATCTCCGTCGTCGCTCCGCTGGAGATCAACCCGCAGATCATCTACTGGGACCCCCAGACGTACCCGGACATCGAGACGCTGGCCGACCTCGGCGAGGAGGGCGTCACGATCAACGTCTTCCAGGGCGGCTCGTTCTCCCGCGTCTTCGTCGCCGAGGGCATCTGGCACGCCGACCAGATCGACCCGTCCTACGACGGCAGCCCGCAGCGGTTCATCGGGGAGGACGGGGCCATCGCCCAGCAGGGCTTCGCCTCCGCCGAGCCGTACACCTACGAGCACGTCTACGAGGACTGGGGCCGGCCGCTCGCCTTCCAGACGCTCCACGACGCCGGCTTCGAGGTCTACTCGCAGACGCTCACGGTGGTGCCCGACCGGCTGGAGGAGCTGGCGCCGTGCCTCGAGCAGGTGGTGCCGCTGGTCCAGCAGGCCGCCATCGACTTCATCGACGCGCCGGAGCGGGCCAACGCCATCATCATCGACGCCGTCGCCCGGTTCGACACGTTCTGGACCTACGACGAGGGGCTGGCGGAGTTCTCCGTGCAGACCCAGCGCGACCTCGGCTTCGTCGGCAACGGTCCTGACGACACGCTCGGCAACCTCGATGGCGAGCGCATCCAGGGCGTCGTCGACCAGCTCCGCGACGCCGGCCTCGAGGTCGACGCCGACCTCACCGCCGAGGACCTCTACACCAACGAGTTCATCGACGAGTCCATCGGCATGTGAGCGTTCTGTCGTTTGGTCACGGCCCGATCGGGCCGCTATCAAACGACAGTTCGCCGGCTCAGAACCTGTAGTGGGCGAAGGCCTTGTTGGATTCGGCCATCTTCTGGGTGTCGTCGCGCTTCTTCATCGCTGCGCCGAGGCCGTTGGCGGCGTCCATCAGCTCGGCGGCGAGGCACTCGGGCATCGACTTCTCGCGACGGGCCCTGGAGTAGTCGACGATCCAGCGGATGGCCAGCGTGGTGGAACGGCGGGGACGCACCTCGACCGGCACCTGGTACGTGGCACCGCCGACGCGGCGGCTCTTGACCTCCAGCGGCGGCTTGACGTTGTCGACGGCCCGCTTGACGGTGGCCAGCGAGTCCTCGCCGGTCTTCGTGCCGATGATCTCCATCGCGTCGTACACGATGCGCTCGGCCAGGCTGCGCTTGCCGCGCAGCATCACCTTGTTGACGATCTGGGTGACGAGGACCGAGTGGTGGACCGGGTCGGCGACCAGGTCGCGGCGGGGGGCGGGACCTTTGCGGGGCATCGTTCAGCTCACTTCTCGACGGTTCACTTGTCGGCTTTGGCGCCGTACCGGCTGCGGGCCTGCTTGCGGTTCTTCACGCCGGCGGCGTCGAGGGCGCCGCGGATGATCTTGTAGCGCACGCCGGGCAGGTCGCGGACACGACCGCCACGGACCAGCACGATGGAGTGCTCCTGCAGGTTGTGGCCCTCGCCGGGGATGTAGGCGGTGACCTCCACCCCGCTGGACAGGCGCACGCGGGCGACCTTGCGGAGGGCGGAGTTGGGCTTCTTCGGCGTGTTCGTGTACACGCGCGTGCAGACACCGCGGCGCTGCGGCGAGCCCTTCAGGGCCGGCGTCTTGCTCTTGGTGAACTTCGAGCTGCGGCCCTGTCGGACCAGCTGCTGAATGGTGGGCACGCGTCACCTCTCCGGATCGTTCGAACGGTGCTGTTGCGGGGGCACCGTTCGAACCGGGGCCCGTGCACAGGACCCTGCAATGTTATGGGCGTTGACCTGCCCTGACAACCCTCGGCCAGACTGGGCCGATGCGCGTCGCCGCCCTCCTGCGTGGTGTCAACCTGGGCAAGCGCCAGGTGAAGATGGCCGACCTGCGGGCGGCCGTCGAGGCGCTCGGCCACCGCGACGTGGAGACGTACCTGGCGAGCGGCAACGTGGTCTTCACCCGGGTGGGATCGCTGGACGGGCTCGACGGCGCCCTCACCGACGCCCTCGGGATGCCCATCGTCACCATCGTGCGCACGGGCAAGGAGCTGGCCGGGGTGGTCGAGCGCAACCCGTACCGCGTCGCGGACCCGACCAAGGAGGTGGTCGTCTTCCTCGGCGAGCGGCGGCCGAAGTCCGCGCTCGCGGGGCTCGACCAGGAGGCGTTGGCCCCGGACCGCTTCACGTTCGGCGGCCGGGAGATCTACGTCGACCTGCCCAACGGCCAGGCCCGCTCGAAGTTGATGGTCGAGCTCGGCAAGCTCGACCTCGGCACCGCGGCCACCACCCGTAACTGGCGCACCGTGGCTGCCCTGGCCTCGATGACCACCTGACCCCGGATCCGGTCTAGAGGATGACCCACTCCGTGGCGATGGTCTGGGTGCCGTCGGCGCCGAGGACGGTCAGGCGGACGGGACCCGGCCGGACGTCGTCGAAGGCGAACCGGCCCATCCCGTCGCTGCGCTGCTCGGCGACCTCGTCGCCGGACGTCAACTGGACGGTCAGCTCACTGGGCGGGATGAGCTGCCCGACGATGCGCCGGGTCGTGCCGTCGACCACCATCACCTCGATCTCCGCCCCGGGGGCGCGGAACGTCAGCTGGCGGGCGGTGTCCTCGCTGCGCACGCCGGTCGTCTCCAGCGCCGAGTCGAACACCAGCTCGGCGAGCTCGGTGTCGATCGTGCGCCAGGTCCACGCGGCGCGGGCACCGACGAGGACGTGCTCGGGGACGGGCTCGGTGGCGCGCAAGGCCTGGCCGACCAGTGCGATCATCGCGTCGTCGGACGGGGTCATGGGAGGGCTCCCTTCGGGTCGAAGCCGGGCGGCAGGAGACGCTTCAAGCGCTCGAGGCACCGGGCCCGGGTGGGTCCGATGCTGCCAACGGGGCGGCCGATCAACTCGGCGATGGTCTGGTAATCGAGCGGCGGGACGGCGCAGAGCAGACGCATCAGCTGCTGGTCGTCGGCGGACAGTTGGCTGAAGGCGATCAGCACGGCGCGCAGCGTGGCGTCGTCGGAGACCCGCTCCTCCACCGATGGCGTCGTCGGCTCGCTGAGCTCGGCGACCGTGGCCTGGGGGGTGAGGCGGACGTTGCCGCGGATCACCCGCAGTGCTTCGTTGCGGGTCGTGGTGGCCAACCACGACGCCAACCGCTCGGGCTCGCGGATCCGGCTGCAGTGCTCGGCGAGGCGCAGCCACACCGTTTGCACGACGTCGTCGGTGGCGGCCGACGACAACCGGTACGACCGAGCGACGGACCACACGAGCCCGGCGAAGCGGTCGACGACCTCGTCCCAGGCGCGTTCATCGCCCGCCACCACGCGGCTGAGCAGCTCCTGAGCCTCCACGGCGAGGGAGCCTATGCTCGACCGCCCGCGGGGGGCGATGCTGGTGCTCACGAAGACGAGAGCGCGACCAGCGTCCGCTGATACGTGAATTGATCGCGCGGTCAGCGCCGACCCGGGGACTGACCTCCGTTCACGCCCCGATCGCCACGAACGCGGCGGCAGCCGGGTCGACGGGTTCGCCGTCGGTGCCGGCGGCGCGCGCCAGCGCTTCGGCCGGTGACAGCCCGCTCCGCAGCGCCAGGTGCAACTTCGTCATCGCCGGGCCGACGCGCTCGTCGGAGATCGGCGTGAGCGGCGCGATCACCGAACCGGCACCGAAGATCATCAGTGAGCTGGCCAGACCGAGCAGGGGCCCTCCTTCGAGCGAGGCACCCAGGGCGACGTTGCACGCCGACAGCACGAGCGTGCGCGGCATCGCCGCGGCCCGCTCGAGGTCGTACACGGTGAGCGGTCCGTCGGCCAGCCGCAGCGTCGAGAACAGCGGGTTGTCGGCCCGGTACGACCCGTGGCACGCCAGGTGCGCCAGGTCGGCGTCACCGATGGCGGCGAGGCACTGCTCGGCAGTCGCCGCGTGGCCGGTCAGGACGGTGGCCCTGCGGTGCACCCCGGCGAGCGCCGCGACCTCGGCGTCGGCGTGGGTGAGGTCGGGGCCGGCCACGAGCAGCGCCCGCCGGTGCGGCTGCGAGCGCTGGGTGGCGATCACCCAGGCGGTCAGCGATGGCGTCAGCGTCACCGGGCGGCCGCGGAGGTCGGCGAGGACACCCCACGGCAGACCGTGCAGCAGCCCGGTCGGCACGATCAGCACCGGCCGGGAGGACCGCCGCACGCGCGGCGGGAGCAGCCGGATCGACAGCTCGGTGGCGATCGCATCGAGCGTGGCGGCGGCGACCGCCCGCGAGGCCGGCGAGCCCTGGTCCCGGTTGAGCCGGTGCAGCGCCATGACGCAGCCGTCGATGTCCGGCAGGAGTCGTTCGATCGGTCCGACCTCGTGGAGCGCGGCCCGCCCGCCGACCATCGAGACGGCGTGGAGGACGCCGTCGACGTTGGCGTATGCGAGCAGGGCGCGATCGCCGAGTGCGCGCAACGACTGGTCGAGCGGGACGTCCGCCCGAGTCCCCCGGGCCGGGGCCCGGCGGACGTGGTCGCGGATCGCTCGCTCCAACGCCGCCCGCTGGTGCTCGAGCTCGCGCCGCTGGGTGGCGTCGGCGCCGACGTCGCGGGCCTGGCCGGTGACGAAGCGGAGGCGGGCCAGCAGCGTGGCGAGGTGGTCGTCGTCGGGCGGCCGCGCCGCCGTGAGGAGCGACGTGGTGCGCCGGGTCGCCTCGAGGTGGGCGAGCAGCTCCCGCGGCCGGCGATCGTCGATGGCCAGGCGGGCGCCGATCCGGGCGAGACCGTCGCTGTTGGCAGCGGCGTAGGCCCGCAGGTCGATGGCCCCGAGCACCGCCTGATGGTCGTCGAGGAGGCGCACCCCGAGGTTGACCGCCCGCCTGGCGGCGGCCCGGTTGCCCCGGGCGACCTCGACGAGGGCCCGCACGCGCAGCGCGGCGGGCTGCTGCAGCGGCGAGTCGCGCAGCGACGGCGCGAGCGAGCGCAGCAGCCGGTCGGACCTGGACGTGTCGCCGAGACCGACCCAGAGCTCGGCCGCGAGGAGGGTCGCCCGGAGCGACTCCGTGCGGTGGCCGGCGGCGCGGAGGGCGACGGCCACGTCGGCCACCTCGCCGGCGAGGTCCGCCGACGGCTCGCCGATCGCCGTCGCCCGCAGCACCATGGCCCTGGCCAGGGTCGCCCAGCCGACCCGTCCGTGGTCCTCGAACTGCTGGCGGCTCCGCTCGGCCTCCGCCGCCGCCCGCTCGGCGTCGTCGCCGGCGAGGTGGGCGGCGGCCGCGACGAGCAGGCTCTCGGCGACGTCGAGCTCACCCTGCGTGCGCTCCGACTCGAGGACCGCCTCCTCGGCCATCTCGCGGGCCTCGGCGAGGAGGTTCGCCTGGAGCAGTGCGCGGGCGTGGTCGAGGCGCAGCGAGCGGGCCAGCGGTCCCTCGTACGAGCAGCTGGCGTACAGGCGCGTCGCTCGCTCGAAGGCGTCGAAGGCCGCCGGCAGGTCGCCTTCCAACGCGGCGATGTGGGCGAGGTTCTGCTCGGCGACGGCGCGCAGCAGGGTCTGCTCCAGCTCGGCGCCCTGGGCGACCGCCAGCTCGAGGTGCTCGCGCGCCTCGTCGAGCCGACCGAGGTAGGCGAGCAGCGCGCCGACGTTGGCGTGCACGCGCGCCTCGCCGAGGAGGTCACCGGCGGCGCCCAGCAGTTCGATCGCCGCGGCGTACTCCACCATCGCCGCGTCGAAGTCGCCGCGCTGGTACAGCACGATGCCCCGCTGCGACCGCAACCGCCCGCGGCCGGCGCCGGTCACCGTCGGCTCGGCGATGTCGAGGATCTCCAGCGCCGCCACCAGCTGGCCCTGGTAGGCGACGACGAGCGAGAGGGTGATGGCGATCTGGCCGGCGAGGTCGTGGTCGGGCAGGTCGACGGCGCCCACCCACGCCCGTTCGAGCTCGACCCTGGACTCGTCGAGGTCGCCGAGCTCGCGCCGGGCCATGCCGACCGCCCAGCCGGCGAGCACGCGCTCGCGCGCCGTCGGGCGGTCGGCGAGCAACGCCGTCGCCCGCGCGATCGCCCCGAGGGGATCGCGCTGCACGCCGAGCACGATGGCTTCGGCGCCGTCGTGGTCGCCGCCGGGCATCGAGACGAGCGTAATGAGCCTCGCCGGCGTCGACCTGTTGGGCATCATGACCAGATGGATCCCTGGCAGGACCTCGAGCTGTTCGACTTCGACGGGGCGCTGGGCGGCGTCGTCGAACGGGCGATGGTGCGCCGGCGCATCGCCGTCGCCGCCGACCGCGACGGCCGGACCTACCTCGTCCGGCCGAACTCGGTGCTCCTCGCGGTCGACGACGAGGGCCAGTTCCGCAAGGCCCGCAAGGCGCTCGGCAACGCCGAGGAGCTCATCGGGCAGCCGCCGAGGCTGCCCAGGAGCCGCGTCGTCGCCGCCCGCACGGACGGTCCCGAGCAGTTCCTCGACCGCGGGCGCTACACCACCCGTCACGTCGGCGAGCTCGTCGGCCGCTTCCGCGGCGAGGGCTTCCGGGTGCGTCCCCACCACGTCTACCTCGGCGACGCGGGGATCATGGGCAACCCTGGCGTGATCGGCAACCCTGGCGTGATCGGCAACCCCGGCGTCATCGGCAACCCGGGTGTGATCGGGAACCCGTCGACCCTCGACTCGAGCGCCCGGCCGTCGCCGGCCCCGCCCTCCCTCGCCAAGCCGCTGGCCATCCCCGGCCGGCGCCAGCCCCAGGTGCTCGTGCTCGACTCCGGGCTGAAGACGCGTGGCCGCGGCCCCGAGCGGCGGCCCGAGCACGACAAGCTCACCAACTGCGTGGTCCACGCCGACTGGCGCGACGACCGCAAGAAGATCGGCGCGTGGGACGACGAGGACGAGCCCGACGACGACCACTTCGGGCGCCTCGACTTCCAGGCCGGTCACGGGACGTTCGTCAGCGGGATCATCCGCCAGATCTGCCCCGACGCCGTGGTCCACCACCGCGGCGTGCTGTCCAGCTTCGGCGACGGTGACGACATGTCGGTCATCCCGGCCATCGAGCGCGGCAACGGCCCGGCGCTCGTACGACATCGTCGTGATGTGCTTCGGCGCCTACGGCGAGCACGACGTGCCGCCACCGATGGCCGAGACGATCGCCACGCTCCTCGACCGCAGCCTCGTCGTGGCCTCGGCCGGCAACAACGGCTCCAACCGCCCGTACTTCCCTGCGGCCCTGCCCAACGTCGTCGCCGTCGGCGCGCTGGAGAGCGGTGGCCGGGCCAGCTTCTCCAACTGGGGTCCGTGGGTCGACGCCTGCGCGCCCGGGGTCGAGGTCGTCAGCACGTTCTTCAAGCGCTTCGACGACCGCGTCGACGCCGAGAACGGGATCATCAACCGCTACCGCGGTTGGGCCACCTGGAGCGGCACGAGCTTCGCCGCACCGAAGGTGGCCGCCCTCGTCGCCCAGGAGATGTACCTCAACGGCGGCACCGCGCACCAGGCGTGGAGCCGGCTGCGCAGCTACCGCCGGTACCACCACCCGGAGCTCGGTCAGGTCTTCAACGTCTGATTCGGTGCGCCGACCGCGCGTTCGGTGCCACGATGGTCCCGTGAACGAGCGCAGCGAGTTCACGGGCCGCCGGCGGTTGCCGTGATCGTCGACGCCGCGTGGTACGTCGACGGTCGCCGGACCCTCGAGACGGACTCGATCGAGAAGCTCGCCGCCGAGCGCGGCGGCGCCGGGTTCGGGTGGCTCGGCCTGCGCATGCCGAGCGACGCCGAACTGGACGAGGTGCGCGACGCGTTCGAGCTCCCCGAGCTGGCCATCGCCGACGCCCGCAACAAGCACGACCGGCCGAAGGTCGAGCGCCACGAGGACTGCCTGCTGACGGTCGTGCCGACGGCCCGCTACGTCGACGAGCGCGAGGAGGTCGAGTTCGGCGAGCTGTTCTTCTACGCCGGCCGCGACTACATCCTGACCGTCCGCTACGGCCAGGCCGCCCCGCTGTCCGGGGTGCGCCACGAGCTCGAGGAGCAGCCGGACCGGCTGGCCCACGGCCCGGGCGCCGTGCTGCAGGCCGCCCTGTTGCACGTCGTCGAGTCGTACGTGCCGGTGATCGAGGGCCTCGAGCACGACGTCCGCGAGGTCGAGCGCGACGTGTTCAGCGAGTCACGCACGCAACCGACGAAGCGGATCTACTTCCTCATCCGCGAGGTGCTCGACTTCCTCGTGGCCCTCGAGCCGATGTCGGCGTCCGTCAAGCGGCTGACGTCGGTGGAGTGCATGACCTGGGTGAACCCCGAGATCGTCCCGTTGTTCCGTGACGTCGACGACGCCCTGTCGGAGATCGTCGAGCGCGGCCGCACCGTGCACATGCTGTTGAACAACGCCCTCACGGCCAGCCGGACCGAGGCCTCGCTGCGGCAGAACGAGGACACCCGGCGGATCTCGGCCTGGGTCGCCATCGGCGTCATCCCGACGGTGATCGCCGGTCTGTTCGGCATGAACCTCGGCGGCATCCCTGGCGCCGAGCACGGCCTCGGCTTCATCGTCGTCGTGCTGCTCAACGTCGTCCTGTGCGTCGTCCTCTACCGCCGCTTCAAGGACGCCGACTGGCTCTAGACGCGCAACTGTCGTTTGGTCACGGCCCGATCGGGCCGTGACCAAACGACAGAAACGGGTGTGTGGACGGTCAGGCCTCGGCCGGCTCGGCGTTCGGCGCGCCGATCTCGTAGGTGCCGTGGATGTTCGACAGCCAGGCGGCGGGGTCCTCCTCGGCGTCGCTCGAGTAGAACGTCATCGGCTGGTAGTCCGGCGCCGCGATGTCGAACTCGCGGTAGCGCATCATGCCGGTCCCGGCGGGGATCAGCTTGCCGATGATGATGTTCTCCTTGAGGCCGATGAGGTTGTCGCCGCGGCCGTCGATGGCGGCCTCGGTGAGCACCCGGGTGGTCTCCTGGAAGGAGGCCGCCGACAGCCACGACTCGGTGGCCAGCGACGCCTTGGTGATGCCCATGATCTCGGGGCGACCCTCGGCGGGGCGGCGGCTCTCCTCGACCATGCGCCGGTTGGTGTCGCGGAACACCTTGGCGTCGACCCGCTCGCCGGGCAGGAAGTCGGTGTCGCCCGGCTCCTGCACGCCGATGCGCCGGGTCATCTGGCGCACGATCAGCTCGATGTGCTTGTCGCTGATCGACACGCCCTGGTCGCGGTACACCTTCTGCACCTCTTCGACGAGGTACATCTGCGTCTCGCGCGATGCCCCTTGATGACCATCAGCTCCTTCGGATCGAAGGGGCCGTCGGTGATCGGGTCGCCGGCCTTGACCTCCTGGCCGTCGGGCACGATGGGGCGGGCGCCGAGCGGCAGCACGATGTTGTGCTCGTCACCCTCGTCGTCGACGACGGTGACCGACATGCCCTTGCCCTCGTCCTCGCCGAGGCGCACGACACCGGAAGCCATCGCCAGCTTGGCCGCACCACGCGGCGTGCGGGCCTCGAACAGCTCGACGACGCGGGGCAGACCGCCGGCGATGTCCTTGCCGGCCACACCACCGGTGTGGAACGTCCGCATCGTCAGCTGCGTGCCGGGCTCACCGATCGACTGGGCGGCGATGACGCCGACGGCCTCGCCGAGCTCGATCGACTTGCCGGTGGCCAGCGAGCGGCCGTAGCACATCGCGCAGACGCCGAGCTCGGCGTCGCACGTCAGCACCGACCGCACGCGCACCCGGGTGACCGACGGGTCGTCGCGCAGCGCGGCCATCTCGTCGTCGCCGACGATGGTGTTGCGGGGCAGCACCGTGCCGTCGCCGAGCGTGACGTCGTTGAGCAGGGCCCGGCCGAACAGCTTCGTCTCCAGGTAGGTCCGCCGGTTGGGCGAGTCGGGCTCGACGTGCTCGACCCACACACCGAGGGTCGTGTCGCAGTCCTCCTCGCGGACGATCAGCTCCTGGGCGACGTCGACGAGACGGCGGGTGAGGTAGCCGGAGTCGGCCGTCCGCAGCGCCGTGTCGACGAGGCCCTTGCGGGCACCCGGCGTGGCGATGAAGTACTCGAGGGTCTCGAGGCCCTCACGGAAGTTCTTCTTGATCGGCCGGGGGATCATGTCGCCGCGGGGGTTGGCCACCAGGCCGCGCATGCCGGCGATCTGGCGCATCTGCGTCATGTTCCCGCGGGCGCCCGACCCGACCATCATGTCGATCGGGTTGAACCGCTGGGCCTTGAACTCCTTCTCCATCGCCGCCTGGACCTCGGCCGTGGCGTCGGTCCAGATGCGCACCTCCTGCTGGCGGCGCTCACCGTCGGTGATGATGCCCCGCGAGAACTGCTTCTCGACCTTGTCGGCCTGCTCCTCGTAGCGGTCGAGGATCGCCCGCTTGGTCGACGGCGTCTTGACGTCGTCGATCGACACGGTCAGCCCCGACTGCGAGGCGAAGCGGTAGCACAGGTTCTTGATCGCATCGAGCGACGAGGCGATCTGGGCCTTCGGGTAGTTGTCCGACAGCCGCTCGACGATGACGCCCATCTCACGCTTCTTGACGACCTCGGTGACGTGGCCGAAGCGTTCGGCGTAGTCCGTCGGAAGGGCGTCCTCGAACAGCAGACGGCCGACCGTGGTGGTCTCGTAGGTCGGCCGCTCGACGCCGTCGGCGCCCTTCACCGCGCCGTTGACGAAGGCCGGACGGCGCATCGTGATCAGCGCATGCAGGCCGAGGGCGCCCTCGTCGTACGCCCGCAGCGCCTTCCACAGGTGGCGGAACACGCGGCCCTCGCCCTTGGCGCCGGGCGTCGACTCGGTGAGGTAGTAGGCACCGATCACGAGGTCCTGGGTCGGCGTCACGATCGGGCGACCGGACGCCGGCGACAGGATGTTGTTCGCCGACAGCATCAGCACCCGGGCCTCGGCCTGGGCCTCCGCCGACAGCGGCACGTGGATGGCCATCTGGTCGCCGTCGAAGTCGGCGTTGAAGGCCGTGCACACCAGCGGGTGGATCTGCAGCGCCTTGCCCTCGACGAGCACCGGCTCGAACGCCTGGATGCCCAGGCGGTGCAGCGTCGGCGCCCGGTTCAGCAGCACCGGGTGCTCCTTGATGACGTCCTCGAGGACGTCCCACACCTGGGCCCGGCGCCGCTCGACCATGCGCTTGGCGGTCTTGATGTTCTGGGCCAGCTCGAGGTCGACGAGGCGCTTCATGACGAACGGCTTGAACAGCTCGAGCGCCATCAGCTTGGGCAGGCCGCACTGGTGCAGCTTGAGCGTCGGGCCGGCGACGATGACCGAGCGACCGGAGTAGTCGACGCGCTTGCCGAGCAGGTTCTGGCGGAACCGGCCCTGCTTGCCCTTGAGCATGTCCGACAGCGACTTCAGCGGGCGGTTGCCCGGCCCGGTGACCGGGCGGCCGCGGCGGCCGTTGTCGAACAGGGCGTCGACGGCCTCCTGCAGCATCCGCTTCTCGTTGTTGACGATGATCTCCGGCGCGCCCGAGCGAGAGCAGGCGGCCGAGGCGGTTGTTGCGGTTGATCACCCGGCGGTACAGGTCGTTGAGGTCCGACGTGGCGAAGCGGCCGCCGTCGAGCTGGACCATCGGGCGCAGCTCCGGCGGGATCACCGGCACGACGTCGAGGATCATCGCCTTGGGGTCGTTGATCCGCCGGCCGTGGTCGTCGCGGCGGTTGAACGAGGCGACGATCTTGAGCCGCTTGATCGCCTTCTGCTTGCGCTGCGCACTGAGCGGCTTGCGACCGGACTCGCCCGGGTCGATCGCCTCGCGCAGCTTGATCTCCTCCTCGTCGAAGTCGATCCGGTCGATCAGCTGCTTGATGGCGTCGGCGCCGGTGCCGCCCTCGAAGTAGTCGCCGTACTTGTCGCGCAGCTCGCGCCACAGCATCTCGTCGTCGATGATCTTGCGCGAGTGCAGGTCCTTGAACTCGTCCCACGTGCGGGCGACGAGGTCGAGCTCGATCTCGTAGCGCTCGCGCAGGGCCTCGATGTCCTTGTCGGCGTCGCGGCGCAGCTTCTTGGTGTCGCCACCCTCGGCCTCGATCGCCTCGGCCTCGCCCTCGAGCTCCTTGTAGCGGCGGTCGATCGCCAGCTCGAGCTCCTTCTGGATGGCGTCGCGCTCCTCGAGGTACTCGGCCTCCAGGTTCTGCAGGTCCTCGTGGCGCTTGTCGTCGTCGACCCAGGTCACGAGGTTGGCGGCGAAGTAGATGACCTTCTCGAGCTGCTTGGCCTTGAGCTCCTCCTTGGGCTCGATGCCGGCGAGGAGGTAGGCCAGCCACGACCGGGTGCCGCGCAGGTACCAGATGTGCACGACGGGCGCCTCGAGCTGGATGTGGCCCATGCGGTCACGACGGACCTTGGAGCGCGTCACCTCGACGCCGCAGCGCTCGCAGATGATGCCCTTGAAGCGGACCCGCTTGTACTTGCCGCAGTAGCACTCCCAGTCCCGGGTCGGGCCGAAGATCTTCTCGCAGAACAGGCCGTCCTTCTCCGGACGCAGCGTGCGGTAGTTGATCGTCTCGGGCTTCTTCACCTCGCCGTGCGACCAGACGCGGATCTGGTCGGCGGTGGCCAGCCCGATCTTGAGCTGGTCGAACATGTTCACATCGAGCATCGGGTTCCTGCTTCGTGTCGTGTCTCGTTCGATGGATGTGAATCGTGATCAGTACGCACGCATCGGGCGGGGCGGGCGGTCTGCGTCGTCGTCGTCGCTGCCGCGCTCGGGACGGGAGATGTCGATGCCGAGCTCCTCGGCGGCCCGGAAGACGTCCTCGTCGAGCTCGCGCATCTCGATCTCGGAGCCGTCGTCGGCGAGGACCTCGACGTTGATGCAGAGCGCCTGCATCTCCTTCATCAGGACCTTGAAGCTCTCGGGCACGCCGGGCTCGGGGATGTTGTCGCCCTTGACGATGGCCTCGTAGACCTTGACCCGGCCGAGCACGTCGTCGGACTTGATCGTCAGCAGCTCCTGCAGGCAGTAGGCGGAGCCGTAGGCCTCGAGCGCCCACACCTCCATCTCGCCGAAGCGCTGGCCGCCGAACTGCGCCTTGCCGCCCAGCGGCTGCTGGGTGATCATCGAGTACGGGCCGGTCGAGCGGGCGTGGATCTTGTCGTCCACGAGGTGGGCCAGCTTGAGGATGTACATGTACCCGACGGTGATCGGGTTGTCGTACGGGTCGCCGGTGCGCCCGTTGTACAGCATCGTCTTGCCGTCGGCGCCGATCAGGCGGTTGCCGTCGATCGACTCCGGGTTGAGGTTCTCCAGGATCTGCTGGATCGTCGGGTGCTGGCCGGCGTCCTCGGTCTCGTCCCAGTGCGCACCGTCGAAGACGGGCGTGGCGATGAACGTCGACGGCGCCGTGTTCGGCCGGGTCTTCGACTCGGTGCCGCGGATCGGCGCGTCGCCGACCGACTGCACCGTTGCCGGTCCGTCCAGCCCCACCGGGCGCAGTAGCCGAGGTGGGCCTCGAGCACCTGGCCGACGTTCATCCGGCTCGGCACGCCGAGCGGGTTGAGGATGATGTCGACGGCCGTGCCGTCGGCGAGGAACGGCATGTCCTCGATCGGGAGGATCTTGGAGATCACGCCCTTGTTGCCGTGGCGGCCGGCCAGCTTGTCGCCGACCGAGATCTTGCGCTTCTGGGCGACGTAGACCCGCACCAGCTGGTTGACGCCGGGCGGCAGCTCGTCGCCGTCGTCGCGGTTGAACACCTTGACGTCGATGACCTTGCCGGACTCGCCGTGGGGCACCTTCATCGAGGTGTCGCGCACCTCGCGGGCCTTCTCGCCGAAGATCGCCCGCAGCAGCCGCTCCTCCGGGGTCAGCTCGGTCTCGCCCTTCGGCGTGACCTTGCCGACCAGCACGTCGCCGGCGTCGACCTCGGCGCCGACGCGGATGATCCCGCGGTCGTCGAGGTCGGCGAGGATGTCGTCGGAGAGGTTCGGGATGTCCCGGGTGATCTCCTCCGGTCCGAGCTTGGTGTCCCGGGCGTCGACCTCGTGCTCGTGGATGTGGATCGACGTGAGGACGTCGTCCTTGACGAGGCGCTCGGAGAGGATGATGGCGTCCTCGAAGTTGTAGCCCTCCCACGGCATCAGGGCGACGAGGAGGTTCTTGCCGAGGGCCAGCTCACCGTGGTCGGTGGACGGGCCGTCGGCCAGGATCGTGCCCTTGATGATCTTGTCGCCCTCGGCGACGCGCGGCCGCTGGTTGATGCACGTGTCCTGGTTGGAGCGGCGGAACTTGGCCAGCCGGTAGACCTTGCGGCCGGCGTCTTGTACTGGACCGTGATCGAGTCGCCGGTGACCTCGAGGACCTCGCCGTCCTCCGGCGCCTGCAGGAGGTCGCCGGCGTCGCGGGCCGCACGGTCCTCGATGCCGGTGCCGATGTACGGCGCCTCGGAGCGCACCAGCGGGACGGCCTGCTTCTGCATGTTGGCGCCCATCAGGGCGCGGTTGGCGTCGTCGTGCTCGAGGAACGGGATCAGCGCCGTGCCGACCGAGACGATCTGCTTCGGGCTGACGTCCATGTAGTCGACCTCCGACGGCGGCACGTAGCCGATGTCGGTGGTGGCGCCGAAGAAGCTCTCCGCCTCCAGCATCTTGCGCAGGTCGTCGAGGCTGGCCGCCTGCGGCGAGCGGCGCACGAGCACGCGCTCGTCGACGAACGTGCCGTCGGCCTTGATCGGCGTGTTGGCCTGGGCGACGACGTAGTTCTCCTCCTCGTCGGCCGCCATGTAGACGATCTCGCCGGTGACCTTGCCGTTCTCGATCTTGCGGTACGGGCTCTCGATGAAGCCGAACTCGTTGACCCGGGCGAACGTCGACAGGCCGCCGATCAGCCCGATGTTCGGGCCCTCGGGCGTCTCGATCGGGCACATCCGGCCGTAGTGGCTGAAGTGCACGTCGCGCACCTCGAAGCCGGCCCGCTCGCGGGACAGGCCGCCCGGTCCGAGCGCCGACAGGCGGCGGCGGTGGGTCAGCCCCGACAGCGGGTTGACCTGGTCCATGAACTGCGACAGCTGCGACGTGCCGAAGAACTCCTTGATCGCCGCCACGACGGGGCGGATGTTGATCAGGGTCTGCGGCGTGATCGCCTCGACGTCCTGGGTGGTCATCCGCTCGCGGACGACGCGCTCCATGCGCGAGAGGCCGATGCGCACCTGGTTCTGGATCAGCTCGCCGACCGAGCGGATGCGCCGGTTGGCGAAGTGGTCCTGGTCGTCGAGGCGGTAGCCGGGCTCCTGCTTGACGAGGTGCAGCATGTAGGTGACGGCGGCGAGGACCTCGCAGCGGCTGAGGACGTTCTGGTCCGCGTCCGGCAGGTCGAGCTGCTCGTCGGAGAGGCCGAACAGCTCGCCGAGGCGGGTGACCTCGGTGCCGAGCTTGCGGTTCAGCTTGTAGCGGCCGACCCGCGACAGGTCGTAGCGGCGGCTCTCGAAGAAGGCGTTGCGGAAGTAGGCCTTGGCCGACTCCACGGTCGGCGGCTCGCCGGGGCGGGCCCGCTTGTAGATCTCGACCAGCGCCTCGTCCTGGGTCGGGGCGACGTCGCGCTCCTTGTCCCACTGGCCCTGGAGGAAGTCGAAGTGGGCGACGAACCGGTCGAGGAAGCCGGGGGCGCCCTCCTCGTCGTAGCCGAGGGCGCGCAGCAGGGTGAAGATGCCGAGGCGGCGCTTGCGGGCGACGCGGGTGCCGGCGGTGACGTCCTTGCCGGGCTTCTGCTCGACGTCGAACTCCATCCACTCACCGCGGTACGGGTGGATCGTGCCCTTGACCAGCTGGTGCTTGGTCAGGTTGCGGAGGCGGAAGCGCTCGCCGGGCTCGAAGATCACGCCGGGGCTGCGCACGAGCTGGCTGACGACGACCCGCTCGGTGCCGTTGACGATGAAGGTGCCCTTCTCCGTCATGATCGGGAAGTCCCCCATGAAGACCGTCTGCTCCTTGATCTCGCCGGTGTTGCGGTTCATGAACCGGGCCCGCACGAAGACGGGCGCCGAGTAGGTCATGTCCTTCTCTTTGCACTCCTCGACGGAGAACTTGGGCGGCGGGCGCAGGTCCTCGTCGTCGGGTCGAACTCCAGCTCCAGCTGCAGCGACTCGGAGAAGTCCTTGATCGGGCTGATGTCCCGGAAGGTGTTGGCGAGGCCCTCGTTGAGGAACCACTCGAAGGTCTCGCGCTGGATGGCGATCAGGTCGGGCAGCTCGAGCGGCTCGACCAGGTTGGCGAACGAATAGCGCTCACGGGACGTGGAACGAGGGGCCACGGATCACTCCTGGGGGGTCGCGGGCGAGAAGGCGCGCTGAAGCAGGCCCGAGGAGGCGAGGGAGACAGCAGACGCACGGCAACGTTCATGCTAGCGACGAAGGGCGCACGAAATCAACCAGCCTCCGAGGCGAGACGCCCGGGCCGGGACCTCGTTGGGAGAGAAGTAAAGAACGCCCCCGCGGTGTCAAGGACTCCGGTGCCGCTCCGGGCGTAACGCAGGTCGAGAGCCCCGATCAGGCCGCCGGAGCGGCTGCGGGCATGGACACGGTGACGACCGAGAGCCCCGGAGGTCGCTCCGGGGCTCTCGTGGACGTGACCCGCGACGCGCGGTCGGCGGGATCGGGCCTACTTCATCTCGACGCTGGCGCCGGCATCCTCGAGCTTGGCCTTGGCGGCCTCGGCGGCCTCCTTGTTGGCCTTCTCGAGGACGGGCTTGGGGGCGCTGTCGACGAGGTCCTTGGCCTCCTTGAGGCCCAGGCTGGTCAGCTCGCGGACGGCCTTGATGACCTGGATCTTCTGGGCGCCGGCGCCGGTGAGGATGACGTCGAACTCGTCCTTCTCCTCGACCTCGGGGGCCGCAGCGCCGCCACCGGCGGGGGCGGCCGCGGCCACGGCGACGGGTGCCGCCGCGGTCACGCCGAAGCGCTCCTCGAACGCGTCGAGCAGGTCCTTCAGCTCGAGCACCGTCAGGGCGCCGATCGAATCGAGGATCTCTTCCTTGGTTGCCATGATTTGTTCCTTTCCATTGCGTTCCCCGGCCACGCAGGCCGTTGTTGGCCGCTCGCTCGCTGGCGCTCGCTCCCTCGCACGGAGCCGGGGGTGTTCGTCGTTCGGTCGGGGGTCAGGCGGCTTCGGCCGACTGTTGGTCGATCAGCGCCGACAGGCCGTAGGCCAGGTTGCGGGGCAGGGCCTGCAGCAGGCCGGCGGTCTTGACGAGCGGGGCCTGCAGGGCACCGGCGAAGCGGGCCAGCAGCTCCTCGCGCGACGGCAGGTCGGCGAGCGCCGTGATGTCGGCGGCGCTCAGCACGCTGGTCGCCGAACGAGCCGCCCTTCAGGACGAGCAGCGGGTTGGTCCGGGCGGCGTCGCGCAGGGCCTTCGCGGCGGCGACGGAGTCCTCGCGGACGAACGTCAGGGCGGTCGGGCCGACGAGCAGGTCGGTCAGGCCCTCGAGCCCGGCCTTGTCGGCGGCGAACCGGGCCAGGGTGTTCTTGTACACCTTGTGCTCGGCGCCGGTCTCGCGCAGGGATCCGCGCAGGGTGGCCAGCGCGCCGACGTTCAGCCCGCGGTACTCGGTGACGAACACCGCCGTGGAGTCGTCAGCTTCGCCGCGATCTCGTCGACGATCGCCACCTTCTCGGAACGGGGGTTGTCCACTGGTGCACCTCCTTTCACTCGTACGTGGCCGCTCGCGTGAGAGGAGCACCACGACAGCGAGCGTGGGGCGTGCACCTCGGTTGGCGGGGTCGACCCCCATTACCCACCCGAAGCGGCGGGACCAACGGTCTACGGCGAGCAACCGTCTGGATTTGACGGCCGGGATGCTACCGCCGGCCCGGCCCTTCCGATTCTGAGCCGCGATCCGCGCGCCAGGCGCGACCAGAACTCCGGAGAGTCAGTCGGGGAGGGTGTAGGCGAGCTCCAGCGACGCGGCGTGGCGGACGTGGTTGTGCATCTGGGACCTGGTCATCGTCGCCTGGTGCAGGACGACCTGCAGGCCGAGGCCGTCGAGGAGGGCGCACAGCCGCCACGACGAGGCGACCGGGTCGGCGCAGCGGAACACCCCGGCGGCGACGCCGTCGGCGATGATCTCGGCGATCAGCTCGACCCAGGCCGCGTCGAGCTCCTCGGAGATGCGCCGCAGGTTGGCGTCGCGGAGCGCCTCGCCCCACACGTCGATCCACAGCACCCACGACGGATCGCTGCGCGTCGACGGGAGGTACGCCTCGATCGCCCGCTCCAGGCGGTCCTGCGGCAGCTGGTGCCTGGCCAGGCTCGCCCGGACAGTCGCCACCTCGAGCTCGGCCGTCTCCCGGAGCATCGCCTCGATCAGCTCGTCCTTGGTCGCGAAGTGGTAGTGGATCAGGCCGGTGCTGACGTCGAGCTCGGCGGCCACGTCGGCGACCCGCACGTCGTGCAGCCCCCGCTCGAGCGTGACGCGGTGCGTCGCGGCGAGGATCTGCTGGCGGCGTTCGTCGGCGGCGATGCGGGTGCGGGTCGGCGCGGCCACTGGCGGGAGCGTATCGAGGGGTCCGCCGGTCGTCGTGAGCGAGCGAGTCTTCGAGCGAGCGAACCAGCGTTACGGCGCCGACGGCTCACTGGTGCACCAGGCACGTACGGTGAGCGACCTCCTCCAAACCGCGATGGTGCCCAGTGCGCCACAATGGCCCGGTCATGGACGAGCGGCGGTCGTGAACCTCCACGGCTGGTCCCCCGAGCACGCCCGGCTGGCGGACGAGCTGGCTGCCCGGATCCGGCGCCACTTCGCCCCGGACGCCCCGCTCGGGCGGACCCCGGACCCGACCGACGTCGCCCGGCTGGCCGCCATCACGCCCGCCGGCCTCGACCTCGACGGTGCTCTGCGGTTGGTCGACGAGGTCCTGCTCCCGAACAACGTCGCCCTCGACCACGAGCGCTTCCTCGCCTACATCCCGGCTGCACCCGCCACGTCCGCCGCCCTCTTCGATGCCGTCGTCGGGGCGTGGTCGTTCTCCGGTGAGAGCTGGCAGGAGGCGGGCGCGGCCGTCGCCGCCGAGAACGCCGCGCTCGACTGGCTGCGCACCCTCGCCGGCCTCCCCGCCACCGCGGCCGGGTGCTTCGTGAGCGGAGGCTCGGCCGGCAACCTCAGCGCTCTCGCCGTGGCCCGCGACGAGTGGCGACGGCAACGCGCCGACGCCGGCCGGCTGGCGATCGCCTGCGCCCCATCCGCCCACTCGTCGGTCCGCGGCGCCGCCGCGTTGCTCGACCTCGATGTCGTCGAGGTTGCCGGCGACGAGCGCGATCGCCTCACGGGCGTTCGCCTCGCAGCAGCGCTGGAGGACCGGGTCTGCGCCGTCGTCGCCAGTGCTGGGGCGACCAACACCGGCGCCGTCGATGATCTCGCCGGTGTCGCCGACACGTGCGCCACCGCCGGCGTGTGGTTCCACGTCGACGCGGCTTACGGCGGCGCCGCCTTGGCCTGCCCGAGGTCGCCGCACGCTTCGCCGGCATCGAGCGGGCCGACTCGATCGTCATCGATCCGCACAAGTGGCTGTTCGCCCCGCTCGACTGCGCCGCGTTGCTGTACCGCGACCCGACCGCTGCGGCACACACCCACCGCCAGTCGGCTGCCTACCTCGACGCCTTCGGCGAAGCCCGGGTCAACCCGTCCGACCTCGCGTTCCACCTGACCCGTCGGGCACGCGGCCTGCCCTTCTGGTTCGCGCTCGTCGTGCACGGCACCGAGGCCCTTGCCGCCGGGGTGCGCGCCGGGATCGAGCTGGCGCGGCAGGCGGCTGCCCTGGTCCGCGCACTCGGCGACCCGGTGCACCTGCTCATGGATCCCGAACTGTCGGTCGTCCTGTTCAGCCGCGACGGCTGGGCTCGCGAAGAGTGGGACGCCTGGGCGACGCGCGCCCTCGACGACGGGCTGGGCTTCGTCGCCCCGACGCGCTGGCAAGGTCGCCCCGTCGGTCGCCTGGCCTTCCTCCACCCCCACACCGATCTGCGAGTCGTGTCCGACCTCCTCGCACGCCTCCGCTGACGGCGTGGCAAGAGAGCGACTGCAGCGGGCCTGCAGGCCACCTCTGCTACGTTCCTTCCTGACTGACACGTCGGTCAAGGAAGGAACCGACATGGCCATGGCCGACCCGGGTAGCACCCGGGAGCTCGACGCCCTCGACCATCTGATCAGCACGCAGGAAGCGACGCTGCTCGCCCGCACCCGGCGCTCCCATGAGCTGCACCAGGAGGCGTCGGCCCACCTGCCCGGTGGCGTCGCCTCGTCCTGGCAGGACGCCCCGCCCTGCCCGATCTTCGTCGAGCGGGGCGCCGGCTCACGGATCTGGGACGTCGACGGCAACGAGTACGTCGACCTCCACGGCGGCTTCGGGACGACGATCGCCGGCCACGGCCACCCGGCGATCGTCGCCGCGGTCAGCGCTCGCGCCGTCGCCGGCACCCACTTCGCCCAGCCGGTGCCCGACATCATCCCCGTCGCCCGCGAGCTCTCCCGCCGCTTCGGACTGCCGCTCTGGCGCTTCACCAACTCTGGCACGGAGGCGACGCTGGCCGCCGTCCACCTGATCCGCGCCCGACCGGGCGACCGCAGATCATCAAGGTCGAGGGCAGCTACCACGGACACCACGACGCGGTACAGGTGTCGGTGTACCCCGACCTCGACGCCGCCGGCCCCCCGGACCGGCCACACTCGGTGCCCGAGCACGTCGCCGTCACGGCGGGCACGCGGTCCCTCACCCACGTCGTGCCGTTCGGCCGGCTCGACGCCGTCCGGCGCGTCCTGCTCGATCACCCCGGGCAGGTCGCCGGCATGATCATCGAGCCGGTGATGATGAACATCGGCGTCGTCCCGCCCCCGCCCGGCTATCTCGAGGCGCTCGCCGGCCTGCTGCGCACCCACGGCGCGCTCCTCACGTTCGACGAGGTCAAGACCGGGCTGTCGATCGCCCCGGGGGGCGCCACCGAGCTCTTCGGCGTCGTTCCTGACATCGTCTGCCTCGCCAAGGCACTCGGCGGCGGCGTGCCGTGCGGCGCCGTCGGCGGCTCCGTCGAGGTGATGCAGGTCATCGCCAACGGCACCTACGAGCAGGTCGGCACGTTCAACGGCAACCCGCTGACGATGGCCGCGGCCAAGGCGGTGCTGCTGGAAGTGCTCACGCCCGCCGCGTACCGCCACCTCGACGACCTGCGCCGGCAGTTCGTCGAGCGGATCGACCACACATTGCACAGGAACCACATCCCCGGCTACGTCAACGCCTACGGCGCCAAGGGGGCGGTCGTGTTCTCGACCTTCCGGATCCGCAACTATCGCGACTTCTGCCGGTACGACGCCCGGTACGGCCACGCGCACTGGCTGTACCAGCACAACGGCGGCGTGTTCCTGCCGCCGTGGGGGAAGATGGAGCAGTGGACGCTCTCGGTCCAGCACGACGCCGATGACGTCGACCGGGCCGCCGCCAACCTCGAGCGCTTCGCCCACGATCTCGCACTGCGATCCCCGGCGGCCACGACTCCTTCTGTCCTCCGCGATCGGCCCGATCCGGCCGATCCCGACGGACAGAAGCGTCAGACGGTCTCGGGGCGG
>CAWAQO010000007.1:0-1139549 GCA_963784255.1 uncultured Acidimicrobiia bacterium | reverse complement strand
GCACCGGGTAGCTCGGGTGGCGATGTGCAGCGACCGACGCCAACGGATAACCGACCGCCAAGACGACCTCGTGAATGAACACGATCGACACGATGGCGGAGGGGGCTGTTTCGCGGTGCTACCCATCACGACGATTGGCTGGCTCGGCACTGGGCCAGCAGGCTGCTGCACCGTGTCGGAGAGATCGTGGCGGACGCCGGGGCCGGCGTGGCCGCAGCCTTGCTGGCTCTGGTCTGGGCAATCGTGGGAGCAGCCGCCGGCTTCCCGACGTGGTGGGCGACCGTGCTCTACAGCGTGACGGCGTCGATCACGTTCGTGATGGTGTTCGTCATCCAGCACACCCAGGCACGGCAGGTCACTGCCGTGCAGCGCAAGCTCGACGAGCTACTGCGGGCAACATCTGGCGACAACAGCTTGATCGCCGTGGAGGAAGCACCCGATGAGGAGCTGCAAGCGCTCGCCGACGTCAACCTCGATGATCGCAGCGCCGCCTCGGAGCAGCTATCGCTGCAAGACAAGAGGATCGCTGACGTGTGAATCGACGGATCCGGCGGGACCCGAACTCCCGTCGTCGGCAGCGTGGACAGCCCTCTCGACGACCGGCGAGCAGGTTCCGGCCGCCGGTACCGCTCTGGGGTGACTTGCGTGCCGACCTCACCTGAGTCGAGCCGGACCGCGCAGACGATACAGATGGCCTGCCGGATCAAGCTGGCCCCCGCCAAACTTGCCGAGGGCGGCACTATGCCGACGCCATCACCGCGCTGCCGTACTTCCGGGAGTAACGCCACATCGGTCTCGGCCGCCGGTTCAAAGTCGACGCCATCGCCGGCGACTTCGATGCAGTCGTCGCCTACGCCGAGCTCTTCGACCGCGACCAGCGGCGCGCGGGCAAGGCCCGTCGCCGCGAACTTCGCCGTCGGTGCGTACGCCGCGGCGATGGTGTACGGGATGCTCGGTGCCGACGACGCCCGCGGTCGATGGGTCGAGATCACCCACGACCTGCTCCCGTCACCCGAGCGCTTCGAGCCCCACGCCAACCTCTGGAGGATCACGCTCGACGCCTTCCTCGCCCTCCACCTCGCTGAGCCACACATCGCGAACGACTGCTCGGAACACACCCGAGCCCCGCGTCCCCGCCGCCAACCCGAACCAGGACGCCTGGCTCCCGTCGTACACCGCAGCCTGGGCGGAAGCCGCCGTGGTGACCGCTCAGCCTACGCCGCCCGGCGGTTGCGGCACACGGCGCCCTTCCCCCCCCCCCCCCCCCCCCCCGCCCGGCTTCAGCGCCGCAGGATGCAGCTATCAGCCCGGCGCACGGCCACGCTCCCGACCCTGGCACAGGACGGGTGAGTCCGCCTGGTCGGAAGGCGCCAGCCCCGCCGACGTCCCGACCACTTCGGTGTACAGCCGGACACGCCGCTCCGCGCAGCACGGACCGCGGCGGAGGTCGTCGTTCGGTGGTCGCGCCCGGTGCATCGACGCCAGCAGTGAGTCATGGGAGACGAACCGCGATGGTGCGGTCCGAGGCCCACTCGCGTTCATCACCTCAGCGAGCTGCCGGTTGCTCCATGGCGGCGAGGAGGGGGACCAGTGGATGGTCGAGGAGGTGCTCCGCCGCGGCGGCGAGGTTCAGCGTGACGTCGACCTCGCCCGACGACGCCGCCGACAGCCACGCCTGGCGACTGCGAAGGATCTTGAGCATCGGGTGGTTATCGGCGCTGACCACGGTGTCGAAGGTCGTGAAGCCGTGGTGTTGTGCGGTGAGGACCAACGTGTCGATGAGGTAGCTGCCGAGGCCGCGCCCCTGCCAGTCGTCGCGGACGGTGACGGCGATGTCTGCGCGATGTCCCTCCCCGTAGCTACGTAACGGCCGACTGCCACCGGCGTCGTCTCCTCGTCACACGACTCCTCCACAGCCCAGGCGAATCGGTCCCGATAGTCCAGGTCGAACAGTGACGACAGCTCCATTTCACTGAGCTCGGTGTGTGCGCTGTTGAATCGATGGAAGCGGGACTCGGCCGACAGCTCCCGAAACAGACGGATGACCGTTGGCCGGTCGGCGTCGACGAGCGGTCGAAAGCGCGCCTCGCAGTCACCGAGATCGACCTCGAACTCGATATCGGGAACGGTAACGGCTGTCGCTTCAGCGCCGCGAGCAGCAGGCTCGGCGTGACCATGCCAAGTGTCACGCTCCAGTGCGGGCGGCGTCATGTCGTCCGGCCGGGAATGCGAAAGCTCAAGTACCACCAACTGTCGGAGCGACCCATGTGAGCTCTCCTCGCCACCGGGGAATCTTTCCGGTCGCCAATCCGGTGGAACGCCACGCTCGATCGTCCCCTACGCTACCGCCCACCGCGACCGAGCAAACCCATGGCAGGGTGCTCCCCGTCCCGCCCGCAGAGCGTTGTCGGTGTTCTCCGCCATCCCGAGCACCGCACACGCCGAGCTGCGCACACCCTCAACGACTACGCCGGTGCCTGGGAGAGTTTCCGCTGTCAGCGTCGGGTATCACACCTCCATGACACTCCAGGATCCCAGCGCTGCCGGACGTGGCAGGGGTCACCCACCGCTGGGTCGATATTCCTGGCGTCTTCATGCAGTGCTGAGGCCGGCGCCGGCCCCCGTGGGTCCTGCTGCACCGATGGCCACACACTGGTTCTGTTGGCGCCGGTGGTGCCGACGCTTTCGACCGCTACCGAGTGATCATGCCCGACCTCCGTGGCCACGGCTGGAGCGGCGCCCTACATCGCGGGTGACGAGAAGGAGCAGTTGCTGCACATGCATGGCGGGGGCGCCTATCAGCTCGCCATGAGGGCGCCAGTGATGGCGGCCGCGATGTTGAGAGCATCGCCACGCCGGTCGCCACGGACGATTCGAGCCGGTACCAGGCGTTCCGACGACACGTTCACCGGCGCCGACTTGCTGTTGTACGGGTCGATCCTCCAGGAGTCGACCCGGGCCATCTCGGCGGGCGTCTCGACACGGCGACCTCGAACAATCACCCGATCCCGCTCAGGCGAGCCCTGCGTGCGCCGGCGGTTGATCGCACATCGGAACGAATGTCGCTCCAGCGACGCCTCGACGGGCACGGCGCTGGCGAAGCGTTCGATACCCGGCCCGCAACACGCAACGCTTCTGTGTCGGTCACGTGGTGGGGGGCGGTGTTGAGCATCGCCACACGCGGCGGGACGATGAACCGCATGGTCACAGCCGTGACCGACCCCGAACGACCGCGACGTGTCCCGCAAGCGGCTCGGCCGGCGTCACGACGAACGTCGAAGACCTTCAGTCCGCCCCATCGAGCCGTTGCCGAGGGGCCGAGAGCACGCAGAACAGTCCGTACACGAAGAGCACGAGCGCGGCGAACCCCACGATGAGCGGGCCGATGGCCAACTCCGTCACCTCGCGCAACGACCCGTCGAGACCCTTTGCATCCGACGGGCGGAAGCGGACGGCGGCACTCGTGACGAACCAGCCAACCAGGACCAGCACGATGCCCCGTCCGACCCATCCGACACGGCCGAACGCGACGATCGACTCGAGGCTGATCGGGCCGACGTCACGTGGCTCGAGATCGTGGTGGAAGCTCGCCGCGAACGCCCCTGACCACGAAGTAGATGCCGACACCGACCACGAACACGCCGATCGCTCCCACCAGCAACCGCCCGCCCGACCGGTCCATCAACTGACGGGTGAACCGCTCGACCTTGGCGTCTTCGCTCTCCGCTCCTCGGGCGGCCCGAACGTCGGTGGCGAACGACATGGCCGTCCACGCCAGGAGCGAGTACATGGCGGCGCTCACGGCGTAGCCGGCTCGGGTGACCCACGTCTCGACCGTGTTCCCAGCGGGCAGCACGATCGAGGTCAACCGCCACAAGACATACAGCGCCAAGCCGGCGGCGACGAGCCACAGGGTGATGGCGCCGAATGACGTCTCGGCGACCTCTGCGACCACACCCAGCGGGCTCGCTTCCTCGTCACCGTTGCGGGCGCGATCGGTCCGCAGCCCTTCGATCGCGATCGGGACGGCGAGGACGCCTACGAGTCCGTACACGATGCCCTTGGCAACCCATCCGAGCCGAGCTATCACGATCACCGCCGGATGACGGTGCATGACAAGCTCGAGGCCCCGCGAGACCTTCTCACCCGAGAGCGTCGAGCTCGTCATCGCTATCCTCCCGAACGGCGACCGTGCACCGTCATTGGAAGGGACGGCACGGCAGTTCCAGCTGGCAGCTCGCCCCGGGTCTCCCTGGTGTGGTGATCCGCTCGCTGGTTCATCGGGCGGCAACGGAGAGCGTGGGTGCGGTGCTCGGTCGTCTTCGGTCGAGGAGCGTTTCGTAGGCCCGCTGGTAGCGTCTGGCACATCGTGGCGACGCCGAAGTCGTCTGCCCGACGCCGGCACGCCGACGGGCTCGATCTCATCCAGCCGCCCGACCGCCGCAACCATCGCCTCGGCGTCATCGCACACGAAACCGCACACTCCGTCGACGAGCACCTCGGGGACGAGCCCGCGGTGCAGGGCGATGACGGGCGTGCCGGCGGCGAGCGACTCGATCATCACGAGACCGAACGGTTCAGGCCAGTCGCTCGGGAACAACGTGGCGGCCGCGCCTGCGTAGAAGGCGGGCTTGTCCGGCCTCGCCCAGTTCACCGACGAAGTCGACGTCATGGGCCTCGAACAGCGGCGCGATCTGATCTTCGAAGTACTCCTTGTCGAACGGGTCGACCTTGGCAGCGAACGCAACGGCCGACCGGTCGCGGCGGCAATCTCGACGGCGAGGTCCGGACGCTTCTCCGGGCAGAGACGACCGACGAAGGCGAGATAACGGCCGTCGCCGCGCTCCTGACGCTGATACACGCAGAGGTCGAGCCCGTTGGGGATCGTGGCCAGCCAATCGACCGGGCAAGCCCTCCAGGGGCAGGCGCTGGTGATCGCTGATCGACACCAACGCGGCGCCGGGATACAGCGACAACGCCCGGGCGTGCGGTGCTGTCCAGCCGCCCGTGCATCGTGATCACCGTCGGCGTGTCGGTCAGTTCGGCGAACGGCAAGGTCCACACGTCCGTGTGGGCGTGGATGACGTCGAACTCGTCGCCTCGGCCGTAGATGTCGGCCAACATGCGCAGATGGAGGTGTGGGCTCACCTCCGCCAGCTCCTCGGGGTCCATCCGCTCCCGTAGCGGCGCCTCGACGAAGGACTGCAGCCGAGCCGATGTCCGCGAACGACCGGTGGCGAACAACGTGACGTCGTGGCCGGCTGCCACCAGGCCGTCGCAGAGGCCGGCGATCACACGCTCGGTGCCGCCGTAGCCGGAGGGCGGGACGTTCTCATACAACGGGGCGACCTGGGCGATGCGCATCAGCCGGCCGCCGTCGCCGAATCAGTGGTGTGACACATGACTCGCCAATACCCCCCAGACGCGAAGCCAAGCCTTCCCCAATATGGGGCTCCGTGTCCCCAAAGCGAGTGGCATGAGGCCGCGCACTAGCGGCGTCGGGCGTGCTCGCGGAGAGCCTGCGTTTGGCGGATGCGCCGAGGCGAATGATCGACAAAACGGGTTGATATGGGGGTACCCATGAAAGCGATTTGGACCTATCCGGATGCATCGACGTGGAACGACGCCGACCTCATCGGGTTTGATGTCGAAGCCACTGATGGCAGCATCGGCAAGATTGACGAGTCCAGTGCTGCCGCGGGAAATGCCTTTGTGGTGGTCGACACTGGCTTCTGGATCTTCGGTAAGAAGCGGCTCCTTCCCGCCGGCGTCATCGATCGAGTCGATCGGCAGAATGAGAAGGTCTTCCTCCGGCTGACCAAGGACCAGGTGAAGAACGCGCCAGACTTCGACGAGACGCATCGCCAGCGGCGCGGCGAGGAGTATGACACCTACTACGAGACGTACGTCCGCTGACGATCTGAAGTTGCAGTTCGCTGCGACACATCACGATGGGAGCCCGCGCAACGGTCCGCGGGCTCCTGGTCTGGCCGGATGAGCGCAAGGTCCTCCGCGAATCGATCGGAGCATCCCCTCCACACCCCGTCCTTGGCAGAAGAACCCTCCGTCGACTGCAATCGCAGCGTGCCCGGGGTAATGCTGAAGCTTGACATCTAGCGATGCTGACGATCCAGGCTGGCTGGAAGGCTACGAGAGCGTGGGAGTGCGAAGGCTGGCTGTCCATGACGCCCGGCCGGAGTGTGATGTCACGAGCGCCACCGGTCGTGCGAAGTCCGCACGCCTCGCGGTCGACCGAACGCTGGACAGCGTCGGTCACGTGCTGGAACTGCGAACTCGTCGGCGCCCGTCACTCGTTGGTCTCTCTCGCCGGCGACGCGCTCCGAACGCGGGTTCAGTTGGCGGCATCGGCTGGCGCGAACTCGTCGACGGCTGTCGTTCGGTGTTCGTCGGCTCGCTCGACCACCTCTTGGTTATCAATGGGCTCTCTGACGGCTCTGGGGGCACGTTGGGCGTGCCCGCTCGGCAAGGCCGGCGGGTGGTTACAGGGTTGAGGTTCGGGTCCGGGTAGTGAACTTCGCCGAAAGCCAGTGTTCAGGTGTGAGCCGGCCACGCAGGCGACGAAGCCGTTCCTGGGGTGCATCGGCACGCCGCGCGACTGCTCACGCAGTACTCGCTCCGCCGCATCGGTCGTCGAACTCACCATCACGATCATGATCCTCACCTGCCGCAACCCTGCCCGAGGCCAGCCGCCGCGCCTCGCCCGATCCAGCACTGCCTCGCCTTCCCGCCGCGCATGGGTGCATCGCGATCCGCACCGAACGAGAGCACCGAACGACGGCCCCGGCGACACCGTTCACGCCAGATCGGCATGTCCTTGCGACAGTCACGGCTGGTCGGTCTCGGTCAGCGCCCGGACGACGTCATGTAGGCGGGCGGCGTGTGCCGGCACCGCCGAACGACGGCCGAGATCGGTGGGGCCGATGGGCCAAGGCATCCACCGCGACTACGACCGGGTCGATAGTGGCTTCGTCAGCCGTTGAGGGCATTCGGGTGTGTCAAGTGGGCTGTGCACTTGACCTTGACGGAGAGAAGGCTCACATTCGATGGCAGGCAGTGCTCATCGTCGTCGACGGCGTGAGCGAACCGTAGGGAGGGAGACATGAAGCACGCTTGGGCAGCTGGAGCGGTGATCGTGGCTGCCGGTGGGGTGTCCGGAGGATTCGCGGAGGCGGCTCGACCGGACAACCGGGGATGTCCGTCCACGTTCGAGGTGATGACGGTTGACGAGGTGCTGGCGATCGCCACTCCAGGCTTCGAGGAGGCGATCGAGGCTGAAGATGCGAATGACGACGACCTTCTGTGCGTGAAGTTGCTTCCTGAGCCGATCCCGCTCTTTGAGCCGACATTCTTGTACTACGACAACAATCGGCATCCGTAGAGGAGCTGTTCGACAGCTTCGGCGCACCGATGAGGCTGGCTCACGATCAGTCGGTGCCGATGGCGGCGCTGCGGATGCTGACGCCGGCCGATCCGTTGCATTCGGCAGGCGCAAGTGGGCATGCCTATCGTCGGCGCCTGGCCGTTTGTCCGTCGGCCGCACCAAAGTTCACGGACCGAGTGTCGTCGTCCACGGCGATCCAGGCGCGCCCGATCGGCATCTCCTTGTCCCGCTCGGCGCCGACCGGCGAGAGTTCGAGTTGTCCGCCGAGACGACGCTGGTGTCCATCGCCGACTGACGTGCTCCTGGTCGGTCGGAACACGGGGAGTGAGACAAGGGCGCCCCCGGCGAGGCCTCTTGACCCGGACGGGCACCGCTACGCCAAATGTCGCGCCCGAATGACGGCCCGATCGAGTCAGGCGCCGCGCCACAACGGCATGGTTGTCCGCGACCTCGTGAGAAGACGGGCATCGTCAACCTCGGGTCACGTGGCGTGCTTCGCCATGAACTCTTCGACGTCGATGAGGCGAAGGATCATCCGCACGGGACCTGGCACGACAACACGAGCGGGGTGGCTGAAGCGTAGCGGCTGAATGAGGTGAACGATTCGCCCTTCGCGTCTCGATGTCGCATTCCCCGGCGGCCTCGACGTTCCTGACCCAGTCGACGTCCGGGCCGTACGTGATCACGAAGAACAGTTCGTCGTCAGTCCGCCGGAAGGCATTGACCGGCGTCCGGTACATGCGTCCTGACGTTCGTCCTCGGTGCATGACGAGCGGCACGTGAGTACCGATCGGCGTGTCGTTGCCGGCTGTCCAGGCCATTCCGGGAACCTGCGTTCTCGGACGCCCCGGCAGCTGGTGCTGCAGGAGTTGATCGAGGTCGAAGCCACTGACCAGATCGGCGCCGCCCGCCACGAGCGCAGCGACCACCCGCGTCACCGAGCGCAACGGGCCGGGCGTGGCTGTTGACCACGCAAACCGGCTCGTCCCCGAGCGCTGGCGGCCTACGGCTACCGGCTCGATCCGGTGCGCTGGATCGTCCCGTCGTGATACCCGGGTAACGACGACCGGGGCCAAGTAGACAGCGGACACTGTGCGTATGGGCCGGCCCGGTCGGTCCCAGGTCACGTCAGCACCACGGCGAGGGGAGAAGTGTCGCTGTTGCTCGCCCTCCACGTAGGGATAGTCGGCGTGGTCCAGGCGCATGGGCTCGGTCGATGACGGCCCGACAGGTGTAGGAGACGGCCGGCGGGTCCTTCATGTGCAGGCGCTGGACCCACCGTGGTTGGCCAATCAATGGCGTCGCGGCCCTGCTCCAGGACGGCGCAGTAGACCTGGCGCAGGACCACTCGGCTCATGAATGGCGGCGACGCCGGCCGATCAGCATGGCGGCTGCACCTGCGACCACACTGGCCAGGGCGGCCAGGGCGGTGGCGTTCTCGGTGCTACCGGTCACCGGCAGGGTCACCGTGGTGGTCGGACCACCAGAAGGCACCGGAGCACCGGGCACCGGAGGCGTGCCTGGCGGGAACGGACCATCCGGGTTGGCGCAGGCCGAGGACTCCGGCGGGTAGGTGATGAAGGCGGTGGCCGTCGGGTTCACCGTGTAGGTCAGGTTGATCCCGGCCCGCAGGAACTCGTCGCTGGGGTCACGGACCCAGAACCCGGCGCTGTTGAGGATCCAGCCGGGCACGTCAGCGATGGTGCCGTCAGCGTTGACGCTGGTGCCCGGGTAGAGCAGGTTCACCGTGGTGTTGGGCTGATAGACGAGCGGCTGCGTCGACACGACGTTGCCAGCGGTGTCGCTCATCGTCAACGTCCCAGTCACCCCGGCCAACTGCGGGAATTGGTTCAGGAAGTTGATGACGATGGTCGGCACCTCGGCCACGCAGACGGTGGCCGCCCCCCCGAACGAGAAGGTCGCCGGGAGCGGCGTCGTGGTCGTGGTGGCCCCTGGGGCCGTCGTGGTCGTGGCACCCGGCGCGGTCGTCGTCGTCACACCAGGAGCGGTCGTCGTGGTGGCCGGAGCGGTGGTGGTGGTCACCGGCACGCAGCCCACCTCGGACGGGAAGGACACCGTGGCGGTGGCCGTCTCGGTGCCCAACGTGTAGGTCAGCGTCACCGGACCGGTCCCCGCCGAAGCCGGGTAGGGCACTTGCACGGTGGCCCCGGCGATGAAGGTCAGCGACACCGACCCTCCAGTGCCGAACGCCAGTGTCCCGACCTGGCCGTTCAACTCGGGGCGGGCCGGGAAGGTGATAGAGATCAGCGGCACGCCGGCAGGGCAGATGGGCACGACGGCGCTGAACGCGAACTGCCCGCCAGTCGGCACCGTGGTGGTGCCACCGACCGTGGTCGTCGTGGCCCCCGGCGCAGTGGTGGTCGTCGCTCCTGGCGCAGTCGTCGTCGTGGCCCCCAACGTGGTCGTGGTGGCGGCGGCCGTGGTCGTGGTGGCGGCGGCCGTGGTCGTGGTGGCGGCGGCCGTGGTCGTGGTGGCGGCGGCCGTGGTCGTGGTGGCCGTGGTCGTGGTGGCGGCGGCCGTGGTCGTGGTGGTGCCGCCATTGGGTGGCGGGCACTCGTCCACGTCCGGCTCGGGCTGGCCGGTGTCGAACGCGATCACAACGGAGCGGCCTTGGCCGTCACTGAAGAACACCCCGATCCGTACCGGAGTGGCGACGGCATTGATCGAGACGCTGATCGGGTTGCGACCGCTCTGCAGCCGCTCATCGACGCCAGGGGTACCGACGTACTTGCAGACGAACACTTTGTTGCTCGGCAACTCCTGGCCCGATGCCGACGGTGTGCCACAGGCTGCCAATGCGCCCAAGCCCAGCAAGGCGAGTGCTCCTGCTGCCCTCATCTTCCTCTCCTCCGCTCCGGCTCACGCCTGCCTTCGCGAGGTACTGCGTTCGCGGTTTCGTGCCGAAGGCAGCAGTAGCTCGCCGATGATCTGTCGCTCCGGTACCCCTTCAGCCGAGGCCATTGACACAATTGACATGACAGCTTGATGACATGTTCCGAGACCTTGCCCAGCCGCTGTGCCACACGTCGGCCTTCGCAGGAGACCCGGCAGCGCCGGTTGACGACTTGGAAGAAGGCGTTGGCCTGGGCACGGTTGAACGGGGTGATTACCACGTCGTCGGCGCCCGCAGACCGTCGACCGGCTGCTACTTCGCTGGACGGCAGCGAGGGCGAGTGGCTCGACTCGGGCACCGTCCTCGTGGTCGACGAGGCCGGCATGCTGCCGACCCGCAAGCTCGCCACATGCTCGCCTACGCCGCCGAACGTCGCACCAAGGTCGTACTCGTCGGCGACCACTGCCAACTCCCCGAGGTCGAGGCGGGCGGGGCGTTCCGTGGTCTCGTGGAGGGGCTCGGCAACGGCTGCTGGGCCGCCGGGAGGTTGCCGGCTCCCGTCGCGGTGACTCCGCCTTGTTCCTCCGCAACGACGCCCTCATGGCTGTGGCCAACGGTGAACGGGGCACGGTCACCCACGTTGATCCTGGACTGGGCACGATCAGCGTGCAGGTCGACGATCGACGCGTCGACGTACGGGCCTACTACCTGGCCGACGGCGACCTCGCCTACGGCTACGCCGCGACCGTGCACAAGAACCAAGGCGCCACCTGTGACCACGCCTACCTGGTGGCCTCCGACGCGCTGTATCGCGAGCTCGCTTACAGCGGGCTGTCTCACGGACGGTCCGACAACCGCATCTGGATCGTCACCGCCGACTTCGACGAGGACCTCGAGGCCCACGTCACCGGCCCCGACGACGCTCTCCTGGCCAGCGACCTGCTCCGCACCGCGCTGCGCCGCAGCGCCGCCAAACAGCTGGCCATCGACGAAGCACTCACCCTCGGCTACCACCTGCGCCCCATCCGGTCGTGCGCACCGCCGAACACCGGAACGCACGTCGCGCGTTCCCGGGGCGGATCGCGATCAAGGCCTGGTCAAAAACGAAACCAGTTCGCTCAGGTCCCACGTCAGGTCCCACGGTCTGGCGGAGTTCGCCCGAAGGCCGCGAAGTCCCTGGTAGACGGGTGGGCGCAGAGGGACTCGAACCCCCGACACCTGCCTTGTAAGGGCAGTGCTCTGACCAGCTGAGCTATGCGCCCGGGAGCAGCCGGCGATTGTACCGTCGGCATCGTGGAGCCCCTGATCGACCCGACGCCCCCACCGCCCACGAGCTGGCGGCGGGGATCGCGGCCGGCGAGCGCTCGCCGGTCGAGGTGGTCGGCGCGGCGCTGGAACGGGCGATGCTCGTCCAGGGCGAGCTCAACTGCTTCACCGAGCTGTGGGTCGACGAGGCGATGCTCGCCGCCGAAGCGGCCGAGGACGCGGTCGCCCGCGGTGCGCCGCTGGGCGTGCTCCACGGCGTGCCGGTCGCCGTCAAGGACACGACGCCCGTCGCCGGGCACCGCACGACATCGGGCTCGTACGCCTTCGAGCACGCCGTGCCCGACCGCGACGCCTACGTCGCCGCCGCGTTGCGGCGCGCCGGCGCCGTGCTCATCGGCCACACGACGACGCCCGAGTTCGCCTACTCGCTGCGCACCGACAGCCCCCTCTGGGGGGTCACGCGCAACCCGCACGACCTGTCGCGCACGCCCGGCGGGTCGTCGGGTGGGAGCGGGGCGGCCGTCGCCGCCGGGTGTGTCCCGCTGGCCGAGGGCAGTGACATGGGCGGCAGCGTGCGCATCCCGGCGGCGTGGTGCGGCGTGGTCGGGCTCAAGCCCGGCCTCGGCCGGATCCCGATGGATGTCCTGCCGGGACTGTTCGACACGATCTCGCACCACGGTCCGCTCGCCCGCTGCACGGACGACGCCCGTCTCTTCCTCGCCGCCACGCAGGGTCCCGACGACGCCGACATCCTGTCCGTGCCCGGGCCGCTCGACCTGTCGAGACCGCTGGACGGCGACGTCAC
The DNA here is from genome assembly GCA_963784255.1 of uncultured Acidimicrobiia bacterium. Classification (GTDB taxonomy): domain Bacteria; phylum Actinomycetota; class Acidimicrobiia; order Acidimicrobiales; family Ilumatobacteraceae; genus JALZMG01. The sequence continues at coordinate 1,127,222 of CAWAQO010000007.1, read as the reverse complement.
CGGACTGCGCCTCGGGCTCTCGGTCGACCTCGGCTGCTGGTACGTCGATCCCGACATCACCGCGGCGGTGACCGCGGCGGCGGCGCGGCTCGCGGCAGCCGGTGCCGTGGTCGACGTCGTCGACCCGGGCTTCACGGCGGCCGACGAGGAAGCCTGGATGCAGCTGTGGGCGGTGTTCATGGCGGCCTACTACGGCGAGCTCGTCGCCGAGCACGGCGAGCGCATGTCGCCCGGAGTCCTGGGGCTCATCAGCAGGGCTGAGGATCTGAGCGCGACCGACCACAAGCGGCTCGAGCTGGTTCGCACATCGGTGTGGCGTCGCCTCGCCGCCGTGCTGGCCGACCACCACGCGCTCCTCTGCCCCACGATGGCGGTGCCGCCCTGGCCGGCGGCGATGGCCGACGACCCGCCGGAACCACCGGACGCGCCCGGCTACCACTCCCCCGACATGACCGCGTTGTTCAACCTCGTCTCGCCGTGCCCGGCGCTGTCGGTGCCGTGCGGCACCCACGTCGAACCCGCCCACCGGGGGCTGCCGATCGGGCTGCAGATCGTCGGCCGGCGGTGGCGCGAGGACGTGGTGCTGCGCATCGGCCGCGCCGTCGAGCTGACCGCGCCCTGATCGAGCAGGTCACGTGAGCGCGTCGAGGCGCGCCGGGAGCTCGTCCAGCGTGTCGATGACGATGTCGGCGAGGGCGGCTTCCCGGCGGGCGGCGTGGAGGTGCCCCCACGGGCCGCGGCGCAGGAGGACGGTGCGCATCCCCGCCTGGCGGGCCGGCAGCACGTCGTTGTCGAGGCGGTCGCCGACGTACGCGATGGCGTCCGGCGCGGTGTCCGCGGCGGCGGCGACCGCGGTGAAGAACCCGGGCGCCGGCTTCTGCACGCCGAGCTCGTCGGAGATGAGGATCTCGTCGACGCCGAGGTCCATCGCCTCCAGCGCGGCGCGGGCCTGCGGCGGCTGGTTGCCGGCGATGATGACGCGTCGTCCGCCTCGCCGCAGAGCGTCGAGGCAGGCTCGGACGTCCGGGTAGAGGTCGTCGGCGTCGAAGTTCTCGCGCAGCCCGTCGGGTTCCTCGCGCGCCCACGCCGCCATCTCGGCATCGAGGTCGAGTCCGGGCCGGACGATCCCGAAGGCGTCGGCGTGGGGCCGGTCGAGGGCGGCCATGGCGCCGATCACCCCGAGCATCGTCAGCCGGGTCACGCCGAGCCGGTCGGCCCAGCGGGACCAGATCCGCGTCTCGTCGACCAGCGTCTCTCCCACGTCGAAGACCACGGCAACGATCCCGTCCACGACACCGGACGGTAGTGTCGCGGCCGTGCGCAGCGACGGAGAGGACACCGGTGGCGGTCATTGACGTCGCCGGCTTCGTCGCCGATCTGAAGAGCCAGGCGATCGATCACGGTTTCCACGTCCACGACGAGCGGCACTTCGTCGAGACCTACTCGTTGCGCCAGCTGTGGGAGGTCGACCTGCACCCCGAGGAGGCGTGCAGCGGACCGATCGACCTGCACCTGTCCCTCGACGTCGATCCGCGGGCGATGCTCGGGTTCGAGGACGAGGTGATGAAGCTCGAGGACCTCGACGACGCCCCGCCGGACGGGTTCATGTTCCCGTTGGTCTTCACCTGGACGCTGCCGCCGCTGCCCGATCCGCCGGACCTCCTGGTGCTGGCGACGGAGCTGGCGGGCATCGGCGGGGTCGAGTTGCCGGTGGAGGTGTCGGCGATCGACTCGTACCCGAGCGTCACCGACGCCCCGGAACGGTCGCTGTCGATGGTCGCTCGCACCAGCGTCGACCTGTCCGACGTGTACCTCAACAACGACAACTCGGTGGCGGGCAACCTCGAGCGGTGCAAGCACGTGAGCCTGTACCTGCTCGATCGGGCGAAGGACTGGCTCGGCGAGCTGTGACACAAGGAGACCACGCATGCACGTGCGCGAGTTGATCGACATCCTGGCCGAGCAGCCGCCCGACGCCGAGGTCGAGCTGGCGGTGATCGCCCCGGTCGAGGAGGAATCCGAGGACATCACCGTCGACCGCTATCCCGTCGATGGCGTCCTGCCGTGGAACGACGACGACGACGAGGGCCTGGTGATCTGGCTGATCGGCGGCGAGGACGCCGATGTCGACGCCTTCCTGGACGCCGTGGAGCAAGACAGCACCTGAGCGGGCGGTGCCCTTAGCATTGGCGTGATGCACGGAGACCAGGTCGCCGCCCGTACGGGCGCGCGATCCGGGCTACCTCCCCGGCCTCGATGGCCTGCGGGCCATCTCCGTCACCGCGGTGCTGCTGTACCACGCCGACATGCCGTGGCTGCCCGGCGGCTTCCTCGGCGTCGAGGTCTTCTTCGTCATCAGCGGCTACCTCATCACGATGCTGCTGAGCCGGGAGTTCCGCACGACGTCGACGATCTCGCTCGGCCACTTCTGGCTGCGCCGCGCCCGGCGCCTCCTCGCTGCCCTGTACGCCCTGCTGGCCATCGTGTCGCTGTTCGTCCTGCTCTTCTTCCGGGAGGAGGCGAACAAGCTCGCCGCCCAGGTGTGGTCGGCCCTGGCGTACGTCACGAACTGGTACTTCATCTTCTCCGAGCAGTCGTACTTCGCCGCCGTCGACCGCCCGCCGGTGTTCCAGCACCTCTGGTCGCTGGCGATCGAGGAGCAGTTCTACCTCGTCTGGCCGTTGCTCCTCCTCGGCCTGCTCATGCTCACACGGGGCAACCGCTACGTGGTCAGCCTGGTCGTCACCGCCGGCGCCATCGCCTCGTGGGTGTGGATGGCCGTGCTGTTCGATCCCGTCGCCGACCCCAGCCGCGTCTACTACGGCACCGACACCCGGGCCGCCGGCCTGCTGCTCGGCTCCGCGCTGGCCCTGGTGTGGCGGCCAGGCCAGTCCTGGCGGGGCAACGACGAGGTCAAGACGGTGTCGCTGGACCTCGTCGGCATGGGCGCCGTCGCCGTGCTCGTCGTGTGCTTCGCCCAGATGAGGGAGTTCGACTCGTTCCTCTACCGGGGCGGCTTCGTCGTGGTCGACATCGCGGCCGCCGTGGCGATCATGGCCGCCGTGCACCCGTCGACGGTGCTCGGGCGCTTCGTGCTCGCCCACCCGGTGCTGGGGTGGATCGGCACGCGGTCGTACGCGCTGTACCTGTGGCACTGGCCGATCTTCGTGTTCACCCGGCCGGAGATCGACTGGCCCCTCGGGCGGTACGCCTCTTTGGTGATCCGCCTGGCGCTGACGGCGATCGCGGCGGAGCTCAGCTACCGCTACATCGAGGTGCCGATCCGCAACGGGGCCTTCGGCCGCTGGCGGGCCCGGCTCGCCCGCCGCCACGGCGCCCGCCGCCGGGCCGGTCCGATCGCCCTCGCCTCGGTGGCCGGCCTGCTGCTGCTGGCCGTGAACACGGTCGATGCCGGGACGCCGTCGGACCTCGAGCGGGCCGGCGGCACCGAGGAGGCCACGGTGACCCTGCCGGCCGCCGCCGTCTCGACGACCGCGGCGCCGGCGTCGACGGCCCCCGCGGTGGCGCCGGCGAGCACTGACCCGGCCGACACCGTGGCCGGCGCGGTCGCCACCACGACGCCGCTCGACACGGCGACGTCGACGACCACGGCGCCGTTCGGCAACACGGTCACCGTGCTCGGTGACTCGGTGTTGCTCGGCGCCGAGGACGCCATCAAGGAGGAGCTGGGCGCGGCCGGCTACGTGGTCGACTACCGCGCCCGACCGGCCCTGATGCTGCACCAGTCCAACGACGAGCTCCAGGCGGCCAACGTCCCCGTCGGCGACACCGTGATCATCGGGCTCGGCCACAACTCGCTGTGGGAGCGCGACCGCGTCGACTTCGACGACTGGTCGGCCAAGTTCGACCGCGAGGCCGACGAGCTGCTCGCCACCGTGGAGGGGCTCGGCGCCAAGCGCATCATCTGGGTGACGCTGCGCGAGCCGAGCGAGGCGGTGATCCCGCCCGAGGGGCGCAAGCAGTGGGACCTCTACGTCTGGTACTTCCCGTACGTCAACGAGCGCCTCCACGAGCTGGTGAAACGCCACCCCGAGGTCACGCTGGCCGACTGGGCGGCGGTGTCCAACGTCGAGGGCGTCACCTACGACGCCATGCACCTGACCTCGTCGGGCACCCGCCTGATGATCGACACGATCCGCCAGGCCGGCGGTCTCTGACGGGTTCTGTGTGAGCTCTCCGGCCAGAAACCGCCGGAGATCTTCGTCAGAACGTCCAGCGGGTCTGGCTGTAGGGGTCCTTGCCGAAGCCGAACACGGTGGTCGGGGCGACGGCGAACACCAGGGCCTCGCCGGCCTCGTGGGTGAAGACGCCGTCGCCGACGGCGAAGCGCCAGTCCTCGCCGTACTTCGCCACGTAGGCGTCGGCCAGGCGCGCCAGGGAGGCACGGTCCTCGACCCGCTCGGCGACGCCCTCGAGCACGACGTCGAGGCCCCCGTGCAGCGCGTTGTCTCCCGTCGTCACGGCGCACTGCCGGTTCTGCTCCAGGTTGCGGGCCTTGCGCTCGGTCGCCCCGGTGCAGAAGCACCACCGACCGTCGACCCACACGCCGATCAGCGGCGTCACGTGCGGCCGGCCGTCAGGGCGCACGGTGGTGATCCAGTACAGCTCGGCCTGCTCCAGACGGCGCTGCCCGTCCGCCCACGACGTCGCCGGCGCGTCCGGGTCGCCGAACTCCGGCTGCTGGTCGGTGCGCGGCTCGGTCTGGCTCATCGGTCCTCCTCGGGCTTCCGTCGGTGCAGACGGGGCCGGAGGCCGAGACTCATCGCTCAGGCCGGGAAGGCCTCGGCGACGGCGCCGGCGATGAGCGCGGCCCGGTAGGCGTACCCGTCGGCGGTGTAGTGGATGCCGTCCCGCGTGAACCACTGGTCGAGGGCGTCGGCCGACCACTCGTACACCTCGAGCTGGGGATAGCGGGCGTGGGCCTTGGCCAGCGCCTGGTTGAAGCGCTCCATGTGCTCCTCGGCGTAGGCGCCGCGGCCGGTGCGGGTGACCACGTCGACCCACAGCACCGGGTCGTCACCGATCACCGCCATCATCCGGTCGATGCGCTCGCTGGCGCCGTAGCCCGAGCCCACCGCCACGTTCGCCGCGTCGTTGGTCCCGAGGGCGATGACCCAGCACCCCTCGAAGCCCTTCTTGCGGATCTGCTTGGCCGCCTCGAACCCGTTGCGCTGGCCCTCGATGTGCTCGACGACCGACCGGGCACCCGAGATGTCGAACTCGATCCGGGACGCGCCGATCGACTCGTAGCGGCCACGGAGGCGGTCCGACTCCCGGGGGATGTAGGCGCGCGAGTCCATGCCGACCGAGATCGAGTCCCCGATGTGGGCGATGGCCCGACACGACGAGCGGCGCGCCGCAGCGTCGCCGACCTGCGCCGGAGCAGCGACCGCGACCACGATCGCCATGGCCGCGCCGGCGGCGCGGAGGACGCGGGGCACGGCCGACACGACCGCCGATGCTACCGGCGAGGCAGGATGGCGGCCGTGGACCCGGTGACGCCGCCGTATGAGGTGACCGCCTTCAACACGGCCACCGCGTCGAGCAACAAGATCCACGACGACGACGTGGCCAGGAGGTTCGGCTTCCGCGGTGGTCTCGTCCCCGGCGTCGACGTGTACGCCTACCTCGCCCACCTGCCGGTGGCCCGCTGGGGACGGGCGTGGCTGGACGGCGGCACGATGGCCGCCCGCTTCGCCGCACCGGTCTACGACGGCGAGCACGTCACCGTCGTCGGCCGGCCGGACGGCCGCGACCTCGAGCTGACGCTCGACGGCCCGGACGCCACCACCAGGGCGACCGGCCGGGCGACGCGCCTCGGCGCCACGGCGACCGCCGACGTCCCCCCGTGGGCGCCGCTGCCGACCGAGCGACCGCCGGCGTCGCCGGCGACGCTGGCTCCCGGCACCGTCCTCGGCTCGCTGGCCGACCACTTCTCCGCCGCCGAGGCCCCCACCTATCTCGCCGACGTGCGCGACGACGAGGCGCTGTACCGCGACGAGGGCCTCGCCCACCCGGGCTGGCTGCTGCGCTTCGCCAACTCGGTGCTCGTGGCCAACGTCGTGTTGGGACCGTGGATCCACGTCGGCTCGGACGTCGACATGCTCTCGGCGGTCACGGACGGTCAGGACCTCGACGTGCGCGCCGTCGTCGTCGGCGAGCACGAGCGCAAGGGGCACCGCTTCGTCGACCTCGACGTCGCCGTGCTCGCCGACGGCGCCGTCGCCCAGCGCATCGCCCACACCGCCATCCACACGCCACGCGGGGCCTGACGCGGCCCGCCGTACAGTTCGGCGATGGACGCGCGCGAGGCAGCCCGACGATGGGCCGCCGTGTGGGAGCGGGCGTGGCCGGCGAAGGACGCCGAGGCCATCGTCGCCCTCTACGCCGATGGGGCGCAGTACCGGGCCCTGGTGCTGCGCCAGCCGGAGTCGGGCCGCGCCGGGGTCCACGCCTACCTCACGCGCATGTTCGACGAGGAGGACGACATCGAGTGTCGCTTCGGCGAGCCGTTGGCGTCGGCCGACCGCGCCGCCGTCGAGTGGTGGGCGAGCTGGACCGAGGCCGGTCAGGATCTGACGCTGGCCGGCGTGACGCTGCTGCGGTTCGACGCCGGCGGCCTCGTCGTCGACCACCGCGACTACTGGAACCAGGTCGATCGCCGGGAGCCCCCGTTCGACGGCTGGTGAGACCGGGGGCGTCCGTCACGCCCGCGCCGGCAGCGCGGCCACCACCTCCCGCGCCGGACGCACGATCGCCGGATCCGGGGGAACGGCCACGGCCGGGTCCTTGTTCTCGTAGGGCAGGTGGTCGAGCACGTGGCGGATGACGTTGAGCCGGCCGGTGCGCTTGTCGTTGTTGTTGACGAACCACCACGGCGTCGGCGCGGCGTCCGTCATCATCAACATCTCCGCCATCGCCGCGGTGTACTGGTCCCAGAGGTCCGGCGCAGAGTCGTCGATCGGGCTGATCTTCCACTGCTTCAACGGGTCGGTACGCCGCGACTCCAGGCGGCGGCGCTGCTCGTCCTGGCTGATCTCCAACCAGATCTTCACGAGATGGGTACCGTCGTTGACGAGGAACGACTCGAACGGCACGACCTGGCGGAAGAACCGCCCGATCTGCTCCGGTGTGGCGAAGCCCATGACCCGCTCGACTCCGGCTCGGTTGTACCACGATCGGTCGAAGAAGACGATCTCGCCGGCCGTCGGCAGCTCCTTGACGTAGCGCTGGAAGTACCACTGCCCGCGCTCGGCGTCGCTCGGCACCGGCAGGGCCACGTGGCGGGCGAACCGGGGGTTCAGGTGCTCCCGGAGGCGGGCGATCGTGCCGCCCTTGCCGGCGGTGTCGCGACCTTCGAACAGCAGCACCACCCGCGCTCCGGTGTCGCGCGCCCAGAGCTGCATCTTGACGAGCTCGACCTGCAGCGCCAGCAGCTCGCGGTCGTACTGCTTGCGCGGCACCTTCGGCGGCGTCGGGAGACCCAGGTCGATCGGGGTGCGTTCCGGTGCCGACGTCGACTTCTTGGCCACCCGTGCGAGTGTTGCACGCAGCAGCGGTGGCGACGGCAGGATGGGCCGGTGATCCGCCGCGTCGGCAAGAACCTGTCCATGGCGACGGTCGAGCCATCGCCGGCCACCCTCCACCTCGAGCGCGACGGCGCCACCGTGCTGCGCGGCGTCCTCGAACCTGACGAGGTCGCCGCGCTGGCCGACGAGGTGGCGCAGGCGTTCGCCGAGCGGCCGCCCGAACGTGGCCGGAGCGATCGGGACGAGTTCCGCTACCAGATGCTCAACTACGGGCCGCGCTCGCAGGACGCGGTGGGCCACGCGGCGATCCTCGCGGTGATCGAGCCCCTGCTCGGCGACGACTGCCACGTGATCGCCAACACGGCGTGGCGCAACCCGCCGGACTTCGCCGGCGGCCCGTGGCACTGCGACGCCGGCCCGCACGTCCCGCGCCCGGCCGATGTCGAGTGGGACGACCGCATCCCGTACCCGGTGTTCGCGATCGGCGCCCACATCATGTTGCGCGATTGCCCCGCGGCGTGCGGACCGACCGCGGTCGTGCCGGCCAGCCACCGCTCGGGCCGGCTCCCGCCGCAAGGCTCGGCTCGACGATCCCGACCTCTCGTACGACGGGAGGCCTCCGCTCGTCCTCACCGCCGCCGCCGGCGACGTGGTGCTGTTCGTGTCGGACGCCTGGCACCGTGGCACCCCGGCCGCCGGCGGCACCGGCCGGCTGTTCCTCCAGGTGCACTACGGGCGGCGCGACATCGCCCAACGGATCCGGCCGACCAGCGAGGTCAACCACCTCACGCCCGAGGCCGTCGGACGGGCGGTCACGCCGCGCCAGCGCCAGCTCGTCGGCCTGCACGATCCGTTCTTCTACGACGGCTGAACGCCCGGTCACCTCCCGCCGGCGGCCGCGTGCAGGTGCTCGGCCACGCGGCGCGTGCCTTCAGACGGACGGCTCTGCACCTTGCCTGACGATGCAGCGGAACCCGAGGTGGGCCATCGACGTGTCGATCATCTGCGGTTGCCGGGCAGCCGGCCGGTAGCGCAGGCAGTAGTTGGGCGAGCACAGGTGCGAGCCACCCTTGATGACCCGGCGGGGGATCTGCTCGCCGGGGCAGCCGACCTCGTAGCTCCCGTCCGGTGACGTGATCCGCGGGTTGCTCGGGACGCAGCACGGGCTGGTGACCTCGTCGGCGTGGCGCGGCGTGTACCAGTCGGCCGTCCACTCCCACACGTTGCCGGTCATGTCGAACAGGCCGTAGCCGTTGGGCGGAAAGGTGCCGACCGGCGACGTGCCCTCGTAGCCGTCGAGCCGGAGGTTCTCCCACGGGAACTCGCCCTGCCACGTGTTGGCCATCGCCCGACCGTCGGGGAAGTGCTCGTCGCCCCACGCGGAACGCGGCGCCGTCGAGGCCGCCACGGGCGGCGTGCTCCCACTCGGCCTCGGTCGGCAGTTCCTTGCCGACCCAGATCGCATAGGCCTCGGCGTCCTCGCACGCGACGTGGACGACCGGATGGCGGTCGCGCCCGTTGGTCGTCGTGCCCTTGCCGCCCGGCCGCTTCCACGACGCGCCCGGCAGGTACTCCCACCAGTTGCGGAAGTCGTCGAGGTCGACGGGAGCGTCCGCCCTGCGGAAGACCAGCGAGCCGGGAACGAGCAGGTCGGGATCGGCGTCGGGGTACTGCGCCGGGTCGAGCGGGCGCTCGGCCACGGTGACGTACTTCGTCGCCCGCACGAAGCGCCGGAAGTCGGCGGCCGTCACCGGGTGCTCGTCCATCCAGAAGCCGTCGACCGCCACCTGGTGCACCGGGCGCTCCTCGGGATAGAAGTCCTCGGAGCCCATGCGGAACGTCCCGCCGGGCACCCAGCGCATGCCGGCGATGGCCGGCGGTCCGTCGGTGCGGCGGTCGAGAGCGGACTGTCGGTTCGTGCCGGCGATGGTAGTGGCGACCGCCCGCCCGACCGGGGGCGTCGCAGGGCCTACGATTCGGGCATCACGACGAGGGGGTCGAGATGCCCAAGTATCTGTTGCAGGTCAACTACACGGTCGACGGGGTGAAGGGGGTGCTGGCCAAGGGCGGCTCGGCCCGCCGGGCCGCCGCGCAGGCGGCGGCCGAGAGCGTCGGCGGGACGATGGAGTCGATGTACTTCGCCTTCGGGACCACCGACGTGTTCGCCGTCGCCGACCTCCCGGACAACGCGGCGGCCGCTTCACTGGCCCTCACGGTCAGCGCCTCGGGCGGTGCCACCGTCAGCACGGTCGTGCTGCTCACGCCCGAGGAGATCGACGCCGCCTCGCAGGCCGGCGTGCAGTACACGCCACCCGGTCAGTAGCCGGCGCGCGGCCGACCTGGTGTCGACTGCTGGTGCATCATCGCGACATGCGAGGGCGACGTCGGTGAAGGTCGAGGACGGCGGTCCGCTCGCCGCACGTGGGACCCGGGACCGCATCCGCGGCAGCCGACCGATCGCGACAGCCGAGCTCGTGATCGGTGAGTGGAGCCTCACCGCCGCCGCGTGGACGGATCGCCACCGGCACGAGGAGACGAACTGGGTCCTCGAGGGCGAGCTGCACGTGACCTGCGACGGGCGCACCGAGATCGTCGGGCCCGGCCAGGCCGTCGTCGTCCCACCAGGCGCGCTGGCCCGTTACGCGGCCCCGGTGTACGCCCGCATGGTGTTCGTGTACGGGCCGTCCGCCGACGGTCACGCGATGACCGACGGCCGCTACGAGGAGTTGCCGAGCCCGTAGGACACCGCCAGCCGGCGGCGACGCTCGTCAGCGGCGGATCGGAAGGCGCACGCGGACGGTGGTGGACCCTGGCACGGAGTCGAACGTGATCTCGCCGCCGTGGCGGTCGACGACGATCCGGCGCGAGATGTCGAGGCCGAGGCCGGTGCCCTTGCCGACGTCCTTGGTCGTGAAGAAGGGCTCGAAGGCGCGAGCCTGGACACCGGGCTCCATGCCTGGCCCGCTGTCGATGACGTCGACCACCAGGTCGTCGCCGTCGCGCCATGTGACCAGCCGCAGTGTGCCGTCTCCAGCCATGGCATCGGCCGCGTTGTCGATGAGGTTGGTCCACACCTGGTTGAGCTCGGAGGCGTACACCTCGATCGGCGGCAGGTCCGCTTCGAAGTCGCGGATGACCTCGACGTCGCGGAGCTTCGGTCGCAGCATCGTGAGCGTGCTGTCGATGCCCTCGTGGAGGTCGACGACCTGCAGCGCCGAGCGGTCCATCTGTGAGTACGACTTCACGTCCTGGACGAGATGCCCGATCCGATTCGTCGCGTCGATGATCTCCGACATCAAGGCGGCCGAGCCGATGGTGCTCGACACCCACCGGAGTGCCGGCGCCAGGGCGACACGGCCCACGACCGCCTCGACCCGCTCGAACCACTCCTGATCCGCATCGTGTGTCGCGAACACCGCGGCCATCGACCAGGCGTGGTCGATGGCACGGTCCTCCAGCCACGTGCCGACGACCTCCTCGCGGTCGGCTGTGGCGATCGATCCGTCGTCGACGACCTGGCGGCCCTGCAGTTCGACTCGGAGACGATCCAGCGCGATGAACTGCTCGGCCGTCACGCCGTCCTCGGCCAGGCCGACCAGCGAAGCGAGCAGGTACTCACTCGCCGCCCCCAACGACTCCACGGAACGCAGGATGGCGGCAGCCGGGTTGTTGATCTCGTGAGCCAACCCGGCCGCCAGCGTCCCCAGCGCCACCAGGGACTCCCGTTGACGGGCGGTGGCGTCGATGCTCCGCACGGTCTGGAACACGCCGGCGATCATGTGCTTGCTGAACGGTGACCACGCTCCCACCAGCCGGGCGAGCTCGGTCGACGGCACGACGAACGAGCGACCGGCGGACAGCGCGGTGCCCGTGGCGCGGTAGCCCGCCGCGCTGCCGGCGTCACCCCACGCGGTCAACCCGCCGGCCCACTGACCGGGGTCGCCCATCGTCGCCACCACGATGGTCTGGTTGGCGATCCGCCGTGACAGCTCGATGCGCCCATCGAGCAGGATCCACAGCTGGTCGGCTGGCCGGCCCTCCTGGAAGAGGAGGTCGCCGGCGGCGAACGTGACCTCGTGCCCGGCCTCGGACGAGCTCGGCGAGCTGCCCGTCGGTGAGCGCGCTCGTCAGGAAGGCGCCACGCAAGTCGTCGTCGAGCGTCACACCGTCTCCAGGTAGAGGTGCACGTTGCTGACCGCGCTCGATCCCTCACCCACGGCCGACGCGACCCGCTTCATCGACGCCAGGCGGACATCGCCGGCGGCGAACACGCCCGGACGACTGGTCTCGAGGATGAACGGGGCACGCCGGAGTGGCCAGCGCGGTCGATCGCCATCGAGTCCGGCGACGTCAGGGCCGGTGAGGATGAACCCGTGCTCGTCGCGCGCGATCGAGTCGCCGAGCCAGTCGGTGTGCGGCGACGCGCCGATGAACACGTACAGGTAGCTGGCCTTGACCTGCTCGTGCTGCCCCGTGCCGCGGTCGACCAGCTCCAACCACTCCAGGTGACCGTTCCCGCCGCCGCGCACGACCTCGGTCTGCAGGCGCACGTCGATGTTCTCGGCGCGCTCGATCCGTTCCACGAGGTACCTCGACATCGAGGCGGCGAGGGAAGCGCCACGTACCAGCACGACGACCCGCCGGGCGTAGCGAGCGAGGTGCAACGCGGCCTGGCCGGCGGAGTTGGCCGCACCGACGATGTAGACGTCGTCGCCCTCGGTGCCCCTCGCGTCGTTCGCCGATGCGCCGTAGTAGACCCCCCGACCGGTCAGCTCGGTGAGCCCAGCAGCGGGCATCCGCCGGTACGCGACACCCGTGGCGATCACGACCGCTCGAGCCTCGACCTCCGTGCCGTCGGTGAAGCACACCGCATGGACGGTCCCCCGCTGCTCGAGCGCCTCGACGCTCCGGGCGAGGACCATCTCGGCGCCGAGCCGCTGGGCCTGCGTCATCGCCCGGTGCGACAGGTCGGCGCCGCTCAGGCCGTTCGGGAAGCCGAGGTAGTTCTCGATGCGACTGCTCTGCGCCGCCTGGCCGCCGGGCGCGTCGCGCTCGATCACCGCGGTGTGCAGGCCCTCGGAGGCGCCGTACACGGCGGCGGCGAGACCGGCGGGTCCGGCGCCGATCACGACGAGGTCGTAGAGGGTGGACTCGGCGCTGGTCCGCAGGCCCAACGCAGTCGGCCAACTCCGGCGCGGCCGGCGCGTGGAGCAACCTGCCGTCCGGCAGCAGCACCAACGGGAGCCCGAGGTCGGCCGCGCCGAACAAGCCGTGCAAGCGTTGTGCCTCGGGATCCCGCTCGAGCTCCAGCCATTGGTAGTGGACGTGGTTGCGCGCCAGGAACATCCGGGTGTCGTAGCTCTGATCCGACCAGCGGTTGCCGACGACCCGGATGCCGTCGAACCGGGAATCGTTGGCCCGCTCCCAGTCCGCCAGCAGGTCGTCGACGATCGGGAACAGTCGCTCGTCGGGCGGCGCCCACGGCTTCATGAGGTAGTGGTCGAGGCCGATGTCGTTGATCGCCTTGATCGCCACGTCGGTGTCGGCGTACGCGGTCAACAGCACCAACTTGGCACCGGGTGCCACATCGATCGACCGTTCGAGGAAGTCGATGCCCGTCATCTCGGGCATCCGGTGATCGGAGACGATGAGCGCGACCGGCTGGTCCCGGCGTCGGAACTCCTCCAACGTCGCCAGCGCGTCGGCGCCCGACACCGACCGGACGATGCGGTAGCGCTCGCCATAGCGCGCCCGCAGGTCCCGGGTGATCGCCTTGGACACGGACGCGTCGTCATCGACCGTCAGGATGACTGCCCTCGACATGGTTCCCCTCGGCTCGCCCGACACCGCCCATTGCGTGCCTGTCCGGCGATGGTAGTCCCCGGTTGACCAGGTGGGGCGGGTGGGTGGCCACTCCGTTGGGCCGTCGCGGTGTCTGGCGCCGTTGGCGAGTTGCCGGCGAGCCCTCGTTACAGCTTCTTGGGTGGTGCGGTCAGCGGTTGCGTGGACGACCAGGCGTCGAATCGGGCCAACGCATCGTCGAGCATTGGCAGGATCTCATCGACCTTCTCCACCGCGCCGGCGGCACAGGATGCGACCATCCACCGGGTGAGGTCCACGGCGCGGACCCAGTCGGGCTGGGCGTCTGGTGCGCCGTGCGCTTCGTTGAAAGCGGGTGCGTCGACGCTCGCCGCGGCCGTGCAGATGACGATCCGGCGATCTGGATCGCCGTCGTCGACGAGGTCGGCTCGCACGCTGGCGATGACCGCACGATGCTCTCGTACCGTGGCGTTGAAGCGCGCGTACCACGGATCGGCGAGCTCGTCGGTCGTCACGGGTGCCGGACTCCCTCCCACGGTGTTCGCCAGGGGTGGCAACGTGCCGGCGCTGCTCTCCTCGATCGCACACGCGGCCAGCGCGCCCGTGGCAAGGAGGCCCATGAAGAACTGTGTCCGACTCACTGATGTGTCCGCTGAGGTGGCGTCCGGCGCGTCGACGCCGGCGCGCCTCGTTGCGCGCCGGCGTCGAGAATGCGGTTCCTACAAGCCGCCGAGCAGATTGCCGGCTCCACCCTCTGGGCTCATCGATCGTCCTCCTTGACGTTGGCTGGACGGCGCAGGCATGCACCGTCGACGCAGACGACGGTGCATGCCTGCCCCTTCCCCCGTCGCAGCGTCGTCGAGTCGTTCGTTACCCGCCGCCGAAGGACGGCACACGGAAAAGGGCGTAGAGAAATCTCAACGCCCGCCGACGCATGACTGACGTCTTTGGTGGTTTCGGCGTCCGAATGGCGGGGAAGCGGTTCTCGCCACGGGCGGCAGAGCCAGCAAAGGAGCAGGCCAGTGTCAACATGGAATTACCGAGAAAACCTTGTCACGGCGCAGCGCGATCTCACCGGTTACGACGTCGAGGCTGTCGACGGGAGCATCGGCAAGATCGATGAAGCGTCCAACGACGCGGGTTCCTCTTATGTCGTGGTCGACACCGGCTTTTGGATCTTTGGCAAGAAGCGTCTGATCCCCGCCGGCGTGATTGAGCGCATTGACGACGATTCGCACCAGGTCTACGTGGCCATGACCAAGGACCAGATCAAGAACGCGCCCGACTTCGACGACACCGATCGGCAAGACCACAGCCCGTACGACAAGTACTACAGCGCGTACTGAGCCAACGAGACGACCATGACCACCCTCTTGTTCATCATCGCCGCCGTGCTCGTCATCGCCGGCATCGTCAGCCTCGTCCGAGGGGCGATCGTCATGGGCATCGTGCTCATCGTGCTCGGTCTGCTCGTCGGACCCGGCGGCGCCAGCATCTTCACCTAGCCACAAGTCCAGGCAGGCCCCACCGTTCACGCAGCCTGCCGACGCCACGCTCGGTGAACACCAGGAGGGGTCTCCCTGACGGGAGGCCCCTCCTGCGCGTCCGGCCAGGGGCGGGCCAGCGCACCGACCCGCGACCGCTCTCCGCTGTGGATCCGGTGCAACTTCCGCCGGATCCAGCAAGAGTCCTGGTCGTAGGGCGGGTGGGGATCGAACCCACGACCCAGGGATTATGAGTCCCCTGCTCTGACCACTGAGCTACCGCCCTGGGCTGGGTTGTCTGGCTCCGGGGGTGGGGCTCGAACCCACGACAAACGGATTAACAGTCCGTCGCTCTGCCAACTGAGCTACCCCGGAAGGGCGTTGGTGGACGATAGCGCCGTCGTCCCGGCCCTGACACGCCCCTTCTGGGCGGGATTCGTCCCAGCAGGTGGCGAGGATCCCGCCCAGATCGATCGGTGGTGAGATTCCCGCCCAGATTGGGGGACGGGGGCGAGTCCCGGCGGCTCACTCGGCTTCGAGGAACTCGCGGAGGCGCTGGCTGCGTTGGGGGTGGCGCAGCTTGGCCAGGGTCTTGGCCTCGATCTGGCGGATCCGCTCGCGGGTCACGCCGAACTCCCGGCCGACCTCCTCCAGGGTCTTGGCCTGGCCGCCGTCGAGGCCGAAGCGCAGGCGGACGATCTCCTGCTCCCGCTCGGACAGCTCGTTGAGCACCGCCCCGACGGCCTGGGTGAGCATCACCCTCGTGGCGGCGTCGGCGGGCCCGTCCGTGGACGAGTCCTCGATGAAGTCGGCCAGGTTGGACTCGTCCTCCTCGCCGATCGGCGAGTCCAGCGACAGCGGGTCGAGCGAGTAGCGCAGCAGCTCGCGCACCCGGTCCGGCTCGAGCTGCACCCGCGCCGCCAGCTCGTCGATGGTCGGCTCCCGCTCGAGCTCTTGGTGCAGCTGGCGCTTGGCCCTGATCACCCGGTTCATGTGCTCGACCATGTGCACCGGGATGCGGATCGTGCGGGCCTGGTCGGCGATCGAGCGGGTGATCGCCTGGCGGATCCACCACGTGGCGTAGGTGGAGAACTTGAAGCCCTTGGAGTGGTCGAACTTGTCGACCGCCCGCATCAGCCCGAGGTTGCCCTCCTGGATCAGGTCGAGGAGCTGCATGCCACGGCCCGAGTAGCGCTTGGCGATGCTCACGACGAGCCGCAGGTTGGCCTGGGTCAGCTCGCTCTTGGCCCGCTCGCCGCGCTGGACGGCGCGCATCAGGCGGCGCGTCTCGACGTCGTCGAGGCCGCCCTCGTCGATGCACTCGGCGGCCCGGTGGCCCTCCTCGATGAGCTGGGCCAGGCGCCGCTCGTCGTCGCCGGTGAGCAGGTCGACCTGGCCGATCTCGCGCAGGTACATGCGCACGCCGTCGGACGTGCCGCCCTCGCCCCGCGGCGCCGCCCGCCGGACGCGGCGGCGACGGCGCCGGCTGAGCAACGTCTCGTCGGCGTCGTCGGACTCGCGCTCGGTCGGCCGACGGGCCTCGGTCGGCGTCTCGTCGACCTCGGGGAGCTCGTCGACGGCGTCGACGGTCTCGTCGAGCGAGATGCCCGCCTCGGTGAGCGTCGACTTCAGGGTCTCGAGGACGTCACCCGTCAGCTCGATGTCGCGCAGGACGGTCGTCACCTGCTCGGCGTGCACGCTGCCGCGCTCCCGGCCCCGGTCGATGAGGCCCTGCCACTCGAGCGCGTCGACGTCGTCGAAGGGGCACATCACCGTGCTGCGGGCCGATCCGTCAGGGTCCCCCACGCGAACGTTCACTGACTCGACGATGCAGCCAACCTAGCAACCACTCCGCCGCTCCGGGTCCCTCGTTGGGCGTCATCAGGGCCTCCAGGTGCAGGCGCGCCTCGCGATCCTCCCGGATCAGCTCGGGGCCACCGACGCCCGATCGCGCCGCCAGCTCGCGCCGCACCGCGGCGGCGATGAGGTTGCGCGCCTCGGCCTCCGGATCGACCGACACGTCGGCCACGGCGGCCCGCTCGAGCACCTCCCGCGCCTCGGGATCGGCGGCCTCGATGGCGACGGTCAGGTTGCCCTCGGCCGCCGCCAACGCCAGGAAGGCCCGCCGCGGCGGCTCGTCGTGGAACAGCTCCTCGATCAGCCACTCGGCGATCGACTCCCAGTCCTGGGCCAGCAGGGCGACGGCCACGAACTCGGCGTTCTCCCGGGGGGCTCTGGCGCGCGGCGGGGCCGTGACGACCGTCGGGCGCCGGTTGCGCTGCTCGGCCAGGCGGACGAGGTCGGCGACGGGCAGCCCGACCTGCGAGGCGACCTGGCCGGCGTAGAGCTTGCGCACGTTGACGTCGGGATGCTCGTTGACGACGGCCATCGCCCGCTCGGCGAGGCGGGCGCGATCCTCGGGCGTGCGCGCCGGGCGGCCGTCGATCACCCGCTGCAGGCGGAAGGCGAGGAACGGCGCGGCGTCGCTGACGGCGGCGGCCAGCCCCTGCGGGTCGCGCTGGCCGAGGTCGCCGGGGTCCTGGCCGCCCGGCAGCCGGGCGACGGCCACCTGCACCTGGTACTTCTGCTCCCACTCGTAGAAGCGCTCGGCGGCGCCCTGGCCGGCGGCGTCGGCGTCGAACGCCAGCACCATCCGGCTGGCGTAGCGCTTGAGCAGCCGCACGTGGTCCTCCGTGAACGCCGTGCCGCACGTCGCCACGGCGCGCTCGACACCGGCCAGGTGGAAGCCGATGACGTCGGTGTAGCCCTCGCAGACGACGACCTCGTCGGCGGCGACGATCTGCGCCTTGGCCCAGTTCAGCCCATACAGCGTGCGCGACTTGGAGTAGATCGGCGTCTCCGGGGAGTTCTTGTACTTGGCCGGATCGTCCGAGCCCGGCAGCACCCGCCCGCCGATCGCCACCGGCTCGCCGCTCTCGGCGAAGATCGGGAACAGCACCCGCGCCCGGAGCGCGTCCTGGAGCCGGCTGCGGCGGTTCGTGAACGCCAGGCCCGTGACCCGCAGCAGCTCGGCGTCGATGCCGGACTGGCGGCCCAGCGCGTCCCACTCGTCGGGCGCCCAGCCGAGCCGGAAGCGTCGTGCGACGTCACCGCTGAGCCCCCGCGACCGCAGGTAGTCGCGCGCCGGCCGGGCCGCCGGGTCGTCGAGCAGCCGGCGGTGGTACCACTCGACGGCGGCCTCCATCGCCTCGACCAGCTGCTTGCGGCGGGCCCGCTCGCGGGACTGCCCGGTCGACGTGTACGTGAGCTGGACCCCCGCCTTGGCGGCGAGGTACTCGACGGCCGCGACGAAGTCGAGGTGCTCGTGCTCCTGGACGAACGTGAACACGTCGCCGGACTTGCTGCAGCCGAAGCAGTGGTACCGGCCGGTCTCCTCGCGCACGCTGAACGAGGGGGTGTTCTCGGCGTGGAACGGGCACAGCCCCTTCCAGCTCGTGCCGCTCTTGCGCAGCTGCACCCACTGGCCGACGACGTCGACGATGGAGACCGTCGAGCGGAGGCGCTCGATGTCCTCGTCGGCGATCGCCACCAGTCAGTGCTCGTCGTCGGTGCGGGGTACCTCCACCGGGTCGGCCGTCTCGACCGCCGGTTGCGGCTTGTCCCAGTCCGGGCGCTGCTCGTCGGCGCCCCGCTGGGACTTCAGCGAGAAGCCGATGGCCGCCGTCAGGATCAGCGCGATGACGAGCAGCGAGAGCCAGGTGGGGATGTGGTACCACTCGGCGATGATCATCTTCACGCCGACGAAGGCGAGGATGACCGCGAGGCCCTGCTGCAAGTAGGTGAACCGGGCGTGCATGTCGGCGAGCAGGAAGTACAGCGCCCGCAGGCCGAGGATGGCGAAGGCGTTCGACGAGAAGACGATGAACTGCTCGTGGCTGATGGCCAGCACGGCCGGGACGCTGTCGACGGCGAAGATCACGTCGGTGAGCTCGACCAGCAACAGCACCGCGAACAGCGGCGTGGCCAACCGGCGGCCGTTGATCTTGGTGAACAGGTGCGGCCCGTCGAGCTTGTCGGTGCTCGGCACGACGCGGTTGACGACCTTCAGGAACTTGCTGTTGCCCGGGTCGACGTGGTCGCTGTCGCCGAAGATCATGCGGCCGGACGTGAACAGCAGGAAGGCGCCGAAGACGTAGAGGATCCAGTCGAAGCGCTCGATCAGGGCGACGCCGGCGAAGATGAACACGGCGCGCATGACGAGTGCACCGAAGATGCCCCAGAAGAGCACCCGGTGCTGGTACTTCGCCGGCACCGCGAAGTAGCTCATGATCAACGCCCAGACGAAGACGTTGTCGATGCTGAGGCTCTTCTCGATGAGGTAGCCGGAGATGTATTCCGTGCCGGCCTGGCCGCCGAACCACCAGATCACGACGAAGACGAAGGAGACGCCGATGGAGATCCAGGCGGCCGACTCGATGGCCGCTTCCTTGGTGCTGACGGCGTGCGCCTCGCGGTGGATCACCAGGAGGTCGACGAGGAGCAGGACGACGATCAGTCCGAGCAGGACCCCCCACTGCCAGGCGTGGACGTTGAGATCGACGAAGTTGCCGCTGCTCTCAGCGGCAAACAGGGCGGTCATCGGGGATGCGTGATTCCTTTACTTGGTTTCGCTGGTGCCGGTGCCGACGATGGCTTGCGCCGCCGCCAGCCGGGCGATCGGGACACGGAACGGTGAGCAACTGACGTAGTCGAGCCCGGCGTCGTAGAACAGGGCGATCGACTCGGGGTCGCCGCCGTGCTCGCCGCACACGCCGAGCTTCAGCTTGGGCTTGGTCTGGCGGCCCAGGCGGGCGCCGATCCTGACGAGCTCGCCCACGCCGGACTGGTCGATCGTCTCGAACGGGTTGCGCTTGAGCAGGCCCTGCTCGAGGTAGGCCGGCATCATCCGGCTCTCGACGTCGTCGCGGCTGAAGCCGAACGTCATCTGGGTGAGGTCGTTGGTGCCGAAGCTGAAGAAGTCGGCCTCCTCGGCGATCTCGTCGGCGCAGATGGCTGCCCGGGGCGTCTCGATCATCGTGCCGATCGTGATGTCGGGCTTCTTCTTCATGTTCTTGGTCGCCACGGCGATCTCGGCCTCGACCCAACCGCGGGCGAGCGCCAGCTCCTCCCGGGTGACGGTGAGCGGGATCATGATCTCGACGACCGGGTTCTTCCCGCGCCTGCGCAGGTCCGCCGCGGCATCGAGGAGGGCCCGCACCTGCATCGCGTACAGGCCCGGCTTGACGACACCGAGGCGGACACCGCGCGTGCCGATCATCGGGTTGTGCTCGGACCAGTTCTGGGCCTCGCGCAGCAGGCGCTGCTCCTCCGAGGTGAGCCCCTCGGTGGCCTGCTTGATGCGCAGCTCCTCGACCGACGGCAGGAACTCGTGCAACGGCGGATCGAGCAGGCGCACGGTGACGGGCAGGCCGTCCATCGCCTCGAGGATCGCCGTGAAGTCCTCCTGCTGGACCTTGCGCAGCTCCTCGAGCGCCTGCGCCTCTTCGTCGGCCGTGTCGGCGAGGATCATCTGGCGGACGACGGGGAGACGGTCGGGGGCGAGGAACATGTGCTCGGTGCGGCACAGGCCGATGCCCTCGGCGCCGTAGCGCCGGGCGACCGTGGCGTCGTCACCGGTGTCGGCGTTCGCCCGCACGCCGAGCTTGCCCTTGCGCTTGGTGTCGGCCCAGCCGAGGATCGTGTGGAACTCGGCGGGCGGCTCGGCGGCGGCGAGCTCCATGGCCCCTTCCACGATCTCGCCGGTCGAGCCGTCGATCGAGATGACCTCGCCCTCGTTGACGGTGACGCCGCCGGCCGTGAACTGCTTCCCCGAGATCTTGATCGACTCGGCTCCGACGACGGCCGGCGTGCCCCAGCCGCGGGCCACGACGGCGGCGTGGCTCACCAGGCCGCCCCGCGACGTGAGGATGCCCTGCGACACCATCATCCCGTGGACGTCCTCGGGGCTCGTCTCGCCGCGCACGAGGATGACCTGCTCGCCGCGTTCGGCCGCAGCCTCGGCGTCGTCGGCGGTGAAGTACACGGCCCCGACGGCGGCACCGGGCGAGGCCGCCAGCCCCTTGGCGATGACCTTGCCCGTGCCGGCGAACTGCGGGTGCAGCACCTGGTCGAGGTGGTCGGCGGTGACCCGGGTCAGCGCCTCGTCGCGCGTGATCTTCCAGCGCTGGGCGCCCTTGCCGGTGCCCCTGGTCATGTCGACGGCCATCCTCAGGGCGGCCGCCCCGGTGCGCTTGCCGACGCGGGTCTGCAGCATCCAGAGCTTGCCCTGCTCGATCGTGAACTCGGTGTCGCACATGTCGCGGTAGTGCCGTTCGAGCCGGTCGAAGATGGCGATCAGCTCGTCGTGGATCTTCGGGAAGTGCCCGTGGAGGGCGTCGAGGTCCTCGGTGTTGCGGATGCCGGCCACGACGTCCTCGCCCTGGGCGTTGATCAGGAAGTCGCCGTAGGGCTTGCTCTCCCCCGTCGCCGCGTTGCGGGTGAACCCGACGCCGGTGCCCGAGTTCTCGTCACGGTTGCCGAACACCATCGTCTGCACGTTGACGGCCGTGCCGAGGTCGTGGCTGATGCGCTCGCGGACCCGGTAGGCGATGGCGCGGGCGCCGTTCCAGCTGCGGAACACGGCCTCGACGGCGCCGCGCAGCTGCTTCATCGGATCCTGCGGGAACGGCTTGCCGGTCGCCTGCTTGACGACCGCCTTGTAGTGCTCGCAGAGCTTCTTGAGCGAAGCCGCCGGGATCGCCGCATCGGTCGTGACCCCCGCCGCGGACTTCGCCTCCTCCAGCGCGTGCTCGAAGCCGGCACCGTCGACGTCGAGGACGATGCGCCCGTACATCGAGATGAACCGGCGGTACGAGTCATAGGCGAAGCGCTCGTCGCCGGTGGCCGCGGCGAGTCCCTTCACGCTCTTGTCGTTGAGGCCGAGGTTGAGGACGGTGTCCATCATCCCCGGCATCGAGAACTTGGCGCCCGAGCGCACGCTCACGAGCAGCGGGTCCTTGGGGTCACCGAGCTGGCGGCCCATCTGCGACTCGAGGCGGCCGACCTGGGCGGCGATCTCGTCGTCGAGGCCGGCGGGCCAGCCCGACGCCATGTAAGCCCGGCAGGCATCGGTGGAGATGGTGAACCCCGGCGGGACCGGCAGCTTCAGCACGCTCGTCATCTCGGCGAGGTTGGCGCCCTTGCCGCCGAGGAGGTCCTTGTACTCCATCGGCGGGCGGCGGTGCTTGTGATCGAAGGCGTAGACGTACTGGGAGTTCGGGCGGGCCACGCCTCGGAGTCTACGGGTCGGCGTACCATCGGTCCCGATGCGCGTGCTCGGCTTCCCGGTCCATGTCCGCCCGGGCTTCCTGCTGTTCATGGTGCTGATCGTCGCCATCAACGGCGGCGACGAGTTCGGGCTGTGGCTCGCCGCTGGCATCGCCGGGTTCACGCTGATCCACGAGCTCGGCCATGCCGTGGCCGCCCGCCGGGCCGGGGCGGTGGCCGAGATCTCGCTGGACTTCCTGGCCGGGTACGCGTCGTACGAGTCGCCGCGCCCGCTCTCTCGCGGCACCCAGGCGTGGATCGCGCTGGCCGGCCCGCTGACCCACATCGTCGCCGGCGTGGCGGTGCTGCTGGCGATGGGCGTCGACCCGCTCGACCCGGTGAGCCGCGGCAGCTCGCCGGCGGCGGCGGCCGTGTGGTGGGCCGGACCGGCGATCGGGGCGTTCAACCTCATCCCGGTGCTGCCGCTGGACGGCGGCAACATCGTCACGTCGCTGCTCGACCGGCTGGTGCCCGGACGGGGCCGCCCGATCATGGTGTACGCCAGCGTCGCCGCCACCGCCGCGACGATCGTGCTGGTCGCCCTCAGCGAGCAGTGGCGCGGGCTCGTCGCCTTCCTCGGGCTGATCCTGGTCATGCAGCTGCAGCTGCTGTTCGACGAGCGCAGCCGCCACGCCACCTCGCCGTTCGATCGTGCGCTCGCCGCGGCGGCGCGCGGCGACGCCGACCGCGCCCGCAAGATCCTCGTCAAGGGGATCAGCCGGCCGAGCGCCAACCCGGTCGTGCCGCAGCAGGTGGACGCGGCCGGCGCGCGGCTGCTGGTGTCGCTGGTCCCCCGTCCCCTCCCCGACGGCGATCCGTGGAACGAGTACGTCCTCACGATGCTGCTGCTGCGGGCCGGCGCCTTCGACGAGGCCGCCCGCTACGGCGCCGCGTCCTACGCGCGCGAACCGCGCCCGATGCTCGCCGTCACGATCGCCCGCGCCGCCGCCGCGCTGGGCGACGAGGCCACCGCGGTGGCCTGGCTGCGCGCCGCCACCGACCTCGGCACGCTGTCGTCGAACGTCGCCGCGGCGATCGACCAGGCCCCCGAGCTGGCCGCCGTCCGCCGCCGCCCTGACGTCGCCGAGCTGCGCGACGCGATCCGGCACTGACCCCCAATCTGGGCGGGAATCTCACCAACAGTGGACCTGGGCGGGAATCGTCCCAGGGGGTGCGAAGGATCCCGCCCGGTTCAGCGTTCGGCGCCGCGCTTGACGGTCGCCAGCGCGACCGTGCCGGCCACGCTCGTGAGGACGCCGACCGCCGTGCCGTCGACCGTGTACGCATCGCCCGGCGCCGCGCCGGCCGGCACCGTCACGACCCGGAGCGAGCGCGGCGGGGTGGCGCCCCGCGAGTCCATCCGCTCGACGAGCTCCTGACCCGGGTAGCACCCCTTGCGGAAGTCCACGGCCACGGCGGTGACTCCCGTCTCGCCGGGGATGGTCTCGCCGGGCACGATCTCGGACCCCATCGCCGGCCACGCCGCCTCGATGCGGGCGAGCTCGAGGTCGTCGGCGGTGCCGGCCTCGATGCCGTCCGGCGGCGCCGGCGCATCGCCGAGGCGATCACGGCCGCGGCCCCACCACCCGATCACGTCACCCTCGACCTCGGCACCGTGCACGACGATCGAGCGCAGAGCGATCGGCGTGATGTCGGCCTTCACACGGATGCGGAAGCGGTTCAGTCGGGCCGCCAGCTCGTCACCGAAGCCGGGATCCGTGTCGAGCAGGAAGCGCTCCTCGGCGGTCCGCCACACACGGGCCAGCACGTCGATGCGGCCGTTGGGTTGCAGGACGAACGTCCAGCGGCTCTCGCCGACCGCCATCGGGCGCACGTCCTGCGAGAGCTGGCTGTGCAGGTAGGTGAGGGCGTCCGGGCCGGCCACTTCAACACCGTCGCGGGCCACCTCGACCCAGAACGCTGACGCCACCATCGCCGTCCAGTCTGGCGCCATCTGGGCGGGATCCTTCGCGACACGTGGCGAGGATCCCGCCCAGAACGCTCCGTGGTGAGATTCCCGCCCAGATTGGGGGATCCCCGCCGGACCCGTCGCGTGGCACACTCGGATGATGGCCTCGATCGACGACCTGGCCGGGCGGGCCGTCGCCGTCGTCGAGTTGCTGGCCCGTCGCGGGGCCGCGCTGGCCATCGGCGTCACCCTCATCGCCCTGCTGATCGGCGGCAGCAGCTTCCTCACGGGCCTGGCGGCGATGGACGGCTCCGTCGAGACGGCGTGGATCGTCATCGGTGGCACGCTGCTCGTGATCGCCGTCGGCGCCCCGCTCCTCGCCTGGTGGCGACTGAGCCGGGTGCGTCGCCACGCCACCGCCCTCGTCGGCGAGGTCCAGCGGCTCGCCAGCCGCAGCCCGGAGGCCGAGCGCGTCGTCATCGAGACCGTCGCCGTCGACCCGGACGCCGCGGGAACGATCAGTCCGGCGGTGGTCGGTCAGACCGCCCAGTTCACGCGCCTGCGGACGATCGCCATCGACGCCGGCGACCTGCGCCAGCTGCCCGGCGCGCTGCGCGCCGTGACGACCTATCCCTGGCTCCTCGCGATCGCCCTGCTGCTGTGCCTGGTCTTCGCGATCCTCGGCTTCCTGTTCCTGGTCGCCTTGGCCCTCTGACGGCGCCAGCTACCCGAGCGACTCGGCCAGCTCGGCCAACGCCTCGACGAGCGCCGGCGCCTGACCACCGGTGCGACGGGCCGCGTTCTCGAGATGGTCGATCACCGAGTCCACCGGCGCTCCCTGCGCGGCCAGCTTCTCGGCCTTGTCGATGTCGTGATTGATCTTGCCGGCCGTCTTGGCGTCCAGATCGCCGGCCCGGACGGCCTGGTCGAAGTAGGCGCCGACGACCCGGAAGCTGGGATCCAACACGATCATCGGCTGGTGCTGGGCGTTGAACTCGGTGAGGTGCGCCTCGGATGCGGCGGCGATCTCGTCCTCGGACAACATCGCGTTCGGCAGCAGCCTGAACGTGTCGAAGCCGCGGGCGATCTCGGTTCCGTGGATCATGCCGTTGTACCAGTACGTCGACCACAGTCCGCCGAGGTTGAGGCCGGTCGGGTTCGGCGTGTTGATCGGACCACGGTCGAAGTAGGCGATCTCGACGGGGTTCGCCGTGTCGGTGAAGTCGATCACCGACACGCCGCCCTGGTACCACGCCTGGACGAGGATGTCGCGCCCGGGTACCGGCACGATCGACGAGTTGTGGGCGACGCAGTTCTCGGTCGTCGTCTGCACGGCCGGCATCTTGTAGTAGCTGCGGAACTGCAACTGGTCGTCGACGATGTCGAACAGGGCGTCGGCGCCCCACTGCGGCTGGTCGGTGCTGCGACAGCGGGCGCTGGTGCCGCCACCCCACTCGTCGGTGAACATCACCTTGGTGCCGTCGTTGTTGAACGTCGCCGAGTGCCAGTACGAGAAGTTGGGATCGGACACCGCCGACAGCCGGACCGGGTTCACCGGGTCGGACACGTCGAGCAGGATGCCGTTGCCCTGGCAGGCGCCGGCCACCAGCTCGCGGGCCGGGAAGGAGGTGATGTCGTGGCACGTGTTGGTGTTGGGCAGCGGGCTGTACGCCGTGCCGGACGGGTGCAGGGTCCCCGGGACCGTGTTCTGCAGGCCGTTCAACGCACCGGTGGCCGGATCGATGAAGATCCGCGGCTGGCTGACGATGGCCGCCGTCGCCGGGTTGGCCAGCGGCACCCTGATGACGTCGATGCGCCACTGCGTCGCCGTCGTGTCGAAGTTCGGGGCGGGGTTGTTGGAGTTGACGTTGTTGCACCCGGCCAGCTCGAGCGGTGAGCGCACGCCCGCGGTGCCCGAGTTGTAGATGTAGATGTTGTTCGGATCGTCGGGGTCGGTGACGATCGAGTGGGTGTGCGAGCCGCGGCAGGTCTGCACACCGGGCAGCTGCACGGGGGCATCGATGTCGGAGATGTCGAAGATCCGCACCCCGCGGAAGCGCTCGGCGTTGACGGTGCCTGGTGCGCCCTGCGTGCCGCAGTCGATCCGGCCGCGGGTCTCCTCGACGG
Source organism: uncultured Acidimicrobiia bacterium (assembly GCA_963784255.1). Classification (GTDB taxonomy): domain Bacteria; phylum Actinomycetota; class Acidimicrobiia; order Acidimicrobiales; family Ilumatobacteraceae; genus JALZMG01. Next base: position 1,101,006 of record CAWAQO010000007.1, on the reverse strand, counting down.
ACATGAACAGCAGGTTCCCGTAGACCGAAACATCGCCCTGCCCGCCGGGGCAGACGAACGAGCTGCGCAGCGCCGGCGCCTCGTTGTCGGAGATGTCGTACACCTGGAAGCCGTTGAAGCTGCCGACGATGGCGCGGTCGCCGGAGAAAGCGAGGTCGGAGTTGACGAACCCGAAGTTGCCCGGCGCGGCGTCGAACGGCGCCACGCGCGGATCGTTGTCGACGAGCTCCATGTTGCTGGCCGCCTCGGTCCACGGGAAGTACCCCGGCGCCAGTCCGACGCGCGGATCCTGCTGGGCCGAGCCGGCCAGCGGCACGGTCAACCCCAGCAAGGACAGCCCCGCGACGGCGACCATCATCCGCCGGCGACGCGTGCTCCGACGTCCATCGATCATTGACTCCACGATGACCTCCCCACGGGCGACCCCCACGCTGCCGGGCGGTGCAGCACTTCGGCCCGTACGATCACGGCACCGTAGTCGCACGACCACGCCCCGATGTCAACGACCGTCACCCGCGCCGCCACCCTCGCCCTCCTGCTGGCCGTCACGGCCTGCGCGGGTGACGACGACAGCGACCCCACGGCGGCGGGCACGGCTCCTGTCGTCCAGCTTGGGGCGCCCGGCGAGACCAGCCGGGTCCTGACGGGCGATGCCGCTGCGGCCACGCTGCCGCCGGCCACCCCTGACGACGTCGCCTTCGCCCACGGGATGGTCGCCCACCACCAGCAGGGCCTGGACCTGGCCGCCCTCGTCGCCGACCGTGCGGACCGTGCCGACCTGCCCCTCTTCGCCGAGCGCATCACCGTCTCGCAGACCGACGAGATCGCTCAGCTCGAGAACTGGCTCACCGAGCAGGGCGAGGAGGTCACGATCGACGGGGACCACCTCCAGCACGGCGAGCTGATGCCCGGGATGCTCACCGAGGAGCAGGTCGCGGCGCTCGCCGCCACCACGGGCGTGCAGTTCGACCAGGCGTTCCTCGAGGCGATGATCGTCCACCACGAGGGCGCGGTCGTCATGGTCGAGCAGCTCCTGTCCAGCGAGACGGGCGGGCAGGAGCCGACGATCTTCCAGCTCGCCCAGCACATGAGCTCGGACCAGCAGGTCGAGATCGCCCGGATGAAGTCGCTGCTCGCCGAGCTCTGAGCCTGGTCAGGCCGGTCCGCCGCCGCCGCGGCGGGCCGCCGTCATGCGGCGGGCGGCCGGCACGGCGGCGAGCAGCGCGGCTGCCTTGTTGCGGCACTCGAGGTCCTCGTCGTCGGGATCGGAGTCGGCGACGATGCCGGCCCCCGCCTGCAGGCTGGTCCCGGCGGGCCCGCAGAACATCGTGCGGATGGCGATCGCCGTGTCGAGGTTGCCACTCCAGTCGACGTATCCGACGACGCCGGCGTACGGGCCCCGCTTCACCGGCTCGAGCTCGTCGATGATCTCCATCGCCCGCACCTTCGGCGCCCCGCTCACCGTGCCGGCCGGCAGCGTGGCCCGCAGCACGTCGATCGGACCGAGCCCGTCGACGAGGTCGCCCGACACCTGCGACGTGAGGTGCATCACGTGGCTGTAGCGCTCCAACGTCATCAGCTCGTCGACGTGCACGCTGCCGAAGCGGGCGACGCGTCCGACGTCGTTGCGGGCGAGGTCGACCAGCATCACGTGCTCGGCGCGCTCCTTCGGGTGCTCGCTCAGCTCGGCGGCGAGGCGGCGATCGTGCTCGTCGGTGCTGCCCCGCTTGCGCGTCCCGGCGATCGGCCGCGAGATCACCCGGCCGTCGAGCAGCTGGACCATCGGCTCCGGCGACGAGCCGACGATCGTCAGCTCCGGATGGCGCACGAAGTACATGTACGGGCTGGGGTTGATCTGGCGCAGCACCCGGTACACGTCGAACGGGTCGGCGTCGAGGTCGAGGTCGTAGCGCTGGGCCAGCACGACCTGGAAGATGTCGCCGGCGACGATGTGCTCCTTGGCGACCTCGACGGCGCGCTGGTACAGCCCGTCGGGCATCGTGCTCTTGACGTCCGGCAGGACGTCGGCGGCGTCCGGCGGCTCGACCGCCACGTAGGGCAGCGGCCGGGAGAGGTCGGCCACGGCCCGTTCGATGCGCACCGCCGCGGCGTCGTAGGCGGCGTCGAGATCGGCGCCGCGCAGGCCGAGCACGGGCACGCTCTCGATGAGCGTCACGCGCTGGCGCCAGTGGTCGAACGCGGCGAGCGATCCGATCATGCTCATCACGGCGTCGGGCGCGTGGCGGTCGTCGGCGGGCACGTCGGGCAGGCGCTCGACCTCGCGGATGACGTCGTACCCGAGGTAGCCCATCAAGCCGCCGTGCAGCGGCGGCAGCTCCGGGAGCACCGGCGCCCGATAGGTGGCGAGGAGGTGCTCGAGCGCGGCGAGGATGCCGGCGTCGCGCGGGACGTCGACGGGCAGCTCGCCCTCGATCTCGACGTGCCCGTCGCGCAGCACCAGTGTCGCCACCGGGTCCCGTCCGACGAAGGAGAAGCGGCTCCAGCGCTCGCCGTGCTCGACGGACTCGAGCAGGAAGCCCGGAGCCTCGCCGACGAGCTTGGCGTAGGCGGCGACGGGCGTCTCGAGGTCGGCCAGCAACTCGACCCACACCGGGACGACCGTGTGCTCGGCCGCCAGGGCGTGGAACTCGTCCCTACTCGGCCGCAGCCGCACCGCCACCCCCGAAGCGGCGGAAGAAGCACGAGCGCGCACCGGTGTGGCAGGCGCCGTCGCCGAGCTGTTCGACCGTGAACAGCAGCACGTCACCGTCGCAGTCGTACGCCGCGGCGCGGACGAGCTGGTGGGCGCCGCTGGTGTCGCCCTTGCGCCAGATCTCCTGACGGCTGCGGCTCCAGTAGACCATCCGGCCCTCGTCGAGGGTCATCCGCAGCGTGTCGGCGTTCATCCACGCCATCATCAGCACGGTGCCGTCGAGGTCCTGGGCGATGGCCGGCACGAGCCCCCGCTCGTCGTACCTGACCGCGGCGAGCTCGTCCTCGGTCGCCGAGATCGCCGTCACAGGTAGAGCCCGGTGGACGCTTCGATGCGCTCGGCGGCGACGGCGTGGAGGTCGCGCTCACGCAGCATGATGTAGTCGGCGCCCTGGACCTCGACCTCGTAGCGGTCCTCCGGGCTGAACAGCACCAGGTCGCCCACTTCCGCGGCCCGCACGTTCTGGCCGAGGGCGACGACCTCGGCCCAGACCAGCCGCTTGGCCATCTGCGCGGTGGCCGGGATGAGGATGCCGCCCTGGCTGCGCCGCTCGCCGTCCTTGTCGGGGATCTTCACCAGCAAGCGGTCGTTGACCATCTTGATCGGCAGCTTGTCGTCGGGCGTGCTGGGCACGTCGTGAGAGTACCGTCCGCCCCCGTGGACCCCAATGTCGCTTCCCGCCCGGTCGTGACGGCCGACGGGGTCACCCTGGCCGCCGATCTGGCCGAGGCGGCCGAGCCCGCCGCCGCGGCGGTGATCTGCCATCGCACCCGCAGTACGGCGGGAACCGCTTCAACGCGGTGGTCGACGCGATCTTCCGCCGCGCTGCCGCCGTCGGGCGTGACCGCGCTGCGCTTCGACTTCCGCCCCGGCGCCGGCGCCGCCGGCGGCGACCTCGAGGTCGAGCGGCGTGACGTCGCCGCCGCGCTCGATGCGCTGCAGCGGGATCACCCGGACCGTCCCCTGTTCACGGTCGGCTACTCGCTCGGCGCGGCGGTCGGGTTGTCCGTGAGCGGTCCCCGGGGTCACGGCCGTCGTCGCCGGCACGGTGCGCTGACCGGCGGTCATCGGGTTTGTGTCAGCAGACAGGGCTCCGTGAGCCATGTGTGCTGACACAAACCGGCTCGGCGTCAGCAGGGGGCGCTGAAGGCGCCGGCCCAGGCGCCGCCGATCCGCCGGGCGAGGGCCACGGCGTCCTGGGGTTCGGCGAGGTTGCCGCTCAGCCACAGCGTGGCCAGCCCGTGCATCAGGCACCAGCCGGCGAGCCCGACATCGGCGGCGGCCTCGGCCGAGGTCGCCTCCGCCGCGCTCGCCGTGCAGGCGGCCATCAGGCGCTCCTGCGGCTGGCGCACCGAGTCGTCGTCGGCGCGGAAGAAGCTCGGCTGGAACATCAGTTGGAAGTGCCCGGCGTGGTCGACGGCGAAGCGGACGTAGGCGAGGCCGACCTCGAGGAAGTCGCCGTCCCGGCGGGCCGCCTCGGCGACGTCGGCGAGCAGCTCGAAGCCCTCGGCGGCCAGCGCCGTGAACAACCCGGCGCGGTCGCCGAAGTGGTGGGCCGGCGCGGCGTGGGACACGCCGGCGCGCGCCGCCAGCCCGCGCAGGGTGACGGCGTCCGGCCCCTGCTCGGCGATCAACGCGGCCGCCTCGTCGAGCAGGGCTCGGCGCAGGTTGCCGTGGTGGTACGCGTTGGCCATCGCCGTCACGATAGCCCAATCTTGTCATTGACAAGATGTATGGCGTCGGCGTACTACTGACACCCATGACCGACACCACCGAGCGCACGTCGCGCTTCCTCCAGGGCAACTTCGCTCCCGTGCGCGAGGAGGTCACGGTCACCGACCTCACCGTCACCGGCACCATCCCGGCCGAGCTGGCGGGGCGCTACTTCCGCAACGGGCCCAACCCGATCACCGACCCCGACCCGTCGACGCACCACTGGTTCGTCGGCACGGGCATGCTCCACGGCATCCGCCTGCGCGACGGGCGGGCCGAGTGGTACCGCAACCGCTACCCCCGCGTCGGCCCGGTGCCGTCTGCGCTCGGGGTCCCCGACGCCGGTGGCGCGGCGCCCCACGGCGGCATGGACGCCGCCCCGAACACGAACGTGATCGGCCACGCCGGGCGCTACTTCGCGCTCGTCGAGGCGGGCGCGCTGCCCGTCGAGCTCGACGGCGAGCTGGCGACGGTCGGCCGGTGCGACTTCGACGGCACGCTGCCCAACGGGTTCACGGCCCACCCGCTGCTCGACCCCGCCACCGGCGAGCTGCACGCCATCAACTACTGGTGGGGGTTCGGCAACCAGGTCCAGTACGTCGTCGTCGACCGCGACGCGATGGTCACCAAGAGCGTGATGGTGCCGACGTCGGCGTCGCCGATGATCCACGCCTGCTCGCTGACCGAGAGCCACGTGGCCGTGTTCGACTTCCCGGTCGCCTTCGACATGGAGATGGCCGCAGCGGGGCGCCGCCTCCCGTACCGCTGGTCCGACGAGTTGCCGGCGCGAGTTGGCCTGCTGCCACGCGACGCCACGGATGGTGGCCTCACCCGATGGTTCGAGGTCGAGCCGTGCTACGTGTACCACCCGCTCAACGCCTACGACGACGGTGACCGCGTCGTCATCGACGTCGTGCGCCACGCCGACACGTTCCGCGACGGACGCCTCGACGCCATGGACGCGCCGACGCTGTGGCGCTGGACGTTCGATCTCGCGACGGGCAGCACCCACGAAGCGCAGCTGTCCGACCTCTCGGTCGAGTTCCCCCGCCCCGACGAGCGGTTGACCGGCCGCCGGCACCGGTTCGGCTACGCCACGTGCGGCGACGGCGACACCGTGTTCGGTGAGTCGACGGCCCGCTTCGACCTCGACACCGGCGCCACGGTGCTGCACGACCACGGGTCCGGACGACACCCCGGCGAGTTCGTGTTCGTGCCGGCCGAGGGTTCGCAGGCCGAGGACGACGGCTACCTGATCGGGCTGGTGCACGATGACGCCAACCGCACCGCGGCATTGGAGATCCTGTCGGCGCAGGACCTCGCCGCGCCGCCGATCGCCACCGTCCACCTGCCGGTGCGCGTTCCCTACGGCTTCCACGGGAACTGGATCGCCGACACCTGAGAGGTTCGCCCCGAAGGCGGCTCTTGGCACTCCAGCTGGAAGCAGGAGACGTTCGCAGGTTGCGTCAGCGGACCCGCATGAACCCGTTGTCGGAGTACGGGGCCGAATCGCCGGGGTAGTTGTCGTCGAACAGGCAGAACTGCACGTAGCCGAAGCCGTCGACCAGCGGCCGACGCGGCACGCCGAACATCGACGTCTCGACCTGGTCCACGACGAACGTCTGGACGTGGGTCTTGCCGTCACAGGTCACCGGGTTGCGGTGGCTCATCGACCACGCCGCCGAGATGCCGCTGGAACCTTCTTCGCCCAGCGCCGGATCCTTGGACCGGTCAGCAGTCTGCTTGACCGAGATCCACAGCGCGCCCTCGCCGTGGCAACGGTACTCGGCGTCGATGTACGCGACCGTCGGATCGTTGGGATCGATCCGCACCTTCCCGATGGCGTTGGCCTGGGTCGGCCCGTCCGCTCCCGCCGATGTCGCTCCGACGCTGCCCGCCGCAGTGGCGGCCACCACAGCCGCCAGCACCCATCGCTTCTTCATCTGTTACCTCTGCTCTCTTGAACCGAACAGACCGCCCGCTCGGATGGGGCGGGAGAATAGCGGCGACGATGTCATAAGATGCTGCTGGACATAAGATGCTGTTGTAGATGAGATGCTGTCGGCTCATCGCCGACACCTGAGAGCCGGCCGACGGCCGCCGGGTACGATCCGGCGCGTGTCGATGCCACCCCCACCGCCACCGGGGCCGTACGGCGACCGCCCGGGTCCGGCGCCCCCGCCGCCCATGTCGTACGCGCCGGCGGCGGCACCCGGCACGTCGGGCCTCGCGGTGGCCTCGCTGGTCCTCGGCATCCTCTGGCTGTGGTGGATCGGCTCGATCCTCGCCGTGGTCTTCGGGCACGTGTCGCTGAGCCAGATCAGCCACTCGAACGGCCGGCTCGGCGGACGCGGCTTGGCGATCGCCGGTCTCGTGCTCGGCTACATCGGGCTGTTCTTCCTGCTCGGCACCATCGTCATCCTCGTCGCTGATTCCGACTCGACGTGACGCGCTTCCCCGGCGTGCGCGACGGCTGGGCCCGCTTCGACGGTCCCGCCGGCACGCAGATGGTGGACAGCGCCATCGCCGCCATGGCCGACTGGGCGGCGAGCGGTTCCAACGCCAACAGCGGCGGGGCGTTCACCGCCGCCGATGACTGCGACGCGCTCCTCGAGCGGGCGCGGACCGTGGTCGCCGAGCTGCTCGGCGCCCGCCCGGACGGCGTCTGCTTCGGCGCCAACATGACGACGCTCACCCTCGCCTTCACGCGAGCCGTGGCCGAGACGCTGCGCCCCGGCGCCCGCGTCGTCGGCACGCGCCCTCGACCACGACGCCAACGTGACGCCGTGGCGGCTCGCCTGCGAGGCCGCCGGCGCCGAGCACGTCCTCGCACCCTTCGATCCCGGGACGGGCCGGCTCGACCCTGCCGCGGTCGTCGAGCTGATCGACGAGCGCACCGCCTGGGTGGCCGTCACCGGCGCCTCCAACCTGCTCGGCACGATCCCCGACCTCGCCCCCATCGTCACTGCCGCCCACAGCGCCGGCGCGCGGGTGTTCGTCGACGCCGTGCACCTCGCGCCGCACCGGCGCATCGACATCACGGCCATCGGGTGCGACGCGCTCGTCACCAGTCCCTACAAGTGGTACGGCCCGCACGCCGGTGTGCTGTGGGCCGATCCCGCGCTGCTCGAAGCGCTGCCGGTCGCCAAGGTGCGCCCGGCGCCCGACCGTGGACCGCGGCGCTGGGAGACCGGCACGCCGAGCTTCGAGGCCATCGCCGCCGTCGAGGCCGCCGCCCGGTTCCTCCTCGACACCGGCCTGGACGACATCGCGGCGGCGGAGGCAGCGGTGTTCGCACCACTCCTGGAAGGGCTGCAGGCCACGCCGGGCGTGCGCGTGTGGGGCCCGCAGGACACCACCGACCGAACGCCCACGGTGGCGTTCACGGTGGACGGTCGGACCCCGGACGCCGTCGCCACGACCCTGGCCGCAGCCCGCATCGCCACGTGGGCCGGGCACTCGTACGCCGTCGAGGTCGTCGACCAGTTGGGCCTCGCCGGCACGGGCGGCGCAGTGCGGGCGGGCGTGGTCACGTACATCGAGCCGGACGACGTCACCCGGCTGTTGCGCGCCGTCGAGCGCATCGCCGCCGACCGCTAGGTCGCCGGGACCTACGCGAGCGCGGCGTCGATGCGGGCGAGCACGTCGTCGTCGAGCACGGCGATGACGTCGAGGGCGGCGAAGTTCTCGGTGACCTGGCTGGGTCGGCTGGCGCCGGTGATGACGGTGGACACGTTGGGGTTCTTCGTGCACCAGGCGATCGCCAGCTGGGCGAGGGTGCAACCGAGCTCGTCGGCGATCGGCCGCAACCGCTCGACCCTGTCCAGCTTCTCCGGGTCCTGCAGGCCCGGCGTGAGCCAGCTCATCCCCTTCAGCGAACCACGGCTCCCCTCGGGGATGCCGTCGCGGTACTTGCCCGTGAGCATGCCCGACGCCAGCGGGCTGAACGTCGTGACGCCGTAGCCGTAGTCGTCGAAGAGCCTCAGGTACTCGTACTCGACCTTCTCGCGGCTGAGCAGGTTGTACTCGGGCTGCTCCGTGACCGGCTTGTGGAGGTGGTGGCGCTCGGCGATCTCGATGGCGCCACGGATCTCGTCGGCGCTCCACTCGCTCGTGCCCCAGTACAGCGCCTTGCCGGCCGACACGATGTCGCTCATCGCCCACACCGTCTCCTCCAGCGTCGTGTCCGGGTCGGCGCGGTGGCAGTAGAGGATGTCCACGAAGTCCTGCTGCAACCGCTCGAGCGAGCCGTCGATCGCCTGCATCAGGTACTTGCGGTTCAGCGTGTTGCGCATGTTGGGAGCGCGGTGGATACCCCAGAACACCTTGGTGGTGAGGACGTACGACCACCGCGGCCAGCCGACCTCGACGAGGACACGACCCATGATCGCCTCGCTCTCGCCGCCGGCGTAGGCCTCGGCGTTGTCGAAGAAGTTGCAGCCCTCGTCGCGCGCCGCCTGCATGCACTCGAGGGCGACGTCGTCCTTCATCTGGCCGTCGAACGTCACCCACGACCCGAAGGACAGGACCGACACCTTGAGCCCGGTGCGGCCGAGGCGGCGGTACTCCATGCGCTCGTTCTGTGTCATGTCCGCACCCTACGTGGACGGTCCGACGGGGCGCACCGTCACCCCGCGGGCGGCGAGCAACGCCTTGGCCTCGCCGACGGTGTGCTCGCCGAAGTGGAAGATGGAGGCCGCCAGCACGGCGTCGGCACCGCCCTCCACGATGCCGTCGACGAGGTGCTCGAGCGTGCCGACACCGCCGCTGGCGATCACCGGGACACCGACGGCGTCGACGACGGCCCGCGTGAGGGCCAGGTCGAACCCGGCCCGCGTGCCGTCGCGATCCATCGACGTGAGCAGGATCTCGCCCGCGCCGCGGGCCGTGGCCTCCTCGGCCCACGCCACGGCGTCGAGGCCGGTGGGCGTGCGGCCACCGTGGAGGTACACCTCGAAGCCGCCGGGTCGCTGCTTGGCGTCGATGGCGCAGACCACGCACTGGTTGCCGAACTCGCCGGCGATGTCCGTGATCAGCCCGGGACGCTCGACGGCGGCCGTGTTCACGCTGACCTTGTCGGCGCCGGCCCGGAGCAGGCGCCGGGCGTCGTCGGCGGTGCGCACCCCGCCGCCGACGGTGAAGGGGATGAACACCTCCTCGGCGGTCCGGTGCACGACGTCGATCATCGTGTCGCGCCGGTCGCTGGAGGCCGTGATGTCGAGCAGCACGAGCTCGTCGGCGCCCTCGGCGTCGTAGCGAGCGGCCAGCTCGACCGGATCACCGGCGTCGCGGAGGTCGACGAAGTTCGTGCCCTTGACGACGCGGCCCGCCGTGACGTCGAGGCACGGGATGACGCGGGCGACGATCACCCCAGCACCGCCACGGCCTCGGCGACGGTGAAGCGGCGCTCGTAGAGCGCCCGTCCGGTGATGATGCCGTGCAGGCCGGCGATGCCGGCCAGCGCGGCGACGTCGTCGAGCGAGGCGACGCCGCCACTGGCGATCACGGGCACGGTCGTGGCGGCGACGGCCGCGGCGAGGCCGTCGACGTCCGGACCGCCGAGCAGCCCGTCGCGGGCGATGTCGGTGATGACGAACGCCGCGGCAGCCGGGAACCGACCCAGCGCGTCGGCCAGCGTGACGTCGGTCGAAGCCGTCCACCCGTGCACGGCGAGCAGCCCGTCGCGGTGGTCCAGGCCGACGGCCACCGGGAGCACGGCGGCGATGTCGGCGACGAGGTCGGGACGGGCGACCGCGGCCGAGCCCATCACGACCCTGGCGACGCCGGCGTCGCGCAACGCCGCGGCGTCGTCGAGCGAGCGGACACCGCCGCCCGCCTGGACGCTGGCGCGGCCGGCCACGGCGGCGGCGACGGCGTCGACCACCGGCCGGTTCACCGGCTCGCCGGTGCGCGCCGCGTCGAGGTCGACGACGTGGATCCAGGTGGCCCCGCCGTCGCAGAAGGCGACGGCGACGTCGACGGCGTCGCCGTCGTAGATCGTCTCGGCGGCGTAGTCACCCTGGCGCAACCGGACGACGTGGCCGCCGCGCAGGTCGATCGACGGGTACAGCACCGTCACGGCGCCACCACCCCGATGCCGGATCCGCGAACTTGTCGCGGATCCGGCACCCCTCGGTGTCGTGGGCGCGACAAGTTGGCAGGGACGACCGCAGGCGCGCTCCACGCGAGGACCGAGAGGGCGGCGACGAAGTTCCCCAGGAGGCCGAGGCCGGCGGCCGCGGACTTCTCCGGGTGGAACTGCGTCGCGAACACGTTGCCGGAGCGGAAGGCCGCGTTGACCGGCCCGCCGTACTCGCACGTGGCGGCCACCTGCGCCGGGTCGTCGGGGACCCCGTGCAGCGAGTGGACGAAGTAGAACCACGGACGCTCGCCGAGCCCTGCGAACATCGGCTCGTTCGGGTCGACGACGTCGACGCGGTTCCACTGCATCTGCGGGCGCTTCACGGTGGCGGGCAGCCAGCGGACGGTGCCAGGGAGCACGTCGAGGCCACGGGCCGCCGGGTCCTCCTCGCTGCGGCTGAAGAGCATCTGCATGCCGACGCAGATGCCGAGGAACGGACGGCCCGAGCCGACGGCGTCGCGCACGGGTTGCTCCAGCCCGGCGCCGCGCAGCGCCGCCATGCAGGCGCCGAAGGCCCCGACACCGGGGAGCACGACGGCGACGGCATCGGCGATCAGCCCGCGGTCGGCGGTCAGGCGGGCGTCGGCCCCGAGGCGCTCGAGCGCCTTCTGCGCCGAGTGCAGGTTGCCGATGCCGTAGTCGCACACCGCCACGAGGGGCCGTGGCTCGGCGGTCACAGCACGCCCTTCGTCGAGGGCACGGCGCCAGGCGCGTCGATGCGGACGGCGTCACGCAGGCAGCGGGCCAGGCCCTTGAACGTCGCCTCGACGATGTGGTGGACGTTGCGTCCGGCCTTCTCGGTGACGTGCAACGTGAGCCCGGCGTTGGTGGCGAAGGAGCTGACGGCGTGCTCGGCCAGTTGCGGATCGAAGGCCGGCGAGCCCAGCGGCAACGACTCCGGCAGCGGCACGTCCCACACCACGAACGGCCGCCCGGAGATGTCGAGGGCGATCTCCACCAGTGCCTCGTCGAGCGGGAACTGGCCGCTGGCGAAGCGGCGGATGCCGGCCTTGTCCCCCAGCGCCTCGCGGAAGGCCTCCCCCAGGGTGATCGCCACGTCCTCCACGGTGTGGTGGGTGTCGATGTGGAGGTCGCCGGTCGCCTGCACCGTGAGGTCGAACCCGCCGTGGCGCCCGAGCTGGTCGAGCATGTGGTCGTAGAACGGGATGCCGGTCGAGCAGTCGGTGACGCCCGTGCCGTCGAGATCGATGGCAACCTCCACCGAGGTCTCCTTGGTCGCCCGCGTCCGCTTCGCCGTGCGGCTCACGCCAGCACCTCGCGCAGCTCGGCGAGGAAGCGGTCGTTCTCCTCCGGCGTGCCCACGGTGACGCGCAGGCAGTCGGCCAGGCGCGGCCAGCCGGAGCAGTCGCGCACCAGCACGCCACGGTCGACGAGGCCGGTCCACGTGTCCCGGCCGCTGCGGCGGCGCGGGCGGAACAGCACGAAGTTGGCGCCGCTCGGCACGACGTCGACAGGGAGCTGGCGGAGCCCCTCGACGAGGCGCTCGCGCTCGTCGACGATCTGCTTCACCCGGGCGTCCATCTCGTCGACGTGGGCCAGCGCCAGCCGGCCGGCCTCCTGCTTGAAGGCGTCGAGGTGGTACGGCAGCACGACCTTCTCCAGCTCGGCCACCAGCCACGACGGGCCGACCAGGTAGCCGAGGCGAGCGGCCGCCATGCTCCACGTCTTGGAGAACGTGCGCACCACGACGAGCGGCACGTCGTCACCGACGAGGTCGAGCGCGGACCAGTCGGCGAACTGGGCGTAGGCCTCGTCGACGACGACGAGCCCGGGCGCGACGTCGAGCAGGCGCCGTACGAGCGTTGGATCCTCGACGACCCCGGTGGGGTTGTTCGGCGAGCACAGGAACGTCACGACGGGCTGGATCCGCTCGACGAGGTCGACGGCATGGGCCGGGTCGAGCGAGAAGTCGGCCTGCCGCTCGCCCTCCACGACGGTGGCGCCGCTGAGACGGGCGATGTGGCCGTGCAGCATGTACGTCGGCTCGAACGTGACGACGGTGCGCCCGGTGCCGCCGTAGGTCAACAGCAGCGTCTCGAGCACCTCGTTGGACCCGTTGGCGGCGAAGACCTGCTCAGGGCGGACATGGTGCCATCGGGCGATCGCCGCCCGCAGCGCGGTGGCGCCGCGGTCGGGGTAGCGACGCCAGTCGATCGTGGCCAGCGCCGCGCCGACGTCGGCGAGCCAGCCGTCGGGCGGTGGATACGGCGACTCGTTGGTGTTCAGCCGGACGTCGACCTGCACCTGAGCGGAGTGGTAGCCCTCGAGCGCCCGCAGGTCGTCGCGCACCGGAACCACGATTGGCGACGTTACCGGTGGGGCGCGATCGTTGGCGGATGGGTAGCGCCACGAACGCGACGGCAGCCGAGCTGAGCGCAGCCGCCGAGACGATCGGTCGATACCGCCGTCGCGTGGCCGACCTCGTCGGCCCCCACCTCGGGACCGAACGTGACGATCTGGTGTCAGCTCTCTACGAGGCCGAGCGGTCGCTGCAGCATGCCGAACGGGCGCTCCTGCGGGCCCTCAAGGTCACCCGCGTCTGAACCGAAAAGCGGCGACGGCCCCTGGTGGGAGGGGCCGTCGCTCGGGCGACGCCAGGCGGCGGATCCCGGCTGTCGCTGCAAACCAGGTGGCGGGAACCTGGTTGGTTGAGCCATCATACCACCGCCCGCAGGTGAGGCAAGCTATGGGAACCGTCACCTGCGGCGTCGCGGCAGCCGGCTCGACGGGCAGATGTCCTCGAGCACGCAACGCTCGCAGCGCGGCGTTCTGGCGAGGCACACCTGGCGACCGTGGAGGATCATCCGCAGGCTGAAGTCGCCCCGCCACGACGCCGGCAGGTAGCTGTTCAATTCGAGCTCGATCTTCACCGGATCGTCATGTTGGGTGAGCGCCAGGCGGTGGGACAGACGCGTCACGTGGGTGTCGACCGGAAGGCCCGGCTGCCCGAAGCCGACGCTGCGCACGACGTTGGCCGTCTTGCGCCCGACCCCCGGGATCGTCACGAGGTCGGCCATCTTCGTCGGCACCTTGCCGCCGAAGCGGTCGACGAGGGCGTTGGCCATCCCGATGATGCTCCGCGTCTTGTTCTGGTAGAAGCCGGTGGGGCGGATCAGCTCGGCCACGTCGGCGGGGTCGGCGGCGGCCAGCGCGGCGGGCGTCGGGTAACGGGCGAACAGCGCCGGGGTCACCGAGTTCACCCGCACGTCGGTCGTCTGCGCCGAGAGGATCGTCGCGGTGAGCAGCTCGAAGGGGTCGCGGTGGTCCAGCTCGCAGATCGCCTCCGGATACTCCTCGGCGAGGCGGCGAGCCACCTCACGCGCGCGACCCTTCGGCGTGCGGGGGCGGGACACGCGCACGGACTCTAGGGTCATGGGGATGTCAGAGCTCGCCGTGACCTCGTCGCTCGGCAGCGCCACCGTGAAAGGTGTGCTGGCGCTGCTCGAGCGGGCCGCCGCCGCCGATGGCCGCATTCCGCTGTCGGACCACTTGCTGCTCGACCTCGAGCGGGGCGGCCGTCCCGGCTTCCAGGCGGCGATCGCCACGGACGGCTACGACACACCGATCGGCTACGCCCAGCTGTCCCCGGGGAACGGCACGCTCACCCTCGAGGTCGTCGTCGACCCGGCCCAGCGCACCGACGACGCGCTGCCAGGCCGTCTCGTCGGCGCGGTGCTCGGCGCCGCCGGCGACGCCCAGCCGGTCGACTGGTGGGTGTTCGGCGCCACCGCGGCCGACGAGGCGCGCGCCGCCGATCTCGGGTTCACACCCGGCCGGCACCTCCACCAGATGCGCCGGCCCCTGCCCACCGGCCTCCCGATCGACGTCGCCACGCGTCCGTTCCGGCCCGGTGAGGACGAGGCGGCATGGGTCGAGGTCAACAACCGCGCCTTCGCCACGCACCCGGAACAGGGTGGCTGGACGGTGGAGAGCCTGCGCCAGCGCGAGGCGGAGCCGTGGTTCGACCCCGCCGGCTTCCTCCTCCACGAGCGCGACGGGCGCTTGGCCGCGTTCTGCTGGACCAAGCTGCACGCCGACGCCGGCGGCACCAACATCGGCGAGATCTACGTGATCGGCGTCGACCCGGACTTCCAGGGTCTCGGCCTCGGTCGCCACCTCACCATCGCCGGACTCGACGCCATCGCGGCCCGCGGTGTCGACGTCGGGATGCTGTACGTCGACGCCGACAACACGGCGGCCGTGACGCTCTACGAGCACCTCGGGTTCACGGTCTTCCGCACCGACATCGCCTTCCGGAGGCCAGCACGATGACCGTCACCGACCTGCCGCGCTGGAGCGTCCGCGACCTGCACGACTCGCTGACGTCGCGCTCGTTCCAGGCGGCCGTCGAACGGGCCACGGCCGACACCGACCGGCTGCTCGCCGCCTTCGACGATCATGACGTGCGCGCCATCGGGCCGCGACCGGTCACCGCCGACGACGGACGGGTGGCCGACGAGATCATCGGCGGGTACAACGACGTGCTCGGCCAGACCGAGCTGCTGTACGCGTACGTGTACGCCACGGTCGCCACCGACAGCCGCGACGAGCAGGCGCAGTCGCTGCTCAGCGAGCTCGTCATCGCCGATGCCCGCCTGCGACCGCTGCTCGCCCGGCTGGCCGACTGGGTCGACGCGCTCGGCGCGGACGCGCTGGGCACCGTGAGCGACGTCGCGCGCGAGCATGCCGGCCCGTTGCTGCGATTGGCCGAGCGGGCGGCCCACCAGATGGGCGAGCACGAAGAGGCCCTCTACGCCGAGCTCTCGACCACCGGATCGGGCGCGTGGGCCCGGTTGCAGCGCGACGTCACGTCGCAGTTGACGGCGACCGTCGCGCTGCCCGACGGCGACGTCGACATGCCGATGGCCGCAGTCCGCGGCCTGGCCACCCACGGCGACCCACGGGTGCGACGGGCGGCGTACGACGCCGAGCTGCTCGCCTGGCCGAGTGTGGCGGTGCCGTGCGCCGCGGCGCTCAACGCCATCAAGGGCGAGGCCAACATCGTCAACCGGCGGCGGCGCTGGGACTCACCGCTGGACGCGTCGCTCTACGCCAACGCGGTGAGCCGTCCGACGTTCGCGGCGATGCAGGCGGCGATGATCGACGCCCTCCCCGACTTCCGCCGGTGGCTGCGGACGAAGGCTCGGCTGCACGGCCACACCGGCGGGCTGCCGTGGTGGGACCTGTTCGCCCCGCTGCCGTTCGCCCCCGCCGAGCTCTCGTGGGACGACGGCCTCGAGGTCGTCCGCGGCGCCTTCGTCGCCTACAGCGACCGCCTCGGCGGGTTGGTCGACCGCGCCCTCGAGGAGTCGTGGATCGACGCCGGGCCGCGCGATGGCAAGTCCGGTGGCGCCTTCTGCATGCCGTTCCTCGGCGACCGCTCGCTCGTCCTGCTCAACTGGTCGGGCAGCGTCGAGTCGGCCCAGACGACGGCCCACGAGCTCGGGCACGCGTATCACAACACCACGCTGGCCGCCCGCACCCCGTTGCAGCGGCGGCTGCCGATGGCCCTCGCCGAGACGGCCAGCATCTTCTGCGAGACGTTGGTCGTCGACGCCGGGCTGGCCCGCCTCGAGGGCGCCGAGCGATTGGCCCTGCTCGACGTCGACCTGCAGTCGGCCGTCCAGGTCGTCGTCGACATCCACAGCCGCTTCGTCTTCGAGACCGAGGTGTTCGCCCGGCGGCAGCGACGCACGCTCGGCGTCGGCGAGCTCGACGACCTGATGCGCCAAGCGCAGGCCGACGCCTACGGCGACGGCCTCGACCAGTCGACGGCCCATCCCCAGATGTGGGTGCTCAAGCCGCACTACTACGGCTCGCACTTCTACAACTGGCCATACGCCTACGGCTTGTTGTTCGGGCTGGGCCTGTTCGCCCGCTACCACGACGACCCCGAGCGGTTCCGCGCCGGCTACGACGACCTGCTGTCGCGAGCCGGCATGGAGACGGCCGAGCAGCTCGGCGCGGCGTTCGGCCTCGACGTCACGGACGAGGCGTTCTGGACCGCGAGCCTCGACGTCCTGCGCGACCGCATGGCGGAATACGAGAGGCTGGCCGGCACCCTGGTGTCGTGATGGCCACCCGCTACGGCGTCGACCGCGACGAGCTGACCGCGATGCTCGCCGACGAGCCGCCGTACCGGGTCGAGCAGGTGTGGCGCGGCCTGTACGAGCAGCTCGCCGCGCCCGCCGACATGACGAACCTGCCGCGGTCGCTCCGCGCCCGCCTGGAGGCCGAGCTCCCTCCGGCTCTGACCGCGGTGACCGAATCGGTCAGCGACCGCGGCGACACCGTGAAGTTCCTGTGGGGCCTGACCGGCGGCGCCCGCGTCGAGACGGTGCTGATGCACTACCCCGACCGGGCGACGGTGTGCGTGTCGAGCCAGGCGGGTTGCGCGATGGGGTGCGGCTTCTGCGCCACCGGCCAGGCCGGCTTCACCCGCCACCTCACCGCCGGCGAGATCGTGGAGCAGGTGGTGCGGGCAGCGCGGCGGGCCCGCGACGACGGGCGCCGCGTGAGCAACGTCGTGTTCATGGGCATGGGCGAACCGCTCGCCAACGAACCCGCCGTCTGGGCGGCCGTCGAGCGCCTGCACGGCGCCCTCGGCCTGTCGGCGCGGCACCTCACGGTGTCGACCGTGGGGATCGCGCCGGGCATCCGCCGCCTCGCCGAGCGCCGGCTGCCCGTCACGCTCGCCGTCAGCCTGCACGCCGCCAACGACGCGCTGCGCGACGAGCTGGTGCCGATCAACCGGCGCTACCCGATCGACGACCTGCTGCAGGCCTGCGCCGAGTACATCGCGTCCAACGGGCGCCGGCTCAGCTTCGAGTGGGCGCTGATCGACGGCGTCAACGACCGGCCGATCGACGCCGCCCAGCTGGCCGCGCTGTGCCGGCGGTTGCGCCCTGCTCCACATGTCAACCTGATCCCGCTGAACCCGACGCCCGGCTGGCCCACGCGCGGCACGCCGCCGGCCCGGGTGGCCGCGTTCCGCGACGACCTGGCGGCGCTGGGCATCAACGCAACGATCCGCCGCAACCGCGGCACCGACATCGACGCCGCGTGCGGTCAGCTCGCGGCGACGGCACCGGTGGCGCTCAGCAGCCGGCGTTCCGCACCCACGGGTACGGGTTGACGGCGGCCCCGCCGCCGGGGTGCACCTCGAAGTGCAGGTGCGGTGTGCCCCTGGCGTTGCCGGTGTCGCCGACGTAGCCGATCACCTCGCCCTGCGAGACGCCGCGGCTGGATCCCTCGAAGCTGCTGAGGTGGGCGTAGTAGTAGCGGTTGCCGTCGCTGCCGGCCAGCCACACGGCGTTGCCGCCGAGGCTGTTCTGCTTGAACTGCACGCTGCCGGACACGACGGCCACGAGCGGCGTGCCGGTCGGGGCGAGCATGTCGACACCCTGGTGCGAGCGACCGCCTGAGCGCGCCGCGCCCCACGTGTCGCTGTACGCCGCCGACCCGGCGACCGGGCAGATGATGCCGCTGACGGGGGTCGGCGGCGCAGCGGGCGCAGCCGGCGCACCACCGTCGTCGTTGTCGCCGGCAGCGGCCGGCGGCGGCGCCGCCGGCGCTTGGTCGCTTCCGGAGGCAGCCGGCGTGGAGATCGCCTGGGCGGCGGCCGGTGCGGGCGCGGCGGCGGCCGAAGCGGCGGCAGCAGCAGCAGCAGCAGCACGTTCGACGCGGCGGCATCGGCCGCGGCGCGCTCTTCGGCCTGGCGCTGGGCGGCGGCAGCCTCCTCGGCCTCGCGTTGGCGCTGCTCCTCCCGGCGCTGCGCCTCCAGGGCCTCGCGCACCCGCTCGTCCTCCAGCCGCTTGGCCTCCACGGCCTGCAGCCGCTCGACCTCCTTCTCGGCGGCAGCCTGCAGGGAGAGGAACTGCTCCTGCTTCTCCTCGACGGCGGCCTGGTTGGCGGCCACCTCCTCCTGGTTCGCCTCGAGGTCGGTGCGGGCCTGGTCGTAGGCGTCCATGGAGTCGGCCGACGACTCGGTGGCCACGTCGACGAGGACACCGGCCTGCAGCTGGTCGCTCGGCTCCTGGTAGCCGGTCAGCAGCGGGATGCCGGCCGAGCTGGAGGCGACGAAGCGGTTCACGGCCACCTGCTCGACCTGCGCCTGCAGGGCGTCAACCTCTTGTTGCAGTTGAGCGTTCTCGGCGGCCAGCTCCGCGGCCCGGTCACCCAGCTGCTCGAGCTCGGACTGGGCCTCGAAGAACGCGGCCGCGGCGGCGTTGGCCTGGTCCCGAGCGGCGGAGATCTCCCGCGCCGCCCGCTGGGCGGCGTCGTCGTCGGTGTCGGCGCCCGCGGGCGCGCCGGTCACGCCGAGACCGATCGATCCGACGACCAGGGCCAGCACGCACAGTGCTGTCGTCCGGCCGCGGGTCACGGGCCGAGAGGCTACCCCGGTGTTGCGGTTCGATGACAGTCATGCGTCGACTTCGCGTTTGTGCACGAAGCGTCGCCAGGTGGGTGCTCCGCGCACAAACGTGGGATCGTCGGGGGGTGACGGCGGCAACCCTCGACCTCCACCACATCGTCCTGCGGCGGGGTGAGACGCTGATCCTCGACGACGTGTCGATGCGGGTCCTGCCCGACCAGCGGTGGCTGCTGCTCGGCGCCAACGGGAGCGGCAAGACGTCGTTGCTCCGGGTGGCCGCGCTGTACGACCACCCCACCGCGGGGACCGTGGACGTCCTCGGCGAGCGGCTCGGCCGCACCGACGTCCGCCAACTGCGGCGCAGCATCGGCTACGCCTCCGCCGCCCTCGCCGATCAGCTGCGCCCGTCGCTGCGCGTGCTCGACGTCGTGCGCACCGCCCGCTACGCCGCGCTCGAGCCGTGGTGGCACCGCTACAGCGACGAGGACGACGACCGGGCGCGCGCCTGCCTGGATCGCATGGGCGTCGGCCGCTTCGCCGAGCGTCCCTTCGAATCGCTCTCGTCGGGTGAGCGCCAGCGGGTGTTGCTGGCCCGCACGCTGATGAACGATCCCGCCGTCGTGCTGCTGGACGAGCCGTCGGCGCGGCTCGACCTCGGCGGGCGCGAACAGCTCGTGCACGCGCTCGACGACCTCGCCGGCGATCCGGCCGCGCCGCCCTTGGTCGTCGTCACCCACCACGTCGACGACATCCCGCCGACGATGACGCACGCCATGCTGCTGGCCGACGGACGCACGCTCGCCAGCGGTCCGATCGACACGGTGCTCGACAGCGCCAACCTGAGCGCCTGCTTCGGGCTCGACCTCGTGCTCGAGCGCCGGCCCGACGGCCGGTTCAGCGCGTGGGCTCGGCGCTGACGAGGCGGCGCAGTGCTTCGCGGCCGTGCTCGATCTCGTGGTCGAGCACGCGCGGCAGCACGGAGCCGGTCCACAGCGACCCGGTGTAGACGAGCTCGGTCGTCACGCGCGCGCCGCCGTCGACCTCGTCCACCGTCGCGGTGAGGGTCCAGGCCGCGTGGCTGCGGCCGTCGTCCTCGATGCGCTCGAACCGGGCGAGCCGGCCCGGCTCGTGGGCCGTGCGCACCATCCGCAACCGCTTCGACCGGGCGAACGGTCCGACCCGGGCGCGCAGCTCGACGCGCCACGCCGGCCGGCCGTCGTCGGGCGCCAGCGGCTCCACCCGGTGGACGATGCGCATCCACGAGGGGTACCGGTCGAGCGACTCGACGTGCTCGAACAGACCAGCCGTGGTGGCGCCGTCGATCACGAGGGAGGCGGACGTCTGCACGGCGGGTTCAGCGCGGTCGGTCGGTGCCGCGGAAGGCCCGGGCCAGCAACGGGCTGTGGGCGTCGAGCACGCCATCGAGGTCGTCGTCGACGGCACCCGTCGGCAGCCACGGGATGGCGACCGTGGCATCGGGGTCGTCGGTGACCGACGCACCCGCCACGACGGCGACGGTCTCCAACACGAGCTGTTCGCCGGGGTCCGTGGAGGCGGGCGCCCGCCGCCGCCGGGTGATCGGCGCCGCGTCGGCGGCCCGGGGGCGGAACAGGCGCGGCGTCGGCTCCCGCCGATCGTCGAGCGTCCATCCCTTCGGCACCACCATCGCGTCGCCATGGCGCAGGCACAGCGCGCCGGCCCGCAAGGGGTCGTCGTCCGGGACGATCGGCGCCAGCCACACGAGGAGGCGGTCGACGTCGAACCCGAAGGCCAGCGCGGCCACGTCCGAGCAACCAGGTCGCTCGCACAGCCTCGCCATCGGCCCTCACGCTACCCCTGGTCAGTGCACGAGCCGGTAGCTGTCGAGCAGCTCGAGGCGCCAGCGGGCGTACGCCGGTTCGGCGATCCAGGCGCTGGCCGCTTCCCAGGCGTGGGCGGCGGCGCAGGCGGCCACGATGTCGCCACGGTCGAGGTGGCGCACGGGCAGCTCGGCGAGATCGAACCATGGGTGGTCGACCCTGGCGTCGTCCCACTCGAGCAGGGCGACGCGATCATCGACCAGCCGCACGCTCGACGACCCGACGCCACCGTGCACGACGGCGCACGGTTCGTCGGACATCGCCGACCACGCGTCGCGGACGAGCCCGACGGCGTCGTCGGGCATCCGGTCGAGGTCGACGTCGCCGCCGCGGCGATCGGTGAGCAGCTGGCGAGCGGTGAGGAAGCCCGGGCGCTGCGGCCACTCGGCGGTCAGCTCGTGGAGTCGACAGAGCTCGGCGGCGACGGCGCGCCAGTCGTCGTCGCTCGTCGGCGGGCGACCGGCGATCTCCGTCGCCACGACCACGCCGTCGACGTGGCGCTCGCCGCTCGGGGTCGGCAGCACGATCGGCACGAGGAAGCCGGCCTCGGCCAGGGCGGCCAGCAGGTCGAGCTCCCACTCGAGCGCCGCACCACGGCGGCGGGACCGCCGCACCACCACCGGCTCGCCGCCGACGATCGCCCGACGCACCGTGTTGCGCAGACCGCCGCTGACCGCCGGCCCGAGGGCGACGGCTGGCGACCAGGCCGCGAGGTCGTCGCGCGTGACCACGGCGTCACACCCTGACGAGGTCGATGTTGCCGCTGACGGTCGACAGCGTGACGCGGGCCCGCTGCTCGCTCGCCTGACGGGGCGTCGCCGGCCTCCAGCGCGCTGCGGACCCGCCCGCTCACCGTGCGGACGTCGAGCAGGGCGGCCGTCCCGGACCGGACACCGGCCCGGATGTGCCCGGACGCCGCCTTGGCGAAGACCTCGCCGTGGGAGATGGCGTCGATGCGCACGTCGCCGGAGGCCGTCTTCACGCTGACCTCGTCGGGTGCCTCACCGACGGACACGTCGCCGCTGCCGGTGGAGGCGCGCAGCGCCGTGCCGCCCGTGCCGAGCTCGACGTTCCCGGAGCCGGTGTGCGCCGAGACCGTGCCGCCGACGGCGCCGATGCTGATGTCGCCCGATCCCGTCGTCACGTCGACGTCGCCGTCGATGCGCTCGACGCGGACCTTGGCGCTGCCCGAGCGCAGCCGAGCCGAGTCGGCGATGTGGTCGAGGTCGACCCGCCCACTGCCCGACGCCACCGACGTGGTGCCGTATCGCCGCGGGCCGTGACATCGCCCGACCCGGTCTGGATGGCGAGGGCGGTGCGGGACGGGGCGACGACCGTCACGCGGAGGTCGCCTCCCCGGCCGAACAGCCCGCCGAGGTGACGGGGTGCGATCACGGCGATCTCGTCGCCGCGCTGCTCGACCACCGTCGCCGCAACGGTGTCGGCGGGCCCGGCGAGCTCGACGGTGGTCTCGGTGACGTCGTCGGTGCGGACGTCGAGGGAGCCGGCGCGCAGCTCGACGGCGAGGCGCGGCGGGGTGGGCGTGGTGAAGCGGTGCATGGTGGCCTCCGTCGGGTGATCGGGTGGTCGGGTGGTCGGTCAGCGGGCCCAGCCGGACAGGTGCCGGCCGGGTCGCCCGCGCTCGCCGGCGTCGTGCGTGGCCGCACGGATGGCGTCGACGAGCCAGGTGTTGAGGGACTGCCGCCGTCGCTCGGCGGCCTCTTCGGCCCGTTGCTTCAGCGACTCGGGCAGGCGCAGTGTGATGCGGGCCTGGCCGCCCTCGTCGTCGATGCCGCCGTCCGCCGCCGGGCCCTCGGGCGGGGCGAACGCCGGCTCGGCGGGCTCGGACACGACGAACTGCGGCTCGCGGCCCTTCAGACGGACCTCGACGGTGGTCCCGTCGAGCGCCTGTGTGATCTCCGCGGCGGCGTCGGACAGGGCCTCGAGCAGGGAGATGCGGACCGCCGAGTCGAGCGCCATCGCCAGCCGCTCGGCGGCCTCGACGATCGCCTCGCTGCCCGACGCCGCGGCGGCGCTGAGGTCGCCACGCAGTTGCTCGACGTACCCGCTGATGTCCATGCGCATCAGTATGACATCACTTTGACGTCATGTCAACGTCGCAGCGATGTCGCGTGGTGCGTGCACTTGTGCACAGGACAGCGCGGATCGTCCCCAACCAAGTCACAGGCAATCGGCACTGACGATCCACAGGCCCGATGGGTCACCATCGCACTATGTCGATGAGCACCCTCCGCTCGGAGCGCCGCCCGCGACGGCACGGAGCCCTGCTCGAACCCGCCGACCGGCGGGCGCTGGAGCGCGCCGGGTGGCGGACGACGCTCGACTACCGCGAGAACCACCTGCGGGCGCGGGACGGCCGGCTGCTCGAGGTCTCGGCGACGTGGACGGCCGAGGCCGAACGGTTCGACGGTCAGCTGGTCGTGGCATCGGCCGCCGCACCCACGGTCGAGGAAGCCTGGGCCGCGCTGCGCCACGACATCGAGAACGAGCTCCCCCAGGCGGCACGAACCCCGTCGCGCGTCCGGCTGCTGCCGCGGCTGACCCTCCGTTCTGTCGTTTGGTGGCGGCCCGATCGGGCCGTGTCCGAACGACAGAACGGCGGGGGCCGGTCGTCAGCCCGCGTCGCGTGCGGCCCGGATCGCCATCATCGTCGAGCTGACGCCGAGGCGGCGCCGGGCGTCGGCGAGCCGGCGCATCGCCGTACGCCGGGAGAGGCCGAGGTCGCGCGCCGCGTCGACGAGCGTCAGCCCGTCGGCCAGTCGCTGCAGCAGCTCGACCTGGGACCGGTCGAGCGGCGTCGCGTCGGCCGGCGGCGCCGCCTCGACGACCCGGCCGAGGTCCTCCAGGAACTGCTCGTCGGGGGGTGACGCTCCCACGGCCGTGTGCAGGACGATCGAGCACCCGCGCACGCCGGCGAGGAGCAGGGCCTCGTCGTCGTCTGCGGTGGACGCCAGCACCGCCAGCTTGCTCGGGCCGAGGTCGAACGGTTCGGACGGGAGGTCCTCGAGGGTGACGACCTGCCAGTCGTGCGGGATGGCCGGCACGACCGCGCCGGACCCGAGCACGATGAGGAACGGGCGGTCGCTCATCGTCTGGCCTCGAGCATCGACGCGGCCTGTCGCCGGTTGCGGGCACCGAGCTTGCGGACCGCCGAAGCGATGTGGCTCTCGACAGTGGACGGCGCGATCTCGAGGCGGGCGGCGATCTGCTTCGACGTGCACCCGTCGGCCACCAGCTGGAGCGCGTCGTGTTCCCGGATCGTCAGCGCGACGGCCGGCCCGAGGGCGTGGCGGGCCATCGCCGCTCGACGGGCGATCGGGAGCAGGCCGGCGGCACGGGCGTCCTGCTCGGCGGCCTCGAGCCGGCGACGGGCGGACGGGTGGCCGGTGTGGCCGGCCATCACGCCAGCCGTCCACACAGCGCGGATCCCGTAGCGCCGCGGCCCGCACCGCCGCCACCGGGCGGCGGCGTCGTCGAGCAGCACGATCGCGCGACTCGCGTCCCCGTCGCTCCACGTACGCAGCCCATCGATCTCGACCTGGAAGGTCTCGAAGATCGGCACCTTCGGACGATCGATGCCGGCCGTCACCGGCTGGCCGAGCTCGAAGCGGGCCAGCGCGGCGGCCGCCGCGGCGCCGGCCGTGATGCCGAACCAGCCCGGGCCGAGCGCGGTGGCGAGCTCGCCGTACTCCAGCGTCCTGGGCAGCTCGCCCGCCATCCAGTACAGCTCTGTCGCCGCCGCGAGGAGGATCGAACGGTCCTCGGTCGACGTCATCACGTCGAGCGCGGACAGCACGCCGTTCGTGGCGCTCCGGAAGTCGCCGAGGTCGCCGAGCGACAGGGCCAGGGACAGCTCCGCCTGGGCCCGATTGCGAAAGACCGGGCGGGCCTCGACGAAGCGGCGGGCGTCGTCGGCGAGCGCCGCAGGACCGCCGCCGGCCATGAAGCGGTCGGTGATCGCGGCGAGGGCCATGTGATCCCGCCACGTGACCTCACCGAGCTCCGACGCCCGTGCGGTCGCGGCCTCCAGCAGCTCCACCGCTTCGGCGTAGCGCCCGGCGAACCCGAGGTGCGACGCCAGGAAGTAGGCGGCCGAACACTCCGTCTCGGCATCTCCGGCCGCCGCGGCGGCCGGGATCACCTGGCGGTAGAGGTCCTCCCACCCCGGCAACCCGTCGTGGGCCAACGCCGTCGCCACCACGTTCTGGGCGCGCGGCACGTCGGTCCCGATGCGCTCGGCGACCGCCAACGCCGCTCGCGCGTGGCCGTCGTCGATGCGCTGGCCTCCCTCGTGCGCACGAGCTGGTTGGCCCGCTCGACGTGCAGCCGGGCGAGCAGCGGGTGCTCCCGGTCCCCGAGCACCTCGATGCCGCCCGACACCGCGGCCGCGGCGCCGCCGACGTCGCCGGCGAACCAGCAGGCCCGAGCAAGCTGCAGGGAGGCGGCCACGACCACCTCCGGGTCGTCGCTCGTCACGGACATGGCCAGCCGACGTGCGCGGTCCCAGTCGCCCGCCGTGATCGACGACGCCGCCGCCTCCACCCTCGTCGCGTCGTCGTCCTCGGCCTCAGCGGCGATCGCCAGCAGCTCGCACCGCACTCCCGGCTCGCTCGTGCGGAGGAGGGCAGCGCGGGCGCACCGAGCCGCCGCCTCGAGGTCGCCGCCCGCCAGGTGGTGCGCGGCAGCGTCCTCGGCGGCCAGTCGGCCGCCCAGCGCCCGGTGCACCCGGGCGACCTCCGCCGCGGTCAACGGTTCCAGCGCGGCGTCGGCGAGGAGCGCATGGCGGAGAGCGCGATCCGGCCGTCGACCAGCTCCACCAGCCCGGCCGGCATGTCGGCCAGCGGCACCGCGAGACGATCAGTGGCGAGCGGCGCTGCATGGACGGCGAGCTCCACGACCGCGTCGCGCACGGCGTCGGGCAGGGCCGCCAGGCGGACCTCTATCGCCGCCCGCAACGTCGGTGATGTGACGTCGTCGGCGGCGAGGTGGTGCAGGAGCAGTGGATTGCCGCCGGCCACGTCGACGAGCCGATCGAGCTGGGCGTCCGTCATCCGCGGGTGCAGCTGCCGCGCCAGGCGCTTCGATGCGCTTCGACGCAGCGGGCCGATCTCGATGCGGCACGCCCCGAGCGACCACTCGTCGTCGACTTCGGGACGACCGGTCACGACGATCGGGACTCGACCGCGGAGCATCCTGACGACGTCGACGGTGGCCCGGTCCGCCCAGTGGACGTCGTCGATCCAGAGCACGCGTCCACCGAGGCCGATCAGGACGGCCGAGGCGACCGCCTCGACGTCACCCGCGAGCGTCGCCCCGACCGCCCGCATCAAGGGGACCAACGGGCGGCGTGTGAGCCCGGTCACGGCACTCCCGGCGGCATGCGGCCGGCCACGGAGGGCGGTGCGCACGAAGGTGGTCTTGCCGACGCCAGGTGGTCCGACGACGAACACGAACCGGCCGCCGTCGAGGGCAGCCGAGAGCATGCGCGCCAGTTCCGCCCGCCCGAGCACGGGGCGAGGTTACCTGGACCCCGCACCCAGGGACGATGCGTGACCCGGACGAGCGGAGGGCGCGGACACGAACCCGGCCGTTGCTCAGGTGATGCGGAAGGCGGTGGCCTTCGTCACCGTCCCGGCGTCCGGGTTGGTCACCGTGATGCTCCGTTGCCCCGTCGGCGCGGCGGGGTCGATGTCCACGGCGAGCGTGATCGACGTCGGCGTGACGGCGACGACGGTGGCCGTCACGCCGGCGCCGGAGAACGAGACGGCCAGGCCCGGCTGGAACCCGGTCCCGGGCACCTGGACAGCCAGGCCGACCGAGCTGCGCGCGCCGGCGGCGGGCGCCAGCGTGCCGATCGTCGGCTTGGCGTTCACCGTGAAGCACCCGGCG
Organism: uncultured Acidimicrobiia bacterium; assembly: GCA_963784255.1. GTDB lineage: Bacteria > Actinomycetota > Acidimicrobiia > Acidimicrobiales > Ilumatobacteraceae > JALZMG01. The sequence continues at coordinate 1,074,274 of CAWAQO010000007.1, read as the reverse complement.
CACGTCACCGTCCACGTGTCCGGGTTGGTGACCGTGACGTCACGTGCCCCGAGCGTCGCCGAGGCGCCGACGGTCAGCTGCACGATCACGGTCGAGGGGTCCTGCACCGTCGTCACCGTCACCGTGATCCCCGTGCCCGACAGCTTCACCACCGCTCCCCGTTGGAAGCCGGAGCCGCTGATCGTGACGGCCTGGGCCGTCGTGCCGCGGGCCCGCGATGGCCGGCGCCACCGCTCGCGATCTGCGGGTCGACGACGACAGTTGCGCACGACGCGCACGTCGCGGCGCCGGTGTCGGGGTTGGTCACCGTGACCGTCCGGGCACCCGCGACTGGCCGCCGCGTCCACGGCCACGTTCACCGTCAGCTTGCTCGACGAGTTGCGCGACTACCGTCGCGACGGTGACGCCCTCGCCGAACGAGACCGTGCCGCCGCCGGCGACGAAGTTCGCCGGGAAGCCGCTGCCGTTGACCACCACGCTGAGCGATCGGCCCTGCCGAAGGCTGGTCGGCGCCACCGCTCGTGATCGTCGGCCTGGCGTTCACCGTGAGGCCGCCCACTTCGTACCGACGCCGCCGTCGGGGTTGGTCACCGTCACTGCGCGGCCGCCAGGGGCCGCGCACCGTCGATCGACACGTCGAGGTCGAGCGCCGTCGCATCGACGTAGGTGACGCGGTGCACCGTGATGCCCGTCCCGGCGAAGGACACCGCTGCCCCGCTCTGCAGACCTGTCCCGGTCAGCCGGAGCGTCGTGTGCGCCGTCCCCTGGGGGCGGGAAGTCGGGGCTGAGCGAGGTCACCGCCGGCTTCGCCGCCACCGCGAAGCACCCCGCACAGACCGCCGTGGCCCGGTTCGGGTTGGTGACCGTCACGTCGCGGCTGCCCACCGCCGCCGAGGCGCCCACCGTGAGCGTCAACTGCAGCGTGGACGGCGACACCCAGGTGGTGGACGCCACGGTCACGCCGCTCCCGGAGATCTTCGCCGTCGCTCCCGCCTGGAAGCCGTCGCCGGAGAGCACGACGGTCTGCCCACTCGTCTCCCTGGGCCAGCGACGAAGGTGCGGCCGACGTGACGATGAACGACCGCCGGGCGAACGTCCACGTCGTGAGGCGCGGCGGCAGCGAACGGTCACGACGACGTCACCGTCGGTGCCGTCTGTGCGGCCGGCCACGCACGGACTCGGGGACGCGCCGGTGCCTGCCCCGCACGCCGCGACCGGCACGCCCGTTGGCGATCACGTCGACCTGGGCCGCCGCCAACTCGCCGACGCATCGAGGCGTCGAGCGTGAACGTCAGGACGTGTGGCGACGCCGCCGTTCGCAGCCGGGCCCGCCGTGGCGACCGCCGTCGGCAGGGCGACGTAGCCGGCGGGCGCCGGCCCCGCCGTCCTGAGCGGCGAGCGACGAACTGCCCGGCGATCCCGCTCGGCGACGTCGAGGCGTGTCTGGACAGGGACCGCCGGGGAGGCTCCGAGCCCGCCGGGATCCGTCGCTCACCGCTGCCGGCCCCGTCGCCGTCGCGGTCACGCTGCCGGCCAGGACCTCGTACGTGCTGACGGACGTCGACGATGTTCCCGGCGGCATCGTTGGCCGTCACGGTGAACGACTTCGTCCCCGCGGTCGCCGTGTCGACGGTGCCGCCCGGGGCCACGGGGCCGGCGCACGAGGCGAGGCCCGAGCCGCCGTCGGCGCAGCCGTAGTCGGCGCTCACCACCTGGCCGAGCGTGAACCGCGCCCCGTCGACGGGCGACGTGATCGAGATCGTCGGCGGCGTGGTGTCGAGCATGCGCCCGAACGTCCACGTGCTGGCCGCCGACGTGAGGACGTCGAGCGCGGCGTCGCCCTCGCCTACCACCTGCCGGCCGGCCACACACGGGTCCGGCGCCGCCGCACCCGCTCGCCGGCTCGTCGCACGGTGGCACCAACGACCCGTTGCGGAAGATCTGCACCGTCGTGGCGTCGAGGGCGCCGAGCGCCGACGAGTCGAGCCAGAACGTGATGCGCAGCGGGCTGGCGACGGATGCCGCCGGCGCCGTCACCTCGGCCTGCCAGCCGGCCAGCTCGTAGCCGGGCGGCGAGGTCGTCCCCGATCGTTCGACGATGGTCACCGCGCCGGCGTTCGGGCTGGTGACGCGGGTGTCGAGGGCGTCGTTGAAGTACACGCTTCCGTCGCCGGTGGCGACGCTGCCACCCGCGGCGACGTCGGTCGACGCCGCGTCGAGGATGGTGAAGTTCGCCGTCCGCTGGTCGACGTGTTGCCGGCGAGATCCGTCCCGAAGGCGGTGAACGTGCGCGGCCCCGGCCACGGGTCGATCGACACGCCGTTCGGGAGGTCACCGGTGCAGCGGTCCACATCGCTGCCGGGGTCGGCGCACGAGAAGGCGACGACGATCGGGTCGGTCGAGAGGTACGTCGCCCCGTCGGCCGGCGTGGTGATCGTGATGTCCGGCCCGACCACGTCGGCCGGCGGCTCGGGCACGAGGCGGAACAGGTTGACGACCTGCCCGTACCTGTACATCGCCGGTCGTGCCGTCCTGGCGCCGACCACGATCCGGCCGCTGCCGTCGACGTCGGGCAGGATGCGATCGCCGGCCTTGAGCCCACGCCCACCGTCCAGCGTCGGGCGCAGGCGGGCGAGCCCGTTCGTGGCGAACGTGCGTCGAGCACGCCGGCGTCGGTGTAGCGCACGACCGACACGTCGTTGGTGTTCGTGCGCCTACCCGCCAGCACCAGCCGTCCAGCCGCATCGACCGCCCCGTGGGGTCGTCGAACTGCGACGGCTCGCTGCAGCCGACCGGCATCGGCGAACGACGTGTCGAGCCCACCGGTCGCGAGGATGCGGTAGGCCACTTCGTCGTTGGTCGACGAGATCACGATCAAGCGGTCGCTCGGGTCAACGAGCAGCTCCTGCAGGAACCCCGTCACCCGCGTTCGTCGCGAACGCCCCGTCGACGGCGCCGCCGGAGGTGAATCGCGCGACATCCATCGGGTTCGAGCTCGTGACGGCCACGCGATCGGCGCTGTCGATGACCATCCCTGCCACGAAGGAGATCGGGACGCTGGCGGCGCCGCCGACGCCGAAGGTGACGTCGGTCGTCCCGTCGCTCCCCGAGCCGGATCAGCTGCCGGCTCGTTGTTGGTCGTGGTCCGGACGGCGACGATCGGTCGGTCGGCCGAGTCGACGGCCACCTCCTCGATGGACCGCTGTGAGAGGAACACCGCGCCGCCCGACCCCGAACGTCGGATCCGGCGCCCCGGTCACCCCGTCGTACCGGCCGACCCAGCCCTCGTTCGAGCCACCGTCTTGCCGACGACGACGACGCGGCCGCTGGGATCCACCACGAGGTGGGTGAACGAACGGCTGCTCGGGCGCTCCACCCGGCCGTTCCCGCCGAAGGTGAGATCGAGGCTCCCGTCGGCACGCCACTTCTCGATGTCGGTGCCCACCAGCGCGAACGTCTCGCCCTGACGGCGTCGACCTCCAGTTCCCTCAGCGTGACGTCACGCTCCTGCGGCACGGTGATCGCGTTCGGCGTGAGCTGGAACCCGTTGCCGTCGAGCGCGGGGTCCGGCGTGCCATCGACCAGGTACCGCCCGAACATCGAAGTAGGCATCGATCGAAGTCGGTGGCACCACCGAACACCACCGGCTGGTCGCTGGCATCGACCCACACGTCGGTGGGGAACACGTCGTAGACGATGTTCCCTTCCTCCTCGGCCGGCTTCGTGACCACCTCACTCCGGATACCACCGTCGCCGAAGGTCGGGTCGAGGGTGCCGGACTCGTCGAGCCGACCGACGAGGAGCGGGTTCTGGAACTCCGACGAGCCCCGTGAGGACCACGCGGTCGAGCGAGTCCACGGCGACCGCCTCGACCCGGCCGAGCGAGGACTCGAGCACCTCGCCGCCCACGCCGAACGAGCTGTCCGCGACGCCCGCCGTGAACCGGTGGAGGGCGATCGTCTCGTAGTCGTCGTACAGCGTGGCGAGCGTGACCCGGTCCTGGCCGTCGACGACCAAGCCCACGATGTCGTTGTCGGGGTCGCTGGCGGGCACGTAGGCGTTGGTCACAGTGCGCTGCGAGGCTGCCGAGCCAGTACAGCGATGTCCCCGACGCCGCGACCGGTGTGCCGTCCGACAGCAGCGCCAGCGCGAGCACCGGCGGCAGCGTGTTCGGCTGGGTGCCCCACGGCCCGGGGACCTCGGTCGCGCGATCCTCGTCGTACCGGTAGACGGCTGGGCTGCTCCCCCACCGAGTGCCGCCGGGGCACCCCTGCTTGAACACCCGCCGCGAGACCCGGCCCGCCGCGAGGACCGTGTCGTCGGCGGGATCGATGGCCAGGTCCCAGATCTCGCCTCCGCCCACGGAGGTGGTCGGTCGGGAGACATCCCGGTGAACCGCTCGACGGCCGGGCCGCCGGCCAGAACGGCTTCGGGAACGACGGGTCCGGCGAGCCGTCGACGTTGAGCCGCACGAGCGTCATGCTGGGCCCGCCGCCCACGACGATCTTGCCGGTGGACTGCACGGCGACCGCGCCCATGCGCAGCGGATCGGAGGTCTGCGTGAAGCAGGTGCTCACCCCTTGGGGCACGAACTCCACAGCACCGGTCCCGCCGCCGAACGTGGGGTCGGGCTGACCGTCGGCGGTGAACCGGCCGACCCACCACTTCAGGACGTCGCAGTTGCTGCCGAGGGCTCCGTTGTCGCCGGCGACGACCGTCCGGCCGTCGGCCATCTGCCAGGTGTCGACGACCCGGACGCCGGTGGGGACGTCTACCGATTCGGTGACGTTCGAGCTCAACCCGTCCCCGTCGAACGTGTGGTCGAGGTAATCGGACGCCTCCGCCGACCCTCCGACACCCACCATCCCGACCGCCACCAGCACCACGGCCAGCAGTCCGCGCAGTCTCGACATCACACCCGCCCCTCGTCCTTCGCCGAGGCCGAGTGTGCGGACGCCGACGGGGCCACGCATCCCCAATTGGTGCCAACTTGGCGCTCGTGGGCGCGGCGGGCGCCGCGTCAGCGTGTGTTCAGGTCGCCAGGCGCACACTGACCGCATGGCAGTTCGCAACAAGATCATCATCGGCGCCGCCGCGGCGGCCGCCCTGGTCGCAGCCGGCGGCGTCACGTACGCGGTGGCCTCCAACGACGACGACGGCACCGACACGCCGATCACCGGCGAGGCGCTCACCAAGGCCTCGGAGGCCGCACTGGCCGCGACCGGCGAGGGTCGGGTCACGGAGACCGAAGTCGGCGACGAGGAGAGCTACTACGAGGTCGAGGTCACCCTCGACGACGGCTCGCAGGTCGACGTCCAGCTCGATCGCGGCTTCGCGGTGGTGAGCACGGAGCACGACGGCGCTGACGACGAGGGCGCGGAGGACTGACACCCGACGCCGCTGGGCTCGCGGCCACGACCGCTACGGTGCCGTCGTGGCCACCCACTGGACGCTGGGCTGCGACGCCGCCGACCCGCACAGGATCGCTGCGTTCTGGGCGGGCGCGCTCGGGTACGTGGCGGAGCCCGGGTACGACGACCCCGACGGTGCGTCCATCGTCGACCCCGACGGTCGCGGCCCGGCCATCGGGTTCCTCAGGGTGCCGGAGGGCAAGACCGCGAAGAACAGGATGCACATCGACATCCGGGTCGCCGGCGAGCCGCCGTGGGACATGGCGGCGCGCGAGCAGCTCATCCGGGCGAAGGCCGATGAGCTCGTCACCGCCGGCGCGGCGCGGGTCCGTGAGGAGCGCTACGGGGCGCACCTCGGCCATGTCGTGATGCTCGACCCCGAGGGCAACGAGTTCTGCGTGGCGTGACCCGGCTGCCGCCTGGGTGGTCGCCGCGATCACGGCCGACCCGTGACGACGGTCAGGCGATACTTGTTCGCATGACCACGTCCAGCGCCGTTGGGGACGAGCAGGCGACAGCGGTCGACGCCCTGCTGGCCGTCGTGGCCGGCGCCGTCGAGGAGATCGAACGGGGCCGGCGCCTGCCCGAAGGGGTCGTGACGGCACTCAGGGAGTCGGGGATCCACCGGCTCGCCGTGCCCAGGGTGCTCGGGGGAACGGAGGCCGCGGTCTCCGACGCCATGGACGTGTTCGAGCGGCTGGCCGCTGTCGACGGCAGCACGGCATGGTGCGCGGTGATCGGCGCCGGCAGCAACATCTTCGCCGGCTTCCTCCCCGAGGCGGCGGCCCGCGTCATCTTCGACGACCCCGACCAGGGCAACGCCACGATGTTCGCCCCGACCGGTCGCATCGTCGCCGACGGCGACCGGCACCGGCTCACGGGCCGCTGGTCGTTCACGAGCAACTGCCTGCACAGCCGGTGGGCCGGCCTCGGGGCGTTCGTCGACGGGTTGGACGCGACGCCAAGGGTCGCCTTCGTCCCGATCGAGGCACTCGTGGTCGAGGACACGTGGGACTCGGTCGGTCTGCGCGGCACCGGCAGCCACCACGTCAGCGCCACCGACGTCCCGGTCACCCTCGATCGGTGCTGCACGTTCGCCGATCGACCGTGGCCGGCGGGCACGATGTGGCGGCTCCCGATCTACTCCGTGCTGCTGCCCACGCTCGCGGCCGTGCCGCTGGGGATCGCGCGCGGCGTGCTCGACGAGGTCGCCCGCCAGGCGCGCGATGGACGGACGGCGCGGCGCGGGCAGCTCGCCGACGACCCGATCGCGATGGCCGAGTTCGCAACCGCCGACGCCCGACTCCGCGCGGCGCGGGCCGCGCTCCACGAGGCGGTCGGTGAAGCCCACCAGCGGGCGGAGGAGGGTCGACCGGTCGACCGGGTGCTGCAGGCGCGGATCCTCGTGGCGTGCCTCCACGCCAGCGACGCCGCCGTCGCCGCGACCTCGGTCGCCCACCAGCTCGGCGGCGGCGCGGCGGCGTACACGGGGAGCCGGCTCCTGCGGGCGCTCTGCGACGTGGAAGCGGCCCGCCAGCACCTGTTGTTCTCGCACAAGCACCTGCCGGGGCTGGCCAAGCCGCTGGCCGGCCTCGACGCCACCTACCCGCCGTTCATCCTCTGACCGTCGTGAGTCGATCCGGGCCGGCGGGGTACGGTCCGCCGGTGAGCCTGATGAGGGACCACGTGGCCGCCTTCCTGGACGCCCTCGACGCCGAGCAGCGGCGGCGGGCCACGGACGCCTTCGACGCCGCCGACCACCGATCGTGGACCTACCTGCCCGGTGACCGTCCGGGCCTCCGGCTGGGCGACATGATGGCCGAGCATCGCGACGCGGCGCTCGGCCTGCTCGACCTGGCGTGCAGCGCCGCCGGCGCCCTGACGGCGCGCGCCGTCATCGACCTCGACCTGATCCGGCGCCGGCTGGCCGGCGAGGCGGAAGCCAGCGACGACCGGTATTGGATCCGCGTGCTCGGCGACCCTCGTCGCGGCGAGCCGTGGGCCTGGCGCGTCAACGGGCACCACCTCGCGGTCCACGTGACCGTGGTCGGGGACGAGATCGCGGTGACGCCGCACTTCTTCGGCGCCGAGCCCGCCGTCGTGCCGGATGGACCGCATCGCGGCCTGCGCACGTTGCCGGGTGAGGAGGAGCTCGCCCGCACGCTGCTCGCCCGGCTCGATCCGACGCAGCGGGCGGCCGCGATCACCGCAGAGGTCGCACCGAACGACATCCTGACGCGAATGGACCCGGTCGCCGACGCGACGCGTGTCCCCGCGGGGGTGGCATGGGAACGGCTCGACGCACCCCAACGCGATGCCCTCGTCCGGCTCGTCCGGCTCTACCTCGACCGGGCCCCGCCGCACGTGGCGGACGCGGCGTGGCGCGCCGCCGTCGACGCCGGGCTCGACCGGATCACGTTCGCCTGGGCCGGACCGATCGAGCGCGGGCACGGCCACTACTACGCCGTGCAGGGACCGACGTTGCTGCTCGAGTACGACAACACCCAGGACGACGCCAACCACATCCATTCGGTGTGGCGCGACCTCCGCCGCGACTGGGGTGGCGACCTCCTCGCCGCCCACTACGCCTCGGCGCACCGCTGACCGTGACGCGCCCCGGACTGGTCTGGCCTCGCTGAGGTCCGCGCCTTCCGCCGAACGAGGCGCTCGGCGCGGACGAAGCTCGTTCGGCGTTGGTGGAGGTGTGCCGTTCCTCGCCCGCGACCCGCGTGCGCGGTCACGGGGTGAGCTCGTCGTACCGCGGCACCGTTGTCTGCCGGCGGGCGGCCTCGGCGTGCAGCCGGGGCCGGAGTCGGCGCCCGGCACGGACCAGGTGGAGGGCGTTGCGCACCTTGCTGCGTGGCACGCCAAAGTCGGCGAGGGCGCGATCGACATGGATCCTGACCTCGGTCTCGCCGCTCGGCAGGGTGTCGACGGACGCGGTGCCGGCGAGTCCGACGTTCTCCTGGCCGTCGAACTGTTCGGCGTGCGTGTGATAGCTGAGGAACGCCGGGCCGGGACGCACCTGGATTCCGGCGGCAGGCACGACGGCGAACCCGTCGGCGGTGGATCGGGCGGCACGGACCTTGAGCGGGAGCGGCCAACCGCTGTCGTCGACGACGGTCAGCACGGGAAGTCCGAGCCGCTCGAGCACACCGACCGCGCGCTGGTGCCAGTCGGTCCGCGCCGGGCTCCACGACCCGACGCCGCTCCCGGCGGGGGGCGGGTCCGAGGGTGGCGCGTCGGTGCCGTCGGGGGCGAGCCACTGCTGCGGGGCACGGGACAGGTCGCCGCGCTCCCACCAGAGCACCCGGGTGGGCGTGACCTCCACCCACATCCGCGTCCAGTACCAGTCGAGCCGGCGCATCATCCACGTGGGGATCGAGTCGTACATGTCGGGGAACCGCGCCTGGGAGGCCCGGATGTACCGGCCACTGGTCGCGACCAGGTCGCGGTCGCGCACGGTCGCGAGACCCTGGACGGCAATGACCGGTGCCGGCTCGAGTCCTGAGCCGGCGGGGAACGTGAACGAGAGCGCGACCCGCCGGTCACGACGCGCCCGCTCTGCCTTGAGCGGGTAGGTGACCCCCGTCGACACGTCGAGCGTGCCGTGCTCACCACGGTATGGCGTGACCGGCCACGTGATGGGGGCGCCCGCCGCGGTCAGCGAGGCGTACTCCGTGGTGACGAATCGTGACGCCGTGTCCACGATCGTGTGGAGGTCGAAGGCGCGATCGGTGACGACGTGGCTCATCGCGACACCTCCTCGAGGACGGCGGCGATGCGGCGGTACCGCGGGCGGAAGGCGAGGTAGTAGAGGACTCGCAACGCGACCGGCACCTCGCCGATCATCGCCGCGACCTGCTCGGCCGGCAGGCCGTCCAGCACCCATGGCGCCTCGAAGGCCAGCGCAGAAACGGGCAGGCCCTCGCGGAGCTCCTCCTCGAGGTGGCGGTACTCCTCGGCGGTGAAGCTACGAGCGATCCTCCAGAAGGCAGCCGCCTCCTCGCGGTCGAGATGCTCGTCGAGGTGGTCGCGCAGCCCCACCGCAGCGGCGACGAGCAGCGCCGGATCGGCGACGACTCCGTCGACGAGATCACGCAGCGCCCCCGCGACTGCGTGCAGCGCGACGTCGAGCACTTCGTGATCGTGCTGCAGCGTCGCGGTGTCAGCGGCGAAGCCGGGCTCACGATCGACCAGCAGTGGCCACACGACCAGGTCCTCGCGCTGGTGGTGGTGCTCGATCGAGACGAGGAAGTGGTCGTACCAACGGGCGAGGCGTCGGGCCTGGCGGCGATCGCCGATTCGGGGCGCGACCCTCACGAGGCGGGCTGTGTCGCGGCGCATCGCGCGGTGGATCGCACGGAAGCCGTCGAGGAAGGCGGGCAGTTCGACCGGGGACTCGGGGTCGGCGACGCTGACGGACGAGTGCATGTGGTCACTCCTTCTGCTAGAGTTGGATCTATTCGAGATAGCGAACTCTAACCAAAAGAGTGGACTGATGTCAATGAACGCTCCAGCACACCCCAAGCGTCGCTACGACGGCAGCGGCCGCCAGCGTGACGCCACAGAACGTCAGGCGCGGATCATCGACGCCGCCCACGCGAGGTTCGTGCGCGACGGCTACGGCGCCACCTCGATCGACCAGATCGCCCGCGACGCGGGCACGTCGGCACAGACCGTCTACGCCGCGTTCGGCAACAAGGCAGGCATCCTGCGCCGCGTGGTCGACGTCGCCATCGCCGGTGACCACGACGAGGTCGCCCTCATCGACCGGCCCGAGCAGCAGGCGGTCTTCACCGCGCCAGACGTCGCGGCGCGCCTGCAGCTCGCGGTCGACGCCGCCGTCACCACCCACGCGCGCAGCGCCCACCTCATCGCCCTGACACAGTCACTCGCCGGTGGCGACCCCGCGGTGCGCGAGCTCGCCGACGACCTCGAACGACAGGTCCGCACCGACACCGAGCGGTTCCTCGGCGCGGCCGCCGGTCACTTGCGCGACGACCTGCCGATGTCCCGCCTGGTCGACATCACCCTGCTGATCTCCGGCCCGTCGAGCTGGCACCACCTCGTCAACGAGGCCGGCTGGACCCCCGACGAGTGGCGCACGTGGGCGCTCGAGGCGATGCAGCACCTCGTGGTGGCGCCCGGACGATGAAGCGGCCAGCTCGCCGTTCCGCCCCGCGCTCCACCTCACCAGGACGTTCGGAGTGGGCGATACGGGCCTCGATCCCATGACCTCCACGGTGTGAACGTGGCGCTCTTCCAACTGAGCTAATCGCCCCCTTGCGGGAGCACGCAGGCTACCAGCGTCAACGCTCGCTGCCCTCGACCGATCCGACCAGCGGGCTGCCGTCGACCGTCGTCACCGCGCAGACGAACTCGCGGTCGTTGGCCAGGTCCCAGGTCTGTTGGGTCGGGAACATGTAGAAGATGTCGAGCTCGCTGCGGGCGTAGGTCTGGCCGACGAAGTCCTCGAACGCCGCGCCGACGCACTGGCGCTGGACCTCGCCGGTGACGGCCTCGGTGCCGGGGTACTCGCCGTCGGCATCGAGCTCGTCGATGAGGAACACCTCGGCGTCGTGGGGGTCGTCGCAGTCGATCGACGGCAGCTCCGTCACCTCGACGTCGACGCCGGTCTCGTCGGGCACGTCGACGCAGTCATTGACCTCGAGGTCGTAGACGCTGACGTCGTCGTCGAAGCCACCGGTGATCGCCGTGCCCGCCATCAGTGCGGCGAACGCGAGCACCCCGATCAGCCCCAGGATCCACCCGGCCCGAGCCCGGCCGAGCCCGCCATCGGGTCGCCCGGAGCGCTTGGCGCGGCCGGCGGCGACGAGGCCGAGCACGAGCGCGACGATCGGGATCGGCACGAAGACGAACAGCGGCAGCCCGACGATCCCGCAGACCAGCGCGGCGGTCGCCATGCCCGGGGCGGGCTGCGGTGCGGCCGGCGCGTCGCCCGTGAAGACGGGCAGGACGTGTGGCGACGGAGGCGGCGGTGGCGGCGGCGACGCCGACGGTGACGGCGACGTGACGGCGGAGGAGGGGGCGGGGGTTCGCCACGGGCGGTCACCGTAGTGTCAGCCCACTGGCACGACGCAGGCCAAGCCGCGGCCCTGGCGGTCCCGGGCGCCGGCGATCCCCTCCGGGCAGACCTCCCCGATCGGCACGAGCACCTCGACGACGTACTGCTCAGTCCCGTCGCAGGTGATCTCCCGGGCGTCGCCGTTGTCCTCGATGACGACGCACGAACCGGGCTCGAGCAGGTTGTCCGGCGGGGGCTCGGCGGCCGGCTCGTACAGCGCCGCGCCGACGAGCACGACAGCGGCGCCGACGCCCGCCATCACCAGCATCAGCTTCCACGGATAGCGCGCCGGGGTGGTGTCGACGGGCCGGACCACCGTCGCAGCGGCCGGCGCCTCTGTCGGGCGGTGCGACGTCGTGCGCGGGCCGCGCAGCTCGGCGTCGTACACGGCTCGGCGGGCCGGGTCGATGAGGACGTGGTAGGCGTCGTTGATCGCCGCCATCGCCGCGGCGTCACCCTCGCTCCTGTCGGGGTGGTGCAGACGGGCTTCGCGGCGGTAGGCGTCGCGGATGTCGGCGGCCGAGGCGTCGGGCGCCACCCGCAACGTGTCGTAGAGCGTCACGGCCCACCGCATCAGCGACTCCACCGTGCCGCCGCTGCGCCAGTACTCGCCGCCGGCGCGGTCGAGCAGGCCCTCGTCGACCAGGTAGCGGCGCAGCGCGGCGACGTCGTCGAACCGTCGCTCGAGCAGCGCGTTCACGCTGCGCTCGGGGTAGCGACGACCCGGCTCGAAGTCCTGGACCACCCAGTCGAGCACGACCAGCCGCTTGCCGTGCGCCGACGGCATCGAGACGATGCGGCCCTCGCGGACGAACGCGTCGAGGACCTTGCGCCGCTCGGGCGGCTCGGCGGCGTGCTCGTCCCGGGGCGGGCGGGACCGCGCCGCCCTGGCCGCCCGCTGGAAGGCCGCGCCGAGCACGGCGAGCCCGCCGTCGGAGCCCTCGACCACGAGTCCGGCGTCGACCAGGCGGCCGAGCGCCCGGGCGGCGCGGTCCAGCGTCAGGCCGCTCGCCCTGACCGCGTCGTCGAGTCCCGTGGCGCCCAACGTCAACGCCGCGAACACGGCGCGCCGGTCGTCGTCGGCGAGGAGGCCGACCAGCGCACCGGCATCGAGCTCGCCGTCCACGCCCGCCTCAGTACCCGGCGTCGACGTCGACCAGCCCGAGCAGCTCGTCGCCGTCGGCGAAGCGCCGGACGTTCGCCGTGATGCGGCGCGCCAGCAGCGGGACGGCCATCTCCGGCGTGTTGCCGACGTGGGGGGTGATGATGCAGTTGGGCAGCGACCACAGGGCGTGGCCCTCCGGCAGCGGCTCCGGATCGGTGACGTCGAGCCCGGCGCCACCGATCACGCCCGCCCGCAGCGCGGCGACGAGGTCCTCGGTGACGACGTGGCGGCCGCGGGCCACGTTGACGAGCCAGGCGTGGTCCTCCATCGCCGCCAGCTCGTCGGCGCCGATCAGCCCGTCGGTCTCGGGCGTGAGGGCCAGCGCCAGCACGACGGCGTCGGCCCCCGGCAGGGCCTCGCGGAAGCGATCGGACGGGAGCACCGCAGCGGCCCCGTCGAACGGGACGGCGCGGCGCCGAACCACGGTGATCGCGCAGTCGAACGGCGTCAGCAGCCGCACCAGCGACTCGGTGATCCCGCCCCCGCCGAGGATGGTGACGCGGGCGCCCAGCAGGTTGCGGCCCTCGGGCGGCGCCCACCAGGTGGCCCGGGCGTACGTGCCGAGGCCGCGCAGGCCGCCGACCGCCAGCGCCAGGGCCAGCTCGGCGACCGGTTCGGCGTAGACACCCTTGCCGCACGTCCACGTCCGGTCGTGGTCGAGCAGGTGGACGAAGTTCTCGATGCCGGCGAACGGGAGCTGCACCCAACGTGCCTGCGGCGCGGCGTCGAGCGTCCGCGTCAGCTCGTCGGGGTCGCGCGGGTCGGCCCACACGATGGCGTCGGCGCCGGCGAGGTCGACGGGCTCGCCACCGCCGGCCACCACCGCGTCGGCCACCCAGGCCGGCGCACCGGTGGGCGCGACGGCGATGCGTGGGGCGGGAGGGGTCGACATGCTCGCCGTCGAGGCTAGTTGCGAGGACGTCTCAGGACAGCCGGCGCCGGCGGTTCGCCAGCACGCTGCCGCCCACCAGGATGACGATCGCCACCACCATGATGAGGGTGGCGATCACGTGGACCTGCGGCGGGATCTCGACCTTGGCCGAGTCGAAGATCTCGCGCGGGAACGTCGAGACGCTGCCGGCGATGAACGACGTGATGATGTAGTCGTCGATCGAGAGGGCGAGTGACAGCAGGAAGGCCGCCACGACGCCCGGGATGATGATCGGGAACGTGATGTGGAAGAACGTCCGCAGCGGCGGCGAGCCGAGGTCGGCGGCGGCGTCCTCCAGCGCCCAGTCGAGACCGCGGATGCGGGCCTTCACCGTGAGGGCCACGAACGACAGGCAGAACATCGTGTGGGCGATGACGATCGTCCAGAAGCCGCGGTGGACCCCCTGGTTGAAGAACAGCGTGAACAGCGACGCGCCGAACACGATCTCCGGCGTCGTGAGCGGCAGGATCAGCAACAAGTTGAGCACCGTGCCGCCGAGGAGGCGATAGCGGGCGAGCGCCAGCGCGATGAGCGCCCCGAGCACGGTGGCGAGCGTGCAGGCGACGAAGGCCACGCGCATCGACACGACGAAGGCGTCGGTGTAGTCGCCCGACGGGAACGGGTTCTTCCAGTGCTCCAGCGTGAACCCGCTCCATGACGTGTTGAAGCGGCCCTCGGGGTCGTTGAAGCTGAACACCGCGATCGTGATGAGCGGGATGAAGAGGTACAGGAACCCGAGGACGGTGATGACCCAGATGGCCACCGTCCCCCACTTGATCTGGCGCCTCACGCCGCACCTCCCGGGGGCTGCGCCCCCGAACCCCATCGCCGTCGCGGCTCGCTGGCGCTCGCGCGCCCGGTGGCGCTCGCTGCGCTCACGCCAGGTCCTCGGTGCCGAGGAACTTGGCGTAGATCAGCACCAGGGCCGTGATGATCGCCATCAGGACGAAGCTGATGGCGGCGGCCGTCGGGTAGTCGTTGCGTTCGAGGAACTGCGTCTGCACGACGTTGCCGATGTTGCGCTGCGCAGTCGGGTTGCCGAGCAGTTCGGCGTTGATGAAGTCCCCGGTGGCCGGGATGAACGTGAGCAGCGTGCCGGCGAAGACGCCGGGCAGCGACAACGGGAAGATGACCCGCCGGAACGTGCGGGCGAAGGGCGAGTACAGGTCGGCGGCCGCGTCCACCAACCGGATGTCGACCTTCTCCAGGCTGACGTAGATCGGCAGGAGCATGAACGGCAAGAAGTTGTAGGTCAGCCCGCCGATCACGGCGATCTGGGTGTTGAGCAGCCGGCCGTCGTCGATGATGCCGATGCTCTCCAGCACGCCATCGAGTCTGAGCGCCTGGAGGATGCCGAGCACGGGGCCGTTGTCGCTGAGCAGCGACTGCCACGCGATCGTGCGCAGCAGGAAGCTGGTGAAGAACGGGACCATCACCAGCCCGAGCAGGACGGTGCGCCAGCGCCCGGCCTTGAAGGCGATGAAGTAGGCCAGCGGGTAGGCGATCAGCAGGCACAGGACGGTGGCGATGGCGGCGTAGACGAACGAGCGCATCAGCTGCTCGCCGAAGTCGTCGAACGCCGTGCCGAAGTTGTCCCACTCCCATGTGAACTCGTAGTTCGGCAGCAGGCGGTCCGGCTTCGACGACAGCGAGATCTTGAGCAGCGTGATCAGCGGGACGATGAAGAAGATGAACGTGAAGAGCATCCCGGGGATCAGCAGCACGTACGGGATGCGCCGGCCCGAGCGCAGGCTGCGGTCCTCGGCGTCAGCCGCCACGGTCAGCCGCCCGTGATCCCGAGGAAGCGCTCGGTGACGGCGATGTCCATCTCGTCCGGCATGTCGGCGAAGGTCTTCAGCCGGGCCGCCTCCTCCGGGCTGGGGAACAGGATCGGGCTGTCGGCAAGGGCGGCGGCGTCTCCGCCCATCCGGACGAGCTCGTCACGCACGCCCTTCACGGGTGTCACGTACTGCACCCAGGCCGTGAGCTGGGCCGCCTGCACGGGGTCGTACACGAAGTTCATGAAGTCGGCGGCGGCGAACCCGTTGGGCGCCCCCTTGGGGATGACCATGCTGTCGTACCAGCTCATCCCGCCCTCCTCGGGGATCACGAACTGGATGTCGGGCCGGTCGTACTGCAGCTGCACGACGTCGCCCGACCAGGCGATGCAGGCCACGAAGTCGCCGCTCTCCAGGCTGCGCAGGTACTCGTTGCCGGTGAAGGCCCGGATCTGGCCGTCGCGCGTGGCCTGCTCGATCATGTCGAGGGCCTCGAAGGCGCCGTCCTGGTCGGCCTGCGAGGGGTCGTAGCCCAGGCCGAGCATCACGAGGCCGACCGTGTCGCGCATCTCGGTGAGCATCGCCACCTTGCCGCTGAACTCCGGATCGAACAGGTCCATGATGCTGCCCAGCTCGCGGCCGGTGAGCGCCGGGTTGTAGGCCATCCCGGTGATCCCGGCCTGCCACGGCAAGCTGAACTCGGCCTGCGTAGTTCCAGGGCTCGTTCGAGGAAGCGGTCCTCGAGGTTGGCGATGTTCGGGATGCGGTCGACGCGGCAGCGGCTCGATCCACTTGAGCTTGCGCAACCGGGCGGCCATCCAGTTGGTCGGGCAGATGATGTCGTAGTCGATGACCCCGCCGGTGCCGAGCACGGGCGCCAGCAGGCGGTTGTAGACCTCGTTGTTGTCGTTGAAGTCCTCGTCGTAGGTGATGTCGATGCCGGTCGCCTCGTTGAAGCGATCGAGCGTGCCGACGGCGCCTTCCTCGGCTGGGATCGATGTAGGCCTGCCAGTTGAGGACGCGCACCTCGCTGTCGCCGGTGCCGAGGCTGCTGCCGCCGCCGGCACCGCCACCGCCCCCGCCTTCGTCCTCGGCGCCGCTGTCGCTGCCGCCGGTGACGGCGAGGACCCCGCCGACGACCACGGCCGTCCCGACCACCGCGCCACCGACGATGAGCGCCCGCCGGCCGAAACGACGCTCGGGCGGCGGTGCGGAGTCGGCCGCGACGGCGGCGGCACCGACGAGCTCGGTGCCGTCGAGGGCCGCCTGGACCTCGTCGACGTCGGTGCTCGTGGCCCCGACGACCGCCGACCGCCCACGCAGCAGGTATGGCGCGTCCGGCGCCCAGCGCAGCGTGATCGGATCACCGCGCCGGATCGTGATGCCGGCGTCGGTGTCGAGGTCGGCGACGATCTCCATGCGGTCGGCCAGGTCGACGATGAGGCGCTGCTCGGAGCCCTGGTAGATCACGTTCTCGACCGTGCCGGACAGCCCGTCGCCGTCACCGGCCGACGTCGGCGAGAGCCGCTCGGGCCGGATCATCACGGTGACGGGGTCGCCGACGCGGGCGTCGGTGCCGCCGGCGATCTCGACGAGCTGGCCGCTGTCGAGGCGCACCCGCGCGATCCCGCCGGCGAGCGCGTCGAGGGTCCCCGGCAGCAGGTTCGCCGACCCGATGAACCCGGCCACGAAGATGCTGGCCGGCGCGTCGTAGATCTCCTGCGGCGTGCCGATCTGCTCGACCCGGCCACGGCTCATGACGGCGATGCGGTCGCTCATCGTGAGCGCCTCGCCCTGGTCGTGGGTGACGAAGATGAAGGTGATCCCGACCTCGCGCTGGATCCGCTTGAGCTCGAGCTGCATCGCCTCCCGGAGCTTGAGGTCGAGGGCGGCGAGCGGCTCGTCGAGCAGCAGGGCGCTGGGCAGGTTGACGAGCGCGCGAGCGAGTGCGACACGCTGCTGCTGGCCGCCCGAGAGCTGAGCCGGGCGGCGGTTGGCGAACTCGGCGAGGCGGACGACCTCGAGCATCTCCAGCGCCCGCCGGCGCGCCTCGGCGGCCGGCACCTTCTTCGCCCGCAGCCCGAAGCCCACGTTGTCGTACACCGACATGTGCGGGAACGAGCGCGTACTGCTGGAACACCGTGTTCACGTTGCGCTGGTGCGGCGGGACGTCGGAGACGTCGACACCCTCGAGCAGCACCTGCCCGCTCGTCGGCCGCTCGAAGCCGGCGATCACCTTCAGCAGGGTCGTCTTGCCGCACCCCGACGGGCCGAGCAACGAGAAGAACTCGCCGCGCCGGATGGCGAAGTCCGCCCGGTCGACAGCGACGAACGTCCCGAACTCCTTCCGGACCGCGTCCAGGACGATGACGTCATCAGCCGACACCCAGTGTTCCTCCCCGATCGCCCGTGCGCCGATCGTACGTCAGCCGATGTTGGCCATGACGTGCTTGACGCGGGTGTAGTCCTCGAAGCCGTACTGCGAGAGGTCCTTGCCGTAGCCGGAGTGCTTGAAGCCACCGTGCGGCATCTCGGCGACGATCGGGATGTGCGTGTTGATCCACACGCACCCGAAGTCGAGCCGCTTGGCCATCCGCATGGCCCGCCCGAAGTCCTTCGTCCAGACGCTCGAGGCCAGCCCGTACTGCACACCGTTGGCCCAGCGCACGGCCTCGTCCTCGTCGCTGAAGCGCTGCAGCGTGATGACCGGGCCGAAGACCTCGTCCTGGATCATCTCGTCGTCCTGGAGCAGGTCGGCGACGACGGTCGGCTCGTAGAAGTAGCCGACATCACCCTGGCGGGTGCCCCCGGTGAGCACCCGGGCGTGATCGGGCACCCGCTCCAGGAACCCGCCCACGCGGGCCAGTTGGTCGGGGTTGTTCAGCGGGCCGTAGAGCACGTCCTCGTCGTCGGGAGCCCCGGTGCGGGTGCCCTTGGCCGCCTCGGCGAGGGCGTCGGCGAAGTCGGCGTAGATGCCGGGGCCGGTGATCACCCGCGTCGCCGCCGTGCAGTCCTGGCCGGCGTTGAAGTAACCGGCGACGGAGATGCCCTCGACTGCCGCCGCCAGGTCGGCGTCGTCGAAGACGACCACGGGCGCCTTGCCGCCGAGCTCGAGGTGCACCCGCTTGAGGTCGCCGGCCGCCGAGGCGGCGACCTCCCGACCCGCTCGCACCGAGCCGGTGAGCGACACCATCGCCGGGATGTCGTGGTCGATCATCGCCCGGCCGGTGTCACGGTCGCCGCAGATCACGTTGAACACGCCCGGCGGCAGGAACTCGGCGGCGATCTCGGCCAGCAGCACGGTGCTCGCCGGCGTGGTGTCGCTGGGCTTGAGCACGACGGCGTTGCCGGCGGCGATGGCCGGCGCGAACTTCCAGACCGCCATCATCATCGGGTAGTTCCACGGGGCGACCTGGGCGCACACCCCGATCGGCTCCCGACGGATGAACGACGTGTGGCCGGCCATGTACTCGCCGGCGCTCTTGCCCTCGAGGTGGCGCGCCGCGGTGGCGAAGAAGCGGATCTGGTCGACCATCGGCGGGATCTCCTCCGACCGCGTCAGGGCGATCGGCTTGCCGGTGTTCTCGACCTCGGCGGCGATCAGGTCCTCGGCACGTGCCTCCACCGCGTCGGCGATGCGGAACAGCGCGAGCGAGCGCTCCGACGGCGTGGCGTCGCGCCAGGCCTCGAAGGCGCCGGCGGCGGCGCGCATCGCGGCGTCGACGTCGGCGGGCGACGACAGCGGTGCCGTGGCGTACTGCTCCCCGGTCGTCGGGTCGACCACCGCCGTCGTCCGGCCGTCGCTGGCGGGGACGTGCTGCCCGTTGATGAAGTTGGAGAGCGCCTGCATGGAGCGTTTGTACCATCGCGGGCATGCACACCGCCATCAAGACCGTCGGCGTCCCGCGAGAGGTCAAGACGGCGGAGCACCGCGTCGCGATGACCCCTGACGGGGTCCGCGAGCTGGAACGACACGGGATCCAGGTCGTCGTCGAGGCGGGCGCCGGCGAGGGCGCCTCGATCGCCGACGAGGACTTCGTGGCCGCCGGGGCGGACATCGTGCCGACGGCGGAGGACGCCTGGTCCCAGGAGATGGTGGTCAAGGTCAAGGAGCCGCTGGAAGAGGAGTTCCGGTTCCTCCGCCCCGACCTGACCCTCTTCACGTACCTCCACCTCGCCGCCTACCCCGACGTCGCCAAGGCGCTGCTCGTCGGCGGCACGACGGCGCTGGCCTACGAGACGGTGCAGGTGGAGTCGGGCGCTCTCCCCCTGCTGGCGCCGATGAGCGAGGTCGCCGGGCGACTGGCCCCGCAGCAGGGCGCCCACTTCCTCGAGCGCCACAAGGGCGGGCGCGGTGTGCTGATGGGTGGGGCGCCCGGCGTGCGGCCGGCCAAGGTGGTCGTGCTCGGGGCCGGCAACGTCGGCTGGAACGCGGCCTGGATCGCCGCCGGCATGGAGGCCGAGGTCGTGCTCATCGACAAGAACCTCGACCGCCTCCGCTGGGTCGACCAGATCCACCGCGGACGGATCGTGACGGTGGCGTCGAACCGCGGGGCCATCGAACGCAGCGTCGCCGACGCCGACCTGGTCATCGGAGCGGTGCTCGTGGCCGGCGGGCGGGCGCCGGTGGTGGTCAGCGAGGACCTCGTGCGGGCGATGCGGCCCCGGTCGGTGATCGTCGACGTCGCCGTCGACCAGGGCGGCTGCATCGAGACGATCCGGGAGACCACCCACGACGACCCGGTGTACGAGCTGCACGGCGTCGTCCACTACGCCGTCGGCAACATGCCGGGCGCGGTGCCCCACACGAGCACGTACGCGCTCACCAACGCCACGCTCCCCTACATCCAGGAGGTCGCCGTCCACGGCGCCCCGGAGGCGGCGCGCCGGGACGCGGCGATCGCCCTCGGCGTGAACACCGTCGGCGGGAAGGTCACCAACGAGCCGGTGGCCGAGTTCCTCGGCGTCGAGTTCGTGGAACCGCTCGCCGCGATCGGCCTGACGCCGTCAGGTCCGAAGAAGTCCGAGCTGGCGCGACCGCGCCACGAGCGGCGCCGGTCTCGTCCCAGAGGCAGCCCGACTCGATCATGCGGCCGCCGTGCAGGTCGTCGGTCTCGAAGCGGGCCTGGATCCACCCCGGCGCCGGGCGACGGCGGACGTGCACGGTCAGCTCGATCGTCGGCACCCACCCGGTCGGCCCGGCGACGGCGAGGGCCGACGGCGGGAACACGTCGCTCAGCAGCACGAGGGTGAGGGCGTCCGGGGGCGTGCCGTCGACGAAGCGCACCCAGCCGTCGACCACCGCGCGACCGCCCGAGCCGTCGAGGTGCACGCGGACGTCGACGCGATCGAGCAGCGCCAGCTCCACCCCCTGGACCAGTTCGGCGCGGCGCGTGCAGGCGTCGGGGGGCGGGATCGCGGGCGCCGGCACGGTCAGCTCCGGACCGCCGCCGGCCGGTGCGGCCAGGTCGGAGAACACCGCCGTCGCCACCAGCCGTTCCTCACCGCCCTGCGCGAGCTGGCCCCGGATGACGGTCGTGCTCCGGCCCCGGCGCACGACCTGCGCCGCCAGCTCGGCGGCGTCCCCCTCGACGGCCGGGCGGAGGTAGTGGACGGTCACCGAGACCGGGTCGGGGAGCCCGGCCAGCTCGCCCATCGCCCGCAGCAACGGCAGGGCGGCGTAGCCGCCGTTGGGGGTGCCGGAGATGCTCCACGCCGGCGACACGGCGGCCCGCCACCGGCCCGGCCGCGACCGGCTCCGGCGCCGACTCGGCGTGCACCTGACCCACCGACCGATCCTGCCAGAGCCGGCGTGTCTGCTACGTCGGTTCCGGACCCTCGCGGGTACCGTGCTGCCATGACCGCGGGGGCGACCACGACCGTCTGGGACCTCGACGTCCCGGTGCTCGAGATGGAGGACGGCTCCCGGCGGCCGGACCCGGCCGACCTGGTGTCGGCGGCGGAGCAGAGCTGGATCGCCCGCAACCTGTTCGGGTTCAGCATCCTCCACTACGAGGACGTCGTGGCGATGCTGCGCGACAAGCGATGGCACAGCGCCACGTCGAAGATCCTCGAGATGTCGGGGATCACCGACGAGCAGTACCTGTCGCGCCAGCGCACGTCGATCCTGTCGGCGGAGGGCGACGAGCACACGCGGCTGCGGCGGCTGGTCGGCAAGGCGTTCTCGCCCCGGGCGGCCGACCGCCTGCGCCCGTTCATGCGCGAGGTGATCGGCGGGCTCGTCGACGCCGTCGCCCCGACGGGGCGGGCCGACTTCGCCATCGACATCTGCGAGCCGTACCCGATCCCGATCATCTGCGAGCTGCTCGGCGCGCCGAAGGAGGACTGGAAGCTGTTCAGCCGGTGGGCCGAGGACGTGCTGCGCATCTTCAACGGCAACCTCGCGGAGGACATGCCGACGATCGTGGCGGCGCAGGACGAGCTGGACGAGTACTCCCGCGAGCTCGATCGCGGCCCGGCGCGACACGCCCGCCGAGGACCTGCTCACCGATCTCATCGCCGCCGAGGAGCAGGGCGACCGGCTGTCGACCGACGAGCTGGTGATGATGGTCAACGCCGTGCTCGTCGGTGGCACCGACACGACGCGCAACCAGCTCGGCTGCACCGTCGCCCTGATGGCCGGGTACCCCGACCAGTGGAAGCTGCTGGCCGAGGAGCCCGACCTGGCGCCCCGGGCCGTCGAGGAGGCGATGCGCTTCTTCGGCGCCGTGCGCGGCACCGGACGCTTCGCCAGCGAGGACATCGAGTACCGGGACGTGCTGTTCCCCGCCGGCACGTTCATCGCGCCGTCGATGGCGACGGCCAACCGCGACGCCGCGGTGTTCCCGACGCCGGAGGTGTTCGACATCCGGCGCGAGCCGTCGGGCCAGCCGCAGCTGACGTTCGGCTCCGGCATCCACTACTGCCTCGGCGCCGCCCTCGCCCGGGCCGAGCTGCAGGAGGCGCTGCCGCTGCTCGCCCGCCGCATGCCCGACCTGCGCATCGACGGCGAGGTGATGTGGAAGCCGAACACCGTCGGCATCTTCGGCCCCCAACACCTCCCCGTGACCTTCACCCCCACCCCCACCCCCGCCTGACCCCCTGCTGCCGCCGCGACTCCCGGCCGCGTTCCGCAGGTTGCAACTTGTCGCGAAAACGGCATCTCCGGTGTTCACCTACACGACAAGTTCGCGGATGCGGCATCACCTACGCCGCGTCGCGGCGACGTTCTGAGCGCAGCTCGAGCACCTTGCGGACGGTGGCGACGCAGACGGCGAGGCGGCGCTCGATCGCCCGCTCGGTGAAGCGCAGCCGCTCCCAACTCATCAGCGCGAGACCGATGTCGCGCGCCTTGTCCTGTTCGACCGCCGTCGGTGTGGCGTGCCACCGACTGTGGTCGACCTCGATGTCGAGGCGCGCATCGGGGTAGGCGAGGTCGAGGTAGGCGACTCGACCGTTGGGCAGTGTCACCGGATGCTGCTGGATCGCCGGCGGCAGCCCGGCAGCGACCAACGCCTCCTGAAGATCCAGCTCCAGCTCCGACATCGTCGGTCGAGCGGCCCGAACGACCACGCCACCGAGCCGTGCCCACGCTGCCGATCCGCGCCGTCCCCGCCCGCAGAGTGCCTCGTACGCCGCGCCGAGCTCGGCGTCGGTGCACAGGCCCTTGCTGCGGACGTCCTCCACGACCGACAGGTGACCTCGCTCGTCGAGCACACCCCCAGGTCGAAAACCGTGCGGGCCACTGAGGTCACGCGCGCTCCGTCGATCAGGTCGACGACGTGCTCGGCGGGCAGGGCGGTGGAGTAGTGGATGACGGGCCTCAGTTCGGAGACCCGCACACCCCTGGGGACGGTGATCTCGACCCGGTCCTTCGGCGCCCGCCGAATTCCCCAGTAGGCGGCGGCACTGGCGTGCGAGAGGACGAAGCGCGGATCGGACAGGCAGAGCGCCAACTCTCGCTGTGCCACGTCCCACGGCTGTCCGTGCGTCGAGAGCACTCCTGGGCAGATCCGGTGGAGCCGGCCGCTGGTGAGGCGGAGGCGGATCGATCGGTCCTTGACGCCGAGCGAGCGGACCTCGGCGTCCGTCACGAGGTGCAGCCGGCGCTCGGCGAGTTCCGTGATCGCGTCATCGAAGTTGTTCACGCCGACCGAACATACGCGTGTGCACTGCGACCGAGATGCCGGATCCGCGAGCTGTCACGTCGATGACACGCTGAGATGCCGGATCCGCGACAAGTTGCGGATCCGGCCGACATCAGCTGCGGCGGCGACCTCAGCGCGGGAGACGGGCGTCGGCAGCGGCGCCGGCGTTGCCGCCTGAGGGATGACGACGTCAGCTGCGGGAGAGGTAGACGTCGCGGAGGACGTGGGTCTCGAGCTCGAGCTCGTCGAGGCGGTGCTTGACGACGTCGCCGATGCTCACCAGCCCGACCACCTGCGTGCCGTCGACCACCGGGAGGTGGCGCTGGCGCGTGGAGGTCATCCGGCGCATCACCTCGGCGAGGTCGTCGCCGACCGTGCACGTGGTCATCGCCTTGCTCACGACGTCGCGCACCCTCAGCGCCGAGAAGCGCTCGCCCTCGCGGTCCATCGCCCGCACGATGTCGCGCTCGCTGAGCACGCCGACCAGCTCGTCGCCGTGGTCGACGACGACCAAGGAGCCGATGTTGCGTGTCGCCATCCGGTGCACCGCGACGGTCACCGGGAGATCGGGGCCGATCACCTCGACGGTGTTGCCCTTGGAGGACAGGATCGTGGCGACGTTCATGGGCCCATCATCCGCCCGGCCCCCGCCACCGCACAAGGGGTCAGGAGTAGAGGGCGTCGAACTCGTCGGCGTAGTTCTCGTACACGACGTTGCGCTTGAGCTTCAACGACGGCGTGAGCTCGCCGGCCTCCAGCGTGAAGTCACGATCGAGGATGGTGAACCGCTTGATCTGGGCCACCTGGGCGTGGTGCGAGTTGGCCTGGTCGAGCGCGTCCTGGACGAGCGCCCGCACCCGCTCGTGGTTCGCCAGCGCGGCAGCGTCGGCGGGCAACCCGTTGGCCTCCGCCCACGGCCCGAGCTCCTCCATGTCGAGCGTGATCAGCGCCACCGGGTACGGGCGGCGGTCCCCGAACATGACGGCCTGCGAGATCCACCGTGATCGGCGCAGGTCGCCCTCCAGGTTCGCCGGCGTGAGGTTCTTGCCGCCCGCCGTGATGATGATGTCCTTCTTGCGTCCCGTGATCGACACGTACCCGTCGTCGTCGATCTCGCCGAGGTCACCGGTGCGCAGGAACCCGTCGTCGGTCATCACCTCGGCGGTGGCCGCGGGGTTGTTCCAGTAGCCCCGCATGATCATGGCGCCGGCGATCTCGATCTCGCCGTCGTCGGCGATGCGCACGTCGGCGCCGGCGACCGGCCGACCGATCGTGCCGAAGCGGTAGGCGCCCGGCAGGTTGAGCGTGCCGATCGCCGTCGTCTCCGTCATCCCCCAGCCCTCGAACACCGGCACCCCGGCGGCGTAGAAGAACTCGAGGATCTCCGGCGCGATCGGCGCGGCGCCCGAGATCGCCAGCTTCACCTGGCCGCCGAAGATGCCGCGCACGAGGGCGAACATCTCGTTGTCGATCTGCTCGAACGCCGCGGCCTCGTCGGCCGGGACGTCCTCGCCGCGCTCTCGCGCCTGGCGCACGGCGAGGCCCAACCGGACCGCCTGCGCCGCCTGCTCCTCCGGCACCATCCCCATCGCCACCGCGTAGACCTTCTCGAAGATCCGCGGCACGGACGGCAGCACCGTCGGGTGCACCTGGCCCAGCTCGGCGACGATGGCGCGGGTGTCGCCGCCCCAGAAGGCGGTGGCCGCGCCGACCTCGATGCAGTCCGCCTGGACGAGCTGGCCGAACACGTGGGCCAGCGGCAGGTACAGGTACACGATGTCGCCGGGCCCGAACAACGCCATCTCGATCGCCGAGCGACGCCCGGCGGCGAAGCCCTCGTTGGTGAGCACGACGCCCTTCGGGCGGCCCGTCGTCCCGGACGTGTAGATGATCAGGCAGGCGTCATCGGGCCGCGCGGCGTCGATGCGGCGACCCAGCTCGCCGTCATCGGTGGGCGCGCCGGCGGCGACGTCGTCGACCGGTGTGGCGCCGTCCACCGGCCCGTCGATGACGAGCACGTGACGCAGCGCCGGGAGCGCACCGCGCACCGCGTCGACCTTGGCCACCTGCGAGGCGTCCTCGCACACCACCACGACGGCGCCGGAGTCACCGAGGACCCACTCGCACTCGCCCGGCGAGTTGCTGGGATAGACCGGCACGACGACCGCGCCCGCGGTCGACGCGGCCAGGTCCGCGATCATGAACTCGAGCCTGGTGTTGGCGAGGATGCCGACGCGATCGCCGGCGGCGACACCGAGGCCGATGAACCCGCGGGCCAACGCGTCGACCCGCTCCCACAGCTCGGCGAACGTCACCTGGGACCACTGACCGTCGCGCTGGAACGTCGCGGCCACGGCGTCGCCGTGTCGTGCCGCTGCAGCCTTGGTGAGCGCGGCCATCGACAGGGTCGCCGTCGTCATCGCGATCGACGGTACCAGCCGTGCGTGTGACCGATGTCCCGAGGGCAGCCGCCGCTCCACCCCGGTCCGGCGACCGGGCCGGCCGGTACCGTTGGCCGGCCTTGACCCCCCAGCCGATCGCCGACGCGCCTCCTCACGCGCACCGCCCCGGGACGGCGCGCGCCGCGCTCGCGTATCCGGACTTCCGGCTGGTGTGGCTCGGGCTGTTCGCCTCCAACGTCGGCACGTGGATGCAGAACTTCACGCTGCCGGCGTACGTGGAGCACCGCACCGGCTCTGCCGCCCTCGTCGGTCTGCTGGTCTTCGCCCAACTCGGCCCGCTGTTGCTGCTGTCGATCCCCGCCGGCGTGCTGGCCGACCGCTTCCCACGGCGGGGCTACCTCGTGACGATGCAGGCCGCGCAGATGGTCTTCAGCGTGGTGCTGGCGGCCCTCGTCGCCGGGCAGGCTCCGCTGTGGACGTTGTTCGCCATCTCGCTGTTCATCGGCGTCGCCAACGCCCTCAACGCGCCGGCGTTCCAGGCGAGCATCCCGTTGCTCGTGCACCGCCAGGACCTCGCCGGCGCCGTCGCCCTCAACTCCGTGATGATGAACGCCAGCCGCGTCATCGGGCCGGCCCTGGCCGCGCTGCTCGCCGTCGCCGGGTTCACGACGAGCCACCTGTTCCTCGTCAACGCGGCCACCTACCTCTTCCTGATCGCCGCCCTGTACCTCGTCGACGTCCCCGACGTACGGGCCCACCACGACGAGGAGGGCTGGCGCCGCCTCCTCATCGGGATCAACGTCGCCAGGCGCCGCGGCGTGCTCGGACGCAGCCTCGTGACGATGTGCCTGTTCTCGACGGTGTGCCTCGTGTACGTCGGGCTGTTCCCCTCCGTCGCCCGCCGCAACTTCGGCGTCGACGTGGACAGCACCGGCTACCGGTTGCTGTACACGACGTGGGGCGTCGGCGCCTGCCTCGGCGCCCTCGCCGTCGGCACCGTGCTCGCCGCCTTCGACCGCCGCCGGCTCGTCGTCGACGGGCTCGTGCTGTTCGCCGCCAGCCTGGCCGCCTTCGCCGTCATCCGCTCGCCCGGACCGGCCTTCCCGGTCGCCTTCGTGCTCGGCTTCGCCTACTTCCTCACGACGACGGCCCTGCTGACGATCTTCCAGGAGAACCTCGCCGACACCGAGCGGGCCACGGTGATGCCGTTGTGGTTCATGGCCTTCGGCGGTTCCGTGCCGATCGGCAACCTGGTGTTCGGACCGGTCATCGACGCCTTCGGCGCCCGCTGGGTGCTCGGGCTCGGCGCGCTCGTGGCGGTCGGCCTGGCGGCGTGGTGCGATCTGCGCCGGCTGCCGGCAACGGCCTACCTCCGCCGTGGCGCCGCCGTCGCCACCGATTGACTCAGCGCACCAGCAGGGCGACGACGCGTTCGAGGCCGACGGCCCGGCTGGCCTTGACGAGCACGGCCACGCCGGGTCCGAGCGGACCGACCACCGCCGGCGCGTCCTCCGGCGCGACCGGCGGCGACCCGTACAGGGCGGTGCCGACGGCGACGACCTCGATGCCCAGTGCGGCGGCCCGCTCGGCCACCGCGCGGTGCGCCGGGCCTGGTTCGTCGAGCTCGGCCATCATGCCGAGCACGGCGACGCGCCGCTCGGCGTCGATGGCGGCGAGCGCGTCCAGGGCCGCCAGCATCGACGCCGGGTTGGCGTTGTAGGCGTCGTCGACGACGATGCCGCCGGCGGGCGCCCGCACGACACCCATGCGCATCGCCGACACCTCGGCTGTCGCCAGGCCGGCGGCCGCGATCGCCGGGTCGATCCCGAGCACGCCGGCAACGGCGACGGCCGCCGCGGCGTTCACCGCCATGTGCGCGCCACTGACCGCCAGCGCCACCTCCGTCCGCCCCCACGGCGTGGCGACGGTGAACCGCGGGCGGGCCAGCCCGTCGAGGCGCAACCCCTCGACGCGGACGTCGGCGCCTGAGGACCGGCCGAACGTCACCACCGACGCCGTCGTGCCGCCGGCCATCGCCGCGACCCGCGCGTCGTCGGCGTTGAGCACGGCTGTCCCGTCCTCCGGCAGCGCGCTCACCAGCTCGGCTTTGGCGCGGGCGACCCCGTCGATGCCGCCGACCCGCTCGGTGTGCGAGGGCGCGACCGCCGTCACGACGCCGATGTCCGGTCGCGCCACGTCGCACAACCGGGCGATCTCCCCGAACCCGCGCATGCCCATCTCGAGGACGAGCACCTCCGTGTCGTCCGGCGCGCCGAGCACCGTGACCGGGAGGCCCTGCTCGTTGTTGAAGCTGCGCTCGTTGGCCCACACCCGGCGAGCGCCGGCGACGGCCGCCCGCACGAGGTCCTTCGTGCTCGTCTTGCCGACGCTGCCCGTGATGGCGACCACGGTGGCCGGCAGCCGGCGCCGGGCCCACGCCGCCAGCGCCAGCAACGCCGCCGCCGTGTCCGGCACGGCGATGGCGGTGGCGGCTGCCGGCCGGCGGGCGCGCCGTCAGGTAGGCCGGGGCGCCGGCGGCGACGGCGGCGGTGACGAAGTCGTGGCCGTCCCGGCCGGCCACCAGCGGCACGAACAGCTCACCCGGGCGGACGAGACGGGAGTCGAACGTGGCGCCGCGCAGCTCGACGTCCGGCCCGACCAACCGGCCACCCGTCGCCGCGGCGACCTGGGATGCCCGGAACAACACGCCGCCGAACGGTACCGTCGTGGCCGTGAGCCGGGTTCGCCTCGTCGTCCTCTTCGGTGGTCGCTCGGCCGAGCACGAGGTCAGCTGCGTCACGGCGGCGCACGTCCTGCGGGCCATCGACCCGTCGCGCTACGACGTCACACCGATCGGGATCTCCACCGACGGCGAGTGGGCGCTCGCCGAGGGTGCCCAGCGGGCGCTCGCCGCGGGACCACAGGAGCTGCCCGACCGGCTCGATCCGAACGGCCCCACGACGACGCCGTCGACCGTCCTCGCAGCCACCGGCGCGGCCGAGCACACCGTCGTCCTGCCCCTGCTGCACGGCCCACTCGGCGAGGACGGGACGGTGCAGGGGCTGCTCGAGCTGGCCGACGTCCCGTACGTCGGTGCCGGCGTGCTCGGATCGGCGTTGGCCATGGACAAGGCGATGGCCAAGCAGGTGCTCGCGGCCAACGGCATCCCGCAGGCGCGCTTCCGCGCCTTCGCCGACCACCAGCGCACGCCCGGCCTTCCCGGCGAGCTGGCCGCCGAGCTCGGCCTGCCGTGCTTCGTCAAGCCGTCGAACATGGGGTCGTCGGTCGGCGTCAGCAAGGCGCACGACATCGAGGAGCTGCGCGACGCCATCGAGCACGCCCTCACGTACGACGAGTGGGTGGTCGTCGAGGAGGCGGTGGCGGGCCGGGAGATCGAGGTGGCCGTGCTCGGCGGGACGCATCCGGAGGCGTCCGGCGCCGGCGAGATCGTGCCAGGTGCCGAGTTCTACGACTACGAGGACAAGTACGTCACCGACGGCGCCCAGCTGCTCGTGCCGGCGCCGCTCACCGCGGCGCAGACCGAGGAGGTGCGGGCGTTGGCGGTGCGCGTGTTCCAGGTGCTGCGCGGCGACGGGCTCGCCCGCGTCGACTTCTTCCTCGAGGAGGACGGGCGAGGGTTCCTCTGCAACGAGGCCAACACGATGCCCGGGTTCACGCCGATCTCGATGTACCCCAAGTTGTGGCACGCCGCCGGTGTCAGCTACCCGGAGCTGATCGACCGCCTGGTCGCGCTCGCCATCGAACGCCACACCCGGCGGCGCCGCAACACCAAGCGCTGACGCGCTTCACCGGCCCGACGCGCCGTCAGAACCAGGTGTTGCACCACGGCGGCACGGCGCTGGCGAGCACCGCGTCGGCCACCTCGACGGCACCCGGCGTGTGCTCGTCGAGCCAGCCGGCCGCGTGCAGCGTGCTCACAGCCGCCCCGCCGAGGCAGGCCGCGCCGAGCGTGGCCACCGGCATCGTGATGTCGGCCGACTCGTCGGTGCGCCGGCACTCGACCCCGGCGGGCGAGGCATCCACCCTGTAGCGCCCGCCGGCGAACCCCATCGGATCGACGACCTCGACCACGAACCGACCGGTCGCCGGGGACGTGCGCGCCTCGAGCGTCCCGATGACGTCGAGCGGACGCACCCAGACGAAGTCGCGGCGCGCCGTCTCGCGGGCGGCGCGAGCGTCGGCGAGCAACCACGGCAGCACCTCGTCGGTCGGTCGGTCGCCCGCCTTCACGGTGGCGACGTGATCGAGCTCGGCGAGGTAGCGCCACAGGCGGGTGGATGCCTCCGGTGTGTCGGCGAGCATGCCGGCGACGGTGGCCGTGGCACCCGGCACGCCGTACTCCCACCGGCTCTCCACGCTGTAGCTGGCCCATCCCTGGACCGCCCCGTCGTCGTCACGGCAGAGGATGCGGAACCCGCGCCACGGCTGGCTCTCCGGGTGCCGGCGCACGTCGGCGGCCATGTCCCACATGATGTCGTCGCGGGCGATCATGCCCGGGCGGACCGCCCGCACCCGCTCGAACAACGGCGGCGCCTCGCGGCGGAAGGTCTCGTTGTCGACCTCCTCGATCGAACCTCGGCCCGGCGTCACGAACCGGGCGCGGCCGGCGGCGAGCTCCCAGCTCGTCGACGGCACCGCCGGCCCGTAGCCGAAGCGGCCGTAGATCGGGTACTCGGCGGCGATCAGGATCTCGACCGGCTCGCCGCGCTCGGCGCTCGCGGTGAGGTCCTCGGTGATCATGCGGGTGAGGAGCCCCTGGCGACGGTGCGTGGCCCGGCACGTGACCGCGGTGACGGCGCCGGCCGCGACCGCCGCCCCGCCCGGCACCGTCAGTTCGCTGGCGAACGACTGGTAGGTGGCGACGATGCGACCGCCGTCGAACGCGGCGTACACGCGGTCCAGCGGCTCGACCGTGCGGGCGACCCAGTCGGCGTCGTCCACGGTGTCCGCCAGGTGGAACCCGGCGCGCACGGCGCGCCGCCACGCCAGCGCTTCATCGGCGGTGATGGTGCGGACCTCGACCCCCATCGGCCCGACCATACGCCGGTGTCAGCCGATGTCCCGCCCGCGTAAACCGATCAGGCCGGCGGCGACGAGCGCGGCGGCGACGGCGGTCAGCGCGACGACGGGCACCGGGTCGAACGACGTCGCCGGCACCTGCGGCACGTGCTCGAACGGCGACAGGTCGCGCAGCCACTGCGGCAGGCCGAGCACGTCACCGAACATCCCGAGCACGAGGCACACGGCGAGGGCCGCCCAGACGGCGAGGACCGCCCGCGGCACCAACCCGAACAGCGCCATCGTCAACCCGACGAACACCGCGAGGGCGGGCAGGTGGACGAGCGACGCGCCGAGCAGCCTGGGCACCTGGGCGGCGTCGGCGGTGCCGATGGCGGCGGCGACGCCCTCCCCGAGCCCCGCGGCGGCGAGCACGACCGCACTCCCGCCGATGGCGACGGCCAGGTGGGCACCGGCCCAGCGCACCCGCGAGACGGCGCCGGCCAGCACGACCTCGGCGTGACCGGCCGCCTCCTCGCTGTGCAGCCGCAGCGTCGCCTGCACGGCGAAGCCGGACCCGATGAGCGAGAGGATCAGCAGCGTGGTGGCGAAGAAGGAGTCGGTGATCGACCCGGCCTGGCGGGCGATGATCTCGCGCAGCTGCTCGTTGTCGCCGATGAGGTCGGCGACGTCGTGGGCGATCGAGCCGTACGCGGCCCCGACGAAGAACAGCCCGACGCCCCACCCGAGCACGCTCCCCCGCTCGAGGCGCGCCGCCAGCCCGAAGGGCCCGGCCAGCGCGGCCGACGCCCGGGGTGGGCCGGCGCGCTGGCGGAGCATCCCTGCGCCGACGTCGCGGTGGGCGGCGAGGGCGTACGCCGCGGCGACGAGCAGCGCCGTCCCGGCCACCGGCAGCAGCAGCGTCCACCAGCGCTCGCCGGCGTACGCCCGGACGGCCTGACCCCACCCCAACGGCGAGCACCACGAGAAGACCCCGTTGCCGGTGTCGCCGAGCGCCCGGAGGACGTACGACGCGCCGATCACCGCCGCAGCGAGACCCGACGCCTGGCGTCCCCGCTCGCTGATCTGCGCGGTGACCGCGGTGACGCCACCGAAGAAGGCGCCGACCGCGGCGGTCGCCGCGCCGAACGCAAGCGCGCCCGTCGCTCCGAGGCCGAGGGCGACCAGCCCGGCAGCGACGATCACGCCGACGAGCACGTCGGCGACCGCGGCGACGGCGAGGGCGGCGGTGATCGGTGCCCGGCGGCCGACGGCGCCGGCGCGGACCAGTTCGGCCCGCCCGGTCTCCTCCTCGGCGCGCGTGTGCCGGGTGACGAGGAACACGTTCATCAACGCCGTGACGACGAACACGAACGCGCTCAGCTGGAACACCACCGCGCCGCCGACGGTGTCGAGGCCGACGGGCGGGCCGCGCAGGGCGATGATCGCCGTGTTGTCGCTGATCCGGGCGAAGGCGCTGGCCAGGTCGGCCGGCGTCGGGTACAGGCCCTGGAGGCTCGACGCCGAGGCGACGACCGTGAGCCCGATGCCGAGGATCCACACCGGCAGCCGGACGCGGTCGCGCCGCAGCACCAGACGGACGAGCGTCCCCGTCCCGGCCAGCTGGCTCACGTCGTTTCAGCCCCGGCGGCGGTCAGCTCGTCGCCGTAGTGGCGCAGGAACAGCTCCTCCAACGTCGGCGGCTGGCTCGTCAGCGTGCGCACGCCCAGCGTGGCGAGCTGCGCGAGGACCTGGTCGAGCTGGCTGGTCTCCACGTCGAAGGCCACGCGGTGGTCGTGCGTCACGACGTTGTGCACACCGGGCAGGCCGGCGAGCCCGTTCGGCGGCTGCAGCGTCTCGGCGCTGATCGACGTGCGGGTGAGGTGGCGGAGCTCGGCCAGTGTGCCGCTCTCGACAGTGCGGCCGCGGCGGATGATGGTGACCCGGTCGCACAGTGCCTCCACCTCGGCGAGGATGTGGCTGGACAGCAGCACGGTGCGGCCCTCGGCCCTGAACTCGCGGACGCAGTCCTGGAACACCGACTCCATCAGCGGGTCGAGCCCGGACGTCGGCTCGTCGAGGATGAGCAGCTCGACGTCGGAGGCCAGCGCGGCGACGAGCGCGACCTTCTGCCGGTTGCCCTTGGAGTACGCCCGCGCCTTCTTCGTCGGATCGAGGTCGAAGCGGGCGAGCAGGTCGGCGCGTCGGGCCTGATCGAGCCCACCCCGGACGCGGCCGAGGAGGTCGATCGTCTCGCCGCCGGTGAGGTTGGGCCACAGGCTGACTTCGCCCGGCACGTACGCCAGGCGGCGGTGGAGGGTCACCGCGTCCCGCCAAGGATCGCCGTCGAGCAGCGCGGCGGTGCCCTCGTCGGCCCGTAGGAGCCCGAGAAGGATGCGGATCGTCGTCGACTTCCCGGCGCCGTTGGGCCCGAGGAACCCGTGCACCTCACCGCCGGCCACCTCGAGCGCGAGGCCGTCGAGCGCCCTCGTCGTCCCGAACGTCTTCACCAGCCCCGACACGGTCACGGCATTCGGCACCCGACCGATGGTACGGCCGCCATTACGGTGCGCCGGGATGCAGCCCCGTCCGGACGAGCACGATGACGTGGTGGCCCTGATCACGCGCCAGCAGCAGCGCCCGGAGGGCAACATCGTGTACCTCGGCGTCGCGGAGGAGGGGATCCGCGCCGAGCTGGCCGACCTCCAGCCGGCGTGGACCGAGACGGTGCGCGTCGCGCGCGACGTCGCCGGGACGATCGCCGGCGCCGCGCTCGTCGAGCGGGACGACGAGCTGGGGCGGGCGTGGATCTTCGGTCCGTGGATCGACGGGGACGACGAGGCGTGGGCGCGATGGGCAAGGGGCCTCGTCGACGAGGTGATGGCCGAGCTCCCGGACGGCATCGTCGACCGCGAGATGTGCGGTGACGTGGCCAATGTCCGGCTGGCCGCCCTCGCCGGCGAGCTGGGCTGGCCGGCGAGCGAGACGAACTACGCCTACGTGGTCGACCGCGCGACCGCTGCCGGGTGGGGGCCCGACGACCGCGCCCGGATCCGGCCGGCCGTCGCGGGGGACGAGGTGGCGATCCAGCCGCTCCACGACACCGAGTTCCCGGCGACGTACGCCACCGCCGCGCACCTCGTCGAGCACGCCGGCCGCGGCGAGCGGATCGTGCTCGTCGCCGAGGACGAGGGGCGGTTCGCCGGCTACGCCGCCGGCAAGGTCCAACCGGACGGATCGGGCTACATCGACTTCATCGCGGTCGCGCCGGACGGCCGCCGCGGCGGCACCGGCCGGCGGCTGGTGACGGCCCTCGCCCGCGAGCTCCTCGGCGAGC
This sequence comes from uncultured Acidimicrobiia bacterium, assembly GCA_963784255.1. GTDB lineage: Bacteria > Actinomycetota > Acidimicrobiia > Acidimicrobiales > Ilumatobacteraceae > JALZMG01. Next base: position 1,039,996 of record CAWAQO010000007.1, on the reverse strand, counting down.
ACGCCGGACGTCGCCCTCACGGTGCAGGAGCACCGCGCCCCGCCAGGGCGCTGTACGACGCCTTGGGGTTCCGCGTCGACGCGGCGTTCCGCGGGTACCGCACGCGCCCGGACTGAGCCGCCGCGCGACGATGGCGGCATGTGCCGCAACATCACGACGCTGCGCGGGCTCGAGCCGGCGGCGACGCCGGAGGAGATCGAGGCCGCCGCCCGTCAGTACGTCCGCAAGGTCAGTGGGGTGCAGGCCACGTCGGCGGCGTCGGAGCAGGCCTTCGAGAAGGCCGTCCGGCGGGTGACCGATGCCACCACCGACCTGCTCCGGAGCCTCCCACCCCGCCGTCAACCGCCGAAGACCGAACCGCCGCTGCGGCGGCTGCGCAAGGCCGGCTGACCCGAGGCCCGTCCCTCGATCCGGGCGGGGATCGTCCCACCTGCCGGCGAGGATCCCGCCCAGATCGGTCCGTGGTGAAGATCCCGCCCAGATTGGGGAGCGTCAGGGCGCCAGCGCCGCACGGAGGAACGCCCGCAGCTCGCCGCGCAGCCGGCGCAGCCCGGCCGCGGTCGGGGCCCATCCGACGGCCCGCAGCGCCTCCGGCTCGGTGGCGATGCCGGTCACCGTGCCGTAGGCGATGGCGGCGACCAGACGGGGGTCGCCACGGCGCAGCCGGCCGGCCGCCATCTCCGCCCGCAGGTACCCGATCGCCCGTTCCACCAGCGGCTCGATGCGGGCCCGCAACCGGTCGGCCTGGTCGGCGGGCAGCCGGCTGAGCTCGCGCACGAGGCCCAGCAGGGCCGGCCGGCGCACGGCCAGGCGGAACGTGGCCATGACGACGGCGTCGATGCGGGCCAGGGGGTCGTCCGGCGCCGCCCGGACGGCGGCGTCGACGACGACGGCCAGCTCACCGGCGGTGGCCTCCAGCACGGCGTCGACGAGCTCCTCCTTGCTGGCGAACCAGTACAGGACGGTCTGCTTGCGGACGCCGACGGCGACGGCGATCTCGTCGAGCGACACGGCGTCGACGCCCCTGGTGCCGAAGCGGGTCAGGGCGGCGGCGAGGATCCGGTCCCGCGTCGTCGGCGGCGCCGTGCTCACGGACCCCTGTCTACCATTTGGTAGACAACTCTGCTAGACAGGGGGCATGATCGCCGCGGCCCTCGCCGGGAAGCGCATCGCCATCACCGGGGCGACCGGCTTCGTCGGCACGGCCCTGGTCGAGCGCCTGCTGCGCAGCGTCCCGGACTGCTCCCTGGTGCTGCTCGTGCGCGACGGCAAGCGGGCGCCGGCGGCCCGGCGAGTGCAGCGCGAGGTGCTCAAGAACGACGCCTTCGACGTCCTGCGCGCCGAGCTCGGCGCGGCCGGGTTCGAAGCCATGGCCGCCGACCGCATCACCGTCATCGCGGGTGACGTCGGCACCGACGGCCTCGGCCTGTCGGAGGAGGCCACGGCGGTCCTCGCCGCGTGCGACGTCGTCATCCACTCGGCGGCAGCCGTCTCGTTCGACTCGCCGCTCGACGCGGCCGTCGAGATCAACCTGCTCGGCCCGATGCGCATCGCCACGCTGCTGCAGGAGCTCGGCGTGCGACCGCACATGGTGTCGGTGTCGACGTGCTACGTGGCCGGGAACCGCCGCGGCACCGCCCCGGAGGAGCTGGTCAGCGCCGGCCCCTTCGACCTCGGGCTGAGCTGGCGCGGCGAGGTCGCCGCCGCCCGTCGCCTGCGCGGCGATGCCGAGGCGGCCAGCCGCCAGCCGGACCGGCTGGTCGAGCTGCGGGCCACCGCCCGCAAGGAGCTCGGCGCGGCAGGCGCGCCCGCCCTCGCCGCGAAGACCGAGCAGCTGCGCGAGCGGTGGGTGCGCGACCGCCTCGTCGAGGCCGGGCGGGCCCGCGCCGCCAGCGTCGGCTGGCCCGACGCCTACGCGTTCACCAAGGCCCTCGGCGAGCAGGCGCTGATCGACAGCAAGGGCGACGTTCCCGTGAGCATCGTGCGGCCCTCGATCATCGAGTCGGCGCTGGCCGAGCCGCGGCCGGGCTGGATCCGCGGCTTCCGGATGGCCGAGCCGGTGCTCATCTCCTACGCCCGCGGGCTGCTGCGCGAGTTCCCGGGCGTGCCCGAGGGCACCGTCGACGTGATCCCCGTCGACCTCGTCGTCGCCGCGATCATCACCGTCGCCGCGCTCGGCCCCGACCGTGCACCCCCGATCTGCCAGGTGGCGTCCGGCGGGATCAACCCGCTGCGCTACCGCACGCTCGTCGACAACGTCAGCGGCTGGTTCACCGAGCACCCGCTGTACGACAGCGAGGGGCAACCGATCGTCGTGCCCGAGTTCCGGTTCCCCGGCCGAGGTCGCGTCCAGGGCCAGCTGCAGCGGGCGAAGGCGGTGATCACCAAGGGCGAGCAGCTGCTCCAGACGCTCCCGCTGCGCGGCCGCCAGGCCGAGCTGTCGGCGCGGCTGGAGAGCAAGCGGATGGAGGTCGAACGGGCCCTCGAGTACGTCGAGCTGTACGGCCTCTACACCGAGTGCGAGGCGATCTACCAGGTCGACCAGCTGATGGCGATGTGGGCGTCGCTGCCACCCGAGGACCAGGCGGCGTTCGGCTTCGACCCGCTGGCGGTCGACTGGCCGACGTACATCCGCGAGATCCACCTGCCGTCGATCGTCCAGCACGCCCGCGTCAAGACCGTGCCGGGCAAGACCCGCATCGACCGGGCCGACCGGCTGCGCCGCCAGGTCCTGTCGTCCGACCGCCAGGTCGCCGCCTTCGACCTCGAGAACACGCTGATCGCCAGCAACGTCGTCGAGAGCTACTCGTGGCTGGCCACCCGCCGGCTCGACCGCGGCGAGCGGCTGCGCTACGCCGTGCGCACGCTGGCCGAGGCACCCGGCCTGCTCAAGCTCGACCGCGTCGATCGCGGTGACTTCCTCCGCCACTTCTACCGCCGTTACGAGGACGCGCCGGTCGCCCAGATCGAGGCCGACGCCGCCGAGCTGCTGTCCCAGCTGATCCTGACGAAGAGCTTCCCGGCCGGGCTGCGCCGGGTGCGCGAGCACCGCCAGCTCGGCCACCGCACGATCCTGATCACCGGCGCCCTCGACTTCGCCGTCGCCGGGCTGCGACCGTTGTTCGACGAGATCATCGCGGCCGAGATGAGCGTGCGGCCGGACGGGACCTACTCCGGCGAGATGCGCCAGGTGCCGCCGACGGGCGAGACGCGGGCCCAACTGCTCGACGACTACTGCCGCGCCGAGGGCCTGCGCATCGACCAAGCGGTCGCCTACGCCGACTCCACGAGCGACCTGCCGCTGCTCGAAGCCGTCGGCTTCCCGGTCGCCGTCAACCCGGAGACCCGGTTGGCCGCCATCGCCCGCAAGCGCGGCTGGCTCGTCGAGCAGTGGGCCAAGGCCAGCGGCGGCCCCCGCCCCCTCCTGCCCTTCGCCCCGCTCATGGTCGAGCGCGAACGCCGCCGGAAGTTCGCATGATGGAACGCGCGAACCAGGAGGCCGAGGTCGGGCGAGCGGCGAAGCGCAGCGGAGCCGCCGAGCTCGGAGGCCGAGCGCAGCGAGGCCCGATGTGAAGGCGCTGCAGGTGCGTCGGTCGATGTCGCGGCTCGGGCTGGCGCGGGTCGCGTCGGCGTTGGCGCCGGCGGCCGCCGTGCGGGTGGGGCCGCTGGAGTACACCAACGTCGACCCGCCCGAGCTGCCCGGCCCCGGCTGGCACCGCGTGCGGCCGTGCCTGGCCGGGATCTGCGGGTCGGACCTGTCGATGATCGAGGGTCACGCGTCGACCTACTTCGACGACTGGGTCAGCTTCCCGTTCGTGCCCGGCCACGAGGTCGTCGGCGAGCTCGACGACGGCACGCGCGTCGTGCTCGAACCGGTGCTCGGCCACGAGGCCCGCGGCTTCGCGCCGCCGTTCGACGGCGCCGCACCCGGCGACGGTGACGACTACGCCCACCTCGCCACCGGTCCGCTGGACGCCGGCATCCAGACCGGGTTCTGCTGTGCGACGGGCGGCGGCTGGTCGCCCGAACTGGTGGCCCACGACACCCAACTGCACCGCATCGGCGACGACGTCCCCGACGAGCGGGCCGTGCTCGTCGAGCCGCTCGCCGGCGGCATCCACGCCGCGCTCGAAGGCGGCCGCCGTGGCCGCCGAGTCGCCGGTGATCGCCGTCCTCGGGGCCGGCACGATGGGCCTGGCCGCCGTCGCCGGCCTCGTCCGCTACGTGCCCCAGGCCACGGTCGTGGTCGGTGCCCGCTACCCGCACCAGCAGCGCGAAGCCCGCCGCCTCGGCGCCCACGAGGTCGTCCCCGCCGCCGAGCTGGCGAGGGCCGTCCGGCGCATCGTCGGCTGCCACGTGATCGGCGACCATCTGTCGTCGGGTGCCCACGCCACCATCGACGCCGTCGGCAGCGAGCGCTCGGTCGCCGACGCCCTCGCCATCACACGACCGCGCGGCCGCGTGGTGCTGATGGGCATGCCCGCCGAGGTCACGCTCGACCTCACCGGGCTGTGGCACCGCGAGACCGAGCTCGTCGGCGCCTACACCTACGGCACGGAGCGCGACGGTCGCAAGACCTTCGACCTCGCCCTCGAGACCGCCGACGTCATCGAGGCGGAGCGCTGGCTCTCGGCCACCTATCCCCTGGCCGACCACGTCGACGCCATCGCCCACGCCGCGGCCGCCGGCCGGCGCGGCGCCGTCAAGATCGCCTTCGACCTGCGCTGAGGAGAACCCGACAGATGATGCGAGCGAGCGAGCGCCAGCGAGTGAGCGGCCGGCAACGGCCTGCGTGGCCGGGGAACGCAGTCTGATGCCGCGCCCCGGATTCGTCCTCGACGTCGACCGTTCGACACCGCCGACGCTGGTGTGGCGGGGGGAGGGCTTCAGCCTGGAGAAGCTGCCGGCCGACCGCAGCCGCGTGATCTACGCGCCCGAGCCGCTGCCGGCGATCGACGACATCGACGGCGCCATCCGCCACGCCCTCCTCGAGCCCATCGACCAGGATCCGCTCCCGACGCTGCTGTTCCCGGGCATGCGGCTGACGATCGCCTTCGACGACGTCAGCCTGCCGCTGCCGAAGATGCGCCGGCCGGACGTGCGCCAGCGGGTCATCGAGGCCGTGCTCGACCTCGCCGCCGAGGCCGGCGTCGACGACGTCGAGCTGATCTGCGCCCTCGCCCTGCACCGCCGGATGACCGAGGCCGAGCTGCGCCACGCCATCGGCGACCGCGTGTACGACGCCTTCGAGCCACGCGGCCTGCTGACCCAGCACGACGCCGAGGATCCCGACAACCTCGTCTACCTCGGCTCCACCCCGCACGGCGAGGAGGTCGAGATCAACAAGCGAGCGGCGACGTCCGACCTGCTCGTCTACGTCAACATCAACCTGGTCGCGATGGACGGCGGCTGGAAGTCGACCGCCACCGGGCTGGCCTCGTACCGGTCGCTGCGCCACCACCACAACCCGCAGACGATGGAGGCCAGCCACAGCTTCATGGACCAGCACGCCAGCGAGCTGCACAAGAGCAACTGGCGGATGGGCAAGGTGCTGGTCGACAGCGGGGTCAAGGTCTTCCAGGTCGAGACCACGCTCAACACCGACACGTTCCCGCCGGCGTTCGAGTTCCTGTCCAAGCGGGAGTGGGAGTGGACGGCGCGCGACCGCGCGATGTACCTCGGCACCGCCAAGTCGGTCTCACTGGCGCCGACCCGGCTGGCCCGCAAGATCTTCCACTCGCTCGAGGCGCCCCACCAGATGACGAGCGTCCAGGCCGGCGAGGTCGAGGCCGTGCACCGGCGCACGACCGAGAAGGTCTACGCCCAACACCTCGTCGAGGTCGAGGGCCAGACCGACATCCTGACGATGGGCATCCCCTACATCTGCCCGTACAACGTGCACTCGATCATGAACCCGATCCTCGTGATGTGCACCGGGCTCGGGTACTTCTTCAACATGTACCGCGGCAGGCCGCTCGTGCGCGAGGGCGGCGTGGTGATCATGTTCCACCCGACGCAGCCCGACTTCCACCCGGTGCACCACCCGAGCTACATCGACTTCTACGAAGAGGTGCTGGCGGACACCACCGACCCGCACGTGATGTCGAAGCAGTACGAGGAGCGCTACGCCACCGACGAGTGGTACCGCCACCTCTACCGCACGGGCAACGCCTACCACGGCGTGCACCCGTTCTACATGTGGTACTGGGGCGCCCACGGGCTGCAGCACTGCGGGCGGGTGATCATCGTCGGCGGCGATCCGAAGGCCGTGCGCCGGCTCGGCTTCGTGCCGGCCTCGACGCTCGACGACGCGCTGGAGATCGCCTCCGACGTGGTCGGGCGCTCCCCCACGGTCACCCACGTGCACACGCCGCCGATCCTGATGGCCGACGTTCGATGAGCGAGCGCAGCGGGGCGGCGATGAGCGCCGGCACGCGCCTCGCGCTGCGCCGGGCCGCCCACGCCGCCGGCCGTGTCGAGCGGGCGGTCGAGCGGGTGGCCGCACCCGGCCGCAACATCGGCTTCCCCTACCGCGCCCCGACCGTCCCCCGCGGCGTCGAGGTGCCCGCCGAGCCGCCGAGCCTCGGCGCCGACTACGACACCTCGTGGGCTCGCAAGCCGGCCGCCCGCGTCGCTCGCGGCCTGCTCGCCGAGGGGCCGGTGCGCATCGCCGTGCGCGGCCTTGCCGATCCCGAGGTGTTCGGCCAGGACCGCCTCGAGGACCTGCGCCGACAGGCCGACGACGGCGACGGCCCGCCACCGCCGCTGATCTTCGCCCCCAACCACCACAGCCACCTCGACACCGCGTTGATGGTCCGGGCCGTGCCGTTCACGTGGCGCAAGCGTCTCGTCGTGGCCGCCGCCGCCGATTACTTCTTCGACAAGCGGTGGAAGGCGACGCTCGCCGCCCTGTCGCTCAACGCCATCCCCATCGACCGTGAGTCGACCGGGCGCAGGTCGGCCGACATGGTCCGCGATCTGATCGACGACGGCTGGAGCCTCGTGATCTATCCCGAGGGTGGCCGCTCGCCCGACGGGTGGGGCCAGGACTTCAAGGGCGGCGCCGCCTACCTGGCGGGGCGCACCGGCGCGCCGGTCGTCCCCGTCTTCATCGACGGCACCGGCTCGATCTTCGGCAAGGGCATGAAGCGGCCCCGCCCGGGCCGCGCCGCGTGGTGTTCGGCGCGCCGATGCGGCCGGACGCCGACGAGAGCACCCGACGCTTCAACGCGCGCATCGAGCAGGCGGTCACCACGCTCGCCGACGAAGCGACCACCGACTACTGGACGGCCCGCCGGCGGGCGGCCGGCGGCACGAGCCCGCGCCTCGGCGGCCCCGACTACACCGGCTGGCGCCGGCAGTGGGACCTCTCGAAGCACCGCAAGCAGGGCATCGCCGGGTGGCGCAGCCGCCCGACCCGGCGCTGGCCCGACCTCGGCTAGCGGCCGAGCGGTGATCGAATCGCCGTAGCGTGGACCTGGTGACGAACGAGCTGCTCACCGGGTCGGCCCGCCGTCTCGCCGAGGAGCTCTCCGACGACGGCATCGCCCTCGACGAGGACGAGGGCGTGCGCGACCTGCTGCTCGACGAGCTCGACTACGCCCGGCGGATCCCGATGTTCGAGGGTCGCCGGCCGCTGTACGGCTCGTTCTCGATGCCGGCCGGCGCCAGCATCTGGGGCGGCGGCGGGATCGCCGACCTCGTGCCCCTCGACGGGCTGCCGCGCGACATGGCCAGGACGTTCGCCGACGGACGCTCGGCCTTCGTCGTCAACCGTCACGAGGACAGCCCCGTCCTCGCTTGCTTCGACCGCCCGGTGCAGCACGAGGCCGAGCTCGTCCGGCTCCAGGAGGCCACGGGGGCGTGCATCGTCCAGCGCACGGCGGTGTTCGGTCAGGTGCGCCTGTTCGCCGACGGACGCGTGATCGCCTGGGACGGCCAGACCTGGACCGACCGGCCCACGGCGGCGGCGCTGCTGCCGGCGCTCTGCTCGCGTGCGCCCGACCTCGATCCGGCCGTCGCCCACGGGCTGCTCGACCTCGCCGTGCACTGGCTGTCGCCGGCCCGGGTCGGCGCCACGATCGTCGTCCACGAGGAGGGCTTCCAGTGGGCGTCGATGGACGTGGCGACCAAGTTCCACGCGCCGCGGCTGTCGATCACCAACCGTCAGCACTTCCCGGCCCTCTTCGCCTCACTCCAGCAGCACGACCTGGCCACGCTCGTCACCGCCGACGGCAGCGTCCAGTACCTCGGCGTCGGGCTCCGGTCGAGCGAGGAGGCCGAGCGCAACGTGGACAGCGACCGGGGGATGCGCCACCGCTCGGCGCAGCGGTTCAGCTACGACCACCCCTCGACCACGATCGCCGTGGTCAGCGACAACGGCCCGGTGACGATCTTCCGCCAGGGCCGCATGGTCGGCCTGGCGCCGGCCCGCTGAGCGGGCTCAGCCGGCGACCGTCGTGGTCGTCTCGCAGTTGTCGCCGGCGGGGATGGTGATCGTCTGGCCGACGGCGGGCCAGGCCGGCACGTTGCCGTTGGCGTCGATCGACCAGTTGTTGGCGGCGAGCAGGGCCTCCAGCGTGACGTCGTACTTGCGGGCGACGTTCACCGGGTAGTCGCCGTCCTCGATCTCGTGGGTGCCGGCGGCGCAGGGCCCGGCCGGCGTCGACGCCGCGGCCGCCGTGTCCTCGTCGTCGCTGCCGGCGGCCACCGTCGTCGTGGTCACGCTGGGGTCGATGAACTTGGCGCCGGGCGGGATGCGCACCGTGCCGCCGACGCCCGGGAAGCCGACGAACGTCGTCTCCTCCCAGCCGTTGTACTTGCGCAACTCCTCGAGATCGACGTCGAACATGCGGGCGATGTTGTAGGGCACGTCGTTGTTGGACGCGACGACGTAGGCCTGCTCGACGGGCGAGCGGCCCTCGGCGTCGGGCTCGACGACCTCCGGCACCGTCGTGGTGGTGGCCGGCTCCTTGACGACGTAGCTCGACGGTTCGATGTTGACGGTGGTGGCGGAGGCGTCGTCGTCGCCGCCGCCGCATGCCGTGAGCCCGAGCACCGCAACAGCGCCGAGCAGCGCGACGCCGCCCGGACGCCTCACCCGCGAGAACATGACCGTCAGGTTACGTCCATCACCCAGCGCGCGGTGTGCACCCTGTCACGTCGGGCGAGCCGAGCCCTCACGTGAGCGGCCGGGTGGTCGGCAGCACCGGTGACGGCAACGTCGTCTCGCCCACCAGGTAGCGATCGACGCCGGCGGCGCACGACCGCCCCTCGGCGATCGCCCACACGATGAGGCTCTGGCCGCGACCCATGTCGCCGGCGGCGAACACGCCCGGCACGCTGGTCATGAAGTCGTCGTCCCGGCGCACGTTGCCGCGCTCGTCGAGCTCCACGCCGAGTCGCTCCAGCCAGCTCCCCTTCTCCGGCCCGACGAACCCCATCGCCAGCAGGACGAGATCCGCCGGCAGCTCGCGCTCCGTCCCCTCGACCTTCTGGAAGCGACCGTCGACCAGCTCGACCTCGTGGATCAGCAGGGCCCGCACGTTGCCCGCACCGTCGTCGAGGAAGCGCTCGGTGTTGACCGAGAAGACGCGCTCACCGCCCTCCTCGTGGGCCGACGAGACGCGGTAGATCAGGCTCCACTGCGGCCACGGGTTCTCCGTCGCCCGCTCGTCCGGCGGTCGGGGCAGGATCTCCAACTGGGTCACCGAGGCGGCGCCCTGGCGGTGCACCGTCCCGAGGCAGTCGGCGCCGGTGTCGCCGCCGCCGATGATGACGACGTGCTTGCCGGCGGCGGTGATCGGGGTCTCGTCGATGTCGCCCTGCTGCACGCGGTTGGCCCACGGCAGGTACTCCATCGCCTGGTAGATGCCGTCGACATCGCGGCCCGGCACGGGCAGGTCGCGCCAGGCCGTGGCCCCGCACGCCAGCACGACGGCGTCGTTGGAGGCGAGCAGCACGTCGATGTCGATGCCGTCGCCGACGCCGGCGTTGGTGCGGAACTCGGTGCCCTCGGCCTCCATCTGCGCCAGCCGCCGGTCGACGTGGCGCTTCTCCATCTTGAACTCGGGGATGCCGTAGCGCAGCAGCCCGCCGATGCGGTCGTCCCGCTCGAGCACGAGGACGTCGTGGCCGGCCCGCGTGAGCTGCTGGGCCGCGGCCAGCCCGGCCGGGCCGGAGCCGATGACGGCGACGCGCTTGCCGGTGCGCACCGTCGGCACCTGCGGCAGCACCCAGCCCTCCTCCCACGCCCGGTCGATGATCTCCACCTCGACCTGCTTGATGGTGACGGGGTCGGCGTTGATGCCGAGCACGCACGCCGCCTCGCAGGGCGCCGGGCAGAGACGACCGGTGAACTCGGGGAAGTTGTTGGTGGCGTGGAGGCGATCGATGGCGTCCTGCCAGTGGTCGCGGTAGACGAGGTCGTTCCAGTCGGGGATGAGGTTGCCGAGCGGGCAGCCGTTGTTGCAGAAGGGGATCCCGCAGTCCATGCACCGGCCGGCCTGGGTCTGCACCTCCTTGCTCGGGAAGTCCTCGTAGACCTCCTTCCAGTCGCGCAGCCGCACCGCGACGGCCCGCCGCGACGGCAGCGCCCGGTCCCACTGGAGGAACCCGGTCGCCTCACCCATGCCGCACCGCCGTTCCTGCATCTGGAACGGTCGCCCTGGCGACCGGATCCGATGCAAGAAGCTCAACCATGGCTCGCCTCCATCACGCGCTTCATGGTCTCGTCCTCGGTGAGGCCCTCGGACTCGGCCAGCTTCATCACCGCGAGCACGCGCTTGTAGTCGAGCGGCATCACCTTCCGGAAGCGGCTGACGGCGACGCTCCACGACGCCAGCAGCCGCTCGGCCACCGCCGAGCCGGTGAGCTCGCCGTGGCGGCGGACCGTCTCGCGGAGGAAGTCGCGGTCGTCGGCGTCGAGCTCCTCGAGCGTGACCATCTCCTCGTTCAGCCGCGAGCGGAACTTGCCGTCGTGGTCGAGCGCGTAGGCGATGCCGCCGGACATGCCGGCGCCGAAGTTGCGTCCGGTGGGACCGAGCACGACGACGCGGCCGCCGGTCATGTACTCGCACCCGTGGTCGCCGATGCCCTCGACGACGGCGAGGGCACCCGAGTTGCGCACGCAGAAGCGCTCGCCGACGACGCCGCGCAGGAAGATCTCGCCGCCCGTGGCGCCGTAGGCGATGACGTTGCCGGCGATGATCTGCTCCTCGGCCACGAAGGGTGACGTCGGCGGCGGCAGCACGACCAGCCGGCCACCCGACAGGCCCTTGCCGAGGTAGTCGTTGGCGTCGCCCTCCAGGCGCATGGTCACGCCGGACGGCAGGAACGCGCCGAAGCTCTGTCCGGCCGACCCGTGCAGACGGATGTCGATGGTGCCGTCCGGCAGGCCGGCGCCCTTCCACTGCTTGGTGATCTGGTGGCCGAGCATCGTGCCGACCGTGCGGTTGACGTTGCGGATCGGCAGGTCGATCTCGACGTGCTGGCCGTCCAGGATCGCCGGCTGGGCGAGGCGCATCAGCTCGACGTCGAGCGCGTCCTCGAGGCCGTGGTCCTGGCCGACCGTCTGGTGCATCGACTGCCCGTAGGGGTTCTGCGGCACGGCGAGGATCGGGGTGATGTCGAGGCCCGAGGCCTTCCAGTGATCGATCGCCTTGCGCGTGTCGAGCGCCTCGACGTGGCCGATCATCTCCGCCATCGTGCGGAAGCCGAGGGCGGCCATCAGCTCGCGGACCTCCTCGGCGATGAACTCGAAGAACGTCTCGACGAACTCGGGCTTGCCGGTGAAGCGCTTGCGCAGCTCGGGGTTCTGGGTGGCCACGCCCACCGGGCACGTGTCGAGGTGGCAGACGCGCATCATGATGCAGCCCGAGACGACCAGCGGCGCGGTCGCGAAGCCGAACTCCTCGGCGCCGAGCAACGCGGCGATGACGACGTCGCGGCCGGTCTTCAGCTGGCCGTCGGTCTGCACGACGATGCGGTCGCGCAGCCCGTTCAGCAGCAGCGTCTGCTGGGTCTCGGCGAGACCCAGCTCCCACGGACCGCCGGCGTGCTTGAGCGACGTCAGCGGGCTGGCGCCCGTGCCGCCGTCGTGGCCGGAGATCAGCACGACGTCTGCTTTCGCCTTGCTGACCCCGGCCGCAACGGTGCCGACCCCAACCTCGGCGACGAGCTTCACGTGGACGCGCGCCGCCGGGTTGGAGTTCTTGAGGTCGTGGATGAGCTGCTTGAGGTCCTCGATGGAATAGATGTCGTGATGCGGCGGCGGGCTGATCAGGCCGACACCCGGGGTGGAGTACCGGGTCTTGGCGATCCACGGGTACACCTTGTGGCCGGGGAGCTGGCCGCCCTCGCCCGGCTTGGCCCCCTGCGCCATCTTGATCTGCAGGTCGTCGGCGTTGGTGAGGTACTCCGATGTCACGCCGAAGCGGCCCGACGCCACCTGCTTGATGGCCGACCGGCGGCTCGGGTCGTGCAGCCGGTCGGCGTCCTCGCCGCCCTCCCCGGTGTTCGACTTGGCCCCCAGGCGGTTCATCGCGATGGCCAGGGTCTCGTGGGCCTCGGCCGAGATCGAGCCGTAGCTCATCGCGCCCGTCGAGAAGCGCCGCACGATCGAGGCCACCGTCTCGACCTGGTCGATGGGCACCGATTGGCGCTCACCGAACTTGAACTCGAACAGGCCGCGCAGCGTGGCCAGGCGCGCCGACTGGTCGTCGACGGCGCGGGAGTACTGGCGGAAGATGTCGTAGCGCTTGGCCCGGGTGGCGTGCTGGAGCTTGAAGACGGTCTCCGGGTTGAACAGGTGGACGTCGCCCTCGCGGCGCCACTGGTACTCGCCGCCGAGCTCGAGCTTGCGGTGGGCCCGCTCCTCGGGGCGCTTGGGGTGGGCCTGGGCATGCCGGGCGGCGACCTCGGCGGCCAGCTCGGTGAGGCCGACGCCGCCGAGGCGGCTGACCGTGCCCGTGAAGTAGCGCTCGACGAGCACGTCCCCGAGCCCGATGGCCTCGAAGATCTGGGCGCCGGTGTAGCTGGCGACGGTCGAGACCCCCATCTTCGACATCACCTTGAGGACGCCCTTGCCGCACGCCTTGATGTAGTTGCGCAGCGCCTTCTCCGGCGGGATGTCGCCGAGGCCGTGCATCCGCTCGGCGATGAGGTCCTCGATCGACTCGAACGCCAGGTAGGGGTTGATCGCCCCGGCCCCGTAGCCGATCAGCAGGGCCATGTGGTGGACCTCGCGGGCGTCGCCGCACTCGACGAGCAGGCCGACCATCGTGCGCTGCTTCGTGCGCACGAGGTGGTGGTGCACGGCGGCGGTCAGCAGCAGCGACGGGATCGGCGCCTCGGCGTCGTCGGCGTTGCGGTCCGACAGCACGATGATCCGGGCGCCCTCGTCGATGGCCGACGTCACCTCGCTGCAGATGGCCGACAACGCCCGCTCGAGCGCCAGCCCCCCGCCGGCGACGCGGTACAGGCCCTTGACGACGTGCGACCGCAGGTCGGGGAAGCGGCCGCCGTCGTTGGCGTGGACGATCTTCGACAGCTCGTCGTTGTCGATGATGGGGAACGGCAGCACGAGCTGCCGGCAGCTCGCCGGGCTCGGCCGCAGCAGGTCGTCCTCCGGCCCGATCGTCGACGACACCGACGTGACGACCTCCTCGCGGATGGCGTCGAGCGGCGGGTTGGTGACCTGCGCGAAGAGCTGGGCGAAGTAGTCGAACAGCAGGCGGGCGCGGTCCGACAGCACGGCGATCGGCGTGTCGGTGCCCATCGACCCGATCGGCTCGATGCCGCGCAGCGCCATCGGGGCGACGATGACCTTGAGCTCCTCGTGGGTGTAGCCGAACAGCTGCTGGCGGCGCAGCACGCTGTCGTGGCTGAACACGACGTGCTCCCGTTCGGGGAGGTCGGCGAGGTCGACGAGGCTCTCCTCCAACCACTGGCCGTAAGGGTGCTCGGCGGCCAGCGCCGTCTTGATCTCCTCGTCGTCGACGATGCGACCCTCGGCCGTGTCGATGAGGAACATGCGCCCCGGTTGCAGGCGGCCCTTGGTGACGACCTTGGCCGGGTCGATGTCGATGACGCCGACCTCCGAGGCCATCACGACGAGGTCGTCGTCCGTCACCCAGTAGCGGCTCGGACGCAGGCCGTTGCGGTCGAGCACGGCGCCGATGACGGTGCCGTCGGTGAACGTCACGCTCGCCGGGCCGTCCCACGGCTCCATCACCGACGCGTGGAAGCGGTAGAAGTCCCGTTGCGCCGGGTCCATCTCGGCGTTGTTCTCCCACGCCTCGGGGATCATCATCAACACCGCGTGGTGGATCGGCCGGCCGCCGAGGTGGAGCAGTTCGAGGACCTCGTCGAAGCGGGCGGTGTCGGACGCACCCGGCGTGCAGATCGGGAACGCCCGCTGCACGCCCGGCAGCACCGAGTCGTCGAGCATCGCCTCGCGGGCGCGCATCCAGTTCTGGTTGCCCTGGACCGTGTTGATCTCGCCGTTGTGGGCGACGTAGCGGTACGGGTGGGCCAGCGGCCACGACGGGAACGTGTTGGTCGAGAAGCGGCTGTGCACGAGCAGCAGGGCGCTCTCGAAGCGCTCGTCGGTCAGGTCGGGGAAGAACGCCGACAGCTGCGGCGTCGTGAGCATGCCCTTGTAGACGAGGGTCCGCGACGACAGCGACGGGAAGTAGGTGACGATCTCGGGTTCCAGCTCGTGCTCGATGCGCTTGCGCACGAGGAACGTCTTGCGGTCGAGGTCGATCCCGGTCGCGCCGGCCGGATCGGTGACGACGAGCTGGCGGAACAGCGGCATCACCGCCCGCGACGTGGCGCCGAGGCAGTCCGGGCGCACCGGGACGTCCCGCCACGCCACGACGGCGAGGCCCTCGTCGGCGACGATGGCCTCGACGGCAGCCTGAGCCTTCTCCGTGGCCACCGGTTCGACGGGCAGGAAGGCCATCCCGACGGCGTAGGCGCCGGCGGGTGGCAGCGTGACCCCCGACTCGGCCAGCACCTCGCGCAGGAAGCGGTCGGGGACCTGCACGAGGATCCCGGCGCCATCGCCCGTGTCGGGCTCGGCGCCGGTGGCGCCGCGGTGCTCCAGGTTCGTCAGCGCCACCAGGCCTGTGTGCACCAGCTCGTGGCTGGCGAGGCCCTTGATGTTGGCCACGAACGAGACACCACAGGAGTCATGCTCGAATCGCGGGTCGTAGAGACCCGTTGGGCCAGGAGTTGTCTGCATCGTCCTCGTTCATCCACGGAAGTCGGGGTCGGCTTGGGTGGACGTTCGGGACGACGCTGGCCCGAACGGTCTTGGCACTCTACCGCGCCCCCGGGCGGACTCCGAAAGATGATGTCAACCCGACAGCCCCGTGCGGTGTGTGATAGGTGATGATGCTGGGCGCCGATGACGGGATCGTGACGTTCGAGCGCTTCTTCCGTGACGAGTACCCGCGGTTGGTGCCGATGCTGCAAGCGCTCACCGGCGACCGTGGTCGGGCGGAGGACCTGGCGCAGGACGCGCTCGCCGCCGCACAGCGCCGCTGGGACCAGATCAGCGGGTACGAACGCCCTGGTGCCTGGGTGCGGCGGGTGGCCCTCAACGCCAGCTCGAACGCCCGCCGGCGGCAGCGCCGCGAGGTGGCGTCGCTGCGCCGGGTCGGCGCCGACGACGCGACGACCGAGACCGTCGCCGGCGACTCGCGGCTGTGGGCGCTCGTGCGTGCCTTGCCGGAGCAGCAGCGATGGGCGGTCGCGCTGCACTACGTCGAGGACCGCCCCGTCGCCGAGGTGGCCGCCGTGCTGCGGTGCTCCGAGGGCACGGTCAAGACGCACCTCTCGCGGGCTCGCACCGCGCTGGCGAGGCAGTTGGAGGCCCGGTCATGAACGACCACGACGTCGACCGCGCGTTGCGCGAGGCCGGGCAACGCCTGCGGGCGGCCGCTCCGGACGCGGGCGCCACGGAGAACGCCCTCGATCGGGCCGGCGACCGTGGCGGCGGCGGGACACCCCGGCGCTGGTGGATCGCTCCGGCGGTGCTGGCCACGGCCGCGGCGGCGGTGCTGGCCGTGGTGCTGGTCACCCGCCAGGACGAGACGGTGCGTCAGGTGCCGGCCGACACGGTCGCGCCGCTGCCGGCGACGACGGTGCCGGCGACACCCGCTCCGTCGGTGGCGACGACGGTGCCGGCGACGACCATCGCGCCGACGACCATCGCGCCGACGACCGCGCCGACCACCGTCCCGGTCACCACGTTGCCGCCGGCGCTCCCGGCGTTCCCCACCGACATCCCGCTCGACGCGTCCGCCGCCATCGTCGGCTGCCCCGGGGCCTTCGGCGACCTCGACGCCGCCGTGCCGACCCAGATGGGCACGATCGTCGGCGTCGCCTGCCGGGACGACTTCGCCGTGGTGGCCACCGCCGCGCCGAACACGGATGGTTCGAGCTACGAGCTGATGTGGAACGGCTCGTCGTGGACGGAGCTCGCCAACGGCACGTCGAGCCCGTGTCCGTCGACGGACACCCCCGTGTGTGCGGCGTTCGGCGACCCGCCCGAGCTGTACTACATGTCGCGGCCGATCCCTCCTGCCTGGATGGTCACCGATCCGAGGTACCTCCCCGCCGTCGACGCCACCGACGACGTCGGCGGGCTGGGCGTGGTTGCGACGGGCGACGCCGACGCCTTCGCCGCCACCCTGGCCGAGGCGCTGGCCGCCATCACGCCGGGCGATCCGATCCCCCGCACCGAGTGGGAGGTCGTCGACACCAACACGGTCGTCGTGACGCTCCGCGGCATCCCCGACGACTCCAGCAGCCGGACGACGTACGTCGTGCGCTTCATCGACCTCGACGGAACGCTCACCCCCGTCGACGCCCTTCGCTTCACGTACTGCGACCGCGGCGTCACGACCGACGGCCTGTGCCTCTGACGATCAGCCCAAGGTGCCGACCCCCAATCTGGGCGGGATTCTCACCACCTCTCGATCTGGGCGGGAATTGTTCCAGCACCTGGCGAGATCCCCGCCCGGATCACTGCGGCGACCCGGCGCCCCAGGTTCTGTGTGAAGAAACCGGCCAGAAACGTACGTGAAGTTTCGTCAGAACCGGTCCTGGAACGTCGGTGGGCGGTTCTCGAAGTTGGCCGTGACGGCCTCGACCTGGTTCGGGGTGCCGACGAGGGCGCCGATCACCCGGCGCTCCTCGGCGAACTGGTCGGCCGCGCCGGCCGTGGCGAGGCGGTTGAACAGCGCCTTGGCGCCGCGGACGGCGTCGGGGCTGCGACCGGCGATCTCGGCGGCCATGGCGAGGGCGTCCTCGCGTGGTGTCTCGCTGACCCTCGTCGCGATGCCCAGCGCTCCGGCTTCCTCGCCCGACAGCATGCGGGCCGTGAACGTGAGCTCCTTGGCCACGTCCGGGCGGACCAGCCGGGACAGGAACAGGGTGCCCGTCATGTCGGGCACGAGGCCCCAGTGGACCTCGCGCATCGACAGCTTGGTCGCCGGGTGGACGATCCGGATGTCGGCGCCGAGGGCGATCTGGAACCCACCACCGAGGGCGTGACCGTGGACCGCGGCGATGACCGGGACCGGCAGCTCCTGCCAGACCCACGCCACCTGCTGGCCGAGGTGGGTGATGCCGTTCGGCGTGAGCGCGCCGGGGTTCCCGTCGTCGTCGGCGCGCGAGCCACCGCCGCCGCCGGCCATCGCCTGGAACGACGAGAAGTCGAGGCCGGCGCAGAACGACTCCCCCTCGCCCGACAGCACGACCACCCGCACGCCCGGCTCGGCCTTGAGCTGCTCGCCGGCGTCGCGCAGGCCGGCGAACATCGCGCCGTCGAGGGCGTTGCGCTTCTCCGGGCGGTTCAACCGCACGTCGGCCACGCCGCGGTCATCGATGGAGATGGTCACCCTGTCGCTCATGGGCCCAAGTGTCGCCTGGCATGCTCCCCGGCATGAAGTTGAACCTGACCGCGGACGAGGTGCTGACCACGACCCGCTCCGTGCGCAAGCGCCTGGACTTCGACCGTCCGGTCGACCGGGCCACGGTGGAGGAGTGCCTGCAGATCGCCCTGCAGGCACCGACCGGCTCGAACCGGCAGGGCTGGCACTGGGTCGTCGTCGAGGACGACGCCAAGAAGCAGGCGGTCGCCGACGTCTACCGCCGCAACTTCGACGAGTACCGCGCCCTCCCCGGCGCCGAGTACCAGCCTGGTGACACCCGGGGCGAGCGGATGGACAAGGTCCGCGACTCGGCCACGTACCTGTCGGAGAACTTCCACCGGGTGCCGCTGATGCTGATCCCGTGCCTGTGGGGGCGGCTCGACAACGCCTCGGTCGTCGCCGGCGCCGGCGCGTGGGGGTCGCTGCTGCCGGCGGTGTGGAGCTTCATGCTCGCCCTGCGCGAGCGCGGGGTGGGGTCGGCGTGGACGACCATCCACCTGATGAACGACGGCGAGCAGCAGGTGGCCGACATCCTCGGCATCCCGTTCGCCAAGGTGACCCAGGCCGGGCTGTTCCCCATCGCCTACACGATCGGCACGGACTTCAAGCTGGCCAAGCGCGAGCCGCTCGACCGGATCCTCCACTGGGACCAGTGGTGACACCCCGGTCACGCCGCTGACCATGGACATCATCCTCATCCCCGGGTTGTGGCTCGACGCCTCCTCGTGGGCCGACGTGGTGCCGGTCCTGGAGCAGGCAGGCCACCGAGCGCACCCGTTGACGCTGCCGGGCATGGAGTCCCGCGATGCCGATCGAACCGCGATCAGCCTGCGTGACCACGTCGACGCCGTCGTCGCGGTGATCGATGCGCTCGACCCGGCCGCCGGCGACATCCTGCTCGTCGGCCACTCGGCGGGCGCGGCCATCGCCCATGCCGCGGTCGACGCCCGACCCGACCGGGTCGCCCGCGCCGTCTACGTCGGCGGCTTCCCCGCGGGGCACGGCGACGCGCTCGCCCCCGACTACCCCGCCGCCGGTGGCGACGTGCCGCTGCCGGCGTGGTCGCAGTTCGAGGAGGAGGAGCTCGCCGACCTCGACGACGAGGCGCTGGCCGCGTTCCGCGAGCGGGCCATCCCCTCGCCTGAGGGCGTGGCCCGCGATCCCCAGCAGTTGAGCGACGACCGCCGTTACGCCGTGCCGGTCGTCGTCATCGCGACGGAGTTCACCAGCGCCATGCTGCAGGACTGGATGGCCCAGGGCCTCGCGCCGGTGCAGGAGCTGAGCAGGATCCGCGACGTCCGCCACGTCGACCTGCCCACCGGTCACTGGCCGCAGTTCACCCGCCCACGCGAGCTGGCCGGCGCCATCCTCGAGCTGAGCCGGCCCGAGCCGCCGCACGCCGGGGACGAGGCGGCGACGGTCCTCGGCTTCCTCGAGTTCCACCGGGCGACGTTGGCGTGGAAGATCTCGGGCCTGGACGCCGCCGGGCTGGCCGCGACCCTGGCGCCCTCCTCGATGACGTTGGGCGGGCTGGTCAAGCACATCGCCTACGTCGAGGACGACTGGTTCACCCGGGTGCTGTGGGGGCGGGAGCCTCCGGCGCCGTGGGACACGGTCGACTGGGCCGCCGACCGCGACTGGGACTGGCACTCGGCCGCCGACGACACGCCGGATGAGCTTGCGCGCCCTGTGGGGCGCCAGCGTGGCCCGCTCGCGCGCCGCCGTCGCCGAGGCTCTCGCCGACGGCGGTCTCGACCGGCCGGCCCGGCAGTGGCGGCCGGGCCAGGAGGCGCCCACCCTGCGCTGGATCCTGGTGCACATGGTCGAGGAGTACGCCCGGCACAACGGCCACGCCGACCTCCTCCGCGAGTCGGTCGACGGGCTCGTCGGCGAGTGACTAGCCGAGCCCGACGAAGGTGGCCATGGCGCGCGTCGTGGCGTCGAACAGCTCGGCGTGGGCGGTGATCGCCCCGTGCGTCTGGCCGAACAGCTCGAACGTCACCAGCCCGAACAGCTGGGTCCACGCCGCGACGACGCGCACGAGGACGTCCGCCGGCAGGTCGATCCCCTCCTCCCGCAGCCGGGCGGCGTCGGCGCGCACGGCGACAGGAACCTCGACGGGCGGCACCTCCTGGAGCCGGCCGGCCCGCCGTGCGTCGGCGACGATGCCGATCAGGGCCATCGTGACGCGGGCGGCCGGCGCGATGGTGTCGGCCGGGGCGACGTAACCAGGCACCGGCGTGCCGTAGAGCAGCGCGTACTCCTGGGGCCGCTCGAGTGCCCAGGCGCGAATGGCGGCGCCCGTGACCACCCATCGCTGGGCCGGCGCGCGGCGTGCCGACGCGCGGGCCGCGTCCTCGGCCACCGCGCCGAGCGCGTCGTAGGCCTCGACGATGAGCCGCGTGAGCAACTCGTCGCGGCTGGCGACGTAGCGGTAGATGCCCGACGACACCATGCCGAGCTCGCGGGCGACCGCCCGCAGGGACAGCCCGGCGGCGCCATCCGTGGCGAGGTGCCGCCGGGCGACGGTGAGGATCTCCTCGGTGATCTCGGCACGGGCCCGTTCGCGGACGCCCTGGATTGTTGCCATGCCTCCAGTATTGCAGATCAGTGCATTGCAATGTGAGCACCGCTCTGCTACGGTGATCACAGATGAGAGCAGTGCTCACAATGACGACCATGACAGAAAGGCCTCCCGAGATGCCGACCACCCCGACCGATCGCCGCTACGTCGAGCCATCGTTCTTCGACCAGCACGTGTTCAACCCGCTCGTGCGAGTCCTCACCAAGGCCGGCATCAGCGTCAAGGGATCCCGCGTCCTCGTCGTCCCCGGCCGCACCACCGGCAAGCCCCGATCGACGGTCGTCAACCTGCTGACCGTCGACGGCGTGCGCTACCTCGTCGCTCCCCGCGGCGAGACCCAGTGGGTCCGCAACCTGCGCGCCAACGACGGCCGCGGGACCCTGCGGCTCGGCCGCCGCAGCGAGCAGTTCGCGGCCGTCGAGCTCACCGATGCCGAGAAGCCGCCCGTGCTGCGCGCCTACCTGGCGGCGTGGGCCTGGGAGGTCGGTCGGTTCTTCGACGGGCTGCGGGCCGACTCCCCGGACGCCGACGTGGCGGCGGCCGCATCGGGCTTCCCCGCCTTCCGGCTGGGGTAGACCCGGACGCGTGGAGCCACGCACGTACCCTCCGGGCGTCCCGAGCTGGATCGACACCGAGCAGCCGGACGACGCCGCCGCCCGCACGTTCTACGGCGACCTGTTCGGGTGGACGTTCGAGAACGCCATGCCGGCGGACGCCCCTGGCACGTACTGGATCGCCCAGCTCGACGGCCGCGACGTCGCCGCCGTGGCCCCCGCCGGTGGGTCGACGGCGACGTGGAACACGTACATCGCGGTCGACGACGCCGACCGGACGGCCGCGGCCGCCGCGGCGGCGGGTGGCCGGATCACGGACGCCCCCGTGGACGCAGGGCCCGGAGGCCGGTGGGCCGGCGTCGTCGACCCGGCCGGCGCCGCCTTCCGGCTCTGGCAGGCCCGCCGGCGCCCCGGCGCCCAGACCGTCAACGCGCCCGGCAGCTGGAACTTCAGCGACCTGCACACGTCCGACACGCGCGGCGCTGCGACCTTCTACGGCGACATGTTCGGTTGGGTCGCCGCCGACCTCGGCTTCGCCACCATGTGGCGGCGGCCGGGCTACGGCGAGCACCTCGCCGCCACCATCGATCCCTCCATCCTCGAGCGCCAGGAGGGCGTCGGCGCGCCGCCAGGCTTCGCCGACTGCGTGGCCTGGCTGGCGCCGCTCGGCGACGGCGAAGCCCCGCACTGGCACGTCGCGTTCACGGTGGACGACCGCGACAGCGCCATGGCCACCGCGCTGCGCCTCGGGGCCACCGACCTCAGCGGCAGGGTCGACACCGAGTGGACGAAGTCGGTGACGATCCGCGACCCCCAAGGCGCTGTGCTGACCCTCAGCCAGTTCGATCCGCAGTCGTCGTAGAAGACCAGCGCCATCGGGCGACGGCCCCGACGGTGAGCAGCGGTAGTCCGAGGAGGGCGACCGTCGTCGTCATGGCGAGCCACGACGAGCCGATGGCGACACCGGCGAACACCCCCACGGCGACGACCTCGACCGACAGGCCGGACACCGACGTGACCGTCGCCCTTGCCCGACCGGTGATGGCGTGCTGGAGGCGGGCTTCGCTCACGACGACCGCGTGGTCGATCAGCCCGAACGCCGCGGCCAGCGCGACGAAGCCGGCCCAGCCACCCACGAGGGCGCCGGCGGCCAGCAGCACACCGGCCGCGGCGACCATCAGCCCGATCGTGCGCGGCTGCAGGCCCGACGAGCGGCCGGCCAGCACCGTCCCGACGAGCTCGCCGGCGAGCACCGTGGCGACGAGCACCGGGACGAGCTGTGCCGGCGTGCCGTGCTCGATGGCGACGAGCGGCAGGTACTCGTCGCTCGCCGTCATGCCGTAGGTGACGGCGACGAGCACGAGCAGCCGGCGCACCGGCACGCTCGCCGTCGCCTCGCGCAGGCCCTCGCGGAGCACGGCACCGTAGCGACCGGGGACCGTCTCCTCGCCCGCCGGTGCGACCTTGCTGGCACCGGGGAGGCGGAGCACGGCCAGGACGTGCACCACCGCCATCGCCACGCTGACCCACCCGACGAGGCGAGCGCCGCCGAGGGCCAGCAACACGCCGCCGGCGGCCGCCCCGGCGAGGGTGGCGACGAGGTGGGCGGACTCCGTCCAGGCGACCAGCCGGCCGTAGCCGGAGACGTCGCCGGCCTCGACGAGCTCGTCGTACAGCAACGCCTCGAACGTGCCCGACATCAGCGCGCTGCTGGCGCCCCACAGCACGAAGCCGGCCGCGAAGCCTGGGTAGCCCGGCGCGACGGTCCACGCCGTGAAGGCGGCGACCAGGAGCACCGCGCTCAGCAGCAGCAGCCGGCGCCGATCGACGAGGTCGGCCCAAGCGCCCGAGGGGACGTCGAGCACGAACGACGACACCGACCAGATGATGAAAAGCGACGACACCGCCGCGGGCGAGAGCCCGTGATCGGTGAACAGCAGCGCGTAGACCCCGTAGTACGGGATCAGGTCACGAGTGGCGGCGACGGCGACGGCCCGCCACAGGACGTGGCGTGACCGGGGTCAAGGCTGGGCGGCTGGGTACCTCACGATCCGGACCCTATCCCGGTCATTCGACCAGGCGCAGCCCGGTTGGGCTGAGCGACGGCTCGGCGAACGGGAGCTCGACGACGAACTCCGTGCGGTGAGCCGGGAAGAGGTGCTCGCTCATCAGCACCGGCCGGCCCGCCGTGTCGGTCGTGATCCGCTCGCAGCGCAGGAGCGGCGCCCCGACGGGGACGTCCAAGAGGGCGGCGTCCGGCGGCTCGGCGGCGTCGGCGCCGATGGTCTGGGTGGCCCCGCGTAGCGCCACCCCGAGCAGCTCGTAGAACGGTCGCCGCTCGACGTCCTCGCGGGAGAGCGCGGCGCCGAGGGCGGCGGGGCACCACACCGTCACGACGGCGAACGGCTCGCCGTCGGCCAGGTTGACCCGCTTGACGCGCAGCACCTGGTCCGCGCCGAGGAGCTCACGCACGTGGGTCGGGGCGTCGACGAAGGCGAACTCGGTGACGCGCCGCTCGGCGCGCCGTCCGCTGCCCTCGAGCTGCTCCTCGATGGTGCCGAGGTGCTCGAGGCGCTGGCGCAACGGCTCGGTGGCGACGAACCACCCGAACCCCTGGCGGGCGGCGACGAGGCCCTCGTCGCGCACGACCTCGAGGGCGCGGCGCACGGTGACCCGGCTGGCGCCGAACCGCGCCGACAGCTCGGCCTCGCTCGGCAGCAGGCTGCCCGGCTGACGGGCGCGGGCCAGCTGGCGCAGCTCGCCGGCGATCTCCTGGTAGCGGACGCGCCGTCCGTGTGAGTCGGATGTCACTTGTATTAGACTTGTCTACATCGACCACGAATGCAAGGCTGTGCAACCGATGCCAGCGTTCCCCGGCCACGCAGGCCGTCGTTGGCCGCTCGCTCGCTGGCGCTCGCTCGCTCGCACCTAGAAAGGGACGCCGATGACCGTTTCCGCCACCACCCCGATCGAGCTCGTCGAGAGCGTCTACGCCACCCTGCCGGAGCGGGCCGAGCTGGCCCGCCGCCGGCTCGGCCGGCCGCTGACGCTCACCGAGAAGATCCTCGTCAACCACCTCGTCGACCCGGAGGGTCAGGAGCTCGTGCGCGGCGAGAGCTACGCCGACTTCCACCCCGACCGGGTGGCGATGCAGGACGCCACCGCGCAGATGGCGCTGCTCCAGTTCATGACCGCCGGCCTGCCCGAGGCGGCGGTGCCGTCGACCGTGCACTGCGACCACCTGATCCAGGCCAAGGTCGGCGCCTCGATCGACCTCGGGGTGGCCATCGACACCAACCAGGAGGTCTACGACTTCCTCCGCTCGGTGTCGGCGAAGTACGGGATCGGCTTCTGGGGGCCGGGCAGCGGGATCATCCACCAGGTCGTGCTGGAGAGCTACGCCTTCCCCGGCGGGATGATGATCGGCACCGACTCGCACACGCCGAACGCCGGCGGCCTCGGCATGATCGCCATCGGCGTGGGCGGCGCCGACGCCGTCGACGTGATGACCGGCTTCCCGTTCAACGTGCGCTGGCCCAAGGTCATCGGCGTGCGCCTCACCGGCACGCTCTCGGGCTGGTCGTCGCCCAAGGACGTCATCCTCGAGGTCGCCCGCATCCTCACCGTGGAGGGCGGCACCGGGGCGATCATCGAGTACCACGGGCCCGGCGCCGATTCGATCTCGGCCACCGGGAAGGGCACCATCTGCAACATGGGCGCCGAGATCGGCGCGACGACGTCGTTGTTCCCGTACGACGCCAACATGGCGGCCTTCCTGAAGGCCACCGGCGCGCGAAGCCCTCGCCGACGCCGCCGACAAGGTCGCCGACGAGCTGCGACCCGACGAGGACGCCTTCTACGACCAGCTCATCGAGATCGACCTCGACGAGCTCAGGCCGCTGATCAACGGACCCCACTCCCCCGACCGCGCCCACCGCGTCGGCGCCGATGTCGGCGCGGCGGCCGAGGAGCACGGATGGCCGCTGGACATCTCCTCGGCACTGATCGGCTCGTGCACCAACTCGTCGTACGAGGACATCACCCGCGCCGCCTCGATCGCCCGGCAGGCGTCGGCCAAGGGACTGCGGTCGAAGGTCGAGCTGCTGGTGACCCCGGGCTCCGAGCAGATCAGGGCGACCATCGAGCGTGACGGCTTGCTCGCCGACCTCGAAGCGGTCGGGGCGACCGTGCTGGCCAACGCCTGCGGGCCGTGCATCGGGCAGTGGGCCCGACCCGAGAGCATCACGGGCCGGCCCAACACGATCGTCAACTCGTACAACCGCAACTTCCCGAAGCGCAACGACGGGTCCGCCAGCACGCTCGCCTTCGTGACATCGCCGGACACCGTGATGGCGCTGGCCCTCGCCGGCCGGCTCGACTTCGACCCGACCACCGACGAGCTGGAGACGCCGGACGGTCAGTCGGTGCGGCTCGACGCACCGGTCGGCGAGGTGCTGCCCGACCGCGGCTACGACCCGGGCGAGGACACGTTCACGGCCGCGCCCGAGGACGGCTCGGGCGTGGAGGTCGTGGTCGACCCCGGCAGCGACCGTCTGCAGCTGCTCGAGCCGTTCCCGGCGTGGGACGGCGAGGACTACGTCGGCCTGCCCGTCCTGATGAAGGCCCAGGGCAAGTGCACGACCGACCACATCTCGGCGGCCGGACCGTGGCTCAAGTACCGCGGGCACCTCGAGAACATCTCGGGCAACCTCTTCCTCGGCGTGGTGAACGCCTTCACCGGCGCTACCGGCGAGGGCAAGGACATCACCGACGGCGAGACGCGGCCGTTCCCCGAGATCGCCAAGCGCTACGGCGAGCAGGGCATCCGCTGGTGCGCGGTGGGCGACCGCAACTACGGCGAGGGCTCATCGCGCGAGCACGCGGCGATGGAGCCCCGGTTCCGCGGGGGCGTCGTGATCTTCGCCAGGAGCTTCGCCCGCATCCACGAGACCAACGCCAAGAAGCAGGGGCTGGTGCCGCTGACCTTCGCCGACGGCGCGACGTACGACCAGATCGGCGAGGACGATCGCATCGACGTGCTCGGTCTCCCGCCGGTGCCTGGCGAGCCGGTGCAGTGCCGCATCGTCAAGCCGGACGGCTCGACCGTCGAGTTCGAGGCCACGCACACGTTCAGCGACGAGCAGGTCGAGTGGTTCAAGGCCGGCTCGGCGCTCAACATCGTGCGCCAGCGGGTGGCCGCGGGCGACCGCTGAGCCGCTCCCCAATCTGGGCGGGATTCTCGCCACGGCCCGATCTGGGCGGGATCCTCGCCACCTGCTGGTGAGGATCCCGCCCGGTTCGTGGGGCGCACGTAGTGTCGGCGGCCGATGGACGAGGCACCGCTGCTGCGCACGACCGGCGCCGTGCGCCGCTTCACCGACGAGCCGGTCTCGGACCGCGCCGTGCACCAGCTCCTCGACGACGCCCGGTTCGCGCCGAGTGGCGGCAACCGCCAGCCGTGGCGCGTGGCGGTCGTCGCCGACGCCACGCTGCGGCGCCGGCTCGCCGCGCTGATGCAGCCGGTGTGGGACGAGTACGTGGCTCGTCGTACCGCCGGTGCGACGCCGTTCAACGTCGTCGACGACCGTCCGCCCGCCGCCGTCGAGCACGCGCCCAACGAGCTCCTCGATCGCATCGAGACGGTGCCCGTCGTGCTCGCCGTCGCCGCCGACCTGCGCCACATCGCGGCGATGGACGCCGAGCTCGACCGCGTCGCCGTCACGCCGGGCGCGTCGGTCTACCCGTTCTGCTGGAGCATCCTGCTGGCGGCCCGGATGCGCGGGCTGGGCGGCGTGATGACGACGTTCCTGTCGCGCGTCGAGCCGGAGGCGGCGCCGGAGCTGGGCCTCCCCGAGCACCACGCGCTCGTCGCCACCATCTTCCTCGGCGTCCCCGAGACCACCGTGACGCGGCTGCGGCGCCACCCCGTCGAGACGTTCGCCACGGTCGACCGCTTCGACGGCCCGGCCTTCGCGCCGTAGCGCCTCCATCCGGGCGGGAATCGTCGCGACACGTGGGACGGATCCCGCCCAGATCGGCCGGTGGTGAGATTCCCGCCCAGATTGGGGGACGTCAGCGCATCGCCCGGAACGCCGCCCGCACCTCGTCGACGAACGAGACCGGCTGCTCGAAGGCGGCGAAGTGGCCGCCCACCGCCAACTCGTTCCAGTAGCGGATGTCGGTGAAGCGACGCTCGGCCCAGCGGCGCGACGAGCGGAAGATCTCGCGGGGGAAGATCGACATCCCGGCCGGGACCTCGACGCTGCCGGGCCGACCGGCGTTGAAGCTCTCCCAGTACAGCCGCGCCGAGGAGGCGCCGGCCGCGGGCAGCCAGTAGTGCATCACGTTGTCGAGGAGCCGCTCGCGCCGCAGCACGTCCTCGGGGTGCCCGCCGTGGTCGACCCACGACCAGAACTTCTCGAGGATCCACGCCGCCTGCCCGACGGGCGAGTCGACGAGGCCGTAGCCGAGCGTCTGCGGACGCGTCGACTGCTGCTTGGAGTACCCGCTGTCCCAGCGGTCGTAGTGGGCCAGCGACTCGAGGGCCGCCTGCTCGGCCGGCGTCGGCTCGCCGCCGTCGCGACCCGGGCCTGCCGTCACCATGTTGAGGTGGATCCCGAGGCACCGGTCCGGATGGGCCAGGCCGATCGCCCGCGTCACCGCCGAGCCCCAGTCGCCGCCCTGGGCGCCGAAGCGCTCGTACCCGAGCGCCGACATCAGGCGGGCCCACGCGTCGGCGACCGCCTCGACGTTCCAGCCGGCCACGGTGGGCTTGTCGCTGAACCCGTAGCCGGGCAGCGTCGGGCACACGACGTGGAAGGCGTCCGCCGGATCGCCGCCGTGCCGCCGCGGATCGCGGAGCGGCTCGACGACGTCGAGGAACTCGACCACCGACCCGGGCCAACCGTGGGTGAACACCACCGGCACGGCGTCGGGTTCGGGAGAACGCGCGTGCAGCACCTGGAACCCGAGCGGCTCAGGGCCGCCCTCGTCGAGGTAGCGGAGCTGCTCGTAGCCGTTGAGCTCGCCCTCGACGCGCCGCCAGTCGTACTCCTCGGCCCAGGTCCGGCAGACGTCTCGCACGTAGGCGAGCGGGATGCCCTGCGACCAGTCAGCGACCGTCTCCCGCTCGGGCCAGCGGGTCCGCCGCAGGCGCTCGCGCAGGTCGTCGAGGTCGGACTGGGGGACGTCGATCGGGTGCGGTTCCACGGCGGCCACGCCCGGAGTCTGGCCGCGGCGCCGCGCTCAGTCCGTACCCGGGCGCCGCTCGCCTTCGCGCTCCGGGTCGCCCTTGTAGCCCGGTGGGAACGTGGCCGCCAGCTCCTCGGGAGTCGGCGTGCGGTGCCGCCGCGCCTCGGGGGGCAGCAGCGCCGAGATCGCCTTCATGATCCGCTTGGTGTCGGCGTCGAGCGAGCGGTACTTCAGCTCCACCGGCGGCCCGACGCGGATGCGCACCTCCGGCGGATCGGCCACGTTGAGCACGTTGGGCAGCCGGCTCGAGCGCGGCCAGACCTTCTCGGTGCCCCACAGCCCGATCGGGATGACCGGCGCCTTGGTCATGGTGGCGAGGCGGGCGGCACCCCACCGCCCCTTCAGCTCGGGATCGAAGAAGGCCGAGCCGCGAGGGATCGTGCCCTCCGGCATCAAGGCCACCACCTCGCCGCCGGCGAGTGCGTCGGCGGCCGCCTGCAGCGGCTCTTCGGAACCGGTGCCGCGGTCGACGCGGATCCCGCCCATCGCCACAGCCAGCTGCCCGATGAGGGGGACGTCGAACACCTCCTTCTTGCCGAGGAAGCGCACGGTGCGGCCGCTGCGGGCGATGACGAGGGACATCGCCAGGGGGTCGAAGTAGCTGCGGTGGTTGCCCACGAGGACCGCCGCGCCGGTGGCCGGGATGTGCTCGACGCCCTCGATGTCGAAGCGGGCGTACGGCATCAGGGCCGGCCTGGCGAACTGCTGCGCCACCCGCTGCAGCTCGACGCCGATCACGGGGATCTTCACCACGCCCGGTGAGACGTCGAGGTTGAGGATCGGCCAGCGTCGAGCCGTCGCCATGAGCACCATCCGGGGATCGGGGTTGACGACGACGGGGTTGCCCACGGCATCGAGCAACGGGGTGTCGTAGAAGCTGTCGGAGTAGGCGAAGCTGTGGGTCAGGTCGACGTCGTGCTCGCGGGCCCACGTCCGGACGGCCTCGAGCTTGCCCGCCGCCCACACGAACGGGCCGACCACCGTGCCGTCGTAGGTGCCGTCGGCGTTGACGCCGTACCGAGTGGCCACCACGTCATCGAGCCCGAGCCGGTCGGCGAGGGGTCGCACGAGGTCGTACGGCGTGGTGGTCGCCAGGACGATCGGCCGTCCGGCCGCCCGGTGCTGGTCGAAGATCGGCCCGGCGAACGGCTGGACCATCGCCGCCAGCCCTTCGGCGGCCGCCTCGCCGGCGGTGCGCAGGGCGTCGCGGGACCGCCCCTTGGCCAGGGATGCGGCCTGCCGGGTGATCAGCATCGCCGGCAGCGTCTCGCCGATGCGGTTGAACAGGCCGTAGATCAGGCGCTCGCCGGGCAGGCTGCGGTTGGTGAACCCGGCGGACTTCATCGCCGCCGAGAACGCCTCGCCGGAGGCGCCGGCCAGCAGGGTGCGGTCGAGGTCGAAGAAGGCGGCACCCCGAGGCATGGGGTGATGGTAGATGACCCGAGCTCGAGCCCAACCGGCGACACAGAGCGGCGGGGCGCGGGACCACTGATCAAGGCGCGTGCGCGAGCAGGGAGGCTTTGCCGGGCCGTGTGACTTGCGTCCCGACGCGTCGGCGTGCTGGAACGGAACAACGTCGTGGTCAGCGGGACCGCGGGCGCTCAACCGATGCTCTTTGCCCACGGGTACGGCTGTGACCGGCAGGGGTAGAGGGATGCCGTGGCGGAGCACCCTCAGTGGCAGACGTTGATCGCTCGCGAAGCTCGGATGGGGCCCGAGTTCGCCGCGTTCGCGGTGACGGCAGGTCCGCTGCTCGGGGCGTTACCCCGGGGTGATGGCCACGCCGTCATCGTCCTGCCCGGACTGGGCGGGACCGACGCGTCGACGGCACCGTTGCGCTGGTTCATCGGTCGCCTCGGCTACCGCAGCCACGGATGGGGCCTCGGGCGCAACGGCGGGTTCGGTCGTCACGTGATCGACGGCCTCGATGAGCTCCTCGACGCCACGCAGGAGCATGCCCCGGTGAGCATCATCGGGTGGAGCCTTGGTGGTCTCCACGCCATCGAGCTGGCCCGGCGACGACCCGGGGCGGTGCGGTCGATCATCACCCTGGGCAGCCCGTTGGTCGGGCGGCGCCGACCCCCGGCCGACATCCCGACCAGTTCGGTGTACAGCCGAACGGACGCCATCGTGAACTGGCGCGCGTCGTTGTTGGAAACGGGGCCGCGGCACGAGAACGTCGAGGTGCGCGGCAGCCATCTCGGACTCGGCCACAACCCCGCCGTCGCCGTCGTGGTCGGCGATCGCCTTGCGCAGCGACCGGAGAGCTGGCAACCGTTCCGGCCGCCGCGCTGGGCTCGGCGGTGGCTGCCCGCGGCATGACGACGGCGGCCCCGAAAACGGGAGAAGCCCCGCTGGGGGAGCGGGGCCTCTCAACCTGAACCCTGTCGATGGGGGGTCGACAATGTGGGTTCCATCGAGCGGTACATGGGGGGTGTATCGCATCGATCTGTATGTGCTTGTGAGTATACGCACATGGCTTTCATCTGACAAGTAGAAGGTTCAGATGCCCGCTATCGTTCTGACAGATGGACGTGCGTCAGCTGTCGGCCCTGGTGGCCATCGCCGACCACGGCACGTTCTCGGCCGCCGCCCGCGCCCTGTTCACCGTGCAGTCCAACGTGTCGAGCCACATCGCCCACCTGGAGAAGGAGCTCGGCGTGGTGCTCGTCGACCGGGCCCAGGGTGGGCTGACCGACGAAGGGGCTCGCGTCGTCGAGCGGGCCCGACGCGTGCTGCGCGAGATCGACGACATCACCGCCGACGTGGCCCAGGTCGACGGCGAGGTCACCGGTGACGTCCGCCTCGGCATGCTCGGGACGACGGCCCGTTGGATGCTCGCCCGGCTGCTGTCGGCGCTCGCCGTCGCCCACCCCCACGTGCGGGCCATCGTGGCCGAGGGCAGCACGTCGGCCCTGCTGCCGGGGCTCCTCAGCGGGCGCTACAACGCGGCGATCATCCACCTGCCCATCGACGAACCGGAGCTGACGATCGAGCCGCTGTTCGCCGAGGACCTCCTGCTGCTGGCCCACGGCGACCACCCGCTGGCCGGCCGTGCCGAGGTGCCGCTGGCCGAGCTGGCCGAGCACCGCCTGCTGCTGCCACCAGCCGGCTCGGCGCTGCGCCGGGTGCTCGACCGCGCCGCCAGCGTGGTCGGCGTCCAGCTCGACGCCCAGGCCGAGATCGACGGGGTGCGGCTGCTGGCCACGCTGGCCGTCGACGGGCACGGCGCGGCCATCGTCCCGGCCACCGCCGCCCGCGCGCCGGCACCGCCGTGTGCGCCCGGGTTCGGGTGCCCGAGCTGCCGCCGCGGGTCGTCGCCCTCGCCTACCACCGCCGCCCGCCACCGGGCGCGCCGGCGAGGGCACTGTTCGACGTGCTGCGCGAGGTGATGGCCACGCGGGCGTCGGACCAGCCGGGCGTGCGCCTGGGCACCGACGCCTTCCCGCTGGCGCGGACCCTCGGCTGAGCGTCACTCGTCGATCGAGCCGCGCAGGACGACCTGTCCCGACGACTCGGGGCCGGCGCCGAGCGTCTGCAGGGTCACCGTGACGATCGGGAAGTCCCGCGGCGAGACCGCGGACCACAACGTGATCGTGGCGTCCCCGCCCCGCATGTGGAACGTCCCCATGCTGACGAGCTCGCCGTCGGGCGATCGGGCCCACGCCTGGTAGTACATCCCGTCGGGCGCCGGAGGCAGCCCGTGGATGTCGAGTCGCACCTCGGTGCCCGCGGTCATCTCCTCGACGGTGCCGTCGGCGCTCGCGGACGAGGCCAGCTCGGTGCCGGTCATCGCGAGCTCCTCGCCGCCACCGTCACCGCCACGGGTGGCGACGACGCCCACAGCGACGATGGCGATGATGGCCGCGGCCGCGGCCAGCCACCAGGTCGTCCGCGGCCGCCGAGCCTTGCGGGCGGGTGCGGGCGGGGCGATGCGTACCGGCGGCTCGGCGGCGATGGCCGCGACGATGGCGTCCTCCAGCCCCGGCGGCAGCTCGGCCCAGACCGCATCGTCCGCCAGGACCGGCGCGAAGGCGGCCATGAGCGCGGCCGTGGCCGGGTCGTCGGCGAGCTCGCCGGCGCCGTCCGTCGGTTCGTCGTCGCTCATGGTGCTGGGTCTCCTGCCCCGGTCGGATCGTGGTCATCCTTCTCTACGGTCGTCGGGGCGCCGCGGTTCGCCGGGCCGATGTGGGCGAGCAGCCCCGCCAGCCGGCGGTGCGCCCGGTGGGTCCTCGACTTGACCGTCCCGACCGGCACGCCGAGCCGTTCGGCGATCTCGGGATGGGTCAATCCGACCAGGAAGGACAGGCGGACGACCTCGCGCTCGTCCGGCGGCAGCTTGTCCAGCGCGAGGCGGACCTCCCACGCCTCCCACGTGCGCTCCAAGGACGGCGGCAGCTCGATGACGTCGAGCGTCTCGGGATCGGCGGTCTCGACCCGCCGGGCCTTGCGGTAGGCGTCGATCGCCTGGCGGCGGGCGATCGCGTACAGCCACGGGCCGAGCTCGCGGTCGGGGTCGAAGCGGGCCGCCGACTTCCAGGCGTTGAGGAACGTCGACTGCACGACATCGGCCGCCGTTCCCGGATCGCGCACGATCGAGGCGGCGACGGTGTGGATCGGCGCGGCCGTAGCGGGCGTAGACAGCGCGCACCACCTCCTCGTCGCCGGACGGGAAGCGCCGGGCCAGCTCGCGATCGTCGAGGACCACCGCGCGCATCCTCGCAGACGCCCAGTGGCGCCCGATCGACATTCCCGTCGAACCGAACGGCGTGCTCATCCGTAGGAAGCACCGTGAACTGCACCACGATCCCCACCTCGCGCCGCCGGCGCCGCGTCGCCGGCCTCGTCGCCGGCCTCGCCACCGTCGCCCTGCTGGCCGCCTGCGGCGGTGACGACGACGCCGACCAGCCTGCCCCGGCGGCCACCGACGCGCCGGCTGCCACGAACGCCCCGCCGGCCACGGCGGCGCCGGCGGCCGATCCCGCATACGGCGGGCTCTACGACTACGACGACGACACGGCCGCGCCGGCGACCGCCGCCGCACCGGGTGCCGCCGCCGTCGCCACCGCCGACACCGACCTCGGCACGATCCTCGTCGACGGTGGCGGGATGACCCTGTACGCCTTCACCGAGGACGCCGACGGCCAGCCGACCTGCGTGGACGCCTGCGCCGACGCCTGGCCGCCCGCGCTCGTCGAAGGGGAGCCGGATGTCGGGGACCTCGACGCCGCGGCGTTCACCGTCGTCGACCACCCGATGGGCAGCCAGCTCAAGGCCGGCGACTTCCCGCTGTACACGTTCGCCGGCGACCAGGCACCCGGCGACACGAACGGGCAGGGCAGCGGCGACGTGTGGTTCGTCGTCGCCCCCGACGGCACGCCGATCCGCTGACGCCGCCTCGGTGACCACGCTCGCGGGCCTGCCCGCGGGCACGGCGTGTGCAACGGTGTCGCCGTGTCCGAGGACGCCGCCCCGCACCGCCACGAGGCGGCGATCGCACTGGTCGGTGTGCTGGCCGGCTTCCTCGCCGGCCTGTTCGGGGTGGGCGGCGGCATCCTCATCGTGCCGGGCCTGGTCCTCGCCGCCGGCATGGACCAGCGCCGCGCCCACGGCACGTCGCTCGCTGCCGTGCTGCCGATCTCGATCGCCTCGATGATCACCTACGCCGCGCACGGCCACGTGGACTGGGCGGTTGCCGCGTGGCTGGCCGTCGGCGGGGTGGCCGGGGCGGTGATCGGCACCCGGCTGCTCACGGTGCTCCCCCAGCGCACGCTGGGCCTGCTCTTCGCCACCGTCCTCCTCGTGTCGGCCGTGCGCCTGTTCGTCGAGGTCGACGCCGGCGGGCGGGCCACCCTCTCGCCCCTCGGTGCCGTCGCCCTGCTCGCCATCGGCCTCCTCACCGGCATCCTCGCCGGGCTGCTCGGTGTGGGCGGCGGCATCGTGATGGTGCCGGCGATGATCATCCTCTTCGGCATCCCGCCCGTGGTGGCCAAGGGCACCTCGGCCGCCGTCATCGTCCCGACGGCCGTGATGGGCACGTGGCGCAACCGGGCGAAGGGGAACGCCGACCTGCGCGCCGCCGCCATCATCGGCGTCGCCGGGATCGTGACGGCCGCGCTGGGCGGCATCGTCGCCGACAAGATGAGCGACGACCTGTCCAACGTGCTGTTCGCCACGCTCCTCGTGGTGGTCGCCGCCCGCTTGCTGTGGCAGCTCCGGCGGGAGCCTCGCGCCAGCGTTGTCTAGGGTGCGGCGCATGGCGCTCGCCCGGCTGGCCCTCCGCCGGGGCACGACCGCACCGGTCACCGCGGAGGTGCGCGAGATCGACGGCGTCGCCGGTCCCCGCCAGGTCATGTGGGTCGACGTCGGCGGCGAGACGGCGTCCGGCTTCCGTGGCGTGCCGCTGTCCTCGATCACGTCGAACGTGATCGAGGTCGCCGCCGAGACGGCCCGGTTCGAGGGAATGCCGTTCGTCGTCGTGATGGCCTCGACCGGCGCCGACATCGTCGAGGGCATCGCCGCCCTCGAGGGCTGGGGCCACCTGGCCAAGGCGCTGGTCGACTGCTCCGGCGTCGTGCCGACCGTGATCGTCGTCGACGGTCCAGCGGTGTCCGGTCCGGCCCTGCTGCTGGGCGTGGCCGACCTCGTCGTGATGACCGAGGCCAGCTACGGCTTCGTCAACGGTCCGGTCATGGTCGAGGAGTTCACCGGCGTGCGCGTCACGACCGACGAGCTCGGCGGCGCCGGCGAGCTGGCCCGCCACACCGGCGTGCCGAGCCTCGTCGTCCCCACCCGCGAGGCGGCGCTCGACGCCGTCGTGGGCCTGCTCGACTACCTGCCCTCCAGCGTCGACGACGAGCCGCCGGTCTGGCCGTCGGACGACCCGGTCGACCGGCTGTGCCCGGAGGCGGGTGCCCTCATCCCACCGGTGTCGACCGGCAGCTACGACGTCCGCAAGGTGGCGGCCGCCATCGTCGACGAGGACAGCCTGCTGGAGGTGCGCGAGCGCTGGGCGGCCAACGCCGTGACGGCGTTCGCCACGATCGACGGGCGACCGATCGGCATCGTCGCCAACCAGCCGATCTCGCTGGCCGGCACGCTCGACATCCCCGCCTCGCAGAAGGCCGCCCGCTTCGTCGCCTTCTGCGACGCCTTCAACCTGCCGATCCTCACGCTCGTCGACACGCCCGGCTTCTACCCCGGCAAGGACCTCGAGTGGCGGGGCATGATCCGCCACGGCGCCCAGTTGGTGTTCGCGTACGGGCGGGCCACGGTGCCCCGGATCTGCGTGATCCTGCGCAAGAGCTACGGCGGCGCCTACATCGTCATGGACTCCAAGCGGATGGGCAACGACGCCTGCTTCGCCTGGCCGTGGGCCGAACTGGCGGTGATGGGCGCCGGCCAGGCCGCGGCCATCCTGCAGCGGCGGGCGACCCCGGAGGAGCGCGCCGCCTTCGAGTCCGACTACGCCGAGCGCCTGCTCAACCCGTACATCGCCGCCGAGCGGGGGTTCATCGACGCCGTGATCGAGCCCGCCGACACCCGCCGCGAGGTCGCCGCCGCGCTCGCCCTGCTGCGGGACAAGCGCGAGCCGCTGGTCGCCCGCAAGCACGGCAACGAACCGCTCTGATGGCCTCGCTCGCTCGAAGCTCGCTCGCTCGGCTGTCTCGCTGCGCCTGGCGGCGCGGACGCTCGACGTGCCACTAGCGCCTGGCGGCGCGGACGCTCGACTCTGATGGCCTCGCTCGCTCGAAGCTCGCTCGCTCGGCTGTCTCGCTGCGCCTGGCG
This sequence comes from uncultured Acidimicrobiia bacterium, assembly GCA_963784255.1. Classification (GTDB taxonomy): domain Bacteria; phylum Actinomycetota; class Acidimicrobiia; order Acidimicrobiales; family Ilumatobacteraceae; genus JALZMG01. The sequence goes on along the minus strand of CAWAQO010000007.1, from coordinate 1,003,874 downwards.
GCGCGGACGCTCGACTCTGATGGCCTCGCTCGCTCGAAGCTCGCTCGCTCGGCTGTCTCGCTGCGCCTGGCGGCGCGGCCGCTCGACGCGCCACGTGCGCCTGGCGGCGCCACGCTGGACGCGCCACGTGCGCCCGACGGCGCGGGCGCTCGACCTCTGACGAGGTCGCCGATCGCGTCGCTCTCGTGCCTCGGGTCGGCTGGCAGTAGGGTCGCGGGCGGGGAGGAAGCCCCCGACACCACCGAGCGACGGAGAGGAACCCGTGGCCGACACCATCACGATCACCGACGACCGCACCGGCAAGACCGTGACGGTCCCGATCACGGACGGGGTGTTCCCGAGCTCTGCGCTGCGCGAGCTGGACCCCACCTTGTTCATGTACGACCCGGCGTACCTGTCGACGGCGGCGTGCAAGTCCGAGATCACCTACCTGGACGGGGACGCCGGCATCCTGCGCTACCGCGGCTACCCCATCGAGCAGCTGGCCGAGCACTCCACGTACCTGGAGGTCGCCTACCTCCTGCTCTACGGCGACCTGCCCACCGAGCTTCAGCTCAAGCAGTGGACGTACGAGGTGACGCACCACACGTTCATCCACGAGAACATGCGCAAGCGGTTCGTCGACGGGTTCCACTACGACGCCCACCCGATGGGGATGTTCGTGTCGTCGCTGGCCGCCCTCGGCACGTTCTACAACGACGCCAAGGAGATCTTCGACGACGACAGCCGGCACAAGCAGATCCTCCGGCTGATCGCCAAGGCGCCGACGCTCGCCGCGATGTGCCACCGCTTCTCCGTCGGGCTGCCGTTCTTCCTCCCGGACAACTCGCTCTCCTACCCGGCGAACTTCCTCACGATGATGTGGAGGATCGGCGAGTACGAGGTCCACCCCGTGCTGGAGCGGGCGATGGACGTGCTGTTCATCCTCCACGCCGACCACGAGCAGAACTGCGGCACGACGGCCATGCGCGTCGTCGGGTCGAGCCACGCCGACCCGTACTCGGCAGCGGCGGCCGCCGCGTCGGCGCTCTACGGTCCGCTCCACGGCGGTGCCAACGAGCAGGTCGTGCGCATGCTCACCGAGATCGGCTCGCTCGACAACGTGCCGGCGTTCGTCGAGGACGTCAAGGCCGGCAAGGGCCGCCTGATGGGCTTCGGGCACCGCGTCTACAAGAACTACGACCCGCGGGCGCGCATCATCAAGCAGACCGCCGAGGAGGTGTTCGAGGTCACCGGGAAGAACCCGCTGCTCGACATCGCTCTGAAGCTCGAGGAGACGGCCCTCTCCGATCCCTACTTCATCGACCGCAAGCTGTACCCCAACGTCGACTTCTACTCAGGCCTGATCTACCAGGCGATGGGCTTCCCGATCGAGATGTTCACCGTGCTGTTCGCGATCCCCCGCATGTCCGGCTGGCTGGCCCACTGGGACGAGCTGCTCAACGACAAGGACCAGAAGATCTCCCGCCCGCGCCAGTGGTACACCGGCGGCCCCGAGCGCGACTACGTCAAGCTCGGCGACCGCTGACCCCCGTTCTGTCGTTCGACGGCGGCCCGATCGGGCCGTGACCAAACGACAGAACGGGTGCTACGACGACCGCGACGTGCGCTGGCGCACCATCAGGTCCCACCACAGGGCGAGCAGCTGACGGGCCGAGCGGGCGATCGCCGGCAGCCGGAAGAACTGCGAGCGGCCGTGCGGCCGGGGGTAGTGGCTGACGCCGACCTCGGCGAAGTGGGCCCCGGCGTCCTCGAACTTGCGCATCATCTCCACGCAGATCACGCCCGACGTTGACACCAGCTCGACGCGGTCGAGCAGGCTGCGCCGGATCAGTCGGAAGTCGCAGTCGGTGTCGCGCACGTCGAGGCGGAAGAGCACGCGGACGGTGTGGTGGTACGCCCTGCCGATCGCCTTGCGGTACCACGGATCGCCGCGGCCCAGCTTGTACCCCTGCACGATGTCGGTGTCCGGCGTCACGACGTCGATGCACCGGCCGAGCTCGCCGGCGTCGTACTGGGCGTCGCCGTCGGTGTAGAAGACCCACTCCCGGGTGCTCGCCGCGAAGCCCGACAGCAGCGCGCCGCCGTAGCCGCGGTTGCGGTCGTGCACCACGAGGCGCAGCTCCGGGATCTCCACCGTGAGCGCCTGCAGCACGTCGACCGAGCCGTCCGTCGAGCCGTCGTCGACGACGATGATCTCGAAGTCGTCGACGGCCTCGGCCAGCACGTGGCGCACCGATCGCACCATCGTGCCGATCGCCAGTGCGTCGTTGTAACAGGGGAAGAAGGCCGAGACGGTCCGGACCACCGGGTTGCGGGCGCTCACTGGTGCACCGTCGAGTCGTGCGACGCGTCGACGTTCCAAGCCGTCACGAGGCACCAGTGAGCAGTTCGCCGCTGCGCGGCGAACGAGACCGTGTCGATGATTCGCTCGCTTCGCTCGCTCATGGCTCGATCTCCGCCAGCGCGCCGGCGACCGTGTCGACCTCGTCGTCGGTCAGCTCCGGGAAGCACGGCACCGTCAGGCACTCGGCCGCCCACCGTTCGGCCTCGGGGCACGACCATCCGGCGAACTGGCGGTAGGCCGGCTGCTGGGTCAGCGCCAGCGGGTAGTGCACGGCCGTGGCCACGCCGCGGGCGGCGAGCGCCGCTCGCGCGTCATCGCGTCGAGGCGTCCGCGCCACGCACAGGTGGACGACGTGGCGGTCGTGGTCGGCCTGCCAGCACCACCCCGGCGCGGCGGCGCGGTAGCGCCGGGCGATGGCGGCGCGCCGGGCGTTGTCGGCGGCGAGGTGCGGGAGTTGCAGCCGGATCCACGCCGCCTCCAGTTCGCTCATGCGGTGGTTCTGGCTGATCTCGACGTGGACGTACTGCTCCGTCATGCCGTGCACCCGGCGGCGCCGGACGGCGGCGGCGAGTGCCGGGTCCGCCGTGACGACGAGCCCGCCGTCGCCGATCCCGCCGAGGTTCTTCGTCGGGTAGAACGAGTAGACCGCGGCCACACCCGTCACGCGCTCGATCGCGCCGTGCGCCTGGGCGGCGTCCTCGACGACCGGCACGCCCAGCGTCAGGAGCGGCTCGACAGGTGCCGGCCGGCCGTACAGGTGGACGGTGATGATCGCCCGCGTGCGCGAGGTGACCGCAGCCGCGGTGCGCTCGACGTCGAGGGCCGCGGTCGCGGCGTCGACGTCGACGAGTACCGGCGTGGCCCCGACGGCGCACACGGCCGACGCCGTCGGCACGGCCGTGAACGCCGGCACGACCACCTCGTCGCCCGGCCCGACGCCCAGCGCGGCGAGCGTGAGCTGGATGGCGGACGCGCCGCTGCCGACCCCGACGGCCTCGGCACCTCCTCCGAGCACCTCGCCGGCCTCGTGCTCGAGGGCGGCGAGCTCGGGGCCCAGCAGCACGGTGCCCGACCGCAGGACGCGGGCGGTCACGGCGGCGAAGGCCTCCTCGAACCGGAGTGCCCGCCGTCTCAGGTCGACGACGGGGACCACGCGCGGTCGACGTAGTGGGCGATGGTCGACGCCATGCCGTCGGCGAACGAGATCCGCGGCTCCCAGCCGAGCACCCGCTTGGCCTTGGCGAAGTCGCCCTGGAAGCTGCCGATGTCGATCCGCACGAGCTCGTCCGGGAAGGGCACCGTGCTGATGCCACCACCCTCGCCGGCGGCGAGGTGCGTCAGGCGGGCGATCTCGGCCAGCGTCAGGGAGTCCTCGTGGCCGAGGTTGAACACCTCGCCGACGGCGTCGGGCGTCAACGCGCAGAGCACGAGGGCGTCGACGACGTCGTCGACGTGCAGGCAGTCGCGGCGCTGACTGCCGTCGCCGTACAGGACGATGTCCTCGCCGAGCAGCGCCCGGCGGACGAACACCGGGAGGAAGCCGAGGTCCTGGCGCTCGAGGTGCTGGCGCGGGCCGTAGACGTTGGTCAGCCGCAGCACGACGGGACGCAGGTCGTACTGACGACCGAACAGGAGGTGGAACTGCTCGCACGCGAGCTTGTCGACGCCATTGACGTCGACCGGCGCCGTCGGGTGGTCCTCGTCGACGGGGAGGTAGCGGGGCCGGCCGTAGACCTGCCGCGTCGAGGTCTGCACGATGACGGCCTCCGGCGCGACGGTGCGCAGCGACTCGAGGAACGCGAGGTGGCTGCGCACGTTGAGGTCGAGGTCGCGCAGCGGCTCGTGCATCGATGCGAGGTGGCTGACCTGGCCGGCGACGTTGAACACCGCATCGACGCCGTCGAGGGCTGCGGCTGCCTCGGCCGACCCGATGTCGGCGATCACGACCGAGACACGACCGTCGGCGTCGAGCCCGGCGACGTTGGACCGGTCGCCACCGTGCTGCGGGACGAGCGAGTCGATCACCACGACGGACGCATCGAGGGCGACGAGGCGGTGGACGACCGCCGAGCCGATGAACCCCAGCCCACCGGTGACGACGCAGCGCGTCCCGCGCAGCGCGTCGCCCGGTCGCGTCGGAGCGCCGGCGGTATCCGGAGGCGTCTGGTTCATGGGCGAGACACGCACTCTACGGGGCGAGGCCGATCACGGCAGCCAGGAGCGACTGACCACCATGATCGCGAGGTACACCATCGACGCGCCGGCGGCGGTCAGGAACGCCACGCCGAGCCAGCGCGAACGGCCGGCGATGACGTCGGCGGCGGCGAGCGGCATCGGGAACGCCATGACGGCGTAGCGGGCGAGCCCTTCCACGCCGAGCACGAGCGGCGGCAGCACGCCGAGCAGCGCGAACACCGCCCACGACGGCGGCTGCCGGCGGATGCGGAAGACGTACGGGACGGCGAGGGCGAGGAACCAGGCGATGTGGAACAGCGCCGCCCTGACCCGCGGCCGCCAGGGGTCGGCGAGGATCGACCCGAGCGAGAGCTCGGACCACGCCTCCTTCGCCGACCAGAACACCAGCGGATCGCCGGTCGCCCACCGCAGGTAGCCGCACCACGCCGCCATCACGACGACGCCCGGCAGTGCGACCGCGACCAGGGCGCGCCAGCCGGCACGGGCGACCAGCACGGCGACCACGAGCGCGGCGACGGCGACGAAGCCGTTGGGCCGGCTGATCGTGGCGACGGCGCCGAGCAGGCCGGCCGCCCACCAGCGCCGGTCCTCGGCGAGCACCAGGGCCCACACCGCGGCCGCGAGGAACAGGCTGTCCGAGTACCCGAGCACCATCGTCGAGCGCGCCGGGCCCGATGGCGAGGAACCACGCGGCCCACGGTGCCGTGCCGGCGGGCAGGTGGCGGACGGCGAGCTTGTGCACGCCGGCCATGGCCACCAGCGCGGCGACCCACGAGATGCCCGCCAACGCCAACGTGGGCGAGAAGCCGAACTTCATCAGCACGCCCCCGAGCGCGGGGAAGAGCGGGAAGAACGGGTACTCCGACCAGGCTCCGTCGATGTAGGGACGGTCGTAGAAGTCGAGGGCGATGAGGCGGAACCACTGGCCGTCCATCCAGATCAGGCGGTCGAGCTGGAAGCCGGGGCCGGGGCTGGCGATGGCCAGTGCCGGGACCGTGAGCAGGCGGGCGATGATCCATGGCAGGACGACAGCGCGGAAGGGGAAGGCGGTGCGGACGGCGTCGGCGATGGCCGCCCCGTCGCGGCGCGGCGTAACGTGCGCCGGCGCCGTGGTCACCTCACCCATCGCGCCCGGACACTAGGAGACGGCCGCCGCTCATGGAACTCGCGGAGTACCGCCGCATGGCCGAGGTGGAGGACGTCCACTGGTGGTACCGCTCGACGCGCACGTTGCTGCAGCAGCTGCTCGGTCCCGCGCTGGCGCAGGGTGGCCGGTTCCTCGACCTCGGCTGCGGCACCGGCGCCACCGGTGCGTGGCTGGCTGATCACGGCCGGCTCATCGGGGCCGACGTCGAGCCGATCGCCCTCACGCTCCTGCGCGAGCGCCACCCCGACGTCGCCGGCGTCGCCGCCGATGCCTCGGCCCTGCCCTTCGCCGACGCCTCGTTCGACGCCGCCCTGTGCGTGACGGTCCTGTGCCACCGCTCGATCGCCTCCCCCGCCGACGTCGTCGGCGAGCTCGCCCGCGTGGTGCGGCCAGGTGGCGTCGTGTGCCTGTGGGAGCCCGGCGTGCGCCGGCTGCGCCGCGCCCACGATCGCGTCACCCACACCGGTCGCCGCTTCTCGCGCCGTGACCTCGCCGGCCTGCTCACCGCCAACGGGCTGCACATCGAGCGGTCGACCGGCGCCTACGCCTTCCTCGTCCCGGCCGCCGCGCTCAAGACGGTGCTCGAGCGCGGCGCCACGTCGAGCGACCTCGACCGCCACGCCGGAGGGCTCGGCGGCGTGCTCGGCGCCGCCGCTCGCGTCGAGCACTGGGGGCTGCGGCGGTTCGACCTCCCTGCCGGGCTGTCCGTCGTGGCGGTCGGAAAAAGGTTCCAGAATTCCTGGCGCCTGGTCGCGCGGGCGCGTAGCTTTCCCGGCGCGCCCGGGGAGGACTGCGCCGGCGCGTGCGGGCAACTCTGAACACTTCATGAAGGGATGGGGCATGGAGGTCACTCGACCTTTGGGACGCCACCCGCGACGTCGTGTCGCGGTAATGGCGGCTTTCGCCTCGGTACTGACCCTCGCGGTCAGCGTCGACGCGCGGGCGCAAGATGATCGACGAACCTGGCGATCTGACGCTCGGCACCGAGCTGGAGCCGGCAGCGGGTCGTCGAGGGCGCGAAGGCGCCCACGAGCAACCTGGCGCAGACCGACCCGGCACTGCTCGGGCGGACCGACAGCACGCCGGTGGAGGTCGTGGTCAAGCTCGACTACGACTCCGTCGCCACCTACGAGGGCACGCATCGACGGCCTCGCCGCCGACCAGCCCTGCTGTCACGGGCGACGATCTCTCGGGCACCTCGGCGGCCGAGACCGCCTACACCGACTACGTCGTGGACCAGGAGAACGCCTTCCTCGACGAGCTCGCCGACGGTCGCGCCGAGCGCCCAGGTCGGCCAGTCGCTGCGCACGGTCTACGGCGGCGTGGCGCTCACGATCCCGGCCAACACGGTCGACGAGGTCCTGGCGATCCCCAACGTGGTCGCGGTCCAGCAGGACCTGCTGCGACCAGCCGACCACCGACTCGAGCGCCGACTTCATCGCGCGCCGTCAACCTCTACCCCGACCTCGGCGGCGTCGCCAACGCCGGCAAGGGCGTGATCTTCGGCGTGCTCGACACGGGCGCGTGGCCGGAGCACCCGTCCTTCGCCGACCAGGGCAACCTGTCGGCGCCGCCGCCCAAGGCCGACGGTACGCCACGCGCCTGCAACTTCGGCGACAACCCGCTGACGCCGGCGAGCGACCCGTTCGTCTGCAGCAACAAGCTGATCGGCGGCCAGCCGTTCCTCGCCACCTACCTCTCCAGCCCGGCACGCGCCGCCGCCGAGCCGTACCACACGGCCCGCGACTCCAACGGTCACGGCACCCACACGGGCACGACGACCGCCGGCAACCCCCTCGCTTCGGCGCCGGTGCTCGGCGTCGACCGCGGCCCGCTGCACGGCATCGCCCCGGGCGCCTGGGTCTCCGTCTACAAGGTCTGCGGCATCAGCGGCTGCTTCGGCTCTGACTCCGCCGCCGCCGTCCAGCAGGCGATCTAGGACGGCGTCAAGGTGATCAACTTCTCGATCTCCGGTGGCGAGCCGACCCGTACACCGACCCCGCCGAACTGGCGTTCCTCGACGCCTACGCGGCCGGCGTGTTCGTCTCGACGTCGGCGGGCAACGACGGCCCCGGTGCGTCGACGGCCAACCACCTGTCGCCGTGGGTCACCTCGGTGGCCGCCTCGACCCAGGAGCGTGAGTTCCAGTCGACGCTCACCGTCACGGGCGCCGGACGGCGCCACGTTCACGACGGTCGGTGCCTCCATCACGGCCGGCGCCGGTCCGCTGCCGGTGGTCCTGTCGTCGGCCCCGCCGTACAACAACAACCTGTGCGACGCGCCCGCTCCGCCAGGGATCTTCGCCGGCAAGATCGTCGCCTGCCGAGCGCGGCGTCAACGCCCGCGTCGAGAAGGGCTTCAACGTCCTGCAGGGCGGCGCGGCCGGCATGATCCTGTACAACCCGACGCTCGCCGACATCGAGACCGACAACCACTGGCTGCCGACGGTCCACCTGGCCGACGGCACCGCCTTCAAGGCGTTCATCACGGCGAACCCGGGCGCCACGGCGAGCTTCACCGCCGGCACCAAGGCCAACGGCCAGGGCGACGTCATGGCCGCCTTCTCGTCGCGTGGTCCGGCCGGGCTCGTGATCAAGCCGGACATCTCGGCGCCGGGCGTGCAGATCCTCGCCGGGCACACGCCCTTCCGCGAGGCCATCGTCAACGGCCCGCCAGGTGAGTACTTCCAGGCGATCGCCGGCACGTCGATGTCGTCGCCGCACATCGCCGGTTCGGCGGTCCTGATGAAGGCGCTGCACCCGGACTGGACGCCGATGGAGATCAGGTCCGCCCTGATGACCACGGCCACGACGCAGGTCGTCAAGGAAGACGGCACGACCGAGGCCGACCCGTTCGACATGGGTGCTGGGCGCGTCGATCTGGCGTACGCCGAGCAGACCGGCCTCGTGATGGACGAGACGGCCGAGAACATGTTCGCCCTCGGTGGCGACCCGGTGAACGCGGTCCACCTCAACATCCCGTCGATCAACGCGCCGGTGTTCGGCGGCGAGCTGACGACGACCCGCACGTTCACCAACGTGACCGGCCGGCGGGTGCGCTGGGACACCTCGGCGTGGACGCCGTCGGAGACGACGATCACGATCACACCGCGGCGCTTCACGCTCGAGCCGGGCGCGTCGATCGATCTCGAGATCACGCTCGAGTCGACGCTGACCTCGGGTCAGCACTTCGCCGAGATCAAGCTGGTCCCGAACCGGGCCGGCGTGGCGTGGCAGCACCTGCCGGTGGCGTTCGCGCCGAAGGCCGGTGAGGTCACCCTGATCCAGACGTGCGACCCGACGCAGATCTACATCCGCGAGGACACGACCTGCACCGTCACGGCGCAGAACAACTCGTTCCGCGAGGCCGAGGTCTCGATCGAGTCACGGGTGACCAACCAGCTGCGGATCCGTCGAGGCCGACGGGGCCACGATCACCAGCAACCGGTCGGTCGAGGCGGAGGCGACGCTGGATCCCGCCGAGCTCGGCGTGCCGACCGTGGACCCCGGTACGTCCATCGGCTACCTCCCGCTCGACGCCTTCGGCGTCGTGCCGGACCCCATCGGTGACGAGGAGATCATCAACTACAGCGTGCCGGCAGTTCGAGTTCAACGGTGAGACGTACGACAGCATCGGCGTCGACTCCAACGGCTACCTCATCGCAGGTGGCGGTTCAGCGGAGGACAACAACTGCTGCAACCTTCCGGCGGGCGCCAGCCCGGCTCGGCCCAACAACCTGTTGGCGCCGTTCTGGACCGACCTCGACGGCACCGGGGCGCCGGGCATCTTCGCCGCCACGCTGACCGACGGGGTCAGACACCTGGCTGGTGATCGAGTACCGGGTGAACGTGTTCGGGACGACCTCCACTGCGCACGTTCCAGGTGTGGATCGGCATCGACGGCGAGCAGGACATCACGTTCGCCTACGCCGCCGCGCAGACCGACCCCGCCGGCCAGGACTACCTGGTCGGGGCCGAGAACGCCAGCGGTGAGGGTGACGTCACCCACTTCCTGCCGGCCGCCGACCTCGCGCGTCACGAGCACGGACCCGTCGCCCGGTGGATCGTTCACCTACGAGTTCACCGCCCGCGGCGTCAACGTCGGTGACGGCCTCGTCCGCAGCCGCATGAGCACCGACCTGGTGCCAGGCATCACGGTCGAGGACACGCAGGTCTCGGTCTACCCGAGGTAACGGCCAGACCTGGCGGAGGGCCCGTCCGGCATCGCCGGGCGGGCCCTCCGTCGCGTCAGGGGAGGGTCAGCCGCCGGACGGCGGGCGGGGGTTCTCGCAGAGGAACAGCGGGTCGCCGCCGTGGTACTCGTAGACCTTGCCCGCCGCCTTGAGCACGACGAGCGAGCCGTCGACGAGTCGCTGCAGGTAGTTCATGCCCGGCTCGGGGCAGCCCATGCTGCTGTCGCCCCACGTGACGGCGCGGGCGTCGACGACCGTGACCTCGGCAGGATCGAGGTTCAGCCGCGCGGCGAGGTCGTCGACCGCGGCCCGCACGAGCGGCATGTCGGGATCGATCGGGAACCCCGGCATCGTCGACCCCGGCGCCGGCTCGCGGGTGATCGGCGTCGCCACGAACGAGGGCGGCGTCGCCAGCGTCGTCGAGGGCGTGCTCGCCGGCTCGTCGGGCCGCGCCGGCTCGGTGTCCGGACGGCTCGCTGGTCGGGACGCTCTCGTCGCCTCCGGTGGTGGGGCTCACCGCCGGCACCGTACCGGTGGTGACGGTGTCGTCGTCGTCGCCACCGCACGCCGCCAGCGCGGCGATGAGGGGAAGCACCAGCAGACGTCTGCGCATGTACATGTGACTCCTGCCGCCCGCCGCCGGTTCCGTTCTGTCGTTTGGTGACGGCCCGATCGGGCCGTGACCGAACGACAGAACGAGGTGGTCAGGCCATCTTCGCCTGGAGACGGCGGTCGAGCGTGGCGAGGAAGTCCTCGGTGGTCAGCCACGGGGCGTCCCGGCCGATCAACAGAGCGAGGTCCTTGGTCATCTCGCCCGACTCGACGGCCTCGATGCACACCTGCTCGAGCGTCTCGGCGAACTGCGTGACCTCCGGCGTCCCGTCGAGCTTGCCGCGGTGCTTGAGCCCACCCGTCCAGGCGAAGATCGAGGCGATCGGGTTGGTCGAGGTCTTGTTGCCCTTCTGGTGCTCGCGGTAGTGGCGGGTGACGGTGCCGTGGGCGGCCTCGGCCTCGACCGTCTTGCCGTCCGGTGTCATCAGCACCGACGTCATCAACCCCAGCGAGCCGAAGCCCTGGGCCACGGTGTCGGACTGGACGTCGCCGTCGTAGTTCTTGCAGGCCCAGACGTAGCCGCCCTCCCACTTCATGACCTGGGCGACCATGTCGTCGATCAGCCGGTGCTCGTACGTCAGTCCAGCGGCGTCGAACTCGTCCTTGAACTCGCTCTCGAAGACCTCCTCGAAGAGGTCCTTGAACATGCCGTCGTAGGCCTTGAGGATCGTGTTCTTCGTCGACAGGTAGACCGGGTAGCCGCGGTTGAGGCCGTAGCGCATCGACGCCCTGGCGAAGTCGCGGATCGAGTCGGCGTAGTTGTACATCCCCATGGCGATGCCGCCGCGCTCGGGGTACTCGGCGACGTCGAAGTGGAGGGGCTCGCCACCGTCGGCCGGGGTGTAGGTCATGGTCAGCGTGCCGGCGCCTGGCACCTTGAAGTCGGTGGCCTTGTACTGGTCGCCGTGGGCGTGACGGCCGATGACGATCGGCTTGGTCCAGCCCGGCACCAGCCGCGGGATGTTCGACATGATGATCGGCTCGCGGAACACGACGCCGCCGAGGATGTTGCGGATCGTGCCGTTCGGCGAGCGCCACATCTTCTTCAGCCCGAACTCCTCGACGCGCGCCTCGTCCGGCGTGATCGTGGCGCACTTGACACCGACGCCGAACTCCTTGGTGGCCTCGGCGGCGTCGATCGTCACCTGGTCCTCGGTGGCGTCGCGGTGCTCGATCGACAGGTCGAAGTAGCGCAGGTCGATGTCGAGGTAGGGCAGGATCAGCTGCTCCTTGATGAACGCCCAGATGATGCGCGTCATCTCGTCGCCGTCCATCTCGACGACGGGGTTCTGCACCTTGATCTTCGTCATGGCGGGGAGGTTAGGCCGCCCACCGCTCCCCCGGCCTAACCTCCACCGGCGATGGACTTCGACTGGACGCCTGAGCAACGGGCGCTCCGCGAGCAGGCCCGCCAGATCGCCGCCGATGCCGTCTCACGCCTGGGCCGGCACAACGACTCGTGGATCAACGGGTACTCCTCCGAGCTGGCCAAGGAGATGGGCGCGAGGGGCTGGATCGGGCTGACCTGGCCGACCGAGCACGGCGGCGGCGGCCGGCCGCCGATCGACCGGCTGATCATCGGCGAGGAGCTGATCGCCGCCGGGGCGCCGATCGCCGCGATGTGGTTCGCCGACCGGCAGATGGGCCCGACGTTGATCGCCTACGGCCGGCCCGACCAGCAGCAGGCCTTCCTGCCGGGCATCCTCGCCGGCGAGACCACGTGGTCGATCGGCATGTCCGAGCCCGAGGCGGGCAGCGACCTCGCCGGGCTGCGGACCTCGGCCCGGCGTGACGGCGACGAGTGGGTGATCAACGGGCAGAAGATCTGGACCAGCTTCGGCGCGGTGGCCGACTACTGCTACCTGATCTGCCGCACGTCGACCGAGGGGCCGCCCCACCAGGGCATCAGCGAGATCGTGGTCCCGATGTCGACGCCGGGCATCGAGGTCCGCCCGATCACCGACATGACGACCAACCGGCACTTCTGCGAGGTGTTCTTCACCGACGTGCGGGTGCCCGTCGAGAACCTCGTCGGCGTCGAGGGCAACGCCTTCAAGCAGACGATGCGCCAACTCGAGCACGAGCGGGGCGGGATCGACCGCCTCGTGTCGAACCACGCCCTCTACCGCCTCGCCATCGAGCGGGCCGACACCGACGACCCGCTGGTGCGCCAGGAGATGGCCGCCCTCGAGACCGGCTACCGCATCGGACGCATCCTCGTGATCCGCGAGGTCCTCCGGCAGGCGCCCGCCGGCTTCTCCGCCGCGACCAAGTGCTTCTGCACGGAGCACGAGTGGCGGGTGGCCCAGTTCGTGGCCCGCGTGCTCGGTCCGGAAGCGACGCTGTGGTCCGACGTCACGCAGGGCCTCGTCTACGCGCCGGCCTACACGATCATGGGCGGCACGTCGAACATCATGCGCAACATCCTCGGCGAGCGGGTGCTGGGGCTGCCGCGATGAGCACCAGCACGACGGATCCCAACCGCATCCACTTCGTGCCCGGCACGACCGGCCCGGCGATCGTCGGTGGTGACGGCGTGTGGCTGCTCACGGCCGACGGCCGCCGCATCCTCGACGCCGCCGGCGGGGCCATCGTCACGAACATCGGCCACGGCCGGCCGGAGATCGCCGACGCCGTGCGCGACGCGCTGACCGGCGGCGCCTACGTCATCCCGATCTGGCCGACGCCGTACCGCGAGCGGTTGCACGACCTGCTGGTCGAGCGCTGGCTGCCCGACGGCATGGGCCACGTGTTCTTCACGAGTGGCGGCAGCGAGTCGGCCGACTCGGCGTTGCGCCTGGCCAGGGCCTGGCACGTCGCGCGCGGCAACCCCGAGCGGTGGAAGGTCATCGGCCGCCATCCGAGCTACCACGGCATCACGCTCGGGGCGATGGCCGCCGGCAGCCACAGCGGCCGGCGGGCCGGGTACGAACCACTGCTGCTCGACTTCCCGAAGGTGCCGTGGGACGACGCCGGGGCGCTCGCCGACACGATCGAGCGGGAGGGCCCCGAGACCATCGCCGCGTTCGTGTTCGAGCCGATCACTGGCGCGGCGGGGGCCTGCCTGACGGCGCCGGACGAGTACTGGCGCGCCGTCGAGGAGGTGTGCCGCCGCCACGACATCCTGCTCATCGCCGACGAGGTGATGACCGGCTTCGGGCGCACCGGCACGCGCTGGGGGCACGACCACTTCCCGGTCCGCCCGGACGTGATCTACGGCGGCAAGGGGCTCGGGGGCGGCTACCTGCCGATCGGCATGGTGGCCGCGACCGACGCTGTCGTCGAGCCGTTGCGCAGCAGCGGCTTCATGTTCTTCACGTTCACCGGCAGCGACGCCGCCTGCGCCGGCGCCACGGCCGTGCTCACCGTCCTCGAGGACGAGCGGCTCGTCGAGCGCTGCGCGGCCGTCGGCGAGGTCCTCGCCGGTCTGCTCGACGACGCCCTCGGCGATCACCCGCACGTGACGGAGCTGCGCGGCCGTGGCCTGTTCCGCGGCATCGAGCTGGCCGGACCGGACGGTTCGCCGCCAGGTCGGTTCACCGCGGCCGTCGTCCGCGAGTGCCTCGCCCGCGACGTCTGGGTCTACCCCGCCGGCTCCGGTCCGGTGCACGACGCCGTGATGATCGGCTGCGCCTTCACGATCCAGCAGGCCGAGATGGAGCACCTCGTCGACGTCCTGCGCACCTCGATCGACGCCGCGGCCGCCGCGGGCTGAGCGCCTCACCCCGTTCTGTCGTTTGGTGACGGCCCGATCGGGCCGTGGCCAAACGACAGAACGGAGGGCAGGCGCAACGTGACGCGGGCGCCCCCGAGGGGGCCGTCGCCCAGCTCGAGCCCGCCGCCCTGGCCGGCGGCCACCTCGCTGGCGATGGCCAGGCCGAGCCCGGCGCCGCCGGCGTCGCGCGCCCGCCCCTCGTCGAGGCGGACGAACCGCTCGACGGCCCGCGCCCGGGCGCTCGGCGGGATCCCCGGACCGTCGTCGTCGACGTGCACCACGCCCAGCCCACCGTCGGTCGTCACCGTGACCAGCACGCGGGACGTGGCGTGGCGGGCCGCGTTGGCGACCAGGTGGTCGATCGCCCGGCGCAGCGCGCCGGGATCGCTGCGCACGACGGCCGGGCGTTCGGCCGCCACGTCCACCGGCACGGCGCGGCGACGGGCGGCCGCCTCCTGCGCCAGGTCGACCACGTCGACGTCGGCGGCGGCCAGCGAGCGCTCGTCGCCGCGCGCCAACAGCAGGAGGTCGTCCACGAGCCCCTGCAGGCGATCGAGCTCCTCCTCGAGCACGGCGCCCGTGGCGTCCCACTCGTTGCCGGGCGTGCGCCGCGCGACCTCCAGCTCCGTGCGCATCACCGTCACCGGCGTGCGCAGCTCGTGCGAGGCGTCGGAGACGAGGCGCCGGCTCGCCGTCGTGGCCCGCTCGAGCCGCGCCAGCATGCCGTTCATCGTGCGGGCCAGCTCGGCGATCTCGTCCGACGAGGCCGGCACCGGCACCCGCTCGTGCAGCGAGTGCGAGCCGATCGAGGCGACCCGGCTCGTGACGGCGTGCACCGGCCGGAGGGCGCGACCCGCCAGCAGCCAGGCGAGGCCGGCCACGAGCGCGACCAGCGCAGGGCCGACGAACCAGAACAACGTCCGCGTCGTGGCGATCGTGTCGCTCACGTCGTCGAGTGACGCCGCCGTGGCCAGCGTGACGCCGCCGACCGACAACGAGGACACGGCGAACCGATCGGTCTGGCCGGCGATGCCGAGGAGGGTGTCCGCGCCCGCCGGCACCGATGCCGTGTAGACGAAGTCCCCCGGCACGGCGCCGGCCGCCGCCCGCACGGCGTCCAGCCGGGCCGGCGGCAGGTCGTCGAGGCGGGCCGGATCGTCGGAGAACATGACGACCTGGCGCGGCCCGGTGAGCGGCAGCTCGAAGGCCGCTGCGGCCGGCGTCGTCAGGATGTCGGCCCCGGCGGGCACCCCCGAAGCGAGCACCCGCATCGCCTGCGCCGCCAGCACCGACTCGTTGGCGTCGCGCACGTCGTCGACGAGGGTCTGCTCGAGCGCCCGCAGGAGGGTGAACGTGGCGACGGCCAGCGCCACGGCGAAGGCGCCGGCGGCGAGCAGCGTGACGCGCACCCGCACCGAGCCACGTGCCCGTCGGAGCCACCGGACGGCCCTCACACCGGCGCGCCGATCGTCCGGTCGGCGTCGTCGACGAGGCGGTACCCGAGCGTACGGACGGTCTGCAGGCTGTGGCGGGCGAAGGGCCGGTCGATCTTCGTGCGCAGGTAACGCACGTACACCTCGACGATGTTGTCGTCGCCGTCGAAGTCGAAGCCCCACACCTCGGCGAGGAGCTCGGCCTTGGTCGCCGTGCCACCATCGCGGCGAGCCAGGGCGACCAGCAGCTCCAGCTCGCGCGCCGTCAGGACGATCTCGCTGTGGCCGCGCCAGCACCGCCGCTTCTCCACGTCGACGCGGAGGTCGCCGGCCGTCAGCACGCCGTCCGGCGCGTTGGTGGCCCGTCGGATCAGGGCCCGCAGGCGGGCCACCAGCACGACGAAGCTGAACGGCTTGCGGAGGAAGTCGTCGGCGCCGAGCTCGAGCGCCTCGGCCTCGTCGTGCTCGCCCTGCTTGGCCGTCAGCATGAGCACCGGCGTCCGGACGCCGTCGGCGCGCAGCTGCCGGCAGACGGCGTAGCCGTTGAGCCCGGGCAGCAGGATGTCCAGCACGATCGCCGCGTAGGTGCCCTCCCGCGCCCGCCAGAGGCCGTCCGGTCCGCTGTGGGCGACGTCGACCTCGAACCCCTCCGTGCGCAGGCCGCGGCCGATGGCGTCGGCGAGTCGCACCTCGTCCTCGACCAGCAGCACACGCATGGCGGCCAAGTGTGACGATGGCAGGTAAGGGCGTGGGAAGGCCCTCTCAGCGCGCGCTCAGCCGCTCTCATCGTCCGCTCAGCGGGCCATGGGCATGGTGCCGGCGATGATCACGATCCGACACACCTTCGGTGCCCTCGCCGGCGCGCTGCTCGCGGGCGGCGTGCTCGCAGCATGCGGCAGCGGCGGTGCCCCCGCCGCCGAGGTCGCCAGCCTCGGCACCGACACCGCCCCGTTGGACACGACCGGCGACACCGCCGCCGACGAGGAGCCGGTCGACCCCGAGGAGGCGATGCTCGAGTTCACGGAGTGCATGCGCGACCACGGCGTCGACCTGCCCGATCCGGAGACGGACGGCAGCGGCCGAGGGGCGATCGTCCTCCAGAACGAGGGCGACGACGAGGACTTCCAGGAAGCGCAGGAGGCCTGCCAGCCGATCATGGACGAGGCGATGGGCGAGATCGAGATCGATCCCGAGCGCGAGGCCGAGATGCGCGAGGAGCTGCTCGCCTTCTCCGAGTGCATGCGCGAGCACGGCATCGACATGCCCGACCCGGTCTTCCAGGACGGTGGCGGCGTGCGTGTGGAGATGGGCGCACCAGCCGGCGGGGCGACGCCGGCCGACGACGAGGAGTTCCAGGCGGCCGCCGAGGAGTGCAACAAGGGTGGCGACATGATGATGGCCGCGCCGAGCGTCGTGAGCGGCGGTGACGGCGGATGAGGGTCTGGCCGCTCGTCGGCGGCGCCGTCGTGCTCGCCGGCGCCGCCGGCGTCACGGGCGTCGTCGTCTCCGGATCGGGGGGCGACGCCGGTGGTGATGCGCCCGCCACCACCGAGCCGCTCCAGCTCGCCGAGGTCACGCGACGCGACCTCGTGCGGGCGGAGGAGCTCGACGGGTCGGTCGGTCACGGCGCCGCCCACCCGCTCCTCCTCGGCGCCGACGGCACGTTGACCGCGCTCCCGGCCGCCGGTGACGTGATCGAGCCCGGTGGGGTCATCGCCGAGGTGGACGGGCAGCCGGTGATCGCCCTGCAGGGCCCGATCCCGCTGTGGCGACCGCTCGGTCCCTCCGCCACCGATGGCGAGGACGTCCTGCAGTTGGAGTACGTGCTGGCGACGCTCGGGTACGCCCAGGAGCACGACGTCACCGTCGACGACGACTGGACAGCGGCCACGACGGAGGCGGTGGAGGCCTTCCAGGAGGACCACGGCCAGGACGACGACGGTGAGATCGAGCTCGGGGAGATCGTCTACGTCGACGGACCCGTGCGCGTCGACAGCGTCGACGCCGTGCCGGGCCAGTCGGGCGGACGAGGCCGGCATCTCGGTGACCGGGACCGAGCAGTCCGTCCACGTCGACCTCGACATCGACGACGCCGAGCTGCTGACGGCCGGTGACGAGGTGCAGGTCGAACTGCCATCGGGTGAGCTGGTGGCGGCGACCGTCTCGGACGTCGGCGCCGCCGAGACCGACGAGGCCAGCGGATCCACGACGCTCCCCGTGACCCTGACCATGGCCGGAGCACCCGACGTCGCCGACGGCACGCCCGTCGAGGTGCACGTCGAGGTGGCCGCGGCCGAGGGCGTGCTGGCGGTGCCCGTCGAGGCCCTGCTCGCCCTGGCCGAGGGCGGCTACGCCGTCGAGATGGTGGACGGAGCGACCACCCGGCTCGTCGGCGTCGAGGTCGGCGTGTTCGCCGACGGCTTCGTCGAGATCGCCGGCGACATCGACGCCGGCGCCTCGGTGGTGGTGGCGTGACCGCCGTGCTCGAGCTGGAGGGCGTCACCAAGCACTACCCGGGGAGCCCGCCGGTGCACGCGCTGGACGGGGTCGACCTCACGGTGCACGCCGGTGAGTTCGTCGTGATCGTCGGCCCGTCGGGATCGGGCAAGTCGACGCTCATCAACGTGGTCGGCGCGCTCCAGCGCCCGTCCACGGGGACCGTGCGCATCGACGGCCACGACGTCAGCCGGTTGCGCGACGCCCGGCTGGCGGCCGTGCGCGGCCGGCGCATCGGGTTCGTGTTCCAGCAGTTCCACCTCGTCGAGGGCCTGACGGCACTGGAGAACGTGGCCGATGGCCTGCTCTACGGCGGCGTCGCCAGGCGACAGCGCCTCAGCCGGGCCAGGGAGGCGCTCGCGGCCGTCGGACTGGCCGAGCGGGCGGGCCACCGTCCCGGCGCCCTCTCCGGCGGCGAGCGCCAGCGCGTCGCCATCGCCCGGGCGCTCGTCGGCGACCCGGCGATCGTCCTCGCCGACGAGCCGACCGGCAACCTCGACAGCCGCAACGGCGAGGCCATCGTGCAACTGCTGCTCGACCTCCACGCCGACGGCCGGACCATCGTGTTGATCACCCACGACCGCGAGATCGCGGCGCGCGCCCCCCGGCGTGTCGCCCTCCTCGACGGCCGCGTGGTCGACGACGTCGCGGGGGTGGCCGCGTGATCGCGAGCCGCGCGGCCGCCCCTGCGTCCAGCCGCCTGCGCCTGCGCGACCTGCCCGCGTGAGCACGGTCGGGCTGCGCGCCCGCCGGCTGCGCACGACCCTGACCGCGCTCGGGATCGCCATCGGGATCGCCGCGATGGTGGCGGTCGTCGGCATCTCGTCGTCGAGCCGCGCCGACCTCATCGCCGAGCTCGACGAGCTGGGCACCGACCTCCTCCGGGTCGCCCCCGGCCAGACCGCGTTCGGCGAGTCCGTGACGTTGCCCGAATCGGCGCGCGACACCGCCGAGCGGATCGGACCGGTCACCCAGGCGGCCGGCATCACGGCGACGGGTCAGTCCGTCCGCCGCACCGACCTCATCGACGAAGCGGTGACCGGCGGCATCCTCGTGGCCGCGGCCGACGTCAACGTGCTCGACGCCGTGAGCGGCGAGCTCGCCGACGGCCGCTTCCTCGACGCCGCGTCGGGCAACGTGCCGACCGTCGTGCTCGGCGCCGACGCCGCCGAGCGCCTCGGCATCCGCGACGCCGACGCCGGCGTGCGCGTGTGGCTGGGCGGCGAGTGGTTCGCCGTCATCGGCATCCTCGAGCCGGCTCCGCTGGCGCCCGAGCTCGATTCGGCTGCGCTGATCGGCTACCCGGTGGCCGGGGAGCTGTTCGGCACGACGCGGTCGCCGTCCACGCTGTTCGTGCGGACCGTGCCCGAGCAGGTGGAGCACGTGCGCGCCGTGTTGGCCCGCAGCGTCGATCCGGCGAGCCCGAGCGAGGTGGACGTGTCGCGGCCCTCCGACGCCCTCGAAGCGCGGGCCGCCACGGACGAGGCCCTGCGCAACCTGCTCCTCGCCCTCGGCGCCGTCGCCCTCGTCGTCGGCGGCGTCGGGATCACGAACGTCATGGTCATCTCCGTGCTGGAGCGGCGCGGGGAGATCGGCGTGCGCCGCGCCCTCGGCGCACGCCGCGGCCACATCGCCAGCCAGTTCCTGGCCGAGGCCGGCGTGCTCGCCGCCCTCGGCGGTCTGGCCGGCGTCGCGATGGGGACGGTGGCGACGGCGATCTACGCCCGCAGCCGGGGCTGGCTCGTCGACGTCCCGGTCCCGGCGCTGGCCGCCGGCGCCGGCATCGCGCTCGCCGTCGGCCTGATCGCCGGCGTGTCACCGGCGATCAGGGCGGCGCGGTTGGATCCCGCCGAGGCGCTACGGCCGGCGTGAGGGCCGGCGCCGGGCGAAGGCGATGGCGGCGGCACCCAGGGCGACGGCCGCTGCAGCGACGGCCGCGGTCGGCCCCGTCGTCGGGCTGTTGCCGGTGACCGGGAGTCCGCCACCCGAGCTGGAGCCGCCGGGCGGATCGGCGCAGGTTGACGTGGCCGGCGGGTACGACACCTGACCGGTCGCCGTCGGGTTCACCTCGACTCGCACCGTGAGCCCTTGGCGGAGGTACTCGTCGGTCGGGTCCGGCACCCACTCGTCACCGTCGAACACCCATCCCGGCCAGTCGGTCGGGTTGCCGGCGGCGTCCACGGTGGCGCCGGGGTAGACGAACGTCACCGAGGAGTTCGCCTGGTACGTCGCCGTGTGCGTGGCGACGACGACGCCGTTGATGTCGATGAACGTGACGGTCGCCGGCCGCCCGTTGAGCTCCGGCTGGTTGCCGAACGTGACCTGGACGTAGGGCGCGTCGCGGACACAGATCGGCGTGATGGCGGTGACCGAGAGGTCACCGGCGATCGTCGTCGTGGTCGTCGTCGCCCCGGGGAGCGTTGTGGTCGTCGTGGTAGCGCCAGGGAGCGTGGTCGTCGTGGTCGTGGTGGTCGTCGTCGATGTCGTGGTCGTCGTGTCGGAGCAGCCCTGGGGCTGGCTCACCGTGGCGGTGTCGCTCGCGGTCCCCTCGTCCTCCACCCACGTGCCGCTGGCGGTGAACGTGATGGAGGGGACGTCGACGGGGATCACCACGCCGGCACCGAACGTCCGTGGGATCCCGTTATCGGTGGAGTAGCTCACCGATGTGCCGGGCGGGTAGGTCGAGCTGAACTCCGCCGCGATCCCGCCGTCCGGTCCGTCGCTGAACGTGACCGTGTACGTGGCCTCCCAGCCTCCTCCCTCGAGGCATCTGGCCACCGGCACGCCCAGCGCGATGTGTGCCGAGGCGATCCCCGGGGCCACCGTGATCAGCCCGCCCGCTAGAAGTCCAGCCGCGATGCAGTCGCGTTGCACTCTTCATGATCTGTCCGTATTCCTTCCCTGCCCGTCCGTCAGGCCCGGTGATCGTCGCGCACATGACCCTGTCCCATGGGGATGGTGCGGCCGAGCGACTCCGAGCTGTAACCTGTTCGTCATCTCGCGGGTGGGGATGCATGGAGGTCTCGATGCGAACGCGGTTGTTCAGCCTGCTGGCGATACCGCTCGTGCTGCTCGCCCAGTGCGCGCCCGACGGGTGCGCGCCCGCCCCGCCGCCTCCTGGTGACCTCCGCTCGGGCACGACGATCTCGATCGGCCAGATGCAGACGTTCGGGTTCGCCGGGCACCTCGGCGCCGACTGGCTCGACGCGCGCGAGCGGCAGATCCGCGCCCCGGGCGGCGGCTACTGGGCGCTGCGCAACTTCTCGACTGCCGGCTTCGTCGACGGCGGCGGTGTGCCGGTCGAGCCGGCGGGCGTCGAGATGTCCCGCATCGAGTTCTATCCGGACATGATCCCCGGCCACTGGGGCTCCTACGACCCATGGGATCCGGCGTTGACCGTCGGGGGCCTGCACCTGTGGAACCCCGACGGCCGGCCGGTCAACGGCCTGCAGCTCCCACACGCCTCGAACGGTGCCGTCCGCTACGTCGCTGGTGTGCACGACGCCGGACGGCCGGTCGCCGACGGACGCCTGCGGGTCCAGGTCTTCGGCTACGTCAACAAGGACACCACGCCCGGAGCGTTCAACGTGTCGGCGAACCGTGGCGGGCAGTGGACGGCCGGTTGGATCTGGCCGGGCACGTACGAGATGTTCTTCTACGACGACCACACCGGCCGGTCGATCCACGCCACCGGCGACCTCCGTCCGGAGATCCCGCTGACGGTCGACCTCAGCCAGCCGTGCTTCGGCGTCGGCCTCTGCACCGTGTTGAGCTGAGCCGGCTCAGCCGGGCCGCAGGGCGTCCGCGGCGAGCACCCAGTTGCCGTAGACGTCGTAGAACCCCCACCGCAGCGCCTCGTAGTCGTCGAGCTCGATGCGGTCGCCGCGCCCGTCGATGAGGTACACGAGCTCACCCGTCGCCGGATCGAGGTAGCGCTGGTTGCCCCACTGGTCGCGACCGCCGCGCACCGGGTCGCGCTCGACCGTCGTCTCGGTCTCGGTCTCGTCCTCGTCCTCGTCGTCGCCCTCGTCCTCGTCGGGACGGACCGGGCGGGGCGACGCCACGACCGGCGGCGGAGCGACCGTGGTCGTGGTCGTCGACGTGGTCGTGGTGGCGACCGTCGCCGTCGGCCGCGGCGGCAGGGTCTCGAGGGTCACCTCCGAGTCGGACCCGCTCATCACCCGGTAGGCGAACATGATGGCGATGACCGCGGCGGCGGCCACGGCGATCTTCACGACCGACGAGTTGTTCGAGGGCGAGGGCATGGCGGGCTTCTCGGGAGGCGCACCGGGCCCCACGTCGCGGCCGAGGTGCGAGGTCACGCTGCGGGTCGACGCGTCCGGGACTGACCACTCGTCCGGGGGACGGCCACTGACGAAGTGGGCACGACGGGACTCGCAGGTCAGAGACTACAGGGGCGGTGGGATCACACGACGAGGTGGAGGTCCGTGCGGGCTGTCACCGCCACGAGCGACGCGAAGAAGCCCCCGCCGGAGCGGGGGCTTCTTGCTTCCTACCCTTGGCGGAGGAGGAAGATCTAGGCCAGGCACCCCACGGCTGACACCGTCAGCGAAGCGAAGGCCATCTCGTCGTGGGTGGTGGATTGGTGGGTCGGTCCCGAGTAGGAGAAGGAGGCCCGCAGGGCCAGGTTCTCCAGCGGGATGTTCGTCCCGGCCGGCGGCGCCCACTGGGCCTCATGAACCACGAACCAGTGCTCGGAGGTCATCGGGATCCGACCGAAGTCGTGGACGATGCCCGTCTTGGACCAGCCCTCCAGGCTGGTGACGTCGATGGTCACCTCGACGTTGGTCCAACTCTCCGGGGCGTTGCCGGTCCAACCGACCGTGAGGTCGCAGGTGCCGTTCGGCCCGTCGGAGACATCCCCCATCACCTCGGAACTGAAGGCGTACAACTCGGGGCACGACTGGTCCTGGCGGATCATCCCGTCATGGAGCAGGTACCCCGCCGGGTAGGTCGGGTTGCCCGGTGTGACGGCCGTGATCTGGATGAGCACCGCCACCAGGCCGTTCGTCGCCACGGTCCACGGAATCTCGACACTGTCCCCGCCGACCGTGTTGTCGTAGTCGGCCAGCAGGAGGTGCGTCTCCGGGTCGAAGGCGACCACCTCGACCGTGCCGGTGCCCCGGTTGTCGATGTCCAACGCCGAGCAGTCGTCGTTGGGCACGATGGCGACGTCGAACGTCGGCACGAAGGGCGCCGCCGTGGTGGTGGTCGGCGCCTCGGTCACGGGCGGTGGCGGGACTTCGACCGGCACCTCCACGGGAGGAGCAGGCGGCTCCTCGATCGGTGTGCAGGCCGGTTGGCACTGCGCCAGCCCGGCGGCTGCGAACAGCCCCAGGCCCATCATTCGGTATCTCATTGCGCTCCCGCTCGTTGTCCGCCCGAACAGCCCGCCCGCTCGGTGAGGGGAGGCAACCAACTGGGAGTTACATGAGCGTTACATCAGCGCTCGCACGTCGTTGCGCACCGACGAGCAACTCGGCCGCGTCGTCAGGTACGAGGGCGGTGATCGAGCGACCGTCGCCCACGGCGAGGATGTCACGGCCGTCGATCGAAGCCAGCAGGCGGCGGTGCTCCTCCTCGGTGACGAGGCGCTTCGTGGGCACGACGGGACTCGAACCCGGGACCTCCACCGTGTCATGGTGGCGCTCTAACCAACTGAGCTACGCGCCCTACGCGGTCGATCAAGCTACCAGCCGCCGGGCGGCCCATGACAGCTCCGTTCTACGCTGCGGCCCCGTGCTCGGCGCCGTCGTCTCCCTGCCCGACGGCCGGCGTCTCTGCTACGACGACGTCGGCGACCGGCGGGGCGTCCCGGTGCTCTACGTCCACGGCATGCCCGATTCGCGCCGGGCCCGCCACCCCGATGACGCGCTCGCCGGCGCCCTCGGCATCCGCCTCGTCGCCGTCGACCGTCCCGGCGCCGGCGGCAGCGACCTCGACCCTGACGGCACACTGGGCTCCTTCGGCGACGACGCGTCGGTGCTCGCCGATCACCTCGGGATCGACCGCTGGACGGTGCTCGGGTGGTCGGCCGGCGCGCTGTTCTCGCTCGCTGTCGCCGCTCGCCGGCCCGACCGCGTCGAGCGCGTGGGCATCGTCGCCGGGGTGCCTCCCGCGGTCGCCTACGCCGAGCCGGGGATCCTCGACGGCGCCGGCGACGAGCGCCGGACGCTGGCCACCCTCGCCCGCGAGGTCGCACCGGCGGAGGCCGGCGAGATGCTGGCGCCGCTCATCGCGCCGTACCCCTGCGACCACGCCCTCGCGCGCGACCACGTGCTCGAGACGGCCGATCCGCTCCGGCGCGCCGAGCTGGACGCCGTGCCGGGCAGCGTCGACGCCATGGCCGCCGGCGTGGTCGATGCCGTCGCCGCCGGGCTGGCCGGGCTGGCCCACGACGTCGCCCTCGAGCTGACGCCGCCGGACGTCGATCTCGTCGACGTCCGCTGCCCCGTGCTGCTCTGGTACGGCAGTGGCGACCGCTCCACGCCACCGGCCTTCGGCGCCTGGTTCGCCGATCGGCTCCCCGACGCCCGTCTCGAGGTCGTCGAGGGGGCCGGTCACCTGCTGCTGCTCACGCGGTGGACCGACGTGCTCACCGCCCTCACCCGCTGAGCGAACTCGCCACCTGCCATCTGGGCGGGATCCGTGCCACCTGCTGGCGTGGATCCCGCCCAGATGGCCGTGTGGTGAGATTCCCGCCCAGATTGGGGGACATCAGCGGAGGCGCACCGCGACCTCGTTGGCCATCAGCCGGCCGCGGCGGGTCAGCGTCCAGCGGTCGCCGTCGCGGACGACCAGGCCGGGCAGGGCCGCACCGTCGAGCGCCTCCAGCGGCACGCCGGCCTTCGTGCGCAGCGCCAGCTGCAGCCCCTCGACGCGCTGCTCGTCGGGGTCCAGCGTCTCGCCGGCGGCCTCCGTCGACCGACCGTCGACCACCGCGGCGATGTAGCGCTCGGGTGTGCGCAGGTTCCACCACCGGCGCCCGGCCCGGTGCGAGTGGGCGGCGCAGCCGAACCCCCGGTAGTCGTGGCGTCCCCAGTAGAGGAGGTTGTGGCGGCACTCGTGCCCGGGCCGGGCCCAGTTCGACACCTCGTAGTTGGCCAGCCCGGCCGACGCGAGCAGCTCGTCGGCCAGCTCGTAGTCGTCGGCCTGGACATCGTCGTCGGGGTGGCGGGCGGGATCGGCGGCCAGCGGCGTGCCCGCCTCCACGGTGAGCGTGTACGCCGACACGTGCGGTGGGTCGAGGGCGAGCGCCCGTTGCAGCGTGCTGCGCCAGTCGGCCGGCGACTCGCCCGCCGCGCCGTAGATCAGATCGACGTTGAACGTCGGGAGGGCGGCGTCGCGCACGGCGGCGATCGCCCGCTCGACGTTCGCCGGGTCGTGGGTGCGGCCGAGCGCGGCGAGGACGTGCGGCACCATCGACTGCACGCCGATCGACATCCGGTTGACCCCGGCGGCGACGTACGCCGCCAGCATCGGCGCGGTGACGTCGTCCGGGTTGGCCTCGACCGTGATCTCGGCGCCCGGCGCGACGGGGATGCTGGCGATCACGCCCGCCAGCGCCGCGGCGGGCACGAGCGTGGGCGTGCCCCCGCCGACGAACACGCTCGTGGCCGGCGGCATGCCGTCGTCGACGGCGCGGGCGATGTCATCGCGCACCGCGTCGAGGTAGGCGTCGACGAGGTGGGCCCGGTCGGTCCACGTGGCGAACGCGCAGTAGTCGCAGCGGTGCCGGCAGAACGGCACGTGGACGTAGACGCCGAACGACTCGGTCACACGCGCTCCCGGGCGGCCGCCATCATCGCCGTGGCCACGACGGCGGCCGTCTCCACGCGCAGGATCTGGGATCCGAGCGACACCTGCTCGCGCCCATCGAGCTCGGCCGCCGTCCACCCGCCCTCGGGGCCGATGGCCACCCTGGTGTCGGTGCGGCACAGTGGCCGGCCGCCCGGTTCGGCCAGCACGGCGCCGCTGAGGCCGACGGCGACGGGGACCGGGCCGTCGACGACCGGGAACCACACACGCCGTGACTGCATCGCCGCGCCGGCGGCGATGCGGCGCAGACGGTCCAGGTGGCGCGCGGCACGGTCGCCGTCCCAGCGGACGACGGAGCGCTCGGCCGTGGTGACCACGATGCGGTCGACGCCGGCCTCGGTGCACTTCTCGACCAGCCAGTCGGCGCGGTCGCCCTTCGGCGGCGCCACCACGACGGTGATCGGGTGCAGTGCCGGCTCGACCACGACCTCGCCGTCGACCTCCAGCCCGCCGGCCGTGAACCGGCACGGCCGCCACCGCCCGGCGCCGTCGGTGACGGTGACGAGCTCACCGTCGCGGACGCGCAGCACGCGATGCAGGTGGTGCCACGCCGCCTCGTCGGGCACGGGGACCGCGACGTCGTCGACGAGGACGTGCGCCGTGGCGCGGCGCAGGAGCTCGTCCACGACGGGCCTACGAGAACGCCGACTTGATGCGCGAGAACAGGCCCTTCTCGGGCGGGTTCACGGGCTCGCCGCGGAGCTCGGCCAGCTGACGGAGCAGGTCGGCCTGCTCGTCGTCGAGCTTCGTCGGGACGTCGACGACCAGCTGGGCGCGCAGGTCACCGCGACCGCGTCCGCGCAGGCGGGGAACGCCCCGTCCGCGCGAGCACGAACTCCCGACCCGGCTGGGTGCCGGCGGGGATGGCCAGCTCCTCGTCGCCGTCGAGCGTGGGCAGCACGACGGTGGTGCCGAGGGCCGCCTGGGCGATGGAGATCGGCACGTCGGTCACGAGGTCGTGCCCGTCGCGCTGGTACCGCTCGTGCTCGGCGACCTGCAGGTGGACGTACAGGTCCCCGGCCCGCCCACCTCGGGGCCCGGCCGCACCGCGGCCGGACAGTCGCAGCGTCGAGCCGGCGTCGACCCCGGCCGGCACGTCGACCTGATAGGTGTGCTCGACGGTGATCCGGCCCTCACCCCGACACGTCGGGCAGGGCGTGACGATGACCTCGCCGAGCCCGCCGCAGCGCGGGCACGGCCCGCTGGTGACCATCTGACCGAGCAGGCTCTGGCGCACCCGCTGCACCTGCCCGGAGCCGTTGCAGTCGGCGCAGGTGACCGGCTTGGTGCCCGCCCCGGCACCGGTGCCGCCGCAGTCGCCGCACGGCTGGGGCAGCTTGAGCGTGACCGGCACGGTGGCGCCGAACACCGCCTCCTCGAAGGCGATCTCGGCGACGACCTCGAGGTCCTGGCCACGCGGCGGACCGGCCGGACGGCGCCGTGCGCCACCGCCGCCGCCGCCGCCGCCGAACGGGCTCTGGCCGCCGAAGAAGGCGTCGAACAGGTCGTTGAGGCCGCCGCCGGCGAACACGTCCTCCACCCGGGGACCGGCGCCGCTCCCGCCGACGCCCGCCTCGCCGAAGCGGTCGTAGCGCGCCCGCTGCTCCGGGTCGGACAGCACCTGGTAGGCGCGGGCGACCTCCTTGAAGCGTTCGGCGGTGGCGGTGTCGTCCGGGTTGGCGTCGGGATGGAGCTCACGGGCCTTGCGGCGGTAGGCCCGCTTGAGCTCGTCGGGGCTGGCGTCCCGTCCGACACCGAGGAGGCCGTAGTAGTCAGCCATGGGTGGACCTGCCGGAGGTGCGAGCGACGAGGCGCCGGCCGAGGAGCGACCAGCAACGGCCTGCGTGGCCGGGGAACGCCATCAGGAGTCCTGGAGGCGCCGGCCGAGCTGGTCGCTCACGACCTCGACCGTGGCGAGCGCTTGCGGGTAGTTCATGCGGGTGGGCCCGAGCACGCCGACCGAGCCGAGGTGCTCGCCGTCGACGACGACCGGCGCGACGACCACGGAGCAGGCGGCCAGCGGCTCGACCCCGTGCTCGACACCGATGGCGATGCTCACGCCACGGTCGATGAGGTCGGAGACCAGGGTGACGACGACGAACTGCTGCTCCAGCGTGCGCAGCACGTCGCGCACGATCTCGACGGCGTCGAAGGCGGAGGCCATCGCCGACGTGCCGCCGACGTAGGCGTGCTCGTCGCCGGACCGGACGCGCACGCTGGCGAAGGCGTCGGCGCAGATGCGGTCGACGACGGCATCACCGCAGGGCAGAGGCGCCCCGGCGCCGGCCAGCGACCGACCCATCATGGCCGCAGCGAGGTGTGTCGATGCCGCGGCGACATGGGCGTCGTGCACGTCGGCGCCGAGCTCGAAGGTGTCGCTCTCCACCGCGCCGTTGCCGAGCACCACGACCACGGTGGCCATCGTCGTCGACAGGCGCACGAGCTGCACGCTGCGCACGGCGACGGCCGACGTCCGCGGGGCGACCACGACGGACACGTAGTTGGTCAGGTGGGCGAGCAGGTCCGACGTGCGGTGGAGCATCTCCTCGAGCCGGCCGTGGGCGTTGCGGAAGAAGGCCCCGACCTCGTCACGAGTGGAGGCGTCGAGCCGGCCGGGCAGCACGAGGTGGTCGACGAAGAACCGATAGCCCTTGTCGGTCGGGACGCGCCCTGCCGACGTGTGGGGCTGGATCAGGTAGCCCTCCTGCTCGAGGACGGCCATCTCGTTGCGGACGGTGGCCGACGACACGTTCACGCCGGGCGCGCCGGCGATGTGCGTCGAGCCGACGGGCATCGCGGAGGTGATGTACTCCTGCACCACGGCGCTCAAGATGGCGGTCTTGCGTTCGTCGAGCATCCTGGCACTCCACGCTACCGAGTGCTAGCGGCCGAGGCGGGTTCGTTCGCCGTCGCCGCGGCCGGCGATCGCCTCGTCGTCACGACGGCGACCGCGACCGCCGTGGTCAGCAACGTGATGACGCTGCCGTACGCCAGCGACCACGCCGGTCCGAACCGGTCGCCGATGACGCCGGTGATCGGCCCGCCGAGCGGCGTCGACCCGAGGAAGGCCACCGCGGTCAGCGCCGACAGCCGCCCGCGCATGTCGGGTGGGCTGGACTGCTGGGCGATGCCGTTGCCACCGCTGATGAAGCCGGCACCGCCGATCCCGACCGGGATCGCCCAGAGCAACGCGGTGGCCAGGTTCGGCGCCCACGCCAGACCCAGGCCGGCGGCGCCGAGCAGGGCCGTGTTGCCCAGGTACCAGCGCATCGAGACGAGGTGCATGCGGGCCGTCAGGAGCGCACCGGTCAGCGATCCGACGCTGGTCACCGACAGCACGAGACCGAAGTTGCTCTCGCCGCCCCACTGGGCGTCGGCCAGCGCCGGGAGGGACACGCCGTAGTTGAAGGCGAACGTCGAGACGACGGCCATCACGACGAACGTGACGAGCAACTGGCGCCGCCGTCGGATGAAGGCCAGCGCCTCGCGGACCGGCTTGCCGCTCTTGGACGCCCGTGGCGGGGCGTAGAGGTCGGTCGGGCGGATGGCCAGCAGCGACAGCAGCACGGCGCCGTACGACACGCCGTTGAGCAGGAAGCACCAGGCGGTGCCGACCGACTCGACCAGCACGGCCGCCAGCGCCGGGCCGAAGATCCGCGAGCCCGTCATCACCGCCGTGTTCAGCGACGTGGCGTTGACGATGTCGGCCGGCGCGACCAGCTCGGTCACGAGGCCCCGGCGGGCCGGGTTCTCGAAGGCGTTGAGCAGGCCGAGCACGAGGGTGAGCCCCCACACGACGGGCACGTTGACCAGGCCGGCGAGGTCGAGCAGGCCGAGCACGAACGCCTGCACGGCGAGCCCGCCGGTGAGCGCGATGACCATCGTGCGGCGGTCGCGCCGGTCGGCGACGGCACCGGCCCATGCGCCCAGCACGAGCATCGGCAGGAACTGCAGGGCCACCGTGATGCCCAGGTCGGTGGCCCGCCCGGTGAGGCGGTACACGAGCAGGGACATCGCGGTGATCTGCAGCCAGGTACCGACCGTCGAGACCAGCATCCCGGCGAAGAAGATCCGCGCCCCGCGGTGGCGCAAGCTGCGAAAAGTGCCCCCGGATCCGGGCGGGGGGCGGGGGGCAGAGCTTCGCCGGGCCCCCGCCATCGGGCGACGGTCGCCGGTCGCCGATCACGCTGGGTGCGGCCGCAGGCCGCTCGCCGAGCTCGCTTCGCAACCTCCGGTTGCGAAGCGAAATGCCGTTCAATCATCCAATCGCAAGGCGGAGATGAAGACGTCGCCGGGGACCTCGACGCGTCCGATCGACTTCATCTTCTTCTTCCCCTCCTTCTGCTTCTCCAACAGCTTGCGCTTGCGGGTGATGTCGCCGCCGTAGCACTTGGCGAGGACGTCCTTGCGCTTGGCCTTCACGGTTTCGCGGGCGATGACCTTGCCGCCGATGGCGGCCTGGATCGGGACGTCGAAGAGCTGCCTCGGGATCAGCTTCTGCAGCTTCTCGGCCATCAGCTTGCCGTAGTCGTAGGCCTTGTCCCGGTGGACGATGGTCGAGAAGGCGTCGGCCGTCACGCCGTTGAGCAGGAGATCGACCTTGACGAGGTTCGAGCGGCGGTAGCCGGCCGGTTCGTAGTCGAGGCTGGCGTAGCCCTGGCTGCGGCTCTTCAGCTGGTCGAAGAAGTCGACGACCACCTCGGCCAGCGGCATCACGTAGTGCAGCTCGACGCGCTCGGGCGACAGGTACTCCAGCTTGTCGAGCTCGCCCCGGCGCAGCTGGCACAGCTCCATCAGCGTGCCGGTGTACTCGGTGGGCGTGATGATGTTGACCTTGAAGTAGGGCTCCTCGACGTGGTCGATGCGCTGCGGGTCCGGCAGGTCGGCCGGGTTGTCGACGACGTCGAGGGTGCCGTCGGTGCGGTGCACGATGTACTCCACGCTCGGCGCGGTGGCGATCAGCGCGAGGTCGAACTCGCGCTCGAGGCGCTCCTTCACGATCTCCATGTGCAGCAGGCCGAGGAAGCCGCAGCGGAAGCCGAACCCGAGGGCGCCCGAGGTCTCCGGGGTGTACGTGATGGACGAGTCGTTGAGCTTGAGCTTCTGCAGTGAGTCGCGCAGGTCCTCGAAGTCGTCGCCATCGATCGGGAACAACCCGGAGAACACCATCGGCTTGGGGTCCCGATAGCCGGGCAGGGCCACGCTGCTGCCGTGGCTGGCCGTGGTGACGGTCTCACCCGAGCGGGCCTCGCCGACGTCCTTGATCCCCGCGATGATGTACCCCACCTCGCCCGGTCCGAGCTCGGCGACCGGCGTCGGGACGGGGCGGCGGACACCGATCTCGATGGCGTCGTGCATGGCGCCGGCCTGCATGAAGCGCAGGCGCGAACCCGCGCCGAGACGGCCGTTCATCACCCGCACGCTGGACACGACGCCGCGGTACTGGTCGAACTGGCTGTCGAAGATCAGCGCTTGCAGCGGGGCGTCGGGGTCGCCGGTGGGGGCGGGGATGCGCTCGATGACGGCGTCGAGCAGCTCGGGCACCCCGTCGCCGGTCTTCGCCGAGATGCGCAGGATGTCCTCGGCGGCGATGCCGAGGACGTTCTCGATCTCCATGGCGTAGCGGTCGGGATCGGCCGCCGGCAGGTCGATCTTGTTCAACGCGGCGACGATCTCGAGGTCGTGCTCGAGGGCGAGGTAGCAGTTGGCGAGCGTCTGCGCCTCGATGCCCTGGGCGGCGTCCACGACGAGGACGACGCCCTCGCAGGCGGCCAGCGAGCGGCTGACCTCGTAGCCGAAGTCGACGTGGCCCGGCGTGTCGATCAGGTGGAAGATGTGCCCCTTCCACTCGACCCGGACGTTCTGGGCCTTGATCGTGATGCCGCGCTCGCGCTCGAGATCCATCGAGTCGAGGTACTGCTCGCGCATCTCCCTGGCGTCGACCGCGCCGGTGACCTCGAGGATGCGGTCGGACAGGGTCGACTTGCCGTGGTCGATGTGGGCGATGATGGAGAAGTTGCGGAGGCGCTCGAGGTCCATGGGCGCAGCCACGGTATCCTCGTCCGGCTGATCAACGTCCGAAGGAACCCCAGATGGCGAACATCAAAAGCCAGAAGAAGCGCAACCTCACCAACGCCAAGCGGGCGACTCGCAACAAGGCCGTCAAGAGCGAGTTGAAGACCCGCGTCAAGACCGCCACGACCTCGATCGGCACCGACGCCAACGACGAGGACGTGCGCCTCGCCGTCAAGCGACTCGACATGGCCGCCTCGAAGGGCGTGATCCATCGCAACCAGGCGGCCCGCCGCAAGTCCCGCCTGATGAAGAAGGTCACCGCCGTCGAGGCCTGAGGGCGCGGCCCAAGTCGGATTCTGCAACTTTTCGCGGATCCGGCATGCTCAGGTGCCGTTTTCGCGACAAGTTGCGGAATCCGGACGTCAGCGGCGGAGGCGGGAGAGCCGGGCCACCAACACGTCGAGGATGACGTCGTCGGGGAGGTCCTTGGCCCCGCGGAGATCGAGATCGGCGGTCGCCAGCAGGTCGATCGCCCGCTGGACCCCGGCACCGCCGAGACGGCGGTACTGCTGCAGCGCCTTGCGCGCCGGGAAGCCCGGTTTGATGCCCAGCGCGTCGGCCGCCTCGGCCTCGCTGCGGGCCTCCACCCCGTCGAGCCGCGCCAGCCGGGCCACGTGGTTGTGCAGCACGGCCATCAGCTGCAGCGGATGGCGCCCACCCGGACCGCTCATCCGGGCCAGCAGGCGCAGCGCGAGGGCGGTGTCGCCGGCGTCGATGGCGTCGGTGAGGTCCCACGGCGGGACGTCGCCGGCCTCACCGAGGAACGGCTCGACGTCCTCAGGGCCGAGCTGGCGGCTGGCGCCGTAGGTGGCGGCGAGCGTCGCGAGGATGCCCTGCAGCCGCCCGACGTCCTCCCCCAGGCGCTCGGCGACGAGTGCGGCCGCGGCGGCCGTCAAGCGGACCCCGGCCGAGCCGGCCTCGTCGGCCAGCCAGGCCTGACGGTCGCGGGCGCGGCTCGGTGGGCTGGTGTCGTGCACCGTCGCGCCGGCGGCCTTCGCCGCGTCGGCGAGGGCCTTCTGGGTGCGCCCGCCACCGCCCACCAGCACCAACTCGGTGCTGTCGAGCGGGGCGCCGAGGTAGGCGACGAGCGGTCCGACCTCGTCGGCGCCGAAGCGGCCGAGCCCGCGGGCGACGACGACCCGCCGCTCGGTGAGGAACGGCGGCGTCTGGGCGGCGTCGACCACCGCCCGCAGGTCGTACTCCTCGCCGTCGAACTCGTCGACCATCAGCGCGCGGTCGCCGTCGGCGACGAGCTGGTGGACGAGATCGCTCACCGCAGCGCGCAGGATCGACTCGTCAGCGCCGGTCAGCAGGTGCACCGCCATCGTCCGCCCATTGTCGCAGCAGCCGGCGGCGTTGCCCCGCCCCGGCGAGGGCGAGCCCGAGCCCCACGAGCACGCCCCACCCGAGCACCGACCACGGAGCGGCCGGCTCGAGCCCCGCGCCCACCGTGGCGACGACGTCGATCCACCGCACGCCCCACCCGACCGGCACGACGAGCACGCCGAGGGCGGGCACGACGCCGGCCAGCAGGCACACCGGCAGGCCGACCAGCATCACGAGCCCGGCCACCGGCACGGCGAGGAGGTTGGCGACGGTGCCGACCAGGGGCAGCCGTCCGAACACCAGCAGGCTGGGCAGCGCCACCCCCACCTGGGCGCCGAACGTGACGGCGACCGGCAGGGCGAGGGGGCCGAGGACGTCGAGACGGCGAGCGAGGGCCGGGCCGACGACGACCACGCCGGCCGTGGCGCCCACCGACAGCCAGAAGCCGACCGACCACGCCAGCAACGGGTCGACGAGCAGGAGAGCGATGACGGCAAGGGCGAGGAGCCGCACCGGCTCGCGCTCGACGTCCGCGGACGTAGGCGGTGGCGCCCAGCGCCGCCATCGTGCCGGCCCGGAGGATGCTCGGCTCGGCCCGGGTGAGCAGCACGAACCAGCCGATCAGGCCGATCGTGGCGAGCCAGCGCAACGACGGCCGCGCCCTGGCCAGCAGCGGCCCGGCGGCCGCGAGCACGAACGAGACGTTCTGACCCGACACGGCCGTGAGGTGCGACAGGCCACTCGCCCGGAACCGGTCGACCATCGCCGGCGGCTGGTCGCGGTCGTCGCCGATCACGAGCCCGCGGGCCAGCGCGGCCTGGTCGGCCGGCAGGTTCGCCGCGCCCTGCTCGATCAGCCCGCGCACCCTGTTGCTGGCGGTGGCCAGTCGGCCGCCCGCCCGCACGTCGCCGACCCACGACGCGTCGAGCTCGCCCACCACGTGCTGCCACGCCACGCGCCGGGCCCGCGACGCGTCGAGGGCCACCCGCTCCCCGGCGATCTCGACGCGCTCGCCGCCTCGCCACTCGGCGACGCGTCCCTGGACCGCTCGACCGCGCGCCCACAGCTCGAAGCGCTCGCCCTCGACCTCGAGGAGCACCCGCGTCGCCGCGCCGGCCCGGCGCGGCTCCTCGACGACGGTCGCCCAGCCGCGGAACGTCCCCAGCTCGTCCGGACGCAGGGACGCCCAGGACCACTCCGAGCGCCACACGCCGAGCACGGCCAGCACGACGACGACCAGCGCCGGCCGTCGCGTGGCCCCCACCAGGAGGCCGATGGCGGCGAGCGCCGCCAGCACGACCACCACCGCCCACGACCTCGTCGTCACACCCACCACCACGGCGACGGCGGCCGACAGGACGGTGCCGATCCCCGTTCCGGCGGTCGGCCGGCTCCTAGGATGCCGAGGCGACGGCTCCCCCACCCCGTAGCCTCGCCGCATCGTCGTGTCAGCCATGCCCAGATACGTCTATGAAGGACCGAGGTGGTTCCGCAGCCGGATCCGCAGTCGGGGACCCTTCCTCGCGCTCGTCGTGCCGGCCGTGCTCGGCGTGCTGGCCCTGCTGATCCTGGAGCTGTTCGACGGCAAGGCGAGCGGCTACGCCGGCCTCGTGCTGGGCGTGTTCGCGGCGCCCGCCCTCCTGGCGGTCGGCGTGCCGTTCTCCGGCGACGAGATGGTCCCGATCGGCATCGCCATCAGCGCCATGCTGTGGTTGGTCGTCGGCGCCGTCGCCGCCCGCCGCGCGACGCGCTACCCGATGGCGTCGTGGTCGGACTACTGGCGCAACTACCGCTGGCTCACCGCCGGGATCTGGGTCGGCGCGCTCGCCGCACTGATGATCGCTCGCCTCACGGTGGGGCAGGCGCTCGTCGGCTGACGGCGCCACGTCACACCGTCACCAGCGGACGGATGGCCTCGAGTTTGGCCGGGCCGATGCCGCGCACGGCCTCGAGGTCGTCGACCGAGGCGAACGGCCCGTTGGCGGCGCGGTGCTCGACGATGGC
Organism: uncultured Acidimicrobiia bacterium; assembly: GCA_963784255.1. Taxonomy (GTDB): domain Bacteria; phylum Actinomycetota; class Acidimicrobiia; order Acidimicrobiales; family Ilumatobacteraceae; genus JALZMG01. The sequence continues at coordinate 968,492 of CAWAQO010000007.1, read as the reverse complement.
CCGAGCGGTCGCCGGGCCGACGCCGGGGAGCGCGTCGAGCTCGTCCGCGGTCGCCCGGTTGAGGTCGACGGGACCCGCTGGCGGTGCCGACCCGGCGACTGGTGACGCTTCGACCGGGACGGCCTCGCCGACCACCGGCACGTAGACGCGCGCCCCGTCCGTGAGGACGGCGGCGAGGTTCAGCGCACCCGGCGCCGCCTCGGCGAGCGCGCCCCCTGCGGCGTCGATCGCCTGGTGGACGTGGGCGGCTCCCGGGAGCTCGTACACGCCGGGGCTGGCGACGGCACCGGCGACGTGGACGACGATCGTGGCCGGCACCGTGGTGGCGGGCGCGGCGGGGACCGCGAGGGTGGTGCCGACCGATGTCGACGCATGGGGCAGCTGCGCCTCGGTGGGCGGCGCTGGTGACCGCAGCAACCACCAGGCCGCGAGAACCGCGGCCAGGACGCCGACGACGGCGACGGCGAGGCGGACGGCGCCGAACCACTGGATCCACGGGCGCAGGCGGCCGAGCACGGGCGCCGCCAACGGGTGGTCGGGGCTCGGGCGGGGATCGTCCTCGAACGACACGGCATCCTCCTGCGCGCGCGGGCACTCGGGGGATGTCGGTGGTCGTGACGCTACCGGCGACGCCGCAGCGCCGGCCGCTCACCACGATCTGGGCGGGGATCGTCCCAGGTGCTGGTGAGGATCCCGCCCAGATGGCCGGGCGGTGAGATTCCCGCCCAGATTGGGGGACGTCAGTAGAGCGCGGAGGTCAGGCGGCGGCGGTAGTCGGCGGTGCGGGGGTCGTCGGGGCCCATCAGCTCGAGCAGGTCGACGAACTGCTGGCGGGCGTCGTCGTCGCCCTTCACGCGGTCGAGCAGATCGGTGAGCCGGGCGTCGTAGTCGTCGGTGGGCGCCGACCCGATGCGCGCCGCGGCGGCCACCTTGCGCGTGCGCTCGGACTCCGGGATGCGCTCGAGCAGGGCGAGGGCCTCGTCGCCGTCGCCGCGCTCCACGAGCATCTCGCCGAGGGCGACGATGGCGTCCTCGTTCCCGGGCTCGCGCTCGAGCACCTGCCGCAGGCTGGCCTCGTCGCCGGCCGCCATCAAGACGGCGATCTCGTTCTCCTCCTCGGTCGGCAGGAGGCTGTCGACGAAGCGGGTGACCTCGTGCTCGGGGTAGGCACCGATGAACCCGTCGACGACCTGACCGTCCCTGAGCGCATACACCGCCGGGATCGACTGCACGCGGAACGCCTGGCTGATCGCCGGGTTCTTGTCGACGTCGACCTTGACGAGCTCGACCTTGCCCTCGGTGGCGTCGACCACCTTCTCGAGGATCGGACCCAGCGTCTTGCACGGACCGCACCACTCGGCCCACAGGTCGACCACCACGGGGACGGTCCGCGACTTCTCGACGACGTCGGCATCGAACGTTTCGTCAGTGACATCGAGCGCCATGTGGTCACGCTATCCGCAGGGTTGGTTGGTACCGTCGGGGCATGGCGACGGCTGACGCACGTCCGTTGGTCGGGCCCGCCGCGCCGCCCGGGATCGCCGTCGACGGCGTCACGGCGTGGCTCGTCGACAACGTCGACGGGGCCGTCGCGCCGTTCACCTTCGACGTGATCGCCGGCGGCCACTCCAACCTCACGTACCGCGTGACCGGAGCCGACGGCCGCCGGTTCGTCCTGCGCCGCCCGCCGCTCCACCACGTGCTGGCGAGCGCCCACGACATGGGACGCGAGCACCGGATCATCGCCGGCCTGCGCGACACGACCGTCCCCGTGCCGACCGCGCTCGGGTACTGCGACGACCCTGCCGTCAACGAGGTGCCGTTCTACGTCATGGACTTCGTCGACGGCCACGTCGTGCGCGACCGGCCGACGGCCGAGGCCGTGCTCGCCGTCGACGCGCGGGATCGCGTGAGCCGGGCGATCGTCGACACGATGGCGGCCATCCACGCCGTCGACCTGGTCGCCGCCGGCCTCGACGACCTTGCCCGCCACGATGGCTACATCGCCCGCCAGCTGAAGCGGTGGCACGGCCAGTGGGCGCAGTCGCAGACGCGTGAGCTGCCGCTCGTCGACGAGGTCCACGACGCCCTGGCCGCCCGCATCCCCGAGCAGGGCCCTGGCACCATCGTCCACGGCGACTACCGCCTCGACAACACGATGGTCACCAGCGACGGCGCCGTCGCCGCCGTGCTCGACTGGGAGATCTGCACGCTCGGCGACCCGCTCGCCGACGTCGGGATGCTGATGGTCTACTGGACCGGCCCCGACGACGAGCTGAGCGCGTGGGGCGGCCAGGCGACGACCGCGCCGGGCTTCTGGGCCCGCGACGAGCTGCCGCGGCGCTACGCCGAGGTGTCCGGGCGGGACCTGACGGACCTCGGCTTCTACGTCGCCTTCGGGTACTGGAAGCTGGCCTGCATCATCGAGGGCGTGTACGCCCGCTACCTCGGCGGTGCCCTCGGCCGGCGCGATCCTGCCGAGCTGGCCCCGTTCGCCCGCCAGGTCGAGGACGCCGTGCGGCGGGCCGCCGCCGAGCTGGACCGGTCCAGGTGATCGGGTGACGGATCACCACTTCGTGGAGGACGTGCCGGAGCTGCGCGAGCCCGTGCTCGTCGTCATGCTGACCGGCTGGATCGACGCCAGTGGTGCCGCCGCGGCGGCGATGGCAGCCCTCCAGCAGGAGTGCGCCGCCACCCGCCTGGTCGCCTTCGACGACGACGTGTTCATCGACTACCGCGCCCGGCGTCCGGTGCTCGAGCTGCGCGACGGCGTGAGCACCCGGCTCTCGTGGTCGCGTCCCGAGCTGGCCATCGGGCGCGACGCCGCCGACCACGACGTCCTGCTGCTCCACGGTCCGGAGCCGGACATGGCCTGGCACCGGTTCGCTGAAACCGTGGCCGGCCTGGCCACCCGGCTCGGCGTCGTCCGCATGGCCGCGCTCGGCGCCTACCCCTTCGCCACCCCGCACACCAGGCCGGCCCAACTGTCGGCCACGTCGCCGTCGGCCGACCTCCTCGCCGCGCTGCCCTTCCGCACCAGCTCCGTCGACGTCCCGGCCGGGATGGCTGCCGCCCTCGAGCAGGCGCTCGACGAGCGCGGCATCCCGGCGCTCGGCATCTGGGTGCAGGTGCCCCACTACGTGGCGACGATGTCCTACCCGGCGGCCTCGGTCGCCCTGCTCGACGGCCTGGCCACGGCCACCGGGGTCACGGTCGGGGCGGTCGCGCTGCGCACCGAGGCCGTCGTCCAGCGCGAGCGGATCGACCAGCTCGTCGACGGCAACGAGGAGCACAAGGCGATGATCGCCCAGTTCGAGCGGCTCTACGACGCCGCCGAAGGCCCCGACGAGGAGGACGCCGGCGGGCTCGAGCTGCGCTCCGGCGACGAGCTGGCCGCGGAGGTCGAGCGCTTCCTGCGCGAGCAGGGCAAGGGCGGCTGATCGCCGGCTCCGTCAGTGCCGGCCCTCCATGCGGCGGATCACGAGCAGCCACGTCAGCACGCCGGACAGCACCACGAGGACCAGCGACAGCTGGCCGGCGTCGACGAGCAGGGCGTTGTCCACGGTGGCCGAGATCCGCGTCGCCAGCGTGTCGAACCCGATCGGCCGCAGCATCAACGTCGCCGGCAGCTCCTTGAGCACCGACAGCAGCACGAGGCCGCCGCCGGCGGCCAGGCCGGGGGCCAGCAGGCGCAGGTCGATGTGCCACCACCGCCGCCACCGTGATGCGCCGAGCAGGCGGGCGGCCTCGTCGTAGCGGCCGGGCACGGCGGCGACGGCGGCAGCCGTCGGACCGAGCGCCTGCCCGCCGAAGTGCAGGACGTACGACGCCACGAGGACGGCGAAGCCCTGGTACAGCGGCGTGCCGACGAACATGCGCACGAGCGACAGGGCGATGACGATCCCGGGCAGGGCGAACCCCGTGGTGATCACCGTGGCGACGGCGGCGTCGCCCCGGCCGTGGTGGCGCGCGCCGGTGGCGGCGATCGGGAGCACCACCGCGACGGTCACGAGCGCCGCCACGATGCCGATCGACGCCGAGTTCCACGTCGCCTCGGGGATGTCGACGACCGTGCTGCGGCGGGCCCCGGCGGAGCGCCCGCGGATCACCCACCACGTCACGACGCCGAGCGGCGCGACGAGCGCCGTCGCGATCACGGCCCAGCACGCCGCCGTCGTCGGGATGCGCCACCTCCGCAGCGCGACACGCACCGGCCGGCGCCCGGCCACCGTCGCGGCGGCCGGGATGCGGCGCCGTCCGGCGCGCTCGGCGACGGTGATGGCCAGCGCGACCGCCGTGAGCACGAGCGACATCGCCACCGACCGCACCGGGTCGAGCTTGGCGGCGAAGATCGTCCGGGTGAGCGTGTCGTAGCCGACGAACTGGACGGCGCCGAAGTCGCTCACCGTGTACAGCGCCACGAGCAGCGCGCCGGCGACGATGGCCGGCGCCGCCTGTGGCAGCACGATGCGCCGGAACGTCCGCGTCGGCGACAGGCCGAGGAGGCGGGCGCTCTCCTCCAACGACGGCGGGAGGCCCGACAGCCGGGCCAGCACCGGCAGGTACACGTACGGGTAGGTCAGGAGGGTGAGGACGATCACGGCGCCGCGGAACCCGCGCACGTCCGGGAGGTGGTCCCACCCGAGCGCCTGCTCGAGCAGACCACCCGGTGCGAACGCGCTGACCAGCGCGTTCGCGGCCACGAACGACGGGATGACGAGCGGCAGCACGGCGGCGACGCGGAGCAGGCGCCGACCGAGCACGTCCGTGCGGGCGCAGCACCACGCCATGCCGACGCCGAGGACGGTCGCCAGCACCGTGACGACGACGGCGAGCACGATCGTCCGCCGCAGCGGCCCGATCACGTCGGGGTCGGTGATCGCCGTCCACGTCCCGGACCAGTCGCCGGCCGCTTCGATCACGAGGTAGGCGACCGGCGCGGCGAAGGCGGCCGCGGCGGCGGCCAACCAGATGCCGCGCCCGATCCGCCCCAGGTCGACGCTCACCCCTGCAAGCCGGCGTCCTCGATCATCTGGCGGGTCGACGCGAAGCCCGCACCGAGGCTGGAGAGGTCGACCGTGGCGGCGGCCACGTCGGCCAGCGGCGGCAGGTCGCTGGTCGGTTCGACGCCCCCGGCCAGGGGGAACTCCCGCGTCTGCTCCGCCAGGTACTGCTGGGCTTCGGTGGACAGCAGGTACTCGACGAACTCCGCGGCCTCGTCCGGCTGATCCGTCGTGTCGAGCGTGGCGACACCGGACACCAGCACGAGGCTGCCCGGATCGTCGGCCGGGAAGAAGTGGTTCTCCACGGCGAGGTCCGGATCCTGCTCCTTCAATTCGAGCAGGTAGTAGTGGTTCACCAGCCCGAAGTCGATCTCGCCCCGGTCGACGGCATCGATGATGGCGATGTTGTTCGGGTAGGTCTGGACGTCGTTGGCTTGGAGCGCGTCGAGGAAGGCCGCCGTCTCGCTGTCGCCGATCTCGAGCCGCAGCGCGCCGATCCAGTCCTGGAAGGAGGCGTTCGGTGGGGCGATCCCGACGCGACCGGCGTACTCCGGATCGGCGAGATCGAGGACCGACGTCGGCAGCGTGTCCTCCGGCGTGCGCGTCGGGTCGTAGACGAGGACCCGCGCCCTCGCCGACACGCCGACCCACTGCCCGTCATCGGCGCGGTAGCGCTCGTCGACCTGGTCGAGGACGGTGTCGGGCAGTGCCTGGAAGCGATCGGCGGCGTCGAGGAAGCCGAGCGGGCCGGGCGCCTGCGACAGGAAGACGTCGGCGGGGGTCTCGTCGCCCTCGGCGTCGAGCTGCAGGGCGACGTCGCCGGAGTCCCCGTAGAGCACGTCGACCTCGATGCCGGACTCGTCGGCGAACTGGTCGAGCAGCGGTCCGATCAGCTCCTCCGTGCGCCCGCTGTAGATCGTCAGCCGCTCGCCGTCGTCACCACCACAGCTCGCCAGGAGCGGGACGACGACCAGCGCGGCGAGAGCGGCGAGGGGGGCACGGGTGTATCTCGGCACGGCGTGGCAAACTAGCCCTCCTTGATGGCGTTTGTGAAGCGCGCTTGATGTCCTGGCACGATGGGCGGGTGCAGCTCCGACTCCGCCGGCTCCCCCCACGTCCGCCCGCACCGGCGAGCGACGGTCCGGTGGTGCTGGTGCTGCCGGCGCGCGACGAGGCGGCGCGGATCGGCGCGGTGATCGAGCGGTTGCCGTGGCAGATCGCGGGGCGGCCGGTGTGGTGCCTCGTCGTGGACGACGGCAGCCTCGACGGCACGGCGGCCGAGGCCCGCCGGCGGGGCGCCGTGGTGGTGCCCCACGGGCGCGGGCGAGGGCTCGGCGCGGCGGTGCGCACCGGCCTGGAGGCGGCGGGCGAACGGGGCGCGGCGGTGATCGCCTTCTGCGACGCCGACGGCGAGTACGACCCGGCGGAGCTCGAGCGGGTCGTGGCGCCGATCCTCGCCGGCCACGCCGACTACGTCGTCGGGTCCCGGTTCGCCGGCACGATCCGGCGGATGCGGCCGCACCGCCGCGCCGGGAACGTCGTGCTGACGTGGAGCATGCGGGCGATCACCGGTGAGCGCATCACGGACGGGCAGAGCGGCTACCGCGCCCTGTCGGCGCGCGCCGCGGCCGAGGCCACCATCGCCCACGACTACAACTACGCCCAGGTGCTCACGCTCGACCTCCTCCGCAAGGGCTACCGGTACACCGAGGTGCCGATCACGTACGCCTTCCGCCAGAGCGGCACCTCGTTCGTCCGCCTCGGTCGCTACGTGCGCCAGGTGGGACCGGCGGTGTGGCGCCTCCTGCAGTCGCCCTTGCCGACGTGACCCTGGTCGCCGGCCACGGCCGGCGGGTGTGGGGTCCGGTGCTCCTCGTCGCCGTGGCGGCAACGGTCGCGTCACTGCTGCTGCTCCCGGCCCACGCCGTGCGCTCCGCCCGCACGACGGCCGACGAGCCGCAGTACCTGCTGACCGCGATCTCGCTCGTCGAGGACGGCGACCTCGACATCGCCGACGAGCTCGCCGCGGGGCGCTGGCGGGACTTCCACGCCGCCACCCTCCCCCGGCAGACCGAGCCACGCGCCGACGGTACGGAGATCAGCCCCCACGATCCCGGCCTGCCCGCGTTGCTCGCCGTCCCGGTGGCCGTCGGCGGCTGGGCCGGGGCCAAGGCCGCCCTCGCCGCCTGCAACGGCCTGCTCGCCGGCCTGCTCGTGTGGACCGCCGTGCGCCGCTTCGGCGCCCGGACGGCGGTCGCCGTCCCGGCCGTGCTGGCCTTCGCGGTCGCACCGCCGCTGGCCGTGTACGGCGCCCAGGTGTACCCGGAGCTGCCCGCCGCCTGCTGCGTCGCGGGGATCATCGCCCTCGCCGGCGCCAGCCGGCACCGCGTCGCTGCGATGGCCGGCATCGGCGCCCTCGCGGTCGCGGCTGCGTGGCTCAGCGTGAAGTACGTGCCGGTGGCCGGCGCGCTGGTGCTGCTGGTGCTCGCCGACGCGTGGAGCCGCGGCGAGCGGCGGCTGGTGGCCGGGGTGACCGCCGGCGGCGTCGTACTCGGCGTGCTCTACGCCTGGGTCCACGTCCGGTGGTACGGCGGGCTGACGGCGTACGCCAGCGGCGACTTCTTCGCCGACCGCGGCGGCCAGTTGGCGGTGATGGGCGACCGGCCCGACCGGCTGGCCCGCACGCAGCGCCTCGGCGGGCTGCTCGTCGACCGCGACTTCGGCCTCGCCGCGTGGCAGCCGGCATGGCTCGCCGTCGCGCCCGCGCTCGGGGCCCTCGTCGCCCGGCGGCCGCCGCGCTGGACGTTGCTGGCGGTGCCGCTGGCCGTCGGTTGGGCGATGGGCACGTGGGTCGCCGTCACGATGCACGGTTGGTGGTGGCCCGGCCGGCACGTCGTGCACGCGCTGCCGTGCGCGGTGCTGGCGATCACGTGGTGGTTCGGCCGCCTGCGGGCCGGTCGGGTCGTGGCCTGGATCGCGGTAGCGCTGGGTGCCGCGTCGACGCTGTGGCTGGCCGCCGACGCCGCCTGGCGCGACGTGACGCTCGTGTTCGATCCGTGGGCGACGACGAGCGCGGTGCACCGCGTGATGCGTCCGCTGCTGCCCGACCTGCGCGCCGACACCGCCGTCGACGACGTGGCGCTGGTGGCGTGGACGGTCGCCCTGATCACCGCCGGCATCGTGGCGTTCCGCCACGAACGGCGCCGCGTGGCGACGCCGTCAGTCCTCGACGACGTGGTCCCGGAAGCCGTCGCGTAGCGCCACCCACGCCGACCGGTCGAACGCGCCACCCGGGCCGAGGCATCCGGCGACGCCTCGTCCCATCGCCAGAGCGTGGTGGGTGTTGTCGTGGGCGAACAGCGGCTGGCGTCCCAGCAGGACGAGCTCGTCGCGGCCATCGGCCCACGCCTCGACGACGGCCTGCCGCTCCCGGTGCCCGTGGCGGTACACCGGGTACACGTGGTCGACGCGCCGGACGTGCACCTCGGTCGGCGCAGGGTCGGGCAGGCCCTCGGCGCGGAGCGCGGCCCGGACGATGCGGCCGAGCGCGGCCCCGTCGGCGGACCACCACTCGTCGGCGGGCGAGCCCGGCAGCTCGGCGCACAGCACGGTGCGATCGGCGGGGTCGGCGTCGGAGTCGCGGTAGTTCGCCGGCTCGGACAACCGGGCCATCGGCACGTGCGCCTCCGGGAAGTAGTGGGCGTCGAACGGCGTGTACGGCCGCCCCGGCACGACGAGGTAGACGAGCAGGGCCGAGCGCGACTCGAGGGCGGCGGCGGCCGCCTGCGTCGCGGTGTCGACGAGTGGTCCATAGAGCTTCGTCGTGACGGCGGGCGGCAACGTCGACAGCACGCGACGGGTCGCCAGCCGCCGGCCGTCGGCGAGCACGACGACGGCACCGCCCTCGGCGACGTCCACCCGGACGGCGGCGGCGCCCGTGATCATGTCGGCACCCGCCGCGACGGCTGCCGTCCCGAGCGCATCGGCGATGCGTCCGAAGCCTCCGGCCGGGTACCAGAAGCCGGGCTGCCCGCGGGTCAGCGCCCGCCGCAGGACGCCGCCGCCGGTGCGGGCGCCGACGCGCCGGCGGTACAGCTCGCCGCTGAGCTCGACGGCCGGTACGCCGAACAGCTTGCGGGCGTACGGCTCGTAGAACTGCTCGGCGACCGCGGGGCCCAGGCCGGCCCGCACGCGGGCGGCGAACGTGTCGGCGCCGGCGTCACGGCGGCGCCGCACCGGCGCCGTCACGAGGTCGCGCGCGACCGCAGCGGCGAAGCGGGGCGGGGCGTGGCGGACCAGGTCGCCGACGCGCAGCGGGAAGTCGAGCCAGCGCCCCGCCAGCCGGATGCGACCGCGGCGCGGCCGGTGCTGCAGCTCGTCGCCGAGGAGGCCGCGCAGGTCGTCGAGCAGGTCGGGATCCGTCCGCTCGTGCAGCCGGTGGCTGCCGTGGTCGACGGTGACACCGGCGACCTGGAAGCTGCCGGCCAGCCCACCGAGGCGGTCGCTGCGCTCGACCAGCGCCACGCGCCGGCCGGCGCGCGCCGCGTACCAGGCCGCGGCGAGCCCGGCCGGCCCGCCGCCGAGGACGACGGCGTCGAGGGCGTCGGTCACCGGTCGCTGGCCGGGAAGGCGACCGTGCGCTCGCCGGTGTAGCGGACGCGCACGCGGTCACCCAGGGCGATCGTCGTGCCGAGCAGGCGGACCCGCAGCTCGCCGGCGGCCGGGTGGCGCAAGGAGACCATGGCGTCGTGCCCGTAGTACTCGACGAACGTCACGACCGACGCCTGCGCCTCGCCGTTGGCCCGCTCCACCTCGAGCTGCTCGGGCCGGACCAGCACGTCGACGTCGCCCGCCGCCGGCCGGGCGAGGGTGATGTCGCCGAGGGCGGTCGTGACGACGTGTCCCGTGGCGCGGCCGGGGACCAGGTTGGCGTCGCCGACGAAGCTGGCGACCCACGGGTTGACCGGCCGCACGTACAGCTCCGGCGGCGGGTCGACCTGCTCGATCACGCCATCGTTCATCACGGCCACCTGGTCGCCGAGCACGAAGGCCTCGTCCTGGTCGTGGGTGACGAAGACCGTCGTCACGCCGGCCGAGCGCAGGACGCCGTGGACCTCGCGGCGCAACCGCGCCCGCAGCGTGACGTCCAGGTTGGAGAACGGCTCGTCCAGCAGGAGCACCGCCGGCCGTGGGGCCAGGGCGCGCGCCAGCGCGACGCGCTGCTGCTGGCCGCCCGAGAGCGTGCCGGGGTGGCGGCGCGCCTCGGTGGTGAGACCGACCATCGCCAGCACCTCGTCGACACGCGCCGCGTCGGGCCGGCGACCGAGGCCGAAGCCGACGTTCTGCGCCACCGTCAGGTGGGGGAACAGCGCCCAGTCCTGGAACACCATCCCGATGCGGCGCTGCTCCGGCGGCACCGAGCGGCCGCCGTCGACGAGCACCTCGTCGCCGAGCGCGATCGTGCCGCCGTCCGGCGTTTCCAGCCCGGCGATCAACCGCAGCAGCGTCGTCTTGCCCGAACCGCTCGGGCCGAGCAGCGCGGAGATGGCGCCGGGCGCCACCTCGAGCGACACCCCCCGCAACACCTCATGGGCGCCGAACCGCTTGGTGATCCGATCGACGCGGAGGGTGCGCGACGGCGTCGGCACGGCTACCACGAGGCGCGAGCGTACCTGCCGCCCGTTGGTCAGTGCCCTTTACGATCTGGCCTGCGTCTACGGTGACGCCGATGAAGGTCGACGGAGGCATCGCATTCACCCTCGATCGGGCAGGGGTCAGCGCCGCCGAGCTGGAGGCGGCCGGCTACTCCGGCGGCTGGACGGCGGAGACCTCGCACGACCCGTTCCTGCCGCTCGTGCTCGCCGCCGAGCACACCGAGCGCCTCGAGCTCGGCACGTCGATCGCCGTCGCCTTCGCCCGCAACCCGCTGACGCTGGCCCAGATCGGCTGGGACCTGCAGGCGTACTCCGGTGGGCGCTTCATCCTCGGCCTCGGCAGCCAGATCAAGCCGCACATCACGAAGCGGTTCTCGATGCCGTGGAGCCACCCGGCGCCGCGCATGCGCGAGCTGATCCTCGCCATCCGCGCGATCTGGGACACGTGGCTCACCGGGGCCCCGTTGGCCTTCCGGGGCGAGTTCTACACGCACACGCTGATGACCCCGTTCTTCACGCCGCCGGCGAGCGATCTCGACGCCGTCGGCGTGCCGAGGATCTTCCTCGCCGGCGTCGGGGAGCTGATGACGGAGGTGGCCGGCGAGGCCTGCGACGGCTTCCTCTGCCACGGCTTCACGACCGAGCGGTACTTCCGGGAGGTCACGCTGCCGGCGCTCGAGCGGGGCCGGGCGAAGGCGGGCAAGACGATGGAGGGCTTCGAGATCGCCGGCCCGAGCTTCGTCGTCACCGGCGCCAACGACGAGGAGATGGAGGCGGCGGCCAACGGCACGCGCCAGCAGATCGCCTTCTACGGTTCGACGCCCGCCTACCGCGGCGTCCTCGACCTGCACGGGTGGGGTGGCCTGCAGGACGAGCTCAACGCGCTGTCGAAGCAGGGCGAGTGGGTGCAGATGGGCAAGCTCATCGACGACGAGATCCTGCAGACCTTCGCCATCGTCGGCGCGCCCGAGACGATCGCCCCGGAGCTGCACCGCCGGTACGGCGGCGTGATCGACCGGGTGTCGTTCTACGCCCCCTACCGCTCCGACCCCGACCGCTGGGCCCAGGTCCTCGCCGACATCCGAGCCGCCTGAGGGGTCACGTCGCATTTCCGCAACTGTTCGGTGAATGCGACACAAAGTGTCGCCTGGGCACAAGAGTTGCGGAAATGCGTCAGGTCGCGTCGGGGGGAGCCGGCGGCGCCGAGGAGCCAGGCGGTGACGTTGGCGCCGAGGGCGGCGTCGGCGTAGCCGCCCTCTTGGAGGACCACGAGCGGGCGGCCGAGGGCGGCGACGGCGGCGCCGCACCGGGCGAACCCGTCGGTGGTCAGCGCGAGGTCGCACATCGGGTCGTCGACGTAGGTGTCGACGCCGAGCGACACGACCAGCAGCGCCGGGCCGAAGCGCTCGACGGCATCGAGGGCGCCGGCGAGCGCGCCGAGGTAGGCGTCGTCGTCGGTGCCGGCCGCCAGCGGCACGTTGTGCGTGGTGCCGCTCCCCCGCCCTGCGCCGGTCTCGTCGGCGAAGCCCGTGTGGTACGGGTACGCCCGCGCCGGGTCGCCGTGCAGCGAGACGAAGGCCACGTCGTCGCGCTCGTAGAAGATCTGCTGCGTGCCGTTGCCGTGGTGGTAGTCGACGTCGAGCACGGCGACCTTGGCGCCCGTCGTGGCGGCGACGTGGGCAGCGGCGACCGCGGCGTTGTTGAAGAAGCAGTAGCCGCCGTACAGGGACGTGGTGGCGTGGTGGCCGGGCGGCCGGCACAGCGCGTACGCGACGCGCTCGCCGTCGAGGACGGCCGCCGTGGCCGACAGCGCGCTGTCGACCGCCGAACGGGCCGCCACGTAGCTGCCCTCGGTGAGCGGCGTCGTCGTCTCGAAGCTCCACCAGCCGAGGCGGGCGGCGACCGGCACCGGCTCGCGGCCGGGTCCCATCCCGGCGCGCAGCCCGGGCATCGAGAACACGTCGGCGACGACGTCGTGGGTGGGACCGACGTCGCGCTGGTACTCCTCCCACGCCGTGGCCAGGAAGCGCACGAGACCCGGGTCGTGCACCGCCTCGATCGGCGCCGTCCCCCACTCGGCGGGCTCGACGAGCGTGAACCGGGCGTCGGCGGCGAGGGCGGCGCGGATCGCCTCCGCCCGGCCCGGGTGCTCGAACGGCAGCTGCAGCCGGGACGCCTCGATCTCGTGCTCGGGAGCGTGGCGGGCGTGGAGCGGCGAGGCGACGACCCGCATCACGGGTCGGTGGCGAGCGCGAGCTCCTCGTCGAGGTACTGCTGGCGACACCTCGCCCGCTGCAGCTTGCCCGACGACGTCTTCGGCAGCGTGCCCGGCTCCACCAGCATCACGTCGCGCGGCGGCAGCCCGCACACCTCGAGCGTGCGGTGGTGGATGGCCTCGCGGATCGCCCGCAGGTCGCCGCCGCGGGTCTCGGCGACCACGACGACGCTCTCCTTGCCCTTGTAGCCCTCCATCCCGAAGGCGATGACGTTGCCGGCGCGCACGCCCTCGAGCCCGCCGACGGCCCACTCGATGTCCTCGGGGAAGACGTTGCGCCCGCCGACGATGATGACGTCCTTGATCCGCCCGCAGAGGACCAGCTCGCCGTCGAGCAGGTAGGCCAGGTCCCCGGTGCACAGCCACCCGTCGCGGAACAGCTCGGCGGTGGCGTCCGGACGCTTGTAGTAGCCGGGCGTGACGGAGGTGCCCCGGATGAGCAGCTCGCCGACGTGCCGCTCGGGCAGGTCCTCGAACGTGTCGGGATCGACGACGCGCATCTCCAGACCCGGCAACGCCGGACCCAGCACGGGCAGCCGCTCGCGGTGAGCTGGAGCTCGTCGGGATCGTTGACGTCGACCGGCTTGGCCACCCGGTCGCGCTCGAGGACGACCCGGTCGACGGTGTCGCACACCAGCCCCCGGCGCCGCGGCGGGAACGAGCCGCCGATGGCCACCTCGGCCATGCCGAAGGCCGGGAACACGCCGCCCGGCGAGAACCCGAACCGCTCGGCGGCGGCCACGAACGCCTCGACGGCGTCGGGGTCGACGGGCTCGGCGCCCGACAGGGCCAGCGTGAGCGTCGACAGGTCGAGGCCCTCCATCCGCTTGAGCGCCCGCGTCGCCAGCACCCAGGCGAAGTTGGGCCCGGCCGTCGCCGTGCCCCGCCAGTCCGAGATCCACTGCATCCAGTTGCCGGGGTGGGCCAGGAAGTCCTGCGGCGCGGCCTGCACGAGCGGCACGCCCTTCGTCATCGGGATGGCCAGGAAGCCGACCAGGCCCATGTCGTGGTACAGCGGCAGCCACGACACCATCACCTCGTCCGGCGCCGAGCCCGGCCGAGTCGCAGCAGGCGTCGACGTTGGCGGTGAGCACCCGGTCGGGGATCATCACGCCCTTCGGCTCGCTCGTCGACCCGCTGGTGTACTGCAGGATGACCAGCCGCTCGGGGTCGGGCGCCGGCACCTCGAGGGCGTCGCCGCCCGGCACGCCGGGCGCGCCCGGCAGCACGCTGGCTGATCGGCGCGATCGGCGGGTCACCGGGCTTCGCCGTCGTAGAACGCGGCCAGCTGGTCGTCGATCAGCACGAGCTTGGCGTCGCCGTGGCGGATCCGGGCCCGGGTCGACTCGACGAACGCCTCCAGCGACCCCATCCGCATCGGCAGCGGCAGCACCATCGACGCGATGCCCGCCATCCAGCAGCCACGGACGATCGTGATCAGGCCGCGGCTGGTCGGCCCGAGCATGGCGACGTGGTCGCCGGGGCCGAGCCCGCGGGCCTGCAGGGCGGCGCCGACCGCCCGCGCCTCGTCGTGGAGCTGGCGCCACGACACGAACTCCGGTTGCCCGTCGGGGTGACGGAGGCGCCGACGAAGCGGACGCCGGTGTCCATGTCCGCCGCCAGCTCGAGCCGCTCGATCGTCGACGCGCGCACCATCCATATGACTTCTGAGGCTACTGCTGGACCCCCGTAGGCTGGCTGATCGTGACCGGCGACCGACCACCGAGCCCCCGACGACGAGACCCCGCGCTCACCGGTACACGGCCGCCCTCGCCCACGACATCGAGCTGCGCTGGCAGGACGTACTGGGACGCCGACGGCACGTTCGAGGCGCCCAACCCGGCGGGGCCGCTCGCCGACCCGGAAGGCGTGGCCGCCCGCGGCACGAAGCTGTTCGTGCTGGACATGTTCCCGTACCCCGTCGGGCACGGGCCTGCACGTCGGGCACCCGCTGGGGTTCACCGGCACCGACGTCTACAGCCGCTACCAGCGCATGGCCGGGCGCAACGTGCTGTACACGATGGGCTTCGACGCCTTCGGCCTCCCGGCCGAGCAGTTCGCCGTGCAGACCGGCACCCACCCGGCCGTCACCACGGCCGAGAACATCACCACCTACCGCCGCCAGATCCGCCGCCTCGGGCTGAGCCACGACCAGCGCCGGTCGATCGACACGACCGATCCCGGCTACTACCGCTGGACGCAGTGGATCTTCCTGCAGATCTTCGAGTCGTGGTACGACCCGGAGGCGCGGCGTCCCGACGGCGGGCTCGGCCGGGCCCGGCCGATCGCCGAGCTGCGCGCCGAGCTGGACGACGGCACCCGCACGCTCGACGACGGCCGCGACTGGAAGCGGCTGTCGGCCGGCGGAGCAGGCCGACGTCATCGACGGCGACCGCCTGGCCTACGTCTCCGACGCGCCGGTCAACTGGTGCCCCGGGCTGGGCACCGTCGTCGCCAACGAGGAGGTCACCGCCGACGGCCGCAGCGACCGCGGCAACTTCCCGGTGTTCAAGCGCAACATGCGCCAGTGGATGATGCGCATCACCGCCTACGCCGACCGCCTGCTCGACGACCTCGACGTGCTGGAGTGGACCGACTCGCTGAAGACGATCCAGCGCAACTGGATCGGCCGCTCGCACGGCGCGCGCGTCGACTTCCCGTCGCCGGCCGGTCCGATCACCGTGTTCACCACCCGCCCCGACACGCTGTTCGGCGCCACGTTCATGGTGCTGGCGCCCGAGCACCCGCTCGTCGCCGACCTGACCACGTCGGAGCACGACGCCGGCGGTGGCCGAGTACCGCCGCCAGGCGGCGGCGCGCAAGGACGTCGACCGCCAGGACGAGAACCGGCAGAAGACCGGCGTGTTCACCGGTCGCTACGCCACCAACCCGGTCACCGGCCAGGACATCCCGATCTGGATCGCCGACTACGTGCTGATGGGCTACGGCACCGGGGCGATCATGGCCGTGCCGTGCGGCGACCAGCGCGACTTCGAGTTCGCCCGCACGTTCGGGCTGGACATCCCGGCCATCCAGCGGCCGCCGGACGAGTGGTTCGCCGAGCACCGCATCGAGCCCACGCTGGACACCGACCGGTGGCCGGAGGCCTTCGTCGGCGACGCGCCGTACGTCAACTCGGCCAACGACGACGTCGACCTGAACGGCACTCGACGCGGTCGAGGCCGGCATCGCCGCCATCAACGCCTGGCTGGAGGCCAAGGGCTACGGCGAGGCCACCGTCACCTACAAGCTGCGCGACTGGCTGTTCAGCCGGCAGCGCTACTGGGGCGAGCCGTTCCCGATCGTCTACGACGTCGACGGCCGCCCCCACGCCCTGCCCGACGACATGCTGCCGCTGACGCTGCCCGACACCGACAGCTTCTCGCCGCGCACGTTCGACCCCGACGACGAGTTCTCCGAGCCGGAGAGCCCGCTCGACCGGCTGAGCAGCTGGGTCGAGGTCGACGCTCGACCTCGGCGACGGCCCGCAGGTGTACCGCCGCGACACCAACGTCATGCCGCAGTGGGCCGGCTCGTGCTGGTACGAGCTGCGCTACTGCGACCCGACCAACGAGAAGGCGTTCGTCGACCCCGAGGTCGAGCGCTACTGGATGGGTCCGCAGACCGACGTGCGCCCCGACCACCCGGGCGGCGTCGACCTCTACGTCGGCGGCGTCGAGCACGCCGTGCTGCACCTGCTGTACGCCCGCTTCTGGCACAAGGTGCTGTACGACCTGGGCCACGTCTCGTCGTCGGAGCCCTACGCCCGGCTGTTCAACCAGGGCTACGTGCTGGCCGCCGCCTACACCGACGACCGCGGCATGTACGTCGAGGCGCCACGACGTGGTGACCGAGCCGGACGGCACGTTCACGTTCGAGGGCCAGCCCGTCGCACGCGAGTGGGGCAAGATGGGCAAGAGCCTGAAGAACGCCGTCTCGCCCGAGGAGATCTACGAGGCCTACGGCAGCGACACGCTGCGGCTGCACCTGATGGCCACCGGTCCGCTCGACGCGTCGCGGCCGTGGGAGACGCGCGACGTCGTCGGCATGTACCGCTTCCTGCAGCGGCTGTGGCGCAACATCGTCGACGAGGAGACCGGCGAGCCGGCCGTCGTCGACGAGCCGGCCGACGACGAGACCCGGCGGCTGCTGCACCGCACGATCGACGTCGTGCGCACCGAGGTCGAGGCCCTGCGCTTCAACACGGCGATCGCCAAGCTGATCGAGCTGAACAACCACCTGACCAAGCGGCGGCAGCCGACGCCTCGGCCGGTGGCCGAGGCGCTGGTGCTGATGGCTGGCGCCGTTCGTGCCGCACGTCGGCGAGGAGCTGTGGCGCCGGCTGGGTCACGACGGCACGCTCACCTACGTGCCGTTCCCGGTCGCCGACCCGGCGCTGCTCGTCGACGACACGGTCGAGTACCCGGTGCAGGTCAACGGCAAGGTGCGCGGCCACATCACCGTGGCCGCCGACGCCGACGCCGACGACCGTCGAGGCCGCCGCCCTCGCCGACGCCAAGGTCGTCGCCGGCCATCGACGGGGCGACGCCGAAGAAGGTCATCGTCGTCCCCGGCCGCATGGTCAACGTCGTCATCTAGGTGCCTCTCGCTGCTTCTGTCGTTTGGACACGGCCGGATCGGGCCGTCACCAAACGACAGAACGGGGGTGGCGGCGGCAGTACGGTCGGCCCATGGCGCTGAGGTCGGAGGAGGCCCGCGTCCTCGCCTGCCTCGTCGAGAAGGAGGCGACCGTCCCCGACAGCTACCCGCTGACGCTCAACGCGCTGCGCCTGGCGTGCAACCAGACGTACCAACCGCGACCCGATCGTCGCCTACGACGACCGCACGGTCGAGGCCGCGCTGCTGTCGCTGAAGTCGATGGGTCTCGTCCGCTTCGTCCACCCGTCGCACGGCGGCCGCACGATCCGCTACCGCCACGTGCGCCGACGAGCGCTGGCACCTCTCGCCGGCCGAGCTCGGCGTGCTCGCCGTGCTCGTGCTGCGCGGAGCCGCAGACCGTCGAGCGAGGTGCGGGCCCGTGCCGAGCGCCACCTCGAGAGCGACCGAGGCCGGGGCAGCGTCGAGGAGATCCTCGACACGCTGGCCGCCCGCAGCCCCGACCCGTTCGCCGTGCGCCTCGAGCGACGGCCCGGCGAGCGCGAGGCGCGCTGGGCCCACGCCCTGTCGAGCCGGACGAGTCGTCGACGGCCAGCCGCGTCGACGGCGGGAACCGCTCCGGCCGGCGCCGGCGGCGCGCCGACGACCTCGCCCGCGACGTCGCCGAGCTGTGGCCGCGCGTCGAACGGCTCGAGCGCCTGCTCGGGCTCGAGCGAGGACCTCAGCTCGTCGACGGGCGTCAGCGTCGCCGGCCCGGCTCGACGAGTTCGAGCGCCAGGCTGTTCATGCAGTAGCGCATGCCCGTCGGCTGCGGGCCGTCGGGGAACAGGTGGCCGAGGTGCGAGCCGCAGCGGCGGCAGCGCACCTCGGTGCGCACCATGAAGTGGCTGCGGTCCTCGATCAGCTCGACGGCGTCGGCGCACCTTGGGCTCGAAGAAGCTCGGCCACCCGCTCCCCGACTCGAACTTCGTCGACGAGTCGAACAGCTCGGCGCCGCACGCCGCGCACGTGTAGGTGCCGTCGGCGTGGCTGTTGACGAGCTCGCCGCTCCACGGCCGCTCGGTCCCCGCCTCGCGCAGCACGTGGTACGCTCGGGGGACAGCAGGTCCCGCCACTCGGCCTCGGTGTGCTCGATCTCGGGCATGCGATCACGGTACCGGACGGCCGATCGGGCGACACTCGGACGAACGTCGAGCACGCGGCCAGCTCCACGGGCGTGTCGCCCTGGACGCTGTGGCCGGCCTCCTCGATGTGGGCCGACCTCGCGCGTCGGCGCAGCGCCGCAGCAGCTCGGCCTCGTCGGCGTCGTCGACGACCGACTGCGGCCGCATGCCGCGCACGAGCAGCAGCGGCACGGTGAGCGCGACACGACCTCCCACAGCGCGCGTGTCCGGCTCGGTGCCGCCGAGCCGGCGTCGGCCCTCGTCGCTCGCCGGACGCCAGCGGGCGTAGCGCCACACCCACGCCCGTCCTCGCGCTGCAGGGCGTTGTGCAGGATCCCTCGCCGCAGCGACGACTCGGTGCGCGTCGGGTTGTGCTCGATCGTCCGCGCCAGGAGGTCGTCGAAGCTGTCGAACGACGCCGGCCCGTTGACGAAGGCCGTGATGGCGGCGCCTTCTCGGCCGTGACGCCGGGCGTGATGTCGACGAGGACGACCGACCGCACGAGCTCCGGCGCGTGCTGCGCCAGGGCCAGCGTCGTCAGGCCGCCCAGCGACATGCCGACGACGGCGCGCGCCTCGGGCGCCAGCGCCCGGACGACCGTGGCCACGTCGGCGGCGTTGCGTGCCGACGTCGAGCGCCCCGTTGCGCCCGCCGTCGGAGTGCCCGTGGCCGGGCAGGTCGACGGCCACCAGCGGGCACGTCGAGGGCGAGGGCGACGGTGTCCCACGTGTGGGCGTTCTGGGCGCCGCCGTGGAGGAAGACGAGCTCCGGGGGTGCATCGCCCCACACCAGCGCGCTCAACCGGCGGCCGTCGTCGACGCTCGACCGCCTCGCGCCGCACGACCGGCGGGCCGTCGTAGGGGATGCCGAACTCGGCTGGCGTTGTCGGCGAACATGCCGAACTCGTCGTACTGCACGCGTTCCATCACAGCTGCCGGCAGGCGCCGCCGTCGACGCGGAGGCAGGGTGCCGGTGATGAACGCCGAGGCGTCACTGGCGAGGAACAGGGCCACGCCGGGGAAGTCCTCGGCGTAGCCGGCCCGGCCCAGTCGGCGTCATCGCGGCGACGGCCTTCGTCTCGTCGCTCCAGGCCTCGGAGATGTCGGTCAGGATGGCGCCGGGCAGGATGGCGTTGCAGCGCACCTTGGGGCCGTACGCATCGGCGAGCCCGATCGTCAGTGCGTTGAGTCCGGCCTTGGCACAGGAGTAGACGAGCTCGCCCTTGCCGGGCCGCAGCGATCCGATCGTCGACACGTTGATGATGACTCCTCCGTCGTGGGCGGCCATGTGCGCACCGAAGCGCACACCGAGCCGGAACGGGCCCTTCAGGTTCACCGCCGAGACCTTGTCGTAGTACTCCTCGGTGATCGCCGTCAGGTCGGGGTACAGCGGCGACATCCCGGCGTTGTTGACGAGGATGTCGCAGCGCCCGAGCTCGGCGAGCGTGGTGTCGACGAGGCGGTCGCAGTCGTCCCACCGGCCGACGTGGCAGGCGACGGGGAGCGCCCGCCGGCCGGTGGCCGCGGCTGATGGCGTCGGCGACGGCCACGCAGTTGTCGAGCTTGCGGCTGGCGACCACGACGTCGGCGCCGGCAGCGGCGTAGGCCTCGGCGATGGCCTTGCCGATGCCCCTGCTGCCGCCCGTGATCACCGCCACCTTGCCGGCGAGCTCTTGCACCCCACCTGTGTAACGCAGCCCGGTGGTACGGCGGCAATCCGGGATACGGTGCCGCTCGTGCCGATGCTCGAAGCGGGTCCGGTCCGCCTGCGCTACGAGACGTGGGGGGCAGGACCGCCGGTGCTCCTGCTGGCCCCGGGTGGCCTGCGCAACTCACGCGTGGAGACGTGGGAACAGGCGCCGTGGAACCCCGTCGAGCAGCTGCGCGATCGATACCGGGTCGTGGCGATGGACCAGCGCAACGCCGGCGCCTCGTTCGCCCCGGTCACCGCCCTCGACGGGTGGCCGTCGTACGCCGCCGATCAGCTGGCCGTGATGGACCACCTCGGCATCGAGCGCTTCGCGCTGGTCGGGATGTGCATCGGCGGCGCCTTCATCATGCAGCTGGCCAGCACGGTGCCCGACCGCATCGCCGCCGCCGTGGCCATGCAGCCGATCGGCCTCGACGGCAACCGCGACGCCTTCCGCGACATCTTCACGGAGTGGCGCGAGGGCATCGAGGGCGACCACCCCGAGGCGACCGACGCCGACTGGGAGGCGTGCTGGACGAACCTGTTCGGTGGCGACGAGCTGCTGTGGAGCGTGCCCGACGGCGTCGTCCCGACGGTCGAGACCCCGCTGCTCGTGCTGCGCGGCGACGACGAGTACCACCCGAGCCTGGCGTCGGAGCGGCTCGCCGAGCTGGCGCCGAACGCCACGCTCGTCGAGCGGTGGAAGCACCCCGCCGACCAACCGGCGGCGCGGGCCGCCGTCGAGGCGTTCCTCGCCGCCCACGCGGCCTGACCCCACCGTTCTGTCGTTTGGTGGCGGCCCGATCGGGCCGTGACCAAACGACAGAACGGGTCAGCCGAGCGAGTCGGCCAGCTGTGGGCGCTCGCGCAGCGACCGCTTGAGCTCGGCGAAGCCGGGGAACGTCGCCACCTCCCACACCGCGTCCCAGAGGCGCAGGGCCTCCTCGCCCCGCGGCGCCCGGCTGATCACCGGGCCGAAGAAGGAGTACACGTGGCCGTCGCGGTGGAGGCTCACGATCGGCGTGCCGACGTCGCGCCCGGTGCGCTCGAGCGCCTCGTCGGTGTCGGTCCGGAGGGCATCGTCCCACGTCTCGTCGTTCGCCGCGGCGACGAACCGCTCGTCGAGACCCACCGAGCGCAGGTAGTCCGGGAAGCCCGTCTCCCAGTGCTCGACGATCTCCTCACGCCGGCCGAGCACGTGGATGTCGCCGCCGAACGTGGTGTACAGGTCGGCCACCGCGCCAGGTCCCTCCTCGGACCGCACGGCGGCGGCCACGCGCAGCAGCTTCTGGCCGGTGGTGTGCCCGGCGACGTAGCCGGGCCGGAAGTCCTTCTCGTAGTCCTTCTCGGCGTTGACCATGCGCAGGCAGATGAAGCGCCAGTCGACGGTCAGCTCGCGCTGCCGCACGACCTCGGTCACCCACCGCGAGGTGAGCCACGCCCACGGGCACACCGGATCCCAGAAGAACTCCACGTCGACGTTCGCCATCGCCCCATCATGGCGTTCCGCGGCCACGCCGGCCGTGGTGGCCGCTCCTCGGCTGGCGCCTCATCGCTCGCATGGTGAGAAGGTGGGACCGTGAGCTTCGCCAGCGCCACCGCCGTG
Source organism: uncultured Acidimicrobiia bacterium (assembly GCA_963784255.1). Taxonomy (GTDB): domain Bacteria; phylum Actinomycetota; class Acidimicrobiia; order Acidimicrobiales; family Ilumatobacteraceae; genus JALZMG01. The sequence continues at coordinate 946,485 of CAWAQO010000007.1, read as the reverse complement.
CAGGCCGACGGCGAGGGCCGCTACCGAGCCGAGATCCAGGCCAGCTGGGACATCGGCGGCAACGCCAACGGGGGCTACCTCCTGGCCATCGCCGTCCGGGCGATGCGCGACGCCGCCGCGCGACCGGATCCCGTGACCGTCACCGGCCACTACCTCTCCCCCGGCCACCCCGGCCCGGCGACGGTCGACACCGAGGTCGTCAAGCGGGGCCGGGCGTTCGCCACCGTGTCGGCGTCGCTGGCCAGCGACAGCAAGCGCCTGCTGCAGACGATCGGGACGTTCGGCGACCTCGCCGACGCCCGCGGACCGGAGCGGGTCGAGGCGGCGCCGCCGGCGCTGCCGCCACCCGACGAGTGCGTGAAGGTCGTGCCGCGGGAGCCGTTCCCGCCGCCGTTCATGAGCCACGTCGACCTCCGGCTGCATCCCGACGACGCCGGGTTCTCCAGCGGTGCGCCGAGCGGCGAGCCACGAGTGCGGGGCTGGTTCCGGCTGCCCGACGACGAGCCGATGGACACCATCGCGCTCGTGCTCGCCACCGATGCCTTCCCGCCGACGGCGTTCAACGCCCGGCTGCCCGTGGCGTGGACGCCGACGGTGGAGCTGACGACGCACGTCCGCGCCCGCCCGGCGCCGGGCTGGCTGCGCTGCAGCTTCACGACGCGCTTCGTGACGGGCGGGTTCCTCGAGGAGGACGGCGAGGTGTGGGACGAGACAGGCCGGCTCGTGGCCCAGAGCCGCCAGCTCGCCCTGATCCCCCGCGCCTGACGGCCTCAGGTGGCGCAGCGGATGCACGTGCGCGCTGTCGGGAGGGCGAGCACCCGATCGAGCGCGATCGGGCCGCCGCACACGGCGCACGTGGTGATCGACCCGTCGTCGACGCGGGCGGTCGCGGCGTCCAACGCCGCAAGGTCATCGCGGGCCTGGCGCAGCAGCGCCGACACCTGCGCCCGCTCGTAGGCGATGGTCGTCCCCTCGGGGTCGTGCTCGTCGTCGGTCGACGTCGACTCGGCGGCCTCCACGATGCCGGCGAAGCTCCGCTGCAACGCCTCGATCTGGTCAGCGCTGCGCCGACGTTCGGCCGCGATCGCGGCCCGCACCCGGGCTGCCTCCGACCCCTGCACGGTAGAATGTTACGGGCGATGAAGTGCCGGAATTGCGGAGAATCGATCGACCCGCGACGCGTCGAACTGGGATATGACTACTGCACGCGCGAGCCATGCCAGCGCGCCTGCGTGGAACGGGTCCCGTTGGTTCGCGTGACGGTGAACAAGGCGGCCGACCAGTTCGTGCGCGCCGAGACCCCGGCGTCGACGCCCGAGCGGTCGTACAGCGCCGTGGCGTCGGCCGATGTCCCGCCCACGGTGGGCATCCGGCGGCCGGCCACGACGTCGAGCCGGACGAAGAAGCGGGTGCCGAGCGAGCTGCAGGTGCTCCGCATGGCCGAGACGGAGCTCGACCGCCAGCTCGAGGAAGCCGACGGGCGGTTCGTCGCCGGCGAGATCACCGCGGTCGAGATGAAGCGCCGGCAGAACGCCGCCATCGGCCGCTTCAACGCCAGGGTTGCGGCGTCCAACATCCGCTATCGGGGCCTCGCGCGCCCGGCGGTCTGACACCGTGGAGCTGAGGGGAATCGAACCCCTGACCTCTTCCATGCCATGGAAGCGCTCTACCAACTGAGCTACAGCCCCGTGCGGGTACTGCACTCTAGTTCCGGAGGCGATGCGGGCCAACCGGCCGAGGCGACGTTTCCGTCCGGATGGTGGCCGCGTCGGCGACCCGGATCCTGACGAAGACGACGTTTGCCTACGTCACCGCCCAGTCGACCGTCGGGGCGTCGCGGTACAGCCGCTCGATCTCGTAGAAGCGGCGGATCTCGTCGAGGAACACGTGGACGACCACGTCGCCGTAGTCGAGCAGCACCCACTGCTGCTCGCGGGCACCTTCGACGCGGCGCGGTGAGCGGTCGGTGGCGGCCCGGACGGCCTGCTCGATCTCGTCGACCAGCGTGCGCACGAGCCGGCGGTTGGGCGCGTCGACGATCACGAAGACGTCGGCGATGGCCAGGATGGCGCCCACGTCGAGCACGACGATGTTGCGCCCCTGCTTCTCGTCGGCCGCCTGGGCGGCGATGGTGGCGACGGTGTGGGCGTCGTCCGGGAGCTGCTCAACCATCGGCGGCCTCCGTGGTGACGGTCACCGGGCCGCCGGAGGCGGCGAGGTGCTCGAGGTAGCTGGTGCCGAGTCGGATCACCGCGTCGACGCCGACGATCCGGCTGTCGCCGACGGTCACCTCGATCGGCCCGAAGAGGACGTCGATGCCGTCGGTGCCCGGGATGAGGGACTCGTCGGCGACCTCGACGGTCGTGACCTCGGGGACGTCGCCGCCGGACGTGTCGACGGACAGGACGTTGCCGCGCACGAACAGCAGCGACGAGACGGCCTCGCGGGCCAGGTCGAGGTTGTGCAGCCCGCTGCCGGCGAGATCCTCGTCGGCGTACGGCGACTCGATGCGGACGGTCAGCGCCGGGTTGGGCGCCGAGACCTTGCCCGGCGCGATCAGCCCGAACACGAGCGCCACGTCGGTGCGGTCGAGGTACGACACGTCGACGCCACGGGGGTTGGCGGCGGCGTCGTCCGGCAGGCGCCGGAGGCCCCTGACCCCGACCGGGCCGTCGAAGGCGGCCGCCATCACCTCGGACGTCGCGCGGCGGCCGACAGCTCCGTGCCGTCGCCGCTGGCCTCGGCGACGGCGGCCCACACGGCCGCCGCGGCCGGGTACTGGTCGGCGGCCGGCACGGCCGGGTCCCGGGCGGTGAGCACCGCCGCGGCCGACTCGGCGTCGAGGGTCTGCGGGCCGGCCTCGGCCACGGTCTCACCGCTGGCGTCGGTGACCTCGGCCGGCAGGTCGACGGCGAGCTCGCCGAACGGCGCCAGGCGGGCCGCCAGCTGCTGGGCGTCGAGGACGGCGACCTGGTCGAGCTCGAGCCCGAGCAGGATCTCGGCCTCCCGCTCCAACGACTCGGGACCCTCCAGCTGGAACGTCTCGGCGACCGGCAGCCGCACGTCACCCTCGCCGCCACTGGCGTCGGCGCTGACGGGGACCGGGATCACGCTGCCGCCGCGGTCCTCCGGCTTGGCCACCACGACGGCCATCGACGCCAGCCGGCCCTCGCCGTCGACGGCGGCGATCAGTTCGGTCGGTGTCGCCGGGAACTCGACGCGGGCCTGGTCCGAGGCCGCGTCGGCCCCCTCGGTCGAGTGGTACAGCGTCACGGCCCCGAGGATGCCGAGGGCGATGGCGAGCACCACGGCGACGACGGCGGCACCGGCGGCCAGCAGGGTCGAGCGGCGGCGACGGCCGGGCAGGGCCGTCACCCATCCCTCCCGTAGAGGCCCCGCTCGGCGATGACGTGCAGCACCGGGTCGGTGACCAGGTAGTCGAGCGGTCGGCCGTCGGTGAAGCGGGCCCGCAGGTCGGTGCTCGAGACCTCGAGGCGGGGCACCTCGACGCGGATCCACGGCACGTCGTCGGGAAGCTGCACGGGCACCCCGGGCCGGTCGACGACCACCAGCCGGGAGCGGGTGACGACCTCCTCGTGCCGCTCCCAGGTGGCCAGTCCGGCCGCAGCATCGTCGCCGACGATGGTGAACAGCTCGGCCGTCGGCTCGGCGTCGGCCAGGGCGGCCAAGGTGTCGGCGGTGAAGCTGGGGCCACCGAGGTCGATCTCCAGCCGCCCGGCCTCGAGCCCCGGCACGTCGGCGACCGCCGCGTCGACCATCGCCAAGCGGTCGAGGGCCGGTGTGATCGGGCGGCTGCCCTCCTTCTGCCACGGCACGTTGGCGACCATCAGCACGACGACGTCGAGCTCGAGGTTGTGGCGTACGTTCACCGCCGTGACCAGGTGGCCGACGTGAGGGGGGTCGAAGGTCCCCCCGAACAACCCGATGCGCCGGCCGTGGTGGGGGGTGGCGGACGTCGGTTCGGTCATCGGGTCAACGAGCGTCGGGGCGCCCCGCTGCGGCACGCCGGCGGAGTCTAGGAGCCATCAGGGCAGGACAGGGGCCCGCCTTGACATGGCTGGTACTCTTAAATATCCCCCCTTTCCAACCTGCGATCGCCGGCATCCGCGCCTGACCTCTGCTACGAAGATTCGTGTGCGCTCTGTAGCGCCAGTGCCGCTCGCCATCCGCAGTTCGGAATCAACCCATCTCACGGACGGTTGTACCAGACAATCATGAATGACTCCATCGGCCTGTACCTGAACGACATCGGCAAGGTTCCCCTGCTCACTGCCGAGGACGAGCGCGAGCTCTCCCGCGTCATCGAAGCCGGCCGGGAGGCCGCCGAGCAGCTCGCCAACGGCAAGCGTGGCGCCGCCCTGAAGGCTGCCGTCGCCTCCGCCGCCGACGCCAAGGACCGGTTCATCCGCTCCAACCTGCGCCTCGTGGTCAGCATCGCCCGCCGCTACCCGCTGCCGCAGGGCATGGACCTCCTCGACCTCATCCAGGAGGGCAACCTCGGCCTCGAGCACGCCGTCGACAAGTTCGACTGGCGGCGCGGCTTCAAGTTCTCCACCTACGCCACGTTCTGGATCCGCCAGGCGATCGGCCGTGCCCTCGACCAGAAGGCCAGCCTGATCCGCATCCCGGGCGACCGCTCGGCGAGCCTGCGCGCCGCCCTGCGCCAGGCCTCCGGCGACGGCGAGACCCTCGACCAGCACAACGCCGAGCTGCACCGCCTGACCACGCCGGTCTCGCTCGACAAGACCGTCGGCGATGACGGCGACGCCACGCTCGGCGACCTCATGGCCAACGGCGACGGGACGCCCGAGGACCACGTGATGACGATGGTCGACAGCGACCTGCTCGACGAGCTGTTGGGCACCCTCGACCACCGCGCCCGCTACGCGGTCGAGGCCCGCTTCGGCCTGCTCGACGGCGAGCGCAAGAGCTTCCGTGAGGTCGGCGAGAGCCTGGGCGTCACCGCCGAGGCCGCCCGCCGGCTGGTGTCGCCGCGCGGTCATCGGCCTGCGCGACGACGCCGAGCGCATCCTCGCGGTCTGACCTCCGTTCTGTCGTTTGGTTGCGGCCCGATCGGGCCGGGACCAAACGACAGTTCCGCGTTTTGCACCCGCCACTAGGCTGACTCGCCGTGACGTGGACACCGTCGTCGTGGACGACCCGACCGGCGGGGCAACAGCCGACCTGGCCGGATCCGGCCGCGCTCGATCGCTCGCTGAAGACGATCGCGTCGTACCCGCCGCTGGTGTTCGCCGGCGAGGCCCGGTCGCTGCAGGCGTCGCTGGCCCAGGTGGCCGCCGGCGACGCCTTCCTGCTGCAGGCGGGTGACTGCGCCGAGTCGTTCGAGGACTTCTCCGCCGACAACATCCGGGAGAAGCTGCGCGTCATCCTCCAGATGGCGGTCGTGCTCACCTACTCGCTGAGCGTGCCGGTCGTGAAGGTCGGGCGCATCGCCGGGCAGTTCGCCAAGCCCCGCTCCAGCGACACCGAACGGGTCGGCGACGTCGACCTCCCGTCGTTCCGCGGCCACATCGTCAACGGCGCCAGCTTCGACCCCGCCGCCCGGGTTCCCGATCCGGAGCGGCTGGTGCAGGCGTACCACCAGTCGGCATCGACGCTGAACCTCGTGCGCGCCTTCACCAAGGGCGGCTTCGCCGACCTGTCCCGGGTCCACGCGTGGAACCAGGAGTTCGTCGCCTCCAGCCCGGAGGGCCGGCGCTACGAGCAGCTGGCCGGGGAGATCGACCGCGCCCTGCGCTTCATGAGCGCCATCGGCCTGGCCACCGAGACCGATCCGAACCTGCGCCAGGTCGACATCTACACCAGCCACGAGGCGCTGATCCTCGGCTACGAGGAGGCGCTGACCAGGCGCGACTCGCTCACGGGCGACTGGTACGACTGCTCGGCCCACATGCTCTGGATCGGCGAGCGCACCCGCGACCTCGACGGCGCCCACGTCGAGTTCCTGCGCGGCGTGGGCAACCCGATCGGCTGCAAGGTGGGTCCGACGATGGAACCGGACGTCCTCGTCGAGCTGTGCGCGCTGCTCGACCCCCACCGCACGCCCGGTCGCCTGACGCTGATCACCCGGATGGGCGCCGACGCCGTCGCCGACGCGCTGCCGCCGCTCCTGCGCGCCGTCGCCACCGCCGGTCACCCGGTCGTGTGGGCCTGCGACCCGATGCACGGCAACACCTTCACGTCACCGAACGGGCGCAAGACGCGCCACTTCGACGACATCGTGCGGGAGATCGCCGGCTTCGTCGCCGCCCACCACGCCGAAGGCACGTGGCCCGGCGGCATCCACGTCGAGCTCACCGGCGAGAACGTCACCGAGTGCCTCGGTGGCGCCGACGCGGTGCGCGACGAGGACCTCGACAGCCGCTACGAGACGATGTGCGACCCGCGCCTGAACGCGCGCCAGAGCCTCGACCTGGCGTTCCGCGTGGCCGAGCTGGTCGCCGCCGCCCGCCGGTAGGCCGACGGTCGTCGACCGATCGTGGCGTTGCAGGCACTCGACGCCGTCGGATCGTGGCCCGTCCCCCACGCCGGCGCCGCCGTGGTCGCCGCCGACGGCACGGTGGTCGCTGCGATCGGCGACACCGACCGGCCGTTCCGCCTGGCGTCGCTGAGCAAGCCGCTGGCGGCGTGGGCGACCCTGGTGGCCGTCGAAGAGGGCATCGTCTCCCTCGACGACGCCGTCGGCCAGCCGGGGTGCACGCTGCGCCACCTCCTCGCCCACGCCGGCGGCTACCCGTTCGAGGGCGAGGCGCCGGTGGCCGGGCCCGAACGGCGCCGCATCTACTCGAACACCGGCATCGAGCTGGCGGCCGGCCACGTCGCAGCACGCGCCGGGATGGCCTTCGCCGACTACCTCACGCGCCGCCGTGTTCGAGCCGCTGGGGATGGCCGGCGCCGTGCTCCCCGGCTCACCGGCCCACTCGGTCAGGGCCTCGGCGACCGAGATCGCCACGTTCCTCGCCGAGCTGCAACAGCCGCAGCTCCTGGACGGTGCCACCGCCGCCGATGCCTTTCGGACGCAGTGGCCGGACCTGGCCGGTATCGTTCCTGGCGTGGGGCGCTTCGATCCGTGCCCGTGGGGACTGGGCTTCGAAGTTCGGGGTGGCAAGTCACCCCACTGGACCGGCCACACGAACTCGCCGACGACCGTCGGCCACTTCGGCGGTGCCGGCACGATGATGTGGGTCGACCCGGCCGCGCGCTGCGGGCTCGTCGCCCTCACCGACCGGGCGTTCGACGACTGGTCGATCGAAGCGCTGCGCTCGTGGTCGTCGCTCTCCGACGGCGTGCGTCGCCGAGATGGCAGGCCGGCACTGATGTTCTCGCTCGGGGATCGCGTGCGCTGGTCCTCGACCGGCGACGACGGGTTCCCGCTGATCCGCTACGGCTTCGTCGGCGAGGTGGCCGGTGAGTCCGGACCCGTGGTCGTGATGCTCGACGGCGAGCTCGGCGGCGACGTCATCGACCTCTCCCAGCTGCAGCCGGTGACGATCACGAGCGTCGAGCTGCGCCTCGATGGCCCCGACCTCATCGAAGACCCCGAACTGCGCCGCGGTCTCGTCCACCTCTGGCAGGCCGAGGCCGAATCGGCGGGGCTCGACGTCGACGCCCTCGAGGACCTCGGCAGCGGCCGCCTCGACGCGACCGACAGCTGGTCGCTCGCCGCCCTCACGAGCGGCGGGTCGCAGTACGTCGTGCGGGCCCTCCGCGACAACGAGGACCCCGTCGTCGTCCGCGTGAAGGCGGACCCGCTGCCGTAGTCCAGGTTCGGCTCGCGGCAAGCCGCTCGCCTCACCTACCGAGCTCGCCGCCGCCGCTACGCGGCGGCGCTCGCCTGCTGGCAGGTGTCAGCTCAGGCGCTCGATGATCATCGCCATGCCCTGACCGCCGCCGACGCACATCGTCTCGAGGCCGAACGTCTTGTCCTCGGCCTGCAGGCCGTGGATCAGGGTGGTCATGATGCGGGCACCGGTCATGCCGAAGGGGTGGCCGAGGGCGATGGCGCCGCCGTGCACGTTGAGCTTGTCCCAGTCGATGTCGAGGTGCTTGGCCGACGGGATGACCTGGGCGGCGAAGGCCTCGTTGATCTCGACGAGGTCGATGTCGCCGATGGTCATGCCGGCGCGGGCGAGGGCCTGACGGCTGGCCTCGATCGGCCCGAGCCCCATGATCTCGGGGTTGAGCCCGGTGACGCCGGAGGCGACGACGCGGGCGAGCGGCGTGAGACCGAGCTGGGCGGCCTTCGTGTCGCTCATCACGAGCACGGCGGCGGCGCCGTCGTTGAGCGGGCAGGCGTTGCCGGCCGTGATCTCGCCGTCGGGCCGGAAGACCGGCTTGAGCTGGGCGAGGCCCTCCAGCGTCGTGCCGGCGCGGGGGCCGTCGTCCTTCGACACCACCGTGCCGTCGGGCAGCGTCACCGGGGTGATCTCGTCGGCGAAGAAGCCGTTCTCGACGCTCGCCACGGCGCGGTCCTGCGACAGCTTGGCGAACTCGTCCATCTCCTCGCGGGTGACGCCCTCGTACTCGCGCACGTTCTCGGCCGTCTGGCCCATGGCGATGTACAGGTCGGGCAGGCCCTCCGGCGGCGACCACACCGGGCTCGCCACCGAGCGCCCGCTCGGCGGTGCGCTCTCCGGCGCCGAGGAACACCGGGTTCGGCGCCGTGTCGCTGGCGCCGCCGCCGTAGCGGCTGACGGTCTCGACGCCGGCGGCGATGAAGCAGTCGCCCTCGCCGGCCTTGATGGCGTGGGCGGCCATCCGGATGGTCTGCAGGCTCGACGAGCAGTACCGGTTCACGGTCACGCCCGGCACGTCGTCGAGACCCGCCAGGATGGCGACGACCCTGGCGATGTTGAAGCCCGATTCGCCGGCCGGCTGACCGCAGCCCATGATGATGTCCTCGATCTCGGTGCGGTCGAGTTGGGGCACCTTCTCGAGCAGCGCCGTGACGATCTGGGTGGACAGGTCGTCGGGGCGGATGGACGCCAGCGAGCCCTTGTTGGCACGCCCGATCGGGCTGCGGGCGGTGGCGACGATGACGGCTTCAGGCATAGGGGTGGCTCTCCTGCTCGGCGGCTGCCGGGCACGATACCGAGGGACACGCCCAGCGAGCGGCTCGTACACTGCCCCGGATGCGGCTGGGGGCGAGCGCAGACGACGAGGGCGACGCCGTCCGACCTCCGCGCCACCCGTGGCGGCCGAGCTGGGCCCGCCACGCCGCGCTCGCTTCGTCGGTGATCGTCGGCTCGTGCCTGCTGGCGTTCGTCGGCACCGGCACGTCGGCCGAGGACGAGCCGACCGGGTTGCGGTCGTCCGACGTGCCGGCGGAGGTCACCACGACGACGAGACCGGCCGCCACGCCGTCCCGGACCGGGGGCGTGGCCCGTCCGGAGAGCACGCCGGAGCTGGCCGGACCGACGTCGACGGCGATGGTCGCGCCCGATCCGCCGGCGCCGGCCGAGGAGGCGATCCTGCCGACGACGACCACGACGCCCCCGCCCGCCGGCGACGCGCCGGTCGTCGCCCGCCCCGTGCCGTCGGCCGGCCCCGGCAGTGCCCCGCCGCCCGGGCCGCCACCGCCGTGGGCCGGTTCGGTGACGACGACCGCCGCCGGCTACGTCGGCACGTCCGTGGGCTGCGCGTCGGACACGTCGGCGGCGGCGCTCGACGCCTTCTTCGCCGCTCGTCTCGGGCCGGTGATGGGCCTCGACTACCAGCACGTGTACCCGCTCGGCGGCGACCGCTACCTGTGGCTGTTCCAGGACACGTTCCTCGACTACGGCGGCACGGCGACCAACTTCGACCAGGCGTCCTTCGTCCACAACACCGCGATGGTGCAGCGGGGCACGTGCTTCACGTTGATGCACCGCGGCACGGCGGCGGCCCCGGCCTCGTTCGAGCCGGGCACCGGTGAGCGCCGGCTCTCACGCTGGTTCTGGCCGCTCGGCGGGGAGGTGTCCGGCGGGCTGCTGCGCGTGTTCTGGGTGGAGATGGCCAAGACGCCGGACCCAGTGGTGCCGGACGGGCTCGGCTGGGTGCCGGTGCGGACGTGGCTGGCGACGTACGACCCGGCGACCATGGCCCGACTCGGCTTCCAGCCGGCGCCGGCCGACGGCGTGGCGCCGATCTACGGGTACGCCGTTGCGAGCGACGCCGACCACACGTACCTGTTCGGCAACACGTTCGACCAGAACCTCGAGCGGCAAGGCGGGTACGGCAGCTGCCCGTGCTCGGCCACGTCGATGTGGCTGGCGCGGGTGCCGCGGGGACAGCTCGACGCCGTGCCGGAGTTCCGCACGGCGGACGGCTGGAGCGCCGATCCCGCCGACGCACGGCCGTTCATCACGCGGTACCACGCCGAGAACCCGATGCAGCCGCGGTTCCTCGCCGGGCAGTGGGTGGCCGTCACGAAGGTCGACGGGTACTGGGCCGAGGAGCTGTCGGTCGACGTCGCCGTGCACCCGTGGGGGCCGTGGCACACGGTCGCCCGTGGACCACTCGTCCCCCGGGGCGCCGATCCGAAGATGAACACCTACCACGCCCACCTGGCACCGTGGCTGGACGGTTCCTCGCTCGTGATCGGGACGTCGCAGAACGCCCGGGACATGCAGCGCGACGCGTGGCCGCACCCCGAGCGCTACCGCCTGCAGTTCTTCGGGTCGCCCCTCGTCGCCCCGCCGCCAGAGCCGGCGCCGCCGACCACGGAACCCCCGCCGCCGGCGACCGACGAGACGACGACGACGTCCTCGTCGACCACGAGCACCACGACATCGACCACGACCACCACGACCACCACGACGACCACGGCGCCGGCGACCGACGACACCGCGACGCCCTGACCTCGCATCGCCCCGGCCGCGGGTCGCGTCCTACGCTCGCGGCCATGGCGGCACCCACCATCCCCCTCGACGAGATCGACCTGTCCGGCTTCGAGCTGTGGATCGCCGACCGGGAGATCCGCGAGGCCACGTTCCGCACGCTGCGCGACACGCCCGGGCTGCGCTTCTTCGAGGAAGCGATCTTCGAGGACTCGCCCTTCCCGCCCGGTCCCGGCTACTGGTCGCTCGTGCGCCACGAGGACGTCTGGGCGGCCAGCCGCAACCCACAGCTGTTCTGCTCCGGGCAGGGCTCGAACATCGGCGACATGCCGCAGGAGCTCAACGAGTTCTTCGGCTCGATGATCAACATGGACGATCCCAAGCACCACCGGCTGCGCTCGTTGGTGTCGAAGGGCTTCACGCCCAAGGAGGTCGCCCGCGTCGAGGGCTACGTGACGACGAAGGCGGCCGGCGTCGTCGATCGCATGCTGGAGGCCCATCCGGACGGCGCCTGCGACTTCGTCGAGTGGGTGGCCGCTCCGCTGCCGCTGGAGATCATCTGCGAGATGATGGGCATCCCGGCCGAGGACACCCAGCAGATCTTCGCCTGGACGAACGTCATCCTCGGTGCCGGCGACCCGGAGTACGGCGGCAGCTACGAGGCGCTGATGAACGCCGCCCTCGGCATGTTCGCCTACGCCCAGGCGCTCGGCGAGGACCGTCGGGCGAACGCCCGTGACGACATCACGTCGGCGCTGATGCACGCCGAGGTCGACGGCGACCGGCTGAGCAGCCAGGAGTTCGGGTCGTTCTTCATCCTGCTCGTCGTGGCCGGCAACGAGACGACGCGCAACGCCATCAGCCACGGGATGAAGGCGCTCACCGACCACCCCGACCAGCGCGAACTGTGGTGGTCCGACTTCGGCACCCACACCAGGACCGCCGTCGAGGAGATCGTCCGCTGGGCCACGCCGGTGATCCACTTCCGCCGCACGGCCACCGAGGACACCGAGTTGAGCGGACAGAAGATCGCCGCCGGCGAGAAGGTCGTGCTGTGGTACTGCTCGGCCAACCGTGACGAGCGGGCATTCGCCGATCCGTACCGCTTCGACGTCACCCGCCCGCTGCAGCCGGCGCAGGTGGGCTTCGGCGCCGGCGGGCCGCACTTCTGCCTCGGCGCCAACCTGGCCCGCCGCGAGATCACCGTGATGTTCGACGAGCTGCGCCGTCGCGTCCCCGACATCCGCATCACCGCCGACCCCGACTACCTCCAGAGCAACTTCATCAACGGCATCAAACGCCTCCCCTGCGCCTGGGACTGACGGCCGTTTTCCGCAACTCTTGTGCCAGAGCGACAGAAAGTGTCGCCCTCACCGAAGAGTTGAGGAAAGGCGACACGCCGCAGCGGTAGATGGGGGCTGGCGGGTCAGGTGCCGAGGTCGGCGGCGCGGTAGTGGCGGCGGCAGAGCAGCTCGTAGTGGACGCTGTCGCCGAACAGGGGCGGCGTGGTCGGGTCGCTGGTGTCGCCGACCACCACCGTCTCGCCGGTGTACACGACCTCGCCGTTGACGACGCGGGCGTTGTGGGTGGCGCGCGCCCCGCACCAGCACCGGGCCTCGACCTGCAACGGCACCCGCTCGTCGGCGATCTCGAGCAGCCGCTTGGTCCCCTCGAACAGGTGGCCGCGGAAGTCGGTGATCAGCCCGAAGGCGTAGACCTCCACCTCCAGCTCGTCGACGACGCGGGCCAGCTGGTCGCACTGCGCCGCCGTGTAGAACTGCGCCTCGTCGCACACGAGGTAGTGCAGCGGCCAGTGGTGCAGGGCGAGCGCGTGCAGATCGAGGTCCGGCGTGACGTCGATGGCCGGTGCCGCCACCCCGAGCCGGCTGGTGACCTGCCCGCCCTCGCGGTCGAGGCACGTCAGCAACAGCCCGTAGAGGTTGCGCGACGCCATGTTGTGGTGGATCTGCAGCGCGACGGTGCTCTTGCCGGAGCCCATCGTGCCGAAGCTGAAGCGCAACGTCGCCATCCCGGCGGGCGACGCTAGCGGCGGGTCAGGCGACCGGCGCCTCCATCACCAGCTTGCCGATGACCGCCCGGTCGGCGACCCGCTGGACCCCCTCGGCAGCTCGTCGAACGGGACACGGGCCGTGACGGCGTTGCGCAGCCGGCCCGAGGCGAGCAGGTCCGACAGCTCCGCGTGGATCTCGTCCATGTGCTCGCGCGACTTCCCGCCGGCGATGACGCCCACGAGCGACGTGTTCGACACCACGAACCGGTGGGTGTGGAACTGCGGCCACCGGCCGCTGGCGAAGCCGATGGCCAGCAGCCGGCCGCTCCGACGCAACGCGTCGAAGGCGTCCTCGGCGATCTCGCCACCGACCGGGTCGTAGATCACGTCGACGCCCTGCCCGTCCGTCAGCTCGCGCAGGGCAGCGGCGAGCGAGCCGTCCGTGTGGACGATCGTCTCGTCGGCACCGAGGCCGCGGCAGAACTCAGCCTTGGCCTCGCTGCTGACGACCGCGATCACGTGCGCGCCGAGGGCATGGCCGAGCTGCACCGCGGCGATGCCGCTGCCGCCGGCCGCGCCGAGCACGACCAGCCGCTCGCCCTCGGCCAGCTGGCCCCGGTCGACGAGCCCGATCCACCCCGTCATGTGCGGGATCCAGAAGCCGGCCGCCGAGGCGTCGTCGAGCGCCGCAGGGACCGGGAACGTCGTCGCCGCGTTGGCGAGGCACTCCTCGGCGAACGATCCGTGGCCCTCGATGAACCCGCTCGTCGACATCACCCGTGTGCCGAGGGGCACCTCGGCGCCGTCGCCGTTGGCCGTCACGACCCCGGCCAGCTCCTGGCCGGGCGTGAACGGCAGCGGTGGCGTGAGGCGGTAGACGCCGCGGCACATCAGCACGTCGGGCAGCCCGATCCCGGCCGCCGTCACCCGGACCCGGACCTGCCCGGGTCCCGGCTCCGGCGGCTCGAGGTCGACCTCGTGCAGGACGTCGACCGGCTCGCCGGCCGCCTGCACCTGCCATGCCCGCACGTCAGTCCTCCACGTCGTGGGGGCTGCGCCCCCACACCCCATCGCCGGCCGGCTCGCTGGCGCTCGCTCGTCCGGGAGGCCTTCGCTCGCTGACGCTCACTCAGTCCTCCAGGTACACGAGGCCCGGCGTGAACGATGCGTTCTGCAGCACCTGCAGCCCGCCGACGCCGTCGGCCACGACCCAGCCCCACGGCGACGCCGCGTACTGGATGAACGGGCTCTCGGTGGCCAGCAGGTGCTGGACGCTCGAGTACGCCTCGGCTCGTGCCGCCTCGTCGGCCGTGGTGCGGCCGGCGTCGAGCGCCGCGTCCATCTCCGGGTTGGCGTACTTGGAGAAGTTCGTCGTGCTCGCCCGAGTGCAGGCCCGTGTACCACATCAGGTCGGGGTCGGTGGTCTCGACGCCGCCGGAGAAGCAGGCCACGGCGTAGTTGCTCTGGAACACGTCGAGCACCAACGTCTGCTGGTCGCTCAGCTCCGGCGTGACGTCGATGCCCGCCGCCGTCCACATCTGGGTGGCCAGCTCGGTGAGCTGCTGGCGTGACGGCTCGTTGTAGCAGCGGAACGTGAACTGGATCGGGCCGACCTCGGCCTCGTACTCCTCGACGAGCTCGGCCGCCCGCTGGGCGTCGTACTCCGGCCACACCACCGACGGGTCGTTGAACGGTGAGTCCGGAGCGATGAAGGAGTGGTTGCTCTCCGCCGCGCCGTTGAACATCACCGCGTTCAGCGCGTCGTAGTCGAGGGCGTAGGCCAGCGCTTGGCGCACCCGCACGTCGTCGACGGGCGCCGCGCTGGTGTTGATGTGGATGGTGTTGACGTTGCCAGGCGTCTGGCTCGACGACAGCCCGTCGGTCCCGTCGGCCTCGGCGAGGGTGTCGGCCCGGATCGACTGGGCCACCTGGATCTCGCCGTTGGCCACGCTCTCCTGGCGCACGTCGTTGTCCAGCATCACGCGGAACGTGATCCGGTCGAGGTACGGCTCACCCTCGCGCCAGTAGTCCTCGTTGCGCACGAGCGTCGTGTGGTCGCCCGGCACGCGGTCCTCCAACGTGAACGGACCGGAGCCGACGGGCGCCGTGTTGATGTTGCCCCCGGCGATCGCGGTCGGGCTGGCGATGAAGCCGATGGAGCCGGCGAGCACCTCGGGGAACGCCACCCACGGGAACTTGAGGGCGATCTCGAGGGTCAGCGGGTCGACGACCGTGATCGACTCGATGTTGCTGGCCTGACCGAGCGCCCGCGAGCGGTTGGCCGGGTCCATGTGGCGCTCGATGTTGAGCTTCACCGCCTCGGCGTCGAGCGGTGTGCCGTCGGTGAACATCACGCCGTCGTGCAACGTGATGGTGTAGTTCTGCTGGTCGTCGGTCTCGATCGACTCGGCCAGCCACGGCTCGACCTCGCCCTCGACGTTGACGACGACGAGCGGGTCGTACAGGCCCTGGGCGATGAAGAAGTCGTTGACCCCGCCGCTGAACGTCGTGGGCTCGAGCCCGAAGGCGTCGAACACGGTGCCGACGGCGATCTCGCCACCCTGCGTCGGCCCCGCCTCGGTGGTCTCGGTGGCCTCGGTCGACTCGGTGGCCTCCGTGGTGTCGGTGCCCCCCGTGGCTTCGGTGGCGCCCGTCGTCGGCGTGGCGCCCTCCGTGTCGGCCGGCGCCTCCGTGACGTCGGCGGTGTCCGGTCCGGCGTCGTCATCGTCGTCGTCGCCGCACGCCGCGGCCGTCACGACGAGCGCCAGGCCCGCCGCCATGGCCACCACCCGCCGCGTACGTGTCCTCTTCGGTCGATCGATCCTCACGTGTTCCCCTCTCTTCGTTCCGGTCATTCGTCCTCCAGGTACACGAGGCCGGGCGCGAACGCCGCGTTCTGCAGGGCCTCGAGCCCACCGACGCCGTCGGCGACCACCCAGCCCCACGGCGAGGCCAGGTACTCGATGAACGGGCTCTCCGTGGCCAACAGCCGCTGCACCGTCGCGTACGCCTCTTCACGCGTCGCGTCATCGGTGGCGGTTCGACCGGCATCGAGCGCCGCGTCCATCTCCGGGTTGGTGTACTTGGAGTTGTTCGTCGGGCTGCCCGAGTGCAGCTGGTTGTACCACATGAGGTCCGGATCGGTGGTCGCCACGCTCGATGCGTAGCACCCCACGGTGTAGTTGCCCTGGAAGAGGTCGAGCACGAACGTGTTCTGGTCCGTCATCTCGACCGTGGCCTCGATGCCGACGGCCTCCCACATCTGCGTCACGAGCTCGCTCAGCTGCACCCACGCCGGTTCGGTGAAGCACCGGAAGATGAACTGGATCGGCCCCACCTCGGCCTCGTACTCCTCGACGAGCTCGCTCGCTCGCTCGGGATCGAACTCCGGCCACTCGACCGACGCGTCGTTGAACGGCGAGTCCTCGACGATGAACGAGTGGGTGACCTCGGCGGCACCGTCGAAGATGACGTCGTTGAGGGCCTCGTAGTCGAGGGCGTAGGCGAGCGCCTGCCGCACCCGCACGTCGTCGGTCGGCACCCTCGTCGTGTTGGTGTGGATGGTGTTGCCGTTGCCCGCCGTCATCGTCGCCGACAGGCCGTCGGTCTCGTTGGCCTCGGCGAGCGTGTCGGCGCGGATCGACTGGGCCACCTGGATCTCACCGTTGGCCACGCTCTCCTCGCGCACGTCGTTGTCGAGGATCACCCGGAACGTGATGCGGTCAAGGTAGGGCTCACCGTCGCGCCAGTAGTCCTCGTTGCGCACCAGCGTCGTGTGATCCCCCGGCACCCGCTCCTCCAACACGAACGGGCCCGAACCGACGGGCGCCGTGTTGAGGTTGCCGCCGGCGATGGCGGTGGGGCTGGCGATGAAGCCGAGCGCGCCGGCGAGGACCTCCGGGAAGGCGCTCCACGGGAACTTCAGCGTGATCGTCAACGTCTGCGGGTCGACGACGGTGATCGACTCGATGTTGCTGGCCTGGCCGAGGGCGCGCGACTTGTTCGCCGGGTCCATGTGCCGCTCGATGTTGACCTTCACCGCCTCGGCATCGAGCGGCGTGCCGTCGGTGAACATGACCCCCTCGTGCAGCGTGATCGTGTAGGTCTGGCGGTCGTCCGACTCGATCGACTCGGCCAGCCACGGCTCGACCTCGCCCTGCACGGTCCTGATGACCAGCGGGTCGTACAGGCCGTGGC
The DNA here is from genome assembly GCA_963784255.1 of uncultured Acidimicrobiia bacterium. GTDB lineage: Bacteria > Actinomycetota > Acidimicrobiia > Acidimicrobiales > Ilumatobacteraceae > JALZMG01. The sequence continues at coordinate 929,418 of CAWAQO010000007.1, read as the reverse complement.
CGATGAACAGGTCGTTGACCCCACCGAGGAACGTCGTCGGCTCGAGGCCGAAGGCGTCGAAGATGGTCCCGACCGTGATCTCACCGCCCTGCGCAGGCGTCGCCTCGCCGTCGGTGGTCGCGGGGGCATCGGTGGTCGCGGGGGCATCGGTGGTCGCCGCGCCGCCGTCAGTGGCGCCGGTGGTCGCTGGACCACCGGCCTCCGTCGTCGCCGGCGCCTCGGACGTCGTCGCCGCGCCGGTGCCGTCCGGAGTCGCGGTCGCGTCGTCATCGTCGTCGCCGCCGCACGACGCGAGCGCCAGCACAGCGACCAGCGCGATCCCTCGGCCGACCCCCGGCGTCATCCTGCTCGACGAGCGATGTCCCACGCGTTCCCCTTCGCTCACCGCCCCCAGCGGTGTGTCGACCGAGACTCCCGGCGTTTGAATTACACTGTAACCTAAATCGCTCCCGCGGTCATCACGCGCCGATCTCGATGACGACCTTGCCGACCGCTCGTCGCTCGTGGACGACGCGCACGGCCTCCGCGCCCTCCTCCAGCGGGAAGCGGTGGCCGATGCGGGGCCGCACGAGACCCTGGCGGTACCAGTCGAACAGGCGGCCGAACAGCTCCTTGTTGCGCCGCTGGATCGAGCGCCGCCGACATCCCGTAGGCGACGCCGACGAGCGAGACCGACTTGAGGATCGTCTGGTTGAACGCGACCTGCGGGATCTCGCCGGCGGTGAACCCGACGACGAGGTAGCGGCCGTTCCACGCGAGGCAGCGCAGGTTGTCGCGGATGTCGGCGCCGCCGACGGGGTCGAAGAGCACGGCGGCGCCCCGACCGCCCGTGACCTCGCGGACGGCCGGCGCCAACGGCGCCGTGGTCGTGTGGTCGATGACGTGGTCGGCCCCGAGGTCGCGGCACAGGGCGGCCTTCTCGGGCCCGCCAGCGACGGCGACGACGGTGGCCCCGCGCGCCTTGGCGATCTCGACGGCCGCGGAACCGCAACCGCCGGCAGCGCCGAGGACCACGACCGTCTCCCCCGCCGCCAGGCCGGCGCGGTCCCACGAGTGGCCGGCCGTGCCGTAGGCGAGGTTGAACGCGGCGGCCTCGTCGAACGGCATCTCGTCGGGGATCCGGTGCACCTGGGTCGGCGGCGCGGCGACGACGACCTCCTCGACGAACGCCCCGCTGCCGGTCAGCGCGAGGACCCGGTCACCAGGGGCGAACGACGTGACGTCGGCGCCGACCTCGGTCACGACCCCGGCGAGCTCGTTGCCGACCGCGAACGGGGGTTCCTGCCGCACCTGGTAGAGCCCACGGATGACGAGCGTGTCGGGGAAGTTGACGGAGGCGGCGCGGACGGCGATCCGCACCTCGCCGGGGCCGCACGGCCGCGACGGCCAGTCGTCGCGCACGGCCAGGTGCTCCTCGCCGCCCATGGCCTCGCACACCAACGCCCTCACGTCGAACCCGCGATGTCCCGCTCGATGCCGTCGATGAGGAACCCGATCTGCAGCGCGAACAGGTCGTCGGCCTCCGCCGAGGTGACCTCGACCGGGTTGCTGCCGGCGCGCCGCTGCCGTCGCGGCTTGCCCCGCGCCCGTGGACGTCCCGTCTCGACGGCGACGAACCCGATGATCGCCCAGACCAGCAGGCGACAGGCCTGGATGGCGGCGTCGGCGGCGAAGCCGTCGGCGCGCATGACCTCGATCAGCGGGCGCGACGCCTCGACGTAGGTGGCGCGCAGGATCAGTCGCTCGTCGCGCACGTTCTGGCGCCCGCTGCGCAGCGCCTGGGCCCAGCGCACGGCGTAGGACGACCACGCCTCGCCCGCTCGGGGTGCCGGCGCGACATCGGCCAGGAGGCGCTGGGACATCGCCGCGATGAGCGCCTCCTTGTTGCCGACGCGGCGGTAGAGCGGGACCGGCGACACGCCGAGGCGGGCCGACACGCTGCGCATGCTGACGGCGTCGAAGCCCTCCTCGTTGCAGATCGCGAGGGCGGCCTGGACGATGTCGTCGACGTCGAGGTCGTAGGCGATGCGTCCGACCATCGTCAGCCGCCGTTGAGCACGAGGAGGTCGCCGTTGAGGTACGAGCTGGCGTCGCTCGCCAGGTAGAGCGCCGTGCCGACGATCTCCTCGGGCGCGGCGATCCGGCGCAGGCTGACGTTGGCCGCCAGGCGTTCCTGGATCTCCGGCGTCGGCATCGACACGTGCAGGCTGTCGGTGTGGAACGTGCCGCAGACGATGCTGTTCACGCGGATGCCACGGGGGCCGAGCTCCTGGGCGGCGGCCCGGGTGAGCGCGTTCTGCCCCGCCTTCGCAGCCGCGTAGACGACCGTGGACGGCCCAGGGCGCAGTGACGCCACGGAGCTGATGTTGATGACCGCGCCACCCGCCGGCATGTGCTCGGCGGCCAGTGCGGTGAGGCGCAACGGACCCTTCAGGTTGACCGCCATCGTCTTGTCGAACAGCTCCGACGTGACGTCCAGCAGCGAGGGTGGCACGGGCGCGATCCCGGCGTTGTTGACGAGCACGTCGATGCGGCCGAACTCGCCCACCGTGGCGTCGACGAGCTGGGCGCACTGGTCCCAGTCGCCCACGTGGCAGCCGACGGCGAGGGCGCGGCGGCCCAGGCCGCGGATCTCGTCGGCCACCGCCTCGCACGCGGCCAGCTTGCGACTGGCCACGACGACGTCGGCGCCGGCCTCGGCGAAGCCGAGGGCCATGGCCCGCCCGAGACCCTTGCTGCCGCCGGTGACCACGACGACCTTGTCGTCGGCGCGCAGGGTGGGGATGGTCATGGTCGGGCTCCTCGCTCGATCGTCGGGGTGGACTCGATCAGGGTCGACGCACTGGCCAGGAGGAGATCGGCGGACTCCCCGAAGCGCTGGTGCATCGGCTTGTCGGAGAGGCCGCGCACGAACTTGGCATAGCTCCCCTCGAGCACGATCGCCAGCTTCCACCGGGAGAACACGTCGTACCAGCCGAGGTCGCCGACGTCGCGGCCGGACCGCTGCGCGTACCGCTCGACGAGCGCGTCGCGGGGCGGGAGGTGCTCCCGGGCGAAGCGCGGTTCACCCGACACGCCGAGCGGCATCGTGCCGTCCGGCCCGGGGTGGAAGATGAGGGCCCAGGCGAGGTCGACCAGCGGGTCACCGATCGACGCCATCTCCCAGTCGACGACGGCCAGCAGCTCGGGTGGCGCGTGCGGCGCGAACAGGACGTTGTCCAGCTTGTAGTCGCCATGGCACAGGGCCGGCTCCTGGTCGGCCGGGCGATGGGCGTCGAGCCAGGCGCCGATGCGGTGCGCCACCGGCAGGTCGCGCCCACCGTAGGAGTCGAGTTGGCCCAGCCAGCGGGCCGTCTGGCGCGGGAGGTACTCGCCCGTGTGGCCCATCCCCGCCAGGTCGCCGGACCGCCAGTCGACGGCGTGGATCGCCACGAGCGCGTCGACCAGCTGCTCGAGGGCGCGACCGTGCTGCTCCGGCACCGCCGCCCACGCCGCGGGGATGCGGTCTCGGATCGGCACGCCGTCGACGCGTGCCATCAGGTAGAAGGGCGAACCGAAGACGTCGGGGTCGTCGCACGAGAGGATCGGGCGGGCGATCGGCACCGGCTCGCCGGCGATCGCCGACAGGATGCGGAACTCGCGCAGCACGTCGTGCGCCGTCGACGAGCTGGCGTGGCGCGGCGCCCGCCGGAGGACCCACCGGTCGGCACCCCGGTCGACGGCGAACACCTCGCACGACCCCCCGCCGGCCATCGCCTCGACCCGCAGCGGGACGGGCCCGCCGAGCCGGCCGTCGAGGTACCGCTCGAGGGAGGCAGGGTCGTCGCGGACCTCGCTCACGGGTGCTCCACCACGTCGAGCACCTCGGCGAGGGCGTGGATCACGTGGTCCGGCGCGCCGGCATCCGTGCCGGTCCTGGCGTCGACCGCCAACCAGGCCGTGCGCATCCCCACCGCGGCCGCGCCGGCGACGTCGTGGCTCGGCGTGTCACCGACGAACAGCGCCCGTGACGGCTCGCACCCGGCCTTGCTCAGCGCGATCTCGAAGATGCGGCGGTCGGGCTTGCACGAGCCGGCTTGCTCCGACGTGGTGGTGGCGTCGACGAGCTGGCGCAGGCCGAGCCGGTCGATCATCGGCTCGAACTGCTCGTCGTCGATGTTGGACACGATCTGGACGTGGAGCCCGAGGTCGCGCAGGGCGCGGAGCGTGGCGGCGGCGTCGTCCCGCAACACGGCCGACTCGAGGGTCGCCTGGTACTGGCGGTCGACGGCCGCCTCGGCGACGGCCGGCTCGATGGCGCCACCGAGGGCGGTCAGCCATCGCCACGAAGCCGTCGGCGAACAGCTCGCGGTGGGCGTAGGCGGCCCGGCCGGCGCGGGCGGTGGAGGCCGCGCCGAGCCCGCGTCGGTAGGCGGCGCGGAGCTGCTCGTCGGTCGCCTCCACTCCGGCCGCCTCGGCGACGAAGCGCAGTTGCCGCAGGTGCACGTCACGCAGGGCCCGATCGCTGAACAGCGTGCCGGCGAAGTCGAAGCACACGGCGTCGAAGGAGCCCACCATCGTCGATCGGCGCGCCGCGCCTCAGGCGAGTCCCGCCGCGGTCCGCAGCTCCGCCCACTTGACCTCGGCGGCGGGACGGCGGCTGGGGATGTGCTCGGTCGGCCAGCCCTCGACCGGCGTGTAGCGCTTGAGCAACGTGCGCGCCAGCACGGACTTGTGCAGCTCGTCCGGGCCGTCGCCGATCGGTCCGAAGCGGGTGCCGCGGTACCACCCCTCGACCGGCAGGTCGGTCGAGTAGCCGAGCGCCCCGCACACCTGGATGGTGCGGTCGAGCACCGCCAGCACCACCTTCGAGACGTACGCCTTGACCATGCCGAGGTCGGCGCGCACGGCCGCCGCGCCCTGCTTGTCCATCTTCCAGGCCGTCTGGAACGTCAGCAGGCGGGCCGACTGGATCTCCATGTGCGACTGGGCGACGTACTCCTGCACCATCTGGTGCTGGCCGAGCAGCTTGCCGTGCGAGGTGCGCGACACGGCCCGCTCGCACATGATGTCGAGCGAGCGTTGGGCCTGGCCGAGCCACCGCATGGCGTGGTGGATGCGCCCGCCGCCGAGGCGCTGCTGGGCGAGCACGAAGCCGTCGCCGGGCTGCCCCGATGAGGTGGTCGGCCGGCACGCGGCAGTCGCGGAAGAGGATCTCGGCGTGGCCGCCCTGGCGTCCGAAGGCCGGGTCGGGGTGGGCCATCGTGGGGATGTCGCGGAGGATCTCCATCCCGGGAGTGCCGGCGGGGACGATGAAGATCGAGGCGTGCTTGTGCGGCCGGAGCTCGGCGTTGGTCTCGGCGAAGACGAGGAGGATGTCGGCCACGGAGGCGTTGGAGATGAACCACTTGTGGCCGTTGATGACCCACTCGTCGCCGTCGAGCGCCGCCGTCGTCCCGATCACCGTCGGGTCGGCGCCGGCGAAGAACGGCTCGGTCAGGGCGAAGGCGCTGGAGATCTCGCCGCGCATGTTGGGCCACAACCAGCGCTCCTTCTGCTCGTCGGTGGCCCCGTGGGCGAGCAGCTCCATGTTCCCGCTGTCGGGCGCCTGGACGCCGAAGATCGTCATCGACACCATGCAGCGACCGATGATCTCCGACATCAGCGCCAGCTTGAGCTGCCCGAAGCCCGGACCGCCGAGCTTCGGGTCGAGGAAGGCGCCCCACAGGCCGCGCTCCTTCACCTGCGCCTGCAGGTGGCGCTTGACGGCCAGCCACTCGTCGGGCGGCAGCTCGTCGAGGATCGGCTCGAGTGGCACGATCTCCCGGTCGATGAACTCGCGCATCCACACGAGCTCCGCTTCGAACTCCGCATCGGTCTCGAAATCCCACGCCACGGCGTGCCCCCTCTCCCTTTAGATCACATCGTAATCTGAAGAGAGGGCGCGAACCGAACCTGGGTCCGCGCTGTCCGCCGATGTGAGTGGTCCGTGCGGACCAGAGCGGGTCAGGCCGCGCTGCGCTTGCGCGGCTTGGCGCGCCGGCTCGTGCGACGCGTCCCGCTGCGCCCACCGCTCGGCTTCGCCGACTCCAGGCTGGCCTCCAGCGCCGCCATCAGGTCGGTGACCTTCTCCGTCCTCGGCGCCGGCGCCTCGACGACGACCTCCTTGCCGTGCGCCTTGCGCTGGATCATGGCGAGCAGCGCCTTGCGGTGGGTGTCCTTGTAGCGCTTCGGGTCCCAGTCGACGGCGAGCGACTCGATCAGCTGGCGGGCCATGCGGACCTCACGACGATCGGCGTCGGCACGGACGGGCAGCCCCTCGACGGCCTTGGCCGCCACGATCTCGTCGGGGAAGAGCATCCCGTGGAGGGCGATGGCCCCCTGGTCGGTGGGGCGCAGCGTGACGAGGTGCTCCTTGGTGCGCATCACGTAGCGGCCGATGCCGACCCGTCCGGCGTCGCTCATCGCCTCCATCAGCAGCACGTAGGCCTTCTTCGCCCCCTTGGCATCGGTGGGCGCGACCCAGTACGTGCTCTGGAAGTACATCGGGTCGATGTCCTGCCACGGCACGAAGTCCTCGAGCGCGATCGTGTGCGAGCGCTCCGGCTCGACCGACTCGATCTCCTCGTCCGTCAGCGTGACGTACTTCCCGCCTGGAAGCTCGTAACCACGGATGATGTCGTCGGCGTCGAGCTCCCGCCCGTTGCTCTCGGAGACCTTCTTGTAGCGGATGCGGGCCCCGGTGCGCTTCTGCAGCTGGTGGAAGTGGACGTCCTGCTCCTTGACGGCGCTGAACAGGCGCACCGGCACGTTCACCAACCCGAAGCTGATCGAGCCCGACCACGTGGCGCGAGGCATGCCGGGAGCGTGCCGCGACAGGACCATGCTCAAACGCCGGTCGGGGCCCGTCCGGGCTGCGACCCTCGATCTGGGCGGGATCCTGGCCAGGTGCTGGCGACGATCCCGCCCAGATGGTCGGGTGGTGAGGATCCCGCCCAGATTGGGGAGCGGACTAGGACGAGATCGCCTCGCCCGTGGCCGGGTCGACGACCCACCAGTTCTCGCCGATGCCCTGACCGTTCGTGTCACCGGGGGCGGCGTCCTGGGCGAAGTAGTACAGCGGCCAGCCGTTGTACGTCGCCTGCTCCGAGCCGTCGTCGGGCCGTGCCGCGGTGCCCAGCATCGCCTCGTCGGCACCCTCGCCGGCGGTCGCCGGTCCGGCCAACGCCGGCCAGGCGGCCAGGCAGTCGTCGACGCACGTGCTCGGACCCGCGTTGTCGGGCACGAACACGTACAAGGTCATGCCCTCGCCGTCGACGAGGATCGTGCCGAGGTCGCTGTCGGCCGCCGCGACGGTCTCGCCGCCGCCCTCGGCGGCCTCGTCGCCGCCGGCCGTGGTGCCCGGCGCCTCGGTCCCTGCGGGTGCCTCGGTGCCCGCCGGTGCCGAGGTGGCCACCGCCCCCGCCGCGGCGGTGGTGTCCGAGGTGGCGTCGTCGTCGTCATCGTCGCCGCAGGCCGCGGCAGTGACGAGCAGCAGGGCGGCGAGCCCCGCCACAACGCGGGATGATGTTGTCCTCACAGGAGAACCTCCGATTGGTTGATCACGCTCACCGGCGTCCTCGCCGGCAACAGGAGCTACGAACCGACCGCGACCACGGATTGCGCGAGCCGGTCGCAATCCGGTCCACCGCGGGGGACGTAGTACCCGGTGTGCGGGCTCCCCACCACGCCGAGTTGGCCGACGATGCGCTGGTCGCCGGGCTCGCCGTCGAGGATCCCGATGCGGCGACGGCGTTCGTGCGCCGCTTCCAGCCGAAGGTCTACGGCCTCGCCCTCGCCGTCACCCACGATCCGACCCTGGCCGAGGACGTCGCGCAGGAATCGTTCGTGCGGGTCTGGCGATCGGCGGCCACGTACGACAGCCGCCGCGGCTCGGTCGCCGCGTGGGTCCTGACGATCACGCGGAACGCGGCGATCGACGCGGTGCGCGCTCGGCGCTCCGTGCCGGCGGACGACGACGAGCTCGATCGCCTGCTCCACGCCACGCTGGGCGGCGACGACACCGCCGACGCCGCGACCACCCACATCGAGGCCGGGCGGGCGATCGCCCGCCTGCGCGCGCTGCCCCCCGAGCAGGCGCGGTCGGTCGTGCTGGCGGTGTTCGCCGGCTGCACCGCCGAGGAGGTCGGCCGGCGGGAGGGAGTCCCGCTCGGCACGGCCAAGACGAGGATCAGGACCGGGTTGCGCCGGCTGCGGGCCGCGCAGGAGCGCGTGGCCCTCGACGAAGAGGAGGCACGAGGTGAGTGACGGCGGGCGAGTCGAGGGGTGGGCGGACGACCGCCACCTCGACGACGACGAGCAGACCGAGCTGGCGCTCGGCCACGTCGAGGGGCCGGCGCGCGCCCACATGGCCGCGCACCTGCTGACCTGCACGGCCTGCCGGCACGGCTACGACGCGCTCGTGGCGACCATCGAGTCGGTGCTGCCGGCGGTGCCGGCGGTCCAGCCGCCCCTCGGCTTCGACGAGCGGGTGCTCGTGCGGCTCCGGACCCACCGGCGCCGGCGGCGCTGGTGGGTCGCCGGGGCGGCCGCCGCGCTGGTCGCCCTCGCCGCGGCGGGGGGCTGGTGGGCGGCGTCCAGCAGCACCGGCAACGAGCTCGTCGGGGCGGTGCTGGCCCGTCCCGACGGCGACGAGGTGGGATCGGTGTCGTTCAGCGACGTCGACGGGGACCGGGTGATGGTGGTGGCGATCGTCGAGGCCCCGCCGGGCGTCAGCTACACCTGCCGCCTCCGGCTCGCCGACGGCTCGGTGGTCGACTCGCACCCGTGGCAGCCGGGCGCCGGTGCCTGGATCGTGCCGCTCCCCGGCGCGGCGGACGTCACCGACGTCGACCTCGTCGTCACCGGCACCGACCACGTGTGGTCGTCGGCCACGTTCACCTGAGCATGGCCTGCACCGTGGTGATGTGGTCGGCCTCGGCCGGGCGCTTGTCCGGTCGGTAGCGACGCACGCGGGCGAAGCGCAGGGCCACCCCGCCGGGATAGCGCGTCGAGGCCTGCACGCCGTCGAGGGCGATCTCGACGACCAGCTCGGGCCGGACGTGCACCACGTACCCGTCCTCGGTGCCGACGGCGAGTTGCTGCAGCGCGTCCGTCTGCCACCGCAGCAGCTCGTCGGTGAGCCCCTTGAACGTCTTGCCGACCATCACGAAGCCGTCGTCGCCCCGGGCGCCGAGGTGGAGGTTGGACAGCCAGCCCGTGCGCCGCCCGTGACCCCACTCGGCGGCCAGCACGACGAGGTCGAGCGTGTGGACCGGCTTGATCTTGCGCCAGGCGCCGCCGCGCCGCCCGGCGTCGTACAGCGTGTCGAGCCCCTTCACCATCACGCCCTCGTGGCCGGCGGCGATGGCCCGGTCGAGGAACAGCGCCGCCTCGTCGGCGTCGGCCGTGACGATCGACGGGAGGCGCCCCGCGGACGGCACGATCGTCGCCAGCAGCTCTCGGCGCACGGCCAGCGGCTCGTCGACGACGGCCTCGCCGCCGGCGTGCAGCACGTCGAAGAACGAGGCCGACAGGCTGCCCCCGCGCCCGCTCGGCGCGTCGGCGCCGAAGTCGCCCATCGTGTCCTGGAAGCGACGCGGGGCACCCTCGTCGTCGACACCGAGCACCTCGCCGTCGAGCACCAGATCGCCGCCGGGCAACCCGGCGACGGCGGCGGCGATCGACCCCAACCGGGCCGTGATGTCGTTGAGGTTGCGGGTGTAGAGGCGCACCTCGCCGTCGCGGCGATGGGCCTGGATGCGGGCGCCGTCGAGCTTCCACTCGACCGATGCCGGGCCGGTCGCCTCCAGCGCCGTCGCCAGGTCGGCGGCCGGCGACGCCAGCATCGGCTGCACCGCCCGACCCGGCACCATGCCCGACGGCGCGCAGCTCGTCCTCGCCACCCCGCAGGGCGGCGGCGGCGGCCTGGGCCAGCTCACCGGAGAACATGTGGGCCCTGCGCACGCTGGCCAGCGGCACCCCCGCCGCCTTGGCGATCGCCTCGACCATCACCCCGTCGAGGGCGCCCTGGCGCAGCTCGCCGCCGAGCACGCCGAGGAGCAGGCGCCGCTCGGGAGTGGTCGCCCGGGCGAAGAGATCGGCGAGCAGGGCCCGGCGCGAGGCGTTGACCCCGCTCCCGCCCATCACCGCCATGTCGGCGATCGCCCGGTCGACGTCGAGGACGGTCAACGACGGCTCCAGGGCGCCGTCCGAGGGCAGGTCGCGCAGCGCGGCCCAACCGACGCCGATGCGGCCCTGCCGCGGCACGCCGGTGAGGAACCCGACCGCCGGTTCGACCTCGTCCGGCGCCAGCCGGCGCAGCACGTCGGCCAGGAGCGCCGCCTTCTCACCGCGCTTGGTGGTCGCCCCCACCCGTTCGGACGCCTCGGCGAGGCCGGCGAACAGCATCCGCCCAGTCTGGCGGCGATCCAAGACGTCACTTCCCACCCCGACACGGCTACCGTGGACCGTGGAGGAGGGGGACGGCAACGACGCCGGCCCGACACACATGACCGAGACTGCCCACCACAGCAGCGGTGAGATCACGACCACGGCGGTGGTCGTCAACGGGGGCTCCGGTGACACGACGATCCTCGACCGGGTCGTCGTGCGCTTCGCGGGAGACTCCGGCGACGGCATGCAGCTCACAGGTGACCGGTTCACCTCGGTGAGCGCCGCCTACGGCAACGACCTCTCCACGCTGCCCGAGTTCCCCGCCGAGATCCGCGCCCCCGCCGGTTCGGTGCACGGCGTGTCCAGCTTCCAGGTCCACATCTCGGACCATCCGATCACCACGCCGGGCGACGAGCCCAACGTGCTCGTGGCGATGAACCCGGCGGCGCTGCGCGCCGACCTCGGTCGCCTCGAGCAGGGCGGCACGCTGATCGTCAACGAGGACGCCTTCGACGAGCGCAACCTCGAGAAGGCCGGATACACGCTGCCGTCGGGTGAGACGGTCAACCCGCTCGACGACGGCAGCCTCGACGGCTACCGCGTCATCCGGGTGCCGATGACGTCGCTGACCAAGGAGGTCGCCGCGCCGCTGGGCGTCAAGCCGCGCGACGCCGAGCGCTCGAAGAACTTCTTCGCGCTCGGGCTGGTGTCGTGGATGTACACCCGGCCCACCGAGCCGACCCTGGCGTGGGTCGAGAAGCGCTTTGCCAGCAACGAGCTCGTGATGGCCGCCAACCGGGCCGCCTTCGTCGCCGGCTACAACTTCGGCGAGACCACCGAGGCCGTCGGCCACCGCTTCGAGGTGCGTCCGGCCACGCTGCCGGCGGGCGAGTACACGAGCGTCACCGGCAACACCGCCCTCGCCTGGGGCATCGTCGCCGCCGGCCAGCTGGCCAAGCTGCCCGTGACGCTCGGCTCGTACCCGATCACACCGGCGTCCGACATCCTCCACGAGCTGTCCAAGCACAAGCACTTCGGCGTGCGCACCGTCCAGGCCGAGGACGAGATCGCCGCCTGCGGCATGGCCCTCGGGGCAGCCTTCGCCGGTCACCTCGGCGTCACGGCCACGAGCGGGCCGGGCCTGATGCTCAAGTCGGAGACGATCTCGCTGGCCATCTCCGTCGAGTTGCCACTGCTGATCGTCGACATCCAGCGCGGCGGCCCCTCGACCGGCCTGCCGACGAAGACCGAGGCCGCCGACCTCAACATCGCCCTCTTCGGCCGCTCCGGCGAGGCCCCGCTGCCGGTCGTCGCCGCGTCCAGCCCCGTGCACTGCTTCGAGGCCGCCATCGAGGCCGCCCGCATCGCCGTGAAGTACCGCACGCCGGTGATCCTGCTGTCCGACGGGTTCCTGGCCAACGGCTCCGAGCCGTGGCAGCTGCCCGACGTCGCCGACCTGCCCGACATCTCCGTGCCCTTCGCCACCGAGCACAACCACACCGACGCCGACGGCAACCCGGAGTTCTGGCCCTACCTCCGTGACCCCGACACGCTCGCCCGGCCCTGGGCGATCCCCGGGACGCCGGGCCTGATGCACCGCGTCGGCGGCATCGAGAAGGAGGGCGACGGCACCGGGAACATCTCCTACACGCCGGAGAACCACCAGAAGATGGTCGACCTGCGGGCGGCCAAGGTCGCCGCCGTCGCCGCCGACATCCCGCCGGTCGTCGTCCAGGGCGACGCCGACGCCGACCTGTGCGTGCTCGGCTGGGGTTCGACGTGGGCGGCCATCGACGCCGCGGTCCAGCGCCGCCGGCGCAGCGGCCGCAAGGTGGCGTGGGTCCACCTGACCCACCTCAACCCGTTGCCTCGGGACCTCGGCGACGTGCTGCACCGCTACCCCAAGGTGCTCGTGCCCGAGCTCAACCGCGGCCAGATGGCCCACGTGGTGCGCGCCGAGTACCTCATCGACGCCAGATCGCTGTCCAAGGTCCAGGGCCTTCCGTTCACGGCCCGCGAGATCGAGGACGCCATCGAACAGGAGCTGATGTCATGACGGACACCGCCGTGCCCCTGACCACCAAGAAGGACTGGTCCAGCGACCAAGAGGTGCGCTGGTGCCCAGGCTGTGGCGACTACGGCATCCTGCTGGCCGTCCAGCAGCTGATGCCCGAGCTCGGCGTGGCCCCGGAGAACACCGTGTTCATCTCCGGCATCGGCTGCTCGAGCCGGTTCCCGTACTACATGAACACCTACGGGATGCACTCGATCCATGGGCGCGCCCCGGCCATCGCCACCGGCGTCGCCGTCGCCCGGCCCGACCTCGACGTGTGGGTCATCACCGGTGACGGCGACGGCCTCTCGATCGGCGGCAACCACCTCATCCACGCCCTGCGGCGCAACGTCAACCTGACGATCCTGCTCTTCAACAACCGCATCTACGGCCTGACGAAGGGCCAGTACTCCCCCACCTCCGAGCTGGGCAAGGTCACCAAGTCGACGCCGTTCGGCTCGGTCGACCCACCGTTCAACCCGCTTGCCGTGGCCCTCGGCGCCGAGGCCAGCTTCGTCGCCCGCACCCACGACCTCGACCGCAAGCACATGATGGAGACGTTCCGCGCCGCCCACGACCACCGCGGTGCCGCCTTCGTCGAGATCTTCCAGAACTGCAACGTGTTCAACGACGGCCAGTTCAACGAGATCACCAAGAAGCAGGCCCGCGACGAGATGATGATCGATCTCGTCCACGGCGAGCCGATCCGCTTCGGCGCCGAGCGCCAGCGCGGCGTGGTGATGGGCTCGGACGGTCAACTGCGCCTGGTCGACGTGGCCGACGTCGGTGCGGACGCCCTGCTCGTCCACGACGCCCACCGCGATGACCCCAGCCTGGCCTTCGCCCTGGCCCGGCTGAGCAACGACGACCACTCACCGACCCCGTTCGGGGTGTTCCGCGCCGTCGCCCGCCCGGAGTACGCGTCGGCGATCGGCGCCCAACTGGCCCAGGCGTCCGAGAGCAGGGGACCGGGTGAGCTCCACGCCCTCCTGCGGTCGAACGGCACCTGGTCAGTGGCCACGACCAACTGATCGCCCGAGAAGCCACCGCTCGGACCATTCCATCGGATACCGTCGCAACGTCCTGATCCCCGTCCCGTCACGAGGCCGATGCGCGAGCACCACCTGCGAGCCAAGCGAGCAACCGCCGAGCCGCGGCGGGTCCACGAGGCGGGCGTCACGATCGCCGTCGTCAGCGCGACCGTCGCGGCGCTGATCGGCCTGGTGGTCCTCGGCGCCGTCCGCGACCGGGACTCGTCGTCCGTTTCCGCCGGCGCGGCGCCACGCGTCGACCGCCCCGGCCAGCGTGCCGCCGGTCTCCGCCGCGGCCCTCGCGGCGACGCCGGTCGCCGGCGCCAGCGGCGACCTGGTCGAGCCGCTGGCCGACGACTGCGTGATCGAGAAGACCCGCCTCGCAATCGGCGACAGCGGCACCGACGTGAGCTGCCTGCAGCAGGGTCTCATCAACTCCGGCTACACCGAGGTCATCGGTCACCGGCCAGTACGACTCGCCGACCTACACCGCCGTCGAGCGCCTGCAGACCGAGCGCAAGCTGTTCGTCGACGGCATCGTCGGCCGGGAGACCGCGCTGTCCATCGGCGTGTGGCCGGACGAGGCCTCGTTCGTCGTCCGCACGCCGCCGCCACCGCCAGGGACCGAGGACTCGTGGGGGTTCCCGCTCTCGTCGGTCTCGTCCACCGGCGCGGACGCCCCTCCGGTGCCGGCCGACTCGGGCTCGGGCTACCGCGTGGTCTACGAGCGCAAGACCCAGCGCGTCTGGGCCATCGACGACGACGAGTCGGTCATCCGCTCGTGGCTCGTCTCGGGCAGCAAGTACGGCAACGAGCAGCCCGGGTTCCACGAGGTGTACAGCCGGTCCGACCAGTCGACGGCGTGGAACGGCCAGGCGATCCTGCCCCTGATGATCCGCTGGCTGAAGACCGACATCGGCGCCATCGGCTTCCACGGCATCCCGGTGCACGTCTCCGACGGTTCCGACTACCAGACCGAGGCCGAGCTGGGCACCCGTCTCTCCGGTGGATGCCAGCGCCAGGCCAACCCCGACGCCGCCTTCCTCTGGGCGTTCGCGCCCGTCGGGACGAGCGTCGTCGTCCTCTGACCGATGCGCTTCGGCCTGCAACTGCGTGCCGATGATCCGACCACGGTGGGTGAAGCGGCCCGGCACGCCGAGGCCCTCGGGTTCGACACCGTGCTGGTCGCCGACCACGTCGGCAGCGACTGGAGCCCGTTGCTGTGCCTCGCCGCGGCGGCCGCCGCCACCGAGCGCATCCGCGTCGGCACGTTCGTGCTCAACGCCAGCTTCTACCACCCGCTGCTGCTGGCCCGCGAGGTCCTCACGCTCGACCGCCTGAGCGAGCGGTCGCGTCGAGCTCGGGCTCGGCGCCGGTCACACGCCGGCCGAGTTCGCCGCCACGGGGCGCCCGTTCCTCCCCGCCGCCGAGCGCAAGGCGCAACTGGCCGAGTTCGTCGAGGTGATCCGCCCGCTCCTCGACGGCGGGACGGGCACGGGGCTGGAGCCCGTGGGACGGGTGCCGATCCTCGTCGGCGGCAGCGGCCGCCGGCTGCTGGAGCACGCCGCCCGCCACGCCGACATCGTCGGCTTCACCGGGCTCGGGCGCACGCTGCCCGACGGCCACCGCCACGCCGCTCGGTTCCAGCCGGCCGTGCTCGATGCCGAGACCGACCTCGTGCGCACGGCCGCCGGCGATCGGACGGTCGAGCTCAACGTGCTGGTCCAGGTCGTCGAGGTGACCCCAGATCGCGAGGCGGCAGCCGCCCGCTTGTCGGGTGCCATCGAGGACCTCACCGTCGCCGACGCGCTGGCCACACCGTTCCTCGCCCTCGGCACGCACGAGGAGATCGCCGATCACCTCCGTCACGCCGAGCAGCGCTGGGGCATCGGCTACGCCGTGGTCCGCGACGCCGACGCCTTCGCCCCCGTCATCGCCGCCCTGCGCCCGGCGTAGCGTCGGCGCCCGTGCGCATCGAGCCGGTCACCGCCGAGCGATGGGACGACCTGGAGCGCCTCTTCGGTCCCAACGGCGCGTACAGCGGCTGCTGGTGCACCTGGTGGACGTGGCGCAGCGCCGAGTGGGACCAGCACCGACCGGCGGAACGCCGTGCCGAACTGCACGGCCAGGTGGTCGACGGCCGGGAGCCGGGCCTGCTGGCCTACGACGGTGCCGAACCGGTCGGCTGGTGCGCGGTTGCACCCCGCGAGTCGTACGCCCGCCTGACCAGCCCGCGGGCCCGCACGTACCGGCGCCTCGACGAGCGCCCGACCTGGGTCGTGACGTGCTTCTTCATCCGCCGCGACCGCCGTGGCGAGGGCGTGGCCACGGCGCTCCTCGATGCCGTCGCCGGCTTCGTGGCCGCGCACGGCGGCGACCTCGTCGAGGGCTATCCCGTACTCGACGCCCGGCACGGCACGGCGGCGATGTTCACGGGGACCCTGCCGATGTTCACCGCCGCCGGTTTCCAGGAGGTGGCCCGCACGGGTGAGCGCCCACTCGTCCGGCTCGAGCTCCCCCGGCGCCGGCGTCGCACCGGCTGAGACGATCGTTCATCCGGACGGAACGTGGCCGTCACATCGTTCCGTCACGCTTCCGTCGTGGACCTCCTCGTGGTGGCGCCGGATCACCCCAGCCTCGACGACGGCATCGCCGGCTTCACGGCCGCGCTGCTGGCCGAGTCGCGCTACTTCGGACGCCGTGGGGCCGTGGCCTCGCGTCCGTCGCCGGTGCTCGTGCGCCGCTTGGCGGTCGGCGACGCCGGACCCCGACTGGCCGCGGTGGTCGACGGCGAGGTCATCGGGCTGGCCCGCATCGACGACGCCGCCCCAGGCGGACCCGAGCTGCTGATCGCCGTCGCTCCCGCGTGGCGCCGGCAGGGCGTTGCGCTCTCGTTGGGCCGGGCGCTGGTGGCCAGGGCCCTCGATCGGGGCCTGCCACGCGTGGTGCTGCACACCAGCCACCGTCCGTCCGACCTGCGTGAGGTGGGGCGGGAGCTCGGGTTCGAGGTGTTCGACCTGGGCCGGGGTCGCATCGACCTGGTGCGCCGCCTCGAGCCCGTGGGTCGCTCGGCCTGACGCGACGGTGGCGCCCGGCGGAGCCGGGCGCCACCGCCGGAGTGACAGGGGGATCGTCAGGTCGTCGGGACGACGGTCATCTCGGTGTCCAACGGCAACGTGCCGTCCAGCACCGTGTCGTCGGTCGGGGTGTCGTCGTCATCGTCGTCCCCGCACGCCGCAAAGGCCGTGACGGCCAGGGCGGCGACGGCGATCTTGCCTAACGGCTTCAAACGCATCGGTGATCCTTTCCACGCTGCCCGCTGGGGACGACGCTACCCCGGCGACCGTCATGTAAACGTCATACTTTGCCGTTTTCTCCTGGTCAGCGCCGGCCCAGGACCTCGACGCTGGGCACGACGAACACGCCGTCCGGCTCGCTGATCCACTGCCGCCAGCCCGCCTCGATGGCGGCGAGCTCCGCCTCGTCGGACAGGCCGGCGGCGATCGCCTGCGCCGCGTAGGACGAGTGCCGGACGCGATCGGCCCACAGGCCGCCCCACCACGCCCGCCCGGCCGGGTCGGCGAACGTCCAGCTGGAGCTCGTCACCGTGAGGTCGGTGAAGCCACCGGCGCGGACCCACGCCGGCAGGTGGCGCCCGGCGTCGGCCTCGGCCCGGTTGCGGGCGGTGAGCTGGTGGTACAGCTCCAGCCACCGGTCGAGGAGCGGGTTGGCGGGCGCCCAGAAGAACCCTGCGTAGTCGCTGTCGCGGACCGCCAGCAGCCCGTCGGGCCGCAGCACCCGCGCCGCCTCGGCGACGCAGGCGACGGGGTCGCTCAGGTGCTGGAGGACCTGGTGGGCGTGGACGACGTCGAACGAGGCCGCCGGCAGGTCGAGGGCGTAGACGTCGCCGACGGCGAACTCCACCCCGGCCGCGCCGAGGGCCCTGGCCTGCTCGACGACCTCGGCCGACGAGTCGACGCCGAGCACCCGGCCGGGCGCCACCCGCGCGGCGAGGTCGATCGTGATCGTGCCCGGCCCGCAACCCAGGTCGAGCACGTCGAGCCCCGGGCGCAGGTGGGCCAGCACGTAGCCGGCCGAGTTCTCGGCCGTCCGCCACCGATGGCTGCGCAGCACGGCCTCGTGATGGCCGTGCGTGTAGACGTCCTCGGTCATCGGTACGCCACCACGATCGGTTCGAGCTCCCGGGGGGCGGCACCATGGAGGATCACGCCGTCGACGCCCAGCTCGAACTGGTGGCGGATGGTCGCCACGCACGCGGCTGGGCTCCCCATCGCCGCCGCCGCCAACCACTCGTCGGGGATCAGCGTGGCGACGTGCTCGAGCTGCTCGGTCGTGGCCTTGTCGTCGAGCGCGCCGACGAAGCCGGCGACGACGGGATCGGCCCGGAACCGGGCCAGGACCGCCGGATCCCATCCGTTGGTCCGCACCATCAGGTCGCCGTAGCCCTGGAGGTAGGTCGCCATCCGCCCCACGGTCTTCTTCAGCCGCACCGGTTCGGGCAGGTGGTCGCCGATCGTCGCCAGGCAGGCCCACACCTGCACCTCGTCGGGGTCGCGGCCGGCCTCGGCGGCGGCCTGCTTGACGGTCCGGACGCACCGGGCCGTCGTCTCGTCGGTGAAGAACGTGTGCAGCACGACCTGGTCGAAGGCCCGCCCGCCGAGCCGCAACGAGTTCGGCCCGAAGGCGACCAGCCCGAGCGGGATCCGCTCGTCGAACGTCGGGTCGAGGCGGAGGAACGGGTAGCGGCCGGCCGGGCCGTCGTGGCCGATGATCGTCTCACCGCGCCACAGGCGGCGCATGAGGCCGGCGAAGTCCTCCATCTGGGCGGTGGTCACGGGCGGGAGACCGAGCGCCCGCCACATGAGGTCGACACCCCGGCCGATGCCGAGCGTGAAGCGGCCCTCGGTGAGCCGGTGCATCGTGGCCGCGTAGGCCGCCGTCACGAGCGGGTGCCGCGTGTTGTGGTTGGTCGCCGCCGTGGCGATCTGCATCCGCTGCGCCGTCGCCCCGACGGCGCCCGACAGGGTGGCCGCTTCCTTGACGTTCAGGCGCTCCGAGATGAACACCGTGCCGAGACCGAGCCGCTCCCCGTCGACGACCTCCTCGAGCAGCTCGCGTGGTGATCGGGGCGCGCCGGCCAGCGTGTAGAAGCCGAGTCGGTCGAGCGGGTGGCCCATCGCCTCACTGTTCCAGACCCGCCACCCCCGTTCTGTCGTTTGGTGACGGCCCGATCGGGCCGTGACCAAACGACAGAAGCGATGTCTCGACACACCGCGGCACTGCGGGACATGATCGGCTCGTGACCGTTGCTCGCCCTCCCGTCGTCTCCCAGTCCGAGTGGGACACAGCCCTCGCTGCCATCACCGAGCGGGAGAAGACCGTCGCCGAGGCGATCGACCAGCTCGCTGCTGCCCGCAAGCGGATGCCGATGGTGCGCGTCGAGGGCGACTACCGCTTCGAGGGGCCCGCCGGCGAACGGTCGCTGGCCGAGCTGTTCGACGGTCGCAGCCAGCTCATCCTGTACCGGTTCTTCTTCGAGGACGGCGTCAACGGCTGGCCCGACGCCGGCTGCCCCGGCTGTTCGTCGTGGGCCGACGGCATCGGCCAGCTCGGGCTCCTGCACGCCCGTGACATCACGTTCGCCATGGCGTCGCCGGCGCCGCAGGAGAACCTCCGGCGCTACGCCGAGCGGATGGGCTGGACGCACATCCCGTGGTACACGATCCTCACCGAGCACTTCTCAGCGGACTTCGGCACCGAGGAGTGGTTCGGCCTGAACGTCTTCCTGCGCGACGGCGACGACGTGTACCGCACCTACTTCTTGCAGCACGGCGCCATGGTCCGGACGATCGGCAGCGTCGCGACCCTCATGTCACTCACGCCCTATGGCGGACAGGCCGATGACGAGGACACCCCCGAAGGCTGGCCGAAAGCGCCCATGTCGTTCTGGTTCCGCCGCCACGACGAGTTCGACGAGCTCCCGCCGTCAGCACGCAGCAGGCAGTGATCGTTCCCTCCGAGCTGCGCGCGGGCCACGGAGGCCACGGCATCGCGCTGGCCAGGCGGCGAGGAGGGTCTGGGCCGACGGCCCTCCAGTCTCAGCTGCAGCCGCTGGTGCTGCCGCAGCTCGGGCAGGCGTGGCAGGAGCCGGCCCGGATCATCGTCACGCCGCACTGCATGCACATCGGGGCGTCGTGCTGGCGGATGACCCCGGCGGCCGGGGTGTTGTCCTCCGGCGTCGGGATCACCGTGCCGAGCTCCATCTGCTGGGCCAGCTCGCCGGCCGACGGCACCGACTTGGGGTCGGCGGCGATCTCGGAGCCGGTCGACGTCTCGATCACCGTCTCGTCGACACCGGGCAGCGTCGGCTGCAGGCGCTCGTCGATCGTGAAGATGCTCAGCTCGGCGCGCTCCTCGACGCTCAAGTACTCGATGGCGAGGCGGCGGAACAGGTAGTCCATGATCGAGGTGGCGAAGCGGATGTCGGGGTCGTCGGTCATGCCGGCCGGCTCGAAGCGCATGTTGGTGAACGCCTCGACGAACGCCCGCAGCGGCACGCCGTACTGCAGGCCGTAGGAGATCGACTTGGCGAAGGCGTCCATGATCCCCGACAGCGTGGAGCCCTGCTTGGACACGGTGAGGAAGATCTCGCCCGGGCGGCCGTCGTCGTACTCACCGATGGTCGCGAAGCCCTTGCAGTCGGCGACGCGGAACTCGAACGTGCGGCCGCGCCGGCTGCGCGGCAGCTTCTGGCGCAACGGGCGGTGGACGACCTTCTCGACCACCTTCTCGACGACCTCGGTGACGGTGGCCGCGACGTCCGACTTCTTCGCCGTCGACAACGGCTGGCCGACCTTGCAGTTGTCGCGGTAGATGGCGACGGCCTTCAGGCCGAGCTCCCACGACAGCTGGTGCAGCGCCTCGACCTCCTCGACGGTTGCCTCCTCCGGCATGTTGACCGTCTTGCTGATGGCGCCCGACAGGAACGGCTGGACCGCACCCATCATCCGCACGTGGCCCTCGTAGTGGATCGTGTTGTCGCCCATCGAGCAGGCGAACACCGGGAGGTGCTCGGCGGCCAGGTGGGGGGCGCCGACGATCGTCTTCTCGGTGTCGATGTAGGCGATGATGTCGTTGACCTGGGCGGCCGTGTAGCCGAGGCGACCCAACGCCCTGGGGACCGTCTGGTTGACGATCGACATCGTGCCCCCGCCGACCAGCTTCTTCATCTTGACGAGGCCGAGGTCGGGCTCGATGCCGGTGGTGTCGCAGTCCATCATCAGCCCGATCGTGCCGGTGGGCGCCAGCACGCTGGCCTGCGAGTTGCGCACGCCGTGCTCTTCCCCGTCACGCACGGCGGCCGCCCACGACTCCTGACCGGCGGTGAGGATCTCGGCCGGCACGGCGTCGGCGTCGCCGATGCGCGAGCTGGCGTCGAGGTGCATGCGCAGCACCCGCAGCATGTGCTCCTCGTTCTCGGCGAAGCCGGCGAACGGGCCCATCCGGCTGGCGATCCGGGCGCTGGTGGCGTAGGCGTGGCCGGTCATCAGCGACGTCACGGCGCCCGCCCACGCCCGCCCCGCCGGCGAGTCGTAGGGGAGCCCCAGCGCCATCAGCATCGCGCCGAGGTTGGCGTAGCCCAGCCCCAGCTGGCGGAAGTCGCGGCTGGTCTCGGCGATCCTGGGCGTCGGGTAGTCGGCCCGCCCGACGAGGATCTCCTGCGCCGTGAACACGATCTCGACCGTGTGGCGGAAGGCGTCGACGTCGAAGTTGCCGTCGGGGTCGAGGTACTTGAGCAGGTTGATCGACGCCAGGTTGCAGGCGCTGTTGTCGAGGTGCATGTACTCGCTGCACGGGTTGCTGGCGTTGATCCGGCCGGTGGTGTGGGCGGTGTGCCAGCGGTTGATCGTCGTGTCGAACTGCAGACCCGGATCGGCGCACTCCCACGCCGCCTGGGCGATCTGACGCCACAGGTCGCGCGCCTTGATCGTGCGCATGACCTCACCGGTGGTGACGGCGACGAGGCCCCAGTCGGCGTCCTCGGCCACCGCCTGCATGAACTCGTCGGTCACCCGCACCGAGTTGTTGGCGTTCTGGTACTGGATGGAGAACGAGTCGCCGCCGTCGAGGTCCATGTCGAACCCGGCGTCGCGCAGGACCCGCGCCTTGCGCTCCTCCTTGACCTTGCACCAGATGAACTCCTCGACGTCGGGGTGATCGGCGTCGAGGATGACCATCTTGGCGGCCCGCCTGGTCTTGCCACCGGACTTGATCGTGCCGGCCGAGGCATCGGCGCCGCGCATGAAGCTCACCGGGCCCGACGCCGTGCCGCCGCCCTGCAGCAGCTCGAGGCTGGAGCGGATCTGCGACAGGTTGGTGCCCGACCCCGATCCGCCCTTGAAGATGATCCCCTCCTCGCGGTACCAGTTGAGGATCGAGTCCATCGTGTCGTCGACGGCCAGGATGAAGCAGGCCGAGGCCTGCTGGGGCACGCCGGCGACGCCGATGTTGAACCACACCGGGCTGTTGAAGGCGGCGCGCTGGGTGACGAGGATGTACTTCAGCTCGTCGCGGAACGTCGCCTCCTCGTCGTCGTCGACGAAGTAGCCGCCCTCGCGGCCCCACCGTGTGATGGTGTCGACCACGCGGTCGATGACCTGGCGCAGCGAGGTCTCCCGCTGCGGCGTGCCCAGGGTGCCGCGGAAGTACTTCTGGGCGACGATGTTGGTGGCGTTGAGCGACCACCCGACCGGGAACTCGACGTCGCGCTGCTCGAAGGCGACGATGCCGTCCTTCCAGTTGGTGATGCGGGCGTCGCGGCGCTCCCACACGACCTCGTCGTAGGGGTCGACCCCAGGTGACGTGAACAACCGGTCCAGGCCGATCGTGAGTCGTTCAGGAGCCAGGGACATGGAGACCTCTCGTTCTTCCTGGGACAACCGTCCCAGGCGGACTGCTGTTCCCCGTGTGGGAACCGCGACGATCTGGACACAAGATCTGGTGGGCCGCCCCCCGCCGGATCGCACCAGACCACTAGTTCTTGTGGTGGGAGCCAGATTACATCATCGTAGTTACGGCCCTGTCAACACTCTACGGCCACCCGGACAGCGCCGATGCCGGCAGGCGGTGCGGCATCGCAGGTTCAGGACCCCGTGGCCCCACGCCTTCCCCACCTCGGGTCAGCTGTCGTTCCGCGTGCCGCACCGCAGCCGGCACGAAGCGACAAGCTAGACACCCGGGCCTGTGGGGGGAAAGGGGCAAAACCCTGTGAATTTCCCTGGGCACAACCCGCCGTTCACCCGCCCGACGGGCCCCGCCACGTCGGGATCATCGTCACGCTGGAGCGATGGCGACCGCCGGCTCGAGCCCACCTCGCGCTGTGGACAGCTCCGGCCGGCGCCGCGTGCGGACATGTCAACATTCCCGGCCATGCGGCGCGTGCACCCGGAACCGGCTGTCGAGGTCGACGCCGGTGAGCTGGCCCGGTGCTACGGCATGCCCCGCCCCCGTCCGGCCGACCGCCCGTGGGTCGGCCTGTGCATGATCGCCAGCCTCGACGGGGCCACCGTGGTCGACGGGCGCTCCGGTGCGCTCGGCAACGCCGGCGACCGTGCCGTGTTCCGTGCCCTGCGGGCGGCCGCCGACGTGATCCTCGTCGGTGCCGCCACGGCGCGCGCCGAGGGCTACGGCCCGCCGGCCAAGCCGGGCCAGCGCATCGGGGTGGTCACGGCGAGCGGGCGGGTCGACGTGCGCACACCGCTGTTCACCAGCGGGGCCGGCTTCCTGGTGACCACCGAGGACGGTCCCCCGACCACCGTCGACGCCGTGCGCGCAGGTGTCGGGTCGGTCGACCTCCCGGCCGCATTGCGCCGGCTGGGCGAGGTCACCGCCACCCCACCGTCGTTCGTCCAGGCCGAAGGCGGCCCCAGGCTCAACGGCGCGATGCTCGACGCCGGCTGCATCGACGAGCTCGACCTGACCGTGTCACCGACGCTCGCCGGTGGCGACGGGCCGCGGCTGGTCGTCGGGGCGCGGCCGAGGCTCGCCGGCTTCGACCTCGCCCACCTCCTCGTCGACGACGAGGGCTTCGTGTTCAGCCGCTGGACGCGCCCGACGTGACGATCGGTCAGCTCCGCCGCCGACTTCGTGAGCAGCTCGATCTCGCGGTGGAAGTCGGCGGCGGCGTCGAAGTTCTTGTACACGCTGGCGAAACGGAGGTAGGCGACCTCGTCGAGCGTGCGCAGGTGGTCGAGCACGGCGAGGCCGATCTGCGCGCTCGACGACCTCGGACCCCTGCAGGCGCACGGCGTCCTCGACCCGCTCGGCGATCTGCTCGATGACGCCGATGTCGACGCCCCTGCCCTTGGTGGCGGCGAGGATGCCGGCGACGATCTTGGTCCGGTCGAACGGCTCCGCGCGGCCGTCCGACTTCGTCACCACCAGCGGGATCTCGTCGATCCGTTCGAACGTGGTGAAGCGGTGGCCGCACGAGAGGCAGTGCCGGCGCCGGCGCACGGCGGCGCCTTCCTCGGCGAGGCGCGAGTCGACGACCTTCGTGTCATCGGCGTGGCACACCGGGCAGTGCACACCGCGAACCTACTGCGGTGTGCCGGGTCAGGGCAGACGGACCAACTGGCCGGCGGCGATGGCCGTGCCGCCGTTGAGGTCGATGAGGGCTTCGACGTAGCGGGCCAGGTCGACCTCGCCGTGGTGGCGCTCGGCCAGCGCCCACAGGCTGTCGCCCGGCTCGGCGCGGACCGCTCCCGCCGGGCGGGCCGTCCCGGCCCCGGCGGCGGAGGCAGGAACACCGCCGGGACCGGTCAGGACGCCGTGCGCTCCGAGCGTCAGCGCGCTCGTGACGGCGACGAGGGCGACGGCGGCGACGCGCCGCCGGCGGCGGTACGTGGCCGCTGTCGGCCGAGCGGGGGAACACGTGTACGCGAACATCCGTTCGGAAGTGAAGCAGAACGACTGTTCGCCGTCAACCCCGCGATCGCACAGATGTTTGACTTCAGGTGCGAACGTCCGTACGATGATCCGCATGACCGAACCTTCGGCCCGAGCCCCGAGCCCCAAGATCACCGCCCGGCAGCGCCAGGTGCTCGACTTCATCGAATCGGAGATGCGGGCGCGCGGCTACCCGCCGTCGGTGCGCGAGATCGGCGAGGCCATCGGACTCACGTCGCCGTCCACGGTGCACAGCCACCTCAACACGCTGCAGCGCCTGGGCTACCTCCGGCGCGACCCCACCAAGCCACGAGCGATCGAGGTGCGCTGGGACCCCAACTCCGGCGCCGTGATGGAACGACGCCCGGTCCGCCACGTCCCGCTCGTCGGCGACGTCGCTGCCGGCACCGACGTGCTCGCCGAGGAGAACGTCGAGGAGCTGCTCCCCGTGCCCGCCGACTTCACCGGCGAGGGCGAGCTGTTCATGCTGCGGGTGCGCGGCGACTCGATGATCGAGGCCGGCATCCTCGACGGCGACTACGTGATCGCCGTGCAGCAGCCGACGGCGACCAACGGCGACATCGTCGTGGCCGGCATCCCCGACGGCGAGGCCACGGTCAAGACCTTCCACAAGAAGGGCGGCAAGATCACCCTCACCCCGTCGAACTCGGCGATGGAGCCGATGGTGTTCGACGACGAGGTGGTCGTCATCTACGGCCGCGTCGTCACGGTCATGCGCCGCCTGTAGCAGCGCCCGGCCGCTACCGCCCGGGTGGGCGAGGTGGCGGCAGCGGCTCGCCCGGCACGCCGTGCCACGGCGGCGGGGGCGGCGGCGCCTGCGGGCGGGGCACGGCGTAGGGCGGCGAGGTCGGCGGGTTGGCGTACGGCGGGGCCGACAGGCGGGGCGACGTGACGCGGCCACTGGTCGAACGCCGGCGACGGCGGTGGGGCTGTCGCCGGTCGCGGCCGGCCACTCCAGAACAGCAAGCCGGCAGCCACGCACCCGGCGATCAGGGCGACGATGGCACCAAGGCGCATCAGCACCACGCCGCTGGCCGGGTCCCTGCCGACCCGGATCATCGCCTCGGTGTCCGCGGCATCGGCGGACAGCACGTACTCGCCCTCGTCGTCGATCTCGGCCGTGCGGATGCCCGTGCCGACCGCGCCGTCGCGGTCGTAGCTCGGTCCGTCGGCTCGGTCCAGGTCGACCTCGTCGCCCTCGGCGTCGGTGAGCAAGAGCGTCACGTTCGGGGCGTCGTCGGGGTCGAGGTCGTAGTCACGGTCGTCGTTGTCGCAGTCACCGTCGATCTCCCCGACCGAGCCAGTGGTCTCGAGGAAGAACGTGTACGTGCCGGTGCGCTCGAACACCAACGTGGTGTCGCAGCCGATCGGGGCCGGCGCCAGGTCGGCGACGGCGTCGTCGTAGCGCCGGCCGGACCACAGCCACAGCACGAGGGCGAGCACGACACCGGCCACCAGCACGACCACCGCGAGCACCCACCGCGCCCGCTTGGGCCCCGCCGCCGAGGCGGACAACGACTGCGCCATCACACCCCCAGCCGCTCGGCGACCAGCTCGATCCGATCGTCTGGTTGTACCACGGCGACCCGCACGTGGCTCGATGACGCCGACCCGTAGAACTCGCCAGGGCTGACCAGCGCGCCGCCCTCCTCGGCCAGCCGCTCGGTGAACGCCCAGCCGTCGCCGGCGTCGAACCAGAGGTAGAAACCGCCCTCGGGCAGCGCCACGGAGCGACCGCTCCACCTGCCCAGGACGTCGGCCAGCCGGGTCAACCGGCGGTGGTACCGGCGCCGCTGCTCCTCGACGTGGTCGTCGTCGTCGAGCGCCACGACGGCGGCCGCCTGCGCCGGTCCAGGCACCATCATCCCGACGTGCTTGCGCACCTCCTGGAGGTAGCGGACCAGCTCGGCGTCGCCGGCGTAGAAGCCGACCCGCACGCCGGCGAGGTTGGACCGCTTCGACAGCGAGTGGACGGCCACCACGCCCTCGGTCCCGTGCTGCAACACGCTCTCCGCCGGGCGCTCCCACGTGAACTCGACGTAGCACTCGTCGGAGAACACCGGCACGCCGTGCCGGCGACCCCACGCCACGACGGCGCCGAGGTCGTCGAGGGCCCCGGTGGGGTTGCCCGGGCTGTTCACCCACAGTGCGAGGGCCCGGTCGGCGTCGCCCGGCGCGATCGCGTCGAGGGCGAGGCCGCCGCCCTCGTCGAGCGGCACGGCCACGGCCCGGCACCCGGCGAGGATCGCCCCCATCTCGTAGGTCGGATACGACACCGCGGGGTAGAGGATCGTGTCGCGGTCGGGGGTGCGCAGCCGCAGCCACTGCGGCAACGTCCCGACGAACTCCTTCGTGCCGACGCAGGCGCCGATCGAGGCCACGGGCACGTCGACCCCGAAGCGGCGGGCGAGCCAGCGGGCGGCGGCCCGGCGCAGCTCGACGGTGCCGATGCTCGGCGGGTAACCGCGCTCGGCGTCCGACATCGACAGGGCGGCCACGACGGCCGGCGGCGGCGGATCGGCCGGCGTGCCGATCGACAGGTCGACGAGGCCCCCCGCGAAGCGCTCGCCGAGCGGGACGAGACGTTCGAGGCGGTCGTACGGATACGGCGGGGGCACGAAGCCCACGGCGGGCGTGGTGCTCACGTGTCGGCGCGCACCACGAACTCGGACAGGCGGCCGGCCGAGGCGTCGGAGAGCCGGGCCCGGACGCGCATGGCCGACGCCCCATCGGTCGTCGACACCACCTCGCCCTCGCGGTGGATCGCCGCGAGGACGTCACCCCGTTCGTAGGGCACCAACAGCTCGACCACCGCGGTGATCGAGCGCAGCCGGTCGGCGAGCGCCCGCAGCAGGTCGTCGATGCCGTCGCCGGTGACCGCACTGACGGCGACGGAGCCCGGGTGGTCGACGGACAGGAGCTTGGCCTCGTCCGGCGCCAGATCGGCCTTGTTGAACACCAGCAGCTCGGGCACGGCGGCGGCGCCGATCTCGTCGAGCACATCGCGCACGGCGAGGATCTGGCCCTCCGGGTCGGCCGCCGACGCGTCGACGACGTGGATGAGGTAGTCGGCGCGGCTGGCCACCTCGAGCGTGCTCTTGAACGACTCGACGAGCCCGTGCGGCAACCGGCGGACGAAGCCGACCGTGTCGGTGAGCAGCACCGGCTCGCCGCCGGGCAGCGCGAGGCGCCGGGTCGTCGGGTCGAGCGTGGCGAACAAGCGGTCCTCGGTCAGCACACCGGCATCGGTGAGGGCGTTGAGCAACGTCGACTTGCCGGCGTTGGTGTAGCCGACGATGGTGACACCGGCCAGACCGCTGCGGTCGCGACGCTGGCGCTGGAGCTGGCGGGTGCGGCCGATCTCGGCCAGCTCGACCTCCAGCTTGCTGATGCGGCGCATGATCCGCCGGCGATCGACCTCCAGCTTCGTCTCGCCACCGCCGAAGCGGGTGCCGACGCCACCGCGCTGCTGGGAGAGCTTGGCCGTGGCGCCCCGCCGCAGACGCGGCAGCCGGTAGCGCAGCAGGGCCAGCTCGACCTGGGCCCGGCCCTCCAGCGTGTGGGCGTTCTGGGCGAAGATGTCGAGGATCACGGCCGTGCGGTCGATCGCCGTGCGGCCGAGCAACTTCTCGAGGTTGAACTGCTGCGCCGGCGACAGCTCGTTGTCGAACACGACGGTGTCGGCGTCGACGGCGAGGCACAGCTCGTGCAGCTCCTCGGCCTTGCCCTTGCCGATGAACCAGGTGTGGTCGGGGTGGTCGCGGCGCTGCACCATCCGGCCGACCTCGTCGGCGCCGGCGGTGTCGACGAGCGCGGCGAGCTCGTCGAGGCTGGCTTCGGTCGTCTCGTCGTCGGCCCCTGGGAACGTCACGCCGACGAGCACGATGCGCTCTCGGACCGTGCGCTCGATGAGGGTGGCGCCGAGCGCCTCGGTGTACGGCGTGCTCACGGGATGGTGACCTCGATGGAGGCGATGAACGTAGCCGGGCCGGTGAGCGTCACGTGGCCGGGCCGGGGACGATGGAGCGCCACCTTCGCGCTCCCGCCGTCCATGTGCACCACGAGTTCTTGCGTCCCCTGCGGCACGAAGCCCCATTCGGCGGCCGCCCACGCCGCGGCGCACGCGCCGGTGCCGCAGGCGGCGGTGATGCCGGCGCCGCGCTCGTGGACCCGCATCGTCACGGCATGCGGTTCGGGACCCGGCTCGACGACCTCCAGGTTGACGTCGGGAACCTGGCTGCCGAGCGCCAGGAGGTCGACGGACGCCACGTCGTCGACGCCGACGACGGCGTGCGGGTTGCCCAGACCGAGGTGGGCGACCGGGCGGTCCGGGTTGACTCCGAGGACGTCCCAGCCGGGCGGCGCGGCGATGGTGCTGACCGCGCCCATGTCGACGGTGGCCAGCACCGTCTCGGGATCACTCGTCGGCTGCAGGGCGACCTCACGGTGACCGGCGTCGGTGAGCACGCTCACCTGATCCAGCGAGCCGCGACGGCGGGCCACGGCCTGGGCGAGGCAGCGGATGCCGTTGCCGCTCATCTCCGCCCGGCTGCCGTCGGCGTTGTGCAGCACCATGCGCACGCCGCCGTCCGGCCCAGCGGTGGCGGCGATCAACCCGTCGGCACCGATGCCGGACGTGCGGTCGCACAAGCGCGCCGCGAGGTCGGCGGCGTCGAAGGCGTCGGGCGGGTCGAGCGCGACGAGGAAGTCGTTGCCCAGTCCGTGGTGCTTGGTGAGTGACACGACCTTCATCGGAGTGCGTCGATCACGATCGGTGCGGCTTCGGCGACGGGGTCGTGGTCGATGTCGATCCAGCGTATGCGAGGGTCCCGGCGGAACCACCGCTCCTGGCGGGTGGCGAAGCGCCGCGTGCGGGCGACGATCGCGTCGACGGCCGCGTCGACCGAGCACTCGCCGCGCCGCGAGGCGAGCAGCTCCTTGTACCCGAGCGCCTGGGCGGCCGTCCGGGACAACCCCTGCTGCGCCAGGACGTCGACCTCGTCGAGGAGACCGGCGGTCATCATCGTGCGGACGCGACGCTCGATCCGCTCGGTCAGCACCGGCCGCGGCCACCGCAAGCCGAACAGCGTCGCCGCCGTCGGGGGGTAGTGCTGCAGGCCCGGACCGTAGGAGCTGAACGGCCGTCCTCCTCCGATCGTCACCTCCAGCGCCCGCACGATGCGCCGGCGGTTCCCCGGATCGATGCGCGACGCGGCCAGCGGGTCGAGGGCGTGGAGGCGCCGCCACAACCCGTCGAGATCACCGTCGGCCTCGAGCTGCCGGCGCACGTCCGGCCACTGGCCGGGCACGTCGAGGCGGTCGACGACCGCCGACAGGTACAGACCCGTGCCGGCCACCAGCAGGGCGGCGCCGTCGACCGTCTCGAGCGCCGCGTCGTAGGCCGTTCGGTAGTCGGTGACGGTGAAGTCGGCGGACGCGTCGACGAGGTCGAGACCGTGGTGGACGACCGCGGCGCGGTCCGCCGGCGTCGGCTTGGCGGTCCCGATGTCCATCCCCCGGTAGACCTGCATGGCGTCCACGGCGACGATCTCGGTCCCGGCGACGGCTCGGGCGGCGGCCATGGCGACGTCCGACTTGCCCGATGCCGTGGGGCCGAGCACCACGACGATCCGGCGCGGCGGCATCAATGCGCGGCGACGGGGATGCGCAACCGGTGCGTCGGCTCCGCCACGATCTCACGGAGCTCGCCGGTCAGGTGGTGCGGCGCGGCGCCGGTGATCTCGACGGTGGCGTACGTGCCGGCGCGCACCGGGCGCGCCGGGGTGAAGTGCACCAGACGGTGCTGCGGCGTGCGGGCCGCCATCGCGGTGGGGTCCTTCTTGCTCGGCCCCTCGACGAGCACCTCCTCGACGCAACCGACCCGCTGGCGGTTGGCAGCCAGCGCGCTGCGTTCCACGACCACGCGCAACCGGTCGAACCGCCGCCCGGCGACGGCCGGATCGACGAACTGCTCGGTGCGCGCCGCCGCCTCGGTGCCCGGGCGCGGCGAGAAGATGAACGTGAAGGCGTCGTCGAAGCGGGCCTCGGCGGTGACCTCGAGCGTGCGCTCGAAGTCCTCCTCGGTCTCGCCCGGGAACCCGACGATGATGTCGGTGCTGACGGCCAGGTCGGGCACCGTGCGACGGGCCTCGGCGAGGCGCGTGAGGTAGCGCTCGGCCGTGTACCCGCGGTGCATCGCGGCCAGCACGACGTCCGACCCGGCCTGGAGGGGGTAGTGCAGCTGCGGGCACACCGCCGGCGTGGCCGCCATCGCCGCGAACGTCTCGGCACGCATGTCCTTGGGGTGCGGGGACGTGAAGCGCACCCGCCGGATGCCGGGCACACCGCCGACGGCGCGGAGCAGATCGGCGAACAGCGGCCGCAGGCGGGCGTGTGCATCGCCGTGGCGCCGGGCCGCCAGTTGGAGGTCGCGGCCGTAGCTGTTGACGTTCTGGCCGAGCAGGGTCACCTCGGTGACGCCCTGCGCCGCCAGCTCCTCCACTTCGGCGACGATCTCGGCGAACGGCCGGGAGATCTCGGCCCCGCGCACGGCCGGCACGATGCAGAAGGCGCAGCTGTTGTCGCAGCCGATCTGGATGGTGACCCACGCCTTGAACGTGGCCTCGCGCACGGCTGGCAGCGCCGACGGGAACATGGCGTGGTCGTCGAGGACGGCGGCGTCGAGGATCTCGGTGAGCGGGCCCTCTTGCCGGGCGAGGTCGAGCAGCTCGGCGGCACGGTGCACGTTGTGCGTGCCCATCACGACGTCGACGTGGGCCGCCTTCTCGCGGACGACATCGCGGTCCTTCTGCGCGAGGCAGCCCGACACGACGATCTGCCGGCCGTCACGCGCCGCCTTCCACGTCTTCAGATGGCCGAGGTTGCCGTAGAGCTTGTTGTCGGCGTTCTCCCGGATGCAGCACGTGTTGAGGACCACCACGTCGGCATCGTCGACGCCCGCCGCGGCGACGAGCCCGTCGGCTTCGAGCAGCCCGGCGATGCGCTCGGAGTCGTGCTCGTTCATCTGGCACCCGAACGTGCGCACGACATATCGGCGCGGTTTCGGGGCGGGCTCGATCACGGCACGAGGCTACCGTTGCCGCGATGGTGGCAGCCGGGGCGGGTGAGCGCCCGACCCGCACGTGGGTGGTCGGCACCGCCGCGGTGCTCACGCTCGCCGTCGTCGCGTTCGCCGCCGCCGGCGGATCGGTCCGGCCGGTCGTCGACACGGGCGGCGGGTGGTTCGTGCGACCGCTGCGCGAGCGCGAGGGCCAGCGCCGCGAGATCAGCAGCGGGCTCGGCGAGCCGGGCGACGAGCGCGAACCGGTGCTGCCGGACCTGCTCGACCTGCTCGGCGACATCGTCGTGCTCGTGGTCGGCGCCGTGCTGGTGGTGCTCATCGCCCGCGCCGTGTGGCGCTTTCTCGGCCGGACGCAATCGGACGACGCCGATCCGGACGCGTCGGCGCCGTCCGCCGAGGCGCCGCCGGGGGCGGCCCCGGCGTTGGCCCGCGCCGTCGACGAGGGGCTGGCTCGGCTCGACGAGGGCACGACGGACGACGCCGTGATCCAGTGCTGGGTGCTGTTGGAGGCCGCTGCGGCGGATGCCGGACTGGGCCGGCGTCCGGCGGAGACGGCATCCGAGCTCACGGTGCGCGTGCTCGAACGCGCCGCCGTGCCGACGGCGGCCATCGGGCGCCTGCTGTGGCTGTACCGCACGGCCCGCTTCTCGCCGCATCCCCTCCCGGACACCGCCCGCGGCGATGCCGAGGCGGCGTTGCAGGAGATCCGCGCCGGCCTCCAGGTGACGTGGCCGTGAGGAAGCTCGCCGGCTACCTGGTCGCGTGCCTGCTCCTCACGGCCTTCGTCCTCGTCGGCGTCGTGCTCGGAGGCGGCGCACCGCGCGTCGAGCTGTTCCTCGCCGTCGGTGTCGCCACGGCGGTCGGCGCGCTCGGCGATGGCGCGCGTCGGCGAGGCGCTGCGGCCCGTGCGCTGGCCGCCGACGCCCCGCCCGGCCCACCACGCCGACGACCACGCCGACCCACGCCTGTCCGTGCTCGACGCCGCCGTTCGCCGCAGCGCCGAGGACACGATGGCTTACGGCACTCGACTGCAGCCGGTGCTCCGCGAGCTCGCCGCATCCCGCCTGCGGCGGGCGTACGGCGTCGACCTCGCGGCACGACCCGAGGAAGCCCGACGGCTCCTCGGCGACGGGGTCTGGCCCCTGCTCACCGAGCATCGCGCCGAGCCGGTCTCCGTCCGCCAGCTCGACGAGGTCCTGACGGCGATCGAGCGCATCGGCGCGCCGACGTGACCGACGCGGCGCGACTCGCTGCTGACGTGCTGCGCCGCGTCGGCGAGGCCGTGGTCGGCAAACACGCCCCGCTGCGCCTGGTGCTGGCCGGCGTCATGGCCGGCGGGCACGTGCTGCTCGAGGACGTGCCCGGGCTCGGCAAGACACTGGCGGCCAGATCGTTCGCCCAGGCGCTCGGTCTGACCTTCCGCCGGGTGCAGTTCACACCAGATCTCCTGCCCTCGGACGTCACCGGCGCCCACGTCTTCGATCAGCGCACCGGCGAGCTGGTCTTCCGTCCGGGACCCGTCTTCACCGGCATCCTGCTCGCCGACGAGATCAACCGGACGCCGCCAAAGACGCAGGCCGCTCTCCTGGAGGCCATGCAGGAGCGCCAGGTCACCGTCGAAGGCGAGACGTTCCCGCTGACCGCACCGTTCCACGTCCTGGCCACCGCCAACCCGGTGGAGTACGAGGGCACCTACCCGCTGCCGGAGGCCCAGCTCGACCGCTTCCTCCTGCGGGTGGCGTTCGGCTACCCCAGCGCCGACGAGGAGTGGGCCGTGCTCGACCGGAGGATGGCCCGGCAGCGCGAGGAACAGGTGCTCGACCCGGTCACCGACGCCGCCGGGCTCGTCGCGCTGCAGCGGGCGTGCGAGGCGGTGACCGTCGAGGAGTCCGTCGGCCGCTACTGCGTCGAGCTGGCTGCCGCCACCCGCCGCCACCGTCAGGTGCTGGTCGGCGCCTCGCCCCGCGGGTCGCTGGCGCTCATGCTGACGGCGCGGGCCCACGCCGTCATCGACGGACGCGACTTCGTGCTGCCCGAGGACGTCAAGGCGGTCGGGGTGGCCGCCCTGGCGCACCGCGTCACGGTGCGCCCCGAGTTGTGGCTGCACGACGTCACCGGCACGTCGGTGGTCACCGAGGTGCTCGACGCCGTCCCCGCGCCGCCGACCGTACGGCCGTGAACGCATCGCACGGCGCACCGTGGCGGCCGACCCCGGCCCACCTGCGCGCCGTCGTGATGGCGCTGTGCTGCCTCGGCGTGGCCATCGTCGTGCGCCGTCCCGACCTCGTCGTGCTCGGGGCGCCCTTCCTCGGCGCGGCGACCGTCGGCGCCCTCCGCCGTCCGCGCACGCCGCCGGTGGCATCGTTCGCGCTCGACGCCGTCACGGTGGCCGAGGGCCAGCGCACGACGGCCCGCACCAGCATCCCCGAGCTCGAACCGGGTTGCATCGCCACCGCCGTCGTCCGCGCCGATCCGTGGGTCCGGCTCGACCCACCGTCGGGCGCCCGCACTGTCGCGGCCGACGAGGCGCGGAGCATCGACATCGGCGTGCGCGTCGTGCGCTGGGGACGTCGGACGGTCCACCCGGCGACGGTCGTCGCCACCTCGCCCCTCGGTGCCTACCGCGCCACCGCCGAGCGCGGGCGAGAGGTGAACGTGACGGCGCTGCCGATCGGTGTCGACCTGGATCTGGAACGGCCCATGCCCAGGCCCGCGGGCCTCGTCGGCCGCCACCGCGCCCGTCACCACGGGGAGGGCAGCGAGCTGGCCGAGGTGCGCCCGTTCCGCGTCGGCGATCGGCTCCGCCGCATCAACTGGCCGGTGACCTCGCGGACCCAACAGCTGCACGTCAACGCCACGTGGGCCGACCGCGACACCGAAGTGGTGCTGCTCCTCGACACCGAGCACGACCTCGGGCGCAGCGACGGCGTCGACGGTCGGGCGAGCAGCCTCGACACCACGGTGCGCGCCGCCGCCGCCATCGCCGACCAGGCGCTGCGCGGTGGCGACCGCGTCGGCCTGGTCGACCTCGGCCGCCGGGTGCGCACCGTGCCGCCCGGTAGCGGCCGCCGCCACCTCCGCCACCTCCTCGGGGTGCTGGTCGATGCCGAACCCGGAGCGGTGTCGCGCCCCGAGGACCGGCAGACGCCCCGGGTGCACCCGGGCGCGCTCGTCGTCGCCCTCACGACGCTGACCGGCGCGGCCGGGCGGGCCGAGATCGCCCGGCTCGTGCAGCGCGGCCACACCCTGGTGGTGGTCGACACCCTCCCCGACGCGCCACCGCGCCCCGACCAGCCAGCCCGCGTCGTGGCCCGGCGGCTGCGGGCGCTCGAGCGCAGCGCCGAGATCGACCGCCTCGGCGAACTGGGCGTGCCGGTGGTCCGCTGGCGCGGCCGCCGCACGCTCGACGAGGTGCTGCGCGTCGTCGCACGGGCCGGCAACGCCCCCCGCTGGGGTGGTCGATGAGCAAGCGCCGTCCGGTCATGTCAATGGGCGAGGTCCGCGACCTCGATCCGCGCGTCGTGGCCGTGCTGACGACGGTGCGCCAGAGCGGGCGTGTCGCCTTGGCCGTGCGGGCGGCCGCGCTGCTCGGCGCCGCCGTCGCCGTCATCGCCACGACGACGCCGGGGTGGGACTCTCCCGACGGCTACATCCTCGTGGCCGTGATCGCCGGTCTGGTGGCGGTCGTGCGCCCCGATTCGGCCGGCGCGCTGGTGTGCAGCGTGGCGGTCGCCGTGACGTGGTCGACCGGTGCATCCGGCGACGTGACCCCGGCGACAGCGGCCGCCGCCGTCGGCCTGCTCGTGCTCCACGCCTCGTGCGCCCTCGGCGCGGCCGCGCCGATGACCGCGGTGATCGACCCGGCGGTGGTCGCCGCGTGGTGGCGGCCGGTGGCGGCGATCGCCGGCGCCACCGTGCTCACGGCCGGCGTCACCGCCGGGCTGACGGCGTGGTCGCCCCCCGGATCGATCGTGCTCACCCTCGCCGCCATCGCCGCCGTCACGGCGGTGGTCTGGTGGGTCGCCCGGCCGGATCGCTAGCGTCCGGGCCCGTGCTCGCCATCCTCGAGATCTCGACCGGTTACCAGATCCTCGGCCTGCTCCACGTGCTGGCCGTGATCGTGGCGTTCGGTCCGCTGTTCATCTATCCGTCGCTCCAGCGCGCCGGCGCCGGCGCCACCATCGCCAAGCTGCACCTGCGGCTGGTGCTCCCGGCCCTGGTGCTGGTGTGGGTGTTCGGGATGGGGCTGGTCGGTCTGTCCGACGAGGTGTGGAAGATGACCCAGGCGTGGATCGTCGTGTCGCTGGTCGGCTGGGTCGTGCTGATGCTGGTGAGCTGGTTCCTCATCCGCCCGGCCCTGGCCGACGACAGCGAGGAGGCGCGGGGCCGGCTGGCCTCGGGCATCGGGATCACGCACCTCGTGATGGTGGTGATCCTCGTCCTGATGGTCTTCAAGCCCGGCGTCTGAGCGGTTTGTGTCAGCACACGTCGGTCCGGAACCGATGTGTGCTGACACAAACGGCCGACGACCGTCTCAGTCGAGCTCGATGGGGGCCTCGTCGGCCTCGGAGAACCCGTCGGCGGTCGCCACCGGGGCGGCGGCGCCCGGCTTGAGGCCGGCCGCCTCGAGCACCCGGTCGCTGATCTCGACCATGATCTCGGGGTTCTCGGCGAGGAAGGTCTTGGCGTTCTCCCGCCCCTGGCCGAGCTGCTCGCCCTCGTAGGTGAACCACGCCCCGGACTTCTTGACGATCCCGAGGTCGACCGCCATGTCGAGCAGCGAGCCCTCCCGGCTGATCCCCTTGCCGTACATGATGTCGAACTCCGCCTGCCTGAACGGCGGCGACACCTTGTTCTTGACGACCTTCACCCTCGTGCGGTTGCCGACCACCTCGGAGCCGTCCTTCAGCGACTCGATGCGGCGGATGTCGAGGCGCACCGAGGAGTAGAACTTCAACGCCCGGCCGCCAGGCGTGGTCTCGGGCGAACCGAACATCACCCCGATCTTCTCCCGCAGCTGGTTGATGAAGAGGGCGATGGTCTTGGTCTTGTTGAGGTTCGCCGTCAGCTTGCGCAGCGCCTGGCTCATCAATCGAGCCTGCAGGCCGACGTGGCTGTCGCCCATCTCGCCCTCGATCTCGGCGCGCGGCGTGAGGGCGGCGACCGAGTCGATGACGACCACGTCGAGAGCCCCCGAGCGCACGAGCATGTCGCAGATCTCCAGCGCCTGCTCTCCGGTGTCGGGCTGGGAGATCAGCAGTTGGTCGATGTCGACGCCGATGGCCTTGGCGTACACCGGGTCCATGGCGTGCTCGGCGTCGATGTAGGCGCACACGCCGCCGTTGCGCTGGGCCTCGGCGACCACGTGCATGGCCAGCGTGGACTTGCCGGAGGACTCCGGCCCGAAGATCTCGGTGACGCGGCCGCGGGGCAGGCCGCCGACGCCGAGGGCCAGGTCGAGGGAGAGGGCGCCGGTGGGGATCGACTCGATGGCCATCGAGCCCTTCTCCCCCATCCGCATGATGGAGCCCTTGCCGTACTGCTTGTCGATCTGGGCCAAGGCCATCTCCAGCGCCTTGTCGCGATCAGTGCTCATCACATCTGCCTTTCATCGGAAGATCGATCGGTGCGAAACGGGGGATCGTCGGTTGAGGACGACCATACGGAAGGGGTGTCACAGCGAACCCGTGAGCGGAATGACACCAGTGTAATCAGCGAACAGTCGTTCGTTCAAGGCTTTCGCAAGATCGGCGGCGGCACGTCGTCGCCGACCGCCGGCGGGCGCATCGCCAGGTCGACCGCCTGCCACACCGTGTAGCTCACCGGGTACACCACGACGGGCAGCACGATCGCGCCGGCGCCGAGGATGAGCAGGAGCGGGACCACGGCGACGTCGGGCAGCGTCAGCACGACCCCGATCGTCAGCCCGATCACGAGCAGGCCGAGGCAGACCACCGCACTGATCGCCAGCGCCCCGAGCTCGAAGCCCTCGTAGCCGCGGCGCCAGCTGATCCCACAGGTTCGACATGCATCACGTTTGGTGAACCAGCCGTCGAAGAAGGCGCCCCGCCCGCCGCACCAGGCGCAGCGCCGGCGCACCCCTCGCCACAGCATCGTCGCCAGCGAGGGTCGCACGGTCGCAGGGTAGGCCGGTCATCCGCGAGACTCGCCACGTGCGACGTGGCCTGGCGAGCGTGTTCTTCTTCCTCGCCGCCGTCGCAGCCGCGCTCGCCGCCGCCGGCTGGTGGCTCGAGCGGGTCGCCTTCGACACCGCGACGAGCGGCGAGCTCGCCGCCGTGGTCCTCGAGGACGCAGCCATCCGCGACGAGGTCGTCACCCTGGCGGCGGACGCCGCGGCCGGCACGCTCGGTGTCTCCCCCACCGACCTGCGCGCTCGGGTCGACGGCATCGCCCGCACGGCCGCCGGCGCCGAACTGATGCGCGACATCGTGGCCGACTCGCATGCCCGCCTGATCGGCCTGCGCGACGAGCCGGTGCAGATCACCGGTCCACAGCTGGCCGAGATCGTGCGCGACCAGCGCGCCGCGGTGCTGCCCCCGATCATCGTGCCGGTCGAGGAGGTCGGCGTGCTGAGCACGATCCGCACGACGCTCGAGTGGGCGGTGCCCATCGCCGCGCTGGTCGCCGTCGTCGGTCTGCTCCTCGGGTTCATCACCCACCCGCGCAAGGCGGACGCGTCGTTCGGCATCGGCGTGTTCTGCATCGTCGCCGGGTTCGCCGCCGTCGTGCTCGGCTTCGTCGTGCCGGCGTTCGTGTTCCCGGTCTTCGACGACTCGACGTGGGGCGCGATCATCCCGGCCGTCGCCGGTCACTACATGCCGTTCGTCGTCGTGGCCGCGGCCATCCTCGTGATCGCCGGGTTCACCCTCATGCTGGCGGCCGCGGCAGCCCGGCGGCGGCGGGCATGGTCGGCACCGATCGCCATCAACCGCTACGCCGACCAGCGGCGCTGGTCCTAGCCCAGCAGCTCGTCGACGAACTCGCGGAACACGTCGGCGTAGCGGGTGGCGTCGGCGTCGGTGTGCATCACCGAGATCAGCCACTGCTCGTCGAGTCCGGGCGGCAACAGCACGCCGCGGTTGATCCCGTGGATCCACTGGGCGAAGGCCAGGTCGAAGTCGGTGGCCTTGTAGTCGCGGTAGTTGCGCACCCGCTCGCGGCGCCACGTGACGCAGCCCTTGGCACCGAACCGCACCGTGTGGGCGGGGAGGTCGGCGTCGTCGATGATCTTCTGGCACGCCGCCACGAGCACATCGTTGCGGGCGATCGCCGCGGTCACCGGCCCGACGGCACACGCCTCGGCCAGCGTCGCCCGGGTCGCGGCCATCACGAGCGGGTTGCCGTTGTACGTGCCCAGGTGGAGCACCTTGGCCTGGGTGATGAGGTCCATCAGCTCCTGCCGGCCGCCGAACGCGCCGACCGGGAAGCCGCCGCCGATCGACTTGGCCAGCGTCACGAGGTCCGGCTCGACCCCGAAGTACCCGCTCGCACCGTGGTGACCGGCCGTGATCCCCGTCTTCACCTCGTCGAGGATGAGCAGCGTGCCGTGGCGACGGGTGATCTCCCGCACCTCCTGGAGGTAGCCGTCGTCGGGCAGGCAGATGCCGATGTTCTCCATCACCGGCTCGACGATGAAGCAGGCGACGTCGTCGCCGGCGAGGGCGCGGTCGAGGGCCCCGGGGTCGTTGTAGGGGATGACGATCGTGTCGGCGAGCACCGCCCTGGTGATCCCGGCGGTGCCCGGCACGGCGATCGGCGCGTCGGCCGGGCCGGCCTGGTCGAGCGGCGGCTTCATCGAGATCATCACCTCGTCGTGGTGGCCGTGGTAGCCGCCCTCCACCTTGACGATCTTGTCCCGGCCGGTGGCGCCCTTGGCCACGCGGATGGCGTCCATCGTCGCC
Source organism: uncultured Acidimicrobiia bacterium (assembly GCA_963784255.1). Taxonomy (GTDB): domain Bacteria; phylum Actinomycetota; class Acidimicrobiia; order Acidimicrobiales; family Ilumatobacteraceae; genus JALZMG01. Next base: position 889,929 of record CAWAQO010000007.1, on the reverse strand, counting down.
TCGGTGCCGGAGTTGGTGAACCGCCACATGGGCTGTCGGAAGCGCTCGGCGAGCAGCTCGGCGACCTCGGCATCGAGCTCGCACGGGGTGACGTACAGCGTGCCGTCGTCGAGCTGGGCCTGGACGGCCCGCCGGACGACCGGGTTCACGTGACCCGCGAACAGAGCACCGAAGCCCATGTCGTAGTCGACGTACTCGTGCCCGTCGACGTCGACCATGCGCGACCCGGCGGCGTGGCGCACGACGATGGGGTGCGGGTCGTACGCCTGGAAGCTGGACGGCACACCGAGTGGCAGGACCTTGCGGGCTCGATCGGTGGCTCGCTGCGAGGCGACCGTGCGCTCGGCGTAGCGGACGAGCTCACGTTCGGTGATGGCCCGGGCTCGTGCCGCAAGGCCTTGGTCGACGGCCACTCCGGACGACGGGTGCGTGGCGGTCATGAGGTATCACATCCCCTGGGAGGGCTCGGCTGTCGTTGGCCGCACGGTACCACCGCGCCGCGGCGGGCCCGGGTGGCGTCGGGGGAACCGGCACGTGGCGTTCGCCGGTGGACGTGGCAAACTGGTTCGTCCCATGGTGGGCGTAGCTCAGCTCGGTTAGAGCGCCAGGTTGTGGCCCTGGAGGTCGGGGGTTCAAGTCCCCTCGCTCACCCCATCCGGACCCGGCGGTGTCCGGGGCGCACGTCGCCCCGTACACTGCCCGGCCGCCGGCGCCTCTAGCTCAACGGCAGAGCAGTGGACTCTTAATCCATTGGTTCAGGGTTCGAATCCCTGGGGGCGCACCTCGTCTACCAGGTGTTTCGTGGCCGAAATCGGCCGTTTGGTCACATTCTGGTCACAGCAGAAAACGGGGTACACCGGATGTCGGGCACTGAGGAAGAGCGTGGGATCACGGGACAGTGCTCGCGGTGCGGTGTGCGCGTGCCCCGCAGCGAGCTCGTCCGGGGCATGTGCCCGCCGTGTGCGCGGGCATCGCGGTGACGGTCTAGCCGTCGAGCGCGGCGCCGAGCGTGTCGGCGGCCGCCTGGTCGTGGCCGGGCTGGACGTGGCTGTACAGCGCGAGCGTGACGCTGACGTGTGAGTGCCCCATGCGCTGCTGGACGAGCTTGGGGTTCTCGCCGTGGGCGATCATCCACGTCGCCGCGGTGTGACGCAGGCCGTGCACGCCGATCGGCGCAAGGTCGAGGTCGTGGCAGTGCTGACGGAACCATGCCGTGACCTTCTGCGGCCACAGCGGCTCGCCGGTCTGCCAGCAGAACACGTAGCCCTCGCCGCGCCAGCCCACGCCCATCGCCAGACGCTCCTCGAGCTGCCGGGCGCGCCAGGCGCTGCAGCACGCCCACCATCGACGAGTCGAGGGCGATCGTGCGGAACCCGGAGCTCGTCTTCGGCGGCCCCTCGACGACGCGGCCACCGGCGATCGTGCGTTGCCGGCGGATCGTCACGGTCGCCGTGTCGAGGTCGACGTCGTCCCAGCGCAGCCCGAGCGCTTCGCCGCGCCGGCAGCCGGTGACGGCGAGGAAGCGCCACATCGGATGCCAGCGGTCGTCGTGGACGTGGGCGACGAACCGTTGCGCCTCACCGATCGTCCAGGCGCGCGGCTTCGGCGTCGTCGCCGCCGGGAGGTTCTTCATCCGCTGGGCGACGTTGGTGACGACCAGGCCGAGCTCGACGGCGTCGTTGAGCGCGCTGGTCAGCACACCGACGACGTTGCGTACGGTCTTGGGCGCGAGTCCCTTGTGCGACAGTTCGCTGATCCACACGGCGACGGTCGCCCGGTTGAGCTGCTGGAGCAGGATCCCGCCGAGCGCGGGGACGATGTGGTTGCGTACGGTGCGGCGGTAGCCGTCGATCGTCGTGGGCCGCTCTGTGAGCTTGGGGAGCCACATCTCCAGAAGGGACGCGGCGACCGTGAGCCTGCTCGGTGACACGACTTGCCCGCGACGTGCGTTCGTCCGCAGCTCCTCGCGGGCCGCGTCGGCAGCCCTGATCGAGCGGTAGCCGCGGCTGCGCTGCTGACGTCGACCACCGTCGGGGCTCGGCACGTCGACGACGAAGCAGTACTCGCCGGTGTCGACATCGAGGTACACGCCGGGGTGGTTCTTGACCTTCCGTGTCTTCATCAGTCGACCTCGCCGAGGAAGCCCCGCTCGCGGGCTGCGGCCACCAGCCGCCGGGCGTGGCGCGGGTCGTAGCTGAGCTTGCGGGCGACGGTGTCGATGCCTGCGCTCCCGCCGCCGGCGTCGCGGTAGAGCTCGGCGACCTCGCGCAAGCGCTCGGGTGTCAGCCGGCGCCGTCGGGCGATCGTCTGCGCCGCCGTGCGAGCTTCGTCCTCGGGCACGAAGTTGGCGTGGATCGGATGCTCATCGCCGACGTGCCAGCTCAACGTAACGTACTTGTTCGGGTCGGTCTCCTGGAGGGTGACCCTCGACAGCGCCGTCGCGACACGCTCGGTCAGGGGGTAGTGGCGGAGCTCGGACGGCGACAGGTCGAGTCCGGACACTGTCACCCGCTTGATCCTCGCTCGGCCGCCTTTGACGACCTCCACGCGGCACTCGACGACCGTCTCGCGGGCCCGGTCGGCGAACCAGAAGTCGAACTCGTGGAGTGCATATCGGCCTTCCCCGATCGGCACGAGCTCGCTGTGCCGCGGCTTGACGACCATCTCGGGCTGTTCCTGCTCACCCATCTCTTCTCCTCGTTCGGGCCGGACATTGGCGAGGCAGGGCGCGGTCCCAGTTCGGGCAGCGACGTGTCCTCGACGTCCGGACATTGTCGGACGCAAGATAGCGCACGTGGACGAGAACATGGGCGATGCGTACGACGTCGGATCTCCAGGTGCGGTGCTGCCGTACCCGGAAGAGAGGCCCGTCGTCGATCTCTGGCCCGACGCCGGCAAGGCGCTGGGGCTCCGCCGAACCTCGACGTTCAACGCCCACCAGCGCAACGAGCTGCCGTTCCCGGTGTGGAAGATCCGCGGTCGCTACGTCGTGCCGACCGCCGCGCTACGGGCAGCGCTCGGGCTGGCGACCACCCGCCCCGAGCCCGTTCCCTCAGCCGGCGCGCCGTGATCGCCGATCCGCTCATCCGTCACGGGTGAGACGGACGGGCGCTTCACGCGCAATCCACCCGCCGGTCCGGCAGGAACACGGACCGACGGGTGGACCTCACCCCGGGGAGACGACTCGATCGTAGGGCGTCTCCCTCGATTCCTCGGAGAGGAGATCCCGTGACCATGCACACCGACACCGCGTGGCAGCACCCGACCATCACGTACCTGACGGACGCTCCCGGCGAACCGATCCCGCCAGGACGGGTCGTCGCCCACAACCATGTGCGCCCCGCCTCCCCGCTTGGGCGCAACGGCTTCCGGGCCTGGACCGATGACGCCAGCGACCGCTACGAACGCTGCGACTGCGAGTGGGCCGCCGGGAAGATTGGCCGAGCACTACCGAGTGCACAGGGTGCGACCGTCGTGACCGGCTGCGCCCGGGCCGCGACCCGCTTCAACCAGGCCGCCCGCACCGCGGCCGAGCTCGGCCGGCTGGCGTGCCGCGTCCACCTGCTCGCCGAGGCGCTCGGCGTGAATCTCGAGGAGCTCGACCTGCGACGGACGGCGGCCACCCGTGGTGGCTTCATCTGCCGACGTGGGAGGAGGCCACGGCCGCCGGCCTCGACCCCGTCACGGGAGCTCCGCGGTGAGCGACTACAGCGACGTCGACGCCCGCGTGTTCTTCGGGACGCACGCTACTGGCCGGCGGGACACCAGGCCAACGTGCCACTGGAGCCTTCGCCCGCACCGAGGTCCGCCTGTCCGACATCGAACCGGAGACGTCGCGTGGCTGTGGCCGGGCCGGCTCCCGCTCGGCAAGCTCGTCGTGCTCGACGGCGACCCGTCGGTCGGCAAGTCGCACGCTGGCGCTCGACCTCGGCGGCCCGTGTGTCGGCGCGGCGCGGCGATGCCCGACGGCATCGACCGGCCGGCGCCGCGGTCGGTCGATGCTGATGTCGGCCGAGGACGGGCTCGCCGACACGATCAAGCCGCGTCTCGCCGCCGCCGGCGCCGACATCGCCAGCGTCGTGCGCCATCACGGCGATCACCGTGACCGTCGAGGGCGAGGAGGTCGTCATGCGCTCGCCGGCCATCCCCGACGACATCGGCCACCTCGAGGCGTCCGTCGTCGAGCACGACGCCGTGCTCGTCATCGTCGACGTGCTCACCGCCTACCTGTCGTCGGAGACGAACAGCTACCGGGATCAGGACATCCGCCGCGCGCTCGCCCCGCTGGCCGCGATGGCCGAACGCGACCGGGTGCTGCGTCATCGTGCTGCGCCACCTCCGCAAGGCGTCGACCGGCGTCGGCGATCTACGCCGGCGGCGGCTCGATCGCCATCGTCGGCGCCGCCCGCGTCGGCTGATGGCCGCCTTCGACCCCGACGACGACGAGCGTCGCCGACCTCAACGAGCGCCGCCGCGTGCTCGCCGTCGTCAAGAACAACGTCGGCCGGATCGCGCCGAGCCTGTCGCTACCGCATCGTCGAGGAAGGGCGTCGGTGTCAGCCGGATCGAATGGCTCGGCGAGGTCGCCCACCGCGCCGACGACCTCGTCGACCGCGAGCGTCCGCGACGACGAACGCCACGACAAGGAGACGTTCCTGCGCGACCTGCTGGCCGGCGGCCCCGTTCCGGCCAAGTTCATCGAGCAGGCCGGCCGGGAGAACGGATGGTCGATGGCGCAGCTCCGTCGCACGCTCAAGAAGCTCGGGCGTGCTCAGCCCGACCGGACGGCTTCCAAGGACCGACGATCTGGACGCTGCCCCCACAGGTTTCACAGCCTTCCCTACTTTCAGAAATAGAGAAGCCTGACGACCCTGCACCGCTTGGCGGCACCGACTCGGAGGAGTTCTAGGTGACCGTCGCACCCACGCAACCCCGCTCCGAAGGTGCCGAAGATGCACAGGGACAGGTACGGGCATCTTCGGAGGTGACACCCTCCGAGCAGACTGCGGTCGGCGCGCCTGTACGGCCGGGGGACGTGGTCGATGCCCTCGCCAGAGTGATGGTGGAGCTCGGCGGGGTCGGCAAGATGACGGCGGCCGAACGGGCCCGGCGTGGCATCGGCGGCGGAGACACCGGGGTCTCCTATCCGTACCGCGGGATCGACCAGATCGCCGGCGCAGCGCAGCCGCTGATCGGTCGCCACGGGATTGTCACGGTGCCGATCGTCGAGGAGTCTCGGGTCGAGCAGATCGTCGTGAGGGACAAGCCGTGGACGGACACCTACGTCTCGGGTCCGCTGGCTAGTCTGCGGACCCGGCGGCCTCGACGATCGGCTCGAGGCTGTCACCGAAGGGCTCGGCCGCGACAACACGCGACAAGGGCATCAACAAGGCGATGACCGGCGCCTACAAGAACCTGCTGCTGCGCCTGCTGTGCATCGGCGACCCGGCCGACGACACCGATGGCCACACCGCCGAGGCCGAGCCGCTGCTGCTGGCCGAACGCACGCTGGACAAGTTCCGCGAGGCCGCCGCCGAAGCCAACCTCACCGGCGAGCAGATCGCCGACGTGGTGCGGACCGCGACGAAGGTCGCACCGCTCACCCCGACGAAGTGTTCGAGCACGAGCGTGCTGCGCTGCGCCAGGCCCTCGACACCGCGATCGACCGCACCCCAGTGACCACCGGAATTTCGTCGCGAACGAAAACAGCGGCCGTCGAGCAGGACGCGACCTCATGATGGCCGTGGTCATCCTCGTCCTCGCCCTGTGCGTGTTCATCGGCGTCGGCCTCGACCTGTTGCACGACTACGCGGAGGACTGGGAACGCCGCTAGTACGACGCCGAGTCGCATCGCCGGCTGCTCCGCGAACTGGACCGTCAGCTATGACGAGCCGCCAGCCGCAACTCCGTGGCGTCCAGCTCTGGTACCACCGCTACACCTGTCCGATCACCGACCGGGTCGCGTCGGCGGCCACGCCTTCGTACCCTGCGCCGACCAGACGGCCACCGCGCCAGCGATCTGGCGGTGCCACCGCTGCCACGGTCTCGTCCCGCACCACGCCCTCGTCCAGCCCGCATGGTCGCGATCTCCCGCAGCGCTGCCCCGGGTTGCTGCCCGCCCTGGTGGCCGAGACCGTCGACACCGTCCGATCCCCGACCAAGGAGAACCATCGACCATGAAGCACTACGACCTCGTGCGCCCGCTGCTCGTCGACGTCGGCGACAAGCCGCTCGCCCAGGCCGTCGCCGCCCTCGACACGGCGCTCGAGCACGCCGCCCGGGCGGGAGCAGCGATCATGCAACCCCGCCAGCGCCGCACCGACGCCGAGACGGCGTTCCGCCGGGAGCTGTACGACGCCACGCTCGCCCGCCGGGCCCCGACTCTCGACTGGTCGGCCGTCGCCGCCGCCGACGAGTACGACGCCGAGCTCGCCGCACGCCGGGACGTCGCCGACCTCGTCGTCGGACACCGTGCGGCCGAGCTCGACGTCGCCGTCGGCAACGCCCGTCGGGCACTGTTCGACAAGTTCCTCCCGACGTGGAGCCGCTGGATCCTCGAGGCCGACCCCGACGACGAGATGCCCGCCGACCTCCGGGCGCAGTCGCTGGCGTTCCGCTGGCCCGGCGAGGCCTGGACACTGGGCCACCTCGACAACCGTGAGGGCCTGCACCCGTGGCCACTGTGGGACTACGACACCCGGTTGCACTCCAACGAGCGGATCGCCCAGGCCCGGTACTCGTTCGAGCGATCGAGGCACGAGCACAACGTGCACCGTCGCTACCGCTGGACCGACGACGGCACGATCATGTACCCCGCCACGTGGACCCCCGACCCTGGGCTGGCACGGGGAGGTCCGGTCTTCCCCGTCGTCGTCGTCGGCGATCTGAGTGGCGAGCGTCGAGACCAGCCGATGCCCGGCGATGTCGTCTTCATCGGCACCGGACCCGACGGCGAGGAAGGCATCGACCCCGCCGAGTGGCAGCCGCCCTACTTCGGGCTGGCGAGTGCCGGCGCCAGTGGTGGACGGGGCACCGTCGATTACGGCCCGCTCGCCTCCTATCCCGGGAGGGGTCCTCGGTGAACTCACGGCTAGGCGTACCATCGCCCTAGGCGTGCCATCGGACTAGCCTTGCTGTCCGTGACGCTGGTCGGCCCGTGATCCGCACGGACGCCTCGACTCCGCCGATCATCGGTCGGCCGCTCCCGCCGCCCATCATCGCCGACGTCGACATCGCCCGACTCCGAGCCGACGGCCACGGGGTGACCGCCATCGCCCGGTGGCTCAACGACAACGGCGTGCCGACCGCCTCGGGTCGAGGCCTGTGGTATCCCGAGACGGTGCACCGCCGCCTGCACCGGGCCCGCCACGCCGCCTACATGCGGGACTGGCGGCACGGGATTCGGCGCCGGACGTGACCGGCGCGGTCGTCGCCCTCCGCCCGGTCGAGACGCCGCTACCTAGCCGGCCGCCGATGCACGCCGCGCTCGACGAGCTCGAGGTGGCCGCGGTCGAGGCCGGGGTGCTCTACGTCGACGTGGTGCTGCAGCTCGCCCTGGCCCGCCACCTCGTCGACGTCGTCGCCGGTGTGGCCATCGGCACCGTGCCCTCGATCGCCCAGGTGAACGCCATCCACGAGCTGCGCATCGTCATCACCGAGGTGAGTGAGCTAGTCGTCGGGTACTCCCGACGTCACTAGCGTCCCCGGCCATGCCTCGACTCTGGACCTGCCCGTGCCCCGACGAGACCTGTCCGCCGACCGAACTGGCGCCCATCGAGGTCACCGCGGCAGGGTGACGACACGAAAGTGTCGGTCTGCAGCGGGACGTGCGGCAAGGAGCATCCCACCGACGCGTTCCAGCGCGTCGACAGCGCGTAGCTGATCGAACGATCGTTCGATTTTTGGGTCGAGGTCGAGGTTGTACCCCGCCGCTTCATCGTCGTTATCTCCCCCGACCGGGCCGAGCCGTCTCGAAAACAAACACGCCGGCCCGAACCAGCCCGAGCTCGCCCGGATCGCTCGAGACCGGCTCAAGGTGGAGTGCGGGAGGCGTCGGAGACTGGCCCTCGCCGGCCGGGGACGTCGTTGACGTTGCGGTGACACCTGGGTGAGACGTCCCCGGCCCGGCCAGGCGTAGCGTCACCAGCTCACAGCGGACCGGCGGGAGTGCGACCTCCCACCGACCCCGGCCCACCCCTGACAGCACCAGGAGGCGAACCGTGTCCAGTCCAGCACCTGTCTGCACAATCTCCGAGTACCGCGGCCGCCGAGCTCGACCGGCGGCCAATCGGCGGGTCCGCACGAGCAAGTCGCTCCAGAAGGTGGTCGACGACTTCGTGCGGTCGATGCGTCGCCGCGGTCTGGCCCAGGGCACGATCGACAAGCGTCGGGGCGATCTGTGGGCGTGGCTCGACTTTGTGGACGGCGCATGCACCCACGCCGAACGGGCGACGTCGAGGAGTGGATCGGCTCGCGACCACTCGGCGTCGGCGCCCGCTACGTCGCGATCGCCAACCTGCACGCCTTCTACGTGTGGGCGCAACGTCAGGAGCTCACCAACCACGACCCGACGGCGCTCGTTGAACTGCCCCGCCTGCCGCGCCGCCTGCCCCGCCCGGCCCGGCGTGACGACGTCGGGCGGCTGCTCGCTGCCGGTGACGCCGACATCACGGCGATGATCTCGCTGATGGTCGACGCCGGCCTGCGCTGCTGCGAGGTGTCAGCGCTCGACTGGCGGGACGTCGACCTCGACGAGCGGGTGCTGTACCTGCGCGGCAAGGGCTCCCACGACCGTGTCGTCGGCATCCCCCGCCGGCTGCTGCGGGCACTCACCGCCATCGGTCCCGGCGTCGGCCCGGTGATCCGGCCGCGCCAGCGCGGCAAGACCAGGGTCAGCCCGTGGTGCGTCTCGCAACGGGTCAACCGTCACGCCCACATCAACGGCGCCAACCTGACCGCCCACCAGCTGCGCCACCTGTTCGCCACCCGGCTGTACCAAGCGCTCGACGGCAAGATCGGCCCGGTGCAGCAGGCTCTCGGGCATGCCTCGTGGGCGACGACGCAGCTCTACGCGCTCGTCCACCCGCGTACCGCGTCGACGCCGCCCGCGGCCCTCGACGCCTTCGACGACGACGACGAGGCGGACGATGACACGCAGCTCACCCTGTTCTGATGGGAACAGCAGCCTGGGCCCTCGTTCTGTCCATCGTCGCCATCGTCGTCGCCGGCGCGGCCGCGGCGTACGCCCGAGTGCAGGCGCGAGCTACACAGGTGGCGAACGCGGCCCGATGTGGCCATGCGCGCCCGTGCGTTCTACGTCGACGGTCGGGGCTTCCCGTCGCTCGAACTGACCTTCAGGGGCCACCACGTCCGACACGTCAAGGTGACGCTCATCGATGGGCCCGCAGACCTGATCGGCGAGCCGGGCGACACCACACCAGGTTCGCGTTCGATCACGCTCGACCACCCCGTCGCCGGCCAGGCCATTGCCGTTCCCGTGCATACCCGGCCCAAAGGAGGGCGACGTCGTCGTCGAGATCGTCATGCGCGGCGACGGATTCGGCAAGGTGCGACGCCGAGTGTCGACCAACGTGACGGGTCCGCGGATCTACCTGGGCGACCGGGGAGGGCCCCTACTGATCCCGCGAGTCAGCTATTGGTCACATTTTGGTCACGGCAGAAATCGGACGTGCGTTTGTGCGCACGGATATCCACAGACCGGGGAAACTCGAAAACGTCGTCTGACCTGGACTGATTCGGACTCGACCTCGCGGCACGGACCAGCTCGGAGGGGGCTTTCAGGGTTCGAATCCCTGGGGGCGCACCTGGTTGACCTGGTGGATGGACCTGTGACCAGGGGTCTGTCCGGGTACAAATTCCGAGCGGCTGGGGTACGAATCCCTGGGGTCGCACGGTTGGACTCGGGTACAAATCCCTGTAACGGCATCGGTTGTCTCGGCTGTCTCATGGGTTGGTTGGGGCGATTGCCTCCGTGACCCATCCCGTACAAGGAGGAGTCCGTGATGGGTGCACTGCAGATGTCGACAACAGACGCGAGTCGTTCCTGGCCGGACTCCACGTTGGGGGTGCTCGCGGTCGAGCGCGCCGACGGCCCTCCTCTGGTCACACCCGTCTGGTACCGCTACCAGCCCGGTGGCGTGGTCGAGCTCTCCACTGACGCGGCGAGTGTGAAGGGCAGCCTCCTCGCGACGGCGGAACGAGCGACCCTGTGCGCCCAGCGCGAAGAGCTGCTTTATGTCGACGTCACCGTGGAGGGCCCGGTCACCTTCGGAGAGGCATCCGACGACGCCCGCCTCGACATTGCGACGCGTGTAGTCGACGGTGTACCAGCGCTGGGGTGCGCCATCCACGAAGCCTGGGAGGACAACGCCGCCACTCAGCTCGGCGTGTGACGCGGCCGAGCGGCGTGTCCCCGAGGCAGCGTCAGAAGTGGCGGAAGTCGGCCGACCACCACACGAAGCCGCCGTTCGGCGGCTGCGGCTCGAGGATCGCTGCGCAGTAGCCGTCGCCTCCTGCGGTCATCGGGACGTGGATCGTGACCGACACGCCACCCGTCGCATACCCGGTCACCAGCATGGGGATGGGGTTGCCGGTCGCCGAGATGACCACCGTGTTCTCCGCACCGCCGACGTACATGCCGATCGACACGACGACATCGGTGCCGGGCGGCTGCTCCCACAGCTCGAGGAACAGGACCGGTTCGGGGTATCCGGCTCCCGTGGACAGCGAGAAGTCTCCCACCTTGGTGTCGACACGGCTGGGGCCGATCGAGTAGATGGTGGCGAGCTCGTTGCCGAACCGCAGCTGGCCTGGGTCGAGGTGGGCGACCACCGGACCCGTCGCGGGCGGTGGCGACTGGAGTGCCTTCGTCGGTACGGCGACGGCGGCGCTCAGCGGCGGCAGGATGCCCCGGCGACGCAGTGCCGCAAGGTCCCGTACGGGCGTGCGGGATGGACGTGACGTGGTCGGTGTCTGCATGCGTCCGATCCTGCGCAGGCCCGCACCGCCGCTGCTTGAAGGACCCCTGGTGTTTTCGTGACGACGCGGTTGACGATCGCTACGCAGTGCGTCACCGACGTCTGACATCACCGACGAGGACGCGTCGATCCTCAGCGCGCCGGCGTTGCCGACGACGCCGGCGCGGCGGGCACCGCCCCGAGCCCACCAGCGTCAGAACCTGAAGCGAGTGAGGCCACCCGGCTCTGTGCCCAACACGACCGTCGCCGAGCGTGGCTGGATGCGATACACCTGCCACGGCGGCGGTCCTTGCGACGGTGCGTTGAATGGTGCGGTGATGCCGGAACCGCTCTCGTCGGGCTCCGCCGGCCAACCGTTGTCCGCCCACGCCTTCGCAATGCGCTCCACCATGCCCGGATCGGTGACCCGCGCGGCCTCACCTTCGACGACGACGTCCGCGTCGCGGACCGACACGGCGATCGAGCAGCGCTGATCTCGGGCGACGTTGTGGCTCTTCCGGGTGCCCGAGCCCGTTTGGAACCAGAACGCGCCATCGAGCCAGAGGGCGCCGACCGCGGTCACATGCGGGCTGCCGTCCTCGTTCATCGTCGTCAGCCAGGTCGTCCGAGCGTTGTGCGCGTCCGGAGCCGGCGCCGATCCCGCATCGAGCTTCTCGGTGACTTGGGCCCAGTCCACTGGTGGGAGCCCGTCGCCCGCTCCCAGGTTGATGATCTCCATGGCAACCTCCCTTTCGTTGCAGGGCGCCTCGTGTGTCGCGGCGTTTCATCGATCAGACCTGCCGTGATCAACGAAGTCATCGCACCTGCTGGACGTCGCGCACGGGAACGGCGTCGGGTGCCGCCGTCCAGCCGGCGCTCTCGGGCAGTGCGGCCGCCCGTCACGTGTCCGATTGGGTCGATCGTGCTGCATCTGTCCACCCACCACGGCGGCGGCACACCGTCCGGGATCGTCCCTTGCACGCTCTCGACTAGCGACCGGGTGCCGTGTGGAGAAACGGTTCGGTGAAGTCGAAGTACTCGGCGTCTCCGATCACCGCCATGAAGTCGTCAAAGCGCTCCTTCGCCTCGGGAGATGGATCTCTCTGCTCGACCGGCGCGGGCGTCCCGCTCGCACGTGAAGTACTTGGCCTCGACGAAGCCGTCCGGGACCGTCCACACGCGGACACCGCCGATCAAGTCGGGACGGAATGGTCACATCCCGGGTCTCGGAGAACTCGATCGCGCCGTCAAAGCTCTCCTGGAACACCTCGTACCACTCCTGCTGCTCGCGTCGCAGCAGCAGCTCGTTCCCCGCCTCCTCCGACTCCCATCGCACCAACAGCAGAAATCGTCTGTCGTCGGTGACGCCGCCCGTGGCACCGAGGTAGCCCGGCGTGTCACCGAACTCACCGGTCCAGCGAGCAAGTTGACGACCGACCTCGCCGGGATCAGCAACCTTGCCTTCGAGCACCCAAACGAACACGACGTACCTCCTGACGCACAGCTGAGCACCACACCAGTACTTCCACGACGCGGCGCAGGGCGACCGCCGCTGCTGATGAGCACATCCGCTGGTCGCCGACTCCGGCCCGTGCGGTCTCGCCCCTACTTCTCGCCGGCGCTGATGTCGACCATGAGCTCGGTCGCCAGCTGCTCGAGATCGGCACGCACGGCGGCGGGGTCGGAGGACGGCGAGACGCGGGCGACGACGTGAGCCTCGAAGATCATCCCTCCGGCCATCGGCGCGTCGCGAGCGTCGGTGGTGATCGTCTCGATGCTCAGCCCGTGCCGGCTCAGCACGGCCGATACCTCGTGAACGATGCCCGGGTGGTCGTTGCCGATCAGGTCGAGCGTCAGTTGCGGCCAGCCCCGTTGATCAGAGGCGACTTCCATCCCAGGGTGTGCGGAGACCTCGAGAAGGCCGTCGAGGGCGTGCAGCGCAAGGGTCAAGTCTGTGGCGCGGTCGGCGGGGACGGTGACGACGACGATGCCGGCGAACTTGCCGGCCAGCTCCGCCATCTGGCTGTGCTCCCAGTTGCCACCGTGGGTGGACACCGCATCGGCGAGGGCTTCGACGAGCCCGACACGGTCGTCACCGATCACGGTGAGCACGAGCGCGGGCACGAGCGCATCGTAGAGCCGCCCTGCAGCGACGAGAGTTCGACATGAACTAGAAGCCCATTCTATAGTGGCCCCAGGTCCACGAGATGCTCACGGTTGCGGCCGAACGGTGCAGAAGGCTGGAGGTTCCACGTGACTGACCACAGCGAGCAGGCTGCCGTTCCACCGGGCGAACGTCACGAGGCGCCTCGGACCACGAGGACCGTACGGTCCCCGAACTTCGATCAGGATGCGTGGCGCGCCGGCAGCGGGCGGTCGCGACCGCCCCGGCAGGTGCCGAGTTGCGGGGGGTGTCGTGGTGAGGGATGAGCCCGTCATCGCTGGTGTGGCGCAGCGATCGAACCGGATTCGGTCGCTGGATGCGGCGATCGGCCCCGAACAGCTGCTGGTGGAGGCCGGCGCGGCGGCGCTGCACGACGCTGGCGCCCGTGACCCCCATCAGCTGGTCGATGCGGTCGTGGTGTTGCCGTTCCTGTTCTGGTCGCCGCCCGATCCTGCTGATCTCGTGGCGCGAGGTCTCGGGCTCGAGCCGCGAGAGCGGTGGGTGACCGCCAACGGTGGCGAGATCGCGGTGGTGGCGTTGAACTGGGCGGCGCAACGGATCGCCGCCGGCGATCTCCGCGCCGTGTTGATCGTCGGCGCCAACGGCGGTCGCACCCTGGAGCTGGCGGGACGGGTCGGCGCGCCGGTGCCGTGGGTGTTGTCCGGCGACCCCGTCACACCCAAGATCGGTCACGACCGCGACGGGCACAACCAAGTCGAAGCCGCAGCGGGGATGGACAGCCCGGTCCACATCTACCCGCTCTTCGAGAACGCGCTGCGCGCCGCGGCCGGGCGGTCGCTGGCCGATCACCAACGGCTGATCGGTGAGATGTTCGCCCGGTTCACCGCGGTCGCCGCACGAAACGAACACGCGTGGTTCCCCGTCGAACGCAGTGCCGAGGAGCTCGTGACGCCGACGGCCGACAACCGCATCATCGGCTTCCCCTACACCAAGCTGCTCAACGCCGTCATGGCCACCGACCAGGCCGCCGCGGCGCTCATCACGAGCCGCAGCGCCGCCCACCAGCACGGCGTACCCGACGACCGGCTGATCTCGTGGTGGGGAGGCGCCCACGACGAGGAAGCGGCCTGGTTCGTGAGCAGCCGCCCCGATCTCTCCCTGACGCCATCGATGGCCTCGGCCCACGAGCGCACGTTGAAGGCGGCCGGGATCGGCATCGACGAGGTCGCCTTCATCGACCTGTACAGCTGCTTCCCCTCAGCAGTCGAGATGGCCTGCAAGGTCCTCGGCCTCGACCCACTCGACGCCCGCGGGCTGACCGTGGCTGGCGGACTCCCCTATGCCGGCGGCCCCGGATCGGTCTACCCGATGCTGTCGCTCGCCTGCATGGTCGACCGCCTCCGAGAGCATCCCGACGACCTCGGATTCCTCACCGGGAACGGCTGGTACCTCAGCAAGGCCTCATCGACGGTCCTCGGCGCCCGGCCCCGCCCGGACGGCCCGGGAACAGCCGGCCCGCCATTTGCCCAACCAGGCCCACTCGTCGTCGGGCCGAGGTCCGGTCTCGGACGGCTTGCCTCGTACACCGTCGCGCACGACCGCACCGGCGACCCAGTGCACGCCGTGGGGATCGTCGAGTTCACCGACCGCCACCGCACGGTCGCCCGCTGGGAGGGAGCCACCGCCGACCTCACCGCCTTCGAAGCCGACGAGCAGGTCGGCACACTCGTCGACGTCATCGCCGGCGACGCCGACAACCCCGCCCGTTTCATCCCCCACTGAGCCGACGAAGATCGACGAAGCGACGACGAGCTCGAACTCAGACCGCGCGAGCCGCCGGATTGCGATCGAGGAGTTCGGCCGCAACCATCACGACGGCGAGGCGACGATCACGCATTCGTTGTCCATCACGGGGCGGACCACGACCTCGGCGAGGGTTCCAATGCTGGAACCCCGCTTCCGGACGGATGTGGGCAACTCGATACTTGGGTCAGCTCCATCGGCGATCCTGCGACGCTCTGGTCATGCCACACGTCGAGGGCCGGGTGATCCCTTCTGGCGAACTGACGGCTCGCGATCGGGCCGCGCTCTTCTGGGCCGCCTCCACCGAACACCACATCGTCGCCGCGATCATCGAACGCGCGCAGAGCGGCAGCCAGGGCGTCCTTGCCGAGGAACTCGAAACGATCCGCGGCGACTGGAATCGAGCGGGACGACCTCCTCCCCCTGATCGCCACGTACATCGCGATCGAGTGATCCTGCCTGACGGCACTGCCATCATCGGTGTCACCTTCGTCGACGATGACCCGTACACCCGGGTCGTCGAGCCGTCCTTCGGGCTGTACTTCGACGAGCGGTGGAACCCGCCATGGTCACACGCCCACATCGACTGGCCCGACTTCGGCGTGCCGTCAGACGCCGACGCCTTCCGATCCGCGCTGACGGACCTTCTGGATCGAGCTCGACGAGGCGGCGCAGTCGAACTCGGCTGCCTTGGTGGGCACGGTCGCACCGGAACTGCGCTCGCGTGCTCGGCGGTGCTCGCTGGCACTCCCTCCGCCGAAGCCGTTGCCTGGGTGCGAGCCAACTACTGCTCGAAGGCAGTCGAAACCGAGCAGCAAGCGGACCTGGTTGCCGCCTTCACAGCCTGAGTCGACGGCCCCTCGCGCTCTCAGGCGTCTGACGTCAGACCCTGGGTCTCGGAGTACAGGAAGATCAGGTCGACGGCCGCGTTGATCTTGACGTGTGCGTCCCGGAACGTCAGGCGGCCCATCACCCAGTTGCTGAGGTTCTGGTTGATGACGGCGGCCATGGTCTGGACCACCACGTCTCGCTGCCGCTCCGAAACCTCCGGGATCGCCGAGTCGAAGAGGGCGTTGAACCCGGAGCCGAGCCGATCGTAGATCTCGCCGGCGTAGGCATCATCCGTCGTTTGGAGGACGAGCAGCAGTCGATAGAACTGTGGCTGAGTCTGGAATGCGCGGAGCATCCGCTCGATCAGGTCGACGACTCGGTCCCGAATCGAGTTCCCTTCGAGTGGCAAGCGGCCAACGTGACGACGCAGAGACTGCTGCCACTCCTCGAAGACAGCGGCGAAGAGATGCTCCTTCGACGAGAAATATCGGTACACCGTGCCGATCGCGACCTGCGCATCGGCAGCCACATCAGCCATCTTGATGTTCTCATAGCTGTCCTGGGACAAGCGGTGCAGAGCGGTGCGCACGATGTTGTCGCGGCGGGCGATCTGGTCGCGTCGGAGGGTCTCGGCGGCGGGGCGACCCCCAGCCACTGCGAGCGGGATGGTCACAGCAGCATCCTTCTCCCGGGCCATTCGGAGAGGTTACGGCTCGCGCCGCGCGCTCGGGTCTGACCGATCACGGTCACACACCGGGAGTCGGTTCGTCCCTTGCGTCCGGCCACCTCCCGGGCATCGCGGCAGGGAGCCCTGGACTCACATGGTGCCGGTTCGCTCGAGCTCGGCACTGCGGGCGACCGGAAGCTTGAACACGCGGATGGCATTGTCGCGCAGGAACTTGGGCCACACGCCGTCGTTGAACGGCACGTTGGGCATGTCGCGGAACTGCCGCTCGAGCGTCAGGCCGGCGGGGAAGTAGCCGCAGTACATCACCTTGTCGGAGCCCCGCGTGTTGGCGAAGTTGATGATGTCCTTCGGGTAGTGCTTGGGGGCGAAGGCGCTGGTCATGTAGTGCAGGCCGGGCCACTTCAGCATCAGCTTCCAGGCGAGGAACGTCCACGGCTCGCCGCCGTGCATCATCACCATCGTCAGCTCGGGGAAGTCGTAGAGCACCTCGTCGAAGTGCTCGACGTGCTGGGGCCAGCTCGGCATCCGGGGCCCGACGATGCCGCCGTTGATGCAGATCGGGATGTCGAGCTCGACGCACTTCATGTAGATCGGGTACATCTTCTTGTCGTTCACCGCCACCTGGGGGAAGGTGCCGGAAGGGAAGCAGCTCACCGCGACGATGTCGTGGTCGGCCTTCATCTGCTCCATCTCCCGAAGCGTCTCCATGCCCCGGTTGGGATCGACAAATCCGTTGAGGAAGAAGCGGCCCGGGTACTCCTTCTTGGCCCTGATCCCGTTCGGCGAGACCCCGGTGACCCCGACATCGATGTTGAAGGCGTCCATCTTCTGGACGATCCACTCGACGGGGTCCTCGTCGGGGGAGATGACGTCGGGGACGTCCTTGAACATGTACTGCGCCGGGAACTCGAACTCCTTGGCGCTCTGGGCGTCCTTGAGCAGCGGCCGGAAGAAGTCGTAGCTGCGGACCTTCTCCTCGACGCTCTGGAACGGGAACCCGATCCCGAGGTCGACGATGGGAAGATCGGTCGGCATGGTCATGGCGCGAACCCCTTTTCTGTCGGCGAGGGCGACTGGAAGCTGATTCTAATGGATGGGGGTGGAGCGGCTGGTGCCGCACGGCGTGCCTTGACTTCGGCACAGCCCTCAGCGAGACTATGAGAGTCTAGTTCTAGTTCTTGATCCAGACACGAAGGGGGATGCCCATGAAGGTCCGGTACCTCGCATGCGCGGTCGCGCTCCTTCTCGCAGCGTGCGGCGGCGGCGAGCGAGACGATGAGGATGGGGCCGCCGAGACCACATCGGCGGCGACGTCTGGAGCTACCACCCCATCGACCGCGGCGACCGAGGCCGGCGACACGGCCCCGACGGCGACCGAAGGGACGGCAGCGTCGGAGAGCACCGCAGCCCCGGAGAGCACCGCCCCGGCCGACCCCTGCGACGGTGTCACGCTCGAGGCCACGGAGACGGGCATCTCGGAGGACACGATCACGGTCACGGTCATGGCCGACACCGGTTCACAAGCGATCCCCGGCATGGCCAACGGCTCGCTGGAGGCCGTGCAGGGATGGGCGAACGTCGTCAACGAGAACGGCGGACTTGCCTGCCGTCAGGTCGAGGTGCGCACGTTCGACAGCAAGATCCTTCCGGACGAGGCGCGCAACGGGTACATCGACGGCTGCGAGAACTCGTTCGCCATGGTGGGCACGTTCGCGCTGGCCGTGTCGGACATGTCACCGCTCCTGAGCTGCACCGACCAGGCCGGCCAAGCGACCGGGCTGCCGGAGGTCCCGGGAGTCGTGATCATCCCGCTCCACGCCTGCAACCCGACCACCTTCCCGGTCGTCGCGGGCGGCCAGCCGTGTCCGCCCGTCCAAGGGGTGCGCGACATCAAGGTCGCGACCTCCACCGGCGACTACGTCCACGAGGTCCTCGGCGACAGCGCGCACGGCGTCTACATCGTGGCCAACACCTCCCCCACGACGGTCGAGAGCGTGATGCCCCTGTACCAATACATGCAGGATGTGCAGGGCATCGTCGCCGACGCCGAGGCCGGTGCGAAGGGTACGGATCCGCAATCGCACTACACCCCGTACGCCACGGCCCTCCGCGACAGCCAGTCGAACTTCGTGTTCAACTCGGCGACGTTCCCGAGCTTCCTGCAGTTCCGCAACGAAGCAGCGGCCCAAGGTGACGACTCCGTGCAGCTCTGGCTCTGCCAGGCGACGTGCTATGACCCGGCCTTCGGCCCGGCGGGCGGCGGACTCTTCACCGACATCAAGGTCGTCATCACGAGCCTCCCGTTCGAAGAAGCCGGGCTCAACGAGGAGGTGCAGACCTTCGTCGACAACGTCCCGACGCACAACACGTTCTCGACCACGTCGTGGCTGGCCTCTCGCCTCTTCGAGCGAGCCGTCAACGACGTCGTGGCCGCCGAAGGGCCCAACGGTCTCACCCGTGCGTCGTTGCTCGAGGCCCTCGCCAACGTCGCCGACTTCGATGCGAACGGGATGATCGGGCCAACCACTCCCTCCGAGCGTGGACCGAACCCGTGCATCGTCGTGATGAACACCGAAGCAGACGGGACCTTCACCCGGGCCTTCCCGGAGGAGCCCGGGACGTTCTATTGCGGTGACATCGACACGATCAACCTCGACCCCTCGACCGCGTTCAGCGGCTGAGCCCACCGACGACCCGGTCGACGGGCGGGGTCACGTGATCGCCCGGCGTTAGGTTCGGCGCCATCAGCACCGAGTTCCCGACCTCCATCTCAGCGCAAGCGCGGGCCGCGCTGCTGGCGTACGCCAGTGTGCCGTCGACGAGCCTGCCGCCGCTCGACGACACCGCGGCGTGGAAGGCGTTCGCCCGTGCCGCGGACGAGCGCCTGGCCGAGTCGCTCCGCGCGCGGCCGGACCTCGAGCCCCTCAGCTCGACGGTGATCGACGTGGCCGGCGCACGCATCTACGAGCAATGGCCGGCGACGGTGACCCGGCCCGGGAAGGTGCTGCTGCACCTGCACGGCGGCGGACTGTTCATGGGCGCCGGCGAGGCCTGCGAGCTGATGGGCGCGCATGCGATGGCGGGGCTCGGTGCGCGTGGCTTCAGCGTGGACTACCGGATGCCGCCTGCTCATCCCTATCCGGCGGCGCTGGACGACTGCTTGACCGCCTATCGCTTCCTCCTCGAGACGCACGCGCCGTCCGATGTCGTGGTGTCAGGCAGTTCGGCCGGCGGGAATCTCGCGGCCGCACTGGCTCTGCGGGCCCGGGACGAAGGACTCCCCCTCCCCGCCGCCCTGGTGCTGCCGACACCGGAGCTCGACCTGACGGAGTCCGGCGACAGCTTTCTCACGCACCGCGACGCCGACGTCGTGCTCAAGCGTTCGCTGATGCCGGCCAACCTGCTGTACGCCGCCGGGCACGACCTCGCCGACCCGTACCTGTCCCCGCTGTTCGGCAACTTCGCCGCTGGCTTCCCGCCGTGCTTCCTGTCAGCCGGGACGCGCGACCTGTTCCTGTCCAACGCGGTCCGCATGCACGACCGCCTGCGCGATGTTGGCGTGTACAGCGAGCTGCACATCGTGGAGGGCGCGCCGCACGGCGGGTTCGGCGGGGCGCCGGAAGACGCGCGGCTCCGGGCCGACCAGGTCGCGTTCGTCGAACGGGCCTGGGCCGGGACGCTGCCCGGCTGACCAGTCGCCGGCTACGTGCCGGTGGTGACGGTCTGGGTGGTGGGGCGGTCGCTGTTGTTGGCGGGACTGGTGGGGCGGGTGGCGATGTCGCGTTGCTCGTAGATGACGCGGAGGAGCCAGTAGCGCATGAATCGGGTGACGGAGTTGCGGAGGTAGAGGGCGGAGCCGAACACGGTGAGGGCGATGCCGAAGGCGGCGAGGATCAGTGACTCGGTCTGGTCGCGTTGATCGTCGAAGCCGGTGGACTGGGCGTAGGCGACGAGGGCGGTGACGATGCCGACGATGGCGAGCAGGACGCCGACGACGGCCATCGCCTTGTCGAGGGTGCCGCTGTTGTTGGAGGCGCGAAGGCGGCCGATCTCGGCGTCGAAGGCGGCCCGGGTGTGGTCGCTCATGACCCCTTCCGTAGGTTGGGGCTCAGACATGGGTGCCTCCGTTTCGATGGGTCCCGTTGCTCGTAGAGGTGGTGGCCAGGTACAAGTCGGCGAGCTCGCTGGCGACCAGCGCGGGTGCGTCGGCGCGCACGATGCGGCCGTGCTGCATGACGACGGCCCAGTCGGCGATCCCCAACACGTCGTGGGCGAACTGTTCGACGATGACGATCGACACGCCGGACGCGGCGAGTTGGCGGACGTGGTCGTAGAGGCGTTCGACGATGATCGGGGCCAAACCCATCGAGAGCTCGTCGACCACGAGCAACGCCGGTGACCCGGCCACGGCCCGAGCGAGGGCGAGCATCTGCTGCTCACCACCAGACAGGGTGCCGGCGAGCTGAGTGCGTCGCCCGGCCAAGGCCGGGAAGTGCTCGAACGCCTGCTCGATCACCCGCGGCGCCGCCGCCCGTGACGGAGCGGCGAGGCGGAGGTGTTCTTCCACCGTGAGGCGGGGGAACACCCCGCGTCCCTCCGGAACGACACACACCCCCGCCCGGGCCAGGTCGTCGGGGGACACGCCGGTGACGTCGTGACCGCTCATCAGGACTCGGCCCCCGGTGGGGCGCATCAAGCCGCTGATCACCCGCACCGTCGTCGTCTTGCCGGCCCCGTTGGGGCCGAGGACGGCGAGCACGGTGCCGGTGTCGAGACGCAGGTCGATGTTGTGCAGCACCTCGATGTGGCCGTAGCTGGCGGACACGTCGCGCAGCTCCAACATCGGCGAGGTCACGCTCATGCCGGGGCTCCGGTGCCCAGGTAGGCCTGTTGCACGGCCGGGTTGTGCTGCACCTCGGTAGGGGTGCCGTCGGCGACCAAGACGCCGTGGTCGAGCATGGCGACCCGATGACAGAGGCCCATCACGAACGGCATGTCGTGCTCCACCAAGGCGACGGTCAGCCCCTCGGCCACCAACTCCCGCAGCAGGCTCGACATGGTGTCGCTCTCGAACACCGACAAGCCCGACGACGCCTCGTCCAACAACACCACCTTCGGGTCGGTCGCCAACGCCCGGCCGAGCTCCACGATGCGCTGGGTGCCGGTCGGCAACTCGTCGGCCGCGGTCTCGGCGTGGGGCGTCAGGGCGAGCCGCTCGATCAGCGTGTCGGCCACCCGGTGCGGTTGCGTCGAGCGGTCCCACTGCCGTTTCGATTCGGCGGCGACGAGCAGGTTCTCGCGGACCGACAACGTGCCGAACACCTCCAGACGCTGGAACGTGCGGCTCAACCCGCGGCGGGCCCGCCGATGGGCCTTCAAGCGGGTGACGTCGTGACCATCGATGAACACCGACCCTTCGCTGGCCACCTGGATGCCGGCGATCACGTTGAACAACGTCGTCTTGCCGGCCCCGTTGGGCCCGATGATCCCGGTGATCGTCCCCGCCTCGATGGCCAGACTCACCCGGTCCACCGCAACCAGCCCGCCGAAGCGCACCGACACGTCACGCACTTCGAGCACGGTCATTGGTGCACCATCGATTCGTGCGGACCCTCGACCGACTCGGTGGAAGCCGGGCACCAGTGAGCGCTTCGGCGCTTCGCGCCGAAGCAGGCACCGTGCCGCTGGAGCTCGGTTCGCTCGCTCACGGCCGCACGGTCTCCACCGGCGCCTTCATGGCCGCCTCCAGCCGCCGGGCCACCGCCGGCGTGAACGGCACCGTCAACCCCAGCTCCGGCGGGCCTGGCTCCGTCGCCGGCGACGCGGTGCGCCGGCGGGTCGTGCGGTACAACCCGTAGAGCACATCGGCGCTGATGTACAGCGACACCGCCAACAAGAACCCGACCAGACCGGGGAGGTGCAGCTTCACGCCCAGCACCGCACCCAGCGCGAGACCACTCACTCGCCACACCGTCCCCCATGGCGCCTGACGGGTTCGGTCCGCCAGCTCCGGGATCTGGCCCCGCGGGTGGTTGATCAGTGCGATCGCGGCCAGACCCGGGCCGACCAGCTCGAGCGCGTGTGTCCAGTCGCCTCTCGCCCAGTCCTGGGTGATGGCCACGAACGCCGCGGCGGTCAGCCCGGACACGAACGGGCCCGACACCGTGCCGATCCCCCAGATCATCAAGCTCAAGATGACGGCCAGCCCGCCGATCATGGGGAATTGCTCCACCGCGATGAACTGCGTCCCGTACGCCAGCAACCCGCCACCGATGCCGGCCACCGCACCGGCGATGGCGAACACGACCAACTTCTGACGGATCATGTTGATCCCCAAGCAGGCCGCGGCCGCCTCGCTGTCACGGGTGGCCACCAGCCGCCGCCCGACACTCGACCGGCGCAACAGCACGAGGACGATCGCCAGCAGCACATACACCACGGCCGCGAACACCAGGTAGCGACCAGTG
Organism: uncultured Acidimicrobiia bacterium; assembly: GCA_963784255.1. GTDB lineage: Bacteria > Actinomycetota > Acidimicrobiia > Acidimicrobiales > Ilumatobacteraceae > JALZMG01. The sequence continues at coordinate 867,039 of CAWAQO010000007.1, read as the reverse complement.
CTCGTCAGGTCGATGCCCAACACGCTGGGGCGTTCGAGCTGCCGCGCGTTGGCGAACAGCTCCGGCATCGTAAAGATCACGTTGACGGCGACGAGAGCGAAGGCGATCGAGCTCAATGCCAGATACAGGCCGCGAAGCCGCAACGCCGGGAGGGCGGCGATGACACCGACCACGGCCGTCGCCACCGCGGAGAAGGCAAGGGCGACCAGAGCCGGGACCTCGTCGGCCACCTTCCACGTGAACCACGCCCCGAACCCGGCGAGCGCATACGGCGCAAAGAACGGGATCCCCGCCCACCCGATCAACGGCACCAACCCCAACACGATCACCCCGACCACCGTCGCCGTCGTCAACCGCGACAGGTTCACCGTCGACAGCACCGGCACCAGCAGCAGGACCGCCCCGATCATGACCACCCCGGCCGTGATCGCGCTGCGCAACGTCGGCACCCGCTCGATGTGATAGGTGCGCAACGTCCGCCCGAGGCGGATCTGAGCTTCCGGAAGGGCCAGCAACACCACGAACAAGGCGATCGCCGGGAGTGAGCCGGGCAACTGCACCCAGCGGCCACCGAGGTTGAGATAGGTCTGCGTGAACGACACCAGCAGACCGAGCAACAGCGCGCCGAGATAGGTCAACGGCAGGCTGCGCAGCCGACCGAACACCGCTGCCGCGAAGGCGTTGATGATCAGCAAGCTCAATGTCTCAGCCGACATGTTGCCCACCTCGGGCGAGATCAAGATGCCCGCCAAGGCAGCGGTGACACAGCCGATGACCCATGCCAATGACGAGATCCGCCCGGCCCGGATGCCGTTCAACGACGCCAGCTCGTTGTCATCCACCACCGCCCGCATCGAGATGCCGACCTTGGTGCGGAACAGCAACCAGCGCAACGCCGCCGCCATCGCCAACGCGACGGCGATGATGACGACGCGGTGCCAGGTCAAGAGGACGCCGGCGATGCGGATCCCGCCCGCCCCGCCGATGCTCTGGATCGGATACGACTCGTTGGGGTTCCAGATCGTCGTCGCGATGCCCAGCAGCATCGCCATCAACCCGACCGTGGCCACCAACTGGGTGATCAACGGCGCCCGGGTCAGCCGGCGCATCATCAGGCGATCCAGGATGATGCCCAACAGCGGGGCGAACACCCCGACCACCAGGATCAGCGACAACCACACCGGCAGGTCCCGGTTGACGTGCAGCTCCCAGTACACGAAGGCGCAGATCATGCCGATCGCGCCTTGGGCGATGTTGAAGATCCCGGTCGCCGAATAGACGACCACGAGGCCCGTGGCGCTGATCGCATAGATCCCAGCCAGCGGCAGGGCGAACATCACCACGCGAGCGAGGTTCGTCCCGTCCACCGGCGTGCCGGCCCACGCCTGGCTGCAGACGACGACCGCCGCGACGATCGCCAGGACCGGAAGGACCCCGCGACGAGCGCGGTCAGTCATTGGCAGTTCCGATGGCGCGTGTCCAGGAGGAACGACCCGGCTGTGTGACTCTCATGACGTGCGCATCCCCCCGGACCCAGGCGCTGCAAGTGGAAGTAGTTTCTACTTTCTTGCCGGCGGACTGTCAACGGCGGGAGGGCATCGCGGCTGCCTGGACAACGTGCACGTAGGCGATCCATCGGCTTGGGTGAGGAGAAGAGGGGTTGCCAGCCGGGATAGAAGCATATTCTAATATCACCTGGGGCAAGGAGACGTCGCTCGTGACCACCACTTCGGGCAGCAGGTCGTGATGGCCAGCAACCCGATGCAACGCGGCCGCTCCTCGCGGCGCGGCGAGCGATCGCAGCCCGCGCCGCCCCGACCATCGGCACTCACCACCAAGCAACGCGAACGACGCACCCGCATCGTCCGTGCCGCGCTCGAGATGCTCGAACGCAGCGAGTTCGAGGACATCCAGGTACGCCACGTCGCCGACACCGCCGAGGTCGCGCTCGGCACGGTGTATCGGTACTTCCGCTCGAAGGAGCACCTCTTCGCCGCTGTGCTCCTCGAGTGGAACGACTCCTTCGAACGCCGCCAGCAGGCGCTGCCACTGCACGGGGGCCCGCAGGAACGGCTGACCGATCTGCTCGACCGCATCGTCGACGGGTTCGAGCGCCGCCCGCAGTTCTACCGACTGATGACGACGATCGAGACGACGACCGATCCGGACGCCCGCGATCTGTTCGCCGAGTTCAGCGACAGGAACCGGGACCGTTTCCTGAAGGCCGTCGACACGTTGGATCCCGAGGTTCGGAACGACGTGCTCGACGTGGTGCTCGTGGCGCTCGGCGGCAACATGAGGAGCTGGTCGTTGGGGTACCAGAGCAGCCGCACCGTCCGTTCGAAACTCCACCGCGCCGTCGCGCTGATCTTCTCGCCACCGCCGACGTCGATCGATGGCCCGCTCGCCGATCAACGCTGACTGACTGCCGTGAGCGTGGCGAACCAGAGTGGTGCACTGCAGCGTCCTCGACGGCTTGCTCGCCGGCGCTGACACTGCCGAGTACTTGAACTAGAAGCCTGTTCTATGCTGACTCGACGGGGGACATTCCGACGACCGATCCGTGCACCCGAGGCTGGAGGTTCGACATGGCCGGGGGCAACCACCAGACGCCCAAACCACCGACGAACATCGACGAGGTCCTGACGACCACCAGGGCCGTGCGGCTGCGCCTGGACTTCGACCGGCCCGTCGAACGGGTCGTCGAGACCTGCGCTCGACTCGCGTTCCGGCACCGACCGGCAGCAAGGCGAGGAGTGGACGTGGATCTTCGTCGACGACCAGTCGACGGCCAACTGGCCGGAAGTACGCGTCGGTCCGAGAACATCGAACGTTCACCGGTGCTGCTCGTTCCAACGGTGACGCGCAAGTACCCGGCAGCCGACTTCGGCGCGCATCGGGTGGAACGGGTGGCCGGAGGGCGCCGATTGAACGACGAACCGTCAGTGCAACCCGACCAGATCGAGTCGATGGAGGCGATGGTGGAAGGCACGCTGGTCCTGTGCGATTGCGGTCCCGTGCGGACCGGGGCGTCCACACCAGCCTCGATCTCCTCGACGAGGTCGGCATCGAGGTGATGGGCCTCGATGGGAAGTCTCCGTACCCAGGCGGACAGCGGCGGCTGACGTCGTGATCGCTGCCGAGGAGCTGCCGGTGACGTTCTCTGGCTGGTCGGTCGTGGGCTTCGTCACCGGTCGCCACGTCGAGGGTGTGTTCCGCTACCCGGACAACGCCCTGTTCTTCACCGAACTGCCGAGGATCGGGTGAGCGCCGACGTCGGGGCGGGCCTGGACCTGACCCAACGGGCCGCCGTCGTCACCGGCGTCGCCAACCCGCGAGGCATCGGGTTCGCGCTCTGCCGTGCCTATGCGGAGGCGGGTGCCCGTTTGGTGCTGGCCGACGTCGATCACGACGGCGCCGAGGCGAGGGCGGAGGAGCTCCGCACCGCCGGGCACGACGCCGTCGCCGTACGCACCGACATGGGCGATCACGACAGCATCAAGCAACTGGCGGACACGTCGTACGAGCAGTTGGGGCGCGTGCACATCCTCCATCTCAACCACGTCGCACGAGGCGGTGGGCCCGGCCATGGCTTGCTGGCACCGGACACCGACGCGTGGGAGTTCGCCAACCAGGTGAACTTCCTCGGCGTCCTGCGGGCGATCAAGGCATTCGTCCCACGAATGGTCGCCGACGACGACTGGGGGTACGTGCTGGCGACCGCTTCGGGCGCCGGCGTCACCGGTCTGATGTACGGGAACGGCCCCTACGCCGTCTCGAAAGCCGCGATCACGGCACTGATGGAATGCCTGTACGGCCAGCTGCGCGACGCCGGGTCGAAGATCCGTGCCGGCGTCGTCGTGCCTGGCCTCGTCGCCACGATGCAGACGGACGAGATCGCCCAGGGTGTCGTCGCGAATCTGCGGGCCAACGGGTTCCCGGCGACCCTGACGCGTCCGGAGGAGGTCGCCAACTTCACCGTCGATGCGATGTCGCGCGACCGGTTCTGGGTCCACCCCGGGCTCGACGAGGATGCTCGCTTGGCCGGAGGCAAGCACCGCGAGACCATCGAGTGGGCCAACGCCATGTACCACACCAAGGCCGGCGTGATGGAGCGGCGGGACAACCCCGACCCCTACCTGTGGGGTCCGCCCAGCGACGCAATGGGCTGACAGCGAGCTTGCCAACCCTGAACTAGACTACTATTCTAGTCGTGCTCGGCCTCGGACCTGGGCCTACCGGCCGGACCGTGCCAGAACCACGTCCAACCAGCCCGGGGGGTTGCAATGAGCTCGGATCGCTACCTGTTGATCAGCGCAGACACACATGCTGGTGGGAGTCACGCCGCCTATCGCGAGTACCTCGACGCCGCGTACCTCGAGGACTTCGACGCCTGGCGCAACAAGTACCGCAACCCGTACAAAGACCTGGCGCCCGGCGACGACCGTCGGTTGCGCAATTGGGACAACGAGATGCGCAACGGCCAGCAGGACGCCGACGGCGTCGTCGGGGAGGTGATCTTCCCGAACACCGTGCCACCGTTCTTCCCCTCGTTCGTGCTGTTCGCGCCGCCCCCGCCGCCGGAGGACTACGAGCACCGCCTCGCCGGCATCCGCGCCCACAACCGGTGGCTCGCCGACTTCTGCGGCCAGTACCCCGAGCGGCGCGCCGGCATCGGGCAGATCTTCCTGAACGACCTCGACGACACCATCGACGACGTCAAGTGGATCAGCGAGCACGGGCTCCGTGGCGGGATCCTGCTCCCGCCGGTGCCGCCGGACGTGCACGCGTACATCAAGCCGCTGAACCACCCTGACTACGACCGGCTGTGGGCCGTGTGCCAGGACCTGGGTGTCCCGGTGAACGTCCACGGCGGCACCGGGTCGCCGACGTACCCGGCGCTGCCCTCGTCGACCATCCTGCACATCCAGGAGCTCGGGTTCTACTCCAAGCGGACACTGGTCTGGATGCTGCTGTCGGGCGTGTTCGAGCGGTTCCCGCAGCTGCGCTTCGTGATGAGCGAGCAGGGCTGCGCGTGGCTCAAGCCCTTCAGCAAGCAGCTCGACGACCTGATCACGAGCGTGAAGCGCGGCCAGCAGGGCGAGCTTCGATTCACCGAGGACATGGCACCACCACGCCTGGCCAGCGAGTACATCCACGAGAGCGTCTGGCTCGGTGTCAGCTTCCCGAGTCGGGCAGACGTACAGGCGCGTGACGTCGTGGCCGAAGGTCACTGGATGTGGGGGAGTGACTTCCCCCACGACGAGGGGACCCACCCGTTCACACGCGAGCACATCCGCCAGGTGTTCGAAGGAGTTCCGGTGGAGGAGAAGCGCCGGCTGCTCGGGCTCAACGCGGCCGAGCTCTACGACTTCGACGTGGATGCCCTCGAACCGCTCGTGGCCCAGTTCAGTCCAACGGTCCAGGAGCTCGAACAGCCCCTCGAGTCGTTGCCCGACAACGCCAACGACGCGCTCCGCAAGGGCCTGGCCGATCCTGTGCTGGTGTGACGCGGTCGATCTGGGCCGGGCTGGAGTGAACTTCGGACGATCGTCCTGAGGAAGCCGCGTCAGAGCGGAGGCACGCGCCTTCCTCGCGCAGCATGCGCAGCCAAGCCGGCGACGGACCGGCGCCCTCCGCGATGGCTCACGACGGTTGTCGTCTTGGCCGAGCCGTTGGCGCCGAGCAGGGCGAACACCGTGCGCCGTTCGACGCTGAACGACACGTCATGAAGCACCGGTACTCCCCGATATCTCTCGGCGAGGTTCGTCACCTCGATGGCGAGCCGGTTCGCCGCGATGACCAGGCTGGTCATGATCGATGCTCCTCAGAGGCTGTGGGCGACGATGTTGCCCGAGCTCGAAGCGCGCGTCGGTAGCACGATGCGCGTGGTGAATCTCCGTGCGGAGCGCTCGCCGCTCTGCCGAGTGACGGCCTGCGCCGTTCGATTGCGCTGGTCAGGGTCCCGTAGACGTTCGCCTCGCTCTTTCCGGAGCCACGGCTCGGGACAGCACGAAATCTGACATCGTGGGACGATGGCTCACGAGGAGATCGACGGCGTTCCCATCTGGTACGAGGAGCACGGCGACCCCGACGGGCCGCCGCTCGTCGCCCTCCACGGTGGGATCCTCACCTTCGACGGCAGCTTCGGTGACGTGCTGCCGTGGCTCACGCAGGGCCGCCGGGTGATCGGGGTCGAGCTTCAGGGCCACGGCCACACGCCCGACACCGGCCGGCCCATGTCCATCGAACGCTTCGCTGACGACGTCGCCGAGCTCGTGGACCGGGTGGCCGGCGGCGGACCGGCCGACCTCTGGGGCTTCAGCCTCGGCGCCCTGACGGCGACGGGCGTCGCCGTGCGGCACCCCTCGAAGGTCCGGCGTCTCGTGCTCGCCGCCGTCAACATCCGGCCCGATGGCTACCACCCGGAGATCACGGCACCGGCACAGGACGATCCCCGACTTCCCACCGAGCAGGAGTTCGCGGCCTGGCAAGCCGCCTACGAGGCGGTGGCGCCCGACCCCGACGACTTCCTCCCGTTCCTCGAGCGGGTGCAGCCGGTCGTCCACGATTGGCCCGGCTGGACCGACGACGAGATCCGCTCGGTTGCCGCCCCCACGTTCCTCGTGATCGGGGACCAGGACTTCGTCCGCCTCGACCACGCCGCCGAGATGCTCGACCTCTTCCCCGACTGCCGCCTGGCGGTCCTGCCCGGCACGAAGCACACCGAGGTCATGCAGCGATCGGAGCAGCTCCGGGCGCTCGTCGGGTCCTTCCTGGCCTAGCCGGCCAGCGCACCCTCGCGTTGCGCGTCCCCCCGGACCCGGCGGTCTGGACACCGAGGCGAAGCTCGGGACGAGCTCTTGGCGAGCTCCTCGCTGTGGCCTCGCAGATCGGGCCGCTCCCGATGGATGCGTCAGTGGATCGTGGGTCGGTAGATGAGCTCCTGGGTGCGACCGTCGAGGATGCGGGCTCTCGACGAGCTCCAGGCGAAGTCGGCGGCGCCGCCGAAGATCGGGTCGGTCCCGGTCGTGCCGCTGATGACCGGGAACAGGGTGACTTGCACCAGGTCGACGAGTCCGGCGGCCATCAGTGACCAGTTCAACGCCAAGCTTCCGTGCGGGCAAGACTTGGCGCGCATGGAGCGCAGCGACTCCGAACTCGACGAAGCGGCGCTCGACCGCATCCGGTTGATCTGCCGTCAGTTCGCAGGCGCTGACGAGGGTGAACTTCAGGACAGGCCCTTGTTTCGAGTTGGCAGGAGGCGATTTGCGATCTTCAACGGGCGCGGCTCACCCTCGCGCGCACGATGGAGCTCGTCGGGTCCCTCCCTGCACTTCTTGGCCGACCCAGCCGAGATGGCAGCGCTACGCCAGGACGGTCGATTCCGAAGCTCGCCCCACCATGGCGACCGCGGTTGGCTCGCCATCGGGCTCGAGGATCACCGGGCGGTGGACTGGGACGAGATTGCCGAGCTACTCGAGTCCGGCTACCGGCAGGTCGCGCCTCGTACCCGCATCGAAGAGTGACCTCGAGCCGGCGTTCTGGGGCAGCTACAGATCGGATGATCCGTGCGCAACGGCGGCTTGCGAGCCGCGCCCCTACCGGGCAGTCGGGCGCGCTTGCTCACCGCTTGGGTCACCGAATCGGTCCAGCCCAGGTGCGATCTGGTGACCAAGGCGTCCAGCGCGGAGCTGCCGTGATGCGCTACCTGACCGTGCGGAGGTACCCGCACAGATCAGCGCCACGGAGCCGGCGCTGGAGGGCACTCCAGCCCGGCACGAGGGCAGCGCGTTCCGTGGCGCGTTCCCCGCGATCGCTTCGCTGCGCCGCACGCGTAGCCGTCGAATTTGGCGCGATCGCGAGGCGGCGGCGCTGGAGCGTGGGCTGCCGAGGCTCGCGGACCAGCCGACGCCAGTGGGCGCGATCGGCGTGCCTCGACATCGCGCGTCGTGCGCCGTTCGGTGCGCATCTGCCACGTCCACATCGCCGACTCGGGGGCCGCGCTGGCGATGAGTTCTCGACTCGCACCCCGTCCAACGTTGTGCCGCCGTGGTAGCGAAGGCAGGGGCGGCTACCTGACATCCAAGGACAAGGACACGACCATGTCAGAACTTCTCGTCGACTTCATCACCTCCCTCGACGGCTACGCGTCGGCCGAGGGCTGGCCCGGCTTCTGGGGTCTCCAGGGGCCCGAGTACCTCGCCTGGCTCGAAGAGCAACCCGATGTCACGTACCTGATGGGAGCGAACACCTATCGGCTCATGTCGGGCTTCGCGGCCGGAGTGACCCCAGCGGGACAAGACGAGTTCAACGCCGACGAGGCGGCCTCCGTCGACGGACTCACGCAAGCGTCGAAGGTGGTGTTCTCCACCTCTCTCGAGGAGGCGCTCTCGTGGGCCAACTCCACGCTCGTACGCGATGACGCGGTCGAAGCCGTCCGGGCGATGAAGGCGCACGGCTCGGGCATCATGAGCACGATCGGCAGCATCAGTCTGTGCCGGTCGCTGCTGCGAGCCGGACTCGTCGATCGCTTCCGGGTCGTGATGTTCCCGGTGATCACCGGCGCCACGGGAGCAGAACGAATCTACGACGGCTACCCGGACGTCGCTCTCGAGATGATCGACAACCGCACCTTCGACGGCCGCATCCAACTGGTCGAGTACCGGCCCCGCGTGCTCGAGCACCCACCGCTCGACCCCACCGCGTGAGCCGACGGGCGAGCTGGGAGCCGCCACACCGACCTGCTCTCCAGATGCGACGGTCAGCGACTCGGAACGCACGCCGCCCAGGATTCCTGGCGAGGCTCGACGAAACGGGTCGGCGCTCGTGCGTCCGATTGTCGACCAGTGCACGATTTCCAAGCGGGCATGCTCGGCTGTCGTCAGGATCCTGGCGCGGCCGGTGTTTGGTCCATCGCCGCTCGGGCCTCGACGAGTGGTCGGCCGGAGACGGTGATGAGTCCGCGGTTTGGACGGTCGAGGTCGAAGGAGATGAACAGGATGAGGAGTACGACGATGGTGGCGACGAGCGAGGTGAGCAGGCCCCGTCCGAGCAGTGCGAGGTAGAGGGAGAGCGCGCCGAGCGCGATGGCACTGCCGAAAAGTTGGAGAGCCAGCACGGTGGGTGGAACCCGGTTGCGCAGGGATGCCAGACGGTCGGAGTGCGCGTCGATCATCTCGTTGAGGGTCTCGACGTAGAGTCGCGGCGCGCTGCCGGTTGGATCGTCGGCAATCGCGGTGGCGGCGTAGCGCCAGAGGTCCCGTTGCAGTTCGTCCATTCGTGCTGATGCGGCTTGGAACTTGGTGGATTCGGGGACGTGGTCGGCCAACGCAGCGGCGCCATCGGCGTACTGGACGAGGAGATCGAGCGATTCGGAGCGGGTTGGCTCCACCAACAGCTGTGCTCGTAGGAACGTCGTGCCGATGGTGTCGGCCTCGTGCACGACGAGGGCGCGTCGTGCGTCGTACCGGCCGACGGCCATCGTGAGTCCAAACGCGAGCAGCAGACCGACGAGACCGAGGAGGGCGCCCTGCACGACGCCGACCGGCTCGTGTTGGACGCCGGGCCGGTCTCGTAGGCGACGCCCGATGGCGGTCCCGATGGCAACGGTGCCTCCGATGATGAGGCACAGCACGAGCGCGAGTGTCACGGTGCTCATCCGGACGAACATCGGATCTACTCTCGCAGCCCGCGACGCATCGCTTCATCGTTCGAGTTCGCCCCGGGGCGGGAACTTGGCCGGCGACGCTCTTGCGGGAGACGGGGCACCGACACCCTCGGTCGACGACACCACGCGCCATTCGCCGGTGCAGGGCAAGCTGCCTTCGATCAGGCCCGTTCCGTTCACCAGCCCCGACGGGAGCGAGGGCATCGACTTCTACCTCGTCCCCGAGGCGTTCCACGAAGCCTTCGCCGCCGACGTCGATCCTGAGACCGCCGCGGTGATGGCCGCGGCACAGCGGCCCTACGCCGCCGCGTTCGCCGCCACGCCGTCGGCGCCACCGGCGTGGCAGACACTGCCGTGCTGGTATCTGCTCGGGACCGAGGACAAGGCGATCCCGCCCGCCCTGCAACGGTTCATGGCCGAACGGGCGAACGCGACGATCGTGGAGGTCCCGGCTTCGCACGTCTCGTTCGTGTCCCAGCCCGACGCCGCGACCCAACTCATCCTCCAGGGTAGGGAGAGCGGAACCTGGGTGAACCGGATGTGGTGATCCGGCTGCTGGCAGGCGCGGTCAGGAGGTCGGGTTCGCCTCGTTGTACTGGCGCTCCACATCGGCAGGGATTCGCCCGCGGGCTACCGACACCGCTACTGAGTCCCACGACACGCGGGCAGACCCGGCGATCGGTGACACTCGTCGTTGGCCACTCGAGGTCGGGCGCGGCGGCAACCCGGCACACGGCCAAGCCGTTGTGCCGTGCCGCATAGTCTCGCGACGTGGAAGATGCTCGGCCGGTCGCGGTCTCGATCAAGGATTCGATCGATCAATTGACGTTCCTGCCGGACCGAACACCGACTGGGAGCAACGAAGACTCGGCCGATGCGTTCCATCGGCTTGCTGATTATCGAGACGGCGCAGTCTTCGTCGGCTACTGGGCCGGACTGAGCGAATGGGAACGCCACACCGTCGGTGACGAGATCGTCATGGTCATCGACGGCACGACCACCATCTTCTTTCTCGATGGCGAGACGGAGCATCCCGCCACGCTGCATCCGGGGGAACTCGTGGTCGTACCGCAGGGCACGTGGCATCGGTTCGAAACTCCGGATGCAGTCAAGGTCCTCAGCGTCACGCCGCAACCCACGGACCACACAGCCGAGCGACCCAGCTGACCACCGGTCAGCAGCGCTCAGCCGGCGATCAGAGACGGTGGAGTCCTCAGGGGTGGGGCGCAGACCATTCGATGGCCGGTGGATCGACGCGAGCGCACCGAGGGCCGCCGTCGTTGCCGGTCAGATCGACGTTGGGCAGCGAGGAGATTCGTTTCGAGGGCCGATCGCACGATGGCTAGATCGATCCGATTCAGCATCAGCTTGGCCCGTCGGAACATGCCAAAGTGGCATGTTCGGTCGACGTCTCCCCACGCCAATTGCCTTCGGTCGGGTCGGCTGGCACGAGCTGTGCTGGATCACGTCGTACCTGAATTCCGACGTGGACGTTGGCGATCCGGGATCCATCGGGCGAACAGAAGCTGCGACCGGGGAGGTTGTAGCCAGTGATCGAAACCTGCACTCTTCCAGGATGCCGTACACCTGTGATCAAACATCGCCGGCGTCACGGAGGACACGCGCTCAACGCACGCTGCGATCCGGCGTTTGGTGACACCGGCGGAGTAGTCGACCGCGGTTGTTGTCGGCGTTCTCGGACGCTCGTGCTCACTGGCCGGGACGGTCGGCGTGATTCGTAGGTTGGTGGTGTGAGCGCGCCGATCGAGCTGGTGGTGACCGACCTGGACGGCACGCTGTGGGGTGTCGATCGGGTCGTGCATCCAAGGGTGCTTGCCGCGCTCGAGCAGCTGGGCCGTAGGGGAATCCCAGTCCTCGCGGCGACAGCGCGTCGATCCGGGCCGGTTCGCCGGATGCTGGGCCGCAACGGGTTGTGCCTGCCTGCGGTACTCCTCGACGGCGCCATCGTGCGGGATCGCGCCTGGGCGACGATCCATTTCGATGCCTTCGATCGGCTGGCAGCGGTGGCGGTCCTGGACGTGTTCCGCCGGCACGCCGTCGAGCCGTGCATTGGTGTGGTGGCCGAGGACGAGCGCGATGCCCGTCTTGGTCCGCGGCCGTCGTCACACCCTGACCACGTCGCCTATCTCGCCGAGTGGTCGCTCCGCGCCGACCTCGGCGCGGTCGTGGTCAACGAGTCGGTGCAGTCGTTCTCGGTGTGCGGTGTGGCCCGGAACATGGTGCAGCCGATCGCTGTCGATCTCGCGTCGATCGCCACGCCGATCGTGACCTGGGATGCAACCTACGGCGCCTACACGCTGACCGTAGGTCCCGTTGGCGTGCACAAGTGGCGAGGCGTTCAGGCGTTCTGTGCTCACGACGGACTCGATGAAGGTGCGGTACTCGCCGTCGGCGACGGGCTCAACGACATTGAGCTGCTTCGCTCGGCAGCGGTCGCCTGTGTCATCGAAGGCTCAGATCCACGAGTCGTGGCGTGCGCCGATCACCTCGTCGACGGACCGGCCGCCGGTGGCTGGGCGGACATCCTCGCCCACTTCCCCTGAGACGACAACGCACGGCCCACCTCACGCCCGTACGCGGCTTGGGCGTTCGACTGCCTGCGACCCAGGACACCGTCGCAGCGCGATCGTCCCGGCGCCGGCTCTGTGGCTCTGGTCCCACGAGTGTTCCCTGTCGTGGCCGACGAAGGATGCCACCCGTTCGAGCGCCTGGCTGCCGCGAGGGATGGATGATGGACCCGGGGTCGATTCGGTACGCGGACGCAGGCGGGGTGAACATCGCGTATCGGGTGATGGGTACGGGTCCACTTGATCTGGTGTGGGTCTCGGGCTTAGCGAGCAACCTGGAGATCGACTTCGAGAGCCCGCCCTACGTTCGTCTCATGGAGCGTCTCGCGTCGTTCTCGCGCTTGATGATCTTCGACAAGCGTGGGATGGGGTTGTCGGATCGCAACGTTGGCGCGCCGACGCTCGAGGAACGGATGGACGACGTCCGTGCGGTCATGGATGCTGTGGGCTCGGAGAACGCAGCGTTGATCGGCGTGTCCGAAGGCGGCCCGATGAGCATCCTGTTCGCGGCGACCTACCCGCAGCGGACAGTCGCGCTCGTGTTGTACGGAACGATGGCGCGGCACCGCGTCGACGTCGACTATCCCCTCGGCAACGAAGCGACGGCTGAGGAGCTCAATCGGATCCTCGATGACGACTGGGGTAGAGGCGAATCGTTGCGTGTCTTCGCTCCGAGCCTGATCAACAACACGCGGGTCCGGGAGCAGTGGGCTCGCGTTGAGCGGGCTATGGGCAGCCCAAACACGCTGCGGGCCATCCTCGAAACACTCGTCGGCATCGACGTGCGTCCGGTGCTGCCGTCGGTCTCGGTGCCCACGCTGGTCCTGCACGGCTCCGACGACACGACTGCGCCGATCGGCAACGGTCGGTGGCTGGCCGACCACATCACAGGCGCCCGGTTCGTCGAGATTCCAGGCGAACACCTCACCGCTCACGTCGGCCATCGATTCGCCGATGAGGTCGAGACGTTCCTCACCGGCCGACGCCACGCGGTGGCGACCGACCGCGTCCTTTCCACAGTGATGTTCTCCGACATCGTCGGCTCCACCCCACACGCAGTCGCCGCTGGCGACCGACGCTGGAGGGAGGTCCTCGATCAACACGACGCGATCGTGGCTCGACAGATCGACATCCACCGAGGCACGCTCGTCAAAGCCACCGGCGATGGCGTGCTCGCCACTTTCGACGGACCCGCGCGGGCCATCACGTGCGGTTGCGAACTCCGCGACAGCCTGTTACCGCTCGGCGTCGAGGTCCGGATAGGACTCCACACCGGCGAGGTGGAACTGCGAGGCGACGACATCGGCGGGATCGCAGTCCACATCGGCGCTCGCATCGCCGGGGCCGCGAACCCCGGCGAGGTCCTGGTTTCGCGCACAGTGACCGATCTCGTCGCCGGGTCAGGCATCGAGTTCGCCGACCGAGGCATCCATCAACTCAAAGGTGTTCCCGGCGACTGGCAACTGTTCGCCGTCACGAGCAGGTAGGCATGTAGACGCGCCAGAACTGCTCGCTCCGCGCTAGCTGGTTGACCGGCGGTGCCCGCACAGATCAGCGCCCGGGAGCCGGCTGCGTGAGGAGACAGGGGCGCTGCCGCCAGAGGCTTCGATCTGAGCGGTCGCCGCAGCGGCCGACCGGGCGATATGGACTGTCGCCGGAGTTCTCTTGCGCTCTCGTCCGCTACAGCGACTGGTACAGCGCGAACAGACCGACCGGGCTTCCGGCGAGTTGCGCGCGGAGCTGCTCGTTCGGGTCGCCGAGGAGCTCGCCGCTGACATTGGCCGTTGCCACGCAGCGCCTGACGCAACGACGCTGTCAGAACTCCAGTTGGAACGTCAGCTCGACCTGGGGCTGCGTCGGCGTCGACACGTCGCGAGAGGCCACTTGTCCCCCTGCGCCCTGATACCCACCTGAGCCACCGGTGATCGGCAGCGTGAAGTTCAGCGACCTGTTGACGATCGTGCCTTGGGTTGTGCGACCCTGTCCGCGTTCGCCGTCGACACACACGTGCACACCACGCCGATGCGACCCACGCGCGGGTCATCCCACCCAGGCCGCAGTCGTGCGTGGCGCCCCCGCCCGGAACGACGGTGTGCGTCCGGCCCAGGCGACGACCAGGGAGACACCCCGGTGCGAAGTCACCACGAGTGAGAGATGATGGCTCGATTCGAGGCAAAGGCCGACCTTGGGCCGGCAAGGCCGACGACCTCGAGCAGGGACATGTGAGGAGAGATCCATGACTGACGTTGCGACGACCGGTACGCCGGCCCATGACGACACGATCCGGCCCTTCCGGATCGACGTCCCGCAGGAGGCGGTGGAGGACATGCGTCGCCGGATCACCGCGACGCGCTGGCCGGATCGCGAGACGGTCACCGACGACTCGCAGGGCGTGTCGCTGGCGACGATGCAGGCACTCGCCGGCTACTGGGGGACGGACTACGACTGGCGCACGTGCGAAGCGAAGCTCAACGCCCTCCCGCACTTCATGACCGAGATCGACGGGTTGGACATTCACTTCATTCATGTCCGCTCCCAGCATGAGGGCGCGCTGCCGCTCATCGTCACGCACGGGTGGCCGGGCTCGATCATCGAGCAGCTGAAGATCATCGAGCCCCTCACCGACCCGACGGCGCACGGCGCAGCCGCGGCGGACGCGTTCGATCTCGTCATCCCGTCGTTGCCGGGCCACGGGTTCTCCGCCAAGCCGACCACCACCGGCTGGGATCCGTCCCGCATCGCCCGGGCCTGGGTCGTGCTGATGAAGCGCCTCGGCTACACGCGGTTCGTGGCGCAGGGCGGCGACTGGGGTGCGGCGGTCACGCAGCAGATGGGTCAACAGGCCGCTCCGGAGCTGCTCGGGATCCACTCCAACATGCCCGGCACCGCGCCACCGGAGGTCGAGCGGGTACCTGCGCGGCGAGCCGCCGCCGTCCGGTCTGTCCGACGAGGAGCGCCGCGCCTACGACCAGTTGAGCGCCTTCTACGCCAAGCACGTGGCCTACGCCCAGATCATGGGGACGCGCCCCCAGACGCTGTACGGCCTGGCGGACTCCCCCATCGATCTCGCCGCGTTCGCGATCGACCACGGCGACGGCACCGGCCAGCCGGGACTCATCGCGCAGATCCTGGACGGACGCCTGCCCGGCGACCTCACGCGAGACGACATCCTCGACAACCTCACGCTCTACTGGCTGACGAACACCGGAGTCTCGGCGGCCCGGCTCTACTGGGAGAACACAGGCGGCCTTCTTCGACGCCAAGGACATCTCCATCCCGTTCGCCATCAGCGTCTTCCCCGACGAGCTGTATCAAGCACCGAGGAGCTGGGCCGAGCGGGCCTATCCCGACAACCTCATCCACTACAACCGGCTCGACCGAGGCGGCCACTTCGCCGCCTGGGAGCAGCCGCAGCTGTTCTCCTCAGAGCTGCGAACGGCGTTCAAGTCGCTGCGCTGAAGGAGCCACACATGTTTCGGCACCGCAACGAGCTCCCGGTCGAGGGGATGCTGCCCCCGTTCGACGGGGCCACCGCCTGGCTCAACTCAGGACCCCTGACGCCGGCGGGCCTCCGCGGACAGGTCGTCCTCGTCAACTTCGGCACCTACACCTGCATCAACTGGATCCGCTCGCTCCCGTACGTGCGGGCCTGGGCGAACAAGTACGCCGGGCGCGGGCTGACGGTCGTCGGCGTGCAGACGCCCGAGTTCGCCTTCGAGGGCGACCTCGACAACGTGGGGCGGGCCATCAAGGAGATGGACGTCCGCTACCCGGTCGTGGTGGACAACGACTACGCCGTCTGGCAGGCGTTCGACAACCACTACTGGCCCGCGCTGTACTTCGTCGACGCCCAGGGCCGGATCCGGCACCACCACTTCGGCGAAGGCGAGTACGAGCAATCCGAGATGGTCCTGCAGATGCTCCTGCGGGAGGCCGGCGCCGACATCGAGCAGGGCCTCGTCGCACGTCGAACCCGACGGTGTCGAGGCGGCGGCCGACTGGGCCAGCCTGGGATCACCGGAGAGCTACCTCGGGTACGGGCGCGCCGTCGACTTCGCCTCGCCCGAAGCACGTGGTGCCCGACGTGCGGCACGACCTACTCGGCACCGGCCGCGTTGCGCCGCAACCACTGGGCGCTGTCAGGCGACTGGCGGATCGGCGCAGTGCCTGCCCTGCTCAACGAGCCCAGCGGTTCCATCTCCTACCAGTTCCACGCCCGTGACCTGCACCTCGTGATGGGCCCGTCGACGGCCGGCCGACCCGTGCGTTTCACGGTCCGCCTCGACGGCGAGCCACCGGGGCTGGCCCACGGCGACGACATCGACGAGCGCGGCGACGGCGCCGCCGACTACCAGCGGATCTACCAATTGATCCGCCAGCCCGAGCCGATCAACGACCGACGGTTCGACATCGAGTTCCTCGACGCTGGCGTCGAAGCGTTCGTGTTCACGTTCGGATGACCAAGGAGGTCTGACCATGTCCCAGACGACAAGCACCACTGCGCTGACCGTCGTGCTCGTGCACGGCGCCTTCGCCGACAGCTCCAGCTGGGCCGGCGTCATCGAGCGCCTGCAGGCGACGGGCGTCCCGGTGATCGCAGCCGCCAACCCGCTGCGCGGGATCTCCACCGACAGCGCCTACGTGGCCAGCGTGTTCGACCAGGTCCCCGGTCCCGTCCTCGCCGTCGCGCACTCCTATGGGGGTGCGGTGATCACCAACGCCGCCGTAGGCGCATCGGCGCGCCTGGCCCATGCGGCTGCGAAGCCCGACGAGGACGTCGCGGCGACTTGGAACGCTCAGCCGCGCGGGCGCAGAGCCGTGGCGGTCCCGCTGCCAACGCCGCGTTCTTGGAGCGAGCCACGGAGTTGACAGGTGACCCAGCCCGCCGCGCTGCTCGGGCTCTCGCCGCAGCACAAGCCAAGTTCGAGGCGGCCGCCTACGACCCTGCCGAAGCGCTGATCGAGGCGGCGGAGATCGGCCCGCTCGACGACCTGCTGCAAGCCCGGCTGGCGCGGCTGCGAGCCGAGATCGTCTTCGCCCGCATTCGCGGACGCGACGCTCCTCCGCTGCTCCTCGATGCGGCCAAGCGCCTCGAACACGTCGACGACCGACTGGCAAGCGAGACCTACCTCGAGGCGCTCGGCGCAGCGATCTTCGCCGGACGCCTCTGCACCCACCCCACCCTCCGGGAGATCGCCGAAACCGCTCGCGCCGCGCCAGCCCAATCGTCTCCGCCGCGCCCGATCGACCTGTTGTTGGACGGCGTCACGAGGAGGTTCACGGACGGATACACCGCCGCGGTCGCGCCGCTGCGACACGCGCTGGAGGTGTTCCGCCGCGACACTGAGGACGAGAACGCCGGCAGTACGAAGTGGTTCTGGCTGGCATGGCTCCTCGCCGGGGAACTGTGGGACGACGCCCTGATGAATGAACTCGCGACGCGCGCGGTTCGGCTCGCACGTGACACGGGAACGCTCGGACATCTCCCGATCGCCCTGGCGTATCGCGCCGGCGTGCACATCCACGCCGGACAGTTCACCGCTGCCGCCGCCCTGATCGAAGAATCCAACTCGATCACCGCCGCCACCGGCCACGCGCCAGTGGGGTACGCCTCGACTCTGCTGCTTGCGTGGCAGGGCGTTGAGGCGAAGGCGCAGAACCACTTCGCCTGGGCCGCGGCGAACGCCAGGATGCGGGGTGAGGGACGGGCGATCAGTCAGTCGGGCTACGTGTCGGCCATCCTGCACAACGGGCTCGGCCGCTACGACGAGGCGCTGGCCGGCGCCCGGGACGCGTGCGACGACGACGATCTCGGCGTCCGTGGTTTCGCTCTCGTCGAACTGATCGAGGCTGCCGCGCGTGGAGACTCCCGTGAGGTCGCCGCCGACGCGCTGTCCGAACTCGAGGAACGGACCGTCGCCGCGGGCACCGACTGGGCCCTCGGGATCCTGGCGCGGTCACGCGCGCTGCTCGCCTCCGGCGAGGCAGCCAACGCCCTGCACCTCGAGGCGATCGAGCGGCTGGGACGCAGCCGGGTCGTCGTGCACCTCGCCCGGGCACACCTGCTGTACGGCGAGTGGCTGCGACGCGAACACCGACGGCTCGACGCCCGCGAGCAGCTTCGAGCCGCCTACGACATGTTCCACGACATGGGAGCCGAGACCTTCGCCGAGCGCGCCCACCGCGAGCTTCTCGCCACCGGCGAGACAGCCCGCAAGCGCACTCCTTCCGCGCGGGCCGGCCTGACCCCGCAGGAAGCACAGATCGCCCGGCTGGCGGCAGACGAACACACAAACCCGGAGATCGGGAGCGAACTGTTCATCAGCCCCAGGACCGTCGAATACCACCGTCGTCGTGCGATGAGATTGGCTGCGCGCAACCGTCCAACTGATCGTGAGTGTCCGCAAGGGGCGCCGGGGCTGCAGCGGGAGGAGTGCACGATGAACTCGATGGCACGCCGGATGTTCGAGCTCGTCGAGCCGATCGGTGTCATCCCCTACTCAGCCGACGAACCCAACGAAGCGATGTTCGCCCTCGGGTTCACCAACTACTGGGACACCTACTTCGCCGGACGGGCGGCGCCCCTGGGCCTCGTCCCAGCGGAGGTGGTGGACGCGCTCTTCTACAACTTCGCTCCCGGTGAGGTGGCCCGACACATTCCGAAGGTGTGGCGCACCACCACGCCAGAAGCGGCGATCGCCGCTCGCCAGGCGGGCTGCGTGAAGGCGTTACGGCGGATCCTCGGCGATCACGTGGACTCTCCCGGCTTCGCCCGCGCCGCTGACCTGTTGACCAAGGCCGCGACCAGCGCACCGTTCCAGGGCCGCCCGATGTACGCCGCGCTGCGCGCGATCCCGACCCCCCATGACGTGGTGGCCCGCCTCTTCCATGCCGCTTCCTTGCTGCGCGAGCACCGCGGCGACGGGCACAGCGCAGCCCTGATGGTCGAGGGTGTCGGCGGCCTCGAGGCTCACGTCCTGTTCGCCCTCGACATGGGCATGCCCGCGGAGAAGTTCGGACGCATCCACCACCTCCCGGCAGCGCAGCTCGCCGCCGTCATCGACGGAATGCGCGATCGCGGCCTGATCGGCGATGACGGTTGGCTCAGCGAACCGGGACGCGCCGTCAAACAGCGGGTCGAGGCGCTCACCGACGACCTCGCGGCGAAGCCCTACGAACGCCTCGAACCGGGCGAGCTCGACGAGCTCATGGCCACGCTCGAGCCGCTCGCCGCGCTGCTGCTCGCCGCCCAGGACTGGTAGACGCAGCAGCGACAGTTCTGTTCGCCACATTGTCGAGAGGGCTCTCGCCCACGAGATGATCATCCATGGGGCGACCTCCCCCGCGAACACGGCGAGCGCTGCCCGCTTGACATCGTCGGCGGGAGGCGTAATCTACAACCAAATGGTTGCAGGAACTCTCGAGCGAGCGAATCGGACCGACCGGTTGTTCTTCGCGCTCAGCGATGCAACACGGCGCGACATCGTCAAGCAGACGCTCGACCGTGAGCGCTCTGTCAGCGAGCTCGGCCGGCTGTATCCGATCAGCCTCACCGCGGTGCAGAAGCACGTCGAGGTCCTGGTCGACGCCGGTTTGGTCTCAAAGCACCGGAGCGGACGGGAACAACTCGTTCGCGGCGAGGTCGACCAACTGCGCCGCGCACACGAACTTCTCGACGAACTCGAAACGCTGTGGCGGGCCCGCCTCGAACGCTTCGAAGACGTCCTCAACGACACCACGGGAGAGGAAAGCGAATGACCGTTTGGAATGTCGACAAGAACGCCGAGGCCAAGAAGATGGTCATCACTGCGGAGTTCAAGGCGTCCATCACCAACGTGTGGCAGCTGTGGGCCGACCCGCGCCTCCTCGAGCGGTGGTGGGGTCCGCCAGGGTTCCCGGCCACCTTCGAGCATCACGACCTCACGCCGGGCGGCACGATCACCTACTACATGTCCGGCCCCGACGGCGGCGACAGGTTCGACGGCACCTGGAACGTGGTCGAGGTCGACGCCCCGACCAGGCTCGTGGTCGAAGACGCCATCGTCGAAGATGACGGAACGCCCAGCGACGGCAATTCCATGACTCGCATGGAGATCGACATCGAGGCGGCGGGCGACACGACCCGAATGATCCTCACCACGCATTTCGACTCGCTCGAAGGGATGGAGCAAGCGATCGCCATGGGCGTCGTTGAGGGCATGAGGGCCTGGATGTCCCAGATCGACGCCCTGCTCGCCGAGGTCGCCGCCTAGGGGATGACTCCCAGCGGAAGAACTTGGCCGCCAGCACCGGGCCGCCCGAGAACGCGCTGGCGATCTCGCTACGTGTCGGCGGGTTCGAGTCCGAACACGTCGTCGAGGACGACTCGCTCGGTCCAGTCGGCGAGCTGGCGTTCAGTCCAGCCGCATCCGAGCACCATCGTCCAATACAGGTCGGGACCGAGGAGGAGGTAGAGCACGTCGGCGGCGTGGTCCTTGCTGACGCCCTTCCGCAGGGGTGTCTTCTTGGTGAGCACGGCGACGAGTTCGACCATGCCCTCGTGGCGCAGGCGTTGGCTGCGTTCCCACACTTCGCCGGCCGGGTCGCCGGCGACTGCGTGGAAGGCGGGGATCATCGGTGCGACGCGACGAGAGATCGACAGCACGCCCCGGCAGATGTGACGCACCGCGTGTCCGACGTCGTCGGACGCGACAGCTGCGAGGTACCACGGCTGCATCGGGGGTGGCACGTTGTCGTCGCCGAGGACGGTGCGTTCGTGCACGGCCTGGAACAGCTCGTCTTTGGTGTGGAACGTGAAGTACAGCGTTTGCACGGCGACGCCGGCGCGCTCGGCGATCGCTTCCATCGTCGTGGCGCGATAACCGTCACTGCAGAACAGCTCGTAGGCGGCGTCCAGCATGCGTCGGCGTGTCGCCGCCGCCTTCTCCCGTCGCGATCGACCCTTGACTGGCACCACACCGAGAGAGTACTAGTGATCATCACTAGTGATAGTCACTAGTGATGAAACCCAGCGAAAGGTGGAGCGAGATGAGCATCGGAGCCGCCTGGGGCAGCGGAGAACACATCGACGGGACGCCCTTCCGAGTGGTCGTGGCCGGCTCGGAGACGAACGGTCATGCCGTGCTGATCACGGTCGACATGCCGGCGGGGCTGCACGTCGACGCGCACACCCACGACACCGAGGATCAGATCAACATCGTGATCTCGGGACGGGTCCGGTTCCGTATCGGCGACGAACACACCGTGCTGGGCGCAGGCGGCGTGCTGCTCATGCCGCGCTTCGTCGAGCACGAGCTCTGGAACGACACCGACGAGTTCGCGCGGCTCGTCGAGATCTACACACCGCCCGGGATGGAGCAGAGGTTCGCATCGGCCGGAGCAGCAGCCACCGCATCGGCCAAGGGTCTCGCCGACGCCGGTGACTACGCCACCAGCCACACGACGACCTGAGAACAGTCGCACAGTGCCTTCCCGCTGACCAACTGTCCGGGTGTGAACCCACGAGGACGTGTCATGGGCGTTGGCGGCGGGGTAGCCCAGACGGGATGGGACACCACGTCGTGTTGCTGGGACTGATGGGTGCCGGCAAGACGTCGATCGGCCGCATCGTCGCCGAACGTCTCGGCGTCGAGCTGATCGACGGCGACGAGCGACTCTCCGAGTGCACTGGCGGCCGCACAGCGGCCGACGTGGCGAGCGCCGAGGGCATCGAAGCCCTGCACGCGATGGAGGTCCGGATCGCCCTCGCTGCTCTCGCGTCCGGCGTACCGGCTGTCATCGGGCCCGCGGCTTCGGTCTGCGAGTCGGCTGTCGTCCGGGACAACCTCACGGGGCACGCCGTGGTCTGGCTCACCGCTCCCGTCGACCACCTCGCCCGCAAGGCGATCAAGAAGGCCCACCGTCCGCTCGTCCACGACGGTGACCCGCGTGACCTGCTGAGCCATCAGATGAAGGTGCGAGAACCGCTCGTCCTCGCGCTCGACCCCCTCATCGTGGACGTGTCGACGACAGACGATCAGGCCGCAGCCGACCGGATCGTCTCGTTCAGCCTGGACATGCCGCACACGAGGTGAGCGGGATCCGTGCCGCCCGTCGTGAGATCAGAGCCTCACCGACCACTCCTCCCCGGCGAGGCTCCGAAGCCGTCGTCGATGAGGCATCCGGCATGACGGCCCAGCCGGCCGGGTAACCCCCGTCCCGAAGCGAATCGAGGTTCGACATGGCCAAGCTGTCAGCCAAGAAGCGAGAGGCGCTCGAACCATCACAGTTCGGCCTCCCCGAGAAGGCGCGGAGCAAGAAGGCCCGCCGGGAGCCAGGGAACTATCCGATGCCCGACAGGGGGCACGCCATCAGTGCGGTGCGCCTCGCCAAGAAGAACCACAAGGACGGCAACCTCTCCACCAAGGACTACGAGCGCATCGCTCGCAAGGCGAGCAAGATCCTCAAGGACTGACGCAACGAGCACGGCCGGTCTGTGGAACGGGCGACCCGTCTCGCCCGCGACACGTCTCGCACGCAACCACCGCCCTTCCCGTCCGTTGCCGACGACGACGGCACCTCGACCGGCGCCGGCTACCGCTGGCCGTGCATCGGCCGGTCCAGCCGGTACATCGAGGCGCCCGGGTCCGGATCGCCCGCCAGATCCGCGGCCACCTACTCGGCGGCGAGGGCGCCACCGAAGCCCAAGGCGAACCGGCACCGAGGCAGGGAAGGGTGGCTCCCGATGAACGGGAGACCGTCAGGCGATTCGGCGAACGTGCCGGCCCATCTCCAGCTCGAGGCCGGGCAGGCGCCGGCCGGCGTCACGCTGAAGAGCGCGCGCCTTGGCCGGCAGGGCCTGTCGACGACGTCGCGGATCCCGGTAGCGCTCATCACGGCCGCCGACCAGGACCCGGTGGTCGTCCGTCGTGCGCCCGTACAAGTAGGGATCGTCGTGGTCCCAGAACAGCACCCCCTGCGGATAGCGCTCGTCGAGATCGTCGACCGGTTCGCTGACGAACGCGAAGGTCGTCGTCAACGAGATCGGCAGGTGCGGGAGCAGCTGCGTCACCTCGTACCCGGTGGCGATGACACACCACGTGGCCGACACGGTGGCGCCGCGATCGGTGTGGAGTCGTGCCCGTCGGGCGCTGAACGCGAACTCGACGACGTTCGTCCGATCGTGGACCCGCTGGCCGTGATCACGAACGATCGCAAGGCCGCGTAGGACAGCGCGTAGGGATCGACGGATGCTCCCTGCGCCGACCGTATGGCACCGTGGGCGACGATCCCCAGTGCATCAACAACTCGTCATCGCGGCGCGGGCCGTCAGCTACCAAGTCCACGCCCCGACTGCTCTCGCGGTAGCACGTGGTCGCGATGTCGATCCCGTAGCGGTCGCTCAGGTCGATCAGGAGCTCGTCGATCTCGTACTGCAACAACGCCGTGCTCGCGGCCGTGGCGCCGGTCGCGACGTCGCGGCCGTCGAGCACGACCACGTCGAGGCCGCGAGCGTGCAGCTCAAGGGCGACCAGCGAGCCGGTGATCCCGGCCCCGACGACCACCACGTCGCAGGAACAGTCCTCGACAAGTGGCGGGAACACCGCGGCCAGACCGTCGCGCGTCGGCCAATACGAAGACCCATCGTGGAGGTTCATTCCCTGCCATCAGACCACGGGCGGGTGCCGGGCCCGCTCGCGGTCCTGCCCGTCACACGAGCAGGGAGCGCAGCGTCAGGGCGTTGCGGACGGCGTGCCCCGCTCCGTCGTTGTTGAAGTAGGCGAAGACGTCGAGGCCGCGGTCGGCCCACTCGCCGATGCGGTCACGCCACCAGCGCAGATCGTCGTCGCTGTAGGACCCACCGTAGAGGTGATCGTGGTCGGGTCCGTGGAGCCGGACGTAGACGAACGGGGCCGTCGCCCGCAGCACGCAGGGCAACCCCGCACCACTCATCACGCAGTACGCCGCGCCGTGACGGTGCAGGAGGTCGAACACCGCGTCGTCCACCCAGCTCTCGTGACGCAGCTCGACGGCGACGTCGATCCACGGCGGCAGCGAGGACAGGAAGTGGTCCAGCCGGGCGTCATCGCGCCGCTGGCTCGCCGCGAGCTGGACCAGCAGGACGCCGCGGCGGTCACCGAGCTCGTGCCAGCCGGCAGCGATCCGATCGATCCAGCGCTCGGGCTGGTACAGCCGCTTGGCGTGCGTCAGCCCCCGGGCTGCCTTGACCGACATGACGAATCCTTCGGGGAGACGCGACCGCCACCGCGCGAACGAACGGTCGGCGGGCCACCGGTAGAAGCTGGCGTTCAGCTCCACGGTGGAGAACGTCGACACGACGTGCGCGAGGCGAGCCGGCGGCGGCAAGGCAGGCGGGTACAGCACCCCCTCCCAGTGGGGGTAGCTCCACCCGGACGTTCCGACGTGGACCCGCACGCCCCCACACTGCCGCACGTCCGAGCTGCGTGACGCCGTTGTGCCGCGTTCCCGTCCGCAACGGCACGAACCGCGGCACGCCTTGTTCGGTGAGACACCGAACCGGCGCCGTCAAGCGCGGTCACCTCACGCGTCAGCGGTTGTGGAGCTCGATGGCGCCGCCGGTGAGCACGCGGTAGGCGTCGGAGTCGAGCCACTGCCGCGCTTCTGGTCGCAGGCGGACGACGGCGTCGAGGAACGCCAGCCCGGCGGACCCGATCCACCGGCAGTGATCGGAGCGCACCGCGGTGTCGCACTTGTCGATGTCCATCGTCTCGTGGACGGCGCGGCGGTCGGTGTCCCATGACAGGTACAGGTCGCCGGTCGCCTGGGCGGTGAGCCATGCGCTGGTACGGCTCTCGGGCGGCTCACCGGTCTCGTCACCGATCCCGGTGATGAACATGAACGGGCGATCGATGGCGGTGAAGCTGTGCAGCGCAGACCCCGTCGCCGCGTCGGCTGGCTGGAACCCGGAGGAGAACCCGGCGTACATGGGACCTTGCACACCGGTGGCCAGGAAGGCGATGGGCGCGTCGTCGCGCTCGTCGTACAGTGGGCCGCCGTCCGTGAACTGCTGTCGGGCGCCGGCGTTGGCCAACGCCACGGTCGAGCCTGCCGAATGGCCGGCGACGACGATGCGCTCGGCGTCGAGCAACCCGGCGAGGGCCGGATCGAGGGCGGCGATCTCGGCGAGGTGGGCGACGAGGAAGTGTGTGGTTTGGGGGCCGTAGAGGACTTGGCCGACGAAGTGGGAGCAGTCGTCGGGTTCGAGGACGCCGTTGGCCTCGCACTCGGCGCGCAGCGGCGTCGGGTCGGCGAGCGGGAGGCGGGCCGGGTGGATGACGACGTATCCGGCCGCGGCCAGCAGGGTGCCCCACTCCGCGCTGCGGGTCGCCCCTTGACGTGACGGCGCGCCGCCATGGTTCCAGATCACCACCGGGCGAGGTTCGGCCGCCTCGAGCACCGGATAGCGGATCAGCAGCGGGACCTCGTGGTCCGCGCGGGCGGGATCGGTCAACGAGACTCCATCGACGACCCCGACGTCGAAGGCCAGGTCCGACGTGTACAGGCAACTCTCCGGATCGGCCGGATCGCACGTCACCGGTCGCCGACCGGATGCCGCGGCATCGCCCGACGCCGATCGAGGCGGCGCCATGAACCCGATGGCGGCGATCGCCAGGCCGAGGGTGAGCGTGAACATCGTCGTGGACCGTCTCATGCCGTCCACGATGAGCGGCCGCCGTTAACCGCGCGCTAGCGAAGCCCGTCGATCCTCGAAGCGGATCGCCCGCTGCTGCGATCGCGAACCGATGGTGGCGTCGCGGCGTACATCGGTCATGGACGGACTGCTTCTCGAAGCGACCACGGAGTTTCCCTTCGGCTACGCACGTGACGATCATGGAGTGTCGGGCCTCGGCCAGATGCTGACGTTTGCGCAGCTGGAAGAGCAACCGACATGGCGGAACCTGCACCCGGAGTTCCGTCGCCGCGTCGCGGCGCTGATGGTGGCCGCGGCCGCCGTGCAGGTCCCGCTCGGCGTCGGGACCGGGTGGCGCTCGCACGCCACACAGCTCGCCGGCTACCGCCGCGATCCGAAGGGCCACGCCCGACCGGGCAACTCCAACCACGAGGGCTTTCCGGGCAACGGCAACGGTGACCGGGACGCCGTCGCCGCGGACATGGTGCCGTCGGCGTCATGGGCGTGGATGGAGGCGAACTGCGCCCGCTTCGGGCTGCGCACGTTCCGTGACGTCAACAACGAGCCGTGGCACATCCAGCCGGTGGAGATCCCAGCGACACGCGGCAGGCGCGTGCCCCCCTGGGACCTCGCCCCGTGGCCACTGCCGATCGAGGGTGGCCCGCCGCCCGAGCCTGTCGGCGAACAGCCGATTCCCGCGTCGCCGCCGGCGCCACCCCCGACGCCCCCCTCCCCGACGATCGAAAGGATCGAGATCCCGATGCACAAGACCATGCTCCACCCCGACTTGCGAGCACAGCTGGCCGGCAACGACGACGTCCGGTTGGTGCAGGTGCTCGCCCTCGGCCTGCACGCCCTGTCCGGCCACCCGGCCTTCGACGTCGGCGCGGTCGACGCCGACTACGGACCGCGGACGCAAGCCGCAGCGCGTCTCATGCAGCAGCTCAACGGGCTCGATGCCGATGGCATCGTCGGTCCGCTCTCGTGGGCCGCGTTCCTCAATGCCGACGGTGCGTGAGCGCGAACTGTCCCCCGTCGCGCCCGATGGCATCGCGGACGAGCGCCGCTGGGCAAGGCCGGGAGAGAACCGTTCGCATCGTCGTCGCGGGGCGTGGATGTATCCGCGTCGGTGGTGGGTGCTCTAGATCCGCACCCCCTGTCGAACGATGACGGGGCCTCGACGGCGGTGGTGCTGTCGGGGTGGCGATGGAGGTTCCAGTGGTACCCAGGTTCGTGTTGGCGGTTCCGTTCGTCGTGCTCGGTGCGCTGCTGCCGGGCCTGACCAGCGAGGAGCCTCTGCCGAGGCGTCCGAACCTGGTCGGAATGGAGCAGGTCGCGTTCGACCGGGACGTGATCACGATCCACCAGGGCCAGCAGATCCAGTTCGTCAACAACTCGAACTTCTTGCACGTCCTTGCTCCGGGCGACCGCGCCCGCGTGTCGGACGGCGCTGGTGTGCCGTCGTTCGGTCCCGATGACGTGCGGTCGATGCCGCGGGGTGACCCGTTCGTCACCGGACGCATGGGAAGAACCCGGCTCCTACGACCTGACGTGCACCCTGCACCCCGAGATGAACCTCGAAGTCGTCGTCGAATCGTGACCCGTCGAGTGATCGCCCCTCTAGGTCATCGAAAGGAGGTTCCCATGACGACGCTGAAGTGCAGTGTCAAGCACGCTCGCTACGCGCTTGGCTCACTCACCGCGGTGCTCTTCGCCGCGTGCGGCGGAGGCTCCTGACCGTCGGCTGAACGCTTGCCGTTCAGCATCTCAGGTCGGGGTTCGGACCCGCTCGTGCCGTCGCCGGCGCGAGCGGTCCGCACCCTGGCGCACCATCGATGACGCTCGTTGTTCTGATCCCTGTGGAGGCGCGGTGTTCGAAACCGGCATACGGCAGTTCCGAATGGCCATGGCCATGGTCAATGGTCGACGGATCAAGCCGCACATCATCCAGCGCCTCGTCGCCGACGCCGACGCCACCCTGCGCGAGTTCGGCAGCCCCGGCGACGACGTCGATCAACTGCTCGACGGTCCGTTCGCCGACCCCGAGACGCGCACCCACTTCCAGACCCAGGGACTACGGCGGACGGCCCGTCGCCTGGCCAAGCGATCGCCGTTCTACGCGGCAGCGCTTCGCCGCGGCCGGCCTGGACCCGAAGACGGTCGACCTCGACTCGATCCGGTCCCTGCCGGTCACCCGCAAGGCCGACCTCGTCGACCACACCGCCGACTTCGTGTGCACCGACGCCCGCCCGTACCTGAGCACCCGCACGACCGGCACGACCGGCAAACCTGCCGAAGTCTGGTTGTCACGCTACGAAGCCGAGTTGTGGCCGGCGCATGGCGGCGCTGTCGGGACTGCTGCGCAACGAGATCAACCACACCGACTGCCTGCAGATCAACCTCAGCTCGCGGGCCACCGCGGCAGTGCAACACGACATCGAGGTGTGCCGTCTCGTCGGGGCCCGCAGTCGCGCCCTCGGTCTGGTCCCCGTCGACCAGAGCATCGACGGCCTGCTCGACCACGGAGACGCCAACGCGGCGACGATCCTCGGCACCTACCCCAGCTACCTGGCCCGGCTCGTCACGGCAGCCCGGCGGCGCGGGCTCGGCCCCGACGACTTCGCGCTCCGGCGCATCGACGTCGCCGGCGAGATGCTCTCCCATGCCGTTGCCACGGCGGCACACGACACCTTCGGCGTCCGTCCCAGCGACACCTTCGCCATGACCGAGGTCCTGCCCGTCTCGGGACGGAGCTGCGGCCAAGGGCATCTTCACCTCGATCTGAACATGGGACTCGTCGAGGTGATCACCCTCGACGGCGCCGGACCGGTCGCACCGGGCGAGCTCGGCACGATGGTCATCACCCCGTTCTTCCCGTATCGCGACTGCATGCCCGTGTTCCGCTACGACACCCGTGACGTCGTACGCCGCCTCCCCGACGAACCCCTCAGCTGCAACCTCGCCGGCGTCCCGGCACTGTCACCGATCCTCGGCAAAGCCGGCCAACTCCTGGACACCGCGTCCGGGCTCGTCACGCCCCGCGACATCGTCGAAGTCCTCGAAGCGCTCCCCGCCCAGCCGTGGCCAGCCCAATACCGGGCCGCCACCGATCGCGGTGTCCTCCGGCTCACGATTCCCTCGGCCACGGTCGCCGGTGTCACCACCGCCGAGATCGTCCACCGCTTCGCCGCCCGAGGCGTCGACTGCGCCATCGAGCTGACCGACACCGGCGAGTCGCTGCGCCACGTCCGCGCCGACCTCGCCGAGACCACCTTCACCACCGATCGCACGCCAGCGGGAGTCTGACCATGTCCCTGATCGTCCGCCAAAGCCTGCTCCAGCTCACCGTTTCGATCGTCGCCACGATGGCCGCCACACTGGGCGCTGTCGCCTACCTGCGACGGGTGCGGGCGGAACGACCGGCGATCGGCACGTTCAACTTTCGAGACGTCGCCACCCTGTTCGCGTTCATCATCACCCTCCCACTGATCTACCTGGCGCTGCCCCGGTTCTGGCTGACGACGTTCCTCGCCTTCACGTTCGGCTCGGCACTGGCGATCGGACTCCGTCCCGTGCTGCGACCGACCACCCTCTGGGTGTTCATCGGCACGCTCCTCGGCGCCAACCTCTGGGTCGCCCGCAGCATGCTCGGCACCCAGACCGGATGGCAGCTGTACTGGGTGCTCGTCGGCACCGTCGTGCTCATCTCGGCGATCTCTGTCGCCAACCTCTACGTCCAAGGCGGCATGCAGCTCCGCCACGCCGCCTGGTTCACGCTGCTCCTCGCCGCCTACGACTACTACTTCAGCCAGATCGTCCCCCTCACCCCCGAACTTGCCGACCGGTTCCAGGGCTATCCCCTCAACGCCGCCGTCGGGTTCCGCTTCGACGTGTTCAACGCCGCCATCGGCATCGGCGACCTCCTCGCCTTCGGCATCTTCGGCGCTGCCACGTACAAGGCGTACGGCACCAAGGCGCTCCGCCTCACGCTCGCCTTCATCCTCATCTTCGGCGCCGCCGCCCCCAGCCTCACGCCCCTCGTCCTCGGAGCCTTCACCCGCGGCAGCCTCAACATCGTCGTCCCCGTCCAAACCTGGTTCGGACCACCCGCGTTCCTGCTGTACCGCTGGATGCGCCGCCACTACGGCCCCGAACGAACGATGGCCGAGTTCCGCGCCAGCGCCGACGGCCTGCCCCCACCGCAGCCGGCGAGCGCTCCCGGCAACCCCGCCATCGCCCAGGCGACCGCTTGACCTCGACGCCGAACGCCGGCGCCTCCGAGCCTCGCCCGGGGCGGTCACGGGGCGGCGGACCAGCCCGGGTGCGACCCAACAGGGCGAGCGTGCGTTCCCACGGCGTACCGTCCGTCTCGCGTGCGTGGGCGAACGCCGCCCCGGGCTTCTCGCGCCGTTCGTCGTCGGGGATCGGCTCGGCGATCCGCAGCACCGCATCGACCACGTCGGGCTCCGGGGTGTACGACTCGCCGAGCGCGGCGGCGACGTCCCACGTGTGCACGACCGTGTCGAGGAGCTGGGCCTGGACGAGCACGGCGATCGGCAGCGGGCGGCGTCGGGTGGAGCTCGAGCTGGACGACCTCCGAGGTGAGGTCGGCGGCGGCGAACGCGCCGACGAGGTCGTCGACCGAGGTCTGCCAGGACGTGGCGGTGAACGGGCGCGGGCGGTAGGCGTCCGCACCGGCGGCGCCGGTCCGCACGACCTCGGCGAAGCCAGCGTGCTGGCCGACCATGTGCTCCAGGAGCTGCCGGAGGTCCCACGCCGCGCACGGGGTAGCCCGGTCCAGATCGGCATCGGTGAGGCGGGCGACGTAGGCCGACGCGACGGTCAGCGACTCGCGGTGCATGCCGACGTCATCGGTGCTCATGGACGTACTCAACCACTCTTCGGTGATCATCACAAAATGGTGATGATCGGACCCTTAGAGTCGTGCGCGATGGACGAGCCGCGTCAGGACCTCCTTGCGCTGCTCATGCCCGTCAGCCGCGAGCTCCGCCGCGTCGAGGAGGCCGCGGCCGCACGCCACGGCCTCTCGATGTGGCAGTACGCCATCCTGTCGGAGGTCGACGGCCGTCCTGGCCGGAACCAGGCCGAGGTCGCGGACGCCCTCGGCTACAGCAAGAACCGCATCGTCGGTGACCTCGACCTCCTCGAGCACGCGGGGCTGTTGACTCGACAGCCAGGCGCCGATCGACGGGCGAACGTCTTGACCGTCACCGGGCCGGGGCGACGGGTCATGAACGCCGTGCAGCGCGAGATCCGCCGCCACGAGGACGAGCTCCTCGCCCCGCTCTCCACCACCGCCCGCCGGATGTTCACCACTGCGCTGCGGGAACTCGGCAACCACGTGCGCTCGCGCCACTGAGCCCCTCGGCATGAGCGGCTACGGCGGGCGGCGCCGGGCGATGTGGAGGATGGTGCCCCAGTGTCGACGCAGGCACCCGTCAGCGCGCTCGGCGAGCCGGCGCCGAACCTCGCCGTAGAGCCGGTCGCGCTGCCAGTCCTGCATCGCGATGTGCCCCGAGAAGGTGTTCAGCAGCTCGATGTAGCCGTCGGCGTCGTAGATCGTCTCCCAGTCGTACTGCGTGACGTCGACGACATCGAACAACCCGCTCGCCTCGATCTCGACGCGATCGTCCACCAACTCCTGCGGACGCGGCAGCACACTGTCCGGCGGGAGCGATTCGCCGATCTCGTCGTAGACGTCCTGGATCTCTTCGAAGAACGGGTCGCCGTCGTACGGGATCACGTGCCCAGCCCCCCACAGCGCCAAGTAGCCGTGACGCCGCAACAGCGCGGCCGCCTTCTGGTACCGGATCGTGGGATCGAGCCAGTGCCACGCCGTCGCGGCGTACACCATGTCGAATGGCCCACCCGTCGGTGTCCAGTCCTCGAAGCGGGCCTCGACGACCTCGACATCGAAGGCGGCCAGGTTGGACCGTGCCGCAGCAGCGAGCGCCGCACCCGGCTCGAGGCACGTGATGTGGAACCCACGTCGAGCCAGCGGCAACGTCGCCTTGCCCGACGCCGACCCCACCTCCAGCAGGCTCGCACGCGGCGACAGCCCGGTCACCGCGACGAGGCGGTCGTAGAGCTCGCCCGGGTACTCCGGTCGAGCCCGTTGGTACAGGTCGGCGGCCCCGTCGAACGTCGCCGCAAGCCGCTCGCGATCACCGCTCTCGACCACCGCCCCAGCCTCTCACCGTCCGAATCTCGCCTCGACCATCTCGCCGACCGGATGTCAGCGGATCTCCAACCGTTCTCCAAGCGGTCGGGCGGCGCGAGGCGTAGGTGTGGGGACGTGGTGTCGCCACAGCTGTCCATCCTGGAGGGAGCGAACAGTGGGCACGTGTCAGGTCAACGGTGCGAACCGAGGTCGTGGGCAGGTGATCGCCCCGGACCTCGCTCCACCAGGCGACCGCGATGCCGCGACGAAGTGCAGCCGGCAAACCTTCGTGCCGTGCGAGAGCTCCTTCCACCGCTGGTGGCACGACACCGTCCTCGGTGCCGGCGACCGTCCCGACCAATCCGCCACCCCGGCCGAGGCGAACTCCTGTCACACCGTCGCCGACCTCCTGGCCCGCCCGACCGATCCGATGAGCTCTCCGATGACCCCCATCCTCTCCACCGTGCGCCGCGCGGAGGATGAACCGACATTGCTGTGGATCGGGTGTAGCGGCTGTTCCGGCGAGACGCAGGCGCTCCTCGGCGTGGAGGGGCAGGCCTTGGACCTCGTCGACCTGATCGAGGTGGACGGGTTGCGCCTGCTGTGGCATCCCTCGCTGGCCGAACGGGATCTGGGGCCGGTGTACCAGGACCTCATGGCCGGTCGAGAGCGGTTGACGGTGCTCTGCGTCGAAGGGTCGATCGCTCTCGCCGAGGACGGGATGTACGACATCGCCGGGGACGTCGGGAAGTTCCAGATCGTGCGGTCGCTGTGTGATCTCGCCGACTACGTCGTGGCGATGGGAGCGTGTGCAGCGTACGGGGGGTGGCAGGCGCAGCCGCCCAACCCGAGCGGGGCGGTGGGTCTGCAGCACACGCTCGACGTCGCCGGCGGTCTGCTGCCCCCGCAGTGGCGATCGCGGGCCGGGCTGCCGGTCATCACGCTGGCGGGATGCCCGGTGCCGGCCGACACGCAGGTCGCCGCGCTGCGTTGGGTGTTGAGCGGCGCTCCTGGTGGCCCTGGCCGTTACGGCACCGCGCCGATGGTCCAGCCCTGCCTGGCCAGCGCCGAGTACCGGGGCTGCGGGACACCGCGGCAGATCGGGATGCGCTGCACGGGCTGCACCGGCCCGAAGTTCCCCAACTTCGCCTCGGACCGACCGATGGTGCGCTGGGCCTCGTGACCACGCACCACGTCCACGAGGAGATACCGCGCAGCGAGGGCGACCTGCGCATCTACTGGGACGAGCGGGACGGACGGATCGACGCGGCGTGGTGCCAGGGCACCATGTACCGCGGCTACGAGATGATCCTCATCGGCCGCCACCCCGAGGACGCGCTGGCCACCACAGCCCGGCTGTGCGGGATCTGCTCCACCAGCCACGTCGTCGCCGCCACCGACGCACTGGAGAACGCGTGGAACATCGTGCCGCCGGCCCAGGCGGTCCGGCTCCGCAACCTGTTCCTCGCCGCCGAGTCGCTGATGTCCGACGCCCGCCAGGGCGCCCTGTTCTTCGGACCCGGCCTCTGCGACCCGGCGTTCGCCGGGCACGCCCTCTACGACGAGATCGTGCAGGCCTTCCAGCCCCCGTTCGTCGGGTGGCTCCCCCGGCAGGTGATGACCTTCTCCAAACGGATCCTCGGCGTCATCACGGCCTTCACCCAGCAATGGCCGCACTCGATACCGTTCCGGCCGGGTGGCACGACCTGCCCGGTCGGAAAGGACGAGATCCGGCAGGCGCGAGCTGCACTGGACGACTACACGACCTGGTATGCGCCGACCATCCTCGGCGGCAGCCTCGACGACTGGGCACACGTCACCACAGCCGAGCAGTTCCGGCAGTGGGTCGATCAGCGCCCGCACAGTGTCATCGGGCTCTATGCCCGCTACGCCACCGAGGCGGCCGGGCTGCACCGGGTCGGTCGCGGCAGCGGCAACCTGCTGAGCGGCGGGCTCTACCGGAACCCGACGGCTCCGGCCCAGCCACTGATCCCCGGCGGGGTGCTGGTCGGCGGCCGTCGCGCCGAGTTCGACCAGGCGCAGGTCCGGGAGCACAGCCGGTTCTCCTGGTTTGCCGACGAAGGCCCGCGCCATCCCGCACAGGTCGTCGTCACCCCGGACCGCAGTCGGCCCGAGTCATACAGCTGGGCCACCGCGCCCCGGTACGGCGCCGACGACCTGGTCATGCAACTCGGCCCGCTGGCCGAGCTCCTCGTCGCCGGCGACCCGCTCACCACCGACCTCGCCGCGCACGATGGCATCAGCGCCCATCTGCGCCAGCTCGTCCGCTGGACACGCGGCGCGGCTTCGCTCGTCCTGATGCGGGGGTGGTTCGACGAGCTCGAGAGTGCACTCGGCGAACCCCTGCTCGAGCCCACGAAGCCGGCGGACATCGATCACGATGCCGACGGATTCGGCGTCACCAACGCCACTCGCGGCACCTTGATGCACTGGGTCACCCTGCGAGAAGGCCGGATCAGCACCTACCAGGTGATCACGCCCACGACGTGGAACGCGAGCCCTCGCGACTCGCACGCCGTCCCCGGTCACTTCGAACAGAGCCTGGTCGGTCTTCCCGCCGACGAAGCCGGCCGTGCGGTGCGCGCCCTCGTCCTCGGCAGCCACGACCCCTGCCTCGTCTGCACGACCCAATGACCGCCGGATCGGCCGACTCGGCGGGTGTGCCTTGCCATTTCCGCAAGGCACCTTGCGAGCGTTGGATGGCGGCTTACCGTGCGGACCATGCAGGAACGGCAACAGGACGAGCAGCGGTTCGGTTCGCCCGGACAGGCCGCCGAGTGGGACGCCAGGTACAGCGAGCGCGACGGGGCGATGTGGAGCGGGCGGCCGAACGGGCGGCTCGTCGCCGAGATCGCCGACGTCACCCCGGGCCGGGTCCTGGACGTCGGTTGTGGCGAGGGCGCCGACGCGATCTGGCTCGCTCGGCGCGGCTGGACGGTCACTGCGATCGACATCTCCGATGTCGCCGTACGCCGGGCGCGGGAGGCTGCCGAGCTGGCCGGCGCCGCGATCGAGTGGGTCTGCGGGGACGCCCTGCAGACACCGTTCCCGGCCCACTCGTTCGACCTCGTGTCGATGCAGTACCCGGCGCTGCCCAAGGCGGGCGGCGAGGCCGCCGTGCGCACGTTGCTCGACACGGTGCGCCCTGGCGGGTTGCTCCTCGCCGTCTACCACGACCTCGACGACGAGCACAGAGAGCACATCAAGTCGCAGGGGTTCGACCCGGCGGACTACGTCGGTGCCGACGACCTCGGCCGGCTGCTCGAGGACGACTTCACGGTCGAGCTGCACGCGGTCGAGCGGCGCATCGACCCCCCGCCCGGCACCCCACACATCGCCGACGTCGTCCTGCGCGCCCGACGTCGCTGACCGCGTGGTCGACACCGTCGTGGACGGCGGGTCCGGCGATCGCCGGTGACGGTCCGCGACGAGGTGTTCAGGCCGGGGCACAGACGAGGATGTGGGTGGTCGCCGTCGCCGGCACCGACTGCTCCACCCGGAACCCGGCGTCGCCGAGCAGCTGCTCCCACTCGTGCTGCGTGCGCTCTCGACCGCCAGCGCTGACCAGCATCATCAAGTCGAGGAACTTCAACAACGGGTCCGCGTTGGGCGGCCCGACGACACCGTCGATGACCAGCAGCCGGGCCTCCGCCGTCAGCACGGCGCGGACCCGGCGCAGAATCGTCAGGCTCGGCTCGTCCATCCAGTCGTGCAGGACCCGGCGAAGGATGTACGCGTCGGCACCGGACGGGACGGCGTCGAAGAAGCTCCCGCCCACCACCTCGACACGGTCGGCGACACCCTCCCGCTCGAGCAGTCGTGCGGCGTCGCCGACCACCTGCGGCTGATCGAACAGGATCCCACGAGGCTGCGGGTAGGCCCGCAGGATCAGCGCAAGCATCGCCCCCGTCCCACCGCCGAGATCGGCGATCACCCGATGGCGGCCGAAGTCGTAGGCGTGAACCTCGTCGGCCGCCGCCCGAGTGAACGTGCGCATCGCCGCGTCGAACACGTCGCCGGCCTCCGGATGGAGCCGCCGATGCGCCCACACGTCCATGCCCAACGCATGAACCGCCGCGTTCTCACCGCTGGCGACACTGTGCCCGAGCTCACCCCACGCCGCCCACTCGTAGTCGGCGCACAACATCATCACCGCCGGCGCCACCGACATCGGATGATCGGTCCGCAGCAACTCAGCCACCGCGTTCAGTTCGAAGACCCGGCCGTCGAGCTCGTTGAACACGCCAATCGCAGCGAGCGCCCGCACCAACCGGTACAGCGTCGGGGCGTGCGTCCCCGTCTCAGCGGCAAGATCGTCCGCCGATCGTGGGCCCCGACTCGAGCCGGTCGGCGATGACCGAGCTCGGCGGCGACCTTCAACGCCTGCGACCTCTGATAGCCCCGGGCGATCGCGATCAGCTCGATGAACTCGCGTGGTGGCGGCATGCGCGGCCGAACCTCCTCAGGCTGTGACACCGCGAGACTGCCAGCCTTGGTGCGCGCACCGGGCGTCAGACGGAGTCGACGGCAGACTGGATGAGCGCCGACACCTCGTCAGGGTGCGAGATCATCACGACGTGGCTCGAGTCCACCTCGACGGTGGTGGCGCCCATCCGCTGGGCGAACTGCCGCTCGGCATCCGGAGGGATGACTTCGTCGTGCTGGGCGACGGCGAACCACGTCGGCAAGGACTTCCACGCCGGCGTCCCCATCACGTCCTCCAGTGTCGAAGCAGCCAACGGCTGCTGGACGGCGTACATCACGCGGGCCTCGACCGGGTCGACGTCAGCGGCGAAGTGCCGCAAGAAGTCGTCCTCGGGCAGCCACGCGAAGCCCTGCCCGTCGATCCACAAGTTGGCGATGGCGGGCGTCGGCGGGCCTTGGGCCAACAACGCACCGATCGACTCGCCCTCGTCGAGGCCGAACGCGGCCACGTACACCAAGCCGACGACGTTCGGTGCGTCCGATCCGAGCGCGGTCATGACCTGGCCGCCGTAGGAGTGCCCCGCGAGCAGCGTCGGCTCCGCCCGCAAGCTCAGCACGTGGCGCAACTTGGCGACGTTGTCCGCCAACGACGTGTGCGAGAACTGGGGAGCGACCACGTCGTGACCAGCCGCCTGCAGGCGACGGATCACCGCCGCCCAGGACGAACCATCCGCCCATGCACCATGCACCAATGCGATCCTCATCACGTTGCCTCCTGTCGCCACCAGACTTCGGTAGCCGTCCGAACTCTGTCACGATCGTGGATCGCCTGCCCGATGACCTCACGGCAGCCCATCACGACGTCCGCTCGGCCTCGGAGGAGACACCGATGACCACCACCATCCCGACCCGCACCCTGGGCCGCAGCGACCTGACCGCGGGGTCGATCGGCCTCGGCTGCATGAGCTTCAGCCCCACCTACGGCGGCTTCGAGGGCTACGACCCGACCGAGACGATCAACCGCGCCCTCGACCTCGGCGTGACGATGCTCGACACCGCCGACGTCTACGGCCCACACGTCAGCGAGCAGGTCGTCGGGAGGGCGATCGCCTCGCGTCGCGAGGACGCCGTGGTCGCGACGAAGTTCGGCATCCTGAGCGTCGGCGCCGTCGCGGCGGGCGAACGCCAGGTCGACGGCCGCCCCGAGTACGTCCGATCCTCGATCGACGGGTCACTCGCCAGACTCGGTCTCGACCACGTCGACCTGTACTACCTGCACCGACCCGATCCCGACGTCCCCATCGAGGAGACCGTCGGCGCGATGGCCGAGCTCGTCGACGCCGGCAAGGTGCGCCACCTCGGGCTCTCCGAAGCCGCCGCCGACACCATCCGCCGGGCCGTCGCGGTCCACCCGATCGTCGCGCTCCAGACCGAGTACTCGCTGTTCAGCCGCGACCTCGAAGGCGACATCCTGGACACCTGCCGCGAGCTCGGCGTCGGCATCGTCCCCTACAGCCCGCTCGGGCGAGGCATGTTGACGGGCACCATCGCCAGCACCACCGAGCTCTCGCCCACCGACTTCCGGCGCCGGCAACCGCGGTTCGCCGACAACGCCTTCGATGCGAACCGCGCGCTCGTCGACGAGATCGCCACCGTCGCGGCAGCGCACGACGCCACACCCGGCCAGATCGCCCTCGCCTGGGTCCTCGCCCAGGGCGACGACATGATCCCGATCCCGGGCACCAAGCGCGTGCCCTACCTCGAGGAGAACGCTGCGGCGAGCGCGATCACGCTCAGCCCCAGTGACCTCGATCGGCTCAACGGTCTCTCGACCCGCACGACCGGCGCCCGCACCAGCGATCCCGCATGGATCAACCGCACCACCCGCGCCGCCGGCTCCTGACGCCTCGGGGCCGGCCCATTCGGCGACACCGTGCCACCTCACGCACGTTCACCGTCTACACGACGCCGGCTTCGGTGAGGGCGTTGCGCAGCATCTGCTGGATCACCGGGTCGACGGGCAGGCTGCCGCCGAACGTGAGTGATCGGCCGACGCACGAGGCCGCCGCCGGGATGTCGGGAGAAGACCATCTCCGCGCTGCGCCCACGCTCCTCGGGCAGCGCACGGGCGATCACGTGCCACCCGTCGGGCAGCGGTGAGTCGGGTGACGGTGACGGGTCGATCTGGCAGTCCACGGGCACGGTCGAGGCGCGCCGGGGCCGTCGACGGTGTCGACCTCCCAGCCGGAGGCCTTGCCGTTGCCGGCACCCGTGTTGAGGCCGGCGTCGCCGGACCGCTTGCCGGCCGTCAGGCCGGTCCACCGGAACATCGAGTGGTCGGGCTCGACGACCTCGTACGGCGATCCGACAGCGCCGCAGCGCTCCGTCGTGACGCCGAGCAGCGATCGTTCCGGTCGCGGTGGCCGACAGCGATCCGAGGAGCGCCAGCCAGGAACATGCGGGCGCGGTACCGCCGCCGAAGTCGTTGCCGCCGAGGTACAGCAGCGAACCGGCGCCGTCGAGGTAGCCCGGAGGCGGTCGTACATCGTCGTCGTCCAGTACTCGGGATGGGTGCCGATCACCAGGCAGCGGTACGTGGACAGGTCGATGCCGTTGGGAAATCGGTGTCCGAGTAGACGTCGGGCCGGTAGCCCTCGCCGGTCAACAAGCCGAGGACCCACAGTCGGCCCGGGTGAGGTGCAGCGCCTCGAAGCC
Source organism: uncultured Acidimicrobiia bacterium (assembly GCA_963784255.1). Taxonomy (GTDB): domain Bacteria; phylum Actinomycetota; class Acidimicrobiia; order Acidimicrobiales; family Ilumatobacteraceae; genus JALZMG01. The sequence goes on along the minus strand of CAWAQO010000007.1, from coordinate 827,788 downwards.
CCAGCCGACCGGTGACGACCCAGGGCACGGCCGGAGGAAGCTCACCGTCGCCCCGCCGCTGTACTTCGAGTAGCCGCCCCAACCGTTGTACGCGAGCCACGTGTTGACGTTGGCCGGCACGGCGAGGTCGGAACGGCGCTCGGGAGCGGGCTTCACGACGAACGTCACGTGCGTCTCTTGACCATGGCTGTTCACGCACCTGGCCGAGTAGATGCCCGAGGCCATCCCTCGGGAACCGTGAGGTTCATCGACGGCGCCCAGCCGCAGCCGTCGCGCCAGGATGCGGCCGCCGTCGCCTGCGCCCCCCGGCTCGCACGTCCCGGTCCCGACCGGCACGCTGCGCACACCGGTGGCATCGGCAACGTGGCGGGCGTAGACGACGTCGACCGTCGCCCTCGCTCGAGAGGTGGAAGTCGATCTGCTCGCCGGGCGCCGCCGACAGCGGCCAGCAGTAGCGCTCGATCCCCACCATGCGGAAGCGACCGACCCACAGCCCACCAGTGCCGCTGTGGTGGCCGCCGACGTCGGTGAGCTCGTCGGCCGTGAAGCGGCCGGGCGGAACGTCCAGCCGGCGGCAGGGGCGCCGGCACGTGGACCGCGGTGATCGCGACGGCACGCGGGCGCTCGTCACCCGCTGGGAGGTTCGGCGACCCCGAGCTCCACCACCGACCGTCTCGTCGGCCGACCGCGCCGCCACGAGGTACCAGGTCTCCATCTGGCCCTTGCCCTTGACGAGGATCGTTCCCCGAGGCCGGCAGACGAACTCGTCCTTCAACAGCTCGTAGGTCGCCCGCGTGATCTGGATCTCGCCCGGAGTGCCATGGGACTCCATCCGACTCGCGGTGTTCACGGCGTCGCCCCAGAGGTCGTAGAGGAACCGCTTCGTGCCGATCACGCCGGCGACGACCGGCCCGGAGTTGATGCCGATCCGCAGCTCGAGGCCCGGCTGGCCGGCCACCGCTGAGGTCGCCAGCACGTCGCGCATGTCCAGCGCGAGGAGCGCGGCCTTGCGGGCGTGGTCAGGCGATGGGTTCGGCACGCCCGCGGCAGCCATGTAGCAGTCGCCGATCGTCTTGATCTTCTCGAGGTCGTGGCGCTCGACGAGCACGTCGAAACGGGAGAAGAGCCGATCGAGGATGCCGACCATCTGGGCCGCCGGGAGGCGCTGCGCCAGCGGAGTGAAGCCCACCACGTCGGCGAAGACGATGGAAGCCGAGGCGAAGTCGTCGGCGATCGTCTGGGCCGCGGACTTCAGTCGCTCGGCGATCGAGTGCGGCAGGATGTTCAGGAGGAGGGCTTCGGACTTCTCCTGCTCGGCGCGCAGAGCGGTCAGCGCCGCGTTGCGCTGGTGGGCGAAGGTCGCGAGGAGCGTGAAGGCGACGGAGGCCGTGCCGATGACGTTCAACGCGAGCATCGTGCTCGTGAACCAGACCGGGAGGTCGGCGTCCGCGAACAACGCCTCGCCCGCCACGCCCGTGAGGAGGAAGACCACGACGAAGACACCGAACCAGCGGACGGCCTGGCGCACCTCGAGGAAGACGAGCGCGCCGAGCGGAGCGAGGATGCCCCACAACCCGACCCCTCCAGAAGGAAGGAAGCCGCCGACGAGCATCTGCCCGGCGGTCGTCGTCAACAGGATGTCGAGGAGCTGCGTGTCCAGCAGGAACCGGAACCGCCGGGTGCGCGCGAAGACCACCAACGAGCCGAGCGAGACGGCGAAGTAGACGAACGGCACGACGCCGACCAGCGAGCCGAGGCCGAGGTACAGGCTGCCCCACACGACAGAGACGGGCAGGATCAGGATGGCGAGCAGGACGAGGAGCGCCTTCTTCTGCCGCAGTTCCTCGTCGTCGCCGGCATCGGCGCCGATCCGAGCGAGCAACGCGCCGCACTTGGCGATCCAGCCCACGTTCGGCGGGGGCGGGTCCCGAGACGGATCCGTCACCCCCACGAGCGCATCATCACCGGTCCCGACCGGTGTGGCAAGCGACCCTGACGCCGCGCTGTCGAGGAATGCCGACCGAGCATTACTTGTTGACGCAAGTACTGTGAAGAAGATCGGGTTCTTGAACTTCGGGCACTGGACGCCGTCACCGGCCTCCAAGGTGCGCACCGCCGCCGACAGCCTGCTGCAGTCGGTCGAGCTCGCGGTGGCCGCCGAGGAGCTCGGCGCGGACGGTGCCTACTTCCGCGTCCACCACTTCGCCCGGCAGCTCGCCTCACCGTTCCCGCTGCTCGCCGCGATCGGCGCCAAGACGAGCCGCATCGAGATCGGGACGGGCGTCATCGACATGCGCTACGAGAACCCGCTGTACATGGCGGAGGACGCCGGCGCGGCCGATCTCATCGCCGGGGGCCGGCTCCAGCTCGGCATCAGCCGCGGTTCGCCCGAGCAGGTGATCGACGGTTGGCGCTACTTCGGCTACCAGCCGGCGGAGGGTTCCGACGCGAGCGAGATGGCCCGCCAGCACGCCGAGGTCTTCCTCGAGGCCCTCGAGGGCGAGGGCTTCGCCCAACCGAACCCGCGCCCGATGTTCGCCAACCCCCCGGGACTCCTGCGCATCGAGCCGTTCTCGCACGGGCTCCGCGACCGCATCTGGTGGGGCGCCAGCTCGAACGCCACCGCGCGGTGGGCGGCGTCGCGCGGCATGAACCTCATGAGCTCGACCCTCAAGGACGACGAGAACGGCAAGCCGTTCCACGTGCAACAGGCCGAGCAGATCGAGGCCTACCGCAAGGCCTGGGCCGAGGCGGGATGGGACCGCGACCCGCGCGTCTCGGTCAGTCGCTCGATCATGCCGATCGTCACCGACGAGGACCGCGCCTACTTCTGGGACCGCGGTGACGACGAGGACCAGATCGGCTACATCGACGCGAAGACGCGGGCGATCTTCGGCCGCGGCTATGCGGCCGAACCCGACGTGCTCGTCGAGCAGCTCGCCGACGACGAGGCCCTGGCGGCCGCCGACACGGTCCTGCTGACCGTGCCGAACCAACTCGGGGTCGAGTACAACGCCCACCTCATCGAGACCGTGCTGCGCGACGTGGCACCGGGCCTCGGCTGGCGCTGAAACCTTCGGGCCACCGCGCCCGTCCATCGCCTCATCGACGCGGGTTGCGGACGATCACCGCCCACGTGGCGACGAGGAACACGACAGCGAACGTCGCGAGGACGAGCCAGTAGGAGCCCGTGACGTGCGTTCCCGCATCGCCGTACGACGCGAGCAGCGGAGGCCCGAGCGGCGAACCGCCCTCAGCGAGGATCCGTCGCGCCCCGAGGTCGTGACCGATGACCTCGAAGGCCCACCGCGACGGGATCGCCACGCTGAGGGCGGCGCCGGCCGGGGCCATCAGGTTCACCGGGAGGATCGCACCGGAGAACAAGACGGCGGGAAAGCACAACATCGGCAGGGCGAGCGTCGCTTGGGCGACGTTGCCGACCAGGGCCGAGGTGAGCAGGCCGAGGCCGAGCGCGGCAACGGCGCACAGCAGCAGGCTGATCCCCATCGAGGCGTACGTCGACAGCGGACGACTCGGGAGGCGGTCCAAGGCGCGCAGCACCCCCAGCATGGCGACGACCACGAGGAGCAGGAACGGGACGAGGATGGTCACCTTGGACGCCACGTACGCGCCGGCCCGGAGACCGACGAGGCGCTCGCGACGCAGGATGGTTCGTTCGGTGCAGATCTGCAGCAAGCCGTAGGTGAGCCCGAAGAAGAAGGCGGCGAAGACGACCCAGAAGCCGATCATGACCATCGAGCTCGGGCTCGGGTCGTCGAAGTCGAACGCGCCGGGCCGGAAGAGGATGGCGAACATCGCCACGACGAGCGCCGGTGAGCCGACCAGGATGGCGAGCGTCAAGCGGTTGCGGACGAGGATCTCGAGCGTTCGTCGCGTGAGGACACCCCATTGGGTGAGCCCGTTCGCCACTGGTCGCCTGATCACGTCTCGGGGACCGGCGGTGGGTGCCGGCAGGGCTGCGGTCGCGCTGCTCGTGGTGGCGGCGGGGCCGGGATCGGCCAGGCGGCGATAGAGCGCCGCGACAGAGGCGACCTCGTACCACTCGAGCGCTTCGTCGAGGTTCCCGACGAAGCCCACTCGCCCGCCTCGCGTCATGAACACGATGCGATCGCACAGCGCCAGGTCATCGGCCGAGTGGGTGGTGAACACGACGGTGGCCGATCGATCGGCGAGCTGGCGCAGGCGGGTGATCAGCTCCGCACTGGTGACCGGGTCGAGGCCCGATGTCGGCTCGTCGAGGAAGAACACGTGCGGATCGGTGAGCAGCTCGACGGCGATGCTGGCGCGCTTGCGCTGCCCACCGCTCAGCGAGCCGACCGGGATGTCGGCCTGATCGGTGAGGTCCACCGCGTCGAGCGCATCACGGACCGCGTGGTCGATGTCGGCTGTGCTCGTCGACGACGGGAGCCGCAGCTGCGCCGCGTAGCGGAGCGTGCGCCGGAGCGGCAGGTCGGCGTGGATGATGTCGTCCTGCGGCACGTAGCCGAGCACGCCGCGGAAGGTGTCCAAGTCCGCGTGCACGTCGACGCCGTCGAAGCGCACCGAACCCGACGTCGCCGGAGCGATGCCGGCGACCGCCTCCAGCAGCGAGGTCTTGCCGGCGCCGCTGGGACCGACGATCGCGACGAGCTCCCCGGCCCCCAACGAGAACGACACCGCGTCGACGAGGGTCGACTCGCCGCGTTTGCCGACCCGGACCCGCCGGGACAGCTCGTGCACGTCGATGCGAACGCCCCGCGAGGTGACCCCGGCGGCGGGTATCACCGTGGCGTCGGTCGTCTCCTCGAGCGTTGCGATCCCCTGCGGCGTCACATCGACGGTCACTGGTCCTCCTGTCACCGGAAAATAGCACGATCGTTCGTGCTTCTCGTGACAGTACGACCGATCGTGCTATCTTGTCAACATGCCCGGCCCTCGAAAGCAGCGCGCCGACGGCGAACGCACCCGCGAAGCGATCGTGCGCGAGGCCGTCTCACTGGCCACCGTCCATGGCCTCGAGGGCCTCTCGATCGGCGACCTCGCCGGCGCCGCTCGACATGAGCAAGAGCGGCGTGTACGCCCACTTCGGCTCGAAGCAGGACCTCCAGTTGGCCACCGTCGACGAAGCCGGACGGATCTTCCAGGCCGAGGTCATCGAACCGGCCCTCGCCGCCCCGCCGGGCGTCGCTCAGCTCGTCGCGTTGTGCGACGCCTTCTTCGACCACCTCATGCGGCACACGTTCCCCGGCGGCTGCTTCTTCGCCGGCGCCGCATTGGAGATGGGCACGCGCCCGGGACCCGTCAAGGAACAGATCGCCGCGTTCCAAGGCCGGCTCACCGCGCTGATCCGCCAGTTCGTCGTCACCGCGATCGAGCTACGACGAGCTCCCCGCCGACGAGGACCCCGACGCACTCACCTTCGAAGTGCACGGGATCATCCTCGCCGCCAACACCAACTTCGTCCTGCGCGAGGACCCCGCCACGCTCAGGTTGGCCAGCAACGTCGTCCGCCGGCGGCTCGGGTCCACCACCACGACGGCGAGCACCATCGCGCCGTGACGTGGGATCAGCTCAACGTCACCACGCGTAGGCCTCGGGAGCCGCGCCACCCGGGCCGGGGAAGATGCGGTCGAGCTCGGCGACCACGTCGTCGTCGAGGCGCGTGTCGAGCGCGCCCATGGCCCCGTCGAGCTGCTCGATGGTGCGGGGGCCGATGATCGGTGCCGTCACGGCCGGGTTGCGCAACAGCCACGCCAGCGCCACATCCGCCGGCTGGGCACCGAGGCCGGCACACAGCTTCTCCCACGCCTCCAGCGTGGGGCGCATGCGCTCCACCTGCTCCTGGATCCGCTCGGCGCCTCGGCGTCCCTCGGTGAGCTTCTGCAGCGCGCCACCGAGGATGCCGCCACCGAGCGGGCTCCACGGGATGACGCCGACGCCGTAGTCGACGCAGGCGGGCAGCACCTCGAGCTCGATCATGCGGGCGTTCAGGTTGTAGAGGCTCTGCTCCGAGACCAGCCCGAGGAGGTTCCGGCGAGCGGCCCGCTCGTTGGCTTGGGCGATGTGCCATCCGGCGAAGTTGCTGCTGCCGACGTAGAGGACCTTGCCCTGCTGCACCAGCAGCTCCATCGCCTGCCAGATCTCCTCCCACGGGGTGTCACGGTCGACGTGGTGCATCTGGTAGAGGTCGATGTAGTCGGTCTGCATCCGCCGCAGGCTGCGCTCGCACGCCTCCCGGATGTGCCGGGCCGACAGCTTGCTGGTGTTCGGCCACGAGTCGCGGCCGCCGTAGACCTTCGTCGCGATGACCGTGCGCTCCCGCCTCCGGTCGCCCTGCGCCAGCCACCGACCGATGATCTCCTCGGTCGGCAGGCCCGGCGCGCCGTAGACGTTGGCGGTGTCGAAGAAGTTGATGCCGAGCTCGAGGGCTCGGTCCATGATGCGGTGACCCTCGGCCTCATCGGCCTGGTTGCCGAAGTTCATGGTGCCGAGGCACAGCGGGCTCACACGGAGGCCGGTCCGGCCCAGCAGTCGATATTCCACGTCGAGCAACGTACGCCGTGCGACCACCCACTGCCCGCGGCCGTGGCGACCGCCCGGTGCGCGGCGTGTCGGCGCTCCCGACCGGGCGTACGTTGGCGGGCGATGGGCGCGGCGTTGCTCCTGGTGGAAGACGACGAGCTGATCTCGTCGAGCCTGGCTCGGGCACTGCGCGGGAACGGCTACGAGGTCGAGACGACCGGGACGGTGGCCACCGCCCTCGATGCGATCGGGCGGCGCGTCCCCGAGCTCGTCGTACTCGACCTCGGCCTGCCCGACGGCGACGGCGAAGAGGTGTGCGCACACCTCGCGCGCGACCACCCGCGGGTGCCGGTGATCGTGCTGACCGCTCGCGGTGAGGAGGCCGACGTGGTGGTCAGCCTCGAGATGGGGGCGGTCGACTACGTCGTCAAGCCGTTCCGGCTCGCCGAGCTGATGGCCCGCATCGGGTCGCACCTGCGCTTCGTCGAGGCCCAGGACGTCGATTCGCGCAGCCGGGGCGCCGGCGCACTCACGGTCGTCGGCGACCTCACCGTCGACCGGGCCGCCCGACGTGTGGTCGTCCGCGACCGCGAGCTCTCGCTCCGCCCGAAGGAGTTCGACGTGCTCGAGCGCCTCGCCCGCGACGCCGGCCGCGTCGTCACGCGCGAGCAGCTGATCGACGACGTGTGGGACGAGAACTGGTGGGGCTCGACCAAGACGCTGGATGTGCACATCCACGCGCTGCGGCGCAAGCTCGGTGAGGATCCGGGCCCGAGCCGCATCGTGACGATCCGCGGGATCGGCTACCGGTTGGACGCCACGGCGAAGCACGTCGGCGGATGAGGCGCCGGATCCTGCTGACGATCGTGGCGGTGGCGTCGCTGGCGGTCGCGGCGTTCTTCGTGCCGGCCGCACTGGCGGTGCGCAGCCGGATCCAGCGCAGCGACCTGCTCGAGCTGCAACGCGAAGCGGCCATCGTCGCCAGCCGCATCCCGCCGTCCGGCGCGATCGATCTCACCGCCATCGAGTCGGCGATCAAGCGGGGCAACGATCTGGCGGTGTACGACCGGGACGGCCGGCTCGTGGAGGGCCGTGGCCCGGAGACGGCTGATCCGATCGTCCGGACCGGCACGCGTGGCGTCTTCGCGGAGGGTTACGTCGACGGCGACCTGGTCGCGGCCGTGCCGGTGCGCGCCGGCCCGGGCGGTCCGGAGCTCGTCGTGCGGATCCGCGAGCCCCGCGCCGAGAGCCAGCGGCGGATCGTCGGGAGCTTCGCGCTGCTCGGGCTGGCGGCCGTGTCCGTGCTCGCCTTGGCGTTCGTGGTCGGTGCACTGCTCGCTCGCCGGCTGAGTCGCCCGGTCGAGGAACTGAGCGCGTGGGCGACCTCGTTGGGGCGCGACGCCGACCGTGCGCCGCCGGGGCCATCGGGCATCGCCGAGCTCGACGAGCTGAGCGCCTCGCTCACGCTGGCCAGCGAACAGATCGGCGAGCTGCTGCAGCGAGAGCGGTCGTTCTCGTCCCACGTCGCGCACCAGCTGCGCACGCCCGTCGCCGCGATGAGGGTGGCGGTCGAGGCCGAGCTGCACTCGCCGCGTCCCGATGGCACGGCTGTGCTCCACGAGAGCCTGGGTGCATTGGATCGGTTGGAGTCCACGATCACCAGCCTGCTGGCGTTGGCCCGCCACGACGACCGCGAGCCCGTGTCCGGCGATGTCGTGCCGATCGTGCGGGGTCAGGTCGATCGGTGGGAGGCCAGCTACCTCGGTGCGGGGCGCGAGTTGGCGATGGTCGGTGCGGCCGCGATCGGACGGATCGACCCTGCGGCGGTGCGTCACATCCTCGACGTGCTCCTCGACAACGCGTTGCACCACGGGGAGGGCCGGGTCGAGGTCCGCGTCCGCCGCTCCGGGCACGACATCCAGATCGAGGTCGCCGACGAGGGCCCGTCGCGCATGGACGCCGACCCGTTCTCCGAGCGCAAGGCGGCCAGCCACGGCATCGGACTTCGCTTGGCTCGCACGCTCGCCGAATCCGAAGGCGGCCACCTCTGGCTGCTCGATTCGCCATCGACGGTGTTCCGCCTGCAACTCCCCGGCGGGCCCTGACGGGCACCCGTTAACCCGACGTGAACCGACCGTTGATCGCCCGCTGACCTGGTCGCGCTCATCATCGAGCCGAGCGGTAGACGGAGGAGCGCGGATGCGACATCAGTGGGGCGACGGTGTGACACGAGGTGCGGTCGCGCTCGGGCTGATCGGGTTGTTCGCCGTGACACCGGCCGTCGCCGATGCCGACGACTCCTTCACGTTGTCCACGCCGTACCCGACCATCGAGACCCAGCCAGGCTCGACGGTGAAGCTCGATCTCGAGGTGGCCAGTCCGGTGGTCGACGCCGTCGAGCTGGAGGTCGACGGGCTCCCCGAGGGTTGGACGGCCACGATGCGCGGCGGTGGGTTCGTCATCCACGCCGTGACGGCGACGCCTGACACGCCCGGGACGGCATCCGTCGAGATCGACGTGCCCGCCGGCGCGGCACCCGGGTCGTACCCCATCACGATCAACGGGTACGACACGGCGGCCGGCAGCGGTGCCCTGCAGGTCACGCTGGACGTCGCCGACCAGGTCGACAACGGCATCGAGCTGACGGCCGACTTCCCGTCGCTGAAGGGTGATCCGGCCAGCGACTTCACGTACAACCTGACGATCGCCAACAACACGCCGGAGGCCCAGACGTTCACGTTCGCCCCGACGGCCCCGCAGGGTTGGACGGCGACCGCGTCCCCGACCGCCGAGGCCCGCGCCCAGACGGTGACGATCGACGCCGGGGCCACCGGCACCGTCAAGGTCACGGCAACGCCACCGGAGACCGTGGAGGAGGGCTCGTACCCGATCGACGTCGCCGTGACGGCGGCCAACGGTGCGACCGGCAGCATCGATCTGACGGCGGAGGTCACCGGCGCGCCGAAGCTCGCGCTCACCACGGCCGATCAGCGCCTCGACGTGACCGGTCGCGCCAACACCGAGAAGCGGGTGCCGTTGATCGTCACCAACTCCGGCACGGCGCCGCTCGACGACGTCAAGCTCGCCGGGACCGCGCCGAGCGATTGGGACATCTCCTTCGACCCGCAGACGCTGGCCAACGTGCGGCCCAACGAGACCGCCCAGGTGACCGCCATCATCAAGCCGAGCTCTGACGCCGTGGCCGGCGACTACGCGCTCACCGTCCGCTCCAGCGCCGGGAGCCAGTCGTCCAACATCGACCTGCGCTTCGCCCTCGAGGGATCGCGCACGCTCGGCGTCATCGCCATCGCCGTGATCGTCGCTGCCTTCGCCGCCCTCGTCGGTGTGTTCATCCGGTTCGGCAGGCGATGATGGCCGGCACCGACCTGGTCATCGAGACCGAGTCCTTGACGAAGTGCTACGGCGACACGACGGCCGTCGACCACCTCGACCTCGCCATCCGCCGTGGTGAGGTGTTCGGCCTCCTGGGGCCGAACGGCGCCGGCAAGACGACCACCATCCTCATGCTGCTCGGCCTCACCGAGCCGACATCGGGCGGGGCTCGGGTCGACGGCATGACCCCGACCCGGGACCCACTGGCCGTGAAGTCCCGGGTCGGGTACCTCCCTGACGACGTCGGGTTCTACGAGGATCTGACCGGCCGGCAGAACCTGCGCTACACGGCCGAGCTCAACCGGATCCCGCCCGACACCGCGCACGAACGGATCGAGCGGTTGCTCACCGACGTCGGCCTGGCCGGCGACGGGGACCGGCGCGTCGGCAGCTACTCGCGTGGCATGCGCCAGCGGCTCGGGCTCGCCGACGCGCTGGTCAAGGACCCGACCGTCCTCATCCTCGACGAGCCGACCGTGAACATCGACCCCGAAGGGGTGCGCGAGCTGCTCCTGCTCGTCGAGCGGCTGCGCACCGAGCAGGGCGTCACGGTCCTGCTGTCGTCGCACCTGCTGCACCAGGTGGAGCAGGTGTGTGACCGCATCGGCGTGTTCGTCCGGGGCCGCCTCGTCGCCTCGGGCACCATCGACGAGCTGGCCGCCGAGCTCGCCGACCGCTGGGTCTTCACCGTCGCTGCCACGGGGCTCACCGACGCCCACGCCACGTTCAGCGCCATCCCCGGCATGCGCGAGGTCAGGCGCAGCGAGGGCCGATGGACGCTCGTCGCCGACCGTGACGTCCGCGGCGACGTGCAGCAGGTCATCTTCGCCGAGGGGGGAAGCCTCGGTCACCTCAGTCGCGAGGGCGCCGACCTCGACGCCATCTACAACCACTACTTCCGGGGCGACGTCGATGACGGCCACCGCGACTGACGTCACGTTCGACCGACGCCGTTACACCGGCGGCTGGCGCATCGTCGCCCGCAAGGAGTTCGCCGATCACGTCCGATCGGCACGGTTCGTCATCCTCGTGGTCCTGGTGTCGTGCGCCGGGCTCGCCGCCGTGCACTCCGCCAGCGGGCCGATCCGCGACGCCGCCGACTCGGCGACCCAGACGCCGTCGATCTTCCTCTACCTGTTCACCCTCTCGCCACAACGCGTCCCGGCCTTCTACGAGTTCCTCGGCATCCTCGGCCCGCTGCTCGGCATCGCCTTCGGGTTCGACGCCGTCAACGGTGAGCGCGCCCAGCGGACCCTGCCCCGCCTCGTCGCCCAGCCGATCCACCGTGACGAGATCATCAACGGCAAGTTCGTCGCCGGGATCGGTGCCATCGCCCTCACGCTGGCGAGTCTGATCGCGATCGTCGCCGGGTACGGCGCGCTGCGCCTCGGGGTCGGCCCGACGCTCGGCGACGTCGTGCGGATCATCGGGTTCTACGTCGTCGCCGTGGTGTACATCTCGCTGTGGCTGGCGCTGGCCCTGCTGCTGTCGGTCGTCTGCCGGCGCGCCGCCACCGCCGCGCTCGCGGCGATCGCGATCTGGCTGCTGCTCACGCTCTTCGCCGGGCTCATCGCCGGCATCGTCGCCGACTCGGCGCACAAGGTGTCGGCCGATTCGTCCACCGAGGACGTGCTCGCCAACGCCCGACTCGAGCTGAACGTCCGGCGGTTCTCTCCCGACCAGCTCTACAAGGAGGCGACCGGCGTGCTGCTCAACCCATCGCGCCAGTCGACCGGGATCCTCGTCGTCCAGCCCGAGGACATGGCGCTGCCGAGCACGTTGCCGCTCGACCAGAGCCTGCTGCTCGCGTGGTGGCAGGTGGTCACCCTCGTCGCCGGCTCGGTCGTGCTGTTCGCCGCCGCCTACGTGATCTTCATGCGCCAGGAGGTCCGAGCATGACCGACCTCATCACCCGCCCCGTCACCAGTGGACCGAACCCTCCCCACCCGCCGCCCCCACCACCAGCGCCCGCCGACGCGCCCCGACCCCCCACCCGGGGCGCCCGCCGGTTCCTCACCGGCGTCGTGCTCGGCGCGGCGGTGGGGGCGGTCGTGGCCGGCGGCATCGTCGCCATCGCCGCCGGCGACGACGACGGCGGCCCGGTCACTGCCCGGCCCGCCGCGTCCGCCGGCCAGCAGGTGGCCTCGGCGAACCCGATCCGTGAGCTCGCCGAGCGGGCCGAACCGTCGATCGTGTCGATCCACGACTCCATCGCCCAGACCGACGTCTTCGGTCGACAGGTCGAGGGCCAGGCGGCCGGCTCGGGGTTCGTGCTGTCCGCCGACGGCTACATCGTCACCAACAACCACGTCATCGATGGCGCCACCGACATCACGGTCAAGTTCGGCGACGGCGACCAGGTCGCGGCCGAGGTGGTCGCCGCCGATCCCGGTTCGGATCTCGCGGTGTTGAAGGTCGATCGCACGGGCCTCCGCGCCCTCCCCCTCGGTGACTCCGACGCGCTGCAGGTCGGCGACCAGGTCGTCGCCATCGGCAACGCCCTCGATCTGTCCGGCGGGCCGACCGTGACGACGGGCATCGTGTCGGCGAAGGATCGCGCCCTGGCCGAGCCGAACGGCGAGCACCTCGGGAACCTGCTGCAGACCGACACCGCGATCAACCCTGGCAACTCCGGCGGTCCCCTCCTCGACATGGACGGCAACGTCGTGGGCATCAACACCGCGATCGCCGGTCAGGCCCAGAACATCGGTTTCGCCATCGCCATCAACCCGGCGCAGGCGCTGATCGACCAGCTGCGCGCCGGACAGATCCCCGAGCACGCCCTGCTCGGTGTCACCGTGGCGCCCGTCGCGCCGGCGGACGGCGGCGGCGTGCAGGTCAGCGACGTCGAACCCGGCTCGTCGGCCGACGACGCCGGCCTCCAGGCCGGGGACGTGATCACGGCGATCGACGGCGTCGCGATCAGCGTGCCCGACGACCTGGCGGCCGCCGTGTCCACGCACCAACCCGGTGACCAGGTGGACGTCGCCTACCAGCGCAACGGCCAACACCACAGCGTGACGGTCACCCTCGGCAAGCGCAGCCCGTCCGGTGGGTGAGCGCGAGAGGCGACTCACCCGAATCGAGCCCGTTGCGTCCGCAGGTCACGCCCGAATCGGCGGAACATGCGGACACAACCGGCCGCACCGAGGTTCCCGTCACGGGAGCGGCTCCCGCGCCCACAGGCGTACGGCGCGGCAGGCCTTGACGAACGCGGTGGCGCCCTTGCCGCCGAGCGCGACGTACCCGTCGTCGAGCGAGCCGTCGAGACCGGCGGCCTCGAACAGCGCCATCGCCTCCGGGGTGTGGGCGACGAACTTGCAGTGGGCGTGGGCGTCGGTGACGAAGTCCTTGGCGGCAGGGTCCTGGGCGAGCAGCGCGGCACCGTCGGCCGACGGCAGCACCGCGACCGCGTCGTAGAGGACCGACGGACCCCCGGCGACGTTCTGGTGCGCGGGGATCCGCTCGCCATCGGTCGTGGTGATGCCTCCGACGGTGGGGGCGATCAGTTCCAGGAGGGCGCCCTCGCTCTCGAGTGCCTTGCGCAACGCGGCGAGGACATCGGCGTCGGTGCCGTCGGTGACGAGCGCACCGACCTTGCGCCCGGCGAACGAGGACGGCCCGTTCTTCAGGATGCTGAGGGCATCCGACGGCGGCAGATCGGTGATCGGTTCCCGCACCGGCGTGGACGCGTCGGGGAGCTCGTCGAGCCCGAGGCCGGCGGCCACGCGAGCCGCGAGGTCCTCGTCGACGTTGCGCAGGTTGGCGACCATCCGCACGCGGATCGGCAGTTCCTCGCACTTGCTCAGCTCGAACACGAAGGCGTTGACGATGTGACCCTGCTCGACGGACGTCTGGCTGATGTAGAACTGCCGGGCCTGGCTGTAATGGTCGGCGAAGGTCCCCGACCGCACTCGCCGGAGCTGGCCGCGCTCCTCGGAGGGGAACGTCTGGTAGCCGCCCTCGGGGTCCTCACGCGGCCCGCCCTGGGGGCCGACCCACGAGTTCGGTTCGTAGTTGACGCGCCCCACGGGGTTGCGCATGGCCATGTGCCCGTCCTGCTGGAAGTGGGCGACCGGGCACCGGGGCGCGTTGATCGGGATGTGCGTGAAGTTCGGGCTGCCCAGCCGCTTCAGCTGGGTGTCGAGGTAGGAGAAGTTGCGACCCTGCAGCAATGGGTCGTTCGTGAAGTCGATCCCCGGCACCACGTTCTGGGTGCAGAACGCGACCTGCTCGGTCTCGGCGAAGAAGTTGTCCGCCATCCGGTTCAACGTGAGCTTGCCGATCCGCCGGACGGGCACCAGTTCCTCGGGGATCATCTTCGTGGCGTCGAGGATGTCGAAGTCGAAGCCGTCGGCGAACTCGTCGTCGAACAGCTGCACCCCGAGCTCCCACTCGGGGAAGTCGCCGCTCTGCACGGCGTCCCACAGGTCGCGGCGGTGGAAGTCGGGATCGGCACCGTTGATCTTCACGGCCTCGTTCCACACCACCGACTGCAAGCCGAGCAGCGGCTTCCAGTGGAACTTGACGTACGTGGACGCGCCGGCGGCGTCGACGAAGCGGAAGCTGTGCACACCGAAGCCCTCCATGAACCGGAACGACCGCGGGATCGCCCGGTCCGACATCGTCCACATCACCATGTGCGTCGATTCGGGCATCAGCGAGATGAAGTCCCAGAAGTTGTCATGGGCCGACTGCGCCTGCGGGAAGCCGCGGTCGGGCGCCTGCTTCACGGCATGGACGACGTCCGGGAACTTCAGCGCGTCCTGGATGAAGAACACGGGGATGTTGTTGCCGACGAGATCCCAGTTCCCCTCCTGCGTGTAGAACTTGGTCGCGAACCCCCGGACGTCACGGGCGAGGTCGGACGAGCCCTTGTTGCCGGCGACCGTGGAGAAGCGCACGAACACCTCGGTCTGCTCCCCCGCCCGCTGGAACAGATCGGCCCGCGTGATGTCGGCCAACGACTCGTACGTCTCGAACACGCCGTGCGCGCCGTAGCCGCGGGCGTGGACCACCCGCTCGGGGATCCGCTCGTGGTCGAAGTGGAAGATCTTCTCGCGGAAGTGGAAGTCCTCCATCGCCGACGGCCCACGCTGGCCGACGCGCAGCGTGTTCTGGTCGTCGGCCACTGGCACGCCCTGCTGGGTGGTCAGCCGGCCGTCCGGCTCGGCGCTGGTCTGGTGCGTCTCGCCGCCCTCACCGATCGTGCCGCGCAGCTCCATCTCGTCCGACGAGACGAACGGACCCTGGCTGGGGGGGTCTGCGGTCGGCGACGAGTATGGAGCCGTCCCGGGCGTTGCCGGGACGATGTTGGAAGGGGTGGTCATGGATGCTCCTTCGAGCGCGCGACGGACGGGGGCCGTCGGTCCACTACCCCGCGATCAGCAGGGCGAGACCTGACGTCGCGCGAACGACCGGAACGAGCGCACCACGATGTCGAGAATGCCCTGCTGGCTCCGACCTCTGCCGGGCGTCATCACGGCGCTCCGAGCGACGAGAGGAGATCACGATGAGCAAGGTCAGGTGCGACATGGCGATGTCCGTCGACGGGTTCGTGGCAGGACCCCACCAGCGCCTGGACGCCCCCTTCGGCGACGGGGTCGACGGTCGCCTGCACCGCTGGATGCTGGACCAGGCCGCCGAGCACGGCGCAGAGATCGCGGCGATCACCGGCGCCGGTGCCTACATCATGGGCCGGAACATGTTCGGGCCCGGGCGTGGCACCTGGGACCTGTCCTGGACGGGCTGGTGGGGCGACGAGCCGCCGTACCACGCTCCTGTCTTCGTGCTCACGCACCAGGAGCGGGAGCCGCTGTCAATGCAGGGCGGCACGACGTTCCACTTCGTCACCGACGGGATCGAGTCAGCCCTGGCCCGGGCACGTGACGCGGCCGGCGACGCCGACGTCGCCGTCGCAGGCGGTGCCGCCACGGTGAACCAGTACCTGGCCATCGGGGCCATCGACGAGCTGCGGCTGCACGTCGCACCCGTCGTCCTGGGCGAGGGCGAGCGGCTGTTCGACGGCAGCGGCAACTTCGACCTCGAGCTGGTCGACGGCCGCGCCACCGACATGGTCACCCACCTGACCTATCGCGTGGTCCGCTGACGGCGCTCAGGCCGCGGGCTCGACGGGTGTCCAGGTGAGCACGTGGAAGCCCCACGGGGCGAGCGCGACGAAGAGCCCTGACGATGCCGCCTCGTCGCCGTCGCGCTCGAACCGGTCGCCGCTGAGCAGGTCGTCGAGCTGCCACGTCCGCCCACGCAGATCGGTCCAGGGCACGCGGACGCACGCCGTCGCCGGTCGGCCGGCGTCGTTGACGACGACCAGGCTGCGCCGGTCGGGCTCCGTCCAGCACCACGTCAACAGCTGGTCGCAGGTCTGGTTGTCCGGCCACCCGGTCGCCTCGCAGAGCGCCCACGTCCCGCGGCGCACGTCGGGAGCGGCGGCGAGCACCCGGAGGTGGAAGTCCCGCAGTTCGGCGTCGTCGGGCTCGGCCGGGCGCCGGCCGAGCAGCACCGGGACGTGGACACGCCACCCGTCGAACTGTCCCTCGTGCCACAGCGTCGCGCCGGGCAACGTCGCAATGGACACGGCAGCGGCGCGCAGCGGCGCGGCGGCGAGCTCGCCGGCGACCCGCGGTTCGTCGTGGTTCTCCGTGAACCGCAGGAGGTGCTGTTGGTAGTCGGTGTCGGCGTGCAGGTGGCCCCGCACGTCCGCCGGCTCGGCGTGCAGCAGGCGGTCGTAGAGCCGCTTGTCGTAGCAGTAGTCGAAGCCGACCTGCTGCAACTGCCACTCGAGGTCCCAGTACGCCTCGGCGATGAACACCATCGACGGGTGGACGGCGCGCACGCCGGCGATCACGTCGGCCCAGTACTCGGTGGGCGGCACGGGGCCCACCCGATCGCCCCAGGTGCGGCGGAACACGTCGTTGAGGAGGAGCATCGCCATGTCGCACCGCACACCGTCGGCGAGCTCGCCGACATCGACGAGGGTGTCGACGGCAGCCTGGCGGAGGCCGGCGGCGAAGGCGTCGAGTTGGGCCACGTCGGGCCACGGCGGGAAGTAGGGGTCGCGGCCGCGGGCGATGATCGCATCGCCGACGGACAGGAACTCGGCCGGAGCACGGGTCAGATCGTCGCCGTCGCCGAGGACGAAGCGCTCAGGATGGTCGCGCAGCCACGGGTGGTCGGGTGCGACGTGGTTCGGCACGAAGTCGACGATCAGCCGGGCCCCGCGCTCGGCGAGCGCTCGGCGGGCGGCCCGCAGGCCGTCACGGCCTCCGAAGCGCGCGTCGACGTCGTAGCGCCGGATGCTGTAGGCCGAGCCGATGACATCCGCGACGTCGAAGTCGGCGAGCGTCGACCGGAACTCGGCGACGTGGCTCGGCGAGTCGAGCGCCAGCCGGGCCGCATCGGGACTGCGCTCCCAGACGCCCATCAACCACACCGCATCGACGCCCGGCGGGACGACGCGGTCCCACTCCTCGGCGGGCACGTCGCCGAGGCCGGTCGACCGACCCAACCGCTGGCCGACGTCGTGCAGCCACGCGGCGGTGTTGAGCTCGTAGATCACGGGGTCGACGCCCCAGCGACTCGTGACTGGTGCGTTGACAACCACGACGACCTCCCTCGAGCGTCGAACGTAGTCCGGTGCAGCACTCGTCCTCACCTCACTGCATGACGGAGTCCGCCACGTCCGCCCCCGCCGTCGCGGAGGTCGAGTCCAACCGGGAGCGCATCCGCCGTGCGTTCGATGCCTGGCAGCAGGGCACCGCGCCGATCACCGACGTGTTCGCCCCCGACATGGTGTGGCGCATCGAAGGCCGATCCCACGCGTCAGGGGAGTACGGGGATCGCCAGGCGTTCGTCGACGAGGTGCTGGCGCCGTTCGGCGCACGGTTCATGGACGGGGAACGCTTCCGGCCGATCACGATCCGCTCGCTCCACGCCGACGGCGACACCGTGATCGTCGTGTGGGACGGCCATGGCGTCGCCAACGACGGCAAGGTCTACGAGAACACCTACGCCTGGATCATGCGACTCGCCGGCGGCCAGGTCGTCGACGGGACCGCCTTCTACGACAGCATCTCGTTCAACGATCTCTGGACACGCGTGCAGCCCTGACCCGTCCGGCACGGGCCGGCGCCGCCGGTCAGCCGCCGGCGATCTCGATCGAGGCGCCGGTCGGCATGCCGCTGCGGACGCTGGCGACGGCGTCGGCCACCGCGTCGAACGCCCCCTCGACGGTGACGTCCAACGCCACCATGCTCCCGTCGAGCGGCACGGGCTGATCCGACGAGACCAGCTCGACGCCGTCGGCGTCGGCGAGCGCCGTCGCGACGCTGAGCGCGAGTGCGGATGGTCCCTCGAATCGGACGCGGTAGTCGGCCACGTCTCTAGCGTCGCACGCCGGCGCAGGGTCGACGAGCCGGCCCGGCGACGCCCGGACGAAGCGACCCGAGGTCAGCGCGCGCCACCGACCTCGACGACCACCTTGCCGAGGCTGCGGCCCGCGCCGACGTACGCGAGGGCCTGCGGCACATCGTCCAGACCGAAGGTGCGGTCGATGTTGACGGTGACCTCGCCGGTGACGCAGAGCTCGGCCAGCGGGCCGAAGTGCGCCGGGCCCTGCTTCACCGCGAGCACGCGCAGCTTCCGACGTGTCAGCGGACCCACGATCGAGCCGATCGTCAAGACCCGCAGCAGGGCCGACACCGATCCGCCGACGCACGAGTACCGACCGCCGGGCGCGAGCGCCCGGCGGTAGGCGAACACCGACCGTCCGGCGACGAGATCGAGCACGAGGTCGTACGGCTCGGCGGTCCGGGTGAAGTCATGGGCGCGGTGGTCGAGAACCTCGTCGGCGCCCAGCGAGCGCATGAAGTCGAGCTTCTCGGCGGCATCGACACCGGTGACGTGCGCACCGGCGCGCTTGGCGAGCTGGACGGCGTAGGACCCGGAGCCGCCACCGGCACCGTTGATCAGCACCCGCCGCCCCGGCCCGGCGGGGGCGGTCCCCTGCCACACGATCACCCCCGACTGCGGGATCGTCGACGCTTCGGCGAACGACAGAGCGGGCGGCTTCGCCGTCATCGCCGACGCCGGCGCCACGGCGTACTCGGCGAACCCACCCTTCAGCGCAAGGTTGTCGCCGTACACCTCGTCGCCCGGACGCAGGTCGGTCACCTCGCCACCGACCGCTTCGACGCGTCCGGCGATGTCCGAACCGAGGATGCGACGCGCCGGCGCCCGCAGCCCTCCGATCCGGGCGTACAGCGGCGAGCCGCGCAGGCACTCCCAATCGGACAGGTTGACGGACGTCGCCGCCACCCGGACCAGCACCTCGCGGGCAGCCGGGACCGGCGTCGGAACCTCCTCCACCCGAAGCACCTCGGGCGGACCGTACGAGTCGTAGACCACGGCCCTCATGGCGTCATCGAGCGATGATCGTCAGCCCTCGATCGACGTCGTCGAGGTGGTGCAACGAGTCGTGCAAGGCGTGCTCGAGCAGACGCCGCACGTCACTCCGCGTGTCGCCCACGGTGAGGCCACGGGACCACTCGCCGACACCTGCATCCTCGGCGAGCGCAGCCAGCCGGAGGGCGGCGTCCGTCAACGCGTCGCAGACGGCGCCGGGGACGGCGTCGGCGTACGTGCTCGCCGCGCCCTCGATGTCGTCACTCTCGATCGGCGGGTACGCCGGCTCGTCCCGGGTGAGCGCCTGCTCGACGCCGAAGGCGTGCAGCGCGGTGACGTCCCGGCTGTGGGCGGCGTATTCGATCGCCGACCACGTGGCGGGCGCCGGCCTCGTGCGGAGGTCGGCTCCCGCCGCCGCGAGCTGCCGTCGCCACCGATCCCCGAGACCGCGCAACGCGTCGAGCAGCTCCTGGTCGGAGTAGGCGCGCCCGTCGAAGCTGCACGCCGCGCACTGTTCATGGGCCGATGCCACGGGGTCAGTCTGTCCGCCCCACCGGCGGCACCTGCTCGAAATTCCGCAGGGGCGAGTCGACGAACCCGCGCAGGAAGGAGACGAGGCGGTCGACGTCGGCGAAGTTGCTGGCCACCCCCAGTGACACCCGCAGGGCCGAGATGTCGCGGTCGTGAGCGGCGCGCAGCCCGCCGCGCAACTGCGAGAACGAGACCGCCTCGCCTCGACCGAACCACGGCTTCATCTCGTCGGCGCCGAGACCGTGGGCCGCCTCGCCGGCGCCCGGGTTGCAGAAGCACCCGCTGCGCAGCGAGATGTTGGCGCGGTTGGCCAGTGCCTCGACGTGCGCATCGTCGATCGGCTGGCCACGTCGGTCGTGGAGGGCGAAGGCCACGGTGCCCCCGCGCTGCGCGGTGCTCGTGGGACCGAAGATCCGCACCAGCGCTCGGCCGTTGGTGTGGCGCAGCGTGGTGAGCGCGTCGAGCAACCATTGTGTGAGGCAGCCGACCCGTCGGTGGATCGCGTCGAGGCCGATCCGCTCGATCTGCAGCAACCCATTGGTCACGGCAGGCAGGTTGAGGTAGTCGACGGTGCCGTCCTCGAAGGCGGCTTCGTCGTCGTGGAGGTAGTGGCCGTCGCCGCTCACCGACGCCGTGGTGATGGTGCCGCCGGCGAACCAGGGTCTGACCATCCGGGCCGCCCGGTCGCGCCGCATCAGGAGGCAGCCGACGCCGGTCGGGAAGCCGAAGATCTTGTAGAACGAGGCGACCGCGAAGTCGGGGCCGATCCGGCCGACGTCGAACCGGTTGGTGGGCACGTACGCCGTCGCGTCGACGACGACGTCCCATCCGAGCTCGTGGGCCTCGGTGACGACCTCGAGCGGATGCTGGACGCCGGAGTAGTTGGACTGCGCCGGAAAGGCCACCAGGTTGTGTGCCGACGGATCACCATCGGCCAGCACGCGCCGCATGCTGTCGCGGTCGAGCCGCAGTTCGGGCGCCCGGACCGGGACGTACACCGGGGTCGCACCGCCACGGCGGGCGAACTCGCGCAGCCCGTTGACGGAGTTGTGGTTGTCCGTGGTCAGGGCGAACGTGCCGCCAGGCTCGAACGGGTACGCCTCGCCGATCAGCCGCAACGCGGCGCTCGCGTTCGCGGTGAAGATGCACAGGTACTCGTCGGCGGGCGCCCTGAAGAACTGGCGGACCTGCCGGCGGGCAGCCTCCACGTGCGCGGTCGCCGCCAGCGAGGTCGGGTTGTTGGAGTGCGGGTTGCCGAGCACACAGGTTCGCAGCAGCTCAGCGTGCGCATCGATCTGCGAGGCCGCGTGGAGCCCGCCCCCGGTGTAGTCGAGGTACACCGCCCCGGCCGCGTCGAGCCACGCGTACTCGGTGCGCCGCAGCTCCGCGAACGACCCGTCAGGATCGAAGTCCGGGAACCTCGACGCGAACTTCGCCGCGGCACTGGCGAGCGGGTCCGCCCGGTCGAGTCCATGATCCAACACGGTTCCCTCCCCTGCTCACTGCATCGCGGCGGAACGCCACGGTGCGCCCCGATCGAACCCGAGCGGCGTTAACGGGGCGCTAGCGGGGCCCGACGGACAGGAGAGACCGGCGGCCTCGCGCCATCAGGCCGTGGCGAGGTCGACGAGTCGGCGGGCGATGAGCCGGATGCACAGCGTCTCGTCGGCGCCGTCGATCGACGAGGGCGGCGACGGCTCAGAGGCCGCAGCCGCCGGCGCCCCAGTTCGTGACCACCGTCATGGCGTTGCTCGGGGCGGAGGCGTTGCCGGCCCGGTCGACGGCGACGATCGTCACGGTGTTGGCCCCCAGGACCTCCGTGTAGGTCACCGTCTGCGTGCCGCCCGGGACGACCTCGTTGATCACGCCGTTGACCCGCACCTCGTACTCGATGCCCGCCCCGACCGCCACGTCGTCGGTGGCCGCCGTCCAGCGCAGCCAGAGCTCCTCGGGACACGAGCTGTTGCCCCCGTCGAAGGCGCTGAGGAGGGTCGGGCTGGACGGGGCGACGGTGTCCGAGCTCGCCTCGGTGGTGGCGCCGACGACGTTGCTCGGCGCCGACGTGTTGCCGGACGGATCGACGGCCCTGACGCTGAACTGGTAGGTCGTCGACGGGTCGAGCTGACGCACGTCGGCGCCCTGGATGGCCGGCCGCGGGAACGTGCCGGCCGGCAGGTTGGAGACGGCGTTGCCGGTCGCCACCCCGTTGACCAGGATCTCGTGGCGCACGGGGCTGAACTGGTCGGTGCCGCTGTTCCACGTGAGCTGCACGGTCGAGGCCGTGACCGTGCCGACCGTGAGCCCGCTCGGCGACGAGGGGGCGGTCGTGTCCGTCACCGTCGTGACCGTGACGGGAGCGCTCGGCGTCGAGCCGTTGTAGTTGGCGTCGAAGGCGGTCACCCGGAACGTGACCGTCTGACCCGGGCGCAGCCCCGACCACGTCGCCGCGGTCTGGGGGTGAGCGGCGGAGACGACGCCGGAGAGACCCTCTCCCCACAGCGAGTACGAACGGACTCCGACGTTGTCCGTGGACGGGTTCCACGCCAGGCTCACGCTCGTCTGGGTGACCGCGGTGACGCGCAGTCCGGTGGGTTGGGACGGCGCCGTCCGGTCGACCACCGGCCGTGGCCTGCCGTCGACCCGACCGGCCCCCGCCGGCACGCCGGTGGCGGCGCAGAGTGCGACGCCGACGACGGCGCCGGCGACGATGCGGACGAACCTGCGCACACCCATGATCGGTGTCCTCCTGGCTCCTCGGTCGACGATGCCCGCCGGTTGAACTACGTGCGGACGGCGGCCACGGCTTTTCGGCGTAGGGCGCCGCGCCGGTCGGTCAAGGTACGTTCCGGTCCGCTTCGGTCCTTCGACTGGCCAGCACGGCCGTGGCGAGCGGCTCCTCGGCGACGCCGACCCCGAGCTCGTCGTAGCCGAGCAGGAGCGCGCCGACCACCGGCGGGACGGCCGTCCGGACGGCGACGGCACCGGGCAGGCGGGACATGATCGTGTCGGCCAGCAGCGGCGAGGTGTGCTGGAGCACGCCGCCCGACAGCACCACGGGCGCGCCGTGCACTGCGAGCCCCACGCGGGCGGCGCTGACCCGCGCCTGGTCCCCGAGCCAGGTGCCCGCCTGCTCGACGATCGCGACGGCCACGGCATCACCCTCGTCGGCCGCGTCCAGCAGGACGGGCGTCAGCGCCGCCGGCCCCTCGGCGCGCCGCCGGCTCCCCCGAGCGGTCATCGCGTGCATCAGGTCGACGGCATCGGAGCAGCCGAAGCGCTGCAACAAGCGCGGGGTCAGCGCCGTCGACGGGCCCAGCCCGAGCCCATCGCGGTAGACCGCGTGCAGGGCCGCACGACCGAGGTCGTAGCCGCCCGTTCGGTCGGGCCAGAAACCGAGGTGGAACACCCGCCCGTCGCGGTGGCGGGCGCCGACGGCGTTGAACGTGCCGCAGACGACGGCGATCCCCTCCCACCGCGGGGCGCCGAGGCGGACGACCCCGATGGCGTCGTTGACCACGAGGGGCGCGACCCGCAGATCGAGCCGGGCCGCCAGCTCGGCCCGCAGCAGCTCGAAGTCCTCCGGCCAGTCGGCGCCGGCGAGGTTGAACACGGCCGCGCCGACGGCGCCGACCGGGCGCCCGTCGAGCACATCGGTGACGACATCGACGAGCACGCGCAACGCCGGTTCGGGACCGCCCGACCCGTAGATGTCGCTGTCACCCCGACGTGCGCACGCCACGAGCCGGCCGTTCCCGTCGGCGAGGGCGGCGATCGTCTTGGTGTTGCCGCCGTCGACGCCGAGCACCAGCGGCGGCGCGTCGGCGCCGTCAGTCACCACCCGGTCCCGACCGCGTGAAGGTGGCCAGGAAACGGTGGCGGTCCGAGCGGTACACCGTACGGCCGACGGCGACGACCCGCCCCGTGAGATCCGTCGCCGTGTCGCTGGCCACCAGCACGGGGGCGCCCGGTGCGAGGTGCAGCAGCTCCGCCTCCTCGTCGGTGGCACCGGCCGCCTCGATCTGCATCCGCGACCGCGCCGGCGCGTGACCGGCGCGGCGCAGCTCGCCGTAGAGCGAGGCCGTGGTGAAGTCGATCTCGGCGGCGTCCGGCAGGAGCGGCAGCGGCACCAGGTCGTGGTCGATGGCGACCTCGAAGCCGTCGATCAGCCGGCGCCGCCGCAACTCGAAGAGATCGGCCCCCGGCGCGGTCCGGAACTGCTCGGCCTCGTCCAGCGACGCCGGCCGGACGGCGGCCAGCAACACGTCGGCCGACACGGCGAGGCCGCGCTCGCGGGCCATCTCCGTCAACCCGAGCAGGCGGTTGCCGGCGGCCGGGACGTCGGCGGCCCGAGGGGCGATGCGACCGGCGCCGTCGACGAGGCCGGCGGCGACGAGGTCCTCGACAGCCCGCCGCACCGTGGTGCGGCTGACGTCGAGCTCGCTGGCGAGCCACCGTTCCGACGGCAGGCGGTCGCCGGCGGCCAGCTCGCCGTCGTCGATGCGCCGGACGAGCTCGCGATAGGCCACGTGGAAGCGTGGTTGGGGCACCGGTCCTGGCACGGCGACCACGGTGGCAGACCGGTGCCCGTCGGTCAACCGGTTCGGTCCGTTTCGGTCTGCTTCGGCTTGTCCTGGTCCTGACCGGATGTCATCATGTGGCGTGGCCCGCATCAAGATCGCCTACATCGGCGGCGGCTCGACACGCGGGGCCGGCACGATGGCCAGCTTCGTCCACCAGGGTGAGAACTTCACCGGGTCCGAGATCGTCCTCGTCGACCTCGACGAGGAGCGGCTGGCGCTGGTGCGCCGGCTGGCCACCCGCATGGCGGCCGCCGCCGGCCTCGACCTCACGATCACGGCGACCACCGACCGGAGGGCCGGGCTCGACGGCTGTGACGCCGTGCTGACCAGCTACCGGCCCGGCGGCTTCGAGGCGCGCGCCCTGGACGAGCGCCTCCCGCTCTCGTACGGCGTGATCGGCCAGGAGACCCACGGTCCCGGGGGGTTCTTCATGGCGCTGCGCTCCGTGCACGCCATCAAGCCGATGCTCGACGACATCCGCGACGTGTGCCCCGGGGCGACGATCTTCAACTACACCAACCCGGTCAACCTGGTCGCCCAGGCCGTCGCCGACCACTGCGACGTCCCGATCGTGTCGCTGTGCGAGGGCCCGATCGTGTTCCCCCGTCTGCTCGCCCGCATCGCCGGGCTCGATCCCGACGGCCTGAGCGTCGATTCGGTCGGCCTGAACCACGCCTCGTGGAGCGTGCGCCACCTCCACGACGGCAGCGACCTGCTGGCCAAGCTCGACGCCGCCTGGGCGGCGCAACAGGACGACCGCACCCTCGAACCCGCGGCTGGTCGCATGTTGCGGCTGGCGGTCGCCATGCGCTCTGTGCCCAGCGGCTACTTCGCCAACTACTACTTCGAGCGCGAGGTGCTCGCCGAGCTGCAGGCGAAGCCGACGACGCGCGCCGAGGACATCCTCGGCTGGGTGGACGGCTACTGGGCGCACTACCGCGAGCAGGCCGAGCGGACGGAGCCGGTGCTCGACCCCCAACGGTCCCGCGGCGGCATCCACGAGCTCGAGCTGGCGATCGACTGCATGGACGCGGTGTTCAACGACCGGGACGAGGTGATGCCGGTGAACGTGCCCAACCGCGGGTCGGTGCCCGGGTTCCCCGACCACCTCGTGGTCGAGACCCAGGCCCGCGTCGACGGCGACGGCATCCACCCGTTGGCCATGCCGGCGTTGCCGGCCCATCTCAGCGGGCTCGTCGAGGCGCTCGGCGAGTTCCAGCTCGCGGCCGGCGAGGTCGCGTGGTGCGGGACGGCCGCTGATGGTGTGCGCGCCCTGGCGGCCCATCCCCTCGTCCGGTCGCTCGACGTGGCGGAGCGGCTGTACGCCGAGATGGCCCACGCCCATCGCGCCCACCTGCCCGATCGCCTCATCCCGGCGTGAGCGACCGTGCACCTCTGCCAACATGGGTCGCCGGGAGGCGCCATGAGTGGAGGTCGGATGCCGAAGGAACCGCGCGACGGCTGCATCTACGTCGTGATCGAGATCCCCCGCGGCAGCCGTAACAAGTACGAGATCGACCATCACGACGGCCGCGTCTTCCTCGACCGCCGGCTGTTCACGGCGACGACCTATCCCGCCGACTATGGGTTCGTGCCGCACACGCTGAGCGGCGACGGCGATCCGCTCGACGCCCTCGTCCTGCTCGACGACCCGGTGTTCCCGGGCGTGTGGGTCGAGGCCCGACCGGTGGGCGTCCTGTTCATGCAGGACGAGGCCGGCGAGGACGCCAAGCTGATCTGCGTGCCGCCGCGCGGAGCCGCGGTGGGAAGGCGTCGAGGACGTCGATCAACTGCCCCGTCAGCTGATGGCCGAGATCCAGCACTTCTTCGAGGTGTACAAGGCGCTCGAACCCGAGAAGTACGCGTCGACCAAAGGCGTCGGCGGCCGCGCCGACGCCTGGGTGGAGATCGAGGAGGCGCGGGCGAACTACGTCCCGGACTGACCGCGGCCCGCGGCCGTCACGATCCTGACCTGGCATCATGGGCGGCGCGTGACGACGACTGAGCCGGTCCCGGCCGCCGCCACCGCGCCCCCCGTGGAGCGACCGCCGGACCCGCCGTCGCGCGGGCGGCAGTTCCTCAGCCGGTGCCTCGATCTCCTGCGGCGCTACTGGGGGACGGCGTTCCTCATCGCCTGTGTGATCGTCGCCGGTCTCTCCACGGGCGCGTTCTGGACCGAGGTGAGCGAGGGCAGCTCGCTGTACGAGGACGTGGCGTACGGGCTGCCGGCGCTCCAGGACGGCCGCTGGTGGACGTTCTTCACGGGCATGTTCTTCGCCCCACAGCTGGCGCTGTACCTCCCGATCCTCCTGCTGCTCGTGGTCGTCGCCAGCATCTACGAGCGTCGGGTCGGTCACGTCCGCACCATCGTGGTCGGAATCGGCGGGCAGGCCCTCGCCGCGCTGCTCACCTCGCTGTTCCTGTGGCCGTTCGACGACAGCGGCTGGACGTGGGCCCGCGAGCTCGGGCAGCAGCTCGACCTCGGCATCTCCGCCGGCGGTTTCGCCCTCCTCGGCGCGCTGACCGCGGTGATGCAGCCGGTCTGGCGGGTCCGGGTGCGAGTTGGTGTCGGCGGCGCCTACCTCGTCGGCATGCTGCTCAACTCGGGCTTGCTGTGGGACGTCGAGCACTTCGTGGCCTTCGCCCTCGGCGTCTTCGCCGGCCCGTTCCTCGCCGGGCGCGGCGTGCTCCGCCCGCGGCTCAACTTCAACCGCCGCACGCAGCGGGCGCTGGTCGCCCTCGTCGTCGCTGTGATCGCGGTGACCTCTCTCGTCGAAGCGATCTTCCCCGGCAACGGCGGCCCGTTCCACAGCGACAGGGCGACCGAGCACTCGACGGGGATCTCGCTCGCCCTCGTGATCGGGGCCGTGCTCAACCTCGTCGCCGCCGACGGCCTCCGTCGCGGGCGGCGGCTGGCATGGGTGTTCGTGACGGTCATCCACGTCCTCGGGCTGATCGTGCTGATCGCCGCCGATCCCAGCGCCGAGCGCAACGCCGACTTCGTGCTCGTCGGAGGGATGCTCCTGCTCCTGTTGGTGACGTATCGGGCGTTCAGCGCCCGCTCCCGCCGTCGCTCGTTCCGTCACGCCGGCCGGCGGCTGCTGTGGGTGGCGTTCTTCCTGTTCGTCTACACCGCCACGGGCTTCTTCGTGCTGCAGGACGACTTCGCGCCGTCGGCCAAGCCGATCGACATGGTGGCCGAGTTCCTCAGCCGGCTGGTGTTCACCACGAGCGGCAACATCGATCCCGTCACCACGCCGGCGAAGTGGTTCGTCAACTCGATCGGCGCGATCTGGCTCGGTGCCATCCTCATCACCCTCGTCGGCCTCATCTACCAGAGCCGGCGGGCGCGGCCGTTCCCGGAGGCCGAGCCGCGGCTGCGGGCGCTGCTGCGCGAGCAGAGCTCGTCGAACATCGAGTGGATGCTCACGTGGAAAGGCATCACGGCCTGGTTCACGCAGGACGGTGACACGGCGATCGGCTACGAGCTGGTCGGGTCGGTCGCCCTCTGCCTCGCCGACCCGGTCGGCCCGTCCGAGAAGCGGGAGGCGGCGCTGCGCGAGTTCGACGCCTACTGCTTCCAGCGGGGCTGGATCCCCTGCCTGTTCGCCGCCGGGCAGGAGACCGCCGACCTCGCACCGGCCCTCGGGTGGCGCAGCGTGGAGGTCGCCGAGGACAGTGTCATGGCGCTCGAGCACCTCGAGTTCAAGGGCAAGGCCTTCCAGGATGTCCGCACCGCCCTCAACCGGGCCGGCAAGCAGGACGTCGAGCTCGCGGTGACGACGTGGGCCGAGTCCACGCCGGTCGTCACCGACCAGCTCCGGGTGATCAGCGGCGGCTGGGTCGCCGGCAAGGCGCTGCCCGAGATGGGCTTCACACTCGGGACGCTTCGCGAGGCGGAGGACCCTGAGGTGCGCCTCCACCTCGCCGTCGGCGCCGACCGGACCATCGAGGGCTTCACGTCGTGGATGCCGGTCGGCGAGGCCGGCCAGGTCGTCGGCTGGACGCTCGACCTGATGCGCCGGCGCGACCACGGGTTCCGGCCGGTGATGGAGTTCATGATCGGTGCGTCGGCGATGCGGTTCAAGGAGGAGGGCTACCGCTTCATGAGCCTGTCGGCGGCTCCTCTCGCCAAGGCGTCGGACCAGTTCGCCGGCAACAGCGACCAGGAGGTGCTGCAGAAGCTGCTCGACTTCCTCGGCCGCACGCTCGAGCCGTACTACGGCTTCCAGTCGCTGTTCGCCTTCAAGGAGAAGTTCCGGCCCGAGCACCACCCCATGTACCTGGTGTTCCCGGACACGACGGCGCTCGCCGAGATCGGCATCGCCGTCGCCCGGGCCTACATGCCCGACGCCGGGCTGTGGGACTGGATCACGATGACGTGGGAGATGGTCGTGCCGCACAAGGAGCACGAGGCGGAGCCGGAGCCGCAGCCGGCACCGTCGCCGACGCCCGCGCCGGCCGCCACGACGTGAATCCGGGCGGGATCCTCCCCAGCTGTTGGCGACGATCCCGCCCAGATGGTCGAGTGGTGAGATTCCCGCCCAGATTGGGGAGCGGTGGTCAGCCCCGGGAGCGGGCCCGCTGCTCCTCGCGGAGCTCGTCGTAGCGCTCGGGCCAGGAGGGATCGATGGCCATGCCGATGCGGGCGGCCTCCTCGGCCGACAGCTCGACGGGGTAGCCCAACGTGTCGGCCAGCCGGAAGGCCAGGTCGCCGTCGAACGTCACCTGCTTGTCGGCCAGGTCCTGGAGGTGGTCGACGCCTTTGGTCAGCGTCTTGGAGAACTTCCGCGCTTCCTTGTCGATCGTCTCGCGGGCGAGATCACCGCCGCTGCCCGGACCGACGTCGGGCCAGCGCGAGCCCATCACCTCCGACACCCGGTCGGTGGCGTCGATCAACGACGTGGCCAGACCCTGATCGGTGCCCTTGAGCAGCTCGCCGTGGCGCACGGCCCGCCGGATCAGCTTGCGCAGCACGTACCCCTGGCGGGAGGCGGACGGCTGGATGCCCGCCGCGGCGATCGCCAGGCTGGCCCGCAGGTGGTCGGTGACGATGCGCAGCGAGCGCGCCGCGTCGCCCTCGAGGGCATCGGGCGAGACGCCGAGCGTGTCGCCGACGAGCACGGCGAGCTCGTGCAGCTCGTCGGTGTCCCACACCGACTGCTGCCGGTCGAGGAACAGGGCCAGGCGCTCGAGGCCCATGCCGGTGTCGACGTTGCGCTGGACCAGCGGCGTCAGCTCCCCGGACGCGGCCCGGTCGAACGTCATGAACACGTTGTTCCAGATCTCGACGTACTCGGGGATGTCGGCGAACGGCGGCCGTGGTTCCTCGCCGACGTAGACGAAGATCTCGGTGTCGGGCCCGCACAGGCCGACCGGCCCGTTCGACCACCAGTTGTCGACCAACGGGTTGATGCGGCCCGCCGGATCGACGCCGGCATCGGCGAACGTCTGCTGCCAGATCGCCTCCGCCTCGTGGTCGAAGGGGAGTCCCTCGGCGCCGGCGAAGACGGTCACGTAGATGCTGTGCGGGTCGATCCCGAACTCGCCCGTGAGCAGTCCGAACGACTGCGGGATCGACGTCTCCTTGAAGTAGTCGCCGAGGCTCCAGTTGCCGAGCATCTCGAAGACGGTGAGGTGCCGGTTGTCCCCGACCTCGTCGATGTCGGTGGTCCGGACGCACCGCTGCACGTCGCACAGCCGCCGTCCCTCCGGGTGCGGCTCACCCTTCAGGTACGGGGTCAGCGGGTGCATCCCCGCCGTCGTGAACAGCACGTCGTCGGTGGGCGACCGCACGGAGTGGCCCTCGATGACGACGTGCCCGTGGCGGACCATGTAGTCGAGGAACGTCCGCTCGATCTGCTCGACCGTCCAGGCCATCGGGGGGAACCTCCTGCCGCCGGGCTACCGCCATCGGCGGCGGTGGTTGTGGTGGAGGGGGAAGGATTTGAACCTTCGTCTCGACAAGTCGCGCTCTCCCGGCTGAGCTACGCCCCCCGCGGTCGGTGGCGAGCAGGTTAGGAGACACGTTCCGGGCTCGCAAGCGACCGCTCCGGGTGTCGATCGCGGTCTGGCCGGCGGTCAATCCACGATGTCGCCGTGCATCTCGGCGGCGGTCGGGACCTCCATGCCCTCGCGGACCATGCCCTGCTCGACGCGGGAGATCACGGTCTCGAGCACACGCACGCGGGCGAAGCGCTTCTGTTCACCGGAGACGATGTCCCACGGCGCGAGGTGGTGATCGGTGCGCTCGAACATCTCCTCGGCAGCGACGCCGTACGCATCGACCTTGTCCCGGTTGCGCCAGTCCTCCGCCGTGATCTTCCACCGCCGCAACGGATCGCGCTCGCGGTTCTGGAACCGGCGCAACTGCTCTTCCTGAGAGATGTGCAACCAGAACTTCACGAGGATCACGCCCTCGCTGACGATCGTCCGCTCGAAGGCGACGATCTCCTCGTACGCCCGCCCCCACTCGTCGGTGGTGGCGAAGCCCTCCACCCGCTCGACGAGCACCCGGCCGTACCAGCTGCGGTCGAACACCGACATCCCGCCGCGGCCGGGCACGTAGGGGTAGAACCGCCACAGGAAGACGTGACGCTTCTCGTCGTAGGTCGGCGCGGCGAACGTCGACACGCGGTAGTGGCGCGGGTCGAGCGGTTCCACCAACCGGCGGATGGCCCCACCCTTGCCGGCGGCGTCGCTGCCCTCGAACACGAACAGCAGCCCGGGACCGAGACGTCCGTCGCCCACCTGCCCGCCGATGTGCAGCCGCAGCTGCAGCCACCGCTGCTGGGCCGCCGCGAGCCGCTCCTCGTACTCCTTGCGGCCGAGACGCGCCGTGAGATCGAGCGACGCCAGCCTGCTCACTGGTGCACCACCGACTCGTGTTGATGGAGCTCGCTTCGCTCACTCATGCCAGGACCGTATTCCCCGGCGGAACGCTGATCATTCGATCCGCACCGATCGCGGTCTCGCCGGCGATCGCCGGTCACGGATCGATCATGGCGGTCGGTGCGTCGGCGTGGTGGAATGCCGGAGTGCGCGAGAGCGGTGCGATCGTCGCCGCCGGCGTGCTCGTCCTCGTGGCGTCGGTGGCCGGCGCCCGCTGCGGCATCCCGGCCCGGGAGCGGCGCGCCTTCCATCTGATCAACGGCTGGCCGGACGGCATCTACCGCATCCTGTGGTTGCCGATGCAGGTCGGCAACCTCGTCGTCGGCGCGGTCGTCGGCGTCGTCGTCACGCTGGTCGTGGGGGAACCGTGGGCGGCCATCGCCGTGCTCGCCGCCGCCGTGCTCAAGTTGGTCACCGAACGGATCATCCGCCACGAGATGGCCGAGCACTTCCCGCTCCGCCAGCGGCCGGGCACGAGCGTGCCCGGCGCCGTGCTCCGCGGTGACGTCCCGGACCATGGGCCGAGCTTCCCCTCGGGCCACGCGCTTGCTCGCCGCCGCGGTTGCGTGCGTCGTCGCCGCCGTCGTGCCGCCGGTCGCCGCCGCCGCCGCCTTCGTCGTGGCGGGCATCGTCGCCGTCGGCCGGGTGTACGTCGGTGCCCACAACCCGCTCGACGCCACCGCCGGCTTCGGCGCCGGCCTCGTGATCGGCGGCGCGCTCGCCTGGGTGGTGGCCTGACCCTCCGTTCTGTCGTTTGGTGACGGCCCGATCGGGCCGTCACCAAACGACAGAACGACGTCGATCACGGGATCAGCCGTCGAGGTAGCTGATGGCTCGGCTGGTCACGGCGGCGGCCCGCTGCAAGGTGGCGGCGACGTCCGTCCCGGTCGTCGGTGGCACCGTCGCCGCGTCGCGCCCGGCGAGGGCCACGCCGAGCTCCGCCGCGTCGTGCACGACGGCCGGTTCGACGCTCCAGACGGCCTCGAACCGCCGCGGTTCGCCGGCGGCCGCCGGGCGTTCGAAGCCGACGACGCAGGCGGCAGCGTCCGGCGCCGCGCACACGACCGCCCACTCCCGGAGCAACGGGGTGTCCGACGCCAGCCGGATCCGCTGCGGCTCACCGCGCCGCCGGCGGTCCTCCTCGAAGTCGGCGAACACCATCGCCGTGGCGGCCGTGCGGGCCAGGTCGCGCCACCGCGCCTCGCTCTCACGGTAGAACCGCTCCTGCTGGAAGCAGCCGATGAGCACCGGCCGCGCCGCCCGGGCGCAGCACTCGTCCTCGATCGCCCGGCTGAGGGCGAGCATCGCCCGCTTCGAGATCACGTGCACGGGCAGGGCCGGCCGGCGCCGGCGCAGCCCAGCGAAGATCGACGGCTCGACCTCGTCGTCGTGCGCCCGCAGACGGGCGATCGCCGCCTCGAGCGACATCCCGGCCTGGCGGTCGTCGAGGACCTCGCGGACCTGGTCGACGTGCGCCGTGTTGTAGCGGCGGTGACCGCTGGGCAGGCGGACCGGCACGGGGAAGCCATGGCGCGACTCCCACGCCCGCAAGGTGTCGGCGTGCACGCCGGTCGCCGTCGACAGGCCGCCGATGGTGAGGCCACGCGTCAGAGTCCGACATCTTGTCGATATTATCTGAACACAATGACGAAGCACGGCCACGCACGACGATCCCGTGATCCTCCTGGACCGGCGGGGCCGGCCGGTCGGCACGGCGCCCAAAGCGAGGGTCCACGGCGCCGACACCCCGTTGCACCTCGGGTTCTCGTGCCACGTGTTCGACCGCGGCGGCCGCGCCCTCGTCACCCGCCGGGCGTCCGGCAAGGCCACGTGGCCTGGCGTGTGGTCGAACGCCTGCTGCGGCCACCCCCGCCCGGGCGAGACCCTGCGGGCGGCCGTCGCCCGCCGCCTGCACGACGAGCTCGGCCTGCGCGCCGACCGCATGTCGCTCGCCGTGTCCGACTTCACCTACCGCGCCGTGATGGACAACGGGATCGTGGAGCACGAGCTGTGCCCGGTCGTCGTCGCCGAGGTCGGCGGCCAGCCGACCCTGAACCCCGCCGAGGTCGGTGACGCCGCGTGGGTGGCGTGGCCGGCGCTGTGCGCCAGGGCCAGTCACGAGCCGTCGTCGCTGAGCCCGTGGTCGGTTGAGCAGATCGCCGAGCTGGTCACGCTCGACGGCGGATCGCCGGCGCGCCGGATCGGCCATCGGGCGGCCGCCGGGTTGGACACGCCCTACGTGCTCGACAGTGCCTGGCCGAAGAGTCCGCCGTCGCTGGACGCGCTCGGCGCCCATCCACGGATCGGTCGCCACGGTCCTCGACGAGTTCCTTGCCGCCCGGGCGGGTGAGCTGGCCGCGCTCGACCCGGCGCTCCTGCCGGTCGCCGAGGAGGTCGCCGCCCTCGTCGCCGCCGGGGGCAAGCGCCTGCGCCCGGCCTTCGTGTACTGGGGCCACCGGGCGACGGGAGCGCCGCACGACTCCGGCGTCGTGGCGGTGGCCGCAGCCGTTGAGATGCTGCACACGTTCGCCCTCCTCCACGACGACGTGATGGACCGGGCGGCCACCCGTCGAGGGCGGCCCGCGGCGACGCTCGAGTTCGCCGGCCGGCACCGGCGCGAGGGGCTCGCCGGCGACGCCGACTGGTTCGGCACCAGCGCCGCCATCCTGGCCGGCGACCTCGCCTTCCTCTGGGCGGACCAGCTCCTCGACACCGCGCCCGTGCGTGCCTCGGCCCTCGGCCGCGCCCGCCATCACTTCACGACGCTGCGCGCCGAGGTGATGGCCGGGCAGTACCTCGACCTCCGCCTCGGCGACGACCGTGCCGGCGGAGTCGCGCGCGCCGTCGCGTCGGCGCTGCTCAAGTCGGGCCGCTACACGGTGACCCGACCGCTCGCCATCGGGTGGTCGCTGGCCGGCGACCGCGACGTCCCGGACGCGCTCACCACCTACGGCGACGCCGTGGGGCTGGCGTTCCAGATGCGCGACGACGTGCTCGGCCTCTTCGGCGACCCGGTCCGCACGGGCAAGCCGGACCTGGACGACCTGCGCGCGGGCAAGCGAACGGTGCTCGTCGAGCGGGCCCTCGCCCTCGCCACGCCGACCCAGCGCGCCGTGCTGGCGGCGGGCCTGGGTGATCCGTTGCTCGACGAGGAGGGTGTGGCCCGCTGCCGCGAGGTCATCGCCGCCAGCGGGGCGCTGGCGTCCGTCGAGGCTCTGGTCCGCGATCGCCACGCCGCCGCCCTCGAAGCCGTGCGCGAGCTGCCCGAGCCGGCCTGCGGCGCGCTGCGGTCGCTCGCCGCGCTGGCCGTCGAGCGGGAGTCCTGACGTGGACACCGCGGTCGTGCTGTTCAACCGAGACCTCCGCGTGCACGACCACCCAGCGCTGCACGACGCCGTCCAGCTCGCCGATCGCGTCGTGCCGCTGTTCGTCCTCGACGACGACCTTCCCGACGTGCCGAACCGGGTCGCCTTCCTCCTGGAGTCGCTGCGCGACCTTCGCAACCGCTTGCGCGAGCGCGGTGGCGAGCTCGCGGTGCGGCGCGGCGAGCCGGTGGACGAGACGCTCACCGTCGCCCGCGAGGTCGGCGCCGGCGCCGTCGTGGTGTCGGCCGACGTGACCGCACGCGGCGTCGACCGCCAGCGGCGGCTGGCGGCGGCGTGCACCGCAGCCGGGATCGAGCTCCTCGCCAGGCCGGGGGTGACGGTGGTGCCGCCGCAGCAGCTGCGGCCCGCCGACGGCGACCACTACAAGGTCTTCACCCCGTACTGGCGGGTGTGGCGCAACGCGCGGTGGCGGTCTGCCCTCCGACCGCCGCCGCGCGTGCCCGCGCCACGCGGCCTGCGGCCCGGCCGCCTCCCCGCCCTCGGCCCGCTCGTGTCCGGCGCGCCGTCCCCGGATCGCCCTCCCGGTGGCGAGACCGCCGGCCGGGCGCTGCTGCGCGCGTGGACCGGGCCGGCGCTCGGCGGGTACGCCGTCGGGCATGACGACCTGGCCGCCGACGGGACGTCCCGCGTGCAGCCCGTACCTCCACTTCGGCTGCGTCTCACCGCTCGAGCTGGCCCTCCGCCTGGGCGATCGCGAGGGCGGCGAGGCGTTCGTCCGGCAGCTCTGCTGGCGCGACTTCCACCACCAGGTCACGGCGTCCTTCGGGGCCATCGCGACGGACGAGTACCGTCCGCGTGGCGACCGCTGGCGTCGCCGCACGGCCGACCTCGACGCGTGGAAGGAGGGGCGCACGGGCTACCCCATCGTCGACGCCGGCATGCGCCAGTTGCGCCGCGAGGGGTGGATGCACAACCGCGCCCGGCTGATCACGGCGTCGTTCCTGACCAAGGACCTCTACGTCGATTGGCGCCTCGGCGCCGGCCACTTCATGCGCTGGCTCGTCGACGGCGACGTCGCCAACAACTCGGGCAACTGGCAGTGGGTGGCGGGCACCGGCAACGACACACGACCCCACCGCGTGTTCAACCCGCTGCGCCAGGCCGAGCGGTTCGACCCGTCGGGCGACTACGTGCGCCGGTACGTCCCCGAACTGGCGTCGGTCGCCGGGCCGGCGGTGCACCGTCCGTGGATGTTGCCGGCGACGCAACGGGCTGCGCTCGACTACCCCGAGCCGATCGTCGACCACGACGAGGCCGTGGCCAGGTTCCGCTGGGCACGGGCGTGAAGCCGGGCCCCGTCACCCTGGAGGAGTCGTACGCCCACTGCCGCGCCCTCGCCAAACGGCACGGCACGACGTACTACTGGGCGACGATGGCGCTGCCGCGCGTGAAGCGGCACCACGTGTGGGCCCTCTACGCCTTCTGCCGGGCGGCCGACGACATCGTCGACGAGGCCGGTCCCGGCGATTGCGTGGGCGCCGACCTCACCGCCTTCGAGCGCCGGTTCGACGACGCTCTCGGGTGCGGCCGCTCGGACGACCTGCTCCTCAAGGCGGTCGTGCACACCGTGCGCGCGCGTTCGCCATCGACCCCGGCTGCTTCCGCCGCTTCCTGGGCTCGATGGCCATGGACCTCACGGTGACCGAGTACGAGACGTGGGACGACCTCCTCGGCTACATGGACGGATCGGCGGCCGTCATCGGCGAGATGATGCTGCCGATCCTCGAGCCACGGACGGACGCCGCGACCGGCCCGGCGCGTGACCTCGGCCTCGCCTTCCAGCTGACCAACTTCCTCCGCGACGTCGGCGAGGACCTCGACCGGGGGCGCGTGTACCTGCCCGCCGAGGACGTCCAGCGCTTCGGCGCCGACCCGCGGCGCCGCCGCGCCGACGAGCCGTGGCGACGGCTGATGCGGTTCGAGATCGAGCGGGCCCGGCGGTTGTACGCCTCGGCCGACGAGGGCATCGCCCTGCTCCCGCCGGCGTCGGCCCGGTGCGTGCGGGCGGCGCGCATCCTCTACGCCGAGATCCTCGACGAGATCGAGGCCGCCGGCTACGACGTGTTCTCGGCGCGGGCGCGCGTGCCGACCTGGCGCAAAGCCGTCGTCGCGGCCCGGGCCATGCGCTGAGGCCGCGACATCTCCGGGCCTGTCCCCCAATCTGGGCGGGATTCTCGCCACGGCCGCATCTGGGCGGGAACGTCGCCACGTGTCGCGAAGGATCCCGCCCAGATCGAGGGACTCAGTGGGCGCCGGCCGCGGCCAAGCGCGTGTGCAGCCGCTCGCGCAGCTCAGCGGTGTCGAGCGCCCGGTAGGCCCGCCGCCGGCGCTGCGTCACCGCACCGGCAGCCACCACGCCGGCGAGGGTCGCCAGACCCAGGATCTTCCAGAGGCGCACCTGCCTACAGTACGGCGGTGCCCGCGACGATCCGCGCCGACGAGGCGCTCAGCATCGCCGCGACCGGTGACGTCTGGCTGTTCCGCGGCCGCTCGCTGGCCGATCGGGCGATCCGCGTGGCGACGAACTCGCCGGTGAACCACGTCGGCATGGTCGTCGCCATCGACGACCTCGAGCCGCTGATGTGGCACACCGAGCTGGGCCAGAGCCTGGAGGACGTGTGGACGGCGACGCACCACCGCGGCGCCCAGCTGAACCGGCTGGCCGAGGTCCACCGCGTGTGGACGGGCAAGTACCGCCAGCGCGCCTACGTCCGCCAGCTCGAGGGCGAGGTGACGAGCCAGATGGAGGACGAGCTGCTGCGGGTCATCGCCACCTACGACGGCCGCACGTTCCCGACCACCCGCGGCCTCGCCCGCCGCTGGATCGAGGGTCGCTTCCGCCGCGAGGCCACCGGCGAGGCCGTGTACTGCGCCCAGCTGGTGGCGATCACGTTCCGGCGGATGGGGCTGCTCGACCCCAAGCGCCCGTCCAACTGGTACGACCCGGGCAAGTTCTGGAGCGGCGACCACCTGCCGCTGGCCGACGGCGCCCAGCTCGGGCTGGAGATCGAGGTCGTCGGATAGCGTCGCCACCATGGCCGACCAACCCCCCCGACACCACGTCACGATCGCCTACTGCGTCCCTTGAGACTATTCCGACCGTGCCGTGCGCACGGTGGCCGACCTGCTCCACGACTACCAGCACGTCATCGCCGACCTGACGGTGATCACCGGCAGCAAGGGCATCTTCGACGTGACGGTGGACGGCGAGGTGCTCTACTCCAAGCACGCGACCGGGCGCCACGCCGAGCCCGGTGAGGTGCTCCGGCTGTTCCGCGAGCAGATCGTGCCCGGCGTCGAGCCCTACGAACGCTGACCCCCGTTGTTCTGGGTCCTGGATCCGCCCCGCCAGGGGCGGATCCAGGGCCCGAAACCTCAGCCGGGGGTGGCCATCGCCGTGACGATCTGTTCCAGGACGCCGGGGCTGGTGGCGAAGTTGAGGCGGGCGCAGCCGAGACCCTCGTCGCCGAAGGCGGGGCCCGGGCTCAGCTCGACGCCGCGGCGGCGGAACTCGTCGGCGGGATCGTCGCCCAGCCCGAGCTCGCGGCAGTCGAGCCAGGCGAGGTACGTCGCGTCGGGCACGAGGTAGCGGACGGCCGGGAGCCGGTCCGCGAGGATCTCGGCCAGCAGGCGCCGGTTGGCGTCGAGGCGCTCGCGGACGGCGGCCAGCCACCCGTCACCCTCGGTCCACGCCGCCTCGGTCGCCGCCACCGCCATCAGGCTGGGAGCGCCGAGGTAGTGCGGCGGGAGCGCCCGCAGCGCGTCGCGGAACCCGTCGTGGCCGGCGTGGAGGATCGCCCAGCGCAGCCCGGCGAGGTTGAACGCCTTCGACGACGACGTGACGGTCACCGTGCGCGCCGCCACGTCCTCGCCGAGCGACGCCAACGGCACGTGCCCGTGGGGCGGGTGCACCAGCTCGGCGTGCACCTCGTCGCTCACCACCGCCAGCCCGTGGCGGGCGGCGATCTCGGCCAGCCGGGTGAGCTCCGTCCGGTCGAAGACGTGCCCCGTCGGGTTGTGCGGGTGGCACAGCAGCAGCAACGTCGCCGGCTCGCGCTCGAGGCGGACGTCGAGCTCGTCGTGGTCGAACGTCCACCGTCCGTCGACGACCCGGGCCGGCACCCCGATCACCCGCCGACCGGTGCCCTCGATGGCTCGCAGGAACGGTGGGTACGCCGGCACGTGCAGCACGATCCCGTCGCCCGGCTGCGTCAGGTGGTGGATCGCCAGCACCACGCCCTGCATCACGTCGGCCAGCTCGTGCAGCCGGCCCGGATCGACATCCCACGCGAACCGTTCGTCCATGCGGGCGGCGAACAGCTCCGGCAACGCCGACCGGCCGATCGTCGGCCACCGCGGGTAGCCGACGTCCCGCGCCGCGAGATCAGCGAGGCGTGCCGTGATCGCCGGCGCGACGGGGAAGTCCATGTCGGCGATCCAGGCAGCGAGGCGCCCGTCGACGCGACGCCCACTTGGTGCCCGGCCGGCGCCGCAGGTCCTCGACCCGGACGTCGAGCCCGAATGGATCGTCGCTCAACGTTGCCAGCGGTCCGCCGGGATCCCGAGGTCGTCGAGGCGCCGCTTGATCGTGATCGGCACCTCCATGCGCTCGCCCGACCGCGCCGCCGCGATGTACGCGCCGTCCTCGGCCCAGACGTGGCAGGTGTTGAGGTTGCGCGCCGCGACCTGCTCGCGGGCGTTCGCCGCCTGCTCGGCCGACCCGTTCCCGCCGCGATAGGGCGGGTTCATCGACCACAGCGACTGGACGGCGACCGGCCCCATCGCCAGCAGCAGCGCCGTCGTGTGGGTGCAGCCGTTGGGCCCGCCGAAGCGCTGGCGCACCTCGTGGGTGAAGCCGCGGGCGATGGACAGCCCGACGAGCTCCTGGTAGTGCTCGGTGATCACTGGGCACATCGTGTGCGGGTGGGCGTCGAAGATCACGTCGGCCGCCGTGATCTGCAGCGACGGGAACGCCACCTCGAGCTCGACGATCATGTGGTGCATCGTCAGCGGCTCCGGGTCGTCGGGCACCATCGTGCCGGGCGGCTTCTGGTCGCGGATCGCCCCGCGGATCAGCATCCGGTCGGCCGCCAGCTTGTAGGACTTCACGCGGTACTCCCGGTCGTGGAGCACATCCAGCCCGTCGGGGTCGGGCGGGAGGATCGAATCGGTCAGGAACATCCCCCTGTCGTATCCGCCGCGCCACCGGTCTGTCGACCCGGGTACCGTCGCCCGTGATGGTGTTCGCGCCGTTCTCGCTCCACGGCCGCCACGTCGAACTGCTGCCGCTGGCGTCGGAGCACGCCGTCGCGCTGGCCGAGGCGGCCGCCGACGAGCGTTCGACGTACGGCTTCACCGAGGTGCCGGAGGGACAGGAGGCGACGACGCGCTACGTCGCCCGACTGCTCGCGCAGGCCGACGCCGCCACCGCCGTCCCCTTCGCCCAGCGGCGCGTCGCCGACGGGCGCCTCGTCGGCTGCACGAGGTTCATGGAGCTGCGATGGTGGCGCGGCCGGGAGGAGCCGGACGAGGTCGAGATCGGCGGCACGTGGCTGGCTGCTGCCGCCCAGCGCACGCCGATCAACACCGAGGCCAAGCTGCTGCTGCTGACCCACGCCTTCGAGCGCTGGGGCGTGGTGCGCGTGGCGCTGGCGACGGACGCCCGCAACCGGCGCAGTCGCGACGCCATCGTCCGCATCGGTGCCGGCTTCGAAGGGGTCCTGCGCCACCACCGCCCGTCGTTGGCGCCCGGCGAACGCGGGTGGCCCCGTGACACCGCGCTGTTCGCGATCACCGACGACGACTGGCCGGCCGTGCGCCGGGGCCTGCAGGACCGGCTGGCTTCGCCTACCTTGCCACCTTGATGGACGTCCTGGTCGTGAGTGCCCACCCGCACGCCGCCAGCCTCAACCACGCCATCACGGACGCCGCGGTCCGCGGGTACGAGCGCGCCGGCCACCACGTCACCGCGCTCGACCTCTACGCCCTCGGGTTCACGCCGGCGATGTCGGCCGAGGAGCGCGCCGCCTACCACACCGACCACCCGCTGGTGCACCCGATGACGCGCGAGCACGCGGCGCTGGTGCAGGTCGCCGACGTGCTGACGTTCGTCTACCCGACGTGGTGGAGCATGCCGCCGGCGGTCCTGAAGGGCTGGCTGGAGCGGGTGATGGTGCCCGGTGTGTCCTTCCGCTTCGACGCCAACGGGCGCGTCCGGCCGGCGCTGACGAACGTCCAGCGCATCGTCGGCATCAGCACGTACGGCGCGCCGTGGACCTACGTGAAGCTGATGACCGACGGCGGCCGGCGGATGCTGACCAGGGCGCTGCGCGCCAACTGCGGCTGGCGCACCCCGACCACGTGGCTCGGTCTGTACTCCGCCGACACGATCGGCGACGCCGAGCGCCGTGCGTTCCTCGACCGCGTCGAGCACACGGCCGCCCACCTCCACGGCGGTCACCGTTGAGGTCGCTCCTCGTCTACTGCCACCCCGACCCGGCGTCGTTCACCGCCGCGGTGCGCGATCGTGCCGTGGCGGCGATGCGCGCGCGTGGCGACGACGTGCGGGTCACCGACCTCTACGCGTGCGGGTTCGACCCGCTCTTCACGGCCGAGGAGCGCGACCGCCACCGCGAACCGGGCACCGATCCGTCGGTGGCCGAGCACGCCGCCGACCTCCAGTGGTGCGAGCGGCTGGTCCTCGTCTACCCGACGTGGTGGAGCGGACCGCCGGCGATGCTCAAGGGGTGGGTCGAGCGGGTGTGGGCCCGCGACATCGCCTTCGACCTCCCCGCCGACTCGGCCCGCGTCCACGCCCGCCTGCGCAACGTTCGGCGACTGGTCGCCGTCACCACGCACGGCTCGTCGAAGCTCGTCAACATGGTGGAGGGCGAGGTCGGGAAGCGGCTCGTCGGCCGGACGTTGCGTGCCGTCTGCCATCCGCTGGCGCGCACGACGTGGATCGCGATGTACAGCATGGACACGGCCACGGAGGCGGACCGCACCACCTTCCTCGCCAGGGTCGAGCGGAAGCTCTCGTGAACGAGTCGCGACTGCGCCGGTTGCGGGAGGAGCTGGGCGAGGCCGGCTTCGAGCTCGCCGACGACGAGTGGGGCTCGCTCGTGCTCACCGAGCTCGACTACGCGCTGCGACCCCGCGTGCACGAGCGGCGGGTTCCGAGCGTCGGCGTGATCATCGGACCGACGACCCCGCCGGACGCATGGGAGGCCGGGTCGCAGCTGAGCATCACGCGCCGTCCGGTCGAGGCGATGCCGCTGAACGGCGCCCGCCTGTTCGCCGACGGGCTGTCGAGCTGGCTGTTGCGGCGCGAGGACGGTGACGACGAGTGGGTCGTGTTCGACCGTCCGGCCGGCTCCGAGCGCGACCTCGTGGTGCTCGCCGAGTCGTTCGGCGCCACGCTCGTGCAGCGCCACCCCTCGGGCGCCGTCCGTGTCGTCGGCCCGTTCGGCGTGCTCCGGTGGGAAGGCCTCACGTGGCACCACGAGCCACCGTTGGCGGGTTGGATCGACTCGATCGCCGCCTGCCACCAGCTCGGCGATCGCTCCGTCCTGGAGACCCTGCTCGAGTTCGCCGTCCACGACCTCGGGGCGCGCGGCGTCGGGGCGATCCTCGTCTACCGGCCCGACGGCGACCCCGACGGCCTCTTCGAGGTGCGCCTGCCTTCGCCACCGCCGCTCGACGTGAAGCGGGCCTTCGACCTGGCGCCGCTGCGCCACGCCCTGAGCCAGGTCGACGGTGCGGCCGTGCTCGACCACGACGGCATCCTGCGCCACCTCGGCGTGCGGCTCGTCCCCAGCCCGGAGGCCGAGGCCAGCGTCGCCGGGTACCGCGGCATGCGCCACACGTCGGCGCGCCGGTACAGCCACGACGACCCACAGGCCACCGTCATCGTGGTCAGCGAGGACGGGCCGGTGACGGTCCTGCGCAAGGGCGGGCTCGTCGGGACCTCACCGCCGCGGGTCTGAGGCGGCCACGGCGACGGCGATCTCCGCGGCCACGGCGGCGTTGCCCTCGGCGAGGGCCAGGTTGGCGGGGATGCTGCGCCCCGCCGTGGCGGCGGCGATGCGACCGAGCACGAAGGGGGTGACCGCGGCCCCGACGATCCCCTGACCGTCGGCGTCGGCGAGGGCGCGGGCGAGCGCGTCGTCGAGCTCGGCGGCGTCGAGCTCGGCGTCCACCGGGATGGGCACCGTCACGAGCACGCCCGTGTCGGGTCGGCTGCGATTGGCCAGCACCGCGGCGACCTCCGACGCGGCGGCGACGGTGTGCGGCACCGGCAGCCCGCTGGAGCGCGTGTAGAAGGCCGGGAACCAGTC
Source organism: uncultured Acidimicrobiia bacterium (assembly GCA_963784255.1). GTDB lineage: Bacteria > Actinomycetota > Acidimicrobiia > Acidimicrobiales > Ilumatobacteraceae > JALZMG01. The sequence continues at coordinate 784,729 of CAWAQO010000007.1, read as the reverse complement.
GTGCCGCCACCCGAGCACGGGCACGCCGGCGGTCTCCAGGTGCTCCAGCGTGCGGGGCAGGTCGAGGAAGGCTTTGGCCCCGGCGCACACGGTGACGACCGGATGGTGGGCGATGGCGTCGAGGTCGGCGGACACGTCGCCGGTGGCGTCGGCACCGCGATGGACCCCGCCGATGCCGCCAGTGGCGAACACGGCGATCCCGGCAGCCGCCGCCAGGGCGACCGACGCCGACACCGTCGTGGCGCCCAGATCCCAGCACTGGGCGACGGCGACCGCAAGGTCGCGCTCCGCGGCCTTGCGCGCCGGGCCGAGGACGCGCTCGTGCTCGCTCGGATCGAGACCGACGCGCGGGACGCCGTCGAGCACGGCCGTCACCGCGGGGACGGCGCCGCCCGCACGGACGGCGGCGAGGCAACGGTCGAGCGCCTCGCGGTTCGCCGGCGACGGCAGACCGAGATGGGAGAAGATCGTCGACTCGAGGGCGACGACCGGTTCACCGTCCGTCACGGCGCGGGCGACCTCGGGCGACAGGACGGGCGTGAGCACGCCCCGATTCTGCCGTCCCGTCACGTCACGACCGCTCGAAGCGGGTCACGACCTCCACGTGCGTCGTCTGCGGGAACGTGTCGATCACCTCCGAGCGGGCGTGGCCGTAGCCGGCCACGGCGAGGAGCCTCGCGTCGCGCCCGAGCGACGCCGGGTCGCAGCTGACCAGCACCAGCACCGGCGCCTCGAGCCGGGCGAGGGCGTTGACCCCCGGCTTGCCCAACCCGCTGCGCGCCGGATCGGCGATCACGACATCGACCGCGGTGCCCGGTGGTGGCCGCCAGCCGCCGACCTCACCGCGGACGATCTCGGCGTTGCGGTCGGCGAGGTTGGCGCGGGCGTCGGCGACGGCCGCGCGCGACGTCTCGAGGGCGAACACCCGCGCCGATGGGTCCGTGGCACACACGGCGAACATCCCGACGCCGGCGTAGGCGTCGACCACCGTGGCGGCACCGGCCAGCTCCGGCGCGGCATCGCCCACCGCGGCCACCAGTCGTGCCGCGGCCTCAGGCCCGGACTGGAAGAACGAGCCCATCGAGACCCGTAGGTGCCGGCCGGCCACGTCCTCGGTGAGCACGGCGTCGGCGCCGATCGCCGTGCCGTCGGGGAGGCCACGCACGGCGCCGCGGGTCTGGTCCCAGCGGGCACCGGCACGCCCCTCGGCCACCGACCATCGCACCGTGACCTCGACGTCGGGGTCGAGCCGGAGTCCGGCGATGATCTCGGCCAGGCGCGGGTCGGCGATGAGGCACGTCGGGGCGCCGACGACGTCGTGGGTGTGCTCGGCGCGGAACCCGGCGGCGCCGTCCGCCGTAGCGGCCACCCGCACCGTGGTGCGGTACCCGAAGGCAGCCACGCCGCCGCCGTCGACGACGACCGGCTCGGCGACCCCGCCGGCTCGCCGCAGGGCGTCCGCGACGATGGCCACCCGGGCGGCCCGCTGCGCCTCGAGGGTGAGGTGCTGCCAGCCGCACCCACCGCAGCCGGCCCGCCGGGACGGGCACGGCGGGACGACCCGGTCGGGTGAGGCCTCGAGCACCGCCACCGCCCGGGCGCGGGCCCAGTCCCGCTTGGCGGTCACCACCTCGACCTCGACCGTCTCGCCGGGGAGGGCGCCGCGCACGAACACGACGCGACCGTCGTCGTCGCGGGCGACCGCATCTCCTCCTGCGGCGAACCGGTCGGGGCGCAGCGTCAGTGTCGGCACCGGCGAGAATGTACCGATGGCCCGCCCGATCCAGATCGCCCCCTCGGTGCTGCCGGCCGACTTCTCCCGCCTCGGCGAGGAGGTCGTGGCGCTGGCCGAGGCCGGTGTCGACCTCATCCAGTGGGACGTCATGGACGGCCAGTTCGTGCCCAACCTCACGTTCGGCCCGGACGTCATCGCCAGCACCCGTGGTTTCGTCGACGTGCCGTTCGAGGCCCACCTCATGGTCCTGACGCCCGAGGCGATGGCCGCCCGCTACGTCGAGGCCGGCTGCCGTCGCCTGATCGTCCACGCCGAGGCCTGCCAGCACCTCCACCGCACGCTGGGCGGCATCGCCGAGCTCGGGGCCAGCGCCGCGGTCGCCATCAACCCGGCGACGCCGGCCGACGCCGTGGCCCACGTGCTCGACCTCGTCGACCTCGTGCTCGTGATGACGGTGAACCCGGGCTTCGGCGGCCAGCGCTACCTGGCCTCGATGGAACCGAAGATCGCCGAGGTGCGGCGGATGATCGAGGCGGCCGGCCGGGCCGACGACGTCGACGTCGAGGTCGACGGCGGGATCGGCCCCGACAACGTCGCCCGGGCAGCGGCCGCCGGCGCGAACGTGCTCGTCGCCGGCAGCGCGCTCTACCGCGACCCGGCGGGACTGGCGCACGCCGTCGCCGACCTGCGGGCCCGCGCGACGGCCACCCGGGCCTAGTCAGTCGGATCGGCCAGCCGGGCGAGCGCCGAAGCGCAGCGGAGGCGTCAGTCCGAGCCGTAGCGCGGCCGGCCGCGGGTGGCCGACCGCACCTCGCGGGTCTGGCTGGCGGTGTGGGCCACCGACCCGACGCCCTTGCCGATGCCCGTGAGCAGCCAGCGCAGCGCCACCAGGACGAAGATCACGCCGAAGGCCACCAACGCCGGCAGCAGGAGCGCCCGCAGCACACTGCGCTTGGCGCCGGCGAGCGGGGTCAGCACACCGGCGTCGATCGGCGTGCCGTCCGTGTGGCTGGTGCGCACGGGATCGGCCAGCTCGGGGCAGCTGACGTCGCTCTCGCTGGCTCCGATGACCTCGTCGCCGCCGAACTCGGGCTCGGGCTGGCGCACCTTCGAGGCGAGCACGGCGGCGGCCGGATCGACGCTGGCGGCGACGAGGTACTGCTCGCCCTCCTCGAGGTACTTGGCGTCGGTGCCGAAGCGGACGTCGATCAGCCCGCCGTAGGCGAACCGGTCGACGGCGCCGGCGCGGACCTGGTCGACCTGGAAGCGAGCCGTCTCGTTCTCGGTGCGCTCCGTCTGCCCCGACGGCGTGCCCGTCTCGCGCAGTGTCCCGATGAAGACGACGTCGGGCAGGGCGGGGGCGTCGCACCCGATCGGCACCGGCACGAGCCACTGCCGGCCGGACGTGTCGCCGACGACGGTGGTGGCGGGAACGGTCGTCGGCGGCGTCGTCGCCAGTGGCACCGTGGTCGTCGGCGCGACGGTCGTCGTCGTGCCGCCCGGTGGGGGCACCTGCGCACCCGCCGGCGTCGCCATGACCAGCATCCCCAGCACGCCCACGGGGACGAGGGCGAGCACGCGGCGGGGCGACACCCCGACAGGGTAGGCGGCGATCAGCCCGGCGGACCGGTCACGCGCCGACGACGGGGCAGCACACCTCGAGCTCCATGCCGTCGGGATCACGGAAGAACAACGACCACTCCGCGCCGAGCCGCTGGATCTCGCCGATCTCGGCGCCGGCGGACACGAGGCGCTGGCGCATGTCCTGGAGCACGTCGAGCGAGGCGACGGCCACGGCGTAGTGATCGATGGCACCGCGACCGCCCTGCCGGCGGCGCTCGCCGATGATCGACCCGGCCGGGACCTCGAACACGTTCAACGAGGCGCCGCCGCCGAGGTCGATGACGGCCATGCGCGGGCGGTCGCCCTCGGCCGCCATCTCGAAGGTCACGTCGGCGTCGAAGGCGTCGGCGTAGAAGCGCTTGGCGCGCTCGAGGTCGGTGGTCAACGTGGCGACGTGGTTGAACCCGGTGGAGACCGCCATCCGGGGCGACGTTACTCAGGCGCCGCGGAACGCCGGGGCGCGCTTCTCGACGAAGGCGCGCATCGCCTCGGCGGTGTCGGCGGTGCCGAAGTTGATCGTCTGCGCGGCGGCCTCGGCCTCGAGCGCCTCCTCGAGCGTGGAGCCGAGGCCCTCGTTGAGGAGGCGCTTCGTCTGGGCGAGGGCGATCGGCGGACCGTCCGCCAGGCGGGCAGCCCACTCGCCGACCACGGTGTCGAGCTCGGCGTCCGGGACCACCCGGTTGACGAGACCGAGCTCGGCGGCCACGTCGGCACCGATGATGTCGGCGAAGAGCGCCAGCTCCTTGGCCCGGTGCAGGCCGACCCGCCGCGGCAGCGCCCACGACCCACCGAAGTCGATGGTCAGGCCGCGGCGGGCGAAGATCTCGGAGAACCGGGCGCTCTCGGCGGCGACCACGAGGTCGCACAACAGCGCCATGTTCATCCCGGCCCCGACGGCGACGCCGCGCACCTTGGCGATCACCGGTTGGGGCAGCCGGGCGAGCGCCATCGCCGTGTCGTTGACGAGGCGCATGGTGCTCAGCGGGTTGCCGCCGCTCGCCCCGCCGTCGGTCCCCGACACGTCGGCGCCAGAGCAGAAGTCACCGCCGGCGCCGGTGAGCACGACGGCCCGGTCGTCGTTGCGGCCGCGGATCTCGCGGAAGGCGGTCAGCAGGCTGGTCCACATCTCGTGGTTGGCAGCGTTCTTGCGCTCCGGGCGGTTCATCGTGACGGTGACGACTCCGTCGGCGCGCTCGATCAGCACGGTGGTCGAGGGCATGCCCTGACCATACTGACGGCCGTGGGCTTCAACCCATACCGGAGGTTCCGCGCCCGGCCCGCCGACTACGCCCTCGTGGTCGCGGCCTTCGTCGTGGCCTTCGCCCTCGTGCTGTGGGCGGTCCTCGGCTAGAACGCCGCCGGGATGACCTCGAGGTGGTCGCCGGTCACGGCGACCACATCGAAGCGGATCTCCACGCCGCGCACCCCGTTCTCGGCCAGCCACGCCGCCGCCAGGCGACGCAGCCGCTGCTGCTTCGCCGGCCCGACCGCGGCCGCCGCGGGACCGAAGGCCTCGGTGCGTCGGGACTTGACCTCGCACACCACGACCAGCCGCCCGCGGCGAGCGACGACATCGAGCTCGCCGAGCGGGCACCGCCAGTTGCGGGCGACGACCCGGTAGCCGTTGGCGGTGTACCAGCCGGCCGCCAGGTCCTCGCCGCGACGGCCTCGTTGCAGATGGGGCGCGACCACAGCCGCTCCTTCCGTCGAACCACGGTGGAGCGCGCCGAGCGCTCGAACGGCCGCCTCTCGGGGACCTGGGTCGAGGATACGGTGGTTGGTCGACGAACCTCTGTTCGATCAGGCGGTCGTGGCGGACATGCGCCGTCGGCCGCGACCCGCCACCTGAGCTCCCCAATCTGGGCGGGATCCTCACCACCCGACCATCTGGGCGGGATCCGTCCCACCTGTCGGCGAGATCCCCGCCCAGAACACGGATCGCCGCCAACACCGGGACAGGCAGTTCACAGATGAACCATTTACATCTGAATGGTTCTCCGCTAACGTGGGGTCCGTGACGACAACTGGCGAGCCGCTCGGTCGATCGATCGGTCGCACCCACAAGTTGGTGCGGGCGTGGGGTGACCGTGCGCTCGCCGAGGTGGACTCCTCGGTCACCGAGTGGATCGTGCTGTTCAACATCGGTCGGGCGGCGGCGCCTGGCGCCAGTCAGGTGGAGATCGCCCGCTTCTCGGACATGGGCAGTCCGGCGCTCGTCCGTCACATCGACCGGCTCGAGGCCGATGGTCTGGTGGCGCGGACTCGGGACGTCACCGATCGCCGCACGGTCCGCTTGACCCTCACGCCGGAAGGCCGCCGACGCCTCGAGGCGCTCCGACGGGTGATCACCCGCACGGACGGTGAGTTGCGCAGCGTGCTGACCGACGACGAGGCCGTCGTGATGCAGCGTGCACTGGACAAGCTGTTCGTCTTCTGCGTCAGTCAACTGCACGGCGAGCGCGCGGCGGCCGCCGTCGAGCCCACCGCCCCGATCGCTGGCGAACTCGGGTCCACCGGCGGAAGGAGGAACTCATGACGGTCATCCAACCCGTGTCCGCGTCCATGCCCGACGTCGACGACGCCCCGGCCATCGTCACCAGCGCACTGACCAAGGTGTACCCGGGTGACATCCTCGCCGTCGATCATCTCGATCTCGTCGTCCGGCGCGGCGAGATCTTCGGCCTGTTGGGCCCCAACGGCGCGGGCAAGACGACCACGGCCGGCATGCTCACCACCCGCGTCGTCCCGACGTCGGGCACGGCCATGGTGGGAGGCATCGACGTGGTGCGGTCACCCGCCGAGGCCAAGCGCCTGATCGGCGTGGTGCCGCAGACCAACACGCTCGACCGGTCGCTCAACGTGTGGGAGAACCTGTACTTCCACGGCCGGTTCTTCGGCATGGAGGCCCGGACCGCTCGGTCGGAGGCCACCCGCCTGCTCGGGCAGTTCCGTCTCGCCGAGCGGGCGTCGGCGCCGGTCATGGCACTGTCGGGCGGCATGGCGCAACGGCTCATGGTGGCCCGCGCCGTGATGCACCGACCACCCGTCCTCTTCCTCGACGAGCCAACCGCGGGACTCGACCCGCAGAGCCGCATCGCCCTGTGGGACATCCTTCGCGAGCTCCACGTCGATGGCCAGACCATCCTGCTGACCACGCACTACATGGAGGAGGCGGATCAGCTCTGTGATCGGGTGGCGATCATCGATCAGGGTCGGATCGTCGCCCTCGACACGCCGGCCGGCCTGAAGAGCTCGGTCGGCGCCGACGCGACCGTGCGCGTCGTCGCCGACGGCGATCTCGACGATCTCGCCGCCGCGCTCATGGCCCACCTCGACCAGGCCACCGACGCCCGGGTCGTCGGCGACGGACTGCTCCTCGCCGTGCAGGGGACGAAGGGAGTGCTCCCGGCGGTCGTTCAGATCGCCGAGCGTGGCGGCCACCACGTCCGCGACCTGTCCGTCTCCGAGACGAGCTTGGAGACCGTGTTCATCACCCTCACCGGCAAGGACCTCCGCGAATGACCTCCACCACCGCAGCCCCCGTCAGCGACCGTGCCATCGCCCCGCTGCGCCAGAGCCGGGCGTCGGCCTTCGCGGCGCTGCTCCTTCGGGATCTCACCGTGTTGCGCAAGAACCTGAAGGAGTTCATCCCGCGCACCGTCCTCCAGCCGCTGCTCCTGGTGTTCGTCTTCACGTACGTCTTCCCCAAGATCGGGCAGGGTGTCGGGGGCGGGCCCGAGGCGGCGGCGACCTTCTCCAGCGTGCTCGTCGCCGGCGTGGTGGCGACGGCGATCATCTTCCAGGGCATCCAAGCGGTGGCCTTACCGCTCGTGCAGGAGTTCGGCTACACCCGTGAGATCGAAGATCGCGTGCTGGCTCCGCTCCCCGTCGGCCTGGTCGCGTTCGAGAAGATCGTCGCCGGCGCGCTGCAGTGCCTGTTCGCCGGCCTGATCGTGTTCCCGATCGCCGCGATCGTGCCCGCCACCGACGTTCATCTCGATCTGTACTGGCCGGTTGTGCTCACCCTGGTACCGCTCGTGTGCCTCATGAGCGGTGCCCTCGGCTTGATGTTCGGCACGATGTTCGATCCACGGACCGTGCCGATGCTCTTCGGCGTGATCCTCATCCCGATCACGTTCCTCGGCTGCACCTACTACAGCTGGGAGGCGCTGGACGCCATCCGCTGGCTGCAGATCGCCGTGCTGATCAACCCGCTGGTCTACCTCAGCGAAGGGTTCCGAGCCGCCCTCACGCCCGTGCCGCACATGAGCCTCGTCGCCGTCTACGTCGTCACCGCGGCGTTCACCGCGACCTTCACGTACGTGGGCATACGCGGCTTCACGCGACGTGTGATCGCATGACGCGCGCGTCCATCACTGACGTCCAAGGCGGGCGGACGCACCGACACACGCCGGTTCGGCGGTCTCGTGAACCGTCGTGATGATCACGGCTCGCGGAGGGACAGGGCGGCTTGGAGCAGCGCCGCGTGGGTGAGGGCCTGGGGGTAGTTGCCGAGGTGGCGGTTGCTGGCGGGGTCCATCTCCTCGCCGTACAGCCCGAGCGGGCTGGCGAGCGCGCAGAGCTCGGCGAAGAGGTCGTGGGCTGCGGCGGTTCGTCCGGTGGCGGCCAGGGCTTGCACGAGCCAGAACGAGCACGGCAGGAAGGCGCCCTCGGTGCCGGGGAGGCCGTCTTGACCCGGTGGGTAGCGGTAGATCAGCGGGCCGCCGGCGCTGAGGCGGTGGGCGATGGCGTCGATCGTGCTCCGGACGCGCGGTGACTCGGGGGGTTCGAGGCCGAGCAGCGGGAGCACGAGCGCGGCGGCGTCGAGGTCGGTCGAGCCGTAGGTGCGGGTGTAGCTGTTGAGCGTGCCGTCGAAGCCGCGTGTGGTGACGTCGGCGGCGATGGCCTCGCGCTGAGTCTGCCAGCGGGCGACGTTGACGGGCGGGAGCCGAATGGGTGGTCGCGATGCGCAGGGCCCGATCGAGGGCGAGCCAGGCCATCAGTTTGGAGTGCACGTGGTGGGCGCCGTCGCCGCGGATCTCCCAGATGCCGGCGTCAGGGCGCGGTCCACGTTCCGGCGACTTCGTCGGCGAAGCCGCGCATCGCCCGCCAGGTCTCGGAGTAGAGGTGATGTCCGGCGTCGACGAGCAGCCAGGCGGCGTCGAGGACCCATCCGTACCCGTCGAGTTGGTGCTGGTCGGCGGCCCCGTTGCCGATGCGGACGGGCCGGCTGTGGGCGTAGCCGGGCCACCCTTCGAGGGTGTGCTCGGGGTCGGGGTGGCGACCGTGGACGGTGAACAGAACGGGGAGCCGGGGCCGTTCGAGTCGACTGGCGTGGAGCAGCCAGGCCAGGAACCGCCGCGCCTCGTCGACCTTGCCGACACCGAGGAAGGCGGCGATGCCGATGCTGGCGTCGCGGGGCCAGGCGAATCGATAGTCCCAGTTGCGGATCCCGCCGAGGTGTTCGGGCAGCGAGGTCGTCGGCGCGGCAACCGGTGCGCCCGATGGCGAGTAGGTCAACAAGCGCAGCGTGAGCAGACTGCGCACCACGACGTCACGGTGGGGCAGGCCGTGGTCGACATCGTCACACCAGTCACGCCACCACCGCTCGTCGGCTTCGAGCGCCGCCCATGCGGCCTCCGCGTCGACGTAGACGAGTGGTTCTCGCTCGGCGACGGCCAGGACGACGGTGAGGGGTTGGACCGGGCGTCACGATGACGGTCGTCGGCGGCCCAGGGGTGACGCGCAGTGGCGGGGAACAGCGCAGGGCGATCGCCGACGCCGACCAGTCGCAGATCAGGATGTCGCCACGGTGCTGCGGGCGAGGCCTGCGGCGGTGTTCGCCGAATCGAGGATCGAAGTCGACCGCAGCCCTCACCGGGCCGTCCTCGGCGGTCAGCCGGCGAACGAGCAGGGTCGTCGGCATCAGTGCACCGGCGACGTTGGCGATCATCCCTTCGCGGAGCGTCAGGCGGCCATGTTCCGTGCGCCACGTGGTCTCGAGAGCTGACCGTGCCCGGCCGGTAGCGGCGCACGATGACGGTCGCCGGGCCCGCCGGACCCAACCGGAACGTCCCAGCGTCCGACCCTCCGACGAGGCGGCCGAACACCGGCGGGCCGTCGAAGCGGGGCACGCACATCCAGTCGATGGCACCGTCAGAGGAGACCAGGGCTGCGGTGCGGGTGTCGCCGATGAGTCCGTAGTCCTCGATCGGGTGATCGAGCCGGGTGTCCGCCGCGCCGGGGTCGGTGAACAGTCGCGGCATGTCAATGCGCCTGGATGAGCACGCCGAGGGCGATGCCGTAGACGAGGTGGGCAGCGATCGCGACGCTCGGGGTCTGGCGTCCGTAGTTGAGGCCGGCCAGTCCGGGCGGCTCCAACACGGCCGTCGTGGTCGGTCCGGCCCGGTCGGACGCGATGCGGGGATGGACACCGGGCAGCAGCGGCACGAGCACGGTCAGGGCGACGGCGACGTGCAACAGGCCGAACAGCCCGCCGAGCCACCAGGTCGCCTCATCGAGCAGGGCGAAGCTGGCTGCGTAGCCGAGGGCGAAGCCGAGGCCGATCGCCATGTGCATGAAGAACCCCGCGACCCGGGCCCGGTCGGGGTCTGCGGTGACGATGGTGCCGAGCAGCAGCGGCAGGTCCAAGCGGGTGAGTCCGGCCATCTGGGCGGCGACCATGACCACGGTGAGCGCGGCCGTGGCGACCGGGCCGAACAGCGCCCAGCCGGCCCAGTCCATGTCAGCGGGTGGCGAGCGACGAGCGGTGACCCGGCTCGTCGCACCGTCGACGCCTCGTGGTCACGACGAACCGTCGGTCTCGTGGTGGCCGGGGAGCAGGTCGGTCTCGGACTTGTGCCACACCGGCGAATCGCCGGCCGTCTCGACGTTGAACCCGTAGTCGTAGACGAGGGTCCCCCCGAACGTCGCCCCCAGCGACACCAACAGCGCGATCACCACGGACAACACGACGACCCCGATCGGGGCGGCCGGTTCGGTGTTGTAGCCGTTGAGCCGCCACACGATGTCGACGAGGGCGAGCACCGTGACGGTGATCATGATCGTGGCGTGCGAGTTGATCGTGCGTCGGGCCTGGGTGCCGGCCTCCGATGAGTGGCGTGCATCCCACAGCCCCGTGAGCGCGGCGAACACCGACACCGCCGCGCCGGCGATGAACGTGAACGTGCCGGCGTGCCAGAAGTCCCGCGCCCACGCGTTGTCCTTGCCACCGATCGCCGAGATCACATCGAACCCTGCCGCGAGGACGTAGGCGGCGATCGGAAAGTCGGTCAGCGGCGGATGCAGCGGTTTGCCTGACCAGCCGCGAAGGCCCTTGAACGTGCGACCCTTCAAGGTGAGTGTCGGGCGGATCGAGAACTTCCTCATCGTGCCTCCTTGCCGGTCCCGCGTCGCGGGACCATTCGTCGTTCGATCGCTGGGTCAGGACGGCGGCCCGCGCTCCGACTCGGGAGCTCGATCGTCGGCCGTTCGGAGGCGGACGCAGCACAGCCCGGGCGTCGGTTCGAGGCGGGCCTCGAGGTCGGGATGCTGCAGACCATCGAGCAGCCCCGACAACAGATCGAGGTTCATCCCGCAGACGAGGTCGGTGTACTCCTCGGCGAGTGCGTGGAACGGACAGTTCGCGAGGGCGAGACCCGTGCCATCGATGCGGGGTTCGTATCCACAGTCGACGAGCGCGCCCATGGCGGCAGCGATCAGGTCGGGCGGTGTCGGCCGCGGACCGGCGGCCCGGCGGGCTCGGTCGCCGAGCTCGTGTCCGGTGCGCCGCGCCGCCCGGCCGAGTGCGAGGCCAACCGCGATGGCCTCGCGCTCCGCATCGGTGACGGCTCGGGCCAGCAGCCGGCCCGCCAGCTGGTAGTCACGTTGGGGCAGCGAGACGGCCAGCTCGCGGGCCGCACGACGGTACAGCTTGGCGGGCCGACCGGCGCCAGGCCCGCCACGCCCAGGAGGACGGGCGTACTCGACCGCGAGCAGACCCTCGTCGGCGAGCCTGTCGAGGTGGAACTTGACCACGTGCCGGGCGACCCCCGCACCCTCGGCGACCTGGTCCCGGCTCACCGGCCCTGCCCGCGAGATCACGTAGCGGTACAGGGTGCGACGGAGCGGATCGCCGAGCACCGCAATGCCCGAGACCTGCTGATCGAACTCGGGAGTCGACGGTGCCGGGCCGGTCTTCGCGTCCATCAGCGGCCATCGAGCGATCCTCCGTGAGGAAGGTGAGCGACCTCGGAGAAGGTCTCTATCAGACACAGTAGTGTCTGTTAGACGGCGAGGCAAGCCACCGTTCTCGGGCGCGGTTGGTCGGACAGGGCCGCGACGTCGTTGTGGCTGTCGTGGGCGAGCGGTGACGCGGCGTCGGGGCCGGTAGCGCGTCACGTGGACTGGCGTCTCGCCCGGCGGGCCGTGGCGATCGCGTAGATCTGTTCGAACTGGTCGACGCGGCTGGACCATGAAAGGTGCGTTCGGGCGTGGGCGAGGGCAGCGTCTCCTCGTCGCCTGAGCTCCTCTGGTTGGTCGGCGGCTTCGACGAACGCTTCTGCGAGGGCGTCTTGGTCGTCCGGCTGCACGAGCCAACCTGTTGGCTGTGTGTGGTCGAGGTTGACCATCAGCGGAAACCCGCCGCTGTGGGTGGCGATCACGGGGAGACCGACCGCCATCGCTTCCAGCGGCGCTTGAGGGTATGAGTCATCAACGGACGCCATCACCAAGGCGTCGCTCGCGGCGAGCGCGTGGGGGAGGTCGTCGTGGCCCCGCCACCCGGCGAAGAACACACCATCGGACCCGTCGGTGCGGGCCACGGTGACGGGGTGTTCGCCTTCCCACTCGCCGCGATGGCCGCCCCAGATCACCAGCGACGTCGGCCGACGGAAGCGTGGGCGGGCGCGGGTGAAAGCCCGCACCAGCAACGGGACCCGCTTGGCGGCGGTGAAGCGCCCGACGTAGATGAACACCGTGGCGTCGCCTTCGGGACCGAGGAGGCGCTGCAGGTCGGCCTCGCGGTAGGCCAGGGCGGCCATGGTCTCGTCCCAGCCGCGGGGATCCTCGATCAGCCAGCGTCGGAAATGAGCTCGTCGCTCCAGTGTGGTCATCGGTCGGGGCTGGAACCGGACGAGGTCGACGCCGTTGGGAATGTCTGAGACCCGCTCGTCGTCGACCCCGAGCAGCTCGACCGCTGTTGTTCGGTCAGTGGGTGAGACAACCACCAGGTGATCGGCCGCATCGGCCTGCCGGCGGAGCCGGTCCCGCCACGCCTCGCCACGGGTCCAGTGCTCCCAACGGGTGGTTGCCAGTAAAGCAGCCTGCGAACCGTCGAGCTGGGTCAGCGCTCCCCTGTGGGCGCGGGCCCACTCCGGCATGCCCGCCAGCGTCGTGCCGACCGACATGGCGAAGGCAACCCGTTCGTCGACCGCCTGCAGGAACTTGAGCTCGGTGCCATGAAGATGAGCGACGACGGCACGCTCAGGCCAGCAACGCCGCACCGTCTCGTGCTGAGGCGTCAAATGGTGAAGGTGAAAGACCTCGGCTCGGTCCGCCCCGGCGGCACGGAACGGTCCCTCCCACACCGACGACAGGCGTCCGACCAGGTCGACGGGCAGCGCCGCCAACACCACATCGGGGGCGCCCACACGATCCTCGAACGACGGATGCATCGGCACCGGCGCAGCGAACACGCTCCCGCCGGCCTCGAACAGACGCACCGCCTCGGAGTAATCGAGGCAGTGCACACCAATCCCGGCGAAGAACGTCGGCGCATGCGTCTCATCCCCCGACCGGCCCAGCGATCCGCTCACCAACTCCACCGACCAGCCCGCGCCAACCAACGCCCTCGACAAGTACCGCGCCGCCTGCGCCGATCCACCGCGGGAAAGAACAGCAACCCCATCACCACGTGTCCTCGCGCCACAGCGCAGAACCTACGGCGGACAGCCAACGACCCCCGCGTCCTCACCGGGCTCATCGCGCCGCCGACCTCGAGTTGGACGCCTTGCTCAGATCGAACGTCATCTCGTACATCGCCCCCACGTGCTCGTCTCGTGCCATCCGCTTCCCCGCCACGACCTCGTCGGTTGCGCCGATCCCGCCCGAACCTGCGCCGGCCACGCCTCAGCCGGTCGCGGGGCCAGCGCGATCACCACGCCCTGGACTCATCGATCTCCTCCAATCGGTGTCACCGGATCGGCTGGGACTGCGCCGTCCGTCGTGAGCACGGTCCAGCGAGCCGGCGGCATGTCTGCGCAGCACCGCGTCGGGGTAGGGGAGGCGCGACACGAACCCAAGGGGAGCCCATGACCACCGCGCGCGATCTCATGACCGACCGGCCGACCATCGTCGGCACCGACACCCCGATCGAGGACGTGGCCAGGAAGCTGCGAGAGGACGGCATCGGTGCCGCCCTCGTCTGCGAGGACGAACGCCTGCACGGAGTGGTCACCGACCGCGACATCGCCGTCGAGGTCGTCGCTCGGGGCCGGGACCCGAGGACGACGACGGCAGGTGACATCGTCTCCGGTCGCGAGACGGTGACCATCGGCGCCGAGGACGACGTCGACGAAGCGGTGCGCACGATGACCGAGCACGCCGTCCGGCGGTTGCCGGTGATCGACGGCGACCGGGTCATCGGTGTGCTCAGCCAGGCGGACATCGCCCGCGAGGCCAGCGATGGCGACGTCGCCAGGCTGGTGCGGTCGATCTCCGAGGCGCCCGACAACTCAGGACAGGGGTGACCGCCATGGACGCGATCGCCTTGCTCAAGGACGACCACGACGAGGTCGAGAAGCTGTTCACCCGGTTCGAGAAGCTCGGACCCCGTGCCAAGAAGACGAAGGCGACGATCGCCGCGAAGGTGATCGCCGCGCTGTCGCAGCACGCCGCCATCGAGGAGCAGGTCCTCTATCCGGCCGTACGGGAGCACATGCCGGACGAAGAGGACAGCGTGTTGGAGGCCCTCGAGGAACACCACGTCGTCAAATGGGTCCTGGCCGAGCTCGACAGCATGACGCCGGACCACGAACGCTTCGACGCAAAGTTCACGGTGCTGGCCGAGAGCGTCCGGCACCACGTCGAGGAGGAAGAGGGGGAGCTGTTCCCCAAGATGCGCAAGGGCTTCAGCCGGCGCGAGCTCGACGAGCTGGGCGACGCCCTCGCGACGGCGAAGAAGACGGCGCCGACCAAGCCTCATCCCCGCTCGCCCGACGAGCCGCCCGGCAACATCATCGCCACGGCGGCGACGTTGCCGATCGACATGGTCCGGAGCGCCGGCGAGACGGCCGTGCGACGGGTCAGGGCCGCCGCCGGCAAGAGCTGACCGCGAGCCCGGCGCGCCGCCGGCGACCCACGCCGCGCCGATCGCGGACCGTCTCACGGTGGTCGGTGCCGGTCGACTTCGAGGTGCCGCAGGCGGCCCACGCGGGTGCCTCGTCGAGCTTCACGGAGGTTTGTCGATCGGGTCTCACGCTCGCCTCGGGCTCAACTGGTCGAGGAGTTCGATGACCTGCTCGGCGACGATGTCCGGTCGCACCAGCGGGTCGAGGTGACGGCCAGCGACCTGGCTGGTCGGCCAACCCCACGCGGCGGCCCGGTGGCAGTCTTCGTCGTACGCTGGGCTGAGCTGGAGGTACACGGCTGGGCGAGTCCACCAATGCGGAGGTAACGGCACCGCGTCGTCGTAGAACGATCGCAGCACACGCGGTATCTCGGCCGCCAGCCGCTCGCGCACCTTCATGTCCGGTACCAGATCGATGAACACGGGCTCCGGCCACCACTGGTGCCACGGCGGTAGCCGGCCATCGACGATCGCCAGCGAGTCCAAGAGACCGAGCACCTGCGAGGACGGGCGGAACTCGTGCGTCGCGGCTGGCACGACGGCGTCGACGAACACCATCGTCGCCCCACCGAGCGCGGTCGCGATCGCCGGGAGGAACGGGCCTGCACCGGAGTGGCCGATCACCACATCGACCGAAGCGGCCGCGGTCGCAGCGGCACGACCGAACTCGGCCGGCGACGCCACCGCCGCCGTCAGGTCCGGGACGGCGGCCACCCATCCGTGCTGCTGCAAGGACGCGGCAAGCGATGTCATCGTCGAAGGGCCGACCAACGGGCTGTGAACGAGCAACGCCTCGATCGCCCATTGTGCGCTCACCAATGGACTGCACCGCATCCTGCTCACGCCCGAAGTCCACCAACTCCAGCGTCGTGTCACGCCGGCTCGG
Source organism: uncultured Acidimicrobiia bacterium (assembly GCA_963784255.1). GTDB lineage: Bacteria > Actinomycetota > Acidimicrobiia > Acidimicrobiales > Ilumatobacteraceae > JALZMG01. The sequence goes on along the minus strand of CAWAQO010000007.1, from coordinate 769,138 downwards.
AGCATCGCGGGTCATCCGGAACCTCGCGCGGAAGACGTCTGTCGGTGAGCGACCGGGATCGGCCGGTGACCGCACCAGAATCCTCGGCGCGCCGCCGAACTGACGAGCCCTTGCCGGCGCCTGTGCCGTGCAGCATCATCGGTCGATGCTGCGGGGGCGACTGCTGACCGAGAGCCTTCGCGTCGGCACCGTGCTGGCCGTTCCGTATCTGGCGGTGCGACGACTGGGGCGAGCAGACGTCTCGTCGTCCGCGTCGGCGACCCAGCCGAAGATCTGGACCTTCATCGACTTCGAGGCACCGGACGACCGGGCTGATGAGCTTGCCGCAGCCCTGGCCTCGGCGCTGCTTCCCGATGACGGCTGGTACGCCAACTTCGCGGTCGGTGACGACGACGTGGTGGTCTTCGCCAACAGGGTGTTCCGGTACCGCAAGGACGACGGCGCCGCACGAAGCGAAGTGCTCGCGTACGGCCGAGCAGCAGGAACGCCTGAGCACCAGCTCGACTGGTGAGGATGCTCCTCACTCACGGCGTGGGCCCGACACATCATCACGCGAGCTGCCGTTCCGCCGGTCTCGCGCCGGCGAGCGCTCCTTCATTGCGCGCCGCCCGAACGCGTCGACGCGAACCGCGGTCAGCCGATCGGCGTAGGGCAGCTATGACGGATACCACAGCTCCCACTGGACAACCGAAGGCGACCCGCGCGGCGCTCGTGCTGGCCTTGTCCGGCGCGGCCTTCCTGGCCGGCTCCGCGACCACCGAGGCGGCCACCGTGCACTGCTATGGCGCGGAGGCGAACATCGTCGGCACCGAAGGCGACGACGACCTGGTCGGGGGGGACGGGCCAGACGTCATCGTCGGCCTCGGGGGCCGTGACCTCATCCGCGGCGGTGGCGGCGACGACATCATCTGCGGCAAGGATGGCGACGACATCATCTACGGCGGCGACGGCAACGACAAGATCGCCGGCAACAACGGCAACGACTTCATCAGCGGCGACTACGGCAACGACCTCCTCCGCGGGTTCTACGGCGACGACCGCCTGTTCGGCGGTCCGGGCCACGACGACCTCCAAGGCGGCGACGGGAACAACGCGGCGATCAACTGGGGCAACGACTCGATGTACGGCGACTCTGGGAATGACTTCCTGCACGGCAGCGCCGGACGCGACTCGCTGCGCCCGGGGCATGACAACCTCAGCCGCGACATCCTTTCGGGCCATGGCGGCGACGACTTCCTCGACACCTTGGACGGCTTCCCCAACGACATCGTCCACGGCGGGGACGGCGTCGACGACTGCCGGTGGCGCGATCCCGGCGAGTCGATCACGGCCTGCGAGACCGTCTGATCGCGACGCCGTCCTGGCTGCGGCTGTGTCGACGTCCGGGGGCGACGGGCCCGTCAACGTCTGCTCAGCGGAGCAGCCGTCGGGCGGCCCGCTCCAGGTCGTCGGCGACGTCGCGTGGTTGCTTCCCACCGGTGACCAGGCCGACCATCCCGGCGAACAACACGGCCTCGAGGATGGCGACGACCGCGTCCCGGTCGTCGACGGGCGTCGACGCGAGCGCCGTGTCGACCCACGTCTGCATCGACGTCTCCATCCCCGTGCGGACGTGTGCCACCTCCGGCACGCCGGAGATGTAGGCGCGCATCATGGCGATGTAGAGGTTCGGCTCCGCCTCCACGCGTCGCATCGCCCGTCGCAGCGTCGCGACGGTCCGGTCGATGGCGGTGCGGCCGCGTTCGGGCTTGGAGGTCACGGCCGCAGTGGTGCTGGTGACGCGGTCGATCATCACCTCGACGAGGAGATGGTCCTTCGACGCGAAGTGCTGGTACGCGGTTGGTGGCGAGAGGCCGGCTCGTCTGGCGACGGCCCTCATCGTGACGGCGTCGTATCCGCCCTCGAGGGCCAGCTCGATGGCCGCGTCCAGCAAGGCGCGACGCGTGGCGGCCTGGGCCGGTGAGAGCGGGCGGACAGAGAGGGGTGAACTGGGCACGGCAGCTAGCCCACCCGCGGGGTCGTCGCGGGAGCCAGGATCGGGTCCACCGCCTCGGGGCGCCTTCGGGTCATTGAATCGTGGCGATGGGATCGCCCGCCGTGGTGATCGGGCGCGACGTGCACGGCCGCGATGCTCACTGCCTGGCCGGTCTCGACCTCGACCTGCCGCACGGTCGATGCGGTCACCAGCCCGTCCTCACGTTCGACGAACGTCGCGTCGCTCATCGAGGTCGCCCGGCGATCACGGCATGACCGCGCTGTGGCGGCGGGGCTTCGGCGCCTTCTGCCGGCGCGACAGCGCGAGGCTGAGGCTGGCCAGGAGGGCGTCGCGGGTCTCGCGGGGGTCCAGCATGTCGTCCACGCTGAGCCCGGTCGCCGAGTGGAACGACGACTGCAGCTCGCGCTCCCGGAGCAGGGCGAGCTGCTCGTCGTCGGACTTCATGGCGCTGCCCGCCGAGGCCGCCCCCATCACACCGCTGGTGGCCCCTGGGTAGTTGAACGTGGCGGTCTGGTGCTCGTACGGCGCACCCGCCATGACCATCGAGCCGAACCCGTAGGCCTTGCGCAGCGTGACCGCCAGCTTGGGGGTGGTGGCGAAGGTCTGCGCGGCGAACATCCTCGCACCGGCCCGCAGGATCCCGGCCCGCTCCGACTCGGTGCCTGGCAGCACACCGGGGTTGTCGGACAGGAAGACCAGCGGCACGTGAAAGGCGTCGGCGACGGAGATGAAGTGGGCGGCCTTGTCGGCGGCGTCGGCGTCGATGCTCCCGGCGAGCACCATCGGTTGGTTGGCCACGACGGCGACCGCCTCACCGCCGAGGTGGGCGAGCGCGCAGATGATCGCCTTGCCCGAACCGGGCTGGATCTCGAACCACTCGCCATCGTCGAACACCACATCGAGCACCTTGTGCATGTCGTAGATCCGCCGATTGTTGCGAGGCACGATCGACAGCAGCTCGGGCACGGGGCGCGGGCCTTGGTCGCCCCCCTCGCGGCGCGGCGGGTACGACCAGGCGCTCGACGGGAAGTACGAGAGGTAGCGCTTGACGAGATCGAGGGTGGCGGCGTCATCGGGGCCGACGTTGTGGATGAGCCCGCTGGCCACGGCCACCGCCGGACCGCCGAGCTCCTCCTTGGAGACCTCTTCCCCTGTGGACGCCTTCACGACGGGCGGGCCGGCCGTGAAGATGCAGCTCTGCTCGGTCATCACACGGAAGTCGGACATCGGCGCGATCAGCGCGGCGTGGCCGGCGGCGGCGCCGCACACCGCCGTGACGATCGGGACCTTCCCGGAGCACATCGCCTGGAGCGTGAGGTCGACCGGCTGGCGGCCCCCGCCATGGGTGGCCGTGGGCCGGCCACCGGCGCCCTCGAGCACCATCACGAGCGGGACCCGCTCCTGGAGCGCGAGGTCGGCCAGCCGGTTGCGCTTGGCGTGTGTGCCGGCCGCGCTGGTCCCGGCCAGCACCGTGAAGTCCTCGCAACCCGCCATCACGTGGCGGCCGTCGATCCTGCCCGTCCCGGCCACGAAGGCGTCGGACGGCACCTCGCCGCCCACCAACGTGCCGATCTCGCGGAACGAACCCGGATCGAGGAGGTGCGCCATCCGCGCTCGGGCATCGAGCTTGCCCGCCGCCCGGTGCCTCGCCAGTCGCTCCTCGCCGCCCATCGCCCGCGACGCCCGGCGACGGAGCTCCAGGTTCTCGAGCGTGTCCGCCCAGTCCTCGTTCACGTCATCAACCGACATCGTCCCTGCACCCCCGGCGGTCCACACGCACCTCGCTGGTGCGGACGCCGAGCGTAATCGTCGTCTTTACAGGTGTCTATTCGACTGTCAGGCAGTACGCCCGGAGTCCGATCATGACGCCGGCACGGTCGTCCCATCGACGGCGGCCGCGCGACGTGAGACGCTGGTGCCATGACGTCGCGTCTGAACCCGTACATCAGCTTCCAGGACAACGCCCGCCAGGCGTTGGAGTTCTACCAGGACGTCTTCGGCGGTGAGCTGAGCCTCAACACGTTCGGCGAGTACGGCGACCCGTCCGCGCCAGGCGCGGCGCTGATCATGCACGGCATGCTCGAGACGGCCGACGGCTTCACGCTGATGGGCGCCGACACACCGCCCGGGATGGCGTACTCACCCGGCGACACCATGTCGATCAGCCTGAGCGGCGACGACACCGACAAGCTGCGCGGCTGGTGGGACAAGCTGTCGGCCGGTGGGACGGTCGCCATGCCGCTCGAGCAGCAGATGTGGGGCGACACGTTCGGCATGTGCACCGACCAGTTCGGCACGCCGTGGATGGTGAACATCGCTGGCAGCAGCTGACGCCCTGAACGGTCATCGACCGGGCGGGCTGATCGGACGTCGGGGACGCCCGGCGGTCCCGGTCGTCCGCGACGAAGCTCCGGTGCCCACCACCGCTGCGCCGTAGCGTCGACTGGGTGGCGACCGGGTTCGCGGCTCGCGACGATCGTGGCGGTGGCGCACCGCCGGCTACGACATCTTCAACCCCCAAGCCCCCGTCTTCGCGACGGGACGCGCCATCTTCGGCGGCCACCCCGAAGCGACCGAGGCCGACCCCGACGCCGCCGAGCACGCCTTCCAGGGCACGGCCGCCATGGCCGCCACCTTCGCCACGATGAAGGCCGACTACGACAGCGCCCAGGGCGACGGCCACTGGCGCCGCTACCTCCAGCTGTTCTTCGACCGCGCCACCCACTCACCCGGCTACACCTTCGACGACTACCGCGCCATCACCGCGCCCACCCTGATCCTCACCGGCGACCGCGATCACTTCTGCTCGGTCGAAGAAGCCGTCGTCGCCTACCGCAACCTCCCCGCCGGCGAGCTCGCCATCGTCCCCCACACCGAGCACGTCATCACGCCCGCCACCGTCGACACCACCATCGAGTTCCTCCTCCGTCACGTCGACCCCTGATCGGCCGCCACACCGAAACCGAAGGAGCCAGCCATGGGGATCTACCGCGACAAGGTGCTACCCCGCATCGTCGACAAGGCCTGCGGCATGAAGGCCGCCGAACCGCTGCGACGCGAGTGTGCGCCCACCTGCACGGCCGCGTGCTCGAGATCGGCTTCGGCACCGGACTCAACACACCGCACTACCCCGCCACCGTCACCGACGTCGCCGCCATCGAACCATCCGACCTGGCCTGGAGACTGGCCGGCGACCGCCTGGCCGCGCCACCATCCCCATCACACGATCGGGCCTCGACGGCGAGAAGCTGCCCCTTCCCGACGACAGTTGCGACACCGCCCTCTCCACGTGGACGCTCTGCACGATCCCCGACGTCACCGCCGCCCTCGACGAGATCCGGCGAGTCCTCAAGCCCGACGGCACGCTCCACTTCGTCGAGCACGGCCTCGCGCCCGACGCCAAGGTGCAGCGCTGGCAGCACCGTCTCGAGCCGATCCAGAAGCGCCTCTTCGGCGGCTGCCACCTCACCCGGCCGATCAGCAACCTCCTCACCGACGCCGGCTTCACCATCCGCGAGCTCGACGTGTTCTACGAGGACGGGGCCCCCAAGATCCTGGGCGCTGACTCCCTCGGCGTCGCCGTGACCACCACCGCCAACTGACACGCCGAGCACATCGCCGCGGTGTGGCGCATGATCTCCATCGACGGATCGGCAGCCCTGGGTGTCTGGTGGCACAGCTCCTCGAATCAAGGTCCGTCACCGTGTGGGCGCGCCGTGCGTCGCCATGATGCGGCCGATGTTCTCGGGGCTGAAGAACGCCGGGATCGGCAGCGTCCCCGCCTGGACGCTGACGAAGTCGTCCATGGCTTGTGGGTTGCCGGCAACCGCCGCGAGGAGCTGCTGCGTCGCGGGTGGCGGGGGCTGGTCGATCTGCGCGAAGTCGAACGTCATCTCGTACATCGCCCCCACGTGCTCGTCCCGTGCCATCTGGTAGCTGGCCATGGCATCGTCGTAGGTGCTCCGTTCGGCGAAGGCGGCGTCGAGCGCCTCGGTGAGCCGTTCGGCGTCCAAGAACGCGTCGGTGATGCCCTGCGCGGTGATCGGGTGCAGGTGGTAGCCGGCGTCGCCGACGAGGGCCCAGCCTGGTCCGTAGGGCTTGCGGAAGGAGCCGGCGAGGTCGCTGGCGGCGTGGAACCGCTCCTCACGCTTCCCTGATCGCACGCGGTCACCGAGCGCCGGCGCCAGGTCGACCGAGCGCAGGAAGGTGGCTTCGACGTCGCGACGGGCCGCGTTGAACTCTTCGTCCGGGAGTCCGACGATGACGAGGGTGAGGTCGTCATGGGTCGGGAAGGCGGCCATGCCGCAACGGTCCCTGATGGAGATCTCGAAGCCGGCGCTCCCGACGCCGCTCCAGTACGAGTACAACGCCGGGCCCACTGCGGGCTTCTCGTTGTACTGCTCAGGCTGCACGGCCTTGGCCACCGAGGAGTTGCGGCCGTCGGCGCCGACGACGACCGGGCACGCTCGATCACCGTGCCACCGCGGGCGTCCTTGCCCCGCACCCCGACCACGGCGCCGTCCTCGATGAGGACGTCGTCGACGGAGAACCCCTCGCGCACCTCGACGCCGGCATCGCTCGCTGCGTGGACGAGCATCGCGTCGAGCACCGGTCGGCGCGGGCAGTACGCCTCGGCGATGCCATCGATCGGTCGGGGCGATCCCGCGATCGTGAACGGCCCGAAGTCGAAGCTGTAGGTCCGGATGGCGGGACAGCCCGACGCCGCCAGCGCGTCGCGGAGTCCCCACCGTTCCAGCGCCGCCATGCCGGGTGCATGGATGAAGTGGGTCGACACGGTGTCGCTCGGGAACGTCGCCCGGTCCACCATCAGGACCCGGTAACCCCTACGGGCCAGCAGCATCGCCGTCGGCGAGCCGCCACAGCGGGCACCGACCACGATGACGTCATAACGGTCGGCCATCGAAGCCCCTCAGGTCCGGTCCTCGACGACCTCGAGGTCGTAGAACGTCGGCGGGCCGTCGAGGAGGGGTAACGCTGCTGGGCGAACTCGGCCGTCGCGGGCAGGTTGGAGTTCTCCATGGCGGACTCGAAGGAGTCGAAGAACACCACCAGCAGGTAGCGCTCCGGGTCGTTGCGGTCGCGTGTGAGGACCGACCGTCGCACCGTCCGCTTGCCCTCGGTCGCCTCGAAGAACTGATCGCCGAGCGCCTGGAGGTCGTCGAACTTCTTGGTCCGCATCTCGATGACCTGGATGAACGACATCAGGTCTCCTTCGCTGAACGCGTGACGGGCTGGCCGCCCCTCCCCCGCAGTGGTGCGGACGGTGTCTGCTGGAGAACGGTCCGTTCGCCGCGGGGCCGCGTTACGGAGGAAGCGGACCGGGCGTCACTCGGCGCGCCGGCGGCCGCACTGGGGCGGCGTGTGCCGCGCTACGGGCCGGTCTCGGGCGGAGCGGCGAGATTGTCGCGCAGTGCGGCGAGCTCGGTGAGGTCGAGACCGGCCGCACCGGTCAGGAACCCCTCGAGACCGTCAGGCGAGCCAAGGAGCCGGTCGACGGCCTCGGCCATCGCCCACCGAGGTGTGCCGAGCACGCCGACGGCCGCCTCGGGCGAGATGCCGGCCTGCAGCATGTTGGCGAGGCTGTCCTGCTGGTGCTCGAGCCGGCGGTACCGGCTGGTGGCCTGGTAGTCGTCGAGCACGGTGTCGCGATCGACGCCGAGGGCGAGGAGCAGCACGGCGGCAACGACTCCGGTGCGGTCCTTGCCGCCGTGGCAGTGGAAGACGGCCGGCGTTCGAGTCGGGTCGGCGAGGCCACGCAGGATGCTGCCGATCTCGCGGGCGCTGTGGAGGAGCGCACCGACGTACATGTCGCGCAGCATCTCCTCGCCGTCGCGAGTCGTCATCTCAGCCGGTGGGGGTGGCGGCGCTGCGTTGCGTGGGCGGCCGGTGATCGGCACGTGCAGCGACGGCACCGGCCCCGGGAACTCGTCACGCTCGACGTCCCCGCGGAGGTCGTAGACGGTCGTCACACCGAGCTCATCGAACGCCTCGAGGTCGTCGGCATCGAGCTTGTGGAGGGCATCGGCACGAAAGACCCGGCCCCAGCGCGTGACGCCACCGGTGGAGGTCGGGTAGCCGCCGAGGTCGCGGAGGTTGGTGATGCCGCTGAACGGGATGCGTCGCTCGGCCGCGACGACGTGCGCCCCGTCAGACATCATCAGCGACACGTAGGCCCGCCGCGGCACGGCACCATCGAGGCGGAGCACTCCCCCGCCGACCGACCTCGCGTAGGACGTGTGCTCGGCCGCGACCGGCGACGGTCCGACGCCGACGTCGACCGTCGCCTCCGCGAGCCAGCGCACCACCAATTCCCCGTCCTCATCCCGTTCGACGTGCACGTCGCGCAAAGCCGTGACCACAGGAGGACGGTACCGAACGGTCCTCCATCGACGACCTCGCCGCGCACGGCGTCGACGCGATCAGAAGGTGCGCTTCTCGCGGATCTTGGCGGCCTTGCCGGTGCGACCGCGCAGGTAGTACAGCTTCGCCCGGCGGACGTCGCCGCGCTTGACGACCTCGATCTTCGTCACCGTGGGCGTGTGCACGGGGAACGTGCGCTCGACGCCGACGCCGTAGCTGAGCTTGCGGACGGTGTACGTCTCCTGCAGGCCGCTGCCCTGGCGACCGATGACGTTGCCCTGGAACACCTGCACGCGCTCCTTGTTGCCCTCGACCACCCGCACGTGCACCTTGACCTCGTCACCAGGGGCGAAGTCGGGGATGTCCTCTCGCAGCGAGTCGTTGTCGATCAGATCGGTGGCTTTCATGTCGGCGTCGTCCTACGTCAGAAGGGCTCGAGAGGGCTTGTCAAGGATACGGCACGGGCGGGAACTCTTCCAACAGCCGCTGCTCGGACTCGGTGATCCCGCCGCGGGCCTCGATGAGGTCGGGGCGGACCGCAATGGTGCGGTGCAGCGCCTGGGCCAGCCGCCAGCGCTCGACCCTGCCGTGGTCGCCGCTGCGCAGGATCTCGGGCACGGCCCACCCGCGGAACTCGGCCGGCCGGGTGTACTGCGGCTCCTCGAGCAGTCCGTGTCGGCCGAAGCTCTCGGTCTCCGGTCCCTGCTCGTTGCCCATCACGCCGGGCAGCAGGCGGGTCACGGCCTCGACCACGAGGCAGGCGGCGACCTCGCCGCCGGCCAACACGACATCGCCGACGCTGAGCTCGCCGTCGACGAGGTGCTCACGGACGCGGTGGTCGACGCCCTCGTAGCGGCCGCACAGCAGGCTGAACCCGTCGCCTTCGGCCAGGTCGGTGGCGAGGGCCTGGTCGAAGCGCCGCCCGCCCGGGCCCAGCAGGTACAGCGGCCGCGGCGGATCGACGGCCTCGACGCAGGCGAACAGCGGCTCGGGGCGCATCAGCATCCCCGCCCCACCGCCGAACGGGCTGTCGTCGACCGTGCGGTGGACGTCGGTCGTGTGCTCGCGCGGGTCGTGGGTGCGCAGGTCGACGAGGCCGGCCGACCGCGCCCTGCCCAGCAGGCTGGCCGAGCAGAAGTCGTCGACGACCTGCGGGAACAGCGTGAAGACGTCGATGCGCATCGCGGTCAGGTGTCGAACAGACCGGCCGGAGGGTCGATCACCACACGGCCGTCGCCCTGCTCGACGATGAACACGACGGGCACGAGCGCGCCGCCCTCCAGCTCGAGGAGATCGGCGGCCGGGTTGGCGACGACGGCGACGCACCGGCCGCGCGACGTGCCGTCGCGCTCGACCACCTCGGCACCGATCAGCTCGTGCACCCACAGCTCCTCGGGGTCGTCGAGCGGCTCGGCGTAGATCGGGGCGTTCGTGTAGCGCTGGGCGGCCGCCCGGTCGCGCACCTCCTCGAACGTCACCAGCCAGCGGTCCTGGTGCGGGGAGGCGGTGACGACGGTGAGCCAGCCGCCGCGCGCCCACCACCGGGTGCCGGGCTGCAAGCGCTCGGTGCGGTCGGTCCCGAGTTGGACGTTGATCTGGCCGCGCACGCCGTGGGCGCGACGGAGGTGGCCGATCTCCAGCAGGCCGGCCGGCGCCTCGCTCAATCGTCCAGGAACTCGATGTCGACGTCGGTGTCGTCGCGGCTGGCCGCAGCCCGCACCACGGTGCGGATGCTCTGGGCGGTGCGGCCGCGCCGGCCGATCACGCGGCCGAGATCGCCGGGCCCGACGCGGACGTCGAGGCGCACCCGCCCGCGGCTCTCCGACGGGTCCACGGCGACGGCGTCCGGGTCGTCGACGATCGAGGTGACGATGTGGGTGAGGACGGCGGCGGCCGTCGGCGCGAGGTCCCGCGACTCGGGCGCGTCGCTCACGCGCCGGCCTTGGAGGAGGTGAACTGCTCGAGGGCGCCGGAGATCTCCAGCAACTTGCGCACCCGGTCGGTGGGCTGGGCGCCCTGCTGCAGCCACTTCACGGCCTTGTCGTTGTCGACGGTGAGGCTGGAAGGATCGGTCCGCGGGTTGTAGTGGCCGACGATCTCGATGAACCGCCCGTCACGCGGCGAGCGCGAGTCGGCGGCAACGATGCGGTACTGCGGCTGCTTGGTCTTGCCGACGCGGGTGAGACGCAGCTTCACTGCCATGGGGAGGGATCCTTCTAGGTGCCGGAACGAACCCGGAAAGGTTAGCGGCCGAGCGGCGGCATGCCGCCGGTGAGCTCGGCGAGGTCGGGGAACCCGCCGGGAGGCAAGCCAGGGACGCCGCGCCGCTTGCCCTTCTTGCCCTTGCCCAACCCGGCCATGCCGAGCTTCTTCATCATCTTCTGCATCTCGCTGAACTGCTTCACGAGGCGGTTGACGTCCGACGGCGTGGTGCCCGAGCCGTTGGCGATGCGGGTGCGGCGGGACCCGTTGATCAGCTGCGGCTGCGCCCGCTCCTCCAGCGTCATCGACCGGATGATCGCCTCGACCGGCTTGAGGTCGTCGTCGTCGATCTGGGCGCCCTTCAGCTCCTTCGGCATGCCCGGCATCATCCCGAGGATGTTGCCCAGCGGCCCCATCTTCTTGAGCTGCTGCATCTGCTCGAGGAAGTCGTCGAGGGTGAAGGCGCCCTCCATCAGCTTCGCCGCCGCCTCCTCGGCCTCGTCCTTCTCGAAGGCCTGCTCGGCCTGCTCGATGAGCGTGAGCATGTCGCCCATGCCGAGGATGCGCCCGGCCATGCGGTCGGGGTGGAACTGCTCGAAGGCGTCGAGCTTCTCGCCCGTCGAGGCGAAGGCGATCGGCTTGCCGATGACCTCCTTGACGCTGAGGGCGGCGCCACCACGGGCGTCGCCGTCGAGCTTCGAGAGGATCACGCCGTCGATCGACAGCGTGGCGTTGAACGCCTCGGCGACGCCGACGGCGTCCTGGCCGGTCATCGCGTCGACGACGAGGAACGTGTAGTTCGGGGCGACGGCGCCGGAGATCAGCCGGACCTGCTCCATCATGTCGGCGTCGATGGCCAGGCGGCCGGCGGTGTCGACGATCAGGACATCGCGGCCGAGGCGGCGGGCCTCGGCGAGGCCACGGGCCGACGTGAGGACCGGGTCGCCGGGTTCGGAGAACACCGGCACGTCGATCTGCCGGCCCAGCGTGCGCAGCTGCTCGACCGCGGCCGGGCGCTGCAGGTCGGCGCCGACCAGCAGGGGGTGGCGGCCCTGGGCCTTGAACCAGCGGGCCAGCTTCGCCGCACTGGTCGTCTTGCCCGAACCCTGCAGGCCGGCCATCAGGACGACGGTGGGCGGCCGGCTGGCGTAGACGATCTTGAGGGTCTCGCCGCCGAGGATGCGGGTGAGCTCGGCGTTGACGGCCTTGACGACCTGCTGGGTGGGGTCGAGGGCCTGCGAGCGGGTGGCCCCGATGGCCTCCTCGCGGATGCGGGCCACGACTTCGCGGGCGACCGCGACGTTGACGTCGGCCTCGAGGAGCGCCGTGCGGATCTCGCGCAGGATCTCGTCGACATCGGCCTCGGTCAGCCGGCCCTTGCCGCGGATCCGCTTGACGATGCCCTCGAGCCGGTTGGAGAGGTTCTCGAACATGCCCTGGTCACGCTATCGGGAGCGACGAAAGGCACAGTTGCTTCGCAAAGCTAATGAGCTACGCTAAAGAACGTGCCCTCCCTCGTCGCCGACGCCGCCCTGGCGAGCTCCCTGCGCATCAGCGCCATGCGCCTCGCCCGCCGGCTGCGCCTGGAGCGCGACGGCGACGACCTCACGTTCAACCAGATGGCCGCCATCGGCACGCTCAACCGCCTCGGCGCGCTCACCATCGGTGACCTGGCCGCCGCCGAGAAGGTCAAGCCGCCCTCGATGACGCGCACCGTGGGCTGCCTCGAGGACCTCGGCCTCGTACGGCGCCGGCCCCACGACACGGACGGACGGCAGGTCGTGGTCGAGCTCACCGAGGCCGCCCACGACGTGCTCGACCGGGATCGCCGGCGCCGCGACGCGTGGCTCACCCAGCGGCTCGACGCCCTCGACGCCGACGAGCGCGAGCTGCTGCGGCGCGTCGCGCCGTTGCTCGACCGGCTGGCCAACTCATGAGGTCCACGTTCGCGGCGCTGCGCATCCGCAACTACCGACTGTTCGCCGGCGGGTCGCTGATCTCCAACGTCGGCACGTGGATGCAGCGCGTCGCCCAGGACTGGCTGGTCCTGGCGCTGACCGGCAGTGCCGGCGCACTCGGGATCACCACCGGGCTGCAGTTCCTGCCGATCGTGGTGCTGTCCCCCATCGCCGGGGTCGTCGCCGACCGCTACTCGAAGCGGCGCGTGTTGGTGGTCACCCAGGCGGCCATGGGCCTCACCGCCGCGCTGCTCGGCGTCTTGGCCGTCACCGGATTGGTGCAGGCGTGGCACATCTACGTGATCGCCTTCGTGTTCGGCGCCGGCGCGGCGTTCGACACGCCGGCTCGCCAGGCCTTCGTCAACGAGATGGTCGACCACGACCGCCTGGCCAACGCCGTCGGCCTCAACTCGGCGTCGTTCAACCTCGCCCGCATGATCGGGCCGGCCCTCGCCGGCGGCCTCATCGCGTGGTGGGGGTCGGGCGTCAACGCCACCGGTTGGGTCATCCTGCTCAACGCGCTCAGCTACGGCGCCGTCCTGGTCTCGCTGCAGCGGATGCGCTCGGCCGACCTGCGCCCGACGGCCCGCCTGCCGCGGGCGCGTGGTCAGCTCCGCGACGGCCTGCGCTACGTGTCCTCGCGCCCGGACATCATGCTGATCCTCGCCATCGTGTTCTGCGCCGGGACCTTCGGGCTCAACTTCCAGATGACCACGGCGTTGATGGCCACCGAGGTGTACGGCAAGGGAGCCGGTGAGTACGGCGTCCTCGGCTCGATCCTGGCCATCGGGTCGCTGTCCGGCTCGCTGCTGGCCGCCCGCCGCCGCGAACCGCGCCAGCGGCTCGTCGTGGTGGCCGCCGTCGCCTTCGGCGTCACCGTGCTCTTCGCCGGCCTGATGCCGTCCTACCTGACGTTCGCCGTCGCCCTCCCGCTGTGCGGCTTCACCGCGCTGACGATGATCACGTCGGCCAACGCCTTCGTCCAGATGTCGGTGGCCCCGCAGCTGCGGGGCCGCGTGATGGCGCTGTACATGGCGGTCTTCATGGGCGGCACGCCGATCGGCGCCCCGCTGCTGGGCTGGATCGCCGAGCACTACGGCGCCCGGTGGACGCTGGTCGGTGGCGGCGCGTTGACCGTCATCGGCACGCTCGTGTCCGTGGCCCTCCTCGCCCCCCGTCAGGGCCTCGTCATCACGCCCCGCCTGCGGCCGCGCCCGCACATCGAGGTGGCCCGCGACGACGCCATCACCGACGCCGTCGTCGCGGCCTGACTAGAACAGGGCGTCGACGAACTCGGCGGGGTCGAACGGCACGAGGTCGTCGATCGTCTCGCCGATGCCGACGAGCTTCACCGGGATCCCCAGCTCGGTCTCGATGGCGAACACGATGCCGCCCTTCGCCGACCCGTCGAGCTTGGTGAGCACGACCCCGGTGACCTGGGTGGCGTCGCCGAACTCCCGGGCCTGGGCGAGACCGTTCTGGCCCGTGGTGGCGTCGATCACCAGGAGCACCTCGGTGACCGAGCCGGCGCCCTTCTCGGCGACGCGGCGCACCTTGCGCAGCTCGTCCATCAGGTTGGTCTTGGTGTGCAGCCGGCCGGCGGTGTCGGCGAGGACGAGATCGATCCCCCGCGACGAGGCCCGCTCGACGGCGTCGAACACGACCGCGCTCGGGTCCCCGCCCTCGTTGCCGCGCACGATCTCGGCGTCGGCCCGCTCGGCCCACGTCGTGAGCTGCTCGGCGGCGGCGGCGCGGAACGTGTCCCCGGCGGCGAGCAGGACCCGCTGCCCGCCGGCCCGGTGCTGGTGGGCGACCTTGCCGATCGTCGTGGTCTTGCCGACGCCGTTGACGCCGACGAACAGCCAGACGTCCGGCGTGCCGTCACCGGCGGTGACCGACGTGAGGTCGCGTTCGGCGCCGGCGAGGCGGCCGAGCATCTCGGCGCGCAGGGCGTCGAGCAGCTCGTCGGGCTCGGTGAGCTCCTTGTCCTTCACCCGCACGCGCAGCCCGTCGAGCAGGGCGGTGGTGACGCCGATGCCGACGTCGGCCCGCAGCAGCGCCTCCTCGAGCTCGTCCCACGTCTCGTCGGTGATGCCACGCCGGCTGCGCACACCGACGAAGGCGCCGGCGAGCGCCGAGCGGGCCCGCGCCATCCGCTCGCGCAGCGTGGCCGGCGGGGCGACGACCTCCGGCTCGACCGGCGCGGCGACCTCGGGGGGTTGGGGCGGCGCGGTGGGCGGCGCGGCCGGCGGCGCCGAGGGAGCGCTGATCGACCGCTGGGCCCTGCGGCGGCTGACGACCAGCACGCCGATCCCGAACAGGATGACGAGCCCGATGAGGACGAGGTAGATCCACTCCATCGCCGGTCGACCCTATCGACCGGTCGGTCGAACGGCCTGGGCGTGGGCCGACAGGGCGACCCGATCCAGCACACGGACCGCGCCACGACGAGACCCGGGCGACACTGCGGCCGATTCGCTCGTTCTGTCGTTCGGTCACGGCCCGATCGGGCCGTGGTCAAACGACAGAACGCATGCGCGCCGTCTGCGGTCTACCGGCCGTCGCTGAGGCGCTGGGCCAGCCAGGCCAGCGGGATCGACACCGCCATCACGAACGTCGCCATCACGTTCACCAGGGGCACGTTGTTGGGGCGGCTGATGTTGGCGAAGATCCACTGCGGCAGGGTCTGGAAGCCCGACCCGGCCGTGAACGTGGTCACGACGATCTCGTCGAAGCTGAGGGCGAAGGCGAGGATCCCGCCGGCCACGAGCGCCGAGCGCACGAGCGGGAACGTCACGTAGCGGAACGTCTGGCCGGGACGGGCGCCGAGGTCGGCCGACGCCTCGAGCAGGTTGGGCGACGAGCGGCGGAGGCGGGCGACGACGTTGTTGTAGGCGATGACGACGCAGAACGTGGCGTGGGCGATCACCAGCGAGTGGAACCCGAAGCCGACGCGGAACGACAGCGGGCCGAGGTCCAGCCGTGCGGTCGAAGCTGTTCTGCAGGGCGACGGCGGTGACGATGCCCGGCAGGGCGATCGGCAGGATCCACAGGAACGAGATGCGCGTCCTGCCCGAAGAACCGGTAGCGCTGCATGGCGAACGCGGCCAGCGTGCCGAGCACGAGGGCGATCAGGGTCGCCGCGGCGGCGACCTTCACCGAGCTCCACAGCGCCTCGCGCGGTCCGTCGGCCTCCCACGCCGCCCGCCACCAGTCGAGCGTCAGGCCCTGCGGCGGCCAGGCCAGCGACGTCGCCTCGTTGAAGCTGAGGATCGCCACCACGAGCAGCGGCACGTAGAGGAACGCCAGCCCGAACCACGTCACGAGCCCGCAGGATCCAGCGGGCGACCGGGACAGGTTCACATCAGAGGCTCTCGAACGCGCCGAGGCGCTTCATGGTCACGAGGTACACGACGATGATGAGCAGCGGCCACAGCGTGAAGGCGGCGGCCAGCGGCTGGTTCGGCGCCAGCAGCGTGCTCTCGATGAGGTTGCCGATCAGGCGGATCTTCCCCTCCGTCACGATCTTCGGGATGATGTAGTCGCCGAGCGACAGCGAGAACGTGAACACCGCGCCGGCGGCGATCGACGGCACGAGCAACGGGATGACGACCGAGCGGAACGTGCGCCCCGGCCGGGCGCCGAGGTCGCCGCTGGCGTCGAGCAGCGACGGCGGCAGCCGCTCGAGCCCGGCGTAGATCGGGCAGCACCATGTACGGCAGCCAGAGGTAGGTGAGGGTGAGGATCACGGCGATCCAGCCGAAGCCCGGCGTGAACCCGAACACCGATTCGAGGAACCCGCCCCTGCTGTCGACGCCGAACTCCGACGCCGGGCGCAGCATCGCCTTCCAGGCGTAGCCCTTCACGAGGTAGCCGGCCCACAGCGGCAGCAGCGCCGCCACGACGAGGGCGCGCCGGTACCGGGGCTTGGCCACCTTGGCGATGTAGAAGGCCATCGGCAGGGCGATGACGATGCACAGGACGGTGACCGCGGCGGCCACGCCGACGCTCTTCAGCACGACCTCGACGTACTGGCGGGTCGTGAAGGCGGTGCGCAGGTTGTCCGCCGTGAGCTCGGTCGTCGGCTCGTTGGAGACCGGGTCGATGGTGAAGAAGGCCGCCGCCACGAGCAGCAGCGAGCGACCCGATGTAGATGACGAGCATCCACGCCACGGGCGGGCCGAGGAGGGCACCGAGCCCTCGGCGGCGGCGCCCGCGGCCGGCTCGTTCAGCTGCGCAGCTCGTTCCAGGCGTTCACCCACTCGGTGTACGGGCACGCACGTGCACGTCGGTGCGGCCGTCGATGCACTCCTCGGTGGCCGTCGTCCAGTAGTAGACGTCCTCCCAGTAGGCCGTCGTCCTCGGCGTGGAACGTCTCGCAGTGGCCGCGTCACGTCGTGAGGTCGCAGCTCTTGGCGTTCGACGGCGCCTCACCGAACCACTCGGCGACCTGGGCGTTGGCCTCCGGCGAGATGATCCAGTCCATCCACATGTACATGCAGTTGGGGTGGGCGGCCTGCGACGAGATCATCCACGTGTCCGACCACCCGGTCGCCCCCTCGACGGGCTTGACGGCGTCGATGGTGGCGCCGTTGGCCGGTCGCCAGGTTGACGATCACCTGCCACGTCGTGCCGGCGAGCACCGTGCCGCCCTCGAGCGCGGCCTGCTGGTCCGTGTACAGCGACCAGTACTGGCCGACGAGCCCCTCCTGCTCCTCGAGCAGGGCGATCGGACGCGTCGAACTGCTCCTGGTCGAGCGCGTAGGGGTTGGTGATGCCGAGGTCGGGCTGGGTCGCCATGAGGTACAGCGCGGCGTCGGCGATGTAGATCGGGCTGTCGTAGACCGACACGGCGCCGTCGGCCGGCGTGCCGCCCTCGAACATCACGCCCCACGAGTCGGGCGCGCCGTCGGCGAAGGCCTCGGTGTTGTAGACGAGCAGGTTGGCGCCGCGGCCGTGGGGCACGCCGTAGGGCACGCCGTCGACGGAGTTGTGCTGCTGCAGCTTGAGGTCCTCGAAGACGTCGGCGTAGTTGGGGATCAGGTCGACGTTGACCGGCGACACCTCGCCGCCGGCGATGAGGCGGGTCGTCGCGTCGCCCGACGCCGACACGCCGTCGTACTCGCCGCTCTGCATCAGCTGGACCATCTCGTCGGACGAGTTGCCGAGGCGTGACGTTGACCTGCGCAGCCGGTCGCCTCCTCGAACGGCGTGACCCAGTCGACCTCCGGGTCGGTCGAGCCGTCCTCGACGTAGCCGGCCCAGGCGATCAGGTTGACCTCGCCCTCGCCCTCGCCGAGCTCGGTCAGCGCCCCCTCGGGACCTCGCCCGACCGGCCGTTCCGGGCGGCGCGGCCGTCGTGCCCGCCCCGGCGCGTCGGTGCCGCGGCGCATCGGTACCGGCGGGCGCATCGGTCGCCGGCCGGCGCCTCCGTCCCGCCGGCGCGTCGGTCGACGCCGTCATCGTCGTCGTCGTCGCCGCACGACGGCGATGACGCAGCCCCAGCGCGGCGATGGCCGACGCTCATGATCCGGCGTCGTGTCGCTCATGTTCCCTCTCTGCTGTCGTGGTCACGGGATCCCGACGATCGGGATCGGGGTCGGCCGCGTCCGGCTCGGCGCGCGGTCGATCTCGTCGGCGGCGATCACGTCACCGGTGTCGGCGACGCGGCGAACGGCGTCGGCCGGCCAGGCCAGGCCGACGCGGTCGCCTTCGGCGAGCGGTCGGTCGCTGCGCACGGCGGCGACGAGCTGGCCGCCGCCATCGAGCTGCACCCGCACGCGCCGCTCGGCGCCGAGGTACTGGACGTCGGCGACGTGGCCCGTCGCCGCGCTCGCCCGGCGGCTCGGTCAGCGTGATCCGCTCGGGCCGGATCGAGTGCATCGCCGGCCGTGCCGAACAGCCGGTCGCCGATCGGTCGGCGTCGACGAGGTTGGCGGTGCCGACGAAGCCGGCGACGAAGCTGGTCGCCGGCCGCTCGTAGACCTCGCTGGGCCGGCCGACCTGCTCGATGCGACCGCCGTTGAACACGGCGACGCGCGTGCTCATCGACAGCGCCTCGCCCTGGTCGTGGGTGACGAACACGAACGTGATCCCGACCTCGCGCTGGATCGCCTGCAGCTCGACCTGCATCTCCTCCCGCAGCTTGAGGTCGAGGGCGCCGAGCGGCTCGTCGAGCAGCAGCACCTTGGGGCGGTTGACGAGCGCCCTGGCGAGGGCGACGCGCTGGCGCTGGCCGCCGCTCAGCTGGTCCGGCCGCCGGCCGCCGAACGACCCGAGCCGCACGACGTCGAGCATCTCCTGCGGCGCGTCGCCGCCGCTCGGCCTTGCCGACGCGCTTGACCTTGAGGCCGTACTCGACGTTCTCGCGCACGTCGAGGTGCGGGAACAGGGCGTAGTCCTGGAACACCGTGTTGACGTCGCGCTCGTAGGGCGGGCGGTGCGTCACGTCGCGCCCGCCGAGCAGCGACCGTGCCGGCCGTCGGCAGCTCGAACCCGGCGATCATGCGCAGGACGGTGGTCTTGCCGGACCCGGACGGGCCGAGCAACGAGAAGAACTCGCCCTCCTCGACGCGCAGGTCGACGGCGTCGACGGCGACGACGTCGCCGAACGCCTTCGTGACGCCGCGCAGCTCGACCGTCCGGCCGCCCCCTCATCCGGCACCCGTTCCCTCCCCCGGCGTCTCGACGATCCGTTGGCGCACGTTAGCCCGTTCTGTCGTTTGGTTCCGGCCCGATCGGGCCGCCGTCAAACGACAGAACCGACGCGCTCGGCGATCACCTTGCGACGAGCCGCCGGGCTGCATCGTGACGCCGAGGAGGCAGTCGCCGGCCTCCATCGTGCGCTTCTGGTGGCTGACGACGAGCAGCTGCGCCTCCCGCCGGAACTCGGCGAGCAGGCCGAGGAAGCGGTGCAGGTTGACGTCGTCGAGGGCCGCCTCGACCTCGTCCATCACGTAGAACGGCGAGGGGCGGCTGCGGAACACGGCGAACAGGAAGGCCAGCGCGGTGAGGCTGCGCTCGCCGCCCGACAGCAGCGAGAGCTTCTTCACGTTCTTGCCGCCCGGCCTGGCCTCGACCTCGACGCCGGTGTTGAGCAGGTCGTCGGGGTCGGTCAGGACGAGCCGGCCGCTGCCCCCGGGGAACAGGGTCGAGAACAGCGCCGTGAAGTTCAGGCTGACGTCGGCGAAGGCGGCGGCGAACACGGACTGGATCTCCTGGTCGACCGCCTTGATCACCCGCGCCAGCTCGCGGCGCGTCGTGCGCACGTCGTCGAGCTGCTCCTCGAGGAAGGCGTGGCGCTGCTGCAGCTCGGTGAACTCCTCGAGGGCCAGGGGGTTGATCGGGCCGAGCAGACGCAGCTCGCGGTCGAGCTCGCGCACGCGCGCCACCGGCGACACGCCGTCGGGCAGCGGCGGCTGCGGCGCCGCCTCGGCCGCCGCCGGCTCGACGTCGAGGTCGTGGCGCAGCATCTCGATCGCCGACTCGAGGCGCAGGCGGGCCTCGGCCTCGTCGACCTCGGCCCGCCGGGCGCGCTCGCGCACCTCGTCGAGCGACCGTTCCGCGGCCGTGCGCTCCCCCCGCAGCGCGTCGATCCGGCCGGCGAGGGTGCGGACCTGCTCGCCGTGCTCGCGCCGCTGCTGCAGCAGCTCGCCGTGGTGGGCGTCGACCACCGCACGGTACGCCTCCACGAGCCGGCCGACGTTGCCGAGCGCGCGGAGCGATCGTTCGACGTCCGAGCGGCGCTCGGCCGCCGCCGCCCGCGCCTCGGCGTCCTCGGCGAGACGGCGGTCGACCTCCTGGAGGCGCTGGCGGAGGAACTGCGCCCGCTCGGCCAGGCCGGCGGCGCGCACGTCGAGGTCCCGGCGCCGGCCGGCCAGCACGGCCGCCCTGGCGTCGAGGGCGGCGCGCGCCGCCGACCCGTTCCCGCGCCGCGTCGGCCTCGGCCCGCTCGCCGGCCTCGAGGTCGGGGAGCAGTCGCTCCAGCTCGGCGACGCGTGCCCCGTCGGCGTGCAGGTGGACGGCCAGCTCGTCGACGCGTGCCGTCAGCGGCTCCAGCTCGACGGCTGCCTCGCGTCGCTCGGCCTGGGCGTGGCCCAGCGCCTCCGACGCCGTGGTGAGCCTGGTGTCGTTGGCATCGAGCCGGCCCTGCAGCTCGTCGCGGTGGCGACGGGCGGCCGACAGCGTCTCGGCGGCCGCGGCGAGGTCGTCCGCGCGCCGCGCCAGGTCGGCGGCTGACCGGTCGGCGTGGGCGACGGCCTCGTCCCGGGCTGCCGCGGTGACACCACCGGCGGCCGCACCGACGCGCCACCCGGCGTGGCCGAAGCGGTCGCCACCGCGCGTCACGACGACGGCGGCCGGATCGACGGTGGCGAGGGCGATGGCGGCATCGACGTCCGCCACACAGGTGGCGGTCGCCAGCAGGCGGTCGAGGAGGGCCTCGACGGCAACGCGGTCGGCGTGGACGTGGGGGCGGACGGGGTCACCCGCCGGCGGGTCCGCACCCGCGGCCGGTGCGGCCAGCCCGAGGGCGAGCACGGCGCCACGGGTGTCGGAGGCGAGCAAGGCGTGGAGGGCCCTCGCCGCGGCCGGTGGGTCGGTGACGACGACCGCGTTCAACGCCTCACCGAGGGCGGCCTCCACGGCGGCCTCCCATCCTGCGTCGATGCGCACGAGGTCGAGCAGCGTGCCGACCACGCCGATGGTGTCGGCCAGGCGCTCGGCACCGGCCCTGGCACGGGCGGCGTCGAGGGCCAGCTGCAGCCCCTCGAGGCGGGCGACCGCCGCGGCAGCCTGCTCGGCCGCCGCACGGTGTTCCTCGGCGGCCCGCTCGTGGGCGCCGGTCAGCTCGTCGCAGCGGGCCGTGGCCCGCTCGATGTCGGCGACCAGCGGCGTCTCGACGAGCTCGCACGCCTGGGACTCGTGGCGCAGCTCGGTGATCGTGGCATCGAGCTCGGCGATGCGTCGTCGCAGCTGGGCGGCCCGGTCACGTCCGCGCAGCACCTCGGCCTCGGCCCGCTCGGCGGACGCCCGCCGCGAGCGCAGCTCGCCACGCACCTCGGCGACGGCACTCGCCGAGGTCGCAGCCGGCGCCGGACCGTCGAGCGCGCCGCGACGCTCCTGCTCGAAGCGCTCCTCCTCGGCGACGAGCGCCTCGGCATCCGGGCCGAGGGCGAGGTCCTCGGCGCGCACGGCGGCGAGCTCCTCGGCGTACCGGGTGGCGTCGTTCTCCAGGCTGGCGACCACCCCGGCGTCGAGCAGCCGGCCGCGGTCGCGCTCGACCGCCCGGCGGCGCTCGATGACGACGGCGCCGAGGCCGCGGGCCCGCTCGCGCAGCTGCTCGACCGTGACGAGGCGGTCGCTGACGTCGTCGGCGCCGCGCGCCGTCAGCTCGGCGCCGGCCACGGCGATCTCGGTGTCCAGCCGGGCCAGCTCGCTCTTGAGCGCGACCTCCCGCCCGCCCAGGTCGAGCTTGGCGCCGGCGAGGGCGGTGAGCCGGGTGCGCAGCCCGGCGATCTCCCTCCCGGCGACGTGGACGCGCAGCGCCGTCAGCTCGCCGATCAGCTCGCCGTGCCGGCGGGCGGCCTCCGCCTGGCGCTCGAGCGGACGCAGCTGGCGGCGCACCTCGCGCAGGAGGTCCTGCACGCGCAGCAGGTTGGCCTCGGTGGCGTCGAGGCGGCGCTCGGCCTTCTCCTTGCGCTTGCGGTACTTGAGGACGCCGGCGGCCTCCTCGACGATGGCCCGGCGGTCCTCCGGCCGGGCGTTGAGGACGGCGTCGATCTGGCCCTGGCTGACGATGACGTGTTGCTGGCGTCCGACGCCGGCATCGGACAGGAGCTCCTGCACGTCGAGCAGCCGGCAGGGCACGTCGTTGATGGCGTACTCGCTGTCGCCCGTGCGGAACAGCGTGCGACGGACGGTGACCTCGCTGAAGTCGATGGGGAGGATGCCCGCCGAGTTGTCGATGGTCAGGCTCACCTCGGCGCGGCCCAGCGCCGGCCGGGTGGTGGTGCCGGCGAAGATGACGTCGTCCATCTTCTGGCTGCGCACGGAGCTGGGCGCCTGGGCGCCGAGCACCCAGGCGATGGCGTCGACGACGTTCGACTTGCCCGACCCGTTGGGTCCGACGACGACGGTGACGCCCGGCTCGAGCTCCAGCGTCGTGGCCTCGGCGAACGACTTGAAGCCCTTGAGGGACAAGCTCTTCAGGAACACGGCGCCAGCGAAGCTACCGGCTCTCCCCCACGGACTTCAGGGATCCCTGCCGGGCTCGCTGTGACACCCCGTCGTTAGGGTGGGTCGTGACCCGCATCCCGAGGAGGCGCTCATGACCACCTTGTCGAACCGGCCGAACACCGCCCTGCTGGTGATCGACGTCCAGAACGGCGTCGTCGCCGGCGCCCCTGGGCGCGATGACGTGATCGGCCGCATCAGCACGCTCGTCGAGAAGGCCCGTGACGAGGACGTGCCGGTGATCTGGGTCCAGCACACCTCCGACGAGCTCCCCCAGGGCAGCGACCAGTGGCAGTACGTCGAGGAGCTGCAGCGCACCGACGCCGAGCCGGTGGTGCACAAGCGCTACGGGGACTCGTTCGAGGACACCGACCTGGAGATCGCAGCTCGCGGCGCGCGGCGTCGGGCGCCTCGTCGTCACCGGCGCCCAGACCGATGCGTGCGTCCGCTCGACGCTGCACGGCGCCTTCACCCGCGGCTACGACACCATCCTGGTCAGCGACGCCCACACCACGGAGGACCTCACCGAGTGGGGCGCGCCGCCGCCGGACCAGGTGATCTCCCACACCAACCTGTACTGGTCGTTCCAGGCCGCACCGGGCCGGACGGCCGGCGTCGTGGGCACGGCGGAGGTCAGCTTCGACACCGCCGGGGACGAGGCGGCGTCGTAGCGGCACCGGCTCACGTCAGGCCAGGTCGGCGAGCACCGGTGGCCGGCGGGCGGCGAGGCCGGTGGCCTCCTCGAGCGCCTTGGCGATGCGCAGCAACTGGACGTCCGCGCCCTGGCGGGTGACGAGCTGGACGCCGACGGGCAGGCCGTCGGCGTCGAAACCGGCGGGCAGCGACAGCGTGGGGCAGCCGGTCACGGTGATCCGCCAGCAGGCCGCCATCCAGTCGATGTAGTTGCCCATCGGGATGCCGGCGACCTCCGTGGGGTACTCGACGTCCACCGGGAACGGCGCCACCTGGGTCACCGGGCAGGCCAGCACGTCGTACCCGCGGTCGAAGAAGGCCACCGTCTCCCGCCACAGCGCCGCCAGCTGGGCGTAGGCGACCGCCACGTCGTCCTGCGTCAACGCCAGCCCCCGCCGGATCTCGTCCTGGATGGTCGCCTTGATCTCGTCCATGCGGTCGCCAAACGCCGACGTCCTGCCGCTGGCGATGTTCCAGGCCCGCAGGACGCGGAAGCACGGGTCGGCCAGCTCCAGCCGCGGCTCGTCGTCGACGACGTCCCAGCCGAGGTCGACCATCGCCTGGCGGGTCGTCGCCAGCACGTCCAGCTGGCCCGCCTCGACCGGCACGCCGAGGTCCCGGGACCACGCCACCCGGACGCGGCCGGACGGCGGGTCGATCCGCGCCGGCAGGTCGATCGGCCGGTTCAGCGGGTCGCGCCCGTCCGGAGCGGCCAGCACGCCGAGCAGGAGGGCGACGTCGTCGACCGTCCGCCCCATCGGCCCCTCCGTGCTGATCGGCACCCACGCGTTGCCCTCCCAGAGCCTGGGCACCACGCCGACCGTCGGGCGGAAGCCGATCACGTTGCCCCACGCCGCCGGGTTGCGCAACGAACCGCCGGTGTCGCTGCCGTCGGCGGTGGCGACCATGCGGGTGGTGAGGGCGACGGCGGCCCCGCCGCTCGACCCGCCGGCGCTGCGCTCGAGGCCCCAGGCGTTGCGGGTCACGCCGTAGACGTTGTTGAAGGTGTGCGAGCCGGCGCCGAACTCCGGCGTGTTCGTCTTGCCCACGGCCACGGCGCCGGCCGCACGCATGCGAGCCACCAGCAGGCAGTCAGCGGCCGGTCGGTGTCCGGCGAACAGCGGCGAGCCGTAGGTCGTCGTGAAGTCGGCGGTCTCGGCGAGGTCCTTGTGCGCGGTGACCAGCCCGGCGAGGGGGCCGGGGTCGTCACCGGCGGCGATCGCCCGGTCGACGGCCGTGGCCCGCTCCCGCGCGACGTCGACGTCGATGGCGACGATGGCGTTGACCAGCGGGTTGACGGCTTCGATCCGCGTCAGGTGGGCGTCGAGCAGCTCCCCGGCGGAGACCTGCCGCTCCGCGATGAGGCGGCGCTGCTCGGTCGCCGTGAGCTCGACGAGCTCGCTCACGGGCGTTGGCACCAGGGGCAGTGGTGGGTCGAGCGGCCGGCGCTGACGGTGCGGCGGACGATGCCCCGTCCGCACGTCGGGCAGCGCTGACCGGCCCGGCCGTACACGCGATGGTCGTCCTGGTACGAGCCGCCCGATCCCATCAGGTCGACGTACTGGTTGTCGCCGAGCGTGGAACCGCCCGCGCCGACCGCGGCCAGGAGCACGTCGTGCACGGCGGCGTGGAGGCGGACGACCTCCGGCCGGCGCAGCGAACCGGCCACACGGTCCGGGTGCACCCGCGCCAGGTGGAGGATCTCGTCGGCGTAGATGTTGCCGATGCCGGCGACGACGTGCTGGTCGAGCAGCAACGGCTTCATGCGCGTGCGCCGACCGGCGAGCAGCGCCCGCAGCGCCGCGGCGTCGAGCCCGTCGGCGAGCGGATCGACACCGAGCGCGGCCAGCTCCGGCAGCTCGACGGCGACGTGGTCCGGGTCGAAGACGACCATCTCGCCGAACGTGCGCGGGTCGACGAACCACAGCTCGGCGGCCGGGTCGCCCTCCAGGCCGAGCACCACGTGGGTGTGCGGCGGCCGCTCCGAGCCCGGCGCGGCCAGCAGCAGCTGGCCGGTCATCCGCAGGTGGACCATGAGCGTGTCGCCGCTGTCGAGGTCGCAGAGCAGGTACTTGCCCCGCCGCCGGGCGGCGAGGACGGTGACGCCGGTGAGCCCGTCGACCAGCGCCTGCGCCGACGTCCGCCGCACCGTGCGCTCGCGGCCCACCTGGACGGACGTGATCGTCCGGCCGACGAGGTGACCGTCGAGGCCGCGGCGGACGGTCTCGACCTCGGGGAGCTCAGGCACGCGCGGCGCGGCCGGCCTCGACGGCGGCGCATGCCGCCGCCGCGGCCGCCTGCTCCGCGGCCTTCTTCGAACGCCCGATCCCCTCGCCCAGGACCTCGCCGTCCACCACCACCGCAGCGAAGAACTGCTTGGCATGGTCCGGTCCCTCCGAGCGCGTGGCGTAGTCGGGCATCCCGCCGCCGTCGGCGACGAGCAGCTCCTGCAGCCGCGACTTGTGGTCGAGGTGGTCGAGGTGGCGGGCCGTCTCGGCCAAGCGTGGCCCGATCAACCGCTCGATGAGGTCGTAGGCGACGGCCGGCCCCCCGTCGACGTAGACGGCACCGAACACGGCCTCCAGGGCGTCCGAGAGGATCGACGGCTTCTCCCGGCCGCCGGCCGCGTCCTCGCCGCGACCGAGCAGCAGCGAGCTGCCGAGGTCGAGGCGCTCGGCCACGTCGGCCAGGGCGAGGGCGTTGACGACGCCCTTGCGGACCCCCGTGAGCGCTCCCTCCGGCAGGTCGGTGAAGCGACGGTAGGCGAGGTCGGCGACCACCCAGCCGAGGATGGCGTCGCCGAGGAACTCGAGCCGCTCGTTGCTGACCGTCCCGGGGTGCTCGGCGCACCACGAGCGGTGGGCCATGGCGCGCTCCAGCAGGCTCGGGTCGACGAAGTCGTACCCGATGCGGCTGGCGAGCTCCTGGACCGTCAGGCGCCCTCCCGGGTGCGCTCGTGCACGTAGTCCACGGCATCGCGCACGGTCTTCAGGTCGGCCAGGTCCTCGTCCTCGATGCGGAAGCCGACGGTGCGGTCGCTGAGCTCCTCCTCGAGCGCCTCGACCAGCTCGATCAGGGCGAGCGAGTCGGCGTCGAGGTCGTCGACGAAGGACTGGCCCTCGCTGATCGTCGCCGGGTCGATCTCGAGGATGTCGGCCAGCCGGTCGCGGACGATCTCGAAGATCTCCTCGCGCCCGAGCGGGCCCTGTTCGACATGCGTCTCAGCAGGCACGATGTGACTCTACTGGGCGGCGATCGCCGTCCTGATCGCGTGCACGAGGCCACCTTCGACCATCTCCCTGGCGACGTCGATGGCGTTCACGATCGCCGTGGCGCCCGACGATCCGTGGCTGATGACGCACACGCCGTCGACGCCGAGCAACACGGCGCCGCCGTAGGTGTCGGGATCGAGGCTCGTGTAGAGCGGCACGAGCGCCGGCATCAACGCCTCGGCGTGGGCCTTGTACTCCTCCTCGGCGAAGGCGTCGAACAGGGCGGCGGCGACCATCTTCACGGCCCCCTCCAGCGCCTTCAGGACGACGTTCCCGGTGAACCCGTCGGTGACGGCGACGTCGACCGCGTCGGTGACGATGTCACGGCCCTCGACGTTGCCGATGAACTCGATCCCCGGCGCCGCGGCCAGCAGCTCGTACGCCTCCTTGCGGAGGGTGTCGCCCTTGCCCGGCTCCTCCCCGATCGACACGAGGCCGACCCGGGGCGTGGCCAACCCGAAGCGATGACGGGCGTACACCGACCCCATCTGGCCGAACTGCACCAACCACTCCGGCTGCACGTCGGCGTTGGCCCCGGCGTCGAGGAGGATGGTGGGCGTCGAGCCGGGGACCGGGATCGGCGTGGCGACCGCGGGGCGGCTGACCCCCTTGATGCGACCCATCCGCAGCAGGGCTGCCGCCATCGTGGCCCCGGTGTTGCCGGCGGAGACCATCGCCGACGCCTTCCCGTCGCGCACGGCCTCGGCGGCACGCACGAGGGTCGAGTCCTTCTTCCGGCGGACCGCGCCGGCGGGGTCCTCGTCCATGGCGATCACCTCGCTGGCCTCGATCAGCGGCAGGTCGGTGCGCTCGGACAGCGTGGCGGGGCCGACGAGCACGACGGGCACACCCTTGGCGGCCGCCTTGGCGGCGCCGTCGATGATCGCGTCGGGAGCACGGTCGCCGCCCATGGCGTCGACGGCGACGGGCAGCATCGGGCAGGCGTCAGGCGTTCACATCGACCGCGACGCGGTCCTTGTACCACCCGCACGCCCCGCACACCGTGTGTGGCACCTTGGCGGCGCCGCAGCGCGGGCAGACGCTCCGCGAGGGGGCGGCGAGCTTCCAGGCGCCGGCGCGACGGCTGCGCGTCTTCGACTTCGACTTCTTCTTCTTGGGAACGGCCATCGTGGTCTCCGGTCGGCGAACGGGCCGGATCAGGCTAGCGGGGACCTGGGACGGGGCCACGCTCCGCCGCGACGTTCCCCGGCCACTCGGGCCAGCGGGGAGCTCGACGCTTGGGTCACCGGATTGCACCAACGCTGGACCGATTCGGTGACCGAAGCGACCGCGGGCGCCACCGACTGCTCGATCTGGTGCGACCTGAACCCGTCGAACGTTGCGTGACGCCGGCGCTAGTCCCGCGGCTCGCGCAGCTGGTCGAGGACGCTCCAGCGATCGTCGGGCTCGGTGCGGTCGCACCCGCACGGCCCGTCACGGAGGTCGGCGCCGCACGCCGGGCACAGGCCGGCGCAGTCGGGCCCGCACAGCGGGGCGTCCGGGATGCCGAGGAGGACCTCCTCGCGCACCATCGGAGCGAGGTCGATCTGCCCGTGCTCGTACAGGAAGGCGTCGGCGACGTCGCTGCCCGCCGGGGCGTACCGCTCCTCCACCGCGACGCGCAGCGTGTCGGCGAGGGGCGTGAGGCAGCGGCGGCACTCGTCCGACCAGGCGACGGCGAGCGTGCCGGTGACGAGCACGTCGTCGATGGACGACTCGAGCGTCACGTCGACGTCGATGTCCCCGTCGACGCGGGGATCGTGGATGTCGAGGTCGGCGACGGGGACGGCTGCCTGCACGTGCCGGCGGGTACCGGGCACCCGCAGCAGCTCGGTCGCGTTGACGGTGAGAGCGGGCATTCGGCTCACCGATCCTGGTCGAAGAACCCCTTCGTCGGGTCGTCCTCGTCGGCGTCGTTCGTGGGCGGCGGGATGGCGCCGATCGACAGCCGTTGGCGACCCGCCCCGACCGTCTTCTGCAGCTTGTCGAGCAGGATCTCGAAGCTGCCGAGGCGCTGGTCGAGGAAGTCCTCGGTCTCGTGGCGCAGGCGCCTGGCATCGGCCTCGGCCGTCTCCATCACCTGGCGGGCACGCTGCTCGGCCGCCCGGACGACCTCGGTGCGCTGGACCATCCGTTCGGCCCGGACACGGGCGGCCTCGAGCAGCTCGTCGGCCTCCCGCCGGGTCTTGGCGACGAACTCCTGACGCTCCTTCAACATCCAGCGGGCCTGGCGCAGCTCGTCGGGCAGGCGCAGCAGCGCTTCCTCGAGCAGCTCGATGATCTCGTCGCGATCGATGCGCGGCGACGACGACAGCGGCATCGTGGGCGCGGTGGCGATGATGTCGATCGACCGGCGCAACAACGTCTCGGCATCGCCGACGTAGCCCTGGCCGGGTTCTGGGTACTCGTCGTCGATCTCGGCGTACTCGTCGTAGTCGTCGTCTTCGTAATCGTCGTCGTAGGTCATGCTGGTCGGAACTGGCTGGTGAGCGCCTCGGCCACAGGTGGCGGCACCATGTGGGAGATCGCCCCACCGTACCGGGCGATCTCCCGCACGAAGCGGCTGCTGATGAATCCCCGATCGGCGCGGCAGGGCAGGTAGACGGTGCGCATGCCGGTCACCGAGTAGTTCGTCAGGGCCATCTGCTGCTCGATCTCGAAGTCGGCCGCGGAGCGCAGACCCTTGACGATGAAGTCGGCCCCGGCGACCGTCGCCGCGTCGACCGCCAGGCCGGCGTGCGAGATGACGTCGACCCGGTCGCCGATGCCGATGCCGGCGGCGGACGCCCGGATCAGCTCCATCCGCGTGTCGACGGGGAACAGCCCGCCGGTCTTCTCGTGGTTGTGCATCACGGCGACGGTGACGTGTCCGAACAGCTCCGCCGCCTGCTCGATGACGTCGAGGTGCCCGAGGTGGATCGGATCGAAGCTGCCGGGATTGAGCACGGTCCCCATGGGTGCGGACACCGTACTGCTGCGCTCACGGCACGGCCGCAACGTCCCGGTGCAGGAACGTGACCCACGTCCGGCCGTAGCGCCGCACCCGACCCTGCTCCCACCCCACCGGCGCGTCGACGGCCGCCGCGCCCTCGGCGACGACGAGGTCGGCGCGCAGCGCCCGCAGCAGCCGCGGCCAGTCGTCGAAGCCGTACGGGGGGTCGGCGAAAGCCAGGTCGACATCGACCCGGGCGGCGCCGGCGACGCCGTCGGCCACGAGGAGACGGGCCCGGTCGCCGACGCCGAGCGTGGCGATGTTCTCCTGGATCACGGCGACGGCCGCACGGTCGCGCTCGACGAACGTGCAGTGGGCGGCACCGCGCGAGAGGGCCTCCAGGCCGAGTGCGCCGCTGCCGGCGTAGAGGTCCGCGACGCGCCGGTCGATCACCACGTCGAGGCTCGCGAGGGCGTTGAACACGGCCTCGCGCACCTTGTCGGTGGTGGGCCGAGTGGTGCCGCCCGGCGGCGCGCCGAGCCGCCGCCCCCGCAGCTCGCCGGCGACGATCCTCACCGGCCGGAGGTTAGGGCGACGGGCACCGGGTACGGTCGGAGCGATGAGGCGAACGATCTGGTTGGCCGCCGGCGCGCTCGCGCTGGTGGCCGGCGCGTGCGGCGATGACGACGACGATGACGCCAGCGGGAGCGACGATCCCTACGTCCAGGCGCTGTCGCAGAGCATGCGCGAGGACGACGACAGCGACCTGCCGCTCGACGACGAGCAGGCCGACTGCCTGGCGCCGCGCTTCGTCGAGGTTCTCGATCCGGCCCGCCTCGAAGAGGCAGGGGTCACGCCGGAGCAGCTCGCCGAGAGCGACGACGTGATCACGCAGCTCGGCTTGACCGAGGAGGAGGGCGGCGAGATGTACGACGCCCTCGGCGAGTGCGACCTCGACGTGCGGGCGCTGTTCCTCGAGGGGATGACGGAGGACTCGAACCTCTCCGACGAGGCCCGTGACTGCCTCGAGGGCGCCATCTCCGACGACTTCCTCCGCCAGCTCTTCGCCATCACGTTCAGCCAGGGCGAGGACGCGCTGGAGGGCAACGACGAGCTGACGAGCCAGCTGATGAGCGTGTTCGCCGAGTGCCCGGGCGCCGTCCCGGACTCGTGATGGGGGCCTGATGATCGCGCCGGATCGGGTCATCACGTGCATCGACTGCGGTGGGCGGGCCCACCTGCTCAGCGAGCGCGACGTCGACCCCGAGGACGCCTCCGCCGCCGAGTGGCGCCCCGGCGACATCGCCACCTACCGCTGCGAGGACTGCCTCGACCGCTGGGACATCGTCCTCGACGACGACGCGGTCGACGACGACCAAGCCTGATCAGCGTGCTTCAGCTGCGGGTGAGGAACTCGGTGTCCTCCTCGGTCAGGAGGAGGGCCAGCTCGTCGAGCAGCTCCGGGTTGCCGGCCAGGGTCGGGTCGGCGTCGACGATCTCGAACGCGGCATCGCGGGCGAGGCGCACCAGCTCGCGGTCGCGGCGCAGTGACGCCAGCCGCAGGTCGCTGCGACCCTTCTGCGCCGAGCTCATCAGGGTGCCCTCGCCGCGCAGGTCGAGATCGACCTCCGCCAGCTCGAAGCCGTCGGTGGACGCCACCAGCGCGTCGACCCGCGGGCTCGGCTCGCCGTCGGCGGTGACGAGCCAGCACTGCGACTGGTGGGCCCCGCGGCCGACGCGGCCACGCAGCTGGTGCAGCTGGGCGATGCCGAACCGGTCGGCGTCGAGGATCACCATGACGGTCGCGTTCGGCACGTCGACGCCGACCTCGATGACGGTGGTGGCCACGAGCACGTCGAGCGCACCGCGCCGGAAGGCCTCCATGGTCTGCTCCTTCTCGGCGGCCGGCAGCCGGCCGTGGAGCAGCCCGAGCCGGAGACCCTGCAGCTCGTCGGCGTCGAGCCGGGCGTAGGTGTCCTCCGCCGACGCCACCTCGAGCTTCTCCGACTCCTCGATGAGGGGGCAGACGACGTAGGCCTGGCGCCCGGCGGCGACCTCCGTCCGCACGGCGGCCCAGGCCTCGGCCTCCAGCAGCGGCCCGCCGGCCCACCGCGTGACGATGGGCGTCCGCCCGGGCGGCAGCTCGTCGAGCACGCTCACGTCGAGGTCGCCGTAGACCGTCATCGCGGCCGTCCGGGGGATCGGGGTCGCCGTCATGACCAGGACG
The DNA here is from genome assembly GCA_963784255.1 of uncultured Acidimicrobiia bacterium. GTDB lineage: Bacteria > Actinomycetota > Acidimicrobiia > Acidimicrobiales > Ilumatobacteraceae > JALZMG01. Next base: position 737,244 of record CAWAQO010000007.1, on the reverse strand, counting down.
TCGGGCACGATCCCGCCCGCCTTCTCGCGCAGCGCGGCACGCTGCTCGACACCGAACCGGTGCTGCTCGTCGACGACCACCACGCCGAGGCTGTGGAACTCGACGGCCTCCTGGATCAGCGCGTGCGTCCCGATCACGATGTCGACGTCGCCGCTGGCCAGCCCGGCCAGCACCCGCTTGCGCTCCGCTCCCGTCACGCGATTGGTCAGCAAGGCCACGGTGAGCGGTCGGTCGGTGAACAAACGCTCGCCCCTGGTGGGCACCTCGAGGCCGTCGAGCAGGCGGCGGACGCCGGCGTGGTGCTGCTCGGCGAGCACCTCCGTCGGCGCCATCAGGGCCCCCTGGTGGCCGCCCTGCACGGCGGCCAGCATGGCGGTGACGGCGACGACGGTCTTGCCCGAGCCGACGTCGCCCTGCAGCAACCGGTGCATCGGGTGGGCGGCAGCGAGGTCGGCGCCGATCTCGCCGATGGCCCGGCGCTGGGCGGGCGTGAGCGGGAACCCCAGCGCGTCGTGGAACCGCCGGACGAGCTCGCCGTCGACCTCGTGGCGCAGTCCGACGGCGTCGCGCTCCATCGCCCGCTTGCGCATCACCAGCACCAGCTGCACGCGCAGCAGCTCGTCGAAGGCCAGCCGCCGGCGGGCCCGGTCCTTGTCGGCGATCGAGTCCGGCAGGTGGATGTGAGCCAGCGCCGTGCTCCGCTCGACGAGGTCCAGGCGACGGCGCACGGACGCCGGCACCGGGTCGGCGAGCCCGCGGGCGGGCCCGCTCGAGGGCGTTCTCCACCCAGCCGGCCAGCTCCCACGTGTTGACCTGGGCCTTCTCGCTCTGCGGGTAGATCGGCACGATCCGTCCCGTGCGGTCGCCGATCAGGTCGACGATCGGGTTGGCCATCTGCAGCCCGCCGCGGTAGGTGTCGACCTTGCCGAACAGGGCGACGTTCAGCTCCGGCGTGAGCTGGCGCTCGCGCCACGGCTGGTTGAAGAACACGACGTGCATCCGGCCGGTGCCGTCGCCGACGACGGCCTCGACGATGGCCCGCCGGTTGCGGGCCAATCGCTTCGACACCGAGCGCACCGACGCCAGCACCAACGCCTCCGCGCCGGGCACGAGGTCGGAGATGCGCGCCTCGTTGGTGCGGTCGACCCACCGACGCGGGTAGGTCATCAGCAGGTCGAGCACGGTGTCGATGCCCAGCGCGGCCAGCGCCGCCCGCTTGCGCTCGCCCACCCCGCGCAGGCGCGAGACGTCGATCCCGGCCAGCTCGCGGAACGTGATCGGCCCGGCGGTCACGGCCTATTCGACGCCGAAGAGGTAGGGGTACAACGGCTGCCCGCCGTCGTGCACCTCGACCTCGACGTCCGGGCGCTGATGGGCCAGCCACGCCTCGATGGCCGCCGTCTCGCCGGCGGCCGCGTCGGCCCCTGTCAGGACGGTGACGAGCTCTCGGTCGTCCGTGACGATGCGGTCGAGGAGGGCGGTGGCGGCGCCGACCACGTCGCCGGCGACGGCGACGATGCCGTCCCCGCGCACGATCCCCATCCAGTCCCCCTCGGCGATCGGCGCGGTGTCGGTGCGGCTCGCCCGGACCGCCTGGGTGACCTCACCGGCGGCGATCGCCTCGGCGGCCAGGCGCATCGCCACCACGTTGGCCTCGGCGGGCGCCTCGGGGTCGTAGACCATGAGCGCGGCCAGCCCTTCGGGCATCGACCGGGTGGGCACCACCCGGACCGTCTTCACCGTCAGCGCGTCGAGCTGCTCGGCCACCGGGATGATGTTCTTGTTGCCCGGCAGCACGACGACCTGGTCGGCGGGCGCGGCGTCGACGGCGGCGAGCAGTTCGGCGGTCGACGGGTTCAGCGTCTGGCCCCCGGTCACGATCGCCTGCACGCCCAGCTCGCGGAAGAGCTCGGCGATCCCCGGACCGCTGCTGACGGCGACCGCCGCGCAGGTGACGGTGGCGACTGGCGCCGACGAGCGGGGCCTCGCGCTGGGCGTGCTCGGCGGCGATCTCCTCGAAGAGATCGGTGACGCGGATCTGGCGCGGCCGCCCGTCACGGTCGAGGGCGGCCTCGATGGCGGCGCCGATGTCGTTGGTGTGGACGTGGCAGTTCCAGACCCCGTCGCCGCCGACGACGACGATCGAGTCGCCGATCTGCCCCCAGCGCTGCTTGAGGTCCTCGATGCGGTCGTCGGCGAGGTCGCAGAAGAACATCACCTCGTATCGATTGCCTCGACCGGCTGCTCCGCTTCGCCGCTCTGGCGCCTCGCTGCGCCGGCGTGGCGAGCGCTCGGCCTGGTGCTCCGGTGGCGTCGGCAGCGCCTCGCCGTCGACGACGTGCAGGGCGGCGTCGAGGAACAACATGAACCCCGCGCCTCCGGCGTCGACCACCCCGGCGTCGCGCAGGACCGGCAGGAGCTCCGGGGTCCGGGCCAGCGCCTGGCGACCCTGGTCGCGCGCCGCCCGCAGGACGCCGGCCAGGTCGGTCCCGGCGTCGGCGGCGGCGCGCGCCGCGGTGGCCGCCTCGCGCACCACGGTGAGGATCGTGCCCTCGACGGGCGTCAGCACGGCGCGGTAGGCCGCCGCCGAGGCCGCCTCGAGCCCGTCGGCCACGGTGCTCGCCGTCACCTCGCCGGCGCCTTTGAGCGTCGAGGCCAGGCCGCGCAGGATCTGCGACAGGATCACCCCGCTGTTGCCGCGCGCCCCCATCAGCGAGCCATGGCTGATGGCGTCGCACGTGGCGGCGAGGTCGGGCGGCGCCGCCTCGACGTCGGCGACCACGGTCTCCAGCGTGCGCGCCATGTTCGTGCCGGTGTCGCCGTCGGGCACCGGGTACACGTTGAGCCGGTTGATGCTGACCTCGTGGTCGCGCACCACGTCACGGAAGGTGGTGACGGTGTCCCGCAGGGTGCCGACGGAGAAGCGTTCCAGCGGCCGCTCGAGCGTGGGCATCACGCCACTGTACGGGCGAGTGCGAAGCGAGCCCTCGATCGGTACCCTTGAGGTGCTGTTCGCGGCCGGTCATGGGCGCGTGTTCTCGAGTCGGAGTAAGTAGCGATGGCCTCAGTGTGTGACGTGTGCGGCAAGAAGCCCTCGTGGGGCATGACGGTGTCGCACTCGCACCGGCGCACCAAGCGGCGCTGGAACCCCAACATCCAGCGGGTCCGCGCCCTCGTCGACGGATCGACCAAGCGCGTCAACGTGTGCACCGGGTGCCTCAAGTCCGGCAAGGTCGTGAAGGCGCCGGTCCGTACGGCCGCCCCCACGGCCTGAGTGACCGCCGGCCGCTGATGCAAGGCGTCGTCAAGGCGTACGACCCGGTCACGGGTGATGGCGTCATCACCTGCGACACCGACCTCGCCGACTACGACCTCGCTCGCGGCGCCCTCGAGGGCTCCGTGTTCCGAATGGTCCGCCAGGGCCAGCGGGTGATCTTCGATCTCGATGGCGACGGCCGGGCGACCGCCCTGCGGCTCGGGTCCGAAGTCGACATGCAGACGCCGGGCGAGCCCTGAGGCCGGCGCCGTCGTTGGGGCCCGGACCGACGACGGTGGTACAACCGCAGCAGCAACCACAACGGAGAGCGAGCACCATGAGTGGTCAGACTGGCAACGAACGGCTGGAGCGATGGGTCGCCGATTGGGCAGCCATCCTCCAGCCCGACGACGTGTACTGGTGCGACGGCTCCGCAGACGAGTACGACCGCCTGTGCACGGAGCTGGTCGCCAGCGGCACCTTCACCTCGCTCGACCAGGCCAAGCGGCCGAACAGCTACTGGGCCCACTCCGACCCCGGCGACGTCGCCCGGGTGGAGGACCGCACGTTCATCTGCTCCGAGCGTGAGCGCGACGCCGGCCCGAACAACAACTGGCGGGCGCCCGACGAGATGCGCGCCGAGCTGACCGCCCTCTACACCGGCGCCATCCGCGGCCGCACGATGTACGTGGTGCCGTTCTCGATGGGGCCGCTCGGGTCGAGCATCGCCCACATCGGTGTCCAGCTCACCGATTCGGCCTACGTCGCCGTGAGCATGCGGATCATGACCCGCATGGGCCAGAAGGCCCTCGACGTGCTCGGCGACGACGGCGAGTTCGTGCCCTGCCTGCACTCGGTCGGTGCGCCGCTCGAGCCCGGCCAGGCCGACGTGCCGTGGCCGTGCAACCCGGACAACAAGTACATCGTCCACTTCCCCGAGACGCGGGAGATCTGGTCGTACGGCTCGGGCTATGGCGGCAACGCGCTGCTCGGCAAGAAGTGCTTCGCCCTGCGCATCGCCTCGGTGATGGCCCGCGACGACGGCTGGCTGGCCGAGCACATGCTGATCCTCAAGCTGACCAACCCGCAGCAGGAGTCGAAGTACATCGCCGCCGCCTTCCCGTCGGCGTGCGGCAAGACCAACCTCGCCATGCTCGTGCCGACGATCCCCGGGTGGACGGCCGAGACGGTCGGCGACGACATCTGCTGGATGAAGTTCGGTGCCGACGGCCGGCTGCACGCGATCAACCCCGAAGCCGGGTTCTTCGGCGTCGCGCCCGGCACCAGCTACGACACCAACCCCAACGCGATGGACACGCTGTGGGGCAACAGCATCTTCACCAACACCGCGCTGACCGACGAGGGCGACGTGTGGTGGGAGGGCATGGGCGAACCGCCGGCCCGGGCCACCGACTGGAAGGGCAACCCGTGGAACCCGGAGGTCGACACCCCGGCCGCCCACCCGAACGCCCGGTTCACGGCGCCCGCCTCGCAGTGCCCGTCGATCGCCGCCGAGTGGGAGGACCCCAAGGGGGTGCCGATCTCGGCGATCATGTTCGGCGGACGCCGGCGCACCACCGTCCCCCTCGTCACCGAGGCCTACGACTGGGAGCACGGCGTGTTCCTCGGCTCGATCATGGCGTCCGAGACGACGGCGGCCCAGCAGGGTGCCGTCGGCAAGCTCCGCTTCGACCCGATGGCGATGCTCCCGTTCTGTGGCTACAACTTCGCCGACTACTTCGCCCACTGGCTGTCGATCGGCAAGGCCACCGACCCGTCGAAGCTGCCGCGGATCTTCTTCGTGAACTGGTTCCGCCGGGACGAGGACGGGCGCTTCCTGTGGCCCGGCTTCGGCGAGAACAGCCGGGTCCTCAAGTGGGTCTTCGAGCGGGTCGACGGCCAGGCCGACGCCGTCGCCACCCCGATCGGGCTGCTGCCGACGACCGAGGCCCTCGACACCGACGGTCTCGAGATCGCCGACGACGACCTCGACGTGCTGCTCTCGCTCGACACCGCCGGCTGGCGTGACGCCGTCCCGCAGATCCGCACCCACTACGCCCAGTTCGGTGCGGACCTCCCGGCCTCGCTGACCGTGGCCCTCGACACCCTCGACGCCCGTCTGGGCTGAAAACGCCGAACTGTCGTTTGGCCACGGCCGCATCGGGCCGTGACCAAACGACAGAACGCAGGGGTGGGGCCCGCTACAGGCCGGGCACGTCGACGACGACCATCTCGTTGTCGTCCGGGAAGCTCGGGTTGCGGCTGGTGTTGGGGAAGTTGTTGTCGCAGGTCAGCAGCAGCTGCCCGTCACCGAGCGGGCGCAGCGACTCGATCGACTCGCAGACCACCGCGAACGGGTCGCCGAGGCCGATGTCGCCGGTGCGCCCCGGCACCGGCACGGCCACGTCGTTCGGGTCGGGGATGCTGGACCATGTTCGAGCAGCTCCGTGCTTGACCAGCGTGCCGTCGGTGCGGTCGACCTTGCGCAGATCGACGGTGTAGACCCGCTTGAAGCCGTTGAGCGCAGGCGATGTCCCGTGTGCCGTCCCGCTCGATGAGCGACCAGGTCGTTGCGTCCGACCGCCTGGGCGTCAGCGATGAAGTGCTCGGCCTGCGGCGCCGTCGGCGCCTCGGTCCGGTACGTCCACTCGCGACCGGTGAGCTCCTCCTTGCGGGTGTCGAACTCGTACACCGTCCGGTTGCGATCGGCGGCGGTGGGAGCACCCTCGAGGATGGCGTAGAGGTACCTGCCGTTGTAGGCCATGGCCTCGAAGCCGCGGCTGCCGCGGATGGTCGCTGGATTCGTCGGCGTCACGGCCGGGTTGCTCGGCGACAGCACGCCCGGGATCGGGAACGGCGCGTCGAGCAGCACACCGTCGGCGCTGAAGTGCAGGATCCACGGACCGAACTCGTCGCCGACCCAGAGGTCGCCGTTGCGATCGCGCTGGATCGACTCCGGGTCGAGGTCGGCACCGGTGAGCAGCCTGCCGATCTGGTCCTCGTTCTGGATCGGGAAGTCGATCTTCTCGTACGGGTCCCGGAACTGGATCCAGTCGCGGACCACGATGTCGCCCGAGCCACCTTCGGCCGTCCTGAACTCCGGCTCGAGCACGTAGGCGCGCAGCAGGAAGTCGGCGGAGTTCGTCTTGGCGCCGAAGCCGTTGTCGGCCATCGCCAGGAACTGGCCGGGGGTGTCGCCCTCGACGACCCCGGAGAAGCCCTCGACGATCTGGCCCTCCTCGATCGGGAAGTCGACACCGTTGGCGTCGGTGGCGGCGGCGCCCGACTGCGGGCCGGGCGCGATGGTGATCGCCGGCAGCACGGCCCGACCGAGCAGCTGCGGCTCCCGGTCGTGGCCGCCGTTGCCCGAGGCGCTGCCGGCCATCGGCATGGCGACCACCGCGGTCACCGCCGCGGCGGCACCGATGAACTTCCTCTTCATGTGTTCCCTCCCTGTTCGATGGAGGGAGCTCGCCCCCTCCGTGTTGGCGGATGTTGCGATCATGCGACGCCCGCGGTCCCGGGCGCATCGGGCAAGGATCACGGCGCGGTCCCGGGTCGTCCCGGGACGTCCCGGGCCCGCGACGGGACTCCAGTACCATCCGCCCGGGACGGTGGGCGCCGTACCGTCGTGGTCGGAGGGATGCGGATGGACCACCTGGTCGCTCAGCCGGGACGTGCGCCGTTGCGTCGCGGCACCGTGGCCTGCGTGGTGATGGCCACCGTCGTCGTGGCCGCCGGCATCGCCGTCGTCGCGCTGCGCATCGCCAACCCCGACGCCGAACCGCCCGCCCGCAACTGGTGGTTGGTCGCCTGGTTCATCGTCGGCCTCTCGTACTCCGTGACGGGGACGGCCTTGGTGGCCTGGTCGCTGCGGCGGGCACTGGGCGCGGCGTTCATCGTCGTCGGTCTCTCGGCGACGCTGGCCGCCGTCGCGACACAGTACGACGGCTACGGCGACGCCGGTTCCGACGTGCACCTGCCGTGGCTGGCCGACGCCGCGGCGTGGGCCTGGCCGCTGGGGTCGTCGGTCCTCGTCACGATCGTCGCCTGGCAACTGCTCCCGAGCGGCTGGCGTCGGCAGCGCTGGACGCGGTTGGCCGACGTGGTCGCCGTGCTGGCGACGGCGGCGATCGTCGTGGCCGACGGCGTCGCCCACGACGTCGGCGAGTGGGTGGTGGCGGTCGTGGCCACGGCCGGCACGCTCCTGCTCGCCAACGTGTGGTGGCGCGCCCGCTTCCCCGGCGGCGACCCGCTGCGCGGCTGGGTGCTCGCCGGATCGGTGGCCGCATGGCTGGCGACCGTGCCGTCGAGCCTCGACGTCACCGAATGGCGCTTGACCGGCCGCGACGTCGTGTTCCCCCTCCTCCTGCTGTTGACGGTGCCGCTCACGGTCGCCGGCGCGCTGATCGAGCTGATCCGCGAGGCGCCCGCCCGCCTCCATCGCATCTCCCACCGCGTCGCCGAGTGGGTGCTGCTGGCGGGTGGCATCGTCGTGATCTACACGGGTCTCGTCGCCGGGCTCGGCCGGTTGGTCGGTGGCAGCGGTCCGACCTGGCTCCTCGTGGCCACCACCGGCGCCATCGCCGTGGCCATGGAACCGGCACGTCAGCGCATCCGCCACGTCGTCGACCACCTCGTGTACGGCACGCGGGACGACCCGCTCGCCGTCGTCCAGCAGGTGGTCGACCAGGTGGGCGCCGACAGCGGCGACGACCTGTTGCCGGCTCTCGCCCAGCACCTCGCCCGCGAGCTGTGCCTCGACGGCGTGACCATCGAGCTCGCCACGCCCGACGGGTGGCGTCGGGTCGCCGCCACCGGCACCGCATCCGGTGCTCGACGGGAGGTGCTGCTGCACCACCGCGGCGAGGTCGTCGGTCGCCTGGTCGCCGAGGGCGACCTCCGTGCCCGCGATGACGAGGTGCTCGACCAGCTCGCCGGGCCGCTCAGCCTGGCGGTGAGCTGGGTGCGCCTGGCCGGTGATCTGCGCCGTTCGAGCGTCGCCATCGTGTCGGCGCGCGAGGAGGAGCGGCGGCGTCTGCGGCGCGACCTCCACGACGGTGTCGGGCCGGCGTTGACCGGCATCTCCCTCGGGCTGCGCACGGCGATCACGCAGCTGTCGCGGTCGCCCGACGCCGCCGCGCTGGCGCCGGCCACCGGGCTTGCTGCAGCACATCGCCGACGAGGTCGACGCGCTGGTCGGCGAGCTCAAGCGGATCGTGCGTGACCTGCGCCCCACGGCGCTCGACCAGCTCGGTCTGCTCGACGCCGTCGCCGAGTTCACCCGCACGTTCAAGGACGACCTCGAGATCCACCTCGCGCTGCCGCCGGCGCCGGTCGAGCTGCCGGCGGCCGTCGAGGTCGCCGTCTACCGCATCGTCACCGAGGCCGTCACGAACGTCGTCCGCCACGCCGGCGCAGCCCGGTGCTGGTTGCGCATCCGCGCCGGTGACCTCGTCGAGATCGAGGTCGTCGACGACGGCGTCGGCATCCCCACTGCCGCGCCGGCCGGTGTCGGGCTCACGGCGATGCACGAGCGGGCGTCCGAGCTCGGCGGCACGATGCGCCTCCTGCCCAACCGACCGAGCGGCACCCGGGTCCTGGTGAAGCTCCCGGCGGCCTTGCCGTGACGGCGTCCCCGGCCACGCAGGCCGTCGCTGCCGCCCTCCTGGCGCTCGCTCGCTCGCTTCGACCGCGGGAGGTCGCCGTGAGCATCCGCGTCGCCATCGTGGACGACCACCCGATGTTCCGCCTGGGCCTCGCCGCCGCGATCCGCGAGATGGCGGATGTCGATCTCGTGGGCGAGGCGTCGCGCGCCGACGCCGTCGGCGACCTCGTCGCGGCGGCCGCCCCGGACGTGATCCTCCTCGACGTGCGCTTGGCCGACGGCTCCGGTCTGGAGGTGAACCGCTGGCTGGCCGCCAACCACCCCGACGTGCGGGTGATCATGCTGACGATGTCGGAGGACCACGACACGGCCGTCACCGCGCTCCGCGATGGCGCCGCCGGCTACCTCGTGAAGGGCGCCGGCCCGGAGCGCGTCGAGCACGCCCTGCGGGTGGTGGCCGGCGGCGACGTCGTGCTCGACCACGACCTGGTCGCCACGATGACGGAGCTGGCGCAGGTCCGCCGCCCGGAGACCCGCCGACCCTTCGGCCAGCTGACGCAGCGGGAGTTCGACATCCTCGAGCTCGTCGCCGAGGGCCTCGACAACCACGCCATCGCCAGGCGCCTCGTGCTCAGCCCGAAGACGGTCCGCAACAACGTGTCCACCGTGCTCGCCAAGATCCAGGCCGACGACCGCGCCCACGCCATCGTCCTCGCCCGCCGCCTCGGCCTCGGCACGTAACTGCGTTCTGTCGTTCAGTGGCGGCCGTTCCGGGCCGTGTCCAAACGACAGTTCGCAGTACGGTCGGGCGCGTGCAACCGGGACTGCCCGACCGGGACGTCGTGGACGCGACGGTCAAGCTGATCGACGACCACGCCCCGAGCATCTACACGTGGAACTACGAGCGCGACCGGCCGCAGCTCGTGGCGCTCTACAACAAGGCCAACGCGTCGCAGTGGAACAGCGTCACGGAGCTCGACTGGGAGACGCCTGTCGACCCGGAGGCCCTCGTCGCCGGCCAGGACAGCCCGGTGATGCGGCTGGTGCGGGCCGCCGCCGATGTCCCGGGGTCGCCCATCGCGTCGTGGTCCGAGCGGGAGTTCACCCGGATCGGCGTCGAGTTCCTCACCGCCAGCCTGAGCCAGTTCATGCACGGCGAGCAGGGCGCCATGCTCACGGCAGCCAAGATCGTCGAGACCGTCCCGTGGATCGACGCCAAGTACTACGCGGCCACGCAGACGATGGACGAAGCCCGCCACACCGAGGTCTTCGCCCGCTACCTCGACACCAAGCTCGGCAACCCGTACCCGATGGGCCGGGAGCTGGAGGCGCAGATCACGTCGCTGCTCGAGGACGCCCGCTGGGACATCGCCTACCTCGGCATGCAGATCGTCATCGAGAGCCTCGCCCTCGCCGCCTTCGGGGACATGCTGCGGCGCACCGACGAACCGCTGCTGCACAAGCTGCTGCGGTACGTCCTGGCCGACGAGGCCCGCCACGTCGCCTTCGGCATCGTGTCGCTCGGCGAGCTCTACCGCGACCTGTCGGCGGCCGAGCTCAAGGAGCGTCAGGAGTTCCTCGTCGAGAGCACCCAGCGCAGCCGGACGCGGGCCCTCAACGGCGAGGTGTGGGAGCGCATGGGCACGTCGCTCGAAGCCGTGTGGCCGTCACTCAAGGAGGCCAGGGCGTCCACCACCATCAGCCCGACGGGCTCGTTCGAGCGGGCCTTCTTCGCCAAGCTCGTGCCGAACGTCCGCAAGCTCGGGCTGCTCGATGCCAACGACGGCTACCTGCGGCGCCGGTGGGCCGAGGTCGGGATGCTCGAGTTCGAGTTCGCCGACGACACGTCGGCCGACTACGAGTCCTACGACGCCGTGGCCCAGGACCGGGCGACGCAGTGACGCTCGGCAGCTCGTGAACGTCGTCGTCGTCGGGTCCGGGATCGGCGGGCTGGCCAGCGCCCTCGCCCTCGGTCGGGCCGGCCACCAGGTGGTCGTGCTGGAGCGCGACGTCGTGCCGACGTCGGGCGACGCCGAGGCGGCGTTCGCCGCCGATCGTCGCGGCGCGCCGCAGGTCCACCAGACGCACGGCTTCCTGGCCCGCCTGGTCGTCGAGCTGCGCCGGCACTTCCCCGACGTGCTGGAGTCCCTCCTGGGCGCCGGCTGCGTCACCGCGCCGGCCCGGGCCAACCTCGGCGAGCCGCGGCCGGGTGACGAGGATCTGGCCGTGCTCATCGTGCGCCGCACGACGCTCGAGTGGGTGCTGCGGGAGGCGGCGCTGGCCCAGGCGGGCGTGGAGATGCGCGCCGGGCAGGGCGTCACCGGCCTGCTGCTGGCGCCGGAGCACCCGCCCCGCGTTGCCGGGGTCCACCTCGCCGATGGCGGCACGCTCGAAGCGGACGTGGTCGTCGATGCGTCCGGGCGCCGCAGCGCGATGCCGGCGTGGCTGCACGAGGCCGGCATCGAGGTGACCGAGCAGGAGCACGAGAGCGGCCTGATGTACCTCACGCGGTGGTACCGGGTGCCGGCCGACGTCGACGTGCCGCTCGACGAGAAGCTGGGTGGCGACCTCGGGCACCTGAAGTTCCTCGGGGTGCCGGGCGACGGCCGCACGCTGTCGATCACGCTCGCCGTGCGCACCCGCGACGCCGAGCTGCGCGCCGCGCTGTCCGACCCCGACGGGTTCGAACGGGCCTGCCTGCTGCTGGAGGGTCCGGCCCGCTTCTTCGCCGCCGGGCCGCTGGAGCCGATCGGCGGCGTGCGCCCGATGACGGGGCTGCTCAACCGCACCCGCCGGTTCGTCGACAGCGACGGGCGCCCGGCGGTCACCGGGTTCCACGCCGTCGGCGACAGCCACACGTGCACCAACCCGCTGTACGGCCGGGGCTGCTCGCTGGCCCTCGTGCAGGCGATCCGGATGGCGGAGGCCATCGCGGCCCACCCTGACGACGCGGTCGCCCGCTCGATCCGCTACGAGACGGCCTGCCGGGACGAGATCGTTCCCTGGTACCACCAGTCGGTCGAGATGGACGTGGCCGGCTCGGACCCCGGGACCGACGCCGACGAGCGGCCGCCCAACCCGATGGCGCGCGTGTTCGTCGCCGCCGAGACCGACCCCGTGATCGGCCGCGGCCTCACCCGGCTGATGAACCTCCTCGTGACGCCGCTGCAACTGGCCGCCGACGCCGAGTTCTCCGGGCGGGTCGCCGAGATCCTCGCCGACCCGAACGCCTACCCCGTGCCGCCACGAACGGGACCATCGCGCGCCGCCCTTTTGGCCGGCGCGGCCGGTGCCGTCCGGCCGGCCTGACCAGCGAGGACCTCCTGTGCGCATCCGCCTCGACCGTGCCGACGACCTGCTCCACCCGGTCGAGGCGGCCACCAACTTCAACGAGAGCCGCTACTACAACTTCTACGACCCCGGTCCTGGCCTCGGTGGATGGGTGCGCATGGGCAACCGCCCGAACGAGGGCTACGCCGAGATGACGGTGTGCCTCTACCTGCCCGACGGGCGTGTCGGTTTCACGTTCAAGCGTCCGGAGATCGACGGGCACACCGCCCACGACGCCGGCGGCCTGCGCTTCGAGGTCGTCGAGCCGTTCGTCGAGCACCTCGTCACGTACGACGGCCGCGTCCTCCTGCTCGACGTGCCGCGCCAGATGGTCGATCCTCGCCAGGCGTTCGCCGACAACCCGTTGGTGCCGTGCACCATCGCGCTCACCCACCGGGCCGTCGGGCGGCCCTGGGGCGGCGAGCCCGAGCGGGAGGAGGGCGAGGCGCCGATCGAGGTCGACCCCGAGACGTCGTTCGCCCGCGGCCACACCGAGCAGCACATGGCGGTGACCGGCACCGTGACGGTCGGCGACGACGAGTTCGTGCTCACCGACGGCTTGGGGCTCAGGGACCACTCGTGGGGCCCGCGGTACTGGCAGAGCGTCTGGTGGTACCGCTGGCTGACGGGCAACCTCGGCCCGGACCTCGGCTTCGCCGTCACGGTGACCGGCCGGCCCGACGGCCGCGTGCGGAGCCACGGCTTCCTCTACGACCGCGCCCGCTACGGCGACGACCGGTGGGTGCCGGTGCGCGGCGTGGACCTGCGCACGGACTACGACGACGAGGGCTACCACCGGGCGGTGCGGGCCGCGTTGACGACCGACGACCACTGCTACGAGGTGCACGGCGGCGTGTGGTCGAACATCCCGTTGCGCAACCGCCGCCAGACCCCGGCCGGCGAACAGTTGACGACGCGCATCGCCGAGGGCATGACCACGTGGCGCTGCGACGACGCCGTCGGCGCCGGCCTCGCCGAGTACCTGGACCAGATCGTCGACGGTGTCGCGGTGGGCACCGCCGACGGGTTCTGACGAGCTTTTCGTACCGTTTCTGGCCGGTTCCTTCACACAGAGTCGTCGGCGACGTCGTCCGGATCGTCGAACAGGGCCCCGGCCTCCGCGTACTCCTCGACGTCGACGTCGCCGTCACCCTCCTCGACCCCCGAGTACTGCAGGCGGGTCTCGTCGAACGGGGTCTCGTCGGACTCGGCCGCGGCGTCGATGATCTCGTCGGCGTCGGCGAGCGATTCCTCCTCGGCCAGCTCCTCGATGACGTCCTCCTCCTCGCTGATCTCTTCCTCGTAGTCGTCGAGCTCGTCGGGCATCCCCCGATCGTCGCACGCCGCCTATGGTCGGCGCCGGTCGACACGGGGAGGACGACATGGAGGACATGCCGGAGGGGGCGCTCACGGGCATCCGGGTCTTGGAGGCCGGGCTGCTGGTGCAGGGACCGCAGGCCGCCGCGCTGCTGGCCCAGTTCGGGGCGGCGGTGACGAAGGTCGAGCTGCCCGGCCTCGGCGACCAGGCCCGCTGGCTGCCGATGTCGATGACCGACTTCCGCAGCGCCTTCTACCTCGGCTGCAACCGGGGCAAGCGCAGCGTGACCGTCGACGTCCGCAGGCCCGCCGGCCAGGAGGTGTTCCGGCGGCTGGCCGCCACCGCCGACGTCGTGATCACCAACTTCAAGCCCGGCACGATGGAGGCGTGGGGGCTGGGCTACGAGGATCTGAGCGTCGACAACCCCGGCCTCGTGTACGCCTGCGGCTCGGCGTTCGGCCCGGAGGGCCCCGACGCCCACCGCGAGGGCGCCGATCTGTCGGCCCAGGCGGCCGGCGGCCTGATCAACGCCACCGGTCGTGACGGTGGCGAGCCCACGACCATCGGCGTCACGATCGCCGACCACATCGCCTCCCTGAACCTCGTCGCCGGCATCCTCGCCGCTCTCCACGCCCGTGGGCGCACCGGGCGGGGCCAGCGCGTCGACGTGTCGCTGCTGGGCAGCCAGATCTGGGCGCAGGCGAGCGAGTACACCTACCACCTCACGACCGGCGACCTGCCGGGCCGCCCCAACGCCAGCCATCCGCTGATCCCGGGCATCTACGGCATCGTGCCCACCGCCGACGGCTGGCTGGCCGTCGTCGGCGTCGTGCCGCCGCAGCGTCCTGCGTTCTACACGGCGATCGGCCGGCCCGACCTCGTCGACGACGCCCGCTTCGCCAGCCCGCTCCTCTCCCCCGCCCAGAAGTCCGAGCTGTTCGAGGTGCTCGGCGAGGTCTTCCGCACCCGGCCGACCGCCGAGTGGTGCGCCGTCCTCGCCGCGGCGGGTCAGCGCTTCGCCCCGGTGCGCACGTACGCCGACGTGGTGGCCGACCCACAGGTCTGGGCCAACGACTACCTCGCCGAGGTGGACGGCGCGATGACCGTGGGGACGCCGATCCGGCTCAGCGGGACGCCCACCCGCGTCGGCACGGCACCGCCCGACGTCGGCGCCGACACCATGGACGTCCTCCTCGAGGCCGGCTACTCGGACGACGAGATCGCGGCGCTCGTCACCGACCGCACCGTCTGAACGACCGCCGCGCTGTGCCCCGGCAGGGTCAGCCCGGTGTCGCGCGCGGTGACGGCTTCGTCAGTGGCCAGCAGCACCTCGCCGGTGACGGCCACGTCCACCGGCGCAGCACCGAAGTTGACGGCGACCGTCACGCCGCCGCGATGGACGAGGAACCACCCGGCCGCCTCGTCGTACTCGCACCGCGCCTTCCACATGCGCGGATCGGTGAGCGCCGGCACGCGGCGGCGCAGGCCGATGAGGTCACGGTAGGTCGCCAGCAGCCGGGCGTGGTCGCCGCCGGCCGGCTCGCCCCAGTCCAGCTTGGAGCGCAGGAACGTCGCCGGGTCCTGGGGGTCGGGCACGTGGTCGCGGTCCCATCCCATGCGCGTGAACTCGCCGATGCGCCCCTCGGCGGTCGCCCGGCCGAGCTCGGGCTCGGGATGGGCGGTGAAGAACTGCCACGGCGTGGCGGCCCCCCACTCCTCGCCCATGAACAGCATGGGCGTGAACGGCCCGGCGAGGAGCAGCACCGCGGCGATGGCCAGCTGGCCGGCATCGAGCGTGGCGCTGAGGCGATCGCCGGCGGCGCGGTTGCCCACCTGATCGTGCGTCTGGTCGGCGACGACGAGGCGCCACGCCGGCATCGTCCTCGTGTCGATCGGGCGGCCGTGCGGGCGGCCGCGGAACGACGACCACGTGCCGTCGTGGAAGAAGCCGCGGGTGACGACCTTGGCCAGGGCGTCGAGGTGGGCGAAGTCGGCGTAGTACCCCGACGTCTCACCGGTGAGGGCGACGTGGACGGCGTGGTGGAAGTCGTCGCTCCACTGGGCGTGCACGCCGTGGCCACCGGCCTCACGGGGCGTGACGATGGTCGGGTCGTTGAGGTCCGACTCGGCGATCAGCGTCAGCGGTCTGCGCTGCGCCGCCGACCAGGCGTCGGTCTGCTCGGCCAGTTCGCGCAGCAGGTGCGTCGGTGAGTCGTCGACGAGGGCGTGGACGGCGTCGAGGCGCAGGGCGTCGACGTGGTACTCGCGGAACCACATCGCCGCGTTGTCGAGGATGTACCGGCGCACCTCCGGCTCACCGAGGTCGATCGCCGCGCCCCACGGGTTGGCGGCGTCGGCGCGCTGGTACGGCCCGAAGCGGGGCAGGTAGTTGCCGCTCGGCC
Source organism: uncultured Acidimicrobiia bacterium (assembly GCA_963784255.1). GTDB lineage: Bacteria > Actinomycetota > Acidimicrobiia > Acidimicrobiales > Ilumatobacteraceae > JALZMG01. The sequence continues at coordinate 721,330 of CAWAQO010000007.1, read as the reverse complement.
CGAGGTGGTTGTACACGACGTCTTGGACGACGCCGAGCCCGGCGGCGTGGCAGGCGTCGACGAAGCGCTGATAGGCAGCCGGCCCGCCGTACGGCTCGGCCACCGCGAACCACAGGACGCCGTCGTAGCCCCAGTTGTGCGTGCCGTTGAAGGCGTTCACGGGCATCAGCTCGACGAGGTCGACCCCGAGCTCGACGAGGTGGTCCAGGCGTTCGATGGCGCTGTCGAGCGTGCCGGCCGGCGTGAACGTGCCGACGTGCAACTCGTAGACGACGCTGCCGGCGAGTTGGCGTCCCGTCCAGCCGCCGTCGGTCCACGCGAAGGCCGCCGGGTCGACGACAGCGGAGAGGCCGTGCACGCCGTCGGGCTGGCGGCGCGAGCGGGGATCGGGCAGGGCGTGCTCGTCGCCGTCGAGGGCGAAGCCGTACCGCGTCCCGGCTGCGAGGTCGACGTCGGTGCGCCACCAGCCGCTCTCGGCGGCCGCCATCGGCACCTTGCGGCCACCGGTCACCAGCTGCACGCGCCGGGCGAGCGGCGCCCACACGGCCGGGATCACGACCCGTCGTCTCCCGGAGCGAGGAGGGCGACGGGGTAGCGGTCGAGGATGTCGGCGACGGCCATCGTGCCGCCGGGGAGCGGCCGCCCGGTCAACACGTCGGTCACGGGTTGGGCCGCCAGGACGATCTCCGTGTCCTGCCACCCGCCGCGCGCCGCCAACCCCATCGGCAGCCGCGTCGCCAGCGTGATGGCGCCACCCCGGTCGAAGGCGAGCAGGTGCTCGGCGGCCGGGCCGTAGGCCTCCACGGGCAGGTAGCGGTCGAACAGCGCGGGCCGGTCGCGTCGCAGGCGCAGCGCCCGGCTGGTGACCAGCAGCTTCACCGCGCCGGTCTCGTCGATCGGTGGCAGCAGGCCACGATCGAGCTGGTCGAGGAGGTCGCGGCGGCGCTCGAAGTCGACCGGCCGCCGGTTGTCCGGGTCGACGAGGGACGTCTCCCACAGCTCGCTGCCCTGGTACACGTCGGGCACGCCGGGCGCCGTCAGCTGGATGAGCTTGGCCGACAGCGAGTTGCTCCATCCCGGCTGCCGCACCCGGTCCAGCAGCGGCTGCAGCACGGCGGCCACCCGCTCGTCGTCGTACACGGCGTCGACCAGATCGTGGAGGGCCGCCTCGAAGCGGTCCGACGGTGCCGTCCAGCTCGTGGAGTCACCCGCCTCTCTGGCGGCCTTCTCGGCGTACGTGTGCAGCCGTTCCCGCTCGACCGGCCAGGCACCGACGGTGGCCTGCCACATCAGCTCCTCGAACGGACCGTCGCCCAGTGGCGCCAGCTCGTGGAGGCGCTCCAGCGTCGCCGCCCACTCGCCGGCGATCTCGGCCAGCGTCGAGATGCGTGCCCGCACGTCCTCGCCGCGCTTGGTGTCGTGGGTGGTCAGCGTCGTCAGCGACTTCGGGAAGCCGGCCAGGCGGGTCTGCTGGCGCTGGTGGAACTCGGCGACCGGGAGGGCGAACTCGTCGGGGTCGCCGCCCACCTCGGTGAGCGAGCCCAGGCGGTTGAAGCGGTAGAAGGCGGTGTCCTCGACGCCCTTGGCCATCACCATCCCCGACGTCTGCTGGAAGCGGACCGCCGCCGGGTGGGCCGGGTCGCCGAGCACCGTGAGCAGGTCGTTCACCGCGGTAGCGAGGTCGGGCCGGTGGCCGATCGCCGCGGCGGCCGCCGCGTCGAGGTGCTCGTGGCCCTGGGGCAGGTACGAGCGGTACACCGGGAAGCAGGCGAGCAGCTCGGCGACGGCGTCGGCGCACGGCCGGCCCACGTCGCGCTCGATCCGCAGCACCTCGGCGCGCAGGATGCCGTCGGCGACCTCGCGCTTGGTGTCGTGGATCAGCGTGGCCCACGGTGGGCGGGGTCCGCCGCGCAGGCGGGCGTCGACGGCGTCCAATCGCCAGCGGGCCCGCGGGTCGACGAGGACGCGGTCGATGTCGGCGAGCACGTCGTACCCGGTGGTCCCGGCGACCGGCCACGAGGACGGCAGGCGTTCGTCGCCCTCGAGGATCTTCTCGACGAGCACGTACGCGTCGTTCGTCGCCGCCGCCAGGGCGTCGAGGTAGCCCCCTGGGTCGGCCAGCCCGTCGGGGTGGTCGACGCGCAGCCCGTCGACGAGACCGGCGCGGACCCAGCGGACGATCTCGCGGTGCGACTCCTCGAACACCCACGGCACCTCGACCCGGATCGCCGCCAGCGTGTTGACGGCGAAGAAGCGGCGGTAGTTCAGCTCGGCGTCGGCGCGCCGCCAGTTGACGAGCTCGTAGTGCTGGCGGTCGTGGACGGTCGCCGGGTCGGCACCGTCGTCGGCCGAGCCGGGGGCCACCGGGAAGCGGTGCTCGTGGTAGTGCAGCTCGCCGTCGACCACGGCCAGCTCGGGGTCGTCCTCGTCGCCGAGCACCGGGATGCGCACCTTGCCGCCGCCGAACTCCCAGTCGACGTCGAAGGCCTCGGCGACGCGCGACGCCCGCCCGTTCGTGAGCAGGTCGCGCCACCACGGGTTGGCAAGGGCGACGGCGACACCCATGTGGTTGGGCACGATGTCGACGAGCACGCCGAGCCCGAACGCCCGGGCCGTCGTCGAGAGGACCTCCAGCCCTTCGGGTCCGCCACGGGCATCGTCGACCCGGCTGTGGTCGGCCACGTCGTAGCCGTGGTCGGAGCCCGGCTGCGCCTGCAGCAGCGGCGAGAGGTACACCCAGTCGGCCCCGAGCCGGTGCACGTAGTCGACGACCCCCGCGGCCGCCCGCAGGTCGAACTCGGCGCGCACCTGGAGCCGGTAGGTCGACGTCGGGGTGCGCATCGGGACGGGCACCGCCGGCACCCGGCCGGAGGGTAGCAGCGAACGCTCCCGCCCCGATCTGGGCGGGATCCTCGTCACCTGCTGGGACGGAGCCCGCCCAGATCGAGAGGTGGTGAGATTCCCGCCCAGATTGGGGGTCAGGCCAGGACCAGCTCGCGGAGCCCCAGGCCCATGATGAACAGGCAGCCGAGGCCGTACAGCAAGTGCTCGCGGCCGCGCATGAACCCGCTCGTCCGGTAGCTGTAGAGGATGCCGACGGCGATCACGGCGGAGAAGCCGTAGAGGGCGTGCAGCCGGCCCGGCTCGAGGTCGTCGCGGGCGATCAGGATGGTGCCGGTGATCGCCTGGGCGAACGCGGTCAACTGGGCGACGACGATGGCGGCCCACAGCGGGCGACCGCGCAGGCGGCGCCACCGCTGGGCTCCCAGCGCCCAAGCACCAGCGACGGCGTTGGCCGCGATCAGCACCCAGGCGAGCGCGCCGTGCCAGTCGAGGGTGGCGTTGGCGACCACCTCAGCGGATCAACGTGTCGGCCTCGTGGCCGGCCTCGACGAGGACGAGCCGCCCGTCGGGCGTCGCGTCGACGACGGTGACCGATGTGTTGTCGAGGCTGCGCAGCACGAGCCGGTCGTCGCCGAGGCAGGCGCCGATGACGGCGTTGATGGCGACGAAGTGCGACACCACCACCGCGTCGGCGGGCCGTGCCGCCATCCACGCCAACACGGCGTCACGGTAGGCGGTGTAGCGCTCCCCCAGCTCGGACCACCTCCCACGCATCGCCGCCCGCAACCACTCCACCCGGTCGGTCATCGCATAGCCCTCTGGCGACGGGATCTCGGCGACGACGGGATCGACCATCGGCTCCGTCGCCCAGCGGGCGGCGAGCGGCGCCGCCGTCTCCTGGCAGCGCCGAAGCGGGCTGGTCAGCACGGCCAGCGGTCCCAGCGGCGCCATCCGATCCGCGAGGGCACCGGCCTGGGCCCGCCCGACGTCGTCGAGACCGGGGTCCGGGTCGGTGTCCCACCCGGCGGCCGCCCGGCCGTGGCGGACGAGGTGGAGGCGGGCCATCAGACGCCCTCCAGCAGCCAGCCTGAGCGCAACCCCGGCTCGGCGCCCGGCTCGATGTACCACTCGGTCCCGAAGAAGCCGGCGAAGACCTGTTCGGGCATGGCGAGGAACGTCCCGATGTCGGTGACCTGGCTGGCGTGGGCCGCCAGGGCCGCCCGCTTGCGGTCGGTGTAGCCGGACACGTCGACGGCCAGGTTGATCTCCGCCGCTGGCGTCCCGAACGGGTTGCCGTCGTCCATCGGCTGGGACGGATCGAACTCCTGCTCCTGCTCGGCCGACATCTCGCCGGCGGCTCGCTGCTCGGCGATCAACGCGACCATGGCGTCGCGGTTCCACGTGACCTCGAAGCGGCGGGGGGTGCCCGCCCGATCGGCGGCGCGGTGACCGACGCGGTGCACCTGGACGTGGTCGGGGTGCCCGTACACGCCGTGCCAGTCGTACACCACGACCACGTCGGCCTGCTCCTCGCGCAGCACCGTCGCCAACCGCTCGGCCGCGTCGTCGAGGTCGACCCGCAAGAAGGCGTCGGGCTCGTCGTTCTGCGGCCAGCCCGTCATCCCGGAGTCGGCGTAGCCCAACCACACGACCCGCGACACGCCGAGCACCTCGGCCGACCGCTCGGTCTCGGTCCGGCGCCGCTCGACCACCGTCTCCTCGCCGAGGTCCTCGGGGGCCTCACCGTGGCGGCCGTCGGTGCACACGACGAGCACGACGCGGTGCCCCTCCGCCGCGGCGCGGGCCATCGATCCGCCGGTGCTGCTGGCCTCATCGTCCGGATGGGCGTGCACGAACACCAGGGTCGCCATGCCGCCAGTCAACCGTCAGGCGCTGACGACAGCGCCGCGCTCCACCAGCAGGTCGATGCGGTCCTTGGGCACACCCCAGTCCTCGAGCACCTCGCGGGTGTGCTCGCCGGCGTGGGCCGGCGGGCGGGCGACGGCGCCCGGCGTGCGGCTGAGGCGCGGTGCCGGGGCCGGCTGCCGGACGCCGGCCACCTCCACGACCATCGAACGGGCGACGTTGTGCGGGTGGGCGGCGGCCTCGCTCATGGTGAGCACCGGGGCGAAGCAGACGTCGGTGCCCTCCATCAGGGCGCACCACTCGTCCCTGCTCCTGCCGGCGAACACCTCGGCGAGGCGCTCCTTCAGCCGGGGCCAGCGGGCGACGTCCATCTGACCGGCGAACTCCTCGTCGTCGGCCAGCCCGGTCAGGCGCAGCAGCTCGGCGTAGAACTGCGGCTCGATCGAACCGATCGACACGTAGCCGCCGTCGGCGCAGCGGTACACGTCGTAGAAGTGGGCGCCCGTGTCGAGCAGGTTGACACCGCGCCGCGTCTCGTCGAACGCCCCGGACTGGGCGAAGGCCCAGAACATCGTCATCAACGTGGCCGCCCCGTCGACCATGGCCGCGTCGACGACCTGCCCCTGGCCGCTGCGCTGCGCCTCCAGCAGGGCGCACACGACGCCATAGGCGAGGAACATGCCGCCACCGCCGAAGTCGCCGACCAGGTTGAGCGGCGGGACCGGGGCCTCGCCGGCCCGCCCGATGTGGGCCAGCGCGCCGGCGAGGGCGATGTAGTTGATGTCGTGGCCGGCCGCCTTGGCGTACGGCCCCTCCTGCCCCCATCCCGTCATCCGCCCGTAGACCAGTCGCGGGTTGCGGGCCAGGCACTCGTCGGGTCCCACGCCGAGGCGCTCCATCACGCCCGGTCGGAACCCCTCGATGAGCGCGTCCGCCTGCGCCACCAGGTCGAGCACGGTGGCGACGCCATCGGCCTGTTTGAGGTCGATGGCGATGTTGCGCCGGCCGCGGCGCAACACGTCGCCGTGGGGCTTGTCCGGCGCCGGGCTGCGCACGGCATCGGCGCGCTCGACGCGGACGACGTCGGCGCCCATGTCGGCCAGCAGCATCGCGGCGAACGGGCCCGGCCCGATGCCGGCGATCTCGATGATGCGGTAGCCCTCCAGTGGTCCTGACATGGCGGCGTGCTCCTCAGTCCTCAGGCGGTGCCGTGGCTCGTGTGGCCGATGATGGCATCGAGGCAGTCTCGCGGACCCGGCTACGTTCCGACGAGGTGATGAGGAGGAGGCGCCGATGACGCGGTACGGCGTGCACACGGGGCTGCAGCACACGACGGCCGCCGAGCTCCGACTGCTGTGGAAGCGCATCGAGGCCCTCGGCTTCGACTGGATCTCGATCTGGGACCACTTCTACGCCGGCACCGGCGATCCGACCGATGCCGCCTGCCTCGAGGCGGTGGCCATGCACACGGCACTCGCCTGCGAGACGGAGCGGGTGGAGTGCGGCGCGCTCGTCTACTCGATCGGCTACCGCCACCCGGCGGTGCTGGCCAAGGCGGTCACCACGATCGACCACATCTCCGGCGGCCGCGCCGCGATCGGGCTCGGCGCGGGCTGGGCCGCCGTCGAGTACCACGCCTACGGCATCGACTTCCCGCGCGACGGCACCCGCCTCGACCAGCTCGAGGAGGGGGCGGCCATCCTGCGCGGCCTGCTGCGCGACGAGGAGACGACGTTCGAGGGTCGCTGGTTCCGCACGTCGGCGGCCCGCAACGAGCCCCGTCCGGTGCGCGACCCGCTGCCGCTGTGGATCGGCGGCATGGGCGAGCGGCGCACGCTGCGCATCGCCGCCCGCTTCGCCGACGGCTGGAACTGCCCGTTCCCGTCGCCGCGGGCGTTCGCCTCGAAGCGAGAGGTGCTGCTGCGGCATTGCGGCGACGTCGCCCGCGACCCGGCCGAGATCCGCTGCGCCGTCAACGTCGGGTTGGCGTGGGACGAGGACAGCCTGCGCCACCAGTTCGGCAACATCGCCGAGCGGGTGCGGCCGGGCGTGCTCACGGGGTCGGTCGACCAGGTCCTCGCCCGCATCGGCGAGTACGTCGAGGCCGGCGCCGATCAGGTGAACCTCGCCCTGCGGGCCCCGTTCGACGTGGACGCGTTGGAGCAGTTCAGCGAGGCGCTGTCGCTGCGCTGAGCCGGTCGATCGCCGGCCGCGTCCGGACCCCCCACCAGAACAGGTCCTGGCCGTCGACGCGGTGGACGGGGGTCGGCGCCAGCCGACCGGCCAGCTCTTCGACGTGGGCGTCGGTGAAGGCGTACGGCTCGCTCGGCACGAGCACAAGGTCAGGCTGCCTGGCGGCGATGTCGTCGAGGTCGACGGTCGGATAGCGGTCCGCGTCGGCGGCCGTCACGAGGGTGACGCCGAGCACGGCCAGCAGCGACGCGCCGTAGGTGTCGGCGTTGAGCGACATCCACGGCCGCCGCCAGATCGGTACGAAGGCGGACCGTCGCGCCTGCGGCGGTGGCGGCAGTGCCCGCTCGGCGGGCAACGGACGACCGGTCGCCCGGGCCAGCTGCCCGACGGCCGCGAGCGCATCGTCCACCGAGCGCACGGCGGTGACGAGCAGCGCCATACCGGCCGCCTGCAGGGCGTCGGCGTCCTCGAGGCGGTTCTCCTCCTCGTCGAGCACGACGAGGTCGGGCCCGAGCGCGACGATCGCGGCGACGTCGGGGTTCTTGGTGCCGCCGACGTGGCGCAGGTCCGGCTGCTCGCAGAACCGGGTGCAGGCGATGACGTCGACCCCGAGGGCGAGCAAGGTCTCGGTCGCCGACGGGACCAGGCTGACGACGCGCACGGTCAGCGTTCTTGCATCGGGATCGGTCGCCGTGGCGACCGTTCCCGATGCAGGAACCCGGAGGGGGTCCCGATCATCCGAGCAGCTTGCGTTTCTGGGCCTCGAACTCCGCGGGCGTCAACGAGCCGCGGTCGCGCATGCCCTCGAGCTTCTCCAGCTGCGTGGCGACGTCGACGCTGCCCGTGGCCGGGCGCTGGAACATGCGCTCCTCGTTGAGGTTCATCTGCGCATGGATCAGTTGCTGCACGCGATCGGGGTTGCGGATGTCCGTGAAGCGCTGCTCGCCCTGTTCGGCGCCCGACTCGATGAGCAGGTCACCCGCGCCCAGCATGCGCTCGATGATCGTCTGGTGGAAGTGCACGCTGTTGACCCGCTCGAGGGGGATCTCGATGCCGCTCTTGGCGACGAGGCCGTGGCGGAAGATGACCCGGTCGCTGGTGATCACGAAGTTGGTGGTCAGCCACTTGAGGTAGCGGGCGACCAGCCAGAGGGCGCACAGCACGATCAGCGCGACGGCGACCCACTTCAGCCACGAGGGGCCGTCCATCGCCAGGACGACGATCCCGAAGATGATCGCGCCGGCCAGCGCCACCGCCGCCTCGACGAAGTACCACCAGTGCGGGTGCAGGTCGAGCGCCACCGTCTCGTAGTCGTTGAGCAACTTCCTCGGGTACGGCATCGGACCCACAGTACCGGGAGGCCGTCATAGGGTGAATGGGTGCCCCGTGCCGCCGACGCCGCTGCGCCGTCCGCCGTGCTGGCCGACCTCGACCCTGCCCAGGCGGCGGCCGTCACGACGCCGTCGCGGCTCGTCGCGGTGATCGCCGGGGCCGGGTCGGGCAAGACCCGCGTGCTCACGCGGCGCATCGCCTACCGCCTCGCCACCGGCACCGCCGACGCCCGCCACACCGTGGCGCTCACGTTCACCCGCGAGGCGGCCGGCGAGCTGCGCCGCCGGTTGCGGCGCAGCGGCGTGCGCGAGCACGTCGAGGCGGGCACGTTCCACGCCATCGCCCTCGGGCTGCTGCGGCAGCGCTGGATCGACCTCGACCAGCGACCGCCGACGGTCGTCGGCGACCGCGACCGCGTGCTGGCCGAGGTCGCCAGTGGTGTCCCGACGGCGGTGCTGGCAAGTGAGGTCGAGTGGGCGGCGGCGCGGGGCCTCGCTCCAGACGGCTACGTGGCCGCAGCACGCGCCGCCGGGCGCCGGGCGGCCATCTCGCCGGAGCAGATCGCCGAGCGGCTCGCCGCCTACGAGCAGCTCAAGCGCCGGCGTGGCGTCGTCGACCTCGACGACCTGCTGGCGATGGCGGCCCGCCAGCTGGCCGAGGACCCCTCGTGGGCGGAGATCGTGCGCTGGCGCTACCGCCACGTGCTGGTCGACGAAGCGCAGGACCTCAACCCGCTGCAGCACCGCTTGCTCGAACTGGTGGTGGGCGGGCGCGACGACCTGTACCTCGTCGGCGACCCGGCGCAGGCGATCTACGGCTTCAACGGCGCCGACCCCACGCTGCTCACCGACGTGGCCGCCCGGCTCCACGGTGTCGAGGTCATCCACCTGCCGACCAACCACCGCTCGACACCACAGGTCGTCGCCGCCGGCATCCACGTCCTGCGCGACAGCGGGCTCGGCCAGGACGCCGTGTCCTCGCGGGGCGACGGCGCGGCGGTGCGGGTGGTCGCCGCCGACGACGAGGAGCACGAGGCGGCGCTCGTCACCGCGTTCGTGCGCGCCGCCGACCCGGCCCTGCTGCGCGGCGGGCACGTGGCCGTGCTGGCCCGCACCAACGCCCAGCTGACCAGGCTGGCCGGCGCCCTCACGGCGTCCGGGCTCGGGGTCCGGCGGCGGCAGCTGGCGGCCGGCAGCCCGTTGGCCCTCGCCGTGCGCACGGCCACCGCCCAGCCCTCGGCGAGCCGCTTGCGCGGCTGGGCCCACGACGTGCTCGACGCCGAGGCGGACGGTCCGCCCGACGACACCGAGGCCGCCGAACGGCGCGTCGCCGTGGCCGTGCTGGAGTTCCTGCGCGACCAACCGTTCGGCGACGGCGCCGCGCTGCGCTCGTGGATCGCGACGTCCGACCCGTTCACGGTGGAGGGTGCCGGTGGCGGTGTCGAGCTGCTCACGTTCCACGGCGCCAAGGGCCGCGAGTGGCACACCGTCGTCGTCTCCGGGGTCGAGACCGGCTCGGTCCCCCACCGCAGCGCCACCACGATCGCCGCCAAGGCCGAGGAGGCGAGGTTGCTGCACGTGGCGATCACGAGGGCGACCGACCGCCTCGTGATCACGTGGGCCGGGCGGCGCGGTGGGTACCGCCGCCGGCCGAGCCCGCTGATCGAGGGTCTCGACCTCTCGCCGGCCCCGCTCGTCCCACCGCCGGCCGAGCTGCGCACGGGCGGCCGCGTGGTCGGCAACTTCGAGCGGCTCGTCGCGTGGCGCGACGAGGCCGCAAGGGTCGCCGGCGTGCTGCCTCCTGAGGTGTGCAGCGACGCCGACCTGGCCGCCATCGCCGACGGACGGCCGACGACCCCGGCCGAGCTGGCGACGCTGACGTCGATGGGTCCGCTGACCGCGGCCCGCCTGTTCCCGTCGATCGACGCCGCGCTCACGTGAGGCCGGCGGCCCGCCGGCCACGTTCGAGGATCCGTCGTATCTGCGCCGGCTTCGGCGCGCTCTGGACATCATCGCCGGCAGGGGGTCGGCGGTCCCGTCCAGAAGGAGCTCCATCGAATGTTCGTCCCTCCTCGCGCCTTGCGCGGGCTCTTGATCCTCGCCGCCGCCACGATCGGCGTGTCCACCGTCGCCTCCGCCGAGGATCGGCCGGCACCCTCGCCCGCCCGCTCCGACGACATCGCCCAGTCCGATGGCAATGACGTCGAGTTGATCGCCAAGCAGTTCGGTTGGGACGTCGACGCGACCGCCCACCACCTCGAGGCACAGCACGCCTTCGGCCAGCTGATCAACACCCTCTCGCTGGAGTACAAGGACACCTACGCCGGCGCCGCGTTCGCCCCGGTCCCCGACGACCGCTCGCAGATCATGCTCAAGGGCGAGGCTCCCGACGGCGTCCGCGAGCTCGTCGAGAAGTCCGGTCTCCCCGTGGAGGTCGTCGACGGGCTGAAGTACTCGGAGCAGGAGCTCCAGCAGCGGACCACGGACATCGTCCGCGGCCTCGGCCGCCTCGGTTACAGCGAGGTCGGCGCCGCCGTGCTGCCGACCGGGCAGATCCAGGTGGCGGTGAACGCCGATCCGTCGGCTGCGCAGAAGCTGGGACCCGAGCTGCTCGACGGCGTGGAGATCACGCAGTCGCCGGACCGCATGATCCAGAACGAGGTGATCGAGGGCGGCGTGATGGTGTACGCCACCACCGGCGGGTCGTGCACCAGCGGCTTCTCCGTACGCTCGCTCACCACCGGCGTGACCGGCGTGTCGACGGCGGCCCACTGCAGCGGCATCAACCGGTACTCCGCGCCCGGTCCCGATCCGTCGCTGTCGTTCCGCGGCGAGCACCTCGGCTGGTTCGGCGATGTCGAGTGGAACTCCTCGCCGGACGTCGAGATCGCGAGGTACTGGGCCGGCCCCGGCGACAACCGCCCGGTCACGATGGTGTGGCCCAGCAACGGCTACGCCACCAACATGGTCACCTGCGTGCACAGCAGGGTCAACGCCGTGCGGTCGTGCGACCAGATCTACTCGACGTTCGTCGTCTCCTGGAGCAACTGGTCGCTCGTCGCCAACCTGATCGCCACCAACAACGACAACACGTCGCCCGGTGACAGCGGTGGCCCGTGGTCGTTCGGCACGATCGCCGACGGCGGACATCGCGGTGACCAGTGGATCTGGTTCGGCACCCGCAACATCTTCACCAGGGCCGCCCTCTTCCCCACGGCGTTGGGCGTCGCGGTCATGATCTGAGCGGCCGCGCCGCCCACCTCACGCGACACGAAGCAACGACCGGGCCCGGGACACGACGTCCCGGGCCCGCTCGCGTCCGCCGTTCGCATCGGGCGAATTCAGAAGATCTCCACCACGGCTCCAAGCGGCGGCCGTGACCGCGGTCCACGATCGACGGACCCCCCGACGTCCGGAGCCACCGTGAGGATCCTGTTCAGTTCCCGACCCGCCTACGGCCACGTCTACCCCCTCGTGCCGCTCGCCCTGGCGGCCCGCCGCGCCGGTCACGAGGTCCACTTCGCGACCACCGGCCCCTTCCTCGAACGGCTGCGGCGGCTGGGTTTCGCGACCCACGACGTCGGGGTGACCTTGGAGGCGGCGCGGGACGAGCTGATGGCCGAGCTGGCGACGACGGCGATGCCGACGCAGACCGACGGCCGACCCAACCTCTCGATGGGTGCTCGCCTCTTCATCGACGGCGTCGCCCGGGCGACGGCGGCCGACCTCCGCGACGCGCTGCCGGCCGTCGACGCCGATCTCGTCGTGTACGAGCAGTACGACTTCGGGGCCGCCGTCGCCGCCTTCGTCGCCGGGATCCCTGCGGTGTGCCACGTGCTGTCGCCGTTGCCGATCGGCACCGTGCTGCACGCCAGCGGCTCGGCGGACCGGCTGGCTCGACTGTGGGCCGAGCACGGCGTCGCCGAGGCGCCCCTGGACGTGTTCGCCGGCGACGCCCTCATCGACATCTTCCCGGCCGTCATGCAGTCGTCCGATCTGCTCGCCGCGCCGAACCGGATCCCGCTCCGACCGATCCCCTTCGTCGAGGCCGGCGCGACGGTGCCCTCGTGGGTCGGCCGGACCGGGCGTCCGCTCGTGTACGTGACCCTCGGGACGGTGGTCGCCACCGACGACGCGCTCCTGCCGGCGATCCGCGGTCTCGCCCGCCTCGACGCCGACGTGCTCGTCGCGCTCGGGGCGGCTGCCGGTGCCGGGCTCGGACCGTTGCCGCCCAACGTGCACGTCGAGGCGTTCGTCGACCAACCGGCGGTGTTGTCCCGTGCCGACCTCGCCGTCCACCACGGCGGCAGCGGCACGATCCTCGCCTGCCTCGCGTTCGGCACGCCGCAGCTGCTGCTGCCCAAGGGCGCCGATCAGTTCTTCAACGCCGACATGATGACGGCGACGGGGTTGGCTCCCGTGCTGGAGCCGGCGGCCGCCACCGAGGACGCCGTCGGGGCAGCCGCGGCTGCCGAGCTCGGGCAGCTGCGCCCGATCGCCGCGACAGCGCGAGCCGAGCTGCTCGCCCTGCCCGATCCCGACGACGTGGTCGCCCAGCTCGCCGATCGCTTCGACGGCCGCCGCGTCGACGAGCCGGCAGCCTGAGCGACCGTGGGGCGCTGACCTGTTTCGGGCCCTGGACGCGCCCCTCACGGGGCGGATCCAGGACCCAGAACACGTCAGGCGGCCGGGCGACGACGGCGTCTGGTTCCGGCGAGACCGATCGGGGAACGGTGACGGGCATGGGTCACCCCAAGCAATGGTCGATCGAGCACCACGTTCGTGAGGACGCGGAGAGCGTCTTCGTTCCCGCCGAGCTGCTGCCGGACGCCCAGCGCGGCGACACGGTCGAGCTCCGGTCGACGCATCCAGCGGTCATCCGACGTGGAGAAGTCGTCGATCGCATCGCCGACCCCGAACGCGGCAGCTTCGTGACGGTCAAGCTCGACAGCACGACGGGCTGACACCGAGCCGAACCTCTTACGTCAGCACCATCCGCCGCCATCGGGCCTTCTGGCGGACGAAGGCACACCGCGACCGCTACGGCAGTGGGCCGCGGGGGTCGGGCCAGAAGCGGAACAGCGGGTCGCCGTACAGCTGGTAGACGTCCCAGTCCGGCAACGTCGCGTCGTCGAGCGCCTGGCGGCCATCGAGCACCGCGTTGCCCAGCGTCGGGGCCTCACGGCCGTCCCCCTGCTCGGCGAGCAGGGTGGCGTAGAACGCCTCGCTGAAGTGCTTGGCGCTGCGGTCGTCGACGGTCCGGGCCGTCCCGACCAGGTTGCGCACGCCCTTGCTCATGAACTCGTCGGCCAGACCGGGCAGGTTCGTCGAGACGCGACTGCTGTGGCACGCGTTGGCGACGACGACCGCCGGCAGGCGATCGATGATCGTGAGGTGGGTTCCGGTGAGGAGTCCGTCGGCGAGCAGCCAACCGGTGCCCCGGGCGGGATCGTCCGATGAGAACGTGCCGTGCCCCGCGTAGTGCACGAGCTGGTAGTCCTCGTGCAGCAAGCGGTGCAGCACGTTGGCCAGGGTCGCTGGATCGGCCCGCCACCGCTGCCTCGGGTCGATCATGCCCCCGGGACCGAACAGGAAGTCGAAGGCGATCTGCCGCTCGTAGAGCGCGTTGGCGACGGCCAGTGCCTCGAGCTCGGCGCCCGGCAGGTGGTTGGCGCCGCCCGCAGGGTCCCCGATGATCAACGCACGGTCGAGCACGACCCGCCCGGTGACGCCAGGGGGCGGTGCGTCTCGGGTGCGGAGCTGACGGGCCAGCGGGGTCCGCAGGCCGAGCGGACGCTGCTTCGACTCGTGCTCGGACCCGATCACCTCCCACGGCAACGCAGCGGTCGTGCGATCGACCTCGACGATGACGTTCCGGCCGCTCTCGAGCAAGGGCCGGAACTCGGCCCGGATGGCGACGCGGAGCAGCATCTCGCCGGCGGCGGTGGGGTCGTCACCGGCCTGGGCGTTGGCGAGATCGACGAGCTGCGTGAACAACCCCGGATCGAGCCCGAAGTCGAGCTCGGGGACGGTCGCGGAGTTGCTGACCGCGGACGCGACGATCCGACCGTCCACGTTCAGCACGCTGAGACGGGTCGGGACCTCGAGTGCGGTCACCGCTTGCTGACGCGTCACGCGGAAGGCGACCTTGTCGACCTCGTGCCGATCGCCCAGGGCGTCGAACATCGCCTGCCGGACCAGCGGACTCGCCTCGACGTCGGCGATGCGCCGTTGTCGGGAGGCGGGGGCCTCGGCACGCACCTGCTGCAGCAGACCGCCGAGCGCCGTCTCGACCGAGGCGATGCCGCCCTCCCCTTCGCGGACATCCGGTGCGACGGTGACGATCGCGGGACACGTCGTCGCATCGCGTTCATCGGCGGCCTTGCGCAGCACATCCAGGACCTTGCGGGCCCGGCCGAGCTCGAGCTCGACGATGCGGATGACCTCGAGCTGCGTGCTGAGCTCGCCTTCGCGCACCGCCGCGTCGAGCGCTCGGAGGAAGCTGCCGATCACGTCTTCCACCGAGAGGTTCCCGGCGCCCGCCCCGATCAGCACGGTCGCCGCCGACTTCGCGTGCAACAGCCGCTCGGCGGACCAGACCATGTTCCGTACCAGCACCTCGTGCTGGGGCAGCTTGAACGTGCCGGGACGACCCAGGCCGAGGACGAGCACGGTGCGCGGTCGGCCGTCCGACCGTGGCCACGGCACGACGAACACGTCCCCGAGGGCACCCTTCAACACACCGCGGGCGGTCGCCGCGTGGAGCAGGCGCCGCCGCTTGTCCTCCGCCTCGCCTGAGATCGCCGTGTCGATGGCGGACTCCGAAGCCGTCGGATACACGTCCACGTAGTGGCCCACCACGATCACGTCGGCGTCGGAACGTTCGATCCCGCCCCAGACCACCTCGACCGTGATCGGGACCTGGACGAGATCGGGCACGCCGGTGGGGAGCACGTCGTCGAGGACGTCGAGATCACGGCCGCTCCGGTCGACGCGACGGATCGCCGCGTCGACCTCCGCGTCGAGCTCGTCCTCGTCGATCCACTGGGGAGCGTCCCCGTCACGGCTCGTCGGCGCCCGGTCCCGGAAGTCGAGGTGGTTGGTCGTTCCCGTGAGGAGCAGGTCCTGGACGGCGTTCAGCACCGCCGGATCCTTGGCCAGCGAGCCGTGCTTGGTGTTCGTCCAGTACGTCGGCACGCCATCGAGCAGGCCGAGGGCGTGAGGGACGGTGCCGTCGCCGGCGCGGCTGCGGCGGAAGCGGAACCGATTCCCGCGACGTTCGATGCCGTCGATCGTCCGCTGTCCGAACCCGGCGACGTAGATCATCCGATCGGAGTCCACGGTCTCGACGAGGTCGGCATGCGCCCGGGCGGCGCGGTCGAGCAGTCGTTGATCGATCGGCGCGCCGGGCCAGCCGCCCTGGCCGTAGAGCGCGTCGAAGGCTGGCTCGGCCCCGTCCGGCGCCCACGGCAGCATCTGCACGAGGCCGGGGAACGTTCCGACGACGCTCGTGATCTCGGCCTTGGTGAGCTCGCCGTCGAGCAGGGCGAGCAGTTGCAGCTTGCGGTCCTTCCCGGTGAAGGCGAGGACGGGCGCGAACGATCCGCGGTTGGGGGTGCCGAGCATGATGAGCCGGCCGCGCATCCGCTGCCAGGTGTCGGCGTGCCGGCGGATCATCGTCCTGCTGACGAGCCCACCCATCGAGTGGGCCACGAGGTGGACGTCACCTGACGTGGTCTCGGCGATCTCCTGGTGCAGACGATCGGCGGTGACGGCGAGGTCGTGACGCCAGTCGTACGGGAACAGGCGCGTCCGCCAACGGTGCTGCAGCTTCATCTGCATCGGGAGGTAGAACAGCTTGAGCAGGCCACCGGTCACGATCTCGAACTTCGGGTCGGCTTCGTCGAGCGGGAGGCGCAACTTCGCCAGGCCTCCCCTCCGCAGGGCGAGGACGTCGAACCACAGCTTCCTCGGCCGTCCGTCGTCGTCGATCACCCCGAGGTCGGTCCCCATGATCCCGGGAAGCAGGATCACATGATCCTTCGGCGCCTCGTCGGCACGGCGGGCGCGTGTCGAGCGCACCGACCTCGCCGAGCTCTGCCCGATGATCCGCTCGAGCATCGACCAATCGGCCGGATCGAGCTCCTCGAGCGCGTCGTCGAGTGCCGCCGGATCGGGGTTGGTCATCTCTTCGGCGACCCTCGCCAGCTTCGGCAAGGGAGGGTCCAGCGGTGCGTCCATGATCCTGCCGCCTCTCGTCGTCCGACCAGCTCTCATCATGCGTCCGGCGGACCGGCATTTCAGCCGGATTTCCGGGGTGCCTGTGCCATGATCTGGACTTCGACAGGGGTACCACGACGCGGTGACTCGACCGGCTCACGAGGGAGGGTTCGGTGACACATGTCGCGCCGCCCGACCATGGCGGCATCGAGAACGCGGGGTCGCGGTGAGCGACGACGAGACGTTGCCCGCCGAGCTCGTCGAGGCCGGCGCGACCCCGCCACCCAGCGAGCTCGTGAGCGCGCTCAGGCAAGAGCGGGTGATCGTGCTGGCCGGCGCCGGCGTGTCGATGTTCACGACCAGGGACAAGGCGGCGAGTTGGAAGGGCCTCTTCGAGGAGGCGTTGGCCTACTTCGGCGATCCTGGGCGGCAGGCACCGCGCAAGGCCGGTTGGCGGGCGTGGTCCAACGCGCCCTGTCGTTGGTCGAGCAGATCGCCCTTGATGACAAGAACGAGATGTTGGTCGACGACTACCTGCAGGCAGCCGACGACATGGAAGCGGCGTTCTCCGGCCAGTTCAACCGGTGGGTCCTGGAGCGGATCGATGCGCTCGGCGAGTGCGACCGAGACAGCTGGCAGCCCGAGCTCATTCGCGCCATCGACGGGCTCGACATGCCGATCTGGACGACGAACTACGACCACCTCATCGAAATGATCTGTCAACGCGGCTCCCAGGGGCGCGGCCCGGGGGAGCGCGGCATCGATGTCACCAACCGAGCGATCCGCGATGTTCTCCATCTCCATGGGCACCGGGGCGATCCCCAGTCCATCGTGCTCGGCGCCGGGTCGTACGCAAGTCTGCTCGCGGATGCCCAGCAACGCGACTGGATGCAGCTGACCCTCTCGCGCCCGCTGCTCTTCATCGGCTGCGGTGAGACCCTCGGCGATCCCAACTTCGCTGCCGTCCGCCGCGTGCTGCGCGATCACGCACCGGCGAACCGCAGCGTCGTCGCCTTCCGGCTGTCGAAGCAGGACGAGGTCGAGGGCCACCGCACGTTTCACCGGAACGAAGGGGACCCGATCGACGTCGTCTGCTACGGATCGAAGCACGCCGATCTCCCGGCCTACGTCCAGTGGCTCGCCGGCCAGGTTCCCAAGGCGACCGTGCCGGTCGCCGTCGCGGCGACGAACGTCGAACCGGCACGGATCATCACGGCCGTCATCGATGCGAACGAGATCACGCTCACCGGAGCCGACCTCGAAGAGCCCCTGACGAGTGACGTCCCGCCGGATTCGGCGCGTCAAGTCACGATTGCCCAGCTCAAGGCGCAGCTCGTCACCGACTCGGATGACGCCGAGGGCTCACCG
This sequence comes from uncultured Acidimicrobiia bacterium, assembly GCA_963784255.1. GTDB lineage: Bacteria > Actinomycetota > Acidimicrobiia > Acidimicrobiales > Ilumatobacteraceae > JALZMG01. The sequence continues at coordinate 703,508 of CAWAQO010000007.1, read as the reverse complement.
AGCCGGAACGAAGAGGCCATCCGCCTGCTCGGCAGTCACCTGCTGATGTACTTCGGGCCGCTGCTGGCCAGAACGTTGCAGGCCCATGTCCCGGAGAACTGCGGACTCGTGCTGGACATCCGGGATCCGGCGCATGAGCTGCTCCCATGGGAGTGCATGTACTCCAAGCCGACGCCCTATGCGCAGAGCAGGGAACCGAAGGAGGGCTTGCTCGCCAACACCTTGAAGTTCTCGATCGTCCGCAAGGCGAAGCAGGCCGCAGCGTGTCGGGATCGGCGCAAGAGCGACAAGCTGAACGTCTTCGTCGTGGCCGCCGATCCTGGGGATCTGCTCAAGGCCAGCACGATCTCGCAGCTGCTGCGAGAGGTACCCGAGGCGGTCGCCCTCACGCCGGATCCCGAACGCGAGCCGATGGATGCAACGCGCGACGGCATCGCCATGGCGTACATCGGCACGAACCGTGCGCTGGCGTCGTACGACAGGGCCCGGGTCGACGTGGTCCACATCGTCGCCAGCGCGGCGATGCTGCCAGGGCAGCCCGGTGGCATCGGGATCGCCCTCGTCGATCCGGACGATCCCGATCAACTGGTCGGTGTCCGCGGCGGCGACCTGGCCAGCCAGTTCGAGGAGCCCCCGCCGCGGCTGATCGTCCTCCACCTCTCGACCGCGGACCTTCGGAGTGGCGTGGGCGGTGTGTTCGACGATCATGCCCTCCTCATCAAGCTGGGCGAGAGCGTGTCCGCGCTCGGCGCCGCGACCAACGTGATGGTGCTGCCCTTCCGCAAGCTCGATCGTGGCGGCAACGCGTACGTGAAGGAGCTCTATCGGCTGCTGGCGGGCGGCGAGCGGCTCGACGTCGCACTGCGCGCGGTCCCACGTGAGCTCCGGGGGAGGGGCGAGCTAGCCGCATGGAACGAGGCCCGCGGCGCCGGCGGTTGGTACGGCTTCCCCGTCGCCTACGTCGGAGACCCTGACGCCATGGCCGCGCCCGACCGCGCTGGTCAACACGAGGCGACGGACGCTGGCCCCGCACCGTGGTCCTCGGGAACGACTGCGGCTTCACAGGCGCCCACTCTCTCGACCCGGCACCGTGGCCGGCAGTCCAACAACGCGGTGTTCGGCCCAGGCGACGCGACCCGCTTCCCCCTGGGCAAGGAGCGGCCCCGGTGACCGCCGACCCTGCCGTCCCGGACGCTCGTCCTCTGACGCCCGGCGATCCGACGTCGGGCCGGCTCCGGCAACTCCGCGTCGAGCTCGGCCGGGAGCTCATCGAAGCGGGCCGGATCGCCGAGGGCAGTGCCTCGCTACGCGTGGCCCTGGATGAACCCGGTGAGGATCCCGACGACGGCGTGATCAACTTCGAGCTCGGCAAGGCGCTGATCGGTTCCGACCGGGCGAGCGCGCTCGATCACCTGCTGTCCGCCGCATACGAGGCGGCGAAGCAGTCGTCGCCGGACGGGTCGCTCATGACGTCCCTGCTCGAGATGGTGACCTCACTGCTCGAGACGAAGCCGCCGAACACTCCGACGGAGCAGTCTCTGGACGCGCTCGCCCAGTCGATCACGTCGGTCGCCGACCCCCTCGCGGTCCGCGCGAGCACCCTCCTCGGCAACTCCTATCTCGCCCTCGAGAAGCTGGACGCCGCGCTGCAGAGCTTTCGCGTGGTCGGTGCGCACGCCCCTGACAAGGCCATCGAGAAGTACAACCTGATGCTGGAGACGGACCCCGAGTCGGTGGAGGTCCGCATGGCCCGAGCCGACGCGTGGCTCGAGCTCGGTGAGACCGACCGTGCCGCGTCGGATCTGGAGGAGGCCTTGGCCCTGGCGGCGACGTCCGCACCGAAGGGCCCCGTCGGCCAGCTCAACCAGCAGCTCGGTGAGCTGTACGTCGACGCAGAGGAGTACGCGCTGGCCGTCGAGCGCCTCGACGCAGCCGTCGTCGACGACGAACAGTCGCGCCGACGCCGCATCCTGCGGGCCGAGGCGCGCCTCGGGAGCGGGGATCTGCGCGGGAGCCTCGAGGACCTCGACCTGCTCGATCTCGCGAGTGCGGCGTCGGGTGACCAGCGCGTCGGGACCGTCGAGCTCGACCTCCTGCAGCTCCGAGCACAAGCGCTGCTCGCACTCGGGGACGTCGCCGCGGCCGCCGCGGTCGTCGAGGAGATCGGCCAGCGCGATCCGGCCGGCACGGACACCCTGATCGTGCGCGCCCAACTGATGCTGCGGGGCGACGGCAAGGTGTCGGACGCACGCGAACTGCTGACCCTGGCCGCTGAGGGGAGGCGGAAGCGTCCGCGGGAGGTCGCCCGCATGCTGCTCGCGCCACGGGCTGGGCTCGCCGACGACCAGCAGTTCGACTGGTTCATGGCGGAGTACCACTTCGCCCACGCCCAGGTCCTGGGCGAGGCCCGGGCTGGGAGCAAGGGGGAGACGAGGCACCGCGAGCTCGCCACCGAGCACGTGCGCCGCCTCTCGGACGATCGCGACCAGGATCCGAGGCTGATCGGCTCGTTGCTGCACCTCACGGCCGAGCTGGGTCTGTCGTCGGACGAGTCGGACACGTTGCGCGACGCCGCCGCGCAGTTCCAGGTCGCCGAGGACTGGGCGGCGGTCGTCGCGGTGCTGGAGCGTGCCCAGCGGGTGCGCCCGCTCGAACACTCCCTCATGTGGGTTCTGTCCGACTCGTACAGCGCCGGGAGCTCGGACCGGCGAGACGACGAGTCGCGGCGCGACTGGATCAGACTCGGTGTCCAGTGGTGGGACCAAGCGTTCGCCCAGGGATTTCCCGAGCCGGACGATCGCTGGGCCTTCGCGACACGGGCCGTGCTGGCCGCCGAGGAAGGCAAGCTCGACCGAGCCCAGCAGCTGGTACACGTCTGGCGGGCGATCTGTCACCAGGAGATCGCCCTTGCCGCGGAGGTTCGTCCGCTTCGTCGCCTGCTCCAGCTGTGTGATCTGTTCGACTCAGCCGACCTGCCGCGAGCGCACCACGATGCTGCGGCGCGCGCGGCCGAGATCGATGCGGCCGACGTCGACGTGCTCTGGCAGCTGGGGCTCGGCCGTGTCAAGGTCGTCGACACCGCCGGCGCACACACGGTCGCGGAGCACCTCCGCGCCCTCGCGGGCGACGAGACCGGAGACGACGCGCGGTTCCTCCGCATCCAGGCCGACCTGCTCGATGCCGCGATCGCACTCATCAGGCGGGAACCGGAGGCGCTGCGCGAGTCGGTCTCGACGCTCCGCGGGCTGCTCGACGAGTTCGGTGACAGCGGCAGCCTGCGCAGCGCCGTCGCCCAGATGCTCGACGCCTTGGACGACCCCGGCGCGCTCGACGAGTGGCAGCGTGTCGAGGAGATCATTGCGCAGAACCAACGAGACGGTGTCGACGAAGACGGGCCAGCCACCCATGCCGAAGCACTGCTCCATCTCGGCCGAACCCAGGAGGCACTCGACGAGTGCGCTCGGGAGCTCGCCACGATGGCGCTGGAGCGCGACACGATGCTGGACACGGCTGGGCTGTGCTCGATCATCCTCGGTCATCTCGACGACGGCATCCACCGCTTGCAACAGGTGATCGATGGCGTCACGGTGCCCTGGTCACTCGATGACCTCGTGCGGCGCGTCCGGCGGATGGACAGCTCGGAGGCGGACCGAACCCACCACGACGCCTGGACGGAGATCGAGCGGCGGGCGCACGAGCGACGGGAGGCGCTCAGGGCGCTCGATGACCAGGCCTTGTTCGACTGCGAGCTGCAACTGCTGTCGACCGTGGTCGGCCACGAGGATGGGGGCGACTGGGCGCGGCTCGCGGCGGCGCTGATCGGCGCCCGTGTGTCCTGGCAGCGGGGCGACCTCAGTGGGTCGATCACCGCGCTCGACGACCTGCACGACCTCCCGGAGAGGGAGCGAGCGCTGGCTGTCGCAGCAGCCGGGATCTACCGTGAGCGGCGCCGAGGCATCAAGCTGGACGGAGCGCTCGCCGACCTGGTCGAGCGATCGGATCCGGACGCCGCGCTGGCCGCGTTCGTGGATGTGCTCGATGACGCCGGCGATGACGCCGACGATGTCCGCGCCCTTGCCGGCTTCGCCGCGTTCGCCTCCGGCGAGCATGCGCTGGGCCACCGGCTGACCACCAGCGCCATCGGAGTGATCGGTGCGGAGCGGGTCGCCATGCGGTGGCAATCGGTGATCACCGACGGCGCCCGCTGGAGCGAAGCGCTGGCATGGCTCAGGGACTGCGCCGGCGAGGATCTCAGCCAGGAGTCGTTCGATGCGTTCGGGCTCGCACTGGACCGGCTGCTCGGGCTCGACGATCAGCTCGATCCGGGTGAGCCACAACCGATCGCGGTTTCGCTCGGCGCGACGATGCTGCCCGACGATCCGTACGACCCTGAGTGGCCGTTCATCGGCGAGTGGTTGCTCGCGATGCGCCACGACATCTTCGCCGACACGGGGATCGTCGTGCCGCCGGTGAGGGCACGTGGGAACGACTGGCCGGAGCACTTCAGCATCGAGCTCAACGCGTGGTCGTCGAGCGCTGGCACGTCCCCGAGGGCGTCGGATACCTCGCCGACACACCGGACGGGCCGACGGCCTCGCTCGTCGAGGCGTGGACCGACCCGCTGGTCGACGAGGCCGGCTTCGTCGTCGATCGCGCCCAAGCCGACGACCTCGGGATCGATGCCGATCCGTTGCGGTTCGTGGTCCGCCGGCTCGATCGCGCCATTCGCGCCAACCTCGACCGCTTCGTGAACGTGGACGCCATCGCAACCGGACTCGGTGAGCTCGACACGGGTGAGCTGTCGATCGACGATGGGCACACCATCGCTCGCGTGGCCCGAGAACTGGCGCCGGACGAGGTCCCCTTGCGGCTGATCGCCGAGACGGTGCTGGACGTGGGTCTCCACCAGCCTCACGAGGTGCTCGTCGATGCCGCGCGTGCACGCTCGCTGGCCAGCTGGCCCGACGCACTCGAGGAGCGCTCGTGACGGCGGTGCGCCACGTCACGGTCACACTCGCGACGGAGGTCGCGAAGGACATCGACCGGAGCGACCTGACCCTCGCCGTCACCGCCGCGCTCGGTGACCTCTACGAGCCGGAGTCGTTCGATGTCGACGTCGTCGAGGCCACGACGGTGCCCGGTGGTCCGCTGCCGACCGCTGTGCACGTCGACGGGCGGAGGTGCTGGTTCCCCGAGGAGGACGTGGTCAACTTCGCGGTCGATGCGGCGGGCGGTCGGCTCGTCCCCGGTCGCACGGCGACGTTGGACGGCCTCGGTGACGCCGTGCTGGCCGACTCCATCGTCCGACTCACCGTCGAAGCGCTGCGGACACGCTGGTCGTCCGATGGCGAGGGTTCAGGGGACGTGGAGGCCGTTCTCGACGTCGCCGCTGAGTACCTGGACGCGATCACGTCGGTGGTCGATCCCGAGCCGCTCGGCATGTTGCACATGCGGCGGTCGTGCTACGACCAGCTCGGTTTCGCGCCGCCGATGCACATCCGCCCGTCGCGACAGCAACCGGCGGCGACGATGACCGTCGGGATCGGCTCGTACCGCGGTCCGACGTGGCGCGGTGTCCCTGTGGGCAAGCAGTGTGCGATCCTGCCGGCGGACCCGCTCATCGACGTCCCGGGGGCCGACGGCGCGCTCGCCGTGCCGGGGTTCGACGTGCCTGGTCCCTTGATCGACGCCGGTTCGGACGCGGGCGAGTGGCGAGTGGTCCTCGATCCGTTCGACTACCTCGCGCTGTGCGCCGCCGCTGATCTGCGCCGCTGGGCGCGGACGGGGATCGACGAGGACATCGCGGCACGGATCGTCGCCGATGCGGAGTACGACGCTCCGCTCCTCGTCGACGTCGTCCGGAGGCGGCTGAAGATGGCCGATCTGGCTGCTGCCTTCCGCCAGCTGGTGGTCGAGGGACTGCCGCTCGGTCGGGCGCACGACCTCTTGGCCGCGGCGGTCGACGCCGCTGAACCAGAGGACCTGGCGTCCGCGATGCGTGCCGGATGCCCGTGGCGGGTGCACCTCGCGCTCGCCGACCGCCCACACCGGTTGGCGGTCGGCGAGGACCTCGAGCAGGCGCTCGAGACGCCGGCCGGGGTCGAGGAGGCCGACGCGGCGATCGTGGCGTGGATTCGCCGCGCCCTCGATGTCGACGACCTCCACCAGCAGGATGCGCACATCGTCGTGCCCGAGCACCAGCGGGCCCGGGTCGTCGGCGTCACGGCGGGGCGGTTCCCCCGACTGCTCGTCATCGGCGAGCAGGAGAGCCTGCCATGGCCGATCCTCGGTGAGCTCGGCCCGTTGCGAGCATCCTGAGTCGGGACCCGGAACGGGTCAGGCGGCGCGGCGCGCGTCGACGAAGGCTTCCTCGGCCACTTGGCTGGCGTAGGTCGGCAGGCCGATCGTGCGGACGAGGTCGCCCGTCTGTGAGGGCATCGCCAGGAGGGCCGCGAGCTTGCGGTCGAGGGCGGCGCCGGCCAGCTCGACGTGGACCGCCAGCGCCTCCTCGGCCACGCCGACCGGCCGTTCCTCGGTCATGTACATGTCCCACGCCTCGTACAGGTCACCGAAGCGGGCGAGGTGCGTGGCCGTCGGGGCGGCGTAGAGCAACCGCGGCCGCCGACGTCGCTGCTCCCACGCGCGGGTGACCCACCGGTGCACGGCGATGTGATCGGGGTGGTACGTCATCCCGTCGGGACCGAACGTGAGGATGGTGTCGGGGCGCACGTCGTCGAGCAGGCGGGCGATCCGTGCCGTGCCGATCTCGTCGTCGATCGCCGCCAGGCCACCGTCGGGCATCCCGAGCAGGCAGTGCTCACTGATGCCCAGCACCGCCATCGCCACGGCCGCCTCGCGCCGCCGCACCGGGCCGAGTCGTGACGGCGGCCAGCTCTCGGCGTCGCTGGTGCCGTGCTCACCGGCCGTCACCGACACGCACACGACCCGTTGACCGCGGTCGGCGGCGGCGGCCATCAACCCGCCGGCGAGGTACGTCTCGTCGTCGGGATGGGCCCAGATGGACAGGATCGTGCCGAGACCGGCGGGCGACGTCGCGGTGCTCCTCATGACGGGGATCATCCGCGACCCCGGTCTCACGCCGCTCCCACCGGCTCTCACGCCCAGCGAGAGTCGGCGAGAGCGGCGTGGGAGCAGCGGGGCGCACCGTCCGGCCCCATGAACGACACCCTCACGATCATTCGCCCGAGCACGATCAGTGGCCCGAGCACGATCAGTCGCCCGAGCACGATCGCTCGCCCGAGCGCCCTCCCGGCGGCGATGCTCGATGGCTTCCGCCGGCGAGCGGCCGGCCTCGACCGGGACAACGCCTACTTCGACGAGGACCTCGCGGAGCTGCGCGAGGCCGGCTACCTCGCCGCCGCCGTGCCCGCCCACCTGGGCGGCTGGGGTCTCGACCTGGCGCAGATGGCGGCCAGCCAGCGGCGCCTCGCCCGCTACGCGCCGGCGACGGCGCTGGCCATGACGATGCACACCTACTGGGTCGGCATCGCCGCCGAGCTCGCCCGCGCCGGCGACGACTCACTGTCGTGGGTGTTCGACGCCGCCCTTGCCGGCGAGGTGTTCGCCGCCGGCCACGCCGAATCCGGCAACGACATCCCGGTGCTGTTGTCGACGTGCCGCGCCGAGCGCGTCGAGGGCGGCTATCGCCTGCACGGTCACAAGCAGTTCGGCTCGAACGGTCCGGCCTGGACGTGGCTGGGCGCCCACGCCATCGACGCCGATGCGCCGGGAGGTCCGCAGATCGTGCACACGTACGTGCACCGCTCCAGCCCCGGGGTCACCGTCGTCGACACCTGGGACACCCTCGGCATGCGTCCGACGCAGAGCCACGACACGATCCTCGACGGTGTGTTCGTGCCCGACGCGCGGGTCGGCCGGGTCGTGCCGGCAGGCGACGGCAGCGACCTGTACCTGATCGCGATGGCCATGTGGCCGCTGTCGTTGATCGCCGCCGTCTACCTCGGGATCGCCGAACGGGCCCTCGAGGTGGCGGTCCAAGGTGCGCGACGCAAGACGTCCGTCGCCATCGAGCGCGGCGCGTACGCCTACCACCCGATGGTGCAGCACCAGGTCGCCGAGATGTACCTCGAGCTGGACGCCGCGACGGCCACGGTCGAGCGCTTCGTCGGCGACTGGGTGGCGGGAGCCGACCACGGCGACGCCTGGGTGCCCAAGGTCTACGCGATGAAGTGGCGGGCCGTGGAGGCCGCCAAGCGGGTGGTCGACATCGCCCTCGACGTCGCCGGCGGCGCCGGCATGTTCCGCGGCAACGAGCTCGAGCGCCTCTACCGCGACGTGCGCTGCGGCGGCTTCCACCCCGGCAACGACGCGCTGACCCACGAGCTGGTCGGCAAGGCGGTGCTCGGGGTCCTCGGCGAGCAGCCGCGCTGGTGAGCCCGGCTCAGAGCGAACGGAGGGCGTGCTCGGCGGCGGCCTCGCCGTCGAGCACGGCGCCCTCCCGCCGGGCCGCCTCGTAGTCGGCGTCACCGAGCGTCTCGCGCAGGCGGACGCCGAGCTCGGCGAGCGACGCCTCGTCGGCGCCGAAGATGCGGTGCCCGGCCGTGGTCGCCCGCACCGCACCCTCCAGCACGGCGGCGTCGCGGGCACGGCCCAGGCGCTCGAGCAGCGCGGCCACCGAGCGCAGCATCGTCCACTGGGTCGACCACACGCCGGCCCGGCGCCAATGGGCGATGAGGCGCCGGTAGTCCTCGGCCGCGGCGAGCGGGTCGCCGAGCCTGGCGTCGAGCGAGGCCCTCGACGCGCCGGCCAGACCGGTCACCAGCGACGCCCCCGTCCGTTCGGCGACCTCGATCGCCGTCGTCAGCCGGACCCGCGCCCGCTCCACGTCGCTGGCCAGATCCGACTCACCGGCGCAGTACCACACGTACGCGGCGTACGGGGTCGTCGCCGCGCCGAACTCGGCGAGCAGCTCGTCGGCGAGCTCGGCCGCCGCAGGGTCGCCCGCGTAGCCGAGGGCGAGCACCTCGGTCGCGGCGGCGAGCACGCGAGCACAGACATCGTGCCCTGCGCTCTCCACGGCGCGCCGGTACCACGTGGCGGCAGCGTCGAGCCGGCCTTCGAACAGCTCGGCGTTGCCCCGGATGACGGCCACACGCGGCGGGATCGACCCGCCCGATGCCGTGCTGAGGTCGATCGCCCGCTGCGCCCGCGCGCGAGTCTCCGCCACCTCGCCGATCATCCAGCCGGCGTAGGCGGCGGCGACCCAGACGTAGGGCGCCCACGGGCTGCGGTCCTCGGGGTCGGCGTCGGCCACGCGGAACGCCCACGCCAGCACGTCCGGGCGTTGTCGCAGCACGCCGTAGTCGAGCAACGAGGTCACGAGACGGCCGGCCGCCTCGACCTCGTCGTGGGCGAGCATCCACTCGAGGGCGTTGCGCAGCTCCGGGACGGCGACGTCGATCTCGGCGGTGACCGCAGCGCCCTCGGTGAACACCACGTGATCGACGCGCCCGATCCAGGCGATCTGGTGGTGCGCGTGGCGCCGGCCGACCTCGTCGGCGCGGCCGCTGGCGGCGAGTTGCTCGCCGCCGAACGCCCGCAGGGTCTCCAGCAACACGTACGTGCGACCAGGCACCCGCACGAGCAGCGACCGCTCGACGAGCTGGGTCAGCGCGTCGCCGATCGCCGCGGGATCGGAACCGCAGACCGCTGCCGCGTCGGCCGCGGTGAACGGGCCGGCGAACACCGACAGCTCGGTGAAGGTCCGCTGCAGGTGCTCGTCGAGCAGGCCGACGGACCACGACACGGCCGCGCCGAGCGAGCCGTGACGCGTCGTGGTGCGCGACCCCGACGTGAGCAGCGCGAACCGCCGGTCGAGCCCGGACGCCACCTCGGCGACATCGTGGGTGTGCAGCCGTGCCGCGGCCAGCTCGATGGCGAGCGGCAGGCCGTCCAGGCGGCGGACGATCTCGGCCACGCCGGCCAGCTCGGCCCCCGTCGGCGTGAAGTCCGGGGCCACGGCGAGGGCCCGCTCGAGGAACAGCTGCACGGCGGGCCCCTCGTCGTCGCCAGGCAGGCTGGGCACGGCGACCACCCGCTCTCCCGACACTCGCAGCCGCTCCCGGCTCGTCGCCAGCACCCGCACGTGCGGGCAGCGGGCGACCATGCCGTCGACCAGTTCGGCGATCGGATCGAGGACGTGCTCGCAGTTGTCCAGCATCACGACCACGTCACTGTCCCCGACCACGGCGGCCACTCGGTCGATCGTGCTGACCCCCGGGCGCACGTCGATGCGGAGCGCCTCGGCCACCGTGTCGACCGCCGACGCCGGCGTGGCGACGGACAGCTCGCACATGATGACCGGACGGTCCGGGCGCGCGGCCAGCAGCCGGTGCCCGACGTCCACCGCCAGCCGGGTCTTGCCGACGCCGCCCGGGCCGATCAGCGTCACGACGCGATGGCGCTCGAGGCTCTCGTGGACGTCGGCCGCCAGGTCCTCGCGGCCGACCAGCGACGTCGCCGGCACGGGCAGCCGGTCCACTGCCGCCCAGGCCGCGACGCCCGCGCCGGCGAGCAGCTCGGCGTGCTGGGCCGTCAGCGACGGCGACGGCTCGATGCCCAGCTCGGCGCCGAGCAGCCGGCGGAAGTCGTCGTACACCCGCAGGGCCTCGGCCTGGCGTCCGGCGTTGGCGAGCGCCGTCATCAGCAGTTCCCGGGGCCGCTCGCGGAGCGGCTCGTCGTGGGCCAGCGCCGCCAGCTCGGCGATGGCCGCGTCGACCTCGCCGGCGGCCAGACGTCGCTCCGCCCGCACCTCCAGCGCACGGACCCGCAGCTCCGCCAATCGCGTCGCCTCGACCCGACCCTCGTCGACGTCGTCCAGCTCGGGATAGGCGGGTCCCTGCCACCGCACCAGGGCGGCGTCGATCGCCGCCATCTCGTCCGGACCGGCCGGACCGGCGTTGAGCACGTCCGCCAGCCGGTCGGCATCGACGTCGACGCGCGTCGACATCAGTCGGTAGCCGTCGCCGTCGGACTCGATCAGCCCGTCGGGGAGCCGCCGGCGCAGCCGGAACACCTGGTTGTGCAGGGCGCCCGACGGATCCCTGGGCGGCCCGGCCGGCCACAGCGCGTCGATCGCCGCCTCGACGGAGACGGTGCGGCCACGGCGCAGCACCAGCAGGGCCAGCAGCCGACGTTGCAGCGCGCCGTCGGGCGTGATCTCGCGACCGCCGGCGTCGAACGCGCGGATCGGTCCGAGCACCTCCACCCGCACCCCGTCGTCGTCGGCCACGCACCCCATTCGACCACGTCGGGCGCCGCGCCCGCAGAACCCGCAGTCACGGGCGAGGCGAGCAACGTGGTTGCGAGCAGAGCCCGAACAGGTCAGTCGGCCAGGTCGACCACGACCGGGGCGTGGTCGCTGGGCTGCTGGCCCTTGCGGGCGTTGCGGTCGATGATGCACCACTCCGCCCGCCGGACGACAGGCTCCGACGCGAGGACGAGGTCGATGCGCATCCCCCTGCCCTCGTGGAAGTCGCCGCGCCGGTAGTCCCACCACGAGAACACCCGCTCGGCGTCGGGGTGGACGTGCCGGAACACGTCGACCAGCCCGCGGCCTTGCAGGGTCTCGAGCCGTGACCGCTCCGGCTCGCTCACGTGCGTCGAGCCGACGAACGCACCCGGGTCGTACACGTCGACGTCGGCGGGCGCGATGTTGAAGTCGCCGGCGACGATCACGGGATCACCGGGCTTCGTGACGGCATCGACGTGGGCGGCGAGACGATCGAGCCAGTTCAGCTTGTACTGGTAGTGGTCGGAGTCGAGGGATCGCCCGTTCGGCACGTACACCGTGACGACGGTGATCCCGCCGCACCGTGCCGTCATCAGGCGGGCCTCGGCGTCGTGGTCTCCGCCGTCGGCGAACCCGAAGGTGACGTCGTCGAGGCCCTGCCTGGACAGGATGGCGACGCCGTTCCAGCGGCCCTCGCCGTGGTGGGCGGCCGTGTAGCCCATCGCCTCGAACGTCAGCTGCGGGAAGGCGTCGTCGGCGATCTTCGTCTCCTGCATGCAGACGATGTCCGGGCCGATGTCGCTGAGCCACTGGTCGATGCGCTCTTGGCGCACCTTCAGCGAGTTGACGTTCCAGGTGGCGAAGCGCGTCACGTCGGCGCCTCGCTCGGCACCGCCTTCTTGGCGCGGCTGCGCTTCGCCGGCGCCGCCGTCGGCGCCGCGGCCTCCTTGGCCGCCGCCTTCTTCCCCGCCGCCTTGCTTGACCGGCGCAGCCGCCTTCTTCGCCGCCGCCTTCTTCACCGGCGCAGCTGGCGGCTGGACCACCGCCTCCTCGACGGTCGCGGCCTTCTTGGCGGCCGCTCTCCTCGTCGTCGCCCTCTTGGCCGGCGGCGGGGGCGGCTCGGCCACGGCCTCCTCGACGACCGGCTCCGGCGCCACGGTCTTCCTCGCGGCCCGCTTGCGCGCCGGGGGCGGGACGGCCGGCGCCTCGGCGGGCGGAGCCGGCGCCGGCTCGGCGGCCACCTTCTTGCGCCCGCGCCGGGGCGGCGCCGTCACCGACTCGGCCAGCTCCTCGAGTTGGGGCGTCGGCACGATGTGGGCGCCCGGCGCCATCGCCGGCACGGCGAGGTCGACGCTGCGCCGGCTGGGTGCGAAGTTGGTGACGACGAGCGTGACCGCGTCACCGACCTTCATCACCTCGCGGGCGCTGCGCGGTGCCGGCTCTCCCATCAGCCGCAGCGGGACGTAGGCGCGCACGTCGCCCACGGAGACGTAGGCGCCGTGCGAGGAGTACGACTCGACCACGCCGTTGACGCTGCTCCCGATCGGGTGGTGCTCGACGAACTCGAGGAACGGCAGCAGGTCGTTGACCGATCCGCCGGACGGTGTGGCGATGGCGGCCGGCAGCTCCTCGACGACCACCGGCTCGGGCGCGGCCGTGCGGCCCCGCCGTGCACCGGGCGGCGGCGCCGTGGGCACCGGCATCGGCTGGCTGGCCTCCTTGCTCGCCGTTCGCCGCAGCGGCTTCGTGGCGGCGTCGGCCGTGCGGCCGCGGGCGACCCGCTGGGCCTTGCGGCTGACGGCGCCCTTGACCGGCAGGCGGTCGACGAACACCCAGCCCACGTTGGGCACCGGCTTGCCGCCGATGAGGCGGCCCTCCTCGAACAGCCACGGATAGGTGCCGTGGAACTCCTGGAACGAGTCGTTGCTGAGGATGCGCGCCCCGACCTTGTTGGCGATGCTCAGCACGAAGGCGTCACCGCGGCCGATCGCCCCTGCCGGCGGGGCGACGAGCTCGTTGTGGGCCACGGCGTCGTCGAACTCGCCGCTCTCGCGCTTGTCGATGCGGTGGCCGAAGGTGGCGTCGACGACGACCGTGATGGCGGCGTCCGGGTACTCGTCGCGGAACGCCAGCACCGCGTCGTTGAGCTGCGCCAGGCTCGGCATGGACCGGCCTTCGGTGGCGATGTTGGAACCGTCGACGACCACCACGTTGGTGGGCTGCGACTTCGCTGTCGTCATATGTGGTGGGTCGCCTGGTTCGTCCTGCGTCAAGAGGTGTGGCCGGTGGCCCATCGTAGAGTCAGCGGCCGTGATCCGAGCGGTACTGTGGGACTTCGGCGGCGTGATCCTCTCCAGCCCGTTCGAGGCCTTCCGCCACTACGAGGCCGAGCGGGGCCTGCCGACCGACTTCCTGCGCTCCGTCAACGCCGCCGATCCGCACGACAACGCGTGGGCGCGGCTGGAGCGGGCCGAGCTCAGCGCCGAGGACTTCGACGCCGCGTTCGCCACCGAGTCGGAGGCGCTCGGCCACCGTGTCCCGGGCGCCGACGTGCTCGGGCTGCTCGCCGGCGAGGTCCGCCAGGAGATGGTCATCGCCCTCGACCGCGTGAAGGCGGCCGGGCTGGCGACCGCCTGCCTGACCAACAACATCAGCGGCGGCGAGGCCCGCCCCGACATGGCCGCGGTCATGGCCCGCTTCGACGTCGTGCTGGAGTCGAGCAAGCTCGGCGTGCGCAAGCCCGAGCCGGCCTTCTACGCGCTGGCCTGCGAGCAGCTCGGCGTCGAACCGTCCGAGTGCGTGTTCCTCGACGACCTCGGCGTCAACCTCAAGCCCGCCCGCGACATGGGCATGACGACGATCAAGGTCGTCACGCCGGAGCAGGCCATCGGCGAGCTGGAGGCCGTCCTCGGCCTCGACCTGACCTGACCCCACGGTTCTGTCGTTTGGTTGCGGCCCGATCGGGCCGTGATCAAACGACAGAACGAGGGATCTCCACGTCGCGGAACGTCTCCTCCAGGAGGTCGGCCAGCTCCTGGTCGTGGATCGTCTTGCTGCCCGTGGCGGGGCTGCCCGACTCGACGCGGGCGACGTGGCGCAGGTCGTAGCCGCGCTCCTTGATCCGCCACACGCGCGCCTCGACGAAGGCCCAGGGCCCCATGTTCTCGGGCTCCTCCTGCAGCCACACGAGCTCCCGCGCGTTCGGGTACGTCTCGAGCAGCGCCAGCAGCTGGTCGATCGGCGACGGGTACAGCTGCTCGACGCGCACCACCGCCACCGGAGCCTGGCGGGCATCGCGCTCGGCCATCGCGTCCCACGCCACCTTGCCGCTGCAGAAGACGATCCGCCGCACGGCGTCGCGGTCGGTGACGAACGGGTCGTCGAGGATCTCCTGGAACGACCCCGTCGCCAGCTCCTCGACGCGTGAGCGGGTCTGCTTCATGCGCAAGCCCTGCTTGGGCGTGAACAGGATCAGCGGGGTGTGGCGCTCGGTGTGGACCTGCCGGCGCAGCAGGTGGAAGTACTGCGCCGCCGTGGTGGCGTTGCAGATCTGCATGTTGTCCTCGGCGGCCAGCGTGAGGAAGCGCTCGATGCGCGCCGACGAGTGCTCGGGACCCTGGCCCTCGTACCCGTGGGGCAACAGGAGCACGAGGCCGTTGTGCTGGCCCCACTTGTCCTCGGCGGCCACGAGGTACTGGTCGACGATGACCTGGGCGCCGTTGATGAAGTCGCCGAACTGCGCCTCCCACAGCACCAGCGCCTCCGGGTTGCTGTGGGCGTAGCCGTACTCGAAGCCGAGGGCGGCGTACTCCGACAGCAGCGAGTCGTAGACCCAGAACCGGCCGTGCCCAGTGTCGCCAACTCGTTGGCGACCCTCGGCGACCGGGAGGTCGTCGAGCGGGATCCACGGCTTGCCGGTCTCGTAGTCGATCAGCGCGGCGTGGCGCTGGCTGAACGTGCCGCGGCGGGAGTCCTCACCGGCGAGGCGCACGCTGTGGCCGTCGTACAGGAGCGAACCGAACGCCAGCGTCTCGGCCGTCGCCCACTCGACCTCGCCCTGCTCGTACAGCCTGCTGCGCGCCTCGAACTGCTTGGCCAGCTTGGGGTGGACCGTGAACGACTCGGGGTACTCCGTCAGGTGGTGGAAGATCTGGTCGAGCTGTTCGCGGGAGACGCCGGTCTCGATGTGCGGCAGCACGCCGGCCGGCTTCGGCGGTTTCGCCGCCTTGATCGACTCGGGTGACTGCGCCCGCGTCTCGTCGAGGGCGACCTGCAGCTTGCCCTGGAAGTCGGCCAGCGCCTGCTCGGCCTCCTCGAGCGTGATGTCGCCGCGCTTGACCAGCGCCTCGACGTACAGCTTGCGGACGCTGCGGTGCTCGGCCAGCGCCTTGTACATCAACGGCTGCGTGTAGCTCGGGTCGTCGCCCTCGTTGTGACCGTGGCGGCGGTAGCACCACATGTCGATGACGACGTCCTTGTGGAAGCGCTGGCGGTACTCCCACGCCAGGCGGGCGACGCGCACGCACGCCTCGGGGTCGTCGCCGTTGACGTGGAAGATCGGCGCCTGCACGGTCTTGGCGACGTCGCTGCAATAGAGCGACGAGCGGGCGAACTCGGGAGCGGTGGTGAACCCGATCTGGTTGTTGATGATCAGGTGGATCGTGCCGCCGACGCGGTAGCCCGTGATGTCGCTCATGCCGAGCGTCTCGAAGACGACGCCCTGCCCGGCGAAGGCGGCGTCGCCGTGGATCAGCACCGGCAGCACGGGGTACGACCCGGGCGGATCGATCTGGTCCTGGCGGGCCCTGACCATGCCCTCGACGATCGGGTCGACCGTCTCCAGGTGGCTCGGGTTGGCGGCCAGCTCGATGAGGATGTCCGACCCCGCCGGGCTGACGTACTTGCCGGTCGCGCCGAGGTGGTACTTGACGTCGCCGGAGCCCTGCACGGACGCCGGGTCGAGGTGGCCCTCGAACTCCCGGAAGATGGCGTCGTAGCTCTTGCCGATGATGTTCGACAGCACGTTCAGGCGGCCGCGGTGGGCCATGCCGAGGACGGCCGAGTCGAGCCCGGCGTCGGCCGCCGCCGAGATGATCTCGTCGAGGATCGGGATCGCCGACTCGGCGCCCTCCAGCCCGAACCGCTTGGTACCGACGTACTTGGTGGCCAAGAAGCGCTCGAACGCCTCGGCGGCGTTGAGGCGCTCGAGGATGCGGCGCTTGGCGTCCTTGTCGAACGCGGCGTGGGCGCCCTCGACCTTGGACTGGATCCAGCGCTGCTCCTCGGTGTCCTGGATGTGCATGTACTCGATGCCGATGGTGCGGCAGTAGGCGTCACGCAGCACGCCGAGGAGGTCGCCGAGGGCCAGCTTCTCCTTGCCGGCGACGCCACCGGTGAGGAACTCGCGGTCGAGGTCCCAGATCGTCAACTCGTACGTCAGCGGGTCGAGCTCCCGCGGCATCGCCGGCTCCTTCCAGTGGAGCGGGTCGAGGTCGGCGATGAGGTGGCCGCGCACGCGGTAGACGCGGATCAGCGTGGCGACCTGCATCTGCTTCTGCAGCATCGCCTCTTCGCGGTCGATCGGGTTGACGTCCGGGCGCCACTTGACGGCCTCGTACGGCATGTCCAGCGCGGTGAACACGTCGTCGTAGAAGCCGTGCTCGCCGAGCAGCAGCTCGTGCACCCGCTTGAGGAACATGCCGCTCTCGGCACCCTGGATGATCCGGTGGTCGTAGGTGCTCGTGATCGTGACGATCTTGCTGACGCCCAGCGAGCTGAGGTTGGTGCGGTCGGCACCCTCGAACTCGGCGGGGTAGTCGATGCGCCCGACGCCGACGATGACGCCCTGGCCCGGCATCAGCCTGGGCACGCTCTGCACCGTCCCGATGGTGCCCGGGTTGGTGAGCGTGACGTTGGCGCCCTGGAAGTCGTCGACCGTCAGCTTGTTGGCCTTGACCTTGCGGATCAGCTCCTCGTACGCGGCGAGGAACCCGGCGAAGTCCAGGCGGTCGGCGTCGCGGATCACCGGCACCACGAGCGAGCGGGTGCCGTCGCCCTTGTCGACGTCGACGGCGAGGCCCATGTTGACCGACTCGTTGACGACGAGGCGGGGCTTGTCGTCGGCACCGGTGAGGAACGTGTTGCGCATCGTGGGCACGGCGTCGGCGATCGCTCGCACGAGGGCATAGCCGATCAGGTGGGTGAAGCTGACCTTGCCGAGACCGCTGCGCGAGCGGTACCCGTTGATGACCTTGCGGTTGACCTCGAGCAGCTTGGCCGGGACCTCGCGGAAGCTGGTGGCCGTCGGCACCGCGAGGCTGCGCTGCATGTTGGCGGCGATCGCCGCAGCCGCGCCGCGAATGATGGTCCCCGGCTCGACGGCGGGCTCAGGCTCCGCTGCGCTTCGCCCTCGCGCCGCGTGCTCGGCGGCGGCTGGCGCCGCACCGCCTCGCGCAGCTTCCACCGGAGCAGGAGGCTGCGCGGCTGGAGGCTCGGCCGGCGGTGGGGCGGCGGCGGGCGGCGGTGGTGGAGCCTCGACGGGCGCCGGCGCGGGCGCGGCGGGTTGCGGCGTGATCGACTTGTAGTCGGCGAAGAACTCGCGCCAGGCCTCGCCGACCGAGTCCGGGTCGGCGCGGTACTGCTCGTACATCTCCTCGACCAACCACGTGTTGGTCCCGAACCCGGCGCTGGTCGACCCGGTCATCGTCATCACCGTCCAGGGTACCTGGGCCCGTTCACCCTGCCCGGCGCAGTACGGTGGCCCGCGGATGCCGGAGGTCCTGTGCGTGCTGCGCGCCGCCCCACTCGACTCCTCGACCGGCTCGGTGCGGACCCGGCGGCTGGCTCGGCGGATCTGCGAAGGGCGTGACGCGACGACGGTCGTGCTCCACGACCTCGATCCGATGGCGCGCGCCGTGCTGGCGACCGAACTGGACTCGGAGGTCGTCGCCCTGGACGTCGCCGAGGGCTCCCACGGGACCGCCGTGGCGCGGTCGCTGCTGCACCCGCGGCGGTCCTGGCCGCCCGTCCGCCTGGACGTGGCGGCGGCCCGCGCGGCCGTCGACGGGGTGGTCGGCGACGCCGTGCCCGACGTCGTGTGGTGCGCCGGCGCCGAGGCGTGGCTGGCCCTCCCCCACCGGCTCCGTGCCGGCGCCGTCGTCGACCTCGTCGACCTGCCCAGCCGCAACCGCCGCGAGCTGGCCCGCGTCGCCATGCACCGGCTCGGCCGGCGGGTGTCCGGCGTCGGCGGGGTCGACGCCAGCGCGTTGGGGGTGCTCCGCCACGTCGAGGGCGGTGTGCGCAGTCGCCAACTCGAGCGCTACGTGGCCGAGCGGGCCAGCGCGCTGGTCGTCGCCAGCCCGAGCGAGGCCGACGGCCGGGGGACCTTCCACGTCGTGCGCAGCGGCGTCGACGAGCCGGGCGCCCTGGCCCCACCCGGCGATCCGTACGCCGTCCCCCACTTCGTCTTCCCCGGGTCCTTCCTGTACCCGCCCCACCAGGACGCCGCCGAGTGGTTCGCCCTCTACGCGCTCGCGCCGCTGCGCCGGCTGGTCCCGGCCAGCCGCGTCGTCTACGCCGGCGAGTGCCCGGACTGGATGTTCCCGTTCGGGGAGCTGCACGGCATCGACGTCACCGGCGGCCTCGCCGACCCGGCGTCGGTCTTCGACCAACGGACGATCGTGATCGCCCCGATCCGCTCCGGTTCGGGCACGATCATCGAGGTCGTCGACGCGTGGGCGCGGTGCGTGCCGGTCGTCGCCACCAGCCGGGGGATCGAGGGTCTCGGCGCCCACCCGGGCGACGACGTCCTCGTGGCCGACGATCCCGAGGGCTTCGCCGCGGCCTGCGCCGAGCTGGCCCACTCGCCCGAGCTACGGGCACGGCTGGCCGCCAACGGGCGGGCCCGCTACGAGGCCGAGTTCACATGGCAGGGCATCGGCGACGACCTCCTCGGCTGGCTCGCCGGGCCCCGGGCCTGAGAGACTGGTGGCGTGGGCGAGCACCGGGTGCCGCTGGCCGTCGAGCCGATCGTCACCGCCCTCGACGGTGACGGCTTCGCCATCGTCGAGGGCGTCATGGCTCCGACCGAGCTGGCCGCGACACGCGCCGAGCTGACGCGCATCCTCGCCACCGTGCCGGATGGGCGGAACTCGTTCGAGGGCTTCGCCACCAAGCGCATCTACGGCCTGTTCGGCAAGACGCGCGCCTTCGACCGCTGGGCGACCCACCCCGTCCTGCTCGACGTCCTCGAGCGGGTGATCGGGCCGTGCCAGCTGAGCGCGCCGACGGGCATCCAGATCGGGCCGGGCGAGGCGGCGCAGGCGCTCCACCGGGACGACTCGATCTACCCGCTGCCGGAGCCGCACGCCGAGGTGGTGCTCAACACGATGTGGGCCTGCGACGACTTCACCGTGGAGAACGGCGCCACCCGCTTCGTCGCCGGCAGCCACCGCTGGGCGCCGGGCCGCCAGCCGCAGCCGCAGGACCCCATCATCCAGGCCGAGATGACCGCCGGCAGCGTGGCGTTCTACACCGGCAGCATCCGCCACGGCGGGGGCGCCAACCACACCGACCGGCCCCGGCTGGGCGTCATCCTCGAGTACGCCGCCGCATGGCTGCGCCCCCAGGAGAACCACGTCATCGGGGTGCCGCCGGAGGTCGTCGCCGGCCTGCCCGAGCGCCTCCAGGAGCTGCTCGGGTACAACATCTACCCGCCCTTCGTCGGCTACGTCGACGGCCGCCACCCCCGCCGGTTCCTGCCCGAACCGGTCGCCGGGGCATCTGTGTCAGCACGCAGCGCTCCGTGACGGACGTGTGCTGACACAAACCCGGCGGTCGTTAGAGTCACCGCCCTGGGGAATCGTTCGCACTCGCCTGGGGGTCCCGCTTGAACATCCCGTCCACCGACAAGATCCGCAACGTTGCCATCGTGGGCCACAGCGGCAGCGGCAAGACGACGCTGGCCGAGGCCCTGCTCCTCCGGGCCGGGGTGCTCGCCAGGTCGGGGCGGGTGGAGGACGGCACGACGGTGTGCGACACCGAGCCGGAGGAAGCCAAGCGCACGATGTCGCTGTCGCTGGCCCTCGCCCCGTTCGAGTGGACGGCCTCCGACGGCGCCACCTACAAGGTCAACCTGATCGACACGCCGGGCTACGCCGACTTCGCCGGTGACGTCGACGCCGCCCTGTCCGTCGCCGACCTCGCCGTGATGGTCGTCAGCGCGGTCGACGGCATCGAGGTCGGCACCGAGCTGACGTGGGGCAAGTGCGCCGCGCTGGGCATCCCCCGGCTGGTGTTCGTCAACAAGGAGGACAAGCCGAGGGCCGACTTCCACCGGGTCCTCGACGCGCTGCGGGCCGCCTTCGGCTCCGGCTTCGTCCCGCTCGAGCTGCCGCTCGGCGAGGAGGAGGCCTTCCACGGCGTCGCCGACGTGCTCACCGACCAGGGCTTCGAGTACGAGCCCGACGGACGCCACCGCGCCGAGCCGCTGCCGAGCGAGGTGGCCGACGAGGAGCACCGCCTGCACGACGAGCTGATCGAGGAGATCGTCGCCGGCGACGACGAGCAGCTCGAGCGCTACCTGTCCGGCGACGTGCCGTCCGCCGCCGAGCTCGAGCGGACGCTCGCCCACGAGGTGCTCGACTGCCTCGAGTTCCCGGTGCTCGTCGGCTCGGCGACCACCGGCGTCGGCATCGACCGCCTGGCGGACTTCATCTGCGAGCTCGGGCCGTCGCCGGCCGATCGCCCCGTGACCGTGAGCGCGGGCAGCGGGTCGTCCGTGGTCGACGTCGACGTCGTCGCGGACGCGTCGGGCAAGCCGCTCGCCTACGTCTTCAAGACGGTGGCCGACCAGTTCGTGGGTCAGGTCTCCCTGCTCAAGGTGCTGTCGGGCACCGTCGCCGTCGACGACCGGCTCACCAACACGATGAGCGGCACCGAGGAGCGCCTCCACGGCCTGTTCCACCTGCGCGGGCGCGAGCACCTCGCCACGAACAAGGTGGTCGCCGGTGACCTGGCGGCCGTCGCCAAGCTGGCGGCAACGACGACGGGGTCGACGCTGGCGCCCAAGGACTCCCCCGTCCGCGTCACGTCGACCGCCGTGACGCCGCCGTCCTTCGGACTGGCGCTGCGGCCGGTCACCCAGTCCGACGACGACAAGCTGTCGGGGGCCCTCCAGCGGCTGGTCGCCGAGGACCCGGGCCTCGTCGTGGAGCGCAACGAGGAGACGAGCCAGACGGTGCTGCGGGGGGCCGGCGACACGCACCTCGCCGTGGCGCTCGAGCGGCTCGCCCGCAAGTTCGGGGTCAACGTCGAGACCGAGGACGTGCGGGTGCCCTACCGCGAGACGATCACCAGCACGGCCGAGGCGGAGGGGAAGATCAAGAAGCAGTCGGGCGGTCATGGCCAGTTCGCCGTCGCCCACCTGAGGGTGGCGCCGACCGGGCGCGGCGAGGGCAGTGAGTTCGTCAACTCGATCGTCGGCGGCACCATCCCCAAGCAGTACATCCCGGCCGTCCAGCGCGGGGTCGAGGAGGCGATGGCCACCGGCGGCGTGCACGGCTTCCCGGTGGTCGACGTGCGCGTCGAGTGCTACGACGGGAAGTACCACTCCGTCGACTCGTCCGACATGGCCTTCCGCACCGCCGCCGCCCACGGCTTGCGCGAGGCGCTGCAGAAGGCCGGCGCCGCCGTGCTCGAGCCGATCTCGACGGTCACCGTCACGGTGCCGGAGGGCTACCAGGGTGACGTCCTCGGCGACCTCAACGCCCGCCGTGGTCGGGTCAACGGCACGTCGTCGCTGGGCAACGGCTACACCGAGATCTCGGCGTCCGTGCCGGCGGCCGAGATCCAGCGCTACGCCGTCGAGTTGCGCTCGATGACCGGCGGCCGCGGCACGTTCGTCGCCGCCCACGACCACTACGACCTGCTGCCGGGACACCTCACGGACCGGGTCAAGGAAGCGCTGAAGGCCGCAACCAACGGCGCGTCGCATTGAAGCGTTCCCCGGCCACGCAGGCCGTTGCTGGTCGCTCACTCGCTGGCGCTCGTTCGCTCGCATGATGCGTAAGTTGAAGGCGTGAGCGCGCTCGCCGACCTCGTCGCCGACCGGGGCACGGTCCTGCTCGACGGGGCCATGGGCACCGAGCTGTTCGCCCGTGGGCTGCCCGTCGGCGAGTCGCCCGAGCGGTGGAACGTCGACGAGCCCGACCGCGTGACCGCGGTGCACGCCGACTACATCGCCGCCGGGTCCGACGTGGTGCTGACCAACTCGTTCGGCGGCACCGCCTTCCGGCTCAAGCTCCATGGCCTCGACGACCGCGTCGAGGAGCTCAACCGGGCCGCAGCTGCGGCCGCCCGGGCCGCCGCCGATGGCGCCGGGAGGCGCGTGCTCGTCGCCGGCTCGATGGGGCCGACCGGCGATCTGCTCGAACCGCTCGGCACGATGACGCCGGACGAGTGCGCCAAGGCCTTCGCCGCGCAGGCGACGGGGCTGACCGACGGCGGCGTCGACGTGCTCTGGATCGAGACGATGAGCCACCTCGACGAGGTCACCGCCGCCGTCGAGGGCGCCCGCTCGGTCAGCGACCTGCCGATCGTCGTGACGATGAGCTTCGACACCGCCGGGCGCACGATGATGGGCGTCACCGGCACGGCCGCCGGCGCCCGCCTCGCCGCGCTGGGCGTGGACGCCATGGGCGCCAACTGCGGCAACAACCTCGCCGACACGGAGGCGGCCGTCGCCGCGATCCGCGAGGTGGCGGGAGGCGCCCTGGTGGTGAGCAAGGCCAACGCCGGCGTGCCCGAGTGGCGCGGCGCCGCGCTGCACTACAGCGGCACGCCCGAGGTCGTCGCCGCCCACGCGCTCCGTTGCCGCGACGCCGGCGTGCAGTTGATCGGCGCCTGCTGCGGCAGCGCTCCCGAGCACATCGCCGCGATCCGCGCCGCGCTCGACGCCTGACCCCCAATCTGGGCGGGATCCTCACCACCGAGTGATCTGGGCGGGCTCCGTTCCACCTGTCGCGACGATTCCCGCCCGGATCGGTGGCGAGCGGTTCCCGACCGCCGCGGGTCGCCCCGACTACCGTGCGCCGACGTGCCGATGACGCGCGACAAGCTCGGAGTACGGCTGTTGACGGCCTTCGTCATCGGGTTCGTCAGCCTGACCCTCGAGATCGCCTACACCCGGGTGATCTCGTTCAAGCTCTTCTACTACTACACGTACTTCGTCATCGGGATGGCCCTCCTCGGGCTCGGCGCGGCCAGCGCCGTCACCGCGCTGTCCTCCCGACTCCGCGCCGTCGACCCGCTGCGCCTCGTGCGGATGGTCGCCCCGCTCGCGGCGCTGGCCGGCCTCGTCGGGTACGTCGCCGTCGCCCGCCTGCCGACGGACGTCAACCTCATCTGGGCCGGTACCACGGGCGAAGCGGCCGGACAGGTCGCCCGCCTCCTGGCCGTGTCGCTCTCGCTCACCGCCGTGTTCTTCGGCGTCGGCCTGCTGCTGGCGGGGCTGATCGTGGCCGAGGTGCGCAACGTGCGCCGGCTGTACTTCTGGGACCTCACCGGCGCCGCCCTCGGCTGCCTGCTCGCGGTGCCGCTGCAGGCGACGATCGGCCCGCCGGCGATGATCCTGTGGTCGCTCGTCGCCCTCGCCGGGCTGGGAGTCGTCGCCGCCGTCACCGAGCGGGAGCGCGTCGCGGTCACCGTGCTCGCGTCGGTCGCGGTGGCCGTGCTGGCGTTGGCCGTCGGGCCGCAGCTGAAGATCCGCGCCGACGGGTCGAAGACGATCAAGGACGGCGACAGCATCGCCGCCGGCGACTGGGGGGCCGTCTTCCGCGTCGACGCCGTCGAGTTCGGCGACCTCCACTTCCTCCACCACGACGGGCTGTGGGGCTCGGCGATCTGGCGCTACGACGGCACGCCGGCGACGACCGACCGCTTCCTCACCGACAGCCGCCAGCTGCCCTTCGCCGTGGCCGGCGAGGACGAACCCGACGTCCTCATCATCGGCGCCGCCGGCGGCAACGAGATCCAGGCCGCGCTCACGTACGGCGCCGGCCACATCGACGCCGTCGAGCTCAACCCCGTCACGGCCTCGCTGCTGCGCAACGAGTTCGCCGACTACTCGGGCAACATCACCGAGCATCCCGACGTCGACTACATCCAGGGCGACGGGCGCACGTTCCTCGCCCGCAGCGACGACCGGTACGACCTCATCTGGTTCGTGGCGCCCGACAGCTACGCCGCGTCCAACGCGGCCACCGCGGGCGCGTTCGTGCTGTCCGAGAGCTACCTCTACACGAGGCAGATGATCGACACGGCGTTCGACCACCTCACCGACGACGGCGTCGTGGTCGCCCAGTTCGGCGACTTCGACTTCGACACCCGCCCGACCCGCACCGCCCGCTACCTCGTGACCGCCCGCGACGCGCTGGAGGATCGCCTCGACGGTCCGTTCGCCGACCACACCGCGCTCGTGGTCGAGCGCAACGACGTCGACGTCGGGCGGGCCAGCACGATCATGCTGTTCCGCGCGCCTGTCGGCGCCGACGTGGCCGACCGCCTGCAGACGTCCATCGTCAACGTGCCCAACGCACGGGCGCTGTACCTCCCGGGCGCGGTGCGCGAACCGGGCGTCACGGCCGACGTCATCGACCTCCCCGACGACGAGCTGGGCCGGCTGGTCGACGCCTATCCCTACGACATCTCCGCCGTCGACGACGGCCGCCCGTTCTTCTGGCACTTCTCCAGCTTCCGCGATGTGCTGACCGACTGGGAGCGCCGCTACGACGACTCCGAGATCGCCATCGGCGAGCGGCTGCTGCTGGTGATGATCACGCTCGGCGCGCTCGTGGCCGCGGTGCTGCTGTGGCTGCCGTTCGCCGTCACCCGCCGTCAGGGCGAGGGCAGGGTGCCCGGACGGTGGCGCTTCTTCACCTACTTCGCCGCGCTCGGTCTCGGCTTCATGCTCGTCGAGATCTCGATGATCCAGCGCTTCTCGCTGCTGCTCGGGTTCCCCACCCTGTCGCTCTCGGTCTCGCTGTTCACGCTGCTGCTGGCCACGGCAGCCGGTGCCCGTCTGTCCGCCGTCGTGCGCCGCCTCCCCGGTGGTCTGGCCCCCGTCACGGGGGCGCTGATCGCCCTCAACGTGCTGTACGTGCTGATCGCCGACGACCTCACGGACGCCGCCCTGTCGTGGTCGCAGGGCGCCCGCATCGCCGTGGTCTTCGCGCTGCTGTTCCCGATCGGGCTGCTGCTCGGGATGTTCCTCCCCACCGGCATGGACGCGGTCGTCCTGAGCGCCGACCGCGCCGGCGCCGACCAGGGACGGCTCGTCGCGTGGTGCTGGGCGGTCAACGGGTTCTTCTCGGTGCTCGGCGCCTCGCTCACCACCGTGGTGTCGATGGCGTTCGGGTTCGACCGTGCCGTGCTGGCCGGTCTGGCCCTGTACGTCGTGGCGGCCGCGGTCGTGCGCGTCGCACCGGCGGCGTCGGCGCCGGGCGTCGAGCCGGCCGTGCTGGAGCCCGCGGAGCCCGTCGCGACCCCCCGATAGCCTCGACGGCCTCATGGCCCACGAGTTCATCTACACGTGCTACAAGCTCGCCCGCTTCTACCCGCCCGACCGCACGGTGCTGGAGAACATCTCGCTGTCGTTCTACCCGGGCGCCAAGATCGGCGTCATCGGCGCCAACGGCGCCGGCAAGTCGAGCCTGCTCAAGATCATGGCCGGCCTCGACGACGGCTACAGCGGTGAGGCCAGGCTGACGCCGGGCTTCACCGTCGGCTACCTCGCCCAGGAGCCGCAGCTCGACCCGGCGAAGGACGTCCGCGGCAACGTCATGGACGGCGTGGCCGCCGTGCAGTCGATCATCGACCGGTACAACGAGGTGATGGCCATGTGGGCCGACCCGGACGCCGATTACGACAAGATCGGTGCCGAACAAGCGTCGCTCGAGGACAAGATCGCCGCCGCCGACGCCTGGAGCCTCGACCGCAACGTCGAGATCGCCATGGACGCGCTGCGCTGCCCGCCCGACGACGCCGACGTCGCCACGCTGTCCGGCGGCGAGCGCCGGCGGGTCGCCCTGTGCCGGCTGCTGCTCAGCCGGCCCGACCTCCTGCTGCTCGACGAGCCCACCAACCACCTCGACGCCGAGAGCGTCGACTGGCTCGAGCAGTTCCTGAAGAGCTACCCCGGCACGGTGGTCGCCATCACCCACGACCGCTACTTCCTCGACAACGTCGCCCGCTGGATCCTCGAGCTCGATCGGGGCCGCGGCTTCCCGTTCGAGGGCAACTACACGTCGTGGCTGGAGCAGAAGCAGGAGCGCCTGTCCCGCGAGCAGCGCGCCGACGAGGCCCGCCGGCGCACGCTCGAGCGCGAGCTGGAGTGGGTCCGCATGGCGCCGAAGGCGCGCCAGGCCAAGGGCAAGGCCCGCCTCGCCGCCTACGACAAGCTGCAGGCCGAGGCCGAGGCGGCGCGGGGCGACGACCAGCGCCTCGAGATCGCCATCCCGCCCGGTCCCCGCCTCGGCGACACCGTCATCGAGGTCGCCGGCCTGCGCAAGGGCTTCGGCGACCGCCTGCTCGTCGAGGAGCTCTCGTTCTCGCTGCCGCGGGCCGGGATCGTCGGCATCATCGGCCCCAACGGCGCCGGCAAGACGACGCTGTTCAGGATGATCACGGGACAGGAGCCGGTGGACGCCGGCGCCATCACCATCGGCGACACCGTGCAGCTGAGCTACGTCGACCAGTCGCGCGACAGCCTCGACGGCGACGCCAGCGTGTACCAGGAGATCACGGGCGGCGTCGACCACCTGAAGGTCGGCAACCGCGAGGTCCACGGGCGGGCCTACGTGGCCAGCTTCAACTTCAAGGGCGCCGATCAGCAGAAGCGGGTGGGCGACCTGTCGGGTGGCGAGCGCAACCGCGTCCACCTGGCCAAGTTGCTGAAGAGCGGCGGCAACGTGCTGCTGCTCGACGAGCCGACCAACGACCTCGACGTCGACACGCTGCGGGCGCTCGAGGCCGGCCTGGAGAGCTTCCCCGGCTGCGTCGTCGTCATCAGCCACGACCGCTGGTTCCTCGATCGCATCGCCACCCACGTGTTGGCCTTCGAGGGCGACAGCCAGGTGCGCTGGTTCGAGGGCAACTTCTCCGAGTACGAGGAGTGGCGCCACAAGCAGTTGGGCTCCGCCGCCGACCAACCCCACCGCATCAAGTACAAGAAGCTGGCGTCCTGACATCCGGCAGTAGCGTCCGGCGGCGGATGACCGAGCTGGAGCACGAGACGGACGCCGCGCTGGCCGTGCGGCTGGCCACGCAGGCCGGGCGCGGCCTCGTCGGGTTGCGCCAGCGCCTGGTCGAGCAGGGCGCCCCTCCGTGGCAGGTGATGGACGGTGGCGACACGGCGAGCCAGCGCTTCCTCGCCGACGAGCTCGG
Source organism: uncultured Acidimicrobiia bacterium (assembly GCA_963784255.1). GTDB lineage: Bacteria > Actinomycetota > Acidimicrobiia > Acidimicrobiales > Ilumatobacteraceae > JALZMG01. Next base: position 675,796 of record CAWAQO010000007.1, on the reverse strand, counting down.
TCGGCTGCGGCCCGACGACGCCGTCCTGTCGGAGGAGGGTCTCGAGGACCCGCGCCGCTTCGGCGGCGGCCGCGTCTGGATCATCGACCCGCTCGACGGCACCCGCGAGTACGGCGAGCCCGACCGCGTCGACTGGGCCGTCCACGTGGCGCTGTGGGCCGGCGGCTCCTTCGTCGCCGGCGCCGTCAGCCTCCCGGCGATGGACCTCGTGTTCGCCACCGACCCGCCACCCGTCCTGCCGCCGCCGACGAGGGACCGGCCTCGCCTCGTCACGTCGCGCAACCGCGCGCCGTACGCCGCCGCGCTCGTCGCCCACGCCCTCGACGCCGACGCCGTGCGGCTCGGGTCGGCCGGCGCCAAGGCGATGTCCGTCGTCAACGGCGACGCCGACATCTACGTGCACGACGGCGGGATGTACCAGTGGGACTCGGCCGCGCCGGCCGCCGTCGCCCTGTCCGCCGGCCTGCACGCCAGCCGCATCGACGGCTCGCCCCTCGTCTACAACGCCCGCGACCCCTGGTTGCCCGACCTGCTCATCTGCCGCCAGGAGCTGGCCGACCGCGTGCTCGCCGCGCTCTGGGGTTGATGTGCAGCTGAAGGCGACGCGCTTCGAGCTCGACGGCGCCGTGGCCACCGTGTGGTTCCACCGGCCGCACCGCCACAACGCGTGGACGGGCCGGATGCACGCCGAGTACCGCTGGATCCTCGCCCACCTGGCCGCCCAGCCGGACGTCCGCGCCGTCGTCGTCACCGGCACGCCGCCGGCGTTCTGCGTGGGCGCCGACGCCGAGGCCCTCGCCGGCCACGTCGCCCGTGGCGGCTACGACGCCGGGCTGCCGGCCGACGCCGCCCGTCCCGGCTACGGCGTGCGCCCCGAGCTCGACCACGACTTCGCCTTCCAGTTCGCCCTGCCGTACGTCCTGATCGCCGCGGTCAACGGCGCCGCCGCGGGCGTCGGTCTCGCCGTCGCGCTGTTCGCCGACCTCCGCTTCGTCAGCGCCGGCGCGAAGGTCACCACCGCCGCCCCGCGGCTCGGCCTCCCCGCCGAGTACGGCATGAGCTGGATCCTGCCCCGGCTCGTCGGCGTGACGCGGGCCAGCGACCTCCTCCTGTCGGGGCGGGTCGTCACGGGTGCCGAGACGGCCGGGTGGGGGCTGTGGAACGAGGTCCTCGCCGACGGCGACGACACGCTGGCCGTCGCTCAGGAGTACGCCACGCGCCTCGCCACCACCGTCGGGCCGCACGCCCTGCGGACGACCAAGCGGCAGCTCTACGACGACGTCATGCGCCACGACGTGGGCGCCGCGCTCACCGACGCCGAGCGCCTGCTCGAGGCGGCCATGCGCACGGCGGAGTACCGCGAGGGCATCGCCGCCTTCCGCGACCGCCGACCTCCGGAATTCCCACCGGCGGACGTAGGCTCGACGGACTGACGCGGGCGGCGTCAGCCGGACGGACAGACGAGGGGAACGGCGTGGCGACAGACGTCGGAGGCGCGAGCAGGACACGGACGTGGCTCACGGCAGCCCAGCTGGCCGGGCTGGCCTCCATCGGCGCCGGAGCCGTCCACGCCGCGGCCGCCGGCATCCACGCCGAGCACCCCGACCTCTCGCGGCTGTTCGTCGCCTGCGCGGCGGCCCAGCTGGCGGTCGGCATCGTCGCCTTCGCCCGCGGCGGACGGCTGGCCCTCGGCACCCTCGCCCTGATCAACGGCGGCGCCGTCGTGGCCTGGATCGTCACCCGCACGTCCGGCATCTCGTGGATCGAGGGTCTCGAGGAGGCCGAGTCGCCGCAGTTCGCCGACACCGTCTGTGCCGTCCTCGGTGCCGTGGCCGTCGTCGCCGCCGTCGTCGGCCTGGTGCGCCATCGCACCGCACCGACGGCGACGCGCTGGGCGCTCCCGGCCGCCGCCATCGGGGTCGTCTCGGTCGCCGCGATGATGGCCGGGGCCACGCACGTCCACAGTCACGGCACGGCCGACCACGAGCACGCCGCCGGCGACACCGCCGCCCACACCCACGACGACGAGGCCGGCGCCGAGGCGGAGCACACCCACGACACCACGGCGCCGGAGGAGGCCACCGCCCACACCCACGACGACGAGGCCGCCCACGACGACCCCACGGCGACCACGCACGCCCACGACGACACCGGCGAGCCGGCGGCCATCGGGTGGCCGCGTCCCTGGGATCCCACGGCGCCGATCGACTTCTCCGGCGTCGACGGCGTGACGGCCGAGCAGCAGGCGCGCGCCGAGGCCCTGGCCGCCGCCACGTTGGCCGACCTGCCCCAGTTCGCCGACGTCGCCACGATCGGCGCCCTCGGCTTCCGCTCGATCGGCGACTCCGGCACCGGGTTCGAGCACTTCCTCAACGTCGACTTCATCCGCGACGACGCGTTCCTCGACCCGAACCGTCCGGAGTCCCTGGTGTACCGCGTGAACGGTGACGCCCGCGAGCTGGTGTCGGCCATGTTCATCGCCAAGGACACGCCGATCGACGATCCTGAACTGGTCGACTACGGCGGCCCGCTGATGCAGTGGCACGTCCACGACAACCTCTGCTGGGGCCTCGACGACAACGGCCAGCCGGTCGTCAAGGGCCTCACCGACGCCGACGGCAACTGCGCGCCCGGCACGATCAACGCCGGTGGCGACAACCCGATGGTGCACGTGTGGATCGCCCCCCACGAGTGCGGACCCTTCGCCGCGCTCGAAGGTCACGGTGCCGGCCAGGCGGCGACGGACGGCCCCCGGACGGACCAGTGCAGCCACGACCACGCCGCCACGGAGGCGCACGAGGGCCACGCCGCCACGCCGCCGGTGGCCTACGACCCGACCAAGCCGATCGACCTCGGGGGCGTCGAGGGCGTGACGCCCGAGCAGCAGGCGTTCGCCGAGAACCTCGTGGCCGAGAACGTCCTGCGCCTCTCGCAGTGGGCCGACCCGGCGGTCGCCGAGGCGGCCGGCTTCCATTCCATCGGCGACGGCCTGACCGGCCACGAGCACTACATCCAGTGGGACTGGATCGACGACGACGTGTGGCTCGACCCGGATGCCCCGGAGAGCCTGGTGTACGAGCCGCAGCCGGACGGCACCAAGAAGCTGGTGTCAGCGATGTACATGCTGCCCCACAGCGTCACCCTGGCCGACGTCCCGGACTACGGCGGGCAGCTCATGCAGTGGCACGTCCACGACAACCTCTGCTACACCGACGACCCGGTCGCGCCGCAGGTGCGCGGCACCACCCGCCCCGACGGCACCTGCCGTGCGCCGCTGGTGAAGCACGAGGAGGCGCCGATGATCCACGTGTGGATCACGCCGCACCCGTGCGGGCCGTTCGCCGCCCTGGAGGGCGTGGGCGCCGGAGCCATCGAGGAGGGTGAGGAGCGCTGGTGCGACCACGCCCACGGATCCTGACGGCCTCGCCGTGCTGTTCGACCGGCTGATCGCCCTGCTCCGGGGACGCCGCGAGCTCGCGGTCGCCGCGGACCACGACGCTCCCGTCGAGGACCCTGAGCTGGCCGAGATGGAGGCCCGCTTCGACGTGATCGCCTTGCAGTACGAGTCGCAGCGCGATCGCCTGGTGCGGTCGCGTCTCGAACCGGTCGTCAGCCGGCGCATCCCCGTCCGGGTGATCGAGCCCCTCGCCGATCGCGGCACGACCCGCGTCCTGTTCGCCGACGGGACGGCGGTCACCGTCCGCGGGGAGGTGGCGGGCGATGCCGGCGTGCTGGCCGCGGCGGTGCGCGGGCACGGTGTGGTCGCCGGGTCGTGCACGACGCGGGCCGACGGCACGCACGTGGTGTTCGACTGGTCGGGCGGGCGCCATCACGTGTCGATGCGCGTCACGGGCCTCGATCAGCCCGACTGACGCCCGTCGCCGCGCCACCGGTCCTCGTCGAGCAGGCGCTGGGCGTGGTCGCGCGCCAGCGCCAGCCCTTGACCGGCCAGCGCGGCGAGGAAGTCCTCGCGCCCGACGCTGAAGCCGCGCACCGGCGTGATCGCCGTGGTCGTGGCGGTGCGTGGCACATCGCGTACGAGGGCGATCTCGCCGAAGCCGTCGCCGGGGCCGAGCTGGCGGGCGGCGACGCCGTCGATGGTCACGGAGACCGCGCCGTCGCTGATCATGTAGTACCGATCGCCGTGATCCCCTTGCCGGACGAGCACCGTCGCCGGCTCGGCGGCGAACGGCTCCATCGACGCCAGGAGCCGCTCCACCGTGGGCGGCGGGAGGCCGGCGAAGAGCGGGTTGGCGACGACCAGCGCGACGAGCGCCGGATCGGGCGCGACGGCCGCGGCGTCGACCTTCGCCAGCCCGCCCCAGCGTGCGACGAGAGCGATCGCCACGCCGAGACCGACCACCGCGATCGCGGCCCGCACGTCGAGCAGACGGGCGAGCACGGCGACGGCGAGGGAACCAGCGGCCATGCCGGCCAGCTCGAGCCCTTCGACCACGCCCAGCACGCGCGACAGCACGGCGCCGGGCGTCCGGCGTTGGACGAGGCTCTTCAGGGCGACCCTCGACGACGCGTAGCCGGCGCCGAACCCGGCGAACGCGACCGCGATGGGCGCGAGGTGCGACAGCGCACCGACGGCGCCGAGCGCGAGCGCTGCCGGCGGCGAGGGCGACCACGAGGGGGACGACGAGCCGCGGGCGTCCGACCATGCCCGCCGAGCCCACCGCCCCGACGACACCGCCGAAGCCCGACGCCGCGGCGAGGAACCCGGCCGTCGACGCGGTGCCGCCCTCCACCAGCTCCTCGGCGACCGTGACGTAGAGGACGTCCGAAGCGCCGACGAGGAAGGCGCTCCCCACGGCCACGTAGACGAGCAGGCGCAAGTCGTGTTCGCGGCGCAGTGTGCGGAAGCCACCGAAGGCGTCGTCGACGACCTCAGCGGCGTCGACGTCGCGCCGGGCATGGAGCAGCGCGTGGTCGAAGCCGGGGCGGGCGACGGCGAGCGCGGCGATCAGGGTCACGACGCCCATCAGGGCGAAGACCCGGCCCGGCCCGTCGTCGCCGGCCAGCAGCAGGGCAGCGACCACGGGGCCGGCCAGCTCGCTCGTGCGGCTGAGAGTGCCGAGCGTCACGTTGGCCGCGGTCAGCTCGGCCGGCGTCGTCGTGGCCGCCGGCAGCACCGCGCCGACCGCGGGGCGGGTGAACGTGAACGCCACTGCGGCCGACGTGGTGGCCGCGTAGACCACCACCACGGGCGCACCCAGCAGCATCGTCGCGCCGGCGGCCGCGCACGTGGCCGCCTGGACGCCGTAGCCGGCCACCAGCACGATGTCGCGGCGGAAGCGGTCGCCGGCGTAGGCGGCGAACGGGGCCGCCACCACCCCGGGGACCAGTTGGACGACCGAGACCACCCCGGCCTCGGCGACCCCACCACGGGCGAACGCGAACACCGTCACGGCGATCCAGGTGGAGCTCTCGGCGAGCCCGAACAGGCCGTAGCTCAGCGCCAGCCGGCGCAGCGGCGGGCTGGCGAACACGCGCGAGATCGCGCGGGACCGGGTGCCGAGGGACCCCACCCGGCCATCTTGCTCGGCGGCCGCCATGATGTATCCATGGATCCCCGCCACGCGACGCCCGGCGATGCCGCGGCACTCGCGGCGCTGGTCCCCCGCCTCACGATCGCCTGGGCGCGCGACACACCGGCCACGTCGTGGATCCAGCGCGCGGGCACGATGGTCTCGGCGGACATCTCTGGCTTCACACGGCTGTCCGAGCGGCTGGCCCAGCAGGGCCCGGCCGGCGCTGAGGAGATGACGGACATCCTCAACAGCTACTTCGACGGTGTGATCGCTGCCGCCGAGCGGCTGGGCGGCGACGTCCTGAAGTTCGGCGGCGATCAGGTCCTCGTGTGGTTCACCGACGACGGCCACGAGCAGCGGGCGGCCGCCGCGTGCGTCGGCATGCGCGCCGCCGCCGACCGCCCGTTCGCCACCAGGGTCGGCCGGCCCGTGCGCATGCGCATGTCCGTCGGCGCGCACGCCGGCCGGTTCACGTTCCTGATGACCTCCGGTCGGCACCGCGAACTGCTGGTCGCCGGCTCCGACGCCGGCGAGACGGTGCGCTGCGAGTCGGAGGCGGCCCCGGGGCAGATCCTCGTCAGCGACGCCCTCGCCGAGCGATTGCCCCGGAGCTGGCTGGGGGCCCGCCTCGGACCCCGTCGCGTGCTCCGCAACCTCGCCGTCGCCGAGGCCACCGAGCCGGCGCCTTCCGGCGACGAACTGCCCGACCTGCGCCCCTTCGTCCCTGCCGCCCAGCGGACGCTCATCGACAACGGCGTGCCAGGCGAGCACCGCCATGCGTCGATCAGCTTCCTCGACATCGCCGGGACCGACGACCTGCTGGCGGCGCGCGGCCCCGACGGTCTGATGGCTGCCGTCGGCGGTGTGGCCGCGGCCGTCGACGAGGCGACGGGCCAGTGGGGCACCGAGTGGTTGAGCAGCGACCTGCGGCCCAACGGCATCATCTTCATGCTCGCCGGGGGCGTGCCGACGTCGTCGGGTCACGACGAGGAACGGCTGCTGCGCACCGTCCACCAGGTCAAGGACCGGTGCGGCGACTACGACCTGCGCATCGGTGTGCACCGTGGCCGGGTGTTCGCCGGCTTCGTCGGCTCGCCCGCACGGCGAGGCTTCACGATGGTCGGCGACGCCGTCAACCTGGCGGCGCGACTCAAGCAGCGCTCGGGGCCGCACGAGCTCACCGCGTCGCGCGTCGTGCTCGACTGGTCGGACACCCGCTTCGACGAGCACCCCCTCGAGCCGTTCCTCGTGAAGGGCAAGACCCAGCTCATCGAGGCCTCGGTCCTCGGCGCCGTGGCCGGGCGCAAGGCGAAGGGCCAGCTCCACGACCTCCCGCTCGTCGGGCGCGAGGCCGAGCTGGCGGGTCTCGGCGAACGGGCGGCCCGGGCGGTCCGCGGGACCGGCGGCGTGGTCGTGATCGCCGGTGAGCCGGGCATCGGCAAGTCCCGCCTCGTCGTCGAGTTCGAGCGACAGGCCGGGCCGCTGCAGCCGGTCAACGTGGCCGCCGACCAGTACGACGCCACCACGCCGTACTCGCTGGTCCGCACCCTGCTCCGCCAGCTCGCCGGCTGCCAGGAGGACGCCGACGGCACCGACCGCGGGCGCCGCCCTCCGCGACTGGGTGACCACGGTGGCTCCTGACGAGCTGCCGTGGCTGCCGCTGCTCGCCCTCGCGTTCGGTGGCGACGTCGAGCCGACGCCGGCGACCGACGACCTGGCCCCGGCGTTCCGCCCGGCCCGGCTGCGCCAGGCGGTCGCCGCGGTCCTGGCCGCGGCCCGCCCCGACCCGACGCTCCTGGTGATCGACGACGTCCAGTGGGCCGACGACGCCTCGACGGAGCTCCTCGCCGAAGCCTTCGGCGGCGTGCGATCACGGCCGTGGATGGTCTGCCTGCTGGTCAGCGGGACGACCGTGCCGGCCTGGTTGGCCGGCGCCGAGACGATCACGCTCGGCCCCCTCGACGAGGACGCCACACGATCGCTGGCGAGCGCGGCCGCCACCGGTCGCCTCGGCACCGGCGACGTGTCCCGCGTGGCCGGCCGGTCCGGTGGCAACCCGCTGTTCCTCGCCAACCTCGTCGATGCCGCCGCCAGCGGCGAGGGCGACGTCCTGCCGCCGAACATCGAGACGTTGATCACCTGGCGCATCGACGCGTTGGAGGCGGGCGACCGCGTGCTGCTGCGCGAGGCCGCCGTCGCCGGCATGGAGCTCGACCTGCCCCTGCTCGGAGCCGTCCTGGGTGAGCGGCTGGTCAACCGGCCCGACGTGTGGCGGCGGCTGGCGCCGTTCGTCGGCCGGGCCGGTCCCGGGCGCTTGCGCTTCCACCACGGCCTGTACCAGCACGTGGCCTACGAGGGGCTGTCCTTCCGCCGTCGCCGTGAGGTCCACCTCGCGTTGGGCGACGAGCTGGAGCGTCAGCGCGCCGAGCCGGCCGTGCTCTCGTTGCACTTCGAACGGGCCGAGGACCACAGCAGGGCGTACCACTGGGCGTCGATCGCCGCCCGGGCCGCCCACCACGCCTACGCCAACTCGGAGGCCGCCGACCTCTACCGCCGGGCCCTCGCCAGCTCGGCCAAGCAGCCCGACCCGGACGGGCTGGAGGCGGTCAGCCTGGCCGAGGCCCTCGGTGACGTGCTCGAGCTGGGTGCCGACTACGCCGCGGCGTCCGACGCCTACGCCGACGCGCGCGGCGGCGCATGCCGAGCGCGCCGGCCGCCATCGACGCTCGACTGCAGCGCAAGCTCGGCGTCCTGCGCGAGCGGGCCGGCGCCTACTCCGACGCGCTGCGGTGGTACAGCCGAGCAATCCGCCGGCTCGACCAGGCGGCGGCGAGCGGGGGCGAGCTCGACCTCACCGAGCGCGTCGAGATGGCCGAACTGCAGCTCGCCTACGCCGGCGTGCGCCACCGCCAGGGCGACGTGGGCGCGGCGCGGACGTGGACCGAGCTGGCGATGGGGAACGCCCGCGTCGCCGCCGACGATGCCGTCCTCGGCCACGCCGCGTACCTGTTGATCCTCCTCGACGCCGCCCTCGGTCGACCGTCGGCGGGGGCCGTCGACCAGGCGATCGACCTCCTCGAGCGGTCCGGGGACCTCGTCGCCCAGGCGAAGCTGTTCAACAACCTCGGCATCGCGGCGTACTTCGCCGGCGACTGGGACCGGGCGCTGGAGTCCTACGAGCGCAGCCGGGCCGCCAGCCACCGGTCGGGCGACCTGGTGAGCGAGGCGACCGTGGTCAACAACCTCGGCGAGATCCTGTCCGACCGGGGCCGCACGGACGACGCCATCGCCATGTTCGAGCAGTCGCTGGAGACGTTCCAGCTCGCCAGGTACCCGATCGGTGTCGCCCTCACGACGGGCAACCTCGGCCTGGCCCAGCTGCGGCGGGGCAAGCTCGACGAGGCGAGGCGATTGCTCGACGAGGGCCTCGCCCGCTTCGAGGCGATCGGGGCGTCGAGCTTCGTGGCCGAGATGCTGCTGCGCCTCGCCGAGTGCACGGTCGCGGCTGGCGCGCCGTCGGCGGCGCTGCAGACCCTCGACCAGGCCGTGCGGCGGGCCGGGCCGTCGCCCGACGCGTCGTTGGTCGCCGGCGTGCACCGCGTCCGCGCCGAGGCGCTGGTGGCCCTCGACCGCGACGAGGAGGCGGCTCGGGAGGCCGGCCTGGCCGTCGCTCGCGCCGGCGCCGGATCGTTCGAGCTGGGCCGGGCGCTCGCCACCAGGGCCGGCATCCGCCGCCGCCTCGCCGCGGCCGCCGAGCGCGACGAGGCCGAGGCAGGCGCCGTCCTCGCCGCCCTGGGCGTCGACGCCGAGGTTTGTGTCAGCACTCATCCGTCCCGTAGCGATGTGCGCTGACACGAACGACGATCATCCGGGCGACCTCGCGTGGGGCGCCTTCACCGACGAGGCCCCGTGGGTGCTCGCGCCCGAGGACATCACGTGGTGGGCCGACGCCGAGCGGGCGCGGACGGCTGCCAGAGCCCGGGTGCCGTCGCTGATCGCGCCGCACCGGCTTCCACCGGGCCGCCGGGGGATTCGCGTCCTCGGCCGGTTGGTGATGGCGGTCGTGCCGTGGATGTGGCGGCGCCGGCGCGGCCGCGCACCCGGTGACCGCGGCGTCGCCGAGCTGTCGTGGCGGCTGCGGCGCGCCGCCGAGGACCTCGGCCCGACGTTCATCAAGCTCGGCCAGATCATCTCGTCCGGCGAGGGGCTGTTCCCGCCGCAACTGGTCGAGGAGTTCAAACGCTGCCGCGACCAGGTTCCGGCCGAGTCGTTCGACGACGTGCGGGCGACCGTGGAAGCCGACCTCGGCCAGCGCCTCGACGAGGTGTTCGCCTCGTTCGAGACGACCCCGCTCGCCGCGGCGTCCATCGCCCAGGTGCACGCCGCCCGGCTGGTCACCGGCGAGGAGGTCGTCGTCAAGGTGCAGCGGCCCGACGTCTCCCGGCTGGTGCACACCGACCTGCGGGCGATGGCGTGGCTGGCCCCGCACCTCGTCGGGCGGATCCCCGTGGCCGCCCTGGCCAACCCGCCGGCGCTGGTGGAACTGTTCGCCGACACCATCGTGGAGGAGCTCGACTTCCGGGTCGAGGCCGCCAACATGCTCGACGTCGCCATCATGCTGCGCGACCTCGAGCAGCGCGGCTACGTCGTGCCCCGCCCGCACCCCCGGCTGGTCACCCGCCGGGTCCTCGTCATGGAGCGCCTCGACGGGTTCAAGTTCGACGACGTCGCCGGCATGCGCCAGGCGGGTGTCGACACCGAGGGCGTGGTGCGCACGGCGATGGTCGCCCTGCTGGAGGGGGCGATGGTCGAGGGCGTGTTCCACGGTGACCTCCACGGCGGCAACCTGTTCGTACGGCCCGATGGGCGCACCGCGCTGCTCGACTTCGGGATCGTCGCCCGGCTGAGCGACGAGCGCCGGCTGGCGTTCCTGCGCCTCATGCTCGGTGCCACGACCAACGACCTGATGGGCCAGATGGCGGCCCTGCGCGACCTCGGCGCCCTCCCCCTGGACACCGACCTGCGGGCGGTCATCCGGGATCTCGGACTCGACCAGGCGCCCGTCGACCCGACGACGTTGACCGGCGACCAGCTCGTGAAGGAGGTGCAGCGAGTCGTCAAGGCGCTGCTCGGCTACGGCGCCCGCCTCCCCAAGGAGCTGATGCTGTACGTCAAGAACCTCGTGTTCCTCGACGGCGCCATCGCCCGCCTGGCCCCCGACCTCGACATCCTCGCCGAGATCGGCACGATCTCGATGCTCTTCGCCCAGCGCCACGGCGAGCGGCTGGGCCGGGAGCTGGGCATCGACGCGACCGCGATGACCGTCGACCTCGAGGGTGTCAAGGCGGGGTTCGGGCTCGACGCCAGCGTCGAGCGCCTGACCCACCGCGAGCTGCAAGCCCGCCGCGCCGTATCCAGCACCGCATGCGCCACCGCCGCTGATCCGAGCGTTTCGTGCGCCGGTAGGGTCGCCGACGTGCGGGTCGTGGTGGCGAGGTGCTCCGTCGACTACGACGGCCGGCTCTCGGCGCACCTGCCCGAGGCGCTGCGGCTGATCATGGTCAAGGCCGACGGGTGCGTGGCGGTGCACGCCGACGGCGGGGCCTACAAGCCGCTCAACTGGATGAACGCGCCGAACACGCTGGTCGAGGCGCCGGACGTGTGGACGATCATCAACCCCAAGGGCGAGCGCCTGACGATCACCCTGCACGAGGTGCTGTCCGACACCAGCTGGGACCTCGGCGCCGACCCCGGCCTGCAGAAGGACGGGGTCGAGGCGCACCTCCAGGAGCTGCTCGCCGCCAGCCCGCACGCCATCGAGGAGGGGCTGCGGCTGGTGCGCCGGGAGTACCCGACGGCGATCGGGCCGATCGACCTGGTGTGCCGCGACGCGGGCGGGGCGGTGGTCGCCATCGAGGTCAAGCGCCGCGGCGAGATCGACGGCGTGGAGCAGCTCGCCCGCTACATCGAGCGGCTGCACCTCGACTCGTCGCTGGGCGCTGTGCGTGGCGTGTTCGTCGCCCAGATCGTCAAGCCGCAGGCCCGCGTGCTCGCCGAGGCGCGCGGGCTTCCGCTGGGTCGAGGTCGACTACGACACCCTGCGCGGCCTCGCCCCCACCGACCTCCGACTCTTCTGACGTCCCCCAATCTGGGCGGGAATCTCACCAGGGACCCGTCTGGGCGGGATCCTCGCCAGCAGGTGAGACAGATCCCGCCCAGATCGTGGAGCGGTCGCGCCCCGATCACGCGTTTGTGCACCAACGCGCGCCTGGCCGGCGCTCCGCGCACAAACCGTAGTTGCCCGCCCATGTCGCACGAAGTCCGTGGAGTCATCGCCCCTGGCAAGGGGGAGCCGGTCAGGATCGAGACGGTCGTGGTGCCCGATCCGGGGCCGGGAGAGGCGCTCGTCGCCGTGCAGGCGTGCGGGGTCTGCCACACCGACCTGCACTACCGCGAGGGCGGCATCAACGACGAGTTCCCCTTCCTCCTCGGCCACGAGGCGGCCGGCATCGTCGAGGCCGTCGGCGACGGCGTCACCGACGTGGCGCCCGGCGACTTCGTGATCCTCAACTGGCGGGCCGTGTGCGGCCACTGCCGGGCCTGCCTGCGGGCCGAGCCGTGGTACTGCTTCGCGACGCACAACGCCCAGCAGAAGATGACGCTCACCGACGGCACCGTGCTGTCGCCGGCGCTCGGCATCGGCGCCTTCGCCGACAAGACGTTGGTCGCCGCCGGCCAGTGCACGAAGGTCGACGCGGCGGCGCCGGCGACGGTGGCCGGCCTGCTCGGCTGCGGTGTGATGGCGGGGCTCGGTGCGGCGATCAACACCGGAGGCGTCACGCGGGGCAAGACGGTGGCCGTGTTCGGGTGCGGCGGCGTCGGGGACGCCGCCATCGCCGGGTCCGTCATCGCCGGTGCGTCGACGGTCATCGCCGTCGACGTCGACGACCGCAAGCTGGCGTGGGCGACCGAGTTCGGCGCCACCCACACGTGCAACTCCTCGACGGACGATCCGGTGGACTTCATCCGCTCGGTCACCGGCGGGTTCGGCGCCGACGTGTGCATCGAGGCGGTCGGGAACCCGATGGTCTACCGCCAGGCCTTCGCGGCGCGCGACCTCGCCGGCACCGTCGTGCTGGTCGGCGTACCGCGGCCCGAGGACGTGCTCGAGCTCCCGTTCATCGAGGTGTTCGGCCGCGGCGGGGCGCTGAAGTCGAGCTGGTACGGCGACTGCCTGCCGTCGCGGCGACTTCCCGATGCTCATCGACCTGTACCTGCAGGGGCGCCTCGACCTGGCCCGCTTCGTCAGCGAGGAGATCGGCCTCGACGGGGTCGAGGAGGCGTTCCACCGGATGGAGCGCGGCGAGGTCCTCCGGTCCGTCGTCGTGCTCTGACGCGCCGCCTCGCCGTCAGTACGAGAGCTGCGGGCGCCAGTCCGTGCCGCGCCCGTCGGGCACGGTGTCGAGGAGCAGCCACAGCGGGTCCATCTCCACCGCACCGCGGGGATCCTGACCCGGGTCGGCCATCTCCCCGGTGAACTCCTCGCTCCAGAAGTGGCGGATCACGCCGTCACGGCGGGTGAACACGTTGTAGGCGGGCATGTCGCCGTCGTCGGGCGAGACGTAGTCGCGCGTGTAGTCGCCCTGCTGGTCGCTGAACAGCGGCAGCTGCGTCCAGCCCCGCTCGGCCTTGAACCCCTCGAGCCGCTCGATCGGCGAGCGGGCCGTGAAGGCGATGGCGACGCGTTGGCTGATGTCGGCGATCTTGTGGTCGAGCCCGCCCATGTACGACGTGCACATCGGGCACGGTGCGTCCCGCTGCGGTCCGAACATGTAGCTGTAGACGACGAGCGTGTCGTGATCCCCGAAGAGGTCGGCCAACGACACGTCGCTACCGTCCTCGGCGACGAAGTGGTAATCGCGGGCGACCTCACCACCCGGCGGCAGATCCCGGCGCATCGCCGCGACGCGCTCGACCTGGCGGCGCAGCTCGATCTCCTCGACGAGCAGGTCCTGGCGGGCCTGGCGATACTCGTCGGACTCGTTGGGGTGGCGGATCGGGTTGCTCGCTGCGAGCTCGGTGGCGGGCGTCAATGCTGCCAAGGGGGTGCCTCCTGTGGTCCGGGGTGTTCATCGGTCCGACGGTCCGGCGCCCCGGAACTCATCGCGCCAGCGGGTCAGCACTCCCGGCCGGGCACGCGGGGCGTCACGAGCACCTGGTACGTCACGTCGGCGTCGCGGAAGTACGTCAGCTGGTTCGCATCGCGGAACAACGGCTCGAACTCGGCGACCGGCACGGCGACGCAGTCCCAGGCGTCGGCCAGCCGGACGGACGCGTCGGCGGGCCAGTCGACCACCGTCGGCGCGATCTCGGTGTCGCCGTCCTCGGGGTTCACGGCCCGCGACTGGATGAGGTACTCCTCGGCCGCGTACGGCTCGTCGGGACCGAGCTGGTCCGCACCGACGGTCGTCGGCAGATCGGTGACCGCCGCCACGAACTCGGCGAGGTTGGCCCGGTCCGGATCGCGCTCGTCGTCGAGGCCCAGGGCGTACGCCTGGTGGCGGTAGATCGTGCCGTCGACGGTGAGCATCACGACGGTGTCGGCGGCGTCGGCGATCTGGTCATTGCGGTCGTAGGTCACGTCGCGCAGCAGGCCGAGGTCGTCAGCCAGCGCGATCACCTCCTGCGTGGCCTCGGGCGAGATCGTCCGCTGCAGCACGCTGGGCAACAGCGGACCGGGGTAGATGGCCGGGACCGCGCCGGCCGACAGCGCGCGGCCGTCGCCGGTGATCATCGCAGCCGGCGTGGCCGTGAAGATCGTCTCCACGGGCACGAAGCCGCCCTCGTAGGCCACGCTGACGATCACGTCGTCGGGCCCCGTGGCGAGCACGTAGCCGGCCCCGGCCGCGCTGGTCGACGGCGCCGACGAGGCATCGCCGTCGTCGTCGTCGCCACAGGCGACGACGATCGAGGCGGCGACGAGCAGGAGGATGGCGCGGGGGATCACGGGGCTTGGACGGTAGCCAGGCCGTCACCGGTTCCCGGCGCCGGGTTCCGTAGCCTGACGTCGTGCACGAGGTCCGCGGGGTGGTCCAGCACTACGCGTGGGGCGATCCGCGGTTCATCCCGGACCTGCTCGGCGTCGAGCCGGACGGACGACCGTGGGCCGAGCTGTGGCTGGGCACGCACCCCGGTGGTCCGGCCACGCTGGCGGACGGCGAGCCGTTGGAGCGGCTGACGGGGCGGCTCCCCTACCTCCTCAAGGTGTTGGCCGCCGCCGAGCCGCTGTCGTTGCAGGCGCACCCGAGCCGGGCCCAGGCCGAGGCCGGGTTCGCCGCCGGGCGCTACGCCGATCCCGAGCCCAAGCCCGAGCTGCTCTGCGCGCTCACCCCCTTCGAGGCCTTCTGCGGGGTCCGCCCGGTGGCCGCCACGCTCGACCTGCTCGGCGACATCGGCGCCGTCGAGCTCGCCCGGGTGGTCGACCGGCACGGCCCCGGCGGGGCGATGGCCGGCCTCTACCACGGGCAGGTGAAGGTCGACCCGGTGATCGACGCGGCGGCGGGGAGCCAGCGTCCGGAGGCCCGTTGGGTCACCCAGTTGGCCGAGCGCTACCCGGGCGACCCGAGCGTCGCCGTCACGCTGCTGCTGAACCTCGTCCACCTCCGACCGGGCGAGGCCATCCGCCTCGGGTCGGGCAACCTCCACGCCTACCTCGGCGGGGCCGGGATCGAGCTGATGGGCGCCAGCGACAACGTCGTACGGGGCGGCCTGACCGTCAAGCCCGTCGACGTCGACGACCTCCTCGCCGTCGTCGATCCCACCCCGCTGGCCGAGCCGGTGCTCCCGGCGAGCGATCGCCACGACCTCCCCGAGGCCGGTGTGGCGCTGGTGCGCATCGCGCCCGGCTCCAGGCACGAGGCGCGCGGCCACGAGCTGACCGTGGCCCTCGACGGGCGGACCACCTACCTCGCGCCCGGTGACGGCCTCGTCGCCGAGGCCGTCACCTACGTCGTGACACCGATCTAGCCGGGCAGTACACCCGGCTACAGGATCAGGTACGTGGCGAAGTGGGTGGTGCCGTCATCCAGCGTGACCGTCAGCCGGTACAGCCCCGCCGCCGACGGCATCTTCCAGTCGTAGCGGTAGCCGAGCAGACCCTCCTGCAGCCCGGACCGCTTGGTGGCGTCGATGAGCACGACCGGCGGTGCCGTCGGCTGGCCGGTGACCAGGTGCAAGCGCTGGTACTCGATCCGGGTCACCCGCCGCAGGTCCCGGTCGATGCGGCGGTTGGCGTCGGAGATCGAGAAGCGCACCGGGTAGGTCCAACCCGTCCCGGCCAGGTTGATGAACGGCGGGTCGAGGGTCGGCAGCTGGTAGCCGTTCCACTGGTGGATGACGGTGTAGCCGACCGTGACCGTCGTGGCGTTCCCGACGGCGTCCGTGCCGGTGACGGTCACCGTCTTGGGGCCGATCGTCGACGTCGACAAGGCCACCCGCGGGCAGCTGCCGACGCCGCTGCCGCCGTCCTGGCACACGGTGTCGGTCGTGACCGCGGCATTGCGGGTCACCTGCTCGCCGGGCCGCGGGAACGCCAGGGTCACCACCGGCGGCCGCTTGTCGACCTTCGCCCCGCCGAACGGACCGGCCTGGGTGCAGGCGCCGTCCTGGTTGCAGATGGGGCGACTGTCGGTGAACGCGTTGGCCACTTCGGTGCCGTCCGGGACGGCGGTGCGCAGCTCGAACTGGGCCGGCGAGTCGGCCGCGAGGCCAGACTCCAGGTCCCGCGCGGTGCAGGACAGGACCACGTCGTTGCGCTGCCAGGCCGCGGGCACGTTGCCACACGACACCTCGGGTGGTGAGGCGTCGAGCGGTGCGCCGACCTCGACCTCGATCGACACCGGCGCGCTCGGGCGGCCGAGACGGTCGATGGCCCTGGCGGTCACCGTCGTGGTGCCGGATTCGCCGACCGTGACGACCGCGGCGGTGCCGTCCACCGTGGTCTCCGGCGTCACCAGGGCGCCGGTCGTCGTGTAGCGGATCGAGGCGACCCCGATGCCCGCGTCGGCTGCCACCAGCGCGACCTCCACCGGCACGAGCGACGGCCGCACGTCCGGCGTGGCCGACGCCGTCAACACGGGCGCCGTTCCGTCGACGCGCACCACCGTGGTGGTCGTCGGACCGCCCGGCGTCGAGGCGGCGACCTCGAACACGCCGTCCTGCTCGAAGCGCAGGACCGGGCTGGCCGGCTGCCCGTTCACGGTCACGTCGACGGTCGTACCGGGCGAGAAGGGGGCGACGGTCATCTGGACGGGGCCGGTGTACCAACCGGACGCCGCGTCGAGCTCGCCGCTCACGTCGATCGTCGGCGGGCCGACCTCCACCGAGCGGTGGTATGCGCCCTTGTTGGTGGAGACGGCGACGTTGCCGCCGCGGTCGACACCCTGCACGAAGAAGTCGACCTCGGTGGCGCCGCCTGCAGACGCCGTGCCGGTCCAGCTGCCGTCGGCCTGGCGGGCCAGCGGAACGGGCGTCCACGCCCCCGGCGCGAGGGCGTTCGTGAACAGCACCGTCGCAGCGAGGACCGCGCCACCTTCGTCGCTGATCTCGGCGCGGAACGTGATCGTCCCGAGGTCGTCGAGGACGGCGTCGACCTGGCCGATGAGCGGCGCCACGCCGTCGCCGGCACCGTCCTCGCCAGGAAGTGGGGCGTACAGCACGGTGTACCCGACCGAGTCGAACAGCCGCTGGATGCCACCCCCTGTCGCGTCTGGCGCTCCCGAAGAACTGCCCGGGCACCACGACGAGCTGGTCCCGCGGTCCGCTCGTGTCGTCGTAGCGGCTCACCCCCTGCAGCTGGGTCGGGAAGATCGTCGGCGTCGTGCTGACCTCCGGCGCGGTCGCACCGGAGTCCACCGCGGGCGTGAAGTACACCGGATCGGCCAACGGCACGTCGTGCGACGCCAGCGACGTGATGAGGGCACCGCGAGCCCGCCGGTCGGTGGCCGTCACGTCGACGATGGCCCGCGGTTGCACGGGCTGGTTGGCCGTCGTCTGCGTGTCGCCGGCGACGGCGTAGTACCGGCCCCGCTCGGGATTGGGCACGTCGGCAGGGTTGGGCAGCAGCTCGAAGGCGTTGGCCAGCGTGCCAACCGTGCCATCGAGCGGGCCGAGCACGTCGGGCACCGGCGTCACCTCGGTCTGCTCAGCAGGCGTCCCGTCGCCGAGGCGGTACTGCGGGAGGCCGTAGACGACGACCTGGGCCACGACCTTCTCGTCGAACGGCGTGAGGTTCTCACGGTTCGCGGCCACGTACAGCTGCTTGGCGAGCGCCATCGCCTCGCCGACCGTGCGCGTACCGTCGAGGTGGCGGGCGAAGCGCAGCATCAGGTCCTCGGTGGCCCCCACGACGGCGTCGTCGCCGTAGCCGAACCCGGTGTTGCCGGCGAACACGCCGCCGGCCCCGGTGAACGTCTGCGCCCAGTCCGTCGAGCGGATCCCGCCCACGGTGAGGTCGCTGACCGACAGGCCGCCGTGGCAGCCCATCGAGAACAGCAGCGCCCGCTCGATCGCCGGGCGGGTGGTGGCGTCGAGCACGTCGTCGGTCGTGTACAGCGCGGGTGGTGGTTCGTTCGGAAGGGTCGGCTCCGCCGGCAGCGCCCGGAAGTGGTCGAAGTGGGCGTTCACCGACGCCACGTCGGGCGCCGGCACCGTCGCCGTACCGGACAGCGCGGCGTCGAGCGCGCCGGCGTCCCACTCGTCGTCGATCAACCTCGCGGTGGGCAGGCCGTTGGCGGAGAGCGCGCCGGCGACCGCGCTGGCGCCGTCCTGCAGGAAGTCGTATCCGGTCGAGAGCGCGGTCGACGGGTCGAGCTCACCGAAGAACGTGCGGTAGTTGTCGAGGGCGACCACGATCTCGGGCGGCGTCTCGACCAGGCGGCCGAGTGCCACGTCGGGCACGAAGAGCTCCCGTGTGCCGACGGTCAGCGGCGCGGCGTCGCCGTAGGGATCGTCGCTCATCAGGTAGCCGAGCGCCAGGCTCGTCGTGAGCGGCGTCTGCACGACGCCGGGGCCCTCGACGTACTCGCGCTCGTTCGAGTAGATCGTGGCATCGCGCACACGGGCGAACGGGATCTGCTCGTCGCCGCCGACGAGGACCACGTGGGTGATCGTCTGGTGCTGGAACAGCACGTCGTCGATCTCCGCGCCGATCGCACTGACGACGCCGTTGGCGCGCGCGGGGGTGCAGGGATCGCGGTCCCAGGCCGTGTACGCCGACTGCACGTTCGCCACCGTGGCGACGTCGAGCACGCCGGCAACCTCGCCGGCGTAGGCGTCGGGATCGTCGGCGACGGCGTCGAGCAGCCGCTCGAGGGCGGCGATGACGGTGCCGCCCGCCGGATCGTGGGCGACCATTCGCCCGGAGTCGATGACGTACAGGGTGGTCGCGCCGCTCGGGACGGTGGCGGTGAAGCCGGCGGCCGGGCCCTGCGACACGGGCAACGTGCTGGGGAGGCAGGCACCCAGCAGCGACGGCGCGGTCAACTTCACGCGCAGGGCGTACGGCTGGGCGCTGGTGGCTCCCTGGTAGCCCGTGACGCGGATGAGGTAGCGACCGGCGTCGAGACCGTCCGAGGCGACGTCCTCGTCGGACGTGCCGCGGTTGGCGGACACGCCGAGGAGCTCGTAGCCGGCGGGCGGCGAGACGTCGATGTCGCCGGCCACCTGGGTGTCGGCGACCGTGCCGCCGGCGAGCAGGCTGCGGCCCTGGTCGGCCGCCGGGACGACGGCGCCTTCGGACGCCTCGCGCAGACGCGGCGTGGCCGGCGCGAACACCGCCAGATCGAGGTCGGCGGCCAGGTTCGACACGATGGCCGACAGGCGCTCGCCAGCGGCCACCTCGACGGCGAACCAGTCCTCGTCGCCCGTGGACGCGATGTGCGTCAGGTAGAGCGTCCCGGGTGACACCGGCGTGGCCGTCGCCGGCGTGTCGTTGGGCTCGAACGCCTCGGACACGACCTGCTCCACGCCCGTCGCGGTGACGACGAGCGGGCCGCCGTCGACCACCGTGGTCAGGGTGGCCGACGAGCGCCCGCTGAAGCCGACGGCCAGCGGCGCGCGGGCCTGCAACTGCAGCAGGCTGACACCGCTGCGGGGCGACACCGAGGTCGACACGACGCTGCCTTCGACGGTCGTGGCGTTGATCGCGCCGGGGTACGTGAGGCTGCCCTCGACGTACCGGAAGCCGGTGGGCAGCTGGATGTCGACGTCGTAGGCGGCCTCGGCCGCGGCGGTGGCGTCGATCTCCAGCACGAAGGTGACCAGCCCCCCGGACGCCTCGGCGATGACGTCGCCGGCCGCCGTGAGGTCGAGGTCCTCCCACGGGTAGTCCTCGGCCGGGACCACGCCCTGCAGCAGCGATCCGAGGGTCAACCCGCTGCGCACCTCCGACGGCAGCAGCGCGAGGAACTGGGCGATCGTGGTGGTGAGGTCGTCGAGGCCGTCCCAGCCCTCCAGGTCCCCCAGCGTGCCGGCCTGCAGTTGCGCGAGCGTCAGCTGCTGGACGGCCGCGAGGCCGCCGAGGTCGGCCAACGTGGTGTCGCCGTAGGCACCGAGCCCGGCGAGCGTGAGGGCGTCGAACGCCGGCACGCCGGCGAGGTCGGACAGCAGCGTCTGGCCGTAGCTGCCGAGGCTGGCCAGGGTCAGCGCGTCGAAGGCAGCGACGCCGGCCAGGTCCTCCAGGGTCGTGCGGCCGTACGCGCCGACGTCCTGCAGCCGAGCGCCCGGCACGAGCCCATTGGGGGTGGCGGCCACCTGGGCCAGCGTGAGGCTGGCGTTGTTGCAGTTGACGACCTGGCAGTTGGCGACCAGCGGGATCGACCCCAACGGGATCGAACCGAGCGGGATCGAACCGAGCGGAATCGAACCCAACGGAATGCTC
Source organism: uncultured Acidimicrobiia bacterium (assembly GCA_963784255.1). Taxonomy (GTDB): domain Bacteria; phylum Actinomycetota; class Acidimicrobiia; order Acidimicrobiales; family Ilumatobacteraceae; genus JALZMG01. The sequence goes on along the minus strand of CAWAQO010000007.1, from coordinate 655,321 downwards.
CCCAACGGGATCGAACCCAACGGGATCGAACCGAGCGGGATCGAACCCAACGGGATCGAACCCAACGGGATCGAACCCAACGGGATCGAACCCAACGGGATGCTCCCCAACGGGATCGAACCCAACGGGATCGAACCGAGCGGGATGCTCCCCAACGGGATCGAACCGAGCGGGATCGAACCGAGCGGGATCGAACCCAACGGGATCGAACCCAACGGAATCGAACCCAACGGGATGCTCCCCAACGGGATCGAACCCAACGGGATCGAACCCAACGGAATCGAACCGAGCGGGATGCTCCCCAGCGGGATCGAGCCGAGCGGGATCGAACCCAACGGGATCGAACCGAGCGGCGAGGCGTCGAGGGCGATCGAGCCGAGGGGGATCGAGCCGAGCGGCGAGGCCGACAGGTCGATCGACCCCAACGGGATCGAACCGAGCGGGATCGAGCCGAGCGGGACGCCGAACAGGCTGAGCGCGAGGAGCGTGGTCGCCGGGTTGGTCGGGTCGATGTCACCGCCGGGCCCACACGTCACGGTGGCGTCGACGTTCGGCCGCACGACGTTGGCACACCAGTCGAGGCCGATCGAGCCGAGCGGGATCGAGCCGAGCGGGAGGTTGGCGAGGGCGATCGAGCCGAGCGGGATCGAACCGAGCGGCGTGCTGCGCAGGTCGAGGTCGGCCAGCTTGATCGCCGACTCGTCGGTGCCGAGCACCGGCGGGTCGAGGGCGAGGACCTCGGCGAACGTGACGTTCTGCAGCGGCCGGTTGGCGAGCGTGGTGCCGTCGAGCACCTCGGTCCACCCGCCGGCGCGGTTCAACGGGATCGACCCGAGCGGGATCGAGCCCAGCGGGATCGAGCCCAGCGGGATCGAGCCGAGCGGGATCGAACCGAGCGGGATCGAGCCGAGGGGGGTGTCGCGCAGGTCGAGCGCGCGCAGCTCCTGGCCGTCGACCGTCGGCGCGGCGAGTGTGGTGCCGGGGACGATGCGCGGGGCGACGGCCGTGGGGCGGAGCTTGGAGAGCGGCACGGCCGAGCCCGACGCCGTCACGGAGGACAGGCTCGGGAACAGGTGCAGAGCGATGCCGAGCACCTCGACGGCGCCGGCGTCGCACCCGGCGCCGGTCGGCCGCGGGACGTTGCTGACGTCCACCGGTGTGGTCTCCGAGCACTCCACGGCGTTGACCACTGGCGAGCTCGGGGCCGGCTCGACGACGGGCACCGTCCCGAGCGGATCGAGACCCGTCGGACCGACCCGGCCGGCCCGCTCCGTGGGCTGGCCGAGCAGCGGATCGCGGGTGTCGACCCCGGCGGCGGCGCAGCCGTTCAGCGGGTCGAACACCGCGCTGAGGGCGGTGATCGGTCCGATGCAGTTGGCCGTCGCGGGGGTGTCGGCGAGGTTGTCGGCGAAGATCGAGTTCGACACCGTCGGCCGGGTCGCCGGGTCGGGGTTGTTGTTCACGAAGCCACCGCCGACGAAGCCCGATCCGTTGCGGCCGTCGTTGCGGGCCACCGTGGTGTAGCTGATCGACACCGGCACCTGGCGCTGACCGGCGAGGGCGGCGTCGACGCGCATCGCCGCACCGCGGCCACGGTTGGCGCTGATGTTGACGTTGCTCAGCCGGATGCCCGGGGGCGTCGCCGTCCATGAGTCGGGGATCGCCGGGAAGAACAGACCCCCCGTGAACAGCCCGGTGTTGCCGTGGATCGAGACGCGCTCGAACGTGGCGTCGGCGCACCGGCACTCGACGGCGAAGCTGCCCAAGTTGTCGGCCACCACGACGTCCGTGAGCCTGACCGAACCACCGGTCTCGATGACGAACGCGCTCCGGAACTGCGCGCTGTTGTCCGTGGCCCGCACGTTGATGAGACGCACGTCGCCGGCCGTCGAGGTCACGTTGAGCGCACCACCGACGCCGTTGATGAGGACGTTGTCGTGCATGTCCACGCTCTGCAGCACGAGCGTGCCCTCACCGACGAAGGAGACGGCGCCGCCGGCCTGCCCGGTGGCCTGACCACCGTGCAGTTCCGAGTCGAAGATCCAGACGGCCTTGCCTGCCGGGGGTGCCGCTTCCACGAGACCGCCGCCGCCGAACTCCCCGGCGGCGTGGCCCTCCTCGAGGTCGAGGTCGGACAGCGTCACGTCGGTCGAGAGGTCGAAGACGCGGGACGAGGTCGCGCCGATGGTGGACTTCCCGGCCGCCCCGAAGATGCTCACGTTGCCACGGCTGATGTCGAGGTCGGCGCACCGCCCGTTCAGGTCGGACGCCGGGTTGCAGAACGGCAATGTCAGGCGGATCGCGCCGAGCCCGTCGGCGATCTGGATGATGTCCTGCGACGGGAGCGCCTGGGTCTCCATGACCGCGGCGCGCAGCGTGCACCCGCCGCGCCAGGTGTCGCACACCCCGTCACCGGGGTAGCGGTCCTCGGCGTCGAAGCCCGCCTGGTCGACGAGCAGCGTCCGGTCCTCGCCCCCGGCCTCGGGCTCGACGGCACCGAACGTGCACGGGTTGGCCGGGCTCGGCGTCGGACGGAGCGCGCCGCGCTCGTCGATGAGCGCCGCGCACGGTGCGCCGCTGCTGAACGGCGGGATCAGCACCGGCAGCTCGCGCCGGTCACCGGTGAGCGGCCCGCCCGCCCCGTCGAGCGGAGCGAACACGATCGGACCCGCGGGCGTCGCCGTGTTGCCCCCCACGACGCAGATGTCAGAGTCGGCGAGGGACACGTCACCGAACGGCGAGGTGACCGTGCCGGAGCACGCGTCGAGCAGGATGCTGCTGCGGGTGGTGATCTCGCCGCCGGGGTCGACGGCCAGACCGGGCGAGACCGTGTCGTTCTCGGCCATGGTGACGTGGACGAGCTGCCCGTTGGCGGCGCTGATCGCGCTGCCACTCTCTCCCAAGTTGCCGGTGAACGTGGTGTTGGTCGCCGAGACGTACGTGGACGTGACGCCGCCGACCGCGGAGCCGGTGTTGCCGACGACGCTCGACTCGCGCAGGAAGACACCGCTGCCGTCGCCATCGCAACCACTGCAGGCGACCGCGCCGCCGGAGCCGATGGTCGCGTGGTTGGCCTCGAAGCGCGACGACACGATGATCGTCGGGAAGATGGCGTCCTTGACGATCCTGAGCGCCCCTCCGCCGGTCGACGAGTTCCCGGTGAAGTCGACGCGGTCGAACGTGTTCGCGCCGCCGGGGCCGTCGGCGAAGAAGTTGATGGCGCCGCCCTCGCCGGCGGCGCTGTTCCCGTCGAACGTGCTGTCGGACACGAGGAGTGAGTTGGCGTTGATGGACGCACCGCCGCCATTGCCCGCCGCCTGGTTGTCGACGAACGCCGAGTTCCAGATCTGCACGGCGTCGGCGTCGTCGACGAGCAGGCCGCCGCCGTCAGCGGTGGCGTTCCCGCCCTCGAGGGTCAATCCGACGAGCTCGAGCGTCCCGGCGCCCTGGTACTCGAGGAGACCGCCGATGCTGCCCTGCACGATCCGCACCCGCGCGGCCGGGTCGAGCGAGGCCTCGATCCTGACCGAACCGCCCCAGTCGCCGAACGCGATGGGGCCGTCGAGGGAGATGGTCTGGCCGAGGACGTTGGCGAGCGAGACCGTCACCTGGTCGTCGCTGCCGACCGGTGCGATCGGCCCTGCCCCGAGGGCAGCGCGCAGGGTGCAGGCTCCCGACGGCGTGCTGACGCACTGGCCGGGGAACGCCGGGTCGTGCGGTTCATCCAGGGTCGACAGGACCAGGTAGATGACGTCACCCGCCTGCGCCACCGGGGCAGGCCCGAGCCCGACCACCACCGCCCCAGCCGCGAGCGCGCCCGCGACCAGCAAGCTCATCGTCCGTCCACCCGTCATTTGCCCTCCCTCGAGTGCCGGTCACCCTACGGTACGGCGGGCGGAAGGACGAATCTGTGCCCGGGCTGACACAAGCGGTCAGCCGGCGAGCATCGGGGTGCCGGGTTCCTGGTCGAGGCGAGCCGCGCGGACGACGTACGAGATGGCGTGGTACCACCCGGCCAGGAGGAGCACCTCCACCGCGGCGTCCTCGCCGGTCGCCGCCACGAGATCGGCCCACTCGGCGTCGTCGAGATCGGCCCGCTCGTGGACCGCGTCCGTGGCCCGCAACACGGCCCGGTCATCCGGGCCGGTCCAGCATCGGTCGTCTGGTCCGCCGAGTGCGAGTGACCGCACCTGCGCATCGGTGAGCCCAGCCTTCTCCGCGAACAGCTGGACGTGGATGCCCCACTCGTAGTCGGCGCCGCACCGCGCCGTCGTGCGGTCGATCACGAGCTCGCGCTGGCGCAGGGTCAGCGCCGACCGGCGCGACAGGTAGTAGCTCCCCCAGCCATGGATGGCGTTGGCCAGGTCGGGCCGGCGGGCGAACACCCGGAAGAGCGCGATCGGTGGTCCGAGACGGGCGACGGCGGCAGACGTGTCCTCGTCGTAGGGCGGCTCGACCGGGCGGATGCGTGGTGTCATCGTTCGCTCCCATGCTTCGATTTCAGAAGCACACTACGTCGCTTCGGTATTCGAAGCAACCGCCTATGATGGCGGCCGTGCCCACCACGCCGCGGCCCGGCCGTCCCGTGCGCGGCTCGCCGCGCGGCCGGCCGATCATGGCGGCGCTCGACCTGCTCGGGCGGCGGTGGTCGCTGAGGATCCTGTGGGAGCTCCGCGACGGTCCGCTCGGCTTCCGGGCCCTGCAGCAGGCGTGCGACGGGATGTCGTCATCGGTGCTCGGCGACCGGCTGCGCGAGCTCGTGGATGCCGGTCTGGTCGGACGCGACGCCGGCGACGCGTACGTGCTGACGCCGCTCGGCGCCGCCCTCCGCGATGCGCTCGCCCCGCTGTCGCGATGGGCCGAGCGATGGGACGAGGAGCTGCGTCAGGACGGTGTGGCCTCCAGGTCGGCACGCAGGTCGGCGAGGAGGGCGACGGAGGAGCGGGCGTAGTCGCCGATCCACCGGTCGTGGATCATCTTGATGGGGAGTACGTCGAGGTGGTTCCACCGCTCGCGGCCCGTGCGCCGCGCCACCACGATCCCGGCCTTGCCGAGCACGTCGAGGTGCTGCATCACCGTGCACCGGTCGAGGCCGGGAAACCGGACACACACGTCGCCCGTGGTGCACGGCCCGTCCTTCAGCAGGTCGATGATCTCCCGCCGGGTCCGCGACGACAGGGCCTTGAAGATGCGGTCGAACTGTTCGTCCTCGACCACGGACTTGCCCGACATGTTGTAATCCTATAACATGACGCGCGGAGATGGAAGGAGCTGACATGGCATTGCGCTTCAAGGTCTCGGGCCGCATCGCCCGACCCGTGCACGAGGTGTTCGAGGCCGTCGCCGATCCCGACGTGCTGTCGGAGTACTTCACGACGAACGGCGCCAAGGGTCGCCTGGAGACGGGCGCCACGGTGGTCTGGGACTTCGCCGACTTCCCCGGTGCCTTCCCGGTCCACGTCGTCGACGTCGAGCAGGACCGCCGGATCGTGCTGCGCTGGGCGGCCGCCGACGGCGGCGACGACGGCTACGAGACCACCGTCACGATGGACTTCGAGCCGCTCGACGACGGCCGCACGCTGGTGACGATCGCCGAAGAGGGCTGGCGCGAGAACGACGCCGCCCAGGAGGCGTCGTACGGCAACTGCGAGGGCTGGACCGGCATGCTCTGCGCGCTCGAAGGTCTGGCTGGAGCACGGCATCAACCTGCGCGACGGCTTCTACACGTAGCTGCTCAGGTTTGTGTCAGCACACATCGCTCCCGGAGCGCTGTGTGCTGACACAAACCCGTCAACCGGGCGGCGACGACACGACCGCACGCGCGTCGGCCAGCGTCGCGCCGGGCTCGATCTCGGGGACGCACCACGTGGCGCCGGCGGCGGCCAGCGCCGGCGGGTCCGGATGGGTCCCGCCCACCAGCACCACGTCGACCGTGCCGGCCTCGAGCGCACCGGCCGCCAAGGCCGCCGTGACATCGCCCGGAGTCCAGGCGTCCACGCCCACCAACGCCAGGCCCTCGAGGCCGTGCCGTGCGACGCGTCGCGGACCGGCCGACATCCCGGCCCGACCGGCGATCCACACCGGCACGCGGGGCCGCTGTATGCCGGGCACCGTCGTCACACGACCGCCCGCCGCCGGCACCGGTGCCCCGGCGAGCATCGGCAGGAGCAGCTCGACGCCGGCGTCGAGGGCCGCGCCCCGAGCGCGATCGTCGACGGCCGGTTCGCCGAACGCCGAGTACTCCCCGTAGCTGTCCACGCCGAGACCGAGACCGAGCACCATGCGGCCGCCGGACAGGTTGTCGAGCGTCGTGGTCGCCTGGGCGACGAGCTGTGGTCGCCGCCGGGGCAGCGCGACCACCAGCGTCCCGATCGTCACCCGGCGCGTTGCCACCGCGATGGCTGCGAGCGTCACGAACGGGTCGGCGAACGGTGCCATCGTGCGGTTCCACAAGTGATCCCACACGAACATGCCGTCCCAGCCGGCCCGCTCGGCGGTGGCCGCCAGGTCACCCACCCGCCGCGGGTCGGCCAGCTCGCCGGACAGCGAGAGCGACCAGCCCCAGCGCATGTCGTGTGCCGGCAGTGTCAGCGGTCGGAGGTCGCGCCGGTCAGGGCCAGCGCGACCGGTGTGCACTCGACGGCCAGGCTGGCGATGGCCGCCCGGATCGCGGCCTCACCGGTGAGCCCGGCCGCCGCGATGACGCCCAGGTTCACCTGATCCTGCTCGGACGGCCAGAACACGATCGGGGACTCCACGGGTCTCAGCGTACGCGCCGGCACCCGGCGCGCTCCGGCGCTGTGACGTCAGGCACCGACCTCAGGACCGCACGGTCTTGCGGATCTCGACGATCTTCTCCGCGGCGTGGTTGGCGTCCGCTCCCTGCGCCGCCAGCAGCGTCGAGCGGTCACGGGACGCCTCGCGCTCGGCGCGGGCGGTGTCGGCTCTGGCGATGGCGGCGTCGGTGCCGTGCTCGTGGATGAACTCGGCCCACTCGACGAGCGACTCGACCATCTCGTCCTCGGGGACGACGGCGATGTTGCGGCCCTTGACGAAGAGGTGACCGCGCTTGTTCCCGGCGGCGATCCCGAGATCGGCCTCGCGGGCCTCCCCGGGCCCGTTCACCACACAGCCCATCACGGCGACCTGCAACGGCAGCTGCCGCTCGCCGAACGCGGCCATGGCGCGCGTCGCGACGTCGATCACGTCGATCTCGGCGCGGCCACACGACGGACAGGCGATGAGGTCGACGTTCTTGCGCTCGCGCAGCCCCAGCGCCTCGAGCAGCTGGCGTCCGGCGCGCGCCTCCTCGACAGGATCGGCGGTGAGCGAGTAGCGGATGGTGTCGCCGATGCCCTCCATCAGCAGCGTGCCGATGCCGGCGGTCGCCTTGATCACCCCCGCCGGCGGCGGGCCGGCCTCCGTGACGCCGAGGTGCAACGGGTAGTCGGTGGCCGCCGACAGCTGGCGGTAGGCCTCGACCATCAACGGCACGTTCGACGCCTTCACCGAGATCTTGATGAGGTCGAAGCCGACCTCGTCGAAGTAGGCGATCTCCTGCTGCGCCGACTCGACCATCGCCTCGGGCGTCAGGCCGCCGTGCTTCTCGTAGAGGGCGGGGTCGAGCGAGCCGCCGTTGACGCCGATGCGGATCGGCACCTGCCGGTCGCGCGCCTCGCTGGCGACGGCCTTGATGTGGTCCGGCTTGCGGATGTTGCCGGGGTTGAGGCGCAGGCCCTGCACGCCCGCCTCCATGGCCGCCAGCGCCATCCGGTACTGGTGGTGGATGTCGGCGATGATGGGCACCGGGGAGCGGGGCACGATCTGGGCCAGCCCTTCCGCCGCCTCGGCCTCGTTGCACGTGCACCGGACGATGTCGCACCCGGCCGCCGCGAGGGCGTAGATCTGCTGCAGCGTGCCCTCGACGTCGGCCGTCTTCGTGATCGTCATCGACTGCACGGACACCGGCGCGTCACCACCGACGGCGACGTCGCCGACGTGGATCTGGCGCGTCGCGCGCCGGGCGGTGCTCATCGCAACGGCTGCGTGACGTTCATGGCGTTCCCCGGCCACGCAGGCCGCTGGTGGCCGCTCCCTCGCTGGCGCTCGCTCGCTCGCATCTCATCGCAATGGCTGCGTGACATCGAGGTACAGCCCGGACATGAACAGCACGAGCAGCACGACGATCACGCCCATGGCGAACGGCATCAGCCGGTTGACGTCGGCGAAGTACCGGCGGCCGTCACGCTCGCGCGCCCGCTCGTACGTGGCGATGGCGGCGTGGCCGCCGTCGAGCGGCAGCAGCGGGAACATGTTGAACACGCCGACGAACACGTTCAGCGCGGCCAGGAGGTAGAGGACGCCGACGAGGCCCTGGGTCTCGCCGATCGTGCCGCTGACCTGGGTGATGCCGACGACAGTGGTCGGACGGGTCGCGATGTCGTCGGACTCGCCGGACAGGTGGTTGACGATGTTCACCGGGTTGAGGACCTGGACGACACCCTTGGTCGACTCCCACGTGACCGGGAGCAGGTCGGTGACGCTGGAGACGGCCGCCGAGCCGATCGACATCGGCTCCCACTCGGCGGCGGTGCGGCTGTTCACCCCGAGCAGGGCGGCACCGAACAGCGGGCTGCTCTCGTCGGTGTTGGTGCCGAGCCCGGCCGTGATCGTGGTCTCGGCGCCGTCGCGCACGACGACGAGGGCGACGAGGTCCCCCGGCTCGTGGCTGCGCACCGCGGCGCCCAGCGCCTCGGGGTCGTCGACCTGGGTGCCGTCGATCGACACGATCACGTCGCCGGTCCTGATGCCCGCCTCGTCGGCCGGACCGTTGGCGATGACGGTGCCGACCTCGGCGCCCGGCGCCTCGACCAGCTCCCCACGCGTCGAGTACACGACGAACAGCAGCACGACGGCGATCAACAGGTGCATCAGCGAGCCGGCCGTGATCACCAGCATCCGCTTCGGGTAGCTCTGCTGGCGGTAGGTGCGGGCCTCGTCGGCCGGCGGCACCTCGTCCATGTTGTTCATGCCGATGATGCGGACGAAGGCGCCGAGCGGCAGGGCGCGGACGCCATACTCGGTCTCACCACGCCGGAAGCTCCACAGCCGCGGGCCGAACCCGAGGAAGAACTGCGTCGCCTTCATGCCGGTCATGCGGGCGGTGACGAAGTGGCCGGTCTCGTGGAGGAACACCGACACCAGGATCCCGACGGCGAACACGAACATCCACAGGTTCGTGACGGCGAGCCAGACCATCAGGCCGAGGATCACGACGCCGGCGAGGGCACCGGTCCAGCCGGCCGCCGGCTCGTCGACGGGCTCCTCGGTGACCGACCCGCCGGCCATCACCTCGTTGCCGAAGCGCTCGTAGCGGCTGCGCGGCGGCGGGAGCTGGTCCGTCGTCCGCATCGTCACCACCTCCGTATCGTCGCGAGCACTTCTCGGGCCACCATCCTGGCAGCCCGATCGGCCGCCACGACGTCGTCCACCGTGGACGGCACCTCTGCATCATGCCGGTCCAGGACGTCGTTGCACACCCGCGCGATCTGGTTCCATCGGATCTCCCCGGCCAGGAACGCCTCGACCGCCACCTCGTTCGCCGCGCTGAGCCAGGCGGGGGCCGTCCCGCCGGCGCGTCCGGCCTGGTAGGCGAGGGCGAGGCAGCGGAACGTCTCGAGGTCCGGCGCGGCGAAGTCCAAGCGCTCGAGGCGCGTCCAGTCGATGCGCCCGAACGGGGTGGCGATGCGGTCGGGGTACCCGAGGGCGTAGCCGATCGGCAGCCGCATGTCGGGCCGGCTGAGCTGGGCGATCGTCGAGCCGTCGGTGAACTCGACCATCGAGTGGACGATGGACTGCGGGTGCACGACGACCTCGATGTCGTCGTAGGGCGTGCCGAACAGCTCGTGGGCCTCGATGACCTCGAGCCCCTTGTTCATCAGCGTGCTGGAGTCGATGGTGATCTTCGGGCCCATCCGCCACGTCGGATGGGCCAACGCGTCGTCGACGCCGACGTCGGCGAGCTCGGCCGCCGTGCGGCCCCGGAACGGTCCGCCACTTGCCGTCAGCAGGATGCGCGCGACCTCGCGGCCGGCCCGCAGGCACTGGTGCACCGCGCTGTGCTCGCTGTCGACCGGCACCAGCTCGGCGCCCGGGGTGGCCCGCAGCGGCTGGACCACCGGCCCGGCGGCGATCAGGCTCTCCTTGTTGGCGAGGGCCAGGCGCCGGCCGGCGCGCAACGTGGCCACCGTGACGGGGAGCCCGGCGAACCCGACGACGGCGTTGACGACCACGTCGGCGCCCTCGACGAGGTCGGCCAGGTCGTCGACCACCTCGGCGAACGGCAGCGCCGCGGCCACCTCGGCGCGCTTGGCGGGGTCGGCGACGGCGACGAGCCGGGGCCGCAGCTCGCGGGCCTGCGCCACCAGCACGTCGACGGCCGAGCCGACGCCGAGGCCGGTGACCTCGTAGCGACCGGCTTCGGCGCGGATGACGTCGAGGGTCTGGGTGCCGATCGAGCCGGACGACCCGGCGATGGCGACCTTCGTTACGGCGCCCAGGGTTCGAGCACCTGCGTCACGTAGTAGGCGACCGGCAGCACGAACAGGAAGGCGTCGAAGCGGTCGAGCACACCGCCGTGTCCGCTGAGCACCGCCCCGAAGTCCTTCACGTCGAGGTTGCGCTTGAACATGCTCTCGGTGAGATCGCCGAGTGGCGCCATCACCGCGATCACCACGCCGAGGATGAGCAGGTCGCCGGTGGTCCACGTGTCGCTCCAGTCGGCGAGGCCGACCACGAACAGCACGAGGATCGTCATCAGGGCGCCGCCGATGAGACCCTCCACGGTCTTCGCCGGGCTGATCCAGGCGCGCAACGGCGACTTCCCGATCGACGAGCCCACGAGGAGCGCGCCGATGTCGTTGGCGACGACGCCGAGCACGATGAGGAACAGCGTGTCGGTGCCGATGTTGTTGGCGAACGGCTCGTTGGACCAGCGCACGATGAGCGCGGCGAACGAGCCGAGCAGGCCGATCCACACGACGCCCATCGTGGTGACCGCCATGTTGGGCAGCGGCCCGGCCTCGACCCCGCTGGCGCCGATGAAGCCGACCGCTCCGGCGATGAAGGCGAAGGCGATGACCAAGGGCAGGAAGGAGTCGCCGACCCAGTAGGCGACGAGCGGCGCCGCGACGCAGGCGGCCAGTCCCGGCGCCACGGCCGGTCGGTAGCCCTTCTCGGTGACCTTGCCGAAGTACTCGAAGGCGGCGACGGCGAGCACGACGACGATCAGCGCCAGCACGCCCACCGGGCGCCACAGGGTGGCGGCGATGAACAGCGCGGCCAGCACGACGCCGGCGATGATCGCCGCCGGCATGTTGCGCGTCGACGCCGGCGCGGAGGTCGTGCGGGCCGGCCCGGCGGGGCGGCCGGAGCGCTGCTGGGCGGCACGGCGGCGCGACGCCGTGCCGACCGGTGGCCGGCGCGGCACGCCGGACGGATCGGTGCCGATGGTGATGCGGCCAGGCTCGCGGCGCGGCGGCGTCAGCGGGAGCTCACCGGTGCCCGGCCGGCCGGGCGGCTCGGCCAGCGGGTCGGCGCGGACCTCGCCGGTGGTGTCGCGCTCGACGCCCCCCGAGGGATCGCGCGTCGCGCCGACGTCGCTCGAGGGGTCGTCGTCGCGCCACACCGGGGACTCCGTGGTGAACTGCGACCACACGTCGACGTCGTCGTCATCGTCGCCCCCACCGGCGGCAGCGGTCGGCTCGAGGCGCGGGATCTCACCGGTCGGCGGGTCGGTCCAGTGCGGCAGCGGGCCGGTGTCGTTGGGGTTGAAGCGCAACCGGCGATCGCCGGTGTCGTCGCCGGCGTCGGCGCCTCCCGTGGCCTCGGCGGCCGGCTCGTCGGGGAACAGCGGGCCGCCGAACTCGTCGGATGGGTCGTCGCCGCGCTCACGCCGCCGCCACATCTCGTCACTCATCGGGTCTCCCTTGTCCGTTCCACGGCCGCCACGTCGAGCTCACACCTCGAGCAGCTCGGCTTCCTTGCGGCCGAGCGCCGTGTCGATCTTGTCGACGTGCTCATGGGTGATCTTCTCGAGCTCCTTCTCGGCCCGCTCGAGCTCGTCGGCGGAGATCTCGCCGACGCGCTCGGAGGTCTCGAGGTGCTTGCGCGCCTCCCGGCGGAGGTTGCGCACCGCGACGCGCCCATCCTCCGCCATGTGCTTGACCACCTTGACGAACTCCTTGCGCCGTTCCTCCGTCAGCGGGGGGAAGGACAGGCGGATGACCGTGCCGTCGTTGCTCGGGTTGACCCCCAGATCGGCATCGCGGATCGTCTTCTCGATCGCGCCCATCATGGTGCGGTCGTGCGGCTTCACCAGCAGTTGGCGCGCCTCGGGCACCTGGATCCCGGCGAGCTGCTGCAACGGGACCGGTGAGCCGTAGTACTCGACGTGCAGCTTCTCGATGAGCGCCGGTGCGGCCCGCCCCGTACGGACCGTCTGGAACTGCGACTGCACGTGACCCACCGCCTTGTCCATCTTGTCGATGGCCTCCAGCAGCGTCTCCTCGATCATCGGGCCAGCGTACTCACGGGCAGCGCCCCGGCCCGTCCACCCCCCGCCTCGGCTGCGCCTACCGGGCTCACGGCTCCGCTGCGCTTCGCCGCTCGCCGAACCTCGAGTCGGCGGTCTACGAGGGACGCCGTTGCGGGTCTCCGTCGCTGATGATCGTGCCCACCCGCTCGCCCTCGAGGATGGCGCTCAACGACCCCGGGTGGGACATGTCGAACACGACGATCGGGATCTGGTGGTCCCGGCAGAAGGCGATGGCCGTGGCGTCCATCACCCGGAGGTCCTTCGTCATGACCTCGAGGTAGCCGATCTCGTCGAACTTGCGGGCCGACTCGGTGGTGCGCGGGTCGGCGTCGTAGACGCCGTCGACGCCCGAGTGGGTGCCCTTGAGCAGCGCGCCGGCGTCGATCTCGGCCGCCCGCAGCGCTGCGGCGGTGTCGGTGGTGAAGAACGGGTTGCCGGTCCCGGCGGCGAAGATGACCACCCGGCCCTTCTCGAGGTGGCGCATCGCCCGCCGGCGGATGTAGGGCTCGGCGATGCGGGGCATCTCGATCGCCGACTGCACGCGCGTCGGCTGGCCCAGGCGCTCCAACGCGTCCTGCAGGGCCAGCGCGTTCATCACCGTGCCGAGCATCCCGATGTGGTCGGACTGGGTGGCGTCCATCCCGGCCATCGCGCCGGTGCGCCCGCGCCAGAAGTTGCCGCCGCCCACGACCACGGCGACGTCGACGTCGAGCCGCTGGCGCACGTCCATGATGTCGTCGGCCGTCTTGGCCAACGTGGCGCCGTCGATCCCGCTGCCGCCGGGCCCGGCGAGCGCCTCACCCGACGGCTTGAAGACGATGCGGCGCCACCGTGGTCCGGCAGCTCCCCCGTCGTCCCCCCCGCTCACCGGGTCAGCCGATCTCGACCTGGGCGAACTCGACGACCGACGCCCCGCCGAGGACCTGGGCGACGGACTGCTTGTCGTCCTTGGCGTAGGGCTGGTCGAGCAGGGCGACGGTCTTGTAGTAGCCGCCCAGCCGGCCCTCGACGATCTTCGCGATCGCCTGCTCGGGCTTGCCCTCGTTGCGGGTGATCGCCTCCAGCGTCTGGCGCTCGGCGTCGACGACCTCGGCCGGCACGTCGTCGCGGCTGAGGTACTTCGGGCGGGCGAAGGCCACGTGCACGGCGATGTCGTGGGCCAGCTGTGTCGAGCCGTCGTGCAGGACGACCAGCACACCGTTGACGCCGCGACCGCCCTGGATGTGGAGGTAGCTGTCGAGCACGTCCCCCGGCGCCGCCTCGACGCGGACGACCCGGCCGAGCTCGATCTTCTCCTTGAGCGTGATCCTGAGGTCCTCCAGGCGATCCTGGCGGTCAGCGACAGCGTCGACGCCCTTGGCAGCCACGAGGTGGACCAGCTCCTGGGCCTCCAGCTTGAAGTGCTCGCTGCCGGCGACGAAGTCGGTCTCGCACTTCAGCTCGACCATCGCCCCGACCTGCCCGTCGACGGTGAGGGCGACGACGCCCTGCGAGTTCTCGCGGTCGGCCCGCTTGGCGCTGGCGGCGAGGCCCTGCTCACGCAGCCACTGCATGGCGGCGGTGGCATCGCCGTCGTTGGCCTCGAGGGCGCGCTTCGCATCCATCATCCCGGCGCCAGTCGCCTGGCGAAGGGTCTGCACGTCCTTGGCGGTGAACGCCATGTCTCGATCTCTCTCTCAGTCGTTCTCGGTGGGGGTGGTGTTCTCGGAGGGGGTGGTGTTCTCGGTGGCGGCGGCCGGCTCGGCGACCGACGGCTCGTCGGCCGACGAGGGCGTCTCGGCGGCGACCTCGGCGGGCGCGGTCGCCGCTGCCTCGGCGGTGTCGGCGGTATCGGTGGCGTCGGCGGCCGGCACGACCTCGGCGGGGGCCGGGGCGGCCGGGGCGGCCTCGGCGGGGGCCGGAGCGGCCGGGGCCGCCTCGGGAGCGGCCGGAGCGGCCTCGGTGGCAGCCGGAGCCGCCTCGGTCGCAGCCGGAGCCGCCTCGGTGGCAGCCGGAGCCGCCTCGGTGGCAGCCGGAGCCGCCGCGGCGGCCTCGGGAGCGGAGCGGGCAGCGAGGCGGGCCTCGCGCTCGGCCTGCGCCCGGGCGGCCTGGTTGCGGGCCTCGGCCTGCTGCGCGGCGAAGGCGGCTTCCTCCTCGACGCTGCGCTGCACCGGTGCCGCGCCGGGGTCGCGCTTGGCGGCGATGAAGCGGCCCTCCTCGACGGCATCGGCGATCACGCGGGCGAGCAGCGAGTTGGCCCGGATGGCGTCGTCGTTGCCCGGGATCGGGTACTGGACGAGCTCGGGGTCGACGTTGGTGTCGACGACCGCGACCACCGGGATCCCCAGCTTGTTGGCCTCGGTGACGGCGATGTGCTCCTTCTTCGTGTCGAGCACGAAGATGGCGTCGGGCTTGCGGTTGAGGCCGCGCAGACCGCCCAGGTTGCGCTGCAGCTTCTCCATCTCGCGGGTGAGCAGCAGCGCTTCCTTCTTCGGCATGGCCTCGAACTCACCGGACGCCTGCATGCGCTCGAAGTCGAGCATCTTGCCCACGCGCTTGGAGATGGTGTCGAAGTTGGTGAGCATGCCGCCGAGCCAGCGCTCGTTGACGTACGGCATCCCGCACTTCTCGGCGTAGCTGCGCACCGGATCCTGGGCCTGCTTCTTCGTGCCGACGAACAGGATCACGCCGCCGCCGGCGACGAGGTCGCGCACGAAGGCGTACGCCTTCTCGACGCGCCCGAGCGTCTGCTCGAGATCGATGATGTAGATGCCGTTGCGCTCGCCGAAGATGAAGCGCTTCATCTTCGGGTTCCAGCGCCGGGTCTGGTGGCCGAAGTGGACACCCGCCTCGAGCATCTGTCGCATGGTGATGACAGCCATCGCACACTCTCCTCTGCGGTTGACGGGCCCGCGCACCGGCGCCGGAGCGACCGCAGGTGGTGGCGGGTGGTGGGATCGGACCGACCCACCAGACGATGGGCCGATCGACGAGTGTACAGGGCGCGGGCCGCACGACGGTGGCCCTGAGCAGGGGTCAGCGACCCTCGGCCGGGCAGCGCAGGCGAGGCTCCGGGGCCGGGCGGGGCGGTGTGCCGTCGGTCGGCACCAGCCGGGCCCGGCGGACCAGACGGCCGAGCAGCGGTCCGGGGTCGACGTACTCGTCGCCGCGTCGCAGCCCGAAGTGCAGCCCGCCGGCCGACTCCCCCACCGTCGCCCCGGACGCGACGTGATCGCCGGCCCGCCACGGGGTCGACGCCAGCTGGCCGTAGGTCGCCAGCAGACCGTCGGCGTGCTCGAGGACGAGGTAGCGGGTGCCCGCCACCACGCCGCTGAAGGTCACCACGCCGGCAGCCGCCGCCCGCACCGGCGTGCCGGCCGGGACGTCGTACTGCAGGCCCCGGTTCCCCGGGCACCACACGCACGGCGGTGGGCGGAACGGGTCGGCCACTGGAGCGTCGACCGGCGGGAGCAGGCAGGACGGGGCGAGGGCGAGGGCGGCGACGAACGCCAATGGGACCATGGGGGCCCTCCTCGGGGTGTGATCGGGTCAGCGGACGCCGGCGGCGCCGAGGCGAGCCCGCAGGTGGAGCACGGACTTGCTGTGGATCTGCGGGACGCGGCTCTCGCTGACCCCGAGCACCCGGCTGATCTGGCTGAGCGTGAGGCCCTCGTCGTAGTAGAGCGAGAGCACGAGCTTCTCCCGCTCCGGCAGCTTGTCGATCTCGGCTCGCATCAGGTCGCGCACCTCCCGCTCCTCGACCACGGTCGAGGGCACGATCGGCACCTCGCCGCTGAGGGCGCGCGGCTCCAGGCCCATGTCGAGGGCCCGCTCCAGCGGGCCGACCGTGGTCGAGGCGATCGACGAGAGCCACTGCCGCAGCTGGCCCCGGTCGATGCCGAGGTGGGCGGCCAGCTCGTCGTCGGTCGGCGCCCGGCCGTTCGTGGCCTCCAGGTCGGCGAAGGCGTGCTCGACCTCGCGCGCTCTCGCCCGCACCGACCGCGGGACCCAGTCCAGCTCACGCAGGCCGTCGTAGATCGCTCCCCGGATCCGCGGCGTCGCGAAGGTCTCGAACTTGACCCCGCGTTGCGGATCGAAGCGTTCGACGGCGTCGATCAGGCCGAGCACGCCCGAGCTCACGAGGTCGCCCGGATCGACGCTGGTCGGCAGGCCGGCGCCGACGCGGCCGGCCACGAACTTGACCAGCGGGGCGTACGACACGATCAGGTGGTCACGCGCCGAGGAGCTGCGCCGCTTGAGCCACCGCTCCCATTGCATGGCCAGGTACGGATCGACGTCGACGATGCTCATGAGCTGGTCGGCGCGCTCACGCGCGGGGGTGCGCGGCTCCGTACGCCGCTCGCAGCCGCTCGCGGCTGACGTGCGTGTAGCGCTGCGTGGTCGCCACGTCGGCGTGGCCGAGCAGCTCCTGCACGGCGCGCAGGTCGGCCCCGCCGTCGAGCAGGTGGGTGGCGAAGCTGTGGCGGAGCGCGTGCGGGTGCGTCGGCGACGGCGACCGGCGGTCGACGATGCGGCGCACGTCGCGCGGTGTCAGCCGGCGACCCCGTTCGTTGCCGAACAGCGCCGGGCCCTCGGCCACCGCGTCGCGACGGACCGTCAACCAGGAGCGCAGCGCCGCCACCGCCGGCTCGGACAGCGGGACGCGGCGCTCCTTGGCGCCCTTGCCCCACGCCGTGACCGCCCCCTGGTCCAGCTCGAGCGAGGACACGTCGAGGCCGCAGAGCTCGCTGACCCGCAGCCCCGACCCGTAGAGCACCTCGAGCACGGCGTCGTCCCGGCGACGGCGCCAGTCCGGCTCGCCGTCCGGCAGCGCGCCCTCGAGCAGCTGGTCGAGGTCGCGCCGGTCGAGGATCCGCGGGAGGCGACCGTCGCCTCCCGTGGCCTGCAGCCCGGCCGTCGGGTCGGCCGTCAGGCGACCCGTGCGGACCAGCCAGCGGAAGTAGCGGCGCAGGGCGGCCGCCTTGCGCGCCACGCTGCGCCGGGCGTACTCGCGTGTCGTGAGGTAGGCGAGGTAGCGGCGGACCGTCGTGCGCCGGACAGCCGCCGGATCGTCGACGCCACCACGCGCCGCCCACGCGGCGAAGCCACGGATGTCGGCGGCGTAGGCGGCGACGGTGTGGTCGGACAGCGACGAGAGCGAGCACGCGAAGGACTCGACGGACCAGGCCTCCGACGCCTCGTCGGCGGCCGCCTCGTTCGCCGGCTGCGAGCGCGCCACGCTGGCGAGGGTATTCGGTCGTCGGTGGATGCTCCATGGATGCGCGCCACACGGTCATCGCTCGGCCCACGACGTGACGGGTTCGAACCAGCCGCCCGCCTGGCGCACCCACCCGGCGCGCTCGAGGTGGGCGAGCGCCATCGCCGCCTCGGCGATCGGCAGGCCGAGGGCGCTGACGACGTCGTCGAGCGTGCACGGGTCCCGGCGGCAGCGTTCGAGCACGGCCGCCTGCTGACCCCGCGGCAGCGGCCTCGGGTCGTACGACGCCAGGCCGGCGCGGCGGTTGTCGAGGCCGAGCGCGACGAGCACGTCGCCGGCGTCGGTGACCGGTGCGGCGCCGTCCCGGAGCAGTTGGTTGGTGCCGTTGGCGGCCCGGTTGCGCACCGACCCGGGCACGGCCATCACCTCGACACCGCGGTCGATGGCGGCTTGGGCGGTGATCAGGGACCCGCCGCGCTCGCGACTCTCGACCACCACCAGCACCTCGGAGAGGGCGGCCAGGATGCGGTTGCGCAGCGGGAACCGGAACGGCTCTGGAGCCGTGCCGGGCGGCCACTCGGAGAGCAGCAGGCCCCGCGCGCACACGTCGTCCCACAGCCCGCTGTGCACCCGTGGGTACGGTCGATCCGGCCCGTTGCCGACCACCGCGACCGGCCGCCCGCCGGCGACGCCCAGCGTGCCGCGGTGGGCCGCGCCGTCGATGCCCTTGGCCAGGCCGGACACCACCACGACACCGGCCTCGGCGAGGTCGCGGCCGAGGGCGTGGGCGACGTCGCGCCCGGCCTGGGTGGCGTTGCGCGTCCCGACGATGCCGACGCGCCGTCCGTCGAGGACGTCGATGTCGCCACGCGTGAACAGCACGGCGGGTGGTTGCGGGTCGTGGCGCAGGACCTCCGGGAAGTCGGGGTCACGCGCCGTTCGCACGCTGACCCCGAGCCGCCGGCAGCGCTCGCTCCACTCGTCCGCCGGCCGCCGCGCGGCCGAGTCCCGCCAGGCCGCCCGCACATCGACCGTGAGCAGGCGCTCGACCATCGGCGCCGGGACGGCACGGCCGGCGGCCACCGCGAACGCCTCGTCGGGGCCGTGGTGGGCGAGGAGCACGCGCAGCCGGGCGACCGTCATGAGGTCGAACCCGGCCAGCGCCGCGAGGTACCCGTCGGTGGTTGCCACGTCACGCCACCAGGCCGGGCGTCGCCGCCCGGAGCCGAGTGCGCAGCGACAGGGCGACCTCGACGTGCTCGACGTCGACGTCGCCGCCGGGCCGCTCGGCGAGGTCGGCGATGGTGCGGGCGACCCGGCGGATGCGGTGGTACCCGCGGCCCGTGAGCCGATCGCCCTCGATCTCACCACGGAGCAGGGCGCGGGCGGCGGGGGTGAGCGGGGCGAGCTCGTCGAGCAGCGCGCCGTGCAGGCCCGCGTTCAGCCGGCCGGCGCGCTCGACCGCTACGCATCGAGCGGCCGCCACCCGCGCCGCGACGACCGTGCTCGGTTCGCCGCCGCCCGGGTCGAGCAGCTCGTCGACCGCCGGTCGCTGCACCGCGACGCGCAGGTCGAAGCGGTCGAGCAGCGGTCCGGACAGGCGCCGGAGGTACCGGACCCGCCCCAGGTCGTCACACTCGCAGGATCCGGGCGGTCCGCCGCCGCACGGGCACGGGTTGGACGCCGCGACGAGGAGGAAGCGGGCCGGCAGCACGGCGTGGGTGGCGGCGCGCGAGACGCGGATGACGCCCTCCTCGAGCGGTTCGCGGAGCCCGTCGAGCACACTCGGCGCGAACTCGGCGATCTCGTCGAGGAACAGAACACCGCCGTGGGCGAGGCTGATCTCACCGGGCCGCAGCGAGGACGAGCCGCCCCCGACGAGGGCGACGACCGAGCTGGTGTGGTGCGGAGCCCGGAACGGCGGCACCCGCACGAAGCCCCCGCGCGGCATCGGCATCCCCGCGGCGGAGTGGATCATCGTCGCCTGCACGGCCTCGTCGCGGCCGAGCGGCGGCAGCAGCCCCGGCAGACGCTGGGCGAGCATCGTCTTGCCCGAGCCCGGCGAGCCGACCATCAGCAGGTGGTGGCCACCGGCGGCAGCGATCTCGAGCGCCCGCCGGGCGACCGGTTGGCCGCGCACGTCGGCCAGGTCGGGCGGGACCGGCTCGTCGACGCCGGCCGACGGCCCGGGGTCGTCGGGCCACTCGGCGAGACCGCGCAGCGCCGCGACGACCTCGGCGAGGGTGGACGCCACGCGCACACCGCGGGTGGCCGCCACGTGGGCCTCGGCCGACGACGAGCGCGGCACCACGACGACGCGGTCGGCCAGCACGGCGACCATCGGAGCCACGCCGGGGACCCGTCGCACCGACCCGTCGAGCCCCAGCTCGCCGACGAACGCAAGGTCGTCCGTCGCACCTGGCGGGAGCTGCTGGTCGGCGAGGAGGACCCCCACGGCCATGGCGAGGTCGAGCCCGGTGCCGACCTTGCGCGTGGCCGCCGGCGCCAGGTTGACGGTGATGCACTTGTTCGGCCAGGTGAACCCGGCGCTCATGACGGCAGCGCGCACCCGGTCGCGAGCCTCCCGGCAGGCCGCATCGGCCATGCCGACGATGCGGAAGCCGGGCAGCCCCGGTCCGACGTGGACCTCGACGCGGACGGCGAACCCGCTGGCCCCGAGGAGGCAGGCGGACGAGATGGATGCGAGCACGATGCCCTCCCACGCGGACGACGGATCCGGGGAGGAGCGGTGACGGCTCCACGACGACTGCGGGGCACGGTAGCAAGGGGGTGTCACGGCGACACGCCCGTCCGTGCCCGTCCACGATCCGGGCGGGATCATCGCCAACAGGTGGAACGATCCCCGCCCAGATCGAGGGGTGGTGAGGATCCCGCCCAGATTGGGGGACGGTCGTCAGCTCCAGAGCGTCACGTAGACCGGAGGGCGGAAGCGGGACGCGGGGACGCCGCCGTCGGCCCGGAACATCGCGTGCGTGGCGTCGGGCGTGGCGAGGAAGCGGTGCAGGCGATCGGCGACCGCCGGCCGGCGCTCGCCGCGCAGCATGCTCACGTGCCAGAGCAGGTCGAGCGGTGTCCCGGGCACGATGAGCGGTCGCGCGCCGGGGTGTCGCTCGCGGTGCCACAGCTGCTCGATCGCCGGGGCCACGGCGTCGCCGGCGGCGGCGGCCGCCCAGGCCGCCGACGGGCTGGGGAACACCCGCACGTTGCGCTCGGGCACGCCGATCGTCGCCAGCAGCCGGCCCAGATCGGAGCGGGCGTCGATGCCCGTCGGGTCGACGGCCCACTCCTCGTTCCGCAACGCCTTCAGCGTCGCCGGCGGCGCGTCGTGCAGCCGGTGGTCGGCGCGGGCGACCACCAGCAGCCGGTAGCGCAGCAGCGGCTCGCTCACCACGCCCGGCGCCGCCGGCCCGGCGAGCGACGGGCCGATGGCCACGTCGGCGAGGCGCTCGCACAGCAGGGCCTGCATCTCGTCCGTCGTCGCGATGCCGAGCGTGGCCTCGACGTTCGCCGCGCGGCGGGCGAACGCCTGCAGCAACGCCGGCGCGACCGCGTCGCCCACGTTGGCCGCGGCGACCACTCGGAGCAGGTCGGGAGCCCCGTTGGCGACGCGCACGGCCTGCTCGGTCGCGACGGCCAGGTCGACCATCTGCGACGCCAGCCCGACCACCCGCTGGCCGGCCGGGGTGAGCGTGAGCACCGGGCCGACGCGTTCCACCAGCGGGTCCCCGAGGTGCTGGCGCAGCGCGCCGAGCGCCTGTGACACCGCCGGCTCGCTGACGCCGAGCGCCCGCGCCGCGGCTCGGAACGAACCCAACCGGACGACCATCACCAGGACCTTGAGCTGGTTCAGCGTCACCGCGGCCGATCGTAGGGAGCGCACTTAACCGATCGCTTATCGGCCCGTTGACCCGCCCCCGCCGGCGAGGCACGATCACTGGTGGGGGAACCACGGCTGCACCGCGGCCGCCACGGACACGCATGGAGGAGGGCGCATGCAGACACCAGCTCCGTTCGGCTACGAGCGCGCCGACGACCGTCGAGCAGGCCGTGGCGCTGCTCGAGCGGCTCGGGCCCGAGGCGCGGCTGATCGCCGGCGGCCATTCGCTCCTGCCGATGATGAAGCTGCGCCTGGCCCGGCCGGAGCACCTCATCGACATCAACGACCTCTACGACGAGCTGTCGTACGTCCGCCTCGCCGACGGCGAGTTGCGGATCGGCGCGATGACCCGCCACGCCGAGCTGCTGGCATCGGCGGTCGCCGGCGAGCACTTCCGGATCTTCCACGATGCCGAGCGGGTGATCGCCGATCCCGTCGTGCGCAACCGCGGCACCATCGGCGGCTCGCTCGGGCAGGCCGATCCGAGCGAGGACCTCTCGGCGGTCTTCTCGGCGGTGCACGCCACCGTCGTGATCCGCGGCTCGCAGGGCACCCGTACCGTGCCCGCCCGCGAGCTCCACCAGGGGCCGTACGAGACGGTCGTCGGGCCCGCCGAGATGATCACCGAGGTACGTGTGCCGATCCGTGGCGGAGCCGGGTCGGCCTACCAGAAGGTCGAGCGGCGCGCCGGCGACTGGGCGATCGCCGCCGCCGGCGCCTGCGTGTGGCTCGACGGCGACGTCGTCGGCGAGGTCGGCATCGGGCTGACCGCCGTCGGCGCCGAGCACTTCTGCGCCCCCGAAGCCGAGGACGCCCTGCGGGGCCGTCCGATCGACGACGCGGCCATCGACGCCGCAGGCGACCTGGCCGCCCAGCACTGCGACCCGTCCACCGACCAGCGCGGTCCGGCCGACTACAAGCGCCACCTGGCCGGCGAGCTCACCAAGCGCGCCCCTCCGCCTCGCCGCCTCACGAGCCCGCGGGGAGAGAGGAGCGAGCGAGCGGCACCAACGGCCTGCGTGGCCGGGAACGCACGAGGAGGGCTGAACAACAACATGCAGATCACGATCAACGTCAACGGCGACACCCGTGCGGTCGACATCGAGCCACGGGTCCTCCTGGTACACGTGCTGCGCGACAACCTGCGCCTCACGGGCACCCACTGGGGCTGCGACACCTCCAACTGCGGCGCCTGCGTCGTGCTCCTCGACGGCGTCGCCGTGAAGAGCTGCACCGTCCTCGGCGTGATGGCCGACGGCCGGTCGGTCGACACCGTCGAAGGGATGGCCGGTCCGGACGGCCTCGACCCGATCCAGCAGGGCTTCATGGAGTGCCACGGCCTGCAGTGCGGCTTCTGCACGCCCGGGATGATGCTCACCGCCCGCGCCCTGCTCGACCGCGAGCCGGACCCGAGCGACGAGGAGATCCGCGAGGCGATCAGCGGCAACCTCTGCCGCTGCACCGGCTACCACAACATCGTGAAGGCGGTCCACTGGGCCGCCGAGCACCGTCGTGAGGAGGTCCCGTCATGATGGCGTTCCCCGGCCACGCAGGCCGTTGCTGGCCGCTCGCTCGCTCGCTCGCTCGCGTCGGAAGGGTGGTGCGCCCATGAGCGTCGACGAGCAGGTACCGGTCTCGGACGCCGGGAACCCGATCGGCTTCGGCCGGATGCTGCGCAAGGAGGACGCCCGGTTCCTCCACGGCCGGGGCAACTACCTCGATGACATCGACCTGCCGGGGATGCTCCACGGGGCGATCCTGGCCAGTCCGTACGCCCACGCCAGGATCGTCTCGATCGACACCTCGGCGGCGGAGGCCCACCCCAAGGTCAAGGCGGTCATCACCGGCGCCATCCTGGACGGGCTGAAGTTGGCCTGGATGCCCACGCTGTCGGCCGACGTCCAGGCCGTGCTGGCCACCGACAAGGTGCGCTACCAGGGACAGGAGGTGGCGTTCGTCATCGCCGAGGACCGCTACTCGGCGCGTGACGCGCTGGAGCTGATCGACGTCGAGTACGAGCCGCTCCCGCCGATGGTGGACGCCCGCCGGGCGCTCGACGCCGATGCCCCGCTCGTGCGCGACGAGGTCGAGGGGCGCACCGACAACCGCATCTTCGACTGGGAGTCCGGCGACAAGGCCGCCACCGACGCCGCGTTCGCCGCGGCGGACGTGCGCGTCTCCCTCGACCTCCTGTACCCGAGGTCGCACCCGGCCCCGATGGAGACGTGCGGCTCGGTGGCCAGCATGGATCCGATCACCGGCAAGCTCACCTGCTGGATCACCAGCCAGGCGCCACACGCCCACCGCACCGTGTACGCGCTCGTGGCGGGGATCCCCGAGCAGAAGATCCAGGTCATCTCCCCCGACATCGGTGGCGGGTTCGGCAACAAGGTGCCCATCTACCCCGGCTACGTGCTCGCCGTGGTCGGCTCCATCGTCACCAAGCGGCCGGTGAAGTGGATGGAGGACCGCAGCTCGAACCTGATGACCACCGGGTTCGCCCGCGACTACCACATGCACGGCGAGATCGCCGCGACCGACGAGGGCAAGATCGTCGGCGTCCGTGTCGACGTGATCGCCGACCACGGCGCCTTCAACGCGACGGCCCAGCCCACGAAGTACCCGGCCGGGTTCTTCCACATCTTCACGGGTTCGTACGACTACGGCGCGGCCCACTGCAAGGTCACCGGCGTGTACACGAACAAGGCGCCGGGCGGCGTGGCCTACGCCTGCTCGTTCCGGATCACCGAGGCCGCCTACCTGATCGAGCGCATCGTCGACCGCCTCGCGCTCGAGCTGCAGATGGATCCGGCCGAGCTGCGGATGAGGAACCTGCTCCGACCCGAGCAGTTCCCGTACACCACGCCGACGGGCTGGGAGTACGACTCGGGCGACTACCCGCGGGCGCTCCGTGAGGCGATGCGCATCGCCGGCTACGACGACCTGCGTCGGGAACAGGCGGAGCAGCGCGAGCGCGCGGCGCGAGCGGCAGCCCGATGTCGCAGCAGTACATGGGCATCGGCTTGTCGTTCTTCACCGAGGGTGTCGGCGCCGGCCCGCGCAAGCACATGGACATCCTCGGGCTCGGCATGGCCGACGGCTGCGACCTCCGGCTGCACCCGACCGGCAAGGCCCAGCTGCGGCTGTCCGTGCAGACCCAGGGGCAGGGCCACGAGACCACGTTCGCCCAGATCGTGTCGCACCAGCTCGGCATCCCACCCGAGGACGTCGAGGTGATCCACGGCGACACCGACAACACGCCGTTCGGGCTCGGCACCTACGGCTCGCGCTCGACGCCGGTGTCCGGCGCCGCCGCCGCCGTCGTCGCGCTGCGTGTGCGCGACAAGGCCCGCCTCATCGCCGCCGCCGCGCTGGAGTGCTCGCCGGAGGACCTCGAGTGGCAGCACGGCCGCTGGCAGGTGGTCGGCGACCCGGCCCACGGCAAGTCGATCGCCGAGATCGCCATGCTCGCCCACTCCAACCTCGAGCTGCCCGACGGGCTCGAGGGCCACCTCGACGCCCAGGCCGTGTACAACCCGCCGAACCTGACGTACCCGTTCGGCGCGTACATCTGCGTCGTCGACGTCGACCCGGCCACGGGCGTGGTCAAGGTCCGCCGGTTCATCGCCGTCGACGACTGCGGTCCACGGATCAACCCGATGATCGTCGAGGGCCAGATCCACGGCGGCCTCGCCGAGGGCATCGGGATGGCGCTGATGCAGGCGATCACGTTCGACGAGGACGGCAACTGCCTCGGTGGGTCGTTCATGGACTACCTGCTGCCCACCTCGATGGAGGTGCCCGACCTCGAGCTGGGCGAGACCGTGACGCCGTCGCCGCACCACCCGCTGGGCGTGAAAGGCGTCGGCGAGTCGGCGACCGTCGGTTCGCCGGCCGCCGTCGTCAACGCCGTCATCGACGCCCTCCAGCCGTTCGGCGTGGTCCAGGCCGACATGCCGCTGACGCCGGCGCAGGTGTGGCTGACGATCCAGGGCCGGCCGGCCCGCACGGACCTCGCCTACACGTGAGGTCGCCGGACGAACTGCGGGAGCAGCGGATCCCTTACGTCCACGCTGTGGTCGTGCTCGCCGAGCGGCCGACGAGCGCGCACCCCGGCGACGAGGCGATCGTCCTCGCCGACGGGACGATGGAGGGGTTCGTCGGCGGTGACTGCGTCGAAGCCGACCGTCCGCGAGCAGGCCGTCCGGCTGCTCGACGCCGGGGAGTCACTGGTCGTGCGGATCACGCCGACGCCGGAGGACCCGGTGCCCGGGAAGGTGGTGGTCCACAACCACTGCCTGAGCGGCGGGACCATCGAGGTGTTCCTCGAGCCCCGGCGGCCGGCACCGCTCCTCGCCGTGATCGGCGACAGCCCGATCGCCCGGGCGCTCGTCGACGTCGGCCGCCCGTTGGGCTATGAGGTCGACGCCAGCGGCGAGCTCCCCGCCGGCGCCGAGGCCGTCATCGTCGCCACCCACGGGCGTGACGAGGCCGCACTCCTGACGGCTGCCGTACGGTCCGGCGCGCCGTACGTCGGGCTGATCGCCAGCCCCGCACGGGGGGCCGGCGTGCTGACCGGGCTCGATCCGGCCGACGCCGCACGGGTCGTCACGCCGGCCGGGCTCGACATCGGGGCCCGCACACCGGGCGAGGTCGCCGTGTCGATCTTCGCCGACATCGTCGCCCGGCGGCCGCGCCGGCCCGGCTCGGCGGCCGCCGAGGTGGTCCCCCCGGCGGCGCCGTGCCATCACGATCAGGGCTGACGGAGGTCGAGGGTCGTCAGCCGGCCGCCGTCGACCTCGACCCGGCAGACGTCTCGGCCACGGTCGTCGAGCACCCAGTAGGTGCCTCGCCGCAGCTCGGGGAACAACGCCGCCGTGACGTGACCCTCGGCGACGTGGCGCTCCCAGACGCCGGTGTGCACGGAGGCCGCGGCGTCACCGTCGGCCCGCAGGAACAGCTCGGTGCCGAGCGCCCCGCGGTCCAAGGTGACGACCATCGCCCCGACGTCACCCCCGATGTCGAGCACCGGCGGCCCACCGTGCACATGGTGGTGACCGTGGCCCATCACGCCGGGGTGGAGAGCGGCAGCACGTCGAAGCCGCTCACCGGGTGGTCGAGGTACGGGAACGTGTCGAGGTAGCTCACCGTCGACGGCAACGCGGTCCCGTCGGTGATGTCGAAGATCGCCCCGGCGGCCGCGTCCGGCACGAACGTCTTCTCGACCAGCGTGTACGTCACGCCGGCGATGGCCCGCAGCTCGATGGCGACGACGTTGTCGAACACGCGCCGGCCGTTGGGGAAGCCGGCGAGGTCGCCGCCGAGGATGCCGTTGATGTGCGGCGAGGCGCTCGGCGGCACGGCCACGTTGAGCCGGAGGAGGTCGGCCTGCGTCGTGCCGGTGAAGTTCTGGAACCCCGGGATCAGGCCGCCGGGGATCCCCGTGAGGAGGATCGCCAGCAGATCGGCCCGGTCGGCCGTCAGCGCGGCGAGGTTCGGGAAGACGCCGGGATAGAGCACGGGCAGCAGCCGGGCCAGCTCGGGCTGGGCGACGTACTTGGCGAACTCGTTGTCGCGCCGGGGCTCGAGGCGGTTCCACCGGTCCTTCTGCGCCATCGGCACGACGACCTCGTTGAACAACGGGTTGGCCAACCGCGACACCTGGGTGTACGGGCCGGACCACTCGTTGCGGTCCTCGTCGCGGAAGCGGCCCTTCTGGCGGTGCGCCGAGGCGTACACGCCGATGACGGCCTTGGGGTCCATCACGTCCGTCGGACGCTTGCCGTGACGGGTCAGCTGGCTGATCGGCACCTGGATGGCGATCGTGTGGACGTTGAACGCCTGCGTCGCGTTGATCCCGGCCACGGCCGGCAGCGGGATCAGGTGGAGGTTCTGGAACGGGCGCAGGGCACCGAGGTCGAACACCGACCCGAGGTCGACGTAGAAGCCCTCCAGGCGCTGGCCGGCGAAGACCTTGACGCCGTGGCCGACGTCGTAGATGGCGGCGTTGGCGAGGTGGGCGTAGTTCGGGGTCGAGCGGACGCCGACGTTGCACGGCGGCGACATCAGCCCGGACCCCAGCTGGGTGCGCTTGCGGCCACGGACCTCGGTGACGGTGTACGACTGCGGCCGGTTGAAGTTGGGGTCGTCGAGGCTGCTGATCGGGCCGACGTTGTAGAGGAACGTGTTGGGGTTGCGGATCTTCGTCCTGAACGAGAACTCGTAGACGATGTCGGCCCGGCCGTCGCCGTTGTTGTCGACGTTGATGCGGTACAGCACGTCGTCACCGAACTCGAAGAAGTTGGGCCCGCCGGCCGGGTCCTCGAGCGGGATGTAGTTGCTGATGATCGTCACCGTGTCCGGGCGGTCAGGGCTGACGAAGGCGTAGGTGTCGGTGTTGTCGGCCACGGGATCCTTGGCGATCTCGGGCGCTTCACGGTGTGAGGACATGTCGGTTCCCTCCTACTTCCGAACCGCGGCCGCCCGCAGGATGCGGTCGACCAGCTGCTTGTCCCGCACGACCACCTCGTCGGTGCCGTGCAGGATCGAGACCTCGCCACGACGGGCGTCGTGGACGCAGAACATGACCGGGCCGTCGGCCGCCGCCACGGGCTCGGACGTCGCGGCGAGCGCGCCCTCGTAGCGCGCTGCGGCGGCGGCCACGGCCGAACTGCCGAGGGCGGCCATCGGGACCGCCACCACGGCGGCGCCCGCCGATGCGCGCAAGAGGTCGCGACGAGAGAGGTCGCTCATGGTTTCCCTTCCTTCCCCGAGGCCTGCTGGGTGCGGCCCGTCCGCCGATTCGTTCGTGCGCCTCGGGCGCGCGGATTGGCTGCCAGCGCGGGAAATGAGCGCGTGCTCGGCGGATCGGCCGATGCGGTGGGGCGGTGGGCTCCGTCAGGGTGGCCGGCATGTCTCGACACACCTCCCCCACCTCAACCACCACGCGCCGGGCGGCGGCGCTCGTCGGCGTCGGCCTGTTGGCCGCCGGCTCGACGGCGCTGATCGTCCAGCCGGCATCCGCGGCGACCCCCTCCGTGGATGCCTTCATCGACGGCTTCGCCCAGCTCAAGGTCCTCGGCACCCGTAACGCCGATGACATCGTGCTGCGGCTCCAGCAGGGCGACCCGAACATCCTCGAGGTCGACACCAACAGCGACGGACTGGCCGACTACTCCTTCGACCGGGCGCTGTTCGACCAGATCTTCATCGCCGCCAGGGGCGGCGACGACACCATCACGATGGACGAGTCGCGCGGCGCCTTCACCGACACCGAGAACACCGTCATGCACGGTGAGAACGGGGCCGACCGGCTGCTCGGCGGCTCCGGCGCCGAGCTGATGGTCGGCGGTCGTGGCCCCGACTTCATCGACGGCAACCGGGGCAACGACATCGGCGTCATGGGCGGCGGCGACGACGTGTTCCAGTGGGACCCGGGTGACGGCAGCGACGTCATCGAGGGCGACGGCGGCTACGACACGATGCTGTTCAACGGCGCCGCCGCAGCCGAGGTCTTCGACTACTCGGCCAACGGCGGACGGCTGCGCTTCTTCCGCAACCTCGGCAACATCGTGATGGACACGGGCAGCGTCGAGGACGTCGCCCTCAACGCGCTCGGCGGCGCCGACGTCATCACGGTCAACGACCTGGCGGCCACGGACGTCGTGCACACCGGCATCGACCTGGCGCCGGCGATCGGCGGCACCACCGGGGACGGCGCGATCGACCGGATCGTCGCCAACGCCGACGGCGCCGCCCTCACGGTCACCGGCGCCGGCACCGACGTCCAGGTCACCGGAATGGCACCGACCATCGACCTGGCCAACGCCGAGCCCACCGACGAGCTGGCGCTCGACGGGGCGGCAGCCGTGGACAGCACCGGACTCACGCCGGGGACGATCTCCCTCCTCGTCGACGGCGTGCCGGCCTGACACGGCCGGGCAGCCCGGGGTCCGCTCCGGGCCCCGGGCTGCCAGACTCCCCCGCCGTGTTCCGCATCTCCCTCACCGTGCTCACCGCCCTGGCGGTGGGCACGGTCGCGTGCGGCGACGACGGTCCCGGCGACGCCGAGCGCTTCTGCGGCGAGGTGCAGGCGAACGCCGACGCACTGCTCGCACTGCCGGAGGAGGGGGGCGTCGACGACTTCCTGGACCTCTACCGGCGCATCGGCGAGCTGGCCCCCCTGGCCATCGAGCAGGACTGGGACGCACTGGTGACGAACTTCGAGACGGCGGCCACGGTCGACGTCGACGATCCCGAGTCCGAGCAGCGGGCAGTGGCCAGCGCCTACGCCACGGAGCGGTCGGCCATCGCCGTGCACGACTGGCTCGTGCGCAACTGCGGCGTCGACCTGGGACCCGTGGCCACGGTCGGTCCGCCGGTGGTGGCGGTGCCGCCGACCACGGTGCCGGACGG
Source organism: uncultured Acidimicrobiia bacterium (assembly GCA_963784255.1). GTDB lineage: Bacteria > Actinomycetota > Acidimicrobiia > Acidimicrobiales > Ilumatobacteraceae > JALZMG01. The sequence continues at coordinate 625,216 of CAWAQO010000007.1, read as the reverse complement.
CTGACCGGGCGCCGTCAACGGATCGCCGTCATGTCGTGAGATCCGTCAGCGGATCTCACCCCGCCGCACGATCACCTTGTCGCAGAGGCCGTACTCCTGGGCCTGCTCGGCGGTGAACCAGCGGTCGCGCTCGAAGTCGATCTTGATCTGCTCGACGGACTTGCCCGAGTGCTCGGCGATCAGCTCGGCCATGCGCCGCTTGATGTAGGCGTGCTCCTGGGCCTGGATGGCGATGTCGGACGCCTGGCCACGGAGCCCGGCGAGCGGCTGGTGCATCATGATCCGGGCGTTGGGCAGCGAGTAGCGCTTGCCGGCGGCGCCGGCGGTGAGCAGGAACTGGCCCATCGAGGCGGCCAGGCCGAGGCACACCGTGGCCACGTCGCACCCGACGAACTGCATCGTGTCGTAGATCGCCATGCCGGCGGTGACCGAACCACCTGGGCTGTTGATGTACAGCCAGATGTCGCGGGCGGGGTCCTCGCCCTCCAGGTACAGCAGCTGGGCGCAGATCTGGTTGGCGATGTCGTCGTCGACCGCTGCGCCGAGCATGACCACCCGGTCCTTGAGCAAGCGGTTGAAGACGTCCAGGCGGGGGTCGAATCCGGCGTCGAGCATGTTGGGGGTCACCGAAATGAGGCTACCGGCCCCACCCGCGGCGGGTTCCGACGACAGGAGCCGGGCCGGATCCGCCGTGGAAGGTCGTCAGGACCGGGAGGTGCCGGAGAACACGACCCCGACCGGGCCGGCCGGCAGGGGATCGGTGAGCAGGGCGGCGAGGCCGGCGCTGCCCGTGACGCTGACCGGGATGCCGGTCGCGGCGGCCAGGCGGTGGGCGTCGAGGATCGCCTGCTCGGACACGACGACGGGCTGACCGCCCGAGGCCGCCATGACGTCGAACACGCCGAGCCAGTCGTAGGTCTCGTCGTCGAGGATGCCGTCGGCGGCCGAACGCGGGTCCGCCCACGGCGTCATCAGCTCCGCCCAGTCGGCCGCCGGATCGGGTCGACCGGCGGCCCGCTGCCACGCCCGGGCCAGCGGCGCGCACCCCTCGGCCTGCACGGCATCGAGGCGCACCGCCGGTCCGAGGCCCCATCCCGTGCACGCGGCGAAGGCTCCGCCCCCGACCTGGACGACGACGCGATCGAGCTCGGTCACGTCGGCCATCTCCCAGCCGATCGTGCGGCCACCGTCGAGGCACAGCGCGTTCTCCGGCCCCTGCACGCTGAACGGGATCGCCCCGCCCGCCACCGCTTCGCGGAAGCGCAGGACCGCCGGATCTCCAGGCGGGTCGTCGGAGCGCCGCGGGCACACCGTGACGGTCGCCCCGAGGGCGGACAGCAGGTCGAGCACGACGGGCCCGGCCCAGTCGGGCACGTACACGTCCAGCGGCCACTCGGCCCGCTGGGCCAGCGTGGCGGCGGCGATCGCGGCGTTGCCGCACGAGGCGATGGCCAGCGGGCGCCGGCTGCGCTCGCCCAATCCGAGCGCCTCGGCGGCCCGCAGGTGGAGGAGGATCGTGACGAGGTGCCGGCCCTTGTGGCTCCCGCCGACGTTCCCCGTCTCGTCCTTGACCCACACGTTTGTGCGACAGACGTCGCTGAGCGACGGTTCGTGCACAAACGGTGTGGCGGTGAAGCCGGCCGCGACGTCGCGGGTGAGGGCCACGCAGGCGGCCTCGGTCATGCCGTGGGCCCGGGCGAAGGCCCACCACGCCAGGCGGGGCCCGTAGGCGACGAAGGGGTTGGCGTCGTCGAAACGGTCCGGTACCGGCCCGCCGACCAGCGGGTGCAGCACGTGGTGCGGATCGGACGCCGACGCCTTGGGGCAGCGGAACGGGTGCGGCGTGGCGATGTCGACCGTGGTGCGACAGACCCGGCAGCGCCAGGCGAGCACGCTCATCCGACCGTCACGTCGTCACCCGACACGAACGCTCGCCGCTCACGACGACGCGACGCGGGCGTTGAACTCCGTGATCATCTCGTCCCACACGCCGGTGAAGCGCCGCAGCTCCCGCCAGAACGTCTGGTCCCGCCGGCGCTCGAACAGCTCCAGCGGCGTGCCCTGCTGCTCGACCCAGGTGTAGTACCCGAGGTTGAAGACGCGCGTGCGGTCCTGCTCGGTGCAGTCGATCATGTGGTCCGTGTCGACGGCTCCGAGGTGCCGGCCGAACACCTCGGCGGCATCGACGGGGCCGAACTCGCCGTCGAAGCGCTCGGCCAGCAGCGCCGCCCGCTCGCTGGCGTACATCGCCCCGCCGTCGGTGGCGACGGTGATGATGGCGTCGTCGGGACCGAACCCCAGCAGGCGGGCCGTCTTGATGGCGGCCAGGACGTTGCAGGTGGAGGAGAAGCCGAAGTGGGCCAGGGCGTCGATCACGTCCACTGGGCACGCCCTTGCGCTCGGCCAGGAAGGTCCGCCCGGCGTCGGAGTTGAACAGCAGATCGAGCTCGTCGGTCGCCACGTCGGAGACGGCCACGACGACGTCGGTGTTCATCACGTTGTGGATCAGCGGGATGTGCTTGTCGCCGATGCCCTGGATGTTGTGCTCGCCGAAGCCGTTCTCCAGCATCGTCGGGCACTCCAGTGCCTCGACGGCGACGATGCGCGTGCCGAACGTGTCCTTCAGGCGGTCACCGGCCCCGATCGTGCCGGCCGAGCCGGTGGCCGAGACGAAGGCGGCGAGGCGCATGCCGGAGTCCCCGGCGACGACGTCGAAGACGTGCTCGAGAGCTTGCCCGGTGACCTCGTAGTGGCCGAGGTGGTTGCCGAACTCGCAGAACTGGTTGAGCACGACGTTGGCCTGATCGCGGGCCAGCTCGTTGCAGGCGTCGTAGATCTCCTTGACGTTCGACTCGGTGCCAGGCGTGCGGATGATGTCCGTGGCCGGGTCCTCGGTCCAGTGCTCGAGCCAGTCGAAGCGCTCCTGGCTCATGCCCTCGGGGAGGATGGCGACGCCCCGGCTGGCCATGATCCGACTGATGGCGATGCCGCCGCGGGCGTAGTTGCCGGTCGACGGCCAGATCGCCCGGTGGCGGGTGGGGTCGAACTGGCCGGTCACCACCCGCGGTGCCAGGCAGGCGTACGCGGCCAGCACCTTGTGGGCGGTGATCATCGGGAAGCGGTCCCCGAAGAGCACGATGATCGGGCTGTCCACACCGGTCAACGACGAGGGCAGCACGACGTGCTCGGGCACACCGATCCGGCCGCCGGCGATCTCGTTGTACCAGTGCACCCGCCAGAGGTTGCGCGCGTCCGGGCCCTGGGGGTCGGCGTCGCCGACGCGGGACGGGTCGAACGTCGAGGGGTCGGCCAGCTCGGCGAACGTCGGCAGCACGATGCCGCGCTCGCGGAACCGCTCCACGCTGTTGGCCAGGGCCTCGTCGTCGACCACGCGGTCGGCGAGACCGTAGATGCGCTCGAGCGGATCGGTCACGGCGTGAGTCTGGCTCTCAACGGTGGAGATCGGGCGGAGGCAAGGTGCTCGGGCCGACGTGGCGATCGAGCCAGGCGTTCAACGCAGCGGCGCCGGTGAACGCGTCGCGCACCTTGCCGACGACCTGCCTCGTGTGCATCCACCGGCTGACCGGCCACTCGCGCCACACCATCAGACCTTTGCGGCGGAGCAGGGCGATGCGGGGATGGTCCTTGGGCACGCCGCGCGGCGCGGTCTTGAGCTCGCTCATCGCGCCGACGCGATAGCCCTTTCGCTCGAGGTCCTGCACGAGCCCCTCGACCTCGCTCCCCAGGTCGTCGTCGTCGACGGCGGCACGGAACGCGTCCAGCTGATCGGCGGCCATCACGTAGTAGCCCGTGGCCGCCGTCATCCCGATGGCCGACAGCGCGAAGTAGTGCCCGGCGCCGTCCTCGGACTCGCCGATCGCCCCGATGTTGGTCTTGTACACGGGTCGGCCCTTGGCGAAGCGCACGTCGTTGTAGGGGCGGTAGAGCCGGAAGGGCCCGAACTCGGCGAGCTCCTCGGCGAGGTCCGTCATCGGGCCGCGGATGGCCTCCTCGTAGGTCGCCTTGTTGGCCTGCCAGAACACCTTGCTGTTGTCGGCTTCGAGCCGTTCGTAGAACTCGAAGGCGGCCGGTGGGAAGCCCCGGAAGCTCACCCGGCCGACCGTACTCGGAGCGGCTCACTACCTTGTCGGCCATGGCTGAGCTGTTCCTCGGGGGCGTCGTCGACGCCGCCACGCACGAGCGCACGGGTGACGAGGTGCGGCTGGATTCCGAGGACTTGACGACGCACGGCGTCATTGTCGGCATGACCGGTTCGGGCAAGACGGGCCTCGGTGTCGTGCTCATCGAGGAGGTCCTGGCGGCCGGGCTGCCGGCCCTGCTGATCGACCCAAAGGGCGACCTCACGAACCTCTGCCTCACGTTCCCCGAGCTCGCCCCTGCCGATTTCCGGCCGTGGATCGACGACGCCCAGGCGAAGTCGGCCGGCGTGACCCCCGACGAGTTCGCCGCGCAGCAGGCCACGACGTGGACGGAAGGCCTCGCCGGGTGGGGCTACGGGCCGGACCGCATCGCCGCCCTGCGCGCCGGCACCGCCTTCACGATCTACACGCCGGGCTCGCGGTCGGGGATGGCGATGAACATCGTCGGCTCGCTGCAGGCGCCGGCCACCGACGACGCCGAGATCGTCGGCGACGAGATCGAGGGCTTCGTCACCGGGCTGCTCGGCCTCGTCGGCATCGACGCCGACCCGTTGTCGAGCCGCGAGCACATCCTGCTGGCCAACCTCATCCAGCACTGCTGGTCCACCGGCACCGCGCTCGACCTCGCCGCGCTCGTCGGCATGGTCCAGCAGCCGCCGCTGCGCAAGCTCGGCGTGTTCGAGCTCGACCAGTTCTTCCCGCCGGCCGACCGCACGAAGCTGGCGATCAAGCTCAACGGCCTGCTCGCCTCGCCGGCGTTCGCCGCGTGGGGCGCCGGCCAGCCGCTCGACATCCAATCGCTGCTCTATGGCCCCGACGGGCAGCCGCGCTGCGCCATCGTGACGACGGCCCACCTCTCCGACGAGGAGCGCCAGTTCGTGAGCGCGCTGCTGCTCTCCAAGCTGGTCACGTGGATGCGCCGCCAGAGCGGGACGACCGACTTGCGCGCGTTGCTCTACATGGACGAGGTCGCCGGGTACCTGCCGCCCACCGCCAACCCGCCGACGAAGAAGCCGATCATGCTGCTGATGAAGCAGGCCAGGGCGTTCGGGGTCGGCGTCGTGCTGGCCACGCAGAACCCGGTCGACGTCGACTACAAGGCGCTCTCCAACGCCGGCACGTGGATGATCGGCCGCCTGCAGACCGACCGGGACAAGCAGCGCCTGCTCGACGGCATGAGCGCGGCGTCGGGGAGCGTCGACATCGGTGCCGTCGACGCCACGATCAGCGGGCTGGCCAAGCGGGAGTTCGTCCTGCGGCGCGCCGGCAAGGACCAGCCCGAGGTGTTCACGACCCGCTGGGCGATGAGCTACCTGCGCGGGCCGATGACGCGGGACCAGATCGCCGCGCTGACCAAGGCCCAGGCGCCCGAGTCCGCGGATGTGCTGACGGCGCCGCCCGCCGGGTCGGCCACGCCGCTGCCACCGCCGACCGGCGCTGCGGCAGCGGCCCCCGCAGCCGCGCCGCCGGTCGCCGCGCCAGAGTCGGCCGGCGACGTCACGCCGGTGATGCCAGAGGTCGCCGGCGGGATCGCCGTGCGCTGGGTCGATCCGGCGGCGCCGTGGCTCGGCGCGATCGGCGCCGTCCCGACGGGTCGGGTCTTCGAGGCGGCGGCGGTCGCCCGGGTCGCCCTCCGCTACGACGAGGCCAAGGCCGACCTGACCCACGACGTGGAGTACGAAGCCGTGCTCTCCCCGCTCGGCGAGCACGTCGACGTGACGAGGTCGATCGCCGTGGACTACGACGACCGCGACCTCGGCGAGGCGGTGCCCGACAGCGCCGCCTACCGCCTGGCCGGCGCGCCGATCGGCAACGCCACGTTCTGGAAGCAGCTCGGCCGCGACCTCTCCGACCACCTCGCCCGCAGCCTCACGATGGAGCTGCCGGTGAACAAGGAGCTCAAGCTGTACGGCCGGTCGGGCGAATCGACCGAGGACTTCGCAGCCCGCTGCGAGCTGGTGGCCGACGACCGCGCCGACGCCGACGTGGCCAAGCTGCGCGACAAGTACGAGGCCAAGTTCAGCGCCTTGCGCAGCAAGATCGCCGCGGCCACCGACGCCGCCGAGGTGGCGTCCGACCAGCAGGAGGCGCGCCAGCGCGACGACCTGTTGTCGTCGGCCGGATCGCTGCTCGGCGGCCTGTTCGGGGGGCGGTCACGGGGTGGGCTGATGGGCTCGCTGGGCCGGGCCGCCGGGCGGTCGGGCAAGACGTCGGCGGCGTCGACGCGGGTCGACGCGGCGAAGAACAAGGTGGCCCGGCTGGTCGACGAGATGGACGACCTGGAGGCGGAGCTGGCCGAGGAGCTCACCGAGATCGACACCCGTTGGAAGGCCGTCGCCACCCAGGTGACGACGATGTCCGTCGCCCTCGAGCGCTCCGACGTCAAGGTGACCCACCTGACGCTGGCGTGGGTCCCGGTCGCCTGACCCCGTCCCCCAATCTGGGCGGGATCCTCACCACCCACCGATCTGGGCGGGATCCTCGCCACCTGCTGGAAAGGATCCCGCCCGGATCGTGGGACGCTCGTGCCGGCGGAGGGAGTCGAACCCTCACTGACGGACACCTAAAATCCGTGCCTCTGCCGTTGGGCCACGCCGGCGGACTTCGGGCAAGGCTACGTGGCACACTCGGCGCCCGATGGACGTCCACGACCTGCCGACGCCGGCGCTGGTGATCGAGGCCGACGCGCTCGACGCCAACCTGGCGACCATGGCCGCCGCCCATCCGGGCACGGCGCTGCGCCCCCACGTCAAGGCCCACAAGTGCACGGCGCTGGCGGCCCGCCAACGGGCGCGCGGGCACGTCGCCTTCACCTGCGCCACCCCCCGTGAGGCGCTGGGGATGGCTGCGGCCGGCCTCGGCGAGGACCTCCTGATCGCCAACGAGGTCGTCGACGCCCGCCGCCTCGCCGCCCTCGCCGCCCTCGGTGACGACGCCCGGATCACCGTCGCCGTCGACAGCCGCGAGACCATCGCCGCCGCCGCGGCGGCCGGTCTGCGGGAGTGCGTCGTCGACGTCGACGTCGGCCTGCCGCGCTGCGGCTGCGATCCGGCCGAGGCCGGGCGGCTCGCCGACCTCGCCCGCGCCGCCGGCCTCGAGGTGCGCGGCGTGATGGGCTACGAGGGGCACCTGATGATGGTCGACGACCGGGACCGTCGGTCGGCCGCCGTCGCGGCGGCGATGGCGTCGCTGCTCGCCGCCCACGCCGACGTCGGCGGTGATGTCGTGTCGGCGGGCGGCACGGGCACCTACGACCTGCACGACACGACCGGCGTCACCGAGGTGCAGGCGGGGAGCTACGCGCTCGATGGACACGTCGTACGCCACGCTCGGCCTGCCCTTCGCCCACGCCCTCTTCGTCGTCGGCACGGTCATCGCCGCCCGCCCCGACCACGCCGTCGCCGACGTCGGGCTCAAGGCCCTCGGCATGGACCACGGCAACCCGTCGATCGACGGGGCCACGGTCTGGTACTGCAGCGACGAGCACGTGACGTTCTCGTGCGACGGACCGCTCCCGGCCGTCGGCGACCGGGTGCGCGTGCTGCCGGCGCACGTCGACCCGACCGTCGCCATGCACGAGGCCGCCTGGCTGGTGCGCGGCGACGAGGTCCTCGAGCGCTGGGACATCGACCTGCGCGGATGGGGATGAAGCGGTCCGTCCTCGGGTGGCTCGCCGTCGCCGGGATGGCCGGGGCCGCCGCCAGCCCCTGGATCAGCCGCGCGCCGTCCCGGACGGCCACGGTGGTGCGGGCATTGATGCCGTGGGCCACCGTGCCGGCGCTGCCCCTGGCGCTCATCGCCGCCGCCACGGGCCGCCGGGCGCTCGCCGCGGCCTCGGGGGCCGTCGCCGTCGCCGGCGCGGCGATGGCCCAGCCGCTCACCGTCCGGCGTCCGCAGCCGCCCGTGGCGGCAGGGGTCCCGCCGTTCACGGTCCTCCACGCCAACCTGCTCTACGACAACGTCCACATGTGGGACGTCGGTCCGGCCCTGCGCCCGCTGGGCGTCGACATCGCCACGTTCAGCGAGTACACACCCAGCCACGCGTCGATCCTGCGCCACTCCGGGCTCGCCGAGGACTACCCGTACCGGGTCGAGCGACCGTCTCCCCACGCCAGCGGCACGGCCCTCTGGAGCCGGTACCCCGTCGTCGAGCGGCCGACGACGCGCACCCGCAACCACACGATCGTCGCCGACGTCGCGCTGCCCGGGGGCGACGTGCGCATCGTCGTCATCCACACCCAGAGTCCGATCGACCACCACCGCCAGTGGACCCGCGACCTGCAGCGCCTCGCCGCCCTGACCGTCACCAGCCCGGCGTTGATGACCGGCGACTTCAACGCCAGCTGGTGGCACCCGGAGTTCCGGGAGCTCCTCCACCGCGGGTGGCGCGACGCCCACCGTGAGCTCGGCCGTGGCCTTTCCTGCTCGTGGCCGACCGACCAGTGGCGCCCGGCGTCACGGTTCCACCCGCCGTTCGTGCGCCTCGACCACGCCCTCGTCGACGACGGGCTCGTGGTGCTCGAAGTCGCCGACGTCGACGTGCCAGGGAGTGATCACCGCGGCATCGTCGTCACGGCGACGCGAGCCGAGCGACGAGCGCCGTGAACGCCCGCCCACGGTGCGACACCGCGTGCTTCTCTTCCTCGGTCATCTCGGCGAACGTCCGACCGTCGCCGTCGTCGGGCACGAACACCGCGTCGTAGCCGAAGCCGCGCTCGCCGCGCTCGGCCGGCGCGATCGTGCCGTCGCAGATCCCCTCGGCGGCGAGCTCGCTCCCGTCGGGCCAGACCACCATGGCCACGGTGCGGAACCGGGCCCGCCGGTCGGCGACGCCGTCGAGGGCGGCCAGGAGCTTCGCCCGGTTGTCGGCGTACGTCGCCGCCTCGCCGGCGTAACGGGCCGTGAACACGCCGGGAGCGCCGCCGAGCGCGGCCACTTCGAGCCCGGTGTCGTCGGCCACCGCCGGCGCCCCGGCCGCGGCGGCGACTGCCTCCGCCTTCAGGCGGGCGTTGCCCTCCAACGTGTCGGCGTCCTCGACGACGTCGGGCACGCCCGGCGGGCGGGGCAGCAGCTCGATCCGACCGCCCAGGATGTCGCGGATCTCGGCCACCTTGTCGGGGTTGGCCGATGCGCAGACGAGCCGCACGTCACGCCCGTGCGGTCGGGGGCACCGCGACCAACTCGGCCTGCAACTCGGTGACCTCCGTCAGCCCCAGCTCGGCCAGCACGAGCAGCTCGTCGAGCTCGCCCCGCGTGAACGCCATCCCCTCGGCCGTGCCCTGCACCTCCACGAACCTCGGCTCGCCCCCGGCGACCGCCTTGAGCATCACGACGTTCATGTCGACCTCGGCGCGCGAGTCCTCGACGTAGGGCAGGTCGAGCACCGGCACCCCGTCGACGATGCCGACGCTGACCGCGGCGCAGTACGAGTGCAGCGGGTGCGACGCCAGCCGGCCGGTGCGGACGAGGCGGGCGAGGGCGTCGTGGAGGGCGAGGTAGCCGCCGCAGATGCTCGCCGTGCGGGTGCCGCCATCGGCCTGCAGGACGTCGCAGTCGACGACCACTTGGCGCTCGCCGAGCACCGTCATGTCGCACGCCGCCCGCAGGCTGCGTCCGATCAGCCGCTGGATCTCGACGGTCCGACCGCTCTGCTTGCCCCTCGCCGCCTCGCGGTCGACACGCTCGGGCGACGATCCGGGCAGCATCGAGTACTCGGCGGTCACCCAGCCCTTGCCGCTGCCGCGCATCCAGCGAGGGACGTCCTCGTCGATGCTCGCGGTGCACAGGACGCGGGTGCGGCCGAACGAGACCAGGCAGGAGCCGCTGGCCATCTCGGTGAAGTCGCGCTCGAACGAGATGGGTCGCATCTCGTCGGCGGCGCGGCCATCAGGACGGGGCATCGGGCCTCCATGGTCCAGTGTGATCGAGCTCGGGGCCGAGCAGGCGGGCGCCCAGCTCGCGGAACACGTCGATGTCGCCGCTCGACAGGAAGCGGTGGGCGCCGGCGCGCTCGGGACCGTTGCGCAGCAGGCCGAGCTCGCCGAGGGTGTGCCACACGGCGAAGGCGGTCTCGTCGGCCGAGCTGACCAGCGTCACGCCCGGCCCCATGACGTCGCCGATGACCCGGGCCAGGAACGGGTAGTGGGTGCAGCCGAGCAGCAGGGCGTCGACGTCAGCGGCGCGCACCGGCGCCAGCAGCCGCTCGGCGAGCACGGTGACCTCGTCCCCACTGGTCTGGCCCCGCTCGACGAACTCGACGAAGCCGGGACAGGCGGCCGAGACCAGCTCGACGTCGACGCCGGCCCGGGCGGCCGCCGCCTCGACCTCTCGGACGTAGGCGCCGGAGGCGATCGTGCCGACGGTGCCGACGACCGCGGCCCGGCCGCTGGTCGTCGCCTCGACGAGGGCGGCGGCGCCGGGGCCGACGACGTCGAGCACGGGCACCGGCAGGTCGGCGCGCAGGTCGTCGAGCCCGGCGGCGGCGGCGGTGTTGCAGGCGACGATCACGGCCTTGACGTCGTGGTCCTTGACCAGGCTCCACGCCAGCTGCCGGGCGTAGGCGCGCACGTCGGCGCTCGGCTTCGGGCCGTACGGGTAGCGCCCGGTGTCGCCGATGTAGACGAGGTCCTCGTCAGGCAGCAGGTCGATGACGGCGCGGGCGACGGTGAGCCCTCCGAACCCGGAGTCGAACATCCCGATCGGCCGATCCACGACCCGAGAGGCTATTGCCGGGTCAGGCGACGGAGGGCGGATCGGCCGATTCGATCCCGCCACGTGACACCCGCGCCGTCCAACGGTTCCCGTCCCAGAAGCGGTAGTCGAAGCGTCCTGCCGGATCCGGCAGCCAGTTCGGCGACAGGTCCGGTACCGCGATGTCGGGACGTCGGGGAGCACGCCGCGCGGTGCTCGACGAGCGGGGAGCCGCGGCCGCGCGCACCACGCCGGCCGAGCGAGCGGTCACCAGCGTGACGATCCCCGCCACCGCCAGTACGGCTCCCCCGAAGGTCACGACGACGGAGCCCGGCCCGTTGTTCACCACATCGACGAGATCAAGGGCCCTGTCGAGCGGCACGTCCAGCACTGAGGACGGCTCGTCCTCGATGGCCGCCCGGAACAGCACTGCGAAGCCGCCGGCGATCATGCCGGCGAGGACCGTGACCACGGCCAGGAAGCGGGCACCCGGCATCTGCGCCAGCAAGAGTGTCGCCGCGCCGACCAACGCCACCACCAGGCAGATCTGGCCGACTCGCACCTCGTTCGTGGGGTAGTCGAGCCCGGTCGTGGCCGACACTCGGAACGAGACGGCGCCGAACTGCACCCAGGTCATCGTCGAGCCGACGACACAGGCGGCCGCGCCGAGCAGACCGCCGACCAGCGACCACACGCGACCCGACGACAGGCCGACCTTCGTGACCGCCTCCGTCATGGCCCCTCCCGACTCGCTCGGGGCGCAGACTAGGTTGCTCGGCGCATGGTCGAGGGACCGCCGTCCAGGACGGCGACGTGGCCGCCGCCTGGCTGGTACCCGGACCCTGTCGCGCCGTCGCGGTTCCGTCAGTGGACCGGCGAGGCGTGGACCTCGCAGGTCTTCGACGGCGAGCTGGGCCGCGACACCGCCATCGTCGAGAACCTGCCCCGGCCGGCCACCTACCCCGCTCCCGAGATCCCGCCCCCACCGCCGCGCGATCCGTTCCGCCGCATCGCCGTGATCACCGGGTTGATCGTCGCCGTCCTGCTCGCGATCGTCGTGTTCTTCGCGGTCGTCCGCCTCGGGTCGGGACCGCCGGATGGGCTCTCGATCGATGGCCCGGCGGCCGCCGTGAGCGAGGAGGCCGAGACGACGACGACGGTCCGCAGCGTCGAGTCGGTGTGCATCGAGAACGTCATGGCCGCCGAGGACCCCCAGACTCGTTCGGCCATCGAGCAGTCCTCGGAGCTCGGCCTCATCGAGGTCGATCACGCGTGGAGCGACCTCGCCGAACGGCTCGACGTGATCAGCCTGTCCGGCTGCCCATCCGAGTTCACCGCCCTCTTCTCGACGTACATCGGCGAGATCGACGCGCTCGGCAGCTACCTCGACGACCGCACCGGGAGCGCCATCGTCGACGACTACTTCAACGGCGACGACGTCGGCGCGCACAAGACCGAGATGCTGGCGGGCATCGCCACGACCTACGAGCAGTTGCGCGCGCAGGCCGCAGCGCACGACGTCGACACCGCTGGCCGACCGTTCTGGGAGTGAGCCGTCACGACGTGACGACCCAAGCGATGGCGTAGCCGAACGAGTTCGTCGCCATGTGGGCCATCATCGGCGCCAGGATGCTGCCGGAGCGGGCGCGCAGGAACGACAGCCACATCCCGGCGAGGAACGTCCCGGCGACGGCGAACGCGATGCCGGCCACCTGGCCGGCCACGCCGTCGCCGAGCATCTTGTCGGCCACTGGGTTGACGTCACCGAGGCGCCACGACGGCAGGACGTGCCAGAACCCGAACAGCACCGAGGCCAGCAGGTAGGCCCGGAAGCGCCCCCACGGCACGGCCAGCAGCGCCGGCAGCACGCCACGGAAGGCGACCTCCTCGAGCAGCACCGTGCCGAACGGGATGCGCACCAGCGTGTGGTACAGCACCAACCACACGCTGTCGTCGACGCGGCGGTCCTCGAAGAGGTCGTGGAACGGCGGCAGCACGACGGCGGCGAGGTAGATCGCCAGCGTGGCGAGGGCGACGACACCGCCCCAGCGGAACCCCTGCGACCACGCCGTGAAGCCCATCTCGCGGTCGGTCACCTCGCGCCGGCCGAGGCGGACGAGCAGCACGGTGAGCGCCAGGTTGAACGGGAGATATGCCCAGTCCGGCAGCACTCGGTTGGTCAAGATGTTGGCGATGGCGAGCACGACCACGACGGCGGCCGCCACCCGCAGGGCGCCGGGGCGTGATCGGTTCGTCGATTTCATCCGCGCGTTCAGCCTGCTCGTCGTCGTCGCCTGGCACTGGGTCTTCACCATCATCGTCTGGGAAGACGACGGCCCCCATGCCACCAGCCCGATCGGCTTCACGACGGGGCTGTGGATGGCGACGTGGTTGTTCCAGGTGCTGCCGTTGTTCTTCTACGTCGGCGGCTACGGCCACCTGCGTTCGTGGGAATCGGCGCGCGAGCGCGGCATCACCGTGTGGCAGCTCGTCGGATCCCGTGTGCGCCGCCTCGCCATCCCCTCCCTCGCCCTGCTCGGCGTGTGGATCGTGATCGGCATCGTCATCGGGTTCGTCTTCGACGTCCAATGGATCTGGCGGGCGGTCATCCTCGTGGTCAGCCCGCTGTGGTTCATCGCCGTGTACCTCATGCTCGTGCTGCTGCTCCCCGTGGCGCTGCGCCTGCACGCCCGCTTCGACTCGATCGTGCTCGTGGTCCTCGCCGGCGCGGCGGGCGCCGTGGACATCATCCGCTTCCGCTACGACGTCGAGTGGGTGGGCCTGTTCAACATGGTCCTGGTCTGGGGCCTGTGCCACCAGCTCGGCTTCTTCTACGAGCGCATCGTCGCCGCCCGCCGGACGGTGGACTGGACGCTGATGCTCGGCGGGTTGTTCGGGCTGGCGGGACTGGTCGGCAGCGGGCTGTACCCGGGGTCGATGGTCGGCGTGCCCGGCCAGCTCTCCAACATGGCGCCCCCGACGCTGTGCATCGTGGCCCTCGTGTTCTTCCAGGCCGGGCTCGTCGAGATGCTCCGCCCGGCCGTCGAGCCCCGCCTCGTGCGGCCGCGCTGGGCGCGGGTCAACGACGTCATCAACCGCTTCGCCATGCCCCTGTTCCTGTTCCACACGACGGGCATGGCGCTCAGCCGGGCCGTCAACTACGCCATCGCCGGCGACATCAGCGAGCAGACCGAGCCGACGCTCGGCTGGTGGTTGTGGCGGCCGCTGGCCTTCATCGGCCCGCTGCTGTTCACGCTGCCCGTGATCTGGCTGTTCGGGCGTCGCTGGATCAAGAGCCCGACGGTGCCCCGGCCGGCGTGAGCGGGCAGTCCGAACTGCCGGGCGAACCGCTCGAGGGCGGCCGGCGGCTCCGCCGTTGCCTCCAGCGGGCGGTCACCACGCCGGGCGGCGACGAGGTCGGCCGCCGTGACCGTGACCACGGCGTCCGGGACGCTGTCCGGGCGCTCGCGTGCGCTCAGCCGGGCTCCGTCGAGGAGGAGGTCGACGGGCTGACCGTCGACGACGAGGCGGACGTGGAAGCGACCGTCCTCCGGAACGTGGAACGGCGTGAGCAGACCGAAGACGACCATCGACGGCCGCATCGTCCGCTCGCCGGGCGGTCCGAGCCGCTCGGCGCCGAAGCGGGCGAGCGCCTGCACGACGGGCACCAGGGCCCGCCCGGCCGGCGTGGCGCGGTACACCGCGCGGGCGACGGGTGGCGGCAGCTCGACGTGCTCGACGAGGTCGTCGGCCTGGAGGGCGCGCAGCCGCTCCGCGAGCAGGTTGGGCGCCATCCCCGGCAGCGCCGACCGCAGGTCGGTGAACCGGCGATCGCCGATCAGCAGCTCGCGCATGATCAGCAGCGTCCAGCGGTCGCCGACGACGTCCAACGCGACCGCCACCGGGCAGTACTGCTCGTAGCTGCGGTGGCCCATGTCACGATCGTAGTCCAGGCCAGTTGTTGACGGCTACTGGTTGGTTGAACAAATATACCAACATGACGGACGCCCGCCGGTCACTGCTCGTGCTGCTCGTCGCCGGCCTCGGCGTGTTCATGGTGTTCTTGGACACCCAGGTGCTCTTCGTCGCGTTCGGCGACATCCGCCAGTCGTTCCCCGACGTCAGCGCCACGTCGCTGTCCTGGGTGCTGTCCGGGTACACGTTGGTGTTCGCCGCGCTGCTGGTGCCGTCGGGCCGGTTGGCCGACCGCTGGGGACGCAAGCGCGTGTTCCTCGGCGGGCTGACCGCCTTCACCGTGGCGTCGGTGCTCTGCGGCCTGGCGCCCTCGGCACCGGCGCTGATCGGCGCCCGGCTGCTGCAGGCTGCCGGCGCCGCCGCGCTGACGCCGGCCTCGCTGGCCCTCGTGCTGCGGGCGACGCCACGTGAGCGCATCCCCGTCGCCGTCGCCATCTGGGCATCGATGGGCGCCGTGGCGGCCGCCGCCGGGCCGACCATCGGCGGCCTGCTCATCGACGCCGCGGGATGGCGGTCGGTGTTCTTCCTCAACGTGCCCTTCGGCGTGCTCGCGTTCCTCGCCGGCCGGCGGATGCTCGACGAGTCGCGCGAGGCCGATCCGGGCGCCTTCCCCGACCTCGCCGGGAGCGCGCTGTTGGCCGCCGGGGTGGCCGCGGTGTCGCTCGCGCTCGTCCAGAGCGACAGCTGGGGATGGGCCGACGTCCGCACGGTCGGCGCCATCGTCGCCGGCGTCGTGCTGGTCGCCGCCTTCGTCGCCCGCTCGCTCCGCCACCCCGCGCCCGCCCTCGACCTGGCGCTGTTCCGCATCCCCGGGTTCCGCTGGGGCAACGTGGCGATGGCCGTCTTCTCGCTGTCGTTCACCGCCATGTTCCTCGCCAACATCACGTTCCTCACGACGGTGTGGGGCTGGAGCATCGTCAAGGCCGGAGTGGCCATCGCCCCCGGCCCGACGATCGTGCTGCTGTTCGCCCGCCGCTTCGGCCGGCTGGCCGCCCGCATCGGGCCGCGCGCCCTGATCATCCCCGGCGGACTGCTCTACGCCGCCGGCGGCCTGCTGCTGATCGCCACCGTCGAGTCCACGCCCAACTACGCCACGTCGATGCTGCCGGCCTGGGTGCTCACCGGCTTCGGCGTGGCCTTGGCGATGCCCCAGCTGTCGAGCGCCTCCGTGCAGGGGCTGCCGCCGGACCGCTACGCCCTCGGTTCGGCGGTCAACCAGACCATCCGCCAGCTCGGCGCCACGTTCGGCGTGGCGTTGGTGATCTCGTTCATCGCCGGCGCGACTGCGGCCGACGCCCTCGACCACTTCCACGACGCGTGGTGGATGATCGTCGTGTGCGGGGCGCTCACCAGCCTCGTGGCGCTGGCGCTCCCCCGGCCGGCGACGTCAGCTCGGCTGGACCAGCCCGCTCAGGACGTGCATCAGGCCGTTGGCCGCCCGAACGTCGCGTGACGACGTCATCACCGCGCCACCGATCGTCTGGGCGGCGTCGTCGATCGCCAGCGTGGCCCCGCTGCGCGCCTCGACCTCGTCGAGCTGGAACAGCTCGGCCGCGGTCATGTCGCCGTTGATCACGTAATCCTCGACGTCGAGCTCGCCGGTCTGACCCTCGAACGCGTCGTTCGTCGGGGCCAGCACGGTGATCTGCTCGTTGGGGTCCTGGAACAGCTCCTCGAGCCCGGCGCCCTCGATGGCCGCCCGGAAGTCGGACAGCGCCGGTGTGGCGGCGATGATGTCCCACGTCGTGGCTCCCGGGTTGGGTGAGGTGACCGGCACCGTCGTGGTCGTCGCAGGAGGCGCCGTGGTCGTCGGCGCCGCGGTCGTGGTCGGTGCGGCGGTCGTGGTCGTCGCCGGCACCGTGGTCGTCGTCTCCGGGATCGTCGTCGTCGTCGAGGACGTGGTCGTGGTCGCCGCAGCCGTCGTGGTCGTCTCGGGCACGGTCGTGGTCGTCGTCGACGACTCCGGCACGGTCGACGTCGTCGACGACGGGAGCGGCAGCGTGTCGTCGCTGCTGTCGTCGTCGCCGCCCGTCCAGATCAGCAGAGCGATGAGGCCGAGGAGCACGGCGGCGGTGCCGGCGATGAGCGCCGCCAGCGGACCCGGCTGGCGGTACCACGGCGCCTCCTCCGGTTCCAACATGCCGTCGTCGTACGGCCCGCCGGGTCCGCCCGGACCACCGGGATCTCCGGGCCCACCGGGCCCGCCGCCGTACGGCGGACCGGGGTCGTAGGGGCCGCCCGCCGGCGGCATCGCGGTGGTCGGGTCGGCGCCAGGACCGACGGGACCGGCCGGCGGCATGACCCGTGTCGGGTCGGGGTCGCGCTCGCCTCCGATGGGCGGCAGGTCGGTGCCCTGGGGCGGGGTGGGCTGCGTCGGCAGTGGCGGGAACCACTCGGTGGGCTCTGGCTCGGGGGGCTCGTACCCACCGCGGTCGCTCATGCGTGCCATCGTCGCACGCCGGTCCGGTGCGGGACCGGCATCGGAGCGACGGTCAGAAGTAGATCGTGGCCTCGGCGGCCGCCTCGGCGGCGTCCAGGTCATCGGTGTAGGCGCCGGTGGAGAGGTACTTCCACCCGCCGTCGCTGACGATGAACACGATCGTGCCGCTGTCGATCTCGCCGGCGACCTTCACCGCGCCGGCGAGGGCGGCCCCTGCCGAGAGCCCGGCGAACACGCCGATCCCGACGAGCCGGCGGGCCCACTCGATCGATTCGCGGGGCCGCACGACTCGTTTGCGGTCGAGGAGGTGGCGGCCGTCCCACTGCTCGAACACCGGCGGGATGTAGCCCTCGTCGAGGTTGCGCAGACCCTCGACGCGCTCACCGAGCGGCGGCTCGATGGCGACGATCTTGATGTCCGGGTTGCGCTCCTTGAGGAACGTGCCGGTGCCCATCAGCGTGCCGCTGGTGCCGAGACCGGCGACGAAGTGGGTGATCTCGGGGCAATCGGCCCAGATCTCCGGTCCCGTCCCCTCGTAGTGGGCGCGGGGGTTGGCGTCGTTGCCGTACTGGTACAGCAGGCACCACTCGGGGTGCTCGTCGGCGAGGGCGCGGGCTCGCCGCACGGCCCCGTTGGAGCCCTCGGCGCCCGGCGTGAGGATGATCTCGGCACCGAACAGCTCGAGCATCTGGCGGCGCTCGATCGACACGTTCTCCGGCAGCAGGATCTTGATCGGGTAGCCCTTCAGCCGGGCGATGGCGGCGAGGGCGATGCCGGTGTTGCCCGAGGAGGGCTCGACGATCGTCTGGCCCGGGCGCAGGTGGCCGCGCTGCTCGGCGTCCTCGATCATCGCCTTGGCGATGCGGTCCTTCACCGAGCCGAACGGGTTCTGGCTCTCCAGCTTGGCGAGGATGCGCACGTCGGGGTTGGGCGAGAGCACCGACACGTCGACCAACGGCGTGCGCCCGATGAGGTCGAGCACGCTGGCGTACGTGGCGCCCAGGGTGAGCATCGTTGATTCCGACATGGCCGATCTGCTTACTCGACAATCTACCGGGTCGGGGTTCTGACGACGTTCTCGGACCGTTTCTGGCCGGTTTCTTCACACAGAACCGACGACGACGACGTCCTCTTCGGTGACGACGCCGTCGACGATGCGGTAGCTGCGCAGGGACGGTGCGTCGTCGTGCTGCAGGCTGACGATGGCGTAGTGCCAGCCGGGGTCGGGGGCCTGGGCGACGTCGGTGGGGCTCGGGAACGCCGGCGTGTGGGTGTGGCTGTGGAGCACCCCGAGGATCTCCCACCCGGCGGCCTCGGCGTCGCGCTCGGCCCGCAGGTGGTCGGCCGGGTCGACGGTGTACACCCGCGCGGACTGGGCGGCGTTGCGGCAGCGGTAGAAGCGGGTCACGGTGTCACCGTCGCTCGGCCCGGCGAGCAGCCCGCACGCCTCGTACGGGTAGCCCTCCACCGCCCAGGCCACGATGTCGTCGACGAGCTCCTGGGGCAGCGCCAGCACGGCGGGCACGATAGGCGCCGGTAGCCTCGTGCGTCCCATGGCCACGAGCGGCACCACGCCCATCGCATCGAACCGGCGGGCCCGCCACAACTACGCCGTGCTCGACGTCGTCGAGGCCGGTCTCGTCCTCCATGGCAGCGAGGTCAAGAGCCTGCGCCTCGGGCAGGTGCAGCTGGCCGAGGCCTTCGCCCGGGTGAGTGACGGTGAGCTGTGGTTGGAGGGCGTGCACATCGCCCCGTACCAGTTCGCCAGCGGCGTCGGTGCGCACGACCCCGACCGCCGCCGCAAGCTGCTCCTCCACCGCGACGAGATCGACCGCCTGCAGGCTCGCGTCGCCCAGGAGCGTCTGTCGCTCGTCCCGCTGCGGCTGTACTTCAAGGACGGCCGGGCGAAGGTCGAGCTGGCGCTCGCCAAGGGTCGCCAGAAGGGCGACAAGCGCCAGGCCATCGCCGAGCGCGACTCGCGGCGCGAGATCGAGCGAGCCCTCGGACGTCAGCGCAAGGGGATGACCTGACAAGCTGGCGCTCGTGCGCAAGTTCGTGATCATGGGGGTCCAGGGCAGCGGCAAGGGCACCCAGGCGCGGCTCCTCGCCGACCGCTACGACCTCGAGCACATCAGCGTCGGCGACATCCTCCGCTGGAACGTGCAGCACCGCACCAAGCTCGGCGCCCACGTGCGCCGGATCGTCGACCGCGGTCAACTCGTCGACGACGAGCTCGTCGAGTCCGTCGTGCGCGACCGCCTCGACGTGCACGACTGGAACTACGGGTTCATCCTCGACGGCTTCCCGCGCAACGTGCGACAGGCCGAGTTCTTCCTCGAGAGCTACGACCTCGACGGCGTCATCGACCTGGACATGCCCGACTCGGAGGTCGAGCGCCGCGTCTTGGCCCGGCGCCTGTGCACCGGGTGCGGGCTGGACTACAACCTGATGGCCCACCGTCCCGCTGTGATCGACGTCTGCGATGTGTGCGGGTCGCCACTCGTCGCCCGCGATGACGACAACCCGGCAGCGCTGGCCGTGCGACTGCGCGAGTACCACGAGAAGACGGCACCGGTCATCGCGCTGTTCCAGCGCAAGGAGTTCGTCGCCTCGATCGACGCCACGCAGGCGATCGACGCCATCCACGACGAGATCCGCGCCCGCTTCCGCCTCGCATGACACCGGCGGTCGGGCGTCACACCAGGTCACGGGTCCGGAATGTCGATGTGACACCCCCTGTTCAAGATGGGTGGCATGAGCACCACCGCCCCATCTCCCGCCGAGCAGCTCACGCTGCTCCCCGCCGACGACACGCCGGTCCAGTTCCGCCTCGACGAGGCCACGCGCCGCCGCGGCCTGCGCCACATCGCCGAGATCCGTGCCCTCCTCGACCGCCAGCAGGAGCACCAGGCCAGTACGCCGCAGCAGCGTCGGACGGCGGCGTGATGGCCGGCCGGTCGCTCAGCCGGTGCTCGGTGCCAGGGCCCGCGCCGCCTCCCAGAACTTGATGTCGGGGTCGAGCGGCAGGATCGCCAGGCTGCTCGTCGTGACGCCGTTGTCGAAGTACTCCTGGATCCGTGCCCGGCAGGTGGCCGCCGAGCCGTGGACCACGAGGTCGTCGACCACCTCGTCCGGGATGGCGGCCACGGCCGCCTTGCGGTCCCCGGCCTTCCAGGCGTCCCACATCGGCTGCAGCAGCTCGCCACGGCCGAGCCAGCGGTGGAACTCGGCGTAGACGGGCACGTTGAGGTAGGCGGCCACCGCGAACCTCGCGGCTGGACGGACCACGTCGGCGTTGTCGCTGGGGCAGACGAAGATCCGGGCCACGATCTCCCGCGGCTCGCCGGCGGCGGCCTCGGCCACCACCGCTGTCACGGTCGGCACGTCGGTGGGTGCCAGCCAGTTGATGATCGCCCCGTCGGCCTCCCGACCGGCCAGGCGGAGCATCCCCGGGCGCAGGGCCGCCACGAGGATCGGTGGCACCTGCTCGGGGCGGACGCCGAGGCGGAAGCCCTGGATGGTGAAGGTGTCGTACTCGCGGGTGACCTTGTCGCCGGCGAGGGCGTCGCGCAGGAAGCGCACGACGTCGCGCACCTTCTTGTAGGGCTCGACGAAGGGCACGCCGTTCCAGCGCTCGACGATGACGTTGCTCGACGACCCGATGCCGATGGCGAAGCGGCCGGGGGCGGCGTCAGCCATCGAGGCCACCGACTGGGCGAGGCAGCCCGGCGCCCTGGTGTAGGCGGGCACGATGGCCGTCCCGAGCCGGAGGCGGGGCTCCCACGCGGCGGCCAGCGCCAGCGGCGTGAACCCGTCGGCACCATCGGACTCGGCCGTCCACACGTCGGTGTAACCGAGGTCGACGAGCTCGGCCAGTCCGTCACGGTGGGTGTGCAGTGGACCGGGCAGTGGCACCGTCATGCCGGGGCGAACGGGCACATTCATTGCTCGGTGTCTAGCCGATGCCCTGTGCCCGGCCAGTAACGCACGATGCAGCTCTGGCTGGCCGTCGCCAGCAGGTTGCCGTCGCGAGCGAACATGTGGACCAGACCGTGCCCGAAGCCGCGCTCCACCGCGTGGGCGCGGATGTCGAGGAGCACCCAATCGGTCGGCACCAGCCGCACGATGCGCAGCGTGTTGTCGAGGCTGTTGCCGCCGCCCCGGATCCCGAGTCCCTGCCCGACGCCGAAGGGCACGAAGTCGCCGAGCACGGCGAGGGCGGCGCCGTCGACGTCGTCGATCACCTCGGGGATGCGCGCCCACAGCACGGTCTGGCCGTCGCCGGTCGTGCCGTCGAGCTCGTCGAGCTCGCGACCCTTCGCCATGCGCTCCTCGAGGCGGCTGTTGATGTTGTTGCTGGGCTCGGTGCGGTGGATGCGCTGCGGGCACGCCTCGGGCGGCGGCACCGTCGGCATCACCTCGAACTGGGCCGACCGGTCGAAGGGACGGTCGCCGAGGGCGGCGTTGACGGTCAGGATCTCGCCGTCGGCGACATGGCACGTCGCCCTGGCCTGCGTCATCCGGTGGCCTTCGACGGCCAGGCGCACGTCGATGTCGACCACCTGCCCGGGCCGGGCGTAGGCCAGGTACTGCGCCGTCGCCCAGATGCACGGCCGGCCCGACGTGGCCTCCATCGCCGCGATCGCGGCGCCCAGACCGGCGCCGCCGTACATGAACTGCCCGGACGTGCAGATCCCGTCGACCACCGGCAGCTTCCACCGGAAGCGGTTGTGGGTCGGTTCCAGCCCGAGGAACGTCCGGGTGTCCATGGAGCGCGGATCGTAGGGCGGCGACTTCTCTGGCCGACCATGAGAGGTCGAGAACGGTCCGCGGCTACCTTCGCCGTCATGGGGGACCGACCGTGGCAAGGGGATGCGTGCTCGTTGGTGGAGGCGTTCCGGCGCGGTGAGCGATCACCTGCCGAGGAGCTGGAGGCGGTGTACGCGGCGATCGACGCCAGCCCGCTCAACGCCTTCAGCCACCTCGACCGGGAGCACGCCACGCTCGCCGCCGGTGTGGCCGACGTCTCGCGGCCGTTCGGCGGCGTGCCGATCGGCGTCAAGGAGCTCGACGCCGTGGCCGGCTGGCCGTACACCGAGGCGTCGGTCCCGCTCGCCGACCGGGTGGCCACGGCCACGTCGACGATGGTCCAGCGCCTGCGTGACGCCGGCGGCGCCATCCTCGCCGGCCAGACCACGGCCTCGGAGTTCGGCGGCGTCAACCTGACCCGCACCGTCCTCCATGGCACCACCAGCAACCCGTGGCAGCTCGACCGCACGCCCGGCGGCTCGTCGGGCGGCTCGGCGGCCGCCGTGGCCGGCGGGCTGCTCACGATCGCGTCGGCCGGCGACGGCGGCGGGTCGATCCGCATCCCGGCCGGGTTCTGCGGCCTCTTCGGCCTCAAGGCGACCTTCGGGCGCATCCCCAAATCGCCCGACACGATGTACGGCAACCTCACGAGCGTCGTCGGGTGCGTGTCGCGGTCGGTCCGTGACACCGCCCGCTGGTTCGACGTCGCCAACGGTCACGATCCCCGCGACCCGCTGAGCCTGCCCCGCGTGGAGGGCTGGGAGGCCGGGCTGGGCACGCTCGGCGAGGCGCTGCACGGCCTCCGGGTGGCCGTGATCGCCGACTGGGGCGGTGCCGTCGTGTCGCCGGCGATGTGGGAACTGCTCGAGCAGGCGGCCGACGCGCTCATCGCCGACGCCGGGCTCGTGCGCGTCGACGGCGTGGACAGCGGGCTGCCGCGCATGGGCGCGGCCTGGTCGATCAGCGGGATGATCGCCATCGCCGCCGAGCTCGGCGACGCCTGGCCGGCCTGCGCCGACGACCTCACGCCGGAGATCCGCGACGGCCTGGCCGCCGCGGCCGACAAGTACTCGGCCGAGGCCAGGGCCCGCATCGAGCGCCGGCGGATGGAGGTGAACGAGGCGATGGCCCGCATCTTCGATCCGCTCGACGGCGTCGACCTCGTGATGACGGCGAGCAACCCGGACGTGGCCTTCGCCGCCGACGGGCCGCTGCCCGACACGTTCGGCGGCGTCGTCGCCACGGCCGGGAACAACGGCCGCCTGACGTTCCCGGCCAACCTCCACGGCAGCCCGGCCGTGTCGATCCCCGCCGGCCAGCTCGACGGGCTGCCCGTCGGCCTGCAGGTCGTCGGACGCCACTTCACCGAGCCGCTCCTCCTGGAGCTGGCCCATGTCGTCGAACGTGAGCGGCCATGGCCGCTCACCGCACCGTGAGGAGCACGCGATGAAGGTTCCGCTGACCGTCAACGACTTCCTCGACCGTGCCGAGCTGCTGTACGGCGACCGGCCCGGCATCGTCGACGAGCCCGACCAGCCGGCCCCGTCGTGGGGCACGCTGACCTACCGGGAGGTGGCCGACCGGGCGCGGGCGATGGCCGCCGGGCTCGACGAGATGGGCCTCGGCACCGGCGAGCGCGTGGCCATCGTCAGCCACAACGCGTCGCGCCTCATCACGGCGCTGTTCGGCGTGTCCGGTTCGGGGCGCATCCTCGTGCCGATCAACTTCCGCCTCGTCGCGGAGGAGGTGCGCTACATCGTCGGTCACTCGGGCGCGCGGGTGCTGCTCGTCGATCCCGAGCTCGACGCCGCGCTGGGCGACGTCACGTGCGAGCGGCGCTACGTCATCGGCGACGAGTCCGACGGCGCCCTGCTGCGCCCTGGCGCCGAGCCGAAGGCGTGGGACGGCGACGAGGACGCCACGGCGACGATCAACTACACGTCGGGCACGACGGCGCGCCCGAAGGGCGTGCAGCTCACCCACCGCAACGTGTGGCTCAACGCCACCACGTTCGGCTGGCACCTCGGCGTCAGCGACCGCGATGTCTACCTGCACACGTTGCCGCAGTTCCACTGCAACGGCTGGGGGATGTTGTACGCCGTCACGGGCATGGGCGGGCGAGCACATCGTGCTGCGCAAGGTCGACGGCGCCGAGATCCTGCGGCGCGTCGACGAGCACGGCGTCACGTTGATGTGCGGGGCGCCGGCCGTGGTCAACATGATCCTCGACGCCGCGTCCACCTGGGACGGGCCGATCCCCGGCCGCGACCGGGTGCGCATCGTCGTGGCCGGCGCGCCGCCGCCGACCCGCACCATCGAGCGTGTCGAGACGGAGCTCGGCTGGGAGTTCGTCCAGATCTACGGGCTCACGGAGACGTCGCCGTTGCTCACGATCAACCGCACGCGTGCCGAGTTCGACGACCTCTCGTCCGCCGATCGGGCGGTCAAGCTGAACCGCGCCGGCGCGCCGGCCATCGGCTGCCGCATCGCGCTCGACGCCGAGGGCGAGGTGCTGGCGAGCAGCAACGTGGTGATGGAGGGGTACTGGCAGCAGCCCGAGGCCACCGACGCGGCCATCGTCGACGGGTGGTTCCACACCGGCGACGGCGGGACCATCGACGAGGCCAACTACCTCACGATCTCGGACCGCAAGAAGGACGTGATCATCTCGGGCGGCGAGAACGTGTCGTCGATCGAGGTCGAGGACGCCATCTTCCAGCACCCCGATGTCACCGAGGTGGCCGTCATCGGCATCCCCGACGAGAAGTGGGGTGAGCTCGTGACGGCGCTCGTGGTCAAGTCGGAGGGCAGCGACCTCACCGCCGAGGATGTCATCGCCTGGACCAGGCAGAAGCTCGCCGGATACAAGTGCCCCAAGCGGGTCGAGTTCCGCGACGCCCTCGATCGCACGGCCACCGGCAAGCTGCAGAAGTTCAAGCTGCGCGCTCCCTTCTGGGAGGGCACGGCGCGCCAGGTCAACTGAGCCGACCCCCAATCTGGGCGGGATCCTCACCACCGACCGATCTGGGCGGGGATCGTCCCAGCAGGTGGCGACGATCCCGCCCAGATGGTGGGACCTACGTGAACTGGATGCCGGCGGCGGTGACGGCGTCGTCGAAGATGGCCTGCAGGCTGCTCGAGTCGCCGGGGTACTCGCCGCTGACGAGCACCGACCACGTGACGCCGTCGGGTCGATCGACCACCATGGCATGGGCGTTCTCGACCGTGCCCGTGTGCCCGAACGAGCCGTCCGGGAACACCATCAGCCCGAGGCCGTAGCCGCGCCCCGGCGTCGGCGTGGGCGGACCCGCCGGCTGGCGCATCAGCTCGAGCGTCGCCGCCGACAGCGGGTGCCAGCCCGGCGTCGTCGGATCCAGCGCGCTCGAGGATCGTCACCACGTCCGATGCCGAGGCGACCCACGAGCCGGCCGCCCCGAGGACCTCCATGTAGTTGCGCAGCGGGACGGACGGGTGGATGACCTCGGCGGGGTTCGGATCGAACGTGCCGGCCAGCCGCATGCCCTCGATGCCGAGCGGCTGCAGCAGGCGGTCGTTGACGACGTCCTCGTAGGGTCGTCCGGCCACCATCTCGACGAGCAGCCCGAGCAGGCAGTAGTTGAGGTTGGAGTAGTTGTACGACGTGCCGGGCAACGCGCTCAGGCCGCGACCCAAACCGTCCCGCGCCGCGGTGGCGCAGGAGTCGACACGCCCGCCGAAGAACGCGCCCTGGTAGGTCGGGAAGCCGGACGTGTGCGACAGCAGCTGGCGCACCGTGACCGTCGGGACGTTGCCGTCGACGATCGTCGCCCCGACGTAGGCGGCCAGTGCCTCGCCGATCGGCGCATCGAGCTGCAGCTGCCCCGCCTCGACGAGCTGCAGCACGACCGTGGCGGTGATCACCTTGGAGATGCTGGCGATGCGGAAGCGGTCGTCCTTGTCGACGAGGTCGGGTGACTCGGTGATGAAGAGGGTGGTCGTCGTCTCGTCCGTCGGCGGTGGCAGCGAGGGGTCGACCGGTGGGGGCGTCGCCGGCGGCACGCGGTAGCCGAAGGCGCCGGTGTGCACGATCTCACCGCGGACGGCAACGGCCACCGACGCGGCGTAGTCGCCGCGCCCGATCAACCGTGACGCCAGCTCCTCGTCGAACGCCGTCCACGCCTCCGGCCCCACCCCGGGCGCGATCGTCGTGGTGGTCGAGGTCTCCTCGGTGGTCGGCGGCGCCTCGGTCGTCTCCGGCGCCGACGACTCGACCGTCTCGATCGACTCGCCCCGCTCGTCCGCCTCGGTCTTCTCGGGTGCCTCGATCGTCGTGGTCGTCACCCACGGGCGGGTGGCCACGGGCGCGGCCCGCTCGGCGCCGCACGCGGCCGCCGTGACGAGGGCGATCAACGCCGCGATCGGCACCCTCCAACGCACCGCCCAATGATGCCGGGCAGATGGCCGTCAGCGGACGATGCCCGCTCCCATCAGGACGGCAGCCGCTGCTCCATGGTGAGCACCGGGCCGAAGTGGTCCCCGTCGGCGGCGACCCGCTCGAGCACGTCGGCGGCCTCGAAGCGCAGCTCGACGTCGCGGTCGGCGCACTGCTCGACCTCCTCCCACGTCACGGGCGTCGACACCGTCGGCTCCGGACGGGCGCGCAGCGAGTACGGGGCGATCGTCGTCTTGTGGTGGGCGTTCTGGCTCCAGTCCACGAAGATCTTCCCCGGCCGCTGGACCTTCGCCATCACCGTCGTGACCCGCTTGGGCAGCTGCTTCTCGAGCACCTGCCCGACCGCCAGCGCGAACTGCGCTGCCGCCTCGTGCGTGGCGCCGGACGTGTTCAACGGGACGTAGAGCTGCAGCCCCTTCGACCCCGACGTCTTGCAGAAGCCGTCGAGCTCGACGGCCGCGAGGACGTCGCGCACGCGCAGCGCGATCTCGCAGCAGTCGGCGATGTCGGTGCGCGGGCCGGGGTCGAAGTCGAACACCACCGCCCGCGGCTCGTCGAGGTCGGTGGCCAGCGCCATCGGGGCGTGGATCTCGATCGCCGCCATGTTCCCGGCCCACACCAGCGCGGCCGTCTCCTCGACGCAGCAGTAGCCGATGCCGCCGCGGCGGTCGCCGGGCCCGATCGCCACCGGCACCCAGTCCGGACGGTGCGACGGGCAGCGCTTCTCGAAGAACCCCTGGCGGTCGGTGCCGTCGGGGAAGCGCTTGAACGTCAACGCCCGCCCACGCAGGTGCGGCACCATCACCGGGGCGATGCGCGCGCAGTACTCGATCACCTGGCCCTTGGTGAAGCCCGACGGGTAGAGCACCTTGTCGAGGTTGCTGAGGCTGACGTGCCGGCCCTCGACCTCGGCCGTGACCGACGTGCTCTTGGCCACCTACGCCGTCTTCTTCGCCTTCGCCTCGCGCTTGCGACCGGTGGGGTGGCGGTCCCTGGACGTCTTGGCGGCCTCCACGCTGGCCTCCAGCGCGGCCATCAGGTCGACGATCTTCGGCTTCTCGGCCGCCGTCTCCGGCAGCTCGAACTCCTCGCCGGCCGCCTTCTTGCCGATCAGGTCGAGCACCTGCACGCGGTAGTCGTCGCGGTACTTGTCGGGCTCGAATGCGTCGGTGAGCGAATCGACGAGCGCCTCGGCCATCTGCACCTCGCGTGCCGACACGTCGACGTCGGCGATGTCGGCGAGCTCGTCGATCGACTCCGGGTTGACCACCTCGTCGGCGTAGGCCAGCGTCGACATCAGCAAGCGCCCGTCCATCGCCCGGATCGCCGCCGTGTGCTGCTTGTTGCGCATCACGAAGCGACCGATGCCGACCTTGCCCGCCTCCTCCATCGCCCGCGCCAGCAGCACGTACGGCTTGGGGTTGGCGTCCGGCGCCACGTAGTACGCCGAGTCGAAGTAGACGGGATCGATCTCCGCCAGGTCGACGAACTCCTCCAGCTCCACCGTCTTGGTGGCGGACGGGATGAACGGCTCCAGCTCGTCGGGGTCGACCACGACGTAACGGCCCTTGGAGACCTCGTAGCCCTTGATGATGTGCTCGTCCGGCACCTCTTCGCCCGTCTCGTCGGAGACCTTGCGGTACCGGATGCGACTCATCGTGCGGTCGTCGAGTTGATTGAACGACACGCTCTTGCGGTTGACGGCGTTGAACAGCTTCACCGGGATCGCCACCAACCCGAAGCTGATCGTCCCACTCCACACTGGCCTGGGCATAGATGCTCATTCTGCCCGAGATCGACCCCCGGGGAAACGGATGTTCAGGTGGCGAGCACCGCGCGGGCCACGAGGTCGGTGCCGAAGGCGGTGAGGATGGCCAGGTACAGCAGTCCGGTGGCGGCCATCACGGCCGAGTACTCGCGCTCGCGCAGCGCCGCCTTCGTCACCACGACGAGCGCGATCGTGGTCAGCGCGCAGGCCGCCCAGAACCAGCCGAGCGTGCCGCCCCAACCGTCGTCGACGGCGCCGGTCCACACGCTGACCATGCCCGTCGGGAGGAGCAGGGCCACGACCTCGATCGGCCAGACCCAGCCGACGGCGTCGACCAGCTCGTTCAGCAGACCCCGCGGCAGGCCGGGTTGGACGAGGTACCAGTGGCCGAGGAGCATGGCGTCGGTGACGGCGCCGAGGAAGGCCGCGCCGGCCAACGTGCGGAGGATCGACACGGCCGGGTTGCCGCCGGCGTCGAGGGCGGCGGCGACCAGACCGACGGCGCCGACGAGCGCCGGGACGAGGTCGAGGAACGGTGGGAACTCCGCGCCGCCCTGTGGCGTTGCGGTGACTCCGGGCTCGCGGTCGATGCCGGTCATCGCCGCCACCCTGGCGGTGCGCCGGTCGTGCTCGGTGCGCTGGCCCGAGACGCCGGCGCGCCGCCGGACCACCGAGACCACGAGCGCCAGCAGGCAGGTCGTCGCCACGCCGAGCGACGCCGCCTCGCGGACCGGCACGACACCGAAGGCGAGGCCGGCGGCGAAGGCGCCGACGGCCATCAGCAGGTAGATGCCGCGCAGCAGCCAGCCGTAGCCGAGTCCGACCTGGCGGCGCCGCGTCGTGAACCAGCAGAACGCCATGCCGCCCGCCGCCCACTGCAGCAGCACCGTGGCGGCGTCGAGACGGATCACGGGCCGGAGGGTAACCGTGACCCTCGGGCCCTACGCTGGCTCGCCCATGCGCCTCGCCGTCGCCCTCATCGCGCTCCTCTGCGCGACGCTGACCGCCTGCTTCACGGGCGATCGGCCGCGGCTGGTCGAGGGCGCCGCCACCACCGGAGATCCGGCGACCGACGCCGTGCTGGCCCGCCTCGACGGCATCGGCGACGCCGTCTTCACGGCGGACTACGAGCTGCTCACGCGCTATGGCGACCTGCACACCCCGGCCACGGTCGTCCAGGCCGCACCCGGTCGCCGCTCGATCACGATCGGCAACGTGCGCTTCCTGCTCGACGGCGCCGACACCGCCACCTGCACGCTCGACGCCGGCACGTGCAGCACGACCATCGACGCCGGGATGACCAGCAACACGCAGCTCGGGCCGGACTTCTACGCCAGCAGCGCCGCCGCCCGCCTCCGGCGTGACGCCGAGCTGCGCGGCGGGCCGACGACGGCGTCGTCGGAGATGATCGCCGGCCAGCCGGCGACCTGCGTCACGATCCCGCTGGCCGGCGCCACGACGACCTACTGCGCGCTCGACAACGGCCCGCTGGCCCGTCTCGACGCGGCCGACGTCATCGTCACGATGACCGGGTTCGACGCCGCCGCGGACGAGTCGACGTTCGAACGGGCCGGCTGACCCGTTCTGTCGTTTGGTGGCGGCCCGATCCGGCCGTGGCCGAACGACAGAACGCCCTTGTCAGACCGACACCAGCGAGTGGTCCGAAGCGTTGAGCGCCTCGGGACCGATGGGCGTGGCCACCACGATGTCCTCGAGGCGCATGCCCCAGCGCCCCGAGACGTAGATCCCCGGCTCGACGCTGAAGGCGTGGCCGGGCGCGAGGGGCCGGGCGTTGCCCTCGACGATGTAGGGGTCCTCGTGCTCCTCCATGCCGATGCCGTGACCGGTGCGATGGACGAACTGCTCGCCGTAGCCCGCGTCGGTGATGATGCGCCGGGCCACGCGGTCGACCTCCTCGCACGGGGTGCCGACGGTGGCCGCGGCGACGCTCGCCTGCTGGGCCTCGTGCAGCACCGCGTACGCCTCGGCGACCTCCGCCGACGGCGACCCCGTGAACACGCAACGGGTCGTGTCGCTGCAGTAGCCGGCCATCGTGCCGCCGAAGTCGCAGAGCACGATCTCCCCCTCGGTGATCAACCGCGGTCCGGCGTGGTGGTGCGGGCTGGCCGCGTTCTCGCCGGCGGCGACGATGGCGAAGTTGATCTTGTCGTGGCCCTCCTCGAGCAGGCGGGCCGAGATGTCGGCCGACACCTGAGCCTCCGTCCGGCCGACGAGCGGGATGTCGCCGGCGTGCAGCTGGCGGGCGACCCGGTCGGCGGCGGCGCCGGCGGCACGGAGCGCCTCGACCTCGGCGGCGTCCTTGACCATCCGCAGCGGGCCGAGCACGTCGACGGCGCGGCGCAGCGTGACCCCCGGCAGCTGCGGCAGCAGCTCGACGAGGAAGCGGGCCCACATCTGGTCGCCGATCGCCGCCGTCGAGGCTCCGGCTGCGAGCTGGGCGACGATCGCCGTCGGGTCCTCGGTCTCCTCCCACGGGCGCAGCGCGAACACGCCCTCCTGAGGTACGACGCGCGGTGCCTCCAGGCGCGGGATCACCATCGTCGCGTCGCCGTCCCGGGGCAGCACCAGCATGGTCAGCCGCTCCAGCGGCATCGCCTGGTACCCCGTGAGGTAGGGCAGGTCGTGGCCGACCGACAGCAGCACGACGTCGATGCCCTGTTCGGCCATCTTCGTGCGGACCCGGTCGAGCCGGTCGAGGTACGTCGCGGCGCTCACGGGCTCAGTGTGCCACGGGCCCCTCGCGGGCGGACCTACAGTCCGCCGTCATGTCGAGCGGACTCACGTCGTTCTCCCTCCACGCCTTCGACCAGTCGTCGGCCGAGGCCATCGGCAAGCTGAAGGCCGAGCGGCCGAAGGCGCCGGGGTTCTCGTTCGCCGGCGCGACGACCGGCGAGGTCGATCCCGAGACGGTGGCCAAGCGCTACCTCGCGCAGGCGCTCGCCAGCTCGGCGGTCCCCTCGTTCTCGACGCCGGACACCACGGCGCCCACGGAGTTCCGCAGCCTCGGCACCGAGACCGTGCCGCTCACGGGCACGCGGTTCGTGAAGTTCCGCCAGACGGTCGGCAAGGTCCCGCTGTACGGCTCGCTCGTGACGGTCGAGCTCGACGAGGACAACAACCTCGTCAGCCTCAACTCGTCGATCGGCGAGCCGCAGGGCGTCGACCCGGTGGCCAAGGTCGCGCCATCCCGCGCCGTCGAGGTGGTCGCCGCCAGGCCGGGCACGCGCAAGCTCGAAGGCGTCGTGCCGTCGCTGCACTACTACTACGACGACAAGGACTCGCGTTGGCGGCTCGTGTACATCCTGGAGAACGTGCCGATCGTCGCCGAGCCGCGATCGAGGAAGGCCGGCGATCACGAACCGCCGCACTTCATGGACTACGTCGTCGATGCCCACACGGCGAAGCTGGTGGCCGAGCTGCCGCGCACGCCCAGCGTGGCGCGCGGCATGAACCGGGCGGTCGACGGCCTCGGCACGATGCGCTCGTTCCGGGTCGGCAAGGCGGACGACGGCTGGGTGCTGTCCGACGCCAGGCTGAACGTGCACACGTTCCACTTCGCCTTCGGCGATCCGGTGGTCGATGCCGCCGAGCTGCCAGGGAAGGCCATCGGCCGGCCGCCACGGTGGACGCCGGCGGCGGTCAGCGCCCACGCCAACGCCGTGAAGGTGGCGGAGTACCTGCGCGACGTGCTGTTCCGCAACGGCATCGACAACAAGGGCGGGCCGGTCATCTCGACGATCGATTGCGTCGTCTCCGGTGAGAGCGATCGCCCCAACGAGTGGCTCAACGCCTACTGGGATCCCGACCTGCGCCAGATGGTGTA
Source organism: uncultured Acidimicrobiia bacterium (assembly GCA_963784255.1). Lineage (GTDB taxonomy): Bacteria > Actinomycetota > Acidimicrobiia > Acidimicrobiales > Ilumatobacteraceae > JALZMG01. The sequence goes on along the minus strand of CAWAQO010000007.1, from coordinate 593,098 downwards.
CGGCCAGGCTGTCGTCGGCGAGGGCCTGCGATCGCTGTCGGTCAACATCGACATCGTCGCCCACGAGATGTTCCACGGTGTGATCGACACGACGTCGCGACTCGAGTACGCGATGCAGTCCGGCGCGCTGAACGAGTCGTACGCCGACATCTTCGGGATCCTCGTCGCCAACGCCGCCGAACCCGACGCGCGGCAGTGGAACTGGGAGCTCGGCGAGGGGCTGCTCGAGGACGGCAAGCCGTTCCGCGACCTCGCCGACCCGACGAGGTTCGACCAGCCGGCGCACATGCGCAGCTTCCGCCGGATGCCGAACACGTGGCCCGGCGACTGGGGCGGCGTGCACATCAACAGCGGGATCCACAACAAGGCCGCCTTCCTCATGCTGACGGCCCGGTCCGGGCGGCGCGCCGTGCTGGCGCCCGACGAGGTGGCCGCGGTGTGCTACCTCGCGCTCACGCAGCACCTGTCCCGCACGTCGCAGTTCGTCGACAGCCGGCGCGCCGTCGTCACCAGCGCCCGCACGTTGTTCCGCAAGCTGACGGCGCGCACCCGCGACCGCAAGCTGGCTGCCATCGAGCAGGCCTTCGACGACGTCGGCATCCCCGCCGCCTGACCGCATCCCGAATGCTCAACTCTTGAGCCTGAGCGACAGAAACTGTCGCATTCCACCAACAGTTGAGGATTGGCGACAGCAGGTCAGGCGCGGAGAGCGACCGGGGTGACGTGGTCGGCGGCGGATTTGGCGTGGTAGCTCGACCGGGTGAGCGGCGACGCCTCGACGTGGCCGATGCCCAGTGACTCGCCGGCGACCGCCCAGCGGGCGAACTGCGCCGGCTCGACCCAGCGCTCGACCGGGAGGTGGTGCGACGTCGGGCGGAGGTACTGGCCGATCGTGACGATGTCGACGCCGATGCCGGCGAGGTCGGCGAGGCAGCCGACCACCTCGTCGTCGGTCTCCCCCATGCCGACGATGAGCCCGGACTTCGTCGTCAGCCCGGCCGCCTTCGCCCGCGCCAGCACCGACAGGCTGCGGGCGTAACCGGCCGACGGGCGCACCGCCCGCTGCAGCCGGGCGACGGTCTCGACGTTGTGGTTGAACACGTCGGGGCGAGCGGCGAAGAGCAGGTCGAGCGACGCCTGGTCGCCCCGGGCGTCGGACACCAACGTCTCGACGCGCGTGCCCGGCCGGCGCCGGCGGATCGCGTCGACGCACGCCGCCACGTGGGCGAACCCGTTGTCGGCCAGGTCGTCGCGAGCCACCATCGTGAGGACGGCGTGATCGAGGCCCATGCGGTCGATCGCCTCGGCCACCCGCTCCGGCTCGTCGACCGCCGGCGCCTCCGGCCGCCGGGTGTCGACCAGGCAGAAGCCGCACGCCCGGGTGCACCGCTCACCGAGCACCATGAACGTCGCCGTGCCGTCGGCCCAGCACTCCGACAGGTTCGGGCACCCGGCGTCCTCGCACACGGTCACGAGCCCGAGGTCGCGGATCGTCCGCTTGAGCTCGAGCACCTCGGGACCGTGGTGCACCTTGGGCCGCAGCCAGTCGGGCTTGCGGCTGGCGATGTCGAGTCCGGTCGTCACGCCGGCCTGCGCCAGCCGTGACGTCAGCCGCACCGGCTCGCCGGGCCCGGCGCCGCGCGAGAACAGCGACAGGTCCTCGACACGGTGGCGCCACGCGACGTCCTGGCGCTCGGCCGCTGCGTGGCCCCAGCGCTCGGCGGCGAGGCGGGCGACGACGTCGACGACGTCACGCATCGGCACATCGACGCCCTCTTCGGCCATCGAGGTCACGGGACGGTCGGCGATGCCGCAGGCGACGATGTGCCGGCGGAGGTACGTCATGTCGGTCGTGACGTTGAGGGCGAAGCCGTGCATCGTCCGGCCGCCCTTGAGGCGCACGCCGATGGCGCAGATCTTGCGCGGGTCGGGCCCGCCGGGGTCGACCCACACCCCGGGGTACTCGGTGAGGCGGCCGGCCGACACGCCGAACGTCGCCAGCGCGTCGATCACCAGTTGCTCGACGTTGCGCACGTGCTGGCCGGCGCCGAGCGGGTTGGCCACCGCGACGATGGGATAACCGACGAGCTGGCCCGGCCCGTGGTACGTGATGTCGCCGCCACGGCGGATGGCGACGAGGTCGGCGCCGACGGCAGCCGGATCGCAGCGCAGGTTGGTGGCGAGGTCCGAGCGCGGCCCGTACGTGAACACGTGCGGGTGCTCGAGCAGCAGCAGGTGCTGCTCGCGCCCGTGGTCGAACAGTGCCTGCTGGAGCGCCAGCGCCTCGCGGTACGGGACGGTGCCGAGCCAGCGGGTGCGCAGCATCTAGAGCTCCGCCGACCAGTCCTTGGTCTCGAGGATCTCCTTGATCCGGCGCAGGAAGTTGGCGGCATAGGCCCCGTCGAAGGCGCGGTGGTCCCACGCCATGGCGAGGTTGCCGACGGGGTGGATGGCGATCGCCTCACCGCCGTCGTCGGTGTCCACGACCACCGGCTTGCGCACGATGGCGTCGGTCGAGAGGATCGCCACCTGCGGCTGGTTGATGATCGGCATCGTCAGCACCGAACCCGCTGAGCCGTTGTTGGAGATCGTGAACGTGCCACCGCTGATCTCGTCGGGCATCAGCTTCTTCGTCCTGGCCCGGCCGGCGAGGTCGTGGATCTCCCTGGCGATGGCCCGGAGCCGCTTGGTGTCGGCCTCCCGGACCACCGGGACGATGAGGCCCTCGTAGTCGAGATCGACGGCGATGCCGAGGTCGACGAAGCCGTGGACGACGAGCTCGTTCTCGGCGACGCTGGCGTTGAGGTGCGGGAACTCGGCGAGGGCGTCGATCGTGGCCCTGCTGATGAACGGCAGGTACGTGAGGCTGAAGCCCTCCGTGGCCTTCCAGTCGCGCTTGATGGCGTTGCGCGTGGCGTCGACGTTGGCGAAGTCGACCTCGACCACGCTGAAGGCGTGCGGGCTGACGCTCTTGCTCATCACCATGTGCGCGCCGGTGAGCTTGCGGATCTTCGACAGCGACACCGAGCGGTCGCGCTCGCCCGACGTGACCGTCGGGGCCGGCGCGGCCGGGGTGGCTGCCGGCGCCGGTGCCGCTTTGGCCGGCGGGGCCGGGGCCGGGGCGTCCTTCGCCGCCGGGGCGGCTGCCGGTTCGGCGGCGGGTGCCGCGGCCGGGGCCGTCTTGCCGTCGATGTGGTCGAGCACGTCGTCGCGGGTGATCCGCCCGCCAGGGCCGGTGCCGGTGATCGCGGCGGGGTCGAGGCCGTGCTCGTTCACGAGTCGGCGGACCACGGGTGACAGCAGGATGCCCGCGGTGCTCGACGGGGCCCGCGCCGGCTCCGGCTCGGGCTCCGGCGCCGCCGCCACCGGTTCGGGCTGCGGCTCGGGCGCCGCCTGCGCTTCCGGCTCGGGCTCCGGCTCCGGCTCGGGCTCGGGCGCCTCGGCCGCCGGCTCCGGTTCCGGTTCCGGCGCGGCCTCGGCGGCCGGCTGCTCGGTTTCGGCGGCCGGGGCGGCGGCGCCGCCGCCGTCCGCGCCGTCGCCGACCACCGCGATGACGGTGCCGACCTCGACGGTCTCGCCCTCCTGCACGCGGATCTCGGTCAGCGTGCCGGCCACCGGCGACGGCACCTCGGTGTCGACCTTGTCCGTCGACACCTCGAACAGTGCCTCGTCGGCGGCGACGCTGTCGCCGACCTGTTTGAACCACTGCGTGATCGTCCCCTCGGTGACGGTCTCACCGAGCTGGGGCAGGGTCACCTCGGCCATGGAACTTCCTCTCTCAGCCGTTGAAGTTGCGCCCGGTGAGCGTCAGCACGGTCTCGCCGAAGAGCTCGGTGAGGCTCGGGTGGGGCTGGATGAACTCGGCCACCTCGTCGACCGTGGCCTCCCAGTTGACGGCGAGGTACCCGCCGCTGAGCTGCTCGGTGACCCAGGGCCCGACCATGTGCACCCCGAGGATGCGGCCGGCGCGACCGTCGGGGCCCTTGAGGGCGATGACCTTCGCCAAGCCCTCCGTCTCGCCGATGATCTGGGCCCGGGAGTTGAACTTGAACGGGTGCTTGGCCACGACGACGTCGTGGCCGGCGGCCTTGGCCTCTTCCTCGCCGGGGCCGGCCCAGGCGACCTCGGGGTGGCAGTAGATCGCCCACGGGACCCGGTCGTACTGCACCGGCGCGGCCGGCTCGCCGAGGGTCTGCTTGACGACGAGGATGGCCTCGGCGTACCCGACGTGAGCCAGCTGCGGCGTGTTGATGAGGTCGCCGATGGCGTACACGCCCTCCTCGCCGGTGCGGCAGAACTCGTCGACGACCACGAAGCCGCGCTCGTCGACCTTGACGCCGGTGCCGTCGAGGCCCAGGCGGTCGGCGAACGGGCGGCGCCCGACCGACACCACGACGGCATCGACCTCGAGGTCCTCGCCCTCTCCGAAGTGGACCGTGGTGCCGCCGGCATCGTTGGGCGTGTGGCCGTGGACCATGACGCCGGTGCGGATGTCGATGCCCTTGCCCTTGAAGCTGCGCACGACGACGTTGGTCACGTCGGCGTCGAGGCCGGGCAGGATCTTCGGCAGCGCCTCGAGGATGGTGACCTTGGCGCCGAGGTCGGCGAACGTCGAGGCGAACTCGCAGCCGATGGCGCCGCCGCCGACGACGATCATCCGCTCGGGCACGTGGTCGAGGTCGAGCACCTCGTCGCTCGACATGATCGGGCCGCCGCGCTCGAAGTTGGGGATCATGCGGGGCACCGACCCGGCGGCCAGGACGACGCTGTCGCCACGGATCTCACTCGTCGAACCGTCGGGTGCCGTCACCGTCACGACGTGGTCGGGTCCGAGGCTGCCGACGCCGTTGAACACCGACACCTTGCGCCCCTTGCACATGGCCGCGATGCCGCCGACCAGACCGGCCACGAGCTTCTGCTTGCGGGCCTGGGTGACGGCGAAGTTCACGGTCGGCTGGCTCGACTCGATGCCGAAGTCGCCGGCGTGGGCGACGTGGCGGTACACCGCGGCGGTCTCGAGGAAGGCCTTGGCCGGGATGCAGCCGCGGTTGAGGCAGGTGCCGCCGAGGGCGTCCATCTCCACCATCGCGACGTTGACGCCCGCCGACGCCGCGTAGAGGGCGGCGGCGTACCCGCCGGGGCCGCCCCCGATGATCACGAGTTGGAACTGTTCGGCCACGTGGTTCAAGGTAGCGCCATCTCCCAGCGCACCTGCTCGTCGCCTCGGCGGTAGATCAGCACGCGGCTGGTGCCGGCCGCCCCGTCGCCCAACCCGTAGGTCAGCGTGCAGCGCTGCGGCGCCACGGTCGTGCCGTCGCACGCCGGTGGCTCGCCGCTGCTCGGCTCGAACGCCTCGCCCGGCGTCACCAAGACGAAGCCGTCGGTGCCGTCGGGATCGTCCACACCGCTGGTCTCGATCGTGACCACGGCCGTGTCGCCCTCCTCGGCGTAGTCGACGACGGTGACCGTCAGGTCGCCGACCGTCACCGGCTCGCCGACCGTCGCGGCGACCGGCGGGTCGTCCTGCCCGGCCACCCGCAGCAGCTGCACGACGCCCGCGACGAGGATGGCGAGGCCACACCCGATGGCCAGCAGGAGCAACGTGCGCGTCCGCACGGGCGGCAGGCTACGGCCGGCCGGGCGATCCGGCCGGTGCCCCCAATCTGGGCGGGAATCTCACCACGCGGCCATCTGGGCGGGATCCTCACCACCTGGTGCGACGAATCCCGCCCAGATCGTGGGGCGGTCGTGCGCATCGTCGGCGGTCAGCCGGCGGTGCACTCGTCGAGCGAGTCGAAGTACTCGTCGTCGTCGGTGACGGCGTACCAGTTGCGGCCGTCCAGGCACTCCGGACGGACCATCTCCAGCGGCAGCTCCCAGTCCTCCAGCTCGCCGGATTCGACCAGGCCGCGGAAGCACGGGGCCGTCTCCTCGACGAGGGCGATGAACTCGTCGTCGGGGAGGGTGTAGTACTCGCCGCTCCACGAGATCTCGGCCAGCCCGCACTCGGCGTACTGCAGGAACAGCGGGAAGTCGATCTCCTCGATGGTCCCCGCGTCGAAGAGCTCCTGGAAGCAGGACGTCGCCGCCGTGGCGTCGCCCTCCATGTAGCAGTCCTCGGTTGGATCGGGCGTCGATGACCCGCTGCCGGTGTCCAGTGACGTGGACATCCCCCGGTTGATCGACTCGAGGGCCGGGCCGGCCAGCTCCTGCAGCTGCTCGATCTCGTCGCGGTCGAGCGCGCCGACGACCGCGAACAGCTGCTCCGTCAGTGTGGCCAGCGGGCTGACGAACCACTCTCCGTCGTGGCGCTTGACGATGAACCCGGGGTTCTCGTAGCCGGCCATGGCGGTCTGCACCGCGGCCAGCAGGTCCTCGACCGGCTCGGGGTCCTCGAGGACGTCGTCGAGGGCGGTCATGTCCTCGGCCTGCTCGCAGCTGTCGACCGTCTCGCCCCCGGTCTCGGCCACCCAGCACCCGTCGGCGAGCTCCATCGTCGCCGTCTCACCCTCGGCCTCGACCGTCACGCGCAGGGCGTCGATGGAGATCGACCGGGAGTCGCCGCTCCCCGACTCCGTGAGCGCCGGGTCGTCGACGGTGATCCTCACCCCCGCCTCGTCGAGCGCCTGCTGCCCGTCGTCGACGAACAACGGCGCGTAGCGCTGCAGCGCCCCGAACTCCCCGGGGTTGAGGGCGGCGATGATCGCCGCGAGGTCGAGCTCCTCGACGGCGTCGAGCATCGTGTCGACGGCATCCTGCGGGCTGTCGCCGCCCGTCGGCGTGATGCCCTCCGCGGGGATCGCCGGCCCGTCGTCCATGCCCTGGCGGGCCACCTCGGCCCACGTGTAGGCGTAGCTGACGTACCAGCGCCCGTCCTCCTGCACGGCCGTCACCGGGAAGACCTCGCCCTGCTGGGGCTCGCCCTCGGTGCTGGCCTGCGCGAGGTCCTCGTCGTCGACGTGCTCGCGGATCCACGGTCCGACGGGCAGCGCCGGACCGTCGATCGCCCCGGATCCCGACGCCCGCATCCGGAGGTTGACGATGTCATCGACGTTGGTCTCCTCGACCTCCACGTCCTCGTCCTCGAACACGATGTCGACGCCGGCGATGCCCTCCAGCGTCGCGTCCTCGTCGATCACCTCGAGGCGCTGCATCTCGGCGACGAGGTCGATCAACGGCTCGCCGACGCGCGTCGCGCTCGCCGGGTGGGAGCAGGTCGATCAACCCGAGCACGTCCTCGGCCTCGAGCGCGGCGAACAGCTCCTCGCCCAGCTCCTCGGGCGACGAGGCGCCGCCCTTGGCGCTGTCGCCGGTGAAGCGGACCACGGCGAACGCGCCGGCGGCCACCAACGCCACGACGCCGACCACGACCGCGACGACCGTGCCGCGTGACCGCGGGGGCGGGGACGGGGTCAGTTCGACCATCGGGCCGGTCGGGGGCGCAAGAGGGGTGTTCGGGGGCTGCCAGGTTCCGCCGCTGCTCACGCGCCGGGAGTGTACGGGTCGACTCCACGTACCCTCTCGCCCGTGCGCATCATCGTGACCGGCTCGCACGGTCTCATCGGCACCGCCCTCGTGGCCCGCCTCCGCCGGCTCGGCCATGACGTCGTCAGGCTCGTCCGCGGCGCCGCCGGCCCTGCTGAGATCAGCTGGGATCCGGCTGCCGGGCGCCTCGATCCTGCCGCCCTCGCCGGGAGCGACGCCGTCGTCCACCTCGCCGGGGCCGGCATCGGCGACCATCGCTGGACCGACGAGTACAAGCGCGAGATCCTCGAGAGCCGCACCCGTGGCACGACGCTCGTCGCCGAGGCCATCGCCGCGCGCGACGACGGACCCGCCGTGCTGCTGTGCGCCTCGGGCATCAACGTCTACGGCGACCGGGGCGACGAGGTGCTCGACGAGACCTCGTCCCTCGGCGACGGGTTCCTGGCCGACGTGGTGCGGGCGTGGGAGGCGAGCACCGCGCCCGCCGCGGCGGCCGGCCGGCGGGTCGTCAACCTGCGCAACGGCATGGTGCTGAGTGCCACTGCCGGCGGGCTCAAGAAGATGCTGCCGCTGTTCAAGCTGGGCCTCGGCGGACGCTTCGGCTCGGGGCGTCAGTGGATGAGCTGGATCTCGTTGGAGGACGAGCTCGATGCCATCGTCCACCTGCTCGACAGCGAGGTCGGCGGACCGGTCAACCTCACGTCACCGAACCCGGTGACGAACCGCGAGTTCGCCGCGGTCCTCGGGCACGTGCTCCGGCGCCCGGCCGTGCTGCCGGTGCCGGCGTTCGGACCCAAGCTGGTGGTGGGCGCGGAGCTGGCCGAGACGCTGCTCTTCGACAGCCTCCGCGTCGTGCCCCGCGCCCTGACCCAGGACGGGTTCGAACACACCCACCCCGACCTCGAGTCGGGGCTGCGCGCCGCCCTCGGTCGTTAGCCCGTCGGCACGCCGGCCCAGCGGGCCAGCTCGGCGTCCAGGTCGAGCGGCAGCATCCCGGCGTGCTCGGCGTAGGCGCCCCATTGGTCGGGCGGGACCTGCCACATCACCTCGAACTCGATGCCGTCCGGATCCTTGGCGTACAGGCTCTTGGACACCCCGTGGTCGGTGGCGCCGACCAGCGAGCCGCGCGCCGACAGCTCGGCCGCCACCTTCGCCAGGTCGTCGATCGTCTCGACCTGCCAGGCGAGGTGGTACAGGCCGGGTGCCTGCGGCGGCGCCGCTGGGCGGTCGCCGACGGTGAACAGCCCGAGATCGTGGTGGTTGTCCGACCGCCCGCCGCGCAGGAAGATCGCGCGGCCGGCGGGATCGGACTCCACCTCCTCGAACCCGAGTGCCTCGGTGTAGAACGCCGCGCTCGGCCCGCGCGTCACGGACCCAGAGCACGGCGTGGTTCAGGCGTCGAACAGTCATGCCACCAGCTTGGCCTCGATGTCGAGCGAGATCGACACCTTGTCGCCGACGAGCACGCCACCGGTCTCCAGCGGAGCGTTCCACTCGATGCCGAAGTCCTTGCGGTTGATCGTGCCGGTCGCCGAGAAACCGGCCTTGGTGTTGCCCCACGGGTCCTGACCGACGCCGCCGACCTCCAGGTCGAACGTGACCGGCCTGGTGACGCCGCGGAGGGTCAGGTCGCCGTGCAGCTTGTAGTCGCCGCCGGCGGGCTCGACGCCGGTCGAGCGGAACGTCATCGTCGGGTGGTTCTCGATGTCGAAGAAGTCGTTGGTCCGCAGGTGGTTGTCACGGCCCTCGTCGTTGGTGTCGATCGAGGACAGCTGCACGACGGCGGTGACCACCGAGTCCAGCGGGTCGTCCTTGGTGACGATGTCGGCGGTGAAGTCGGTGAACCGGCCGCGCACCTTGGCCACCATCATGTGGCGCACGCTGAAGGTGACGGTGCTGTGGGAGGCGTCGAGCTCCCAGACGCCGGCGGGGATCGTGGAGGTGGTGGGCGTGGGCATGGGCGGATCCTCTCGTGAAGAAGGTTGCGATCACAAATATATCACCGGATCCTGACTATCGCAACTGTTGCGGGACGCACGGGATTACACTGGTGACCATGGCCACCCGCACCGAACGCCTCTGGCTCGACGCCGAGGAGATGGACGCGTGGCGGGCGTACGCCGAGACCGTGTTCGACCTGATGGGAGCCTTGGAGCACGACCTCAGCCCGCACGGCCTGACGCTCGGCGACTACCAGGTGCTGGTGTACCTGTCCGAGGCCGACGACCACTCGATGCGCATGTGCGACCTCGCCAAGCGGTTGCAGCTCTCACCGAGCGGGTTGACGCGGCGGCTCGACGGCCTGGTGCGGGCCGGCGTGGTCGAGCGCCAGCCGGGTGCCCGCGACCGCCGGGTGATGTACGCCCGCCTCACGCCGGACGGCATGGCGTTGCTCGAGGAGGCGGCGCCGACCCACGTGCGCAGCGTGCGCACGCGAGTGCTCGACCACCTCGACCGCGACGAGATCGCCTCCATGGCCCGGTCGTGGAGCGCCATCCGCAGGGGCCTGCAGGCCGACGAGGCGTGCAACCTCACCGAACGATGACCAGTCAGCGGCCGGCGACGCCGTGGCCCGCCGGCTTCGGGTCGTACGTCGCCAACGTCGGCGTCAAGGACGACACCGACGACTTCGTCGTGATCGCCGCCGACCGGCCGGTGGCGGCCGCCGGGCTCTTCACGCGCAGCCGCTTCGCCGGGCCGAGCGTCACCCTCAGCCGGGCCCACGTCGCCCGCGGGGCGGCGCAGGCCGTCGTCGTCGTGTCGAAGAACGCCAACGTGGCCACCGGTGCCGACGGCCTGGCCGACGCCACGGCGGTCGTCCGGGCGGTCGCCGCCCGTCTCGGGTGCGGCGAGGACGACGTGCTCATCGCGTCGACCGGTGTCATCGGGCGGCGCTACCCACTCGAGCGGATCCTGGCCGGCGTCGAGGGCGTGCCGACGCGGCCGGCCGACACCGATGCCGTCCGGGCGGCCATGGGGATCATGACCACCGACACCGTCGCCAAGGTCGCCGAGGCCACCGTCGGCGAGGGGCCGGCGCGGGTCGTCGGGATCGCCAAGGGCGTCGGCATGATCGAGCCCGACATGGCGACGATGATCGCCGTCCTGCTCACCGACGCCGAGGTCGGGGCCGGCGAGCTCGACGAGCGCTTCCGGCGCGTCGTCGAGCGCACGTTCAACTGCGTCAGCGTCGACACCGACACGTCCACCAGCGACACGGCCGTGGTCCTCGCCAGTGGCGCCGCCGGAGCGGTCGACGGCGAGGCGTTGGAGCAGGCGCTCGGCGTCGTGGCCGAGTCGCTCACCAAGCAGATCGCCCGCGACGGCGAGGGAGCCGAGAAGCTGCTCGAGGTCTGCGTCGACGGGGCGCGCGACCCGGCCCAGGCCAAGCGGGTGGCCAAGGCGATCGTCAACTCGCCACTCGTCAAGACGGCGGTCCACGGCGCCGATCCCAACTGGGGCCGGGTGGCGATGGCCATCGGCAAGTGCCAGGACGACACCGACATCGTCGAGGACCGCGTGGTGATCCGCTTCGGCGACCGCGAGGTGTACCCCGTCGCCCTGGGCGAGGACGAGCTGGCCACGCTGTCCGACTACCTGCGTGGCTCCGACGTGCGCATCCACGTCTCGCTCGGCACCGGCGACGCGGCCTGCACGGTCTGGGGCTGCGACCTCACGGCCGGCTACGTCCGCATCAACGCCGACTACACGACCTGACCCCGTCCCCCAATCTGGGCGGGATCCTCACCACATCGGCATCTGGGCGGGATCGTCACCAGCAGGTGAGAAGGAACCCGCCCAGATCGCGGGTCACTTGGGTGGCATGCGGATGCCACCGTCGACGCGGATCGTCTCCGCGTTGAGGTAGCTGTTGGTGACGCACTCGATGACCACCGACGCCAGCTCCTCGGGCGAGCCCAGGCGCTGCGGGAAGAGCACGCCCTTCTGCAGGTTGGCCTTGAACTGCTCGCTGCCCTCGCCCGACCCGTAGATCGGGGTGTCGATGAGGCCAGGGGCGACCGTGTTCACGCGCACGCCGATGGCGGCGAGGTCGCGGGCGATCGGCAGCGTCATCCCGACGATGCCGCCCTTGGAGGCCGAGTAGGAGGCCTGGCCGATCTGGCCGTCGAAGGCGGCGACCGAGGCGATGTTGACGATGGCGCCGCGCTCGCCGGACTCCAGCGGCTCGGTGGTGCTCATCGCCGTGCCGGCGAGGCGGATGCAGTCGAACGTGCCGATGAGGTTGATGGCGATGACCCGCTTGAAGGCGTCGAGGTTGGCCGCCGAGTCGTAGCTGCCGTCCTTGCCGACGGTCCGCTGGGCCCACCCGATGCCGGCGGAGTTGATCAGCACCCGCACGGGGCCGATCGACTTGGCCATCTCCACCGCGTTGACGATGTCGTCGGTGCTGGTCACGTCGACCCTGGCGAAGGCGCCGCCGATCTCGTCGGCCAGCTCCTTGCCCTTGTCCTCCTGGAGGTCGGCGATGACGACCTTGGCCCCGCGCTGGGCGAGCAGCCGAGCCGACGCCGCCCCGATGCCCGACGCCCCGCCGGTGACGATTGCGCTTGCGCCAGTGATGTCCATGGCGGCGGACGTTAGGTGACCCCGTTCTGTCGTTTGGAATCGGCCCTTTCGGGCCGGTCCCGACGGACAGGACGGCAGTAACCTGGCGCGCTCGTGAGCGACGACCGCCCCGCCTCGACCCGCGCCGTCACCGGTGGACGTCGGTACCAAGGCAGCAGCCTCAACGCCCCGCTGTGGGGGACGAGCGCCTGGCAGACCGACGGCCTCGACGACACCCGCAAGCGGGCCACCGGCATGCGCCCGGCCGACTTCTACAGCCGGTACGCCAACCCGACCGTGCGGGCCTTCGAGGACGCCATCGCCGAGCTGGAGGGGGCCGAGGACGCCCTCGCCTTCGGCTCCGGCATGGGCGCCATCGCTTCGACGGTGTTCGCCCTGTGCTCCACCGGCGACCACATCGTCGCCCAGCGCCAGCTGTACGCCGGGACGTCGGCCTTCCTGCAGGGACCGTGTGCCCGCCTCGGCATCGACACGACGTTCGTCGACGGGACCGCCCCCGGCGCCTTCGCCGAGGCGGTGCGGCCGGGCCACACGATGCTCGTGATCGGCGAGACGCCGTCGAACCCGCGGCTCGACCTCATCGACCTCGAGGAGCTCGGGGCGATCCAGGGACCGTTCACGCTGGTCGACTCGACGTTCGCCACGCCGATCGGCCAGCAGCCGTTGCGCCACGGCGTCGACCTCGTCCTGCACTCCGCGACGAAGGGGATCTGCGGCCACAACGACGCCACGCTCGGCGTCGTCAGCGGCGCGGCCGACCTGCTCGACGCGATCTGGGCCTACGCCGTGCTGCACGGCGCCAGCGCCTCGCCGTACGACGCGCTCAACGGGCTGCGCGGCATCCGCACGCTGGCCGTGCGCCAGCGCCACCAGGCCGACGTGGCGCTGGGGCTGGCGATGGCGCTGTCCCGGCACCCCGGGGTCGCCGCGGTGCACTACCCGGGACTGCCCGACCACCCGCAGCACGGGCTGGCCGAGCGGCAGCTGACGTGCCTGCCGACGGTGCTCGCCGTCGACCTCGCCGGCGGGGTCGACGCCGCCCGGGCGATGCTCGACGCCCTGCGGGTGGCCCGCCCCGCCACCTCGCTCGGCGGCCCGGAGACGCTGGTGTGCCACTCGGGCACGAGCACCCACGTCAGCCTGACGCCGGAGGAGCAGGCCGCGATCGGCATCACGCCCGGCCTCGTCCGCATCTCGATCGGCCTCGAGGACCCCGACGACATCCTCTCCGACATCGAGCGGGCGATCCCGTCCTGACCGTTCGGGTCCAGGTCTGAACGATTCAGAACGGTGCGGGCCGCCGTGGGATGGCGGCCACGGCCATCTGGTCGACGAGGTCGTTCAGGCGATCGCCGCTGTGGCCCTTGACCCACCGGAACTGGACGTCGTTCGCCAGCACGAGCTCGATCAGCGGCTTCCAGAGGTCCGCGTTCACCACCGGCTGCTTCTTGGCGTTGCGCCAGCCGTTGGTCTCCCACCGGACGTACCACTTGTCCCGGAAGCAGTTGATGACGTAGGTCGAGTCGGACACGACCAGGGTGGGGCGGCCGTGGCCGGCGAGCACGCGCAACGCCTCCAGCACGGCGGTGATCTCCATGCGCTGGTTCGTCGTGCGCGCCTCGCCACCCGACGCGCCGGGTTCACCGTCGGGCGCCACGGCCCACGCCCACCCGCCCGGCCCGGGGTTCCCCGAGCACGCGCCATCGGTGTAGACGACGATCGGGTCCGTTCTGTCGTTTGGTAACGGCCCGATCGGGCCGTCATCGAACGACAGTTGCCCGTCGCGGCCGCTCATGGGTCCTGATCGACGATCACGGACTGGATCTCGGCCACCGCGAGATCACGCACCGGCGAGGTGGTCGAGATGTAGCCGAGGTCGCCGCCCTCCCCCGTCGACGCCGACCACGAGGCGTGCCACACGATGCTCGCCACCACCGGGTACGTCTCACCGTTCGGCGCCGTTGCCGAGGAGTTGCGGTAACGGTGCGCGCAGCCCTCGATGTCCTGGCGGTAGGTAGCTCGGGTCACCGCCGGCTGCGGGCCGATGCAGACGATCGCGTCGCTGCCGTCACCGGGATTGACGACGAGGCGCTCCGGCACCGCCTGGACGGTGACGCTGACCCCGCCGGCGGAGGTGCTGCCCGAGACGGTCTCCCACTGCCCGGCTGCCTGGTCGACCCAGAAGAACGTGCGGTGCTGGACGTACGACCACCCGTTGGGGTCCTCGTCCGCCGGCCCGATGCGCGGCACCGGCGTCGGCAGGTTGCGGACGACCTCGGCGTGGATCGCGGTCAGGAGGTCGCGGGCGTTCACCTGCGGGGTGAGGTTGCCGCTGGTGTCCGGCACGACGGTGACCCAGCGCTCGATCGCCAGACGCGTTCGGGGCAGTCGACCATGTACTTCACCTGGATCGAGTCGCCGCGGATCCGGAACCAGCTGCGTTCAATGACGACGTCATCGTTCGGATCGCCGGCGGGGTTCCACACATCCTCGACGTAGTTGGGATCGGAGACATCGGGCGCCCGCTCCTCGTTCACCGCGTTCCAGACCGCCTGCACCTCCGCGAGCGGTCCGAAGGGTGTGGTCACACACGGGACGGCGCCACCCTCACCACCACCCGTCAGCTGCCGCCGGCCGCGTCGGGTCGCCACACACCATTTCGACCGACACCTTGCCCGACACGCTGCTGCCCTTGCCGTATCCGCCCCCGCGAGATGCCCCGGTCGACACGGCCACGACCTCGCACTCGGCGCGGACGGCGGCGGGGCGCACGAAGACGACTGCGCCGAGAACTGCGAGTGCGACGATCAGGCGGGCGGGCACTCGGTCACCCCCAGTCCCTGCCAAAGATCCTCGAAATCCCCGTCGGGCAGCCAGCCGTTCGCGGTCGCGGCAACATGGTCCTCGCTTCGCGACGCTGTGAGGCCGAAGTCGGCCACGACGTCGCCGGCGGTGTTGACACGGACGCCGTTCGTGATGAAGCACACCGTGATGACGGCTTCTGCCGGTCCCTCGAGGTCGACGCGTTCGACCTCCAATCGAGAACAGGTCAGGCGAGCCTGGCACGGCTCGCTCACCATCGGCGACCAGGTCCGTGACGAACTGGCGAAGGTTCTCGAAGTCGCCGGAGCCGGGCACCGAGATTTGTGCGAGCTTCTCGTCGAGGCCTTCAAGAGTCGGGACTGGCGATGAGCTCTCGCCGCAGGTCCCAGCTGCGCAGGTAGTCGGCCGAGATCTGGGCCTTCAGGGCCTCCTCGTCGACCGTGGCCGGCGGCGCCTCGCTGGTCGTCGGCGCCACGGTCGTGACGCGGTCCGTCGTGGCGGGAGCGGCGGTGGTGGTCGGCTCCGCGGTGGACTCCACGGTCACCGTCGTCGGCGGTCCGGTGCTCGTCGGGGCAGCGTCGTCGTCGTCGCCGCACGCCGGCAGCGACAGCGCCACGCCGGCCACCAGCAGGCCCACCAGTCCCCGGTTCATCAGATCGCCGCATGGTAGTGACCCCACGCCCTTCCTGGGGGTCGTCAGCCTCCGGAAAGGGAAATCGGTGCGAGACTGACAGCATGATCTTCGACGGCTACGTGCATCAGATCCCCGACACGGATCCGGGTGAGACGCAAGAGTGGCTGGACTCCCTCGACGCCGTGGTCGACGTGAGCGGCAAGACCCGCGCCCGCTTCCTCCTCACCAAGCTCCTCGAACGGGCCCAGGAGACCCAGGTGAGCTTCCCGGCCACCGTCTCCACCCCCTACGTCAACACGATCCCCCGCGAGCAGGAGCCGTGGTTCCCCGGCGACGATCACATCGAGCGGCGCATCCGGGCCTTCGTGCGCTGGAACGCGGCGATGATGGTCGTCAAGGCGAACAAGCACGCCGACGGCATCGGCGGCCACCTCTCGACGTTCGCCAGCTCCGCCTCGCTGTACGAGATCGGGTTCAACCACTTCTTCCGCGGCAAGGACGACGGCACCCCGGGCGACGCCATCTACTTCCAGGGGCATGCCGCGCCCGGCATCTACGCCCGCGCCTTCATGGAGGGCCGGCTGACGGCCGAGGACCTCGACCACTTCCGGCGGGAGATCGGCCGTGGCGGCCGTGGCCTCTCCAGCTACCCGCACCCGCGCCTGATGCCGGAGTTCTGGGAGTACCCGACGGTCAGCATGGGCCTCGGACCGATGGCCGCTCTGTACCACGCCAGGTTCAACCGCTACCTGATGAACCGGCAGCTCGACGACACCAGCCTGACCCGCGTCTGGTGCTTCATGGGCGACGGCGAGTGCGACGAGCCCGAGTCCCTCGGCGCCATCTCGCTGGGCGCACGTGAACAGCTCGACAACCTCATCTTCGTCGTCAACTGCAACCTCCAGCGCCTCGACGGCCCGGTGCGCGGCAACGGCAAGGTGATCCAGGAGCTGGAGGCGTTCTTCCGGGGCGCCGGGTGGAACGTCATCAAGGTCATCTGGGGCTCGAAGTGGGACGAGCTGCTCGCCAAGGACAAGGACGGCGTGCTGCTCAACAAGATGAACACGACGGTCGACGGCGAGTTCCAGCGCTACTCCGTCGAGTCCGGCGAGTACATCCGCGACAACTTCTTCGGTCCCGACCCGCGGCTGCGCGAGATGGTCGCCCACCTCACCGACGACGAGCTGCGCAACCTGCCCAGGGGCGGCCACGACTACCGCAAGCTCTACGCCGCCTACAAGGCCGCCACCGAGAACCTCGGGTCCGGCGCACCCACCGTCATCCTCGCCAAGACGATCAAGGGCTGGACGCTGGGCGAGGGCTTCGAGGGCCGCAACGCCACCCACCAGATCAAGAAGATGACCAAGGCCCAGCTCGTCGCCCTGCGTGACCGGCTGTACCTCCACGACGAGATCCCCGAGGACTCGATCCACGCCGACGACCCGCCGTACTACATCCCAGCCGAGGACTCGATCGAGTACCAGTACATGCTCGAGCGCCGCCGCGCCCTCGGTGGGTCGATCCCCAAGCGGACCACCCGGGCCCGCCGCCCCCTGCAGCTGCCCGGCGACAAGCCGTTCGCCGAGCTGCGCGCCGGGTCGGGCAACCAGGAGGTGTCGACGACGATGGGGTTCACCCGGTTGTTGCGCAACCTCGCCCGCGACGAGCACATCGGTCCGCGGATCGTGCCGATCATCCCCGACGAGGCCCGCACGTTCGGGATGGACGCGCTGTTCCGCGAGCTGAAGATCTACGCCGCCCACGGTCAGAAGTACGAGCCCGTCGACCACGACCTGCTCCTCAGCTACATGGAGTCGACCGCCGGCCAGATCCTCGAGGAAGGCATCACGGAGGCCGGCTCGCTGGCCAGCTTCATCGCCGCCGGCACCAGCTACGCCCACCGTGGCGTCCCCGTCGTGCCGTTCTACACGTTCTATTCGATGTTCGGCTTCCAGCGGGTCGGCGACTTCATCTGGCAGGCGGCCGACGCCCGGGCCCGTGGCTTCCTGCTCGGCGCCACCGCCGGCCGCACGACACTGCTCGGCGAGGGTCTCCAGCACCAGGACGGCCACAGCCTCCTCCTGGCCAGCACGGTGCCGGCAGTCCAGGCCTACGACCCGGCGTTCGCCTACGAGGTCGCCGCCATCGTCCAGGCCGGTCTGCACCGCATGTACGGGCCGGACGTCCCACCCAACGAGCGCGACGTCTTCTACTACCTGACGCTCTACAACGAGAACTTCGTGATGCCGGCGATGCCGGAGGGCAACGTCGAGGCGATCAGCGCCGGCATCGTCGACGGTCTCTACAAGTGGCAGGACGCATCCGAGGGACCGAGCCACCGGGCCACGTTGCTCTTCTCCGGCAGCGCCCAGGGCGCCGTCCGCTCGGCGACGCGTGAGCTCGCCGAGCACTTCGACGTGGCCGCCGAGCTGTGGTCGGCCACGAGCTACAAGCGGCTGCGCGAGGAGGCCCTCGCCGTCGCCCGCTGGAACCGCCTGCACCCCGACCAGCCGGCCCGCACCCCACGGGTCACCGAGCTCCTCGCCGAGTCGCAGGGGCCGGTCATCGCCGTCACGGACTTCATGGCGATGGTCCCCGAGCAGATCGCCCGATTCCTCCCCGGCCGCTCGTTCACGCCGCTCGGCACCGACGGCATGGGCCGCTCGGACACGCGAGAGGCCCTCCGCCGGTTCTTCGAGGTCGACACGGGCCACGTGGTCGTCGCCACGCTCGCCGCGCTGGCCGCCCAGGGTGACGTCAAGCCGGAGGTCGTCACCGACGCGATGGCGCGCTACGACATCGACCCGGAGGCGGTCAACCCCTACTTGGTCTGAGCGCTACGACGTCGCGGAGATCACGAAGCCGGGAGACGGCAGGCCCCACGTGTTGCGGAAGTCCCACGAGTTGATCGTGACGGCGCCCGCCGTCCCCTGCAGCTGGACGCGGTTGCCCCAGATGCCGTCGTAGACCGAGGACGGGTCGCGCTCGGTCCACGCCGCGGTGAGCTGGCCGATGCCGTAGTGGGCGGCCATCACGTTGCCGTCGAGCGTGAGGTTCCACCGGTGGTACCTGTTCTGGGGGACGTCGTCGGCCGGATCGTCGACGGCCGGGAACTGCCCGCCGGCGTTGCGCGGGCCGTGCGACGCGGAGTACTCGGCGGAGATCACCCGGCCGTCCGGCCACACCCGCACCACCCCGCCGGTGTCGGCGACGGCGCGGTCGCTGAGGGCGTGCTCGCGGCGTGGTCGCGGCGTCGTTCGGACCGGGCCGGCGGTGGGCGGTGCCGCCGTACACCTGGCAAGCAGTCGTGTCGCAGGTCTTGGCGTAGGGGTACCGGTTCTGCGAGACGCCGAAGGACCGGGCGGCCACCGAGAACGCCCAGAGCGCGTTCATGCCGGCGCCGCCGCCGGAGTTGCCCCAGGTGGCCGGCACCTCGCGTGGCACCACGCCGCGCAGGTAGTTCTGCAGGTACGTCTCGTTGACCGTGCGATTGACGCCGGTGGCGTCGCTGAGCACGCGGATCGACCCGCGGTAGTGCACGACCGAGCCGTCCGGCTGGCACAGGCCGAGCACATCGCCGGGCGCCGCCGTCGTCTCGTCGTACGGCGTGGTGAAGACGATCGGGCCGGGCACACCCGACTGGACGAGCGTCCAGCTCGGGTCGTACGTGCCGGGGCACAGTCGCGTCGTCGAGGAGGCGTAGATGTCGAAGACACCCTCCGCGATCTCCCACGCCTCCAACGAGACGTAGCCGACACCGCCCCACATCGCCAGTCCCGACGTCGAGATCACGCCGGTGCCGGGCTGGCCGTCCAACGCCATGAGGCGGACGCGGAACGGGATGTTGCCGACCTCGCCCCAGGTGGTGTTGCTGTAGTAGTGGTCGAGGATCTGCGGCCAGCTCCAGCCGTAGTTCACGGCCCAGCCGTACATCCCCCACGCCGACAAGCCGCGGCCGTGGCCCTGGCCCTGCCCGTCGACGACCACGGACGTCAGCGTGGCGGGCGCCGGCGGCGCGGGTGGCTGCTCGGGCGGCGGTGCCGGCGCCGGCTCGCAGGCCGGCTGGCACGACGGGGCGAGCAGGGCGACGGCGGCGACGAGCCCGGCGGCGCGGACGATCACCCGGCGAGCGTAAACGGCTCCGGCAGTACCGTGGGACCGTGCCCGGCACGCTCTACATCACCGGTGACCCGAAGGCCGACGGACTGCTCAACAGCGACGGGGCCGCCCTGCTCATCGGCATGCTGCTCGACCAGCAGGTGCCGATGGAGTGGGCGTTCGCCGGACCGAACACGCTCCGCCAGCGCCTCGGGCACCTCGACCCGACGATGATCGCCTCGATGGACGTCGACCAGTTCGTCGCCGTCTGCTGCGCCAAGCCGGCGATCCACCGCTTCCCGGCGGTGATGGGACGGCGCATCCACGAGCTGTGCCGGGCCATCGTGGCCGGCTACGACGGCGACGCTGCGGCGATCTGGCGCGACGTGGCGACCGGCGCCGAGCTGTACGGCCGCCTGCGCGCCCTCCCCGGCTACGGCGACGAGAAGGCGAAGATCTTCGTGGCCATCCTGGCCAAGTCACAGGGCGTGACCCCGGCCGGCTGGCGGGACGCCGCGGGCAAGTTCGGTGACGACGAGCCGCGTTCGGTGGCCGACATCGACGGCCCGGAGATGCTCGCCAAGGTGCGCGAGTGGAAGAAGGCGCAGAAGGCCGCCAAACGGGACAAGCAGGACCAGCCGCTGTAGCCCGCGCGGTCACACGAAGGCGTGGAACACCATCCGGCCGCTGCGCGCCGTCGGCTTCCCGCGCCGCTTCCGAACCCGGTCGAGCAGCGCGTCGGTGCGTCTCCTCGACGGAGCGGGATCGAGGGCCCAGTTGGCGTTCGTGTGCCACGGCTCGAACTCCACGACCCGGCCGAAGCCGGCTTCCATCAGCCAGCCGTGCACCGCCGCCGGGTTGGGCCCGAAGTGGTTGCTGCCGTCGCCGTTCAAGGAGGCGCCCGGGTAGTACGCGGCCGCCGGCACGGGGATGTCCATCAGGTCCACCAGCGTCTCGACGACCGCCACCTCGCCGGTCACGCTGCGCACCCGCCGGAGGTAGCCGATGGGATCGGGTGCGTGGTACAGCACACCGAGGAACAGCACCACGTCGAACGTCCCGCCGACGGCGTCCGGCGTGAGCTCCTCGACGGACACGACCTGGTCCTCGACCCTGCTGCCCAGCACCTCACGGGCCAGCTCGAAGTTGCGCCGGGCGTCCGCGCCCGGCCAGTTCCACGTCCAGCTGTCGGTCGCCAGCACCCGCGCCGCGCCACGCCGCTCGGCGTCGAACGAGTAGAAGCCGTCGTAGGCGCCGACGTCGAGGACCGTTCGCCCGGCGACGTCGGGGATGTGGAACACGTCGACCTCGGCGATCGTGTCCTTCTGTCCCGGCGTGCGGATGCCGTTGCCGAGGTCGATCGTGTGGAACCACGTGCGCGTCGCGACCTCGGCGCGCAGCCGTTCCGGCGTCCAGGTGGCCGGACCGACCGGCGAGGTGTCCGTCACGCGGCGGTCAGCGTAGGCGGTCGTCGAGCGAGCTCGCCACGCCCGCCGCCTTGTCGCGGGCGGCGACGATCGCCTTCTGGCCGCCGAGCATCGTGTCCTCGAGGCGCTCCTCGTGGACGAGCAGCCAGATGAGGAAGCCGACCGCACCGCCGACCAGCGGGAAGAGGATGAACGCCCACAGCTGCTTCAGGGCGTCGGCGCCGGAGAAGATCGCCGTCCCGAAGCTGCGCGCCGGGTTGACCGACGTGTTGTCGACCGGGATCGTCGCCAGGTGGATCATCGCCAGCGTGAACCCGGCGGCGAGACCGCCGAAGCCGGCGGGGTAGCCCCTCCCCGTCGTCGACAGCACGACGAAGATGAGCAGCGCGGTGAACACGATCTCGACCACGAACACGGCGCCGAGCCCGTACTGGCTCCCGATGTCGGCACCCCAGCCGTTGGCGGCGAAGATCCCCGTGTTGTCCTTCGCCTCGTCGCCGCCGATGACGATGAAGATGAGCAGGGCGCCGACGAAGGCGCCGAGGAACTGCCCGACCCAGTAGTACGCCGCCTTGACGATCGTCAGCTTGTTGCTGAGGAGGAAGCCGAGCGTGACAGCGGGGTTGATGTGGCAGCCGCTCACGTGGCCGATCGTGTAGGCCATCGTCAGCAGGGCCAGACCGAAGGCGAAGGCGACGCCGTAGGTGCCGATGACGCCGGACGCGATGATCGCGCTGCCGGGTCCGATGAGCATGAGGATGCAGGTCCCCACCGCCTCGGCGGCGAACAGCTTGATGTTCGACGGGCCGACGGCGGTGAGCTCGGCCAGCGTCGGCGGCGTTGGCGCGACCGCCGTCGGCACGCTCGGCTGCGTGGCACCGGGCGGTGGCGGGACCGGTGCACCGGGCGGCGGCGGAGGAATGTTCGTCACATCAGCTCCTTGGATCGGGCGGCTCGGGAGGTTGCGGCCGCCGACCACGATGGCACACCGCCACGCCTGGATGGTGCATGTCCCCGTGCTAGACACGGACCCCTGTGCAGATCCGTCCGCTCGCCATCGAGGGCGCCTTCGAGATCACGCCGGTGCAGCACGCCGATCCACGAGGCGTCTTCCTCGAGTGGTTCAAGGCCGAGTCCTTCGCCGACGCCGTCGGTCACCCCCTGGAGCTGGCCCAGGCGAACTGCTCGGTGTCGGCCAAGGGCGTGGTGCGAGGGATCCACTTCTCCGACGTCCCGCCGGGCCAGGCGAAGTACGTCACCTGCGTCGCCGGCGCCGTCCTCGACGTCGTCGTCGACATCCGTGTCGGCTCGCCGACGTTCGGCGCGTGGGACAGCGTGCTGCTCGACGACGTCGACCGTCGTCAGATCTACCTCGGCGAAGGGCTGGGGCACGCCTTCATGTCGCTGGCCGACGGCTCGACCGTCGTGTACCTGTGCTCGACGGGGTACGCGCCCGGACGCGAGCACGGTGTCCACCCCCTCGATCCGGAGATCGGCATCGTCTGGCCGGCCACCGGCCGTGACGGCACACCGCTCCAGCCGCTGCTGTCGGACAAGGACGGCGCCGCGCCGGGGTTGGCCGAGGCCGCGCGCCAGGGGCTGCTGCCGACGGCGGAGGTGATCAACACCTTCGTCGCCGGGCGGGGGTGAACGCCCGGACGATCGCGGCGAGGCTCGATCACGGTGTGACCGCCTTCGCGGTCACCACGATCACGGCGCTCTGGGTCACACGGGCCTTCTGGTGGCCCGGCAGCTACGTCGAGTCGTTCGACAGCTACACCTACAGCGGTCCCAACCTCGCGGTCACCGACGGGGCGCTGTCGTCAGGCCGCCTGGCGCTGTGGAACGACAGCATCTTCGGCGGCGTCAGCCACCTCGGCAACCCGCAAGCCGGCACGCTGTACCCGCCGCGCCTGCTGCTGCTGCTCTCCGACGAGCACCGCACGCTCGGCCTCCTCAGCGCCGGCTCCGTCCTGCTCCTCGGGCTCGGTGTCGTGGCGCTGACCCGCCGCCTCGGCCTCGGCGTGCTCGCCGCGGCGACCGCCGGCTGCCTCGCCGTGCTCAACGGTGCCGTGCTGACCAAGTCGGTGCAGTTCGAGCAGATCCTCGTGCTGGCGTGGACCCCGTGGCTGCTCGTCACGACGCACGCGACGCTCACCGGTCGCCGTCCGTGGCCGGCCGTCGCCGCCACTGCCGGGGTCACGGCGGCCACGCTGCTCGCCGGGCATCCGCAACTCGTGTTCGAGACGATCGTCGTCGCCGTCGCCGGGACGATCGCCTTCGTCGACCCGACGCGGCTGGGGCGGCTGGTGCACCTCGCCGTGGGTGCCGCCCTCGGGGCCTTGATCGCACTGCCCCAACTGATCGGCGCCGCGGTGGCGACCCGGGAGAGCGTGCTGCACGGTGGTCGCGACGACGTCGACCTCCTCGATCCCTCGCTCGCTCTCGTCCCCGGGGCGGCGGCGCGAGCGTTGTTCGGAACGGTCACCGACCGTGACCCGGCGGGCTTCGTCGGCAGCTTCGAGAGCGTGGCCTTCGTCGGTGTGGCCGTCGTGGTGATGGCGGTCGTCGGCGTCGCCGACGGCGTGCTCCGCCCCGCCCGCCGCCGTTGGACGCTGTCCTTCGCCGCCTCCGCGGCGGTGATGCTCGTGTGGTCACTCGGTCCGCGGACACCCGTGTTCACCGTGGCCAGCCGGGTGGTCCCGGGGTTCGACCTCGCCAGGGGCTCGGCGCGCTGGCTCGTCGTCGTGGTGCTCCTCGTCGTCGTGCTCGCCGCGGCCGGACTGGACGCCGTCGGGCGGGGCGTCGACCGGCGGGCCCTGGTCGCCGCTGTCACGGCCACCGTGGTCGCCGGCGTCATCGTCGCGGTGCGGTCGCTGGAGGGTGACGACGGCGGGCTCGGCGCCGAGTGGTTGCTGCTGGCAGGGCTCACCCTGGCTCTCGTCGCCGCCGGCACGTCTCGCCGTCGCACCGGCGCGGCGGCCGCCCTCGCCATCATCGCGGTCGGCAGCCTCGCGCTCTCGGCGCGGCACTCGTTCCCGGAGCAGCTGGCCACCGGGACACCGTTCACCAGCGCGGCCGACGGTGTGGCGACGACGGCGTGGCTGCGCGGCCAGGACGGCTTCACGATCTCCTTCACGGACGATCTGCGGGCCGCCGAGTACGGCGTGCCCGGACTACGCCCGAACGCCAACGTCCTCGTCGACGTCCCGTCGATCGACGGCTACGACGGGGGCGTCCAGGTGACCGAGCGGTGGGCGGCGGCGCTGCGCCGGTTCACGCCCGATCCGGTGGAGGACCTGCCGCTGCGGAACAACGTCACCGTCCCGCTGGACCCGGCGCAGCTCGGCCGGCTCGGCGTGCGCTTCGTGCTCGTCGACAGGACACGGCCGGTCGACCAGATCGTGCCGGACTGGGAAGGTCCTCGCGCCGCCGACGATCGGTTCGAGGTGTGGGAGAACCCGAGCTGGGTCGCCGAGGCGCTGGCGTGGCGATCGGCCGCCGTCCTCGATCCGGCCGAGGCGCCCGACCTGCTTCGGGAGCGGCTGGACGAGCTCGCCAGCACGGCGCTCGTCGACGCGCTCGCCGAACCCCTCGAGTGCCGCCCGTCCGCGGCGTGCGCGCCCGTGCCGCTGCGCGTCGACCGCTCGACGCCGGAGCGCTTCGCCGTCGCCGTCGATCTCCCGGACCGCTCAGTGGTCTCGGTCGCCCAGCAGTACGACCCCGGATGGGCGGTGAGCGTCGACGGCGAGGACGCCGACGTGCTGGAGGTCGACGGGCTGTTCATGGGCGTGGAGGTGGCCGCCGGTCCGCACGAGATCACGTGGCGCTACCGCCCGGGGTGGCTCACCCCCGCCCTCGGCATCAGCGTGCTGGCGATCGCGGCCACGCTGGCGATCGTCGTCGTTCCCCCGCTCGCGCCGGCGGCGGGGATCACCCGTCGGGGGTGAGGATGGTGAGCTCCTCGCCGCCGAGGTCGGCCACGAAGACGGCGCGCTCGTCCGCCGTGAGCGCGACCGCGCCGGGGCCCGCCTCGACGGGCGGTTGGATGGCGGCGTGGGTGGCGGGGTCGAGACGTGAGACGGTGCCGGACGTCGCATCGGGCCCACCGGCGCTGCTCACCCAGATCGAGCCGAAGGCCTCGATGAGCATGTGCGGCGCCGGGGGTACGTCGAAGCTGTCGACGATGCCGCCGGTCGCCGGGTCGATAATGGCCACCTGGCTCGCCCCCCGCAGCGTCACCCAGAGCATGTCGTCGACCGCCAACACGTCCAGCGGCTCGCCCGGCACGTCGAACACAGTCACCTCGCCCGTGCTCGGCGTGATCCGCCCAAGCTTGTGCGTCCCGAGCGACGGCGCCCACACATCGTCGCCGATGGCCTCGAGGTAGCCGGGATGGTACGGGATCTCGATCGGCGTCCCGACGACGGAGCCGTCGATCGGGAAGAGCCGCCCGGTGGCATCGGACGCTCCGGCACCGATCCAGACCGTGCCGTCGAGCACCGTCGCACCGAATGGGGATCCGTCGAGGGGGATCGTCTCGACGGACAAGTCGTCGAGCGAGACGCGGGACACGGCGTTGGCGTAGCGCTGCGTGATGTAGAGCGAGTTGTTGGCCGCGACCATCTGGTGACCGGTCAACGGGTCCGGTCCGGTGGACGGCTGTCCGAAGGCGACGGCATCGGACGGCGGTCCGGCGCGTGGTCGTGCTGCAGCGCTGCAGCGTCGCCGTCGACGCCGAGGTGACCCAGACGTCGTCGTCGACGACCACGGCATCGAGGGGCAGGGGTTGCGTCCGGCACCACGGGAGCGCCACGAACACCGCGTCCGCCGGATCGATGGTCGTCGTCGGTGCGACCGTCGTCTCGGCGACCGTCGCCGGCGACGTCGCGGGTGCCGCGGTGGCCGGGGGGAACGGCGCGAGGGACGCGTCGGGCGTGGAGGAGGCCGCCGCGACCGATGTCGGTGTAGCTCCCCCGGGGTCGTCGTCGGAACGGGTGAGCGCCCACAGCGCGCCGCCGCCGAGGGCCAGCACCGCCACCGCCGCACCGATGACCACCGGCAGCCGCCACCGGCCGGCCTCACCCTCGTCCTCGTCGACCGGTTCGAGGCGCGGCGCCGCAGGACGCCCCCGCGCCCGCCGCGGCTCGGCGGCCAACCGCGAGGCACCCTTGGCCACGACCAGCTTCGGGTGGGCATCGACGCGCACGGCGACGCCGAGCCGGTCCGCCACCATCTGCGGCACGAGCGGGATGCGCGAAGAGCCCCCCGCCAGCAGCACGGCGTTGAGGTCGGTCGGGGCGACCCCGGCCCGGCCCAACGTGTCCGTGACCGCCTCGATCGTCTGGGCGACCATCGGTCGGATCATCTGCTCGAACTCGGCCCGGGTGATCCGGACCGATGTCGTGAACCCCGGGAGGATCGCCGGCACGTCGGCGGAGGGATCCGACGACAGCGCCACCTTGGCGTCCACGCACTGGCGCCGGAGGTTGGCCAGCGCGGCGACGCCTTCGGGCGTCTGTCGCGCGGCCTGCAGGTGCTCGGCCGGTAGGCGTTCGGTGACGAAGTGGAACACCGCCTCGTCGAAGTCGATGCCGCCGAGCCGGGCGATGCCGAACGGCTCGATCTGGTGGTCGAACCCCGTCCCCTCGCGCCGGAGGAGGGCGACGTCGAACGTGCCGCCGCCGAGGTCGTACACGAGCAGCAGCGCACCCTCGGGCAGCGTCGTGGTGGCGGCGTAGTCGAGCGCGGCCGCCGCCGGCTCGGTCAGCAGGTCGACGTCGAGCGCGAGCTCGGTGAGCGCCGTCTGCAGCGCACCGACCTGGAACGGCGTCCAGTTCGCCGGGTGGGTCATCACGACGCGCTCCGGGGAACGCCCGGTCTGCTCCGTCACGGTGCGCAGCACCCAGCGGGCCATCAGCGCCGTCAGCTTGTCGGCGTGGTACGGCGTGCCGGCCAGCATCATCGGTACCGGGTCGCCAACGCGGCGCTTGAACTCCCTGGCCATGCCCTCGGGCTGGCCGGCACCACGCCGCGCCGCCGGCGCCCCGAACAGCATCTCCTCACCGGACGCGAACACCACCGACGGCACCGCCACCTCGTAGGTCCCGAGGGAGAACACCTCCACGGCGGACCCGCGGCTCAGCGCAGCGGCGGTGAACGTCGTGCCGACGTCGATGCCCAGGCTGTATGCCCCGTCCACGGCGCGGGACCGTAGCGCTCCCGCTACAGGGTGGGCTGCCGCGGCGTCACGCCCTGAGGAGGTCGTCGACGGCTCTCGTGAAGCGACCGGCGGCGAAGTCGGCCGCCCGTTGCTGCGCCGCCACCGACAACCGGTTGCGCAGCGCCGGGTCGCCGATCAGCCGGCTCGACAGCTCGATCAGCTCGTCCGGGGTCTCCCACAGGTAGCCGTTGATGCCGTGCTGGACGATCTCCGCCGGCCCGGCGGCGGCGAACACCAGAGGCACGGCGCCGGCGGCCATCGCCTCGACGACGGCGATGCCGAAGTGCTCGAAGCGCTCCGGATGCCGCTCCGGGTCCTCGCCGTACCCGCCGGCGTGCCAGTAGAGCGACGCCTCGCCGAGCAGGCGGTGCACGACCTCCCCTCGGGCGTTCACGTGCAGCTCGATGGGGAGGCCCTGGGCGGCACGGCGGGCGGCGAGGACGTAGTCGCGGTTGTCGCCGTCGCAACCACCGGCGAGCGCCAGGGTCCAGCCGGTGAACCCGGCACGCGTGAAGGCCTGGATCAGCTCCAGCTGCTTCTTCGAGTGCCCGGAACGCGGGTGGAAGAAGCGCCCGAGGTTGAGGATCGTGGGCCGCTTGGCGCCCGGCGCCACGTGCGGTCGCACGGGCGGGTACAGCACGTCGGCCCGCACGCCCCACAGCCGCTCGACCCACGATGCGGTGAACCGCGAGTTCGCCAGGTGGCGCTGGTAGGTGGACACGAAGTGCAGGTGTCGCACGCGCCGGTCGAAGCCGGCCCGGACCTCCACCAACCGCGTCGGCAGCCGCGGTGGCACGGACAGCACCTTGACGCCGGTCACGCCCAGCCGGTGACGCAGCGCCTGGCGCCTCCCGCCGGGCAGCTGCGGGAAGTGGGCGTAGTACCACCCGCGGGCGCCGTGGTTGACGGCCCGGCTGAGGTAGGTGACGTTGACGAAGAGGTCGAACTCGGCGCTGGCGGCCGATGCGTCGACATCGTCGTAGACGATCGCCGAGGAGCACCGCGACACGTCGACGTCGAGCCGCTCGCGGGCGCGCGCCGCGTCGACCGGTTCCGACGCCAGCAACGTGACGTCGTGGTGCCTGGCCAGCGCGCCGGCCAACGACCCGGCCACCTGCTCGCCGCCGCCGTACGTCGACCAGTACAGGTCGTACACCCCGACGCGCAACCGCTCACTCATCGCGCGATGTCCTTCGTCTGGGCCCAGCGCATCAACGACCGGCGGCTGACGGCACGGCCACGGGACCAGCGGGCGCGCAGCATCGCCGGGACCAGGCGGAGGTAACCCCACAGGACGCGCCGATGGTGGAGGGCGTCGGCGCGCACAGGCATGCGCAGCGTCAGGGGCCGCACGACGAGGTCGCGGACGGTGACCCCGACGCCCCGCTTCACCACCCCGACGCCGGCACGCCAGGCGAGGCCGGCCGGGGCGTTCTTGATCAGGACCAGCGGCTGGTTGCGCTCCGTGTAGTACCGGAACACCTTCGACCCGACGCCGCTCGACTGGGCGTGACGGTGCCGGACGACGGACCGCGGCTCGTAGACGTAACGCCACCCGCGCAGACGGCCGCGCCACGACAGGTCGAAGTCCTCGTAGTACAGGAACAGCCGATCGTCGAACAGCCCGACGTCGTCGAGGTACGCCTTCGACAGCAGGACGGCACCGCCGCACCAGGCGAACACCTCGGCCGGTTCGTCGTACTGCCCGCAGTCGCGCTCCTGGAACCCGCGGTCGCCCCCGTACCCGCCGACGAAGAGGCTCGAGCCGGCGTTGTTGACGACGTCGCCGACGTCGCTGTCGAGCGGCACCTCCAACCACACCGGCTCCCGCCCGATGCCGCTGGCGCTGGCCTCGCCGCGCGTCGACCGCAGCGTGGCGTCGCGCGGCGCGAACGCGATCAGCCGGAGCCCGAGCCGTCCCGGGAGGGCGTCGTCGCCCACCCGCACGCGCACCCGCCCGCGCCGCCAGGACCAACGGGCGATCTCTTCGCCGGACGTACGCACCGGCGGCTCGCCGAGGAAGAACCCCTCGTCGAACTCCAGCCGGCCGTCGGCGCGCTGGCCGTCGACGCGCGCCGCCGTCAGGCGCACGCCCAGCGTGCGCGGGTCGCCGTCGAGCGGCGCCGCGTCCGGCACGAGCAGCTCGGCCTCCAGGAAGCGCCCCTCGAACAGCATCTTCGGCGACACCGCGCCGACCGACGGGTCGTCGGCCAGTGCGTCGACCAGGGGACGCAACCACCCTGGCGACACGGTGGCGTCGTTGTTGACCAGGGCGACGAGGTCGAAGTCGCCGGGCGCCCGGATCCCCAGGTTGCAGCCGCCGGCGAAGCCGAGGTTGGCGAGCGGCTCGATGACCCGGACCTGGGGCAGCTCGACCCGCACCCGCTCCACGACGTCGTCGAGCGAGCCGTTGTCGACCATCACGACCTCGAGGCGGTCGGCCGGCCACTCGGTGGCGAGGATCGACCGCAGGCAGTCGATCGTCATCTGCCAACCGTCGAAGTTGAGCACGACGACGCGGACGAAGGGAGTGGACGCAACCATGCCGGGCACCGGAGGGTACCGCTCGGGTGGCTCCATGCCGGTGCCGCCGCGCAGGGTTATGGTCGGGCGCCGATGGTGCGCCGGACGCTCTCGCAACTGCGGCCGCTGGTCCTCCGGCTGGCGGCGCACGTGCCGCCGGGCGTCCGGGACGTGCTGCGGCCGTTCGCCCGCCGGATCCACCTCGCTGCACCCCCCGGCGGGTGGTGGGACGCCGCCCGCCCGCCGTGGTCGGATCCCACCGAGGCCGAGCTCGCCGCCGGGGCCCGCTGCAACATCTGCCACTGGTCGGGCCGGCGGTTCGAGGGGACGGCTCACGTCGAGTCGGCGCAATGCCCCCGCTGCGGGTCGATCGCCCGTGACCGCTTCCTGCTGTGGTGCTTCCTCGGCCGCACCCCGGACCCGGCGGGCAGGCGCGTGCTGGAGACGAGTCCCCGCCTCGGTGACCAGTACCGCCGCTGCATGCGCAACTGGTTCCACTACCAGGCCAGTGACTTCGACCTCCACGCCCACGCCGCCGACATGCAGATCGACCTCCAGGACATCGCCCTGCCCGACGCCTCGCTCGACATCGTGCTGACGCCCCACGTCCTCGAGCACGTGCCCGACACGCGAGCGCGCCGTCGCCGAGCTGTTCCGCGTGCTCGCCCCCGGCGGGCGGATCTACCTCCAGGTGCCGGTGCTCCAGGGCCGCACCGGCGTGCCGGCCGAGCCCGAGTTCCATGCCGACAACACGCCGGTGTTCCACCGCTTCGGTTGGGACCTCACGCCCGTCCTGCGCGCCGGCGGGTTCGACGTTCGGGTCCTCGTGACCGAGCGGCTGCGGCGCGTGCTCACGGGCGTCGAGCCGGCGCCGGTCGACCCCGGCGGCGAGTTCGACGTGGCGTCGATGATCGACGGGGCCATCCCCGAGGACCTGACCACGGTCGCCGACGATGTGGTCGCCCGGCAGCTCGGTTTCGAGCCCGCCCACCAGTTCGTCACCTGGGAGTGCATCCGCCCGTGACCGTGGCTCCCCGATCTCCTCGCGGTCCGAGGAGGAGCGCCCAACAGGTGCCAGACTGACGACCCCGTGGAGCCAAGCGTGATGGTCAGCACCGTTCCGAGCGCCGCGGACGGTGCCGAGGAGATCCAGCTCCTCACCCCGGACGACGACGTCGCCGCGCCGGAGGTGTCGATCGTCGTCCCCGCGCTGAACGAAGAGATCACCATCGAGGAGTTCGTCCGCTGGTGCCGGCAGGGCCTCGCCGAGGCCGGCGTCGCCGGCGAGATCCTCATCGTCGACAGCTCGAGCGACGACACGCCGCAGCGGGCCGTGGCCGCCGGCGCCCGTGTGCTGCGCACGCCCAGGCGGGGTCTCGGCCGCGCCTACATCGACGCCCTGCCGTACATCCGCGGCCGCTACGTGATCATGGGCGACGCCGACTGCACCTACGACTTCCGCCAGCTCACGCCGTTCGTGGAGAAGTTCCGCGAGGGCTACGAGTTCGTGATGGGGTCCCGGTTCCGCGGCTACATCGAGCCGGGGTCGATGCCGCCCCACCACCGCTACTTCGGCACGCCGGTCACCACGTGGATCCTCAACCGCGTCTACTCGAGCAAGTTCTCCGACATCCACTGCGGCATGCGCGGCATCACCCTCGACGGGCTCCGGCGGATGAACCTGGAGTAGCCAGTCGTGGGAGTACGCCTCGGAGATGGTGCTCAAGTCCGTGCACCTCGAGTTGCGCACGGGCGAGGTGCCGGTGCGGTTCCTGAAGGATCCGGAGGGCCGGGTCAGCCACCACCGCCGGCAGGGCTGGTTCTCGCCGTTCGCGGCGGCCTGGATCAACCTCCGTGCGATGTTCGTCTACGGGGCCGACTTCTTCCTCTTCGGTCCCGGCTGCGTGGTGCTCGCGCTCGGCCTCCTGCTGATGATCCCGGTGACGTTCGGACCCGTCACCGTCGGACCGGTCACGTTCTCGCTGACGTCGCAGTTCATCGGGGCGATGCTGGCGACCGTCGGCCTGCAGGGGTTGTTCCTCGGCTGCCTGGCCAAGATCTTCTTCGACTACACGGGACATCGCACGGGCCGGATCATGCCGTGGTTCCGGTACACGCGATCGGCCTTCGTCGCCTTCGGGCTCTTCGTGGTCGGCGCCGCGCTGCTCGTGCCCCTGGTCGTGCGCTACTTCCAGAACGACCTGGCCCTCCCCGAGCTCTCGGTCACCAACAACCTGGCCGTGACAGGGTTGTTCCTCATGGTCGCCGGGTTCTCCTACTTCGTCTTCACGCTGCTCATGCACGGCGCGACGATCGCCACCGGACGGGGGGCTTACCCGTGAACGAACGGACGACGTCGTTCGCCCAGGAGCGCCCACCGTCGCCGGTCGACCGCCTGGGCCGCTGGCTGTCGACGGTCCGCATGCGGCGCTACCTCGGTGACGTGACGGGGCGCCGCGCCGCCGACGTCGGCTGCGGCCACGATGCCGCCCTCGGCATGCGGCTGTTCGAGCAGGCGTCGTCCCTGCTGCTCGTCGACCTCGCCATCGACGACGCGCTGGCCGGGCCCGGGCGGACGCTGCTCTGCGGTCGTCTCCCGGACGTGCTCGGCGAGGTCGGCGACGCCAGCGTCGACGCGATCATCTGCAACAACGTCCTCGAGCACCTCGACGACCCCGAGACGACCATGGCCGAGCTGCACCGGATCCTCGCGCCCGGCGGCGTCTGCGTCGTCAACGTCCCCTCCTGGCGCGGCAAGCGGTTCCTGGAGCTGGCCGCCTTCCGGCTCGGCGTGGCGCCGGCCGAGGAGATGGACGACCACCGCACGTACTACGACCCCCGCGACCTCTGGCCGATGCTCGTGCGGGCCGGGTTCCGGCCCAGTGAGATCACGGTCCGGCGGCACAAGGGCGGGCTCAACACGATCGCCCGCTGCCGCCACACCCCGGCGGCGCGATGACGGCTCGCGACGTCGTCCGCGTCGGCGCCAAGCGCGCCCAGGGCTGGCTCCGCGAGGAGCGCAGGCTCGAGCGCCTCCTCCATCGCCTCACCAAGCTCGAATCGGGCGTCACCCGGTACTCCCACGAGCTGATCGTGCCGATGAACTCGACCTACTCGCCGTGGTACGACGACGGCGAGTTCCGGGCCGTGTACGACGCCATCCGCGGCAACACGTTCGTCGACCAGTACAAGTGCTACGAGCTGTGGGAGCAGCTCGGACAGCTGCAGCACCTCGAAGGGGACGTGCTCGAGGTCGGCGTGTGGCGCGGCGGCACGGGCGTCCTCCTGGCCCGCCGCGCCGAGCAGCTCGGCATGCACGCCGACGTCTTCCTCGCCGACACGTTCGCCGGCGTGGCCAAGGCCGGGGGTGAGGATCCGTGGTACCAGGGCGGTGAACACGCCGACACCAGCGCCGCCGTGGTGCAGGACCTGGCGAAGCGCCTCGACGTCCACGTCGAGATCCTCGAGGGGATCTTCCCGGACGACACCGCCGAGCGGGTCGAGGACCGCCGCTTCCGGTTCGCCCACATCGACGTCGACGTGTACGACTCCGCGAAGCAGGTCTGGGAGTGGGTGTGGCCGCGGCTGAACGTCGGCGGGGTCGTGGTCTGGGACGACTACGGGTCGTTCGAGTGCGAGGGGGTGGTGACGCTCGGCCGTGAGCTGTTCGACCGCGCGTCGCCCGCCGTCCGGCTGTTCCACAACGTCAACGGCCACCTCCTCCTCGTCAAGCTGTCCGACGGGTCGTTGGACGGCTGACCGGGCGTCGCCCGTCACACGACAGGCGGGTCCCGGGGGGCGTCAACGCCCCGCCGCTAGCCTTCGACCGTGCTCATCACCCGGACGCCGCTGCGCATCTCGATCGGCGGCGGTGGGACGGATCTGCCCTCGTACTACCGCCAGCGCCCCGCCCTCGTGATCTCGGCGGCGATCAACCGCTACTGCTACATCGCCGTCAACCGCACGTTCGTCGACGACTACTTCCTCAAGTACTCGGAGCTCGAGCGGTCGCCGCACGTCGACGACGTGCGCCACCCGATCATCCGCGAAGCGCTGCGCATGCAGGGCATCGAGCCGGGCATCGAGATCGCCAGCATGGCCGACATCCCGGCCGGCACCGGGCTGGGCTCGTCCGGCACGTTCACCGTCGGGCTCCTGCGCGCCCTGCACGCCCTCAAGCGCCACCACGTCTCGTCCCGCCAGCTCGCCGAGGAGGCCTGCCGGCTGGAGATCGACATCCTCCAGCAGCCCGTCGGCAAGCAGGACCAGTACATCGCCGCCTACGGCGGGCTCACCTGCTTCACGTTCCACCCCGACGAGTCCGTGGACGTGCAGCCGCTGGCGGTCCCCGAGACCGCGCTCCACGAGCTCGAGGAGCACCTGCTGCTGTTCTTCACCGGCTACAGCCGCTCGGCGTCGTCGATCCTCCAGGACCAGCAGACCCGGTCCACGGCTGGTGACGCGTCGATGCTCGAGTCGCTGGAGTTCACGGCCGATCTCGGCCGGCGCATCAAGTCGGCGCTCGAGGCCGGCGACTGCCCCGGGTTCGCCCGGCTGATGAACGAGCACTGGGAGTACAAGCGGCAGCGCTCGCCCGGCATGTCCAACTCGTCGATCGACGAGTGGTACCGGTTGGCGCTCGACAACGGTGCGATCGGCGGCAAGCTCGTCGGCGCCGGGGCCGGCGGCTTCCTCCTGTTCTACACCGAGGACCCGGCGACGCTCCGTCCGGCGATGAAGGCGGCCGGGCTGGAGGAGACGCGGTTCCGGTTCGACTTCGATGGCTCCATCGTCCTCGCCCGCGGCTGACGTCCCCTGCGTGATCCTGGCCGGCGGGCTCGCCACGCGGATGCTCCCGCGCACCGCCGACCGCCCGAAGATCCTCCTGCCGGTCGCCGGGGAGCCGTTCGCCGCCCACCAGCTGCGCTGGCTGGCCTCGGAGGGCGTCCGCCGCGTCGTGATCGCCGTCGGCCACCTGGGCGAGCTGGTCGAGGCGTACGTCGGCGATGGCGGGCGGTTCGGGGTGGCCGCCGCCTACTCCGCCGACGGTGAACGGCCGCTCGGCACCGGTGGTGCGCTGCGCGGCCGCGGTCGACCGCCACCACTTGGCCGGGCCGCTGATCGTCGTGTACGGCGACTCGTACCTCGACGTCGACGTGGACCTCGCCGTGCGACGGTTCCACGACCTCGCGCTCCCCGCCCTCATGGTGGTGTACCGCAACCGTGACGCCTTCGACACGAGCAACGCGGCGTTCGACGGGCGGCTCGTCCGCTACGAGAAGGGCGTGCCCGACCCCCGGTCGGCCGGGCTGGACATGATCGACTACGGGCTGTCGATCCTCGACGCCGACATCATCCGCCGGCTCGTGCCCGCCGACGAGCCGTCCGACCTGTCGACGCTGCAGGCCGCACTCTCCCGCGATGGCCGGTTGGGCGGCTTCGAGGTGTTCGAGCGCTTCTACGAGATCGGGTCGCCGGCCGGGCTGGAGGAGCTCGATCGGCTCCTGCGCGAGCGATCAGGGTGACGTCGCCGTGGCGACGAGCTGCCACCCGAACCGGCCGCGGTGCGGCGCCAGCGCGAACAGCCGGTCGAAGGCGCGCATGACGAACCGGGCCGCCGACGAGGGGTTGTCGTCGGCGGCGTCGGTGATCAGTCGCTTGCCGCGGAGGATCACGACCAGCTTGTAGAGGTTGAACACCGGGAACCCGGCCGCCTCGACGTGGATCCCCGTGAGGCCGGCGTCGGTCAGCACGCCCTCCAGCGAGGGGCGGTCGAAGTGCCGCCTGTGGCCGATGTGCTTGTCGAACGCCGACCGCGGTCCGGCCGGCACGGTGACGACGACGCGGCACCCGGGCGCGAGGAACGCCCGTGCGTTGCGCAGCAGTGCCGCGGGATCGTCGACGTGCTCCAGGACCTCGGAGCAGACAGCGTGGGTCGCCCACTGGCGCAGGTCGCTCGGGGATCGCCACGTCGTGCAGCAGGTTGCCCTGGACGACCCGGGCGTCGGGCACCTTGCGCACCGCCTCGGCGATGCCGGTGGCGCTGAGCTCCACGCCGGCGAGCGCCGCCGCCGGCCACGACTCGTGGGCGCGGGCCAGGAGGTCGCCTTGCCCGGCGCCGATGTCGAACAGCCGCTGCGGTGCGCCGTCACGGGCGAGCTGCTCGAAGGCGACCTTCCGGCGGAACCTCTGGGCCGGGTTGTCCTCGGCCGTCGACGCGTAGCTCCCCCAGTGGGCGTCCCAGTCGTCGAGCGACCCGGCGCTGGGCTCGGCCGTCACAGCTCGTAGCCGGCGGCCACGGCGTCGCGGCGGAACATCTGCACCGTCTCCAGCGAGAACACGTCGAGGTCCTTGCCGAGCGCCGGCAGCTTCTTCAGCAGGTCGGGTCATCGTGATGATGTGGCAGCCGCACTCGTCGGCCTGCACGACGTTGAGCACCTCCCGGGGGCTGGCCCAGATGACCTCGATCCCGGCGTGCCCGCGCGACGCGCGTCGACGGCGTGGCGGACGTACGGCATCGGGTCCTGGCCCGCATCGGCGATGCGGCCGGCGAACACCGAGACGTAGCTCGGCGGCCCACCGGCGAGGCGGGCGACGACGAGCGTCGATCTGGGCGAGGGTGAACATGGCCGTCACGTTGACGCTGACGCCTTCGCCGGCGAGCCGGGCGATGAGGTCGTAGCTGGGAGCTCCCGTCGTGTTCGTCACCGGGATCTTGACGTACACGTTGTCGCCCCACGAGGCGATGCGGCGGGCCTGGCGCTCCATCTCGTCGAACTCGTCGGTGAACACCTCGAACGAGATCGACTTGCCGTCGATGACCTCGAGCGCCTTCCGGGCGAACTGCTCGTAGTCGTCGACGCCGGCCTGGCGCATCAGCGTCGGGTTCGTCGTGAAGCCCTCGATCATGGGGTCCTCGGCGGCCGCGGCGATGTCGGCGATGTCGGCGCCGTCGGCGAAGATCTTCACCCGCCGACCCGTCGATGGCTGTCATTGCGGTCGTCCTTTCGAAGTCGTCTCGAGGATCCACGGCACGGCGTCGGCCAGCTCGGCCACCACGAGGCTCGGCGTCGGGTGGCCGCGGCTCGTCGTAGCCGCGGTCGACGAAGACCGTCGGCAGCCGGGCGGCCTGCCCGGCCTCGATGTCGCGCCAGCGGTCGCCCACCATGACGCTGTGGGCGAGGTCGATGCCGTGCTCGGTCGCCACGGCGTGGATCATCCCGGGCAACGGCTTGCGGCAGTCGCAGCCGTCGGCGTCGTCGTGCGGGCAGACCACGACGAGGTCGACACCGGTCGCGCGCGACCACGGCGTCGTTGATGGCGGCCGACGTCGGCAGTCGGTCGCCGCCCCGCGGCGATGTCGGGCTGGTTGGTGACCACCACCGTGACGAGCCCGGCGGCACGGAAGGCGTCGACCGCCGCCCGCACGCCAGGGAGGATCGTCGACCTCGGCGGGCGTCGCCGGCGGGTAGCGGCCGCCCGTCGCGGACCACCGCGCGCGTTGAGCACGCCGTCGCGGTCGAGGAACACGGCCGCCGGCGCGGTCACCACCCGAGCCGCTCCCCGTCGTCGAGCATCGCCTCGATCGACTGGCGCAACGCCTCCCGCGTCGGTCGCGAGCAGCGCCAGCCGGTCGCCTCGATCTTCGACGTGTCGAGGCGGACGACCGGCACGTCGCCCTTCCAGCCCCGCGCCCCGCCCGTGTACTCCAGCTCGACGTCGGCGGGATCGAGGCCGGCGACCTCGATCGCCAGCTCGGCGATCTCCGTCACCGTGATGTAGTCGCCGGTCGCCACGTTGAAGGCGCGCGAACGGCGCGTCCTGCGGCGCGCGACGCGTGGAACACGGCGTCGAGGACGTCGAACACGTGGATGTACGACTTGCTCTGCCGGCCGTCGCCGAGGATCGTCAGGCGGGTCGGGTCCTCGCGCAGCCGGCGCAGGAAGTCGAAGCCCACGCCGTGGGTCTGGCGCGGGCCGACCACGTTGCCGAAGCGGAACGCGGCGACCTGCGAGCCGAACATGTGGGCGTAGGAGCAGAGCAGCGCCTCGCCGGCGAGCTTCGACGCGCCGTAGGTCGAGGTCGGCGCCAGCGGCCCGTGGTCCTCGTTCGGCGCCTGCTCACCGAGATCGCCGTAGATCGCCGCTGCCCGACGCGTACACGATCCGCGGCACCTCGTTGCGGCGCATCGCCTCGGCGACGTGGTGGGTGAGCAGCGTGCCCTCGTAGAAGTCGATCGTCGGGTCGGCCATCGCCGCGGCGATGTCGGGGTTCGAGGCGAGGTGGATGACGAGGTCGTGGCCGGCCATCGCCGCCGTCGAGCGCGTCGAGGTCCTTGACGTCGGCCTCCACGACGGTCAGCCGGGGGTCGTCGCGGTGCGCCTCGAGGTGCCACCACCGACCGGAGCGTGAAGTTGTCGTACACCGTGACCCGTCGCGTCGCCGGCGTCGGCGAGCAGGCGGTCGACGGCGTGGCCGCCGATGAACCCGGCGCCGCCGACGACGATCGACGTCGCCTCCGAGAGGGCCGGTGCGCTCAACGGCCCGTCCCGGCGACCGACTCCCACTTCGTGGCCGCCGCGCTTCAGCGCCGGGTGGGTGACGAGGAGGTGCCACACCACGGCGCACAGGCCCTCGGTGTGCGGGGTGATGCGCTCGGGGTACAGCGGCGGGATGACGACGGCGGCGTCGGCGACCTGGGCGGTGTACCCGCCGTCGCGACCGACGACGCCGAAGATGCGCGGCGCCGCGCTCGGCCGCCAGCTCGCAACGCGCCGACGATGTTGGCCGACACGTTGCGCTCGGCGTCGCCGCCACCGACGGAGAAGACCAGCACGCCGTCGCCGGCGCCCAGCCGCGAACCCTCCAGCCACGCCGAGAACGTGGTGTCCCAGCCCTCGTCGTTGGTCCGGGCGGTGAGCTCGGAGACGTTGTCGGTCGGCGCGTACGCCTCGAACCCGCAGAGCTTGCGGAAGTCGTTGACGGCGTGACCGGCGTGACCCGCCGATCCGCCGACGCCCAGGATGAAGAGCCGACCGCCCCCCTCACGGACGGCGGCGAGGCCGTCGGCGACGGCGTCGACGACATCCGGGTCGATCGACGACACGATCTCGACGGTCTCGGTGAGGTACTGCTTGGTGAACGTGGACATCGGGTCCCTGCGGGCTCGGTGGGCCCGTGACGACGGGCCCTGCTGCTGGCCGGAAAGCCTAGGGGCGCCGCCGTCCGGATGGGCTCATGCCCCTCAGCCGGTGCGGAACGACAGCTGGTCGAGGGCCGCCTCCGAAGGCGCGCTGGCGTAGGCGACGGGGCCGTAGCCGTGCCACTGGGCGCAGCTGTCGAGGCGGACGCCCTGCGGCGAGGACGAGAGGGCGTTCGTCTGGAACGAGATCACCTGGCTGGTCGACGACGCCTGACCCGACAGCTGGTACACCCCCACCTCCGGCGCCGCCTCGCCGCTGTCGAGCACCAGCCAGTCGGTGACGTCGGGCGGGCTCTGCTCGATCTCGACGCGGCGCATCGGCGGCCCTTCGTACCCGTCGACGGTGACCCCTTCGAGGTGGTACGTGATCCCGTTGACCGTGGCCAGCGTCGTGGCGATCGGCTCGGTGCGGGTCACCGCGCCGGACGTGTCGGTGATCTCCAGGTGGAGGTCCTCGGGAGCCTCGTCCGCGGCCAGCCCGACGATGATCGTGAACCCCGGCGTGGCGCCCGCGGTGCCCTCCGCGAACGGCACGTCGGAACGCGGTCCCGACGGCGCCACCCGGCCGACCTCGCCGTCGGGCCCCACCAGGCGGACCGACGTGACCGCCGGGTTGCCGGCGGTCGCCGCGACCCAGCCCGAGATCGTCACGACGGTGGCGACGTCCGGGCCCGTCAGCGGGGTCCCGGACGTGTCCGGCACGTCCCAGTCGAGGTACGTCGGCGCCATCCCCCACGCGCACGCCCTCGTGTTGACGAGGAGGTCGCCGGTCCTGATCTCTCGACCCGGCTCGGGACCGAACGCCGCCGGAACGGGGAGATCGAGGTCGTTGCGCTGCAGGAACGTGTACCCGTGCATCGACGCCCACGGGCGGTAGTGGTCGAGCAGCCAGGCACTGACGTCGTCGTGGCGGACCTGGTTGGCGACGTAGTCCCACTCGGGCAGGCCCAACCGCTCACTGTCGAAGGCGACCACGGGCGGTGCGGCCGCCTGCAGCTCGTCGACCAGCTCGTGCTGTGAGTCGTCGCGGATGGCCATCGAGACGTGGAGGTACCGCGTCGGCGAGTCGTACGGCAGCAGGTAGTAGAAGAGCGCCGGGCTGTTCGAGAAGTCGTACACGTCGTGGACACCGAGGCCGGCCGACGCGAGCAGGGAGCCGACGTCGTCGATCAGGAAGGCATCTCCGTCCGGGTCGGCCGAGTAGCCGAGCCGTGGATGGGCCGCCGGCACGGCGACCTCGGGACGGATCCGGGCCGCCAGCCGGTCCACGGCTTGGGCGGGGCTCGCCAGCACGAATGCTCCGGCGACCAGCACCGCGACGCCGAGCGCGGCCGCGCGCACCGTCGCGAGCCGGGGACTGGCCACCCGACCGAGCGCATCCCAGCACCCGACGCCGAGTCGAGCCGCGACGTAGACGACCAGCGGCGCGAGGGCGGCGGCCTGCTGCGTCATGTGGGGATCGTCGGCGCGCGACAAGAACTTCGTCTGGAAGTAGACGAGGTGGAACAGGGCCAAGGCGAACATGGCCCAGTCCTCGGGCGGTAACGCCTTCGTCCAGCGCCGGATGAGGACCCAGGCGACGAAGGACAACG
The DNA here is from genome assembly GCA_963784255.1 of uncultured Acidimicrobiia bacterium. Taxonomy (GTDB): domain Bacteria; phylum Actinomycetota; class Acidimicrobiia; order Acidimicrobiales; family Ilumatobacteraceae; genus JALZMG01. The sequence goes on along the minus strand of CAWAQO010000007.1, from coordinate 552,504 downwards.
ACAGGGCGGGTGCGAAGACGACCCAGAACGCCTGGACCCAGGGGGTGCTCCAGGAGATCGGTCGCGCGCCGGTGAGCGCGTGACCCCTGGCGAACGTCAGGAAGTAGTCGACGTAGTGGTCCAGCACACCGAACGCCGTGAGCACGATCAGGAACGGCACCATCACCGCCAGCGAGCCGATCGCGATGCCGAGGGAGAGCGGGAAGCTGTCGCGCCATGACACGCCCGCCTCCCGGGCGAACCACTCGAACGTCGCCGACGCGACGAACACCGTGGCGACGAGGATCGCCAGCTCCGGCGTGAGGACGAACGTCACGGCGAGCGTGGCGCCCGTCGCCAACGCCCAGCCGAGCGACCGCCGAGCGAGGCACGTGACGAAGACGAGCAGCACGACCGGGAAGAGCATGAAGCGGATGAGCGGGACGCCGAACAACGAGATGGGGAGCCAGTCGAACTGCGAGCCGACGGCCACGAACCAGCCGGCGACCAGCAGCACCGGCCAGGCGCGGCCGGTGAACCGGACCCACACCCACCACATCAGCACCCAACCCACCGGGTAGAGCAGCAGGTAGGCGCCTGCACGGGTCGCCCACCGAGAGTCGCCGAACAGCTCGATGCCGACCAACGGCGTCAGGTAGTCACCGAACAGGCCGTGCAAACCCAGGCTGTCGCGCCACGGCCATTCGTGCATCCGCAGCGACGTGACGGTGGCGAGACCTTCGCCCTCGTGGAACGCGTCGAGTGCCTCGAGCGTGCCGGGGAGGAACGACGTCAGCAGGAACACGAGCACACCCCCGCTGAGGTACAGCACGGCGGCGCGCTCCAGGGAGAGCAGGCGCGACGTCGTCAGCTCCCCACGGCGCCCGGACAGCACCCACCACAGGAAGCCGGCAGCGCCGACCGCGAAGAGCACGCAGAGGACCGCAGGGAGCCACGGGTAGTGGATGACCTCACCGGTCGACTGGATGCGCAGCTGGGTGGCGCGACTCACGAGGTAGAGGCCGAGCACCGGCACCAACGTCGCGATCGCCGAGGCCACGGCGAGGGACCCGAGCCACTCGCCAGCGGCCACGGCGGAGGTCCGGCGGAGGAGCGCGGCCAGCAGCACCACACCGGCGGCCGTGACCAGCGTGCCCGCCACCACGTCGAGGGCGGCGTTGCCACCGCCGCTCACCATCGCCCACTCGGCACCGCACGCCAGCGCGGTGAGCCCGACCCGGGCGTGGACCGCGAGCACGCGGAACCGGCTCGGCGCGCCGATGTCGTCCTCCACCGCCGCGACTGCGCCGGCCCGGACGCGCGCGAGGCGGCTGACCCGGAACACGGGCAGGAAACCGAGTGCGACGTACAGGGCGAGCGCGAGCACGGGGAACACCAGCACCCACAGCCAGTAGATCTTCGGGTACCAGGAGGCGTCCCACCCGGCCAGGGCCGGGTAGCCGATGATGTCCGTCCGGACGTCGAGGAGCGGTGCCATGTGCGGCGCGACGACGCGGCACACGAGCGCAGCCAGGGCGACGGCGATGAAGGCGCGCATCCATCTCAGGGCCCGTGGCCGGAGACCGCTGGAAGGTCCGTCGGAGTTGCCCGCCGTCACCACTGGCGTCGACGACACCAGGGAGTTCACGGCCCGAGACGCTACTGGCGTCAGTGCTCGGGGCGACGCGACCGTCGGCCGACGCCGGTCACGTCACGCCCCACACCGTCGCCGCCCACGCCGCGCCGTCCCAGTAGAACTGGTACAGCCGCCGGTCGAGACCGCGGACCATCACGTCGGCCACTCCGCCAAAAGCGCCCGGCGCGGCCTCAGGGTCCGACAGCAGCTGGCCACCGATCCGGTACCACTGGGCCCACCCGATGTCCGGCCGCCAGTACCGGTGGTACAGGGCGAGGTCGCCACCACGGCAGAACACGTCCACCCGGTTCGGACCCGAGTAGGCCGCCGACGGGCCGGAGGCGCAGTTGCCGCCGAGGTTCACGCTGAACCAGGTCGTGCCGCTCCAGATCAACTGGTAGATCGCGTTGTCCGGCCCCCGGACGAACACCTGCGGCATCTGCTGGGGACTCGGCGAGGTGACGTCCGGGTCGGACGTCGCCAGTCCCCCGAGGCGGAACCAGCCCGTCCAACCGACGCTCTCGTGCCAGATCCGCTGGTAGATCGCACCGTCGGCGCCCCGACAGAACACGTCGAGGCGGGAGGCGGTGGTGTACACGGCCGAGGGGCCGGACACGCACCCGCCGCCGAGGCTGAACCCCCACCACGACCCGGCGTTCTGGATGAGCTGCCAGATCGCCCCGTCGGTACCACGCACGAACACCTGGGGGTTCCAGCCCGGAGCGGGGGTCGCCGCGTCCGGGTCGGACGACGCCACCCCGATGACGCGGGCCCACGCCGTCGACAGCCCTGAGGGTCCGGTCCACGTCTTCTGCCGGATGACCTCACCGCACTCGAGCACGAAGAGATCCCTGCGGCTCGGTCCCGACACGCCGACGCCGGCGCCGAGCAAGGCTGTCGTGGCGGCCACCGGGATCCCCGGCGACGGGCTGCCCCACGTGGCCATCGGCGGATACGGGTCGAAGGGCTCGCCGTTCTCGCCGCACTTGACCTCGAAGTGGAGGTGGGCGGAGCTGCACGCGGCGTTCCCGGTCCGACCGATGGTGCCGATGACCTGGCCCTCCTCGACCCATTGATCCGTCTGTACGAGGATCTGGTCGAGGTGGCCGTAGTAGTAGACGTAGCCCGACCGGCCGCGCACGCTGACGCGGTTGCCGGAGATGTCCCCGCCGGTGGCGCAGCTGAACGGGTCACCGGCCGTCGCGTAGCGGATCGTCCCAGCCTCGACCGCCACCAACGGCGTCCCCAGCGGGGCGAAGCAGTCGACGCCGAGGTGGAGCCGGTCACCGCGGGGCTGATGGAAGCTGTTGGTGCACGAGCTGCGCAGGCGGCCGCTGATCGGGAAGGCGTTGTCGACGGGTGGCGAGGTTGGCAGCGACTCCCCTTCGCCCTCGGCGAGCAGGGAGAACACCGACCGCCCCTCGATGCTCGGGATGTACTCCTCCGGTGGGGCGCCGTCGTCGGGCGGGACCGGCTCCTGTGCGCTGACGGGCGTCGGCAGCGCGGCCGACAGCGTCGCCGCGACGATCGTCAGAGCGAGCAGTCCAGCCAACGTTCGGACGCGGCGCATCGGCATGGGCCAGCCTCCTGGCGATCGGGGGAAGGATTTGGGCGGTTGGGCGTCCGCCTCCTGGGATGGCGGCCAACGTACCGGCCAGGTCCCGCGGCGGCCAGTCGCCCTCCCGAAGAGGCCGCATTCCGCCAGGAGGGTCGGCAAACCCCCCGGCAGTAGTCTCCGCGCGGATGTTCTCCGCCACGCTCGGTGCGGCGTCATCGGCGCAGACCTCCGGGACGGAGGAGCTCTCGCTGCTCCGCCAGGCGCTCCTGATCGCCCTGCTCTCGATCGTGTTCGGCGCGGCCATCATCGCCCTCGCCCGCCGCCGGGTGCTCTCGCTGCGGTACACCCTGGGCTGGCTGATCATCGCCCTCCTCGGCTTGCTCGGTGCCCTCCTCGCAGGACTCGTCGAACCCGCGGCCCGCCGCATCGGCGTGACGCCACCGGTGTTCTTCGCGATGGCGACGAGCCTCGTCCTGCTGGCGATCGCCGTGCAGCTGTCGATCAGCGTCTCCGGCTTGCAGCGACAGGTCCGGCGCCTGGCCGAGGCCCACGCCCTGCTCGCCGACAAGATCGACGCCGACCGGGCCGGCTAGGCGTGCGCCCGCTCGTCATCGTGCCGGCGTTCAACGAGGAAGCCGTCATCGAGCAGACCGTCAGTGACGTGCTCCGCCACGGGTACGACCTGATCGTGGTCAACGACGGCTCGACCGACGGGACGTCGGACGCCGCCCGGCGCGGCGGCGCCAGGGTCCTCGACATCCCGATCAACCTCGGCGTCGGCGGCGCCCTGCGCTGCGGGTTCCAGTGGGCCGTCAACCACGGCCACGACGTCGTCGTCCAGTGCGATGCCGACGGCCAGCACCGGGCCGAGGAGATCAAGGCGCTCCTCGAGGCGCAGCAGCTGACGGGCGCCCACCTCGTCGTCGGGAGCCGGTTCGCCTCACCCGAGGGATGGGAGGCCAGCGGGCAGCGGTTGTGGGCGATGCGCCTGCTGGCGCGGCTCGCCAGCCGCGCCGCCGGCACCACGCTGACGGATGCCACGTCCGGCTTCCGCTGCATCGCCCAGCCACTGCTCGCCCAGTTCGCCGTGAACTATCCCGCCCAGTACCTGGGCGACACCTTCGAGGCGATCGTCGCCGCCGGTCGCGCCGGCTACCGCGTGGCCGAGGTACCGACGCCGATGGATCCGCGCACGATCGGCCGTTCGTCGGCGACCACCGTCGCCGGGACCATCTACCTGCTGCGGGCCATCCTGGTGACGGCGGGACACGTCCACTTCACGGTCGCACCCCACCTCGGTGCGTCGGCCGCTCCCCGTGGTTGACTTGCCCGAGTGTGTGCCAGCACCGCCACCAGCCGTTGTTGCGACGCGCGCCTGATCGAGTCGCCTTCGAGCCCGCCTCGTCGTGCGGCGCTGCTCGACCTGCTCGTCCCTGTGGGGCGAGCACCTCGCGGCGACGGACGGCGCGCGACCGTGGAGTGACCTGGCCGTCAGCGCGCGGTTCGCCGACGCGCTGCTCCGCCGCCGCCGCATCCAGGCCGAGCAGATCCTCGACCGCTTCCCCGAGCTGGCCGCGGGCACCGTGCTCGACTACGGCAGCGGCCAAGGAGCGTTCGTGTCGGAGCTCCGCTGCCCACGGCGTCGATGCGTGGGGCTGTGACATCGACGTGCACGCCCCCGGCCAGCTCGTCGAGGAGGATCGGTTGATCGAGCTGACCGAGCCGTGGCAGGTACCGACCGGCAGCTGGGACACGATCTCGCTGCTCGACGTCCTCGAGCACCACCCCGACCCCCGCGCGTTCCTCGCGACGATGCCGTCGCGCCGGCTGCTCGTCAAGGTGCCGCTCGCCGACGGACCGCTCGCGGCGGCAGCGCGCTGGCGTCGCGCCCTCCGGCACTTCGGACTGCTCGAGGCGCTGTTCCTCGTCGACGACGTCTCCTCCCACGAGGTGCTGTTCACCGCGACCGGCGTGCAGAACACCGCCGAGCGGGCGGGCTGGCGGCTCGTGCGCACGGCGCGGCTCGCCGACGTCGGGTCGGAGCTCCCGGACCGGCTGCGCCTCGACGGCGCACTCACGTCGCGCGGGCTGCGTCCCGTCGTCGCCGCTGGAGGGGCGACGGTCGCCGGTCTGGCCCGGCTGTGGTCGGACACGACCGTCTTCCTGTTCGAGCGATCCGACGCGTGACCGGCCTCGCCGCCACGGAGGTGGAACCGACGCCGCGTGCTGGGTGGTGGCGGACGTTCGCGCTGGCCCTGCTCGGTCTGCTCGGCCTCGCCGTGCCGTGGGCCTACAACACCCCCATCGGCAGCTACCCGGACGAGTACTACCACGCGGTACTACGCGAGAGCCGTCGTCACCGGCCAGGCGATGACGACGTCCGACGTGCCGCCGGCACCGCTGGAGATGCAGGCGATCACCATGCCCAGCGTGCTGCGCCTCGAGTCGGTGGACGGCCCGGCGTGGTGCTACGTGAACCGCGTCGACGTCCCCGCCGGCTGTGCCTTCGAAGCGCCCGATCCGGACGGCGAGGTCACCGAACAGATCTTCGTGGCCCGCTACCCACCTGCGTTCTACGCGCTCGCCGGACTGCCGACGCTGCTCGAGAGCGTCGGTGTCGACAGCGGGCGGCGTTGTACCTCGGGTCGCGCCTCGTCGCCGCGCTCGCCTGCTCGGCGCTGCTGGCGGCGGCCATCGCATCGGCCGGTCAGGTGATCGGACCCCGCCGATCGTTCGCCATCGGGCTGATCGCCGTCCTGCCGATGGGGATGTACTTCGCGAGCGCCATCAACCCCCAGGGGTTGGAGATCTTCGCCGCTGCCGCGCTCGCACTGTTCGCGCTCACCGTGCGCCAACGGCTCCTGGCCGGCGAGCCCACCCGCGCCGCGGCATGGGGGACTGCGTCGCGTTCGGCGTGCTCGTGAACGTCCGCCCACTCTCGCTGGTGATGGCGGCCGTCGTGCTCGGCGCGCTGCTGCTGATCCTGGTCCCGCCGATCTCCGTGCTCGGCCGGCTCGTGCGGACGAACGTCGCGCCGACGATCTTCGCGGCCGTCGCCGTGCTCGCCGCCGTTGTCTGGCTGCTCGGCGTCTACGTGCCGGCGTTCGGCGCCAACGCCGAGATGATGGACGCCTTCCGTGGGTTCGACACGGTGGAGCGGGTCCTGCGCGCGACCGCCCGCATCGACGAGGTGTTCCCGGAGTACGTGATCGTGACGGGGTGGCTCGACACCTACCCGCCCACCGCCGTGCACGTCGTCTGGTACGGCTTCGTCGCCGTCGCCGTCGTCGCCGCGTGGCAGGCGGCGCGGCGGTTCCGCATCACCGTCGCCGTCCTGGGCGGCGCGTCGCTACTGGTGCCGATCGGGCTCATGGCCTCGTCGGGACTCCGCTGGCAGGGCCGCTACACCCTGCCCCTGATCGCGCCGGCCCTCGCGGTCTGCCTGTGGGCACTCGCCGCGCCCGAGTTCGCCCACCGGCGTCATCGTCTCGCCGACGCCGTGCTCCCGGTCGGGCTCGTCCTGATGGTCGTGACCACGGCGATCTCGATGTACTGGACGGTCATCCGGTTCGCCTACGGCTTCGTCGTCGACCCGCTCTACCCCACCCTGCCGAGACCGCGCGGGACGGCGGAGTGGAGGCCGCCGCTCGGGCTCGCCGCCGGTTCGTTGGTCGCCGTCGTCGGGCTGGCCTTGCCGCTCGTGGTCTACCGGGTGCTGGGAAGGCCCGGCCACCGCGAGCCGGCACCGGTCGACGATGCGACCTGGACCGACGGGCTCGCCGAGCCGACCGGATCAGGCTCGCGGGCGGGCGAGCCCGGTACCCTCGGGCGCTGAAACGAGGGCGACACGGCCCGTCATCGCTGCAACGAGGAGTGCGAGTGCCATCCGATCCCGTCGTCGTCGTCGACGACGTCTGGAAGCGGTTCCGGATCTTCCACGAGCGCAACCAGTACCTCAAGGCGTCGATCCTCCGCGGCCGCCGGGCGACGTACGAGGAGTTCTGGGCGCTCAAGGGTGTGTCGTTCGAGGTCGCACGAGGGCGACGTCTTCGCCATCGTCGGCGAGAACGGCTCGGGCAAGAGCACCCTGCTGAAGTGCCTCGTCGAAGATCCTCCGGCCCGACAAGGGCTCGGTCACGGTGAACGGCCGGATGGCCGCCCTGCTCGAGCTCGGATCGGGGTTCCACCCCGAGCTGTCGGGTCGCGAGAACGTCTACCTGAACGGGGCGATCCTCGGCCTGACCAAGAAGGACATCGACCGCCGCTTCGACGAGATCGTCGAGTTCGCCGGGCTCGAGCGGTTCATCGACACCCCGGTCAAGAACTACTCGTCGGGCATGTTCGTCCGGCTCGGTTTCGCCGTCGCCGTCAACGTCGAACCGGAGATCCTCATCATCGACGAGGTCCTCGCCGTCGGTGACGCCTCGTTCCAGAAGAAGTGCATGGAGAAGTTCGCCGAGTACCGCGTCGAGGGCAAGACGCTGATCATCGTCACCCACGACCTCGGCACCGTGCGGTCGATGGCCGACCGGGTGGTCTGGCTGAGCTATGGCGAGATCAAGGAGGAGGGCGACGCCGGCGAGGTCACGGCGACCTACGCCGACGATGCCCTCGGCGAGCGCCACGAGGACGAGGGCGAGCACGAGTTCCGGTTCGGCTCCGGCGAGGTCGTCATCAACCACGTCACGATCCTCGGTGCCGACGGCAAGCCGACCCAGAAGCTCAAGACGGGCGACGACGTGACCATCCGCTACGAGTACGAGGCGAGGGTGCCGGTCCGCGAGCCGGTGTTCGGGCTCGGCATCCAGCACATCAGCGGCCCGCTGGTCTCCGGTCCCAACACGCGCGACACGCGGCGACATCCCTGTCGTCCTCACCGGCTCGGGCACCGTCGACATCATCATCAAGAGCCTGCCGCTGCTCCCGGGCACGTACGACCTCAGCGCGTCGGTCTGGGACTTCCCGATCCTCCACGCCTACGACCAGCGCAGCCGGGTGATGCGGTTCGACGTCCTCCCCGGCGACCGCATGGAGGGCTTACGGGCTCGTCACGTTGCGGCCGGAGTGGTCCTTCTCGGGCGACGTGCTGGCGCCGTCCCCACGGCACGAGACCGGCCGGCTCTGAGCGGCCGGGACCGGACGGCTCAGGAGCGGTCGAGGCGGGCACGCACCCGTCGTGCGAGGCGGACCGGCGCCAGCGCCATCTGACCGATCCGGAACGACTCGCTGGTGCGCAGCGCGGCGACCTCGGCCTCGAGGGCGGCGATGCGCGTCGTCGTCGCGCCGCCACGCCGTGACCTTCGGCGCCGTGGCGCCGCGTCGGCTTCTGCAGCACGAACACGGCCTGCGGCAGGTGGTTCGGCTTGTCCTCGAAGCGCACCAGCGTCAGCAGGTGCCCCCACCGACTCGGCGACGTAGTCGCCGGAGAACAGCGACGTCGCCGTACACCGACTCGGCCAGGTGCTCACCGCCGCCGTTCGGCGCGTGCAGGAACTCGCCGGCGTCGAACCGCCGGTACGACGCGTCCGGCATCGGTGAACGACCGCGCGAGGTAGCTCGTCCCGGATGGAGTCGGGGTTGCGCGACGGACGCGTCCGTGCGGATGCGCTCGCAGTCGGCGATGAACGAACGGGACTGCGTCGTGGCGACGACGATGCCACCCGGTCGCAGCACGCGCCCGAACTCGGCGATCCACGCCGTCGCCACACGCTCGGGGAGGTGGGAGAACACCGAGTAGGCGACGATGAGGTCGACCGACTCGTTGCGGACGGTCGAGCGGCGGCCAGTTGTCGATCGTCTCGAAGCGCGACGGGCTGAGCCGTCGAACCACTGCTGTGACATGCTGCACCATGCCGGCGATCGGGTCGACCCCGACGACGTGCTCGGGCCGGAAGTCCCGCAGCAGCGTGCGCGTGATCCGGCCCCATCCGGAGCCGAAGTCGATCACGGAGCACTCGGCGCGGCGGCGGTCCCCCGGTTGCTGCCAATGCGTCGAGCGCGTAGCGGACGAAGCGCATCGCTTCGACGATGGCGCCGCGCTGCGAGACCCCGACGAAGTTCGCCTGCGTCTCGCTCGTCGGGGAAGCGCCGGGAAGCGGACGCCGTCGATCTCCTGCTCGGTGAGGCTCCGATCGAGCAGGTCGACCCACTCCTCGTCGCTCAGCCCGCCGACCGACGGCCGGCGACACGAACTCCGTCACAGGTCCTTCCAATCTCTGCGCAGGATGCCGAGCGTGCGCACGGCTCTGCCCGGTCAGCGGGTTGCGGCCCAGCGCGTTGGTGGCCCGCACGACCAGCCGGCGCTCCATGGCCGCCAGCTCCGCCTGCGAGCGCGGCGGTCGCCGCCGTTGCCGTTGGCACCGGTCTGCGACGCGGCGAGCGCGTCCTCGAGCTCCTGCACCTGCGCGCAGCAGGTCGGCGGATCTCGCGGGCGCTGGACTCCTTGAGGTCCTCGTAGAGCTGTGCGAGCTCGGCTTCGTGCCGCCTCCGTCGTGACGGCGCGTGCCTTGCGGCCACGGTGGATGGCCGTCAGGTCGACCCGCGTCGCGATCGCACGTCGGTCGGCCCGCGCCGTCGCCTCCAGGTAGGCGCGCCCGTGGCGGAGGTCCGGCTCGAGGTAGGCGCCCTCGGCCCACTCGTTCCAGGCGTTGATCAACACGAACTCGTGACGGGCGTCGCGCGCCTTGGCGATCGTCCGCTCCAGCCACGACTCGTACTTCTCGCGGCGTCGAACCGAGGAACAGGTTGGCCTGGCCCTGCGGCTTGCGCGGCGTGTTGTCCCAGTTCGGCAGCACGCACTGGTAGCGCGGCCACTCGGGGAGGTCCAGCGACAGCTGGCCCTCGACGAGGTCGTCGTAGTCGTAGATGATGTTGGTCATGTTGCGCACGTCGCGGATGGCGTGACGCCCGAGCGCTTCGAGGTTGTCGGCGACGTGGTGGGGCAGGAACTCGGCGGCGGCGTCGAACCCGGTGTCGTGCGGGGCGGCCGTGTTCCCGAACGTCGCGAACTGCACGAGGTACGGATCACCGACGCCGGCCTTCACCGCACTCCTCGCGCCAGATCTCGGCCGTCCGCCGCGGGTCGGGGAGCGCGCCGACGTTGTAGAGGAACAGCACCGGGCGGTCGCCGACGCGGATGTAGCGCTCGTCGCGGAACGCCTTGATCAGCCAGCGGATGTGGGCGCGGTCGTCCTCCGTCGAGTAGCGCTGGGCGATCAGCAGCTCACGGGACCCGCCGTCCCAGTTGCGCGTCCACGGCTCGTTGGCCCAGCACAGGCAGAACGGGAAGTCCGGGCTGCCCGTCCGCAGCACCTCGTTGAACGGCATCTCGAGGATGCGACGGCCGGTGAACCAGTAGTGGTAGTAGCAGAACCCCTTGATGCCGTAGGCCGCGGCCAGCGCCGCCTGCGCCTCGCGGACCTCCGGCATGCGCAGGTCGTAGAAGCCGAGCTCGCCGGGGATGTTGGGCTGGTGGTGGTTGGCGTAGAGGCTGGGCCCGCGGACGACGTTGCGCCACTCGGTGAAGCCCGGGCCCCCACCACTCGTCGTTCTCCGGCGTCGGGTGGAACTGCGGCAGGTAGAAGGCCAGGAGCGCCGGATCGGCCGGGCGCGGCTCGACGCGGCTGTCGATCACCATGCCGCGGCTCCCGGTCGGTGGCGCCATCATCCACGACCGTCCAGTGAACAGGGCGTACTCCACGTTCTCGCGGCGGGGCCGGCGGCTGCAGCGCTCGCGGGCGTGGTCGACGAGGATGTGCGAGAGCTCGCGCATCTGACCGTCGGTCGAGGTCGATGATCGCGTCCAGCCAGGGCAGCGTCGACGGCGGCTCCGGCACGAGCCCGCAGGAGGCTGGGCCGACACCGAGGCACTCGAGCGGCGTAGTCCACGAAGTAGTCGCGCCACTCCGCCGGGAGCTGGGCGCCGGCCCCGAACCACCGCTTGCACGACGGCCTTCACCGCCGGGCCGCAGCGGCCACCGGATCGCCGTCCGGCTGCCGAAGACGTTGGCGCCGTGCTGGACGTAGTCGTGGAGCGGCTCGTCGACGAAGCCGACGCGTCCCGGTGACCAGCGCCGATCGGGCCAGCCAGTGGTCGTGGAAGCGGTTCGGGGAAGGCGCGCGGGAACGGCAGGGCGACGTCGAGCAGCCGCCGGCGGAACACCATCGACGCGCCGATCAGGCTGTTGACGACGAAGAGGCTGTACGGGTCGTCGTGGGTCGGCGCGCGGTGGGCGTAGAACGTCGGCGCGCACCGTGCGACCCGTCGGCAGTCGATCACCCGCACGTCGCTGGCCACGAGTTGCACGTCGGGGTCGGCGTCGAGCACGTGCGATCTGCCGGCTGAGCTTGTGCGGGTACCACACGTCGTCCTGGTCGGCGAGGGCGACGTAGGCGCACGGTGTCGGGCACCAGCTCGCAGGCCCCGCTCGAAGTTCAGGTAGAAGCCGAGCGCGACGGTCGTTCTCGACGAGCACGAAGCGCTCGTCGTCGCCGAGCACGGCCCGCATCGCGTCGAGGTGCTCGGGCGACGAGCCGTCGTCGCAGACGATGCAGCATCCACGACGGGTGGTCCTGGGCGCGGATCGACTCGACCTGCCGCTGGAACAGCTCGGCGGGCGGGTCGAACGTCGCCATCACGATCGCCAGGTCGACGTCGGGCAGCGACCGCCGGGGCCGGCGCCCGGCCGAGCCGACACGAACGCTTCGCCCGACGCGGCGATCGCCCGCGACCCGTCGGCCAGCTCGACCTCCAGCACCATCGGCCGCGGCCCGGGCTCGAACGGCCCGACGACGCCGGCGAACAGCAGCCCGCTCGATGGCTGCGAACGCCGAGCGCCACGGCCCGGTCGCGATGCTGCTCGACGACGTCCGGTCGCTCGATGCCGATGGCCACCGGCGGCGATCTCCGAGCCGTCGATCCGCAGCGTGGCCCGCTCGACCGGAAGGCGCTGGTCGAAGGCCCAGGCCTCGACGTACACCGCCTCGACGCGTCGGGATGCAGCCTCGCGGGACGGAGCAGGTCGACGTGCACCGATGGTACCCATCAGCCCGGCGACTTGGCCCGCCGCCACGCCCGTGCGACGCGGCGGGTGGTGGCGAGCGGGGCGAGCAGCGCCCGTCCGAGCCGGAAGCTCTCCGAGCGGCGCACGGCGACGAGCTCCTCCTGGACGCCCGAGCAACGCCTCGAACGACGACTGGTACTCGTCACGCTCGGTCTCGAGCACCGTCGACCTTCTCCAACGCCGCCTGCAGCTCCGCGCTCGACCGTGCCGAGCGCTGCGGTTCGCCGACGACAGCTCCGCCGCGGCACGCTCCTCGGCGATCCGGGTGCGGCTCTGGGCGTCGTGCGACCTGCTTGGCGAGCGCCTCGTTCTCGCCGGCCACGCGCTGCGCTCGGCGGCGAGACGTTCGACCTCGGAGCGCAGCTGCTCGTTCGTCGGCCTCCACTCCCTTGAGCTCGCGGACCCGGTCGCCGAGCTCTCGGAGGTGCGAGCCCTCCGGGCGCGACGGCCGCCCGGACGACGAACTGGTAGGTGTCGGCGTCCGGCTGGGCGGCGACCCACTCGACGAGCTCGTCACCGTACGGCGGGTCGCCACTCGATCTCCGTCTCGCCGAGCGCGCGCTGCGTGCGGTCCCACGCCAGTGCCACCAGGCCGCAGTCGTCGAGGAACGCCTCCAGCGCTCCCCGGGTGAAGAAGCGCATGTGGGTCTCGTCGAGGATCCCGCACCACTGGTATTCGAAGTCGCCGCGCAGCAGCGAGAGCCGCACGTCGGCGTGGGCGACGTTGGGGATCGAGAGCAGCACCTCGCCGCCCGGGCGGAGGTGGCGCGACGCAGGCCGTGAGCGACCCGCCGCGGATCGCGCAGGTGCTCCAGCACGTCGGCGGCGATGATCACGTCGAAGGTGTCGTCGCCGAGCAGCTCGTCGGACGTCGAGCAGGTCGAGGTCGCCGACGACCACCCGCTCGCAGAACTGCTCGGCGATCTGGGCCGCCTGCGGCGTCGATCTCGATCGCCGACGACCTGGCACCCGCGCTCCTGCAGCACCTTGGTGGTCGAGCCCGTCGCGCAGCCCAGCTCGAGCACCCGCTTGCCGCTCGCCGGTCAAGTCGATGATCAGGCTGTGGGCGTCGTTCTCGGCCGTCAGGTCGATCTCGGTGTCGTAGACCGACGCGTCGTGCTGCGGCACGTAGCCCCGCTCCTGCGTAGCCGGTGGCTGCTCCTCGGCGGCCGGCTGGTCGTCCGGCGCGGTCGGTTCCGTCGGCGCCTCGGCGCTCGACGGCGACGCGTCGAGCCGCTCGTCGGTTGGCACGGTGTCGAGCTCCGTGGGCGGGGTCACGTCGTCCACCGTCACCGCCTCCTCATGATGCAGACGGCCTGCTCGAACCGCGAGCGGTCGGCGATGAACTCGAGGATCTCGAACGTGTCACCCCAGTGCTCCTCGAAGTAGCCGCGGGGCACGATCGGCCTCGCCGTAGTACGCCGGCGTCCAGCTCGGGACCGCCGCCGTTCGGGGCGTACAGGATCTCGCCGCGGTCGTAGGCGGCCGCCTCGGCGTCGTAGTCGACGAACGAGCGGGCCAGGCTGACGTGCCAGTCGCTGATCTGCGTCTCCGGATGGTCGCGGAAGTCGCGGCAGTTGTCGAGGAACCACCGGGCCTGCGTCGTGATGAACACGAGCGCGCCCGGCTTCGTCGACCCGGGCGAACTCCTCGCTGCCACGCCAGGTGGGCCTTGGGCGACAGGTGCGAGAACACGGAGTAGGCGAAGCGCCGTGTCGAACGTCGCCGTCGGCAGCGGGCTCGGCGGCATCTGGCTCGATCTTCACCCTGCCGGCCCGGCACGCCCGTCTCCTCGCACGTCCGCAGCGCGAGATCCCACGAGTCGACGCACCAGATGTTCTCGGCCGGCACGTCCCGGAGGAACATGCGGGCGAAGCGCCCCCAGCCGCAGCCGAAGTCGAGGACCTGGCTCTTGGGCGTCAGCTCGGCCGCCGTACTGCCGCCGGCGGTCGGCCATCAGGCTCGTAGAAGTTCCAGGCCTCGCGGATGGCGTTCTCGCCGGCGCTGCCCACGAAGCCGGCCTGGAGGTCGGCGGTCGGGGAAGCCCGGCATCGGCACCGGGCGTGTCACCGCCGACGGAGTCGAGGAGCACCTGGAGCCACTGCTCGTCCGTGAACCGGCGATACTTGCGGCGATGGGTCAGATACTGCTGGATGCGACCCACGAAACCTCCGTGGTGGCGGACGAGTCCAGCCCGTGAGCCTATCGACGGACCCATGGCATGCGGCTGGGAACGGCGTTCGCCCGCGATACCGTCGCACGCCGACGCGCCACAGGCGCAGCCCATGCCGGAAGGATCGAGTTGAACGTCGTAGCCCTCAAGGAAGTGGCGTCGTCCGGCGAGCTGATCTGGAACCTCGCCCTCCGCGAGCTGCGCGGCCGCTACAAGCGCTCGGCGCTCGGCTGGTTCTGGTCGATGCTCAACCCGCTGTTCACGATGGTCATCTACACCATCGTGTTCAGCCGGATCCTGCAAGGCGACGCCGCCCCCCGGCGACCCCAGCGGGCTCGACGTCTTCGGCCTCTACCTGCTCTGCGGCCTGCTGCCGTGGAACTTCTTCTCGATCACGGTGACGACGTCGATGGCGACGCTGCTCGGCAACGGGTCGCTCGATCAAGAAGGTGTACTTCCCCCGCGAGGCGATCGTGCTCGGCGTCACCGTCTCCGGGCTGGTGACGTTCGCCATCGAGCTGGGGCTCCTCTGCGTCGTGCTCATGCTGCTTCGGCAACTTCGTGCTGCCGTGGCTCCCCGTCCTCGTGCTGCTCGTCGCGCTGCTGGCGGTGTTCACCACCGGCGTCGCCCTGCTCCTGTCCAGCGTCAACGTGTTCTTCCGCGATCTCGGGCACCTGTGGGCGCTCATCGCCCAGGCGTGGTTCTTCCTGACCCCGATCGTGTACCCGCTCGACATCGTGCCCGAGCGGCCTGCTGCCGATCATCAAAGCCAACCCGATGACGCGTGTTCGTCGTGGCCGTTCCGCGACGTCCTGTACAACCTGCGCTTCCCCGCGTGGGACCAGTTCGCCGTGCTCGTCGTGATCTCGTTCGCCGTCCTCGCCTTCGGGCAGTGGGTGTTCGCCCGCCTCTCACCCCGCTTCGCCGAGGAGTTGTGAGGGTCCCCAACCGCGTCGCCGAGGCGGTCCACGCGCTCGCCCTCACCCAGGCCCACGCCGACCTGCAGCGCCACCGCGCCGCCCTGGTCGGCCTCGGCGCCAGCCTCGAGAGCAACGGCATCTCGGGGCAGCTGTCCGTCGACGCCGAGCAGTGGGCGCCGTTCCTGCGCTTCGCCGCGCCGGGACACTTCTACTCACCGATCCCCCGCCTCGACGACGTCCGGCGTGACGCCGACCGCATCTGGCGCCAGCGCGATGAGCTGCCCGGGATCGACCTCCGCCTCGACGCGCAGCACGGGCTGATCGAGCGCATCGCGGCCGAGCTCGGTGACGAGCGGTACCCGGCCACGCAGGTACCGGAACGCCGCTACTACACCGAGAACCCGGCCTTCTGCGTCGGCGACGCCACCGTGCTGGAAGGGATGCTGCGCCTCCACGCGCCGCGCCGGATCGTCGAGATCGGTTCGGGCTTCTCGTCGGCGTTGATCCTCGACGTCGTCGAGCGCCACCTGTCCGACACGTCCGTCACGTTCGTCGAGCCCTATCCACAGCTGCTCCACGAGCTGATGCGGCCCGGCGACGAGGCGCGCGGCCGCGTGCTCGAAGCGCGCGCCCAGGACGTACCGCCCGACGTGATCGCCGAGCTCGGCCCCGGCGACATCCTGTTCATCGACTCCACCCATGTGGTGCGCATCGGCAACGACGTCTGCCATCTGATCCTCGAGGTGCTGCCGACCCTGGCTCCCGGCGTCATCGTCCACATCCATGACATCTTCTGGCCGTTCGAGCCTCCGTGGGACTGGGTGCTGGAGGGGCGGCAGTGGAGCGAGCCATACCTCGTTCGGGCGATGCTCACCGACAGCCCGCGTTGGGAGGTGCTCCTGTTCAACGACTACGTCGGGCGCATCGAGCGGGCCCACGTCGAGCGCCACCTCCCACAGGTGATCGGGAACGCCGGCGGCTCGCTGTGGCTGCGCCGCGCCGGCTGACGCTGCTCACCGACCCGCCCGGATCGCGTCGATCCGCTCGGACAGCGCGGCACCGCAGCGGGACGGGCTGAAGCGGTCGAGCAGGTCGGCGCGGGCCAGCGCCGCCCGCTCCCGCGCCCGCTCCTGCTCGCGCACGGTCCGTCGCATCGCCTCCGCCGCCACGTCGAGGTCCGGCTCGCCCCAGTGGGCGTCGGGTGGGTAGGGGAACCCGGCACGACCGACCGACACCGTCGTGGCCGGGACGAGCTCGCTGTTGTGCTCGTCGGTGAACTCGAGGTTGCCGCCGTAGGCGGTCGCGATCACCGGTACGCCCAACGCCATCGCATCGGCGATCGTCAACCCGAAGCCTTCGCTGCGGTGCAGCGACACGTAGCAGTCGCTCAGGGCGATCATGGCGCCGAGCGCGTCCTCGCCCACGTAGCCGTCGGTGACGACGACGTCCGGCCGTTCGAGTGCGGCGAGCCTCGTCGCTTCGAGGTCGTGGATCTTGCGATCCCCGTTGATCGACTTGATGATCAGCACCGGGCCCTCGCCCGGCGCGAAGGCGCGGGTGAACGCCGCGATCAGCCCGAGCGGGTTCTTGCGCCGGGCGACGCTGAGGTGGTCGAACACGAACAGGAACACGAAGCCGTCGGGATAGTCGAGATCGCGCCTCGTGAGCGTCCGGTCGACGACCGGCTCGACGATCGGCACGGGCACCTTCACCACCGGCACCGTCGCTTGCCGAGCGATCGCCTGGCGCGTGAACTCCGACGAGCACCACACCTCGTCCACGAGGCCGAACGACTGGGCGTGGTCCGGCGGGAAGTCCTCCAGCTCCCACCACCAGTACCCGACGCGGTGGCGCCCACCCGAGAGGTGCGGTCCGAGGTCCGCCGCGTACCGGGGGAAGAGATCGGCGTTGACGCAGCTGATCACGACGTCGACGTCGTCGGGGTGGGCCGTCTCCGAGCGTGGTGCGGCCGCTTCCAGCCGGCTGCTCGTGTGCCGGTGGTAGGCGGTGACACCGTGGCGTACGCCGGCCGCCCCGAGCGAGGCGACGAGCC
The DNA here is from genome assembly GCA_963784255.1 of uncultured Acidimicrobiia bacterium. Classification (GTDB taxonomy): domain Bacteria; phylum Actinomycetota; class Acidimicrobiia; order Acidimicrobiales; family Ilumatobacteraceae; genus JALZMG01. The sequence continues at coordinate 535,122 of CAWAQO010000007.1, read as the reverse complement.
GGCGGGCGGCCTCGCCGATGCCGAGCTCGGCACCCACGAACCCGACGACCTCGACGGACGCCCGGCCGGTGGCCGGCGGCAGCGGCATCGCGGCAGGCCGCCCGCCGTGCTCCACGCCGTCGGCGGCCCGCTCGGCGAGCCGCTCGTCGATGCCGTACTCGGGCGCCGCCCAGGTCCGCAGCCACGTGGCGAAGGCACCGGCGTCCCGGCCCTCGGGCGCGGGGAAGGCGAGTTGCAGGTCAGGGCGCTCGGCCCAGATGCGGGCCGCCAGCCGCGGCACGCCGGACCGGCCGCCGACCATCCAGTCCACGACGGCGCGCACTCCGGCGTCGCCGAGGGGTCGGGGCGGGACCCTGGAGCCGGCGCCACGGAAGGCGTCGCGCAGGAACCGCCGCACGTACCAGGACAGCGCGATGCCGTCCGGGAGGGCGTCCCACAGGTAGCCGGTCGACGCCGTCCGGCCGCCCTCGGCGTCGAGCGCCGCCGCGTACGTCCCGCACAGCTCGCGCAGGGCGGGGTGCTCGCTGAGCAGCAGCCGCGGCCGCTCGCCGGCGTGCGTCGACAGCACGGCCGGACGTTCGGGGTCGAACCCCGAGAAGTGGAAGAACCGAAGTGGCCCGCCCCTCGCCGTGAACCGCCCGTCGCTGCACCGCCAGGTCCCGCTCGTGGGCGTTCCAGTAGGCGACGTCGCATCCGGGATCGCGGGCGATGTGGTGCGGGTACATCGCCGGGACGAAGTCGATCCACCGCTGGTCGGTGAACAACATCCGCGGCTGGTCGATGATGCTGTCGAACCGCAGCCGCTCCTTCCAGAACGCGAGGAACGGTGCCACGTGCGGGCGATCCCCGAGCCCGAAGAACCCGCAGTTGTACACGCCGCAGCCGAGGATGCTGGCCTCGTCCGGGAGCTTGCCATCGCGCGGGATCGGCGACAGCACGTGGGGCACCAGCACGATGCCGTTGGTCGCCGCCTCATCGGCGAGGAACTGCAGCGAGTCGAAGACCATGCAGTCCGGGTCGAGGTACAGCACCGGCCCGCCGGTCGTCGCCAGCAGGTGCTCCATCACCCACGGCTTGAGCGCGGTCGAGAGCTCGGTGACGTCGTAGTACAGGGTCATCGCCCGGAACTCGGCCGCCGTGAGCGACAGGTCGCCGACGCGGACGGCCTCGAAGGGCTCGCCCGGCCCGACCGTCGCGAAGGGATCGTCGACGATGCAGGCGAGCACGCGGCCCTCGGGGTGGTGGCGGAGGAACGACCTCGCCAGGACGCGCACCCTCGGCAGGTAGTTGCGGGCCGCGATCGTGCAGACGACGGGCCGTGCTGATCGGGGGCGCCAGCTCATCCGGTCAGCCCGCGGCCAGTGGCGCGGCCACGGTGCTGTCGTCGCCGACGACGTACAGCCCGATCTCGTTGCGACCGTCCACCATGAGCGACGGGTCGAGCATGATCTCGACGACCGTCCGCCCGTCATCCGCGATGTGCACGCGTCCGAGGCCGGCGACCGTCCCGTTCGCCGACGCCGCCACCCATGTGCCGGGGGCGAGGCCGGTGACGTCGGCGGTCACGATCGCGGGCACCGCCGGCCCCTCCGGGTCGACGTCGTCGAAGGCCTGCGGGTCGACGAGGGTGAAGCTGCCGAGCGGCGGACCACCGAGATCGGCGGGCACCGCCTCACCGACGAGATGACCGGCCGGACCGATGGCGTAGAGGTCGTGGGCGCCGGGGTCGGCCCCGATCAGCGCGTGGAGCTCGCGGGCCATCCGGGTCGGGTCGACCGGGTACAGGACCTCGGCGTTCGGGTCGACCCCGTTCATCCAGTGACCCGACGCGAGGTCCGCCGGGGCCGCCCGTGGCAGCGCCGCCCCGTCGAAGACCCAATCGTCCGGGGTGGCGACCTGCAGGGCGTCGGCGACGGTCGGCGCGATGTCGATGATCTCGGCGTGGCGGTCGTCGACGACGCCATCGGCCTGACCGGGGTACTTGACGAACAGTGGTACCGGCATGACGGTGTCGGCCGAGCGACCCTCCAGCTCGTCGGTGGCGAGGGCGCGGCGCCCCCCTTCGATCCGCTCGAACACCCCCCGGCGGTGGCCACCCGGTGTGAAGTCGATGCCGTGGTCGGACACGACCACGAGCATGACGCGGTCGAGCATCCCGTTGCCGGTGAGCGCGTCGACCAGCTCGGCGACCTGCCGGTCGACGTAGCCGAGCTGGAGCAGGAACCGTTGTGTCGCGCTGACGGTGGCGGCAGGGTCGGCGCTCCAGTGCTCGCCGTCGCCGCTCAGGGCAGCGGGATGGCGGCCGGGATAGGCCTGCCCGGTCGGCAACATCTGCAGCGGCGTGTGCGGCAGCATCTCGTGGAAGTACCAGAAGCCAGGCGGCTCGGTGTCGGCGATCGACGCGATGAAGTCGCCGAACGCCGCCGGGTCGGTCGGCTGGTGCTGGCGTTGGTCGCGCCAGTCCTCGAACGCGAGCTCGGCGTCGTCGGTCGGGAGCGGGATGTCGGCCCCACGACCGAAGTCGCGCCAGCTCGCGCCGATCGGTGCCACGAAGTGATCGGCGACGGCCGCCGGGAGCGACTCGCGGACGGTCACGATGGCGCCGTCGCGCACCAGGCTGACGTCGTCGACCCCCTCGTCCTCCTGCTCACCGCAGCGACCTCGCGGGCACAGGCTGGTCACCTCTTCGTGCACGTGCAGGTCGTGCGAGCCACCGAGCAGCGTGAACAGCGACCGCGGGTACTGCCCGGCGACCGGCGCCTTGTCCTGGTCCGGGAACGTGCCCGTGAGGATCGCCGGGATGGCGAGGTTCGTCCACGGCGAGACCGGCGTCGCCCGTGGATACCACGTCGACACGGCGGCCAACGCGGCGAACCCCGGGAACCTGGCGCCGTCGATCGTCCCGTCGTCCCGCAACAGCGCGCCGAGCGGCAGTTCGTCGAACACGACGACGACCACCGGTGTCGTGAGGTCGCCGGCGGCGAGCACGGCGGGGTCCTGGTCGACGACGATCCCGGACACCGGTGACGTGAACAGGAACAGCGCGAGGAAGGCCAGCGGGGCCGGGCTCAGGTACAGGGCGAAGAGGCGGACGGCGCGGTGGCGCAGGAAGAACATGGCCACGAGGGCCGTGACCAGCGCAACGGTCGCGGCGAAGGCGCTCGCCGCCACGTGGTCGGCGCCGCCGACGAGCCGGACGAAGACGACGGATCCGAGCAGGCCGACCGCCACGGCGGCGGCGATGAGACCGGCCCGAGCCGAGACGGCACGCGCCACGAGGACGGGCACGATCAACACGAGCGCCGGGACCACGACGACGGCGACGCCGAACAGCACGACTTCGGCCGGTCCGGCGTCGTGGGCGGTGAAGAACGTCGGGTTCTCGCCGAGCAGGGCGAGCACGGGCTGGACGATGGCCACCCCGGCGACGCCGAAGACCTGCAGTGCGAGCCGCCACGGGCTGGCCTCGGCGCCCGCAGGAGCAGCGCCGGGGTTCACGGCCGGAATCTAGCCAGCGGCCTTCCCGGTAGCATCGCCGTCCATGTCGCCCGAGGTCGGTCGCCGGTGACCGTGCTCGTCACCGGCGGGGCCGGGTACATCGGTTCGCACACCGTGCGCGCCCTGCGGGCGGCCGCGTGCGAGGTCGTCGTGCTCGACTCGCTGGAGCTCGGACGGGCCGACGCCGTGCTCGACGCCCCGCTCGTCGTCGGCGACATCCACGACGCCGCGCTCGTCGAGAAGGTCTGCCGCGACTACGGGGCGACGGCCATCATCCACTTCGCCGCCTACAAGTCCGTCGGCGAGTCGATGCAGAAGCCGAGCAAGTACTGGCACAACAACGTCGACGGGACGGTGACCCTCGTCGAGGCGGCGATGCGGGCCGGCGTGCGCGACATCGTCTTCTCCAGCTCCTGCTCGGTGTACGGCACGCCGGCCAAGGTGCCGGTCGTCGAGTCGGCCGCGGTCGCCCCGGAGAGCGTCTACGCCGAGAGCAAGGCAACCGTCGAGCGGATCCTGCGCTGGTACGGCGCCACCCACGGCCTCCGCTCGGCGAGCCTGCGCTACTTCAACGCCGCCGGCGCCAGCCACGACGCCGTGATCGGTGAGGACTGGGCGTTCTCGATCAACCTCATCCCGCTCGTGATGAAAGCCGTGCTGGGCGCCGGTCCGCCGGTGAGCGTGTTCGGGTCGGACTACCCGACCCCCGATGGCACGTGCATCCGCGACTACATCCACGTCGAGGACCTCGCCGACGCCCACGTCAAGGCGCTCGACCTGCTCGCCGGCGGCCAGGAGCGCACGATCACCCTCAACCTCGGCACCGGCGTGGGGTCGTCGGTCTTCGACGTGATCAAGGCGACGGAGCACGTGGCCGGCCGGCCCGTGCCCTACGACGTCACGCCGCGCCGCGCCGGCGACCCCGTGTCGACGTACGCCGACCCGACGCACGCCGAGTCCGTGCTCGGCTGGCGGGCGACCCAGGGGCTGCCGGAGATCGTCGAGACGGCGTACCGCTGGCACTCCAAGACGTCGTGACCCGCCGGTTCACGCGCGTCTCCTCGCGGTCGTGCTCGACCACGAGCGCATCACCGTGCGGGAGGACGAGGTCGTCCAGCCCGACGGCAGCCGGAGCCGGTACGTGGTCGTCGACGACCCCGTCGGCGCCGTGATCGTGGTGGCGACCGACGACGCCGGCCGGGTGGTGCTCGTCCGCCAGCACCGCTACCCGCTCGACTCGTTCACCTGGGAGCTCCCGGCCGGCGAGGTGCCGCCTGGGATCGATCCGGTCGAGCAGGCCCGGTCCGAGCTCCGCGAGGAGACGGGCATCGACGCGGCGGTGTTGCGCCGAGTCACCGCCCTCGCCCCATGGCCGGCGCGGGTGCGCCGGCTGACCACCGTGGTCGCGGCGACGGGACTCGACGTGTCGGACGTGCACGCAGGCGGCCAGGGGGGCGACGAGACGATCGAGGCCGTCGCCCTGCGCACCCGCGGCGAGATCGAGCAGATGCTCCGCGACGGGGCGATCGTCGACGCCCCGACGATCGCCGCCCTCCACCTCGTGTGGCTCGGCTCGTAGGCGCCGTCAAACCGCGGCGACGTTGCGCACGCGGTCGAGCCAGCCGAGCAGGATGGCGATCGCCCGCGGGTCGTGGCGCAGCCGGTGGCCTGCGCCGGCCAGAAGGCTGAGCTCCGCCGAGCCGTGGGCGGCGGCGAGCTGGCGGGCGTCCGTTGTCGGCACGCTCTCGTCGTCGTCGCCGTGCATCACGAGCAGGGGACGCGGCGCGAACCGCCGCGCCGCGTCGATCGGGCGGAAGCGGCGGAACGCCCGGCTCCACTCCTCCACCGACGCCGGGAAGCCGGGTGTGCTGACGGCTCCGATCTCCCGGGCGTGTTCGAGGAACCGCCGAGGGTGCAGCGCCCAGTCGTCGAAGTCGGCGCGCGGGCTGAGCAGCCCGCAGGCCCGCACACGGGGATCGTCGGCGCCGACGCAGATGGCGATCGACCCGCCGGTGTTGGTTCCCAGCAGCACGATCTCCGTCGGCCGGCACTCCGCCGTCAGGTAGTCGATCGCCCGGCGCAGGTCGTCGACCCACCCCTGCAACGAGAAGTCCCCGCCACTGGTGCCGGTCCCCCGGAAGTTGAAGGTCATGGCGGCGTACCCGAGGTCGTGGGCGATGCGCTCGATCAGCTGCGGGAAGGTCCCGGCCGAGCGCCGGGCATCGAGCGGCCCGATGGGGAAGCCGTGGCAGAGGATGACGCCCGGTCGCCGTTCGTCGCCGCCGGCCGGGACCACCAGGTGGCGGGCCAACGTGTGGCCCCCGGAGAGGAACGTCCCGTTCACCCGTGTCAGGATCTTGGCCGGCGCCGCCGGCGGTGTTGCCCGTCGGCCAGCGTGTAGCCGCGGTTGCGCGCCTCGACCAGCGTGTCGGGCCCGAAGCAGATGCCGGTCTCGGCGGCGATGAGGTCGTCGATCGGTGCCGGGTCGTCCCACTCGTCGAGGTCGTACACCAGCTGCGTGCGCTTGTCCCCGAGGAACCTGACGTGCTCGAAGGCGCGGGGACGCTGCATCGGTCGAACGGTACAAGACGTGGCCGTCGCCGCCCTAGCGTGCCGGCGGTGGGCAAGCTCGACGAGCTCGAGTGGTTCCAGCCGGCCGACCGGGCGGACTGGCGTCGCTGGCTCGCCGCCCACCACACCACGTCCGAGGGGGTGTGGGTGGTCACGTGGCGCAAGGCCGCACCGCACCCCTCGCTGGACTACGAGGACATCGTCGAGGAGGCGCTCGCCTACGGCTGGATCGACTCCAAGGGCGGTCGCGTCGACGACGAGCGGACCCGGCTGCTGCTCACGCCGCGCCGCGCCGGCAGCGGGTGGTCGCGACCCAACAAGCAGCGCATCGCCCGCCTCGAGGCGGCCGGGCTGATGGCGCCCGCCGGCGCCGCGCTGATCGAGGCGGCCAAGGCCGACGGTTCGTGGACGCTGCTCGACGACGTCGAGGACCTCGTCGTGCCCGTCGACCTGGCAGCAGCGCTGGAGCAGCACCCCGGCGCCCGTGCGGCGTGGGACGCGCTCCCCCGCTCGCCGCGCCGGTCCGTGCTCGAGCAGCTGGCGACGGCCAAGCGGCCCGAGACCCGTGCCAAGCGGGCCGCCCAGGCGGCCGAGCGAGTCGCTCGCGGCGAGCGTCCGTAGACGCGGAACGGGGAGGCGCTCGCGCACCTCCCCGTTCCAGAAACTGGGATTTGACTGACGAACCTCTCGTGCCGGGGGGACGAGTTCCGGCGGCTCGATCAGCGGAAGTTGGCGTGGATTCGCCAGGCGGTCCAGCCTGCCGGCCTAGCGGCCAACCACCTCCAGGGTCCCGTACGAACAATCACTCATGTGGTGGACCACCTCCTTCCTCTGGTGCGTCCAGTCAACCACAGCAGTGCCCCCGTCGCGCACGCGCTTTTCCGCCCTGGGCGTGGCTCAGATGGTGTAGGCGAGGTTGGCGGCGATGCGCTCGCCGAGGTCCTGGTCGCCCTCGATGCTCACCTGGTCGCGCAGCGTGCCGGGGTCGCACCGGCCGGCGGCGAGACGGGCGAACACGCCGACGGGCATGGTGACGGACACCGTCGGCGCGTCGGACAGCGCGTCGACGACGGCCGCCCGCTCGCCGACCTCCACGTAGGCGTCGCGCCCGGCCGCGCCGGTGAGGTGGACGGCCACGCGCGCGCCAGCGGGCGCGCCCGCCTTCTTGCCGATCAGGTAGCCGAGGGCGGCGCCGAACTCGTCGAGCGCGGCGCGGGCGGCCATGCCGTCGTCGCCGCCCGGCCGGCCGACGGCGTCGCGGATGTCCTGCTCGTGCACCCACGTGTCGAAGACGCGGATGCGCATGAACCGCCCGTAGGTGTCGGTGCCCGCCGGGGTGAAGCCCTCGGCGGCCCACGCCGCCGCGTCCATCGCCTGGAGCGTCGCCTTCCTGGCCGCGGTCAGGTGGCGCAGCCGGGCCAGCAGCTCCTCCGGCGACTGGTCGGCGGCGCTGGCCACCCAGGCCTCGTTGATGCGGCCGATGTCGTTGCGCACGTGGACGTACTCGGCGGGGTCGATCTCGACGTCGGGCGTCGGCTCACCGGCGAGCATCGACTCGGTGCCGATCACGTGGGCCACCACCGCCCTGACGTCCCAGCCGGGACATGGCGTCGGTGCCGACCACTCCTCGTCGTCGAGCTGCGAGAGCAGGTCGTCGAGGCTCGTCCAGACCTCGCTGAGGGCGGCGATCGTCTCGTCCTTGGGCACGTTCGTGGTCATCGGCGCAGCCTCCGGATCGCTGGGTCTCTACGGCGTGGGGTTCTGGATCGTGCGCCACTCCCGCGCCGTGAGGTACGGCGAGAAGGTCTCGGCGATGCGGGCCAGGTCGGCGCCGGTCTTCGGGCGCTGGATCTCGTACAGGTGCGGGAACCGCGCCCACGCCTGCACCAGGTCCCACAGGGCGAGGGCGTCGTCGCCCATCGGCGGATCGACGATCACCGGCCCGAACAGGCAGGTGCGGTCCGGGAAGCGCAGCACGGGCACGCCCCACCCGCCGTCGGCCACGACGGCGTCGTGATCGGCGCGCACGTCGAGGTGTGTGCTCTGGTCGGCGATCGAACGCTCGACGAGGCCCGGGTCGAGGCCCAGCTCCACCAGCAGCTCGGCGGCGACCTCCGGGCGGTGCGGCTGACGACCCTCCTCGTGGAGGGCACGGCCGGCCCGCTCGTACCAGGCGTCGAGGAGCGCCTCGTCCTCGCGCTGGAGCAGGGCACCGATGCGCATCATCGACCACCCGTATGACCACTCCCGCTCCCACGGGTGCTTCTTGCCCTCGACCCGGTTGATCTCCTCGAGGCTGAAGAAGCGCCAGTCGATGCGCAGTCCGGTGAGCCGGCGGACCTCACGGATCCAGCGCGACGCCTGGTACGCCCACGGGCACATCACGTCGAAGTGGAAGTCGACGTGGTCGACCGTCATGGCGCCATCGTGTCAGCGAGCCGACCCCATGGCGTCATCGGGCCCGGCCGGCGGGCCGACGGCCCCGATGGCATCGAGGTAGGCGAGGTGGGCCTCGACCACGGCGACGGCATCGACGTCGTCGAGCAGGTCGACGCCCTCGCGCTCGGACTCGGCGAACAGGTAGCCGATGAGCGTGTCCTCGTCGATCACCGTCGGCGTGGCGATGTCCTGGCGCCGGTCGACGACGTCGGCGGGGACGAGGCCCTTGGCGTCCAACCACCGCAGGTGGAACGTCAGCAGCTGCTCCACCTCGGCGTGGGTCAAGCGGGCCTGGGTCGCCGGCGGCACGTGGTCGGCCACGAACTCGACGGCCTCGTCCGGCCGGTAGATGACGCGGGGTGCGACGGCGTCCAACCGGTGGGCCTCCCGCCCGACCACGACGGCCGCGATCACGAACACGGCGGCCGCGGCGACGGCGACGAACACCCACGTGACCGGCTCCATGCCTGCATTCTGGCGGGAAACCGCTTGCGGTCGGGCCGCCATCGTGGTGCAGTGAGGGGCGTGACCCGCGTCACAGTGCGCCACCGCAGGACGCCACGGCCGAGATCCACGAACTGCTCGGCGAGCCCCCGCCGCCGGCCACGACCGCCCACGACGCGGCACGGCAGGTGGCCGAGCGGCTGACCCGCCTACACGAGGGCTGCGAGGTGCTGTCGGTGGCCCAGGTGATCTGGGTCGCGCCGAGCGAGCCGGCATCGGCCGCCGTCGAGCTGCGCGGCCTGTGCGACGACTCGGTCGAGGGCGTGTGGTACGAGCTGACGATCGAAGGCGACGACCAGCTCGGCTGGGTCGTCGCCACCGCCACGCGGCAGGACATCTCCGCGCGTGGCGTCAGCGGCGCCGTCTGCGTCTGACTCCCGCTCAGATCCCGATGCGCTGGGCCAGCAGCTCGCGGTGGTAGGTGGGGTCGCCGAAGAGCAGCTCGCTGCTCTTGGCCCGCTTGAAGTACAGGTGCGCCGGGTGCTCCCACGTGAAGCCGATGCCGCCGTGGATCTGGATGTTCTCGGCCGAAGCGTGGAAGTACGCCTCCGAGCAGTAGGCCTTGGCCAGCGAGGCCACCGACGGCAGCTCGTCGTTCATCTCGCTGGCGCACCACATGCCGTAGTAGGCGGCCGACTTGGCCGACTCGACCTCGAGCAGCATGTCGGCGCACTTGTGCTTGATCGCCTGGAACGAGCCGATCGGGCGGCCGAACTGGACGCGCACCTTGGCGTACTCGACGGCCATGTCGAGCACCTTCTGCGCCCCGCCGACCTCCTCGGCGGCGAGCCCCACGGCGACGAGGTCGAGCACGGTCCCGAGGACCGTCCAGCCCTCGCCCTCGGTGCCGATCAGCTTGGCCGGGACGTTGTCGAACTCGAGCTTGGCCTGCTTGCGCGTCTGGTCCATCGTCGACAGCGGCGTGCGGGTGAGGCCGGCCGCCTCGCCGTCGACGGCGAACAGGCTGACGCCCTTGGGCGTGCGGGCAGCGACGATGACCAGGTTGGCGGTGTGGCCGTCGAGGACGAACATCTTCGTGCCGCTCAGGGTCCAGCCGTCGCCGTCCTGGGTGGCCTCCATCGTGATGCCGGCCTCGTCCCACTTGCCCGAGGGCTCCGTGAAGGCGACCGTGGCGATCGTCTCACCGCTGGCGATGCCGGGCAGGTAGTCCTTCTTGGCGGCGTCGTCGCCGCTCTGCAGCAGGGTGTTGGCGGCGAGCACGACGGTCGAGAAGAACGGCGCGCACAGCAGCGACCGGCCCATCTCCTCGAGCACGATGCCGAGCTCGATGTAGCTGAACCCCGAGCCGCCGAACTCCTCGGGGATGTGCAGCCCCTGCAGGCCCATCTGCTCGGCCATCTGCGACCACACGGCCTCGTCGTAGCCCTGCTCGGTCTCCATCTGCTCGCGCACGGCCGACTCGGGGCTCTTCGAATCGAGGAAGGCCCGGACGGTCTTGCGCAGCTCTTCCTGCTCGTCGGTGAAGGCGAAGTTCATGCCGCGATTGTCGAGCGCCGCGCCGCCGGCCACGCAATTCGGGCTGTGTACACATGTGTCCACGACTAGCCTGCGGGGGTGGCCCGGATCCGCACCCTCGACGAGCTGCTCGCCCTCTACCCCCCGCCCGGCGAGCGGGTGCGGACGAAGAAGCGGGAGCGCCTCGACGACGGGCTGCGGGCCGTGCTGTCGGCGTCGCCCTTCGTGCTGCTGGCGACGGCCGACCGCGACGGTCGCTGCGACGTCTCCCCGCGGGGCGGACCCCCGGGGTTCGTCAAGGTGCTCGACGACGACCACGTGGCGATCCCGGACCTCAACGGCAACAACCTCGTCGACTCGCTGCGCAACATCGTCACCAACCCGCACGCGGCACTGTTGGTCGTCGTGCCGGGCCAGCACGAGACCGTCCGGATCGACGGGCCGGCGTACCTGACCACCGACGAGGACGTGCTCGCCCGGTTCACCGAGGAGGTGCGCCGGCCGCCGCTGGCCGTGGTGGTCGAGGTGGCGGCGGTGTTCACGCACTGCGCCAAGGCGTTCCGGCGGGGGCGGCTGTGGGAGCCGGCGTCGTGGGTCGACGGACGGTCCCTGGCGCTGGCCGCCCGCTACGCCCAGCTCGCGCTCGACGAGTCGTACGACGAGTACGCGGCGGCCAACAACGTGAAGATCGACGAGGGCTTGGCCGCGGACCAGCCGGCTTCGCCGTGACCTCCATGGCGTTCCCCGGCCACGCAGGCCGCGGCTGGACGCTCCGTCGCTGGCGCTCCGTCGCTCGCCGCACGCCAGAGGCTTCGCCGTGACGTCGCAGTCCGTGCGGGCGCTCCGGGCCGACCTGGCGGCGGCCGTGCGGCGGGCGGCGCAGGGCGAGCGGATCGTGGTCACGGTGGGTGGGAGGCCGTCGGCCCAGCTCGGCCCCCTCGACGACCAGGCGCCGGCGCTCGAGCGGCTCGTCGCCAGCGGCGCCGTCGTGCCGCCCCGCCGGCGCGGCGTGTGGCGGCCGCCGGCGCCGATCGCCGTCTGGTCCGGCGTGCGCATCGACCGGGCCCTGGCCGAGCTCCGGGGCTGAACCGATGCTCCCCAATCTGGGCGGGATTCTCGCCACGGAGCGATCTGGGCGGGATCCTTGCCACCTGTCGGCGAGATTCCCGCCCGGATCGAGGGGACCACGACGGTGACGGTCGCTCTCGACACCAGCGCCCTGCTCGCCGTCGCCATCGAGGGCGCCCAACGGGCCGTCGTCCTCGCCGCGATGGAGGAGGACCCGGTGTGGAGCGCGTCGGCGCTCGCCCTCACCGAGGCCCTGCCGGCCATCGACCGGCTGAGCGACGAGCCGGTGGTGCGCGCCGACCTCGAGGACGCCATCCGGCTCGCCTGGGACCACCTCCACGTCGTGCCGGTCGACCAGCGGTGCCTCGACCGCGCCGCCGGGCTCGCCCGGGAGCAGCCGGTCCGCCTCACGAGCGCCATCCACCTCGCCGCCGCCGAGCGCATGCCGGCACCGGTGCGCTTCGTCACGTTCGACCCGGGCCAGATCGGCGTCGCCCTCGGGCTCGGCCTCGACGTCGTGTCCACCTGAGCGTTCTCTGGAGAGTTGATCGGCTGGCGACCCCTCGACCGGGAGTCAGTTCTCGATCGCCGCGGTGGCACACTGGACGGATGACCACGCTCCACTGGGTCGACGGGGATGTCGAGGTGCACAAGGTCGTCGTCGGGCCGTACGACAACAACGTGTTCGTCGTGCGCTGCCGCCGCACCGGCGACGCCGTGCTGATCGACGCCGCCAACGAGCACGAGCAGCTGCTCGAGCTGTGCCAGCGCCTCAACGTCCGCCGTGTGCTCGAGACGCACGGTCACTGGGACCACATCCAGGCCGTGCCGGCGATCCGCGAGGCCGGCTACGAGGTGTCCGTCACCAAGCTCGACGCGCCCAAGCTGAAGGACGTCGGCTACGACGCCTTCCTCGACGACGCCGAGGTGATCGAGGTCGGCAAGCTCCGCCTCGACGCCATCCACAACCCGGGCCACACCCCTGGGTCGATCTCCTTCCACGTGCGCGGCACGCCGCTGCTGTTCTCCGGCGACACGCTGTTCCCGGGTGGACCCGGCAACACCAGCTTCGAGGACGCCGACTTCGCCACGATCATCCAGTCGATCGAGTCGCGGCTGTTCACGTTCCCCGACACCACCGTCGTGCTCCCCGGGCACGGCGTCGACACGACCATCGGCGCCGAGCGGCCGCACCTCGACGAGTGGATCGCTCGCGGCTGGTGAGCGCGCCGCGCGCGCGCACGTGTGATGCGGTACGACGAGCGACCGCTCGACACCACCCCGCTGCACACCGACGCCCTTCCGCCGACCCCCGTCCGCGACCGCAACATCCCTGCGGTCGCGTGGGTCGAAGCACCGCCCGATCTGCTCACCCTCGGCGACGACCTCCCCGGCCGTCCGACCGCCGAGTACAAGCGTCGCATCGGCCCGTGGCTGCTCTGGCGGGCCGGCCCGGCATCCGGCGGTGACGCCCGCTACTGGGCCGCCCGAGCCGACGACCCGTCCGACGCCCACACCCTGCGGCTGCACCCCGACGGCGCCGCCGACGGCACCGGGCCGTCCGGGGAGCGGCACACCCGCTTCCGGGCCTGGAAGGAAGACCTCCGGGACAACGCCCACGGTTGACCCCCGAACTGGGCGGGATCCGTCCCGACCTGCTGGCGAGGATCCCGCCCAGATGGGCGAGTGGTGAGGATCCCGCCCAGATTGGGGGACGGCCGTGGATTTGCACTACCGACGTAGGGATAATCCCCCGACCGAGCGCGTAGACTTGGAGGTCATGGAGTTGTTCCGCGTCGAGGGACTGTGGGCGGCGCCGGTGCCCGACGTCGCGGTCAGCGACGGCACTGCGCCCGACCCGATCCTGCGGGGCCTCGACCTCACGGTCGGCGCCGGCGAGATCCACGCCATCATGGGCCCCAACGGCTCCGGCAAGAGCACCCTCGCGTCCACGCTGATGGGCTCCCCCGAGTACGAGGTCACGGCCGGCACGATCAGCTTCCGCGGCGACGACATCACCGACTGGCCGGCCGACGAGCGGGCCAAGGCCGGCCTGTTCCTCGCCTTCCAGTACCCCCAGGAGATCGCCGGCGTCTCGGTGATCCAGTTCCTCCGCCAGGCGCTGTCGGCGCGCAAGGGCTTCGACCTCTCGGTGCTCGAGCTGCGCGTCGCGGCGATGGAGTGGATGCAGCGCCTCGGGATGGACTCCTCCTTCGTCGACCGCTACCTCAACGAGGGCTTCTCCGGGGGCGAGAAGAAGCGCAACGAGATCATGCAGCTGGCCATCCTCGAGCCGGCGCTGGCGATCCTCGACGAGACCGACTCCGGGCTCGACATCGACGCGCTGCGCATCGTCGCCAAGGGCATCCACGAGGTGCGCGCCGATCGACCGGACATGGGCGTCGTCCTGATCACCCACTACCAGCGCCTCCTCGACGAGCTGACGCCGGACCACGTCCACGTGCTGGTCGACGGGCGCATCGTCGCCTCCGGCGGCATGGAGATCGCCGAGGCGCTCGAGCGGGAGGGCTACGAGGCGTTCCGACCGCAGGAGCGGTCCGTCGTGACGCGCGCGACCTCGACACGGCCACCGTCAAGGAGCAGTTCCCGCTGCTCGCCGACACCATCGACGGCGCTCCCGATCCACTACCTCGACTCGGCCAACTCGTCGCAGAAGCCGCAGTCCGTCATCGACGCGATGACGGTGTTCAACGAGCACGCCTACGCCCCGATCAACCGCAGCGCCTACCGCCTCGCCGCCGAGGCCACCGACGCCTACGAGGGCGCACGGGCCAAGGTCGCTCGCTTCGTCAACGCCCACGCCGCCGACGAGATCGTCTTCACCAAGAACGCCACCGAGGCCCTCAACCTCGTCGCCCAGGCGTGGGGTCGGGCCAACCTGCGGACCGGCGACGTGGTCGTGCTCACCCACATGGAGCACCACGCCAACGTGGTCCCGTGGCACCTGCTCGCCGCCGAGCGGGGCATCGAGCTGCGCTGGATCCCCCTCACCGACGACGGCCGCCTGGACCTCACGGATCTCGACCAGCTCGTCGACGGCGCCAAGGTGGTGTCGGTCACGCGCGATGAGCAACGTGCTCGGCACGCTCAACCCGGTCGCCGAGCTGTGCGCCGCCGCCCACGGCACCGGCGCCCTGGCCGTCGTCGACGCCTGCCAGTACGTCCCGCACAACCCCACCGACGTGCAGGCGTGGGGCGCCGACTTCGCCGCCTTCTCCAGCCACAAGATGTGCGGCCCGTCCGGCATCGGCGCGCTGTGGGGACGGGCCGAGCTGCTCGACGCCACGCCACCCTTCCTCGGCGGCGGCAACATGATCGCCGACGTCCGCCTCGACGGGTTCACGCCGGCCCCGGTGCCGGCCAAGTTCGAGGCCGGCACGCCGCCGATCACCGAGGCCATCGGCTTCGGCGCCGCCGTCGACTTCCTCGAGGCGCTGGGCATGGACGCCGTGCGCCGGCACGAGGTCGGAGATCACCGCCTACGCCATCGCCACGCTCACCGCGCGCTTCGGCGACGACATCACGATCCACGGACCACGCGACGTCGAGCATCGCGGCGGCGTGCTCAGCTTCGCCTTCCGCGACCTCCACCCCCACGACGTCAGCCAGGTCCTCGACCAGCGCAACGTCTGCATCCGGGCCGGCCACCACTGCGCCAAGCCGCTGATGCGCGTGCTCGGCGCCGCCGCCACGGCGCGGGCCAGCTTCTACCTGTACAACGACCGAGACGACGTCGATGCGCTCGCCGAGGCGCTCGACGGCGCCTCCGACATCTTCGGCTCGAGGAGCGTGCCGACATGCCCGGTCTCGAAGACCTGTACCGCGAGATCATCCTCGACCACTACCGCTCGCCGCGGAACCGCGGCGAGCTGCCGACGCCGCCGGCCGTCGTCGCGCAGGGGCACAACCCGCTGTGCGGCGACGAGATCACGGTGTACCTGCAGCTCGACGGCGACGTGGTCGACGACGTCAAGGTCGGTGGTCAGGGTGCTCGATCTCGCAGAGCTCGGCATCGATGATGTCGCAGGCGATCAAGGGTCGCACGGTCGGCGAGGTGCGCTCGCTGGTGCGACGGTTCAAGGGGATGATGTCGATCGAGGACGCCTCGGCCGACGACGGCGACGGCGACGGCACCCGCCCGACGACGTCTCCCTCGGCGACCTCGAGGCGCTGCAGGGCGTGGTCAAGTTCCCGGTGCGCATCAAGTGCGCCACGCTGGCCTGGAACACCCTGCTCGACGCCCTCGACCAGCCCGGCCGCCTGAGCCCGTCCGTGGACGACAGCGACGCCCGGGCCCGCGTCGGGCGGGCGATCCGCGAGATCGGCCACGCCTTCATCGGCCACAACGCGCCGCCCGACGTGCTCGAGCGACGCCGCGGCCGAGCTGGAGGACCTGACCCGACAGCTCGGCACCGGTCCCCGCCGCCTGCGGGTCAGTCCCAAGGCCGATCCGGACGGCTGGGGTCCGGTCGCCGCGGACGGCGCGGCGATGACGAGCTACGACGACCGGCCGTTCTCCGGGCGGTCGAGCCCGTGGGGCCTCGACCTCGAGGTGCACCGCCACGGCGACGAGATCGAGGGCGTGTTGACGCTGCGGGAGGCCCACGAGGGCGCGCCCGGTCGATCGCACGGCGGCATCGTGGCCGGGCTGTTCGACGACGTGTTCGGGTTCGTGCTCGACATCGTCCAGGAGCCGGCGTTCACCGGCGAGCTGAAGATCCGCTACGAGCGCCCGACGCCGCTGCACCGCCCGATCGCCTGCCGGGGCCGGCTGCTCCGGCGCGAGGGACGCAAGATCTGGATCGAGGGCGAGCTGGTCGACGTCACGACGGAGGGTCAACCGGTCGTCGCCCGCGGCGAGGGCCTGTTCATCACCGTCGACCCCGTGATGTTCGCCGCCCAGACCGCCAAGCTGCCCGCCCCGCCGGACGAGGACCCACCGGTTCTGAATGCTTCCAGTGGGCCGAGAACGGCCGTCTAGAACGATTCAGAACCGTTTGAGGTCGGCGACCGTCGCCCCGCTGATGCGGACGAGGTCGGTCGGCGAGAGGGCGAAGACGTCGTGCCACGTGCCGGCGGCGGCCCAGACCTCGTCGAAGGCGAGCAGGTCGGCGTCGATGAACGCCGGCACCGCCGTGGCGTGACCGAAGGGCGGCACCCCGCCGATCGGGAACCCGGTGACCGTCCGGACAGTGTCGGCGTCGACGCGTCGCGCACCGCTCGCCGCCCGCCGCCGCCGCCAGCTTGGCCTCGTCGAGCAGGTTGGCCCCGCTGACGTAGGCGACGACGATCTCGCCGTCGACGGCGAAGATGAGGCTCTTCACGATCTGGCCGACCTCGACCCCGATCGCCGCCGCGGCGTCGGCCGCCGTCTTCGTGCCGTCGGGGAAGCGCACCGGCTCGATGGCCAGGCCGGCGGCGGCCGCCGCGTCGACGACCCGGCGCACGTTGGGATGCTCGTTCATGCCCCGTCCCCGCTGGCCGGCCCGCCGATCGCCACCACCGCGGCGCCGGCCAACGAGCACGCCGCGGCGACGAGGTAGGACGTGCGGTAGCCGCCGGCGTTGTCGTACAGCCACCCGAGCAGCAAGGGCCCGCCGGCCGTGCCGGCGACCGTGAAGAACGACGTGCGGCTGTAGATGCGCGGGTAGTCGAGCACGCCGAAGCGCTCGGCGATGAGCAACGGCTGGAGCATCAGGATGTTGCCGATGGTCGCTCCGAACAGGATGATCGCGGCGAACAGGGCCAGCTCCCGGTCGGCGAAGGCGAGCGCGGCCAGGGCCAACGCCTGGACCGCGGCGAGCCCGGCCGTGAACCCGGCCATCGGCAGCCGGGTGACGATCCGCCCGCCGGCGAGGCGGGCGACGACGGACGTGCCGGCGAGACCGATCGTGGCCAGCGCAGCGGTCTCGCGGTCGGTGCGATCCTCGACCAGCTTGACGAGCTGCTGGATGCCGCCCACCTGGGCGCCGAGCATCAGCACGTAGCCGACCGTCATGGCGATGAAGAAGCGGGTTCGAACGGCCTCGCGGAACGAGGTCCCCGTCGGCACGACCGGCGCGGCGTCGGGCAGGGCCCGGCCGCCGTCGGGGAGCCAGCCGAGCGGGGCCGGGTCGGGCCGCACCAGCCAGACGGCCAGCGGCACGATGGCGACGATCCAGATCGCACCGAGGATCGGCGTGGCGTCGGCCAGCCCACGGTCGTCGATGAGCCACTTGGCGAACGGGGTGATCAGGATGCCGCCGGCCGAGAGCCCGGTCGACGCGACGGACAAGGCGACGGAACGGCGCACGTGGTACCACCGCGTCACGACGGTGGTCATCGGCACGAGGCCGGCGCCGGTGAAGCCGACGGCGAACACGGCGTACACCACGTACAGCTGCCAGCGCTGCTCGACGTGCCCGAGCACGGCGAGGGCGACGCCGCCGACGAGACCACCGGCGACGATGACGATGCGCACGTCGCGCCGGGCGATGATGCGGGCCACGCCGAGGCCGGCGACGCCGGCCACCACGAAGTAGACCGTGGTGGCCAACGAGATCGAGGCGACCGGCCAGCCGCGCTCACGGTTGAAGGCGTTGAGGTAGACGGCCAGCCCGTAGAAGCCGAGTCCCGACGCGACGGCGAGGACGATGAACGCCCCGGCCACGACGCGCGGGCCGGGGAAGCGGTCGGTCGACCGCGCCGTCTCGACCGCGGTGGCCACGTCGCTCAGCGCAGCAGGTCGTCGATCGCGGCAGCCAGGTCCCGGTCGGCGTCGGTGACCGTGCCGCCCGCGGAGTGCGTCGACAGCGCGATGTCGACCGTGTTCCACGAGTTCGACCAGTCCGGGTGGTGGCCCTTGGCCTCGGCGAGCAGGGCCACCCTGGTCATGAACGCGAAGGCCTCGGAGAAGTCGGCGAACCGGAACTGGCGGCGCAGCGCGCCGTCACGCTCCTCCCACGCATCGTCGGGCATGGGCCGACCCTAGGGCCCGCGGAGAGGTCCCGGATCAGCCGGAGCAGCAGCCGCAGTGATCCGGGTCGCTGCGGTGGCGCTGACGGAGGACCCACTCGACGCCGATGAGGAAGAAGGCGCCGACGATGAACCCGGCCACGACGTCGCTGAACCAGTGCACGCCCAGGTAGATGCGGCTGGCCCCGATGGCCACGATCAGGCCGCCCGATAGCGACGACGGACGCCCACCACACCCGCCGGTCGCGCGTGAACAGCGTGACGACGAGCGGCACCAACCCCCACAGGGCGACCGACGCCATCACGTGGCCGCTGGGGAACGAGTAACCGACGCCGTTGACGAGGCGCTCGAGGTCGGGCCGGTCGCGGGCGACGACGTCCTTGATCGTGAACTCCAGCAGCGGCCTGGCCAGCATCGCCACCACGACGGCGACGGCGACCGCTCGGCAGCGCCGCCAGGCGACGGCCGCCAGCACCGTACCGAGCGTGAGGACCGTGACGGTCGAACCGAGGAAGGAGATGCGCCGGAACACGGCCGTGGCGCCCGCCGTTCGGGCGTCCTCGACCGCCCGCTGGATCGGCTCGTCCCACGTGAGGAGCAGGGCGCCGTTGCTCATGTAGGCGGCGAGCGCGAGGGCCCCCAGGACGACGGCGATGGCCACGAGCAGGCGTCGGCGGGCGCCGAAGAAGCCGGCGGGCGTCAGCGGCGGCGAGCAGTGGAGGCACGGCGACGGGGTGGCGACGGCCACGGGCGATGGGGCGGCCACGATCATGTCCTGCTGCATCGCCATGACGTCCCGATGGTATCGGGGTCGGGGTAACCCCCGGTGTGGTCCGGGGATCTCCACGATGGATCGCGGCGGCCCGGCGGCGTTTCATCAGGTGTGACGGATCGCACGCCCACATCGGGATGAGTTCGCGCGGCCCGCACCGTTGACAACACCGACGCCGTGGGGAGCGGAGCAAAGGAGACTCGCGATGAGGAGGGAACAGCCCTCACAACGTGACGGACGGCTCACCCCCGCGCCCTTGACTTCAAGCAAGCTTGAACTTCTACCGTGGCTGGCGCCATGATTGCGTTCCCCGGCCACGCAGGCCGTTTCTGGCCGCTCGCTCGCTGGCGCTCGCTCACTCGCATCGGCGGGAGGGTCCACCGATGAACGAGACCGCGACCATGCCGATCGAACGCCTCGCCCTGCCGGCGGTGGTCGACCTCGACGACGAGCTCGCCCGCCTCCCGCACGTGGCCGGCGCCAAGGCCGCCGCCCTGGCCTTTGCCCGTGTGCACGGGTTGCCGGCCCTGCCCGGCTTCGTCGTGACGACCCACGCCACCCGCCGCCTGGTCGACGGCCGGGCGACGCGCGACCACGCCGTGGCCCTCCACGACGCGTGGGCGCAGCTCTCCGATCGCGGCGGCCGGTCGCTGGTCGTGCGCTCGTCGTCGACCAGCGAGGACGGCGCATCGTCGTCGATGGCCGGCCTCTACCGCACCGTCCTCGACGTCCGCGGGTGGGAGGCGTTCGTCACCGCCGTCGACGAGGTCGTCGACTCCGGCGGCGAGGCCCCGATCGCCGTGCTCGTGCAGCCGTTCCTCGAGCCGGCGTGGGGCGGCGTCATGTTCGGCGCCGACCCGGTCACCGGCCGGGCCGATCGCCTGCTCGTCGCCGCCGTCGCCGGCGGTCCCGACCGCCTGGTGAGCGGCGAGGTCGACGGCATGCAGCTGACCTTGACCGGCCGCGGGCGGCTCGTCGAGGCCGGTGACCAGGCGCCCACGGAGCTGCTGCGGCGGCGCTGGCGCCGGCGGCTCGCCCGGCTGGCGGCACGGACGGCGGCGACGTTCGGCGGTCCGCAGGACGTCGAGTGGGCGATCGACGACGCCGGCGACTTGGTGCTGCTGCAGAGCCGGCCGATCACGGCGCTCGGCGACGAGGCCCGCGCCGGCGGCATCGTGCTCGGCCCGGGTCCGGTCGCCGAGACCTTCGGCACGCCGCTGCGCCCGCTCGAGGAGGACCTGTGGGTGCCGCCGCTGCGCGACGGTCTGCGCGAGGCGCTGCGGCTGACCGGCGCCAACTCGCCGCGGCGCCTGCGCACGTCGCCCGTCGTCGTCTCGGTCGGCGGTCGTGTGGCCGTCGATCTCGACCTGCTCGGCCTGAGTGGACGCCGTCGGTCGATCCTGCACCGTCTCGATCCCCGTCCACCGGCCCGGCGGCTCAACGCCGCATGGCGGGTGGGCCGGCTGCGCATGGCCCTCCCCGCCCTGGCCGACGACCTGGTTGCCACCGTCGATGAGGACCTCCGGTCGATCCCCGACCTCGACGAGTTGACGCCGGCCGAGCTGCTGCGGCTGCTCCGGCGCTCGCACCGCACGCTGGTCGCCCTCCACGGCCACGAGGTGCTGGCCGGGCTGCTGCTCGACGACCGGCCCGACCAGCCGACAGCGGCGTCGGCGGCCCTCCGCCTGCTCGCCGAGCTCCGTCGGTCGGGCGATCTCCGTCCCGACGCCGAGCTGGTCGCCGCCCACCCAGTGCTGCTCAGCCTGCTGGCGCCCGGCATCGGCGTCGACCACGTCCTCCCCCCGCCGCCCGCCTCCGTCCCCGCCGCCCCTCCCCCGGCGGGGGCCGAGGCGGCGGTGCGGGAGTCGCTGCGCCTGCGCGCCCGCTGGGTCCACGAGCTCACCGCCCGAGCGGCGATGGTGCTCGGCCGCCGGCTGGTCGCCGATGGTGTGCTGACCGCGCCCGAGCACGTGGCGCGGCTGCGGCTCGAGGAGCTGGCCGCCGTCGTGGCCGGTGACCGCGCGGCCGCCGTCGAGCTCGGCGACGCCGTTGCCGTGCCCCCGCTGCCGGCGGCCTTCCGCCTCACCGACGACGGCGTCGTCGTCCCGCTGCGGCCGTCGTCGAAGGGCGGTGCCCGCGCCGCGGGTGGTGGCCGAGGCTCCGGCCCGGTGCACCTCGGCACGGCACACGCCGCCCCGACCCGGCGACGTGCTCGTCGTGCGCACGCTCGACCCGGCCCTCGCCGGCGCGCTGCCGGGCCTCGGCGGACTCGTCGCCGAGACGGGGAGCGTGCTGTCGCACCTGGCGATCCTCGCCCGCGAGTACGGGGTGCCCACGGTCGTCGGCCTGGCCGGCGCGACGGAGCGCTTCGCCCCGGGCGTGTGGGTCGTCGTCGACGGCGCCACGGGCGAGGTGTCCATCGTGGCGGAACGCGAGGAGGGTGCGGCATGAGCACCGCGTGCCGCGTCGGGCTCCTCGCGCTCGTCGTCGTGATGGTCGCCGCCGGCGGCTACGTCTTCGTCTACCTGGCGCGCTGGGAGTGGAACCGCGCCGTCGTGTCCGGGATCATCTTCCTCGCCGCCGAGATGGCGCTGCTGGGCGCCCTCGTCCTCGATCGCGTTGCGACCCTCCGGCACCGCGTCGACGCGTTCGGCGGCGTGGACGAGCGCGTGCTGCGCCGGCTCCGGGACCACGCCCCGGAGCCGGCGCACCCGTTCGCCTGGCTGAAGGGCAACCAGACCAACGTCTTCGTACCGGTGCTGCTCGGCGCCGGCGTCGTGCTCTCGGCGCTGGCCTGGCTGGTCGATCGCGTCGCCCGGCTGACGGCGAGGCCGTCGCTCGAGCGCGGCCTCGCCCGCCGCCTTGCCACCCTGCAGCCCGAGCCGGCTGGGATCCTCGGCCGCGACGAGCCCGACCCGTTCCAGCCGCGATGAAGCGCGCCGTCGTCCTGCTGGCCGTCGTGGCGGCAGCGTGGCTCACCGTCGACGTGCTGGGCGACCTCACGCAGAGCCGGCCCGACGAGGTCGACCACGACGCCGCCACCGAGCTCGTCGTCGACGTCGACCACGACCGCTTCGGCACCGGCGATGCCGGGGCCGCGGCCGCGCTGTGGGCGGTCTGCTCGGCGCAGACCAGGTCGCGGGCGACCGCGCCGCCGGCCGCGCTCGGCGACGGGAGCTTCCGGGTGGTGCTCGTGCCGGCGGTCGGCGAGCACGAGCAGCGCAAGCTCGTCGGCTGCCTGGAGGACCTCACGGTCGACCGCGTGCGCGGCAACGTCCGCTCGTTCGAGGCGGTGGCCCGCTCAGGGTGAGGCGAACAGCTCGTCGAGCGAGCCGGGGCGGACCTGCGGCCGCGCGTGGCCCTCGCTGTCGACCTCGGGCTCGCCGGTGAAGGCGGCGTAGCCCTCCGCCTCGAGCTGGTCGGCCAGCTCCGGCCCACCACCGGCGACGATCTGCCCGCGCACGAGGACGTGGACGGTGTCCGGGCGCAGCTCGGTGAGCAGGCGGTTGTAGTGGGTGATGGCGAGCACCCCGAGGCCGGGCTCGCCGTCGACCGGTTCGGTGGCCGCCTCGATGCGCCGGGCGCAGGCCCGCAGGGCGTCGAGGTCGAGGCCCGAGTCGAGCTCGTCGAGGATGGCGATGCGCGGCCGGAGCACCGCCAGCTGCACGGTCTCGTTGCGCTTCTTCTCGCCGCCGGAGAGGTCGACGTTGAGCGAACGGTGCAGCAGCCGCGGCTCCAGCCCGATGCGTGCCGCCTCGGCCTCCAAGCGCTCGTCGAGGTCGCCGATGGCGGTGCCGCGGGCCGACAGCGCCTCTCGCAGCATGTCGTCGACCGCCACGCCGGGCACCTCGGTCGGGTACTGCATGACGAGGTGCAGCCCGGCGGCCGCCCGCTCCCATGCCGGCATCCCGAGCACGTCGACACCGTCGAGGGTGACGCGGCCCTCGAGCACCTCGTAGCCGGGCTTGCCCATCACGACCGCCGCCAGGGTGCTCTTGCCGGCGCCGTTCGGCCCCATCACGGCGTGCACCTGACCGCTCGACACGGTCAGGTCGATGCCGCGCAGGATCTCCTTGCCACCGACAGCGGCCCGCAGGCCGCTGATCTCAAGCGTCGTCACGGGGTCACCTCACGACTGCGAGCGACGAGGCGCCAGCCGAGGAGCGGCCACCACCGGCCTGCGTGGCCGGGGAACGCATGTGTCGTCACGGGGTCACCTCACCGTTGGTCGTGATCGTGACGTTGCCGTCGGCGACGGTGGCGGTGAAGACGGGCACCGGCTGGGTGGCCGGCAACGTCAGCGGCGCACCGGTCTCGAGGCTGAACGTGCTGCCGTGCTTGGGGCACTCGATCTCCCGCTCGTCGCACCACACCTCGCCCTCGGAGAGCGAGACGTGGGCGTGGCTGCAGATGTCACCGAGGGCGTAGACGTCGTCGCCGACGCGCACCACGACGACCGGCGTGCCGTCGACGTCGACACGACGGGCCGTGCACGGAGCCAGCTCGTCGAGCGGCAGGGTGGCGGAGCCCATCAGCCCGCCCCCACGAGGCTGCGGTCGAGATCGAGCTTGCCGGCGACGCGGCGGCGCAGCTCGTCGGCGAGCGGACCGACAGGCAGCTGGTCGAGCACCTCGTCGAAGAAGCCGAGCACGATCAGCCGCTCGGCCACCGGGGTCGGGATGCCCCGGCTCTCCAGGTAGAAGCGCTGGTCGGGGTCGATCGGGCCGACCGTCGAGGCGTGGCTGCACTTGACGTCGTTGGTCTCGATCTCGAGGTTGGGCACGCTCTCGGCCCACGCCCCCTCGCTGAGCGTGAGGTTGCGGTTGGTCTGGAAGGCGGCGGTGCCGCGCGCCTCTCGGCGCACCTTGATCAGACCCGTGTACACGCTGCGCGCCGTGTCCTGCACCGCGCCCTTGAAGAGGAGGTCGCTGGTGGTGTGCGGCGCGGCGTGGTCCTGGATCGTGCGGAAGTCGTGCATCTGGTTGCCGCCGGCGAAGTACAAGGCGACCTGGCGGGTGGTGGCACCCGCCCCCGAGACGCGGGCCTCGGTGCGGACGCGGGCGTAGTGGCCGCCGAGGGCGACGGTGGCCAGCGTGACGTGCGAGTCGCGCCCGCCGTCGGCCCATTGGTGGGCGATCTGCCAGGCGGCCTCGTCGAGCTCGTTGATGCCCAGGTACCGGACACGGGCGGCCTGGCCGGCGTGCACGTGGAGAGCCGGGACGACGAGCACGGTCGCTCCCGCCTCGGACAGGAAGCGCTCGACGACGGTGACCTCGCTGTCCTCGCCGGCGTCGATCACAAGGCGGGGGAACGCGGCCGTGCCCGCACCGGCGACGGTGTGGGTGATGACGATCGGCTCGGCAACAACGGAGCCGCGCTGGCACGCGGACGACCACCGGCGTGGCGAAGGCCATGTTCAGCTCGGCGAAGATGTCGGCCGCCGGTCCGGCGAGGTCGGCGGCGGTCGGCTCGGCGAGGAAGCCGGCCGGCGCGTCGCTGACCACGGTGGTGGCCGCGCCGGGCGTGAAGCGGTCGAGGTCGAGCTCGTCGATGCGGCTGTAGCGCCAGATCTCCTCCGACGGCGTCGGGAACTCGCTGGCCGCCGCGGCGAGGCGGCGGCGCGCCGGTCGGCGGCGAAGGCGTCGGCGGGCACGGCCGTGGGGGTGAAGGCGTGCATGGCAGGGGGAATTCTACTATCGCCGTAGGGGAAATCCGGAGGGCGTCAGCCGCGGCGGAACAGCCGGCGCCAGCCCTTGCGCTGGCTGGCCCGCTCGGCCTCCACCTCGGCGCGGATGCGGTCGCCGACCTCGAGCAGGTGGTTCTCGGCCTCGTCGAGCAGGGCGGCGGCCGTCCCGTCGGCCACGCTCGCCGGCTCGTCCGGCGTGGGCGGTGACGTGAGCGTTCCGTGGGTCCAGGCGACGGCGGCGAGCCGGCGCTCGTACTTCGGGCAGTTGTCCGGGCACCGCCACGGTGCGTCCGGTGCCAGGTCGAGGTCACACTTGCGGACGGTCTCACCGTTGGCGTACGTCCGGCTCTCGAAGTGCTTGCACTCTTGCCGCATCGGCACCCCACCAGCGTATTGCCGCGGCCGCGGCGAGAGGTGGGCGGGGCGGCCACCGACGCGCCCGTCGGTATCGTTTGAGAGCCGTATGACGCAACGGGTGACGCTGACCACGATCGCCGAGCGACTCGGCATCTCGAGGGCCACCGTCTCCAACGCCTACAACCGGCCCGACCAGCTCAGCCGGGCGATGCGCGAGCGGATCTTCGCCGCCGCCCGCGAGGTCGGGTACGCCGGGCCCGACCCCCGGGCCAGCGCCCTGCGCAGCGGGCGGGTCGGGGCGATCGGCCTGATCGAGCGGTCGCTGCCGGCGGCGCTCACCGACCCGGCGACCGTGCTGATGCTCGGCGGCGTCGCCCAGGCGTGCGACGAGGCCGGTGTGGCCCTGCTCCTCATCCCCCGCTGCCGCGGCGCCGACAGCGCCCACGACCTCGTCCGCTCGGCCGTGGTCGACGGGTTCGTCGCCCACTGCGATGCCCTCGACGACGAGCGGCGGACCATCGTCGAGGACCGTCGGCTGCCCCTGGTCGTGCTCGACGGCCAGGCGACGCCTGGCGATCCGTGGGTCGGGATCGACGAGGAGGGCGGTTCGTACGCCGCCGCGAGGCACCTGCTCGACCTCGGCCACCGGCGCCTCGCCGTCGTCAAGTTCCCGCCCTCCGCCCCCGGGCACCGCACCACGGTGACCGTCCGCCGCCTCGCCGGCTACCGCAGGGCGATGGCCGAGCACGACGACGTGACCGTGACGTTCGTCGACGGCAGCCCGTTCGACCGCGCCGTGACGGCTGCGGTGGCGCGAGACGTGCTCACCCGGACCGATCGGCCCAGCGGCATCCTCGCGATGAGCGACGAGATGGCTGCCGCCTTCGTCGACGCCGCCGACGGGCTCGGCATCGGGGTGCCGGACGAGCTGTCGGTCGTCGGCTTCGACGACACGGCGACCGCGCGATGGACCACGCCACCGCTCACGACCGTGCACCAGCCGCACGCCGACAAGGGCGCGGCGGCCGTCCGCCTGCTGCTCGGGACGGCCGGCGCCACGGCGATCGAGCTGCCGACGCGGCTCGTCGTCCGCGCGTCGACGGCGCCCGTGCCCGCCTGATCAGTCGGTGCCGACCGCGGCGACCTCGGCGGCGCCGGCCACCTCCTGGTTGTCACGGTCCGCCGGCAGGTAGCGCTTCACGACGACCGCGGTGATCGTCACGATGACGGCCGCGACCGTGGCGGCGATGGTCAGGCCGTCGACGAACGCCGAGCGGGCCGCCGCCAGCAGGGTCTCGGCGGCCGGACCGGTGACGAGCCCGTTCTCGACCAGCCCGATGGCGCCGCCGATGCTGGCCTCGGCGACGTCCTGGGCGGCCGGCGGCAGGAGGACGGTCTCGGCGACGCCGGAGGCGTACTGCCCGGCCAGCAGCGAGCCGAGGACGGCCACGCCGAGCGCGCCGCCGAGCTCCCGCGTCGTGTCGTTCGTGGCCGAGCCCATCCCCGCCCGGTCCCGTGGCACGGAGGCCATCAGCTGGTTCGTCATCGGGCTCATCGTGAGCGCCATGCCGGCCGCCAGCACGCACATCGTCACGGCCAGCTGCGGATAGGACGTGTCGGTCCGGAAGAAGGCGATGCCGACGAGCCCGGCGGCCACGAACAGCAGCCCGCCCGCGCCGAGGCGGTCGGCGCCGAAGCGGGCGACGAGCTTCGGCGTCTGTGGCGCCACGGCCATCATCACCACCGAGAACGGCAGCAACCGCACGGCGGCCTCGAGCGGCGAGTAGCCGAGGACGCCCTGCATGTACTGGGCGAGCAGGAAGAACGTGCCGAACATGGCGAAGAACGTCATCGTGATGCCGCCCGACGCCACCGCGAAGCGGGGGTTCCGGAACAGCCGCAGCTCGAGCATCGGGTGGCGGTTGCGCCACTCCCACCAGGCGAACAGGCCCAACACGATCGCCGCGCTGCTGAACCAGAGCAGCGAGGAGATGCTCAGCCAGCCGTGGTGGGGGCCCTCGATGATGGCGTAGATGAGCGCGCTCAACCCGACGATGGAGAGCAGCGCGCCGACCGGGTCGAGCGGCGAGCCCGTGCGGTCCTTCGACTTCGGCACCAGCAGCCACCCGGCAACCAGGGCGACGGCGATGATCGGCAGGTTGACGAGGAACACCGAACCCCACCAGTACTGCTCGAGCAGCAGGCCCGACGCCAGCGGGCCGAGGGCGGCGCCGCTGCCCGAGATGCCGGCCCAGATGGCGATGGCCTTGGCCCGCTCGCGGGCCGGGAAGACGTTGGTCAGGATCGACAGCGTCGACGGCATGACGAACGCCGCGCCGATGCCCATGACGGCGCGGGACGCGATGAGGACGCCTGGGCTGCCGGCGAGGGCGCCGAGCACGGACCCCAGGCCGAACACGAGGAGCCCGGCCTGCAGCGCACCCTTGCGGCCGAAGCGGTCACCGAGCGCGGCCGCCGTGAACAGGAACCCGGCGAACACGAGGCCGTAGGCGTCGACGATCCACTGCACCTGCGTGTTGCTGGCGCCGAGGCCGCCGGCGTCCTCGGGGTGCTGCAACGTCGGCAGGGCCACGTTGAGCACGGTGTTGCCGACGATCACGATGATCAACGACGTGCACAGGACGACGAGCGTCTTCCAGCGCCTGGCGTAGATCGTCGGGTCGATGCCGTCGAGCTCGTCGTCCATCGCTACGGTGCCGTCGTGGCTCTCGCTGGGTTCCACGTGCTCGGGTCCTCCCGGATGCCGGTTTCTGCCGTTGATTCCGCTACGATAGCGTAGTGTTGCATTCGGTGTCGAGGGTGACCCATGGCACGGCCCCGGAGTGAGGAGGCGCGCCGCAAGGCGCTCGCCGCGGCCACCGACCTGATCGTCGAGCGCGGGGTCGGCAACCTCTCCATCGAGGAAGTCGCGGCCCGGTCAGGCGTCGCCAAGACCACGATCTACCGGCACTGGCCCGAGCGGGCGTCGTTGATCATCGACACGGTCAGGGCGTCATTCGAGCACGTCGGCACACCCGACACCGGGTCGGTGCGCGAGGACCTGCTGACGTTCTTCGGCGGCCTCATCCGCGCCGACCTCAGCGGCACGCACTCCCGGCTGATGCCCTGCCTCATCGACGCCGCCGGGCGCGACCCGGAGATCGAGCTGCTGCTCGACCGCATCGGCGCCGAGCGCCAGCAGCCGATCCGCACCATCGTCGAGCGGGCCCAGCAGCGTGGCGAGCTGCCGGCCGACCTCGATCCGGACGTGGTCGTCGGCACGATCGTCGGGCCGATCGTGTTCCGCAAGCTGATCTGGCGCCAGCCGATCGACCGGGCCTACGTCGAGGGCTGCGTCGACGTCGCCCTCGCCGGCCTCGGCCGACCGAACCGTGACGATGGTCCGGTCAGCCGACCGAACCGTGACGATGGTCCGGTCAGCCGACCGAACCTTCCATCTGCAACTCGATGAGGCGGCTCCACTCGACGGCGTACTCCATCGGCAGCGTGCGGGTGATCGGCTCGATGAACCCGTTGACCACCATGCCCATCGCCTGCTCCTCCGAGAGGCCCCGGCTCATCAGGTAGAACAGCTGCTCGTCGGCGACCTTGGAGACGGTCGCCTCGTGGCCGATCTGGGCGTCGCGCTCGCCGACCTCCATGTACGGCAGCGTGCGGCTCTCCGACTGCTCGTCGAGGATCAGCGCGTCGCACTGCACGTGCGACTTGCACCCGTGGGCGCCCTCGTCGACGCGCACCAGGCCGCGGTACGTGGTGATGCCGCCGTCCTTGCTGATCGACTTCGACACGATCTTCGACGTCGTCTCCGGCGCGGCGTGGATCATCTTGGCCCCGGCGTCCTGGTGCTGGCCGGCGCCGGCGTAGGCCACCGAGAGCACCTCACCCGTGGCCTTCGGGCCGACGAGGTACACGCTCGGGTACTTCATCGTGAGCTTCGAGCCGATGTTGCCGTCGATCCACTCCATGTGGCCCTCGGCCTCGACCCGCGCCCGCTTGGTGACGAGGTTGTAGACGTTCGGGCTCCAGTTCTGGATCGTCGTGTAGGTCACTCGCGCGCTGGGCTTGACGATGATCTCGACCACGGCCGAGTGCAGCGAGTCGCTGGTGTAGACGGGCGCCGAGCAGCCCTCGATGTAGTGCACCTTGGAGCCCTCGTCGGCGATGATCAGCGTGCGCTCGAACTGCCCGGCGTTCTCCGAGTTGATGCGGAAGTAGGCCTGCAGCGGCATCTCGCACTCGACGCCCGGCGGGACGTAGATGAACGAGCCGCCCGACCAGACGGCCGAGTTGAGGGCGGCGAACTTGTTGTCGCCGGGCGGGATGACGGTGCCGAAGTAGCGCTTGACCAGGTCGGGGTGCTCGCGCAGCGCCGTGTCCATGTCCGAGAAGAGGATCCCCTGCGCCTCCAGTTCGGCCTTGTTGCGGTGGTACACGACCTCGGACTCGTACTGCGCGGTGACGCCGGCGAGGTACTGCCGCTCGGCCTCCGGGATGCCCAGCTTCTCGTAGGTCGCCTTCATCTGCTCGGGCAGGTCGTCCCACTCGTCGACCTGCTCGCCGGAGGGCCGCAGGTAGTAGTAGATGTCCTGGAAGTCGATGTCCGGCATGTTCACGGCGAACCACTCGGCCATCGGCTTGCGCTCGAACTGGCGCAGGCTGCGCAGGCGCATCTGCGTCATCCACCGCGGCTCGCCCTTCCACCACGAGATCTGCTCGACGACGCCCTGGTTGATGCCCTTGGCGGGCGCGAAGGCGTACTCCACCTCGTCGCTCCAACCGAGCTGGTACTTGGTGAGATCGAGATCGAACGTGGTCATGGGCAGCTCCAGGGGATTTGCACTACCGCCATAGTAACAATTCCCGCCCCGAGTGCGTCAGGCCGCGTCGGGACGGATCTCCACCCGGGCGGCGATGCGGCCGTCGACCTCGATGTCGAGGTCGGCGTCGACCGGCGGGTCGAGCTCGATGAAGATGCACTCGCCGGGGCAGGCCTCGGCGGCGTGGATGACCTGCTGGACGTGGCGCGAGCGCACCTCGGCGAGGGAACCCGAGCTCCCGGGATCGTTGAGCACGGCGCCCGCCTCCTTGACGTAGGCGATGCCGTCCTCGAGCTGGGTGAAGACGTCGTGGCAGTGGTCGACGCACAGCCCGTCGCCGGTGCACAGGTCCTGGTCGATCCACACGCGCATGGGTAGCGGGAACGGTACAGGCGGACCCGCACCTACGCTGCCCCGTCGTGACTGCGTTCCCCGGCCACGCAGGCCGTCACCGGCCGCTCGCTCGCTCGCACTCGCTCGCTCGCCCGGGAGGCCTCCCATGACCGAAGCCCCCGTCGCCCCGCAGAAGCCGCACACGTGGGAGCGCCCCACCGGGCCCGCCGACGACCCGTGGGCGTGGCTGCGCGACCGCGAGGACCCCGACACGATCGCCTACCTCGAAGCCGAGAACGCCTACGCCGCCGCCTTCTTCGAGCCACGGCAGGACCTCGTCGAGGAGCTGTTCACCGAGATCAAGTCGCGGGTCCAGGAGACCGACGAGTCGGTGCCGGTGCGCCACGGCCCGTGGTGGTACGTCAGCCGGACGATCGAGGGCGAGTCGTACCCCGTGTTCTGTCGCGGGCGGACGTTCGAGGAGGCCACCGCCGACGTCATCCTCGACTGCAACGCCGAGGCCCGCGGCCACGAGTTCTTCGACGTCCACGCCGTCGAGACGTCGCCCGACCACACGCTGCTGGCCTGGTCCAGCGACACCGACGGTGGCGAGCGCTACACGGTGCGGGTCCGCGAGCTGGCCACCGGCGAGGAGCTGCCGGACGAGCTGACCGGAACGTCGTCGTGGGGTGGGCTCGCCTGGTCCGGCGACGGGCGCTGGCTGTTCTACGCCCGCCCCGACGAGCAGATGCGCCCGCACCAGATCTGGCGCCACGAGCTGGGCACGCCGGTCAGCGCCGACGTGCTCGTGCTGGAGGAGCCCGACGAGCGGTTCTCCCTGCACGTCAGCGCCACCCGCAGCGAGCGCTGGGTCGTGTTCGTGGCGGGCAGCAAGACGACGTCCGAGGTCCACGTGCTGCCGGCCGGCGAGCCGACGGCGCCACCCGGGTTGGTGCGGGCGCGCCAGCAGGACGTCGAGTACTCCGTCGACGACTGGGGCGACCGCTTCGTCGTGCTCACCAACCTCGACGCGCCGGACTTCCGGGTGATGACCGCGCCGCACGACGCGCCCGGCGACTGGACGGAGCTGCTCCCCCACGTGCCTGGCCGCCGCTACACGGCCGCCGAGCCGTTCGCCGGCCACCTGGCCGTGCACGAGTGGAGCGACGCCCAGCCACGGCTGCGCGTCCACTTCCGCGACGGGCGCGAGGAGGCCCTCGACTTCGGCGCCGAACCGCACGACGTCGAGCTCGGTGCCAACCCGGAGTGGGACTCGACCGCGCTGCGCCTGGCGTACCAGTCGCTGACCACGCCGGCGAGCGTGTACGACCACGACGTGGCCACCGGCGAGCGGGTCCTCCGCAAGCGGACGCCGACGCCCAACGTCGACCTCGACTCCTACGTCTCCAGCCGCTCGTGGGCCACGGCGACGGACGGCAGCGCCGTGCCCGTCGACGTCGTGCGCCACGTCGACACGCCGCTCGACGGCACGGCGCCGACCGTCGTCTACGGCTACGGCTCGTACGAGGCGTCGTTCCCGCCGTGGTTCTCGGTGGCCCGCCTGTCGTTGCTCGACCGCGGCTGGGTGTGGGTCCTCGTGCACCCCCGCGGCGGCGGCGAGCTGGGCCGGCGGTGGTACCTCGACGGCAAGCTGCTCAACAAGCGCAACACGTTCACCGACACCCTGGCGGCCGTCGAGCACCTCGTCGCCACGCGCGTCGCCGACCCGCAGCGCATCGTCATCCGCGGCGGCAGTGCCGGCGGCCTGCTCGTCGGCGCGTGCGTCAACCTGCGCCCCGACCTCTTCGCCGGCGCCGTGGCCGAGGTCCCGTTCGTCGACATCGTGACGACGATGAGCGACCCGACCCTGCCGCTGACCGCCGGCGAGTGGGAGGAGTGGGGCGACCCGCGAGGAGCCCTACGCGTCGTACATGCTGAGCTACTCGCCGTACGACAACACCGTCGAGGCCGACCACCCCGCGATGTACGTGACGGCCGGGCTCAACGACCCGCGGGTGAGCTACCACGAGCCGGCCAAGTGGGTGGCCCGCCTGCGGTCGACGCGGCGCCGGGCGCGCCCGCCCGCTCGTCCTGCGCACCGAGATGGGCGCCGGCCACAGCGGCCCCAGCGGTCGCTACGACGCGTGGCGCGACGAGGCGAGGACCCTCGCCTTCATCCTCACCACCGTCTGAATCCTCAACTCTTCGGGCCAGGCGACACGAAGTGTCGCTCTGGCACAACAGTTGCGGAAATGCGTCAGTCGAGGGTGACGGTGAGGCCCTCGCGGGCGGCGAACACCTCGACGCCCAACTCGCGGCCGCACGCGGTGGCGCCGGCGGTCAGGCGGTCGAGGGTGTCGTCGTCGTGCGACGGGTCGTGGTGGAACAGCGCCAGTCGCTTGGCGCCGACCTCGCCGGCCAGCCAGACGGCGTACTCGATCGTGCAGTGGCCCCAGTCGCGCTTCTGGGCGAACTCGGCCGGCGTGTACTGGGCGTCGTGGATCAGCAGGTCGACGCCTTGGCACAACCCCCACACCGACTCGGCGATCTCCGGGCGGCCGTGCGGCTGCTGGTGGTCGCTGATGTAGGCCACGCTGGTCGGCCCGTGGGTGACCCGATAGCCCAGCGCCTCGCCGACGTGCGGGATCTGCGCCGCCTCGACCTGGTAGCCGCCGATGCGGAAACGGGGCTTCGGCGACCGGATGTCGATGTGGCCGGGGAAGCCGTCGAGGCCGATCGGGAACAGTGGCGGCTTGATCGTGTCGGCGAGCACCTCGGCGGGCCCGCGTCCGTCCTCCTGGTCCGGCGCGTACACGACGAGCTCGGCTTCCTCGTGGAGCAGCGGGCCGAAGAACGGCAACCCCTGCACGTGGTCCCAGTGGAGGTGGCTGACCAGGCACGACCCCTTGAACGGTTCGGCCTTCGGGCAGCTCAGGCCGAAGTAGCGCAGACCGGTGCCCATGTCGAACAGCAGCGGATCCTCGCCCTCCACACGCACCGAGACGCACGACGTGTTCCCGCCGTAACGGGCGATGTCCTCGCCGTGGCACGGCGTCGAACCGCGCACGCCGTGAAACGTGACCAACATGCTGGTATCCGGCCCCCCTGGACGAAGTTGACGAAGGCTATGCGCATGATGCCGGGGGTGTAAACGTGAACGGCGGGTGACGTTCGTCTCTCCATGTTCGGGCTCGGCTCGCCGCCAAGCGGCTCGCCTCACCTTCCGAGCTCGCCGCCTCCGCTCCGCTTCGGCGCTCGCCCCCCCGACAGCCCAGTTCGGGCTCGGCTCGCCGCCAAGCGGCTCGCCTCGCCCTCTGCCGGGCCTCGGCGTCCAGCGCGCCGCCGGGTTAGGGTCCGTGCCATGGCCCCGTTGCCGGACGGCCTGGTGGTCGTCGTCAAGGAGGAGTGCGCGACCTGCCGCATGGTCGCCCCGCTGCTGGCCGACCTCGCCGGCCGCACCACGACCACCGTCTACACCCAGGACGACCCCTCGTTCCCTCCCGGCGTGACCGCGCTCTACGACAAGGACCTCGACGTCAGCTGGCACCACGACATCGAGACCGTGCCGACGCTCATCCGCGTCGAGGGCGGGCAGGAGGTCGAGCGCACGGTCGGCTGGTTGCGCGACGACTGGCAGCGCCTCACCGGCATCGCCGACCTCGGCGACGACCTCCCGGCGATGCGCCCGGGGTGCGGCTCGCTGAGCGTCGATCCCGACCGCGTCGACGAGCTGCGCGTCCGCTTCGAGGGCGGCCGGCTGCGATCGCGCCGCGTCGAGCTGGCCGCGCTGGAGGACGACATCGAGGCGATGTTCACGCGGGGGTGGACCGACGGGCTCCCCGTCGTGCCACCGACCGAGGAGCGCGTGCTGCGGATGCTCGAGGGCACCACCCGCGATCCGGCCGACATCGTCGCCACCGTGCCGCCCGACCTCGTGGAGACGACCGTCGAGAAGGTGGCCATCGCGGCCGTCATGGCCGGGTGCCTGCCGGAGCACCTGCCGTGGGTGCTCACGGTCGTCGAGGCGATCTGCACCGACGAGTTCAACATCCACGGCGTGCTGGCCACGACGATGCCGGTCGGGCCGGTGATCGTGGCCAGCGGGCCGGGCGCCGCGGCCGTCGGCCTCAACAGCGGGGTGAACGCGCTCGGCCAGGGCACCCGGGCCAACCTCACGATCGGGCGGGCCGTGCAGCTCGTCGTGCGCAACGTCGGCGGCGGCCGGCCCGGCGGGGTCGACCGGGCCGCCCACGGCAACCCCGGCAAGATCTCGTTCTGCTTCGCCGAGCGCCCCGACTCGCCGTTCACGACGCTGGCCGAGAGCCTCGGCGCACCGGCCGGCGCCGACGCCATCACCGTCTTCGCCGGCGAAGGCCCCCGCTGCGTCGTCGACCAGCTGTCGCGGCAGCCGGAGAGCCTCGCGGCCAGCCTCGCCGCCTGCCTGCGCACGCTGCACCACCCGAAGATGGTGCTCGCCTTCGACGCCATCCTGGTGCTCGGCCCCGAGCACGCCCGCGTGTTCGCGCGAGGCGGGTTGGGATCGCGAGCGGATCCTCGCCGAGCTCGACGCTCGCCTCCAGCTGCCGGGCGACGAGCTGGTGCGCGGCGCCGGCGGGATCGCCGAAGGACTGCCCGCCCAGGTCGCCGGCACGACGCTGCCGAAGTTCCGCCCCGGCGGGATCCTCCTCACCTGTGCCGGTGGCGGCGCCGGTCTGTTCTCGGCGATCATCGGCGGGTGGGCCAACGGCGCCCACCGGCAGCCAACCCGTGACCCGCGAGGTGACACGATGAGCGACGCGATACGTCCTCGACCCCACCGGCGAGCAGCAGGTCGCCGAGCGCCAGCGCCTCGATCGGCCGGCGGCCATCGCCGGCAAGCGCATCGGCCTGCTCGACATCTCCAAGCCCCGCGGCGACGTGTTCCTCGATCGTCTCGAGGAGCTGCTGACGCAGGCCGGTGCCTCCGTGCAGCGCTACCGCAAGCCGACGTTCACCAAGCCGGCGCCCGTCGACCTGCGCCACGAGATCGCCACCCAGTGCGAGCTCGTCATCGAGGCCCTCGCCGATTGAGGCAGCTGCACGTCGTGCAGTGTGCACGACATCAGTGATCTCGAGCTGCGGGGCGTGCCGGGCGTCTTCGTCGCGTCCGCCGAGTTCGTGCAGGCGGCCGTGGCCCAGTCGACGTCGCTCGGCTTCGCCACGATGGCCCGGGTGTTCACGCCGCACCCGATCGCAGGACCGCACCGACGACGAGATCCGCGCCTACGCCGAGGCGGCGTACGAGGAGATCGTCGCCTCCGTCACGTCCTGACCGGTTCGCTGTCGGCGCGCCGGAGGCGCACGATGGCGACCAGGCCCCCGCCGTCGCGTGCGGCCAGGCTGACGTCACCGCCGCTCGCCACGGTGAGGTGCTGGACGACGGCCAGACCGAGGCCGGTGCCCTCCTCGGCCGCGTCCGGCGCCCGCCAGAAGCGGTCGAACGAGCGGGCGATCTGGTCGGCCGTCATGCCCGGCCCGCGGTCGGCGATCGTCGTGACGACCGAGCCGTCGACGTTCACGACGGTGATGTCGACCGACGAGTGCGGCGGCGCCGCCCCGAGGGCGTTGTCGACGAGGTTGTCGACGATGTGGTCGAGGCCGCCGACGATGGCCACGGCCGGCGCCGTCGGGGGCACGTCGACCGTGACCGTCACGTCGCTCTCCTCGGCCAGTGGTTGCCACAGGTCGACGCGCTCGCGGCACGACCGCGCTGACGTCGACGACCTCGGTCTTGCCGTCGCCGGCGGCGCGGGCCAGCGCGAGCAGGCCGTCGATGACGTGCTGGAGGCGCTCGGTCTCGGCGGTCGCCGACTCCAGTCGTTCGCGGGCGCCGTCGGGGTCGCTGTCCATCAGGTCGGCGGCCTGCTCGAGCCGGAGGCGCAGCGCGGTGAGCGGCGTGCGCAGCTGGTGCGAGGCGTCGCCGGCGAACGATCGCTGCTCGTCGACGAGGCGCTGGGTGCGCTCGGACATGCGGTTGAAGGACGTGGCCAGGCTGCGGATCTCCGGCGGGCCGCTGGTGTCCGGCACCCGCGTGCCGAGGTCGCCGCCGGCCAGCTGCTCGGTGGCGTGGCGCAGGCGGCGCAGCGGCCGGGTGACGGTGGCCGACACGACGAACGCGGCCAGCATGGCGAGGGCGATGGTGGTGATGGCGACGATGGCGAGGCCGCGCACGCGGTCGTCGACGCGCCGCTCGACGACGCCTGTCGGATAGGTGATGCGCACGGTCCCGACGACGTCGTCGCGGGCGAACATCGGCACCGCCACGTAGACCAGGTTGGTGTCGAGGCTGTCCGAGCGACGCTCGCCGGAGATCGGCTGGCCGCTCAGGGCGGTGGCGATCTCCGGCCGGGTGCTGTAGTCCTGCCCTGCGATCGACTCCTCGTCGGTCGAGACCACGGCGATGCCGTCGGCGTCGGTGATGATGACGCGGGCGTCGGACGAGCCGCGGTAGTCCTCGACCATGCGGACGAGGCCTTGGTCCCGGGTTGCCGAGCCGCTCTCGATGGGCTGCGCCGACCGTCCGGCGATGGTGAAGGCGTCGCGCTCGAGGCCGGTGATCAGCCGGTCCCGCTCGACACGACGCAGGTGGGCGGCGAGCGGGATGTCGTGGGCGGCCAGCACGAGCGCGACCAGGCCCACGAGGACGGCGGCGATGCGCCACCTCATTGGTGCACCACCGCGACGTCGGGTTGTTGTGGCGCGGCGGGCGGTGCACCAATGACCGCCTCGCCGCTTCGCGGCGAGGCGCCGTGTCCATGGTTCGCTCGCCCTGCGGGCTCGCTCACGGGGGTTCCTCGAACCGGAAGCCCACCCCGCGCACCGCTTCGATCCAGCGGTGGTCACCCAGCTTCTTGCGCACCGCGGCGACGTGGGCGTCGACCGTCTTCGTCGGTCCGTACCAGTGGGCGTCCCAGACGTGCTCGAGGATCGCCGTGCGGCTGCGGACGGCGCCGGGGTCGGTGGCGAGGAAGGCGAGCAGGTCGAACTCCTTCGCCGTGAGCGCGATCTCCTCGCCGTCGAGGCTGACGCGTCGGGTGCGCCGGTCGATGACCAGCCCGCCGATCGTCTGCGGACCCTCGTCGACCGGGGCGTTGCCGCTCGCCCGCCGCGTGACGGCCCGGATGCGGGCGGCCAGCTCGCGCACGCTGAACGGCTTCGTGACGTAGTCGTCGGCGCCGAGCTCGAGGCCCAGGACGCGGTCGAACTCGTCGCCGCCGCGCCGTCAGCATGATGACGGGGATCTTCGAGCGGGCCTGCATCTGGCGGAAGACGTCACGGCCGTCGATGTCGGGCAGGCCGAGGTCGAGCAGCACGACGTCGGGCGCCTCGGTGACGGCCAGCTCCACGGCACGGCGGCCTGACCCGGCGTGGACGACGTCGAAGCCGGCGTCGGTCAGCCCATCGATGAGCGAGACCGCCACGCCCCGATCGTCCTCCACCACCAGGATCTTCACCAGCGCATTCTGACCGCTGGCGGGCCGCCCGCCTGGAAGGCGGGGAGTTTGACGAATCTTCGATGTTCGGAGGAAGACGGGGGGACAGGCAGTCCCTAGCGTTGCTTGTCGTGAAGCGGACGGCACTCACGACCGCGCTCACGCTCGGTGGGCTCGTGACAGCAGGGCTGGCGACCGCGTACGTGAACGCCAACGTGATGAACGCCGGCGAGTCCGCCGCCGACACGAACCGCGTCCAGCTCAACCCGCTGCCGACCACGACCACCGAGGCGCCCGAGCCGGCACCGACCACCACCGCCGCCCCGACCACGCCCGCTCCCACCGAGCCGCCGACCACCGTCGCCACGACGCCGGCCGCGGTCGCCACGGAGGCACCCGTGGTCACGGAGGCACCGGCGCCACCCCCGCCCGCCCCCGAACCGGCACCCGCGCCGGCCGTCACGGCGACGCGCCGCACGACGGTCCGTACCAACACCGCCCCGGCCACGGCCGCGCCGGCCGTCGCCGGCCCGCCCGAGACGCCGTCGCCCCCGCCCGCCGCCACGCCGGCACCGGCGGGTCCGACCGGCGGCCTGACCCTCGTCGATCCCATCAGTGGAGGTCCTCCGGATGACTGAGTCTCCGATCCCCACCTGAGGCCGCGACGCCAGGCCCTCCCGCCCGCGGGGCCGGCGTCCGCACCGTGGCCCGTGTTCCGGCGCCCGCCCGCAGCCGGAACACGGGCCACCGGTCTTTTCGACCGGCGCGGCCAGATCGTCGCGATCGCCCTCAGATCGCCGCGATCGCCTCGGCGAGGGCGAGCGTGCGGCGGGCGTTCTCGACGTGCAGGTGCTCGATCATCCGGCCGTCGACCGTGACCACGCCGCGACCCTCGGCCTCGGCTTCGGCATAGGCGTCGATGATCCGCTCGGCGAGGGCGATCTCGTCGGCCGTCGGCGACCATGCCGCGTTCGCCGGCTCGACCTGGCTGGGGTGCACGAGCGTCTTGCCGTCGAAGCCCATCTCCACGCCCTGCCGGCACTCGGCGGCGAAGCCGTCCGGGTCGCGCACGTCGTTGTAGACGCCGTCGAGCACGACCTTGCCGGCCTCCCGCGCCGCCAGGACCGCGGTGGCGAGGTAGCCGGTCAGGTTGCTCCGGCCCGGGACGAGCGGTGCCCGCAGCTCGCGGGCGAGGTCGTTGGTGCCCATGACGAGCACGCGACACCCGCGGGTGGGCGGCCAGCTGCCGGACGTCGAAGATCGCCGTCGGCGTCTCGATCATCGCCCAGATCATCGTGCCGTCGGCGCCGGCGGCATCGAGCGCCGCGGCGACCTCGTCGAGGCCACCGAGCGAGTCGACCTTCGGGATCACGACGGCGGCGGGGCCGGCCGCGCCGGCGGCGGCGAGGTCGGCGGCTCCCCAGGGCGTGGCCAGCGCGTTGCACCGGATGGTGAGCTCGCGACCGCCGTACTCCTCCGAGCCGACGGCGGCGACGGCCTGCTCGCGCGCGAGCGGCTTGGCGTCGGGGGCGACGGCGTCCTCGAGGTCGAAGATCACCGCGTCGCACGGGATCTCCTTGGCCTTCTCGAGGGCGCGGGCGTTGGCCGCCGGCATGTACAGCACGGAGCGGCGCGGCGTGAGCGTCACGGGTGGACGCCGTAGAGGTCGGCCAGCTCGGGATCGCGGGCGGCCAGCTGGGTGGCCAGCTCGACGATCACCTTGCACTGCTTGACGGAGGCGTCGTCCTCCATCTTGCCGTCGAGGAGCACGGCGCCGGTGCCGTCGCCCATGGCGGCGATCACCCGCTGGGCATGGGCGACGTCCGCCGGGTCGGGGCTGAAGACGCGCTTGGCGATGGCGATCTGGCTGGGGTGCAGGCTCCACGCGCCGACGCAGCCGAGGAGGTAGGCGTTGCGGAACTGGTCCTCGCAGGCCTGCGTGTCGGCGATGTCGCCGAACGGGCCGTAGTAGGGCAGCACGCCGGAGGTGACGCAGGCGTCGACCATGCGGGCGATCGTGTAGTGCCACAGGTCCTGCTGGTACGTCGGGCGCGGGCGCGTCAGGGTCGTCGGGGTCGGGGTCCCGGCGCACGAGGTACCCCGGGTGGCCGCCACCGACGCGGGTGGTCTTCATCCGGCGGTTGGCGGCGAGGTCGGCCGGTCCGAGCGAGAGGCCCTGCATCCGCGGCGAGGCCGCGCAGATGGCCTCGACGTTGGCGACGCCGCGGGCGGTCTCGAGGATGGCGTGGACGAGGACCGGCCTGGTGAGCCCGGCTTTGGCCTCGAGCTGGGCGAGCAGCCGGTCGACGTAGTGGATGTCCTCGGGTCCCTCGACCTTGGGGACCATGATCACGTCGAGCCGCTCGCCGACCTCGGTGACCGCGGTGACGAGGTCGTCGAGGCCCCACGGCGAGTCGAGGGCGTTGACACGGGTCCACAGCTGCGTGTCCGGGTGCGTCCACGCCTTGCCGATCTCGACGAGGCCGGCTCGGGCGTTCTCCTTCTCGGCGGCCGGCACGGCGTCCTCGAGGTTGGCCAGCAGCACGTCGACGGTCGGGGCGATGTCGGGCACCTTGGCGACCATCTTCGGGTTGTACGCCGGCAGGAAGTGGATGACCCGGGACGGTCGCACCGGCACCTCACGCACCGGCTCGGGAGCCCCCACGGCCAACGGCCGGAAGAAATCCTTGGGAGGACGCACCCCCGGAAGGCTACGGGTGCCCCCTCGCGTGGCCGAAATCCTCAACTGTTGTGCCAGAGCGACACTTTCTGTCGCTCTGGCACAAGAGTTGTGGGAAGGCGACGTCAGGGGAGGCGGAGGTGGGGGCCCTCGCGGACGATCAGGCGGTCGGCGAGGAGGCCGGCGACGATGTGCGGCGGGTGGTCGGCGGCGGGGCGGGGGCCGGCGCCGAGGGCCCGCAGGACGGCGCCGCGGGCCTGACGGTCGCTCCCCTCGTACGGGCGCCTGACGGGTGCTGACGCCGGCCGAGCCGGTGGCCGGATCCGGGTCCGGACACCCGGCGCGCGCCCACGCGCACGTCCGCCCCAACGGGGCAGCCGTCGCAGCGCGGCGTCGGCCGGCAGACGGTCGCGCCGAGGTCCATCAGCGCCTGGTTCCACGCCCACCCCGTCTCGATCGGCACGAGCTCGTCGGCCGCCCGCTGGACCTCCTTCGGGGTCAGGCGTCGGCCCGCCGTCCGGGCCAGCACCCTGGCGATGTTGGTGTCGACGACGGCCACGTCGCGCTCGAAGGCGAACGCCAGCACCGCCCGCGCCGTGTACGGCCCGATCCCGGGCAGGGCCAGGAGCGCATCGAGCGAGTCGGGCACCTCGCCGCCGTGGGCCGCGACCATCGCCGTCGCCGCCTCGTGGAGGTTGCGGGCCCGCCGCGGGTACCCGAGCCCCTGCCAGCGACGGAGCACGTCACCGAGCGGCACCGCGGCGCAGGCCCCCGGCGTCGGGTGCTCCTCGCAGAACGAGAGCCAGGCCGGGATCACGCGGGGCACCTGGGTCTGCTGCAGCATGACCTCGGCGACGAGGATCCGCCACGGATCGCGCGTCGCCCGCCACGGCAGGTCGCGGAGGCGGGGCAGCCCCCACGCCAGCACGGCCGACAGGATCGATCACGCGGCGACGTCGACGTGCCGCGAGTGCCAGCCGGTGGCCCCGTCCGGCGCCGGCGGCCGCCGCTCCTCGGTCTGCGTCGTCCCACCCCGATCGGTCGCTCGAACCTGGAGGCGGTGCTCACCCGGTGTGGCGTCCCACTCGAGGTACCACTGCACCCAGGTGTTGCCGCTCGCCGCCTCCCCCAACGTCGCCTCCTGCCACTCGCCGTCGTCGACCTGCACCTCGACCCGCTCGATGCCGAGCGTCGGCGCCCACGCCACGCCGGCGACGGCGACGGGTCCGGCGCGGCAGGTCGCCACCGCGGGGCACGTCGATGCGCGAGGCGACCTTGATCGGCCCTTCCTTGGCCCACCCGCGCGGCACCCAGTAGCCGTCGAAGCTCTCCCACGTCGTGAGCTCGATCTCGCGCAGCCACTTGGTCGCCGAGACGTACCCGTACAGCCCGGCGACGACGAGCCGGGCGGGAAAGCCGTGCGTCGCCGGCAGCGGCTCGCCGTTCATGCCGACGACGACGAGCGCGGTGCGACCGTCGAGCCCGACCTCCGTCGGGAACCCGGCCGTGAAGCCGTCGACGGACCGCCCGACGATCTGCGTGGCCCCTTCTTGGACGCCGGCCCGCTCGAGCAGCGTCGCCAGTGGCACGCCCTGCCACACGGCGTTGCCGACGAGGTAGCCGCCGACCTCGTTCGACACGCACTGCAGCGTCACGACGTCCTCGGTGGTGGCCTCGGCGACCAGCTCGTCGTACGTGAACCGCAGCGGGCGGTCGACCATCCCCCTGATCCCGAGGTGCCACGACGCCACGTCGACCTGCGGGACGGTGAGCGCGGTGTCGATGCGGTAGAAGTCGGCGTTCGGGGTGACGTACGGCGTCAACCTGGGGATCGCCGGCACCGTCGACACCGGCAGTGGCGTGCTCGTGCGCACCCGCGGCAGCACGGTCTGGCGGCGAGCCGCGTCGACCACTTCGGTGCCGCGGACCTGCCGACCGACGACGGCCACCCCGGCCGCCCCCGCCGCCAGCACTCCGGCGGTGACGAGGAACGTGCGCCGGCTCGACCCGGCGACCGGAGGTTCGGCGGCCGGTGCGGACGCGACCGGTGCCAGCCGTAGCAGCCCGAGCAGCGTCACGATGCCGGCGAGGGCGGCCAGCACCGCGGCCACCACGCCGGTGGCGGTGTCGCCCTGCGGATCGCCGAGGTACGCCAGCAGCCCGACCAGGCCGAAGGCGGCGAACCCGACGACGCCGATCCAGCGCCGCCGGCGCGAGAGCCAGCCGATCACCCCACCGAGCAACAGCGAGACGACGACGATCCCGGTGATGAGGGCCGTCTTGTCGTTCGTGCCGAACAGCCGGATCGCCAGATCCTTGAGCGACGCCGCGTAGCGGTCGATGAACTCGCTCCCGACCGCCGTCACCAGCGTCGGTCCCGAGCCAGACGTCGTGCACACCAGCTCGCCGACGGCGAGGGCGACACCGGCGGCGATCACGCCGCTGGCCGCGGCCCATCCCGGCCGGACCTCGGCCGGCGGAGCGTCAGGCACCGTCTCCGGTGCGACCGTCAGCGACCCGGCCACGCCCCCAACGCTACGCCCGACTCACTCGCCCCAGGCGGCGGCCTCGTCGTACGGTCTGGCTCGCGTGGGCGCGGCGTCGCGCTTCCACACCATCACCCGCCGGCGGAAGTAGCACACCTCCTGGCCGTGCTGGTTGAAGCCCTTCGACTCCACCGTGACGATCCCTCGGTCGGGCCGCGACGCCGACTCCTTGACGTCGAGGACACGGGTCTCGGCGTGGATCGTGTCGCCGTGGAACGTCGGGTGCTTGTGCTGCAGCGTCTCCACCTCGAGGTTGGCGATCGCCGACCCGCTGACGTCGGGCACGCTCATGCCGAGCACGAGCGAGTACACGAGGTTCCCGACGACCACGTTGCGGCCCTGCACCGACGTCTCGCCGAACCACGCGTTGGTGTGCAACGGGTGGTGGTTCATCGTGATCATGCAGAAGAGGTGGTCGTCGTACTCCGTGATCGTCTTGCCGGGCCAGTGCCGGTAGACGTCGCCGACGACGAAGTCCTCGAGGGAGCGCCCGAACGGACGCTCGTGCACGGTCATGGGCACCGCCCGTGATCAGGATCCGTCATGGGGGCGGACGCTACCTCTGGCCTCCTCTGGCGCGTCCATCTCCACGGTCGGCGCCTGCGTCGCCGGCGTCTCGATCACCACGCCCTTGCGGGTGCGCTCCCACTGGCGCATGGCGAAGTCGATGCGCCGCTCGCTCTCCTCGTCCTCCCGGCGGGCGATGTCACGCAGACGCTCCAAGCGGTCCCGTCGGGAGATCGACCACGGCCCGACGCGCAGCGAGGCGTAGGCCAGGCCACCGAGCAGGATCGGCAGCCAGTACTGGGCGAGGCGGTACGACGCCACACCGAGCGTGGCCACCCGGCGGGGCATCCCGAAGCCGACGAGCGTCGTGATGTAGGTCGTCTCGACGATGCCGAGGCCACCCGGCGTGATCGGGATGGCGGCCACGACGTTGGCCAGCCCGAACACGACCAGCAGGCCGTCGAGGTCGAGGGACCCGCCGAACGCCCGCAGGAACACCCACAGTGAGAACGCGTCGAGCAGCCACGCCGCCGCCGAGTAGAGCACGACGGTGCGCAGCAGCGACCGGTCGGCCACGAGGTCCTCGACCCGCTCGCCCACCTCGCGCAGCGCGACCACGGCCCCGTCCCCGTCGAAGCGGAACTTGCGGGCCAGCCAGCGCAGCACCTTCTCGGCGTGCCCCTGACCGTGGATCAGTCCCATCACGAGGCCCGTCGCCACCAGCATGAGGACCACGCCGACGAGGGCCGCCGTGACGTACAGCGGGTTGACGCCGCGCA
Source organism: uncultured Acidimicrobiia bacterium (assembly GCA_963784255.1). GTDB lineage: Bacteria > Actinomycetota > Acidimicrobiia > Acidimicrobiales > Ilumatobacteraceae > JALZMG01. The sequence continues at coordinate 490,620 of CAWAQO010000007.1, read as the reverse complement.
GCGGGATCGAGATGACGAGGGCGATCCAGAAGATGATGTTGAGCACGACCGCCGAGCCGAGTCCGGCGGTCGCCAAGGCGAACCCGGCGTCGGGTCCGCTGACGCCCGACAGCGTGAGCAAGCCGATACCCCAGCGCCGGCCCCGCCGCGCTGCCGCCCGGCACGATGTTGGACAGCGCCTTGGTGCTCATCTGGATGCGGAACATGCGCATCCGCGAGACGTGGGCGCCGCTCTCGCCGAGCGCGGCGCGCGTGAGCAGCGAGTAGCAGAACCAGGAGGCCATCTCCAGGGCCACGCCGGCGACGAGGAAGGCCGGCTCGACCTTCGTCAGCTCCGTCGCCGCGCTGCGGAAGCCCGGGATCAGCGGCAGGACGAGGAAGTAGACGACGGCCGCGAAGAGGACGACCTTGATGGTCAGGCGGACGGGGCGGATCCGCCGGCGGCGCAGCGGCCGCGACGGGTCCCGCAACAGCGGCGGCAGCTCCCCGGTCTCGAGGATGCCGGGGGAAGGGGCCGGCAGGGTGCTGCCCTGGTCGTCCGACACGCTCACCTTGCTAGCCCATCACATCCCGGGATCCGAGTGTTTGCCGCGATCCGAGTACGACGCAACCGGATCGGAGAACGGGTTCAGAGCGCCGCGATGATGCGGCGGAGCCGGGCCACGAGGAGGTGGCGGACGGTGGCGTCGGTCTTGCCGAGGTGCAGCAGCACGGCATCGTGCTCCGGCAGCACGACGAGGTACTGGCCCTCGTAGCCGTGGGCGGCGACCGACCCGGCCTGGTCGGGCCACGTCCACCAGTGCCGTCCGTAGCCGAACCCGGTCTCGGGGTCGTGGGCGATGACCGTGCGGGCGTGATCGACCCATCCAGGGGGCAGGATCCGCTCACCGCCGGCGCAGCCGTCACGCAGGTACAGCTCGCCGAAGCGGGCGAATTGCCGGGCCGGCGCGTCGACGTACGACGACGCGATCCACGTGCCGGCGGCGTCGAAGCGCGGGTCGGCGTCGGGCATCCCGGCCGGCCCGAACAGCCGCTGGTCGAGGAAGGCGCGCATCTCGCCCTCGCGCTCGGCCGGCGCGGCGTCCGGCGCGCTGATGATGTCCCCGAGGACCCGGCTGACGATGTTGGACGTGCCCGAGGAGTAGTTCCACACCGTCCCCGGCGGGTGGTCGAGCGGCAGGGCGGCGGCGTAGGCGGCCTGGTCGTCGGTGCCGGCGCCGAAGAGCATGTCCAGGCAGTGCGACGTCTCGCCCTCGACGTACACCTCGGCGAAGCGCAGGCCGGAGCGCATCTCGAGCAGGTCGAGCAGCGTGATCGCCGCCTTGTCGGTGCCCGCCCACGCCGTCACCGCCGCCGGATCGGCCGGGTCCAGCCGCCCGTCCCCGACGAGCAGCCCCGTCGTGGCGTGCAGCATCGACTTGGCCATGCTCCACGAGATCAACGACGTCTCGGCGGTGACCTCGACGTCGTCGGGCTGGAACAGGTTGCCGGGCTGGACGCCGTAGCGCTCGTGGACGATCTCGCCCTCGCGGACCAGCAGGAAGGCGAGCGTCACGCCCTCGTCGGCCGGCCGGTCGAACAGGTCGTCGAGCTCGTCGGCGACGTTCCTGCTCACCGTGCGTCCCGGTCGATCCACTTGTGCGGCGTGTCGGGAACGGGCGCGAGGGCCATCGCCACCGCCTCGTCGACGGTCCGGGCGCGTTGGGCGAGCATGCGGTGCGATGGTCGCACGAAGGCGGCGTCGACGGCGACATCGAAGAACGCCAGCAGCCGGTCGAAGAAGCCGCCGACGTCGAGGAACACCACCGGCTTGGCCATCAGACCGAGCTGGTTCCACGTCAGCAGCTCGACCGTCTCGTCGAGCGTCCCGTAACCGCCGGGCAGGGTCACGAACCCGTCGGCCAGGTCCGCCATGCGCGCCTTGCGCTCGTGCATCGTCTCGACGACCTCCAGCGTGGTGACGTCGAGGTGGGCGATCTCGGCCCGCACGAGCCCATCGGTGATCACCCCGATGACCTCGCCACCGGCTCCGAGCGCGGCGTCGGCGACGGCGCCCATCAGGCCGACGCGGCCACCGCCGTACACGAGCCCGACGCCGCGCTGGGCGATGGCCGAGCCGAGCCGCTGGGCGGTGGCCAGGAAGGCGGGGTCGCCGCCGACGTTGGAGCCGCAGAACACACCGATGCGGTCCATCCCCGCACCGTAGGGGACCAAGGTGGCTGGGAACGGGGAAGTACGCGCCGGTACGTTGGCTGGCATGGGTGACATCGCTGACCCCGACCTGTCGGCCGCAGCCGACGTCGTGACCCTCGCCGAGTCGGTCATCGGCACGGCGGTGCGCCACCTCACCGCCTCGGGCGGCCCCGACGCCCAGCAGGTCCTCGCCTACGACATCGCCCACGCCGCGTCGGCGGCGGCCACGGCGCGGGCCCTCCTCGACTACGGCGCGAAGGGCGACACCGAGGCCCGCATCACGTGCGCCTTCGCCGCCGACATGGTCCACGACATGATCACGCGCCTCGCCGGCCGGGAGGCGCTGTGGGGGGTCGACACCGCGCCGCTGCGCGCCGCCCACCCCTTCCTCGCCGCGTACCGCGACCCCGAGTTCCTCGCCGCCCTCGCCGAGTCGGCCGGGCCCCGCCACCTCGACGCCGACATGGAGATGGTGCAGGACACGTTCCGGTCGTTCGCCGCCAACGTCGTGGCGCCGCAGGCCGAGCACGTCCACCGCACGAACGGCGACGTCCCCGAGGACGTGATCGCCGGCCTGGCCGAGATCGGCGCCTTCGGCCTCTCGGTGCCGAGCGAGTACGGCGGCTTCAGCGAGGGCGGCGACGCCGAGTACCTGGCGATGGTCATCGCCACCGAGGAGCTGAGCCGGGCCAGCCTCGGCATCGGCGGCTCGCTGATCACCCGTCCGGAGATCCTCACCCGCGCCCTCGTCAAGGGCGGCAGCGAGGCGCAGAAGCAGCACTGGCTGCCGAAGCTGGCCAGCGCCGAGGTGATGGCGGCGGTGGCCGTGACCGAGCCGGACTACGGCAGCGACGTCGCCGGCCTGAAGGTCACGGCGACGCCGGCCGCCCGGTCCCGACGGCCGTCCCGGCTACGTGATCAACGGGGTCAAGACCTGGTGCACGTTCGCCGCCCGCGCCGACGCCCTGATGCTGCTCGCCCGCACCGACCCGGACCGCTCGAAGACCCACCGCGGGCTCAGCCTGTTCATCGTCCCCAAGCCGCGTGGCGAGGGCCACGGCTTCCAGTTCACGCAGGAGGGCTCCGGCGGGCGGATGGAAGGGCGGCCGATCGACACCATCGGGTACCGCGGCATGCACAGCTACGAGCTGGCGCTCGAGGACTGGTGGGTGCCGGCCGAGAACCTGATCGGCGAGGACGAGGGGGTCGGCCGCGGGTTCTACCTCCAGATGGAGGGCTTCGAGAACGGGCGCCTGCAGACGGCCGCCCGCGCCGTCGGTGTGATGCAGGCGGCCTACGAGGCGGCCGTCGAATACGCCCGCAACCGCACGGTCTTCGGCTCGGCGATCGTCGACTACCAGCTGACCCGGGCCAAGCTCGGGCGCATGGCCGTGCTGATCCAGGCCGGCCGGCAGTTCGCCTACCACGTCGCCACGCTGATGGCCAAGGGCCGCGGTGCGACCGAGGCGAGCATGGTCAAGGCCTTCGTGTGCAAGGCCGCCGAGTGGGTGACGCGCGAGGCGATGCAGATCCACGGCGGCTTCGGCTACGCCGAGGAGTACACCGTGAGCCGCCTCTACGTCGACGCCCGCGTGCTGTCGATCTTCGAGGGCGCCGACGAGACGCTCTGCCTCAAGGTGATCGCCCGCCGCCTCGTGCCGTCCTGAAGGCGTTCTGGGACCTGATCGCGCCCTCTGACGGGCGGATCCAGGACCCGGAAGCTCAGAGGAGGTCGCCCAGGATGCGGATGCGGTCGCTGGCGACCTCGGGGTGGTCGTCGTACGGGTCCACCAGGACCGGGTGGAGGCCGGCGGCCGTCGCCCCGCCGACGTCCATCGTCACCGAGTCGCCGACGTAGGCGATCCGGTCGCGGGCGACGCCGTCGAAGTGCACCAGGGCGTGGTCGAAGATGCGTGGGTCGGGCTTGGCGACGCCGACCACGTGGCTGTCGACGACGCAGCGCACCTCGACGGCCGGCCCCGGACCGACCTGGCAGATGCCCGATCGTCGCAGGACGTCCTCGATCTGACCGCTGGCGTTCGACACCACGGCCAGCGGGACGCCCGCCGTGGCGAGGGCGCGCAGCGCCGCCAGGCTCTCCGGGATCGGCCAGCGCCAGAGGGCGGCGCTGCGCGTGTGGCCGAGCGCGCTGGCCGCCTCCTCGACGTCGTGCTCGGCGACGCCGACGGCCCGCACGTACGCGCGGTCGTAGTCGATCCAGTCGCGCTCCTCGGCGCCCTGCGCCGACTTGACCGCCATCGCCGCGTAGTGGGCGCGGCGATGGTGGTCGATCTCGGCCGAGCCGCCGTAGTACTGCAGCAGCGGCCCGAGGACGGTCGGATCGGGCAGCACCAGGACACCGCCGGCGTCGAGCCAGACGGCGTCGAAGCGGGTCACCCGGGGACGAGGTCGCTCGCGTTGATGTTGCAGTCGTCGAGGAGGTCCATCACCTCGTCCACGCTGGGCGTGTCGTCGCCGATGGCGTCGGCCAGGCAGCTCACCTGGTCGTCATCGAGGTCGGGGAAGACCTCGCGCGAGGAGCTCCTCGACGTCGGGGACGGAGATGTCGGGGATCGTGATGTCGAGGTCCGGGATGGAGATGGAGATGTCGGGTGTCGAGATGTCGGGGATCGAGATGGAGATGTCCGGCGTGGTGATCTGGGCATCGGTCTCGTCGGTGATCTCCTCGGTCGTCTCGTCCGTCGCGGTGTCCGTCGGCTCGTCGTCGTCGTCATCGCCACAGGCGACCATCGAGAGGGTCGCCAGGGGCACGATCAGCAACAGCGGGGCTCGTCTCACGTCAGCTCCTTGTCTGGGGTGTTCACGCGGTCGGGAGCATAGGCGGGCGGTCGTCGCCGCGGCAGGGCGGTTCGTACAGTCACAATCGGCGGTCTGTTCGCCACCTCCGGTATCGAATAACGTCGATGCCATGACCGCGACGGAGACCCAGCGTTCGCAGGCGTACCTCGACGACCGGGCGTACGTGTTCCACTCCTGGTCGGCGCAGGCGCTGTTCGATCCGATCGTCATCGCCGGCGCCGAGGGGTCGCGCTTCTGGGACGACGAGGGCAACAGCTACCTCGACTTCTCCAGCCAGCTGGTGAACGTGAACATCGGGCACCAGCACCCCAAGCTCGTCGCCGCCATCAAGGAGCAGGTCGACAAGCTCTGCACGGTCGCCCCGATCCACGCCAACGAGGCGCGCAGCGAGGCGGCCCGGACGATCGTCGAGCTGGCGCCCGGCGACCTCGACATGGTCTTCTTCACCAACGGCGGCGCCGAGGCCACCGAGAACGCCATCCGCATGGCCCGCCTGCACACCGGCCGCCACAAGGTCCTCACGACGTACCGCAGCTACCACGGCGCCACGGCGGGGGCGATCACGATGACCGGCGACCCGCGCCGCTGGGGCAGCGAGCCCGGCCTGCCGGGCGTGGTCAAGTTCTGGGGCCCGTACACGTACCGCTCGGCGTTCCACGCCGCCGACGACGCCGAGGAGTGCGCCCGCGCCCTGCAGCACCTCGCCGACGTGATCATGGTCGAGGGTGGGCAGAACATCGCCGCCATCGTCCTCGAGACGGTCGTCGGCACCAACGGCATCCTGGTGCCGCCCGACGGCTACCTCGAGGGCGTGCGCGCCCTGTGCGACGAGCACGGGATCGTGTTCGTGGCCGACGAGGTGATGGCCGGCTTCGGCCGCTGCGGCGAGTGGTTCGCCGTCGACCGCTGGGGCGTGCAGCCCGATCTGATCTGCTTCGCCAAGGGTGTCAACTCGGGGTACATCCCGCTCGGCGGCGTCATCATCAGCCGTCCGATCGCCGACACGTTCGCCCACCGTCCCTACCCGGGCGGGCTCACCTACTCGGGGCACCCGCTGGCGTGCGCATCCGCCGTGGCCAGCATCAACATCTTCAAGGAGGAGGGCATCATCGAGCACGCCCGCCACCTCGGCGACGACGTCGTCGGCCCGGCGCTGCGGGAGATCGCCGAGCGCCACCCTTCGGTGGGCGAGGTGCGCGGCCTCGGTGTGTTCTGGGCCATCGAGCTGGTGCGCGATCGGGCCACCAGGGAACCGCTCGTGCCGTACAACGCCAGCGGCGCCGACAACAAGCCGATGGGCGCGCTGATGGCCGCCTGCAAGCAGCGCGGCCTGTGGCCGTTCACCCACTTCAACCGGATGCACGTCGTGCCGCCGCTGACCATCTCCGACGACGAGATGCGCACCGGCCTGGCGATCATCGACGAGGCGCTCACCGTCGCCGACGGCTACACCGCTGGTTGAATCGGGGGCGTGCTGCGCTCCCACCGCCGGGCTCGTCCCGGGTTGCCCGCCGGGTGGCGCGACCTGCTCGACCGGGGCTCGGCCCTGTGGTCCCTGCTCGACGACGGTGAGCGCACGAGCCTCGGCGAGCTGGCCGACGACCTCCTGCGCACGAAGCGGTGGGAGGCGGCGCGCGGCCTGACGATGACCGACGAGGTGCGCACGCTCGTCGCGGCCCACGCGTCGATGCTGCTGCTCGGACTCGACGGTGTCGCCTACGACGGCGTCGGCACGATCGTGGTGCGCTCGGGGGCGATGCGCCGCACGGCGCCGATGGCCGGCCCGGCGACCGGGGTCGTCGTCGGCGGCCCGGGGGCCGTCGACGGCGAGGCCCACCACGGCGACGGACCCGTGATGATCAGCTGGGGCGCCGCCCGCCGGGAGGCGCGCAACCCGCGCCTCGGGCGTGACGTCGTGCTGCACGAGTTCGCCCACAAGCTCGACATGCTCGACGGCACGATCGACGGCACGCCCCCGATCGCCGACGCCCAGGCGCGGCAGCGCTGGATCGACGTGTGCACGGCCGAGTACGCGGTCGTCCGCTCGGGAACGGGCGGCTCGCTGCTGCGGCCATACGCCGGCACCAACCCAGGCGAGTTCTTCGCCGTCGCGACCGAGGCCTTCTTCACCCGGCCGCTGGTGATGGAGGCGGCGGCACCCGACCTCTACGCGGTGCTCGGCAGCTACTACCGCCAGGACCCCGCTGGTCGGGTCCGCCGGGCTGCCCGCGTCCCCTGCCGGCCGCCGAGCCGCCGGGTCCGGCCGGAGGACCTCGGCGCGGGACCCACCAGGGTCCTCGATCGCCGCCCGCATCACCCGGCGCGCCGTCGAGCAGCCCGCCGGCGCCGCGTGTCCGGCCACGCGGTCGAGCAGCCAGCCCACCACGTCGCCGGCGGCCACCGTGCGCAGGGCGAAGTGGTCGACGCCCGCGTACGTGCGGTACTCCAGGCCGACACCGCGCGCGACTGCGCGTCGACGTACGCCTGGGTGACGGCGGGGCGGACGAGGTCGTCGGTGAGCCCCTGTGTCACGAGCAGGGGGATCGTCGTGCTGGCGTCGCCGGCCGAGTTCTCGGCCAGCAGTTCGCGCCATCCCGGCGTGTCCGACGGGTCGGCCGACAGGAACCCCGCCTTCAGCGCGATGACGTCCGGGGCGGCGCTGAGCCCCTCCCCCGTCGTCGCCGCGCAGAGCCCGGCGAGGTCGCGGACGATGGGACGGGCGACGGGGCGGACGACGGCGTCCTCGTCCGCCTCCGGGTAGACGGCGGCCCACGATGCCACCGCGAACGCGCCGAGGACGATGCCGTCGATCTCGTCGACGTCGTCGTCGAGGAGCTCGCCGAGCGCGGTGGGCGGGGCCATCGGTGCGGCGCCGACGACGCGCAGCTCCGGTGCGTAGTCGGCGGCGAGGGCGGCCGCGGCGAGCGTGGCGTGGCCGCCCTGGGAGTGACCGAAGACCGCCGTCGTCGGGCTGATCTCGCCGGGCAGCACGCCGTTGGCGGTGCGCACCGCATCGAGCACCGCCCGGCCCTCGCTGTCGTTGACGAGATAGGGGTGCGGGCCCGGCGTGCCCAGGCCTGGGTAGTCCGTGATGACGACCACGTTGCCGGCGTCGAGGAGGCGGGTCAGCTCGGGCACGCGGCCGAGGCCGTGGTGGTCGTAGACCAGCGACGGTGCGCAACGTGACGCCACGCCGGTCGTGCCGTGGGCCCAGGCGACCACCGGCCAGCCGCCCGCCGGGGCTGGACCATCGGGCGCGGCGATGATCGCCGACACCGCGGTCGGCTCGCCGTCGAGTCCCGTCGACGTGTACAGGACGCGCCACGACCGTGGCGCCAGCTCCTCGTCGAGCTCCTCGGCGCGGATGATGGTGCCGGGCGGGCCGGCGGGCAACGCATCCGGCGGGTCGTAGAACGACGGCGGGTCGCCCGGCTGGACGACCTCACGGAAGACGACGAACGCGGCCGGCACAACGACGACGAGCGCGGCCGCAGCGAGGAGGGCGACGCGCAGGGGGCGGGCCATTCGCCGCAGCGTACGGCCCGCCCCAACTGCGTTCAGGGTCTCAGGACCCGTCTGGCTCCAGCGTCACCTCGATCGCCTCGAAGCCCTCGCCCGTCGTGTCGACGTCATCGCCGACCAGCGCGAGCGCCTCCTCGACGATCTCGTTGGTGTAGGCGCCGGCCGTGGGCAGCTCGGTCAGCACCGTGGCGCCCTCCAGGTTGGGCGTGTTCTGCGCGATCTCGACGGTGCGGTTCCACGCCTCCTCGTCGATCCAGCCGATCCCGGCGGGCGACGGCCAGATGAGCCGGTTGATCTCGTTCATCTGCCACAGCTGGTGGCTGTCGCCGAGCTGCGAGCCGGCGGCGACCACGATGTCGCGGCAGGACTCCGGGTTGTCCCGGCAGTAGACCCAGCCCTCGATCGACGCCGCGACGAAGCGCACGGCGATGTCGCGGTAGGCGGCGTCGTCGGCCAGCTTCGTGGCATCGGCCCAGATGGCGTCCTGCAGCATGCCGACGCCGACCTCCTCGTACGACACCACGTTGAAGTCCTCGGGCGTGTACAGCTCGCCGGTGTCGGGGTTCACGGCCTCCAACACCTGGGCGTACTCGTTGTAGGTCATCGCCTCCGCGGCGTCGATGTCGCCGGACAGCAGACCGACCATGTCGAACTGCTGCTGGATGAGCTCGACGTCGGCCGCCGGGTCGAGGTCGACGGCGGCGAGGGCGGCGAAGATCTCGTACTCGTTGCCGAAGCCCCAGTTGCCGATGGTCTTGCCCGCGAAGTCCTCTGGACCGGTGATGCCGGCATCGACGAACGACACCTGCAGGGTGCCTGAGCGCTGGAAGATCTGGGCGATGTTCACGATCTCGGCGCCCTGCTCCCGCGTCTGCAGCGCCTTCGGGACCCAGGCGATGGCGAAGTCCGCCTGCCCGTCGGCGAGGACCTCCTGCGGCACGATGTCCACGGCGCCCTCGAGGATCTCGACGTTCAGGCAGTGGTCGTCGTAGAACCCCTGGTCGACGGCGGCGAAGTAGCCACCGAACTGCGCCTGCGTGACCCATTGCAGTTGCAACGACACGTCGTCGGTGCCCTCGCACTCGCCGGACCCCGAGGTCCCCTCGGAGCCGGCGGTCGTGCCGGACGCCTCCGTGCCCTCCGCTGATGTCGGCGTGCTGCTGCCCGGGGCGGCGGTGTCGCTGGTGGCGTCGTCGTCGTCGTCATCGCCGCCGCACGCAGCGACCGCGAGCGACAGGGCCAGGACCCCTGCCGCCACTCCCTTGATGTTGCTCCTCACGTGGTTCCTCCCCCGGGGCCGAGGCCCCTTCGTGTTGTGGTGATGCTCTCCAAGGCCATGGAGACCAGGTAGAACGCCAACCCCAACAGGCAGGCGCCGAGCACGTAGGCCCACGCTGCAGCCGTGTTGGCGGTCATGTTCGAGGTGATGCGGTTGCCCAGGCCGTTCTGGCTGCCGCCGAAGTACTCGGCGACGAACGCCGTGATCACGGCGACCGGCGCGGCGATCGTCAGCGCCTGGAAGAGGAACGGCACGGCGTTGGGGATGCGCGCCTTGACGAGCACCTGCGACGGCGAGGCGGCGTAGGACCGGAGCAGCTCGAGGTGGGTGGCCTCGACCTGGCGCAGACCCTTGGCCACGTTGACGAGGACGATGAAGTACACGACGAGCGTGACCATCAGCCGGCGGGGGATCTCCGACGTGATCGAGAACATGTTGTTGAACACGGCGACGAGCACGAAGATCGGGATGGCGTTGAGGGCGATGGCCATCGGCGTGAGCATGTCGTTGAGCAGGCGGAAGCGCATCAGCAGGAACGACATGGCGATCCCGAAGGCCGTGCCGAAGAGCAGCCCGATGAGGGCGTTCGTGCCCGACACCTTTGCGGCCGCCCAGATCTGGTCGAGGTTGGACGTGAAGGCGTCCCAGATCGACGACGGCGCGGGCAGGAAGTACGGCTTCCAGTCGAACACCTCGACGGCCTGCTCCCACAGCACGAGGAAGGCGACGCCGAACACGACGGGCGGCCACACCATCCCGACGATCCGGCGCAGCCTCACGTCTCCTCCACGCCGCGGAGCGCCACGTCGAGATCGTCGACCTCGTGGCCGCGCAGGGCTTCGCGGACCTCGGTGATCTTCTTGAAGAAGCCGGCGTCCTCGCGCGTGTCAGCGTCGCGGTGCGCACCGAGGTCGACGTCCACGACGTGGATGATGCGACCGGGTCGCGGCGACATGACGACGACGCGGTCGGACAGGTACACCGCCTCGGGGATCGAATGGGTCACGAACACGACGCTGGTGCCGGTCTCGTTGCAGATGCGCAGGAGCTCCACCTGCATGTGCTCGCGCGTCATCTCGTCGAGGGCGCCGAAGGGCTCGTCCATCAGCAGCAGTGGCGGGTGGGCGGCGAGGGCCCTGGCGATGGCGACGCGCTGCTGCATGCCGCCCGACAGCTGCCACGGTCGGTGCTCGGCGAAGTCGCCGAGCTTGACCAGCTGCAGCATCTCCATGGCCCGCTGCCGCCGCGCCGCCTTGGCCCAGCCCTTGAGCTCGAGGGGCAGCTCGACGTTCTTGACGACCGTCCGCCAGTCGAACAGGCCGGCCTGCTGGAAGGCCATGCCGTACTCCTGGTCGAGCCGGGCCTGGGCGGCCGACTTGGCGTTGACCCGCACGTCACCGGTCGACGGCTCGATCAGGTTGGCGATCAGCCGGAGCAGCGTCGACTTGCCGCAGCCCGAGGGCCCGATGAGGCTGACGAACTCGCCCGGCCCGACGACCAGATCGACGTCGACGAGCGCGTCGACCTGCCGCGTCGTCCCCGGGTTGAACACCTTCCCGGCGTTGGTGATCTCGACGGCTGGGTTCACGCGTGCTCCGTCATGGCGTTCCCCGGCCACGCAGGCCGATGTCGACCGCTCGTTCGCTGGCGCTCACTCGCTCGCATCTGTTCACACGTTCTCTGTCACTGGCGGCCGGTTGCGGGACACGGCCGCCTCGAACGCTGCCACCACACCGACCATGGCCAACCCCAGCGCGGCCGCGCCGAGGAGGGCGGTGTACATCTTCGCGGGATCCGACGACGCCTGCCTCGCGTACTCGATGATCAGCCGGCCGACGCCCCCGCGCAGGCCGGTGGAGATCTCGGCCACCACCACCCCGATCACCGACGCCGTCGCGGCCAGCTTCAGCGCCGGGATCATGCGCGGCACGGCGGCCGGGAAGCGCAACTTGCGCATCGTCTGGGCGTTCGTCGCCGCCAGGCTGCGCATCAGCTCCAGCGACGTCGCCGACGCCGACTCCAGGCCGCGCAGCGTGCCCACGGCGACCGGGAAGAAGGCGAGGAAGGCCCCGAGCACCGCGACCGACAGCCAGCGTGGCCACTCCCAGCTGCCGACGTGGAGCCGCCCGCCCCAGCTGACGACGAGCGGCGCCAGCGCGATCATCGGCACCGTCTGGGAGACGACGAGGTACGGCATCAGGCCGCGACGGACGACACCGAAGCGGGCCATCACGATGGCCAGCCCGACGCCCACGGCCGCCCCGATGGCGAACCCGACGGCGGCCAGGCGGAACGAGTACCACGCCGCCGACAGGACGACCCGCCAGATCGGGCGGTCCGACGCGCGGCTCTCGTCGTCGAACAGCCGCGAGCCCATGTCCCACACGTGCGGCATGGCCGTGTCGTTGGACCGCGGGAGGATGTTCCAGCCGAGGACGGAACCGCCGTCGTCGGGCCCGATCAGCTTGTACAGCTCCCAGGCCCCGACCACGACGGCGATGGCGAGGAGGAAGAGCCCGACCTTCCGTGCCATCTCAGGACGTGGCCATGGTCAGGTCTTGGCGGCGACGTGCTGGGTCAGGACGGGCAGGATCTGCTCGCCGTACGTCTGCAACGTGGCGTCCTTGGCGTCGTGCTGCAGGTAGATGGCGAACTGGTCGACGCCCAGGTCGCGCAGCTCGACGAGGCGGCGCACGTGCTCGTCCGGCGGACCGAGGAGGCAGAACCGATCGACGATCTCGTCGGGCACGAAGTCGGCGTGGGTGTTGCCCGCCTGGCCGTGCTGGTTGTAGTCGTAGCCCTGGCGTCCGCGGATGTACTCGGTGAGGGCGGCCGGGACGTCGGAGGACTCGCCGTAGCGGCCGACGATGTCGGCCACGTGGTTGCCGACCATGCCGCCGAACCACCGGCACTGGTCGCGCTGGTGCGTCACGTCGCCGCCGACGTACGCCGGCGCGGCGACGCAGATCCTGACGGCGGCGGGATCCCGGCCGGCCCGCTCGGCGGCCGCGCGGACGGCGGCGATGGTCCAGGCCACGATCTGCGGGTCGGCGAGCTGGAGGATGAAGCCGTCGCCCACCTCCCCCGCCAGGGCCAGCGCGCGGGGCCCGTAACCGGCGACCCACAGCTCCAGCTCGCTCCGACTGGCCCACGGGAACGTGATCGTCGAGCCGTTGTACTCGGCGCTGCGCCCGTTGGCCAGCTCCCGGATGACGTGGATCGCCTCGCGCAGCGTCTCGATCGTGGTCGGCCTGCCGTTGGTCACGCGCACCGCCGAGTCGCCCCGACCGATCCCGCACACCGTGCGGTTGCCGTACATCTCGTTGAGCGTGGCGAACAGGCTCGCCGTCACCGTCCAGTCCCGCGTGGCCGGGTTGGTGACCATCGGCCCCACGACGACGTTGCGCGTCTCGGCGAGGATCTGGCTGTAGATGACGTACGGCTCCTGCCAGAGGATGTGGCTGTCGAACGTCCACACGTAGCCGAAGCCGTACGCCTCCGCCCGCTTCGCCAGATCGACCACCCGCCTCGATGGCGGCGTCGTCTGCAGGACTACGCCGAGCTCCATGGGCTCTATCTCGTCGTGGGGAAGCCCAAGTCCACCTTGGACGTGTGCGGGTCGGGCCAGCGCTCGGTGACGACCTTGCCGCGCGTGTAGAAGTTGATCCCCTCCGGGCCGTACATGTGGGTGTCGCCGAACAGGCTGGCCTTCCACCCGCCGAAGCTGTAGTAGCTCACCGGCACCGGGATCGGCACGTTCACGCCGACCATGCCGACGTTGACCTCGTACTGGAACTGGCGGGCGGCCCCACCGTCGCGGGTGAACAGCGCCACGCCGTTGCCGTACGGGTTGTCGTTGATCATCTCCAGGCCCTCGTCGTAGGAGTGCACGCGCACCACAGAGAGGACAGGGCCGAAGATCTCGTCCTCGTAGCAGCGCATGCCGGGGCGGACGTTGTCGAGCAGGCTCGGGTTGAGGAAGAAGCCGTCGGAAGGGGCACCGTCGCGCCCGTCAACGACGACGGTCGCCCCCTCCTCCGTCGCTCCCTCCACGTAGCCACGGACCTTGTCGCGGTGCTCGCCGGTGATCAGCGGGCCCATCTCGCTGTCCGGCTCGTTGCCCGGACCGACCTTCACCGCCGGGATGCGATCGGCGATCTTGGCGACCAGCTCGTCGGCGATGGTGTCGACGGCGAGCACGACGCTGATCGCCATGCAGCGCTCGCCGGCCGAGCCGTAGCCGGCCGACACGGCGGCGTCGGCGGCCATGTCGAGGTCGGCGTCCGGCAGCACGAGCATGTGGTTCTTGGCGCCACCGAGCGCCTGCACCCGCTTGCCGTTGGCCGTCCCCGTCTCGTAGATGTACTTGGCGATCGGCGTCGACCCGACGAAGCTGACGGCGGCGACGTCGGGGTGGTCGAGCAGACGGTCGACGGCGACCTTGTCGCCCTGCACGACGTTGAAGCAGCCCGGCGGCAGACCGGCCTTGGCCAGCAGCTCGGCCATCAGCAGCGCGGCCGACGGATCCTTCTCGCTCGGCTTGAGCACGAACGTGTTGCCGCACGCCAGGGCGTTGGCGAACATCCACATCGGCACCATCGCCGGGAAGTTGAACGGGGTGATGCCGGCAACGACGCCGAGCGGCTGGCGGATCGAGTACACGTCGACGCCGGTCGCCGCCTGCTCGCTGTAGCCGCCCTTCAACAGGTGCGGGATGCCGCAGGCGAACTCGATGTTCTCGAGGCCCCTGGCCACCTCGCCGAGCGCGTCGCCGAGCACCTTGCCGTGCTCGGCCGTGAGCAGCGAGGCGATCTCCTTGCGGTTGGCGTCCACGAGCTCGCGCATGTGGAAGAGGACCTCGGCCCGCCGGCCGAGGGCGGTGGCCCGCCAGCCGGGGAAGGCCGCCTTGGCGGCAGCGACGGCGGCGTCGACTTCGGCGACGTTGGCGAAGTCGACACTCGCCGCTTGCTCCCCCGTTGCCGGGTTGAACACCTTGCCGGACCGGCCGGACGTCCCTTCGACGACCGATCCGTCGATCCAGTGCGAGATCTTGTTCATTGGGCCTCCTAGACGAGGTACTGCGAGAGGCCGCGCTTGAGGTAGCGGCCGTGGCCCTTGCGGCCGAGGAACTGATCGCCCTGCAGGATCACCGTGCCCCGTGAGAGCACGGTGTCGACCTTGCCGTCGACCTCGAAGCCCTCCCATGCGGAGTGGTCCATGTTCATGTGGTGCTTCTTCTCGAAGCCGATCGAGGTGTGGCCGTTCGGGTCCCACACGAGGATGTCGGCGTCAGCGCCGGGGGCGATGATCCCCTTCTGCGGGTACAGCCCGAACATCCGCGCCGGCGTCGTGCAGCACGTCTCGACCCAGCGCTCGAGCGTGATCTCGCCGTTGACGACGCCCTGGTACAGCAGCTCCATGCGGTGCTCGACGCTGCCGATGCCGTTGGGGATCTTGGAGAAGTCGCCGACGCCGAGCTCCTTCTGCTCCTTCATGCAGAACGGGCAGTGGTCGGTGGAGACGACGGCCAGCTCGTTCATCCGCAGGCCCTTCCAGAGGTCGCGGTGGTGGTGCTCGTGCTTGGAGCGCAGCGGCGTCGAGCAGACCCACTTGGCGCCCTCGAAGCCGGGTTGGGCGAGGTTGTCCTCGATCGACAGGTAGAGGTACTGCGGGCACGTCTCGGCGAACACGTTCTGGCCGCGGTGGCGGGCCTCGGCGACCTCCTCCAGCGCCTCCGACGCCGACATGTGGACGACGTAGAGGGGCACGTTGCCGGCGACCTTGGCCAGCTGGATGGCCCGGTTGGTGGCCTCGCCCTCCAGCTCGGCCGGGCGGGTGAACGAGTGGTACTTGGGATCGGTCTCGCCGCGGGCCAGGGCCTGGCCGACGAGGACGTCGATGGCGATGCCGTTCTCGGCGTGCATCATGATCATCGCCCCGGAGTCCCCGGCGTTCTGCATGGCCCGCAGGATCTGGCCGTCGTCGGCGTAGAAGACGCCCGGGTAGGCCATGAACAGCTTGAAGCTGGTGACGCCTTCGTTGTCGACGAGGTACGTCATCGCCTTCAGCGCGTCGTCGTCGACGCCGCCGATGATCTGGTGGAAGCCGTAGTCGATGGCGCAGTTGCCGTCCGCCTTGGCGTGCCACTCGGCGAGGCCGTCGAGCACGTTCTCGCCGGTGCGCTGCACGGCGAAGTCGACGATGGTGGTGACGCCGCCCCAGGCCGCGGCGACGGTGCCGGTCTCGAACGTGTCGGAGGCGAAGGTGCCGCCGAAGGGCAGCTCCATGTGCGTGTGCACGTCCACGCCGCCGGGCACGACGTACTTGCCGGTGGCGTCGATCGCCGTGTCGGCTGTGATCCCCAGGGCCTCGGCCTGACCGGGGGCCAGCACGGCGGCGATCGTCTCGCCGTCGACGAGCACGTCGGCCGCGACGCGCCCGGTCGGGCTGACCACGGTGCCGCCCGAGATCAGCGCCTTGCTCAACGCTCGACCAGCTCGTCGTAGGCGTCGGGGCGGCGGTCGCGGTAGAAGGCCCAGCGGTCGCGGACCTCCTTGATCTTGTCGAAGTCGAGGTCGCGGATGATCAGCTCGGGCTTGTAGGCATCGCCGACGTCGCCGACGAACTTGCCCTCGGGATCGACGAAGTAGCTCTGGCCGTAGAAGTCGTTGTCACCGATGTCGGCCTCGATGCCGACCCGGTTGATCGCCCCGACGTAGTACATGTTGGCGACGGCGGCGGCCGGCTGCTCGACGCGCCAGATGTACTCGCTGAGGCCGCGGTGCGTGGCCGACGGGTTGAACACGATCTCGGCGCCGTTGAGGCCGAGCGCCCGCCAGCCCTCGGGGAAGTGGCGGTCGTAGCAGATGTACACGCCGACCTTGCCGATGGCCGTCTCGAACACGGGGTACCCGCCGTTGCCGGGCCGGAAGTAGAACTTCTCCCAGAACCCCTTGACCTGGGGGATGTGCTGCTTGCGGAACTTGCCGAGGTAGGTGCCGTCGGCGTCGATGACGGCGGCGGTGTTGTAGTACAGGCCCGCCTGCTCGACCTCGTACATCGGCAGCACGAGGACCATGCCGATCTCCTTGGCGAGGGCCTGGAACCGTTGCGTCGACGGCCCGTCGGGGATCGGCTCGGTGTAGTCGTAGTACTTCGTCTCCTGCACCTGGCAGAAGTACGGGCCGTAGAACAGCTCCTGGAAGCACATGACCTGGGCGCCGTCGGCGGCGGCCTCACGGGCGGCCTCCTCGTGCTTGTCGAGCATGGCGTCCTTGCTGCCCGGCCAGTCGGTCTGCAGCAGGGCGGCTCTGACGATGTTGGGCATCGGTCCCCCCGATCATCTCCGGCGTGACGGACCGGATCGTAATGTGACACACCTACCTGGACAATAGGACCGTTGTAACCGTACATTCGGTTCACGGAGGCTTCACAATCCCGACGGGAGCCCGCGCGTGCTCGACGACATCGCCAGCGCCATCGCCGATGACCCGGCGGCCGACGGCCGCAGCGCCCGGCGCATCGCCGCCGTCATCGGGCGCATGGTGACGTCCGGTGAGCTGCCGGTCGGGAGCCGCCTGCCCACCGTGCGCGAGCTGTCGCGGCGCCTCGGCGTGTCGCCGACCACCGTCAGCGAGGCGTGGCGCAGCCTGGCCGACGTCGGCGCCATCGAAGCCCGCGGTCGCAACGGCACCTACGTGCGGGCGCCCACGGGACCGGGCGGCCCGCGGCGCTACCGGCGCATCACCGAGGGGCCCGGCCACTTCCCCCTCGACCTCTCGTCGGGCACGCCCGACAACGGGCTCCTCCCCGACCTCGCGCCCATCGTCGCCCGGGTGGGCAAGCAGTCCCTGACGTCGAGCTACCTCGACCACCCGGTGCTGCCGGCCCTGGAGGAGGAGCTGGCCACGTCGTGGCCGTTCCCGGCCGAGGCGGTCACGGTCGTCGACGGCGCGATGGACGCGCTCGACCGCGTCGCCGAAGTCGTCCTGCGCCTCGGCGACCGCGTGATCGTCGAGCATCCGTCGTTCCCGCCGCTGCTCGACCTGCTCGAGCAGATGGGGTGCGACGTCGTCGGCATCGACGTCGACGACGACGGCCCCGACGTGGCGGCGCTCGAGCGGGCGCTCGCCCACGACGCCCGCGCCGTGTTCCTCCAGCCGCGCGCCCAGAACCCGGCCGGCGCGGCGGTGACGCCGGCACGGGCCGAGGCGCTGGCCGGCGTGCTGGCCGGCCGGAAGACGGTCGTCATCGAGGACGACCACGCCAACGACATCAGCAACGCCCCGCTGGTGAGCCTCGGCCGCTGGCTGCCCGAGCGCACGGTGCACATCCGCAGCTACTCGAAGAGCCACGGGCCCGACCTGCGCCTGGCCGCCGTCGGGGGCGCCGGCGACGTGGTGCGGGCGGTCGTCAACCGCCGGCTGCTCGGGCCCGGCTGGTCGAGCCGGATCCTCCAGGCGCTGCTGCTCGAGCTGCTGCGCGACCCGGCGACGCCCGAGGTGATGGCCAACGCCCGGGCCGCGTACGCCCGGCGGCGGGCGCTCGTGTCGGGCGTGCTGGCCGACGGCCACGTCGGCGTCAGCGGCGCCGACGGCATCAACCTGTGGATGGAGGTGGCCGACGAGCGCTCGGCGGTCGTCGCGCTCGCCGCCAGGGGCATCGGTGTGGCCCCCGGCGAGCCCTTCCTCGTCCGCCCCGACGACGACCACCTGCGCGTCACCGTCGGCCTCGTCGCCGGCCCCGACGACCACGTCATCGAGGTCGCCCGCCACCTCGCCAGCGCCGCCGGCCACCCCCTGACCCGCCCCGGCCACCACCGCTGACGACCGTTCTGTCGTTTGGCCACGGCCCGATCGGGCCGCCAGTAAACGACAGAACGAGGGTTTCGGCCGCTACCAGGCGCCGGTGCGGAGGAGCTCGGGGGCCATCTCGCACTCGGCGCGGACGGCGGTCGCCGACGTCCGGCCGGTGGGGCCCACCACCTGGGCGACCAGCGACAGGGGCACGACCTCGGCGTCACGGGACCACGGGTCGATCGACTGGTCGGCGACGCGCTCGGCGATCACGCCGAGCATCGGCGCCGGCAGGCGCCGGCCGCAACCGGCGACCAGCCAGACCGGGGTGCCGGAGAGCCCGGCCGCGGCGGCGAGGATCGCCGAACCGATCGGCGCCACGAGCCGGCTGCTGTCGAGCGCCTCCGCCTCGACGAGCACGATGTCGGCCACCGCGGTGGCGATCGCCGCCGCCTCCGTCGGCACCAGCTCGCACTCGACCTCGTGGCGCTCCAGCCGCTGGACGAACGACGAACCCTGGTGCCCGGCGTCGACGGCCAGCACGCGGACGTCGCCGCGCCGGCTGACGGCGTGGCCGGCGAGCTCGGGCCAGCCGACGGTCGCCACGGTTGCCCCGTCGGGCAGCTCGGCGACCAGCCGGTCGGTCGTGCGGTCGCAGGCGATCTCCTCGATGGCCGCCCGGGCCGCCGCCATCGGATCGGCGCTGGTCAGCATCCGGGCGCACAGCCACCACAGCGGACCGCACGTCGGGTGGCGCTCGACGATGCGCCGGCAGGCCACGACCAGACCAGGCGGGTCCAGCTCGAGGCCGCGCAGCGCGCCAGCGGTCTCCCGCACGAGCGACTCCGCGTCGGCCCCCCTGGCCCTGGCGACGTAGCGCAGGCGCTCGATCGGGTGCACGCCGTCACCGTACCGGCGGCGGCACGGACCCCATCCCGCGGCCCGGCCAGCTGATCGCGGCGAGCGGAGGAGAGTGGGGGCGTCTCACGCCTGCTTGCTACCGTCGCACCCCGTGGCGACGAACCCTCCGCCGGACCTGTTGCTGACCCCGATCGGGGCCGAGGCCCGCCCGCTGTCGGAGTGGCTGACCACGTTCCACCTCGCCACCGTCGCCCTCGATCCGTACACCAACGAGAGCTCGTGGATCCTGCGCACGGCGACGCGGATCCTCGAGTCGCTGCGCGGGTCCGACGCCCGCGTGAACTTCCTCGTGACCGCCGACGCCGACGACACCAAGGCGTTCCTCGGTCCGCTGGTCGATCAGTTCCTCGTGTTCGTCGATCCCGACCGCATCGCCGTGAAGTCGCTCGGGCTGACCCAGCTCCCGGCGTTCGCGTTCATCCGCGTCGACGGCACGGTGCAGGCCGTCGCCGAGGGTTGGACCGCGGCGTCGTGGCGGGCGGTCGCCGAGGCCATCGCCGACGCCTCGGCCTGGCGACCGCCGGACATCCCGGTGGTCGGCGATCCCGGCCCGTTCCACGGGTCGCCCGCCCTCGGGTAGCCGGCCACGTCCGACCTCCCCGACCTCCCCATCGTCGCCGTCCTCGGCGAGGTGCGCGCCGCGCTCGACGACCCGGGCCGGGCGGTCGTCAGCGCCCCGCCCGGCGCCGGCAAGACGACCGTCGTGCCGCTGGCCCTGCTCGACGAGCCGTGGCTGGCGGGGCGGCGGATCGTGCTGCTGGAGCCGCGCCGGCTGGCGACGCGGGCGGCGGCCCGCCGGATGGCCAGCCTCACCCGCACGGCGGTCGGTGGGCTCATCGGCTACCAGACCCGCGACGAGCGGCGCATCGGCCCCGACACCCGCGTCGAGGTCGTGACGGAAGGTGTGCTCGACGCGCCGGCTGCAGACGGATGCCGAGCTCCCGGGCGTCGGGTTGGTGATCTTCGACGAGGTCCACGAGCGCAACCTGACGACGGACCTCGGCCTGGCGTTCACGCTGGACGCCGCGGCGACGCTGCGTCCCGACCTGCGCATCCTGGCGATGTCGGCGACCGCCGACACCGCCCGCTTCGCCCGCCTGCTCGGGCCCGCCGTGCCGGTCGTCGAGAGCGCGGGGCGGACCCATCCCGTCGACGTGCGCTGGGCCCCGCGCCGGCGCGACGACCGCATCGAGGTCTCGATGGCGGGCGCCGTGCAGCGGGCGCTGGTCGAGGAGGCGGGAGACGTCCTGGCGTTCCTGCCCGGGATCGGCGAGATCACGCGAACCGCCGACCGGCTCGCCGGCGCCGCCGGCCCGGACGTCGACGTGCTGCCGCTGGCCGGCGCCGTGTCGGCCGAGGAACAGGACCGGGCGCTGGCGCCGTCGCCGCCGGGTCGCCGGCGCGTCGTGCTGGCCACCGACATCGCCGAGACGTCGCTGACGGTCGAAGGCGTGCGCGTCGTCGTCGACAGCGGCCTCGCCCGCGCGCCGCGGTTCGACCCCCGGACCGGCATGACCCGTTTGACGACCGTGTCGATCAGCCGTGACTCGGCGGACCAGCGCGCCGGCCGCGCCGGGCGCACCGAGCCGGGGGTGGCGTACCGACTGTGGAGCCGCGTCGAGCACGGCAGCCGGCCGGCCCATCGGGCCGCCGAGATCACCCAGGTGGACCTGGCCGGCTTCGAGCTCGAGCTGGCGGTCTGGGGCACGCCCGCCGAGGACCTGGCGTTGATCGACCTGCCGCCCGTGAAGGCGCGGCGGCAGGCGGACGCGCTGCTCACCGAGCTCGGGGCGTTCGCGGACGGCGCCATCACCGCGTTGGGACGGCGCATGATCGGCCTGCCGGTGCACCCGCGCCTGGCCCGCATGATCGTCGGGCGCGGCGACACCCTGGCGTGCGTCGTGGCGGCGGTCGTCGACGAGCGCGACGTGCTGCGCGGGCGGCCCGACACGCTGCCCGCCGACCTGGCGCTGCGGGTCGCCGTCGTGTGCGGCCTGACGGGCGACGAGCGGGCCGACCGGCGGGCGACCGCCGGCGTGCGCGAGCGCGCCGCCGACCTGGCGCGGCGGGCCGGGATCTCCTTCGACCCCGGCGCCGTCGACCCGGACGAGGCCGGCGCCGCGCTGCTCGTCGGCTTCCCCGACCGGCTGGCCGGGCGTCGCCGTCCGGGGCAGTTCCAGTTGCGCTCCGGCACGGGCGCGTGGGTCGCCGACGACGATCCGCTGGCGCCGTCGCCGTTCGTGGTCGCCGCCGACCTCGACGGCAAGCGGTCGGGGTCGCGCATCCGCCTCGGCGCCGCCGTCGACGCGGCCGACGTCGTCGCCCTCCTCGCCGGGGTCGTCGAGGATCGCCGCCTGGAGTGGGAGGACGGCGAGCTGGTGCTGCGTGTCGAGCGGCGTCTCGACGCGCTGCGGCTCGGCGAGGAGCGCCGACCTCCGGAAGCGGGCGAGGAGACGACGGCGGCGATCGTCGGCCGCGTGCGGTCGACGCGGCTCGCCGCGCTGCCGTGGACGCCGGCGGCGACGCAGCTGCGGGCCCGCGTGGCGTTCCTGCGGGAGACGCTCGGTGAGCCGTGGCCGGACTGGTCGGACCGCGCCCTGGTGGCCGCGCTCGACGAGTGGCTGGCGCCGGCGTTGCGGGGGCGCGCGGCCGGACCGATCTCGACCGGCTCGACGTCGCCCTGCTGCTGCGTGCCCAGCTGCCCTGGCCGGAGGGCGCCGAGCTCGACCAGCTGGCGCCACCGGTGTGGCGCCTGCCGTCGGGCCGCGAGCGGCCGATCGACTACACCGCCGACCGGCCGACCGCGCGGGTGCGGGTGCAGGACGTGTTCGGGGTGCGCGAGCACCCGCGGCTGGCCGGCGGGCGGGTGCCCCTGACCGTCGCCCTGCTGTCGCCGGCCGACCGTCCGATCCAGGTGACGGCCGACCTGCCCGGGTTCTGGGCGGGGTCGTGGGCGGAGGTCCGCAAGGACATGGCCGGCCGCTATCCGAAGCACCGATGGCCGGTCGACCCGAGTTCTCCGGAGACTTGATCGGCCGTGGACCCATTGACCGGGGGTCAGTTCCGGTCAGTACGTTGCAGGGCATGTCGTACACCGAGCTGTTGCCGCTGGCGGCGGATCAGACGCCGTACCGGCTGCTCACCACCGAGGGTGTGTCCACGTTCGAGACGCCTGCCGGCACGTTCCTGCGCGTCGAGCCGAGCGCCATCACCGCGCTCACCGCGACCGCCATGCGCGACATCGCCCACTTCCTGCGGACCGATCACCTCGCGCAGTTGCGCAAGGTCCTCGACGATCCCGAGGCCAGCGACAACGACCGCTTCGTCGCCCTCGACCTGCTGAAGAACGCGTCGATCGCCGCCGGCGGCGTGCTGCCGATGTGCCAGGACACCGGCACGGCGATCGTCAAGGCGAAGAAGGGCCAGTTCGTGTTCACCGGTGGCGGCGACGAGGCCGCCATCGCCGCCGGGGTGCAGCAGACCTACCTCACGAGCAACCTGCGCTACAGCCAGCTGGCCCCGCTGACCATGTACGAGGAGCACAACACCGGCACCAACCTCCCGGCCGAGATCAAGATCGCGGCGGTCGACGGTGACGCCTACTCGTTCCTGTTCATCGCCAAGGGCGGCGGCAGCGCCAACAAGTCCTACCTGTACCAGGAGACCAAGGCGCTGCTCAACGAGGCCACGTTGCTGCCGTGGCTGTTCGACAAGATGCAGGCCATCGGCACCGCGGCCTGCCCGCCCTACCACCTCGCGGTCGTCATCGGCGGGACGTCGGCGGAGTTCGCCGTGGAGACGGCCAAGCTGGCCTCGACCCACTACCTCGACACGCTGCCCACCAGCGGCTCGCCGTCGGGGCACGGCTTCCGGGACGTCGAGCTCGAGCAGAAGGTCCTCGAGCTGGCCCAGCGGACCGGCATCGGCGCCCAGTTCGGCGGCAAGTACTTCTGCCACGACGTCCGCATCATCCGCCTCCCCCGCCACGGCGCCAGCTGCCCCGTCGCGATGGCCGTCTCGTGCTCGGCCGATCGCCAGGCCAAGGGCAAGATCACCCGCGACGGCGTCTTCCTCGAACAGCTCGAGACCGATCCCGCCCGCTTCCTCCCCGAGGTCACCGACCAGCTGGAAGGCGGCGAGGCGGTGCGCATCGACCTGAACCGCCCGATGCCCGAGATCCTCGCCGAGCTCTCGAAGCACCCGGTGCGCACGAGGGTGATGCTGACCGGACCGATGGTCGTCGCCCGCGACATCGCCCACGCCAAGATCAAGGAGCGCCTCGACGCCGGGGAGCCGATGCCGGCCTACCTGCGCGACCACTGCGTCTACTACGCCGGGCCGGCCAAGACCCCCGAGGGCTACGCCTCCGGCTCCTTCGGCCCGACCACGGCGGGACGGATGGACAGCTACGTGGAGCTGTTCCAGTCGGCGGGCGGGTCGATGGTGATGCTGGCCAAGGGCAACCGCTCGCGGCAGGTCACCGACGCCTGCGCCCGCCACGGCGGCTTCTACCTCGGCTCGATCGGCGGGCCGGCTGCCCGTCTCGCCCTCGACAACATCACCAAGGTCGAGGTCCTCGAGTACCCCGAGCTGGGCATGGAGGCGGTGTGGCGCATCGAGGTCGTCGACTTCCCCGCCTTCATCGTCGTCGACGACAAGGGCAACGACTTCTTCGAGCAGGTGCGGGCGGAGGCCAGCGGGATGCCGGTGACGTTGAGCTGACCCGCGACGGCGGCTGTCAGCAGGCTTCCTCGGCGCGCAGGCGGGCGGCGGTCGCCCGCGGCGACGTGACGCCGAGGAGCACGTGGGTGATCACGCGGTGGTCGGCGCGGTCGAGCTCGCCGGCGAGGCAGGTGGCCCGTTCGACGTCGAGGCCCTCGGCGCGCAGCGCCTCCTCGAGCAGCGGGCGCACCCACGTCGGCGGGTACTCGAACAAGTAGCGGCCGATGTCCCGGTCGCGCACCAGCCCGTCGACGAACGGGCAGACCAGCTCGTCGTCCGGGAGCGTGCCGTCGAGCAGGTAGTCGGTGACGGCGGTGTCGACGCACTCCGACACCGGGAAGGCGGTGTGGCCGACGCCGTCCCACGTCATCACCACGGCGTCGCCCAGCGCCGCCGCGAGCTGCTCGGCGTGGCGGGCGGGCGTCAGCGGGTCGTGGCGGGTGCCGATCACGAGGATCGGTGTGGCCACCTCGACCTCGGTGACGACGGGCAGGTGGTCGGCGTCCGGCATCCCCTCGCACCCGGCGACATCCTCGATGTGGCTGAAGTCGGCGCAGTAGATGGCGAAGTTGGCGTCGTCGAAGAAGGCCAGCTCGGGATCACCGAGGACCCACCGCGACAGGGCGGCCAGGCTGGACGCGTCGCCGCCGGCGGCCTCGGCGAGGGCGTCGCCGATGAGCCCCCACGACCACGGATCGAGCATGGCGCCGGCGACGACCTCGTCGAGCTCATCGCGGCCGACGGAGTCCGGGGCACCGGCGAAGTTCGGTGTCGGCGTGTCGGCGACGTGGCCGGCCAGCTCGTCGAGGGCGGCGGCGCTGCCCGGGCCCGCCGCGCACTCGGTGGTGGCGTCGCACAGCTCGTGGAAGCGCTCGATCACGTCGGACCGTCCGTCGTCGGCGTAGGCCCCCTCCTCGAGCGCGATCCCGGGCCGGTCGTCGCGCCCCGCCGTCGGATCGAAGGCACCGTCGAGCACGAACCGTCCGACGCGGTCGGGGTGGAGCATGGCGTACACGGCCCCGAGTGCCGTGCCGTAGCTGTAGCCGACGTAGTCGAGCCGTTCGACCCCGAGGGCGGCACGGATGTCGTCGAGATCGGCGGCCGCGTCGGGTGCACCCACCTGGGCGAGGAGGTCGCCCGTCCTGGCGAGGCACTCCTCGGGGTCGGGGATGTCGTCGGGCAGCACGAGACCGCAGTCGACGGCCGGATCCGAGCGACCGACCCCACGCGGGTCCCACCCGACCGGGTAGAAGTGCTCGAGCAGGCGCGCCGGGAGCAGATCGACCAGCGTGCGCACGAGGTCGACGCCGGACCCACCCGGTCCACCCGGGTCGAACACCAGCGGTCTCCGGGTGTCGCCGGGGTCGAGCTCCGGTCGGGTGATGGCGACCTCGACGTAGCGGGTGGCCGGGTCGTCGCGGTCCAGCGGGACCGGGACGTCGGCGCACTCCCACCCCTCGACGCACGGCGACCACTCCAGTGCCGACGGCCCGGCCAGCGGCCGGGGCCCGGCGTGGTGGGCCTCTTCCGTGCGAACGCCGGTCGCCGTACTGCACGCGGCCAGCGCGAGGCCGGCGGCGATGGCGGCGACCGCCCGCGCCATCAGCCGGTGCGTGCCGCCAACACGGCCTCCCGCGTGGCCGCCCGCTCGTCGGCGTCGGCGCCGAACACGACGGCGGCGTAGTCGGTGACGCCGATCCCGGCCAGCGCAGCGACCTCCTCGGTGACCTTGTCGGACGGCCCCACGATGGCGATGTCGGCCGGACCGGCGGCGCCCTCCCGATCGAGCATCGCCCGATAGCTCGGCAACTGCCCGTAGATGGCGAAGATCTTCGCTGCCCGCTCGCGCGCCCCCGCCTCGTCGGCCGTGACGCACACCGGCAGGGCGGCGATCACGCGCGGGCTCGGCCGGCCGGCGGCTTCGGCGGCGGCGTTGATCGTGGGGATGGTGTGCCCGGCGAGCGTGTCCGGACCGGTGCACCAGGTGAGCGTGCCGTCGGCCAGCTCGGCCGTGACCTTGAGCGTCTGCGTGCCGAGCGCCGCGACGACGATCGGGAACGGCGTGGCGCCCTTGATGGCGATGCCGGCGTGCACGCGGTAGTCGGCGCCGTCGAAGGCGACGGCCTCGCCACGCGAGAGGGCACCCAGCACGGTCAGGTACTCGCGGAGGTGGCGCACCGGCTTGTCGAAGCTCATGCCCATCATCTGCTCGATGACGATCTGGTGGCTCAACCCGACCCCGAGGCACAGCCGTCCACCACTCGCCGCGTTCACGGTGTGCGCCTGCTGGGCGAGCATCAGCGGGTGGCGCGGGTACGTCGGCACCACGCTCGTGCCGAGCTCGATCCGTGGCACCTCGTGGCCGGCGACGGCAAGGGCGGTGAGCGCGTCGTGGCCGAAGATCTGCGACGCCCAGTAGGTGGCGAACCCGTCGGCCTCGGCCTGGCGCACCTCGTCGACGACGTCGTCCACCGTCCCCGAGTTGATGGCGTCCGAGAACAGCCCGATGCGCATGGCCGGACCGTACTTCGTCCCTACGCCAGGGCGACGAGGTCGAGCCAGTCGGCGGCGAAGAAGTCGAGCTGGCCCTCGGGCATCAGGAGCACCTTGGTGGGCGCCAGCTCCTCGACGAACTCGGTGTCGTGGCTCACGAGGATGATCGCCCCCGGCCAGTCGTTGAGCGAGTCGGTGACCGACTGCCGGCTGCCCGGGTCGAGGTTGTTCGTCGGCTCGTCGAGCAGCAGGAGGTTGTTGCGGCCGACCATCAGCATGGACAGCGCCAACTTCGTCTTCTCGCCGCCGGAGAGCGTGCCGGCGTCCTGGAACACCTTCTCGCCGGAGAGCCCGAACATGCCGAGCAGCCCGCGCAGCTCGGTCTCGGTGAGCTGCACACCGGTGGGCACCTCCCGCCGGATGTTGTCGAGCAGTGACTCGTCGGACCGCAGGTTGTCGTGCTCCTGGGCGTAGTAGCCGACGGTGACGTTGTGACCGAACGAGACGGTGCCCCGATCGGGTGCGGTCTCGCCGGCGAGGATGCGCAGCAGGCTCGTCTTGCCGGCGCCGTTGAGCCCGAGCACCAGCAGCCGCTCGCCGCGGCCGAGATCGAACTCGACGTCGCTGAACACGGGTGGACCGGCGTAGGACTTGGCGAGCCCGGCGACCTCGATGACGGTGCGGCCTGGCGTCGGCGGCGTCGGGAACCGGACGCGCAGGACCTTGTCCCCGCGGGGCGCCGACACCCGGTCGGCGTCGATGCGGGCGATGCGCTTCTCCATGCTGTGGGCCAGCGAGGCCTTCGACGCCTTGGCGCCGAAGCGGTCGACGAAGCGCTGCAGCCGGGCGATCTCCTTGGTCTGGCGCTCGGCGAGCTTGGTCAGGCGCTCTTCGTCAGCGGCGCGGGCCGCGCGGTACTGCGAGTAGGTGCCGCGGTACTCGACGAGGTGGCCGACCGTCTCCTCCCCCGCCCGGTCGAGGTGGAGGACGCGCGTGATCGCCTCGTCGAGCAGCTCCAAGTCGTGGCTGATCACCAGGAGGGCGCCGCGGTACACCCGCAGGAAGCCCATCAGCCACTCCTTGGCGTCGACGTCGAGGTGGTTGGTCGGCTCGTCGAGGCACAGCACGTCACTGCCGGCGAACAGGATGCGGGCCAGCTCGACGCGGCGGCGCTCGCCGCCGGACAGCACGCCGATCGGCGCGTCGACGCGCTCGGGTCCGATGCCGAGGCCGGCGGCCATCGCCCGCGCTTCGCTGTCGGCGGCGTAGCCACCGTTGGTGCGGAAGACCTCCTCGGCGCGGGTGAAGCGGGCGACGTTGCGCTCGTCGGGCCGCTCCTCCATCGCGATGCGCAGCTTCTCGATGCGCTCGATCTCGGCGTCGACGCCCCGCCCGGACAGGATGTGGGCGACGGCCGTGCGACCGTCGAGGACGCCGGCGATGCGCGGGTCCTGCGGCAGGTACCCGAAGGCGCCCTTGCGGATCACCCGTCCCGCCGCCGGCTCGGCCTCGCCGCCGAGCACGCGGAACAGGCTGGTCTTGCCGGCACCGTTGCGGCCGACGAGGCCGACCTTGTCGCGGGGCATGACGGTGAAGTCGGCCGACTCGATGACGAGCCGGCCGCCGACCTCGACCGCGAGTCCCTGCGCCTGGAGCACCGCTCAAGGGTGGCAGGCGGCGGAGCCCGATCCAACCGTTGTTTGGATGCCGGTCAGTCGCCGCTCGGTCGGGTCGCCGAATCGTCGGTGAAGCGGGTGGGCAGGCACTCGCCGCGGCTGCCCGCCGGCGCCCGGCCGAGCGCGTAGGCGGTCAGCGCGACCAGCTCCTGGCGGCCGGCGTCGCTGAGGTGCAGGCCGTCGCCGCCGAGCAGCTCGGGGGCGTCCTCGGTGTGACCGGCCCAGTCGACGATGCGGACGTTGTCGTGCTCCCGGGCGACCGAGGAGATCACGTAGTTGACCTCGGCCTGCTCGTCACGGAAGTGGGTGACGGTGTACAGCAGGACAGGGCGGTCACCGATCTCGTCGAGGACCTCGTCCAGCACCTTGGCGTACGCCTGCGGGTCGTGGTTGTAGTTGTTGCCGAGCAGGATCGCCACGGCGTCCCACCCGGCCCGCAGCCTGGCATCGAGCACCTCCCTGGCGAACTCGACGCGCTGGCCGGTCTCGGCGTCGACCTCGACGGCCCAGCCCTGGGGGACCAGCTGACGGCACATCTCGCCGCCATAGCGCTGGGCCGTCGACGCCATGATCGAGTCGCCGATGACGAGCAGGCGGTTGCCGTCGACGACGTCGCCGACGGGCTCGAACTCGGGCACTGACGTGGACGTCGTCGTCGTGCCCGCCCGGCGTGGACGGGTGGAGGTGGAGGTCGACTCCGTCGTCGACGACGCGGCGCGGTCGACCTGGTCCTTCGTCGGCGGGCCTGTCGGCGCGACGTCGTCCGGCGGCAACTCGCCGACGCCCGGCACGGTGGCGGGCGCGTCGGGCGGAGCCGCCTCGCCGCCCGCGCCGCACGCCGTCAGCGCGAGCGCGCCGGCGGCGAGGACGAGGACGTGGCGCCGGCGCATCCGGACATTGAAACGGCTCAGACCGGCGGGCGGGCGCGCAGCTCGTCGCGGATGTCCGTGAGCAGGGAGATCTCGCTCGTGGCCGGACCGGCGGCGCCGCGCCACTTGTTGTAGGCCTTGACGATCAGGAACAGGATGAAGGCGACGACGACGAAGCTGATGACGGCGTCGATGACGAGCCCGACGGAGATGCGGGCGTCACCGATGTCGAAGCCGATCTCGGTGAAGTTCGACTTCCCGAAGATGGCGGCGATGATCGGGTTGACCACGCCGACCAGGATGGCGTCGACGATCTTGGCGAAGTAGAGGGCCATCACGAGGCCGACGGCGATCGTGATGACGTCGCCCTTGTTGATGAACGATCGGAATTCGGCGAGGAAGTTCTTCACGACTGCTCCTGATCCGGTGGGGTCCGCCCCGGGCCAGTCAACCACAGGCCACGCGGGTGGTTCAGGGATCCGCGGCGACGTCCTCGAAGCGGTCGATGTCGCGCAGTCCCGGGAACACGGACCAGCACAGACCGACCACGCCGAGCGTCAGGATGCCGCCGATCGTGACGGCCGGCCCGACACCCAGCAGCGCGGCGGTGACGCCGGACTCGAAGGCGCCGAGCTCGTTGGACGCGCCGATGAAGACGTTCTCCACCGCCATCACGCGGCCGCGCATGCGGTCAGGGGAGGCCAGCGGGACGATGGTGGAGCGGATGTAGACGCTGACGGCGTCGGCGCCGGCGAGCACGACCAGCGCGACGAACGCCAGCGCGTAGCTGCGCGTCACGCCGAGGACGACGGTCGCCACGCCGAACACGGCCACGGCGACGAGCAGCGTGCGGCCCACGCGCCGGCGCACCGGACGGACGGCGAGGAGCGCCGTCAGCGCGACGGCGCCGATGCCGGGCGCGGCGCGCAGCCAGCCGTAGCCGACGTTCCCCACGCCGAGGCGCTCCTCGGCGATGGCCGGCAGGAGGGCGACGGCACCACCGAGCAGCACGGCGAACATGTCGAGGACGATGGCCCCGAGCAGCACCGGCTGGTGGCGGATGAAGCGGAGGCCCTCGAGGGCGTGGTGCAGCGACGGCCGTTCGTCGGCGGGCGTGCGCTGCTGGGGCCGGCGGACGGTGAGCGTCGTGGTCGCCACGGCGGCGAAGGCGAAGCAGGTCGCGGCGACGACGTACGGGACCGTCGGGTCGACGTCGTACAGGAACCCGCTGCTCGCCGGACCGACGATGAGGCCGAACTGCCACGTCACCGAGCTCAGGGCGATGAGGCGGGGCAGGCCGCCGTCGAGGGTGATCAATGGTGACAGCGACCGGAACGAGGGAGCGGCGAAGGCGCGCGCCGCACCGAAGACCAGGGCGACGGCGAAGATCGGGACAGCCGACGCCGGATCGGTCGCCGCGTACACGCAGAGCAGCACGGACGTGACCACCTCGACGGCGAACGCCGCCGCCGCGACCCGACGACGGTCGAAGCGGTCGGCCGCCGAGCCGGTGAGCGGGAGCAGCAGCAGCGCGGGCAGGAACTCGACGAGGCCGAGCAGCCCGAGCGCCAGCGTGCTGTCGGTGATGTCGAACAGGTGCTTGCCGAGGGCTGCGGCCTGGAGCATGGACCCCGTCGACGCCGCCCCGCTGGCCAGGAGGAACGTCGCCACCGAGCGGTCGCGCAGCATGTCGCGCCCGCTCGGGACGAACGTCGTCGGGACCACCGTCGGCTCCATCGGCCCGGGAACGGTAACGGGGTGCGTCGCCCGCCCGAGCGTTTCTGTCGTTCGGCCACGGCCCGATCGGGCCGAAATCAAACGACAGGACGCGGGATTTCTGCTGTGGTTCCCCGCCGAACATGCCGAAGAACCCTTCGTGAAGACGACCGTGCACCTCGTGCGGCCGGCCCGGCCGGCGCCGCCGGCCCACCGCGCCACCGTGCGCCTCGGCCTCGTGCTCAGCCTCCTCGCGGTGGTGGCGATCGTCGTCCTGCGGGTGCTGACCGACGTGTCGGCGGTGTTCGTGCTGGTCCCCGTCGTGATCCTCGGCTTCGCCCTCAGCTGGCACGCCGACACGGTGCGCCGTCACGGCGTTCCCCGGCCACGCAGGCCGTAACGGCGTTCCCCGGCCACGCAGGCCGTAGCGGGCCGCTCCCGCCCTGGCGGTCGGTCGCTCGCAGCGGCAGACTCCACGAGATGAAGGTCCGCATCGGCGTCGGGCTGGGGACGCGCACCCCGCTGCACGGTCCGGAGTTCGGGGCCGTCGTCGACACCATCGAGCGGCTCGGGTTCGACAGCCTGTGGCTGTCCGAGCGGCTGAGCGGCGAGGCGCCCGACCCGATCGTCGCGATGTCCTACGCCGCCGGCCGGACGACGCGGCTGAAGTTCGGCATGAGCGTCCTGGTGGTGCCCGGCCGGAACCCCGTCGTGCTGGCCAAGGAGCTGGCCACGCTGGCCGTCATGTCGGGCGGCCGGCTGCTGCCGGCGTTCGGCCTCGGCGTCGCCGACCCTCGGGAGCACCAGGCGTTCGGCGTCCAGCGCGGTGAGCGCGCCGCCTGGTTCGACGAGGCGCTGGCCGTGATGCGGGCCTGCTGGTACGACGAGGTCGTCGACCACGACGGCGCCCGCTTCCACTACGAGGGGCTGCGCGTGCGGCCGCAACCGGGCCGACTGGACGTCTGGCTCGGGGGGATCGCGCCGTCCGAGCTGCGGCGCGTCGGGCGGCTCGCCGACGGCTGGCTGCCGTCGTTCATCACGCCCGCCGACGCCGAGGCCGGGCGCCGCGTCGTCGAGCAGACCGCCGCCGAGCACGGGCGGGCCATCGAGGACGACCACTACGGCGCGCTGATCCCCTACACGCTCGGCTCGGTGCCCGACGTGCTGCTGGCGACGCTGGCCCGGCGGCGCCCCGACCTCGACGACCCCGCCTCGCTCGTGTCGGTCGGCTGGGACGACCTCGCGGCCACGATCAAGCGCTTCGTCGAGGTCGGCACGTCGAAGTTCGTGGTCGTGCCCGTCGACGAGCCGCGTGACGTCGGGTCGTGGGACGCCCACCTGGCGATGGCCGCCGACGCGCTGCGCCCGCTCGAGACCTGATCAGCGCGTCCGGCGGGCGGCGAGCGCGGCCATCGCCGCGTTGCGCCCGGGGATGCCGGACACGCCACCGCCGCGCCGCGCGCCGGCGCCGCACAGGAAGACGTTGCCGTGCGCTGTCTCGACCCCCCAGGTGCCCTCCTCGGCCGCGCACTCGGCGAACGGCCACTGCAGGTCGCGGTGGAAGATGTGGCCACCCGGCATCGCCAGCGCCGCCTCGATCTCACGCGGTCCCATCACCTCGATGCAGTCCGGGTCGTACAGGCAGTCCTCGATCGGCTCGGCCAGCACGGCGTCGAGCGAGCCCAGGATGGTCCGCCGCGCGGCGTCCAGCGAGCGGTCCGGATCGCCGTCGAACAGGCGGGCCGGCATGTGCAGGGCGAACAGCGTGAGCGTCTGGGCGCCCTCGTCGCGCAGGCTGGGGTCGAGGATCGTCGGGTCGCTCAGCGAGTGGCAGTAGATCTCGCAGGGCGCGACATCGGGCATCCGGCCGTTGGACGCCTGACGGTAGGCCGCCCCGAGCTGCTCGTAGCCCTCGTTGACGTGGAACGTGCCGGCGAAGGCCCGCTCGGGGCGCACCTGCCGGTCACGCAGCGCCGGCAGGCGCGACAGCAGCATGTTGACCTTGACCTGGGCGCCCTCGGGCCGTCGTCCCACCGGCTCGCCGAGCAGCCGGCGGAGCACGGCGGGGGCGGCGTTGCAGAGCACCTGGCGGGCCCGCACGGTGCGCCCGTCGGCGGTGGTGACCGTGGCCTCGTCGCCGTCGGTGGTCAGGGCGACGACGTCCTGTCCGGTCAGCAGCTCGGCGCCGCGGGCGGCGGCGGCTGCGGCGAGCTGGTCGGTGACCGTGCCCATGCCGCCGACCGGTACGTCCCAGTGTCCGGTGCCCCTGCCGATCACGTGGTAGAGGAAGCAGCGGTTGGCCAGCAGGTCGTGGGCGTGGGTGAACGTGCCGATGAGGGCGTCGGTGAGGACGATGCCGCGCACCGTGTCGTCGACGAAGCAGCGCTCCAGCAGCTCGCCGAGGGGACGCTCGAACAGGTCGCGCCAGGCGCCCTCATCGCCGACGTGGCGGCGGAAGGCGTCGGCGTCGCGCAGCGGCTCGGTGAGCGTCGGGAAGACCCGCTCGGCGACGCTCGTGGTGAGCTCGTGGAGGTCGTCCCACGCGCCGGCGTCGGCGCCGAGGCTGGCGCGGGTGGCGTCGGGATCGGCATCGTCGACGAGGATCCCGCCGTCGCCGACCGGGGTGTACGACGACACCACCCGGCGGCGGAGCGAGAGGTCGAGGCCGAGCTCGTCGACGATCAGCTGCGGCAACAGGCTGACGAGGTAGGCGTACTTCGACAACCGAGCCGGCCGGCCCGGGAACACCTCGTCCGAGCGCGCCGCGCCACCGAGGCTTCCGGCGCGCTCGAGCACGCGCACCGAGCGCCCGGCCCCGGCCAGGTAGGCGGCGGCGACGAGGCCGTTGTGCCCCCCGCCGATGACGACGGCGTCCAGGACCGAGTCACTCACCGGCGGCACGGTACCGGCCGCCGCCGGCCGTCAGCCCGGCGCGGCGTCCGGGAACAGACCGACGAGGGCGGGGTTGGGGATGCGCCCCTCGAAGTCGATCCAGATCCGCTTGTCCGTGCGGCACGTGTACGTGCGGCAGATGCCCGGACGTTGCTCGTAGATGGTGCAGCGGTGCGACGAGGCGTCGCAGTGGACGCAGTACCCGTCGTCACGCAGGCGCAGCAGGAACGGCTTGTCCGGGTCCCACTGGGCGATCTCCTCGTCGACGTCCTGGCGGCTCAGCGGGACGCGCAGCCGGCAACAGGCCGCGCGGCACAGCGGGAGGCGGGCGTCGCAGTCGATCGGTTCCTTGGTCTGGACGAGCGTGTACTTGTCCTCACCCTCGGCGAGGTAGACGACGTCGGACACGTCATCATCGTGGGCGCGGTCCGGCACGGGCACAACGGCCCGGCGGGCAGACCCGGTGCCCGAACGGGCACGTGCTGCTCACGGACGGTCGGGGCGCGCCGCGGCGAGCAGCCGCATCACCTCGACGGGCTCGGCCCGCTCGCGGATCCGTACGGCGAGCAGCAGCGTGCTGGCCGTCACGCCCGGGTGCTCGACCACCCTGGCGACGCCCAGCGTGGCCGTGTCGACGGCCCGGATCTCCGGCTCGCGCTCGGCGGCGGGCACCCTGCTGAGGCGCGTCGCCACGGACCACGCCTGACGGCGGGCGGCGATGAGGCTGAAGCGGATGAGCGTCTCGTCGCCGCCGCCGCCGGCGCGGTCGGCCAGGCCGAGCCACGGTGAGACCTCGCCGAGGGCCTGCTGGCAGCCGGCGACGAGCTCGCCGAGCACGTCGTTGATGGCGTCGAAGTCGGCCTGCACGGCCTCGAGGCCGCCGTCGTCGCCGATCGCCGAGGCCGCCACGCCGAGGTCGAGGTTGATGTGGGCGTTCATGCCGAGCAGGAGGTGCTGGAGGATGATCGGGCGCCACCGCGCGGCGGCGCGGAACGCGGCCTGCCACGACAGCGAGCAGGGCGCGCCGGCCCGCCACGCCGCGTGGGCGTCGAGGTAGCGCAGGGCGAAGCCGGTGACGAAGCGCTCCATCCGGTCGGCGTCGTGGAAGCGCCCTGTGGCGGACCGCTCGAGGACCGTCCGCGTGACGGCGAGGTACATCGCGGCGAAGTAGCCGTTGCGGTCGCCGTCGCGCCCGGCGCGCTCGACGATCGTCTCGAGGGCGGCCAGCACGCCGTCGTACGTCTCGGTCGGAGCGGGTGGCAGGGCCGTGACGCTACCGCGCCGCACGGGTGGCAGGAATGGCTACTGTGGAAGCGCTTCCGCGGGGGTGGAAGCGCTTCCACAGAGCAGGAGGGGAACCATGGGGGGTAGTACGCCGGCGCGCCGGCGCCGCGTCCTGGGCGCGGTCGTCGTCGCCCTCGTCACCACGTTGGCCGTCGCACCGACCGCGGGAGCGCGGGAGCACCGATCGGACGGGGACCTGTACGTCCCGCCGCCCGACTTCGGGGCCGTCCGCCAGATCATCGAGCTGCACCTGCGCCGGCGACACGAGGACGCCGCGCTGATCCGCGCGATGATCGAGACGCCGCAGGCCGTCTGGTTCACGCAGGGCACGCCGCGATCGGTCACCCGCGACGTGCGCCTGACGACGATCCTGGCCGCCGCCCACCGGACGGTGCCCGTGCTGGTCGCCTACAACATCCCCTTCCGCGACTGCGCCCAGTTCTCGGCCGGGGGGGCGACGACACGCGCCGAGTACGAGGCCTGGATCGACGCCTTCGCCGCCGGCATCGGCAACCGGCAGGCCGTCGTCATCCTCGAGCCCGACGGGCTCGGCATCATCCCGTGGTACGACCCCTACGGCAGCGCCGACGGGTCGAACGCGCTCGAGTGGTGCCAGCCGGCCGAAGCGAACCCGGCGACGGCCGCCGCCGAGCGGTTCGCCATGCTCGACCACGCCGTCGACGCGCTCGCCGCGCTGCCCAACGTGACGACCTACCTCGACGGCACGCACAGCGCCTGGCTCGGCGCCGGCGACATCGCCCACCGCCTCGCCCAAGCGGGCGTGGCCGACGCCGACGGCTTCTACCTGAACGTCTCGAACTACCACTTCACGACGAACAACGTGCAGTACGGCCAGTGGATCTCGAGCTGCCTGGCGTACGCCACGGCGGTCGCCGCCGGCGACTTCTTCGGCTGCCCGAACCAGTACTGGAACGGGGGTCCGCTGCCGGCCAAGATCGCCCAGCTCCGCGGCGAGTGGATCGGCGATGCGCTCAGCGCCTTCGGCGAGTGGAGCGCCGCGAGCGACGACCCGGCCCTCAACACGTCCGGCATCGACCTGCGCTACAGCAACATGCTGCAGGGCACACCGGCGACGACGCACTACGTGATCGACACCAGCCGCAACGGCCGCGGCCCGTGGCAGCCGCCGGCCTACCCGGACCCGCAGGACTGGTGCAACCCGCCCGATCGGGGACTCGGCCTCGCGCCGACGCTCGACACCGGCATCGCGCTCGTCGACGCCTTCCTGTGGGTGAAGATCCCCGGTGAGTCCGACGGCGAGTGCACCCGCGGCCTCGGGCCGGCCGGCACGACCATCGACCCGGAGTGGGGTCGCATCGACCCGGCGCCCGGCGACTGGTTCCCGCAGATGGCCTTGGAACTGGCGCGCAACGGCTGATCCTCGATTTGTGTCAGCACACGTCGGTCCCGGGCCGATGTGTGCTGACACAAACGACCTCGCGCCGGTTCACCGCCTGGCGAGGAACCTCATGCGGGCGGCGCGGGCGTCCCACGCGTACACGACCGCGCTCCGGGCGATGAGGTCGTGGAGGGCGCGACGATCGCGGCGGAGCAGGATCAGGACGAACCCGAAGCAGAGCAGCAGGAAGCTCAGCGGGAGCGCCAGCACCCGGATGACGGCGTGCCGTCCGTCGAGGTCGCTGCCGTCGACGCGGACCGCCCGCACCCCCAGGGCCGCCATGCCGAACGTCCGGCCGGAGGCGGCCAGCGGGTAGGTGAGGTACAGGAACACCCAGAGGGCGAGCGCGATCCCCGAGGCGATCGGCGCCTCGGACAGGTGCACCGGTTCCCGCAGCACCACCGTCAGGACGTACTCCACGACGACTCCGCCGATGGAGAACAGGATCGCCATGACCAACACGTCGATGACGAAGGAGCCGAAGCGGGTCACGATGCCCGCATAGTGCCCTTCCAGCCCGGTCCCGCCGAGCAGGTTGAACTCACGCGTCGACGCGGTCACGACGGCACGCCTGGGCTCGGCGCCGCGGCCGTCGGTTGGCCGACCAGGAGCGGTGGCCCGCTCGGGCCGGTCGACGCGTCGCGGCGCAGGATGCGGTCGGCCCACCGGTGCACGAAGGAGTCGAGACCGACGCCCTGGCTGCGCACGACGTCGATGACCTGGCCCATCACCGCGGAGCCGGACCGTGAGATGAGCGCGCCGAGCTCGGTCTGCTCGACGAGCGCGTCGAGGTCGACGCGCTGCAGGACCGCGTTCACGTCGACCTTGGCGACGATCTGGTCCATGTCGAGCCGGTCGACGACGGCCTGCAGGTCCACCCGCGCGATGAGGTCGTCGAGGTCGGCGTTGGCCAGCACGGCGTCGATGTCGACGCGCGCCAGCAGCCGGTTGAGGTCCATCCGCTCGAGGAGCAGGTCCACGTCGAGCTTGTCGAGCACCTCGTTGAGGTCGATGCGGGCCAGCAGTTGCTGCAGGTCGACGCGATCCATGACGGCCTGGATGTCGACCTTGTCGACGACCGCCTGGATGTCGACCTTGTCGACGAGGGCCTCGACGTCGACCCGGTCGACGACGGCCTCGATGTCGACCTTGTCGACGATCGCCTGGACATCGACGCGCTGGACGACCTGATCGACGTCGAGGGCACCGACGACGCCGGGGGCCACCTCGTTGGCGACGGACTGCACGATGTCCGTCGCCCCGTCGAGCAGCGAGTCGATCAGCCCGTGTCGTTCCCGCCGGCGACGGCCGGTTTGGCGGCGAGCCACGATCGGCTCATCCCTGGTTCGCGGTGGACGTCGTCACGTAGCTGTCGAAGGCCTCCGTCAGGCACTCGACGAGGAGCGCGGGCTGGGCGACCGCCGCCGTGTCGAGGGCGATGCCCACGTCGAGCCGGTCGTCGTTGCCGAATGCGGTGATGTTCATCGGACAGCCGAGGCGCGGCCCGAGCGGATAGCTCGTCTCGATGGCCGAGCCGCAGATGTGACGGGTCCCCCTGAGACCGGGGAGGGCGGTCGCGGCGAAGTCGACGGAGTCGGCTTGGGCGTGCAGGGCCGGGAGGAGCAGCCGGGTCGGCAGGCGCCCGAGCGTCGCCGCGAGCGTGGACGCCACCTGGAGCGCCGGCTCCCGCCGGGCCTGCGCCAACCGCTCGATCACGACACCGAACTGGGGTCCTGGCCGTCCGACGGAGGTCGGGACCTCCAGCCGGGCCGGCGCGAACCAGTTGCCGCCCGCTTCGTGGTTGCGGTGCTGGCTGGTCGGTGTCGCCAGGCGCAGCTCCGGCGTCGGTTGCCCGAGCTTCTCGTGGTACTGCCCGAGGCCGGCGGCCGCGGCCGCCACCAGCAGATCGTTCCGGCTGCCGCCGAGCGCGAGCGACGCGGCGCGGGCCCCGTCGACGGAGATCACCTCGAAGTGGCTGAGCAGCGAACGGGCGGCCGGTCGCGGCGACAGCGGTCCGCCGGTCACCATCAGCTGGCGGGAAACGGAGTTGGCGACGTCGAGGGCCCGTTGGACTCCCCGGACCGCCGAGTCGACGGGATCGACGTCACGGGCCGCGTTGAGGCCGTCGACGAACCGGCGCAGCGCCCTCGGGACATCGATGGTGATCGTCACGAGCCCCGCCTGGCGGTCACCGTTCGCCGCCGGCTGCGGCGTGGCTGGTTTCGCCAGCTCGACGGGGGCGGGCGCGACTCGTGGCCAACCGGGCTCGTCGAGGAGCAACCCGACCAGCCGGATCCCGCCGACGCCGTCGGTGAGCACGTGGTGGGCGCGCAGGTAGAGCGCCGCCCGGCCGCCTTCGAGCCCCTCGATCAGGGTCACGTCCCACGGCGAGCGCTCGGGGTCGAACGGGATCGACTCGAGCAGGCCGACCAGGTCGAGCACCTGCCGCAGCGACCCCGGCGACGCCACCGAGAGTGATCGGAGGTGGAGCTCGGGCGCCGGATCGGGATCATCGACCCAGGCGGGACGCGTCCGGATGGCCGGCGGTTCGTCGGGGCGCCGGCGCAACCGCGGCGCCTGCTGCGCTGCGGCGGCAAGGCGCTCGGTGAGTGCTTCCGTGGTCGGCGGCTGGTCGAGGATCATCAACGCGCCGACGGTCATCCGCAGCGTGGCGTCCTGGCCGACCCGCCACATGATCGCCTCCATCGGGCTCAGCTGGTCGAGCATGGCGCCAGTCTCCCACGCATCCGCCGGCGTCGTGGCGCCGAGCACGCAGGCCCCGCGGCGACGTTCCGCCTAACCGAACCATCCCGTGCGCAGGTCATCGACGACCACATCGATCGGATGTCCGGTCACGATGAGCGGCCCCCGCCACGGCGCGCCGAGGGAGAAGAGGAGGGCCAGGCTCAGGCCGACCACGACCGCGAGGCCCACGACGAGCAGCGACGTCCGGATGCTGCTGTCGAAGCCCAGGGCGCCGGCGTTGGCGATCAACGCCATCCCACCCACGACCAGCGTGACGACGTAGAGCACGGGGATCTGGCGTGACGCGGCGGCGATCCGCTCCCGCCGGCTGCCGGTGAGCGCATCCAACGAGACGAGGAGCTCGGTGCTGGCCGGCGTGCCCAACTCGGTGCGGGCCGCCTCGGCACGCACCACCCCCTCGAGCGCAGCGATCGCCTGGGCGACCTGTGGGTCTCCGTCGGCGGCGCCGTCGCCCCGCCACTCCGTCGCTCGCGTCGCCTCGAGGTACTCGCGCAAGGCCGCGTGGATCGGATCCGATCGGACACCCGGGCTGGTCGCCGCCCACGCCAGACGTGACGCCGCTGACGCCTCGGCGGCGACGATGTCCTGCGCCGACTTCAAGTAGCCCGCTTCACCGGCCAGCGTGAGCGCGATCAGCACCCCGAAGGCAGCCCCGAGCGCGGGCATCAGCGGCGAGGCGACGCCGGCGACGTGGTCGTGCTCGTCCGCCGGCACCACGGCACGTACCACCAGCCGGGCGCCGAAAGCGACCAGGACGGTGAACGTGAGCCAGCCGAGCACCAGAGTCCCCACCGGCAGGGAGGTCAGCCAGTCCACGGATCCCGCCTACAGGGCGTTCCCGAGCTCGTCGCACGGCGGCGACACGTCCAGGTTCGCGATCTGGAGCTCCTGGTCGATGATCTCCAACGACCGCTCCATGGCCACCGGTCGCAGACCCCCGAGGCCATCGTGGAACGGGTTGTCGAGGAACGTGAGCAGCAGCAACATCGCCGTGATCACTGCGATCACCGTGCCGATCAGCGCGGCCTGGACGATCGCCCGTTCTCCGCTGTCGGCGAAGAAGAGCATGAACGCGAAGATCAACCCGGCGCTGAAGAACAGCACCAACCACAGCGGCGTGGGGATCACCCCGACGGCGCCGTGGATCCGATCGATGCGCGCCTCCTCCCGCGCCGACGTCTGATCGAGCCACTTGTCGAAGGCCGACTGCTCGGACGCCGACTGCGGTTCGACCGTCCGCACGGTCCGGAACAGCTCGGTCGCCCACGGGTTGAGCTCCTCCCCCAACGACCCCGACTCCATCCGCTCCCACTGCACGCCGGCCACCGAACGGGCGTAGCAGACCAGTTCGGCCGTCAGCTCGCCGGCCACCGAGGGCGGGAAGAACTGCGCCGTCTCGATCTGCTGCACCACCGTGAGCGCCTCGGCCTCGGCACCGGCGCGGGCGGCGTCGTAGCTGGTGAAGGCGAGGAAGACGACGAAGCCCAGCAGTACGGAGAACCCGGTCGCCAACACCCCGAACACGCCCGCCGCGCGATCTCCGTCGTGGAAGTAGCTGCCATCCGGCGCGTTGCGGCGCACCAGCAACAACGCCGTGATGGCGACGGCGGTCGTCGAGACGACGATGACGATGGCGACCGCGAGGCTCATCGCGGTCGGGCTCGGCGACGGGTGGGACGGGGGCGCCGCACGACGATCGAACCTAGCCGGAGCGGCACCCCGGAGGAGTGCCTCTGACCTGGGATCGGTTGGCAGCCCGTACGGGATTCGAACCCGTGCCGCCACCTTGAAGGGTGATGTCCTCGGCGTTCGAGACGAACGGTCCGCGCAGCGGTCGGTCAGGCGAGCAGCGACACCCGGAACAGCAACGCCCCCGCCACTGGCGGGGGCGTCAATGCTGCGCTGGTGAGCGTGGGCTGACCGCGTGGTCGCGCCGTTTCAGCTCTGGGAGCAGCTCACACTGCCGCCCGGCACGGAGCCGTTGCTGGTCGGCGGGGCGATGCTGCACGTGACGGTGAGCACGGTGGTCCCGACGGGTTGTTCGACGACGATGGTGGCCGAGGTGAACCGCAGATCGGTGATCGCTTCGGTCCAGTTGGTGTTGGGGCAGTCCGGAGCGCCGACGATGATCGTCGGCGGAGCGATCGTCTCGACGCCGAACGGCGTGGTGCCGTTCTTGATCTCCGATTCGGGGATCGCCTGCGAGCCGGACACCGTGATCGGTGCCGGGTTCTGTCCCGGTGCCTCGTTGCCGCCCTGGTTGGTGCATGTCGAGGTCACGTCGGCACGTGGCCGTGAGGGTGACGAGGACATCGCCATTGCCCAGCCCGGACAGTTCTCCGTCGGCCCGCAGCGTCAATCCGTTGTCGGTGAACGACGGTTCGGCGTTCCTTCCGCCCTTGAGGTGGACGCTCGACGCCGACGCCGTCGCCGACAGCACGAGCACGGTGGCTGCGGCCGCACAGAGCGCGCGCGCGCCGCTTGCTTCATCATTGGTTTCTCCTTCCTCACGTTGTCCCGAGGTCGGGACAACATCACTCCTCGCGGCAGGAGGGGCCGCGTCGCGGCCCCTCCTGCGTGGAGGTCAGTCGGACTGGATCGTGAACATGATGGTGGCCGGGCTGCCGGAGGCCTCGCGGGTCTGACCGTTGAGGGTGTAGT
Organism: uncultured Acidimicrobiia bacterium; assembly: GCA_963784255.1. GTDB lineage: Bacteria > Actinomycetota > Acidimicrobiia > Acidimicrobiales > Ilumatobacteraceae > JALZMG01. The sequence goes on along the minus strand of CAWAQO010000007.1, from coordinate 448,591 downwards.
CGGCGTCGAGCGTGGCGGTGACCACGGTGCCGTCGGCAGCGTTGGTGTAGGTGCAGGTCGCGGTCACCACGATCGGCGTGTCAGCCGGGTCGAACGTCGTGTCCCCGAACGGGGTCGTCGACGAGCAGCCGGGGGACTGCCCGGTGAGGACCAGGGTGCCCGACAGGTTGGCGGTGGCGCCACCGAAGTTGTCGAGCTTGGCGGTGAACACCGAAACCCCGGAGACCACGCCAGTTGTGGGCGTGCCCGTCGGGGTGTTGGTGTAGCCGAACTCGGTGAGCTTGATGATCGGCCGGTTGTTGACGAAGGCCGTCGAGATCGTCACGTTCGGGCTGGCCAGCGTCAACTCGACGGTGACGGTGTCAGGATCGGGCGAGTAGCCCGGAGGCGCCTCCGTCTCCCGCACCGTGTAACGACCGAGCCGCAGGCCGGTGAGCAGGAACTTGCCGGCATCGCCCTCCTGATCCAGGCCCGCCCCGGCGGGCCCGTCGACCCCGTCGACATCGTCGACGACGCTCACGCAGACGTCTGCGACGTCCTCGAACAGCCCGGTCGCCGTGTTGAGGTTGTGCGGTGCGGCAGACCTCGAACGTGGCCCCACCTTGCAGGTTCCCGGCGTTGTCGACCTTCGACCACGCGATCGACCCGGCGACGAACACCTTGACGGCGTCATCGGTGCTGCCGTGGGTCTCGTCGGTGGCGCGGGTCAGGCTGACCCCACCCACACTGAACGTGACCGTGGCGTGACCGGTGACGGTCCCCGCGGTGTTCGATGTGAACGTCACGCTGCACGATCCGGCCACGGTGCCCGGGCTGGCGCAGGTGTTGCTGGAGATGTTGTTGATGGCGCCGCCGGAGTCGGTCAGCGTGACCGTCGGCGTGGTGCCATCAGGAGCCGGTCCGAAGCCGGACACCCCGTCGCCACCCTCGGCGGCCGAGAGCCCGTCGTTCTGCTGGACACTGACGTTGAACGTGTGGCTCTCGCCGATGCTGTTGGTGTCATCGGGAGAGATGCTGATGTTGGCGTCGACGAACCGCTTGACGACGTCCCCGCCGTTCTCGCCTTGACCGTCCGTCTCGACGTGGAACTCCGTCCCGAACACATCGACGTCGGCCGACGGCATGTCCCGTGACGGTTCCCGGCGTGTCCGACGTGAACGTCACGGTGCACTGACCGTTGGCATCGGTCCCCGGGTCCGCGCAGAGGTCCTCGATCAAGTCCACGGCCGCCCCGTTGGCGTCCGTCAACGTGACGTCGACGATCACACCCTCGGCGCCAACCTCGGTTGATCCGAGCTGCTGGAGCACGGTGACGGTGAACGTGTGCTCCTGGCCGACCTCGTTGACGGCGTCGCCGTCGATGTCGATCGAGGCACCGCAGATGTTGAACCCGGCCGGCCCGGAGAAGTCCTTCAGCTCGGCGGTGAACGACTGCGACGAGCGGGTCTTGCCCATGAACGTCGAGATGCACGGGTTGGCGCCGAGCAGCTCAGTGACGTTGACACCGAACTCGGTGAACGCGTTCGCCGGCAGTTCGGTGATCACCGCGCCACCACGATCGAAGTTGGGCCACGGGCCGCCGTTGATGGCCACGCCGTTGTTGAACGCGCAGATCGTGTCCTCGCCGTTGCAACCCTGCCCGGCGGACGACACCGATTTGCACGTACTCGGTGCCGTCCCCACTCGTGGATCGATCACCTCGCCGATGCCGCCGCCTTGCGACGAAGTCCATCGACACGATCAGGTCACCGATCGTGCGCACCCCGGTGAACTCGCACGGCGTCGGGTCGTTCCCAGGATCGTTGCACGGGACGTCCTCGGCGAGGGCGACCGGATCCTGGAAGAACTCGATGTCGATGTGGCTGTCCCCCTCAGGCGCGATGCGCTCGAACCCGGCGTAGATGATCAAGTCGCCAGCGGCGTCGAACGTGGCGTAGGCGTAGACATTCGTCAAGTCGTCCTTGGCCGGGTTGTTCCCCCCGTCCCAGTGCCACGAGTCGCAGTTCGCCGGCAGACCCTGGGCGACGCAGTCCGCAGGGCCGAGATCGGGTCGTTGTTCTTGTTCGACCCCCCCGCCCCACAGAACGTCGTCGGGTCAGTGGCGCCCTTGGCCGAGTTCGCATCGGCCTCGAACGACGCCGCCACGCCACCGAACGCGTCGAGCGCGCCGTCGATCAGCTCGCCGTTGGCGTCGAAGAGGTCGGCCCAGTCCGGTCCATTGGCGACGACAGCCGTCGCCGAGGATGTTGGTCGGTGGGGCCGGCATCGGGCCGAGCTCGAACAAGTTGTCGTCGTGCACGGCGCCGACGGGACCCCCAGCGACGAGGACGGTCCCGGCGGCGAGCGCGGCGACCACCGCGACGCCAAGACGCCGCGAACGGGCGCGGCGATGTACAGCTGCTTTCATCAATCAAATCCCTCCGTGAAAGCGGCGACCACGTCGGTCGCGCCCGTCGATCAGTTCTCCGTCATGCGACGGTGTCGGTCGTTTGCCGCCCACTTCACGAGCTGGCGGCCGCGGACGGCGAATGAGGTGCCGTCCGCCTCAGAGCGGTCGCTTTCGCCGGAGAACGCGCCGAGCGCGTGCCACAGCGGCGACCACCTCCCCAGAGAGTCGAGCCGACGATCAGCCAACATCTCCCACTCCCTCTTCCCAACTCGTCCGGGGCAGCCGTGGCCCGTCGCCGAACGGCTGCCCGCCACGACCGTAGGCCCGTCGCCGCCACGTCGATAGAGGTCCCCACGTGGATCTTTCTCGACACACCGTCCCTGCGACTCGAATGCGGGGCGAGGTAGCCTCGTCGATATCATCGTCACAGAACTGCAGCATTGCGACCCTTTCATGACGGTCACGTGACTACGCTGTCGATTCGTTCCGCCGACCTTCGTCCCGAAGGAGCCCAGCCATGATTCGCAGCGCCGGCGCACGCCGACTCCTCACCGGCATCGCCGCCGCCATCGCCGTCGTGGCCCCCGCGTCCGGGGTCCCAGCCGCGGCCAGCGGCGTCGAGGCGGCCCAACGGCGACCCAATGCCGCGACCATCGTCTTCGAACCCGCCGGCCCGATCGCCGAAGGAGCGCGGTACGACGTCCTCGCATCAGGCTTCCGGCCGAACACCTGGGTCACCGTCGGAGCCAGCTACGACACCGTCTACTGGTATTCCGGCATCACCGACAGCGCCGGCCGCGTGCGGTTGACGCTCGACGCACGCGCCGCCGGCACCATCCGCCACGAAGCTTGGGAGCAGGGCGCACACCAGCATGCGCCTCAAAGCCACCGCCTACATGGTCGTCACCGACAACCCGTAGGTCGCCCCTTCCGGACGTGATCGGCCGGCGAGCGACCCTCCACCGAGGGTCGCTGACCAGGGATTGGCAGCCCGTACGGGATTCGAACCCGTGCCGCCACCTTGAGAGGGTGGTGTCCTAGGCCTCTAGACGAACGGGCCGAGCAGCGGTCGGTCAGGCTAGCAGCGACGCCCGGCAGAGCAACGCCCCCGCCACTGGCGGGGGCGTCAGAGCTGGGGAGAGAGGACTCGAACCCCTAATAACAGAACCAGAATCTGCTGTGTTGCCGTTTACACCACTCCCCATGGAGCGGATGAGCAGTCTAGCGGCGTCAGATCCGGTCGAACCCGATGAGCCGCCCGATGGCGACGCCGGCGGCCTCCTCGAGCTGGTGGCTGAACTGCTCGCCGCCGCCGACGACGGTGGTGGGCGTCGGTGAGACGTGGGCCCGCAGGCCGAGGTCCTCGGCGATCAGGCGGCTGCGCAGGGCGTGGTACGGGTCGGTGACGATCAGCACGTCGTCGAGCCCGCGCTCGGCGAGCAGCGCGGCGACGCCCTCCAACGACTCGTAGCTCGTCGTGCCGCGGTCCTCGAGGACGATGGCCTCGGCCGGCACGCCCCGCTCGGTGAGGTAGGCCGCCGACGCCTGAGCCTCGGTGAAGCGGTCGCCGGGACGGTTGCCGCCGGTCACGACGACGAGGGGGGCCAACCCCTGCGGCCACAGCTCGACGACGTGGTCCAGGCGGGCGGCCAGTTGCGGCGAGGGCTCACCGTCGTACTGGGCCGCGCCCATCACGACGATGGCGTCGACGGGGCGCGCCTGGTCGCTGCGACCCGTCGACCACACCTGGAGGAAGCTGATCACGTAGTAACCGGCAGCGAGCGCCACGACGGCGGCGAGGCCCACGGCCACCCACCGCCACGGCCGGCCCCGCTTGCCTCGAGCCGGCGCTCCCGCGGCCACCGGGCGCACCAGCGCGACCGGGGTGTCGTCGGTGACCCGGTTCACGGCGAGGCGGGTACCCGGTCCCGCGCCGCCCGCAGCCGCGCCAGCGTCTCCTCCCGGCCGAGCAGCTCGAGGGACTCGAACAACGGCGGACCGACGGCCCGGCCGGTGACGGCCACGCGCACGGGCGCCTGGGCCAGCTTGAGCTTGGCGCCGAGCTCGTCGGCGATGGCCCGCCACGTCTCGTTCAACGCCTCACTGGTCCACGGCGCGTCGGCGTAGGCGTCGATCACGCGGTCGAGCAGTTCGCCCGCCCACGGCGGCGCCAGGGCCTTGGCCCACGCCGCGCCGTCGATGACGGGCCCGTCCCCGAACAGGAAGTCGACCATCGGGGCGGCGTCCGCCAGCGTGATGACCCGCGTCTGCAGCAGCGGCGCGATGGCGGCGAAGCGATCGCGGTCCCACTCGGCCGGGATCCAGGGCGCGCAGGCCGCCACGAAGGCGTCGACCGACAGCGACCGGATGTACTCGCCGTTGAAGGCGGCGAGCTTCTTCAGGTCGAAGTAGGCCGGCGAGTGCGTCACGTCTTCGAGCCGGAACTCCTGCTCGATCTGCGCCCACGGCACGATCTCGGTCTCGCCCCGCGGCGCCCAGCCGAGCGTCATGAGGTAGTTGACCATCGCATCGGCGAGGTAGCCCTCCTCGCGGTACTGCTCCAGCGCCACCTTGTCGCGCCGCTTCGACAACTTCTTGCGCTGCTCGTTCACGAGCACAGGGACGTGCGCCCACACCGGCGGCTCGCGATCGAGAGCGCTCCAGATCATCTGCTGCTTCGGCGTGTTCGGCAGGTGCTCGTCGCCGCGCACGACGTGGGTGATGCCCATCTCGATGTCGTCGACGACGTTGGCGAGCAGGAACACCGGCGTCCCGTTGCTGCGCAGCAGCACGAAGTCCTCGATGCTGGCGCGGTCGAACGTGACCTCGCCGCGGATCACGTCCTCGACGACCGACAGGCCCGGTGGCACGCGGAAGCGCAGGACTCGGCCGGGCCCGGGGCCGAGACCACGGTCGCGCGAGTACCCGTCGTAACCCGGCTGGCCCGACGCCTTGGCGCGCTCCTGGACCTGCTCGGGCGTGAGGTCGCAGTAGTAGGCGTGACCGCGCTCGAACAGGCGCTGGGCGGCCTGCACGTGGGCGACGGCGTTGCCGCTCTGGAAGTACGGCCCCTCGAACACGGGGTCGTCGGCACCGATGCCGAGCCAGGCGAGGGCGTCGATGATCCCCTGCGTCCACTCCGGCCGGTCGCGGGCCTCGTCGGTGTCCTCGATGCGCAGCACGAAGCGCCCACCGAGCCGGCGGGCGAGGGCCCAGTTGAACAGCGCCGTGCGCGCCCCACCGACGTGGAAGAAGCCCGTCGGGGACGGGGCGATGCGGAAGCGCGGGACCTCGGCCATGACCGTGGCAAGGGTAACGGTCGGGCGCCGCGCCTCAGCCGGTCACCGACGTGAGGGCGAGGTTGCGCAGTTGGCGCAGCGCGACCGACAGCGTCGTGAGGTCGTAGCCCTCGGCCCGCCGGATCTCGGTGAACATCGAGGTGGCGCGGGTCACCGCCCGCTCGTTGGCCCGCAGCCACGCCTCGACCGAGCCGGAGGCGCTCTCGATGACGGTGGCCGTCAGCTCGGCCAGCGCGGTGAGCAGGTCGTCACGCAACGCCGACCGGGCCTGCGTCTGCCAGCGGTCCGACCGCGGCAGCGAGCCGATGCCGTCCCAGAGCCAGGCGAGGTCGAGCCGATCGAAGACGGCCCACTGGACGCGCGCCACGTCGGCGACCTCGCGGCCGTGCACCGCGGCGACCTCGACGAGGTCGAAGCCGGTGTGCAGCAAGGGCCACACGCCGGCCCGCTCGGCGAGGTCCTCTGGCACCCCGACCGTCAACCTCGACGCCTCTCCCGAGCGCACGACGTCGGCCATCCGCCCCTGCAGCGCCGGCTCGAGGGCGCGGGACAGCTCGGCGATGCCGGGCTGGAACTGGGCGACGGCGGCCTCGATGTCGATGGGCGGCCGGCGGTGGCGCAGCAACCACAGCGCCCCACGCTCGGCCATCTTGCGGCAGTCGAGGAAGAGGTCGAGCTGGGTTTCCAGCGGGACCTCCCCGGTCAGCGCGTCGATCTCCTCCCACAACGAGGCGAAGTCGTAGACCTCGCGCGCCACCACCCAGGCCCGCGTCACGTCCACCACCGAGGCGCCGGTGTCCTCGGTCATGCGGTGGTCGAACGAGATCCCCGAGAGGTTGACCATCTCGTTGACGAGCTGCGTGGCGACGATCTCCCGGCGCAGCGGGTGGGTGGCGATCGCCGCGGCGTAGCGCTCGCGCAGGGCCGACGGGAAGTAGGCCAGGAGGTCCTTCCGGAGCAGCTCGGCGTCGGGCAGGTCCGAGCGGGTGACCTCGGCGACGTTGGCGTTCTTCGTGTAGGCGATGAGCACGGCGAACTCCGGCGCCTGCAGGCCGTGACCGGCGGCCTGGCGCTCGGCGATCTGCTTGTCCGACGGCAGGAACTCGAGCGCACGGTCCAGCCAGCCCTCCGTCTCGAGGGCGTCGATGTAGCGGGCGTGCACGTTGACCATCGGCAGCGCCTGCCGGCGGGCGATGGTGAGGGCGAGCGTCTGCGCCTTGTTGTTGGCGAGCACGAGGTCGCCGACCTCGTCGGTCATCGAGCCGAGCAGCTCGTTGCGCTGCTCGACGGTGAGCTCGCCGGCAGCCACGACGCCGTCGAGGAGGACCTTGATGTTGACCTCGTGGTCGCTGCAGTCGACACCGGCGGAGTTGTCGATGGCGTCCGTGAACACCAACCCGCCGTTGACGGCGTACTCGACGCGCCCGAGCTGGGTCAGCCCGAGGTTGCCGCCCTCGGCGACGATGCGGCAGCGCAGGTCGCCGCCATTGACGCGGACGCCGTCGTTGGTGCGGTCGCCGACGTCGGCGTTGGTCTCGCCGCTCGCCTTCACGTAGGTGCCGATGCCGCCGTTCCACAGCAGGTCCACGGGCGCCCGCAGGATGGTCGACACGAGTTGGTTCGGGGTGAGGGGACCTTCCGGCGCACCGAGCACGGCGCGCGCCTCGCGGCTGAGCATGATCGCCTTCTGGGTGCGCGGGTAGACGCCGCCGCCCGGCGAGATCTTCGCCGCGTCGTAGTCGGCCCAGCTCGACCGCGGCAGGTCGAACAGTCGCTGCCGCTCGGCGAAGGCGGCCGCCGGGTCGGGGTCGGGGTCGATGAACACGTGACGGTGGTCGAACGCCGCGACGAGGCGCAGCGCCCGCGAGCGGAGCATCCCGTTGCCGAACACATCGCCCGACATGTCCCCGATGCCGACCGCCGTCAGCGGATCGTGGTCGGCGTCCTTGCCGATCACGCTGGCGTGGCGGCGCACGCTCTCCCACGCCCCGCGGGCCGTGATGCCCATCGCCTTGTGGTCGTACCCGGCGCTGCCGCCGGACGCGAAGGCGTCGCCAAGCCAGTAGCCGGCACCGACGGCGATCTCGTTGGCGATGTCGCTGAACGTCGCCGTGCCCTTGTCGGCGGCGACCACGAGGTAGGGGTCGTCGCCGTCGCGCACCACCGTGTCCGGTGGGTGGACCACGACGTTGCCGCCCGGCCCGGCGACGAGGTTGTCGGTGAGGTCGAGCATCCCGCTGACGAAAGCGCGGTAGCAGACGACGACCTCGGCGCGCATCCCGTCCGGGTCGCCGGGCGGGCGCTTGACGACGAACCCACCCTTCGCGCCGGTCGGGACGATGACGGCGTTCTTCACCATCTGCGCCTTCATCAACCCGAGGACCTCCGTGCGGAAGTCCTCGCGGCGATCGCTCCACCGCAGGCCGCCACGGGCGATGGCCCCGCCGCGCAGGTGGACGCCTTCGACCCGTGGCCCGCAGACCCAGATCTCGTGTTTGGGTCGCGGCGCCGGGAGCTCCGGGATGGCCGAGGGGTCGAGCTTGAAGGCGATGGCCGGCCGGTCGCGGTAGAAGTTGGTGCGGACGGTGGCGTCGATCAGCGTCAGGAACGCCCGGCAGATGCGGTCGTCGTCGAGGCTCGGGACGGCGTCGAGGGCCTCGACGACCCGCTGGCGCACCTCGTCCTCGGGCTGGCGTCCGCCGGCGGGATCGAAGCGGGCATGGAACAGGGTGACCAGGTCGGCGACCAGCAGCGGGTGGGCGGCCAGCGCGTCCTCGATGTACTGCTGGCTGAAGGCGAAGCCGATCTGGCGGAGGTACTTGCCGTAGGCGCGCACGACGGCGACCTCGCGGGCCGTCAGCCCGGCCCGCATCACGAGCCGGTTGAACCGGTCGCTCTCGATCTGACCGGCCACGAGCGCGGCGAAGGCGCGCTGGAGGTCGTTGCGCCGGCGTTCGTCGAGGTCGACCCCGGCCGGCACGCGGACGCCGATGTCGTAGAGGAACACCCGCTCGTCGCGCAGGCGGAACGTGTACGGCTGCTCGTCGAGGGCTTGCAGTCCCAGGTGGTCGAGCAACGGGAGCAGCTCGGAGAGCGCCGCCGGCTGGTCGCGCCGGTAGACGCGGAAGCGCCACTCGCCCGGCGGCGCGTCGTCCTCGTGGCCGAGCGCCGTGGTCAGCTCGTCGTCGCCGTCGAGCAGCGAGGCGATGCGCCGGACGTCGCGGGTGGCACGGTCCGGCGAGACGGCAGCGTGGTAGGCCGCCGGCGCGTGGGCGGCGATCCGCTCGAAGAGGTCGCGTCCGTGCTCGTCACCGTGCTCGGTGACGAGCGCAGCACGCACGAGGTCCGACCACGACGTGGAGAGCTGGTCGATCGCCCGCTCGAGGGTGTCGACATCCACGACCGAGCGCTCGCCGCCGCGGCGCACGCTCACGGCGATGCGGGCGAGCGTGCTCGGGCCGACGTACGACTCGAACGTGCGCCGGTCCGTGTCGTAGGCCTGGGCGACGGCGTCGGCGATGCGTTCGGGGAGCTCGGCGGTGAACCGGTGGCGCGGCAGGTAGACGAGCACGGTGACCCACGGATCCAACGGCTCGGGCACCTCGAAGACGCGCACCAACTGGCGCTCCTGCAGCCCGACGATGGCCGACACCAGCTGGGCCAGGGGCGTCGGCTCCAACTCGAGCACGAGGTCACGTGGAAGGTTCTCCAGCACCGTGCGCATCGCCCGCCCGGTGTGGGCGTGCATGCGGGCCTCGCTGAGGTCGAGGGCGTCGGCCACTGCGGCGCCGACACCCGGGATCGACAGCACGCTCGCGCGGTAGGCGTTGGTGGCGAGCAGGCCGACGAAGCGGGACTCGCCGCCGTCGTGGCGGATCGTCACCATCGTGCAGCGGTCGGAGCGGAACACCGGAGACGTGTCGTCGGTGCGGGCGATGACGACGGGCCGGTCCGACGGCACGGCGCGCGGGCTGGCGACCCTCGGATCGCCGACCGCCAGGCCCAGCTCGCTCCCATCGCGCAACGTCAGGGCGCCACCGCCGTCGGCCTCGTACTCGGCCGCGCCGAGGAAGACGAACTGGCCGTCGGCGAGCCATGGCAGGATCGGGGCGACGTCGCCGAGGTCGGCCATGCGGTCGCGCATGGCGGCGAAGTCGGAGACCACCCGCCGCACGTCCTCGATGGCCGTGACGATGTCGGCCTCCACCTGGCCGGCCAGCTCACCGTCGGTGCGGTCGATCTCGATCTGCGTCCACGCCTCGAGCTGGCGCCCCTCGCCGGGCGCGTCGTCGGGCAGGATGTCGACGAGCTCGTCGCCGGCGTCGCGCGTGACCGTGAGCATCGGGTGGACGAGCAGGTGGATGCCCAGCCCGCGCCGTTCGAGCACCATCCGCATGGTGTCGACGAGGAACGTCATGTCGTCGGTGACCACCAGCAGCACGGAGTGCGGCGTGTGCCAGCCGTCGCGCTCGCGCTCGGGCGAGAGCACCCGCACCACGGCCTCGCCGGAGCGCCGGCGCCGTCCGAGGGCGAGGTGGGCGACGGCCACGGCGTACACGTCGTCGAGCTTGCGGTCGTCGACGTCTTCCTCGGGCAGCTCCGAGTAGTAGAGCGGCAGGAAGCGGACCAGGAGGGGGTCGTCGGGTTGACGGAGGGCCGCCATCTCACAGAGACGTCCCAACGCCTCGGCGACGCCGTGCCCGGATCGCGCGTACACCTGCACCTGTCTCGACCTCCCCCGACGCCGTTGTCGGTCCCGTGGCCCGGCGCCGAGCGTACCCTCGCCGCCTAGCCTTGGGATCGTGGCCCAGCGCGAGCGCCACCACCCTGGCCACCGCCCGGTCGCGGGCGGTTCGGCCCGGGCCGCCGTCTTCGGCGTGAGCGACGGGCTGGTGTCCAACGTCTCCCTCATCCTCGGCTTCGCCGCGACCGGCGTCGACGGTTCCGTGGTGCGGCTGGCCGGCCTCGCCGGGGCCATCGCCGGCGGCATCAGCATGGCGGCCGGGGAGTGGATCAGCGTGTCGGCGCAGAACGAGCTGATCGGGCGGGAGCTGGCCATCGAGCGGCGGGAGCTGGCTGCCAACCCGTCCGCCGAGACCGACGAGCTGGCCGAGATGTACATCGCCGACGGCATGGACCCCGACCACGCCAAGCGGGCCGCCGCCGACGTGATGCGGCGACCCGACGAGGCCCTCGCCGTGCACGCCCGGGCCGAGCTCGGCGTCGATCCGGCGCACCTGGCGTCGCCATGGCGCGCCGCCGCGTCGTCGTTGGTGTGCTTCCTCGTCGGCGCCCTGCTGCCGGTGATCCCGTGGCTCGGTGAGGCGACGGGCACGGCTCCGGCGGTCGCCTCCGTGCTCATCGGCGTCGTCGCCGCCGCCATCGTCGGTGCGCTCATCGGCCGGCTCGCCGAGCGGTCGGTCCCCCGCACCGCGCTGCGGCAGGTGTTGATCCTGCTCGGCGCCTGCGCCGTCACCTACGGCATCGGCCAGCTCGTCGGCGTCAGCGTGTGACGAGGTCGCGCAGCCGGCAGGCCGCCGCGGCCGCCGCCGCCGGATCCTCGCCGAGGACCGTGAGGTGGCCCATCTTGCGACCCGGGCGGGCTTCCGCCTTGCCGTAGAGGTGGAGCCGGGCGGCCGGATCGGCGAGTGCGGCCTCCCACGCCGGCTCGCCGGCGGCCCAGCGGTCGCCGAGCAGGTTCACCATGGCCACCGCCGGCGCCGTGAGCCGTGGCGATCCGAGCGCCAGCCCGCACACGGCGCGCACCTGTTGCTCGAACTGGCTCGTCACGGCGGCGTCGAGCGTCCAGTGCCCGCTGTTGTGCGGCCGCGGGGCCAGCTCGTTGACGAGCACCCGCCCGCCGCTGACGAACAGCTCGACGGCGAGCACACCGACGTAGTCGAGGCGCTCGGCGATCGTCACCGCCAGCTCGGTGGCCTCGGCGGCCAGTTCCGCCGGCACCCGGGCCGGCACGACGGTGAGGTCGAGGATCCCGTCGACGTGGTGGTTCTCCGCCACGGGGTACGTCGCCGTGGCGGAGTCGTCACGGCGAGCCACGATCACGCTGAGCTCGGCGTCGAGGGCGAGGCGCTGCTCGAGCACGCACGGCCCGCCGCCGAGCTCCCGCCACGCCTCGCCCAGCTCGTCGGGTGTGTCGACCACCCGCTGGCCCTTGCCGTCGTAGCCCAACCGAGCCGTCTTGAGGATGGCCGGGAACGGTACGTCGGGGGACTCGACCGGGGCGAACGGTCCAACCGGGACGCCGGTTCCGGCGAGGAAGCGCTTCTCGGCCAGGCGGTCCTGGGCGATGGCGACCGCCGCCGGCGACGGGGCGACGGTGACGGCCGCGGCCAGCCGTTCCAGCGCGGCCGCCGGCGGGTTCTCGAACTCGGTCGTGACGACGGCGCAGCGCGCCGCCAGGTGGTCGAGCGCGGCGGGGTCGTCGTACGGCGCCACGACGTGCTCGTCGGCGACGCGGCCGGCCGGCGCCAGAGGATCGGGGTCGACGACGACGGTGCCGTACCCCATCAGTCGGGCGGCGACGAGTGCGTAGCGGCCGAGCTGGCCGCCGCCGAGCATGCCGATCGTCGCCGGGGGAACGATCATGGATCCTCCCGCACCAGCTGCGAGCGAGCGAGCGCCAGCGAGCGAGCGGCCAGCGACGGCCTGCGTGGCCGGGGAACGCAGATCACGGGGGAAGGGTCGAGGACGCAGCGTCGGCGCGGCGCTCGGCGCGGTAGGCCTGCAGCGCCGCGGCGAGCGCCGGGTCGTCGGCCGCCAGCAGGGCGACCGCGAACAGGGCGGCGTTGGTCGCTCCCGCCTCGCCGATGGCGAACGTGGCGACGGGGATGCCGGCCGGCATCTGCACGATCGACAACAGCGAGTCCTCGCCCCCGAGGTGCCGGCTGGGCACCGGCACGCCGAGCACCGGCACGATCGTCTTGGCGGCCAGCATCCCGGGCAGGTGGGCGGCCCCGCCGGCCCCGGCGATGATCGCCCGCAACCCGCGCCCGGCTGCGTCCTCGGCGTAGGCGAACATCTCGTCGGGCATGCGGTGGGCGCTGACCACGCGCGCCTCGTGGGCGACGCCGAACCGTTCCAACACGGCGACCGCCGCCTGCATCGTCGACCAGTCGCTGGCCGACCCCATGACGACCCCGACGATCGGTGCGGCCATCAGCGCAGGCCGCGGCTGCGCTGGCGCACGGGCGTGACGCGCAGCACCACCCGCTCGCTCTCGATCGTCGCCTGGTAGTCGGTGCCGAGGTAGCGCTGCGACAGCGTGTCGATGTGCCGCCGCGCCTCGTCACCGCGCACCTCCCCGGCGACCCGCCCGCGCACCTCGGCGTAGCGATAGGGGTTCTCGGTGTCCCAGATGGTCACCGTCACCTCCGGGTGCTGCTGCACCGCCTTGTACTTGGCGCGGTGGATCTCGGTGTTGATGAGCAGCTGCTCGTCGTCGGCGTCCAGCCACATCACGTGGCTGAGGATCTGCCCGCTGGGCAGGAGGACGGCGATCGTGCCGAAGTTCTTGCCCGTCGACGCGAGGTCGCGGATGGCGGGATCGAGCATGGGAGGCACGCTAACGCCGCGGCCCGCGGCGACGTGGTGAGATGGTGGCGTGCAGCAGCGCAACGTGCTCGGCGGCGAGCTGATCCCATGCTCGTTCGACCCGCTCACCGGCTACTACCGATCGGGGTGCTGCGAGAACCGCGGCGACGACCCCGGCCTGCACGTCGTGTGCTGCCGGGTCACGGCCGAGTTCCTGGAGTTCTCCGTCACCAACGGCAACGACCTCGTGACGCCGATGCCGCAGTTCGGGTTCCCCGGTCTCCGACCCGGCGACCAGTGGTGCGTGTGCGCGGCCCGCTGGGCCGAGGCGCTGACCGCCGGCGCCGCCTGCCCGATCGTGCTGGAGGGCACCCACATGTCGGCCCTCGAGTACGTCGACCTCGACGACCTCCGCGCCCACGCCGTCACGGCCTGACGACCCCGTTCTGTCGTTTGGCCACGGCCCGATCGGGCCGCCACTGAACGACAGAACGGGGTCGCGCTGTCGCTATCGGCCGAGGAGGGCGCGCCAGGAGCCGGGGTACGACGACGACACCTGGGCCGGCGACATCCGCAGCGTGGGCTCGGGCACCGAGTCGACGATCGCCCGCAGGGCCTCGTACTGGTGGGCGGTGTCGGCCACGCCCTCGAAGGCCGTCCGGCGCAGCTCGACCAGATCGGCCGGTGGTTGTCCGTCGAGCAAGCCCCAGATCGTCAGGGCGATGCGCACGTCGTGGATCACCGGGGCCCGCCCGAACAGCGACGCCCGGCGCAGCCCGATCGCGGTGGCCGCGGCGAGCGCGTCGTCGACCGACTCGCCGGCCGGCACGCGCACCTGCGGTCGCACCAGCGCAGCCAGCGTCAGCGCGTAGCCCTGGTCCGGGCCCTGGAAGCCGAGGCGGGCGCCCTGCGGCTGCCGCCCGGTCAGGTCAGCGGGCCGGTCGGACGTCCAGCCGTCGGGCACGTGCGGCGGCGACTCGTAGCCACGGGCGTCGTCGAGCGGCGCGACAGGAGCGAACCTGGGGACGGCCATCGAGCCCAGTTCTACTCGCTGCCGGACGTGTGCAGGAGTCCGTAGACGATGCTCTCCTCGAGCGCCCGCCACGAGGCCTCGATGATGTTCGAGCTGACGCCGATGGTCGTCCAGTCCCGCTCGCCATCCGTGGCGTCGAGCAGCACCCGCGTGACGGCGCCCGTGGCTCCGGCGCCGTCGAGGATGCGCACCTTGAAGTCGGTCAGGTGCACCCGGTCGAGGTGCGGGAAGGCACCGTTGAGCGCCGTCCGCAACGCCGTGTCGATGGCGTTCACGGGGCCGTTGCCCTCGGCCGTCGACACCCGGCGGTCGTCGCCGACCCACACCTTCACGGTCGCTTCGGTGGTGAAGTCGCCGCTCGGCAGCTCGTCGGTGATGACCCGCATGCTCTCGACGCGGAAGAAGTCCTGCTCCCACCCGGCGGCCCGCCGCATCAGCAGCTCGAGCGAGGCATCGGCGGCCTCGAAGTGGTAGCCCTCGTGCTCGAGGCGCTTGAGGTCGTCGATCACGCTGTTGACGGCCGGCCCGTCCATCTCCAGGCCGAGCTCGGCGGCCTTCATCGTGATCGTCGCCCGCCCGGCCATCTCGCTGACCACGAAGCGGGTGCCGTTGCCGACCGACTCCGGGTCGACGTGCTCGTAGGCGTCCTTGGCCCGGGCGATGGCGCTGGTGTGCAGGCCGGCCTTGTGGGCGAACGCCGACGAGCCGACGTACGGCGCCTGCGGGTTGACGGCGCGGTTGAGCAGCTCGGCGACGTGGTGGCTGACCGCCGTGAGGTGCTCGAGCCGGCCGTCCGGCAGGCAGCGGTAGCCCAGCTTGAGCTGGAGGTTGGGGATGATCGTCGAGAGGTTGGCGTTGCCGGTGCGCTCCCCCAGGCCGTTGAGCGTCCCCTGGACGTGGCGGGCGCCGGCGCGCACGGCCGCCATCGAGTTGGCGACGGCGCAGCCGGTGTCGTCGTGGCAGTGGATGCCGATCGTGACGTCGGTGCCGACGTGGGCGTGCACGGCGCCGACGATGGCCTCGATCTCGTGGGGCAGCGAGCCGCCGTTGGTGTCGCACAGCACGAGGTGGCTGGCGCCATTCGATGACGCACGCTTCAAGCTGCCGCGCAGCGAGAACTCGGGGTTGGCCTTGTAGCCGTCGAAGAAGTGCTCCAAGTCGACGAGCACCATCCGCCCGTGGCCGCGCAGGAACTCGACGGAGTCGGCGATCATCGCCTCGCCCTCGTCGAGCGTCGTCTGCAGCGCCTGCGTGACGTGGTAGTCCGAGCTCTTGGCGACGATGCAGACGGCGGGCGTGCCGGCCTCGACCAGGTTGCGCAGGGTGGCGTCGTCATCCACCTTGCCGCGGGGTCGCCGCGTGGACCCGAAGGCGACGAGCGTGGCGGTCGCCAGCGAGAGCTCGCCCTTGGCGCGGGCGAAGAACTCGATGTCCTTGGGGTTGGCGCCCGGCCAGCCGCCCTCGATGTAGTGGACGCCGAGCACGTCGAGCTGCTCGGCGATGCGCAGCTTGTCCTCGACGGTGGCCGAGACGCCCTCGACCTGGAGGCCGTCGCGCAGGGTCGTGTCGAAGAGCTCGATGTCCACGGCGTTCCCCGGCCACGCAGGCCGTTGGTGGCCGCTCGTTCGCTGGCGCTCACTCGTTCGCATCTCGCTCTTTCCTTCCGACCGGCCCCGAGAACCGAAGAAGCCGCCCGGAGGGCGGCTTCAGCGTGCACGTGGGCGGGCCACGTGCACTACGGAATGATGATGATCGCGCCGGCGAGGGGAAGGCTGGTCGGCGAGATCACGCCGCCATTCAATCGTGGGGACCCCCGCACGTCAACCGCGAGGGGTGTGCGGGCCGGCGTCGTCGGCACGTGCGAGTGAGCGAGCGCCAGCGAGCGAGCGCCCACGCAGCGGCCTGCGTCGTCGGCACGTGCGAGTGAGCGAGCGCCAGCGAGCGAGCGGCCAGCAACGGCCTGCGTGGCCGGGGAACGCCATGACGTTTGCGGCGCCCGTCTCCCGGACCGCCGGTCCGGGAGACGGGCACACGCCTTCCGGGTGCCCCTACGCTCCCGGGACCCGTGCCCGTCGGCGTTCGCCACCGCTGGCACCATAGGACGGAGGGTGTGAACGGGGTGTTACGACTCCGCGCGCCGGCGGCGCTGTGGGCAACGGTGTGCATGAACAGTGGATGACGCAGTGTTTCCTGGGGGTAACGGGAAAGTTCTGGGGAGAACCCTGTGAATTGAAAAATACCCCTTGACCTGGTGTGATGCGTCCGACAATCTGTGCGACGTACCGGAGAGCGCAACGCCGACCGGGACCGGGGAGCCGAGTCTGTGGGCAGTACCCCTCGGGGTGCTGCGTACGGAAAACGGTCCGGTCCCACCTGCTTCGGGCAGGGAGGTCGGAGTCAGCGGAGCCGGTGCACGGGACGAATGCCACCAACCGTCACCCCAGGTGGTCGGCCGGTTCGCCGGTCGGTCGGCTGGAGTGACACGGGCCGAGGCACCGGGGAGCCACCCCAACTGGCTCGTCGGGTCACGGTCCTCGCGGCGCCAGATCGGTGTCTCGGACTTGTCCGGGGCAGCGTGAGTGCGCCGCGACGGGAACGGGGCCGGGTAACCGGTCACCGGGCCGATAACGCGGCATCGCCCGCCGAGCCTTCGGGCGCGACGGGCGATGTTTCAGGTCGAGCGAGAGGCTAACGCCAGCAGGTCGACCAATGGTGGATGTTCGCCCCATCTGGGCTGCCCCGGGCAGTGCAGCGGCTCCGGCCGCAGCGCTTCCGGGGCAGTTCGCTTTTCCGTTCCGGACCGCTCGTTGCCCCCAGCGATGGCGAGGAGGTCTGCGCATGGGTGCCACCTGGATCGGCTACGACCCACGAGCGCGTCGCCACGCTCCGCGACCGCGTCGGTACCACCGTCGACCACCTGCGGTCCTGGCGCAGCGACGACCCGGCCGCCGCCGAGGCCACCACGGTGGTGCGCACGGCCCGGCGGCACCTGGAGGACGACTGGCTGCCTGGGCTCGAGCGGATCCTCGCCAGCGACGCGATGACGGCGCCGCTCGCCACGGTGCCCCACGACACCGACGAGCTGCTCCGCTTCCTCCAGGACACCGACCTCGGCCGGGTGGTGTTCGGCGTGATCGACGCCGCCCACCAGGGCGACCTGGAGCAGGCCGACGGGAACTGGAGCACCGACGACGTCGCCGCGGCCACCGACCTCGACCACGTGCGCGGCCTGCTGGCCGGCCTGGCCATCCCGGAGGAGGACCTCGACGCCCTGGCCCGGGCCGTCGTGACGACGGCCACCCGTGCTCGACGACGGCGCGCGGGCGTGGGAGGGGATCGACGACGAGGTCGGCTGGTACGAGCGGGGGCCGGTGGGCTCCGTCGTCGGGCTGGCCGAGGACGTGTGGGACCGCGCCTCCACGTACGCCCAACACCTCGCCGAGTCGGCCGAACGGATGGCCGGTGACCCCATCCAGACGATGCGCGACCTCGCCAACGGCACCGTCGCCGTCGAGCAGCTGGCGGCCGCCGAGAGCATCCTCGTGGAGGACGGTGAGCTGTTCCTCGAGGGTGCCTGCGGCAGCGCGGCCACGTGCATCACCGGCGCCCGGCCGCTCCCCGGCGCGGCAGCCACGACGTTCGGCCACACCATCGTCCTGGCCGACGAGGGTCCGCCCTCGCCGGCGGTGCTCGAGCACGAGCTGCAGCACGTCGAGGACATCGAGGCGGTCGGCGCCACCGTCTTCTACAGCACGTACGTCACCCACTACCTCTGGGGCTGGCGCTGGGAGCTCGACGACGTCCTGCGCGGCGAGCCCCTCGACGAGGCCCACGACGACGCCTACGAGCAGGTGATCTGGGAGCAGCGGGCCCGCGACTGAGCGTTCTGTCGTTCGGCCACGGCCCGATCGGGCCGCAACCAAACGACAGAACCGGTCAGACGGCGAGCTCGCACCACTCCTTGTACTGCGGCTCCTCGCCGCGCACGGCGCGGGCGTACACCTCGGCGATCGCCGTGGTCTTCGGGCCGGGGCACGGGATGGACCGGTCGTCGACCGAGTTGACCGAGCTGATCTCGGCCGCCGTGCCGCACACGAAGATCTCCTCGGCGATGTACAGGTCGCTGCGGGCGAGCTGGTCGACGCGGCAGTCGAAGCCGAGGTCGCGGGCGATCGTCAGCACCGAGCTCTGCGTGATCCCCTCGAGGGCGCCGGCCGACAGCGGCGGCGTGAGCAGGATGCCGTTGCGCGAGGCGAAGATGTTCTCGCCGGTGCACTCGGCCACGAGCCCGTTGGGGGCCAGCATGATCGCCTCGTCGTACCCGGCCCGCAGCGCCTCGACCTTGGCCAGCGAGGAGTTGACGTAGTTGCCGGTGGTCTTGGAGGCGGGCGGCATCGTGTTGTGCTCGTGGCGGGTCCAGGACGAGATCTTCATGCGCACGCCCTTGGTGACGGCGTCGTCGCCCAGGTAGGCGCCCCACGGCCAGCAGGCGATGGCCACGTCGACGGAGCACGGCAGCGTGTTGAGGCCCATCTCGCCATAGCCGAAGTAGGCGATCGGACGCACGTAGCACGAGCCCAGCCCGGTCGAGGCGACGGTGGCCTTGGTGGCCTCGATCAGCTCGTCGACCGTGTACGGCAGCTCCATGCCGACGATCTTCGCCGAGTTGTGCAGCCGCACGATGTGGTCGGTGAGCCGGAACACCGCCGGGCCCTGCGACGTCTCGTAGGCGCGGATGCCCTCGAACACCCCGGATCCGTAGTGGAGGGTGTGGGTGAGGACGTGGATGCGGGCCTGGTCCCAGTCGACCAGGTCGCCGTTCATCCAGATCTTCGGCGTCGGCGTGATGGGCATGTGGTCATTCTCCCACCAGGGTGGCGATCGAGTCACCCACGGAGGTGGTGCTCAGGGTGACCGGCTCGGCGCCGGCCGCCGCCTTGGCGTGCTCCTCGCACGCCCTGCGGATCCGCTCGGCGGCGTCCGACTCACCCAGGAAGTCGAGCATCAGGGCCGCCGACAGGATCGCCGCCCGCGGGTCGGCGGTGCCGGTGCCGGCGATGTCGGGGGCCGAGCCGTGGACCGGCTCGAACATGCTCGGACCGGTGCGCGCCGGGTTGAGGTTCGCCGACGAGGCCAGCCCGACCCCGCCCGACACGGCCCCGCCGAGGTCGGTGAGGATGTCGCCGAACAGGTTGTCGGTCACGATGACGTCGTAGCGCTGCGGATCCTGGACGAAGTAGATCGTCGCCGCGTCGACGTGGTGGTAGGCGGTGGCGATGTCGGGGAACTCCGTGGCCACCTCGTCGAACGTCCGCTGCCAGAGGTCGCCGGCGAAGGTCAGGACGTTCGTCTTGTGCACCAGCGTGAGGTGCCGGCGCGGCCGCGTCGACGCCAGCTCGAACGCGTAGCGGACGCAACGCTCGACGCCCATGCGGGTGTTCACGCTGCCCTGGGTGGCGACCTCGTGCCTGGTGCCCCGCCGCAGCACGCCGCCCTCGCCGACGTACGGCCCCTCGGTGTTCTCACGGATGACGACGAAGTCGTGGCCCGGCGCGGTGAACGGCCGCTGGTTGACGTACAGGTCGAGCTCGAAGCGCATCTTGAGGAGCAGCCCGCGCTCGATCACACCGGGGGGCACGGCCGGCGTGCCGACGGCGCCGAGGAGGATGGCGTCGAAGCGGCGCAGCTCGTCGAGCGTGGCGTCGGACAGGATCTCGCCGTCGCGCAGGTACCGATCACCGCCGAGATCGAACTCGACGGTGTCGAGCGCCACACCGGTGGCGGCGACCACTTTGACCGCCTCAGCGGTGACCTCCGGTCCGATGCCGTCGCCGCCGATGACCGCCACGCGTCCTGTTCACTGGTGCACCCTCCCACGGAGCCGACATCGCTCACCGCGCACGACCGGTGCACCAGTGAGCCTGCGGCACCGTGACGTCGATTCGCTCGCTCGATGAGTCGCTCTCTCATGGCCGAGGAATCTACGGTCGGGAACCGTCCCGATCCGGCGGTGGCCGCCCCGGATATCCTCGGTTCACCATGGAATCGACCCAGCTGTCCCGAGAGGCCTACGACCGGCTGTACGCCGAGCTCGACGACCTCCGCACGCGGGGACGCATCGACGTGGCCGCCAAGATCGAGCGGGCACGAGAGTTGGGCGACCTCTCCGAGAACGGCGACTACCACGCCGCCAAGGACGAGCAGGGCCACATGGAGGGCCGCATCCGTCAGCTCGAGGCCCTGCTCGAGCACGCCGAGATCATCGCCGCGCCGAAGCCGGGCGTGGTCGGGCCCGGCTCGATCGTCACCATCGTCTACGAGGGCGACGACGACGACGACGCCGAGCGCTACCTGGTCGGTCACATCGAAGAGAAGACCGACGACCTCGACGTGGTCAGCCCCACGGCCCCGCTCGGCGCCGCCCTGATCGGCGCCCGGGTCGGCGACACCGTCGCCTACGAGGCCCCCAAGGGCGGCGAGCTGCGGGTGCGGGTGCTCGAGGTGGCGGCGAGCTGAGCGAGGCCGCGCCAGCGTCGGAACCTTCGGCGCCGCCGCTGCCACCGTGCCGCGCGGTCGAGATCCCGGCCGGCACGGTGATGGTGCGCGAGCTCGCCGGCCCGCCCGGAGCGCCGATCGTCGTGCTGCTGCACGGCTGGACGGCCACCGCCGACCTCAACTTCTTCGAGTGCTACGAGGCGCTCGGCCGGCGCTTCCGCGTGCTCGCCTTCGACCACCGCGGCCACGGTGACGGGCTGCGCACGCGGCGGCGGTTCACCCTGGAGGATTGCGCCGACGACACCGCCGCCGTGCTCGAGGCCGTGGGGATCGAGCGGGCGGTCATCGTCGGCTACTCGATGGGCGGGACGGTGGCCCAGTTGGTGTGGCGGCGCCACCGCGAGCGCGTCGCCGGGCTGGTGCTCAGCTCGACGGCGGCCCAGTTCAGTGAGGACCGCAACGAGCGCCTGTCGTTCGCCGGCCTGGGCGGACTGGCGGCGCTGGCCCGCGTGACGCCGGACCAGGCGCGCCGCTGGCTGAGCGGGCAGCTGTACCTGCAGCGCAAGACCGGCTCGTGGCAGCCCTGGGCGATCGAGCAGGTGAGCCGGAACGACTGGCGGATGGTGCTCGAGGCCGGCCGGGCCATCGGCCGGTTCCGCTCGGCCGAGTGGCTGGCCGAGATCGACGTGCCGACGGCCGTGATCATCACCATGCAGGACGACGTCGTGCCGCTGCGCCGCCAGATCGAGCTGGTCGCCGGCATCCGCGGCGCCCTGGCCCTGCGCATCGACGCCGGGCACGACGCCGCGGTCGCCCGGCCGGGCCGCTACGTGCCGCTCCTGCTGCAGGCCTGCGACCACGTCGCGGCCGCCCTCGGTTGACCGGCCGGTAGCGTCGCCCCGATGCGCCGCACCCCCCTCGCGCTCGTCGCCGTCCTGGCCGCTGCCACGCTCGTGGCCTGCGGCGGTGACGACGACGACGACACCTCAGCGTCCTCCGCCCCCTCGGCGTCGTCGCCCGCCACCAGCACGCCCGACGGGACGGTACCCGAGGTGAGCCTCGTGCCGGCGACCACGGTCGCCAAACCGGAGGTGCAGATCCCGGCCGAGATCCCCACCGAGCTGGTGGTCACCGAGCTGCAACCCGGCGAGGGGCCCGAGGCCGCCGACGGCGACACGGTGGTCGTCGACTACGTCGGCGTGCGCAGCGAGGACGGCACCGAGTTCGACACGAGCTACGGCGCGACGCCGCTCTCGGTGACGCTCGGCACCGGCGGCGTCATCGACGGCTGGGAGCAGGGCCTCACCGGCGCCCAGGCCGGTCAGCAGCTGCAGCTCGACATCCCCAGCGAGCTCGCCTACGGCGACCAGCCGCAGGGCGACATCATCCAGGCTGGTGACGCGCTCGACGTTCGTGATCGACGTGCGCGCCGTGCTGCCGCCCGCCGACCCGGCGGACGAGCCGACGTCCGAGGACATCCCCCGCTCGACCGAGATCATCGACGAGCCGGTCGTCGAGGACCTCGTCGAGGGTGACGGGGCCACGCTCGAGCTCGGGCAGACGGCGGCCTTCCAGCTCGTCGCCGCCCGCGCCGACGACGGCACCGTGCTGGAGAGCACGTGGACGTCCGGCAGCCCGCAGATCTTCACCGTCGAGGAGGGTGCGCTGCTGCCGGGGCTGATCGAGACGCTGCCGGGGATGAAGGTCGGCGGCCGCCGCGCCATCACCGTCCCCCCGATCCCCGACATGGGCCTCACCCCGGAGACGAACATCGTCATCATCGCCGATCTGCTGGCGACGTTCTGATTCTGACGAAGGTTCCGTACCGTTCCTGGCCGGTTCCTTCACACGGAATCAGGGTTCGACGGCGTCGAGGTCGAGCCCGAGGTCGAGCACCCGCGCCGAGTGGGTGAGCTCGCCGACGGCGACGTAGTCGACCCCGGTCTCGCCCACGTGGTGGGCGACCTCCAGCGTGAGGCCGCCGCTCGCCTCCAAGGCGACGTCCCGGCCGGACTCGTCGCGGATGGCGACGGCGGCGCGCATGTCGTCGAGGTCGAAGTTGTCGAGGAGCACGGTGTCGGCGCCGGCGTCGATGGCGACGCGCAGCCCGTCCAACGAGTCGACCTCGATCTCCACGGGGATCGTCGCCTCCAGCGCCCTCACGGCGGCGAAGGCGGCGGCCACGCCACCCGCCGCCAGCACGTGGTTGTCCTTCACCAGGGCGGCGTCGGCGAGACCCATGCGGTGGTTGGCCCCGCCCCCGCAGCGCACCGCGTACTTCTCCAGCGCCCGCAGTCCGGGCGTCGTCTTCCTCGTGTCGCGCACGACGCAGCCGGTCCCGTCGAGGGCGTCGGCCCAGCGGCCGCGTCAGCGTGGCCACGCCGGACAGGTGGCACAGGAGGTTGAGCGCGGTGCGCTCGGCGGTGAGCAGCGCACGGGTCGGCGCGACCACCCGCGCCACGGCGTCGCCGGGCGCGACCCGGTCGCCGTCGGCCACGACGTACTCGACGTCCGACGCGGCATCGCCACAGACCATGTCGACGGCCGCCGCGGCGACGGCGAGGCCGGCCACCACGCCGTGGCCGCGCGAGGCGAACGTGCCCCGGCTGCGTTGGCCCGCCGGCACGGTGGCGACCGTGGTGACGTCGATGCCACCCATCAGGTCCTCCTCCACCGCCATCCGCACGACGGCGGCGACGGCGTCGGCGTCGAGCCCCGCCTCCGTCAGGCGGCGTCGCGTGTCGGGCGCCAGCGGATGCAGCCGCATCAGGCGAAGGCCATCGTGCCGTCGGCCGTCAGCGTGAGGTCGAGGTGCCGGCGCCACTCCTCGCGAGGCTCGGGGAAGTCGCTGCGGCGGTGGCACCCCCGGCTCTCCTCGCGCGCCCGCGCCGCCACCGCGACGGCCGTCGCCACGGTGAGCAGGTTCGTCGCTTCCCACGCCCGCTGCGACGCGGCCGCCCCGTCGACCTTGCCGGCAAGGGCGTCGAGCACGTCGACCGCGCTCTGCAGCGAGGCCGCGTCGCGCAGCACACCGACGTGGCGGGACATCGTGGCGCGGATCTCGGGCCGCTGGTCGGCGTCGGCCACCGCCGCCCCGGTGGCATCGCCGGGAACCGGCTCCACCCCTGCCGGCAGCTCCCACGCGAGGTCGCGCCCGAGCCGCGTGCCCGACACGACGCCCTCGGTGAGGCTGTTCGACGCCAGCCGGTTGGCGCCGTGCACGCCCGTGCAGGCGACCTCGCCGACGGCGTAGAGCCCGCGCATCGCGGTCGTGCCGTCGAGGCGGGCCGGGACCCCGCCGCAGGCGAAGTGGGCCGCCGGCGCCACCGGGATGCGGTCGCGCGCCGGATCGATGCCGATCTCGCGGCACGCCGCGGTGATCGACGGGAAGCGGTCGTAGAAGCGTTCGCCCATGCCGGTGGCGTCGAGGAAGACGTGGTCGTCGACACCGCCGGGCGCCTCGGCCATCCGCTGGCTGATCGCCGCGGCCACGACATCGCGCGGCGCCAGGTCCTCCAGCGGGTGCACGCCCTCCATGACCCGCCGGCCCGCGGCGTCGTAGAGCACGGCGCCTTCGCCACGCACCGCCTCGCTGACGAGCGGCTGCTGCCCGGTGGCGTCGGGCCCGCGCCACATCACGGTCGGGTGGAACTGCACGAACTCGACGTCGCGGACGGTGAGGCCGGCGCGCAGGGCGATGGCGGCGCCGTCGCCGGTGACCGCCGGCGGGTTCGAGGTCGAGGCGAACACCTGGCCGTACCCGCCGGTGGCCAACACGACGGCACGAGCGGCGACGACGCCGACCGACGTGACCGCGCCGGCCTCGTCGAGGAGGGCGACCACGACACCGGCCGCCTGCCGCCGCCCGTCGGGTCCGGCGCCGGTGACGAGGTCGAGGGCGAAGGCCTGCTCGAGCACGTCGACGCCGGAGGCCATCGCCGACTGGTCCAACGTGCGCTGCACCTCGGCGCCGCTGCGGTCACCACCCGAGTGGACGATGCGGCGGTGGCTGTGACCGCCCTCGCGCGTGAGCGCCGGCCCGTCGCCACCGTCGTGGGGGTCGAAGGCCGCGCCCAGCCGCATCAGGTAGCGGATCGCCGTCGGCGCCTCGGTGACCAGCTCGTCGACGACGGCCGGGTCACACAGGCCGGCGCCCGCCGTGAGGGTGTCGCGCACGTGGTGGGCCAGCGAGTCGGCGGGGTCGAGGACCGCCGCCAGGCCACCCTGCGCCCAGGCCGTCGAGCCGGCGCTGAGCACGCCCTTCGTGACGACCAGCACACTGCGCACCGGCCGGACGGCGAGAGCGGCGGCGAGCCCGGCGGCACCCGAACCGAGCACCACGACGTCGACGTCGCGCTGCCACGTGGGCGCCGGCGCCAGCAGCCGGCGGGGCAGGGCCATCGCGGCGACCGCCTACTCGCCGGTCGGCGACGGTGAGCCGATGGCGATCATCCGCTCGACGGACGCCCTGGCCCGTTCGGCGACGTCGACCGGCACGGTCACCTCGTCGACCGGGTGCTCGGTGTCGATCGAGCGCAGCGAACGCAACAGCTTCGCCGGCGTGATCATCTTCATGTACTTGCACACCGCCGCGGGGTTGACCGGCTCGAAGAGCACCAGCGGGTTGGCCTTGCGCAGCTGGTGGAGCATCCCGGTCTCCGTGGCGACGAGCACCTTGGACGCAGTGGTCGCGGCGGCCGCCTCGACCATGCCGCTCGTGGACAGGATCTTCGTGCGCGCCTCGGGCACCACCCCGGCACCGACGAGGTAGAGGGCGCTCGTCGCGCAGCCGCACTCGGGATGGATGAACAGCTCGGCGTCCGGGTCCTCGGCCACCCGTGCCTTGAGGTCGGCGCCGTTGATGCCGGCGTGGACGTGACACTCGCCGAGCCAGATGTGCATGTTCTCGCGCTGCAGCTGGCGCTGCACGTGCGCACCGAGGAACTGGTCCGGGCAGAACAGCACGTCGGTGTCGGCCGGGATCGACGCCACGACGTCGACGGCGTTGGACGACGTGCAGCAGATGTCGGTCTCCGCCTTCACCGCCGCCGTGGTGTTGACGTAGCTGACCACGACGGCGCCCGGGTACTCCGCCTTCCACGCCCGCAGCTGCTCCGCGGTGATCGTCTCGGCCAGGCTGCAGCCGGCCCGCTCGTCGGGGATCAGCACGGTCTTGTCGTAGCTGAGGATCTTCGCCGTCTCGGCCATGAAGTGCACGCCACAGAAGACGATCGTCGACTGCTCGGCGGCGGCGGCCACTCGGGAGAGCCCGAGCGAGTCGCCGACGAAGTGGGCGACCTCCTGGATCTCGGGCAGCTGGTAGTTGTGGGCGAGCACGACGGCGTCGCGCTGGCGCGCCAGCTCGCGCACCTCCTCCGCCCAGTCGGTGCCGAGATCGGTCAGCTCCGTCACGACGTCCACCCTACGGCCAGCCCGCTGCGCGTCGAGGCGGCGATGTCGCCCGCGGCCGCGACGACCTGCGGACCGAAGCGCCGGCCCGGCGATCGGGTGAGGCGCTCGACGGGACCGCTCACGCTGACGGCGGCCACGACGACGCCGTGGTCGAGCACCGGCGCGCTCACCGACGCGACACCGACCTCGCGCTCCTCCACGCTCTCGATCCACCCACGCGGCGCGACGTCACCGCCGAGGACGCGCCCGGCCGAGCCGACGGCCAGCGGCAGCACGGCGCCCTCGGGCACGATCCAGCGCAGGCCGTGGGGCGACTGCAGCGAGACCACGCAACGGCGGGCCTCGCCCTCGCGGACGAACAGCTGCACGCTCTCGCCGGTCTCGTCGCGCAGCGCGGCGAGCCGCGGGCGGGCCCGGCCGGCGATCGGGTCGCCGTCGGCGGCCGCGCGGCCGAGGCCGATCAGTCCGAGGCCCAAGCAGAAGCGGCCATCGGCGTCGCGGCGGACGAGCCCGTGCCGCTCCAGCGCGCTGGCGAGGCGGTGGGCCGTCGCCCGCGGCAGCCCGGTCGCCGCCTGCAGCTCGCCGAGCGCCGCCGGGCCGGTCCGCTCGAGCGCCCGCAGCACGGCAACGGCCTTGTCGAGCACCCCGACGTTCGATACGCTGTCCACGAGCCAGGAAGTCTATCTCAGGATGTGAGACACATGGGTCAGACCTTGCCCGCCAAGGTGTGGGACCGCCACGTCGTGCGCTCGGCGCCGGGCGAGCCGGACCTGCTGTACATCGACCTGCACCTCGTGCACGAGGTCACCAGTCCCCAGGCGTTCGACGGGCTCCGGCTGTCGGGCCGGCGCGTCCGCCGGCCCGAGCTGACGGTGGCCACCGAGGACCACAACGTCCCGACCGAGCACATCGACCAGCCGATCGCCGATCCCGTCTCCGCTCGTCAGGTCGAGGTGCTCCGCGAGAACGCCGCCGAGTTCGGCATCACCCTGTACCCGATGGGCGATCCCGGCCAGGGCATCGTCCACGTGATCGGGCCGGAGCAGGGACGCACGCTGCCCGGGACGACCATCGTGTGCGGCGACAGCCACACGGCGACGCACGGCGCCTTCGGCGCCCTCGCCTTCGGCATCGGCACCAGCGAGGTCGAGCACGTGCTGGCCACCCAGACGCTCCCCCAGGCGCGCCCGAAGTGGATGTCGGTCGAGGTCGAGGGCGAGCTCGCCCCTGGCGTCACCGCCAAGGACGTGATCCTCGCCGTCATCGGTGAGATCGGCACGGGCGGCGGCATCGGCCACGTCATCGAGTACCGCGGCTCGACCATCCGCGACCTGTCGATGGAGGGCCGCATGACGGTGTGCAACATGTCGATCGAGGCGGGGGCGCGCGCCGGTCTCGTGGCGCCCGACGACACGACGTTCGCCTACCTCGCCGGACGGCCGCACGCGCCGCAGGGGGCCGCGTGGGACGCCGCCGTGGCGGAGTGGCGCACGCTGCGCAGCGACGAGGACGCGGTGTGGGACCGGGAGGTCCGCATCGACGCCACGACGTTGCGCCCGCAGGTCACGTGGGGCACCAACCCGGCGCAGGTCACGTCGATCGACGGCACGGTGCCGTCGCCGGACGACTACACCGACGCGACGACCCGCGAGTCGGTCACCAGGGCGCTGGAGTACATGGGCCTCGACGCCGGCACGGCCATGCGCGACATCGCCGTCGACACGGTGTTCATCGGGTCGTGCACCAACAGCCGCATCGAGGACCTGCGCGTGGCCGCCGCCGTGCTCGACGGGCGGCGGGTGACGGCCAAGCGGGTGATGGTCGTGCCGGGGAGCCACGCCGTCAAGGCGCAGGCCGAGGCCGAAGGGCTCGACCGGGTGTTCCGCGCCGCCGGCGCCGATTGGCGCGAGCCCGGGTGCTCGATGTGCCTGGCGATGAACCCCGACAAGCTGCAGCCCGGCGAGCGGGCGGCCAGCACGAGCAACCGCAACTTCGAGGGCCGCCAGGGCCGCGGCGGGCGCACCCACCTCGTCTCCCCCGCCGTCGCCGCCGCCACCGCCGTGGCCGGGCGATTCGCCACGCCGGAGGAGCTGTGACGAACGAAGTGAGTTCGCAGCTCCTGCCGACCGAGCGAGCGCCAGCGAGCCGGGCGGCGATGGGGTCCGGGGGCGCAGCCCCCGGTACAGGAAGGGAACTGTGATGAAGGCCGTCAACATCGTCTCGGGGACCGGGCTGCCGCTGAAGCGGTCCGACGTCGACACCGACCAGATCATCCCCGCCGAGTGGCTCAAGCGCGTCGAGCGCACGGGCTTCGAGAAGGGCCTCTTCGCCACGTGGCGCGACGACCGTGACTTCGTCCTCAACGACGAGCGCTACGCCGGTGCGTCCGTGATCGTCGCCGGACCGGCGTTCGGCGTCGGGTCGTCGCGCGAGCACGCCGTGTGGGCGATCCAGCAAGCCGGGTTCGACGCCGTGGTCGCGCCGAGCTTCTCCGACATCTTCCGCAACAACTGCGCCAAGAACGGGCTGGTGCCCGTGATCGTGCCGGAGGCGGTCGTCGAGCGCATCTGGGCCGCCATCGACGACGCCCCGGCGACGCAGCTGACGATCGACGTCGAGCGGTTGACGATCGAGGTGCCATCGATCGGTCTCGTCGAGCCGTTCCCGATGGATCCGACGACGCAGCACCGGTTCCTCGACGGCCTCGACGACGTCGGCATCACCCTCGGCCACGCCGACGACATCGCCGCCTACGAGGCCCGCCGCCCCGCCTGGCTGAGCTGACCCGATCCGACCGTTCCGGGTCCTGGATCCGCCCCGGGAGGGGCGGCGGCCGGACCCAGAACGGACTCAGCCGGTGGTCTCGGGGGTCTCCTCGCCGCCGGTGCCGGCGGGCAGCGAGCTCGGCGGGGCCACCGCTTCGCTGGCGCACGTGAAGCTGCCGGTGGCCGCGTTGCCGGCGGCGTCGGTGACGGAGTACTCGCCGGTGAGGCCGTCCGGCGCGACGGCGACGTCGCCCTCGTAGCTCGTCGTCTCCTGGTCGGTGCGACCGAGCTCGAGCGTCCCGGTGAACTGGCCGCCGCCGTTCACGTCGTCGGGCACGCGGAGGACGGCGGACACCAGCTGGGCGCCGGAGCCGAGGCGCCGGAGATCGATGACAGCGACCTCCAGCCCGGTGCCACCGTCGAGTCCGGTGCACGAGGCGTGCAGACTGATCGGGTCGAGGTCGGCCACGTTGACGGTGGCGCGATCGAGGCTGATCGTCTCGTCGATGCCGGGCGTGCGCACCATCACGGCGACGAAGCCGGATCCCGCTTCGGCCGGATCGACCGCCGTGCCGTCGGGGCCCGAGGCATCGGTGACCGTGCCGACCGTGATCGCCGATTGGCCGCCGGCGCTGCCGATCGGCGCCAGCGTGTCGCCACCGGCGTCGTCGTCACTGCACGCCGCACCGGCGACGGCGGCGACCGCCAACGCCACCAGAACCAGCCCCCTTCGCCCGCGCACTGCCGGAACGTACCCGCTCGGCGTCATCCCGTCTCGTCGGCCGCGAACGACGCCAGATCGCGCAGGCGCAGGTCGTTGCTGAAGACCTCGATCGGCGGCTCGAGCGGCAGCCGCAACGTGCGCTGGAGGATGCGCATCTGGGTGTGCTGGTTGTACTCGACGAGCGTCACGGCCCAACCGTCGCGACCGGCGCGCGCGGTGCGGCCGGAGCGGTGCAGGTAGTCCTTGGCGTCCTTCGGCGGGTCGTAGTGGATGACTGCGCCGATGTCGTCGATGTCGAGCCCGCGCGCGGCGACGTCGGTGGCGACGAGCACGGCCAGCTTGCCTTCGGCGAACTTGCGCAGCGCCCGCTCGCGCGACACCTGCGGCAGGTCGCCGTGGATCGCCGCGGCATCGACGCCCAGCTCGCTGAGCGAGCGGGCGACCTTGTCGCACAGCCGCTT
The DNA here is from genome assembly GCA_963784255.1 of uncultured Acidimicrobiia bacterium. Lineage (GTDB taxonomy): Bacteria > Actinomycetota > Acidimicrobiia > Acidimicrobiales > Ilumatobacteraceae > JALZMG01. Next base: position 418,462 of record CAWAQO010000007.1, on the reverse strand, counting down.
GGTCTGGCAGAACACCGCCACCTTCGGCTCGCCCTGGCTGATGGCGCCGACCACCCGGTCCTTGTCCATGTGGTGCACGGCGAGGAACAGGTGGTGCATCGTGCCGACCGTGTCGGTGGCGGCGTCGATGGCGACCTCGACCGGGTCCTTGAGGTAGTGCCGAACGAGGTGGCCGACGTCGCCGTCGAGCGTCGCCGAGAACAGCATCGTCTGCGTCCGGCCGGTGCAGTGACGCAGGATCCACTCGACCTGCGGCGTGAACCCGTCGTCGGCCATCCGGTCGGCTTCGTCGAGCACGACCACGTCGACGTCGTCGAGCGAGATCTCGTCCGACTTGAGCAGGTCGATGAGCCGCAACGGCGTGGCGACCACGATCTCCACGCCCTCCTTGAGGGCGTCGATCTGGTGGTGCCGGCTGGCTCCGCCGTAGACGGCGAGGATGCGCTGACCGGCGTGGGCGGCGACGGGTTCGAGCACCTCGGCGACCTGCACGGCCAGCTCGCGCGTGGGCACGAGCACCAGTCCGAGCGGGCGCGTCGGCTCGGCCGGTTCGAGGATGCGCGCCATCATCGGCACCCCGAAGGCGAGCGTCTTGCCCGAGCCGGTGCGGGCTCGCCCGCACACGTCGTGGCCCTGCATCGCCACGGGGATGGCCTCGGTCTGGATCTTGAAGGGCTGGGCGAAACCGGCGGCGGCGAGGCCGTCGTCGATGCGCTGTGGCACGCCGAGCTCGGCGAAGCCGGTGGGCGCCTCGACCGGCGGCAGGACGGAGACCGTCGTGAGGGTCGTGGTGCGGACCGGCGGGGTGTCGTGGGAGGCAGGGCGGCGCGCTCGCCGCCGGCGGCGGGGCGCTCCCCGCCAGCTGGAGACTTCAGTCATGGTGTCGGCCAGGGTAGCTGGGCAGTCGCGCTTCGGGGCGGGAGGCGTGAACCGCCGCCCGACGGGGAATGCTCGGCCCCACCTCGTATGAGCACGTCCGCCGATCGCACGGTGATCCCCGATGATGACCTCGTCGAGCGGGCCCGCGACGGCGACGACGCGGCCTACGTGACCTTGTACGAGCGCCACGGGCCGCGGGCCAAGCGGATGGCCCGCACGACGGTCGATCAGCCGGCCGACGTCGACGACGTGGTCGCCGAGGCCTTCGCCGGCGTCCTCGCCGCACTGCGCCGGGGCAAGGGCCCGACGGAGGGGTTCGGCGGCTACCTCGCCAGCGCCGTGCGCCACGAGGCGTACCGCTCGAACCGCCGGCGCTCCCGCCAGCGGGCCGTCGCCGAGGCCAGCACTGAGGACGTCACGGATCCATACGGCCGGCGCGACGAGGCCGCCGTGCTGCGCGCCGCGATGGCGACGCTGCCGCCGGCCGCCCGCGACGTCCTGTGGCGGACCGAGATCGACGGCGAGTCGCACGCCGACATCGCGGCCTCGCTCGGCACCACCACCCAGGCGGTGGCCACCCGCGCCGTGCGGGCCCGCCAGGCACTGGGCGGCGCCTACCTCGCCGCCCACCTCGGGCTGATCTTCCCGGATCCGCCGGCCGGGCGGGCGTGCCGAGAGTGCCGCGAGCACCTCGTGGACCTCGTCCGCGGCGAGCTGCGTCCCCGCCGGGCACGCGCCGTGGAGGCCCACCTCGCCACATGTGCGTCGTGCCGCGACGGCCAGCGGAGGCTGGTGCAGCTCAACGAGCGGCTGCGCGTCGCCCCGCCGCTGCTGCCGCTCGTCGGCACCGGTGCGTCGCTGACGCAGGTGGGCGTCGAGACCGCGTCGCTCTTCGCCCGGCTCGGCGCCTCCTTCGGTCCACTGCTCGCGACGGGCGCGGCGGCGACGCTCGCCGTCGCGGCGCCGATCGTGTCGCCGACCGCTGCCGTCGACGAGGTCCGGACGACGCCCGCCGTGCTCGAGGTCGTCACCCCGGCTGACGCCGTCGACCTTCGCCCGATGTCGGCGACACTCCCCGAGCCCGACCCGGGCCCACTCGTGACCCAGCCACCGGTGCCGACACCGGGCACCACGCCGAGCCCGGTCACCGAACCACCGGTGACGGCCCCGCCGCCGGTCACGGAGCCGCCCCCGGTCACCGGGCCGCCGCCGGTCACCGAGCCGTCGCCGGCGCCGGCGCCGCCACTGCCGCCCGTGCCACCCGCGACGTCGCCTCCGCTGATCACCGTGCCGCCCATCACCGTGCCCGAGATCACCCTCCCGCCGATCACGGTGCCGCCGATCACCCTCCCCGAGATCACCGTGCCGCCGATCGGGCCCCATCGAGACGCCACCGATCACCCTGCCGCCGGTCGGCACCCCGCCGATCACGCTGCCCCCGCTGCCGCCGCTGCCACCGATCGAGACCCCACCGATCACCGTTCCACCGCTCCCCCCTGCCGCCGCTGCCGCCGATCGGCGGGTGAGCGGAGGATTTCTCGTCGACCCGCGTCATGTCCGGGCTCCTGCCGACTCTTGAACAACTGTCTCTCTGGCGGGACGGGCAGAGACGGGCGGGACCGGAGTGGGTCGTTGGACGACCCACTCCACGTCCCGTTGCCTCGGTCGTCCCGATGCGTGTAAGTTGCACGTCGATGACCCGCCGCTCCGACCTCCTCCTGCTTACGTAGGGCGAGCGTCGGATCTTCGCGTTCGCCCGCCCCCCGCCCCCCGGCCGGGGGGTTCTTCATTTTTCGCCTCGTCCCCGCCCGTCCCCGATCCAGGAGCCTTCCCGTGCCACCCGCACCCAGCACCCCCACCCCGATGCCGTTCGACAAGTACCGCCCGTTCATCCCCGTCGTGCTCAAGGACCGGACCTGGCCCGACAAGGTGATCGACAAGGCACCGCTGTGGTGCTCGGTCGACCTGCGCGACGGCAACCAGGCGTTGATCGACCCGATGGACTCGACGCGCAAGCGGCGGATGTTCGACGCGTTGGTCGCGATGGGCTTCAAGGAGATCGAGGTCGGGTTCCCCGCCGCCAGCCAGCCGGACTTCGACTTCATCCGCCAGCTCATCGAGGAGGACCTGATCCCCGACGACGTGACGATCCAGGTGCTGGTGCAGTGCCGCCAGGAGCTGATCGAGCGGACCTACGAGTGCATCACCGGCGCGCCGCGGGTGATCATGCACTTCTACAACTCGACCAACCCGCTGCAGCGGGCTGTGGTGTTCGGGCTGGACAAGGACGGCATCGTCGACATCGCCGTCAACGCCGCCAAGCTCTGCCGCAAGCTGGAGGAGCAGCACCCCGACAGCGTCATCCGCTACGAGTACTCGCCGGAGAGCTTCACGCTGACCGAGCCGGAGTTCGCCGTGGAGATCTGCGAGGCCGTGATGGACGTGGTCGAGCCGACGCCCGATCGGCCGATCATCCTCAACCTGCCGGCCACCGTCGAGTGCTACTCGCCGAACGTCTACGGCGACGTCATCGAGTGGTTCCACCGCACGATCAAGCATCGCGACTCGGTCGTCCTCAGCCTCCACCCGCACAACGACCGGGGGTGCGCCGTGGCCGCCGCCGAGTTCGGGATCATGGCCGGCGCCGACCGCGTCGAGGGCACCCTGTTCGGCAACGGCGAGCGCACCGGCAACCTCGACGTCGTCAACGTGGCGATGAACCTCTTCGCCAACGGCGTCGATCCCGAGCTCGACGTCACCGACATCGACGCCCTGCGCCGCGTCGCCGAGTACTGCAACCGGCTGCCCGTCCACCCCCGCCATCCCTACGCCGGCGACCTCGTGTACACGTCGTTCAGCGGCAGCCACCAGGACGCCATCAAGAAGGGTTTCGAGGCGCTCGACCCGAACTACGACCAGTGGGGCGTGCCGTACCTGCCGATCGACCCCAAGCACGTCGGGCGCAGCTACGAGGCGGTGATCCGCGTCAACAGCCAGTCGGGCAAGGGCGGCGTCGCCTACGTGATGAAGGCGGAGCACGGCTTCGACCTGCCGCGGCGCATGCAGATCGAGTTCTCCAAGACGATCCAGCACATCACCGAGGACTCCGGCACGGAGATCATGCCGCTCGTGATGTGGGAGGCGTTCGAGGCCGAGTACCTCCCCGCGGAACCGCGGTTCCGCCTCGTCGGCCATGAGCTGCACACGACGAGCGGGCGCACGACCGTCACGGCCCAGCTCGAGGTCGACGGCATCCACCGCACCGTGGTCGGCGAGGGCAGTGGACCGATCTCGGCGTTCGTGCGGGGCCTGCGCACCGAGCTCGGCACCGACCTCGACGTCGTCGACTACGCCGAGCACGCCATCGGGCGGGGCGCCGAGGCCACGGCCGTGGCCTACGTCGAGACGATCGACGGGGCGACCGGCGCTGGCGCCGAAGAGACTCGCGGCGACCCGAGGTGGGGCATCGGCATCGACCCGGACATCACGACCGCCGGCCTCAAAGCCGTGCTCGGCGCGCTCGAGCGCCAGCAGCGGTAACGCCGGCGGCGGCGGGCCGTCACCTACAGTCCCGCTCCATGACGGTTCGTCGGCGCCTGCGGCGCATCAAACGGCTGGCCATCCTCGTGGCGGCGGTGGGCGCCCTGATCGCCGTGCGCCGGTCGGTGCAGCGGCGCAACGCCGTGCCGCACGTCGGCGCGCCCGCCGAGTGGCCACCGCTGCGGCCCAGCGAGGAACCCGTCGCCGCGGCCGGCGACCTGGCCACCGAGACGCCGTTCACGGCCGCGCCGGAGCCGGGCTGGGTGCCGCCCGTGGACGGTGTCTGCCCGGTCAGCCACCCCGTCAAGGTCACCGCCAGCTCGGGGATCTTCCACGTCCCCGGTAGCCGCTTCTACGAGCGCACCACGCCCCAGCGCTGCTACGTCGACGCGGCGGCCGCGGAGGCCGACGGCTACCGTGCGGCCAAGGGTTCGTGAACAGGAGGCTCGTGTGAAGGTCACCGTCGACTACGACGTCTGCGCTTCGACGGGGAGCTGCATGCAGGTCTGCCCGGAGGTGTTCGAGGTGCGCAGCGACGGCTACCTCTACGTGCTCCAGGACGAACCACCCGAGGAGCTGTCGGCCAAGGTGCACGAGGCCGAGGAGATCTGCCCGACGGGGGCGATCACCGTCGAAGGCTGATGGGGTTCCACGAGCGGCTGCGGCGGGCCTGGGCGGTGTCCGGCTCGCTGCTGTGCGTGGGCCTCGATCCCGACCCGGCCCGGTTCCCGGAACCGCTCGACGGCGCGCCCGACGCGCTGGTGCGGTTCTGCACGGCGATCGTCGACGCCACCGCCGACCTCGTGTGCGCGTTCAAGCCGCAGATCGCCCACTTCGCGGCGCAGCGGGCCGAGCCGCAGCTGGAGGAGATCTGCCGGCACATCCGCGAGCGCCATCCCGACGTCGTGCTCGTGCTCGACGCCAAGCGCGGCGACATCGCCTCGACCGCGGAGCACTACGCCCGTGAGGCGTTCGGGCGCTACGGCGCCGACGCCGTCACCGTGAACCCGTACCTCGGCACGGACGCCGCCCGCCCGTTCCTCGACGCCGGTGGCGTGCTCGCCCTCTGCCGCACGAGCAACGCCGGCAGCGCCGACCTGCAGGACCTGCCGGTCGTCGCCGGCGGCGGCACCGAACCGCTGTACCAGCGCGTCGCCCGGATGGTCGCCGACCAGTGGACCCGGCACGGCGACTGCGGCCTCGTCGTCGGTGCGACGTTCCCCGCCCAGCTGGGCGAAGTGCGGGCGATCGTCGGCGACCTGCCGATCCTCGTGCCGGGCGTCGGCACGCAGGAGGGCGACGTCGCCGGCTCGGTGCGCGCCGGTGCCACCGACGACGGCACCGGGCTGATGATGAGCTCGTCGCGCGCCATCCTCTACGCCTCCGCCGGCGACGACTTCGCCGACGCCGCCCGCGCGGTCGCGATCGCGACTCGCGACACGATCGCCGAGGTCAGGCGGTCAGCACCGTCACGCTGATGATGCCCGGCGCGGCGCGCAGTGCGTCGACGGTCGCCGCCGACACCACCGACGTGGGGGCGATCAGCATGACGGCGGTCCCGGCCTCCTCGGCCCGACCGACGTCCATGTCGGCGATGTTCACGCCGGCGTCGCCGAGGAGCGTGCCGACGGTGCCGATGACCCCGGGGCGGTCGTCGTTGGTGACCATCAGCATGTGCTCGGCCGGGGGGACGTCGAACGTGTGCCCGTCGATGAGCACGATGCGGTGCTCGCTCCGGCGGCCGGCCAGCGTGCCGCTGAGCGTGTGGCCGCCGCCCGACACCGTCACCAGGTTGACGTAGTCGGTCGAGCTGGTCGAGCTCACCTCGCGCACGTCGACGCCGTGGTCGCGGGCGCGCTGCGGGGCGTTCACGTACGTGACCGGCTCGTCGCTGACCCGCCCGAAGATGCCCTTGAGCACCGACAGCCCGACGATGCGAGTGTCGTAGGCGCCGATGTCGCCCTCCACGGCGATCTCCACCGTGACCGGCAGCGCCGACACCAGCGACCCGAACAGCCGGCCGAGGCGCTCGGCGAGCGGCAGGAAGGGGCGCAGCGTCTCGTGCGCCTCGGCGGCCGCGAGGTTGACCGCGAACGGCACGAAGTCACCGGCGAGCGCCAGCTGGACCATGTCGGCGATCGTGTCGCCGGCCTTGTCCTGGGCCTCGCGCGTGCTGGCGCCGAGGTGCGGCGTGACGACCACGGTGTCGAGCCCGAACAGCGGCGAGTCCGTCGTCGGCTCGCTGTCGAACACGTCCAGGGCGGCGCCGGCGATCACGCCGTCGCGGATGGCGTCGGCGAGGGCCGCCTCGTCGACGATGCCACCGCGTGCCACGTTGATCACGCGCAGCGTCGGCTTGGCCTTCAGCAGGAGCTCGCGCCCGATCAGGCCCGACGTCTCGGCCGTCTTCGGCAGGTGGATGGTGAGGAAGTCCGACTCGGCGACGACCTGGTCGAGCGGCACCAGCTCGACACCGATCTGACGGGCCCGCTCGGCGGACACGAACGGGTCGTAGGCGACCAGCCGCAAGCCGAAGCCACGCGCCCGGTCGGCGACCAGCTTGCCGATGCGCCCGAGGCCGACGATGCCGAGCGTCTTGTCGGCCAGCTCGACACCCTCCCACCTGGCCCGCTCCCAGCGACCGGCCACCAGCGCCGCGTGGGCCTGCGGCACGTTGCGCGCCTGGGCCAGCAGCAGCGCCATCGTGTGCTCGGCGGCCGAGACGATGTTGCTCTGCGGAGCGTTGACGACCATCACCCCGCGTGACGTCGCCGCCTCGACGTCGACGTTGTCGAGTCCGATGCCGGCCCGGCCGACGACGAGGAGGTCGCGCCCGGCGGCGAGGACCTCGTCGGTGACGTTGGTGGCCGAGCGGATGATGAGCGCGTGGGCGCCCACGACGGCCGCCAGCAGCTCGTCGGGCGACAGGCCGGGGCGCACGTCGACCTCGTGGCCGGCGGCCCGCAAGCGGTCCAGCCCGCCTTCGGCGATCTCTTCGGTCACCAGGATCCGCGCCATGGCTCGGAGGGTACCGTCGTCGTCCGTGAGCGGGGACTCCGTCAGCGACATCCGGGAGCCGGTCACGCCCGCCGAGCTGGCTGCCGTCGCCACCACGTTCGAACAGGTGTGGGGCACCACGTCGCCGGTCGTCGAGACCGCCCTGCTGCGCGCCGTGCAGCACGCCGGCGGTTACGTCGCCGCCGCGTACGTCGACGGGCGACTCGTCGGTGGCAGCTTCGGGTTCCTCGCCAGCCATCACGGCGAGCCCGCCCTGCACAGCCACCTCACCGGCGTCCTCCCCACGCTCCAGGGGACCGGCGCCGGCCGGGCGCTCAAGCACCACCAGCGGGCATGGGCGGCAGCGCACGGCCTGGCGTGGGTGACGTGGACGTTCGACCCGTTGGTGCGACGCAACGCCCACTTCAACCTCCGGGTGCTCGGCGCGACGGTGGACGAGTACCTCGTCGACTTCTACGGGCCGCTGCCCGACGCCCTCAACGCCGGCGACGAGAGCGATCGCCTGCTCGTGGTGTGGCCCGTCGGCGACGCGCCACTGCCGCCGCCCGCCGTGCCGACGTTCAGCGTGGACACGCCCGACGACATCGTGACGTTGCGCCGCACCGACGCCGACGCCGCCGTGGCATGGCGACGGCGGGTGCGCGCCGAGCTCGGTGACCGTCTCGCCGCCGGCGGGCGCGTCGTCCACTTCACCGACGCCGGCGCCTACGAGGTGGCGATGTGAGCACGCGGATCACCGAGCTGCGCGAGATCCGCCTCCCCCTCGTCGCACCGTTCCAGACCAGCTTCGGCGTGCAGACGAGCCGTCGCATCCTGCTCGTGCGCGCCGAGCACGAGGACGGCGGGGTGCGCACCGAGGGATGGGGCGAGTGCGTGGCGGGCGACGAGCCGACGTACTCCTCCGAGTACGTCGACGGCGCGTGGCTGGTCATGCGCGAGCAGCTGCTCCCCCGCCTCGGCGGCGACGTCTCCGCCGCTGCGGTCGCCGAGCGCCTCGCACCGGTCCGCGGCCACCCGATGGCCAAGGCGGCGTTGGAGATGGCCGTGCTCGACGCCGAGCTGCGCGCCACCGGCACGTCGTTCGCCACGTTCCTCGACGCCCGGCGCGAGCGCATCCCGAGCGGCGTCAGCGTCGGCATCCACCCGACGATCGACGAGCTGCTGGCCGCCGTCGCCGGCTACGTCGAGGACGGCTACGTGCGCATCAAGCTGAAGATCGAGCCCGGGTGGGACCTCGAGCCCGTCGCCGCCGTCCGCAGCCTCGTCGGCCCGGGTGTTCCGCTGCAGGTCGACGCCAACGCTGCCTACACCCGTCAGGACATCGACCACCTCGCCCGTCTCGACGAGTTCGACCTGCTGCTCGTCGAGCAGCCGTTGCCGGAGGACGACCTGCTCGGCCACGCCCGCCTGGCGAGGGTGGCGGAGACGCCGGTGTGCCTCGACGAGTCGATCACGTCGGTGATGGTCGCCGCCGACGCCATCGAGCTCGGCGCCGCCGAGATCGTCAACATCAAGGCCGGGCGCGTCGGCGGCTACCTGGCGGCCCGCCGCATCCACGACCTCTGCCGGGCCCACGGCGTGCCGGTGTGGTGCGGCGGCATGCTCGAGACCGGCATCGGGCGGGCCGCCAACGCCGCGCTGGCCGCGATGGAGGGGTTCACGCTGCCCGGCGACGTGTCGGCCTCGCGGCGGTTCTGGGCGCGCGACATCGTGACCGAGCCGATCGACGTCGTCGACGGCCACGTCATCGTGCCGACCGGCCCCGGGTTCGGCGTGGAGGTCGACTGGGAGGTGCTCGACCGGGTGACGGCGGCGGTGGTCCCCGTGTCGTCGGACTGACGAGGGTCGCCACTACATTCCGCGGCATGTCACATCCTTTCCTGTCCGACGAGTGGGTGGCCGAGGCACAGGCGATCCGCGATCGCTACGCCGGCCAGACCGCCAAGGTCGCCACGTCGCTCAAGATCAACCAGGTCGTCACGGGCGCCCCGTTCGGCGACGGGACGGTGAAGAGCTTCATCGATACGTCGTCGGGCGACGTCGTCACCGGGCTCGGGCACCTCGACGACGCCGACGCCACCGTGACGACGGACTACGCCACGGCCAAGGCGATCTTCGTCGACCAGGATCAGGCGGCGGGCATGCAGGCCTTCATGACCGGCAAGATCACCGTGCAGGGCGACATGATGAAGATCATGGCGCTGCAGACGGCGATGCCGAACGACGACACGTCGAAGCAGATCGCCGAGGAGATCAAGGCGATCACCGACTGACCGGGTCGGCTCGCAGCTTGGCTGCGAGCCTGAGCCCGTTGACGTTACGCGTCCGGTACCCGGCGCAGCGTGGCCGCGAGGTGGTGCTGCAGCGGCTGGCCGACGGCGGCCATGCGCACGCGGTAACCGAGCTCGTCGCCGACCAGCTCGAAGGTGCGCTCGATCGCCGTCACCTCCTTGGCCGTGCCGCTGCGGCCGAGGGCGACGGACGCGAGCTCGATGCGCAGACCACCGGCCGGGAGCGCGACGACGTCGCCCTCGTCGAGCTCGACGATCCCGAAGGGGTGGGCCAGCACCAGCTCGACGCGCTCCGGCCCGGCCGGTCGCCAGTAGCCGGACTCGGCGTGCAGCGGGCGACCGTCGTCGGCCGCGGCCGTGCGCTGGGCGTAGGCGAGGAACGGCTTGCCGACGTGGCCGAACGTCACCTGCTCGCGGTAGTCGAACGCGGTGATCGTGGGGTACTCCCCGTGCCCCTCACCCGCCCACGTGCCGAGCAATGGCGCCAGGTGGGCGACATCGGGGTGCAGGTTCACGAGACGGCAACCATGTCGACGACACGAGCGAGTGAGCGCCAGCGAGCGAGCGGCCGGCGACGGCCTGCGTGGCCGGGGAACGCCATCACGTCGCGAGGGGGGCGAGGGCGTCGCGGAGGGCGTCGACGGTCCACATCTCGTTGCGCTCGACCGTGTCGCCCATCTCCCACGACTTGACCAGCTTGACCACCCCGCCCTGGACGAAGAACGTCTCGCCCGAGAACGGGCAGTCGGCGGTGCTGAGGTACGCGACGAGCGGCGAGATGTTGGCCGGGTCCCACTCGTCGAACGTCCCCTGCTTGGGCGCCATGATGTCGCCGAGACCGGGGGTGGCGAGGGTCAGGCGGGTGCGTGCGCCCGGCGCGATGCAGTTGCTCTTCACCTCGTAGCGCGTCAGCTCCTTGGCGAGGATCTGGCTGAACGTGGCGATGCCCGTCTTGGCCGCGCCGTAGTTGCTCTGGCCGGGGTTGGCGAACAGCCCCGACGTGCTCGACGTGTGGACGATGTTGCGGGGCTTGGCCCGCCCGTTCTTGGCCTCCTCGCGCCAGTAGGCGGCTGCCCACCGGCTGGGCGCGAAGTGACCCTTGAGGTGGACGCGGATGACGTCGTCCCACTCGGCCTCGGACATGTTGACGAGCACCCGGTCGCGCAGGATGCCGGCGTTGTTGACCAGGATGTGGAGATCGCCGAAGGCCTCGATGGCGGCGTTCACGAGGCGCTGGGCGCCCTCCCAGTCGGCGATGTCGTCGAAGTTGGCGATCGCCTCGCCGCCGCCGGCCCGGATCTCGGCGATCACCTCGTTGGCCGGCGCGTCGTCGGCACCGACCCCGTCGTTGGCCCCGCCGAGGTCGTTGACCACGACCTTGGCGCCCTCGGACGCGAAGAAGAGGGCGTGCTCGCGGCCGATGCCACGTCCCGCCCCGGTGATGATCGCCACGCGCCCGTCGAGAGATGCCATGGCCGCGCAAGCTAGCCAACGGATTCGGGCCCCGAGAATACGGGGCCGGCGTTTGTGTCAGCCCATGTCGCTCAGGGAGCGATGTGCGCTGACACAAACCGGCGAGCGCCTACAGGAACACCATGTCGATCGGGGTGCCGCGGCGGAACTGCTCCCCCACGTCGGCCGGTTCGAGACCCACGGCGGCGCTCTGGAAGATCCCCTGCGTGGTGCCCAGGAGGCCGCCGACGGTCAGTCCGGCGTTGGCCAGCGTGGCCCTCGCCTGGTCGAGCGTCTGGCCCGTGAGGTCGGGCATCGTGACGAGGTCGATGCCCTTGGACGGCGTGAGCACGACGGTGCTGCCCCGCTCCACCTGGGCGCCGGCGTCCGGCGCGGCGCCGACCACGCTGCCGTTGGCCACGGTGTCGCTGAAGACCGCCTCGGCCACCTGCGGGACCAGCTGGATGGCCTCCAGCTGGGCGGAGGCGTCGGCGACCGTGAGGCCGGCCAGCGTCGGGATCGTGCGCGGCGCAGGACCGGTCGACACGACCAGCGCCACCTCGGTGTCGGGCAGGACCTCGTCGCCGGCCACCAGCGACGCATCGGTCGGCACCGACCACGTGATCACGTTGCCGGCGGGGACCGTCTCGTCGAACTGCTGCGTGGCGGGCAACGCGAGGAGGCGCTCCTGCGCCAGCGCCGTCTCGGCCTCGGCCAGCGGGCGACCGGCGAGCTCGGGCAGCGAGCGCAGCTCGGGGCCCTCGCTGACCACGACGAGGAAGGGCCCGCCCTCCTCGAGCTCGTCGCCGAAGGCGGGGGCGGTGCGGATGATCGTCCCGGGCTCGGGGAACTCGTCGCTGCGCCGGCGCTCGATGTCGACCTCCCAGTCGAAGCCGGCGGTCTGCGCGGCGATCGCCGACTCGTTCTCGCCGGTCAGATCGGGCACCGGGTGGGTCTCCTCGCGGAACAGCGTCGAGGCGAGGTAGCCGCGCCCCGGCGAGGAGGGCCAGGAGCACGATGACCCCGACGACGTACGGCCACCGACGCCGGCGACGGCGGGGCGCGGCCGGCTCGACGACGGCGGGCGGCGGCGCGGTGGGGGGTGCCGAGGGCGGGACGTCCGCCACGACCGCCGGCGGCGGCCCTGCGGTGGCCAGCGCGGCCAGTTCGTCGGTCGTGCGGTCGGCGTCACCGTCGTACAGCACCGGCGCGGTGACGTCGGGATCGACGACTTCGGGCGGGGCCACCGGGGCGGGCTCGGGCGCGGCCGCCACCTCTGGCTCGGGCACCGGCGGCTCGCTGGCCGGCACGATCAGCAGCGGCACGGCGGTCGCGCCCGTGTCGGCCTCGGGACGGGCCAGGCCGCCGGTGGGGTCGTTGGGCCGGCGCAAACGGTTCGGGTCCTCGGCGAACACGCCGGCGGCCACGATCGGGATGGGCGGCGGGCGGGGCAGCTTCTCGGCCGCCTTCACCAGGCCACGCCCGAACTCGGCGGCCGACGACCGGTCGGCCGGCTCCGGCCGGCCGGCCCGCTCCAGCACCGACGCCAGCGGACCCAGGTCGGCCGACGCGGGCATCAGCTTGCCGATCCTGGCCGACAGCGTGGCGACCGTCGAGCGGGCGGCGAAGGGCACGGCGCCGGTCACCGCCTCGACGAGGATCAGCGCCAGCGAGTAGACGTCGGTCTTGCCGTCGATCGGCTGGCCCTGCGCCTGCTCCGGCGAGGCGTAGCGGGCCACGTGGGTGGCGACGGTGGCCGGCTCGGCCCACTGGTGCTCGCCGAGCAGCCGGGCCAGGCCGAAGTCGACGATGCGCAGGCGGCGGTCGTCGCCGAACACCAGCTTGGCCGGCGTCAGCTCGGTGTGAACGAGGCCGCTGCGGTGGGCGAAGTCGAGCGCCCGGCAGGCCTCCAGGCCGACCAGCAGCGCCTGCGACGGATCGAGGTAGCGGTTGCGGTCGAAGATGTCGCGCAGGCTGCCACCGGCGAGGTGCTCGACGACGACGTACACGGTGGTGCGCTTGCCGATCTGCTCCTCGCCCCAGTCGAAGACGGCGGCGATGTTGGGGTGCGAGAACGTCGACATGGCCCGCATGTCGGCGGTGAAGCGCTCGCGGAAGGCGGCCGACTCGGCCCACTCCGGACGGACCAGCTTGACGGTGACCTGGCGGCCCACCTCGGTGTCCTCGGCATCGGCGATCAGCGTGTTGGCCCCGGCCGAGACCATGCGCACCACCCGGTAGCGCTCACCGAGGACGCGCCCGGCCAGCCCGCGACGGGCGCCCGTCGTCTCGCCTGGCTGGTCTGCGCTCATGATCGTCATCAGTCTCTCGGGGGGCCGGGACGGTGGTCTCGACGGCGCCCGACGACGCTACCGCCGCGACCTCGCCTGGTGGTGGCAAGCGATCGGTGCCGCGTGCCCGGCACACTGAGCGGCGTGGAGACGGACGTTCCCGCACGGGTCGACGAGATCGTCGCGGCGCGCCCCACCTGGCGGCAGCGCCTCCGACGGGTCGACCGCAAGCTCCTGGTGGCCAGCCTGGCCATCGCCGTCGGGCTGGTGCTGATCCTGGTCGCGCTGAGCCAGGGCGTCACCGGCGACGACACCACCGACCTCCCGCCGGCCATCGAGTCGATCACGCCGGCGCCCGACGCCGTCCAGGTGCTCCAGCAGACCCAGGTCATCATCGACCTGGCCGAGGGTCACGAGGGCGAGCTGACCGTCGACGGCGTGGCCTTGGCCACGGTGCGCCTCGACGAGCTGGCTGCCGTCGACGTCGCACCGGGCGAGCAGGTCGAGGTGCCGCCTGGTGCGGTGTTCGAGCCGGGCAACGCCACGTTGACGTTCACTCCTGGCCAGGGCGCCCCGATCGAGCACTTCGACCCGGGCGAACACACCGTGTCGGTCGTCTACTGGCGCACGGTCGACGGCCGCGACACCGCCCGCACCTACACCTGGACGTTCGAGGTGGTCTGACCGCATCCTCAACTCTTCGGCGAGAGCGACAGGAAGTGTCGCCGTGGCACAACAGTTGAGGAAAAGCGTCAGCGCTCGCCGGTCTCGAGGAGGCGCTCGAAGGCGGCCTCGTCGAGGATCGGCACGCCGGCGCTCTCGGCCTTGGTGAGCTTGCTGGCGCCCGGGTTGTCGCCGACGACGAGCGCGTACGTCTTGGCGCTGACGCTGCCCGGGCTGGTGCCGCCGCGGGCCACGATCGCCTCGGCGGCCTCCTCGCGGGAGTAGCCGGCGAGTGTGCCGGTGACGACGACGGCCCTGCCGGCGAGCACGTGCGATTCGGCCTCCGACACGGCTGGAGCCACGCCGAAGTCGACGCCGGCCGCCCGCAGGCGCTCGACGAAGGCGCGGTTGTGCTCCAGGCCGAACCACGTCGCGATCGACTGGGCGATGATCGGCCCGAGTCCGGCGACCGCTGAGAGCTCCTCGGCCGACGCGTCCATCACGCGGTCGAGCGTTGCGAAGTGGGCGGCCAGCGCCTGGGCGGCTGCCGGCCCGAGGTGCTTGATGCCGAGCGCGGTGAGCAGCCGGGGCAGCGGACGCTGCCGCGAGCCGTCGATCGCGGCGAGCAGCTTCTCGGCGCTGATCCGGGCGAAGCCGTCGAGCGTCAGCAGTTGCTCGTCCGTCAGGCCGTACAGGTCGGCGGCGTCGGCGACCAGTCCCGTCGCCGTCAGCTGGGCGACGGTCCGCTCGCCGAGGCCCTCGATGTCCATCGCCCCGCGCGACGCGAAGTAGATCACCCGCTGGTCGCGCTGGTAGGGACAGCCCGGCTCGACGCAGCGCGTGTCGGCCTCGCCCTCCAACCGCACGAGCGTGCTGGCCAACGAGCACGGGCAGATCGTCGGGAACGTCCACGGCTCACTGCCCTCGGGGCGCATCGCGAGCACCGGCCCGACGACCTCGGGGATGACGTCGCCGGCCTTGCGGACGATCACGGTGTCGCCCGGTCGCACGTCCTTGGCCCGCACCTGGTCCTCGTTGTGCAGCGTGGCGACGCCGACCGTGGAACCGCCGACGAACACCGGCTCGAGCATGGCGAACGGCGTCGCCCGACCGGTCCGCCCGATCGAGACCTGGATGTCACGCAGCAGCGTCGTGCGCTCCTCAGGCGGGAACTTGTAGGCGATGGCCCACCGCGGCGCCCGCGACGTCGAACCGAGCCGCGCCCGCTGGTCCACGTCGTCGACCTTGACGACCACGCCGTCGATCTCGTAGTCGAGGTCGTGGCGGTGCTGCTGCCAGTGCTGGCAGTGGGCGGCGACGTCGTCGAGGGAGTCGAACACCCGCGTCTCCGGGTTGACCGGGAAGCCGAGCGAGCGCAGCAGCTCGAGGCTGTCGGTGTGCCGCTCGAGGGGCGGTCCGCCGACGACCTCGCCGAGCTGGTACACCCAGAACGACAGGTCGCGCTGCGCCGTGATCGACGCGTCCTTCTGGCGCAGGCTGCCCGCCGCGGCGTTGCGCGGGTTGACGAAGAGGCGACCGCCGGCCTCCGCCGCAACCTCGTTCATGCGCTCGAAGCTGGCCACCGGGAGGTACACCTCGCCGCGCACCTCGAGCACGTCGGGCACCGCCTCGCCGCGCAGCGTGCGGGGAACGGCGGCGATCGTCGCCACGTTCGGCGTCACGTCCTCGCCGACCCGGCCGTCGCCGCGCGTCGCCGCTTGCGTGTAGCGCCCGCCCTCGAAGCGCACGCTCATCGCGACGCCGTCGATCTTCAGCTCGCACACGTAGCGGACGGTCTCGCCCGGGAGGCCCCGGGCGACCCGCTGGCCCCAGGCCGTCAGCTCCTCCTGGGTCATCGCGTTGTCCAGGCTCATCATCGGCACCGAGTGCACGACGGGCGCGAACAGCGCGTTCGGCGCGCCGCCCACCGCCTGCCCGGCCGAGCCCTCGACGGCCAGCTCCGGATGGTCGGCCTCGAGCTGGCGCAGCTCGCGCACGAGCAGGTCGAACTCGGCGTCGGGGATCTCAGGGTCGTCGAGTTCGTGGTAGCGACGGTTGTGGTAGGCGACCAGCTCGCTGAGCGCGGCGAAGCGGTCGGCGACGTCGGCAGCGTCCTCACTCATGGAGGACCGACGCTAGGCGGTCACGCGCCGAGGGCGAAGCGGCTGGCGATGGCCTGCTGGTTGATGCGCCGGCCCACCTCGCGGACCAGCCGGCACACGCGGTCGGCCACCGACGGGGTGTGCAGGCCGAGGCCGCACTGCGGGGTGATCAGGCTGCGCTGGCGCAGCACCACCGGATCGCAACCGCGCTTGACGAGCTCGCACCACAGGTCGCTGAGCACCCGCCACGGGCGCTCGCTGCTCGTCGGGATCGGTCCGTCGGTCGAGATGGCCCCCCAGGCGATGCGCCCGCCGCCCTCGAGGAACCGCACGAGGTACCCGGCGACGTCGACGAGCGCCGGGTGCACGGGGATGGCCAGGATGTCGGGGCCGGCGGCCAGCAGCGAGGCGATGTCGACGTCGGCGCAGCTGTGCACGCCCACCGTGGCGACCGGCGACAGCACGGCCATCGCGCTCGACAGCAGGTCGATGGCCGGGTCCGGGGCGATCGGGAAGCCCGGCTGCATGACACCGCCGAACCATGGCTCGTCGAGCCACACGACTTGCGGCGACGCCGGCAGCGCGTCGGCGACCGCCGCGGCGATGTCGGCGAGGTGGGCGCGGACGGCGTTGACGCCGAGGGCGAACGCCGTGTCCGCCGGGACGCCGGCGCGTGTCAACGCCACGCCCAGGCTGACGGGCCCGACGAACTGCCACTTGACCGGTCCCCGGAGGCCTCGGCCCGCGGCCTCGGAGAGGAACGTGCGCAGGCCGCAGAAGGCGTCGTGGCCGATGTCGGTGATCACCGGCGCGTCCGGGTCGACGGCGGCGACGTCGACGGCGATGCTGCCGTACTGCCCGAGCGTGACGCCGGGCAGCCCGACGACCGCCTGGGCGATCATCCCCTCGGCCGGGGAGCGTCGCGGCAGCGTCGGGACGGCCGGCAGGTCGTACTCACGCAGCGCGAAGGTGGCCGCGTCGTAGGCGGACCGGTGGGGCAGGCTGCCCACGCCGGTGGCCATCCCCGAGCGCAGGCCGTCGCCGATCGCGGGGATGCCGCGCAGGACGTCGGTTTGCACCGTGCCCGTCATCGCCGCTCCTCTCGCATCCGCCGTTTCTACCCCACCGGGCTCGCCGGCGACGGATCGATCCACGTTGGCCCTGGCGGCGGTCGGTCGGCAAGTCTTCACGCCGTGCCCGCCACCACGACCCTCTGGGCCGCCCGACTGGCGTGGGTCGTGGTGGCCGTCGTCGGCGGGCAGGCGATCGGTGACGCGGTCGCCGGCCGGAGCGACGCCGTGCAGGTGGCGGCCACCGTGGCGGCGTGGCTGGCGTGGGCCGCCGGCGCCCTCGCCCTCACGGTGCCGAGCGTGGCGACGCTGACGGCGATGCGGGCGATCGTGCCGGGCGCCGTCCTGGTGGGCGTGGCGACGGCCCTCTTCGGCGCCGGGACCTCGGCGCTGGCCCTCGTCGTGCCGGCTGCCGTCGCGGCCGTGCTGGCCGGCGCCGCCGAGACGGGTCGCGCCTACGTGCAGGCCTCGGCGTACGGGGACGAGTCCAGGTTCCTGCTGCGACCGCCGCTCGGATACCTCGCCGCCACGGCCGTGTCATGGGCGGTCTGGGCGGCCGCCATCGTCGCCGCACCGCTGGCGTGGGCCGCCCGTGCGTGGGTGCTCGCCGTCGTCGTCACGGTCGTGGCCGTGACGACCACGCTGCTGCTGCCTCGCCGCTGGCACCAGCTCAGCCGGCGCTGGCTGGTGGCCGTGCCGGCCGGCCTCGTCGTCCACGATCCCGTCGTCCTCGCCGACACCGTGATGCTGCCCCGCCGCGTGATCGCCGCCGTGGCTGCCGGCGAGCGCGGTGCCGGTGCCGCCGACCTCACCGGTCCCACGCCGGGGCTCGTCGTCGCCATCGAGGTGCGCGACGTCGTGCCGATGGTGCTCGCCCCCCGGCCCGGCTCGCCGCGCGGGCGGCCGCTCCAGGCGCGGGTGCTGCTCGTCGCGCCGAGCCGCCCCGGTTCGGTGCTGGCCGAAGCGGCCCGCCGGCGGTTGCCGCTCGGCTGACGACCGGGCCGCGCCCCTCGATCCGGGCGGGATCCTCGCCACCTGTTGGGACAGATCCCGCCCAGATGCCGGAGTGGTGAGATCCCCGCCCAGATTGGGGAGCGCGGTCAGGCCGCGAGGCCGCCGCCGTGGACGATGGTGTCGGTGCGGTCGTAGAACACGACGCTCTGGCCGGGGGCCACCCGTCGCTGGGGCTGGTCCCACTGCACGACCACGCCGTCGGCGGACGGTTCGAGCAGGGCCGGCTGCGGGGTGCCGTGGGCGCTCACCTGCACGAGCACGCGACCCTCGACCGGGCCGTCGACCCACGTCGGTGAACGGACGTCGTGCGCGCCGCGCCGCAGGTCGATGTCATCGCCGACGACCACGGTGCCAGCGGCGCGGTCGACGTCGAGCACGTAGCGCTTCGGCCCACCACCCGGCAGCCCGAGCCCCTTGCGCTGGCCGATGGTCACCAGCTCGACGGCGTCGACCCGGCCGACCGGACGCCCTCCGGTGTCGACCACGTCGGCCGGGTGCAGGGTGAGGCGGCGCTCGAGGAACCGTCGCCGGCCGCCGGTCGACGTGATGAAGCACACGTCCTGGCTGTCCGGCTTGGCGGCCGTGCGCAGGCCGAGCGAGGCAGCCACCGCGCGCACCTCCGCCTTGCTGGCCAGCTCACCGACGGGGAACAGCGTCCGGGCGAGGTCGTCCTGGCCGAGCATGTGGACCACGTAGCTCTGGTCCTTGCGCCGGTCGGCGGCCCGTTCGAGCGTCCGTCCGCCGTGGCGCCCGCCGATGCGGGCGTGGTGGCCGGTGGCCACGGCGTCGAAGCCGAGCACCCTGGCCCGCTCGGCCAGGCGGGCGAACTTGACGCCACGGTTGCACTCGACGCACGGGTTCGGCGTGACGCCGCCGGCGTGGGCGGCGACGTACGGCGCGACGACGTGGCGTTCGAAGTCCTCGGTGAAGTTGAACACGAGGTGGTCGATGTCGAGCTGCTGGGCGACGCGGCGAGCGTCGTCGACGTCGGCCACGCTGCAGCAGCCCGTGTCGCTCTCGCCGCCCCACAGGCGCAGCGTGACCCCGACGATGTCGTGGCCCTG
The DNA here is from genome assembly GCA_963784255.1 of uncultured Acidimicrobiia bacterium. GTDB lineage: Bacteria > Actinomycetota > Acidimicrobiia > Acidimicrobiales > Ilumatobacteraceae > JALZMG01. The sequence goes on along the minus strand of CAWAQO010000007.1, from coordinate 399,078 downwards.
CCGCTGCAACAGGGCCGCGGCGACCGACGAGTCGACGCCGCCGCTCATGGCGACCATCACCCTCACGGCGTGCTCGCCGACACCCGGCGCCGCAAGGTCGTGACGGCGTCGATCAACACCTCGAGCGCGCTGGTCGATGTCGGCCTCGGTCGTCGTGCGACCCAGCGTCATGCGCAGCGCGCCGGCCGCCCACGAGCGGTCGACGCCCATCGCCGCGAGGACGTGCGACGGATCCATCGCCCCGCTGGCGCACGCCGACGCCGCCGACGCGCAGACGCCGCCCTGGTCGAGGAGGAACAGGAGGCTCTCGCTCTCGACGCCCTCGAACATCACGTGGGCCGACCCGGCGACCTTCACGTCGGGCGGCACGGTCTCGCGCGCGCCGTCCAGCGCGCCGAGCAGCCCGCCGACGAGGCGGTCCCGCAGCGCGGCCAGCCGGCGCACCTCGTCCGGACGCTCGGCGTCCGTGCACGCCAGGGCCTCGGCCATGGCCACGATGCCGGCCACGTTGTGCGTGCCGCTGCGCCGCTCGCGCTCCTGCCCGCCGCCGACCAGCAACGGATCGAGCACCACGCTGTCACGCACCGCGAGCACACCGACGCCCTTGGGCCCGCCGAACTTGTGCCCGCTCAGCGACATCGCGTCCACGTGCGACCACACCTCACGCAGGTCCAGCCAGCAGGCGGCCTGGACGGCGTCGGTGTGCAGCACGGCGGCAGGTGCGCGGTCGCGCACCAACCGGGCCGTGGCGGCGAGGTCGTTGACGGTGCCGACCTCGTTGTTCACCGCCATCACGCTCACCACGGCGACCTCGTCGGTGAGGGCGGCGGCGAGCGCGTCGGCGTCGACTCGGGCGACGCCGTCGGTCGGCACCACCACGCCGTCGTGGCGCTCGACGACGTGCAGGACGGCGTGGTGCTCGGCGGCCGGGCAGACCGCCCGCCCGCCCAGCCGGCGGACGGCGCCGGTGATGGCGGCGTTGTCGCTCTCGGTGCCGCATCCGGTGAACACCACCTCGCCGGGCCGGCAACCGATCGCTGCGGCGATCTGGTCGCGGGCCTCGTCGACGGCCCGCCGGGCCTGGCGGGCCGCGCGGTGCGAACCGCTGGGGTTGGCGTACTGCTCGCTGAGGAAGGGCAGCATCGCCTGGACGGCCGACGGCCGCATGGGCGTGCTCGCGGCGTGGTCGAGGTACACCGTGCTGTCCACGCCCGCTCACGCTAACGGGGTAGAAACGCAGCGTGGATGGCTACGACCGCTCGTCGTACGGCGATGCGTTCGCCGACGTCTACGACGAGTGGTACCCCGGCGCGGAGGACGCCGCCGTCACGGCGCAACTCGTCGCCGAGCTGGCCGCTGGGTCGGCGGGCGCCCGGGCCGGCCGCGTGCTCGAGCTGGCCGTCGGCACCGGCCGGTTGGCCCTGCCGCTCGCCGCCCTCGGCCTGGACGTCCACGGCGTCGACACCAGCACCGCGATGCTCGACCGGCTGCGCGCTCGCGATCCCGGTCGCACCGTGTCGGTCCAGCTCGGCGACATGGTCGACGACCTCCCCGCCGGACCGTTCGACGTCGTGCTCGTCGCCTACAACTCGCTGTTCAACCTGGAGAGTGCAGAGCGGCAGGCCGCCTGCTTCCGTGCCGTGGCGGCACGGCTGGCGCCGGCCGGGGTGTTCCTGGTGGAGGCGTTCGTGCCCGAGGACCCGCCCCGCGAGGGCACCGCGATGGAGGTCCGCACGATGACGGCGACCGAGGTCGTGCTGTCGATCTCGACCCACGACCCGGTCGAGCAGCGGGCGGCCGGTCACTTCGTGTCCTTCACCGACGGCGCCGCGGTGCGCCTCCGGCCGTGGGCGATCCGCTACGCCGAGCCCGCCGAGCTCGACGCGATGGCGGAGGCGGCCGGGCTGGCGCCCCGCGCGCGCTGGGAGGGTGCGGACCGGCGACCGTTCACCGTCGAAAGCCCCCGCCACCTGACGGCTTACGGCCGGCGTGACGAACGGAACAATGCGCGGTGACCGCGGACGGACGGTCGTAGTCTGGGAGGAGCATGAGTCAGATGCGTCTCAACCCTCTCACCGGGCGGTGGGTCACGATCGTGGCCGAGCGGGCGAAGCGACCGACGGATTTCGCTCCGCGGGTCAGCGACGACGACACACGGTTCGACCGGCCCTGCCCCTTCTGCCGCGGCAACGAGGAGGCCTCCACCCTCCCCGCTGTCGAGACCGTCCCCGAGGGCGACTCGTGGACGATGCGGGTCATCCCCAACCTGTATCCGGCCTTCGACGGCGAGTCGGGGTTCGTCGTGCACCACGTCGGACCGATCCACGTGACCGCCGACGCCAGCGGCGTCCACGAGGTCTTCGTGTACACGCCCGACCACGCCGGCGGTCTCGACCGCCTCGACGACGCCCAGGCCGGGGAGATGATGCGGGTCCTCCAGCGCCGGCTCGCCGAACACGCCACGTCGTCGCGCATCCGCTACACGCAGGTCATCATCAACCACGGGCGCGAGGCCGGCGCCTCGCTCGTCCACCCGCACGCCCAGATCCTGGGGCTGCCGTTCGTGCCGGGCGAGATCCTCGACGAGGAGCGGGCCTTCGCCCGCTTCGCCGGCGGCTGCGTGATCTGCACCACCATCGAAGCCGAGCTGGCCGCCGGCGAGCGGATCGTGTTCGCCGACGACGACGTGGTGTGCGTCGCCCCGTTCTGGAGCGGTGCGCCGTTCGAGCTGCTGCTGATGCCGCGGCGCCACGAGCTGCACCTGCAGGACGCCGACCCGGCGAGCCTCGCCGGGATGGGTCGGGCGATCCGCGACGCGGTGGCCCACCTGGAGGCCGCGCTCGGCGACGTCGCCTACAACATCGGCTTCCACACCGCTCCCCACGAGCACGCCGGGCAGTACCACTGGCACGTGCACTTGTGGCCGAACCTCGTCACCCAGGCCGGGTTCGAGCGGGGCACGGGCATCCTCATCAACGTCATGCCGCCCGAGGTGGCGGCGGCGATGCTGCGTGACGTCCGCTCCCTCGCGTGACGCGGATCGACGTCCGCGCCGACTATGACGCGCCGCCGGACGCGGTCTGGCGCGCGCTCGAGCCGATCGAGTCGCACATCGAGTGGATGGCCGACGCCGAGGTCATCCGCTTCACCACCGAGCAGACGCGAGGCGTCGGGACGCGCTTCGACTGCCTGACCGCGGTCGGTCCGGTCCGCCTGACCGACCGGATGGAGATCACGGAGTGGGTGCCGGGCGTGGCGATGGGCGTGCGCCACGTGGGCGTGGTGACCGGCACCGGTCGGTTCCTCCTGTCGCCGCTCGACGGTGGCCGGCGGACGCAGGTGCGGTGGGACGAGGAGCTGCGCTTCCCGTGGTGGCTCGGCGGTCCGGTCGGTGCTGCGTTCGGCGGTCGCGCCGTGCTGGGGCGGATCTGGAAGGGCAACCTCGAGCGGCTCAGGTCACGAGTCGAACGAGCGCCGTGACCCCGGCGCCGACGACGATCACGACCACGAGGGGGGCTCGGCGCCACGCCGCGATCGCGGCCACGGTGACGCCGGCCGCCCTGGCGTCGAGCACGAGCTCGTTGCCGGTCGAGAACGTGTCCATCACGACGAGCGCCGAGATCAGCGCCGCCGGCACGAGCGCGAGGCAGCGCTCGACGACCGGTGGCAGGTGGCGGGAGCCGAGGATGACGAGCCCGGTCACCTTGCAGGCGTAGGCACCGGCGGCGAGCAGCAGGACGAGGGTCCAGGTCATCGGGGATCCCTCGGTGGCGGCACGCCGACGAGCACGCCGGCCGTGGCGCACAGGATCGGCACGCCGACGGGCGTGAACGGGATCAGCACGAGGCAGATCGTCGCCCCGATGATCCCGGCGAGGAGGCCGCGCCGGGTGCGCAGGTGCGGCGCGACCATGGCGACGAAGCCGGCGGGGAAGGCGGCGTCGAGGCCCCACTGCTTCGGGTCGATCGCCGACCCGGCGAGCGCGCCGACCAGCGTGCCGAGGTTCCAGCAGACGTAGATGGCGACGCCGGTGACCCAGAACGCGGCGCGGCGCGTGCGCGGGTCGGACTGCGCGGTGGCCATCGCCGTCGACTCGTCGATCACGAGCTGGGCGGCGAGCAGCCGGGCGGCGAGCGAGCCACCCACGACGCGGGACATCGCCAACCCGTACACGCCGTTGCGGGCGGCGAGGACCATCGCCCCGCCGAGGGCCGCCGCGGTCGTCCCGCCCGACGCCACGACGCTGACGGCCGTGAACTGCGACGCCCCCGTGAACACGAGCAGCGACATCACGCACGTCTGCACCACCGACCCGCCGGCGGCGACGGAGCCGACCCCGAAGGCAACGGCGAACACCCCGACGGCGGCGCCGAGCGTGACGCTGGCCATGACGAGCGGGCGGAGCGAAGCGGGGGCGTCGACGGACATGGGGACACCAGCTTCCTGCATCTGGATCGGTCGCCATGGTGCGCGATTCCGATGCAAGAACCGACGTCGCGGCAGACTGGGTCGATCGAGGGGACGCGCGTGGACCAGTGGCTGTGGGCGGTGCGCATCTTCAAGACGCGCACGATGGCCGCCGACGCGTGCAAGGGCGGCCACGTCCGCGTCAACGGCATGCGGGCCAAGCCGGCCAGCCCGCTCCGGGTGGGCGATCGCGTCGAGGCCCGCCAGGGTGACCGCGACCGGGTGCTCGAGGTCGTGCGGCTGATCGACAAGCGGGTGGCGGCGCCGATCGCCGCCGAGTGCCTGGTCGACCACAGTCCGCCGGCCCCGCCACGCGAGTACGTGGCGCCGCTGTTCCAGCGCGATCCGGGAACCGGGCGTCCGACGAAGCGCGACCGCCGGCGGCTCGATCGCCTCCGCAACCGCTGAGTCCCGGGCGCTCCTAGGCTCGGTGGTGATGGATGTCCTCTACACCGCAACCGCCCACGCCACCGGCGACGGCCGCAACGGCCACGCCCAGAGCGACGACGGGATCCTCGACGTCGATGTGCGCATCCCGAAGGAGATGGGCGGGCCCGGCGGCGCGACCAACCCGGAGCAGCTCTTCGCCGCCGGCTATGCGGCGTGCTTCCACTCCGCGGTGAAGGTCGTCGCCGGCCGTGAGAAGGTCGACGCAACGGGCACCGAGGTGTCGGCGTCGGTCGGCATCGGCGTGCTGCCCAACGGCGGCTTCGGCTTGCAGGTCGCCCTCGACGTCCACGCTCCCGCGCTCGACAAGGAGACCGCCGAGCGCCTCGTGGCCAAGGCCCACGAGGTGTGCCCGTACTCCAACGCCACGCGCGGCAACATCGAGGTCACGCTGACCGTCGTCTGAGCCGGTTCAGCCGCTGTTGCGGAGACCGGTCGCGATGGCGTTCAGCGTGAGCTGGATGCCGCGGGCGACGAGCTCGTCGTCGTCACCGGCGCGGCGACGGCGCAGCAGCTCGACCTGCATGACGTGCAGGGGGTCGAGGTAGGGGTACCGGTTGCGGATGCTCCGGGCCAGCGTGGGGTTGTCGGCGAGGGGGTCGTCGGACCCGGTGATGCGGGCGTGCCACGCCGTCACCAGCCGGTGCTCGGCCGTGATCCGCTCCATCACCCGTCGGCGCAGCACGTCGTCGCCGACGAGCGCGTCGGCGTACATCGCGCCGATGCCGATGTCGGCCTTGGCGAGCACCATCCCCATGTTGCCGAGGACGCTCTGGAAGAACGGCCACCGCTCGTACATCCGCCGCAGGAGGGCGACACCGTCGTCGGTGGACCCGAACGCCTCGAACGCCGAACCGGCCCCGTACCAGCCCGGCAGCATCAGCCGGCACTGCGTCCACCCGAACACCCACGGGATCGCACGGAGGTCGGCGATGCGACCCGAGCCGGTCCGCGACGCCGGCCGGCTGCCCATGTTGAGCGACGAGATCTCGCGGATCGGCGTGATCGCGGCGAAGAAGTCGGCGAACCGCGGATCGTCGTGCACGAGGGTGCAGTACTCGGCGAGGGCGTGCGTCGCCAGTCCGTCCATCGCCGCGTCGAACCGTTCCGCGTCGTCGCCGAGGTCGACGTGGACCCGCCCCGACGCCTCCAGCGTGGCGGCGAGGAGGATCTCCAGGTTGCGCCGGGCCGACGTCGGCTGGGAGTACTTGGCGGCGACCATCTCGCCCTGCTCGGTGATGCGCAGCTGGCCGTCCACCGACCCGGGCGGCTGGGCCAGGATGGCCTCGTAGGCCGGCCCGCCGCCCCGGCCGACGGTCCCGCCACGACCGTGGAACAGCCGCAGCCGCACCCCGGTGTCCCGAGCCGTGCGGACGAGGCGGGCCTGCGCCTGCGACAAGGCCCAGTTGGCCGCCAGGTAGCCGCCGTCCTTGTTCGAGTCGGAGTAGCCGATCATCACCTCCTGGCGACCACCGCGCCCGTCGACCATGCGGCGGTACAGCGGATGGGCGAGCAAGGTGGCGAGCACGTCGTGGCAGCGGTCGAGGTCGGCGATCGTCTCGAACAGCGGCACGATGTCGATGGCACTCGGCGGTTCGGCGGCCGGCCGTACGAGCCCGACCTCGCGCAGCAGCACGGCGACCTCGAGGACGTCGCTCACGGAGTCGGCGCCCGAGATGACGTAGTGCGGGATGGAGTCGGGCCCGAGGCGTCCGGCGGCGTCGGCGGCCGCCGCCAGCAACTCGAGCTCGGCCGTGGTGCGGACGCCGTACTCGGTGTAGGCGCTGCGCAGCGGCCGGGGCCAGCGCAGCTCGGCGCTGAGCACGGCGATGCGGTCGTCCTCGCCGAGCGCGCCGTAGTCGGCGCACACGCCGGCCATCGCCAGTAGCTCGGCCACCACCTCGGCGTGGACCGACGCGTTCTGGCGCAGATCGAGCCCGCAGAGGTGGCTGCCGAACGTCACGACGGCGCGCCGGACCGGTTCGACGGCCGCCGCGGCGATGGCGCCGGCTCCATGGGAACGGAGCGACGCGGCGACCACCTCGAGGTCGGCGACGACCTCGCCGATCGACCCGTACGGCGGGCACGACACGACGGGCGGGGGCGCATCGAGGGCGACGCCGGGCTCGAGCACCGCCACAGCGAGGGCGTGGAGGCGGGCGTACATGCCGTTGAGGGCACGGCGGTACGGCTCGTCGGCCCGGAACGGCGAATCGTCGCCGGAGGCCTCGGCAAGGGCGAGGAGGTCGGCCGTCGGCGTCACGAGTCGGGACGACATCGACAGCGACCGCGACAGGCGCCACACCGCGGCGAGGTGGTGGGCGAAGGCCGTGCGGGCGTGCTCGCTCGTGGCCGTGAGGACGACGTCGGCGGTGACGAACGGGTTGCCGTCGCGGTCGCCGCCGATCCACGACCCCATGCGCACGGCGTGGGTCCCGTCGACCTCGACGCCCCAGCGCTCCGCCACGCCCACCTCGAGCGCGCGCTCGAGCGCCGGCACCACCTCGAACAGCGCGGCGTCGTAGTAGCGCAACGCCTCGTTGATCTCGTCGCTCACGCGCAGGCGGGAGAGCCGCAGCACCGCCGTCTGCCAGAGCGTCAGCACGCACATGCCGAGGCGCTCCTCCAGGCCGGCCCGCTCCGGTGATCCGGCGGGCAGCGCCGTGCGCGCCGAGAGGAGGCGGGCGACCTCGCCGAGGACGTCGAGCACCGTGCGCCGCCGCACCTCGGTCGGATGGGCGGTGATCACCGGCACGACCAGCGCGTCGTCGACCATGGCGCGGATCGTCGGGCCGTCGACGCCGGCGGCGAGGAGCCGGTCGAGCGACGCGGCGAGGCTCCCGACCTGGGGCGCGACCCGTGCTCGCGGTGGTACTGCCGCCGCCGCTCGTGGTGGACGTCCTCGGCCGTGTTGGCCAGCGACGACAGCCATCCGAAGGCGCGGATGAGGTGCAGCTGGTCGCCGATCGATCGCCCGGGCAGGGCGGCGACCAATGCGTCGAGGGGACTCCGACCATCGCGGCGGTCGCCGACGGCCCGCTGGCGCACGCCCTCGACCAGCGCGAACACCTCGTCGCCGGCCTGGCCGCGGACCACGTCGCCGAGCAGCCGGCCGAGGAGGCGGATGTCCTCGCTCAGCGCCGCGTCCTTGCCGTCCGTGCCGTGCTCGGCCAGCGGTTCGGCGCTCATTGGTGCACCGTTGCTCCGTGACGTCGGTTCGCTCGCACCGCGTGCTCGCTCACACGACCCACGCTAGGACAGCCCCTGTCGGCGTGCTCGGGAAGCGACGTTATGGTGCCCCGGATGCGGGTCCTGATGCTGGCGTGGGAGTTCCCACCCCGCTCGGTGGGCGGCATCGCCGCCCACGTCGACGGGCTGTGCCAGGCGCTCGCCCGGGCCGGCAACGACGTCGTCCTGCTCACGCTGTCGCACCCCGGCGCACCGGCCAACAGCACGGTCGACGGCGTGCGCGTGCTGCGGGCGCGCACCGACCTGCCGTGGCTGCCCGACGACGACCTCGTCGCCCGCGTCGCCTCCGCCAACCACCACCTGGTCCAGCTCGTCACCCGCCTCGAGCGCGGCTGGACCCCAGACGTCGTGCACGGCCACGACTGGCAGGTCGCCTGGGCCGCCGACACGCTGGCGACGCTGTTCGGTGCCCGCCTCATCGCCTCGTTCCACTCGACCGAGCGCGGGCGCCACGCCGGCCGCGTCCCGCCCGGCGAGCCGAGCACGATCCACGCCGTCGAGTCGTGGCTGGCCCACGACGCCGCCGAGGTGCTGGCCAACTCCAAGTTCATGGTCAGCGAGGTCATCGACGGGTTCGAGCTCCCGGCCGAGCGCACCCACCTGATCCCCAACGGCATCGACCCGACCTGGTGGGCGACGGGCGAGTTCCCCGGCAGCCGGTCGCCGCTCGTGTTCACGTGGGGCCGGGTGCAGTACGAGAAGGGGTTCCAGGTGCTGGCCAGGGCGATGAGCCTGCTGCGCACGCGCGTGACGGGCATCGAGTGCATCATCGGCGGGCGCGGCAGCTACCTGCCCGAGCTGCAGTCGCAGATCGACCTCGAGGGCGTCAGCGACCTCGTCCACTTGCCCGGCTTCCTCACGGACGACCGCTTGCGCGACATGGTCCACCGGGCAGGGTGCGTGGCCATCCCCTCGCTCTACGAACCGTTCGGCATCGTCGCCCTGGAGGCGCTGGCCGGCGGTGCCCCGCTGGTGGTCGCCCGCACGGGCGGGCTGGCCGAGCTGATCGACGGCACGGGCGCCGGACTGCTCTTCGAGCCGGGCAACGCCGACGAGCTGGCGCGGTGCATCGAGGTGGTGCTCACCGACGCCGCGCTCGCCGCGGACATGCGTCGCAACGGCGCCGCCCTGCTGGCCGACCGCTACTCGTGGGACGCCATCGCCGGGGCCACGGCGAGCGTCTACGCGCAGCACCCGTCGAGCCGTTCTGTCGTTTGACCACGGCCCGATCGGGCCGGTTCCAAACGACAGAACGGGTTGGCGGGCGTACATTCAGGCGCCTATGCGACCGGTCCGCCGCTTCGAGGTGCTCCCCGCCATCCCGGACGCGCTCGCCGCGCTCCCCCAACTCGCCACCAACCTGCACTGGAGCTGGGACCCCGAGGCGACCCGCTTCTTCGCCCGGCTCTGGCCCGGCTGGCGCCCTGGCCAGGCCCACCCGGCCGAGATGCTGCGCACGACGTCGGCCGAGCGGCTCGCCGAGCTGGCCGGCGACAGCGGCGTCAGCGACGACATCGGCGCCGTCAACCGCCGCCTCCAGACGGCGCTGAAGGGCACCAGCTGGTTCGCCACGCGCACCGGCTCGCCACTGCGCTCGGTGGCCTACTTCTCCCCCGAGTTCGGCATCACCGAGGCCCTGCCGCAGTACTCCGGCGGCCTCGGCGTGCTGGCCGGCGACCACCTGAAGGCCTCGTCCGACCTCGGCGTGCCGCTGGTCGGCGTCGGGTTGCTCTACACCGAGGGATACTTCCGCCAGCGCCTCGACGCCGACGGCTGGCAGCAGGAGAGCGTCGCCGAGTTCGATCCCAAGTCGCTCGGCCTCACCGACACCGGCGTCGAGGTCGCCGTCGACCTGGCCGGCGACCATGTCCGGGCCCACGTGTGGCGAGCCGACGTGGGCCGGATCCCGCTGTACCTCCTCGACACCGACGTCGCGGGGAACTCAGCCGACGGCGTCGACGTCACCGACCGCCTCTACGGCGGTGACGAGCACCACCGGCTGCGCCAGGAGATCGTGCTCGGCATCGGTGGCGTGCGGGCGCTGCGGGCGCTCGGGTTGCAGCCCGACGTCTTCCACATGAACGAGGGCCACGCCGGCTTCCTCGGCCTCGAGCGCATCCGGGAACTGGCCGCCGGCGGGCTGCCCTTCGACGCCGCCATCGACGCCGTGCGCGGCGGCGGCGTGTTCACGACCCACACGCCGGTGCCGGCGGGGATCGACCGCTTCCCACGGCTGCTGATGCAGGAGTACTTCGCGGGGTTCGCCGCCGAGATCGGCGTGTCGTTCGACGAGCTCTTCGCGCTCGGCGAGCGGGCGGACGAACCAGATGGCAAGTTCAACATGGCGGTCATGGCCTTGCGCCTCGCCGCCCGTTCCAACGGCGTCGCCCGCCTGCACGGTTCCGTCAGCCGGCGCATGTTCCAGGGCATGTGGCCCGACCTCACCGTCGGCGAGGTGCCGATCGGCTCGATCACCAACGGCGTGCACGGCCGCACGTGGGCGTCGGCCCGCGTCGACGCCCTGCTGACGCGCGTCGTCGGCGACGACTGGCACGCGGCCGACGCCGAGCGGTGGGCGCGCGTCCGCACGATCGACCCGATCGAGGCGTGGGCGACGCTGAACGACGGCCGCGACGAGCTCGTCCGGTTGGCCCGCCAGCGCCTCGGCGCCGACGTGCTCGACCCCCGCGTCCTCACCGTCGGCTTCGCCCGCCGCTTCGCCACGTACAAGCGGGCGACCCTGCTGCTGACGGACGAGGAGCGCCTGTGCCGCCTGCTGCTCGACGCCGACCGGCCGGTGCAGTTCGTCTTCGCCGGCAAGGCCCACCCCGCCGACACGCCGGGCAAGGAGCTGATCCAGCGCGTCGAGCAGTTCGCCCGCCACGCCAAGGTGCGCCACCGCTTCGTCTTCCTCGCCGACTACGACATCTCGATCGCCCGGGCGATGTACCACGGCTGCGACGTGTGGCTGAACACGCCGCGCCGCCCGTTGGAGGCGTGCGGCACGAGCGGGATGAAGGCGGCCCTCAACGGCGCCCTCAACTGCAGCATCCTCGACGGCTGGTGGGACGAGAGCTACAACGGCGCCAACGGGTGGGCCATCGAATCGGCCGACGACGACCCCGACCAGGACCGCCGCGACCTGCGCGAGGCCGCCAGCCTGTTCTCGATCCTCGAGCAGCAGGTGGTCCCCCGCTTCTACACGCGCGACCGCGACGGCATCCCCAGCGAGTGGGTCTCGATGGTGCTCGACGCGTGGGCCTCGCTGGGCCCCCAGGTGACGGCGGCCCGGATGGTCCGCGACTACACGACGGCCCTCTACGAGCCGGCCGCCGCTTCCTCGATCCAGCTCGCCGCGGCCGACGCCAAGGCGGCGCACGAGCTGGCCGCGTGGCGCCGTCGGATCGCCGCGGCGTGGCGACGACGTCACCGTCACGGCCGTCGACGTCGAGGGCAGCGACCTGCCGGCCGGCGCCAGCCTCCACGTCACGGTCGGCGTCGACCTCGCCGGTCTCACGCCTGCCGACGTGCGCGTCGAGGCCGTCCACGGACCGGTCGGCCACGACGGCGAGTTCCGCTCGACCACGACCTCCGGGCTGCACCTGGTCGGTGACCGGCGCTACGAGGGCGACGTGACGATCAGCGTCGCCGGCGCCTACGGCGTGACCGCCCGCGTGATCCCCGTGCACCCGGACCTCGCCAGCCCGTTCGACATGGGCCGCGTCACCTGGGCGACGTGACCGCGACACTCCGTTCTGTCGTTTGACCACGGCCCGATCGGGCCGTGACCAAACGACAGAACGGCCTCCGGCGAGCCTGGATAGGGTCGACCCCATGAGCGTTCACCCCCCGAACGACTCCGGCTTTGCCGTGTTCGCCGAAGGGCTCACCAAGCGATTCGGCGACACCCAAGCGCTGGCCGGCGTCGATCTGCACGTGGAGCGGGCCAAGGTCGTCGGCCTGCTCGGACCGAACGGTGCCGGCAAGACCACGGCCGTGCGCATCTTCACCACCCTCATCAAGCCCGACAGCGGGCGGGCCTTCATCGACGGCATCGACGTGGTCGCCGAGCCGAGGCGGGCCAAGGCGCGCATCGGGCTGACCGGCCAGTACGCCGCCGTCGACGAACGGCTGACCGGCGCCGAGAACATCGAGCACGTCGGGCGCCTGTACCACATGTCGATCGCCGAGTCCCGACGCCGCGGGCGTGAGCTGCTCGAGCGCTTCGACCTCGTCGAGGCCGCCGACCGCATCGTGAAGGGCTACTCGGGTGGCATGCGCCGCCGCCTCGACATCGCCATGAGCTTGATCGCCCGCCCGTCGGTGCTGTTCCTCGACGAGCCCACCACCGGGCTCGACCCGCGCAGCCGGCTGGGCGTGTGGGATCTCATCGAAGAGCTCGTCGCCGGCGGCACCACGACGGTGCTCACCACGCAGTACCTCGACGAGGCCGACCGCCTCGCCGACGAGATCACCGTGATCGACCACGGCCGGGTGATCGCCAGGGGCACGGCGGACGAGCTCAAGACCGAGGTCGGCGGCGACCGCCTCGAGATCGTGCTCACCGACCGCGAGCACGCCACCAGAGCCGCGAGGAGCTGGCCGGGCGGGCGTGCGGCCCGATCCTCACCGAGGAGGACCAGCGCTCGATCGTGGTGCCCGTCGTCAAGGTCGAGGGCATGGTGCCGCTCGTCGTGCGCCAGCTCGACCACGCCGGCATCGAGGTCGTCGACGTCGTCAGCCGCCAGGCGACCCTCGACGACGTGTTCTTCGCCCTCACCGGCCACGCGGCCGCGGAGGACGGCAGCGACGAGCCCGAGAAGGTGAGCGCGTGATGACGGCGACGACGACATCCGACACCCTCGACCTCGCCCCCTCGCCGCAGCACGACGTCCCGTTCGGGCGCATCTGGCTGCTCAAGGACAGCTGGACCGAGGCCACGCGGCACCTCAGGGCGGTCCCCCGCAACCCCGAGCTGCTGATCTTCGCCACGATCCAGCCGATCATGTTCATCGTCCTGTTCGTGTACGTGTTCGAGGGCTCGATCATCACGCCGATCCCCTACGTGCAGTACGTGATCCCGGGCATCTTCGCCCAGACGGTGCTGTTCAACTCGGCGTTCACCGGCGTCGGCCTCGCCGACGACCTCAGCAAGGGGATCATCGACCGCCTGCGGTCGCTGCCGATGTACACGTCGGCGGTGCTCATCGGACGGACGCTCTCCGACGTCGTGCGCAACGTCGTGACGTTCGTCGTGATGCTCGTCGTGGCGTTCATCGTCGGCTTCCGCTTCGAGGGCACCATCGCCGCGGCCGTTCTCGCCACCGCGCTGATGTTCCTGTTCAGCTACGCCTTCAGCTGGATCCAGGCGCTGATCGGCCTGTCGGCGGGTTCGGTGGAGGCGGCCAACTCGGCCGGCTTCATCTGGATGTTCCCGCTGACGTTCGTGTCCTCGGCGTTCGTCGACCCCGAGCAGATGACCGGCTGGCTGCAGCCGATCGCCGAGCACAACCCGTTCAGCGTGCTGACCGACGCCTGCCGCGCCCTCTACAACGGCTACGACCCCGGCAACGACGTGTGGATCGCCCTCGCCTGGGCCGTCGGCATCACCGTCGTCTTCGCCTTCCTCACCATCCGCAAGTTCGCCCGCACGACGAGCTCCTGACCGGTTCTGTCGTTTGGTGGCGGCCCGATCGGGCCGCCACTAAACGACAGAACGGGGGCCGGTGGAGCCGCGGACCACGAGCTCGGGGCGGAACAGGAACTCGCGGTTGACCGGCTCGGCGCCGCCGAGCTGGTCGAGCAGCAGCCGGGTGGCGTGCTCGGACATGGCCAGGATCGGCTGGCGGACCGTCGTGAGCGGCGGGTCGGTGTAGGCCATCAGGGCGGTGTCGTCGAAACCGACGGCCGACCAGTCGCGGGGTACTCCGAGGCCGTGCTCGCGCGCGCCGAGCACGGTGCCCAGCGCGATCAGGTCGCTCGCCGCCACGACGGCCGTGGCGCCCCGCTCGACCAGTTGCGCCACCGCGGCCCGCCCGCCCTCGACCGAGAAGACCGTGTCGACGACCAGGTCGTCGTCGACGTCGGCGCCGGCGCCCACCAGTGCATCGCGATAGCCCGCGAGCTTGCGCTCGACCACCACGTAGCGCGACGGGCCGCTGACGAAGCCGATGCGGCGGTGCCCGAGACTGGCCAGGTGGCGCACCGCCAACGCCGCCGCGTAGCGGTCGTCGCACGAGACGAACGGTGCGGGGATGTCGCCGACGTAGCCGTTCACGAACACCATCGGGGTCCCGCGTCCGATGACCTCGTGGTACGCCGACTGGTCACCGTCGGCGTCGGCGTGGCGGCCCGAGATCATGATGATCCCGGCCACGCCCCGTTCGACGAGCGTGCCGAGGTACTCCAACTCGTCGACGACCTGGGTGGCGCACCCCAGCACGCACGTGTAGCCGGCGGCGGCGAGGCGGCCCTCGACGGCTTGGGCGAAGGCGGGGAAGATCGGGTTGTCCAGCTCCGGCACGACCACGCCGACGAGCCCGGCGGCCAGCCGGCGGGGGACGACGAGCTGGGCGGCGCCGAGCTGGTCGACGGCGTGCAGCACCACCATGCGGGTGCGTTCGCTGACGCCCGGACGGGCGTTCATCACCCGGCTGACCGTCGCCTCGCTGACCCCGGCGAGGTGGGCGACCTCACGCCACCGCACGCGCACGGTCGGGAGCGTACTGTGCTGCATGTCTTGCAAGAAATGGAAGTTTCTTGCTACGGTCGCATCGGACATGGGGCCGCCTGGCCCGATCTACGATCACGCTGGGGGCGGCTGAACAACTGAAGGGGGATCATGCGTACTCGCACGTTCCGCGCGACAGCGCTCTCGGTGCTGGCCGGCTTCTCGCTCATCACGGTGTCCGCCTGTGGCGACGACGACGATGACGACGCCGAGCCGGCCGGTACGGAGGCCCCGGACGGGACCACCGCCGGCTCCGAGGCGCCCGGGACCACCGCCGCAGCGGGCACCACCGCGGAGGGCGGCAGCGCCGCGCCGACGGTGCCGCCCCGTGGTGATGCCGACCTGGTGATCTGGAGCGACGACACCCGCGCGGGGTCGTCGAGGAGATCGCCCAGACGTTCGCCGAGGAGAACGGCGTCGTGGTCGCGGTGCAGACGGTGCCGAGCGAGGACATCCGACCCTCGTTCATCCTCGCCGCACCGACCGGCGATGGGCCCGACATCGTCGTCGGCGCCCACGACTGGATCGGCGAGCTGTCCACCAACGGCGTGCTGGAACCGCTCACCCTGCCCAACGCCGACGACTTCCAGCCGGCGTCGATCGAGGCGTTCACCTACGACGGCACCCTGTACGGCACCCCGTACGCGATCGAGAACATCGCCCTGATCCGGAACACGGAGCTCGTCCCCGACGCCCCCGCCACGTTCGAGGAGATGGTCCAGATCGCCACTGACTACAAGGCGCAGTACCCGGACGACCCGACGCAGCTGGGCCTCGCGGTGCAGGTCGAGGCGGCCGGGAACCCGTACCACTACCAGCCGATCCTGTCGGCGTTCGGCGGCTACATGCTGGGGCAGAACGAGGACGGCACGTTCAACGTGGAGGACGTCGGCCTCGACTCCGAGGGTTCGCTGGCGGCCGCCGACTTCCTCGCCGAGTCCAGCCCTGCGGGAACCGGGATCCTCAACGCCGACGTCACGTACGACGTGATGATCCAGAGCTTCGGCGGCGGCAAGGCACCGTTCGCCATCACCGGCCCGTGGGCCATCGCCCAAGACGACAACGGGTTCGCCGCCACGGGTGTGCCCTACGTCGTCGAGCCGATTCCGCCCCGCGAGGGCGAGGACGACCCGGCGGTCTTCGTCGGCGTGCAGGGGTTCATGGTCTCCTCGTTCTCGGAGAACAAGGACCTCGCCAAGAGCTTCGTCCAGGACTTCATGTCCCAGGAGCCGCAGCAGCTGGCGATGTTCGAGGCCGGACGACGGGCGCCGGCGCTGCTGTCCGCGTACGAGCAGGTCACTGACGATCCCGACGTCGCCGGGTTCGGGGCCGCCGGCGAGGCGGGCATCCCGCTGCCGGCCGTGCCGGAGATCGCCACCGTGTTCGAGGCGACCGGACTGGCCGAAGCCAACGTGCTGAAGGGCTCCAATCCCACGACGGAGTTCACCGACGCGGCCGCGGCGGTGCGGGACCGGATCGGCGGGTAGCCGTGACCACGCCGACGGCCGAGGTCCTCGAACCCGGCTCGGCGCCAACGCCCGGGGCGTCGTCGAAGGAGCGTCAGCGCTCCTCCGACCCGCCCGGCTCGACGACGGGCTGGATCATCAAGATCGTCCTCCTGGGGCTGGCCGACGCCATCGCCCTGATCGGGTTGCTGATCGCCTTCAACGAGGAGGCATGGGGCTACTTCGCCGTCCTCGCCGTCACGCTGATCGCGCTCAACGTGGTGTACCTCCCTCGGCGCTACGTGCCGATGAAGTACCTGCTGCCGGGCGTCTTCTTCCTGCTCTGCTTCGGCGTGTACCCGGTGCTGTACACGGCCTACATCTCGACGACCAACTACGGCACGGGGTTCGTGCTGTCGAAGGACCAGGCGATCGACCAGATCCAGAGCCAGTCGATCACGCAGGCCGAGGGCGCCACGGCCTTCGACGTCACGCCGATGGCCGGACGACTCGGCCGCTTCGCCGGCTACGGCCTGTTCGACCCGGAGACCTCCGAGGCCTTCCTCGGCACCGAGGACGGACTCGAGCCGCTCGAGGACGACGTCGAGACACAGGTGCTGTCGACGACCGGGCGGACGTTCATCGTCAGCGCCGGCGACCTCACCGGAGTGCGACCCGGCCAGGTCGACGAGTTGGCCGGGTACCCGTCCGACCCCGCCGCGTACCTGATCCCCGGGCAGACCGAGGGCTCGTTCATCGGCATCTCCGGCGGCCAGGCGTTCGAGAGCGCGCCGTCGATGGTGTACGACGCCGACAACGGCACCATGACCGACACCGAGACGGGCGTCGTCTACGAGCCGGTGGAGGGCCAGTTCACGGCGCCGGACGGGTCCACCTTGACGCCCGGCTTCACCGCCTCGGTGGGGTTCGACAACTACAAGGAGGTGTTCACCGGTTCGGAGTTCCGTGGCTCGTTCGGGCGGGTGCTCGTCTGGAACCTGGTGTTCGCGTTCATGAGCGTGCTGACCTGCTTCGCCTTCGGGCTGCTGTTGGCGCTGGTGTTCAACGACGAGCGCCTCAGGGGACGCAAGTTCTACCGCTCGCTGATCATCATCCCCTATGCCCTGCCGGCGTTCATGACGGCACTCGTCTGGCGCGGCCTGCTGAACACGACGTTCGGCATCAACCGATGGTTGGGAACCGACATCGGCTGGCTGGAGAGCACCGGGCTGGCGATGTTCTCGCTGATCCTCGTGAACATGTGGCTCGGCTACCCGTACATGTTCCTCGGTCTGCACGGGTGCGTTGCAGAGCATCCCGTCGGACCTGAAGGAAGCGGCGTTCGTCGACGGGGCGACCGGGTTCACGACGTTCCGCAAGGTGACGTTCCCGTTGCTGCTGACCGCGGTGAGCCCCCTGCTGGTGGCCAGCTTCGCCTTCAACTTCAACAACTTCACGATCGTGTACCTGCTGACCGGTGGCCAGCCGCGCGACAGCGGCGAGACCGCGGGGACGACGGACATCCTGCTGACCTGGGTCTACCGCATCGCCCTCGACCTCGACCCGAAGCGGCAGGGCATCGCGGCGGCCCTCACCGTGATGATCTTCATCCTCGTGGCCGTGCTGGCGGCCGCCGGGTTCAAGGCCACCAAGACGTTCGAGGAGGTGCGCTGATGAGTGTGGGCGAAGTCGGGATGGTCCGCGAGATCCTGGACGAGCCGGCACCCGCCAAGCCGGCGAGGATCCCCGGGAAGGGCAGAAGGTGGTTCATCGCGACCGGGTGGCGCCACATCGTCGCCGTGCTGGCGCTGCTGTTCGCCCTCTTCCCGGTGTGGATCGTGGTCATCGCCGCCTTCTCCGAGAACGGGACCCTGGGCGGTCAGACGTTGTGGCCGGAGAGCATCACCACCAAGCAGTACGACGCGCTCGTCGCCGACTACCCGTACTGGCGCTGGTTCGCCAACTCGCTCGTCATCAGCGTCGTCGCGGCGACCGGCACGGTGCTGCTGGCGTCGACCGCGGCCTACGCCTTCTCCCGCCTGCGGTTCAGGGGACGGCGGCCGGGCCTCTTCGCGCTGTTGCTGATCCAGATGTTCCCGCCGGCCCTCGCCTTCGTGGCCATCTTCATCATGGTCGACAACATCGACGAGGTGTACCCGATCCTCGGCTCGGGCTCGATGCTGGCGATCATCGTCTTCTACCTCGGCGGCGCGCTGGGGGCCAACGCCTGGCTGATC
Organism: uncultured Acidimicrobiia bacterium; assembly: GCA_963784255.1. Lineage (GTDB taxonomy): Bacteria > Actinomycetota > Acidimicrobiia > Acidimicrobiales > Ilumatobacteraceae > JALZMG01. Next base: position 380,503 of record CAWAQO010000007.1, on the reverse strand, counting down.
AAGGGCTTCTTCGACACCATCCCGCGCGACCTCGACGAGTCCGCCGAGATGGACGGGGCCACGCACAACCAGGTCTTCTGGAAGATCATCTTCCCGTTGTCCGCCCCGGTGCTGGCGATCATCTTCCTGCTCGCCTTCATCGCCGCCCAGGCGGAGTTCCTGATCGCGTCCGTCATCCTCTTCGGCCAGGACCTGGAGTCGGAGCAGCAGACGCTGGCGACGGGGCTGCGCGGGCTGCTCTCGGGCGACCGGTACGACTTGCGCTGGGGGCCGTTCGCGATGGGCGCGCTCATCGGCGCCCTCCCCGTGATCCTCCTGTTCCAGTTCCTCCAGCGCTACATCGTCGGCGGCATCACCGCCGGAGCCGTCAAGGGCTGAACGCCCACGGAAGGAGCCGTGCCATGGCCGAGGTCGTGCTCGACAAGATCACGAAGCAGTACGACAACGGGTTCGTCGCCGTCGACGACCTGAGCATCGACATCGCCGACGGCGAGTTCCTCGTGCTGGTCGGCCCATCCGGCTGCGGCAAGTCGACGGCGCTGCGCATGGTCGCCGGCCTGGAGGCCATCACACGCGGCGAGCTGCGCATCGACGGCCAGCGGGTCAACGAACGCCCGAGCCGCGACCGGGACATCGCCATGGTCTTCCAGAGCTACGCCTTGTACCCGCACATGTCGGTGGCCGACAACATCTCGTTCGGGCTCAAGTTGCGCAAGATGCCCAAGGAGGAGATCAATCGGCGCGTCGACGCGGCGGCCAAGACGCTCGGCCTCGAGGACCTGATGGACCGGCGGCCGAAGATGTTGTCGGGCGGGCAGCGCCAGCGCGTCGCGATGGGGCGGGCGATCGTGCGCAACCCGCGGGCGTTCCTCATGGACGAGCCGCTCTCCAACCTCGACGCCAAGCTGCGCGTGCAGATGCGCGCCGACATCGCCGCCCTCCAGCGGGACCTCGAGGTCACCACCATCTACGTCACCCACGACCAGGTCGAGGCCATGACGATGGGCGACCGTGTGGCCGTCATGCGCAAGGGCGTGCTGCAGCAGGTGGACGACCCACAGGTGCTCTACGACCAGCCCGACAACCTGTTCGTGGCCGGGTTCATCGGCTCGCCGCCGATGAACATGGCCGAGGCGCGCGTGGTCGAGAACGGCGACGGCGTGGCCCTCGACATGGGCGACCAGCACCTCGCCCTCGATCCCGCAGGTGACGGCCGACCGGCCGGCGCTGCGCGACTACGTCGGCAAGACGGTGGCCATCGGCATCCGTTCGGAGGACCTCAGCGAGCCGGGTCCGCGCAACGACGTGCCGGAGGACCAGCGGCTGCGGTCGAGCGCAATGCTCACCGAAGCCCTCGGCTCGGAGATCGTCGTCCACTTCGTCCTGCAGGCGCCCGCCGTCCAGACCGAGCTGACCCAGGAGCTCGCCGAGGACGCCCACGCCGCCGACACGATCGGCACGGCGGAGGCGCCCACGGGCACCAAGTTCGTCGCCAGCTTCAGCCCGCGCAGCCGGGTCAAGGTCGGCGACCCCGTCGAGGTCGGTGTCGACACCACCCGCGTCTACTTCTTCGACCTCGGCACCGGCCTCTCGATCCGCGATTGACCCGTTCTGTCGTTTGGTTGCGGCCCGATCGGGCCGTCATCAAACGACAGAACGAGGGGTGGGTTCCGTTCCGGGGTGCGTCGCGCACCCAGGGAGGGCATGCAGGAACTGTTCGACCTGATGGCGCGCCAGCACGGCGTGGCGACGGTGAGCCAGGCCCGGGCGCTCGGGGTGACCGACCGCGTCGAGCGCCGGCTGCGCGCCGACGGCGCACTGCAGCGGCCGTGCCGTGACGTGCTGGCGGCGGGCGGGACGCCGATCACGTTCGAGGGGCGGGCGATGGCCGCCGTCCTCGCCCCGGGCGTGACCGCAGTGTCCCACGCGGCGGCGGCCCGCCTCCACGGGCTCGACGGCTTCGATCGCCACGACGTCGTCGACGTCATCGGCGGGCAGGGCGCCAACCCGCACCCGGCGCTCGGCGCGGCGATCCACTACACCCGCGGACCGATCCTCGACCACGTGGTGGTGGTCGGTCGCATCCCGGTGATGTCGGTCGCCAGCACGCTCGCCCTGCTGGCCCCGGCGGTCGGCATCGGGCCCACGGCGCGGGCGCTCGACAGCGCATTGCGCCAGGGCGTGCCCACCGAGGAGCTGCGCGACGTCGCCCAGCGCTGGCGCCGCCGCGGCCGGAGCGGGCCGCCGGCGCTGCTGATGCTGCTCGGCGAGCGCATCGACGCCCGCCTCCCGCGCAGCTGGTTCCAGCGCGTCGCCGGCCGGGTCCTCGCGTCGGCGGGCATCCGCCTCGTCGACGAGTACCCGGTGCGCGACGAGCGCGGCATCCTGCTGGCCGAGCTCGACCTCGCCGACCCGTTGCGCCGGGTGGGCGTCGAGTGCCAGAGCTGGGCCTGGCACGCCACGCCGACGGCCCAGCACCGCGACGCCCGGCGTCGCGGCACGCTGCGCCAGCTCGGCTGGGAGATCGTCGACGTCTGGTGGAGCGACCTGCGCCACCCGGATCGCGTGATCGCCGAGCTGACGTTCCTCCTCCGCAGCCGCACCCCCCGTTCTGTCGTTTGATCACGGCCCGATCGGGCCGTGGCTAAACGACAGAACGGAGCATCTCGTCCGCGGCGGACCAGGGGTCGACGTCGCGGTCGAGGACCTGGTCGGTCAGCTCGTCCCAGCGGTCGCCGGTGCAGATGTCGCGGGCCCGCTGCTCGAGGCGGCGGGCGACGATCTCACGCAGCTCCTCGCCGAGGCGGAAGCGGCGGCGGCGCTCGAGCACCCCGCTGGCCGCGGCGTGCTCACGGTGGGCCACGACGGCGTCCCACAGCTCGGGGATGCCGTCGCCGGACGTCGCCACGACCGGGACGATCGGGACCTTCCACCAGTCGCCGGGCTCCTCGGCCGTCGCGGCCGACAGCTCCAGCATCTGCTCGAGGTCGCGGCGCGTCTCCTGGACGCCCGGCCGGTCGGCCTTGTTGATGACGAAGACGTCGGCGACCTCCATGAGGCCGGCCTTGTTCGCCTGCACGCTGTCGCCCCAGCCGGGGTTCACCACGACCACGGTCGTGTCGGCCTTGCCGGCCACCTCCACCTCGACCTGGCCCACACCGACCGTCTCCACGAGGATCCAGCGGTGCCCGAGGGCGTCGAGCAGGCGGATCGCCTCCGGCGTCGCCAGCGCCAGGCCGCCGAGGTGGCCACGAGTCGCCATCGAACGGATGAACACGCCGGGATCGGTGGCGTGGTCCTGCATGCGCACGCGGTCGCCGAGGATGGCCCCGCCGGTGAACGGCGACGACGGGTCGACGGCGAGGACGGCGACCCGCTCGCCGAGCCCACGCAGGTGGCCGATCAGCGCGCTGGTGAGCGTGCTCTTGCCGGCGCCTGGCGCGCCCGTGAGGCCGACGGTGTACGCCGCCCCGGCGTTCGGCGCGACCAGCCGGCCGACGTCGCGGGCCCCTTCCCCGCCGCGCTCGATCAGCGACAGCAGGCGGGCGGTCGCCGCGCGGTCGCCCTCGCGAGCGGCCGCGTACAGCTCCTCGGGCGGCCTACGCCGCGTCGACATTGACCACTTCGGTGACGCCGTCGACCCGGTCGCGCATGATCCGCTCGATCCCGGCCTTCAGCGTCTGCGTCGATGCCGGACAACCCACGCACGCCCCGACCAACGTGACCGTGACGACGCCGCTGACCTCGTCGACGTCGCGCAGCACGATGTCCCCGCCGTCCGCCTGCAGGGCGGGGCGGATCACTTCGATCGTCTTCTCGACTTGCTCACGCATCAGTGTTGGCTCTTCGTTGGGGGTGTCGCGCCGCCATTCAAGCAGCGCCGTCCGTACCATGACGCGCGATGGACAACCTCGTGGGCGGGTGGGGAATTCCCGGCATCATCGCCCATCAGGGCGGTTGGGACGAGATCCTCCTGGTGCTGGCGCCGATGGCCGTCGTGGTCGCGCTGCTCTGGCTGGCCCGCCGCCGCGTCACGCGCCCACGCGAGTGATGTCGGCGCCGACCGCCCGGAGGCGCCCGACCAGGTCGTCGTAGCCGCGGTCGATGTGGCCGACGCCGCTGATGACGGTCTCGCCCTCGGCGGCCAGCCCGGCCACCACCATCGCCGCGCCGGCCCGGATGTCGTGGGCCCGCACCGGTGCGCCGGACAGGCGTGGCACACCGCGGACGACGGCGTGGTGGCCGTTGGTGCGCACGTCGGCGCCGAGGCGGATGAGCTCCTCGACGTAGCGGAAGCGGCCCGGGTACAGGTTCTCGGTGACGATGCCCACGCCCTCGGCGACGCTCAGCATCGTGATCACGAGCGGCTTGTAGTCCGTGGCGATGCCGGGGTACGGCAGCGTCTGCACGTCGATGGCGCGCAGCCGCTCGGGAGCCCGCACCTGGAGCGACCGGGGGCCCGCCTCGATCTCCAGCCCCATCTCGGCGAAGCGGTCGAGCAGGTTGAGCATGTGCTCGGGCCGGGCGTCACGAACGGTCAGCTCACCGCCGGCCACCGCGACGGCGGCGAGGTAGGTGGCGGCCTGGATGCGGTCGGGCACGGTGCGGTGATCGGCCGGCCGCAGCGACCCCGGTTCGACGCCGCGCACCACCACCCGTGACGTGCCGACACCCGTGATGTCGGCCCCCATCGAGACCAGCATCTCGCAGAGGTCGACGACCTCGGGTTCCCTGGCGGCGTTCTCGATGGTGGTGACCCCGTCGGCGAACACGGCGGCGGTGACGATGTTCTCGGTGGCCCCGACGCTGGGGAACCCGAACGTGATCGCCGCGCCGTGCAGCCGGTCGGCCGTCGCCTCCAGCTCGCCGTGGCCGAACTTGAACTCGGCGCCCATCGCCTCCAGCCCGGCCACGTGCATGTCGATCGGCCGGGCGCCGAAGTCATCGCCCCCCGGCATCGACAACCGCACCCGCCCGCACCGCGTGAGCAGCGGGCCGAGCACGTTGATCGACGCCCTGATGCGCTCGACCTGGTCGTACGGTGCCACGGGCAGCAGGTCCCCGTCGTTCACGAGGCGGAGGCGGCCGGGCGCCGGCACCTCGGTGCGGATGCCGATGGCCGCCAGCAGCTCCCCCATGATCTCGACGTCGACGATGTTCGGCACGTTGGACAGCTCGTACGCGCCGTCGGCGAGGATCGTCGCCGCCATCAGCTTGAGCACCGAGTTCTTGGCGCCGGGGACGTCGATGGTGCCGTGCAGCTCGCCGACTCGGCGCACGACGAACTGACCGGGGTTGTCCCTGACCTCACTCACGACGGCCTCAGTATGCTCCCGCCGTGCCGGAAGGCGGTGACAGCGACGACACCGCGTCCGAGCGAGTGAGCGCCAGCGGGCGAGCCGCCGCCGACGCCCCACGTGGCGGGGGGACGACGTGACGACGCACACCGTCGTGCGGGTGTGGCCGGACGAGCCGGGCGTGGCCGAGCAGTTGCGCCGACCGCGCGCCGACCTCGTGCTGGAGCAGCCGAGCGACGACAGCCGCTTCGCCCAGGCCGAGGGACCGTTCACCAGCTACGAGCGCCGGCTCGACCACGTCGACGGCCAGTGGCGCGAGACGACGAGCTACCGCTACGTGCTGCCGTGGTTCGCCTGGGTGTTCGCCCTCCCCGTGCGGTGGGCCATCGCCCGGCGCGGCGCCGCGCCCACGCACCGCCACCACGAGCACGCCGCTCCGACGCCGTGGTGGGCGCCACCGGACCGCCTCGACACACGGGGCCTGCGGGTCCTCGGGCTCCTGGCCGCCGCGTCGATGTCGTCGGCGTTCGTCAACACGCTGTTCACCCAGACCGTCAACTTCGCCGCCGACGACTTCGGGGTCGGCGACACCGGCATCGGGGTCGGTGGTGCCTTCGTGCGGGCCGGCATCGTGCTCGTGCTCCCGGTCGCGGTGCTCGCCGACCGGCTCGGCCGGCGGCGCGTCATCACGACGCTGGCCATCGCCGCCCCGCTGGTCACAGCGGCCGGCGCGCTCGCCCCCACGTTCCCGTTGCTCGTCGCCACCCAGGCCGTCGGCCGCCCGCTCGGGCTGGCCCTCGACTTCCTCGTCGCGGTGGTGGCCGCCGAGGAGATGCCGCGCAACAGCCGGGCCTACGCCGTCTCGGTGCTGGCGATGGCGAGCGGCCTCGGCGCCGGCGTGGCGGTGATGGCGCTGCCGCTCGCCGACATCTCCGAGGGTTCGTGGCGGCTGGTCTACCTCGTCGCCCTGATCTGGCTCCTCGTCGCCGTCGACATCGCCCGCCGGCTGCCGGAGACGCGCCGCTTCGAGCGGCCCCACGTGATCGCCCCCCGCCTCGACCGCCGCCGCTTCGCCGTGCTGGCCACCGTCGCCGTGCTGACCAACCTGTTCGTCGCCCCGGCCAGCCTGTTCCAGAACGGCTACCTCGAGGACGTCCGCGGCTACTCGGCGACGCTGATCGCCGTGTTCACCATCGCCACGGCCACGCCGGCCGGCGTCGGGCTGATCCTCGGCGGGCGGGTCGCCGACCTGCGCGGCCGGCGGGTGGTGATCGCCGTCGTCCTCCCCCTGGCCACGGCCTTCGGCGTCGTGTCGTACTCGGTCGGCGGACCGCCGATGTGGCTGGCGGTCTTCCTGGCCGGGACCCTCGGCGGGATCACCTACCCGGCGCTCGCCGTCTACCGCACCGAGCTGTTCCCCACCGGCAACCGCAGCCGGGCCGCCGGGCTGCTGACGGCGGCAGCCCTGCTCGGAGGCATCGTCGGCCTCCTCGTCATGGGCACCCTGCTCGACCGCGACTGGTCGCACGGCAGCGTGATGGCGTTGCTCGCCTCGGCCCAGTTGATCGTCGTCGTCGTCGTCGTGCGCTTCTACCCGGAGACGGCGCACCGCGAGCTGGAGGAGCTCAACCCCGTCGATCGACCGCCCTGACGCCGCGCCACGTGAACGCGGATTGTCCTGGATCGGGGTGGCGGCGGTAGTCTCGGCGCCGCCCACGGCGGCTGCCGCTTCCGTGCGCCCCGGGCTCTTGGACCCCGGGCCGGAACCATCTCGTGCGCGCGCCAACGGGGCCGCGCCCACCCCATGGAGTCGAATTGGACCTCTCAGTGCTCGCAGCCGAAGGTGGCTGGCAGGACTTCGTACTCAAGGGCGGCGAGTGGGCGGTCCTGTGGCTGTCGATCGCCGCGGCGGTGCTGGCCCTCGGCGTCGGTGTGTTCCTCGCCCGATCCGTCCTCGCCGAGGACGAGGGGACACCCAAGATGCGCGAGATCGCCCTGGCGATCCAGGAGGGTGCGCTCGCCTACCTGAAGCGGCAGTTCCGCACGATCGCGATGATCCTCGTCCCCCTCGCCCTGATCGTGTTCTTCACGTCGACCGAGATCATCAAGCCCGACGAATCGACGGCACTGGTCTTCTGGCAATCCGGCCTCTGGCGCACCGTCGCCTTCGTGCTCGGCTGCGTCGCCTCCGGCCTCACCGGCTACATCGGCATGACCCTCGCGACTCGAGGAAACGTCCGCACGGCCGCCGCAGCGTTGACCGGCAGCATGCCCAGGGCGCTCACCGTCGCCTTCCGCACCGGCGGAGTCGCCGGGATGTTCACCGTCGGCCTCGGCCTGCTCGGGGCGACGCTGATCATCATGGTCTTCCAGAACACGAGCACGGCGATCCTCATCGGCTTCGGCTTCGGTGGCTCGCTGCTCGCGCTGTTCCTACGCGTCGGCGGCGGCATCTTCACCAAGGCCGCCGACGTCGGCGCCGACCTCGTCGGCAAGGTGGAGGCCGGGATCCCCGAGGACGACCCACGGAACCCGGCCACGATCGCCGACAACGTCGGCGACAACGTCGGCGACTGCGCCGGCATGGCCGCCGATCTGTTCGAGAGCTACGAGGTCACCCTCGTCGCCTCGATCATCCTCGGTGTCGCCGCGTTCAACTCACTCGGGCCTGATGCCAACCCGGCCCTCGGGCTGGTCTTCCCGCTCGCCGCCCGCGCCATCGGGGTGGTCGCCTCGATCGCCGGCGTCTTCGCGGTGAAGGCCAAGGAGGGTGAGACCAACGCCCTGCGCCCGATCAACAAGGGCTTCCTCGTCGCCGGGACGCTCACGCTCGTCGGCACCCTGCTCGTCGCCTTGCTCTACGTCGGCAACGACCTCGCCAACGAAGGCTGGAAGTGCTTCGGTGCCGTCGCCATCGGCCTCGTCCTCGCCCAGCTGATCAGCCGCCTCACCGAGTTCTACACGGGCACCGAGCACGCCGCGGTGCAGGAGATCGCCGAGGCCTCCGAGACCGGCCCGGCCACCGTCGTGCTGGCCGGCACGGCGAGCGGGCTGGAGAGCTCCGTGTACGCGGTGATCGCCATCGCCATCGCCATCGGGGTCGCCCTGGCGCTCGGCGGCGGCAACCTCACGTTCTCGCTCTACCTCGTCGCCCTCACCGGCATGGGCATGCTGGCCACGACCGGCGTCATCGTCTCCGAGGACACGTTCGGCCCGGTGTCCGACAACGCCGCCGGCATCGCCGAGATGTCCGGCGAGTTCCACGGCGAGCCGCAGCGGATCATGGTCAGCCTCGACGCCGTCGGCAACACGACGAAGGCCGTCACCAAGGGCTTCGCCATCGGGTCGGCCGTCGTCGCGGCGGTCGCGCTGTTCGCCAGCTTCATCGAGACCGCCGGCGCCGAGCTCGGCCTCGTCGCCGAGAACCTCAAGGACGGCGTGCTGCGCCTCCCGGAGGTCGCCATCAACGTCGCCGAGCCGAAGGTCTTCATCGGTGTCCTCATCGGTGGCGCCGTGCCGTTCCTGTTCTCGTCGCTCGCCATCCGCGCCGTCGGCCGCACTGCCGGTGTCGTCGTCCAGGAGGTCCGCAGCCAGTTCGCCGACGGCCAGATCATGGCCGGCACCAAGAAGCCGGACTACGGCCCGGTCATCGACATCTGCACCGCGGCATCGCTGCGGGAGCTGGCGACGCCGGCCCTGCTCGCCGTGCTCACGCCCGTCATCATCGGCTTCGGCATCGGCTGGCAGGCGCTCGGCGGCTTCCTGGCCGCCGTCATCCTCGTCGGCCAGCTGATGGCCAACTACCTCAGCAACGCCGGCGGGGCGTGGGACAACGCCAAGAAGTACATCGAGGACGGCAACCACGGCGGCAAGGGGTCCGAGGCGCACAAGGCGGCCGTCATCGGCGACACCGTCGGCGACCCGTTCAAGGACACCGCCGGGCCGGCCCTCAACCCGCTGATCAAGGTGATGAACCTGGTGTCACTGCTGATGCTGCCGGCGATCATCAACTTCGAGGTCGAGGATGACGCGCTGCGCTTCGCCTTCGCAGGCGTGGCGCTGGCCGTCCTCGCCGGTGCGGTGATCTGGTCGTCGCGCAAGTCCGAAGGGATGTTGGCGGCCAACCCGGCGCACATCCACGCCCCGGCCCCGCCGGCCACGCCGGTCGGGGGCTGACCTGCTCTCGAGCCTCTCCGACTGGGTCGTCGATGTCATCGATCGACTCGGCTACGTCGGCGTCGCCCTGCTGGTCGCCCTGGAGAACCTGTTCCCACCGATCCCGTCGGAGATCATCCTGCCGTTCGCCGGCTTCGTGGCGCGCGACGGCGGGGCGACCCTCTGGGGGATGATCGTCGCCGCCACCGTCGGGTCGCTGGTCGGGGCGTGGACGCTGTACGGGATCGCCGCCTGGATCGGACCGACGCGGCTCGAGCACTTCCTCATCCGCTACGGCAAGTGGCTCCGGCTGACGCCGGACGACGTCACCCGCGCCGAGCGGTGGTTCGACAAGCGGGCCGTGGTTGCCGTGCTGGTCGGGCGCTGCATCCCGCTGATCCGCTCGCTCGTGTCGATCCCGGCCGGCTTCCGCCGCATGCCGTTCGCCATCTTCACGCTGTACACGCTGATCGGCTCGCTGATCTGGAACTCGGCGTTGATCGGTGCCGGGTACGTGCTGCGTGACAACTGGGAGGACGTCGAGCCCGTCCTCGACATCGTCCAGTACGTGGTGATCGCGGCGATCGTCGTCGTGATCGTCTGGTTCGTCTGGACGCGGTTGCGTCGCCCACCGGCGCCGGCGGCAGGGGACAGCTGACCCGGCGACTGACCAACCTGGAGTGCACCGACGTCACGACTCGCCGACCGGGTCGCTGCCGACGACGGGCAACCGCCAGCTCGGTGCAGCCTCGCCGCGGCGCTCGCCCTCGTCGGGCTCGGCGCGTGCTCGTGGCGTCGACCTGCGCCGGCGGCGAGCGCTGCTGCGCTGATCAGCGCGTGGCGAGCCAGTCCCGCACCGTCGTCGCCACCTCGGCGTCGCACCCCTTGAGGTCGTGGCCGCGCCCCTCGATCCAGTGGTGGGCGACGGGTCCGGGGATCGTCGCCGTCCACGCGGTCAGCTCGTCGGGTGTGCCGAACGGGTCCTTCGTGCCGTGGACGAACAGGCACGGCACCCGAAGATCCGGCAGGTGCTCGACGCGGAGGTTGGCCGGCTTGCCCGGCGGGTGCAGCGGATAGGAGACGAGGACGACCCCGACCAGCGTGGCCGGCGGCGGCGAGCCGTCGGCGCCGGCGGCGACCATCGAGCAGATCCGCCCGCCCATCGACCGGCCGCCGACCACGATCCGGCCGCGCCCGATGGCGGCAAGCTCCTCGCGGACTGCCGACATCAGCACCGGAGGCCGGTCCGGCGCCCGCCGGCCGGCCTTGCGGTACGGGAAGTCGGCGCGCACCGTGGACCATCCCGGGGCGACCGCCCGCTCGATCGCGACGAGCGTCGACTGCTCCCGGCTGGCGCCCGCACCGGGGAACAGCAGCAGCGTGGAGCGGCGCCGCGGCATCAGGACGGCGCGGTGTCGGTGAGGATCTTGCGCGCCTCGGCCAGCTCGAACACCGCCGTGCTGGCGGCCGCCTGGTCACCTCCGTGGTCGGGGTGCACGGCGCGCATCTTCGTGCGGAACTGGGTGGTCACCTGCTTGCGTGAGGGCGTCGGCGTGCCCGGCGGGAAGCCGAGGACGTCGAGGGCCCACGCCCGCGGGTCGGCGAGGGTCGACAGGGCCGACGAGTTGGTGCCGGCGAGGTGGGCGATCAGCGCCGGCCCGACGGGGCCACGCCACCGCATGGCCTTGTGCAGCACCGGCACGATCACGTGGCGGCTGGCCGGGTCCAGCCGTTCGACGGCGTAGACGGCACCGAGGACCTGGGCCATGCCGGTCCCGGTGGTGTGGAAGTCGAAGCTGATCTCCTCGCCGGTGCCCAGCAGGCGGTGGGTCGACAGGGCGAGGCCGTGGCGGTCGACCTGGAACCGGTGCCGCAGTCGCGGCTGCACGACCCGGATGTCGCGGTCGACCTGGTCGATCAGCCGGTGGACGTCGGGCACCAGGTCCTCGTCCACGTCGCGGATGTGACCGGCGACGACGGCGCCGAGCAGGAGCCCGCCGAACCCCGGTGCGGGGTCGACGGGCAGCACCAGGTTGCCCAGGGCCACCCGCCGCGTCGGCGCCAGCGGTCTCGTGTGCCACACCTCCAGCTCGGCGAGGAGCATCGAGCGCACGGTAACGGGTCAGATGTACTGGCGGACGAGCGCGCGGAGCGTCTGGGCGGCGCCGATGACGTCCGAGGACGACGACGTGTCGTCGTCGATCAGCACACCGAGCGCCTGCGCCGCCGCGACCGCCTTGGCCCAGGTGCCGGTCGACACGCCGTACGGCGGATGGCTCGGGTCGAGCTGCGGGACCAGCTCGCGCAGCTCGTCGCGCCCCGCCCCGTCGTCGGCATCGTGGGCCAGGCGGTCGGACGAGGAGAACATCGTGTCGAGGGCGCCCTCGGGCGCGCCGTCACCGCTGCCGCTGGCCAGCACCAGCGTGCCCTGCTCGATGGCGTCGAGCAGCTCGTCGACCGTGGACTCGGCATCGGTGGCGACGACCACCGTGGTGCCGTTCCAGCGGTGCGGCACCTCCGCCTCGATCAGTGCCTGGGCCAGCACCTGCCGGTCGCCCGGCGGCCACTCGTCGAGCCCGAACTCGACCCCGCCATCGTCGTCGGCGAGGGGGACCGGGAACGGCCCGAGCAGCTCCTCGAGGCGGGCGAACAGCTCGTCGACGTCGCCCTCCAGCTCCTCGGGCACGACCACCTCGTCGCCCTCCCACACGTGCGCCAGCTCGGCCTCGGCCAGCGCTTCCGACAGCTCGGCGCGCTGGTCCAGCGTCCACGCCGAGACGTCATAGTGCACCTTCACCGTGTCGGGGTCGTCCGGGTTCCAGTCGAGCACCCACGGGACGCTACCCACACCGCCGGAGGAACTCGCCGATCAGGCGGAACTCGGCGAGCTGGTGCTCGGGACGGCGGAAGCCGTGGCCCTCACCGTCGAACAGGTGCAGCTCGACGTCGCCACCGGCCGCCCGCACCTGCTCGACGAAGTCGACGGTGCTCTCGACCGGCACGACCTCGTCGGCGGTGCCGTGGAGCACGAGGAGGGGCGCGCCGATGGCGCCGATGGCGGTGGCGCACCGACCGCGCCGCCAGGAGGTCCTCGTCGGTGCCCACCAGGCTGTCGGTGTAGTGGGCCTCGAAGCGGTGGCTGCGGGCCCGCAGCTGGGCCAGGTCCGTCACCGGGTAGAGCACGACCCCCGCGGCGGCGCGGCGCAGCCCGGCCGACAGAACGTGGAGCGCGGTGAACCCGCCGGCCGACCCGCCGACGAGCACGGTGCGCTCCGGCCGGGCCCAGCCGGCCGCCACCGTGTGATCGAGCCAGGCGATGGTGTCGGCCACGTCGAGCTCGCCCCACCGCCCGCGCAACGCCTGCTGGTAGGCCCGGCCGTGCCCGGTCGACCCGCGGTGGTCGGGCACGAGCACGTCCCACCCCTGGCCGAGCCAGTAGGCCAGCCGGGGCAGGAACGTGACCATCCACTGGTCGGTGGGGCCGCCGTGCAACCAGCACAGCAGGCCGCCGCCGGGCACCGTCGCGCGGTACCGGCGGGCGTGCAGCACCACCCCATCGTGATCGAGCGTGCGCAGCTCGGGCTCGGGCAGGTCGGCGCCGTCCCACCCCGCCACCGGACCGACGGCGAGCGTGCGGCGCTCCCACGTGGCGGTGTCGTGGACGACCACCTGTGTCGGGGTGCGGCCGCCGGTGCGCAGCGCGGCGAGCCGGTCGCCGTGCCACGACAGTTGGCCGTGCACGCCACGGGCGATCTCGGTGACCGCGCCCGTCGCCGTGTCGGCGACGCAGAGGCGGCCGAACCCACGCTCGTTGCGGGTGAAGGCGACCCGCCCGCCGTCCGGGGCGATGGCGAACGACCGCTGACCGAGGCCCCACGAGGGGCCGGCGTGCTCGACCTCGTCGCCGCCGGCCACGAGCGGGCGATCGCCCCACCACACCTGGAGCCATCCGGAGCCGTCGTGGACCACGACCGGGGTGCCGTCGGGCGCGAACGCCGGCTGCTGGGCGGCCCCGCCCTGCGGGCGCCACGTCGACCGCCTGCCGGCTTCGAGCTCGAGGGTGACGATCGACGCCGCGTCCCACGGCATGTCCGGCACGCTCCACGCCTGGTGGGCCAGATGCCGGCCGGTGGGATCGAAGGCGGGATCGAAGCAGAAGTCGTGCGCCCCGTCGTCGACGCGCCGGCCCTCGCCGCCGTCCAGCGGCTGCAGCCAGATCTCGGCCTGGTCGATCACGTAGGCGACGCCGGACCCGTCGGGGGCGACGACCGGCGCCTGGGCCGGACGGTCGGCGTCGGCGGTGGTCAGTCGGCGGGTCGCGCCGCCCGGCACGGGCTGGCACCACAGGGCGCCGTCCGTTGCCGCGTACACCACGCCGGACCCGTCGGGGAGCCAGTCGAAGCAGCCGCCTCCCAGCCCGCGCCCCGGCGCCGGCGCCGGCAGCGTGGTCAGGATCCGCTCGGGCCCACCGGCCGCCGGCACCAGCACGATCGTGGCCGCGCCACCGCTGGCCCGCGCGACGAAGGCGACGGTCCGCCCGGCGGGGTCGAGCTTCGGCTCCGTGAGATCGCGGCCGCCGATGCACATCTCCGGCGTGATCGTGACGGGCACGCCGTCAGTCTGGCGAACGCGCGCGTCAGACTCTGCCCATCGCCGAGGGGTACACACGCACGACCAAGCTGCTGCACTGGCTCACCGTCGCCGCGCTCGCCATCCAGTTCACGATCGGGTACTCGCTCGACGTGGACGATCGCGGACGCGGCCGCGGGCGTGGCCGGGGCGGCGAGTCCGGCCGTGGCCGTGGCCGCGGCGGTGACGATCTCGACGTGTTCGGCGACGACCGCCTGCTGACCGCCCATGTGGTGCTCGGCGTGTCGATCCTCGTGCTCGCCGTGATCCGTCTCTGGTGGCGCCGCCGGTCGACCCTGCCGCCCGTGGGCGCCGGGACTCTCGCCGGCGGAGCGCACGCTGGCCCACTGGACCGAGCGGGCGCTCTACGCGTTGCTGTTCGTCATTCCGTTGACCGGCCTGTGGCTCGTGCTCGTGAACGACGACGCCGTCGCCATCCACGTGGCCGCCCACGTCGCCTTCTTCGTCGTCTTCGCCGCCCACATCGGGTTGGTCCTCAAGCACCAGCTGATCGACCGCGACCGCCTGTTGCGCCGGATGCTGTGACCGGGTCACCCGGCGAGGTCGAAGACGGTGGCGACGACCGGCGTGGCGCCGGTGTCGGCGTCCACCAACCCAGGTGTCGTGTCGACGCTCGTCGGCGCCAGGTGGTGCAGCGTGTACGACCCGCTGGGGTGCCACTGCACGGCGTCGTTGACGGTGTCGAACCCGCTGTCGGCGTCGAAGTGCACCATCCCGTCGACGTTCGTGCGCACGACCCACAGATCGTCGAACGAGTTGCCGAGCGGGTTCGTCGTGTTGGTCTGGCCGTAGGCGGCGAACCCGGTCGGCATCGCCAGCACTCCCATCAGCTCGCTGTCGTCCGTGCCCGAGAACGTCTTCGACCACACCGGCATGCCGGATCCGTCCAGCCGGATCAGCCAGCTGTCCTCGTCCGTCATCCCGGTCCAGCCCGACACGACGTAGCCGCCGCCCTCGACGGGTGCGATGCCCGAGGCCGAGGAGTAGCCGGGGTCCAGACGGTCGGCGTAGGTCGAAGACCACAGGAGGGTGTCGTCGGCGGCGAAGGCGGCGACCCACGGGCCGTGGTCGTCGCCGGCACCCGCCGTCTGTCCGCTGATCGCGTACGAGCCGTCCTCGTGGACGGCGATGCCGTTGGCGTCCTCGCCGAGCATGCCGCCGAGGGCGTAGGCGGCCAGCGGGTCGCCGTCGGCCGTCACGCGGAGGACGAGCGTGTTGCGGCCTGAGATCGTCCCGCCGGCGTCGGTGTAGTTCACGGCGCCGACGAGGAGCAGCTCGCCGTCCGGGAGTCGGGCGGCCGCCGTGATCGCCGTGTTCGTACGCGCCCAGCCCGGGATCGATCTCCTTGGCCCAGCGCAGCTCGCCGGCCGGACCCAGCTCGACGAGGACGGCCCGGCGGACCCCGCCGGAGTAGGTCAGGTTGCCGGCGATCACGGCACCGTCGTCGGCGGCAGGGAGCACGGCCGTCCACTGCCCGGCGGTCACGTCGCTGACGTCGATCACCTTGGCCCACTCCGGCGCCCCTGCGGCGTCGTGGCGCTCGACGCGGGCATCACCCGTGCCGTGGACGCCGGCGGCCACCAGGTCGCCGAGGTCCGTCACGGCCAGTCCCTCGGCGCGCATCCCCTCGTCGTCGACCTGCTGCCACGTCGGGTTGCCGAGACCGCTCAGCCGGCCGAACCACGGGAAGCCGTCCTGCTCAGCCAGCACCAGCTCGTTGTCGATGGCGACGGCCGCGCCGGCGTCGTCGCCGTTGAACGAATCGACCGCCCTCGACCACCGGGTCGACACGTCAGGGAGCGGTCCGCCGTCCTGAGCGCTGGCGATGTCGACCCGCACCGGCGGGAACAGCGAGCGCAGGCCGGCCGGCTGGGGCGCGCCGGTCAGGTCGGGCATCGACCACCCGTACTTCAGGCCGGCGACGGCGTCGAGGTCCCACCACGGCCGGCTGCCGAGGTCGACGTCGACGTCGGCGCCGAGGGAGGCCGCCAGCACCGGGCCGCCGATCGGGAAGACGTCGGCGACGACGATCATGAACGTCGTCGTCACGACCAGCTCGGCCGTCGCGTGGAAGGCCGCGGCTCCGGCGACGTCGGGCAGCCCGATCTCCGGACGGAAGCTCGGGGGCGCGTCGCCGGTGGCCTCGCGCCGCCGGCCCTGTGAGGACAGCAACGCGCTGGCATCGAACGGCGCCACCAGGCTGACCTGGGCGCCGGCCTCGGCCCGGCCCTCCACGCGCACCTCGACACCGAGGTAAGGCGTGATCGTGAGCACGCCGGCCTCGATCGGGGTCAGCGGCAGCGTCAGCAGCTCGAGGGTGTCGTCGAACGCACCGGTCGCCGATGCCGACAGCTCGAGCGTGGCGGCGCCGCGGAGGCCGACATCCGAGCGCGACGACGCCAGCTCGTCGTTCTCGTCCAGCTCGGCCTCGAACTGCGACCCCGCCCAGGTGAGCGCCAGGTTGCCGTTGGCGATCACCCCGGACTCGCCGATCGGCACCTCGTCGAGGGGCACGTAGACGCCGTCGTGGAAGCCGCCCGCCGGCAGCGGGAGCGCCGTCGCCGCGGCAGCCGGTGACGGCTCGGCCGTCGCCGCGACCGAGACGCCGGCGAAGCACGCCAGCGTGGTGAACGTCAGGGCAGCGCGCCTTCGCGATGTCATGTCGGGACC
This sequence comes from uncultured Acidimicrobiia bacterium, assembly GCA_963784255.1. Classification (GTDB taxonomy): domain Bacteria; phylum Actinomycetota; class Acidimicrobiia; order Acidimicrobiales; family Ilumatobacteraceae; genus JALZMG01. The sequence continues at coordinate 363,731 of CAWAQO010000007.1, read as the reverse complement.
TCCTCGATGTTCCGGGGAGCATCCCGAAGGCGTGCTAGCGGGGCGCTAGCCGTCGACCCCGAGGCCGATCCACCTACAGTGCCGGGCCGTGGCCCTGTTCAGCGTCGACCACCTCGTCGTCACGCTGCGGGCGGTGCTCGACGCCAAGGACGAACAGGGCCACGACACATCGGCGCTGCGGCCGCGCCTCGACCAGGGGATCGCCTCGGTCGACGATGCGCTCGCCCTCGCCGAGGACGCGACGCGGCTGCCCGTGCGCGACGGCTGGGCGTACGACGAGCCCGACGATCTCGACGCCATCCGCCGGGCCGCCGACGCCGACCGCCCGAGGGGGCCGCTGGCGTCGATCACGATCGCCGACGCGACGGCCAGGGCCCGCGCCGGCTTCCTCGGCTCGATCTGCGGGTGCATCCTCGGCAAGCCGGTCGAGATCGACCCCACGCTGGACGAGCTGCGGGCGGCGCTCACCGCGCTGGGCGAATGGCCGCTCGACAACTACATCTCCGAGCGGCTGACGACCGACGGCGGGCTGCGCACGTTCAACCCGACGTGGACCGGCACGGTGCGCGAGCGGATCACCGCCGTCGAGCCCGACGACGACATCAACTACACGCTCGTCGGCTACCTCGTGCTGGCCGAGCACGGTGTCGACTTCACCCGCCGGCAGCTGGCCCAGGTGTGGTTGGGCAACCTCGTGCCGGCGTGCACCTACGGGCCCGAGCGGGCGGTGCTCGCCCGGCTGACCGAAGCCAGCATGCGGGGCACGGCGATCGACGTCGACACGATCGCCGACGAGCTCAACCCCGACGAGGAGCGGTGCGGGGCGATGATCCGCGCCGACGCCTACGGGTACGCCTGCCCGGGCCGCCCCGAGCTGGCGGCCGAGCTCGCCTGGCGCGATGCCGGCCTCACCCACCGGCGGACCGGCATCTACGGGACGATGTTCGCCGCCGCGGCGATCGCCACGGCCTTCGTCGAGCGCGATCCGCTGGCGCTGATGGCGACCGCCGCCCGCTACGTCCCGCAGCGCAGCCGGTTCCGCGAGTCGGTCGCCATCGGTCTCGACGCCGCGGCGGACTCGACCGACTGGCTCGACGGCTACCGGCGGATCAACGCCCGGCTCGGCACCTTCCGCCACTGCCACATCCACCAGGAGGTCGCCACGCTCGTCAACACGGTGCGTTGGGCGGAGTCGGTCGGCCACGGCATCTGCCTGCAGGTGAGCCAGGGCAACGACACCGACTCCTACGGCGCCACGGCCGGCGCCATCCTCGGCACGTGGTTCGGTCCCGGCCACCTCGACGACCGCTGGCTGGCGCCGTTCAACGACGAGCTGCACACGCTCGTCGCCGGCTGGTACGAACGCTCGCTGGCGGCCACCGCCGACCGGATCGCCACCCTCCCGCGGTTGACACTGGCCAGCTGACGCCCCCCGGCTCCCCGGTTCTGTGTGAATTCCTCGGCCAGAAACCGACGCGAATCTTCGTCAGAACCGGTCACTGCCGGTCCGCGGGCACCCGCAACTACGGTGAGGGCATGACAGCGTCGTCACGCCGGCCCGATCGGAACCTCGCCATGGAGTTGGTGCGCGTCACGGAAGCGGCCGCGCTCGCCGCCTCCCGCTGGGTCGGCCGTGGCGACAAGAACGGGGCCGACGGGGCGGCGGTCGCGGCCATGCGGGCCGTGCTCTCGACCGTGACGATGGACGGCGTCGTCGTCATCGGCGAGGGCGAGAAGGACAACGCGCCGATGCTCTACAACGGTGAGATGGTCGGCGACGGCAGCCCGCCGATGGTCGACGTCGCCGTCGACCCGATCGACGGCACCACCCTCACGGCGCAGGGGCGCACGAACGCCCTCGCCGTGATCGCCGTCAGCGACCGGGACTCGATGTTCGACCCCGGCCCGTCGTACTACATGGAGAAGATCGCCGTCGGTCCCGAAGCGGTCGGCTCGATCGACATCACGGCCAGCCCGACGCAGAACCTGCGCTGGATCGCCAAGGCCAAGCGCGAGAGCATCCGCGATCTCACCGTCGTGATCCTCGACCGGCCGCGTCACGCCGAATTGATCGACGAGGTCCGCGCCAGCGGGGCGCGCATCCGGTTGATCTCCGACGGCGACGTCTACGGCGCCATCGCCGCCGGCTCGGCGGGCAGTGGTGTCGACGTGCTGATGGGCGTGGGCGGCACGCCCGAGGGGGTCATCTCGGCCGCCGCGCTGAAGTGCATGGGCGGCGAGATCCAGGGCCGCCTCTGGCCGCAGGACGACAGCGAGCGGGCGGCGCTCGCCGCGGCCGGTCGGGACGTCGACGCCGTCCTCACCACCGACGACCTCGTCCGCAGCGACAACGCCTTCTTCGCCGCCACCGGCATCACGGACGGACCGCTGCTCGACGGCGTCCGCTTCGATCCTCGTGGGGTCAGCACGCAGAGCCTCGTGATGCGCTCGCGCAGCGGCACGGTGCGCCGCATCGACGCCCACCACCAGATCGCCAAGCTCCAGGAGTACAGCGAGATCGACTACTCGTAGCGGGCGTTCCCGCTACTCCCGCTGCACCATCCCCGACGCCACCCGCTTGAGCCACCGTGGTGTGATGCCCATGGCCCAGCTGGCGCTCTTGTACATCGAGCCGGGGACGGCGAGCGCACGGCCCTTGGCCACCGCGTCCAGCCCGGTGCGGGCGACCTCGGTGACGTCCGTCCAGACGAACCCGGGCAGCCGCGTCTGGTAGCCCGTGGTGTTGCTCACCGACTGGAACTCGGTCTTCGTCAGGCCGGGGCACAGCGCCGTGACCACCACGCCGTCGCCCTTGACCTCCTCGTGGAGGCTCTCGCTCAGGCTGGTCACGTACGCCTTCGTGGCCGCGTACACGGCCAGGCGCGGCGCCGGCTGGAAGCTGGCGAAGCTCGACACGTTGAGCACCCACCCGCGCCGCCGGGGCACCATCGTCGAGACCGCGGCGTGCGTCAGGCGGGTCACCGCCTTGATGTTGAGATCGATCTCCGCGCTCAGACGGTCGGGATCGAGCTCGTGGAACATCCCGCCGCTGCCGAACCCGGCGTTGTTGACGACGAGGTCGATCGGACGATCAGGGTCCTGGATCCGCTCGACGATGCCGGCCACACCGTCCGGGGTGCCGAGATCGGCGGTCAGCGACTCGACGCCCGGCAGCTCGACGGCGAGGCGCTGCAGCCGGTCGACCCGCCGCGCCACGGCGACCACGCGCACGCCGGCGGCCGCCAACTGGCGGGTGATCTCCTCGCCGATGCCGCTGGACGCTCCCGTGACGAGCGCGATCTTGAACGGGTACGACTCGGCCATCGCCCCATTCTGCCGAGGTCAGGTGACCAGGATCGACACCGTGTCGTGGCTGACCTCGACGAACCCGCCGTCGATGTCGAAGCGCCGCACGCTGCCGTCGGCGAGGTACACGCGCGTCTCGCACTCCACCAACGTGCCGAGGAACGGCGCGTGACCGCCGAGGAAGGCGACGTCGCCCTCCGTGGTGCGCGTCACCACCTGCGAGGCCTCGCCCTCGAACAGCACCTGTTCAGGCGACACCACAGCAACGTTCATTGCGTTCCCCGGCCACGCAGGCCGCGGCTCGGCCGCTCGCTCGCTGGCGCTCGCTCCGCTCGCAGGAGAGCGACGGGCTCATGCCACATCCTCTTGCAGCTGCTTGGCCTTCGCCAGCGCCTGCTCGACGCCACCGACGTTGAGGAACGCCTGCTCGGGGACGTCGTCGAGCTCGCCGTCGACGATCGACTCGAAGCTCTCGACGGTCTCGCCGACGGGCACGTACTCGCCCTTGAGGCCGGTGAAGACCTCGGCGACGAAGAACGGCTGCGACAGGAACCGTTGCACCTTGCGGGCGCGGTTGACGATGAGGCGGTCCTCCTCCGACAGCTCGTCGAGGCCGAGGATGGCGATGATGTCCTGCAGTTCCTTGTAGCGCTGCAGCGTCTCCTGCACCCGTCGGGCGACGGCGTAGTGCCGATCGCCGACGACCTCGGGCGACAGGATCGTCGACGTCGACGCCAGCGGGTCCACGGCCGGGTAGATGCCGAGGGCGGCGACCTGGCGGGACAGCTCAGTCGTGGCGTCGAGGTGGGTGAACGTCGTGAACGGCGCAGGGTCGGTGTAGTCGTCGGCCGGCACGTACACGGCCTGCAACGACGTGATCGAGCGGCCCCGGGTCGACGTGATGCGCTCTTGCAGCTGGCCCATCTCGTCGGCCAGCGTCGGCTGGTAGCCCACCGCCGACGGCATCCGGCCGAGCAGCGTCGACACCTCGGAGCCGGCCTGCACGAACCGGAAGATGTTGTCGACGAACAGCAGCACGTCCTGGTTCTGGACGTCGCGGAAGTACTCGGCCATCGTCAGCGCCGACAGTGCGACGCGCAGGCGCACACCCGGCGGCTCGTCCATCTGGCCGAACACGAGGGCCGCCTTCTCGAAGACTCCGGACTCCATCATCTCGATGCGCAGATCGGTGCCCTCGCGGGTGCGCTCGCCGACGCCGGCGAACACCGACACGCCGCCGTGCTGGGAGGCGACCCGGTTGATCATCTCGGTGATGAGCACCGTCTTGCCGACGCCGGCGCCGCCGAACAGGCCGATCTTGCCGCCGGCCACGTACGGGGTGAGGAGGTCGATGACCTTGATGCCGGTCTCGAACATGCGCGCCGACGGCTCGAGGGCATCGAACGTCGGCGCATCGCGGTGGATCTCCCAACGCTCCATGTCCGCGAAGCCCTCGGGCTCCGAGTCGAGCGGGACGCCCCAGGCGTTCCACACGTGACCGAGCACCTTCTCGCCCACGGGCACGGTGATGCCCTTGCCCGTGTTGCGAACGGACGTGCCGCGGGTCAGGCCGTCGGTCGGCTTCATGCAGACCGCCCGCACCCGGCCTCCGCCGAGCTGCTGGGCCACCTCGGCGAGGACCTTGATCGTCTCGTCGGCGACGACGATGTCGAACTCGACGGCGGTGTTCAGCTCGGGCAGCGCGCCGCGCGGGAACTCGACGTCGATGACGGGGCCGGCGATGCCGACGACCCTGCCGTCGGTGTGTCGCCCGGTTGGTGCGTTCTCGGTGATGGTCATCTCGGTTCTCCTCGGAAGGCATCGACCTCGAACTCGTCGAGGATGCGAAGGGCGGCGGGTTCGGCGCCTCCGCCGAGTGCTTCGGCGCCGCTGACGATCTCCATGATCTCGGTCGTGATGGTGTCCTGGCGGGCCCGGTTCATGATGCGGCTGAGCGTCTTGATGAGCTCCTCGGCGTTGTCCGTCGCCGCCTTCATCGCCCGCTGCGTGAACGCGTGCTCGGACGCCGCGGCGTTCAGCAGGGCGGCGTAGATACGAGCCTCGACGTAGCGCGGCAGCAGCGAGTCGAGGATCGTCACCGCCTCCGGCTCGAACTCGTACGACGCCGACGGCCCGTCCGAAGCCGGCGTGGGCCGGCCGTCACCACCGGTGACGGTCTCACGGGTCAGGGGGACGAGGGGGCGCAGGACGACCTCCTGCGAGCCGGCGGTGATGAACCGGGTGTAGATCAGCTCGACCTTGTCGGCCTCGCCCCGGACGAACAGGTCGATGACGTAGTCACCGATCGCCTTGGCGTCGGCGTAGCTCGGGTTCGCCGTGAAGCCCTGGAACGACTCGCCGAGCTTGTACCCGCGAAAACGGAAGTAGGCCTCGGGCTTCTTTCCGACGGGCACGATCAGGTACTGCTTGCCCTGCGCGGCGTCGGCCTTGACCTCGCCCTCCGTGGCCCGCTGGACACCGGCGTTGTACCCGCCATTGAGGCCTCGGTCGGCGGCGATCGCGACGTAGCAGGTCGTGCGCACCTCGTCGCGGCCGGCGAGGAGCGGCAGGTCGGTCTCGCCGCCACCGGCGGCGAGGTCCTTGACGACATCGGTGATCTTCTCCGAGTACGGCACGGCGGCGTGCACGCGCTGTTGGGCCTTGACGATCCGCGACCCGGCGATCAGCTCCATGGCGCGCGTGATCTTCTTCGTCGCCTGGACGCTGCGGATGCGCCCTCGAAGGATGCGCTCTTGCCCACCGGCCATCTAATGGCCTCGCTCGCTCGAAACTCGCTCGACTCGGCGTGTCTCGCTGGCCCTGGCGGGCCCGGCCCTCCGGGCCGACGCTCGACCTGACCTCACGCGGCGCGCTGCGGACGGGGGCCGAAGCGGTCACTGCTTCCCTCTCGTTTCGCGACGTCGTGGGCGGCATCGTCTACTCCGTTGCGAGCGTCTTGTGGCTGTGGGCGTCGCCGAGCTCGTCGGCTTCGATCGCGGAGAGGTCGGCCGTGCGGCTGTCGTGGCCGGTCGGCCGGAACTGGCCCTTGAACGAGGTGATCGCATCGCCGAGCGCGTCGGGGACGGCGCCCGACTTGAGCTCCTCGAGCAGCGAGCCGTGACGGCCCCGCATGAAGTCGAGCAGCTCGGACTCGAAGCGCTTCACATCGGCGACGGGGACGTCGTCGAGGTAGCCCTTGGTGCCGGCAAAGATCACGACGACCTGCTCCTGGACCGGCATCGGGCTGTTCAGCGGCTGCTTGAGCAGCTCGACGAGCCGGTAGCCCCGCTCGAGCTGGGCCGAGGACACGGCGTCGAGCTCGGAACCGAACGTGGCGAACGCCTCGAGCTCGCGGAACTGGGCGAGGTCGAGCTTGAGCGTGCCGGCGACCGACTTCATCGACTTGATCTGGGCGGCGCCACCGACCCGGGACACCGAGTTGCCGACGTCGACGGCGGGGCGGACCCCCGACTTGAACAGGTTGTCCTGCACGTACACCTGGCCGTCGGTGATCGAGATCACGTTCGTCGGGATGTAGGCCGAGATGTCGCCCGCCTTCGTCTCGATGATCGGCAACGCCGTCAGCGAACCCCCACCGTTCTCGTCGGACAGCTTGGCGGCCCGCTCGAGGAGGCGGCTGTGGAGGTAGAACACGTCGCCCGGGTACGCCTCGCGACCCGGCGGGCGGCGCAACAGCAGCGACACCTGACGGTACGCCTCAGCCTGCTTCGACAGGTCGTCGTAGACGACGAGGGCATGCTCGCCGTTCTCCATCCAGTGCTGACCCATCGCACAACCGGCGTACGGCGCGAGGTACTTGAACGGGGCCGGGTCGGCGGCGGGCGCCGTGACGACCACCGTGTACTCCATCGCCCCGTTCTGGCGCAGCGTCTCGACCGTCTGGGCGACCGTCGAGCCCTTCTGGCCGATCGCCACGTAGATGCACTTCACCCCCTGACCCTTCTGGTTCAGGATCGTGTCGACGGCGATGGTGGTCTTGCCCGTCTTGCGGTCGCCGATGATGAGCTCACGCTGGCCGCGACCGATGGGGGTCATCGCGTCGATCGACTTGATGCCGGTCTGGAGCGGCTCGTGCACCGGCTGGCGGCCCATGATGCCGGGCGCCTGGATCTCCATCCGCCGCAGCTGCGTCCCGACGAGCTCACCGAGGCCGTCGACCGGCTCGCCCAGCGCGCTCACCACCCGACCGAGCACGCCGTCGCCGACCGGCACCGAGAGGATGCGTCCGGTCGCCTTGACGGTCTGGCCTTCCTCGATCCGGTCGGCGTCGCCGAGCACGACCGCGCCGATCGATTCCTCGTCGAGGTTGAGGGCGAGGCCGACGGTGCCGTCCTCGAACTCGAGGAGCTCGTTGACGCCGGCGTCCGGCAGACCCGAGATGCGGGCGATGCCGTCGCCGACCTCGGAGACCCGGCCGACGGTGCGGGCCTCGAGCGACGGCTCGAACCCGTCGAGGTTCTTGGTGAGCGCCGCGGCGATGTCGGCGGCGGAAAGGGTCAGTTCAGCCATGGGACGAGTCCTTCGTGTCCGTTCACAGCCGGCTCTTCAGCTGCTCGAGATGGGTGCGGACGGTGCCGTCGATGACCGTGTCGCCGACGGTGGCGACGAGGCCTCCGAGGACGGCGGGATCGACGACCACCTTCAGGTTGACGTTCTTGCCGGTGGCGTTGGCCAGCGCCGCCTTCAGCCGGTCCTGCTGGTCGGGCGTCAGCTCGACCGCCGAGCGGACCTCGGCGACGGTGAGGTCCTTGCTCGCCGCGGCCCGCTCGACCATGCGGTCGATGATCGCCGGCAGGTCGCGGCTGTGACCGGAGCCGACCACCATCGACACCAGCTGGACCGTTGTCTGCGTGGCCTTGCCGGCGAGCAGGTCCTCGACGATGGCTTGCCGCCTCGACGCAGGGATCTGATCGTCGGTCAGCGTCTTGCTGAGCTCGTCGCTCGCCTCGAACGACCGAGCGAACCGGAACAGCTCGTCTTCGACCTCGTCCAACGTTCCCTCGGCGCGGGCGACCTCGAACAAGCCCCTCGCGTACCCGTCGATGCGCGACTGGTCGCTGGTCATCGCGTTCCCTTCATCTCGGATGGAGTGGTCGTCATCACGGGCCGGCTCCGCCGGCCTCCGTGCTCGCCGGCGGCTCGCCCGACCTCGGATGGAGTGGCCCTCATGACGGCGCCCCTGCTGATGCGCCGACTCGGGCGATGAAGTCCTCGACGAGGCGCTGCTGGGTCTCGGCGTCGATGGTGCGCTCGACGACCCGATCGGCCGCGGCGGACGCGAGGCGGGCGATCTCGAGGCGCAGCTCGTCGCGGCCGCGGCTCAGGACGGCGGCGATGTCGGCGTCGGCCTTGGCGTGCAGGTCGGCGATCTCGACATCGAGACGGGCCCGCCCGTCGACGAGGAGCGCCTCGGCCTGGACGTCGGCGTCAGCGAGGAGGCGCGCCCGCTCGGCGCCGATGTCGCCCAAGGCCCGGCGGATCTCGATCGCCCGGGCGTCCGCCTCGGTGACCGCGGCAGCGGCGCCGTCGAGCTCCGCCTGGATGCGCGCCGTGCGGTCCGCCATGGCCTTCTTGACCAGTGGGCCGGCCTTCCAGTACAGCAACGCGAAGATGATGACCGAAGCCAGGCTGCCGAAGAAGAGCTCGTACCCCTCGGGCCAGATCCACGAGTGGCTCCGGTCGATGTGCTCCTCGGCGGCGGCGACGAGCGTCACGGTGACCGCGCTCATGATCGGGCCCCCGCGCTCGTGAGGTCGGCGATCGCCGCCCGCACGGCGCCTTCGTCAGGGCGCCGGCCGGTGGCTCAGCTCGACGATCCGGACGGCGACCGCGACGGCCGCGTCCTCGACGCTGCCCCGGGCGGCGATCCGGGCCTCCTCGGCCTCCGTCGCGGCCTGCGAGCGGCGTTCAGCGATCGCCTCGTTGGCCTCGGCGATGCGGTCGAAGCGCTCACGATCGAGCACCATGCGGGCCGCGTCGATGCGGTCCCTGGCCTCTGAACGCACGGCCGCGAGCTGCGTCTCGTACTGGGCGACCTCCTCGCGCGCCGCGTCCTGCGTCGCCTCGGCCTGCTCCAGCTCCGAGCGGACCTTGCCGTAGCGGGCCCGCATCCCGGCCTTCACCTTCGGCACGAGCCACAGGCGCATCAGGACGAGGAAGACGAGGAACGCGCCACCGCTCCAGAGCAGCTCCTTGACCTCGGGCGCGATCGGGCTCGGACCCGGGTCGAGCTCCTCCTCGATCGCCTCCTGCTGGGTCACGAAGCTGTGCCCAGAGGCGGCGTGCACGAGCACCTGGAGGTTGCCCGCACCGTCGGTCATGACGGAGACGGTGTGCACCATCGTTCCCTACAGGCCGAGGAGGATGAAGACGACGAAGCCGATCAGGGCGAGCGCCTCCGTGAAGGCGATGCCGAGGAACATCGTGGTGCGGACCATGCCGGCGGCCTCGGGTTGGCGGGCCATCGCTTCGATGGCCTTGCCGACCACGTAACCGATGCCGATGCCGGGACCGATGGCCGCGAGGCCATAAGCGAAGCCGGCGCCGATGGCTGCGTTGGCCGCCTTCTGATCGTCGGCCTCGAGCCCGGCCTGGGCGACGACTACGGCGAGCGATTCCATGTCTGGTGGTGCTCCTGTGTGCTGGTGGTTTGGAGATTGGCGGGTGGGAGGGGATCAGTGCTCAGGGTGCGTGGCGAGACCGATGTACACCGCGGTGAGGATCGTGAAGATGTACGCCTGCAGGAAGCCGACGAGCACCTCGAACGCGGTCAGGAACAGCAGCATGGCGAACGGCAGCACGGCCATCGGCTTGAGCAGCCACTGCATGGTCTCGGCGAACACCATGGCGTTCGTCAACAACGCGAACGTGACGAGCAGCATGTGCCCGGCGAGCATGTTGGCGAAGAGTCGGACCGCCAGGCTGAACGGGCGCAGCAGGACGCTCGAGAGGAACTCGATGAGGCCGACCAGGGGCCGCATCGCGAGCGGCACGTTGCGTGGCCACAGGATGCCGGTGAGGTAGCCGATGCCGTTGTGCTTGAAGCCGACGAAGTTGTAGGTCAGCCACACCACGACGGCGAGGAACAGCGGGACCGCCATGCGGGCCGTCGCCGGCATGTAGATGATGGGGATGATCCCGGGCAGGTTGCACAGGTAGACGAAGATGAAGATCGTCAGCAGGAACGGTGTCCACCCGAGCCCGTCGCGACCGATGGTCTGCATGACGATCTGGTCCTCGATGAACTCGACGCCCGTCTCGGCCACGTTGCGCACTCCCGTCGGCGCGACCATCGGGTCGCGGCGAGCCGCGATCACGTAGATCGTGATGCCGATCAACGACGCCACGCACGCGATCAGCGCGATCTTGTTGAACGTCGGGAAGAGGTCTTGCCAACGGATGACCTCGTTGATCGGCGGGAAATCGAGGGCGAGCATCGGCGAACTACCTCGGCGGCTTGAGGCCCGGATAGGCCAGGGAAAGGGCTAGGTACTTGAGCTCCCAGACCAAGAGCCCGAGATGAGTGACGATGATGGTCGCTCCGAGGGCCGGCAGCGAAATCCACGCGGCGTCCTTGACGGCGAACACGGCGACGAAGATCAGACCGAGGCGGAGGAGGTAGCCGAACAGCACGGCACCCAGCATCACCGTGAGCGAGATCCGGATCGTGACCGCGATCAGCCCGGCGGCGAGGGCGAAGTTGGCGAGGACGAGGGCGATGCCGTACATCGCCGACCAGGCGCCGTCGCCGCCCCAGATCACGCCGCAGACGGCGACGAGCACCGGCGCGACCACCAGCCCGCGCTTGATGAGGTCGGTCGACACCTCGACCTCGGGAGCGGGCCCGTCCACACGGGTCGTGAACAGGTTGGTCGACGGGTCGGTCACGGCGGATCCGCCTTGCCGGCGTTGACCCGCTCGACGCGCTCGGCCTCGAGCTCCTCCATCCGGGCGTCGTACTGGTACTTGAACTTGGCGAAGAACCCGACCGCCGCCAGCAGTGTCAACGTGATCATGAAGATCGGGGCGGTGCCGAGCCAGCGGTCGAGGACGAAGCCGATCCCGAACATCAGCGCCACGGTGAGGGCGATGTCGATGCCCTGGCCCACCGTGTCGTCGGTGCGGCGCTTTGGCGTGGTGATGGGGAAGAACTTCATCTTCATGGATGATCGTCCACCGAGCCGGGCGGCGCTTGTGAACGTAAGAACAAGCTATCGGAACTCCGTCGTCGCCTGCAATTCCCTCCGAGGTCAAGTTGCGACACGCTGGGCATCATGACCATCGAGGAGATCCGCACCCGGTTCCGCCAACTCCATCGCGCCGGCGAACCGCTCGTCATGCCCAACGCCTGGGATGCCGGCTCGGCCAAGCTGTTCGCATCGCTCGGCTTCGCGGCGATCGCCACGACGAGCTCCGGCTTCGCCGCCACGCTCGGTCGAGCCGACGGCGGCGTGAGCGCGGACGAGGCATTGGCGCACACAGCGGCGCTCGCCGCGGCGACGCCGCTCCCGGTGAACGCCGATCTGGAGGACTGCTTCGCCGACGATCCCGCCGGGGTGGCGGCGACGATCACGGCGGCCGCGGAGGCCGGCGCGGCCGGGGCGTCGGTCGAGGACTTCCGGCGCGACGACGCCCGCCCGATCCATGACATCGGCCTGGCAACCGATCGGGTCGCGGCCGCCGCCGAGGCGGCCAGGGCGAGCGGGCTCGTGCTGACCGCACGGGCCGAGAACCTGATCCACGGGATCCGCGATCTCGACGACACGATCCGTCGCCTGCAGGCGTACCAGGAGGCCGGCGCCGATGTGCTCTACGCGCCGGGGCTGTTCACCGTCGAGGACGTGCGCGCCGTCGTCAGCTCCGTCGACCGTCCGGTCAACGTGCTGCTGCTCGGCGGCGGCCCCGACGTCGGGGCGCTCGCCGAGGCGGGGGTGGCTCGCGTGTCGGTCGGCGGGACGCTGGCCTGGGTCGCGTGGGGCGCCGTCGCCCAGGCCGCCGGCGAGCTGCTCGAGTCCGGCACACAGGGCTACACGGACCTCGCCCGCGCCGGCGGCAAGGCCGCGAGGGCCGCCCTCAAGTGACGGCTCCCGCCAAGAGCGACATCAGCCGCCGTTCGCCCGGCGATGCTTGCGGACGCTCGGGTGCAGCACGGTGTAGAGGACGATCACGATCGCGACCATCCCGAAGGGCAGGTACGTCGGGTTCTCGCCGGAGAGCACGGGATAGAGCACGAACGCCGAGAGCAGCGCCGTCCACGTCCACAGGATCAGCACGCTGCGGCGGTGGCCGTGGCCGAGGTTCATCAGGCGGTGGTGCAGGTGGCCCTTGTCGGCCACGTCGATGGCCTGGCGCTTGGTCGCCCGGCGCACGATGGCGAACAGCAGGTCGAGCACGGGCACGCCGAGGATGAACAGCGGCAGCACGAGCGGCGCCAGGAAGAAGAACGTCTGGCCGATGAAGCGCTGGTCGGTGTCGGCCCGACCGCCGACCACGCTGGTGGAGACCGCCATCAACAGTCCGAGCAGCAGCGCGCCGCTGTCGCCCATGAAGATGCGCGCCGGGTTGAAGTTGTGGGGCAGGAAGCCGACGCACAGGCCGACGGCGATGACCGCCATCAGCGGCCCGATGTTCGGCTCGCGCAGCAGCTCCAGCGCGCTCAGCCGCTCGCTGTAGAGGAAGAAGGCGCCGGCGCCGATGGCGACGATGCCGGCGGCCAGCCCGTCGAGGCCGTCGATGAGGTTGATCGCCGACGTCATGCCGAGCAGCCACAGCACCGTGATCAGCGGGACCCAGTCGTCCGAGAGCACGAAGACGCCGGCGAACGGCAGGCGGAAGAAGTACATCGTCACGCCGAACCACACGAGGACGAGCCCGGCGACCACGGTGCCGGTGACCTTGGCCGGTGCCGACAGTCCCTTGATGTCGTCGAACAGACCGACCGCCACGATCACGGCGGCGGCCAGCAGCACCCCCCGTGGTTCGGAGTTGCGGGCGAACAGGGCGTCGAACTGGTCGAGCAGCCGGGCCACGCCGAGGGCGACGAGGAACCCGAGGAACATCGCCAGCCCGCCGATCGCCGGGATCGGCGCCGTGTGGACGGTGCGGTCGTTGGGCTCGTACATCCAGCCCCGCCACCTGGCCAGCCATCGCACCAACGGCGTCGCCGCGAACGTGGCCGCGCAGGCCACCGCGCCGATGAGGATGTAATCACCCATCGTCGGCACGGGACCGCAGCCTAGGAGTCAGCCCTCCCGCCGGCCGTGCGCATCACACCGCCGTTCTTGCATCTCGATCGGCTGCCAGGGCGACCGATCCGATCAAGAACGCGCTGGCCGACCGTCAGCCGTACACGGGGAACCGGGCGCACAGCGCGGCGACGTCGACCTTGATGTCGGCGAGGGCCGCGGGGTCGTCGCGGTGGCGCAACGCGCCGGCGAGGTGGCCGGCGATCTGGCCCATCTCCGCCTCCGTCATGCCCTGGGTCGTCACGGACGGGCTGCCCAGGCGCAGGCCGCTGGTGACGAACGGGCTGCGGGGGTCGTCGGGGATGGTGTTCTTGTTGAGGGTGATGCCGGCCTCGTCGAGGACGGTCTGGGCCACCTTCCCGGTCAGCTCGGCGTCGAACGGGCGCAGATCGACGACCATCAGGTGGTTGTCCGTGCCGCCGGAGACCAGCCGGAACCCCTCGGCGGCGAGGGCCTCGGCGAGGGCCGCGGCGTTGGTGACGACCTGGTGGGCGTACTCCTTGAACGACGGGTGGGCCGCCTCGCGGAAGGCGACGGCCTTGCCGGCGATGACGTGCTCGAGCGGTCCGCCCTGCCATCCCGGGAAGACGGCCTTGTCGATCGCCTTGGCGTGCGCTTCCGTCGACAGGATGCAGCCGCCACGGGGACCGCGCAGCGTCTTGTGCGTGGTCAACGTGACGACGTCGGCGTAGGGCACCGGGTTGGGGTGGGCGCCGCCCGCGATCAGCCCGGCGAGGTGGGCGGCGTCGAACATGAACAGGGCGCCGACCTCGTCGGCGATCGCCCGGAACGGCTCGGGGTCGAGCCGCCGGGGGTAGCTGGTGGTGCCGGCGACGATCATCTTCGGGTGGTGCTCGAGGGCGAGGTCGCGCACCTGGTCCATGTCGATGCGCTCGTCACCGGGCGTCACCTTGTAGGCGACGAAGTGGTACAGCAGCCCGCTGGCGTTGACCGGCGACCCGTGGGTGAGGTGGCCGCCGTGGTCGAGGCTGAGACCGAGGACGGTGTCACCGGGCTCGAGCAGAGCCTGGTAGGCGCACATGTTGGCGTTGGCGCCCGAGTGCGGCTGGACGTTGGCGTGCTCGGCGCCGAACAGCGCCGTGGCCCGCTCGATGGCCAGCGACTCGACGTCGTCGATCACCGCGTTGCCGCCGTAGTAGCGCTTGCCGGGGTAGCCCTCCGAGTACTTGTTCGTCAGCACCGACCCGACGGCGCGCAGCACCGCCGGCGACGTGAAGTTCTCGCTGGCGATGAGCTGCAGCCCGGTCGTCTGGCGCTCGAGCTCGCGGGCGAGCAGCGCCTCGACCTCGGTGTCGGGCTCGGTGTCGGTTGGGAACGGCATCACGCCTCCTGGAAGTGGGACTCGAGATCGCTCAGCTGGGCGACGCGGTGGGCGTGGCGACCGCCCTCGAACTCGGTGGCGAGGAACGTGCGCAGGATCTCCTCGGCCAACCCGATGCCGACGACGCGGCCGCCCATCGACAGCACGTTGGCGTCGTTGTGGGCGCGGGCCATCCGGGCGGTGTAGAGGTCGTTGCACAGGGCGGCGCGCACGCCGCGGACCTTGTTCGCCGCCATCTGCTCGCCCTGCCCGCTGCCGCCGATCACGATGCCGAGCTCGGCGCGGCCGTCGCGCACGGTGCGGCCGACGGCGGCACAGATCGGCGGGTAGTCGACGGGCGCGGTCGAATCGGTGCCGTGGTCGAGCACGTCGTGTCCATCGGCGCGCAACAGCCCGGCGACGTGCTCCTTCAAGTCGAACCCGGCGTGATCGGCGCCGATCGCGATCCGTGCCATCGGCCTGGATCCTAGGTGCGCCAGGGGTCGACCCCTAGGGTGAATGGACGTGCCCCTCGACCCCCGGACGCCCGTGCTCGTGGGCGTCGGCCAGCACGTCCACCGCCCCGACGCCGGCGGCGACCCGCCCGAACCGGCCGGGCTGATGGACGAGGCGGTGCGGGCCGCGTTCGCCGACGCCGGGCTGGGGGGACCGCGCGACGTCGACTCGATCCGCGTCGTCAGCTCGCTGTCGTGGCGCTACGGGAACCCGGCCTGGGTGCTGGCCCGCCGGCTGGGCATCGAGGCGACCGAGCTCGCCTCCACGCACGCCGGCGGGAACTCGCCGCAGTCGCTCGTCAACCGGACGTCGCTCGACATCCTGGCCGGCCACCTGGACGCCGCCGTCCTCGTCGGCGGCGAGGCGTGGCGGACGCGGATGCGGGCCCGCAAGGACGGGACCATCCTCGACTGGGCGAAGGCACCCGACGAGGCCCCGCCCGTGATGATCGGTGGCGAGCTCGACATGACGCACCCGCAGGAGGCCGAGCGCGGCGTGTACCTGCCGGTGCAGATCTACCCGCTGTTCGAGACGGCGATCCGGGCGGCGTCGGGGCGCGACCCCGACGAGCACCTGGCCGCGGTGTGCGACCTGTGGGCGTCGTTCAGTGCCGTCGCCGCGGCGAACCCCCACGCCTGGTCGCGCCACGCCATGACGGCGGAGGAGATCGCCGCGGTCACGCCGCGGAACCGCCTCGTCGGCGCGCCGTACCGCAAGTGCATGAACGCCAACAACGACGTCGACATGGCCGCCGCCGTGCTGATGTGCTCGGCGGACACGGCCGAGCGCTGGGGCGTGCCGAAGGACCGATGGGTGTTCCCGCACGCCGGCACGGACTGCCACGAGCACGCCTACGTCTCGCACCGCGACACGTTCGCCCGCACCCCGGCGATCGAGATCGGCGGCCGCCTCGCCCTCGAGCTCGCCGGCACGGGCATCGACGACATCGCCATCGTCGACCTCTACTCGTGCTTCCCGTCGGCCGTGCAGCTCGGCGCCCGGTCGCTCGGGCTGGGCACCGACCGGCAGCTCACCCGCACCGGCGGCCTCGCCTTCGCCGGCGGGCCCTGGAACAACTACGTCATGCACGCCATCGCCGCCGTGGTCGGCGACCTGCGGGCGCAACCGGACGAGCTGGCGCTGGTGTGGGCCAACGGTGGCTACGCCACCAAGCACGCCTTCGGTGTGTACGCCACCACGCCACCGGACGCGGGGTTCCGCCACGACGCCCCGCAGGCGCAGGTCGACGCCCTGCCCAGCCGCACCTTGGCCGGCGTCGACGAGGCGGCCGGTCCGGCGACGATCGAGGCCTACACGGTCATGTTCGGGCGCGACGGCCAGCCGGAGCAGGCCATCGCGACGTGCCTGCTCGCCGACGACCGGCGGGCGTGGGGGCTGTCCGGCGACCCGGACCTGATGACCGCGCTCGGCGAGGGCGAGTGGGTCGGCCGCCCGTGCACCCTCGATGCCGAAGGCGCCCTCCGGGTCTGATCAGCTCGTGCTGTCGCCGAGGCTGAGCTCGGCGTTGCGCAACCGCTTGGCCACGCCGATCAGCAACTTGCGGGCGAGCGACGGCGAGTCGTGGATGAACACGGAGAAGTCGCGCTGCTCGATCACGTGGGCGACCAGCGCGGTGGTCGCGGTGACGGTCGCCGTCCGCGTGCCACCGTCGAGGAGGGCGACCTCGCCGAAGTAGTCGTCGGGTCCCAGCTCGGCGCGCAGCTTCCCGCGCACCGAGACCTCGGCCGTCCCGTCGGCGATCACCATGAACTCACAGCCCAGCTCGCCCTCCCTCGCGAGGACGGTGCCGGCGGGGTACGACAGCACGCTCGACGCCGACGCGATCCGCGCCAGCTCGTCGTTGGAGCACGCCATGAACAGCGGGATCGCCTTGAGGTGGTCGATCAGCTCGCGGTCCCTCTTCACGCGCCCTCCTCACGTCCGGCCGGTCGGCCCACAGTAGGCGCGCCCCTGCGGGCGGGCGCGACTCGTGTCACGCGGGCACGGGACGGCGCTCGGGCGCCGCGCTGCGCGCGCACAGGGCGACGGTGTCGGCGATGGCGCCGACGAGCAGGTCGCGCAGGTGGCGGTCGGCGTCGAGCACGCAGGCCTCGGCGATGCCGGGGAGCGCGACGCGCACCGTGTTCGGCGCGCCGAAGCGCCGGAACTCCCGGACGTCGACGTCGAGCCCGGCGCCGAACTGACGCGCCCAGCGGGCGGCCAGCGGGGCGCTGCGCAGTGCTTCCCTGCTCGCCGCCGACAGCTCCTCGGGAGGGCGGCCCTCCAGCTTGGCCAGCGTGCGCTCGCAGGCGAGCAACGCGACGGCCATCACGTTCTGGCGCTCCGCGGAGGCGATCGGCAGCGCCGTCGTGGCACAGCGCAGCGCGATGCGCGCGTCGGCCCGCGGGTCGTCGGTGGTGAGACCGATCACCGACGGGATCAGCTCGGCCAGCCGCCAGCGTTCGGCGTCGGACGTCAGATCGTTGGTGAGGCGGGCCACCGACGCCAGCAGCGGGTGGGTGCATCGAGGGTGGTCGCTCCACCGCTCGCCGGCGAGGAAGGACGCCATCTCCATGAAGCAGGCGCCCTTGCGCGGGTTGCGGTGCTTGCCGCGCGAGAGGATCGGCACCAGCTCGGGAAGCTCGGTCGAGGTACTCGAGGCCTTGCGCATGTGGCACCCCCGGCGTCGTGGGTCGTTCCCCCCAGTTTGCCACGCCACGGCGGGCACCACCTCGCGTGGCAGAGTCAGCGGGTGGTCCGCATCATCCTCGACTGCGACCCCGGCCACGACGACGCCGTCGCCATCATCGTGGCCGCCCGCCACAGCGAGCTGCTCGGGATCACGACCGTGGCCGGCAACGCTCCCCTCGAGCGCACCACCCACAACGCCCTCGTGGTCCGCGAGCTGCTCGGTGCCACCACGCCGGTCCACTCCGGGGCGGCCAGGCCGCTGCTCGCCGAGCCGCGGGCCGCCGCCTTCGTCCACGGCGCCAGTGGCCTCGACGGCGCCGACCTCCCGGTCCCGCAGCGACCCGCTGGACGGCCACGACGCCGTCGGGTTCATCGTCGAGACGTGCCGCGCCCACGAGGGCACCTGGCTGGTCGGGGTGGGGCCGCTCACCAACCTGGCGCTGGCCCTGCGCGCCGCTCCCGACCTCGCCGGGCGGCTGGCCGGGATCTCGGTGATGGGGGGCGGCACGTTCGGCAACCGGTCGGCGGTCGCCGAGTTCAACATCTGGGCCGATCCCGAGGCGGCGGCCATCGTGTTCGGGTACGGCGGGCCGCTCGTCATGGCCGGTCTCGACGTCACCCACCAGCTCCTGGCGACCCCGGAGCGGGTCGACGCCGTGCGCCGCCTGCCCGGCCGGTTGGCCGCCACGCTGGGCGACCTCTTCGCCTACTTCTCCGCCACCTACGTCGCCCGCCACGACGACCTCCCGGGAGCCGCGGTCCACGATCCGTGCGCCGTCCTCGCCCTCACCCACCCGGACCTGTTCGAGCGGGTGCCCCGGCACGTCGCCGTGGAGACCGCCGGCAACCTCACCCGCGGGATGACCGTCATCGACCGCCGCACGCTCGTGGAGCGGCCGAGCCCCAACTGCGACGTGCTCACCCGCGTCGACGCCGACGCCGCCTGGCGCCTCATCACCGACGCCATCGCGTCAGCCAGCGGAATACGGTGACCGGCCGTGGCGCCGACCGACATCGACATGGACTCCTTCCCCCGCCAATCGGCGCGGACGCAGCGGTTCACGCTGGGCGAACCCCGCGACGTCGTCGTCTCGCCCGACGGCCAGCGCATCGTGTTCCTCCGCAGCCGCGGCGGCACGGATCCCGTCAACTGCCTCTGGGTGGTCGACGCCGCCACCGGTGACGAGCGGCTCGTCGGCGACCCGGAGGTGCTGCTCGGCGGCCGCGACGACGGTGCCATGACGGCCGAGGAGCGGGCGATGCGCGAGCGCACCCGTGAGCAGGCCGGCGGGATCACCTCCTTCGCCACCGACGCCGACGCCACGGTCGCCGCCTTCACGATCGCCGGGCGGCTGTTCGTGGCGGGGTTGCTCAGCGGCACCTCGCGCGAGCTCCCGGTGGCCGGCCCGGTCTTCGACCCCCGGCCCGACCCGCTGGCCCAGCGGGTGGCCTACGTGAGCGGGCGGCTGCTGTGCATCGGCGAGCTCGACGGGCGTTGGCGGGTGCTCGCCGGTGGCGACCCGGACGAGCCCGAAACGGTCTCGTGGGGCAGCGCCGACTTCATCGCCGCCGAGGAGATGGACCGCTATCGCGGCTACTGGTGGAACCCCGAGGGCACCGCGCTCGCCGTCACCCGGGTCGACACCGCCCCCGTCCAGCGGTGGCACATCGCCGACCCGTCCGATCCGGCCGCGGCGCCCGCCGAGGTGGCGTATCCCCAGGCCGGGACGGCGAACCCCGACGTCAGCCTGCACCTGGTGCACCTCGACGGCACGATCGTCGACGTCGAGTGGGACCGCGCGCAGTACCCGTACCTCGCCGGCGTGCAGTGGTCCGACAGTGGCCTGATCATCACCGTGCAGCGGCGCGACCAGCGGCGCGTCGAGGTGCGCACGGTCAGCGAGGCCACGGGCGCCACCGAGCTGCGCAGCGCCGACACCGACGACGCCTGGGTCGAGCTCGTGCGTGGGGTTCCGCAGTTGGGGCCCGACGGCGTCCTCGTCACCTGCGCCGACCGCGACGGGGCTCGCCGGCTGCTCGTCGACGGTGTGGCGGTGACGCCGCCGGAGCTGCAGGTGCGCGCCGTGGCCACCGTCGACGAGTCGGGCATCGTGTTCCTCGCCAACCCGATCGACGACGCCACCGTCCTGCAGGTGTGGCGGCGCACGCCGGACGACCAGCTCGAGGCGCTCACCGACGAGCCCGGCATCCACGCCGTCGCCGCCGGAGGCGGCACGGTCGTCGTCCGCACGACCACGCTCGACGAGCCCGGGGCGCAGTGGGCGACGTCGGACGGGATCGCGCTGGCGTCGCACGCGGCGACGCCGTCGCTGCGGGCCAACGCCCAGCTGACGTTCGTGGGCGAGCGGCGGCTGGCCACGGTCGTGCTGCTGCCCCACGACCACGACGGCAGCCCGCTGCCCGTCCTGGTCGACCCCTACGGCGGGCCCCACGCCGGGCGCGCCGTGCGGGCCCACAACGCCCACCTGACCTCGCAGTGGTTCGCCGACCAGGGGTTCGCCGTCGTCGTCGCCGACGGCCGGGGCACGCCGGGCCGGGGATCGGCGTGGGAGCGGGCGGTGCACGGCGACCTGGCGACGGCCGTCCTGGAGGACCAGATCGACGCGCTCCACGGCGCCGCCGACGAGCACGGCGTGCTCGACCTCGACCGCGTCGCCATCCGCGGGTGGAGCTTCGGCGGCTACCTCGCGGCCCTCGCCGTGCTGCGCCGGCCGGACGTGTTCCACGCCGCCATCGCCGGGGCGCCGCCCACCGACTGGCACCTCTACGACACCCACTACACCGAGCGCTACCTCGGCGATCCGACGGCGCAACCGGACGTGTACGACGCCAGCTCGCTCCTGCCCCTGGCGCCGCAGCTCACCCGGCCCCTGCTGCTCATCCACGGCCTCGCCGACGACAACGTCGTGGCGGCCAACACGCTGCAGCTCTCGTCCGCGCTGCTGGCCGCCGGCCGACCCCACGAGGTCCTGCCGCTGGTGGGCACCACGCACATGACCTCGCAGGAGGTGGTCGCCGAGAACCTCATGCGCCACCAGCTCGACTTCCTCCGGCGCGCCCTCGGCCTCGCTGTCCGAGTGACTACGGTGCGCCTTGATGGACCAACGCCTGAGCGAGCTCTACGAGGGCGTCGCCGTCCATGCCACGGCCGACCGTGAGCACCTCGCCGCGCTCGAGCTGCTGACGCTCGTGATGCTGGCCGACGCGCACCTCAGCGACGACGAGCTCGGCGTGCTCAAGGAGCTGACCGAGGACTGGCGGGGTTCGACGTTCTCCTACGAGCAGTACTTCGCCCCGGCCGTCGCCAGGGCCCGGGAGGCCTGGGCCAGCGACGAGGTCACGGTGCTGCTCGACGACATCGACGGCCGCATCACCAGCCGCGTCCTGCGTCGGGCGCTGTTCTCCGCGGCGAGGGAGCTGATCGGCGTCGACGACGACGTCACGCCCGAGGAGGGCTCGCTGCTGTCGGAGATCGCCGTCAGGTTCGGCTGACCTGGCCGACGGCCACACGGTCACGGCCGGCGAGGTCGGGCCGGATGGCCACGTCCTCGTACCCGCCGTTCCGGAGCAGCGCCTCCACCATGCGGCCCTGGTCGGCCCCGATCTCCAGCACCAACCACCCACCCTGCCGCAACCGCGCCGGCGCCGCCGCGACGAGGGTGCGGATGGCGTCGAGGCCGTCGGGGCCGGCGAACAGGGCGCCGGGCGGCTCCCATTCGCGCACCGATGCGTCGATGTCGGGCGACCCCTCGGCCACGTAGGGCGGGTTGGCCACGGCGACGTCCAGCTCGACGTCGGCGGGCAGGGCCTCGAACCACGAGCCCTCCACGACGCGGACGTTGGCGGCCCGCCGTCCGATGCCGGTCAGGTTGGCCCGGGCCACGGCCAGGGCGTCCGGATCGACGTCGGTGAGCCACACGCGGACGCCCTCGACCGGCAGCTCGTCGGCCAGCGCCAGGCCGATGGCGCCCGAGCCGGTGCCGAGGTCGGCGACCGTCACCGGACGCGGCACGCGCCGGGCCAGCTCGAGGGCCACGCCGGCCACCACCTCGGTCTCCGGGCGGGGGATGAGGACGCGGTGATCGACCAACAGATCGAGGTGCCGGAAGGCCCAGCGCCCGAGCACGTAGGCGAGCGGTTCACCCGTGGCGTGGCGGGCCAGCATGGCGTCGAGGTGGGCGACCATCCGGTCGGTCGCCGGCTCGTCGAGCACGTCCTCGAGGCGGTCGGCACCGCTGGCGACCTCGCAGAGCCAGCGCGCCGCCGGGCGCTCCCCCACCCGGTCGGCCGTGTCGGCCCACAGCTGGCGCCAGTTCACTCGGCGCCGGCGAGTTGCCGCGAGCGCTCGTCGGCGGCGAGGGCGGCGACGACGTCGTCGAGGTCGCCGGCGAGCACGTCGGCGAGGCGGTAGATCGTGAAGCCGATGCGGTGGTCGGTGAGGCGGTTCTCCTTGAAGTTGTAGGTGCGGATCTTCTCGCCCCGCCCGCCCCCGCCGACCTGGGCCCGCCGCTCCGCCGAACGCTCCGCGTCGCGCTCGCGCTCGGCAGCCTGGAGGAGGCGAGCGCGCAGGACCTGCATCGCCCGCGACCGGTTCTGCAGCTGGCTGCGCTCGTCCTGCATCGACACCACGATCCCGGTCGGCACGTGGGTGATGCGCACCGCCGAGTCGGTCGTGTTGACGCTCTGGCCGCCCGGGCCGCTGGAGCGGAACACGTCGATCTGGAGGTCCTTGTCGTCGACGGCGACCTCGATCTCGTCGGCCTCGGGCAGCACCAGGACGGTGGCCGACGACGTGTGGATGCGACCCTGGCTCTCGGTGACCGGCACCCGCTGCACGCGGTGCGGGCCACCCTCGTACTTGAACCGCGGCCAGGCGCCGTCACCGCGGATGCTGAAGGTGACCTCGTTGAACCCGCCGAGGTCGCTGACGTCGGTGGACAGCGTCTCCACGCGCAGGCCGTGGCGGCCGGCGTACGCGCGGTACATCTCGTAGAGGTCGCGGGCGAAGAGGTTGGCTTCCTCACCCCCCTCGGCGCCGCGGATCTCGACGATGACGTCGCGGCCGGCGTAGGGGTCGGGCGGCACCATCAGGTCGCGCAGCTCCTCGCCGACGGCCGCCAGGGCCTCCGTCGACTCAGCCAGCTCGTCCTCGACGAGGGCCCGGTCGTCGCCGGCGGCGTCGGCCAGCAGCTCGCGCCCCGCCTGCAGGTCGGCCGTGAGGGCGCGGCGCCGCCGGGCGGCGTCGACGAGCGGCTCGAGCTGCCGGTACCGGGTGGTGACGCGGCGTAGCTCGGCTGGGTCGGCGGCGACGCCGGGATCGGCCAGGCGGGCTTCGAGGTCGGCGTACTCCTGCTCGAGCGCGGCCAGGCGGGCGTCGATCGATTCGGACACGGCGGGGCGAGGCTACCGCCGCCCTCAACACCACGGAGCAGTCAGAAACCCTGAGTTGTCACCGCTCAACTTTTCTGTAGGCTGTCAGCATGCTCGTACGCACTCGTCCCCACCGGTCGGCCTTCGACCACACCTTCGACCAGCTCACCCGGTCGTTCTTCAGCCCGCTCCCCCGGACGCCCGTCGTCGACGCCGCCTGGACCGACGGCGCGCTGACGCTCACGGTGGACCTCCCCGGCACCGCCGCCGAGGCCATCGACGTCTCGGTCGCCGACCGCGATCTCACGATCAAGGTGGCCACCGGGTCGAGCACCTGGCAGCGCACGCTGCGCCTCGGCAGCGCCCTCGACGCCGAGCAGGT
This sequence comes from uncultured Acidimicrobiia bacterium, assembly GCA_963784255.1. Lineage (GTDB taxonomy): Bacteria > Actinomycetota > Acidimicrobiia > Acidimicrobiales > Ilumatobacteraceae > JALZMG01. The sequence continues at coordinate 339,859 of CAWAQO010000007.1, read as the reverse complement.
GAGCGCCAGCCACGTCGACGGTCGCCTGACCGTCCGCGTCGCCCCGGCCGTCACGGCCGAGCCGCGCCGCATCGACGTCACCACGTCGGCCCCGGCCGTCGAGGCCGCTCAGCCGGAGGGCGACAGCACCGACAACGGCTGAGCCGCCAGTGCCGCCAGCTCGGCCGTGATCGGCACGAGGTCCCTGGCCGGCACCACCAGCACCACGTCCTCCCCCTCGACGCCCGGTTCGCTCCCCACCGCGAGCCGGGCGTCGATCGCGTACGGGATCAGGTCGAGATCGACGCCGACCGAGCACACGATGACGGCGGTCGTGCCGTCGGCCCGATGACCGAGGGCGACGCAGGGCTCCCGGTCCTTCAGGTTGCGGCGCGGCACCGGTGGCTCGGCGGGACGGACGATCGTGCACCCGACCAGCCCAGGGTCCTGCTCGAGGCGCCAGCGCAGCAGCCGCTCGGGCGCGAGGCGGTCGAGCGGATGCGGCGCGCTGTCGCCACCGCGGTGCTCGGCGACGGCGCGCACGACGCCGGCCAGGGCCTCCGTCGTCGGGACGTCACCGTGGACGATGGCGAAGGCCTCGCGGTCGTGGGCGCCGACACCGACCTCCAGCCGGACGGCCCCGGTGTGCGGATCGTCGACCACACGGCACACCTCGAGGCCGCGGACCTCGCCGGACACGACGCCGTGCTCGACGTGCGGGGTCGCGCCGCCGGCCTCGATGGTGGGCACGAGGGCGAGGTGGGCGGGCGCGGGCGCCGGGGGCGCCATGACCGGTTCGGGGACAGCCGGCAGCAGGTGGCGGCCGTCGACGTGCCAGACGTCGATGGGGAACGTCAGGCCGGCGGCACGGCGGGCGAGCACACCGGTGGCCTGCTCGGCGAGGACGTGCAGCCGGCCGGCGCCGTGGCGGAGGGCCCACGCCAGCGCCGGCCCGAGGCCGCGCTGCGGTTCGTCCTCCACCAGCACCCAGGCGGCGCCGTCGACGACCATCGCGGCGCCGGGGGCGAAGACGTCGCGCTGCTGGCCGATCTCGTGGCCGAGGTGATCGCGGACGAGCGCGGCCAGCTTCACGCCGCGCAGGCGGCTGCGACGGTCCGGCTCGTCGAGCGTCGCCAACCGGCGGTTACTTGCCGGCGGTCTTGCGGGCGCCGTAGCGCTTGTTGAAGCGCTCGACGCGACCACCCGAGTCGACCAGCTTCTGCTTGCCGGTGAAGAACGGGTGGCACTCGTTGCAGAGCTCGATGTGCAGCTCGCCGCCCTTGGTGGAACGGGTGGTGAAGGTGTTGCCGCACGAGCACTTCACGAGGGTCTCGGTGTACTTCGGGTGGACATCGGTCTTCATGGCTGCACTCCAACGAGGGAACGGGACCGTTCAGTGTACCGGCCGCGCCGCCCTCTCCCCAGCTCTGTGTCACCGAACAGGCCGTCGAGCGCCTGATCGGTGACGCAGACCGCCGAGCGCGCACCCCGCTGCTTTGGTGTCGGCCATGAACGACGAGATCGCACGACTCGCCACCGTCGCCGAAGCGCAGCACGGCGCGTTGACGACGACCCAGGTGGGGCGCTCCGGCCGGCGGATGCTCGAGCGGATCGGCGCGCACACCTATCGCAGCCCGTTCGCCGCCCGCTCCGAGCTGGCCGACCTGCACGCCCTGCTGCTCGACTGCGGTGCCGACGCCTTCGTGTCCGGGCCGACTGCGGCCGCGCTGCACGGCTTCGATGGGTTCCGCCTCCGCGCCCCGTTCCACGTCACGATGCTGCGCGGCCGCAACGTCCAGCGGGCCCACCACGTGATCCACACCACCACCGTGCTGCCGCAGATCGATCGGGCGACGGTCGGCGGGCTCCCGGCCATGGCGGCGACGCGTACCCTGATCGACCTCGCGCGCCTGGTCAGCGCCCCAGTCCTGACCGCCGCCCTCGACTCGGCCCTTCGTGACGGGTTGACATCAGAGGCACACCTGCACGCGCGCATCGTGCACCTCAGATCGCGGGGTCGCTACGGGATCCCCAAGCTGCTCGCCGTCATCGAGGGCTGCGAGGCCAGCCGGGGCGGCCACAGCTGGCTCGAGCGACGGTTCCTCGAACTGGCGCGCCAGGCCGCTCTGCCCCGTCCGGACACCCAGGTCGTCCTCAGCCGCGCGGGTGACCGGCTGGTTCGCGTCGATTGCACGTTCCCCGGCACGCCGATCGTCGTCGAGCTCCTCGGGTACCGCTGGCACCGCACCAAGGAGCAGATGAGCCGTGACGCCGAGCGGCTCAATGCCCTCGTGCTCGACGGTCGGCAGCCGCTGCAGTTCACCTACGACCAGGTCACCACCGACGCAGCTGGGGTCATCACCCTGCTCCGAGCCGCCCTTCAGCCGTTCTCGTCGTCTGTGTCACAGAACAGGGCGTCGAGCACCTGATCGGTGACACGGACGGCTCACATCGACGGTTGCTTGGCGATCTCGTTGAGGAACTCGTCGTTGGTGCGGAACGTCTTCAGGCGGTCCATCAGCAGCTCGAGGCCGGGGGCGGCGTTGCCGTCGGCGGCCAGGCCGGAGAGCACCCGGCGCAGCTTCCACACCATCTGCAGCTGCTTGCGGTCGAAGAGCAGCTCCTCGTGACGGGTGCTCGAGGCGTCGACGTCGATGGCCGGGTAGATGCGGCGCTCCGACAGCCGGCGGTCGAGGCGCAGCTCCATGTTGCCGGTGCCCTTGAACTCCTCGAAGATCGCCTCGTCCATCCGGCTGTTGGTGTCGACCAGCGCCGTGGCGAGGATGGTCAGCGAGCCGCCCTCCTCGATGTTGCGGGCGGCACCGAAGAACTTCTTCGGCGGGTACAGCGCCCCGGCGTCGATGCCGCCGGAGAGGATGCGGCCGCTGGCCGGTGCGGCGAGGTTGTAGGCCCGCGACAGGCGGGTGATGCCGTCGAGGATCACGACGACGTCCTCGCCCTGCTCGACGAGGCGCTTGGCCTTCTCGATGGCCAGCTCGGCGACGTGGGTGTGCTCGTCGCTCGGACGGTCGAACGTCGAGGAGATGACCTCGCCGCGGTCCGTCGTGCGGCGGATGTCGGTGACCTCCTCGGGCCGCTCGTCGATCAGCAGGATGATGAGCTTGACCTCGGGGTTGTTGCGCTCGATCGACTTGGCGATCGTCTTCATCACCGTCGTCTTGCCGGCCTTCGGCGGCGACACGATGATGCCGCGCTGGCCCTTGCCGATCGGCGACACCAGGTCGATGATCCGCGCCGTCATGTTGGTCGGGTCGCTGGGATCCTCGAGCTTCAGCTTCTCATCGGGGAACAGCGCCGTGAGGTCCTCGAAGCGCGGCCGGCGACGGGCCGTGTCCGGATCACCGCCGTTGACGGTGTGGATCTCGAGCAGCGCCGGGTTCTTCTCGTTCCGTCCGGCCGGCCGGCTGAGGCCGGTGACGTGGTCACCCTTGCGCAGGCCGTACTGGCGAGCCAGCTTGACGGGGATGTAGGCGTCGTCCCGGCTGGGGAGGTAGCCCTTCACGCGCAGGAAGCCGTACCCCTCGTCACGCATGTCGAGGTAGCCCGACACGTCGACGCGCTCCTCACCGGGCACCTCGGTGGGCTCGCCGTCGAGCGGCGCGGCGTCGTCGCCCTGCGGACCGTCGGTGCCCCGGCCACCGCCCTTGCGGCGCCGGCGCCGGCGTCGGTTGCGGCCCTCGCCGTCGTCGCCCTGCGGCTGCTGGACGACCGCGTTGCGGTCGCCCTGGGGCCGGTCGCGGCGGTCCGTGTCGGGTCGGTTCGTGGCCGTCGCCGGCCGACTGGTGAGGCCGGCGTTGGCCGCTGCCGTGGCGTCGTCGGCGCCGTCGTCGTCGTCGGCGTCGTCGCCGTCGTCGACTGACGGCGCGCCCAGCTCGAGCTCCCACTCGGCCGGCGGCTCCTCGGCGACCACGCCCGACTCCGACGACGGCGCGTCGACGGACCCGGCTGCGGCCTCGATCGGCGCGACGGCGTCGCCGGCCCCGACGAGGTGACCGTTGGTCGGCGCCTCGGCGGTCGGCGCCGGCGCCGGCGATTCGACGGCCGGCGCGTCGCCATTGCCACGCGACGGCGAGCCGGTGGTCTCCAGGATCTGGTCGATGATGTCGGACTTCTTCGTCCGTGCGCTCGCCTTCAGGCCGAGCGCCTTGGCGATCGCCAACAGCTGGTCCTTGTCCTTGGATTCCAGGACGGACAGTTCGAGTGCCTCTGCGGCCACGAGTACCTCTTCTCCGGGGTACGTCACCTTGGGGGCGGCCCGTCGTGATCAGCCGGCCGTGTACCGGCACCGCGCCCCTCGGTGACATGGGATCGCACCCGGGCCGCACGTTCGGGGGGAACGGGGAGCGGGGTGCTGCCTGCAAACCAGGCGGTGACCAGGATACCGACGCCGCGTCGGCCTCGCAAACACCGACCGAAGGAAGGTTTAGTCTGAGAACAGACCAATTGGGCGCGAAGGGGACGGATGGGCCGGCTGGACGGCAAGGTGGCGTTGATGACCGGTGCCTCGGCGGGCCTGGGTCGCGTCGCCGCCGAGCTGTTCGCCACCGAGGGCGCCCGAGTCGTCGTCGCTGACGTCGCCGATGGCGACGACGTCGTCGAGGCCATCGCCGCGGGCGGCGGCGAGGCGTCCTACGTGGCCACCGACGTGCGCGACGACGACAGCGTCGCCGCTGCCGTCGACCACGCGGTGGCGACGTTCGGCGGACTCCATGTCCTCTACAACAACGCCGGCATCTCGCCCGCCGACGACGACGGCCCGGAGAGCACGAGCGACGAGACGTGGTCGACCGTGCTCGACGTGAACGTGACCGGCATCGCCCGGTGCTGCCGCCACGGCATCCCGGCGCTGCTCGCCGCGGGCGGCGGCAGCATCGTCAACGTCGCCTCGTTCGTCGCCCACATGGGCGCGGCGACACCGCAGATCGCCTACACGTCGTCCAAGGGCGCGGTGCTGGCGATGACCCGGGAGATCGCCGTGATCTACGCCCGCCGCGGCATCCGGGCCAACGCGCTGTGCCCCGGCCCGGTGCTCACACCGCTCCTCGCCAAGTTCCTGTCCGACGACGCCCGGAGGCAGCGCCGCCTCGTGCACATCCCGATGGGCCGCTTCGGTGAGCCGATCGAGATCGCCCACGCCGGGCTGTTCCTCGCCTCGGACGAGTCCTCGTTCGTCACCGGGCAGTCGCTGCTCGTCGACGGCGGGATCACCGCGGCCTACACGACACCGGAGTGAGTGGATGGCCCGGAACACCCACGTGACCCCCGACCAGCTGACGGCCGACATCCGCTCGGGTGTCATCGACACCGTGATCGTGGCCTTCAGCGATCACCAGGGCCGGCTGATCGGCAAGCGCACGGACGGCGAGTTCTACCTCGACGTCGTCGTCCGCGAGGGCACCGAGAACTGCGACTACCTCATCGCCTGCGATCTCGACGACACCCCCATCCCCGGCTTCACCTGGGCCAGCTACGAGCAGGGCTACGGCGACATGCGCGGGGTCGTCGACCCGACGACGATCCGCTACCTGCCATGGCTCCAGGCGACGGCGGTCGTGCTCGTCGACCTCGTCGACGTCGACACCGGCGCGCCCGTGGACGTCTCGCCGCGCCGCATCCTGCAGCACCAGGTCGAGGCGGCCGCCGAGCTGGGCTACGTGGCGATGATCGGCAGCGAGGTGGAGTTCTTCCTCTTCCGTGAGGGCTACGACGCCGCCAACGCCGCCGGCTACCACGGGCTCACACCGAACTCGCCGTACCTCGAGGACTACAACATCCTGCAGACCACCAAGGAGGAGGACGTCATCGGGCGCGTCCGCCGCGGCCTGCGTGACGCCGGGTTCCCCGTCGAGTTCTCCAAGGGCGAGGCGGGCAAGGGCCAGCACGAGCTCAACCTGACGTACCAGCCGGCGCTCGAGATGGCCGACACCAACCTGGTGTTCAAGAACGCCGTCAAGGAGATCGTCGGCCAGTCGGGGCGGTCGGCGACGTTCATGGCCAAGCCGCACTTCCACGACGGCGGATCGAGCTGCCACATCCACTCCAGCCTGTGGGCCGACGGGGGCACGCGCAGCGTGATGGCCGGCGACGGCGAGCACCACATGAGCGAGGAGTTCGGGTGGTACCTCGGTGGCCTGCTGGCGACGGTGCGCGACTTCTCGCTCCTGTTCGCGCCGAACGTCAACAGCTACAAGCGCTTCCTCCCCGGCAGCTGGGCGCCGACCGCCGTCGGGTGGGACACCGACAACCGCACGATCGGGTTCCGCGTCGTCGGGCACGGAGCCGGGCTGCGCGTCGAGTCCCGCGTCCCGGGGGCCGACGTCAACCCCTACCACGCCTTCGCCGCCACGATCGCCGGTGGGCTGCACGGGATCCGCAACCGGATCGAACCGCCGCCGCCGTACCGCGGCAACGGCTACCAGGCGACCGACCTGCCCCGGATCCCCTCGACCTACGTCGAGGCGATCGAGCTGTGGCGGGCCAGCGAGTTGGCGCGGTCGTGCTTCGGCGAGGACGTCCACCACCACGTGTTGACCCACGCCGAGTTCGAGTGGCGGGCCTTCAACGCCACCGTCACCGACTGGGAGCGCCAGCGCTACTTCGAACGGATCTGACGTGAGCGTCCCAGCGGACAGCCCGCTGCTGCGCCCTGTCAAGGAGGCCAACACGTTCGAGCTGACCGTCGAGCGGCTGGCGTCGGCGATCCGCCTCGGCGTCGTCGAGACGGGTCAGCGCCTGCCCCCCGAGCGAGAGCTGGCGGAGCAGCTGCGAGTCAGCCGCGTCACGCTGCGCGAGGCGATCAGGGCGCTCCAGCAGGCTGGCTACGTGACGTCGGTCCGGGGCCGATCGGGCGGCACCGTCGTCACGTACGACCCCCGCCAGCGTCCTGCCGCCGACCCCAAGCGGATCGCCCGCTCGCTCGGCGCGGCCGAGGTCCTCGACGCCCTCGCCTTCCGCTCGGTCGTCGAGCCCGGGGCCGCCGAGCTGGCGGCGTCCCGCCGGCTCGACGACGCCGACCGCGACCGGCTGCGCGACGCCCTCGATGCGGCGACGATGTGCGAGCCAGGAACGCGGCGGGTGTGCGACTCGCGGTACCACGTGCTCATCGGTGAGCTGTCCGGATCGCCGACGCTCGCCGCGGCCGTCGCCGAGGTGCAGGGCCGGCTCGACGGACTGCTCGCCGCGATCCCCGTCTTCACCACGAACATCGCCCACTCCGACGCCCAGCACGCCCGCATCGCGCTGGGCGATCGAACGCGGGCGGGCGACCACGGCGCGGGGCGTGATGGCCGAGCACGTCGAGGCCACCGCGGCGCTGCTGCGCGGCCTGCTCACCTGACCGATCCGAGTGCGTCGGGCGATTCGAGGGTGTGGCGCGCCACCGTCGGTCCACGAAGCACTCCGGCGGCGCGAAGCACTCGGATCGGGTCAGCGCGTGACGGCGTGGGCGACGAGGTCCTCGACGACGCGCAGGTCGTTGGCGACGACCTCCGTGCGCTCCGGACGGTCGAAGAGGTCGGCGAGGTGCTCGGGGAGCGCCGGCCGCACGCCGGTGGCCCGCTCGACCGCGTCGGGGAACTTGGCCGGGTGGGCGGTGGCCATCGTCACGACGGGATGGGCGCCACGGACGCGTCGTGCTGCGCTCGTGCCCGTCGCCGTGTGCGGGTCGATCAGCATCCCCGTGGCGTCGTGCACGCGGCGGATCTCCGTGAGCACCTCGTCGTCGCTGCTGGCGGCAGCGCGGAAGGCGCCGGTGATCCAGCGGTCCCGAGCCTCCCGGTCGACGTCCAGCCGACCGTGCTGCCGGAAGCGCTGCATCTGCTCGCCCGTTCGCGGGCCGTTGCCGTCGTTCATCACCCACAGCATCCGCTCGAAGTTCGACGACACCTCGATGTCCATGCTCGGGCTCAGCGTGGGCACGACGCCGGTCGTCGACATGTCGTCGTGCTCGACGAAGCGGGTGAGGATGTCGTTGGCGTTGGAGGCGATGATGAAGTCGGCGATCGGAGTGCCCATGCGGCGGGCCACCCATCCGGCGAACACGTTGCCGAAGTTGCCCGTCGGGACGCACGCCGTGACCGGGCCGGCGAGCGCCCGCGCCGTGGTGACGTAGTAGACGATCTGGGCCATCACCCGCGCCCAGTTGATCGAGTTGACGGCCGACAGCCGCATGCGCTCGCGGAACGGGGCGTCGTTGAACATCGCCTTGACGAGGTCCTGGCAGTCGTCGAACGTGCCCTCGACGGCGATCGCCCGCACGTTCGGCGCGTCGACGGTGGTCATCTGCCGGCGTTGCACCTCGCTCGGCCCGCCGTGCGGGTAGAGGATCACGATGTCGACGTGGGCGCACCCGTGCACCGCCTCGATCGCCGCCGATCCGGTGTCGCCGCTCGTCGCCCCGACGATGGTGACGCGCTCGCCACGGGCGCCCAGCACGTGGTCGAAGAGCCGGCCGACGAGCTGCAGGGCGACGTCCTTGAACGCCAGCGTCGGGCCGTGGAACAGCTCGGCCAGCCACTGACGATCGTCGATCTGCACCAACGGGACGACGGCCGGGTGGCGGAAGCCGGCGTATGCCTCGGCGCACATGCGGCCCAGGGCGTCGGATGTGATGTCGTCGCCGACGAACGGGGCGACGATGCGGTGCGCCGAGTCGGCGTAGCCGGCGGCGGCGTCGAGCTCGGCCGGCGAGGGCAGCAGCGGCCACTCGGCGGGCACGTACAGGCCGCCGTCGGGCGCCAGCCCGGTCAGCAGGACGTCGGCGAACCCCAGCTCCGGCGCGCGGCCGCGCGTCGAGACGTAGCGCACCGGCTCAGCTCCCGATCACCCGGAGCAGCGCGCCGACGTGGCGCACGACGTCGAGCTCGCGCAGGCCGTGCACGGTGGCCTGGACCGCGGACTCCTTGGCCTCGTGGGTGATGAACACGAGGCGGGCGTCGGCGCCGATGCCCTCCTGCTCGGCGGCCCGGATGCTCACGCCGTGCTCGGCGAAGACGCCGGTGACGGCGTGCAGCACGCCCGGCCGGTCGGCGACCTCGAGCCCGAGCAGGTACTCGGCCGACGTCTCGTCGATCGGTCGGATGCGCGCCTTGGCGAAGGTGCCGAGGGTGCCGTGCGTGCCCTTGGTGAGGTTGACGGCGGCGTCGATCACGTCGCCGAGCACGGCGCTGGCCGTCGGGAGACCGCCGGCGCCGCGTCCGTAGAACATCAGCTGGCCGACCGCGTCGCCCTCGACGACGACGGCGTTGAAGCTCTCGCGGACGCTGGCCAGCGGGTGGTGCAGGGGCACCATCGCCGGGTGCACGCGCACGGCGATCTCGCCGGTGGGCTCGTCGAGCTCGGCGATGGCCAGCAGCTTGACGACGTAGCCGAGCCGGTGGGCGACGTCGATGTCCGAGGAGGTGAGGTTGCTGATCCCCTCGTGGTACACGTCGCCGGCGACGACCCGGGCGCCGAAGGCGATCGACGCCATGATCGCCGCCTTGGCCCCGGCGTCGAAGCCCTCGACGTCGGCCGTCGGATCGCGCTCGGCGAATCCCAGTCGCTGCGCCTCGGCGAGCGCTTCGCCGTACGCAGCGCCCTGCTCGGACATCTTCGTGAGGATGTAGTTCGTGGTGCCGTTGACGATGCCGATGATCCGTCGGATCGGCTCGCCGCGGAGGCTCTCGCGGAGGCTGCGCACGAGCGGGATGCCCCCGGCGACGGCGGCCTCGAACAGGAGGTCGACACCTTCGCGATCGGCGACCCCGAACAGCTCGACGCCGACGTTGGCGAGCAGCTCCTTGTTCGCCGTCACCACCGGCTTGCCACCGGCGAGGGCGGTGGTGATCAGCTCGCGCGCCGGTTCGATGCCGCCGATCACCTCGACCACGACATCGACGTCGGGATCCCTGACCACGTCGTGGGCGTCGCGGGTCAGGACGCCCGGCCCGAGCTCGACGTCACGCTCCCGCGACAGGTTGCGGACGGCGACGCGTGTGACCTCCAGGCGCACCCCGGTGCGGGCCTCGATCTCCTTCGCCTGGTCGGCGATCAGCTGGACCAGGGCGGCGCCGACGTTGCCGCACCCGAGCACCCCGATGCGGATCTGGCGCACTTCCACGACGTGTGAGGCTACGACTCCGCCGAGAACTCCTCCCAGTGCAATGACTCGTGGGCGTACTCCGACGGGTCCGAGGCACCGGGCATCTCGTCGCCGAAGTTGATGCCCATGTCGCGCGCGGTGAGGATGGTGTCGCAGTCGAGCGGCACGTTCTTCAGCCGGCTCGTCGCCTCGGCGATCGGGACGTAGTTGACGTTCGGCGGGTCGAGGGCGACCATCACCCCGGACTCGCCGTCCTCCAGGGCGCGCACGGCGGCGGCGCCGAAGCGCAGCCCGAGGAGGCGGTCGAACGACGTCGGCGTGCCGCCGCGCAGCAGGTGGCCGAGCACGACCGTGCGGGCCTCCTTGCCGGTGAGCTCCTCCAGCCCCTGGGCGACGATGCCCCCGATCCCGCCGAGCTTCTCGGCCTGACCGACGGACTTGCCGAGCACGGACACGGTCCCGCCCTTCGGGGCCGCTCCCTCGGCGACCACGACGATCGAGAACTTGGCGCCGCGCTCCTCGCGCTGGGCGATCGTGGCGGCCACCGGCTCGAGCTCGAACGGGATCTCCGGGATGAGGATGGCGTGGGCGCCCGACGCGGCACCGGCGCTGAGGGCGATCCACCCGGCGTAGCGGCCCATCACCTCGACGACAACGACGCGGCCGTGCGACGTCGCTGTCGAGAAGAGGCGGTCGATGCAGTCGGAGGCGAAGCTCACCGCCGTGTCGAAGCCGAACGTCGAGGTCGTCTTCTCGAGGTCGTTGTCGATCGTCTTCGGCACGCCGACGAGGCGCAGCCCGGCCTGGTGGAGGCGGTTGGCGATGGTCATCGAGCCGTCGCCGCCGACCGTGATGAGAGCGTCGATCCCGTGGGCGGCGAACAGCCCGACCAGTTCGTCGGTGCGGTCGATCTCGGTCCACGAGCCGTCGGACTGCTGGACCGGGTAGGCACAGGGGTTGCCCCGGTTGGTCGTGCCGATGATCGTGCCGCCCTGGTGGACGATGCCGCGCACGGACTCACGTGACAGCCGCACGACACCGCCCCGCGGGTACCGCTCCGGCGTCATCAAGCCGCCGAACCCGTCGCGGATGCCGACGACGTCCCAGCCCCGATTGCGGGCCGCGAGGGTGGCGGCGCGGATGACGGCGTTCAGGCCCGGGGCGTCGCCCCCACCCGTGCTGATCGCGATGCGCTTGATGTCGGAGGCCACCGCGCGGACTGTACGCCGGTTCAGCGGGCGACGTCGTGGTACCGCTCGACGGCCTCGATGACGACGTCGAAGCGCCGCCGGCTGAGCACCGCGCCCTCGCGCCGGACCTCGGTGGGGTCGATGTCGAGGAGCCGGTCGACCTTGGCGTAGCTCGTCCGGCCCCCGCTGTCCCACGGACCGGTGCCCACCTCGACGTGGTCGCGACGCCCGGACGCCTTCGACGTCAGCGCCACGCCCGAGAGGTCGTCGCCGTGGCGCCCGATGATGACGACCGGGCGGTCCTTGCCGAGCGTCGGGTCCTCCTCGAAGGGCACCCACGTCCAGACGACCTCGCCGGGATCGGGGTCGCCGTCGAGCTGCGGCCGGTACTCCACGCGCACACCGTCGGCGACCGGGCGGGTCGGCGGCTGGCGGCGCCGCGTCGTGCGCCCGGTGTTGGGCTCGGCCTGGCGGGCGGTGGCGGTGGCTCGCGTGAAGGCGTCACGGACGAACGAGACCAGGCGCATCGGGACAGGCTAGGCGCGGCGCGGCGCAGCGGCCGGTGAGGAGCGACGTGCCCCTCACCGGCCGCTGCCGGCGCGTGCTCAGTCCGTGGCGACGTCCAGGGGCTGGGCCTGGAGGGCGGTCGCCAGCTGTGGAGCGAGGTCGGCCTCGGGCAGCGCGACGCGCTCGCCGGCGTGCTCGAGCACCGTGGTGCCCTCGACGATCTGGACGTGCTCGACGAGCCAGTCCTGCCCGGCGACGAGCCCGTCGGTGACGATCTCGCCGTCGAGGAGGACGTCGTCGCCGGCGCCGCCGTCGAGCGTGTCGGTGCCCGGTCCACCGAGCAGGACGTCGTCGCCGTCGCCGCCGCGCGAGGTTGTCGTTGCCGTCGCCGCCGATGATGACGTCGTTGCCGTCACCGCCGTCCACAGCCAGCAGCGTCGATGATCGGCGGCGACGCCGGACCCGTCGACGACGTCGTCACCCGCCAGGGCGAGCACCGACAGGCGGTCGCTCCCGGCCTCGGCCCCGGTCACCGAGACGTTGGTGGCGAGCCCGACCATCTGCAGCGTGGCGCCCGCACCGGCCACGACGGCGACGTCGTCCCCGTTGGTGGCGGCCACCGTCACGGTGTCGGCCCGGTTGTCGCCCGTCGTGCCGCCGATGACCGACGCCAGGTTGGCGTTGACGTCGGTGACGTCGGTCCCCGACAGGTCGTTGACGACGAGGTTGTCGACCTCGCCGAGCGCGTTGACGTCGATCACCTCGACGTCGTCGAGGTCCATGACGATGTTGCCGAGGTTGCGGAAGAAGCGCACGCGACCGCCGTTGGCCGACGCGTCGAAGTTCTCCGCCCCGTTGGAACCGTTGAACAGCATGCGGTCGACACCGTTCTGGCCCTCGATGACGTCGCTGCCGTCGCCCGGGTCCCACTGGAAGACGTCGTCGCCGGCACCGAGGAAGCCCACGTCGTTGCCTTGCTGACCGTCCGCGAAGTCGTTGCCGTCGCCCCCGAGCAGCAGGTCGATGCCGTTGCTGCCGAGGAGGGTGTCGTCACCTGCGCCGCCGTCGACGGTGATCCGGATCAGCGCGGCCAGGTTGCCGGTGGCGCTGAAGGAGTCGTTGCCGCCGTTGGCGCGTGAGGACGAGGTTCTCGCTCGTGCCGATGTCGATGGCGAACGGCGCCGGCGTCGACGCGGTCGAACCGGACCCGTGCCCCGTTGGCGGTGGCCGTGAACGCCTCGGCCCCGTTGCCACCGATCACCTCGACGGTGTCGGTGCCCTGGCCGCCCTCGTTGAGGTCGGTGTCGTCGCCGGGGTTCCAGATCATGCGGTCGTCGCCGGCTTCGCCGAACGCACGGTCGTCGGCGTCGCCGCCGGTGATCGTGTCGTTGCCCGAGCCGCCGCTCACCGTGTCGAAGCCGCCCTTGCCGAGGAGGGTGTCGTTGCCGCCCTGCCCGACGACGGTGTCGCCGCCGCTCCCGCCGGTCAGCGTGTCGTTGCCGACGCCGCCGAAGAGGTTGGCGCTGCGGCAGCGCCCCGCTGGCCTCGTCGAGCGTGACGACGTCGTTGCCGCCGGCACCGACCACGGAGATCGACCGCGTGTTGGCGACCGTGGGCGTGCCGCCCCTGACGGGCACGGCGCCGCCGTTCACGAGGATCGCCCCGGCGGCGTTGCGGCTGATCACGATGTTGTTGTCGAGACCGTCGCCGGTCACGGTCAGCACGCCGAGGCCGAAGAACGCGTTGACGCCCGGGGCGGCGCCGGCCGTCGGGGCTGCCGCGGCGGCGGAGGCGAGGGCGCCGGCGCCGACGGCGGCGCCGAGGAACAGGCGATGAGCGCGCCGGCGGCGGCGCTCGTTCCGATGCGAGGACATCCGTGGTCTCCGTTCGTAGGGACCGGGACCGCGGGTCGGCCACCGGTGAGCGCCTCTACGGCGCCCCCACGGCGGCGGTTCACACGGGCGTGGAGCCGTGCGTCACACGAGCGGCGAAGCCGGTTCGATCAGCTGGATGTCGAGCTCGATCTTCACGACGTCGCCGAGCATCACGACGCCGAGGCCGGGCGGCACCGCGACGTCGATGCCGAACTCGCGCCGCGACAGCTCGCCGCGCGCCTCGAAGCCGGCGTGCACCGTGCCGTCGACGAACCGTTCGACACCGCCGAGCTCGACGTCCAACGCGAACGGGCGGGTCACATCGCCGACCGTGAGGTCCCCGTCGACGCGCCAGCCGTCGTCGGCGGGCGTGATGCTCGTCGACCGGAAGCTCATGGTCGGGCGCCGGTCGACGTCGATGATGTCGGCCGACAGCACGTGGCGGTCGCGATCGCCGTTGCCGGTGTCGATGGTGGCGACGTCGACGGTCGCCGTCAGCGACGAGTGGGCCAGCGTCGGGCCGACGTGGAGCGCGGCGTCGAAGCCGCCGAAGCGGCCGCGCACCTTGGAGACGCCGAGGTGGCGGATGGAGAAGCCGACCGACGAGTGGGCGGGGTCGACGGTCCAGTGGCCCTCGCGCAGGGCGAGGGTGGCGGTCTGGGCGGTGGTCATGGCTCCACTGTCGGCCGACCGGGCCCGGCCGAGGAAGGCCGGACGGATCCTGGTAGCGCCAGGGCCAGGATCACGAGCCCAGTCTTCCGGCATGCTGGAGGGGTGCCGGAACGCAACGCCCTCGGCGACTTCCTGCGGGCCCAGCGGGCCGCGCTGCAACCGACCGACGTCGGCCTGCCGGCGTCCGGCCGCCGCCGCACCCCGGGGTTGCGGCGTGAGGAGGTGGCCACGCTGGCTGGCGTCAGCGTCGACTACCTGGTGCGGCTCGAGCAGGGCCGCGACACCCACCCGTCGCTCGCCATCATCGCGGCGCTGGCCGGCGCACTGCGGCTCGACGACGAGGAGCGCATCCACCTGTTCACGCTGGCTTCGAAGGCCGGCCACGAGGAGCTCTGCCCGACGGCCTCGGTGGCCCAGACGGTCGCGCCGACCGTCCGCCAGTTGCTCGAACGCCTCGATCCGACGCCTGCGTTCGTCGTCGCCCTCAACCGCGACGTGCTGGCGTGGAACCAGGCCTTCGAACGCGTCGCCACGGCCCTCGGCATGCTCGACGGCGCGCGAGCTGAACCTGGCCCGCTTCGTCTTCCAGCACCCACGGGCGCCGGACGTCCTCGCCGACTGGGCAGGGGCGGCCGACGACGAGGTGCGGGCGCTGCGGGCGGCCGCCGTGCTGTGCCGCGAGGACGAGTCCTTCGGCGCGCTCGTGGCCGAACTGTCCCGTGAGCCGGAGTTCGCCAGCCGGTGGTCGGCCCACCGCGTCGCCGCCAAACGGCGGGGCGACGAGCACGTCGTCCACCCGGAGGTGGGCGACCTGCGCCTCGTCGTCGAGGTGCTGACGCCGGCGGACGACGCGAACCAGTCGCTGGTGACGTGGCTCGCCGCCGACGAGGCGACGGAGACGGCGCTGGCGGCGCTCACGTCGAGGCGCCGGTTGCGCCTGGTTCAGCCGACGTCGGTCGCCAGCAGGTCGTCGTAGGTCTCACGGCGCACGACGAGACGGGCCGAGCCGTCGGCGACGAACACCACCGGCGGTCGCGGCACCTTGTTGTAGTTGGAGCCCATGGAGTGCCCGTAGGCACCGGTGACGGGCACGGCGAGGAGGTCACCGACAGCGATGTCCGCCGGCAGGTGGGCGTTGAACAGCAGCACGTCACCCGACTCACAGTGCTTGCCGACGACGCGCGCCCGCCGGGTGCGGTCGGCCTCCACGGCGCGCGGGAGGAACGCCTCGTAGCCGCTGCCGTACAGCACCGGTCGCGGGTTGTCGCTCATGCCGCCGTCGACGGCGACGTACGTGCGAACGCCGGGGATGCGCTTGATCGTCCCGACCGTGTACACGGTCACGGCCGCGGCCGCCACGATCGCCCGGCCCGGCTCGACGCTGACGGCGCTGCGGACATCGAGGTCCCGGCAGGCGGCCAGCACGACGTCGGCCCACTCGGTCAGCGACGGTGCCGTCTCGCCCTCGACGTAGGCCACTCCGAGTCCGCCGCCGAGCACGAGCTCGGGCAGGTCGAGCGGCGCGGCGAACGCGGCCATCACCTCGGCGGCGCGCCCGAAGCTCTCGGCGGCGAACACGTTCGAGCCGATGTGGCAGTGCAGGCCGGCGAGCTCGACGGACGGTGATCGGCGGGCCCGCTCGACGGCGCGGGCGGCGTCGCCGCTGGCGAGGTTGAAGCCGAACTTCGAGTCGTTCTGTCCCGTCGCGATGTACTCGTGGGTGTGGGCGTGGACGCCCGGCGTGATGCGCAGCAGCACGGCGGGGACCGGCAACCCGCCCTCGGCGTGGAGGGCGTCGAGGCGGTCGAGCTCGTCGAAGCTGTCGACGACGATGTTGCGCACGCCGGCCGACACGCCGGCGCGCAGCTCCGCCACCGACTTGTTGTTGCCATGGAACGTGCAGGCCGACGCCGGCACGCCGGCGGCCATCGCGACGTGCAGCTCACCGCCGCTGGCCACGTCGAGCAGCAAGCCCTCCTCGTGGGCGAGGCGGGCCATCGCCTTGCACAGGAAGGCCTTCGTCGCGTACACCACCCGCTGGCGGCCGAAGGCGGCGACCGCCTCACGACAGCGGGCGCGCATGTGCGCCTCGTCGTAGACGAACAGCGGCGTACCGTGCGCCGCGGCGAGCGCGTCGACGGCGCACCCGCCGATGACCAGCGCGCCGTCCGGCCCGACGGTGGCCGTGTCCGGCAAGAGCGCGGGGGCAGGGGGCTCACGAGCGCCCGACGTTACGCCCACGCGTGTGACGGAAACTCGCTTTGTATCTGGCGGGCGGCGCGCGCGATCATGTTGTCGAACGACCCGACGAGACCGCCGAAGGAGGTGCCCCGAATGATCCACATGTGCTCCAACGAGACGTTCGGAGGCGTCCTGCCGGTGTCGACCGTCGGCGTGTCACTCGCCGGCTGAGCCGGGCCGCCGCCCGCACCGCTCGCCCAGCACCTTTCTGCTTCCAACCACCTGACCGCGCACGCGGTCGACGTCCGAGGGAGGACACCCATGTTCCAGCAACATCCCCACTTCCTGCGCGCGCTCGTCGCCGAACGGCGCCCCGAGCTCGACCCGCACGCCGCCGACGTTCGCCGGCACCGCCGGGAGCGCAAGGTCCGCCGCCAGCCTCCGCGCTGACGGCACCCGATCCGACCCACACACCACCACCACCACGAGGAACCCACGATGAACCCTGTCCAAGTCCAGCTCGTCGATCAACTGGTACGCGACCATCAGCGTCAGCTGCACCGCGCCGCGGGCAACAGCCGGTTGTACCGACAGGCCTCCCGCCTCCGCCGCCGCGAGCGCCGAAGGTAGGACCCCACACCGTCCCCCAATCTGGGCGGGAATCTCACCACCAAGGCATCTGGGCGGGAATCGTCCCAACAGGTGGTGACGATCCCGCCCAGATCGGGGAACGCGACTTCCGCTACCAGTTACATCTGTTCGGGGGCTTCGATGCCGAGCAGGTGCAACCCGTGGGCCAGCACCCGGGCGGTCACGTCGCTCAACGCCAGGCGACTCGCCCGGGTGCTGGCGTCGGGTGCCTGCAGCACCGGGCAGTGCTCGTAGAACCCCGTGAAGTCCGACGCCAGGTCGTAGAGGTACGTGCACAGGCGGTGCGGGCTCGTGCGCGCCGCCGTCTCGGCGACGACCGTCGGGTAGCCGAGCACGCGCAGGGCGAGCGCCCGCTCGTGCGGGTCGCCGAGCACGGGCACGGTCCCGCGCACCGACGCGTGGTCGACCTCGGCGCGCCGGAAGATCGAGCAGATCCTGGCGTGGGCGTACTGCAGGTACGGCGCCGTGTTGCCGTCGAACGAGAGCATCCGCTCCCAGTCGAAGACGTAGTCCCGGATGCGGTCGGTCGACAAGTCGGCGTACTTCAGCGCACCGATGCCGACCATGCGCCCGACGGCCGCCCGCTGCTCAGCGGGAAGGTCGGGGTTCTTCTCGGCCACCGCGGCGTCACCGCGCTCGATCGCCTCGTCGACGACGTCGATGAAGCGCGCCGGCTCGCCGCTGCGGCTCTTCAGCATCTTGCGGTCGGGCCCGAGCACGTTGCCGAAGGAGACGTGCTCGGCGCGCGCCGGGGGCGCCAGCCAGCCGGCCATCGCCGACACCGCGAACACCATCTCCAGGTGCTGCGCCTGCGGTGCGCCGACGACGTACAGGAGGCGCGTGGCGCCGACGCGCTCGACGCGGTCGATGACGCAGGCAAGGTCGCTGGTGGCGTACGTGAACGCGCCGGCGCGGCTGCGCACGATCAACGGGAGCGGCTCACCATCGCGGTTGGTGAAGCCCGGGGGGAACACCACCAGCGCGCCGTCCGACTCCTCGAGCAGGCCCGCCGCCTCCAGTCGCCGGAACACCTCGGGCATCAGGGCCTCGTAGCGGCTCTCGCCGGCGAGGTCGTCGTCGGTCAGCAGGACGCCGAGCTTGCGGTACAGATCGTTCCAGTGCCTCGCGCTCTGCTCGACGAGCGTCCGCCACAGCGCCATCGTCTCCTCGTCGCCGCCTTGCAGCAGCACCACCCGCTGGCGGGCCCGCTCCTGGAACTCGGTGTCCTCGGCGAACTTGGCCGACGCCTCCTTGTAGAACGCGTCGAGATCACCGAGGCCCAAGGTGGGTGCGCGGTCCACGCCCATGTCGACGAGGTGCTCGATGAGCATGCCGAAGGGACGGCCCCAGTCGCCGATGTGGTTCTCGCGGACCGTCTCGTGGCCGAGCAGCTCCAGCACGCGCACCAGCGAGTCGCCGATCACCGTGGTGCGGAGGTGCCCGATGTGCATCTCCTTGGCCACGTTCGGCGCCGAGTAGTCGACGACGATGCGCTCGGCCGGGCTGGCGAGCGCGACGCCGAGCCGATCGTCGGCGGCGACCTCGGCGACCGCCCGCCCGACGAAGTCGGGTTCGAGGGTCAGGTTGATGAACCCCGGCCCGGCGATCTCGGCGGTCGCCACACCGTCGAGCGCAGCGGCGGCCAGGACCGCCGCGGCCACTTCGCGCGGCGGTCGGCCGAGCTCCTTGGCCAGCGCCAGCGCGCCGTTCGCCTGCGCGTCCGCCCGGTCCGATGGACGCACGACGGGATCGACGTCGTCGCGCCCGGCGACCTCGGCGAAGGCGGGACCGAGCAGTGCGGTGAGGGTGTCGAACGGGTCGGCCATGGCAGCCCCCCATTGTGCCGGGTCAGACGGCGGCGGTGGCCGGTCCGATCGAATTGTCGGGCGCCGGCTCGGCGCTGGCCAGCTCGAGGTCGAGCGTCCGCGAGAGGACCTGGCGCCCGCTGTCGACGTGGGCGTGGTCGACCCCGAGCCGGGCCGAGCGTCCCTCGAACGTGACCGCCATGACGCCGTTGTCGAACCACGGACCGTGCTCGACCTGCCAGCTCATGGCGACGTCGTCGACATGGGCCATGCGGGCCATTCGGTGCATCACCCTCGTCCAGAACTTGCGGTTGAGCAGCACCTCGGCCGCCTTGCCGGCGCGCTCGATGTCGTTCCGGAACGGCGACATGGTCAGCTGTTGGAGGACGGTGCCCGGGTGGTCGAGGCCGTCGAGCTCGGCGTGGGCGGTGTAGTTGCAGTGCACGTCGCCCGACAGCAGCAACACCGTGGCCGGCGGGCGGTGACGCCCCACGACGTCGCGGAGCAGATCGATCACTTCGCGGAAGGAGGCGCGGAACGACGCCCAGTGCTCGAGGTCGAGCGCCTGGCGCAGCTTCTCGCCGGTCCACTTGCCGGGCCGCTTCCACGCACCCTCGGAGATGGCTTCGTCCCACCCTTCGAGGTGGTGCAGCCCGGGCGGCAGCAGGAACGGCAGCGTCGAGGCGAGCACGAGGTGGTCGTAGCGCAGATCGGTGCCGAGCACGGCGTCGCGGACCCACTCCCACTCCGGTGGGTCGACCATCCGGCGGTCGTCGGGATCGAGCTGGCGCGAGCAGCGCGAGTCGATGGACACGAGCCGCACGCCACGGCCCGTGGCGCCGAGGTCGCGGTAGTAGCTGAAGCGGATCGACGTCGAGTCGACGTCAGCGGCCCACGCCGCTCCGTCGAGGTGGCGCGTGCGCTCGTCGTCGTCGTGGGTGGCGAGCAGACGGGCGTAGACCTCGTCACCGGCGAGCTGTTCCGGACTCAGGTTCCCGAGGTGCTGGTACACCCAGTAGGACCCGTAGCCGCCGACGACCCGATCGCGCCACCAGGGCTGGGCGGTGACCCAGCGACGCCACGACAGCGAGGTGTTCCAGTCGTCGCGGAGGTCGTGGTCGTCCAGCAGCATGGCCGAGGGCACGGTGGAGAGCAGCCAGCGGACGGTCGGTTCCATCCACGCCTCCGCGTACAGCCACGTGTACTCCTCGAAGTTGCCGATCTCTCCGTCGACCTCCGGATCGACGTCGGGGTGGGCGGCGTGCAGCCGTTCGACGATCGCCTCGGAGGGGTCATCGGCGTAGATCTGGTCGCCGATCATCAGCAAGGCGTCCGGCCAGTCGGCGACGGGCGTGGTGCGCATCGATTCGGCCAGCGCGACCAGCGCGTCGGCGCCGAGCGTGTCGAGGTGCTCCTCGTCGAACGGCGCCGAGCGGCGGCAGCTGCCGAAGAGCAGGCGGAACGGGGTGTCCGGGTTGGTCGTGCGGATGACGCTGGGCGGGTACCCGCTCCCGGGCTCGGGCCAGACCTGGTGGTCGTCGAGGAGGACCTGGTACTCGGTCGCCACGGACGTCGGGAGCTCGTCGAGACGGACGAGGGCGTAGTGGTGGCCGTGGACCGACCACGTGTCGGCGTGGTGCCGGCGACCGTCGGCGACCACGTCCACTGAGCAGGCACGATCGGTCTCCACCCAGACGGTGGCCCGGCTCTCGTCGACGTAGCGCAGGAGCGGTCCGACGACGAGCGTGGACGGGTTGTCGGATCGAGGCACGAAGGTGGAACGTAGCCAATGCGGTGGCCGGCCAAACGGCCGGCGCCGCTAGCCTGCACGCGCCCGCCCTCGTAGCTCAGGGGATAGAGCATCGGCCTCCGGAGCCGGGTGCGCAGGTTCGAATCCTGCCGGGGGCACCATCGAATCGCCGGGGGCACCGCGAACGACCTGGTCAGAGCGGACGCAGCCCGAGCTCCGACCGCTGCGGCGCCGGTCCGGGTGGGGCGGTCTGGACAGGTCCTCGCCCTTCAGCCCCCTTCGTACGTGAGGGCGAGCGCGACTGCGCCGTCGTCGGACAGGCGCCGCTGTTCCCGCTCCGCGGGCGCCGCAAGGCGTCTGTGTCCTTCGATGGCGACGGTGAACCACGGCGGGGTGACGAGATGATGGCGGGCGCGGATGCTGGCGGCGACGGCGGCGAGCGTTTCGGCGTCCGCCTTCTGGTGTGGCGCCCGGAGGGTTCCGGCAATGGCGTCGAGGCTGTTGGCTCGGTTGTCGGGAAGGGTGCCAGCACGGTGCGAGGGCGCGACCGAAGCATCGACGAGCCAGGGTGAGGTCCTCGACGCGGGCCAGGACCTCGCCGTGATGCACGCGTGGGATCCGGCGACTTGTCCTCCCAGGGACTGGCCGCGGCCCGCACCCTCGTCTTCCACGGCGACGTGCCATCGACGACCACAGGCGGCCCGGTTGCTCCGCACCGGCGGTGAGGGGGCCGCGTAGCATCGGGCGAACGACCGAGCCGACTGACAGCTCTGTGGAGGGTGACGACGGTGGCTGATGTCGACACGGGGACCCACCGCTTGATCGGTCGCGACAGCGAGTTGACGATCCTCGGGTCGTTCCTCGGTGAGGCGGCCGCCGAGGGCGCGACGCTGCTGCTCACGGGCGAGCCAGGCGTCGGCAAGACGGCATTGCTCGTCGCGGCGGCGCGGATGGCGACGATGGACGGCTTCCGGGTCATTCGCGGCGGCGGGGTGGAATACGAGTCGGACGTCAGCTTCGCTGGCCTGCACCAGCTCGTCGATCCGTTGTCCGACGACCTGCGCCGTCTCCCGCGATCCAACCGTGTGGCGATCGAGGTTGCGCTCGGCATCGGCTCCGGCCCTCCACCCGACCGCCTCGCGGTTTTCGGCGCATCGCTGTCGCTGTTCCGTCAGGCGGCATCGAGCAGCCCGCTGCTCATCGTCATCGACGACGTGCATTGGCTCGACCGTGCGAGCGGTGCCGTCGTCGGGTTCGTCGGTCGGCGGCTGCGAGGCAGCCGGATCGGACTGCTCGGTGCCATGCGGCCCGGTGTCGGTGGTTTCTTCGAACGCGCCGGGTTGTCGGAGTTCGGTGTCGCACCGCTCATTGCGTCCGAGGCGATGGAGCTGCTGGCTCGCCAGTTCGCCCACCTGCCGACGCGTGTCCTTCGGGGGGTCGTCGACGAGGCCCAGGGCAACCCGCTGGCGCTGCTCGAGTTCGCTGCGGCAGCCGGCGGCCACCGCGACAGTGGTCCGTGGAGCACCACCGTGACCTCCGGCGCCAGCCGTGAGCTGCGAACGTTCTACAAGGCCCGGATCGAGCGGCTCCCCGACGCGACGCGGCGTCTGCTCCTGCTCGCTGCGCTCGACAGCTCCGGAGACCTCGGCGTGTTGGCGGCGACGAGCGGGCCGGAAGGCCTCGATGACCTCGCGCCAGCCGAACGTGACTATCTCATCGTGGTCGATGACCGAGTCGGCGCGCTGAAGTTCCGGCACCCGATGATCAAGTCCGTCGTGGTCGAGCGCTCCACGTACGACGAACGGCGGGCGGCCCATCAGCGACTGGCCGAGGTGTTCGCCGATGAGCCGGAACGGCGAGGCCATCACCTCGCGGAGGGTGCCGACGCGCCGAACGAGAAGACCGCTGCCGCGGTGGAGGAAGGCGCCCATCGCACGCTGCAACGCGGCGATGTCGTCGGCGCCGTCTCTCGGCTGATGAGGGCGGCCGATCTGAGCCCGAACCGAGCCGATCGGAGCCGGCGGTTGGCAGACGCGGCCTATGTCGGCGCCCACTCCGCTGGGGAGCTCGACCGTTCGTTGGAGTTGCTGCGCGACGCGCAGCGCACGGATCCGACACTCGGCGAGACGCTCCACGCGGCGGTGGCCACCGCCTATCTCCTGCTCAACAGCGACGGGGACGCGGCGACGACGCACCACCTCCTGACGACCGCCATCGAGTCCGCTCTCGTCGAGCCCGATGAGGACCGCGACGGACTGTCGTCGGCGCTGCACACGCTGGTGCTGCTGTGCCACTACGCGGGGCGCGCGGAGTACTGGGTGCCGTTCGACGACGCCATGGAGCGACTCGCCGCGTCGGCGCCGGCAGAGGTGCGGCTGCTCGCCGAGACGTTCGGCGACCCGCTCACGGCGTCGGCGTGGGCGCTGTCGGAACTGGATCACGAGATACGACGGTTGCGGGACACCGAGGACGTCGCTGTCATCATGAGGACCGGGATCGCCGCGTTCTACGTCGATCGGTTGGGAGGCTGCCGGGAGGCGCTGCTCCGGGTGGTCCGAGACGGACGGGAGGGCGGCGCCGTCGGCTCGGCGATGAGGGGGTTGCTGATGCTCGCCGTCGACGGGATCCAGGCCGGCCGCTGGGACGAAGCGGACGAGTTCGGTGCCGAGGCCGCGGCGCTGTGCGAGGAACACGGCTATCGGATGTATGCGTGGAGTGGCCGCTCCGCCGTGGCTCGGGTCGCCGGCAATCGGGGCGATCGGGCGACGTGTCGGGACATCTGCGAGGCCATGATCGAGTGGGCCGCGCCGCGCCAGCTCGGGCGCCTCGCAGACTGGGCCCACCACGCGCTCGCCGAGGCCGCGCTCGGCGCCGGCGACTTCGAGGACGGCTACGCGCACGCCGTCGCCATCAGCCCGCCGGGCACGTTGCGGCCCCACACCCCGCACGCGTTGTGGGCGGCGATGGACCTGATCGACGCCGCCGTGCACACGGGACGCCACGACGAGGCCCTGGCCCACGCCGAGGCGATGCGACGGGCCGACCTCGGCCGCCTGTCGCCGCGCTTCGCGCTCGTCACCGCAGCCGCCGCGGCGATGGTCGCCTCCGACGACGACGCACCGGATCTGTTCGCTGACGCGCTCGCGCTCCCGGGACTCGAGGGATGGCCGTTCGACCTCGCGCGGGTGCGGCTCGCGCATGGCGAACGCCTGCGGCGCGTGCGTCGCACACGTGACGCTCGAAGCCAGCTCGCCGCCGCCCGGGACGGCTTCGAGTGGCTCGGTGCGAGTCCGTGGTCACGACGAGCGGAGACCGAGCTCGCGGCGACCGGCGCCACGCGGCATCTCGTCGCGGGCGGCGGCGCCGCGTCACTCACGCCACAAGAGCGAGAGATCGCCTCGCTCGCGGCCACCGGCCTCACCAACCGGCAGATCGCCGCACGACTGTATGTGTCGCCGCGCACCATCTCGGCCCACCTGTACCGCATCTTCCCCAAGCTCGGGATCACGTCCCGGGCGGCGCTGCGAGACGCCTTGAGCGCGACGTCGGGCGATACCGCTCGTTGACGGTCGCGACGATCCGCCCGCGGATCGACGACAGTCAGATGACTGACGCAGCGGCGCGCCGGGTCGCGCATCGTGGGGTCTGTCCCGAAGGCAGCAACACGAGGAGCACGTCATGCCGAAGGTCACGACACAGGACGGAACGCGGATCTTCTACAAGGACTGGGGGACGGGACGCCCTGTGGTGTTCAGTCACGGCTGGCCCCTCGACGCCGACGTGTGGGATCCGCAGCTGCTGTTCATGGCGTCGAACGGGTTCCGATCGATCGCCCACGACCGGCGTGGGCACGGCCGCTCGAGCCAGCCCTGGGACGGCAACACGATGGACGACTACGCCGACGATCTCGCCGCCGTGCTCGAGACGCTGGACCTCCGCGACGTCGTGCTCGTCGGACACTCCACCGGCGGCGGAGAAGTCGTGCGGTACATCGGCCGCCACGGCACGGGACGCGTCAGCAAGGTCGTGCTTCTCGGTGCGATCCCGCCCCTCATGCTGCAGACGGCAGGCAACCCGGCGGGAACCCCGATCGAGGTGTTCGACGACCTGCGGGCGAAGGTGCTGGCGGACCGATCGCAACTGTTCACCGACCTGAGCGCACCGTTCTTCGGCGCCAACCGGCCGGGCTCGACCGTGTCGCAAGGTACCCGCGACGAGTTCTGGCTGATGGGGATGCGGGCCGGCCTGAAGGCAGCCTACGAATGCATCAGGCAGTTCTCCGAGAGCGACCTCAACGACGACCTGCGGATGATCGACGTTCCAACGCTCGTCATCCACGGCGACGACGACCAGATCGTCCCGATCGATGCCTCGGCCCGGCTGACCGTGCAGATCGTCGAGGGCGCCGAACTGAAGGTCTACCCGGGCGCGTCACACGGCCTGTTCGCGACGCACACCGAGCAGTTCAACGCCGACCTCCTCGACTTCGTCAAGTCGTGAAGCCGAGTCGAAGAGAGGCCACCTCATGATCTACAGCTCGATCGTGAAGAAGCGGATCAGACAGAGCTTTGATCAGGTCAACAACCATGCCTGGGATGCGCTCATGACATCCATCGCACCCGATGTCCATCACCGCTTCCTTGGTGCCCACGCCATCGGTGGTGAGCGTCACGACAGGGAAACGCTGCGGCGCTGGTTCGAGCGCCTCGGGCGTGTGCTGCCCAACCTCCACCTGACGATCAAGGACGTGTGGGTCAAAGGCTGGCCGTGGCACACCACCGTGTTCGTGCAGTGGGACGGGGCCGCGACGTTGCTCGACGGCGGACCCTATTCGCAACACGCCATCCACGTGATCACGTTGCGGTGGGGCAAGATCCACGCCCTCGACGTGTTCGAGGACTCCCAGGAAGTCGCTCGTGCGCTCGACGTCCAGGCCGCAGCAGGACTGGAAGAGGCGGTCGCTCCTCAAATCGTGAGCTAGCAGCCATCGAGCTGCGCACACGCCCAACGACATCGTCGCAAGGAGGCTCAGGATGACGTTCACCAGGATCACGACCGCGGGCGCCGGCACCATGGGCTCGCAGGTCGCGTGGCAGATGGCCTTTCACGGCAAGGACGTGACCGTGTACGACGCGATCCCCGAGGGTCTGGAGAAGGGCAAGACGTTCCACCAGGAGCATGCGGCGCACTTCATGGAGCGGCGCGGTGCCACTCGGCAGGAGATCGACGACACCTTCGCTCGGCTCACGTACACCACCGACCTGCCGGCCGCAGTGAGCGATGCCGATCTGATCAGCGAGTCCGTACCCGAGTCGATGGCGATCAAGGAGTCCTTCTGGCGCGAGGCGTCCAGGTACGCCCCGGCGCGCACCGTGTTCACCACCAACACCTCCACCCTGGCGCCGAGCGCATTGGTGGGCTTCGTCGACCGGCCGCAGCAGTTCCTCGCCTTGCACTTCGCCATCGGTGTCTGGGACTCCAACATCGGTGAGGTGATGGGCCATCCCGGCACCGACCCGGCCGTCTTCGAGCGTGTGGTGACGTTCGCCGAGGAGATCGGCCTGGTCTCGATCCCCATTCGCAAGGAGCAGAACGGCTACATCATCAACAGCTTGATCGTGCCCTGGTGCACCGCCGCACTCGACCTGCTCGTGCGAGGCGTGAGCGACTTCCAGAGCATCGACCGAACCTGGATGATCACCCTCCGGAGTGGGATCGGGCCCTTCGGGATGATGGACCGCATGGGCCTCGGGGTCGTCTACCACGTCGCCACGTTGATCGGCGAAACCACCTCGAACACCGGGGCGCTCGAGTCCGCCCGCTTCCTCGACGAGCAGTTCATCCGGCATGGCCACTTCGGCGTCGCCAGTGGCCGCGGCTTCTACCGCTACCCGGATCCAGCCTTCGCCCAGCCGGGATTCATCTGAGCCGAGCCATGGACCGGTGATGATGAGCTCCGCGCCGCTTGCCCGTCGACGGAAGGTGAACCAGCGCGTCAGGAGAGGTGGCCGGACGGCCGACCTCATCGCTCCCGACGAGCTCATGCCCCACGCACACGAGTTGGTCGCACGGAACGGAACGCCGGAGACCATCGAGGGGTGGAAGGCGGTCGCCGACGGGCTCCTGACCGTTCAATGCTGTGCCTTCCACCGCAACGTGGAGATCTCGTCACGATATGCCTGGATCTACCAGCACCTACCCGCATACCTCAAGTGGGCCGGGATGGCTGCAATCGCGTCGCACCACGTCCGGCTGGCCCTCTTTCCGCTGCGGCTCGACACCGATCGCACTGGCTACGTGGACATCCCGCACAGCCTGGGTCGCCGGAGACTGCTGCTGATGGACGACGTGAACACGATCCGGGCGACGAACAACGCCATCTTCGACGACATCTTCTGGGTCCACCTTGCGTACCTCACCGCCGAGGACGGGATCGAACGTCTACGCGCGCTCCTGCGGCCGGAGCACCACTACGCGCCCATCCTCGCCGGGTTCGAGGCGATCGACCGAGGACGCCACACCTTGGAGGACGGAACCGCGTCCGCGGAGGCTCGACAGCAGGCCGACCAGCTCATCTGGGCGGGGAACCTCCTGCTCCTCGAGCACGAGCAGCGCGCCTTGGTGCAACCCAACTTCGATCGCCTCTCGTGCGCGTTCGCCCGGCTCGTCTCGATGGGCTCGGCGACGAGCTTCGAGGTGCGCGGCGTGCGGCGGGAGGCCGCGTACTTCACCTCGTTCTACGCCTACTCGCTCACACGAGGGATCCCGCACGCGCTGCGCGCGCAGGCGTGGCCGAGGATCACCCGCTTCGACGACCGCTGGTGTTGGCTCCTGGCGAGCGTCGTGCCCCGGTTCCGGAGGTTCGCTGCCGACACGCAGTTGATCGACGCCAGCCTGCGACGTATCTTCGACGAAGCGCGCGACTACGCGTCGACCCCCTGCGTGCTCCCGATGGGCGGTGATCGTCACCGTCGACGAGCGTGGCGTCACCCGGTTGGCTGGAAGTAGTTGTCGAGTGCCCAGTCACCTACCTGTGTGCCCGCCTCGATAGCGACCACGTCGGCGGTCCGGAAGTGGATGCCTGACCAGACTCGGGCATCGACCCCATCCTGATTCAGCTGCGACGCGAACTCGTAGTGGCGGGTCGTGCCCGCCACGGTGATGTTCAGGTCGATTCGCCCGCCCCCCAATCCAAGCGTTCCGCTCACGGCGCGGGTGACTGCTCCCACGATCGAGTTGAGACCGCTGGTGTAATCGGGGTACGGCGGAGTTGCGAGCAGAGGGAGCCAAGCGGGATCCGCGAGCGTGTCGGGATTCCCATCGGTGTCGGCCATTCGGATCGCGGTGATCGGCCGCCAGAAGCCGAACTCGAACTTCGAATCCCATGACGTGATCACGCCATCGGCCGCGCTCATGGCGACCGCCGCGAACAGCCGTGCGCTGTCACTGATGTCCAGTTGGCGTCGGGCGGCCAGGTCACGCAGCGAGGAACTGACCAGCGGGATCGTGCTTCCGGCGATGAACTGTGCGGTCGCGGTCTGTCCCGGTGTCCGGACCGTGCTCGTTGCCGAACCGACCGCCTTGACCTCGTTGAAGTCCTCTGTGTACGTCCGCGACGTCATCGCCGGCGGGGGACCCGGCCGGAACTGGTTCGGCGCATCGAGCAGCAGCGGCCGCAGCTGCGACAGCCACGGATCGAAGAACGGCGCGAACGCGGTCGGGGTGGGGCGCCAGACGCCGGGCGCAGGCGGGACATCGAAGGTGACCGACGCGAAACGGCCATCGTTCTCGCGCCGTTCGATGAGCCGGTCTGCGGCGCGTTCGCCATAGCGGATCCCCTGCTGCTTCGTGGGACCGTCGTGGATCTCGGCGAGTGATGCGGCCAGAGCGGTGTCCAGCCGGCCCTGCGACGCCGGGAAGTACTCCAGAAGGACATCATGGGCGGCGACTGCGGCGGCGGCCTGCGGTGACGCCCCACGGGGCCCACGAGCGTTCCAGTCGTAGAGCTCGTAGCTCCGGGTGATACCGACAACGGCGTTGTACACGGCAGCCTGTTCGAACGCGAACCAGATGAACGCTTCCGCGTTGGCCTTTCCGGCGTCGACGACGATCGTGTCGAAGGCGATCGTGTTCCAGTCGCGGATCACCTTCGGATCGGCCGCGGATTGGGGCGGCGATGCCGACGCCTCGACGCTGCCGACACTTGTCGACAGGAGTGCGGTCGCCACCAGGGCGGCCCCACGGCCACGCCGCCGGTGACGAACGACCGCACGGCAAGGTGGACGAACGAATTGGGAACCCATCGTGGCCAACCGCATGAGCCATCCTCCCTCGGCGGGGCGGGCAGTGGCCCCCACGTGCCGCGCCATCTCGTCAACAGACGGGATAGCACGATCCGCACACCAGCGCAATCGATCAACGCACTCGCGAATGACTCGCGGGCAACAGTGCAGCGGTCATCGGTGCGACAGTGGGTGCACACGGCTCGACGGATGGTGCGAGGAGCCCCGGCATGCGGGTGACAGAGCGGCTTGACGGGTACCAGCGGCGACACCGTTGGGCGGGGTTCCCCGTGGCGGTGGTCTACAAGTTCTTCGAGGACCAGGGTCCGTACCTGGCCGCACTGATCACGTTCTACGGGTTCCTGTCCCTCTTCCCCTTGCTCCTCCTGCTCGCGTCGGTGCTCGGCTTCGTGCTGCAGGAGAACCCGGACCTACAGGAACGGATCGTCGACTCGGCGTTGAGCCAGTTCCCGGTCATCGGCGACGAGTTGGGCGACCCGCAGGGTCTCCAGGGCAACGGTGCCGCCGTCGTCGTCGGCGGCCTCGTCGCACTGTACGGCTCGCTCGGTGTCGCGCAGGCCGTGCAGAACGCCATGAACATCGCGTGGTCGGTTCCCCGCAACCGCCGCCCCAACCCCGTGAAGTCGCGTCTGCGCAGTCTGCTGCTCCTCGCGACGGTCGGGGTTGCCGTGCTCGTCATCACGGTCCTGTCGGTCGTCGCCAGCGCAGCGGCCAGCGGGGCCATCTTCTCCGGATGGGCGCTGCTCCTGACCCCGGCGGCGTTGGTGTTCAACAGCGCCGTGTTCGTCGTCGTCTTCCGCGTCTCCACCGCCACGAGGCTCGGCGTGCGCGAGGTGGCGCCCGGGGCCATCGTCGCCGCCTGCATCTGGCAGTTGCTGCAAATGTTCGGGACGGCGTACGTGGCGAACGTCGTCAATGACGCCGGCGCCACCTACGGGGTGTTCGCCGTGGTGCTGGGCCTCCTCGGGTGGATCTTCCTGGCGGCCCTCGGCGTCGTGTTCAGCGCCGAGATCAACGTCGTGCGCAGCAAGCACCTGTTCCCCCGCGCGCTGCTCACCCCGTTCACCGACAACGTCGATCTCACGAGCGCCGATCAACGCGCCTACACCGACGCGGCGACCGCCCAGCGGCACAAGGGCTTCCAGTCCGTCGACGTCACGTTCGACAACGAGGGCCAGGAGGCGGGAGCGCGGAAGCGGGCCGCCGACGAGCTCGGTGCGAACCGCAGCGAGGTCGGCGGCGAAGGGGACGCCGCGTCATGAGCTGCGCACGACGGCGAACCCGCCACCGGGGATCTTGACGACCACGTGGTGGGCCGGTGCGTGCGTCCGCCGAACGAGACGGCCGGCATCGTCGTAGGACTCCACCTGCGCCGTCCTTCCCACGGGCAGGCTGATGACGACGCTCTCGGTGTTGCGGGCGAAGCTCCGGAGCAGCGCGGTGGCGTTCGAGTCGTTGCTGAGCACGACGTGTTCGATCTCGGGCTGCACCAGCAGGGCATCGACGATGGCGTCGCTCCTGCTTCCTCGGACCGTCACCGAGTCCACGTCGTGCACCGTGCTCGTGAGCGTCTCGATCGCCAACAGACCGGGTGCCGGTGAATCGCCTTGGGGCCCGACACGTGCGTGGCGGACGACGCCCGTCACGCGAACGCGACGTCGTCCACGTCGTCGTCCCAGCGGACGGGTCGAGCAGCACGACCGGCAGGAGAAGGTTTGTTCCGTCGCCGATGTCGCCGACGGAGATCGTCAGCGTGTCACCTGGCGAGATCCGGACGCCGGCCGCACCGCTCCACAGGCTCTCGCCGGTCCAGGCGTCGGCGGGTTGGTAGAGCTCGGTGTCCGACCCGGGAACGCCGGTCTCGGCTTCCACCAGCGTCCAGGTCCGGCGCTCGTCGACGTGGGCCACGCGGGCGAGGGCGGCGATGTCGGGCTCACTGTCGAGGATGAGGGTGGTGAGCAGACCGTGGATGGTCGACTCGGCACCGGAGTTGCGGTTGATCCTCGTGTCGCTCTCGATGCCGTCGTAGGTGCGGCCGGTGGCCGGGTCGTACATGGCCTCGCCGGCCGGGTTGTTGCCGAAGAACCAGGCCGCGGCGATGCCGGCGACATGGCGGAGGCCCGGGCGATCACCGGCTTCGGCCGCCGACAGCAACGTCTCGACGCGGGAGTGAGCGCCGTAGGCGATCTGGACGCGCTCGGTCGGTGAGGGCAGCCACCCGTTCTCGGGGCCGGCGGCGATGAGCAGGTGCGGGGTGAAGGCGGCGGCGTCCGAGAGGGCGGCGCGGCGCATGTCCCGGTCGCCGGTGACCTCGGACGCCCGGGCCAAACCGGCCGGCGCCAGACCGCCCCACGCGTGCCACACCGCTTGGGACCGTGCCCACGGCAGCACGGCGCCGAACGGCCAGGTGTCGGCGTCGCCGGCCTGCATCGCGGCCACGCCCTCACCGAGCCTTTGGAGCACGCGCGCGGCGCGACGGTCGGCGGTCTCCGCGACGAAGGGGGCGAGTCCGAGCAGCGCCTCTCCCGTCGCGTCGGCGCCATCGACGATCAGCCACGCCGGTACGGCCACACCGTCGATCTCGAGCCACTCGCCGTACCGGTCGAGGACCTGGCGCTCGACCGCGCCGAGGGCCAGGTCGAGGCGGTTGCGCAGAAAGGCGGCGAAGGCCGGGTCGCTGTCGCGGAAGGCCGGGTAGGCCTCACCGAGCGCCCAGATCGTCCGCGCCAACCAGTACGACTCGCCGCTGTCGGACGGATCGGGGAGCTCGATCGGGTCGGCGCTCGGGTTGAGCGTGCCGTCGGGCTGCATCCACAAGACCACGTTGCCGGCATTGGGTCCTTCCGCGGTCTGCAGGTACGTCAGCCCCCGCAGCAACTGGTAGGCCGTCCGGCGGCTCGACTCCGCTCCGGTCGCCTGCCAGTGGCGCACGTAGACCACCGCCGCGCGCGAGACGTCATCGGCATTGAAGGCGCCTTGTCCCCACGTGTCGGTGACCGGGTCGTAGACGCCACCCCCGACTCGTCGATACGTCCCGTCGGACTGCCGATCGGCGTACGTCCACAGCACACCGATCGCCGGCTCCTCGGCCAGTCGATACGTCGAGTGGCCGTCCTGGGGTGGAGGAGCGACCTCGGCGCCGAGCCAGTCGATGTGGGCGAGGTTGGTCAGTTGGCTCGGGGCCGCTCGGGCCGGGCTGGCGGCCAGATCTGTCGGCGTTGCGACCAGCCCGGACACGACGGTCAAGGCGGCGACGGCGCCAACGGCGAAGAGGGTGAGGCGGCGAGGTGATGACGGGCGGTTCATCGGAGATCCCCTTTCTCTGGGGTTCAGTGCTCGGATCGGGCCAGCCGCAACGTGCGGCCAGTGCGGGACGCCTCGGTGGCGCCTTCGGCCAGTGCGACTGCTCTGGTGGCGGCGTCGAGGTCGACGCGGGGTGGCCGGCCCTCGTCGATGGCGGCGAGGAAGTCGGTGACGAGGCGGCGGACCGAGCGTCGCGTAGACCGTCTGCTTGGCGTGCTCGCCGTGGCCGAGTCGGAGGCGTACGTGGTGGGTTGCCCCGCGAGGTGCCGCTGTTGCGTGTTGGTGAGCCGGCGCCGCGGTGACGGAGACCTGCCGCTCGGTCTCGCTGAACTCGTCACTGCCGGTGGCGGCGAGCAGCGCCCCCGCACCCGCTCGATCGGTCCACGCCTCGAGGTGCAGGTCGAGGGGGATCCATCCCTGGAGCCGGCAGTCGCCGTTGCCGAGGTCGAGGCGGAGCGACTGTCGTTCGGTCTGTCGGGCGTGGGTGAACGAGTGGTACCAGCTGGCGGTGGCGCCACTCTGGTACCGGGCTGTCGCGCACACGGTGTCGGTCCGACCGTCGGGGCGGGTGGTGCTCATGGCTTGGATCGCATCCGCTTCAGATCCGATGAGGTCCGCGGCGAGGTCGAAGAAGTGGACGCCGTGCTCGATGAAGATGCCGCCCGAGCGTGACGGGTCCCAGAACCAGTGATCCGACGGCAGGTCTTCGTCGGCGGCGTCGTTCTCGAACGCGAAGCGCCGGATCGGGCCGAGCACGCGTCGACCGGCGACCTCGGCCGCGAGCAGTCGGGCCAGCACGGTGACGAGCGGCGCGAAGCGCAGCATGTGATCGACGGTGGCGACTCGGCCGGCACCAGCCGCGGCCGCGACGACGTGGCGGCAGCCGTCGACGTCGATGGCCAGCGGCTTCTCGACGAGCACGTGCCGGTTGGCTCGGAGAGCCCGGACGGCGAGGGTGGCGTGTGTCCACGGGGGTGTGGCGACGACGACGATGTCGATGTCGTGGTCGGCGAGGAGCCCGTCGAGGTCGGCGGCGATCGTGGCCGACGGGTGGTCGGCGGCGAGGCGAGCGGCGAGGTCCTGCCGAGTGTCGGCGACGGCGGCCAGCTCGACGGTGGGGAGCTCGGCGAGGACGTCGGCGAGGAACGTGCCGAACGCGCCGCACCCGAGGAGTCCAACGCGATGAGGGGCACCGTCACGACTGCTCACGCCCGGGTCCGCTCGAGGAGCGCCACCCCGATGCTGCTGTCGGCCATGCCGTAGAACACGAAGTCGCGGCCGTCGATCGCGGCGATCGCGGTGGGGAACACGACGTTGGGGACCGTGCCGACTCGTTCGTCGACGGTCTCCGGCGCGAGGAGCGGCTCCGCGGTGCGGGCGAGGACGCGGGATGGATCATCCGCGTCGAGCAGCATGGCCCCGGCGCTGTACACGAGGTCACCCTGCTGCGACGGGTCGAACCCGGGGACCACGTCGCCGTGCACGCCGTGATGGACGAGCAGCCACCCCTCCGGCACCCGTACCGGCGGCGGGCCGGCGCCGATCTTGGCGCTCTCGTAGGGATGTTCGGGCAGCGCGACACAGCGGTGGTCGCGCACGAGGGCGAGGGCGCGGATGTCGGCGTCGACCTGCTCGACGGGAACGTAGGAGATCCAGATGCCGGGCCGTTCGTCGGTGAGGCCGGATGGCAGCCGGGTCGCCGCGGCGTCGAGCCCCGACATGGTCAGGTCCCACATCGGGCGGTGCAACATGGCGTAGCTGGCGACGCCTCCAGGTCCGGGGACCGGCTCAGGGAAGATCACCGCGTCCTTGTTCGGGTACAGGTTGAGGTCGACGAGCAGCCCGGGCTGGTAGGCGAACAGCACGGGGCCGAGCCGCTCCCACGCGTCGAGGTCGCGCGACACCGCCAGCGCGATGCGCGGACCGAGCGGGCCGAACGCGACATAGGTCATCAGGTGCACACCGAGCCGCTCGACGAACGTCACTCGAGGGTCCTCGACCCCGCCGTGGTCGGCGCCCCGCTCCCATCCCTCGTCGGGCGCCAGCACGACACCACGGCGATGGACCCTGGTCGGGATGCCATCGTCGATGACGACCTCGGCCAAGCCGATCCGGGACACGTTCCCGGCGGCGACGAGCCGGGGCAGCAGGTGCAGCCGGCCGTCCGGCGTGTGCCCGGCCGCCGGGTTGAGGACCCCTTCGGCCTCCCATGGCTCGCCGGGATCGGGCGTCATGACGGTGCCGACGCGCGTCAAGCGGTACGGGATGTCGCCGTCGCCGGACACGCGTCAACCCTTGACGCCGGAGCCGATGTCGCTGGAGGTGAAGTGGCGCTGGAAGACGACGAACAGCAGGATCACCGGAGCCGCCAGCACGCACGCCCCGGCGAGGATCGCTCCGAACGGGTTGGTCGCCCTGGACGCGAGGTTGGAGATGTAGTTGGCGAGCGACACGGCCAGCGGCTGCATGTCGGCCCGCTTGGTGACGAGGAACGGCCACAGGAACTCGTTCCATGGGCCGATGAACGTGACGAGGGTGACGGTGAGGATCACCGGGAGGGCGAGCGGGACGGCGATGCGCCGCAGGATGGCGAACTCGCCGGCGCCGTCGATGCGGGCCGCCTCGAACAGCTCGACGGGCAGCTGGAGGAAGAACTGGCGGAAGATGAACACCGCGGTTGCGCTGATGGCGAACGGCAGGATCATCCCCAGGTAGGTGTCACCGAGGCCGTAGTCCCGGACCAGCAACACGTAGAGCGGGATCATCAACAGCTGGAACGGGATGGTCTGCACGAGCAGCACGGCGGCGAAGGCGGCGCCACGGCCCCGGTAGTGCAGGACGGCCAACGAGTAGCCGGCGAGCAGCCCGAAGAACAGGGTGCTGAAGACGACCGCGGCCGTGAAGATCCCCGAGTTGACCAGCGAGCCGAGCAGATCGATGCTCGCGTTGATCTCGCTGTAGTTGGTGGTGGTGAGGTTGCCCGGGTTGGGGAAGGCGCCGCCCACGCTGGTGTCGGGCTCCTCCTGCAGCGACCCGATGAGCATGTAGTAGAAGGGGAACAGGAACGCGAAGGCACCGACGGTGAGCGCCAGCAGCCGCACGATCGATCGTTTGGGGCGAGGCCGCCGCGGTGGTGGTTCGGCGTGGTCCACCGTCACGGTGGTGTCGGTCACTTCGTCCCCCTCTCACTCAGGTACTTGGCGAGAAGCGCGACGACGGCCACGAAGATCACCAGCAGCACGCCGATCGCTGCCGCTTCGCCGGCGTCGCCCTGTTCGATCCCCTTCTGGTACAGCACGAACACCGGCGTCGCGGAGGCGCCGTTGGGTCCTCCCCCGCCGGTCAGCAGGTAGGGCTCGGTGAACAGGTTGGATCCCGTGATGACGGAGAGGACGACGATCAGCGTGGTCGCCGTGCGCACGCCCGGCCACGTCACGTGGCGGAACTTCCCCCAGCGGCCGGCCCCGTCGATGCCGGCCGCCTCGTACAGCTCCTTGGGGACGTTCTGCAGCGCGGCCAGGTAGAGCAGGACGTAGAACCCGAGTTGCTTCCAGGTGACGTACACCGCGATCGTCGGCATCGCCAGCGTCTCGTTGATGAGGAACGGCGGGTCGGGGGCCAGCGGGCCGAGAAGCCGGTTCACCAGGCCGTCGCTGCTGAACAGCCACAGCCACACCGCGATGGTCGCCACGCTGGCGGTCACGTACGGCACGAAGTAGGCGGTGCGGTAGAACGTGCGGAACGGGATGGCGGCGTTGAGCGCGATCGCCAGCGCGATCGCCAGGATCACCGTGAGCGGCACGTTGATGACGAGGAACACGATGACGTTGCGGAACGATTCGCGGACTCGCTCGTCGCTCAGCGCCGCGGTGTAGTTGTCGAGCCCGATGAACGGCCGGTCGATGTCCGTTCCCGGTGCGGTGAAGAAGTACTCGTAGAAGGACATCCACACCGCGAAGCACAGCGGGAAGGCGAAGATCGCCACGAAGAAGACCACCCACGGCGACACGAACAGGTACCCGACGAGCTGGCGGCGCAGCGGGTTGCGGCCGCCGCCGGCCGGCGCCGGCGTCGCGTCGGCGACGCCGGCGGCCGCCGCGGGGACGTTGGCCGTGACGGCCATCGGGTCTGCGCTCAGTCCTCGGCGACGAGGGTGTTGATCTCCTCGGCGGCGGCGGTCAGCGCCTCCTCGGGGTCGCCGTCACCGAAGATGACCGATTCGGACCAGGCGTCGCGCAGGGTCTGCCAGACCTCGATCGAGTTCGCCACGTTCGGCACGTCGAGGGTCCGGTCCGCCTGCTCGGCGAACGGCAGGTAGTCGGGGTTGGCGGTGAAGTAGTCGGCGAAGGTGTCCGCGAGGTTGGTGCGCATCGGCATCTGGCCGGTGGCCTCGAGCAGGGCGCCGTCCTGCTCCTCGCTGGTGGCGAACTTCAACACGTCCCAGGCCGTGGCCTGGTTGTCACAGGCCGTGAACATCCCGATCGACTTCTCGTCGCTGAAGGTCTGGACCTCCTCGGCCGGCGTGCCCGCGGCCGTCGGCACGGGAACGACACCCCAATCGACCTTGTCGCCGTACACGGCGATCGCCCACGGTCCGACCGTCGACATCGCTGACTCGCCGTCGGCGAAGGCGTCCCCGGTGTAGGTCTCTCGGGGTGCGAGCTCCTCGTCGTACATCGTCCGCCAGAGGTCGGCGACGCCGAAGCCCTCCTCGGATGCGAACGTGGCCTCCCCGTCCTCCACCAGTTGCTTCCCGCTGGCGGCGATGTACATCGGATAGAAGTCGAACCAGTTCTGGAAGAACTCGCTCGTCGGGGCCGGCCAGATCGCCGCGTTGGCACCTCCGTCGGACACCAGCGCACGCGACGTGTCGAGGAACTCGTCATACGTGCTCAGCGCCGGGTTGTCCGGGTCGAGCCCGGCCGCTTCGAAGATCTCGCGGTTGTAGATGATCATCACCGGGTTGGCCTTCCAGGGCATCTGGTAGAGGTTCCCGTCGGGCGAGCGGTACTGGTCGGCCAACTCGCCGGAACGCTCCGTCACGTAGGCGGCGCCGTCCTCGAAGCCGTCCAACGCAACCAGGCCGCCCGCCTTCTGGAACTGCGGCACCGCCGCTGGAGCGGTGTTGAAGATCAGGCACGGCGTCGTCCCGGCGGTGATCGCCGCGGCGATCACCACTTCGCTGGTCTCGCCGGCGGGGATCTCCTGGACGGAGATCTGCTCGTCGGGGTTCTCGGCGTTCCAGGCGTCGACCATCGCCTCACCCCACGCCTTCTCCTCGGCGTTGTTCGCCACCCAGATGTCGATCGGGCCACGAGCGGCCATCGCACCCTCCGCGGCACCGCCACCTTCGGTCCCGGTGGTGCCTGTACCACCGGTGGCGGGAGCACCGGTGTCGGTCGCCGCGGTATCGGTACCACCACCAGCGTCATCGTCGTCGTCGTCACCGCACGAAGCGGCGACGAGCATGACCGTCACCAACACTGCCGGCACTGAACGTCTCATCGGTCCTCCTCCTTGTTCAACCCGTTGCTCGGCAGCCGGACGGCAGCAACGTCGAGTCGACGTCGTGGTCCGCGAGCGCAAGGCTCATGGAACTTCTCGTCGCACGCGCAGCGTCGACGGACGCGCTGGCAACCGGAGGAACGCTCACCGACGAAACACTCGGGCAGAGCCACTGCACTCTCCTGGCACCAGTCGCTTCGAATGACGCGGCACCGGGGTCCAGAGCATCGCTCCCGGGCCAGCGGGGTGCTGGCCCGACACGTCAGGGCTCTCGACGTGTCAACTGCGACCATACACCCGCGATCCCGGGGCGGATAGAGGGTGTGCGATCCCGACCGGCGGCGGACGGTCGGCTGTCGGCTCATCAGCTCGAGCCACCGCGCGTGAGAGCGCAGCGCGGCACGGAGGTTGGGGTGGAGGCGGTACGTGATGCCTCGCTCTGCGCACAGTTCGCGCAGCCGGCTGGCGACGAGCGGGTAGATCGTGTGCGGGAGCCGGGGTGCCAGATGGTGTTCGATCTGGTGGTCGAGGCCGCCCATGATCCACCGGACCATCGGGACCCGACACTCGACGTCGACGGTGGTGCGCAGCTGATGCAGCTCGAAGGACTCGCCGCGACGAGGATCGTCGGGATCGGCGAACTCGGCGATGTCGACGCAGTGGGCGAGCTGGAAGATCACCGCGAGGGAGAGCCCGACGAGCCACGAGCAGATCAGGTAGCAACCGACCACGACCCACCAGGGATGCAGCAGCAGCGGGATCACGACCGCCCAGCTCACGTGGGCCAGCTTGCCGGCCAGCAGCAAGGCCAGATCCCGACGTGGTGGTGGTCGCCGCAAGGGCTGATCGCCGACGCGCCGATGAGCGAGGTTGGAGAAGTCGGCGTACGTCAGCCACTTGATGGCCAAGAAGCCGTACACGAACCACAGGTACAGGTGCTGGTAGCGATGCCACGGGCGCCAGGGCTGTTCGGGCGCCAAGCGGGCGAACGGCGCCTGGCTGATGTCGCTGTCGACGCCGACGACGTTGGTGTTGCCGTGGTGGAGGTGGTTGTGCTTGAACCGCCACAGCCACGAGCTGGCACCGAGCAGGTCAGCGCTGTACCCGAGCACGCGGTTGACCCGGGCCGAGCGGGCCAGTGCGCCGTGGTTGGCGTCGTGCATGACGCTGGTCGCCGTCGCGACGACGGCGACGATCAGCACCGCAGCGGAGATCACTCGGAGCGACACGCCGACATCAGCGATGACGAGACCCCAGTACGCGGCAACGGCCATGGCGCCGATCAGCAGCGCCTTGCGTTGTGCTCGCCGCCGCGCCCATCGAGATCTCGGCCGGCGTCGGCATGATCAGCTGGGTGAGGGTGGCCTCAGCACTCGCCTCGGCCGAGTTCCGATCACCTGCAGTGGCGGTCGCCTGACCGATCACACCGTGCTCCTTCGTCATCTCGGGCGATGAACCGAATGCGGAACCGGCCGAGGTCTGGAGCTGGTGTCGCCACGCCGACAACGACGTCGCGCAGCGGTCTCAGGCTACCGGTTCGAGCAGCCCGTGAGGCCCGCGCTCGAGCGAGCCCATCGGGCGCGATCCGGTGTCTCGTGCGAATGTGGCTGTCCGGCACCTAGCGTGGCGGAACGAACAGAGGAGGCCCGACGATGGCCGACCACCGATCACTGCGGCCGCTCGAGCGGTGCGTCCTGCGTCTGGTCCACGACGGTGTCGACGACGACGAGATCGCCCGCCGCTTCCGGTGCCGACCAGAGTTCGTCAGGCGGGTGATCGCCTACACACGGATCCCCCGCAGCGGCCTCGCTCCGGACGCGGCGGAACTGCGGCCGGTGGAGCGCCGGGTCCTGAAGTGGCGAGCCGCCGGCGCCGACCACGCCGACATCGGCCGTCGCTTCCGTCGCAGCGCCGGACACATCGAGCGGATCGAGCAGCTGGCGGCCTACAAGTTGGCGAGGTGATGCACCGTTCTTGGTCTGGCCGGCCGACAGGGCTCAGCCGGGGTTGATCGAGGCGACCGGCTCGGCCCGCAGGGCGACGCCGGACATGTGCAGGAGGAGGCCCGGCGTCCGCGGGCAGTCGAGGACCAGCCGCCACGCCCCGGTCTGCTGGAACGTGAACTCACCCGACACGAGCTCGACGCCACGCACCGGATCGATGCTCTGGCGGAGCTCGTACCCGGGCGCGCCCTCGGGAGCGAGCTGGCACGTGATCACCGGTTGGATCGCCGGGTTGGTGCTGTCGTTGTCGACCTGGAACGTCAGCGACGCCCGGTAGGCGCCCGCAGGAAGGTCCATCGCGAGGTGGTAGGGCTGCTCGTCCACGTTGACCCCGCCGCCCGTCCGCTCGTAGAGCACCGGCCCGGGCGCCGGTTGGCCGGCCTGGTTCCAGTCCAGCGGCGCCTCGCGGAGCACGGCCGGCCCCGAGGTGACGCACCGGCCGAGGTTGCCCGGCTTGTCGAGGTCGATCACGCGCACGATGCCCGTCGCCTGGTTGACACAGCCGTGGATGGTGCCGTCGGCGGCGGGGACGACGGCCGCCGCCGTCCCGCCCGCGATCAACGCCAACGCCGCCATGGTCCCGCCCGCGATCAGCTTGTTCATGTGACCCACCGCCTTTCCTCGTGTGACTGAGGGTCCAGGATCGGCGGCAATGGGCCCCGCGTCCGTCGCCGGCCGCACAGCGGGCGCGTGCGCGCCGTCACTCGGTGACGGTCACCGTGGCGGTCATCTCCGGGTGGACGCCGCAGACGTAGTCGTACCGCCCCGGCACGTCGAAGGTGTGCTCGTAGGTGGCGCCCTGCTCCAGCCGGTCGCTCGTGAACGAGCCGTCGCCGGCGCTCACGCTGTGGGTGAGGGCGTCACCGTTCGTCCACACCACGGTCGACCCCGCGGCCACCGTGAGCTCGGGAGGGGCGAACTGGAACCCCGCGATGGCCACCGAGGTCGGCCCGCTGGCGGCCGTCGTGGCGTCGCCGGCCCAGAGCACCCCGAAGCCGACGAGCGCGGCCGCGCTCACCACGCCGGCGGCGGCGAGGAACCTGGCCCCGGCCGACCGGTCGTCTCGTGCCACGGCCGGGATGAACGTCACCACCAGCGTGATCACCGCCAGGCTCTCGGCGACGATCACGATCTGCGCCTGCGGCGACGGTTCCAGGCCGTCCCCGCTGAAGCCGAGGAACGTGTGACCGGTGTGCGTGTAGGCGAGGGCGGCCAGCGACCCCCCGGCCAGCACGATGCCGGCGAGGCGCACGAACCACTCCCGCCGGGCCGCCACGGCGGCGGCCACGATCGCCGACGCGACCGCGTTGAAGAGGATGCTCCGCCCGAAGTCCGGCTCCGTGCCGGCACTGCGGTAGCCGCCGAAGTAGAGGTCGAGGTGGACGAGACCGGCGGTCAGCAGGGCCACCGCCCCGCCGAGCCGCAGAAGGGCGCCGATCGGCATGCGTGAGGTACGAGCGGTCGCCCGCCTCCGGCTTTTCCAATCCCGATGACCGCCTCATCCGTAGTTCCACCGCACCGACCAAGGGAGGACACATGGGGACACGTCGGAAGACCGCGCTCGGGGCGGCGGCGGCGATCGTGGGCACGTGCTTCGCCGGCAGCATCGCGCTGGCCAACGGCGGGGGCGAGCGGCTGAAGGCGGAGATGGACGGCAACCAGGAGGTGCCGGCTGCCGACCCTGACGGCACGGGCAAGTCCCGGGTCCAGCTCCACGTCGACGGCGGGGAGGTGTGCTTCTCGTTCAAGTACCGCGACGTGGGGACCCCCAACCGCGGACACATCCATCGGGGCGATGCCGGCGTGAACGGCGGCATCGTCGTCGCCTTCTTCGATCTCCAGAACGCCGCCGACAACCGCGACCCGCGCCACGACGATCTCGAGGACGGCAAGTTCGAGGGCTGCGTGACACTCGTCGGTCAGGATGCGCTGCTGGCCGAGATCGCCCAGTTCCCCGAGCGGTTCTACGTCAACCTGCACAACGCGCGGTTCCCGGGAGGCGCCATCCGCGGTCAGCTCGAAGACTGACGATCGCCGGCGCCGGCCAGTGGGTAGGCGCGGCGCATGTCAGATCCGCTCACGCCCACACCCATCGTGCCCGAACCGGACGTGCCGGTGCCGCCGAACCCTGACGTGCCGGAGCCGTCGCTGCCCGACCCGCTGCCGTCCGAGTAGCGGTTCAGGCGGCCGGCTCGGCCGGCAGGTCGAGCGCGAGCAGGCTCACGCGCTTGCCGCCATCGGTGTCCTGCTGGCCCACCTCGCGGAAGCCGAGGGCGGCATGGAAGGCCAGCGAGGGGTCGTTGCGCGGGCGCACGTTGACCTCGCAGAACAGGACGGGCGCGGTGCCGGCCAGGGAGTCGACGACCTGCCTGTACAGCGCCCGGCCGACGCCCTTCCGGCGGGCAGCCGCGCCGACGGCGACGCGGTCGAGGTAGGCGAAGCCGTCGTAGCCGAGAGCGGCGGCGTGCTCGGTGAACCAGCGGTAGTTGACGCTGGCGTAGTCGACGCCCGGCGGCATCACCATGCAGAACGCGGCGAGCTCGCCGTCGACGTCCACAGCCAGCGCGACGTCGCACAGCCCGAGCAGCCGCGCCAGCTCGTCGCCCGTCAGCGCGCTGACCTCGGGCACGTTGGCGTTGTTGAGCGCGAGAGCGGCCTGCGGTCGCCCGGGGCCATGGCCCGGATCAGCACCGTCAGGCCGCGATGGGCAGGCCGGCCCCCATGAGGTCGACGAAGTTGTCGTGGTAGAAGGCCTGCCGGGCCGCCTCGTCGATCCCGGCCAGCGAGGCCTCGAAGCGCTCGATCGGCCGGCGGCCGCCCTCCACGTGCGGGTAGTCGGACGAGAACAGGCACACCTCCGTGCCGGCCTGGGCGATGATCCACCCGACGTCCTCGGTGGGGTACGGGGTGAACCGGACCTGCCGGCGGACGTACTCGCTCGGGCGCAGCGACAGCGCCCGCAGGCGCTCCTCGTGGCGGGCGAAGGCCTCGAACGCCGACTCCATCTGGCGCAGCCACGACGGCACCCAGATCGCCCCCTGTTCGATGACGCCGATGCGCAGGTCGGGGAAGCGCTCGAGCACGCCGTCGAAGATCATCGTGGCCAGCGTCTGCGCCGGCGGTCCGGGGATGCCCATGTAGTCGACCGAGCGGAAGTTCTCCTCGCCGCCGTGGAAGTCGGGCGGCACCGGCAGGCCGTTGCGGAAGTAGTTGGGGTCGATGAGATCGCCGGTGCCACCGACGTGGAACACGACCGGGATCCGGGCCTCGCTGGCCGCCGCCCACACCGCGTCGAGGGCGATGTGGCTCGGGCCGTGGCCCGGCGGGCAGCCGGAGGC
This sequence comes from uncultured Acidimicrobiia bacterium, assembly GCA_963784255.1. Classification (GTDB taxonomy): domain Bacteria; phylum Actinomycetota; class Acidimicrobiia; order Acidimicrobiales; family Ilumatobacteraceae; genus JALZMG01. Next base: position 296,696 of record CAWAQO010000007.1, on the reverse strand, counting down.
GACGAGGAGCGCGGCCGCCCCGGCCTCGATGGCCTCGTCGGCCATCAGCCCGGCCTGGTCGAGGTCGGCCAGCGGCACGTAGCACGTCGGCAGCAGGCGCGGGTCGACCGAGCAGAAGTCGACCATCCCGCGGTTGTGCGCCCGCGCCGCGCCGAGGGCGAGCTCGCGGTCGCCGCCGTGCTCCCAGTCGCGCAGCCGCCGGTTGTGGAACGTGTTGAACACCAGCTGGCTGGCGAAGCCGAGCAGGTCGAGGGCGCGCGGCCGGTCCTCGGGGACGAACGAGCCCGTAGCGGCGAAGTTCTTGCGGTTCATGATCTCCGCCGCCTCGTCGTCGCGGTACGCCGTGCTGGCGTGGCGGTGGCGCAGCCGGTCGAACGCCGCCTCGAGGTCGTGCAGCTGCTCGCCGGGGTCGCCGGTCTGGCGCAGCTCGTTGCCGCCGGGGTAGCGCAGCGGCGCGATGCGCTCCCGGACGCCCGGGTCGGCGTGGTCGCGCAGCCAGCCGGGCGGCTCCATGATGTGGGCGTCGGCGTCGTGGACGACCAGCCCCGTCGAGTTGTACGCCATGGCGCGAGTCTGCACCGTTCTGTCGTTCGGAACCGACCCGAACCGGCCCTGACCAAACGACAGAAGCGTGGGTTGAATCCTTTCAGTGCTACGGTGCGGCGAGGCGAGGGACACGGTGAGGAAGAGCTCGACAGGCGTCAAGGACGTCGCCGCCCACGCCGGCGTGTCCGTCGGCACGGTGTCGAACGTGCTCAACCGGCCCGAGCTGGTGGCCGAGAGCACCCGGCGGCGCGTGCTGCAGGCGATCGACGACCTCGGGTTCGTGCGCAACGAGCCCGGCCGCCAGCTGCGCGCCGGGCAGAGCCGGACCATCGCGTACGTCACCCTCGACGCCGCCAACCCCTTCTTCACCGACGTGGCCCGCGGCATCGAGCAGGTCGCCAGGGCGCATCGCGTCGCCCTGTTCATGTGCAACAGCGACAGCGACGCCACCCGCGAGGCCGACTACGTCGAGCTGCTCCTCCAGCAACGCGTCCGCGGTGTCCTGATCACGCCCGTCGACCAGGGGACGGCCGGTCTCGAGGTCCTCGCCCGCCAGGGCATCCCCGTCGTGCTCGTGGATCGTGGGGCCGGCACCGACTGGTGCAGCGTCGGCGTCGACGACGTCGAGGGCGGCGCCCTCGCCGCGGCCCACCTGGCCGAGCGGGGCCACGAGCGCATCGCCTTCGTCGGTGGACCGATGACCACCGTGCAGGTGGCCGACCGCCTCCAGGGGGCCCGCCAGGCCGCGGGCGACGGGAGCATCGTGGTGCTGGAGACGGCGGCGCTGGACGTGGCCGAGGGCCGCCGCGCCGGCGAGCGCCTCGTCGGCCTGCCGAGGTCCCGCCGGCCGACGGCGGCGTTCTGCGCCAACGACCTGCTCGCCCTCGGGCTGCTCCAGCAGATGACCCGCCTCGGCGTCGACGTGCCGGGCGAGCTGGCGATCGTCGGCTACGACGACATCGAGTTCGCCGGCGCGGCGGCGGTCCCGCTCAGCTCGGTGCGCCAGCCCCGCGAGCTGCTCGGTCGCACCGCTGCCGAGCTGCTGTTCACCGAGAGCGCGGCGGACGACGCCCACGTCCACCGGCAGGTCCTGTTCCACCCCGAGCTCGTGGTGCGGGCGTCGTCGATCACACCCGGCCGGCGAGCGCGTCCCAGTCGAGCGTCGGCGCGGGGTTGACGGACACGAGCGGCAGGGCCCGCTCCACGAGCCGGCGGCCGTGGGCGACGTCGCCGAGCACGCCGGCGGCGACCGCCTGCACGACGGCGTTGCCGACCACGGTCGCCTCGACGGGTCCGGCGACGACGGGGCGGCCGCAGGCGCTGGCACACAGCTCGCGCAGCAGCGGGATGGCCGCACCGCCGCCGACGAGGTGGATGCGGCCCGCCCGGATGCCGGCCACCTCCTCGATCGCCGCGACGGCGCCGCGCCACGACAGGGCCAGCGAGTCGAGGATGACGCGCGTGAGCTCGGCGGGCGTCGACGGCACGGGCTGACCGCTCGCCGCACAGGCGGCCGCGATCCGCGCCGGCATGTCCCCCGGCACAGCGAAGCGCTCGTCGTCGGGGTCGACGACGCTGCGTCCGCCGGGCACGGTGGCCGCCGCGGCGACGAGCTCGGGCGCGCTGGCCGCGGGCCACTGCCGCCGGCACTCCTCGAGCAGCCACAGCCCGGTCACGTTCTTCAGCAGGCGCACGGTCCCGCCGACGCCCAGCTCGTTGGTGACGTTGGCGGCGAGGGCCGCCTCCGTCGTGACGGGTGCCGGCCGCTCGCACCCGACCAGCGCCCACGTGCCGCAGGAGATGTAGATGTCGGTGCCGTCCGGCGAGAGCGGGGTGCCGGCGACGGCGCTGGCCGTGTCGTGGCTGGCCGCCGCGACGACGCGCACGCCCCCGACGGTGCCGAGCTCGGTGCCCGGTTCGTGCAGCTCCGGGAACAGGTCGCGCCGCAGCCCGACGGCGGCCACGAGCTCGTCGCTCCACGTCCGCGTGCGCACGTCGAGCAGCTGCGTCGTGCTGGCGTCGGTGACGTCGTTGGTGACGCTGCCGCAGAGCGCGTGGTTGACGACGTCCGGGATCATCAGGAGCCGCGCCGCCGCCTCGTAGTCCGCCGTGCCACGTGCCGCGACGAGTTGGTACAGCGTGTTGAACGGCAGGAACTGCGTGCCCGTGATCGCGTACGTCCGGGGCCGGCCGACCGCCGCGATGACGCCGTCCATCACGCCCGCCGTCCGCGGCGAGCGGTAGCTGTGCACCGGGCCGACCCGGTCGCCCGCCGCGTCGAGGAGCCCGTAGTCGACGCCCCACGCGTCGACGGCCACCGACGCAACGGTCCGGCGGTCGACGGTCGTGCGCAGCCCGCGACGGACCTCGGAGACGAGGGTGTCGACGTCCCAGTGCAGGCCGCCGTCCGGCGCGGCGACCGGCCCGTTCGGGAAGCGGTGCACCACATCGAGGGCGACGCCCTCGCCGTCGACGTCGACGGCGACCACCCGCCCGCTCGTGGCGCCGAGGTCGACGGCGACGAACGTCGGCACGGGTCAGCGGAGGAAGGCGGCAGCGACGCCAGCGTCGACGGGGATGTGCGTCCCGGTGGTCAGGCCGAGATCGCCGGCCGCCAGGGCGAACACGGCGGCCGCGACGTGCTCGGGCAGCACCTCCTGCTTGAGCAGCGTGCGCTGGGCGTAGAAGGCGCCGAGGTCCTCCTCGGCCACGCCGTACACAGCGGCCCGCTGCGCGCCCCAGCCCTTGGCGAAGATGCCGGAGCCCCTGACCACCCCGTCCGGGTTGATGCCGTTGACCCGGATGCCGTGCTCGCCCAGCTCGGCCGCCAGCAGCCGCACCTGGTGCGCCTGGTCGGCCTTGGCCGCCCCATAGGCGACGTTGTTGGGTCCGGCGAACAACGCGTTCTTGCTGCAGATGTAGACGATGTCGCCGCCCATCCCCTGGGCGATCATGACCCGGGCCGCTTCGCGGGCGACGAGGAACGAGCCCTTCGCCATCACGTCGTGCTGCACGTCCCAGTCCCGCTCGGTCGTCTCCAGCAGTGGCTTGGAGATCGACAGCCCGGCGTTGTTGACCACGAGGTCGACGCCCCCGAAGGCCAGCGCCGCCGCCGCGAAGGCCGCGGCGATCTGCTCGGCGTCCGTCACGTCCACGACGACCGGCACGGCGACGTCGGGACCACCGAGCTCGGCGGCGACGTCGGCGGCGGCGCGGCCGTCGATGTCGGCCACCACCACGCAGGCACCCTCCGCGGCCAGGCGCCTGGCGCAGGCCCGGCCGATGCCGGAGCCGGCACCGGTGACGACGGCCACCCGCGTCGCCAGCGGGCGAGGTGCCGGCAGGCGCCGCAGCTTGGCCTCCTCCAGTGCCCAGTACTCGATGCGGAACTTCTCCGACTCCGGGATCGGCGCGTACGTGGACAGGGCCTCGGCGCCGCGCATCACGTTGATGGCGTTGACGTAGAACTCGCCGGCCACGCGCGCCGTCTGCTCGGTGGCACCGAAGGAGAACATCCCGACGCCCGGCACGAGGACGATCGCCGGGTCGGCGCCGCGCATCGCCGGCGAGTCGGTGCCGGCGTGCCGCTCGTAGTACGCCCGGTACTCCTCGCGATACGAGGCGTGCAGCTGGCGCAGGCGGGTCACCGTGTCGTCCAGCCCCGTGGTCGGGGCGACGTCCACCACGAGCGGGCGCACCTTGGTGCGCAGGAAGTGGTCGGGGCACGAGGTCCCCAGCGCGGCGAGGCGCGTCAGCGACTCACGGGCGCAGAAGTCGAGCACGACCTCGGCGTCGGTGAAGTGGCCGACCTGCCGGTGGTCCGTCGAGGCCAGGCCGCGCAGCACTGGGGCCAGCGCCGCCGCCCGGGCCCGCCGATCCGCCTCGGGCAGCGGCCCGAAGCCGGGCACGACGGCGCCGAACGGCTCGCGCCCGCCGCGCTCGTCGATGAAGCGCTGCGCCGTGCGGATGATGGTGAGCGAGTTGCCCTCGCACTCGTCGCTCGTGGCCCCCCACGCCGTGATGCCGTGGCCGCCGAGGACCACGCCGATGGCCTGCGGGTTGGCGCGGTGGATGGCGGCGATGTCGAGACCGAGCTGGAAGCCCGGCCGGCGCCACGGCACCCAGACGACGGTGTCCCCGAAGCACTCCTTCGTGAGCGCCTCGCCGTCGATGGCCGTGGCCAGCGCGATGCCGGCATCGGGGTGGAGGTGGTCGACGTGCGCCGCGGTGACGAGTCCGTGCATCGCCGTGTCGATCGACGGCGCCGCGCCGCCCCGACCGTGCAGGCAGTAGTCGAAGGCGGCGACCATCTCGTCCTCCCGCTCGACGCCCGGGTACACGTCGACCAGGGCACGCAGGCGGTCGAGGCGGAGCACGGCGAGGCCGTCAGGGGTGAGCGTCCCGAGGTCGCCGCCCGAGCCCTTGACGTACAGCAGCTCGACGTCGCCGGCGGTGACCGGGTCGGCGGCGGTGACCTTGGCCGACGTGTTGCCGCCGGCGTAGTTGGTGTTGCGCCGGTCGGCGCCGAGGCGGTGGGACCGACCGATCAGCTCGGCGACGGCGTCCGGCTCGGGCATCAGGCGCCCCACCCCGCCGGCGCGCCGTCGGCCCGCTCGGCGCCGACCCGGTCGTAGTAGCCCGAGCGGTGGTAGGCGGCGACCGGATCCGGGTCGAGGCCGGCGTCGGCCCGGATCGTCGCCAGCAGCGGGCGGACGTCGGTGGCGTAGGCGTCCATGAAGATGGCGTTGGCACCGAGCACGTCACCCGCGGCCTGGGCGCCGGCGAGCGCGTCGACGTCGATGAGGAGCGTCTTGGCCGTCGCCTCCTGCACGTTCATCACCGAGCGGATCTGGCCGGCGATCTTGGGCTCGATGTTGTGGCACTGGTCGAGCATGAAGGCGATGCCGGTCGCCTTGTCGAGCCCGCCGCCGCGCCGCACCTCCCACATGATCCGGTACAGCTGGAACGGATCGGCCGCGCCGACCATCAGGTCGTCATCGGCGTAGAACCGCGAGTTGAAGTCGAAGCCGCCGAGCTTGCCCGCCCGCAGCAGCACGGCGACGATGAACTCGATGTTCGTGCCCGGCGCGTGGTGGCCGGTGTCGATGACGACCTGGGCCTTCGGTCCGAGCGCGATGCAGTGCGCGTAGGCGGTGCCCCAGTCCGGCACGTCCATCGTGTAGAAGGCCGGCTCGAAGAGCTTGTACTCGAGGAGGAAGCGCTGGTCCTCGCCGAGCCGGGCGTAGACCTCGGCCAGCGCCTCGGCGAGCCGATCCTGGCGGGCGACGGTGTCGTCCTGCCCGGGGTAGTTGGTGCCGTCGGAGAACCACAGCTTGAGGTCGCGGGACCCGGTGACGTCCATGATGTCCACGCACTCGAGCAGGTGGTCGGTGGCCTTGCGGCGGATGCGCGGGTCGGGGTTGGTGACCGAGCCGAGCATGTAGTCGTCGTCCTGGAAGACGTTGGAGTTGATCGTGCCGATGCGCACGCCGAGATCGGCGGCGTGCTTGGCCAGGTCGTCGTAGTCGTCGACGCGGTCCCAGGGGATGTGCAGCGCGACGCTCGGCGCGGCGCCGGTGAAGGCGTGGACCTGGGCGGCGTCGGCGATCTTCTCGTAGGGGTTCCTCGGCACGCCGCGCTGGGCGAACACCTTGAAGCGGGTGCCGGAGTTGCCGAACGCCCACGACGGCAGCTCGATGTCGAGGTCGTGGATCCCGGCGGCGACTCGTTGCTCGGTCGTCGTCATCTCTGCCTCCTCGTGGTCATGGCAGGTGGAACACCGTCTCGAGGGTGCGCATCTGCTCGTCGGCCGGCGTCGCGCCGGTGACGAAGTAGGGCGCCATCAGCGCCTGCCAGCGTTCGTTGATCGGCTCCTCCTGCATCGCCGCGACGGCCTCGGCCAGTGTGCCGGGAAGCTCGACGTACCCGAACAGGGTGCCGTCGTCGTCCAGGAAGAGCGAGTAGTTGTGCCAGCCGCACCGGGTGAGGGCGGCCTGCATCTCCGGCCACACGCGCCGATGGTGGGCGCGGTACTCGTCGAGCAGCTCGGGCCGGACCTGCAGCCGGAACCCCACCCGGTGCATCGGGATCAGCCTCCCACGTTGGACTCGTCGTACACGGTGAACGGACCCATGACGATCCGCAACCCGGCGTCGCGCGTGGGATCGGCCTCCAGCGTGTACTCGCCCATCCGCCCGGCGCTGAACGTCGCACCTTCCTCGGCCTCGAAGGCGCCCGTCGCCAGGCCGTAGGCGGCGTGCAACGTGACGTAGCCGAGGTCGACGAAGCTCCACAGCGCGAACTCCGGCGCGCAGCCGTTCTCCGTGTACGAGCGCATCTCGTCGGGCAGCCCGAGGCCGGACACCTTCACCGTCTCGCAGAGCCCCTCGTCCTGCATCGCCTTCGCCGCGGCGGCGATGCCGACGGTCGTCGGCGCCATGATCAGCTTGAGGTCGGGGTGCGCGTCGATCAGGGCCAGTGCCTGGTTGTACGACTCGTCGGCGTCGTCGTTGCCGTACACGGTGTCGACGAGCTCGATGGACTCGTATTCGGGCTCGGCGAGGACCTCCTCGAACGAGGCGATCCACGCGTTCTGGTTGGCGGCGTCGGGCGACGCCGACAGGATCGCGATCTCGCCGCCCTCCTCACCGAGGATCGACGTCGCCATGTCGGCCATCACCTCGCCGGTCTCGTCGAAGTCGACCTGGGCGACGAACAGGCTCTCGCCGGCGCCGGACGGGATCGGCGAGTCCCAGCTGACGATCGTGACGCCGGCGTCGGCGGCGGCCTGCGTCGCCGGGTCGAGCTGGTCGCCGGCGTTGTTCGACACCATGATCGCGTCGACGCCCTGGGTGACGCCGTTGGTGACGAACTCGACCTGGCCCGTGCTGTCGGTGCACGAGGCCGGCCCGACGAACTCGGGCTCGGCGACGCCGAGCTCCCCGGCGGCCTCGATGGCGCCCTCGTTGGCCTGGTCGAACACGGCGATGCCGGTGCACTTGGGCAGCAGGATGCTGCTGAAGTCACCGCCCTCGCCGCCGCCGGTCGCGGCCGGCGCGTCGGTGCCGGCGGGTGCGTCGGTGCCGGCGGGCGCCTCCGTGCCGGCCGGTGCGTCGGTGCCGGCCGGCGCGTCGGTGCTGGTGCTGTCGTCGTCGTCATCGTCGCCGCACGCGGCGACGGTGAGGGCGAGGGCCGCGATCACGGCGGCGGTCGTCCTGAGCTTCATGGTTCCTCCGGGGTTTCGGTGGGCGCTGCTGGTGGGGAGTGCTTCACGTGCCGGCCGCCACCGGCGGACCGGGCGCACGGGCGCGTCCGGTCAGGCGATCGATGAGGTTCTGGGCGAGCACGGAGCCGATGAGGATCGCCCCGATGACGCCGGTCTGGGCGTTGCCGCCGACGTTGGCCAGCCCGAAGCCATTGCGCAGGTTGAGCACGATGAGGACGGCCAGGAGCACGCCGCTCATCCGGCCGGAGCCGCCGAAGATGCTGACCCCGCCGAGCAGCACGATCGTGATCACCTCCAGCTCGAACCCGGTGGCCATGTCGCCGCGCACGGTGCCGAGGCGGGCGGCGAACAGGACACCGGCCAGGCCGGCCACGAGCGACGAGGCGAGGAACAGGCCGAAGCGGGTGCGCACGACGTTCACGCCGGAGTACGACGCCACGTCGGCGTTGTCGCCGATGACGTAGAGGATCCGTCCCGTGGCGGTGCGGTGGAGCACGACGGCGCCGATGGCGAACAACGCGATGAACACGACGATGGAGACGGGCAGCGGGCCGACCAGCTCGTCCTGGCCGACGCGGTCGAACCACCGCGGGAAGTCACCGATCGAGCGGTCCTCCACGAGCACCCGCGCCGCGCCACGCCAGCCGATCAGCCCGGCCAGCGTGACCACCAGCGACGGCAGCCCGAGCTTGGCGACCGCCCAGCCGTTGATCAGTCCGGCCACCCCCGCGGCGGCGAGCGCAGCGACGATGGCCACCGCGAGCGGGACGTCACGCTCGTGCAGCGCGGCCATCACGGCGGCCGCCCACGCCATCACCGCAGCCACCGACAGGTCGATCTCCCCAGCGATGATGACGAACGTCATCGTCACGACGACGATCACCTTCTCGATGTGCAGCCGGAAGAGGTTGACGAAGTTGTCGGTGCTGAGGTAGCCGCTCGACTCCGTGAGGTTGAAGACGATCGTGCCCAGCAGCACGGCACCGAGCACGAGCTCCCACGTGTGACGGCGGGCCCAGTCAGCCACGGCGCCGCCGATCGCGCAGCCGCCGCCCGACGCTGACGTCGAGCATCACCGCCCCGAGGATCAGCGCGCCGAGGATGGCGTCGCGCCAGAACTCGCTGATCTGCTCGACGCGCACGAGGCTCTGGTCGAGCAGGCCGATGAGGATCGCTCCGAGGAAGGCGCCGAGCACCGTCCCCGACCCGCCGAGCGTGCTCACGCCGCCGACGACGGCGGCGGCGATCGCCGCCAGCTCGAGGCCCGATCCGGCGGTGACGTTGATCGTGCCGAAGCGGCCGACGTACAGGAACGCGGCCAGCCCGGCCAGCGCCCCGCAGCCGACGAAGGCGACGATCTGGACGCGCCGCTCGTGGATGCCGGCCTGGCGGGCCGCCTCCGGATTCGACCCGACGGCGTACAAGTGGCGGCCGGCGCGCGTGTAGAGGAGCACGAGGTGCAGGGCGATGGCCACCACGAGGGCGACGACGAACATCGTGCGCACCTCGTAGCGACCGATCGTGACGACCGTGCTGCGCGGCAGGTCGATGATCCACGACGGCAGGTCGCCGGTGGCGATCGTCTCGCCACCGGCGTGGCTCGTCAGCAGGCTCCGGTAGATCGAGAGCGTGCCGAGGGTGACGATGATCGACGGCACCTTGGTGACGGCCACGAGCACGCCGTTGACGAGCCCGAGCACGGCGCCGATCGCCACCGCGGCCGCGACGGCGACGGGCGCCGGCAACCCGCCGTTGGCGGCGAGCAGCTCGGCGGTGAGGTAGGCGGCGACGCCGACGATCGATCCGACGGACAGGTCGATGTTGCGGGTGAGGATCACCAGCGTCTCGCCGGCCGCCACGAGCGAGGTGATCGAGATGGCGATCAGGACGCGGCTCACGAAACGGGCGCTCAGGTAGTCGTCGACGGCCAGGGAGAACACGAGCACCGCCGCGACGAGCACGGCGAGCAGCGAGAGCGTCTTGATCCGCTCCGGCGGCCACGGGTCGCGGCGGCGGGAGGCCGGCGGGACCGGTGGCGAGGGGAGGTCGGTCGCCGTGATCACGCCAGGCCCACCGCCGCGGTCATGATCCGCTCCTGCGCCAGATCGGCGCCGGCGAACGTCCCCATCGGCCGGCCCTCGCGCATCACCAGCACTCGGTCGCTCATCGCCAGCACCTCGGGGAGGTCGGAGGAGATGAGGACGACGGCGACGCCGGACCGGGCGAGCTCGCCGATCAGCGCGTGGACGTCGGCCTTGGCGCCGACGTCGATGCCGCGCGTCGGCTCGTCGAGGATGAGCACGGCCGGCGCCGTCTCCAACCACTTGGCCAGCATCACCTTCTGCTGGTTGCCGCCCGACAGGTCGGCCACGGGCGTCGCCAGCGACGGGGTGCGGATGCTCAGGCGCTGCCGGTACACGTCGGCGGCGCGGCGCTCGGCCTCGCGGTCGAGCAGGCGGAAACGGCTCACGAAGCGCTTCAGCCGCGGCAGCGTGATGTTCGCCGAGACGGACTGCGGCAGCGACAGCCCGAGCCGGCGCCGATCCTCGGAGACGTACGCGATCCCGTGTCGCATCGCCTCGCGAGGGGTGCCGATGGTGACGGTCGCGCCGTCGCGCCGGATCACGCCGGCGTCGGCGGGGCGCACGCCGAAGATCGCCTCGGCCACCTCGGTGCGACCGGACCCGACGAGCCCGGCCAGGCCGAGCACCTCGCCGGCGCGGACCTCGAAGGAGACGCCGGTGAAGTCGCCCTCGCGGCCGAGGTCCTCGACGGCGAGCGCCACCTCCCCCGGCACGTGGTCGACCTGACGGAAGAACTCGTCGAGCTCGCGCCCGACCATGTCCCGGATCAGCGTCGTCTCGGTGACGTCGGTGCGGGGTGCCGTCGAGATGTGCCGCCCGTCGCGCAGCACGGTGATGCGGTCGCTCAGCGCGAACACCTCGTCGAGGCGATGGCTCACGAACAGGATCGCGACTCCCGACGCGGCGAGCCGGCGGACCTGGCGGAAGAGGCGGTCGACCTCGTGCGCCGACAGCGCCGCGGTCGGCTCGTCCATGATCAGCACCCGGACGTCACGGGACATCGCCTTGGCGATCTCGACCGCCTGCTGGCCGGCCACGCTGAGCAGCGAGGCCGTCGCCCGCGGGTCGACGTCGACCTCGAGGGTCGCCAGGATCGCGGCCGCTCGGGCGTGGAGGTCGCGCCAGCGCACGAAGCGCCCGCTGCCCGTGGTGCCCATGAAGATGTTCTCGGACACCGACAGGTCGGGGAAGACGAGCGGCTCCTGGTAGATGCAGGCGATCCCCAACGCCTGGGCGTCGGCCGGCCCACGCAGTTCGACCGGCGTGCCGTCGACGACGATCTGGCCCTCGTCGGGCCGGTGCAGTCCCGTGACGATCTTGATCAGCGTCGACTTGCCGGCGCCGTTCTCCCCGACGAGGGCGTGGATCTCGCCCGCTCGCACGTCGAGCGACACCCCGCGCAGCGCATGGGTCGGCCCGAAGCTCTTGGCGACGTCGACCACCGCCAGCACCGGTCCCCCCATTGAATCGATTCAACGATCGTAGGCACCGCCGGTGAGCGCCGTCAAGGAATGCGTTCTGTCGTTTGGCCACGGCCCGATCGGGCCGTGGCCAAACGACAGAACGGGGGTCAGTTGAACGTCTCGAAGAACCGGCGGGTGCGGTCGAAGTCGTAGGGGATCTCGGCGAGGTCGTCGTCCTCGTCCCACTCGCTGCGGCCGGCGATGCCGATGAGGTCGCCGCCGTAGACGTGGATGGCGCCGGTCAGTCGCTGGCGCGGGTTGTGCACGGCGTGGATGGTGTCGTCGCCGAGGAGGGCGACGTCGGTCTCGCGCAGCTGGCGGCCACCGGACGCGGCGATCGACGCGCCGACCCGGCGGTAGAAGGTGTTGTCCTCCTGCCCCTGGTAGAGGGCGATGGCCGCCCACATCAGGTGGTTGTGCGGCCGGAAGCGCATGCCCGGCGCCCACACGACGTGCAACACGGTGACATCGTCGCCCGAGTAGAGCGGCGTGATGCCGGCCAGGGTCGGGCGCAGCACGTCGGCCACGCCGTCGGCGTCGTGCACGACCTCGGCGAGCACCTCCTTGACGGCGAGGCGGGGCTCGCTCTCGGTGACGGCGGTGCGGCAGGCGGCGACGAGCGCGTCGGTGTCGAAGCGGGCGCTGCGGGTGATCGTCATGGGGCAAGAATGGCGCGGAGCGCTTCCACATCGCTTCCAGGAAAGGTGACCGTGCCGACGATCGGCGTCCTCGGCCCGCTGGAGGTCCACGCCGACGGCGGAACCCGGATCGAGGTGCGCAGCCGCCTCCAGCGCGTCCTGCTGGCCATCCTGACGGCGCAGGCCCCCCTGGCGGTTCCCGCCGACGCGCTGATCGACGCGCTGTGGGGCGACGACCTGCCGGCCAACCCGCTGGCCGCGCTGCAGTCACAGGTCCACCGGCTGCGACGCCAGCTCGGGCCGGTGGTGACGACGGATGGACCCGGCTACCGGCTCGAGCTGCGGCCGAGTGACATCGACGCCAGGCGCTTCGAGGCCGAGCTCCGCGAGCGGCGGCGCCCGCCGAGCGAGGCGGTCCTGGACCTCGAGGTGGCGCTCGCCCTCTGGCGCGGGCGGGCCTACGAGGACGTCGCCGATCACGCCGCGGTGCGTCCAGAGGCCGCCCGGCTGGACGAGCTGCGCACCGCGGCGCGCGAGGAGCTGGCCGACGCCCTGCTCGGCGCCGGCCGGGCCGCCGATGCGGCGACCGTCGCCTCCCGCCTGGGCCTCGACGAGCCGTACCGGGAGCGGCCGGTCGCGCTGCACGTGCGCGCCCTGGCCCGCGACGGACGCCATGTCGAGGCCCTGCGCACGTTCACCGCGTTCCGCACCCGCCTCGCCGACGAGCTCGGGCTCGAGCCGTCGCCCGCCCTCCGTGCCGTCGAGCGGGAGGTGCTGCGCCACGAGCACCCGGTGGCGTCCGGCGTCGGGCTGCCCGGCAACTCCTTCCTCGGCCGGGAGACCGAGCTGGCGGCCGTCGCCGAGCTCGTCCGGCACGGGCGCGTCGTCACGCTCACCGGACCGGGCGGCGTCGGCAAGACCCGTCTCGCCCTCCACGTCGCGGCGCGGGTGGCTCCGTCGTTCCCGGCCGGCGTCCATGTGTGCGAGCTGGCCGCCGTCGACGCTCCCGACGCCGTGGTCGCCGCCGTCGCCTCGACGCTGCGCATCGAGACGCGCGACGAGCGCGGGCTGGAGGCCCGCCTGCTCGACGTGCTGCGGGCCCAGCGGGCGCTCGTCGTGCTCGACAACTGCGAGCACGTGCTCAGCGGCGTGGCCGCGCTGGTGCGCCAGCTCGTCCTGCGCACCGGCGACGTCGCCGTCCTCGCCACGAGCCGCCAGCGCCTCGGCGTCGAAGGCGAGCACGTCGTGCCGGTGCATCCCCTCGACGTGGCCGTCGACATCGAGCCGGCAGCCCGCCTCTTCCTCGACCGCGCCGTCGCCGCCGGCGTCGAGCAGCCGTTCACCGAGGCCGACCGGGCCGACATCGAGGCGCTCTGCCGCCGCCTCGACGGGCTCCCCCTGGCCATCGAGCTGGCGGCCGCCCGCTGCGTCACCCGCTCCCCCGGCGAGCTCCTCCGCGAGGTCGGCGGCCACCTCGACCGCCTCGCCGACCGGCGCCAGGCCGTCGATCGACACCGCTCCATCGAGGCCACCGTCGCCTGGTCCTACGACCTGCTCGGCGCCGGCGAGCAGCGCGCCTTCCGCCACGCCGCGGTGTTCGCCGGCGGGTGGACGGTCACGGCGCTCGCCGCGGTGCTCGACGTGACGGTCGACGACACCGACGGCGCCCTCGAGGCGTTGGTCGACCACTCCCTGGTGTCGGCCGACCTGGCCGGACCGGTGACGCGGTACTCGATGCTCGAGCCGGTGCGTCAGCACGCCGAGGCCCGGCTCGACGCGGCCGGGGAGGCGGACGGGGCGCGGGCGCGCCACGCCCGGTGGGCGGTGCGCTGGGCGGCGGACGCCAACCGCGGGCTGCGCGGGACCGACGAGGCGGTCTGGTCGGCGGCGTTCCACGACGAGCTGGCCAACCTGCGCGCCGCCGTCGGCTGGTGTCGCCGTCATGACGAAGCTGCGGCCAGCGACCTGCTCGGCTCGCTGTACTGGTACGCCTACTTCTCGGGTCCCGCCGAGGTGACGACGTGGGCGGACGACGCCGTCGACGCGGCGGGTGACGAGGCCGGCACCGGCGCCCTCGCCACGGCGGCCCTCGGGGCCTGGCGCCGCGGCAACCTGGCCCGGGCGCGAGCGCTCGGCGAGCGGGGTGTCGCCGCGGCGACCGAGGATCCGACGGCGGCGCGGTTCGCATGGGAGGGGCTGCGCAGCGCCCACCTCCTCGCCGGCGAGTACGAGGCGTCGGTGCGCGCTCGGGGCGAGGCCATGGCGCTGGCTCGCCAGGCCGGGGACCGGGTGCACGAGGCGCACGACCTCGTCGCCGGCGCCCTCGCCCTCGGCTACCTCGGCCGGATCACGGAGGCCGACGCCGAGCTGGCCCGCGCCGACGCCCTGCTCGCGGTCGACGAGAACCCGTCGACCCGGGCGTTCCTCGAGTACGTCGCCGGTGAGATCCGCGTCGAGACCGCGCCGGCCGAGGCCTTGCCGTTCCTCGAGCGCAGTCGCGACCGCGCTCGTCGCGCCGGCAACCGGTTCATCACCGGCATCGCCGGCGTCTCGGCGCTGTCGTGCGCGGCCCGTCTCGGCGAGCCGGCGACGGCCCTGTCGGGGTTCGGCGAGCTGCTCGACATCTTCCACCGCGGCGGTTCGTGGCCCCAGCTCTGGACCACGGTGCGCACGCTCCTCGAGACGCTCGTGACGCTGGAGCGGTACGAGGAGGCGGCCGTCATCCACGGCGCGCTGATCGCCAGCCCGACCGCTCCGCCCGCTCGGGGCGCCGACGCCGCCCGGCTCGTCGACGCCGTCGCCACGCTGCGCCACGCCCTGGGCGACGAGCGCTTCGCCCGCGACGAGGCCGACGGCGCGGCGCTCGGCGACGACGCCGCGGTCGTCTACGCCCAGCGGGCCACGACGCCCCGGGAATGATCCCCAATCTGGGCGGGATCCTCACCACCTCGCCATCTGGGCGGGATCTGTCCCACCTGCTGGCGAGGATCCCGCCCAGAAGGGGCGTTGGTGAGATTCCCGCCCAGATTGGGGGTCAGGTGAGCGGACCGCGACCGACGTAGACCAGGAAGCGTTCGTCGCCGGTCGGCGGGCCGCCGTGGTAGCCACCGAGCACCTCGACCTCGGCGAAGCCGGCCGCCTCGAGCGCGGCGACGATCTCCGCCGGCTCGTACAGGTTGACCGTGAGGTCGTGCGTCTCGTGGGCCACGAGCACGCCGTCGCGCCACTGCCACGCCTGCAGCTCGCGGCGCATCGAGCGGGCCTCGACGTCGAGCTCGACGGTGCGGTGGCGCAGGGCGTACTCGCAGCCGTCCGGCGCGGCCCGTCGCTCGTCCGGCGGCGGCTCGGTCTCGTCGGGCGGCGACGGCTGCCAGCGCCGCCACCGCTCGCCGTCGTACTCGCCGGTCTCGCAGTCGAGCACGAGCACCCCGCCGGGCCGCAGGTGGGCGTGGGCCCGCCGGAGCGCCTCGAGGTCCTGCGCCCGCGACCCGCCGATGCCGAAGGCGCCGCACATCACGATGGCGCCGTAGCGGCGGGGCAGGTCGAGGAGGTGCATCGGCTGCACGTACAGGTCCGGGCGGCAGCCGGCCCGTGCGGCGGCCTCCCGGCAGGCGGCGATCATGTCCGGGGCGGCGTCCACCCCGTCCACGTCGAGCCCACCGGCGACCCACGGCACGAGCAGCCGGCCCGTGCCGCACGCCAGGTCGAGCCCGGGCTGGGCCGCCTCGACGTAGCCGCGGAAGAACTCGATCTCCGGACCGTCGACGTTGAAGTTGACCCACCAGCGGGCGATCAACCCGTGGTGCCAGGTGACGATCCCATCCCCCATCGCCTCCATCGTAGTCCTCTGACTAAAGTCAGACGATGGACGTCGCCCAGATCTCGCGGGTCCGCCGCTTCAACCGCACCGTCACGCAGCGCGTCGGTGCCCTCCACAACGACTACCTCGCCGGCCAGCGCACGCTCGGCGAGGCCCGCCTGCTGTGGGAGATCGGACCCGACGGCTGCGACGTGCGCGAGCTGCGCTCCCGGCTCGACCTCGACTCCGGCTACGTCAGCCGGCTGCTGCGGGCGCTCGAGGCCGACGGTCTGGTCACGATGGCGACCGGTCCCGACGACCGGCGCGTCCGCCGGGCCACCCTCACCGCCGGCGGCGCGGCCGAGCGGGCGCGGTACGACGAGCGCAGCGACGAGCTCGCCTGGTCGATGCTGGCCCCGCTCGCCGCGCACGAGCGTGACCGTCTGGTCCGGGCGATGGGCGAGGTCGAACGCCTGCTCACGTCGGCGCTGGTCACCGTCGCGGTCGTCGACCCGGCCGAACCGGGGGCGCGCCACTGCCTGGCGAGCTACTTCGCCGAGCTCGACGCGCGCTTCCCGGCCGGGTTCGATCCTGGCCGCAGCCTGCCGGCCGACGATGACGAGCTGCGCCCGCCCGTCGGCGCGTTCCTCGTGGCCAGCCTGCACGGCCAGCCCGTTGGGTGCGGGGCGCTGAAGTTGCCCGCCGGCGCACCCGCCTTGATCAAGCGGATGTGGGTGGACCCGTCGGCGCGGGGGTTGGGGCTCGGCCGTCGCCTGCTCGACGAGCTGGAGGGCCACGCGGCCGCCGCCGGCAGCACGCGGACTCACCTCGACACCAACGCCACGCTGGTCGAAGCCATCGCCATGTACCGGTCGGCCGGCTACCGCGAGGTGCCGCCGTTCAGCGACGAGCCCTACGCCGATCTCTGGTTCGAGAAGCGGCTGGATCGCCGCTGACGATCAGACTCTGCGGCTGTTGAAGATGCTGACGCCGCCGGGCCCGACCAGCAGGCCGAGCACGATCAGGACGATGCCCAGGACGACGCTGCCCTGGATCAGCGTGATGATGCCGACGATGACGAGCACGGCGGCGATGACCCACAAGATGGTTGCACTCACGATGTGCCCCGTACCCCACGGTGACGAGGGCAAACGTGACGTCGGTCAGTCCGGGGTGGGGATCTCCATGCCGGGACGCCACTTCGGCGACTGCGGCATGATCGGCGTGTACGGCTCGGTGTCGATCTCGTCGAGCACCCGCTCGCCCGCCAGCACCTCGGCCTTCCACTGGGCGTGCGCCGGCTCGAGGTCGTGGAACTCCGGCATCACCTCGGCGGCGAACAGCTCGAGCGCCTCGCAGATGTGCTCGTGGCGGTTGCGCCCGGCCTGGTTGAGCAGGATCACCTGGTCGACGTTCGACTCGGCGAACTTGTGCAGCTTGGCGCGGATCGTGTCCGGTGCGCCGATGAGGCCACCGCCCTGCGCCTTGCGCCCGGCGGGACCGTCCTTCCACGCTTGGTACTCGTCCCACAGGCTGACCGTCCCGGGCACGACCGGTCCGTGCTCGTTGTAGAAGCGCAAGGCGAACTGGAAGAACGTCGAGCCGTCGGCCCGGGCCTGCGCCTCCTCGTCCGTCGGCGCGCACATGAACTGGCTGACGACGGCGATGTTGGGGTTCGTCCGGTAGGGCCCGAGCGGCTCGAGGTGCTTGGTGTAGGCGTTGTAGTAGGCGTGCACCCACGCCCGCGCCGCCTCCGCCGAGACGAACTGGAAGCCGAGCGCGCCGAGGCCGCGCCGGCCGGCCATCTCGATCGTCTCCAGCTGGCTGCAGGCGACCCACAGCGGCGGGTGCGGCCGCTGCCGCGGTTTGGGCACGACGTTGCGCAGCGGGAAGTCGAAGTACTCGCCGTGGTACTCCCAGCCGTCCTCCCAGAACATCGGCAGGAGGCAGCGCATGGCGTCCTCCCACACCACCCGCTTGTCGCGGAAGCGGCGGTCGAACGGGTGCAGCTCGGTGACGCTGCTGCCCTCGCCGACGCCGAGCTCGACGCGGCCGTGGCTGATCAGGTCGAGCGTGCTGACCCGCTCGGCCACGCGGGCCGGGTGGTTCGTCGGCAGCTGGACGATGCCGTGACCGAGGCGGATGCGGTGCGTCCGCTGGCTGGCCGCGCCGAGGAAGACCTCCGGCGCCGAGGAGTGGCTGTACTCCTCGAGGAAGTGGTGCTCGACCTCCCAGGCGAAGTCGTAGCCGAGGCGGTCGGCCAGCTCGATCTGGTCGAGGGCGTCGTTGAGCAGCGTGTACTCGTCGTCGGGGGACCACGGCTTCGGGAGCTGCAGCTCGTAGAAGATGCCGAACTTCATGTCCCCGGACCTCCATCTCGTCGGCGGTCGCCGAACAGCTCCCGCGCGGCGCGGTAGTCGGCCTTCCCGTTGGGGCCACGCGGCACCGCACCCACGGGGAGGAGGTCCCGCGGGACCTTGTAGCCGGCGAGCCGCGCGGCGGTGTGGGCGACGACCTCCTGCGGGCGCACCGTGCCGTCGCCTTCGGCGGCGAAGATGCCGACGACGCGCTGGCCGTAGCGCTCGTCGGGCACCCCGAACACGAGGCAGTCGACCACCGCCGGGTGGGTCTTGACGATCTCCTCGACCTCTTCCGGGAAGACCTTCTCGCCACCCGTGTTGATGCAGGTCGCCCCGCGCCCGAGCAGCGTGATCGAGCCGTCGGCGTCCACCGTCGCCATGTCGCCGGGGAAGCTGTAGCGGACCCCGTCGATCGTGCGGAACGTGCGCCTCGTCTTCGCCTCGTCCTTGAAGTACCCGATCGGCTGGCTCGACCCGCACACGGCGACGACGCCGACCTCACCCGACCCGGGTTCGACCTCGGTGTCGTCGGCCCGCAGCACGCGTGTCGTCGGCAGGGCGCGGAACGTGGCCGTCGTGCCGACGGCACCCTTGACGGCCACGTGCTGGCCCATCGCCCCCTCGGTCGAGCCGAGCACGTCCATGATCACGGCACCCTGGGCGTGGGCCAGCAGGCCCTCCTTGACCTCCGCCGAGAGGACGGCCCCGGTCGAGATGAACGTGTTGACGCTCGTCGTGTCGTAGGGCCCGCCATCGCGCAGGGCCTGGAGCATCGGCCGGCCGAAGGCGTCGCCGACCAGGACCACCGTCGTCACGGCCTCGCGCTCGACGGCCCGCCACAGCTCGTGGGCGTCGAAGGAGCGGCCGGCGAGGAGCACCACGGTGCTGCCCATGAGGTGGGGCAGCAGCCCGCCCAGCCACACGCCGGTGCCGTGCATCAGCGGGCAGGCCGGGAGGGCCACCTGCTGCGTACCGGCGCGGATCATCTCGACGGCGTTGGCGGCCAGATCGGCCGATCCCGCGAACGGCGCGCGGCCCACACCGGCGGCGACCATCTCGGCGAAGGCCGCCGTGAACGGGCCCATCGCGTACATCACGCCCTTGGGCATGCCGGTGGTGCCGCCCGTGTAGAGCATGTAGAGGTCGTCGTCGCAGCGAGCCTGTCGCGGGGCCGGCGCCGTGGCGACCGCGTCGGCGAAGTCGATCGCGGCGGGCACGGCACCCCCGCCGCCATCGTCGACACCGACGAGCAGGCGCACCCGCGGCAGCCGGTCGAGGATCCGGGCCAGCGGCCCGCCGAGGCTGGTGTGGAAGACGACCGCCTCGCACTCGGCGTTGTCGAGGAGGTAGGCGAGCTCGTCCTCCCGGTACCGGTAGTTGACGTTCACCGGGGTCAGCCGCGCCTTGAACGCGGCGTACTGCGTGACGAGGTACTCGGGCGCGTTGTACAGCAGGATGCCGACCTTGGCGCCGGGCGCCACGCCGTGCCGCCCGAACGTGCCGGCCAGGCGCGCCGCCTGGTCGTCGTAGTCGGCCCACGTGAGCATGCGGTCGCCCTGCACGACGGCGCGGGCGTCCGGTTCGGCGTCGGCGATGGCCTCGAAGATGTCGGCGAAGTGCAGGCCGATCACGCTACGAGACGTCGTTCTGTCGTTCGGAACCGGACCGATGCGAGCGAGCGAGCGCCAGCGAGCGAGCGGCCACGAACGGCCTGCGTGGCCGGGGAACGCAACGACGGCAGAATGGGCGGCCGTGATCACCGTCGTGGGGGAGGCGCTCGTCGACCTCGTGGTCGCCGCCGGCGGGAGCATCACGGCGACCCTGGGCGGGGCGCCGTACAACGTCGCGAGGGGATGTGCCCGGCTCGGCGCGCCGGCCGCCCTGCTGACGGCCGCGTCCACCGACCGCTTCGGTGGCGAGCTGCTCGCCGCGCTCACCGCCGACGGCGTGGCCACCGACCACGTCCAGCGCACCGACCGCCCGACCACGCTGGCGGTGGCCGAGCTCGACGCCGGCGGTGCCGCCCGCTACCGCTTCTACCTCGCCGGCACGAGCATGACGGCGCTGGCCGCCGCTCCGCTGCCCCCGGCGACCACGGCCCTCGTGACGGGCGGCCTGGCCCTCGCGGTCGACCCGCCGGCCGACGCCGTCGAGGCGACGGTGGCCGGCGCCGGCCCCGACGTGATGGTGGTCGTCGATCTCAACTGCCGGCCGGGTGTCGTCGACGACCGCGACGCCTACGTCGCACGGCTCCGGCGGGTCGTCGCCCGCGCCGCCGTGGTCAAGGTGAGCGTCGAGGACCTGGCGTACGTCGAGCTGACCGCCCACCAGCTGCGCGCCGCCGGCCCGAGCACCGTCCTCGTGACCGACGGGCCGAACCCCACCACGATCGTGACGGCGACGACGTCGCGCGAAGTGCCGGTCGAGCGCGGTGCGGTGGTCGACACGATCGGCGCCGGTGACGCCTTCACCGCCGGGTTCCTGACGTGGTGGACGGCCCGCCGCTGGGGAGTCGGTGACCTCGCCGACGTCGACGCCGTCGCGCCGGCGGTCGCCGCCGCCCACCAGGTGGCGGCGAAGGTGGTCAGTCGGCGCGGCGCGACCGCGCCCCGCCGCGACGAGCTCCCCGCGGCGTGGGGGTGACCGGCGGGAGGATCTGCTCGACGAGATGGCGCACCCGGGCCGGCTCCAGCGGCTCGGCCGACATCAGCCGGCGGAGGATGATCGGACCGGCGAGGACTTCCGCCATCAGGTCCGGATCGAGGTCGGCCGGCAGCTCGCCGTTGTGCACCCCTTCGGCGAGCAGCGCGGCGATGGTCTGGCGCCCGTTGGTGGCCAGCCGGGTCTTCAGCTCGCGCGCCGTCGGGTCGCGCTCGGCGGCATCGATGAGCGAGGGCAGGCAGGCCGACCACTGCGAGGCGGCGACGTTGGTCGCGAGTTGCTCGAGCACGGCGACCAGGCGGTCGCGGACGTCACCCTCGGTCGGGATGGGCAGCGTCGGCTTGAGCTCCATGAAGGCGTCGTTGATCAGCTCGTGCCGGCTCGGCCAGTGCCGGTAGATCGTGCTCTTGGCCACGCCGGAACGGGCAGCGACGGCTTCGATCGTCAGCTCGCCGTAGCCGCGCTCGACGAGGAGGGCGAGGGCGGCGTCGAGCACGACCCGGCGGGTGCGCTCGATCCGCGGGTCGGGCTCGCGCGTGACGAGGACCGGCTCCACGACCTCATTCTGCCGTCGCCGCGGCGACGAGCTCGACCTCGGCCGGCGCGGCGGTGGCCCGCGCCTCCTTGGCGCGGGTGTAGGTGACGGCCACGAGCGCGGCCGCGACGGCCACCAGCACCGCCGACACGATGGCGGCGACGTTGAAGGCGTCGGTGAAGGCGGTGGCGGCGCGCTCGACGATCGTCGACCCGTCGGCACCCAGCCGGCTGGCGGCCATCGCCGCCGCACCGACCGACTCCTCGGCCTCGGCGGCGACCGCCGTGGACACCTCGACGCCGGTCAGGTCGATGTTGGCCCGATAGGCCGAGTTGACGAGGCTGCCGAACACGGCGATGCCCAGCGCGCCGCCGAGCTCGCGGGTGGTGTCGTTCACGGCCGACCCGACGCCGGCCTTGGCCAGTGGCACGGCGCTCATGATCCCGCCGGTGGCCGGTGCCGCCACGATGGCCATGCCGGACGCCAGCAGCACCATCGCCCCGACGAGCAACAGGTACGGCGTGTCGACGGCCACGAGGCCCATGGCCACCATGCCGACGCCGACGAGGGCGAACCCGCCGGCGATCGTGCGTCCGGCGCCGTAGCGCTCGGCCAGCGCGGCGCTGCGCGGCGACACGGCGACGATCGTGACGGCGAACGGCAGCGTGGCCAGGCCGGCGTCGAGCGGCGAGTAGCCACGGGCGAACTGGAGGTACAGCGAGAACAGGAAGAAGAAGCCGAACATCACGAAGAACGACGTGGTGATCACGGCGCTCCCGACGCTGAAGCGGCGGTCGGCGAAGAAGGACAGCGGCAGCATCGGGTGCGGTGCCCGGCGCTCCCACTGCACGAACCCCACGAGGAACACCGCGGCGATGACGAAGGTGGCGACGACGACGGAGCTCGTCCAGCCCCGCTCCGGGCCCTCGATGATGCCGAACAGCAACGCGGCCAGGCCGACCAGCGACAGCACGGCACCACGAGGGTCGAGCGGGGTCGCCGCGTCGTCACGCGACCGGGGGCTGTACAGCGCGACCGCCAGCGCGGTGACGGCGACGACCGGGATGTTGACGAGGAACGCCGAGCCCCACCAGAAGCGCTCGAGCAGGGCACCGGACACGATCGGGCCGAGCGCCCCACCCGCGCCGGCGAAGCCGACCCAGATGGCGATCGCCCGCTGTCGCTCGTGCGGCGGGAAGATGGCGGTGATCAACGACAGCGTCGCCGGCATCACCAACGCCGCGCCGGCCCCCTGCACGGCCCGGCCGGCGATGACGACGCCGGCCGAGCCGGCGAAGCCGCTGACGAGGGCGCCGACGGCGAACACCGCCGAGGCCCACGAGCAGCGCGCCCTTGCGCCCGAAGCGGTCACCGAGCGCCCCGGCCGTCAGCAGGAACCCGGCGAACACCAGGGCGTAGGAGTCGACGATCCACTGCAGCGTCGTGGCGCTCGTCCCGAGCTCCTGCTGCAGCGTCGGCAGGGCCACGTTGAGCGACGACACGGCCATGACGATCATGACGAGCGAGAGGCACAGCACGCCGAGCAGGAACCAGCGGCGTTCGTAGACGTCCGGGCGGGAGTACAGCGGGATGTCGGTCACGCTTACGCAACGTAAGCGTTTCGCACCGCTACGGCAACGTTTCGGAACGTGACCTCTGCCACGCCGCCCGCAGGTCCTCGACGAGGGCGGCGCGAACCTCCTTCGCCCGCTCGTCGGCACGCAACACCGCCGACGGGTGGTAGGTCACGTACAGGGGAACGCCGCACGCCTCCTGCGGATTCCCTCTGCTGGCGGCGATGCCGACGGTGCGCCCGAGCAGCGAACGAGCGGCGACGGCACCGAGCGCCACGATCACGCGCGGGCGGACGGCCTCGATCTCGGCCGTCAGCCATGGGTGGCACGCCTCGATCTCCGCGGTGCCGGGCTTCTTGTGCAGCCGGCGCTTGCCGCGCACCTCGTGCTTGAAGTGCTTGACGGCGTTCGTCGTGTACACGTCATCGCGCCCGATCCCGGCCTCCTCGACACACCGCCACAGCACGCCGCCCGCCGGCCCGACGAACGGGTGGCCCTTGCGGTCCTCCTGATCGCCCGGCTGCTCGCCGACGAGCATCAGCGCGGCGCGCGGAGCGCCCTCACCGAAGACGGTCTGCGTCGCTGCCACGTACAGCGAGCAGCCGGTGCACGACACGGCTGCCGCGGCGAGCGCACTCACGTCGCGCTCGGGCGGGACGAAGGGCGCGGCCGTCACGGGGGCGCGCCTTACCCGGCCAACCGCCGGCGCAACCAGCGGGCGTCCTCCACGGCGTGGCCATGGAAGTCGTTGTTGAAGTAGGCGTACACGTCGCACCCCTCGTCGCGCCAGGCCGTCAGCCGGGCGGCCGGCCGGCTCAGAGCCGCCGGCCGCCGTAGCGGCCGAGGTACTTGACGGTCGGAGCGTCGGGCCCGTGGAAGCGCACGTACGTCCAGTCCGTGGTCTGCAGCCACGGGTGGTCCGGGAGCATGTCGTGGACGCACAGCGCGGCGCCGTGATCCTCCAGGCAGCGGTAGACGTCGTCGTGCAGCCAGGACGGCTCGCGCAGCTCGACGGCCCACCGGATCGTCCGCGGCGCGACGGCGAGGAACTCGTCGAGCCGTCCGACGTCGCGACGCCAGCGCGGCGGCAGCTGCACGACGGTCGGTCCGGCGTGACGGCCGAGCCGCTCGACGCGGTCGACGTGGTTCGGCAGCCAGCTCGCCGCGTCGCGCAGCTTCATCCGGTGGGAGCCGAACTGGCCGAGCTTGAGCGCGTAGAGGAACCCCTCGGGTGCCCGTTGCGCCCACGCCTCCACGGTCGCCGCCGGTGGCAACCGGTAGAACGTGCTGTTCAACTCGACGGTGTCGAACAGCGTCGCGTAGTGCTCGAACCAGCGACGGGCGGGCAGATCCCGCGGGTAGACCACGCCGCGCCAGTCGCGGTACTGCCAGCCGGAGCAACCGACGCGCACCGTCGCCATGCGCGGAGACTGCCCGCCACCGTGCTGAACGAGACGTGATCGCAGCGCGAACAACGGGTAGACAATCGCCCGCATGGGTTCCGACAGCGACGCCGACAAGCTGGACGACAGGACCGACCGCGAGGAGTTGCGCCAGCGCTACTACGGCCTGCTGCAGGAGCTGCGCGTGATCCTGCCGGGCGTCCAGGTCCTGCTGGCGTTCATGCTCACGGCTCCGTTCGCCCAGGGGTTCGACCGCCTCGACGACACGGGACGCAACGTGTTCGGCGTCGCCATGGTGAGTGCCCTCCTGTCCGTCGTGACCCTCCTGACACCGACGGTGTTCCACCGGGTCGGCGAGCGCACCGCCCGGACCGCCCGCCTGGAATGGGGGATCCGCGTGACGGTGGCCGGCCTGGCGCTGCTCGGGTTCAGCCTGCTGACGTCGTTCTGGTGCGTGATGCGGCTGATCTTCGGGACCGACACGGCATGGTGGGCGACGGTCCCGGTCACCGCCGTCCTCCTCGCGCTCTGGATCGCCCTGCCCCTGACGTACCGCCGGCGGATCGACCGCGAGATCGATCCGCCGGCGACACCGGAGGCGTGACCGTCAGCGGCGGGCGAAGCGCCGCGTCGCCAGGGGCACGAACACGGCGAGGATGACGACGCACCACAGCAGGGCGCGCACGGTGTAGTAGCCGGCCGTGTGGCCGAGCGCCGCCTCGGCCTGGTCGCCGAGGGCCAGGGCCCGCACCGATCCGACCATCGGCGTGATCGGCTGGTGCTCGGCCACCGGCTGCAGCCAGCCGGGCATCGACTCGACGGGCACGTAGGCGCTGGACACGAACACGAAGGGGAACGCCAGCATCGTCATCCCCTGGGCCGCCTGGGCGGTGCCGGAGACCAGGCCCATCCAGATGAACACCCAGGCG
Organism: uncultured Acidimicrobiia bacterium; assembly: GCA_963784255.1. Lineage (GTDB taxonomy): Bacteria > Actinomycetota > Acidimicrobiia > Acidimicrobiales > Ilumatobacteraceae > JALZMG01. Next base: position 271,479 of record CAWAQO010000007.1, on the reverse strand, counting down.
AAGGCGCTGCCGAACACGAGGCACAGGACGACGGCGAGCACCGCCTCGAGCGCCGTGCCGTGGAACCGGAAGCCGGTGAGCACACCCACCGTCACCGTGATGAACAGCCCCCAGCCGACCAGCGCGGTGTCGGCGATGGCGCGGCCGAGCAGCACCCCACCCCGCGGGATCGGGAGCGACCGGAGGCGGTCGAACACGCCGCTCTCGACGTCCTCGGCGACCCCGACGGCGCCGCCCATGCCGGAGAACATCGCGCCGGCGGCGGCCAGGCCGGGCACCAGGAAGTCGACGTAGGCGACGTCGCCGGTGTCGATGGCGCCGCCGAAGACGTACCGGAAGATGAGCATGAACATGATCGACGTCAGGGCCCCGACGACGAGCAGTTGGGGCGTGCGGCGGAACTGGCGGAGGGTCCGCCCGGCGAACGTCAGGGCGGTGGTGACGACGCCGGCGTGGCCGGTCGGCGGCGTCAGGGTGGTCGAGCGGAAGTCGGCGGACGGTACGGGGATGGTTGCGGTCACGAGGCTCATGGCTGGCTCCTTCGGTTCAGGCGTTGACGGGTTCGGCGGCGGCGGCATGGCCGGTGAGGGTGAGGAACACCTCGTCGAGCGTCGGCCGGCGCAGCCCGACGTCGTCGATGCCGATGCGGGCGTCGGCGAGCAGGCGCACCGCCTCGGCGAGGCGGTCGGTGCCGTCGGCGACCGGGACGGCCACCCGCCGCGCCGGTTCGTCGACGCGCGGAGCGTCGTTGCCGAGCGGGGCGAGCAGCTCACGGGCGGCACCGAGGTCGTCGGCCCGGCGCACCCGCACCTCGACCATGTCCTGACCGGCCCGACCCTTGAGCTCGGCCGGCGTGCCGGTGGCGATCGACCGGCCGTGGTCGACGATCACGATGTGGTCGGCGAGCTGGTCGGCTTCGTCGAGGTACTGCGTCGTCAGCAGCACGTCGGTGCCGGTGGCGACGAGCTCGCGGATGGCGTCCCACAGCTCGATGCGGCTGCGCGGATCGAGTCCCGTGGTCGGCTCGTCGAGGAGCAGCAGCCGCGGGGCGCCGACGAGGCTGGCGCCGAGGTCGAGGCGCCGACGCATGCCGCCGGAGTAGCCGCGCACCAGACGGTCGGCCGCCTCTGTCAGGCCGATCTGGCCGAGCACGATGTCGGCCGCCCGGACCGCGCCCTTGCGCCCGTGGCCGAAAAGCCGGGCGACCATGACCAGGTTCTCGCGACCGGTCAGCGCCGGCTCGACGGCGGCGTGCTGGCCGGCCAGCCCGATCACCCGGCGCACCCGGTCGGGGTGGGCGACGGCGTCGATGCCGGCCACGCGCAAGACTCCGGCGTCGGGCCGGTGGAGCGTGGCGACGGCGCTGACGAACGTCGTCTTGCCGGCGCCGTTCGGGCCGAGCACGGCGGTGACGGCGCCGGCCGGGGCGACGAGGTCGAGGCCGTCGAGGGCGGCGACGTCGCCGAAGTGCTTGTGCAGGTCCACGGCCTCGATGGCGGGAGCAGGTGCGTTGGTCATGACCACATTGTCCGAAACTGAAGTGGTCACCCCCTGACCACTTCAGGTGTCACGATGTGTGACATGCGCGCCGACCGACTCGTCGCCACCCTGCTGGTGCTCCAGGCGAAGGGCCGCGTCACGGCGGCCGAGGTCGCCGAGGAGCTGGAGGTGTCCGTCAAGACGGCCCGGCGCGACCTCGAGGCCCTGGCCATGGCCGGCATCCCGGTGTACTCGCAGCCGGGTCGGGGCGGCGGGTGGTCGCTGATCGGTGGCGCCCGCACCGACCTCAGCGGGTTGACGGCCGACGAGGCCCAGGCCCTGTTCCTCCTCGCCGGCCCGTCGGCCGCGGTCACGCCGGAGGCCAAGGCGGCCCTGCGCAAGCTGGTGCAGGCGCTGCCCGAGACGTTCCGCTCGACGGCCGAGGCGGCGGCCGCGGCCATCGTCCTCGACCCGGCGACGTGGGGCGGCCACGAGCCGTGGCGGCCGGCCCACCTCGACGTGCTCCAGCAGGCCGTGATCGACGGCCGCCAGATCCGGCTCGGCTACGCCGACCGGACGCGAGCCGAGTCGGAGCGCACGGTGCACCCGCTCGGCCTCGTCGAGAAGGGCTCGGTCTGGTACCTCGTCGCCGACACCGAGCGCGGGCTGCGCACGTTCCGAGTCGGCCGCGTGCGCTCGGTCACCGTCACCGACGACCCGGTGGTGCGCCCCGACGGCTTCGACCTGGCCGAGACGTGGCAGTCCGTCGTGTCCACGATCGAGGAGCGGCGGGCGTCCGAGCGGGCGGTCGTGCGGGCGCCGCGCTGGGCCGTCGGCGCGCTGCGCGGGCAGTTCGGCACGACCGTGCAGGTCGTGGACGACGGCGGCAACGGCGTCGTCGACATCGAGATCGGCGCGGCGACGGCGGAGATGCTCGCCCAGCAGCTCGCCGGCTGGGGCCAGGTCCTCGACGTCATCTCCCCGCCGGAGGTCCGCGAACGCCTGGCGGGAATCGGGCAGGAGCTCGTGGCCCGCTACGGGTGACGCTCCCCAATCTGGGCGGGGATCTCACCACCCGGTCGATCTGGGCGGGGATCGTGCCAGCTGCTGGTGACGATCCCGCCCAGATCAAGGGGCGGACCTGGCCTCGAAGAACTCGCGCTCGGCGTCGCTGCGGGCGCGGCCGGCCGCCCCCGCCCACGCCGCCATCGCCTCGGGGGTCCGACCGAGCCGCTCGAGCATGTGGGCCCGGGCCGCCAGGCCGTAGGGATAGCGCTCGAGGCCGCCCATCGCGAGGACCTCGTCGAGGTCGGCCAGTCCGGCGTCCGGGCCGCGCAGGTACGAGATCGCCACGCACCGTCCGAGGGCCACCGTCGGACTCGGCTCGAGCGCCAGCAGGCGGTCGTAGAGGCCCACGATCGCCGTCCAGTCGGTCGCCGCGAACGTCCGGGCCGACGTGTGCTCCGCCGCGATCATGGCCTGGAGGCCGAGTGGACCCGGGTGCCGCAGTCCGGCCACCAGGGCCATGCCCTCCCGGATCAGCGCGCCGTCCGACGCGCCCCGGTCGACGTCGGCCAGCAGCACCTGCGTCCCGTCGGCCGCCTGGCGCCCACCGGCGCGCGCCTCGGTGAGCAGCACCAGTGCCAGCAGGCCGGCCGCCTCGGTGTCGCCCGGCCGGAGAGCGTGCACGCCCCTGGCCAGGCGGACGGCGTGCCGGGCCACGTCGTCGGCGCGCAGCTCGGCACCCGACCCCGCCGTGTGGCCCATCGTGTAGGCGAGGTGGATGGTGCGCCGCACCGCCGGCATGCGCTCCTCGACGGCGACGTCGTCGGGGAGGTCGATGCCGGCACCCGACTCGGCGATGCGCTTCTTGGCCCGGGTGAGGCGGGCCGCCATCGTCGCCTCGGGCACCAGGAAGGCCGCCGCCACGGCGGCGGTGGGAACGCCGCACCCGAGGCGCAGCGTCAGCGCGACCTGCGTCTCGGGCGCCAGCGCCGGGTGGCAGCACAGCACGACGAGGCGCAGCTCGTCGTCGGCGACCGGCGGACCGCCGACCGCGCCGTCGGCCGGCGGCTCCGCCAGCTCACCCGTCGCGGCGAGCAGGCGCAGCCGGCCGCGCAGCGCCGAGGCCCGGCGGACCCGGTCGATGGCCCTGCGGCGGGCCGCCGTCAGCAGCCACGCCTCCACCGAGTCGGGCACGCCGCGCTCGGGCCACGTCCTGAGCGCCAGCAGGAAGGCGTCGGCCGTGGCCTCCTCGGCGATGTCGAGGTCGCGTGCGAGGCGCATCGTCGCGGCCACCACGCGACCCCACGACGTGCGCTGGGCGGCGGAGACGGCGTCCGCCGCCTCGTCGCGCGTCACGAACCGCCGATCTCCCAGATCGGACGCAGCTCGATGTACCCGGCGGGCGCCGGGCACAGCTCGGCGAGCTGGCGGGCCTGGGCGTCGTCGGCCGCCTCGATGAGGTAGTAGCCGCCGAGGGTCTCCTTGACGTCGGGCGCCGGGTTGTCGACGGCCTTGACGTCGCTCGTGCGGGTGCTCCGCAGGAACGTCGCCGTGGCGACCGGCTGCAGCGCCTCGCCGCCGAGGACCTTGGCGCCGGACCGCTCCACGGCGGCGGCGAAGTCGCCGTGCATCTGCATCATCTCGTTGAGCTCCGGCGAGCCGGCGTCGACCCCCTCGAGGGCCTTCTCGTCCTCGACGATGAGCATCAGGTACTTGGGCATGCTGTCATCCTCTCGCAGTGCCGCCACCCCTCGTGGCGGACATCGTGGAGACGAACGGCGGCGGCCGCGATCGACACCTGGCTCTCACCTTTCGTCCTTATCGTGAACGTCACGATGTTCACGAACACCATCAAGACGTTCACCCTCCTGGCCGGCCTCGCCGGCCTGGCCGTCGCCGTCGGCGGGCTGCTGGGCGGGCCGACCGGGCTGCTGCTCGGCCTGCTGTTCGGCCTCGCCATCGTCGGCTTCTCCTACTGGCAGAGCGACAAGCTCGCCCTGCGGGCCGCCCGCGCCCGCATCGTCACCGAGACCGAGGCGCCCGAGCTGTACCGCATGGTCGCCGGCCTCGCCGCCCGCGCCGACCTGCCGATGCCCACCGTCGCCATCGCCCCCAACGCCCAGCCCAACGCCTTCGCCACCGGGCGCAACCCGCAGCACGCCGTCGTCTGCGTGACCGAGGGTCTGTGGCAGACGCTGCCGCGCGACGAGGTCGAGGGCGTGCTGGCCCACGAGATGATGCACGTGCGCCACCGCGACATCCTGATCGGATCGGTGGCCGCGGCGATCGCCACCGGCATCAGCTTCCTCGCCCAGATGGCGATGTTCTCGGCCATCTTCGGCGGGCGCGACGACGACGACGGCGGCGGCAACGCTGTCGGTGCCCTGCTGATCGCGCTGCTGGCACCGCTGGCCGCCGGCCTGATGCAGATGGCCGTCAGCCGCTCGCGCGAGTTCGAGGCCGACCGTGGCGCCGCCGAGCTGCTCGGCACCGGCGAGCCGCTCGCCCGCGCCCTGCAGCGCATCGAGGTCGTCGCCAAGCAGCGCCCGATGCAGGTCAACCCGTCGCAGGCCTACGCCTGGATCCACAACCCGCTCGCCGAGGGCGGCCGCCAGCGCCGCGGCGGCCCGGACATGGCCCGCCTGTTCTCCACCCACCCGGCCACCGAGGAGCGCATCCGCCGCCTCCGGGTGATGAGCCCGGCGCCCGCCGCCGCCCGGTTCTGACGAAGGTTCCGGCCGGTTCCTGGCCGGTTCCTTCACACAGAACCCGGGGTCAGTGGAAGTCACGGCTGGCGTGGATCGTGCTGCCGGGGACGGCGAGGGCGGCGAGGTGCTCGGCCACCAGGTTGATCACGCCCTCGCTGCGCTCGAGGCGGCCGCGGATCGTCATCGCCGGGGCCTCCCGCGCCACCCGGCGGAAGCGGGCCCAGCACCCCTTCGACACGACGACGTTGATCAGGCCGGTCTCGTCCTCCAGGTTGAGGAAGGTCGTGCCCTGGGCGGTCATCGGGCGCTGGCGGTGGGTCACGACCCCGGCCACGGTGACCCGTGATCCCGGCGTGACGTCCCACAGCCCGGCCGACGTCACCACGCCCAGCTCGTCGAGCTGCCGGCGCAGGAACTGCGTCGGGTGGCCGTCGGCCGAGATCCCGGTGGCCCACAGGTCGGCGACGGCCTCCTCCACCGGCGACATCCCGGGCAGGGCCGGTGCCGTGGCTCCGGTGACGATGCCGGCCAGGCGGCCAGGGCGGGACTGGGCGACGGCGCCGACCGCCCACAGGGCCTCGCGCCGCTCGAGCCCGAAGCACTCGCCGAACACGCCGGCCGTGGCCAGCGCCTCGAGCTGGCCGAGGTCGAGCGCCGGCACCCGCCGCACGAGGTCCTCCGGCGACGCGTAGGGCCGCCCCGCCGCGATCTCCTTCGCCAGCTCCGTCCCGATCCCCCGCACCGACCCGATCCCCAACCGCACGGCGACCCCACCCACGGAGTCGGCGCACGGCTCCAGGGTGGCCGTCGCCAGGGAGGCATCGAGGTCGGGGCCGCGGACGGTGACGCCATGCCGGCGCGCATCACGAACCAGCGTGTGCGGGCTCCAGAACCCCATCGGCTGGGCGTTCAGCAGCGCTGCGCAGAACGCCGCCGGCTCGTGGTGCTTGATCCACGACGAGGCGTACACGAGGTAGGCGAACGACACCGAGTGGCTCTCGGGGAAGCCGTAGTTGGCGAACGCCTTCATCTTCACGAACAGCTCGTCGGCGATGTCGCCGGTGATCCCCCGCTCGGCCATGCCGGCGTACAGCCGCTGCTTCAACCGCTCCATGCGCGCCGCCGAGCGCTTCGACCCCATCGCCTGGCGCAGCTCGTCGGACTCGGCCGGCGTGAACCCGGCGACGTCGATGGCCATCTGCATCAGCTGCTCCTGGAACAGCGGCACGCCGAGCGTCTTGTGCAACGACTTCTCCAGCAACGGGTGGAGGTAGGTGACGGGCTCGTGGCCGTTGCGCCGGCGGATGTACGGGTGCACCGACCCGCCCTGGATCGGGCCCGGCCGGATCAGCGCCACCTCGACGACGAGGTCGTAGAACTCCCGCGGCTTGAGCCTCGGCAGCGTGGCCATCTGCGCCCGCGACTCGATCTGGAACACACCCACCGTGTCGGCCCTGCAGAGCATCTCGTAGACCTCGGGCTCCTGGGGGATCGTCGCCAGGTCGACCTCGTAGCCGCGGTGCTCCCGGATCAGGTCGATGGCGTAGTGCAGCGCCGACAGCATCCCCAGGCCGAGCAGGTCGAACTTCACCAGCCCGGCGGCGGCGCAGTCGTCCTTGTCCCACTGCAGCACCGAGCGGTCGTCCATCCGCCCCCACTCGACCGGGCACACCTCGATGACCGGGCGGTCGCAGATGACCATCCCGCCGGAGTGGATGCCGAGGTGCCGCGGCGCGTCCTCGACCTGCGCCGCCAGCTCCAGCACGGCCTCGGGGATGCCGTTGCTCGAAGACGGCTCGGCCTCCTGCTCGCGTCTGGTGGCCGTCACGTTGCCCCACCCGTCGACGCGCTTGGACCAGGCGTCCTGCTGGCCCGGGGCGGCGCCCAGCGCCTTGGCCATGTCGCGCACGGCCGAGCGGGCCCGGTACGTGATGACGTTGGCCACCTGGGCCGTGTGGTGGCGGCCGTGCTTGCCGTAGACGTACTGGATGACCTCCTCGCGCCGGTCGCTCTCGATGTCGATGTCGATGTCCGGCGGCCCGTCGCGCTCGGGCGACAGGAAGCGCTCGAACAGCAGGCCCAGGGAGACGGCGTCGGCGGCCGTGATGCCGAGGGCGTAGCAGACGGCCGAGTTGGCGGCCGATCCCCTGCCCTGGCAGAGGATGTCCGACTGCCGGCAGAACTCGACGAGGTCCCACACGACGAGGAAGTAGCCGGGGTAGCCGAGGTGCTCGATGATCGCCAGCTCGCGGTCGATGGTCTGCCAGGCGAGGGCGTCGGCCCGGCGCTCCCCGTAGCGTCGGGTGGCGCCCTCCTCGACGATCCGGCGGAGGTACTGCATCTCGGTCAGCCCGTCGGGGCACGGGAACGGCGGCAGGGCGGGGGCGACGAGCGACAGGTCGAAGGCGGCGGCCCGACCGACCTCGGCGGCCAGCTCGACGACACCGGGGTAGCGGGCGAACCGGCGGCGCTGCTCGGCGCCCGAACGGAGGTGGGCCCCGGCCGCCGCCGGTAGCCACGGGTCCAGCTCGGCCAGGCTGCGCCGGGCCCGCACGGCGGCCAGCGCGGTGGCCAGCCGGCGCTGGGCCGGCGTGGCGTAGTGGGCGTTGGTGGTGGCCACGCAACCGACGTCGTGACGGGCGGCCAGCTCGGCGAGGGCGTCGTTGCGCGCCGAGTCGAGGGGATCACCGTGGTCCCACAGCTCGACGAGCACGCGGTCGCGCCCGAACGCCTCGACGAGGCGCAGCAGCTCGCGGCGCGCCGCCGCCGGACCGTCCTTCATGAGTGACGCCGGAACGGCGCCCTTGCGGCAGCCGGTGAGCGCCCAGACGTGCCCGCTGGTGTGGCGGGCGACGTCGCCGAGCGTGAACTGCGGCGCCCCCTTCTCCCCCGCCAGGTGGCCCAGGCTCAACGTGCGGGCCAGGTGGCCGTACCCCGCCGGCCCGTCGGCGAGCAGCAGGAGGTGGTCGCCGTGGGGGTCCGGCGCATGGCTGTCGGGCACCTGTCCGGTGGACACCTGGTGCAGCGTCTCGGCCTCCTCCCGGGCCACCCGCTGGTCGGCGGCGAGACCGGGCGTGAGCGTGATCTCGGCCCCGAACACCGTCGGCATCCCGACGGCCCTGGCGGCCTCGGCGAAGCGGACCACGCCGTAGAAGCCGTCGTGGTCGGTGAGGGCCAGCGCCTCCAGGCCGAGCCGGGCCGCCTCGGTGGCCAGCTCCTCGGGGTGCGCCGCACCGTCGAGGAAGGAGAAGTTGGAGTGGCAGTGCAGCTCGGCGTAGGGCACGGTGCCGGCCCGCCGCTCGACGCCGTCGGCCTGGAACGGCTGGCGGCGGCGGCTCCACGCCGGCCCGTCGCCGCCGGCGTTCCACGATGGGCTGCCCGCCGCCCGCCCGTCGCGACCGGTCTTGCCGGAGAGCGCGGCCTCCAGCTCGGCCCACGTCCACGACGGGTTGTTGAACCCCACCCGCCCAGTATCGAACGGGTGTGCGGCGAACGCAAGTTCGGTCGAGAGGAACCCGGTGTCGCTGGTTCTGTGTGAACTTCTCGGCCAGAAACGGTCGAAGATCTTCGTCAGAACCGACGTGGGGCTGGTTCAGCCCGGTGGTGACCACTCCGGGTTGCGGCCGAAGGCGCCGAGGAGCTGGGCGGCGGCGTCGTCCTCGGCCACCGGGACCGGCGCCGCGATGATCCCGGCGCCGCGGTACAGCGTCTCGCGCTCGGCGAACCAGCCGGCCACCTCGGCCACGAGCTCGGGGTCCAACGACGTGTCCCCGCCCGTGGCCGCGGCGAGGTCCCAGCCGTGGATCAGGTGGTCGGCCGACAGCTGCCGGAGGTACTCCTCGAGGTCCTCGTCGCCGTACGACAGGTGCACCTGACCGCCGGCCGGGGCGCGCTCGGCCACGCTGGCCAGCGCTGCGCCGGTCGCGTCGTGGACGGTGGCGACGGGGTCGTCGCCGAGGAGGTCGCCGTCGAAGCGATCGCCGACCTCGGCGATGGTCTGGCCGGCGAGCAGCGGGCCGGTCCAGCGGTCCTCGCCGACGACGTGGTTGACGAGCTGGCGCACGTCCCAATCGGTGCACGGCGTGGGCGCTCCCCACTGGCCGGCGTCGACGGCAGCGGCGCGGGCGACGAACTCGGCGACGGTGCGGGCGTGCAGCTCCACGATGTCCATGTCGGCGGACGTTACGACGAACGCGCTGGCGAGGGAGCGCAGGATGCCGGCCATGCCCGGCTCGGCGATGGTGAGCGCGGCCGGCCAGTCGAACCACGCCACCTCCTGGCTCTCCTCGGGCGGCGGCGCCGGGTCGGCGTCGCCGCCGTCGAGCAGGTAGCGCAGATCGAGGTGGGTGTGGCCGCGCGGGCCGGGGTGCACGTCGACGTGGGCCAGCTCGGGCACGGCGCCGGCGTGGCGCACGGCGAGGCCGGTCTCCTCGACGGCCTCGCGCAGGGCGGCGTCCCACGGTGTCTCGCCGGCGTCGATGTGACCGCCCGGCTGGATCCAGATGCCGAGCACGCGGTGGCGGTGCAGCACGATGCCGCGCCGCCCGACGACGAGGGCCGACGCCGTCACGTGGGTCGGCGAGGCGTCCTCGGCGAAGGGCTCGGCGAGCGCGGCGACCTCGGTGACGAACCGCTCGATCGACACGCGCTCACGGTCGTCGACCGGGGTGCGGCCACGGACGGCAGCGACGACCTGCTCCAGCAACCCGGCGGCGTCGACCACGGCGCCGGACCATACCGGAGGGTCAGTTCCCGGACGCGGTGGGCGGCAGCGGGTGGCCGGTCGTGACGACGTTCACCGGCAACGCGCCCTCCGGCCGCTTGGAGCGGTCGACGACGCGGTCGGAGTACGGCTCGAGCAGGGCGATCATCTGCTCGCCCACCTCGGCGAGCTCGGCCGTCGTCATGTACGTGAGCGAGTCGAAGGCGAAGGACGCATCACGCCACGGCTTGGGGAACGAGGTGTACGTCTCGTTCCAGGCCCGCCGCCGGTCGCGGTTGCGGTCGATGAAGAAGTTGGACAGGGCGTTGGCGGCGACGGCGGCCTGGGTGTCCTCGATGTCGAGGTCGAAGGCGTGGATCTGGCTGATCCGCTGCCACGGCCGTTGGCGGCCGGTGCCCCCTGGTGCCTCTTCGACGAAGCCGTACTTGGCGAGCGTGCGCAGGTGGAAGGACGTGTTGGCCGGCGACTCACCGAGCTGCTCGCCGGCCTGGGTGGCCGTCAGCGGGCCCTCCCGACCGAGCAGCTCGAGCAGCGCGATGCGCACCGGATGGGCGAGGGCGCGCATCTCGGTGGCATCGGTCAGGTGGCGCTTGTCGGGCTCGGTCATCGGCTCCGAGTCTTGCGTCCACGGCGGGGGCGGCGGTGGAACGCCAACTCGGCGTTGCGGGTCCGCTCGGCCACGAGGTGGCGGGCCGCTGCGGCGCTGATGTCTGGGTGCAACATGACGTCCTCCTTCGAAAGTCTTGTTTCGAAGTATACGTTTCGAAAGAGTCGTTGTCAACCACTTGCTACGATGCCGGGCGTGCCCGCGCTCCCGCTCGTCGACCTGCGCGACGACGCCGCTTCGGTGGCCGCGGCCATCGACCGGGCCTGCCGCGACCTCGGGTTCTTCCGGATCACCGGCCACGGCGTGCCAGCCGGCCGGCTGGCCGAGCTGGACGGCCTGGCGCGGGAGTTCTTCGCCCTGCCCGACGACGTCAAGGCGCGCATCGCGATGGTCCACGGCGGGCGGGCGTGGCGCGGGTGGTTCCCGCTCGACGGCGAGCTGACGTCCGGCCGCCCCGACCACAAGGAGGGCATCTACTTCGGCGTCGAGGGCCCGGCCGGCCGGCCGTTGCACGGACCCAACCTGTTCCCCGCCGAGCCCGCCGGGCTGGGCCCGGCCGTGCTCGGCTGGATCGACGCGATGACCGCGCTCGGGGCCCGCCTGCTGCGCCTCGTCGCCGCCGGGCTCGGCCTCGACGGCGGATGGTTCGAGCAGCACGTGACGGGCGACCCGACGGTGCTGTTCCGCATCTTCCGCTACCCGCCGGCGATGGACGACGGCTGGGGCGTGGCCGAGCACACCGACTACGGGCTGCTCACCATCCTCGCCACCGACGCCAACGACGGTTTGCAGGTGCGCGGGCCGGACGGGTGGATCGACGTGCCGTCCGAGCCGGGCGTGTTCGTCGTCAACCTCGGCGACATGCTCGACCGGATGACCGAGGGCCGCTACCGGTCGACGCCGCACCGCGTGCGCAACACGTCGGATGCCGAGCGCCTCTCGTTCCCCTGCTTCATCGACCCGTCGTGGGACGTCCGCTGTCCGGTGCTGCCGCTCGCCGGCACGCCGCCGGCCGACGACGCCGATCGCCGCTGGGACGGCACCAGCGTGCGGGCCTGGGACGGCACCTACGGCGAGTACCTGACCGCCAAGGTCGCCAAGGTCTTCCCGGCGCTGCGCGACAACGTCCTGTGACGGTCCCCGCCGAAGGCAGGGGCTCAGAAGCGCCATCTGGGCGGGATCCTCGGCAGGTGCTGGGACGAATCCCGCCCGGATCGAGGGGCTCAGGCGGTCGGCTGGCGGGTGCTGATGACGGTGGTGACGGGAAGGGCGAAGCGCTGCTCGACGCGGTGGGGCAGGTCCTTCTTCAACCACCGCGAGATGCCGGGCGGCAACGTCGACAGGATGATCTCGTCGTGGGGGTGCTCGATGAGCACGTCGTCGATGGCGCGCACCGGGCTGGCGTCGCCGACCGTGCCCTCGACCTCGACGCCGGCGGCCGCCAGCCGCTCGACGCCCGCCGCCATCCGCCGGCGAGCGATCGCCAGCGCGTCGCCCTCCGTCCACGTGGCGTGCTCGGCGGGCGGCGTGGCCGGGACGAGCAGCGTGAAGCGGCACCCCCCGTCGGCCGCCCGCTTCGTCACCGCGTCGAAGAGCTCGTCACCTCCCGCGGTCTGGTTGGCGACGACGAGGATCCGGCGAGGTTCCATGTCAACCACCTCCTCGCCCTCAGTCCTACTCCTACTCGTAGCTGGCGGCCACCCACCACTGGCGATGCTCGGCGAGCACCAGGTGGGCGGCACCGTCCGCCGTGACGACCTGGAAGCGGGCGAGGCGCCGGTGCCGCTGCGGCTCCCACCACCGCTCGTCGACCGGCCACGGCCCGGCCCACCCGGTGATCGCCACGGGCGGACGACCGGCGATGGCCAACGTGACCGGCGGCGCGCTGACCTCGCCACGCCCGCCCACCCGCACCGGCCGGCCGTGGGCGTCGGCCAGCTCGGCGGGCTGGGAGGCCGGCGGCACGACCGCCGGTGACGGCGCCGGCAGCGACCCGGGCCACGGGCCGGGCAGTGGCGGGCGCAGGCGCTCGGCGGTGTCGTCGGCGTCGGTGAGGTCGGTGGTCGACGCCGGCACCCACCCGTAGCGGTCGCCGGGCAGGCGACCGCCGCGCCACGCCGGCACCAGCACCCCCTCGTCACCCACCATGCCGGCCAGCCGGCTGACCGCCCGCGCCGCCCGCTCGTCGGCCGCCGACGGCCCGCCCCACAGGCGCCCCTGCTCACCCCGGTCACCGCGCACCTCCGCCGGCGCCAGGCGCAGCAGCACCACCCCGGCCGTGATGTCGTCACCCTCCATCCACGACTGCAGCTGCCACCGCACCCGCTCGACCATCGCCAGGGCCGACATCCCCGCCGCCCGGTACCAGACCCGCTCGCTGCGCTCGCCGTGCTCGGTCTCGGCCGTCACGACGAGGCGGGTGCACACGCGGCCCTCGGCGGCCAGCCCGGCCACCAGCTCGTCGGCGAGGTGCTTGCCGGCGAACACGAGCGGCTCGAGCAGCACGACGGGATCGTCGAACGTCTGCTGGACGCGACGGTCCGGCGGCGGTTCGACGGCGTCGGCCGGCCGGTCGTCGAGGGCACCGGCCACGTGGTGGGCGTGCCGGCCCGGCGTCCCGAAGCGGGCCATCACGTCACCGACCGGCAGGGCGGCCAGCTGGCCCAGCCGGGCCAGGCCCATGCGGGCGAAGAGGCCCACGAGCTCGACGTCGACCTCGTCCGTCTGGTGCAACCAGGCCACGGGCAGCGGCGCGAGGAACGCGGCGGACTCCCCCGGTGGCACGACGCGCACCGGCCGCGCCAGGCGGGCGGCGACGGCCGAGGGGAAGCGACCGTCGGCCACACCGACCCGCACCGGGTCGCCGATCTCGGTGACGAGGCGCTCGGCGAAGCGGGCGTCGCCGCCGAAGTACCGCGACGGGCCGCGGGCGGCGAGGACCAGCCACCCCGGCTCGACGACCTCCACCAGGGGTGTGAAGCGGGCGACCGCCCGCACGACGGGTTCGAAGGCGCGGGCGTCGCGGGCCGGATCGTGGTCGAGCAGCACGAGGTCGGGGCAGCGCTGCTGGGCGCTGCGACGGCGCTGCCCGACGGCCACGCCCTCGTCGGCCGCCGCCCGCGTGCGGGCGACCACCCGGTTGGCGTGCAGCACGGCGGCCGGGACGGCAGGGTCGGCCCCGGCCGCCACCACCGGCCAGTCGGGACACCACACGGTCATGAAGCGCACGGCCCTACCCCACGGGGCGCAACTCGACCGGCGCGGGCTCCACCGCGGCCGTGACCATCGTGCCGTCCGGACCGGGCAGCCACAGCTCGACCCGCCGCTGGCGGGGCACCCGCCGGCCGCCGGCCTCGACGGTGACTCGACGGCCGCGCAGCCGGCCCGACCCGTGCTCGACGCCCTCCCACCGTGGCGTCGAGGCTTCCATCGTGAGCTCGGCCGCCAGCCGGCCGGGCTCGCCGATGGCGATCAGCACGGCCTCCCTGGCCTGCACGCGGTGCTGCACCCGGCGCAACGTGCCGGCGTCGAGCCGGGGTGGCACGCGGGTGATGACGACCTCGAAGCCGTCGAGGGCGGCGGCCACCAGATCGGCCCACCCCGCCACGCCGGGGTCGACGCGCACCAGGCGTTCGAGCGGGATGCCCAGCTCGGCGGCGGCCTCGACGCCCAGCCACGGCACGTCGACCACGGCCACCCAGGCGCCATCGGCGGTGGCCTGCACGGCGAGCGCCAGGGCGAGCGACGTGGCGGCGACGCCCCGGCAGGCCACGGCGCGGCCGCGCACCAGCCCGCCCTCGGGCAGGAGGGGGATCAGCGGGTCGGCGACGGGCAGGGTGCGCAGGCGAGCGAGGGTCGTGGCAGCGACGGCGGGAGCCAGATCCATCGCCCGCAGTCTACGAACGGATGTTCGCTACCACAAGCGGTCAGCCGGCGCGGCCCTTCCACCGCTCGCGGGCGGCGCGGCTGCGCTCGAGGAGGTGCATCGGCACCCGCTTGGCCGCCTCGGCGAGGGCGGCGTCGGGGGCGTCACCGCCACCACCCGGCGCCGGCGCGTCGGCCGCCGGGGCGTCGCCCTCCGGCTGGAGGTCCTCGAACGACGGCGGCGCCATGCCCGGCTGCCAGTAGCGGTAGAGGTTGCGCACGATGTCGGCCAGCCCGGCGCCGTCGGCGCCCTTGGCCAGATCGACGGTGAGGATGTTGGCGTACACGTGCACGCCGTGCACCTGGCCGGTGGCGAACAGGCGCCGGGCGACCTCGGCCGCCGGGCGCGGACCGAAGGCCTCGCCGGCCGACCGGAAGTGCTCGTGACCCATCCCCGTCAGCGCCCGGTTCAGCTCGAGGCGCACGACGCCGGGGGACGTGCTGCGCTTCTCGGTGACGGCGACCTGCTGACCCACGGCCCGGCACGCTACTGCTCCGGCCCGCCGGAGCCCGCCTCCACCACGCCCGCCCCACGATCTGGGCGGGGATCGTCTCACCCCCTGGTGAGGATCCCGCCCAGATGGCTGGGTGGTGAGGATCCCGCCCAGATTGGGGGACGCGGCCGGGTCGTCGTCAGGCGCTCTCGAGGGCGATGCCGTGGCGGACCGCCCAGGCGGCGATCTCGGCGCGGCTCGACAGGCCGAGCTTGGCCAGGATGTTGGACACGTGGACGGCGGCGGTCTTCGGCGAGATGAACAGGCGCTCGGCGAGCTGCCCGTTCGTCAGGCCCTCGGCGAGGAGGGCGGCGACCTCCCGCTCGCGCCCGGTCAGCTCGCCGTCCGGGCGGGCCGACGACCCCTCCAGCCGCCGCGCCAGCGCGAGGGCCCGGTCCCGCCGCGTGCCCGGCCAGCGGGCGAGATCGTCGTCGAGCGTGCGGCGCACGGCGAGCAGGGCGCCGGCCCGGTCGCCGGACGCCGCCAGGGACACGGCCAGCGTCGTGCGCAGCGACCCGATCAGCGGCCGCCCCAGCGTCGGATCGGGATCGGCCAGCACGCGCCCGAGGGCGGCCGCCGCCCCGGCATGATCGCCGGCGGCGGCGAGCAGCAGCCCGTCGGTGTGGGCACGGATGGTGGCCGCCGACGGGTGATCGCCCAGCCAGCCGTCGAGCAGCGCCACCTCGACCTCTTCCGGCGCGATGCCCAGGGCGAGCGCGGCCTCCGTCGCGGCGACCACGTCGGTCAGCGAGGACGTGAGGTCGAGCGGCCGGTCCCGGTCGAGGAGGGCGGCGAACGCCACCCGCCCGCCATCGCGGTCGCCGGTCGCCGCGGCCAGCTCGAGGGCGAGCACCGCCGGTCGGTGCAGGCGCTTCCACACGGGTTCGGCCGCCACCAGGCGGTCGAGCAGCGCCCCGGCCTCGCCGAGCCGCCCCTCCTCGATCGCCATGCTCACCTGCCACCAGCGCACCCAGCAGTGCTCGCTCTCCCGGCCACCCCACCACTGCTCGCCCTCGGCGTTGGCCCTGCGCAGGGCGCCGAGGTCCCCGTCGAGGAAGGCGGCGGCGACGTCCCACAGCAGCCCGACGCTCACGCCGAGCTTGTCGAACCCGGCCCGCCGGCTGGCCTCGATCATCTCCGACCGCCGGGCGCGGCCGACCGGCGAGTTCGGCGCGACGAGCTCGAGGCAGTTGTTGATCGCCCGGCACAGCAGCACCGGATCGCCGACGCGGCGGGCGTGGTCGATCGCCTCGTCCATCGCCGTCCCCGCCTCCGCCCGCGGCCGTTGGCCGGCCATGGCGCTGGCCGCCTCGACGCGGGCCCGAGCCGCGGTGTGCTCGTCACCGATCGACTCGGCGTCGGCCCTCGCCAGTTCGGCCCACGCCACCGCTGGTTCGGGGTTGTGGGCCAGCATGTGCAGCTGGGCGATGCCGGCCCGCGCCGGCCCGCGCAGCTCGGGCGTGTCGAGGGACTCGGCGAGCGACTCCAGCGCGTCGCGGGCCGCGACGCTGGACTCGTGGTCGCCGGCCTCCCAGTGGAGACGGGCGACGAAGCGCATCGCCTCGATGCGCTCGGCCGGCTCGACGGCGACGCGCTCCCAGCGCTGCGCCGTGCCCAGCGCCTCACCGATGAAGTCGAGGCGCCACGCCGCCTCGGTGGCGACGGCCAGCAGCTCGGGGTCGTTGGGCGCCTCGCCGAGGGCGTCGGCGGCCAGGCGCAGCGCCTGGAACGTCGAGCCCTTCTCGAGGTACCGCGGCGCGCCCCGGCGGGCGATCGCCGGCACCTCGTCGTACCGGCCGGCGCCGATGGCGTGCTGGGCCAGGGACGCGTGGTCGAGCATCGGCGCCGCCCGCACCGCCTCGAAGCTGCGCTCGTGCAGCCGCCGCCGCTCGCGTCCGAGCAGGTGGTGCTCGATGGCGTCGGCGACGAGGGCGTGGGTGAACCAGAACTGGTCGTCGGCGACCTCGTAGACGACACCCGACGCGGTCAGCGAGCGGAGGGCGCCCAGCACGACGTCGTCGGCGGCGTCGGCGACGTGCACGAGGGCGTCGAACGAGGCCGCCCTCCCGTACACGGCGAGGGCCTCGACGACCGTGCGCTGCGCGGCGTCGAGTCCGGCCAGCTGCTGCTGCACCGCCTCCTCCAGCGACCACGGCAGCTCGGCCGTCAGCAGCTCGCTGACCACCGACGT
Organism: uncultured Acidimicrobiia bacterium; assembly: GCA_963784255.1. Lineage (GTDB taxonomy): Bacteria > Actinomycetota > Acidimicrobiia > Acidimicrobiales > Ilumatobacteraceae > JALZMG01. The sequence goes on along the minus strand of CAWAQO010000007.1, from coordinate 254,348 downwards.
CGGGCCGGCGCAGCGGATCAGCTCCTCGACGACGAACGGCACGCCCCCGCTGCGCCGGTACAGGGCCTCGACGACCGCCGACGACGGCACGTCGCCACGGATGGCGGCCACCAGGGCGGCCAGCTCGGTCCGGTCGAGGCGGTCGAGGCGGATCTGCTCGACGGCGTGGCGCCGCTCCAACCGCAGCACCAGCTCGCCGCCCGGTTGGCCGCGCGACAGCTCGCCGGGCCGGTACGTGCCGATCACGACCAGCTCGGGCCAGCGCTGCTGGCTGATGCGGTCGACGACGTTGGCGCTGGCGGCGTCCATCCAGTGGATGTCCTCGACGACCAGCAGGGTGCGACCGTGCTCGACGGCGGCGCTGACGACCTCGAAGGCGGCCGTCGTCGGGTCGGCGCGGTCGGTGCGGGACTCGCCGGCCAGCGCGACGACGGCGTCGCCCGGCCGGCCGAGCGACCCCGGCTGGGCCGTGGCCACGAGCGTGACGACCGCGGCGGGCAGCGAGTCGATCAGCTCGCGCACGAGCCGCGTCTTGCCGATGCCGGCCTCGCCGGACACCAGGGCGACGGCGGGCTGATCGCCCGTCATCACCTCGGCGGCGTCGACGATGCCGACGAGGCGCGGCGAACGCACCGGCGCGGCCCACCATCACGGGGCTCATGCCGATGCGACCGCTGAGCACGTTGGCGACGATACGAGCCCGGTCAGGCGACGCGGACGTCGTGACCGGGCTGGTCGCGACCCACCCGGGGAGGTGGCGGGTCGACGAGCCGGAGATGGGATCGGCCGCCCTCGACGGCAGCGCGGCGACGCCGGCCGCGCCAGCGACGGGCGCCGACGGCGCGGTGCCGGGCGGCTTGGTCCATCAGGTCCCGCTGGTGGTCGTTGGCGAACTGGAAGACGAGGTCCGGGTGCATCGTGCGCTCCTGTCGTGGCTGGTTCGTGCCAGGGTGCGGGACTAAGGGAGGTGGCGGCCATCGGACGAAGTACCTATTTCCGCGCTGAGCAGGCCCGACGCGTTGTGACACGGGGCACGCGCGCCGTCCTGCCGTAGGCTCGCGACACACCCCATGCGTCTTTCCCGCACGCCGCTGTTGAGCCGGCTGTCCGGCTCCGACGGGCCGGGCGTCACGCTGCTGGAGGCCCCCAGCGGCTACGGCAAGTCCTGGCTCGCCCGGCGGGCCGGTGGCCCTGACGCGCTGCGGATGCGCGGCGCCATCGGGCCGTTGCCGATGACGCCAGGGGTCACCGTGATCGTCGACGACGCCCACGTGCTGGGCCCCGACGACGTCGCCCGCCTCGGCGAGCACATGGAGGACGCCCCGGCGACGACGCGCCTGATCATCGCCGGGCGCATCCTCCCCGAGGGGATCCACGACGCCGCCCGCCTCGTCGACGGCACGATCATCGACGCCGACGCCCTCGCGGTGTCGTCCGACGAGCTCGTCGGCGAGCTGTCGACGGGTGGGGCCACGCTCGCCCGACGCCTCGTCGAGGCGGCCGACGGCAGCGTGCGCGTCATCGCCACCGCCATCGACCAGAGCCAGCGCGATCAGTCGGCCGACCCAGTGGCCCTGGCCTCACGGATGGTGCGGGCGGCCAGCTCGGCGGCGCTGCAGCAGCTCACCGCCAAGGAGAGCGCGGTCGTCGGCCTGCTGGCCCGGACGCCCGGCATCGACCGCCACCTCCTCGACCGCCTCGCCGGCGCCGGGTTCGTCGATCGGGCGGCCGTCGCCGGCATCCCGCTGCGCCGCCAGGTCACGGGCGGGCTCGACCTCGCCGCCGCGGCCTCGTTCCGCACGGCGCCGGTGGATGCCGAGGTCGCCGGCCAACTGGCGGCCGAGCTCTTCGACCGCGGACGGTCGATCGAGGCCATCAGCCTGCTGCTCGACGCCGGCCAGCACGAGCACGCCACCCGGCTGGTGATGGAGCTGAGCGAGTCGATCATCGACATGGTCGAGCCGCGGCTGCTGCTGTCGCTGCTGGCGCGGCTCGGCCCGAGCGCCGAGCGCGAGCCGGTCCTGCTGCTGCGGCGGGCGTCGGCGACGTGGGCCATCGGGCGCGTCGACGACGCCACCGCCGACATCGACCGGGCGGTCGCCCTCGCCGCGGCGGCGCCGCCGGCCCTGCGGCGGCGGGTCGCCGTCGAGGCGGCGCGGGCCCGCCTGGCCGAAGGCCGTCACGACGAGGCGGTGCGCGTCGCCGAGCAGGCCCTGATCGACCTCGGAGACGGCGAGGAGCAGACGTTCGCCCGGGCCCACGAGGTGCTCGCCGAGTCGGCGGCGACCTCCGACGCCCGCGCCGACCTCCAGCGGGCCGCCGAGAGCTATCACATCGCCGTGTCGGCCTGGGAGGGCTGTGGCGAGTTCGCCCGCGCCCGCGCCTGCCGGCGCGACCTGGCGGCCAGCGTGTTCGTCCCGCTCGGGCGCTACGACGAGGCCCTCACCCAGCTCGGCCAGCTGCTCGGCACCGCCGAGCTGTCCGACGCCGAACGCTCGATCACGGTGCTCATCGAGGGCTTCGTGCTGTACAACGCCAACCGCCTCGAGAGCGCCGAGTCGCGGTTCGTGCGCGTCGACCGACCTCGGCTACGTGCACGACAACCCCCGCCTGATCGCCATGGCGGCCTGGGGCCGGGCGCTCGTGGCGTCCCGCCGCGACGACGTCGTCGCCACGCTGCGCTGGGTCACGGCGGCCGAGAACACGGCGCTCACCGGCGCCGACGACGTGCTCGGCGTGCCGTTCCTGTGCGACATGGCGACCGTGCTCGGCGCCCTCGGCGAGCTCGACCTGGCGTCGCGGTACCTGGAGCGGGCCGCCGACCGCCGCTCGGTCTTCCCGGACCAGGTCGCGTCGACGGCGTTCGTGCTCGACGCGCGGCGCGGCGAGCTCGGCGACGTGGCCGTCGGGTTGGCGCTGCACCCCACCAGCGGAGTGGTGGCGGGTCGAGCTCGTCGCCGCCTACGCCTCGGCCCGTCGCGGCGACCACGAGCGGGCCCGCCACCTGCTGGCCGAGTCCAACCGCGAGCTGGTGGCGCTGGGGTTCAGCAGCGCCGCGGCGCTCGGTGAGGGACGCATCCACCACGAGCTGCACACGCTCTTGCTGCGGGGACCGGAGACGTCCACGGCGGCGCTGGCCCTGCTCCCACCCCCGGGCACGCTGCGGCGGGTCACCGTCATCGGCGACCCGATCAGCGTGCGCATCGGCGACGCCGACACCCCGATCCCCATCGGGAACCCCCAGCGCCTCGTCGGCGTGATCGTCGCTCACAGCGGGTCGGCGACGTTCGACCAGCTCAGCGAGTCGATCTGGCCGGGCGAGGAGGTCGAGACCTGCCGGTCGAGGCTGCGCAACGTGCTGATGCGGCTGCGCAAGGCCGTCGGCGAGATCGTCGTGCGGTCCGGGTCCGGTGTCCGCCTGGCACCGGACGTGACGTGCGACCTGCACGACTTCGAGCGCCTGGCTGCCGATGCCCTCGCGTCGGCGCGCGCCGACCCCGACCTGGCCGGGCAGCTGGCCAACGATGCCGTCGCCATCGCCGACGGCACGGTGTTCGTCGACTTCGAGTACGAGGAGTGGGCGCTCAGCGCCCGCCGGGCCGCCGAGCAGCAGCTGATCAACCTCCTCGACCTGCTGTCGGTGCAGGCCGAGGACGCCGGCGACCTGCCGCTCGCCCAGGCATTGGCCGAGCGGGCGCTGCGGCTGGACCGCTACGCCGACTCGCGCTACGTCCGCCTGGCCGAGCTGCTCACCCTGCAACACCGGGTGGCGGCGGCCATCGCCGTGCTCGACGACGCCGCAGAGGTGGCCCGCGAGATGGGGGATGCGCTCCCCCCGTCAGCCGTGCGCCAGCGCCACGACCTCGTCAAGAAGGCTGCGATCGGCAGCTGACCGTCAGAGCCAGCGCGGGCCGGCGGCGCGGCGGGGGACGGCAACGGGGACGAGGTTCGAGAACGCGACGTGCAGGCGAGGCATGCCACGATGATGGGGGTGGTCGCGTCCGTTCCGCGTCCCACCATGTGCGGCGGACGCGGACGAACGGCCCTGTTACTGGCCGCGGGTTCGATCGACCTCATCATGACGCTCCTCACCGAACACGCGCCGCGGCACAGGGTGGAGCCGCTCCGACCCAATGGCTCCACACGTCGTCGCTGCTCCGTCGTCGGGGTCGGCGGCCTCACCGAGCGACGACCCTTCCGGGGCGACCGCCTGGTGCCCGCCGAGGACGTCACGGGGTCCTCCTGGTGGATCCCGGCCGCCGCGGTGTGGACCGACGGCGAGCTCGGTCCGTCACCCCGGGTGCTCAACGACGTCGGCCTCGCCTGTGCACCGGCCCGCGACCAGGCGATCCTCGCGGGGCTCAGCGACCGGCTCGGGCGGGAGGCCGTGTCGGCCCACCTCAGGGGCACCACCCTGCCGGCCTACGCCGGCCCGCTGCCCGACGACGCCGCTGAGCTGGTGGTCCTCGACGGCCGGGTCGGTCACGACGTGCCGACCGTCGTGGCGCTGCTGCCGAGCGGGCCGCGCGGTGGCGCCGGCGAGACGTGGGAGATCGCCCTCGACCGGGCCCGCTTCGGGCACCGTTGCGCCATCGAGAACGCGTCCCGCGAGCTCCCGGGTCTGGTCGGGGTGCTCGCCGAGAGTGGCCTCGGTGTCGTCACGGTGGACCTGGCGACGGCCCGTCTCGGCGGCCAGGTGGCGCGTTGCTCGGTGCACCTGGTGCTCGCGAACGACGATCCGGGACGGTCGTGGGACGCGGGAGGAGTCGACTGACTGCCGTGGCGGCGGCGGCACTTGGTTGATCGTCCGCCGGGCTTGCGAAGATGTCCGCCCGCCCTTCGCAAGCCCGACGGCGCGGTCGTTCTCCAGGAGCCTCCGTCGCCACCCGCAGCGTGCAGCGTTGTCGTGTCCACGGCCAGTCCGTAGCCGTGGACACGACCGCGTTGGCGGCCCGTTCAGAGCGCGCCGGCGAGCAGCTCGGGGAACTCGTCCGGCGTGCAGGCGAGGACCTGGGCCCCGAGCGCCCGCAGCGCCTCGGCCTCGTGGTGGTCGTGCACCGGGACGCCCTCGTCGGACAGGGCGAGCAGCACCAGCACGGTGACGCCGTCGCGCACCATCTCGGCGACCCGTGACCGCATCACGGCCGGGTTGCCGCCCTCGAACAGGTCGCTGACCAGGATCAGGACGGTCTCCCGGGGCCTCGTGATCAGCCGGCGACAGGCGCCGAGCGCGCCGCCGATGTCCGTGCCGCCGCCGAGCTGCACACCGAAGAGGACGTCGACGGGGTCGCTGAGCAACGGCGTGAGGTCGGCGACCGCCGTGTCGAAGGCGAGCATCGAGGTGCGCAGCGCCGGCAGCCGGGACAGGACGCAGGCGAACAGCGAGGCGTGGACGACGCTGCCGGCCATCGAACCGCTCTGGTCGACGGCGATCACGACGTCACGAGCCAGGCTGCGCTGGTGCCGGCCGAAGCCGACGAGCTGCGCGGGGACGAGCGTGCGCCGGTCGGGCAGCCAGTGGCGCAGGTTGACGCGGATCGTGCGCAGCCAGTCGACGTCGTTGGGGCGCGGGCGGCCCGTGCGGCTGGCCCGGGCCAGCGCGCCCCGGACGGCCTGACGGGTGCGATCGGTGAGGCGGGCTTCCAGCTGGGCCAGCACGGCGCCCACGACCTGACGGGCGGTGGCCCGCGTCTCCTCGGGGAGGGCCCGGTTGAGCTCGACCAGCAGGGTCACCAGGTGGAGGTCCGGCTCGAGCTCGGCCAGCAGCTCGGGTTCGAGCAGCAGCAGGTGCAGGTCGAGGCGCTCGACGGCGTCGCGCTGGAGCACCTGGACCACCGGGGTCGGGAAGTAGCGGCGGATGTCGCCGAGCCAGCGGGCGACCGACGGCGCCGAGCGGGTGAGCCCGCCGGCCCGGCCCGACGACCGGCCGCGCACCGACCGCTGGGCGCCGCGGTCGTACAGCGCGCCGAGGGCGCCGTCGATGCGGGCGTCGTCGCCGAGCAGGTCGGCACCGGTGCCGTCGGCCTCACCGCCCCCGAGCACCAGCCGCCACCGCCGCAGCCGCTCCGCCTCCGACACCCGTCCGACGGCGCTCACCCGTCGCCCTCCGGTGTCGCAATTCCCCAACTCTTGTGCCCAGGCGACACTTCGTGTCGCTCTGGCACAAGAGTTGAGGGATCCGCGGCCGGGACGCAGTGGGGAGGCCGAGGAGCTCACGGACGGTGGCGAGGCCGGCGAGGGCGCGGGCGGGGTCGACGTCGTCGCCGACCGTGGTGGCGCGGTCGACCCGGCCGGTGGCGAGGAGCGAGCCGAGCTGGCGGCGCTCGGCCGGTTCGAACGCCCCGAACGTGCGCCGCAGCAGCGCCACCACGGACGTGAACAGCTCGGGCGCCAGCGAGCTGACCCAGCCGTCGATGACGGCGAGCAGCTGGGCGTCGTGGAGCAGGACCGTGCCGCTGCCGGCGAGGAAGCCCTCGACGAACGCGGCCCCGTCGGCCGCCGGGGTCCCGGGCGTCAGCGCCCGGCCGAGCCGGGCCTCGACCCGCGCCGCCGGCCACGACCCGCCGTCGTGGAGCAGCCGCGTGGCCCGGCCCTGCACGAGGCCGTGCACCCGGCGTCCGGCGGCGACGGTCTCCAGGACGGCCGGCAGCGCGGCCGTGCGCGCCGGGTGGTCGGCGAGCGCCAGCGCCGCCTGGACGGCGCTCATCCGCTCGATCATCGCCCGCGCCGCGTCGTCGTCGAGGCTCTCGGCGGCCCGCTGCAGACCGGCGATCACCCGCACCACCAGCTCGTCGAACACCACGGCCAGGGCTGCGGCATCCGTCCCGCGCACGTCGCCGTAACGGCAGCGCCGCGGCGAGCGGCCCGAGGGCGTCCATCAGCTCGGCGACGTCCGGCGCCGTGGCGGCCAACTCGCCCAGCCGGTGGACCGCCGCGCCGAGCGCGTCGGGCAGGTCGGCGAGCAGCGCCAGCTCGACCGTCCCGGCGGCGTCGGCGAGCCGGGACGCCGCGACCGCCCGTTCGACCATCGCCGAGGTCGCCGCCGCCACGACGGTGGTGCCCAGCCCCGACCGCTCGACCAGGCGCACGGACAGCTCGGGCTCCCAGGCCAGGCGCCACGTCTCACGGAACGTGCCCGATGAGCCCCGGCCCTCCTCGACCACACCCCACGGCACGCCGAGCGCGACGAGCCGGTGCAACAGCAGCGAGCGGCGACGGCCGTTCGGCGTGCGCAGGTCGAGCTCGATGGTGCGCGGCGACGCCTCCGGCCGCAGCCGGGCCGCCCGCTGGGCCGCGGCCAGGTCGCGGGCGAGGGGCACCTGCGGCGCCTCCGGCGGCACCTCGCCGATCGCCTCGCCGACCACCAGCTCGTCGACGACCAGCGGCAGCCCGCCGAGCACGGCGTCGGCGGCGTCGAGCGCCTCGGCCAGCCCCGGCCGGGGCCGGCGGCGCAGCCCGGCGAGCGAGGTGGCCAGCCGCGACGCCGCGATGAGGTGGTCGGGGGACGCCGGGAGGCCGCGGGCCCGGAGCACGTGGGCGGCGTCGACGAAGAACCGCGACACCCCCTCGGGACCGGGATGGGCGAACACGTGGGCGTACCAGCCGGGGCTGTCGACACCGGCGCCGTACCCCGTGCCCCGCCCGAGGCGGCGGTGCGTCCACGGCACCCACGTGACCGCGACCTTCACCCGCGGCACCCCGCGCAGCAGGGCGGCGTCGTCCCTGGCCGAGAAGGCGTCGACGTCGAGGGCCGGGACGTGCCACGCACCGGCGACGACGGCCACGGTGCGCCCTTCCGCCAACGCCCGGCGCACCTGCACCCGCATGTGCGCCTCACGTCGGGCCTCTCGATCGTCGGGCAGCGTGCCGGCGCGCACGGCGGCCATCGCCTCGCCGACGGCACCGAACACCGGCTCGCCGTCGCCGCGATGCTCGACGAGGTCCTCCCACCAGCGCTCGGCGTCGGGCTCGCCGGCGGCCGCGGCCAGCCCGGCCAGCGGGTCGACGGGGGCCGTGCCGCCGCGGGGCTCGCCCGTGACCGCCAGCGAGACGGCGAGTGGGAGGTCGATGGCCCGCACCTCGACCCCGTGCTCGGCCGCCCACGCCACCGCCTGCCACTCCGGGCTGAACACGGCGAGCGGGGCGAACACCGCCCGCTCGGGCTGGGCGACGACGTAGCCGAGCAGGGCCACCGGCGGCTCCAGCCCGGGCCGGCCGATCCACCGCAGCGCCTCTTCGGTGTCGGCCGGCGCCTCCACCAGCACGAGGTCGGGGGCGATGGCGTCCAGCGCCCGGCGGACCGAGCGCGCCGATCCCGGGCCGTGGTGGCGGATGCCGAGCAGGTGCGGACCGTCAGGCGAGGTCGCGACAGGCGTCGTAGAACTCATCCCAGCCGTCCCGGTCGCGCACGACGCCCTCGAGGTACTCCCGCCACGCCACGTCGTCGTGCAGCGGATCGCGCACGACCGCCCCGACGATGCCGCCGGCCACGTCGGCGGGGTGCAGCGTGCCGTCACCGAAGTGGGCGGCGAGGGCGAGGCCGTTGGTGATGACGGAGATGGCCTCGGCCGTCGACAGCGTGCCGGTCGGTGACTTCAGGCTGGTGCGGCCGTCGGCCGTGACGCCGGCGCGCAGCTCGCGGAAGATCGTGACCACTCGACGGATCTCGTCGGCGGCCGCCGGCACGTCCGGCAGGGCGAGCGCGGCGCCCAGCGCCGCGACCCGCTGGGCGACGATGGCCATCTCCTCCTCGGCCGTCGCCGGCAGCGGCAGCACGACGGTGTTGAACCGCCGGCGCAGGGCGCTGGACAGCTCGTTGATGCCGCGGTCCCGATCGTTGGCGGTGGCGATGAGGTTGAAGCCGCGCACGGCCGCCATCTCGGTGTCCAGCTCGGGGACCGACAGCACCTTCTCGGACAGGATCGTCACCAGGGCGTCCTGCACCTCCGAGGGCATGCGCGTCAGCTCTTCGATGCGCACCAGGCGGCCCGTGCGCATCGCCCGGTACACCGGGCTCGGCACCAACGCCGCCTCGCTCGGCCCCTCGGCGAGCAGCCGGGCGTAGTTCCAGCCGTAGCGCAGCGACTCCTCGGTGGTGCCCGCCGTGCCCTGCACGAGCAGCGTCGAGTCGCCGCTGATGGCCGCGGCCAGGTGCTCGCTGACCCACGTCTTGGCCGTGCCCGGCACGCCCAACAGCAGGAGGGCCCGGTCGGTGGCCAGCGTCGCCACGGCGATCTCCACGAGCCGGCGGGCACCGATGTACTTCGGGGCGATCGACGTGCCGTCCGGCAGCACACCGCCGAGCAGGTAGGTGACGACCGCCCACGGCGAGAGGTTCCAGTTGGGCGGCCGGGGACGGTCGTCGTGGACCGCCAGCGCCGCCAGCTCGCCGGCGTACTGGTCCTCGGCGTGCGGGCGCAACACCTCCGTCACGGCAGCTCCTCCAGCATCGCCGAACGGGTGGCCGCCAGGTCGGCGAGGAGGTGGGCCAGACCGGAGCCCGGTGCCGAACCGTCGAACGATCCGAGCACCGTCACGACCTCGCCCAGTTCGTCGCGGCGCATCCTGGCGACGAAGTTGATCAGCACGGCGCGGTGCGGCAGCCCGAACGTGCCGTCGTCGAGACCGCCGGCGATGGCGTGGGCGGCCGACCCGTTCCCCGCCAGGAGCAGGGGGGCGATCACCGGCGGCACGGGCAGCCCGGGCAGCTCGGCGAGCGGCGCGGCCGCCCGCTGTCCCGGCGCTGCGGCGAGGTCGGGCTGGTGGTCGACCAGCCACGGCACCAACGGGCCGCCGAGGGCGCAGACGAGGGCCCGGCGGGCGGCATCCCCGCGGTGGCGGTGCAGCAGCCCGACGAGGGTGTCGGGCGCCAGCCGCCATCCGCCGGCCGCGACCGCGAGCAGCCACTCGTCCTCGAGGACCGGCCACGCCGTGACCAACGGCCGCCACCGTGCCGCCCCGGCGACCGGCAGCATCGGGCGGGCGTCGAGCGGCCGGCGGCGCCAGCGGGGCTGCGGGCGCCAGCGGGACCAACCCGGCCCGGCGCACGACGGTGCAGGCGCTGACCGCCGTCAGCATGCGGTCCGATGCGACGACGGCCGCCGTGTCGGCCACGACGTCGGCCAGTGGCCCGGCCGGCGGCTCGGGCGGGTCGCGCCGGTCCGTGCCGAGCAACGCCGTGGTGACCAGCTCGTCCCAGAAGGCGGAGACGGTCACGCCGGCCCTCGCTCGCTGCGCTCGCTCACGCCGCGGCCACGAAGGAGAGGTCGGCACGGGGGCCGATGTCGAGGTGGCGGTCGGCGAGGTGCACGGTGAGCGGGACGGCGCCGGCCGCCGTCCACTCGACGGTGAGGGCGACCGGCGCGCCCGCCGATGCGGCGATCAGCGTCGGCAGGCCCGGCGTGTGCGGCGCCAAGGCCATCGAGCCGGTGTCGTCGGTGAGCACCCAGCGTCCGCCGTCGACGGTGGGCACGGCGCGGACCGTGACCGGGAGGTGGTCGGCCCACGGCTCGGCGGCCAGCAGCTCGCCGAGCTCGTCGCACGCGCCGCTGACCGCGACCGCCGGGGGGCCTCCGGCCGCGGTCGCCGGCTCGTGGACCGTGCCGAGGAGGGCCCGCATCGACGGGGCCGGGGTAGCGGTGGACGTCGGCGACGAGGCTCGTGCCCACCGTGAACGACGAGTCGAGCGACTGGCGGTACGCCGCGAACGAGAGCACCATCGCCCATCGCCCCGACCGCTCGCCGCGCAGCCAGGTGCGGCGGACCTCGATGCGGTCCTCGCGGGTGTCGCTGCGACCGGCGACGGTCCAGCGGTCGGTGTCGGGCACGCCGGCCAGCACGTCGGCCTGGCGGACCTGCCAGCCGCACGCCGTGGCCACGGCGTCGGCCAGCGGCGACGACAGCTCGGGCAGCCGCAGGCCGGCGCGGGCGAGCAGGTGGAGCACGCCGAGCTCGGCCAGCACGACCTCGTGCCAGTCGGGACGGGCACCGACGACGCCCGCCAGCCGGCGCACGCGGTTGGCGAGCGCGCCCGCCCTGGCGTCGACGAGGCGGGCCGCCAGGTCGTCCCACGTGGCGTAGCGGGCCAGCGACGGGTCGGCGAGGCCGGTGCGCAGGCGGTCGTCGAGCCACCGGTCGAGCTCGACGAGGCCGTCGCGCAGCCGGGCCACCCGTTCGTTGCGGTTGAGGTCCCGGTCGACCACCGGTTCGGCGGCCGGCTCGGGTTCGGAGGCCTCGGACACCTCGGCGGCCACCGCTCCCGCCGGGCCGGGTCCGGCGGACGGCGCTCGCCGGGCGTGCCCCTCGACCCAGGCCCCCACCGGCGCCGGTGCCACGGCCTCGGGGACCTGCCCGCGCACCCACATGGCGAGCAGCGCAAGGGCGTGCTTGCAGGGCTGCGAGCGGCTGGGACACGAGCAGCGCCACGCCACCTGGGCGTGGTCGACCATGGTGTCGTAGGGCTCGCGCCCCGAACCGCGGCAACGGCCCCACGCGGCGCGGTCGTCGGCGCCGAGGGCGGCCCAGCGCGCCGGCACGGCCAGCGCCTCGGCCGCGGCGAACCGGGCCGGGGTCGGCGCGATGGCCACCACCTGCTCGATCGTCCAGCGCTGCGGCACGTGGGCGACCTTACCCAGGGGGTGTCAGAGCCCGGTTGGGTACAGTCCCTTGCCATGGGTGATCCCCGGCTCGAGGGCACGGCGATCGCCGACTCCGTGCTCGACCTGATCGGCCATACGCCGTTGGTGCGCTTGTCGCGGGTCAGTGACGTCGAGCGCATCCCCGGGGTCCTGGCGATGAAGATGGAGACGACCAACCCAGGCGGGTCGACGAAGGACCGTCCGGCGCTGGAGATGGTGCTGGCCGCCGAGCGCGACGGCCTGCTCGGGCCCGGCGGCACGATCGTGGAGCCGACCAGCGGCAACACCGGCGTCGGCCTGGCGATCGTGGCCGCCCAACGCGGGTACCGCTGCGTCTTCGTGATGACGGACAAGGTCGCGCCGGAGAAGATCTCGCTGCTGCGCGCCTATGGCGCCGAGGTCGTGGTGTGCCCGGTGGCGGTCGCGCCCGAGGACCCGCAGAGCTACTACTCCGTGGCCGAGCGGTTGACGCGCGAGCTCGACGCCTTCCGACCCAACCAGTACGCCAACCCGGCCAACCCGGCGGCCCACGAGCGCACCACCGGTCCGGAGATCTGGGAGCAGACGGCGGGCCGCATCACCCACTTCGTCGCCGGCGCGGGGACCTGCGGGACGATCACCGGGACGGCCCGGTTCCTCAAGGGCCGGAACCCCGACATCCGCATCGTCGCCGCCGATCCGGAGGGATCCGTGTTCTCCGGCGGGTCCGGGCGTCCGTACCTCGTCGAGGGCGTGGGCGAGGACTTCTTCCCGGCGGCGTGGCAGCCGGACCTCTACGACGACGTCATCGCCATCAGCGACGAGGAGAGCTTCCTGACGGCCCGGCGCGTCTCGGAGACCGAGGGCATCCTCATCGGCGGGTCGGGTGGGATGGCCGTGGCCGCGGCCATCCGCGTCGCCAAGCAGGCCGGCCCGGATGCCGTCGTCGTCGTGCTCAACCCGGACTCCGGTCGCGGGTACCTGTCCAGGGTGTTCGACGACGGGTGGATGGCCACCTACGGGTTCACCCGCGAGTGCGACGAGTGCGTCGGCGCGGTGCTCGACGCCCGTTCCGGCATGGCCGAGCTGCTCTACGTCAACCCCGAGCACACCGTGCGCCAGGCCATCGAGATCATGCGCGCCAACGGGGTCAGCCAGCTGCCCGTGTGCAAGAACACGCCACCGTTCGCCGCCGCCGAGGTCGGCGGCGCGGTCGACGAGCTGGAGGTGATGGAGGCGATCGCCCGCGATCCGTCCGTGATGGACACCCCCGTCGAGAAGGTGATGGGACCGCGGTTGCCGACCATCGGCGTCGGCCAGAAGGTCGACCGGGCGGTGAAGATGCTCGAGGCGGCGCCGGCGCTGCTCGTGCTGTCCGGCGGGCGCCCGCTCGCCGTGATGACGCGCACCGACATCCTCACGTACTTCGAGGCGCTGGCGACGGAGGTCGTGCCCGGTGGGTGAGGAGGCGGAGCAGGAGCGCCACGGCTTCGAGACGCGGGCCGTGCACGCCGGCCAGGCGCCCGACCCGGTCACCGGGGCCGTCGTCACGCCGATCTCGCTGGCCACCACGTTCGCCCAGCAGGGCGTCGGCGGCCACCGCGGCTTCGAGTACTCGCGGTCGGGCAACCCCACGCGCACGGCCCTCGAGGAGTGCCTGGCGTCGCTCGAGCTGGCCCGCCACGGGCTGGCGTTCGCCAGCGGGCTGGCCGCCGAGGACACCGTGCTCCGGCTCGTGCCGCCGGGTCGGCGGGTGCTCCTCGGCAACGACGCCTACGGCGGCACGTTCCGGTTGATCGCCCGGGTGTGGGAGCCGTACGGCATCACGTGGACGGCGGCCGACCTCACCGATCCCGACGCCGTCGCCGCGGCGTGGTCCGACGACACGGCGATGGTGTGGCTGGAGACGCCCACCAACCCGCTGCTCACGTGCGTCGACATCGAGCGGGTGGCGGCCATCGCCCACGCCCACGGCGCCCTCGTCGTGGTCGACAACACGTTCGCCACGCCGTACCTCCAGCAGCCCCTGCCCCTCGGGGCCGACATCGTGGTGCACTCTGCGACCAAGTACCTCGGCGGCCACAGCGACGTCGTCGGCGGGTTCGCCGCCGTCGACGACGACGGTCTCGCCGAGCGCTTGCGGTTCACGCAGAACGCGGCCGGCGCGGTGCCGGCGCCGTTCGACTGCTACCTGGTGCTGCGCGGCCTGAAGACGCTGGCCGTGCGCATGGACCGCCATTGCGCCAACGCCCGCGCCGTCGTCGACCTGCTCGTGCGCCATCCCGCCGTGGAGCGGGTGCTCTACCCGATGCTGCCGGACCACCCCGGCCACGCCGCCGCCGCCGCCCAGATGCGCGACTTCGGCGGGATGGTCAGCTTCACGCTGCGCGACGGCCCCGAGGCCGCCAAGCGGGTCGCCGCGGCGACGGAGGTGTTCACGCTCGCCGAGTCGCTCGGCGCGGTCGAGAGCCTGATCGAGCACCCCGGCGAGATGACCCACGCGTCGGTTGCCGGCTCGCCCCTCGAGGTCCCCGACAGCTTGCTGCGGCTGTCGGTCGGCATCGAGACGGCAGCCGACCTCCTGGCCGATCTCGAACAAGCGCTGGAGCGCGCGTGACCCGCCACGACCTCGACCCGCGGGTGGGGCGGCCGATCGTCGTCGCCGCCAACCGGCTGCCGGTCACCCGGTCGGCCGGCGGCTGGACGCCCAGTCCGGGGGGGCTCGTCCGGGCCCTGCTGCCGCTCCTGCGCACCACCGGCGGCACCTGGGTCGGGTGGACCGGCGAGGCCGACGACGACGCCGAGCCGTTCCTCCTGGACGGCGTGCGCCTGCACCCGGTGAACCTGTCGGCCGACGAGGTGCAGGACTACTACGAGGGCTTCTCCAACGACACGCTGTGGCCGCTGTACCACGACGCCCTGCGCGACTCCACGTACAACGCCGCCCACTGGGCGGCCTACCAGACGGTGAACCAGCGCTTCGCCGACACGCTGGCGGAGGTCTCGCCCGACGACTCGATCGTCTGGATCCACGACTACCACCTCCAGCTGGTCCCCCAGCTGCTGCGCGACAAGCGGCCGGATCTGCTGATCGGGTTCTTCTTCCACATCCCGTTCCCGCCGGTCGAGCTGTTCATGCGCCTGCCGTGGCGCACCGAGATCGCCGCCGGCCTCGCCGGCTGCGACCTGGTCGGCTTCCAGCGGGCGATCAACGCCGCCAACTTCCTGGCGGTGAGCGAGGACCTGCTGTGGCGCCAGCCGCGCGTCGGCTCGTACCCGATCTCCATCGACGTCGAGGAGCTCGAGGCGCTCGCCGCCGGCCGCGCCACCCGCCAGCTGTCCAACCGTTACCGCACCCGCCTCGGGGAACCCGAGGTCGTGCTGCTGGGCGTCGATCGCCTCGATTACACCAAGGGCATCGCTCAGCGCTTGCGGGCCTACCAGTCCCTCCTCGAGGACGGCACGCTGGACGCCGAGCGCTGCGTGATGGTGCAGGTCGCCACGCCGACGCGCGAGGGTGTCGAGCACTACCAGAACGAGCGGCGCGAGATCGAGCAGCTGGTCAGCGAGATCAACGGCGTCCACGGCCGGCTCGGCCACCCGGCGATCCACTACCTGTACCAGTCGCTGCCGCTCGACGAGCTCGTCGCCCTCTACCGCACGGGTGACGTGATGCTGGTCACCCCGTTGCGCGACGGCATGAACCTGGTGGCCAAGGAGTACGTGACCACCCGCCTCGACGGTGACGGCGTGCTGGTCCTGTCCGAGTTCGCCGGCGCCGCCGACGAGCTCACCGACGCCGTGCTCGTCAACCCCCACGACAACGCCGCGCTGCGCGAGGCGATCGTCGCCGCCGTCGAGATGCACCGCCACGAACGCAGGACGCGCATGGCGCGGCTGCGCGAGGGCGTCCGCAGCAGTGACGTGCAGGGGTGGGCCGAGCGGTTCCTCGTCGACCTCACCGCACCGGAGCCCTGAGTGGCCGAGGTGTTCGACGATCCGGCCGCCGTGGCGGCGGCCGCCGCCGGCTTCCCGCGCCCGTTGGTGGTGGGCCTCGACGTCGACGGTGTCCTCGCCCCGATCGTCGCCCACGCCGACGAGGCCGAGCTGCTGCCGGGCATGCTCGATGCCGTCGCCGAGCTGGCCGGGGTGACCACCGTCGCGGTGGTGTCGGGCCGCACCGTCGAGGACCTCTCGCGCTTCGGGTTCCCCGACCACGTGACGATGTTCGGCCTGCACGGCCTGGAGCGCCGTGACGAGCGCACCGTCGAGCTGGAGCAGCACGAGCGCCAGCGCTTCGACCGCCTGTCCGAGCTGGCCCACGACGCCGCCGCCCAGGCGGGCGACGGGGCGTGGGTCGAGGTCAAGCCGGCCGGCGTGGTGCTGCACGTGCGCGAGGCCGATCCCGCCGACGGCGCCCGCTCGGCCGCGGAGCTGCGCCAGCGCGCCGAGGACATCACGGGCGTGCACGTCAAGCCCGGCCACGGCGTCGTCGAGCTGCTCGCCCGCGCCACCAGCAAGGCGACCGCCATCGGCGAGCTGCAGCACGAGAGCGGCGCCCAGAGCGTCGTGTTCCTCGGCGACGACATCACCGACGAGGACGTCTTCACGGCCCTCGGCGACCACGGCTGCTCGATCCGCGTCGGCCGTGGCCCGACGGCCGCCCGTCACCGCCTGGCCGGCCCCCCGGACGTGCTCGCGTTCCTGCGGGCGCTGACCGCCCGCATCTCAGCTCGGCGCGACCCCGCCGCCGATTCTGTGTGAGTTCTGCGGCCAGAAACGGTACGAGAACTTCGTCAGAACCCCTCGGGGGCGTCGAAGAGGGTGGGTTGCTCAGGGCGGTAGCGGCGGTGGATGCCGGGCCACGGGACGTAGTGGTCCATGAACACCCACGTGCGGCGGTGGATCGCCGACGGGCCGTAGGCCTGGAGGGCCGCCTTGTGCACCGGGCAGGGGTAGCCCTTGTTGGTGTCGAACGACCACGGCGGGTAGTGCTCGGCCTCCTGGCGCATCTCCCGGTCGCGCACGACCTTGGCGAGGATGCTCGCGGCCGCGACGCTGAGGCAGTTGGCGTCGGCCTTGACCCGCCGCTCGACGTGACCGACGTTCGGGGACACGAAGTCCCACGTGCCGTCGACGACGGCGGCGTCGGGAGCGACGGTCAGGAAGGCGAGCGCCCGCTGGGCGGCGAGGCGCTGGGCGGCGGCCATCCCCATCGCGTCGCACTCGACCTGCGAGGCGCTGCCGACGCCCCACGCCAGGCACCACGACGCCACGCGGTCGAAGAGGTGCTCCCGCTCCCGTTCGGTCAGCATCTTGGAGTCGCGGATCCCGTTGACCCGCCGGTCCCGCGGCAGGATCACCGCCCCGACCGTGAGCGGTCCCGCCCACGCCCCGCGCCCGACCTCGTCGATGCCGACCACCAGTTCGTGGCCACGCTCCCAGAGCTCGCGCTCGACGGACCGCGTCGGCGCCCGCTTCTTGGACAGCACCGGGCGCT
Source organism: uncultured Acidimicrobiia bacterium (assembly GCA_963784255.1). GTDB lineage: Bacteria > Actinomycetota > Acidimicrobiia > Acidimicrobiales > Ilumatobacteraceae > JALZMG01. The sequence continues at coordinate 237,233 of CAWAQO010000007.1, read as the reverse complement.
TCTTCGTTCGGAGGACACGCCGGCCTTCGGCCGGCCCGAGGGCGAGACGGACGGCGTCACCGCAGGACGACCGCCGGCGGTCCGTCCTCGACCGTCCCGATGGCGACGAACCCGGCGGGCGCCAGTGCGTCGACCACGTCGGCGTCGACCGTCGCGAGCAGCCCGCCGGACGTCTGCGGGTCGAGGCACAGCGCCTCGTCCACCGCCGACACCGTGGACTCCAGCCGGCCGGCGACGTACTCGCGGTTGCGGGCGTCGCCGCCGGTGCGCACGCCCCGCTCGGCGGCCTCGCGGGCGCCCGGGTACGCGGGCAGGGCGGCAACGTCGACGACCAGGCGCAGGCCGCTGCGCTCGGCGACCTCCCACCCGTGGCCGGCGAGCCCGTAGCCGGTCACGTCGGTGACGGCACCCACCCGGGGGTGCTCGGCCTGCAGCGCCTCGGACGCCTGACGGTTGAGCCGGCGCATGCCGGCCACGACCGCGGCCTTCTCGTCGTCGTTGCCGCCGGCGAGCGTGATGCCGGTGCCCAGCGGCTTCGACAGCACGACGACCTGGCCGGCCCGCGCCGCGCCCTTGCGGAACACGCGGTCGGGGTGCACCAGCCCCTGTACGGCCAGCCCGAACACCGGCTCGGGGTTGCGGATGGTGTGCCCGCCGGCGACCGTGCCGCCGGCCTCGGCCACCACGCCGGCGGCGGCCTCGAAGATGGCGCTCATCGCCCAGCGCGGGAAGTGCTCGGGGAAGGCGGCGACGTTGATCGCCAGCACGACGCGACCGCCCATGGCGAAGACGTCGCTGCAGGCGTTCGCCGCGGCGACGGCGCCGTAGTCGGCGGGGTCGTCGACGAGCGGGGGGAAGAAGTCCGTCGTCGACACCATCGCCGTCGTCTCGTCGATGCGGTAGATGGCCGCGTCGTCGAACGGCGCCAGCCCGACGAGCAGCGCCGGGTCGGCACCGGCGGGGAGGTCGCACACCAGCTCGGCGAGCACCGACGCCCCCCACTTGGCGGCGCACCCACCGCACGACGTCCACTCCGTCAGGCGCAGGGTCGAGGTGGGCTCCGAGAGGTCAGACGTCACGTCCGCAGCCTAGGGAGCGAGGCGCATGTCACACCGTTCCGGCGTGATGGCGACCGTCGTCCCAATTACGATACTGAACCGTTCCGTTCCGCAAAGCTCACAGAAGGTCCGACGTGTCGACGGCATTCCTCCCCCAACCGATCGACGATCGCACGCACGAGCGTCGCTGGGTCATCCTCGGCGTCCTGTGCCTCTCGCTGCTGATCATCGTGATGGACAACACCATCCTCAACGTGGCGATCCCCTCGCTGATCCGCGACCTCGATGCGTCGAACAGCGACATCCAGTGGATCATCGACGCCTACACGCTGGTGTTCGCCGGCCTGCTGCTGACCACGGGCAGCCTCAGCGACCGCTTCGGCCGCAAGGGTGCCCTGCAGTTCGGCATCGTCATCTTCGGTCTCGGGTCGGCGTCGGCGGCGCTGTCGCAGAGCGTGCTGCACCTGACGTTGAGCCGGGCGTTCATGGGCATCGGCGGGGCGCTGATCATGCCGTCGACGCTGTCCATCCTCACCAACGTGTTCCGCGACCCGAAGGAGCGCGGGCGGGCGATCGCCGTCTGGGCCGGCTGCTCCGGGCTCGCCGTCGCCCTCGGGCCGGTGACCGGCGGCCTGCTCCTGCGCCACTTCGAGTGGAGCTCGGTGTTCTGGGTCAACCTGCCCCTCGGCCTGGCCGCGCTGATCCTCGGCGCCTTCGTCATCCCCACGTCGCGCGACCCCGAGCACGCCGCCGTCGACCCCATCGGCGCCGTGTTGTCGATCATCGGGTTGGGGACGCTGCTGTTCGGCATCATCGAGGGCCCGTCGCACGGCTGGACCAACCCGGCGGTGCTCGCCGCCTTCTGCATCGGCGTCGTCGCCATGACCTCGTTCATCCTGTGGGAGCTGCACACGCCGTCGCCGATGCTCGACATGCGGTTCTTCAAGAACCCCCGGTTCACGGCGGCCAACAGCGCCATCACGATGACGTTCTTCGCCCTCTTCGGGTCGATGTTCCTGATGACCCAGTACTGGCAGTTCGTCCACGGTTACGACCCGCTCGGCGCCGGGCTGCGGATGATCCCGTACGCCTGCACGATGATGATCGTCGCCCCGATGTCGGCCAGGTTCGTCGAGCGGCTGGGCACCAAGCGGGTCGTCACGACGGGCCTGCTCGTCGTGGCCACCGGCCTCGTGTCGCTGTCGTTCCTCACGGCGACGACGCCGTACCCGCTGGCCATCAGCCTGTTCTGCCTCATGGCGGCCGGCATGGGCATGACGATGGCGCCGGCCACCGAGTCGGTGATGGGCTCGCTGCCCCGCGAGAAGGCCGGCGTCGGCTCGGCCGTCAACGACACCACCCGGCAGGTCGGGGGCGCGCTGGGCGTCGCCGTCATCGGCAGCGTGGTCTCCAGCGTGTACGCCCACCACGTCGACGACATCGCCGCCGCTCACGGCGTCAGCGGCTCGGCCCTCGAGCACGCCCGCGGCTCGCTCGGCAGCGCCCTCGCCGTCGGCCAGCAGCTCGGCACCGGAGCGGCCTCGTTCGTCAGCGACGTGAAGGACGGCTTCGTCGACGCGCTGAGCAACGGCCTGCGCCTCAGTGCCGTGATCATCCTCGGCGCGGCGTTCGTGGCGTGGCGCTTCCTCCCGGCCCGCGCCCACGACCCGTTGGCCCTCGACACCCCCGAGCACGACGAGGCCGTCGCGGCAGAAGCCGCCGCGGTGGTCCCGGTTGGGGGAGACTGACGTCATGGCCCTCGCCGCCACCACATCGGTGGATCCCGCGCCGCCTCGCCGTGGCCGGCCGCGCCGCGCCGACGCCGACGAGGCGATCCTCACCGCGACGCTCGAGCGTGCTCGGCGAGGCCGGCGTGGCCGGGCTGTCGATGGACGCGCTGGCCCAGCGGGCCGGTGTCGGCAAGGCGACGATCTACCGCCGCTGGCCCTCGAAGGAGGCGCTCATCCTCGACGCGCTGCGCACGATGGCCACGCCGCTCGGTGACCCGGACACCGGCGACCTTCGCGGCGACCTGCTCACCTACCTGGCGTCCATCGCCGAGCGCTTCGCCAACGGCCGCGGCTCGGACGTGCTGCCCCACCTCATCGAGGCCAGCTGCTTCGACGCCCAGCTGCGGGAGTCACTGGACGACCACGTGCGCTCGCGCCAGACGACCCTGCGGACGATCCTGCGACGCGGCATCGAGCGCGGCGAGCTGTCGGCCGACGCCGACCTCGACGTGCTGGTCGACGTCCTGCTGGCGCCGTTCTTCTACCGCAACCTGCTGACCGGCCAGGCCATCGACGCGGGGTTCGCTCAGCGCCTCGTGTCGTTCGTGCTGCCCGACTGAGCAGGCCACAGCGCCTCGCCCGACCGGTCGCCCGACCGCCACGCCGGCGCGAGCACCGGAGCGTGCAGCTCCACCAGCTCGCCCGTCACCTCCCACAGCACGGCCGGACGGTCGCCGTGCCAGCGCAGCGCGAACGAGACCGTGGACGCCGGACCGGCGGGCACGCCGTGCGCCTCGAGCGACGCCCCGAGCCACGCGTCGGGGATGCCGTCGGGCAGCAGTGCCGCGCCGCGGGCCAGCCGCCGCTCGAGCGCCGGCACCGCGGCGATGCCGGGCGCCGTCGACGGCGGCGGCGCGGGGACGCGTCCAGCGACGAGCCGGGCGATGTCGCGCACGGCCCGGCGCTCGCCCGCCCCCGCCAGGAGCACTGCCGCGGCGTCGAGCGCCGCATCGGCATCCCACGCGTCGCGGCGGGCGATGGCGTGGACGGCGTCGGCGACATCGTCGACCCCCTGCCCACGGCTCCCCCATCCGCACCAGTTCGAGCGCCGCGAGGAGGAACCCGACGGGCTCGTCCGCCGCGTCGGGTGGCCCGGCGAGCAGGACATCGCAGCGGGCCGCCACGACGGCGGCCACCGCCGCGTCGTCGGGCACGACGAGGCGGCTGGCCCGCTCCGCGCTCGCCACCCAGCCGCGGGCGACGGCGTCGGCCGGCGGGATCGCGGTGAGGTCGGCCGGCGCGCCGCCGGGCCGGTGGGGCAGCGCGGCGCGCACGGTCGCGCGGTGCCCGATCGGCAGCACGATCGAGCCGGCCGGCAGGTCGATGCCCTGGATCGGCACGTCGGTGGGCGGCCGCGCCGTCACCACGTCGGACCGCGTGAGGGCACAGGCGATCGGCAGGGGCGAGTCGTTGGTGACCTCGACGACGGTGCAGTCGGGCACGGACCACACCCGCTGGACGGCGTCACCGCCCGGCACGCGCAGCCGCGTCTCGAACACCGCCGCCCCGAGTAGGCGATGGTGACGGACGGCCGTCTCGGCGGCCGGGCTGTGCCAGCGGTCGTCGGCGGCCACGTGCCACGCCAGTGGCGGCGACCCGTCCCACGGCACGACGTCGCCCCAGTCCGTCACGTCGGCGCGCCACGTGCCACCCAGGACACCGGTGACACCCGCGGTCGACACGGTCGCCGACGCTACGGCCGCTCGGACGTGGTCGCGCCCGGACGCCCACCAGGCCGCCGACCGAAGCGGGTGGGCGCCGGCGCCGTTACCGTGAGCCGGGTGGACGTCGCCGTGCTCGTGCCGGTGAAGCGGTTCGCCGCCGCCAAGGGTCGACTCGCCGGCGTGCTCGATGCGGAGCAGCGGGCGACGTTGGCGCGCTGGCTGGCCGACCGGGTCATCGCCGCCGCCCGTCCCGCGCCGACGTTCGTGGCGTGCGACGACGACGACGTGGCGTCGTGGGCCGACGGCGCCGGCGCGGCCGTCCTGTGGAGCCCCGGCCTCGGCCTCAACGGCGCCGTCGACAGCGGTCGCGCCACGCTCGCCGGGAAGGGCTTCGAGCACGTCGTCATCGCCCACAGCGACCTGCCGCTCGCCCACCGGCTCGCCGATCTCGCCACGCCCGGCACGATCACGCTCGTCCCCGACCGCCACCGCGACGGCACGAACGTGATGGCGTTGCCGGTCCGCGCCGCCGTCGCGGCCGCCTACGGAGGCGGGTCGTTCGCCCGTCACCTCGACGCAGCCATGGCGACCGGTCTGCGCGTCGAGGTGCGCGGCGATCCGCGGCTCGGCCTCGACGTCGACAACCCCGACGACGTCACCCACCCGGCGCTGGCCTCCCTGCTCCCACCGTGGCTGCGAACGAGCCTGGACAACCGGCGCTGACGGGCGGCACGGCCGGCCCGTCATGGACCGTCGACCGCCGCCCCGTCCCGACGACGGCACTGGCCGTCGGCGCCCACCCGGACGACGTCGAGTTCGGTGCGGGCGGCACGCTCGCCAAGTGGGCGGACGCCGGCTGCACCGTGCACCACGTCGTGTGCACCGACGGCTCCAAGGGCACGTGGGATCCATCCGCCGACCTGCCGGCGCTCGTCGCCCGCCGCCGGGACGAGCAGCGCGAGGCGGCCCGCCGGCTGGCCGGCGCCCACGCCGGCGAGGTGGTCTTCCTCGACCGTGTCGACGGCGACCTGACGAGCGACCGGGCGACCACCGCCGAGCTGGTCCGGGTGATCCGCCGGCTGCGGCCCGAGGTCGTGCTCGGCCACGACCCGTGGAAGCGCTACCGGCTGCACCCGGACCACCGGCACGCCGGCTGGCTCGTGTGCGACGCCGTCGTGGCGGCGCGCGACCCGCACTTCTTCCCCGAGCAGGGACTGGCGGCGCACCGCCCGGCAGCCCTGCTGCTGTGGGAGGCCGACCAGCCGAACCACGCCGAGGACGTGAGCCGATACGTCGACCGCAAGCTCGCCGCGCTGGAGGCCCACGAGAGCCAGTTCGAGTCGACGATGCACGCCGCCGACGCCGGCGACCTCGATGCCTTCCGCAGCCGCATCCGCGCTCGGCTGGCCGAGCTCGGCGGCCCGCACGGCCTGGCGGCCGCCGAGGTGTTCGCGCTCCTCAGCGACCTGTGACGCTCACCGGTGCGCCCGCCGCACCGGCATGATCGTCTGCGGCGGCAGGTCGGCGGCGAGGAAGTCGAGCACGAGGTGGGCGACCTCTGCCGGCCGCTCCACGACCACGCCGTGCGACGTCCCCGGCACGACCGCCAGCTGGCCGTTGGGCAGGGCGTCGTACAGCGCCCACGTGTGGTCGAAGCGGATCAGGTCGTCGTCGCCGACCAGCACCAGCGCCGGCGGCGTGATCGCGGCCAGGTCGTCGGTGGTGAGCGTCGGCTCCGTGCTGGCCATCGTGATGAACTTCTCGAACAGCACGCCGAAGTGCTCCGGGCCGTCGGGCGAGCGGGCGACGTAGGCCTCGAACATCTCCCGGGCCACCGGCGAGTCCTCGGGGAAGTCGAGCGCCAGCACGCCGTCGTAGTGGAAGTTGGCGCCGATCGGCACGAGCCGGCCCACCAGGTCGGGACGGCGCATGGCGAGGAGCAAGGCGATGATCCCGCCGTCGCTCCATCCGACGACGTGGGCCGGCCCGCCGACGACCTGATCGAGCACGGCGATCGTCTCGGTGGTCATGTCGTCGTAGTGCAGCGGGGCGTCCGTGTCGGCGGTGCGGCCGTGACCGCGCCGGTCGAAGGCGACGACCCGGTAGCGCTCGAGCAGTGCGGGGCCGATGGCGTCCATCAGCTCGTCGCCGCTGGACATCCCACCGTGCAGCAGGAGGATGGTCTCATCGCCGCTGCCCCGGTCGTCGACCCACGTGGGGTGTCCGGCGATGTCGATGTAGCCAGCCATCCGGCGGACACTAGGCGGGCCCGGCACGTCGCGGTCCGAAACCCGCTCGGCACCACGGGTCGTGCACCCCTACCGTGCGGCGCGTGCCGTCGACCGCGGAGCCACGGCGCCCCCGACTGATCGCCACGAGCGAGGGCAGCAGCGCCCACGCCTTCGCCCCGCTCGACTGGGGACTGCTCGCAGCGGCCGCGCTGATCTGGGGCTCCTCGTTCCTGCTGATCGCCGAGGGTCTGGAGTCGCTGGAGCCCGGCGTGGTCACGTTCCTGCGCGTGCTCTTCGGCTGGCTCGCGCTCGGGATCGTGCCCCGGGCCCGCCGCGCCCACATCGCCCCCGAGGACCGGTCGCGGATCGCGCTGCTGGGCCTGGTGTGGCTGGCCCTCCCGATGACGATGTTCCCGATCGCCGAGCAGTGGATCTCCTCGTCGGTGACCGGGATGCTCAACGGCGCGCTGCCGTTGTTCTCGGCGGCGATCGCCTCGATCCTGCTGCGCCGCCTCCCGGGTGTCGCCCAACGACGCGGCATCGCGGTCGGGTTCCTCGGCGTGGTCCTGATCGGGCTGCCGTCCCTGCAGGGCGGATCGAGCACCGCCCTCGGGACGGTGCTCGTGCTCGTGGCGATGATCTCCTATGGCGTCGCCGGCAACATGGTCGTCCCCCTGCAGCAGCGCTACGGCGCGCTGCCGACGATCTGGCGGGCGCAGATGGTCGCCCTCGTGCTGACCGCGCCGTTCGCACTCGTCGGCCTGCCGGACTCGTCGTTCGAGTGGCGACCGGTCGGTGCCGTCGTCGTGCTCGGTGCGCTCGGCACCGGCCTCGCCTTCGTCGCCGCCGGCACGTTGATGGGCCGCGTCGGTGCGACGCGCGGCTCGATCGTCGCCTACCTGATCCCTGTGGTGGCGCTCGTCCTCGGCGTCGTGCTGCGCGACGAGCACGTCGAGATGATCGCCATCGCCGGCCTCGGCCTCGTGCTGGCCGGCGCCTGGCTCACGAGCCGCGCTGGTCGCTGAACTGGCCCGGCCGTCGCCCCTCGCCGGGTGGGCCGGCGAACGCCTGGGCGATGTCGAGCCACTCGTCGGCGGCGGCACCGTCGGCGACGATGGCGAGGTCACGGCGGTGCCGGCGTTGCGTCACCAGCAGGCAGAAGTCGAGCGCCGGACCGGTGACCCGTGCCTCGGCGTCGTCCGGGCCCCACGTCCACAGCTCGCCCGACGGCGCGCGCAGCTCGACGCGCACGTCCGCCTCCGGTGCCGCACGACCGTGCACGAGGTAGCTGAACGGGCGAGCGCCCACGCCGATGTGGGCGACGTGGCGGAGGCGGTCGGTCGCCTCCCGCTGCACGCCGACGGCGTCGGCGACGTCCTGTCCGTGCGCCCACGTCTCCATCAACCGCGCCGTGATGAACGACCGCGCGCTCATCGCCGGTCCGTACCACGGCACGCGCTGCTTCGGATCGAGGCCGCGGGCGAGGATGACCAGCCGGGCGCGGTCCGCTCGCCACCGTGCCAGCAACTCGTCGCCAGGCAGGGCTCGCCCGACTTCGACCGAGGCCTCGGTGGAGCCGCCGGCGACGAGGGCCGCGGCGTCCTCGCGGAAGGCGTCGGGATCGGTGAGCGCCAGCATCGCCCGCTGGTCGAAGAACCAGAGGTGGCTGATCTGGTCGCCGACCGACCAGCCCGGGGCCGGCGTCGGACGCGCCAGATCGGCACCCGTCACGATGGCGTCGAGGGCGGCGTGCTCGGCGACGAGGTCGTCGCTGAGCGCGTCGAGCGGCCGGCTCAGCTGGCGGCGACCTTCTTGGCCGTCGTCTTCCGCGCCGTCGTCTTCCTCGCTCCTGGCGGGGCCTTCTTGGCGGGGGCCTTCTTGGCGGCCGTCTTCCGGGCGGTCGTGGCCTTCTTCGCCGGCGCCTTCTTGGCGGGCGCCCGCTTGGCCGGAGCCTTCTTGGCCACCGTCTTCCTGGCGGTCGTGGCCTTCTTCGCCGGAGCCCGCTTGGCGGGAGCCTTCCTGGCCACCGTCTTCTTCGCGGTGGTGGCCTTCTTCGCCGGCGCCTTCTTGGCGGGAGCCTTCTTGGCGGGGGCCTTCTTGGCCACCGTCTTCCTGGCGGTCGTGGCCTTCTTCGCCGGAGCCTTCTTCGCCGGGGCCTTCCGGGCCGTTGTCGCCTTCTTCGCGGGGGCAGCCATGATCACTTCTTCCTTCGCGGGTTGAGTGCGGACTTGAGGGTCGAGCTCGGCGTGAACTTCATCGCCGTCGAGGCGGCGATCTTCACGGGCGCACCGGTCTGCGGGTTGCGACCCTTGCGGGCGGCCCGCTTGGTGGTGGTGAACGAGCCGAAGCCGGGCCAAGCGATCTTCTCGCCCTTCTTGGTCGTCTTCACGACATGATCGAAGAACGCACCGAGCGTCCGCTCAGCGTCCGCCTTCGACACGTTCGCCGTCGCCGCCACTGCGTCGATGAGCTCTGCCTTCGTTGCCATGGGTCCTCTTTCGAGTGGGCCGAGCGGCGCTCGGCTCGATGCCTTCGGGACCCGGAAGCGGTCCCTCGCCTTTGTGGGCTGGGGCAATGTCAATGCCAACAGGCGCGACGCGCAAGCACCAATCTCGTTGCATCTGCAACTGCATGACGCGTTGCACCTGCGGGAACGGGTCACTCGAGCGCGGCGAGCGCTCCGCGCACTCGATCACCGACGGCCGCCGCCTCGCCGGCGGCGTATCGGCGGCGCGGCCAGAAGAAGCCGCGCAGCCCGTCGCCCTTCGTGCGCGGCACGACGTGGACGTGGAGGTGCGGCACGCTCTGGCTGACGACGTTGTTCATCGCCACGAACGAGCCCTGCGCGTCCATCGCCAGCGGCACGGCGCGCGCCATGCGCTGCACGCGCTCGAAGAACGGCCCGACGTCGGTCAGGTCCGGCAGTGTGACGACGTGCGCCGTCGGCACCACGAGCACGTGACCGGCGAACAGCGGCGTGCGGTCGAGGAAGGCGACGGCCACGTCGTCGCGGTGCACGATCTCGGCCGGCACGTCACCGGCCACGATGGCGCAGAACACGCACTCGGCCATCAGTTCATCCTGCCGTAACCGTCCGGGTGCCCGGCCATCCACCATCGGGTCGACCGCCTGCAGTACAACAGGACGCCGTTGGGTACGGAACCGAATCGACCCGCCAGAGCGCTCCCGGGTGACGCAGGCCGGAGCCGGCCGCTCGCCCGCTGGCGTTCGCTCACTCGCATCGTGACGAGGTGATCTGTTGACCGACGTACTGCCGGCCGTCGTGCCGCCGGGACGTGCGACCCGCCTGCGAGTGGTGCTCGACACGTCCGTCCTGATCGCCGACCCCGGATGCGTCACGACGTTCCACGACGCCGACGTGGTGATCCCGTTGATCGTCGTCGAGGAGCTCGACGGGTTGAAGACGCGGCTCGACGACGTCGGCCGCGCCGCCAGGACCGCCCTGCGCACGATCGAGGACCTGCGCGTGCGCCACGGTGGCTCGCTGGCCCAGCCGGTGCCGCTCGGCGGCGGGAGCAGCCTGCAGATCGAGCTCAACGGCATCAACAAGCACCTGCTCGTCGAGCACGGCCTCGATCCGGCGAGCTCCGACAACCGGATCATCGGCGCCGCCCTCGGCCAGGCCGAGCGGGCGCCCACGACGATGGTGTCGAACGACGCCGCGCTGCGCATCAAGGCGGCCCACCTCGGCCTCACCGCCGCCGCCCACCAGCCGACGCGGCGCCAGGTCTCGTCGCAGGCCGCCGGCTGGTCGACGATCGAGACCGGCCACGACCTCATCGACTGCCTCTACGCCGCCGGCGCGGTCGCGGCGGACGCCGTCGACGGCGCGGTCGGGCTCGGCGAGAACGAGTTCGCCGTGCTGCGCGCCGGTTCGCAGTCGGCCCTCACCCGGCGCGTCGGCGGCGACCTCCAGCTGCTCGCCCACGCCGCGCCGGAAGCGTGGGGACTCCGGGCACGGTCGAAGGAGCAGCGCTTCGCCCTCGAGCTGCTGCTCGACCCGGCCATCGAGGTGGTCGCCCTCGACGGCCGCGCCGGCACCGGCAAGACGCTCCTCGCCGTGGCGGCCGGGCTCGAGCAGGTCGTCGAGCACACCCGCTACGAACGGCTCGCCATCTACCGACCGCTGGTCCCGGTCGGCCGGGCCGACGTCGGGTTCCTCCCGGGCGGGCTGGACGAGAAGCTCGACCCCTGGATGGCGGCGATCCACGACGCCGTGGTGGCCCTCACCGACCACGGCTCCAACACCGACGCCCGCCACCTGATCGACGAGCTGACGGCACGCGGGCAGCTGTCGCTGGAGTCGGTCACGTTCCTGCGCGGCCGCTCGCTGCAGCGCCAGATGGTCGTCATCGACGAGGCCCAGAACCTCGAGCCGACGACGCTGCGCACGATCCTCACCCGCGTCGGCCAGGGCACCAAGGTCGTCTTCACCGGCGACACGAGCCAGATCGACGCTCCGTACCTCGGCGAGTCGAACAACGCCCTCGCCGTGCTCACCCAGGCCTTCAGCGGCCAGTCGTGCTTCGGCCACATCACGCTGACCGCCTGCGAGCGCAGCGACGTCGCCTCGCTCGCCGCGGAGCTGCTCTGACCACCGTTCTGTCGTTTGGTGGCGGCCCGATCGGGCCGTGGCCAAACGACAGAACGGGCGATCCGGTCCTGACATGGCTGTCACACCCTCTGCGTACGCTCGACCGTGTGCTGCCCCGGTTCGCTGTCGTCGACGTCGAGACGTCGGGGCTCTCCAGCCGGCGGCATCGCATCCTGCAGATCGGCGTCGTGGCCGTCGAGCCCGACGGCACGGTCGGCGACCAGTGGTCCACCCTCGTGCGCTTGTCGTGGCCGTGGAGCCGCGTCGGGCCGCGGCACCTGCACGGCCTCACCCGCCGCACCCTGCGCGGGGCGCCGCCGGCGGCCGAGGCGCTGGCCGAGCTCGGCCGGCGGCTCGACGGCGCCGTGTTCACGGCCCACAACGCCGAGTTCGACGCCGCCTTCCTCCGCCGGGCGGCCGAGCGCAGCGGCGTCGAGCTGACGCTCGACCGCCGGCTCTGCACGATGCAGCTGTCGCGCCGCCTCGACCCCGAGCGGCAGCTCACCCACGGTCTGTCCGACGTCTGCGCCCGCTACGCCATCACGATCGACCGGCCCCACGACGCGCTCTCCGACGCACGCGCCGCCGCCGCCGTCCTCCCCCACCTGCTGGGCGCGCACGGCGTGCTCGACGAGGCCGACCTCGTCCCGCTCTACTCGGCGTAGCGCGCCAGCACGCGCGCCGGCGGCGTCGGTGCCGAGCGTCCGCCAGCCGTCCGGCTCGACGACCACGGCCGCCGTGCCCAGGCGTACGAGCAGGCGCTCCAGCCAGCGCTCGCTGGCCACCGGGAAGCGCGCTTCGACGACGCCGTCGCCCAACTCGGTCACGCTGTCGACTGGATAGCGCTCGGCGACCCACGTCGCCTCCGGGCGCAGCCGCAGCGTCACCCGCGGCAGGGCCCCGTCGGCGAACCAGTTGGGCGCGGCCGCCGCCGCATCGGCGTCGCCGGACAGGTCGTCGGGCTCGTCGAGGTCACCGGTCGGCGTCATCGACTCGATGCGGTCGACGCGGAACGTCCGCCGCTCGCCGGAGCGCCCGTCGTCGGCCGCCACGTACCACTCGCCGCGGTCGTGGAACAACCGGCGGGGCGTGATCGTCCGCTCCGTGACCTCGTCGCGCGACGGCGTCCAGTAGCGCACGGCCACCCGCTCGGAGCGCTCGACGGCCGCCGTCAACGTGGCGATGGCCTCGTCGAGGGCCGGCGTGCGCGGCAGGTCGACGACGACGCCGTCGTCACCCAACGCCACCTCCAGCTTGCGCAGCCCACGGCCGAGGGGGCCTTCGGGGTCGGCGCCCGGCAGTTGCATCGCCGCCCGGCCGGCGGCCACCAGGGCGAAGCCCTCCGGCGCGGTCGAGCCGCAGCGGACGGGTGAACAGCCGGGGGATGCCCACGACGACGACGTCCTCGTCGATGAACACGTCGATCATCTCGTCGACGAACGGCGGCAGCCCGCACATCGCCGCCAGCTCCAGATCCTCGGCGACCTGCTCCGGCGTGAGGCGGAAGTGGCGGGCGACGTCGGCGAGCGGCACCTCGCCGCGCTCCATCAACCACGGCAGCATCACCAGGAGCCGGCGCAGCCGGTCCTGTGCCCCCGCCGTCGCATGTACCGCCGCCGCACGGCGCCCGGCTCGCTGCGTCGCTCGAGCTCACTCGCTCACGCACCCTCGAGCCACTCGACGACGTGGCGACGCACGTCCGGCGGACCGAGCACCACGGCATGCTCGAGGTGGCCGAGGACCCACGAACGGAACGCCGGCACGTTGGCGCAGGGCACCGTGACGTCGATCGAGCCGTCGCGGTGGCGGGAGACGACCCGCGCCGAGCCGAGCTCGCGCTCGACGCCGCCGGCCCGGGCGCCGTCGACGCGCACCGTGGCCTCGGCGTCGCCGGCGCGCCGAGCAGCTTGGGATCGCTCGGGAAGGCGGTGCGCAGGTCGAAGCCGGCGGGCCGTTCGAACGTCACATCGGCCACGGGCTCGACGTGGCCGGCGATGCGGTCCACGCGGTACGTCCGCTGCTCGTCGTGCTCGTGGTCGTGGCCGACGACGTACCAGAAGCCGTCGCGCAGCAGCAGCCCGTAGGGATCCAGCCGCCGGGCCTTGCCGCGGTAGTCGAAGTCGACGGCGGTCCGTCGCGCCGCCGCCTCCCGCAGCACCGGCAGGGCCGGCAGCTCGGGCACGGTCGCGGTGACGGCCGGACCACCGTCGGTCGCCTCGACGCCGAGCTTCCACAAGGCCTCGTCGCCGGCCGTCGGCCGGGTCGCCGCGACGGCGACCTGCAGGGCCCGCATCTCGTCCGGCTCCAGCTGGAGGTCGGCGAGCTCGTAGCGGGCACGGTCGATCCAGTAGGCGCTGACGCCGGCGTCCCGCCCACTGAGGACGACGGACTCGATCGGCACGCCGATCTCCCGCAACGCCGCCTTGTCCCGCTCGAAGGCGGCCCGCCGGGTCGCCTCCTTGTTGGCGTACTGGCCGTCCAGCGCGCCGGCGATCTCGACGAGCGTGAGCGGCTTGGTCGTCTCCAGCAGCAGCGCCAGCAGGTTGGTGAGCCGCTCGACCCGCTCGATCACATCACTCCCGGGGGCTCCGCCCCCGAGCCCCATGGCCGTGCGGCTCGCTGGCGCTCGCTGCGCCCGGCAGCGCTCTCGCTCCGCTCGATCACATCACGTCACATCACGCGCGGCGATGGCGGCGCGCACCACGGCGACGACCTGGTCGCCCGTGGCGCCGGGGGTCAGCACGCCGGCAACACCGGCCTCGAGCAGCTTGGGCACGTCGGCGTCGGGCACGATGCCACCGACCACGACGGGGATGTCGGCACCGCGCTCGCGCACCTTGTCGACGACCAGCGGCGCCAGCGTCATGTGGGCGCCCGAGAGCATCGAGAGCCCGATGGCATCGACGTCCTCGTCGACCGCCGCCGCCGCCACCGTGTCGGGCGTCTGGAACAGCCCCGTGTAGATGACCTCGTACCCGGCGTCGCGCAGGATGCGCGCCACGACCTTGACCCCGCGGTCGTGGCCGTCGAGTCCGACCTTGGCGACGAGCACCCTTCCGTGGGCACCGTCAACAGGTTCCATTGCGACCTCCTCAGGGACGGCTGTAGTCGAAGAACCCACGCCCGGCCTTGCGTCCGAGCAGGCCCGCCTCGACCATCCGCGACAGCATCGGCGGCGGCGCGTACAGCGGCTCCTTGAACTCCTCGTAGAGGCTGACGGCGACCGCCTGCGTCGTGTCGAGGCCGATCAGGTCGGCCAGGTGCAACGGCCCCATCGGGTGGTTGCACCCCTCGACCATGCCGGTGTCGATGTCGGCAGCCGTGGCGAAGCCCGACTCCATCATGCGGATCGCCGACAGGATGTACGGAACCAGCAGCGCGTTGACGACGAACCCGGCGCGGTCCTGGCTGTGGATCACCCGCTTGCCGAGCACGCCGGTGGCGAAGTCCTCCGCCGCGGTCACGGTGGACGGCGACGTCAGCAGGCTCGTGACGAGCTCGACGAGCCGCAGCACCGGGACCGGGTTGAAGAAGTGGATGCCGACGACCTGCTCGGGTCGGGACGTGGCCATCCCCAGCTTCATGATCGGGATCGAGCTGGTGTTGCTGGCCAGGATGGCGGCGGGATCGGTGACCACGGCGTCGAGCGCCTTGAACACGTCGACCTTGAGGTCCTCCCGCTCCATGATCGCCTCGACCACCAGTTGACGGTCGGCCAGCTCCTCCACGTCGGTCGTGACGTGGATCCGCCCGAGCGTGGCATCGCGATCGGCGTCGGTGAGCTTGCCCGCCCGCGCCCCACGCTCGAGCGAGGTGACGATGCGCCGCTGCGCCGCTTCGGCCGCCGCCGCATCGACCTCGCGGACGATGACGTCGAGCCCGGCCCGGCCACACACCTCGGCGATGCCCGAACCCATCAACCCGCCGCCGACGACGCCGACTCGCGTGATCTCACCCACCCGCCGGATGGTACTCATGGAGGTCGTGGAACGCCCTGACGCACTGTCCCGCCGGTCGTTCCTGGCCCTCGGAGCGACCATCGTCGTCAGCGCCTGCGCGTCGTCGGACGGGTCGTCGGCGCCGACGACTGCCGACGGGTCAGCCGCACCGGCCCCGGCACCGGCGACCACCGGACCACCCGCCGCCACGGTCGCCCCGTCGACCAGCACCGTCGCGCCGCCGACCACCCACGCCGCGCTCGCTGCGAACCCGTTCGCCCTGGGCGTGTCCTCCGGTGACCCCGACGAGCGGTCGGCCGTCCTGTGGACCCGCCTCGTCGGCGCCGACCTGCCCGACGAGGTCGACGTCGACTGGGAGGTCGCGACGGACGATTCGTTCGCCGCCGTGACGGCGTCGGGGCAGGCCACGGCGACGGCCGCCGACGGGCACAGCGTCCACGTCACGGCCGACGTCACGACGCCGTCGTGGTTCCGCTTCCGCGCCGGCGGCCACAGCAGCGCAGCCGGCCGTGTCGCGCCGACCGGCGGATCGGCCGAGCTGCGCATCGCCGCCGCCACGTGCCAGCACTTCGAGACCGGGTGGTACGCCGCCCACCGCGACATCGCCGCGTGGGCGCCCGACCTCGTCGTGTTCCTCGGCGACTTCATCTACGAGGGTGCGGCCCAGCCCGTGGGCGGCGTCCGCGTCCGCGCCCACGACGGTCCCGAGCCGACCGACCTCGCCGGCTACCGGGCGCGCTACGCGCAGTACCTCGGCGATGCCGATCTCCAGGCGGCGCGGGCCGCCTGCCCGTGGCTGATCATCTGGGACGACCACGAGGTGGAGAACAACTACGCCGGGCTCGCCCCGCAGGATCCGGCCGAGGCGGCCACCTTCCCCGCCCGCCGCGCCGCGGCGTACCGCGCGTGGTGGGAGCACATGCCGGTGCGGCTGGCGCCGCCGCGCGACGGCGAGGACTACGACGTGCGCCGCTCGGTGCGCTGGGGCGACCTGGCCGACGTGGTCCTGCTCGACGGCCGCCAGTTCCGCAGCGACCAGGCGTGCGGCGACGTCCCGCTGAGCCTCGACCCGCCCTGTCCCGAGGCCGCCGATCCGGCCCGCACGATGCTCGGACCGGCCCAGGAGCAGTGGTTCGGCGAGACGGTGGCCGCGTCCCGGGCGACGTGGTGCGTCGTCGCCCAGCAGACCGTGATGGCCGACCTCCGCCCGGCCAACGGCGCCATCCTCAACTACGACCAGTGGGACGGCTACGCGCCGGCCCGCGAACGGCTGCTCGCCCAACTGGTCACGGTGCCCCGGCCGGTCGTGCTGACCGGCGACATCCACCTGGCCGGCGTCGGGCTCCTCCCGGGGATCGGCGTCGAGTTCGTCACCACGTCGATCTCGTCGCTGGGGGACATCGACGCTGCGTTGGAACCGGTCGTGGCGGCGCTGCCCAACATCGCGGCGGCCGAACTGCGCCACCGCGGGTACACCCGGCACACCGTGTCGCCGGAGGCGTGGCTCGCCGAGTACCGCATCGTCGACGACATCGCCGACCCGGCGTCGACGGTGTCGACCTGGCGCACGTTCCGCGTCGACGGCTCGGCCCGCGACCTCCCCGTCGCCGAGTGATCACGGGCCCGCCTCAGGTGGGCCAACAACGGCTCGGCGACCACTGGTCGAGCGTGCCATTCCCCGTACGATCCGGGGCATGCCACCGTCGAGCCCGCCCGAGAGCGCCGGGCTCGTGTTCACCGACAGCGGGCGCTCGGCCGCCGAGCTGATCGAGGCGATCCGCGGCGCCGGGGTGCCGGTGGACGGGACGGCCCGGGGCCTGCGCCTGCGGCGCATGCTGCTCGACACCTTCGACCGCCGCGTCGAGCGGGCCGGGATGGAGCTGGAGCAGGTGCAGCTCGGCGCCACCACGACCGTGGAGCTGCGCGAGGAGGGCCGGCCGACGCTGCGGGCCACGGGGGCGGTCGCCGTCCCCGCCCTCGCCGACGCCCTGCCCCCTGGTGCGCTGCGCGACCGCCTCGCACCCGTCACTGGCATCCGCGCCCTCGTGGCGACGGCCCGCTCGTCCGGGCGGCGCACCACGGTCGGCGTGGTGAACGGTGACGGCAAGACGATCGCCCGGCTGCTCGTCGACGAGGGCCGTGAGGCCGCCCACGTCTCCGTCCGACCCGTGCGCGGCTACGAGCGCCAAGCGGCTCGCGTCGCGGCGCAGCTCGCCACCGTGGACGGCCTCGTCGCCGTCGCACCCGCTCGCCGCACCGCGGCCGCCAAGGCGGCGGCCATGGCCCCCGAGCAGCCGGCCGCCGATGCCGTGGCCACGGTGCTCGGCGCCTTCCTGGACACGGCGGAGGCCAACCTGCCGGGCGTGCTCGACGATCTCGACACCGAGCACCTCCACGACCTGCGCGTCGCCGTCCGCAAGGCCCGGAGCGTCGTCAAGCTGGCCGGTGACGTGCTGCACGGCGACGTCGTCCGGCTCGCCGCCGAGCTGCGCTGGCTGGGTGACGTCACGACGCCCGTGCGCGACCTCGACGTCTACGTGCTCGGCGTGCCAGAGCTGGCCGCCCGGCTGCGCGCCGCGGACGCGGCTGACCTGGCACCGTTCGAGGCCCACCTCTCGGCCGTGCGGGCGGCGGCGTTCACGCAGTTGCAGGATGACCTGCGGTCGCCGCGGACACGCCGTGCCCGGAGGGTGTGGCGCGCCGTGGCGACGCCGCCCCCCGACGGCCCGACGACCGGGCCGACGGTCGCCGAGCTCGCCGCCGAGCGCCTGGCGAAGGCGCATCGACGCATGGTGACCCTCGGCAACCGGATCAGCGATGTCTCGCCACCCGAAGCGCTGCACGAGCTGCGCAAGCGGGGCAAGGAGTACCGCTACCTCCTCGACGTGTTCCAGGCGGTCGAGGCGCCGTCGGCCCGCCGGCGCGTCGAACCGGTCCTGAAAGCGCTCCAGGAGTGCCTCGGCACGTTCCAGGACAGCGAGGTGCAGGCCGCCGCCATCCGCCGGTTCGCCACGGCGATGGTCGCCGCCGGCGCGGGCCCGCCGGAGACGCTGCTGGCGATGGGCGAGATGGCGGCCCGCCTGGACGACGAGCAGCGGCGCGCCCGCCGGGCCTTCGCCGACCACTTCACGGCGTTCACGGCCGCGACCCGCGACCTGCGCTGGACGGCGGGCGGACCGGCGGCGTGAAGGTCATCGCCACGTACAACATCAAGGGCGGCGTCGGCAAGACCTCGACCGCCGTCAACGTCGCCCACCTCGCGGCGCGCGACGGCCGCCGGACGCTCCTCTGGGACCTCGACCCGCAGGGTGCCGCGACGTACGTCTTCCGCGTGAAGCCGAAGGTGAAGGGCGGCGGACGGGACCTCGTCGACCGCCGCACGCCCGTCGCCGCGGCGATCAAGGGCACCGACTTCGACGGCCTCGACCTCGTGCCGGCCGACTTCTCGTATCGCCACATGGACCTCCACCTCGACGACCACAAGCGGCCGACGCGCCGGTTGCGGCGCCTGCTCCGGCCGCTCTCCGACGAGTACGACCTCGTCGTGCTGGACTGCCCACCGAGCATCTCGCTCGTGTCCGAGAGCGTGATGGACGCCGCCGACCTGCTGCTCGTCCCGCTGATCCCGACGACCCTGTCGCTCAACACGTTCGACCAGCTGACGTCGTTCGTCCGCCGCTTCGACGGCGACCGGCCCGACGTCTTGGCGTTCTTCTCGATGGTCGACCGGCGCAAGCGGCTGCACCGTGATGTGGTGGAGGCGACGACGTCGTCCAAGCGGGCGACCATCGCCAAGACGGCGATCCCGGCCCTGTCGGCCATCGAGCAGATGGCCGTCCGGCGGGCGCCGGTGACGGCGTCGTCGCCGCGCGGCCCAGCGGCGACGTGCTACGAGGCGTTGTGGACCGAGATCGCGGACAAGCTGACGACATGACCGACACCGGCACGCACCTCGAGGTGGAGACGAAGTTCGACGTCGACGGCGGGTTCGAGCTGCCGCCGCTCGCCGACGTGCCCGGCGTCGCGGTCGACGAGCCGGCGGAGCAGGACCTCGACGCGGAGTACTACGACACGGCCGACCTGCAGCTGCTGCGCCGCAAGATCGCCCTGCGCCGCCGCACCGGCGGCGACGACGCCGGCTGGCACCTCAAGATGCAGAAGACCCTGGGCCAGCGCATCGAGGTCCGCGAACCGCTCGGCGACGAGGACGCCGGCGTGCCGGAGCGGCTCCGCACGCTCCTCACGGCCCACGTGCGCGATCGCCAGCTGGGGCGGGTGGCCCGCCTGCGGACGAAGCGACGGGTGCACCGGCTGCTGGCGCCGAACGGCGAGCCGGTTGCCGAGGTCGCCGACGACGAGGTGCGGGCGGAGACGATGGACGCGACCACGCAGTGGCGCGAGCTGGAGGCCGAGCTCGTCGGCGAGGGCGACGACGCCCTGCTGGCCGCCGTGGGCCAGCGGCTGCTCGACGCCGGCGCCAGACCGGCCGAGGCGTCCTCGAAGATCGCCAGGGCACTCGCCGATCAGTTGCCGCCCCCGGAGGACGCGCCGGCCGTCGACTCGTCGTCGACCGCCGGCGAGGCACTCGCGGCGTACCTGCGTGAGCACGTCGATGCGCTCATCGGAGTCGACGCCTCCGTGCGCGTCGACGTCGAGGACGCCGTGCACAAGATGCGCGTGGCCGCCCGCCGGCTGCGCAGCGCGCTGGCGACGTACCGACGGCTGCTCGACCGCGAGGTGACGGAGCCGCTGCGCGACGAGTTGAAGTGGCTGGGCGGGGTCCTCGGCCCGGTCCGCGACGCCGAGGTCATCCGCGACCACCTGCGCACGGAGCTGGACGAGCAGCCGGACGAGCTCGTCGTCGGTCCCGTCCGCCAGCGCCTCGACGGCACGCTCGGGGGCGAGCACGGCGCCGCCCACGAACGGGCGCTGGAGGAGCTGTCGTCGCCGCGCTACCTGGCCCTGCTCGACGCGCTGGAGCGGATCACCGACGCCATCGGCGGCGAGCGGGCCGGCAAGAAGGCGCCGAAGGTGCTGGCCAAGGAGGTCGGTCGGGCCCACCGGCGGATGACCCGCATGCTCGACCAGGCCCTCGCCTCACGAGGACAGGACGACCACCTCCTCCACGAGGTGCGCAAGGCGGCCAAGCGGGCGCGCTACGCCGGCGAGTCGGCTGCGCCGGTGCTGGGCGCCGACGCGACGGCCCTTGCCGTGCGGATGGAGGAGGGGCAGGAGGTCCTCGGCGCCCACCAGGACAGCGTCGTCGTGCGCGACCTGCTGCGCCGGCTCGGCGACGCCGCCGACGCCGCCGGCGAGCCGTCGTTCACCTATGGCCGGTTGCACGCGCTCGAGGAGCGCCGTGGCGACGAGGCGGCCGCCCGGTTCCTCGAGATGGTCGACGACGGCTGGGCCGACCCGCCGTCATGGCTGCGGTGAGGCGCAGCCGATCGTCATGGCTGCGGTGAGGCGCAGCCGATCGTCATGGCTGCGGTGAGGACTCCGGTAGCGTCCGATCACCGCTGACAAGGGGGTCACGATGCCGCTGGCGACCGATGCCGGACCGACCGACATCCCGTTGCTCGACGAGACGATCGGCGCCAACCTCGCCCGCACCGTCGCCGCCCACGGCAGCGTCGAGGCGCTGGTGTCGCGCCACCAGGGCGTGCGGTGGACCTACGACGAGTTCGCCGAGCGCGTCGCCCGCTGCGCCCGCGGCCTGCTCGGCCTCGGCCTCGACGCCGGCGACCGCGTCGGGCTCTGGAGTCCGAACTACGCCGAGTGGACGCTCCTGCAGTACGCCACGGCCGAGATCGGCGTGGTCCTCGTGAACATCAACCCGGCGTACCGCACGCACGAGCTGGCGTACGCGCTGAACCAGTCGGGCTGCCGGATGCTGTTCGCCGCACCGTCGTTCAAGACGTCCGACTACGTCGACATGGTCGAGCAGGTCAGGCCCGACGTGCCGGCGCTGGAGCGGGCGATCTTCTTCTGGGAGGACGACTGGGACGAGCTGGTGGCGGGCGCCGGCGGCGCCTCCGAGGCGGCGCTGGCCGAGCGCCGGGCGCGGCTGCGGCCGGACGACGCCATCAACATCCAGTACACGTCGGGCACGACGGGCTTCCCGAAGGGCGCCACGCTCACCCACCGCAACATCCTCAACAACGGCTACTTCGTGGCCCGGTTGCAGCAGTTCCAGCCCGGCGACCGGCTGTGCGTGCCGGTGCCGCTCTATCACTGCTTCGGCATGGTCATGGGCAACCTCGGCTGCACCACGCACGGCGCCACGATCGTCTACCCGTCCGACGCCTTCGAGCCGCGGCACGTCCTGGAGACCGTCGAGGCCGAGCGCTGCACCGCCCTCTACGGCGTGCCGACGATGTTCATCGCCGAGCTGGCCCACCCCGAGTTCGACCGCTTCGACCTCTCGTCGCTGCGCACCGGCGTGATGGCCGGGTCACCGTGCCCGGTGGAGGTGATGAAGGCGTGCGTGGACCGGATGCACATGACCGACGTGACCATCTGCTACGGCATGACGGAGACGTCGCCGGTGTCGACGCAGACGCTCCCCGACGACTCGCTGCACCACCGCACGGCGACGGTCGGTCGTGCCCACCCGCACGTCGAGATCCGCATCGCCGACCCCGAGACCGGCGCCACCCTCGAGCACGGCACCACCGGCGAGTTCTGCACCCGCGGCTACTCCGTGATGCAGGGCTACTGGAACGACCCCGAACGCACGGCCGACGCCATCGACGACGAGGGGTGGATGCACACCGGTGACCTCGCCGTGATGGCCGACGACGGCTACGTCAACATCGTCGGGCGGATCAAGGACATGGTCATCCGCGGCGGCGAGAACGTGTACCCGCGGGAGATCGAGGAGTTCCTGTACACCCATCCCGACATCGAGGACGTGCAGGTGATCGGCGTGCCCGACGAGCGCTACGGCGAGGAGCTGATGGCGTGGGTCCGCCTCCGCCCCGGAGCCACGCTCGACGTCGACGACGTCCGGGCGTACTGCCAGGGCCGCATCGCCCACTTCAAGGTGCCCCGCTACGTCAAGGTCGTCACCGAGTTCCCGATGACCGTCACCGGCAAGGTGCAGAAGTTCAAGATGCGCGACCAGGCGATGGACGAGCTCGGCCTCCGGGTCGTCGAGACGGCCTGACCCCTCGGTTCTGACGAAGGTTCCGTACCGTTTCTGGCCGGTTTCTTCACACAGAACCTCAGGAGCGCCGGAAGTGGTGGTCGAGGACGTGGTCGGCCACACGACGGCCGATGCGCACGCCGTCCTCCACCGCCGACCGGAAGTGGATGCCGCCCCAGATGCGGGCGTTGGTCACCTCGTCCTCGAGGGCACCGACGGTGGCGAAGTGGCGGTCGCCGAGCCCGGTGAGGCTGGGGACCGTGAAGTCGATCCAGCGGGTCCGCAGGAACCGGGCGATGGCCCGTCCGCCGGCCGGCGTGATGCAGGAGTGGGCGCTCGGGTACTCCGGGTGGTTCGGCGTGGCCGGGAGCAGCGGCGACCACGTCGGATCGCCCACCGTCCGCCGGTTGCCGTCCGTGTCGCCGGCCCGGATCGCCGTGATCGGTCGCCAGAAGGCGTAGTGGTACTTGGCCTCGAAGCAGGCGATGAGGGCGTCGGCGTAGGTCACGGAGACCATCGCCATGAACCGCGCCGCGTCGACGATGTCGAGCTGGTGGTCGAGGACGAACTCGCGGAACGAGTTGCGCGCCTGCTGCACCGGCGCTTCGCCCCAGAACCGGGCGGCCAGCGTCTGCTCCTCGGTGCGGATCGTGCTCGCGCTCGAGCCGATGTCCTTGACCTCGTCGTACTCCCTGGCCCAGGCACGGCGGTCGAGCCCCGGCGGCCCGTTGGGCCGGAACTTGTCGGCCCGGTCGAACGTGAACGGCCGCATCTCGGCGAGGTACGGGCCGATCGGCGGCGTCGTCGCCGTCGGGAGCCACACGCCCGGGATCGGCGGGTTCGGCGGCGTGTACGTCACCGACCGCGCGGAAGCCGTCGTCGGCGCGCGCCGCGATCAGCTCGTCGGCGACGAGCTCGCCGACGGCCACGCCGTCGTCCTCGGCCGGTCCGTCGGCGATGCCGGCCAGGGAGGCGGTGTAGGCGGGGTCGAGGATCGACGCCGCCTGCGCGGGGAGGTGGTGGGCGAGCACTCGGTGGGCGGCGGCGGCGACGGCCGCTTCGGGCGAGGCGCGGTGCGGCGCGTCGACGTCGACCGCGAACGGCTCGTAGCCGCCCTCGATCGCCATCACGGAGTCGTAGACGGCGATGGCGACGTAGGCGAACAGCACGTGGCCCTCGGCGGGCGTGAGCGCCGCCGCCGTGAAGGCCTGGGCGCCGACGGCGTCCCACTCGGCGACGTACGTGTCCGGCTCCCGCTCCGGCCGGGGGCGGCCCCGATCACCGTTCGCCTCCACGTCGCCGATCCCGACCGGGACCGCGACGGCGCGGCGAGCGCCATCAACCATGCGTGCTTCATGCTCGTCCTCCTCGTCGAGGGTCCACGGAAGCACCGGTCGGGATCGGCGACTAGTGCACGATCGGGACGGCGAAGTCCAGTTCTCGGACTACCCGGGCCCGAGTGGACGGCGCGACAGTGTGCGGGTGCCCGACTACGGCAAGTACTGCCCGGTGTCGATGGGCAGCGAGGTGCTGGCCGACCGCTGGACGCCCCTGATCGTCCGGGAGCTGGTGCTCGGCAGCACCCGGTTCAACGACATCGCCCGCGGCCTGCCCGGCATCTCCAGGTCACTGCTGGTCCAGCGGCTCGGTCACCTCGAGCGGTGCGGCGTGCTCGAGCGCTGGCCGTCGCCGCACGGCAAGGGTCATGAGTACCGACTGACGCCGGCGGGCCGCGACCTCCAAGGTGTCCTGGAGGCGCTCGGTCACTGGGCGGTGGCGTGGCTGTATCGGGACGCCGATCCCCACGACGTCGACGCCAGCACGTTGATGTGGTGGATGCACTACCGGGTCGACCCCGAGCGCCTGCCGGTCGAGCGGGTGGTCGTGCAGTTCGACCACACGGCACCATGCCGCCAGTCGGTCTGGTTGCTGTTCGAGGCGGCGGGCGTGTCGGTGTGCCTCCACGATCCCGGGTTCGACGTCGACGTCGTCGTGACGTGCCGGACGCCCGTGCTGGCGGACGTGTTCAGCGGGGTGCGCACGTGGCGCGCGTCGGTCGACGCCGGCGACCTCCGCGTCGAGGGCCCACCGCGGCTCGCCCGCGAGCTGCCGCAGTGGTTCACGTGGAGCCCGTTCGCGGCGGCCGTCCGCGCCGCCCACACCGGTTCTGTGTGAAGGAACCGGCCAGAAACGGTACGGAATCTTCGTCAGAACCGCAGGTCAGGCCGCGGGGCCCTCATCGCGGACGCGGTCGACGTCTTCCATGGCCCGGCGGAGGTCGGCCAGCCAGGTCTCGGTGTTGCGGCCGACGAGGCGGACGCACCAGGCGAGGGCGTCGGCGCGGGAGCGGGCGACGCCACCGGCGACGAGCGTGTCGAGCACCATCCGCTCCGGCTGGCGCAGACGGGTCATCACGGGGACGGCGAGGTGCGTGAAGCGCTCGGTCTGGTCGCCCACCCGCACGCTCCACGCCACCTTGCGCTCGAACCGGTGCTCGGCCTCCCGGGCGATCGCCATGCGCCGCTCGCGGGTGTCCTCCCGGAAGCCGGCGATGCGACCGGCGACGCCCTCGGCGCGCGCCGGCTCGTCGGCGTCGTCCGGCAGTGCCGGCGGGTCCAGCGCGAGCGTGATCGTGATCTCCTCGCGGTCGACGTCGACGACGGGGGCGCCGGCGGCGGTCCACTCGGCCGGGAGGCGGCCGGTGACCCAGGCGGCGATGGCAGAAGCGGTGGTCATGATCACTAGATTACATGATTACACCGCAACAGTCACGCGCCGACCGGATCGCGGCGAGAATGCCCCGATGTCGCCCCGCACGCGCCAGCGCGCGCCCGCGCCCGTCTCGCCGCCCCCGGCGGCGACTCGTCAGTGGGTCGGCCGCCCGTACCCGCTCGGCGCCACCTACGATGGCTCGGGCACCAACTTCTCCCTGTACAGCAGCATCGCCGAGGGCGTCGAGCTGTGCCTGCTGTCCGACGACGGCGACGAGCTCCGCATCCCCCTCAGCGGAGCCGAGGTCGACGGGTACTGCTGGCACACGTACCTGCCGGACGTGCGGCCGGGCCAGCGCTACGGCTACCGGGTCCACGGCCCGTGGGACCCGGCCCACGGCCTGTGGTGCAACCCGTCCAAGCTGCTCCTCGACCCCTACGCCAAGTCGATCGACGGCGAGGTCGACTGGGACCAGGCGTGCTTCGGCTACGAGTTCGACGACCCCGACCGGCCGAACACCGACGACAGCGCGCCGCACGTGCCCAAGGCGGTGGTCAGCGACCCCTTCTTCGACTGGGGCAACGACCGGCCGCCGGGCCACGGCATGCACGACACGATCATCTACGAGGCCCACGTGCGCGGCATGACGATCCGCCATCCCCACGTGCCCGAGGACATGCGCGGCACCTACTCCGCGCTCGCCCACCCGGCCGTCGTCGACCACCTGACCGCGCTCGGCGTGTCGGCCGTCGAGCTGATGCCCGTCCACCAGTTCGTCCACGACCACCACTTGGTCGAGCGCGGCCTGCGCAACTACTGGGGCTACAACTCGATCGCCTTCCTCGCCCCGCACAACGGCTACACGTCCTCGGTCCACGCCTCCGGCCAGGTGCAGGAGTTCAAGACGATGGTCAAGGCGCTGCACGCCGCCGGCATCGAGGTGATCCTCGACGTCGTCTACAACCACACCGCCGAGGGCAACCACATGGGGCCGATGCTGTCGATGCGGGGCATCGACAACCTCGCCTACTACCGGGTGGTCGATGGCGGGCCGCGCCACTACCTCGACTTCACGGGGACCGGCAACAGCCTGAACATGCGCCACCCCCACGTGCTGCAACTGATCATGGACAGCCTGCGCTACTGGGTCACCGAGATGCACGTCGACGGCTTCCGCTTCGACCTCGCCTCGACGCTGGCCCGCGAGCTGTACGCCGTCGACCGCCTCTCGGCGTTCTTCGATCTCGTGCAGCAGGACCCGGTGGTGTCGCAGGTGAAGCTGATCGCCGAGCCGTGGGACGTCGGTGAGGGCGGGTACCAGGTCGGCAACTTCCCGCCGCTGTGGTCGGAGTGGAACGGGCGCTACCGCGACACCATCCGCGACTTCTGGCGCGGTGAGCCGGCGACGCTGGGCGAGCTGGGCTACCGCTTCACGGGCAGCTCGGACCTGTACCAGGCCGACAGCCGGCGGCCGACGGCGTCGATCAACTTCGTCACCGCCCACGACGGCTTCACGCTCGCCGATCTCGTGTCATACAACGACAAGCACAACGAGGCCAACGGCGAGGACAACCGCGACGGCGAGTCGCACAACCGCTCGTGGAACGGCGGGGTCGAGGGCCCGACCGACGATCCCGAGATCGTCGCCCTGCGCGACCGCCAGCGGCGCAACCTCGTCACCACCCTGATGCTCTCGCAGGGTGTGCCGATGCTGCTCGGCGGCGACGAGCTGGCGCGCACGCAGGGCGGCAACAACAACGGCTACTGCCAGGACAACGAGATGTCGTGGTTCGACTGGACCAACATCGACGTCGAGTTCCTCGACTGGTGCCGTCACATCACCAAGCTCCGGCGGGACCATCCCGTGTTCCGTCGCCGACGCTGGTTCCACGGGCGGCGCATCCGCGCCATCGAGGACCTCGCGTGGTTCCGGCCGGACGGTGAGGCGATGACCGAGGAGGACTGGGAAGACGGCGACGCCAGAGCGATCGGCGTGTTCCTGAACGGCGAGGCCATCCCCACGACGGACGCCTATGGTGGCCGGATCGTCGACGACAGCTTCTTCGTCATGATCAGCGCCAGCCACCAGCCGCTCACGTGGACGGTGCCCCCCGCCATCCGCCGCCGCGACTGGGTCGTCGAGCTCGACACCAGCCTGCAGCGCGAGCCGGGCACCGCCGTCGGCACGTCGGCCAGTCTCGACCTCGCCGACCGGTCGGTGCTCGTGCTGCGCTCACCGGCCGCCGTCACACCGTGACGCTCATTGCGTTCCCCGGCCACGCAGGCCGTTGCCGGCCGCTCGCTCACTGGCGTTCGCTCGCTCGCATCGGCGCCCCCGTGAGTGACACCCACTGCGTTCCCCGGCCACGCAGGCCGTTGCTGGCCGCTCGCTCACTGGCGTTCGCTCGCTCGCATCGGCGACCCCCGTGAGTGACGCTCACTGCGTTCCCCGGCCACGCAGGCCGTTGCCGGCCGCTCGGCGGTCGCCGTGACCGACCTCCGGGAACGTGCCGCCGGCGCTCGGGGTCGAGACCTTCTACTGGGACGTCACCGGCCACCACCACGAGGCGTCCGACGAGACGCTGCGCGCCGTCGTCGAGGTGCTCGAGGCCGATGATCCGGACGGGTGGGGCGGCCGGCTCCCGCCGGTCGTCGCGGGCGGCTTCGACGATGTGCCGGCCGGCGGCCTCGACGCCTTCACGCTCGTGCTGGCCGACGGCTCGACCGTCGAGCTCGCCGCCACCGACGGCCACATCGCACTCCCGCCGGACCTCCCCGTCGGATGCCACGAGCTCGTGGCCCACGACGCGGGCGACCGGGCGACCGTCGTCGTCGCCCCGTCGAGGATGCCGCAGGACGCGAGGCTGGCCGGCGGCGTCGGGCTGTTCGTCCCGGCCTACGCGCTGTGGGAGACGGACACGCCGTTGCCCGGCTTCCGGCACCTCGTCGCGCTGGCCGCGCGGGCCCCCGGCGACGACGTCGACGTGATCTCGACCCTGCCGCTCTACGCCGCCTTCCTCGACGACCCCTTCGATCCGAGCCCGTACGCGCCGGCCAGCCGGCTGCACTGGAACGAGGTGTACGTCGACGACGCCTCGCTGCCGGCGGCGCCAGCGCCCGAGGACGGGGCGCTCGTCGACTGGCGCCTGCTCGCTCGCCGGCGGCGTCGCCAGCTGCTGACGGCGGCGGGCGAGATGAACGGTGAGCAGGCCGCGGCCGTCGACGCCTTCGCCGCGGCCCGCCCTGACGTCGCGGCCTACGGCCGCTTCCGGGCCGCCGTCCCCGAACCGGCGGACGCCGGCAGCCCCGAGGCGCTGGTCGCCCGCAGCCACGTGCTCGCCCAGTACCTCGCCGATCGTGAGCTGGCGGCCATCGAGGGCCCCGGGCGGGCCGTGCTCGCCCTCGACCTCCCGATCGGCGGCCACCCGGCCGGGTTCGAGACGTGGTCCCAGCCGGAGCTCTTCGCCGAGACCATGACGGTCGGCGCCCCGCCTGACGAGTTCTTCGCCGACGGCCAGGACTGGGGCTTCCCGCCGCAGCTGCCCGGTGCCGGGCGGCGCAGCGGCCACGCACTGTGGCGACGACTGGTGGCGCGCGCCGGCGAGCACGCCTCGATGTTGCGCATCGACCACGTGATGGGCGTGCAGCGGCTCTGGTGGATCCCGGCCGGCATGAGCGCGCGCGACGGTGTGTACGTGCGCTACCCGCGGAGGAGCTCCTCGCCGTGATCGCCGCCGAGGCGGCCAGGATCGGCACCACCATCGTCGGCGAGGACCTCGGCACCGTGCCGGAGGAGGTCATCGAGGCGCTCGCCAGGTGGGACGTCCTCGGGCTGTTCGAGGAGCAGTTCCACCTGTACCACCACGAGCTCGGCGTGATCCCCGCGCGCAGCGTCGCCGGCGTGCGCACCCACGACATGCCGGCGTTCGCCGCCGCCTTCACCGGCGACGCCACCGGCGGCGCCTACCAGTACCGCGACCTCGTCGAGGAGGCGGTCGGCCACCCGGTGGGCGCCGACGCCGGCGACGTCCTCGACGCCGCCCTCGAGCGGCTGGCGGCGAGCGACGCCTACCTCGTGCTCGCCGACCTCGACGACCTCGTCGGCGAGACGCTGCCGCACAACGTGCCCGGCCACGTCCTGCCCACGACGTGGCGGCGCCGTCTGGGCCGGCCGACATCGGCGGTGCTCGCCGATCCCGACGTCCGCCGCCGCCTGGCGATCCTCGGCGCCGGCCGGAGGAGGCAGCGATGACCAACCCGCTCGGCGAGATGGACCTCCACCTCTTCAACGAGGGGACCCACCGGCACCTGTATCAGTGCCTCGGCGCGCACCCCGATCGCGACGGCTGCTGGTTCTCGGTGTGGGCGCCCAACGCGGCCGGCGTCGACGTGCTCGGCGACTTCGAGGGCTGGACCGGCCGCCCGCTGGAGCCGGTCGGCGCCTCGGGGATCTGGTCGCTGCACGTGCCGGGCGCCCGCCCGGGCCAGTCCTACCGCTACGCCATCACCAGCCACCACGGCGGCCGGGTGGAGAAGGCCGATCCCCTCGGCGCGGCCACCAACGAGCCGCCGTCGACGGCTTCCGTCGTGGCCGATCTCGACCATCGATGGGGCGACGACGCGTGGATGGCGGCGCGGAACCGCGACCTCGCCGCGCCGATGTCGATCTACGAGGTCCACCTCGGGTCGTGGGGCCGCCACGTCACGAAGGGCCGTCGCTTCCCCCGCTACGACGAGCTGGCCGATCCGCTGGCCGACCACATGCTGGCGCACGGCTTCACGCACGTCGAGCTGCTGCCCGTGATGGAGCACCCGTTCTACGGGTCGTGGGGCTACCAGACCACCGGCTACTTCGCGCCGACCGCCCGCTACGGGTCACCGCGGGACCTGATGACGATGGTCGACCGGCTGCACCAGCGCGGCGTCGGCGTCATCTTCGACTGGGTGCCCTCGCACTTCCCGATGGACAGCCACGGGCTGATGCGCTTCGACGGCACCCACCTCTACGAGCACGCCGATCCTCGCCAGGGCTACCACCCCGACTGGACGTCGGCGATCTTCAACTACGGCCGGCGCGAGGTGCGCTCCTTCCTGCTCTCCAGTGCGCTGTCCTGGCTCGACCGCTACCACGCCGACGGGCTGCGCGTCGACGCCGTGGCGTCGATGCTCTACCTCGACTACTCCCGCGAGGATGGCGAGTGGGTGCCCAACCGCTTCGGCGGTCGGGAGAACCTGGAGGCCATCGACTTCCTGCGCCAGCTCAACGACGCCGTCGACGCCGAGTTCCCGACCGCCGTGACGATCGCCGAGGAGTCGACGGCGTGGCCGATGGTCACCGGCTCCACGGCGTCGGGCGGTCTCGGCTTCTGGGCCAAGTGGGACATGGGCTGGATGCACGACACGCTCAAGTACCTGCGCCGCGAGCCGGTGCACCGCCGCTTCCACCACGACGAGATCACGTTCCGCAGCATGTACGCCTACAGCGAGCGCTACGTGCTGCCGCTGTCGCACGACGAGGTCGTCCACGGGAAGGGCTCACTGCTGAACAAGATGTCCGGCGACGAGTGGCAGCGCTTCGCCAACCTGCGCCTGCTGTTCGGGATGATGTGGGCCCAGCCCGGCAAGAAGCTGCTGTTCATGGGTGGGGAACTGGCCACGACCCGGGAGTGGGACCACGAGTCGACGCTCGACTGGAGCCTGCACGACGCCCCGGCCAACGCCGGTGTGCGGCTGTGGGTGGCGGCGCTCAACCAGCTCTACCGCGGCGACACGGCATTGGCCCTCGGCGATGCCGACCCGGCCGGCTTCCGCTGGGTCGTCGGCGACGACGACACGCACAGCGTGTTCGCCTGGCTCCGCGAGGACCCCGCCGGCGAGGTACCGGCCGTGCTGGTCGTGGCCAACGCCACGCCGACCGTGCACTACGGCTACCGCGTCGGCGTGCCGGTGGGCGGCGCGTGGACCGAGCTGCTCAACTCCGATGCCGAGGTCTACGGCGGCAGCGGCATGGGCAACCTCGGCGCCGTCGAGGCCGAGGACCAGGCGTGGCACGGGTTCGAGCACTCGATCCCGCTGACCCTGCCCCCGCTGGCCATGGTGCTGCTGCAGCCGGCCACTACGACGGCAGGTTGATCCCACCCCACACGCCGCGCTCCTGCAGGCGGACGAGGAACTCGGGCTCGTAGGCGTCGCCGGGCACCTCCCGCACCAGCTCGTCCATCCGCAGCGCGTCGTCGCCGACGAGGATGCGCCACTCGCCGGCGCGCACGCCGTCGAGGATGATCGTGGCCGCCTGGGCCGCCGACGTCGGCGCGTTGTCGCGGAAGCCCTCGGCCATCGCCACGGCGAGCTGGCGGACGTCCTCGTCCGAGGCGCCGGACAGGTCGACGCCGCGCGTGTGCGCTCACGGATCTCGGCGACCTGGTCCGGCCCGAGGTTCTTCGGGTCGCGCCCGAAGTAGGCGCCCGAGTTGAACACGATCGAGGTCCCGATGTGGCCGGGCATCACCACGGACGCCGTGAGGTGTGGCGCGTTGACGCGGAAGTCGGTGATCAGGGCCTCGGTGAACCCCTTCACGGCGAACTTCGCCGCGCTGTACGCGGTGTGGGGGATCCCGGCCAAGGTGGCCCAGAAGCCGTTGACGCTGCTGGTGTTGACGACGTGGCCGGCCTCGGCGCGCAACAGCATCGGCAGGAACGTGCGGGTACCCAGGTAGACGCCACCCCAGCACACGGCGAACACCTGCTCCCACTCGTCGCGACCGTCCGCCACGAAGCTGCCACCGCCGCCGATGCCGGCGTTGTTGAAGAGCAGTTCGATGTGGTCGGTGTCGTGGGCCGTGGCGACGTGGTCGCGGAAGGAAGCCAGCTGCGCCTCGTCGGAGACGTCGGCGACGAACGTCGACACCGTCGTGCCGGCCGGCGCGTCCTCGACGCAACGCTCCCTGGTCTCGGCCATGGCGTCGGCGCTCACGTCGCACATGGCGACCGAACAGCCCTCCGCCGACAGCTGGCGGCACAGCTCCCGCCCCATCCCGGTGCCGCCGCCGGTCACGACGGCGAGGTGCCCGGCGAACGACTCCATGACGCCCCCTTCTCCACGAACTTGTCACACCCTCTCCACGCGTCGGGCCAGGGCGATGGACGATCCTGGTCGCGATGGACGATCGTCGCCAACTCGTGCGGGCGAACGCGGTGCAGCGGGCGATGCAGCGGGTCGCCTCCCTGCGCCCGGTCGCGTTCGTCTTCCGCCACACGTTCCACCACGTCGACCGAGCGCTGCTCCGGGTGCTCGGGGGGCGCACGCTCAGCTCGATCGTCGCCGGCGTCCCCAACATCATGCTGACGACGACGGGAGCGCGCACCGGCCGCGCCCGCACCGTGCCGGTGATCGGGCTGCCCGTCGACGGCGGCCTCGCCGTCGTCGCGACGCGCTTCGGCTCGCCGAGCAACCCCGGGTGGTACCACAACCTCTCGCACGACCCCCACGCCCGCGTGACGTGTCGCGAAGCGACCGTGGACGTGGTCGCCCGGTCGGTGCCCGACGGCGCCGAGTACGACGAGATCATGCGCCTCGCCGACTCCGTGTACGCCGGCTTCCCGAAGTACCGCCGCCGCATCACCACGCGGCGCGTGCCGGTGTTCGTGCTCGAACCGGCCTAACATCCCGACGCGATCGTGTCCACCGGCCACCTCCGCGAGACGGCTCGACCGAACTGGATCGAGCCGGACGAGTGCGATCTCGCGGGCTTCCGGGCGCTCGTCGAGCAGGCGACCGATCTCGCCGACTACCGCTTCGCCGACGGCGTCGAGCAGAACGTGTTGGTGTACGGCGACGCGCTGCGCACGCCCGCCGACCGGCGCGAGGTCCAGGCGGAGCTGGTGCGGGTGCTCACCGACGGACCCGGCGTCGTCGTGTGCAAACGGGCCTTCGACCCCGGAGTGGTCGACCGGGCGACCGACGTGTTCGAGGCGATGATCGCCGAGCAGAAGGCGGCCGGCGCCGTCGCCGGTGACCACTTCGCCGCGCCCGGCGCCAACGACCGCGTGTGGGGCGCGCTGGACAAGATGGCCGTGCGGGCGCCCGACGTGTTCGCGGACTACTACGGCAACGGCGTGCTCGCCCTCGTGTGCGAGGCGTGGCTGGGATCCGGCTACCAGCTGACGTCCCAGGTCAACGTCGTGAACCCCGGCGGGCAAGCCCAGGTGGCGCACAACGACTACCACCTCGGCTTCATGTCCGCCGAGCAGGCCGCCGCCTACCCGACCCACGTCCACCGGCTCTCGCCGGTCCTGACGCTCCAGGGTGCGGTGGCCCACTGCACGATGCCCGTGGAGACCGGTCCGACGATGTACCTGCCGTACTCGCAGCGGTACGTCGCCGGCTACGTCGCCAGGTACCTGCCGGCCTTCATCGAGTACTTCGACCGCCACCACGTCCAGCTCCCGCTCGAGACGGGCGACGCCGCCTTCTTCAACCCGGCGCTGTTCCACGGCGCCGGCACCAACCGGACCGCCGACGTGCGCCGGATGGCCAACCTGCTGCAGGTGTCCTCGCCGTTCGGCCGGGCCATGGAGAGCGTCGACCGGGGCGCCATGGTCACGGCGCTGTTCCCTGTCCTCGTCGCACGCAAGGCGGCGGGTGCACCGGACGCCTTCCTCCGCCACGTCGTGGCGGCGTCGGCCGAGGGCTACGCCTTCCCGACGAACCTCGACCGCGACCAGCCGGTCACGGGGCTGGTGGCGGAGACCCAGGCCGACCTGGTCTGGCGGGCGCTGCAGGAGGGCTGGGACGTCGAGCGCCTGACCGCCGAGGTGGACCGGCGGGAGTCCTGGCGCCGCGCCGCGTCCGACCTAGCGATCAGCCCCGGTTGGCCCGGTACCACTCGATCAGCCCGGCCGTCGAGGAGTCGTGCTCCCCGGTCGCCTCGCCCGTCAGCTCGGGGGTGATGCGGTTGGCCAGCTCCTTGCCGAGCTCGACGCCCCACTGGTCGAAGCTGTTGATGTCCCACACCGTCCCCTGGACGAACACGATGTGCTCGTAGAGGGCGATCAGCTGGCCGAGCACCGACGGCGTGAGGCTCGTCGCCACGATCGTGGTGCTCGGCCGGTCGCCGGGGAAGGAGCGCCACGGCTCGTCCGGACGATCGCGGCCGAAGGCCATCGCCTCCGTCTGGGCGATGAGGTTGGCGACGAGCAGGTCGTGGTGGTGGCGATACGGGTGGTGCGGGTCGGCGAACCCGATGAAGTCGGCCGGCACGATCCGCGTGCCCTGGTGGAGCAGTTGGTAGAAGGCGTGCTGGCCGTTGGTGCCGGGCTCGCCCCACACGATCGGACCGGTGTCCAGCGTGACCGGTGTGCCGTCGAGGCGGACGGACTTGCCGTTGGACTCCATGTCGAGCTGCTGCAGGTAGGCCGGGAAGCGGGCGAGCTCCTCGGCGTAGGGCAGCACGGCCTTGGTCGCGAAGCCGAGGACGTTGCCGTTCCAGATCCCGATCATGCCGAGCACGAACGGCGCGTTGGCGGCCGGTGGCGCCGTCCGGAAGTGCTCGTCGATGGTGCGGAAGCCGGCGAGGAAGTCGGCGAAGTGGTCGGGCCCGATGGCGATCATCACGGACAGCCCGATCGCCGAGTCGACCGAGTAGCGACCGCCCACCCAGTCCCAGAACCCGAACATGTTGGCCGTGTCGATGCCGAAGGCCGCGACGTCGGCGGCGTTCGTGCTGACGGCGACGAAGTGTCGGGCGACGGCATCCTCCCCGAGCGCGCCCACCAGCCAGTCGCGTGCCGTGCGGGCGTTGGTCAGCGTCTCGATCGTGGTGAACGTCTTGGAGCACACGACGAACAGCGTCTCGGCGGGGTCGAGGTCCTCGAGGGCGCCGGCGATGTCGGCGCCGTCGACGTTGGACACGAACCGCGCCGTGAGCTCGGGGTGGCGGTAGGCGGCCAGGGCGCGGTAGGCCATCGCCGGACCGAGGTCGGACCCACCGATGCCGATGTTGACGACCGTGCGGATGCGACGGCCGGTGGCGCCGGCCCAACTCCCGTCGCGCACGTGCTCGGCGAAGGCGGCCATGCGGTCGAGCACGGCGTGCACATCGGCGACGACGTCGTGGCCGTCGACCTCGATGACGGCGTCACGCGGCGCTCGCAGCGCGACGTGGAGGACCGGCCGGTCCTCGGTGACGTTGATGGGCGCGCCGGCGAACATCGCCTCCCGGCGCTCGGCGACGCCGGCCGCCGCGGCGACGTCGAGCAGGGCGGCCAGCACGGCGTCGTCGACGCGTTGCTTGGCGTAGTCGATGCGCAGGTCGCCGGCCGTGAGGACGTGGCGCCGTCCCCGGTCGGGGTCGGCGGCGAAGAGCTCGCGGAGGTGGGGGCGGGGCAGCTCCGTCAGCGCGGCCCACTCGGAGGTGGCGGTGATGTCCGGCACGGCCGGGACGTTAGGTCGTGCCGACGTGGGCGGCCGCGGGGCGATCGAGCACGACGACGGTGTTCGTGCGGCGCACCCGCGTGATCGGCAGGGCCGGGTCGCGCCCGCGCAGCCAGCCGGCCACCGCCTCGGCCTTGTCCTCGCCCGGGACGAGGACGACACGCGACCGGGCTCCGTTGACCACCGGCGGGGTCAGCGTCATGCGGACGCGGCCGTTGAACTCGCTGGCAGAGGTCGACGGGTTCGGTGCTGTCGATCACCGGATCGCCCGGCGGCCACGATGCCGTGTGGCCGTCCGGGCCCATGCCGAGGTGCACGACGTCGAAGCGATCGGGGAGGGTCCGGGCGTAGCGGCGGGCCGCCCGACGCAGGTCCGAGGCGGTCACGGGCATCAGCCGGTGCCGGCCCGGGAGCTCCGCGAGGTGGTTGGCGTTGCGGTCCGGGTCGCCGTCGGGCGCCACCCGCTCGTCGACCTGCCACACGTCGACCCGGTCCCAGCCGAGATCGGCGGCGGCGAGGGCGCGGAACATCGGCGGCGCCGTCGAGCCGCCGGACACGGCGAGCGTGGCGCGGCCGGCGCGGTCGAGGGCCCGCCGGAGGCGCCGGGCGATGGCCGCGGCGGCGACCGCAGCCGGGTCGTCGACGACGCGGATCACGACAGCGCTGGTCACGGGGTTCAGCATGGCGCAACAGGGGTACAGCACTCGTCCATGACGATGACCGCCACCACCCAGCACGCCGTGCAGACCTGGCGCGAGCCGCTCGGGCGGGCCGGCCTGGCCGCCAAGGGCGTGTTGTACTTCGTCCTCGGCCTGCTGGCCATCCAGTTCGCCAGGGGGGACACGTCGAGCGACCAGGTGTCGCAGCAGGGCGCCATCGAGACGGTCGCCGAGCAACCGTTCGGCAAGTTCCTGCTCGCCGCCCTGGTGCTCGGGCTGATCGCGTTGATGCTCTGGCACGCCATCCAGGCGTTCACCGGCGATCCCGTCGAGGGCTCCGAGGCGAGCGACCGGTGAAGTACGCGGTCAAGGCCGTGCTCTACGGCGCCCTCGTCTTCGCCTCGTTCCGGATCGTGGCCGACAGCTGGTCGGGCGATGCCGCCTCCTCCTCGCAGGCCGGCACCGACAACGCCCAGAACCAGAAGGTCGCCTGGACCCTGTTCGACCTCCCGGGCGGGCGCTTCCTCGTCGGCCTGCTCGGCGTGATCATCGTCGGCGTCGCCTGCCAGCAGGTGTACCAGCACACGATCAACAAGCAGTTCATGCAGCGGCTGGCGCCGCCGCATGCCGCCAGCCCGCGCCGTCGAGGTCGCCGGGCGGGTCGGCTACCTGGCCAGGGCCGTCGTGTTCGCCGTGATCGGGGTGTTCTTCGTCGTCGCCGCCGTGCAGCACGACCCCAACGAGAGCAAGGGCATCTCCGGCTCGATCCAGGAGCTCACCGAGCACAGCTGGGGCCCCGCCGTCCTCTGGGGCGTCGCCATCGGCCTCGTCCTCTTCGGCCTCTTCTGCCTCGCCGAGTCCCGGTACCGCCGCGCCGTCTGAGTCCGTTCTGTCGTTTGGTTGCGGCCCGATCGGGCCGTGGCTGAACGACAGTACGGGTCAGATGATGGGGGTTTCGCGGTGGGTGCCGAAGGTGGTGGCGAGGGCGTTCATGATCTCGCCGAGGGTGGCGTAGGCGCGGACGGTGTCGATGAGGGTGGGCATCAGGTTGATCTCGGGGTCGGCGGCGTCGGTTTGGAGGCGGGTGAGGGCGGTGTCGACGGTGTGTTGGTCGCGGTGTTGGCGGACTTGTTCGAGTCGTTTCAGTTGGCGGGCTTCGTCCTCGTTGGTGATCTGCAAGATGTCGAGGCCGTTCTCCTCGCTGCCGTCGGTGAACCCGGACACCCCGACGATCTGGCGGCGGCCCTCGTTGAAGGCTCGTTCCAGTTCGTAGGCCGAGTCGGCGATGCGTCCCTGGAACCAGTTCTCCTCGATCCCGCGGATGCACCCTTCGAGCATCGACCCGTCGCCGAGGTCGTCGAGGTGGGCGAACAGTTCCTCGGCCTGTCGTTCCATCTCGTCGGTGAGCGCTTCGACGAACCAGGACCCGCCGAGCGGATCGGCGACGTGGGCCACGTTGGTCTCGTGGGCGATGATCTGCTGGGTCCGCAGGGCGATGCGGGCCGCCTTCTCGGTGGGCAGGGCGAGGGCCTCGTCCATCGAGTTGGTGTGCAACGACTGGGTCCCCCCGAGCACCCCGGCGAGCGCCTCGATGGCCGTGCGCACGATGTTGATCTCCGGTTGCTGGGCGGTCAACGACACCCCCGCCGTCTGGGTGTGGAACCGCAACTGCAACGACTTGTCCAACTCGGCCCCGTACCGCTCCCGCATCCACCGCGCCCAGATCCGCCGGGCCGCCCGATACTTGGCGATCTCCTCGAAGAAATCGATGTGGGCGTTGAAGAAGAACGACAACCGCGGGGCGAACGCATCCACCGCCAACCCCGCCCCCAACGCCAACTCGACGTAGGCGAACCCGTTGGCCAACGTGAACGCCAACTCCTCCGCGGCGGTCGAACCGGCCTCCCGGATGTGATACCCCGAGATCGACACCGAATGCCACCGCGGCATCTCCGCCGCCGTGAACGAGATCGTGTCACGCACCAACCGCATCGACGGCCGCGGCGGGAACACGAACTCCTTCTGCGCCTGATACTCCTTCAAGATGTCGTTCTGCAACGTCCCCCCCAGGCGCCCCCGCGGCACCCCCGCCGCCTCCGCCTGAGCGACGAACATGGCGAAGATCACCGCGGCCGGCGAGTTGATCGTCATCGACGTCGTCGTCGACCCCAGATCGATGCCGGCATACAGATCCTCCATGTCGGCCAACGTGTCGATCGCCACCCCACAGCGCCCCACCTCGCCCAACGCCATCGGATCATCGGAGTCGATGCCCAACAACGTCGGCATGTCGAACGCCGTCGACAACCCGTCACCGCCCGCCTTGATGATCTCCTTGAACCGCCAGTTGGTGTCCTCCGCCGTCCCGAACCCGGCGAACATCCGCATCGTCCACAACTTCGACCGGTACATCGACGCATACGGACCCCGCGTGTACGGATACACCCCAGGGAACTCGCCGTCATCAGGCCCGTACACCGGCTCCAACGGCACACCCGACATCGTCGTGAAGGGCACACCACGAACCTTCGAGGCCCCGAAGGCGGCCTCCCATTCCTGCCGAGGATCCATGACCACAGCTTAGTTGGACGTCAAACGTTTTTCCAGGGGTTGCCGACATCTTCGGCGATGTCCCCGGCGCCGTAGCGCACCTTGCGCAGGATGGCGTTGATCGCCGCCGCCTGGCCCTCAGTGAGCGCGCCCAGCCCGAACGTCATCTTGTTGAGGGGCTCCGTGGCCTCGGCGGCCACCGCCCGACCCGACGGCGTGATCGCCGCCAGCACCCGCCGGCCGTCGCGCTCGTCGCGCCGGCGTTGCACCAACCCGCGCTCCTCGAGCCGGTCGACGGTGTTGGTGATGCTCGCCGGGTGGACCATCAGCCGCTCGCTCATCTTGCCGAGCGGCAGCTCGCCGCGCCGGGAGAACGACAGCAGCATCAGCGCCTCGTAGCTGGCGAAGGTCAGCCCGAACGGGCGCAGCTCGTCCTCCACGGCCGCCAGCACCAGCTGCTGCACGCGCATCAGGGACGTGGCCGCCGCCATGTGCTCGCCCTCGCCCCAGCGCTCGATCCACAGCCGGCGGGCCTCGGCGATCGGATCCAGCGGCAGCGGCTGCGAGGGCACAGCACGACGTTACGGCGTTGGGGACCGTCGGCCTCGTGCGTAGGGTCGGCGTGTGCACGGACCCCCCGGCCACCAGCGCGCGCACGGCGTCGAGGCCGCCGTCGCCGCCTACACGCTGTGGGGCCTGCTGACCATCTACTGGAAGCAGCTCAGCGAGCTCGACCCGTTCGAGCTCATCGGCTGGCGCATCGTGTGCGCCACGGTGGTGATGGCGGCGGTGGTCACGGTGCGCCGGCGCTGGCCGGTCATCGGCGCCGCCCTGCGCGACCGCCGGATGCTCGCCCGTCTGACCGCCGCCTCCCTGCTGCTCACGGCGAACTGGACCTCGTACGTCTGGGCGATCGCCAACGATCGGGTGCTGGAAGCTGCCCTCGGCTACTTCATGGCGCCGCTCGGCACGATGCTGCTCGGCGTCGTCGTCCTGCACGAGCGGGCCAGCCGGTTGCAGCACGCGGCCATCGCGCTCGGCCGCCCTGGCGGTCGTCGTGCTGACCGTGTCGTACGGCCGCCCGCCGGTGGTCGCGCTCGTCATCGCGGCGTCATGGAGCCTGTACGGCCTGCTCAAGCGGCAGGTGCCGCTGAGCCCGGTCGAGAGCCTGGCCGGCGAGACGTTCCTGCTGTTCGTGCCGGCGGTCGTGTTCCTGGCGCTGATGGCCGGCAGCGCCGACAGCGTCGCCGCCTCGGCCACCCGTGCCGAGTGGGTCCTCGTGCTGCTCAGCGGCGTCGTCACCGCCGTCCCCCTCCTGCTCTTCGCGGTGGCCGCCCAGCGGGTGCCGTTCTCGTTGCTCGGTGCCCTGCAGTACCTGGTCCCGACGATCAACCTGCTGCTCGGCTGGCTCGTGTACGACGAACCGATGCCGGCGGACCGCATCGTCGGGTTCGCTCTGGTCTGGGCGGCCCTCGCCGCGATCACCGTCGACCAGCTGCGCCCGGCGGAGGTGGCCCCGGCCGAGCCGGTCGCCGGTTTCACCCCGACGGGCGGCGGTTAGCCTCCCGGCCCATGCGCCGCGCCCTCGTGCCCGCCTGCGCCGCCGCCCTCCTGGCCGCCGGCGCCTGTGGCGGGCCGCCGGGCTCCGACGACTTCCGCGGCGAGGCCGAGTCGTACATCGAGGACGAGAACAGCCAGGTCTCGGAGCAGTTCGGCGGTCCGTTCACGGACGCCACGTGCGACGAGCCGACGGCGACCGCCATCGGCACCAGGTTCACGTGCACGGCCACCGATCCCGCCGGCGCCACGGTGCAGTTCCCGGTCGAGATCGTCGGCGACAACGAGATCGCCGTCGAGGCGCCGACCGCCGGGGCGGCGCCGGCCGGCACCGCCGTCCCCGGCACGACGCCGGTCACGACGATCGCCGGCTGATCCTCAGGTCCGTCCCTCGATCTGGGCGGGATCCTTGCCAGCATCTGGCGACGATCCCGCCCAGACGCCGTGTCGGTGAGGATCCCGCCCAGATTGGGGGACATCGTCCGAGTCCCCCACGCGCCGCAGCAGCGTGCCGTCGAGGACGCGTTGGAGGACGTCGACGGCGGAGGCGTGGCGGCGGGCGTCGCCGGTGACGGCGGCCAGGCGCACGAGGCCGGTGGCGACCGCGTT
Source organism: uncultured Acidimicrobiia bacterium (assembly GCA_963784255.1). Taxonomy (GTDB): domain Bacteria; phylum Actinomycetota; class Acidimicrobiia; order Acidimicrobiales; family Ilumatobacteraceae; genus JALZMG01. The sequence goes on along the minus strand of CAWAQO010000007.1, from coordinate 196,251 downwards.
GAGCAGGTCGCCGACGGCGCGCAGGTCGACGTCGGGCGGCAGCTCGCCGCGGGCGGCGGCGCAGGCGACCAGCCGGCGGAAGAAGTCGGTGTTGCGCCGCCGCATCGGCTTGAGGAGGTCCTTCAGCTCGGGGTGGCGCTGGGTCTCGCCGGCGGCGCCGACGACGAAGGCGGCCAGCGTCGGATCCTCGTTGCGGTTGAACACCGAGATGGCGTCGAGGACGGCGACGAACTGGCCCGACAGCGTGTCGTGGTCGCGGATGGCCACGTCGAACGCCGAGAACACCCGGTCGTACACCGCCTCGTACACGGCCGCGTACAGCTCCGCCTTCGACGGGAAGTAGTGGTACAGCGCCGGGCTGGTCAGGCCGCAGGCCTCGGCCAGCGCCCGGTTCGTCGTGCCCTCGTAGCCGTCGCGGGCGAACGCCAGCATCGCCACGCGCAGGATGCGCTGGCGGGTCGCCGCCGAGTCCTGGTCGCGCGGCCGGCCCCGGGGTCGCGGCGTGCTGGGGGTCTCACGAACCGGTCGAGCCGCGCCCATTGGCGCGAGGCTACGCCGCGGCGACGTCCGGACGGCAGACGCGGCACGGTTGCAGCCCGGAAGCCACCGCCTCGGCGCGGGCCATCACGGCCGCCGCGGCCTGCCCGGCGACGACCGCGCAGTCGGCGCGGTGGTAGCTCTCGCCGCCGACGACGACATCGTCACCGCCCGCCACGACGGCGGGCGCCGCCCCGGCGGAGGCCGGCGCCGCCCCGTAGCCCTCCCGCTCGATGGTCTCCCGGAGGTCCTCGATGGCGCCGCGCAGCTCGACCCGATCGGTACGCAGGCTGTGCGCCACCATCAGCCCGGCACCGACGACGACCAGCGCGAGGCCGGCGATGCCGCCCGACACGACGTACGGCACCTGGGCCGACACCGTGTCGTTGGAGGCGGCCCCGTTCCAGCCGAGGAAGATCAGCACGAAGCCGGCCACGCAGTACAGGATCCCGAGGACCCCACCGAACTTGCTCCAACGGTTCGAGTTCATCCTTCGCCTCCCATTGCGTTCCCCGGCCACGCAGGCCGCGGCTGGCCGCTCCCTCGCTGGCGCTCGGTCACTCGCATGATCCGTCTGTCTCTCACGGCGTTCCCCGGCCACGCAGGCCGCGGCTGGCCGCTCCCTCGCTGGCGCTCGGTCACTCGCATCATCCTTCGCCTCCCAGGTACGTCTCTCGCAGGTTGGCCTGGCGGATCTCCTCGCCGACGCCCGAGAAGATCAGCGTGCCCTTCTCCATGATGAGGACGCGATCGGCGTACGGCAGCACGCCGACGTTCTGCTCGACGATGATCACCGTGACGCCGTCGTTGTTGATCCGCTTGACGACCTGGAACACGGTCTTGGCCAGCGCCGGGCTGAGCCCGAGCGACGCCTCGTCGATCAGCAGCAACCGTGGCTTGGACATCAGCGCCCGCCCGATCGCCAGCATCTGCTGTTCGCCACCCGACAGCGTCCCGGCCATCTGGTCGGCGCGCTCGGCGAGGCGCGGGAAGTAGTCGAACACCAGCTCGCGCCGCTCGGCCAGCTCGGCGCGCTGGCGCCGGTGGGTCCAGCCGCCGAGGCGGAGGTTGTTGGCCACGCTCAACGCCGGGAACACCCGCCGGCCCTCCGGCACCAGGGCGATGCCGTCGCGCACGAGCTCGGTCGTCGAGCGGCCCCCGATCTCGGCGCCGTCGAAGCGCAACGTGCCGGCGTCCGGCCGCAGCAGGCCGGCGATCGTCGACAGCGTCGTCGTCTTGCCGGCCCCGTTGAGGCCGAACAGCACGGCCGTCTCACCCTCCTCGACCCCGAACCCGATGCCCAGCAGCACCGGGAACCCGTAGCCCACGCGGAGCCCGTCGATCTCGAGCAGGGCCATCAGTCCGACTCCACCAGCGAGTCGAGCTGGTGCTCGAGGGCCACGACCGCCGGTTCGGGATCCTCGCCGAGGTACGCCGCGACGACCTGCGGGTGGTTGCGCACGTCCTCGGGCGCGCCGTGGGTCAGCAGCTGGCCGAAGTCGAGGCAGTACACGTAGTCGCACACCCGCACCACGAGGGGGACGTGGTGCTCGATCATCATGATCGACAACGCGAAGTCGCGGCGGAGGTCGAGGAGCGTGTCGCCGAGTTGGTGGGCCTCCTCCGGACCCATGCCCGACGACGGCTCGTCCAGCAGCAGCAGCTCAGGGTCGGTGGCCAGCACGGTGGCGATCTCGACGCGCTTGAGCGTGCCGTACGGCAGCCCGGCCACTTGGGTGTCGAGGAGGTCGCCGAGGCCGAGGGCGTCGGCGAGGTCGCCGGCGCGCTGGCGGAGCAGCCGCTCGCTCGCCCGCGAGGCGGGGCTGCCGAGCATCCCGGCGATGGCGCCGTAGTCGGCCTGCAGGTACTGCGCCGTGATCAGGTTGTCGCGCACGGTCGCACCCTTGACGAGACCCACGTTCTGGAACGTCCGTCCGAGGCCCAGCGCGGCGCGCTCGTGCACCGGCATGTTGGTGACCTCGCGGCCCTTGTAGAGGATGCGCCCGCGGTCGGGCGTGTAGAACCCGGTGATCAGGTTGAACAGCGTCGTCTTGCCGGCGCCGTTGGGACCGATCACGCCGACGATCTCCCACTCGTCGACGGTGACGCTGACGTCGAGGTTGGCCTGCACGCCGCCGAAGCGGATCGACAGGTCGAAGGCCTCAAGCACGGACATCGGTGATCTGCACCTCCTTCAGCCCGCGGTCGTGGACATCGAAAGGATGACCCAGCATCCACCGCACGACGGGCCGGATCTGTTCGCCGATGCCGCCGGGGAACCGGATCAGGTTGAGCAGCAAGAGGAGCGGGCCGATGACGAGCGGGGCGATCTCCGGCGTGAGGTCGTTGGGGGCCGGGATCGCGGCAAGGGCCGTGTCGATGCCGGGGATCCGTTCGATCAGGTACGGCAGGAGCGCGAAGAAGGCGCCGCCGATGACGAGACCGGCGCGGCTGCGCAGCCCGCCGACCACCGTCATGATGACGAACACGAGAGCCAGGTTGAAGTCCCACGTGTCGGGGGACACGAACGTCTCGTTGGCGGCGATCAGGGCACCGGCGAGCCCCGCGAACACGCCAGACACGATGAAGGCGAACAGCGTCGCCATGCGCACGTTGATGCCGAACGTCGACGCCACCCGCGGGTTCTCGCGCAGCGCCAGCAGCGAGCGGCCGGCCTTGCTGCGCATCAGCATCCAGTCGACGTAGAGCACGGCGGCCAGGAACGCGATGCACAGGTAGTAGTAGCGCCACTCGGTGTCGAACCAGTCCGGCTTGGGTGCCGGCTGACCGGCGCCGCCGCCGGTGAGCTCCTGGATCTGGAAGATGTTCTGCTCGGCGACGAGGCCGTACGACAACGTCACCAGGGCGAAGTAGAGGCCACGGATGCGCAGCGACACGCCGCCGAGCACGAGCGCCTGCGCTCCGCCGATGGCCGCTGCCGCGAGGACGGCGACCCAGAACGACTGGCCCTGCACGGTCATGACGTAGGCGGCCACGAAGGCGCCGATGCCGACGAACGCCTGGTGGCCGAGCGAGAGCTGCCCGACGTAGCCGAGCAGGACGTTGAGCGACAGCGCGACGATCCCGTAGCACACCGCGGTCGTGTACTGGATCAGGTCGGTGGCCGGCTGCGAGAGGGGGTAGACGAGGACCAGCCAGGCGACCGCCGCCCAGGCGAGGCCGCGCCCGACCCACCCGACCGCGCTCACGACCCAGCCTTGCCGAACAGGCCCTGGGGCCGGACGACGAGGACCGCGACCAGCACGATGAAGGTGAGCAGCGTGCTCGGGGTGCCGGGGATGTCGTCGAACACCGAAGCACTCGTGGCGACCGACTGGATGATGCCGATCAGCACACCGCCGACGACGGCGCCCGGCAGGCTCGTCATGCCGCCGAGCACGGCGGCGGTGAACGCCGCGATCAGGTAGGTGGTCGTCATGAGCCCCGGACCGAAGTTCCCCTGGTTGGGCACGAGGAGCAGTGCCGCCGCACCGCCGAGGAGCGCAGCGAGGACCCAGGTGAACGTCGACAGCCGGCGCACGCTGATGCCGACCAGCTCCGTCGCCGTCGGCTCCTGGCTGGCGCCGATGATGGCCAGGCCGAGGTTGGTGCGAGTGAAGAACAGGGCGAGCAGGACGGCGAGCACGATCAACACGGCGATCAGCAGCAGCTGCTGGTCGGTGACCTGCACGCCGAGGATCGTCACCCGGTCGACGCGATCGAAGGCCTTGCCGATCGGCTTGCCCTGAGCGCCGCCGAACCAGATCTCGATGCCGATGGCGAGCAGGGCGACACCCGCCGTGGCGACGAGCAGGATGACCCGGGGCGCCTCGAACAGCGGCCGGATCACGATCCGCTCGGTCAGGAACCCCATCAGCCCGGCCGCCACGAGCGCGCCGGCGAAGGCGACCCAGTAGTTGGTCTCGAAGTCGAGCATGTACAGGGCGTACAGGGCGACGGTGCCGAACTCGCCCTGGGCGAAGTTGAACACGCCGCTCGACTTGTAGACGAGCACCAGCCCGAGGGCGACGAGTCCGTACGCCGCTCCGCTGGTGACCCCGATGACGAGGCTGTCGTCCTGACCGGTGACGGCGAGGACGATGACGAGCGCGGCGGTGACGGCCAGGCCGATCAGCAGGTCCCGGCGTTCGGTGAGCAGCCCCATTCAGTCCGCCGGGACGAACTCGGCGGCGGTGACGTACTGCTTGAGGTCACAGTCGGCCTGCAGCAGGTGCGCCCCCGTCCCGCCGAAGTGGTCCTCGACGCTGAACTCCAACGGGGCGTAGATGCCGTTCTCGAACGGGCTCTCGGTGACGAGGGTGTTCATGAACGCGGCGCGGCCGAGCTCGGGTCCGGTGGCCTCGAGCATCAGCGCGATGGCCTTGTTGAGCGACCACAGCTGCAGCCCGACGTCGTCGGCCGGCGCGCCCTCGGCGTACTCGGCGTACGCCGGCTCGAAGTCGGGATCGAGATCGTTGATCACGTCGAGCCCCGGCGTCGGTGAGAAGAACGCGCCGGTGCTCACGTTGGGGCAGCCGATCGCCGTGACGGCGTTGAGACCGCTGGTGATGCCGGGCCCGATCCACACCGGTGCGTAGCTCTGATTGGCCGCGCCCGGCGCCAGACCGAGGACGTAGACGACCGGCGAGCTGAGCAGGATGACCGCCTCGACACCGGAGTCCTTGAGCTGCTGGGCCACGGTCGCCGACTCGGCGGGCGCGGCGTCCTTGTTGATGCGCGTCTCGAACGGGATGGCGAGCCCGGCGGCCGAGGCCGCGTCCTTGAGAGCCGTGAAGGCGTCCTCGAACGAGGGCGTGTCGGCGACGACGAGTCCCGCCTCGGTGAAGCCCTGCTCCTGCAGCTGGGCGATGATCATCGGCGCCTGCTCGGCGTACGTCAGGCTGGTGGCGAAGTAGGTCCCGAGGTCGGCGAGGCCGGTCTCGTTGACGCCGGCCGACAGGTACGGGATGCCGTTCTCGTTGGCGTACTGCGCGCAGGCGGTGATCTGGTCGGCCCCGCCACCGCCGACGAGGAGGAAGGCGCCCTCCTGCTCGACCATCTCGCGGCACACCCGCACGGCGTTCTGCGGGTTGAACTCGTCGTCGCGGAACACCACCCGGACGTTGCGGCCGAACAGCCGGTCGGGAGCGTTGGCGGCCAACCACTCCCAGTAGATGTCCTTGCCGATGTCGAAGCTCGTCTGCGGGATCGGCGACGCACCGGTCACGGGCGCATGGATGCCGATCACGATCTCGGTGTCGCTGACCCCCGCCGTGTCGTTCGCTCCCGGTTCGTACGGCCCCACGGCCGGCGCGGTGGTCGCGACGGCGGTGCCCGTCGTCGCGCCGGGAGCGGTCGAGCCGGGGGTGCTCGCGCCGGGAGCGGTCGAGCCCGTCTCCTCGGTCGGCGCCGCCGTGCTCGCCGGACCGGGCGCCGGCGCAGCGGTAGCCGGTGCCGCGGTGGCGGGTGGGACACCGCCATCGCCGCCGCCACTGGTCCCGGCGACACCCTCCTTCTGGCCGCAGGCCGCGGCAACGAGGGCCGCCGGCAGGAGGAGGACCAACAAGGGACGGGCGTTCATCGGGGCTCCTCCGACTGCTCGGCGCGGCGGCGGGCGAGATGGCTGCTCACCCCGCGACCGCCCGTGCGGGCGCGTGGCGGGTCACCCTGCGGACCCAGCACCAAAGCCGTCACGACGGCGAGCACGAGGGCGAGCGGCACCAGCAGCCAGACGGTCCACGACCAGTTGCCGACGAGATCTCCCGCAGCAGCGATCGTTCCCGCGGTCACGGCCGCATGGTAGTGGGCATGTCCGGACCCGTCGGACGACCGCCAGACTGTGACCCCATGGAACCCGTCACCGACGACGCTCGGCCGGCGGAGGTCGATGACGACGACGACATCGTCGTGCTGTCGTGGTGGCAGCACCCCGTCAACGTGATCGCCCTCGTCGTCGCGACGTTGCTCATCGGTGGGATGGTCGGGTGGCTCGTCGCCGACACCGCCGCCGACCCGGGCGGCAGCGAGGTCGACGTCGGCTTCCTGCACGACATGCGGGTGCACCACGACCAGGCGGTGCAGATGTCGTGGATCTTCCTCACCCGTCCCGACACCGACCCGGGACTGCGCACCATCGCCCGCAGCATCATCGTCGGCCAGAGCCAGGACACCGGCCGGATGATCCAGTTGCTGCGCGACATGGACGCGCCCGAGGCACCGGAGACCGACGAGGCGATGGCCTGGATGGGCATGCCGACCACCCACGACGCGATGCCGGGCATGGCGACCGAGGCGGAGCTCGAGGCGCTCGGCCGCGCCGGCGGCGCCGACGCCGACCAGCAGTTCGTCGACCTGATGGTGCGCCACCACCAAGGTGGCGTGCACATGGCCGAGTTCGCCGCGACCGAGGCGGACAACGCCGCCGTGCGCTCCATGGCCTCGTCGCTGGTGAACAGCCAGACCGCCGAGATCGAGGAGCTGCAGGGTCGCATCGATTGAGCGCTCCCACGGTTGAGGATCAGGTAAGCATCGCCACGCCGTCGAGAGGCGGCGCCGGTGGCCCTCGTACACTCCGGTCGAGGTGAAGGTTCGTTGGCTCGCGGCGGCGGGCATCGCCGGATGCCTGGTGCTCAGCGCCTGCGGCGGCGATCCCGGGGTGCTCACGGCTTCGGCGCGCCAGCACGCGGAGACGGCGACCCCGTCGTCGCCACCGGCGACGGAGCCGGTGACCCCGACCACCGAGGCCGCCCCGCCGCCGGCCACCGAGGCGCCGACCACGACGACACCCCCGCCGCCACCGTCGACGACCGGGGCCCCGGCACCGCCGGGCGACCTCATCGACGTCGGCGAGGCCAAGCCCCAGCGCGACTACGACGAGCTCGTGCGGGCGGCCCTCGCCGACCTCCAGGCGTGGTGGACCGAGCAGTTCCCCGCGCTCTACGGCGAGGCGTACGAACCGCTGACGGGTGGCGTCTTCCCCTTCTACCCCGAGCGCACCGACCCCGTGCCGGGGTGTGGCGGCAACGCGGTCACGACCTACGAGGACATCAGCGAATTCACCGCGTTCTACTGCCCGCGTGGTGACTTCCTCGTGTACGACGACGGCGCGGACGGGCTGCTCGCCCAACTCAGCCGCGAGTACGGCCCCTCGCTGGTCGGCGTCGTGCTGGCCCACGAGTGGGGTCACGCCATCCAGGCAGCGCGCCGGCATCCTCGACCGAGGTCTGGCGACGATCGTCACCGAGCAGCAGGCCGACTGCTTCGCCGGCGCATGGGTGTCGCGGGCGACGAAGGGCGAGGCCCCCGGCCTGGCGTTCACCGACGCCGACGTGCGCACCGGCCTGATCGCCATGATCACCGTCCGCGACCCCGCCGGCCTGAACCAGTTCGAGCCGGGCGGCCACGGTTCGGCCTTCGACCGAGTGGGGGCGTTCCAGACCGGCTTCACCGACGGTCCGGCCCGCTGCGCCGAGCTGGTCGACGACCCATTGCCGCTGGTGTCCAACGAGTTCATCAACGACCGCGACGCCCTGCGCGAAGGGAACGCCCCGTTCGGGTACGGCGAGACCGAACTGGTCGGCACCCTGACCGCCGACCTCAACCTGTTCTGGCCGGCCGAGCTGGCGTCGTTCGGTGCCGAGGGCAAGGCGCTGACGCTGGTGCCCGTACGCACGCAGAGCGAGTACCGCTGCGCCGAACCGGCCGGCGACATCGCGCTCGGCGCGGTGTGGTGCCCGGCGACCGACGAGGTGTACTTCGACGAGCCGGCCGGCCTCGAGCTGTATGACCGCCTCGGTGACTTCACGATCGGCTACACCCTTGGCATGGCCTGGAGCGAAGCGGCGCAGACCGCCCTCGGCAGCCCGCTGGCCGGTGAGCCGCGGGCGCTCCTGTCGGACTGCCTGACCGGTGCCTGGGTGTCCGGCATCGTGCCCCCCGGTCCCCCCGAGGGTGACCGGGCGGTGAAGATGTCGCCCGGCGACCTCGACGAGGCCATCCAAACGGCGCTGATCGCCGGCGATCCCGGCGCCGACGACGACGTGGTGGGCAGTGGCTTCGAGAAGATCGCCGCCTTCCGCGAAGGCGTGTTCGGCGGCGTGGCGGCCTGTGCGACGCGCCTCGGCGAATGAGCGAGCCTCCAGGACGACCGACGCCCCGTGACGGGACGTCGCCGGCCGTGCCCGTCGGATCGGTGCTGGCGGCCCTCGACATCGGCACGAACAGCTTCCACCTCGTCGTCGCGAGGGTGACCAACGGCGGTGGCTTCGAGACCCTGACCCGCGAGCGCGAGGTGGTCCGCCTCGGCCACGGCGGCGGGGACATGAAGGAGCTCTCGTCCGACGCGATGGCCCGGGGCATCGCCAGCCTCCGTCGGATGCACCGGATCGCCGACAGCTTCGGCGCGCCCGTGCGCGCCGTCGCCACGAGCGCCGTCCGCGAAGCCGTCAACGCCGCCGAGTTCATCGCCAGGGCGCGCGAGGAGGCCGGCGTCGAGATCGAGGTGGTGTCCGGCGCGGAAGAAGCGCGGCTGATCCACCTCGGCGTGCTCCAAGCGGTGCCGGTGTTCGAACGCCGCCTGCTGCTCGTCGACATCGGGGGCGGGTCGACCGAGCTGCTCCTCGGCGAGCGCGGCGAGACGCTCGCCGCCCGGAGCTTCAAGCTCGGTGCCGTCCGCCTCACCGACCGCTTCTTCCCCAGCGGCGTGAGCACCGCCAAGGCCGTCGCCGCCTGCCGGGAGTACGTGCGCGGCATCCTCAGCCACTTCCAGCGCGAGGTCGCCGAGCACGGCTTCGATGTCGCAGTCGCGTCGTCGGGCACCGCCGAGGCCGTCGTGCGGATGGCCCACGCGGCGACCGGTGCCGAGCCGCTGCGCACGTACAACTGCTTCGAGGTCACCGCCGTCGGGGTGTCCAAGGTCGCCAAGGAGCTCGCGGCCCACCGCACCGCCACGGGGCGGGCCAAGGTGGCCGGGCTGGAGGCGGGCAGGGCCGACATCATCGTCGCCGGCGCCATCATCCTCGACGAGGTGGCGACGGCGTTCGGCATCGAGCGCCTGACGTACAGCGAGGCAGCCCTGCGCGACGGCGTGCTCGTCGACACCGTGAGCCGGATCGACGCCCTCTCGACCGGCGCGCGGCACCACCTGCGCGACGTGTCACGGCGCAGCATCCAGCAGCTCGCCGAGCGCTGCGACGACGACCCGGCGCACTCCATCCACGTCGCCCGCCTCGCCGTCGAGCTGTTCGACACCTTGGCGCCCCTCCACGGCTTCGACGAGACGGCGCGCGACTACCTCGAGGCGGGTGCGTTCCTGGCCAACGTCGGCCTCGTGGTCGCCCACAGCAAGCACCACCTGCACGCCTACTACGTCATCCGCAACAGCGAGCTGGCCGGGCTGACCGACGCCGAGATCGAGGTCATCGCCCAGATCGCCCGCTACCACCGCAAGAGCGAGCCGAAGGCGTCGCACGCCGAGTTCGCCGCGCTCTCGCCGGCCGACCGCGAGCTCGTGCGCGGCCTGGCGGCGATCCTGCGCGTCGCCATCGGTCTCGATCGCAGCCATCGCCGGCGGGTGCGCACCGTCCGCGCCGAGATCCGCCCGAAGCGGGTGATCCTGCTCGCCGAGGCGGAGCCGGGCGCCGACATCAACCTCGAGCTGTACGCCGCCAACGAGCGCAAGGACCTGCTCGAGCAGGTGCTCGGTCGATCCGTCGACCTGCTCGCCGGCTGAGCGCGCTCAGGGCGCGGCGGGAGCCACGGTGGTGGAGGTCGTCGTCGCGCTCACGGGCGCCTGCGTCGTGGCCGGGGCCGCCGCGGCGGTGGGGACCGTCGCCGGTGGCAGCGTCGCCGGCGGGGCCGTCGTGGTGGTCGTCGACGTCGTGGTCGTGTAGTTGGGGTCGCGCCAGTTGAACGTCGGCGGCTCGGCGCCGTAGGACTCCGGCTCGCGCACGCCGTCGAACACGAAGACCTGGTCGCCGTCGTGGACGAGGTCCTGGAAGGACTCCGACAGCGGCAACGGGATCCGGATGCAGCCGTGGGAGGCCGGCTGCAGCGGCACGTTCAGCGCGCCGTGGATGGCGATCCCGTAGTTGAAGTACACCGGGTTCCACATGCCGCCGAGGGCGCTCTCGCGCACTCCTTCGACGCGGCGGTAGAACTCGAACACACCCCCCGGCGTGTTCGAGCGGCCGCACTCGCCACGCTTGAGCGGCTCGGTGCCGCGCTCGTTGCCGATCTCCCCAGGGCTGATCGTGACCTCTTCGCACCACTCCGCGTCGTTCCCGCTCGACATGTGCGTCACGAGCACCGGCCGGTCGTCGACGAAGAAGGCGACCACCTGCTCGGGCAGGTACACCTCGGTGTGGGCGGCCGTCGCCGCGCCCGGACGGCGCGGCTGGATCACCAACGGGTCCTGCATCCGCTGCCACATGGCGTCGGTGACCCGGCCCGTCGCCTCGTCGCGCGGCGTCTGCAGGACGAGCTTCTCGAACGCCCACACCGCCGCTCGGGTGAGGCCGCCGAACTGGCCGTCGGCGGGGCCGGGGTCGAAGCCGAGCTCCTTGAGCCGGGTCTGCACCTTCGTGACGTCGTCGCCGTAGCTGCCCTCCCCCACGGTCTGCGCGAGGTTGCTCTTGGCGATCGGCTCGGTCGTCGGCACGGCGGTGACGAGGGCCGTCGTCGACACCGGCGCGGCGACGACCGCCGCCGGGGTCGTCGTGGTGGCGGCGCTGCCCCCGCCCGACCCGTCACCGCCGAACCCGCCGGCCACCCCGGCGACGACGACCGTGCCGAGCAGGGCCGCCGCGGAGACGGCAGGCAGCAGCGCGTTGCGCTGGGTACGGGGGATCGAAGGGCTCACGTCAGGGGGGTTCCGGCGGTAGCCCGCCACGCTACCCGTGCTCGGTCGGCGTCAGCCGGCCCAGTTCCCCTCGCAGCTGCACCATCTCGCGCAGGATGGTGGCGATGATCCCCGGCCGGCTGAGCGTCGAGACGCCTCTGGTGCGCGGGAAGTAGTCGACGCCGAACTGGAGGATGTCGTACCCCAGGCGGGTCGCCCGGATGATCAGCTCGGCGTCGATGAACGACCCCTCACTGCGCAGCTCGATGCGCTCGAACACCTGGCGCCGGCACAGCTTGAAGGCGAAGTTGATGTCGCGCGCCTTGACCCCGAACAACGTCCTGATGAGGACGTTGTAGAAGAACGTGTAGATCGCGCGGGTGTAGCCCTCGCCGGTGCGGTCGAAGCGGTAGGCGCTGACGATGTCGGCGTCGTACTCGCGCAGCAGGCGGATGGCCCGCGGCACCTCGACCATGTCGAACGGCAGGTCGGCGTCCGAGTAGAGGATGAGATCGCCCCTGGCGCTGGCGAAGCCCGTCTTGATGGCGCCGCCGAGCTTGCGGTTGCGCTCGTGGTGGATCACCCGCACGCGAGGGTCGACGGCGGCCAGCTTGTCGGCCAGCTCCGGCGTGCGGTCGGTGGAGGCGTCGTCGACGATGATCAGCTCGTAGTCGGCGATGGTGCCGTCGGCGACCATCGTGTCGCAGATGCGTCGCGCCGCGTCGACGGCGCGGTCGACGTAGAGCTCCTCGTTCCACATCGGGAAGAACACGGAGAGCACGTCGTCGCCCATGGTCGAGCCAGGAGGGTACCGGCGCGATCCCCCAGGTGGCATGCGCCCCTGGCCCGCCTACAGTCCCCTGCCGTGGAGACGTCGACACCGGTGCCGCCGGCGGCACCACCCGCAGCGCCTCCGGCGGGGCCGACGGCGGGGCAGCTCACGCCGGGCTGGCGGCTCGTCACCGGCATCACGTGGGTGCTGACGTTCGTCGCCTACACCGGTGTGTGGAAGGCCAGCCGCGAGCTCGGGCTGTCGACCTGGTGGCTCGGCCCGATCTCCGCACCGCGGCCGGTGCCCGTGACGCTGCTGCCCTTCGTCGCGCCGGTGGTCATGGTCGTCGCCACCCTCAACAACGCCCGCCGGCTGCCGTTCTACGGGCTCGCCGCCAGCCTCGTCGGCGCGGTCATCGGCCTCGCCGACCTCCCGCGGGTGACGCGACTGGGGATCGTCGAGCTGGTCATCGCCGCCGCCGGCGCGGTCGTCTCCGTGGCCAGCCTGGCCGGCATGTACCGGAAGGCGCGACCGTGACCAAGGTGCTGACGAGCCTGCCGGTGGGCGAGCGCGTCGGGATCGCCTTCTCCGGCGGCCTCGACACGTCGGCCGCCGTGGCGTGGATGCGTGAGCGCGGCGCCGTCCCCTACGCCTACACCGCCGACCTCGGCCAGTACGACGAGCCCGATCTGGCCGGGGTGCCCGGGCGGGCCGAGCAGTACGGCGCCGAGGCCGGGCGGATCGTCGACTGCCGGACCGAGCTCGTCCGCGAAGGCCTGATGGCGCTGCAGTGCGGCGCCTTCCACATCACGACCGCGGGCAAGACCTACTTCAACACCACCCCGCTCGGTCGGGCGGTCACCGGGACGCTGCTCGTGCGGGCGATGCACGACGACGGCGTCGACATCTGGGGCGACGGCAGCACCTACAAGGGCAACGACATCGAGCGCTTCTACCGGTACGGCCTCCTCGTCAACCCGGCCCTGCGCATCTACAAGCCCTGGCTCGACCAGCAGTTCGTCGACGACCTCGGCGGCCGGGCCGAGATGAGCGCCTTCCTCGTCGCCCGTGGGCTGCCGTACCGCGATCCGACCGAGAAGGCCTACTCCACGGACGCCAACATCTGGGGCGCCACCCACGAGGCCAAGGCCCTCGAGGAGCTGTCCACGGGGATGGAGATCGTGGCGCCGATCATGGGCGTCGCCCACTGGGACCCGGCCGTCACCGTCGAGACCGAGGACGTCCGGGTGCGCTTCGTCGAGGGCTGGCCGGTCGCCATCGACGGCCAGGAGTTCGCCGATCAGGTCGAATTGGTCGTCGCCGCGAATGCCGTCGGCGGCCGCCACGGCCTCGGCATGAGCGACCAGATCGAGAACCGCATCATCGAGGCGAAGAGCCGTGGCATCTACGAGTCGCCCGGCCTGGCGCTGCTGCACATCGCCTACGAGCGGCTGGTGACGGCGATCCACAACGAGGGCACGATCGACAACTACCGCACGATGGGCCGGCGCCTCGGGCGGCTGCTGTACGAGGGGCGCTGGTTCGACCCCCAGAGCCTGATGCAGCGCGAGGCGCTGCTGCGCTGGGTCGGTGCGGCGGTCACCGGCGAGGTGACGCTGCGCCTGCGCCGCGGCGACGACTACTCGATCCTCGACACCACCGGGCCGAACCTGACGTACACGCCCGAGCGGCTGTCGATGGAGAAGGTCGACGGCGCCGCCTTCGGCCCGCTCGACCGCATCGGTCAGCTGACGATGCGCAACCTGGACATCGAGGACTCCCGCGCCAAGCTCGACGTCTACCGCGCCGCCGGCACGCTCGGGCGCGGCGGCGTCGCCGCCGAGCTCGACCCGACCGCCGACTGACGGCCACCGATCAGCGCGACTGGAGGGCGGCGACCAGGCCGGTGAGCAGGCGGGCCCGGTCGGGCAGGGTGGCGACGTCGACCCACTCGTGATCGGCGTGGGCGCCGCCGCCGACGGCACCCAGGCCGTCGAGGGTCGGGACACCGACGGCGGCCGTGAAGTTGCCGTCGCTGCCGCCACCGACGGCGACCCCCTCCGGCTCGGGCAGGCCGAGGTCCACGGCGACCTTGCGGGCGAGGGCGAACAGCTCGGCCGTCGCCGACTCGGGCATCGGCGGGCGGTTGAGGCCGCCGAGCACTTCCAGCCGGGCCCCCGGGTCGACGGCGGTCAGGGCGCCCATCGCCGCTTCGAGGCGGGCGCCCTCGGAGGGATCGGTCACGCGCACGTCGACGCGGACGCGAGCCTCGGCGGGAACGACGTTGTCGGCGGTGCCGGCGTGGGCGACGGTCGGCGTCACGGTCGTGCCCACCTGCGGCGCGCCGAACGTGGCGATGGCGAGGACGTGCCGCGAGGCCTCGACGAGCGCGTTCACGCCCTTCTCCGGCTCCAATCCGGCGTGGGCGGCCCGCCCGTGCACCACGACCTCGAACGTTCCCGTGCCCTTGCGGCCGGTCTTCAACGCCCCGCCGTCGGCCGACGGCTCGAGCACGAGGACCGCGCCGCACGCCATGGCGCGCTCCTCGATGAGCGCCCGGGACGCCGCCGAGCCGACCTCCTCGTCGGCCGTGAACAGCAGCTCGATCCCGCTGCGGTCCTCGAGCGCGGCGGTGGCGTGGACGGCGAGCACGATGCCGGCCTTCATGTCGAACACGCCCGGCCCGGTGGCCCGGCCTCCGGCCACGGTGAACGGCCGGGCGGCCAGCGCGCCGCGGGGGAAGACGGTGTCGTGGTGCCCGACGAGCAGCACCCGCGGCCGGCCACCACCGGACCACTGCACGTGCGGCCCGGCCGGGCTGTCGACCAGCGTCGCGGGCGTGCCGAGCCGCCGTTCGATCAGCGCGGCGACGGCGGCGGCCGACGCGGCGATCGCCGCGTCGTCGTGCGATGGGGACTCCACCTCGACCAGGGTGCGGAGGTCGTCGAGCAGCGCGTCGAGGTCGACCATCGGCCTCAACGTACCCGGGTCAGCCGAGACGGACGCTGGCGACAGCGAGAGCCGGTGGTGTCGCCGTCCCCGGATCTGGGCGGGATCCGTCCCACCTGCTGGCGAGGATCCCGCCCAGATGACCGGGTGGGACGATTCCCGCCCAGATTGTGGGACGGGCCTGTCGCCCGTGATGGGATGAGGGGGTGTCGGACCGCGCCCGCCGCGACGAGCTGGCCGACTTCCTGCGCGTGCGCAGGGAGGCGGTGACCCCGGAGCAGGTCAAGCTGCCTCGCGGCCGCGGCCGGCGCACGCCGGGCCTGCGGCGCGAGGAGGTCGCCCTGCTCGCCGGCGTGTCCGTCACCTGGTACACGTGGCTCGAGCAGGGCCGGCGGATCAACGCCTCCGACGACGTGCTGCGGGCCATCGGGCGGGCCCTGCGCCTCGACGATGCGGGCCAGGACCACCTCGTCTCGCTGGCCCACCCGGTCGCGGCCGGCTCGGCGGTCACGGTCCCGGACGAGGTGCCGTCGGCGCTGCGCCGCCTCATCGACGGGTTCGAGCCGGCACCGGCGTACGTGCTCGGCCCGCACTGGGAGTTCGTCGCCTGGAACGGTGCCGAAGCCCGCCTGTTCCCACCGCTCGACCGCCTCGACGGCATCGAGCGCAACCTCATCTGGGTGCTCTTCGCCCATCCCGACACCCGGCGCCTCATCGTCGACTGGGACATCCACGCCCGCCAGGCCCTCGCTGAGTTCCGGGCCGCCACGACGAACGTGCGCGGTGACCCGGCGATGACCGAGCTGGTCGCCCGCCTCACGGCCGCCAGCGAGGAGTTCGCCGCGTGGTGGCCCGAACACGACGTCTCCCGCTTCGAGACCCGGCTCCGTCGCTTCGACCATCCGCGGGCCGGCCTGCTCACCTTCGAGTACCAGCTGCTCACGCCGAACGAGTGGCCGTGGCTGCGGGTCGTCGTGCAGCTCCCGGTTCCCGGCGACGACTCGGCCCAGCGCCTGGCCGTGATCCACGACGCCTTCTAGCCCGGTACGGTCGACGTCGTGGACTCCATGGACACTGTGTCCGACGCCATCCGCCGCCTGCAGGCCGACGGCTACACCGGCAACTGGTACGCCACGGCGGACCACCGCCTGCAGTGCGACCAGTCGGGCGAGTTCCTGGACCCGTCCGAGGCCCAGGTCGACCACATCCTGCGCTTCGAGGGCCAGTCCGACCCCGATGACATGACGATCCTGTTCGCCTTGCGCACGCCCGCCGGCACCAAGGGGCTCTACAGCGCGCCGTTCGGGGCCCAGACCCCGGCGGAGGACAGCGAGGTCATCGCCCGCCTGCCCCACGCGCCGTCCGACGGCTCCCTCGACTGACTCTTCCAGCAATCTCCACGTCCGCTCCATGCGAACCGACGGAGGATGGCGGAAGATCAGAGCGGAGGGACATCACCATGAGCACCATCACCGAAGGCGACATCATCGAGCTGACGATCCGGGGCGAGCGCCGCACCGCCGACGTCATGCTGCTCACCGACGACGGCGTCATCCTGCTCGACCTGCTCGACGGCGAGCGGCCGGCCTGGGCGTGGGTGTCCCACCTCGAGGACGCCGTGGTCTTCCGGCCCGACCCGGCCGAGCACCTCGCCGCTGCCTGACCCCGCCGTTCCTGCACCTGGATGGCGCGCCCTGGCGACCGATCCAGCTGCACGAACCTGTGGTGTTCTGAAAGCTCCTGAAACGATCTGATACCTTCGGCGCCGCATGGTCGTCGCCAACCCGTTCCGGCCGACGTTCGGTGTGTCCCCCCGGTCGTCGCCGGCCGCTACGACCTGATCGAGGAGTTCCGCATCGGGCTGCAGGACGGCCCGGGCGCTCCGGCCAGGGCGTCGCTGTACCTCGGGCCCCGCGGCGCCGGCAAGACCGTCCTCCTCAACGAGCTGGAGGACGTCGCCAGGGCCGAGGGATGGCACGTCGTGTCCGACACGGCCACCGGCGGCATGGTCGACCGGCTGGTCGGCGAGCACCTCCCCCGCTTGCTCGCCGACCTCGATCCCCGGCAGTCGAGGACCCGGCTCACGGATGCCTCGGCGCTGGGGATCGGCGTCGGCTGGGAGCAGTCCGAGCGCCACGCCGTCCGGCTGGGCCTGCGCAGCCAGTTGACGCTGCTCACCGATGTGATCACCGAGCAGGGGCTGGCCGCCGGCGTGCTCCTCAGCGTCGACGAGGTCCACGCCGGCGCCACTGACGAGCTCCGCGAGCTGGCCACCACGGTGCAGCACTGCTTCCGCGAGGAGCGGCCGGTGGCCTTCATCGCCGCCGGACTGCCCGCCGCCGTCAACGAGCGGCTGCTCGGCGACGAGGTGCTCACGTTCTTCCGGCGGGCCGACCGCCACCACCTCGGCAACCTCGACCTCGACGACGTCGCCGAGGCGCTCCGCCAGCCGATCGTCGAGGCGGGCAGGGCGATCGCGCCCGACGCCCTCGACGCCGCCGCCGAGGCCACTCGCGGCTACCCGTTCCTCGTCCAGATGGTGGGTTGGCAGCTGTGGCGCGTCGCCGGCGAGGCCACGACGATCGACGTCGCCATGGTCGGGCGGGCGGTGCCGGCCGCCGTCCGCCGCATGGGTGAGCTGGTCCACGAGCCGGCGCTGGCCGACCTCAGCCGGGGCGACCGCGCCTTCCTGGCCGCCATGGCCATCGACGACGGGCCCTCGCGCACCGGGGAGCTGGCCCGCCGCCTGGGCGTCGACGACAACTGGGTCAGCCAGTACCGGCGGCGCCTGATCGCCGCCGAGATCATCAGCCCGGTGCGCCGCGGCGAGTTCGACTTCGAGCTGCCCTACCTGCGGGAGTACCTCAGGGCCCACGCCGACGTGTGACACCCCCTCGTCAGGATGGACGGTACGGGATCTCCGATTCGGCAGAGAGCCCGCCGACCATGAACGACACGAAGGACCACGAATGACCCCGAACGAAGCGCGGGCGCGCAACCCCTTCCGGCCCACGTTCGGCGTGTCGCCGCCTGTGCTCGCCGGCCGCTACGAGATGCTCGAGGAGCTGGCGCTGGCGATGGACGAGGGCCCTGGCTCGATGGAGCGGGCCAGCCTGTTCATCGGCGCCAGGGGCACCGGCAAGACGGTGATGCTCAACGAGGTCGAGCAGCTGGCGCGCGACCGGGGCTGGTTCGTGGTCGCCGAGACGGCCACCCCCGGGCTGCTCGAGCGGCTCGTCGAGCACCGCCTGCCCGAGCTGATCCAGTCGATCTCGCCGGCCCTCGCCGGGTGGAAGCTGCGCGGCCTCTCCGGCTTCGGCGTCGGCGCCGAGTGGGAGCCACCGCGCCACCGTCACCGCCCTGACCTGCGCGCCCAGCTGCAGCAGCTCACCGACGTCATCGCCCGCGCCGGCGCCGACGGTGGCGTCATGCTCACCGTCGACGAGGTGCACGGCGGCGACCGTGACGAGCTGCGCGAGCTCGGGGCCACCATCCAGCACTGCTTCCGCGAGGAGCGCCCGCTGGCCTTCGTCGCCGCCGGGCTGCCGGCGGCCGTGCAGGACCTCCTGCTCAAGGACAAGGTGCTGACGTTCCTCCGGCGCGGCGCCCGCTACCTGCTCGGCGACGTCGACCTGTCCGAGGCCCGCATGGCCCTCGAGCAACCGATCCTCGACGGCGGCCGGCGCATCGAGGACGGCGCCCTCGACCTGGCCAGCGCGGCCAGCCAGGGCTATCCGTTCCTCATCCAGCTCATCGGCGCCCACCTCTGGCGCCACGCCGGCGACGCCGAGATCATCACCATCGACGTCGCCGAGCTGGCCCTGCGCACGGCCCTGCCCCGGATGGGCCGCCTGCTCCACGAGCCGGTGCTGGCCGACCTCAGCGCCGTCGATCGCCGGTTCCTCGTGGCCATGGCCGAGGACGACGGTCCGTCCCGGCTGCGCGACATCGCCCAGCGGATGGGTGTCGACGACAACTACGCCGGGCAGTACCGCATGCGGCTGATCGCCGCCGAGGTCATCCGCCCGGCCGGCTACGGGCTCGTCGAGTTCGAGCTGCCGTACCTCCGCGAGTACCTGCTCGCCGGCGGCGGCGCGCCTCGAGGGGCGCTGCGACCGGCGTCGTGAACCCGGCGCGCCGGGGTCAGCCGGTGGGTCGGCGCAGCAACGTCGTGCGGAAGCGGTAGCGGTCACCGCGGTACACGATCCGCCCGATGTCCGTCGGGTGGTCGTGCTGGTCGTACATCGTCTCGCCGGCGTGGAGCAGGCTGGCGCCGACCGTCACGTCGAGCAGCCCGGCCTCCGCCGGCGTGGCGCCGGCAGCCTCGATCGAGTAGTCGACCCGGGTGGGGACGATGCCGAAGCGATCCTCGAGCGTGGCGTACAACGAGGCCGTCGCGAAGTCCACCGACTCGATGCCGGGCACCCGAGCCTGGGCCAGCCGGGTCTCGTCGAGGGCGATCGGCACGTCGCCGAGGAAGCGCACGCGGCGCAGCTCGAAGATCGGCGCACCGGGCGCCACCAGCAGGAGGTCGGCTTCGTCGAGGGTCGCCACCCGCACCGTCGCCGACAGCACCCGCGACGTGGCCGCGAGGCCCCGCTCGGCCGCCATCGCCGTGAAGCTGAGCAGCGCGTTGGGCGGCTCGCCCAACGACGCGACCCGGCGCCCGTCGATCAGCCCCTCGGTGGCCAGCTCACGCAGCGCCCGTCGCACCGTGATGCGGCTGACGTGGAGCTGCTCGGCGATCGTGCGCTCGGAGGGGAGGTGGTCGCCGGGCTGCAGGGACCCGCTCTCGATCTCGCTGCGGAGGGTGCGGTACACCTTGTCGTAGAGCGGCCGGCCGTCGCCGAGGGCCAGCTTGCCGGACCGCACGCCGGCATCGTCGTGATCACCCCCGCGCACGGGTCAGGTCGATGTCGCGGCCCGGACCCTCGGCGAACGCCTCGAACAGACGGGTCAGGTGCCAGGCGTCGTCCAACGTGCCGGCCACGGGAGGCCGCTCCTCCAGCACGGCGTTCGCGAACTCGGTCAGCTCGGGGACGTAGCCGAGCAGGAACACGCCCTTGTTGTAGAGCTGACCGAGGGAGAACTCCGGCTCCCAGACGACGGCCGCCTCGTCGGTCGGGATGGCGTGGAAGGAGGCGGTCTCGCCGTAGGGCACGTCGGCGCTGCGGTGGAGCGTGACGCGCAGGTTGTTCTCGACCGTGATGTGGCGGCCGGCGTCGCCGACGATCGTCGTCCGCTCCATGCTGGCGTCGGTCGCCGGCCGGTGGGCGAGGGTGAGGCTGGCGATCGCGCCGGACGCGTAGCGGAACGTGCACACGGCGGCGCCGGCGGCACTGCGCTCGTAGCGCACGGACTCGGCGGCACCGGCGAACAGCAGCAGGACCGAGCCGGGGTGGCACAGGTGCTCCAGGAGCCCGCGGGCCGCCATCGAGGGGCGGCCCTCGAGGTACCCGGCGACCTTCTCCGGTGGCGGCACGTACTGCGGGTACTGGGCGGTCACCACCTGCACCGCACCGAACCCGGGGTCGGCGACCAGCTCGGCGGCGCGGACGTTGGCGGGCATGAACATCTTCTTGAAGCCGACCTGGACGATGCGACCAGCGCGCGCCGCGGCGGCCGCCAGCTCGTCGATCTCGGCGACCGTGGTCGCCGGCGGCTTCTCCATCCAGACGTGCCGTCCGGCCTCCAGGCAGGCCAGCGCCAGGTCGGGGTACAGGGGTCGGCCGGTGCCGGGATCGACGCCGACGCACAGCAGCACGGCGTCGACGTCCTCCGCCTCGAGCAGCCGCCGGTGGTCGACGTAGGCGCGGTGGGCGCCGAACCGGTGGGCGAAGGCCTCGGCCCGTCCCCGATCGAGGTCGCACACCGCGACGAGGTCGATCGGCGCGAACTGCAGGGAGGGGTAGAGGTTGCGGAAGGCGTGCGAGCCGCAGCCGACGAAGGCGACCCGCACCACGGGTTCGTCGCGCACCTCGCCGTGGAACCCGAGCCTCACCGTGCCCCCTCTGCTGCGCCTGCGGCGGCGCGGTCGGCCACGACCGACGCGTTGGGGCACTCGTGGATCACCGTCGCCGGCCACGACGGGTCGAACCGGTCCGTCGCCGTGACGTGCCCGTACGCCGCTGCCTTGTCGGCCCCGAGCAGCACGAGGACGGTCTCGCGCGCCCGGGTGATCGTGCCCAACCCGATGGTCACGCCGCGCCGCGGCACGTCGTCGATGCCGGCGAAGCCGGGGAACGTGCGCAGGTTGTCCTGCCGCGTCGAGTCCGGGAGGGTGACCACCCTGGTCCCGGCGTCGAGGGTCGTGCCGGGTGGGTTGAAGGCGACGTGACCGTCCGAGGCCCCCGACGCGAGCAGGTAGAGATCGACGCCGCCGGCCCGCTCGAGCAGCGCATCGAAGGCGGCAGGGTCGGCCGGGTCAGGGGCGAGCAGGCGCTCGGCGGGCATCCGGCGATCGTCGGGCAGCCGGTCGTTGACGCCGTCGAGCAGGTGCTCGGTGAGGTGCCGCCGGCAGCTGTAGTGGGCGGTCGGCGAGCACGGGACCGGACCGCCCGGGCCGTCGACGAGGTACTCGTCCACCATCACGACGACGACGCGGGACAGGTCGGCGCCCCGTCGCGCGGCCAGGTCGCCGAGCGCGGCATACGTGCTGACGGGCGTCCGCCCTGCCGGGCAGGCGAGGAGGAAGTCCCGCTCGCCGGCGGCGGCGACGCGATCCAGGATCAGCGCGGCGACGAGCCGGCCGGCCGCCTCCGCGTCGTCGGCGACGGTGACGGGCACCGGGCGGCGCCGGCGCACCGTCGCCGGGCTCGCCGGGACGGCCGCGTCGCCAACGGGGTACAGGTGGCAGCGCACGGTCCGCACCCCGACGCGGCGGGGGGCCGGATCCTCGTCGAGGCAGCGGGCCATGCGCTCCGGACAGCGCGGCGCGAACGGACAGCCCACCGCGGGGCCATCGAGCACGTCGACGGTCCGCCGGGCGGCCCGCCGCGACGCCTGGGCACCGGGGTCGGCGACCGGGACGGCCGCCACGAGCCGTTGCGTGTAGGGGTGCAGCGGCTCGTCGGCCACCAGGTCGGCCGGGCCCTCCTCGACGAGCTGGCCGTGGTAGAGCACGGCGATGCGGTCGCTGATGTGGCGGACGACGGCGAGGTCGTGACCGATGAAGAGGTCGGCGAGGCCGAGCTCCTGGCCGAGGTCCTCGAGGAGGTTGAGGATCTGGCCGCGGGTCGACACGTCGAGGGCGCTCACCGGCTCGTCGGCGATCAGCAGGCGAGGTCGCAGGGCGATCGCCCGGGCGACGGCGATGCGCTGGCGCTGGCCACCCGAGAAGGCGCGTGGGTACCGGCGGGCCAGCGCCGGGTCGAGGCCCACCTGCCGCATGACCGTGGCGACCGTCTCCTCGAGCTGGCGCCCGCGCACCCCATGGTGCACCCGCACCGCCTCGCCGATGGCGTCGCCCACGGTGAGGGCCGGGTTCAGCGAGGCGTACGGGTTCTGGAACACGACCTGCATCGCCGGCCGCAGCCTGCGGAGGACATCCGGTGGCGCCGTGGTCAGCTCGACGCCGTCGAACGTGATGCTGCCGGCCGTCGGCCGCACGAGGCCGAGGATGGCCCGACCGATCGTCGACTTGCCCGATCCGGACTCCCCCACCAGCCCCAGCGTCTCGCGGGCCTCGATCTCGAAGCTCACGCCGTCGACGGCGCGGTGGAGACGACGCCGGCCGAACGCCGCGCGCGGGAGGGGATAGTCGACGGTGAGGTCGCGGACCTGCAGCAGCGGCGCCATCACGCGCCCACCAGCTCGTCGGCGCGCACGCAGCGGACCGACCGTCCGTCGCCGAGGTCGCGCCACCCCACCGGTCGTTCCCGGCAGACGGCGGTGGCGTGCGGGCAGCGCTCGGCGAAGTGGCAGCCCTCGCCCCAGGCGCCGGGTTGCGGCACCTTGCCAGGGATCACCGGCAACCGGCCGCCCTTGTGCTCGTTGCGGGGGAGGGCGGCGAGGAGCGCCCGCGTGTACGGGTGCCGCGGATCGGCGAAGAGGTCCTCCACGGTGCCCGTCTCGACCACCTCACCGGCATACATCACGACCGCCCGCTGGCACAGGTCGGCGACGACCCCGAGGTCGTGGGTGACGATCACGACGGCCATCTCGCGCTCGGCCTGCAGGCGGCGGAGCAGATCGAGGATCTCGGCCTGCACGGTCACGTCGAGCGCCGTCGTCGGCTCGTCGGCGATGAGCAGGCGGGGATCGCACGCCAGCGCGCTGGCGATCGCGACCCGCTGCGCCATCCCCCCGGAGAACTCGTGCGGGTACGCCCGCACGCGGCTGACCGCGTCGGTGATGCCGACGTGCCCGAGCAGCTCGACGGCCCGTGCGGTGGCCTCCCGCCGGGAGAGCCCTCGGTGCACCCGCAACGACTCCCCGATCTGGTCGCCGACGGTCTGCGCCGGGTCGAGGCTGCTCGCCGGGTCCTGGAACACCATCGCGACGGTGTCGCCGCGCAGCCGCCGCAGCTCCCGCTCGGAACGGCCGACGAGCTCCACCCCGTCGACGCGGACCGAGCCGGCGAGCACCTGACCGGGCGCGTCGACCAACCCGATGGTGGCGAGGGCCGTGACCGTCTTGCCACAGCCCGACTCGCCGACGAGGCCGACCACCTCGCCCCGGTGGACCGTGAGCGACACGCCGTCGACGACGGGCGTCATCCGCCCGCCGATGGGGAAGCCGACGACGAGGTCGCGCAGCTCGAGGACCGCGGTGGGGTCGACGGGCTCGGCGCTCGCCGCGGGCCGGCGGCGGGCGCGGCGCCGGTGCACGGTCGGCCGCTCCACGCGGCCGACGGCGTCCCGGACGGCGTCGCCGACGAGGTTGAGGGCGAGGACGGTCAGCACGATCGCCAGGCCGGGCGGGAAGATCACGAAGGGCTGCCGGCGCAACGACGCCGAGGCCTTGGTGAGCATCGCCCCCCAGCTGGCGTCGGGGGGCTGGATCCCGAGGCCGACGTAGCTCAGGCCGGCTTCGACGAGGAGGGCGACGCCGAGCATCAGCGACGTGTGCACGATCAGCGACGGCGCCACGTGGGGCAGCACGTGGCGCCGCAGGATCCGCGTGCTCGGCAGGCCGAGCACGCGCACGGCGTCGATGTAGGGCTCGGTGCGCACGTTCAGGGCGACGCCGCGGGTGAGGCGGAGGAACGTCGGCGCCAGCACGACGCCGAGGGCGACCATCGCCTTGACGAGGCTGTTGCCGAAGACCGAGATGATCGCCAGGATCACGATCAGTCCGGGCAGCGCCATCAGGCCGTCGGAGATCCGCATGGTCACGGCGTCGAGGCGGCCGCCGCGGAAGCCCGCCAGGAGCCCGAGGGGAAAGCCGATGGCGATGGCGATGACCACCGCGAGCAGCGAGGCGACCAGCGACAGCCGCGCCCCGTACAGGATGCGCGACAGCACGTCGCGGCCGAGCTCGTCGGTGCCGAGCAGGTGGTCGGCGCCCGGACCTTGGAGGGCGTTGCGGAGGTCGTTCTCGATGGGGTCGTAGGGCGCCAGCTGCGGGGCGAACACGGCGGCGACGACGACGGCGAGCAGGAACACGAGGGAGGCCACGACCACCGGGTCGCGCCGCAGGCGGCGCCACAGCGACGAGCCGGCGAGGACCTCGGTGGTGACGGCCTCGTCGCCGACCGCCTCGGTGATCGCGGCGGTCGCGGTCACGCCGGTCGCGCTCTCGGGTTGGCGTAGGCGTAGAGCACGTCGACGACGAGGTTGACGAGCACCACGAGCACGGCGGTCACCATCACGACGCCCTGGATCACGGTCAGGTCCCGCGTCTGCACGGCGTCGTAGGCGAGGGCGCCGAACCCCGGGACGGCGAAGAGCTGCTCGATGATGATGCTCCCGCCGAGCATCGCCAGCACCTCGAAGCCGAGCACCGTGATCACCGGCGCCGCCGCGTTCTTCATGCCGTGGCGCAGCAGGACGCTGGCCCGCCCGGCGCCGCGGGCCCGGGCCGCCCGCACGTAGTCCCGCTGGAGCACGTCGAACAGCGCGCTGCGGGTCTGCCGGGCGAGCACCGCGGCCGACGGGATGCCGAGGGCCATCGCCGGCATGGCGATGCTGCGCAGCCACTCCACGGGGTCCTCGGTGAGGGGCACGTAGCCGGTCGGCGGGAACCACGCCGAGCTCGTGCACGAAGATCACGATGAGGATCAGCCCGAGCCAGAAGCCGGGGACGGCCAGGCCGACCGACGTCACGCCGATGACCGCACGGTCGAGCACCGATCCGGGGCGCTGGGCAGCGACGATCCCGGCGGGGACACCGACGACGATGGCGATGGCGGTGCCGGCCAACGTCAACGACAGGGTCGCCGGCAGCCGGTCCTTGATCGACTCGATCACCGGCTGGCTGTTGAACAGCGACGTGCCGAGGTCGCCGTGGATGGCGTCGCCGAGCCAGTCGATGTAGCGCACGATGACCGGGGAGTCGAGGCCGAGCTCCTCGCGGATCTGCGCCAGGATCGACGCCGTCGCCTGGTCCCCGGCGATGGTGGCCGCCGGGTCACCCGGGATCAGCTCCATCAGCAGGAACAGCACGAAGGAGACGGCGAGCAGCAGCGGGATGGCGAGCAGCAGCCGCCGCAGGACGAGCTTCAGCATCGCCGCTCGGAGGTCAGCCCTCGGTGCGCCAGGTGTAGATCGACAGCGAGTCCTGGTTCAGGTAGGGGTCGAGCCCGGCCAGTGTGGGTTGGGCGACGAGGATCGAGTCCTGCATGTGGGTGATCACGAACCAGGCGTCCTCGGTGATGATCTCGCTGATCTGCTGGTAGGCGACGCGCTGGCCGTCCTCGTCGCTCGCCGCCGCCTCCGCGTACAGCCGGTCGATCTCCGGGTCGGTGGTGTTGAGCACGTTCAGCGATCCGCCGTCGAGCACCATGATGTTGAAGTCGGAGTGGGGGTGCTCCGACCCGAACGTGAAGATCGACACGGGGTAGTCGCCCGACACCATCGCCTCGATGAAGCCGCCGCCCTCGACGACCTCCAGGTTCATCGTGATCCCGACGTCGGCGAAGTAGCCGGCGAGCGCCTCCATGTACGTCTGGTACGACGGCGGGAGCGGCGCCGTGAACTCGAAGCCGTCGGCGTACCCCGCCTCCTCGAGCAACGCCCGCGCCTGGTCCGGGTCGTAGGGGAAGCGCTCGTCGAGGTCCTCCTTGAAGGCGAGCGAGTTGGCCGGCACGACCTGCGTGGTGGTGCGGCCGGCGCCGAGGGCGATCGTGTCGAGGATCGTCTGGCGGTCGACCGCGTAGTTCATCGCCTGGCGCACCCGGGCGTCGGCGAGCGCCGGGACGATGGTGCCCGCTCGGTCGAAGATGATCAGGCCCCACCAGTCGACGGGGTTGCTGACCACCACGAGGCCGGCGGCTTCGGCGTCCTCGACGTACTCGATCGAGCTCGGTGACATGTCGACCTGGCCGGCGGCCACGGCGTTGTAGCGCGCTTCGAGGTCGGTCATCACCACGAACTCCAGGCGCTCGGCGCCCTGGATCGACGGATCGCGGTAGTCCGGGTTGATGTCGTAGGCGTACTCGCTGCCCTCGACGAAGGAGTCGGGGTCGAAGATGTACGGGCCCGAGCCGACGGGGTTGATCGAGAGGTCCTCGTTCTCCATCGCGTCGGGGCTGATCATCGAGCCGGTCGGGTTGGTCGACAGCGTCAACAGGGCCGACGGCCACGGGTTGGCGAGGTGGATGCGCACCGTCGTGGGATCGACGACCTCCACCGAGTCGATGTCGGCGGCGAGCGTGTTCAACCCGGCGAAGGCGTCGGTCTTGAAGCGCTCGATGTTCTTCTTCACCACACTGGCGTCGAACTTGGCGCCGTCGGTGAACACGACGTCGTCGCGCAGCTTGAACTCGAGGATCATCCGCTCGTCGTCGACGTAGTCCCACTCCGTCGCCAGCATCGGGACGTACGTCTGGTCGGGCAGCTTGCGGATGAGCGTCTCGTAGACGGGCTGGGCGAACTGGATCGGCTGGCCGTAGGCCATGAGGTGGGCGTCGAGGCTCTCCGGCGCGCCGTAGGCCGAGGCCCTGATGGTGCCGGAGGCCGCCGACGCGCCGCCACCCGTCGCCGGTGCCGACCCGGTGACCGGCGACGACGACGGCGTGCCGTCGGGGGCTCCGGTGGTGTTCGGGGCACCCGACGTGTCGTCGTCATCACCGCAGGCCGCCATGACGAGCGCGGCCAGCCCGGTGTTGACGAGCAGTGCGCGGCGCGAGATCGGTGCCATGGTGCCCCCTTGTCGGCCGGGCCGGACCCGGACCGCTCCTGACCACCCCCCTGGTGGCTCTGACCTGAGCGAAACAGATCAGATGTGGTCTGTCAATGGCTGGAGCGGTCTGTTTTGGTCTGTCATGGCACCTGTTGCGTCGCGTAGTACGCGCCGAGCAGGTCACGCATGTCGGGCGCCCCCGGCGGCTGGTAGCTGAAGAGCAGGCTGCGGCGTTCCCGGTCCGACGTGTTGGGCGACGAACGGTGCACGAGCAGCGGCCCGAAGTAGACGACCGACCCGGCCGGGACCTCGAGCGGCACCGTTCGCAGCCCCTCCTCGAGGCTCGGGTCGATCTCCAGGTTGCCGAAGCCGTCCTTGTCGGCGCGCGTCTGCCACGGACCGTCGCGGTGGCTGCCCGGGACCACCTGGAGCGTGCCGTTCCCCAGGTCGGCGTCGTCGAGGAAGAGCATCGCCGTGGCGATGCGCGACGGCGTCCCGGGCGTCCGACCAGTACGGGAAGTCCTGGTGAAGGGGGTTGACCCCGCCACGGTGCGGGCGCTTGAGGTTGAGCTTCTCCGTGAACAGCATCGGCGCCGGGTGGTCGACGAAGTCGATCATCGGCTCGACGAAGCGGGGGTCCATCGCCGTCGCGGCGAGCGGGTCCGACAAGTGGACGAACGGCTCGAGCCCGTGGACGACGTCGGAGTCGCCCTCCCACTTCACCATCACCATGGCCTCGCGGTCGTCCTCGAACGTGTAGCTGCCGGCCGTCATCCGTTCGTGCCGGCGCCGCTTGACCACGTCCTCGACGAGCGCCTCGCAGGCCTCCACGATGGCGGCGACCTCCTCCAGCGAGAACACGCGCTCGCGCAGCACGTAACCGTCCGTCTCCATCTGCTGACGCTCGTGCTCGTCGAGCCGGTGGTTCATGTTCGCTCCTCCGTGGACGTGCTGAAATCGATTTCGGACTCTCGCGCAACCGAGCCCGCAGGTCAACGTCCCCTAGCCTGCGACGCGCATGTCGTACCGGTACCTGTGGCAGCCGCTGGCGCTCGGGCCGGTCACCACACGCAACCGGATCGTCTTCTCGGCCCACCTGACGAACTACGCCCGCGACGGGCTGCCGACCGAGCAGCACGCCGCCTACTACGCCGCCAGGGCGGCGGGCGGGACCGGCCTGATCATCACCGAGGAGCACTCCACCCACCCCACCGACTGGCCGTACGAGAAGCTGATCCACGGCTTCCACCGCGAGGTGATCCCCGGCTACCGGCGGATCACCGACGCCGTCCACCGCCACGGCGTCCCGATCCTGGCCCAGCTCAACCACAACGGCGGCCAGGCCTCGTCGATGTACACCCGGCTGCCCGTGTGGGCGCCGTCGCCGGTGGCCGACCCGCTGTTCCGGGAGGTCCCCAAGGCGGTGACGGCCGCCGAGATCGACGAGATCGTCGCCGGCTACGCCACCGTCGCCGAGCACTGCGCCGAAGGCGGGTTCGACGGCATCGAGCTGCAGTGCAGCCACTCGTCGATCGTGCGCGGGTTCCTCTCCCCGGCCACCAACCGCCGCACCGACGAGTACGGCGGCAGCCTCGAGAACCGCGCCCGCCTGCTGATGGAGCTCGTCGCCGCCGTGCGCCGAGTGATCGGCGGGGGCATGGCGCTCGGCGTGCGGCTGTGCGGCGACGAGCTGATCGACGGCGGCACGACGATCGACGAGGCCGTCGAGGTCGCCCGCCTCGTCGAGGCCTCGGGCCACGTCGACTACGTCAACACCTCGATCGGTGTGGCCACCGCCACGCTGTTCATGATCGAGGCGTCGATGCACGTGCCGCCCGGCTACGCCCTGTTCATCCCCTCGGCGATCCGCAAGGCGATCGAGCTGCCGGTCGTCGGCGTCGGCCGGTTCAAGGACCCGTTGCAGGCCGAGCGGGCGCTGGCCGAGGGCCACTGCGACCTCGTCGGCGTCGTCCGCGGGCAGATCGCCGACGCCGACTTCGCCGCCAAGGCCCGCGCCGGCGCCACCGAGGACATCCGCCTGTGCCTGTCGTGCAACCAGGAGTGCGTCGGCCGGATGGGCCTCAACCGCTGGCTCGGCTGCATCGAGAACCCCAGAACCGGCCGAGAGGCCGGTTCTGGGGTTCTGTGCGTTCTGTCGTTTGGGGAGGGCCGGATCGGGCCGTGACCAAACGACAGAACGGGGTGGTGGTGGTCGGTGGCGGGCCGGGCGGGCTGCAGGCCGCCATCGCCGCCGCCCAGGACGGGAACCGGGTCACCGTGCTGGAGCGCGACGCCGTCGCCGGCGGGCAGGTGCGGCTGGCGGCGTCGGTGCCCAACCGCGCCGAGCTCGGGGACATGATCCGCAACCAGCTCAACGAGTGCGACCGGCTCGGCGTCGAGATCCGCTACGGCGTCGAGGCCGACGTCGACGCCGTGCGGGCGCTGCGCCCGGACCGGGTCGTCGTCGCCACCGGGGCCGAGCCGCAGCGACCGTGGTGGGTGGGCGGCGATGTCGGCAACGCCTGCGACGTGCGCGACGTGCTCACCGGCGCCGCCCGCCCGGAGGGCGCCGTGGTGCTGATCGACGAGATCGGCTTCCACCACGCCACGTCCGTCGCCGAGCTGCTCGCCGACCGCGGCTGCGCCGTCGAGGTGGTCACGCCCGGGATGGTGGTCGGCCAGGACCTCGGCATCACGCTGGACATGGAGCAGTGGTGGATCAGGGCGACGGCCAAGGGCATCGTCCAGTCCACCGACCTCGTGCCGATGGGCTTCGACGGCACCACGCTGACGCTGCTGCACCACCCGACCGGCAGGAACCAGGAGCGCACGCCGGACTGGGTCGTGCTGGCCGTGCCGGCGGCGCCGGCCGACGCCCTCTACCACGCGCTCCGCGCCGCCGGCATCGCCGCCGACCGGGTCGGTGACTGCGTCGCTCCGCGTCGGGCCCACGCCGCCGTGGTCGAGGGCGATCGCGCCGGTCACGCCGCGAGGATCATCGCAACGGCTCGCTGACTCCATAGATTCGCACGACATGTCCGCTCGCTGGTGGGAGCACGCCGTCGTGTACCAGATCTACGTCCGCTCGTTCCGCGACGCCGACGGCGACGGCGTCGGCGACCTGGCCGGGGTGATCGAGCGGCTCGACCACATCGCCGCGCTCGGCGTCGACGCCATCTGGCTCAACCCGGTGTACCCCTCGCCGCAGCACGACCACGGGTACGACGTCTCCGACTACTTCGAGATCGACCGCGCCTACGGCGACCTGGCCACCTTCGACCGGCTCGTCGCCGCCGCCCACGAGCGCGGGCTGCGCGTGCTGATGGACATCGTCCCGAACCACTGCAGCGACCAGCACCCGTGGTTCCAGGCCGCCCTGCACGGCCCGCCCGGCAGCGATGAGCGGGCCCGCTTCTACTTCCGCGACGGTGGCGACGGCGGCGGCGCGCCGAACAACTGGAAGGCGGTGTTCGGCGGCTCGGTGTGGACGGCCGTCGGCGGCGACGACCACCAGTGGTACCTCGGCACGTTCACGCCCTACCAGCCGGACTTCGACCACGAGCACCCGGCGGTCGACGCCATGTTCACCGACGCCCTGCGCTTCTGGTTCGACCGTGGCGTCGACGGGTTCCGCGTCGACGCCGTGTGGCCGGTCGGCAAGGACCCCGCCCTGCCCGACGCCCCGCCGCTCGCCCCCGGCGAGTTCAACCCGTACACCCGCTTCCGCCCAGAGGGCCACGCGGTGTGGCGCCGCTGGCGGCGCGTCCTCGACGACTACATGGCCGAGCACCCGGGTCGTGACGTGATGATGGTCGCCGAGGCCTACGCCCCGCGGCGCCCGGACCTGATGGCGGAGTACACCCGGCCGGACGAGTTCCACCAGTGCTTCGCCTTCGACCTGCTGCTGTCGCCGTGGCACGGGCCGTCGATGCGGCGGGCCATCCAGGACGCCTTCGACCACGTCCGGGCCCAGGGCAGCTGGCCCACCTTCGCCCTCAACAACCACGACTGCCAGCGCATCGTCACCCGGCTCGGTCACGCCGACAGCACCGATCCCGCATCGTGGACCGGCGACAACCTGCGCCACCCCCAGGGGACCCTCGACCTCGCCGCCGGCACCCGACGCGCACGGGCGGCCGCCGGCCTGCTGCTCGCCCTGCCCGGCGCCGTCTACCTGTACCAGGGCGAGGAGCTCGGGCTGCCCGAGGTGCTCGACCTCCCCGACGAGGCCCGGGAGGATCCGCTCTTCGCCCGCACCGGCGGCCGGCAGCTCGGGCGCGACGGCTGCCGGATCCCGATGCCGTGGACGGCGGACCCGGCGGGGGCCCACGGCTTCTCCTCGCTGCCGGCGCACCGCGAGCCGTGGCTCCCCCTGCCGGCGGACTGGGGCGAGCACGCCGCCGACCTCCAGGACGGCGAACCGGCGTCGATGCTCACGCTCTACCGCCAGCGTGATCGCCGCGCGACGCGAGCTGCTCACCGGCGATGACGCGGTGCTCCTCGACGAGGACGGCGACGTCGTCGCCCTCCGGCGGGGCGCCGTCGTCGTCGCCTGCAACGCCGGGCGGCGTCCCGTCGCGGTGGCCGCGGCGGCCGGCCTCGACGCGGTGCTCACCACCGGTGAGCCGGCCGACGGCAACGTCGTGCCCGCCGACACCACGGTGTGGTTCACCCGCTGAGCGGCGCCCCCGCTCGGTAGCCTGCGCCGGACCTGTGGTGCTCGCCAGCATCTTCTCCGACCTGACCTCGTGGCTGGAAGACGTCTCCGGCTACTGGTGGTTCCTGCTCGTGATCTTCGGGATCGCGCTGCTCGACTCGGTGATCCCGATCGTCCCCAGCGAGACCACCGTGATCCTCGGGGGTGTCGCCGCCGGCGCCGGCGAGCAGAGCCTGCTGCTCGTCATCCTGTGCGGCGCGGCCGGCGCCTTCTGCGGCGACAACCTCGCCTACCTGATCGGGCGCAACTTCTCGCCGCGCATCAACCGGCGCGCCGAGCGCCGGCCGAAGACCGCCGCCCGGCTGGCGTGGTCGAGTGACCAGATCGCCAAGCGCGGCGGCCTGTTGCTGATCACGGCCCGCTTCATCCCCGGCGGCCGCTCCGTGCTGACGATCACGTGCGGTCTCACCCGCCAGCCCCACCTCTGGTTCGCCGCGTGGGTCGCCGTCGCCGCCCTGATCTGGGCGTCCTACGCGGCCTGCCTCGGGGCCATCTTCGGCTCGGCGCTGGAGGACAACCACACGCTGGCCTTCCTGCTCGCCTTCGGCTGCGCCCTGTCGGTCACGGTGATCATCGAGGTCGTCCGCCACCGAGCGCGCCAAGCGGAAGGAGCGGGACGCGGCACCCGTGCCGTGACCGGCCGGCGCCTACCCTTCCGTCGATGCTGGCCGTGATCCCCGTCCGCGACGGCGCGCTGCCCGCCGGCGGAGCCGAGGCGCTGGCCGAGTGCGGGGGTCGGGGGATCCTCGCCGGGGGGACGTTCGCCCCCGCCCGCTGGACGCGGTTCCTCGCCCCGCTCGTCGCCGGCGACGAGGTCGTGGTGCTGCCCGCGTCGCCCGACGGCCGCGACCTGGCCCCGCGCCTCGCCCACGCCCTCGGCCGGCCGCTCCTGGCCGGCGCGACCGAGATCACGCCGCACGCCGCCCGCCTCGCCCGGCGCGGTGGCCTCGAACTGCACACCGTCGCCATCCGTGAGCCGGTCGTCGCCACGCTGCAGCCCGGCGTGCGCGGCGTGACGCCGGACGAGGAGGAGACCGCGCTCACCGTCACCCCCGTCCCGGCCGGTGGCGAGGGCACGGTCGACGCCCTCGTCGTCGAGGTGCTCGCCGCCGACGTCACCACGATGGACCTGGCCGAGGCCGACCGGATCGTCGGCGGCGGCGCCGGCCTGGACGGCCCGGACCGATTCGTCCAGCTGCGTGAGGTCGCCGCCCGGCTGGGCGCGTCGGTGGGCGCCACACGGGTGGTCACCGACCGCGGCTGGCTCGAGCACCAACGCCAGATCGGCACCACCGGCGTGGTCGTCGACCCCGCGCTGTACATCGCCCTCGGCATCAGCGGGGCGGTGCAGCACACCGCCGGCCTCGGGACGCCACGCCACGTCATCAGCGTGAACATCGACGCCCACTGCCCGATGACGCAGATGGCCGACCTGGGGGTGGTCGCCGACGCCAACGCCGTCCTCGACGAGCTGCAGCGGCAGCTGGCGGGCACCGGTGGCTGAGCGCTACGACGCGGTCGTCGTCGGCGCCGGTCCGGCCGGCTCGTCCGCGGCGACCGTGCTGGCGCGGGCGGGGCGGCGGGTGCTGCTGCTCGAGCGCGGCCCGTTCGCCGGCAGCAAGAACATGTACGGCGGCGTCGTGTACCCCCGGATCCTCGACGGTCTCCATCCGGCGTGGTGGGAGGAGGCGCCGGTGCAGCGGTGGGTCACCCGCCGCTCGACGATGGTGCTGACGCCGACGCAGGCGCTCACCGTCGACTTCCGCAGCCAGGCGTGGGGCCGGCCGCCGTACAACGGCGCCACCGCGTACCGTCCCGACTTCGACCACTGGCTGGCCGGCAAGGCGGCGGCCGACGGGGCCGAGCTGGTCTGCTCGACCACCGTCACCGGCCTGCTGCGCCGGCAGGACGGGCGGGTCGTCGGCGTGCGCACCGACCGCCCCGATGGCGACGTCGAGGCGGCCGTCGTGATCGCCTGCGACGGCGTCAACAGCTTCTGCGCCAAGGAAGCCGGGCTGCACGGCCCGACCGACGCCGCCAACTACACGGTCGGCGTGAAGGAGACGGTGGCGCTGCCCAAGGACGTCATCGACGAGCGCTTCAACGTCCGCGACCGCGAGGGCGTCGACATCGAGATCATCGGCGGCACCGGCGGCGTGAACGGCGGGGGCTTCGTCTACACCAACCTCGACACCGTCGCCGTCGGCGTCGTCCTCAAGCTGCCGGCGCTGGCCGCCCAGCAGCGCCGGCCCGAGGAGATCATCGCCACGCTCAAGGGCCATCCGGCGATCGCCCCGCTGGTGGAGGGTGGCGAGGTCAAGGAGTACTCGGCCCACGTGATCCCCGAGGCCGGGCTGGCGATGATGCCGAAGATGACGGGCGACGGCCTGCTGGTGGCCGGCGACGCCGCCGCCCTGTGCCTCGCCGCCGGCATCTGGCTGGAGGGCGTCAACTTCGCCATGGCCAGCGGCATCGCCGCCGGCGAGGCGGCCGTCGAGGCACTGACCGCCGGCGATCCGTCGCGGGCCGGGCTGGCCGGCTACGAGCGCCGGCTCGCCGAGACGTTCGTGCTGCGCGACCACCGCAAGCTGCGCCGGGCGCCGTCCCTCGTGCTCTCCGACCGCGTCCAGCACCTCTACCCGAGCCTGATCGCCAACACCGTCGAGGGGATGTTCCGCGTCGACAACCCCGCGCCCAAGCCCGGCCTGCGCCGCCTGCTCAACGCCGAGCGCAAGCGCCTCGGGGTCCGCCGTCGCGACCTCCTCCGCGACGCCCTCGACGGGCTGAGGACGTTCGGATGAGCGAGCAGAGCGAGCGAATCCGACCCAGGCGAGCGAGCGCCAGCGAGCCGCATGGGGATGGGGTCCGGGGGCGCAGCCCCCGAAGGACGTTCGGATGAGCTGGCCGGACGTCGCCTTCGACGACGTGATGGCCACGACGCGCTTCGACGTGCACGAGCGGGCGCACATCGTCGTCGACGACACGATGTGCCGGGATTGCAGCACCAGGGCCTGCGTCGTGGCCTGCCCGGCCAAGCTGTTCGTGCCGACGGCCGACGGCGGGATCCTCTTCAACTACGAGCAGTGCTTCGAGTGCGGGACCTGCTACCTCGTGTGCAACGAGGAGGGGGCGATCTCGTGGTCCTATCCGGAGGGCGGCCACGGCGTGGTCTTCCGGCGCTCCTGATGATCGTCGTCGGCTGGAAGTGGGTCGGCGAGGACGCCCGCTGGGGCGGGGTGTCGGACGCCGACCGGGCGGCGCTGGAGATCGCCCTGCGCCTCGCCGGGGCCACCGGCGACGCCGTCACCGTCGTCACGGTCGGCCCGGCGGAGGCCGAGTACGGGCTGCGCCAGGCGCTCGCCGCGGGCGCGGCCGCCGCGACCCGCGTCGACGCGCCCGCCGACCTCGCCAGTGCGGCCGTGGCCGAGGCCATCGCCGCGGTGGCGGCCGGCGCCAGCTGGGTGGTCTGCGGCGACCAGTCCAGCGACCGCGGCACCGGCGCCGTGCCGGCCTTCGTCGCCGCCGAGCTCGACGTCGCCCAGGCGCTCGGGCTGGTCGACGTGGCCGCGGGCGCCGGTGGGGTGCGCGGCACCCGCCGGCTCGACGGCGGCCGGCGCGAGGTGCTGGACGTGATCGCGCCCGCCGTCCTGTCCGTCGAGGGAGCCGTCGCGCGGCTGCGCCGGGCCTCGCTCCCTGCCGAGCTGGCCGCCGCGCACGCGACGATCCCGGTGGTCCCCGGACCGGACGGTCCGGTCGAGGTGGCGGACGCGGTTGCGCCGTACCGGCCGAGGGCCCGCCGGCTCCCCGCCCCGGCCGGCGACGCCCTCACCCGGGTCCGCCTGCTCACCGACGCCGGCGAGCACGCCACCCCGGCCCACACCGAGATCGTCACCCTCGACCCCCCCGCCGCCGCCACCACCATCCTCGCGACCCTCCGCGGCTGGGGCTACCTCCCGCCCGAGGAGAACTGAACCGCGGTCACGACCCGCCAGGGTCATCACGTCGACGGAGAACCGTCGCCGAGGTCCACCAGCACGGTGCGCAGCAGCCGGGCGAGATCAGCGCGCTGGCGCGGACCGAGGGCCGCCAGCAGCTCACGCTCGGTGGCCATGTGCGTCACGGCCACGTCGTCGACGAGGGCCAGCCCCTCCGGGGTGAGCTGGACGATGACCTTGCGCCGGTCGTCGGCAGCGGTGCGCTCGACGAGGCCACGCTCCTCCAGCCGGTCGATGCGGTTGGTGATGGCACCCGTCGTGACCATCGTCTGGCGGACCAGCTCACCGGCGGGCAGGGCGTACGGCGGGCCGGACCGGCGCAGCGTGGCCAACACGTCGTACATCCAGTCGGCGATGCCGTGGCGGGCGAAGTTCTCCCCGAGGCGCCGGTCGATCAGGCGCGACAGGCGCGAGATCCGGCCGACCACCTCCATCGGCGCCATGTCGATGTCCGGCCGCACCTCCCGCCACTGGTCACGGATCCGGTCGACGGCGTCTCGCTCGGCCACGCCTGCGCAACCTAGCGCAAACTCTTGACGCTCATCATCTCAACATTAAGATAACGAACGTGAAGGTAGCTGCGTTGACGGTCCTGGCGCCGATTTCGTGGGGCACGACGTACGTCACGGTCACCGAGCTGCTGCCCGCCGACCGGCCGCTGCTCGTCGCCGCGATGCGGGTGCTGCCGGCGGCCGTCGTGCTCCTGGTCGTCGCCCGGGTCTCGTCGCCGTGGCGGCCCCGCGGACGCGAGTGGTGGTCGACCGCCGCGCTGGCGCTGTGCAACTTCGGGCTGTTCTTCCCGTTGCTGACCGTCGCCGTCTACCGCCTCCCGGGCGGGGTCGCCGCGGCCGCCGGCGGGCTGCAGCCGCTGCTCGTGGCGTGCCTCTCCTGGCTGG
This sequence comes from uncultured Acidimicrobiia bacterium, assembly GCA_963784255.1. GTDB lineage: Bacteria > Actinomycetota > Acidimicrobiia > Acidimicrobiales > Ilumatobacteraceae > JALZMG01. The sequence goes on along the minus strand of CAWAQO010000007.1, from coordinate 159,266 downwards.
TGCTCGATCAGGCCCCGCGACGCCTGGACCTCGCCGTCGGCGTCGCCGCGGCCGTCGGTGTCGGCCTCGTCGTCGTGCGGCCCGGTGCCGGCATCGACGCCGTCGGCGTCGCCGCGGCACTCGCGGCGAACATCGTCTTCGCCACCGGCGTGGTCCTCACCAAGCGCCTGCCGGCACCGCCCAGCCGGCTCGCCGCCACCGGCTGGCAGCTCGCCCTCGGTGCCCTGGTGCTGGTCCCCCTCACCCTGCTCGTCGAGGGCCGGCCGCCGGCCCTCGACGCCGGCAACCTCGTCGGCTTCGCCCACCTCAGCCTGGTCGGCACGGCGCTGGCCTTCGTCCTGTGGTTCGGCGGCATCCGCCGCCTGCCCGTCGTCGCCCCGCCGCTGCTCGGCCTCGCCGCACCGGTCACGGGCGCCGCCCTGGGCTGGCTCGTGCTCGGGCAGTCACTGTCGGCGGTCCAGCTGACGGGCTTCGCGCTCACGCTGGCGGCCATCGCCTACGGCGCCGTTCAGGGAACGAGGACGACCTTGCCGACGGTGGTGCGAGCCTCGATCGCCCGGTGCGCAGCCGCCGCGTCGGCGAGCGGGAATGGCTCGCCGACGAGCGGCACCAGCCGGCCCGCCGCCGCCTCCTGCAGCGCCCTGGTCTCCAGCGGGCGCAGGCTGCCGTAACGCTGGAACAGGCGCGGCCCGATCACCCAGCTGGCCGTCAGGCCGCGCGCCGCGAGGTCGGCCGACGTGAACGCGGTCAGCTCCCCGGACGCGCCGCCGAACGTCACGATGCGGGCGCCGACCCCGAGCAGGTCGAACGCGGCCCGGCCGACCGCGCCACCGACGCCGTCGAGCAGCACGGTCGGCGCCCGCTCGCCCAGCCGTCCGCGCACCTCCTCCGGCCAGTCGGCACGGTGGGAGTCGACGGCGACGGACGCACCGAGCTCGACGAGGCGATCGACCTTGGCCCGACCGCCGGCCAGCGCGACGACGGTCGCGCCGGCGTTCCGGCCAGCCTGGACCAGCAGCGAACCGAGGCCGCCGGCGGCGGCCGGTACGAGCACGACGTCGTCAGCGGTGATCGCCGCGTCGTCGAGCACGGCGAGCGCCGTGCGCCCCGTGCCGATGGCGGCCACGGCGACGGCTGGGTCGAGTCCGTCGGGGATCGCGTGGAGGGCGTCCGCCGGGGCGACGGCGCGCTCGGCGTAGCCGCCGCTGGCCGCGCCGAGGTGGGCCACGACGCGCCCGGCCGAGCCACGCGGCGTCGACACCGGGACCGACGGCGTCGACCGTGCCGGCGACCTCGCGGCCCGGTGTCATCGGCAGTGTGGGCGGCGGGAACGGGCCGCCCGTCTCGCCGCGACGGATCAACGTGTCGAGCAGATGGACCCCTGCCGCTGCGACGGCGATGACGACCTGACCCTCGCCGGCGACCGGGTCGGGGACCTGCTCGTAGCGCAGCTCGCCGGGCGGACCGAAGTGGTGCTGGCGGATGGCGTGCACGAGCGGCACGCTACGGGTTCAAGTGAACTTCAAGTCAAGGCGTCAGTCGGACCATGTCGCCGACGCCAGCACGCCGAACGTCGCCCCGCCCGGGTCGCTCAGGGAGGCGAAGCGCCCGACGTCCGGCAGGTCGGCCGGTTCGGCCAGCACGGCGCCCCCGAGCTCGCGGCAGCGGGCCGCCGCGCCGTCGCAGTCGTCGACACCGAACGTGATCGCCCAGTGCGGTGGGACGTCCGCCGGCGTTTCGTCGCCCATCGCGATCAACCCGCCGATCGGTCGATCACCGAGGTAGAGCACGTTGTAGGCCATCTCGCCGAACGGGGCCGACTCGGCCCGCCAGCCGAACACGTCGCCGTAGAAGGCGGTCGCGGCGGCCTCGTCGCGGGTCATGTGCTCGCTCCAGGTGAAGGCGGACGGCTCGTTGACGATCCCCGCGCCGATGTGCGCCCGCGGCTGCCACACGGCCGCGGCAGCGCCGACCGCGTCGGCGAAGACGGCCATCCGGCCGACGTCGAGCACATCCATCGGCCCGACGAGCACCGAGCCGCCATGGCCGGCGACGGCAGCCGCGGTGGCGTCGGCGTCGGCGACCGTGATGTACATCAGCCAGGCGGGCGGCTGCCCTTCCGCCATCATCGGCCCGATCCCGGCGACCGGCGCCCCGCGCAGCAGGCACATCCGGTAGCCGCCGGCCTCGGGCGGGCCCTCCTGGACGTCCCACCCGAACAGTCCGCCGTAGAAGGCCGCCGCGGCGTCGACGTCGGTGGCACCGAGGTCCACCCACGACGGCGTGCCCGGCTCGTACGAAGTCCTGATCGCCATGCCGCGAGCGTGCCGGTTGGGCCGACCGCCGTCAACGGTGACTACGTTCGACCGGATGCGGCTCGGCGAGACGACATGGCGCGCGCTGCCGGAGCGGCCGCTGCTGTGCGTGCCGGTCGGCTCCTGCGAGCAGCACGGTCCGCACCTGCCGCTGGCCACCGACACGATCATCGCCGAGGCGGTCGCCGCAGGACTGGCGGCCCGCCGCGACGACGTCGTCGTGGCGCCGCCGCTCACCGTCACGGCGAGCGGCGAGCACGCCGGGTTCGCCGGGACGCTCTCGATCGGCACCGCCGCCACGGCCACCGCGATCGTCGAGCTGGTCCGTTCGGCCGACTGGGCGACGGGGGTGGTCCTGGTCAACGGGCACGGCGGCAACCAGGAGGCCGTGGCGCACGCCGTCGAGACGGCGCACGGCGAGGGTCGGCGGGTGCTGGCCTGGTGGCCCACGGTCGCCGGGGGCGACGCCCACGCCGGTCGGACGGAGACGTCGCTGCTGCTGGCGCTGCGACCCGAGCTCGTGCGGACGGAGTGCGCCGAGCGCGGGGTGACCGAGCCCGTCGGCGGCCTCGCCGGCCGGCTGCGGGCCGAGGGCCTCCGGGCCGTGACCCCCAACGGCGTCCTGGGCGACCCCACGGGCGCGACGGCGGCGGAGGGCCGCGCCGTGCTGGCCGCCCTCGTCGCCGACCTCGCCGCCACGATCGGGGCGTGGGCATGACGCGGTACACCCTCGATCGCTCGACCCACCGCCCAGCGGGGAGCACCACGGTGATCGGGGGCTCGCCGCTGCGCCTGTTCCGCCTCACGCCCGCCGGCGCGGTCGCCTTCGACCGGCTGGCCGCCGGCGACGACGTCGACGACATCGACGCGCTCGACGGGTCGCGGCTCCTCGACCGCCTCGTCGACGCCGGCGCCATCCACCCGCAGCCCACGACGTCACCGTTCACGCTCGCCGACGTGACGGTGATCGTGCCCGCCCTCGGCCTCGCCGAGACGACGCTCAGTGAGATCGTGCGCTGCTGCGCCGGCGTGGCCACCGTCATCGCCGTCGACGACGCCTCCGACCCGCCGGTCAGCCCGGTCGCGGGTGCGCGCGTGCTCCGGCTGCGGACGAACGCCGGTCCGGCCGTCGCTCGCAACGCCGGCCTCGGTGCCGTCACCACGCCGCTCGTGGCGTTCGTCGACACCGACGTCCGCCTCACGCCGGGATGGCTCGACCCGCTGCTGCCCCACTTCGGCGACGAGCGGGTCGCCCTGGTCGCGCCCCGGGTCGCCAGCTCGCCCGGCGTCGGCCCGGTGGCCCGCTACGAGCAGGGCCACTCGCCGCTGGACCTCGGACCGGAGCCGGGACGGATCGCCCCCGGCACCCGGCTCAGCTACGTGCCGGCCGCGGCGATCGTCGTGCGCGCTGACGCGCTGCGCTCGATCGGGGGCTTCGACCGCACGCTGCGCGTCGGCGAGGACGTCGACGCCGCGTGGCGCCTCGTCGAGAGCGGCTGGCGGGGCCGGTACGAACCGTCGTCGGTGGTCCACCACCACCCACGGGGCTCGTGGCGCCGGTTGGTCGCCCAGCGCGTCGCCTACGGCTCGTCGGCGGCGGCCCTCGCCGACCGCCACCCTGGCGCGCTGGCGCCGGTGCGGATGAGCGGGTGGAGCGCCGGCGCGTGGGGCCTCGTGGCGGCCGGTCACCCGCTGGTCGCCCTCGGGGTGGCCGCTGGGACGGCGGCGGCCCTCGTGCCCAAGCTGCCCGGCGTCCCCCCGGTCGAATCGCTGCGGCTGGCCGGTACGGGGCACCTGTACGCCGGCCGGAGCCTGGCCGCCGCCGCCCGACGGGCCTGGTGGCCGCTGCTGCTCGGCGGCGCGCTCGTGTCGCGCCGGGCCCGCTGGATCGCCCTCGCCGCCGCCGTGCCGGCGCTCACGAGCGGCGGTCTCCCCCGCCTCGTCGACGACCTGGCGTACGGCGCCGGGCTCTGGAAGGGCGTGCTCGCCGAGCGCCAGCCGGCGCCACTCCTGCCCGAGCTTCCGCTCGTGGCCGGGGCGGCGCACCGGCTGACCAGTACCGTCAGCTGGTGTGACGCTGCGCCTCACGGTCGACGCCACCGCGTGGCAGGACCACGTGGGCCGAGTCGTCCGCCGGCACCCCGGCCTCGTCCCGGTGGTCAAGGGCAACGGCTACGGCTTCGGGAGGACCGTGCTCGCCGAGCGCGCCGCCCGCTTCGCCGACGTGATCGCGGTCGGCACCGTGCACGAGCTGGACGGCCTGCCCAGCGGCGTGACCCCCGTCGTCCTCACGCCGGCTCGCCGGCCGCCGGCCAGCGCCCTCCCCATCCTCACGGTCGGCTCGGTGGGCCATGTCGCCGCGCTCGGCGGCTGGCCGGGCCGGGTGCTCGTCAAGCTGGCCTCCTCGATGCGGCGCTACGGGACGACCGTCGACGAGCTCGGCGCGGTGACGGCGGCCGCCCGGGCCGCCGACCTCGAGATCGTCGGCTTCAGCATCCACCCACCGCTGACCGGAACGGACGACGAGCACCTCGACGACATCGCCGCCTGGCTCGCCGTGCTCGAACCCGACGACGAGACGTGGGTCAGCCACCTGTCCGCGGAGGGGTACGCGGCGCTGCGCGACGCCTGGCCCGACCGCCGCTTCCGCATCCGCCTCGGCACCGCCCTGTGGCACGGCGACAAGCGGGCGTTGCACCTGAGCGCCGACGTGCTCGACGTGCAACCGGTCAGGGCCGGGCAGCACGCCGGCTACCGCCAGGTCGCCGTCCCGGTCGACGGCCGGCTGGTGATGGTCGGCGCCGGCACCGCCCACGGCGTCCAGCCGCTCCCGGACGGCCGCAGCCCGTTCCACTTCGCCCGCCGCCGCCTCGAGCTGCTCGAGCCGCCCCACATGCACACGTCGATGCTGGTCGTCGCGGCCGGCGACCGCGGTCCCGGCGAGGGTGACGCCGTGGACGTGCAGCGGCCGTTGACCACGACCTTCGTCGACGAGGTGTGCTGGCGGTGACCACGTCGGCGGTCTCGGCGGTGCGCGCCACCACGGCCCGCCTGCCCGGTCCCGACGTCGTGCGCGCCGTCGCCCTGATCGGCGTCGTGGTGATGAACTTCCACGGCTACTTGATCCTGCGCGGCGCCGAGCGCGGCGACTCGGCGGTGCAGCGGTTCTTCGATCCCTGGCGCGGTCCCCTGTCGACCCGGTTCGCCGCGACGTTCGTGCTCGTGGCCGGCGTCGGCGTCACGCTCCTGACGCGGCGAGCCATCGGCGATCCCGCCGCGGTGCGGGCCCGGCGCTGGACGCTCCTGCGTCGCGGCCTCGCGCTGTACGTGTTCGGGCTGTGGTTCGACACGCTCTGGCCCGGGACGATCCTGCCCTACTACGGCGCCCTGTTCATGCTCGCCGCCGGGCTGTTCACGCTGCGTGCCCGATGGGTGCTCGCCGTCGGCGCCGCCGCCGCCGTCGCCGGTGCGGCCATCGCCTGGTGGCGCTTCGAGCGGCTGGCCGACGGCGCCGACGTGTCGTGGCTGACCGCACCAACGGGCCTGCGCGCTCTGGTCCTCGACGTCGCGGTGAACGGGACCCACCCGCTGCTGCCGTGGCTGGCCTTCTTCTGCGTCGGCATCGTGCTCGGGCGCGTGCTGACGACCGAGTGGTGGCGGCCGGCCGCCATCGCCGGCGGCCTCACCCTGTTCGCGATGGCGACCGTGTTCAGCGACGCCGTCTCCGGCGATCGCGCCGGCTTCCTCGCCAGCAACGATCCGTTCGATCGCGGCCTGCTGTACACGGCGAGCGCGCTGGGCACGGCCCTCGCCGCCTTCGGCCTGATCACCTGGCTGGCCGATCGCGCCCCTGGCAGCTGGCTGGTCGGCTGGCTCGGCGACGCCGGCCGGATGAGCCTGACGCTCTACATCGCCCATGCGCTGGTGTTCAACTTCGTCGTCGACTGGCTCGGCTGGATCCGCCCCACCGGGCTCGACACCGCCCTGCTGTTCGCCGCGGCCTACTGGCTGGTCGCCATCACCGCCGCCGTCTGGTGGCGCCGCACGTTCGGCCTCGGCCCCGCCGAGCGGGCCTACCGCTTCCTCGGCGGCTGAACCCCCCGTTCTGTCGTTCGGTGGCGGCCCGATCGGGCCGTGGCCAAACGACAGAACGGGTCACAGCTCAGCGAACGTGTTGCACTGGCGGGGATCACCGGTCTCGAAGCCCCGGCGGAACCAGCTCTCGCGCTGCTCGGACGTGCCGTGGGTGTAGGACTCAGGATCGGTGCGGCCCTGGGCCTGCATCTGGATCCGGTCGTCGCCGACTGCCGCGGCAGCGTTGAGCGCCTCACGGATCTCGCCGGGCTCCAGCATGGTCCTGGCCTCGGCGTCGTGGGCCCACGCACCGGCGAAGCAGTCGGCCTGGAGCTCGAGGGCCACGGAGTAGGCGTTGGCGTTCCCCGGATCCTGCTGCTGCGCCTGGCTCACCTCCTGGCTGGTTCCCCGAAGGTTCTGGATGTGATGGCCGTACTCGTGGGCGACGATGTACTGGGCGGCCAGGTCGCCGGTGGCGCCGAACTGGTCCTGCAGCTGCTGGAGGAACTCCAGGTCGAAGTACACCAGTCCATCGGCCGGGCAGTAGAACGGGCCGACCTGGGCATCGGCGGCACCGCAGCCGGTGTTGACCCCGCCGGTGAACCAGATCGTGTCCGTCTCCGTGTAGGACGAACCGAAGGCGGCCGGGATAGGCCTCTGATCCAGTAGTCCTGGACGTCGTCACGTCGCCCCGCAGATGATCTGCTCCAGCTCGGTGGTGCACTCGACGAACCCGGCGTCCTGGGAGCTCGGCGCCAGCCCGGGGCTGCTCGGCGAGGCGCCCTGGTTCCCGCCGAGCAGCCGCGGCAGGAGGAGCGCGGCCACCACCAGGATCAGCCCGAGGACCCCCCCGCCGGCCTTCATGGGGATCCCCATGCCGCCCCCGCCGCCCCCGCCCCCGAGGCCGGGGAAGCTGAAGCCGCCGCCCCCACTCTGGCCGCGCCGGTCCTGGACGCGGCTGGACCGGGTGCTGCGGATCTTCGTCACGCCGTCACATCTACCCGGCAATCCCTGGACTCACTCGGCGCGCCCCGTCGAGCGCCAGGCGGGCGCCGAGACCGATCATCACCAGGCCACCGGCCGCGCCGAGCCGCTCCAGCCGCCGCGGCGAGGAGGCCAGCGCCTGCCGCGCCGACCCGGCCACCATCGCCCAGCAGCTGTCGCAGACCACCGCCAGCAGGAGGAAGATCGTGCCCAGCACCAACATCTGCACGCCCGCCGGGGCGGCCGCGCGCTCGTCGACGAACTGCGGCAGGATCGCCGCCAGGAAGATGATCGTCTTCGGGTTGGCGATGCCGACGAAGAACCCCTCGCGCAGCAGCCGGCGACGGCTCCGCGGCACCGCCGCCGCGTCGAGCACGCCGGACAGGGCACGGCGCCGGCGGATCGCCTGCACGCCCAGGTAGGCCAGGTAGACCGCACCGATCAGCTTGAGCGCGGTGAAGACGGCGGCCGACCGCTCGACGATCGCCCCCAGCCCGACGGACACGGCGACGATGTGGACGGAGAACCCGGCGGCATTGCCGAACACCGACAGCAGGGCGGCCCGCCGGCCGAGGGCGACGCCGCGGCTGACCACGAACAGCACGCTCGGTCCCGGCACGATGATGAGGGCGAACGCAGCCGCCACGAACGCGGTCAGCGAGGCGGCGGCGGGCATCGCCGGGACGGTACCGGTCCGCCCGACCGCCGCTCCCGTCGGTTTTGCACCGCGGTCAGCGGTCGCGGTGCATCCCCCGGATGCCGACCGCGCCGGCGCCGAGCAGCGGCCCGCGGTCACCGAGGCGGGTCGGCGTGATGCGGGCGTGGCGGGTGTACGGGAGGCGGGCGCGGGTGCTCAGCTCCTCTTGGGCGGCGTTGAAGAACGTGGCGGCGAACCCGAGCGCGACGCCGCCGCCGACGACCACCAGCTCGAGGTCGAGCAGCGTGCACAGCGCCGCCACGCCGCGCCCGACGATGCGCCCGGTGCGCTGCATGATCTCGTAGGTCGGCTCGGTCGGCGAGCGCCCGGTGATCGCCTCGATGGCGAGGCCGGACGCCTCGGCCTCGAGGCAGCCGCGTGCGCCGCAGCCGCAGCGCCGGCCGTTGGGGTCGACGATGAGGTGGCCGACGTGGCCGGCGTTGGCCGAGGCGCCGTCGAGCAGCTCGCCGTCGAGGACGATGCCGCCGCCGATCCCGGTCGACACGGTGAGCACGCAGTAGTTGTCGTAGCCCTTGGCGGCCCCCTGCCACCCCTCGGCGAGCGCCAGGGCCTTGCCGTCGAGGTCGCCGTAGACACGGGTCCCGGTGAGCTCGTGGACGCGAGCGCGCAGCGGGAACCCCCGCCACGCCGGGATGTTCACGGGCGACACCGTCTCGCAATGGCGGGTGATCGGTCCCGCCGCACCGATGCCCACCGACGCCAGCCGCACGCGGTGGCGCTCGGCCGCCTCCATCTGCTGGTCGACGATCCCGGCGAGCGACTTGAAGTGGGCTTCTGGGCCGACGTCGGGGTCGACGAGGACCACGCTGCGATCGAGCAGCTCGCCGCGCATGCTGACCAGGCCGGCCGCGAACTTGGTGCCGCCGATGTCGATCGCCAGCACGACGGGAGGCAGGCGCGGTGCGGGCGGCGGCGGGACGGCCTGGTCGTCGGTCGGGTCGGGCGGTTGGTCGGGCGACGGGGGTTCGTTCGTATCCAAACGACTTCTCGGAGGGGGCTAGGGTGCCGGCCATGGACGACGGCTGGCGTGGGTTCATGTTCCCACGTACGGCGACCGGTCGATCGTCGCTGGTGCCGCCCCCACCGTGGCACTACAGCGGCCAGATGCTCACGATCGAGCTGCGCGCCGACCCCGCCGCGGTGGCCGAGCTGCTCCCGCCGCCGTTGGAGCCGGCCGCCGAGGACCCGGGCGCCGTGGCCGTGATCTGGGCCGACTGGCAGAGCTGCAGCGACACCTTCGAGGAGCTCCTCGACCCCGTGCGGGCGCAGTACGTGGAGACCTTCGTCGTGGTGCGCTGCCAGTACCGCGGCGAGACGTACAGCCGCTGCGTCTACATCTGGGTGGACAAGGACTTCGCGATGGTGCGCGGCCACCACCAGGGGTACCCGAAGAAGCTCGGCGAGCTGCACCTGACCCGTCCCGTCACCGTCGGCGTGGCCGGCCCGCGCCTGGAGCCCGGCGGGCGCTTCGGCGCCACCTGCTCGGCGTACGGGCGGCGCCTGATCGAGGCCACGTTCACCATCACCGGCACCGCGCCGGCGCCCGGGTTCGTCAACGGCCACCCGATGCTCCACCACCGGGTGTTCCCGGCGATCGAGAGCGACGGGTCCGACGCCCTCCACGAGTTGGTCACGATGCGCGGCTACGACGCCGAGGTCGGCCCGTGCTACGCCGGCGACGCCACGATCGACTTCTTCGACTCCCCCGTCGAGGAGCTCACCCGCCTGACGCCGCTGGAGGTCATCGGCGGCTACTGGCAGGAGGTCGGCACCAACTGGCGGGCCGGCACGACCCTGGAGCGCACGACGCGATGACCGGCCCGGGGCTGGACGGGGACCTCGGGCCGGCTGATGCCGACATTGCCGACCCGGACACGTACACGGACGGCGTCCCCCACGCCACGTTCCTGCGGCTGCGCCGCGACGACCCGGTGAGCTGGTGGGGCGAGGACCACGCCGGCGGCCACGGGTTCTGGGCCGTCACCCGCCACGCCGACCTCCTCCAGGTGAGCCGCGACGTCGCCACGTTCTCCAGCGCCAGCGGCATCCGCCTCGAGGAGATGGACGCCGAGGAGACCGAGGCGCGGCGCACGATGATGGAGCTCGACCCGCCGGCGCACACCGCCTACCGGCGTCTCGTCTCCAAGCCGTTCAGCCGGCGCGAGGTCTCCGCCTACGAGCAGGCGATCCGCCTCCTCGCCCGGGAGGTCGTGGACGACGCACTGGCGGGCGGCGAACGCTTCGACTTCGTCGACCGCATCGCCAAGCAGCTCCCGATGCGCATGCTCGGCAAGCTGCTCGGCGTGCCCGACGACGATGGGTCGTGGCTGGTCGAGCGCGGTGACGCCCTGCTCGGCAACACCGACCCGGAGTTCACGACCCACCCCGTCGGCCTGGTCGACACCGAGGAGTTCCGGCTCATGCCGTTCCGCAGCCCGGCCGGGATCGAGCTGTTCCGCTACGCCCAGGATCAGGCCCGGCTGCGCCGGGAGCACCCGACCGACGACGTGATCAGCGACCTCTTGCGGCCGAAGGTCGACGGCGAGGTGCTCAGCGAGCACGAGTTCAACAACTTCTTCACGCTGCTCGTCGCCGCCGGCAACGACACCACGCGATACACGATGACGGCCGGGATGAAGGCGCTGATCGAGCGACCCGACCAGCTCGCCGCGCTGCGCGACGCCGTCTCGGCCGGCGACGGCGACACCGTCGCGGGCGCCGTCGAAGAGGTCCTGCGGTGGGGTTCGGTGACGATGCACTTCCGCCGCACGGCCACGACGGACACCACGCTCGGCGACCGCACGATCCGGTCCGGCGACAAGGTCGTCATCTGGTTCGTGTCCGCCGACTACGACGACGCCACGTTCGCCGACCCGTTCACGTTCGACATCCGCCGGACGCCGAACCCGCATGTCGCCTTCGGGTTGATGAGCCCGCACCTGTGCCTCGGCGCCCAGCTCGCCCGCATGGAGATCAAGGTGCTGTTCGAGGAGCTGCTGCCGCGCCTCGCCGACATCTCGATCGACGGACCGGTGGACCGCCTCCGCAGCAACTTCATCGCCGGCATCAAGCGCCTGCCGGTCCGTGTGCAGGTGAGTTGACGTTCCGGGGCGGTCGCCGGGCCTGAGATGGGGCCGCGTCCGAGGTCAACCCCATGGGCTAGCCTCCCGTCCCTCGGCGTACCTTCCGGGCTCGGTCCGCCGACGTGAGGGAGCTGCGATGAGCTGGATCGAAGCCGAGCGCATGCCGGCGGCGGAACGAGCTCCTCCGACCAGTGCGCCACGGTCGGCGGCCCGCCCAGCGCCGGTGCGCCGGCGGGTGATGAACGTCGGTGCCGCCGACGACGTCGCCGAACGCGAGGCCGATCGAGTTGCCGACGCCGTGATCGCTCGGCTCCGCGACACCGCACCGACTCGCTCACAGCCTGCCGACTCGAACGGTCAGACGCCTCGGCTCGCGCACTCCGCGGGGAGCAGCCGGATCCGCCGCGCGGCATGGTTGCCGGCCGTGCGACCACAATTCGCGCCGGAGATACAGCGGATCGACCGGCGCGACGAGTCCATCGTCCGCCGGAAGATCGGCACGGGCCAGTCGCACAAGGAGGTCGCCCGGACGGAAGGCGACGTCCGGTACATCGCCGGCCTCGAAAAGGAGGGGAAGTACTCGCTGCAACCGATCGGCGGCGGACCGGCGGTCGACGACGTCGACGCCGAGAACGAGGCCTACACGGTGGTGGGGGCACTGGACGCGAGCACGCTCGCCGAGCGGATCAAGCCGGCGGAGAACGCTGAGGCCGCGTACGACGTGGTCGCGTGGACTTCCAAGGTTCGAAGCGCGATCGCCAAGGACGATTACCTCGGGGCGAAGGCGCTGCTCGAGCGGATGAAGAGCCTGCTCGGCGCACTCCCCAAGAGCGCCAGCCCTGCGCTCGACGACACAGAGCTCTTGCAGCGCCTGAAGACACTGAGATACGGCACGTTCCTGTTCCGGGACTACCGCGCCGCCTTGCTGCTGCCGCACAAGGATGCGGTCGCGGACTTCAAGGCGGCGGTCGAGAGCAAGAAGGCCCTCCTCGAGAAGCAGGTGAAGCACGATTTCGTCACGCAGGACGTCAAGACGCTCGCCGGTGACCTGGCCGACAAGGTCCGTGCTGAACAACGCAAGCCGGATCTGCTGCCCACGCTCATCCGGCTGATCGACGCGGACAAACGCGTCGTCGAAGGATCGATCGCCCGCCAAGCCAAGGTCGCCCACGAGGCGGCCCTCCCGACGACGATGCAGGACGTCGAGCGGGCCGAGGTCTACAAGAAGTCGGCGGTCCTGAAGCTCGCCCAGAACAAGGCCCGCAAGAACGTGTACCGGGCCGCGATCGAACTCGCAGTGACGGAAGGAGTGGACCTGCTCGAGGCCACGACGAGGGCCGCCCTGCTGGACCACCTCATCGGACCCATGGAGGACCCTCCCAGCGCGAAGACGAAGGTTCCCGAGATCGTGATCCCGGAGGGGCTCTCGGGAGTGGAGCTCGAGACGAAGCAGCGGGAGGCCCAGACCAAGCGCGATGAGGCGACGCGCCTCGAAACCGAGCGCGTCACGAAGGAGACACGGCGCATCGCCGACAAGATCAAGGAAGCCACGGTCGAGGCGATCATCACCAGAGACATCGCCAAGAAGTCATCTCGGATGAAGTACTTGTTCGCCGACTCCGACGGCGACGACCTCTTGAAGGACGTCGCCAAACTCGTCCCCGCGGATGTTCACAAGACCCTCCTGGCGATCAAGGGCGGCGAGCAGCACTCCATCTTCGAGATCAACCAGTACGTCGGCGACAAGCTCAACGAGCCCCTGATGCAGTGGATCCTCAAGAAGGGCATCGAGGTCGAGGTGCACGCTTCCGGCGTGCTCGCATCGTTCGCACAGATGAAGTCGCAAGGCTTCACGGACGTGATCGAGATCCCCAGCTCGCACACCGGGACGAAGAAGTACATCGTCGCCAAGCCAGAGGATGGCACGGCCAAGGTCGTCTTCCAGACGCTGCCGGGCGAGAGCTACGCGATCCAGACCGTCGGCGCCTTCCTGTTCTACGAGATCTACGAGCAGGGCGGCCTCGTGGCGAACATCACCGTCGCCGACACCACACCCTGGAAGTACAAGGACTTCAAGGCGCGCAACGTCATCAGCCAGGAGAAGAACGTTGCGCGGTACCTGCTCCAGGACAAAGGCGCGACCCTCACCGCAGACGTCCCCTTCACGAAGTCACCACACAAGATCGACGACGACGGCGCGATCGTGCTGGACGGCGTCCCCAAGTCGGCGATCGTGGTCAACGACGTCGCTGTGAAGACCCTCGATCCGAAGAAGCTCAAGGTCCTCGAGGAGGACATCGACCACGAGAAGGTCTACCTCGACATCATGAAGAGCAACGGCATCGACCACGTGGACATCGCGGCGCTGGGGCGCAAGGGAGAGCTGAAGAGGATGCTCGCCGACGAGGGTCTCGATCCGGTGATCGAGCTGACCTTGCCGAACTTCAACACGACCGTGTACCACGTCAAGGCAGGTGCCGACAAGAAGGTGCTGGCGGCCTTCCAGCTCTCGCCCGACTTCTTCGGAGATCGTTCGGGCGCGCTCACCCGAGCGCTGAAAGCGCTGGGGGTCGAGCACATCACGTTCGTCGGCACGTCCGGGGGGCTCGGTGCGGACGTCGAGCTGAACGACCTGTTCGTCCCGGCGGAGCTGGCCAACGCCGCTGAGACGATGCCGAGCGAAGCCGTCGGCAAGGATCGAGTGGAGAACACTGCGTTCACGAAGCTCGCCGAGCTGAAGGCTGCGGCATCGGTCGACACGCCGGCGTTGAAGTCCGGTGGTCTCCACGTCGGGGTGCACTCGCCGATCACCGAGAGCATGAAGATGATCAAGTGGCTGAAGGACACCACCGTGCAGAGCGTCGACTGCGAAGCGGGATTCATCGCCGACGTCCTGAAGGGCTCCAAGATCTCGTTGTACGCGCTGTACTTCGTCGGCGACCTGCCGGGAACCCACCACTCCATCGGCATGGGGGGTACGGCGGCCGGGGAGGAGACGGCCGAGGGCGCGGCGACGGACACGGGCGGCACGAAGGAGCTCGCGACCAGCGAGAAGCTGGTGAAGGCGATCATCAAGAGCGTCGTCGGCGACACGATCGAGCAGGCCGCCCGGGAGGAACCCGATCTGCCGCCGGTGAACAAGCTGGGACTGATCCCGATCCTCTACGGCCTCAAGAAAGAAAAGAAGAACATCCACATCACCGTCGTCGAACCACCGGTCGCCACCACCGGATCGACGATCGGCGTGCTGCGCACGTTCGGCCGTAGCCTCAGCAAGAGGATGTCCCGAGAGAAGCCGGACGACGAGAAGGACAAGGGCGCGTGGGTGGTCACCCTCGACCAGTGGAACGCGATCCTCGAAGACGCGAGGCAGTTCTCGTCGACCCACAAGGTCAAGTTGCTGTTGGACGTCAAGTGACGGACCTCGCCGACCTCGCCGAAACGATGGCGATCATCGCTCGCCCCGGGCTGACCGTCGACGTCGAAGACGACCACCTGCTGATCAAGGTGCTCAGCCGATCCGACCCGCCGTCCGAGCTCATCGTGTTCCGGGCCGCACCGATCGAGCCGGCGTGGCCGAGCCGGTTCAACGAGCTGGTGAAGTCGTTCGACGAGTTCAACGACGTGGCCTCCGCCATCGCCGACCGGGCGGCGGACTGGGATGCCGCCATCTCGGTCGCCCAGGCCATCTACAACAAGGGCATCGTCCTGAACAGCCACGGGTGGTACGACGACTTGCGCTTCGAGTACGCCTCCCTCGAGGAGGACATGAGCAAGTGGCGCCGTTGAGCCCCGGCCATGCCGACGCTCAGCGGGTCGCGCCGGCGTGACGTGGCCGTCACCCACCCGACCCGTCACCTGCTCCGGGCCAAGGACCTCGCCGACGCCCGCTACGCCGACCCGCTCACCGTCGCCGACCTCGCCACGGCGGCCCGCCTCTCCCCCGCCCACTTCAGCCGGGAGTTCAAGCGGGTCTTCGGCGAGTCGCCGCACCAGTACCTGCTGACCAGGCGGCTCGAACGGGCGGCCGCCCTCCTGCGCACCACCGACTGGTCGGTGGCCCGCATCTGCATCGCCGTCGGCCTCACCAGCCTGGGCTCGTTCACGACCAGCTTCGGCCGCATGTTCGGCACGTCGCCGACGCGGTACCGGGCCGCCCATCCGTCGGCGGCCGCCTACGCCGTCGTCCCGGCGTGCGTCGTGCGCGTGTACGGCCGCCCGCAACACCGCACGTTTCGAGAAGACACCGCGCGCCGCGATCCGTAGGTTCGTCCTCATGCGAATCGCCAATGCACAACTGTGGGTCCACGACCAGGACGAAGCGCTCGACTTCTACACGAAGAAGCTCGGCATGGAGGTGCGGTCCGACGTGACGATGCCCGAGATGGGCGGGTTCCGCTGGCTCACCGTGGGTCCCACCGACCAGCCGGAGTTCGCCATCGTGCTGATGGCGGTGCCCGGGCCGCCGATGATCGACGCCGAGACCGAAGAGGAGATCCGCGAGCTGATGGCCAAGGGCTTCGCCGGCACCGTGTTCCTGACCACCGACGACTGCCAGGCGACGTACGAGGAGCTGCGCGACCGTGGCGTCGAGTTCCAGGAGACGCCCGAGGACCGGCCCTACGGCATCGACGCCGGCTTCCGCGACCCGTCCGGCAACAGCTTCCGCCTGACCCAGCTGAAGGACCTCGCGCCGGCCTGATCCCCGCCGCCCTCGCCGATCGTTCGGGGCCGAACGATCGGCTAGGGTCGGCGCAGGGAGGAAGGCATGCGCAAGCTGATGACCGTCGTCGTCGCCGCCGGACTGACCGTCGCCGCGTGCGGGGACGACGACGATGCGGGTGGCGACGACACGACGGACGCAACGACCGACACGACCGATGCGCCGGCGACCGGCGGCACCGGCACCTCGGCGACGACGGGGGGCTCCGCCGGGGGCGACTGCACGCTCGAGGAGCCGCTGAAGATCGGCTACGCCGCCGATTTCAGCGACCTCGGGGGCTTCGCCGACCGGCCCGGCTCGGAGGCCGCCGAGGTCCAGGTCGACCTGCTCAACGAAGCCGGCGGCGTCGGCGGCCAGGACGTCGAGCTGGTGGTCCGTGAGCTGCCAACCGATCTGTCGGCCGCCCAGCGGGCGGCCCAGGAGCTGCTCGACGAGGGCGTCCACGCCATCATCGGGCCACCGTTCTCCGGCAACGGGGTGCCGCTCATCGACACGGTCGACGGCCAGGTGCCGATCATCTCGAACGCCTCGACCGATCTGGCGCTCGCCGACCCTGCCCGCGGCGCCTTCCTCATGAGCTTCAGCGACCCGGTGCAGGCGGCCGCCGCCGCGGAGTACGCCTCGAAGGAAGGGGCAGCCACGGCGGTGACGTTCTCGTCACCCGACGACGCGTACTTCACGAACACCACAGCGGCGTTCACGGAGGCCTTCGCCGAGGCCGGCGGCGAGGTCGTCCAGGACTTCTCGTTCGGGCTCGCCGACGAGGACTTCTCGTCACAGGTGAACGAGCTGGCCGGCTTCGACCCGGTGCCGGACGTTCTCTACACGGCGATGGTCATGCCGGGCGCCGGCGTGCTGCTCGAGCAGCTCGACGCCGCCGGGCTGGGCGACATCCAGGTCATCGGCGCCGACAGCTTCGACGCCACCCTCGTGTGGAGCGCCGGCGACGTCGCCAACGGCGTCGCCTTCACCGCCCACACATTCCCGCGCGACGACAACGGCGTGCAGGCGTTCCTCGACGAGGCCGCCGACGCCGGCGCCGACATCGAGACCGTCAGCTTCGGCGCCCTCGCCAGCGACGTCGTCAAGGTCTTCGCCCACGCCGCCGAGACGGCGTGCTCGCTCGACGGGCCGACGCTGATCGAGACGATCGCCGGCATCACCGACCTCGAGGTCACCACCGGGCGGGTGACGTACGCCGGCACCAACGGGGTCCCTCAGAAGGACGTCGTCATCCTGACCGTCGAAGACGGTGCGCCGACGTTCACCGAGGCCTTCCAACCGTCCTTCGTGCCGTGACGTCGTGCTGCGCGTCGAGGCGCTGACGACCCGCTACGGCGGGATCGTCGCCCTCGACGGCGTCACGCTGCACGTCGACGCGGGCGAGCTGGTGGCGGTCGTCGGGCCGAACGGGGCCGGGAAGTCGACGCTGCTCAACACGGTCGCCGGCCTGGTCCGCCCCGTCGACGGCCGCGTGCGGCTGCGCGGCGTCGAGGTGACCGGTGCCGAGCCGGCGGCCCTCGTTCGGGCCGGGCTGGCCTTGGTGCCCGAGCGACGGCGGATCTTCCGTGACCTCACCGTCGGCGAGAACCTGCAGCTGGCCGGCGTCACGGCTCGCCCGGCCGACCGCCGACGGCGGCTGGGCGAGGTGCGCGCCCGGTTCGCCGTGCTCGACAACCGGTGGGACACGGCCGCCGGCTACCTGTCGGGCGGCGAGGCCCAGCAGCTGGCGATCGGCCGCGCCCTCGATGAGCGGGCCGTCCATCGTCCTGCTCGACGAACCGACGCTGGGACTGGCGCCGGCGCTCGTCGACACGGTGTTCGACCTCCTCGTCGAGCTCCGCGAGGGCGGCGTCACGGTGCTCGTGGTCGAGCAGAACGCGCGCCGCTCGCTGGAGATCGCCGACCGCGGGTACGTGCTGCGGTCGGGGCGCCTCGCCGTCGAGGGTCCCGGCCCGCAGCTCGCCGCCCACGAGGACCTCTTCGGCCACTTCGTCGGCGACCCGTCGTGACCACGTTCCTCCAGGACCTCGTCGACGGCATCGGCCGCGGCAGCACCTACGCCCTGCTGGCCCTCGGCATCTCGCTGCTGTTCGGCGTCATGCACCTCGTCAACTTCGCCCATGCCGAGCTGATCACGGTGGGCGCCTACGTCGCCTACTTCCTCTCCACGCAGGGCGTCGGGTGGTGGCTCCTCGCGCCGGCGATCGTGCTGTCCGCCGTCGTCGCGGCGGTCGCCACCGAACGCGTCGCCTTCCGCTGGGTCCGCAACGCCGGTCCGTTCACGCTGCTGCTGACCTCGTTCGCCCTCGAGCAGCTCTCGCACGCGCTGTGGGCGGTCTTCGTGTCGCCGAACAAGAAGACGTTCGCCGGCCCCTCGTGGGCCTTCGACACGGTCACCATCGGCGGCATCCGGTTCGAGGTGATGGACCTCGTGACGATCGCCGTGACGGGCGTCGTGCTCGCGCTGACGGCGTTCGTGTTCCGCCGGACCCTGTTCGGCATCTCGGTGCGCGCCGCCAGCGAGGACTTCGACGCCGCTCGGCTGATGGGCGTGCGGGCCAACCGGGTGATCGCCGGGGCCTTCGCCTTCTCCGGCCTGCTCGCCGGCGTCGCCGCCGTCCTCATCCTCATGCGCAGTCCGAGCGCCGAGCCGACGTTGGGCTCCGACTGGCTGATCAAGGCCGTCGTCGCCGCCATCATCGGCGGCCTCGGCAGCTTCAGCGGTGCCGTCGTCGGCGGCCTCGTCCTCGGCCTGGCCGAGGTCTTCCTGCGCAGCTACCTGCCCGACGGGGTGTGGGAGCGGTTGACCGACGCGGTCGTGTTCGTGCTCATCGCCGCCCTCTTCGTGATCCGACCGCAGGGGCTGTTCTCGGTGCGCAGCGCGGAGCGGGTGTGATGGGCGCCGATCCGTTCGCCGTCCGCCTGGCCCGCAGCGCGCTGTCGGGTCTGGTCCTGTTCGCGCTGCTCGTCGCCGGTGCCATCGCCTACACGTCGTGGGGCGGATCGGCCCGCGACCTGCTCGTCCAGGAGCTGCTCGTCAACCTCGTGCTCGTGCTCGGACTGCACGCCTTCACCGGGCTCACCGGGATCCTGTCGTTCGGCCACCTGGCGTTCGCCCAGATCGCCGCCTACGGCACGGCGATCGTCGCCATCCCCGCGGCGACGAAGGCGAGCACCCTGCCCGACCTGCCGTTCGGGCTCGGTGACGTCGAGCTCGGCCCGGTCGCCGCGACCGCGGTGGGCGTCGCTGTCGCCGTCGTGCTCGGCGCCCTCGTCGGCATCGCCGTCGCCAGGGCCGGCGGGCTGGCGGCGACGATGATCACGCTGGCGGTGCTGTTCGTCGTCGACCAGGCCGTGAAGAACTGGCAGGAGATGACGCGCGGGGCCGGAGGACTGTCGGGCGTGCCGCGGCTGACCAGCGACACGTGGCTGTGGGTCGCCACGCTCGGCGCGCTGATCGGGGTGAACCTCCTGCGCGAGGCGCGGGTCGGGCGCTTCGCCGTGGCCACGCGGGAGGACGAGATCGCCGCGCCGGCCATCGGCATCGACCGGTTCTCCGTCCGGTGGGTGGCGTGGGTCGTGAGCATCGCCGTGGTCGCCGTCGCCGGCGCGTTGCGCGTGCAGGCGATCGGCAGCACCAACCCGAAGCAGTACACCCTCGACGTCGGCGTGCTGCTGCTGGCGATGCTCGTCGTCGGCGGGATGCGCACCATCACCGGCGCCTTCGCCGGCACCGTGCTGGTGACCGTCGGCACCGAGGTGGCGCGACAGTTCGGCGACGCCCACGGGATCGTCCGCCTGCCGCAGCTGTTCATCAGCGTGGTGCTGCTGGGGGTGATGCTGGTGCGCCCGGCAGGGCTGTTCGCCGAGCACGACGTGGCGGCGTGGCTCCGCCGTCGTCGTCGGCGCCGACCGCCGGCGGACGCCTCGCCGCCCGACGCGCCGGTGGCGACCGGATCGCTCGAGGCGCGCGACGTCACGGTGCGGTTCGGCGGGTTCGTCGCCCTGCAGGGCGCCGGCGTGCGCGTCGGCCCCGGCGAGATCGTGGGCCTGATCGGGCCCAACGGCGCCGGCAAGACGACGCTGTTCAACGTGATCACCGGCCTCGTCGTCGAGCAGCAGGGCACGGTCGCCCTCGGCGACCGCGACCTCACCGCCGAGCCGCCGCACCGCATCGCCAGGGCCGGCCTCGCCCGCACGTTCCAGAACCTGCGGCTGTTCGGCGGGTCGACCGTGCGGGAGAACGTCGAGCTGGCCACGCTCAGCGCCCTCCGGTACCGGCCCGACGCGGCCATCGTCGATCCGGAGGTGCTGCTGGCGTCGGCCGGGCTCGACCGCCTCGCCGAGCGCCGGGCGTCGACGCTCGACTACGGCAACCAGCGGCGGCTCGAGCTGGCCAGGGCGGCGGCGCTCGCGCCCGCCTACCTGCTGCTCGACGAGCCGACGTCGGGCATGAGCGACGCCGAGAGCCTGGCGATGGTCGAGCACGTCCGGGCCACGGCCCGGCTCGTCGGCGCCGGCGTGCTGGTGATCGACCACGACCTCGCCTTCATCACCCGCATCAGCGACCACGTCGTCGTGCTGGCCGAAGGCCGCCCCCTCGCCGAAGGCACCCCGGCCGAGGTCCGCGCCGACCCCGCCGTCGCCGACGCCTACCTCGGCCGCTCCGCCGCCGTCGTTTCGGGCCCTGACTCCGCCCCTCAGGGGGCGGGGCCAGGACCCGGAACGACGCTGTGACACCCCGCGGCTTGGCTGTGCGACATGAGCGACCGACGAGACCCTGTGCGAACTGGCCGCGACGCAGCACGGCCTGGTCACTCGCATCGACGCCCGCACGGCGGGATGGTCACAGAAGGCGTTGCGTCACCGCCTCGACAGGGGCGACTGGGAGGCGCACGGGCGGCGGGTGTTGCATCGGAGCGGTGCTCCGTGGACGCGAGCGAGCCCGCTCATGCGAGCGGTGCTCGACGCCGGTCCCGGGGCCGTCGTGTCACACACCACAGCGGCAGCGTGGTGGGGACTGCCTGGGGTTCGACATCCACCCGATCCACGTCACCCGACCGCGCGGCGTCACGAGCGCACCGGCCGTGTACGCCGATCACGTGCACCGCGTCCGCGCGATGGCGACCGACCAGGTCACCGTGCTCGACGGCATCCCGATCGTGCGGCCCGAGCGCGCCGTGTTCGAGCTGTGCGGCACGACCCATCCGGCGCGCGCCGAGCGAGCGCTCGACGCCGGATGGTCACGTTGCCTCTACAGCGGTGACTCGCTCCGACGACTGCTGCGCGAGCTCGCCGAGAGCGGCCGGACCGGCATCGTCCTCCTCCGCCAACTGCTCGCCGCCCGCCCGACGGGTTGGGTCCCGCCGGCCTCGAACCTCGAGCAGCGGTTCATGGACGTCGCCCGAACGGCCGGTCTCGGCGAGTGGCGCCGGCAGGTGGACGTCGGCGAGGAGCGGTGGTGCGGCCGTGTCGACTTCCTGTCGTGTCATGTCCCGTTGGTGGTGGAAGTGCAGAGCGAGCGCTACCACACCGCACTCACCGATCGGGTCCACGACGCGGCGCGACGGGCGGCGATCGAGGATGCCGGCTTCGTCGTGGTCGAGGTCTGGGACCGCCAGCTCTGGCACGCCAGGCACGAGGTGATCTCGGCGGTGCGCGACGGCATCCAACGCGCTCGCCTCCTCCGCCCCGCCGCCTGACCGTTCCGGGCCCTGGTTCCGCCCTCCCGGGGGCGGATGCAGGACCCAGAACCTCAGTAGTACGGGAGGTAGGTCTCGAGCTCCCAGGTCGTGATCTTCTCGGGGTCCCAGGGCTCGCCGGTCGCCTCGAAGCGGGCGAGGTCGTGGCGGCGCAGGGCGAGGTAGGCGGCGACCAGGTCGGGGCCCATCGCCTCGACCATCACCGGGTCGGCCTCGATCGCCGCCAGCGCCTCGGCCAGCGTCTCCGGCGTGTGCCGGTCGGTGTTCGGCTCGGCGTCGGCGTCGCCCACCTGCGGCAGCCCGCAGTCCGTGCCGTCGACGACGCCGAGCAGTGCCGCGTTGAGCGTCGCCGCAGCAGCGAGGTACGGGCTCGCCGTGCCGCAGGGCATGCGGTTCTCGATGCGCGTCGCCGCGCCCCGCTCGGCCGGGATGCGGTACGTGCTGATCCGGTTGTCGAGCCCCCAGTTGGCCCAGTAGCCGGCAATCAGCCCCGGCATCAGACGCCGGTAGCTGTTGACGAGCGGCGCCGACAGCCCGGCCACCGCCTCGTGGTGGGCGATCAGCCCGCCGAGGCTCTGGCGGGCGATCGTGCTCAGGCCGTCTGGACCGCTCGGGTCGTGGAAGGCGTTGGGCCCGCCGCTGGTCGGCACCACCGAGACGTTGACGTGGAGGCCCGAGCCGACGGCCATCGGGTCGGGCCGGCCGAGGTACGTGGCCCGATACCCGTTGGCGGCGGCGATCTCACGGGTCATCTCCTTGGCCAGGACCGCCCGGTCGGCGGCGTCGAGCGCCGGGCCGTACGTCAGGTTGACCTCCAGCTGCCCCGGCGAGAACTCGGTGAGCACACCCTCGAGGTCGAGCCCCATCGCCTCCCCGATGTCGAAGTACTCGAGGGCCAGGCCCGTGGGGTCGCCGCCCAGGCCGACGCCGTACACGCGGTGGGCGTCACTGCCCGCCGGCCTCCACCCGCCGGGCGCCGACTCGTCGGGCTCGAGCACGTACAGCTCGAGCTCGAAGCCGAGCTGCGGCTCGAACCCGATCGCCCGCCACCCGTCGATGGCTCGCACGAGGGCGTTGCGCGGGCACAGCGCCAGCGGACGCCCGTCGGCGCCCGTCAGCTCGCAGATGACGACGTCGGTGTCCGGCTCCCACCCCGGCCGGCGCGTCGACACGAGCGGGCTGGCGGTGAGGTCGGGGTAGCCGACGTCGGCGGCGTAGCCGGTGATCGGCAGGATCGTGCCGTCGATCCCCATCGCCAACGTGGTCACCGCGTGGTGCGTGTGGGCGTGGTCGCGGTCGATCTTCCGGGCCGGCACGTAACGTCCGTGGGTGAGCCCGTTGAGGTCGCTCCACACCGTCCGCACCCGGTCGTTGGCCATGGCCGCGGACGCTATCAGCGGCTTGACTCTCCCCCCGGGGGAGGCACTTGAGTGGCGTCCGTGAGCGACGGCCTCCTGTCGATCGGCGCCTTCTCCCGGGCCAGCCTGCTGTCGGTCAAGACGTTGCGGGCCTACCACGAGAGCGGTCTCCTGGTGCCGGCGCGGGTCGATCCGCACACGGGCTACCGCGCCTACCACGCCGGGCAGCTCACCGACGCCGCCGTGATCGTGCGCCTGCGGTCGCTCGACCTGCCGCTGGAGCAGGTGCGGGAGGTCCTCACGGCCCGCGACCCCGCCGTCACCGAGCGCGTCCTCTCAGCCCACGCGGCGACGATCCGCGACCGCCTCGCCGACGTGACCCGCATCGTCGCCGAGCTGCAGGACGGTGTCGCCCGCCCGACGGCCCACACGCCGGTGCACGTCCGTGACGAGCCGCACCAGCACACGCTCGCCGTCCGCGGCCGGGTGACCGAGGCCGACTTCGCCGCCTTCCTCGACGACGCCTACGCCCGCCTCGGCGCGGCCGCCGAGCGGGCCGGCGTCGCGCCGACCGGACCGCCTGGCGCCCTCTACCCGCCCGAGCTCGCCGACGACGGGGTCGAGGACGTCGAGGCCTACCTCACGATCGCCCGCCCTGTCGCCGCGCGGCCGGCGCGCGACGGCGTCGTGGTGGGTGAGGTCCCGGCGGCCCGGGTCGCCCTGCTCAGCCACGCCGGCGGCTACGAGACGATCGGCGACACGTACCGGCAGCTCGGTGCATGGGTGGCCGAGCACGCCGAGCACGCCGCCCTCCCCGTCCGCGAGATCTACGTCGTCAGCAGCGCCGAGACCGACGACCCCTCGCGGTTCGTGACCGAGATCCAATGGCCCGTGCACAAGGAGACAACGCCATGACCATCACCATCGCCAACGTCACGTTCGACTGCGACGACACCCTCGCCGTCGCCCGCTTCTGGTCGGAGGCCACCGGCCGTCCGCTCGATCCCGAGCCGAGCGAGCACTTCGCCTCCATCACCGGCGCCGACGGAGCGCCCGGCTGGTTCTTCACCAAGGTGCCGGAGGCGAAGGCGGCCAAGAACCGCGTCCACCTCGACCTCTCGTCCGCCGACCGCGACGCCGACGTCGACCGCCTCGTCGGACTCGGCGCGACCCGCCTCGCCGACCACGACGAGTGGGGTCACCGCTGGACGGTCCTCCAGGACCCGGAGGGCAACGAGTTCTGCGTCGCCCAGGCGAGCGCCTAACGGGACGCCGGCACCGCCGGCGGGTGGCAGGCTTGGAGCGTGCAGACGGTGGCGGTGCGGCGAGGTGCCCGGGTGAGGGCGGCGGCGGTCCTCCGTGCGCAGCGGGCCTGTGGCGCGGCCCACCCACTGCTGCAGCTGCAGCAACTCGCGGGCAACGCCGCCGTGGCTGCGGCCGTCCCGCCGGTGGTGCAGCGGCAGCTGCAGATGACCGGCCCGGCCGCCGACGTCACGGCCGCGCTGTCGATGCTCCAGGCGTCGAGCGGGCTCACCTTCAAGCAGGACAAGAAGAAGATGGTGACGGTCGCCGGGACGGCGACGACGCCGCGTTCGCCGGAGCTGGCGAGCCGCCTGCAGGCGATCATCGCCGACGGCAAGCGCACGGCCAAGATCGACTTCGGGCACGAGCGTGTCGGCGTCTGGTTCGGCGCCGCGCCGAGCGACGAGAAGAACCCGATCCAACAGCTGCGCATCGACCACTTCCTCTCCCTGGAGAAGGGCGTGCCTGGCGGCGGAGCGGCGATCCTCGCCCACGAGATCAACGAGAACTACGAGGCCCAGGGGTTGGGCGAGCTTCGCGTGGGGCATCGCCGTCGCCGAGGCCCACGACAGGAGCCTCGGCGTGGAGAACACGATCCTCGACCAGATCCAACAGGCCTCGGGATCGAAGCGCTCGGGCGACCGCCTCGGCACGTACACCGTCGTCCTGCCCGGGGCGACGGCGAAGGCACCGCGGCGGTGGCTGCACATCGAGGCCCACGAGCACGAGTTCTTCGTCTTCGAGGAGGTCGGTCAGGGCAAGAAGGCGACGCTCGTGACGACGCGGCGGCCGGTCGTCGATCTCGGGACCTTCACCTGTCGTGGGTTCTCCGCCGGCACCCAGGCGGTCCCGAAGGGATGCGCCGCGACGTTGGGCCGGGTCGCCGAGCTGTTGAGCAAGGAGCCGACCGCGTCCGTCATGCTGCGGAGCGCCTCGAAGCACGGACCCGACCGCTGGTACGACCTGGCCATCGAGGAGATCCGCGCCCGCATGGTGGGCAACGACGACGCGAAGGGCTGGGCCCGCTTCGCCGGCCGCCCACCGCACTGGGCCGGCGGGACGTCAGTGCAGCTCGTCGTCCGCCGGCCGGACCTGTCCTGACGCCGATCAGACGCGGCGGGCGGTCTCGACCAGGTTGATCTGGTAGAGCACCTCGTCGAGCGCGTCGGCCGCGGTGATCGCGGCGAAGCGCTGCGGGTGCTCGGGCGTGATGCAGCTGGGCGCCGGCGCCAGCACCGTCCACGGTCGGGGGTGGCAGAACTGCACGACGCTGTACCGCTCGCCCTGGAAGCCAGGCGAGGCGACGACGCGGTGCCAGCCGATCGGGATCTGCCCGTTGGTCAGCCGCTCGAGCATGATGCCGGTGTTGATGATGACCTGGCCCTGCGGCGCCACCGCGTCGACCCACGCGCCGTCGACGCGGACCTGCAGGCCGGGCGCGGTGGCGCGTGGCAGCGCCGTGATCAGGTTGATGTCACCGTGCTGGCCGGCCCACTCGTAGAACAGGTCATCGGGCACGTCGGTCATCGGTGGGTAGCGGATGGCCCGGGTGAGCGTGGGGCCGTCCTGCACCATGTCGTCGAAGAAGGTCTCGTGGCAGCCGATGCCCTCGGCGATGACGCGCAGGAAGCGCCGTTGCAACTCGGCGATCGTGTCGTGGAACTCGTAGAGCACCTTGGTGATGCCCGGCACCGTCGCCTCGGGGATCACCTGGTCGGGGTAGGCGTGCGGGAAGCGCCGCTTCAACGGGTGCCCCGCTGCGATCGGCGTCGACCAGTTGAGCATCTCCTTCCAGTCCGGCACCTCACTCGAAGCCGCCGTCTCCACGAGGAGGCCGGTGTACCCCGTCTGGCCGTTGGCGCCGGGCTGGACCCACCGCTGCTTCTCGTCGGCGGGGGCCTTGAAGAACTCGACGAGCATCCCGTAGGCGGTGTCGAGGAGGTCCTCGGACAGGTCGTGGCGGGTGTAGACGAACCCGGTCTCGAGGCTGCGCCGGACGCCGTCGACCACCGCCCGCCGCTGCTCGCCGCTGCCCCGTTCGAACGCCAGGAGGTCGACGTCGAGGATCTCGCTCATGGGCGCGACGCTACTGGGGCGCCGTCCTCGGCGAAGAGGGCCGGGAGGCCGCCGGTGTGCACGAACACGACCTCGGCCCGGCGCCCCCAGCGGCCGGTCGCCGCGTTGCCGAGCAGGCCGGCGAAGCCCTTGCCGGTGTACGTGCGGTCGAGCACCCACCCGCCGTGCACGGCGGCCCAGCGGATCGCCTCGTCACCGGCGGCGGTCGGCACGCCGTAGTCGTCGCCGACCCAGCGGTCGTCGATCTCGACGTCGTCCTCGGTCACCAGGCCGGCGTCGGCCCCGAGCAGGGCCAGCGCCTCGCCGGCCAGCAGGCGGACGTCCGGCACGCCGGCGTTGACGCCCTTGGCGACGCCGATGGCCAGCACGGGCGGCAGGTCCTCGTGGCCGAGGGCGCGCAGCAGCGCCCGTCCGGCGACGAGTCCGGCGTGGGTGCCGCCGCTCGACGAGGTGTGCACGACGGCGGCCGGCACGATCCCGGCCGCCCGGCACTGGTCGACCAGCTCGACGTAGGCGGCGAGGTAGCCGAGGGCGCCGGTGGGCGTGCTGCCGCCGATCGGCATCGAGTAGGGCGTGACACCATCGGCGAGGAGGTCGTCGACGAGGCGCTCGCGGGCGATCTCGAGCTCGCCCCAGTGGCTCGGCGGACAGCCGACGTAGTGGAGCTGGGCGCCGAACAGGTCGGCGAGGAGCTCGTTGCCGGTCGGGCGGGCGGGCCGCTCACCGGACAGCACGAGGTGGACCTCCAGCCCGAGCGTGGCGCCGGCGGCCGCCGTCATCCGGCAGTGGTTGGACTGGGCGGCACCGACCGTCACGAGGGCCCGGGCACCGGCCCGCAGCGCCTCGCCGCACAGGAACTCGAGCTTGCGCGCCTTGTTGCCGCCGGCGCCCAGGCCGGTGAGGTCGTCGCGCTTGACCCACAGGCGGGCCCCACCCGGCAACCCCGGCCCGCGCTCCAGCGGCGTCGGCAGCGTCGCGAACGCGCGAACGGGGAAGCGCGTCGAGCCGGTCCAACGGGGTCACGGCGAACGATGGTACGGCGGCGGTTCTCTGGAGTGTTGGTCGGCTGTGGACCCATCGACCGGGAGTCAGTTCCGCTCCCGGAGGCACAATGGCGGGCGCCATGACCACCGATTGGAACCCGGTGCTCCGGGGTGAGTTCGCCAAGCCGTACTGGTCGCAGCTGCAGGGGTTCGTCGCCGCCGAACGACAGCGGGCGACGGTCTACCCGCCGGCCGACTGCGTGTTCGCCGCCCTCCACCTCACGCCCTACACCGACACGCGCGTCCTCATCCTCGGCCAGGACCCGTACCACGGGCCTCGCCAGGCGCACGGCCTGTGCTTCTCGGTCCCCTACGGCGTGGGCATCCCGCCGTCGCTGGTCAACATCCACAAGGAGATGGAGTCCGACCTCGGCATCCCGGCCCCGGACCACGGCAACCTCGAGGCGTGGGCGGTGCAAGGGGTGCTGCTGCTCAACACGACGCTCACCGTGCGCGCCGGGCAGGCGGCCTCCCACCAGGGGCGCGGCTGGGAGACGTTCACCGACGAGGTCATCCGCGCCGTCGACGCCAAGCCGCACCTCGTCGTCTTCATCCTGTGGGGCAGCCACGCCCGGCGCAAGAAGGCGTTGATCGACACGTCCCGCCACGTCGTCATCGAGTCGGCCCACCCGTCCCCGCTGTCGGCGCACAACGGGTTCTTCGGCTCGCGGCCGTTCTCCCGGACGAACGCCGCGCTGACCGCCGCCGGGCTCGACCCGATCGACTGGCGCCTCTGACGGCCCTCGATCTGGGCGGGATCTCTCGCCACCACCTGGGACGGATCCCGCCCAGATGGGCGCGTGGTGAAGATCCCGCCCAGATTGGGGGTCAGGCCGTGACGCGGCCGGCCACCTCGAGGTCGCGCGACGAGCGCCCGACGAGGATCGTGTAGTCGCCGGCGGGGACGGTCCAGGCGCCGTCGAGCCAGGAGGCGAAGGCACGGCGGTCGAGCTCGACCGACACCGTCGTGGTGGCGCCGGCGTCGAGGTCGACGCGGCGGAAGCCGGCGAGGTGGCGCAGCGGCCGGTCGGGATCGCCGGCCGGCGGCTGCACGTAGACCTGGACCACCTCGCCGCCGGCCCGCCGGCCGGTGTTGGCGACGTCGACGGTCACGGTGACGCCTTCATCGGGCGCGCCGGCCACGCCGGCCGGGCGCAGCGCGAACGTCGTGTAGCCGAGGCCGTGTCCGAACGGGAACAGCGGCTCGATCCCCTCGCGCTCGTACCAGCGGTGCCCGATGAACAGGCCCTCGCCGTAGACCGCCCGCCCGTCCGTCCCCGGGTACGTGTCGCCCGCCGGCATGTCCTCGAGGCGGACCGGGAACGTCAGCGGCAGCCGGCCGCCGGGCTCGGCCTGGCCCGTCAGGACGTCGGCGAGGGCGTCGCCGAGCTCCTGGCCGGGGAACCACAGCTGCAGCACGGCCGGGACGGCGGCCAGCCACGGCATCGTCACCGGCGACCCGGTGTTGAGCACGACCACCGTGTTCGGGTTGGCGGTGGCGACGGCCGCCACGAGCGCGTCCTGGTCGCCGGGCAGGTCCATCGACGTGCGGTCCTCGCCCTCGGTCTCCCAGTCGTCGTCGGTGCCGACGATCACGACGGCGACGTCGGCGCCGGCGGCCGCAGTGGCCGCCCGCTCGATGTCGTCGCCCTGCGGCACCGGCGCGGCGCCGACGACGAGGCCACGCACCAGCTCGTCGCCGTGCTCCGGGTACTCCACGTCGAGCCGGTACTCCCGCCCCGCCTCCAGGGCGACCCGTCCGCGCACCTCCGGGCTGCCGATGCCGAAGAACGCGCCGCCGCGCTGTGGCGACAACGTGACGACGGGCGTGCCGTCGACCGAGACCGTGGCCGGACCGACCGCCCGCACGCCGAACTCCCAGTCCCCCGTGACCTCGGGACGGAACGAGCCGCTGATGGTGGCGGAGAACCCCGTGCCGTCGAGGCCGTCGGCCGGCGGCTTGTCCCAGTACCACGAGAGCCGGTTGGCCGTGAGCGTCGCCGCGTGGCCGGCGGCGTCGGCGAGGGCGAGCTCGAAGTCGCCCCGGACCGGGGGAAGGTACTTGGCGATCGTGCCGCCGGGCTCGAGGACGACGTCGAGCCCGCGGGCCCGCAGCGCCGCCAGAGGACCATCGCCGTGATCCGGATGCACGCGCGCGCTGCCGCCGCCCTGCGGCCGGCCGAACCGCGCGTACGGGCCGATCAGCGCCACACGGCGCGCCGTGGAGGCGAGTGGCAGCGCCCCCTCCTCGTTCTTCAACAGCACCATCCCCCGCGTGGCGGCGCGACGGATGACGGCTCGTGTGTCGGGGTCGTCGGCCGTGATCTCGGTGGTCCCCGTCGCTGCGGCGCCCGTCCACTCGGCCAGGGCGAGCACGCGCTCGACGGCGCGGTCCAGATCGGCCTCGGCGACCTCACCCGTCACGACGGCGTCGAGCAGGCGCTTGCCACGCTCCCGCGGTGGACCGGGCATCTCGAGGTCGAGTCCGGCGAGCAGGCTGTCGGCGGCGCTGTGGGTGCCGAACCAGTCGCTCATCACCAGGCCGTCGAAGCCCCAGTCGCCCCGCAGCACGTCGGCCAGCAGCCACGGGTGCTCGCTGCAGTAGTCGCCGTTCAGGCGGTTGTAGCCGGTCATCACGGCGCGCACGCCGGCCTGGCGCACCGCCGCCTCGAACGGCACGAGGTACAACTCGCGCAGGGTCCGCTCGTCGATCACCGAGTCGATCGTCATCCGCTCGAACTCGGTGTCGTTGCCGACGAAGTGCTTGACGCAGGCGGCCACGCCCTCGCCCTGCAGTCCCTCGATGTACGCCACGGCGACGGCAGCGGTGAGCACCGGATCCTCGCTGGGGAACTCGAAGTTGCGACCGCCGATGGGCGTGCGGTGGAGGTTGACGGTGGGCGCGAGGACGACGTGGGCGCTCTTCGACCGCGCCTCGCGACCGAGGGCCCGGCCGACCTCGCGTAGCAGGACCGGGTCCCAGGTGGCGCCGAGGGCGGCGCCGCACGGGAAGGAGGCGGACGCCGGGCCGGTCCAGGACGTGCCACGGACTCCGGCCGGTCCGTCCGAGGTCCGGATGGCCGGCACCGGCGGGTCGGCGAACGCGGCCGTGTGCCAGTTGTCCACCCCGGCCAGGAGCTGGACCTTCTGCTCGACGGACAGGTCGGCGGGGGTGACCGTCACGGGCGCCGACGGTACCAGTGGTGGCGCCAACTCCTTGGTGTCACCCAGGGCCGGTCTGGGTAACGTGACGATTTGATGACAGCGGGCGGGGTAGGAGAACCCCATGTCAAGCGATCCCATGCCATTCCCGGAGTCCGTGACCCTCACCGGGCACGACGTGCTCGACGACCAGCACCACAAGGTCGGCACGGTCTCCGACGTCCTCTATGACGAGGCCGGCTCGGCACGATGGGCCATCGTCGACCCGGGCCCGCTGCGGGCCGAGAAGTACGTCCCCGTCGACGGGTCGTACATGACCGAGGCCGGCGAGATCGTCATCCCGTACCACCGCGACCAGGTCAAGAACGCGGCCAAGGCGAGCCGGGACCACGTGCTCGACTCCGAGACCGAGCGCGACCTGATCGTCCACTACGAGCTGCATCCGACCGGCTGAGCCGCCACTACGTTCGGGCCCGTGCCCGAACTGCGTCGCGTCCTCCTCGCCGGCTCTCCCGTCGTCGTCGAGCGACGCGGCGACGTCCTCGTCGCCGGGGACGGCCGGACGGTCGGCGTGGACGACGCCGTCCACCTGCCGCCGGTCGAGCCCACCAAGATCATCTGTGTCCACCTCAACTACGAGAGCCGCGTCCGGGAGTTCATGACCCGGCTGCCGCCGGCGCCGACGTACTTCCACAAGCCGATCACCGCGCTCAACGCCCATGGCGGCGAGGTGGTGCGGCCCGAGCGATGCCGCTGGCTGAACTTCGAGGGTGAGATCGCCATCGTGATCGGTCGCGTCTGCCGCAACATCGCGCCCGCCGACGCGGGCAGCTACATCGCCGGCTACACGATCGCCAACGACTACGGCCTGCACGACTTCCGCGACACCGATGCCGGCTCGATGCTGCGTGTGAAGGGCGCCGACACGCTCTGTCCCGTCGGGCCCGGGCTGGTGACCGACTGGGACTTCCACGGCAAGCGCCTGCGCACGCTCGTCAACGGCGAGGTCCGCCAGGACGGCAGCACCGACGAGATGCAGTGGGACATGAACTACCTGGTCGCCGACATCGCCCGCACGATCACCCTGGTCCCCGGTGACCTGCTGCTGTCGGGCACGCCGGCCAACTCGCGACCCGTCGAGCCCGGCGACGTCGTGACCGTGGAGGTCGAGGGGCTCGGTGCGCTGACCAACCGGATCGTCGCCGGGCCGACCCCGATCCCCGACGACGTCGGCGCCCAGCCGACCGAGTCCGAGGAGGTGCGCTCGACGGCGCTCGGTGGCGACTGGGAGTACCGGGGCATCCGGGCCCCCGGGCATGAGCGAGCGGAGCGAGCTCAGGCCGGCCGCGCGAGCGCCAGCGAGCCGGACGGCGATGGGGTTCGGGGGCGCAGCCCCCGGGACGAGATGAGCGAGCGGAGCGAGCTCAGGCCGGCCGCGGAGCGCCAGCGAGCCGGACGGCGATGGGGTTCGGGGGCGCAGCCCCCGGGACGAGATGAGCGAGCGGAGCGAGCTCAGGCCGGCCGCGCGAGCGCCAGCGAGCCGGACGGCGATGGGGTTCGGGGGCGCAGCCCCCGGGACGAGATGAGCCGGTCGACTCCGCGGGTGCTGGTCGAGGGCGTCGCCGTCTCGCCCGACCACCTCATCGGCGGCGAGCGGGTGCCGTCGCCGACCACGTTCGAGGACCGGTCGCCGCTCGACTGGTCGTGGAAGCTCGCCGACATCGCCCGCGGAGACGCCGCGACGGCCCACGCCGCCGTGACGACCGCGGTTGCGGCCTTCGGATCGTGGGCCGACCTCGGCGCCGCGGGTCGCGCCGAGCACCTCCACCGCCTGGCCGACCTCATCGACGAGCACAACGACGAGATCGCCATCGTCGAGACCGTGGACATGGGCATGCTGCACGAGTCGATGCGCCAGCGCCTCGTCGCCCGCGGGGCCGTGAACTTCCGCACCTACGCCGACCTCGCGGCCAGCCACGAGGAGCGGCGCTGGTCCTCCAAGGGCACGGCCAACGTGGTCGTGCGGATGCCGGCCGGCCCGGCCGTGATCATCACGCCCTGGAACGCCCCGTTCATGCTGTCGACGTGGAAGGTCGCGCCGGCCCTGGCCGCCGGCAACACGGTGATCCTCAAGCCGGCGGAGTGGTCGCCGCTGTCGTGCTCGCTGCTCGCCGACCTCACCGTCGAGGCCGGGTTCCCGCCCGGCGTGTTCAACCTCGTGCAGGGCATCGGCGAGGAGGTCGGGCCGCCCCTGGTCGGCGACCGCCGCGTGAAGCGGATCAGCTTCACCGGGTCGCCGGAGACGGCCCGCCTCATCGGTCGGGCGGCGGCCGAGAACATCGTGCCGTTCACCGCAGAGCTCGGCGGCAAGGGGCCGCTCGTGGTGTTCGCCGACGCCGACCTCGACGCCGCGGCCACGAAGGCGGCGGGCCAGTACGACGACTCCGGCCAGGTGTGCCTCGCCGGCACCCGGCTGCTCGTGGAGGCATCGGTCCGCGACGAGTTCGTCGAGCGGCTGCACCTGGCGATCGACGCCCACGTGCTCGGGGACAGCCGCGACCCGGCCACGACGATCGCCCCGATGATCCACCCCGACCACGTGGCCCGCGTCGAAGGCTTCATCGAGCGGGCCCGCCGGCACGGCGACACCATCCTGCGCGGCGGCGGGCGGGTCGGCACCACGCTGCACGTCGAGCCGACGCTGATCGAGCCGGCCTCGAACGAGAGCGAGGTCGTCCAGCGCGAGGTGTTCGGGCCCGTGCTGACCCTGCAGACGTTCACGTCCGAGGAGCAGGCGATCGAGCTGGCCAACTCGACCCCCTACGGGCTCTCGGCCATCGTCTACACGTCGTCGCAGGAGCGCGCCGAGCGGGTCGGACGGGCCATCCGCGCCGGGGTCGTGTGGGTCAACACGTTCCTCGTGCGCGACCTCACGGCACCGTTCGGTGGCATCGGCATCTCCGGCATCGGCCGCGAGGGCGGCGACTACGCGCTCGACTTCCACAGCGACCTGAAGACCCTCCAGATCGCCGACGGCACGACGTCCTGATCACCCGACGGTGTCGAACCAGATGTGGACCTGACCGGTGCCGATGGCGTTCTCGTACTCGCTGTAGAGCGTCCCCGGGGCGGTGCAGGCGCGGCCGCCGATCGCCCCGACCATCATCAGGTAGTGGCCGAACATGGCCTCCGGCTTCTGGCGGAGGAACTCGGGCATCGTGTCGATGACCCGGGCGTGGTCACCGGCCTGCAGCCAGGCGATCCGCTCGAGGTCGGCGGCGCGCGCCTCCGGCGTCCGGATGTGCACGGGATCGGACGCCTCGTGGGCGCGCAGCTCCTTGAGCTTCCAGAACGTGTGGCTCATCGCCCCGCTGGCCAGCAGCACGACGCGCCGACCACTGCGCACCACGGCGTTCCCGATCGCCTCGCCCACCAGGAGGAAGTCGTCGCTCTCGGCGGTCTGGGTCGTGCTCACGCTGACCCACCGCTCGTCGCCCTGCAGGAACGGCAACAGGTTCACCGTCGGGTAGTGGATCGGCAGGCACGGGTCGTCGATCGCCGTCATCCACGAGCCAGCGGCGACGACCTCCTCGGCGATGAGCTCCGCCAACTGCGGGTCGCCGGGGAAGTCGTACGGCATCTGGCGCATCCCCCGCGGCAGCTCCTCCGACGTGTAGCGGCCGGCGCGCCGGTCCTGGGCGGCGACGACGAACTCGACGGTGGTGTGCCAGTGGGCGTCGAAGACGACGATCGTGTCGGGCCGCAGGCGGTCGAGCTGCTCGGCCTTCATGCGGTGCAGCCCCGGCACGAGGGTGATCTCCCTGCCCCCGTTGAGCTGGAAGCGCTCGGCCTCGGGCAGCACCATCGTCGGCACGTGGGCGACGAGGGCGGCGCCGACGACCTGACCCTGCTCAGGCATCGTTGCGCTCCATCGTCCGCACCACCTTGCGCAGGAGGTGGGCCAGCTGGCGGGCCTCGTCGGCGTCGAGGCCGGCCACGACCCGCCGCTCGCCGGCGTTGAAGGCGGCGAACAGCGCCGCCATGAGGTCCTCGCCCGCCGGCTCGCACGCCACCAGCATCAGGCGGCCGTCGGCCGGATGGCGCCGGCGGCGCACCAGCCCGCGGCGCTCGAGCGTGCCGACCACGCCGGTGAGCGTCCCCTTGGAGACACCGGCCTCGACCGCCAGGTCGCGGGACTCGAGCTCGCCCCACACCCACAGCACCCACATCACCGTGAAGGCGGTGAAGGACAGCCCGACCGGCGCCAGCACGGTCCGTTCGAGATGGGTGCGGGCGGCGCTCGCCGCCCTGAACACGTTGGCGACGGCGGCCATCGAGACGACGTCCAGCTCGACGTCGATCCCGACCTCGGCGAGGCGGGCCTGGACGTCCTGCTCGGCGCGCAGCAGGTCGCCGGCGTCGCTGGACGACAGGCCCCGGCGCATGGTCAGCCCCTGACCGGCTCGGGTGCCCTCCGGGCGTTGGCGCGCTCGACGAGCCAGGCGAACAGCGGGTCGCGCGAGCGCGTGGTCAGCAGCTCCGGGTGCCACTGCACGGCGAGCACGTCGTGGCCCGGCCACTCCAGCGCCTCGACGGTGCCGTCGGCACTGCGGGCCGCCACGATCCAGCCGTCGGGGACGCGCGCCGCCGTCTGGTGGTGCAGCGAGTTGACGACGTGGTGCGACCCGTACATCTCGTGGAAGCGGGTGCCCGGCTCCACGGTGAGCTCGTCGACGCGGTCGTGGGGCGGGACGTCGTAGCGGGCGTGCTCGGGGACGTGCTGGTGCAGCGTGCCGCCGGCCCACACGTTGAGCAGCTGGAGGCCCCGGCAGATGCCGAGCACGGGGATCTCGTCGGCGACGGCGACCTCGATGAGGCCCAGCTCGAGGTGGTCGCGCAGCGGCTCCGGCGGGTACAGGTCGGTCTCGCTCTCGGCGCCGTACAGGCTGGGCTGGACGTCGGCGCCCCCGACCAGGAGCAGACCGTCGAGGCGGCCGACGAAGTCCGCCGGGTCGATGTGCAGGGGAAGGTGCACCGGCAGGCCGCCGGCGTCGGACACCGCCCTGGCGTAGTCGTTGACGTAGACGTCCATGGGCACCTCGGCGAGGCTGCCCGGGAAGCCCTCGATCTGGCGCCCGGCCTTGCGGCGGCCGGAGAGGCCGATCAGTGGCCGCCGAGGTGTCGATGCGCTGGTCATTCGGACCCGAACGATATCCCCTGGCGGGGGCCGTCCCTTGCCGCCACTCCCGATGTGGGAGGACGATGGCACCATGGGACCGTCACGGTTCCGCGATCGCGTCGACGCCGGACGCCGCCTGGCCGACGAGGTGGCGGCCCGCGTCCCGGAGCTGCTGACGGCCCGTCCGCTCGTCCTCGGGCTGCCCCGCGGCGGCGTGCCGGTGGCGGCGGAGGTGGCCGACCGGCTGGGCGGCGAGCTCGACGTCCTCACCGTGCGCAAGATCGGCGCCCCCTTCCACGAGGAGCTGGCCATCGGCGCCGTCGCATCGGGCGGGCTGGTCGTGCGCAACGAGGAGGTGCTCGCCCACTTGCGGGTCTCGCAGCGGGAGCTCGACGAGCGGACGGCGGTCGCCCGGCGCCAGCTGGCCGATCAGGAGGCCCGCTTCCGCCTCGACCGGCCCCGCCCGGCCATCGCCGGTCGTGCCGTCGTCGTCGTCGACGACGGCCTGGCCACCGGCGCCACGATGCGGGCCGCCGTCGGGGCGGTGCGCTCGGCCCAGCCGGCGCGGGTGGTGGTGGCCGTGCCGGTCGGGGCGCCGGAGTCGTGCGTCGAGCTGCGGGCGCTGGCCGACGTGGTGGTGTGCCTGCTGCAGCCCGCCGACTTCAGTGCGGTCGGCCAGTGGTACGTCGACTTCTCGGCGACGACCGATCGTGACGTGGTCGAGCTGCTGACGGCCGTCCGCTGAGCCCCACCGTCGTCAGCAGCAGCAACCCGGCGCCGGCGGCGAACGCCGCGCTGCCCAGCCGGGCGACCTGACGGGTCGGCGAGCCGGTGACCGGGATGGTCGGCGGCGAGGGCGGCGCCGTGGTGGGCACGGGCGGCGCCGGTGTGGTCGTGGCCGGTGGCGGCGGCGCGGTGGTCGAGGTGGTGGTGTTCGCCGGCGCCATCGTCGTCGTCGTCGTCGAAGTCGACGTCGACGTCGTGGTCGCCGGCGCCACGGTGGTCGTGGTCGTGGTCGTCGTCGTGGTCGTCGCGTCGTGGTCGTCGAGGTGGTCGTCGTCGAGGTGGTCGTCGGGACGACGAGCCCGGTCGTGACGACGACGGGTGGTCCCGCCGTCACCAGCCGCTGCGACCCGGGTGCGGCGAGGGCGACGGTCGGGCCCGGCGTCTCGACGGCGGCAGTTACCGAGGCGACGGCGCCGGGCAGGTCGGCCGTCGCCCGGCCGTCGGTCCCGGTGACGGCCGACGTGGTGGCGCCGGTGTCGGCAGTGAACGTCACGGCGACGCCGCCGATCGGGCCGCCTGGGCCGCGCACCTCGACGCTGACGGCGCCGGCGGCGAAGGTCAGCCCGTCCAGCGCCCACGGGCCGCGCCGCGCCGTCGCCTCCGCGGCCAGGGCGGCCACCGCCTCCTCGACGGCGAGCAGGCGTCCGACACCGAGCACGCGCACCTCGACGTCGTCGCCCTGCCACACCGTGCCACCGGTGCGCCGCGTGGCGCCGCTCTCCCGCCACGCCAGGAGGTTCACGGCGGCCGCCTCGTCGTCGGTCGCCGGACCGGCGGCGAGGTAGCGCCAGGCGAGGTAGTCGAGCTCGGCCGTGATGGTGGCCGGCGCCTCGGCGACGTACTCGGCGGCGAGCGAGTGACCGACGTCGGCCTGGACGCACACGGCCAGCACGGTGCTCCCGTCATCGAGGGCGACGGCGTACGCGCCGAGCCCGTTGATCCCGTAGCCGTCGACGACCAATGCCCCGCCCAGCTCGGCCTCGGCGATGCCCGGATCCCACTCGCCGACGATGCGGCCCGCCGCCGCCGGGGCACCGACGGCCAGCACCGCGCCGATCATCACCCCCGCCACCGACCACCTGGACCGCATGCCCGTCCTGGGTGCGGCGGGCGGGTGGAAAGGGAACGCCAGACTGGGCCCGTGCCGCGCCCTGCGCGACGCGTGATCAGGTCTCCAGCTCGGCCAGCAGCTCGCGCTTCAACGCGAACAGGCCGTCGCTGAGCGACACGTGGTACGTGTGCGGGTTGACCAGTCGACGCACGCCGGGATCGAGCGCCGCCACATCCGCCTCGCGGCGCGTCGCCGCCGCCGCGAGGTCGGCCAGGTCGTCCGGCGCCACGATGGCACCGCGGTCGACGGCCGTGGTCAGCAGCTCGTCGGCGTCCCGCCACGAGCCGGCCGGCAGCACCCGCGACACGTCGGGGCTGGCGTGGTGGTGCAGGACGAGGTCGGTGCCCGCGTCGAGCGCCTCGTCGGGCCGGGTGAGCACGTCGGCGGTCGCCCGGCCGCGGTCGTCGTACACCCGCCACAGCCGCTTGCGCCCCGGGTTGAGCACCTTGGCCGGCGAGTCGGAGCGCTTGATCGCCGGCCGCCACACCCCACCGTCGTCGACGGCGACCAGCTTGAAGACGCCGTCGAGGCTGGGGTCGCCGTCGCTGGTCGCCAGCCGTGATCCGACTCCGAACACGAGCCGCCGGATGACGGCGTCGGCGTCCCGCCCCGAGCGGGCCGCCTCGTCGGCGATCTGGGCCGTGATCTGCCAGACGGCCAGCTCGTCGAGCTGGCTGGACAGCACGATGGCGCAGTCGCCGAAGCCGGCCCGGTCGAGCTCGGCGGCGGCTCGCACGGCGAGGTAGGCGAGATCGCCCGAGTCCAGCCGGATGCCGACCGGCGCATGGCCGGCGCGCCGCAGGCGCTCGAACGTGGCGATCGCGTTCGGGATGCCGCTGCCGAGCGTGTCGACGGTGTCGACCAGCAGCAGGGTGTCGTCCGGGTAGACGTCGGCGTAGGCGTCGAACGCCGCCTGCTCGCCCTCGCCGAGGGCGATGAACAGCTGGACGAGGGAGTGGGCGTGCGTCCCCGCCGGCGGCACGCCCAGCTCGAAGCCCACTGCCGCGTTCGACGTGCTCACGGCGCCGCCGACGATCGCCGCACGCGAGGCGGCGTCGGCACCGAGGTCGGCCGCCCGCCGCATGCCGAACTCCAGCACCGGCCGGCCGCGCGCCGCCTCCAGCACCCGTGCCGCCTTGGTGGCGATGAGGGTGGCGAAGTTGAGCTGGTTCAGCAGTGCGGTCTCGACCAGCTGGGCCTGGGCGAGCGGGCCCTCCACGACGGTGATCGGCGTGTTCGGGTGGACCACCCGCCCCTCGGGGACGGCGTCGATGCGCAGGCCGGTGAAGTCGGCACCGGCGAACCAGTCGAGGAACGTGCGGTCGAACAGCGGGGCACCGCCGCGCGAGCGGTGGGCGGCGAGCGCGTCGACGTCGACCGGCCGAGCGCGCGTCGACGTCACCCAGTCGGCGAACGGCGCCAGCCCGGCGGCGACGCAGTAGCCAGCGCGGTGATCGCCGTAGTCGGGGTAGCTGCGGAAGAAGTGCTCGAAGTGGACGGTCCGCTCGTGCAGACCGTGGCGGACGTACAGCTGCGCCATCGTCAGCTGGTACATGTCGGTGCGCAGGATGCCGTTGCGGAGGTGGCGCGGCGGCACGGCCGAAATCTAGGGCGCCGGTACGCTCGACGGTGATGGCCGTCCGCTACGACGAGACCACTGCGCTGCTGGTCGTCGACGTGCAGAACGACTTCGCCGACCCGGACGGCGCGCTGTCGGTGCCGGGCGGCGAGCAGGTGGTCGCCGCGGCGAACCGTGAGGTCGCCGCCGCCACGGCCGGCGGCGCCGTCGTCGTCTACACGAAGGACTGGCACCCGCCGCAGACGCCGCACTTCCACACCCACGGCGGCCCGTGGCCGGTGCACTGCGTCCGCGAGACGTGGGGCGCCGAGCTGCACCCCGACCTGACCGTCGTCGGCCCGAGCGTGCACAAGGGGACGGGGCACGAGGACGGCTACTCGGGCTTCAGCATGCGCCACCACACCACCGGCGAGGAGCTGCCGACCGGGCTGCACGACCTGCTGCAGGAGCGCGGTGTCGAGCGGGTCGTCATCGTCGGGCTGGCGCTCGACTACTGCGTCAAGGACACCGCGCTCGACGCCGTCACCCTCGGCTACCACGCGACCGTGCCGCGGTCGGCCACGGCGCCGGTGGAGGTGCAGCCGGGTGACGGCGCCGCGGCGGAGGCGGCGATGACCGCCGCCGGCGTCGAGCTCGTCCCCTAACGGACCGGCACGCCGCCGCGGTGGCGGAAGCGGCCGTCGGTCGCCCACACCCCCGGCCGGCCGACGGCCTGGGGCAGGGTCGCCACGAGGCGTTCGAGCTTGACCGGGTCGACCACGAAGTGCACGGCGACGACGGCGTCGTCGCGGACCTCGCAGACCGCGGCCACCCACGACTTCCCGGCCCTCAGCACGAGGGCCGGCGAGTCGTTGAGCCACCGCGCGACCGCCACGTCCGCCGGGTAGCGCAGCGCCAGGTTGCCGATGTAGCGGGCGGCGCGGGCGGGGCCGACCACCGGGCGCATCGCCGCGTGCACGCGACCGCCACCGTCACTCGTGACGAGCACGTCCGGCGCCAGCGTGGCGATGAGCGCGTCGACGTCGCCCGACGCGGTGGCGGCGAAGAAGCGCTCGGTGACCGCGGCCGCCCTGGCGTGGTCGGCCGCGGTGCGCCGGGCGGGCACCGTGACGTGGCGCCGGGCGCGGTGCAGTGCCTGGCGGCAGGCCGGCTCACTCCGTCCGAGGGCCACGGCGACGTCGTGGTGCGACAGGTCGAGCACGTCGTGGAGGACGAGCACGGCGCGCTCGATCGGCGTGAGCCGCTCCAGCAGCAACAGGAACCCCATCGTGAGCGTCTCGGCCCGCTCGATGCGGTCGCCCGGGGCCTCGTCGGTGGCGATCGGCTCGGGCAGCCAGACGCCGGGGTGCTGCTCGCGCTGGAGGCGGGCCGAGCGCAGCACGTCGAGGGCGCGGCGGGTCGTGGTCGCGACGAGCCAGGCCTCGGGCACGACGACCGCGCCACGGTCGGTCCGCGCCCAGCGCAGCGCGACGTCGCCGACGACGTCCTCCGCCTCGACGACGCTGCCGAGCATCCGGTAGGCGATGCCGAACAGCTTCGGGCGGGCGTCCTCGAACGCGGCTGCCCCGCCGTCGTCGGTCACGCCGGAACGGCCTCGTGGCTGGGCACCATGCCGTCGATGATGGCTCGCGCGGCGGCGTGCCCGGACACGATGGCGGCGTCGGCGAGCGTGCCGTCGGGACCGACCCAGTCACCGGCGACGGCCAGCCCGTCGACGCCGGCCATCGTCACCGGCGGTCGCCCCGCCGTGCCGCACGTGGCGGCGCGGGCGTGATCGCCGCACACCATCGACCTCGGGACGTAGCGGGCGTCGACGACGTGGTCGCGCCACCCCGGCTGGGCGGCGTCGAGCGCCGCCTCGAGCGCGGCGCGGTGATCGCCGGCCTCCTCGTCCGGGCGCAGGTAGCGACCGACGTGGATGACGGCGCCATCCCGCG
Organism: uncultured Acidimicrobiia bacterium; assembly: GCA_963784255.1. Lineage (GTDB taxonomy): Bacteria > Actinomycetota > Acidimicrobiia > Acidimicrobiales > Ilumatobacteraceae > JALZMG01. Next base: position 118,131 of record CAWAQO010000007.1, on the reverse strand, counting down.
GTGCGACGGTGGCGACGTCGCTCTGCACGGTGAGGTAGACGGGCGCGTCGAGCCCGAGGACGTTGGGGAAGCGTGGTGCCGGCAGGGGGCGCAGGGCGACGTCGAGGTGGGCCATGCGCACGGGCACGGTGGAGGCGACGGCCCGCTCGACCTCGGCCGCGCCAGGACCCTCGAGCAGCGCCGCCACTCGGCGCGGGTCGTTCACGGCCAGCACGACCGACGAGGCGGCCAGGGACGTTCCGTCCTGCAGGCGCACCGCCCGCACTCGAGTGTCGTGCTCGACGGCGGCCACCACGGCCCGCGTGCGCAACGTGCCGCCGCCGTCGCGGATCACGTCGGCCAGCCCGTCGACGAGGGTCCCCCACCCGCCGTGCAGGTACAGCACGCCGTGGGCGGCGGTGCGCAGCTGCCGGGTGGCGGCGCCGGCGTCGAGCAGGTCGAGGTCCGCCGAGTAGGTGGCCGTGCGCAGCACCGAGGCCAGGATGGCGCGGCGCTCGCCGTCCTCCGCCACGGCGTCGAGCCACTCGACGGCGGGGCGGCCCGACCAGGCGGCTGCGGCCTTCGGAGCGAGCCCGCGCACGGCGGCCAGCAACCCGGCAGTGTGACGAGTCCGGGCGGCCTGCCCCCACGCCGGGACGACCTCGCCCCCGGCGAAGAAGCCGGCGCGGTGGAGCCGGGGCATGCGCCCCCGCGGCCGGACGCCGAGCGTGCGCAGGATGGCCCGGCCGCCGCCGGTGCGGTAGAGGGCGTGCGGCCCGAGGTTGAGGTCGAAGCCGTCGCGCCGTCGTGTGCGAGCGCGGCCGCCGAGGTGCTCGGCGGCCTCGAGCACGGTCACCGGCCGGCCCTGGCGGACGAGCGTGGCGGCAGCCGTGAGCCCGGCGAGGCCGCCACCGATCACGATGGTCTGCGGTTGGTCCATGCCAGCGAGACGATCGACCGACTCCCGTTGTGACATCGAGCCCCTGGCCCGGTCGTGACCGCTATTGACAGTGAGATTCGTCAAGTCGTACCGTCGGGGCCGTGACGGTCAGCCCGGTGGCGACGACGATGGCCGACGTGGCGGTCATCGACGACCCGGCCACGGCGGCGGCGCTCCTCGATCCGGTGCGCGCCCGCGTGCTCGGCGCACTGACCGAGCCGGGATCCGCCACGACGGTCGCCGCCTCCCTCGGCCTGACCCGCCAGCAGGTCAACTACCACCTCCACGTCCTCGAAGCGCACGGGCTCGTCACGTTCGTCGAGGCGCGCCAGCGGCGCGGTCTCGTCGAGCGGGTCGTGCGCGCGTCGGCGCAGGGGTACGTCATGTCGCCGGCCGTGCTCGGTGGCCTCGCAGCTGATCCGGCGCACGCCGACCGGTTGTCGGCGCGCTACCTGCTGGCGCTCGCGGCACGGGTCGTGCGCGAGGTGTCCGGCATGGCGCGCGCCGCGACGGCAGCCGGCCGGTCGTTGCCGACGTTGGCGATCGACACCGAGCTGCGCTTCGCCAGCGCTGACGAGCGGGCGTCGTTCACGGGTGAGCTGGCCCACGCCGTGCGGACGCTCGCCGCCAAGTACCACGACGAGACGAGCGCCGGCGGCCGCTGGCACCGGCTCGTCGTCGCCGCCTACCCACGACCGTCCGAACAGGAGACCGCACCGTGACCGACGAACGAGCAGCCGACGAGCGCGTGATCGACCTCAGCGTCGAGGTGGCCGGCACACCGGAGGAGGTGTGGTGGGCGATCTCCACGGGCCCGGGGATCTCGTCCTGGTACGTGCCCACCACGGTCGAGGAGCGCGAGGGCGGGGCCACCACCTCGCGCTTCGGGGAGGGCCCGGAGATGGTGGTCCCCGGGCGCGTCGTCACGTGGGAGCCGCCCCACCGGGTCGTGTTCGACGGTGGTGAGGGCGTTCCGAGCCTGGCGTTCGAGTGGCTCGTCGAGGCACGCGACGACGGCACGTGCGTCGTGCGGCTCGTCAACAGCGGCTTCGTCGCCGGCGGGCCGTGGGACGACCAGTACGACGGCATGACGGAGGGCTGGGGCCTGTTCCTCCGCAACCTGCAACTCCACCTCGCCAACTTCGCCGGCCGTCCGGGCGTGCCCATGCTGCCGATGGCGATGTGGGCGGGCCCTCGCGCCGGCGTGTGGTCGAGGCTGACCGGCGCGCTGGGGATCCCGGCCGCGCCAGCCGTCGGCGACCACGTCGCCGCCTCGGCCGGTGACGCGCCACCGCTGGGCGGCACGGTGCTCGACTCCGACACCTGGCGGCTCGCGCTCCTGCTCGACACACCCGCGCCGGGGACGGCGATCCTCGCCTGCGAGGGTGACGGCGACGAGACCGGCGTCTCGGTGTGGCTGTACCTCTACGGCGACGACGCACCTGCGCTCGTCGAGCGCGACCAACAGCGTTGGGACACCTGGCTGCGAGCCCACGCCGCGCCGTAAATCCCGCATCCGGACCACCGTGCGGCTCTAGCGTTCCGACCACGGTCGCGCGAGCGGGGGTCTCGACATGACGGAACTGCGGGCAACGGACACGTCGGAGGTGCCGGCAGCCGGGGCGACGTGGCGTCCCTGGCGCGTCGCGCCGGACTCGGGTTTCGAGGTGGACGACGCCGACGGCGACGTCGGGCTGATCCAGATCGACCGCAAGCGGTTCGTCGTCGAGAGCCCGTTCCGCTTCAGTGACAGTGCCGTCGTGACGATGCTCACGGACCGCCTCGTCCGGGACGGCAAGACACCGGAGCAGGCGCACGACGCGGTCGAGGACGCCCGGACGTTCACGCCGACCACGGAGAACCCCACCGACCTGGCGTCGATCCCGCGGTACATGCGCTGGTTCGAGAGCGCCTACGGCGCCCACACGCTCGCGGCGATCATCCACGACGACCTCATCGTCGACGTCCCGAACGGTGGACCGCTCGCCGACGACACGCTCTCCGATCGGTTCTTCCGGGAGATGATGAAGTCGGCAGGCGTGCCGTGGCTCAAACGGTGGATCATGTGGTCAGCGGTGGCGCTCCGCTCGCGCTGGGCCGTCGGAGGGATCAGGCGGCTGTCGGTGCTCCTCTGGCTCGTCCTCTCCGCCGCCGGCATCACGTCGTTCGTGTGGGCCGTCGGTTCGGCGGCGCTCGGCTGGGACGGGCCGGTCGACACGTGGCTCCTGCTGCTCGTCGCGCTGGCCCTCCCGTTCGCCGCCGCGTTCCTCTGGGGCGAGCAGTACGGCGCGGGCATCGTGGCGGCGGTCGCCGCGGTCTGGATCCTGCCCGCCGCCGTGCTCGGCGGGGTCGGCTACCTCGTGTACCTCGGCCTCGAGCGGGCCGCGCACATCATCGGCCTGGACTAGCCGGCGCTACCTCGCGCTGGTGGTCAGCGCGCCGACGCGGGCGATCGCGTCGCCGCGGCGGATCGTGCCGGGCACGACGACCTTGGCGCAGATCCCGCGCAGGTTGAGCGCCTTGCCCTCCGGCGAGTTGACGAAGCGCATGGCGTCGAGCCCGAAGCGCTCGGTGAACTTGGCGCAGCCGAGGTGGGGCGGCTCGGTGACCTCGATGACGGCGTCACCGAGTCGCAGGCGGGTGCCTGGCGGGAGCTCGTCGACGCCGAGGTGGAGGTCGACGAACAGCTGGTCGCCGGCCAGCGGCCAGCGCTCGGCGCTCCCGGTGATGAGCGTCGCCGCGCGGGCGTTCATCACGTTGAGCTGGCGCTCGGGGTGCGGCGAGCCGTCGGCCGTTTCGCGGCTGCGGCGGGCCGACCACGAGTCACCGACGAGACCGAAGGTCAGGTCGAGCTCGCCCTGCTCGAGCACCTCGCGCTCGTCGACCGCCGGTCGCCGGACGATCAGCTCGAGGCGGCCGAGGTCTGTCGGCGACCGCCGGATCTCGTCGAGGCCGGCCACGAGCTGCTCGGTCGTACGGTGCTCCATCACGCCATGTTCGCGGCCCGGCAGCGGATGTGGCGAGCCACTTTCACGCCGGGGCGAGCACCGCCTGCGTCTGCGTGACGAGCGCCACGCGCTTGCCGGCCTGGTCGCGGACATCCGTCTGCACGACGATCGTCGTGCGGCCCACGTGCAACGGCGTGGCGGTCGCGGTGACGGTGCCCTCCCGCACGCCGCGGAAGAAGTTCGTCTTCGACTCGATGGTCGACGTCGTCGCGCCGTCCGGGAGGTTCAGGAACGCGCACACGGCCCCGAAGCTGTCGGCCATCGCCATCACGGCACCACCGTGGAGGATGCCGAAGGTGGTGCACTTCTCCGGCGTCCACGCCATCGTGCCGACCACCTCGGTCGGCGAGGCCGCGGTCAGCTCGAGGCCGAGGGTCACGGCGAACGGCATCAAGGCGATGATCTCTGACGGCGTCGGTGTCGCGGTCATGACGGCAGTCCTTCTGCTCTCGGGATGGGGAAGTAGCGGTGGTGGTAGGCGCCGGTCAGCTCCACGATGCCCGTCCCCCGGCGGCCGTCGTCGGTGACCACCTCGACCTGGTTGAGCCCGCCGCCGAGCGGGCCGTAGCGCTGCGCCCACCGGCCGGCCACCTCGATGGACACCTCGCGCCCGCCCTGGAGCACCAGCTCCACCCGCCCTCGCACGCCGGCCACCTCGCCGCCGTCACGCGCGTAGCTCACCACCTCGCCACCGTCGTCGACCCACGACAGCTCGTGGTGGAGGTCGATGACCGGCACCGGGTCGCCGCCGTCGGCCGGCGCGAAGCAGCCGTCGGTGAAGATCGGCGCGCCGTTCGCCAGCTCCCAGTGCCACGCGCCGAACATGCCGTCGGGGAGCTGGATCGCCAGCCACATCCAGAACGGGCAGCGGGCGTGGTCACGGATCCCCCACGAGTGGTCGCGCTGGCCCCACCAGCCGTCGACCCGGTGGGTCCGCCCCTCGTGGGTGAACGTGCCGTCGTAGCGGCCCGACTGGAACATGTGGCTCTGGTCCCAGATCAGCTCGTGCCCGGCGCGCATCGTGCCCCGGCGCAGCCCGTACGGGGCGGTGCGGGCGGTGAACGTCAGGTCCATCGCCACCGGGGTCTCGATGCGGTCCTCGACGTGCAGGCGCACGACCCGCAGCGGTTCGACGATCTCGATGTCGACCGGACCGACGCTGAACGAGTGCGGGTCGTTGCCCGCCTCCCTGGCGTGACGGGCGACCGTCGGCGTGCCGCCGACCATGCCGAGCTGCAACGAGTCGAGCTCGCCGCGAGCCGGGAAGTGGGCCATCGTCAGGATCACCACGTCGCCGACGCGGTCCGGCGGGTGGAGCACGAAGAACAGGCTCTCCCGCCAGTGCTCGTGGTGCGTGACCACGTTGGGCAACGGCTCGGGGATCTGGTGGACGAAGTACTCGTCCAGAGCGGTCAGCTTGGGCACGTCGCCTCCTGGCGTCAGATCGGACCGTCGGCCCCGAGGTCGAGGACGTGGCGGGCGTGGCGCCGGGCCATCGTCACGAACATCTCGTCGCCGCGGTCGGTGCGTTCGACGAGGAACGAGGCCACGATGGCCATGATCACCCCGCCGACGGCGTGGCGTCGGTAGCCCTGCCACACCGCCGACCGCTCGACCGTGACGCCCTGCTCGCCGAGGCGCTCGACGTAGCGGTCGACGAGCTCGTCCTCGTGGCGGCGGCGATCCTCGGTCGTCAAGCTGGCGCCGAGCAGGTAGCTGAGGTCGGCTGGTCCTGGGCCGGTTGCGACCGTCTGCCAGTCGACCACCACGACGCGATCGCCGCCGAACAGCAGGTTGTCGGCGCGGAAGTCGCCGTGGACGATCGTCAACGGGGCCGGTCGGTCGCGCAGGCGCGCGGCGACCAGCGGCAGGAACCGGTCGATCAGCCCGTTGGCGTCGGCGTCCAGGCGGTCGCGGTACCGGTCGCGGAACGTCGGGATCGCCATGCCGATGAGCGCCATCGTGTTCTCGGCCCAGTCGCCCTGGGCCCGGTGCAGCCAGTCGATCGCCAGCAGCGACTCGTCGCCCCAGCGGGGCGCGTGGAGCAGCGCCATCTCGTCGACCGCGGCGGCGATCTCGTCGACGGTGCAGCCGCGCATCTGGTCGCCCTGCTCGGCTGGGGCGACGTCCTCCAGCAGCACGACGTACGAGTCGCCGTCGGGGTCATGGGCGGCGTGGTGGCAGGCCGGCGCCCGCACCGGCAGGCCGGGTGCCAGGTCTCGGTAGAAGCTGGCCTCGACCTCGTAGGTCCGGGTCAGGCGGGCGGCGATGCGGCTGGTCTCGGCGGCGGCCGGGACCTTCGCCACCAGTGTCGGCGGCCGTCCGCTCGGGTCGTCGTAGCCGAGGCGGAGCCGGAAGGTGTCGGCCACCTGGCCCGTGCCGACCGGCTCGACGTCGACGTGCGTCACCCGCGTGCCGAGGGCGGCCGAGCACCACGCCGGCGTCAGGTCGGCGACGCCGCGCACGGCCGGGATCGAGAGGGGCACGGCGTCCGAACGTAGCCACGCCACCGCCGACGCCGTGTCATCGGCGGCCAGGGGCGCCCGGGGCTGCCCGATGACTACCGTGCGGGCCATGACGACGGGCGACACGCGCACGAAGATCCTGCTCGACGAATCGGCCATGCCGACGCAGTGGTACAACGTCATCGCCGACCTGCCGAGCCCGCCGCCGCCACCGCTGCACCCGGGCACGCACGAGCCCGTCGGTCCCGACGACCTGGCGCCGCTGTTCCCGATGGCGTTGATCGCGCAGGAGGTCACCGCCGACCGCTACGTCGACATCCCCGGCGGCGTCATCGACGTGTACCGGCTGTGGCGGCCGAGCCCGCTGTTCCGCGCCCACCGGCTCGAGCGGGCCCTCGACACGCCGGCGAAGATCTTCTACAAGTACGAGGGCGTCAGCCCGGCCGGCTCGCACAAGCCGAACACGTCGGTCCCCCAGGCCTTCTACAACCACCAGGAAGGCATCCGGAAGCTGACCACGGAGACGGGCGCCGGCCAGTGGGGCAGCGCCCTCGCCTTCGCCACCGCCCAGTACGGCATCGAGTGCGAGATCTGGCAGGTCGCCGCGTCGTACCGCACGAAGCCGTATCGCAAGACGATGATGGAGATCTGGGGCGCGACGCTGCACTCCAGCCCGTCGCCGGTCACCGAGTACGGGCGCCGGCTGCTCGCCGAGAACCCCGACCACACCGGCAGCCTCGGCATCGCCATCTCCGAGGCCGTGGCCGTGGCCGCCGCCGACCCCGAGGCCCGTTACGCGCTCGGCAGCGTCCTCAACCACGTCCTGCTGCACCAGACGATCATCGGCGAGGAGGCCCTGCTCGCAGCTGGCCGAGGTCGGGGAGACGCCGGACGTGCTGGTCGGCTGCACCGGCGGCGGCTCCAACTTCGGCGGGCTGGCGTTCCCGTTCCTGCGCGAGAAGCTCGCCGGGCGGATGGACCCGACGATCCGCTGCGTCGAGCCGGCGGCCTGCCCGAGCCTCACCAAGGGCGAGTACCGCTACGACTTCGGCGACACGGCCGGGATGACGCCGCTGCTCAAGATGCACACGCTCGGCCACGGGTTCATCCCCGAGCCGATCCACGCCGGCGGGTTGCGCTACCACGGCATGTCCCCGCTGGTCTCGCACGTGTACGACCAGGGCCTGGTGGAGGCCGTCGCGATCCCCCAGCTCGAGTGCTTCGCCGCCGCGGTGCAGTTCGCCCGTGCCGAGGGCATCGTGCCGGCGCCCGAGCCGACGCACGCCCTCGCCGCCGCGATCCGCGAGGCGCTGGCGTGCAAGGAGGCCGGCGAGTCAAAGGTCATCCTCACCGCGCTGTGCGGGCACGGCCACCTCGACCTACCGGCCTACGAGCAGTACCTGTCCGGCCAGATGGTCGACCTCGACCTGAGCGACGCGGAGATCGCCGCGGCGATGGCCGACGTCCCCGTCCTGACCTGACACTCCGCCGGACGGAGGAGCCGGCCGATCCACCCGCAGGGGGACGCCCGACCGGCGCCGGATCGGTACCGTGACAGCGTGATGTCGCGCCTCGTGGCGTGGTGGCGCTCGGTGCCCACGCTGGTGGCCGACGCGGCGCTGGCGGCGATCGTGCTCGCCGTCAGCCTCGTGGAGGTCAACGCCAACGAGGGCCTCGACGACACGGACCCGTGGTGGCGCACGGCCCTGCTCGTCGGGATGGCGGTCGTGCTCGTCTTCCGTCGCCGCGCCCCCATCACCGTCTGGCTCGTCTCCGGCGCGATGGTGGCGGCCTACGGCGTGGGCTCCTTCCCCGACCCGACGCTCCCGTACGGACCGCTCATCGCCGTCTACACGGTGGCCGCGCACTGCGCGGCCCGCACCGCCCTCGTCGCCGGCGCCGTCAGCCTCGGCGTCGTCGTCGTCTCACTGCTCGCCGATCCCCACGAGGACGCCCTCGACTGGATGGTCGCCCTGCTGTCCGTGACCTCGGCGTGGCTGCTCGGCAACAACGTCCGCACGCAGCGGGCCTACGCCGAGGAGATGGCCGCCCGCGCCGACGACCTCGAACGGGAGCGCCGCGCCGACAACGAGCGGGCGGTGGCGGAGGAGCGGGTGCGCATCGCCCGCGAGCTCCACGACGTCACCGCCCACCACGTCAGCGTCATCGCCCTGCACGCCGAGGCCGGGCAGGCGGTGCTGCCCCACGACCCGGCGCGGGCGGAGCGGTCGCTGGTGACGATCGGTGAGGTCGCCCGCACGACGCTCGCCGAGCTGCGCGGCGTGGTCGGTGTGCTCCGCGACGACGCCGCCCCGCTGGCGCCCCAGCCGGGCCTCGGCGCCCTCACCTCGCTGGTCGACGAGGTGGCGGCCGCCGGCCTGCCGGTCACGCTCACGATCGCCGGCTCGCCACGCCCCATCGGCGAGCACGTCGATGCGTCGGCCTACCGCATCGTCCAGGAGGCGCTCACCAACGTGCTGCGCCACGCCGGGGAGGCAACGGCCCAGGTGACGGTGACGTACGGTCCCGGCGCCGTCTCGCTGGACGTCGTCGACGACGGCCGCGCCGGCAGCGCCAACGGCGACGGTCACGGACTCATCGGCATGCGCGAGCGCGCCGCGGCGTTCGGCGGCACGTTGACCGCCGCGCCCCGACCGGACGGCGGTTTCGCCGTCCACGCGACGCTGCCGTGCTGACCAGGGTGCTGGTCGTCGACGACCAGGAGCTGGTGCGCAGCGGGCTGCGGGCGATCCTCGAAGCGGGCGGCGTCGACGTGGCGGGTGAGGCGGGCGACGGCGCCGCGGCCGTCGCCCTGGCCGCCGAGCTGCGCCCCGACGTCGTGCTGATGGACGTGCGCATGCCGGTGCTCGACGGGATCGAGGCCACTCGGCGCATCCGCGCCGCGCCCGACGCGCCGAGGGTCATCGTGGTCACGACGTTCGATCTCGACGAGTACGTCTTCGAGGCGCTGCGGGCCGGGGCCAGCGGCTTCCTGCTCAAGGACACGCCGCGCGCCGAGCTCCTGCGGGCGATCGAGGTCGTGGCGGCCGGCGACGCCCTGCTGTCACCGACGGCGACGCGGCGCTTGGTCGAGGACTTCGCGCGGCGGCGCGCCGACGGTCCGCCGCCGTCCAGCGCCGACCTCGACATGTTGACGCCGCGCGAGCGCCTCGTGCTCGAGCTCGTCGCCCGGGGCTTGTCGAACGCCGAGATCGCCGGCCGCCTCACGGTCGGCCAGGCGACCGTGAAGACGCACGTCGGTCACGTGCTGATGAAGCTGGGCCTGCGCGACCGGGTGGAGGCCGTGATCCGCGCCTACGAGGTCGGTCTCGTCCAGCCGGGCCAGGGCGCACTCCCCCCGTAGGCTGAGGCGCCGGTTCCGCCCGCGGCGGGACGACACGACGCCGCGCCGGAGCGCACGGTGGTCGCCATGCGACTCGCCCGCGCTGCCACCCGCCATCCCCGCCTCACGCTGCTCGCCTGGGCGTTGGTCCTCGCCGTCACCGTCGTCGCCGCGCCCGTCCTGTTCTCGTCGATGACCACGGACATGGGCGGCGACAGCGGCGAGTCGGCGCGCGCCGACGACGTGCTGGACGAGCTGGCCGCGCAACGACGCCAGCGCGACCCCGAGGGCCCGACCGTCGTCGGCGTCGTGGACGGCTTCACCGTGGACGACCCGGCGAGCGCGGCGCGGCTCGCCGATGCGATCGGCGCCATCGCCTTGCTGCCCGGCGTGCGGGCCGTGCAGGACCCGACGAGCACCGGCCTGGTGGCTGCCGATGGTGAGGCCGCCGCCGTCCTCGTGACGCTCCAGCCCGGCACCGACCTCGACGTGGCGGCCTCCGGGGTGCGGGCGGCGCTCGAACGCACCGGCGCCGAGCAGGTCGTCGTCGGCCACGAGGACCTCGTCGACGACGAGATCGAAGCGCAGGCCGAGGAGGACCTGCTGCGGGCCGAGGCGATCGCCCTGCCGCTGGCGCTCGCCGCGCTGGTCGTCGTGTTCGGCGGCCTGCTCGCCGCCGTGCTGCCGGTGACGCTCGCCATCGTCGCCATCGCCGGCGCCCTCGTGATCCTCGCCGCGGCGACGCTCACGGGCGACGTCGCCGTGTACTCGCTGAACGTGGTCACGATGTTCGGCCTCGGGCTGGGCATCGACTACGGGCTCGTGATGGTCAGCCGCTTCCGCGAGGAACGGGCCGGCGGGCTGCCCGTCGCTGGGCGCGCTCGAGCGCACCATCGCCACGGCCGGCCGCACGGTGGCCTACTCGGGGCTCACCGTCGTCATCTCGCTCGGCGGCCTCCTCGTGTTCGAGTCGAGCGGGCTGCGCTCGCTCGCCGTCGGCGGGATCGGCGTCGTGCTGGTCGCCGTCGCGGCCGGCCTCACGCTCCTGCCGGCGCTGCTCGCCCTCCTCGGGCACCGGCTGCGCCCGGCCCGGCCGCGGACCCGACCGGGTGTGTTCTGGCACCTCGCCGGATGGGTCCGCCGGCACGCCATCGCCGTCGTCGCGATCGTCGGCACGGCGCTCGTCGTGGCCGCGCTGCCCTTCCTCCACGCCCGCTTCGAGAACCCCGACGCCAGGTCACTGCCGCGCTCGTCCGAGGCGCGCCAGCTGGAGGAGATCCGTCAGCGCTTCCCCGGTGGGCGCGCCGATCCCGTCGAAGTCGTCGCCCTGACCGACCCGGACGACCCGGCGCTCGCCGCGTACGTCGCCGAGATCGCCGCCCGCGACGGCGTCGCCGACGTGCGTGTCGACGACGGCCCAGCGGACGCCGGCGCCGCGGTGATCGAGGTGGTGCCCGACGGACCGACGCAGGGCGAGGTCGCCCAGGCCCTCGTGCACGAGCTGCGCGCCGACGACCCGCCGTTCGAGCACCTCGTCGCCGGTGACGTCGCCGAGCTCGTCGACGTGAAGGCGTCGATCGCCGCCCGCCTGCCATGGGCCCTGGCCGTGGTCGTGCTGGCGACGATGGCCGTCGTGTTCCTCATGACGGGATCGGTCGTCGTCGCCGTCAAGGCGGTCGTGATGAACATCCTCTCCCTCGGGGCCACGTTCGGCGTGCTCGTCTGGGTGTTCCAGGAGGGGCACCTGGCGGGCCTGCTGGGGTTCGACCCGGTCGGCGCGCTCGACGCGACCATGCCGCTGATCGTGTTCCTCTTCGCCTTCGGCCTGTCGATGGACTACGAGATGTTCCTGCTCGCCCGCGTCAAGGAGGCGTGGGACGAGACCGGCGACAACGACCTGTCGATCGCCATCGGTCTCGACCGGACCGGCCGCATCATCACGTCCGCTGCGGCCCTGCTGCTGATCGTGTTCGCCGGCTTCGCGACGGGTGAGCTGGTGCTGATCAAGCAGCTCGGCATCGGGATGGCCGTCGCGGTCGTCGTCGACGCCACCATCGTCCGCACGTTGCTCGTGCCGGCGACGATGACGCTGATGGGATCGCGCAACTGGTGGTCACCGCGCCCGTTGCGGCGGCTGCACGACCGCTACGGGCTGCACGAGGACGGGCCGTTGACGGTAGCGAGATGATGGCGGGGTGCCCGATCGGATCGCCGTGCCCCTTGGAGGCCGGCACGCCGCGACGGCGGCCGCCGTGGTGCTGGCCGCCGGGATCGCCCGCTGGGGTGGCTACACGGTCGAGCTCGTCGCCGGGCCCGGGAGTGCCGACACCTGCCGGCACTTCGAGGCCACGGCGCGCGCGGCCGGCGCCCCGACGGTGACGGCGATCCGGCTCGACGGGGACGACGACGACCTGGCCGCCTATGCGGTGTGGTCCGGCGCCAGCCTCTGGTGCGCGGGGCGGCGACGGCGCGCCCAGCTGCCGCGTGTGCCGGCCCTCCTCGCCGGGCCGCGCTGCACGCTGCGGCGGTTCAACCCCCGCCGCGTCGTCGTGGGCGTCGGCAGCGACCCGACCGCCGGACGGGTGGCCACGGTGGCGGCCGCGCTGGCCGAGCGGGCCGGTGCCGAGCTCGTCCTCGTCGAGGTGTTCGACCCGGCCACGAGCAGCGACGAGGTGCCCGAGTGCGCCCACCTGCGCCGTGTGGCGCGCGCGCTGCAGCCGCCGGCTCGCGAGTTCGAGACGCTCCACGACCGCCACCCGGCCGCCGGGATCGTCCGCTTCGTCGACGAGGCGACCGTCGTCGCCGTTGGCGCGTCGGCCGGCCGCGGCCACCGCCTCGTGCCGTCGCTCGTGCGGTGGGCGTGCTGCCCGGTCCTCGTCGTCCCGCGCTAGGCCACGCCGTCGAGGGCGCTCCGGATGGCGGCGGCGCTGGCCCGCAAGCCCTCGCGCTCGCTGTCGTCGAGGGGCGGCCACAGCGTCGCCAGCACGCCGTCCCGGCCGACGACGCTCGGCAGCGAGAGGCACACCTCGCCGACGCCCTCGACCGTCGTGCGCACGCTGACTGGCAACACGGCGTGCTCGTCGCCGGCGATGGCCCGGACGATGCGCGCCGTCGCCAGCCCGATGGCGAAGTTGGTGCAACCCTTGCCCTCGATCACCTTGGCCGCCGCGTGGCGCACGTCGTGCACGAGCGACGCCGCCTCGGGGGCGTCGACGGGTTCGCCGCGCAGGCCGCGGACCTCCGACAAGGGCACGCCGCCGACCGTCGCCGACGACCACAGCGCGATCTCGCTGTCGCCGTGCTCGCCGACGATCGAGGCGTGCACGCTCGACTCCGAGACGCCGAAGCGGTCGGCGAGCATCCCGCGCAGGCGGGACGTGTCGAGCACCGTGCCGCTGCCGAGCACGCGACCGTGCGGCAGCCCGGCGACCTCCTGGGCGACGTACGTGACGACGTCGACCGGGTTGGTGACCATCAGCACCACGGTCGCCGGCGCCAGCTCGACGAGCGTCGGGACGAGACGGCGGACCAGGCCGGCGTTGGTGCCGGCGAGGTCGAGGCGGGTCTGCCCCAGCGGATGCGTGGCGCCCGCCGTGATCACGATCACGTCGGCGCCCGCGACCACGGCCGGGTCGTCACCGCCGTCGACCTTGCCGCCGGTGAACTGCACGCCGTGGCGCAGGTCGAGGACCTCGGACCGCACGCGCGGGCCGTCGATGTCGTAGAGGACGATCTCGTCGGCCAGCCGGCCGATCAGGCAGGCGTAGGCGGTGGCGGTCCCGACGGAGCCGGCCCCCACGATGGCGAGCTTGCGCAACCCGGTCACGCCGGCGACGTTATTCAGCGCCAGGCGTACAGTGCGCCCGATGCGCGTCACGGGTGTCGATCACGTCGTGCTCAACGTCGCCGACGTCGAGCGGTCGCTGTCGTTCTGGTGCGACGAGCTCGGGCTCGAGCCCGTGCGCCTCGAGGAGTGGCGCCGCGGCGAGGTGCCGTTCGTGTCGGTGCGCATCGATGCCGGCACCATCCTCGACCTGTTCGCCACGGAGCGGTCCGGCGAGAACGTCGACCACGTCGCCCTCGTGGTCGAGGGCGCCGACCTCGACGAGCTGGCGGTCAGCGGGCGGTTCGACATCGTCCGCGGCCCGATGGAGGTGTTCGGGGCTCGCGGCACCGGCCAGGGCCTCTACGTGCGCGACCCCGACGGCAACGTGATCGAGCTGCGCACCTACCCCGGCTCGTAGGCCGGGGCCCGTCCGCTCGGCTCGACGGTGGGACGGCCCCTGATCGACCACGCCGGCCGGGCGAGGGCGACGCCCGCGGCGAGGAACACGAGCATCAGCGTCGCGCTGAGGGTGTACGCGGCGCGGCGTCCGGCCTGCTCGTACACCACGCCGATCAGCGGCGCGGCGACGCCGGCCACGAGCGTCTGCATCCCGCCGAGCACGCCTTGCGCGCCCGCCTGGCGCTCGGCGGGGACGACGAGCCCGACGGCGACGCCCGTGCTGGACATGGTCAGCCCGTCGCTGAGCGAGTGGAACATCGCGACGACGAACATGGCCGTCCCGGTCGGCACCAGGCCGTACAGCAGCATGTAGCCGGCACCGAGCAGCAAGCCGACCGTGCCCACGCGGAACGGCCCGACGCGCTGCGCCAGCCGGCCGCCCACCGAGCTGAGCACGACGAGCGGGAGGGCGAACATGACGATGCCGACGTTGGCCACCCACTCGTTGGTGTCGAGGTCGTCGAGGACGACCACCCACAGCGCGTCGAAGGCACCGATCATCATCCACACCGCGCAGCCGATGACGACGGCGCCGGCGAACGGGCGCAGCCGCAGGAGGTCGAACGCCAGGCGCTGGCGCACCTCGGTGTCCTCCTCGACCACCGGCCGGGCGGCCACGAACGGGAAGGCCACGATCGTCACGGCGGCGATGAGGAGGAATGGCGACGGGATGCCGAACGTCCCGACCATGAGCGCCGACAATGCCGGGCCGGTGGCGAACCCGGCGATCTCGGCGGCCAGCAGGCGCCCGAGGTTGTGGCCGAGCTGGTCCGGATAGGCGTTGATGACGATGCGCCGCACCGCCGGCACGGCCATGCCGGCCCCGACGCCCATCACGAAGCGGCCGGCCATCAGGGGCACGAAGTCCGTGGCCACGGCCATCAGCAGGACCCCGACGATGTCGAGCGCCATCCCGCCGAGCACCAGGGCACGGGCGTGGCCGCGGTCGGCGAGCGGGGCGATGAACGCCTGGGCGAGGAACCCGGCGATGAACCCGATGCCGATGACCGCGCCGAGCGCGCCCTCGCCGATGCCGTACTCGTCGCGGTAGTCGTCCAGCATGCTGAAGAGCACGCCGTATCCCGCCGCCATGACGGCGAGCACGAACCCGTACGCCACCACCATCGACGAGCGGGCCCTCACCCGCAGCACCGTACCGACCACCCCGACGGACGGTGACCCCGGTTCGGGGAACTGACTCCCGGTCGAGGGGTCCACAGCCGATCAACACTCCAGAGAGCCCTCCGCGCGCCGAGCCGGTACCGTGCCCACATGGGTTGGGCCGACGACGATGTGCGACGGCTGACCGACGAGGTCAGCGTGCTCGTCGGGACGAGCAACGGCGCCTACCCGTCGGGCAACACGCTGCTCGTCAGCGGCGCCGCCGAGACGCTGATCATCGACCCGTCCATCGACGTCGTCGCCCGCGGCGGCGCGCCGGTGCCGGTGGACGCGGTGGTCAACAGCCACAGCCACGAGGACCACGTGGCCGGCAACGGGGCGTTCCCCGCCGCCCGCGTCCACGTGCACCACGCCGATCTGCCGGGTGTGCGCAGCCTCGACGGGCTGATGGCCGTCTACGGCCTGCCGATCGACCACGAGTTCGCCACCGAGATCGTCGAGCGGTTCCACTACGCGCCGCGCCCCGACGCCCATGGCTTCCGCGACGGTCACGTCTTCGATCTCGGCGGCACCACCGTCGAGGCGGTGCACCTCCCCGGCCACACCCGCGGCCACAGCGGGTTCCGGGTGTCGGGCGGGGTGTTCTTCCTGTCCGACATCGACCTCACCGGGTTCGGGCCCTACTACGGCGACGTGTGGAGCGACCTCGAGGACTTCGAGGCCAGCCTCGCCCGGGTCCGCGACGAGGACGCCCGCTACTACGTGACGTTCCACCACCGCGGGATCATCGAGGGCCGCGACGAGTTCCTGCGCCTGCTCGACGCGTTCACGGCGGTGATCGATCGCCGCCACGAGGCGATGCTCGAGTTCCTCGCCGAGCCGCACACCGTCGACGACATGGTCGCCCACCGGTTCATCTACCGCCCCCACGTCGAGCTGTCCTTCGCCGAGCAGGTCGAGCGGCGCAGCGCCGAGTTGCACCTCCAGCGGATGCTCGCCCGCCACGAGGTCGCCGAGGTGGCGCCGGGCACGTACCTGGCGGCCGCCTGATGGCCGGGTTCAACGACCTCGGTCTGCGGCCCGAGCTGCTCGAGGCGCTCGCCGCGCTCGGCTACGAGGAGCCGACACCGATCCAGCGCGACGCCATCCCGGTGATGCTGGCCGGGCGCGACGTCCTCGGCCAGGCCGCCACGGGTACCGGCAAGACGGCGGCGTTCGCCCTGCCGGCGCTGCAGGGCATCGGCGGTGCCGGCCGCCGCCCGACCGCCCTCGTGCTGGTGCCCACCCGCGAGCTCGCCATCCAGGTGTCCGAGGCGATGTACCGCTACGGCCGTGGGCTCGGGGCCCGGGTGCTGCCGATCTACGGCGGCCAGCCGATCGGCCGCCAGCTCGGCGCGCTGCGCGACGGCGTCGACGTCGTCGTCGCCACGCCCGGTCGGGCGGTCGACCACATCAAGCGGGGCACGCTGCCGCTCGACGACGTGCGCGTCGTCGTGCTCGACGAGGCCGACGAGATGCTCGACATGGGCTTCGCCGACGACCTCGAGGCGATCCTCGAGGCGACACCGAGCGAGCGCCAGACGGTCCTGTTCTCGGCGACCATCCCGCCGCGCATCGCCACCATCGCCCGCCGCCACCTCCGCGATCCGGTGCGCATCGAGATCGAGTCGCCGACCGCCGACGCGTCGACGGCCCCGCTCGTCGAGCAGCGCGCCTACGTCGTCACCCGCGCCCACAAGCCGGCCGCGCTCGGGCGCGTGCTCGACGTCGAGTCGCCGGCGGCGGCGATCGTGTTCTGCCGCACGCGCACCGAGGTCGACCAGCTCACCGAGACGTTGAACGGACGCGGCTACCGCGCCGAGGCGCTGCACGGCGGGATGAACCAGGAGGGTCGCGACCGCGTGATGGGCCGCCTGCGCAACGGCACCGCCGAGCTGCTCATCGCCACCGACGTGGCCGCCCGCGGGCTCGACGTCGACCTGCTCACGCACGTCATCAACTACGACGTGCCGTCGGACACCGACGCCTACGTCCACCGCATCGGGCGGGTCGGCCGCGCCGGCCGTGAGGGCATCGCCATCACGCTCGCCGAGCCACGCGAGATGCGGCTGCTGGGCAACATCGAGCGGGTCACGGGGCGGCCGATCGCGATCGCCAAGGTCCCGTCCGTCGCCGACCTGCGGGCCCGCCAGATGGAGGCCACCACGGCCGCGGTGCGCGAGGCGCTCGCCGCCGACGACCTCCAGGTGTACTCGTCGGTCCTCGACGCCCTGGCGGCCGACGGGCACGAGGTTCGCGAGGTCGCCCGCGCCGCCCTCAAGTTGGCCCACGAGGGACGGCTGGGCACGATCGACGAGACCGAGATCCCCGAGTTCGTGCCGCGGTCCGAGCGCCGGCCGGAACGGCGCACGACCACCGGGCATCCCGGTGGGCGGGTGCAGGGTGGGCGGCGGACCAGGCTGTTCATCGGCCTCGGACGCAACGAGGGCATCCGCCCGGGCGACATCGTCGGGGCCATCGCCAACGAGTCCGACGTGCCGGGGCGCGAGATCGGGCCGATCCGCATCGGCGACCGCTTCTCGACGGTCGAGGTCCCCGCGGCCGACGCCGACGCCGTGATCGCGGCGATCAAGCAGACGACGATCAAGGGCAAGCGCCCGACGATCCGCCGCGACCGCAACCAGTAGGTCACACTGGCTCGATGACGCCCGCGCTGGCCCGCCGCATCTGGCAGCGACTCGAGCCGATCCACGCCGTCACCTACTTCAGCCCGGAGCCGATCGACGCACTGGCGGCCGCCGGCTACCGCGGCTTCTGGATGGGCTACTTCGCCGGCCGGGCCGCGCCGCTGGGCCCCGTCGGGCCTGAGGTCGTCACCGCGCTGTTCTACAACTTCGCCCCGTCCCGGGTCGCCAGGGCGCTGCCGGACGCGTGGTCGTTCGCCCCGCCCGCCGAGGCCCTCCGGGCCCGCCTCGAGGGCTCCGTCGCCACCCTCCGGCGGGCGCTGGGCCCGGCCGCTGACGGCGACGTGGCGATCGCCGCCGAGCTCGCCGGGCGCGCCGCCCGCACCGCACCGGCCGAGGGACGGGCGCTGTTCGCCGCCAACCAGGCCCTGCCGTGGCCGGACGAACCGCTCGCCGAGCTGTGGCAGGCGGCGACGCTCCTTCGCGAGCACCGCGGCGACGGCCACGTCGCGCTGCTGACCGGCGCCGGCTTGTCGGGGCGCGAGTGCAACGTCTTCCAGGCCGCCGCCGGCAACACGCCGCGCCAGCTGCTGGAGCGGGCCCGCGACTACGACGACGCCGAGTGGTCGTCGATGGTCGAGCAGCTCGCGGCGCGCGGCCTGCTGAGTCCCGACGGCGCGTTGACCGACGCCGGACGGACGCTGAAGGCAGAGCTCGAGGACCGCACCGACGCCATCGCGGCGAGCGCCTACGGCGCGCTCTCCGACGACGAGGGCGAGCGGCTCCTGGCCGCCCTCACGCCGATCGCCCGCGCCGTCGTCGCATCCGGCGACATCCCCGCCGTCACCCCGATGGGCGCCACCCTCGACCCCTGATCCGAGTCAGCGCGGTGGGCGGGGCACCGGGTGGAGCTGCTCGTAGGCGCGGGCGGCGCGCAGCACGAGGGCGTCGGCGAACATCGGGCCGACGAGCTGGAGGCCGATCGGCAGGCCCTCGCCGCTGCGGCCGCACGGCACGGTGATGGCCGGCTGCTGGGTCAGGTTGAACGGGTACGAGAACGGCGTCCAGCCGAGCATCGAGGTGGCGTCGAAGGGCTGGTGGCCGGCCGGGCGGGCCTCGAACGCCGGCACGGCGACCGCCGGCGTGACCAGCAGGTCGTAGCGCTCCATGAAGCGCCGCATGTGCGAGCCGAGCTCGGCGCGGCGCAGCACCAGCCGCTGCACGTCGAGGTTGCTGAGCGCGGCGCCCAGCTCCGCCTCGGCGGCGAAGTCCGGATCGGTGACCTCCTGTTGGGCAGGCGAGAGCGTGTTCCACAGCGTCCACGCGCCTGTGAACCACAGCCCGGTCGTCACCTCCAGCGGGTCGTCGAACCCCGGGTCGACGGCGTCGACGAGCGCGCCGAGCCCCTCCAGCTCGCCCACTGCCGCGGCCACGGCGGCCGCCACCTCGGGGTGGACCTCGGCGTACCCGAGCGTGGGCGAGAAGGCGACCCGCAGCCCAGCCACCCCGCCGTCGAGCCCGGCCGTGACGTCGCTGGGATCCGGTGGCAGCGACGTCCAGTCGCGGGTGTCGGGCTGCTTGAGGACGTTCAGCAGCACGGCGGCGTCCTCCACGCTCATCGTGTGCGGGCCGACGTGCGAGACGGTCCCGAACGGCGACGCCGGGTACGCCGGCACCCGGCCGAAGCTCGGCTTCAGCCCGACGTTGCCGCAGAAGGCAGCCGGGATGCGCACCGATCCCGCCCCGTCGGTGCCGAGGCCGACCGGCACCATCCCCGCGGCCACGGCCGCCGCCGTCCCGCCGGACGACCCGCCGGGCGAGCGGGAGGGATCCCACGGGTTGCGCGTGATCCCGGTCAACGGCGAGTTGGTCTCGCCCTTGCAGCCGAACTCCGGGGTCGTCGTCTTGCCGACGAGGACGGCGCCGGCCTCGCGCAACCGCGCCACCGACGGCGCGTCGACGTCCCACGGCTGCGCCGGGTCGATGGTGCGGCTGCCCCGCAGCGTCGGCCAGCCGGCGGTGAGCAGCAGGTCCTTGACGGCGACCGGCACCCCGTCGAGCGGCCCGAGCGCCTCGCCCCGACGCCAACGCGCCGTGCTGGCGCGCGCCGCGGCGAGCGCCTCGTCGGCGGCCACCAGGCAGAAGGCGTTGAGCACCGGATCGAGCACGTCGATGCGGTCGAGCGCCGCCGCGGTCGCGTCGACGGGCGACGCCTCGCCACGCCGGTAGCAGGCCACCAGCTCGACGGCCGAGCACTGCGTCAGGTCGGTCGGCATGCCGCGATCATTGCGCCCCGGCCGATCGTGAACCGCCGGTGAACACGACCCGTCGGGCGATGGGACGAACGGTGGCTACTGGGCTAACGTCCGGCCGATGCTGAGCTACCTCGACCCCGGCACCGGGAGCATGATCGCCGCCGCCCTGGCCGGCGGCGTCGCCGGCATGTTCGTGTTCTTCAAGATGTACTGGCACCGCTTCCTGGGCGTCTTCTCGAGGAAGCACCGCGCCCGGGCCGAGGAGGCGCGGGCGCAGCTGGTGCCCGACGCCGACACCGACGCCACCGTCTGACCCGCCCTCCGTGACCGCGCCCGCCGACCCCGGCTCGTTCCGGGACCCGCTCTCGCGCGTCTACGTCACCGACGACGCGATCTGGCGGGGACTGTCCAAGGACGCCCTCGCCGACTTCGAGGCCCTCGCCGCCAGCCGCTTCTTCCGCGGCGCGATCGAGCACGGGGACATCGTGGCGACCGAGCGGGTCGACGACAGCGCGGCGGTCGGCCCCGAGTGGGCCGCCGCCCTCCGCCACGAGCGCATCGCCGTCCGCTCGTACCCGTACGAGTGGTCCTTCGAGATGCTGCGCGACGCGGCCCTGCTCCAACTCGCCCTCACCCGCGGCGCGCTCGCCGAGCAGCTCATCACCAAGGACGCCTCGCCCTACAACGTGCAGTTCGTCGGCACCCGCCCGGTGTTCATCGACGTCGGCTCCTTCGAGCGCCTGCGCGGCGGCGAGCCGTGGCCCGGCTACCGGCAGTTCTGCGAGCTGTTCCTCAACCCGCTGCTGGTGCAGGCGCTGATCGACGTGCCCTTCCAGCCATTGCTGCGGGGCAGCATCCACGGCATCTCGCCCGCCACCGCCGCCGACCTCCTGCGCGGCGAGGGTCGCTTCACCAAGGGCGTCTTCACGCACGTGAAGCTGCACGCCCGGGCGGAGCGGCGCTACGCCGACGCCGACCGCGACCGCGACGTCAAGGCCGAGCTCAAGCGCGCCGGCTTCGGACCGGGCATCATCGACGCCCAGCTGAAGAACCTGGAGAAGGCGGTGCGCGGCCTCACCTGGTCGGCGCAGGCGTCGACGTGGTCCGACTACGCCGACCGGGCCCACTACGGCGACGGCGGGTTGCAGGCCAAGGAGCGCTTCGTCACGGCCGCCGTCGGCGAACTGGACCCGAACCTCGTCCTCGACCTCGGCGCCAACGACGGGCACTTCTCCCGCCTGGCCCTCCAGGCGGGGGCCCGCTCGGTGATCGCCGTCGACTCCGATCACCTCGTCGTCGACCGCCTGTACCGCGACCTGAAGGCCGCCGGCGAAGGACGCATCCTCCCGCTCGTCCTCGACCTGTCCGACCCGTCACCGGGCCTCGGCTGGCGGTCGCGCGAGCGCCCGGCGTTCGTCGACCGCGTGCGGCCGGACCTCGTGCTCTGCCTCGCGGTCGTCCACCACCTGGCCCTCACCAACACCGTGCCGCTCGACGAGATCGTCGCCTTCCTCGCCGACTTCGGAGCCCCGCTGGTCGTCGAGTTCCCCCACCGCGACGACCCGATGGCCGCCCGGCTGCTCGCGCGCAAGCGACCCGGCGTGTTCGACGCCTACGACCGCCCGGTGTGGGAGCGCGCCCTCGCCGGCCGCTTCACCGTGCGCGGCACCGAGACGGTGGGCACCCGGACGCTGTACCGCTGCGACCCCGTTCCGTGACGTAAGCGCGCGCACCGGCACCCCGGGGCGGCGACGGGCCTGCCGCTAAGGTCCGGCGGACCGGTGATCGCGCTCCTCACCCTCCACCTGGTCGTCGGGATCGGCCTGCTCGCCACCACCCACCGGGTCGGGCGGATCAGCATCCTGCTCGCCGGACTCCCCCCGCTGGCCACGGTGGTGTGGCTGGCAACCCGGCTGCCGGCCGTCGACGAGGGTGACGTGTTCACCGAACACGTCGACTGGATCCCGGAGCTCGGCGTCAACCTGGACCTCCGCCTCGACGGCTTCGCCGCCCTGATGGTCCTGCTGGTGGCCGGCATCGGCGTGCTCGTCGTCGCCTACGCCGGCCCGTACTTCGGCACGATCCCACCGACCACCGTCCGGCTCCTCGGGCTGCTGACGCTGTTCGCCGGCTCCATGCTCGGCCTCGTCCTGTCGGACAACCTGCTCGTGCTGTACGGCTTCTGGGAACTGACGTCCGTCACCTCGTTCCTGCTCATCGGCAACCGCCACGAGGACCCCCGAGCCAGAGCGGCGGCACTGCAGGCCCTGATCGTGACGGGGGCCGGCGCGCTGGCGATGCTCGCCGGGTTCATCGTCCTCGGCCAGGCCGGCGGGACCTACCGCCTGAGCGAGCTCGTGGCCGACCCACCGTCCGGCACGGCGGTGACGGTGGCCGTGGTGCTGATGCTGCTGGGTGCCTTCACCAAGTCGGCCCAGGTGCCGTTCCACTCGTGGCTCCCGGGCGCCATGGTCGCGCCCACACCGGTGAGCGCGTACCTGCACTCGGCGACCATGGTGAAGGCGGGCGTGTACCTCGTCGCCCGGTTGGCGCCGGCGTTCCTCGCCCTCGACCTCTGGCGCCCGCTGCTCGAGTCGGTCGGCATCGCCACCCTCATCGTGGGCGGGCTGCGGGCGCTGCGGCAGACCGACCTCAAGTTGCTCCTCGCCTATGGCACGGTGAGCCAACTCGGCCTGATGGTCGCCGTCTTCGGCTGGGGCACCGGTGACGCGCTGGCCGCCGGGTGCGTGATGCTGCTCGCCCACGCCGCGTTCAAGGCCGCCGCCTTCATGGTCGTCGGCATCGTCGAGCACCAGGCGGGCACGAGGGACCTGCGTCAGATCCCGCGCCCGGCGGCCGGCTGGACACCGACGATCGTCGTGGCCGCGATCGCCGCGGCGTCGATGGCCGGGGTGCCGTTGCTGTTCGGCTTCATCGCCAAGGAGGCCGACTTCGACGCCTACCTCGACAGCGGCGGGTCGGTCGCCCTCGCCGGCGTCGTCGCGGGGTCGGCCCTGACCGCCGCCTACAGCGCCCGCTTCCTGGCCGGCGCCCTCGGCCGGCTCGCCGACCGGCCCGCCGAACCGGCCCCCCGCCCGACCGCCATGTTCGTCGCGCCGGCCGTCGTGCTGGCCGCCGCCACCGTGCTGTTCGGCGTCGTGCCGCACCTCGCCGACGACCTCGTGGACGCGGCCGCCGACTCGTTGCGCGTCGGCCTCGACGAGGACGTCCACCTGGCGCTGTGGCACGGCCTCACGTCCGAGCTGGTGCTGTCCGGTGCCGCGCTCACCATCGGAGGCCTGCTCTTCGTCGGGCGCCGGCGGGTGGACCGGGTGCTCGCCATCGGCAGCCGGCTCCCGTCGGCCGCCGCCGGCTACACGGCGTCGCTGCGCGGCCTCAACGCCGTCGCCAACCGCGTGACCGCGGTGGCCCAGCCGGGGTCGCTGCCCCTGTACCTCGGCGTCATCCTGTTGACCGCGGCCGCCGTTCCCGGTGTGCTGCTGCTCGGCGGCACGTGGTGGCCGGGCTGGCCCGACCTCGTCGACGTCCCCGCCCACGTCCCGCTGGCGGCGCTGCTGCTCAGCTCGGCGCTCGCCGCCACGATCGTCCGCCGCCGCTTCTCCGGGGCGCTGTTCCTGGGGATGGCCGGGTACGCCATGGCCGGCCTGTTCATGGTCCAGGGCGCGCCCGATCTCGCCCTCACCCAGGTGGCCATCGAGACGCTGACCACGGTCCTGTTCGTGCTCGTCCTGCGTCGCCTGCCCGACCGGTTCGAGCCGACCCGCGCCGCGGCGCGGCGGGCGGTGCGCATCGCCGTGGCGTCGGTGGTCGCCGGGCTGGTGTTCGTGATGACCATCGCCGTCGCCGCGATCGACCCACCGACGACGGTGTCCGACCAGATGATCGCCCGGTCGGTCCCCCAGGGCCACGGGCGCAACGTCGTCAACGTCACGCTCGTCGACTTCCGCGCCATCGACACGCTCGGCGAGATCACCGTGCTCGCCGCCGGCGCCATCGGCACCGTGGCGCTGGCCCGCGCCGGGCGGGGCGGCCGGCGCCGGGAAGAGCGCCTGCCCCCGCCGGTGCCCGTCACCCGCCTGGTCACCATCGACGTGTCGGTGCGCCTGGTGTTCGCCGCGGTCATGGTCGGGTCGCTCTGGCTGCTGTTCGCCGGGCACAACCAGCCCGGCGGCGGCTTCGTCGGCGGCATCGTGGCCGGCGCCGCCGTCGCCCTGCGCTACGTGCAGGGCGGCCTGCCCCAGGTGCGCCGCCTCTCCCGTGGTCGGCCGTGGATGGTGCTCGGCGCCGGGATGTTGCTCGCCGTGACGACGGCGATCGTGCCCCTGCTGCTCGGCGACGCGGTCCTCGAGAGCGCCTACCGCACGTTCGACGTGCCGCTGTTCGGCGAGGTCAGCGTCACGTCGGCGCTGGTGTTCGACATCGGCGTCTACCTGGTCGTCATCGGCCTGGCGCTGATGATGTTCGAGTCGTTCGGCGACGACAACCCCGTCGCCGCACGGGAGCCGGCGCCGTGAGCGTCCTGATGTCGTTCGTCGCCGCCGCGCTGTTCGGCATCGGCACGTACCTGCTCATGCAGCGCAAGCTGTCGCGCCTCATCATCGGGCTCGGCCTGATCGGCCACGGTGCCAACGTCGTCTTCCTCGCCGCGACCCGCCGGGGCGAGCCGCCGATCATCGGGACCGGGGACCCCGCCGACTTCGCCGACCCGATGCCCCAGTCGCTCGTCCTCACCGCCATCGTCATCAGCTTCGGCGTCACGGCCCTGCTGCTCGCCCTGGCCTACCGCAGCTGGCTGCTGACGACCGACGACGAGGTGGCCGACGACCTCGACGACCGCCTCGTCGGGCGCGAGAGCGACGACAAGGAAGTCGCCGATGCCGGCATGGAGGACGCCCCGTGAGCCCGCTGCTCGCCCTGCCGATCGTCCTGCCGCTGGCCGGCGCCGCGCTGTCGATCCTGCTCGGCGCGTCGCGGACGGCGCAGCGCGTGATCGGCCTCGGCGTGCTGTCGGCGATGGTGCCGATCAGCGTCGTCATCCTCGTGCGCGTCGACCGCGACGGGATCCTCGTCGAACAGGCCGGCGGCTGGGCGGCACCGCTCGGCGTCACGCTCGTGGCCGATCGGCTGTCGGCGATCATGCTGGTCACGGCCAGCATCGTGCTGCTCGCGGTGCTGCTCTACGCCATCGGCCAGCCGGGCGCCGAGCGCAACCACGTCGGCTTCCAGTCGGTGTACCTGGTGCTCGCCGCCGGCGTCTCGGCGGCGTTCCTCACGGGCGACCTGTTCAACCTGTTCGTCGCCATCGAGATGATGCTCACCGCGAGCTACGTGCTGATCACGCTCGGGGGCCGGCTGGCCCAGGTGCGCTCCGGCATGACCTACGTCGTCATCAGCCTGGTCGCGTCCGTGCTGTTCCTGGTCGCCCTCGCCTTCATCTACGCGTCGACCGGCACGGTCAACATGGCCGATCTCGTCGGGCGCATCGCCGTCCTGCCGAGCGGCATCCGGGCCGCCCTGGCCGGGTTGCTGCTGGTGGTGTTCGGGATCAAGGCGGCGCTGTTCCCGCTGTACTTCTGGCTGCCGGACAGCTACCCGACGGCACCGTCCGCCGTCACCGCCATCTTCGCCGGGCTGCTGACGAAGGTCGGCGTGTACGCCATCATCCGGACACAGACGCTGCTGTTCCCGGCCGACAGCCGCCCGGCGACGCTGATCCTCGTGGTCGCCGGCGCGACCATGCTGGTGGGCGTGCTCGGCGCCATCGCCCAGGACGACGTCAAGCGGATCTTCTCCTTCTACATCGTCAGCCAGATCGGCTACATCATCATGGGCCTCGGGCTGTTCACGGTCGCCGGGCTGGCCGGCGCGGTGTACGCCATCGTCCACCACATCGTGGTCAAGACGACCCTCTTCCTCGTCGGTGGGTTGATCGAGCACACCGGCGGGTCGAGCCGCTTGCACCGCCTCGGCAACATGGTGACGACGGCACCCCTGATCGCCGTGCTGTTCCTCCTGCCGGCGCTCAGCCTGGCGGGGATCCCGCCGTTCTCCGGCTTCGTCGCCAAGTTCGGGCTCTTCGGCGCCACCGCCCGCCAGTCCGAGTGGGAGGTGCTCGCCGTCGGCGTCCTCGTGAGCCTGCTGACCCTGTTCTCGATCTTCAAGGTGTGGATCGCCGTCTTCTGGAGCCCGGCCCAGCCCCCGCCCGCCGACGAGGCCCCGACCCCGACGCGCTCGCGCCTGCCCCGCCTGATGGTGCTCCCGACGGCCGTGCTGGCCGCGCTCACCCTCGTGATCGGGCTGGCCGGCGGACCGCTCTACGACCTCAGCGACCGGGCCGCCGCCGACCTCGTCGACCCGTCGGCCTACCTCCAGGCGGTCCTGCCGTGAGGGGTGTCGTCTCGGCGCTCGGGCTGGCCGTCATCTGGGTGCTGCTGTGGGGCTCGGCGTCCTTCGCCAACGTGATGAGCGGTCTGCTCGTCGGGACCGTCCTCGTCCTGCTCGTGCCCGGGCTGCGCGCCCGGCCGGCCGAGCGCTACCGGATGCGTCCGGTCGCCTTCCTGCGCTTCGTCGGCCACGTGCTGTGGCAGACGGTCGAGGCGAACTACGTGCTCAGCCGCGAGGTCCTCACCCGCGGCAGCGGCATCCGCACCGCGGTCGTCGGCGTGCCCCTGCCCGGCTGCTCGGACGAGCTGCTGACGCTCATCTCCAACGTCCTCGCGCTGACCCCCGGCACGATGCCGCTCGAGCTCGACCAGGACCCGAACATGCTGTACGTCCACGTCCTGCACTTCGACGACGTCGAGTCGGTGCGCCGCGACATCCTGCGCCTCACCGACCTGGCCGTCCGGGCCCTCGGCTCACCCGAGGCCGTCGCCGCCCAGGACGAGCTGGCCCGCGCCGCCGGGAGGCCGCCGCGATGATCGCCGCCGCCTACGTCGTGCTGTCGCTGGCCGCGGCGGTGTTCGCCTACCGCCTGTTGCGCGGGCCGTCGCTCGCCGACCGGGTCGTCGCCGTCGACGGGATCATCGCGACCGGCATCTGCCTGATCATCGTCAACGCCATGGACACCGGCCGCGGCGCGTTCCTGCCGGCTGCCGTCGTGCTGGCCCTCGTGTCGTTCGTCAGCACGTCCGTGATCGCCCGCTTCATCGAGGGGCGTGGCGAGTGATCGGTGAGGCGATCGCGCTGGTCGGCGCCGTCCTCGTGCTGCTGAGCGCGATCGGGGTCGTGCGCTTCCCCGACCCCCTCACGCGCATGCACGCCCTCACCAAGGCGTCGACGGTGGGGGTCGCCCTGGTCGCCATCGGCGCCGCCTTCGTGCTGCCGACCGCCAACGACATCACGTCGGCGCTCGGGGCCGCGGGGCTGCAGTGGCTGACCCTGCCGATCGCCGCGTCGCTGATCGCCCGTTCGGTGTACCTCGCCAGGGGCATCCCCAGCCGCGTCGACACGGTCGACGAGCTCGCCGAGCGCAACCGCGTCAGGCGAGGGGGCGGAGGGTGACGCCGTCGGCGGCGACCTCGTACAGCGCCACGTCGTTGGCGCCGTCGCGGTAGACGTCGCCGACGAAGGCGGTGAACGCCCAGCCGTCGCCGTGACGCCGGTAGCCGCCAGTGACACCGGCGATGGTGCCGTTCACGGCGACGACCAGCTCGGGCGGCTCGCTCGACGTGCCGGTGATCGTGCCGGCGAGCACGAACGGCACCTCACCGTCGTCCGTCGGCAGGTCGGCGAGTTCGTCGGCCTGGGCCAGCTCGACGTCCAGGCGGCTCGGTGCGCCGAGCGCGGCCTCGTCGACCGCCGTGCCGACGAGGTCGCCGTGCGCGCCGACCGCGGCCAGCGCGGTCCAGTCGTCACCGAGGGGGAAGTCCTCGGCCCGCCCCTCGGCGATGGCGAGCGCCGCGTCGACGTCGGTGGACACCTTCGGCGCGGTGTGGGCGGTGCTGCCGTCGACGAGCGAGTGGCCGTCGAACTCCCAGTCCACCTCGGCGTCGAGCAGGTCGACGATCGTCGGCAGCACATCGAGGTTCTGGGCGCTGGTGTCGTCGATCTCGCCGGTCGTCTGGCCCGGCGCCTTGATGAAGAGGGGCACCCGGTAGACCTCCTCCCGGTTGGCGTCGGTGACCTTCATCCGCCCGATGTTCGGCGGCGTCAGGTTGGTGCCGTGGTCGGACGTGACCACGAGGAGGGTGTCCTCCCATGCCGGCGTCGACCGCAGGTGGTCGACGAGCTCGCCGACCAGCGTGTCGGCGGCGCCGACCTGCATGCTGTGCAGCTGGTACTCCTGGCGGGCGGCGAAGTCGTAGCCCGGCTCGTCGGGGTCGGTGATCAGCTCCGGCGAGTACGACGTCACCACGCCGGCCGGCGACAGCACCCACGGCCGGTGCGGCAGCGCGACGTGCACGAAGTGCACGGCCGGCTCGCCGGTGATGGCGGCGATCTCGTCGCGCAGCACGCCGGCCTGGCCCAGCGGGCTCTTCTCGTCGGCGGCGAGGCCGCGCCACCTCGCGTAGGCCCGGTCGACGAGCGAGTCCCCCTCGTCGTCGGCCGCCTTCACCTGGGCGACGAGGCTGTCCTCGGCGCCGTCGTCCTGCGCGCCGTAGGCCCCCCACGAGTTGTCGATCGACGGCAGCTCGTCGCGCAGGCTCGAGGGCAGCACGCGGTGGCCGTACACCACCGAGGCGTCCTCGATCGCCTGGCTCAACGGCTGCCGCGGCGGCGGGGCGCAGACGTCGGTGGGGCACATGTCGGTGACCGACTCGTACCGGCGCACGGGCACGTCGTGGCCGAGGAGGCTGAACAGGTTGCGGGGGTGGTCGGCGGCGGTGGGCAGGTCGTCGCGGTCGGCCAGGCGCCCCTCGAGGATCGACGGCACGGCCCGGTGGGTGAGGTTGTACTGGCTCGAGGCGTTGCGGAACCACGTGCTCACCGAAGCCAGCTCGGCGAAGCCCGGGTAGCGCTCGGCGTTGAGCGAGCCGTCGGGCCGCATGATCGTCGCCGCCGGGAGCTCGTCGAGCACGACCACGACGACCGGCCCGGCCAGCGGAGGCACCACGACGTCGCCGATGTCGCCGGGGCCGCCCCCGCCACGAGCTCCGACGCCGGGCTGAAGAACAGGAACGACCCGAGGAAGAAGAGGTTGGCGACGGCGAGGTAGGAGACGAACAGCTGGACGCCGCGGCGGCGCAGCACGAGGACCGTGACGCCGGCTCCGACCAGGCCGACGAGCACCAGCACGGCCAGGAGCTGGTCGAGGCCGAGCGTGCGCAGCAGTGCGAGCCCGAAGGCGGTCGCCAGCACCGCGACCACGGCGCCGAACACGATCGAGCCGAGGCGGCGATCGATGAGCGTCGCCAGCGCGGTGAGCCCGATGCCGACGACCGGCGGCACCACGACGATCAGCAGGGCGAACCAGATGATCTGGCCGCTGCTGTAGTTGCCGGCGACGAAGAACTCGGGGTTGCGGCCGAACAGGTCGAGCAGGGGCTGGGCCACGGCGAGGCCGCTCAACCCGCAGATGATGAGCGCGCGCCTTCGCCCTGACACGGCGCAGCAAGCTACCGGCCGGTTCTCTGGAGCGTTGGTCGGCCCTGGACCCCTCGACCGGGAGTCAGTTCCGGTTGCGAGGTCAGGTGAGACGGGGGACCAGCACCGGGATGAGGATGGCGACGACGAGGCCGGCGAGGAGCGGAGCCGAGGCTCAGGCCGAGCACGGCGACGATGAGGGCGAAGGCGACCACGGCGCCGGCCAGCAGCAGGTCCTCGCGGCGCCAGTGGCGACGGAACAGCGCCAGCACCGCGGCCGCGGCGCCGAGGATCAGGAGCACGCCGGCCAACCGCAGCAGCCCTGTCCCGGCGCCGCTCAGGATGGCGCCGATGGCCGCCCGCCCCCCTGGCTTCGTCGCCAGGTCCGGGCCGTCCTCCTCCACGCGGCGCACCGCCGAGCGGACCACGACCATCCCCGCCACGCCACCGAGGCCCAGCCACATCGTGGCCCGCCACCGGTCGCGGGCCACGAGGAGCGTCGCGAGGACGAGCACGACCGTGAGCAGCACGAGCACCCACACCGCCCGCTTGGCCAGGGCGACGGCCCGCTGGGCGCTCTCGACCGACGCTTGGCCCTCGGCGAGCCGGTCGCTCCGGTAGACGACGAGCTGACCGAAGTCGGCACGGAGGTCGCGCCCCGTCGCCGCCTCGAGCTCGGCGATCTGCTGGGCGGGATCCCCGTCGGCCGTCAGCGCCGGGATCTCGACGTCCGTGAACAGGCCGAGGCCCTGCAGGCGTTCGAGGCCGCGGCTGATCAGCGGCAGCATGTTGACCGTCACGGCACCGTCCACGACGGTGATCCCGTCGACGAGCCCGTCACCCTGCAGCAGCGTCATCGCCGCGCGATGGGCCCGCTCGACCAGCCGCGTCAACACCTCCTGCACGTCCGGGTTGGCGAGCAACCGGTCGAGCCCCGCGTTCACGGCGGTGCGGGCGCCGGCGGCGAGGACGGGCTCCAGCCTGGTGAGTGAGCTGGGGAGCACCGACGCCAGCGCGGCGTCGACGTCGACGGCCACGAACACCTGTTCGGTGAGATAATCGGCGAGGGCCGTCGACACCTCCGGCTCGGCGATGGCGTCGCCGACGATGCTCGCCACCTTGGCGCTGTCGAACACCGTCGCCGCGTGCCCAGACGGCGACCGTCGCCGCCATCAGCGAGATGATCGCCAGCACCCCGAGGATCGCGGCGATCGTGCCGCGCACCCGGAACCGGCGAGGTCGCTCCGCCGGCGGCTCCTCGGAGCGGGATCGATGGTGATGTCGCCGTCGTCGACACCGTCCAGAGGGACCGTCATCCCCCGATGTCTAGTCGGTCCCGTCCTACGATCCGACCATGCGTGACGCGCGCCAGACCGTGCGCGATGCGACACGGGCGCCACTCGGTGTGCTGCTGTTCGCGTCGGCGCAGGACGAGCCGAGGGCCCGTCGTCCGACGGACGTCGCGCTCGCCGTCATCAGCGTGCTGCTGCTGCTCGTCGCGTCCACCGTGTCGCGCGTCGGCCCAACCTCGACACGGCCGTCGGCGACCTCGTGGCGGCGCTGCCCGGTCTGCTCGACCCGATCTGGCGCGTGCTGTTCTGGGCGCCCGTGCTGTGGGCGGCCACGCTGCTCGTCGCGTCGCTCGTACGGCGAGCGCGGCGCCCTCGCCCGCGACCTCGCCGGCAGCGGGGTGCTCGCCCTGCGGCGTCGCCGTGGCCGTCGGTGCCGTCGTCACCGACGGCGCGTGGGACGTGCTCGACCGTGTTCGCCGACCCCGACGGCCCGGCGTCGTACCCGCCAGGCGCGTTGACGCTCAGCGTGGCGATGATCTCGACGGCGTCCCCGCACGTCAGCCGCCCGTTCCGCCACCTCGGGCGCTGGCTGATCGCTCGCCATGGTGCTGGCCTCCCTGCTGCTCGGCTCGGCGACGCTGACCGGCGCCACGGCGGCCATCGCCATCGGCCTGCTCGCCGCCGCCGCCGTCCACCTCTTCGTCGGGTCGCCCGGCGGCCGCCCGACGACGTCGCGCATCCGCCTCGCTCTCGCCGGGCTCGGCGTCACCATCGAGGACCTGGCGCCGGCGTCGATGCAGGGCGAGGGCGTGCTCCTCTTCACCGGCCACGACGCGCAGGGTCCGCTGGCCGTGAAGGTGTACGGGCGCGACGCGTGGGACGGCCAGCTGCTCGCCAACGTGTGGCGGGCGATGTGGTACCGCGGCGCCGAACGCACCGTCCGCCTGAGCCGGCTGGACCTGGTGGAGCACGAGGGCTTCGTCACGCTGCTGGCCGAGCGCGCCGGGGTGCGCGTGCCGCACCTCGTCACCGCCGGCAGCGCGGGGCGCGGCGACGCCCTCGTCGTCGTGCGCCCGGACGGCACACCACTCAGCGCGACGGACCCCGGCCTCGTCACCGACGGCGGGTTGACGGCGCTGTTCGACGACCTCCGTCGCCTGCATCGCGCCGGGATCGTGCAGCGACGCGTCGACCTCGATCTCGTCGCGCTGCGGCCCGACGGCTCCGTCGGGCTGCGCGACCTCGCGTCGGCCGCCGTCACCGACAGCCCGTTGGACGGCCTCCGCGACCTCGCCCAGGCGCTCGGCCTCGCCGTGGTCGTGGTCGGCGAGGAGCGCGCCGTCGCCGTCGCCAGGGCGGCGCTGGGCGACGACGGCGTGCTGCGCCTCCTGCCATACCTGCAGGAGGCGGCGATGGGGTCGCGCGGTGCGCGACGCGCTGGCCGACGCCGACGTGGAGCTCGACGAGGTGCGCAACCGGCTGCGCGTGACGCTCGGAGGCGAGGAACAGGAGCTCATCAAGCTCCGGCGCGTCACGTGGGGCTCCGTGTTCAACGTGGCGCTGCTGGCGATCGCCGCCTACACGATGATCGCCCTGCTCGGCGACGTCGACCTGGAGACGTTCCTCGACGAGCTCAGCACGGCCAACTGGTGGTGGCTCGCCTTCGCTCTCGTGCTCGCCCAGCTGCCCCGCATCCCTTCCGCCGTCAGCACGATGGGCTCGATCGAACGGCGGCTGCCGCTGGGGCCGCTGACCGCGCTGCAGTTCGCCATCTGCTACGTCAACCTGGCGATCCCCAGCACGGCGGCGCGGGTGGCCATCAACGTCCGGTTCTTCCAGCGCTTCGGCGTCAAGCCGGCGACGGCGATGTCCGCCGGCGCGATCGACTCGGTCTCCGGGTTCGTGGTGCAGATCGCCATCTTCGTGCTCTTGTTCTTCTCCGCCGACCTGGACCTCGGGCTGTCGACGGACACGACGGACATCAGCGGTCTGGCCACGATCGCCCTGATCGCCCTCGCCGTGATCGTCGTCGCCGTCATCGTGATCGTCGCGGTCCCCGCCGTGCGCAACCGCGCGCTGGCCGCGCTGCGCGAGGCCCGCGACGCGCTGCGCGTGCTGCGCTCGCCGACGAAGGTGCTCCAGCTGTTCGGCGGCAACCTCCTGTCCCAGGTCCTGTTCGCCGTGGCGCTGTCGACGTGCGTCTTCGCCTTCGGCGAGGAGGTGCCGTTGAGCACGCTGCTGCTCATCAACACCGTCGTGTCGCTGTTCGCCGGGCTGCTCCCGATCCCGGGTGGGATGGGCGTGACCGAGGCCGGCCTCACCCTCGGCCTGACCACGGCCGGTCTGTCCTCCGAGACCGCCTTCGCCATCGCCCTCTCCTACCGCTTCGCCAGCTTCTACCTGCCACCGATCTGGGGCCTGCTGTGCTACCGGTGGCTGATCAAGCGGCGATATCTCTGATCCACCGGCGAGCACATAAGGTGGCGCCCGTCCCCGCCCGAGGAGGTGCGCACGTGTCCAGGCTCGACGAGATCAGCGGTCCGGTCGACATCATCCTCATCCGGTTCCCCGGCAACCGCTTCACCGGCGAGATCGCGCCGGCCCTCGCCGAGGTCATCGAGGCCGGCATCGTGCGCATCCTCGACCTCGTGTTCGTGGTCAAGGACGCGGCCGGCGACATCACGGGCGTCGAGTTCTCCGATCTCGACGACGAGACGTCGGCGTACGACGACCTCGACGGGGAGATCGGCGAGCTGCTCACCGAAGACGACATCGCTGTCCGCCGGCGACGCCCTCGATCCGGACTCCTCGGCGCTGCTGATCCTGTTCGAGAACACGTGGGCGAGCCGGCTGGCCACCGCCATCCGCAACGCCGACGGCGAGGTCGTCGCCTTCGAGCGGATCCCCCGTGAGAACCTCGAGGCGTCGCTCGCCGAGATCGACGCCTGACCAACCCCAGGAGGTACGCGACATGATGAGGCGAGGAATCGGACGGCGTCGGCCGGCCCGGCCTGGTCGGCACGGTGGCCCGTACGGCGGTCGTCGCCGGGACGGCCACCGCGGTGGCCGGCGGTGTGCAGCGGCACGCCGCCGGCAAGGCTCAGCAGCAGGCGGAGGCCGACGCCTACCAACAGCAGCAGGAAGACGCCGAGATGCAGGCGCGCGTCGACGCTGCGGTGGCCGCGTCGCAGCCGCCCGCCGCCGCGGCGCCGCCGGCCGGCGACATGGACGCCAAGATCGAGCAGCTCGGCAAGCTGGCCGAGCTGAAGGCGCAGGGGATCCTCACCGAAGCCGAGTTCGAGGCGCAGAAAGCCGCCGTCCTCGGCAGCTGACCGTCAGGTCAGCGCACCGCCGCCACGGCCTCCTCGACGGTGCGGTAGACGGTCACCCTGGTCTCGACGCCCTCCTTGTCGAGCACGTCGGCCACCTGACCGATGTCATGGGCGAGCACGAGCCGTACGCCGGCGCGGTCGAGCTCGTCGGCGAGCTCGTAGAGCATGCGCGCCGCCGTGACGTCGACGAAGGCGATCGACTCGGCGTCGACGACGACGGCGCGGGTGCCCGGTTCGTCGGCGTAGTCCTTGATCGCTCGGCGCACGGTGTCGGCGTTGGCGAAGAACAGCCCCGACTCGACGCGTAGGACGGGGATCCCGGGTTCGACGGCGTTCTCCGGGTGGCGCTGGCGGTCGGCGTACTGACCGTCCGTCCCGGCCACGCGACCGAGCTCGGCGACGTGCGGCTTCGACGCCCGGTAGAGCAGCAACAGCAACGACACCACGATGCCGATGATCAGGCCCGGCAACGTGTCGAACACGAGCACGCCCAGCAGTGCGGCGATGGCGGCGATGAAGTCCGGTCGGGCCGCCCCGGGACCGTAGATCCGCCCCAGCCGCCGCGTGTACAGCCGGTAGAAGCCGAGGAGCGACTCGATGTCGACCAGCTCGACCACCGCGGCGATGACGACCGCGGCGAGCGTCGCTTCGGGGAGGTTCTCGAACAGCCCGGTCAGGAACAGCAGCGTCACGATCGTCAGCACGGCCACGACGAGCCCCGACATCTGCGACCGGGCCCCGGCGGCGCCGTTGACGGCCGTCTTCGACAGGCTGCCGTTGACGACCATCCCGCTCGACAGACCCGCTCCGAGGTTGGCCGCACCGAGACCGAGCAGCTCGCGGTTGGCGTCGATCTCGTAGTGGTGGCGGACGGCGTACGTCTTCGCCGCGCCGAGGCCCTCGGCGAACCCGACGAGCATGATCGCCGCCGCCGAGCCCGCGAGTGCCAGGTAGTCGCCGGCGCCGACACCGTCGGGGATGCCGAAGGCGGGCAGCCCGCTGTCGATCTCGCCGACGATCGCCACACCCTTGTCGGCGAGGTCGAACAGGTCGACGGCCACGACGCCGACGATCACGGCGACCAGCGATGCCGGCACGACCGGCGCGTAGTGACGCAGGGCGAGCACGACGACCAACGACATCAGGCCGACGACGAGCGTGCGGGCCTCGGTGTCGCCGAGGTTGCCGAGGAACCCCCACAACTGCTCGAAGAAGTTGCCCGACTCCTTCTCGACCCCGAACAGCTTGGGCACCTGGCCGATGATGATCGTGAGGGCGAGGCCGATGATGAAGCCCTTGAGGACGGGCTCGGAGATGAAGTTGGCCAGGAAGCCGAGGCGCAGGAGTCCGGCCAGCAGCGCGATGACGCCAGTCGTGAGGGCCAGCGCGGCGGTGAAGGCGGCGAAGTTGTCACCCGTCGCGACGTCGGCGACGGCCGCCGCGGAGAGCGCGGCAGTGGCCGACATCGGGCCCGTCACGAGGTGGCGCGAGCTGCCGAAGGCGGCGTAGAGCACGAGCGCCGCGGGGGCCGCGTAGAGACCGATGACCGGCGAGACACCGGCGATCGAGGCGTAGGCCAGCGCCTCCGGGACGAGCACCGCCCACACCGTGAGCCCGGCGATGACGTCTCCGCGTAGCCACTGCCGGTCGTACCCGGCGAGGGACTGGAAGAGGGGCAGGCGGGCGATGGCCCGAACGTAGTGGCGTCGCGTCGCGGCGGCGGTGGACCGCCAGCGTCCCCGCCGGCCGGCCCCACCGTCACTAGCGTGCGTGACCGGTGAGCCGCTGGGATCCGCCGCTCTGGATCGATCGCCTCGGTGGCGTCAGCTGGCGGTTCTTGGCGCTCGTCGCCGCCGGCGCCGTCGTGGTCGCCGGGATCCTGTCGTTCAGCTCGGTGATCCTCCCGATCGTGCTCGGCCTGCTGTTCACGTGTGCGCTGCAGCCGCTGGCGGAGTGGCTGCGTGGTCGCGGCGTCAGCAACGTGCTGGCGGCGGTCGCCTGCCTGCTCGTGCTGAGCGTGGCGCTGCTCGGCGTCGTGTGGCTGACCATCGATGCGGTCGTGGACCAGTGGCCGGAGATCACGGCCCTCCTCGACGAGGGCCGAGCCGTCCTCACCGACACGGCCGACGATGCCGGCATCGGATCGGACACCGCGGAGGACATCGCCGTCGACGTGACCGAGTCCGTCACGTCGGCCGTCGAGTTGCTGCTGCGCGGTGTCGTGACGATCCTGCCGACGGTCGCCGGCATCGTCACGGCGGTGTTGCTCAGCCTCCTCGTGATGTTCTTCTTCGTGAAGGACGGCGGCTTGATCTGGCGCTGGATCGTCGCCCGCATCGACACGACCGACGGGCTCGTCGAACGCATCGGTGGACGGGTGTGGCACTCGCTGTCGGGTTACATCCTCGGCCAGACAGCCATCGCCGCCGCCGACGCCAGCTTGATCACGCTCGGCGCGCTGGTCCTCGGCGTCCCCAACGCGGCAGCCATCTTCATCATCACGTTCTTCGGTGCCTACGTGCCGTACATCGGGGCCACGGTCGCCGGGTTCGTCGCCGTCCTGATGGCCATCGGCGAAGGTGGCCTCGAGCGCGGCGCCGCGATGCTCGCGGTGGTGATCGCCGTGCAGCTCCTCGAGGGCAACGTGCTGCAACCGTGGATCCAGGGACGTGCCGTGCGCCTGCACCCGCTCGTGATCGCGCTGTCGATCACGGCCGGCGGTGCCCTCGCCGGGTTCCTCGGCGTGTTCCTCGCGGTGCCGATCACGGCGGCGGGCGTCGTGACCCTGTCCGAGCTGCGGGCGGCCGGCGTCATCGGCGACCCGCGCGTCTCCTTCGACCTGCCGCCCTCCAGCGCCGACGACGGCTGAGGCCGGTCACACGGTCGGGGTCGTGGGC
Source organism: uncultured Acidimicrobiia bacterium (assembly GCA_963784255.1). Lineage (GTDB taxonomy): Bacteria > Actinomycetota > Acidimicrobiia > Acidimicrobiales > Ilumatobacteraceae > JALZMG01. The sequence goes on along the minus strand of CAWAQO010000007.1, from coordinate 80,983 downwards.
GGCGTGGGCGGCGCGGCCGGTGGCGCTGCCGGTGCCGGTGGTGCCGCTGGCGGCGGCGGCTGGTACGCCGGGACCACGACGCTCTGCTGGCTCGCCAGCACCTGCTCGGCGGCCGCCCGGGCCACGGCGTAGTCGTGCTCAGCGGCGCGGCGCAGCGCGTACTCCTGGGACGCCAGCTGCTGGGCTGCCGCATCGGCGTTGGCCCGCGCCACGTGCGCCTTCTGCTCCTGCATGCGCAACCGGTGCGTCAGCCAGCGCAGCAGCGCATCGACGAGCAGCGCCACGATGAGGTACATGAGCGCCCCGAACAGCAGTGAGGCGTCGAAGATCGACGTGTCGCTGATCTGGTGGGGCGGGAAGATGCCCCGGAACGGCCGCATCAGCGAGTCGCTCGTCCGGTACACCCACTCGGCGAACGGGGCGTCGGCGTTCGCTCCGAACAGCCGGAGCACGAACGCCATCAACAGCATGATCGAGCACGCGATGGCGACCGCCCAGATCGCCCACACGATCGCGCGGGCGACCTTGAGCAGCACCGGGAACGGTGAGTCCTCCGCCTGGCGCGCCCGCTGCTCGGCCTGCGCGACGGTGTCCTGCGAGATCGGCGCTGTCATGGCTCCCCAGGCTCGCGCACGGCGACACGGTCGGCGTCCGTCGCGTCGAGGTCGAAGAAGCGGCGCAGCAGCGCCGACTTGCGCGGCAGGATGCGGATGACAGGGAGCCCGAACACGAACTGCGAGATCGACCCGAAGCGCTCGTAGATGACAGCGTCCACGGCCATCGCGATGACGATCGCGCGACCGAGGAAGAAGAACCACCCGAGCGTCACAACGGTGGTGCCGATGGCGCCGTACAGCTCCGACGCCCGCCCGAGCCGTCCGGGGAGGTACAGCTGGCTGATCGCCTGCATCACGGCGATGGTCGCACCGACGAGGACCGCACCGGGCAGCAGGGCGCTCGGGTCGCGCTGTCGCCCGCGGCAGCAGCATCGACATGGCGACCCACGCCACGCCGTAGACGACGAAGGCGGCGAAGAAGGAGAAGCTGGCGACGGCGATCCCGAGGTCGTCACGGAGCCGGTTGATGATCACCGACACCAGGCCGATGCCGGAGATGAGCCCGATGATGCCGCCGATCACCCGCGGCGACGCCTTGGCACGCACGGGCAGCTGCCACGCCAGGCAGCTCGCCGACACCATCACCTTGCTCAGCGCCCGCCCGGTCGTCACCATGCCGATGAGGCCGACGCCGGTGGCGATCCAGCGCGAGCTGTCCGGCTGCGACAGGGCGACGGAGATCTGCTCGGCGATCGTGCCGGTGACGCCGGTCTGCTCCTCGACGTCGGTGCGGTCGATCCATCCCGCGAGGAACCCGAGCAGGCCGGCGAGGAACAGCAGGAGCGGCACGAAGAACAGGAACAGCCGGAACGCGATGGCGCTGCCGACCACGCTGCCGGCCGTGCTGCGGTCGCGCTCCCAGAGGCGGATGCCGATGGCGAGGACCGGGCGGTCGCCGTGCTTCTCGAGCAGCTCGGCCGCCTTGGCCTGGGTGGCCTCGACCTCCCCCCGCCCCCGCGCCATCAGCCGGCGCCACCCGGTGTCGGCCGGCGGCTCGTCGGCGGTCATGATGGTGGACCGTACCGTTCTCGACTCGCCCGGGCGGGAGGCCCGCGCCTACGTTGCGGCCGATGCACAAGGTCAGCGTCCTCTACCCCGCCGGCGACGGCCTCACGTTCGACATGGAGTACTACCGGACCAAGCACGCCGAGATCGTCAACCGCGTGCTCAAGCCGACGCGCTTCGAGATCGACGAAGGTCTGCCCGGGCAGCCCTACCTCGCCGTCGGGCACCTGTTCTTCGACGACGCCGCCGCCATGCAGGCCGGGATGGCCAACCCCGACGCCGCCGAGGCGATGATCGACGTCCCCAACTTCACCAACACGACGCCGACGATGCAGATCAGCCAGACGGTGGACTGAGGAGGGGCAGGCCCTCGATCCCGACCGGGAAGCGCCACAGCGTGCCGCGGCGCGATTCGGTGACGTAGAGGTCGGTGCCGCCGAAGCAGCAGTTGGTCACCATGCCATCGCCGCACACGAGGCGGTCGACGATCTCGCTTCCCTCGATCACGCTCACGCAGTGGGCGTACGTGGACGCCACGTACCACCGTCCGTCGGCGCCGATGGCCAGGCCGTCCGGGAAGTGGCGCTCCGGCAGGGCGACGACGAGCTCGGGTCCACCGGCGCCCAGCCGCATCACCCGGCGGGTGAACGACTCGGTCCACACGAGCGTCCCGTCGGCCAGGAAGGCGATCCCGTTGGGGAACACCGGGCCGACCTCCAGCAGCAGTTCGCCCTCGCCGGTGGTCAGGTCGACGGCGAACAGGCGACCCGGACGGTCGTTGCGCGCCGGGTCGTCCGGGCCGCGGGGGTCGGTGAAGCAGAGCCGGCCATCGGGCGCGAACGCCAGGTCGTTGGGGCCCTCCAGCGTCAGTCCGGCCACCTCGGTGACCACCATGTCGACGTCGCCGTCCAGCGTGATCCGCTGGATGCCCGCCGTGGTGCGCGACGCCGCGTCCATGCCGCCGTTCTGCGTCACGTAGAGCGTGCTGTCGGCGCCGAGCGCCGCGCCGTTGGGCCCACCGCCCGTGGTGGCGATGCGCTCCACGCCGCCGGCGGACGTCCAACGCGACACCACACCGGCGACGATCTCCGTGAACCACAGCGTGCCGTCGACCCACGCCGGCCCCTCGGGGAACTCCAGGCCGCTGGCGATGACCTCGCCGTTCACGTCAGACGGTCCTGCGGGTAGCCGGCGTACGAGTCCTTGAACACGCCCTGGTGGAGCAGCACGGTGGCGACCGCCGTGCCGCGGCGGGCGTCGGTGACGGTGGTCTCGGTCCAGTAGGACTCCGTGCGCCGGCTCGCCCCGAGCCCGACGACCTCGTGGTGCAGCCGGTACGGCTCGTCGACGAAGATCGGACCGGCGAGCAGACGCACCTCGAGATCCAGGAACAGCCCCAGCGCCGGGCCGCGGACCGGGAAACCCCTGCCCGACTTGTGGGCCAGCACGCTGACCATCTCGAAGGGCACGACCGGCCGTCCCCACGGCGACGACCCGGCACCGTCGGGTGTGTACCACGGTGACGGTTCGGTGATGTGGGCCACCTTCTGGGCCAGCGAGAACGGGTACAGCGGGCCGTTGGGCTCGTCGAAGGTGATGCGCTCGTCCTCGTCGACCATCTGGCGCATGCCGACCGAGAGCCGGTCGACGATGAACAGCTCGCCCGGCTCACCGGCGCGGCCCCGCCGGGCTTCCAGTTCCGTCTCGGGATGGTCCGGCCCCAACGACGCCGTGCCGACGAGCACCGGCGTGCCATCGGCCTTGTGGGCCTCGACGAGCGCGGCGGACGGGCCTGCCGTCGTCATCGACGCCTGCACCGTCTCGCCGTCCACCACCATCGTCTGGAAGTGGCAGCTCAGGCATCCGCGCTCGAACCACGCCGCCCCCCACAACGCCGCGGCCAGCGGATCGAACTGGCTGAAGTGGGTCGGTCCCTCGATCGGCGCGCCGGCCAGCCCGAGCGACGCCGCGGTGGCCGCGTCGTGGACGCTGGCGTGGCCGTCGTACTCCTGCTGGTCGAGCATCTGCGCAGGCGCGCGCAGCGGGCCGGTGAGCGTGAGCGCCGTGTCGAAGGGGTGCATGCGGCGCACATTACGGTCGCCGTCGATGAGCTGGAACTTCGCCGACACCTTCGAGGCCGTCGCCGCCGCCGTGCCCGACCGCCCGTGCCAGATCCACGGCGACCGGGTCGTGACGTGGGCCGAGCTCGACCGCCGCGCCGACGCGCTGGCCGCCGATCTCGTGGCCGCCGGTCTCGGACGCCAGGCGAAGGTGGCCTGCTACCTCCACAACGGTCCCGAGTACATGGAGGCGATGGTCGCCACGTTCAAGGCGGCGATGGTCCCCGTCAACACGAACTTCCGCTACGGCCCCGACGAGATCCGCTACCTGTTCGACAACGCCGACGCCGAGGCCGTCGTGTTCCACGCCCGGTTCGCCGAACTGCTCGACGGCATCCGCGGCGACCTGCCGATGGTCCGGCGCTGGTATGCCGTCGCCGACGACACGGGCGCCGGGCCGGACTGGGCGGCGTCGTACGAGGACGTCGTCACGTCGGGTGCGGCCCGGCCGGCCGTGGTCCGCAGCGGCGACGACCTCTTGCTGCTCTACACCGGCGGCACCACCGGGATCCCGAAGGGCGTCATGTGGCGCCAGGACGACCTCTTCAACGTCCTCGGGCGCGGCGGCAACCCGCTGCAGGGCACGCCGCCGGCCGAGTCGGTCGACGAGGTCGCGGCGAACGCCGCCGCGGCGACCGCGCCGCCCGTCATGGTCGTCGCGTGCCCGCTGATGCACGGCACCGGGCAGTTCTCGGCGCTCATCGCCATGACTGCCGGCGGGAGCGTCGCCACGCTCACCGACCGCCACTTCGACGTCGCCGATCTGTTCGCCACGGTCGAGCGGCTGCGGGCCACCAACATCGTGATCGTCGGCCAGGCCTTCGCCGGGCCGATGCTCGAGCACCTCGACGCCGATCCCGGTCGCTACGACCTGTCCAGCGTCGTGGTCATCTCGTCGTCCGGCGTCATGTGGAGCCACGAGAACAAGCAAGGCCTGCTGCGTCACATGCCACAGGCCCTGCTGTTCGATTCGTTCGGCTCGTCCGAGGCCGTGGGACTCGGCGCGTCGGTGTCGGCGGCGGGCATGGCCGAGCAGACCGCCCGCTTCGCCATCACCGAGAACAACGCCGTGTTCACGAACGATGGTCGCCGCGTCGAGCCGGGCTCCGGCGAGATGGGGATGGTCGCCGTCGGGGGCTTCCTGCCGGTCGGCTACTACAAGGACGAGGCCAAGACGACGGCGACGTTCCGCGAGCTCGAGGACCGTCGGTGGAGCATCCCCGGCGACTTCGCCACGGTCAACGCCGACGGCACCATCCACCTGCTCGGGCGCGGCTCGGTGTGCATCAACACCGGCGGCGAGAAGGTCTTCCCGGAAGAGGTCGAGGAGGCGCTGAAGACCCACCCCGTCGTGCGCGACGCGGTCGTCGTCGGCGTGCCCGATCCCCGCTTCGGCGAGACGATCTGCGCCGTGGTCGAGCCGGCCGGCGACGCGGAGGTCGACGCCGGCGAGCTCCGCGCCCACGTCGCCGGCCGCCTCGCGCCCTACAAGGCGCCGCGGGACGTGGTCGTCGTCGACTCGATCGCCCGCGCCGCCAACGGCAAGGTCGACTACAAGCGCTTGAAGGCCCACGCGACCGCCGAGCTCGCCCGGCGATGACCGAGGCCGAGGAGCGCGAGGCGTCACGGGCGATCAACCGCCTGCTGCGCTCCTTCACGTCCTCCGACAGCTACGGGCTCGTGCTCGTGATGGTCGTCGTCACCTACGTGCTGACCGTCTCGGTGCCGAAGTCGTGGGGGCCGACCATCGTCGTGCTCGTCCAGATCGCCACGGTGTGGCAGATCCTGCGCACGTCGCGCTCCGGGCGTGGGCTGCGCCGGGCGGCCGACGTCCTCTTCGCGATCGCCGCCGTCGGCGCCATCGCCCACTTCTTCGACGACACCAACGACCGCTTCCTCGGGTTCGTGCTGGCCGCCGGCACGGTCCTCTACTTCGTCGCACCGGGAGCGATCGTCCGCCACATCGCCTTCCGGCGCGAGGTCGACCGCGAGACGATGCTCGGGGCGCTGTCGGCGTACCTGTGCTTCGGGATGGCGTGCGCCTTCGCCTACCGCTTCTTGGCCGAGGTCCAGGACACCCCGTTCTTCGGCGCCGCGGGGGACGGCTCGGCCGCCGACACCCTGTTCTTCAGCTTCGTGACGCTGACCACGACGGGGTACGGCAACCTGGTCCCCGCCGGCAACCCCGGGCAGACGATCGCCGTGGCCGAGGCCTTGTTCGGCCAGCTCTTCCTCGTCACCGCTGTCGCCAAGGTCGTGAACGCATGGACGCCGAAGCGCTGGAAGCAACCCGACGGACCGGCCTGACGTGTACGTCGAGGCGTTGGAGATCGAGCTGCACCTCGGTCACGCCCACTCGCTGAAGGACAAGCGCCAGGTGATCACGTCGCTGCTCGAGCAGACCCGCCGGCGCTTCGGGGTGTCGTCGGCCGAGGTCGGTCACCAGGAGGCGTGGCAGCGGGCCCGCCTCGGCTTCGCCGTCGTCGCGTCGAGCGCCGGCCACGCCGAGGACGTCCTCGACGCCGTCGACCGCTTCGTGTGGTCGCACCCGGACGTCGAGGTCGTCGACGCCGCCCGGACCTGGGTCGAGACCTGACGCCGGACCCCTCGGCGGGGTTCACCACCTGGCGCCGTGGGTAGCCGACTCGATCATGACCGATGTCTTCTCCATCCTGCGCAACGACCACCGCCACGTCGAGGACCTCCTCACCCGACTGGGTGACAGCGAGCCCGGCGCCGAGCGCGATTCCCTCGTCCGAGAGCTGACCGACGCGCTGCGCCTGCACATGCGGTTCGAGGAGGAGGAGCTGTACCCGCCGCTCGCCGAGCTCGACGCCGAATCGGCCGAAGAGGCCGACATCGAGCACCGCCTCGCCCGCGAGGGGCTCGACAAGCTCGCTGAGCTGGCCGCCGCGCCTGGCTTCGGTGCCGCCGTCGAGATGCTCACCGGCGGCATCGGCCACCACGTCCAGGAGGAGGAGCAGGAGATCTTCCCGAAGCTCCGCGACGCCTTCGACGCCGGGCGGATCGACCGCCTCGGAGCGACGCTCAAGACGATGAAGGCGGCCGCCGGTCTGCCGGCCTTCGACCCCCGCACCGCCACCAAGGACGAGCTGCTCGCCATGGCGCGCGACGCCGGTGTCGACGGGCGATCGGCGATGAGCAAGGACCAGCTGCGCGCGGCCCTCAGCCGCTGACGTCACTGTCCAGCCGGCGCACCGTCTCCTCGATCCGGCGGGCGCGCGTGGCGGGCCGCTTGGCATCCTCGACCCACGTGACGTACTCGCGCTGGTGCGAGTAGCTGAGCGTGCCGAACGCCGCCGCGCGACCCGCCGCGTCGAGCGCCGCGGCGAGGTCGGACGGCACCGCCACGGCACGCGGCGCGTCGTCGCGCTCGACATTGACTGCGAGCGGCTCGCCCGGTCGCACGCCGAGCTCGGTGCGGATCGACTTGAGGACGCCGAGGATCATGGCGTCGCCACCCATCGAGACGATCGAACCCCGGTAGTCGATGCCGCCGAACGTCGCCAGCACCCGGATCCGCCGGCCACCGCCGAGGGCCTCGATGACGTCGGCCGGCACCTCGACGTAGGCCCCACCGCCGTCGGTCGCGTGGAGCACACCCTGGAAGGCGGGCACGCCGCAACGGTACGCGCCGTCTAGCCTTCCGGCCACCATGAGGGAGCGCAACGACGCCCTCGAGCGGCGGATCCACGACCTCGAGTGCAAGCCGCGCCTCGACCTCGACCACATCCAGCGCGTGGTCGAGCGGATCCGCCGGCCCGACGTCGTCGCCCACCGCCTCGGCGCCGCTGTGCGCTACAGCCAGCGCGTGGAGGCGGAGGTCGCCGGGCTGAGCATCGAGACGCTCCTCCCCCACGCCGCCGACGACTACGACGGCCGCTTCCTCGCCGTGTGGGTGCCCGACGAGCTGGGCCACGGTCACGCCCAGGAGGCGTTGCTCCGCCACCTCGACCTGCCGACGTTCGTGCCGCGGGGCGCCGACGTCGTGCCGCTGCACAACCGGATCGCCGGCTTCGTCGGTCGGCTGTCGCGGCACGCCTACGACATGGTGTCGATGACGTTCCACTCGATCGGCGCCATCAACGAGCGCCTGGCGATGGATGCGTACGGGCAGATCGCGGGGGTCGCCGGCGAGCTCGGCGAGGAGGAGCTGGGGCGCGAGCTGTTCACGCCGCTGCGCCGCGACGAGTCCGCCCACCTCGGGTACTACCGGGCCTACGCCCGCCAGCTCCGGCCACGGCTGAAGGCCTGGCAGCTGGCGGTGGTCCGGGCGGTCATCGTCCACACGTACGCACCCGTCGGCGCCGGCAGCCAGCCGGACAAGGCGCCGCTCGGCGAGGTGCTGCTGGCGCTCGAGGACGACCCGGAGAACCCCGCCGTCGCCGGGCCGGTGCACGAGATCGCACGCGAGCTGCTGGCCCGACCCGGCGGTGACCTCCCGCCGTTCGTGCTGCGGGCGCTGCGCCAGTGCGTGCACTTGGCGCAGCGCGAGGCCGCCTGAGCCCGAACGTCGTCAGCCGCGATAGGGGCGCAGGCCGTCGGCGGGGATGGTGCCGAGGCGCCCGGCGTTGAAGTCCTCCACCGCCTGCACGAGCTCGGCCCGCGTGTTCATCACGAACGGGCCGTAGGCAGCGACCGGCTCGCGCAGCGGCTGCCCACCGAGCAGCAGCACCTCGAGCGGCTCGGGGCCCTGACCCTCGACGAGGATCGTGGCGCCGTCGCCGAACACCGCCAGCTGGCCGAGCTCCACGGGCCGTCGCTCGGCCCCGACCGTGCCCCGGCCGGCGAGCACGTAGGCGAGGGCGTTGAAGTCCTGGCGCCACGGGATCTCCAGGCGGGCGCCCGGCGACACGGTGGCGTGGGCCACGGCGATCGGCGTGTGCGTGCTGCCCGGTCCGCTGTGCCCGGCGACCTCCCCGGCGATCAGTCGCACGATGGCCCCGCCGTCCGGCGAGGACAGGAGGCGCACCTGGTCGCCCTCCAGGTTCTGGTAGCGCGGCGTCGACATCTTGTCCTTGGACGGCAGGTTGACCCACAGCTGCACGCCATGGAACAGGCCGCCGCTGACGACCAGCTCCTCCGGAGGCGTCTCGATGTGCAGGATGCCGGCGCCGGCGGTCATCCACTGGGTGGCGCCGTTGGTGATCACGCCGCCGCCGCCGTGCGAGTCCTGGTGCTGGAACGTGCCGTCGATCATGTACGTGACCGTCTCGAAGCCGCGGTGGGGATGCCAGTCGGTGCCCCGCGGCTCGTACGGGGCGTAGTCGACCTCGCCCATCTGGTCCATGTGGATGAACGGGTCGAGGTGGCGCAGGTCGACGCCGGCGAACGCCCGCCGGACGGGGAAGCCCTCGCCCTCGAACCCCTTGGGCGCGGTCGTCACGGAGACGACCGGGCGCGCCGGGGTCTCGGCGGTGACGGTCGGCAGCGTGGGCAGTGTGGTCGTGTCGGCGGTGACGGCAGGCATCGGGGCCCTCCTCGAAATTGTTGCGTCCGCAAGTACAACGGACGCACCACCTGATTATTCCCGCTCCCACCGGCCTATCGTCCGGCGCGGTGCTGCGCTGGCTGTGGTTCGGTCTGGGCTGGATCGCCGTGGCCATCGGTTCGATCGGGATCGTCGTGCCGGGGCTGCCGACCACGGTCTTCTTCATCATCGCCGCGGGCTGCTTCGCCCGCTGCAGCCCGCGCTTCGAGCAGTGGGTGCTCGACCGGCCCGGCGTCGGGCCGATGGTGCGCGACTACCGCGCCGGTCTGGGCATGCCGCACCGGGCCAAGGTGGCCGCCGTCGCGTCGATCGCCGTGGTGTGCAGCCTGAGCACGTTCGTCTCGCGCAGCCGTCCGTGGCTGGCGCTGACGATCGCCGGCCTCGGGCTCGTCGGGATCGTCTGGATCCTCTGGCGGGTCCCGACGAAGCCCAGCGCCTCCTGAGCCCGCCGACCACCGGTCAACCCCCGATCTGGGCGGGATCCTTCGCACCTGCTGGGACGGATCCCGCCCAGATGGCCGGACGGTGAGGATCCCGCCCAGATTGGGGGACGGTGATCAGCTCCCGGCCGTCGCGAAGGCCCCGGGCTCGGCGAACTGGGTGCGGTAGAGCTCGGCGTAGCGGCCGCCGGCGGCGAGCAGCTCGGCGTGGGTGCCCCGCTCGACCACCCGGCCGTGCTCGACCACGAGGATGGCGTCGGCGGCACGGATGGTCGACAGCCGGTGGGCGATCACGAGCGCCGTGCGCCCCTCCAGGGCGGCGGCCAGCGCCGCCTGCACGTCGGCCTCCGAGCGCGAGTCGAGGTGGGCCGTCGCCTCGTCGAGGATGACCACGCGTGGCTTGGCCAGCAGCAACCGGGCGATCGTCAGCCGCTGTCGCTCGCCGCCCGACAGCCGGTACCCCCGCTCGCCGACGACGGTGTCGAGGCCGTCGGGCAGCGACCACACCAGCTCGTCGAGCCGGGCGCTGGCCAGCGCCGCCCACACCTCGTCGTCGGTGGCGTCCGGTGCGGCGTACCGCAGGTTGGCCCGGATGGTGTCGTGGAAGAGGTGCCCGTCCTGGGTGACCACGCCGACGGTGTCACGGATGGCGGCGAACGACAGGTCGCGGACGTCCACCCCGCCGAGCCGCACGGCGCCGGCGTCGACGTCGTACAGGCGCGGCACCAGCGAGGAGATCGTCGACTTCCCGGCGCCGGACGGCCCGACGAGAGCGACCGTCTGGCCCGGCTCGATGCGCAGGGAGACGCCGTGGAGCACCTCCTCGCCGCCCCGGTCGTCGAGCACGGCGACCTCCTCCAGCGAGGCCAGCGACACGCGGCTCGGCGGCGGGATAGGCGAACCGGACGTCGTCCAGCTCGACCGACACCGGACCGTCGGGCACGTCGCCGGCTCCGGGGCGCTCGGCGATCAGCGGCTCGATGTCGAGGACCTCGAAGACGCGCTCGAAGCTGACCAGCGCGGTGACGACGTCGAGGCGGGCCGTGGCCAGTGCGGTCAGCGGCGCGTAGAGCCGCGTGAGCAACAGGGCCATCGTGACGACGGTGCCCGGATCCAGCTCGCCACGCAGCGCGAGGTAGCCGCCGAGCCCGAAGATCAGCGCCTGGGCCAGGCCGGAGACCAGCGTGAGGGCCCGCATGAACACCTCTTGGGCGAGCGCCGAGCGGACACCGATCGTGCTGACGCGCGTCGCCCGCCGCCCGAACTCGGCGGCTTCCTCGTCGGGCCGGCCGAACAGCTTGACCAGCGTCGCCCCGGGGGCCGAGAAGCGCTCGGTCATCTGCGACGTCATCGCCGCGTTGTGGCCGGCGGCCTCACGCTCCATCGCCCCGACACGGGCGCCGACGCGGCGGGCCGGCACGAGGAACACCGGCAGCAGGACCAGCGCCAGCAGCGTGATCGACCACGACAAGCTGAGCATCACGCCGACCGTCAGGGCGAGGGCGATCACGTTGGTCACCACGCCCGACAGCGCCGAGGTGAACGCCCGCTGGGCGCCGATGACGTCGTTGTTCAGGCGGCTCACCAGGGCGCCGGTCTTGGTCCGGGTGAAGAAGGCGATCGGCATGCGCTGGACGTGCTCGAAGACCTTGCGCCGCAGCTCGAGGATCAGGCCCTCGCCGAGGCGTGCCGACTGCAGCCGGCCGAGGAGGCCGACGAACGAGTCGGCCACGCTGACGAGGGCGATGGCCACGGCGATGCCGATCACCGTCGCCGTGGCGCCGCCGTCGACGATGGCGTCGACGGCGCGGCCGGCCAGCACCGGCGTGACGACGCCGAGCACGGCCGACGTGGTGGCCAGGAGCAGGAACGTGATGATGGTGCGGCGCTGGGGTCTGGCGAACGCCGCGACACGGCGCAGCGTGCCGCGGCGGACGGCTCGTCGCGGTTCGTCACCCTGCATGGCGCTGCGCAGGGCCATCCACGTGTTGATGTCGTTCATGCCACGGCTCCGACGGTGCCGCGCCGGGCGTCGCGCAGGGCGGTGCCCCACCACAGCAGCGCGTCGACCAACACGGTGGCGGCAGCGTCGCACTGGGTCGCGTCGTGCGGACGGCCGGTGTCCGGGTCGAAGCGGGCCCAGGCCCCGTGGAAGCTCACCGTGTCCCGGATCGTGGTGGCGTGGACCTCGGCGAACACGACGCGCAGCTGCTCGACGGCGCGCAGGCCTCCCGACAGGCCGCCGTACGACACGAAGCCGACCGGCTTGGCGCGCCACTCCCCACCGGCGATGTCGATCGCCTGCTTCAGCGCGCCGGGGTAGCCGTGGTTGTACTCCGGTGTGACGACCACGAAGGCGTCGGCGCGGTGGAGGCGGTCGCGGTACGCCTGGATCGCAGGCGTCGGCTGCGCCGGGAGGTTCATCGGGAGCTCGATGTCGGCCAGGTCGATGACGTCGATGGCGACGTCGTCGCGCCGTCGTGCGAGGTCGACGAACCACGCCGCGACCGTGGGCCCGAAGCGACCCTCGCGGGTGCTCCCGATGATCACGGCGACATGGAGTGGCGCGCTGCTCATGGAGCCGACGCTACGGGTTCAAGTTAACTTGAAGTCAACCTCCTGTTCCTATCGTTGGTCACATGCGCATCGGGATCTGCACCGGCGGCGGCGACGTGCCGGGGCTCAACCCCTGCATCAAGGCGGTCGTCGGGCGCGTGTCCGACGGCGGTCACGAGGTGATCGGGATCCGCCGCGGCTGGGCCGGCCTCCTGGAGATCGACCCGTCGGACCCGGCGTCGATCGCGATGAACACCGCGCCGCTGACCCCCAACGCCGTGCGCACGATCGACCGCACCGGCGGCACGATCCTGCACACGTCGCGCACCAACCCCGGCCGGGTCAAGACCGGCGCCGTGCCGCCGTTCCTCGCCGGCGAGGCCATCGGCGAGGGGCCCCACGACCTCACGCCGCACGTGCTGCGCGTCGTCGATGCCCTGGGCCTCGACGCGCTCATCCCGATCGGCGGCGACGACACGCTGTCGTACGGGTTGCGCCTGCACGACGAAGGCGTGCCGGTGATCGCGATCCCCAAGACGATGGACAACGACGTCCACGGCACCGACTACTGCATCGGCTTCTCCACTGCCGTCACGCGTGGCGTCGAGTTCATCCACGCCCTGCGCACGTCCACCGGCTCGCACGAACGCATCGCCGTCGTCGAGCTGTTCGGTCGCTACAGCGGCGAGACGTCGCTGATCACGGCGTACCTGGCCGGCGCCGACCGGGCCGTGATCTCGGAGGTGCCCTTCGACGTCGAGCGGCTGGCCGAGCTGCTCGTCGACGACAAGGCACGCAACCCGTCGAACTACTCGATGGTCACGATCTCCGAGGGAGCCACGCTCGCCGGCGGTGACCTGGTGCTCTCCGGCGAGGCGGACGCCTACGGCCATCGCAAGCTCGGCGGCATCGGCGAGGTCACCGGCGAGCTCCTCGGCCGGCTGACCGGCGAGGGCATCGTGCTGCAGCAGGTGGCCTACCTCATGCGCTCGGGCAGCCCGGACTCGCTCGATCTGATGGTCGCCACGAACTACGCCGTGATGGCCGCCGACCTGGTGCTCGAGGGCGCCACCGGACGGATGGTGGCGCTGCGCGGCGGCACCTACACCAACGTGCCGATCAGCGTGACCCGGGAGGGCGTCAAGCGCGTCGACGTCGACGAGCTGTACGACGTGGCGACCTACCGCCCGAAGGTCCGCCACGTCGCCGGCAAACCAATGTTCCTCTACTGATGGCTCTTCGGCTCACGCCTCATCGCGTGTGCGCCTGTCGGCGCACCGCACGACCCGTCGACGTTCGGCACCACCTCACATCGCGGCTGCGTACTTCGTTGACATGACGTGAGACCGTTCGAGGAGGTGGTGGCCGAGCACGGCCCGCTGGTGATGCGGGTGTGCCGGGCGCTGCTCGGACCGGCCGACGCCGAGGATGCGTGGGCGGAGACGTTCGTCGCCGCGCTGCGCGGCGTATCCCCGGCTGCGACCGGACAGCAACGTCCGCGGCTGGCTGGTGACGATCGCCCACAACAAGGCGATCGACGTCATCCGGGCCCGCCAACGGGCACCCCTGCCGACCGCTGAGCTCCCGGAGCGCCCCGTCGACGACGAGGCGGTCCGGGACGACGAGCTGTGGGCGGCGCTCGCCGCCCTCCCGTTCAAGCAGCGGGCGGCGCTCGTCCACCACCACCTCGCCGGTCTGCCCTACGCCGAGGTCGGCGCCCTGCTGGACAGCAGCGCGGCGGCGGCCCGGCGCAGCGCGGCCGACGGTCTCGCCACCCTGCGCCGTACGTACCGAGGAGCCCCGACATGACCACCGACCTGTTCACCGCCGTCCCCCCGCCCGACGCCGCCACCGTCGGCCGCCTCCACGAGCGCCTCGTGGCGATGGCCGACGCCGAGGACCTGCTCGACGTCGCCTACCGCACCGTCGACAGCCCGCTCGGCCCGCTCCTGGTGGCCGCCACCCCGGCCGGCCTGGTGCGCGTCGCCTTCCCGTCCGAGGGTCACGATGCCGTGCTCGGCGCGCTGGCCACCACCGTGAGCCCGCGTGTCCTGGCGGCGCCGGCCCGCCTCGACGCGACGGCCCGCCAGCTCGACGAGTACTTCGCCGGGCGGCGCCGCCACTTCGACGTCCCGGTCGACCTCCAGCTGGCCCACGGCTTCCGGCGCAGCGTGCTCGAGCACCTCCGTGCCATCGAGTACGGCGCCACCGAGACCTACGCCCAGGTCGCGACGCGCGGCCGGCAGCCCGCGCGCCGTGCGGGCGGTCGGCAGCGCCTGCGCGACCAACCCGGTGCCGGTCGTCGTCCCGTGCCACCGCGTGGTGCGCACCGACGGCTCGATCGGTGGCTACCGCGGCGGGCCGGCGGCCAAGCGGACGCTCCTCGAGTTGGAGGCCGCGTGATTCCGGTTTGTGTCAGCACACAGTGGCCCGCGACCGATGTGTGCTGACACAAACGTCCGTCTGCTGCCACGGGAATGCACCGAACTGGCGCCCGGCGCCGTCCACCTGCCCGACTGGCTGGACCTCGACGAACAGCGCCGGCTCGTCGCCGCCTGTCGCGAGTGGGCCAGGCCGCCGGCGCCGATGCACGCCGTGCGGCTGCCCAGCGGAGCGAGGATGTCGGTGCGCATGGTGTGCCTCGGGTGGCACTGGCTGCCATACCGCTACTCGCGCACGGCCGACGACGTGGACGGCGCGCCGGTGACGCCGTTCCCCTCCTGGCTCGGCGAGCTCGGCCGCCGGGCCGTCGCGGCGGCATGGGGCGACGATGCCGCCGTCGGCTACGACCCCGACGTGGCCCTCGTCAACCACTACGAGGACGGCGCGCGGATGGGCATGCACCAGGACCGCGACGAACGCAGCGAGGCACCGGTCGTGTCGCTCAGCGTCGGCGACGCCTGCACGTTCCGCTTCGGCAACACGACGACCCGCGGCCGGCCCCACACCGACATCGAGCTGGTGTCCGGCGACCTGGTGGTGTTCGGCGGCCCATCTCGGTTCGCCTTCCACGGCGTGCCGAAGGTCCATCCCGGCACGGGCGACCCAGCCACCGGACTGCGCTCCGGCCGCCTCAACATCACGCTGCGGGTGACCGGCCTGGCCTGAGCGTCAGCCGGCCGTGTGGTCGGCGATCCGCTGGCGGAACTGGCGCACGCCGTACGCCGTCAGCTCGACGTCGGTGCGGGCCCGCACCGTCGCCGAGCGGGGGAAGCCGAGCATCGGCCCGAGCTCGCCGACGTAGTGGCCCGGCCCGATCGTCGCCACGTGCTCCTCGCCGCCGTCGGCCCTCACTCGGACGACGTCGACCTCGCCGACGTCCACCGTGTACACGAGGTCGCTGCGGCCGCCCTGCACGAAGATCGTCTCGCCGGCGACGTAGCTGACGCGCACCGGGTCGGCGTCGACCATCGCGGCGTCGTCGGTCATCTGCACCACGCGGTCGGCGATCGGCACGAGCCGGGCGTCGTGCGTCGACACCACGATCACCCGGCCCTCGTTGCGCAGTCCCCGCAGCAGGGCGACGACCGCTTCGGCGGAGATGTAGTCGAGGTTCGCCGTCGGCTCGTCGGCGAGCAACAGCGGCGGGTCGCTGACGAGGCCGCGGGCGATGGCCACCCGCTGCTGCTGGCCGCCCGACAGCTGGGCCGGCTTGTGGTGGGCGCGGTCGGTCAGCCCGACGCGCGCCAGCAGGTCGTCGGCGGTGGCCAACGCCTGGCGCCGCGGGATGCCACCGAGCAGCAGCGGCACGGCGACGTTCTCCCTCGCCGTGAGCGAGGGGATGAGGTTGAACGCCTGGAACACGAAGCCGACCGACGATCGACGGAAGCGCTCGAGGTCGCGGCCGGCCAGCGACGTGACGTCGATGTCGTGCACGACGATGCGTCCCGAGGTCGGGTGGAGGATCCCGCCGATGCACGACAGCAGCGTCGTCTTGCCCGAGCCGGACGGCCCGAGCAGGACGACCAGCTCGCCCGGTTCGGCCTCCAGCGTCAAGCCGTCGATCGGGCGCACGGCGTAGCCGCCGGTCACGTACTCGACGACGAGGTCGGCCACCTCCAGCGCCGGCACGTCAGCCGCCGGGTCCGGAGAACGCCGAGGCCGGGTCGGTGGAGGCGACCCGCCGCAACCCGGCGGCACCGGCCAGCAGGGCGGCGACGACGGCGCCGACCGGGATCTGCCACAGGGCCCGGCCCGGCACCCGGACGCGCAACGGGAACATCGGCACGATCAGCCGCTGCAGGACCATCGCCACCACGGCCGCGGCGATCGCGATGAGCACGGCCTGGGCGGCGACGGCGAGCAGCAGCGCCCGCCGAGGCGTGCCCATCGCCCTGAGGATGGCGAAGTCCCGCTGGCGCTCGAGGGCGGACAGGAACACGACGGCGCCGATGATCACGGCCGTCACCACCCACAGCAGGGCGCGCACGAGGTCGACCGACGCGATGGCGTCCTCCAGCGGACCGAGGGCGTCGCGGGCCACGTCGTCGGCCGGGCGTACGACGGAGCCGGGGGCGCGTTCGCGGGCGGCTCGTCGAGCAGCACGCCCGACACCACGTCCCGGCTCTGGAACGCCAGGTCCTGGGCCGTGCCCAGCTCGACGAAGACGAGGGGCAGCCCGGCGAGCACGGTCGTGCCCGACGTCAAGCCGACGACCTCGAGGCGCCGTGGGCCGAGCTGCACGTCGTCACCGACGTGGTAGCCGGCGGACTCGTCGACCACCGCCTCCCCGGGCGCCGCGACCATGCGGCCTTCGGTCATGGCGTCGCTCGTCGGCTGGCCGCCGATCACCACGACCTCGCCGTCGGCGTCGCCGTCGACGGGCGCCAGCGTGCCGCGGGCGACGACCACGCCGCGGGCACCGGCGCCGAGCTCGCCGACGATCGCCGCCGGCAGCGTGCCGCCCGACGTGAACGGCCCGCTCGTCCCTTCGGCGAGCACCCACGTCTCGGCGCCGATGGCGTGAGTGGCGTCGAACGGCTCGTGGTGGAACTGGTTGACCAGCCCGGTCATCAAGAACAGCAGCGCCATGACGACGCTCGCCAGGAGCACGACGACGAGGACCCGCAGGCGGCGGTACTGGAGGTCACGCAGCGTGAGCAGCCACACGTCAGGCGCGCTCCGCCGCGAGCAGCGCCTCGATCCGCGGCCGGGCGAGCTCGTACCCGCGCTCGGCCACCTCGGCGACCCGCTCGAAGTCGAGCAGCTGGACCCCGCGCGGGTCGAGGTCGAGGTACCAGTCCACGGTGCCGTCGGCGATGAACCGGTCACGGTCGCGCACCGACCCGGCGACCATCGTGCGCATCAGCACCGCCATGAGCCCGGGGAACCGGGACTGGCCGCCGGCGAACTGGGCGCGCAGCGCCTTCCACCCGGACACCGACAGCCCGAAGTCCTCGCGTGCCCGCGGCCCGACGGGCGGGGACAGGTCGACGGCGATGACGCGGTCGGCCATCCCGGAGGCGCGCATCACGTCGCACGGCAGGTTGTTGAGCACCCCCCCGTCGACGAGCAGGTCGCCCCCGAACGGCACAGGCGGCAGCACGCCCGGGATGGCGACGCTGGCCCGGATCGCGGTGGCGGCGTCGCCGCGGTCGTGCACCTCGACGCGTGAGCGGGTGAGGTTGGTCGAGACGCAGAAGAACGGCAACCACAGATCGCGGACGTCGTCGTTGGGGAAGACCTTGGCGATGCTGCGGGTGATGCGCTCGCCCTTCACCAGCGACACGACGGGCACGGTGTAGTCGAGGAGGTCGTGGAACAGCTCGGCCATGCGCGGGACGAGCTCGTCGTCGGGGATCTGCAGGGCCATCGCCGCCCCGAGCGGCGCGCCGATCGACGACCCGCCGACGATGTCGATGGTGACGCCGAGCTCGCGCAGCGCCCGCCACACGCCCAGGTGGGCGAAGCCGCGCGCGCCGCCGCCCCCGAGCACCAACCCGGTGGCGTTGCCGGACACGAGGCGGGCCAGCCGGTCGACGTCGTCCGCCGAGCCCTCGCGCACGTGGGCCACCCGGTCGACGCCGAGGCGATCGGCGACGGCCGCGGTGCCGTGGGGCCGGGTGGTGTCGGACGGGTGGAGCAGGGCGAGCCAGCGCTCGACGCGGTTGCGCGCCGGGGCGGCACCGAGGATCGCCGCCGCCCGCCGCAGCTCCTCGTCACCGGGGTTCGCCGACATGACGACGACGATCCGGTCGGCCAGCGCCAGCGCCTGCTCGGTCCACCGCGTCACGGAGCGGTCGGTCTCCAGCACCAGGTAGTCGTGGGTCGCTTCGGCATCGTGGAGGAGCTCGGCCAGCGCCGGCTGGGTGACGGCCAGCCCGGCCTCCACGGCGCCCAGCTGCCCGAGGGCGGCGTCGACGCGCGCCGCCCACAGGTGGCGAGCGGTGCCATGGCGGGCGATCTCGTTGGTCAGGCGGGTGACCCACAGCCGGGCGTCGGTCGGCGCGGTGAGGGCGACGGCGATCGATCTGGCCCGGTCGGCGTACTCCGCCCGCCGGCCCAGGCGAGCCAGCATCGTGCGCACGAGCTGCACCATCAGCGCCGGGTGGGCGACCGTGAGCTCCTGGAAGGCGTCGACCCCGAACCGGCACAGCGTCGTGTCGCGCAGGGCGGTGACGGTGGCCGTGCGGGGTGAGCTCTGGAGCAGGCCGACCTCACCGACGAGCTCGCCCCGCCCGACCTCGCCGACCTGCACCCCGGCCCTCGTCGCGGCGAGCCGCCCGCTGGCGACCACGTAGCCGGCGTCGGACGGCGCACCCTCCTCGAACAGCACGCCACCGGCCTCCAGGCGCAGCCAGCTGCCACGGTCGACGATCTCTGCCGCGGCCGTGGCCTCGACACCGAGCAAGTCGGAGACGAGGACGATCATCCGGTGACGATCGATGCGGGTGCGGGCGAGGTCGGCCAGCAGCGCGAGCCGCTCCTCGTCCTCGACGAGCCAGCGGCGGTACTCCTCGGCGGGGAGCCGGCGCACCGTGGCCGCCTCGGTGGCCCGGATCGTCGCCGTGCGGAGGGAGCCGGCGAGGGCGGCGATCTCGCCGACGACGTCGCCGGGACCCACGGTGTCGATGCGGGCCTCGGCCGCACCGCGGAGCACCTCGAGCACGCCGTTGACGACCTCGAACACGTCGTCGCTGGCATCACCTTCGTGGACGAGGACGTCGCCGGGGCAGAGGGCGATCAGCTCGGCCTTGCCCCACGGATCGGCGGCGCGGGAAGGCGCGTCCGCATCGAACACCACTCGCTCCCCTCCTCCATCGATCCCGCCCCGAGTGCTCCCGACGCTAGTCGCTGACGTGTGGGGCCGCCGCATGGCTGCACCCGGGTCACGTCGGTCGTGACGACCCGGTGACTGAGGTCACCGGCGAATCGGGAACCGCGCGGGCGTCTGCACCGTTACAGGTACGAGAACGCCGACGGGAGGAGCAGGTCGTGAAGAAGAACGAGATCCGGGGCGGGGACATCCTCGAGGTGACGGTCGACGGCGAGCGCCGCACGGCCGAGGTGATGCTGGTCACTGATGACGGGATCGCATTGCTCGACCTGTTCGACGGCGACCGTCCCGCCTTCGTCGACGTGGCCCACCTGGCCACGGCTGCGGTCTACCGTCCCGAGCCGGCCGAGCTCCTCGCCGCCTGAGGCGATCACGTCTCGACGGGGGACCGAACCGGCCGTGACCGCGGCTCGACACCGTCCCTACGATGGGACCGTGCCCACTTCACCCGTCACCACCGGCACCGGCGCGTCCCGACCGCCGGTGGACGAGGCCGAGCTCGAGCAGTACCGCCGCGAGCTGACCGGCTACTGCTACCGCATGCTGGGATCCGGCTCGGAGGCCGAGGACGCCGTCCAGGAGACGATGGTGCGGGCGTGGAAGGCGCTCGACCGCTTCGAGGGTCGGTCGTCGCTGCGGTCGTGGCTGTACCGCATCGCCAGCAACGTGTGCCTCGACATGCTCCAGGGACCGCAGCGCCGGGCCCGCCCGATGGACCTCGGCCCGGCGTCGACGGCCGACGTGGCGCTGCCCGACCGGCTCGGCCAGGAGATCTGGGTGCAGCCCATCGCCGACGCCAAGGTCGTCCCCAGCGACGCCGACCCGGCCGAGGTGGCCGTCGCCCGGGAGACCATCCGCCTGGCGTTCGTCGCCGCCCTGCAGCACCTGCCGCCGCGCCAACGGGCGGTGCTGATCCTGCGCGAGGTGCTGCGCTGGCACGCCGACGAGGTCGCCGAGCTGCTCGACACCAGCGTCGCGGCCGTCAACAGCTCGCTGCAGCGGGCCCGGGCGACGCTCGGCGCGGTGACGCCGGAGCCGGACGCCACCGCTGAGGTCGACCCCGAGCAGGAGGCCCTCGTCGCCCGGTACGTCGACGCCTTCGAGCGCTACGACATCTCGGCGCTGGTCGGACTGCTCCACGAGGACGCCGTGATGTCGATGCCCCCGTGGAACCTCTGGCTGCAGGGTCCCACCGAGATCAGCAAGTGGTTCCTCGGGCAGGGCAGCGAGTGCCGGGGTTCGCGCCTCGTGCCGACGGCCGCCAACGGCAGCCCGGCGTTCGGCTCGTACCGCAAGGACCCCGACGGGGGCCACTTCGCCTGGGCGATCCAGGTCCTCGAGGTCGAGGACGGTCGCATCACCGGCCACCACAACTTCGTCGACACCGAGCTGTTCGCCGAGTTCGGTCTGCCCGACCGCCTGGAGGACTGAACCACCGGCGAACTGTCGTTTGGTCACGGCCCGATCGGGCCGTCACTGAACGACAGAACCGGTCCAGGCGGGATCGCGGCCGAGCTGACCGAGCACGCGGTCCTGCACGGGCGCGTCGTCGGGCACCGGGACGGCCGGACCGAACACGACGATGCCGGGCCCGAAGTGCTCGGGGATGCGCATCTCGTCGGGGATCTGCTGCACCCCCGGCCACAGGCGATCGAGCTCGACCGGGTCGATCGTGTCGTCCTGACCGGTCGCCCTGGCGAGGTCCCATGCGTGCAGGACCATGTCCTCGCTGACCACGCCGTCGATGTGCTCGGCCAGCGACATCGTGCCCATCGGCGTGGCGCACTCCGTGGCCGCCAGGGCCGGATCGTCGAGGATCGCCTCGACGTCGGCCCGGGCGGCCCGGAAGGCGGCGACCGGGTCGTCGTCCAGCGACGGCGCCGGGCTCAAGGCCCGGTCGAGCGGACGCAGCATCACCGCGTGCATGTCGACGATGTGGCCGACGACGCCCCTGGCGTCCCACTCGGCGCAGGGCGACGGGTCGTCCCACTGGTCGGCGGTCACGCCGGTGACGAGCGCTTCGAAGCGGTCGGCGCGGCGGCGGTAGCGCTCGGCGATCTCGCCCATCACGCGGCACCCAGCACGTCGTCGAGCCGGCTGTACGAGTCGGCCATGCCGACCTCCATGCCTGAGCCGAGGGCGGCGTCACGGGCCTCCCGCGACACGTGCTCGACGGTGATCGTCACCGCCGTCCCGCCGTCGAGCGGGTCGAACGTCGTCGTCACGACGGTCTCACCACCGGTCCAGTTGTCGTCGAAGTTCTCCGTGGTGACGAGCCGCCGGGGCGGCACGACCTCGCGGTACTCGCCGGAGATGACCATGCGGGCGCCCTCGGGCCCGGCCATCTCGTAGCGCCAGGCGCCGCCCGGTCGCAGGTCGATGTCACACAGCTCCAGCTACCACGTCCGCGGGCCGAGCCAGCGCCGCAGCAGCGCCGGCGTGGTGAAGGCCTCGTACACCCGCTCGGGCGGAGCGTCGAACATGCGGGTGATCACGATGTCGGCGCTCGCCACGCGGGGCGATCGTGAGGGTGTCGGTGGTGTTCATCGTTCGTCGTCTCCTCGGTCGGTGGCGGTGGGCGGGGTGGTCACGTCGTCGCGCAGGAGGTCGTCGAGGCGCTCGAAGCTGTCGGCCCAGAACCGGCGGTACCCGTCCAGCCACTCCGTCGCCGCCCGCAGCGTCCGGGCCTCCAGTCGGCACGGCCGACGCTGCGCATCGCGACCCCGGGACACGAGACCGGCCCGTTCGAGCACCTTCAGGTGCTTGGACACGGCCGGCTGGGTCATGGCGAACGGCGCCGCCAGCTCGGTGACCGTCGCCTCGCCGTCGACCAGCCGGGCGAGGATCGCCCGCCTCGTCGGGTCGGCGAGGGCGGCGAACGTCACGTCGAGCCGGTCGATCGTTCCATGACCATGCAGTTCCATAACCACAAGGTAATATATGTGCGCGGCGTGCCGCTGTCAATCGACACCGCCGGCCCCGCGGCGCTCGCTGCGGTGCGCACTCGATCGTCGTGTCGGCTATGACTACCGCGGGGCGAGAGGAAGGGGACGCCATGTACAACGCGGCGGCGTGGCTCGTCGACCGCCACATCGAGACCGGCGCCGGCGAGCGCACGGCGTTCCGCGTCGACGGCGTCGGTACCGACTACGCCGCCCTCCAGCGGGAGGTGTGGCGGGTCCAGCAGGCGCTGCGCCAGCTCGACGTCCGCCGTGGCGAGCGGGTGGCACTTGTCCTCGACGACGAGCTCGCCTTCCCGGCCTGGTTCCTCGGCGCGCTCCGGTCCGGGGTCGTGCCGGTACCGCTCTCCACGATGTTGAAGCCGGAGGAGCTGGCGGCGATCGTGGGCGACGCGCTGGCCAGTGTCGCTGTCGTGTCCGCGGGCTACCGCGGCTACGTCGACGCCTTCGCCTCCGCCGACGGCGAGCTGCGCCACGCCGTGGTCGTCGGCGAGCCAGAAGGCGGCGAGGTCGTCCCGACCCACGCCTGGTCGACGTTCGACGACCGCACCGAGGCTCCGGTCGCCGCGACCATCGCCGACTCCCCGGCGTTCTGGCTGTACAGCTCCGGCACCACCGGCCTGCCGAAGGGCGTGATGCACCGCCACGGCAGCCCCCAGGCGACAGCCGAGACGTTCGCCCGGGCCGTGCTCGAGATCGGGCCGGACGACCGCTGCCTGTCGGTCGCCAAGCTCTTCTTCGCCTACGGCCTGGGCAACTCCCTGACCTTCCCCCTGTCGGTCGGGGCCAGTGCCGTGCTCAACCCGCGCCGGCCGACGCCGCCGGAGGTCGCCGCCCTGGTCCGCGACGAACGCCCGACGCTGTTCTTCGCCAGTCCCGGCTTCGTCGCCGCCCTCCTCGACACCGACCTGCCGGATGACACGTTCGCATCGGTCCGCCTCACGGTCACGGCCGGCGAGGCGCTGCCGGCCGACCTCCAGCGCCGCTTCTCTTCGCGCTTCGGGCACCCCGTGCTCGACGGCATCGGGACGACCGAGGCGTTGCACATGTTCATGTCGAACACGGCCGGCGAGGAGCGGCCGGGCACGAGTGGCCGGCCCGTCGCCGGCTACGAAGCCCGTCTGATCGACGAGTCCGGCGCGGTGGTGGAGGCGGCCGACACGCCGGGCTACCTCGAGGTGCGCGGACCGTCGCTCGCCACCGGGTACTGGAGCCGGGACGCGGCGACGCGGGCGGCGTTCCGCGGCGAGTGGTTGTCGACCGGCGACGTGTACACGCGCTCCGAGGACGGCTACTGGACGTTCCTCGGGCGCAACAGCGACATGATCAAGGCCGGCGGCATCTGGGTGTCGCCGGCCGAGGTCGAAGCCGTGCTGGTCGAGCACCCCGACGTGCTGGAGGCGGCTGTCGTCGGCGCTCGTGACGGCGCCGGCCTGGAGATGACGGTGGCCTTCCTCGTCCCCCGCCACGGCCGCACGATCGAGGCGGCCTCGATCGACGGCCATTGCCGTGAGCGGATGGCGGCGTTCAAGCGACCGCGACGGCTGGTGCTCGTCGACGAGCTGCCCAAGACCGCCACCGGCAAGGTGCGCCGGGTCGCCCTGCGCGAGCAGTTGGCCACCGAGCCCTGAGCGCCGGCCGCCGCCGTTCCTGCACCTGAATCGGTCGCCGTGGCAGCCGACCCAGGTGCAAGAATCCCGCGTGGATGGACCTCTACCACGTGTGGTTCGACCTCTTGCCGGGCCAGCGCGACGTCGAGGTCGTCGACGCCATCCACCGCTACCTCGGCAAGCTCACCGCCGACGGTGACATCGCCGGGTTCCGCGTCACGCGGCGCAAGCTCGGGCTCGGGCTGGAAGCCCTCGGCGAGTTCCACGTCACGATCGAGGTCGACGACCTCGCCCAGCTCGACCGCGCCTTCGGGGTCGTCTCACGCCGCGCCGACCCGGTCGAGACGCTGCACCACGACGTCAACGGCCGCGTGCGCAACTTCCGCGCCGCCCTCTACCGCGACTTCCCCGACCCGCACCGCCACCGCGGCGACGAACGGTTCTAGCCGGGCCAGAGATAATCATCGCCGCGCCTCCTGCTGCAGCACGGCGGCGCTCGGTCGCACGTTCCGATCCCGGTCGATCAGACCGAAGCGCACGTCACCGCCGTGGAGCCACTCGTAGTTGTCGACGGCCGTCCAGTGGAACAGCCCGCGGACGTCGACGCCGCGCTGCAGCGCCCCGTGGACGATCTCCAGGCCTCGACGGAGGTACGCCGCCCGCTCGTCGTCGTCGTCGGTGCCGAGGCCGTACTCGGCGACGAGCAGCGGTGTGCCGGGCAGCTCGGCGTGCAGGCGGTCCAGCACCAGCCCGAGGCCGTCCGGGAAGATCCCGTAGCCCAGCGGCGAGCGCGGCGCGTCCGGCGGGTGCCGCGCCGGCCGACCGTCACGGAAGCCGCTCGTGGCGTAGTAGGAGAACCCGATCAGGTCGAAGGCACCGGCGAGGTCCTCGCGCGAGATCGGTGCACGGCCGGGGACGCGCAGCACGCCGTCCCGGAACAACCCGAGACCCGGCGCCCACAACGTGGCGTAGGAGACCTCGACGGCCGCGGCCGACGCGGGCCCGTCGTCCTGGGCGACGCCGGCACTGAGCCCGAAGATCGACGCCACCGGGGCACCGGTCTGGCGCAGCCGCGCCGCCGCCTCGGCGGTGGCCAGCTGGATCGCCTCGTCGGCCTGCGCCCGCTCGGCCGGGTCGTCGTGGCCGGGCGGCCACCCGCCGCCGCCATAGGCGACGTGGCCGTAGTAGTTCATCTCGTTCACCGGCTGCCATCCGGCCACGAGGTCGCCGAAGTTCTCGGCGACGAAGTCGACGTGGCGGGTCCAGCGGTCGCGCCAGTTGCGGTCGTCCAGGAACCCGCCGTCGTCGACGAACCACCGCGGCAGCGTGAAGTGGTGCAGGCAGACCCACGGACTGACACCGGCGCCCCGCGCCGCCTCGAGCACGTCGCGGTAGTGGGCGACGGCGGCGGCATCGTGCTGTCCCGGCGCGGGTTCGACGCGCGCCCACTCGATCGACAGCCGGTGGTGCGTCAGGCCCAGCCCGGCGAGCAGCGCGAAGTCCTCCGCGTACCGGGTGGCGAAGCCGTTGCCGTCGCCCGATCGCGGGGCATGACCGTCGCGCTCCCACTGCCACCAGTCCGATGCCGGCGCCGCGCCTTCGCATTGCGTCGACGAGGCGCCGGTCCCCCACATGAACCCGGCCGGCCACTCCATGTGGGCGGAGTCTCGCGCCTCCCGGCACGATCACGCCGGACAGTCTCGCCGGGCGCTCAGGTCGCGCCGGGAACGGCGACGCCGGTCTCGTAGGCGAGCATCACCAACTGGGCGCGGTCGCGCATGGCGAGCTTCATCAGCAGCCGGCTCACGTGGGTCTTCACGGTGGCATGGCTGACGTAGAGCTCGGCGGCGATCTCGGCGTTCGAACGGCCCTTGGCGACGAGACCGAGCACCTCGCGCTCGCGCTCGGTGAGCTGCTCGAGCGGGGCCGCGGCGGCGCTGGCCGCCGCCGGGTCCGGGCGGCGGGCGAACTCCTCGATCAGCCGCCGCGTGATGCGCGGCTCGATCAGGGCGTCACCGGCGGCGACGACCCGCACGGCGTGCAGCAGATCGACCGGCAGGGTGTCCTTGAGCAGGAACCCGCTGGCGCCGGCGCGCAACGCCTGGTGCACGTACTCGTCGAGGTCGAAGGTCGTCAGGATGACGACCCGCGTCGAGGCCAGCGACTCGTCGCCGGCGATCCGCCGCGTCGCCTCGAGCCCGTCCATCACCGGCATCCGGACGTCCATCAGGACGACGTCGGGGTGTTCGCGCGCGACCACCGCCACGGCTTCCGCCCCGTTGCTCGCCTCGCCGACGACGTCGATGTCCGACTCACCCGACAGCAGCATGCGGAAGCCGCTGCGGACGAGCACCTGGTCGTCGGCGACCGCCACGCGGATCGTCACGCCGGTTCCCCGCACGGCAAGAGCGCCTTGACGCGGTAGCCGCCGCCGGGTGCCGGCCCCACCGAGAGCTCGCCACCCCAGAGCTCGACGCGCTCGCGCATGCCGACCAGGCCGTGCCCGGTACCGTCGACCGCGACGACGGCGCCGCCGCCATCCGGCCGGGCGGACAGCCCGCGACCGTCGTCGACGACCTCGACGGCCAGCGAGCCCGGCCGGTGCTGCACCGTCACCTCGACGCGGGTCGGGTGTCCGGCGTGCTTGATCACGTTGGTCAGCGCTTCCTGCACCACCCGGTAGGCGGACAGCTCGATGCCCGCCGGCACACCGGCGACCGTGCCGTCGACGCGCAGGGTCGCCGGGACGCCGGCGGCACGCACGTCGGCGACCAGTCGCGTCAGGTCGGCGAGCCCGGGGACCGGGTCGTGGCGGACCGCGCCGTCGCTGTCGCGCAGCACGCCGAGGAGCCGGCGCATCTCGCCGAGCGTGCCCCTCGACGTGGCGGAGATCGCCTCGAGCGCCGCCCGCGCCTCCTCCGGTCGCTCGTCGAGGACGTGAGCACCCACCCCGGCCTGCACGGCGATGACGCTCATCGAGTGGGCCAGGACGTCGTGGAGCTCCTGGGCGATCCGCAACCGCTGTTCGGCCAGCACGCGGGCCGCGCTCTGGCGTTCGGCCTCCGCCCGCTCGTCGGCCTCGCGCACCATGGCGTCGGCAACATGGCGGCGACCGCGCATGGCGACACCGATCGCCCAGGAGGCGGTGTAGTTGGCGAAGATGCCCAACAGGCCGACGGCGTCGAGCTCGGCCGCGTCGGTGATCCCGAGCACGACGATGGTCGCGCACACCATCGCCAGCCCGGCGACGGCCTCGCGGAGCGGGCACCACGTGCCCACCGTGTAGGTGAGCAAGAGGACCGCGAGCGGCAGCGTTCCCTCGGGGAAGCCGACGAGGAAGTGGACGAGCAGCCCGGCCGCCGACACCCCGAGGGCCACGAGCGGGGCACGACGACGGAACGCGATCGGCGCGCAGATCACCAGCGCGGTCACGACGACGAAGGCCCCGGGCTCGTCCAGGTCCGTGCGGCGGGCGTCCTGACCGAAGGAGGTCAGCACGCCGACGGCGAAGAACACCACGGCGAGCACGCCGTCGACGACGAGCGGGTTGAGCGACCGCAGCTGTTCGACCCGGCGCTCGATCTCGCGCACCACTCGAACGTACCGAATCCCCTCGCCCCGGTCGTCCGTCCGGAGGACGACCGCGCATCATCCCCGAGATGTACGTCCGCCGGTCGTGACGAACCACTCGCCGCGCCGACGACAACAGGCGCTCCGACGCCGAGGGTGGTGACCGTCCCACCACTTCCCGACAAGGAGATCGCCTGCCATGACGACCACGTACCGCTCCGCCACGACCTTCGTCGTCGAGCCACCCGTCCCCCCGTCCGCCGCCCGCGTGTACGACGCGGTGAAGGTGTACGGCCGCGGTGAGAGCGAGGTGCGCGCCCTCGACGGGGTGACCGTCGCGTTCGCAACGGGCCGCTTCACCGCGATCATGGGTCCGTCCGGGTCGGGCAAATCGACGCTCATGCACAGCGTCGCCGGGCTCGACACCCTCACCTCGGGGACCGTGTACGTCGGTGACACCGACATCTCGACCCTCGGCGACCGGGCCCTCACGCGGCTGCGCCGCGACCGCATCGGCTTCGTGTTCCAGTCGTTCAACCTCGTGCCGACGCTCACGGCGGCGGAGAACATCGTCCTCCCGATCCGGTTGGCCGGACGCCGGCCCGATGCCGCCTGGACCGACCACGTCGTGGCGACGGTGGGGTTGGCGAACCGGCTGAAGCACCGGCCGGCGGAGCTGTCCGGCGGCCAGCAGCAGCGCGTGGCCGTCGCCCGCGCGCTGGCCGGCCGGCCCGAGATCATCTTCGCCGACGAGCCGACCGGCAACCTCGATTCCCGCACGGGCGCGGAGATCCTGTCGTTCATGCGCACGGCGGTGCGCGAGCTCGGCCAGACCATCGTGATGGTCACCCACGATCCCGTCGCCGCGTCGTACGCCGACCGGGCCGTGTTCCTGGCCGACGGGCGGATCGTCGACGACGTCGCCGCCCCGACCCCCGATTCCATCATCGACCGCATGCGCACCCTCGGAGGCTGACCCGATGTTCGAGCTCACCATCAAGCAACTGGCCGCCCGCAAGCGGCGGCTGGTGGCCACCGCGTTCGCGGTGCTCCTCGGTGTCGCCTTCATGGCCGGCACCCTCGTCTTCACCGCCACCGTCGGTGCCACCTACGACGCCGCGCTGGCCGAGGCCAGTGAAGGCGTCGACGCCTACGTCCGCGCGCCGTCGGCGATCGATCTCGCCTACGGCGCACCGGGCCCGCGGCTCGACGCCTCGCTCGCCGCGACGGTCGCGGCCGTGGACGGCGTCGACGACGTCGCCGTGCGGATCAACGGGTACGCCCAACTCGTCGGATCCGATGGCGAGCCCGTCGGCGACGTCGCCGAGAGCCCCGCGTTCGGCACCAACTGGGTGACCGTCGACGACTTGAACCCGTATCGACTGGCCAGTGGTCGGGCGCCCGTCGCCGACGACGAGATCGTCGTCGACAAGGCAAGCGCCGACGTCGCCGGCTACCAGCCCGGCGACATCGCCACCGTGCTGACCAAGCACGCCCCGCGGCAGTTCACGATCGCCGGCATCGCCAGGTTCGGCGACCAGGACTCGCCCGCGGGGGCCACCGCCGTGCTGTTCACGGATGCCGCCGCCACCGAGCTGCTGGCGGCGCCCGGCCAGGCCGACGCCATCGCCGTCACCGCCGACCCCGGGATCGCCCAGGTCGACCTCGCCGCGGCCGTCCAGGCCGCCATCGGCGACGACGTCGAGGTGATCACCGGCGCCGAGCTGATCGCCGAGGACCAGGAGTCGATGGCCGAGCTGCTCGCCGGCATGGCGACGATCATGACGGTCTTCGCCTTCGTCGCCGTGCTCGTGGCCGCGTTCATCATCAACAACACGTTCGCCATCACCGTCGCCCAGCGGACCCGGGAGATGGCCGTGCTGCGGGCGCTCGGTGCCTCCGGGCGTCAGGTCCAGCGCTCGGTGCTCGCCGAGGCCCTCGTCGTCGGCGGGCTCGCCTCAGCGGTCGGTCTGGCCGCCGGCATCGGCGTGGCCGCCGGGCTCCGGCAACTGATGTCCGTGTTCGGCTTCGACATGCCCGAGGGCCCGACCGTCATCCGGGCGAGCGCGCTGGCGCTGTCGTTCGGCGTCGGTGTGATCGTCACGGTCGTGTCGGCATGGCTGCCCGCCCGCCGCGCCGCCCGCATCGCCCCGGTCGCCGCGCTGCGCGAGGTCAGCGTCGACCGTGCGGCCGCTTCTCGTCGCCGGGTCGCAGCCGGCACGGTGCTCACGGTCGCCGGCGTGGCAGCTGTTGCCGCCGGCATCGACGGCGACGTCGGCATCGTCGGTGCCGGCGCGCTCGCCACCATCACCGGGGTGGCCGTCCTCGCTCCGGTGCTCGCCCGGCCGGTGGCCGCCGTGTTCGGCGTGCCGTTGCGGCTCCGCGGGCTCAGCGGCGAGCTCGCCGCCCGCAACGCCACCCGGAACCCGACGCGGACGGCCCGCACGGCGGCGTCCTTGATGATCGGCGTCGCGCTCGTCGGCTTCATGACGGTGTTCGCCGCCTCGACGAAGTCGTCGCTCGCCGGCTCGCTGGAGACCGAGCTCTCCGGCACGCACATCGTGCAGGACGGTGGCTGGGACAACTCGTCCGGGTTGAGCGCCGACCTCGCCGACGAGCTGCGCGCCACGCCGGGCGTCGACGTCGTGACCCAGGCCCGGCTGACGCCGGCGATCGTCGACGGCGAGCCGACAGAGGCGTTCTCCGCGTTCGACGCCACGACGGTCGACGACATGTTCGTCCTCGATCCGGTGGAGGGTGACCTCGACGCCCTCGGCACCGACGGCGTCGCCGTCTCCGCCGAGCGGGCCGATGAGCGGGGCTGGACGATCGGCTCGACGGTGCCGGTGACCTTCCCCGCCGGGGAGGCCACGTTGGTGGTCGAGGCCATCTACGGCGGCGGCACCGACTGGGTCGGCCCGATGTTCGTCGACCTCGCAACCTTGCGGGCGCACGGCGGCGACGCCCTCGACCACCGCGTGTTCGTCACCGGCGACGAGCAGGCGATCACCGAGGTCGCGGCGGCGTATCCGTCGGCCGACGTGCTCGACAAGGACGCCTACCTCGACGTGGTGAGCACCGAGATCGACACCATGCTCGGCCTCTTCTACGCACTGCTGCTGCTCGCCGTCGTCATCGCCCTCCTCGGCATCGCCAACACGCTGGCGCTGTCGATCCACGAGCGGACCCGGGAGCTCGGCCTGCTCCGGGCCGTCGGGATGTTCCGTACCCAGGTCCGCTCGTCGGTGCGGTGGGAGTCGATCATCATCGCCGTGTTCGGCACGGGGCTCGGCCTCGCCGTCGGGACCTTCTTCGGCTGGGCCGTGGTCAGGGTGACGGCCGACGAGGGCATCGACACGCTGACCGTGCCGGTCGGCAGCCTGGCCGTGGTCACCGGCATCGCCGCCCTCGCCGGCGCCCTCGCCGCCGTGATGCCGGCTCGGCGGGCCTCCCGGCTCGACCTCTTGCCGGCCCTCGCCAGCGAGTGACCCTCAGCGGCGCTGATACCTGAGGAGCGTGACGCCGGACGGGAACGGCGTGGCCTCGACGAGCTCGAGGTCACGCCGCCGGCGGCCGCTCAAGAGTCCGGGCCCGTCGCCGGCGAGCACCGGGTAGATGAAGAGGCGGTACTCGTCGACGAGGTCGGCCTCGACCAACTGTTGGGCGACGCTGACGCTGCCGGTCACGCCGAGCCGTCCCGGCCGGTCCGCCAGCGCGCGCACCCCGTCGAGGTCGCGCAGGATCGTCGTCGGCTCCCACGCTGGATCCACGAGCGTGGTCGACAGCACGTACTTGTGGATCCGGTTCAGGTGGTCGGTGATGCCGGTCGTGTCGTCCGTCTGCGGGGACCAGAAGTCTCGGAACGCCTCGAACGTGGACCGCCCGAGGAGCAGGGCGTCCTGCTCGGCCATGTGGTTCCGCGTGACCGTCAGCAGCTCGTCGTCGGTCCGGTCGGTGGGGTCGAACCAGCCCGCGGCCATGTCGATCACGCCGTCGGCGGTGCAGTTCTCGGTCAACGCAATGTGCACGGGTGTCCTCCTCGTCGCTCTTCGTGCTCAGACCGAGCTCGTCGCGCCCGATCATCGGTGGTTCGTCGGGTCACCCGTCACGCCCTGCGGCTAGTGTCGCGGCGTGTTCGCATTCGGCGAACGGGCGCAGGAGCGGCGCGTCGCCGCGCCCCGACCCGACGCCGACCGGACGCCACCGCCAGCCAGGATCCGACGCACCACCGCGCCACCCACGATCCGCCGACGCTTCGTCGGCGAGGACGCGAAGCCCGTCACGACGGACAGCATCGTGGCGGCGCTCGGCAAGAGCGATGCCGACGCGGCGCGCAAGCAGCTTCTCGCCGTGATCGGCGGCACGCTGAACAAGGAGAGAGCCCAGTACGTCGTCCGGAAGCTCCAGGAGGGAACGGACATCCCGTACAAGGTTCCCGCTGACATCGCCACGGCCGCGGCCGCTGCGATCAAGCGCACTCCCGCCTTCTTCGACGCGACCTCCATCGGGGGCAGCGGTGGGCCGCCGGCTCAACCGCTTGCGCGGGCAGTTGACCGAGTGCGCCGCCCGCCTCGGAGCACGTAAGGATCAGAACGAGCTGGTCACCGCCGCGGTCACGGTGGCCAACGAGGTGATCAAGCAACTCGAACTCGAAGGCGGCACCGACGCCGCCACGCTGCGCACAACGATGGACGAGGCCGTCAAGAAGGCCACCGCCCTCGTCCCGCTGCACAAGTCGAGCGCCTGGTCGGCGTTCGAGGTGTACAGCCGGTTCGGGCCGGTCAGCTACCAGCTCGGACTCCCCGGACTGCTGGACACACCCGTCGCGGCACACACGACGTTGCTCACCAGCATCCGGGCGTACCGGCACGCGACGCTGGCGACGGTCGACAACATCGGCGTCGTCGCCCATCGTGGCACCGGACCGACGAACCGGACCATGGGCAAGCTGATCGCCGACGAGGACCAGCGCCGGACGAACCGCCCGGGTGAGAACTCAAAGGGGGCGTTCGAGGTCGCCCTCGGGCAGCGGTCGACGGAGGCGGAGGCGAAGCTCGACGGGGTCGAGTGCGACGTGTACTTGTCGAACGACGGCGTGGCGATCGTCACCCACGAGCACGACGTCGTCGAACAGCTGCCGGTGCAGACGCGTGCCACATGGAAGGGGTCGCGGCTCGTCGAGCGCCTCGACGCCGCAGAGATCAAGATCCTCGAGCGCAAGACCGGAGTCGCCAAGAGCCGCTTCCTCTCACTCGACGAGCTGATCGAGCTCGTCGCCCCCGAGGCCGAGAAGTACTTCGCGGCGACCGGGCGCCCGTTCCGGCTCGAGATCGAGATGAAGGGCACGCTGCCCAAGTACGAGAAGGAGGTCTCGCCAGACACCAAGCAACGGATCGGCGGCCAACCGGGGCAGCTCCTCACGAAGGTTGTCGCGAAGTTGGTCAGCCAGGCCAAGAAGGCGCAGCCGGGCCTGCCCATCGAGTTCGTCCTGTTCAACAACGAACGCCCGGACATCGATCGCTTCAGCGCCCTGCGCCAGGAGAAGACGGCCCTCGGCGACGTGACGACGGCGATCAACCTCAAGGACTACCACGGGCGGCTGGACCAGCCGGCCGATCGCCTCGCCCTCGACGAGGTCCGCTTCGGGCTCGCCTCGATGATCGGACCGAGGAACGAGGAGTTCCTGAACACGATCGCGCGGCTGCTGGCCGACTACCTCGCCACCGGCGTGTTCGCCCAGGAGTTCGCGCCGCCGAGCCTCGTCGCGCTGCGGACCCGGGAGCCGAGTCGCGAGCTCGAGGGCGACAACCGCGCGTCCGTGCGCCAGCAGGCCCGAAGGCGCGGCGAAGGGGGAACCGTCGACGACGAGCAGCACTTCGCCGCCCTGTGCGAGTACCTCAAGCAGGGCAAGCTCCCCGTCCAACGGTTCCGCATGCTCACGGACTACCCGGAGAAGGCCGCGTTCCTCAAGGCCGAGGTGGCCAAGGCGCTCAAGCCGGTCGACGTCGGCAAGGCCGGAACGAAGGGTCCCAGCGACGTGCAGCCGTCGGCCCAACCGATCCTGCAACCGGGCATCGTCGCCTCCACCGAGGTCACGGCACCCGTGCTGCAGCCGACGCAATCGCGCATGGCCGCGTCGACGAGACCCAACACGAACGTGGAGCCGATCCAACGCAGCCGCCACGGATGGCCGCGTCGACAATGACCAACGCCAGCACGCGGCCCTCCGAACCGCGGCAGGAGCGGACGATGTCGCCGCGCGACGACACAACGTCGCGAGGCGGCCAACCTCAGCAACAGACCGGGTCTCAGCCGACGGCGTCGGTCACGCCCAAACCGGTGCCGATCGAGACGAAGCAGCCGTCGTGGTCGGCCATCACATCGGGCGCGGCGAAGCCGATGGTCCCGCTGGTGCCGGTGACGACCGGCCCGGGCGGGCGGACCGGCTCGCCCCAAGCAGCGACCGCGACCCTCAACCCCGTCTACGACGCGGGAGGCCGTGGCGTCTCCGGCGGGTACCGCGGCACGGGCGGCGGCGGCGGCCAGGGCCAGGGTCAGAACAAGAAGAAGAAGAAGGTACAACAACAACTACAAGAAGTGACCTCACCCCGCTCGATGCGATGGCGGACGGGGCACACCGCTTTCGCGAGCACGTCGGCGAGGTGAATCCGCATCCTGGCGGTACGGTGATGTCGCGGGCGAACCTTCGCCTGCGCGCAGACGCTCCGCTGATCCGGCCGAATGCGCCGTCGATCACAACAGGAGACCTCTTCTCGCATGTCCACCCCCCAGACCGGGTTCGCCGCGCTCGGCGTGCCCACCGACCTCTGTGCCGTCCTCGCGACGGCCGGGATCACCGATCCCACGCCCGTCCAGTCCGCCGTCATCGCCGACGCCCTCGCCGGGCGCGACGTCAGCGGCCGCGCCCCGACCGGCTCGGGCAAGACGTTGGCGTTCGGCGTGCCGCTGGTCGTCCGCGTGAAACCGGCGAAGCGCCGGCGCCCGACCGCATTGATCCTCGTGCCGACGCGCGAGCTGGCGACCCAGATCGCCACCGAGCTGCGGCCGCTCGTGCGTCGCCGCAACCACCAGCTCGTCACCGTGTACGGCGGCGTCGGCTACGGCCCCCAGCGCCGGGCGCTCGACGCCGGCGCCGAGCTCGTCGTCGCCTGCCCGGGTCGCCTCGAGGACCTGCTCGCCTCGGGAGCCGTCGAGCTCGACGACGTCGGGCTGGTCGTCGTCGACGAAGCGGACCGGATGGCCGACATGGGCTTCCTCCCCGCCGTCCGGCGCATCCTCCGGCTGACCGGGCCCGACCGGCAGGTGCTGCTGTTCAGCGCCACGTTCGATCGGGCCATCGCCGCGCTCGCCGCGGAGGTGCAGCGTGATCCCGTGGTCCACGAGGTCGGTTCGACGCGCCCGGACACGTCGGCGTCGCACCACCTGTTCTGGACGTTGGCGCCGGCGGATCGTTCCGCGACCACCGCCAAGGCTGTCGAGGCGATCGGCTCGACGATCGTGTTCTGCCGCACGCGTCACGGCGCCGACCGGCTCGTGAAGCAGCTGCAACGGCTCGGCACGTCGGCAGCGGCGATCCACGGCGGGCGCTCGCAGAGCCAGCGCGACCGGGCGCTGCGTGACTTCGCCGGCCGGCAGGTCCGCACCCTCGTCGCCACGGACGTGGCGGCGCGGGGCGTGCACGTCGACGGCGTCGCCGGCGTCGTGCACTTCGACCCGCCGCAGGACGGCACCGCCTACATCCACCGATCGGGTCGGACGGGTCGCGCCGGCGCGAAGGGCGTCGTGGTCTCCCTCGTGGACCCGGCGACGGCCGCGAACGCGCGACGCCTCCAGCGCGACGTCGGCATCAAGGCCGACATCACCCCGGTCCGGATGGCCGACCTCCGACGACCGCGGGCCTGACGGGCGCGGCGCGTCCGCGGGTGCCTGGTTCGAAGACGAACGCGACCTTGCCGTCGTGGTCGCCGTAGAAGTAGGCGATCGCGAGCACGCACGCCGCCATGTACACCGCGCCGACGGCGTACAGGACGAGGCCGTTGGCCACGAACACCCGTCGATGCGCTGCCGGACGAAGGTCACGCCGCCGGATGGGTCCGGCGTGAGCCAGCCGTGAGATCCCTCTCATCTGGGAGCCGCGGGTGGGCCCGACATCTACAGTCCCCGACGTGAACGTGATCGGCAGCGCCGTGCGGGGAGCGTTCGCCGGCGCGGTCGCCACCGTGGCCATGGACCTCGTGTGGTACCGCCGCTACCAGGCGGGTGGCGGCGAGAAGGACTTCGCCACCTGGGAGCTCTCGACCGACGCCACCGACTTCGGGGAGGCCGCACCGGCGCCGGCCCGCGTGGGCAAGCGCGTCGCCGAGCTCGTCGGGATCGATCTCGACGACTCCTTGGTGAGGCCGGTGAACAACGTCGTGCACTGGATGACCGGCATCGGCTGGGGCAAGGCCGCCGGGCTCGCCGCGGCGGTGCTCCCGGTGCCGGCGATCGCCGTCGGTGCGGCGACCGGTGTGACGGCGTGGGCCACGTCCTACGCGGTGCTCCCCCGGCTCGGCGTCTACAAGCCGATCACGGAGTACGACAAGGGGACGCTCTGGGAGGACCTCAGCGCCCACCTCGTCTTCGGGCTGGCGCTCGGCGTCGTGCTGCAGACGACCCGCGTCGGCCGCCGCGGCTGACGGCCGGCCGGCCGGCCGGCGTCAGCGACGCTGGCCGAGGGCGACGGCGGCCTCGCGGTGGAGCCGGCCGAAGTTGTAGTAGGCGGCGCAGGCCCCTTCGGACGACACCATGCACGTGCCGATCGGCGTCTCCGGCGTGCACGCCGTCCCGAACACCTTGCACTCCCACGGCTTGATCACGCCCTTGAGGACCTCGCCGCACTGGCACGCCTTGGGGTCGGCCACCCGCACGCCCGGGAGCTCGTGGTGCAGCTCGGCGTCGAAGGCGGCGAACTCGGGCCGGAGCTTGAGCGCGCTCTGCGAGATGAACCCCAGCCCGCGCCACTCGAAGTGCGGACGCAGCTCGAAGACCTCGGCGAGGATGGCGAGGGCGCGGGGGTTGCCCTCGTCGCGAACGATGCGGGAGTACTGGTTCTCGACCTCGCACCGGCCCTCGCGGAGCTGGGTGAGCAGCATGGCGATCGCCTGGAGGATGTCGAGCGGCTCGAAGCCCGCCGTGACGAGCGGCTTGCCGTACTTCTCGGGGACGAAGCGGTAGGGCCGGTTGCCGACGACGGTCGACACGTGACCGGGTCCGAGGAAGCCGTCCAGACGGAGGTCCGGCGACTCGAGGATGGCGCGGATCGGCGGGACGATGGTCACGTGGTTGCAGAACACCCGGAAGTTCGTGACGCCCAGCTCCCGTGCCCGGAGCAGCG
The DNA here is from genome assembly GCA_963784255.1 of uncultured Acidimicrobiia bacterium. Taxonomy (GTDB): domain Bacteria; phylum Actinomycetota; class Acidimicrobiia; order Acidimicrobiales; family Ilumatobacteraceae; genus JALZMG01. The sequence goes on along the minus strand of CAWAQO010000007.1, from coordinate 43,920 downwards.
TCACGGCCGTGGACGGGGCGGTCGTCTCGAACCCGACGGCGAAGAACACCACCTCACGGTCGGGGTGCTCGGTCGCCAGCTGCAGGGCGTCGAGCGGCGAGTACACGAACCGGACGTCGGCGCCGCGGGCCTTGGCCTCGAGCAGGTTCCCCCTGCCGCCCGGGACGCGCATCATGTCGCCGAACGACGTGAAGATGACGCCGGGCGTCTCGGCGACCGCGATGGCGTCGTCGACCCGACCCATCGGGATCACGCAGACGGGGCAGCCCGGCCCGTGCACCAGCTCGACGGTGTCCGGGAGCACGTGCTCGATGCCGTGCCGGTAGATGGTGTGGGTGTGGCCACCGCACACCTCCATGAACTTGAACGAGCGCTCGCCGGCCAGCTCGGTGATGTGGCGGACGAGGGCGCGCGCCGCCGCCGGGTCGCGGTACTCGTCGACGAAGCGCACGATCGATCCCGTCAGGTCGCCAGGTCCGAGCCGGCGATCGCGGCGAGCTCGTCGTCGTAGGCCTGGCCCATCAGCTGCAGGCCCTCGAGGGCGCGCTGCGCTTCGGCCTCGTCGATCTTGGCCATGGCGAAGCCGACGTGGATCAGCACCCAGTCACCGGGGACCAGCCCCTCGTCCTCGAGCAGGCCGATGTTGATGATCCGGCCGACGCCGTTGACGTCCACACGGGCGAGGTGCTCGTGGCTGGTCAGCTCGACGAGCCGGCCGGGGATCCCGAGGCACATGCGCTCAGCCCTCCTTCCTGGCGATGATCGTGACGGTCACGTCGACCTCTGGGTGGACCTTGAACAGCAGGATCCTCGGCGGCTCCATGCCGAAGTCGCGGATGTCGAACGTCGCCCGGCCGTCGAGCTGCAACGTCCCGTCGGCGAGCTCGGCGATCGACATCTCGTCCTCGTACGAGTTGGTCACACCGCGGAACGTCACGTCGCCCCGGACGAGGTACCGCCCGTCGGGCCCCGCCGAACTGATCGCGGTGAGGCGCCCGTCGATCGTCCGGTAGCGCCGGGCGTCGACGCGGCGCTGCAGCTCGCGATCCTCGATCGGGTTCCCGGACGACAGCTTCGCCACGGGCAGGGACAACTCACCTCGCGGTGCCATCGTCAGGTCCACCCGTCCGCCGCCGAGCTGGAGGTCGACGAACCCCTCGAGGCCGCTGGTCCGCGAGTGGATCGGGTGCACGTTGGACGTGGCCTCGATCCGGACCTCGGACTGCTCCGGGACGATGGCATAGCGGGTCAACCCCTACATCTCCCGGATCTTCAGGTAGCGGGACACATCCGGCGCCGACTTGACGACCACGCCGGCGACCAACGCGACGAGGGCGGACAGCAGCAGGGCGGTGACGATGCGCATCAGGGTTCCCTTCCGGTGCGGGCGAGCGTGAGCAGGTCGAGGACCTCGTCGACGGCCGGCTCGACGGCGGCGGCGACGGGAGCGGAGAGCCCGATCCCGTCGTCCAGGACGGCGGGCTGGCACCCGACGAGCAGCACGCGGGCGATCCGCCCGCCGAGGTTCGCCAGCGTGCCGAGCACAGCGGCGGGCGTCATCGTGTGGGCGTCGATCGTCGGCTCGGTCGCCGACCCGACGTCGTCGGGATCGATCTCGATCACGGCGACGGTACCGGGGGCCGCGCCCATCGGCACGGTGTCGACGAGGACGAGCAGGTCGTAACCGTCGAGCAGGTCGTAGGCGAGGTGCACGCCTCGAATGCCGTACTCGGCGACGCGGACGTCGTCGGGCACCTCGCGGCCGGCGAGCCGGTTGGCGACCTCGACCCCGAACCCGTCGTCGCCGAGGAAGATGTTGCCGATGCCGGCGACGAGGACCCTCATCGCGCCACCTCGACCGGCTCGACCTCGTCGGGCCGGAAGAACAGGTACCGCCCCTGCCACGACAGGGCCTCGGTCGCCGGGTCGTCGTCGACGGTGACGGCGAGGTGGAGGTCGCCCTCGGCGTCGCGGAAGACGCCGGCGACGGTGGCCGCCATCCCGGCGAGGAACAGGTCGTGGGCGTCGGCGCGCCGATGTCCGGGTCGCAGCACGACCTTCGCCCCGGCGCCGAGCGGGCGACCCCCGACATCGACCGTCTCGGTCCACGGATCGATCGCCGCCTCGGCGTCGGGGTCCCACCATGGCGTCGGCTCCGGCGGCGTCTCGGCCGGCGTGATCGAGCGCACGGCACCGTGCAGCCGGGCCCACACCTCGGGCGGGAGGTCGTCGCAGCGGTCGACGATGGCGGCGGCGCGTGTGTCCGTGGCGCGCGCCTCGGCCTTCTCGTCGTCGGTGAGCGTGAGCACGCGGAGGGCGAGGATCTCGTCGATCTCGGTGGCGTCGAAGAGGTCGCCGGCGCTCTCGGGGGCGATCTGCGGTTGGTCGTAGAGGATGATCGGTGACGACAGCACGAGGTCGCCGCCGGGACCGACGAGCACGGGGAACGTGCCGTCGTTGCGGCACCGGGCGACGGCATCCGCGGCGGCGTCCGGTGGCTCCAGGAGCGACACGAACGCGCCGTCGTCGACGGCGAGCAGCGTGTGCACGGCGACCAGCGACCGCCGCATCACCTCGTCGCGCGAGCACGTCGGCGACCACCAGTCGGTGACGTTCTCGACGACGATCGAGACGGACAGGTAGGCGGCCGACCCTTCGACCCACGACGTCTCGATGCGCACGAGTGCGTCGACGGCCTCGCGCCGGCGAACGGCCCGTCCCACGAGCTCGCCGGCGGCAGAGTGGAGCTCCTCGACGTCGATCGCCGCTGGCAGGTTCACCGGTACATCGCAGCAAGCGGACGTGGCCGGGAGCAGCGCGAGCTCGGCGATCGCCAGGTCGTGCTCGACCGCCTCGTCCCACTCGACCCACGGAGCGCCGTCGACCTCGAGGACCTCGAGCGGTGTGAAGCCGTCCTCGGTCGCCGCCTCCATCGTGCGCTGCTGGAGCTGCAGGCAGCACAGCCGGACGTGCAGGACCGGCGTGGCACCGGGATCGACGATGCACTCCGTGCGCACGGCCGAGCGCTCGGACGGGTCGAGCTCGGCGTGCCGCGGTGGGACGACGACCCCGAACTGCCACCGCAGCTGGTTCTTGCGTGCCGACGCACGGTACGGGTACAGCAGGTAGCCCTCGTACAGCACGGTCGCGGCGATGGCGCGCGCCGCGGCGAACCGATCGGCGGTCACGGCACGCCCTCTGCCCATGCGAGCGAGCGAGCGCCAGCGAGCGAGCGGCCAACACGGCCTGCGTGGCCGGGGAACGCAATGACGACTCATGTCTCCTCCCCTGCCTCCTTGAGCAGGGCCTCGAGCGTCTGGTCCCAGGTCGCCAGGGCCCGCCGGGCCTTGAACCTCGTCACCGCGTCGAGCACGGGCCGGCTCACCACCAGCCAGCCGCTGTTCGGGAACGAGCGGTCCATCATGTCGCGCCACACGCCGATCGGCAGCGGGAACGTGGCGTCCTCGTGCCAGGCGATCGGCGTGACACTGATGCCGGTGCCCGTCCGCACGAACGTCGTGCCGGAGAAGAGGAGGACCAACGGCACGACGCTGCCGTCGGCGACGGCGTGGAAGAACTTGGTGCCGGCGATCTCCATGTCGTACGTGCACGGCACCAGCAGGTCGACCTCGGTCGAGTCGACGAACCCGGGCAACGTCGCCGCCACGTGCGTCCACAGGAACGGTCGGAGCGTCTCGCCCCAGCGCGACGGCTCGCCGAACAACTCGACGAGGCGCTCCTCCTCGGCCGGCTCGTAGCGCCGACGTTGGGGTTCGATGCGGATCTGGCACTGCAACGCCACGGCGTGGACGACCGTGCCCTCTTCGGCGGTCACGCGCAGCCGGAGGGCGATCGTCGGTTGGACGGCGTACGGCTCGGCCCGCGCGCCGAGCACCTCGAACGTCAGGTTGCTCATCGCCCGCGCCCGGCGCGCGCCCGCACGTCGTCGAAGAAGGCGTCCAGCGCCCGGTGCGCCTCGGTGCCGCCGTCGAACCCCTTCCACAGCCGGCGCAGCTGGCCGACGAGCTCGTAGCAGGCGTCGATCGGCACCAGGTGGCACTCGCCCTCGTGGGTGATCGGGTCGATGCGCACGAGCAGGGCCTCGACGTCGGCGAGCATCGTCGCCAGCTCGGGGTTGCCGTCGACGACCTCCTGCCACGCGGCCAGCGGCAGCAGCGACTCGGTCGCGCCCGCCGGCCCGGGGTAGAACGCGGCGACGTGACCGAGCGTCGAGTTGACGAAGAAGAAGGCGACGCTCACCGGGATCTGGAGGGCGTCCCACTGCGCCGGCGAGAGTCGGACGTCCGGGAACGACCGGTAGCGGTCCGGGACGGCCCGGAAGCGCTGTCCGCCGGAACCGTCGGCCGTGAACAGCAGTGCACACGAGCGGCAGCCGCAGAGGAGGCCGCGGCGCTCGAGGTCGACGAGATGCCCGTGCTCGTCGGCGAGTGGCCCGCCGCACAGCTCGCACACCGCGTCGACCCGCGGTGGCGGCGCCTGCCGGATCCGCCGGAGGACGCCGAGGGCGTCGCTCACGGCGACACGGCTGCCGCGCCCACCAGCTCCGTCGGGCAGGCGTCGAACACCGGCTTGCGGATGATCGCCACGGGCGTCTGGACGCCGGCGAGGACCGGCGCCGGGGTCTGGTCGGCGACGTCGATGCAGTCGATCTCCGGCGCGGCCTCGAGGATGGCCCGCTCGACCGCGAGATGCAGCGTCACCGCCGACGACGGGCACCCGTCGCAGTTGCCGACCAGTCGCAAGCGCACGACCCCCGCGTCGGCGTCGACGGCGAGCAGCTCGACGTCGCCGTCGTGGTGGGCGAGGAACGGCCGGACGGAGTCCAGGGCGGCGCGGACACGTTCATCGACGGTGCGGGGGTGCAGGCCGTGGACGACGAGCAGGCTGGCCACGAGCTCGTCGTCAGAGAGGCGGTCGAGGAGCGCGGGCGCCGACTCCTTCACCAGCTCGAGGACCCGAGCCAGCCCGGCGCCATAGAGGTCCGTGACCAGGCGGACCAGCTCCTCGACCGCCTCGAACGGGCGCGGTCCCACGGCCGCCTGCAGCTCGTCGAGCAACCGCTCGATGCGGTCGCCGACCGCCCGCAGGTCCGGGGCTGCGCCGTCCACGCCGGCCCTACCCGGCCAGCTCGGGATGGGCGACCTGGGTCGGCGAGTGCGTCGTGTGGAGGACCTTGCCCTTGCCCAGGTACATGTGCACGCCGCACGGCAGGCACGGATCGAAGCTGCGCACGGCACGCATGATGTCGATGCCCTTGAACGTGTCCGGCCCGTTCTCTTCGAAGATCGGCGTGTTCATCACGGCGTCCTCGTACGGACCCGGCGTGCCGTACACGTCGCGCGGGTTGGCGTTCCACGGTGTCGGCGGGTACGGGTGGTAGTTGGCGATCTTGCCGCCCTTGATGACCATGTGGTGCGACAGCACGCCGCGCACGGCCTCGGTGAAGCCGCACCCGATGCCCTCGTCCGGCACCTCGAACGGCTCCCATGTCTTGCTCTTCCCCGCCCGCACGTCCGCCAAGGCCTTCTCGACGAAGTCCAGTGCGGCGGCCGCCGCGTACGCCTGGAAGTACGTCCTGGCGCGATCGCGCTCGATGGCGTTGGACCACTGCGGGATCTTCCATTCGAACGTGACGGCCGGCCGCAGCGCCGAGCGCGGGAGGTGGATCTCGACGCTGTGGCCGGTCGACTTCAAGTGATCCGTGGAGACCAACCCCGAGAGCGCCGTCGACCACAGCCTGGCGATCGGACCGCCGCCCGTGTCGAGGGCGAGGTGGTCGGTGCCGTCGAACCAGCGCGGCGACATGACCCAGCTGTACTTGCCGTCGAAGTCACGCTTCTGCGGCTGCGGGTTGGTGTGCTGGTTCCAGGGGTGGCGCCGGTCGATCGGGTTCCCGAGCGGGTCCCGGGTCACGAACATCTCCTGGTCCTCCCAGTCGTCGTAGAACGAGCTGCCGAGGAGGATGCGGATGCCGAGGTTGATGTCGACGAGGTCGTTGGTGACCAGGTTGCCGTCGACGATCACGCCGGGGGTGACGGCCATCGCCCGGCCCCACGCCGTCATGTCCTCGTACCGGAAGTTGCAGACGTCGGGGTCCTGGAAGGCGCCCCAGCACCCCAGCAGGACGCGGCGCCGGCCGACCTCCTCGTAGCCGGGCATCGCCTCGTAGATGAAGTCGAAGAGGTCGTCGTGCAGTGGGACGACGCGCTTCATGAACTCCACGTAGCGCATCAGCCGGGTGTAGTAGTCGGTGAACAGCTGGATCGTCGCCGTGGTCCCGACGCCGCCGGGGTACAGCGTCGACGGGTGCACGTGGCGGCCCTCCATCAGGCAGAACATCTCCCGCGTCCACCGGCTGACCTGCAGCGCCTCGCGGTAGAACTCGCCCGAGAACGGGTTGAGGGCGCGCATGATGTCGCCGATGGTGGCGTAGCCGTGGTCGCCGGCATGCGGCGACTCGGTCCGGTTGGCCTGCTCGAGGACGCCCGGGTTGGTCTCGGCGACCATCTTCTCGCAGAAGTCGACGCCGACCAGGTTCTCCTGGAAGATGTTGTGGTCGAACATGTACTCGGCGGCCTCGCCGAGGTTGATGATCTGCTCGCCGAGGGCCGGCGGGTGGACCCCGTAGGCCATGTTCTGGGCGTACACGGAGCACGTCGCGTGGTTGTCGCCGCAGATGCCGCAGATGCGGCTGGTGATGAAGTGGGCGTCGCGCGGGTCCTTGCCCTTCATGAAGACGCTGTAGCCACGGAAGATCGACGACGTGCTGTGACAGTCGACGACCTTGCCCTGGCCGAAGTCGATCTTGCAGTAGATGCCGAGGCTGCCGACGATCCGCGTGATCGGGTCCCACGCCATCTCCACGACACCGGCGTCAGCGTGCTTGGTGACCATGGTGCTACCTCTTCCACCCGGGCTCGTAGCCGGTCGTCAGGGTCGTGCCGGGCGTCCGCCACTTCGGTTCTTCGTTGACGGTCTTCTGGGTGATCCCGCGGAGGCGGCGGATCACGTTGCCGTAGAGACGGCTGCCCGCCGTCGACGTCTTGGAGCCGGGCGGTTCGTCCATGAACGGCATGAACTTGTCCGGGAAGCCGGGCATCGTGCAGCCGATGCAGATGCCGCCGACGTTGGGGCACCCGCCGACGCCGTTGACCCAGCCCCGCTTGGGCACGTTGCAGTTGACGACGGGGCCCCAGCACCCGAGCTTGACGATGCACTTCGGCGAGCCGTACTCGGTGGCGAAGTCGCCCTGCTCGTAGTAGCCGGCGCGGTCGCAGCCCTCGTGCACGGTCGCGCCGAAGAGCCAGCGGGGCCGGAGGGCATCGTCGAGCGGGATCATCGGCGCCTGCCCGGTCGCCTGGTAGAGCAGGTACAGGATCGTCTCGGACATGTTGTCCGGGTGGGCCGGGCACCCCGGCACGCAGATGATCGGGATGCCCGCCTTCGACTTCCAGCCCCAGCCGAGGTAGTCCGGCACGCCCATCGCGCCGGTCGGGTTGCCGGCCATGGCGTGGATGCCGCCGTAGGTCGCGCACGTGCCCACCGCCAGGACGGCGAGCGCCTTCGGCGTCAGCCGGTCGAGCCACTCGCTGGTCGTCATCGGCTGGCCGGTCGCGGGGTCGTTGCCGAACCCGCACCAGTAGCCCTCGCGCTTGATCGCCTCGTTGGGGATCGACCCCTCGACGACCAAGACGAACGGATCGAGCTCGCCCCGGTCGGCCTTGAAGAACCACTCGATGAAGTCGTCGGCACCACCGACGGGACCGCATTCGAAGTCGATCAGCGGCCAGTGCACGGCGATCTTCGGCAACCCGGGCAGCGCACCGAGGGCGATCTCCTCGATGCTCGGCTGCGTGGCCGCGGTCAGCGCCACCGAGTCGCCGTCACAGCTCAACCCGGCGTTGATCCACAGCACGTGGATGACGGCCTCCTCCGCCGGGGCTTCCGTCGTCGACATCGCTGCAACCCCCTGTCCAGGGGGCGCGCCCGGCCCCCGATGCCTTGTTAGCCGCCACGGCCGGCGCCGACAATGGGTGCGTTTTCCACCCACTGCGCCCGGCCTTGCCCGTCACCGATCGAGGATGAGGGTGCGGAGCTCGCCCCCGGGCCTCGGACCGACCATCACGGCTCGCCTACCATCACAGCTCGGGAAGGGCATGGCGCCCTTGGCGGGAGGGAGCACCGTGAGCGAGTCGTCGCCGTTCGGACCGCCCGACGCGAACCGCCCGAGGTCGGTCGGGCCGGCGCCTGCGGGTCCGGTGGGACACCCGGCTCCGCCGCCGACGAGTTCGGTTGCGTCCCCAGCAGGCTCGCCGGGTGCGCACATCGTCACGGATCAGCGGCCGGCCAACGGCGCCGTTGTCGCGATCGCCTGGATCGTCGCCGTGCTCAGCTTCGGGTACATGCTCCCGTGGGCGGTCGCCGCGACCCGAGGGAGGTCCAACCAGGGTGCCATCGCGCTGATCAACTTCCTCCTCGGCTGGAGCATCGCAGGGTGGATCGTCGCGATGGTGATGGCCTGCCAAGCGCACCAGGTCGTCGGCATGGGTGGGAGCACGACCGTCGTCGTGGCCCAGCAGTTCACGCACGCGTCGCCCGTCGGGGCGGCACCAGCCGGCTGGTATCCCGTCCCAGGCGGCGGACGGCGCTATTGGAACGGCGCCGCCTGGACCGACCATCACGCTCCCTGACGTCCAGCCCGGCGCGGCATCCCCGGACAGGGCAGGATGGTGCGTGCTGTGGGGCGGCCGGGATCGTCCGGCTCGCTGGATCACGTCACGATGGGGGGATCTCTTGGCCAGGTCGTCTGCGGCTGTCAGGTCGTTGTCGGTGTTCCCGTTCGGGACTGCGGGGCAGCTCGCCCGTGCCGTCAAGACGGGTCGCGTGTCGAGCGTCGAGTTGCTGCGCGGCCTACCTGGATCGCGTCGACCGCCTGAACCCGGCGATCAACGCGGTCGTGGTCGATGACCGCGAGCGCGCGCTGAAGGACGCGCGGGCGGCCGATCGGGCGCTCGCCAAGGGCCGGCCGATCGGCCCCCTCCATGGGGTGCCGATGACGGTCAAGGAGAGCTTCAACATCCCGGGGCAGCCGACCACGTGGGGCTTCCCCGCGTTCGCCGGCAACGTGGCCACCGAGGATGCCGTCGTCGTCGCCCGGCTCCGCGCCGCCGGTGCGGTGATCTTCGGCAAGACGAACGTGCCGATCGCCCTGTCCGACTTCCAGTCCTACAACGACGTCTACGGCACGACGAACAACCCGTGGGACCTCGGTCGGGGTGCGGGCGGCTCGTCGGGTGGCTCGGCCGCGGCGCTGGCCGCCGGCTTGACGGCCCTCGAGTACGGCAGCGACATCGGCGGGAGCATCCGCAACCCGGCGGCGTACAACGGCGTCTACGGCCACAAGCCGACGTACGGCATCGTGCCCAAGCGGGGCCAGACGCTGAGCGCGCTGCTCGTGAGCGAGGGGCCGATCTCCGTCGTCGGCCCGCTGGCCCGCTCCGCCGACGACCTGGCGCTCGCCCTCAAGGTCACGGCCGGGCCGGACCTCGAGGACGGCTACCGCCTGGCGCTCCCGGCGCCGCCGACCTCGCTGTCCGGCCTGCGGGTCGCCGTGTGGCTCGACCAGCCGGACCTGTCGCCCGTCGACGCCACCGTGATGGGCCCGATCGAGGATGCCGCCAGGGCGCTCGAGAAGGCCGGCGCGAGGATCGACTTCCGCGCCCGCCCGAAGTTCGATGTCGGCCAGGCCCACGACACCTACCTCCAGCTGCTGCTGGCGACGATGAGCGCGCGCGACCCCGAGTACGACCGCCTCCTGGCGCGGGCATCGGCGCTCGAACCCACCGACGACAGTGAGTACGCGCGGAGCCTGCGCTTCTCGACCGCCCGTCACCGCGAGTTCGTGATCGCCGCCGAGACCCGGGACCTGCACCGGTGGGCCTGGCGGGCGTTCTTCCAGGACCACGACGTCCTGCTCGCCCCGATCACCGCGACACCGCCGTTCCCGCACGATCACTCCGAGCCGATGCCCGCCCGCACGATGACCGTCAACGGCACCGTCGTCCCGTACTTCGCGCAGCTCTTCTGGGCCGGCCTCGCCGTCGGCGCCCACCTCCCGGCCACCGCCGCGCCCGTCGGCCAGACGTCCGATGGCCTCCCCGTCGGCCTGCAGATCATCGGCGACGCCTACCGCGACCGCACCACGATCTGGGCCGCCGCCCAGCTCGCCAAGCACACCGGCGGGTTCACGCCCCCGCCCGGATATTGACCGCCATAGAGTGGCCGCGTGGCCGATGGGGGGCGAACCGCGGTTCGTCGTCACCACCACGGTGGGCGACGCTCGAGAGCGGCGAGTGCGCCGCGCGGCGACCAGTCCGCACTCATCCGCCTCCAGCGGCTGGCGGGCAACCACGCCGTCGCGGGTGTGTTCGCCCAGGTGCAACGATCGTGCTGCGGTGGCTGCGCGTCGGGCGGGAGCTGCGAGAAGTCCGCTGACGACTCGACCCGACCCGCCGAGCCCCCGGTCACCGTGCAGCGCTACTACACCCAGGACTGCGAGCGCTACGACGTGGCGCAGCGCCGCGCTGGGGTGGTGATCGCCAGAGCCGAGGCGGGCCGCGCCGTCACGGCCCTACAGCGGTACCTCAACGCCCGGCCGGGCACGCAGGACGCGGCAACCGCCAGGTTGCTGCGGGAGAACTTCGCCAGCAACTCGTCGTCGACCGCTCTCAAGGCGTTGATCCGGTTCACCAAGATCAAGCGCTACCTCGATGCCGATGACTTCACGATCGAGTGCGAGACGGACTGCGACGACGCGAAGGCCTACGTCTACGCGGTGTGGACGGACATCCACATGTGCATGGACGTGATGAAGAACGAGTCGACACGGCGCTACGGCGAGATCCTGCTGCACGAGGTCTCGCATGACGCGGCGGGCACCGACGACGAGCAGTACTACTACCCGGCCGGGACGACGACGACGTTGTCTGTCGGGGACGCGCTCGACAACGCCGACTCCTACGAGTCGTTCGCGGCCCAGATCTGAGGCGCCGAGCTCGCAGGGAGCTCACCCTGTGTGGTCGTGGGGTTCGTCATCGTCGGGGTAGTCGCGGCGGGTCCGGAAGCGGATGAGGGCGCGCAGCTCGTCGAGCCGGCCGACTGATCGCTCGGGCCGCGGCGCAGCGTCGTGGTCGTGGCGGTCGGCGTGGCGGTTGTGGGTGGTGCACTCGAGCCGTCCGTTGAACTGGCTCGTCAGCCCGCCGTCGGCGTACGGCACGACGTGGTCGACGTCGCACCCCGAGGCCGGGACGTCACAGCCGGACGGGTGCCGGCAGTGCCGGTCGCGGACCTCCACCGCCCGGCGTACGGCGCCGACGAAGCTGCGCCGGCGCGACACCGACACCACGGTGGTCGGTCCGTCGAACAGGACCGTCTCCAGCATCGCCGACCCGATCCACGGCGACAGCCGCTCCGGTGTCACGACCGTGCCGTCGGCGAGCTCGCACAGGTGGTGCGCCCGGTCGTCGCCGACCAGCACCGTGAAGAGCGGCTTCGGGCGCCGACGGCCGGTCGCGTTGGCCGACCGGGTCGCCATCTCGACGAGCGCCGCGGCCCGCCGCCGCGCCGCCGTCCGAGCGGTCCCAGCGCGCTCGTCCGCCAGGTACTGGTCGCGCTCGTGCCGGGCCAGCTCGTCGAGGAAGATCCGACCGCCGATCGGTTCGAGCACCGCGTCGACGACCACGTGTCCCTGCCACGTCGTCGACGCGTGCAGCACGGACCGGTCGTCCGGTCCCGGATCGTGGTCGGCCTGCTGTGACCAGTACGCGATCACCTTGGCCGCGTCGGCGAAGCGGAGCGTCGCACAGTGCTCGACGAGCATCGCCTCCGCCGCGGCGAAGCCCGGCGCACGGGCGGCCCGCCCGAGCACGTCGAGGTGGTCCAGCGACAGCCGCCCGGCAACGATCGCCGACGCGACGTCGGGCATCGCCACGAGGTGGCGGGCGCGCCGGAGCTCCGCCTTCGCCGTGCTCACCGACGTGTGCGTCTCGCGGGCCAACCGGCCGGCGCACGTGCGCGAGCCGTCGTCCGCCCACATCCCGCTCTCGTGCCAGCGGGTCAACAGCCGGCCGGTCGCCGCACCCAGCCGAGCGCGCTCGCGCTGCAGCCCCGTCACGAGCGCGGCCAGCTGGTCGTCGACCACCGCCGTCTCGTCGAGCGCGACCAACTCGTCGATGACCGCTGCCAACCGTTCGAGCACCCCAGCCCTCACAACGAACAAGTGTACGACGGGGGTGTCACAGTGCCCGAGTCGCCGCCCTCACCGCCCCCACGCCGCGACGGCCGCCTGGCCGATGCTGATGCCGCCGTCGTTGGTGGGCACCTGCTGGTGGACGAGCACCTGCAGCCCGGCATCGGTGAGGGCGGACTCGACGACGTCGGTGAGGCGGGCGTTCTGGAACACGCCGCCGGTGAGGACGACGGTGTCGATCCCCTCGTCGGCGGCGATCCCGGCGGCGAGACGGGCGGCGGCGTCACCGATCGCCTCGTGGAAGCCGGCCGCCAGCACCGGCAGCGGCGTACCGCCTGCCCGGTCCTCGAGGAGGGCGCTGATCAGCGGGCGCGGGTCGAGCACCGCGACGCCGTCAGCATCGGGCACGACCACGACGGTGCCCTCGTAGCGCGGCGCCGACGATCGCGGGACGGTCCGGGCGGCCGCCTCCAGCTCGATCGCGGCCTGCGCTTCGAACGTCACCCTCGCCCGCCCCCCGAGCAGCGCGGCAACCGCGTCGAAGAGGCGCCCGACCGCCGTGGTCACCGGGCCGGCCCCGCGCTCGGCCAGGTCGACGACCGCCGCCGCAACGTCGTGCGACGACGCGAAGCGCGCGGTCGCGGCGTCAGGACCAGCGGTCGCCGCCAGCCACGACGCGGCCATGCGCCACGGTTCGCGGATGGCTGCGACGCCACCGGGCATCACGATCGGCATCAGGTGACCGGCGCGCCGGAAGCCGGCGAAGTCGGCCACGAGCAGCTCACCGCCCCACAACGTCCCGTCCGGGCCGTAGCCGAGGCCGTCGAAGCAGACGGCGACCACGGGCTCGGTCCGCCGGTGCTCGACCATGCACGAGGCGACGTGGGCGTGGTGGTGCTGGACGCCGACGGTGGGCAGGTCGAGCTCGACGGCGAACTTCGTCGAGAGGTACTCGGGGTGCAGGTCGTGGGCGATGACGTCGGGCACCACGCCGTACAGGCGGGGCAGGTGCTCGACGGCCTGCACGAACGATCGGTAGGTCGCGAGGTGCTCGAGATCGCCGATGTGGTGGCTGGCCACGACCTGGCGACCCTTGGTGACGGCGACCGTGCACTTCAGCTCGGCGCCGACCGCCAGCACCGACACCGCCGACGCGTCGAACGGGAGGGCGATCGGCTCGGGCGCATGACCGCGGAGCGGCGCAGCACCTGGACCCGTCCGCCGGTGACCCGCGCGACGGAGTCGTCGCAGCGGATGTGGATCGGGCGGTCGTGGGTCAGCAGCCCGTCGGTCAGTGGTCCGAGACGGGTGATGGCGTCGTCGTCGTCGTGGGCGATCGGCTCGTCGCTGAGGTTGCCGCTGGTCATCACGAGCGGCCGCCCGACGCCGGCGAGGAGCAGGTGGTGGAGCGGGCTGTAGGGCAACATCAGCCCGAGCTCCGGCAGCCCCGGCGCGACCGCGTCGACGACGACGCTCGCCTCCCGGCGCGGCACCAGCACGATCGGTCGCCGCGGCGAGCACAGCGCCGCCGCGGCCGCGGCGTCGACGATGCCCAGCCCGGTGGCGGCCTCGACGTCGGGCACCATCACGGCGAACGGCTTGTCGTCGCGGGCCTTGCGGCGCCGCAGCTCGCCCACGGCCTCGGCGGACGTGGCGTCGGCGGCGAGGTGGTAGCCCCCGACCCCCTTCACGGCCACGACCGCGCCGGCGAGCAGCGCGGCCACCGCGGCATCGACGGCGGCCTGACGATCCGCCACCGCCGTGCCGTCCGGCCGGCGCCACGTGACGTGCGGTCCACAGTCCGGGCAGGCGTTGGGCTGGGCGTGGAAGCGACGGTCGGTCGGGTCGTCGTACTCGGCACGGCAGGCCGGGCACATCGCGAAGCCGGCCATCGTCGTCGCCGGCCGGTCGTACGGAACGGCGAGGACGATGGTGTAGCGCGGGCCGCAGTCGGTGCAGTTCGTGAACGGGTAGCCGTGGCGGCGGTCGTGCGGATCGAGCACCTCGGCGAGGCACGCCGCGCACGGGGCCGTGTCGACGCTCACCGGAACGGCGGGCGCGCCGAGGTCCTCGCTCTGTTCGATCGTGAAGCCGGCTCCGCCGGCCAGCGGCGCCACCACCTCGCTGACGACATCCTCGACCCGGGCCAGCGGCGGGACGTCGTCGCGCAGCGAGCGGGCCAGGTCGTCGATGCGGGCGCCGTCGCCCTCCACCTCGATGAGCACGCCGCCGCTGTCGTTGCGCACGAACCCGGCGAGGCCGAGCTCGACGGCACGGCGGTACACGAACGGCCGGAAGCCGACGCCCTGCACGGTGCCGGTGACCCGGAACCGGCGGCGCATGGCGTCGGCCATCAGCAGATGCGCGGGAGCGGGTCGCCCACCAGCATGTCGACGATCCGGGTGCCCCCGAACGTGGTGCGCAGCACGACGATGCCCTCCGGCTCGGCGGCGATGGTGCCGACGATGGCTGCCGCCGCGCCGATGGGGTGCGCGCGCATCGCGCCGAGCGCAGCGTCGGCCTCGGCCGCCGGCACGACAGCGACGACCTTGCCCTCGTTGGCCACGTAGAGCGGATCGATGCCGAGGAGGTCGCACGCACCGAGCACGGTGGGCATGACCGGGACCGCCGTCTCCTCGAGGACCACCGCGACGTTGGCGTCCCGGGCCAACTCGTTGCAGACCGTGCCGAGGCCGCCGCGCGTGGGGTCGCGCAGCCATCGAGTGCCCGGCGCGGCGGCCAGGATCGCCTCGACCAGCCCGTTCACCGGGGCCGTGTCGGACGCGATGTCGGCCTCGAGGGCGAGGTCACCGCGCGCCAGCATCACCGCCATCCCGTGGTCGCCGATCGTGCCGGACACGAGCACCCGGTCGCCGGGCTGGACGTGCTCCGGGCCGAGCGTCCGCCCCGCCGGGATCACCCCCAACCCGGCCGTGGTGATGAACAGCCCATCGGCGGCACCCGTGCCCACGACCTTGGTGTCACCGGTCACGACCCGGACGCCGGCCGCCGCCGCGGCCTCGGCCATGTCGGCGACGACGGCCCGCAGCTCGGCGACCGGCAGCCCCTCTTCGAGCACGAAGGCCGCCGAGAGCCAGGCCGGCCGGCCGCCCTGCACGGCGACGTCGTTGACGGTGCCATGCACGGCGAGGTGGCCGATGGAGCCGCCGGGGAACCGGCGCGGCGACACCACGAACGTGTCGGTGCTGAACGCCAGCCGGTCGCCTTCGGTGACGACCAGCGTCGCGGCGTCCGGCAGCGGGCCGTGGTCGGCGCCGGCGAAGGCGTCGAGGAACACCGTCTCGACCAACGCCGCCGACGCCTTGCCCCCGGCCCCGTGGGCCAGCGTGATCACCTCGTCAGTGAGGCGTGGGCGGCGGCGGCGGAAGGCGGCGATGCGGTCGAGGACGGCGGCCTCGCGGCTGCCGGGCGCAGACCCGTCCTCAGCCATCACCGACCTCCACCCGGTCGAGGCGCTCGCGCACGGCCGACCAGAGGGCGAAGATCAACGCCGCCTGGACCTCTTGCACGCGATGGACGCTGTCGGAGCGCACGACGAGGCAGTGGTCGACGTCCTCCGAACGCCCCATGTCACCGCCGTCGTACCCGGCGAGCCCGACGGTGAGCACGCCGGTCCGCTTCGCCTCGTGGAAGGCGGTCAGCAGGTTCCGCGAGTTGCCGCTCGTCGACATGCCGAGGGCGATGTCGCCCGGGCGGGCGTTGGCGATCAGCTGGCGCGAGAACGCGAGGTCGAACCCGACGTCGTTGCCGAGCGCGCTGAGGACGGCGGCGTCGTCGGCCAGGCAGCGCGCCGGCAGCGCGGCGCCGGACGGCGGCGCCGCGAACAGGTCGGCGGCGGATGCCGCGTCGGTCGAGCTGCCACCGTTGCCGAACGTGAACAGCCGGCCGCCGGCCCGGAAGCGATCGGCCATGGCCGCGGCTGTCGCCACCAGTCCACCGGCCTCCTGCTGCAGCGTGGCCGCGCGGAGCGCCTCGCTGGCGGCCAGCTTGGCGGCTGCCGACGCCGTGAGGTCATCCAGCAGCGCGGTCAGGTCCGGTTCGGCGCCCTCGAGGAACGGGTACAGGAAGTCACTCATCGGAGCGGCTCACTCCGGCACCACCGCGATGGCGGTGCCGGCGTGGATGAGCACGAGGTCACCGGGGTCGACCGGCGACACCAGCGTGGCGTCGACGAGCTCGACGCCGCTCGCCGTGCGAACCGACGCCATCCCGTGCCGATCGACGGCGAGGACCTCGCCGGGCCGGCCCTCGTCGGAGCAGGTGGTGCACGCGTCGGCGTCGCAGTCGCCGCCGGCGGGCGCCGACTCGAACCCCCTGTGCTCGAAGCAGACGTGGGTCAGCTCCCACAGCAGGTGGTACAGCCGCACGACCGACCCGTCGTGCCGGGCGACGCCCGCCGGGCGGTCGTCGACCCAGAGCACGTGATCCGCCGAGCCGGCTCGGCGGTCGGCGCCCCGCCCCGATCCAGACCGTCAGCAGCCCCCACGCGTCGGCCCGCCGGCAGCAGTCCGGGCGCTCCCGGCGTGTCGGCGTCCCCCAGCACGACGAGCACGTCACCGCTGGCGCCGAGCGCCCGCAGCCGGCCGACCGGATCGGCCGCGTCGACGGTGACGGCGGGCAGGGCGCGCTTGCCGACGATGACCGGGTGCACGAACTCCACCGCGACGTGGCGGGCGTGCTCGGCCCATTCGGGGGCGACGCACCACATCGTGGCGCCGGCGGCGAAGCGCCGGGCGAGCGCCTGCGCGGCGACCGCCACGTCCTCGCTCGTCGACATCCGCACCCCCAGGTCGGCTGGTCAGGGCCCGGCCGCGTCGGTATCCTACGCGTGGCCGATGTCAGGGGGGACATGAGCCGACGGGCGACGCACGACGACCAGTTCACTCGGCTCGCCGTGTTCGAAGCCCTCGCCGACGCCGCCAACGACGCCATGTTCAGCACGGATCCGGCGATGGGGGTCGTGGTCTGGAACCGTCAGGCCGAGCGCATCTTCGGGCACCACGCCGAGGACGTCGTGGGCGAACCGATGACCGAGCTGTTCCCGGACCACGTCCGGCCCGACGTCACGGCGCTGTTCGACGCCGTCCTCGGCGGCGATCGCGTCGACCACATCGAGACCGAGATCGAGCGCAAGGACGGCATGGCGGTCCCGATCGGGCTGTCGTTGCGCGTCGTCGTCGACGAGGGTGGCACCTGCCTCGGCTGCGCGGGCGTCGCGCGCGACCTCACCGAGCAGCGCCTCGCCCAAGCGGCCCTCGCCGAGACGGAACTGCGCCTCCGTGACGCCGAGGCGCTCGCCCACTCCGGGCGCTGGCTGTGGGACGTCGCCAGCGATGCCGTCCAGTGGAGCGAGGAGATGCACCGCATCCACGGCGTCGATCCCGACGGTTTCGACGGGACGCTGAGCGCGCACCTCGCCCACGTCCACCCCGATGACGTCGACGACGTGCGCGCCGCCCTGCACGCCGCGCTGGCCGCCGGCCGGCCGCTCGACGTCGAGTACCGGATCGTGCGCGGCGACGGCGACGAACGATGGCTCGTCGCCCGCGCCGAGCCGTCGTTCGGACCGACTGGCGCCGTGGTGGGGATGCGCGGGTTCGCTCAGGACGCCACCGAGCGCCACGACGTCACTGCGGCGCGCTGACCATCCGCCTGACGCGATCGACGAAGTCGGCACCGAGCACGGCGGCCCCGGTGGCGCGGACGGACGACTCGTCTTCCGTGTGCCGCTCGACCACGTCGGCCAGACCGCGCAGGGCGTGCCCGGCGTGGGACCGCACCGTCGACACCAGGTCGCGCACCTCCTCCGAGTCGCGCACGGCGCGCCACGCCTCGACCACGTCGTCGAACTCCTGCTTGTCGGTGCGGGCACCGAGCACGTAGCCGGTGGCGAAGGCGATCAGCCAGAACATGCTCCACGCTCCTCGGTCTCGTCGACGGCGACCTCCTCGGCCTCGACGTACAGCTTGACGACGACGTCGGGATAGATCCTCAGCATCAGCATCGTCGGCACGGCGATGTCGAAGTCGCGGACGTCGACGACCTGCTCGCCGGCCACCGAGAGCACCCCCGCGCCCGGCTCGGCGACGACGAGCGTCCCCTCCAGCCGCCTCGTGACGCCGTGGATCGTCACGTCGCCGGCGATGCGGACGCGGTCGGCCGCGCCGCTGGCCTCACCACCCCGCAGCGCCAACGTGACCGAGGGGAAGCGGCGGGCGTCGATCCGGCGGCGCAGCTCGGCGTCGTAGAGCTCGTTCCCGGAGCGCAGCGAGTCGGTGCGGATGGTGACCGTCCCCGTGGTCGTGTCGTCGGCGATCACCCGGCCACCGTGCACCGGCGTCTCGACCACGCCGGAGAGGCCCATGGCGCCGAACGTGAGCGGCCCGACCGTCGAGCGGGCTTCGACGAGCACGGCCGAGCGGTCGCCGACGACCTGATACCGCGCCCGGTAGGGACCGGACCGGGTGACGCTTTCGGCGGGCGACCCGGCGCGGGCCATCGTCGGGACGGCACGGTGGGTCGGCTCGCCGGTCGGCAGCACCGACGACAGGGGCGGGCCGGCCACGGTGCCCCAACCGCCCTCGACACCGGCGAGCGCGGCGTCGACGCCGCCCGAGCCGGCATAGCGGCGGAGCACGGCGTCGAGGCGGTCGCGCTCCTCCTTGATCACGCCCATCCAGATCCGCAGCGCCCGCTCACCGGCCGGCGTCGAGCGGTACAGACGCCGCGACTGCGCCGACGTGGCGTGCTCGGTGACGGTCTCGACCAGCCCGTCCCGCTCGAGCTGGGCCAGCGTGCGATAGACGCTCGGCCGATCGGCGGGACCGAAGCGGAACGCCTGCAGCTCCTTGACCAACCGGTAGCCGTACCCGGGTCCTTCGGCCAGCAGCAGGAGCACGGCCGGGAACAGGAACCGGCGAGGCGGTGCCAGGTCGAACCGGTGCAGCGCCGGCGCGGCGCCGCTCGCTGGAGGACGTTCCATGGAACCCCCGATCGCCACTCCTCGTCGGCACAGCCTGGCACGCCCCCAGCCGGTCGGTGGACGCTCCCCCGCCTGCTACCGTCGCCGCGCCCAAGGGGGTGGAGTCGTGCACGAGCTGTCGTTGTGCGAGGCGATCGCACGCAAGGTGGTCAGCCGGGCCGCCGGCCGCACCGTCTCGCGGGTGGTCGTGCGCGTCGGCCACCTGCGCCAGGTCGTTCCCGACGCGATGACGTTCTCGTGGGAGATGCTGACCGCCGACACGGCGCTCGATGGCGCGGCGCTCGAGATCGAGCACGTCCCTGCCGTCGTGGCGTGCGAGGACTGCGGCGCGACCACGGAGCTGACCGTGCCCGTGATGGCGTGTGGGTCCTGCAGCTCGCTGCGCGTCGAGCTGCGCAGCGGTGACGAGCTGCTCCTGGTGTCGTTCGAGACGGATGTGCCGGCCGCGCCGGTCGGCGAGCGCAGCTGATGGGGCGCTTCCACCGACACGCCGACGGGACCGTCCACGACCATGACCACGACGACCACGAGCACGACCACCCGACGTCGCGCGACGTCGGCGACCACAGCGGGTACATCGACACCGGCGCAGGGCGCGTCGAGGTGCTGGAGCGGATCCTCGACGAGAACGACCGGGTCGCGGCCCGCAACCGCGACGACCTGCGCCGCCGTGGCGTGCGCACGGTGAACCTCATGTCGGCGCCCGGCGCGGGCAAGACCACCCTGCTCAAGCGGACGCTGGCCGCCGTCGGGACGCGCCGGCGCATCGGGATCCTGGAGGGCGACATCGCGACCAGCCTCGATGCCGACCAGCTCGACGGCTACGGGGCCGCCCTCGCGCTCGTGAACACGAGCGCCGGGTTCGGCGGCGAGTGCCATCTGGACGCCGTCATGGTGCGGGCCGGGCTCGACCGGCTCCCGCTCGACGAGCTCGACCTGCTCGTCGTGGAGAACGTCGGCAACCTCGTCTGCCCGGCCGAGTTCGACGTCGGCGAGGACGCCAAGGCGATGGTCTACGCGGTCACCGAGGGCGAGGAGAAGCCGCTCAAGTACCCGGTGATGTTCCGCGCCGTCGAGGTCGTTGTGCTCAACAAGATCGACCTCCTGCCCCATCTCGACGTCGACGTCGATCGGTTCCTCGACAACGTGAAGGCCGTCAACCCGGCGGCGCGCGTCATCGCCGCCAGCGCCAAGACCGGTGAGGGCGTCGACGAGTGGTGCGCCTGGCTCCTCGACGGATCGCCGCTGGCGACCTGAGCGCGGTCAGGCGGTCTCGGCGTAGCGGGCGAACTCCTCGGACCCGGCCCACCGGCTGTAGGTGGGCGACTGTGGCCACCCCTCGGGTGAGTCCTGCCACTCCTCCTGGCGTCCGTACGGCAGCAGGTCGATCAGCGGGAAGGTGTGGCTGAGCTGCTCGGTGCCACGGCCCTGCGTGTTGTACGTGCGGTACACGGTGTCGCCGACCCGGAGGAAGACGTTCACCTGGAAGCCGCCGTCGGGCGGGGCGCCCATGTCGGCGCCGAAGGAGCTGTGCGCCGTGGAGTACCAGGTCATCTTGTTGCCGACCCGCTCCTTGTAGGCGAGCGCCTCGTCGATCGGCCCCTGGGTCACGATGACGAAGCGGGCGTCGTAGCCGTCGAGGAACTCCAGCCGGGTGAACTGGCTGGTGAAGCCGGTGCACCCCGGGCACTGCCACTCCTCACCGGGGAACCACATGTGGTTGTAGACGATCAGCTGCTGCTTGCCCTCGAACACGTCGACGAGCCGAACCGGGCCGTCGGCGCCGTCGAGCGTGTACTCCGGCAGCTCGACCATCGGGAGCCGCCGGCGGGCGGCGGCGATGGCGTCGAGCTCACGAGTGGCGGCCTTCTCCCGCGCCCGCAGGTCGGCGAGGGCGGCGTCCCAGGTGCGCTCGTCGACGATCGGCGGCACGGCGACCTGCTGGCCGGCGTCGGTCTCTGTTGTCATCCTCTGCTCCTCTCGCACCACGCGGACCGCGGTCCGCTCCTGGGTGGAGACGGTCGCCGGGCCGCGAACTCATCGCCGCGGCCGGGCGGCCGTCAGCTCGACGTCGCGTCCAGGTGCTGGAGGAGGTCGTGGGCGGCCAGCTCGACGGCCTTGTGCCGCCACTCCGAGGCCCGGTAGACGCAGGCGATGAGACCGCTGCGGTGCACGCGCCGCAAGTCGCCGTACACGAACGCGTAGCGAGCCTTGGTGTGGTCCGTCGCGCCTTCGGTGAGCCCCAGGTGCCAGGCCGCGTAGTCGTCCCACGAGTGCGACTCCAGGTAGGCGTTCTCATCAGGCGCTTTCGGTTGGGACTCGCCCCAGTCGCTCTCGAGCACGTACTGCCGGGCATCGATCAGCCGCCGGGCATTGGCGACGGCGGCCTCGTTGAGGGCGTAGGAAGCCATGGATCGAGCCTTCCCGCCTTCGGGCGAGCCACACTCTGGTCGTGGACGTGTTCGCCGAGACCGACCGCCTGTTGCTGCGGCGGTTCACATCCGACGACTTCGACCTGATCGTCGAGCTCGACGCCGATCCGCAGGTCAAGCGCTACATCGACAACGGCGCGCCGGTCGACCGGCAGGAGGTCGCCAAGATGCTGCAGTGGTGGCTCGGGTACTACGAGCGCGGCGACCGCTACGGGTTCTGGGCGGCGATCGAGAAGTCGTCGGGCCGGTTCATCGGTTGGTTCCACCTGCGCCCGGGTCACGGCGCCGGCCCGCGGGAGCCCGAGCTCGGCTATCGCCTGCGCCGTGACGCGTGGGGCCACGGGTACGCGACGGAGGGCTCCCGCGGGCTCATCGACAAGGCCTTCGCCGAGCTCGGCGCCGACCGCGTCTGCGCCTCGACCATGGCGGTGAACATCGGTCGCGTCGCGTGATGGAGAAGGCCGGCCTGCGGTTCGTGCGCACGTTCCACGCCGATTGGCCGGTCCGGATCCCGGGCGACGAGGAAGGCGACGTCGAGTACGCCATCGACCGGGCGCAATGGGAGCACGACCGGTCCGCCGGCCCGGGCGGGGCTCAGTCGGGCTGACCGGCGAACGCGGCCAGCCGCTCCGACGCGCTCGCGCTGATCGTGGTGCGAGCCGGTGTCACCCACGACGCGAGGTGGCGCTCGAACCCGGGGGTCATGAAGTCGTGGCCGACGACGACGTCGAGCGAGCGACCCGCGCCGTCGACCATGCGCCACCGCGCGGCCATCCGCGTCGAGAGCGCAGGTCGGTAGTCGAGGGCCGCCAGCTCACGGACGTCGATCGGTCCGTGCCATCGTGCGAACGGGCGGACGGCGAGGCGCGGACCGTCGATGGCGACCCGCGCTCGTCCGACGACGGCGTTGCCGGCGCCGACGAGGGCGGCTCCGGTCGCCGCGACGACGAGGAACGCCCACTGCCGTGTCGCGATCAGACCGGCCAGCCCGAGCAGCGCGCTGGCGATCACCACCCACCGCGTCCATGACGGCAGGTAGGTGCGCAGCACGACGGCGGCCGGCAGCGAGGTTGGCGGCGCCGACCCGGCCGGCATCGGCGCGTGTGCGGTGCGCAAGGCGACGAGGGCCGGGACATGGCCGTGCCGCATCGCCAGGCGGTACGGCGTGGATCCTCGACGGGGGCCGGCCGCGGCGCCGCGGGTGAGGAGGTCCTGGAGCTCTGCCGTCAGCCCGCCGGCGGCGGTGAGCTGCACCGAGGACCAGCGGTGTGGCCACGGCTGCGGATCGGTGGGCACGACCTCGACCGTCGGCACGGTGCGACGGGCCTCGGCGACGATCGGCTGCGCCAGCGGCGCATCGACGTCGCCGTTTACGACGACACCTGTCCCCCGCGTGGCGGCATCGAGGAGCGCCCCGCGCAGGGTCGCCAAGGTGGCCGGACCCGACCCCTCTGGCGTCGTGAGGCGAAGGCCACCGTCGGCATGCACCTCCACCACGAGGACCGGCTCGACCACCGACGGCGGTCCGGACTCGTTCCGGTCGAGCGTGGCGGTGAAGAAGTCTGCGGCCTGCGGACGCAGCGCTTCCGCGACGCGGTCGTACGTCTCCGGAGCGACGTGCCACAACCCGGCGTACTCCGCGTCCACGAAGTTCACCGCCACTCGCGCCGTGCTCCGCTCGACCTTGACGATGCACACCGTCCACGGCTCGGCATCGCCGACCCGCATCGAGTCGCGCAAGCGGGCGAAGGCACCGACGTCGCGGACGGCCGGCGACGGGATCGGGCGGGTGCCGGCCCCGTAGCGGAAGGCGCTGACGCCGACGGTCCCGTCCCCCACCTCGGCGACCGTCGAGTAGCTGTCCCACGTGGCGTCGGTGACGAGCGCCGGCAGTTGCAGGATGTCCTGTACGAGCGCCGAGAGGATCGCCTCTGGCGGGACGGCTTCACGGTCCCACGCTCTGCAGCTCCTCTGCGCTCGTCGACGCTTCCTCAGGCGGGGACTGCGTCTCGCCTCTCGATCGGGCGGATGAAGAAGGCGTTGTCGCGAAGTTCGGCGATCGTGGTCCGCAGCGCACCCGAGTCGCTGCCGTCGACGAGCGCCTCGATCTCCAGCGGCACTGGCGGAGCCATCTCGATGCCTTCAGCGGCGAGGATCGGCACGAGCGTCGCGGTGAAGGCGTCGAGCTGCTCGATGCTGTCCCAGATGTCGAACATCATCAGGTGGTCGCCATGGCCGAAGCAGGCGTGAAGTCGCCGGCCGGACGGTGTTCCGACTCGGGACGCATCCAGTCGGTCGGTGACACGGCGGTACTGCTCGGCGGTCATCGACGCCGGCGTCGACATCACTGCGACGACCATCACCCACCTCGACCGATCTCAGGACCGATCAGGACGTCGTGACATGACTCGCAGAGCCACCACTCGGACCTCGTGGTCGGCGCACGCGTCGCGTCGCCCGGAAACATCTGCAGGCATCGCCCGCACCGCCGGTCGGCGACGTCGGTGTACAGCAGCGGCGTGGCCAACGTCTGGAGCGGCCGCTCGGCCGTCTGGTCTGGCATGCCATCCACCCTATGCTGGATCTGAGAAACTAGCAACTTGTTTCTAGAATACGTCAACGTTAGACTGTGCCTCTATGGCGGAGTGGAGCTTCCTCACCAACCACGCCAGGGCCCTCGTCTGCATCGCCCACGACCCCGGGGTGCGCCTGCGCGACATCGCCACGGCGTTGGGGATCACGGAGCGGAGCGCGTACAGCATCGTCACCGACTTGTCCGCAGGCGGCTACGTCGTGAAGGTCAAGGACGGCCGGCGCAACCGCTACCAGATCCAGCCCCATCTGCCGCTCCGAGAAGCGATCACCCAGGAACGCACGATCGGTGAGGTGCTCGACGTCCTGGTCGACGCCTAGGTCCACCGTCGACGAGCGTCCGGGTGATGCCGGCACGCGTCGCCGCACGGGATCAGCTGGACAGGGCGACCTCGGCGCGCAACCTCCCGTTCGACGCGACCGCGGTGTGGAGTCCTTCGCGACGCGCCGTCCGAACGGAGTCCGACACCGTGAGCACGACGCCGGTGCAGGTGATGACCCACGCCGAGACCGCCGAGGTGCCGACGAAGACGGCGACCGGCACCGTCAGCAGCAGGGTCAACGTCGCCGCGGCGGCGACCGCGTTGACCCCGGCCCACAAGTAGGTGAGTCGGCGGAACAACTGCACGATCGCGGGGCGGATCTGGACTTCGGGCGTGAGCGGGCAGAAGTCGGCCGCGAACCGGGCGATGAGCGGTCGGCCGATGCGCACGGAGAGGGCGAACATGGCGGCCGTCGCGACCGTGCGCATGATCGGCTGGAAGAAGTAGACGAAGTCGTTGCCGCTGAGGAGGTAGACGACGGTGCGCACCGAGATCCCCAACGTGGCGAGCACCAGCAGACCTGGGATCGGGCGGCCGAGGACGATCCGGCGGCCCATCGCGGCGTAGGTCCAAGCGAGCGCCGCGACGATCGCCCACTTGAGCTCGAACGTGAGGAGGAACACGTAGAACAGCACCGTCGGGATCAACGTGGCCTCCACGAGGTACGGCACCATGCGGCGCCCCACGGCTCTGACGACGGACACCTTCGACGGGTTCATCCGCCACGCGACCTCGGGCGCGTCACACGGCGAGCCGGTGCTCCCTGACCTCCGTGACGCCTGCCCCACGACTCCTAGCCGATCGACTCGTGGTCCAGCATGCGCGCGGCGCGATGGACCGCGTGGCTCAACTCCGCGAGCCGCTGCGACAGCGCACGGTCGTCCACCTGCATCGAGTCACGCCACAGGTCTTCGATCTCGTGCTCGACCTGTTCCATCGCCGCGCCGGCGGACGCCAGCACAGCCTCCGAGTCGTCGACGACGGGGCGCACGAGTCGCAGTCGAGCGACATCGCGCGACCACGACACGCCGGTCGGCGGCGTGGCCGACGAACGGGACGAGCAGGTGCGCCGCTGAACCCGGTGCCATTGCTCGCCATTCCCTACCTCGCTTCCGCTGTGTGGGCGGAGTCGCCGGGGTCTCGAGCAACACCGTGCCGTCTCGGTGGACGGCGGTATGGATCATCTTCGCACGCGGCGCTACGGCACGGCGCGCGCCACCGTTTGGTCGCCGTTGGGGTTCGTGGTCGGGGTAGCGGCCAGCACGCTCCGGAGCGTCTGTGCGGCTCCGAGCAACGCCGCCGACTCGTACGGGACGACGATCTTGGCGTTGTCGCTCTCGGCGAACTTGGAGAGCGCGTCGAGCTGCAGGATGGCGACGAGGGTCGGGTCCGGGTCGCCGGCCTTGATCGCCGCGTAGACCGTCTGGATCGCCTGGGCCCGACCCTCGGACTCGAGGATCGCGGCCTGGCGCTGGCCCTCGGCCCGGAGGATGGCCGCCTCGCGCTGACCCTGCGCCGTGCGCACGGCCGCCTGCGCCGCACCTTCGGCCACGTTGATGGCCGACTGCTGGTTGCCTTCGGACTGCAGGATCGTCGCCCGCTTCTCCTGGTCGGCCTGCTTCTGCAGGGCCAAGGCCTCGAGGATCTTCGGTGGCGGGGCGATCTCGATGATCTCGATGCGGTTGATGCGGATGCCCCACTTGTCGGTGACGGCCTCCATCTGCTGCTGCACGTCGGTGTTGATGTTCTCCCGCTCCGACAGCGCCTGGTCGAGCGTCATCGTGCCGATCACCGACCGCAGCGCGGTCCGCGCCAGGGCGTCGATGCCGACATCGAAGTTGGCGATGCTGAACAGGGCCTGCTCGGCGACGACGATCTGCGTGAAGATCGTGGCGTTGACCGTCACGACCACGTTGTCCTTCGTGATCACGTCCTGGCGGTCACCAGGTCGTGGGATCTCGCGGATGTCGACCCGCTGCAGCGAGTCCACGAACGGAGCGATGATCACCAGGCCCGGCTCGTGCGTCCTCCGGTACTCACCGAGGTGCTTGACGACCCCGACCTCGCCCTGCTGCACGATGTTCACCATCTGCCGCAGGGCCAGCAGGAGCACGCCCATCACCAACACGGCGACGACGATGCCGCCCACCGCGACAACACTCATGTCCGTTACCTCTCTTCCTCATCGGCGTGCGGACGGTCGTCCGCCACCGCGATCCCGTCGATCGGGCAGGTGGCCGTTCGCCGGCCACACGATCAACCTCGTGCCCTCGACACCGGTGATCAGCACGGTCGTGCCGGCCGGGAGCGGCACGTCGGCACCGCTCTCGGCGAGCCAGCGCTCGCCGGCGAGCATCACGTGGCCCGGCTGACCGGCACCTCCGACGACGTCGAGCGTCACCACCTCGTGGCCGACGAAGCCGCCGTGCACGCCCTTGCTCTGGTGGCCGCCGTGGCGGGAGATCGACCCGCTCACGCGAGGCCGCACCAGGAGGAGGCCGGCGGCAGTGACGGCGATGGCGACGATGACCTGGGCGGCGACGGCACCCGGGGCGACCACCGCCACGACGGCCGCGGCGAGGCACCCGACGGCGGCGAACAGGGCGTAGAGGGCGAAGTGGTGCAGCTCGACGGCCACGAGCACGACGCCGGCGACGATCCACGCGATGGCCACACCGCACCTTCTTTCCACTTCCGATGCTACGTCGCTCGCCACCGAACACACCGGCGCGGGGTCGGGACGCCTAGTCGGTGACCGCTCCGGCTGAGGCGTTGAGGACGGTGCCGGTCATCATGCGCGCCCGGTCCGACGCGAGGAACGCGGCCGCCCTGGCGGTGTCAGCAGCGTGCGGCAGGACCTTCAGCATCGTGCCCTCGGCGAGGCGGGCCAACACGTCGGCGGGGGTGATGTTCATCATCTCGGCGCGTGCTTCCGCCGTCTCCCTGATCGTCCGCGTGTCCGGGTTCGCCGTGGTCCGCAGGCACACCGACCTGATCCCGGCAGGGCCGAGCTCGACGGCCATCGTCCGCATCACGGTCTCGATGGCCCCGTACGCGGCGGCGATGCCCGCCGACCCCGGGAGGGGCAGCCGTGCCGGGACCGCGGTGAGGAAGATGATCACCCCGGACCGCTGCTGGAGCATGCGGCGAGCCGCCGCACGCGCGGTGATGAACTGTGACTGCAGCACCGTGGCGACGGGCGTCATGAACTCCTCGACGGCGAGCTCGACGACGGGCTTGCCGTGGCCGTGCTCACTGATCCGCGGTCCGATCGCGTTGAGCTCGACGTCGACGCCGCCCGCCTGCTCGACGACGGCCGCGAGGTAGTCGTCGACCGCCGCGGCGTCGAGGGCGTCGACCACCGCGGCGTGGGCCCGGCCACCCGCGGCCGTGATCGCCTCGGCGACCACCTCCACGCTCGCGGACGAGCGGCCGGCGAGGAACACCTCGGCACCTTCGGACGCCAGTTCGTGGGCCACCGCCGCGCCGATGGAACCTCCGCCACCGAACACGACCGCGCGCTTGCCCTGCACCATCCCTGACTTGCCCATCTGAATCCTCCGTCCACGCGAGATGACTGGCAGAGGAAGACACCGAGCTCCCGCGAAACTGGGCGCGCGTGCCGCGCCCAGTTCCCACCTCGATCGGTGTCTCATCAGAGGATGGACCGCGACAAGGAGGTGGGTGCCGGTGAGCACCGAGTTGCTCGATCGAGCTCGCGCCGGCGACGGTGAGGCGTTCCGCCAGGTCGCCGAGCCCCATCGCCGCGAGCTGCAGCTGCACTGCCACCGCATGCTCGGCTCGCTCCAGGACGCCGAGGACGCGCTGCAGGACACGCTGCTCGCCGCGTGGCGTGGCCTCGCCGCGTTCGAGGGGCGCTCGTCACTGCGGACGTGGCTGTACCAGGTCGCAACGAGGCGGTGCCTGAACATCCTGCGCGCCAGGAGGGGACGGCCGGTCGCCAACCTGCTGCCCCCCGGCGTCGAGATCCCGGCGCCGAGCCGCACCGGTGCGGTGCTCTGGTTCGAGCCGTACCCCGACGCGCTCCTCGGCGGACCCGACGAGCCGCCCGGACCCGAAGGCCGCTACGAGGCGAGCGAAGCGATCTCGATGGCGTTCCTCACGGCGCTCCAGGCGCTCCCGGCCCGTCAGCGGGCCGTCCTCGTCCTGCGCGACGTCCTCGGCTACCACGCCCGCGAGGCCGCCACCATCCTCGACACGAGCGAGGAGTCCGTGACGAGCGCCCTCAAGCGGGCGCGGGCCGTCGTCCGGCAACGGCTCGCGCCGGCCGCAGGGCACGAACGGCCGCCCCGCGCGGGGTCGCCGGCGGAGCGTGAGGTCGTCGACCGCCTCACCCGCTCCTACGAGGCCGGCGACATCGACGCGCTCGTCGCCTTGCTCACCGACGACGTGGCCGTGACGATGCCGCCGATGCCGCTCGAGTACGACGGCATCGAACATGCCGCACGGTTCCTCGCCGCCGTCACCTTCCGCGACGGTCGCACCTACCGCCTCGTCGAGACCCGGGCCAACGGCCAGCCGGCGTTCGGCACCTATGCCAGGGATCCCCGCGGCGGAACGCTCGACGCCACCAGCCTCGTCGTCGTCACGCTGGCCGGCGACCGGGTGAGCGCACTCACCCGCTTCGACACCAGCGTCCTCTCCCACTTCGACCTCCCACTCAGCCTGGCCGGGTGATGCCGACCGGCGGGCGAGGGAGTTGATGAGCCGGCTGTCGGTTCGGGAAGATGCAGGCGTGCGCCAGAACGCCTCGACGCCCGAGATCGTGAGCCCGCAGCGTCTGCGCGACCTCGCGCTGCTGCGCCGCGTCCGCGACCGGATCGACCGGGAGTACGCCCAGCCGCTGGACGTCGAGGCGC
Source organism: uncultured Acidimicrobiia bacterium (assembly GCA_963784255.1). Lineage (GTDB taxonomy): Bacteria > Actinomycetota > Acidimicrobiia > Acidimicrobiales > Ilumatobacteraceae > JALZMG01. The sequence continues at coordinate 14,422 of CAWAQO010000007.1, read as the reverse complement.
TCGCCCGCGGCGTGCACATGTCGGCCGGTCACCTCAGCCGCCAGTTCCGGCTCGCCTACGGCGAGTCGCCGTACAGCTATGTGATGACGAGGCGCATCGAGCGGGCCATGGCCCTGCTGCGCCGTGGCGACCTCAGCGTCACCGAGGTCTGCTTCGCGGTCGGCTGCTCGTCGCTGGGCACGTTCAGCACCCGCTTCACCGAGCTCGTCGGCGTGCCGCCGAGCGACTACCGGCGGAACCACGCGGAGGCGGCCAAGGGGATGCCGCCGTGCGTGGCGAAGCAGGTGACGCGACCGGTCAGGAATCGAGAAGCGCCGGCCGTCCGGTCGCAGCCAGCATGACCCCATGGACATCACCATTCACCAGACCTTCCTCCCGCACGACGATCCGGACGCCTCCCTGGCCTTCTACCGTGACACCCTCGGCTTCGAGGTGCGCAACGACGTCGAATACGGGGGGCTGCACTGGATCACGGTCGGTCCCCCCAACCAGCCCGACACGTCCCTCGTGCTGCACCCCCCAGCCGCCGACCCCGGCATCACCGACGACGAGCGCCGCACCATCGCCGAGATGATGGCCAAGGGCACGTACGCCGGCATCAACCTGGCCACCGCCGACCTCGACGGGACCTTCGACCAGCTGCAAGCGGGCGGCGCGGAGGTCGTCCAGGAGCCGACCGCGCAGCCCTGGGGCGTGCGCGACTGCGCCTTCCGCGACCCGGCGGGCAACATGATCCGAATCTTCGAGGTCAGCTGAGCGATGGCCCCGCGGACGGACACGACGTCACCGGCGCGACACGTCGCCGACCGCCACGACATGATCCGCGTGCACGGCGCGCGCGTGAACAACCTCAAGGACGTCAGCGTCGAGATCCCGAAGCGCCGGCTGACGGCGTTCACCGGCGTCTCCGGCTCGGGCAAGAGCTCGCTGGTGTTCGGCACCATCGCCGCCGAGTCGCAGCGGATGATCAACGAGACCTACAGCGCCTTCGTGCAGGGCTTCATGCCGACGCTGGCTCGGCCGGAGGTCGACGTCCTCGACGGGCTGACCACCGCGATCATCGTCGACCAGGAGCGGATGGGCGCCAACGCCCGCTCCACCGTCGGGACCGCCACCGACGCCAACGCGATGCTGCGCATCCTCTTCAGCCGGCTCGGGCAGCCACACATCGGCCCGCCCAACGCGTTCTCCTTCAACGTCGCCTCGATCCGGGGCGCGGGAGCGGTCACGTTCGAGAAGGGCGGTGAGAAGAGGACCGAGAAGCGGGAGTTCGCCCGCGCCGGCGGCATGTGCCCGCGCTGCGAAGGCATGGGAGCGGTGACCGACTTCGACCTGACGCAGCTCTACGACGACAGCAAGTCGCTCAACGAGGGTGCGCTCACGATCCCCGGCTACAGCATGGAGGGCTGGTACGGCCGCATCTTCAGCGGCTGCGGCTACTTCGATCCGGACAAACCGATCAGCCAGTTCACGAAGAAGGAGCTCCACGACCTGCTCCACAGGGAGCCGACCAGGATCAAGGTCGACGGCATCAACCTCACCTACGAGGGGCTGATCCCGAAGATCCAGAAGTCGTTCCTCTCCAAGGACGTCGACGCGCTGCAGCCGCACATCCGTGCGTTCGTGGAACGGGCGGTGACGTTCACGACCTGCCCCGACTGCGACGGCACCCGGCTCAACGAGGCCGCTCGATCGTCGACGATCGAGGGGATCAACATCGCCGACGCCTGCGCGATGCAGATCAGCGACCTGGCCGACTGGGCGCGTGGGCTGGACGAGCCGTCGGTGGCGCCGCTGCTGGCGACGCTGCGGCACACCCTCGACTCGTTCGTGGAGATCGGGCTGGGTTACCTGAGCCTCTCCCGGACGTCGGGAACGCTGTCGGGTGGCGAGGCCCAGCGCACCAAGCTGATCCGTCACCTCGGCTCGTCGCTGACCGACGTCACGTACGTGTTCGACGAGCCGACGATCGGGCTGCACCCCCACGACATCCAGCGGATGAACGACCTGCTGCTGCAGCTGCGCGACAAGGGCAACACCGTCCTCGTCGTGGAGCACAAGCCGGAGGCGATCGCCATCGCCGATCACGTCGTCGACCTCGGCCCGCGCGCCGGCACCGAGGGTGGTGAGGTGGTGTTCGAGGGCAGCGTCGAAGGGCTGCGGGCCAGCGGCACGGTGACCGGGAAGCACCTGGATGACCGGGCCTCCCTGAAGCCGTCCGTGCGGACACCGTCGGGCGTGCTGGAGGTGCGCGGCGCCAGCACCAACAACCTCCAGGACGTCGACGTCGACATCCCACTCGGCGTGCTGGTGGTGGTCACCGGTGTCGCCGGGTCGGGGAAGAGCTCACTGATCCACGGCTCGGTGTCCGGCCGGGACGGCGTCGTGTCGGTCGACCAGGCAGCGATCAAGGGCTCGCGGCGGAGCAACCCGGCGACGTACACCGGACTGCTCGACCCGATCCGCAAGGCGTTCGCGAAGGCCAACGGCGTGAAGCCGGCGTTGTTCAGCGCCAACTCCGAAGGCGCCTGCCAGACGTGCAACGGCGCGGGCGTCATCTACACCGACCTGGCGATCATGGCCGGCGTCGCCACCACCTGCGAGGACTGCGAGGGCAAGCGGTTCCAGGCCGAGGTCCTCGACTACACCTTCGGGGGCCGCAACATCGCCGAGGTGCTCGCGATGTCGGTGACCGAGGCCGAAGCGTTCTTCGCCGCCGGCGAGGCGAAGACGCCGGCGGCGCACAAGACCCTGACCCACCTGGCCGACGTCGGGCTCGGCTACGTCAGCCTCGGACAACCCCTCACGACCCTGTCCGGCGGCGAGCGGCAACGGCTCAAGCTGGCCACCCACATGGCCGAGCAGGGCGGCCTCTACGTCCTCGACGAGCCGACCTCGGGCCTCCACCTCGCCGACGTCGAGCAGCTGCTCGGCCTGCTCGACCGGCTCGTCGACTCTGGCAAGTCGGTCATCGTCATCGAGCACCACCAGGCGGTCATGGCGCACGCCGACTGGATCATCGACCTCGGCCCCGGTGCCGGCCACGACGGCGGCCGGATCGTCTTCGAGGGCCCACCAGCCGACGTCGTCGCCGCCCGCTCGACCCTCACCGGCGAGCACCTCGCGGCCTACGTCGCCACCTGACCGGAGGACTGCCCCCAGGACGCCAGAGGCCCCGTCCGATCTCTCGGAGAGGGCCTCTCTGGTTCTTCTTGGTGGCGGGACCTCCCGCCGCCGGCATCCGTTCATCCGCCGTTCATCCGGCTACGGTGCGGTTCGGTGCGGTTTCGTCTCCTGCCGACGGACGATCAGTTCTTCCAGCTGTTCAACGATGCGGCCGCCAACATGGCCGACTGCGTCCGCAGGTTGCGTGAGCTGCTCAACGGGGCAGAGGGCGGTCTGGAGGCCGTTATCGCCTGCGAGCGTCGTGGTGACGAGCTGATCCGAGACATCCTCAGGCGTCTCAACACGTCGTTCGTGACCCCCTTCGATCGCGAGGACATCCATGCTCTTGCTGAGGAGCTCGACGACGTCGTCGACGACGTGATGGAGGTCGGTTACAGGCTCCAGTTGGGGAACCGCGACGTGGCGGCGATGCCGGAGTTGAAGCAGCAGGCCGATCTCCTGGTGCAGATGGCTGATGAGACGGTCGCCCTGGTCGACCGGCTGGGATCGATGAAGGGCACGGAGCCCTTTCTGGATGCCATCGACCGCTTGGAGTCAGAGGGCGATGCGGTGTATCGCCAGGCCCTCGCGAGGCTGTACTCCGGCGAGCTCAAGGCGTCGGCGACGCTGTACTGGAAGGACGTGGTCGACACGATGGAGGCTGCGCTCGATGCACTGGAGGACGCATCGGACGTGATCGAGGGCATCGTCTTGAAGCACGCCTGAACCGATGGACACCTTCGCGGTCATCGTCGTCATCGCGATCGCGCTCGCCTTCGACTTCGTCAACGGCTTCCACGACGCCGCCAACTCGATCGCGACCGTGGTGTCCACACGGGTCCTCTCACCCCGGATCGCGGTCGTCTGGGCCGCAGTGTTCAACTTCGTCGCATTTCTCGTGTTCGGCACGGTGGTCGCGGCGACGATCGCCACCGGCGTGGTCGACCCCGACGTGCTCTCGATCGGTGTGGTGTTCGCCGGCCTCATCGGGGCGATCGGATGGAACCTGATCACCTTCTACCTCGGGCTTCCGACGAGCTCGTCACACGCTCTTGTCGGCGGAATTGCGGGCGCCGCGGTCGCCAAAGGGGGCTTCGACGTGCTCATCACGTCCGGCCTGCGGACGATTGGCGTGTTCATCATCCTGTCCCCGCTGCTCGGACTGGCGCTCGGGATGCTCTTGACAATCGGGGTGCTGTGGGCTGTACATCGCTACCGCAACGTCGACCGGCTCAATCGTGGCTTCCGGGTCGGCCAGTTGTTCTCCGCTGCGGCGTTCAGCCTCGGCCATGGTGGCAACGACGCCCAGAAGACGATGGGGGTGATCCTCGCCGTGCTCATCTCGTCGAACCATCTTCCGAGCGGTTCTGATGTCCCGCTGTGGGTCGTGCTCTCGGCCCACGTCGCGATTGCGTTGGGCACGCTCACCGGCGGGTGGCGGATCGTCAAGACGATGGGATCCAAGATCACCCGTCTGCAGCCCGTCGGCGGGATGGCCGCCGAATCCGGCGCCGCGGCCACGTTGTTCTTCACGTCGTACGCCGGCATCCCGGTGTCGACCACGCACACGATCACCGGTGGCATCGTCGGTGTCGGTGCGAGCCGTCGGCTGTCCGCGGTTCGCTGGGGTGTGGCCGGACGAGTGGTGTGGGCCTGGATCCTCACCATCCCAGGCGCATGGCTGATCGCGGCGCTGACGTACGCGATCGTGGCGGGCCTCGGCTGATGGACCGGCGGGCGGTCTTCTTCCTCGGGGCGGCGATCGTCTGCGCCGTGCTGATTCCGATCACCGAAACAGAGCAGCGGTGGGTGCCGATCTCCCTGTCGATCGTCTACGTCTTGTTGTCATTGGCGTCGTGGGCCGACAGCCGCAGCCGCCGCCGCGCACACATGTGACCAGCCGCCCCACGGGTGATCCATCGGACAACCGGATGACCCGAACGGCGAACGCAGACCACGATCAGACACCCGACGGCAACCTGATGGACGGTTCAGTCGCCGTGCAGTCGAAGGGTCCCGGTGACGCGGTACGAACTGGCGGTGGAGGTCGTCGAGGACGTCGTCCATGTCCGGGATCGCGGCGACCCGAGCCACGTCGGTGAGCAGGTCGCGTCGAGCTCGTCGTCGTGACGTTGCCCGGCTGGAGGATGACGCGAGGCGTGTGTTACAGGGCTCCCTTGTGCCACGGGCCGGTGATCGCCACGGTGCCTCCCGAATCTGGCACGTCGTCACCGAAGATGTTGCAGAAGAGGAACTCGCCGTCCGGGCTCCAGCATGCGCCGGCCAGCTCGGCCTCGCTGAAGGCGTTCTCTGCGAACGGGAACGCGTCGCCGTCGATGGTCAGACCGACAAGGCGGTTGCGGCTCCCTCCGTGGTACGGGCTGACATCGAAGTTCGGGTTCTCGCCGGGCTGGGCGTGATTGCCGTCGGAGGCGTCGTCCTCGCACAACACGATCCCACCGCGGGGACTCACGGCCATGTTGTCCGGGGAGTCGAGGACGCTGCCGCCCGGCGACTCGTAGAGGAGCTGGAGGAGCCCATCATCGAGGTGGTACTCCCAGATCTGGCCGTAGCCCTCGGGGTACGCGCGGCCGGACTCGTCCGCAGCGTTGACATCACCGTTCTTCGCAGTGCCACCGCTCGTGGAGACGAAGAAGATGCTTCGATCGGCGTAGAAGATGCCTTCCAACCGGTTGAACAGCGCGGCGCCCTTGGCGTAGCCCTCCTCGAAGACGGAGTTGACGTTGCTGCCCGGTGGGTTCGGTTCGGTGATGTTGATCCACTCCGCCTCGAACGACGTACCCGCCGGGAACCCGTCACGAAGATCACGTGCCGCGTTGGGCGGGTCCGAGACGCCGAGGATCTGCAAGGTCCCGCCGGCGTACGGGTTGGCTGGGTTGTTCGGCAGGAACCGGTACAAACCGCTGCCCTGACCGGACCCGGCGTCCTCGGTCTCGAAGATGATCCCGGACGCCGGGTCGACCGCCACCGCCTCGTGAGCGAAGCGGCCCATCGCCACGACGGGCTGCGGCGTCGCCGGAGCTTGGGCGAGCGCGAGGCCGGCCGGCACCGGGTAGACGTAGCCGTGCCGCTGCGTCTGCGCCTCCGGCGAGCCGGTGGGATTGCCGGGCTCCTGCACGATCTCCTCGCAGGTGAACCACGCGTGAAGCAACGGGTGCACACCTCCGGCACAGTTGACGACCGTGCCGACGTTGGACACGAAGTCAGCGACATTTCCACCCGTCCGGTGGAAGGCTCGACGGTCGAAGCTGATGGTCGTGTTGCCCCCGCGAGCCGCGGGATCGTACGTGCCCGGGTAGCTGCGCAGCCCGCCGCCCACTTCGCGCCCAACCACGTACTGGCCTTGGGTGGCAGCGGCACCAGTCCCGAGGAAACGGATCTCGTGATTGCGCACCAGTCGAACACCGTGACGCCCATCAGCGAACGCGCCCATGCCGTCGCACGCCCGCGGGGTAAGGGTGCCATCGGACATCGGGTCGCCGATGCGGCTCAACACGGAGTACTGGAAGTGGGCCGGGAGGGCGAGCCAGGCGTCCCCACCGTTGATGGGCGCCTTCCTTTCAGCTCGCCGTACCCCCGCTTCGCTGGCCCCCGACGATCGACAGCGGCCGCGGAGGGTGACGCCGCCGCCAGACGCTGCGTGACGACTTCCACGCCCGTGGCCACCGCCACCGTGGCGGCGGTCACGGTCCCCGCTCGCTTGAGGAATGCTCGGCGGTCGAGATCGGTCATAGCGCTCTCCTCTCAGCTGAGATCCAGCACCTCACGTTCACGAACGTGGGTCTCAGCGGGCAGGTCTAGCACCACGTCGACTCGTGACGATCACGACCGATCTCGAAGCCGTCGCCGCCCCGATGGAGATCAATCCACCTGACCCTGGACGATCCGGCGGCACGAAGGAGAGCACATGCACGGTGACGTCACCCGCAAACGAAACCGGTACTACGCAGTCATCAACGAAGGTCTCGACCCCGTCACCTGTCGGGAGCGCCGCACCTGGCTCCGAGCTGCACCCCCGGCGACAGTCGTCGCCCGCTGGCACCCAAATCGGTGTACGAGGTGCACCTCATCACCCGCGGCCCGCAACCGTAGAACACCACCCCAACGACGAAGGCCCCGGTCCCTGACCTGGGCCTTCATACTTCAGGTTGGTGGCGGGGGCAGGACTTGAACCTGCGACCTTCGGGTGATGAGCCCTCGGCCTGATCGAGGCGTTCTCCCTGGTGAGAGGCCATTTTCACCTGGTCGGGGCACGTCGTCAAGTGACCGCGATTCCCGCTGTTCCCCGCTATTTACCGATGGTGTGGTACATGGTTGGTACATCGGGTCTGGCCGAGCGGGCGAGCAGGCGGGTCGCTACGGGATCATCCGGTGGGCACCGCGACGAAGTGCACTTGGCCGTCGTCGTCGACCTGCGCGGTCTGCAACCGCGCCGTCGCTCCCGCCAGGAGCGGTCGGAGGCCGGTGGAGCTCGACTGTCGATCCGCGTCGTCCCACTATCGGCGAGCCGCGGTGGGGCGCCGGTGGTGCCGGACATCGCCGGGTCGTTCGCTCTGAAGGGGCGGGCATCTTCGACGACGCTGAACCGCCGGCCGGAGATGTCGACGGGTTCGATCCGCACGAAGCGGGGCTTCGGTGCGGCCTGCCACGAGAACAACGGAAGCTCGACTGCGTCGAACAGGTCGTGGATCTGCTCGATCTCGACGGCTCGGCCCTTGACGACAACGCTCCACGCCTCGCCGCTGGCCTGGTCGTAGCCGTCGACCTCGAACGCCACCCCTCGGCCGAGGACCGCGGCGGCCAGCTTGGTGCCTTCGGCGGTCCGGAACACGATGCAGCCGCGGTCGACGACGAAGTTGATCGGGAAGATGTCGGGGTGGTCGGTGATCGAGATGGCGAGTCGTCCCACGACGCTCGAGCGGAGCAGTTCGAGGCTCTCGTTCGTCGCCAGCACCGTCATGCCGAAGCGGTCGGTGGTGGTGGTCATGCCTCGATCTTCGGCCCGGCGACCGGTGCCGGGCCAGAGGACAACGTCACTTCCGCGACGCGGTCGAGCGACTGGCCTGTTCGTGCAAGTCGTCGATGCCTGACTCGATCGATCGACAGAGGCGGGCGACGTCGGGGACGGTGTCGTAGTCGCCGGTGACGCCGAAGCTGACGTTGCCGTCGTAGCTGAGGATCGCGACCCCGATGCGGACGCCTTGGGCGAGCGGCACGAACGGTTGGTAGGCGACCATCTTGCGTCCGGCGGCGTACAGGGTGTGGTCGGGGCCGCGGACGTTCGTGGTGACCGTGCCCACGGTGCGCTGGGGGACGTGACGGCCGATGACGGTGGCGGCGCGCAGCGCCAGCGCGAGGACGGACGGCGGGGTCAGGCCGGCGAGCGTGGTGAGCGTCTGGGTGCTGTCGGCCTGGCCGGATGCCTTGAGGTGCTCCATCTGATCGCGGATCGAGGCGAGACGTTCGAGCGGGTCGGCGATCCCGATCGGGAGCTCGGCGATCATCGCTGCGACCTGGTTGTTGGGTGCGTCGTCTCCGTCCGAGCGGACCGAGACGGGGACGAGGGTGCGCAGCACGGAGTGGTCGGGGTCCTCGCCGAGATCGGCGAGGTGGTCGCGGAACGCGCCGGCGATCACGGCGAGCACGACGTCGTTGACGGTGCCACCGAACGCCCGCTTGATCGCCTTGATGTCGGCCAGGTCGGCGTGCGCGGCTGACCACCGACGGTGGGGACCGATGCCGCCCTGGATCGGGGAGGCCGGCAACCTCGTCGTGAGGCGGCCGAGCGACCGCAACGCGGCGAACGTGGTCCGGATCTGGGCGGCCGGGCGAGTCAGCGTCGGAACCAGCGGACGCAGGGCGCGTGCCCGTGCGGGTCGGTGGACGAACAGACGGCCCATCGACTCGGCGACGAGCATGGCGTCGGTCGGTTCGTCGGCGGGGACCCACGTGTCCGGTTCCCGGGGCGCGGCGTCGGAGCGGTCGTCGAGCAGGGTGGTCATCAGGTCGGCGCCCGCCACGCCGTCGACCATGCAGTGGTGCACCTTGGACACGAGCGCCCAGCGGTCCTCGGGGAGGCGGTCGATCATCCACGCTTCCCACAACGGGCGATCCCGGTCGAGCTCCTGTGACATCACTCGCCCGATCACCGTGTCGAGGTCGGCGACGGATGCCGGCTCCGGGAGCGCGGTGTGGCGCACGTGGTAGGCGAGGTCGAACGCACGGTCGTCGATCCACACCGGGAGCCCGATGTCGCCGGGCACGAAGCGCACCTTCTGGCGGTAGCGAGGGATCTGCGGCAGCTTGCCGGCGATCAGGGCGAGGATCTCGTCGAAGTCGGGCCGGGGACCGTCGAAGATGGCGCACGATCCGATGTGCATGTGGGTGATCCCGTCCTCGGCGTGGAGGAACGTGCAGTCGAGGGCGCTCATGTGGTCCATCGTGAGCAGCGTCTCAAGTGGTGGGCCGCCGGGCCAGGGCCGAACGTCACGTCGTCGTGGCACCGCACGGATTCTCGGGCTGTGGGACGTTCGGCCCTGGCCCGCCGGGACCGTCTGGGTGATGATGGCGTGGGGATCATGGTCAACGACGCGATGCAGCTCACCGTCATCGGCGCCGGCGCGTGGGGCACCACGCTGGCTGCGCTGGCCTGTGAGCGCGTGTCAACGACGATCTGGGCCCGTGAGCAAGACGTCGCCGACGCCATCTGCATCCGTCACGAGAACCCGGCCTTCCTGCCGGGGTTCTCGTTGCCCCGCCAGCTGTCCGCCACCGTCGATCTCGCCACGGCTGTCGCCGGGGCCGATGTCGTCGTGGTGGCTGTGCCCTCGCTGTATGTGCGGCGCATCTTGATCGAGGCGAGCCCGTCCCTCGATCCGCACGCCTTGGTCGTCAGCGTCACCAAGGGCCTCGAAGCGGGCACCGGTAAGCGGATGACCGAGGTGATCAGCGAGACGTTGGTCGATCATGATCCAGCGGCGATCGGACTGCTGGCCGGCCCGAACCTGGCCCGTGAGGTGATGGCGGGCGATCCTTCCGCGACGTGCGTGGCGTTCGCTCATCTGCGGTATGCGACGGACGTCCAGCACCTCCTCACGAGCGATCGGCTGAGGATCTACACCAGCGCCGATGTGGTCGGGTGCGAGATCAGCGGCGCGGTCAAGAACGTGGTCGCCATCGCCGCGGGGATGGCCGACGGCCTCGGCTACGGGATGAACACCAAGGCGGCGCTGATCACGAGAGGCCTCGCGGAGCTCGCCCGGCTCGGCACGGCGATGGGTGGGGACCCGCTGACGTTCCTCGGGCTCGCTGGCGCCGGCGACCTCATGGCCACGTGTGCCAGCCCGCTCAGCCGGAACCGTGGCGTCGGCGAGAAGATCGCACGCGGCCAGGTACTGGCCGAGCTCCGCGAGGAACGACGACGTGCGCTGAAGGTGTCAACTCGGTGGGCGCCGTCCTCGACCTGGCCGCCCGCCACGACGTCGGCATGCCGATCTGCGCGACGGTCGCCGCCGTGCTCGCTGGCGCCAGCACCCCGGCCGACGCTGTCGCCCACCTGATGGGACGCCCCGCCGCCGTCGAGCTGCACGACCTCACCCGCCGGACGTGACCGGCGTGAAGCGGGCGGCGTCGATCCGGAGGGCCGGCCCACGGACGTCCCGACGATGCCGAGTTCGGCGGTGACGGCAGCGTCCGTATCGGACGCCGTGCTCGACCACATCGGTCGGCGCGCCGACCTGATCATGCCGTTGGCGAACGGTGAACCGGTCTCGATGCTCGACGCCATCGAGGCCCACGCATCCGCCCTCGACGGCGTCCGAGTCCATCAGATGCACGCCATCCACGACCGGCCCTACCTGCACGGGCGTTCGGCGATCGCCCCCGCCACGTCTCGTACTTCCTGTCCGATGTGACGCGACGGAGCCTCCGGCCGGGACGACGATCGGAGCGTCGTCCCCAACACCTTCAGCGAGATGCGGCCATCGCTCACCGACCGGACCACGGACCCCCTCGTGTTGGCGGCGGCGTCGCAGCCGGACCGGCACCGCTACTTCAGCCTCGGGCTCAACGCCGACTACGTGTCGTCGTTCATCGGGCGGGCCAGGTTGTTGCTGGCAGGCCGGAGCTGCGCCAGCTGAACCCTGGCGGCGCGAGGTGGCTGAGTGCTGGTGGGGCTCGAGCTTTTGTGTGCGCGATCAGGCGCGGATTCGCCGGTTCCGCCCCTCGCGGAGCTGCAGTGAGCCGCATGGCCCCGATCTGACCGGCGCGCCGGTCGAACGGTCCGGACGCGGACGAGCCCGGCCGTCCGGCCGGGCTCGTCCGTGTCCGCGCTGCGGAGTCAGGCGGTCTTGGGGGTGCGGCGCAGGTGGACCACACCGAGGGCGACCAGGATGGCCATCAGGGCGGCGGCGATGAAGGCGCCGATGGCGGCGATCCCGGCGATCATGCCGACTGTCGACCAGGCGTAGGCCGACAGGAGCAGGCCGCGCAGGGTCTCACCCTTGAACAGGCTGTTGCGCTGTCCGCTGATCTCGTCGGCGTTGGCCTGCAGGGTGTCGATCTGGGCCTGTGGCTCTCCGGCATCGACCGCCGCGGTCACGTCGGCCTTGGCGGCGCTCTCGGTAGCGCCGAGATCGGCGTAGGTGGCGCCGTCGGCGATCCCTTCCAGGTGGCCGTTGATGAAGCTGGCGTAGGCCTGTGCTTCGGTGCCGGTGTCGACTTGCTGGTCGGCGTACTGGACGAGGTCGGTGCGGCCCTCCTCGGTCAGGTCCGCGGCGGACGGGAAGCTGATGTTCTGCGACGACAGCTCGTCGCCGACGTAGTCGCTGGAGAAGTTGTGGCCCCACATCAAGAGCCCGCCGGCGACCACGAACGCCGCGGTCGCGACGACGCCGAACCCGATGAGCACGCTGTCGATGGTGCGTCGCTTCAGCGCGACGACCGGCTCGGCGACGGAAGACGTGGTCGACGGGCCCGACCGGCTGGGCGGGACGGGTGCGTTCGATGGTTGCGGTGCTCATGGTGTTTCCTCCGGTGGTCAGTTCTCTCACCACGACGGTACGAAACGATCAGCGAGCTGGTCAGAGGACGCAGACCACTGTCGGTGTGACGTTGTGCTCTGCTGCCCGAGGTCTCACGGGCCAGGGTTGCGGCGTTCGGCCAGCCGGGCGGCGTACACGGCGGCTTGCGTGCGGTGGGTCATCCCGAGCTTGCCGAGGAGGTTGGAGACGTAGTTCTTGACCGTCTTCTCGGCCAGGAACATCTCGGCGGCGAGCTGGCGGTTCGTGAGACCATCGGCGAGGTGTCCGAGGATGGCTGTCTCCTGCGGTGACAACGTGGCCGTCAGGGCATCGCGTGGTGGGTTGCGGATGCGTTCGAGGACCCGGGCGGTGGCCAACGGGTCGAGCAACGAGCGTCCGGCGGCGACGCTGCGAACGCTGTCGATGATCTCGACGCCGCGCACCTCCTTCAGCACGTAGCCGGACGCGCCGGCCATGACAGCGTCGAACAACGCTTCGTCGTCGTTGAACGACGTCAACATGAGACATCGCAACGCCGGGAGCATCGATCGGAGATCGCGGCAGACCTCGATCCCGCTGCCGTCAGGCAGGCGGACATCGAGCACCGCGACGTCGGGTGACGTTGCCGGCGCCCGCTGGACTGCTTCGGCAGCCGTTCCGGCCTCGCCGACGACCTCGAGATCATCGGCCGTCTCCAGGAGGTCGCGCACCCCTCGCCGGACCACTTCGTGGTCGTCGACGAGGAACACCCGGATCACGACCGGACCTGTGCTCGGCAGGTTGGCGTGACCATCATCGCGGCGACGTTAGCGGTGACGGGTCGTAGCCTCCGGTGGTGCCCAACCGTTTCGAGTTCGCCGGTGCGAAGCAGTTGTTGCGGTTGCTCGACGCGGTGATGGCGATCGGGTCCGAGCAGTCTCTCGCCGACGCGTTGCGGCGCATCACCGAGGTCGGGGCGGAGTTGGTCGACGCGAGGTACGCGGCGTTGGGGGTGCTCGACGAGTCGGGGTCGCGGTTGGCGGAGTTCATCACCGTCGGGTTCAGCGATGAGGAGACCGCCCGCATCGGAGCTCGCCCCGAGGGACACGGCATTCTCGGGCTGCTGATCCTTGACCCGAAACCGTTGCGCCTACCGGACCTCCATGCCCATCCGGACAGCTTCGGGTTCCCGCCCGGCCACCCGCCGATGACGTCGTTCCTCGGGGTGCCGATCCGGCTCCGCGGCGTCGTCTACGGCAACCTCTACCTGACGGACAAGGCCGACGGCCAGGTGTTCACCGACGTCGATCAGGAGCTCGCGGTCGGCTTGGCCGCCGCCGCCGGCCTGGCGATCGAGAACGCCCGCCTCCACGAACAGACCCGGACCGCCGGATTGCTGGATGAGCGCGAACGGATCGCCCGCGACCTCCACGACGATGTCATCCAACGACTCTTCGCGACCGGGCTGTCGTTGCAGGCGGCCGCACAGACCGTCGAGGACCCGGCAGCCGTCGCCCGGATGATGGGTGCTGTCGACGATCTGAACGTGTCGATCCGCCAGATCCGCTCGACGATCTTCGAGCTCAACCAGCGACGATCCGCCGAGGTCAGCCTGCGCGGCGACATCGTCGCGATCTGTGACGACGCCGCCATCACGCTCGGGTTCGCACCGCGCTGCGACATCCAGGGTCCGATCGACAGCGTCGTCGTCGAACCGACACGCAGCCACCTGTTGCTGTGTCTGCGCGAAGCGCTGTCCAACGTCGCCCGCCACGCCCAGGCCTCGGCCGTGCGCGTCGACGTCCGCGTCGATGGTGGCCGTCTCACGCTCACGGTCGCCGACGACGGCGTCGGCTATCAGCGCACCGCCGGTCGGCCATCGAGCGGGCTCGACAACATGCGCGTCAGAGCCGGTGCCTTGGGAGGTGTCTTCACCATCGAGCCCCGTTCCAACCGCGGCACGCTCATGACCTGGGACGTCCCCCTGCAGACGTCGTAGGTGCGCCGTCACGGCGAGGTTGGGACGCATGGCCCTACTCAACGTGGTGCCCGCCGACCATCGTGAAAGAGGTGAACGCACGATCCTCCGGCGGAGGAACAGTCGTGGTGCCGACGCGACACCGGGTCGTCGTCGGCATCGACGGGTCGATGGCCTCCGGGCCGACGATTCGGTGGGCGACCCTCGAGGCGGCGGCGAGGCGAGCCTCGCTGCACGTCGTGTCGTTCGCTGCCGACGG
>CAWAQO010000006.1:0-604289 GCA_963784255.1 uncultured Acidimicrobiia bacterium | reverse complement strand
GCCGGATCTGGTGTCTGAACCGTTTGGCGCTCGCTTCGTGTCGGTCCAGGGTGGCGGACCTCTCGCGGTAGGGTCGTGGTGGACGAGGAGGTCGGTTGTGGAATGTCCAGCCACCGAGTACACGACCACCGTCGATGGATTGAGTATTGCTTATCAGCGCTTCGGCAGCGGCGAGCTCGACGTTGTCTACCTGCCCGGTACCGTGTCTCATCTCGAGTTAGCGTGGCAGCGTCACGATCGCTACATGATGGAACGTTTTGCGTCGTTTTCGCGGTTTCTGAGGTTCGACAAGCGTGGCACCGGACTGTCTGATCGACATATGGGCACCGGCACGCCCGAGGCAAGGATCGACGATGTTCGGGCGGTGATGGATGCCGAGGGCCTCGATCGTGCGGTCATTCTCGGGCGTTCCGAAGGCGGAACGCTCGCCGCGTTGTTCGCCGCTTTACACCCGGAGCGCGTCGATCGGCTCGTGTTGCACAACGCCTATTCATATGGGCCCCTGTGTCGGGACCATCCGCGGCCCGCCTCTGGGCGTCGCGCCGCCGAGATGATGCTCGACCGACTTCGGCGCGACTGGGGCACCGGTCGCGCTCTGTCGATGTGGGTCGACGGGATCACCGACGTTGACGCCGCGGGACGGTATGAACGCTCCGCCTGCACACCATCAGGGATCGTTCAATACATGGATAGCAACTTTCGCATCGACGTCCGGCCAATTCTTCCCCTCGTTCAAGCCCCGACACTGGTAGTTCACGGCACCCGCGACCAGATCATCCCGTTCTTCTTCGCAGAAGACTTCGCAGAACGGATCCCTCACGCCGAACTGGTCCCGGTGGACATGGGTCACAGCACTTTCCCGCCCGAAGAGAGCGAGGCCGCATGGTCGGTGATCGAGAGATGGCTGACGGGGCACGCTGCGCCGGAGGTGGCGCCCGTCGAGCGTGTGTTGTCCACGGTGCTGTTCACCGATGTGGTCGACTCGACCGCCATGGCGACTCGCGTCGGCGACGCCCAATGGAGCAGGCTGCTCGACCGTCACGACGACGTGTGTCGGCGTGCCGTTGCCCATCACCGGGGCCAGCTCGTCAAGTCGACCGGCGACGGGATTCTTGCCACGTTCGACGGACCGGGCCACGCGATCGATTGCGCCAAGACGATTGCCACGAATCTCGAAGGACTTGATCTAAAGATCCGAGCCGGCATCCATACCGGTGAGATCGAACGGCGACAAGACGACGTCGGAGGTCTCGCCGTCAACCTCGCGGCGCAGCGTCATGAGCGCAGCCGCCGACGGCGAGATATGGGTGACGAGTACGGTACCCGGCCTCGTCGTCGGCTCCGGCCACCAGTTCGCTGAGCGAGGCACTCACGAACTGAAGGGAATCCCTGGGACGTGGGCGCTCGCTGCCGCCGAATGACAGCGCCTCCCGAGTTGCACATCCGCCCGGCGAGCGTCATGAACCGATCGGCAGACTGCACGACAGGCGGACGCATCCTCGCGTGGCTCATGTTCAGCCAACGGAGCGTCGTCAACGCGCGTCAGCGATGCTGGAACACAGGCAGCCTGGTCCAACATTCGTCACGCAAGCCGGCGGCACGAAGGCCCCGGCGAGATCTCCATGTCTTCGGAGGGCATCCGCCTCGCTGTCGATCGTCGGGTGGGCTGCATGTGCACGAAGGAAGGAGCGTTCGCTCGGCCGGCGTCCCGTCCTCAGTCCCCAACGTCACGCAATCGGACCCGATGAGGGTGTCAGCGGACCCCGCGCCTGCGTCCTCGGGTTGTCGCGTCCTTGATTGCCGGCTCGATGGCGCTTTGGTCGAACGGTTCCTCCTGGCGCGACACCGTCCCGGACCCGAACGGGCATACTGAACACCGGCCTTGGCGTCGCCGCCACCGCGCCCGAACAGCGTTAACGGTGCGGCCACGAGCGCCGAACGACGGCTCGGCGCTGCCTCCGCCCACCACGAATGACGTGCCGACCGAGATGGAAGGGCCGAACGCGAGGAGTTCCGTCGCCTCCCTGTCCGCACCGAACGTCGGCCCCCGGTGTGTATCCGATCCGCGCACGGTCATCGCGGCCGCCGCGTTCGGGACCCCGGATGCGAAGACACCCGCGACCCCCGCGACGGTGCGACGCTTGGGAGATGGAGCCAGCTGGGAACGCCGCCTGTTGACGGCACCAATGGTCACCCTGACGAGCTTGGGCTAGCCATCGGCCGAGCAGGTACCGTCGGACGCCTATGGCTCGGGCAATCTGGAGCGGGACGATCGCTTCGGGCACATCGACAATTTTCCGCACCAGACGTAGCGACCTCCGGGTGGGGTTCGGCGGGTGTGCCGCCGAGGTCTTCGGAGGCCAGTCGTGCACCGAACGTCGACCAGGGTCGTTCGGATCACGCCAGAGCTCACCCGCACCACGCCGAACGATCAGGCAGATCTCGCCGCGGTCCAAACTCTGCCCGGCCGCGCTCGGCGTGCGGCCGCAACCGGCGCAGAACGCCGAATCGGGGCGCACGTTGGTGCTCGCGACAGCAAGCAGTCGGACCTACGCTCACTCTTGCACGCGCCCGAGGGACGCGAGGGTCGTCGGAGCGCCTTCGAGCCGGCGTTGGGGGCGCACACCGGAGCCTGGTGTCAACGACGGTCGAAATTGACCCCCTGGCGTCGGCCGCCGATAGTGGGTCAGTTTTCACCCGTCGCTGACAGACCGATCGTCGGTTGGAACCCGTGGCGGCACTCCTGCTTCATAAGACGCACACGACACGGCGTCCCTCTTGTGAGCTAGCACACGGTGAGACTCCGACAGGACGACACCTCGTTCGTCAGCCAGACAACCGTCGCCAGGCATATCGAGAGCAACCCTGCCGGAGCCCCACAACGCTACGAGACCCCTCACGCGCCTGCCTCAACACAAGCAGGCATGTCGATGTCACGCCCTCCGTCCCGGTGCAGCAGGACGTGCCCCCGGGCTGACTCGCATCCGTTGGCCATCACGCTGATGGTCGCCGTCCCTCCGTCGTGGCCCTCGTCCACGTACGTGATGCTGGAGCCCCGGCGGCAGACGGCTTCTTTTCGGCGCGAGTCGTCACATCTCCGACGCCGCGCCGAGCGGCGGAACCGCGGACTTTGATTGAGCTGAGAGAGGCGTCTGCTGCGGTTGCATGAGTTCCGACTCCTTGCGACGAAGTCGGGAATCCTCGGGAAGCCAGTCCGGATACGAGCGCCGCGAGACGTTGCCAGCGCTGGCGCAGAAGCGTTCCGGTGCGTTGATAATCCAACGCTACGACCGCCGCTAGAACGGCGAGTGCAACTACCAGGATCCAAGGACTTCCGTCGTCAGATGACGCCGCCCAGGCGACAGACATCGCAAGCGAGACGAGAATCGGCGGGAGCATCGAGATGCGGAGCAGCTGTTCGGCTTGGAGGGCGCCGAAGTCAGGATCGTCTGCGAGGTGGTCGCGAAACATCTGCATGTCGTAGTCCCGAGCTTCAGGCGATGCGGATGAGACACGCCAGCCGTAGAGAGACTTGCCGTTCTCATCAAGGTAGTCCCTGAGAGCGCCCGTATAGGTGACCTCCGGAGGGCGACGCCGAGATTTCGTCCTAAAATACCAAAACACTTCGGGTTGATCGAGTGGATTCGACAGCTTTCCGCTGCCAAACCGCGTCAGCTGCATCAGCCGATCCATAAGACGTACAATGCCCGAACCCAAAACGACCGCGAGGAAGGTGAGACCGGCTACGAGTACTAAATCCGAAAGGCCGCTCGTCATCTCCGAGAAAGACCTCTCAAGATCGTCGCCAGAATCGAGAGTGGCCGCGAGCAACAGCCAAGCGATGATGATCCAGCTGTACCCGATGGCAAGCGGATTTCGGATATCTCGCACCGCCGGAAGCAGGCGCGCCAACACCTCTGTCAAGATGCGCCCCTGCCTTCGTGACTGTCGGCACGCCGATCGTATCCTCTTGCTGTCCGGTGTGCCACATGCAGATGGCATCCTCCAGACGCAGGCAATGTGGCGCTTGATCTCGCCGTTGAGCCGCTCGAGCGGGTTCGTATCCGGTATGAAAGGCGAAGGCCTCTCGTGCTCTCACTTCCGGCCGGGCGGCGGCGTCGATCACCTCGCCGGCCGACGCTTCCTGTGCGGCCGCGCCGGCGAGGTCGAGGCGGTGGTGCTCGCGGCCTGGTGAGGCCAGTAGGACGGCGAGATCGGCCAAACCCTTGGACGAGCGGACGGTCGCGACGCGGCCACGGTAGCTCGCCTCCCACACGGGCCGCGCTCGACGAGTAACGGCGACGCGCCGTCCGATCCGGGCGACCGCCAGGTTGTGGTCGTCGTGCCGGTGATGGTGGGGACCGTCGAGATCTCGGCGTCGGGCGGCGCGGCGGTGACGAGGCCGACCACCGTGGTGAGGGCAGCCCGCCGGCCCAATGGCTGTGCGCCACCGGTCGGGAGGGGCGCCGGATCTGCTCGGTGGCATGCGGATCTGGCTCGACGACGATGCTTTCGTCGAGGCGGCCTACTTCACCAGCGAAGAGGACGCGCGCAAGGGCGAGGCATCGAGCGACTTCGCCGGACCGCAACGGGAGTACACCGAGCTGTTCGACGAGCTCACGTTCATCGATCTCCGTGCGATCCAGCTGTCCTGATCACGCCACGCGCCTCTCGAGGAGGCGAACCGGCGCGCCCGGACTGGCGACGTCCGACTATTCCTCTCCCTGCGCCGCGCCTAGCCCGGCTCTGGCCCGGGCCCTCATCGCCGTCTTCGAGCAGGCCGGCGTGGACGCCACGCTTCGGCGGCCGGGCGAGGACCAGACTCGTGTCGCCGGCTGACCGCGGACGGCGACCCATTGGCAGACACGCTGGCTGAAGCACGCTCGGGGGACCCGGCCGCGCCCCGTCGTCGAACACGGGCGACGACCGAGCGCGCGCCATCGCCTCGCGGGCGGCGAGACCGCGCTCAGTAGGGGTCTAATGAACGGTTGAGATTGCCGGTCAGCTCGCCACGCTCGTCCGAGCGGGCGTGGTCGACGGCGTCGAGCAGGCGGTCGCGGACGGCCAGCCAGGCCGTGAGGATCTGCATCTGGATGGGCAGCATGGTCGGGTTCCTCCAGGGTGTGGTCGGTCGGTGGTGGGGAGATCGGGACGGCGACGGTCATTCGAAGAACCTCGCCACGGCCGGGTAGCCGATGAGGACGACGGCGGCCACGGCCATCAGCGCCGGGGCGATGCCCATCGTCTCCGACGCCTTCTGGGCGTCGGCCTCGGCCTCGGTGAGCTGGCGGACGCGCAGCGCGCCGGCCTTGGCCAGCAGCGTCTCGCGGATCCGCGAGCCGGATTCGGCGGCCAGGTCGACGGCGGCCGCCAGCTCGCGCAGCGGCACGATGTCGGCACGGGCGCCGAGGTCGTCGAGGGCGTGCCACAGCTTGCGGCGTCGGGTCTGGGCGGCCCGCAGCGTGGCGGCCAGCTCGTCGAACTGCGGACCGGTGCCGGCCCGCGCCGCGACCATCAGCGCGTCCTCGACACCCGCGCCGCCGGCCAGCGAGATGCCCACGATGTCGACGTAGACCGTGAGCGCCTGGGCCCACGCCCGCCGGGCCGCGACGGCACGGGAGCGCACCTCGATGTCGGGGTAGACCCACCCGAGCGCACCGAACAGGAGCGCACCGACGAACATCGGCAGCACCGGTACGCCGGCGTCGACGATCGGGAACACGATCGCCGGCACCAGCGCGATTCCAAGGAACAGCAGCGCGTACGACAGCTTGTCGAGGGTGTGGCGCACGGTCGTCCGGCCGAGCACAGCGAGGTCGGCGGCGAGGCGCTCGGACTGCCCCTCCCCGATGCGGACGGCCAGCCGCTCCCACCACAGGCGGACGGCGCCACCCGACGCGGTGCGTCGCGGCGCCGCGGCGCGGGCTCGACGAGCTCGTCGGCCAGCACGCGCAACGGCCGGGCCGGCGGGGCGAGCGCGCGGGCGATCAGCCACAGTCCGGCGCCGAGGCCCCCGGCGAGCAGTGCCGCCCAGATCACGACACCACGCTCGCCGGGTGGGTGGCGACACGCAGCAGGCGCGCCGAGCGGGCCGGGCGCGACAGCACCACCATCGCCCAGATCGACACGGCGACGATGCCGACGACGGCCGTGAGCACGATCTGGCCGACGAGCGTGCCGAACGGCTCCATGTACTCGGGGTTGGTGACGACGAGCAGCCCGATGAAGAACGTCACGATGACGAGGATCAGCTGGGCCGTGCGGTAGGTGCGGGCCCGGGTGGCGTTGACGCGCAGCTGCATGGCCACCGTCTCGCGCGTCGACGCGGCGACGGCCGCCAGCATCCCGCCGAGGTCCGACACGGCGCGCTGGTCGGCGATCTGCAGCGCCGTGACGACGGTGTCGGCGATGGCATCGTCCATGTCGTCGGCGAACCGGGCGAGGGCGCTGGACAGATCGCCGCGCTGCGTCCGCACGTACAGCGCCCTGACCTCGTCGCGGATCGCCGGTGGGGCCACGCGCGCCGACTTGCCGATGGCCTCGTGCAACCCGGCGTTGGACACCAGCAGGTCGCGGAGCATCTCGGCCCAGATGGCGATGGCCTCGGAGCGGGCGAGCTGGCGCTGGCGGCGGGCGCGCAGACCGGCGAACGTCGGGAGCATCCAGCCCAGCAGGCCGAGGGCTGCCATGGCCATCAGCCAGCCGGTCGCCCACCACCCCACGGCGACGCCGACGACGGTGAGGCCGGCCCGCAGTGTCAGTTGGTCGACGTGGCGGGAGGGCGCCGGCTGCTCGGTGCGCCGCGGGCGGTCGAGCAGGCCGGCCCAGGCGGCGACGGCGAGACAGATGCCGAGTCCGATCCCGGCGCCGAGCAAGGCGCCGAGCAGCGCCGAGTCGCTCATGCCGTCCACCACCCCGCCGGGTTGAGCAACAGGTGGTCGTCGAAGCCGGCCGCCCGCAGCTTGCTCCGGCGGAGGTCGGAGAGGTGGGCCTGGGGCAGGCCACGTCCGTCCGGACCGGCGACGAAGATGCGGTTCAGCTGGACCTCGGCGCCGTTCCACCCGGCCACCTCGCACACCTCGCTGACGACGCGCCGGCCTTCGCGGTCCCGCGCGAGGTGGACGAACAGGTCGACGGCGTCGGAGATGAGCAGGGCGGCGATCGAGAACTCGACCGCCTCGCTGCCCTGCGCGACGTACTGGGCCAGCTTCTTCCACGCCGACAGCGCCGAGTGGTGGTGCACCGTCGACACGCTCGGATGGCCGTGCTGCATGGCGAGGAGCATCTCCCTGGCCGCGTCGCCGTCGCGCACCTCGCCGACGATCAGCCAGTCCGGGTTGAAGCGCAGTGCGTGGCGCACCAGCTCCCGCTGGTTGATCTCGCCGACGCCTTCGATGTTGGCCTCACGGGTCTCCCACTCGAGGACCGACGCGGCCCGACGGGGATCGGCGCCGATGTTCAGCTCGCGCGTGTCCTCGATCACGACGATGCGCGTCCCGGACGGCAGGACGTTCGTCATCGCCCGCACCAACGTGGTCTTGCCGGCGCCGGTCTCGCCGGAGATGACCATCCGCATGCCGGCGCCCATCGCGGCCTCGAACAACGACTGCATGGCCCGGTCGATGGTGCCCCGCGCGGCGAGCTCGTCGAGCGAGGCGTCGGGCAGCACGTTGCGGCGGATCGACACCTGCGGCACGGTCGACACGTTCATCACCGCGGCCAGCCGTGAGCCGTCCGGCAGGCGCAGGACGAGCAGCGGCTTGCCATCGTCGAAGCGGCGCTCGGTGCCGCCGGCCCGCCTGGCGAGGTGGGCCACCTCGGCGCGCAGGTCGTCACCGTCGGCGAACACGCGCTGCGGGTAGCGCTCGGTGCGGCCGTCGACGTACTGCAACCAGATGGCGTCGTGGGCGTTGACCATGATGTCGGTGACGCCGTCGAGGTCGAGGAGCGCCTGGAACTTGCCGGCGTGGAAGTAGGCGGCGAGCGCCCGCCGGATGAGGTCGTTCTCGGCGACGACGTCCATCGGCGCCCGGCCGGCCTCGATCGCCTGGCGGGCCCGGCGGGCGACGTACGACGTGGCGACGTCGTGGGCGAACGCCTCGCGCTCGAGGTCGTCCCACCGGCGGCCGTTCGCTCCGGCGTCCGCCGTGACGAGCGCCTCCTGGATCGCCTCGATGACCTGCTCGAGGGTGACGGCATCGACGTCGACGCTCACTGGTGCACCATCGAGTCGTGCGACGGGCTCGCCCGACCTGCCGACATCAGGCACCAGTGAGCGCTTCGCCGCTGCGCGGCGAAGAAGGCACCGTGCTGCTGGAGCTCGCTTCGCTCGCTCATCGCTCCGCCCCGACCGGGACGTCGGCGAGGACGGCGGCGACCTGCTCGACGCCGCGCCACCAGGGCCGCCACGCACTGGCGCGCATCGACGCGATGGAGTCGCCGCCACGGACGCGGACCCGCGGGAGCACGGCGAGCACGTCGGCGCCGACGAAGTCGGCGATCTCGTCGGGCGGCCACGACGTCGGCTCGACGACGACCACGGCCGGCGCGCAGCCGGCCTGGCGGAGCGCGTCGATGCGATGGGGCACGAGCTGCAACGCCGGGAACGAGCCGTCCGACACGACGACGACGTGGTCGGCGAGCTTGGCGAACGGGAGCGCCGGCGAGCGGGTGGACAGCCGGCCGGCGTCAGCGATCCACACCGACCCGGCGTGGTCACCGGCCAGCAGGGCAGCGATCGACGACCCGGCGTGGACGAGCGCGGAGTGGGCCTGCTCGGCGGAGGCCGGTGCGGGGACCACGTACCAGTCGGCGACGGCGGCGGCGCCCCGTTCGAGCACGTCGTCGGCGGTGAGCCCTGGGTTGCGGGCGGCGAGCGCGAGCGCCATCAGCCCCGGCTCGACACCCACGCCGAGCTCGGCACCGAGCCGCCCGCCGTCGGCGTCGACCTCGACGACGACGCGCGTGCGGGACGCCTGCGGCCACGCGGCCGCCAGCCCGAGGGCCAATCGGGTGACACCCGGCGAGCCGGCGACGGAACCGAGCGCGATCAGGGTCATCCGGGTGTGCCTCCGACGAGCACGACGCGGAGCGTGTCGGCGGCCGATGCCTGGGAGGCGGCGATGCCGACGTCGCGCGGGACACGCATCGACAGCCACAGCTGACCGGTGGCGATCGACTCGACCGCCCAGAGCGTGCCGGTGCCGATCGTCGTCGTGCTCGGCGCGGCCCCGCCGCCGGCGGGATCGGCGACACCGACGGTGAGCAGCTCGATCGGCGCGCCGACCTGCATGCCCGACAGCGGCGCCTCGCCGGGGTCGAGGGCGGCGCCGAAGACCATCTCGTCCGGCCCGAGCGGCACCTCCTCGGCGAACATGCCCCCGCTGATCAGCGTGCCGGCCGGCACGGGGCCGACGGGCAGCCGGCCGCGCAGGTCGTCGGCCTCGCTCGGGTCGACCGTGGCCACGCCGTCGTCGACCGCGACCCGTTCGATGCGCAGGTCGCCGGACGCCACTGGTTCGCCGGCTTCCAGGTCGCGCGCCGCGACGAGCACCTCGGTGCGGTCGTCGCTGGACGAGAACAGCAGCACGCCGCCGAGCGCGCACAGCACGACGAGCAGCACGCCGGCGAGCAGCCACACCGGGTTGCGGTGCCGCGGCTCGGCCACCCGTCCCGGGTCGAAGCGGGCCGCCGGTCCGGCCGGGGCCCGGCGGCGGAGCGGACCAGCCGGACGGCGTGGAGAGGCGGGCGGGCTGGCGGCTGGTTGGTCGTCGCGATCGGTCACGGTCATCGTTGCGTCACCACCGATTGGATCTCGGCGACCGCGAGGTCGCGTGGAGCGGACGTGGTCGTCAAGCGCCCGAGGTCACCGCTCTGACCGTTGCTGGCCTGCCAGGTGGCGTGCCAGACGATCGAGGCGGTGACGGGGAAGGTCTCGCCGTTGGGTGCCATCGCCGACGAGTTGCGGTAGACGTGCTCGCACCCGTCGAAGCCGGTCGGATCGGCGCCGGGTGGCAGGGCCGGCGGCGCGCCGGGGCAGTCGACCGTCTCGCCGTCGCCGGTGTCGACGACGAGGCGCTCGGGCGCGGCCGTGACGGTGACGGAGAGCCCCGGCAGGGCGGCGGTCGCCGTGACGGTCGCCCACTGGCCCTGCGCCTGCTCGACCCAGAAGAAGGTGGAGATGCGGACGTAGGCGAAGGCGTTGGGCGTGCGGTCCGCCGGGGCGATGACGGGCACCGGGGTCGGGAGCTGCCGCTCGACCGAGGCGAGCGCGCCCGGGATGAGGTCCTGCGGGGTCACGACCGGTGGCCCGGGTGCCTCGGGCGTGCCGAAGAGGTCGAGGAAGAACCACCGGTCCGGCCGGCCCGGGCACTGCTCGACCCACTGCATCTGGGGCTGGTCGCCGCAGCATGCGGAAGAACCCGACCTCCTCCGGCCCGACGTCCGGCGTGAAGTCCGGTCCGGGGATGTACGTGCATCTGGTGGGCGCGCCGTCCGCCACCGCCAGCGAACGGTGCGGGGTTGCGTCAGCGGCGATCGACGGCTGATGACAGCCGCTCGCACATACCAGCCTGTTCGAAGGACGCCGACGATTGCCCGGTGCGTCCTATCGACGCAGTTCCTTCCTGGGCGACGGCCGCGACGGGTCGCAGGACGGCGCACACGCGACGTCCATGACGGCGACGAGCATCATGCGGGTGGGCACGTCTCGCCCCTCCCAGGAAACCTCCGTGCTCGGCGTCGACGTCGACGCAGCCAGCCGTTCGGGGTCAGATGACCATCGGTCACGCGATCCGCACTGCGACGTGGTCCCCGGAGCCGCCGTCCGACGTCTCGCCGTCCGGCGCCGCCCCCGGAGGTGATCTGGCGACCGTTCTAGACGCCACGCACACGGTAGCCGGCCTCGGTGTCCGGCGGAGCCACCGTCGCCGACTCGACGGTCGACCTTGACGGATGTCCGGGTCGTTGGGCACGATACCGGTCATCGAGCTCCACGAGTTCCTCGATGCGATCCCGGACGAAGCCGGCGACCCGGTGCGCCCGGCACGGCCCGCTCGGCGATGGCTCGCCAGCCCTCCGGCGTCGGGTTCACCAGCATCTAGTACCTGTCCATCGACTGCGACGACGTACGCGTCGCTGACCTGCACCTCGATGGGCGGACGGTCGTCGGTGGACTCGTCGGGGTCGTCGGGTCGGGGGGTCCGTGGTGGTCGGCGCGTCGGTCGTGGCCGGGGTGGACGTGGGCGTCGCCTCGGTGGTCACGGGCGCGGGCTCGGTGGACGTCGGGGTCGGCGTCATCGTCGTCGTCGCCACAGGCCGCCGCGACCACCCCGATCGCGAGCACCGGCAGCAGCCACCGCCTCACCACGAGCTCGCCTCCACGCCCACGACCCAGGCGATGGCCAGCGCGGCGACGGCGCCGAGCACCAGGCCCGGGCCGAGCGGCATCGTGCGCTGCCGCCGGACCACGGCCCAGGCGGCCGAGCCGGCCAGCGCCAGGAGCAGGGCCAACACGGCGACCTGTACGTCGATCAGGCCCAACGCGGCGCCGAGCACGGCGCCGGCCTTGACGTCACCGAAGCCCATCCCCGCCGGCGACACGAGGTGCGTCAGCAACAGCGGGCCACCGAGCACGGCGGCGCCGGCCAGCGCACCCGTCACCATGTCCGTCGACCCGCTGACGGCCGGGGCGAGGGCGGCCACGGCGACGGGGACGAGCGCGGCGCCGACGAGTGCGTTGGGCAGGCGCCGCTCGCGGACATCGACCACGGCCGCGAGGCCCAGGAAGACGAGGCTGATGGCGGTCGCCAGCACGAACGGGGTCTTCGTCGACCAAGCGGCAGTCGCGGTGAGTCCGACGAGCATCGTCGTCACCAACACCACGCGCCCGCAGGTGCCCAGCTCTCCCGCAGCGGATGTGTGACCCGCCAGGATGGATGTCTCCAGCCTGCCTCCCCATGCACGGCCGCCCGCCGTGGCGCCGGAGCATACATCTGCACCCGCCGGCCATGTCCCGCGTCTGCTCCCCATGTCCTTCCTGGGTACAGCGACCTGCGAAAAAGGGAACGGCGACGACGAACCGGGCGGGAATTTCGCCAGCAGGTGGTGAAAATCCCGCCCAGATCGTTGGGTGGTGAGAATCCCGCCCAGATTTGGGAGCGCGGTCGAACCCGTATCCTGGACTTCGATGCACTCCGTGGCGAACGCTCCCAGCACCCTGCCGCAGGCCAACGACCCCTGCTGGTGCGGGAGCGGCCGCAAGTACAAGCGCTGCCACAAGCGCAGCGAGGGGCGGGTGCTGCCCGGCGTCGTGTCGCCGATGCGCCCGGTCCCGGCGCACATCGGGCGCCCGCCCTACGCCGACTCCGGCGTGCCGCTCTCGTGGGACGAGCCGCGCGTCAAGTCGCCCGAGATCATCGAGCGGATGCGCACGGCCGGGGCCGTGGCCGCCGAGATCCTCCGCCTCGCCGGCGAGGCCGTCCGTCCGGGCCTGACCACCGACGAGCTCGACGCCTACGTCCACGACCTCTACATCGAGCGCGGCGCCTACCCGTCACCGCTCAACTACAACGGCTTCCCGAAGAGCCTGTGCACCTCGGTGAACGAGGTGATCTGCCACGGCATCCCCGACTCACGGGCGCTGGTCGACGGCGACATCGTCAACCTCGACGTCACCGCCTACATCGGCGGGGTGCACGGCGACACCAACGCCACGTTCCTCGTCGGCGACGTCGACCCGGTGAGCCGCCAGCTGGTCAACGTCACCGAAGAGTGCATGTGGTACGGCATCGAGGCGGTCAAGCCGGGTCGCCCGATCAGCGACATCGGCCGGGCCATCGAGGACCACGCCAAGGCCCACCGCTACGGCGTCATCCGGGCCTTCATCGGCCACGGCATCGGCGAGCAGTTCCACTCCGACATCCAGGTGCTCCACTACTACGACTCGCGCGCCTCGATGATCATGCGGCCCGGGATGACGTTCACCATCGAGCCGATGATCTCGCTCGGCTCCTGGCAGCACCGCATGTGGGACGACGAGTGGACGGCCGTCACCGCCGACGGTCGCCGCACGGCGCAGTTCGAGCACACGCTCGTCGTCACCGACGACGGCTGTGAGGTGCTCACGGGTGGCGACGGCGCCGTCTCGCCCGTCGCCCCGTGGCACCGCTGACCCGGCTGATCCCCGCCGCGCTCGGCGCTGCTCGTCACGGCCGGCTGCGGCACCGGTGACGACCCGGCGGTCGCGGTCACCGACGCCTGGGCCCGCACGACGCCACCCGGCGTGACCACCGGCGCCGCCTACTTGACGATCCGCAGCGCCCAGGACGACGTCCTCCTCGGGGCGGCGGTCGACCCCGACGTCGCTGCGTCGGTCGAGCTGCACGCCACGACGCGGGCGGGCGGGCTGTCGACGATGGCGCCGCTCGACGAGGTGCCCTTGCCGGCCGGCACCGACGTCCGGTTCTCGCCCGGTGGCGACCACGTGATGCTCGTCGGGCTGGTCCACCCGCTGGAGACCGGCGGCCGCTTCGAACTGACGCTCGACCTCGTCGACGCCGGCCCGCAGGTCGTCGACGTCGAGGTCCGCGACGACGCGCCCTGAGGGATCAGCCGGCGAACAACGGCACGATCGCGTTGACCATGGCGACGGGGTCGCCGCCGGCGCGTGGAGTTCGTGGCGATCACCAGGTCCTGCCCGGGCACGACGACGATGCGCTGACCGAACAGGCCCTCGGCGCTGAACGCGCCCCCGTCCTCGAACAGCCACCACTGCAGGCCGTACTCGGGGTTGGTCGGCGCCGGGACCCGCGACTCGTCGACCCATGACCGCGGGATCAGCTGCGTGCCGTCCCACTCGCCACCGCGGAGGAAGAGCAAGCCGAAGCGAGCGAAGTCGCGCGTCGTCATGTCGGCACCGAAGCCGCCGAGCCAGCAGCCGTCGCCGTCCTTGGCCAGTTGCGCGCTCGTGATGCCGATCGGGTCGAGCAGCCGCGCGTGCAGGTAGTCGGTCGTCGGCTGGCATCCGCCGAGCGCGTCGGCGGCGATCCCGACGAGCAGCGCCGTGGTACCCGTGGAGTACTCGAACGTGGAGCCCGGTATCGACTCCAGGGGCTGCATGGCCATGACGTGGGCGGCGTTCTGGGCGGTGAACAACTCGATCGCCTTGCTGCCTGGTCCGTACTCCTCGGTCCACTCGAGGCCGCTGCTCATCTGCAACAGCTGGCGCAGCGTGATGGCCTGGCGGGTGTCACCGGGCGTCGACCACTCCGGGCGCGATGGGTGCTCGTCGAGGGTGAGCAGCCCGTCCTCAACGACGAGGCCGATCAGCGCCGACGTGAAGCTCTTGGCCATCGACCAAGAGGGGTACACGACGTCCGGTCCGTCGAGCGGGTGGTAGCGCTCGTAGACGATCTCGCCGCCCTTGACGATGACGATCGACTGCACGCGGGCCTCGGCATCCGGCGCGCCGAAGGCCCGGTCGACGGCGGCGTCGATGGCGGCCCGGTCGACGCCGGCAGGGAGCTCGGCGACGGGCCACTCATCGGTGGGGAACGGCACGCCCGCCGGTTGGGCCGGATAGCCGGCCGCCGGAGGCACGGCGGTGGTCGCCGGGGCGTCCGTCGTGTCCACGCCCGTGGTCGGCGGCGCTTCCGTGGTCGCCGGTGCTTCCGTGGTCGCCGGCGCGTCGGTGCTCGCCGCAGGCTCCGTCGTCGCGGCGGCCGTCGTCGCCGGTGCCGGCTGCCGTCGCGTCGGTCGCCGGCACGCCGGCATCGTCGTCGTCCGAGCAGGCCGCCGCCACGGTCACGGCCAGCACGCCGATGACGAGCAGGGATCGCTTCACGCGCACCCGCCCACCCTACGAGTCGGCGTCACCGGCGAACGGGGAGGCGGAACAGCGCCACCGCCGCCCCGACGGCGACCGCGACGGCGACGACCCCGCTCGCCGCCATGACCCCGCGGTCCAGCCAGAACGGGGCGTCCGTCGGGATGAGGGCGCGGAACGCGGCGTCCCGGCGGAGGAACACCCACACGGCCAGTTCCAGCGCGGCGAGCAGGGCGAACGCGTAGGCGACGGTGAGCGCACGCAGCACGATGGCGACGACGGCACAGGCCACGGACACCGCGGGCAGCAGCCACCACACCGCCAGCGGGCCGGTCTCGCTCGGCAACGAGGAGTACTGCCACCATCCGATCCCGGCCGCGGCCGCGGCCACCGGCAGCAGGGCCCACACCAGGCGCCGGCGCATGACGAGGGCAGCGGCCACGAGCAGCCCGCCCACCGCGGCACCGACGACGAGCGGCGTGCGCGACGGCACCGGCAGCCACACGACGCGCACGGCCACCGCGACCGGGGTCCCGTTGACGGTGAGCGGCACCGTCGCGGCGAGGATCTCGCTGCCGGGCAGGCCTGCCGCGGGCGGGTTGCGGTCCATCCAGTGGGCGCGGTGGTCGTGCCAGGCGTAGCGCCCGCCGGAACCCACCGGCTGCCAGTCGGGCGGCAGGCTGGCGTCGGCGCCGGGCGGCGGGTCGTCGCTCCCGAAGCGGTCGGCGTTGAGGTAGGTCGTCGGCGAGCGACGGTTCTCCTCCACCACGCCGTCGCTGCGGAAGCGGAGGTACGGCTCGTTCTGGTACCCGAGGACGATCACCTCGGTACCGGCGCCGACGGTGAGCTGGAGGAACGAGTCGCCGCCGATGACGGCGACGTCGATGGCGTCCGTCGGCGGTGTGATCGACACCACCGAGGTCTCGTAGTCGGTCGGACCCGCCGGATCGGCGAGGGCCACGCCGCTGGGACCGAGGGCGGCCGCGACCGCCAGCACCAGGCCGGCTGCACGACGTCGACCCATCACCACCGGACGCTAGGACTCAGCGGTCGAGCAACTGGCGGATGTCGGCGGCGAGATCGGCGACCGATGTCCCGAACGGCCAGTTGAGGACCAGCGTGCCGGTGTCGTCGACGGCGAACAGGAGGTCGGTGTGACCGACCTCGACCTCGCCGTCGGGACGGGTGACGACCTCATAGCCCACGGCGAACGGGGCCGCCGCGGCGCGCAGCGCGGCCGGGTCGTCCGTGGCCAGCGCGTGGGCGTCGGCGACGAAGCTCTGCACGTAGTCGGCGAGCACGGGCGTGTCCCGATCTGGGTCGACGGTGACCATGGCGACGTCGACGCGGGCCGCCTCCTCGTCGTCCAGCCGGTCGAGGGCGGCGCCGAGGTCGGCCATCGTCGTGGGGCAGACGTCCGGGCAGTTCGTGTAGCCGAAGTACACGACCAGCAGGCCGTCCTCGGCGGCGCGCAACGTGAACGGCGCACCGTCACGGCTGACGTCCGGCAGGGTCACGGTGTCGACCTTCGGCGCAGGGTCACGGGCGAAGCCGACCAGCTCGCGCCCGTCGCCACCACACCCCGCCGCCGTCACGGCGAGCGCCACCAACGTCAGCGACCGCCTCATCCGCCGGTGCCGTCCGGCGTCCCGAGGGCGCGGATGTAGGCGACGACCGAGGCGATCTCCTCGTCGCTGAGCTGGTTGTCGGGCATGGCGATCGAGAAGCCGGCGTGGACCTGGGCGTCCGGGTCGGCGATCGCCGTGGTGAGGTACTGGTCGTCGACCACCGCCGTCGAGCCGTCCTCCAGCTCGACCGTCGACCCGTAGGCGTCGACCCAGGCGGGACCGGTGCCTCCCTGGCCGTCCGCGCCATGACACGCCGTGCAGCCGTTGCGCAGGGCGACGCGGCGTCCCTCCGCCGCCTCTGGCGGGAGGTCGGCGCCACCGTCGTCGCCGCCGCACGCGCCGACCGCCGCCATGAGCACGGGCGCGCCGAGCAGGGACCACGCGAGGCGCCTGCGCAGCGGCATGGCGGCGAGTCTGGCAGCGCCGGGCGACGGTGCCTCGGCGCGCCACCTGTGACGCTGTTGTGGGAACTTTTCGGGCGTGGAGGAGGACGTGATGGCCGCGGTGCGCATCGCGCTCGACGGTCTCGAGGCGGCGACCGGGGTGACCATCGGGCTGGCCGCCGTCGCCGGGGCCGGCCGGGCGGCCGACCACGCCGCCGGGCGGGCGGCGGCCGCCCAGGCCTTCGTCCGTGCCGGTGCCCCGGGCGGTGTCGTCGGCCGCGAGGCCGACGGTCGGCCCCGCTGGCCGGCCGGCTGGACCGGCAGCATCGCCCACAGCGACGGGCTCGCGGTCGCGGCCGTCGCCCCGCTGCGCACCCACCGCGCCGCAGGCATCGACGTCGAGCGCGACGGCGCCCTGCCGCCCGACGACGCCGCCATGGTGCTCGCCGAACGCGAGCAACGCTGGGTCGCCGCCCAATCCGATGCGGCTGCCGCGGCGACGCTCCTGTGGAGCGCCAAGGAGGCGGCGTTCAAGGCCTGGGCCACGGCGGCCGGGGGGCTCGACGGCGTCGACCCCGTCGACATCGCCGTGCGGGCGGCCCCGACCGGCACGCTCGTGGCCGAGGCGACGGGTCCACTGACCGCTCGCACCAGCGGTCCGCTGGCGGGCGCGTTCGCCGTCGTGGCCGGGCGCGTCGTCACCGTCCTCGTCGACCGGGCCGCCCCGTGATCGAGGAGCACCGGCTCACGACGGACGAGCTCGGCGAGCCTTCGTGCACGTCCGTCCGGGCCCTGCTCGACGCCGCGTTCGACGGCGAGTTCTCCGACGACGACTGGGCGCACACCCTCGGTGGCGACCACGTCGTGATCACCGACGGCGGCGACGTCGTGGCCCACGCGGCGGTCGTGCCGCGCCGGATGACCATCGCCGGGCGCTCGTGGCGCACCGGCTACGTCGAAGGCGTGGCGACCGCACCGGACCGGCAGGGCGAGGGACTGGGCACCATGGCCATGACGGCCGTCAACGACATCGTGCGCGCCGGCTACGAGCTCGGTGTCCTGTCGACCGGCGAGCACCACTTCTACGAGCGCGTGGGTTGGCAGCGGTGGCGCGGGCCGACGTTCGTCCTCACGGCCGACGGCGCCGTGCGGACGCCCGACGAGGACGACGGCGTCATGGTCCTGCCCACGGGGCCGAGCACGGCGCTCGACCTCACCGCCTCCATCGCCTGCGAGCAGCGCACCGGCGACGACTGGTGATCGCGCGGAGGGCGCCGTGGCTCATTCGGGCAGGGCGGCCGACCACCAGGCGTGCAGGCCGGCGCCCGACGACCCGACGCCGTAGGCGGTCGTGACCGCTGCGCCGCAGGCGGCGACGTCGCCCGCGGCAGCGCAGCGACGGCGTCGCCCAGCGGTCCGGCCGGCCACGGCAGCTCGCCCAGCCAGCGAGGGCCCAGGCGCACCGCACGCGCCGACAGCCCGGTGCCGGCAGCGCGGTGCCACGCCCACGCGCTGGCCACGGGCGACGTGAGCACCGCGGCGACCGCCCACGGATCGGTGCCGGGCAGCGGGCGGGCCGTGATGACGGGGACGCCCGGCAGCCACGCTCCCTCGGCGTCGACGGCGGCCTCGACGACCCTCGTCTGGTTGGCGACGAGCACCTTCGGCACGAGCAGGCCGGCGGCCCACCGCCGCATCGCCGGGGCGAGCCGGTCGAGGTGGACGGTGGGACGGGTCATGCGCCGCCCGGCGAAGCGCACCGGTCGCCGGCCCCACTCGCACCGGCCGGGGTCGAGCAGCCCGCTGGTGACCAGCGGCGGTCCCTCGCCACCGTCCTCGACCGCCGGCACGAGGCCGTAGTACTGGTCGCGGAAGTTCGCCGTGAGGCGGGCCCGCTCGCCGAGCGCGCCGGCGGCGTCGAGCGGTGGCAGTGGCGGCACGGCGAGGGCGCCGGTGACGACGTGGCTCCACGTCGGCGCCGGGTCGGCGTCGACCGGATCGCCGTGGCGCTCCCACACCAGCGCGCACACGTGGACCTGGGCATCGAACGGCCGGCGGTGCGACCACCACGACCAGCGCAGCGTGGCCGTCCGATCGACGGCGCCGCGCACGGCGGCGGCATCGCGCGACGCCAGCACCGACTGGGGCAGCACCAGCCCGACCCGACCGCCGTCCGGCCGGGCGAGGCGCACGGCGAGGGCGAGGAACTCGGCGGCCACGTCGGCGTACGGGCCGCCGCCGTGGCGGCTGGCCCCGCCGCGCGTGGTCGCCGTCGCCATCTGCGACAGGAACGGCGGGTTGCCGAGGACGACGTCGAACCGGCGGCTCCCCCAGTCCATCGTGAGGGCGTCGGCCTGCTCGAGGCAGGCGTCCGGGCCGAGCGAGCGACGGGCGGCCGCCACCGACGACGCGTCGATGTCGACGCCGAACAGGAGTGGGCGCGCCCCGACGCCCTGCAGGGTCGAGGCCGCCGAAGCGAGGAAGCGACCGTCGCCGCACGCCGGGTCGAGGATCGGCGACCTCGGCGCCCGGCGCCACCACGGGGAGCGTCTCGGCGACCAGTGCGTCGACCAGCCACCGTGGCGTCGGGAAGTCACCGCGTTGCTTGCGTGCCGGCGCGGTTTTCGGGGACGGCACGACGTGAGCGTAGGGTCGGCCCCGTGGATGCGGCCGCCAGCCGGTTCCTCACCATCAGCCGTGACGATTGGGCCGTGCTCCGTGCGGCCACGCCGCTGACGCTGCGTGAGGACGACCTCGCGAAGCTGCGCGGCATCAACGAGCGCATCGACCTCGACGAGGTGGCTGCGATCTACCTGCCGCTGTCACGGCTGCTCAACCTGTACGTCAGCGCGTCGCAGGACCTGGCTCGGGTGTCCTCGACGTTCCTCGGCACGATGGCGCCGCGCGTGCCGTACGTGATCGGGGTCGCCGGCAGCGTGGCCGTCGGCAAGAGCACGTTCGCCCGCATCCTCCAGGCGCTGCTGGCCCGCTGGCCGGACCACCCGCAGGTCGACCTCGTCACGACGGACGGGTTCCTCCAGCCCAACGCCGTGCTCCTCGAGCGCGGGCTGATGGACCGCAAGGGGTTCCCGGAGAGCTACGACACCCGGCGCCTCTTGCGCTTCCTCCGCGAGCTGAAGAGCGGGGCCGAGGAGGTCACCGCACCGGTCTACAGCCACGTCGTCTACGACATCGTCGAGGGCCACGAGATCGCCGTGCGCCGCCCCGACATCCTGATCCTGGAGGGCCTCAACGTCCTCCAGGTGTCGACCGAGAAGACGGAGTTCGTCAGCGACTACTTCGACTTCTCGATCTTCATCGACGCCGACGAGACCGACATCCGGGAGTGGTACGTCGAACGCTTCTTCGCCCTGCGCGAGACGGTGTTCCAGGACCCCAACAGCTACTTCCGCAACTTCGCCGCGCTCAGCGACAGCGAGGCCAGGGCCACCGCCGAGGGCATCTGGGCCACGATCAACGGGCGCAACCTGCGCGAGAACATCCTGCCCACGCGCGAGCGGGCGTCGTTGATCCTCCGCAAGTCCGGTGACCACCGCGTCTCCGAGGTCCGCCTCCACAAGCTCTGAGCCCGTTCTGTCGTTTGGCCACGGCCCGATCCGGCCGTCGTCAAACGACAGAACGCTTCACTCGAGGTTCGTGCGGGCGACGAGGCGCTCGGCCACGGCGCGGTCGCCGAACACCGTGACGGCGTCGAGCGGCGCCCGCCGCCAGAGCACCATCAGCAGGTCGTGGGCGTCGCCGCGCAGGGCGGCGTCGCCCTTGGCGTGGGTGCGCTCGACGACGTCGTGGCCGTCGTCGTCCGTGGTCACGGTCCACTCGCCGTCGACATCGGCGCAGTGGACGTGGACCGACCCGCCGAGCGCCGGCGCGCCCTTCACCACGTCGGGCAGGAAGTGGACGAGGAACTCGTCGACGCCGTCGGCGGCCCGCTCGGCGGGGATCCGCCACTCGCGTCCGACCGCCCGCTCGGCGTCGACCCGGTGGACCGCGGCCTCGTGGGCCATGCGGCGAGCGACGAAGGCGACGTCGCCCTGCGACGACCACGTCCACACCGGTGTCCCCGGGTCCGTCGTGGCGAGTGCTGCCAGCGAGGTCCGCGGTCGACCGCTCGGCGAAGGCGAACGTCCCCTCGACCGTCTCCGGGCGCGGCGGCTCCTCGTAGCTCGACGTCTCCGTCATCCGCCCGGCCACGATCCAGCCCCAGAAGTGCTGGACCTCGCCGATGTGCCACACGAGGTCGGCGGCGGTCCACTCCGGGCAGGCGTCGATCGTGGCGGCGGGATCGGCGTGGCGGGCGGCATCGAGCAGCCCGGCCGAGTCGCGGCGGAGCGCCTCGAGGTGGTCGGCGGCGTCCATCGGGCCGAGCCTACGGGGCGGGTTCGCGCAACCTGGCGGGAAGCTCGGTGATCGCGCCGAGCTCGTCGAGGTCCTCGTCGTGGTCGACGTGCTCGTGCTCCCAGAGCAACGGGTACGGGATGTGCACGGCGTGGCCGCCCAGCGAGATCACGGGCAGCACGTCGCTGCGCACCGAGTTGCCGACCATGCAGAAGCGCGCCGGCGCCACGCCGAGCTGCTCGATGATCCGGGCGTAGGTGGCGGCGTCCTTCTCCAGCACGACCTCGACGAGCTCGAAGTGGTGGGCCAGGCCGGACGTCGTGATCTTGCGCGTCTGGTGCACGAGGTCGCCCTTGGTGATCAGCACGAGGCGATGGTCCTGACCGATGTCGGCGAGGACCTCCGGCACGTGGGGCAGCAGCCGCACCGGCTCGGTGAGCATGTCCATGCCTGCGTCGAGCAGCTGGCTGATGACGGCGGCCGGCACCGAGCCGTCGCTCACCGTGATCGCCGCCTGCACCATCGACAGGGTGAACGCCTTCACGCCGTACCCGGCGACCGGCAGCTGGGCCCGCTCGGTGGCCCGCAGCGCGGCGGCGACGTCCACGCCGACCGGCGCGTACGGCGCGACCAGGTCGGTGAAGCGCGCTTCCACGGCGTGGAACGAGTCCTCGCTGTGCCACAGCGTGTCGTCGGCGTCGAGGGCGACGACGTCGAAGCGGCGGTCAGCGGTGGATGGCATTCAGGTAGTTGTAGATGGTGATCCGGCTGACGCCCATGGCGTCGGCGACCTGCTCGACGGCCCGCCGCAGCGTGAAGGCGCCGCGCTCGTCGAGGAGGCGCACGGCGCGTTGCTTGTCCTCGCGGCCGAGGTCGGGCAGGCGTCCGCCGAGCTCGGCCTCGACGGCGTCGATCAGGCGGTCGAGGGCCCCGTGCAGCGGGGGCATCCGCACGGCGGCCACCACCCGGCCGTCCCACACCAACGGGACGTCGCTCGGCTCGCGCTCGTCGGCCGGCACGAGCGACGCACCGACGGCGTCGATGACCGGCTTGATCGCGACCAGCAGCGGGTGCGGGTTCACGGTGTCGCTCCGATGCGAGCGAGTGAGCGCCAGCGAGCGAGCGGCCAGCTGCGGCCTGCGTGGCCGGGGAACGCCACGAGCGGGTGCGGGTTCACGGTCGGCCTGCGTCGGGGACGGCGCGGATGGCGAGGGTCAGGTGCGTCGCTCCGTTGGCGAAGGCGGCGCGGGTGACGGCGGCGACCAGCTCCGGCATGACCAGCTCGCCGGCCCGGCACGTCGTGCCGAACGGGCCGAACTCGACCTCGATGCCGGCGGCCGTCACGGCGTCGACGGCAGCGGTCACGTGGGGCCCCGGTCGCCCCTCGACGAACGGCTCGACGGTGAACTCGAGCTCCTGCACCAGATGGAGCGTAGGGCGTGGCGGCGCGCAGCCGCCCGGGGGCACGAGCGGGCGGCGTGCACCCCGGGCGACGGCCGGGGCCGGAGCGGTGGGGACGCTCCGGCGGTGGGGGGATCCTCAGACGCCCATGGCGTGCTGCAGGGCCGTGGCGCGCTGCTGGCACTCGGTGCCGGCGGCGTTGAACGCCTCCTTGAGGTTGCGCAGCGCGGGGGCGAACGAGTTGTGCCAGTCACCCTCGAAGCGCTCGCGCGCCGGGCCCTCCCAGACGGTGTTCGACAGCGCCGACGTCACGGTCGACGTCAACGTGTCGATCACGTCCATCTGCGCCTTCAACTTGCCGCCGAGCCCGTGCAGCTGCTCGGTGTCGGCTCCCATCCTCGACATCTGTCGTCCTTCCTGCACCCGACGCTGGGTCGGCTACCCCCGCTGGGGGTCGTGAGGGTCGGGAAAGGGAAAGCGGATCTCCGGCGGCAGCAGGGCCAGGCTGTCGGGCACGAACGGCGCGGCCGCCAGGAGCGCATCGAGCCCGGCCCGGTCGACCCAGCGGGCCTCGACGATCTCGCCGTCGGCGAAGCGCACGGGGCCGTCGTGGACGACGCGGTAGCAGCGCGCCACCAGGTCGACGTCGGCGTCGGCGTAGCGGCCGGGACCGAGCTCGTCCAGCGCGCCGCGCCTCGATGCCGACCTCCTCCGCCAGCTCGCGCCGCGCCGCCACCTCGTACGTCTCGCCCGCGGCGACGACGCCGCCGACCGCGATGTCCCAGCGGCCCGGCCACAGGTCCTTGCCGTCGCTGCGCCGGTGGACGAGCAACCGGCCGCCCGGCGCTGCGACCAGGACGAACACGGCGCGGTGGCGCAGCCGGCGGGCCCGCATCTCGGCCCGCTCGACCGTCGCCACGACGACGTCGTCCTCGTCGACGACGTCGACAAGTTCTGTCATTGCGTTCCCCGGCCACGCAGGCCGCGTCGGCCGCTCGCTCGCTGGCGCTCGCTCACTCGCATCTTTGACATGCTGGCCGAATGGTGGCTGAGGTTTCCGGGGTGAAGGAGGAGGCGGCCGAGCTCCTGGGCGCGGCCGTCGAGCTGCGGCGGACGCTGCACGAGTGGCCCGAGGTCGGCAACGACCTGCCCGTCACCCGCGAGCAGGTCCTCGGGGCGCTGGAGGGCCTCCCCCTCGACGTGACCACCCACGAGACCACGAGCGGGATCACGGCCCTGCTCACCGGCGGGCGCTCCGGTCCGACGATCCTGCTGCGCGGCGACATGGACGCCCTGCCGCTGCACGAGGACACCGGGCTCGACTACTCGTCACGGGTCGATGACACGATGCACGCCTGCGGACACGACACCCATACGGCGATGCTGGCCGGGGCCGCCCGTCTGCTGTCGGGGCGGCGCGACGAGCTGGCCGGGCGGGTGCTGTTCATGTTCCAGCCCGGCGAGGAGGGTCACCACGGGGCCCGCTTCATGCTCGACGAAGGCCTCCTCGACGTGCCCGCGCTGGCCGACGGCAGCCGGTCGCCGGTGAGCACCGCCTTCGCCCTGCACATCACGTCGGCCCTGCCGACGGGCTGGCTGAGCAGCCGGGCGGGGTCGATCATGGCGTCGGCCGACCGGCTCGTCATCACCGTCACCGGCAAGGGCGGCCACGCCAGCGAGCCGCACCGGGCGGTCGACCCGATCCCCGTCGCCTGCGAGATCGTGCAGGCGCTGCAGCTGATGATCACCCGCACCGTCGACGTCTTCGACCCGTCGGTGGTCACGGTCGGGCGCATCACCGCCGGCACGACGAACAACGTGATCCCCGAGACGGCCGAGATCGAGGGCACGATCCGGGCGGTCAGCGAGCGGACGCGGGCGCGCGTGCACGACGGCATCCGCCGCGTCGCCGACGGCATCGCCGCCGCCCACGGCTGCGAGGCGGAGGTCGAGGTCGAGGCCGGCTATCCCGTCACGGTCAACGACGACACGTTCGCCGACCGCGTGCTGGGCATCGCCGGGCGGGTCGTCGGCGACGACAAGGTGGTCCGCCAGCCGCACCCCGTGATGGGTGCCGAGGACTGGAGCTACGTCCTCCAACGGGTGCCGGGGGCGATGATGTTCCTGGGCGGCACCCACCCCGACCGCAACCTCGCCTCGGCCGCGCCCAACCACTCGAACCGCGTCCAGTTCGACGAGCAGGCGATGGCCGACGGCATCGCCGTCTACGCCGCGGTGGCGCTGGACCAGCTCACGCCGTGACGCCGCCCTGACGGCTCACCGGAGGTCCCGGGTCAGGCGCAGCGTGACGAGCTGGAACGGGCGCAGGGTCATCACGACGATGCCGTCGCTCACCTCGAAGCTCTGCTCGGGCTCCTCGAGCAGGTTGTCCCTCGATGCCGCCGTGATCTTCCGGTCGGCGGCCACCGTCACCCTGGCCCGGTCCCCGCACGCCTCGTGCAGTCGCACGACGAGGTCACCCGACCCGTCATCGGCCAGCTTCACCGCGTCGACCTCGACGCCGTCACCGGTGACCCGCACGACGGGTGCCGGCACGGCGCTCGCCGCGCCCCCGCCGACGGCGCGCACCGGGAGGTCGAGGCGTTCGGCCTCGGCGACGACCTCGGCCAGTCCGTGACCGTGGGGCAGCAGGCTGATCGTCACCTCGTGGCGCCCCTGGTCCGGGTCGGGGTCGGGGTAGCGGGCCGCCCGCACGAGGCTCACGCGGACGGCGCCGCCGAAGAGCGCGTGGCCGTAGCGGCCGTCATTCGAGGACGGCCACGCCGAAGCCGGGCTCGGCGACGTCGACGTAGCGGTGGGCGCACACCTCGAACTTGGCGGCGTCCCACGAGGTCGACGCGTGCGTCGGCCGGCGCACGGCGCCGAACTGGATGCCGCACGACGCCGTGTCGGCGCGCACGTCGAGCGGGAAGGCCAGCGACAGGAGGTGCTCGTGGTGGTGCCAGTCGAGCTCGACGTGCACGTCGAGCCGGGGTGAACCCGCCCGCAGGACGTACGTCAGCGTGGCGGTCGAAGGCCCGAACGAGCGCTGCACACGGACCATCCCGACCAGCGGTCCGGAAGCGACGACGTCGACCGAGTCGGCGGTGAGGAGCCGTTCGGGTCGCTCACGCACCCACGACTCGAGATCCCACGCGTCGTAGCGCACCGGCTGGTCGACGGCCAGCTCCAGCACCGCGCCCGGCTGGCCGGGCGGCAGCAGCTCGCGGGCCCGCACCGACGTCGATCACCGAGCGCAGGTTGCCGTCGAGGTCCCACGACACCGCCAACGTGCC
Organism: uncultured Acidimicrobiia bacterium; assembly: GCA_963784255.1. Taxonomy (GTDB): domain Bacteria; phylum Actinomycetota; class Acidimicrobiia; order Acidimicrobiales; family Ilumatobacteraceae; genus JALZMG01. Next base: position 578,401 of record CAWAQO010000006.1, on the reverse strand, counting down.
GTTGGCCATCGAGCGGTCGGTGACGGTGACGCGGTCCGTGACGTCGAGCGCCGTCGCCGGCGCCATCCCCAGGCCGGGCACCTTGGCGCGGAACGCCGTGCGACCGTCCGGCAGTTGCTGCGTCGGGCCCGTGCCGAGCGGGGTCAGCGACGCGACGACGACCTCGTCACGTTCGTGCGTGGCGACGCTGGCGAGCAGCGGCCCGGCCGGCGCCACTCGAGCGAGGGCGCCGTCGATCCGGGCCTCGACGACGCCGGCGAGACGGGCGTGGGCAGCTTCGGCGTCGGCGTGGACCCAGGCGATGGACGAGCCCGGGAGGATGTCGTGGAACTGCTGGGTCAGCACCTCCTGCCACACCTCGTCGAGCTCGTGCGGATCGACGTCGCCGAGCGTGGCGTCCCACAGCTCGGCCTCGCGCAGCAGGCGCTCGCACCGACGGTTGCCGAGCTTGGTGCGCAGCTGGCTCGTGAGCGTTCCCCGGTGCGTCTCGAAGTACAGCTCGCCGCGCCACACCGGCACCGGTGCGCCGGCCGCCGCCTCGGCCTCGACGGCGGCGAAGAACTCGGCGGCCGCGCCCTGCTCGACGCGCGGCATGCCGTCCAGGTCCGCCAGGCGCCGCAGCCGTGCCAGCATCTCCCGCGTCGGCCCGCCGCCGCCGTCGCCGTAGCCGAACGGCATCAACGACCACTCGCTCCACGCGTGCTCGGCGAAGCGGTCCACCGACGCGGCGATCTCGGCCGGCGTGATCTCGGCGTTGTACGTGTCGACGGGCGGGAAGTGCGTGAGCACGCGTGTGCCGTCGATCCCCTCCCACCAGAACGTCGAGTGCGGGAAGCGGTTGGTGCGGTTCCAGGACAGCTTCTGGGTCACGAAGCGGCGCATGCCGCCGGCGGCGAACACCTGCGGCAGCCCGGCCGGGTAGCCGAACACGTCGGGGATCCACACCTCGGTGCAACGTCGGCCGAGGTGCTCCTCGAACCAGCGCTGGCCGTGGACGATCTGGCGCACGATGCTCTCGCCCGACGGCAGGTTCATGTCCGGCTCGACCCACATGCCACCGACCGGGATCCACTGCCCGGCGGCGACCTTGTCGAGGATGCGGGCGAACAGCTCCGGCTCGCGCTCGGCGATCCACGCGTACTGCTGGGCCTGCGAGCACGAGAACCGGTAGTCGGGCTCGGTGTCCATCACGGCGACGGCGGACGCGAACGTGCGGGTGCACTTGCGAACGGTCTCGGCGATCGGCCAGAGCCAGGCCGTGTCGATGTGGGCGTGCCCGGTGGCGACGACGCGGTGGGCACCGGCACGCGCCGGCACGGCGAGGGCCGGTGCCACCGCGGCCTTCGCCGCGTCGAGGCCGCGGCGGCCGCGACCATGGGCGATGGCGTCGAGCGCCCGGACCAACGCGACGCGCAGGCGCGCCCGGCGGGGATCGTCCAGCGGCAGCGTGCGCATCACGCCGTCGAGCACATCGAGGTCGTGCACGAGCGCCTCGACGTCGGCGTCGACGAGCACGAGGTCGGCGCGGTCCAGCCGGTACAGCGGCCCGCCCGATGCGGTGGCCGGCGAGCCGAGCGACGACGGGCGGAACTGCGGGAACGTCGGGTTCGAGGCCGCCTCGACGACCAGCTCCACCGGGCCGGGCTCACCGCCGAGCGGGACGGCCTGGCGGCGTGGGTGCACGCCCTGCACCGGCCTTCCCTTGCTGTCGCGGACGAGCCCCTCGCACTGGAACCCGGGGGCGTCGATGCGGAACCCGAGGTCGAGCCACGCCTCCACTCGCCGCCCGGCCCACGCCGGCGGGACCTCGCCGGTGAACCGGAACCACGTCGTCGCCCACGGCGGTCCCCAGCGTTCGCCGACGGCGAACGGTGACAGCTCGTCGAGTGACGGACCGGCCTCGACAGTGAGCGGCCGGTGGTCGGCGTGGACGAGCGGCAGCACCCGTTCGTGCAGCTCGCGCGTGATCCGCTCCTCGACCAGCTCGCGATCGTCGTGCATCACGTCATTCTCGCCCGGACCGGCGACCACGCCGTGATGGGCCCGGGCGCGCGCTCGGGCCCATCGTCGGCTCCGTCCCGGCGACGACGTCAGGGCGACGACGTCAGCGACGACGTCAGGGCGTGATCGTGCTCGACTCCGTCGCCGTGCCCGGATCGGTGGCGGTGCCCGGCGCCGTGCCGCCAGCAGTGCCGCCGTCGGGGCAGCCGTCGTCACCGGCCGGCCGCTCCGGGCGCTCCGGCGCCGGCGTCGTCGCCTGGTCGTCGGACGGGACGGTCGCCGTCGTGTCGTCGGTGGAGCCGTCGTCGGACGGGACGGTCGTCGTCGTGTCGTCGGTGGAGCCGTCGTCGGACTGGGCGGCGGCGATCCCGCCGCCGAGGGCAAGGGTCGCGACGGCAGCGCCGGCGGCGACGAGGTGCTTGGGTCTCATGGGGGTTCCTCCTCGTTGGGGGGTGGACGAGGTCCATGGAACGCCCCCGACCTCAGAGTTCGCCGGGTGCCACCTCCGAGCTCGCCCGGGAGGCGAGCGGCAGGGTCACGGTGACGGTGGTGCCACGGCCGAGCGCGCTCTCGACGACGATCTCCCCGCCGTGGGCGCTGACGGCGGCGTCGGCGATCGACATGCCCAGCCCGCTGCCGCCGCGCCGGCGGCCGCGGGCCGGATCGGCGCGGTAGAAGCGCTGCGTCACGCGGGCGGCCACCTCGGGTGGCATGCCCTCGCCGTGGTCGACGACTTCGATGCGGGCGTCCCCGGCCGTCCCCGACGCCCGCAGCTCGATCGGCGTGGACGGCGGCGTGTGCACGAGGGCGTTGCCGACGATGTTGGCCAGCACCTGGCGCAGCCGATCCTCGTCGCCGTCGACGAGCACCGGGCCGTCGAGTGCCGTCGTGATCGTGCGTGCCGGGTCGACGGCCCTGGCGTCGCTGGCCGCGTCCGCGACGAGGCGGGCCACGTCGACGGTGCGCTGGTCGAGCGGCCGGCCCTCGTCGAGCTTGGCCAGGCTGAGGAGGTCGTCGACGAGGCGGGCCATGCGCACGGCCTCCTGCTCGGTGCGCCGCATCGCCTCGTCGAGCTGCTGCCGGTCGTCCAGGCCACCAACGCGGTAGAGCTCGGCGTAGCCGCGGATCGTGGTGACCGGGGTGCGCAGCTCGTGGGACGCATCGGCGACGAACTGGCGCAGTCGCCGGTCGGACTCCTCGAGCCGGCCGAGCATGTCGTTGAGCGCCGCGCCGAGCTGCCCGGCCTCGGTGGACGGCGGCAGCTCGGGCACGCGCTGCGACAGGTCGCCGGCGGCGATCAGCTCGGCCGTGCGCGTCATCCGCTTCAGCGGGCGGATGCCAAGCCGCACCACCCACCACGTGACGGCGGCCAGCAGCGCCAGGATCACCGCCGTGGCGACGAGCTCGACGGTGACCAACCGACTGACGGTGTCGTCGACGTCGGTGAGCGGGATGGCGGTGATCCAGTACCCGCCGTCGCGCCCTTCCCGGGCGACGGCGCGGTAGCGCAGGTCGCCATCGGTCGCGTCGACCGTGAACGGTCGCTGCGACGCGGCGCTGGCGGCCGCCTGCTCGACGTCGACATCGGGAGGCGGGGCGTCCTCGTCGCCGAAGTTCGGTGCGAACAGCGTCTCCAGCTCACCGTCGGGCCGGAGCACGCCCTCGTACACGTCCGAGAGGCGGTCGCGGCCGTCGCCCGGAGGCGGCGACGGCGGCATCCCCTCGGGTGAGCGGGCCGCGGTGAGGCGGTCGTCGACCTGGCCCACCAGGTGGTCGCGGGTCGTCGCCGTGACGAAGAGGGCGACGACCACCAGGGCCACGACCACGAGCGCCATCCCGGCCAGCAGGCGGGCCCGCAGGGACAGCCGCACCACGGCGGTCACTTCCCGTCGGCGCGGATCGTGTACCCGATGCCCCGGATGGTGGTGATCAGCGCGTTGCCGGGCGTGTCCAGCTTGCGCCGGAGGTAGCCGACGTACGTCTCGACGACCCCGCCGTCGCCGCCGAAGTCGTACTGCCACACGTGGTCGAGGATCTGCGCCTTCGACACCACGCGACCCTGGTTGACGAGCAGGTAGCGCAGGAGGTTGTACTCGGTCGGTGAGAGGGCGACCTCCTCGCCACCGCTGGTGACGCGGTGGGCGTCGTCGTCGAGCTCGACGTCGCCGGCGGCGAACACGTTGCGCTGGTCGTGGGCGCGGCCCGTGCGCCGCAGCACGGCCGTCGTGCGGGCCACCAGCTCCTCGAGGCTGAACGGCTTCTGGAGGTAGTCGTCGCCACCGAGCGTGAGGCCGCGGACCTTGTCCTCCGTGGCGTCGCGGGCCGTGAGGAACAGCACCGGGGTGTGGTCACCGGCCGTGCGCAAGCGGCGGCACACCTCGAAGCCGTCGAGGTCGGGCAGCATCACGTCGAGGACGACGAGGTCGGGCGAGCGTTCGCTGACGGCGTCGAGCGCCTCCCGCCCCGTCGCCGCCGACGACACCTCGAACCCGTGGTGGCGGAGCGCGGCGGCCAGCATCGACCGCAGGTTCTCCTCGTCGTCGACGATCAGCAAGTGGGCACCGGCCATGCCCCCAGTCTCCTCCCCGGAGCTGAGAGTTCGCTGTGCAGACGCTGTGCGGTCTCACGGCGGGTGCCCAGCAAGCTCCCAGGGTTGTGCGCCAAGCTGCTGCGCCATGAGCACGCCCGTCAGCCCGGAGGACGAACCCGCCCCACGCCCCTTCTACCGCCGCCGCTGGTTCATCGTGACCACCATCGCGGTGGTCGTGCTGGTGGCCGCGGGCGTGGGCGGGATCTGGTGGTACCTGCGCGACGACAGCCCGTCGGCCCCTGAGCTCGAGTCGGCCGTCGGGCAGATCACGACGACGACTGCCGCGGCGGCCACGCCGGCGTCCACGTCGCCCGCGGCGAGCGACACGACCACCGACCCGACCATCCCGGCCGCCGACGGCACGGTCGCCGCCCCTGCGACTGCCGACGCCGCCGACGCCGTCGTCAGCGGCACGTGGGCGGTCGACACCTCGATCGGCGAGTTCAGCTTCGAGGACTCGACCGGCACGTTCGTCGGGTTCCGCATCGACGAGGAGCTGTCGGGGATCGGCTCCACGACGGCCGTCGGGCGGACGCCGACCGTCACCGGGACGATCAGCTTCGACGGCACGACGCTCGCGACGGCCGACATCGAGGCCGACATGACGGCGATCGTGACCAACGAGAGCCGTCGCGACGACCGCGTCCAGGACGCGCTGGAGACCGACGAGTTCCCGACCGCCACGTTCACGCTGACCCAGCCGATCGACCTCGGTGATGCCGTGAACACCGGCGCACCGATCGCCGTCGACGCCGCCGGCGACCTCACGATCCACGGCGTCACCACACCTGTCTCGCTGCCCCTCCAGGCGCAGCTCGTCGGCGACACGATCGTGGTCGTCGGCTCGCTCGGCATCGACCTGTCCACCTACGGCGTCGAGGCACCGAGCGCGCCGATCGTGGTGTCGGTGTCGGACCAGGCGACGATCGAGCTGCAGCTGTTCTTCTCGGGAGCCTGATCGGCCATCATGCGATGGCGGGACCGACACGAGGTGAGGAGCAGATGTGCGAGTAACAGGACTCACGACGAACCTGCCCGTCGCCGACATCGACGCGGCGCGCGGCTTCTACACCGACTACCTCGGACTGAACGTGGAGGTCATGAACCTCGGATGGGTCGCCCGCTACGCCTCACCGGACGGGCGAGCATGCGTCCAGCTCGTGACCCGGGACGCCACGAGTCCTCAGGACTCCGTGATCTCGGTGCACGTCGGGAACGACGTCGACGAGGCCTACGCGGAAGCGCAGCGTCGCGGGTACGAGATCGTGCATCCGCTGACCGACGAGCCGTGGGGCATCCGGCGGTTCTTCGTGCGCGACCCGGACGGGAACGTGATCAACATCGTCAGCCACCGGGACGAGTAGGGCCGGCAGCCGCTCGGCGCGCAGCGCCGTCCGGCGGACCTTGCCGGCGTCGTCGCGCAACGGCTGTGTCGACGATCTCGACGGAGCGCGGCAGCTTGTACTTCGCCAGCCGCTGGCCGGTGAAGGCAAGCAGCTCGTCGACGTCGAGTGCGTCCGGATCGGCCTCGACGATGGCGTGCACGACGTTGCCCCGGTCCTCGTCGGGCAGGCCGATCACGCACACCGAGCGCACCGCCGGGTGCTCCTGGATCGCCGCCTCGACCTCGGCCGGGTAGATGTTCGCCCCACCGCTCAGGATCATGTCCTGCATCCGGTCGCCGAGGTACAGGTACCCGTCCTCGTCGAACCAGCCGACGTCGCCGAGCGACTCCCAGCCGCCGTCCATCGTGCGCGCCTCGGCGCCGACGTAGCGGTACGTCGCCGCGTCGCGCGTGCTGCGCATCCACACCTCGCCCTCGACACCCGGTGGCACCTCGTTGCCGTCGAGGTCGGTCACCCTGAACTCGCCGATCGTGGGGCGGCCGACCGAGCCACGGTGGGCGAGCCACTCGGGCCCGGTGATGATCGTGGCGGCCTGGCCCTCGGTGCCGGCGTACAGCTCGATGATGCGCTCGGCGCCGAGCCAGTCGATCCACGCCTCCTTGAGCCAGATCGGGCACGGCTCGGCGAGGTGCCAGGCGAGGCGCAGTGATGACAGGTCGTAGGCCAGCCGGACGTCCTCGGGCAGGCGCCAGATCCGCTTCATCATCGTGGGCACGAGGTACACGACGTCGGCACGATGGCGCTCGATGGCCGCCAGGGTGGCCTCGGCGTCGAAGCGCTCGAGCAGCACGATGTGGTTGCCGGCGAGCAGGCCGGTGCAGGTCCACACCGCCGGTCCGTTGTGGTACAGCGGGCCGGGCACCACGACGCAGCCGTCGAGCGCGAAGCCGAGCTGCGGGCGCACCGTCGGGGTCGATCAGCGCCGGGTCGCCGGACACGATCAGCTTCGGCCGGCCGGTCGAGCCGCCCGAGGTCGGCGCCTTCCACGCCGGCGAGACGGCATCGGGCAGCGGACCGTCGTCGAGGTCGTCGGGCGGGCGGTAGCCGAGCGGCAGCGTCTCGACGCCGTCGATCACGCCGGGTTGCCCGCCGACGACCAGGCGGGAACCGGCGAGGCCGACGATCTCGGCGAGCTCCCGCTGGGGCAGCTTCGCCGACACCGGTTGGGGGACCGCCCCGAGCTTCCACGTCGCCACGTAGGTGACCACCCAGTCGAGCGAGTTGGGCAGGGCGACCGTCACGAAGTCGCCCTGACCCACGCCTCGTCGGGCGAGGTCGCGGGCCAGCCGGTTGCCGGCCGCCTCGAGCTCCTGGCGCGTCAACGTCACGCCGGCGCACGTCACGGCCGGACGGTCCGGCGCCGCCTCGGCCAGGCGGCGCAACCGTTCGGGGAAGGAGATCTGTGCGGTCACCTCACGAGTCTGACCGCTCCCACCCTCAGGTCCCGATGCGGCCGCCGTCGTCCTTCGTGATGACGATCGTCGACGAGCGCGGGCGACCACCGCTCGGTCCGTCGGGCCACGAGCTGTAGCGCTTCGGGTTCGCCGGGTCGTTGACACCGCTGGGCGCCTCGCCCGGGTGCTGGATGCCGACGAACATGGCCCGCTCGTCCGGCGTCATGAACGCGCCGGTGATCTCGCAGACGTTGGGGCCGACGAGGAACCGTCGTGTCTCCTTCGTACGCGGATCCGCACACAGCATCTGGTTGTTGCCGAACCCGGCGTAGGCGCCGCTGTTGATCGTGCTGCCGGACACGTCGGTCTGGATCCACAGGCGGCCGCTCGGGGCGACGTAGATGCCGTCGGGCGAGCCGTACTTGTCGCCGTTGATGTCCGACCCGTCGTCGGGTACCGGCACGTTCGGATCGGGATCCCCACCGAGGGCGAAGATGTCCCACCAGAACGTCGGCTCGCTGAAGTCGTGGTCGTAGGCCCAGCGGAGGATGTGGCCGTACGGGTTGCGCTCCCGCGGGTTGGCGGCGTCGACGCCGGGGTTGGGCTGACCGGTGCGCGGGTTCGTGCCGACCGTGCCCCGTGCGCTGTTGTTGGTCAACGTGGCCACGGCCGTGAGCTGGCGGGGGAACGTGTCGATCCACTCGGGGCGGTCCATGGCCGTCGCCCCGGCGAGGTCGGCGGCGCCACGCGTGTTGAGCAGGATGTCGTTGATCGACCAGCCGGCCAGCGCCGGGTTGTCGGGCGTCAGCGGCAGCCACTCGCCGGTGCCGTCGTCGTGGAACTGGGCGACGTAGAGCACGCCGTCGTCGAGCGGGTCGATGCCCCGGCGCCGCGCCCGGCGCCACGGCTCGTTGGACACGTACCGGTAGATGTACTCGAACTGCTCGTCGTCGCCCATGTAGACGACGAGGCGGCCGTCGCGAGCCTCCTGGACCCATGCGCCCTCGTGCTTGAGGCGCCCGAGCGACGTGTGCTTGACGGGGGTCGACGTCGGGTCGAAGGGATCGATCTCGACGACGAAGCCGAAGCGATGGGCCTCGTTGGGCTCGACGTTGGCGTTGAACCGGGTGTCGGTCGTGTGCCACAGGTAGCCGGCACCGGTGGCGTTGATGCCGTAGCGCCGCTCGAGCGGGGTCGGGTCACCGGTCTTGCGGAAGTACCCGTTGAAGTTCTCCTCGCACGCGAGGTAGGTCCCCCAGGGCGTGTGGCCCATCGCGCAGTTGTTCAGCGTGCCGAGGACGTGCCGGCCCTCGGGATCGGCTGACGTCTTCAGGCGGTCGTCGCCGGCCAGCGGCCCGCTGATCACCATCGGCGTCTGCATCGTGATGCGCCGTGCGTACGGCGACGGGCGCACGACCTCCCAGGTGTGGGTGCGGCCGCGGGCCTTGCGGCGGATCTGGATGATGTTGACGCCGTGGGCGTTCTGGGACTTGGCGGTCTTCTCCGCGTTCCAGTTGGCGATGCCGTCGGTGAACAGCAGGACGTCGTCGGTGTACTCGCTGTTCTGCACCAGCAGGCCCTCGCGGGACGCCCTCAACGGGAAGTACACGACCCCGTCGTTGTGCATGCCCCACTGCTGCGCCTGGTCGGCGGCGCTGTTGCTGGCGTCGGGCGCGAACGCCGGCCCGCCCGAGACCGGATCGCCCCACGAGATCAGCACCTTGGCGGTGTAGCCCTTCGGCACGACGACGGTGTCGGCCGCCGAGGGCGGGATCGACTGGAAGCCGAGCAGCCGGCGGGGGAACGGGTCGCCCCCGCCGTCGGCGCTCGCCGGCACGGCGCCGACCAGCGCGGTGATGCCGCCGGCGGCCGCAGCGGCACCGCCGGCGAGCAGGCCCCGGCGTGACAGCCGTGCCTGGGCGACCTCGTGCAACGTCCGGTTGCCCGACGTGTTGGAGATCAGGTCGTCATCGAGCATCGACATCGTGCGCTCCCCTCCTGCTGCGATCCGTCGCCGACTCATGGCGAGCGGCCCCCGGACGCTCGCAGAGCGGGGCGACGAGTGAATGACGTGACAGTGACGAGCCGGTGACCGGTCGTTGAACAAGCCCGTGCCCGGGGCATCTGGGCGGGATCCGTCCCACCTGCTGGCGAGCATCCCGCCCAGATCGGGGGGTGGCGAAGATCCCGCCCAGATTGGGGAGCGCCGCCGGACGACGGGGTCGTCGCGCTGATCTAGATTTGACGGTCTCATGGCCGAGCTCTCGAGGGAGGCACCTCGGCCGGACTCGTGGGCGGACCTCGCCTTGGCCCACCGCCTGACCTTGGTCGTGGCGGCACCCGGGTGGGGGAAGTCGACGCTGCTGCGCGGTCTGGTGGCCGAGGCGCCGAGCGTCGAGGTGACCCGCCCGCCGTCCGGCTGGACACCGTTCTCGTTGGCGCGCCAGTTGCTCGACGCGCTGGTGCCGAAGGTGCCGGCGCTGTCGGGCCACGAGCTGCCGCTCGCGGCCGCCCCCGACACGCCCGACAACCCCGACCAGACCGGCGCGCTGGCCGCCGGCGTGTGCGCCGCCGCGGCGACCGCCGTCACCACCGACCGACTCGTCATCATCGACGACGGCGACGTCGTCCCGGGCGACCCGCTCGAGCAGTTCCTCGAGGCCCTCGTGCTGCACCTGCCGCCGCGCCTGCACCTCGTGCTCGCCTGCCGGCAGCCGCCGTCGCTCCGCCTCGCGCGGCTGCGGGCCGCCGGCGAGGTCGTGCGCATCACCGCCGCCGACCTGGCCATCACGGCCGACACCGTCGACAGGGGCGAGCTCGCACCGGCGGCGCGCGACGCGCTCGAGGAGATCGTCCGGGCCACCGGTGGCTGGCCGCTGGCCGTGCAGCTCGCCGCCGACGTGCTGCGGCGCACCGGCCCGACCGGCCGCAGCGAGCTCATCGACCGCCTGCTGGCCCCCGACGCCGTGCTGTTCGAGTACCTCGCCGACGAGGTCCTCGCCGGTCTGGCCGACGACGAGCTTGCGGTCGTCAACCTCGCCGCCCACGTGCCGTACGTCTCCGCCGAGGTGCTGATCGGGCTCGGCCGTCGAGACCTCGCGACGGCGCTCGAGCGGATGGGCGAGCACGATCCGTTCCTGGAGCCGGAGCTGGCGTCACCGTGCCGGCGGCGGGCCAGCCTGCTCGGCGGCGAGTTCGTCCGCCGTGCCCAACCGCCGCCGCCGCCCGAGCTGCTCCGCGCCGCCGTCGACGCCTACCTCGCCCACGGCGACCTCGAGGCCAGCCTGGCGCTCTGCGCCCGCCTCGGCGACGCCGCGCTCGCCAAGCGGGTGGTGCTCACCGTCGAGCGCGTCGACCGCACGCCCGACACGCTCGCCGCCGCCCTCGAGGTCGCGGAATCCGCCGGCCCCGATCCCGGACTGGCCGAGCGGCGCGGCGACCTCCAGTACCTGCGCGGGGACTGGACCCGTGCCCTGGAGTCGTACGCCACCGCGGCCGCCGACGGCAGCGGCCCGCGGCTGGCCCGCAAGCGCGGGGTGATCCTCTACCTCCAGGGTCGGCTCGACGAGGCGGAGGCGACGCTGGACGCGGCGCCGCTCGACTCCGACGACCCCGCCAACGAGGCACAGGTGCTGGCGTGGCGAGCGTGCATCCGCTGGTTGCGCGGCGACGCCGACGGCTGCGCCACCTTGCTGGTACCGGCCCGTCGGCTCGCCGAGGGGACGGGGGACGACGCCGCGCTGGCCACCGTGTGCACGGCCGAGGCGATGCTCGCCGCCCTCCTCGGCGATCGGCGCACCAACGCGCGCGTCTACCGCATCGCCCTCGAGCACGCCGAGCGGGCCGACGACATCCTCCAGATCGTCCGCATCCGCACCAACCGCGGCAGCCACCACACCGAGGAGGGCAGCTACGAGGCGGCGATCGAGGAGCTCGACGCGGCCATCGAGGGCGCCGAGCTGATCGGATCCGACACCTTCGCCGGCCTCGCCTACGCCAACCGCGGCGACACGTTCACCCGCATGGGCCGGCTGGACGATGCCGTGCGCGACCTCCGGCGGGCGCAGGACATCTGGGAGCGCTTGGGCTCGAGCGACGTCGCCTACGCGCTCGCCCAGCTCGGCGACGCCCAGCTCCTGCGCGGTCAGCGCGCCGACGCCCTCGCCCTGCACACCGAGGCGATCAGCGTGGCCGAGCGGGCCGGCGACGCCCAGAGCCTCACCGGCGCGCTGCTCGGGCTGGCGCGCGACCTGTTGGCCGACGATCCCGCCGGCGCCGCCCGGGCCGTCGAGCGGGCCATCGCCGCCGGGCCCACGGTCGCCGCGCCACACGTGCAGCTGGTCGCCGGCTGGGTCGACCTGCGGCGCGACGACCGCGTCGCCGCCGCCCGGCGCGCCGAGGCGGCGTTGCGCCTCGGCCAGGCGCACGGCGACCGGCCGGCGGTCGCCGAGGCCCTGCTCCTCCAGGCGATCATCGACCAGCCACCGTCGGCGGCCAAGGCAGCGGAGTCGAGCCGCCTGTGGGCCGACCTCGGCAACCCGATCGGCGAGGCCCGCGCGCTCCTGGTGCTCGCCGGTCGCACGCCCGGGCGACGGGGCGAGGAGCTGGCCGAGCGGGCCGAGGCCCTGCTGTTCGACGCCGGGGCCTGGGGCCCGCTCGCCGAGGCCCGCCAGGCGACCACCGACATCCCGCCGATCGTCATCTCGACGCTCGGCGGCTTCCGCCTCACCCGGCACGGGACCGCCGTCGACGTCGGCGACTGGGGCTCGCGCAAGGCGCGCGACCTCGTCAAGCTCCTCGTCGCCCGCCGCGGCGCACCGGTCGTGCGCGACGAGGTGGCGACGATGCTGTGGCCCGACGAGACCGACCGCTCGGCGCGCCGGCTGTCGGTGCTCCTGAGCACGATCCGCGGCGTCTTCGACCCCACGAAGATCTTCCCGCCCGACCACTTCGTCGGCGCCGACCACGACACGGTGTGGCTGGTCCGCGAGCACGTCGAGGTCGACGTCGAGCTGTTCCTCACCGAGGCCGCCGAGGGCCGCCGCCTCCTCGCCAACGCTGACATCGAGAAGGGCGGTGCCGTCGTCGAGGCGGCCGTCGCCCGCTACCTCGGCGACTTCTGCGCCGACGACCCCTACGCCGATTGGGCCGCCGGGATCCGCGAGCTCGCCCGCCACACGTTCGTGGAGTCGGCCGGCCAACTGGCCCGGCTCGCTGATCTGCGCGGCGACCACGGCGAGGCGGTGCGCCACCGCCTGCGCATCCTCGACGTCGACCCGTACGACGAGAACGCCCACCTCGAGCTGATCCGCTCGCTCAGCGCGCAACGGCGCCACGGCGAGGCTCGTCGCGCCTACCGGACCTACTGCGCCCGCCTCGGCGAGCTGGAGATCGACCCCGTCGCCTTCCCCGCCTGAACATCGTCTGAACAGGCTCCGAAACGTCGTCGTCAAGATGGGCCCCCATGGCGGTATCGATGGTGGGCGGACCCGGCAGGACCGACGATCGCGTCGACGGGCGGGGACGCGGTCAGCTCGGTCCGTACCCGCTGGCGGTGCGGCCCCTCGCGGCCGTACCGCCAGCGGCGCCGGTGGTCGACCTGCGTGGCGTGGCCGCCCGGCTGGTGGAGACGGGCACCCCGTGGGACGACGCAGTGGCCTACCTGGGCCAGTTCGTGCGGGCCACCGGCAGCGCCCCGGCCGAGTCGGCCGTCGTCGAGGAGACGATCAAGCGACACGACCCGCGCCGCGGTGCCAATGCCGACCAGCTGGCGGCGGTGCTCGCCGCGCTCGACGACGGCCGTCCGGTCGCCTTCTACGGTTGGTGGCCGACGGAGGCGGCGGCGACCACCACCGACATCCTCGGCGTCGACGCCATGGACGTGCCGCCGCCCGACCGCAAGTGGGCCGGGCTCGTCGACGGGCACGCCGTGGTGATCATCGGCTACGGCCGCCACGCCGCCTTCCCCGGCGGCGGCTACGTGATCGTGCGCAATGCCTGGGGGCCGTGCGGGTGGGGTGACGAGGGCGACGGCTACATGCCGTTCACCTACCTGCGCACCTACGCCACCGAGCTGGTCACCTGCCGCCTCGCTGACGGGCCGAGGCGGCGCCCGGGCGGTGGCGGGCCGCCCGCAGCCGACCGCCCGGCAGCGGGGTCACCCCGCCTGCCGGGGGTCGCGCCCCGCGACGAGGTCGACGTGGCGATCGACCGGCAGGCCCGGTGCGCCGATCCCCGCGCCGCCCTCACCCACCTGTTCTTCTCCGAGGACGTGCTGGAGCTGGCCCGGGCCCGGGCGATCTGCTCGACGTGCGCCGTGCGCCAGCCGTGCCTCACGCGAGCGCTCGAGCGACGCGAGCCGTACGGGATCTGGGGTGGCCACATGGTGATCGACGGCGAGCTGGTCCCCGACAAGCGCGGCCGGGGCCGCCCTCCGAAGGTGCCCCGCCCCCGCCTCGTGGTCGACGAGATCACGGGCGTGCCGATCGTCGCCTGACCGGCGACCGTCACTAGCGTGCGGCCGGTGGCCGGACCGCTCGAGGGCGTGCGCGTGCTCGACCTCACGCGGGTGCTCGCCGGCCCGCACGCCACGCGCGTGCTCGCCGACATGGGTGCCGACGTCATCAAGGTCGAGCCGCCGGCCGGCGACCTCACCCGGTTCGCCTTCCCGCGCGTCAACCACCTCTCGACGTACTTCGTCCAGCAGAACACCGGCAAGCGCAACGTCAGCATCGACCTCGGCACACCCCGCGGGGTCGAGCTCGTGCTCGCCCTGGCGTCGCACTGCGACGTCCTCGTCGAGAACTTCCGGGCCGGTGTGATGGACCGCCTCGGGCTCGGACCGGCGGTCGTGCGGGGGTGCCATCCCGGACTCGTGTACGTGTCGATCACCGGGTACGGCGCCACCGGGCCGTGGCGCCACCGCCGCGCGTACGCGCCGGTGATCGGTGCCGAGGCCGGCATCACGAAGGCCCAGGCCGACGCCCGTGGCGGTGACTACGCCAACGACCCGTTCAGCCACGCCGACCTCTACACGGCGAAGGAGGTGGTCGCCGCCACCCTGGCCGCGCTGTTCCAGCGCACGCGCACGGGCGAGGGTCAGTGGATCGACGTGTCGATGGCCGAGACGATGCTGTACGTCAACGAGCACCTCCACGACCAGCTCGCCGGGGTGCCGGACGACCCGACCGCCATCCGCAGCTTCCGGCCCGGCGACTACCTCGTGCTCAGGGTGGCGTCCGGGGAGTCCGTCGTGGTCAGCGGTCACCCCGCCGAGCGGGGGACGTTCGACCTGCTCGTCGCCGGGCTCAGCGCCTCCGACGTCGCCGGCGACCCGCGGTTCGTCGACGCCGGCTCGCGCATGCGCAACCTCGACGCGCTGCGCCGTGCCTTCGTCGACGCGGCGGCGGCGTTCGCCGACACCGACAGCCTCGAGCGCAGCCTCGCCGCCCACGGCCTCGCCATGGGCGTGGTGCGCGACGCCCGCGACCTCGCCGAGTCGGACTGGGCCCGCCAGCGCGGCGCCATCACGGCCGTGCCGGACCGGGGCGGCGGGACGATCCGCGTCCCCAACCCGCCGTGGCACTTCAGCGGCGCCGACACCGGTGTGCGCGGCGAGCCGCGCTTCAGGGGCGAGGACAACCGCGCCGTCCTCGCCGAGCTCCTCGGGTACGACGACGCCACGATCGACGCGCTCGAAGCCGACGGCGTCCTGTCGAACCGGCCGCCACCGCCGTGACGCTGACCTTCCCGGTGCCGCCGATGCGGGCGACGCTGAGCACCCTGCCCGGCGACGAGGAGCGGTGGGCGTTCGAGATCAAGTGGGACGGCTATCGGACGCTCGCCTTCGTCGAGGACGGACGGGTGCGCCTCCAGAGCTCGAACCTCATCGACGTCACGGCCAAGTACCCCGAGCTCGCGGCACTGGCCGACGGCGTCGGCGCCCGACGGGCGGTGCTCGACGGCGAGCTGGTGGTGCTCGACGACGACGGCCGGCCGCGCTTCGAACTGATCCAGCGCCACGAGCGCCAGGCCGCGCTGTTCGTGTTCGACGTGCTGTCGATCGACGAGCACGACACCATCGCCCTGCCGTACGAAGAGCGGAGGCGGCTGCTGGCGGACGTGCTCGGACCGGGCGAGAACTGGGCCGTCCCGGCGCATCGCATCGGCGACGGCGCCGCGCTGCTCGCGGCCACCGGCGCCCGCGACCTCGAGGGCGTGATGGCGAAGCGGCTGGGCACCACGTACCGTCCCGGCGCCCGATCGAAGGAGTGGCGCAAGGTCAAGCACCGCCGCCGCGCCGAGGTCGTCATCGGGGGGTACACGCCCGGCTCGGGCAACCGCACGTCGACGTTCGGCTCGTTGCTCGTCGGCCGGTGGATCGACGGCCGGCTGGCCTTCGCCGGCGGCGTCGGCTCCGGGTTCACGCAACAGCGCCTCGAGGCGATGACCCGCCAGTTGCGCGACCTGCGCATCGACCACTCCCCGTTCGACCCGCCACCCCCGACGTCCTACCGGCGCGGGGCGGTGTGGGTCGACCCGGTGCTCACCGCGCTGGTCGAGATCACCGAGTTCACGAACGAGGGCTACGTCCGCCAGGCCAGCTTCATCGACCTCGCATGAGCGAGCGAAGCGAGCTCCAACAGCACGGTGCCTTCTTCGCCGCGCAGCGGCGAAGCGCTCACTGGTGCTTGATGTCGGCCGGTCGGGCAAGCCGGTCGCACGACTCGATGGTGCACCAGTGAGCGCGTCGATGATCATCCGGGAGCAGGCCGAAGCGATGGACGAGGCCGATCCGCTGGCGTCGTGGCGCCAGCGGTTCGTCACGCCCGACGGCATCGTCTACCTGGACGGCAGCTCCCTGGGCATGGCGCCGCGGGCCACGCTGGACCGGCTGGCCGAGGTGGCCGCCGGCGAGTGGGCCGACGGGCTGATCCGGTCGTGGGACCACTGGATCGACCTGCCGGTACGTGTCGGCGACCGGCTGGCCCCGCTATCGGCGCGGGTTCGAGGATCTCGCCGGCGTCGCCGTGGTCGTCCGCTCGCTGGTGGACTTCCGGACCGCGGCGCTGGTCGACCTGGCGGGCGAGACGGCGCGCGCCCGCGCCGCGGGTGCCGTGGTCGTGTGGGATCTCTCCCACGCCGCCGGCGCCGTCGAGGTCGACGTCACCAGGGCCGGGGTCGACCTCGCCGTGGGGTGCACCTACAAGTTCCTCTGCGGCGGCCCCGGCGCGCCGGCGTGGTCGTTCGTGGCGCCGCACCTCCAGGCGGCGCTGACCCAGCCGATCCACGGGTGGTTCGCCCAGCGCGACCAGTTCGCGATGGGCGGCGAGTTCGGGTGCTGCGGGGATCTGGTCGCCGACGCCGCGCCAGCCGGAGCGGCGCGGTGTCCACGTCGCCGTCCGCGTCGCCGACGCCCCCGGCGTCCACAGGGCGCTGACGGCGCTGGGCGTCCTTGCCGACATCCGCCCGCCCGACGTCGTGCGGCTCGGGTGCGCGCCCCTCACGACCCGCTTCGTCGACGTGTGGGACGGGGTCCACTGCTTGGCCGGGTTGGTGTCCGGGCGCAAGGATGAGCAGCCATGAGCGTCGTCAAGATCAATGCCATCGCCGTGCCGCCGGGCGCCGGACCGGAGTTGGAGGCGCGCTTCGCGGCCCGCGCCCGCAGCGTCGAGCAGATGCCCGGCTTCGAGGAGTTCCAGCTGCTGCGACCGGTGGAGGGCGAGGACCGCTACTTCGTGTACACCCGCTGGGACAGCGAGGAGTCGTTCCAGGCCTGGGTCAACAGCCAGGCGTTCCAGCACGGCCACGCCAGGGCGGAGTCGAGCGACGGCAAGCCGGTGTCGACCGGCGCCCACCTGCTCGCCTTCGAGGTCGTCCAGCTCGTCACCAAGCCATAGATCCTCAAGAACTCTTGCGCAAGAGTTCTTGAGAAAGATAGCTTGGGCATCGTGCCCGAGCACTCCCCGCGCATCTCCGATCCGACCCGCATCCGGGCGCTGAGCCACCCGCTCCGCCTCGAGCTCATGGACGTCCTCGCCGAGGAGGGCACCGCCACGGCGACGCGCTGCGCCGAGCTCACCGGCGAGAGCGTCGCCAGCTGCTCGTTCCACCTGCGCATGCTGGCCAAGTACGGCTACATCGAGCCGGCCGAGCGGGTCGGGCGGGAGAAGCCGTGGCGCCTGGTGTCGCGCGAGCGGGACATCCGCCCCGACGTCGACGACCCGGCCTCGATCCGGGCCGTCGAAGCGATGGCCGGCCTGTTCGTCGAGCACGAGGCCGAGCGCATCCGCACGGCGCTGGCCCAGTGGCCCACCGAACCGCCCGAGTGGATGAACGCCGTCACCGTCACCGGTTCCGGGTTCTGGGCGACGGCCGACGAGCTCGCCGAGGTCGGGGCGGCGTTGCAGGGCATCACCGACCGCTTTGCCGGCCGCGGCGAGGATCCGACGCTGCGCCCCACGGGCAGCCGGCCCGTCCGCCTCCTGGCCGTCACCACGATCGACGTCGAGCAGGAGCGGCGGCGGGCGTGAGCGCACTGCGCGTGCCGGGGTTCCGCCGCCTGGCCATCGCCTGGGCCTGCTCCAACTTCGGCGACAGCGTCCTGTTCCTCACGCTGGCGATCTGGGTCAAGGACCTCACCGGCAGCGACGCCCAGGCCGGGCTCGTGTTCCTCTTCCTCGGCCTGCCGGTCTTCCTCGCCCCGCTCGCCGGACAGCTCGCCGACCGGTGCTCGCGCCGGCGGCTCGTGGCGGTCACCAACCTCGTCGCCGCGGCCGGGGTGCTCGCCCTCGGCCTGGTCGACGGCGCCGGCGACGTGTGGCTGATCTTCGCCGTCACGTTCGGCTACGGGTTCCTCGGCTACGTGACCTCCGCCGCCGGCTCGGGTCTGGTCCGCGACCTGCTCGACGACGACCAGCTGGCGTCGGGCAACGGGATCCTCGGCACGATCGACCAGGGGATGCGGCTGCTCAGCCCGCTCGCCGGCGCCGGCGTCTATGCCCTGTTCGGTGGCGTCGCCATCGCCGTGCTCACCGCCGTCGCCCTGGTGGCGGCGGCCGCGGTCATGGCGACGGTCAGCGTGACGGAGACGGCCCGTGAGGACGGCCACGAGGCCTTCTGGCCCGAGCTGTCGGCCGGCTTCCGGCACCTCCGCCGCACTCCGGTCCTCGCCCGGGTCACCGTCGTGCTGGGCGTCGCCTTCTGCGTGACCGGCTTGGCCAACACGGCGATCTTCGCGGCCATCGACCAGGGCCTCGGCCGTGGCAGCTCGTTCTTCGGCGTCATCGCCGCCATCCAGGGCGGCGGCTCGGTGCTCGGCGGCATCACCGCGGCTGCCGTGATCGCCCGGACCGGCGAGCGCCGGTCGATGGCCGTCGGGCTGGTCATGCTCGGGGCCGGCTCCGCCGCCATCGCGGCGCCCTCGACGTGGCTGCTGTGCGCGGCAGCGGCAGTCGTCGGCGTCGCCGTCCCGTGGATGATGGTGGCCTTCACGACCCTCCGCCAGCGCCTCACGCCCGGCGCGCTGCAGGGCCGCGTGGCGGCGGCCACCAACATGGCCCTCAACGGGCCGCAGACCGCCGGCACGGCGCTCGGCGCCGCCCTCATCACCGTCGTCGACTACCGCCTCCTCGGCCTCGTGATGGCCGTGACCATCGCGGCCTGTGCGGTCCCGACGCTCGGGCCTGACGGCGGTTCGCGACCGGATCTGGCCGAGAACCGTCGGCAGAACCCGGAAGTGGCGACGGATAGCATCGCGGCCCCGTGGCCCTGATCGTCCAGAAGTACGGCGGCACGTCGGTCGCCGACCCGGACCGCATGCGGGCCGTCGCCGAGAACGTCGCCTTCACGCGCCGCCACGGCGACGACGTCGTGGTCGTCGTCTCGGCGATGGGCAAGGCGACCGACAACCTCATCGCCCTCGCCACCCAGGTCTCCACCACGCGCCCAGGGCGGGAGATGGACATGTTGCTGACGACCGGCGAGCGGGTCTCGGCGGCGCTGCTGACGATGGCCCTCGCCGACCTCGGTGTCCCCGCGGTGAGCTTCACCGGCAGCCAGGTCGGCATCATCACCGACACCACGCACGGCAAGGCCAAGATCGTCGAGGTCAAGGGCGACCGCGTGCGCGACGCGCTGGCCGCCGGCAAGGTCTGCGTGGTCGCCGGGTTCCAGGGCGTCAGCACGGAGCGCGAGATCACGACGATGGGCCGGGGCGCGTCCGACCTCACGGCGTCGGCGCTGGCCAAGGCCCTGTCCGCCGACGCCTGCGAGATCTACACCGATGTCACCGGCGTCTTCTCGGCCGACCCGCGCATCGTGCCGCGGGCCCGCAAGCTCTCCCGGATCAGCTTCGACGAGATGCTCGAGATGGCCGGCGCCGGATCGAAGGTGCTGGCGCTGCGCTCGGTGGAGTTCGCCCGCAACCACGGCGTGGCGCTGCACGTCCGCTCGGCGTTCACGTGGGAGCCGGGCACCTGGGTCACCGATGACGAGACGAACGAGGAGCGCCCCATGGAAGACCCGATCATCTCCGGTGTCGTCACCGACATCAGCGAGTCCAAGGTCACCGTGCTCGGCGTGCCCGACCGCCCGGGCATCTCGGCGTCGCTGTTCGAGCCGCTCGCGGTGGCCAACGTCAACGTCGACATGATCGTCCAGAACACGTCGACCGAGGGCACCACCGACATCAGCTTCACGGTCCCCTCCGCCGACATGGGCGTCGCCGAGGACATCGTCACCACCGTCGCCAAGGAGATCGGCGCGGCGGGAGTGACGCACGACGGCGACATCGCCCGCGTGTCCGTGGTCGGCGCCGGCATGAAGACCTCGCCCGGCATCGCCGCCAAGATGTTCCGGACCCTCGCCGACGAGGATGTCAACATCGAGATGATCTCGACGTCGACCATCCGCATCTCCGTCGTCATCGCCTCGCGCGACCTGGAGCGCGCCGCCAGGTCGCTGCACACCGCGTTCGGCCTCGACAGCGGCAGCGACTACGCTGCCCCGCTACCTGAGCGGAGGTAGGGGGATGAGCACGTACGTCGTCGGCATCGACGGGTCGGACACGGCAGCCAAGGCGGCGGCGCGCGCCGCCGAGCTGGCCAAGGCGACCGGCGCCACGGTGCACGTCGTGTGCGCGTTCGCCGACTCTCGCCGCGGCACCGTGACGGTCGGCTCGGACGAGTTCGACGTGTCCGGGGCGAACACCGCCGAGCAGATCGCCAACCAACAGGCCGCGGCGTTCCGGACGATGGGCATCAGCTCGACCTACGCGTCCGTCGAGGGCAAGCCGGCGAACGTGCTGCTGAGCGAGGCCGAACGGCTCGACGCCGAGATCATCGTCGTCGGCAACCGGAGGATGCAGGGCGTCAGCCGGGTGCTCGGCGCGGTGGCCAACGAGGTGGCCCACCGCGCGCCCTGCGACGTGCTCGTCGTCAAGACCGTCTGACCTCCCGCCGCCGGCGCGGCCGGTTCGCCACGGCCAGCAGCACATCGGCGTGGCACGGCTCGTCGAGCGGGCACCAGCAGGCGAGGTCGCGATCGGCCAGCTCGCGTCGCCGCGTCGTCCACCGTGAACGGCAGCGCTCCCGCGCGGAGCGCCCGCTCGTACTCGGCGACAGCCTGGCGGCGCGACCGCGCCGGGCCGATCACGAACGGGTTGCCCCAGCGCGAAGGCCGCGACACGACGACGGCGCCGGCCGGCTTGCGCCAACCGGCCTGCCGGCGCAGTTGGATCCGCGTCGGCGTCGGGCGAGGTCCTAGATCGGGCCGGCGGCGAAGCGGCGGGCGGTGTCCAGGGCGGCGATCTCGGGCTTGTCGTACTGCAGCCCCCGGCGGTGCGCGCGCGACGACAGGGCCAGGTGCAACGTGCGCACGAACCGCTTGACGTTGACGGCCGCCGCCCGCACGCCTGGCTCGAAGCGGCCGGTGCCGTGGTCGGCCAGCCACGAGCCGAACTCGTCGATCCAGTCGACGAGCTCGTCGTCACCGATCGTCTCCCGGCCGATCACGTCGACGACGACCAGCACGAGCCGGTCCTCCTCGTCGTCGACGAAGACGGGCGCGTCCGTCCGGGTCAGCAACGTCCCCAGCGCGGCGAGCACGCGGCGGTGGTCGTCGGCGGTGGTCGCCGGGTTGCGCACGACGAACTTGAGCAGGTCGGCGGTGTGGGCGGTGGCGTTGACCCAGCAACCCAGCTCCTCCGCGTACCCACGGCGGTCCGGCTCGTCGAGCAGGTAGGTGACTCCGGCGTCGAGCAGTGCACGCACGTCGCCGGGGGGCAGGAAGTGGTCGTCGACGTCGCGGTAGGCGAGGATGGCGAGGGCCAGCGCCGAGTACGAGCGGCGCACGACGTCCTGCTCGTCGCCGCCGCCGTCGAGGCCGATGCGCAGATCGGGCACCAGCCGGTCGACCGCGTAGCGCAGCTCGCTGGCCCCGAGCAGGTGATCCTGCACCACCCAGCGGGCGAGCAGGCCGTAGCCGACCTCGTCGCGCAGGAATGGGTCGTCCGAGCCGAGTTGGTCGAGGAGTGCGGGCAGGAGCTCGGCGGCGGTGCGTCCGGGCGGGACCTCGGCGTCCGAGTCCACGATCGATTCCCAGAGCGCACGGTCTGTCGTCATCGTCATCCGCCACAGTTTGACACCCGCCGCGAAGATCGCAATTCACGCAGCGGCTGCCACACTGAGGCGATGCGGCGCCGGGCACAGCTGATCCCGTGGAGGGTCGCCGGGCGGATGACCGAGCAGCAGGACAGCGCCGACGACGTCGTCCAGGCCACCGGCTGGGTCTTCAACAACGAGACCGGCCACACGCTGACCCTCGCCGAGTTCGTCGCGACCGGCGACGGCGAGGTCCCCGCCTACCTCCACCACTTCGGGCTCAGCGACGGCGACGACGCGCCGCGCACGCTCGTGGAGATCGGCTGCGGGATCGGACGGATGACGTGCGCGTTCACCCGCCGCTTCGGCTGCGTCTACGCCTGCGACCTCGACGCCGGGTTCCTCGAGCGCTGCCGGCAGGCCGTCGCCCGCTACGGGAAGGTGTCGCGCCTGCGCACCATCGAGGTCAACGATGGGCGCACCCTGTCCGTGCCGGACGACGCCGCCGACATCGCCTTCAGCTACATCACGCTGCAGCACTGCGACCGCGACGACGCCCTGACGCTCGTCGAGGAGGCGTTGCGGGTGGTGCGGCCCGGTGGCCAGATCGCCTTGAACTTCCGCTCGTGGTCGGGCACCGACCCCGTCGTGCTGCCCCTCGGCGCGCTGATCCGTTCGCTGTTCCGGGTGCCCGGGCTCGGTCCGTGGCTGACCCGCCGGCGCACGCCGACCCGTCTCGCCTGGCAGGCGAACCGGCTCGATCCGCACCAGGTGCTCGCCCCCACGCGCGATCGCCTCCGCGACATCACGATCTGGCGCAACCCCGGCCGCAACGCCCAGCTGTGGGGCGTCAACGACGCCGCCACCGCCTACTTCGACGGGATCAACCGCAACCACTGGTGGCTCGTCGCCGCGCGTCGCCTGACAACCGCCAGGGGCGGCCGCCACCCGCATCGTTAGCCTGGTGGCCCATGCGAGTCGGTGTGGTCGGTGCAACCGGACAGGTCGGCGGCGTGATGCGCCGGCTGCTCCTCGAGCGGGCGTTCCCCGTCGACGAGATGCGCTTCTTCGCGTCGGCGCGCTCGGCGGGCACGACGCTGCCGTGGGCCGGCGGCGAGATCACGGTGGAGGACGCCGCGACCGCCGACCCGAGCGGGCTCGACATCGCCCTGTTCTCGGCCGGCGCCACGTCCTCGCGGGAGCTGGCGCCGCGCTTCGCCGCCGCCGGGGTGACGGTCGTGGACAACTCCTCGGCGTGGCGCATGGACCCCGACGTCCCGCTCGTCGTGTCGGAGGTCAACCCCGGCGCCGTGCGCGACGCCCGCAAGGGGATCATCGCCAACCCCAACTGCACGACGATGACGGCGATGCCGGTGCTCAAGCCGCTGCACGACGAGGCCGGCCTCGTACGCATCGTCGCCAGCACCTACCAGGCGGTCTCGGGCGCCGGGTCGGCCGGCGTCGACGAGCTCGACAAGCAGGCCCGCCAGGTCGTCGACCGGGCGGCCGAACTGACCCACGACGGCGCCGCCGTCACGTTCCCCGAGCCGGTGACGTTCGCCAGGCCGATCGCCTTCAACGTGCTGCCGTTCGCCGGCAAGCTCGTCGACGACGGCTCGTGGGAGACCGACGAGGAGCAGAAGCTGCGCAACGAGAGCCGCAAGATCCTCGGCATCGCCGACCTCGCGGTGTCGGGCACGTGCGTGCGGGTGCCCGTCTTCGCCGGCCACTCGTTGTCGATCAACGCCGAGTTCGCCCGGCCGCTCTCCGTCGAGCGGGCCACCGAGCTGCTCGCCGAGGCGCCCGGCGTCGTGCTCACCGACATCCCGACGCCGCTGCAGGCCGCCGGCGCCGACCCGACCTTCGTCGGCCGGCTGCGCGTCGACCACGGCGTCCCCGACGGTCGCGGCCTGGCCCTCTTCGTCAGCGGCGACAACCTCCGCAAGGGCGCCGCCCTCAACGCCATCCAGATCGCCGAACTGCTGCTCTGACTCCGTTCTGTCGTTTGGAACCGGCCGGATCCGGCCGTGATCAAACGACAGAACGGCGACTGGTGAGATCCCCGCCCAGATTGGGGGTCATGGGCACGTGCACACGCGCTGTCCGCAGCGGGGGCAGCCGTCGGCGTAGCGGGCGACCGCGTCGGCCAGGTCGATGTCGAGCTGGTTGGCGAGGGTGGCCGTCCACGCCAGCACGTCGGCCAGCTCGTGGCGCTGCTCGTCGGGCGTGCCCTTGCGGACGGCCCGGGCCAGCTCGCCGACCTCCTCGGCCAGCCAGGCGACGGTGGCGGCGATCCCCCGCTCGCGATCACGGGCTCCGTAGGTGCGCTCGATCGACCGCTGCAACTCACCCAGGTCCATCGGGCCAGTCTGGTCGGGGTGAGAGGATTTGAACCTCCGGCCTCCACGTCCCGAACGTGGCGCGCTAACCAAGCTGCGCTACACCCCGTAGCGGTCGATGAGCCTACCCGGCGACGGGCGCGGGGAGACCCTCGTGATACGGCGACCCCGACATCACCGTGCGCACGGCCCGGCGCAGGCGCAACGAATCGAGCGGCTTGACCAGCCAGCCGTCGGCGCCACTGCGCCGGGCGAGGTGCACGTCGGCGACGCGGTCGAGCAGCATCAGCACCGGGACGTGCGGCACGGCGACGGCCGACTCGTCGAGGCGCAACGACATCGTGACGGCCATCCCGCCCATCGAGCCGATCTGCAGGTCGAAGATCCCGATGTCGAACGTCTCGCCGGCGGCTCCCCGCTGCTTCAGCACCCGGGCCACGTCGCGACCCTCGGAGCACACCACGAACGACGTGTCGACGTCGTCGAGGGCGGCGACGACGTCGTCGATCAGCCAGTCGACGTCGGCGGCCAGCAGCACGTGCACGGGGCCGGATCCTACGTGGGGAACAGGTGGCGCCGGATGTCCTCCAGCCCGCTCAGGTCGTGGACGTCGCCGGGCAGCAGCGGCACCGTCGCCAGCGGGCGCTCGCCGAGCAGGGCGGCGAACGGCGCCAGCTCGGCCTCGGCGGCCTCGGCGAGCGCGCGCAGCTCGGCCACGTTGCGCCACAGCGCGGCGTGGTCCGTGCGACCCTTGCCGTCCGCCTCGTCCGCCCGCGCCGCGGCCTCGGCCGCCGTGCCGTCACCGAAGGGCGGGTGGACGCGGTTGGCCACACCGACGATGTGCTCGATGCCGTCGTCGGTGAGCTGCCCGACGAACCACGCGCCCTCCGCCACGGTGTCGCGATGCGACGACGTGACCACCACGTAGCGGGTGGCGTCGCCGCGCAGCAGCGCCATCACCGCGTCGGCCCGCTCGCGGAAGCCGCCCTCCATGCCGGCGAAGGACTGGAAGAACGCCACGGCATCGGCCAGGACGTCGGACCCGACGACCTTGCCGATCGCCCGCAGCAGCGGCTGCGTCGCCGCGTTGACGACGCGCATGCCGCGACGCGCCGGCAGCATCAACAGGCGGAACAACCGGTGGTCGAGGAAGCGGGCGAGCACGCCGGGTGCCTGCAGGAAGTCGAGGGCGTTGCGGCTGGGCGGCGTGTCGACGATCACGACATCGAAGCGCTCGTCGCCGTGCAGCTGGTACAGCGTCTCGGCCGCCATGTACTCCTGGGTGCCGCTGAGGGCGCCGGAGATGTTGCGGTAGAACGGGTTGGACAGGATCCGCTCGACCTGCTCGGCGTCGGTGGCCGTGCGCCGCACGAGGGCGTCGAAGGCGATCGAGGTGTCGAGCATCATCGCCCACAGCTCGCCGGGCCCGTCGTGGTCGACGCGCTGGGGCTCGGCGGCCAGGCCGCCGGGCAGGCCGAGGGCGTCGGCCAGCCGTCGCGCCGGGTCGATCGTGACGACGACGGCGCGCCGCCCGTTGCGGGCCGCCTCGATGCCGATGACGGCCGCCGTGGTCGTCTTGCCGACGCCGCCGGAGCCGCAGCACACGACCACGTCGGCGGCCGCCAGGGCCGCCGCGAACGTCGCGTCGCCCGTCACCCAGGACTCCGCAGCGACGTCGCCAGCCTGGCGACGTCGGCGGGCCCCAACCCGGCGACCGGCAGCAGCGGCAGGTGCCACTGGTCGAGGGCCAGCTCGTCGGCGAGCCGGGCGATCTCCCCGTCCTGCATCTGCCGACGGGCGCGGCGGAACGTCGCCGCTTCGGTGAGCAGGGCCCGGTGGCGCGCCGCACCCGGCCAGTCGACGGTCTCCGGATCGGGGACGGCCGCGCCGTCGAGCCCGTCGACGCCGTTGACCACGACGACGGCGAGGTGCACGCCGACCCGGTCCTCGAGGGCGTAGGCGGTCTGGACGGCCTCGTTCACCGGCGTGGTCTCGGGCAGCGTGACGAGGACGACCTGGGCGCGCGCCGGGTCGTGGAGCAGTTCGAGCACGTCGTCGGCCTGGGTCCGCACCGGGCCGCTGCGCACGGCCTCGTGCAGCGCGCCGGCCGCCAGCAGGAAGCTGATGGCGTGCCCGGCGGCCGGGCCGTCGACCACGATGACGTCCCACTCGCCACTGCGCTCGAGCTGCTTCACCTTGCCCAGCACGACGATGTCGTCGATCCCGGGCGCCGCCGTGGCGACGACGTCGATGACGCCGGACGTGGACAGGCGCTTGGCGATGCGACCGAAGCCGTGCTCGCGGAGGTACTCCTCCAGCGCCGCCGGGGCCGAGATCGGCTCGCAGGGGAGCTCACCGACGAGGTCGGCGAGCACCGGTTTGCCGTCGAGCTCCACGACCAGGACGCGCTGGCCGGCGTCGGCGGCCGCTCTGGCCAGAACTGCCGTTACCGTGGTCTTCCCGACGCCGCCTTTGCCGGCCACGATCGTCACGCGGGCAGCGGACAGCAGCGGCAAGGGATCCACGGACTCCGGAGGCACCTTTGCGCAGACTAGCGATCGGCCTGCTGGCCGCTGCGGCCACGCTCGGCGTGCTCGACGCGGCGTCGCCCGCCGCCGCGCAGGACGCCGACGAGCCCGGCACGATCGACGTGCTGCAGGTCAGTGGTTTGTTCGACCCGATCGTGATCGGCGCCATCGACGACGCCGTCGAGCGGGCCGTCGACGACGGTGCCCAGGCCCTGGTGCTGCAGGTCAACACCCGCGGTGCGGTGGTCGGCCGGGACGAGATCGAGGCGCTGCTCGAGCGCATCGCCGCCGCGCCGGTGCCCGTCGCTGTGTGGGTCGGACCGTCCGGCGCCCGCCTCTACGGCACACCCGGTCAGCTCCTCGCCGTGGCCGACGTCACTGGCATGGCGCCGGGGGCGCGGGTCGGCCACATCGGCGTGCCGCTGCGCCCGAACGGCGTCGCGATCGACTTCGGCGAAGCCGAGTCGGCACTGCGCAACGGGTCGCTCGGCCTCAGCGACGCCCGCCGGCTCGGCGTCTTCCAGCAGCGCATCTCCGACGAGGGCATCCCGACGATCGCCAACATGGTCGACGCCCTCGACGGCTACTCGAAGTCCGGCGTCGTGCTGGAGACGACCGAGGAGCGGGTGCTCGACGACGGCACCGTCCGCCGGGACACCACGGCCACGGTGCGCTTCGCCAAGCTCGGCCTCGTCGACCAGCTGTTCCACACGGTCGCCAGCCCGCCCGTCACCTACCTCCTGCTGCTCATCGGGCTGGCCCTGGTCATCTTCGAGTTCTTCACGGCCGGCGTCGGCGTCGCCGGTGTGGTCGGTGCGACCTGCCTCGTGCTCGCCTGCACCGGCCTGGCGACGCTGCCGGCCAGGGGCTGGGCGGTCGGGCTGATCCTGGCCGCCATGCTCGCCTTCGCCGTCGACGTCCAGGTCGGCGTGCCACGCCTGTGGACCGGGGTTGGCATCGTGCTGACGGTGATCGGCAGCCTGTGGCTGTTCGAGCCGCTGCCCGGCGTCACCCTGCGACCGTCGTGGATCACGCTTCTGGCCGGCATCGGCGGCGTGACCCTCGCCTTCGTCGTCGGGATGCCGTCGATGGTCCGCACCAGGTTCGCCACGCCGACGATCGGGCGGGAGTGGATGATCGGCGAGGTCGGCCAGGTCGTCGAGGCCGTCGATCCCGACGGTGTCGTCAGCGTCGGGTCGGCCAACTGGCGGGCCCGCACGAACCGCGCGACGCCCGTGGCCGCCGGCGAGCCGGTCCGCGTCGTCGCCATCGACGGCGTGACGCTGGAGGTGGAACCGCTGGAAGGCGCCGCCCGCGACCACCGCGAACGCCGTTCGTAGCTTCGTCAAGCGCCGGTTAAGGCTCCGTGAACAGCAGCCGAGGTGCATTGCCGTGCGGGGAGGGGCGTTCGTACCGTGACCGCCGTGAAGCCGATCGAGACGTGGCAGCAACGAGGCTCGTGCCGCACCGGGGCGGGCAGCGACTTCTACCCCCCGATGCACACGGAGCGAAAGCACGAGCGGCTCGCCCGCGAGCGGCGGGCCAAGGCGGTGTGCGCGGCCTGCCCGGTCCGCGACGACTGCCTCGCCTACGCCGTCGCGTGCGACGAGCGCTACGGCATCTGGGGCGGCCTGAACCAGGACGAGCGCCGCAACCTCCGCCGCACGGCCTGACCCACCGTTCTGTCGTTTGGCCACGGCCCGATCGGGCCGTGATCAAACGACAGAACGGGGGAGGCGGGGCCCGGCGATGCGCACATCACCGCGGCGGCGGGTGATCGCGCGGGCGTCCAGCTCGCCGAGGAGCGGCATGGCGTGGCGGCGGGTGATGCCGGCGGCGTCGCGGAAGCGGCTGACGGTGAACCCGCCGGGCTCCTCGGCGAGCAGGCGCGCGGCCAGGTCGGCGGCGGCCGTGATCGCGGTCGCGTGGAACCACTCGCCATCGCGCTCGACCACCAGCCCGCGCCGCTCCAGCTCGCGCAGGCTGGCCCGGTCGATCCCCGCCGGTGCGTCGGGCGCCAGCCCGCCGGCGGCCAGCGCCGCCAGGGCCGGATGATCGGCGAGGCCGTCGCCCGTCCCGTGCCGGCGGGCGCGTCCTCCGGCCACGTCGACGCCCTCCATGCCGGCCAGCACCGCCCGCTGGCGCTCGTCGAGGGCGGCGACCTCGACGCCGAGCGGTCCTGCGGCGCCGACGAGGTCGGCGAGCGCGGCCCGGGTGTCGGCCAGCGCGGCGTCGGCGACGACCCAGCGGCCGACGGTCGCGGTGTGGCGCTCGCCGGTGAGCAGCTCGAGCTCGCCGGCATCCACCCAACCCCGCTCATCGATCACCCGCTGCACACTGCGGTCCGGCCGGGCACGCGAGGCCGGCAGGACCGGGCTGATGTCGAGCACCTCGCCGCCACCGACCGTCTCGTCGCGACCGGTCTCCCGGAGGACGAAGCGGTCGCCGGGCAGCAGCGGGAGGTCGACGCCGAGGTGGAGGCGGACCGGCGCGGTGGCCCCCGGTTCGACGGCGTCGGCGCCGAGCACGCGCAGTCGAACGGCATGCTCGCCGGAGCCGATGTAGGCCAGGTAGGCGCCACGACGGGACACTGGATGGTCGAGCGACGCCAGCACGGTCAGCGCGGCGTCGAAGCGGCGACTGCGCGCCCACCGCCCCGGCGCCACCACGGCGTCGCCCCGGGTGACCAGCGTGTGGTCGATCCCGGCCAGGTTCAGGGCGACGCGCGCTCCCGGCGCCATCCGCTCGACGTCCCGGCCGGCCGTCTGGATGCCGCGCACCCGCGCCGGGCGGCCACCCGGCTCGACGAGGACCTGGTCGTCGACGGCCACGGACCCGTCGGTGAGGGTCCCGGTCACGACGGTGCCGCTGCCGCGCACGACGAACACCCGGTCGACCCACAGCCGGGCCCGCCCGCGATCGGACGCCGGCGGGGTGGTCCGGACGAGGTCGCCCACCGCCGCCGCCAGCTCGGCCACCCCGACGCCCAGCGGGGCGGCCACGGGCACGATCGGCGCCTCCTCCAGGAACGTGCCGGCGACGTGCTCGGCCACCTCGAGCGCGGCGAGCTGCACGAGGTCGTCGTCGTCGAGCACGTCGACCTTGGTCAGCGCGACCACGCCGCGGCGGGCGCCGAGGAGCTGGAGGATGCGCAGGTGCTCCTCGCTCTGCGGCTTCCAGCCCTCGGACGCGGCGACCACGAACAAGCAGGCGTCGATGCCGCCCACCCCGGCCAGCATGTTGCGCAGGAAACGCACGTGACCGGGCACGTCGACGAAGCTGACCGCTTCGCCACCGACCTCGGCGTGGGCGAAGCCGAGGTCGATCGTCAGGCCGCGCCGCTGCTCCTCGGCGAGCCGGTCGGGATCGGTGCCGGTCAGGGCGAGCACGAGGGACGACTTCCCGTGGTCGACATGTCCGGCAGTCGCGACGACGGTCACGTCCCCAGCATCGCCGCTCGCTGCTCAGGCGAGCTCACGGAGGGCGCCGAAGAACGTCTGCGCCGTGTCGTCCCAGGTCGGCAGCGTCGCCCCCCGACGGGACGCCGCTTCTGTCAGGTCGGCCCGCCAGGCGTCGTCCGAGGCGAGACGCCGCAGCGCCGCCGCCAGGCCGTCGACGTCGCCCGGCGCGACGACGCACCCCTCGACGCCGTCGGTGACGAGGTTGGGGAGGTTCCCGGCGCGCCAGCCGACGACCGGGCGGCCGGCGGCGAGCGCCTCGCCGTAGACCGTGCCGTAGGTCTCCACGTAGCTGGGGAGGGCGAAGACGTCGGCCGCGCGGTGCAGCGCCGCCACCGCGTCGCGCGACACCGGCCCGTGGCGCACCACGCGCTCGCCCATGCCGTCGCGGTCGAGGCGCTCGCGCACCAGCCGGCCGTATGGCGGGATCGACGTCCTCGCGCCCGGCGAGGTGCAGCGTCACGTCGCCAGGGGCCAGGCGAGCGACGGCGTCGAGCAGCTCGACGACACCCTTCGCCGGCAGCCAGTTGGCCACACACAGCACGGCGATGCGCCGGCCCTGGCGCAGCTCGGGGAGCGGACCGTTCACAGCGGGCAGGTCGGCGCCGGGCTCGACGACGCGGATCCGCTCGGGCTGGCACGCCGTGGTCCTCGACCATCGTCGTCGCCAGTGCCCTGCTGGCCGGGAGCAACAGGCGGCAGCGCCGGTAGCAGGCGCGGTCGAGGCGGGCCTGCCACGCCGTGCGCACCGCGGCCTGCCCGATCCCGCCGGGCGGCTGGTGGAGGATCGCCGCGACGGGCCCGGCGTGGCGCCGGATCCACGGCGCCACCGACCACGCCGTCAGGCTGTCGATCACGATGACACCGGACCGGCGCGGCAGCGGACCGGCCAGCCCGTGCAACGACACGAACTCGAGGCGAGCGCCGTGGCGTGGAGCCGCCTCGGCCAATCGCTGGTGGAAGAGGTGCCCGCCCGTCAGCTGCGTCGGATCGCCACGCGTGACGAGCGTGACGGCGAGCTCACCCGATCGGGGGCGCGGTAGCCACCGAACGCGACCGGGTTCTCCCACACCCGCACCGTCAGGGTCTCGGCGCCGCTGCCGCGCAGCTCGGCGCCCACGGTGTCGTGGGCCCACCGGGCGAACACCTCGACGGTGACGGCGTCGGCGTCGGCGGGCTTGATGATGTCGAGGTTCTGATCGCGCACCGTGCCGTCGATGCGCGCCAGCACGGCGTCGAGGACGTCGAGGTCGCAGACCATGCCCCGGGCGTCGAGCTGCTCGCGCTCGACGAGCACCTCGAGGCGGTAGTCGTGCTCGTGGAGCTCGCCCTCGGGTCCTTCGACGCCCGGCATGATGTGCTGGGCGGGGAACTGGATCGCCGTGCCGACTTGGTACATGGGACTACCTGTACCCCAGGGCGGCGTGGATCAGTCCGGGTTCGCCGGCGTCCAGGGCGCGGTAGGCGGCCGGCGCGTCGTCGAACGGGAAGGTGTGCGTGGCCAGGCGGTCGAGCGGCAGCTCGCCGAGCAGCTCGGCCACGACGCGGCGCCGGCGCGCCGGTGTCCAGCGGTCGCCGAGGCGGGCCGGGATCGTCGACACCTGGGTGCTCCTGATCGTCAGCCGGCGGCGGTGGAACTCGGCACCGAGCGGCAGGGTGACCTCCTTGGTGCCGTACCACGACGCGACGAGCGCCGTGCCCTCGTGGGCGAGCAGCGGCAGGGCGGCGCGGAGGGCCGCCGGGTTGCCAGAGGCCTCGACCACCAGTGGGACCGACGACGGTGCCAGCTCGTCGGGGGCGACCGCCGTGACGCCAAGGGCCTCGGCGAGCTGGCGCCGCCACGGCTGCGGCTCGGCGGCGACCACCCGCCCACCGGCCCGCCCCAGCAGCAGGCACGTCAGCAGCCCGACGGCGCCGAGGCCGAACACGACCACCGTGTCATCGAGCACCGGCCCGGCGTCGAGTGTGATCTGCAGCGCCGTCTCGACGAGCGGGTACATCGTGGCCTCGCGCCCGCCGACGCCATCGAGGCGGACGACGGCTCCGGCGTCGACCACGAAGCGGTCCTGGTGGGGGTGGAAGGCGAACACCGTGTCGCCCTCGGCCACCCCGTCGGCGCCCTGCTCGACGACGCCGACGCAGCTGTAGCCGTACCGGAACGGGTGGCGGAACGTGCCGCCGAGCGCGCCGATCGTCTCGTCCAGCGGGAGGTCGGGGTCGAGCTGCCCGCGGTACGCCAGCATCTCGGTGCCGGCGCTGATCCCCGAGTGGGTGGTGCGCACCACGACCTCGTGTCCGCTCGGCAGCGGCAACGTCTCCGTGCGCAGCTCGACCTGCCCGGGGGCGGCGAACCAGAGGCAGCGCGCGGCGACCCATGCGGCCGACAGTTTGCCCCTTGCAGGAGAAGGGTAAACGGGCCGCCGTCATGATCACGAGCGAGGCCGTTCGCGTGCCGCTCCCCACGCCGTTCGGCATCTTCGAGATCCACGCCTTCGAGTCGTCGGCGGGTCCGGTCCAGCTGGCCATGGTGCATGGCGACATCGGCGACGGCCAGGGCGTCCTGGTGCGGCTGCACTCCGAGTGCCTCACCGGCGATGCGTTGGGGTCGCTGCGCTGTGACTGCGGCATCCAGCTGCGCCTCGGCCTGCGCAGCATCGCCGCCGAGGGCCGCGGCGTGCTGGTGTACGCGACCGGCCAGGAAGGGCGCGGCATCGGGCTCGTCAACAAGCTGCGCGCCTACGTCGCCCAGGACGAGGGTGCCGACACGGTCGACGCCAACGTCGAGCTCGGGCTGCCGGTCGATTCGCGGGACTACACCGACACCGCCGCGCTGCTCGCGCAGCTCGGTGTGCGGACGATCCGGCTCCTGACGAACAACCCGGCGAAGGTGGCCGGCCTGCGCGCTGCCGGCGCCACCGTCACCGACGTGCTGCCGCTGCCCACCGCCCCGCACGTCCGCAACATCGGCTACCTGCGCACCAAGGCGGCGCGCATGGGCCATCTCGCCCCGACCCTGCAGCCGGCAAGCCGGGTCGAGGAGCCACCGCCGGCCGATGCCGTCGAGCTCCTCGGCCCGGTCCGGGCGCCGGCCGACCGGCCCTACGTCGTGCTCAAGTACGCCCAGAGCCTCGACGGGCGCATCGCCACCGGGACGGGCGACTCCCGCTGGATCAGCGGGGAGCCCGAGCGGCGCTTGTCGCACGCGCTGCGGGCGGCGTGCGACGGGGTGATGGTCGGGGTCGAGACGGTGCTGCGCGACGAGCCACAGCTCACCGTCCGGATGGTGTCGGGTGCCTCGCCGGCCCGCATCGTGCTCGACTCGACGTTGCGGGTCCCCGACGACGCCGCGGTGCTGGGCCCGGCCTCGGCCACGACGATCGTCACGACCGAGCGCTCCGATCCGGCACGGCGCGCCGCCCTGCGCGAGCGCGGCGTGCGGGTCGAGGTGGTGCCGGCCGCGGCCGACGGTCGCGTCGACCTCCTGGCGGCGCTGGCCTCACTGCGGGCCGGCGGGATCCAGTCACTGCTCGTCGAAGGCGGCGCCCGCGTGATCACCGCGTTGCTCGCCGCCGGCGTCGTCGACCGGATCATCGTGGCCGTCGCGCCGGTCATCCTCGGCCGGGGCACCGAGGCGGTCGACGACCTCGGCGTCGAGCGCGTCGCCGACGGCATCCGCCTCGAGCACCGCACCGTCGTCGCCGCCGGTGACGACGTCGTGCTCGCCTGGGACGTCGCCCACCAGGCCTGACGCCGTTTCGTTCGCGGTCGACGCGGGCACGACCTCTCCATGGGCATCTTCCGCTCGCTGCAACCGCGGACCCTCTTCAACCCGATCAGCCGGATCGCCCTGGCGACGTTCGCGTGGAACCACCGCCACGAGATCCTGCGCTGGGGGCGGACGCTGTACGAGCAGGTCCTCGGCCGCCAGGACGTCTCACCGGCCCGCGCCGTGCGCACCGGGACGCTCCTCTACGCCATCGCCTCGGACTCGGACCTGCGTAACGCCAAGCAACTGCGCAAGGTCACGTTCGACGGCAGCGAGGTCGATCTCCACGTCGACGAGTCGTGGAAGCACCTGCCGCGGTTGATCGAGCGCGTCGAGGGGGTGAAGGGCGTCCGGCGGATCAGGGTCAACGGACGCCAAGTGTTCCCCGCCGTGGTGACCCTCAGCCACAGCGCCGCACGGTGATCGTCGGGTTCCACGCGTCGCACGAGCAGGTGGCGCCGAGTGCGCTGCTCGCTGCGGTGCAGCGCGCCGAGGCGGCGGGGTTCGACGCGGCGATGTGCTCCGACCACTTCTCGCCGTGGAGCGAGCGGCAGGGTCAGTCCGGGTTCGCCTGGTCGTGGCTCGGCGCGGCGATGGCGACCACGGCGCTGCCCTACGGCGTGGTGAACGCACCGGGGCAGCGGTACCACCCGGCGATCATCGCCCAAGCGGTCGCCACGCTGCTCGAGATGTTCCCGGGGCGCCTCTGGGTCGCGCTCGGAACGGGCGAGGCGTCCAACGAGCACATCACCGGTGGCGGCTGGCCCGACAAGGCGACGCGCAACGCCCGCCTCCGCGAAGCGGTCGACGTCATGCGGGCGCTGTTCGCCGGCGAGGAGGTCACCCACGACGGGCTCGTCCGGGTGGACGAGGCGCGGCTGTGGACACGACCGGCCACACCGCCGGTCCTCGTCGGCGCCGCGGTGTCGCCGGAGACGAGCGCGTTGGGTCGGGGGCTGGGCCGACGGCCTGATCACCGTCAATCCCGACGCGGCTGCGCTCCGCGAGGTCCTCGACGCCTTCCGCGAGGGTGGCGGGGCCGGCAAGCCCGCCTACCTGCAGGTGCACGTGAGCTGGGCCCCCACCGACGAGGAGGCCCTCGCCATCGCCCACGACCAGTGGCGCACCAACGTGTTCGGGCCTCCGGTGTGCTGGGACCTGCTGCACCCGCGCCACTTCGACGAGGTCGCCCGCACGGTCCGTCCGGAGGACATGCGCCAGCACGTGCTCGTCGGTTGCGATCCTGCCCGGCACCTCGACCGGTTGCGCGAGCTGACCGCCGTCGGGTTCGACGGGGTCTGGATCCACCACGTCGGCCAGCAGCAGGAGCGGTTCATCGACGTGTTCGGGGAACGGGTCGTGCCCCACCTCAGGGAGGGCTGAACCGTGTCCTCGCCGACCGCGCTCTCGGTCACCGCCGACCTCTGGTGGCGCAACGCCATCGTCTACTGCCTCGACGTGCAGACGTTCGCCGACTCCGACGGCGACGGCATCGGCGACTTCGGCGGCCTGACGTCGAAGGTGGACTACCTCGCCGGCCTCGGCGTCACGTGCGTCTGGTTGATGCCGTTCTACCCCACGGCCGACAAGGACGACGGCTACGACATCACCGATCAGTACGCCATCGACCCGCGGCTCGGCTCGTTCGGCGACTTCACCGAGTTCCTGCGCACGGCCAAGGACCGCGGGCTGCGGGTGATCGTCGACCTCGTCGTCAACCACACCTCCGACCAGCACCCGTGGTTCCAGGCGGCCCGGCGCTCGCGTCAGTCGCGCTTCCGCGAGTTCTACGTCTGGCGCGACGAGATCCCGGCCGACGGGCCCAGCGGCGTCGTCTTCCCGGGCCGTCAGGACGGCGTCTGGACGTACGACCCCGAGGCGGGGCAGTACTACCTCCACCGCTTCTATGCCCACCAGCCGGATCTCGACGTCACGTCGCCGGCCGTGCGCGACGAGATCCGCAAGATCATCGGCTTCTGGCTGGCCCAGGGCATCTCCGGGTTCCGGGTCGACGCCGTACCGTTCCTGCTCGAGACGGACGGCTCGACCGGTGAGCTCGGCCAGCGCCCGCACGAGGTGCTGCGTGACCTGCGGGCCTTCCTGTCGCGGCGATCGGGCGAGGCCGTGCTGCTCGGCGAGGTCAACCTGCCCGTCGAGCAGCAGCGGCAGTACTTCGGCGACGAGGACGGCGACGAGCTGCACATGCTGTTCGACTTCCTCGGCATGCAGGCGACCTGGCTGTCGCTCGCGCGGTCCGATGCCCGTCCGGTGGTCGCCGCCCTCCGCGGCCGTCCGGCGATCCCCGACGAGGCGGCGTGGGCCACGTTCCTGCGCAACCACGACGAGCTCACGCTGGACAAGCTCCGCGACCGCGAGCGCGAGGAGGTGTTCGCCGCCTTCGGACCCGATCCGGACATGCAGGTCTACGGGCGCGGCTTGCGCCGCCGGCTGCCGTCGATGCTCGGCGCCGACCCGGAGTGGGTGCGCATGGCCTACAGCCTGATGTTCTCGATCCCCGGCACGCCGACGCTGTTCTACGGCGAGGAGCTGGGGATGGCCGAGAACCTGGAGATCGACGATCGGCTGGCGGTGCGCACCCCGATGCAGTGGGCCGGCGACCCGTCGGGGGGCTTCTCCACCGCGCCGTCCGACGGACTCGTCCGGCCGTTCCCGACGGACCCCCGCTTCGCGCCGTCGGCGGTCAACGTGCGCGACCAGCGCGCCGATCCCGACTCCCAGCTCAACTGGTTCGAGCGGCTGATCCGGCTGCGCAAGGAGTGCCCCGAGGTGGGCTGGGGGACGTGCGACGTGCTGCCGACGGGCGCCGACGCCGTGGTCGCACTGGCCCATCGCTGGCAGGACCGCACGCTCGTCACCGCCCACAACCTCGGCCGGCGGCCCCGCACGGTCACCGTCGACGTGCCGGGCGCCGACCGTGGCCGGCTGCTCGACCTGCTGCGCGACGACGAGCCGATCCCCGTCCGCGGCGGCCGGGCCAAGCTCAAGCTCGCCGCCCACGGCCACCGCTGGCTGCGCTACGAACCCGCTTCTGTCGTTTAGTCACGGCCCGATCGGGCCGTGGCTAAACGACAGAACGGAGGGCGGCGCTCAGGACCTCGTCGTCGGCCGCGTCGACGGCGCGCAGGTCGAGCACCGTGCGCCCGTCGCGCGCCCGGGCGAGCACCGGTGGGTCGTGGGCCCGCAGCGCGGCGAGGTGGTCGCCGTCGACGGCGACGCCCCACGACGGGATCGTCGTGCCCGGAGCCGACCCCGCGCCGGGTACGGCCTCGGTCGGGAGCGCCTCGGCGGCGACGCGGGTGGCGAGGGCGCAGGCCCGGTCGGCGAGGACCTCGACGGGCGTCGTCGCCATGCGCCAGAACGCGATGCGCTCCACGACGTCGCGCCGGAGGTAGGCGAGGGCGACGTCCTGCAGCGCGGCCAGCACCAGCCCGCCGGGTCGGAGGGCCCTGGCCAGCGGGTGGGCGGCGCAGCGGGCGACCAGGTCGGCCCGCCCGGCGATGATCCCGGCCTGCGGGCCGCCGAGCAGCTTGTCGCCGCTGAACGTCACGAGGGCGGCGCCGGCGGCGAGCGTCTGGCGGGCCGCCGGCTCGCCGGCCAGCCAGGCGGGCGGGTGCGGCCCCGGCAGCCACGGGCAGGTCGCGTCGACCAGCCCGCTGCCGAGGTCGGCGACGACCGGCACACCGAGCGTCGCCAGCTCCTCGACGCTCGTGGCCTCGACGAAGCCGTCCACCCGGTAGTTGCTCGGGTGCACCTTCAGCACCAGCGCGACGTCGGCGTGGCGGTCGAGGGCCCGCCGGTAGTCGGCCAGCCTGGTCCGGTTCGTCGTGCCGACGTCGACGAGCCGGGCGCCCGACTGCTCCATGACCTCGGGGACCCGGAAGCCGCCACCGATCTCCACGCTCTCGCCCCGGCTCACCGGCACGGCGCGGCCGGCGGCGAGAGCGGCGAGCACGAGCAGCACCGCTGCGGCGTTGTTGTTGACGACCGTCGCCGCCTCGGCGCCGCACAACCGGGCCAGCAGCCCGCCGACGCCGGTCTGCCGGGATCCCCGCTCACCCGTCGCCAGGTCGATCTCCAGCGACACCGCCATCGCCGGCTGGGAGTGGGCCAGCGGGGCGCGTCCGAGGTTCGTGTGCAGGAGGACGCCGGTGGCGTTGACCACCGGCGTGAGCAAGGTCCGTCGCAGGGCCTGGGCGGCGTCCGGCGCCCCCTCGACCCGCCCGCCGGCGATGGCCTCGCGGGCCACCTCGACCAGCAGGGCGTGCGGCAGCCCCGTCCCGGCCAGCGACCGCGCCAGCGTGTCGACGGACGGCGGGCGCTCCATCCCGCCATTCTGTCGTTTGGTTGCGGCCCGATCGGGCCGTGGCTGAACGACAGAATGCGGGGCCATGCCGCTCCGTGTGCCCGTCGCCCGGCTCGACCCCGACCTTCCGCTGCCGACGTACGCCCACGCCGGCGACGCCGGCCTCGACCTCCACGCCCGCGAGGACGCCGTGCTGGCCGCCGGCGGCGGGCGGGCGCTCGTGCCGACCGGCATCGCCATCGCCGTGCCACCGGGCTACGCCGGGTTCGTCGCGCCCCGCAGTGGGCTGGCGTTGCGCCACGGCATCGGCGTGGTCAACGCCCCCGGCGTGATCGACGCCTCCTACCGCGGCGAGCTGAAGGTCATCCTGCTCAACACCGACCCGACGGCCGACTACCACGTCCACCGGGGCGACCGCATCGCCCAGCTCGTGGTGCAGCGCGTCGAGGAAGTGGCCTGGGACGTGGTCGACGAGCTCGGCGGCCTCGATCGCGGCGGTGGCTTCGGCCACTCCGGCCGCTGACCCGGCGTCAGCGCCAGGCGAACACCGGCTGCTCGAACCCGTCGACCGGGTCGTCGCGGCCCTCCAGCCCGAGCCAGCGGAACTGCACCAGCACGGCGCCGGTCGGGGCGTGGATGAGGTCGTTGCCGAGCGGCACCTGCACGACGGGGCGTTCGCTCTCCGGGATGCCGACGAACCGGGGCGAGTCGGCCCGGCAGAGGTGGTGCAGCCCGACCCGGTAGGCGGCGAGCACCTCTCGTGGGGCGGGCCGCAGGTCGAGCGGGCCGCCGCCCCAGAGGACGACCGGCGTGATGACGTACCCCGAGCGCGTCGGGTAGTCGTCGAGCAGCCCGAGCACGGCGGACTCGTCGAGGTCCACACCGAGCTCCTCGTGGAGCTCACGGCGAGCGGCGTCCACGGGCGACTCGCCCGGGTCGAGCCGCCCGCCGGGCAGCGCCCACTGCGAGGCGTGGGTGTTGAGCCCCGCCGCCCGCCGGCACAGCACGAAGGCGGCGCCGCCGGACACCTGCGTCATCCGCCCGTCCAATCCGTCGGCGCCGCCCGGGATCTGGGCCATCGACGCCGCGTCGGGCGGCGCCGGGTCGACGCGATCCTCGCCCTCGACGGAGTCGACGACCACCACGGCGACGGCAGCGTGGCGCCGCTCGTCGAGGGCGGTGGTGCGGCGTTCGTGGCCGGCGAGGTGGCCTTCGATGCGCCGCCGCAGGGCGTCGTCGTACGGCAGCGGCGGGGGGACGTCCGGCATCGCTCCATTCTCGACGGCAACCGGCCGCCGGGGCGACGTGGGCGCCTCACTAGGGTCGGCCGAGGTGCGCCGCGCCCTCCTCGACGACTCCTACCCGGCGACCGTCCGCAGGGCGATCGGCACGGTGACCGTCGCCCGCCTCGCCACCAACGCCGCCTACCGCTACGCCCCGCCGTTCCTCGCCACCATCGCCCGCGGCCTCGACGTCGACATCACTGACCTCGGCGTGGCGCTCGCCGTCACCGAGGTCTGCGGGCTGGCGTCGCCGCTCATCAGCCGGCTCGTCGACCGCTTGTCGCGGCGGACGGCGATGGTCGGCGGACTCGTCGGCATCGCCGTCGGCGCGATGGTGGCCGGGCTGAGCGCCGGGATCGTGATGTTCACGATCGGCCTGGTCGTCCTCGCCGCCACCAAGATCGTGTTCGACGTCGGCTTGATGGCGTGGACGGCGGACCACGTGCCGTTCGCCCGCCGCGGGCGCGTCGTCGGGGTGATCGAGACGTCGTGGGCCCTCGGCCTGCTCGTCGGCGTGAGCGCGCTCGGCCTCCTGACCGCGGCGACGTCCTGGCGCTGGGCCTACGTCGTCGCGGCGATCGCCGTGCTCGCCGCGGCCGGCGCCGTGCTGGTCCGGCTCGAGGACGAGCACGCCGAGGTGGGCAAGGCGACGGCGTTCGCGCCGTCGGGTCGACTGTCGGCCGCGGGGTGGTGCGCCGTCGCCGCGCTGTTCGCTCTCATGGCGGCGACGCAGTCGCTGTTCGTCACGTTCGGGCCGTGGCTGGAGGACCGCTTCGGCGTCGGCTCGGCGGGCCTGGCGCTCGTCACGTTCGCCATCGGCGGCGTCGAGCTGCTCGCCTCGCTGACGTCGGCGGCCCGCACCGATCGCTGGGGGAAGGAGCGCAGCGTGATCGCCGGCGCCGCCGTGATGGTGCCGGCCGGGCTGGCCTTGGCGGCGTTCGACGGGCGGATGGCGCCCGGCCTGCTCCTGCTCGGCACGTTCATCTGCGCCTTCGAGTTCTCGATCGTGTCGACGATCCCGATCGGTGGCGACCTCGTGCCCGGCGCGCCGGCGCGCGGACTCGGCACCATGCTCGCCTTCGGGACGCTCGGGCGGGCCGTCACCGTGATCCCGGCCACGCGGCTCTACGAGCGCTTCGGCTTGACGCCGGCGGCCCTGATGGGTGCGGCGTTCGCCGCCCTGGCCGGACTGGCCATGGTGGCCCGGCTGCGCTTCATCCACCGTTCTGTCGTTCGGGAAGGGCCCGATCGGGCCGCCACCAAACGACAGAACGGGGTGCGTCAGGCGCGGTAGCCGTTGGTGATCGGCATCCGGCGGTCGCGGCCGAACGCCTTGGTGGTCACGCGGACCCCGGGCGGGCACTGGCGCCGCTTGTACTCGGCGATGTCGACGAGGCGGGTGACGCGGCGCACGACGGCTTCGTCGTGGCCCAGCTCGACGATCTCGCCGGCGGTCCGGTCCTCCTCGACGTACAGCTCGAGGATCGGGTCGAGCACGTCGTAGGGCGGCAGGCTCTGGTCGTCGCGCTGGTCGGGTCGCAGCTCGGCCGACGGCGGCTTGGTGATCACCGCCTCGGGGATCAGCTCGCGTCCGGCTCGCTCGTTGACGTACCGGCACAGGTCGTAGACCTCGGTCTTCAGCACGTCCTTGATCACGGCGTAGCCGCCGACGGAGTCGCCATAGATCGTGAAGTAGCCGACGGCCATCTCGCTCTTGTTGCCGGTGGTCAGCACCATCCAGCCGAACTCGTTGGACAGCGCCATCAGCACCTGGCCGCGGCAGCGGCTCTGGATGTTCTCCTGGGTCAGCCCCGGCGGGCGACCCTCGAAGCTCGGCGCCAGCATGTCGAGGTAGGCCGCGAAGGCCGGCTCGATCGGGATCGTGCGGTAGTCGATGCCGAGGTTGGCGGCGAGCAGCGCGGCATCGCTCTTGGAGTGGTCGCTCGAGTAGCGCGACGGCATCGACACGCCGTGCACGTGGTCGGCGCCGAGGGCGTCGGCGGCGATCACGGCCACCAGGGTCGAGTCGATGCCGCCCGACAGCCCGATGACGACGTCGGTGAACCCGTTCTTGCGGCAGTAGTCGCGGGTGCCGAGGACGATCGCCTCGTACAGCTCGGCCTCCCGGGAGAGCGGCTCGACGAGGGGGTTGATCACCGGACCGTCGTGGGCGGTCGGCGCCTCCGTGACGACGATCTGCGGCAGCGCCACCTGCGACACGCGACCGCGCGGATCGAGCAGCCGCTGGCGGTACACCGCGGGGACGGGAACGTCGACGATCAGCAGATCCTCACGGAACTGCGGACCGCGGGCCAGCAGCCGGCCCTCGGCGTCGAACACGAGGGAGCAGCCGTCGAAGACCAGCTCGTCCTGACCGCCCACCTGGTTGACGTAGACCAGCGCCGAGTGGCTGTCGGCGGCGCGGGTGGCCAGCATCCGCTCGCGGGCCGCCGCCTTGCCCCGGTGGTACGGCGAGGCGTTGATGTTGACGGCCAGCTCGGCGCCGCCGTCGGCCTGGGCGGCGAGCGGCCCGTCCGGGCTCCAGACGTCCTCGCAGATGCTGATGCCGACCTTGACGCCGCCGACGACGTACAGCTCCAGCGGATCCGTCTCGTCGCCCGGCGTGAAGTAGCGGGCCTCGTCGAACACGGCGTAGTTCGGCAGCAGGCGCTTGCGGTAGGTGCCGAGCACCTCACCGCGGGCGCACACCGCGGCGGCGTTGAACAGGTCCCGGTCGGCGTCGACGTAGCCGACGACGGCGACGCAGTGTCGGGTGCGGGCCGCCAGCTTGGCGAGCACGTTCTCGTTGTCGGCCACGAAGCCCGGCTTCAGCACGAGGTCCTCGGGCGGGTAGCCCGTCACCGACAGCTCGGGGAAGGCGACGAGGTCGCAACCGGCAGCGTCGGCGCGGTCGTAGGCGTCCGTCAGGAGGGCGAGGTTGCCGTCGAGGTCGCCGACCGTGGGGTTGAGCTGGGCCAGCGCGATCCGGAGGACCGTCACACCGGGCAGGCTACTTGGAGGGCCGTCCTCGTAGGCTCGTGCCGTGCCGGGACGTCGCCGCTGCTGGGGGGCCGTGCTCGCCCTCGTCACGCTGCTCGCGGCCTGCGGTGACGACGACGATGACGGAGGCGGTGCCGACACCGGCGAGATCACGGCCGGCGAGCCGATGCCGGCCGATCGGTGCGCGGCCAACGAGGCGGCCGGACCGATCACGTACCTGACGTCGTTCGACTTCTCGGCGACCGGCACCATCGTCGACGTCCTCGTGGCGGACGAGCGCGGCTACTACGAGGACCTGTGCCTCGACGTGGACGTCGAGCCCAGCTTCTCGACCGACAACTACCCGCTCGTCGCCGGGGGCGACGCCCAGTTCGCGTCCGGCGGCTCCTTCTCGGAGGTCGTGTCGTTCGGGGCGGCCAACGACGCCGAGTTCGTCGTCGTCGCCGTCGAGGGGCACACGCCCATCGACACGTTGATCGTCAAGCCCGGCGTGGCCACCGAGCTGGTCGACCTCGACGGGGCCACGATCGGCGTCAAGGGGCGGATCCCGCCGAGCGTCGCCGCCATGCTCGCCGAGGCCGGACTGGTCGAGGGCGAGGACTACGACACCGTCCTGCTCGACGGGTTCGACCCGCTCGCCCACATCGCCATCGACGACATCGACGGGTTCCCCGGCTACCTGAGCAACGAGCCCGGCCAGCTCGAGCGCGCCGGCATCGAGTTCGACACGTTCACACCGGGCGACCTCGGGGTGCCCGGGTCGTTCGCCGTGATGTACACGACGCGCGAGTTCGCCGACGAGCACCCGACGGCGGTGCAGGACTTCGTGCGGGCGACGATGCGCGGGCTGGCCGATGCGCTCGCCGATCCGGAGGCCGCCGTGGCGACAGCGATGGCGCGGGCCGAGGCCGGCGGCAACCCCAACTTCTTGACCGTCGAAGGTGAGACGTTCCGCTGGACCACGGAGAGCGCGCTGATCCGCGGGGGGACCCAAGAGGGCCGCGGCGTGGGCACGTTCGAGGCCGGCCCGCTGCAGGAGGAGGTCGACGCCTACGCCGACGTCGGGCTGTTCGCCGACGGGGCGCCCGACGTCGAGCCGTTCCTCGCGCCCGATCCGATCGACGGGGTGTACGACGACAGCGGCAACGTCATCTGGCCCGGCTGAGGCCGGCCGTCACGAGAACGCCGGTAGGCGCTGCTGCTGGCCGACGAGCGGGGCCAGCGGATCGCCGACCGTGGCGATGCGCGCGCCGACGTCGGCG
Organism: uncultured Acidimicrobiia bacterium; assembly: GCA_963784255.1. Taxonomy (GTDB): domain Bacteria; phylum Actinomycetota; class Acidimicrobiia; order Acidimicrobiales; family Ilumatobacteraceae; genus JALZMG01. The sequence goes on along the minus strand of CAWAQO010000006.1, from coordinate 534,450 downwards.
ATGGTCCAGCGGTCCGGGACGACGTCCGCGTCGTCCAGCTCCTCCCACGCGATCGGCACGGACACGGGCGCACCTGGCGCGGCGCGCGTCGAGAACGGGGCGACGAGCGTCTTGTTCACGGCGTTCTGCGTGTAGTCGAGGCGGGCCAGGCCGCCGCGCTGCGACACCTCCCACTTCCAGCTGACCAGCTCCGGCACCGTGCCGCCGATGGCCCGCGACAGCTGCTCGACCCACGCCCGCGTGTCGGCGAACGTGTACCCGTCGGCCACCGGGATCCAGATCTGGATGCCCCGCTGCCCGGTCACCTTGGGTCCGCCGCGCACGCCGAGGTGGTCGAGTGCGGTCCGGTGCAGGCGGGCGAGGACGACGACGTCGTCGAAGGTGCTGTCCTCGCCCGGGTCGATGTCGATCAGTGCCCACGTCGGTCCGCGGGGGTTGCGCACCGTGGAGGTCCAGGGGTGCAGCTCGACGGCGCCGTAGTTGGCCATCCAGGCGAGCGCAGCCGGCGAGTCCGGCACCAGGTACTCGGTGGTCTCGCCCGGGTCGGCCTCCTCGTTGCGCCAACGGCGCAGCCACTCCGGCGCGTGCGCCGGCACCGCCTTGTGCCAGAAGCCCGGCTCGGCGACGCCATTGGGGGCGCGGAGGAGGTTGACGGGACGATCGACGAGGTAGGGCAGCATCACCGGCGCGGCGGTGGCGTTGTGACGGATCAGGTCGCGCTTGGTGACCGGTCGGCCCCGGCCGCGGGCCGGGAACAGGACCTTGTCGAGGTTGGTCAGGCGCAGGGTGTGCTCGCCGAGGCGCCAGTCGCCCTTGCCGCCGAGGGCGTCGAGCGCGGCGAGCTCGTCGGGCGTCGGTGCGGCCCAGTTGGCGTGACCGGTCCAGCTCGCCGAGGGCGAGGCCTCGACCTCGTCGTTGGTGCGCCCGGACTTCACCGAGCGGGGGTGCTCCTCCGGGTCCCAGCCCGGCACCGCCGCCTCGTCGTGCTTCTTCAGCAGCAGCCAGTCGCGCTCGCTGTTCCGGGTGCGGATGAGGACGAAGCGGCCGAGCAGCTTCTCGCCGTGGAGGTCGAAGTGGAGGTTGCCGGCCTCGATCGCGGCGAGGGGATCGTCGGCCTCGGCGAGCTCCCAGGTGCCCCAGTCCCACACGACGACGTCGCCACCGCCGTATTCGCCGGCCGGGATGACCCCCTCGAAGTCGAAGTAGTCGAGCGGGTGGTCCTCGACGTGCACGGCCATCCGCCGCACGTCGGCGTCGAGCGTCGGACCCTTCGGCACGGCCCAGCTGATCAGGACGCCGGCCGCTTCCAACCGGAGGTCGTAGTGCAGCCGGCGGGCCCGGTGGCGCTGGACGACGAAACGGTGCCCATCGGGCACCGGCGGTGAGGTCCCCGCCGGCTCCGCCGTGACGCGGAAGTCCCGTTTCGCCCGGTACGTCTGGAGCCGGTCGGCCGCCATGGCTCATGCTCTACCCGATGGAGTACACCGAGATCACCTTCGAGGTCGACGGCCCGGCCGCCGTCATCACGTTGCACCGGCCCGACCGCCTCAACGCGTTCACGTTCACCATGATCCGCGAGCTGGTCGACGCCTTCGACCGCGTCGACGCCGACGACGACGTTCGGGCGGCGATCGTGACCGGCGCCGGGCGGGCGTTCTGCGCCGGCGCCGACCTCGGCGCCGGCGGCGGCACGTTCGACCTCGACGCCCGCGGCGAGCAGGGGGATGGCGGGCGGGCGCCGCGCGACGCCGGCGGGGTCGTCACGATGCGCATCTTCGAGTGCACCAAGCCGGTGATCGCCGCGATCAACGGCTCGGCGGTCGGCGTGGGGATCTCGATGACGCTGCCGATGGACATCCGGCTGCTCGCCGACCACGCCAAGGTGGGGTTCGTGTTCGCCGGCCGGGGCATCGCCCCGGACGCTGCTGCCAGCTGGTTCCTGCCGCGCGTCGTCGGGATCAACCAGGCCCTGGAGTGGGTGCTCACGGCCCGCGTCTTCCGGGCCGACGAGGCCCTCGCCGGCGGGTTGGTGCGCAGCGTCCATCCGGCCGACCAGGTGCTCGGCGTCGCCAAGGAGCTCGCGGCCGAGATCGCCGCCAACACCGCGCCGGTGTCGGCCGCCGTGAGCCGCGGGTTGCTGTGGCACCTGCTCGGCGCCGACCACCCGATGGCCGCCCACCGCGCCGACTCCGACGCCATCTTCGAGCTCGGCCGCCGCCCGGACGCCCACGAGGGCGTGACCGCCTTCCTCGAGAAGCGGCCCGCCGCCTGGTCGATGCGCCCCTCGACCGACCTCCCACCGAACTACCCCTATTGGGAGGTCCCGCCGTACTGACGACCGTCCCCCAATCTGGGCGGGAATCTCACCACCGAGCCATCTGGGCGGGATCCGTCCCAGCAGGTGCGAAGAACCCCGCCCAGATCGAGGGACACGGTCGTCGGACCACCCTCCCGGCCTGCGGGTTCACACAGCGTTCACAATCGGGCAACGGGTCGGCAATGGGTCCCCGACAGCATGACCGCGGGTGGGCGCCCAGGACCACCTGCCCCTACACCGACATGCATGAACGGCCACCTGGGTGGTCGGGAAGAGACGAGGACTCCTGTGGTCTACAAGGCTGAGTACATCTGGATCGACGGCACCGAGCCGACGGCCAAGTTGCGGTCGAAGACGAAGATCGTGCCGGACGGCGACGAGCCGCCGGTCTGGGGGTTCGACGGTTCGAGCACGAACCAGGCGACGGGCGACAAGAGCGACTGCGTGCTGGAGCCGGTGTTCATCGCTCCCGACCCCATCCGCGGCGGCCAGGACAAGCTCGTGCTGTGCGAGGTGTACGCCGCCGACGGCAAGCCGCACCCGACGAACACCCGCGCCGCCCTCGTGAAGTCGGCCAAGAAGTTCGCCAAGCACGAGTGCCTGTTCGGCATCGAGCAGGAGTACACGTTCATGAAGGACGGCCGGCTCGTACGGCTTCCCCACAGGTGGCTTCCCTGCGCCCGCAGGGCGGCTACTACTGCGGCGTCGGCTCGGACGAGATCTTCGGCCGCGAGATCGTCGAGGAGCACCTCGACAACTGCCTCGCCGCCGGCCTCTCCTACAGCGGCCTCAACGCCGAGGTGATGATCGGCCAGTGGGAGTTCCAGATCGGCCCGCTCGGCCCGCTCGAAGTTGCCGACCAGCTGTGGGTCGCCCGCTGGCTGCTGTACCGCACCGCCGAGGACTTCGACGTGGCCGCCACCCTCGACCCCAAGCCGATGAAGGGTGACTGGAACGGCGCCGGCGCGCACACCAACTTCTCGACCAAGGAGATGCGCGAGGACGGCGGCTACCAGTTCATCGAGAACGCCTGCAAGGCGCTCGGCAAGAAGTGGGAGGTGCACGTCAAGAACTACGGCCACGGCATCGAGGACCGCCTGACCGGTCACCACGAGACGGCGCCGTGGGACAAGTTCAGCTACGGCGTGTCCGACCGCGGCGCCTCGGTGCGCATCCCCCTGGCCGTCTTCAAGTCCGGCAAGGGCTACCTCGAGGATCGTCGGCCCAACGCCAACATGGATCCCTACGTCGTCGCCCGGCTGATGGTGGAGACGGTCTGCTCGGCGATCTGAATCGACCCGGCGTAGCACCCCCGGTGAACCCGGGGGTGCCGCGCGCCCGACGATCCACCAGACTGGTGCGGTGACCGAGATGTTGGAGCAGCAACGCGAGTACGTCCTGCGCAGCGTGGAGGAGCGCGGCGTCCGGCTGATCCGACTGTGGTTCACCGACATCCTCGGCAACCTCAAGAGCTTCGCGATCAGCCCGGCCGAGCTGGAGAACGCCCTCGAGGACGGCATGACGTTCGACGGTTCGTCGATCGACGGCTTCTCCCGCATCCAGGAGGCCGACGTCCTCGCCATGCCCGACGCCGACACCTTCGAGGTGCTCCCGTGGGGCGATCTCAAGACGCCCGAGGCGCGGATGTTCTGCGACATCCACAACCTCGACGGCACACCGTTCGAGGGCGATCCCCGCCAGGTGCTCCGCCGCCACATCCGCACGGTCCACGACCAGGGCCTGACGTTCTACGTGGCGCCGGACATCGAGTTCTTCTACTTCAGCCCGCCCGAGGTCGGCCAGCGCCCGGTCCCGCTCGACCACGGCGGCTTCTTCGACCTGACCACCAACGACATCACCGGGTCGCTGCGCAAGCAGACGATCCGCACGCTCGAGGCGATGGGCATCCCGGTGGAGTACAGCTTCCACGAGGACGCGCCGGGCCAGCAGGAGATCGACCTGCGCCACACCGACGCGCTGACGATGGCCGACAGCGTGATGACGTTCCGCCTCGTCGTCCGCGAGGTCGCCGCGTCGCACAACCTCCATGCCACGTTCATGCCCAAGCCGCTCGAGGGTGTCCAGGGCTCGGGCATGCACACCCACCTGTCGATGTTCCGCGGCGACGACAACGCCTTCTTCGACCCCACCGACGACTACTACCTGTCCCCGATCGCCAAGTCGTTCATGGCCGGGCTGCTGCGCCACGCCGGCGAGATCACCGCCATCACGAACCAGACGGTGAACAGCTACAAGCGATTGGTCCCCGGCTTCGAGGCGCCGGTGCACATCTCGTGGGCCCGCAACAACCGCAGCGGCCTGATCCGGGTGCCCATCGCCAAGCGGGGCAACCCCACCGCCACGCGAGTCGAGTACCGCTCGCCGGACCCGGCCTGCAACCCGTATCTCGCCTTCAGCCTGATGCTGGCCGCGGGGATGCGCGGCGTGGCCGAGGGCTACGAGCTGCCGGTCGAGGCCGACGCCAACCTCTTCGAGATCGGTGACGAGGTCCTCGCCAAGCTCGGCATCGAGCAGCTGCCGCAGTCGCTGTCCGACGCGCTGCGGGCGATGGAGCGCTCCGAGCTCGTCCACGACGCCCTCGGCGAGCACATCTTCGAGTGGTTCCTGCGCAACAAGCGCACGGAGTGGAAGGCCTACAAGACCCACGTCTCGTTGTTCGAGATCGACCGCTACCTCCGAGTCCTCTGACCGTGATCGACAGCGACCTCCTCGCCGTCTTCGGGGATCCCGTCTCGCCCGAGCTGGCCCGCACGCTCGACCTCGCCGGGTACCGGTGGAAGGCGGTGGCGTCCGCCGAGGAGGCCAGCGAGCACGAACCGGGCACCGGCTGGGCCGGCGCGATCATCGACTGCGCGACGGACGCCGCCGGGGCCTGGGGCTTCGCCCGCACCATCCGCAAGCGCGAGCCCGGCACCCCGCCGGTGCTGGCCCTCGTGTCGGGCGGGCAGCTCGCCGAGCTGCAGATGCGCGACGACCTGTTCGAGGACTTCTGCCTGTCGCCGTTCCACCCGGCCGAGCTGGAGGCCCGCCTGCGCCACCTGCTGTGGCGCGTCGGTGGCGGCGCCCGCCCGGAGATGATCGAGTACCGCGAGCTGTCGCTCAACCTGGAGACGTACCAGGCGTCGATCGTCGGCCGCCCGCTCGACCTGACGTACATGGAGTACGAGCTGCTCAAGTTCCTCGCCCAGAACCCCGGCAAGGTGTTCACCCGCGAGATGCTGCTCAACCGCGTGTGGGGCTACGAGTACTACGGCGGCGCCCGCACCGTCGACGTCCACGTCCGGCGGCTGCGGGCCAAGCTCGGCGAGGAGCACGCCGGCCTGATCCAGACCGTGCGCTCGGTCGGCTACCGCTTCGGCCAGTCCCGCTGGAGCTGATGCCGCGGTAGCGGCGCGGAAGCGTTCCGGTAGCGCCGCCCTCCACGCTGGTCGGTGGGCCCCGTCTGGTGGCCCGTCGAGCGACGCCCCCGAGGAGGAGCACCATGTCACGACGCAGGATGGCGGCCCTGGCTGCGGCCATGACCTTCACGCTGATCTCGCCGTCGATCACCGACGCCGCCCCACCCGTGCAGGATCGGCCGGCCGCGTGCGCGGGAGCGATGCACGCGGCGGTCGTCCAGGACAACGTGTCCTACAACGCTCGCGACGAGGCGGCGTACACGGCCGTGATCCACCCCGACATCATCTTCCACGTCGCCGGCAGCACCACCTACGGCATCGACGCCCACATGGTGGCCGTGCGAGACGCGTGGGCCAGCCCGGAACCATGGGAATGGCAGTGGGAGATCCTCTCCGAGACCATGTTCGGCTGCCACACCGGCATCGCCGTCCTCGACATCGACATCGTCTACCCGAATCGCATCCGGAACTTCTCCGTGACGATGACGATGGTCAAGGAGCGGGGCCGCTGGATGGTGGCGATGGACACCGCCGCCTTCGTGGGCGAGACGCCGAGAGGCTGACGACATCGGCCACCGCGGCCACGGCGATCAGGGCCAGGCCGATCCGGACAGCGCCTCCTCGGCGTCGCCCGCGCACCGGTGGCCGGCGCACAGGTCGCACCACCTGCCGTGCGGATCAACGAGGTGCCGGCGGGCGAGCTCCGCTTGCGGCAACCCGAGCTCGTCGAAGATCTCCGCCGCAGCCCGCCACGCGTCGAGCCGGCCCGTGGCGTGGGCCAGCCCGTCGAGAGCGATCGCCTCCTGGATGCGGGTGCCCTGCTGGCGGGACAGCTCGAGGCTGCGTTCGAACCACACCGCCTCCGGCGCACCGAGCCGCAGGAGCGTCTCGCCGAGACCGAGGTAGGTGTGGACCTGCACGGACGGCACGCCAATGCGCTCGGCCAGCTCGACGGCGAGGTGGTGCCAGCGCAGGGCATCGTCACGATCACCGAGACGGGCCGAGGCAAGAGCAAGGTTGCACCACGACGCGGCCCGGAGCCGGTCGCCGGCCCCGCCGACACCGAGCGCCAGGCGGGCGTGCTCGACAGCGGCGCGGTCGTCGCCCGCGAGGTGACATCGCATCGCCATCGAGTTGTGGATCGCCACCGTCAGCTCGGGCTGGTCGGGGACCAGCTCCAGCACCGCGGCGAAGTGGTCCATCGCCGCCCGGTGCGCCCCGTTCCACGCCTCCAGCGCCCCGAGGTTGCCGTGGAGCACCGCGAGGCCGTGGCGGTCGGTCGTCCCGGCCAGGGCCCGCACGTGCGTCGCCCGCCAGTCGGCGAAGTACCCGCGCTGCTCGAGGAAGGTGCGCAGGGCCGCGGCGAGCTGCCAACCGTCGTCGGTGAGGGCGATGGTCACGAGCGTGGCGTGCTCGGCCTCCAACCAACCCAGTGCGGCGTCGGTGTCGGCGACATCGGGCAGCGCCGGCGGCGCGTGCTCGACCGTCGGTTCGAAGCGACGCAGGCCGCCGTTGAGACGGTCGGCCGCGGCCACGGTGGCGGCGAGGTAGTAGTCCCGCAGCCGCGCCTCGGCGGCGTCGACCCCGTCTGCGTCGCGCACGAGCCGGCGGCCGTACCCCCGCAGCAGGTCGTGGTAGCCGTAGCGGTCGCCACCGACCTGCTCGAGCAGGTGGGCGTCGAGCAGCTCGTCGAGGTCGTGGCCGACCGACACCACGTCGCCATCGACCATCGCCGCCGCCGCCAGGACGTCGAAGTCGGCGGCCGGGTGCGTGGCGAGCAGGCGGAAGGTCCGGGCGGCCGTCGACGACACGTGCTCGTAGGACACGGCGAACGCCCTGGCGACGCCGCGTTCGCCGTCGTCCAGCAGCACGTCGCGGGCCTGCTCGTCGGCCAAGCGCTCGACGACGGTCGTCAGCGTCCAGGCCGGCCGGCTGGCGAGCCGGGCGCCGACGAGTCGGATCGCCAACGGCAGGTGACCGCAAGCGTCGACGATCGCTCGGGCGGACGTCAGGTGCGCACCGGTGACGTCGACGCCGGCGACGCGGCCGAGCAGGGCGAGCGCTTCGTCGGGTGCCATCACGCCGAGCGTGCAGCAGGCGGCGCCGTCGAGGCCGACGAGCCGTAGACGGCTGGTGACGAGCGTGCGGGCCTGACCGTCGCCGGGCAGCATGTCGCGGACCTGTTGGGCGGTGGCCGCGTTGTCCAGGACGAGCAGCACCCGACGGCCCGCCACGCGGCTGCGCCAGGCCGCGGCGCGCGCCTCGGGGTCGTCGGGAACGTCGGCGTCGGCGACCCCGACCGCACGGAGCAGCCGCGCCAGCGCGTCGGTCGGCGCCAGCGGCTCGACGCCCGGCGTGTGGCCCCGCAGGTCGAGGAAGATCTGGCCGTCGGGGAACTCGTCACGAACTGCGTGCGCCGCGTGCAACGCGAGCGCCGTCTTGCCGACCCCGGCCATGCCGTCGATGGCGACGATCGGTTCCTTCACCAGCGCCGCGGCCAGCTCGGTCCGCTCCTCGTCGCGCCCGGTGAAGTCGGGCACGTCGTAGGGCAACGTCCGGGGCACGGCCCGCGCCGGTGCCGGCATCGGCGCGTCCAGCTCGCCCCGCACGAGGCGGCCGTGCAGGTCGCGCAACGCCACGCCCGGGTCGACGCCCAGTTCGTCGGCCAGCGTCCGGCGCAGCCGGGCGTACACGGCGAGCGCGTCGGGCGTGCGGCCCTGCCGGGCCAGCGCGACCATCAGGTGCGCCTGCAGGTCCTCCCGCCACGGCCGGCTCGCGAGCACGTCGGCGAGTGCGCCAACGACCCGCGCGGCAGCGTCCGGCGGCCCATCCGGGCCGAGCTGGACGGCGCACCACCGCTCGAGCGCGCTGAGACGTCGTTCGTCCCATGCCTCGGCCGCCGCCCGCAGATCGGTGCCGTCGAACCCTTCCAACGTGCCGCCACGCCACAGCCCGAGGGCGCGCTCGATCGACGCCGATCCGCCACGCGAGAGCAGTTCGTCGGCCTCGTCGGCGTCCAGCCAGTGGTCATCGAGCCGGGTCCGGTAGCCGAGGCCCTCGACCGACTCGACGAGCCCTGGCAGACGGCGCCGCACCTCGGAGACGACCTTGTGGATCTGTTGGCGCGCTGTGCGCGGAGGCTCGCCGTCCCAGACTGCCGACACGAGCGCGTCGAGCGAGACGGCATGGCCGCGAGCCAGCAGGAGCCGGGCCAGCAGCGCACGCGGTCGCGCACCCCCGACAGCGATCTCCCTGCCGCCGTCGTGGACCGTGAGCGGGCCCAGGATGCGCAGCTCCACCCCACCGACGGTACCCCCGGCGCGTCCGGTGCGGTCCGACGAACAGGTGTCCATCGAGCCGGCGGCATCCGGATCACCGTCGCGTCTTGATCAGTCACACGGTCGGTCACCTTCACGATGAGGGTGACCGCGCGGGATCGGCCCAAAGGGGCGGCCGACCGACGAGCAGTTGGAACGCCGACGCGAGGGCCGCTGGGTCGACGTCGTCGATGCGGATGATCTCGACGGGAGCGTCCATCAGGCCCCATGACACGACCTCCGCCGCGTGCTCGGCTCCCCACTCGTACGAACCTCGGGCGGGATCGACCCACGAGTCGAGCCCGCGCAGCTCGAGGAACTGCTCGCGCTGTCCCGGCGTGAGGTACGTCTCCGCCCAGGCGTGGGCCAGTTCGTGCAGGGTGATCATGCGGGCGGCGCGAGTGTCGGCGTCGCCCGTCGAGCACACGTGCACCTCCGCCGGGGGACCGTGCCGGTACAGGCCGCCGTTGCCCTCGCACGGTCCGGTGTGGCGGTGCACGGTGACGTCCATCGAGGGCAGCGGGAGACCGGCGATGGCGAAGCGATCGACCGCCCACTCCACCCGCTGCCGCCATGACGGCAGCATCGCATCGATCGAGATGGCCGGTGGTGGCGGTGGCGGTGTCTCGGGGGCGCGGCCGATCGTGTTCGCCGGAACCAACGTCACGACGGCGAGGGCGGCAGTGGCCAGCCGCGTCCGGCGCCGTGTCGATCGTGGTCGGGCAGGCTCGGCGTACCGAGCCTGCCCGACCCAGCCATCGACGGCCGCCCGCTCACTGGTGGCCGTGGAAGGCATGTGCATCGACCTCTCGGCTCAGATCTCGTCGCAGGGTTCGCCGAGCGCCAGCCGGCCGGCGTGGAGGAGGGTGGCCTCCGGCGACAGGGGATGGAACTTGGCGCCACGGATGTCGCGGTAGGCGCGCTCGATCGGTGAGCCCTTGAAGTAGGCGGCCCCGCCGGCGAGCTCCATGGCGAGATCACAGATCTCGATGCCGGCGAGGGCGATCTCCCGCTTCGCCGCCATCACCGCGGCGACGGTGTCCATCGAGGGCTGCGGGTCCTCGCCGACGATGGCGAGTGCACCGTCCTGGGCCCATGAGGCGACCCGCAGCCGATGCTGCATCAGACCGACCTGGCGCTGCACCGTCGGATCGCCGGCACGGTCGGCGACCGCTTCGAGCGCGCTGGCGACGGCCGAGTCGGCGACGCCGAGGTAGGCACCGTTGATGACGCTGAACCCGATCGAGGCGATGACCTGCAGCGGCGGGTCGAGCACGCCGTACGGCCGGTCGGCCATGATCTTCTCGTCGGGGACGAACACGTCCTCGATGGTGATGTCGTTGCTCGCCGTGCCGCGCATGCCCATCGTGTCCCAGGTGTCGTGGACCGTCACGCCGGGATCGCTGAACGGGATCGCCATGTTGAGGACGCGGCGTCCCCGTTCGGGGTCGTCGTACGGGAACATCGTGGACATCACGGTGCCGGCCGGCGACTGGCTGGCGAAGATCTTGTGCCCGCTGACCCGGTATCCGCCGTCGACCTTCGTCGCCGTGCCCCGCGGCCGGGTGAAGTCGGCCCCGCCGGTCGAGACGAGCACGATGCCCTCATCGGCGACCCGGCGCAGCGTGGCCTCGGCGCCGGGCAGGCCCCGGCGGTAGCGCCACGCCGTGAAGCAGGTGACGTGTTGGTGCATGGACATCGCCAGGGCGGTCGACCCGCAGTGTCGGCCCAGCTCGCGCTGGACGGCGGCGACCTCGGCGATCGTCGCGCCCATGCCACCGAGCTCGGCCGGCACGGCGAGCGCCAAGTAGCCGTTGGCGCGCAGGTGATCGAAGGAGTCGTCGACCCAGGTTCCATCCTGGTCGTGCCGACCGGCGTTGGGGGCGATCGCGCGCCCGAGCTCGGCCGCCCACTCGGACACGTCCGCCGGGCGCTCGGTGAGGGTGGTCGTGGTGCTCATGGGCAGGAGCGTGGAGGATCGGGTGGCATCCGACTAGTACAACTTTTGAACCGACGGCGCGGACACCCCGTTCTGTCGTTTGGTTGCGGCCCGATCCGGCCGCCTTCAAACGACAGAACGACGGTCGGTAGCGTCTGACGCTCATGGCTGAGCTGGCTGAGCACGTCGACGTCCTGGTGATCGGGGCCGGGATCTCCGGCATCGACGCCGGCTACCACCTCCAGACCCGGTGCCCGAACCGGTCCTACGCGATCCTCGAGGGTCGCGGCGACCTCGGCGGGACCTGGGACCTGTTCCGGTACCCGGGCGTGCGCTCCGACAGCGACATGCACACGCTCGGCTTCGGGTTCAAGCCGTGGAAGGACCGCAAGGCCATCGCCGACGGCCCGGCGATCATGGCCTACCTGCGCGAGACGGTCGCCGAGCACGGCATCGACCGGCACATCCGCTTCCACCACGCCGCCACCAGTGCCTCGTGGTCGAGCGAGGACGCCCGCTGGACCGTGCACGTCGAACGCCGCGACACCGACGAGGCGCTGACGATCACGTGCGGCTACCTGTTCATGTGCTCCGGCTACTACAGCTACCGCGGCGGCCACACGCCCGAGTTCCCCGGCCGCGAGCGCTTCACCGGGCGCATCGTCCACCCGCAGGAGTGGCCGGACGACCTCGACGTCACCGGGCAGCGCGTCGTCGTGATCGGCTCGGGAGCGACCGCCATGACGCTGGTGCCGGCGCTGGCCCGCACCGCCGGCCACGTCACCATGCTCCAGCGCTCGCCGACGTACGTCGTCTCGCGGCCGGACGAGGACGTCATCGCCAGGGCGCTGCAACGGGTGCTGCCGGAGAAGCTGGCCTACGACCTCACCCGGCGCAAGAACGTGGCGCTCCAGCAGATGATCTACAAGCGGACGAGGACCGCCCCGCAGAAGGTCAAGGACAAGCTGCTGTCGTTGGTGCGCAAGGAGCTGGGGCCCGACTACGACATCGACACCCACTTCACGCCGACGTACTTCCCGTGGGACCAGCGCTTGTGCCTCCTGCCGAACGGCGACCTCTTCGCCGCCATCCGCGCCGGCACGGCGTCCGTCGTCACCGACCGCATCGCGTCGTTCACCGAGCGCGGCATCGCCCTCGGGTCCGGCCAGGAGCTCGAGGCCGACGTCATCGTCACGGCGACCGGCCTGCAGCTCGTCACGCTCGGCGAGATGGCCTTCGACATCGACGGCACACCGGTCGACTTCGCCAGGACCTTCACGTACAAGGGCCTCGCCTACTCCGACGTACCCAACCTGGCCTCGACGTTCGGCTACATCAACGCCTCGTGGACGCTGCGCGCCGACCTCACGTGCCAGTACGTCTGCCGACTCCTCGAGCACATGGCCGAGACCGGCACGACGGTCTGCACGCCCCGCCTGCGGCCGTCGGACGAGGGCATGACCACGCGCCCGTACATCGACGACTTCTCGGCCGGGTACATCCGGCGCGTCGTGCACCTGCTGCCGAAGCAGGGCGACCACGCGCCGTGGATCCACCCGCAGGACTACACGCGCGACAAGCAGCTCCTGCTCAAGGATCCCGTCGACGACGGTGTGATGCGGTTCACGGGCCGCCTGCGGGTGGCGGCGACGGCGCTGTCGTCCACCGGCTGACCTGGCCCTGACGTGCTGCGCGTCGGTTGCCCGATGTGGGCGTACAAGGCGTGGCAGGGACCGCTGTTCCCCGACGCGCTGCAACGTGACGAGCAACTGGCGGTCTACGCCACGTGGTGCACGGCCGTGGAGGGCAACACGACCTTCTACGGCGTGCCGTCGGCTCGAACGGTCGCCTCGTGGGCCGACCAGGCGCCGCCGTGGTTCCGCTTCGTCTTCAAGCTGCCACGGACGATCACCCACGATCTCCGGCTGCGCGACGCCGGGCAGGAGCTGAGCTCGTTCCTCGACCGCATCGACCCGCTCGGCGAGCGCGCCGAGCAGCTCTCGATCCAGCTGCCGGGCTCGTTCGGGCCGGCGGACCTTGGCGCGCTCGCCGCGTTCGTCCGCCGCCTGCCCACGTCGCACCGCTTCGCCGTCGAGTTGCGCCACCGGGCGTTCTACGACGACCCGGCGCTGGAGACGGAGCTCGAGCGCTTCCTCGGCGACACCGGCGTCGAGTGGATCGTGATGGACACGACGACACTGTTCGGCCACCTGCCGCCGAGCGAGGCCGAGCGGGTGACCAGACGCCAGAAGCCGCACCTGCCGCGGCGGCTGCGCGCCCTGACTGACCGGCCGGTCGTCCGCTTCGTCGGCGTCGACGATCCCGTCGCCACGCGAGAGGGCTGGGCGCCATGGCCGCCGGCGATCGCCACGTGGCTGGACGAGGGTCGCTCGCCGACGGTGTTCGTGCACACGCCCGACAACCTCGCCGCGCCCCTCCTCGCCCGGCAGTTCCACGACGACGTCCGCGCCCTTCGCCCCGACCTCTCACCGCTCCCGGAAGCGCGCCGACCGGACCCGCCGGCCGAGCCGACCCTGTTCTGAGTGAGTTCTCCGGCCAGAAACCGACGCGAATCCTCGTCAGAACCGGATCACGCCATCCACTGGTCGACGGCGGCGGTGATCATGGCGCTGAACTGGTCGGCCCCGTAGCCCGACGGGTGGATGCCGTCGGCGAGCACACCGTCCTGCTCGGCGGTGGTGGCCCAGTCGACGACGGTGGCGTTGCCCCGCTCGGAGAGGATCGTGCGCAGGGTGCTGTTGAACTCGGCCGATCTCGTCTTGTAGTCGGCGAGGTAGGTGTCGACCCACACCAGCGGGGCATCGGCCGGGATGTGGTCGAGCAGCTCCGTGATGGCGGCGGCGTACTCGTCCGGCGTGTAGTTGGCGACGTCGTTCGTGCCGAGGGCGATCACCCAGAGGTCGGGGGTGTCCCCGGCGACGATCGTGTCGACGGCGCCGCGCCCCGAGCCGATGGTGCCGCCGTCGACCACCATGCGCCGCCCGCCGAGGGCGTCGATGGCGACCGAGTCGAGATCGAGGGTGTCGAGCGCGGCCTCCAGCACTGGTTGCGAGCTGGCCGTGATGGAGTCGCCGATGACGGCGACGGAGTCGATCTGCCGGGCCGGCGCCACGCTGCCGGCCGGTCCGCCCGTGGCGGGGACCGAGCTCTCGGCGAACGGCGGCGCCGTCAGCGCATCACGGTCCGACGAGCAGGCGGCGGCCGCGACGAGCGAGGCGGCTGCGACGGTGGCGCAGGCCAACCGCCGGCCGGACGAGGGGTTCATGGCCGCACAGTCTGGCGGCAACACGGCGGCCGCGGACGCCGCCCCGGTGGAGGGCGACGACGCCGAACGCGGTCAACGCGTCGAGGGCGTCCTCGAAGATGTGCGGGTTGGTCTCGTAGGTCCGCCGGGCCCGCTCCTGCACGGCGGCGAGGGCGTTCCGGTCGAGGCGCTCCCCCGAGAGGGTGTCGACCCACAGCGTCATCGTCATGCTCACCGATACGTGTTCGGCGCGGGCGCGGTTCGCGATTGGCGCGCGCGTCAGCCGCGCTGCAGCCGCTCGGCCGCCCGTCGATGGGCGCGCAGGCGATCGTCGAGGTCGGGGTGGACCAGCCGGCCCCCACGCACCACCGGCTCGCCGCGGACGATCGTGTCGCGGGCACCCAGGGGCCCGCAGCGCAGCCAGGCCTCGATCGGGTCGGCGATGGCCCCGGCGAAGGACGGCCCGGTGAGGGCCCACACCGCCACGTCGCCCACCGCGCCCGGCGCCAGCACGCCGAGCTCGCCGCTGCGCCCGAGGCAGGCGGCACCGCCCAGCGTGGCCATCTCCAACGCCATGCGCGCCGTCGCCGCCGCCGCGCCATCGCGCAGCTTGGCCAGGAGCATCGCCTGGCGCGCCTCCAGCCACAGCGAGGCCGCGTCCGCCGACGACGAGCCATCGACGCCGAGTCCGACCGCCACCCCCGCCGCCCGCAGGTCGACGACCGGTGCGATGCCCGAGGCGAGGATGAGGTTGCTCGACGGGCAGTGGGCCACGCCGACGCCGGCGGCGCCGAGGCGGCGGATCTCGCCGTCGTCGGGCATCACGCAATGGGCGAGCCACGCCCGGTCGGACAGCCAGCCGGTGCGCTCGAGGTACTCCGTCGGGCGGCACCCGAACGTGGCGAGGGAGTACTCGTCGTCCTCCCGGTTCTCGGCGAAGTGGGTGTGCAGGCGCACGTCCAGACGTTCGGCCAGCTCCCGCGACCGCACCATCAACTGCTCGGTCACCGAGAACGGCGAGCACGGCGCGAGGGCGATGCGCACCATGGCACCGTGGGCGCGGTCGTGGTACCGGTGCACGGCGGCTTCGCTGGCGGCGAGGATGTCGTCATCGTCGGCCACGACGTCGTCGGGCGGCAGCCCGCCGTCCTTCTGCGACAGCGACATCGATCCGCGCGTCGGGTGGAAGCGCATGCCGAGGTCGGTGGCCGCGGCGATCTCCGCGCCGAGCAGGTCACCGGCACCTCGCGGGTGCAGGTAGAGGTGATCGGTCGACGTGGTGCAGCCCGACAGCGCCAGCTCGGCCAGGCCGACCCAGGCCGAGAGGTAGGCGGCCTCCTCGTCGAGCCCCCGCCACAGCGGGTAGAGCGACGTGAGCCACCCGAACAGCGGCTTGTCGGTCATCGGCGGATAGGCCCGCGTGAGGTTCTGGTACAGGTGGTGGTGGGTGTTGACGAGGCCAGGGGTGACGAGGCACTCGGTGGCGTCGATGGTGGTGGCGGCGGCCGGCGGTCGGCCGGTGCCGACGGAGTCGATGAAGCCGTCCCGGATGGCCACCCACCCGCCGGCGAGCTCGCCACGCGCCGGATCCATGGTCGCCACGGACCACGCGCCGTGCACGACGACGTCGACGGCGTCAGCCATCGCCGGGCGCCCCGGCCAACGAGTCCACCAGACTCGCCAGGTCGTCGGCCGTGGTGAGCGGGTTGACGATGCACCAGCGCAGCACCGTCTCGCCCTGCCACGTGGTGGGGGTCACGAAGGCGTGGCCGCGCGCCAGCTCGCCCTCGCTCCACGCGGCGTAGTCGGCCGGGCCCCACCCGAGCCGACGGAACAGCACCACCGACAGCTCGGGTTCGAGGAGCAGCTCGAGGTGCGGAGCGGCCCGCACGAGGTCGGCACCCGCTCGGGTGACCGCCAACGTCGTCTCGATGGCCGCGGCGTAGGCGTCGGTGCCGTGGGTCGCGAGGCTGAACCAGAGCGGCAGGCCGCGGGCCCGCCGGCTGAGGTGGTGGGCGTAGTCGGAGGCGTTCCAACCGCTGCCGTCGACGGGCTCCTCGGCGTGCAGGACGTCGAGGTAGGCGGCGTGCTGGGTGTGCGCCCGCCGTCCGATCTCGGGCTCGCGGTAGAGCAGGGCGCACGAGTCGAAGGGGGCGAACAGCCACTTGTGCGGATCGACGATGAAGCTGTCGGCGGCCTCGATCCCGGCGAAGCGGTGGCGGACGCTCGCGGCGGCGAGGCCGGCCCCGCCGTAGGCGCCGTCGACGTGCAGCCAGGTGTCGAGCTCGGCGGCGACGTCCGCCGCTGCGGTGAGGTCGTCGATGACCCCGGCGTTGGTGGTCCCGCTGGTGGCCACGATGGCGAACAGCCGGTCGCGCGCCGTGTCGTCGAGCGCGTCGACGGCTGCCCGCAGGCCGTCGGCGGTGAGCCGGCCGCTGGCCTCGGCGGGCGCCGCGACGACGTCGGCGTCCATCACACGGGCGGCCTGGACCACTGACGAGTGGGCGCCGGCCGAAGTGAGCAGCACGCCGCGCTGCTCGTCGTGGCGGCCGCCGGCCCGCTGGCGCCAGCGCCAGCGCGCGGCCACGAGGGCGCTGAGGTTGCCGGCCGTGCCACCGCTGACGAAGACGCCGCCGGCGCCGGCGGGTAGCCCGGCAAGGTCGGCGATCCAACGCAGCGCCTCGTTCTCGGCGTAGATGGCGCCGCCCCCCTCGAGCCACGAGCCGCCGTAGATGCTCGATGCGCCGACGACGAGGTCGAAGAGGATGGCCGCCTCGGTCGGCGCCGCCGGGACGAACGACAAGAAGCGCGGGTGGTCGACGGAGATGCAGGCCGGGGCGAGCACGTCGACGAAGAGCTGCAGGGCGGCCTCGCCGCCGATGCCCGCCGGGGTGATCGTCGGTCCGGTCGCGGCGCGCAGCTCGGCCGCCGTGCGCGGCCCGTCGAGGGGCGGCGGGTCCATCAGCACCCGCTCGGTGGCGTACTGGACGATCGCCTGGCGGAGCGCCGCGCTCGACTCCTCGCGACGGTGCATCAGGTCAGTCGGGGAGCTCGAGCAGCTCGCTGCCCGCGTCGCGCACCTCGGCGTCCCGCTCCAGCGTCTCGCCGAGGACGGCGGCAGCGATCCCGCCGCTGATCAGGACCAGCACCGGGATGAGCAGCAGCAACACCACGACGATGATGATCGCTCCGGCCATCGCCCGGTCACGCTAGCTGGGCGCACTCGGCGTGGCGGAAACAGGTGACGACGTGGTCGTTGACGAGGCCGCAGGCCTGCATGAGGGAGTAGCAGATGGTCGGGCCGACGAACCGGAAGCCGCGCCGCTTCAGCGCCTTGCTCATGGCGTCGGACACCGGTGTGGTGGCCGGCAGCTCGCCCATCGCCGCCCAGGCGTTCTGGACCGGTCAACCGTCGACGAAGTCCCACAGGTAGGCGACGGGATCGTCCAAGCTCGAGCCAGGCCCTGGCGTTGCCGACGGTCGCCGTCACCTTGGCCCGGTTGCGGACGATGCCCGGATCGGCGAGGCAGCGCTCGATGTCGTCGTCGCCGAAGCCGGCCACGGCCTCGGGATCGAACCCGGCGAAGCAGCGGCGGTAGCCGTCACGCTTGCGCAGGATCGTCGCCCACGACAGCCCCGCCTGGGCGCCCTCGAGGATGAGGAACTCGAAGAGCCGGCGCGGGTCGCGCTCGGGCACGCCCCACTCGGTGTCGTGGTAGGCGACGTACTCGTCGTCGGTCCCCGCCCAACCACAGCGAGTGATCGCGTTCACCGATGCGAGCGCGCAGCGCCAGCACGGCCAGCCACGGCCTGCGTGGCCGGGGAACGCCGTGAACGGTCACGCCGGCTTGTGGGCCCAGGCCTCGACCTCGACGGCCATGCCGCCGGGGAGGGCGGAGACCTCGACCGTCGAGCGGGCGGGGCGGTGGTCGCCGAAGGCGGTCGCGTAGGCCTCGTTGAACTCGGTGAACGTGCCCATGTCGGTCAGGAAGCACAGCGTCTTGACGACGTCGTCGAGCGTGGCGCCCATCTCGGCGAGGCGCTCGGCGACGTTCGCCATCGTCTGCGTCGTCTGGGCGGCGACGCCGCCGTCGACCAGTGCGCCGTCGCGCATCCCGCCCTGACCCGACACGATGATGAAGTCGCCGGCCCGCACGACCGGGCTATACGGCCCCAGGGGTTTGCTCATGGGCCGGAACCTAGTGGCCACCGCGGCGGGTGGCCGGCGTGCCGCCAGGCAGCCGCGGCGACGGCGGCGAACACGGCGTCGCTGCCGTTCACGGGCACGCTCTCGTCGGGCACGATCTCGACCTGTAGCGGGGGGACGTCGACGGCGCGCAGGATGCCGAACGAGCGGATCGTCAGGTCGAGCGGCCCGCCCGCGTCGTCGACGGCGAGTCCCTCGGAGCGGACCCACCCGAGGGCCATGTGGGCGGCGCCGGTGGCGTAGCTGCGCAGCACGACCTCGTCGAGCGGCGTCCCGCAGCGGACGCTGACGTGCACACCGCCGTCGTCCACGGTCGCCATCGCCGTCGCCCCCGACGGCGCCGTGATCGTGTCGGGCGGCGGTCGCAGCGACGACATCAGCACGGCCGCCTCGGCCCACCCGGCGCCACGGAGCGTCACCGACGTCGGCGGTCCGGGCACGTCGACCTCCTCGACCACGAGGCCCGGCGCGCCGGCGGCGATGGCCGCGGCGACACCAGCCGTGCGGGCGACGCGGACGACGCCCGTTCCGTCGGCCCGGACACCGGCGGCGAGCGGCGGGCGCTTCGGCCCGGTGCGCACGACGTCCTCGCGCGACGCCAGGACGCGCACCGGCCGGCCATGCTCGTCGGCCAGGCGCCGCGCCACCGCCGGCAGCTCGCTCGCCACCTTGCCCCCGAAGGCGCCGCCGTTGGCCAGCGGGGTCGCCGGCTCGCCGCCCGGCCGGCACCACGAGGCATCGGGCTCGAGGTAGGCCGGCTCGACCCACGTCGTCTGCAGCGTGCGGACCCAGTCGCCTGGCGGCACGTCGATCGGCCAGCGCAGCGGCGCGGTCGACCGCCGCCCGGGCACGGCACCGGCCAGCCGCCGCGCCTCGCCCAACGTCTCGCCGACCACCCACTCGCCGTCGGACCGGCGCACGGCCACGAGGGCGTCCGGGGGCGCCGTGTCGTCGGCGAAACCGCCGCCGCCGAGCGCGACGTGCGGTCCGACGACCTGCATCGCCGCGCCTTCGAGGCGGGCCCGCTCGTCAGCACCCGTTCTGTCGTTTGGTGGCGGCCCGATCGGGCCGTGATCAAACGACAGAACGGCCTCGACGATCGGCTGCCAGCCGGTGCAGCGGCAGAGGTGGGCGGCGAGCGCGCGGCGGACGGCGGGCGGGGCGCGACGGGCCGGCTCGTCGAGCGCGGCGACGCGCATGATGATGCCCGGGGTGCAGAAGCCGCACTGCGAGCCTCCGGCGGCCGCCATGACCGCGGCCCACCGATCGGCGTCCGGCAGCCCGTCGAGGGTGGTGACGTCGCGGCCGGCGACGCGGGCCACCGGCGTCACGCAGGCGACGCGCGGGTGACCGTCGATCCAGACCGTGCAGCAGCCGCACTGACCCTGGGGACTGCAGCCGTCCTTGGCCGTGCGCGCGCCCAGCCGGTCGCGCAGGACCTCGAGCAGGGACGCGGTGGTGGCTTCGACCTCGACGTCACGCCCGTCGAGGCGGAAGCGGATCAGGAGAAGCTCTGCCCGCAGCCGCAGGTGCGTGAGGCGTTCGGGTTCGTGATGGCGAAGCCCGACTGGTCGAGGCCGTCCTTGTAATCGAGCGTGGCGCCGGCCAGCAGCTGCGCCGACGCGGCGTCGACGACGACCTTGACCTCGGCGGAGGGCCCGAAGCTGGCCTGCTCGTCGTCGGCGGCGACGTCGCCGTCGAAGAACATCTCGTAGGAGAACCCGCTGCAGCCACCAGGACGGACGGCCACGCGCAGGGCGAGGTCGTCGGCGCCTTCGGCGGCGAGCAGTTCCTTGACCTTGTTGGCGGCCGAGTCGGTGAGGGTGATCACGAGGGGTTCCTCCTCAGAGTGGTTGCGCGGTCAAATCTAGCGGCTGGTGACGACGACCTGGCAGGGCGTTCGGTGGGCGAGCGGGCAGAACTCCACGACCTCGGCGTCGCCCATGTGGGCGACGAAGCCGGCGACCAGGCCGCGGTGCAGCCCGCACACGAGGTCGGGGTGGGCCCTGGCGAGGTCGCCGAACGGGCAGTTGGCGAAGGCGACCACGGCGGTGTCGTCGTCGCCGCCCTCGGCGACGAGCGGGTCGAACCCCAGCCGGTCGAGGTCGGCGACGAGCGCCTCCAAGGCCGAGGGGGCGTCGTCGTAGCGGGCGGCACGGGACCGTCCCTCGTCCTCGCCCACCGCCACGGCGTCGGCCGGGCTGGCCCCGAGGCGCTGGGCCACCGCCAGCACCATCCGGGCGAGGACCGGCATGGTCGGTGGTTCCAGCCCCAGCGACGGGGCGTCGGCGGCCAGCGTGTACCGGTGCTGGGGCCGGCCGACCTCGCCGCGACCGCCGCTGGTGACCTCGAGCAGGCCGACCTCGCGCATCCGATCGAGGTGCGGACGGACGGTGTTGGGGTGCAGGCCCAGCACCTCGGCGATCTCGGCCGTCACCAGCGGGCGCGGCGAACGAGCCAGTTCGAGGTAGATGGCGTACCGCGTGTTGTCACCGAGCACCCGCAGCACGTCACGGGATGGCAGCCCGATCGCCACCCCCCTAGATTACACGGTCCGGGCCGGTAAAATGCGAGTCATGAGCACGCCCCCGCCCACCCCGGACGAGGTGATGGCCGTGCTGTCGACGGTCGTCGATCCCGAGCTCGGCAGCGACATCGTCACCCTCGGCATGGTGCCCGACGTGGTGGTCGGCGACGACGGTCGCGTCACGGTCACCGTCAAGCTGACGATCGGCGGCTGCCCGCTGCGGGCCGACATCAAGCGCGAGGTCACCGAGCGCGTCGGGGTCCACCCCGGCGTGCGCGAGGTCGCCATCGAGTGGGGCGAGATGACGCCGGAGGAACGCAGCGAGGTCATGCTCAAGGCCCGCTGGAACGCCCGTCAGCAGGACGGCGACACGCAGGTCCCGGCTGGCACGCGCATCATCGCGGTGGCCAGTGGCAAGGGCGGCGTGGGCAAGAGCTCGGTCACCGTGAACCTGGCCGTCGCCCTGGCCCGCCAGGGCCGCACCGTCGGCGTGCTCGACGCCGACATCTGGGGGTTCTCCGTCCCCCGCCTGCTCGGTATGAGCGAGCGCATGGAGGCGCAGCGCGTCGACGGCAGCGACCGCCCGCTGATCATCCCCAACGAGCTGCCCATCGGTGCCGGCCTGCTCAAGGTGGTGTCGACCGGCTTCCTCGTCGAAGAGGACACCGCGCTGATGTGGCGGGGGCTGATGCTCACCAAGGCCGTCGAGCAGTTCCTGCGCGACGTGCACTGGGGCGAGCTCGACGACCTGCTCATCGACATGCCGCCGGGGACCGGCGATGTGCAGATGGGGCTCGCCCGGCTGCTGCCGCGCGCCGAGATGTTGATCGTCACGACCCCGGCGCTGGCCGCGCAGAAGGTCGCCCAGCGGGCCGCCGACATGGCCCGGCGCAGCTTCGTGCGCGTCGTCGGCGTGATCGAGAACATGACCGATTTCACGTGCGCCCACGGTGAGCGGGTGCCGCTGTTCGGTGCCGGCGGCGGGCAGGCCCTCGCCGACGCCATCGGCGCACCGCTGCTCGGCCAGGTGCCGCTGGAGCCGGCGGTCTCGGCGGGCGGCGACGCCGGGCGCCCGGTGGCCCTCGACGACGTCGCCGGCGGTCCGGCCGCGGCGGCGTTCACGGCGATCGCCGGCCGGCTCGACGAGGTGGCGCCGCCGGCGCCGCAGCACGACGACCTCGAGATGGCCGGGTGCTCGGCCCGCCTCCTGGCGACCGTCGAGATCGCCCTCGGCGCCAAGCCGTAGCACTCGCGTTTGTTCACCGGGCGCCGGCCAGGCGCGCGCTGGCGAACAAACGCGGGGTGTTCGGCCTGCTCAGACCAGCGAGTCGTAGTCCTCGTCGCCGGGCATGGCGATGCCGGCGAACGAGCCGTCGGGGCCGCGGCGCATCTTCGGTTGGATCCGCGGCGGCGGCCCGAGGGCGTCGGCCGCGGCCAGCGCATCGGCCACCGAGGCGCGACCGCTGATCGCCCGCAGGTTGGCGATCGTCGGCGGGAGCATCATCAGTTCGCCGGCCTCGGCCTGGGCCACCGCCTCCTCGGGCCGCACCCACATGCTGTGGACGAGCTCGGCGTCGTCGTGGACGCCCTCCTGCCCGTCGGGCGCGGCGGCGAGGAAGAACCGGGTGTCGAAGCGCCGGGCGGACTCGCCCACCGGCGTCACCCAGTGGGCGACGTAGCGGATCGACGTCAGGTCGAGCACCAGGTCGTCGCGCCGGCACAGCTCCTCGAGCGACAGCTCGCCGCGGTGGACGGCACGGCGGTCGTCGTCGGCGACCGCCGGCGGCGAGCCGTCGCGACCGCGGGCCAGGAGCACGCCGGCCTCCTCGAAGCACTCGCGAACCGCGGCCACCCAGAAAGCGAGGCCGCCGTGCTCGACGCCGAGCGCCGCCGAGGCGGTGGCGTCGTCGAGGCCGTCGGCATGGGCGGCCATGTCGGCTGTGACGTCGAGGTCGTCGACGCGCCCGCCGGGGAAGACGTACATGTCGGCGGCGAAGGCCGCCCGGGCCTCGCGTCGCAGCACGAACGCCTCGATGCCGCCGCCGTCGGCGTCCCGGACGAGGACGACCGTGGCGGCCGGCCGCGCCGGGACGTCCTCAGGTCTTGCTTCCGACGGAGTGCTCACGAACGCTCGACGGTAGCGGCGACGGCTCGACCGGCCGCCGTCGGAGCCACACGTAGGCGACGGCGGCCACGACCACGGCGCCCAGCAGCACGGCGACGAGCTGCCAGTTGTCGTTGAGGGCGACGAACACCCTCGTCTGGAAGCTCTCGACGGCGCCCGTGACGCCGTCCGACGACTCGTTCACGTCGACGGTCCAGAAGTAGTAGACGAGGTACAGGCCGGAGAGCACGACGAACGCCGCCGCCAGCTGGTTGGCGTAGCGCATGCCGGCGCGCAGCCACCGCACGAGGGCGTGGTTGGCGACGGCGAGGGCGACGGTGAGGGCGGTGACGAGCAGGGCCATGCCGAGCCCGTAGGCGGCGCCGTTGACGACGCCGGCGGCGATGCCGTCGTGCTCGCCGGTGGTGAACATCGTGGAGACGAACAGCGGCAGCGTGCAGCCGATCGACGCCGCCGCGTAGGCGATGCCGTACACGAACATCGACGGCACGGTGCGGTCGCCCCCACCGATGTCGAGCTGCGGCGTGACGAGCGGCAGGTGGTAGCCGAAGAGCATCGCCGTCCCGACGACCACGAGGGCGACGCCGACGCCGACGGTGACGTACTTGGCGTTCTCGTCGAGCCATCCGGTGACGAACGTGGTGAGGGCGCCGGCGACGACGAACACGGCCATGAAGCCCGCCGAGACGGCCGCCGACACGAGCAGGGCGCGGCGCACGGACGCTCGTTGGGTGTCGGCGCGCCCGGCCTCCATGCCGAGGAAGTACACGAGGTACGTCGGCAGCAGCACGAAGGCGCACGGGTTGATCGCGGCGACCATGCCGCGCAGGAACGAGAGGCCGAGGTTCATGGGGAGCTCATCCCCAGTGCTCGGCGATCAGGGCGCGCAACTCGTCGTCGTCGACGGCGGCGGTCTGGTCGACGATGTGGCCGTCGGGGTCGACGAACAGGGTCACCGGGAAGGCGGCGATCCCGAGGGCGTCGGACAGCTCGAATCCCGGATCGCGCAGCAGCTCGTAGGTGACGCCACGGTCGGCGGCGAAGCGGATCATCGTCGCGGCCGTGTCGTAGGGGTTGACGCCGACGAAGCGGACGTCCTGGCCGACCTCGCCGTGCACGGCGGCGAAGTCGGCCAGCTCACGGGCGCACGGCGGACAGTTCGAGTACCACAGGTTGACGACCATCGGCCGGCCGTCGCCGTCGCGCAGGTCGACCGGCTCGCCGGCCGCCGTCTCCAGCACCACCTCGGGCAGCTCGTCGGTGGGCAACGGCGGGTTGGTGACCGCACCCGGCTCGGTGTAGAGGCCGGGCTCGGTGAGGCGGACGGTCTCCTCGGCGGGGTCGTCGGCGAGCAGGAGACGGCTCCAGGCGACGGCGCCGACGACGACGATCACGACGGCCGCACCGGCCGCCAGGAGGTTCGCCCGCAGGCGGGGGCGGGCCGGCGCAGCCACGCGGACGAGGCTA
This sequence comes from uncultured Acidimicrobiia bacterium, assembly GCA_963784255.1. GTDB lineage: Bacteria > Actinomycetota > Acidimicrobiia > Acidimicrobiales > Ilumatobacteraceae > JALZMG01. The sequence goes on along the minus strand of CAWAQO010000006.1, from coordinate 509,867 downwards.
CCGACCCACCCCTACCGGCGGGTCCGGCGGTGGCCCGGGGAGGAGGCCACGCCGAGGTGGGGGGATCAGGCGACCGAGCCGACCACGCCGAGCTCGTCGACGATGAGCTCGGGGCGGGGGTGCTTCGGCGGGCGGCCGCAGGGGCGCTTGTTCTTCACGATCCGCCCGCTGGCCAGGAGCTCTCCGCCCCAGACGCCCCACGGCTCCTCGCGCTCGAGCGCGCCGCTCAGGCACGACGCGGCGAGCTGGCACTTGGCGCAGATCGCCTTGGCGCGGGCGATGTCGATGAGGTCGTCGGAGAAGAACAGCGGGGTCAACGTGCCGTTGCCGTCCGCGCACCGAGGGGCGCTGGAACGGACGGCGGCGGGACTCGGAAGCGGTCTCGGGAGGTGGTAGATGGCGTGCATCGGTCTCAGTCCTTGTCGCTGCGGGTGATCGTCGTGTCGTCGTGTCGTCGTGTCATCGTGTGGTTTCTCGCTGCCTGGCCCCGAAAACCCGAAAGGCCGCCGGGGATCCGGCGGCCTCTGGTGGAACTCGACGTTTCGTTCGTTACGTCGAAGACCTCCCGAGGCGCCGGGTGGAACGCTTGGCCGTGAACCCAAGGGTGCCGTTGGTGCCGCACTCCCACGGGTTGGCAATGCCGCCGTGCCACCCACCGGCCATGGGCACGAGCCCGTGCTGACCGACGAGCGCGGCAGCCGGCGGCATCGCCTGGTGCTGCATCATGGTGCTCGTCATGGTCATCGGAGACTCGCTCCCGTCGGTCGAATGGTGGATTGGCGGCCGCGCCTGAACGCGGTCGGGGGCATTGGCCAATCAACCACGGTCGGCGGCCCCCGGTCAAGGGGGATTCCCCCACTGCGACGCGCGTCACGTCGGCGCGCCCCGACGTGAGCGGACGGCCGGCGACGGCGTGGGTGACGGGCGTCCCGTCAGGCGACGTGCTCGCCGGGCACTTCGGCCACGACGAGGGGGGGCCGCGGATGCACCGGCGGGCGGCCGCGGCGGCGCTTCACGGCGACGACCTGACCGTCGACGACGATCTCACCGCCCCACACTCCCCACACCTCGCCCCGCGCCAGTGCGCCGTCGAGGCACGGCTGACGGACGACGCAGCGACCGCAGATGGCCTTGGCCCTGGCGATGTCGTGCGGATCGTCGGAGAAGAAGAGGTGGTTGAAGGAACCACGACCGTCAGAGCAACGCGCCCATCGTGAGATGTCCATCGACTACAAGAGCGACGACCACGGTCCCTGAGACGCGGAATCTGGGCGGGATCCGTGCCAGCTGTTGGGAACGATCCCGCCCAGGTCGACCGGTGGTGAGATCCCCGCCCAGATTGGGGGACGGTGCCGGATCAGTCCGTGAGGACGTACTCGTAGGCGCCGGCGACGTCGCGGCGCTCGAACTCGCCGAGCAGGCGGAGGTGCTCCAGGTGGGCGAAGGTCTCGCTGTCGGCCATCGGCCCCTGCGCCCGCGGCGAGAACAGGTGCTGCGACATCTCCTGCACCCGGGCCGGCCGGCCCAGCTCGGCCGATGTACGCCGCAGCAGCTCCAGCCGGTCGAGGTGGTGCTCCTGGATGGCCTTGGCCCGGCCGGCGAGATCGTCGAACGGGTGCCCGTGCGCCGGCAGCACGATCGACACGTCGGGACCGAGCTCGGCGACCTTGTCGAGCGACGAGAAGAACTCGTCGAGCGGGTCGGGGGTGCCGCCGAAGGCGCCGATGTGCGGCGTGATCGTCGGCAGGACGTGGTCGCCCGAGATCATCACCCGTTCCGCGGGGTCGAACAGGCAGAGGTGGTCGGCGGTGTGCCCCGGCGTGTGCAGGGCCACCCACTCCCGCCCGGCCAGCGTCACCCGCTCCGCGTCCTCGACCCGCACCGTCGGTTGCGGGGTGCGCATCCAGCGGGGGAAGTGGCGGCTGAGGCGCATGTGCATGCGCCGCTTGAACCCGAAGTCGATCCCTTCGCCGCCCCACGGCGGTGGATCCCACGGTTGCCGCCGCGGGAGCTCGGCCACCTCCTCGATGTCGAGGTCGGACGGCTCGGCGCGGTCCCACAGCGTCATGAACCGGCGGTGGGTGAGGATGTCGGCGCCCGTCTCGTCGCGCACCCGCCCGGCGCCACCGAAGTGGTCGGGGTGGCTGTGGGTGACGATCACGGTGTGCACCCGGCGCAGCGGGATCCCCGCCGTGGCCAGCCGCGCCTTGAGCGCTTCGAACGTGGTCTTGCCGGGCAGGCCGGGATCGACGAGGGCGACGCCCCGCTCGTCCTCCAGCAGGTAGCAGTTGACGTGGCCGAGCCCCGGCATGTCGATCGGCAGCTGCGAGCGCAACACGCCGGCGGCGACCTCGACGACGTCGGCGGTCGCCGGCTCCTGCTCCTGCCGGCGCGGGCGATCGACCATCCCGTGATCGTACGGCGCGCGATGGTGGCGGGGATGGGTTGGGCGCTGCATGTCACAGGCTGGGCCGTCGGGTGGCTGCTGCTGTGGCGCACCCGTCCGCTGCCGTCGAACCGCGCGCCGCGGCCGGCCGTGGCCGTGATCGTGCCGGCGCGCGACGAAGCGGCGGCCCTGCCGCGGCTGGTGCCCGCGTTGGTGGCCCAGTTGCAGCCGGGCGACGAGCTCGTCGTCGTCGACGACCACTCGGCCGACGCGACCGCCGTCGTGGCCGCGTCGTGCGGCGCCACGGTCGTCGCCGCGCCGCCGCTCCCGCCCGGATGGGTCGGCAAGCCGCACGCCTGCTGGACGGGCGCCGCCGCGACCGTCGCCCCGCTGCTCGTGTTCGTCGACGCCGACGTACGCCCGGGGCCGCGGCTGCTCGACGGCGTGGCCGCCGCCCTCGCCGCCGACCCCGGTGCGGTCGTGTCGGTCCAGCCGTGGCACGACGCCGAGCGCCCCGGCGAGCGGGTGGGGATCCTGGCCAACGTCGTGACCCTCATGGGCAGTGGCGGCTTCACCGCGCTCGGCCGCCGGCTCCCGACCGCGGTGGCGTTCGGTCCGGTCCTCGCCGTCACCCGGGCGACCTACACCCGCGCCGGCGGGCACGCCCACCCGGACGTGCGGGCCAGCCTCACCGAGGACATCGCCCTGGCTCGTCGCGCCGGTCGCACCGACCTCTACACCAGCCGGGCCGACGCCTCGTTCCGGATGTACCCCGGCGGGATCGGCGAGCTGCTCGCCGGGTGGTCGCGGACGATGGCCGCCGGCATCGCCGCGACGCGGTGGTGGCTGGCCCTCGCGGTGGCCGCGTGGGTGTGGTCGCTCGCCGGCGCGCCGTTCGTCGGCTGGATCGCGTACGCGCTGAGCGCGGCCCAGGTCTGGGTGCTCGGCCGGCGGGCCGGCCGGGCGGGACCGGTCGTGGCGGCGCTGTACCCCGTGGCCGTGCTGGTGCTCGTGGGGATCGTGGCCGGTGCCATCGTCAACCGCGTGCGTGGCCGCACGACGTGGCGTCGGCGCACCGTGCCGGCCGCCTAACGCACGTCCAGCAGCACCTTGCCGACGTTGGCGTCGGCCTCCATGTGGCGGTGGGCGTCGGCGACCTGCTCGAGCGGGAACCGCCGGTCGATGACCGGCCGGAGGGAGCCGTCGGTGAACCGGGGCAGCACCTCTGCGACGAAGCGCCGGCTGATCGCCACCTTCTGCTCGAGCGGGCGCGGGCGCAGGACCGTGCCGACCCAGGTGACCCGCTTGCCGAGCAGCAGCCCGACGTTCACCGTCGCCGCCGGCCCGCCGAGCAACCCGACCTGGACGATCGTGCCCTGCGCGCAGACCGCCGTCAGGTTGCGGTCGGCCTCGTCGCCGCCGACGACGTCGAGCACGGTGTCGACACCGTCGACCCGACCCCGGTCGGCGAGCGCGGCCCGCAGGGCCCCGAGCCAGTCGGCGGGCGTGCGCTCGAGCACCACGTCGGCGCCGAGCCGCTCGCACTCGGCCATCTTCCCGGCCGAGCACGTGACGGCGATGCGGGCGCCGATCGCCTTGGCGATCTGGATGGCCGCCGTGCCGACACCGGACGCCCCGGCGTGGACCAGCGCCCAGCGGCCACTCGTGAGGCCGCCCTGCACGACGAGGGCGTCCCACGCCGTGAGGAACACCTCGGGGACGGCCGCGGCGTCGGCCAGCGCGAGCCGGTCGGGTACGGGCATGGCGAGGCGGGCCGACGTGGCCAGCTGCTCGGCGTAGCAGCCACCGGCCTCGATGCCCATCACGCGGTCCCCGACCACCCACTCGGTGACGCGCCGCCCGACCGCGGCCACCACACCGGCGTACTCCATGCCGGGGATCTCGGGCCCGGCCCCATCGCTCCCGCGGCGCGGATCGGGGTAGCCGCCGCGCCGCTGCAGCACGTCGGCCCGGTTGAGTGCCGAGTGGTGGACGTCGACGAGGATCTCGTCGGGTCCCGGCACCGGCGCGTCGACCTCGGCGATCTGCAGCACCTCGGGTCCGCCGTACTCGCGGAGCACCACGGCGCGCATCAGGCCGGCGCCTCCGGCTCGGACGCGGTTGACGGCACGAAGACCCGCTCGCGGTAGTACCGCAGCTCGGCGATCGAGTCACGGATGTCGTCGAGGGCGCGGTGCTGGCCGATCTTCTGTGGGCGAGCCTGACCGATCCTCGGGTACCACCGGCGAACGAGCTCCTTGACGCTCGACACGTCGATCGATCGGTAGTGCAGGTGGTCCTCGATCGCCGGCAGGTAGGCGGCGAGGAACCGGCGGTCGGTACCGATCGAGTTGCCGCAGAGCGGGACGGTGCGCGGCTCGGGAGCGTGCTGGCGGATGAAGTCGAGGGTCGCCGCGCCGGCCTCGTCGAGGGTCGTGGTGGAACCGCGGATGGCGTCGAGCAGACCCGATCGCGTGTGCATGTCGACGACCACCGGTTCCATCGCCACGAGGAGCTCGTCGGGCTGGTGGACCACGAGATCGGGCCCCTCCGCCAGGATCTCGAGGTCGTCGTCGGTGACGATCGTGGCGATCTCGACGATGACGTCGCGGGTGTGGTCCAACCCGGTCATCTCGAGATCCATCCACACCAGCACGCGTTCGACACTACTGGTGGCACGATGGACGCCATGGGGCCAGACGCGGCGACGGCGTTCAGCACGCTGCTCGCCGCGCCGGGGGTCGTCGAGACGGCGGTCCTGCGCGGGCGCTTCGGCTTCATGGCCTTCCACGGCGGCGCCCTCGAGCAGCAGACCGACGTCATCGCCGCCGCGGCCGCCGACCACGCCGGTGCCTCGCTGTACACCGTCGCCCATCCACCACCCGATCCGGCTCACTTCCCGTCGACTCATGTGCGGCGCGACGGGTCGCCGCGTCTGGCCGAGTTCCTCGATCACGTCGACGTGGTGGTCACGATCCACGGCTACGGCCGGTGGGGCATGTTCACGTCCCTGCTGCTCGGTGGCGGCAACCGCCCGCTGGCGGCGACGCTCGCCGCCGAGCTCGGTCCGGCGCTGCCGGACTACGACGTCGTCACCGATCTGGAGGCGATCCCCCGCGAGCTGCGCGGCCTGCACCCGGACAACCCGGTGAACGCGCCGCGTGCCGGTGGCGTGCAGATCGAGCTGCCGCCGCGCGTGCGCGGGCTCGGCCCGCGCTGGGCGGAGTGGCGCGGCGACGGCTTCGTGCCGCCGATGGCCGCCCTCATCGACGCGCTGGCGCGGGTCGCCGGCAGCTGGTCGTGACGGCGCTCAGGGCGCGAGCCGCTCGATGACCCACCCACCGGCCTCGCGGCGGTAGCGCAGGCGGTCGTGGAGCCGGCTCGGCCGGCCCTGCCAGAACTCGATCTCCTCCACGCCGAGGCGCCAGCCGCCCCAGAAACCGGGACGCGACACGTCACGCTCGCCGAACTCGGCCGCGGTGGCGGCGACGCGACGGTCGAGGTCGGCGCGGTCGGCGATCACCTCGCTCTGCGGCGACGCCCACGCCCCGATCTGGCTGTCGCGCGGCCGGCCGGCGAAGTAGTCGTCGCTGACCGCGCGGGTCGTCCGCTCGACCGGCCCGCGCACCCGCACCTGGCGGTGCAGGTCGAGCCAGGCGAAGACACCGCTGGCCCAAGGGTTGGCCGCCAGCTGCCGGCTCTTGGGGCTGTCGTAGTTGGTGTGGAACACGAACCCGTCGACATCGACGCCGCGGACGAGCACGAAGCGGGCGTCCGGTCGCCCCTCCGGACTGGCCGTCGCCAGGACCATCGCGTTGGGTTCGGTGACGCCGGCGCTGCTGGCGTCGTCGTACCACCGCCGCCACTGCTCGATCGGATCGTCGACGACGTCGCCGACGTCGAGTCCGGCCGTCTCGTACTGGACCCGCCGCGCCCGCAGCTCGTGATCGAGAGTCATCGCGGGGCAATCACATCGGCGCCGACGTACGGTCGCAGCGCGTCGGGGACGACCACCGAGCCGTCGGGCTGGCGGTAGTTCTCGACGATGGCGGCCCAGACGCGCGGCACGGCGAGCGCCGAGCCGTTGAGCGTGTGGGCGATGTCCGTGCCCTTGCCGGTGGCACGGCGGAAGCGGATGTTGGCGCGGCGCGCCTGGTAGTCGGAGAACCAGCTCACCGAGGAGACCTCGAGCCACTGATCAACGCCCGGTGCGTAGACCTCGACGTCGAGGCTGCGGTGGTGGCTCTGGCCCAGCGCGCCGGCGCAGATCTCGATCGTGCGGTACGGCAGCTCCAGCGCGGCGATGGCACCCTCGGCACGGGCGACCAGCTCGTCGAGCATCGCCGGTGCCTGCTCCGGCGTGGTGATGGCCAGGATCTCGACCTTGTCGAACTCGTGCGAGCGCAGCATCCCGCGGGTGTCCCGGCCGGCCGAGCCCGCCTCGCGGCGGTAGCACGGCGTGTAGGCCATCAGACGCAGCGGCAGCTCGTCGGCGGCGAGGATCTCGTCGCCGTAGATCGACGTGAGCGGCACCTCGGCCGTCGGGATCAGCCACAGCCCGTCGCGCTCGACGGCGAAGGCGTCGTCGGCGAACTTCGGGAGGTGGCCGGTGGCCGTCAGCGTCGCCGTCGTCACCAGCGAGGGCGGCCGGATCTCCTCGAAGGCGTCGGCGTTGCGGTCGAGCGCCAGCTGGCAGATGGCCCGGCCGAGCCGGGCACCCAGGCCGCGCGTCATCGTGAACATCGAGCCGCTGATCTTGATCGCCCGCTCGCTGTCGAGGATGCCGAGCGCGGCGCCGGTCTCCCAGTGCGGCACGCGCTGGTGCTCGGGGTAGCTCTCGGCGAGCCCGAACGGACCGTGGACCACCGGGTTGTCGTCGTCCGATGCGCCGTCGGGTACCTCGGGGCTGATCACGTTCGGGATCGTCAGGAGCACGGCGCGCAGGGCGGCGGACGCCTCGTCGTAGCGCTCGGCCAGCTCCTTCTCCCGGCTGCCCAGCTCGCGGCTCTCCGCCTGCACCCGCTCGGCCTTCTCGACGGCGCCGACCCGGCGCAGCTGGCCGACCTCCTTGGAGAGGTCGTTGACGCGCGCCCGCAGGGCGTCGCGCTCGGCGGTGACCTCGCGCACCTGCTCGTCGAGCCGGCGGGCCTCGTCGAGCTGGTCGAGCAGCGCCGGGTCGCCGCGCCGGGCCATCGTCGCCCGCATCGCGTCGGGCTCGCTCCGCAGGGCGCGCACGTCGATCATGAGCGGTCGAACCTACCGGTTCAGTGCCGGGCAGGGCCCTTGGGTTCGGCCGCCGCCGGCGCCTTGGCGAACTGCCGCTCGACCTCGTCGAACGTCAAGGGGTCGTCGTCGTGGCCGGTGATCTCCGCTGACGGCATCTGCGCGCCCCGCTTGTAGTCGTGCTCGGAGGTGTAGGAGGCGGCGAAGCGGGTGAACCAGAGCGTGACGACGATCGACCACAGGAAGATCGAACCGCCGACCTTCATGATGGCGCCGGCGAGTTGCTGGTCGTCGGTGACCGAGATCCCCCACACCCGGATCGGCTGGTCGTAGGCGTGGTACACCGAGCCCTCGGCGAACGTCAGCCAGGCGGCCGGCACGGTGGGCACCACCGACATCAGGAAGAGGTAGATCATCTTGCCGCCGGTGCCCATCTGCAGCTCGACGAACGGCCCGCACACCGGCATCCACATCAACAGCGAGGTGACCACCACCATCACGTGCAGCGAGTAGTGCAGCACCGGGCTGGGGCTGGTGACCGAGGCGTTCACCACGCCAGGGACGTGGGTGACCATCACGGCCAGGTTGAACAGCACCCCTGCGACGACCGGCTTGCAGAACCACCGCAGCACGTCGTAGCTCCGACCGTCGCCGACCAACGTGCGCAGCAGCCAGGTCGGCGTCGCCAGCAGGGCCAGCGGCGGCAGGAAGTAGCTCAGCATCATGTGCTGGAGCATGTGGGCCGAGTAGAGGTACTGCTCGCCGATGTCGTGGATCGGCCAGTCGCTGGCCGCCCAGAGGATGACCATGGCGCCGGCGAAGGCGATGACCTGCTTGCGGGTCACGACGGGCTGGCCGGCGGCGACGGCGTGCGGCCCGACGACGCGCACCATGTAGACGTAGGCGCCGGTCAGGAAGGCGACGAGCAGCCACACATCGGGATGAGCCTGGAACCGGAACGGATCCACGGCAGCGAGCACGCCCCCCAGTCTGCCCCGATCTGAGGCGGGAGTTGTGCCACCGCCTGCGAAGGTCCCGCCCGAGCCGCTCGGTCGAGATCCCCGCCCAGTCGGGGGACATCAGGGTGGCGGCCGCAGGCCGCCCCACGAGCTCGCTCGGCAACCTCCGGTTGCCGAGCGAAACCCTCAGTCGAAGAAGTGGAACGTGGCGAGGGCGACCGAGTACACGCCGAGGGCCAGCACCAGGCCCGTGTAGAAGAGGAAGCTGAACACCTTGTGGTCGAACTTCAGGTGCATGAAGAAGCTGACGACGATCAGGAACTTGGCCGTCATCATGATCAGCAGGGCCGGGAGGAAGATGGGGCCGACGTCGATGTAGGTCAGCGTCACCTCGAGCCCGGTGATCACGGCGAGGATCACGGCGATGACGATGTACTGCTTGTCGGTGGCGCCGTGCTGGTGGTCGCCGAACTCGTTGGCCGAGAGGTCCTCGCCGGTGTGCGGGTGGGCGGCTTCGGTGGTCATTCGTGATCGCTCATGCCGGAATGAGGTAGACGAGCGTGAAGATGACGATCCAGACGATGTCCACGAAGTGCCAGTAGAGGCCGATCAGCTCGACCACCTCGGAGCGGTCGCCGGACACCCGGTCGCGGGAGATCATCGCCACGAGCGACAGCAGCATGATGATGCCGACGGTGACGTGGACCCCGTGGAACCCGGTGAGCGTGTAGAAGCTCGACGAGAACAGGCTCGTCGTGAAGCCCAGGCCCTCGCGGTAGAAGGACGTGAACTCGTACACCTGGCCGCCGACGAAGGTGGCACCGAGCAGAGCCGTGACGGTGAGCCAGAGCTTGGCGTTGCGGACGTCCTGGCGGGCGATCGACGAGACGGCGAGCACCATCGTCAGCGAGCTCATCAGCAGCACGAAGCTGGACACCGACGTGAACGGGATGTCGTAGATCTGGTCGGGCCCGAGGCTGCCCGAGTGACGCCCGCGGTAGAGCATGTACGTCGAGATGAGCCCGCCGAAGAGCAGGCACTCCGACCCCAGGAACAGCCACATGGCCATCTTGTTGTTGGACAGGCCGGTGGTCGTGGCGTGGTCCGTGGCCTCGCCGTGGAGGGTCTCATCGACCTGGTCCCCCGGCTCGGGCACGCCGCCCATCGGGATCTCGTCGATCGTCTCCGTGACGGCGGTGCCCGCAGGGCCCGGCTCGTTGCCGAGGTCGGGCGCACCGTGGCCGGGCGTCTTCTCGTCGGGCGGCGTGGCTTCGGTGGTCACGTGTCGACCCTCGCGACGTGCGAGCGACCGAGCGCCAGCGAGGGAGCGGCCGGCAACGGCCTGCGTGGCCGGGGAACGCGATGAGTGGTCATGAGGTCCCCACGGTGGCCAGTTCGGTGCCAGGCCCGGTGTCGTCCGGCGGCTCGTAGTCGCTGTCCGGCGCCACCGACGGCTCGAGCGCCCACCCGTAGGCGGCGAACAGCAGGATCGCCGCACCGACGATGCCGATGAGGTGGTTGTAGATCACTCCGAAGCCGACGATCGGCAGCGAGAAGGCGAGCACGATCGGCCAGTACGACGGCGACGGCATGTGGATGTGATGGTCGGCGTGGGCCTCCATGTCGGCGACGATCTCCTCGGCCGTGGCCACCCGCTGCAGGTCGTGGTGGTCGCCCTCACCGACGTCCTCGTACTTGCGGTGGAAGAACTCGTCGAGGGCGTGCACCGTCGGCAGCGAGTCGAAGTTGTGCTCCTTCGGCGGGCTCGTGGTCATCCACTCCAGCGTGCGGGCGTCCCACGGGTCGAGTGCGGCCCGCGGTTCCTTGCGTGTGGTGTGGACGACGTTGATGATGAACAGCAGCACGCCGATGGCGATGATGAACGCGCCGAGCGTGGCGACGGCGTTCCAGAAGGCGAGGTTGAAGAAGCCCTCACCGGCGCGGAACTCGGTCCACACGTACATCCGCCTGGGCTGGCCCTGCAGGCCCATGATGTGCATCGGCCCGAACGTCATGTTCATGCCGATCACCATCAGCCAGAAGTTCCACTTGCCGAGCTTCTCGTTGAGGCACTTGCCGAAGACCTTCGGCCACCAGTAGTAGAAGCCGGCGAAGAAGCCGAGCACGGAGCCGCCGAACAGCACGTAGTGGAAGTGGGCGACGATGTAGTAGGTGTCGGTCTGCTGGGTGTCGGAGGGGGCCACCGAGTGGGTGACGCCGGACAGCCCTCCGATGGTGAACTGCACCACCAGGCCGATGGCGAACAGCATCGCCGTCGTGAAGACCAGCTTGCCGCCCCACATGGTGAGCGTCCAGTTGATGATCTTCACGCCGGTCGGGATGGCGATCGCCATCGTGGCGACGGCGAACACGCTCACGCTCACCGGGCCGAGCCCGGAGGCGAACATGTGGTGGGCCCACACGCCCCAGCCCAGGAAGCCGATCGCGGCGCCGGAGAAGACGACGAACGGGTAGCCGAACAGCGGCTTGCGGGAGAACACCGGCAGCACCTCGCTGACGATGCCGAAGGACGGCAGCACCAGGATGTACACCTCGGGGTGGCCGAAGATCCAGAACAGGTGCTGCCAGAGCAGCGGGTCGGCGCCGGCCTCGACAGTGAAGAACGTGGCGTCGAACTGGCGCTGGAAGATCAGCAGCACGAGGGCCACCGTGATCACCGGGATGGCGAACAACAAGAGGAACTGGACGACGAGGATCATCCAGGTGAGCACGGGCATGCGCATCAGGGACATGCCCTTGGTCCGCATGTTGAGCGCCGTCACGATGAGGTTGATGGCGCCGCTCTGGGAGGCGATGCCGGTGATCACCAGGCCGATGGCCCAGATGTCGATGCCGTTGGTCGGCGAGAACGGCACGCTCGAGTTCGGCGCGTACATGAACCAGCCGCCGTCGGCGGCGCCGCCGAGGATCCACGACAGGTTGATGAACAGGCCACCGAACAGGAACGCCCAGAACCCGAGGGCGTTGATCCGGGGGAACGCAACGTCGCGGGCGCCGATCTGCAGCGGCACGAAGTAGTTGCCGAACGCCGCCGCCATCGGCATGGCGAACAGGAACACCATGGACGTCGCGTGCATGGTGAACATCTGGTTGTAGAGATCGGCCGAGAGCACCGTGCCGTCGGGCCCGGCGAGCTGGCTGCGGATGAGCAGCGCCTCGATGCCGCCGACGATGAAGAACACCATGGCGCTGACGCCGTACATGATGCCGAGCTTCTTGTGGTCGACCGTGAACAGCCACGAGCGCCACCCAGTCGACGACACCGGGCGGCGGAACACGCCGAGCGACGTGGTCGGCGTGACCCGTGGCGCGGTGGGCAGGCCGGGCGCGACCGTCGCCGGCACGGGACGCTCGATGATCGCCATTACTGCCGTTCCAAGAGGTAGGCGATCAGCTGGTCGATCTGATCCTCGGACAGACCGAGGTAGGGCATCCCACGGGTCTTGCCGTCGGTGGGGCCCAGCTCTTCGGGATCGGTGTACATCGGCTTCTTCTCAGGAGCGTTGCGAATCCACTCGCGAAGATCAACCTGGTTGAGGCAATCCAGCGTCACCCCTTCGAGGTAAAGCGGTCCGAACTCCTCGGGCGGCGCGTCCCACACGTGGTCGTGACAGTCCTGGGTGAGCAGGTTGTAGGTGGCGCCGGCGAACGTGTTGCGTGACATCAAGTGGGTGAGGTTGGGTGCCGCCTCGGAGTAGACGTACAGCTCGGGCGTGGCGATGACCGGGTCGCCCTCGGTGTCGAGCAGGCCGTCGACCTGGTGGCAGCGCGAGCACTGCTGGATGAAGGTCTGCTCGCCCTGGGCGGCCAGCGTGCCCTCCTCGGGCGGCGTGTACTCGGAGAGCTGGTTGGCCTTCCACGTCTCGAAGTCCTCGGGCGTGAGGGCGACGACCTCCATGCGCATGTTGGCGTGGGAGAGGCCGCAGAACTCGGTGCACTGCCCGGCGTAGATGCCCGGCTGCTCGGCCTCCAGGCGCACGGTGTGGACGCGCCCCGGCACCATGTCCTTCTTGCCGTTGAGGCGGGGGATCCACCAGCTGTGGATGACGTCCCGGCTGGTGCCGCGCACGAGCACGTTGGTGCCGATCGGGATCACCACCTGGCCGCTCGTGACGATCGGCCGCTCGATCCCGCCGCAGCCGGGCTGCGTCGGGTAGTCGGCCTCCCACCACCACTGCTGGCCGGTGATGTTCACGTAGCACTCGGTGTCGTCGGTCTTGGCCAGGGCCATGATCCCGCCGACGGTCGGGATGGCCACACCGATGAGGATCAGGGCCGGCAGGATCGTCAGCCCGATCTCCAGCGCCGGCTTGCCGTGCGTCTGCTTGGGGATCGGCTGGCCGCGGTCGCGGTAGCGCCACAAGGCCCACGTGATGGCCGCGGCGACGAGCAGGAAGACCACGCCGGCGATCAGGAACACCGGCCACTGCAGGTTCTGGATCCTCTGGGCGTTCTCGCCGGCCGGCTGCCAGGTGTCCTGGGGGGCGTCCTCGGCGCAACCGACCACCACCAGGCCGAGGCCCACGATCGTCAGGGCTCGCCGGCGGGCACGCACGCGCCCGACCCTACCCGTGGGCTCGCTGTCGGCCTCGCGCGCCATCACGGCACGTCCACGGGGATCTCGGCGCCCTCGACACCAGGGACGAAGAAGCGGTACGGCGTGTCGACCACGGAGCTCGGCACGTCGATCTGGAACGTCAGCAGGGCGCTGCCGCCGTCGTCGACGAGCTGCGTGCACCACTGGTCCGGGACCTCGGAGCCCTCGATCTCGTTGCCCTCCTCGTCGAGCTCGGGACGGACGCCGCGGTCGAGCACGAGCCGGCGCTCTTCGCTGCTCTCGTTGCGGAAGATCACGTTGGTCGGGTTGGCGCGGGTCACGACGAACGTGCCGACCTCGTTGTCCACGCCGGCCAAGTGGGCGGTCAGGGTCTCGTCGTCGTTGAGGACGATCTCACCGCCGACGCTGGCCTTGGCCGCGACGGTCTGTGAGGCGTGCTCGTCGGCCTCCACTTCGCCATCGATGTCGCACCCGCCCTCGGCGGCGATCGAGCCCAGGGTCTCGTGGGGATGCATGTCCCGCTCGCCCTCGAGGGCGGCGGCGGCGCCGCCGGCGATCAGGCCGACGGCGGCCAGCAGGGCCACCACGGCGACGGCGCCGCTGCGGATCGACGGCATGAAGGCGAGGACGAAGCCGACGAGGAGGATCAGCGCGGCGATGGTGGCGAACACCGCCGGACCGCTCGTCTTGGAGAGGAACAGCATGATCCGGCTGAACGAGTAGATCACGATGCCGATGCCGACGGCCCCGAGCAAGGGGAACTCCAGCGGGTGGGCGATGCGGCCGCGCACCTCGGCGTTGTGGGTGCGGTCGCCCGACGCCCGCTCGGACCACGCCTGCACCATCCACTCGGCCGCCGCCGCGAGGATGAGGATCAGGCCGAACACGAAGACGACCGGGTAGGTCACCAGCCCGACGACCAGCAGCATCGCGCCGAGCGCGCCGACCAGCGGCCACATGCTCGGCCCGGGAGCCGGCGCCGCTGCCGCCGACATGGTGGTGGCCGCGGGGTCCATCGCGGACACGTCGGCGTCGCGCGTGTACATGTTGACGCCGGCCAGGAACGCCAGGGCGAACGCCGCGCTGATCAGCCCGACCGTGCCGAGGGAGCCCTCCTGGGTCAGCCCGTAGACGACCGCCGCCACCGTGGCGAGGACGGCACCGCCGACGAGCAACCGGGATCCGGTGGTGAACATCGTCAGCGGCTCACTTCGTCACGTACACGATCAGCCAGACGCCGGAGAAGGCGAAGGCCAGGACGTACCAGTACAGGGCGTGGGCGGCGACGATCTCCCGATCGGTGGTGCGCCCGCCGAGGTAGCGGAAGGCGGTGACCGCCGTGAACACCAGCCCGACGACGAACAGCGCCGTGATGGTGCCGGTGATGGCGTAGAACATGCCCGGGTAGCCCCCCTCGGCCACGGGCAGCCCCATCTGGTTCCACACGAACGCCTGGGCGTTGATCAGGGCGAGGGCGAACAGCGCCACGACGCCGAGGGCCAGCCCGGTGTGCACCTTGTCGTTGCGGCGAGCGGCGTAGCAGGACCACTGGGCGAAGACGGCGAGCGTCCACACGCCGATCAACATCACGTTGGTCGGCACCTCGGGGATCGTCACGCCCGACGGCACCCACGACTCGGACGTGTCGAGGGCGCGCTCGCGCTGGAGCACCCACACCGCCAGCATCCCGCCGATCAGCATCAGCGTGGCCACGCCGGCGAGGGCGGTGCCGACGAGCACCTGGCGGCGCGGCGGGGGGGCCGGCGCGGCAGGCAGCGCGAGGGTCATCGGCCCTCGCTCCCCGGTGGCGCGGCACGGAGGTCGAGGGCCGGCTCCGGCGACATCGCGGTCGGCACCTCCACGAAGTTGTCGGTCGGTGCCGGCGACGTCGTCAGCCACTCCAGCGTCTGGCCCTGCCACGGGTCGTCGGCGGCGACGGTGTCGTCGTCGCCCCGGAGGCTGCGCAGCCACAGGCCGGCGAACGCCAGCACGACCACGAACATCAGGCCGTGGCCGACCGTGACCAGCACGTTCCACAGCTCGGCCGGGCCCTCGTAGTCGTAGAGGCCGGACGCCGCCGGCTGGTCGGCGAAGCCGGCGACGTAGTACGGCAGCGCCGCCAGCACGGTGGCGATCACGCCGAGGCCGGCGAGGCCCATCGCCTGCCGCTCGCCGATGGTGCGCCCGGTCCACTTCGGCGCCCAGTAGGTGAGGGCGCCGAGCGCCGCGAGCACGATGCCGTAGGCGAGGTACACCAGCACGCCCTCCTCGAACACCGTGCCCTGGAGGCCGAGGTCGGTGATCGGCACGAGCGCTCCGCCGAGCATGCCGACGAACACCATCCCCACCCCGAAGAAGGCGAACACGAACGCCGCGGTGATGCGGGGTCGGGGCGCTCCCGCCTCCGGCTTGGCGGCGAGGGCGCCGACGGCCATGACGATCAGCACGCCGAGGATCGGGAGCAGCATGAACAGGGCGTACGGGAGGAGGTCGTCGAACTTCGTGCCGAGCTCGTCGAGGTCGAGCCCGCTGCCCGCCCACGGCAGCTCGTGGGTGACCTGCTGCGTGACCGCCGAGAGGGCGGCGACGCCGACCAGCGCGATCCCGGTGTACACGGCCCCGCGCATCGGCATGCGGCGGCGGAACGTCACCGGGATCAGCTCGGCCGCGACGCCGACGGCGGGCAGGGCGAACAGGTAGGTGGCCGGCTGGGTGAGGGCGAAGCCGATCCACGAGCCGACGCCCTCGTTGCCCCCGAACAGGGCCCGCGCGTGGCTGTGGTCGACGTACAGGTAGATCAGCACGCCGATCAGCACGGGGAGCATCAGCAGCAGCCCGATCGAGGCGATCAGCGCCGACCAGGAGAAGAACGGCACCCGGCTCATCCGCAGGCCCGGCGCCCGCGTGGTCAGCACGGTCGTGGCCACCGCACCCGCCGCCGCGGCGAGGCCGACGACGGTGAGGGCCATGGCGCCGATGAAGAGGTCGACCATGTCCTCGTTGCCGCCGCCGGGACCCCCGTTGTTGGCGAGGGCGACGATGATCAGCACGATCCCTGAGGCCCACGCCCAGAAGCCGAGGTTCGCGAGGCGGGGGAAGGCCAGGGAACGGGCGCCGAGCTGCAGCGGGACGATGGCGACGGCGATGCCGAGCAGGAGCGGGACCATCACCCCGTAGACCAGCCCGATGCGCCAGCCGATGAACAGCTGCGGCAGGGCGTCGGCGTCGAGGAGGGTGTCGGCGCCGTCGATGCGCTCGACGCCGAGCAGCACGCCGAGCACGGCGCAGCCGAGGAGCAGGAGGATGGCGGCACCGGCGAACGAGCGCCCGACGACCTTGCTGTCGGCGGACGTCACCCAGCTCGCCAGGGCGCCGACGACGCCGCCGGGCGCGCCATCGGTGTCGGCGGCGACGGTGGTGCCGACGGTCGGGTCGGGGGCGAGGTCGGTGGTGCTCATCGATGAGGTTCGTGGGCATCGAACGCGGCGCGCCGCTGCCGCCGGGACATTATCGGTCCACTGTCTCGCGCTCTGAAATCCTCACACCAGCACGTCGAGCATCAGCGCGCCGAACACGACGGTGACGTACGTGATGCTGAAGGTGAACACCCGCATGCTGGCCGCCGGGGTGGGTCGGCGGGCGAGGGCGACGGTCGATCCGAGGAAGCCGGCACCGGCCGCGAGGGCGGTGGCGGTGTAGATCCAGCCGAGGTCGGCCACCGGCACCAGCACGAGCGTGGCGACGACGAGGGCGACCGTGTAGCCGATCATCTGGCGGGCCGCCTCGGCCACCGGCGCGACGGCCGGCAGCATCGGCACGTCGGCGGCGCGGTAGTCGTCGGCGTAGCGGATCGCCAGCGCCCAGAAGTGCGGCGGCGTCCAGCAGAACATGGCGACGAACAGCACGATCGGCGCCCAGGCCAGCGAGCCGGTGACGGCCGCCCAGCCGACGAGCACCGGTACGGCCCCGGCGGCCCCGCCGATCACGATGTTGTGGCGGCTGGTGCGCTTCAACCAGATCGTGTAGACGCCCACGTAGAAGGCGGTGGCCGAGAGGGCCAGCACGGCGGCGAGCAGGTTGGCGCCAGCCCAGAGCACCGCGAAGGCGACGACCTCGAGCACCAGCGCGAACACCAGCGCGTCGCGTGGGGCGATCACGCCCGTGACGAGCGGGCGCTGCTGCGTGCGCGACATGAGGGCGTCGATGTCCCGGTCGACGTACATGTTGATGGCGTTGGCGCCGCCCGCGGCGAGCGTCCCACCGACCAGGGTGACGAGCATCAGCCCGAGGGGCGGCCAGCCCCGCTCGGCCAGCACCATCGTCGGCACCGTCGTGACGAGCAGCAGTTCGATGATGCGCGGCTTGGTGAGCGCGACGTAGGCGCCGACGACCGTGCGCGGCGAACGCCGGACGCCGTGGGCCCCGATGACGCCGCCCGGCGCGAGCCGCGAGGGGACGAGGGGGCGGCTGCCGACGGCCATAGCGCCGCCCATCGTACGGCTGCGGTCGGACGGCCCGGCAAACTCCGGACCGGCCCGCGATTGAATACTGATGTGTCGTCCCCCGCCGCGCCCTCCGTCCTCGAGCGGCCCGACATCGCCGAGGCGCCGGTCGAGGACCGGCCGTGGGTCGTGATCGTGTGGAACGACCCGATCAACCTGATGAGCTACGTCACGTTCGTGCTGCAGAAGCTGTTCGGCTACTCCAAGGAGAAGGCGACGGCGCTGATGCTCGACGTCCACCACAAGGGCAAGGCGGTGGTGTTCAGCGGCACCCGGGAGCACGCCGAGATGCACGTCTTCCGCCTCCACGAGCACGGCCTCTGGGCCACCCTTGAGCACGATGAGTGAGCGCAGCGAGGTCATGGCGACCGAGCGAGCGCCAGCGAGCCGGGCGCCCGATGGGGTCCGGGGGCGCAGCCCCCGGGATGAGCGATGAGTGAGCGCAGCGAGGTCATGGCGACCGAGCGAGCGCCAGCGAGCCGGGCGCCCGATGGGGTCCGGGGGCGCAGCCCCCGGGATGAGCGATGAGTGAGCGCAGCGAGGTCATGGCGACCGAGCGAGCGCCAGCGAGCCGGGCGCCCGATGGGGTCCGGGGGCGCAGCCCCCGGGATGAGCGATGAGGTGAGGCCCGGCCCGTCACCCGGTCGGGTGGGCGGTACTCGCTGCACCTCGGCAAGGACGAGCGGGCGCTCGTGACCCGCCTGCTCGACGAACTGCGCATGATGCTCACCGAGCCAGGTGAGCAGGATGTCGTGCGGCGGCTGTTCCCGGTGGTCCACCCGGAGAACGCCGAACGGGAGGCCGAGTACCAGCGGCTGATGCGCGACGAGCTGGTGCGCAGCCGGTTGGCCGGCATCGAGGCCGTCGAGCAGGTGCTCGGCCGCAGCGGGCGCAAGGTGGCGATGGACGAGGCCGAGCTGCTGGCCTTCGTCCAGGCCGTCAACAGCCTGCGCCTGGTGCTCGGCACCTTGCTCGACATCAGCGAGGACGACGACCTCGACCCCGCGGAGGAGCTGTTGGCCTCGCCCGAGTACCAGCTCTACGGGTACCTGTCGTGGGTGCTCGATGGCGCGGTCCGGGCCCTCTCGCCGGAACCGTGACGCCCGATCCCAGGTGGAAGGCGGGAGGGCCGGTGCTAATGTCTCGGTGCTCCTCAACTGGATGAGGCTTCTTGCCCCCATCGTCTAGTGGCCTAGGACACCACCCTTTCAAGGTGGCGGCACGGGTTCGAATCCCGTTGGGGGTGCGGTATATCTCCATGGTCCCGTGGTGAAGTCTGGAGTTCACGCCGGCCTGTCAAGCCGGAGGTCGCGGGTTCAAGTCCCGTCGGGACCGCCAAGCAGCTCTTCGGAGCTGCTGCACGGTCGAGTAGCTCAGTCGGCAGAGCGTCCGCCTGAAAAGCGGAAGGTCACCGGATCGACGCCGGTCTCGACCACGACGAGGAGCTTTGGGGGAAGCTCGTCGTCACCCCAAGGTTTGTGTCAGCACATGTCGGTCAGGTACCGAGCTGTGCTGACACAAACCGGGTGATCCGGCCGCGCCGATCGTCCGGTGGTGAGATTCCCGCCCAGATTGGGGGTCGGTCGTGGTCGTACGCTCCGGCGCATGGGCTGGGAGCAGCTGCGCGCCGGGGTGACGTTGCCGTTCGACCCGGCGATCGAGCTGCCCGAGCTGTTCGAGGTCGACCTGCCCGTGCCGTCGTGCGATCCCGTCGAGGACGTCGAGGTCGCGGCCACCGAGCAGGTCGTGGCGACGTTCGCCGGCGCCGTCGGCCCCGGGACCACCGTCGCCGTCGGCGCCGGGAGCCGCGGGCTGTCGGCGCGCGTCGAACTGCTGCGGGGGACGATCACGGGCTTGCGCCGGCTCGGAGCAGAGCCGTTCGTCGTGCCGGCCATGGGCAGCCACGGCGGGGCGACGGCCGACGGTCAGCGGGCGGTGCTCGCCGACCTCGGCATCACGGACGAGTCGGTCGGCGCCGAGATCCGGTCGACCATGGCCACCACGGTCGTGGCCACCACCCCCGGCGGCCTGCCGGTCCACCTCGACGAGCACGCCGCGGCGGCCGACCGCATCCTGGCGGTCAACCGGATCAAGCCGCACACCGCCTTCCGCGGCCCGGTCGAGAGCGGCTGCACGAAGATGGCGGTCGTCGGCTTCGGCAAGCAGCCCGGCGCCGCCCAGGTGCACGCCTGTTCGCCGGTCGAGATGCGCGACCGGATCCTCACGGGCATCGCCGCCCTGCGGGCGACCGGCCGCCTGCTCGGCGGGGTGGCCACGTTGGAGGGTCCAGGCGGCGACGTCGTCGCGGTGCGCGGTCTCACGGCCGACGACGTCGGCGGGACGGCCGAGATCGCCCTCACCGACGAGTCACGGCGGCTCGTCTCACCGCTGCCGTTCGAGGAGATCGACGTCCTGATCATCGAGCGGGGCGGCAAGGACATCTCCGGCACCATGCTCGACCCGAACGTCACGGGCCGCTTCTGGATCGCTGGGCTCGCCGACCTGGACCGGCCGCGCGTCGCCACCATCGTGCTGCTCGGGCTCACCGGGGCGACCGCCGGCAACGCCCTCGGCATCGGCTTGGTGGACTTCGTCCCAGCGGCGGTCGCCGAGACCATCGACTGGGAGAAGACGTACGTCAACAGCTTGACCGCCGGCCAACCGGGGATCCGGCGGGCCCGCCTGCCGATGGTGCTGCCCGACGAGGAGGCGTGCATCCGCGCCGCCCTCGCCACGTGCGGCCGGGATGCCGCCGCCCCCAAGCGCGTGGTGCGCATCCAGTCGACGCTCCACCTCACGCGTTGCCGGGTCAGCGCGCCTCTGCTCGACGAGCTCGCCGGCCAATAGCGTCGGCGGCGTGGCCGACTCGTTCTTCACCACCGCCGGTGACGGCTGGTTCGTCCCGACGGACCATGCCAGGGGACCGTGGGATCCCGACGCCTGCCACGCCGGGCCGCCCACGGCCTTGCTCGTGCGGGCCGTCGAGCAGGCGCTGCCCGACCACCGTCTGGTCCGGATCACCGTCGACCTCTCCCGGCCGATCCCGATGGCCGGCTTCCGCATCAAGACCGAGGTGCTCAGGGCCGGGCGGTCGGTGGCCGCCAGCCAGGCGGCGATCGTCGACGGCGACGGGGCCGAGCGGGTGCGGGCGTCGGCGAGCCACGTGGCCACCACGTCCGAACCGCTCTTCGCCGCGACCCTCGACAACAGCGGCGTGACGACCCCCCGCCTCGCCGCCGCCGAGCCCGGGCCGTTCCCGATCCGCCGCATCGGCCACGGGCAGCCGTCGTTCAGCGGCGCGGTGGAGCTGCGCTATCCGCCCGGCGAGGACGACGGACCCGGCGCCACCACGGTGTGGATGCGGACCGTGGCGATCCTGCCGGACGAGGAACCGTCACCGTTCCAGCGCATCGCGCCGCTCGCCGACTGCGGCAACGCCTTCAGCCGGCACGCCGAGGCCGACGAGATGCGCTTCATCAACACCGACCTGACGATCGCCCTCCACCGCGACCCGGTCGGCGAGTGGCTCGGGAGTCGGGCGGTCAGCCAGTGGCAGCCATCGGGGATCGGGCTCACCGACGCCCTGCTCTTCGACGACGAGGGTCCCGTCGGCCGGGCCCTCCAGACGCTGCTGCTGCGGTCACCATGAGCCTGGCGGCCGGGCTGGCCGAGGTCCTCGGCGCCGAGCACGTGCTCACCGACCCCGACGTGATGGCGTCCTACGGCACGGACTGGACCGGTCGCTTCCGCGGCGACGTGCTGCTGGTCGCTCGTCCGGGCGACTCGGATCAGGTGGCCGCCGTGGTCGCCCGGTGTGCCGAGGCCGGCGCACCGATCGTGCCGCAGGGCGGCAACACGGGGCTGGTCGGCGGCAGCGTGCCGCGAGGCATGCCGATGGTCGTGCTCTCGACCGCGCGGCTCACGGAGCTCGGCCCGGCCGACACGGGCGCCCTGCAGGTGACGGCCGGCGCCGGCGTCACGCTGACCCGATGGCGCGAGCACGCCCGCCGGGCCGGGCTCGACACGCCGATCGACTTCGCCAGCCGCGACTCGGCGACCATCGGCGGCGCCATCGCCACCAACGCCGGCGGCTCGCGCGTCGTGCGCTTCGGCACGATGCGCGCCCAGGTCGCCGGTCTCACGGCGGTGCTCGCCGACGGCTCGACGATCGGCTCGCTGAGCGGGCTGCCGAAGGAGACGCTCGGGCTGCACTGGCCGTCGGTGCTGTGCGGCACCGAGGGGACGCTGGCCGTCGTCACGGCGGCCCGGCTCCGGCTGGTGCCGTGGTACCGACACACGGCCACCGCGATGGTCGCGACGGCGGGCCTCGACGAGGCCGTCGCCCTCCTCGCCCGCCTCCGAGCGACCGTGCCCCACCTCGACGCCGTCGAGCTGGTGCTGCCCGAAGCGATGGCCGTGGTCGCCGCCCACCTCGGGACACGGCCGCCGATCGAGCCGCCGGGGACCGGGGCCTACGTCATCGCCGAGTGCGCCGACCACGCCGACCCGACGGACGAGCTCACCGCGGCCCTCGCCGCCGAGCGCGAGGTGCTCGACGCCGCCGTCGCCACCGAGGGTCCGCCCCGTGACCGCCTGATCGCCTTCCGCGACCGCGTCACCGAGGCGATCAGCGCGCTCGGCGTGCCCCTCAAGCTCGACGTGGCGGTGCCGGTCGGCGTGCTCGCCGAGCTCGTCGCGCGGGCCCAGGGCGCCGTCGACCGGCACGGCGGACGGCTCGTCCCGTTCGGCCACCTCGCCGAGGGCAACGTGCACCTCAACGTGCTCGACCCGGGCGACGTCGAGGCGATCACCGCCGACGTGCTGACGGCGGCGGCCTCGCTCGGCGGCACGATCTCGGCCGAGCACGGCGTCGGCATCGCCAAGTCGCGGTGGTTGCACCTCGTGCGCACGCCCGCGGAGCTGGCCGCCGCCGCGGCCGTCAAGCGGGCGCTCGACCCGGCGGGGCTGCTCAACCCCGGTGTGTTGCAGGCGTCGTGAGCCGTCACGTGCCGTAGTCGAAGCCGAGGTCGGGCGCGGTCAGCAACGGGCGGTACGGGATCCCCGCCGCCTCGGCCAGCGCGGCACAGGTCCCGCCGCGGTCGACGATGACCGTGATCAGCACCGGCTCGGCTCCGGCCGCGCGCACGACGTCGACGGCCTCCATCAGCGACGTGCCGCGGGTGACGGTGTCCTCCGTGATCACGACCCGGTCGCCGGCCTGCAGGGCGCCGGCCAGCCGACCGGTCACGCCGTGGTCCTTGGCCTCCTTGCGCACGCTGAAGCTGCGCAGTCGGCGGCCGCGGGTGGCGGCCACCGCGGCCACGCCGAACGCCACCGGGTCGGCGCCCATGGTGAGTCCGCCGATGGCCTCGGCCTCGGGCGGGATCACCGCCAGCGCCGCGTCGGCCACGAGCAGGATGCCCTCCGGCCGGCAGGCGGTCTGCTTGGTGTCGAGGAACCAGGTGCTCGTGGCGCCGGACTTGAGCGTGAACTGCCCGCGCCGGACGCTGTGGGCCAGCACGTGGTCACGCAGGGCGGAGAACGGCGGGGCGAGGTCGGGCAAGGGCACGGCCCATATGGTGCCCGGTGATGTTCACGCGTGATCAGCTCTGCATCTTCACCGAGCCGCAGATGGGTGCCACCTACGACGACCTCCTCGCCGTCGCCCAGCGCGCCGAGCAACTCGGCTTCGGTGCCTTCTTCCGCAGCGACCACTACCTCGCCATGGGCCCATGGCTCGAGGCCGGCGGGCTGCCCGGCCCCACCGACGCGTGGATCACGCTGGCCGGCCTGGCCCGGGACACGACGACGATCCGCCTGGGCACGCTCGTGACATCGGCGACGTTCCGGCTGCCCGGCCCGCTCGCCATCTCCGTCGCCGGGGTCGACCAGATGTCGGGTGGCCGCGTCGAGTTGGGCCTGGGCGCCGGCTGGTACGAGGGCGAGCACTCCGCGTACGGGATGCCGTTCCCCGAGCTCGGCGAGCGGTTCGACCGCCTCGAGGAGCAGTTCGCCGTGATCGCCGGGCTCTGGTCGACGCCGGTCGGCGAGCGCTTCTCGTTCGCCGGACGGCACTACCCGATCACCGACTCACCGGCGCTGCCGAAGCCCGTGCAGGACGGTGGCATCCCGCTGATCGTCGGCGGCGGCGGCCCGAAGCGCACACCGGCGCTGGCCGCCCGCTACGCCGCGGAGTACAACGCGCCGTTCACGGGGATCAAGCGGTTCGTCGAGCAGCAGCAGCGGGTCGAGGCGGCGTGCGCGGCGATCGGACGCGATCCGGCGTCGGTGCGCTTCTCCGCCGCCGCCGTGGCGTGCGTCGGCACCGACGAGACCGAGTACGCCCGCCGGGCCGCGGCCATCGGACGGGAGCCCGACGACCTGCGGCGGGCCGGGATCGCCGGCACGCCCGGCCAGTTCGTCGACACGCTCGGGCGGTGGTTCGACGCCGGCGCCCGCCGCATCTACCTCCAGGTGCTCGACCTCGCCGATCTGGATCACCTCGACGCGATCGCCGCGATTGTCTGAAAACGACGCTCGGCAGGTCTAGGATTCCGATCCATGGCAGCCAAGCGAGGTCCCAAAGGTCCAATGACGGACGATCACAAAGCCGCGCTCGCCAAGGGTCGCTCCGAAGGCCGGGCCGTGCGTGACTATCTGGAGGCGTTGCGCGCCAACAAGCCCAAGCGGGGCCGCAAGCGCACCCCGGATTCGATCAAGAAGCAGCTCGCCTCGATCGACGATCAACTCGAGGATGCCGACGCCGTGACCGAGCTGCGGCTCGTGCAGTTGCGGCGGGACCTCACGGGCGAGCTGGACTCGATGGACGCCGCCGTGGACATGGCGGCCATCGAGGCGGCTTTCGTGAAGGTGGCTGCCGCCTACAGCGACCGCCAGGGCATCTCGTACTCGTCGTGGCGAGAGGTCGGCGTGCCGGCCTCCGTGCTCAAGCGGGCCGGCATCGGCCGCGCCTCCTAGCGCGGCGCCAGCTCGTCGAGCGCCGCTGCCACCCGGTCGAGGTGGCGCAGCGCGCGCTTCAGGTCGAAGGCCTCGTCGAGGGCGACCACGTCGAGCGTCATGTCGGGATCCTGCTCGAGCAACTCACGGAAATCGGTACCCGTCTCCCAGGCCGCCATCGCGTTGCGTTGCACGATCCGGTAGGCGTCATCACGCGTCCGCCCGGCGGCCACGAGCGCCAGCAAGACCGGCTGGCTGAACAGCAAACCGTGGCTCGACCACAGGTTCCGGCGCATCCGTTCTTCGTCGATCTCCAGACCCTGGAGCAGTCGATTCAATCGGTTGACCATGTAGTCGACGAGCAGCGACGAGTCCGGGAGCACGATCCGTTCGACCGATGAATGGGAGATGTCGCGCTCGTGCCACAGCGCGACGTCCTGCAGGCCGGCGAGCAAGTTGGACCGCACGACGCGCGCCAGGCCGCTGATCGTCTCCGCCGAGATCGGGTTGCGCTTGTGCGGCATCGCCGACGAACCCTTCTGCCCGGGCTTGAAGCCCTCGCGCACCTCGGCGACCTCCGTGCGCTGGAGGTGGCGGAGCTCGACGGCGACGAGCTCGCACGAGGCGGCGACGGCGGCCAGCGCCCAGAGGTACTCGGCGTGCCGGTCGCGGCTGATCACCTGGGTGGCCGGCACCGGCCGCAGGCCGAGGCGGTCGCCGACGAAGTCCTCGACGTCCGGCTCCACGTTGGAGTAGGTGCCGACGGCGCCCGAGAGCTTGCACACGGCGACGGTCTCGCGGGCCGCTCGCAACCGGGTGCGGTCACGGTCGAACTGCAGCGCCCACAGCGCCACCTTGGCGCCGAACGTCGTCGGCTCGGCGTGGATGCCGTGGGTGCGGCCGACCATGACGGTGTCGATGTGCGCCCGGGCCACCTCGATCAGCGTGGCGAGCAGCGCGTCGACGCCGGCGAGGACGACGTCGGCGGCATCGCGCATCGCCCAGCAGAGCGCCGTGTCGACGACGTCGGAGGAGGTCAGGCCGTAGTGGATCCAGGCACCCGCCGGCGCGCCGATGCGCTCCTGCACGACGTCGACGAACGCAGCCACGTCGTGGTCCGTCACGCGCTCGCGCTCGGCGACGGCGGCCACGAAGGCGTCGTCGACGGCCGGCGCCCGTTCCCGGCAGGCTGCGGCATCCGCCGGTGGCACCACGCCGAGTGCGGCGTGGGCCTCCGTGGCCAGCAGCTCGACCTCCAGCCAGCGGGCGAAGCGGGTGGTGTCGGTCCACACGGTGGCCATCTCCGGCCGCGAGTAGCGGTCGATCATTGGCGAGCTGCCCGAGCGTCACCGGCCGCGTCATCGGTTGCGAGCGAGCGAGCGCCAGCGAGCGGACGGCCAGCCTCGGCCTGCGTGGCCGGGGAACGCCACAGGACGTAGTCGTCGCGCTCGGCGCCGACACCGACGACGCGCACCGGGATCCCGACCTCCCGCTCGACGAGCTCGATGATCGCCCGCGCCTCCGCCGGCAACTTGCCCGGCTCGCGGACGTCCGACAGGTCCGTGCGCCATCCCTCGAGCACCTCGTACACGGGCTCGACGCGCGTCAGCACGTCGACGCGGTCGGGGTAGTGCGGCAGCGGCCGGCCGTCGACGCGGTAGTCGGTGCACACCTTGACGGTCTCGAAGCCGTCGAGCACGTCGAGCTTGGTGAGGGCCAGCTCGCTCAGGCTGTTCAAGCGCACGGCGTGGCGGAGCATCACGCAGTCCAGCCAGCCGGCCCGGCGGCGCCGGCCGGTGACCGTGCCGAACTCGCGGCCGACGTCGACCAGCGAGTCGCCGTCGGCGTCGGTGAGCTCGGTCGGGAACGGTCCGGCGCCGACGCGGGTGGTGTAGGCCTTGGTGATCCC
Organism: uncultured Acidimicrobiia bacterium; assembly: GCA_963784255.1. GTDB lineage: Bacteria > Actinomycetota > Acidimicrobiia > Acidimicrobiales > Ilumatobacteraceae > JALZMG01. The sequence goes on along the minus strand of CAWAQO010000006.1, from coordinate 483,352 downwards.
GACGACGCGGTCGATGTCGCGTGGCCCCAGCCCGGTGCCGGCACAGGCGCCACCGGCGGTGGGGTTCGACGACGTGACGTACGGATAGGTGCCGTGGTCGAGGTCGAGGAAGGTCGCCTGGGCGCCCTCCAGCAGCAGGTGCTCGCCACGGTCGAGGGCCTCGTGCAGCAGGCCGACGGTGTCGACGACGTACGGCGCCAGCCGGGCGCCGAGCGCGGCGAAGCGCTCGACGATCTCGTCGATGTCGAGCGGCTCGCCGCCGGCCGCTTCGAGCTCGCGGTTCTCGGCGAAGGCGCGGGCCTTGACGTGCTCTGCGAACGCGGCGGGCTCGAGCACGTCGCCGGCGCGCACGCCGACGCGGCGGGCCTTGTCGGCGTAGGCGGGGCCGATGCCCTTGAGCGTCGTGCCGATCTTGTCGTCGCCGCGCATCGCCTCGGCGATGGCGTCGTGGGCCTGGTGCCACGGGAAGATGAGGTGGGCGCGGCTGGACACCTGCAGCCGGGCACACGACACGCCACGCGCCTCGAGGGCGTCGATCTCGCTGAACAGCGTCGGCAGGTCGACCACCACGCCGTTGGCGATGACCGGGATGACGTGGTCGTAGAGGATCCCGCTCGGCACCAGTTGCAGGGCGTACCGGTCGCCGCCGACCACGACGGTGTGCCCGGCGTTGTGGCCACCCTGGTAGCGCACGACGTACGTGTGCTCCTTGGCGAGGAGGTCGATCACCTTGGCCTTGCCCTCGTCACCCCACTGGGCCCCGACGACGACGGTGACGGGCATATCGGCGCCGATGGTACCGGACGGTGCCCGGTACGTTGCTCCCGATGGAGGCGGTGATGCGCGCCCTGCGCTGGTCGGAGATGGACGAGCCGGCGCGCGCCGCGCTGTGCGCGCGGGGCCTCGCCGACATCTTCGATCCGGCCTTGCGCGAGTCGATCGCCGCCCTCATCGAGGACGTGCGGGCGCGCGGTGACGAGGCGGTGTGCGACGCGCTGGCCCGCTTCGACGGCGTCACGTTGACGCCCGACGAGCTGCGCGTCCGGCCCGACGCCATCGAGGCGGCGGTGGTCGGCGACGAGGTCGACCGCGCCCTCGACGACGCCATCGCCCACTGCCGGGCGTTCAACGAGCAGCTGATGGCGCGGGCGACGGACTGGAGCTTCGAGGCGGAGCCGGGCCTGCGCGTCGGCGAGAAGGTCTCCCCGATCGCCTCGGCCGGCTTGTTCGTGCCCTCGGGCAAGGCCAGCTACCCGAGCGTCGCCTACCAGCTCGGCGTCCCGGCCACGGTCGCCGGCGTGCCGCTCGTCGTGCTCGTGGTGCCGCCCGTGCCGGGCGGCGGCGGCGCCGTCGATCCCGCGGTCCTCGCGGTCTGCCGCAAGCTCGGCATCACCGACGTGTTCCGGGTCAACGGACCGGCCGGGCTGGCCGCGCTCGGGTTCGGCACCGAGTCGATCCCCGCCGTGCGCAAGGTGCTCGGCCCGGGCTCACCGGCGGTGACGTGCGCCCAGGTGGAGCTGCAGCGGTACGGCGTGACCACGATGATGCTGCTCGGACCCACCGAGAGCGTGGTCGTCGCCGACGGCTCCGCCGACCCGGTGCGCCTGGCCGCCGACTTGCTGATCGAGGCCGAGCACGGCACCGACTCCTCCGTCGTGTTGATCACGCCGTCGGCCGAGCTGGCCGCCGCCACCGACGCCGAGCTGCGCCACCAACTCGCCGACCTGCCCGCGCCCCGCGCCGCGGCGGCGGCGGCGTCCCTCGGTGTCAACGGCGGCTGCGTGCTGGTGGCGTCGTTGCACGAGGCCGTCGAGGTCGCCAACCGCTACGCGCCCGAGCACCTCCAGGTGGCCGTCGCCGACGACGTCGTCGACACGGTCGTCGACGCCCTCGTCAACGCCGGTGAGATCCTCGTCGGGCAGCACACCCCGTTCAGCGCCGCCAACTTCGTCATCGGCTGCCCGGCCTCCCTGCCGACCTCCGGCTTCGCCCAGGTGTCGTCGGGCATCACGGTCGAGGCCTTCCTCAAGCGCACGGCGGTCGCCCGTGCCGATGCCGGCGCGCTGGCCCGCATGGCCCCGTCGATCGTGGCCCTCGCCGACCACGAGGGCTTCCCCGCCCACGCCGCCGCCCTCCGCCGCCGCACCTGAGTCGTTCTCGGGTCCTGGATCCGCCCCGCCAGGGCGGATCCGGACCCAGAACATGGAGGACTCAGTCGGAACGGTCGGGCGCGGCGTCGCCGAGGCGGCCGGCGATCGCCCCGAGCTCACGCTCGACGGCCGCCGTCTGCCCGCCGACATCGAGGAAGCGCTGCATCGCGGCGCGGGCGCTGGGCTCGCCGAGCGTGCCCCGGAAGGCGTGGTCCTCGGCGAGCAACTGGTCGACGACGCCGGCCTCGGCGCCGAGCACGCTCGCCTTGGCGGCCGCCACTGCGTGCGCGGGGAACCGGGCGATCCGGGCGCTGAGGCGGTCGACGAAGACCGACAGCTCGTCGGTGGGCAGCACCCGGTTGACCCACCCCCATCGCTCGGCGGTCGCGGCGTCGATGTCGTCGCACCCGAGGATCGCCTCGAGCGCCCGGCTCCGACCCACCAGCCGCGGCAAGCGCACCGTGCCACCGCCCCCGGGCAGGATGCCGAGGGCGACCTCCGGCTGGCTGAAGATCGCCGTCGGGCCGGCGAAGCGCATGTCGCAGCTGAGGGCCAGCTCGCTGCCGCCCCCGCCGACGCGGCCCTCGATGACGGCGATGGTCGCCTTGGGCATCGTCCGCAGCGCCTCGCACATCGCGTGGTACGTCGACAGCTCCGTGGGTGGTGGGCGGCGTTCGGTCGGGAACGTCAGGATCGCGGCGACGTCGAAGTGGGCGATGAACCACTCCGGGTTCGCCGAACGGAGCACGACCACGCGGACGTCGCCGTCGGCGGCCAACGCGTCGATGGTGGCGGCCAGCTCGAGGAAGACCTCGACGGTCATCAGGTTGATCGGCGCGTGGTCGATGACGACCGTCGCGACGCCTTCGTGGGTGTCGGTGATGACGGACCCCATCGGTCGAGGACCGTAGTCAGGCGCTCATGCCGTGACGCGCAGCTCGCCGTCGGCGACGTCGACGTGCACCGTGCCGCCGTCGGTGACCTTGCCCTCGAGGAGGAGCATCGCCGCCTGGTCGCCGATCTGGCGCTGGATCACCCGCTTCAGCGGCCGGGCGCCGAACGCCGGGTCGAAGCCCTCCTTGGCCAGGAAGGCCGTGGCCTCCGGGGTGATGTCCAGCTCGATGCGCCGCTCGGCCAGCCGGCGTCGCCACTGCTCGAGCTGGATCTCGACGATCTTGGCCAGGTCGCCCTCGCCGAGCGGCCGGAAGCGGATGATCTCGTCGACCCGGTTGATGAACTCCGGCTTGAAGAAGTCGAGCGGGTCGCCCTGCAGGTTCGACGTCATGATCAGCACGGCGTTGGTGAAGTCGACCGTGCGGCCCTGGCCGTCGGTGAGCCGGCCGTCGTCGAGCACCTGCAGCAGGACGTTGAAGACGTCCGGGTGGGCCTTCTCGATCTCGTCGAGCAGGACCACGGAGTAGGGCCGGCGGCGCACCGCCTCGGTGAGCTGGCCGCCCTCGTCGTAGCCGACGTAGCCGGGGGGCGCGCCGATCAGGCGGGAGACGGAGAACTTCTCCATGTACTCGCCCATGTCGATGCGCACCATGGCGTGGTCGTCGTCGAACAGGAACTGCGCGAGGGCGCGGGCCAGCTCGGTCTTGCCGACGCCCGTCGGGCCGAGGAACATGAACGACCCGATCGGGCGGTTGGGGTCCGACAGGCCGGCCCGGCTGCGGCGGATCGCGTTGGCGACGGCGATGACGGCGTCGTCCTGGCCGATCACCCGCTCGTGGAGGTGCTCCTCGAGGTGGATCAGCTTGGCGGCCTCGGCCTCCATCAGCCGGCTCACCGGCACGCCGGTCCACTTGGACACGACCTCGGCGATGTCCTCGGCGTCGACCTCCTCCTTGAGCATGCGCTTCTCGGCCTGCAGCTCGTCGAGGTGGGTGGTCGCCTCGCCGATGCGCCGCTCGAGCTCGGGGATGCGGCCGTAGCGGATCTCGGCGGCGACGTTCAGGTCGGCCTCGCGCTCGAGCTGCGTGCGCAGCTGCTCGAGCTCCTCCTTCAGGGTGCGGATGGCGTCGATCGCCTCGCGCTCGGCCTCCCAGTGGCGCTTCATCTCGGCGACCTCGGCGTTGAGCGTCGCCAGCTCGTCGGTGAGCGCCTCGAGCCGGGCACGCGACGCCTCGTCACTCTCCTTGTCGAGCGCGACCTGCTCGATCTCGAGCTGGAGGATGCGCCGCTCGACGATGTCGATCTCGGTGGGCATCGAGTCGATCTCGATGCGCAGCTTGCTGGCCGCCTCGTCGACGAGGTCGATGGCCTTGTCGGGCAGGAAGCGGTTGGTGAGGTAGCGGTTCGACAGCACGGCGGCGGCGACGAGAGCGGAGTCCTGGATGCGCACGCCGTGGTGCACCTCGTAGCGCTCCTTCAGGCCGCGCAGGATGCCGACGGTGTCCTCGACCGACGGCTCGGCGACGTACACCTGCTGGAAGCGCCGCTCGAGGGCGGCGTCCTTCTCGACGTGCTTGCGGTACTCGTCGAGCGTCGTCGCCCCGATCATCCGCAGCTCGCCGCGGGCCAGCATCGGCTTGATCATGTTGCCGGCGTCCATCGCCCCCTCGGCCGCGCCGGCGCCGACGATGGTGTGCAGCTCGTCGACGAACGTGACCACCTCGCCGGCGGCGTCGGTGATCTCCTTGAGCACGGCCTTGAGCCGCTCCTCGAACTCGCCGCGGTACTTGGCTCCGGCCACCATCGAGCCGATGTCGAGGGCGACGAGGCGCTTGTTCTTGAGGCCCTCGGGGACGTCGCCGTCGGCGATGCGCCGGGCCAGGCCCTCGACGATGGCCGTCTTGCCCACGCCGGGCTCGCCGATCAGCACCGGGTTGTTCTTGGTCCGCCGCGAGAGCACCTGGATGACGCGCCGGATCTCGTCGTCGCGGCCGATGACGGGGTCGATCTTGCCCTCGCGGGCGCGCGCCGTCAGGTCCTGGCCGTACTTCTCCAGCGCCTGGAACTGGTCCTCGGGGTTCTGCGAGGTGACGCGGTGCGAGCCGCGGACCTCCTGGAGCGCCTGCAGCAGCTCCTCGGTGCCGACGCCCAACCGGTCGTGCATGGCGAGCAGCAGGTGCTCGACGGACAAGAAGTCGTCGCGGAGGTCGGCCTGGAAGCGCTGGGCCCCGTCGAACACCTGGTTCAGCGCCCGCCCGAGGCGCGGCTCGTCGCCGCCGTACGCCTTGGGCAGCCGGGCGACGGCCTCGTCGGCCTTGTTGCGCACCATCAGCGGCGCCTGGCCGAGCTTGGCCAGCACGGCCGGGACCACCGTCTCGTCCTGGCGGGTCAGGGCGGCGAGCAGGTGGTCGGGCGTCAGCTCCGGGTTGGAGTTGGCCTTGGCCTGGTCGATGGCCGCGGCCATCGCCTCCTGCGTCTTCAGCGTCCACTTCTTGGGGTCCAGGGCCATGGGTGGAGTATACGACCAGACAAGAAACTTGAGTCTCTCCGTATCAAGTTCGTCGGGCTCGCATAAGTTGCGATCGTGTGACAGTCTGGTCGCATGCGGCTCACGGCGACCTTCGGCAGCTTCGGCGTGGCGGCGGCCCTCCTCCTCGGGCAGTGCGAGCCGCAGTGCGCCCCACCGGCACCGGCCCCCGCTCCGGCCCCGGCCCCGGCGCCCCCGCCGGTGTCGTCCGCCGCCGCCCAGCAGGTGGTCGAGCTGACCAACGCCCAGCGGGCCAACGCCGGACTGGCCCCACTGACCGTGCACGGCGCGCTGAACCTGGCGGCCCAGGTGCACAGCGACGACCAGGCCGCCCGCGAACGGATGAGCCACACGGGCAGCGACGGCTCCAACCCCGGCCAGCGCATCGCCGCCACCGGCTACGTCGCCTGGGCATGGGGCGAGAACGTCGCCTACGGGTACCCGGACGCGGCGTCCGTCATGGAGGGCTGGATGAGCAGCGACGGCCACCGCGCCAACATCCTCAGCGGGAACTTCACGCAGATCGGGGTGGCCCTGGCCACATCGGCCCGCGGCACCGTCTACTGGACGATGGAGCTGGCCCGCCCCGGCTGAGCGCTCACTTCTGCACACGCTGGCAGCCGGCGGCGTCGGGCTTGTCGAACTTGAGGTCGTTCCAGCAGGCGCCGTCGGTGGCCGGGTTGAACCGGAAGACCAGGTTGCCCTGGCGCTTGAAGTAGAGGTCGGCCAGCTCGGCCGGGTCGGTCATCGCCAGCGTCGTGCCGGGCTTCAGCCCGAGGATGCAGTCGTGCCGCTTCAACGGGTTGTTGCGGACGTCGGTGTGGCCCGGGATCAACTGCTTGAGGTGGTTGCCGAAGTCGACGTCGCTCATCGGCTGCCCGTTCGGTTGCCGGGGCAGGTCGGCGCGGGTGCGGATCAGCGCACCGCTCGGCGTCCGGTGGGCGGGCCGGAGGATCTGCGTCTCGAGGAAGCACGTGACGCCCTCCACGGCGCCGGCACCGGTCTGGCCCTTCAGCGTGCTCATCCCGCCCGGGTCCTTGCCGATGTTGCAGCCGAGGAACTGGATGCGGTCGATCGACCCGGCCGTCCGCTGCGTCAACGCGGCAGCGATGGCGGCCAGCTTCTCGTTCTTGCCCCCGACGACGACCGTCCCGTCGCTGCCGCCGTGCGAGATGATCGCCAGCAGGCCGATCGAGGGGTTGGCGTCGAGCACCTTCTTCAGCTCGGCCATCGACCCGACGTTGACGCGTGTGCCGCCGACCGCCGCCGCCTCGTCGTTGTCCTGCGGCTCGTTGGTGAGCACGAGGGTCAGGTTGACCTTCGGCTTCCCCGGCGCGCCCAGCAGGTTGCCGCCGCGGTTCGGACCGACCGTCTCGTCGAGCGCCTTCTCGTGGGCACCCGAGGGGCCGGGCTTCTCCGGCGTGTGGCACGGCGCGAGGAGCGTCGCCGGCTCGGTGGCCCGCTCGTTGGACAGCATGTTCGACGTGAACGGCCCCACGATCCCGTCGGGCACCAGCCGGTGGGCCTGCTGGAAGAAGCGCACGGCGGCGTCGGTGTTCTTGCCGAAGGCGCCGTCGGGGTCGAGGTGGGGTTGCTGACCGAGTGCGTTGAGGTCGAGCTGCAGGGCGCGCACCGCCGGCCCGCTCGACCCCCGGCTGAGCATCGGCGTCGCCGGACCGGCCGGGGCCGGCTCCTCGACGCGCTGCACCAGACCGGCCACGGCGGCGTTGCCGGCCGTGCGCTGCAGCTGGAGGATCGGATGGCGCGCCGCCTCGGCCCGTGCGACGACGTGACGGCGCGGCGGCGCCATGCGGGTGGCGGGGCGGGCCCTCGTCGACGTCCTCGCGGCGATCTCCGGACGGTAGCCGACGCCGTCACTGCGTTCCCCGGCCACGCAGGCCCGCGGGGACGCTCCCATGCGACACCCCGTCGGTAGCGTCGGCCGGGATGCCGGCCGAGTTCACGATCGTGGGGTCGTGGGTCGACGGCACCCTGCACGTGTGGGGATGGGACGGCCAGGCGGCCGTGCCCCCGAACTGGCTGCACCGCACGTTCGAGCGACCACCGTGGTCACGCACCCCCTTCGCCCACGGGCGGGTCGCCGCCATCGAGCTGGAGCTCCCCGGCGGGCGGGCGCTGCGCCCGCCCACGGTGCGCCTCGAGCGCGACGCCGTCGCCCGGTGGCTGCGCTCGGTCGGCCCGCCGACGAAGGCCGGCGACTCGCTCGCCTGGTTCGCCGCCGTCGGGCGTCTCGCCGCTTCCGCCGTCACCGCCGGCCTGGTGACGCCGGTGGTCGCCGACGAGCGCGGGCTGCGCGTGGCGCGGTGGTTGCCCCTCGCCGATCCCGCGCTCGACGCCGCCCTCGCCGAGCTCGCGGCCGCGATGCCGCCGGTGTGCCTCCCCCGTGGCGGCGACGTCGCCGAGGTGCACGCCGCGATGGTCGACGGCGTGGCCCGCCACCGGTTGGCCGACCAGGGATGGCGACCGCCGCTGCCGTCCGGGCGGACCCCTGCCCTCGCGGCGACGCGCGCCGTCGCCCGGGCGCTGGCTGACCCCGATCCGGTCGTTCGTGCCCCCTCGGTGCCGGAGGGCGTCGATGCCGTGGCCGAGGCCCTCGACCGCCGCCGGCGGCGGGCGGCCGGCGAGCCGGTGGTCGTCCCCCGGCTGCGCCTGCTCGTCCCGGACGACCCGTTCGACGACTGGGAGGTCCGCCTCGAGCTCGTCGACGACAACGATCCGGGCCGCTGGTGCACCGCCGACGACGTCTGGGATGCCAGCCCGCTGGCCGTCGAGCTGGCCGGCGAGCCGGGCCACCTGACGTTCCTCGTCGACGCGGTGAAGGACCTCGCGGTCACCGCCGCCGGCGCCGTCGACGTCCTCGCCGAGCTGGCCACCGCCCACGAGCCGACATCGGTCGTCTTCGACGTCGAGGCCGCCGATCGCTTCCTCGAGCAGGCGCCCGCCGAGCTCGACCGCCTCCGCATCGAGCTGCTCGGTCCGGAGCGCCTGGTGCGCGCCGGCGTCGCCGTGCGCGGCCGGGCCACGCCGTCCCCGCCGTCCGAGCGGGCCGCCGGCCTCGGCCGCGAGGCCATCGTCCAGTGGACGTTGACCGTCGCCGACGAGGACGGCCCTGCCGCCCTCTCCGAGGCCGAGCTGGCGCGCGCCGAGGCGGCCGGGGCGACGCTGCTGCACACCGGCCGGCGCTGGGTGCGCATCGATCCGGCGGCGCTGCGCAAGGCCCGGCGCACGGTCGACGAGCGCCGGCGCGACGACGGTGTCGTCGACGCCGTCGGTCTGTTGCGGCTCGCCGCCGAGCACCACCTGACGTCGGCGCCGGGCTGGACCGACGCCCTCCTCGCCGGCCTGCCCGACGAGCGCCTCGTCGAGGAGGTCGAGCCGCCGTCGTTCACGGGCACCCTGCGGCCGTACCAGCGCCGCGGCCTCGGCTGGTTGCGCTTCCTCGAACGGCTCGGCCTCGGCGGCTGCCTGGCCGACGACATGGGCCTGGGCAAGACCGCCACGACGCTCGCCCACCTGCTCGAGCGCCCGGGCCCGCACCTCGTCGTGTGCCCGCTGTCGGTCGTGCACAACTGGGTCGCCGAGGCGGCACGGTTCGCGCCGACGCTGCGGGTCGTCGTCCACCACGGCGCCGAGCGGGCGACGCCGGGGGACGGCGACGAGCTGGCCGGCGCCGACCTCGTCGTGACGACCTACGGCCTGCTGCCGCGCGACGTCGACCACCTGGCCGGCGTCGCCTGGACCACGGTGGTCGCCGACGAGGCGCAGGTCATCAAGAACCCGGCGACCCACGCCGCCAAGGCCTTCCGCCGGTTGCCGGCTGGCCAGAAGCTGGCTCTCACCGGCACCCCGGTCGAGAACCGCCTCGCCGAGCTGTGGGCGATCCTCGACGCCGTGAACCCGGGCCTGCTCGGCAGCCGCGAGCGCTTCCGGCACCGCTTCGGCCGGCCGATCGAGCGCGAGGGCGACGCCGACGCGGCGGCCCGGCTGCGGCGGATCACCCAACCGTTCGTGCTGCGCCGCACGAAGGCCGACCGCCAGCTCGTGCCCGACCTGCCCGACAAGATCGAGCAGATCGCCTGGGCCGGGCTGACCCGCGAGCAGGCGGTGCTGTACCAGCACGTCGTCGCCCGCCTGCTCGAGGACGCGGCCGGCACGAGCGGGATGAAGCGGCGCGGGCTGGTGCTGGCCGCGCTCACCCGGCTCAAGCAGATCTGCAACCACCCCGCCCACGCCCTCGGCGACGGGTCGCGGCTGGCCGGGCGGTCGGGCAAGCTCGCCCGCTTCGACGAGCTCGTCGACGAACTGCTCGACGTCGGCGAGCGGGCCCTCGTCTTCACGCAGTTCCGCGAGATGGGCGAGCTGCTGCGCCGGCACGGCGCCGAGCGCCTCGAGCTGCGCCTGCCGTTCCTCCACGGTGGCGTCCCGAGGGCGCGGCGCGACGCGATGGTCGCCGACTTCCAGGCCGGGCTCGGACCGCCGCTGCTGCTCGTCTCGCTCAAGGCCGGCGGGACCGGACTCAACCTCACCGCGGCCAGCCAGGTCATCCACTACGACCGCTGGTGGAACCCCGCCGTCGAGGACCAGGCCACCGACCGCGCCTGGCGCATCGGCCAGGGCCGCACCGTCGTCGTCCACAAGCTGGTCTGCGAGGGCACGGTCGAGGAGCGCATCGCCAAGATCATCGACGACAAGCGGGCCCTCGCCGACGCGGTGATCGGCTCCGGCGAGGCCTGGCTGTCCGAGCTCTCGACCGCCGAGCTGCGCGAGCTGGTCAAGCTGGAGCTGCCGTCGTGAGCGGGCGGCACCGATGAGCCGCGCCACGGCGGTACGCCGGCGTCAACCCACCGGGGCGCGTGCCGGCGGCGATGCTGCGCGCCGTCGCCGCCGAGGTGTCGGACCCCGCCCGCTTCGGGCGGGCCAAGGCGTACGCCCGCGACGGTGCCGTGTTCGACATCGAGGTCGAGCCCGGTGAGGCGCGTGGCCTCGTCCAGGGTTCGCGCTACGAGCCCTACGTCACCACGGTGTACGCCGCCCCGGCCGACGAGCTCGGCTCGCTGCTCGGCGCCGTCCCCGAGGCCGACGAGCTGCTGGCGACGTGCAGCTGCCCGGACGAGAGCCCCGGCGGCTTCTGCAAGCACGCCCTTGCCACGTTGCTCGTCCTCGCCGACGAGATCACGATCGAGCCGTCGGTGCTGGCGCGCTGGCGCTCCGGCGAGCGCCACCCCGCGCTGCCCGGCACGAGCCGACGGTCCCACGATCGACGTCCTGGCCACGTGGATGGAGGCGCCGGCCCCCCTCCCGCCGCTCCCGGACCTCCCGCCGCGCCTGCCCGTCGCCGTGCGCGGCCACGCCGAGCTGGCCGCCTGCCTCGCCGACGCCCTGGCCGTCCTGCGCGCCGGCTGACGGTGGCGACCCCCGATCTGGGCGGGGATCTCGCCGCCGCCGCGGATTCCGTGTGAACTTCGCGGCCAGAAACGGTACCGGAATCTTCGTCAGAATCGGATCCATGCCGTACCACCGCGCCCTCGCCGGGTCGGCGCCGTGACCCGCATCGCGCTGATCGGACCGACCAGCCGGCCGCTGGCCGACATCGCCGACGAGGTCGCCGCCGACGTGCGCCGGCTCACCCGCCCGGGCGTCGAGGTCGAGTACCGCACCACCGGTGCCGGACCGTTGGACATCCACAGCGACGAGGACGCGCGCCAGGCCGCACCGCATGTCGTCAGCGCCGTCGTCGACGCCGCCCACGCCGGGTTCGACGCCGTGATCATCGACTGCACCAGCGACCCCGGCCTCGCCGCGGCCCGCGCGGCCGTTGTTGTCCCCGTGGTCGGGGCCGGCGAGGCGCTGGCGGCGGCGGTCGAGCGGTCCCCCGACCCCGTCGTCGTGCTGTCGGGCGACGTGCTGCGCGGCCTCGACGAGGCCGCCGTGGTCGCCCGCGCCACCGGGGCCGCGACCATCGCCCTCGGCGGCACCGGGTGGTCGCACCTCGTGCCGGCGCTGCGCACCGCCCATCCCGGCGCGGTCGTGCTCGATCCGCTCGACGTCGCGCTCGAGCAGTGCCTCACGAGCCTCAGCGGTTGACGGAAGCGGTCACGCCGCCCGCCCACCCGGGTCGTCCGTGGGGAGCCGGTCGGCGGGTGGGCGGGGGCGGATCCGGCGGCGCCTCGCGGCGACGTCCTCGAGCTGCCGTTGGCGGTCCTTGGCGAGCTGCCATGTGGTCTCGAAGGAGAGGTAGGTCATGACACGAACGTACGAACGATTGTGGACAGTTCCGGTCCTCGTTCTGTGGCAGCATCGTGACCATCGACACGTCCGCCCGACTGCTCCGCCTGCTCGTCCTCTTCACGGCGCGTTCGTCCTGGTCAGCGCAGGAATTGACGGAGCGGCTGGCGGTCACGCCGCGCACCCTGCGGCGGGACGTCACACGGCTGCGCGACCTCGGCTACCCGGTCACGAGCACCACCGGACGGTACGGCGGCTACGCCCTCGGCGCGGGCGGCCGCCTGCCCCCGCTGCTGCTCGACGACGACGAAGCGGTCGCCGTCTCGGTGGCCCTCCGCGAGCTCTCGCGCAGCGCCGACCCGATGCTCGGCGAGCCGGCGGTGGCGGCCATGACCAAGCTGGCCCAGGTGCTGCCGAGCGCACTGCGCGAGCGCGTCGACACGCTCGGCGAGGTCACCGTGCGGATCGGCCGGGCACCGTCCCCCGAGCAGGACCCGACGACCACCGACGTCGCCATCCTCATGACGCTCGCCCAGGCATGCCGGCGCGAGGAACGGCTGCGCTTCGACTACCGCACCGGTGACGACCGCACGAGCCGCCGCCACGTCGAGCCGCACCGCCTCGTGTCGCTGCGCAGTCGGTGGTACCTCGTCGCCTTCGACCTCGACCGCGACGACTGGCGCACGTTCCGCGTCGACCGCGTCGGGCCGCCCGGCGGCCACCGGCTTCCGCTCGACGCCGCGTCCGGCCCCCGACGCCGCCGCCCTGGTCGCCGAAGGCGTGGCCGTGCGCGTCCACGACACCCAGGCCCGCGTCCGCCTCCCCGTGCCGCCGGCCGTGGCGGCGCGTGAGATCCCGCCGACCGTCGGCGTCGTCGAGCGCGCCCGCGCCGGGGCCACCACGTCGGTCGTGCGGATCGGTGGCGACGCCGACTGGATCGCCCGCTACCTCGCCAGCCTGCCGTTCCCGTTCGAGGTCGTCGAACCGGAGGAGGTGCGCGTCGAGCTGCGCCGGCTGGCCGAGCGTCTGGCGGCGGCCGCTCGCTAGCGTCTCGACGTGGTCCGCCGGGTGCACTACGCGTGGGTCGTCTTCGCCACCGCGTTCGTGACGCTCCTCGGCGCGGCGGGCTTCCGGTCGACGCCGGGGATCCTCATCGACCCGCTCCGCGAGGAGTTCGGCTGGAGCCGGGCGACCGTGGGCACGGCGGTCAGCATCAACGTGCTGCTGTTCGGCTTCATCGGACCGTTCGCCGCCGCGCTGCAGGCGCGGTACGGCCTGCGCCGCGTCACGACCGTGGCGCTGACCGTGATCTCCCTCGGTGCCCTCGGCACGACGCAGATGACCCAGCCCTGGCAGCTGTTCCTCCTCTGGGGCGTCGTCGTCGGCGTCGGGTCGGGGTGCATGGCCACCGTGTTCGCGTCGACGGTCGCCAGTCGCTGGTTCGTCGCCCGCCGCGGCCTCGTGACGGGCGCCCTGACGGCGGCGACGGCCAGCGGCCAGCTGGTGTTCCTGCCGATGCTGACTCGGCTCGCCGAGGACGTCGGGTGGCGCGGCCGTCGGCCTGACGGTCGCCCTGTCGGCCCTCGCCGTCGTGCCGATCGTGGTGCTGTTCCTGCGCGACCGCCCCGAGGACATGGGCCTGCTCCCGTACGGCGCGACGGCGCCGGTGCCCGTCGACGACCGGCGGATCCGGCCGGTGCATGCGGCCTTCAGCGCCCTCCGGGACGCCTGGCGCAGCGGGACGTTCTGGCTGCTGTTCGGCAGCTTCTTCGTGTGCGGCCTGTCCACCAACGGGCTGATCCAGACGCACTTCCTCTCGGCCGCCCACGACCACCACCTGGGCGCGACGACGGCGGCCGGCTACCTCGCGCTGATCGGCGTCTTCGACGTCATCGGCACCGTCGGTTCGGGCTGGCTGACCGACCGCACCGACCCGCGCAACCTGCTCATCGCCTACTACCTGCTCCGCGGCCTCAGCCTCCTGTTCATCGACCCTGCCCTGGCCACCGGCGGCGCCGGGCTGTTCGGCTTCATGGTCTTCTACGGGCTCGACTGGGTGGCCACGGTGCCACCGACGGTCGCGCTCTGCATCGAGCAGTTCGGCACGGTGCGCGGGCCGCTCGTGTACGGGTGGGTCTTCGCCGGCCACCAGATGGGCGCCGCCGTTGCTGCCTGGGGCGCCGGCGAGATCCGCGACGTCACCGGCTCGTACCGGCCGGCGTTCGTCACCGCCGGCATCTGCTGCGTCATCGCCGCCGCCGGCGTCACCCGCATCCGCGGCCGCCCGGCCCGCGTCGCCGTTCCCATTCCTGCAAGACAGGGCGCGACACCATGACGCACGATGGTGGCGTGGGGAACGCCGCCATCGTGCTGTCCGACGAACGCGGCCGGATCACCGCGTGGAGCGACGACGCCGAACGCCTGCTCGGCCGCCCCGCCGCCGACGCCATCGGCCAGACGCTCGACCTGATCGTGCCGCCGCGCTATCGCGACGCCCACTGGGCGGCGTTCCACCGCGCCATGCGCACCGCCGAGTGCCGCCTCGACCGAGCGGCGACGAACCTGCCGGTGCTCCACGCCGACGGCACCGAGCGGGTCCTGCCGGCCCGGTTCGTGTTCCTCACCGACGCCCGCGACACCGCCGTCGGGGCGATGGGGATCTTCGCCGATCCCGCCGGCGGCGAGCAGGAGTGGGGCGAGGTGCTCGGGCAGTGATCGCCCGGTTGCGCAACCGCCAGGAGTGGGCGCTGGCCGGCGCCCTCCGCCGGGCGTCACCGCTGTACGCCGCGGCCTGGTGGGCCGGCGTGTTGCTGCGGGGGGCGCTCCCGGCGCTCATCGCCGTCGCGTCGGGCTCGCTGATCGGCGCGATCACCGACGGCGACAGCCTCACCGGTCCGCTGGTCGGGATGGCGGTCGTCTTCATCGCCGCGCAGGTCGCCGGCCCGCTGCACGTGGCCGTCGGCATGAACCTCGGTGACCGCGTGTCGACGATGCTCAACGACGAGCTGATGCGGGCGACCCTCGGGCCGGTCGGGATCGCCCACCTCGAGCGCACCGACCTGGCCGACGACCTCACGACGGCGCGCGACTTCGACCTCGGCATCACCGGCCCGCCGATGTCGTTCAACCTGATGTTCATCGGCGACGGTCTGGCGGCCATGGTCGTCGGGTTCGCCTCGGCCATCGTGCTGGCGTTCTACGGCTGGTGGCAGGCCGTCGTGCTGGTGCTCGCCTGGATGTGCACGCACTGGCTGCTGCGCGAGAGCGCCGTGTGGCGCGACCGCAACACGCCGGCGGTGCAGCGGGCGCAACGTCACGCCGAGTACTCGTACCGCCTGGCCGTCGATCCCCCCGCCGCCAAGGAGGTGCGCCTCTTCGGCCTCGCCGACTGGATCATCGACCGCTTCATGCGCCAGCGGCAGCAGCTCTACGACCTGCAGTACGAGGCGACCCGGCTGCGCGAGCGGCCACTGCTCGGCTGCGTCGGCATCGTCGTCGTCGCCAACGTCGTCGTGTTCTGGACGCTGGGCGATCGCGCCGCCGACGGCCGGCTCGACCTGGCCGGCGCGGTCGTCGCCCTGCAGGCGGCCATCGGCGTGAGCGCCATCGCCTTCGGCGGGCTGAGCTGGGCGCTCGACGGCGGCCGCGCCGGCCGTCGCCGCTGCGGCTCGGGTGGCGCCGGCGATGGCCGCCGCCGGTGCGCTGGCCGAGCCGGACGGCCGCCCTGCCGAGCCACCACCACCCGACACCGGTCCGGCCATCCGCTTCCGCGACGTCACGTTCGGCTACGCCGACGAGCCGCCCGTGCTCGAGGGCTTCGACCTCCACATCCCGGCCGGCACCTCCCTGGCGATCGTCGGTCAGAACGGCGCCGGCAAGACCACGCTGGCCAAGCTGCTGTGCCGCCTCTACGACCCGCGCCGCGGCGTCATCGAGATCGACGGCGTCGACGTCCGCCAGATCGACGTGGCGGCGTGGCGGTCCCGTGTGACCGCCGTGTTCCAGGACTTCATCCGGTTCGAGCTCTCACTGCGCGAGAACGTGGCGCCGGGCGGCGCACCGGACGAGACGATCCTCGCGTCGCTGGCCGAGGCGGGTGCCGGCGGGCTGGCCGACCTCGACACCATCCTGGCCAAGGGCTATCCAGGCGGCACCGATGTCTCGGGCGGGCAGTGGCAGCGCATCGCACTTGCCCGGGCGCTGTGCGCCGTCGCCGGCGGCGCCGGCGTGGTGCTGCTCGACGAACCGACCGCCCAGCTCGACGTGCGCGGCGAGGCGGAGATCTTCGAGCGCCTCCTCACCGCCACGGGCGGGCGCACGACGATCCTCATCTCGCACCGCTTCTCGACGGTGCGCCACGCCGATCGCATCTGCGTGCTCGAGCACGGGCGCGTCGTCGAGCTCGGCAGCCACGACGAGCTGATGGCGCGCGGTGGGCGCTACCGGACGATGTTCGACCTCCAGGCCTCGCGCTTCGTCGAGCTCGACGACGAGGGCGAGGAGGTGATCCACGATGAGCTCGTCTGAGCCCGACTCGCGACGCCCTGCCCAAAGCGTTGCCCGCCCTGTGGCGGACGTTCCGCCTCGGCTACCGAGCCGAACCGCGGCTGCTGACGGCGTCGCTCGTCACGACCCTGCTGATGATGCTGCCCGACGCCCTCTTGGCGCTGTGGATGATGTACCTCACCGACGGCATCGTGGACGGCAACCGCACGATGGTCATGGCCGCCGCGTTGGGGCTGGCCCTGTCGGCGACGGCGACCTGGTACCTGCTGCTCCTCGACCAGCGCCTGGAGCGCCGGTTCCGCGACCGGATCGCCATCGCCATGGAGGCCCACATCGCCCGGTTGCAGGCGACGATCCCCACCGTCGAGCACCAGGAGCGCACCGAGCTGCTCGACCGCCTGGCCGTGCTGCGCGACCAGTCGTTCACCCTCGATCACCTGTTCTCGTGCATCCTCGCCAACATCGGCTGGATCTTCCGGCTCGGTGTGACGGCCGTGCTGCTGGCGTCGGTCCAGCCGGGCCTCGTGCTGCTGCTGGCCGCCGGCCTGCCGGTGCTCGTGCTGTCGTCGTGGCGCCCGGCCGTCGAGCGCGCCACCGAGGAGTCGGTCGCGTGGCACAACCGCCGGGCCCGCCACCTCTTCGTGCTCGGCACCACCGCGGCGCCGGCCAAGGAGGTGCGCCTGAGCGGGATCGCCGACCGCCTACGGGAGCGTCGCCGCGACGAGCGGCGGACGTGGTACGACCCGATCGCCTCCACCCGCTGGTCGACGGCGCTGTGGCACACCGCGGGATGGGCGCTGTTCGGGGCGGCCTACGTCGCCGGCATCGCCTGGGTCGCCACCGGTCTCGACCGCCCGGTCGGCGACGTCGTGCTCGTCGTCGTCGCCGGCCAGCGGCTCTCGCAGTACATCGGGGCGACCGTCGGCGAGCTCGGGTTCCTGCGCGGGGTGTGGTTGGACTCCTCGCTGCGCCTCACGTGGCTGGAGGACTACGCCGCCGGCCTGGCGCAGGCGGCGACGGCCGCGCCGCCCGATCGGATCGTCGACGGCATCCACTTCGACCACGTCTCGTTCCGCTACCCGGCGACCGAGCGGCTGGCGCTGGAGGACGTCGACGTCCACCTCCCCGCCGGGTCGGTCGTCGCCATCGTCGGTGAGAACGGCGCCGGGAAGACGACGCTCGTCAAGCTGCTGGCCGGGATGTACCACCCCACGAGCGGCCGGATCACCGTCGACGGCATCGACCTCGCGACGGTGCCGGCGCCGGCCTGGCGGGCTCGCCTGGCCGGCGCGTTCCAGGACTTCTTCCGCTTCGAGCTGCGCGCCGAGCAGAGCGTCGGCGTGGGCGACGAGCCACGGATCGACGACCGCGGCGCCGTCACCACGGCGGTCGACCGGGCCGGGGCCGGCGACGTCGTGGACCGCCTGCCGGGCGGGCTCGACACGCAGCTCGGGCCGACGTGGGAGGACGGGGTCGAGGTGTCCTTCGGGCAGTGGCAGAAGCTCGCCCTCGCCCGCGGCTTCATGCGCGACGAGCCGCTCGTCCTCGTGCTCGACGAGCCGACCGCCGCGCTCGACGCCGAGACCGAGCACGCCCTGTTCGAGCGCTACGCCGCCGCGTCGCACGAGGCGGCCATCAACGGGCGCATCACGGTGCTCGTGTCGCACCGCTTCTCGACCGTGCGCATGGCCGACCTGATCGTCGTGCTCGACGGGGCCCGGGTCGTCGAGCGGGGCACCCACGAGGAGCTGCTGGCGCGCGGCGGTCAGTACGCCGAGCTGTTCACGATCCAGGCCGCGGCGTACCGTTAGTTGGGGTTCGGCTCGCAGCAAGCTGCTCGCCTCACCGACTTCCCGGCAGCCGAGTCCTCGCCGCGTCCGTAGGCTCCTGGGGTGCGTCGCGGAGCCGTCATCGCTGTTGCCGCGCTCGCTGCGCTCGCGAGCGCCGGGCGGGCGAGCGCCCACACGGAGCCGGACAAGGTGGCCGTCCCGGCCGGCGCGACCTCGACGATCACGCTGAAGCCGACCCACGGGTGCGGTGACGCGCCCACCGTCGCCGTGCGCATCCGGGCGCCGATGGAGGGCGCGACGGCCGGAGCGGTCGACGGCTGGACGGCCACCGCCACGCCCGACGGCGCCGGGCGGACCGTGCTGGAGTGGACCGGCGGCGTGCTCCCGGCCGACCAGGACGGTGCCTTCCCCGTCACGTTCCTCGCGCCGGACACCGTCGGCACGCTGCTCACGTTCCCGGCCATCCAGGTCTGCGACAACGGCGAGGAGCTGGCCTGGATCAGCGGCGACCCACAGGACGAGTACCCCGCGCCCCGCGTTCTGGTGCTGGCGCCGGGTTCCGAGCCGGCCGAGACCATCGACGACGTGCCGCTCGACGCCCCCGGCCGCGACCAGCTCGTGGCCGTCGTCGACGTCGACAACCCGGCCGCCACCACGACGGTGGCTCCGACCCCGCCGAGCACGGCGGCCCCGGTCACCACCGCGGCCGCGACGGCGACGACCGCCGCGCCGGCGACCACGCTGCCGACGCCGACGAGCACGTCGGCGGTCGCGACGACCGTCGCCGACACGACGCCGGCCACCACGGTCGCCGACGAGGAGGACGGCGGCGGATCGAGCACGGCCGTCGTCGTCGGCGCGGCGGCCGTCGCGGTCGCCGCGGTCGGCGGCGGGGCCGTCGCCATCAACAGGAGGCGCGCAGGATGACCGACGAGTTGCTCAACCGGGTCACGTGGAAGATCCCGAACGCGCTGGCCCTGGTCGGCTCGCGGGCCGGCGACGAGTGGAACGCGATGACCACCAGCTGGATCACCCAGCTGTCGATGGAACCCGTGCTGATCGGGGTCGGCGTCGACAACACCGCGGTGACCCACCGCCTGATCTCCGCCGGCGGTTCGTTCACCGTCAACCTGTGGTCGTCCGACGACACGCGGGTGTTCGTGAAGTTCTCCAAGCCGGCGGCGTTCGACGCCGACGCCATGACGCTCAACGGCCGGCCGGTGCGGGCCGGCGTGTCCGGGGCGCCGGTGTTCGACGAGGCCATCGCCCACCTCGACTGCCGGGTGACGTTCCAGCACGACCTCGGCACCCACACGCTGTTCGTCGGCGAGGTCGTCGACGCCGGCGTCCGCGACGACGAGGCGCGGGCGGCTGCGATGAGCGACACCCGCATGAAGTACGGCGGCGTCCGCCGCCACTGATGGACACGCTCGTCCTCGGCGCGCGCGGGGTGACCGCCGGCGACGTCGTCGACGTGGCGCGCCGCGACCGGCCGGTCAGCCTCGGCGACGACGCCAGGGCGGCCATCCGCCGGGGCGCCGCCGTCGTCGAGCGGCTGGTCGGCCAGCCCGAGCCCGTCTACGGCGTCTCCACCGGGTTCGGTGCCCTCGCCAACACGGTCATCCCGACCGAGCGGTCGGCCGAGTTGCAGACGGCGCTCGTGCGCTCGCACGCCGCCGGGCTCGGTCCTGAGGTGGAGCGCGAGGTCGTGCGGGCGATGATGTTCCTGCGCGCCCGCAGCCTGGCGATGGGCTTCTCCGGCGCCCGCGAGGAGCTCGTCGACGCGATCCTCGCCGTGCTCGCCGCCGGCGTGACGCCAGTGGTGCGCGAGCACGGCTCGCTCGGCGCCAGCGGCGACCTCGCCCCGCTCGCCTCCGCCGCGCTCGTGCTCCTCGGCGAGGGCGAGGCGCGAACGGCCGACGGCACGCTGGTCGAGGGCGCCGCCGCCGTCGCCGCCGCCGGGCTGGCCCCGTTGACGCTGCGGGCCAAGGAGGGGTTGGCCCTCATCAACGGCACCGACGGGATGCTCGGCATGCTCGTGCTCGCCCTCGCCGATCTCGACGTGCTGCTCCGGACGGCCGACGTGGCCGGCGCGATGACCACCGAGGCGCTGCTCGGCACGGACCGGGCCTTCGCCGCCGACCTCGTGGCCATGCGGCCGCAGGTCGGCCAGGCCGTCAGCGCGGCGAACCTGCGGGCGCTCCTCGCCGGCTCGGCCATCGTGGCCAGCCACCGCGTGGGCGACGACCGCGTGCAGGACGCCTACTCGTTGCGCTGCACGCCGCAGGTCCACGGCGCGGCGCGCGACACCGTCGAGCACGCCCGTGCGGTGGCCGACCGGGAGTTGGTGTCGTTCATCGACAACCCGGTCGTCCTGCCCGACGGGCGGGTCGAGTCGTGCGGCAACTTCCACGGCGCGCCGGTGGCCGCCGTCGCCGACTTCCTCGCCGTGTCGATCGCCGACCTCGGTGCCCTCAGTGAGCGCCGGACCGACCGGCTGCTCGACCCCGCCCGGTCGCACGGCCTGCCCCCGTTCCTCACGACCGATGCGGGGGTCAACTCCGGGCTGATGATCGCCCAGTACGCGCAGGCGGCGATGGTCGCCGAGAACCGGCGGCTCGCGGTGCCGGCCAGCGTCGACACGCTGCCGACCAGCGCCATGCAGGAGGACCACGTGTCGATGGGCTGGGCGGCGACCCGCAAGCTGCGCGTCGCGGTGGCCAACCTGGCGCGCATCCTCGCCGTCGAGGTGACCGCGGCGTCGTGGGGCCTGGCGCTGCGTGCTCCGCTCGCCCCTGCCGCCGGCACCGCCGCTGTGGCGGTCGCGGTGCACGACGCAGCCGGCGGCCCCGGGCCCGACCGCTGGCTGGCGCCCCGCCTGGCCGCCGTCGAGCAGCTCGTGACGTCGGGCGTCGTCGTCACCGCGGCCGAGGCCGGCCTCGACGACCCGCTGGGTTGAGCGGTCAGCTCGGCCGCGGCTCGCGCGGCAGGCCGAGGATGCGCTCGCCGATGATGTTGCGCTGCACCTGGCTGGTGCCGCCGGCGATGCGGCCACCGGGGGCGGCGAGCAGCGTCGCCGACTCGGGCCCGTCGACGAGCGCGCTCGGGGTGGCGGCGCGCAGGATCGCCACGTCGAACATCATCTCCGTGATCCCGAGCTTGAGCAGGGAGCCACCGAGCCCGCCGCCGGCGCGCTGGGCCAGCGACCGGTAGGCCGTGCCGGTGGCCAGCAGCCGGGCCACCGCCTGGCGGCCGACCGGGTCGAGCTGGCGCTCGCTCGCCAGCGCCGTGAACTGCTCGAGCCGGCGCTCCAGCGAGATGACGGCCGTACCGATGTGGCCGCGCTCGTTCGTCAGCACCCCCATCCCGACGCCCCAGCCCCCGTGCAGCGGGCCGAGCACGTGGTCGGCCGGCAGCGCGACGTCGGTGAGGAAGACCTCGTCGAACTCGGCGCCGCCCGTCATCTGGCGCAGCGGCCGCACCTCGATGCCCGGGAGATCCATCGGACACAGGAAGAAGGAGATGCCCTCGTGCTTCGGCGCGTCGGGATCGGTGCGGGCCATCAGGATGCCCCAGTTGCTCACGCGCCCGCCCGAGCACCACACCTTCTGCCCGTTGACGACGAAGTGCTCGCCGTCGCGCTCGGCGCGCGTGGTCAGCGACCCGAGGTCGCTGCCGGCGCCCGGCTCGGAGAACAGCTGGCACCACACGTGCTCGGCGGCCAGCGTCGCCCGCAGGTGGCTCGCCCGCTGCTCGGGCGTTCCGTGGGCCAGGATCGCGCCACCGGCGAGCACGAGGCCGACCATGTTGAGCACCGGCGGCACGCCGGCCAGCGCGCACTCGACGAGCCACGCGCCCTGGTGCTCGGGCGTGAGGCCGCGGCCGCCGAACTCGGTCGGCCAGTGGATCCCGGCGTAGCCGGCCGAGCGCAGCCGGCGCTGCCAGGCCACGCCGGCGTCGATCAGCTCGGGTGGGCAGATCGGGCCGTAGTCGGGCGGGGCCTCGTCGCGGTGCTCGGCCAGCCAGTCGCGGGCCCCGGCAGCGAACTCGGCGACCTCGATCACCGGGTGAGCATGGCAGCGCCCGTGCGCGAAGGTGGGGTCGTGAGCGCAGGTGCCCGTCCCGTCCGCGCACCGCGCGGAACCGAGTTGTCGTGCCGGGGCTGGCCGCAGGAAGCGGCCTACCGGATGCTGCAGAACAACCTCGATCCCGACGTGGCCGAGCGCCCCGACGACCTCGTCGTCTACGGCGGCACGGGTCGAGCCGCCCGCTCGTGGGAGGCCTTCGACGCGATGTGCCGCACGCTGCGCACGCTCGGCGACGACGAGACGATGCTCGTGCAGTCGGGCAAGCCGGTTGGCGTGTTCCGCACGCACGAGTGGGCGCCGCGAGTGCTGCTGGCCAACTCCAACCTCGTACCCGACTGGGCGACATGGGACGAGTTCCGGCGGCTCGAGGCGGCCGAGCTGACGATGTACGGCCAGATGACGGCGGGCTCGTGGATCTACATCGGCACCCAGGGGATCCTCCAGGGCACGTACGAGTGCTTCGCCGAGATCGCCCGGCGGCGCTTCGGCGGCTCGCTCGCCGGCACCATCACGCTGACCGCGGGGCTCGGCGGGATGGGCGGCGCCCAGCCGCTGGCGGTCACGATGAACGACGGCGTCGCCCTCTGCATCGACGTCGACCCGACCCGCGTGCAGCGCCGCATCGACACCCGCTACCTCGACGAGGTGGCCACGGGCGTCGACGACGCCATCGCCCGCGCGACGAAGGCGCGTGACGAGCGCCGGGCCCTGTCGATCGGCCTCGTCGGCAACGCCGCCGAGGTGCTGCCGCGCCTGCTCGACCTGCGCTTCCCCGCCGACATCGTCACCGACCAGACCAGCGCCCACGACCCGCTGTCGTACGTGCCCGTCGACCTCACGCCGGAGGCCGCCGTCGCGCTGGCCCGCGACGAGCCCGACGTGATGATCCGCCGGGCGCGCGAATCGATGGCCCACCACTGCGCCGCCATGGTCGGGTTCCTGCGCCAGGGCTCGGAGGTGTTCGACTACGGCAACAGCCTGCGTGCCGAAGCCCGGCTCGGCGGGTTCGACGACGCCTTCGCCTACCCGGGGTTCCTGCCCGCCTACATCCGGCCGCTGTTCTGCGAGGGCAAGGGCCCGTTCCGGTGGGTGGCCCTGTCCGGTGATCCGGCCGACATCGCCACGACGGACCGGGCCGTGCTCGAGGAGTTCCCCGAGGACGAGGGTCTGGCCCGCTGGATCCGCCTCGCCGCCGAGCGGGTCGCCTTCCAGGGGCTGCCGGCCCGGATCTGCTGGCTCGGCTACGGCGAGCGGGCCCGGTTGGGCGCCCGGTTCAACGACCTCGTCCGGCGCGGCGACGTGGCCGCGCCGATCGTCATCGGCCGCGACCACCTCGACTCCGGCTCGGTGGCGTCGCCGTACCGCGAGACCGAGGCGATGGCCGACGGCTCGGACGCCATCGCCGACTGGCCGCTCCTCAACGCCCTCGTCAACACGGCGTCGGGCGCCACGTGGGTGTCGATCCACCACGGTGGTGGCGTGGGCATCGGCCGCTCCATCCACGCCGGCATGGTCGTCGTCGCCGACGGCACGGACCTCGCCGCCGAGAAGCTCGCCCGCGTCCTCACCACCGACCCCGGCACCGGCGTCATCCGCCACGCCGACGCCGGCTACGCCCGCGCCACCGAGGTCGCCACCGAGCGCGGCATCCGCATCCCGATGGCCGAGTGATGGTTCTGACGAAGATTCCGGTACGGATCCGGCCGGTTCGTTCACACAGAACCTGGCGACGGGCGTGAGGATCGAGGGCGACTTCCAGCGCGACGGCGCCGTCTGCGTGCGCGGCGCGGTCAGCCCCGAGCACGTCGAGCTGGCGCGGCAGGCGATCGACGCCAACCTGGCCGACCTGTCGCCGCTGGCCAAGCGGGCCAGCGCCGACGACGACGGTGCGTTCGTCGAGGACTTCTGCAACTGGCAGCGCCTCCCGGCGATGAGCCGCTTCATCACGGAGTCGGGCGTGGCCGCCATCGCCGCCGACCTGATGGGCTCCCGGACAGTTCGCCTGTACCACGACCACGTCCTCGTCAAGGAGTCGGGCACGCGCCAGCGCACGCCGTGGCACCAGGACCAGCCGTACTACAACATCGACGGCCGCCAGAACGCCAGCATGTGGCTGCCGGTCGACCCGGTGCCCCGGGCGTCGTCACTCCAGCTGGTCGCCGGGTCGCACACCGGTGAGTGGTACATGCCCCGCTCGTTCCTCGACGACGAGGCGAAGTGGTTCCCGGCCGGCGCGCTGGCCGAGCTGCCCGACGTCGACGGGCGCCCGGACGACTTCCGGATCCTGTCGTGGGCGCTCGAGCCGGGCGACGCCGTCTTCTTCCACATGCTGACGCTGCACGCCGCCGGCGGCGTGACCGGTCGTCGCCGCGTCCTGTCGGTGCGCTTCATCGGTGACGACGTCGTCCACGCGCCGCGCCGCTGGGCGACGTCGCCGCCGTTCCCGGGCCTCGCCGACGACCTCCCCGCCGGCGTGGCGATGGACCACCCGCTGTTCCCGGTGCTGTGGCCCTGACCGTCAGTTGACGCGTCGACGGGCCAGCGCCTCCCGCGTGGCGTCGACCCACGGCCGATGGGCCGGCGGCTCGACGGCGAGCGGCGCGGTCTGCAGCTCGTTGGCGTAGGCCCGGCGACGCCGGTCGCTCCGGTTCGGTCCGGTGTAGTGGTACGTGCGGGGATGGTGGAACGTGGCGCCCCCCGCCCGCAGCGGCACGCTCACCGCGCTGGACACGTCGACGGGCACCGCGAACTCGAGCCCGTGGACGTTGGGGTCGTCGGAGATGTGGCGGTGCTCGAGGACGGCCGAGCGGTGGGAACCCGGCACGAACGTCATGCAGCCGTTGGACTCGTCGCAGTCGTCGAGCGGCATCCAGGCGCCGACGGCGTGGTAGCGCAGCTCCGGATCCCAGTAGGCCTCGTCCTGGTGCCACGGCGTCTCGTGACCGATGCGCGGCGGCTTGCTGATCATGTGCCCCCACACCTGGAGTCCGTCGGCGTCGAGGTCGAGCAGCGCGGCGGCGACGCGACGGGCGTTGCGGACGTACACGGTGTCGAGGAGCTCCGGGACGGCGCGCTCGGGGAACAGCGCCTGCGGCAGCAGGTCGTCGCCGTCCGAGTCGTACGGGCGGGCGAGGTCGAAGTAGGCGCCGGGGACACCGCCCCGCTTCCCGGCGAACATCTCGTCGTAGACCACGGCCAGCCACTCGAGCTCCTCGTCGGTGGTGATCCGATCGATCGACGTGAACCCGTCGGTCCGGAAGGCCTCGATCGTCTCCGCACGGATCTCGACCTCCAGGTGGGTCACCGGTCTGGGCGGGAGCACCTGCCCCATGCCGGCCGTCACCGCGCGGAGTCGACGATCACCCCGTCGGCGGGGTAGTGGTCGAGGATGGCCGGGTGGCCGGCGTCTCGCCAGGCGTCGACCCACGGCCGCTCGGCGGGGACCTCACGCCAGACCGGCGCGACCTGGAACTCGGTCGGGAACGCAAGGCGCGGCCGGTCGGTCTGGTTCTCCGCCGTGAAGTGCAGCGTGCGCTGGGAGTGGAACGTCGCCCCGCCCTTGGGCAGGGGGCACGCGACCACGTCGTCGGGGTCGATCTCGATGTCGGCGACGAGCAGGTGCAGCTCGACGTCACCGTGCAACGGCTCGTGGTCGAGGACACCACGCCGGTGCGAACCGGCGACGAACTGCATCGCGCCCATCTCCACCGTCACCTCGTGCAGCGGCAGCCAGCACCCGAGCGCGTGGTACTCGAGCTCGCTCTCCCAGTACGCCTCGTCCTGGTGCCACGGCGCCTCGCGACCACCCGGAGCCTTGCGGATCATGTGACCCCAGCTCGAGAGCTCGCCGATGTCGACCTGGAGCAACGCCGCCGCGTAGGTGCGAGCGTTGCGGTTGTAGACGGTCTCGAGCAGCTGCGGGTACCGGAACTCCGGCATGAAGGCCTGCTGCAGCAGCGGACGTTCGGCGGAGCGGTCGTCCTCGGTGCCCCGGTTGATCGGCGCGCCGGGTCCGTCGGTGTTCGCCGGATCGAAGATGTGCTCGTACAACTCGGCCAGCCAGTCGATCTCCTCGTCGGTGGTGATCCGGTCGACGACGAGGAACCCGTTCTCGGCGAAGAACTCGACCTCGTCGGCCGTCGGGGTGACCGTGAGGTCGGCGTCGGGCAGGGGGCGGAGATCGTGCTGGTTCACCTCGTCACCTTCGTTGTCGGGATGGTCTCGCGGGCGGTCGTGGAGTGGCCGTCGTCGACGTCGCGGAGCTCCTCCGTGAAATCGATTCCAGTCAACCAGATCCGCAGCACGTCCGCACGAACTCGATCTGCCGGCGGTTGGCGACCTCAGCCATCCGGAGGGGGAAGAAGTCGAAGGCGTGGAACCCGCCCCGGTAGACGTCGAGGGTGGCGTCGGGCCAGCGTGCGGCGAGCATGACGGAGTCGTCGAGCAAGGGGTCCTCGGTCCCCACCGTCAACAGCGCGGGTGGCAGCCCGGACAGGTCGGCGAAGAGCGGGGAGATCGACGGA
This sequence comes from uncultured Acidimicrobiia bacterium, assembly GCA_963784255.1. Taxonomy (GTDB): domain Bacteria; phylum Actinomycetota; class Acidimicrobiia; order Acidimicrobiales; family Ilumatobacteraceae; genus JALZMG01. The sequence continues at coordinate 456,628 of CAWAQO010000006.1, read as the reverse complement.
TCGCGGCGCGCCTCGTCATCCCGGTCCGGCAGGAGCTGGTCGATGTGCCAGCGGATGGTCGGCGTGGACAGGATCACCTGGCGGTCCCCCAAGCGCGCTGGCCCGCGCTCATGCCCAGGTCGTAGCAGCCGTAGGCCAGGTTGGCGCCACGGAACCCGGCACGCAGCTCGGTCAGGACCAACACCGCGAGGTGGGCGCCGGCGGACTCGCCGCCGATCGCCACGTTCCCACCGGCCAGGGCCGCAGCCACGGCGAGGCAGTCGTCGATGCAGGCCGGGAACGGGTGCTCGGGCGCCAGGCGGTACTCGACGCTGACGACGCGCACACCGGCCTCGCCGGCGAGCCGCCACAGCCGCTGGTCCTGCCAGGCGTTGCTGCCCATCGTCCAGCCGCCACCGTGGATGTGCAGGTAGGTCCCGTGGAAGCCAGCCGGCTCGAGCACCCGCACGGGGACGCCGGCGATCTCCTCGGCGCGGGCGTCCGCCACAGGTGGCTCGGCCCCACTCGCCATGCCGGCCCGCTGCTCCTCGACCGCCAGCGCGTGGCTCGGCGGGAGCGAGGCCGACGCCGCCTCGATCTCGGCGACGAACGCGGCGGCCTCGGCGATCGTCTCGGCGTCGAGATCGATCTCCTGCTGCCCCGTCACAGCGACGACAGTAGACAGCGCGAAATCGATTTCACAACCCGCCGTTGCTGCCGCGCTTCACACACGTTCCGCGTCGCATCGCGCCAGCCCAGCAGGGGGCCGGAGCGGCCACGCTCCCGGAGCTGGCATCATCGGGCGCATGCCCGAGCCGATCGACTACGTCGAACTGCCAGGCGGCGACCTGGCCACCACGAAGGGGTTCTACGCCAGCGCGTTCGGCTGGACGTTCACCGACTTCGGTCCGTCCTACGCGGCGATCGCCAACGCCGGACTCGATGGCGGCTTCGCCGCCGCCGACAGCTCGTCCTCGACGCTCCCGCTCGTCATCCTCAAGGCGGACGACCTCGAGGACGCGCTGGCACGCGTCGAGGCCGCAGGCGGCGAGATCACGGCGCCCATCTTCGAGTTCCCCGGCGGACGGCGGTTCCACTTCCGCGACCCGGCAGGCAACGAGCTCGGGGTCTGGGCGGAGTGACGATCCGCAAGATCGCCACCGTCGGCCACCCCGTGCTGCGCCAGCGGGCCCGCGAAGTGACGCCCGAGGAGCTGGCGTCGCCGGCGATGCAGATGCTGATCGACGACCTCATCGACACGATCCGCGACGCCGACGGCGCCGGCATCGCCGCCAACCAGGTGCACGAACCGGTGCGCATCGCCGTGATCGAGGTCGACCACAACCCGCGATACCCGTACAAGCCGCCGATCCCGTTGACGGTCGTCGTGAACCCGCGTGCTCGAACCGCTCGACGACGAGCTCGTGGAGGTCAACGAGGGCTGCCTGTCGGTGCCCAACCTGCGCGGCAACGTGTGGCGGCACGTGAACGTGCGCGTGCGCTGGCTCGATCGCGACGGCCACTCCCACGAGGAGGTCAAGCGCGGCCTCACCGCCGGGACGTTCCAGCACGAGTGCGACCACCTCGACGGTCGCCTGTTCCTCGATCGCGTCACCGACACGACCACGCTGACGACGTGGGAGCAGTTCGAACGCCACCACCGCGACGCGTTCATCACCCGGATCTCCGAGTTCGTCGCCCGGGTGGGGTCCTGATGGAGCAGCGCACCTTCGCCGGACGGTCGGTGCCGGTGGTCGGCATGGGGACGTGGAAGACGTTCGATGTGCCGGAGGTCGATGCGACCCGTCAGGCCGTCGCCGACGCCGCCATCGCCAGCGGCGCCACCTTCCTCGACTCGTCGCCGATGTACGGCCAGGCCGAGCGCATCCTCGGTGCCACCATCGCCGATCGCCGCAGTGACGTCACCGTGGCGACCAAGGTGTGGACGCCCGACGACGACGAGGCCGAGCGCCAGATCGACGCGTCCCTGGGGTTCTTCGGCGGCTTCGTCGAGGTCTTCCAGGTGCACAACCTCGTCGGGTGGCGCACCAGGCTCGACCAGCTCGAGCGCCGGCGCGAGGCCGGCCAGCTCGGCGTCATCGGCGCCACGCACTGGCAGGCCAAGGCGTTCGACGAGCTGGAGGCCGTCATGCGGACCGGGCGGATCGGGGCCATCCAGGTGCCGTACAACCCGCACGAGCGCGACGTCGAGCAGCGCATCTTCCCGCTCGCCCAGGATCTCGGGCTGGCCGTGATCCTGATGCGGCCGCTCGCCACGGGCGCGCTCGTCGGTCGCGCCCCCAGCGCCACGGAGCTCGCCCCGCTCGCCGACCTCGGGATCACGACGTGGCCGCAAGCACTCCTGAAGTACGGCCTCAGCCACCCGGCGACCACCGTCACCATCCCGGCGACGAGCCGGCCGGAGCGCATGGTCGAGAACGCCGCTGCCGGCGACGGGCCCTGGTTCGGACCGGAGCAGAAGGCCCTGGTCGAACGCCTCGCCGGGTGATGGCCGGCGCCAGCTACCACTGCGAGCTGGCCTGGCTCGGGGGTGAGGCCGCCGAGCCGGACGTCCTCGTGCGCTGCACGGACGACCGCATCACGTCCGTCGAGACCGGCGTCACCGCGCCGCCGCCCGGTGCGGTCCGCCTGTCCGGCCTCACCGTCCCCGGCTTCGCCAACGCCCACAGCCACGCCTTCCACCGCGCCCTGCGCGGTCGCACCCATGACGGCGCCGGCTCGTTCTGGACGTGGCGCCGGCAGATGTACCGGACGGCGGCGACGCTCGATCCCGACTCCTACTTCCGCCTCGCCCGCGCCACCTACGCCGAGATGGCGCTCGCCGGGATCAGCGCCGTGGGCGAGTTCCACTACCTGCACCACGGTCCCGAGGGTCAGCCCTACGGCGACCCCAACGCCATGGGGGCCGCCCTCGTCCAGGCGGCCGCGGAGGCCGGCCTGCGCATCACGCTCCTCGACACCTGCTACCTGCACGGCGGCATCGGTGTCGGCGTCGACGCCACCCAGGTGCGCTTCAGCGACGGCGACGCGCTCGACGTGGGCGCGGCGCGCGTCGGCGCTCGCCGACGGTGACGGCGTCCGCATCGGCGCCGCGATCCACTCCGTGCGCGCCGTCGACCCGGCGTCGATGGAGGTCGTGACCGCGTGGGCCGCCGACCGCGGCGCCCCCTTGCACGCTCATGTGTCCGAGCAGCCGGCGGAGAACGAGCAGTCCATCGAGGCCTACGGGCGGACGCCCGTCGAGCTGCTCGAAGAGTGCGGCGCCGTCGGCGAACGGTTCACCGCCGTCCACGCCACCCACGTGACACCGGCCGACATCGGCCGGCTCGGCGCGGCCTCGTGCTGGTGCTGCTTCTGCCCGACGACGGAGCGCGACCTGGCCGACGGCGTCGGACCGTCCGGCGAGCTGGTCGGCGCCGGTGCCAGGTTGACGCTGGGCAGCGACTCGCACGCCGTCATCGACCTGCTGGAGGAGGCACGCGCCGTCGAGCTCGACGAGCGCCTCGCCAGCGGCGTGCGCGGCCGGCACCGCGCGCCGGACCTCCTCCGGATGGCCACGGCGGACGGTCACGCCAGCCTCGGCTGGCCCGACGCCGGCCGGCTGGTGCCAGGCGCCCTCGCCGACCTGACGACGATCGGGTTCGACTCGGTGCGCACGGCGGGCACGGCCGCGGCCGACGCCCTCGACGCAGCCGTCTTCGCCGCGGCGGCGGCCGACGTCCGCCACGTCGTCGTCGGCGGGCGCGTCGTCGTCGCCGACGGCCGGCACACGTCGCTCGACGTGGTCGGCGAGCTGCGACAGGCGCTCTGCTGATGGCCACCGTCGTCGAGGGCATCGGCCTGCTGGTGACGAACACCGACCAGGGTGAGCTCGCCGACGCCCACGTCGTCGTCGACGGCGAGCACGTGGTCGCCGTCGGGACGGGACCGCCCCCGGCAGGCGACCGGCGGATCGACGTCGAGGGCCGTTGCGTCATCCCGGGTTTCGTCGACAGCCACACCCACCTCGTGTTCGCCGGCGACCGCGCCGACGAGTTCGCCGCCAGGATGGCCGGTCGGCCGTACGCGGCCGGCGGCATCAACGTCACGATCGACGCGACCCGCCGCGCCGGCGACGACGCCCTGCGGCGAGCGGCGCGGGCCCGGTTCGACGAGGCCCGACGGGCGGGCATCACGACCGTCGAGATCAAGTCCGGCTACGGGGCCACGGTCGACGACGAGGCCCGCCTGCTGCGCATCGCCGGCGAGCTGACCGGCGAGACGACGTTCCTCGGCGCCCACGTCGTGCCGCCCGAGCTCGCCGGCCGGCCGGACCGGTACGTCGAGCTGGTCTGCGGCGAGATGCTCGCCGCCTGCGCCCCGCACGCCCGGTGGATCGACGCCTTCTGCGAGGTCGGCGCCTTCGACGCCGACCAGTGCCGGGCCGTGCTCGAGGCCGGGCGGGCGGCCGGGCTCGGCCTGCGCCTCCACGCCAACCAGCTCGGGCCAGGGCCCGGCGTGCGGCTCGCCGTCGAGCTCGGCTGCGCCTCGGCCGACCACTGCACGTACCTCACCGACGACGACGTCGCCGCCCTCGCCGGCAGCGACACCGTGGCGACGTTCCTGCCGGCCACCGACTTCTCGACCCGCCAGCCCTACCCCGACGCCCGGCGGGTCATCGACGCCGGCGCCACGGTGGCGCTGGCGACCAACTGCAACCCGGGATCGAGCTACACGACGTCGATGTCGTTCGTCATCGCCCTCGCCGTGCGCGACCTGCGGATGACGGCGCCCGAGGCGCTCCGGGCGGCCACGCTCGGCGGGGCGCGGGCCCTGCGCCGCGACGACGTCGGCTGGCTCGGCCCCGGCGCCCGCGCCGACCTCGTCGTGCTCGACGCGCCGAGCTACACCCACCTCGTGTACCGCCCGGGCGTGCCGCTGATCCACCGTGTTCTGGGTCCTGGATCGGGCCCCATGGGGGCGGATCCAGGACCCGGAACGGGCGGTTAGGACACGGCGTTGGCGCGGATGACGCCGGCGTACCAGTCGGCGCTGGCCTTGGGGGTGCGGGCGAACGTGTCGTAGTCGACGCGCACGAGACCGAAGCGGCGGGTGTAGCCGTAGGCCCACTCGAAGTTGTCGAGCAGGCTCCACACGAAGTAGCCCTCGACCGGCACGCCCTCGGCGATGGCATCGTGCACGGCGAGCAGGTGGCGCCGGAGGTAGTCGACGCGGTCGAGGTCGTCGACGCGCCCGTCGCCGTCGGGACGGTCGTCCATCGCCGCCCCGTTCTCCGTCACCATGTACCGCGAGAAGCCGTACGAGCTGTGCAGCCAGCGGAGGATCTCCGTCAGCCCTTCCGGGTAGATCTCCCAACCACACCCGGTGACCGGCCCGAGCGGCGGGGTCGCCGCCGGGTCGGCGGCCACGACGTGACGCGTGTAGTAGTTCACGCCGAGCAGGTCGAGGGGGGCGGCGATGATCTCGGCGTCACCGTCGCGCACCTCGTCACCGGCCCAGCCGACCTCGGGCATGGTCTCGGCGGGGCAGCCGAACCCCAACGCCGGCTCGACGTACCAGCGGTTGAACAGGCGGTGCAGCAGCAGTGCCGCCTCGACGTCCTCGTCGCGGTCGCTCGCCGGGTGCACCGGCCCCAGGTTGAGCACCAGCCCGACCTCGGCCGACGGGGCCGCGGCGCGCACCCGCTCGGCGGCCAGCCCGTGCCCGAGGAGCAGGTGGTGGGCGGCGGCGAAGCCGTCGGCCCGCGACCGCCGCCCCGGCGCCATGCGCCCCTCGACGTAGCCGTACTCGGCCGAGCAGAACGGCTCGTTGAGCGTGGTGAAGTGGCGGACGCGATCGCCGAGGTGCCGGGCGACGACCTCGGCGTAGTCGGCGAACGCCTCGGCCGTCGCCCGCGCCGGCCAGCCGCCGGCGTCCTCGAGCGGCTGTGGCAGGTCCCAGTGGTACAGCGTCACGTACGGCGCGATGCCCGCCTCGAGCAGACCGTCGACCAACCGGGAGTAGAAGTCGAGCCCCGCCGCCGACACGGCGCCGCGCCCCTCGGGCAGCACGCGCGGCCACGAGATCGAGAAGCGGTAGGCGGACACGCCGAGCCGGCGCAGCACGGCGAGGTCCTCGCGCCACCGGTTGACGTGATCGCAGGCGTCGTCGCCGTTGCTGCCGTCGAGGATGGTGCCGGGCTGGGCGCAGAAGCGGTCCCAGATGCTCTCGCCGCGGCTCGTCCTGGCTCCCTCGATCTGGAACGACGCGGTGGCCGTCCCCCACGTGAAGCCGGTCGGGAAGTGCCCTGCGGACGCCGGTGCGACGTCCGTGAGAGCGCTCCCACGAGCGGCGCTCGCGCTTGCCTCCTCGACCATACCGACCTGACTCATGCCTCGATCCTCCCTGGTCACGTGCCATGCATCCGGAACGCTTGACACAACCCCTCGGGCCACCTTACGGTGGACACGTTTCCACTTCAAGTGGACATCCGGGGGAAACAGGGGGGTTCAGGGTCTCGTGGCAGGACGCGCCCGAGCGGTGACGCTCGACGACGTCGCCCGCACCAGTGGTGTTTCGAGGGCGACCGCTTCGCGGGCGCTCAACGGGCGCGCCCGGGTGGCGCCGGAGGTGCGGGCGCGCGTGACGATGATCGCCCGGTCGCTCGGCTACCGGCCGAACACCGCGGCGCGGACCCTGGTCTCGGGCCGGGCCGACATCATCGGCCTCGTCCTGCCGACCGGACACATCGTCAACGAGCCGTACGAGGCGCACGTCCTCGAGACGGTCGCGTCGACGGCCACCGACGCCGGTCAGGGCATGATGCTGTGGCTGGCCGCTCGCGAGCCCAGCGAGGCGGTGCGCCAAGAGCTGCGCACCGGCGTCGCCGACGGGCTGGTCATCTCCAGCGTCGCCCTCGGCGCACGGTGGGTCGAGGACCTCCTCGACGGCCCGCACCCGTGCGTGCTCATCGGCCGCCACCCCGGGCGTTCCGACGTCACGACGGTCGAGATCGACAACGCCGGCGGCGTGCGGCGAGCCGTCGACCACCTCGTCGCCATCGGCCGCCGGCGCATCGCCATGATCCGCGGCCCGATCGGTCGGGTCGACGCCGAGGACCGCGAGGCGGCGTTCCGTGAGACGCTCAGCGCGCACGGCATCGAGGTGGACGAGCAGCTCGTCGATCGTGGGCTGTTCAACGCGCTGACCGGCGCCGAAGCGATGGAGCGCCTGCTGGCCCACCGGCCCGACGCCGTGTTCGCCGCCAACGACCTGATGGCGGTCGGCGCGCTGCAGGTGTTGCGAGCGCACGGCGTCCGCGTGCCCGACGACGTCGCCGTCGTCGGCTTCGACGACCTCCCGCAGGCCGCCGCCGCCGATCCGCCGCTGACCACCGTCCGCCACGACATCGACGCCGTGTGCGACACGGCCGTGCGCGCACTGCTGCGCCTCGTCGACGCCGACGTCGCCGGCGAGCCGATCGCCGAGCGGACGCACACCACCATCGAGACGCCGCTGGTGATCCGCGGATCAACGCGCCCGGTCGACGGCACCGGGCCCGGCACCGTCCCCGATGGGGTGCGGGAGGTGGACGCCTCCCGCACCCCGGCCGTCACTCCCACGTCCGGTCACGAGAACAGGAGAGCAACATCGTGATGGTAACGACAGGACCTTCGAGGCTCCGACGCCTCGCGGTCGCCGCGACGGTGCTGACACTCGTCGCTGCCGCCTGCGGCGACGACGACGATGACGACGCCGCGCCCGAAGCCACGACAGGAGGCACCGAAGCCAGCGACGAGACCACCGCCGAGGGCACCACCGCCGACACGGAGGCCAGCACCGACGGCACGACCGCCGAGACCGCTGCGCCGACCACCGCCGCACCGGTGAACACCGTCTTCGGCGGCGACGCCTCCGGTGGCGAGACGGTCGTCCGGTGGTACGTCGGTCTCGGCACCGGCGCCCAACCCGAGCAGCTCGACGCCCAGCGGGAGGTGGTCGAGGCCTTCAACGAGAGCCACGACGACATCCAGCTGGAGGTCGAGATCGTCGACAACGAGATCGCCTTCGACAACTTGTCGACGCAGATCGCCGGCGGCAACGCGCCGGACATCATCGGACCCATCGGCATCCGCGGGTCGAACGCCTTCGCCGGCCAGTTCCTCGACCTCGAGCCGCTGGTCGAGTCCACCGGGTTCGACCTGGCGCAGTACGACCAGGAACAGGTCGAGTTCTGGCGCGAGGAGACGGGCGAGCTGACGGCCCTGCCGTTCGGCGTGTTCCCGTCGATGATGTACATCAACACCGAGCTCTTCGACGAGGCCGACCTCGAGTACCCACCGACGGAGTACGGCCAGCCGTACGCCGACGGCGACCCATGGGACATGGACAAGGTGGCCGAGCTGGCCAAGATCCTCACCGTCGACGCCAACGGCAACGACGCCACCAGCCCGGACTTCGACCCGGAGAACGTGGTGCAGTGGGGCTTCCACCACCAGTTCAACGACGACGCCCGCGCCATCGGCACGTTCTTCGGCCCGGGAACGTTCGTGGCCGACGACGGCACGGCCCAGATCCCCGAGAACTGGCTCGCCTCGTGGCAGTGGTACGTCGACCTCATCGCGTCGGGTGCGGCGCCGAACCAGTCGCAGGTCGACAGCGACGTGCTCGCCCAGACCAACGCCTTCTCGACCGGCAACGTGGCGATGTCGTTCACCCACCTCTGGTACACGTGCTGCGTCCGCGACGAGGAGGGCAACGGCCTCGACTTCTGGAACTACGCCGTCGTGCCCGAGTACGAGGGCACGGCGACGTCGAAGCTGCACGCCGACACGTTCCGCGTCCTCAACTCGACGGAGAACCCGGAGGCCGCCTTCGAGGTGCTCACGTACCTCCTCGGCGAGGCCGCACCGCAGCTGCTCGACACCTACGGCGGACTCCCGGCTCGGGGCGACCTGCGCGAGCCGTTCTTCGCCACGCTCGACGAGCTGTTCCCGCAGGGTGTCAACTGGGACGTCGCCATCGCCGGCCTCGACCGGCCCGACGTGCCGAGCCACGAGGGCAACATGCCCAACTTCGAAGAAGCGGAGGCCGTCATCGACAGCTTCGAGTCACGCCTCACCTCGGAGCCGAACCTCGACGTCGCCGCGGCCGCGGAGGAGCTGCGCGCCGAGCTCGACCCCATCTTCCAACGGTGACCGGAGGATGAACCGTTGACCACGATCCCCGTGGTCGACGTCGAGCTGGAGCTGCGGTCCGGCGGCGGCCCCGTCCCGCCACCGGACCGCGCTCCGCTCGAGCGACCGAGCTGGCGCGAGCGACGCCAGCGCCGCAGCCCGCGCGACCGGCGGATGCGCCGGCGCGGGCTGCTGTTCGTGGCGCCCTGGCTGATCGGGCTGAGCGTCTTCTACCTGATCCCGCTGGCCGCCTCGCTCGTGCTCTCGTTCACCAGCTACGAGCTCGTCGACCAGGACGGCGAGCCGACCGAGTTCATCGGTCTCGACAACTGGACCCGGCTCGTCCAGGACCCCGAGGTCCGCCACTCGGCGTGGGTGACGGTGAAGTTCGCCGCCCTCTTCCTGCCGATCTCCATCTTCCTCCCCCTCGCCTTCGCCTACCTGCTGACCTCGCGCCACCTCTGGGGCTCGAAGATCTTCCGCGCCCTCTTCTACCTGCCGGCGATCGTGCCGTTCATCTCCGCCGCCTTCATCTGGCAGGGCTTCTTCAACGACACCACCGGCTGGATGAACCGCCTGCTCGGCGTGTTCGGCATCGACGGACCGGACTGGCTGAACTCGGCGACGTGGGCCCTGCCCTCACTGGCGATCATCGCCACCTGGGGGATCGGCAACGCCATCATCATCTACATGGCGTCGCTGCGCGGCGTGTCGGTCGAGCTGTACGAGGCGGCCCGCCTCGACGGCGCCGGCTCGTGGCAGCTGTTCCGCCACGTCACCTGGCCGCTGATCTCGCCGGTGACCTTCTACAACGTCGTCATCGCCCTCGTCGCGCTGGGCCAGTACTTCATCGTCCCGTACGTCCTGACGGACGGCAACGGCGACCCCAACGGGGCGACGCTCTTCTACACGATGTACCTGTACCGCCAGATCTTCACGTTCAGCCAGGGCGGCTACGGCTCGGCGATGGCCTGGGCGATGTTCATCGTGATCATGGGGACGACCGTGCTCGTGTTCCGCTCGGCTCGTCACTGGGTCCACTACCAGTACGAGCGGAGAGGGTGAGCGTGCACGCCATTGCGTTCCCCGGCCACGCAGGCCGTAGTTGGCCGCTCGCTCGCTGGCGCTCGCTCGCTCGCATCGGAGACATGCACCGATGACCGCAGTCACCGCTCCGCCGACAGGGCGCTGGAGCATCAAGCCGCGCGGCCGCTTCGGCGACCTCGACGGGCGCACCCGCCGCTACCTGTGGGCCGTCACGATCACGATCTTCGCCACGCTGCTCGTGGTGACGTACCTCCTCCCGCTCGCCTACGGGTTCATCACCGGGTTGAAGAGCGAGTCACAGATGAGCGACCCGCACCAGCTGATCCTCCCGAAGTCGCCCAGGACGGTGGAGGTCGACGGCGAGGAGGTGCCGGTGCTCGACGTGCCGATCGACGGCGAGACCCGCGCCCTCGCCCTCGTCGACCCCGGCCGCGAGTCCAGCGTGTTCGTCGATCCCGAAGCACCGGACGTGCTGATCGAGTGGGAGGGGCGCTGGCGCACGCTCGAACCCGACTACTACCTCGACCCCAACTGGGACAACTTCCGGATCGTCGCCGAGACGCTCGACCTGCGCCGCCTCCTGATCAACACCGGCATCATCGCCGGCCTCGGCATGGCCGGCACCGTCATCTCGTCGGTGCTCGTGGCCTACGGGTTGTCGCGCTTCGCGATCCCCGGCGAGAAGCTCATCATGGCGTCGCTGATCGCGGCGATCATCCTCCCCCGCTTCGTCACGATCGTGCCGTCGTACGCCGTGTACCAGTACCTCGGCTGGATCGGCACGTGGCTGCCGCTGATCGTCCCGCACTTCTTCGCCAACGCCTACAACGTCTTCCTGCTGCGCCAGTTCTTCATGACCATCCCGCGCGAGCTCGACGAGGCGGCCTCCATCGACGGGGCCGGCCCGCTGCGCACGTTGATGGTGATCATCGTCCCGCAGGCGCGGGCGGCGATCGTCGCCGTGGCGCTGTTCCACTTCTTCTTCGCCTGGAACGACTTCTTCGAGCCCCTCGTGTACCTGTCGGGTGAAGCGTCGAAGTACCCGATCTCGATCGGGCTGTACAGCTTCCTCGGCCTGTACAAGTCCCAGCCGGCGTTGGTCCAGGCCGCGGCGATGATCGCCATGGTGATCCCGCTGATGGTGTTCCTGTTCGGCCAGCGCTACTTCGTGCGCGGCGTCGACGTCAGCGGCGCCCTCAAGTAGTTCTTGCATCGAGATCGGTCGCCCTGGCGACCGATCCAGATGCAGGAACCGGGGATTCAGGCGTCGCGTTCGGGGAGGAACCCCGGGCGCTCGCCGAACACGGCGACGGCTTGGCGCAGCGGCACGAGGTCGCGGCGCTGGCGGCGCTCGGCCTCCTGCGAGGCGCGCGCGGCCTGCTCGCGGGCGTCGGCGAGCTCGGCCCGCAGGCGCTCGTTCTCGGCCTCCAGCTCCATCACACGGCGGATGCCCTCGAGGTTCATGCCGTCCTCGGCGAGCTCGGAGATGCGCCGGAGGACCTCGATGTCGGCGTCGCTGTACCGGCGGTTGCCGCCCTGTGTGCGCGCCGGCGTGACCAGCCCGCGACGCTCGTAGATGCGCAACGTCTGGGGGTGCATGCCGGCCAACTCGGCGGCCACCGAGATCACGTACACGGCCTGGGTGCGACGGCGGATCATGGTGTCGTCTCCACGGTACTCGCCGCGGCGAGCTGCTCGACGGCTGCTCGCTCGGCGTCGTTCAGCGACGTCGGCACGACCACGTCGACGGTGACGATGAGGTCGCCGGTCGACTTCGTCGTCGCGATGCCCTTGCCGCGCACGCGGTGACGGCTGCCCGGCTGGGTGCCCGGCTTGATCCGCAACGTGACGGGCGGACCGTCGAGCGTCGGCACGTCGATGTCGGCGCCGAGCACCGCCTTGGTGAACGGCACCGGCACGCGCACCGTGAGGTCGTTGCCGTTGCGGCCGAAGCGCGGGTGCGGCGCGACGTGGATCTCGACGAGCAGGTCGCCGGCCGGCCCGCCGTTGCGCCCGGGCGCGCCGCGGCCCTTGAGCCGGATGGTCTGACCGTCGGACACGCCAGCCGGGATGCGCGCCTGCACCTCGCGGGCGCGCTTCTCGACGCCCGAGCCGTGGCACGTCGGACAAGCATCCTCGATGACGGTGCCGGCGCCGCCGCAGCGGCGGCACGGCGTGGAGAACGAGAACAGGCCCTGGTTGTCGTCGATGACGCCGCGGCCGCCGCACTGCGGGCACAGCTTCGGCGCCGTGCCGGGGCGGGCGCCGGAGCCGTGGCACGTCGAGCACTGGGCGTCGCTCGTGAGGTGCAGCGTGGTGGTGAGGCCGCGTGCGGCGTCGACGAAGTCGAGGGTCAGCTCGGCCTTGACGTCGGCGCCGCGCCGCGGGCCGACGCCCGAGGCGGCGCCGCTGCCGCGGCCGGCCCGGCCGCGCCCGAACATCTGCCCGAGCAGGTCGCCGAGGCCACTCGCGTTGGCGTCGTCCATGTTGAACGTGAAGCCACCTGGGCCGCCCGGCCCACCCATCGGGCCGAGCCGGCGGACCTCGTCGTACTCGGTGCGCTTGGTCTCGTCGCCGAGCACGTCGTAGGCGGCCGAGACGGCCTTGAACCGCTCCTCGGCCGAGGCGTTGCCCGGGTTCTTGTCCGGATGCAGCTCGCGGGCGAGCTTGCGGTAGGCCTTGGTGATCTCCTTGGCGGTGGCCGTCTCCGGCACGCCGAGGATGGCGTAGTAGTCCTTCTCGAACCACTCCCGCTGTGCGGCCATGGCGGCCTCAGTCCCGCGTGCGGACCATCGCCGGGCGCAGGGTCCGCCCGTTCCAGCGGTAACCGCTGCGCAGCACCTCGGCGATGACGACCTCACCGCCCTCGCCGGCCTCGTGGGCGACGGCCTCGGCCACGTTGGGGTCGAACGGCTGGTCCTGGAGGTCGAGCGTCTCGAGGCCCTGCTTGCGCAGCTCGCCGAGCATCACGTTGAGCAGCGGGCCGACCTCGTCGGGATGGCGCAGGTAGGCAGCCTCGGTGGCGTCGAGGACCGGCAGGAGCGCCTCGGCGAGCCGGCCCGAGGCGCGCTCGGCCTCGTCGCGGATCTGCTGGGCGACGCGCTTGCGGTAGTTCTCGAAGTCCGCCTGCAGCCGCTGGGCGATGTCCTTGTACTGGTCGCGCTGCTCACTGAGCTCGCGGATCTCCGACGCGACCTCCGACGCCAGCTCCTCGGTGTCCCCGTCGTCGACGGGGACCTCCACGGGCTGGTCGTCGGTGGTCACGGCGGGCGCGGCCGTCTCGGCGGCGAGGTCGCGCGCGTCGTCGAAGGCGGCCGTCACGACGTGCTGCCCTCGTCGTCGACGATCTCGGCGTCGACGATCTCGTCGTCGCTCGGCGCGGCCTCGCCGGTCTGCCCGCTGGCCGACGTGCCGGCCGCGTTGGCGTCGCGCGACGCCGCCTCGTAGAGCTTCTGGCTGAACGCCTGGCTGGCCGACATCAGGGTCTCCGACGCCGTCTTGATGGCCGCCGTGTCGTTGCCCTCGAGTGCCTTCTTGAGGTCGGCAAGGGGCTGCTCGACGGCGGCCTTCTCCTCGGTCGGGACGTTGTCGCCCTGCTCGCGCAGCACCTTCTCGGTCTGGTACACGAGCGAGTCGGCGTTGTTGCGGACCTCCGCCTCCTCGCGGCGCTTGCGGTCGTCCTCGGCGTGGGCCTCGGCGTCCTTGACCATCTGGTCGATGACCGACTTGTCGAGCGTCGACTGACCGGTGATGGTCATCGACTGCTCCTTGTTGGTCGCCCGGTCCTTGGCCGACACGTGGACGATGCCGTTGGCGTCGATGTCGAACGTGACCTCGATCTGCGGCACGCCGCGGGGCGCCGGCGGCAGGTCGACGAGCTGGAACTTGCCGAGCGTCTTGTTGTAGCTGGCCATCTCCCGCTCGCCCTGGAGCACGTGGATCTCGACCGACGGCTGCATGTCCTCGGCCGTGGTGAAGACCTCGGTGCGGCGCGTCGGGATGGTGGTGTTGCGCTCGATGAGGCGCGTCATCACGCCGCCCTTGGTCTCGATGCCGAGCGACAGCGGGGTGACGTCGAGCAGGAGGACGTCCTTGACGTCGCCGCGCAGCACGCCGGCCTGGATGGCCGCGCCGACGGCGACGACCTCGTCGGGGTTGACCGACTTGTTGGGCTCCTTGCCGGTGAGGTTGACCACGAGGTCCTGCACCGCCGGCATGCGCGTCGAGCCGCCGACGAGGATCACGTGGTGCAGCTCGCCCTTGCCGACGCCGGCGTCCTTGAGGGCCTGCTCGAACGGGATGCGGCAGCGCTCGATGAGGTCGGCCGTCATCTCCTGGAACTTGGCCCGGCTGAGCGACTCGTCGAGGTGCAGGGGGCCGTCGGCCGTGGCCGTGATGAAGGGCAGGTTGATCTGCGTCTGCTGGACCTGGCTGAGCTCGATCTTGGCCTTCTCGGCAGCCTCCTTGAGGCGCTGGGCGGCCATGCGGTCGTTGGCCAGGTCGACGCCGTGGGCGGACTTGAACTGCTGCACGAGCCAGTCGATGACCCGCTGGTCCCAGTCGTCGCCACCGAGCGAGGTGTCGCCGTGGGTCGACTTGACCTCGAAGACGCCGTCACCGATCTCCAGCACCGACACGTCGAACGTGCCACCACCGAGGTCGAACACGAGGACGGTCTCGTCGTCGGTCTCCTTGTCGAGGCCGTAGGCGAGGGCCGCCGCCGTCGGCTCGTTGATGATCCGGAGGACCTCGAGGCCGGCGATCTGCCCGGCCTCCTTGGTGGCCGTGCGCTGGTGGTCGTCGAAGTACGCCGGCACCGTGATGACCGCCTGCGAGACGGTGTCACCGAGGTAGCTCTCGGCGTCCCGCTTGAGCTTCTGGAGGATGCGGGCCGAGATCTCCTGCGGTGTGTACACCTTGCCGTCGATGTCGTCGCTCTTCCAGTCCTCGCCCATGTGCCGCTTGATCGAGCGGAACGTGCGGTCGGGGTTGGTGATGGCCTGGCGCTTGGCGACCTCGCCGACGAGCACCTCGCCGCTCTTCGAGAACGCCACCACCGACGGCGTCGTGCGCGAGCCCTCGGCGTTGGGGATGACGACGGGGTCGCCGCCCTCGAGGACGGAGACGACGGAGTTGGTGGTACCGAGGTCGATGCCGACGGCCTTGGGCATGGGTGGATCTCCTGTGACTGGGATGGACGCGAACCGCGATTGCCGTCCAGGCTAGGACCTCACCACACGGCTGGCAACTCGACCATCAGAAATGTTGAGTCAACTCGACTCAAGGTTCTCCGGTCCGAACGACACCGGCAGCAGCTCCTCCACCGTGAACGTGCGGCGGATGCCCTCGGGCCCGGCGGCGTGCACGACGGTCGTCGGGGTGGCCAGCTCACGGATCCGCTGACGGCACCCGCCGCAGCACGTGACGAGGGCGGCGCCGTCGGCGATCGTGAGCAGGGCGACGATCTCCTTCTCGCCACCGGCGACCATCGCGGCGATCGCCGCCGCCTCGGCGCACGTGCCGAGCGGGTACGACGCGTTCTCGACGTTGCAACCGGCGTACACCCGCCCGGACGGTGCCCGCACGGCCGCACCCACGCGAAAGTGCGAGTACGGGGCGTGGGCATGGGCCTGCACGGCCCGCGCCGCTTCGAGCAGCTCGTCGTCCGCGGACGTCATCGGGCCAGCGTACGGCTGTGCTATGACCCCTTGTACCCGTCAACCTGTGGGAGGTACCCCCGATGCCCAGGCCGTTCCAGGGGAAGATCGAGCTCGACGTCAGGGACTCGACGTCGGACTGGCCGGCGTTCCTCGCCGACCGCGCGCCCGACGGCGCCCCGAACGTCCTCGTCGTCCTCTACGACGACACCGGCTGCGCGGCCTGGTCGCCGTACGGCGGCCGCATCAACATGCCGACGATGGACCGCCTGGCGGCCAACGGCCTGACGTACTCGCAATGGCACACCACGGCGCTGTGCTCGCCGACGCGCTCGACGTTCCTGACCGGCCGCAACCACCACCTCAACGGCTTCGCGACCATCTCCGAGTCCTCGACCGGGTTCCCGGGCTACAACTCGCACATCCCGCCGGAGAACGCCACGATGGCCAACATCCTGCGTGACGCCGGGTGGTCGACGTTCTGGGTCGGCAAGAACCACAACGTCCCGATCGACGAGTGGACGATGGGCGCCTCGAAGAAGAACTGGCCACTCGGCCAGGGCTACGACCGCTTCTACGGGTTCATCGGCGGCGAGACCAACAACTGGTTCCCGAGCCTCGCCGAGGACAACCACTACATCGACCAGCCGTACCTGCCCGAGGACGGCTACCACCTGTCGAAGGATCTCGCCGACCAGGCGCTGCGGATGATCCGCGACTCCAAGCAGACCGAGCCCGACAAGCCGTGGTACCTGTGGTTCTGCCCCGGCGCCAACCACGCCCCGCACCACTGCCCCGAGGACTACATCGCCAGGTACAAAGGCGCGTTCGACGACGGCTACGAGGCGTACCGGGAGTGGGTGCTGCCGCGCATGATCGAGCGGGGGATCCTGCCCGAGGGCACCGAGCTGACGCCGATCAACCCGATGCCGGACGGCACGTTCAACCAGACCGACGTGGTGCGCCCGTGGGCCGAGCTGAACGACGCCGAGAAGGCGATGTTCTGCCGGATGGCCGAGGTCTACGCCGGCTTCTCCGAGTACACCGATGCCCAGGTCGGTCGGATCGTCGACTACCTCGAGGAGTCGGGGCAGCTCGACAACACGATCATCTTCTACTGCGCCGACAACGGCGCGTCCGGCGAGGGCTCGCCGAACGGCTCCGTCAACGAGGGCAAGATCTTCGGCGGCTACCCGGACGACCTCGAGCAGAACCTGGCGATGGTCGACCAGCTGGGCAGCCCGAACACGTACAACCACTACCCGACGGGCTGGGCGACGGCGTTCTCCACGCCGTACCGGATGTTCAAGCGCTACGTGTACCAGGGCGGGGTCTGCGATCCGCTGGTGATCCACTGGCCGGCCGGGATCACGGCCACGGGCGAGGTGCGCCACCAGTACCACCACTCCACCGACATCGTCCCGACGATCTACGACGTCTGCGGCGTCGAGATGCCCGACATCTACAACGGCGCCACCCAGAACCCGCTGTCGGGGGTCTCGATGCGCTACTCGTTCGACGACGCCGACGCGCCCACCCAGAAGCACACCCAGTACTACGAGATGCTCGGCAACCGTGGCATCTGGCACGACGGGTGGAAGGCCGTGACGGAGCACGGCCCGATGGCGGGGACACGCCACTTCGACGACGACCAGTGGCAGCTCTTCCACACCGACGTCGACCGCGCCGAGGCCCACGACGTCGCCGAGGAGCACCCCGACAAGGTCGAGGAGCTCAAGGCGCTGTGGTTCGAGGAGGCGCAGGCCAACAACGTCCTGCCGCTCAACGACCTGCAGATCATCGGCAGTCCCGAGGACTTCGAGACCTTCGTGCACATGGAGTTCCACATCCCGGTCCCGCCGAGTGGGCAGTACACGTACTACCCGGGCACCAGCGAGATCCCGGAGCGCTCGGCGGCCAACGTCCACGGCGTCTCGTACAAGGTCTTGGCCGAGGTCGAGCTGACGCCCGACACCGAGGGCGTGATCTTCGCCCACGGCTCGCGCTTCGGCGGCCACGCCCTGTTCATCAAGGACGGCTCGGTCACCTACGCCTACAACTTCCTGGGCATCCCGCCCGAGAACCGCATCTCGGCGCCGGTGCCCACCGCCGGGCCGCCACATCATCGGCGTCGAGTTCACCAAGGAGGGCATGGGCGAACACCGCGAGGGCGTCGGACCGCTGAAGCTGTACATCGACGACCAGCAGGTCGGCGAGGAGCAGATCCGCACCGTCATGGGCCACTTCTCGCTGTGCGGCGAGGGGCTCTGCATCGGCTACGACAGCGCCGACCCGGTCAGCTCGATGTACACCTCGGGCTTCGCGTTCACCGGCGGCACGATCACCAAGGTCGTCTTCGACATCGCCGACGACGCCTACATCGACGTCGAGGCCCACCTCGCCGCGGCATGGCCCGCGACTGAGTTGTTGGGGCTCGGCTCGCAGCAAAGCTGCTCACCTCCGAGCTCGCACCTCCGCTTCGCTTCGGTGCCTCGATGCGAGCTGCCGGCCTCGCAGCAAAGCTGCTCCCCTCACCTCCCGAGCTGCTCCCCTCGCCTCCCGAGCTATGCCGAACCTCCGGGCTCGCCGCGGTAGGTGCCGAAGCTCCAGATGTTGCCCTCGGGGTCACGGACGCTGAACCCGGTCGAGCCGTAGTCCTCGTCGCGCAGCTCGCGCACGAGCGTGGCGCCGCCGGCCATCGCGCGGTCGTGGACACCACGCGGGTCGTCGGTCACGACGTAGACGGATGCGCAGCCGGTGGGCATCCGCGAGAACTCGTTGCCGTCGCGGTCGGCGCTGCCGAGCATCACGCCGCCGCCCTCCGGCCAGCGCAGCTCGGCGTGGGCGACGGCCTCGCCGTCGCCGCCGTCCGGCACGACGATCGTCTCGACGAACCCGAAGGCGGACGTGAGGAAGGCGATGGCGGCGCGGGCATCGCCGTAGTTGAGGGTCGGCCAGACGGTCTTCGGGACGGAGTCGCTCATGCCATCGATGGTGCGCCGCCGGCGTCCCCGTGGTCTTGAACGAATGGAAGACGTTCGGCGGCCAGCCACTGCGTCGGGCTGCCCCCGGCCAGCGCCTGGAAGTCACGGGTCATGTGCGCCTGGTCGGCGTAGCCGCACTCGGCGGCCACCGCCGCCAGCGACGCGTGGGTCGCCCGCACGATCATCCAGCGGGCCCGCTCGAAGCGCAGGACGCGGGCCATCGACTTCGGGCCGAGGCCGAACTCGGCGGTGAACTGGCCTGTCAGGTGGCGCCGGCTCCAGCCGACCTCGCCGGCGAGCGTGGCCACGTCGACCTGCCCGGCGGAGGCCAGCAGCCGGCGCCACGCCTCGGACGCCTCGGGCCGGGCCGCGCCCGACGGCAGCTCGACCCGCGTCGACAGGGCGCGCAGGAGCACGCTGTCGAGCACCGCGAAGCGGTCGGGCCATGACGTCGCGCCGTCCAGGCGGTCGAGGAGCTCGTGGGCCAGCGGGCCCCAGACGGTGTCGAGCGGCACGACCTCCCGGACCAGCTCGCCGGCGGGCAGGCCGAACAGCGTGCGGGCGCCGGCCGGCGTGACGGAGAGCTGGATGCCGTGCTGGTTGCCGTCGTGGGCGATCACGGCGGGCGACGTGTGGAAGCCGCCGAGCAGGGCGTCGTAGCGCTCGCGGCGCGGCGAGCCGTCGGGCTGCACCCGCAGCACGAGCTGCTCGTCGAAGCTGATGACGAACGTGAGGTGGCGCGACGGGAGCCCCATGTGCTCGCCGGCCTCGAACCCCGTGTAGTGGTACCCGACGTACTCCTCGACGTACGGCTGCAGCAGCGCCGGCGGTCGGCGGACGTGCGACTCCGCGAACGGGGTCATCCCGTGAGGGTACGCGCCGCTCAGCGGGGGACGTCGCGGAACGGGACGTCACGGTCGACGGCCGGCTCCCGCGGCAGCCCGAGCACCCGCTCGCCGATGATGTTGTGCTGGATCTCGTCGGTGCCGCCGGCGATCGACTGCGCCGGGACCGACACGACGACCTCGGCGATCGTCGCCGTCGAGGAGGCCGTCGGTGCGCAGGAGGTCGGCGCCGCCGAGCAGCGCGTGCGCCGAGGCCGCCCGGCGGGCGACTTCGCTGGCGGCCAGCTTGCCGAGCGAGCCCTCGGCTCCGGGCGGGCGCCCCGCGGCCCTGGCCGCTTGGGCCCGCCGGGCGGTCCACTCGTGGGCCCGCTGCAGGGCGACGACGTCGGCGATCCGCTGGCGGGCGACCGGATCATCGCGGCGGTCGGTGCGGGCCGCCACGTCGGCGAGGAGGTCGGCTCGCCCGGCCCGCTGCGGGTACCACGCGTACGTGGCGAAGAACTCGTCGGCCTCGGCCGCCGCCTCGCGGACGGCGCGGCCGGCGGCGACGTCGAACGGGCGGCGACGCATGGTGGCGAAGCCGCGCTCGTGGGCCAGCGTCGTCAGTGCCGCCGCCCAGCCGCCGCCCGGTTCGCCGACCACGTGGCTGGCCGGCAGCCGCGCCCCCGTGAGGAACACCTCGTTGAAGGAGGCGTGGCCGTTCATCTGGCGCAGCGGCCGCGCCTCCACGCCCGGCTGGTGCATCGGCAGCACGAAGTAGGTGATGCCGGCGTGCTTGGGCACGTCCCAATCCGTGCGGGCGAGGAGCATCCCGTAGTCGGCGTGGTGGGCGCTCGTGCTCCACAGCTTCTGCCCGTCGACGACCCACTCGTCGCCGTCGCGGACGGCGCGGGTGGACAGCCCCGCGAGGTCCGACCCGCTGCCGGGCTCGCTGAACAGCTGGCACCACGTCGCCTCGCCGGTGAGCGTCGGCTCGAGCAGGGCCCGCTTCAGCTCGTCGGAGGCGTGCGCCAGCAGCGTCGGCGCGGCGAGCGTGGTACCCGAGCCGACGGCCGGGCCGACGGCGCCGACGGCCGCCAGCTCGTCGGCCACCACCGCGTCGGCCCAGGCCGGGAGCCCGCGGCCGTGCCACTCGACGGGCCACGTCGGCGCCGCCCAGCCGCTGGCGACCAACCTTCGGCGCCAGTCGCGCAGCGGGCGGTCGGGGTCCCACTCGGCGGCCAGCCAGGCCGCCACCTCGGCGCGGACGGCGTCACGGTCGGGCACCCGCCCATCCTGGCCGCGGTCCGGCCCCCCGGTCAGAGTCGGGCGACGACCAGCTCGACCTGCTCGGCGAGCGGCCCCGGCGGGAGGTGCACGTCGGCCGTCACCGGCGGTTCGTACGGATCGTCGACACCCGTGAAGCCGCGCAGCTCGCCGGCCCTGGCCTTGGCATAGAGGCCCTTCACGTCGCGCTGCTCGCAGACGTCGATCGGCGTGTCGACGAACACCTCGACGAAGGGCAGGCCGGCGGTCTCGTGGATCGAGCGCACCCGGTCGCGGTCGGCGCGGTACGGGCTGATCACCGGCACGAGGGCGATCAGCCCGGCCCCCGCCATCAGCCGCGCCACCTCGCCCACCCGCCGCACGTTCTCGGCCCGGTCGGCGGCCGAGAACCCGAGGTCGGCGTTGAGGCCGAGACGCAGCTCGTCACCGTCGAGCACGCTGACGCCGCGCCCGGCCTCGCGCAGCCGGGTCGCGACCGCCTCGGCCAGCGTCGACTTGCCGGCTCCCGACAGCCCGGTGAACCACACCGTGGCGCCCGGCATGGCTCAGCCGGCTGCCGTGCGCAGCATCCCGGCCGCCACCGTCTGGTGCGTCGCCTCGTCGATCAGCACGAAGCTCCCGGTGGCCCGGTTGCGGCGGTAGTCGTCGGCGAAGATCGGCGCCGTCGCCCGCAGCGTGACCCGGCCGATCTCGTTCATCACCAGCTCGCTGGCGTCGACGTCGCGATGGAGGCTGTGCACGTCGAGCCGGTAGCGCATGTCGGTGACCATCGCCCGGACCGTGCGCGTCGTGTGCTTGAGCGAGTAGATCCGGCGCGTCGCCAGCGGGGCCGCCGAGTCCATCCAGGCGATCATCGCGTCGAGGTCCTGGCTCGGCTGCGGGTGGTTGTGCGGCCGGCAGATCAGGTCGCCACGCGAGATGTCGAGGTCGTCGGTGAGCACCACCGTCACCGCCATGCCGGGACGGGCCTCGTCGACCGGGCCGTCGGCGGTGTCGAGGCGGGCGATGCGCGACGCCAGGCCGGACGGCAGCACGAGCACCTCGTCGCCCGGCCGCAACGAGCCGGCGGCCACGGTGCCGGCGTACCCGCGGTAGTCGCGGTGCTCGTTGCGCTGCGGGCGGATCACGTACTGCACGGGGAACCGGACGTCGATGAGGTTGTCGTCGCTGGCCGTGTACACCGTCTCGAGGTGGTGCAGCAGCGTCGGGCCCTCGTACCACGACATGCTCGCCGAGCGGTCGACGACGTTGTCACCGTCGAGCGCGGAGATCGGGATGAACGTGACGTCGTGCAGCTCGAGGCGGCGGGCGAACTCGGTGAACTCGTCGCGGATGGCCTCGAAGCGGTCCCGGTCGTAGTCGACGAGGTCCATCTTGTTGACGCAGATCACGAGGTGGGGCACGCCGAGGAGCGACACCAGCAGGCTGTGCCGGCGGGTCTGCTCGACGATCCCGTGGCGGGCGTCGACGAGGACCAGCGCGAGGTCGGCGGTGGAGGCACCGGTGATGGCGTTGCGGGTGTACTGCACGTGCCCGGGGCAGTCGGCGATGACGAAGTCGCGCGCCGGCGTCGAGAAGTAGCGGTAGGCGACGTCGATCGTGATGCCCTGCTCGCGCTCGGCGCGCAGGCCATCGGTGAGCAGGGCGAGGTCGAGGTAGTCGTCGCCGCGCCGCCGGCTGACGGCCTCGATGTGCTCGAGCTGGTCCTCGAAGATCGACTTGGAGTCGTGCAGGAGGCGCCCGATCAACGTCGACTTGCCGTCGTCGACGCTGCCGACGGTGGCGAAGCGCAGTGGCGCCTGCCGCGACATCAGCGGTCCGCTCCTCGATCTGGGCGGGATCCTTCGCGACAGGTGGGACGATCCCCGCCCAGATGACCGGTTGGTGAGATTCCCGCCCAGATTGGGGAGCGGCCCATCAGAAGTATCCCTGTCGCTTGCGGTCTTCCATCCCGGCCTCCGAGATGCGGTCGTCGGCGCGGGTGGCGCCGCGCTCGGTCAGGCGGGCGACGCTGGTCTCGGCGATGATGTCGTCGACCGTGAAGGCCGACGACTCGACGGCGGCCGTGCACGTGGCGTCGCCGATGGTGCGGAACCGCACGAGGGCGTCGAAGGGCTCCTCGCCGTCGAGCACGGTGACGTGGCGGTGGACCGCCATCAACATGCCGTCGCGACGGAACACCTGGCGGCGGTGGGCGTAGTAGAGCGAGGGCAGGTCGACCTCGCGGGCGCCGATGAACCGCCACACGTCGAGCTCGGTCCAGTTCGACAGCGGGAAGACGCGCAGGTGCTCGCCGCGGTGGTGGGCGGTGTTGTAGATCCCCCACAGCTCTGGGCGCTGGTTCTTCGGATCCCACTGCCCGAACTCGTCGCGGTGCGACACCACCCGCTCCTTGGCCCTGGCCCGCTCCTCGTCGCGCCGGCCACCGCCGAAGACGGCGTCGAACTGGTGCTCGGCGATGGCGTCGAGGAGGGTGACGGTCTGCAGCGGGTTGCGCGAGGCCCGGGGACCGGTGTCCTCACGCACCCGGCCGCGGTCGATCGAGTCCTGCACCGAGGCCACGATGAGCTCGACCCCGAACTCGGCCACGGTGCGGTCGCGGAACTCGACGACCTCGTCGAAGTTGTGGCCGGTGTCGACGTGCATCACCGGGAACGGGATGCGCGCCGGCCAGAACGCCCGGTGGGCGAGGTGGAGCATCACGACCGAGTCCTTGCCGCCCGAGAAGAGCAGGACGGGGCGGGCGCACTCCGCGGCGATCTCGCGGATGATCGTGATCGCCTCGTCCTCGAGGCGGGCCGTGGGGGCGGGGGCGACCGGCACGAACGCCGATCCTAGCGAAGAAGACTCACTAATCCGATCGGAGAAGTCAGGATTCGCCGAGCCGCACCGTGACCTGCACCGCGCCCGCCCGGTCGTGGCGCACCGAAGCCACGACCTCGGCGCCCGCCTCGGCGCGCACGACCCACGATGCGAGCACCCGGTTCGGCGTGCCGTCGTGCCATTCGGTGAAGCGCGCCGCCGCCCGGCCCTCGAGCTGGCCGAGCTGCTGGCGAGCCGGGCCGCCCACCACCGACGCCCCCGTCAGCTCGGCGACGATCGGGCGGACCAGGTCCTGCTTCTTGGCCCGTGCCGACACGTACGTCGGCAGCCACCCGGTGTTGGCGATGCCCACCTCGACGCGCCACAACCCGGTGCCGAGGTCGGTGGCTGCCGCGTGGCGCACCGCCAGGCACGGCGAGGCGAGGGCCTGGGCGACGGCGAACTCGGCGTGGCCGGCGACCTCGGCCCGCAGCCGGTCGGGCGGCGGGTTCGTCCAGATCCCGAGGTGGTGCCATCCGCCCAGCTCGACGGCGCCGAGCTGCGGGTGGTCGAACGGGTACCAGTCGACGTAGGCACCCGGGGCGTGCTCGTCGGTCCAGCGCAGCACGGCGAGCGCCTGCTCGTCGGTCGGGCCGACGTACCAGAAGTCCGTGCCCTGCTTCGACCCGGTCGCCGCGTGGACGGCGTCCCAGAACTCGGTGGTCCAGGCGAACAACCCGAGGTGCTCGTAGGCCCAGTCGTCGGCGGCCCCGCTCATCGTGTCGGCCCTGTCCCACGTGAAGTCCTCGTACACGGAGTGGACCGGGTAGCCGGTGAGCGCGGTGCCGGCCGCGCCGAGTTGCTTCCACGCCCACACGTCGGCCGGCGGCAGGGCACTGTCGGGCTGCGTCGACGAGGGGCGCAGGAGCACGCCGCCGGAGGTGTGGAAGGCGTTGTAGCCGCACACGTTCGGGCGGGCCACCACCGCCCGGACGAGGGCGTCGATCTCCGGTTCGGACAGCGGGTGGTCGCCGGACCCCCTGACGGTGGTGGACCACCCGGCCGGGAAGTTGCGGTTGAGGTCGAGCCCCTCGGGCGGGCGCGGCGTCGGGATCGTGAAGCCGTCGTGGTCGACCAGCGTGCCCTCGTCGAGCAGCCGGTAGCAGGTCGTGCCGGGCGGCGCGCCGGCCGGCGGCACGGGGACGAGCAGCCGGGTGTCGTCGGGGTGCGGCATCCAGGCCCCGTCGGGGTCGGGCAGGCGCATCTGGAGCACGCGCCCGTCCCCGTCCACGTCCTCCACGTGGGCGCCCGGCCAGCGGTGGGCGTCGGACCACGGCCACGGTCGTGTGCTCGACCGCCGGAACCGCGGCGGGTCGGCCAGCGCCCACTCGGCGCCGTCGGGGTTGACCCGCGGCACGACGTAGAACGTGCGCGTCCGCACCGCCTCGGTGACGGTGGGGTCGCCGGTGGCGTGCCCGTCGACGAGGTGCTGCAGGAGCGAGCAGGCGGCGACCGTGGCCGTGAGCTCGACGGCGTGGATGCTGGCGTCGACCCAGTGGGCCGGCTTGGTGGTGGCCGCGCCGGCAGCCGTGTCGGTGACGGTGACCAGCCACAGGTCGCGTCCCTCGTGGCTCGTGCCGTACGACGCCAGCTCGACGAGATCCGGGTGCGCCGCGGCGAGCTCCCGCAGCCACGCCGTCAGCTCGTCGTAGCGCAGGAACCGGTCGAAGTCGTACGTCACGTCACCGCGAGGTGAGGACCGGAGCCAGCCGCCGCCACGCGTCGCGCGGCATCGACGCCGAGTCGTCCGTCAGGACCTGGATGCAGACGTGATCGGCGCCGGCATCGCGGTGCTCCTGCACGCGCGCGGCGATGGCCTCGTCGTCGCCCCAGACGACGAGGGCGTCGACGAGGCGCTCGCTCCCGCCGTCGGCCAGGTCGTCGTCGGTGAAGCCCTGGCGCTTCCAGTTGTTCGTGTAGTTGGGCAACCCGAAGTAGGTGGCCAGGTTGGTCCTCGCCACGGCCCGCGCGTTGACCGGATCGGTCTCCAGCACGACGCCCTGCTCGATGGCCACGAGGGCGTCAGGGCCGACGCCGGCACGGGCCGCCGCCGTCAGCTCCGGGGTGACGAGGTACGGATGGGTACCGCCGGCGCGCGTCCCGGCCAGCTCGAGCATGCGCGGACCGAGGGCGGCCAGCACCCGGTCGTCGTTGGCCACCGGGGTGGGCGCCGCGTCGAGCTCGTCGAGGTACGCCGCCATCGTGGCGAGCGGGCGCTGGTAGGTCCCGGGCTCCTTGAAGCGGTCGATCAGCGGCTGGTGGCTGATGCCCAGGCCGAGGAGGAAGCGGCCGTTGTGGGCCGCTTGGAGCTCGGCGTGACGCGCTGCCGTCTCCGTTGCAGCGTGCATCCAGACGTTGAGGATGCCCGTGGCCACGATCGTCGATCGGGTGGCGCCGAGCAGGTTGTCGACCGCGCCGAACACGTCGCCACCGACGTCTGGCACCCACAGCGCGTCGTAGCCGAGCTCCTCGAGCTCGACCGCCGCGTCAGCGATCTGCGTCGGGTCGCCGTGGCGCAACGCGCCGCTCCACACACCGGTGCCGTCGAGACGTCTCTGCATCCCGACAGCGTGCCACGGGGCGCCTAAGCTCCGCGCTCGTGGGGGCCGAGGATGACGCCACGCTGGTCGCGGTCAGCCAGCGGTGGTGGGACGACATCTGGCGGACCGGCGACCTCGATGCCATCGACGAGCTGTTCTCCGACCCGTTCCTCCGCCACACCGCGACGGGGAGCGAACGGGTCAGTTGCGCCGCCTACAAGGGCCGGCTGGCCGAGTTCCAGCGCGTGCTCTCACAGGTCGACACGTCGATCGACGCCCGCTCCGTCGACGGCGACCTCGTGTGGACGCGCGCCACGAGCAAGGGGATCAACCGCGAGACCGGCGAGCGCTCGATCGTCACGTGGCTGATGGCCCAGCGCATCGTCGACGGCCGCATCGTCGAGCACTGGGTGGCGACGTTCCCCGGCGTCGAGTGGTCGTCGGCGGGAAGCTGACCGCGGTTCGATCGGGCCGGACCGTGGTACGAAGGTCGCATGACGCTCCGTTGGTACACCATCGTCGTCGACTGTCGTGATGTCGCTGCCCAGGCCGAGTGGTGGCGGGAGACGCTCGGCTGGCAGAAGATCTACGAAGCCGGAGACGAGGTCGTCATCATCCCCAGCCACGTCACCGAGGACACACTCCGCGACACGCCGTGGCACCAGGTCGGACCGGGGCTCGTGTTCGTCTCGGTGGCCGACGACAAGCAGGTGAAGAACCGCCTGCACATCGACCTGGCTCCGCACACGACCGACGACCGCGACGGCGAGATCGCCCGCCTGCTCGAGCGGGGAGCGACGCGCGTCGACGTCGGTCAGTCGCCCGACGCCGGGTGGGACGTGTTCGCCGACCCGGAGGGCAACGAGTTCTGCGTCCTGTCCGCACGCGATTTCTGACGTTCGCACGCCCGCGGCGAGGCTGCGGCCATGCGCTACGTGAAGCTCGGTCGCACCGGCCTCGATGTCTCTCCCATCTGCCTCGGCTGCATGAGCTACGGGCAGCCCGCCCGCGGCACCCACCCGTGGTCGCTCGACGAGGAGGCCGCCCGGCCGTTCATCCGCCAGGCGGTGGAGGCGGGGATCAACTTCTTCGACACCGCCAACGTCTACTCCGACGGCACGAGCGAGGAGATCGTCGGCCGGGCTCTCGCCGACTTCGCCAATCGCGACGAGATCGTGCTGGCCACCAAGGTCCACGGTCGGATGCACGATGGCGCCAACGGCGCCGGCCTGTCGCGCAAGGCGATCCTCGGCGAGATCGACCACAGCCTGCGTCGCCTCGGCACCGACTACGTCGACCTCTACCAGATCCACCGGTGGGACCACCGCACGCCGATCGAGGAGACGCTCGAGGCGTTGCACGACGTCGTGCGCGCCGGCAAGGCCCGGTACATCGGCGCGTCCTCGATGTACGTGTGGCAGTTCGCCAAGGCCCTGTTCCTCGCCGACCAGCACGGCTGGACCCGCTTCGTCTCGATGCAGGACCACTACAACCTGCTCAACCGCGAGGAGGAGCGCGAGATGCTCCCGCTGTGCGTCGACCAGGGCGTCGGCGCGATCCCCTGGAGCCCGCTCGCCCGCGGCCGCCTCACGCGTGACTGGGACACAACGACGGCCCGGAGCGACACCGATGCCTTCGGCTCGATGCTCTACGTCGACGATGACCGCCAGATCGTCGACGCCGTCGCCAAGGTCGCCGCCCGCCACGCCGTGCCACGGGCCCAGGTCGCGCTGTCCTGGGTGTCGCGCCACCCGGCGGTCGTTGCGCCGATCATCGGGGCCACCAAGCTCGAGCACCTCGACGACGCCATCGCCTCGCTCGACCTCGAGCTGACCGACGAGGACGTGGCCGACCTCGAGCGGCCGTACTCGCCGCGCCCGATCAGCGGCTTCGCGTGAGCTCGATCAGCTCGAACGCCGGGTAGCTCAGGCCCTCGCGGCCCTTGCACGTCAGCGGCGACGGCGAGGGCACGGCCGTCCGGGCGACGGTGACGACGTACTCGGCCGGACCGCCCTCGGTGGCCACGGCGATGCGGTAGCGGCCGTCGTCGTCGGTCGTCACGGCGGTGACGGCGTCGAGCCGATCGAGCGACAATTGCTGACGCACGAAGTGCTCGGCGGCCTGTTCGCCGAGGCGCAACGTCGAGCGGCCGCGGAAGCGCGCCAGGTCGAGGCGACCGGCGTCGTGCGCGGCGAGCAGCCGTTCGGCAGTGGCGACGTCGACGCGTCCGAAGTAGAGGCTCTCCGGCAGGAGCAGGAGGTTGCCGGCGAAGCGGTCACCACCGATGTGCGAGCACTCCCAGAGGTGGGCGCCCCACGGGCCCTCCCGCAGCGAGCGCACCAGCGGTCGCCCGTACGTCGCGCAGCACGAGTCGTGGCGGCCGTTCGTGCAGACGAGGACGTACGGGTCCTCGTCCGTCGACCAGCCGCGAGGCGCGGTGCCCGGCGTGGCGGTCAGCAGGCTCTCCGTGGCCGACACGATCTGGTGGAGGTCGCCGATCACGCGCCGTGAGGCGAGCGCCGGCTCCCCCGGTCGGGGGGCGACCACGTGCACGAGGCGCAACCCTTCGGGGTCGTGACGGCGGGCGACGTCGCGGCGGATGGTGATCACCCGGATGCCCCGCCGCTTCATCGCGTTCCGCCACACGGCCGGAGCGTGCGGCCCGAGCTCGCTGTCGACGACGGCGTCGCGGCCCCACGGCCCGTCGACCTCGACGAGCAGCCAGGCCCGCACCACCGAGGCCGTCGCCGCCAGCGGCTCGTCACGGGTCAGCGACGCGACGACGCACTGGTAGCGCTCGCCGAGCTCACCCGACAGGCGCGACCACCCCTTCGGCGGCGAGGCGCCGCCCGACGACGAGCCGCGACGCCGCGTCGAGCGGGCCGTCGAGCTCGTCGAGCGTGCACGGCCCTGTCACCGAGAGCAGCGCGGCGAGGAACGGCTGAGCCTCCAGCGGGAAGCGCAGCTCGCGGTCGCCGAGCCCGAGCTGCACGTGATCGTCGCCGGCGGCCAGCCACAGGAGCGGCCCGGCCGTCACCGCGACCTTGGTGTCGATCTCGACCTCCGGCGCGACGAGCGGGCGCAAGCGCGTCGCCGGCTGGCGGCGCCACACCTCGGTGGCCATCCAGCGCCGCAGGCGGGCCGGCGAGAGGGCGTCGGCGACGGTGTGGAGCGACGGTGCCGGCTCCGGCGTGATCGAGGCCGTCAACGGGCCGGGGCTGTCGTCGACGACGCGGTGGACGGCCTGCTGCCACGTCAGCGCCATCACGCCGATGGTCAGGTGCGACGAGGCCGCCTCGACCGTCTCGGCGGCGTGCGGGAACCCGCGCGGCAGGTACAGGCAGTCACCGGCGTGCAGCGTGAGGTCGAACAGCGGCTCGCCGAGCTCGTCGAACGTCGGCATCGGCACGGCCGGGCCGCGGCGCACGGGCTGCCTGGTTCTCGGCAGCGGCTCCCAGACCCGCCAGCGCTTGCGCCCGTCGAGCTGGAGCACGAAGACGTCGTGGTAGTCGAAGTGCAGCTCCAGGCCCTTGGTCCCCGGCGGCGTCAGGTAGGCGTTGACCTGCACCGGCTGGTCGAGCGCCAGCGCCAGGTTGTTGGCCACCCGGCCGAGGTGGGGGTCGCTGAGTTGCAGCCCCTGCAGGACGGCTGTCGCGCCGGCCGCGTGCAGCTCGAGGACGCGGTTGGGCCGGATGACGTCGTCGATGGTGCGGTGGCCGACGCCGGCGGTGCGGCAGTAGGTCGAGGGAGCCAGCGTCGCGCCGTCCTGGACGAGCCGGAAGGCGGGCGTGCGCGTGCCACGGCCGAGCAGGTCGGCCCACAGCGCTGCCGTCGTGGCGAAGCGGGCCGGGTCGCGACCGGCCGCCTCGCCCGGGGACCAGGCCGCCCGCCGGAACAGGTGGTCAGCGACGAAGACGCCCGGATCCTCGACGAGGTCGTCGAGGCCGGGCGCGTCGTCGTGTGGTTCGCGGCGGGTCAGCCAATCAGCGGTCAGGCGTCGCCACCGTCGCTGTCGCCACCGTCGCCCGCGTCGGCGTCGCCGCCGTCGCCGTCACCGTCGGTGCCGTCGCCGTCCATCGTGACGGCGATCGTGTCGCCGAGTTCCCATTCGGTCTTGATGTCGTCGTTGGTGATGCTCATGGTGCGGACGATACCCCCGCGGCCGGACCGGCGAATCGCCGACGGGACGCCGGCGCGGCGCCGGGCAGGATGTCGCGATGCCGCCGTACCGCTGGGCCCACGACACCGCCGACCTCGACTGGAACGAGCTGTCCGAGCTGTACCGGGTGGCGCCGCTCGGCGACAAGCCGCCCGAGTCGTTGCGCACCGTGTTCGGCAACAGCCGCTTCGTGGTGGTGGCGTACGACGGGGCGACGCTCGTGGGTGCCGGGCGGGCGCTCGCCGACGGCCACGACTGCTCCTACATCGCCGATGTCGCCGTGCACCCCGACCACCAGGGGCGTGGGCTCGGGCAGGCGATCATCCGCGACCTCGTCGAGCAGAGCGCCGGGCACCGCCGGATCATCCTCTACGCCAACCCCGGCAAGGAGGGCTTCTACGCCAAGTTGGGCTTCTTGCCGATGAACACGGCGATGGCGATCTGGAGCGATCCGGCGGGTGCCATCGCCAGCGGCATCCTGCGGCCGGCGTGACCGTCGAGGCCGACGTACCATCGCCACCATGGTCGGCACGCTCGTCCTCCTCCGCCACGGCGAGAGCGAATGGAACCAGCGCAACCTCTTCACCGGCTGGGTCGATGTCGACCTGACCGAGAAGGGGGTGGACGAGGCACGGCGCGGTGGCGAGCTGCTCGTCGAGCACGAGCTGCTCCCCGACGTGCTGCACACCTCGCTGCAACGTCGCGCCATCCGGACGGCCGAGCTCTCGCTGTCGGCCGCCGACCGCATGTGGATCCCCGTGCGCCGATCCTGGCGGCTGAACGAGCGCCACTACGGAGCCCTCCAGGGCAAGGACAAGGCGGCGACGCTGCAGGAGTACGGCGAGGAGCAGTTCATGCTCTGGCGTCGCTCGTACGACGTCCCGCCGCCGCCGCTGGACGTCGACGCCCCGTACTCCCAGTTCCGCGACCCGCGCTACGCGATGCTCCCGCCCGAGGCCCGGCCGCTCACCGAGTGCCTCGCGGATGTCGTCACCCGCCTGCTGCCCTACTGGTACGACCGCATCGTCCCCGACCTGCGCGCCGGCGGCACGGTCCTGATCGCCGCCCACGGCAACAGCCTGCGGGCGCTCATCAAGCACCTCGACGACCTCAGCAAGGAGGAGGTCGTGGCGCTCAACGTGCCGACGGGCATCCCGCTGCGCTACGACCTCGACGACGACATGCGCCCGGTGCAGCCCGGAGGCACGTACCTCGACCCCGCGGCCGCCGCCACGGCCATCCGGGCGGTGAGCCAGCAGGGACGGGCGTCGCGGCGGTGAGCCGGTAGGCGAGCCGACTAATCGTGACGGTGAGCAGGGGCTTTGTGGCGGGTTATAGTCGCCCGCCATGGCCAGCAAGAAGGCATACGTCGACCACTTGAGCTCGGTGCCGCTGTTCGCCGGCTGTACCCGCAAGGAGCTCGAACGGATCGCTCGTTCGGGCGACGAGATCAACATGACGGCCGGCAGCCTGCTGGTCGACCAAGGTCAGACGGGACGGGAGGCGTTCGTCGTGCTGGACGGGTCCGTGACCGTCAAGCGCAACGGCCGCAAGGTCGCCTCGCTCGGCCCGGGCGCCATCGTCGGCGAGCTCTCGTTGCTCGACCACGGCCCGCGCACGGCCACCGCCCTGTGCGAGACCGACTGCACGCTGTTCGTGATCTCGCAGCGCCACTTCCTCGGCGTCCTCGACGACGTGCCGACGATCGCCCACAAGCTGCTGGCCTCGCTCGCCGGCCGCATCCGCGACCTCGACCGTCAGTACTACGGCTGAGCGTCCGGCCAAGAGTTCGCGGAAACGGCCGCGGCCACTAACTTCGGAGGCGCCATGAGCGCCCACGACGAGCCCGCCGCGCCCGCCTCGGAGAACGCCCGCCTCCGGCCCCACCACCTGGCCATCGGCCTCGGTCTGGGGTTCGCCGCGCTCGTCGTCGTCTCCGGCATCGTCCCCCAGATCACCGGCTGGCACAACGAGAACGCCGTCCACCGCGAGGTCTTCATCGACGTCCCGGGCCCGCTGCAGCTGGCCTTCTACACGATCGTCCCGGTGCTCGTGGTGTGGGGGGCGTTGCGCTTCGCCGACCGCATGAAGAACTGGGAGCGCGGCCGTGTGGCGCCCTCGCGCCACACGACGCCGGCCAACGTGAAGCGCCGCTTCGCCGGCTACCGCGCCGGCGTGTACATGCGCACGCTGCTGCGCGACCCGGCGGCGGGGTTGATGCACTCGATGATCTACTTCGGGTTCCTCGTCCTGCTCGCGGTCACGACGGTGCTCGAGATCGACCACCAGATGCCGGAGGACCTCAAGTTCCTGCACGGCCGCACGTACCAGGCGTACGCCTTCGTCGGCGACGCCGCCGGCCTGGTGTTCGTCGTCGGGGTGCTGTGGGCGATCGTGCGCCGCTACGTCCAGCGCCCGTACCGCATCCGCATCAAGACCAAGCCGGAGCACGCCCTCATCCTCGGCGTGTTCCTCGCCATCGGCCTGACCGGCTTCGCCGCCGAGATGTTCCGCATCGCGTTGCAAGGTGCATCAGGTGAGATCGTGCAGTGGGAGCAGTGGAGCTTCGTCGGCTACCCGCTCAGCCAGCTGGTCGACGGCTGGAGCGAGTCGACGCTGCAGACGTGGCACCAGTGGCTGTGGATCGGCCACGTCACCGCCTTCTTCGCCTTCCTCGCGATCCTGCCGATCACGATGTTGCGCCACATGTTCACGTCGCCGCTGAACATGTACCTGAAGGACAAGTCCCGCCCGAAGGGCGCGATGAAGCCGATGCCGAACCTCGCCGAGACCGAGTTGGAGTCGTTCGGCGCCTCGGTCGTCGAGGACTTCACGTGGAAGCAGCTGCTCGACACCGACGTGTGCACGATGTGCGGCCGGTGCACCAGCGTCTGTCCCGCCCACGCCACGGGCAAGCCGCTCGACCCGCGGGAGATCGTGCTCAAGACCGGCGAGGTGATGGCGGCCTCGGGTACGCCCGTCGTGGCGCCGCCGCTCGGCACCGATCCCGAGATCACGATCGGCGCCAACTCGCTGTTCGAGCGGATCACCGCCGAGGAGATCTGGGCCTGCACGACGTGCCGGGCCTGCGACGAGATCTGCCCGGTGAACATCGAGATCCTCGACAAGATCCTCGACATGCGGCGCTACCTGTCGCTGATGGAGTCCAACTTCCCCTCCGAGCTGGGCACCGCCTACCGGGGGATGGAGAACCAGGGCAACCCGTGGGGCATGAGCCAGGGCGACCGCGGCGACTGGTCCAAGGGCCTCGACGAGGTCACCATCGTCGATCCCGGCGAGCCGCTGCAGGCCGAGTACCTCTACTGGGTGGGCTGCGCCGGCAGCTTCGACGACAAGAACAAGCGGGTCACCCAGGCGATGGCCAAGTTGCTGCGACGCGCCGGCATCGACATGGCCGTGCTCGGGCCGTCGGAGATGTGCACCGGCGACTCGGCCCGCCGCTCCGGCAACGAGTACCTCTTCCAGATGCTGGCCATGCCGAACATCGAGATGCTCAACGGCATGGGCGTGAAGAAGATCATCACGCAGTGCCCGCACTGCTTCAACACGCTGCTCAACGAGTACCCGCAGCTCGGCGGGCACTACGAGGTGGTCCACCACACGCAGCTGCTCGAATCGCTGATCGCATCCGGCCAGCTCGACGTGAGCCAGGCCACGCTCGAGGAGCGCATCACGTACCACGACTCGTGCTACCTCGGCCGGCACAACGACGTGTACCTCGCCCCGCGCAAGGTCGTCGGCTCGATCAAGGGCATCGAGGTCGTCGAGATGCCGCGCAACGGCACCAAGGGGATGTGCTGCGGCGCCGGCGGCGCGCGCATGTGGATGGAGGAGTCGATCGGCGTCAAGGTCAACGACGAGCGGGCCCGCGAGGCCCTGTCGACCGGCGCCACCCGCATCGCCACCGCCTGCCCGTTCTGCTACATCATGCTGGACGACGGGACCAAGGCCGCCGGCGCCGACGAGGACGTCAAGGTGGGTGACATCGCCATCCACCTGCTCGACGCCATCGAGGCCGGCGAGCGCGAGTTCGACCGCCCCAACGTTCCGCTCGCCGGACCCCGTTCTGTCGTTTGACGGCGGCCCGATCGGGCCGCAACCAAACGACAGAACGTGGGTCAGGCCGTCGCGTTGAGGATCGGCAGCGTCGGTGCGTCGCTGCCGCCCGCCGGCTCCTCGGTGATCGCCCACACCTCGGCGCTCGCCGGGTCCAGTCCGGCGAGGTACACCGACAGCGTGCCGTCGTCGTCGGGGCGGAAGGTGTCGAACGGCTCCGGCGTGCCGTCGCGGATGGCCCACAGCTCGTAGACGTTGTCGCCCTCGGGCACCGGGACGCCGTCGGCGAGCAGGACGGCGGCGTCCGCCCCGGGCGAGTGGACGATGGTCAGACCGGGCAGCTCACCCGGCATCGGGATCGCCACCGCGTCGTCGGCCTCGATCACGTCGGCCACCTCGTCGCCACCGCCGTCGTCGGGCAGCACCACGACCGCAGCGACGGCCAGCACCACCGCCGCGGCGGCCGCCGCGGCGACCCACCCGACCCAGCCGCGCCGGCGGCGGCGGGCCGGCGCCATCGCGACGACCGGGGCGGTTGCCGGCAGTTGCGGTGTCGTGGTGATGGCGTCGAGGACGCGGGTGCGCATTTCGGGCGGGGGACGCTCCCCGACTGCATCAGCCATGGTCGTGGTCGCCTCCCGCAGTCCATCCAGCTCGGCCTGCAGATCCGGCCGCGAGGCGAGCGCCGTGTCGACCTCGGCCTGCTCGGCCGCGTCGAGCGCCCCGACGGCGGCGAGGGCCAGCAGCTCGCGCAGCTCGTCGTCGTTCACGGCTGGACTCCCATCGCCGTTCGCAGGCGGATCAACCCGTCCCGGATCCGGGTCTTGACAGTACCGAGGGCGATGCCCAAACGCTCGGCGATCTCGACGTGCGTCAACCCGTCGTAGAACGCCAGCTCGAGGGCCTCCCGCTGGACCGGTGACAGCTCGTTCATCGCCGCCCTGGCCCGCCGCCGCTCCTCGGACTCGAGAGCGCTCGACTCGGGGGTCACCTCGACGGACCGTTCGGTCTCCGCCACGCGCGCCTGGCGGTCGCGCAGCGCCTGCTCGCTGCGCACACGATCGACCGCCCGCCGGTGGGCGATCGTGACGGCCCAGGTGCGCACGCTGCCCCGCACGGCGTCGAAGCGGGCGGCCTGCCGCCAGATCTCGACGAACACCTCCTGGGTGACCTCCTCGGCCTGCGCCGGATCCCGCAGCACGCGGCGCACGACACCGAAGACGGACGGCACGAGGTCGTCGTAGAGCGCGGCGAAGGCCGACTGGTCGCCGGCCGCCACTCGCTCGATCAGGCTCTCGCCGTCCACGCACCACTCAATCTGCCAGACCGCCGGACCGCCGCGGCGCCATACCGGCATCGGCAGGGCGATGACGGGTGCGGCCAGCAGGTTCACGCCGGAGGTTCGGAGCGCCACCGCGCCGAGATGGGTGACATCTGTCCACACACGCGCCGACGGCGAGGGATCCTTCGATCCCTCGCCGTCAGGCGGGCAGCGCGACCGCAGAACGGTGTCGCCGTCGGGGGCGGCTCCCTCAGGGCGCCGGGAGCAGGACGGTGTCGATGATGTGCACGGTGGCGTTGGCCGTGGGCACGTCGGCGCACACCACCGTCGCCGGACCGCCACCGGCATCGACCGTGACGGTGTCGCCATCGGCGGTGATCGTCAGGTCACCGGCCAGCGCCGTCACCGAGCCGGCGTCGACCAGGTCGGCGCTCGACAGCTGCTCGCCCTGCACGACGTGGAGGGTCAGGATGTCGGTGAGGGCGCCCTGCGGGTCGGCCAGGAGGGCATCGAGGTCGGCCTGGGGGATCTTGGCGAAGGCCGAGTTGGCCGGCGCGAAGATCGTGAACGGGCCCTCACCGTTGAGCGTGTCGACGAGCCCGGCGGCGTCGACCGCCGCGACGAGCGTCGACAGCTCGGGGTTGTTCGACGCCGCCGTGGCGGCGGGGTCGTCGGCCATCCCCTCGACGCTGCCCTCGCCCTCGGTCGGCAGGCTGGCGCAGGCCGGACCGGTCGGGCCGTCCATCGCCGCGTCGGTGCCGGTCGGCTCGGTGCCCATCGCCTCCGTCGTCATCGGCTCGGCGGCCGCGGGTGCGTCGGTGGCGGTGGGTGACTCGGCGGAGGCGGCATCGTCATCGTCGCCACCGCACGCGGCGGCGACGAAGCTCAGGGCGGCCAGCGCGGCGAGCGCGGTCGTACGGATGCGGGCGTTCCTCATTGGGGGTTCCTTTCCTGGGTGTCCACGGGCGGGCCGCTCACTCGACGATCACGACGATCTGGTGATGTCCGGCGGCACCGTCAGGAATTGGTTCGGCACGCTCTGCTGTCTGGATTGCACCGGTCGCGTCGGTGGCCCGCACACGCAGGCTGTGGCGACCCGGCGCGGCGTCCCACGGCAGCACCCACTGCCGCCAGGTGTCGGCGCTCGGCGCGTCGGCCAGGCTGGCAGGCAGCCACGGTCCGTCATCGACCTGCACCTCGACGGCGCCGATGCCGACGGTCTGGGCCCAGGCGACACCGGCGATGGGCACCCGCCCGGCCGGCACCTTGGCCAGCCCTCGCGGGGTGTCGATGCGGCTCATCAGCTTGATCGGCGCCTTCTGCGCCCAACCGCGGCGCAGCCAGTAGTGGTCGAAGGCGTCGAACGTCGTCAGCTCGATCTCCTGCAGCCACTTGGTGGCCGACACGAAGCCGTACAGGCCGGGCACGATCAGGCGGGCGGGGAAGCCGTGCTCGATCGGCAGCGCCTCGCCGTTCATGGCGATGGCGACCATCGCGTCACGCCCGTCGCGCACCGCCTCGACGGGGAACCCGCAGGCGAACCCGTCGACCGACCGCCCGACGACCTGATCGGCGCCGGGCTGGATGCCGGCCTCGGCGAGCAGGTCGTCGAGCCGCACGCCGAGCCAGCGGGCCGTCCCGACGTAGCGCCCGCCGACCTCGTTCGACACGCACGTCAACGTGATGTCGCGCTCGATCAGCGGCCGGTCGAGCAGGTCCTCGTAGCTCAGCTCGAGGTCGTGGTCGACCATGCCCGTGACGCGCAGCGCGTAGCCGTCGGTCGGCACCTGCGGCGCGGTCAGGGCGGTGTCGACGCGGTAGAAGTCGGCGTTCGGGGTGATGAACGGCGTCATGCCGGGCACGTCGACCTGCACACCCGTCGTCAGCGCCGGCAGCGGTTCGGCGGCGCGGGGCAGGCGGACGGCGGCGCGGGACTCGCCCGCCGTGAAGCGGCCGGCGAGGCGCCGGCCGGCGGCACCGACGAGGGCCGCCGACGCCGCGAGCCCGGCCAGCAGGGCGCCGGCGCCGTGGAGGAAGTGCCGCCGGCCGATGCCGGCGGCGCCCTCGTCCGACGCCACCGTGGTCCGGTGGAGCCGCCGGTCGACGGCCCACAGCGCGGTCATGCCGGCGGCCGCCCCGGCCAGGCTCGGCAGCACGACGTGCCATGGCGCCGTCGCCCGGCGGCTGGCCGCCGCCCACACACCCACCAGCCCGAACACGGCGACGCCGGCCAGCCCGATCGCCAGCCGGTGGCGCAGCGCCAGCACGCCGACCGCGGCGGCGTACACGGTCAACACGACGGCGATGCCGACCAGCAGGGCCGGCTTGTCGTTGGTGCCGAAGGTGTCGACGGCGAACTCCTTGACGAAGGGCGGAGCGGCATCGATGACCCGATCCCCCACGTCGAGCACCGGTGAGCGCCACGCGCGGTGGAAGCCGGCGACGAGCTCGGCGACGGCCAGGGCGACAGCGGCGACGACGATGCCGGCGAGCGCGGCAAAGGATCGAGAAGGTCTCATGGAGCGCGGTTCGTCCCCGCGCCGGCAACAGATGGTCTCAGGCGGTCAGGAGGCGCAGCACGGCCCGCTCGACGCGCTCACGATCGGTGCGGCCGTCGAGGCGGACGGTGACGCCGTCGTCGAAGAGGTCGATGACGCGTGGGTCGACGTACGACGCGCGCGCCACCGTCGGCGTGTTGCCGAGGTACTCGGCGACGTCGCCCATCGCGGCGCGGACGGCCCGCTTGCGCGCGGTCGGTGACGACGCCTCCCCGGCTCGCCCGGCCAGCGCCACCGCCGCCAGCACGGTGCCGTGCCACGTCCGGAAGTCCTTGGCCGACACCTCGCCGCCCACGACGTCCTTGACGTAGGCGTTGATGTCCGTCG
Organism: uncultured Acidimicrobiia bacterium; assembly: GCA_963784255.1. Taxonomy (GTDB): domain Bacteria; phylum Actinomycetota; class Acidimicrobiia; order Acidimicrobiales; family Ilumatobacteraceae; genus JALZMG01. The sequence continues at coordinate 417,869 of CAWAQO010000006.1, read as the reverse complement.
ACGACACGTCGCGCCAGCGCCGTCCGTCGCGGTAGGCCAGCAGCTCCGGCCCGCCGCCCCGACGCCGGCGCAGGTCGGCCACGGCGGCGCGCACCGCCGGGTCGGCGACGGCGATGAGCCGCTCCTGACCCGACTTCGCCGGGTAGTCGAACACGATGGTGTCGCCGTCGACGCGCACGTGCTGCTTGGTGATCGTCGCCAGGCCGTAGCTGTCGTTCTCCTCGGCGTAGACCTCGCCGCCGACCCGGAACAGGCCGAGGTCGAGCAGGCGGAAGGCGGTGCCGAGCGCCCGCTCCCTGGGCATGCCGGGCAGCACGAGGTGCCCGGCCACGACCCGGCGGGCCCGCGGGAGCCGGGCGGCGACCTCGAGGACGCGGTCGTGCTTGGCCTCGTCGCGCTGCTGGCGCCACACCGGGTGGTACAGGTACTGGCGGCGACCGGCCTCGTCGGTCCCGACGGCCTGGATGTGGCCGTTGGGCGCCGGGCAGATCCACACGTCCTGCCATGCCGGCGGGATCACCAGCGCCCGGCACCGCGTGGCATCCTCGGGTCCGAGCGGCTCCCCGCGCTCGCCGAGGTAGCGGAACCCCGACCCGCGCCGCTGCCGCGTCCAGCCCGGTCCAGCCGGCGAGACACGGCGCAACCGCGGCACGGCCGTCCCGTTCCCCCGTTCTGTCGTTTGGAAACGGCCCGATCGGGCCGTGGCCGAACGACAGTTCAGCCGAAGTTCTCCCAGTACCTGCTCGGCGTCGGGCCGCGCTGGCCCTGGTACTTCGATCCGAGCGCACCGCGGCCGTACGGCACGTCGGCCGGCGTGGTCATCCGCAGGAAGCTCACCTGGCCGATCTTCATGCCGGGGTACAGCGTGATCGGCAGGTTGGCGACGTTGGACAGCTCCAGCGTGATGTGGCCGTCGAACCCGGCGTCGATGAAGCCGGCCGTGCTGTGGATGAGCAGGCCGAGGCGGCCGAGGCTGGACTTGCCCTCGATCCGGGCGACGAGGTCGTCGGGCAGTCCGACGCGCTCGTAGGTCGACCCGAGCACGAACTCGCCCGGGTGGAGGATGAACGCCCGGTCGTCGTCGATCTCCACCAACCGGGTCAGGTCCTCGAGGTTCTGCTTGACGTCGATCACCGGCATGGTGTGGTTGAGGAACACCCGGAACAGGCGATCGAGCCGGAGGTCGACCGACGAGGGCTGGATCGCCGCCTCGTCGAGGGGCTCGATGGCGATCCGCCCGGCCGCCAGCTCCTCACGGATCGTGCGGTCGGACAGGATCACGGCCCCGCACCATAGCGATGCCTCGACCGCTAGGGTTTGGCCGCTACGCGGATGTAGTTCAATGGCAGAACATCAGCTTCCCAAGCTGAGAATGCGGGTTCGATCCCCGTCGTCCGCTCTCGCTGATGCCGAGAGACCACCTGGTGGGGTGCGACCGTTGCGAACAGCTGTACATCGCTGCCCGATCGGCGCACCCCACGGTCGGCTCAGCCCCCGGCGCCTCGTTGCGCCGAGGGCCGACCGAGTTCCAGACGGGTCTCCCCCGCCGGAGCGCAGGGTTCAGATGCAGACGATCCCGCCGTTGTCCGGGTCGAAGAAGCACACCGGTGGCGGTGGCGGGGGCGGCCCCGGCAGGACGTCCAGGTTGGCGACGACGTCGGTGACGAGCCGGAAGTTGTTCCCGGGGAAGTAGTTCGCCTGGAGCCTGTAGTTCCCCGGCGGGAGCGTGAAGATGAACGGGCCGTTCTCGTTGACCACGCAGTTGCTGCGGGCGGTACTGGTGTAGTACTGCGCGGGACGACCGGGAACGAAGCCGACCTGGGCGCCGGTGTTGCGGTCGAAGACGAAGAAATCGACGCCGCTGCCCGGCGAGATGCCGTTCCCGCCCAAGCCGAAGAACTCGGTGCCCTGGGCGTAGGTCACGGTCGGCACGCCGAACTGCTGGTTGCCTTCGAAGCCGGAGAAGATCGCTCGGCCCGACTGGGTCAGGTAGGCGTGCCCGGAGGTCGCGCAGCGGGCTGCGCTCGCAGTCGGTGCGCCGAGCGCGCCACCGACGGTGACAGCGGCCAGCGACGCGCTCAGCGTCGCCAGCGCGACGAGCGCCCGCTTCAGCGGCCGACGGGACGTGAGGATGCTCATCAGATCTCCTTCTCTCGGAGGGTTTGGATCCGGCCGGTGGACCGGTACGTCACCGGGTCGGTGCCGCAACCGGTATTCGCCCCCACGTGCCGCCCGGATCGATCATTCTTGACTGCGCCTCGAGATCGAGCGCCGAACCGCGTCATCACCCGCGACGCGTTGCTCGCTCGCCGGCGTCACCGCAGCGTCGTGCCGTCATCTCCGGAGAGGCGGCGGAGCAGGTCGCGCAGGGATCTCAGTTCGGCGTTGGTGAGACCGGCAGTGAGCTCATCCGCGGCGGCGCGGCGGTGGCCCGCGAGGTCGTCGAGCAGCTGCCACCCCGATGGTGTCACGCCGACCGCCACGGCCCGCCGGTCGGCGGGGTCTGCGGTGCGGTCGACGAGGCCGCGCTCGACGAGTTCGTCGACGACCGACGTGGCCGACCGGCGGGCGATGCCCAGGCGGTCGGCCAGCTCGCTCATCCGCACCGGTCCGTCGTGGCGGGCGATCGTGCGCAGCGCGCGCATCTGCGACCACGTGACTCCGAACGGGTCGAGGTCCCGGTGGGCGCGGTGGCGGATCCGTCGCGACAGCGCCCCGACGAGGTCGGCGATCTCGGCGCTCGTGGGCTCGTCGGGAACAGATCGACCCATATAATGAGTTTACATCATCATGAGTTCACATCAATGATGAGTTTGCCTCATGGAAATCGAGATCCCAACGATGCCCCAAGCCTCCCGCTCCTTCTCCCAGGACCGCGCCGTCGTCGAGCACCGCCTCAAACCCGGCACCTTGCACCGCATCGCCGGCTTCGCCCGGCCCTACCGCACGGCGATCGCCGTCTTCCTCGCCCTCGTGGTCGTCGACGCCCTCGCCGGCGCGGCGACCCCGCTCGTCTACCGGGCGATCATCGACCAGGGCATCCAGCAGGATCGCGCCGGCCTCGTCGTCGCCCTCGCTGGTCTCGTCGCCGCGCTCGCCGTCGTCTCCGCAGTGATCGGCCTGGCCCAGCGCTGGTTCTCCGCCCGCATCGGCGAAGGGCTCATCAACGACTTGCGCACCCAGGTGTTCGATCACGTCCAGCGGATGCCCATCGGCTTCTTCAGCCGGGCCCAGACCGGGGCCCTGGTCTCCCGACTCAACACCGACGTGCAGGGCGCGCAGCAGGCGTTCACGTCGACGCTGTCGAACGTCGTCGGCAACGTCGTCGCCGTCGTCGCCACGCTGGCCGCGATGTTCGTGCTGTCGTGGCAGATCACGTTGCTCGCCCTCGCCCTGCTGCCCCTCTTCGTGCTCCCGGCCCGCTGGGTCGGGCGGCGACTCGCCGACATCACCCGCGAGCGCTACCGCCTGAACGGCGAGATGGGCCACATGATGACCGAGCGCTTCAACGTGTCCGGGGCCCTCCTCGTCAAGCTGTTCGGCCGCCCGGATTCCGAGTCCCGCGCCTTTGCCGACAGGGCCGGACGGGTCCGCGACATCGGGATCACCTCGGCGATGTACTCCCGTGTGGTGATGACCGCGCTCGGCCTGCTCGCCACCCTCGCAACGGCGCTCGTCTACGGGCTCGGCGGGGTCATGGCCATTGCCGGCTCGCTCGGCATCGGCACGCTGGTCGCCCTGACCGCCTACCTCAACCGGCTGTACGGGCCGCTCACCGCACTCTCCAACGTGCAAGTCGACGTCATGACGACGCTGGTCAGCTTCGAGCGCGTGCTCGAGGTGCTCGACCTCGAGCCGACGATCGTCGACGCCGCCGAACCTCGCCCGCTGCCCGACGGGCCGGTCACGGTCGAGCTCGACGATGTCCGCTTCCGCTACCCGACCGCCGCCGAGGTGTCCCTCGCCTCACTCGAGGGCGTCGCCCATCTGGAGGACGGGACACCCGACGAGATCCTCCGCGGCATCTCGCTGCGCGTGGAGCCGGGACGCACGCTCGCCCTCGTCGGACCGTCCGGTGCCGGCAAGTCGACGATCGCCGGGCTCGTGTCGCGACTGCACGACCCGACCGACGGTGCCGTGCGCATCGCCGGAATCGATCTGCGCAACACCACCCTCGCGGCCGTGCGCGACACCGTCGGCGTCGTCGCCCAGGACGTCCACCTGTTCCACGACACCCTCGCAGCCAACCTCCGCTATGCCAAGCCGGGGGCGACCGACGACGAGCTGGTCGCCGCGCTGCGCGCCGCCGAGGTGTGGGACGTCGTGGCCCGCATGCCGGACCGCCTCGACACCGTCGTCGGCGATCGCGGGCACCGGCTCTCCGGCGGCGAGAAGCAGCGCATCGCCATCGCCCGGCTCCTGCTCAAGGACCCCGGCGTCGTCGTCCTCGACGAAGCCACCGCCCACCTCGACGCCGCCTCGGAGGCCGCCGTCCAGTCGGCACTGACCGGCGCGCTGGCCGGTCGCACGTCGATCGTGATCGCTCACCGCCTCGCCACCGTCCGCGCCGCCGACGAGATCGCCGTGATCGACGACGGCCGGGTTCTCGAACGCGGCACCCACGACGAGCTCGTCGCCGCCGGTGGGCTCTACGCCCGCCTCAGCCGCACCCAGTTCGCCGACGGACCCGCCCTCGCCGCGTGACCACCGCTTGCCGCCGGCGACCGAGGACGGAACTCACCCCACCCCCGTACCGCACCGACTGAACGATCGGCGACGTGTCAGCTCCACCCCGTGCGGGTAGCGCATGGCGGGCGTCAGGGTCCGCGTCGTCGAAGGAGATGTCTGATGAGAGCAGCTGTGTGGCACGGTGCCCGTGACGTCAGGGTCGACACGGTCGACGACCCGACCATCCAGGAGCCGACTGACGCAATCATCAGGGTGACGACCACGGGGCTGTGCGGCTCGGACCTGCACCTGTACGAGGTGCTGGCACCGTTCATGACGACGGGCGACGTGCTCGGCCACGAGCCGATGGGGATCGTCGAGGCGGTCGGGTCCGGGGTGACGAACATCGCTGTCGGCGATCGCGTCGTCGTGCCGTTCCAGATCGCCTGCGGCCGTTGCTTCATGTGCGACCAAGGCCTGCAGTCGCAGTGCGAGACGACCCAGGTCCGCGACCACGGGATGGGGGCGCAGCTGTTCGGCTACTCCAAGCTCTACGGCGCGGTCGCCGGGGGACAGGCGCAGTACCTGCGCATCCCGCACGCCGACTACGGGCCGATCAAGGTGCCGGAGGGACCGTCCGATGACCGCTTCGTGTACCTCTCGGACGTCCTGCCGACCGCCTACCAGGCGGTCGCCTACGCCGACCTCCCTCACGGCGGCAGCGTCGCCGTGCTCGGGCTGGGGCCGATCGGTGACATGTCGTGTCGGATCGCCCGCCTTCGGGGGGCGCAGCGCGTGATCGGCGTCGACCTGGTGCCGGAGCGACTCGAGCGGGCCCGTGACAACGGGTTCGATGTGATCGATCTGACGATGGTCGACGACCTCGGCGAGACGGTCCGTGACCTGACAGGCGGTCGCGGTCCCGATGCGGTGATCGACGCGGTCGGGATGGAGGCGCACGGTTCACCCGCCGCCAAACTGGCCCAGAGGATCACCGGGCTGCTGCCGGATGCGTTGGCGGCGAAACTGATGACCAGGGCCGGTGTCGACCGGCTGGCGGCGCTCCACACGGCGATCGACCTGGTCCGCCGGGGTGGCACGATCTCGATCATCGGGGTCTACGGCGGGATGTCCGACCCGATGCCGATGCTCACGCTCTTCGACAAGCAGATCCAGCTGCGGATGGGGCAGGCGAACGTCAAGCGTTGGGTCGAGGAGCTCATGCCGCTGGTGACCGACGACGCCGATCCGCTCGGCACCGAGGACTTCGCCACTCACCGCCTCCCGCTCGAGGAGGCCCCGGTCGCCTACGCCAACTTCCAGGAGAAGAAGGACGGGGCGATCAAGGTCGTCTTCAAGCCATAGCCGACGTCGTCGCCGGGCACGGTGACGACAGCAAGGAAAGACCGATGTCGACGAACCAGGACGACGCCCCGACCCGGGAGCCGCATCGGCTGCTCGCCATCTACCTCAACGACCACCTCGGCGGGTCGTCGGGCGGGCTGGCGCTCGTGCGGCGGTGTCGTCGCTCGAACGCAGGCACCCCGCTCGATCGGGTCCTGAGCGACGTCGAGGCCGAGATCGAGGCTGATCAGCGGACGCTGGAGACGTTGATGGTGCGGCTCGGCATCGCCCGCAGCCGCGTCAAGCAGACGCTCGGCTCGATCGCCGAGTTCGCAGCGCGGGTGAAGAGCAACGGCCGGCTGGCCCGCTACTCGCCGTTGAGCCGTGTCGTGGAGCTCGAAGCACTCGCCGCCGGCATCGTGACCAAGCGCAGTCTGTGGCGATCGCTCCGGGCGGTCGCCGACCGCCACCCCGGCCTCGACGCGGCCGCGCTCGACATCCTCATCTCGCGGGCGACGTCGCAGTACGACCGAGTGATCACCGAGCACGACCGTGCCGCCGAGATCGCGTTCCCGGAAGAGATCACGTCTCTCGACTCCGTCGCTGGAATGACGTGAGCGCCCCATGGGTAGTCAGAGAACGCCGGTGATGAGGAGGTCGTGATGCCGAGCAAGTCCGCCAACGTGAAGAATCAGAAGCAATACGAGGCGCTCAAGGACAAAGGGATGTCGAAGGAGCGGGCGGCGAAGATCGCCAACTCGCCAGATGCGTCGAAGCACGGCGGCGAGAAGTCGCACTCCGGCAGCGGGAAGCGGCGACCAGGGCGGCACGACTGCGCAGCACAAGGCCGCCGGTCGCAAGGGCGGTAAGGCGACGGCGAAGAAGCACTGAGGCGGCATGTGCGGGCGCGCCCGCGCCCGGGAGGGTCGGGCATTCAGCGGTCGGGATCCTCGCGGTGTCTCGCGCCCGCGGTGAGCACGAGTCGGTGGTGGTCGAGATCCCATTCGTCGATGTCGCCGGCATCGACGGTGGTGGCTCGCGCTTCGAGTCGGCGCATGAAGGCGGCGAGGAGCGCTGGTCCGCGCACCCCCCCGCGGAGATAGCCGAGCCGACCTGCCAGGGCGCTGCCGCCGACGATGATGGCATCGACACGGAGCGCCGCCAGCGCGCCGCGCAGTGGTCCGTCCATCACGAGGCGGACATCGCGCACCTGTCCGAGACGGTTGCCGGTGTCGTCGAAGACGTCGCAGGCCATGAGGTCACTCATCTGCATCGTGACGGCTCCCGGGGATGTGGCCGATGATGTGGTCGCGCGTCCACCGTTCGGCGGCGAACGTGGCCACGTCGTCCGCGTCGACGGCGAGGTCGACGGTGATGCCGATCGTGCTGACGCGGTCGTACGGGATGCGGCCGGGGTCGTCGAGGGGCGATCGCTCGATGTGGGTCGTGAGCTTGGCGAGCCATGTACCGATCGTCCGCCGGCCCAAGCGGTAGGACAGGTGCCCCGGTCCGCTGAGCACCGCGGTGACGTACATCCGACCATCGGCCGACCGCTCCAGCTCGAGGTCGTCGACCTTGCCGCACGGCCGGCCGTGGCGGTCACGCAGCTGCCGGTCGAGCAGGTGGAGGGCGGCGTGGAGGACGCGCCCGGCGCTCACGATCCGGCCCTCGTGATGATCATCAGCGGGATCGTCGCCACCGACACGAGGACGAGGATGACGAGGTACACGCTGGCCACGGCGTTGAGCAGCCGACCGTTGACGTTGCCGTCGCCCATGTAGTTCGGGTCGTTGGCGATGACGAGGATCGGGAAGTACGTGAGCGGCAGGGCGGCCGCCGACAGCACGATCGAGTACTCGGTGACCTTCACCGGGTCGACGCCGCTGCAGGCGATCAGCGTCGCCGCCAGCATCGCCATCAGGATGACGACGTGGAAGCGCGACGCCTGGCGCGGCCGCAGGTGCTTCCCCCACGGCCATCCGAGGTACTGGGCCACGGTGTAGCCGGCCGACAGCGACGTTTCGAGGGCGGCGCCGAACGTCGCGGCGAAGACGCCGACCAGCGCGACCGCCAGGCCCAGCTTGCCGACGACGACCGCGACGGGGAGGACGACCTGTGACAGCTGGTCGACGCCGATGTCGGCCGGAGCCAGTACGAGGGAGGCGCACGCCATGATCGCCAGCGACAGCAGCCCGCCGAGCGGGAAGCCGATGAACACGTTGGCCCGGTTCTCGTTGAGGTCCTTGACGGTCCAGCCGTCCTCGACGGCGCCGCTGGAGAAGAAGAACACCTCGTACGGGGTCATCGCCGCGCCGAACAAGGCGATCGCGTAGTAGGCGTAGGCGAACGGGGTCTCGCCACTCGGTACGTGCGGCGATGCGACGTCCGACCACAGCTGGCCCCAGTCGGGCCCGATCTGCCACAGGGTGACCAGGAACACGAGCAGGCACAGGCCGAGGAGCCCGAAGACGCGCTCCATGGTGGCGAACGGGAGGCGCCACACGACGAGCCACACGAGCACGGTGACGAACGGGATCAACAGCAGGTAGTTGATGCTGGCGACGAGGGACAGGGCGATGGCGACGCCCGCGATCTCGGCCGTCAGCGTCAGCAGGTTGATGGCGAACGATGCCACGAGGTTGGCGAGCCCGAAGCGCGGGCCGAGGCGCTCGCGCACGAGGTCGAACACCGGGCGACCGCAGATCGCCGCCACCCGTCCGCTCATCTCGGCGTACACGACGATGCCGACCACGCCGACGAGGACGACCCAGGCGAGGTTCATGTCGAAACGCGCTCCGACCGCTGCGTTCGCGACGAGGTCGCCCATGTCGACGAAGCCGCCGATCGCCGTGAGAATGCCGAGGAAGATGCCGAGGAACCGCTTCACGACAACTCGTCGATCATCGTCCGCAGCTGCGCGGCGTCACCGGTGAGCGGCGCGGCGACCGCGTCGAGATCGGCGAGGTGGCCGCGGCGGACCTCGATGCGCACGTCGCCGACATGGTCGAACGCGCTCGTCAACAGTGTCGACAGCTCGTCCCGCAGCCGGTCGGCGTCGGCGCCGGGTGGTGGCTGGATCGACATGAACGTGCCGCGCACGCCGCCCAGCGCGTCCTCTTGCTCGGAGACGGCGATCGACACGAAGCTGCCGAACGCGTTGCCATCGGACGCGGCGCGGGCGAGGAGGCGCACCGTCTCGACGGCGGAGAGCGCCGATTCGGCAGTCGTGGAAGCCTTTGCCTCGAACGACTCGAGGGTGCGCGACGGGCCGACCGGGTGGCTGACGCAACCCACGACCACCGCCGTCAGGAGGAGGGTGGCCAGGGCGCGGCGAAGCGTCACACCCCTACGATCCCCCGGTGCGGTAGTGGTCAACCGCGGCCTTGCACGGTGCCGTGGAGGTGCGGCGAGGTGCTCGCCATCGGCGTCCTCGACCTCGTTTGTTCTGTGCTTTCGTGAGCTGACTCGCGAGGACGAGCTCGGCGTGAGAGCACGTCGCCGACCGCCCCCGACGGCTTGGTCTGGTGCCAGCGACCCCGCTTGGCTCTGGCCGGCCGTCCATCGGCTTCGTAGCGTTCGGCGGCGGGAAGAAGATCAGGTGACGGCCTGCGGCCGTCGCGTCTCCCCTCGAGGAGATCCGATGAACCCCGACATACGACCGAGCGCTCCTGACGTCAACGTCCCGAGGCGCGTAGGACAGCCTGGATGGAGGCGATCATGAACGACCACGAGCCCGACCCGGCCCTCCCGCCGGTGGTGGATCGAAAGACCTGGCTCGAGGCGCGGAAAGAGCTGTTGGTCCGGGAGAAGGCGCACACCCGCGAAGGCGACGCGATCGCGGCGGCCCGGCGGCGGCTTCCGATGGTGGAGGTCGACGCCACCATCGAGGTGATCGGTCCCGACGGACCGATCACGATCCTCGACGTCTTCGAAGGCCGCAAGCAGCTCATCGCGTACTTCCACGCCTGGTGGCCCGGCCGACCAGCCGCCGAGCAATGCGAGGGATGCACGTTCTTCAACAGCCAGGTCCGCGAGCTGTCCTACCTCCACTCCCGCGACGCCACGTACGCCACGCTCTGCAAGGGCCCGTACGACGAGAGCATCCGGTACCGGGACTTCCTGGGCTTGGACATGCCGTGGTACTCGGTCGAGAAGACGGCAGCGCAACTCCTGGAGGGTCGTGACTGGCAGCGCCATCACCTCGTCTGCTACGTCCGCGACCGTGACCGGGTGTTCGAGACGTATTACACCGGCGGTCGCGGCGTCGAGATCATGGCGCCCACCCTCGGCCTGTGGGACATGACCGTCTACGGACGACAGGAGGCCTGGGAGGATTCACCCGACGGCTGGCCCCAGCCCTGGGGTGACGCCAAGAACCCCGAGGTCTGGCGTACCAACGGACGCCCCATCGCCCAGTGGTCACGCATCGAAGCCGGCCGCTCCGACGAGCTGACCTGATTGTCCGCAACCGTGAGGCCTCGTCGCGTTGCGTTCGTGACGTGCTCGGAGTACCGCGACGGTGATCCACGCCAGTCGGGCGATCGGGGTGCGCAGGCGTCGCGACGGACAGGCTGTGGACGCGCGTGCCGCCCGGCCGGTGATCCTCGCCGCCGGCAGTATCGCCACACCGGCGATCCTGCGGCGCTCCGGCATGGGACCGACTCCGCGTGCGAGGCGTCGCCAACCCACGCGTCGTCGACGCCCCCGTCCTGCCGATCATGATCCCCGGCAACCTCGACGGACCGGCACCGCGCTCACCTGGCGCGCCGACGACCTCGACGACCGGGCAGCGACGCGGTCCTCAGCCACTCATGCACCACACCCACAAACCGCGCGACGCCAGCGTTGGCTACCCAGTTCCGAAGCGAGGAGGCCCACCTCTGACACGACCCGGCCCATCCACACTGGCCGGACACGTAGCGACCGGAGGGAGCGGCCGCCCCAGCCGGGCCCAACAGCCGGTCGGCGAAGACGCCGCGGGCACCAGCCGCGAACGGCGGCGAGGTCTGTCGCGTCGGGCCCGCAACGCCGTGCTCACCGGCCACATCGCCGCGTCGGTCGCCATCCTCGGCGACTCTGCGGCGTTCCTGGCGATCGCGGTGCGCGCCCGCACCTTGTCGGCGGCCGAGGCTCACTCGTCCTACGAGATCCTCGGCATGCTCAGCCTCACGTTCGGCATCCCGCTGTCGGTCGTCGCCCTCGTCACCGGCGTCGCTCTCGGTCTCGGCACCCGGTGGGGCGTGTTCCGCTACCCGTGGGTGATCGCCAAGCTGGCCATCATCGTCTCGGTGATGCTCGTCGGCGGTCTCGTGCTCGCGCCGGCCGAGGACGCCGCGCTCGACGGTACCGGTGGCAGCAGCATGCTGATCGCCGGCGCCACCTGGGACGTCCTCGCCCTGCTCGCCGCCATCAGCTTGTCGGTGTTCAAACCTGGCCATGCTGCGCAGCGAAGCGGGAGGCGATCTGCAACTCCGCGGCCCGCGCTTGAGGAAGAAGGTCCGATGACCACCATGCACACGAAGCGCATCGTCGCCGCCGCGCTCGCCGCCGTCACGACAGCGCTACACCGCTCCCGACCCCGTCTGTCGCGGCCGATCCCACCAGCCCGTCCGCCAGCGTCACAGCGTGGGCCGAGCGACACGCCGAGCCCCTTGCCACACGCCCGGGTCAGCCCGGCCAGTGTCAGACGGACGTCTCGACGAGTCGTTCAGCGTCGCGCAGGCCGATGTCGATGGCGAGGTCGGTGAAGACCTCCGCCATCTCGGTGCGGTATCGGAGCTGCACGGTTCTCCCGGAGCGGAAACGGTGGAGCACGCTCGTTTCGTCATGCGGCACGACGCCTGCTGAGCGGGCGAGCTGGACGCGCATGGCGGCGTCCGCGAACAAGTCGTCATTGCCGGGGTGGGCGCCTGCAAGATCCGAGAGTGATGCGAGCACGATGTCTTCATCGATCGTGCCGGACACCACTCCGCGGGCGTCGCTCACGAGACCGATCGAACGGGCAGCCACCATCACGCTCACCGTCATCCTCCAAGTTCTGGTCGAGCCGTCGGAGCCCAACACAGGTTGCAACGTCCGCAGCAGGGGCGGTATTGCGTGACACCCATCACGCGGTCGTCCGCGGCGGGCCAGCGCCGGAGACGTGGCGTTCACAGTCTGACCTCCGAACCGCCCGAGGCCGGCGTTTGCGGGCGGTCGTGGGGTGACTGTCCCCGTCGTTCGAGGACACCCCAGATCGACGCTGTACGCGCCGTCCGTCTGGCCCCCCGCAGCGACCTGGGCAACGTCGCACGCAGTACAGGGCGAGCCGAGCGACGAACCGTCGTTCCGGCCGGCCGAGGTCGCGCCATCTCTGATGTCCGCCGTCGGAGATCGCTGAGGGCGCGCTCGCGACCGGGTGGGCCCAACGGTTCACGCGCTCGTGATGCCGGCCTCCAGCTTCTCCATGGCCTGGTCGATGGTGAACGACGGCGCCTTCTGTCGAGGCGGAAAGTCTTTGAACGTGGCCAGGAACTCACCGACGACGGTCGTCGCCGCGAGCACGAGGTAGGCGTGGTCGAGGAACCAGTCGTAATAGGTGTTGGAGGTGATGTCGGCTCGTTCGAACGGGTCTGTGCGCAGGTTGTACAGCTTCGGCACCCGCAGCGGCACGAACGGCTCAGCCCAGATCTGCATCGTTCCGGCCACCCGCTGCTCCATGAACACGGCCTTCCAGTTGTCGAACCGCAAGGCGACCAGATCGCCGTCGTCGGAGAAGTAGAAGAACCCCTGGCGAGGGCTCCGTTCGCCCTCGACGGTGAGGAATGGCACCAGGTTGTGCCCGTCGAGATGCACCTTGTACGTGTGGCCGTTGGCCTCGTGGCCCTCGAGCAACTTCTCCGTGATGTCCGACGCGCCGGCCACCGCGAGCAGCGTCGGCAGCATGTCGAGATGGCTGCCGATGTCGTTCGTCACCACACCGGCCGGGATCTTCCCCGGCCAGCGCATCACGCACGGCACCCGGAAGGCGCCCTCCCAGTTCGAGTTCTTCTCGCTGCGGAACGGCGTCATGCCCCCATCCGGCCAGCTGTTCATGTGCGGGCCGTTGTCGGTGGAGTACATGACGAAGGTGTCGTCGGCGATCCCGATCTCGTCGAGCAGGTCGAGCAACGAACCGACGACCTTGTCGTGGTCGATCATCGTGTCGTGGTAGGGCGACTGCCAGCGCCCGGCCTGGCCGACGCTCTCCGGTTTCGGGTGGGTGCGGAAGTGCATGTGGGTGGTGTTGACCCACACGAAGAACGGCGTGCCGTCCGCTTGTTGGCGGCGGATGAAGTCGATCGCCGCCTCGGCGACCTCGTCGTCGATCGTCTCCATCCGCTTCTTGGTCAACGGCCCGGTGTCCTCGATCCGCTGCGTCCCATCCTCGTTGGCCCACGAGTGAAGAACGCCGCGCGGGCCGAACCGCTGCTTGAACTGCGGGAAATCCGCGGCCGGTGGGTAGTCGGGCAGCTCCGGTTCCTCTTCGGCGTTGAGGTGGTAGAGGTTGCCGAAGAACTCGTCGAACCCGTGATTCGTGGGCAGGTGCTCATCCTTGTCCCCCAGGTGGTTCTTGCCGAACTGTCCGGTGGCGTAGCCGCTGGCCTTCAGCAGAACGGCGATCGTCGGGTCCTCCGGGCGCATCCCCACCGGCGACCCGGGGATCCCGACCTTCGACAGACCGGTGCGAAACACACTCTGGCCGGTGATGAACGCCGAGCGCCCGGCGGTACAGCTCTGCTCGCCGTACCAGTCCGTGAAACGCATTCCTTCATCTGCGATGCGGTCGATGTTCGGGGTGCGGTACCCCATCAACCCGTCGCCGTAGCAACTCAAGTTGGTCATCCCGATGTCGTCACCCCAGATGACGACAATGTTCGGCTTCCCTCCCGGCATGGGCCCTCCTCGTCGAACGCGTCGACCGACGAATGTAAGGCACCCGCCCACCTGGTGCGAATGGCGCCGGGGGACGTTCGGCAGCGCCATCGGGCCGGCGTTTCCTGAAGCGGCGCCTTGAGATCGCTTCGTTCGTCTCGGTCGGCGGGAGCGGCCCGGATGCCGCCCAGTTCGGGGTGCTCAGCGGCCGGGGCGGTGCACGCGCTCCCACGGCCATTCGGCGGCCAGCCACGCGGCGACGGCGTCGGCGAGCGGGACGTCGAGCTCGGCGTGGCTGGCCCGCACCCACGATTGAACCGTGACGTCGGCGTCCGCCGACTCCGAGGGGTAGAGGTAGACGCACCCGATCACGTCGCCCGTGACCGGCTCGAGAACGGTGAACGTGAATCCAGTGCGTGCCTCGAAGTCGGCGGCGTGGCGGCGGAGGTCCTCGAGGTTCCGGTCGAGCGTCATGCCCTCGGGCGGCGGCCAGTTGCCGTCGGGGAAGCCGGGGGTCGAGCGGACGTGGGTGATGCTCGAGGTCCATGCCGCGTGGTCGGCCTCGTTGTGCTGCGGGCCGAGCGGCTCCAGCCGGAAGTGGTCGCTGACCAAGGCCGTCGGCGGCTCGAAGTCGGTCGGCACGAACGGCGGATCGGCCACGGTCCGGACGCTACTGGCGGCACCGGTGTGACTGTGGTCGGCCGCAGCGCCAGCGCCGGCACTGCGCGCCGACCTCCGCGACAGCGTCGTTCCGGGCTCCCACCCGAGCCGCTCCCGACCCTTCGTGGATCGAGGAGAATGGACCAAACCTCCCGGCCCGACTGGTCCACCCGCCGAGAACGAGCGAGCGGGGACGACCACCGCGTCCTCCGACGGCCGGTCGAGGACGGGGCGTGGCGCGTGCGCTGATGCGCGTCCGGGAACGCGCGGATCCGGCCACTCAAGGGCGCGATCTACGTGCCGTTCCTCCCGCCCGCGGCAGGGGGACAACGATGTCCGAATCGCAATTACCCGCTCAGGCCGCTGCGCCATATCGGTACGTCGGCTTGCCGAGCATGTACGGGTGGCCGGACCTCGTGGATGCGGCTGCGACAGGCGCCTTGGTGGACGGTGGTCGTGTCGTTGGCCGCGTGTCGAGAGGCCACACTTGGGTGTGGAGCGGATCTGGGTGGCTGACACCGAACCCAACCAGCGGTTCACGTTGTACACGCGGGGCAACGTCGGCGAGGTGTTCCCGCACGTGATGACGGCGCTGACCGGCACCTTGATCGGCGACGCCGTTCGGCAGGGGCAGGTCGAGGTGTTCATCGAGATGGGTGTGCTGCGTCCTCACGAGGTGTCGGGTCCCTCGGTGGGCACGGGTGTCTTCGGTGGCTACCTGTACATGAGCGGGTCGGCGATGCGGCTCTTCGGGGTGCGGATGCCGGGCATGTCGCCTCGGGACGCCGACGAACAGGTCATGGGGGAGGTCACCGACGTGCCGCCGTATCGCCGGGCCAAGGGTGACCGCAACCTCATCGCAACGCTGACCCTGAGCCGATACGTCCTGAAGCTGCTGCGATCGCCTGATCTCGACCCGCTCGAGCAGGCCCGGTCTGACGCCCGGGCCTGGTTGGCGACGATGCCCGACGTTCGCTCCGCGTCGGACGAACTGCTGCTGGGCTGGCTCGGCACCTTCCCGCCCCGTCAAGCCGCGAGCATGAAGCGGCTCCTGCAGTTCAGCATGCTTGCGGGGGCGCCCCGAGGCCTGCTCGACCGGTTCCTTGCCCGCCCAGGTGTGCCACCGGGCATGGCGAACCGCATCGTGGGCGGGACCGGGGACATCGACTCGGCCATGTTGGCTCAACAGCTGTGGACGCTGGGGCGGTTGGTGGCCGCCGACGGCTCCCTGTCAGACCTGTTCGACGGCGGTCTTGATGACGTCGCGACGCGCATCCGGAACACGCCGCTGCAGGCCGCCGTCGAAGCGTTCTTGGCAACTCACGGGCACAGAGGCAACGACGAGTACGAGCTCGCCACCCCGGCGTGGGTGATGGACCCGACACCGGTCTATGCCGCCATCGATCGGCTGCGTCGGGCGCCCGCCGATCGAGACCCCGTCCTGGTCGCTGATCGTCTCGCTGCCGAGTCCGACGCCGCCTTGGCCGAGGCGGCACGGCTCGTGCCGCGACCTCTCCGCTGGATGATGCGGCGCTGCGCCATGGTGTCACGGCAGGGGTCGATCGGTCGGGAACGGGCCAAGGACATCCTGGTACTCGAGAACCTGGGTGCCCGCAGGGTGCTGCACGAACTGGTTCGTCGAGCCGCTGAACGTGGCGGACCGGATGACGTCCGCCACGCCTTTTGCGTCACCGCCAGCGAACTGGCCGACTTCGTCGCGCGACCGGCCGAGTTCACGCAGGTGATCACGGAGCGGGCCACCCGACAGCGCTACCTCGACGCACGGATCCCGCCACCGTGGTTCGACGGACACATCCCCGACCCGGCCACGTGGCCTGTCCGCGCCGAAGTCCGTCCCGCGGTGCCCTCCGCCGGAATCACCGTCACCGGCATCGCCGTCAGCGGCGGCACCGCATCTGGTCCCGCCCGAGTGATGCTCGACCCCTCGGACCCACGAGAGCTCGAGCCGGGCGACGTGCTCGTCTGCCCGATCACCGACCCCTCCTGGACGCCGCTGTTCCTCAGCGTCGCCGCCGTCGTATGCGACACCGGCGCCGTGCAGAGCCACGCGGCGATCATCGCTCGCGAGCTGGGAATCCCCGCTGTGCTCAGTGTCCCCGGCATCACCACCGTCGCCGATGGCACGATCCTGCACGTCAACGGCGACAACGGAACCGTCATCATCGACGCGCCCCGATAACGAGCCCACGCCAACAGCGATCGCTCAACACCGGACACACCGAATGTCGCGACCGAACGACAGCCGACCGCCGAGTTCGGCGCGCGGCATGTCGGCGCTCGCAGGCGGGCGCATGCAGGAACCGGCGGTACCGGACAGCGGGTCAGCGTGGTTGCGGACGCGCTCCCCGGACATGACGGACCACAGCGCGGCGCGACTGCCGGGCCCTTTCGTGCCGTCGAGAGTGCGCAAGGACCTTCATGAACCTCGAGATCGAGGTCTGCGGATCGGACGATCGGCCCCGAGTCAGGTCCTTCGTGTCGAGGCCACCAACGCCGACCGCGGATCGGGGCCCCACGCATGCAGCACAGCGCCTTTCCAGCCATCGCAATGTCATGGGGCCCCGAACCGACCTCGGCACCTCCAGCTGCTAGTCAGCGGGGTCGTACTTGATCGCCCGGCGGGGTGCTACGTGCCGGTGTGCGCCACGTGCGTCTTCCCACGAGATCCGCACGTCCACGTCGCCAGGGAGGTTCTTGGAGGAACCCATGACCGGCGCCCAGTCACCCGGGGACAGCTCATTCGCCAACTCAGGCGGCAGCGGGAAGAAGACGCCGATCCCGCGGTTGTCGGCGAGGCGCGGAATCCTCGCCGAGTCGAACGGCCGGTCCAGCCGGTACTCGTCGTCGGAGACGTCGACGATCAGCCACGGGAACGAGCCCGGGAGGCTCGTGTGGATCATCACCGGCGCCGAATCCCTCAAGGGAAGGCTGTTGAACGCGGCCCGGCGCTTCAGCCTCTGCGCGCAGACGGAGGAGCCGCCCTTCTACAAGTACGTCAGCGTCGAGGGACCGATCGTCGACGTCGCACCGGCCGAGCTCGAAGCCGACCGACGCCCGCTGGCGCGCCGCTACTTCGGCCCGGAGCTGGGCGACGCCTACGTGGCAAGCACCGACGGGGAAGGCAACCTCAAGTTCTCGATGCGCCCGACTCGCTGGTGGTCCGTCGACTACACGAAGAGCTGAACGCCCGAGAAGACCGGGCAAGGCCGCGCCCGGCTTGTCGCCGGACGGCGCCACTCGCCTCGGTCTCGCCGGCACGACGGCCTGTCACCCACCGCCGGCTCGATGGCGCGTGCGAAGGGCCCGCGATGGGCCCGACTGCTCGCCATCGCGAGCACGAGTCGCGGCCCGACTCGCCCTCGGTGTGTCGAAGCAGGCGGCAGGTCGTTGGGGTGTCCGCGCCCGAACGTCGCCGTGCGTCCGGTAAGGGATGCGCCCGAACGGCAGCTCCGCGCTCGACGCCTTGGTCACCAGATCGCACCTGGGCTGGACCGATTCGGTGACCCAAGCGGTGAGCAAGCGCGTCCGACTGCCCGCTCGGGCGCTGTCGAAGCACGCCAGGCGCCCGTCACCGCGACTACCGAACGTGCGCACCGAACGACGGCCGTTCGCCGAGCCGGTGCGCACCCCGAACGGCCGGTCCGCACCTCCGACAACCGCGTTCGATAGCCGGCGGTACCGGACGCGGCGGGGTCGGATCATCCCCGCGATGTTGGGATGCCCCCCGACTCGTCAGCCGCGCTCGACGATCCTCACGAGCTCCTCAGCCTCGACACAGCCGGGATGTTCCGCCTTGGCGCTTCCACGGCGGCAGGGTCCGCACTGCTTCGATCGAAGGAACGCCACGAGCCGATCGCGTTCGACGTCTGTCACGCCACAGAGCGTGCCATCTGGCCAGCGCCTCCGGACGGGCCATCCGATTCGTATCGGCGTGCTTCTGGGACTCGCCACGCGGCAGCGTCACGGTCGGCGCTCGGGCGGCCTCCTCGCGGTGGCTGGCCGCTCAGGCGAGGCGTCCTCGCACAGTCGACGCGAGGGGCGACTTGACCTCGCCGCCGAGCGTTGCGCTCGCTGAGGCAGACGCAGCCGCGAGAAGGTCAGCCGTCGATCGATTGGCGGCAGCCACTGCGTTGGGATCCTCGGGGAGGGCGTACGTGGCGGCGAGCTGGCCCGGGAGCTCGAACGGCGGGAAGTCGAGCAGGCTGGTGACGCCGAAGGACGGGTACGGCACACCGGCACCCGCGGCCCACAACCGCAGCGCATACGCCCGAGCTTCGTCGATCGCACGAACCGCTTCGAACAGCGAGCGGCGGCGCACGTACTTGTCGGCCGTCGCGATCGCCCACCATCCCAGCACCACCCACTCGCGCGCCACGTCGGTCGATGGAGGGTTCCGCACGGTCGGGGCGACCACGTCGGACAGGCGTTGGTCCTTGTCGATGACGGCGAACGAACGATCCGGCAGGCCGGAGCGGCCGGCAGCGGGCATCAACACCAGGTCGAGCTGGATGCCCTCGTCATACTCCGCGGCGATCCGACAGATGGCATCGGGCCAGCTCTCCATCCGGTGCACAACGAAGTCGACAGGCTCACCGATCTGGACCGCGAACTCTCGAGCAGCATCGTGCAGGATGCTGACATCGATCCCGTCGTAACCGAGGCCGGCATCGATGTCGGAGAGCTCGTCGCCTCCTCCGGCGCCAAGTGAGCATCCGACCTCCAGGAACCGCCAGCGATCGTCCCGCGACACCACGGCAGACATAGCGTCGAGCAACTCGGCATGCCGAGGCAACCGCGACCTGAGTGACGCCAGAGCGTCGGCTCCCGTCATCGTGTCGATCATCGCGCCAACGTCAGGGTCTCAAGCGGCGCCAGCGAGCAACCCAACCTCGCGTCACCAACCGAGGACGGGGACTGGCGCGTCCGCCAACGCCCGTTCCGGGAACGCCCGGATCCGGCCGCTCGAGGGCGAGATCTCAGTGCCGTTCCTCCCCTCCGCAGGCACAGCGACAACGATGTCCGAATCGGGCCGTCCGCTCACGCGCGGCTCGCGCCCCGGCCGCGTCCTGGAAGCGTCGGTATCCCCGCACCGAGCGACGGCACCGAACGACGTCATCCGTGCCGACCAGGCGGATACGGAACGACATCTCGTTGGTTCCTCCGGGTAGGTGCTCCACCGCCCGTCGACGGCATCCAGTTCGCGTGGTGCCAGCCGCTCGACCTCGTCCACGCGCCTTCGACCTGGTGGGAAGACACCACGCGAAGCCTCTCGCAGGCGGTGACTGCCCGGGTCGGCGCCGTCCAAACCGGTCGGACAGCGCACTCCTGCTGGCCGGTTGACGAATTGCCTCGCCCCGCTTCGTGATCTGGACCCAGCCGAAGTCGTTCGCCACCGGAATCACACGCGCGCTGGTACCGACACGCGCGACGACATACCTCCCGGTACGCCCGCGCCGACTGGAGCTCGACCAACGCCTGCCAGCACGTTGGGCGTCGACCTCAACGACTGATGCCCTGTCCGCACCGAACGCGCACGCCGAATCACGCCGCGCTCACCGACTCATCTGCGCCCGATCGGCATGGATGTGCGACGTGGCGGCACGGACCGCTGACTTGAGCTCTCACGGGACCACGCGCCCTCAACGTCGATCGGTCGCGTCAGCGAAAGAGGCAGCGCTCCCGGACCGTGAAGCGTTCACGGCGCCGACGTGGCACGGCGGAAGGGGCACCGGCGCGTTGTCGTCGACGATGAGGGAGTCATCGGCAGGCTCCCGCGGCGGTGTCACCCAGATGCCTCGGCGGAGCGCAGCATCCGCATGAGCTCCTGCATCGCTGGCAACGCACGAACGAGCGTCTCGAGCTGTTCCGGCTTGAGAGCCTGTAGGTGTCGGGCAAGCGCGTGTGAACTGATCCATCGTGCTCGCTCGAGCTGCTCCCGGCCGGCGTCGGTGATGGTGATCAGGACAGCGCGGCCGTCGCTCGGGTCTCGCGATCGCACGACCCAGCCCGCTTCGGACATTGCATCGACCATCGACGTGACTGAGGGTTGACTGACCTGGTCCATGATGGCCAGTTGGGCGATGCGCTGTGGGCCGTGGTCCTCCATCAGCGTGAGGAGACGCATCCGCGGGACGCTGATTTGCGCAGTGACGAGCGGGATCCGAGCGAGCCTCGAGAGCCGCCCGAACGCGCGAGCGAGCCCGCCGGCGAGGTCGATGAGATCCGTCGCAGGCACGTCGGGCGAGTTGCGCTCCTCAGCCGTCACTGTCTGCGTCCCGGATCGTCTTCCACCTCGGCTGTCCCTTTCCGCTCCCACATCGCGTCGAGCTTCAGTGTCGGCGCGATGTTGCGACACGGTCATGGCATCGTTCCACTCGACCGCGAGCGCGGCGTCGACGGGCGCTCCACATACCGGGGCTGATACCGCCAACATCGCCCCGTGGTCGACCCGCACCGCGATCGGCAGCGCTGCAGATGGCGTCGTGGCAACCAGCGCTCCGACCGGTGGTGAGGCACCTTGACACATCACAAACCTATCATATAGGTTTCCTTTGTAAAGGCTGGCGCGTCAGCGTGCGCCCGAGTGGAAGGGGGACGGGATGCGACGTCTGCAGGTATGCCTGTTGGCACTGTTGTTCGGGATCGCTGCCACCGCGTGCGGAGGCGACGACGACGATGGTGCCGAAGGGACGACGATCGCGCCCGCCGAGTCCGCACCCGCCGCGACCGCGCCCGACGGGACGGCCGCCGTGCCGACGACGGCTGCGGTGGCGAGTGCTTCGACGACGGAAGCGCCGACTGAGACGGCGCCCGCCGAGGGCGACGAGTGGGATGCAGTGGTCGAAGCAGCTCGGGCCGAGGGTTCGGTGACGATCTACTCGAGTCAGTTCCCTGACCGGTTGGAGGCGTTCGCTCAGGACTTCGAGGACGAGTACGGCATCACGGTCGAGGTGGTACGCGGCATCGACGGGGATAACAGCGCCGCGATCGAGGTCGAGCACGATGCTGGGCGAACCGCTGACATGTGGGTGTCGGCCAGCCCGACGCTGATGGAGCCCAAAGCAGCGGAGGGTGGCTGGTTCGCTCCGGCGTTGGGGCCTGCGTTCGACGACCCTGCGTACGATCGGACGGAGAACTATCTCGACGGCGACTACTTCGTGGTCGGTGCCGCCGCGGTGACGTTCGGCTGGAACACGGACCTGTATCCCGACGGCTTGGACGACTACGAGGATCTACTCGATCCAGCGCTCGCCGGGGGGCTCATCGGTGTTGTCGAACCCACGGCCCCGGCGATCGTGGACCTGTACCTGTGGATGGACGAGACGTTCGGGGATGGCTTCGTCGAAGCGTTGGCCGCACAGGAGCCGAGGATCTATCCGAGCGCGGTGCCGATGGGTCAGGCGCTGGCGTCCGGTGAGATCGTGGCGTCGCCCGGGGTGCTGCCTCAGGACGATGCGAAAGCCGCTGGCGCACCGGTCGATTCCGGCCTGTCGGAGTCGGGCGTCTGGGGGACGAGGTATTACGGCGCGCTGATCGAGGGGTCGCCTCACCCGAACGCTGCTCAGCTGCTCGCCAACTACATGGTGACGGCGGAGGGTCAGGCCGCCATCAACCGCGGCCTTCCTGCGGTGTTGCCCGACGTGCCTGGGACGCTGACCGACGTGAGCAACGTGCGCAAGCAGGATCAGACACAGCTGACCGCGGAGAACGTCGCTGCCTATCAGCAGCGCTGGGCTGAGCTGTTCCGCTGAACGTGGGTGACGTGATGAGCGGAGGAACGCATCATCCCGTAGACGTGGTCCGGCAGATGTTCCGGTGCTGGTCGATCAACGACCTGGCCACGGCTCGGACGCTGATCGCGGACGATGCCCAAGCCTGGACGGCGGACACGGCAGGGGCCAGCGGCCGCGAGCCCAACACCGGACGATCGTTCACGCTCTCGCGGTGGCTCGACCTGCTCCAGGTGGTGCTCGATCTCATCCCCGGCGGGCTCGAGGTCGTCGTCCATCGCATGATCGCCGACGGCGGCTGGGTCGCAGCCGAGATCGAGAGCCGTGGTGAGCTGGTGGACGGCCGGATCTACAACATGAGGTACACGTTCTGGTTCGACGTCCGAGCCGGACGGATCCACCAACTCAAGCAGTACTTCGACACTCGCTACGGCGAGCAGTTCTTCGTCGATATCGCCGATCAGGTGCCTGGATGACCCCACCGTTCGCCGGCTCGCGTCCGCGGAGTTCGATGCCGCATCGACACTTGGGGGCGGTCGCCGGTGTCTGACGGGATGCTCGTCGGCAAGGTGGCGGCAATCACAGGGGGAACGAGGGGGATCGGGCGAGCCATCGCGCTCGACTTCCTGGCGCACGGTGCCAGCGTTGTCGTCAACGGTCGTAGCGCCGCCAAAGGCGCGGGATTCTTGAACGAGGTGCCCGACCAGTCGCGTGCGCGGTTCTTCCCCGGCAGTGTCTTGGACAAGGCCGTCGTCGAGGGCTTGATCGACTTCACCGTTGAGGAACTCGGCGCGGTCGACATCGTCGTACTCAACGCCGGCGGGAACGAGGATCCACGACCAGTCGTCGAGATGACCGACGACGAGTGGGACCTCGACCTGTGCTGGAACCTCACCCACGCCTTCTGGGGGATGCGACCGCGCGCTGCACTACATGATCCCGGCTGGAGGCGGGCGCATCATCGCCATCTCATCCAAGCAAGGCAAGATCGGACGTCGCGGTCTCGCCGGCTACGTCGCTGCGAAGCATGGACTGCACGGGCTGGTCAAGACCGCCGCGCTCGAGGTCGGAGAGCACGGCGTGACCGTCAACGCCGTGTGCCCTGGCTCGGTCCTGACCGACATCCTGCTCGAGCGGGGCGACAACGCGGCCCAGCGGATGGGCCTGTCGGGTCTCGATGAGCTGATCGCTCTGCATGCCAGTGAAGCGGCGATCCAGCGCCAGGTGACTGTGGATGAGGTCGCGACGTTCTGCTCCTACCTTGCCTCCGACGCGAGCTCGGGGATTACCGGGCAGGCCTTGTCAGTCGACGGCGGGGTGGCGCCGTACTAGCGATGGCGAGTGGGCTGTCCCAGCCGCAAGGTTGTCGAGGTCAACGCGCGCGTGCTCAACGAAGGGTCTACAACGTCCATGACCAGTGAACCTGATGGTCGCGTCCGCGTTGGCATCATCGGCACCGACAACGGCCACGCCCACGCCTACGCGGCATTCCTCAACGGCTGGGACGATGAGGTGGCCTGGCCGATCACGACCGCCGCCGCGCCGACGAGTGTCAGCCCGGCCGTCCTCCGGTGGGCATCGACCCTACGACAGCTCGAGGCCCGAGCGCCGAGCTCACTGCCGCGCCAACGAGCACGGATCACAGCCATCTGGAGCGCCAACCACGACGACGCAGACCCTCATCTCCCGGGCCGCCGGGATCGACCTGGTGTGCCGCGAGCCTCACGAGGTCGTCGACCACGTTGATGCGGTGCTCGTGTTGAGCGAGGCGCCCTCGGGACACCTCGAGCACGCCCGAGCCGCCCTCGAAGCGGGACGTACCACCTACATCGACAAACCGCTCGCCGCGGACCTCGACACCGCCACGGCCATCTACGACCTCGCCGAGCAGCACCAGGCACCACTCTTCTCCGGTTCAGGCATGCGATTTTGCCCGGATGTCGCTCCCCTCGCGCGAACAGCCCACGAGCGCCTCGGCGAGCTCATCTCCATCCATGTCCAGTGCCCCGTGACCATCGATCTGTTCGTCATCCACGGCATCGAGATCGCAAACCTGTTCTTTGGTCACGACGCCGATCGCGTCGAGGTGATCACCGGTCCTCGACGAGAAGTCGCTCTGATCACCTACACCAGCGGTACCACTGCCGTCATCGACCACGTCAACATCGAAGGAGACCCGCGCTACCTGGGCACCTTGCACGGGACCCGGGCGTCGCTCCCCTTCAACGCCGGCGACATCGGCCGCAACATGCTCGCCATCTCCTCCGGGATCGAGGAGTACTTGGTGACCCGTCGCCCACCAGCCGGCCGCAACGAAGTCATCGGCCTGCTCGCCATCTCCCTCGCGGCCCGCCGCGCGAAGGAAACAGGGTCGCCCATCAAGCCGTAAGCGGCCCGACCGCCGGCCGACCACGCGCATCCACACGCAGCTGAAGCATGGAACACGAAGGAGTCACCCCGTGGAACACAACATCGCGCTCCGGTCAGGTGGGGCGGGCAGACTCGGCGGACGAGCAGCGGCCGTCATCGGTGTCGGCTCGATCGTCGGACGCGGCGTCGCAGTCGCCTTCGCACGAGAAGGCGCCGAGGTCGCGGTCGTGGACCCAGCCGGCGGTTCCGCAGACGTCGTCGCCGCCGAGATCAACAACAGCGGCCATACCGCGATCCCCATCACCGCCGACCTGGCCACTCCGGACGGCGCCGAAGCAGTCGCCACCCTCTGCCGCGACCGATGGGACCGACTCGACGTCGTGTTCACCAGTCAGGCCATGCTGGACCACCAGCTTCCCAGCGACGCCGACTTCGAGCACTGGCAACGTGTCATCCGCACCAACCTCCTCGGCCCGATCGCCTACACACAGGCGCTCATGCCGCTGCTGCGGGCCTCCGGGTCGGGATCGCTGATCTACCTCGGCTCCATCGATGGGACCTACGGCAACCCGTCCTTTCCCGCCTACTCGGTCTCCAAGGGCGGCCTCGTCCCCCTCTGCCACGTCACCGCACACGACGAAGCACCGCACAACGTCAGGGTCAACCTCATCGCCATGGCCGCCATGATGCCGCTCGGCTCGACCGACCCCAGCCCAGTTCCCGTTGCCGAGAGCGCACGTGAAGCTGTCAGGCGAGCCACACCGCTCACCAGGCTCGCAACTCCCGACGACGTCGCCGCGGCCGCCGTGTTCCTCGCCTCACCCGAGTCTGCGTACGTCACCGGCGTCGTGCTCCCAGTTGACGGCGGCCGTACCGCCATCACACCGGGCACCACAGCCCGCGCCGCAGCTGGCATGGAACAAGAGCCGTAACGATGCCTTGATGGGCCCCGAACGACTCGTCGGAATCGCTGCAATCAATGAGCGCTATTGGCCGCGAGCGCGGATCCCATTCCTGCTGTCGGCCAAGTTTGGCTGCACCCAACTTGGACCTCCACCGTCCAGCCCGGCTGAACTCCGTGCCGGTCGCGGGCCGCCAGCGCTCGAGAGCAAATGCCCGCCCGGGTGGCTCACGTCCGCGGCGGACTTGGCGCTCCGTGCGTCCAGCCACGCGAGCACGAGAGCGGGCAGCGGGCGTGCTCGCTGCGCAGGAGCGTGACGCATGTCGTCATCGTTCCGCACGCGCGTTCGGGAGACCGGTCGAGTCCGAGCTTGCCGGTGGTGCAGTAGCGACCGCGCCCTTCCCCGAGAAGGCGCACGTCACGGCTGGAGGATGACCCGGCCGGGAATACCGCCGGCCGCCTTCGCGGTGAACGCCTCCCGGGCTTGGGCGAGGGGATACACGGCCCCCACCTGGGGGCGGAGCTGGCCGCTGTCGACAAGGCGGGCGATCTCGACGAGTTGGGCGCCGTTGGGGTCCCGGATGAAGTAGATGGAGCGGATGTCGTCGCGCCCAGCAGGCGGGGGTGAGGCGACCGAGACGAGTGCCCCGCCGGGCCTCACGATGCTGACGGACTGGGCGAGGATGTCGCCGCCGATCGTGTCGAACACGACGTCGGACTGCTCGACGCCGGTGGACCAGGCATCGTCTTCGAGATCGACGAACTCGTCGGCCCCAAGGTCGAGGATCAAGGACCTCGCGCTCGAACGGCCGGTCCCGATCACGCGGGCGTCCTTCGCCTTGGCGAGTTGCACTGCGATCGACCCGACCGCGCCGGCAGCGCCGTGGATCAGCGCGGTCTGTCCGGCGCCGAGGTGGCCGTGGTCGAACAGCGCCTGCCAGGACGTGAGGGCAGCCTGGGGCAGCGATGCGGCCTGCACGTGATCGATGGAGGTTGGGGCCGGCGCAACGTCGCGGGCCTCGATGGCGATCAGCTCCGCGGCGGCGCCGTCGCGGTAGTCGTCGTTCAGGCCGTAGACCTCGTCGCCGACGGCCACCCCGGCGGTGCCGTATCCGAGCGCAACGACCACGCCGGAGAACTCCTGGCCCGGGATCAACGGTGTGCGGTCGCGTCCGGCGCGGTCGGCGTACAACGGCCAGAACAACTCGTCGGCGGTGATCCCGCACGCATGCACACGGACCAGCACGTCGCGGATCGCCGGTGTGGGATCAGGGGCGTCCTCGAACACGAGACCATCGACGCCGACGGGTGCAGAGATCCGGATCGCCTTCATTGCCTCACTTCCTTTGTGTCGGTCCGCGTGCCGAACCGCCGGCGACGTCGGCACGTGCCGATCGTGGAACACACCGTTGATCGCATCGCGATGTCCGAGATTCGCGTCCGAAACGCGCCGCTCTCGTCACTCCGGACCGTCATCGATGTGCCGTCACCGGCGAGTACCGAACGCCCGCACCGAATGCCGCCGTCACAGCCGCTCGCGCCGCGCCCGAACGGCATGTAGATGCCTCGAGGCACCTGGGCCGAGCACCTTACGACCGACGATGTGTGACCACAGTCGTCTTCTCGGTGGTGTGGAGCTACGCCGTGAACGCGCTGTGAAGCGGGGAGTAGCTGCGATTCGGAACGATGTCGGGCGGCAGGTTGGGCCTGACGTTCTCGTCGAACCATGACTGGCCGTCCGCTTCGGACTCCCACATCTCCACGACGCGCCACCCGCCGTTCGGACTCGGCCCGCCCGAGTGCGCGATGAACCCCTTCGCCGCTTGCATCAGCGGCTTCATCTGTTCCAACAGACCGCCGTAGATCTCCTCGGTCAAGTTCGGCACTTCACCGATCATGAGGACAGGCATGGGTCACCCCCTTGAAGTTGCCGCGGACGCTACACCCGCTCGCACACCCGACAGCCCGAGCGAACTGGCACCTGTCACCCAGGCTCAGTCTGCGCGTGGCTGAACGTCGGACCCGTTTCGCACGCCCGTCAACAGTGGTGGCTCCCCGCCGCTGTGCTCATCGGCCAGCTGCCGCGGCTCGCCAACGCCGTCGCCACGATGGGAACGACTGCGCAGCCCCTCCCGTTCGGGCCGACCGCCGCCTTGCAGTTCGCGACCTGTTACGTCAACGTCGCCGTCCCCAGCGGGACGCGTCGCACCCGCTCTTACAACGCTTCGGGACCCACCCGCCGCCGCCCTCTCCGCTGGCATGATCGACTCCGGCTCCGACTTCGTCGTCCAGCACTGCTGTTCGTCCTCGTGTTCTTCATCTCCGACATCGACCTCGGACTGTCCTTGAGCACCGACCAACTGAGCGGCGTGGCCACCACCGCGCTGATCGTCCTCGCCGCGCTGATCGCGGCCGGCGTCATCTCGCTCGCCGTCGCTTCATGGCGCCAACGGGTGGCCGACTGGCTCCACGAGGGTCGCGACGCGCTCCAGGTCCTCCACGACTCGCACAAGCTGATCTTCGGCGGCACGTTGCTCTCGTAGGTCCTGTTCGCGGTCACGCTCAGCGCCTGCGTCCGCGCGTTCGGCTTCTACGTGCCGCTCAGCACCGTCATCCTCATCAACACCGTGGTGAGCTTGATCGCCGGGCTGCTCCCCGTTCCGGGTGGCGTCGGCGTCAGCGAAGCCGGCCTCTCACTCGGCATCACCCGAGCCGGCATCCCGTCACGCCGCTACCTCTGATGCCATCCAGATGCCATTCGGCTAGAGAGTGGCCAGGCGGGCGTTGTCGACGTGTGGTCCGCAGTGGGGACGGATCTCGACCTTGCGTTCGAGTGCAGCGACGACGGCGTCGGCGAAGTTGACGCCGTACAGCTTCTGACATGACCCCAGCCCGCCAGGGCTGAAGACGTTGACCTCCATCAGCTTGTCCCCGACGATGTCCAACCCGACGAGGAACATCCCGTCAGCGATGAGCTTCGGGCGTGCGGCGTCACACGCGGCCAGCATCGCGTCGGTGACCCTCACGCGGCGGGCCTGCCCGCCGACGTGCATGTTGGAGCGCAGATCGGGACCACTGTTGACGCGTCGAAAGGCGGCGTAGGCCTTGCCGACACGCAACGGCTCGCCGTTCATGACGAACATGCGGACATCGCCGTCGGCGGCTTCGGGCAAGGCCTCCTGGGCGACGACGTATCCGTCTCGGGAGATGGCCTCGATCATCTGGTTGAGGTTCGGAGCCTCCCCGTCGCTCACCATGAACACGCTCGCCCCGCCGGAGCCCTGCAGCGGCTTGAGCACGGCCGCATCACCGAGGTCGTGGACGAACTCGATGAGCTCGTCGCGGTCGCGGGAGATGAGGGTGCGCGGCCGCACGGCTTCGGGGAAGTGCTGGAAGTAGGTCTTGTTCACGGCGTTGGCCAGATTCGCCGGATCATTCACCACGAGCACATCGCGCAGGACGCTGAGCTGGGCGAACAGGATGCCTGATGTCACCGCCCATGGCCGATCAATGGCGTCCTCGGCAGGGTCGTTGCGCATCACCAGGACATCGAACTCGTCGATCGAGACGCGTTGCGCCTCGCGCTTGGCGCTCTGCACGGCGCGCATGTACGACTCGAGCGAGGTGTATCGCCGGCCCGGCGCCGTCCGTGCTCTCGCGCCGATCGAGCCGTCGCCACGGTGGGAGAAGTCGCCGACGCCCATGAGCCAGACCTCGTGACCCTGCCGGTTCGCCGCCATCGCCAGACGCGTCGTTGTGTACTGCGGCTGCTCGGACCCGACATCGTTGACGACGAAGCCGATCTTCATGCTGCTGCTCCGATCAGGTCGACAGGCACCGTCCGTGCGGTGATCCCGGCCAGCCGCTCCTGGGCCAGCGGGTCGGCGAGGTAGCGCGGCACTAGCACGGGGTCGATGAGGACGTCGCGTTGACGGAGCGCCACGACGTGGGGGACGTCGCTGAGCGCCATCTTGCCCAGCCACAGCACGCCGAGATCGCCGCCGGCGCCGAGGTAGGCGACCACGTCGCGCAGCCCGCGCAGGTACACCGCGTCCTTCGTGAGGCCGCCGGACCGGAACACCCGCAAGGTGATCGTGAACGCCTCTCGAACGGCCACGCCGCTGTCGACGAGGTGGCGGTGCACGGTCGGGAACGACTCGCCCGCGCACATCTGGTGCACCGCGACGACCCGGGCGGCCAGCTGGCGCAGGCGGCGCGGCGTCAACCCGCCGGCCAAGTGCTCCGCGAGCACGGCCAGCCCTTCCTGCGTTTCGTCGTAGCCGGCGAGGCCAGCGCCGAGCAGCCGCAGCGGCTGACAGGAGCCGTTGACGTGGGTGACGATGTGCGTGCCGATCTCGTGCTGGAGCAGCGCATGCACCCGGTTCGACGGGACGACGGCGGTCGGCGCGATGAGCAGGTTGCCGTTGGACACCATGATGCCGCTGCTGTCGTCGCGCACCTCGACGTGGGCGGCGAGATCGGCGTGCACCGTCCGGTAGTGGTCGAGCTCGGCTTCGGCGAGCCGTGCGAACGCGGTCGCGTCGAGGCGACCCCCGTGTTCGCGGTCAGGAGGAGGCACCTGCGCCAACAGCGCCTCGGCCTCGCCCAAGAGGGCGGGACTGACCGGGCCGTACAGCTGCAGGCTCAGCTCGAGGAACTGCTCGCTGCCCCGACACCGCAGCATCTGCAACTGCAGCTCGAGCTCGCGTCGCTTCGACGTCAAGATCTGCGCCAGTGCGGCATCCTCGACCGATCCGATGGCGATCGCGTGCAGGCGTGTCTCGGTGACCGTCGGATCGTCGGCCAACGGCCCGTACACGAAATCGGGCGTGACCCCGTCCACCAGAAAGCCGCGCCGGGCCTCGAGCAGGTTCACGGGCGTGACATCGAGCAGGAAGCGGATGCTCGACGCCGTGTCCGCCAGCTCGCGATCGATCGCCAGGTCGCTCGGGCGCAGCCCGCTGCCTGCCGTCACACGTCGTCCGTCACGACGTCGAGGGTGCGCCGAGCGGCGACACCGAGCGCCCCACGCAGCTCGCTCACGTGAGCGTCATCACACTCACCGGTCCACTCGTCCATGAACACCTTCTTGAACTCGATCGCCAACGGACACGCCGTGTCGGGGTAGTGCTCGACGAACCAGCGGCACAGGTGGCCACCGCGGAAGCGCACGTTGACACGAACGTCCAAGCGGTGATCGCGCACCTGTTGATCACCCATCGCCGTCACGAAGGTCCCTACCGCGCGCTCCCAGCGGCCCCCCAGCGCCGCGGTTCCCACGTTGACCTCGGGAGTGCCGGCGGCGGGCTCCGCCGGCGCGTTCGGGCCGCCACGTCGATGGTTGTAGGAGTGCACGTCCAGGACCAGGAACGGCCCGTCGACCGCCAGCTGGTCCACATGAGAAGACAGGCAGCTGTAGAACGCGTCATGGATCCGACGTGACTCCTCCAGCTCGTCCGGCCGCAACTCGCGCTTCCACACATCCAGGCCGAACGCCTCGTCGGGCCCGCGGTAGATCGCCTGCTCGCGCGGGCGGTTGAGGTCGACCTCGAACCGCGACCGGCCGACCACGGCACGAACCCCGACGTCTCCGAGCATTCGATCCGTGAACGGATCCTCCTCCCGCAGGCGCGTCGACGCGTCGAGCGCAAGCACGTCGACCAGACCAGCTCGCACCGCATGGCCAGCGTGCACCGCCGTCGACAGCATGCGGCCAGGGGCGACCTCGATGACGAACGCCTCATCCACTTCGCTGCGTGCTACCCCCGCGATCACTCAGACAATCCCGCCTGGAGCAAGCGTCGACGAGGTCCGGTCCGTCACGTCGCGGTGAGGATCTCGACGTACCCGTCCGTTCCGTTCACACGGATCCGCTGCCCGTCCCGGATCAGCCGCGTGGCCCGCTCCACGCCCACGACGGCCGGCAAGCCGTATTCGCGTGCGATGACGGCGCCATGGGTCATCAGGCCTCCGACTTCGGTCACCAGGCCGTTGATCGCGACGAACAGGGGCGACCAGCTCGGGTCCGTGTGGGCCGTGACCAGGATGTCGCCCGCTTCGACGTCGGCCTCTGCCATGTCCAGGATGACTCGGGCCCGCCCTTCGATCGTCCCGGCGGAGACCGGCAACCCGACCAGCGCGCCGGTTGGCAGGTCGTCGCGTCGGTACGCCCCGGCGACGGCTTCGCCGTCCGAGGTGAGCACTCGGGGCGGCGTGAGCGCTTGATACGACCTGAACGCGTCCCTGCGCTGGCGGATGAGCTGGTCATCGACGTGTTGGGTGCGCACGACGTCGTGGACCTCCTGCAACCTGAGGTAGAAGATGTCCTCCTTCTCCCGAAGCACGTGGGCCTGCACGAGGCGCTCGGCCTCTTCCAGCAAGGCTTGCTTGTAGACGAAGTAGCGGCTGACCATGCCGTACTTCGGATACTCCCGGTACCCGATGAAGGTCCGGACGCGATCGATCATTCGCTTGACCTCGCCGGCTTTCCGCTCTCCGTCCGGCACGGCCCGCAGGCGCTCCAGCAACTCCTGTTCCTTCTTCCACGCCTCCTGCTGCCCTTGCTCGAAGCGCCGCTTGCCGGCGCCCGGCTCGAAGTTCTTGATGTTGCCGAGGATCACGGGCACGAGCGTGGTGGGGCGTTCGCTCCAACGCGGCCTCGTGATGTCGATCTCACCGACGCAGCGCATGCCGTACTCGTCGAGGAAGGCCCCGATGGCGTCGCGGGCTTCCCGCCCGCCCGCGAGCTCCACCATCTCGTCCAGGAAGCCCTCGTCCTCGACGTGCTGCAGGAAGCCGACCACCTCCGGATGCGGGCGGATCGCGTCTGCGACGTCCAGGAGCGCCAGCCCCATCTCCGACGTGACGTTGTGGGGGGCGGACTGCGTGAGCGTGTCGGCCGCGTTCTTCTCGCCCAGCCACGCCTGCAGCTGCTCGTTCAGCCACCAGGTGGCCTCCATCCCCGCCATGATCGCCTGATGGCTCTGGGGATCGAACAGGATCCGTTGCAGCTCCTGGAAGTCCGCCAGGATGAAGTCGAGCAGGGCCGTTCCGGACTTCGCTCGGATGTCGCGTTTCACGGCGGCGAGGGAAGCCTGGGTGCGCCCGATCAGCTCGGTGACGATGGCCGGATCGGTGTCGATCGGGGCGGGCGCGCCGCCAGCCGGCGGCCCGCCGGGGCCCTCGTCCGGGAGCGACGGGATGAAGTCGCCGCGTTCGAGGATGGTCTGCAGCGCGTCCCCGATCAACGGATCGGATTTTCTCAGGCCCTCCAGGAGGCCGGTGCGGCTCGATGGCGAAGCCAGGCCCTGGGTGACGTCGACGAACAGCCTCCCGCCAGCCTCGTACATCGGCGCCCGGGTGGTCAGCAGCCACACGGAGAGCCCCAGGGGCTTCATGGGGTCGGTCATCATCTGCTGATGGCCGACGGAGACGTAGACGTGGTTGTCTCGGTCGCCGACCGCGGGGATGGGGAACAGCGTGGTGATCGGCCGGCTCTGGACGATGTGGAAGCCGCCGTCGACCAGGCACCATTCGATGTCCTGGGGGCACTCGAAGTGCGCTTCGATCCGCCGGCCCAGCTGCGCCAGCCGTAGGACCTGCGCATCCGTCAGCGCCGGCTGCTCCTGCCGCGCCGGCTCGATCGCCTCTTCCCGCGTCCCGCCTGCCGGCGAGGCGTGGATGGCGAGTTGCTTGGTGGCCACCGCCTTGGCGACGATCTCGCCGTCCCGCACCGTGTAGACGTCCGCGTTCACCAGACCGGACACCAGGGCCTCGCCGAGGCCGAAGCTCGCCTCAACGGAGACGAGCCTTCGGTTGGACGTGACAGGGTCCGCCGTGAACAGGACGCCGGCAGCCTGCGGAAGGACCATCTGCTGCACGACCACGGCCATGCGGACATCCCTGTTGTCGACGCCGTTCCGCACGCGGTAGGTGACGGCCCGCTCGGTGAACAGCGAGGCCCAGCACCGGTTGACGTGTTGGAGGATCGCCGCCGGCCCCACGACGTTCAGGTACGTGTCGTGCTGGCCCGCGAAGGAGGCCGTCGGCAAGTCCTCCGCCGTCGCGCTGGATCGGACGGCGTAGGCGCCGTGCTCGCCGAGCCGGGCGAGCGCGCCGGTGATCGCTGCCGCCAGATCGTCAGGGATGGCGATCCCTCCGAGGATCCGGCGGATCTCCGCGCTGAGCGTGCGGATCGACTCCCGGTCGGCCGGGTTCACGCGCGACAGCCGATCGAGCCGATCGTCGATCGACGGCGCTTCCGCCAGGATCGCCCGGAACGCGTCCGTCGTCACGCAGAAGCCAGCCGGCACGCGGACGCCTTCGATCCGCGACAGCTCGCCCAGGTTCGCGCCCTTGCCGCCAACGACCGCGACCTGCGTCCGATCGATCTCTCGGAACCCCAGCACGTAGCGGTCGGGCTGGAAGGTGTCGAGGGTCGACCACGTTCCCATCTCGTTGCCTCCGATGTCGTGCCGGCTCGTCAGCCCACGGCGAGCATTCACAGCACACTCGGACTCCTTGCAGCAAGACCCCACCCCTGAGCTACGTTGAGGTTGGCGGGGAAGGTTCGCACTGACGCACCGTCAGGCCCATCCGAGGTGCGGGACCGAACTCGAGCTCGACCACGCCGACCTCCAGGAAGCCGGCGCGCTCGTAGAACTCGACGGCGTGCACGTTGGCATCGACGGTGATCATCGAAAGCCCGGTGCGTCGGGCGCGCTCGGCCACGGCAGCCAGCAGCGCCGTGCCGACACGGTGGCGCATCCAGTCGGGATCGACGAAGAGCGCTTCCAGCTCGAGGCCGTCGTCGACCGGATCCACGCTGGCAAAGCCGACCACCCGGCCCTCGACGACAGCGACCAGGCTGCGCCCCGGCAGCACCGCCGCGTCGGACAGCTCGAGGTACGTCGGGTTCGCCAGCAGGTGTGGCCGATCGCCCTCGTTCGACAACGAGGCGCGCCGGTACACCGTCGACATCGCCGCGAAGTCGTCCGCAGTCGCGTCTCGAATCTCAACCATGCCCATGAGTGCTCTCATCCGCGGCTACGTCAGCCCAGTGCGAGAACGATCTCAGGAATCGGCCGTGTCGCTGATGAGATTTACGAGCAGTTCCGGCATCGTCGCTCCCCTCGGTGGGCGTGGCGCTCGGCCGAGTCAATGTTCCCGGGCGCCTCAGCCGAGCTGTCGAGCAGCCCGATCGAAGAAGCGCTCGGTGCGTCGTCGGCGCTGAGCTTCCTCGGCGGGTTGCAGACCCCAGTCACCCATGGTGGCCAGCGCCGCTGCCGACACGTACAGCTCCCAGAGAGCCAGCGAGTCGAGCCGCAACGGTCCGATGGTGTCGTGGTGCGCCGCAAGGTAGTGGTCGGTGAACCGGTCCATGGCGTCGTCGCCGTACCGGCACAGCAACTCGACTCGGGCGGTGGCGAGGTCAGCCAGCGGATCGCCGAGGCGCGCATCCTCCCAATCGATGACCGCCACGAGACGACCGTCGTGCCAGATGACGTTCCCGGGCCAGTAGTCGCCGTGGAGCAGGACGCAGCGATCGACGTCTCGTCGTCGGGCGCAGGAGCCGAGCATCGCTCGTGCGTGGTGCCCCGCTTCGGTCGACGGCAGGTAGGGGACGACCGCCGTCGAGGGGTCCTCGATCGGTTCGAGTCCGGGAAGCTGCAACGAGGACGGGTCGAGGGAGTGGAGGCGGACCAGGAAGTGGGCCATCTGGTCGAGTGCTGCCGGCAGGTCGTCGGGGGCGAGCTCTGTCGAGCCGTCGACCCAGTCGATGATCAGGTACGGGGCCGTGACGACACCGGAATCGTTGTACAGGTACGGCTCAGGGACGGCGAGGCCCTCGCGGTGGAGCGCAGCGAGCACGCCGTACTCCGTGACGGTGACCGTCTGGCCATGTTGCTTGAACTCGGAAGATCGGTGCTGACGGAACACGACCCGCCGCCGGCCTCCAGCCGCTGTGGCGATCTCGAGACCGAGCACGTTCGCCGAGACACCGCCGGTCAGCTCGAACGTGCCGACGAGCTGACCCCCCGGTTCCAGCTCAGCAACCGCCTGTTCGATCCCAGACGTCACGTCCACCGCGGCCACGCTACGGCTCTCGGGGTGGCGGTCCGTGGCTCGTTCCGTGCGTCGTGGCGAGGTAACCGTGCGGAGTGCTCGGCACGCTCGCCAAGCCCTAGGGTGCGCGATGGTGTCCGACGAAGAACGTATCTCCGCCACCCGCCGCATCTCTGCCCCCGCGGCCGCCATCTTCAACATCGTTGCTCACCCCGCCGGGCAGGTGGCCATCGACGGATCTCACATGCTCGTCGCGGCCCCCGACGCCACTCGTCTTCAGGCCGTCGGTGACGCGTTCACGATGGACATGGATCGCGAGGCACTCGGCGACCTGCCGCTCGGCAAGTACCAGGTGCTCAACACAGTCACGAAGTTCGAACAAGACCGCCTGCTGGAGTGGAACGTCGGCTCAGCCGAGCGCGGTCCGTTCGGCCATGTCTACGGCTACGCGCTCGTACCGGTCGACGAAGTCGTCACCGACGTGACGTCGTACTGCGATTGGAGCGGCATCTCCGACGTGCTGCGCGAGCGCATCGCCCACTGGCCGGTCGTGCCCAAGATGGCACTCATCACGACGCTCGAGAAGCTCGACGCGCTGGCCACGGGATCCACCTGATCTCGTCCGGATGGCCACGCGCGAGGCTGCGGCAGAGCTCGTCGGACAGCCGTGCGTGATCGAATGGCGCATGCACGCGGAGAGGAGAACCCCAGGTGGATGTCAACGAGCTGATGCGGCAGACAAGAGACGCGCTGACCGTGACGAGGTTGTTCGGCGATCCCGTTGAACGCGACGGGGTCGTGGTGATCCCGGTCGCTGTCGTGCGAGGCGGAGGCGGTGGCGGCCACGGCGAGGGGCCCGGGCCCGAGGGTGTCGGGACAGGGTCCGGCTCCGGTGGCGGGTTCGGGGTCGCGGCCAAGCCGGCTGGCGTGTACGTCATCGAGGGCAACCGTGTGGGATGGCGTCCCGCCGTCGACGTCAACCGGATCATCCTCGGCGCACAGGTCGTCGTGATCGTCGCGCTGCTGGTGGCGCGCAGCGTCCTCCGCCACCGTTGACTCGTCGGCCGACGTCGGGACTCCTCGCGGGTCCGACGGAGACCGACGTCTTCACGTCGTGCGAAGTATCCGGATGGCGGTCATGGTGTGACGATGGCGAAGGCGACGTCAGGGGTATCGAGGACGCTGAGCAGTCGTTGGACGGCGCTGAGGTCGCCGGCGTGTTCGACGCCATCCATCCCGGCGCCGGCCAGCATGGCGAGCAGTTGGGGTTTGGTGAGGGTGAGGGTGAGGTCGGCGTCGCCGGTCGGCGGGTGCGGGTAGTGGGCGAGGACCCCGTTGGCGAGGGTCATCCGGTACGTCTCGGAGAGGTCGGTGAGGTGCCACTCGATCGTGAGGCGTTCGGTCCAGGCGTTGGGGCCGTTGACGCGGATGGCGATGGAGTCGAAGAGCTGCTCGACGGTCAACGCGCCGGCGAGGCCGGGGCCGAGGTCCGGGACCGGGGCGGGCACCATGCCCTGACGGAGCTCGGTGGCGCCCATCAGGTAGAAGTTGCGCCAGGTGCCGTTCTCGGCGCCGTGCCCGAGCCGTTGGAAGGTGTCGGCGAGCAACTCCTTGGCGCCGGGGTGGGCGGGGTCGGCGAACACGGCGTGTTTGAGCAGCTGGGCGGCGAAGCGGAGATCGCCGCCGTCGAGATAGCCCTGCGCCTTCGCAACGACGGCGTCGACGCCGCCCATGCAGTCGACGTAGCGGGTCGCCGACGCGACGGGTGGGTGTTCCCACAGGGAGGCCGGGTTGCCGTCGAACCATCCCATGTACCGCTGGTAGACGGCTTTGACGTTGTGGCTGACCGAGCCGTAGTAGCCGCGGGCGTGCCAGGCCGTCTCCAGCGCCGGGGGCAGCTGGATCATCTCGGCGATCTCGATGCCGGTGTGGCCGGCGTTGAGGAGGCGCAAGGTCTGGTCGTGGAGGTAGGCGTAGATGTCACGCTGTTCGGACAGGTAGGTGACGATGCGGTCGCGGCCCCACGTCGGCCAGTGATGTGAGGCGAAGGCGACGTCGATGTCGTCGGCGAACAGGTTGATCGCTTCGGTCAAGTACCGAGACCAGATCCGGGCGTCACGCACCAGCGCCCCGCGCAGCGTGAGGATGTTGTGCAGGTTGTGGGTGGCGTTCTCGGCCATGCACAGGGCCCGGCGTTGCGGGAACAGGAAGTTCATCTCGGCAGGAGCTTCGGTTCCCGGGGTGAGCTGGAACCTGATCTGCACCCCGTCGATGGTCTCGACCTGGCCGGTGTGGGTGATGTCGACGGTCGGGGCGATCAACCCGATGGAGCCGGTCGAGTTGGTCATGCCGAGGCCGGCGCCCAGTTGGGCGTCGGGGCCCTTGTCGAGGGCGGCGCCGTACATGTAGGTGGCCCGGCGGTTCATCGCCGTGCCGGCGTACACGTTCTCGGCGACCGCGTGCTCCAAGAAGCCGACCGGGGCGAGGATCGGCACCTCGCCGGTGACGACCCCTTCGACGCCGCCGAAGTGGTCGAGGTGACTGTGGGTGTAGATGACCGCGGTCACCGGCCGGTCGCCGCGGTGGGCCCGGTACAGGCCGAGCGCCGCGGCGGCGGTCTCGGCCGAGATCAGCGGGTCGATCACGATCACCCCGCGGTCGCCCTCCACGACGGTCATGTTCGACAGATCCAGACCACGCACCTGGTAGATGCCGTCAGTCACCTCGTAGAGACCCTGCCGGGCGCACAGCTGGCTCTGGCGCCACAGGCTCGGGTGGGCGGTGGCCGGGCAGTCCCCGGACAAGAAGGCGTAGGCGTCGTTGTCCCAGACCACCCGGCCGTCGGCAGTCCTCACGACCCCGGGATCCAACCGGGCGATGAAGCCACGATCGGCGTCGTCGAAATCGGCGGTGTCCGCGAACGGCAGGTCGACCATGCGGGTTCCTCCTTCTCTGTTGCGCGGGAGCCGCCCGTGAACGAGTCAGCTCACTCGGGACTCGACTGTTCGTTCTCGCGCTCGTCGGGGTCGATCGGCATCAACCAGAAGGGATGAACGCCACGTGGCCCGCGCCATCCCAGATCCCCGGGTGCGCCGCTGACGACGCGGGATGCGCTCAGACAGCAGCGACGACGCGCGAGGAGTCGATGCCGAACGAGCCGACGACCTGTCCGGCAACATCGACCAGGTCGGTCGCCCGCATCGTCGTGACGTCGAGCAGGAGCTCGGTCAACGCGGCGATGGCTGTGACGGTGGCAAGGTCCGTGAAACGGCCCTCTTCGTCGGACTTCGTACGCGGTGCCGCGATGCCGAGCTCGGCCACGACGTAGGCGCCCTGCCAGGTGAGCGTCTGCGCCACCGCCTGCCGGGCGTGCCACCCGCCTGAGGTGCCAGCGGTGATCACGCCCACCGGCTTGCGGTACATGTTGCCGGAGCCGACCAGCCAGTCGAATGCGTTCTTGACCACACCAGCCACACCGCCGGCGTACTCGGGAGCGGCCACGAGCACGGCATCGGCGGCGTCGACCCGGCGCCGCCAGTCCTCGACCGCCTCGATCTGCTCGTCGCGGTCAGCGTTGAAGGCCGGGATGTCGGCCAGGCGGTCGTAGTCGTCGACGGTGGCGCCGGCTCTGGAGGCGCGCGACGACGCAACGGCGATCGCAGCGCGGTTCGCCGACCGTGCTTGCAGGCTCCCGCACACCGTGAGCAGACGGAACGCTGGCTGTGTCTGGCTGGGCATCGCCACGTGCAACACCCCGCGCGGCGAGTTCACTCCGAAACCGAGCAGCGCACCAGCTGACGGATGGCGACGAGCCGACAGCGCGCCGAGATCCGCGCGTCGCTGTCCGGTCCCCGGCGGGTGGGGCCACGGGTAGCGTCAGGCGTGTGCGCTGGTCGATCGCGATTCCCCAGCTCGTCGTGGACGGCGAGTTCGACCCGGCCGGCTTTCGCGCCTACCTCGCCCGAGCAGAGGCGCTCGGGTTCGAGAGCGGCTGGACGCAGGAGCAGGTGCTCGGCTCGGCGTCGTCGATCAGCCCGCTCGAGACCATGACGTACGCCGCCGCCTGCACCGAACAGTTGGGTCTGGGGTGCGCGGTCTTCGTCACGCCGCTGCACCAACCCGTCCATCTCGCCAAGAGCCTCGCGTCGCTGGACCAGTTGAGCCGGGGACGGCTGCACGTCGGCGTCGGCATCGGCGGCCGTGTCCGGCCGTTCTCGGCGTTCGAGGTCGAGCCGGAAGACGGCTTGGTGGCCCGGTTCAACGAGGGTCTGGCGCTGATGAAGGCGTTGTGGACCGAGCCGACGATCACCTTCGTGGGACGGTTCTGGCAGCTCGATGGGGCGACGATGGAGCCCAAGCCGTTCCAGAAGCCGCATCCGCCGATCTGGTTCGGTGGGAGCGCCCCGCCTGCTCTGCGGCGGGCCGTCCGGCACGGCGACGGCTTCTTCGGCGCCGGGTCCACCACGACAGCGGCCTTCGCCGAACAGGTGTCGATCGTGCGGCACGAGCTGGAGCAACGCCAGCGCGATCCCAGCAGCTACCAGATCGCCAAACGGGTCTACATCGTGGTGGACGACGATGCCGAGCGGGCGCGGCAGCGCATGGCTGCCGAACTGGTGCGGATCTACGGCGAGTTCGGACGCCGGCTCGAACCGGTCGCCGTGACCGGTCCTCCGGACGCCTGCGCGGCAGGCCTGCGCGCCGTCGCGGACGCCGGCGCCGAGATGATCCTCCTCACCACCGTCGTCGAGCAGGCCGAGCAGATGGAGCGGCTCGCTGCCGAAGTGATGCCCAACGTGGCGTGAGGCGGGGCGGGGTCGCGCCGGGTGCGTCGTAGTGTCGACCTGTGTACTGCCGCATCGTGCCGTTCGTTCCCGGGCGGCGGCCCACCGATGAGGACGTGCGGCCCGGCTTCGGCTCGAGCGACAGTGCGGCACTCGTCACCGGCGACGCGCCGGAGAATCGCGTCGTGGTGCTGTTCGAGACGGCCGACCTGTCCCCCGACGCGCTCGTCGACGCAACGGTGACGGTGGATGGCCAGCCGCTGCGCGGCTGGCATCGCCGACCGGTCGAGATCACGCCGCGGGCCCGTCAGCGTCTGGAGTTGCATCCGAACCGCGACCTGGCCGGGGTCGAGTTCGGCCTGGTGACCGGGTTCCTGCGACGGGCCCGGGTCGACGTACGTGTGACCCGTCGTGGTGCCACGGTTGCCTCGGACGAGGCGTGGCTCGACGTCTGCGACGTCCGCACCCTCGGATCGTTGTACCAGCGGATCATCGACGAACTGATCGCTCCCGACGCGACCCGGCAGGCCCATCTGGCCGGCGTGCCCGACCCCGGCGTCGCGTATCACCCGTGGTACCCGGTGCTGAAGATCGGCGGCGGCAAGGCCGCCCTGTACACGGCGGCGTTGGTGGCGGACATCGTCGGCAAGGAGCATCACCTCACCGTCCCGGCCTGGCTGCTGCGTGTCGGGGTCTACCTCGAGCTCCTCACCTGCTTGGGCATCGTCGATGCCGTTCGCGACGACGTCGGCGACCTGCTCGCACCGCACGAGCGCGACGCCTTCGACCACAGCGACGCCTTGGCGCCGATACGTGAGCGCATCGTTCCCGACGCATGGCGAGAGGTGTGGGAGATGCGTCAGATCAGCTTCCCCCGCTTCGGCAGACCGCGTACCGGGCCGGTGTCGGCGCTCAACCTGCTGCGCAAGAAGGCAACGACCCTGCGCTTCCTCCACGTCCACCACGAGGATCTCAAGCACGCCATCGAGCTCGCCGGTCCCAATCGCTTCAACGCCCAGGAGACCTGGCAGCGCGTCTTCCGCGATGCCGAGCGGGCCGTGATGAACCACGCGGCGGACGCGTTCCCCGAGCTCGGCTTCCTGCCAGCGCCGGCGCGGGAGCTGGTCTTGTGGCAGCGGCTCGGCATTGGCGGCCAAGAGGGCGTCTACCCGACGGCGTGCAACCAGTACCGGGCGTCGATGAACGCTGTTGCCGACTGGGCCAGGGATCGAGGGCTGATGGATCATGCCGGTGACGAGTGCATCCCGCTCGGTGCCAGCCTCGTGACCGCCTTCCTGCGCGATCCGGGCCGGGTCGAGGTCCTCCAGCGACAGGACGGTCTCGGCCCCCGGCTCACGATCGCCGAACCCGCCACCGTCGCCGAGCCGACCACCGAGGAGATCCAGTGGCTGCTGGGCGGGGTGCCGATCTTCAAGATGATGTCGGTCGACGAGCTCCACACCCTCGCCGCCGGCGCCCGACCGTTGCTGCTCGGTCCCACCCAGCGCTTCGTGGTCGAGGGCCACCACGGCACGTCGCTGTTCCTGATCGGCGATGGCGACGTCGAGGTACGGCTGCGCAACGACGACGGAACCGACTGGCTCGTCGAGACGATGGGCCCCGGGCACGTCGTCGGCGAGATGGCGCTCCTGACCGGCGAGACACGAGCAGCGACGGTGCGATCGGTGAACGAGACGATCGTCTTCGAGATCGGGCGCCACCAGTACGAGCCGCTGCTCCGCGCCCATCCCGAATGGCTCGATGAGCTCGCCGCCGTGATGTCCGAGCGACTCGACCGTCGCGCGACCCGGATCTCCGCTCTCGAAGCCACGTCTCGATCGCAACCGTTGCTCCAGCGGCTCCGGCGCAGCCTGTTCGGCTGAAGCGGAATCCAGAGCTCGCCGGCCGTTCGCGGTCGGGCGTGTGGAGGATCCCCCACGGCTGCCTCGGTACGCGGTTGACTGCGGCATGGCCTTCGGTCAGCACGCCGGGCCGCCGGCGACGTCACGTCAGGTGGACGAGCTCCTGGGGCTCTTGCACGCGGCCGGTCACGAGGGCTTCCGGGATGCCCGCGGGCCGATGGGGTTCACGCAGCGTCAGGCTGCGGGCAGGTTCACACGGGTCGAGGCGGAGGCGTTGATCGCCCGACTGCAGGCGGGGTCGGACGACGAGGCCGTACCGCCGGCCGAACCGCGAACGCGATTGTCCAACGCCGAGCAGCTGCTTCGCGGGATCCCTGCCGAGCAACTTGCCGGGGAGCTGCAACGACGCGGCTGGCTCGTTGTCGAACCGTGACGTGGGGCGGCGCCCCCGTGACGTCACCACGTGGCCGGCCCCGTGATGCCGATGGCGCTTACGAGGTTCGATCAGCCTCGTGGTACTGACGTTCCACATCGGCGGGGATCCGCCCTCGTGCCGGTACCTCGATGCCGTTCGCAACAGCCCACGCCCGGATCGCCTTCGGATCTCGCCCGCCCTTCCTCGGTCGGGCCGCTGCCGGCTTGCGGCGGCGGCGGCCGGATCGATCATCGACAGTGACCGGGCGGCCCGCGTCCCAATAGCGGTCCAGAGCTCGCGAGAGGGCGGCGACGTTGCGCTTCGACAGGTCGAGCTCACGCCAGTCTCCATTCCAACCGAGCCGTACCGTCGCAACCGCCGGGGACCCATCGAGGTCGTCCACCAACGTCTCAACCAATGCCTTCGCCATTCGCCTGCCTTTCGCTTTCGGGCGGCGACGCTACCGGCCTGCGTGAGCAGGGCCGAGGCGAGCGGTCCATCCCCGGCCAGAAGGCGACGTCCTGAACACCCTGATGGCTCGACTTCGAACGTCGGCGGCGCCGAGTACACCTGAGTCATGGAACCGGTGATCCTCGTGGTGTCGGGCGATCCGGCCGAACGAGCGCGGCTGCTTGGCGAGCTCGGTCGCTACGCGCGGGACTACCGGCTCGAGGTCGCGGCGACCCGAGCGCAGGCTGTCGACCGCGTCGCCGACATCACGACCTCGGGCGGTGCCGTGGCGATGGTGCTCGCCGATCTGGCCCAGCAAGGGTCGGACGGGGTCGAGGTGCTCGCCGGGGTGCGGGCGGTGACCCGGACGGCTCGCACCGTGTTGTTGCTGGAGTGGGGCCTTCGACCCGACCAACGACCGGCGGCGGAGCGAGCCGTGGCGCTCGGCGTGGTCGACACCATGCTGACCAAGCCGACCGGCCGGCGTGATGAGGAGTTCCACG
Source organism: uncultured Acidimicrobiia bacterium (assembly GCA_963784255.1). Taxonomy (GTDB): domain Bacteria; phylum Actinomycetota; class Acidimicrobiia; order Acidimicrobiales; family Ilumatobacteraceae; genus JALZMG01. The sequence continues at coordinate 374,203 of CAWAQO010000006.1, read as the reverse complement.
CCACCATCACCGAGGATCTCGGTGAGTGGGCCTGGACAACGGTCCCAGTGGTCGAGGCGGTCAGGATCGTGAGCGCTGACGACCGCCGGGCCGGGGAGATCCACGAGATCCTCGATCGGCTGGGCGTTCCCAGCGGCATCCATGCCCCCGACTCGGACCTCGCGGCGGGGATCGCGCGACGATCGCCGCAGCCGACGTGGCGCACGCTGGTCGAGGTCATGGGGACGAAGGTCCTCGCTGATCCGACGAACCGCGACCTCGCCATCGCCTTCGGCGCCTCCGTCGACGTCGGTTCGACGGTGTTCGACCTCGCCGTCGTCGGGTCCGGTCCGGCGGGCTTGGGTGCGGCCGTGTACGCCGCCTCCGAGGGGCTGCGCACACTGGTCCTCGAGCGGGAGGCGTTCGGCGGGCAGGCCGGCACCAGTTCGATGATCCGGAACTACCTCGGCTTCCCTCGCGGCATCACGGGCCGGCAGCTCGGCCGGCGGGCGGTGATCCAGGCGGCATCGTTCGGTGCCGCGTTCGACCTGGCGCGCGGCGTCACCAGCCTGCAGCCGGGAGCACCTCACCACCTGCCGCTCGATGATGGCGCCGTCGCCGCCGCCCATGCCGTCGTCCTCGCCTGTGGGGTGACGTATCGGCGTCTCGGCGTCCCGTCGCTCGAAGCGCTCGTCGGTCACGGCGTGTTCTATGGGGCTCCGTCCACGCACGCACGGGCGCTGCAGGACCAAGACGTCGTCGTCGTCGGTGCCGGCAACTCCGCCGGTCAGGCTGCCCTGTACCTCGCCAGGTACGCCGCCCGGGTGACGGTCTGCGCCCGCCGAACCTCACTGGCGGCCACGATGTCGGACTACCTCGTCCGGCAGATCGGTACTGACCCGCACATCACCGTGCGCCCGTCCGTCGACGTGGTCGACGGTGGGGGCGGGGCGCGGCTCGAGTGGGTCGAGCTCGCCGACCGGGCCACCGGGGATCGCCAACGCCTGCCGACCAGCGGCCTGTTCATCCTCATCGGAGCCGAGCCCCGCACCGAGTGGCTGCCCCCCGAGCTCCAGCGTGACCAGCTCGGGTTCGTGGTCACCGGGCAGTCGATCGACGCGACGCGGTGGCCGCTCGACCGTCCACCCCACCCGTTCGAGACGAGCATCCCCGGCGTCTTCGCAGCCGGCGACGTGCGCGCCGGTGACGTCAAACGAGTTGCCGCTGCCGTCGGCGAGGGCTCCGTCACCGTCCCGATGATCCACCAGTACCTGAAGGACGTGCGCCGACACGCACCCGGCTAGCTCGCCGCAGCGCGCTCGTCGAACTCGACGCTGTCCCGGCCGTCGTGTCGATGAGACTGACGACGTGGATGTCACGGTGCGACGTGTCCGAGCCGATGAGGGCGCCGCGCTGAAGGCGATCCGCCTCGCTGCGCTCGCCGATGCACCGTCGGCGTTCGGGTCGAGCTACGCCGCCGAGGTCGACCTGTCAGAGGACGACTGGGCCACGCGAGCGGCGCGTGCCGCCGCCGGAACGAGCAGCGTCACCTACCTCGCCGTCGTGGAGCAGTCCGTCGTGGGGATCGTCGGCGCGTACCGACCCGATCCGTCAGGGTCGTTGGTCGAACTGATCTCGATGTGGGTGTCACCGCCGCAGCGGCGGGCGGGGGTCGCAGGCAAGCTCGTGGACGCCGTGTTGAGCTGGGCGGGCGGCACCGGGGCGTCCAGCGTCGAGCTGTGGGTGACGCGGGGCAACGACGCAGCGCAGCGCCTGTACGAAGTTGCCGGGTTCCGCGAGACCGGCGAGCGCCAGCCACTGCCGTCAGACCCGTGCAAGGACGAGGTGCGCATGCGGCGCTCCATCCGGTAGCTCGGAGCCGTCGGTTCGTGGTCTGTCAACCCTCGAGGGGCGCCGACTGATCGAAGACGTGCATGATGTTGCCGGCAGGGTCGCTGAACGCCGCCGAGCAACCGCCTGGTACGTCGATCGCCTCGCCGACCCACGACACGTGCGGGTGGTCGTCGATGAACCGTTTGACATCGTCGACCTCGTAGAAGGGCCCGGAGGACCACCGCGTGATCGTCGGGAGCGACATCGAGCATCAGCTGGACCGACGACCCCGGCAGCTCGAACGCGACGGTGCCCTCACCCTCGCGCCACGCCTCGTCGAGCCCGAGCTCGTCGCGGTAGAAGCCGAGCGCTGGTTGCAGCGCCGGCACCGACACGTAGAAGTACGACAGCTTCATCTCCCACACCGTAACGACACTATGCTCTGAGGTCAACGCGTTACGCTCACACCATGCGCGACGGCTTCCCGATGCCCGGATCGGTCAAGGCCCAGCTGATCGCCGCTGCCCAGCACCAGTTCGAGCAGGTCGGGTTCGACGCCACCACCGTCGCCGACGTGGCGGCGAAGGCTGCCGTGACGACCGGAGCGATCTACCACCACTTCGGCTCCAAGCTCGGGCTCTACACCACCATTCGCGATGACCTGGAACAGCGGATCACCGATCGCATCGAAGGCGCGGCAGCTGCGCTCGACCAGCCCGGCCGGACCGTCGCTCGGGCGGCCCTGCTCGTCGCGTTCGATGCCGCCGTTCGGTTCGGCGCCTGCCGGCTGCTCGGCGAACCCGCGCCCGATGAACGACCGGACCCGATCCGCGACGCACTCGCCGGCCTGCTCCCGGCTCGCACGCGTCCCGCTGCCGTCGTGCTCGTCGCTGCCTGGCGCGCCGCGCTCCTCGAGGTCGCTCACGGCACGCCATCGGCCACCATGCGTCAGGCCCTCGCGTTCATCGCCGAAGACTGAGCCAGGAGCACTCTGTCGCCCCACGGAAGTGCCGCGCCGCTCGCCGAGGGTACCCTCGCGGTCGGACGTGAAGGAGGCTCCGATGGAGGACCCGACGATGCACTGGCGGGGCATCAACCACCTCGCCCTGGTCACCGCCGACATGGACGCGACCGTGCGCTTCTACCACGGGGTGCTCGGCGCCCGGCTCGTCGCCACGATCGGCGCCCCGTCGTTCCGCCACTACTTCTTCGCCTTCGGCGAGCAGACCACCGTGGCGTTCTTCGAGTACGCCGACGCCCCGATCGAGCCGTTCGCCAAGCCCGCCGGCGTGCCCGACCCGCGCGCGATCCAGTTCGACCACCTGTCCTTCAACCTGCCCGACGAGGAGGCGCTGCTGGCCTTGCGCGACCGCCTGAAGCGGGCCGGGTCGGAGATCACCGACGTGGTCGACCACGGGTTCATCCGCTCCGTGTACTTCACCGACCCCAACGGCATCGCCCTCGAGGCGTCGTGGTGGACCCTCGACGCCACTGGCCGCGACGCCGACTACGGCGACGACCGCCTGTTCCTCGACGCCGATCCCGTCCCCGCCGTCACGGAGCTGCGGACGACCGGCGAGCTCTCCTCCGTCCCGCAGACCCGGCTCGTCTGACGCGAGGCGCCGCGCGTGGCTCACATTGGAACCAAGCGCGCCTCGGAACGATCAGAGGTCGACCACGTTGGACAGGCCGGCCGGTCCCGTCCGGGCGGCGTTCGTGGCGGTGACCGAGAACGCGTACCGCCCGGGCACGGTGAGTCCCGTGAACGTCGCCGTCTGGGCCGTCGTGTCCATGCGCCGTCACACCCGGCCCGCTCACGTGGTACGAGACGATGGCCGCCGACCCGGGGTTCGGCGTGGTCCAGGTCACGGTGATCTGTCCGCCCTTGATCGACGCGGTCGCGTTGACGACCGGAGCGGCCGGGGCCACGGAGACGAGGCCGCCGAGCTTGACCGGGCTGGCGGTGCCCGGGTGCTCGTCGTCGCCGATCAGTGTCGGTGTGGCCGTAGCCCAGCTCACCATCGAAGTTGAGGCCCCAGCAGCGGATGCGGCCGTTGTCGAGCAGGGCGCACGCCCGGAACACGCCGACCGTGACGGCGGTCGCGGTACGACCGGCGCCGAAGCGCACGACCGGCTTCGAGCCGGGGGTCTCGTTGTCACCGACCGGGCCGTTGAGGTTGGGGTTGCCGAGCGCCCCGTAGTCGTACGAACCCCAGCACCGGACGGTGCCGTCGTCCAGCACGGCGCAGGTGTGGAGCGAGCTGGCGCTGATCGAGGTGGCGGTCCGGCCGGCCCCGATGTCGACCGGGCCCATCGAACCCGGGCTCTCGTCGTCGCCGATCACCTCTGTCGCCGTCGGGTAGCCGAGCTCGCCGGAGCTGTTGTCCGTGCCCCAACAGCGCACCGTGCCGTCGTCGAGGATGGCGCAGGTGTGGTCACCGCTGGTGCTGACCGCCGTCGCCGTGCGGCCGACGCCGAGGTCGACCGGTGGCACCGAGCCGGGCGTCTCGTCGTCGCCGACCCAGGTCGCGCCGTTGTTGAAGAGCGCGCCCCAGCACCGGAGGCTGCCGTTGTCGAGGATGGCGCAGGTGGTGTCGCCGTCGGCCGTGATCGCCGTGGCGGTGCGGCCGGCCCCGATGTCGACTGGACCGGCGGATGCCGGGGTCTCGTCATCGCCGATGTCCTCGGGGAACCCGACCAGGGGATACGGGTGGCCCAGCACGCCACCGGAGTAGTACCCCCAACAGAGAACGGTGCCGTTGTCGAGGATCGCGCAGGTGTGGTTGAAGCCGGCGCTGATCGCGATGGCCGTGCGCCCCGCTCCGAGATCGACGGGGCCGGCCGCCGCCGGGCTCTCGGTGTCGCCGACGTCGTCCGTGTTGCCGTACCCGAGCTTGCCGTGCGCTGCCGTCGCCCCAACACAGCACGTTGCCGTTGTCGAGGATGGCGCACGTGTGGCCGCGCCCGGCTGGAGAGTGCCGTCGCCGTGCGGCCCGAACCCAGGAAGACGGACCCGACGACCTCGGGGTGCTCGTCGTCGCCCACGGAGTCGGTGTTCTCGGGGTAACCGAGGGCCGCGGAGAGCGCTCCCCAGCAGTGCACGCTGCCGTCGTCGAGGATGGCGCACGTGTGGAAGCCGCCGGCGTCGATCCGGCCCGCCAGCGGGCGAGAGACGTACGGGAAGAGGCGATCCCGACCGCCGGCCTGCTCGGCGTTGGCGGCACCCGTCGGGAAGGTCAGCAGCGTCGCTGCGAGGGCGAGGGCCGCCAGGAGGAGGCGGCGGGCCGACCCGGTCGTTCTCGGGGCGCCGGAGAGCTTCGCTGTCGCAGACATGCCCGCGATACGTCGCCGATGTCGAGCCGGTTCGCGATCCGCACGGCCGCCCCCCAATGCCTGCCACGGCGCGTGATCACGAACGTGCTCGCTTGGTCACCGCTTCGGCCCTGCGTCCGACCAGATCGGTGACGAAAGAGCCGACGTGGCGCGATGGAGCATCCTCAGCCCCCGGCTCTCGCCGGCGGGCACCCCAGCAGGCGCCCTGCCGCCAGCACCGCTTCGTGGCGGCCATCGCGATCGGACCGATCGACACCGGCCCAGATCTGGTGGGCCCACACCAACAGGTCGCCCATGCCTGCGGCCCGGTAGCGGTCGAGCACCGCCGGGTCGAGCCCGGCGACGCGGACGTAGGCCCGGAACGGACCGCCCGTGCCGGGGCGGTCGACTCGATCGGCGAGCTGGAGCACGCGCTCGTGCAGGCGGGCCGCCGTCTCGAAGTCCTGCGTGCCCGAGGTGATCCAACCATCGCCGAGGCGGGCGGCGCGGTGCAGGGCGGCGTCGGTGTTGCCGCCGAGGACGAGCGGCACCGGGACGGGATGCGGGCTGATCTGCAGCTCGGGGACGTCGAACACGGCGCCGCGGTACGAGAACATCCCGCCGGCGCAGGCGAGGCGAATGATCTCGAGGCTCTCCTCGTACCGCCCGACCCGCTCGTCGAACGGGACGCCGACCGCGGCGAACTCCTCGGCCAACCACCCCAACCCGACGCCGAGCACCAGTCGTCCGTCCGACACCTCCTGCAGGCAGATGGCGGCGCGGGCGGTGACGAGCGGATGGCGCAGCGGCAGGATGTAGATGGCCGTGGCGACGCCGACGCGGCGGGTGGCGCCGGCACCGGCGGCGAGCGCCACCAGGGGGTCGGGCAACTCGACCGAGGGGTCGACGATCGGCCGGCCGTGGTGCTCGGCGACGGCACCGGGCTGCGTCGGGTGCTGGCTCTCGTACTGGGCCGGGACCACCATGTGCTCGCCGACCCACACCCGGTCGAAGCCCGCTTCCTCGGCCCACACGACGAGGTCGCGGAGCTCGGCACTGCCGATGCCGTAGGTGCAGATGTCGATGGTCACGGCCGTCGTCCCGGAAGGCCAGTGCCTACTGGAACTGGCTCCGCCACTCCGCCAGGTACGACTGCACGAACTCGGGGGTGAGCCGCGCCGTGTCCTGCTCGGGGACGCTGCCGATCTCCGCCAGGGCGGTCTCGATGTTCGGCAGCGTGGAGGCGTTGTTCTTGGCGACGATGGCTTGGCCTTCCGGTGTGACCAGGTAGTCGGCGAACACCTGGGCGGCGTTCGGGTGTGGCGCGATGTCGAGCACCCCGACCCAGTACCGCGCGCCCGACGGGGTGTCGGGCAGCTGCCACTCGATCGGTGCGCCGTTGGCCTTGCCGTCCTCGATCGCCGCGCCGGCGTAGATCGTGGCGCCGATCTCGCCCGAAGTGAGCGCTTCCTGGATCGGTCCGCCACCCGGGTAGATCCGCGGCTCCTGGGCGGCGAGGCCGTCGATGAAGTCCGCCCCGTACTGATCCTCGAGGTACAGCCAGAAGTCGACCAGCGCCTGGTTGGCCGGCTCGGGCACGCCGATCCTGCCGCCGGCGAGCGCGGGGTCGAGCATCGCCTCGTACCCGTCCAAGCCTTCGGGGACGTCGTTCGTGTTCCAGCCCCACCCGAAGATCACGGCGTGCGACAGGAAGTACCCGCCGTCGCGGACGTTGGACTCACGGTCGTAGTCGGGGTTGTCGAAGCTCGGGCCGACGGGCGCCACGTAGTGGCCCGCCTGTCCCTCCTCCTCGGTGTGCTGCGTGTCGGCGTTGATGTAGACGTCGGCCACCGCGCTGCCGGTCTGCCGCTCGATGTCGAGCGTCGGCACGAGGTCCTGCGGCAGCCCGCGGATGACCTCGAGATCGATGCCCGGGTGGGCGGCCTCGAACGCCGGCTCGAGCGCCTCGAGCACGGGCAGGGTCTGCGTGCTGTACAGGGTGACCTTGCCCTCCTCCGCAGCCGCGGCCGTGACGGCTTCCCAGTCCGCGTCCGTCGCGTCGCTGGTCGCGGGCGAGCTCTCGGCGGTCGTGGCGGCGGCGTCGTCCGTGGTCGTCGCCGGCGACTCGGCGCTGGTGGTGGCGGCCGCCTCCGCGACGGTCGTCGCGGTCGACGCGGCCGGCTCGCTGGCGTCGGTGGGTGCGGCGGCCGGCTCGTCGTCGTCGTCACCGCCACACGCGGCAAGCAGTGCCGCGACGGCCAGTGATGCTGTGAGTGTCCGCCTGATGCTCCGCCGTCGTGCCCCCATCTGATGACCTCCCCAATCGTTACTCATAATCATGCGAATGTATCGAATAGATTCACCGGATGTCAACCCTTGCCGCTCACGGGCGCGGTTCCGGCGGCAGCCCGAGGTAGCGCTCGGCGAGGACGTTGCGCTGGATCTGCGCCGAGCCCCCGTAGATCGACGCCGACCGCGAGTACAGGAACTTCTCGACCTCTTCGGGCTCGTCGAACCACGCGATGCCGTCCGGGCCGAGCAACGCGTGGGCCGCGGCGAAGATCGTCTGTTCGGCGTTGGTCAGCGCCACCTTGGTGAGCGTCGATGCCAACCCGAGCGGCTCGTCGTCCGCCAGGCGCGCGGCGACCTCCGTGGCCCGCCGCTCGAGCAGCCACATCGCGATCTCGGCGTCGACGACCTGCTCGCGCACCTTCGGGCCGACGCCGCGGCGCCGCGCCTCCTCCTTCAGCTGGGCCAGACCACTTCCCAGGACGGCGACGCGGCGCATGGCGTACGGCCCGCGCTCGTTGTCGAGCATCCGCATCGCCACCTTCCAGCCCTCGTCGACGTTGCCCACCACGTCCTCGGGCCGCGCCACTGCTCCGTCGAACGTGACCTCGGCGAACTCGGCGGCCCCGGTCATCGTGACGAGCGGGCGGACCTCGATTCCCGGCTGGTGCATGTCGATGACGAACGCACCGATCGTGCGGTGCCGCGTCTCCAGCGGTCCCGTCCGGGCGAGGAGCAGACCCTTGTCGGCGAACTGCGCCCACGTGCTCCAGACCTTGGAACCGGTCACCCGCCACACGTCCCCGTCGGCCGTCGCCCTCGTCCTGAGCGAGGCGAGGTCCGAACCGGCGTCGGGCTCGCTGAACAGCTGGCACCAGACCTCGTCGGCTGATGCCATCGGCCTCAGCCAGCGCTCGAGTTGGGCCGGCGCGGCGAAGGCGAGCAGCGCCGGCGCGACGACCTCGGTGGCGACGAAGTTGATCAGCTCGGGCGCGCGGGCACGGCCGAGGGCCCGGGCGACCGTGATGGCGTCGAACGGGCTGCACCCGCGCCCGCCGTAGCACTCCGGCCAGCTGACGACCGCGAGGCCCGCCTCGTGGAGCCGGCGCTGGAACTCGACCAACCACCGGAACCGGTCGTGCAGGCCCGCCGGCGGGTGAGCGGCCGGGTTGGTGCCCATGAAGGCCTCGACCTCGGCGGTCAGATCGAGCACTGGCGTGTCCATGAGGCTTGCCACAGCGACTCCCGAGAATCTAGGATGATGAATCGCATCATAGTACAAGGAGCAAGGTTGTGGAAGACGTCGTGATCGCCGGGGTCGGCATCCACCCGTTCGGTCGCTTTTCCGCCGGGTATCGCGAACTCGGTGCGACCGCCGCCCGTGCCGCGCTCACTGACGCCGCTGTCGGTGTCGACGAGCTCGATCTCGTGCTGGTGGGCAATGTCGGCGCCGAGATGGCCAAGGGCCAGAACATCATGGACCTGGTCGGCCGGCCCGGCATCCCGATCATCAACGTGGAGGCCGCCTGCGCGTCGAGCGCGTCGACCCTGTTCCTGGGCGCGCAGCTCATCGAGTCCGGGGCGGCGGGCACCGTCCTGTGCCTGGGCGTGGAGAAGGCGCCGCGCGGCTTCATCGCCGGGTCCGGCTACGAGCCGTGGCAGATCGAGACCGGGATCGGCGTCAACCCGGTGTACTTCGCCCTGCAGGCGCAGGAGCTGATCCACCGGACCGACGCCACCGTGGACGACCTCGCCGACGTCAGCGTCAAGAACCACCGTCACGCGGTCGAGAACCCCAACGCCATGTACCGCACCGCCGTCAGCAGAGAGGAGGTGCTCGACAGCCGGCCGGTCTGCCCACCCCTCACGCTGTTGATGCTCTGCGCGCCGAACGAGGGGGCGGCGGCCGCCGTGCTGATGAGCCGGGACGAGGCCCGACGGCGCGGCCGCGACGGTCTCGTGTCGCTGCGTGCCGTCTCGCTGGTGTCACGGGGCCCCGACGACTGGTTCGTGCCGGCGCCGTCGTTCCGCGCGACGGAGCGGACGAGCCTCAGCGAGCGCGCCGCCCGCGCCGCTTACGAGATGGCGGGCGTCGGGCCAGACGAGCTCGACCTCGTGGAGTGCCAGGACACGGACGCGGCGTCCGAGTTGCTCGCCTATCGGGAACTGCTCCTGTGCGCGCCCGGCGACGAGGCCAAGCTGCTCCGCTCGGGCGACACGGAGCTCGGCGGCCGCATCCCCGTGAACCCCTCGGGCGGCCTGCTGTCGAAAGGTGAGCCGCTCGGCGCTTCGGGCCTCGGCCAGATCCACGAGCTGGTGACCCAGTTGCGCGGGCGAGCCGGCTCGCGGCAGGTGGAGGGTGCGCAGGTCGGACTGGCGCACGTGATGGGCGCCGGCCACAACGCCGCAGCGGTGATCCTGTCGGCATGACGCGGCGGACCACGGACGGCGCGGCGAACCGATCCGGTTCTAGAACAGCGCCGTGACGGGGGCCGAGCCACCGGCCCAACCGGGAACGATCGTCTGCTTGACGCCGACGCCGCCGGCGACGACCACGACGATGTCATCGGCCGCAGCGGCCACGCGTGTTCGGGCGTCGCCGAGCGCCGCCTGCTCGAACAGGGCCCGCTGCAGGTCACCCTTGCCCATCCCGGCGCCGGCGAACGCCTGCGCCCACTCCGGCGAGACGATGATGGCTGGATGACCGCCGCCCCTGAACCCCCGCGACTCCTTGGCCGCCGGCGCGGTGGCGGCGAGGGCCGGGGCAAGGGCGGCGACCATGTCGACGGGATCCAGCGAGTCGGTCTCGAACGCCTCCACCGTGCCGGCCACGCCCATCAGCGTGATCGCCGAGCGATCAGCGGGCCATCCCCGATCGACGTGCAGCGGGGGCCACGGGGACGCCTCCTCGTTCTCGGCGAAGCAGAACGAGAACTTGCCTGGCTGGCCCATCGTCGCCATGTCGGCGACGCCCTCGCGGGCGCCGCCGACGATGCGGGTCACGAGGGAGATGCACCGACCCACGACGGCGTTCGACCGGTTGCCAGGGCCGAGGCAGTTGCCGGCGGCGTTGAAGCGCAGGCGGGCGCGCGCCGGTCCGTTGACGATCGCCATCATGGCTGCCGAGCTGGTCGTCGTCAGCACACCGAGCGCGTTCAACGCGGGGTCGGCCAGCGCCGAGACCGCCGCGGCCACGGCCGGGACGTGCTCGGGATCACAGCCGGCGAGGACCGCGCACGTCGCCAGCCGCCCGGCCGTGAGCCGTCCGCGCAGCGGCGGCACGGTCGCCAGCACGTCGTCGGCGTCCTTGCCGAGCGTGGCCAGCATCGCCGTGACCAGGGCGTGGTCCGGGGCGACGACGGGGAGACCATCGGAGAGTCCGAGCTCGTCGAGCAACAGGTACGCGCGCCGGGCGTCCACCTCGTCGCCCGCGAGCTGGTCGAGCACTCCCGCGCCGTCGGCGACCGATGTGTTCGTCCCGGACACCATGCCTTCGGTATTCATATGACTCATACGCCGAGATTTCTCAGCCGAGGCGTCATGTCGAACCTTACGGCCGACCAGTTGCACGAGCGGCTCGACGCGGCGACGGTCGAGCTCGATGTCGTCTCTCCGAGCGAGGCCTGACGCCAGGTCCTACGGCACGCCGCCGTCCAACCGGAGGACAGCGCCGGTGCAGAAGCTGGACGCCGACGAGGCGAAGTAGAGCGCCGCGCCGACGATCTCGCTCGGCTCGCCGACGCGTCGAAGGGCGTGCGTCCTCGTCACCTCGGCGACCATCTCCGGGTCCCAATGGGCGGCGATGTCGGTCGCGAACCGTCCCGGCATGATCGTGTTGACCCGCACCGTCGGGCCGAGCGCAGCCGCCATGGACTCGGTCATGTTGTTCAGACCTGCCTTGGCCGCGGCGTACGGAACCACGTCGGGCGTGGGGCGGACGGCGGCGAGCGAGGAGACGTTGATGATCGAGCCACCGCCCTGCTCCACCATCCGCGGACCCAGGGCAGCCATCAGCCGGAACGGCCCCTTGAGGTTGACCGCCACCACCTTGTCGAACAGCTCCTCGGTGATCTCGCCCACGCTCGGGTAGAGCGGCGACATCCCGGCGTTGTTCACCAGCACGTCGACGCCGCCCCATGCGCCGACCACCTCGTCCACGAGCCGGTCGCACTCCTCCCACCGGCTGACGTTGCAGGCGATCGCCAGGGCACGGCGCTCGAAGCGCTGTTCGATCTCGCGGGCGAGTTGCTCGCAGGCGTCGAGCTTGCGACTGGCGATCACGACGTCGGCGCCGTGCTCGGCGAAGGCGAGCACGATCTCGCGACCGAGCCCGCGGCTGCCTCCGGTGACGAGCGCCCGGGAACCGGCGAGGTCGAAACCGCCCGCGGTCATGTCACGGGGACATCGACGTCGATCCCACGTTTGCGCGCCGCGGTCACGACCTCCTGCCACACGACCATCGCCTGCAGCGCGGTCGGGAAGCCGACGTAGACCACGAGCATCACCAGCGCCTCGTGGATCCGGCGCGGGTCCATCCCGTCCTGCAGCGCGCCGTGGAGGTAGTTCTTCAGCTGACCCGGCTTGTTCGTCGCCGCCAGGGCCACGATGGCGACCAGCATGCGGTCCTGGAACTCGGCCTCGTCGTCCCACACCTGACCGAAGATCCAGCCGTCGGCCCAGTCGGCCAAGCGTGGGTCCAGCGAACCGAGCGCCGACTTCAGCGCCTCGTGCTTGGCCCCTTGGGCCCGCGCCCGCCTGCTCCGCCCTACCGCGAGCTCCGATGGTTCCATATCCCCCGTCATGGGTAAACAATATAATAGTTGTGATAGATGAGCAAGCGTCAGCTTGCGTGCCGTGGTGTCGGTCGGCTCGCCCTCCGGGCTCGCTCAGCGCCCCATCTGGTCGCCACCAGAGGCCCGCGATCGCTCCTCGCGCCAGCCGAGGTGCATCACCTTCTCGCTGATCCTCCAGCCGCCAGCCGCTCGTCGCAGCCGGTCGTGGTAGCGGCAGACGAGCAGCATCACCGTGTCCGGCTTGCCTTCGCTGGTCTGGTGCGAGGTGTGGTAGGTGAGCGCTTCGGCCTCATCACCATGGACGTCGATGTGGTACACGCTCAGCAAGTGGTGCTGCCAGAGCCGCCGCCGCGTCCGGTGCTGGATGTAGCCGACGATCTCGTCGACCCCGCGCTTGGGCTGCTCGTCGACGAGGGTGACGACGGCGTCCTCGGTGAAGACCGTTCGGAGTCCGTCCCAATCCTTCGCATCGATCGTCGACGCGTAGCGCAGCAACGTCTCGCGGATCTCGTCCTTGTCCCGAAGGAGCTGCACGGTCGCTTCCAGGTCCATCACCCCTCCTCACGCGATGTCCACGGTGACACGAACCATGACGATGTTCATGACAGAGCGACCAGATGCCGTCGAGCGGTCGCTACCGCCAGTCGACGACCTCGTCCAGGAGGCCCGGGTACCGCTGCTCGGCGAGGTCGGCGAGCTCCTGCATGTGGTCGCGCATCAGGCGGGTCGCCGTCTTCGCGTTGCCGGTCTCGATCGCCTTGATGATGGCGTCGTGGTCGTGCTGGACCTGCTCGCGCGCGTCGTGGGGGAACATCCGCCCGCCGCCGATCCGCTCGGAGTAGAGGTCCTGCAGCGACCGGGCGAAGAGGCTGAGGACGCGGTTGCCGGACGCGCTGGCGATGACGCTGTGGAAGCCGCGGGTGCCCTCGACGTACTTGGCGTCCTCGTCGAGCCCGTCGCGGGTGACCGCCGACAGCGCCCGCAGCTGTCCGATGGTCTCCGGGTCCTTCGTCTCGGCCGCCAGGCCGGCCATCAGCGGCTCGATGACGAGGCGGGCATCGACGAGCTCGCGGAACGTCGCCCGAGCCGCGTGGTAGTGCAGCGCCGCCATCCGCCCGAAGTCGGCGCTGTTGGCGTCGGCCACGACCGGTCCACCGCCGGGGCCGGGCTTGATCGTGATCAGGCCCTGGATCTCGAGGATCCTCAGGCCCTCGCGGAGTGATGCCCGCCCGACCTTGTAGCGGGCGAGCATGACGCTCTCCGACGGCAGCATCGCGCCCGGCTTCAGGTCGCGGGCGGCGATGTCGTGGACGATCGAACGGGCGACGACCTCCGACACCTTCTCGGCGCGCCGCGTCCCCGGCTGCGAGTCCTCGACCCGCTCGACCTTCTTCGCCACCGGGGGCACCACCGTCCGCTTCGCTGTCATGGTTCCATGATGATGGATCGACGGCTGGCGCGGTCGGATCGGCGGGATGTTCGCGCCGCCCGGCGGAGTCGACTGAGCTCGGTCGTTCACTGCTCCCGATCCGGCAGCGAGATCCTGTAGAGCTCGGCGGCGTTGTCCTGGAGGACGCGCCGCCGCGTGTGCGGGTCGAGCTTGCCCATCACGCTGGCGAAGTGCTCACGGGCCCCGGGGTACAGGCACGTCGGGTGCGGGACGTCCGTCTCGACGAGGACGTTGTTGACGCCGATGTCGCCGATGAGCTTCTCGGGTCCCAGCCGCTCGAACCAGAACATGACGTAGAGGTGGTCGCGGAAGTACTCGCTCGGCCGCCGCTTCTGCAGCGACCGCTCCGCCGGATCCGTCACCATCTCGTCGAGCTGGAACTCGACCGACTCGAGCATGAACGGCACCCACCCGATGCCACTCTCGGCCGAGACGACCTTGAGGTTCGGGTAGCGGTCGAACAGGTCGCTCATGCACAGGTTGATCACGATGCGCACGTTGCTCATGAACATCTGGGAGGCGCCCACGGCGAGGCGGCGCTGGTGACCGAACGAGCGCCAGTACGGATCGGCGACCACCGGGGGGTCGGCGCGTGGACCACCGCGGTTGAGATCCTCGCTGAAGCGGGCCGACCGGATCGCCTCCAGCTCCTCCTTGCGGGCGCCGGCGCCGATGTGGAAGTTGGCGACCGCGCCGGAGCTGTCGAACAGGTCCCACATCGGCTCGAAGTACGGCTGTGGGAGCTCCGGCAGGCCGAGCAGCTCAGGCTTGTCCGACAGCGTGAAGCCCTTGATCCCCTTGTCGAGCAGCCGGGTCATCTCGGAGATGGTGAGGTCCATGTCCCAGATCGGCAGCAGCGCCTGGGGAAGCAACCGGCCGCCCGACTCCTGCTGCAGCTCGACGAGGAAGTCGTTGTAGGTCTGGAGGACGGCGGTGCGCTGGGCATCGTCCTGGATGGCGAAGACGTGGTTCGAGGCGAAGCCGATGCCGTTCGGGTAGATCACCTGGGCGTAGATCCCCATCTCGTCCAGCAATTTGAGCCGGTCGGCCGCGTTCCAGGCTGCGACGTCGATCTCCTCGAAGGGCTGCACGACGTGCTCACCGAGGACCTTCTCGCGACCTTGGCGGATCGTGTTGCCGCCGATGCTCGCCCAGACCTCACCGTCGAGGAACCACGCCGTGCGCCCGTCGACCGTGCGCTGGACGGGCACCCGGTCGGCCATCGCGCCTGAGCACGCGCGAGGTCCACAGGTCCGGCGGTTCGGTGAAGTGCGAGTCGCAGTCGATGATCGAGAGGCCCTCGAACAGCTCGGTCGCCTGCTGGGGAGCCATGGTGGCGGTCATAGAGGCGAATCATACGCCTAGATTCTCCGGTCGGCAAGCCTTGCCGAAATCCATGCGATATGTAATCATAGATTTGTGACTGCTGCTCTCGTGCCCACTGATCGAGCGGCCCTCGCCGGCCTGAAGGTCGTCGAGTTCGCCCACGTGATCGCCGGCCCCCTGGCCGGCACCCTCCTCGCCGACCTCGGCGCCGACGTGGTCCACGTCGACGACCCGACGACCGGCGATCCCGGTCGCAAGATGGGGCCACCGAAGGGCGACGTGTACCTCTGGTGGAAGGTCTCCGCCCGCAACAAGCGCTCGGTGACGATCGACCTGCGGACCGCCGCCGGCCAGGAGCTCGCCCGCGACCTCGTCCGCTGGGCCGACGTCGTCATCACCAACTTCCGCGTCCTCACGCTGGAGAAGTGGGGGCTGGACTGGAAGTCGGTGCACGAGGCGAACCCGAAGGCCATCTACCTCCAGGTCACGGGCTTCGGTGCCAAGAGCGAGATGCGCAACACCCCCGGGTTCGGGAAGGTCGGCGAAGCGCGCAGCGGTGTCGTCTACGTCACCGGGTTCCCCGACGGTCCGCCCGTCCACACCGGCTTCTCGCACGCCGACACCGTCACTGCGTTGATGGGCGCCTTCGCCATCACCGCGGCGTTGCACCGACGCGACACGGATCCCGAGTTCGACGGCGAGTGGATCGACCTCGCGCTGTTCGAGAGCCTGTACCGGCTCATCGAGTGGCAGGTCATCTTCTACGACCAGCTGGGCACGATCCCCGAACGCGCCGGCAACCAGCTCGCCGTCTCGCCGGCGGCCGTCATCAACACCTACAAGTCGGCCGACGGCCACTGGCTCACCGTCACGTCCGGCACGCCCCGTTCGGTGCAGAACGTGGCTGCGCTCGTCGGGATCCCGATCGAGGAGGTGGCCACGGTCGAGATGCAGACGGCCAACAAGTCGCTCCTCGACAGCCTCCTTCGCGACTGGATCGCGGCGAGGACGGCTGAGGACTGCCTGCGCGAGATGGAGCAGCTCGAGGTGGTCGCCTCGCGCATCTTCAGCGTGGAGGACATCATCGCCGACCCGACGTACAACGAGCTGGGCGACATCATCACCATCGACGACGCCGATCTCGGCCCCGTCCGCATGCAGGGTGTGATCCCGCGATTGACGAACCACCCGGGCACCGTGTGGCGGACCGGGCCAGGTCTCGGCGAGGACAACGAAGCGGTCTACAAGGGGTACCTCGGCATCGACGACGAAACGTACGACCGCCTGATCGACGAGGCCGTGATCGCGCCCGCGACCCCGCGCCCCGTCGTGGTGGCCGTTCCCGGCGCCCACCACGAAGAGGCGATGTGACCACGGACAGCGACGCCGGCGCCTTCGTGCGCGGGGACCTGGTGACGGACGCCGACGCCAACCCCGGCCAGCGGGTCGCGCTGCGTGGATCCGGCTGTCCCTCGTGCCATCGGGTCGAGTTCCCCGCGCTCGACGTCTGCCCGGCGTGCGGGAGCGACGTGCACCCGGTGGAGCTCGGACCCGAGGCCACCTTGGCCGGCTTCACCGAGGTGCTTCATCCCCCGCCCGGGGCGCAGGTCGACGTGCCGTACACGGTCGCCGTGGCCGCCTTCGAGGAGAACCTGGCCGTGCTCGGGCTGCTCGATCGGCACATGGCCGTGGCGGACCTCGAGGTCGGCATGCCCTTGGAGGTCTGCGTCGTGCCGGTCGGTGACCGTCGCACCTACGGCTTCCGGCTCGTCTGACGTCGGGGACCCGCCGGCGTGGACCTCGGCATCATCCTCGGCGACGTCCCGACCACCACGGACGCCCGCGCCCACCTCGACCTCCTGCTCGCCCAGGTCGAGGCGGCGCAACGAGCCGGGATCCGCTACATCACGATCGGGCAGCACTTCCTGTACGGCGAGCACCGCTGGCTCCAGCCGATCCCGACGCTCGCCCGGCTGGCGGCCGAGGTCTCATCGGACACTCGCCTGGTCACCACGGTGCTGGTGCTGCCGCTGTACCACCCTGTGGCGCTGGCCGAGGACCTGGCCACCCTCGACATCGTGTCGGCCGGCCGCCTCGTGGTCGGCGTCGGTCTCGGCTACCGCCGCAAGGAGTTCGACAACCTCGGGATCACGTTCGACGACCGCGTCCCGCGGTTCGAGGAGGGCCTGGAGCTGATCAAGCGTCTGTGGACCGAACCGCACGTCGAGCACCACGGGACCTACTTCGACGTCGATGGTGAACCGCACCTCCGGCCGTGGCAGCAGCCTCGTCCGCCGCTGTGGATCGGCGCCCAGTCGGCACCCGGCGTCCGCCGCGCCGCCCGGTTGGGCGATGCGTGGCCGATCGGCCCGCGCCTCCCGATCGCCGACATCCGCCGCCTGCAGCGCGTGTACGCCGAGGAGCGATCACGCCTCGGGCTGACCGTCGGGCCCCAACCCCTCCGCCGTGACGTGTCGATCGGATCCGGTCGTGAGGAGGCGCTGCAACGCTTCCTCGACCGGGCCGTCGGGCGCTACCACGCCTACGCGGCGAACGAGCGCAGCGCCGTCCGCGACACGGAGTCGGTCGAGGAGTCGATCGCGTCCCACCTCGTCTTCGGGACGATGGAGCAGTGCGTCGACACCATCCGGTCCATCGATGACGAGATACCTGTCGATCCCGTGATCGTGCGTCCGAGCTGGCCCGGCATGGACCCGGCCTCGGTCGTTGCCGAGATCGACCGCCTGGGCGAGCTCGCAGCGGCGCTGGGCTAGCTGTAGCGCCGGGCGCGGGCGAGCAGGCGGAGAGCCTTGTGGTAGTCGTGGACGAGGATGACCTCGCCGCGACCGGTGAGCACGGCCGGATCGCCGCGCCCGACGGCCTCCTCGTAGAGGCTCACGACCTCCTCGGCGTGACCGACCGCGGCGGGTGAGGGCGAGAAGACGTCGTTGATGATGTCGACGTGCGGCGGGTAGAAGGTGCTCATCGCCGTGAAGCCGAGCCGGCGGGACTCCTCGACCAGGGTGCGCACCTGCGCCGTGTCGCGCAGGTTGGGGGTGATGGCGAAGTCGGTCGTCGCCAGCCCATTGGCCGCGCCGGCGAGCACCGTGAGGGTCTTCGTCACGAGGAAGGCGCGGTTCAACTCGCCGCTCGGCTCGTACAGCTCGATGCCGGCGTCGGCGCTGAGGTCGCCCGGTCCGGACATCAGCGCGACGACGCCGGGCACTGCCGCGATGTCCTTGATCTCGACGACGGCGCCGGCCGTCTCGACGATGGCGAAGATGTCCGGCGACGCCCCGAGGCCGGCGAGGACGTCGACGAAGTCGAGGAGGTCCCTGGCGGTCGTCACCTTGGGATAGGCGAGGCAGGTGGCGCCGGCGGCGACCAGCGCCTTGACGTCGTCCAGACCCCACGGTGTGCTGAGGTGGTTGGGCCGGGCGAGGATCAGCTTCTCGCCGAACCAGGCCCGATCGCTGAGCGCCTCGTGGGCCTTGTCACGGGCCTCCTCCTTGCGCCCGACAGGCACCGAGTCCTCGAGATCGACGAACACCATGTCGGCCGGGAGGCCGGGCACCTTGGCCCACTTGTGCGCGTCGAGGATCGGCGTCTCGAGGATGCTGCGGATGGCGAGGTAGTCGGTTGAACCCACCATCTAATCGTATCATACGCATGGTTATGATGAAAGAGCTGGAATGTCCTCATCCACCGCGGCGCCGGGTGTCAGTGTCGGGTGAGCTGCCGGAGCTCGTGGGCGTCGGTGCGGTCGTGCTCGGTGATGAAGTGGGCGGCGACCTCCATCCTCCGGTCGGCCTCGACACTCAGCGCGTGGGCCGCGTCGAGATCGCCCTGTCTGGCTGCACGGCGGGCGAGGGCGTCGAGGGCGAACACCTCGACGTGGGCCTCGTCGTGGTCGCGGGCGGCAGCGAGGATCGTCGCCAGTCGCTCGTCGGCACCGGCGACGCCATCGGCGGCGTCGAGCGCGGCGAGGAGGCACTCGCCGAGTCGGGCCTGTTCACCACCTCCAGCTCGGCGGTGCCAGGCCACCGCCTCCTCGAGCACGGCCCGGGCGCGGGCGTCCTCGCCGAGGGCGCGGCGGACGCGTCCGAGGTGGACGTGGGCGAGGGCGGCCATGCGCACGTCCCCGGTCGCCTCGGCCTTGTCGATCGCCGACTCGAGGGTGGCCGCGGCGGCGGGATGGTCGCCGGCTTGGCACTGGGCCCGGCCGAGGCTGGCGACCTGGTAGGCCTCCGTCTGCAGGTAGCCCCTTCGCCGTGACGTCGCCGCGGCCCGGGCGAGGTGGGTGACCGCGTCGTCGAACCGGCGCTGCAGGCGGGCCAGCTCGCCGAGCATGGCGTCGCGGCGCACGTGCAGCCACGGGTCGTCGACCTCGGCGAGCCAGCGCTCGACCTCGTCGCAGGCGTCGACCGCCCGTCGCTCGTCCCCGGCGGAGATGGCGGCGCGGGCGGCGAAGAGGGCGTTGGCGGCCTGGTCCCACGGCCGGTCGAGTCGGCGGTAGAGGGCGGCGCTGCGGTCGGTGAGCTGCATCGCCTCCTCGAAGGCCCCGTCGTGGGACACGACGTAGGCGAGGTAGTAGCAGCACCGGGCGCGGAGGTCGTCGTCGTCGACGGCGTCGGCCAGGGTCTGGGCGGCGGCGATGTGGTGGCGGGCCCGTTCGAGGTCGCCGGTCGACGCCTCGATCCAGGCGGCGATCAGCAGCGCGGCCGCCCGATCCCCCGGCGGGGCCGTGTCCCCGGCGGCGTCGAGCGCGGCGGTCACGCGCGTCGCGCCCCGGCTGTCACCGAGCACGACCCAGGCCCAGCCGAACCCGTTCACGATGTCCAGCGCCAGCATCGGGTCGTGGGCGGCCGACCACGTCGAGCGCGGCGTCGATGTTGGCCCGCTCGGTCCGGGCGAACGCGAGGTGGTCGGCTTGCCGGCTGCTGCGCACGCCGCTGGTGGAGGACGCAGCGGTGTCGGCGTACCAGCGGGCGTGGGCGGCCATGGCGGTGGGGGTGAGCCCAGCGTCGTACATGGCATCGACGGCGAACGCCCGGATGCTGTCGAGCAACCGGTAGCGACGACCGGTCGCGCTGTCGTCGTCGACGATGACGAGGGAGCGGCTGGCGAGCCGGCCGACGACGTCGATCGCCGCCGGGGCCGGCACGGCGAGCGCGTCGAGCAGGAACTCGACGGCGCCCAGCGGGGCCCCGCCGGGGAACGTCGCGAGCGCCCACAGGCCGCGCTGGTCGTCGGGGAACAACAGGTCGTAGCTCCAGCGGATCGTCGCTCCGAGCGCCCGTCGTCGCTCCGGCTTGCGGCTGGTCGGGTCGCGCAGCACGTCGAAGCGGTCGTCGAGCCGGCGCGTGATGTCCTCCACCGACAGTGTCCTCGTCCGTGCCGCGGCGAGCTCGATCGCCAGGGGCAGCCCGTCGAGCGCCCGGCAGAGTTCGTGCACGGCCTCCTCCTCGTGACCGAGGACCCGACGGGCGCGCTGCGCCGTCGCCCGACGGGTGAACAGCTCGACGGCATCGGCGAGCGGGAGCGGCGCCAGCTCCAGGACCGCCTCACCGTCGATCTCCAGCGGCACCTGGCTGGTGCCCAGGATCCGCAGCCCTGGCGCGGCGTCCAGGAGGCGCGCGGCGAGATCAGCGGCGGCGTCGATCACGTGCTCGCAGTTGTCCAGGATGAGGATGGTGTCGCTCCGGCGGAGCCGTTCGACGAGGGCGGTCTCGCCACCGGTCACGTGCAACGCGGCGATCAGCGTGTCGACGACGTCGACGGGCTCGGTCGCCATCTCCAGCCGGGCCAGCCACACGCCGCCGGCCGGTCGCAGGGTGCGTCCCGTGGCGATCGCCACGGCGGTCTTGCCGACGCCGCCGGGTCCGACGATCTCGACCAGCCGTCGGATCGCGAGCAGTTCGGCCACCTCGGTGACCACGCCGTCGCGACCGACGAGGTCGGACGACAGCGACGGCAAGTTCCCCTCGGCCGCGATCGTCGCCGCTCCGGCGGTGTCGAGCGCGGCGTCGTGCTCGAGGATCTGGTGCTCCAGCTGTTGCACGTCCGGTCCTGGTTCGAGACCGAGCTCGTCGACCAGCAGGTTGCGAACCCGTCGGCACGCGGCCAAGGCGTCCGCTTGGCGGCCGCTCCGGTACAGCGCCGTGATCAGGAGCACCCACAGGCGCTCCTGGAACGGATGGGCTACTACGGCCGCTTCGAGGTCACCGATCACGTCGCCGGCACCGCCCGATCGCACCCGGGCCGACAGCCCCGTCTCGAGGAGCTGCAGCCGCGCCGCTTCGAGGCGGGCCCGGTGCGGCCTGACCCAGTCACCGTCGCCGGCTCCGGGCAGCACCTCGCCGCGGAACCTCGTCAACGTCGACGCGCTCAGGTCGGCGGCGCCCTGGTCGTCGCCGGTGTCGAGCAAGCCGGATGCGGCGGCGGTCTGGCGCAGCACCGCGAGGGCGTCGACGTCGTCCGGGTCGACAGCGAGCGTGTAGCCGCCGTCGCCGCTGACCAGCACCGCCGCGTCGCCGAAGGCGCGGCGCAGCTTGGCGACCTTCGACTGCAGCGTGTTGCGTGTGGTGCGGACGGCGTCATCGGCCCACAGGTCCTCGACGAGCCGTTCGGTGCGCACGAGCGTCCCGGCGTCGAGGGCGAGGCGCACCAACAGCTCGGAGGTCTTCCCGCCGGGGACGGCGACCGGTCGACCCTCCCGTGTGATCTCGACCGGTCCGAGCACCGAGATCGAGAGCACGCGACGAGCCTACGGTTCCGTCACGCGACGGTCTTCGTGGCGCCTGCGGGCAGCCGCATCGGAGGCGATCCAGGCGACGATCAGACTGTCCGGGAAGTCGGCGAGGTGATCGCGGGCCAAGGCGTCGACGAGGTCGCCGTCCCCGTCCAGGTGGGCTCGCGTGATGGCGAGCAGCTGCCGATCGCGACTCGTCACGGCCGCCGACCGGGCGACGTCGAGGCGAACGGCCTGACCCTCGAGCAGGGCCGCCATCGCCACGACCGCCGTCTCGTCGGTCGTGGCGGCGTTCGCCATGATCCACCCGATCGCGACCGCGTCACCGCCGATCGCCTGCCGGACCACCGCAGCAACGCCGTCTTCGGTCATGGCAGCAACGATGGACGGCGGCGCTGACACACCGATGACACGCGCCGACCGGATGGTGCGCTGACTGTCAGCGAGGCGTCACGACGCCCCCTCATCGTGGGTCGCAGCGAGCAACCCCGCCCGCATCGACCCGTGAGAGCAGGACCCATGCTGACCACGACCATCCAGCCGACCGCCCGTCCCTCCCTCCTCGACCGCATCCGGCCGTGGTGGCTGTGGATCCTCACCGCCTTCGCCTTCCCGCCGGCCGGGTACATCGCTCACCGGCTCGCCGGCCCTGTCGACGGTCCTGGCGCCGCCCTCTTCAGCGGCCTCGTCGCAGGTGCGTTCATCGGCACCGCGCAGTGGGCGGTGCTCCGGCGGCGTGGCGCTTCGTCCCGCTGGATCGCGGCGACCGCCGGCGGGTTCGCCGTCGGTCTGGCGGCTGGTGCCGCGCTGGTCGACTACGGGACGTCGCTCGCCGCCCTCGTCACGATGGGCGTCACGACCGGCGCCGCCGTCGGGCTGGCGCAGGCCGCCTCGTACGCCCCACTGCGCCGCCGCGTGCTCACCTGGACCCTCGCCACCGGCGCGCTGTGGGCGATCGGGTGGGCCGTGACGACGTCCGCCGGCATCAACGTCGAGGACCAGTGGCCGGTGTTCGGGATCAGCGGTGCGCTCACCGTCGCCGTCCTGCAGAGCGTGCTCGTCAACCGCCTCGTGCCCGCCGTCGGACCCGAGCGCCAGGTGGCGACCCATGGGTGACGAGATGCACGTCGTGTTCGGGAGCGGGCCCGCCGGACGAGCCGTCGCCACCGAGCTCACCCGCCAGGGTCGGGCGACCCGGGTGGTCAACCGCAGCGGCCGCCCCGTGCTCGACGGCGTCGAGACCGTCGGTGGCGATGTCACCGACCGTCGCTTCGCCCGCGACGCGGCCGGCGGCGCCAGCACGGTGTACTTCTGCCTCAACGCCCCCCACTACGACCGCTGGGCCGAGGAGTTCCCACCACTCCAGGACGCCGTCGTCGACGCCGCCGGCGCCGCCGGCGCACGGCTCGTCGTCCTCGAGAACCTCTACATGTACGGGCCCACCGGCGGCGCTGCGATGACCGAGACGACCCCGGTCGACCCGACGAGCACCAAGAGCGCCGTCCGGGCCCGGATGTCCGACGCGCTCCTCGCCGCCCACCGCGCCGGCCGGGTGGAGGTGGCGATCGGGCGGGCCGCCGACTTCATCGGGCCCGGGGTGACGGCCTCGGCGATGGGTGAGCACGTGTTCGGATCGGCGGTCGCCGGCAAGAAGGCCCGCACCATGGGTCGCCCCGACACCCTCCACTCCTACAGCTACGTGCCCGACGTCGGCCGCAACCTCGTGCTGCTCGGCGCCCGCGACGACGCCTTCGGCCGGGTGTGGCACCTGCCCAACCCGCCGACGCGCACGACGCGGGCGATCATCGGCGACGTCTACGCGGCGCTCGACCGACCGGCGCGGATCTCCGTCCTCCACAAGTCCGTCCTGCGGGCGATCGGCGTGTTCGACCGGGACGTCCGCGAGCTGCTGTCGACCTACTACCAGTTCGAGGCTCCGTTCGTCGCCGACCACAGCGCCTTCACCACCGCGTTCGGCGGATGCGTCACCGACTGGCACGAGGTCATCAGCACCACCCTCGCGTCCTTCCGCCATGCCACGCCGGCACCCGATCCGCAACCGAGCCTGTCCACGAGGGAGATGTCATGAACCCCAAGCTCACCGCCTGCCTGCTCATCGGCGCCGCCATCGCGACGAACCTGGCGTTCTTCGCGCTCGGGTCGGTGTTCGACTACCCCGACGTGCTCGACCAACCCGTCGCCGACGTCCTCGCCGAGTTCCGCCAGGCGCAAGGCAGCATCGCCGCCTGGTTCGTCGTGCTGGCGTGCTCGGCCGCGCTCCTCGCCCCCATCGCGGTCGGCGTCGGGCGCCTCGCATCGGGTCGGGCGATGCACGTCGCCGTGCGCGTCGGCATCGCCGCCGCGGTCGTGCAGGTCGTCGGACTGCTGCGCTGGCCGATCCTCGTACCCGGCTACGCGGCCGACGCCAACAGCGCCGACCCCGACGTCGTCCAGGCCGCCCGGGACTCGTTCGCCACCGCCAACGACGTCCTCGGCACCACGATCGGCGAGACGTTCGGCTACCTCCTGACGGCCGCATGGACCGTGCTCGTCGTCGTCGCCCTCGGACGCCGCTACGCCGGACGCTGGTTCCGGGTCCTCGGCGTGGCCTCCGCCGCCCTCGTCGGCGTCGGCGTCCTGTCACCGCTGGGCCTGCCGGTGATCGACACCGCCAACTTCTTCGGCTACGTCCTGTGGAGCGCCTGGCTGGTCTCGCTCGGGGTGCTGATCCTGCACCACGAGCGACGGGCCGCCGCCCCGATCGCGGCCGCCCGCGCCACCACCGCAGCGTGACCCCGGGGTCAGGGCTGAGGCGCCGCGGCCGACGCCCGGGTGCGGCAACATGGCGGGGTGACCGTGCGGCGAAGCGGCGACGAGCGGGATGGTCCGAGGTGACCGAGCCGGGTGTCTGGCCGGCGCTGCCGGTGGCCGAGTGGCAGGCCACGCGGGACACGTTGCAGCTCTGGACGCAGATCGTCGGCAAGGTGCGGATGGAGTCGACCCCCCTGATGAACCACTGGTGGAACGTACCGCTGTACGTGACGGCGCGAGGGTTGACGACGTCGTTGATCCCGCATGGGGGTCGCGCCTTCCAGATCGACTTCGACTTCACCACCCACCGCCTCGACATCGCCGTGTCGGACGGCACGTCGGCGTCGATGGCGCTCGCGCCGCGCACCGTCGCCGACTTCCACGCCGAGCTGATGGACCGCCTCGATCAGCTGGGGCTGGCCACTCCGATCTGGACGATGCCGGTCGAGATCCCCGACGCGATCCCCTTCGACCACGACACGCGGCACGACAGCTACGACGGCGAGCATGCCCGGCGCTTCTGGTTGGCGTTGGTCCAGATCGACCGCGTCTTCGAGGTGTTCCGCAGCCGGTTCGTCGGCAAGGTCAGCCCGGTCCACCTCTTCTGGGGCGGGCTCGATCTGGCGGTGACCCGGTTCTCGGGCCGGCGGGCCCCGCCGCACCCCGGGGGCGCACCGAACTGCGGTCCCCACGTCATGCTCGAGGCCTACTCGCACGAGGTGAGCAGCGCCGGGTACTGGCCGGCGCCGGACGGCGAGGGCATCTTCTACTCCTACGCCTATCCGGAGCCCGACGGCTTCGCCGGCACGCACCTCGACGTCCCGGGCGCGCGCTACGACGCTCAGCTGGGCGAGTTCACGCTGGCCTACGAAGCCGTGCGCACGGCAGCCGACCCGGATCGGCTGCTGCTGTCGTTCCTCCAGGCCACCTACGAGGCGGCCGCCGATCACGCCCGGTGGGACCGCCCAGCGCTCGAACGGCACGACTGACCCCGCTCGGTCCGCGTCCTCCGCCGCCTCCGGGATCCTCTGCCGACCCAGATGTGGCCACCGTGAGGGTGCGACACTAGAATCAGTTTCTACTTTCGGGTGATGGACGTCGACGTCGGAGGGTTCGGATGGCCATGTCGCAGGCGCAGGTCCCGTTCGGGGCCCACCATCCGTCGATCCTCGATCACGTCGCCATCGCCGTCCCGACGTGGGAGGACGGGTTCGCTCCGTTCATCTCCGACCTCGGCGGCCGCTGGTTCAGCGGTGGCGACGTGGGCGAGTTCGCGCCGTGCCAGCTCAGCTTCCAGGACGACATGAAGATCGAGCTGCTCCGCCCGGGCAGCGACGGCGCCGGGTTCGTGAACCGGTTCCTCGAACGCAGCGGCCCTGGCCCGCACCACGTCACGTTCCACGTGCCCGACATCGAGGCGTTCGTCGCCGGGTGTACCGACCTCGGCTACGGCATCATGCCCGGCGTGCTCGATCTGCCGGGTCGCCGCGAGTGCTTCGTGCACCCCAAGGAGACCGGGTTCGGCACGCTGCTGCAGGCGATCGAGACGGCCGAGCACAACGCCTCGCCGCCCCCGGCCGGATGGCCGGAGCCGACGGCGCCACGATGTGCGTTCGTCTGGGCGGCGCTCGTCGTGCCCAGCGTCGCGAGTGCGATCGAGCTCTTCGACGGCGTGCTCGCTGGCCGGGTGAGCGAGGCCCGTGGCGACGAGTGGACGCTCGTGGAGTGGAACCCGTCGCGCCGGCTGCTCCTGGTGGCCGCGTCCAGTGAGCGCCGGCCCGGCATCCATCACCTGCTGTTCGCCGAAGCCGGCGAGACCATGCCCGATCCGGCGGACGTCCTCGCACGACGGCCACCGGACCCACACCCCACGGCCGGCGTCTCGATCATCCTGCCCGCCCGCGTGGGCGCCCAGGACCGACGCGCCGAAGGGGACTGAACACGGGCCGGCCGGCGGTCACGGATGGCGCGCGTCTCCGCCGACTGCCCGTGCTCGCCCCGGCGTCAACGCTCGGTGGCGACCACGAGGATGGCCACGTCGTCGCGGACGTCTCGTTCGGCGGTGCCGGCCTCGAGCAGGCGGTCGGCGAGGTCGCCGAGACGGTCGAGCTCGGAACGCCCGTCGAGCCACGTGAGCAACCCGTCGATGCCCCACCGTCGCGCCCGGCCACGGAGGTTGGGGTTCTCGATCAGACCGTCCGTGAAGAAGAGCAGTGGGTTCCCGTCCCACGGCAGTTCGGTCGCCGTCCACTCCTCCCCGAGGCCGAGCCCCAGGGGTACCGATGGCGGGACCTCCAGCACCCGGGCCGGTGGCCCCAGCTCCACCGGGGGCGGGTGACCGGCGTTGACCAGGCGGATCGCGCCCGCCGTGCGATCCAGGTACCCGGTGCACAACGTCGCGTAGGCGTCGATCCGGCCGTCCTTGAAGAACGCCTCGTTCAGGGCCTCCACCCACTCACCGGGGTCGTGCTTGCCGCCGAGCGCGATGCTCTTCCAACCGGCCCGCAGCGCGGCCCCGAACGCCGCCTCCCGGGGACCGTGACCGCAGACGTCGCCGATCAGCACCGCCAAGCGACCATCAGCGAGTCCGATCGCGTCCAGGAAGTCCCCACCGAGCTCCATGCGCGACTCGGCCGGCCGATAGCGGGCGACGGCCACGAACCCCTCCGGGGGCACCGGTGACGGCGCCAGCGCCCGCTCGAACGCGGCCCGCAACCTGGTGGCCTCGTCCAGTTCGGCGAGACGGCCCGACTGACGTTCGCGCACCGCGGCCCCGACCGCTCCGATCACCACGCCGAGGCCGATGATCGCCCAGCGGGCAGCCAGCGCGTCGACGTCCAGCGGGCCGGCGACACCGAGGACCACCGCGGCCGCCAACGACGTGGCACCGACCAACAACGTCGGTCGCCATCCGCCCAGCACCGCCGTCAGCAGGCACGGCAGGACGAACACGGCCAGGGGTCGTGCGGTCGCGTCCGCCAGGACGGGATAGCCACCCGTCACCACGGCCAGCAGCACCGCACCGACGATCAGGGCACGACGGTCGTCCCGATCGAGCCGCCCGAACATGCCGCATCCTCGCACGCGGCAATGCCGCCACCGCCCGCACGGCGGGCGAACCCCCCGGTTCTGTGTGAGTTCTCGGGCCGGATCTGGCCGGAAAACGTCGTCAGAACCGACGCACGACTCAGGGGTCGGTTCTCGGCGCGTCGAGCTGGCTCGGCTCGCCGACCCAGAAGCGGACGCGACGGAACCGACCGTCGTCGTCGACGTCGAAGACGTTGCAGTTGTGCATGTCGATCGGCGCGTACGCCTTGCGGACGTTCGTGTAGTGCAGCTCGGCGGCGACCCTCCCCGAGGACGCGTCGACGACCAGGCCCGTCACCTCGTGCGCCATCCGTTCGGAGTTCTCGAACAGCGCACGCATGAAGGCCTCGATCTCGTCCCGGCCGGCGAGCGCCATCTGACCCTCCGACGACAGCGTCGCGTCGTCCGTGAAGCAGGCCAGCGTCGCCTCGACGTCGCCGCCGTCCATCGCGTCGAAGTAGCGGTGCACCGCGGTGACCAGCATGTCCCGGCGGGTCGAGCC
Organism: uncultured Acidimicrobiia bacterium; assembly: GCA_963784255.1. Lineage (GTDB taxonomy): Bacteria > Actinomycetota > Acidimicrobiia > Acidimicrobiales > Ilumatobacteraceae > JALZMG01. Next base: position 346,070 of record CAWAQO010000006.1, on the reverse strand, counting down.
CGACGAGACGTCTCGATCGCGGCCCACACGGGCAGACTCTACGAGATCAGCTGGCCACAGCTCGGCGACACGGAGGCTCGGACATCGACTGGGATTGGGTTGCGGACCACCGTGACGAGATCGCCACCGACTTCGGTCAGCACCTCCGGTTGAGCGTGATCGCCGTCGCGATCGCCGTCGGCATCGCCGTGCCGTTGGCGATCGCCGTGCGCCGCCACCGCGTCCTGCGGGCCTCGACCATCGGCATCACGGGCGTGCTGTACACGATCCCGTCGATCGCCCTCTTCGGCATGCTGGTGCCGCTGATGGGCCTCGGCGCGCGGCCGGTCGTCGTCGGTCTCGTCCTCTACTCGCTGCTCGTGATCATCCGCAACACGCTCGTCGGCCTGTCGTCGGTGCCGGCCAGCGTCCGCGACATCGGCGTCGGGATGGGCTTCACGCAGAGCCAGCTGCTCCGCCGGGTCGAGTTGCCGCTGGCGCTGCCGTCGATCCTCTCGGGCGTGCGGGTCGCCACCGTGACCGCGGTCGGCATCGCCACGATCGGCGGGCTCGTCGGGGCCGGTGGCCTCGGCCGGCTGATCATCGACGGCATCCGGCGCGACTTCCTCACACCGATCGTCGTCGGGATGGTCTTGACGACGGGCCTGGCGATCGCCCTCGACCTGCTCCTCGTGGGCATCGAGCGGCTGGCGCAGCCGTGGCTGCGGGCGGTCCGCTGATGGGCGCGATCTCGGACGTCTTCGCCTGGTGGGGCGACAACGCCGATCGGGTCACGTCGGCCATCGAGGTCCACCTCCGGCTGACCGTGGCCAGCCTTGCGCTCGCCACCCTGATCGGGTTGCTCCTGGGCCTCTTCGCCGCGACCGTGGGTCACGTCTTCGGCTTCATCGTCGTGCAGATCGCCAACCTCGGCCGGATCGTCCCGAGCCTCGCCATCCTGGCTCTCGCCCTCCCCCTGGTCGGTGTGGGATTCTGGCCGGCGATGGTTGCCCTCGTCGCCGTCGGCGTCCCACCCATCCTCGTCAACACGTATGCCGCCCTCAGGAACACCGACCAGGCCCTCGTCGACGCCGCCAGGGGCGTGGGCATGACCGGCGCGCAGATCGCCCGCCGGGTCCGTGGCCCGCTCGGCCTCCCGCTCGTCGTCGCGGGCATCCGGACGTCCGCGGTCCAGATCGTCTCGACGGCGACGCTGGCCGCGCTGATCGGCGGCGGCGGGCTCGGCGAGATCGTGTTCAACGGGATCGCCGTGCTCGACAACACGATCATCCTCGCCGGCGTCATCCCGATCGCCGTGCTCGCGCTCCTCGTCGAGGGCTTCTTCGCCATCCTCGAGCGGGTCGTGACACCACGCGGGCTCCGCTTCGTCTAACCCCCCAAACCCCCCCAGGAGAACGTCGTGAAACTGCCCAGCTCCCGCCGACCCTTGCTGCTGACGGTCGCCCTCGGCCTCGCCATCGCAGCATGCGGTGGCGACGACTCCGACGGCGACGACGCCGACACCGCCGCGACCACTGCCCAGTCCGCGGCACCATCGGGCACCGGCACGGCCGCCGCCGCGCCGGCCGGCGACATGAGCGTGGTCGTCGGCTCGAAGGACTTCACCGAGCAGTTCATCCTCGCCGAGATGTACTCCCAGGCGCTGTCGGCGGCCGGGTTCGACGTCGAGACGGAGGCGAACCTGGGCTCGACGCAGATCACCGATGGTGCGCTGCAGAACGGCGACATCGACGTCTACCCCGAGTACACGGGCACGATGCTGCTGTACGTCTGCGAGCAGGGCTACGACCCCGGCATGGCCGACCAGGTCTACGACCTCGATCAGACCTGCTACAACGAGCGCGGGTTGACGCTGCTCGACCCGACGAACTTCTCCAACGGCAACGCCGTGGCCTGCACCCAGGAGTTCGCCGACGCCAACGGCCTCACCACGATGTCCGATCTGGGCGCCGTCGCCGACGACGTGCGCTACGCCACCGTCGCCGAGCAGCTGACCGCGGAGACCGGACTGCCGCTGATCAAGGAGCAGTACGGCTTCGAGTTCGGCGACGTGAAGACCTACGACGTCAGCCTCCGCTACAAGGCGATCGAGAACGGCGAGGCCGACTGCGTCTACGCGTTCGGCACCGACTCCGCCCTCGCCGACCTCGGTCTCGTCGTCCTCGAGGACGACAAGAGCATCTGGCCGGCCGATCAACCGACCCCGATCGTCCGCACCGAGTGGCTGGCCGAGGTGGACCCGCGCTTCACGGAGATCCTCAACGCCATCAGCGCCCAGCTCGACGACCAGACGATGCAGGCGCTGAACGCCCGCGTCGACATCGACCAGGAGGACCCCGCCGACGTCGCCGCGGCGTGGCTCACCGAACAAGGGCTCATCTAGCCGTCCAGCCGGTGGCCGACGAGCACGCCTCCACCCTGTCGTTCGTCGAGGCGACCAAGGTCTACCCCGGCGCTGACCGACCCGCCGTCGACCGACTCTCGCTCACCGTCGCCGCGGGCGAGATCTGCGTGCTCGTCGGCGAGTCCGGCTGCGGCAAGACGACCGCGCTGCGGATGGTCAACCGGCTCGTCGAGCCCACGTCGGGCGACATCACGCTCGACGGCGCGAGCGTGCGGCAGATGTCCGAGGTCAAGCTCCGCCGCAGCATCGGCTACGTGATCCAGAACGTCGGGCTGATGCCGCACATGACCGTCGAGGTCAACGCGGCGACGGTGCCCCGCTTGCTCGGGTGGGACAAGCAGCGGACGCGCGAGCGCGTCCACGAGCTGCTCGAGCTGATCGGGCTCGACCCCGCGGTCCACGCCAAGCGTTACCCGAGCCAGCTCTCGGGTGGGCAGCAGCAGCGCGTCGGCGTCGCCAGGGCGCTCGCCGGGGACCCTCGGCTGATGCTGATGGACGAACCGTTCTCGGCGGTCGACCCGATCGCCCGCGACCGGCTCCGTCGTGACTTCCTCCGGCTCCACCGGGCCGTGCCGAAGACGGTGGTGCTCGTCACCCACGACATCGACGAAGCACTCGCACTCGCCGACCGGGTCGCCGTGCTCCGGGCGGGCCGGCTCGTCCAGTACGCGACACCTGCGGCGCTGCTCGCCCATCCCGTCGACGACTTCGTCCGCAGCTTCGTCGGCGGTGACCGCGCCCTCAAGGCGCTCGCCCTCATCGAGCTGCGCGAGATGCAGCTCGGGCCACCGTTCGATCACGAGCCAGAGCTCGTGCTCGGCGCCGACCTCACGGCCCGGATGGCGTTGTCGCGGTTGCTCGAGGCCGGTGTGGACACGGCGACCGTCGAGGACGGCGGGCGACCGCTCGGCACGCTGACGCTCGGGGCGCTGTCGGCCGCCCTGCGCAGCCGGGCACAGGAATCACTCCGGGAACGGGAGCAGGCGACGGCATGATCACCAGCGGCACGTCCTCCGCCGACAACGCGATGACCCCCGAGGAGCTCGGTCGGTTCCTCGATCGACCGCTCCTCGCCCGGCTGGCGACGATCCGCAGCGACGGCGACGTGCACCTCACCCCGATCTGGTTCGCCCACGAGGACGGGAAGGTCGCGTTCTGCCTCGAGTCGGCCCGCCTGCACCTGCGCAACCTGCGCCGCCGACCACGCGCCACGCTCGTCATCGACGTCGACAGCCGGGCGACCGAGGGCGCCGGCGGGTCAGCCGCTGGCGCCATGTTCCGCGGCCCGGTCGAGCTCGTCGACGATGCCTCCATCGTCGAGCCGTTCCGGGCACGGCTCCGGCGTCGCTACTACGGCGACGATGCCGACGATCCCTCGCTCCTCCACGCCACGACCGAGCTCGGACTCACGTACGTGCGCTGCGTCCTCACGCCCGAACAGACGCTCACATGGGACTTCGCCAAGGGGTGATGAAGCCGTTCGGTACCGTCCCCGCCCATGTCCGAACCCCCCGACTTCGTGCCGTGGCGTCGTGTCGAGCGGCGGCGGGTGTACGAGAACCCGTGGATCGCCGTCGACGAGGACCTCGTCGCCCTTCCCAACGGGGCGACCACGATCTACGGCATCGTCCGCTGCAGCGGGTGCGTCGGCATGCTGCCGTTCGTCGATGACGACCACGTGATCCTGATCCGGCAGTGGCGCTACATCGCCGAGCGGGCGACCTGGGAGATGCCCACCGGCGGGGTGCACCCGAGCGAGTCGCTGGAGGAGGCGGCGCAGCGCGAGCTGGCCGAGGAGATCGGCGTGCGGGCCGGGCAGCTGACGCTGCTGACGGCCTACGCCACCTCGAAGAGCGTCGTCGACGAGACCGCCCACCTGTTCCTCGCCCACGAGCTGACCCCGGCCACCGGCACGCCGGACGACACGGAGATGATCGAGCAGCACGTCGTGGCGTTCGTCGACGCGCTGGCGATGGTGCTGTCCGGAGAGATCGTCGACTCGATGACGATCATCGCCATCCTCTGGGCCGACCGCCTCCGCCGGGAGGCTCAGTCCGGCTCGTTGGCGGCGAGGTAGTCGTCGAGGTCCTGGTCGTCGGTGTCGACGTCGGGTGTGCCGGCGTGGCGGGCGCGGAACTCCAACCAGCGCAGACCGAGGCCTTCGCGCGTGGCCGCGTCGGCATGCAGGCGGAAGTCCGGCAGCGCGCCGCGCTCTTCCTCGGCGATGTGCTTGCTGTTCTCCGTGCGCGCCCGCCCGACGGCCTCCCACCACGCATCCGAGCCGACGTCCAGCGCGGCGGCGTCACGGATGGCGTCGCGGATCTTGTTGTGGTCCTCGATGGCATCGACCGTCTCGTCCTCGGCGTCGTCACCCACCCGCAGCAGGCGCGGGTAGAAGACCTCCTCCTCGGCGGCGGCGTGCAGCTCGAGCAACTCGGCGAGCGGCTTCCACGCCGCCGCGATCGCCGACCGTTCGCCGCTCGCCCTGGCGTCGTCGAGGTCGGCGGACTGCCGGCGCAGGGTCTCGTGGTCGACGAGCACGAGACGGGTGATGTCAGGCATGGCTCCCATGCTTGCCCATGGCGACGGCCGGGAAACGACCACCAGCGCCACCACGGACGTCGGCGCCGTCGATCCCCGGCGCCGTCGTCAGCCGCTGATCAACGAGGCGAGCGCCCACAACGCGGCGATGAACCCCACCGCCGCCATGAGCGCGCTGCGCAGCACGGGCGCCTGCCGCAGCGCGCCTTCCTCGCGGGGCTCGTCCGGCGGGCGCACGATGGCCGCCACGTTGCCGACGAGGAGCGCGCCACCGAGCGCCAGCACGAGCCACGCCAGCAGGTCGTCGCCGAGGAACACGACCACATCATGGCGGCGTTCGATCAGCCATCCTCGTCCTCGTCGCCGTTGCCGTTGCCGCCGCCGGCGGCGTCGGCGGCGATCGGCGCGAGGATCCCGTCGACGAGCGCGCCGAGCTCCGCCGGCAGCTCACCGGCGGCCACCCAGTCCTCGACGCGGCCCTGCAGGCGGTCCGCGGCGCGTGCCTGCGCCCGACCGCCCTTGTCGAGCACGTCGGCCAGCTGGTCCCGCAGCTCACCGCTGCGCGGGCCCACTGCCGCCGGGTCGGCGTCGACGAAGGCGATCAGCTCGCCGATGGTGGCCGGCGTCGGTGGTGGCGGCACCGTCGTCGTCGGTGGCAACGTCGTCGGCGGCACGGTCGTCGGGGGCACCGTGGTGGGGGCGACGGTCGTCAGTGGCGCCGACGCCGGCGGGGCGTCGGCACCCGGGTCGTCGCCCCCGTTCACGGCGACGGCGACGGCGACGATCGCGGCCGCAGCGGCGAGGCCGGCAGCCACCCACCAGAGGAGGTGCCGCCGCGGCGGACGGGGGCTCGTCATCAGCTGCGTCGGCGGGAGGGCCGGCGACGCGGCGAGGGCGGCGCGCATGTCGTCGGCGGAGCCGAAGCGCCGGGCCGGGTCCTTCGCCATCGCCCGCGCGATGGCGGCGGCCACCGAGGCCGGCACGTCCGGGCGGGTGCGGCGAACGTCGGGCAACGGAGCGTCCCGGTGGGCGATGGCGGTCGCCAGCGGCGTCGGCTCGTCGAACGGAGCGTGGCCGGCGAGCATCTCGAACAACACGACCCCGACGGCGTAGATGTCCGAAGCCGGCGTCAGCGGTGCGCCCGCGGTGCGCTCCGGCGACAGGTACTTCGGCGTACCGATGAACTCGCCGGTCGTGGTGAGGTCCGCCGACAGCTCGTCGAGCCGCTTGGCGATGCCGAAGTCGGCCAGCTTGGCCGACCCGTCGGCCGTCAGGAGGATGTTGCCCGGCTTGACGTCGCGGTGCACGACGCCGGCGCCGTGGGCGGCGCCGAGCGCCTGCAGCACCTCGTCGGCGATGCGCTGCGCCCTCGCCACCGGCAGCGCACCGTCGGTCGCCAGCACGTCAGCCAGCGACGGCCCGTCGACCAGCTCCATCACGAGGTAGAGGTGATCGTCGGCGACCCCGGCGTCGTACACCGCGACCGCATGAGGATGGCTGAACCGGGCCGACGAGCGGGCCTCCCGCACGAAGCGCGACCCGCTGGCCCGGTCGGCGGCGTCCACCGGCAGCAGCTTCACCGCGACGCGGCGGTCGAGTCGCTCGTCGTGCGCGGCGACGACGCGCGCCATCCCCCCGCGGCCGAGCTCGGCGCCCAGCCGGTAGCGCCCCGCGAGCAGGTCGTCCATGACGGCGACGCTAGGAGGCGCCGGCAGGAGCGCGTACGCGGGCGACGGCGAGGGGCAACGGTCACTCCGGCGGGCGGTCGACCGCCGCCCGCAGCGCGGCCGGCGCCTGCACGCAGTAGCTCTCGGTGAGCAGCTCGGCCACCTCCTGCCAGTCCGTGCCGTCGTCGAGCACCATCCCCACCTCGTCGACCCGCCAGGGCGGGGCGAAGAACGGCGCGCCGCCGGCCCGCAGGGCGTCGAGCTCGGGCCCCGTCGACCGGAACGTCAGCACGATCGCCGGACCGCCGGTGCCGGCGGCCCTGGCGTAGGCCGGCGGCCAGCCGGCGTCGACGACGAGCGTGTGGGCGAAGGTCCGCGTGCGCACGCGCCACCGCGTGCCGACCCACGCCGCCTCCTCCACCACCTCGGGGAAGCCCAGGCAGACGGCGCGCAGCGCGTCGAGCACCTCGGCGGAGACGTCGCCTCGGCCGTCCGCCATCACACGCCGCGGGCGGCGTTGTCGAAGCGGGTGTACTGACCGAGGAACACCAGGCGCTTGGTGCCGATCGGGCCCGAGCGGTGCTTGGCGATGATCACCTCCGCCGCGCCCTTGTCCGGCGACTCCGCGTTGTACACCTCGTCGCGGTACAGGAACATGACGACGTCGGCGTCCTGTTCGAGGCTGCCGCTCTCCCGGAGGTCCGACAGCATCGGCCGCTTGTCGGACCGCGACTCGAGGTTGCGGCTGAGCTGGCTGAGGGCGACGATCGGCACCTCCAACTCGCGCGCCAGGATCTTGAGGTTGCGGCTGATCTCGCTGACCTCGAGCTGGCGGTTCTCGGCGCTGCCGCCGCCGCTCATCAGCTGCAGGTAGTCGATGACGACGAGGGCCAGCCCGCCATGACGGGCCTTCATCCGCCGGGCCTTGGCACGGATCTCCATCACCGTCACGCGCGGGTTGTCGTCGAGGAACAGCGGCACCTCGAGCCGACCGATGGCCCGGCCGATCTTGGCCCAGTCGGACTCGCTGAGGCGGCCGTTGCGGATGCGCGTCGAGTCGACCTTGGCCTCGCTGGAGAGGATCCGCTGGGTCAGCTCGTTGTGGCCCATCTCCAGCGAGAACACGAGGACCGGCCGGCCGGTCGTCTGGGCCACGTGGGTGGCCATGCCGAGGCCGAACGCCGTCTTCCCCATCGCCGGCCGTGCCCCGACGATGTTGAGCGTCGACGGCTGGAGGCCCGACAGCAGCTCGTCGACGTCGTGGTAGCCGGTGGCCGTGCCGGTGATCGAGTCGCCGCGGGCGAACGTCTCCTCCAAGCGGTCCATCACGCCCTTGATCGACTCGCTGAGCAGCTGGGTGGAGTCGACCACACGGTCCTCGGCGACCCTGAAGACCTTCGACTCGGCCTCGTCGACGGCCTTGGTGACGTCATCGGGCTCGGCGTAGGCCATCTCGGCGATGTCGCCGGCGACGTGGATCAACCTGCGCAGGACGGCCGTGTCCTGCACGATGCGGGCGTAGTGGGCGGCGTTGGAGATCGCCGGTGTGGCGTTCTGCAGGGCGTGCAGGGACTCGGTGCCGCCGACCTGGTCGAGCAGCCCGGCGCGGCGCAGCTCGTCGGCGACGGTGATGGTGTCGGCCGGCGCGCCGGTCGAGTAGAGGGCGCGGATGGCGTCGAAGATGTGCTGGTGGCCGGGTCGGTAGAAGTCGTCGGGGCGCAGGCCCTGCTCGCTGACGGCGCCGATGGCGTCGCGCGACAGCAGCAGCGCCCCGAGCACGGACTCCTCGGCCTGCAGGTTGTGTGGCGGCACCGCGCGTGCCAGCGCGGCGGGGCTCGCTGCGCCGCTCGTCCCGCCGATCCATCTAGATCACCCTCGCAGGGTGATCATGTGGGGGGCCAGTGGGCAACCCGTCAGATCGTGTGGGCAACCCGACCAATTGTGTGGACGGGGCTGTGGACATCGCCCACCGCCCCACCCGCTCAGGCCGGGACGACGTCGACGGTGATGGGGAACGACACGTCGCTGTGCAGCTTGGCGGTCACCGTGTGCTGGCCGACCGACTTGATCGGCTCGGTGTCGAGCTGCCGGCGCTGGAGCTCGACGCCGGTCTGCTCGCGCACGGCGTCGACCACGTCGGACGTGGTGACCGAGCCGAACAGCCGGCCCTCGGCGCCGGCCTTGGCCGTGATCGTGATCACCTTCGGCACGAGCGTCGTGGCGACGGTCTGGGCGGCCTCGCGATCGGCGGCGTCGCGCAGATCGCGCGACCGACGCATCTTGGCGGCCTGGTCGACGGCGCCAGCGGTGGCCACGAAGGCCAACCCCCGCGGCATCAGGTAGTTGCGGGCGTAGCCGTCGGCGACGTCGACGATGTCGCCGCGCTTGCCGAGCCGATCGACGTCGGAGCGGAGGATCACCTTCACGTCAGGCCTCCGCCTCGGCGGTCTCGTCGGCGCCCGTGTCCTCGGCCACCGTGTCGTCGAGCCCGGGGGCGTCGGTGCGGACCTCGGCGTCGCGGTCACGGCGGCCGTCGCGCGGCGGACGTGTGCGCTGCGTCGACACCCGGCGGGCGTACGGCAGCAGCGCCATCTCGCGGGCGATCTTGATCGCCCCGGCGACCTCCCGCTGCTGCTGGACGTCGTTGCCGCTGACGCGGCGGTTGCGGATCTTGGCCCGGTCGCTCATGAACCGCGACAGCAGGTCGACGTCCTTGTAGTCGACGTACACGACCTTCTCGGTGACCAGGGCGCTGGTCTTCTTCTTGTACTTCCTGGGGGCGGCGTCCTTGGACGCCCGCGCCCGGTTCTTCTTGCTCGCCATCAGTGTTCGCCTTCGCTCGGGGGGGCTCAGAACGGCTCTTCGTCGCCGTAGATCGGATCGGGGGCGCGGCCACCGCCGCCGCCGCCACCACCGCCGGTGGCCGGCGCCATGCCGCCTTCGGCGCTCGTGCGGGCGGTCTTCTCGACCTGCGCCTGGGCCCAGCGCAGGCTCGGCCCGAGCTCGTCGGCGATGACCTCGATGACGGTGCGCTTCTCGCCGTCCTGGGTCTCCCACGAGCGCTGTTCGAGGCGTCCGAAGACGACCACGCGGGTGCCCTTGTTGAGCGACGCGGCTGCGTTCTCGCCGAGCGTGCCCCAGGCGACGACGTTGAAGAACGACGTCTGCTCCTGCCACTCGTTGTTGACCTGGTAGCGCCGGTTGACGGCCAGCCCGAAGCTGGCGACGCCGCGCCCGCCGCTGGTGTAGCGCAGCTCGGGATCGCGGGTGACGTTGCCGACGAGGGTGACGGTGTTGTCTGCCATTGGTGGTTCCTTCCGGGATGCCGCGTCAGGCGGCGGTGTCCGTCATGCCGCGGCGCTCGGCCTCGGCGTCGGGCAGGCGGATCAGCTTGTGGCGGACGACCTCGTCCGCGAGGCGCAGGGTGCGCTCGAGGTCATCGAGGGCACCGGCGGGGGCGAGCGCCTCGACCACCAGGTAGTACCCCGTCTCCTTGCGCTTGATCGGGTAGGCGAACTGCCGCTTCCCCCACCAGTCGGGCTTGCCGTGGATCTTGCCACCGGCCGCCGTGATCCCGTCGGTCACCGTCTTGACCCAGGCCTGTGCCTTGGGGTCCTCGACATCGCCGTCGACGATGACCATCAACTCGTACGCACGCAGCATGCGTGATGAACCTCCCTTCGGACCCGTTCGGCGCGCTGGCCGCCCGGGGCCCCGCGGTGGGGCAGGGTGAATGTGACCGGGGGAGTGTACCGGCGGCGATCCGTTCACGGTCCGAGAGCATGACGAGGGGGTGTCACAGTCACGCCGCCGGGCACGCGCCGGGGAGCAGGCGCAGCTGGCTGCCCGGCCCGATGCCGAGCTCCTCGAGCCGGCCGGCCGGCACCTCCACGGCGTGCGTGTACGGGCCGGCCGGCGCGTAGCGGGCGCACAGCGCCGGGTTCGCCTCGGTGCACGGCTCCATGTCGGTCGCCGACACGAAGGCGCCGTCGGCGGCGAAGAACCCGATCGTCAACGGCATCACCGTGTCCTTCATCCAGAAGTTGCCGGACGTCGGTTCGGTGTAGACGAAGACCATCCCGTCGGCGCCGCCGAGGTCGGTGACACCCATCAGCCCGCGGGCCCGGTCGACGTCGGTGTCGGCGACCCAGAGGCACAGCTCGCAGACGGTCCCGTCGGCCAGCGTGACGACGGCCGCCGTCTGGTCGAAGCCGGTCGGCACGACGCCGGCCGTCGTGGGTGGCGCCGGCGACGCCACGGGCGGAGCCGTCGCCACCATGGTTCCTGCACCTGGATCGGTCGCCGGGGCAGCCGATCCCGATGCAGGAACGGTCGCCGGTGGCACCGTCGTGGTTGCTCCGTCGTCGTCGTCGCCGCACGCGGCGGCCACCGAGACCACGACCGCCACCGCGCCGACCAGCCGCCACCACACCTCGTGCACCGTAGGCGTTAGCGTCGCCGCGGTGGCCGGCACCACGACCTGCGACAGCTGCGGCGCACCCGACGACACCCTCTACGCCGTGCGGCGGCGCTACGTGACGCCGGCGGCCTGGGACACGCCGGGCCGTGACATCACCCTCGACGAGGTCGAGCACTGGTGCTTCTCGTGCTGCACCCACTACCCGCACGAGTCGGCGGGCTGAGCTGACACGTCAGGCGGGCGCTCAGCGCCCGCCGATGGGCACGACGCGCCGCAGGTGGTGCCAGTGGCACTCGATGCACGCCTCGACGACGTAGGCCGACAGCTCGTCCCGGCGCCGGTCGAGCTTCGCCATCTCCTTGGCGGTCGTCACACACCGACCGTGGGCCGGCAGGCGGGCCCCGAACACGTAGGTCACGAGGCGCAGGTTGTCCGCTTCGCAGATCGGACAGGCGACGGTCGACTCGGCGCCCACGTTCTTGGCCGCCCGGATCAGCTCGGGGTGGGCGTCGCAGACCTGCTCGCGGGCCAGGCGCCCGCGGCGGTACTCGTTGATGATGTGCTGGCGGGCCAGCCGGTGGTCCACGTGCCCGCGGCCGTCACCGGACCCCCGGATCGCTCCGACCGACATCGTCATCGCCGGGCAGGCTAGCCAGCCACTCCCGGCCGGCGGGTCGAATCCCCGTCGGAAGGCGGCGCGCGCACCACACTGACGGCGTGAACGAGCGCGTGTCCTACGGCGACGGTGTCCCCGGCGACGACGAGCTCCACCTGCTCGGCGACATCTCCGGCGGTCGCCGGGTCATCGAGCTGGGCATCGCCGGCAACGCCCTCGCCCTCGCCGCCCGCGGCGCCAAGGCCATCGCCCTCGACGTCGACGTCGACCGCATCGCCGACCTGCGCAGCGCCGCCGCCCGGCGCGGCGTCTCCGTCGAGTGCCACCAGGGCGAGCTGGCCGACCTCGGGTTCGCGCCCAGCGGGACGATCGACCTCGTGCTGTCGTCGCACCGCCTCGAGGACGCCGACGACCTCGGCCGGACGCTGCGCCAGGTGCACCGCGTCCTGAAGCCGGGTGCGCCGTTCGTGCTCGCCCTCGATCACCCCTTCGCCGCCGTGGGCGTCGACGACGACGGGCGGATGCGCCGGTACGGGGAGGGTCCACGCACCGTCGGCGAGCTGCTCACGGCGCTGGCCCGGGCCAACTTCCGCATCGAGGCCTTCCACGAGCTCGGCGTCGGCGACGACTCGCCGGTCCCGACGACGCTGGTCGTCAAGGCCCGCAAGCAGGGTTCCTGACCGGTTCTGTGTGAAGGAACCGGCCAGAAACGGTCCGGAATCTTCGTCAGAACCGCAACGTCCGGAAGGCCTCGTCGAGGGCGGCGACGTCGGCGGGGGCGACGAGCTGGGCCAGGAGGACGGCCGTCTCGTCGCCCGAGGGGATGGTCACCGTCACGATGTCGGTGCCGGTGCCCGCGCAGTCCTGCCACAGCTGGTAGACGCCGCTGGTGTCGCCGGATTCGTAGCGCCGCCGTCCCCCGTCGGTGCACTCGCCGAACTCGTACGCCGCGAGGGCGTCAGCGGGGCGCTCGGGCGTCGGCAGCACGACGACGGTGAGACCGGGCGCGTCGTACCCGTCGAGGAACTCCTGCAGATCGGGTGAGGCGGCCAGGTACGGCGCCTCGCCGTTGCCGACCGTCGAGCGCTCCCCCCACTCCCGCGGCACCCGCAGGCGCACCTGGCCGGTGCCGTCGCGGAGCAGCTCGGTCGGGGGCGCCTCCTCGACGGTGACGCCGAGCACGTCGGCCCAGGAGAACGGACCGGGCTCCGTCGTCGAGGTCGTCGACGACGACGACGTCGACGCCGGCGGCACGCTCGTCGTGTGCCGGCGGCCGTCGTCGGCGGCGGGGACGTGGCCGGGAACGCGTCGAGCACACCGCCGACGTCAACGGTCGGCGATGTGCTCGTCGCGGCGTCCCCGCGGCCTCCACCGCAGGCTCCGGCCACCAGGGGGACCGCGAGCCACAGGGCTCGCTTGTTGATCGGACTCATCGGGAGGCCCTCGATCGTACGAGGGCCTCCCGATGACCGCTCCGTCAGGAGACGGCGTTGAACGTGTTGAACGCTTGGTCCAGGGCGAGCAGGTCGGCGTCGGTGACGATCTGGGCCTGGATGATCGCCGTGTAGGAGGCGTCGGCGGGCAGCGCCACCAGCGTCACGACGTCGGTCGTGGTGCCGGCGCAGTCCAGCCACAGCTGGTACTTGCCGGTGAAGACCGGGTCGCTGTAGTCGACGACACCGCCGTCGGTGCAGTCGCCGGCGAAGCCGTACTGGGCCAGCGAGGCGTCGATGTCCGACGTCGCCGGCAGCTGGGCGAACAGCAGGCCGGGCGCCGTGTAGCCGTTGATGAAGCCGTTCAGGTCGGTCGACGCCGCGATGTACGGCACCTCGACCCCGTCGATCGACGCCGGCGCGGTGTCGCGCTGCGCCCAGGCCGTCGGGACGTCGACGTAGATCCGCCCGAGGTCGTCCGTCACCGACTCGTAGGTGTAGGCGGCCGAGGCATCGCTGTCCTCACCGACCTCGTCACCGACCTCCTCGGCGAAGGAGAAGGCGAGCTCGATCGGCTGGTCGCCGTTGATCTCGCCCTTGAGCACCTCGGACGTGTCGAAGCGGAGCACGTCGACGGCGATCGGGTTGCCCTCGCCGGCCGTGCGGATGACGTCGCAGTAGTCCTTGAACGTGCCATCGGTGCCGACCGGCAGCCCGTTCATCGCCGTGACGATGTCACCGGGCATCAGCTCGGCCTCGGCGGCCGGCGAGCCCGGGGCGACGCCGGCGACCCAGATGCCGGCGATGCCGAGCGTCTCGTCGTAGACGGCCCACCCGTTGATCCCGAGCGACTCGAAGTCGCCGTCGCGGAGGCGGTCGATGACCGGCTGCGCCAGGTCCGAGGCGATGCCGTAGAACTGCGCCGTGGTGGTCACCGAGGCGCCACCGGCGTAGTTGACGGCGACGACCTTGCCATCGGCGCCGACCAGGGGGCCGCCGGAGTTGCCGGGCTGGATGTTGGCGTCGTGCTCGACGGTGTGGTCGATCGAGCTGGTGCCGGTGAGGTCGCCGCCCGCTTCGGCCTTGGCGATGATGCCGCGGGTGAGCGTGAACTCGGGATCGCCGAGCGGGTAGCCGGCGGCGTAGACGTCGAGGCCGGCCGTGATGTCGCCCTGGTGCCACTCGAGGTAGGGCAGCGGCTCGTTGGCGTTGATGTCGATCAGCGCCAGGTCGTTGCACTCGGACACGCCGAGGATGGTGGCGTTGTAGCTCTCGTCGAGGTCACCGCCGATGTAGACCTCGAGCGTCGCCGCGCCGGCGACGACGTGGTTGTTGGTGACGGCCAGGCCGTCGGGGCTGATGATGAACCCGCTGCCGAGCCCCGACCCGTCGGCGAAGCCGATCTCCGGATCGCGGAACGTGCCCTGGGCCACCACCTGGACGACGGCCGGCTGGACCTCGTCGTAGCCGGCGATGCCGGCCGGCTTGTCCGGTGCGGCCGTCGTGGGCGCCGGCTCGGTCGTGGCCGGGGCCACCGTGGTCGGGGCAGCGGTCGTCGCTACCGTCGTGGGCGGTGCCGCCGCGGCCACCGCCCCCGTGTCGTCGTCGCCCCCGCCGCCGCACGCTGCCATGGCCAACACCACGGGCAGCGCGAGCAGCAGCACCCGCTGACGCGTCCTGAACATCATTCCTCCAATGGGCGTCGATTCCGCCGTCGTGCGCCCGCCCCGTTGCGGGCCGCCCCCGGAGTTACGTCGTGGCGCCTTGTGGCCGCCTTGGAGCCGTCATGAGGCGCCTCATGAGAACGGTCATGAGACCCGCTCGGCCTCGACGATGGAGGCCGGGCGGGGTCGCCCGAAGAGGTAGCCCTGACCGCGGTCGCAGCCCAGCTCGCGGAGCCGCGAGAGCTGCAGCGGGGTCTCCAGACCCTCGGCGATGACGGCGATCCCGAACGAGTGGCCGAGGTTGACGACCGCCTCGACGATGGTCGTGTCCTCGGTGTCGAGGCCGAGCCCGGCCACGAAGCTGCGGTCGATCTTGATCGCCTCGACCGGGAAGCGCTTGAGGTAGGTCAACGACGAGTAGCCGGTGCCGAAGTCGTCGACGGCGAGGTGCAGACCGAGGCTGCGGAGGTTGCGCAGGGCCACGGTGGACGCCTTGACGTCGGCCAGCAGGGCGGTCTCCGTGATCTCCAGCCACAGGGCGTCGGCCGGGATCCCGGTCTGGGCGAGCAGATCGGCGACGAGGCCGGCGAACGCGCCGTCGACCACCTGGCGGGTGCCGACGTTGACCGACAGGGTGGCGTCGGCGAACGGCAGGTCGCGCGCCCGCCAGCTGGCGAACTGGGCGAGGGCGTCCTCGAGGACCCTGGCCCCGATCTCGTCGATCAGCCCGGTCTCCTCGGCCATCGGCATGAACTGGTCGGGCGCCAGCAACCCGCGCTCGGGGTGCAGCCAGCGGGCCAGCGCCTCGAACCCCGTGACGTGGCCCGTGGTGAGCTCGACGATCGGTTGGTAGTAGGGCACGATCTCGCCCCGCTCGAGGCCCCGCCGCAACTCGCTGGCGGTGCGCAGGGCGAGGACCGTCGTCTCGTGGCTGCCGGGGGCGAACGCCTCGACGCAGTCGCGGCCACGCGCCTTGGCCCGGTACATCGCGGCGTCGGCGTCGCGCAGGAGGTCGGCGGCCGTGACCCCGGGGCGGTCGTTCACCGACACGCCGATGCTCGACGACACGAACAGCTCGCTGCCCTCGACGACGACCGGCCGGGCCAGGGCCCGGCGCAACCGCTCGGCGACGGCGATCGGATCGACGCCCTCGGCGCCGATGCCGCGCAGCACGACGATGAACTCGTCGCCGCCGAAGCGGGCCAGCACCGTGTCGTCGTCGACCTCGTCGCCGAGGCGCACCGACATGGCCGTCAGCAACGTGTCGCCGATGCCGTGCCCGAGGCTGTCGTTGACGGACTTGAAGTGATCGAGATCGATGAACAGCAGGGCGATCGACCCGACCGGGGCGCCGGCGAGGATGTCGTCGACCCGGGCGATCAGCTCGGTGCGGTTGGGCAGGCCGGTGAGGTCGTCGTGGGTCGCCGCCCACTGCAGCCGCTCGGCCGCCCGCCGCTGTTCGGTGACGTCCTCGATGTGGGTGATGGCGAGGGCCACGCCCTCGTCCTCGGTGACGGCGACGCGGGTACGGGCCCAGACGTACTCGCCGTCGGCGCGGCGGTAGCGCTGGTCCATCTGGTAGGTGTCGGCGATCCCCAGCTCCAGCCGGGCGCGGTGGGCGGCGGCCGCCCGCAGGTCGTCGGGGTGGGTGAGCTCGCGGATGCTCCGCCCGAGCAGCTCGTCGACCGGCCGGTCGAGCATGTCGGCCAGCGAGCGGTTGGCGTCGAGGATCGACGAGTCGTCCAGGCGCACGAGGGCCATCCCGGTCGGCGCCGAGTGGAACGCCTGCTGGAACCGGCGCCGTGCCTGTTCGAGGGCGCGCACGCGCTCTTCCCGCTCGGTCACGTCGCGCAACCGGACGATGACGCCACCATCGGTCTGCTGCGGCCGGTCGACGGTGGCCTCGACGACGGTGCCCTCGGCGCGGTCGGCGTGCAGCAGCCGGAACGACAGTGGGCCCACCGGGCGGCCGCGACGACCGGCGTCGAGCCACGTGGCGAGATCGGAGCGGCGCACGCCCTCGACGAGCTCGTCGAGCGGGTAGCCCATCAACGCGCTCACCGGCAGCCCCGAGAGCTCGGCGGCCTTGGCGTTGCCTCCGCGCACCACGCCGGCGTCGTCGACGGACAGCACGGCCTCGGGCAGGTCGTCGAGCAGCAGGCGCAGCTCCGACTCGGCGTCGATGAGGCGATCGATGGCGCGGTGCAGCTCACCGGTGATCCGCCGCGACTCCCACCACGTGACGGCGACGGCGCCGGCCGCGAGCACGGCCGCGACGACGACGGCGGCGAGGTCACGGGTCGAGCGCGTGGTGTCCAGGCGGACGACGAGCACGACGAGGGTGGCCAGCAGGACCGCCGCCACGACGACCGACAGCACCCACCGCCACGTCGCCGTCCGCCGCCGGATGGCCAGCCCGTCGGTGATGTCGTCGCGCACGACCGGACGCTACGACACGCCGGCGCGGCGCCGGCGGAACCACTCGTCGAGCCGCGGCGTACGCCTGCTCCTCGCCGATCTCGCCCTCGTCGAGGCGGACGTCGAGGAGGTAGGCCAGCGCCTCGCCGACCACCGGCCCTGGTTCCAGGCCGAGGTGGGCCATGACCTGACGGCCGTCGAGCTCGGGCCGGATGGCGGCCAGCTCCTCCTGGGCGGCCAGCTCGGCGATGCGCAGCTCCAGCTCGTCCATCCGCTTGGCCAGCCGGGCCGCCTTGCGCTCGTCGCGCGTCGTGCAGTCACAGCGGGTCAGGACGTTGAGCTCGGTGAGCAGGTCACCGGCGTCGCGCACGTACCGGCGCACGGCGGCGTCGGTCCACCCCATCTGGTAGGTGTGGAAGCGCAGGTGGAGGAACACCAGCTCCGACACTGCCGCGATGTCGGCGGTCGGGTAGCGCAGCTCCTCCATCCGCCGCCGCGTCATCCGCGCCCCCACGACGTCGTGGTGGTGGAACGTCGTGCCCTTGCCCGCCTGGTACCCACGGGTGCGCGGCTTGCCGATGTCGTGGAACAGCGCGGCCAGGCGGGTCAGGCGGAAGTCGAAGGCAGCCGGGTCGGCCGGCGGCCGGACGTTCTCGACGACGGCGATGGTGTGGCTGAGCACGTCCTTGTGCCGGTGGATCGGGTCGTGCTCGAGGCGCATCGCCGGCAGCTCGGGCAGGAAGTGCTCGGCGAGCCCGGTGTCCACCAGGAACCACAGCCCGGCCGCCGGACGCTCGACGACGATCAGCTTGTCGAGCTCGTCGCGGATCCGCTCGGCCGACACGATCGACAGGCGGTGGCCGCGCTCGGCGACGGCGGTCAGCAGCTCGGGCACCGGCCGCAGGTCGAGGGCGGCGATGAAGCGGGCGGCCCGCAGCATGCGCAGCGGGTCGTCGTCGAAGCTGACCTCCGGCCCGAGCGGCGTGCGCAGCGTCGCCGTCGCCAGGTCGCCGGCGCCGCCGAAGGGGTCGACCAGCGCGACGGCCGAGGGATCACCGGCGCGCAGCTCGAGGGCCATGGCGTTGACGGTGAAGTCGCGGCGGGCGAGGTCGGACTCGATGTCGTCGGCGAAGGTGACGTGCGGCTTGCGCGAGTCGTCGGCGTAGGCCTCGGCGCGGAAGGTCGTCACCTCGATCGTGCGCGTGGTGCCGTCCGGCAACGTGCGCTGGGCACCGATGGTGCCGAAGCGCTCGCCCTGGGTCCAGATGGCGTGGCCCCAACCGTCGAGGAGCCGCTTGACCTCCGGCGGCCTGGCGTCGGTGGTGAGGTCGAGGTCGTACACCGACCGCTGCTTGCCGACGAGGAGGTCGCGCACGGCGCCGCCGACGAGGTACAACCGCTGGCCGGCGTCGGCGAAGCGCGCCGCCAGCGGGGCCAGCTCGGCGAGCACGGGGGCGAAGCGTTCCGGGACCATGGCGACCGGCCAGGCTACGAGCAGGCCCGGCTCAGGCGTCCAGGCGTTGCCACACCGAGCGGGCGTTGGCGACGGCTTCGGCGCCCGGTCCCCCGTTGCTCGCCCGCTCGCCGTCCACCGCCACGCCGGCCAGCGCTCCGAGCACCGACGCCGAGCAGGCCGCGAGCGCGTCGAGGTCGTAGCCGCCCTCCAGCATGGCGACGCACCGGCCCGGCGGCACCATGCCCAGGGCGCGGACGGTCAGCAACGGGAAGTCGCCGGCGGTCAGCCCGAGCTCGGTGAGCGGGTCGTCGCGGTGGCCGTCGAAACCCGCCGAGATGAGCAGCCACGTCGGGTCGAAGCGGGCCACGACCGGGGCGATCACCTCGTCGAAGGCCTGCAGGTACACGTCGCCCGTGGCCCCGGGCGGCATCGGCACGTTGACCGTGGTGCCGGCGCCGGCGCCGGTCCCCGTCTCGGTCGCCCGCCCGGTACCGGGGTAGAGCGGCCACTGGTGCAGGCTCACGAAGAGCACGCGCGGGTCGTCGACGAACACCGCCTGGGTGCCGTTGCCGTGGTGGGCGTCGAAGTCGAACACCCACACCCGCTCGCCCTCGTCGGCCAGCGCGGCGGCGACGACGGCGATGTTCGACACCAGGCAGAAGCCCATCGAGTCGGTGCGCGTGGCATGGTGGCCGGGCGGCCGGACGGCACAGAAGGCGGCGTCGCCGAGCCCGGCGCGCAACGCCTCGACGGCGGTGAGCCCGGCACCGGCGGCCAGCACGGCGGCCTCGGCGGAGTGCCCGCTGAGCCGGGTGTCGGCGTCGATCCAGCCCCCGCCGGCGGCGGCCATCGAGTCCAGGCGATCGAGGTACCAGGGTGGGTGCACCCGCTCGAGGTCGGATCGCTTGGCCGGCAGCGGCTCCAGCGCCACGAGCGCCTCCGCCACGCCGTCGGCGCGGGCCCCGGCCAGAACCGCCTCCAGGCGCGACGGACGCTCGGGATGGCCCGGCCCCGTGAGGTGCTCGAGGTAGGCGGCGTGGGTCGCCAGCAGGACGGTCACCGCTCGTCACTCTAGGTTTGCCGATCGGGGCAGCGGTCTCGTGGCGGTCGCTCCACCGGCGCGGAGCGCTACGTTCCACAGGCGGTGAAGGTGCGACGTCACGCGACCGACGGGGTTCTCGGCCCGCGGGTCCGCGTCCGGCCGACGGCCTTCGACGCCGGCGTCGTGCAGCTGTCGCTCGCCGACCAGGCGATCGTGCCCAGTGCCGGTGAGCTGGCCGGCTGGATCGACAGCCTCGCCGCCGGCGACGCCCACGCCATCCGCACCGGTGCGCTGTTCCCCGACGCCGCCGCCCGCTTCGGGGGCGCCGGCTTCGCGATCGTCGACACCCTCGCCCTGCTGCGCATCGACATCACCCAGGCGCCCGTCGCGTCCCCCGCACCACCCGCCTGCGGCCGTGGCGCCACGACGACGCCGCCCGGGTCGACCGGGCCGCCTTCGGCGATCCGTGGGGCAACGCCGCCGCCGACCTCGCCGAGATCCGGCGGGCCACCCCGGTCCATCGCGCCAGGGCCCGGTTCGACGGCGGCACCCTCGTCGCCTTCGCCATCAGCGGGGCGGCGTCGGGACATGGGTACCTGCAGCGGCTGGCCGTCGACCCGCAGCACCAGCGCCGCGGGCACGGGCGCGACCTCGTCCTCGATTCGCTCGGCTGGATGCGTCAGCGGCGGTTGCGCCACGGCGTGGTCAACACGTCGGTCGCCAACGAGCCGGCGCTCGCCCTGTACGAGGGACTCGGCTTCCGCCGCCTCACCGAGCAGCTCGTCGTGATGCAGCTCGACCTGCCGGCCCGGCCATGAGGCGGATCCTCGTGGCCACCGTCGTGGTGGCGGTCACCGTGTGGGGCGGCGCCACCAGCGGCGGGGCCGCCGACGACCTGACCCTCGTGCTCGTCGGCCAGGACTTCGGCGTCGCTCCCGACGCCCGCTGGAGCGTGACGTTCGCGCTCGAGGGACCCGTCGACCAGCTCACGCCGGCGACGACCACCACCACGACGGCACCGGCGAGCACCGTGCCAGGGGACGTCGCCGAGACGGCCGCTGCACCTGCCGCCCCCGCCGCGGCGACGAGCACGGTGCGCGTCGCGCTGCACCGGGCCATCGGCGACCGGGTGGAGCTGGCGGCCGCGCTCGACGGTGATCTCCCCGACGTGGTGGACACCGTCACCGCCCCCCTCCCGGCGCTGTCGGCGGCTGCCGATGGTGCGCCCACCCTCACCGTCGACGTGGCCACCGCGTCGACCGGTGACCGCGCCGACAGCCTCCTCCTGCGCCGACCCGGGCTCTACCCGGTCACCGTCGCCGTCGTCGTCGACGGTGCCGTCGTCGCCGAGCACCTGACGTTCCTCGAACGGCTGGCGGCCGACGACGACACCGGCGCCCCGCTGCAGGTCGCCATGCTGGCGGCGATCCCCGACCCGGGTCCGGTGCCGACGCCGGACGAGCGGCGCAGCGGCCACGAGGCGCTGGCGGCGATCGCCACCACCGCCGCCGCGGTGGACGGGCCGCTCAGCGTGGCGCTGCCGCCCGTCCTCCTCGACGGCCTCGACGGCGACGATCCCGACCTCGCCGAGCAGCTGCGGGCGAGCCTCCAGGACGACGAGGTGCTGGCGCTGCCGCAGGACGTCCTGGACCCGTCGTCGGCCGTCGACATCGACGCCGGCGACGTGTTCGCCCGCGAGCTGGTGCAGGGCGTCGAGGTCTCCAACACCGCCCTGCCGGGCGCGCCGGCGCGCCGCTCGTCGTGGCTCGTCGACGACGCGGTCAGCACCGACGCCGCGGTGATGCTGCGCAACCTCGGCTTCGGGATGCTCGTCATGAGCAGGGACACCTATGACGGGTTGGAGGGCTCGATCGGCGGCTACCTCGATCCGACGCTGACGTTCGAGACCGACCTCGGGGAGGCCGGCTCGATGCCGGCGATGGTGCGCGCACCGGCGGGCGCGCTGCTCGACACCGAGCGGCTCGAGGACCTCGACATCGGCCCCACCGAGGCCGCCGTGCGGATCATGGCCGAGCTGGTGACCACCCGGCGGGAGCTCGGCGCCGGCAAGCGCCGCAGCGTCGTGCTGGCGACGCCGTCGCTGGCGGCGCCGGATCCGGCGGTCGCCGCCGCGCTCGACAGGCTTCGTCGAGCAGGTCCCGCCGTTCGTGCTGGCGCCGCTGTCGGCCGTGCCCAGCGCCACCGATGCGATGGAACTTGGCGACGAGCCGCACGGCGTGTCCCTGCCGCCGACGGCCGGCCCCGACCTGCAGGACCGCGCCACGCGCATCGATCTGACCCGGGTGTCGGCGCGCAGCTCCGGCTCGATGCTGCCCGACGACGCCCAGCAGCAGGCGTGGATGGCCGAGCTGGACACCCTGCTCTCCACCGGCATCAGTGACGAGGCCGCGAACGTGGCGCTGGAGCGCATCTCCGCCGAGGCCCAGGCGGTGCGCGACGCCGTGGAGGCACCGCGGCCGTTCACGTTCACGCTCACCGGCCGGGAGAGCGAGCTGCGCCTCAACGTGCGCAACAACGGCGACGTGCCGCTGCAGGTGGTCGTGCAGCCGCGGTCACCCAAGCTCACGTTCCCCGAGGGCGACCAGCTGGTCGAGCTGAACGCCGCCGGCGTCACCGAGATCATCGTCCCGGTCGAGGCGCGGGCCAACGGCACGTCGTCGATCGAGGTGCAGCTGGTCACGCCGGAGCTGGCCGTCGGCGTCGAGGGTCCCGTCGTCCTCACCGCTCGGGTCAACGCCCTCACCGGTCTCGGGCAAGTGATCACCGGTGGCGCGGTGATCGTCCTGCTGTCGTGGTGGTTCAGCCACTTCCGGCGCCGCCGTCGCACCCGCCTGGCGCTCGTCAACGGCAACGGCCGCGTGCTCGCCGACCTCTCACCCGACGCCGCCGAGGCGATCGCGACGGACGGCCCGGGGCACGTGAGCGCCGCCGGCGACCACTAGCCTCCCCGACCCGTGAGCGAGCGGAGCGAGCGAACCAACAACACGGCGCGAAGCGCTCAGGGTCGGGATCGTCACTGACAGTTCCTGCGACCTCCCCGCCGAGCTCGCCGAGCACGCCGGCATCGAGATCGTCCCGCTGAGCATCCGCTTCGGTGACGAGGAGCTCGTCGACCGTGAGCAGCTGACCACGAGCGAGTTCTGGCGGCGCTGCGCCGCGTCGAGCGAGCTGCCCTCGACGGCGGCCCCGTCACCCGGGCGATTCGAGCAGGCCTACCGGCGCCTGGCCGACGCCGGCGCGCACGAGATCGTCGTCGTGTCCCTGTCCGGCGCCCTCTCGGCCACGATGCAGAGCGCCGAGCTGGCGGCCCGCGACGTCGAGGGCCTCGACGTGCGCATCGTCGACAGTCGTACGGTGTCCCTCGGGCTCGGCACCATCGCCCTCGCCGCCGCCGAGGCGGCCGCCGCCGGTGCCGGCATCGACGAGGTCGAGGCACTGGCCCGCCGGCTGGTCACCCGCACGCGCGTGTTCGGCGCGCTGGACACCCTCGACAACCTGAAGAAGGGTGGGCGGATCGGTGGGGCGAGGGCGCTGCTGGCGACGGCCCTGTCGATCAAGCCGATCATCGAGGTCGCCGACGGCGAGGTGGTGCCGCACGGCAAGCAGCGCACCCGCACGAAGGCGCTCGCCTTCCTCGTCGACAAGGTGGCGTCCTTCCGCGGTCGCATCGAGCACCTCGCCGTGCTGCACGCCGACTGCAGCGACGTCGACGAGTTCGTCGACCGGCTGCGCCCGCTGACCGACGAGGAGATCGTCGTCGGTCAGATCGGGCCCGTCGTCGGCGCCCACGCCGGCCTCGGCACGATCGGCGTGGCGTTCCAGGAGTCGTAGCTCGACCGCCCTTCCCCCGTTCGCGACGAGCCCGCAACTAGCGTTCGCGGGCGGAATGCCGGCGTCGACGACACCTCCCCCCACGTCCAGCGCGACGCCGCCGGGCGGCGAGCAGCCTGTGGTGCTCGCCGGGCGCTACCGCCTGGAGCGCCGGCTGGCGCAGGGAGGCATGGCCGAGGTCTGGCTGGCGACCGACCTCTCCCTCGACCGGAGGGTTGCCCTCAAGTGGCTCAAACCGAGCCTGGCGACGGATCCGGTGGTGGCGGAGCGCTTCCGCCGTGAAGCGATCGCGGTCGCCGGGCTGACCCACCCGAACATCGTCGCCGTGCACGACGTGTTCGAGGAGAACGGGCGCCAGGCCGTCGTGATGCAGCTCGTCGACGGCAAGAGCCTGCGCCAGGTGCTCGACGTCCAGACGAGGTTGAGCCCTGAGCTGACGATCCACGTCGGCACCTGCGTGGCCGCTGCCCTCGACGCCGCCCACCACGCCGGCTTCGTCCACCGCGACGTCAAGCCCGGCAACATCCTCGTCACGGCCGACGGCCGCGTGCTGCTCACCGACTTCGGCATCGCCAAGGGGCTCGACGCCTCCGGCGACGACCTCACGAGCGACAACGTGATGATGGGCACGGCGAAGTACCTGTCGCCGGAGCAGGTGCGCGGGCGCAAGCTCGACGGGCGGGCCGACCTGTACTCGCTCGGGCTCGTGCTGTACGAGTGCCTCGCCGGGCGGGTGCCGTTCCTCGGTGAGACCGACGCCGACACCGCACTGGCCCGGCTGCAACGGGACCCGACCGATCTCGGCCGCCTTCGCCCGACGTTGCCCCGCGGGCTGGTCAACCTGATCCATCGGTTGCTCTCGCGCAACCCCAACCACCGACCGGCGACCGGTGCCGAGCTGCGCGCCGAGCTCCAGCGCGTCGCCGACGAGCCGCCGGTCGACCTGACGCCGCTCGGCTCGTCGCCAGGCCCGAGCCCGGTCGGGCCGATCATCCGCGCCCCCCGCACCACCGGACCGGTCCCCCGCACCCGCCCGGGCGCGCCGCCGATCCCCGGCGAGGCCACGCCGCCGAACCCCGTCGACCGTCGCAGCCGCGAGGACACGCCGGACGCCGGGCCGCGCCTGCGCGGCAGCCCCGCCAGAGGACTGCAGTCGCGCACCGGTCCGTCGCTCGTGCTCGTCGGCGTGCTGCTGGCGGCGGCCGTGATCGTCGCCGTCGTGCTGTGGATCACCATCGGCGCCGGCGATCCGGGCGCCGGCGCGCCGCCGACGTCGGTGCCGCCGGCGGCGACCGCTGCGCCCGCCGGGCCGGCGTCGATCACCCAGGTCGTCCCCTACGACCCGGAGGGTGACGGCGAGGAGAACGACGAGCTGGCCGGCGCCGCCCTGGCCGACGCCAACCCGGGCACGAACTGGCGCACCGAGTGCTACATCGGGTCGATGATGGGGTCCAAGGACGGCGTCGGTCTCACCGTCTCGCTGTCGTCGAGCGCCACCGGCACGCTGTCGTTCGACGTCGCCAACGCCCCGTACCAGGTGGAGGTGTTCGCGTCGGACGCCGCGACGGTGCCGGCCGGCTTCGCCGACTGGGGACCGGCCATCGCGCAGAAGGTCTTCGCCGACCAACCCGGCACCGTCCAGGTGGCCGTACAGGCGCCGGCACGCGAGCTGTTGATCGTGCTGCGCGAGCTCGGCCGCGACCCGGGTTGCTCCGCCGCCAACCCGTACCGCGCGTCGATCGGCGAGATCAGCTTCGGCTGATGGACGACGACCACGCGCTGGTCGACGCCGCCCAGCACGGCGACCGGCGGGCACTGGACACGCTGCTGCGCCGGCACTACGACCGCGTCCACGCGGTCTGCCGGCGCATCGCCGGCGGCACGCGCGACGCCGACGACGCCACCCAGGAGGCGATGATCCGCATCGTGCGTGGCCTGCCCCGCTTCGACGGGCGCTCGGCGTTCTCCACGTGGGCGTACCGCATCGCCACCAATGCCGCCCTCGACGAGTTGCGCCGGCGACGGCGCCGTCCCGCGCTGCACGTCGTCGAGGACGAGGGCCAGCCGCCAGAGGCGGTCGACCCGCGCGCCGAGCGCGAGGTCACCGCCATCGGCGACCGCATGGCGATCGAAGCGGCGCTCGAGGACCTGCCCGAGGACTTCCGCGTGGCCGTGGTCCTGCGCGACGTCGCCGACCTGGACTACGCCGAGATCGCCGCCGTGCTCGACGTCCCGGTCGGCACCGTCAAGTCGCGCATCGCCCGCGGCCGCGGCCAGCTCGCCGACGCCCTCGGGAACCGCCCGGACCCGCCGGGACGTCCAACAGGAGATCCGCCCCCCGCGGGGCGCCGCGACCCATGAACGACGACGACCGCCTCCTCGCCAGCGCCGCCCTCGACGGCGTGCTGACCGACGAGGAACGGACGCGCGTCGACGCCGATGCGGCGTTGCGTGACGAGATCGACCGGCTGGCCCGGGTGCGCGACGTCCTCGGCGCCACCGCGGCACCCGACCCGGCACGTCGCGAGACCGTGATCGCCGCCGCCCTGGCGGCGGCCGCGACACCTGCCGCGCCGGTGGCCCCCGTCGTCCCCATCGGCACTCGGCGCCGCTGGATGGCGCCGGTCGTCGCCGCCGCGGCCATCGTCGCCATCGGCGTCGGCGCCGTTGTCGTCACCCAGGGCGGTGACGGTGGTGGGGACGACGCCGCGCTCGTGGCTCCGGCAGCCACCGAGGTCGCCGCCGACCGGCTGACGGCCACCCGCGAGGCGGCCGACACCGCTGCCCCGGACGTCACCGAGCGCGCCAGTGCCGCCGTCCCACCGGCCCCCGCCGACGACGCGTCGAGCGAGGCCGGCGGGGCGACCGAGATGACCGAGGAGGCCACGGAGCCCACCACGGCGGCGGCCAGCGAGGGACAGGTCGGCCTCGACGAGCTGGCGCCCGACGGCGTCGTCGTGCTGCGCTCCGCCGAGGACCTGCGGGCGTTCGCGGTGATCGCGATATCGACGCCGTCGACGCCGGCCGCCGACACCGATGGCCCGCGCTGCGACGGCGGCCGCTGGCTCGGTACCGCCCGCTACGCCGGCGCCGGTGGCGAACGGCCCGTCGAGGTGTTCGTCGACGCCGACCGCGTGATGGCCCGCGATGCCGGCACGTGCGAGATCGTGCTCGAGGTGCGCAACTAGCATCCAGGAATGGCCGCCAATCCGTTGACCGATCCGAACTGGCCGGCGGACGTCGCCGACACCGTCGAGCGGGTCGTCGGCACGGTGCGCGAGCGGGCCACGACGCCGGTCGTCAAGGTCACCCGCGGGATCGTCTACGGCCTGCTCAGCGCGATGCTCGGGCTGGCCGCGGTGACCCTCCTGCTGATCGCCTTCACCCGCGCCCTGCAGGCGCTGCTCGACCTCGCCGTCAGCCCCGCGCAGGCCGTGTACCTCAGCTACCTGATCCTCGGGGGAATCCTGTCCCTGGCCGGGTTGTTGATCCTGAGGAAGCGTCAGGCTCCCTGACGCCCGGATCCGGAACGGAAGGCATGTCCAGCGCGCGCAACGTCATCATCGTCGGTTCAGGTCCGGCCGGGCTCACGGCCGCGATCTACACGGCACGGGCGAACCTCGCCCCGCTCGTCATCGAAGGCGAGCCGTCGAGCTCGAGCGACCAGCCCGGCGGCCAGCTGATGCTGACCACCGACGTCGAGAACTACCCCGGCTTCGCCGACGGGATCATGGGACCTGAGCTGATGCAGCGCTTCCGCGAGCAGGCGGAGCGCTTCGGGGCCGAGTTCATCACCGAGAAGGCGACCAAGGTCGATCTCGACGCGCGCCCCTTCCGGGTGTGGGTCCGCGACACCGTGTACGAGGCCGACGCGGTGATCGTCAGCACCGGCGCCCGGGCGTTGATGCTCGGGCTGGAGGCGGAGTCCCGCCTCCTCGGCTACGGCCTGTCGACCTGCGCGACGTGCGACGGCTTCTTCTTCCGCGGCCACAACATCGCCGTGGTCGGCGGTGGCGACTCGGCGCTGGAGGAAGCCATCTTCCTCACCAAGTTCGCCGACAAGGTGTCGGTGATCCACCGGCGCGACTCGCTGCGGGCGTCGAAGATCATGCAGGACCGCGCCTTCGCCAACCCGAAGATCGAGTTCGTGTGGGACACCGTCGTCACGGACCTCGTCGGCGACGAGCGCCTGGAGGGCGCCGTGCTCACCAACGTGCACACCGGCGAGGAGTCGACGCTGGCGGTCACGGGGATGTTCGTGGCCATCGGCCACCGCCCCAACACCGATCTCTTCCAGGGCGTGCTCGACACCGACGAGAACGGCTACCTCATCACCCAGCCGGGCTCGACGACCACCAACGTCGAGGGCGTCTTCGCCTGCGGCGACGTGCAGGACCACACGTATCGCCAGGCGGTCACGGCCGCCGGCTCGGGCTGCATGGCCGCGATCGACGCCGAGCGCTGGCTCGAGGCGAGCCGCCACCACTGACCGAACTGGTGTACGATCGGACGCCGGAATGACCCGGGGTGGCTCGACGTTGCACCTCAGTAGACTCCCCAGGCCGACCAGGCCAGAACGCAAAGGAACCCACTCCATGGCCGGAACCGTCAACCTCTCCACCTCGACCTTCGACGAGACCGTCGGTGGGTCGGATCGCCCAGTCGTCGTCGACTTCTGGGCCGAGTGGTGCGGTCCGTGCAAGGCCATCGCGCCGATCCTCGACGAGCTCGCCAGCGAGCTCGTCGAGCAGGTCACCGTCGCCAAGGTGAACGTGGACGACAACCCCGACCTGGCGATGCGCTACAACGTGATGAGCATCCCGACGCTGTTGGTCTTCTCCGGTGGCGAGGTGCAGAAGCGCCTCGTCGGTGCCAAGGGCAAGTCCCAACTGCTCCAGGAGCTCGACGAATTCCTCGTTTCCACCCGCTGACGCCCGGTCAGCACGGCGACGCCATCCGCGACCTGCAACGCCGGCTCGTCGCCACGGGCTTCGGCCCGGCCGATGGCGAGCCGGGCTGCTTCGACGAGTCGACGGCGGTCGCCGTGCGCGCCTTCCAGCGCCATCGCGGCCTGCACGACCACGGCGAGTGCGACGAACCCACCTGGTTGGCGCTCGTCGAGGCGTCATGGCGCCTCGGTGACCGCCCGCTCAAGCTGCTCGCTCCGTTCCTGCGCGGCGACGACGTCGGCACGCTGCAGGCGTGGCTCGGACGGCTCGGGTTCGACTGCGGCCGCGTCGACGGGATCTTCGGGCCGGCGACGGCCAGGGCGCTGGAGGAGTTCCAGCGCAACTGCGGGCTCCCCGTCGACGGGATCTGCGGGCCCGACACCGTGCGGGCGTTGGAGATCAACGGCGCCCGCACCGGCACCGGGCCGGGCGTGGCGACGATCCGCGAGCTGCAGCAGCTGGACGACGTCGGCACGTCGTTGCGCGACCTGCGCGTCGTCGTCGGCCAGTTCGGCGGGCTCGGCCCCCTCGCCCGCCAACTCGCCCAGAGCCTGCGCGGCCAGGGCGCCAAGGTGATCATGGCCGACGAGCCCGAACCATCGATGCACGCCGCCGCCGCCAACCGCTACGCCGCCACGGTGTACCTCGGCTTCGAGCCACGGCCGGACCGTTCGACCGCCCTCGCCTACTACGCCACGGCGGGGTTCGAGTCGGCAGGCGGCCGGGCTCTCGCCGAGCGCCTCGGCACCGCACTGCAGCGCGTCGGCACCCTCTCCCCCGCCACGATCGCCGGGATGCGCCTCGCCGTGCTGCGCGAGACCCGGATGACCGCCGTGGTCTGCGCCCTCGGACCGGTGCAGCAGGTGGTCGACGCCGCCTCCGGCATCGCCGACGCCGTCGTCAGCGCGTTGTCCGACTGGGTCGCCGCGCCGGCGCCTCGCTCGGTCGCCACCGTCGCCCCCTGAACGCCACTGACCTGGCCGAACGCCAGTTATCCACAGTGTTGTCCACGCCTGTGTGTAACGGTGGAGGTGAGGTCCAGCCCTCGACTCGCACGTGAGCGTTGAGGGTGGAGGGTCGGAGCGACGCGCTGGTCAGCCGGCGTCCGGAACGATCAGCCGGTAGATCCGCTCGAGGTCCTCGAGGTCGGCGAACTCGATCGTCACCTTGCCTCGCTTGGCGCCCATCTCGACGCCCACCCGGGTGTCCAGCCGGTCGGCGAGCAGCTCCTCCAGCTCGAGCAACCCGGGGGGGCGCAGTCGCGTCGCCGCGGTGAGGCCGGCCCCATCGATCGGACGTTCGCGTGGGGGCGCCGGCGCCGGCGTGGCGACCGGCAGCACGCCGCCGTGGCGCACGGCCTCCTCGACGGTCCGCACCGACCATCCCTCGGCACTGGCCTGGCGCGCCAGCCGCTCCTGCAGCGCCCGGTCGGGTGTCCCGAGCAGGGCACGGGCGTGGCCGGCCGAGAGCTTGCCGTCGGCGAGCAGGTGCTGCACCGCCGGCGGGAGGGCGAGGAGACGCAGCGTGTTGGTGATCGCCGAACGGCTCTTGCCGACGCGCTGGGCGATGTCGTCGTGGGTCAGCCCGAAGTCCTCGATCAGCTGCTGGAAGGCGGCGGCCTCCTCGAGCGGCGTGAGGTCCTGGCGGTGGAGGTTCTCGACCAGCGCCTGCTCCACAGCGCTGACGTCGTCCGAGGTGCGCACGATCGCCGGCACCGCCGTCAGGCCCGCCCGGCGGGCGGCACGCCACCGCCGCTCCCCCGCGATCAGCTCGAAGTGGTCGTCCACCGGCCGGACGAGGATCGGCTGGAGCACCCCCAACTGGGCGATCGACGCGGCGAGCTCGCCGAGCGTCTCCTCGTCGAAGTGGACCCGCGGCTGGTGCGGGTTCGGCACCACGTCGGTGATCGGGATCTCGACGAGCACCGGTCCGCTGCCGCCGGCGGCCACCGTGTCGGCCTGCGGGATGAGCGAGCCGAGGCCCTTACCCAGGCCGCGGCGCGGAGTCATCGTGCACCTCCTTGGCGACGTCGCGGTAGGCGATGGCGCCACGCGAACGGGGATCGAACGTGATGATCGGCTGGCCGAAGGACGGTGCTTCGGACAGCCGCACGGACCGGGGGACGATCGTGCGCAGCACCTTGTCGCCGAAGTGGTCGCGCACCTCGTTGACGACCTGATCGGCGAGCTTCGTGCGTCCGTCGTGCATGACGCAGACGATGGTGCTCACGTGCAGCGGGGGATTGAGGTTCCTGCGGACCAGGTCGACGTTGCGCAACAGCTGCCCGAGGCCCTCGAGCGCGTAGTACTCGCACTGGATCGGCACGAGCACCTCGTGGGCGGCGCTCAACCCGTTCACCGTGAGCAGGCCCAGTGACGGCGGGCAATCGATCAGGACGTAGTCGTAGTCGTCGATCACGGCCTCGATGGCCCGGCGCAGGCGGGTCTCGCGGCTGAACGCCGGCACCAGCTCGATCTCCGCGCCGGCCAGGTCGAGGCTGGCCGGCGCCACGAACAGGCCCTTCACGTCGGTCGGCTCGATGCAGTTCTCGAGCGGCACGTCGTGCATCAGCACGTGGTACATCGACGTGTCCAGGCCACGGTTCTCGATGCCGAGTCCGGTGGAGGCGTTGCCCTGGGGATCGAGGTCGACGATGAGGGTGCGCTGGCCGAGCTCGGCGAGGCAGGCGCCGACGTTGATCGTGGTGGTCGTCTTGCCGACCCCACCCTTCTGGTTGGCGACGGCGATCACGCGGGGGAGCGGCCGGCCGACCGGCTCGCTCGCCGGCACCATGTCGTCGCGGCGCAACGTCTCGGGAACGAGCTCCTCGGGCGCCGTCATCAGAGGGAGCCTGACGCGCTCAGTGGGGCGGGTCAAGCACCCTCGACGTTCCACGTGGAACATTCGTCATCCAGCCGGCGATGTTCCACGTGGAACATCGAGGCGCAACCGCGCCACGCGTGGGTCCGTGGAGGCCATGTGGACGAAGCCGGCGCCGGTCACCACGGCGTCCGGCCATCGGGTCGGATCGGGCCGCGGTGGCTCGCTGACGACGAGCAGGCCGCCAGGGCGCAGCAGGGGAGCAGCCGTCCGCACGGTGGTCGCCGGGTCGGCGAAGCCGCGGGCGACGACGGCGTCGGCCGGCGCCTCGAGCAGCGCCGCGCCGAGGCTGGCGTCGGCCGTCACGACACGTACCCGGTCGGTGAGCGCCAGCCGCCCGACCAAGCGACGAAGGTGGTCGGTGCGGCTGACCCGACGGTCGAGCAGGACGATCCGCAGGTCCGGCCGTGCCCGGGCGATCACCAGGCCGGGCACACCGCCGCCACTGCCGAGGTCCACGACCAGCCCGCGCACGTCGGCCAGCGCGGTGACGAAGGCGCCGGCGTGGTCGACGACCTCGGCGAGGGGCCGAGGCCCGAGCATCCCCAATCGCTGCGACGCGGCGAGCGCGTCCAGCAGCGCCGGATCGTCCACGGCTCAGCCGGGGGCGACGACCACCCGCCGGTTGGGATCCTCGCCCTCGGATCGACTGGTGACCCCGTCGATGGCCGCCAGGGCGTCATGGAGGATCTTGCGGTCGGCCGACGGCATCGGGTCGAGCGAGCGGGCGACGCCGCTCGCCCGCACCTGCTCCGCCACCGTGGCGGCGAAGCGCTCCAGCGCCTCGCGACGCTTCTCGCGGTAGCCGGCGACGTCGATGCGCAACCGGGTCTCGTGGTCGCCGAGGCGGCGCTGGGCGGCGACCCTGGCGAGGTCCTGGATGGCCAGCAGCGTGCGTCCGCCCGGGCCGATCAGCACGCCGAGCGACGGACCGTCGACGCGCACCTCGATCTCGTTGCCCTCGACCGTGGTCTGCACGGTCGTCTCGAAGCCGAACGAGTCGGTGAGGCCGGTGACGAAGTCGACGGCGGCCTGGCGCACGGCGTCGACCTCGACCTCCTCGTCGCCATCCGCGCCCTCGGCCGGCGGTTCGTCGGCGGGCGGTGTGTCGTCGAGGCTCATGGCGGTTCCTCCGGGTGCTGCGGGACGGGTCGGGGCGGTGTCGGTGGCGGCACGAGCGGCCGGTCGGCGCGTGCGACGGGATTGGCTCGTTTCGCTGGCCTGACCGGCGCTCGGGGCGGACTCGCCGGCCTCCTCGGTCTCGGTCCCGTCGGACGTGGTCGCCGTGGCACCGCGCTTGCCCCGTCGGCGGTCCTGCTTGGGGCGGACCGGTGTCGGGCGCACCCGCGCCCGCACCCGCGCCTCGCCGCGCAGGCGGCCGAACAACCCAGGCCTCGGCGTCTCGAGCACCTCGAACTCAGCGTCGTCGGCGATCACGCCGAGCTGTTCGAGGGCGAGGTCCTTGGCCTCGTCGACGGTCCGTGCCGTCGTCATCACCCATTCCATGACATCCACTCCGTTTCATGCACCGGGCGATCCATCGATGGCCCCCGGTGGGCGCGTCAGCGCTTGCGTTTGCCCGTGCTCTTGGATCGGCTGCCGCCGGGCCGACCCGAGGGCGCCCCCGACTGGGGGCGCGTGCTCGGCGCGCGACCGCTCGGCGTCGGTCGGTTCTTCGGCGGCGTGGTCCGTTTCGATGTTCCCGGCGATGGCGTCGCCGGGGTCGCTGCCGGCGCCGCCTTCGGTGCGTCCTTGCCCGCGGTGGCGTCGCGCTTGGCCTGTCCGAACAGGCCACTGCCACCACCGTCCTGCTTGGCCAGCTCGCGCGCCGCGTCACCGGCGCGCTGGGCCTGCCGGCCCAGGGACTCCTCGTGGCCGTAGAAGCGGCGCGTGATGTAGGCCTGCTGGGCGATCCGCAGCACCGCCTGGGCCATGTAGTAGACGACGAGGCCGGCGAGGAAGAACACCTGGAAGATGGCGAACACCACCGGCAGGTACTGCATCAGCTTCTGCTGGGTCGGCGACATCGTCGGGCTGACGGCGGCGCGGGCGGCCACCATCCGCTGCTGCAGGAAGTACAGGATGCCGAGCGCCACGACCAGGAGCGCGTAGATGAGGCCCTGGCCGAGACCCTCCGACAGCGCCTGCGCCGCCGACTTGGCGAGGTCGATGCCGAACGACACCATCTCCGTCTGCCCGAACAGCGACCGGAAGAGGTCGGAGTCGTGGGAGATGTAGCGGGGCACGAAGCCGAGCTCGGCCGGCACCGGCCGGTGGGCGGCGAGCACCACGCCACTGATCACCGGCTCGATCTCCGGCGTGGGCTTGTAGGTGAGCCCGTGGAGGATCCGGAACATGATGATGAAGACCGGCATCTGCGCCACCAAGGGGAGGCACGAGGACATCGGGTTGACCTTGTGCTCCTGGTAGAGCTTCATCATCTCTTCGTTGAGCTTCTGGCGGTCGTTGCGATGCTGCGCCTGCAGCTTGCGCATCTCGGGTGCCAGCCGCTGCATCTCGAGCATCCCCTTGGTGCTCTTCAGCGTCAGCGGGGTGATGATCGCCATCACGACCACGGCGATGAGGGCGATGGCGATGGCGTAGTTGCCGGTGATGCCGTAGAACCAGGCGAGCACCCAGGCAGGGATCTCGAACATCGCTCAGTGGTCCTTCGGCAGGCGGAGGTCGACGGCGAGGACGCCGTGGTGGTCGGGGTGGTGCGGGTGGCTCGCCTCGGGGACGGGGTCGAAGCCCGAGGGGCCGAACGGCCGGCAGCGGGTCAGGCGCCGAACGGTCAGCCAGAGCCCGCGTCGCGTGCCGTGCACCTCGAGGGCCTCCTTGGCGTAGGCCGAGCACGACGGCGTGAAGCGGCACGGCGACGGCCGGCCCTCGACCCCGCGCTGGTACCACTCGATCATCCGCACGAGGCGTGGCGAGCTCATGGCCGCACCAGCGCGACGACGGCCTCGACGAGGGACCTCACCTGGTCCTCCAGCTGGTCGAACGAAAGTTCGACCGCGTCGGGGCGGGCGCCGATGAGCAGCGACCCCGACGGCAGGACCGGGGGCGCGCCGCTGGCCAGGTCGGCGACGATGGCGCGCAGCCGCCGGCGCAGGCGGTTGCGCACGACCGCTGAGCCGACCGGCCGGCCGATCGCGAAGGCGACGCGCGGCGGTCCTCCGGCCGGCTCCTCGAGGAAGCGGCACCAGAGTGCGGGCGTGCGGGCGCGGCGACCATCGTGGCGCAATCGCTCGAAGTGCTGGCGCTCGCCGATCCGGCCGATCAAGCCGACAGTCGCTGACGGCCCTTGAGACGGCGGGCCTTGATGATCGACCGGCCGGCGCGGGTGCGCATGCGGGCGCGGAAGCCGTGCTTGCGGGCCCGGCGGCGGGTGTTGGGTTGATACGTGCGCTTCACGTGGGGCTCCGGGTGGTTCGAGGTGGTGGCGGCCGGGCGCCTCGGCGAGCAGGAGCGAGGCGTCGCGTCCCGACCGCCCGAATCTACCGTGACCGGGTCCGACGGCGGCGCGGCGGGGGATCCGTGCCCCCCGGAGCGGGGACAGCACCGCCCGCCGGAGCCCGGAATGTTGCAGTCGGATTGCTGATAGCGTCGGGCGGTCGACCGGTTCGTCCCTTTTCCCCAAGTTGTGGAAAATGGTGTGGATCGGGCCTGGTCGGAAGGTAGGGAAGTGTTCGTGAGCGACCAGGATCAGGTGTGGACGGCGGTCGCTCTCCAACTTCGAAACCAGTTGACCGAAGCGGTGTGGTACTCGACGTTCCAGGACGTCGTCCCCCTCGAGGCCAACGGTGATCACCTGAGCATCCGGGTGCCCAGCAACCACGTCCGGGACCGCATCCTCACCCGCTACCTCCCCCTCGTCAGCGAGGCGCTCGACGACATCGTGGCCCCGGGTTGCGCCCTCGACATCGTCGTGGCGCCGGGCGCGGCCGACGGCATCGACGGCTACGACCCGCTCGAGGACGCCGCGTTGCGGCCCGTCGTCGACACCGGGCTGGGCGCCGGACCCTACGGGTCGGCCCTGCTCGACGAGGCCGGCCTCAACCCGCGCTACACGTTCGAGACGTTCGTCAAGGGGGCCTCCAACCAGTTCGCCCTGGCCGCCGCGCTGCGGGTGGCCGAGACGCCGGCCCGCTCGTACAACCCGCTGTTCATCTACGGCTCCGCCGGGCTCGGCAAGACCCACCTGCTGCACGCCATCGGGCACTACGTGCACCACAACTACCAGCACCACGAGGTGCGCTACGTCTCGACGGAGACGTTCCTCAACGAGTTCGTCGACGCCATCCGGACCAACACCGGCAACGCCTTCAAGCGCCGCTACCGCGACATCGACGTCCTGCTCATCGACGACATCCAGTTCCTCGAGAACCGGGAGGGCCTCCAGGAGGAGTTCTTCCACACCTTCAACTCGCTGCACGGCGCCAACAAGCAGATCGTCATCTCGTCCGATCGCATCCCCGACGCCATCCCCACCCTGGAGGAGCGCCTCCGCGGCCGCTTCAAGTGGGGCCTGATCACCGACATCCAGCCGCCGGACCTGGAGACGCGCCTGGCGATCCTCCGCAACAAGGCCGAGCGCGACGAGGTCGAGGTGCCGGCCGAGACCCTCGAGTTCATCGCCACCAAGATCTCCACCAACATCCGCGAGCTCGAGGGCGCGCTGATCCGGGTGACGGCGTTCTCCAGCCTCAACCAGGTGCGGATCACCACCGAGATGGCGCAGCACCTGCTGGCCGACCTGCTGCGGGAGGCGACGCCCCGGCCGCGCACGGACAACGAGCTGCTCGACGAGATCGCGGCCATCCTCGGCTTCGAGGTCGACGCCCTCAAGGGCAAGAGCCGCCAACGTCCGCTGGTCACCGCCCGGCAGATCGCCATGTACGTGTTCCGCGAGCTCACCGACCTGAGCTATCCAGGCATCGCCCGCATCTTCGGCGGCCGCGATCACACCACCGTGATCCACGCCGTGGAGAAGATCCAGCGCCTGATGAGCGAGCGCAAGCAGATCTACGACCAGGTCACCGACCTGCTGCAGCGGCTGAAGTCGTGACCGGCCGGCTGGGGACACCGAACCGTCGGCGTGTGGACACACGCCCGTCATGGTGGGGATGACCGCCGTTCATCCACCGAACCACAACGTTGTCATCTCGACGCTGCGGACGACGGTGGACAACCGACCGGGAGCGGAAGACCCTCTACGCTGCCTCGTTCCCGGGTTGTCCCCAATCCACAGGACCTATTACCGCTATTACTCCTTGATGCATCCCACGACGGGGGAAAGGCCGCACTGTGAAGTTCCGCTGTGAGCGTGAGATCCTCGCCGACGCCCTGGCGACTGCCGGGCGGGCGGCGACGAGCCGGACGGGAACGCTCCCGGTGCTGTCGGGCCTGCGCCTGGAGGTCAGTGGTGACGAGCTGTCCGTCACCGGCACCGACCTCGAGTTGTCGATCCGCCTCACCATCACCGTCGGCGGTGAGCGCGACGGCGCCGTCGTCGTGCCGGCCCGGCTGACCGCCGACATCGTGCGCTCGCTCCCGGCCGGCGCCGTCGAGGTGGCGCTGCGCGACGAGGAGGTCAGCATCAGCGCCGGACGCTCGCAGTTCTCGATCCGGCCACTCGGGCTCGACGACTACCCGGTGCAGGGGGAGCCGGCGGTCGACCCGGTGACGTTGTCGTCGCGCGATGTCGCCGAGGCGCTGCGCCAGGTGGTGCGGGCGGCCAGCTCGGACGATGCCCGCCCGGTGCTCAC
The DNA here is from genome assembly GCA_963784255.1 of uncultured Acidimicrobiia bacterium. Lineage (GTDB taxonomy): Bacteria > Actinomycetota > Acidimicrobiia > Acidimicrobiales > Ilumatobacteraceae > JALZMG01. The sequence continues at coordinate 308,957 of CAWAQO010000006.1, read as the reverse complement.
CGGCGTGCTGATCGCCGCCGAGGACGACGGCGTGCGCATGGTCGCCACCGACTCGTACCGGCTGGCGGTCCGCGACCTGCCCGAGAACGAGATGCTGGCCAGCGGGCAGAAGGTGCTGGTGCCGAGCCGGGCCCTCAACGAGCTCCAGCGGGTGCTGGCCAGCGGGGACGAGCTGAAGGTCCGCCTCGGCGCCCGCGACGCCGTGTTCGAGACCGGTTCGCACCCGTCTCACCACCCGCCTGATCGAGGGCGACTACCCGAACTACCGGAACCTGCTGCCGTCGTCGTACCCCAACGTCCTCACCGTCGGTCGGGAGGCCCTGCTGGAGGCGCTGCGGCGGGTGAAGATCCTCGCCCAGGACGCCACACCGGTGCGCCTGGAGCTGGGCGGCGACACGCTCGTGCTGAAGGCGATCACCCAGGACATCGGCAACGCCTTCGAGGAGCTCGACGCCCGCTACGACGGCACGGAGATGACCGTCGCCTTCAACCCGACCTACCTGTCCGAGGGCGTGGACGCCGTCGACACCGAGGAGATCACGCTGTCGACCCTCGACCCGATGAAGCCGGCCGTCGTCCGGCCCGTCGGCCGCGACGACTACCTGTACCTCCTCATGCCGGTGCGGGTGCCGTAGGCCCGGTGCGCGGACGGCGACCACCGTGATCGTCGAGCGCCTCGAGCTCGTCGACTTCCGCAACTACGTCGCCGCGACGTTCGAGCTGACCGGCGGCACCACGGTGGTGGTCGGCGACAACGGCCAGGGCAAGACGAACCTCGCCGAGGCGCTGGCCTACCTCGCCACCCTCGGCAGCTTCCGCGGCGTGCCGCCGGAGGCGCTCGTCCGCACGGGCTCGTCCTCGGCGGTCGTGCGGGCCCACCTGCGCGACGACGACGGCCGCGAGTCGCTCGTCGAGGCGGAGCTGGTGCCGGCCGGGCGCAACCGCGTGCAGGTCAACCGCCAACGCCTCGGCCGGGCCCGCGACCTGCTGGGTGTCGTGCGCGTCACCGTCTTCTCACCCGATGACCTCGAGCTCGTCAAGGGTGGGCCGGTCGACCGCCGGCGCTTCCTCGACGAGACCCTCGTCGCGCTCGCCCTCAAGTACGACGCGGCGCGCCTCGAGCTCGACCGCATCGTCCGCCAGCGCAACACCCTGCTGCGCCAGGTCGGTGGTCGTCTCGACGCGGACGCGGCGACGACGCTCGACGTCTGGGACGCCCGCCTCGCCGCCATCGGCGAGCAGTTCGGACGAGCCAGGGCGACGCTCGTCGAGCGGCTCACGCCGCACGTCGTCACCGCCTATGAGCACCTCGCCGGCCGGCCGACGTCGGTCGCACTGGTGTACGACCCGCCGTGGCGGCGCGTCGGGCTGGCCGTTGCGCTGGCCGAGGCTCGCACCGCCGATCTGCGCCGCGGCGTCTCGACCGTCGGACCACACCGCGACGAGTTGACGCTGAGCGTCGCCGACATGCCGGCCCGCACGCACGCCTCGCAGGGCGAGCAACGAACGCTGGCCCTCGCCCTCCGGCTCGGGGCGCACCGGCTGGTGGCCGAACGCACCGGGGCCACACCGGTGCTCGTGCTCGACGACGTCCTCTCCGAGCTCGACGCCGGACGGGCCACGGCCCTGCTCGAGCACCTGCCGGCGGGGCAGGTCGTCATCACGACGGCCGGGGGCATCCCGCCGGCGGCGCGACCTGATCGCGTGCTGCGCATCGTCGACGGGGCCGTCGCTGCCTCGTCCGGCGACGCCTTGGTCACCGTGCCGGCCCACCAGCCGCGCGACTCGGTGACCGAGCCGCGCGAGGGTGGCGCGGGATGACCGGCGACGGCGATCCGGTGCCGCTCACCGACGCGCTCGACGGTGTCGTCCGGGCCTTGCGCGGGGGCGCCGGACGGGCGGAGGTCGGCGGTGTCTTCGGCCGCTGGGACGAAGTCGTCGGCCCGGCGATGGCGGCCAACGTACGTCCGATCCGCCTCGAGCGCGGGACGTTGCTGGTGGAGGTGAGCGAGCCGGCGTGGGCCACCCAGGTGCGCCTGCTCAGCGACGAGCTGCGCGGCCGTCTGGCCAGCGTGGCGGGGGTGCAGGTGGACCGCGTGGAGGTCCGCGTGGGGCGTCCGAAGCGCCGCTGAGGGCCGGGATTGCCGCCTGGCTGCGACACCCCGTTGGTAGACTGAACTGCATCGCTGACACGTTCGTCGCCGGCCCTCCATGCCTCTCGAGGGCCCGCCCCGGCAGACGAAGTGAACGCCAACAGACCGCCCTCACGTCGCGCCTCGCGACGGGAACGGACCAGCCACCCATGACGATCGGAACAGCCCCCCGTGTCGACTGACGACAGCACCTCCACGAGTGGGATCCCGCGGCCAGCGCGACACCGCCGGCGACTACGGCGCCAAGGACATCCAGGTGCTCGAGGGGCTCGATCCGGTGCGCAAGCGGCCGGGCATGTACATCGGCTCCACCGGGCTGGCCGGTCTCCACCACCTCATCTGGGAGGTCGTCGACAACTCCGTCGACGAGGCGATGGCGGGCTATTGCACGCGCATCGTCGTCACGCTGCTGGCCGACGGCGGCTGCCGCGTCGAGGACAACGGTCGTGGCATCCCGGTCGACCCGTACCCGTCGGGCCCGCACAAGGGCAAGAGTGCGGCGCAGGTCGTGCTCACCGTGCTGCACGCCGGCGGCAAGTTCGGCGGCAACGGCTACAAGGTGTCCGGCGGCCTCCACGGCGTCGGCGTCAGCGTCGTCAACGCGCTGTCCGAGCGGCTCGTCGTCGAGATCGACCGCGACGGCAAGCGCTACCGCCAGGAGTACGCCAAGGGCGGCAAGCCCCAGGGCAAGATGGAAGTCGCCGGCTCGACGCCAGCCCGTGGCCGCCACACGGGCTCCACGGTCACGTTCTGGCCGGACCCCACGATCTTCGCCGCCGAGGGCACCGAGTTCGTCGCCCGCACCGTGCTCGAGCGGCTGCAGACGATGGCCTTCCTCAACCGTGGGCTGGAGATGGTGTTCGTCGACGAGCGCCCGGAGAAGGAGCAGACGGTCACCTACCAGTACCGCGGTGGCCTCATCGACTTCGTCAAGCACCTCAACGCGTCCAAGGAGGCGCTGTTCTCGAAGGTCTGCCACTTCGAGGACGAGGACCCCGACCACCAGGCGCTCGACATCGCCGTCCAGTGGAACACCGGCTACTACGAGGGCATCCACGGCTACGCCAACGGCATCTCCACCACCGAGGGCGGGATGCACGTCGAGGGCTTCCGTGCCGCGCTCACGTCGGTCGTCAACAAGTACGCCCGCGCCAAGAACCTGCTCAAGGAGCGCGACGAGAACCTCCTCGGCGAGGACATCCGGGAGGGCCTCACCGCCATCGTCTCGGTGAAGCTGCGCGACCCGCAGTTCGAGGGCCAGACCAAGGCCAAGCTCGGCAACGTCCCGATGCGCTCGTTCGTGCAGAAGGCGACCAACGAGCGCCTCGCCGAGTGGCTGGAGGAGAACCCCACCGAGGCCAACAAGGTCGTCAAGAAGGCGCAAGCCGCCGCCCAGGCGCGCGTCGCCGCCAAGAACGCCCGCAACGCCATCCGCCGCAAGACGGCGCTGTCGGGTGCCGGCATGCCGGAGAAGCTGAAGGACTGCTCCAGCCGCAACGCGGCCGAGAGCGAACTGTTCATCGTCGAGGGCGACTCCGCCGGCGGCACCGCGCTCGACGCCCGTGATCCGCGCATCCAGGCGCTGCTGCCGATCCGCGGCAAGATCCTCAACGTCGAGCGGGCGCGCATCGACCGGATGCTGAAGAACAACGAGATCCAGGCCCTGATCACGGCCATCGGTGCCGGCGTCGGCGACGAGTTCGACGCCGCCAAGGCCCGCTACCACAAGGTGATCATCCTCGCCGATGCCGACGTCGACGGCAGCCACATCCGCACGCTGCTGCTGACGTTCTTCTACCGCCAGATGGGCCCGCTGGTCGAGGCCGGCTACGTCTACATCGCCCAGCCGCCGCTGTACTCCACCGAGGTCGGCAAGGAGAAGGTGTACATCAAGGACGACGCCGCCAAAGCCCGCTTCCTCGAGGACCGCCCGAACCATCGCAAGGAGTTCCAGCGCCTGAAGGGCCTCGGCGAGATGGACTGGGAGGAGCTGCGCTCGACGACGATGTCGATCACCTCACGCACGCTCCTGCAGGTCACCGTCGAGGAGGCCTCCGAGGCCGATCAGATCATGAGCGTGCTGATGGGCGACGACGTCGAGAGCCGCCGCGCCTTCATCGCCACCAACGCCCGCGATGTACGGAACCTTGACTTCTGACCGCAACCAGAGGTTGCGCTCAGAGCTCATCGAGCGGCCTGCGGCCGCACCCAACACATGGCTGATCGACCGGCCAAGCCGGATCGATCAGCGGTGGGGGCTCCGGCCCAAGGGCCTCTGCCCCCACACCCCCGCCGAATGACACTGAGGACGAGACGATGCCTGACGATTTGCCGCCGGAGTTGCCGCTGGAGCCGATCCAGCCGATGCCGCTGCACGACGAGATGGAGAACTCCTTCCTCGACTACGCGATGTCGGTCATCACCTCGCGGGCCCTCCCCGACGTCCGCGACGGTCTGAAGCCGGTGCACCGCCGGATCATCTGGGACATGGAGGACCAGGGGTTCCGCCCCGACCGCCCGTTCGTGAAGTGCGCCCGCGTCACCGGCGACACGATGGCCCGGTTCCACCCCCACGGGAACTCCGCCATCTACGACGCGCTCGTGCGGATGGCCCAGCCGTTCTCGCTGCGCCACCCGCTGATCTCCTTCCACGGCAACTACGGCTCACCCGACTTCGACGCCGCGGCCGAGCGCTACACCGAGTGCCGGCTGTCGCCGATCGCCATGCGCCTGCTCGCCGACATCGACGAGGAGACGGTCGACATGGTGCCCACCTACGACGGCACCCACGAGCAGCCCGTCGTGCTCCCGGCGCGCTTCCCGAACCTGCTCGTCAACGGCAGCCAGGGCATCGCCGTCGGCATGGCCACCAACATCCCGCCGCACAACCTCGGCGAGGTGATCGACGCCACGATCCACCTCATCGATCACCCCGACGTCACGTCCGACGACCTGATGCAGTTCGTCAAGGGTCCCGACTTCCCCACGGGCGCCAGCATCCTCGGGCGTGCCGGCATCATGGACGCCTACCGCACCGGCCGCGGCAGCGTGAAGATGCGGGCCACGGCCACCATCGACGAGGGCAAGCGCGGCCAGATCGAGATCGTCGTCACCGAGCTGCCCTACCAGACGAGCTGCTCGTCGATCGCCGCCCGCATCCAGGAGCTCGTGGACGGTGGCGACCTCGACGGCATCGCCGACGTGAACGACGCCTCGTCCGGCGGCAAGACCAACCTCGTCATCACGCTGAAGCGCGACGCCAACGCCAACGTCGTGCTCAACAACCTCTACAAGCTCACCCAGTTGCAGACGAACTTCGCCATCAACATGGTGGCGCTCGTCGACGGCGTGCCGCGCACGCTGAGCCTGGTGCAGGCCCTCAACGGCTACGTGCGCCACCAGATCGACGTCGTCACGCGACGCACGAAGTTCCGCCTCGACAAGGCCCGCCGCCGCGAGCACATCCTCGAGGGCCGGCTGAAGGCGCTCGACGTCATCGACGCGATCATCGCCCTCATCCGCGGCAGCGACGATGCCGCCGCCGCCAAGGCCGGGTTGATGGCGGCGCCGTTCGAGTTCAGCGAGGTCCAGGCCGTCGACATCCTCGACATGCAGCTGCGCCAGCTCACCCGGCTCTCCCGCATCGACCTCGAGACGGAGGTGGCCGACGTCCGGGCCACGATCACCGAGTTGGAACGGATCCTGGCCGACGACACCGTGCTGCGCGGCGTCATCAAGGACGAGCTGCAGGCGATCAAGGACGAGTTCGCCACCCCACGGGTGTGCCAGCTCGCGCTCGACCTCGGGGAGATGTCCGTCGAGGACCTCGTCGACGACAAGGAGCTCGTCGTCGTGATGACCGAGGCGCAGTACGTCAAGGCCGTCCCCGCCGGGTCCTTCAAGACCCAGTCGCGCGGCGGGCGCGGCGTCAGCGGCGGCAAGCTCAAGGCCGACGACATCGTGCGCCACGTCATCTTCACGACGTCGCACGCCCACCTGCTGTTCTTCTCCAACTTCGGCAAGGTGTACCGCCTGCGGGCGCTGGAGATCCCCGAGCGCGAGCGCACCGCGAAGGGCATGCCCATCGTCAACCTGCTGCCACTGGCGCCCGGCGAGACGGTCCAGGCGATCATCGACACGCGCGACTTCGCCGGCGAGCGCTTCCTCTTCTTCGCCACCCGCCAGGGCACGGTGAAGAAGACCGCGTTCGACGCCTACGACTCGAGCCGGCGCGACGGCCTCATCGCGCTCAACCTTCGCGACGGCGACGAGCTCGTCCGCGTCATCGAGACCGGCGGCGGCGACGACATCTTCATGGTCAGCCGCAAGGGCATGACGATCCGCTTCAACGAGGACGACGTGCGCCCCATGGGCCGCACCGCCGCCGGCGTGCGCGGCATCCGCTTGCGCGCCGGCGACGAGGTCGTGTCCGTCGACGTCGCCCGTGACGACACGGCCATCCTGATGGTCACCGAGTCCGGCTACGGCAAGCGCACCCAGCTCGACCACTACAACCGCCAGGGTCGGGGCGGTCAGGGCGTCATCGGGATCAAGCTCACCAGCCGCAAGGGGCAGGTGGTGGCCGCCTTCATGGTCGGCATCGACGACGAGATCGTCGCCGTGTCGTCGGGTGGGGTCACCATCCGGATGGAGGTGCGCGAGATCTCCTCGCAGGGTCGCGGGGCCACGGGCGTCCGCGTGATGAACCTCGATGACGGCCAGACCGTCGCCTCGGTGGCCGCCATCCTCGCCAACGACGAGTGACGATGCGCGCCGCCTGGCGTGACGAGCGGGGACAGGCCGTCCCGCTCGCCGCCGCGCTCGTCGGGCTCGCCGTCGTCGTGACGCTGGCCCTCGGCGAGCTGGCCGCCGATGTCGTCCACGCCGGTCGGGCCCGCACGGCGGCCGACGCCGCGGCGCTCGGCGGGGTCGAGGGCGGCCGCGCCGCCGCGACCCGTCTGGCGACCGCCAACGGCGGCTCGCTGGTGTCGTGGTCGCGGGAGGGCGACACCGTCACGGTCACCGTGCGCGTCGGCGACGCGGTCGCCACGGCGCGGGCCAGCCGCTGACGCGCCCGCGTTCGCGACAGGGCACTGCCTACACTTCTCCCCGTGAGCCCGAGCAAGCGCGCGACGGCCGAGCCCGCACCCGCGGACCCGGACCAGAACGGGCACGCGTCGGGAAACGGAACTGAAGCGAACGGCGATCGTCCCTCGCCGAACGGCGACCCCTCGCCGGCGCGAGCTGCCCGCCCCGCCCCGCCGCGGTCGCGCGCCAAGCGCCGCAGCACGCCGGCCGGCGGCGCCACGCCACCGGCCCGTGGCACGTCGTCGCAACGCGGGGCCTCCTCCAGCTCGATCACCAAGCGCGTGGCCGCGGCCGCACCGGCGGCTGCCGTCGCCGCGACGGTGAAGGACGAGCCGGCCGCCCGTCTGGCGCCCCCGACTCCCGGGCCGTCCCTGGATGCCCCGCTCGTGCTGCCGGCGACGCGGCCGGCGCCGGCGCCGGCGCCCGCGCCGCTCCCCGCCGTGACGCCACCGGCAACCCCGGCCGAGCGGGGCTCGGCGGCTCGCTTTCCCGACACCATCGTCGTGCCGAAGGACCCGCCCCGAGCCGAACCGCCGCCGTACGCCACGTCGACGATGTCGACGCACACGGTGGCGCCGGTGCCGCGGGTCGTCGGTCGCCGGCCCCGGGTGCGCAAGGTGACCAGGGTCGTCCGCCACGTCGACCCGTGGAGCGTGTTCAAGGTCGCGCTCGTGTTCAACCTGGTGCTGTACTTCGTGCTGCTCACGGCCGGCGTGCTGCTGTGGAACGTGGCCTACGCCACCGGCACCATCGACAACCTGGAGCGCTTCTTCGAGTCGTTCGGGTGGAGCGAGTTCGAGTTCGACGGCGGGGCGATCTACCACAGCGCCTGGGTGGCCGGGCTCTTCGGGGTCGCCGGTCTCACCGGTGCCGCGGTGCTGGCGGCCACGCTGTTCAACCTGATCACCGACCTCGTGGGTGGCATCCGGATGACCGTCCTCGAGGAGGAGGTCGTCGAGCGCACGGCATCGCCGATGCGCCGGTTCGTCGTGCGCCGCCCCAACGGTGCCGATAGCGCGTTCGAGGAGCCACGGGCGTCGAACCTGCCCTCACGCAGTGACGTCTCCGAGTAGCCGGAAGTGGATTCGCCCGGTCGGATCGGCGGGGCCACTGACTAGGATGAGCGGCCGCCTGGGGCTATAGCTCAGTCGGTTAGAGCGCATCCCTGATAAGGATGAGGTCACAAGTTCGATTCTTGTTAGCCCCACCCCAAAATCCCTGGTACTGGCCCTGATCTCGCAGGCGGGCAAGCCGTTCGGAACCGCCAGGGAGCCAACGAGGGAGCAACGGACACCGCGCCGGGGACGGTCAGTCGCTCCAAGCTCCGTGAGCACGCCCGCGAAGCGAATGCCGTGCCCGGTCGGCGCTCACTCGACCTCCGCGGCGTAGCTCGACCCGTCGCGCGCCGTCTACGTGGGGATCAGGGCCGATCCACCGCAGCCGCCGTCGGTGCGCAGGCCAGCCTGAGGCCGGGCGGTGCGCGCGTGGGGGTCGGCTACCGTCCGTGCTGCGGGCGGCGGACCGGCAACAGGGAGGATGGCGATGACCCGCACACCGCTCGCTGGCGTGCTCGTCCGCCTCGTCGGCGACGTCGCGGAGGATGAGGGTCCACTGCCGAGCATCACCCGGCGCGGCTTCCTCGCGGGCGCCGCAGCGACGGCCGTCGCCGCGGCGATGGGCCCGCGGCGTGCCGGCGCTGCCGGGCCGAGGATCGTCGTTGTCGGTGCGGGGCTGGCCGGGCTCGCGTGCGCGCACCAGCTCGTGTCGTCCGGGGTGGAGGTGACGGTGCACGAGGCGGGCACCCGGGTGGGGGGGCGCTGCTGGACGCGCCGGGGCGATTTCGCCTCCGGTCAGATCGCCGAGCACGGTGGCGAGCTCATCGACCAGAGCCACACCGCGATCCGTCATCTCGCGCAGTCGCTGGGCCTCGACTTGGACAACTTGCTCGCCGCGGAGGTGAACGGAACCGAGCAGTTCAACTGGATGGGCGGTGGCCCCTACACCTACGAGGAGGCCACTTCCGACATGAAGGAGATCTGGCAGCAGCTGCACAGAGACGTGAGCGCGGCCGGCTACCCGACACTGTTCGACTCCTCAACCCCCCGTGGTCGCGAGCTGGACCGCATGTCGATCGTCGACTGGATCGAGCGCTACGTGCCGGGCGGGCGCCGGTCCCGGCTGGGGTCGTTGCTCGAGATCGCCTACACGATCGAGTACGGCGGGGAGGCGAGCGAGCAGAGCTCGCTCAACATGCTGTACCTGCTCGCCTACATCGGGCAGGGCCAGATGCGGATCCTCGGCCGCTCGAACGAGAAGTACCACGTGCGGGGCGGCAACGACCAGATCACCGACCGGCTCGCTGCGGCGCTCCGTGATCGTGTCCGGCTCGGCTCGCGTCTCGAGTCGATCGCACAAGAGGCGAACGGCACGTGGACGCTCGGCTTCGTGCAGGGCACGAGGCGCGTGAGCGTGCGGGCTGACCGGGTCGTGATGACGATCCCGTTCTCGATCCTGCGCACGCTGGACTACTCGCAGGCCGGGTTCTCGGTGCGCAAAGTGCAGGCCATCCGGGAGCTCGGCATCGGCACGAACGCCAAGCTCCACCTCCAGTTCACGGACCGGGTGTGGGTCGCGGAGGGCAAGTCCGGCGAGACGTTCTCCGATCGCGGCTACCAGAACACGTGGGAGGTGACGCGGCGGGCAGCGGGGGCGCGAGGGCATCCTCGTCGACTACACCGGCGGCCAGTACGGCGACACATTCCGGACCGGCTCGGTGCCGGATCACGCAGCGCGGTTCTTCGAGCAGATCGACCCGGTGATCCCCGGTCTGGCCGCGGCGTGGAATGGCCACGGCACGGTCGACCACTGGCCCTCGCAGCCGCTCGCCCGCGGGTCCTACTCCTACTGGAAGATCGGCCAGTACACGGCGTTCGCCGGCATCGAGGGTCGGCCGGAGGGCTCGTGCCACTTCGCCGGCGAGCACACCTCGATCGACTTCCAGGGCTACCTCAACGGCGCCGTCGAGACAGGCCAGCGCGCCGCCGCGGAGGTGCTCGACGGGATCAGGTGAACGTCGACCCCTCGGCCGCTTCATGTTCGATATCGACTTCCGCTTCTGTGAGGTGTCCGCCCCGACGGGGGGATGGTCAGGGCCGCAGAGGGACAAATGCCGGCACAAGACCACTTGTATGTCGTGCCGGTGACGTCTGCTACGACATGGGCGAAGCCACGACGGTGAGACTGTGGCAGCGGCAAGGGGGCGCGTTGAGCACGGCGGTTGCGGCACGGGTCGAGGGTCGCCGGCGTGTCGCGGCGTCCCTGTCGCTTGTGGCCCTCGCGACCGAAGTCGTCGTCGTCGTCGTCGGTCTGCACGGGCAGCTGGCTCGTCTGCCTGCAGCGGTTGCGCTGCTGCTCATGGCGACCGTCAGCGGCTGGTACGGCGTCACTCGTCGGGGGGTGCTGCGCACGCTCGGCGTCGTCGTTGCCGCGGTCGCGGCCGGCTTGTTCGCGGTGGTCGTGCTCACGGGGGACGCGCACGGTCTGATGCTGGTGGTCGTGCTCGCGCTCAGTGCCTGCTCCGTCGGGCTGACCCGGTACGCGCTGCGCCGTGACCGCCGCTCGATCCGCACGCTGCAGGCGCCGGGTACGCCCGTCGCGCCGGCGCGTCACGGGGTGCTCATCGTGAACCAGACGTCCGGCGGCGGGAAGGCGACGCGCTTCGAGCTGGCCGACGTGGCGCGCCGGCGTGGCATCGAGCCGATCGTGCTCGAAGCGGGCCACGACCTCCTGCAGCTCGCCGAGGACGCCATCGATCGCGGCGCCGACGTGATCGGGGTGGCCGGGGGCGACGGCTCGCAGGCCCTCGTCGCGTCGATCGCCATGCGCCGCGACGCGGCCCTCGTGTGCATCCCGGCGGGCACTCGCAACCACTTCGCGCTCGATCTGGGTCTCGACCGCGAGGACCTCGTCGGGGCGCTCGACGCATTCGGTGACGCAGTCGAGCGTCGCATCGACCTCGCCGAGGTGGGCGGCCGCGTCTTCGTCAACAACGTCTCGCTGGGGATCTACGCGAAGATCGTGCAGTCACCCGAGTACCGCGACGCCAAGCGCGAGACCACCGCCAAGCACCTGCCGGACCTGCTCGGGCCGGGCGCTCAGCCGTACGGCATGCAATTCACGGACGCTGCCGGCACCGTGCACGACGGAGCCCAGCTGATCCAGGTCTCGAACAATCCCTACGTGCTGACTCGGATCGTGGGCTTTGGCACGCGCGCCAGGCTCGACACCGGGACCCTCGGCGTCTCGGCCGTCGAACTGCATGGCGCCGCGGACGTGGCGCGGCTGTTGGCCGCAGAGGCCGCCGGGCGGCTGCAACGCTTGCGCGGCTTCACCGAGTTCGCCTGTGCGGCGTTGACCGTCGAGTCCGACCGGCGGGTCGAAGCGGGCGATCGACGGCGAGGCGGTGCTGCTCGACCCGCCCCTCGAGTTCCGGTCGCTCCCCGGTGCCCTGCGAGTTCGCATCCCCACCCACGCACCCGGTTACTCACCGGCGGCGCTCGTCGCACCGTCGAAGTGGTGGACGGTGCGGGCGCTGCTCCGGACCGTCGCCGGACGTGCGACGCCGATCGACGAGGCGCAGCGATAGCCCGCCGCACTCATCGGCGGTGAGTCGGAGATGCTCACGGCCCGGCGTCAGCAACTCCCTCGCGGGCTGAACCTCGCTCCTGCGGACGATTTGGATCGACGCTTCCGTGCTGGGACCGAGCGCTCGGGGTCAGCGCTTCGCGACCCATCGTGAGCTCGATGGCGCGCTGATCGGCGTCGCCGAGGTCCGATGTCAGCGCGCGCGGCCACAGACGGCGCGCCCGCACGACGCTGATCTCGGTACCGAAGACGAAGACCTGAACGAGGAGGCTGACGTAGGCCAACAACCCGATCGTGCTGGCGAACGGGCCGTACAGGCTGCTCGTCCGAGCGATCACGTACTTCACGTAGAGCCCCCCGACGAGCGTGATCGCGAATGTCCCCACGGCGGTGATGAGGGCGCCAGGAACCACGTCGGAGGTTCGCACGGACGTTCCGATGGTGAGGTGATAGAGGGCGACAGCAATCCCTGCGGCGAGGGCGATGTTGGCCACCGCGGCGGCGAACGCGGCCACGAGTGGGAGATCGACGGTCAGCGTGACGCCGGCGACCACCGCGGTGCCGACGACGCCCAGGCCGAGCAGCGCGATGACGGCGAACCCGCGTAGGAGCTTGGCGAAGAATCGTGGACGGCTGTACCGCGGGACGCCCCAGATGGTGTTGACCGTGTCCTGGAGGACCCGGACCACACCGATCGCACCCCACATCGTGACGACCAGCGACAGCCCGAGCACCCAACCCTGGCCCGTGAGCTTCCGGACCTGCTGCTCGACCTCGGCGCTGAACTCAGCGGTGACGAACGGGAGCTTCGACCACAGCGCCTCGAGCACCGTTTGCAACGCTTCCGGGCGGTCCCTGAACACCCAGGCCGCGACGGTGACGAACACGACGAGCAACGGATAGAGCGAGAAGAACCCGTAGTACGCGATGAGTGATCCGAGCCAGCCTCCGTGGTCCTCGCCGTAGCGCTTGGCGACCGCGACGGAGAAGCCGATCAGCCGTCGGCGCTGCTGCAGCTCATCGACGCGTCGGACAAGGTTGCCGCTCGACCCACTCATGGCATCCATCATGGAGTCGCGAGCTCCCGCCGACGAACACACTGTCCGAGGAATCAGAGCGCCCCTCCGATCGCGGCGGCGATGGTGCCGCCGGCCCCTCCGGCCCGAGTCGCTCGAGGGTGTCGATGTACGTTGATCGAGGGGACCAGGGCCGCCACATCGCGTGGCCGAACATGACACAGGGGGTTGGTTATGGGGATCGTCCGTGCCGGGCATCGGCGGTGGCCGAGAGCGCTGCTCGCATCGGCTGTGGTCGCGGCCACGTTCGTCGTCAGCGCGCCACGCGTGCGCAGGGCGTCGAAGCCAGGCCGATCGTGTTCGTCCACGGCGCCGCCGGCTCGGGCGCGCAGTACGAGACGCAATCAAGGCGTTTCGACAGCAACGGCTACCCAGAGGGGTACGTGCGCGCCTTCGAGTACGACTCGTCGTTCGCGACCAACACGTTCGCGCAGGTGGTCGATCGCCTGGACGCCTTCGTCGACGACCTTCGGGAGGAGTTCGGGGTCGACCAGGTGAACCTTGTCGGGCACTCGCTCGGGACCTTCGTGTCGAACACGTACCTGAGCAGTTCCGCGCGGGCCGCCAAGATCGCCCGGTACATCGGCATCGACGGGTCGAGCAACGCAGGGTGCGGCGTCACCAGCGATCAGCTCGACTGCATGGGCATCTGGCAAGGCACGAACACGACGGGCAACGTCGGCGGCAACAATGTGCGACTGAGCCCGCAGACGCACGTGCAGGTGGCCACCTCCGCCGAGTCGTTCGCCGCCCAGTACGAGTTCATCACGGGTGAGCCGCCCCGGACGACCCTCGTGCTGCCCGAACCGCCGGGCCAGGTCGAGATCTCCGGTCGGGCCGTCGAGTTCCCGCAGAACATCGGCGCGGTCGGGGCAGACGTGGAGGTGTGGGCGATCAACGGGCGGACGGGCGCCAGGAAGGACAGCGAACCGCTCGCGACGCTGACGCTCGGCGCCGACGGAACGTGGGGTCCCGTGGCCGTCAACGGTCAGCAGGCCTATGAGCTGCTGGTCGTGCGCGACGGCCGCCCGGACCACCACTTCTACTTCCAGCCCTGGCTCCGCAGCAGTTCGCTCGTGCGGATGAACGTGGCACCACCGAACTCCCAGATCGTCGCCAACACGAATGTCGGGGACCATCACATGGCCGCCGTCATCGTGCGCCAGAAGGAGTGGTGGACCACCCATCCGACCGGCCAGGACGACGTGCTGGAGATCGCCACGACCGGGGCGACGCTGGGAGATCAGCCGGCATTGGACGTCCTGACAAAGGTGACGAGCAACGGGATCATCGGTATCCACGTGCACGACGCGGAAGCGTCACCCGGTGACTCCACCCTCGACCTGCTCCCGTTCTTCCCGACACAGGCGTTCCAGACCGGCGTGGACGTGTTCATGCCGGCCGACGAGCCTCCGGCCGGCACGGTCTCCTTCGTCAACGCCCCGCGAGCCGACACGTCGAGGCTGCAGGCGATCAACGTGCCGAACTGGCCGTCCACGACCGATCGTGTGACCGTCACCTTCAACGACTTCGTCCAAGACATCAACACCTGGGGAGAGTGCAAGCGAGCCAAGCCCAGCCCGTGCGCGTAGATCAGCACCTCGACGAACGGGCTCGACCACCGCCGGGCGCGTGGTGTTCGAATGAACTGCCGGGTCACGTGACTGCTCCTGGATCCGCCGGCCCGAGCTCGACGGCATCGGGGCGCTGTGCGGCGGCTGTGAGCTCGACCAGGGAGCCGACCACCGATGCCTCCGGACATCGATCCCGCGGTGTGGTACACCGGCCGCATGCCCAGCGACGCACGCCCACTCGCGCTCGACGACGAGATCCGTGGGGCGATCGGCAGCGCCTTCGCCAGCCTCAACTTCGTCACCGTTGCGTACAACGGTGACGACGGTTGGCCGCACGTCTCCCGGCGCGGGTCGACGCAGGTCTACGGACCCCAACAGCTCGCCATCTGGGTCCGCAAGCGCGACGACGGACTGGCCAGAGCCGTCGACACCCGGCCGCAGGTGACGCTGTTCTACCTCGACATCGTCGAGCGTGGCGTCGCCTACACGTTCTATGGCCGAGGTCGGGTGACGGACGATCCCGAGATCGCCGATCGGGTGTTCGCGGCGGCGCCCGAGGGCGAGCAAGCCCAGGATCCCGAGCGCAAGGGCATCCCCCTGATCATCGACCTCGAACGCGTGGTCTCCCAGGGGAGGCGCCCGGAGCAGAACTTCGTCATGGAGCGCAGCGCGACCTGAGCAGCACACGCGTCCCGTCGCAGAGCATGGCGAACTCGGCGCTTCGAGCCATCCGGCTGTTCGTCTCGACCCCAGGTGGCCGTAAGGCGGGAGGCACCGACAGGTTCATGTCCCGCCTTCACTGCTGGCGCTGACCAGCTCCGGGTAGTCGCGGCGCAACGCGTCGCGGAGCTCGGGTGCTCGCTCCAGCATCCGCAGGAACCTGTCGCGGGTGAGGGTGAGGAGCACGGACGGCGTGACGGTGCGCACGGTGGCGGTGCGGGGCACGTCGCGCAACAGGCCGAGCTCACCGAAGTAGTCACCGTCCTCCAAGATGTTGGCCGCGACCTCCGAGCCGTCGTCGTCCACGCGTGTCGCTCGTACCCTGCCGCGCACGATGACGTAGAAGCGGTCGGCGGGGTCACGCTGATGGACCACGGTTCGGTCGGCCGGCCAGCGCTCTGTCGTGAAGTCGTCGGCGAGGTCGGCGAGGTGCTCGTGGTCCAGTTTGGCGAAGATCGCGATCGCCTGGAGACGCTCCGCGGTCACCTCGGCGCGATCGCCCTCCGGGCTGAGCCGGAACCCGGCCTGCTTGTTCCACAGGCCCGCGTAGACGCCATCCCGGCTCAGCAGTTCATGATGCGGTCCGTCCTCGACGACGCGGCCGTCCTGCAGCACGAAGATGCGGTCGTAGTGGGCGACCGACGCGAGGCGGTGGGTCACGCTCACCACGGTGCGGTCGGTAGCCAGGCGCGCCAGCGTGTCGTTGATCGCTGCTTCTGCGGCCGGGTCCAGTGCCGACGTGGCTTCGTCCAACACGAGGATGGCCGGATCGCGGACGAGGGCGCGGGCGATGGCGACACGCTGGCGCTGGCCCCCCGAGAGCCGGGAGCCGCGGTGTCCCACAGCGGTGTCGTATCCGTCGGGCATCCGGCGGATCGCATCGTCGATCTCCGCGGCGCGTGCCGCCGCCTCGACCTCGCCGTCGGTGGCGTCGAGCCGTCCCATGCGGATGTTCTCCCGCACGCTGGTGTCGAACAGAAAGCTCTCCTGCAGCACTGGCGCCAACAACCCGCGGTAGACGTCCTGGCGGACATCGCGGATGTCGACTCCATCGACGCGGACGGCTCCCTCTTGGGGGTCGTACATCCGCATGAGCATGCTGAGCACCGTGGTCTTGCCGCAGCCGCTCGGACCGACGAACGCGACATCGCTCCCTCTCGGGATCGTGAAGCTGACCTCGTCGAGGTTGGGCCGAGCGCCGTCGTGGCAGAACGTCACGCCGTCGAAGGCGATGTCGCGGGCGAACACGACCTCGCTCGCCGCCCCGTCGCGATCGCGGACATCGGCGTCCGCACCGAGGAGTGAGTCGATGCGCCGTAGCCCGCCGGTCGAACGGATCATCTTCGGCAGGTACTGCATCATGTAATCGACGTTGGTGCCGAGCATGAGGAACAAGGCCTGGAACGCAGTGAACTGGCCGACGGTCAGCACCCCGTCGAAGGCGAGCAGCGCACTCCACCCCAGGACGATGATCTGGAGCACCGAGTTCCCGATCTTCGACGACCGGTCGACCAGGTTGCTCGTGAAGTGCATCCTGCTCGTCAAGGCTGACAGCCGCCCGTTGGTGACACCGAAGGCCCTGACGAAGTGGCGACCCAGGACGAATGACTTCACGACCGGCTGCGCGGCCACGTTCTCCTGGACCTCGGTCAGCGCCTCGGCCTCGACGTCTCGCTTGTCGACGCTTGCCTGCACGGCGCGGCTGGACGCCAGGCGAGGTCCGAGCAGGCTCGACGGCCACACCAGCATCGCCAGCAGCGCGAGGCGCCAGTCCAGCGCGAACAACGCCAGCGTGCTGCCGATCACCGCCAACCCCGGCAGGACCACCCACGGAACGAACGACGAGATGAGCTCCTCGAGGACGGTGACATCGGCCGAGAATCGGGCGACGATGTCCCCCTCCGATGTCCTCGCGTAGAAGCGCAGCGACAGGCGTTGTAGCTGCTCGAACATGTCCTGACGCAGGCGCCGCAGCAACTCGGCCAGGACACGGGCCGACAACCAATCGAACGCCACACCAGCCACCGCGCTCGAGGGCCGTGATGACGATCAGGACCACGATCACCTGCGTCAAGACGGAGCGGTCGTGGCGGAGCAACCCCTCGTCGACGAGGCGGGCGAGGAGCAACGGCGTGGCGACCCAGTAGACGGTCTCGATCAGCAGACAGATGCTCATGACCACCAGCGACCGCCAGAACGGGGCGACGCGGCGGAGCAGCGCCAGGCCACTCTTCGACCCGTCGGCAGGTGCGGCGTCGGGGAGTGGGGTCACACGCCGCTCGATCGGCCAGCGCGGCGGTGTTCGAGTGTTCCCCGGACCGCCGTGCTCGGGTGATACCGCTCCAGCACCTCGGGCCGAAGGTCGGCGGCGCCCGTGACCTCGCCGAGGCACTCGGCGGCGCCGCAGCCGCATACGAA
Organism: uncultured Acidimicrobiia bacterium; assembly: GCA_963784255.1. Classification (GTDB taxonomy): domain Bacteria; phylum Actinomycetota; class Acidimicrobiia; order Acidimicrobiales; family Ilumatobacteraceae; genus JALZMG01. The sequence goes on along the minus strand of CAWAQO010000006.1, from coordinate 291,284 downwards.
GGGCTCGGCCATCTGCCACTCGGTACTCGGGTAGAAGTACGTCAGCTCATCGCCGGGCGCGATGTCGCGCATCGCCCGGACAACCTGCGCGTCGATGTCGACCGTGACGTTCGGGGCGCAGGAGTGGTTGACGTAGCGGAGCTGCGGCGGGAGCGGCTCGGCATGGACGTGCTCACCGCACTGGATGGTCGAGCGGCTGGGCTCGTGCTGGAGCGGTCCCCAGGAGAGCTCGGCGACGACAGCACCGGTCGCCCATCGTCGGCGGGCGACGACACCCAAGCCGGACGCCGTCGCCCGGACCTCCAAGCCCGACCCTGTGTCGCCATCGCGGGCTTCGGCCCGGATGAAGTCGGACACATGGTCGCCGTAGCGTTGAACGAGCTCGGGCAGGAGATGATCGGTGCCGCGCACGACGCCTCGGCATTCCGCTGCACCACAGGCGCAGTCGAACCCCGTCATCGACCGCCCGCAGAACGTCGCGTAGTCGGCGGTGAGTTGCTCACCGGCGCTGATCGTGCGCCGAGCGACGAGATCCAGCCCGACCAGCCACGTGTTGGGGTCGCAACTGTGGTTGATCGGCCGCCACTCGTCCGGATCGACGCTCCACCGTTGGAACACCCCGTCACTCACCGGCCAGGCGTACTCGGCGAACCACTGGCGCTTCAACCCGTGCCAGTGCCTCTCGACGTGGGCACGCGACACCAGCGCGGTCGGCGTCTCCTCGTAACGAACGACGAGCTCGCCTTGGCCGATGTCGCGGGCGGCGAACAAGCCGAACCCATGGTCCCGCTCGAAGCGAACCTCCCACGGCTGGAGACGCCGACGTTGCCGGCGCAGCGCGCAGACCAGCAGGTGCTCGAGAAAGGCGCGGTGGCCGCCTGGGTCGCCGGACAATGCGACGTCCGCCCCGGCGAATGCTCCCTCCGGATAGAACACCCCGCAGTTCGGGTTGATCTCCAACATGAAGATCTCGCCCGCCGCGTCCATCCGGAGGTCGCAGCGCGCAAAGCCGTCGCCCTCGAGCGCTTCGAACGTCAGCGACGCGGCCTCGCGCAGCCGCGTTGCGAGCGGCTCCTCCCTGACCAACCGCATCGTCATGTCGCCGTGGTTGCGCCATTTCAGATCGAAGTGCTTGAACGACTCGCCCGGTGGAAAGACGAACTCCACCGGGGTGAACGTCCACGGCTCCGAGTCGCCGAGCCGCGGCTCGGTCACGAGCACCGTGAACTCCCGACCTTCGACGAACTCCTCGATGAGCGCCCCGCCGAACGCGTCGAGTGTGCGGGCGAGCTGAACCGTCAGACCGTCGACGCCATCGACGCGCGAGTCCTTCGAGATGCCCACACTCGAATACCCGCGCGGATGCTTCACCATCATCGGGAACCGCAGCCGGGCCACGGCCTCCCGGACGCCGTCGCGCTCCTTGGCCGTCACGAACGCAGGGACGCGCACGCCGGCCGCATGTGCCGCCATCTTCATCGCAGTCCGCGACGGGTCGTAGAACGAGCGGCCGGCGCCGGTGAACGCGACGTTGAGTCGTTCCAGCGCGTCGACGACCTCGATGCCAGGACGATCCTCGTCCCACGTGCCGTCGCAGAGGTTGACGATGACATCGAACCCCGCCTGGGCCACCTCGATGACCTGCCGTACTGCGGTCGCCTTGGCGATCCACACGTGCGAGTACTCGGGCCCATCGAGGTAGGGCGTCGGGTCGCACGGCGGATCGAGGGCCGCAAACGGTGCGGTCGACCCCTCGTCGGAAGGGTGCAGGATGGCGACCTTCATGACGCGAAGGCTGCGCAAACCCTCCGTCAGCTCCGGCACGAAGGTGTCGCCGATGCCAGCCGTGACGAGATCGGCGCATTCACTTCGCTGCGGTTCTGGGCACCCGCGACATGCGTGCGGTCGACGGCGCAACCGTCATTCCGTCGGACGTTCGCGCCCGAGGCGCGAGGACCCGACGGACCGAAGCTCGTCGTCGCCTCCACTCGTCCTCAGTCTGACACGGCACCCGCGGTCCGACGGTCGGTGATCCCCTCGACCCGACCTGGAGAGGCTACGGCGCTCGCGCGTATGTTCGAACCAGCGAGGAGGAGCGCGTATACTGATGCGATCCGCGGAGCGTCACTGGGGCACCGATGAAGGAACGACGGAGAACGGCGACGTCGAACTTCGGTGTCGGCGGGCGTGAGAGCCACGACGCCACGGCCTTCTACGACCGCTTCCGGGCACCCGAGATCTCGGACGACCAGACCGATCCCCGACCCTGTCCCTCTCGCCGAGCCCTTCGTCTGCGGCGACGCCCGGCGGATGGACGGCGTGGCGGACGGGTCGGTGGCGCTCGTGGTCACCTCCCCGCCGTACTTCGCCGGCAAGCAGTACGAGGAAGAGCTCCAGCGCGACGGCATCCCGTCGTCGTACCTCGAGTACCTGGAGATGCTGCGCGACGTCTTTCGCGAGTGCGTCAAGAAGCTCGAGCCGGGCGGCCGCATCGCCGTCAACGTCGCGAACCTCGGGCGCAAGCCGTATCGGAGCCTCTCATCGGACGTCATCCGGATCCTCGAGGACGACCTCCACCTGCTGCTTCGCGGGGAGCTCATCTGGCAGAAGGCCGAAGGAGCAAGTGGCTCGTGCGCCTGGGGATCGTTCCGAAGCGCAGCGAACCCGGTGCTCCGAGACATCACCGAGCGGGTCATCGTCGCCAGCAAGGGCCGGTTCGACCGAGCCAAGTCGGTCAAGCAGCGAGCGGCCGAGCAGCTGCCCCACGAGAGCACCCTGATGACCGAAGACTTCATGGCCCTGACGCTCGACATCTGGTCCATCCCACCCGAGAGCGCTCGACGGGTCGGGCACCCGGCCCCGTTCCCTGTCGAGCTGCCCGAACAGCTCATCCGGCTCTACACCTTCAAGGACGACCTCGTCCTCGACCCGTTCATGGGCAGCGGCTCAGCGCTCGTCGCCGCCGCACGCCTCGGCCGCCGGTACGTCGGGTACGACCTCGATCCCGAGTACGTGGACATCGCCCGAGAGCGAGTGGCCGAGGAAGCCGGCCTCTCGCCGCCGCCATCGCCAGACCCTCGGCAGGCGCCGCCGGCGCCGTCGATCGCCGCCGACGCAGCGGAGAGCTTCCGGAGTCGAGCGATGCGTGAGGGCAAGGCCGCCAAGCGACTCGCCGCGGACCTGCTGGATGGAGCTGGCTTCACCATCGCCGACACGAACCACCGAGTCCGCAAGACCGGCGTGACCGTCGACTTCGTCGCCGTCGACGGCGAGGACGAGACGTGGTTCTTCGACGTTTCCGGCGCCTTCACCAGTCATCGTGGCGGGCTGCTGCGCACCGACACGGTCTGGAAGTCACTCGGTCGGGCCTACGCACTCAAGGAGAAGCGGGGAGACATCCCCCTGGTCTTCCTGACCAGCCACCTCCCTCGCCGTCCGAGCGAGGGCGACACCGCCCTCCGTGCCGCCGGCCCCGATGCCTTCTTCGACGCGATCGAGATGCTCTCCGACGACGGTCTCGACCGCCTGAAGAAGTACGCGGGCGGCGGCTGCCGAGACGTCCCACTTCCCGGGTTCTGGACGGCTCGAGACATCGGCAGACGGATCCGCTGACGCCGCGCGGTGGCCGACGCGATCAGCCACCGGTCTGATCGTGCGGGGCGTGCACGGGCTTCGACTCGGCCGACCCGCGCTGACGCAAGAAGATCGTCAGCACGACGATCGAGCCGACCGCCAGGAACTCGCTCTGCCAGTTCTGGAACGACTGGAACCAGAACTCCGCTGTCTGCGCGAACTGCCACGCCCCCAGCCCGGCCGCGCCGTGCTCGTGCTGCTCGGCCGTGTACTCGCGGGCGCCCGAGACAGCATGCCCGACGAACGAACCGACGAACAGCACCGTGAAGGCGATCAGGAGGCTGTGGGAGTACAGGCCGAGCCAGATCCCACCGCGCCGGACCGGCCACGGCGCTTCTGGGTCGTCACGATGGTCCGCCGGGTCCTGGTCGCGGGGATCGTCGGCGTCAGGATCCTTCGACTCGCCTGAGCCGCGCTGCACCAGATAGGTCGTGAGCAGCACGAAGGCGGCCATCTGCAGGAACTCGCTCTCCCAGTTCTCGAACGTCGCCTCGGCGAAGTGGCCCGTCGTCAAGTACCGCCAATAGCCGACGGACGCGCTGCCATGGGTCACCGCGTCGGCGACCGCCGTGCGCCAACCAGTCAGCGACTGGGCGATCAGGAACACGGCGAAGGCGCAGAAGCAGGTCAGGCTGAGCGCGTTCCGCCGAACGAAGGACTCGTGTGTCGTCGGCATGGCGAGGAGTGTGACCCGTTCGCCGCTCGGCGACGCCCGTCGAGGACAGCCTCGGACCTGTCGGCAGTTGGTCTGGTCCATCGCCGGTTGCCGCGCCGCACCGGAGCGCCCTTCGCCGATCGCACCGGTCGAAGACCCGGGTCGGGTGCCCGGGCAACACTTCGATCGGCGAATGGCGATGACTTCGGCCGTCGGATGCCGTCCTTCTCAGCCGACTCACCGCAGAAAGAGGACTCGATGACCGATCCAGTGACGCACACCCTCGAGGTGCCCGGCGCCGTGTTGCGCTACGACGTCCGCGAGAGCGAGCCCGTTGGCGGGCCGGTGCTCGTGATGATCGGCTCGCCGATGGGCGCGGCCGGCTTCGGAACGCTGGCATCGCACTTCACGGATCGCACGATCGTGACCTACGACCCGCGGGGGGTCGAACGCAGCGAGCGCACGGACCCCGACCTCGAGGTGACCCCGGAGGTGCACGCCGCCGACGTGCGCGCCGTGATCGGCGCCGTCGGCGCCGACCCGGTCGAGGTGTTCGCCAGCAGCGGCGGCGCCGTCAACGCACTCGCCCTCGTCGCTGCGCACCCCGACCTCGTTCGCACCCTCATCGCCCACGAACCACCGGTCGCGAGCATGGTCCCCGACGCGACGGAGGCGCTCGCCGCCTGCCGTGCCGTCCACGAGACCTACCTCCAGCACGGCTTCGGCCACGGGATGGCGCACTTCATCGCCCTGGTGTCGCTGCGCGGGCCCGTGCCAGCCGACTTCGCCGTGCAGCCGGCGCCCGACCCGGCGATGTTCGGCATGCCGACAGAGGACGACGGCGCCCGCGACGACCTGATGCTCGGCTCCAACATCGTGACCGTCACGCACTACCGCCCCGACTTCGACGCGCTGCGTGCCGCATCGACGCGGATCGTGCTGGCGGTCGGCACCGGATCGGACGGCGAGCTGGCCCACCGTGGCGGCGAGGCGGTCGCCGACGTGCTCGGCACGAGTCCAGTGACGTTCCCCGGCGACCACGGCGGCTTCCTCGGCGGCGAGTACGGCCAGACCGGCGACCCGGACGCCTTCGCCGCCCGGTTGCGCGACGTGCTCGCCGGCAAGGACTGACGAGACTCCCGGGCGTGGAATCCTGGGCGATGCTCAGTCCCGTTCGATGCGGCGCAGCGGCACACCGGGCCGCCACACCTCGATGAGCAGGCGGTCGCCGGCATCGGTCAGCCTGGTCAGCACCACCTCGTCGAGCTCGGCTCGGAACAGCTGACCGGAGATCTCTCCCTCGAGGTCGCCGACGAGCACGGCGCGGCCGGCCGCCTTGGCCTCGCCCGGCCATCCGGTCGGCGCTCCCTCCGGCGGGTCGACCGTCGGGCTGTGCAGGGCGAAGCGGGGGTCGCGCAGGAGGTCCGCCCCCTTGCGGGCACCCGGCATCGAGCCGAACGTGAGGTCACCCTCGTTGAACTCCGCCTCGATGCCGGAGATCCGCGGTGACCCGTCAGCGCGCAGCGTGGCAAGCGTCTTGTGCTTGCGTGCGTCGAACAGCGCACGCACCTTCGCGGCGAAGGCGGGCTCCTCGATCTCGACGTCCTTCCATCTGGCCATGCCGCAAGCATGCCCGACCCACCGTGCGGCGTGCTCCGGCGCCAGCGGGTCAGGCGGTCGAGATGGCCGCGGTGGTTCGCATCGGGTTGGGCTCGGTGCGGTCGAGGTCGATCGTGGCGATGGAGATCCAGTCGAGGGTCGCGGCGCCGACGACGGCCGCGAACGCGACGTCGGCAGCGTCGCGTCCGCTGGCGATGCGGACGAGACCATCGATGGGCGCCATGCGGGTGGCGTCGAACAGGTACCACGCGTCGCCGAGGTACGCCTCGAAGAACCCGTGGAAGTCCGGCGGGTCGAGGTCGACGGCGTACCCGGACACGTACCGGGCGGGGATGCCGAGCGCCCGGCACAAGCTGATGCTGAGGTGCGCGTAGTCGCGGCACACGCCGGCGCCGCCGACGAGGACGTCGATCGCGGTGGTCGACGCGATGGTGCTGCCGGGCAGGTACTCCAAGTGCTCGTACACCCAGTTGCACACGGCCGTCACCCGGTCGAACCCGGGTGGGACGTCGCCGAACGTCTTGGTGGCGAGTCGCCCGAGCAGGTCGGACTGGCAGTAGCGGCTGGGGTGCAGGTACTCCAGCACGGGAGCGGGGAGGTCAGCGAACGACGACTCGACGGTCGGCGCGGCGACGGGGACGAACGCCGACAGCGCGACCGTCGCGTCGTACAGCAGCCACAGGGGCCCCGTTTCGGCGACCACCCGGACGAGATCGTGTCCTGAGGGTTCGAAGGGCGTGCGGGCGAACGGCAGCTCCGGGGTGATGATCAGCTGCTCCTCGAGCACCACTTGGCGGACGTTGCGCGCGGCGAGGATCGCGAACGAGAAGCTGCTCGGGACCTCGACGGTGTAGCGCAGCTCGCAGTGGACGCTGATCCTGCTCATGGGACCTCCTCGGTGGCGGGCCAGATCGGCGTCGCCCAGCTCATCGGGAACTCGTCCAACGCGTCCTGCAGCTGCTGCTGCCAGAAGCCCTGGGCCAACGTGAGGTCGTCGGCGGAGAACCGGTGGCGGCGCAGCAGGCCGTCGGTCGCCGCCAGCAACACGACATCGATCGGGAACTCGACGTCGACGACGCTGGCTCTCGTCGCGTCGAACGCCAGGTACGCCAAGGCGACCGCCTGGGGCAACGGTGTGTCGTAGTGCAGCAGCCGGTCGAGGATCGGCTTGCCGTACGAGGTGCGCCCGATGATGAAGTACGGCGAGTCGGGGGTCGCGTCGATCCAGTTCCCCTCCGGGTACACCATGAACAGGGCCGGTTCGTCGTCGCCGGACAGCCGGCCGCCGATGATGGCGTGGGAGTCGAAGCGCAGCCCGCTCTCGTGCAGCGACGGCCCGTCCTCGTCGCGCACCCGCTTGATCTGGTCGCCGAAGTCGGTCACGACCCGGTACAGCCGCTCGTGCGAGCTGGGCAGCTCGGCGAGCTCGTCCTCGAGCCGCATCACCGCCTTGTCGCGGATCGACCGCAGCCCCGACGTCATGAGGAAGATCGAGGAGCCGCCATGGTCGAGCAGCGACAGCTTCGCCTTGCTGGAGAACTCCTGACCGCGCACGATCTGGGTGTCGGCCAAGGCCACGAGACCCTCACGGACCCGCAGACCAACGCAGAACGTCACGCCGGGACGCTAGGCCAGACCGGCCTCGGCGTGCCGCCCGCAGCCGTGTTCCACCGGTCACGTCACGACGGCCGGACCCGGCTGCTTCATCGAGAACTGCCCCGCCGACCGGCGGCTGGGGTCACACCTCGTCGAGTCGCCGCTCGAGCCCGTCGAGGATCAGATCCAGGCCGACTTCGAACTCGTCGCCGTAGTCGTAGCCGGGTCGGAGCACGTGCTCGACGGTCAGCTCGGTGAGGTGCGGGTACTCGGAGGCCGGTGCCCGGGCCAGGATCTCCTGGGCCAGCTGCGCGGTCTCGGCGCCGGACTCGAACGGCAGGCTGGCCTCCTGCAGTGCGAACCCGTAGATGTAGCTGTCGAGGACCGAGAACGCGTGGGCGGCCAGCGCGACCGGGAAGCCACCGCGGCGGAGGCAGCCGAGCACGGCGTCGTGGTGGCGGAGGGTCGCCGACCCCGGTGAGGTCCGCGACTCCATGAGCCCGATCGCCCACCGGTGACGGGACAGCACCTCGCGGGCCGAGAAGGCACGGCGGCGCATCGCCGCCTTCCAGTCCGTGGTCTCCGATGGCATGTCGATCTCGCCGAAGACGGCGTCGATCATCCCGTCGAGGAGGTCGCTCTTGTTGGCCACGTGGTTGTAGAGCGACATCGCCTCGACGCCCAAGGCCTCGCCGAGCTTGCGCATGCTGAGCGACTCGATCCCGCTCTCGTCGGCGAGGGTGATGGCGGTGTGGAGCACTCGCGACCGGGTGAGCGGTGCTCGCGGCTTCGGGACCATCCATCTCCTCGGGCGTCCGGTTGACAAACTTACAGTGTAAGTGTACGGTACTTACATCGTAAGTCAAGCAGTGACACGACCCTCGAGCATCGGAGCGATGATGACGACGACCATGACCGACGATCCGACATCGAGGCGCGCCGGCACCATGCGGGCGATCGTGCAGGACCGCTACGGGACCGATCCCGCCGTCGTGCTCCGGCTGGCGTCGATCGCCCGGCCGACGCCCGGCGCCGGCCAGGTGGTCGTGGGCGTCGCCGCGGCCAGCGTCGACATGGGCACGTGGCACTGCATGACCGGGCAGCCGTACGCGATGCGACTCGCCGGTTTCGGCGTCCGCCGGCCGGCGGCCTCCAACCCGGGTCGGTGCCTCGCGGGCACGGTCGAGTCGGTGGGCGAGCACGTGACCGACTTCGCGCCGGGGGACGAGGTCTACGGCACGTGCGACAGCGCCTTCGCCGAGTACGCCGTCGTCGAGACGGGGATGCTCGCACGCAAGCCCAGCCGCCTCTCCTTCGAGCAGGCCGCGGCGGCCCCCATCTCCGGGGTCACGGCGCTCCAGGCCGTGCGCAAGGCGGGCGTGCGGGCCGGGGACGAGGTGCTGATCCTCGGCGCGTCCGGCGGTGTCGGCACGTTCGCGGTGCAGATCAGCAAGGCCCTCGGATCCCGGGTCACCGGCGTGTGCAGCACCGCCAAGACCGACCTCGTGCGGGCCCTCGGCGCCGACCACGTCATCGACTACACCGTCGACGACGCCGCCGACGGCAGCCACCGCTACGACGTCATCATCGACATCGGGGGCAACCGACCGTTGTCGCACCTGCGTCGCGCGCTGACGCCACGCGGCACCCTCGTCATCGTCGGCGGCGAGACCGGTGGACGCTGGCTCGGCGGCTTCGACCGCTCACTCCGAGCCGTGCTCCTCTCGCCGCTGGTGGGTCAGCGACTCGCCATGCTCGCCTCGTCGGAGAACGCCGCCGACCTGGCCGAGCTCGCCGAGCTGATCGAGTCGGGGCAGGTGTCACCGGCTGTCGATCGGACCTATCCGCTCAGCGAGACCCCGGCGGCGATCGGCTACGTGAAGGCCGGTCGGGCCCGCGGCAAGGTCGTCATCACGATGTGACGCCGTTCCGCCGGCTCGAGGCGACGGAGCTCGACGAACACGGTCTCGCCGTAGTTCTCGGGACACCGCGTCGAAGTCCTGCTGACGGCGCCGGACTCAGACCGCGTCCTCGCGGAACGTGTCGGCGGCGGCCCGGACCTTGCCGACGTACTCGGTCCACTCGGTGGCGGTGAGGTCGTCGTGGTCGGGCCCGGCGGCGCCGTCGATGTGCTCGCGCACGATGTCGGCATGGCCGGCGTGGCGGGCGGTCTCGGCGACCATGCGGACGAGCAGGGCGCCGAGGGTGGTGGCGCGCCGCTCGGGCGGCCAGTGGGGGACGGTCCCCGGCGCGTCGAGCGGGAGCTCGGCGATCGTGCGGTCGCCATGGGCGCAGGCGGTCCGGTAGCCGTCGATGAGGTCGGCGCTGCGATCGTTCGCCGTGGCCCACATGTCGGCCCCGTCCCAGATCGATCCATCCTCGACCCACGGCAACGGCGTCGCCGGCGGCCGGCGGAAGGCCGTGCCGAGGTACACGTACTCGACGCCGGTGAGGTGCTTGACCAGACCGAGCAGGCTGGTACCGGTGGCGGTCATCGGCCGGCGCATGTCGTACTCGGACAGCCCGTCGAGCTTGGACAGCACGCTGTCCCGTGCCGTCCGCAGCGTGTGGTGCAGCTCGTCCTTGAGATCGGCCATCGCCGGCATCCTCTCCTCGGTCGTCGGTTGCCCCGCTGCTGACCATCCTGTCCGACGTCGCCCGGCGGATCGGTGCGCTCGACCTTCGTCACCGATTTGGTCGGACGCAGGGCCGAAGCGGTGACCAAGAGGAGACCTTGCGACGACCGTGCCGGGCCGGCGGACCGGCGCTAGGGTGATCGTGGCGAAGGGGAGTAGTTCCTCGCCGGGTGATCGACACGCTGGGTGATGAGCCCCGGTCCCCGGGCCCGCTGCGGCGGGCGAGCAAGACCTTCGACCAGGCATCAAACGATGCCCGGTCGAGGCATCCCCGCTCTCCTCCGGGCCTGACCGGAGGACAGATGGAAGCGTTCCTGCTCAGTTTCGGGATCATCTTCGTCGCCGAGCTGGGTGACAAGAGCCAGCTGATGGCGTTGACGTTCGCCACCCGCTATCGGGCGCTGACGATCCTCATCGCGATCACGCTGGCCACGGCGCTGGTCCACCTCTTCAGCGTGCTGTTCGGCGCCGCGCTCGGGGTGGCGCTGCCGACCGATGTCATCTCGGTCGTCGCCGGGTTCGCCTTCCTCGGGTTCGCGGCGTGGACGCTGCGCGGAGACTCGCTCGACGACGACGAGGCCAGCCGTGCGTCGCGGGCCGGGAACCGGTCGGTGCTGTGGACGGTCGGCTTCACGTTCTTCCTGGCCGAGCTCGGTGACAAGACGATGCTGGCCACCGTCACGCTGGCCACGGACAACGGGATCGTCGGCACCTGGATCGGCTCCACGCTGGGGATGGTCGCCGCCGACGCCCTGGCGATCCTCGTCGGCCAGCAGCTCGGCGCCCGCCTGCCCGAGCGGGCCATCAAGATCGGCGCCGCCGCCACGTTCTTCGTCTTCGGCGTGCTGCTCATCGTCGAGGGCCTGAGCTGAGCATCGGACCCAACCGAACCGGGTGCTCGGACGTGTCATCGCCGGCGGGACCACAGGCGAGGAGACGACATGCACCGACCACTGCCCCCACGACCGGGACGTCCGGACCGACGACCGAGCGGATCGAGCACCGGCCGGCGCCGGTGGATCGCCGTCGCCACGATGGCGGCCGCCCTGTTGACCACCGGTCTCGCCCCGATGTCGGCGCATGCCGACCGGGGACCCGGCGGCGGCGGCGACGACGGCGGGGGCGGTGGCGGTGGCTCCAGCGGCAAGGACGATGTCGGGGCGGCGGCTTCGCGCTGGTGCTGCCCGGCGGCACCGTCACGGCTCGTCCCGGTCAGGACCTGCGCACGACGATCGCCGCCTCGCGTCTCGGCGCGAGCTTCCTGGTGCGGGGGACGTACGTCGAGTTCACCGTCGACTCGGCGACGCTGGGCGTGTCGAACTGGACGCTGACCGGCGCGCCCAACACGGCTGACATCACGGGCGGCCGGCGGACGGTGGTGTTCGCCAGCAAGACCCCCGACCTGCGCGGGGCGACCCTCACGAGCGGCATGGAGATCCGCCTGCGTGACGGTGACCTGCGCCTCGAGCGCGAGGGCGCGGCGGTGTCGATGAAGATCCAGGCCAAGGATTGCGCCCAGGGCGGCATCTTCCAGATGGAGCCCGAGCGCGGGGACGGCACGGCGACGGTGTTCACGCACCGGCTGGCGCCCGACGTGTTCTACTTCGACAACCCGAACTTCCGGGCCCGGATCGGCACGACGGTGCCGTTCGTGACCGACGACGGCGCGACGATCCAGATGCCGGTCACCGCCCGCGTCAACTTCGGCAATGACGTCTCGGCCCGGTTCGTCGGACGCGACAGCGCCCAAGTCGCCACCCGCATCGCGCAGCCCGGCTGCACCAACGTGTTCGGCACGCACTGCGGCGGTGTGTCGCGGTGGAGCGTCGCCAGCGGCGGCCGCATGGGCCAGGTGATGGGCGAGGACGCCGTCGAGGTCGCACCGGCAGCGACCGACTGCGTCGAGGACTGCCAGGCCCAGAACCAGATCCGCGGCCGCGCCGTGGTCCTCGGCTTCCCGTTCCCCGTGCCAGCGGCCAGCCGCCTCACACCGCGACGCTGAGCGGCTCGAGGGCCGACACGCGAGCTCCGGATGCCGGACGGTTGCGTCCCCTCGGACGGGACTCGCCGGCGCCGATGCTAGACCGGCGGGTCGTGAGCGATCGGCAGCTGGTCGTGCTCGGAACAGCGAGCCAGGTACCGACGCGCCACCGCAACCACAACGGCTACTTCCTGCGATGGGACGACGAGGGCCTGCTGTTCGATCCCGGCGAGGGCACGCAGCGGCAGTTCACGCTGGCCGGAGTGAGCCCGGCAGCGGTGACTCGGATCTGCCTCACCCACTTCCACGGTGACCACTGCCTGGGCCTGCCCGGGATGCTGATGCGCGTGGCCATCGACGGCGGCGGCCTGCCGATCGACGTGCACTACCCGGCGGGCGGCCACGAGCACCTCGAGCACCTCCGCCGCTCGTCCGTCGGGCAGGAGCAGATCCCGGTGCGGGCGTGGCCCACGACCGGGCGCAGCGCCGTCGACTGCGGGAGGTTCACGCTGCGTTCCGTGCCGCTGCGACACCGGGTCGAGACCCTGGGCTGGCGCGTCGAGGAGCCCGACGGCCGGCGCATGCTCCCCGAGCGCCTCGCCGAGCTCGGCGTGACCGGGCCGGACATCGGCCGGCTGCAGCGCGACGGTCGCCTCGAGCTCGACGGGCGCACCGTCGCCATCGAGGAGGTGAGCGTGCCGAGGCGAGGGCAGTCGGTGGCCGTCGTGATGGACACGGCGTGGTGCGAGGGCGCCCTCGAGCTGGCCGACGGCGTCGACCTGCTCGTGTGCGAGTCGACGTTCCTCGACCGTGACGCCGACCTCGCCGAGCGCTACCTGCACCTCACGGCCCGCCAGGCGGCGCGGCTCGCCGCGCGGGCCGGTGCCCGGCGGCTGGTCCTGACGCACTTCTCCCGCCGGTACGCCGACGTCGCCGAGTTCGCCGCCGAGGCGAGCGAGGAGTTCGGCGACGTCGTCGTGGCCGCCGACCTCGACCGGGTCGACGTCCCGCGACGGCGCTGACGGCGCCGGCGGGTCAGCGGAGGTGGGGGAGGAGCGCGTCGAGGAAGGACTCGCGGACGGCGGCGAACTCGGGGCGGGGTGACGCCGGGAACGCGGGCACACGCGTCGCCTGTGGGAGCAGCTCGAGCAGCCGGTCGACCGTCCGCAGCGCGTGGAACGCGTCGGGTGGGTCGGCCGCCATGACCACCGCTCGCACGTCGAGTCTCGGCGAGCTCGTCGTCCGTCACGCCACGGACGGTCTCACCGCTGCAGGAGGTGCGCCACGTCCGCAGGCGCGGCGGCATCGACCGCCGGGTCGCCGCACGTCGCCGGCCACAGCAGCACCAGCCGATCGACGAGCCGTCGATGCCGCAAGGCGAGCCGGACGGCCACCGACACGCCGTTCGAGCCGGCGACGACGGAGGTCGGCGCGGTCAGCTCACCGGCCATCGCGTCCGCTGCCGCCGACCATGACGGCGGACAGGTGTCGCGGTCGGGCGCCGCGACCGCGAGTCCCGCCGCTCGCAGGCCGGCCACGATCCCCGGACGGATCCAGAACCGCTCGGCGTCCATGTCCTCCCCGAGCCCGCCGTGGATCAGCAGCACGGATGGGTGCACGCCCGAGCCCTAGCACAGCTGCGCCCGCCGCGGCTCGGCGGGTACGGTCGACAGGATGCCGGCGAAGCGGTACGTGGCACTGCTCCGGGGGATCAACGTCGGCGGCCGCAACAAGGTCCCGATGGCCGATCTGCGGTCGGCGCTCGAGGACGGCGGCTACGGCGCCGTCCGCACGTACATCCAGTCGGGCAACGTGGTGTTCGAGTCGGCCACCGCGCGGCGGTCGTTGGAGCCCGCCATCGAACGCCTGCTGGAGGCCCGGTTCGGCATCCCGCTCGTCGTGGTCGTGCGCTCGCACGTCGACCTCCGTCACGTCGTCGAGGACGCACCGGACGGATTCGGCGCCGCGCCCGGTCGGTTCCACTCCGACGTGCTGTTCCTGAAGCGACCGTTGACCGCGACGCAGGCGATGCGCGTCGTCGAGCTGCGCGACGGCGTCGACCAGGCCTGGCCGGGTGCCGGCGTGGTGTACTTCGCTCGGCTCAGCGCCGAGCGGACGAAGAGCCGGATGAGCAGGATCGTCGGCACGCCCGAGTACCAGCAGATGACGATCCGCAGCTGGGCCACGACGACGAAGCTCCTCGCCCTGCTCGACGACGTCGACGACGGCTGACCGGGGTCAGTAGATGGCGTCCCCGCCGGGCGAGGGGTCGGACCGCCCGGCCCGAGCCTCGTCCAACTCCTCGGCCATGCGCGTGCGCACGGCGAGGAGGTCACTCGACACGGTGATCATCCGGAAGCCCTCCTCGAGCCGGCGGGCGGCGAGGGCGCCCGACGCGTGGATCCCCGGCACGACGCCGTGCTGCCGGCACGCCGCGACGATGGTCGCCAGTGCGTCTCGGAACTCGGCCCGGTCGTCGTTGTTGCCCGGGGGCAGGCCGAGGCTGAGCGAGAGGTCGGCCGGGCCGACGTACACGGCGTCGACGCCGTCGACGGCGAGGATGTCGTCGAGCCGGCGGAGGGCGTCGGCCGTCTCGATCATGGGGATGGCGGCGAGGAGGTCGTTGGCGGTGCCGGCGTACTCCTCGCGGCGCAGGCTGGCGGCGAACGGCCCGAAGCTGCGCACGCCGAGCGGCGGGTAGCGGACGGCGCGCACGACGGCCTCGGCCTCGGCGGGGGAGTTGACCATCGGGACGATCACGCCCTCGGCGCCGGCATCGAGCGCGCGGCCGATGGCGCCGGGCTCGTTCCACCGCACCCGCACGACGGGCCGCGAGCCGCCGAGGACCACCGCCTGGATCACGGCCAGCACCCCCTCCTCGCCGACGGCGCCGTGCTGGAGGTCGGCGCAGACGTAGTCGAAGCCGAGGCGGGCGACCGCTTCGGCGCCGACCAGCCCGGGCACGACGAGCCACGCGCCGAACGTGGTGTGGCCCTCGCCCCAGCGTTGACGCAGCGTGGTCACGGCCGCTGCTCCGGGACCGCCGAGGACAGGTCACCGTCGAGTGCGGCGAGCGCGTTGGCGATGGCGTGGGCGTAGAGCCGGCGCCGCCCGGTCGCCGTGCTCGATGCGATGTGCGGGGTGACGATCACGCGTGGGTGGCTCAGGAGGGGATGGCCCGCCGGCAGGGGCTCCGGCTCGGTGACGTCGAGCCCGGCCGCCGCCAGCCGGCCGCCGTCGAGCGCCTCGAGCAGCGCGTCGTGGTCGACGAGCGAACCGCGGGCGCAGTTGACGAGGAAGCTGCCGTCGACCATCGCGGCGAAGGCGGCGCGGCCGACGACGTGGCGGGTGGCCGGTGTCGCCGGCGCGTGCAACGTCAGGACGTCGGACCGGCGCCACAGCTCGTCGAGTCCGACGGTTTCGAGTTCGTCTCCGGGATCCACGAACGGATCATGGACGATCGTGCGCATGCCCATCGCACGGGCCGTGCCCGCGACCCGCCGGCCGATGCGGCCGTACCCGAGGATGCCCAGCGTGCGGCCGTCGAGCTCGGCGCCGAGCCGCGGCGGCGCGGCCCATGCCGGCAGGAGCTTGGTGATGGCCAGGAGCAGGGCGATGGTGTGCTCGGCGGTCGACACCGTCGGTCCGTCGGCGGCATGGCAGACGGCGATCCCGCGGGCGGTCGCCGCGGGCACGTCGATGTTGTCGTAGCCGACGCCCGTGCGGGAGATCACCCGCAGGTGGGGGGCGCCGTCCATCGTGGGGGCGTCCCACCGGCGTGTCCCGGACACCACGGCGACGGCGGGCCGCAGGTCGACGTCGTCGGGGCCGACGGCGGTCAGCCGGTCGTCGAGGAGGTCGGCGACGTCGGCCGGCACGACACGGTCGAAGAACACCACCGGCCGGTCGTTCATCGGCGTGGTGGGGCGGTCGTGTCGCGAGGGACCAGCGTCGGGGTCGTGAGCACGAGCTCGGGACCGGCGCGGCGGCCGCCCATCCGGGCGGCGAGGAGGCCGACGGCGAGGTGGCCCATCTCCTCGCGCGGCTGGTCGACGGTGGTCAGCGAGATGTGGGCGAGGCGGGCGAAGAACGTGTTGTCGTAGCCGACCACCGACACGTCGGCGGGGACGCGGGCGCCCCGTCGTTCGAGCGCGTCGATGGCCCCGACCGCGACGAGGTCGTTGGCGGCGAAGATCGCCGTCGGGATCGCCGCGCGCTCGGCGAGGGCGGCCCCGGCGACGGTGCCGGCGCGCTCGGTGAAGTCGCCGGGGAGCACCTCGACGTGCCGGCCCAGCCCGGCCCGCTCCATGGCCCGGCGATAGCCCTGCCGCCGCGGCGCCGCCCCTGCTCCGCGGCCGCCGTCGATGTGGACGATGTGGCGGTGGCCCAGCGCCGCCAGGTGGTCGACGGCCAGCCGGGCGCCGACGGCCTCGTCCGTCATCACGCTGTCGACGCCCTTCGGCCCGCACGCTGCGCCCGATCACGACGACCGGCACCGACGTGGCCAGGTTGGCGATGGCCCCGGCGGGGAGACGGGGGCTGACGAGGATGACCCCGTCGGGGCGGTACTCCAGGAACCCCCGCATGGCCGCCAGCTCCGTCCGCTTCTGGTCGCTGCCGGCGCCGAGCAGCAGCCGGTAGCCCTGGGCGTCGGAGGCGGCGAGCAGCCCGTCGAAGGTCTCGGCGAAGAACGGGTTGTGGAGGTCGTTGAGCAGCACGGCGACCATCCCGGACTGGCGGCTGGCCAGGCCCCGCGCCATCGCGTTGGGGGAGTAGCCGAGCTCGTCAGCCGCGACCAGGACGCGGCGTCGGCGTTCGGCGCTGACGTTGGGGCTGTCGCGCATGACGAGCGAGACGAGGGACCGTGAGACGCCCGCCCGCCTGGCGACATCCTCCATCGTCGTGTGGACCACGCCCTCCTCCTCCGGCTGCCAGTGAAGCACCCCGGACCGGCGTGGGCAATGGAGCGCTCCAAGACCTGGCGTCCCGGCGACCCGGCGCGGAGTGGCAGACTGGCGACGTGGCGTGGCAGGACCACCCGCGCGACTACGGCCTCACCGGCCCGTCCGCGCGGCGGGCCGTGTCGCTCGGGCTCGCTGACGCCCAGTGGTACCGGCCGCCGATCGACCCGCAACGGCTGCAGGCGCTGACCACGCGCCGCGACGGCCGCGCCGCTCGCGACGTGGTGCTGTGGCTCGCCCTGCTCGCCGTCTCGGGCGTGTGGGCGTACCTCAGCCTCGGGTCGTGGTGGGCGCTGCCCGCCTTCTTCGTCTACGGGACGTTGTACGGCTCGTCGGCCGACGCCCGCTGGCACGAGTGCGGGCACGGGACCGCCTTCCGGGCGCGGTGGGCCAACGACGCCGTGTACGACCTGGCCTCGTTCATGTTGCTGCGCGAACCGACCATGTGGCGCTGGTCGCACGTGCGCCACCACTCGGACACGATCATCGTCGGCCGCGATCCCGAGGTGCTGTTCACCCGCCCGTTCCGCCTTCGCACGGTCATCCCCAACCTGCTCAACCTCGTCAACGGGCCGAAGATGCTGTGGCGGATGGCCCGTCACGCCGCCGGGCGCATCGACGACGAGGCGCGCGACTTCGTGCCCGCCGACGAGCTGCGCCGCGTCGTCTGGGAGGCGCGGGTGATCCTCGGCGTGCTCGCCGGCGTGGTCGCGTGGTCCGTCGCGACCGGATCGATCGTGCCGTTGCTGTTCATCGGGCTGCCCTCGTTCTACGGGGCGTGGATGTTGTGGTTCTTCGCCACGACCCAGCACGCCGGGCTGCGCGAGGACGTGCTCGACCACCGCCTGAACACGCGGACCGTCTACATGAACCCCGTCCTTCGCTTCCTGTACCTCAACATGAACTACCACCTCGAGCACCACCTCTTCCCGACGGTGCCGTACCACGCCCTGCCGGCGCTGCACGACGAGATCGCCGCCCACCTGCCGGCGCCCAACCGCTCGGTGCTCGCCGCCTACAAGGAGATCGTCGACGCCCTCCGGCACCAGCGCCACGACCCCGAGTGGGAGATCCCCGGCCGCCGGCTGCCCGACACCACGCCGCCGGTGGTGACCGGGGCGGCCGTGGCGATGGCGATGGCGACCGTGGCCGGCGGAGCCCTCGATCTCGGTCCCGCCGACCGGTTGCCGCAGGGCGGCATCGTGCGCGTCGACACCGCCGACGCGACCTACGTGCTGTGCCGGCCCGACGCCGACACCTACGTGCTGCTCGACGGGATGTGCACCCACGCCCAGACGCACCTCGCCGACGGGCTGCTCGTCGACGGGTGCATCGAGTGTCCCAAGCACAACGGGCGCTTCGACGTGATGACGGGCGAGCCGACGCGCCGCCCGGTCAAGGTTCCCCTCGGCACCTACCGCGTCGAGTGCGTCGACGGCCACCTCGTGGCCGACGTGTCGGCGGCCGCGCCGGCCGACGCCGTGTGATGAGGGTCTGGGTCACCGGCGGCTCGGGCTTCGTCGGCAGCAACGTCGTCGAGGTGTTCGCCGGGCGTCACGGCGCCGACGTCGTGGCACCCACCCACGCCGACGTTGACCTACGGACGCCGCGGCCGTGCGCGCCGCCGTCGACGACGCACGCCCCGACGCCGTCGTCCACTGCGCCATCCTCAACGATCTCGGCCGCCTGCTCACCGACCGCCACGCCGGCTGGGCGGGCTACGTCGGGGCCACCCGCCACGTCGTCGACGCGGCGAACGCGGTGGGCGCCAAGGTCGTGCTCGTCTCCACCGACTGGGTCTTCGACGGCACGCAGGGCGGCGCCGACGAGGCGACGCCGCCCAATCCGGTCAACGTCTACGGCGTCCTCAAGCTGGCGAGCGAGCTGGTGGTCAGCGAGCGCGCCCGCGACGGCGCGGTGGCCCGCATCGGCGCGGTCAACGGCGTGCACTGGGCCCGCGCCGAGGGTCCGCGCGCCCAGGACGCCGGGTTCGGGTACTTCGTGGCGACGCTGGTCGACGCGCTCGCCGCCGGCCGGCCCTTCACCGTGTGGGAGCACGCCGACATCAACATGGTCGCCACCCCCACGCTGGCCAGCGAGGCGGCCGAGATGATGTGGCGGATCGTCGAGGGCGACGGGCACGGCACCTACCACTGCTGCGGCGGCGAGGCGGTCGGGCGGCGCGAGCTCGCCGAGCGGGCGGCCGCCGCCTTCGGGCTCGATCCGGGCCTCGTGCGCGCCGGACCGCCAGGACCGGGCGACGTGCCGGCGATGCGCGTCCCCTACGACACCAGCCTGTCGGCGCGTGGCCACGGCCGCGACGCTCGGTGTCGAGCTGCTCTCGCTGGACGAGCAGCTGCGTCGCTTCCGCGCCGAGCGGGAGACCGCCGCGCTCGGCTAGGCCGGCGCCGCCTCGACGGCGACGGGGCGCCCCTCGCGCACCGACCGCCAGGCCGCCAGCCCGATGGCGAGCGGCGCGCGGCCTTCGGCGCCGGAGACCGGCGAGGTCCCGCCCGCCCGCACGTAGCTGGCGAACGCCGACCACTGCCGGACGTAGCTCGGCAGGTAGCGCTCGATGAAGAAGTACGGGAGCGTCGGGCCGTGGCTGCCGTTCCCGTCGAGGAGCACGCCGGTGTGGGCCGGCGGGTTCTGCGACGACGCCGCACCCTCGGCCCCGAACGCCTCGACGCGCTGGTCGTAGCCGTAGGTCGCCCGCCGGCTGTTGTCGATGACGGTGAGGCAGCCGTCGGCGTGTCGCAGCGTGAGCACCGCGGTGTCGAGGTCGCCGGCCTCGCCGATCGCCGGGTCGATCCGCACCGCCCCCTGGGCGTAGACCTCGACCACCTCGCTGCCCGTGACGAACCGGGCCATGTCGATGTCGTGGGAGGTCATGTCGAGGAAGATCCCGCCGGACACCTGGATGTACTCGATCGGGGGCGGCGCCGGATCGCGGCTGGAGATGCGCACGAGGTGCAGCGGCCCGAGCGAGCCGCTCGCCGCGGCGTCGCGCACGAACCGGTGGGCCGGGTCGAAGCGGCGGTTGAACCCGATCTGCAGGCGGGCGCCGGCGGCGTCGATCTCCGCCAGCACGTCGTCGACCTCGGCGAGGTGGAGGCTGATCGGCTTCTCGCAGAAGATGCCCTTGCCCGAGCCCGCCGCGGCCCGCAGCAGGTCGACGTGGGTGTCGGTGCTCGTGGCGATGGCGACGGCGTCGAGGTCGGGCGACTCGAGGACCTCGCTGACCGAGCGCGCCACCGGCACACCGAGCCGCGCCGCGACCTGCGCCGCGGCGTCGGCGTTCACGTCGTAGACCATCCCGCAGGTCGCGTCGGGCACCTGCCAGGCCAACAGGTCGGCGTGCATCCGGCCGATCCGGCCGACGCCGAGCACCCCCACGCGGACGACTCGATCTGCCCCCTCCATGGCGCACAATCTCGCGCACGTAGGATCCGCCGCCGTGCCGTCGACACCGCGACCGGTCCGGACCGCCCTCGTCGGCCTCGGTCGCATGGGTCGGTTCCACCTGCGCGCCCTCGCCGACGTGCCGGAGATCGACGTGGTCGCCCTCGCCGAGCCGAACCCGGACGCCCTCGCCGAGGCGATGGCCATCAGGCCGCAGGCCGCCGGCTACCGCGACCTCGATGCCGCGCTCGGCCAGGGACGACCTCGACGCCTGCCTGATCGCCAGCCCGACGCCGTCGCACCCGGCGTTCGTGCGAGCGGCGCTGGACGCCGGCCTGCACGTGCTGTGCGAGAAGCCGCTGGCGCTCGATCCGGAGGAGGCCGAGGACCTCGGCACCCGCGCCAGCCGGCGCGGGCTCGTCCTGCAGGTCGGGTTCTGGCGGCGCTTCTCGCCGCCGTGGGTCGCGGCGAAGGAGCTCGTCGCCGCGGGAGGCATCGGCACGCCGCTCCTCGTGCGCCTCGCCCAGTGGGACGCCGACCCGCCGCCGGCGACGTTCTGCGACCCGGCCGTGAGCGGCGGCCTGGCGATCGACTGTGGCGTCCACGAGTACGACCTCGCCGAGTGGCTGACGGGACGACGGATCCGGCGGGTGTCGGCGTGGGCCCTGCCGCTGGTCGAACCCGCCGTCGGGGCCGCCGGCGACCTCGACAACCTCGTCGCCGTCCTCGAGCTCGACGGCGGCGCGGTGGCGACCGTCGACCTGTCGCGCAACGCCCGCTTCGGCGACGACGTCCGCACCGAAGTGCTCGGCTCGGGCGGGGCGGTGCTCGTCGACGCCCTCCCGACCGGGCGGGCCCGCGCCGGCACGGCCGACGGGATGCGTGAGCTCCCCGGTTCGGCGGCCGACGACGTGATGGCCGCCGGCGTGGTCGGTCAGGCCCGCGCCTTCGCGGCGGCGGTGCGCGGCGGACCGGTGGACGTGCCGGGCGCGTCGGCCAGTGCCAGGGCGACGGCGGTCGGCCGCGCGGTGATCGAGGCGACGGGCAGTGCCGTCCCAGTGGAGGTCGGCGTGATGGCTCGGCGGGTCGTGATCCACCAGGACGATGTCGGCATGTGCCACGGGGCCAACGTCGCCTTCGTCGAGCTGTCGGCGCGGGGCACGGTGACGAGCGGATCGGTGATGGTGCCGTGCCCGGGGTTCGAGGAGATCGCCGAGTGGGCAGCCGCCGACGCCTCCCTCGATCTCGGCGTCCACCTCACGCTGACGGCGGAGAAGACGTCCTACCGGTGGGGCCCGATCAGCGGTCCGCCGCGGTCGGCCGGCCTGACGGACCCGTCCGGCTCGCTCTGGCGCGACGTGGCGAGCGTGCGCCGCCACGCCGACCCGGCGGCCGTCGCGGTGGAGTTGCGCGCCCAGGTCGACAAGGCGCTGGCCGCCGGCATCGACGTCACCCACCTCGACGCCCACATGGGTGCGGCGATCGCCCCGGAGTTCTGCGCGACGTACCTGGAGCTGGCCGAGGACTACCGCCTGCCCGTGCTGCTCACCGCCACGCTCGACGGGTACGCGCCGAACGGCCACCTCATCGGCGTCACCGCCGAGCAGTACGCGCCGTTCGTCGCCCGCGCCGAGCGGGCGGGCGTGCCGATCTTCGACGCCGTCCTCGAGACGCCCTGGGACCGGCCGCCCGACGAGCCGGCCCTCCCGCACTACGAGGACATGCTCGACGCCGTCGGCGACGGGCTCACGTTCCTCGCCCTGCACCCCAACGCGCCAGGCGAGCTGGAGGTCATCGAGCCGGCGACGGCGCACATCCGCACGGACGAGCACGAGCTGTTCGGCTCGCCGGCGTGGGCGGCGTGGCTGCACGCCCAGGGCCTCGAGCTCACCGGCATGCGCGCCCTGCGCGACGAGCTCCGCGCCACCCCCTCCTCTTCCTGACCCCACCACACCCCGTTCTGTCGTTTGGCCACGGCCCGATCGGGCCCTCATCAAACGACAGAACGGGGTCAGCGGGCGCAGCGGACGGGTGCGACGGGGTCGCCCCGCCTCGCGGCGTCGACGAGCGGGGCGATCGCGTCGATGGTCAGCGCCCACGCTCGGTCGTCGCGCTCGCGGCTGCGCGCCCAGACGAGGCCGACGAGGCGGCCGTCGTCGTCGAAGACGGGCGCGCCGGAGTCGCCCGGCTGCACGACGCCGGCGAGCTCCAGGCCGGGGCGGAGGTGCTCGCCCTCGCCATAGATGTCGGTCGTGCGGATGGTGACCGACCGGACGACCTCGACGGGCAGGTCGGTCCCGCCCGTCACCGTGCCGAGTCCGTCGACGCGCAGCACCGCGGCGTCGAGCCCTGCGTCGATCGCGACCACCGTCGCGCCGTGCGCGACACCGTCCGCATCGTGCACCGTGATCTCCTCCTCGCCGGCGACGGCGTGGGCGACGGTGGCGACGAGCCCGTCACCGACGACCACGCCCATGGCCGCGGTCGCGGTCGGCCGGCAGCCGCGTGCGGCGACGCTGACGGTGGCGTTGCCGGCCGGTTCGCCGCCGTCACCGCAGGCCGGCGCCGCGGCGCAGGACAGCGCGCCGATGAGGAAGGCGACCCTTGACAGAGTGACCGGCGGAGCATAAGAGTTAGAGCGCTCCAACGGCAACGGGACGCCGTCCGTGCCGCGGGGTGGGGGGTACGTGGACGACAACGGCACGGCGCCGGACGGGGGACTGCTCGAGCGGGTCGCCGGCGGGCCGATCTCGTGGGGCATCTGCGAGGTCCCCGGGTGGGGGCTGCAGCTGCCCGTCGACCGCGTGCTCACCGAGATGCGCGAGCTCGGCATCACGGCCACCGAGCTCGGCGCCATCGGGTGGTTGCCCACCGACGCCGAGTCGTTGCGCGCCACGCTCGACGACCACGGCCTGCGGGCCGTCGGCGCCTTCGTGCCCGTCGTCGGCCACGACGCGGCGCGCCGCGACGAGACGATGCACACGGCGACCGAGATGGCCGACGCTGCTCGAGGCGGTCGGCGCGGTGCACTTCGTCACCGCCCTCGTGAACGACCCCGCCGACTGGTCCCGCCCGACCCTGTCCGACGAGCAGTGGGCACACATGCTCGACGTCGTCGCCGAGATCGACGAGGTGGCCGCCGACCACGGCCTGCAGCAGGTCGTGCACCCGCACGTCGCCACGCTCGTCGAGACGGCCGACGAGCTCGAGCGGTTCCTCGACGGCTCGGCCGTGCCGATCTGCCTCGACACCGGCCACGTGACGCTCGGCGGCGCCGACGCCGTCGACCTCGCCGAGCGCTTCGCCGAGCGGGTCGGCCTCGTGCACCTCAAGGACGTCCGCCTCGACGTGGCGGCGCGGCTGCGCGATGGCGAGCTCGGGTTGATGGGCGCCGTCCAGGCCGGTCTGTTCGCACCACTCGGCGAGGGCGACGTCCCCGTCGCCGAGGTCATCACGACGCTCGAGCGGGCGGGCTACGACGGCCTGTACGTCCTCGAGCAGGACGTGGCCATCACCGGCGGCGAACCGCCGGCCGGTGAGGGGCCCGTTCGCGACGTCGCCAAGAGCGTCGCGTACCTCCGGTCGATCGAGCCCTCGCTGAGCGCTACGTTGCGCGGGGGGAAGGTGACCGGATCACCAGCTTCCAACGAGCACCAGAGGGGGACCCAACCATGAGAACGAAACTTCGCCGTGCGCTCACGGCCACCGCCGCGTTGGCGTTGTTCGCAACGGCCTGCACGGGTGACGACGACGACTCCGACGGCACGTCGGCGCCGGCCGACACGGAGGCGAGCGAGGAGACGAGCGCAGCGACATCGGGCGACACCGAGGGCACGACGGCCGCGTCCGGCACCGAGGCCGGTGGCGCGGACACCACGACTGGCGACACCGTCGACGTGGTGCAGGGGCAGGACCTGCACTTCCACGTGATCACCCACGGCGACGACGGCGTGTTCTGGTCCGTCGTGCAGACGGCCGTCGAGCAGGCCGCCGCCGACCTCGGTGTCGAGGTCAGCTACTTCGGGTCGACCAACGACGCCCAGACGCAGTCGCAGGCGATCGAAGCGGCCATCGCGGAGGGATCCGACGGCATCGCCATCTCGCTGGCCGACCCCGAGGGGGTCTCGGCCGCTGCGCAAGCAGTCGTCGACGCCGGCATCCCGCTGTACACGCTGAACTCCGGCCTCAACAACTGGAAGGAGCTCGGCGCCACGACCCACGTCGGCCAGGACGAGATCGTCGCCGGCCAGGGCGCTGGTGAGCGCTTCAACGAGCTCGGCGTCACGACGATCCTCTGTGGTCGACAGGAGCAGACGAACATCGCCCTCGAGGAGCGCTGCGAAGGTCTCGCCGAGACGTTCGAGGGCGAGGTCATCTCCGAGTTCGTCGGCGACGACGCCGACCCGACCGAGCAGGAGAACCAGATCTCCGCCCTCCTGCAGGCCAACCCGGAGATCGACGCCTTCATGGGCACCGGTCCGAACCTGCCGCTGCGGGCCATCGCCGCGGCCGAGTCGGCCGGGCGTGAGCTGCAGATCGCCGGCTTCGACATCTCGCCGGACCTCCTGCCGGCGATCGAGAGCGGCGACGTCGCGTTCACGGTCGACCAGCAGCAGTTCCTCCAGGGCTACATCCCGGTGGTGCTGATGTACCTGCAGGCCACCAACTTGAACACCGCTGGTGGTGGGCTGCCGATCCTGACCGGTCCCGGCTTCGTCGACGCCGAGAACGTCGAGGGTGTCGCCGCGCTGGTCGACGCCGGCACACGCTGAGCCGGTCGTGAACAGGCCGTCGGAGCGGTGACGATGGCCACGGTGACGGACGCGCGCGGACGGTGCCACCGGAGGAGCCGGTGGCACCGCCGTCCGCCGACGAGCGGCTCGCGTGGCGCGGACCGATCCAGCGGCTGCTGGTCCGTCCGGAGATCGGCGCGCTCATCGGCACCACCGCCGTGTGGACGTTCTTCTGGGCCATCGCCGATGTCTTCGGCACGGCGGCCGGCACGGCCAACTACCTCGACGTGCGCGGCGACGTTGGGCATCATGGCGGTGGCCGTGTCACTGCTGATGATCGGCGGTGAGTTCGACCTGTCGTCGGGGTCGATCACCGGCGCCACGGCGATGCTGGTGATCCTGCTGTCCAAGGAGGTCGGCGAGTTCGGCGGCGCCGGCCTCAACCTCACGTTCGCCGTCCCCTTGTCGTTCGCCTTCGCCATGATGGTCGGCTGGTTCAACGGCACGATCGTCGACAAGACCAAGCTGCCCAGCTTCATCGTCACCCTCGGGACGTTCTTCGTGCTGATCGGCGCCAAGCTGAGCTTCGCCAAGATCTTCGCCGGGCAGGTCGTCGTGGAGGGCCTCAGCGAGGCCGACGGCTACGACTTCTGGCGCAAGATCTTCGCCGCCTCGTGGATCCGCAACGACCACGTCTGGGAGGGCCGCGACGTGGCGTGGGCGACGCTGCTCATCGTCGGCGCCGCGCTGGTCATCATCGGGGTGCTGGAGCTGAGCTACCAGCGGGCCGCGTCGGGCAACACCCGCGGCCTCTTCGGCGTCGTCGATCGGCCTGGTCGTCGCCGGCGCCGGCTTCTACGGCCTGCTCAACAGCGACGGCGTCGACAAGAACATCCTCAACAGCATCCTGCTGGGCGTCGGTGTTCTCGTCGCCGTCCTCGGCTGGGGGGCGTGGCGATTCCGGCTGCTCGGGCGGCGCGGCGCGGTGACGATCACCGCCGACGTCTGGCGGCGCGTGGCCTTCGGGCTCTTCGCCATCGTGGTGGGCGTCGTCATCGCGGCGTCGAGCGACCCGGAGTCCGGCGACGCCATCGGGGTGCTCATCTCGGACGCCTTCGGGCGCACGCTCTTCGCCGTCGGACTCGGGGTCGCCGGCGTGCTCGCGATCGCGGTCGTGGCGGGAAAGGTGCCGGTGTGGTCGCCGCTCGCCGGCGTCGCGATCGCGGCGGTCCCCGCCGTCGGCTACCTGATGACCCGTCAGGGCGCGCGCGCCGTGGTGCTCGTCGGCCTCGTCGTCGCCGGTCTGATCGTCCTGCTCGTCGCCAGCAACCGGGCCGCCGAGACGTCGGCGTCGGCGGGACTCGTCGTCGAGCTGCTCATCGCGGTGGTCGTCGCCGCACTCGCGTTCTTCGTCCGCGCCGAATCGACGTCGCAGAAGTTCCGCACCGAGCTGTTCACCGTGATGCTGCTGATCTCGCTGGCGCTGGTCTGCTCAGCGCTCCTCGGCTACCTCTTCGCCGCACGCACTGGTCCCGACACGGTCGCCGACACCTGGGGCCGCCGCGCGGCGATCGGTGGCGTCCTGCTGATCGCCCTCGGCACGGCCATCCAGATGCTCTACACCACCGCTGCCGAGAACGCGGCGACGACGGCGGTGATCCGGTATCGCGTCTCGATCCTCTGGTTCCTGCTCTTCGCGGCGGTCGGGACCTGGCTGCTCATGCGCACCCGCTTCGGCAACTGGATCTTCGCCGTCGGCGGCAACAAGGAGGCCGCCCGCGCCGAGGGCGTACCGGCATCGCGCACGAAGACGACGCTGTTCATGATCGTGTCCGGTGCCGGCTGGCTCTCGGGCATGCTCATCGCCTTCCGCCTCAACTCGGTGCAGGCCAACGTCGGCGACGGCGAGGAGTTCGAGTACATCATCGCTGCTGTCGTCGGCGGCAACCTCCTCACCGGGGGCTACGGCTCGGCGGCAGGCGGGGCCATCGGCTCGCTGATCATGTCGATGTCGACCCAAGGCATCCCGTTCGCCGGGTGGAACACCAACTGGCGCTATGTGTTCCTCGGCGTGATCCTGCTGCTGGCCGTGGCGGCCAACAACTGGGTGCGCAACAAGGCGGCGTCACGATGAGCGACGAGACGATGACGACGACTCGCAGCGAGAGACGGGACCGGCCGCCGCTCCTCGAGGTGCGCAACCTGAGCAAGCACTACGGCAACGTGATCGCCCTCCGCGGCATCACCACCACCGTCGAGGCGGGCAAGGTCACGTGTGTGCTCGGCGACAACGGGGCCGGCAAGTCGACGTTCATCAAGATCTTCTCCGGCGTGCACCAGCCGAGCGACGGCGACCTCCTGATCGACGGTGAGCGGGTCCGGCTGACGTCACCGCGCGACGCCCTCGACCGCGGCATCGCCACGGTGTACCAGGACCTCGCGGTGGTCCCGCTGATGTCGGTGTGGCGCAACTTCTGGCTGGGCGACGAGCCGCGCCGGGGGTTCGGGCCGTTCAAGTGGATCGACATCCCCAAGTCCAAGCGGATCGCCAGGGACGAGCTGGCCAAGATGGGCATCGACATCCGTGACACGGAGCAGACCGTCGGCACGCTGTCGGGCGGCGAGCGCCAGTCGGTCGCCATCGCCCGCGCCGCCTACCGCGGCGCCCGAGTGCTGATCCTCGACGAGCCGACGTCGGCGCTCGGGGTGAAGCAGTCCGGCGTGGTGCTGAAGTACGTCGTCGAGGCGGCCCGGCGCAACCTCGGCGTGATCTTCATCACCCACAACCCGCACCACGCCTATCCCGTCGGCGACCGCTTCCTCATCCTCAACCGGGGCCGCTCGCTGGGCAACTTCGTCAAGGAGGAGATCACCCAGGAGGAGCTGACCGGGCTTGATGGCCGGCGGCTCCGAGCTGCGCGAGCTGCAGCACGAGCTGCAGGCCGAGCTGGCCAAGGATCGCATCCGTCTCGATGGGTGACGGTGGCCTCGAGCTGCTGACGATCGGCCGCATCAGCGTCGACCTCTACGCCGAGCAGCTCGGTGTGCCGTTGCGCCACGTGCGCACGTTCCGCAAGTCCATCGGTGGCACGGCGACCAACGTCGCCGTCGCCGCCGCCCGCCTCGGTCATCACGCCGCCGTCCTGACGAAGGTCGGCGCCGACCCCTTCGGTGACTACGTCCGCTGGGCGCTGGCCGAGACGTTCGACGTCGACACCAGGTTCGTCGGCACCGATGCGACGGCACCGACGCCGCTGGCGTTCGCCGAGCTGGACCCACCCGACGACCCGCGCATCGTCTTCTACCGCGGCCCACACCCGCCCGACCTGCAGATCACCGTGGCCGACGTGGGGCTCGACGTCGCCAGGGACGTCCCGATCCTGTGGGCGTCGGCCGGTGCGCTGTCGGCGGAGCCGAGCCGGTCGACCGTGCACGACCTGCTGCGTGCTCGCGGGCGGCGCGCCGTGACGGTGATCGACCTCGACTGGCGACCGCAGATGTGGGACGGACCGGCGAGCGCCACCCGCGAGCTGGCCGTGGCCCTCGAGCAGGCGACGCTCGCCGTCGGCAACCGCGCCGAGTGCGACGTCGCCGTCGGCACGGCCGACCCCGACGAGGCCGCCGACCGCCTGCTCGCCCGCGGCCTCGACGGCGCGATGGTCAAGCTCGGCGGCGACGGCGTCCTCGTGGCCACGGCGGCCGGCCGGTGGCGCGTCCCGGCGTTCCCCGTCGACATCGTGTGCGGTCTCGGCGCCGGGGACGCCTTCGGCGGTGCGGTGTGCCACGGGCTGCTCGCCGGCTGGGAGCTGGAGCGTTGCGCGGCGTACGGCAACGCCGCCGGCGCCATCGTCGCGGGGCGCCTCATGTGCGCCGACGACATGCCGACCGCCGCGGAGATCGACGAGCTGTTGGAGCGCCATGCGGTTGACCGATGAGCGCTGGGCCGAGCTCCTGGAGCGCCGGGCGAGCGAGCCCGGTGCCGGCGCGGCCCGGCTGGCTGCCCGGCGCTCGCCGCCCGCTGCTGACCGACGGCCGGCTGTTCGTCGTCGCCGCCGACCACGCGGCGCGCGGCATGCTCGGCGTCGGCGCCGACCCGTTCGCCATGGCCGACCGCCGTCGGCTCCTCGACGGGCTGCTCGTCGCCCTCGCCAACGACGGCGTCGACGGGGTGCTCGGCAGCGCCGATGTCCTCGAGGAGCTCGCGCTGCTGGGTGCGCTCGACGGCAAGCTGGCGTTCGGCACGATGAACCGTGGCGGCCTGCAGGGCGCGCGGTGGGAGCTCGACGACCGCATGACCGCCTACGACGTCGAGGGCATCGTCACCGGCGGGCTGGACGGCGGCAAGGTGTTGCTGCGCATCGCCCGCGACGACGCCGGCACGGCGCCGACCATCGAGGCGTGCGCCCGCGCTGTGACGGCGCTGGCCCGCCAGCGGCTGCCGATCATGGTCGAGCCGTTGCCGTACCGCATCGGTGAGGGCGGGAGGGCCGAGCTGGTCGACGACGACGACGAGCTGCTGCGCGTCGTGGCGGTGGCCGCCGGCCTCGGCGCCAACTCCAGCTGGACGTGGCTCAAGGTGCCGGCCGGTCGGGACGTGGCGAGGATGCTGGCCGTCACGACGCTGCCGGCGTTGATCCTCGGCGGCGCGCCGGGCCCGGATCCCGAGGCGACCTACCGGTCGTGGGAGCAGGCGATGGGCGTCCCCAACGTGCGCGGCCTCGTCGTCGGCCGGGCCCTGCTCTTCCCGCCCGACGGCGACGTGGCGACGGCGATCGACCGGGCGGCCCGGATCGTGCGGCCGGCGGCGGTCGGGTGATCGTGGCTGAGCGCCTGCACCGACCCGCCGGCACATTGGCCACGGCCGGCGACCCCGTGCGCCTGACGCCGGAGGACGCGAGGTGGCGGTACTCCGGGCTCCACGTGCTCCGGCTCGAGCCCGGCGCGTCGAGATCGATCGACACGGCGGGGAACGAGGTGGCGGTCCTGCCGCTGTCGGCCACCGACGTCGAGGTCGAGGCGGACGGCGCGCCGTTCCGCCTCGCCGGCCGCACGAGCGTGTTCGACCGCGTGACCGACTTCCTCTACGCCGGCCGGGACACCACGGTCACGCTGCGCGCCGCCGCCGGCGGCGAGGTCGCCCTGGCGATGGCCCGCTGCGGTCGGCGCCTCCCACCGCGGTACGGGCCGGCCGAGGACGTCGCTGTCGAGGTGCGCGGGGCCGGACCGGCGACCCGCCAGGTGACCAACTTCCTGAGCCCCGACACCTGGCCGCACGCCGAGCGGCTGATGGCCGTCGAGCTGCTCACGCCCGACGGCAACTGGTCGTCCTACCCGCCGCACCGCCACGACGACTCGCCGGAGTGCCCGGTGGCCAACGAGGAGATCTACTACTTCCGCATCGCCCGGTCCGGCTTCGGTGTCCACCGCCTCTACACGCCGGACGGGAGCATCGACGAGTGCGCCGTCGTCGGCGACGGCGACGTCTTCCTCATCCCTCGCGGCTACCACGGGCCGTGCATCAGCGCGCCGGGCTACCCGATGTACTACCTGAACGTGCTCGCCGGCGCCGGGCCCGAGCGCTCGATGGCCTTCTGCGACGATCCGGCGCACCACTGGGTGCGCGACACGTGGGCGGGCATGGCCCCCGACCCCCGCTGCCCGATGACGACGGCCGCCGGGGTGCGCCATGGGTGAGGATCGCCGGCCGATCGGCGTCGGGGTCATCGGGTTCGGATGGATGGGGCAGGCGCACACCCGCTCGTACCTGCGCATCCCGACGCTGTTCCCCGAGCGCGAGTTCGAGCCGCGGCTCGTCATCTGCGCCGACAACGTGGCGACGCGGCGTGACGAGGCGGCCGGCTCGTTCGGGTTCGCCGAGGTCACCGACGACTGGAGGCGCGTCGTCGAGCACCCCGGCGTCGACGTCGTGGTCGTGACGGCGCCGAACATGCTCCACGAGCAGTTGTGCGTGGCGGCCGCCGACGCCGGCAAGCACCTGTTCTGCGAGAAGCCCGTGGGTGGCACGCCGGAGCAGACCGTCCGCGTCGCCGCGGCGACGCGCCGAGCCGGGATCATCACCGGCGTCGGCTACAACTACCGCTGGGTGCCCCTGGTGCTGCACGCGCGGGAGCTCGTGGCCGCCGGCCGGCTCGGTGAGATCACCAACTACCGGGGCCGCTTCTTCACGATGTACGGCAGCGATCCGCTCGGGCTGCTGTCGTGGCGGTTCCTGCAGGACGAGGGCGGCCACGGCGTGTCGAGCGACATCCTCAGCCACGCCGTCGACCTCGCCCACCTGATCGTCGGTCCGATCACCAAGGTGTTCGGCACGCAGGAGACGTTCATCCGCGAGCGCCCGCTGCCGGGCGGCACCGGCGGCAGCCACTACGGGCGGGGTCGACCCGGCGACCCCGTCGGCGCAGTGACGAACGAGGACTACGCCGCGGCGCTGGTCGTGTTCGCCGGCGGCGCGCGTGGCAGCTTCGAGTGCTCGCGTTCGATGGTCGGTCCGGAGAGCCAGATGGCGTTCGAGGTCTTCGGGACCAAGGGCGCGCTCGCCTGGAACCTGGAGCAGCTCAACGAGCTGCAGGTCCACCTCGTCGACGACGGCGAGCTGGCGCCACGTGGCTACACGACGGTGTACGGGGGCGACCGCTACCCGTACCACGGGCACTTCGTGCCCGGCGACGCCAACAGCATCGGCTTCGAGGACGTCGTCACGATCGAGGACTTCGCGCTTCCTGTCGTCCGTCGCCCGAGGTGAGCAGCACGAGCCGGGCATCGAGGCCGCCCTCGCCTACGTGAGCTTCCAGGCGGCGTGGCTGCGCTCGTGCTCGTCGGGGCGGTGGGAGGATGTCGTGCCCCTGGAGGTTCCTGCATGAAGACCGTCCGCTGCACCACGGCGCAGGCGATCGTCCGCTACCTGATCGCCCAGCAGATCGACATCGAGGGCACGGTGCCGCCCGTTGTTCCCCGGCGTCTTCGCCATCTTCGGGCACGGCAACGTGACCTGCCTCGGGCCGGCGCTGGAGGAGGCCGGCGAGGCCCTGCCGACGTGGCGGGGCCAGAACGAGCAGGGCATGGCGCTCGCCGCCGTCGCCTACGCCAAGGCGATGCGTCGCCGCCAGATCATGGTCGCCACCAGCTCGATCGGACCCGGCGCGACGAACATGGTCACGGCCGCGGCGGTGGCCCACGCCAACCGGCTGCCGCTGCTGCTGCTGGCCGGCGACACGTTCGCCAGCCGCATCCCGGACCCGGTGCTGCAGCAGGTCGAGCACTTCGGCGACCCGTCGGTCAGCGTCAACGACGCCTTCAAGCCGGTGACCCGCTACTGGGACCGGATCGTGCGGCCCGAGCAGGTCGCCCACACCCTGCCCCACGCCGTCGCCACGATGCTCGACCCGGCGACGTGCGGGCCGGCCTTCCTCGGCCTCCCGCAGGACGTGCAGGGCGAGGCCTACGACTTCCCCGCCCGGCTGTTCGAGCCCACCGTGCACGAGATCGCCAGGCCGCGCCCTGACACCCGCCAGCTCGAACGGGCGGCCGCCGCGCTGGCCGGCGCCGAGCGTCCGTTGATCATCGCCGGCGGCGGCGTGCACTACTCGTTCGCCGAAGAGGAGCTGGCCGCCTTCGCCGAGCGCCACGGTGTTCCCGTGGTGGAGACCGTCGCCGGCAAGGCCAGCCTGGTGGCGGCCCACCCCCTGAACGCCGGGCCGGTCGGCGTCACCGGCTGCACCTCGGCCAACGCCCTGGCCGCCGACGCCGACGTCGTGCTCGCCGTCGGCACCCGCCTGCAGGACTTCACCACCGGTTCGTGGACCGTGTTCCGCAACGAGGCCGCCCGCTTCATCGGTCTCAACACCGCCGGCTTCGATGCCGTCAAGCACCTCGCCCTGCCGTTGGTCGCCGACGCGCGGGAGGGGCTGGCTGCCCTGTCCGACCGCGTCGCCGGGTGGCGGGCGCCGGACCAGTGGGCCGAGCTGGCGGCGACGGAGACGGCGCAGTACCACCGCTACATCGACAAGATCGCCAGCCCGAGCGCCGAGTCGCGCGAGCACAAGCCGACCTACGCGCAGGTGATCGGGGCCATCGACCGGCTGGCCGAGCCGGGCGACTACGCCGTGTCGGCCGCCGGCGGCTTCCCCGGCGAGCTGAACAACGGCTGGCGGGCCAAGGCGGTGAACAGCTTCGACGCCGAGTACGGCTACTCGTGCATGGGCTACGAGATCTCCGGTGGGTGGGGGGCGAAGATGGCGCGGCCCGACCGCGAGGTGATCGTCTTCGTCGGCGACGGGTCCTACCTGATGATGAACAGCGACCTGTACAGCAGCGTGCTGTCGGGCCACAAGCTGATCGTCATCGTCT
Organism: uncultured Acidimicrobiia bacterium; assembly: GCA_963784255.1. Taxonomy (GTDB): domain Bacteria; phylum Actinomycetota; class Acidimicrobiia; order Acidimicrobiales; family Ilumatobacteraceae; genus JALZMG01. The sequence goes on along the minus strand of CAWAQO010000006.1, from coordinate 257,700 downwards.
GCGACAACGGCGGCTTCGCGGTGATCAACCGCCTGCAGGTGAACCAGGGCGGGGTCCCGTTCAACAACCTGCTCGCCGACTCACGGGTGCGCGAGGTCGTGCCGGTGGACTTCGCCGCCCACGCCAGGTCGATGGGCTGCGTCGCCGAGACCGTCGGGTCGATCGCCGAGCTGGAGGCGGCGTTCGGGCGGGCCCGCGCCGCTGACCGGACGACGGTCATCGCCATCACGACGTCGGCCCACGACTGGACCGAGGGCGGCGCGTTCTGGGAGGTCGGCGTGCCGGCCACGGCCCATCGCCGGGAGATCGTCGACGCCAGAGCGGCGATGGACGCCGGCACCGCGGCGCAGCGGGTGGGGTGGTGACGGCGGCATGGCTGATCTCGCCGGCAAGGTCGTCGTCGTCACGGGGGGCACGCAGGGCCTCGGCGAAGCGACCGTCCGTGAGGCCGCGGCCGGCGGGGCCGCCGGCGTCGCCGTCGTCGGCCGCGACGCCGACCGCGGCGAGGCCGTCGCGTCGAGTCTGCGCGACGGCGGGACCGACGCCATCTTCGTCGGCGTCGACCTCGGCGACCCTGACGCCGCCGATCGCGTGATGGGCGCCGTCGACGAGCGGTTCGGCGTCGTCCACGGCCTCGTCAACGCGGCGGCGGAGACGGCGCGCGGCGGCATCTGGGACAGCACGGCCGAGCTCGTCGACCGCCTGCTCGCCGTCAACGTGCGGGCGCCGCTGCTGCTCGCCCAGGGCGCGGCCCGGATCATGAAGCGCGAGGGCGTGGGCGGATCGATCGTCAACATCGGCAGCGTCGCCGGCTACGGCGGCGAGGTGTTCCTGCTGCCCTACGCCACGTCGAAGGGCGCGTTGCACGCGATGACGAAGAACGCCGCGTTCGCGCTGATGCGCGACCACATCCGCGTCAACCTCGTCAACCCGGGCTGGATGAACACGCCGGCCGAGGACACCATCCAGCGCCGCTACCACGGTGCCGGCGACGGCTGGCTCGAGGCGGCGGCCGAACGCCAGCCGTTCGGCCGCCTCATCGACCCCGCCGAGCTGGCCCGCACCATCTGCTTCCTGCTCTCCGACGAATCCGGCCTGATGACCGGCGCCAGCATCGACTACGACCAGGGCGTCATCGGCGGCGGCAGCGCCCCCAAACCCTCCCCCGACGACGTCTGGCCGTGACGAGGTTCTGACGACGTGGCCGTACTGTTTCTGGCCGGTTCCTGCGATCAGAACCGGAGGAGGGGAGTTCCACCTCGTGCACACCGAAGTCGAGACGTTCGAGACCGGCGGCTTCTTCCGGCACACGTTCTACGACCTCGGCGACGGCACCTGCATCGCCTTCTTCGACGTCCACGGCGTCGGCGAGAAGGAGGGGTGGTCGAGCGCGATCTCCAAGGGCAACGGCCTGCCGGTGTGGGTCAACCACATCGCCTTCAAGGCCGACGCCGCCCGCCAGGACGAGGTGCGGGCGCGGATGGACGCCGCCGGCGTCGCTCCGTTGATGGAGATCGACCACGGGTGGTGCCACTCGCTGTACTACCTCGACCCCAACGGGATCATGGTCGAGCTGTGCCGTGACACGCCGGGCTTCGAGCCCGACCCTGCCGGTGCCCGCGCGCTGTTCACGGCCACCGACAGGCACGCCGCCGAGAAGACGATCACGTCCTGACGGTCACGCCCTGCGCCGCCATCACGACGGCGCCGCGCAGGTCGCGGCCGGCGTCCGGCCGTCGCCCACACGGCAGGACTCCGTGCCACGACTGCCTTGATCGCCAGCAGCACGAGCGACGTCACGAAGACAGACCCGATGTAGAGCACGCGCACGGCCGTGTCGTCGTCGCCCTGCACGGCGAGCAGCTCGGTCGGGAAGGCAGGAACACGATGGTCGCCAGCCACAGCATGTTCAGCCGCAGCAGCGGCTGGGTGTACCCGTCCATCGTCTCGAACAGCTGGTGGTGGAGGATCCAGTAGCGGGCGATGACGGCGAAGCTGAGGCCGAACGCGAGCAGGCGCGAGTCGTTCTCCTCGAGGATGTTGCGCTCGACGCCGTCGGTCCAGCGCGTGGCGTCGCACCACGGCGTCGCTGAAGAACACGAGCCGGTCGAAGCCCCGCGTGGTCGGGAGGGTCGGAGGCGCCACCCGACCATGATGTCCGAGGTCGTGTCGGGCAGCATGACGGAATGGACGACGATGGACCGGGGACCGCGCCCGTCCGCTCGGTGCTCGGCATCGTCGGGAGCCTCCGCCGCGCGTCGTTCAACCGGCGCCTGCTCTGCCACGCCGCGGCGGTGGCGCCGCCGCGCCTTGCGATCGACGTGGCCCACGACCTCATCCGCTTGCCCTTGTTCGACGAGGACCTCGAGCGCGATGGCCTGCCGCCGGAAGTGGTCGCCGTCCAGGAGCGCATCCGTGCCGCCGACGCCGTGCTGCTGGCGACGCCCGAGTACAACTTCGGCGTCCCCGGGACGGTGAAGAACTTCGTCGACTGGGCGTCGAGGCCACCGGGCCGCGGCCCCTTGGTCGGCAAGCCGGTGGCCCTCATCGGGGCGTCGACGGGCCGCGTCGGCGGCACCGTCCAGGCCCAGGGCCAGCTGCGCGTGTCGCTCGCCGTGATCGGCGCCCACGTGATGCCGTCGCCACCGATCCTCGTCGCCGAGGCGCACCAGCGCTTCGAGGAGGAGCTGCTCGTCGACGAGCCGACCGGCAAGATCCTCGGCATCGCCCTCGACCGGTTCCTCACGTTCATCGACGCGCTGGCGAGATGACAGCCTGGTGCCGATGAGCGAGACGACCGTGCTCGACGTGGCCGCCCGCTTCTTCGCCGCGATCGAAGCCGGTGACATCGACACCGTGCGGGCCACCTACTCGCCCGACGTCGTCGTCTGGCACAACCACGACGGGGCCGTGCAGACGCGGGACGAGAACGTCCGCACGCTCGCCTGGGTGACCCGTCACTTCAGCGAGTTGCGCTACGACGAGGTGCGCCGGTCGGCCACTGCCGACGGGTTCGTCCAGCAGCACGTGGTGCGCGGCCGCAACGCCGCCGGCGAGGAGTTCGGCGTCCCCGCCTGCCTCGTCGTCACCGTGGTCGAGGGCCGCATCACGCGGCTCGACGAGTACCTCGACTCCCGCCAGGTCGACACGATGTCGGCCCGCCCGCCGAAAGGATGACCATGAGCGACGCCATCGAGACCCCGATCCGCAACCGGGAGTTCGCCATCAACGGCATCAACCACCTCGCCCTCGTCTGCAGCGACATGGCGCGGACGGTCGACTTCTACACCAACGTGCTCGGGATGCCGCTGGTCAAGAACATCGAGCTGCCGGCCGGGATGGGCAACCACTTCTTCTTCGGGCTCGGCAACGGTGACTGCCTCGCCTTCTTCTCGTTCCCGGACGCCCCGGCGGCGGCGCCGGGGGTCGCCGCGCCGAGCGACCTCCCCGGCAGCGGCGGCCTGACGAGCGCCGTCGGCTCGATGAACCACGTCGCCTTCGACGTGCCGGCCGAGCTGATGGAGCAGTATCGGGAGCGCCTCGTTGCCAAGGGCGTGGCGGTGACGGCGATCGCCAACCACGACGACAGCGCGCGCCAGGTGAGCCGCGAGGTGCACCCCGGTGTGTTCATGCGCAGCATGTACTTCTTCGACCCCGACGGGATCCTCCTCGAGTTCTCCTGCTGGTGCAACGACGGTGTGGTGCTGGCCGCCGAGCAGCGCAACGACGTGCCGGCGCCGGTCGACGCCTGACATCCATCGCCGTGGAGCAGACGTTCGTCGGGCTGCCCTCGCCGGTCGTGGGTCGGGCCGGCGCCGGCGGCCATCCGTGCCAGGGCGTGTACCACGCACCCTCCGGGCGGCAGCCGGCGACCGCGCTCATCGCCACCCACTACAACGTCGACTTCTCCGAGCACTACCTCGCCGAACCCATGGCGGCGCGCGGCTACGGCTTCCTCGGCTGGAACACCCGCTTCCGCGGCGCCGAGGCGTACTTCCTCCTCGACCACGCGCTGGCCGAGATCGCCGTCGGCGTGCGCTGGCTGCGCCAGCAGGGCGTCGAGCGCGTCGTGCTCCTCGGCAACTCCGGTGGCGGCTCGTTGATGGCCGCCTACCACTCGCAGTGCCAGGGCGTGACCATCCGGCCCGCCCCCGGCCGCCGGCTGGTCCCGGCGATCGACGAGCTCGTGCCAGCCGACGTGTTCGTGTTCCTGGCCGCCCACCCCGGGCGACCGGAGGTCCTGACGGACTGGCTCGACCCGAGCGTCGTCGACGAGGACGACCCGACGGCGCGCGACCCCGAGCTCGACATGTACGACCCGGCCAACGGCCCGCCGTACGACGAGTCCTTCCTCGCCCGCTACCGCGCCGCCCAGCGGGCCCGCAACGACCGCCTGACCGACTGGTGCCTCGCCCGCCTCACCCACCTCGAGCAGCACGGCATCGGCGACCAGCTGTTCGTCACGCGGCGGACGTGGGCCGATCCCCGCTTCGTCGATCCGGCGGTCGACCCGTCCTCGCGGGCCACACCGCTGTGCTACGCCGGTGATCCGGCCAAGGCCAACGACGGCGTGTTCGGCATCGGCACGGTCAGCACCTTGCGGACGTGGCTGAACATGTGGAGCCTCCGCGAGTCGGACTGCCGCGGCGGCCCGCACCTCGCCCGGCTCGACCTGCCGACCCTGCTGGTGCAAGCCGACGCCGACAACGGCGTGTTCCCGTCCCAGGCGGCCGAGATCTTCGCCGCCGTCGCGGCGACCGACAAGCAGATGCTCACCCTGCCGGGGCGTCACTACTTCGAGGACCGCCCGGGCGCCCGCGACGAGGTGGCCGACGCCATCGCGGCGTGGCTGGGCGAGCACGGCACGGTGCACCAGTGAGCGCCGGTGCCGACCTGCGGCGGCTGATGGCGGCCGGGCTCGTGCGGGCGCCGGGGTGCTACGACGCGTTGAGCGCCCGCCTCGTCGAGCAGGCCGGGTTCCCCGCCGCCTACCTCTCCGGCTTCGCCCTCTCCGCGGCCTCGCTCGGCGTGCCGGACCTCGGGTTGATCGGGCTCGACGACGTCGCCGGCGCGGTGCGCCGCGTGACGGCCGTGGTGGCCGTGCCGGTGATCGCCGACATCGACACAGGGTTCGGCGGCCCGCTCAACGTGCGCCGCACCGTGCGCGAGGTCGAGGCGGCGGGGGCGGCGGCGGTGCAGATCGAGGACCAGGTCAGCCCGAAGCGCTGCGGGCACTTCGAGGACAAGCAGGTCATCGCCGTCGACGAGGCCGTCGAGCGGATCCGCGTCGCCGTGGCCGCCCGCCGATCCGCCGACACGCTCGTCATCGCCCGCACGGATGCCGTCGCCGTCGAGGGCCTGGAGGCGGCGATCGACCGGGGACGGCGCTTCGCCGGCGCCGGCGCCGACGTCGTGTTCGTGGAGGCGCTCGAACGGGTCGAGGACCTGGCGGCAGTCGGCGCGGCGCTGGCCGGCGTGCCCCTGCTGTACAACGCCGTCGAAGGCGGCAAGTCGCCGCTGCTCGACGCCGACGACCTCGCCGCGTGCGGCGTGCGCATCGTCATCCATCCCGTGACGCTCCTGCTCGAGGCGATCCGCGCCCAGCAGGCGGCCCTCGCCGCTCTGGCGTCCGGGCAGCCGGCGACGACCGCGTCGCTGGCGCTCGCCCGCGAGGTCGTCGACGCCGACGCCGCGATCGCCTTCCACGACGACCACGCCCACTGAGGAGCCATCCCATGCCCCGTCTGCGCCAGGTGCACCGCCACGAGACCGACGACGAGCTCACGCTGCGCATGTACGACCGGCTGTTCGGACCGGACCGCGACCCCGTCGACGAGCCGGGGACGGCCACCGGCACGCCGGGCGACTGGTGGACGGTCTTCGCTCTCGTGCCCGACGTCCTCCAGCACGCCGTGCGCGGCTTCAACCTGTACCGCAGCCCGAAGCGATTGGTCGACCCGGTGCTGCGCGAGCTCGGCCAGACCCGCGCCGGGTGGCTGCGCGGGAGCCAGTTCGTGTTCTCCCAGCACTGCAAGTCGTGCCGGACGCTGGGCATGAGCGACGACAAGATCGCCGCGATCCCGTCGTGGTCGACGTCGGACCAGTTCGACGACGTCGAGCGCGTCGTGCTCGCCTACACCGACGCCCTCGTCGCCGGGGACGGGCGCGTCCCGGACGAGCTGTTCGCCCAGTTGCGGACGCACCTGACCGACGAGCAGATCCTCGAGCTGACGTACGTGACGGCGATGTACGAGATGCACGCCATCATCAGTCGCGCGCTGCGCCTCGAGTACGACGACCGCGACGACCCGATCGTCGAGGTGCCCGGCGAGGCCGCCTCGCTCGCCGTCGACGTCGGCGCCATGATCAGCGACCCGACGGCGTCCTGACGGCCAGGACGGCGTCTTGACCTCAAGCTCGGTTGAAGCCGTAGGTTCGCCTCCATGACGCCGACCGAGGTGCCGCCGCTCAGTCCCGCGGCGACGCGGGCCCTGCGGATCGGCCTGGTGTCGGTCGTGACGCTGGTCGCCTTCGAGTCGTTGGCGGTCATCACGATCCTGCCCGACATCGAGGACGACCTCGGCGGCATCGCCTGGTACGGCTGGGTCACGACGGCCTTCTTCCTCGGCACGATGATCGGCATCGTCTTCGCCGGCGACCAGGCCGACCGCCACGGCGCCGGCCGGCCGTACATCGTCGGGCTGATCCTCTTCGCCATCGGCCTGACCGTCGGCGGGCTGGCGCCGTCGATGCCCGTGCTGGTCGCCGGCCGCTTCGTGCAGGGGTTCGGCGCCGGTGTCGTCCCGGCGATCGGCTACGTCGCCATCGGCCGCGCCTTCCCCGAAGCGGCCCGCCCGCGGATGTTCGCCGTGCTGTCCACGGCCTGGGTCGTGCCCGGCCTGGTCGGACCGGTGCTGGCCGAGCGCGTGTCGAACGGGATCGGCTGGCGATGGGTGTTCCTCGGCCTGCTGCCGCTCGTCGCGGTGGCCGGGTCGTTGGTCGTGCCGGCGATGCTGCGCCTCGGCCCGCTCGGTGGCACCGTCGGCCCGCGACCGCCCTGGCGGCGCCGGCGCATGGTCGAGGCGGTCCGCGTGGCCGCGGGCGCCTCCCTCGTCGTCGCCGGTTGCACGGCGTCGCGCTGGCTGCTCGTGCCGGGCCTGGTGGCCGGCCTGCTCGTCGGGCTCGCCCCGCTGCGCCGGCTGACGCCGGCGGGCACGCTGCGCGCCAGGCCCGGGCTGCCGGCCGTGATCGCGTCCCGGGGCCTGCTCACGTTCGCCTTCTTCGGCACCGACACCTTCGTGCCCTACGCGCTGACCACCGGTCGGGACAGATCGGGGTTCGACGCCAGCATCGCCGTGACCGCGGCGACGCTGGCGTGGACGGCCGGGGCGTGGTGCCAGGACCGCTGGATCAGCCGCACCGGCGAGGCGGCGTTCATCCGCACCGGCTACCTCGTGCTGACACCGGCGATCGTCGTCGTCGCCATCGCTGCCCTGCCTGATGCCGTGCCCTTCTGGGTGCTCTACATCGGGTGGGCCTTCGGCGGGCTGGGGATGGGGCTGGCCTACTCCGCCCATGCCCAACTGACGCTGCGCTCGGCGACGGCCGACGGCTACGGCGCGGCCACCGCGTCGCTGCAGTTGCTCGACAACCTCGGCGTGGCCCTCGGCACGGGGGCGGTGGGCGTCGTCGTGACGCTCGGCGACGACGTCGGCTGGGCGCCGGGCGACGCCGTCGCGCTGGCCCTGGTGCTGCCGGCGGCCGTCGCCGCGCTCGGCGTGCTGGTGTCCCGCCGGCTGCCTGCCGGCCGGCTCGCCCGCGCCGGCGTCCCCGCGACCGACCGGCCCGCCGTCGCCCTCGACGGCTGACGGCCGCGCCAGCGCTGACGCACGGCCGGCGGTCGGCTTGGCGGAGATTGTTAGGCGTGGTAAACAGCCAGGATGCGACGTGCTGTGCTGGGCCTGGCGGCGATCACCCTCGCGCTGGCCGCCTGTGGTGACGACGACGGCGAGGCCGTGCGCAACATCGGGACGGCCGGCGGATCGGGGTCCGGTTCGGCCTCGGCCTCGGCGTCCGGTTCGGCGTCTGCGTCGGGCTCGGGTTCGGGTTCGGCCTCGGCGTCGGGCATCGTCGTCGACGACACGGCGACGAGCGACGACCCGCTGGTCACCGAGGCCGTCGACCAGTACCGCGCCTACGTCCAGGAGCAGGTCGAGCAGCTGCTCGCCGACGTCCAGCCGTTCACCGACGCCGTCCGCGCCGGTGACGTCGAAGCCGCCCAGGCGGCGTTCGCACCGTCTCGGCAGGCGTGGGAGCGCATCGAGCCGATCGCCGGACTGATCTCCGACATCGACGGCGCCGTCGACGCTCGCGTCGACGACTTCGCCGACGAGGAGGATCCGGCCTGGACCGGCTGGCACAAGCTCGAGTACCTGCTGTGGGAGACCGGCGACATCAGCGAGGCCGGCCCGCTGGCCGACCAGCTCGACGCCGATCTGCAGACGCTGCAGGACGCGGTGGCGACGATCGAGATCCCGCCGGCGGCCGTCCCGGTGGGCGCGGCCGAGCTCATCGAGGAGGTCTCCGCCGGCAAGATCACCGGTGAGGAGGACCGCTACTCGCACACCGACCTGTGGGACTTCGCGGCCAACGTCGAGGGCTCCCGGCAGGCGTTCGAGTTCCTCCGCCCGGCGATCGAGGCCGCCGACCCCGAGCTCGCCGACGGCATCGAGCAGAGCTTCGACGAGATCGAAGCCGCCCTCGACGACTACCGCGACGGCGACGGGTACCTGTCCTACGAGGACCTCACCGACGAGGACAAGACCGAGATGCAGGCGATCCTGGCCCAGCTCTCCGAGCAGCTCTCGCAGGTCGCCGGGGTCCTCGGTCTGAGCTGACCGCCATGGTGCCGTGAAGCTCGACCGCCGGCGCTTCCTGCGGGCGTCGCTGCTCGGTGGTGGCGCCGCCGCTCTGGTCGGCTGCTCCGACGACGACGACACCGCGGCCGGCGGTGACGAGCCGGCCTCGGACGATCTGCGCGATCCCGTCGCCCCGCTCGCCTACGTCCCGTTCCACGGCGTCCACCAGACGGGCATCGCCCACCCGGCCAACGCCCAGGGTCTGATCGCCGCGTTCACCGTCACCAGCGGCGACCGCGCCGAGCTGGCCGAGATGTTCGCCGCGCTCTCCGTCGAGGTGCGCCGGCTGATGGAGGGCGAGGCGTACGAGGACCGCGATCCGTCGTTCCCGCCGCTGTACACGGGTGCGGTCGGCAACCCTCCGCCCCCGGCCGACCTGAGCGTCGTGGCGTCGGTCGGGGCGAGCCTGTTCGACGATCGCTTCGGCCTCGCCGACCGGCGGCCGCGCGAGCTGGTGGAGATGCCGTTCCTGGCCAACGACCGCCTCGACCCCGCCCGCTCCCACGGCGATCTGCTGCTCACGATCAGCAGCTACCACGAGGACCTCAACCTGTTCGCCCTGCGCCAGATCATGCGGGGCACCCGGCGGCACCTCGTGCTCCGGTGGATGCTCGACGGCTACAACCGCCGGACCAGTACGGAGGGCGGTGGCGCCGGGGTGCGCAACCTGATGGGCTTCGTCGACGGCACGGCCAACCTCCCGGCCGAGGACGACGTGTTGGACGAGCACGTGTGGGTGGGCGCCGGCGACGGCGAGCCGGCTTGGGCGGCCGGCGGGAGCTACCACGTGGTGCGGGTGATCCGCATGTTCGTCGAGTTCTGGGATCGGACGCGCCTGAGCGAGCAGGAGGCCCTCATCGGCCGGCGCAAGCAGACCGGCGCCCCGCTCGACGGGGAGCGGGAGACGGACACGCCCGACTACGGCGCCGATCCGGACGGACAGATCACGCCGCTCGACGCCCACATCCGCCTCGCCAACCCGCGCACGCCCGAGACCGCCGGCAGCCTGCTGTTCCGCCGCGGCATCAACTTCTCGCGCGGCTTCGACGCCGACGGCCACCTCGACCAGGGTCTCTGCTTCGTCAGCTTCCAGCGCCGATTGCAGCAGTTCCTCGACACCCAGGCCCGCCTGGCCGGCGAACCGCTGGAGGAGTACATCGAACCGCAGGGCGGCGGCTTCTACTTCGCCCTCCCCGGCGTCGTCGACGCCGACGACCATCTCGGCCGCACCCTCGTCGAGTGACCGGCGCGATCCCGGGTTCGTGTCAGCGAACAGGGCTCCGGGACGGATGAGTGCTGACACAAACCGGCGACCTGTACGGTCACGGGCCGTGAAGCTGTTGCGCCGGGCGATCTTCGCCCTGTCCGTCGCCGGAGCCGTCGCCGGTGTCCTCCGCGTCCGGGGGCGCGGCGGGACGCCGCCGCAGCACGGCGGGTGGCAGCCGGTCGACGTCCCCGAGCGGTGAGCAACGTCGCCACCCCGGCCGTCGCCATCGTCGGCAGCGGCGTCGTCGCCGAACGGCTGGCGCGCGTCGTTGGCGACCGCCACCGCCTCGTCGGGCGCGACCTCGGCGCCGAGATCGTCGTGCTGGCGTCGGCCGGACGGCACGCCGAGCGGGCCGGTGACCTGCTCGCCGCCGGCACCCACGTGGTGTCCACGAGCGGCGCCCTCGACGATGTCCGCGAGCTGCTCGACCTCGACGGCCTCGCCCGCGACAACGGCGCCGCGCTCGTCGTCGGTGCGGCCGTCGCGCCCGGCTTGAGCGGGCTGCTGGCCCGCTCGCTGGCCCGCCGGCTCGCCGGTTGCGACGAGCTCCACGTCTGCGTGCACGGTACGGCCGGACCGGCCTGCGCCAGGGAGCACCACCGAGCGCTGCGCGGCTGGGCCATCGGCCGGCACGACGGGCACTGGATCGAGCGACCGGCGGGCAGCGGCCGCGAGCTGATCTGGTTCCCCGAGCCGGTCGGGGCGCGCGACTGCTACCGCGCCGAGATGCCCGACCCGTGGCTGCTGCACCGCAGCTTCCCCGACGTGCGGCGCATCAGCGCCCGCATGTCGGCGACCCGCCGCGACCGGTTCACCGCGCGCCTGCCGATGCTCAGCCCGCCGCACCGCGAAGGTGGCGTCGGGGCGCTACGCGTCGAGGCGCGCGGCCACGACGACGACGGCGCCAGGGCGACGCACATCATGGGGATCGCCGAGCTGCTCGGCACGGCCGCCGCCGCTGTCGCTGCCGCGTTCCTCGAGCTCGTCGCCGCCGGGAGGGTCGAGCCGGGCGTGATCACCTCCGCCGAGGCCCACCTGCCGACCGACGAGCTGCTGGCCGCCACCGTCCGCGGTGGCGTCCGCCTGCAGTCGTTCACCGGGATCCCACACACCGGGTGACGAGGGCGAGTACGTCACCACGGGCCGCCGTCGAGCACCGACGTGTGGTCGGCGCCGGCGTAGGCGCGCAGCTCGGCCACGCACCCGGCACCGCGCAGCCGGTCGACGAGGTCGTCGCACCACTCGTTCAGCACGACCGGGTCGGCGGTCCCCTGGACGACGGTGACCGCGCTGCGGCCGCCGCCACCGGCGGACTGGCGGGCCAGCGCCGCCTGCCACGCCGCCGAGGTGAAGCCGCGGACCCACTGCTCGGCGCGGCCGTGGTACGTGCCCATCAGCCCGTCGAGGCGACGCGTGCGCAATGCGTCGAGACGGGCGACGGCGGCCGGGGTGAGCGCGTCGGCGGTCTCGACCGGCTCGACGCCCGACCAGGTGGCAGCCAGCATCACGGCGTAGGCGGCGTGCCCCCGGAGGCCTCCGTACAGCTCCATCGCCGCGGCGAGGTCGCTCACCGGCGAGATGGCGACGGTGTGCCGGACGTCGAGGCCGTCGCCGTCGGCGCCGGTCGCCAGCTCGTTGGCCCACAGCACGCCGTGCCCGCCCGCCGAGTGCCCGGCGAGGACCACCGCCGTGCCGGCTCCGGTGGCCGGCAGGTCGCCCGCCGCCCGCGCCGCGTCGAGGATCGAGCGGCCCGCCGTCGTGCCGTGCAGGTAGGGGTGGTCGACGCCCTCGACGCCGAGGCCGGTGAGGTCCGGGGCGACCACGACCGCGCCGACCGCCAGCAGGTCGGCCGCGTAGACGGCGTCGAAGCCGGTGCGCGACGGACCGCAGCCGGGCGCCACGCCGATGGCGCCGTGGACCACCACGACCACGGGCCGCTCGCCGGCGGGGCCCTGCGGCGCGGCGACGGCCATCGACGCGGCGACCGGCCGCCCGGCGGCATCGGCCGTGCGGTAGCGCACCCGCCAGGCGCTGGCTCCGGCCGGCGCGCCGACCTCCTCGACGGCCAGCACCTCGCCGCGCCGGCCCTCGCCGGGATCGCCGGCACGGTAGAAGCCGGTGGGGTCGGGCGCCAGCGGGGTCCCGCCCCGCCGCCGGCCGAGCTCCGCCTTGACCTTGCCCGCGAGATCGCGCAGCACGGCGGCCGAGCGTACGCTGCCGGTCATGAGCGAGCCCGCAGGGCGAGCGAACCATCGACACGGCGCCTCGCCGCTCCGCGGCGAGGCGTTCATTGGTGCACCGCCCGTCGCAAACCGTCATCATCACGCCCTGACGGTGCACCAATGAACGAGCTGCGGCTGCCGTGGCTGCCGGAAGGACGGCTCGTGCGCCTGGAGGGTCGCGGCGAGTGCTTCGTCCGGTTGCACCGGCACCCCGACTCTGCCGCCCCGGTGGTGCTGCTGCTGCACGGGTGGACGGCCTCGAGCGACATCCAGTTCTTCACCGCCTACGAGGCGCTGGCGGCCCGCTACACGTTCGTCGGTCTCGACCACCGTGGGCACGGACGCGGCGTGCGCTCGCCCGACGGCTTCACGCTCGAGGACGCCGCCGACGACGCGGCGGCGGTCGTCCGCCAGCTCGGGCTCGGCCCGGCGGTCGCCGTCGGGTACTCGATGGGCGGGCCCGTCGCCCTCCACCTGGCGCGGCGCCATCCCGATGTCGTCGCCGGGCTCGTCGTCCAGGCCACCGCCCTCGAGTGGAGCGCGACGTGGCGCGAGCGGGCGCTGTGGCGGGTGCTGCCGATCGCCGGGTCGTGGCTGCGGTCGAAGGGCTACCGGCGCTACCTCAACCGTGCCGTCCCCAAGTTGGTCGGCGCCGGCCACCCGATCGAGCCGTACGTGCCGTGGCTGGTGAGCGAGATGTCGCGCAACGACGCGTTCGCGATGGTCGACGCCGGCCGCGCGCTGTCGCGCTACGACGCCCGAGCCTGGGCCGGCGGCCTCGGGGTCCCGGCGGCCGCGCTGATCACGACGGCCGACCGCCTTGTGCGGCCCGCCAAGCAGCGGGCCCTCGCCGCCACGCTCGGCGCGACGCGCCGTGAGCTGGCCGCCGACCACTTCTCCACGCTGTCGCACCCCGAGGCCTACGCCGCCCTCACCGTCGAGCTCGTCGACATCGTGGCCCCGCGCCGCATCGCCGCCGTCCGATGACGGTGTTCCCCGGCCACGCAGCCCGTTGGTCGTCGCTCGCTCGCTCGCTCGCTCGCCGGGACAGGATGCACCGATGAGCTACGCCGACTTCGGCGAGCTGACGCTCGACCGCCCCCACGACGGCGTGCTGCGGATCACGCTGGACGGCCCCGGGCTCAACGCCGTCGGGCCGGAGGTGCACCGCCAGCTCGCTGACGTCTGGCTCGCCGTCGACCGCGACCCCGACACCCGCGTCGCGCTGCTGCGCGGCGCCGGGCGGTCCTTCTCGGCCGGTGGCAGCTTCGAGCTCCTCGGCTCGGTGATGGACGACGAGGCCGCCCGCCTGCGCGTGATGCGTGAAGCCAGGGACATCGTCTTCAACGTCATCAACTGCAGCAAGCCGATCGTGTCGGCGATCCACGGCGCGGCGGTCGGCGCCGGCCTCGTGGCCGGGTTGCTCGCCGACGTGTCGGTGGTCGCCCGCACCGCTCGCATCATCGACGGCCACACCCGCCTGGGCGTCGCCGCCGGTGACCACGCCGCCATCTGCTGGCCGCTGCTGTGCGGGATGGCCAAGGCGAAGTACTACCTCCTCACGTGCGACACCCTCACCGGGGAGGAGGCCGAGCGCATCGGGCTGGTGTCGCTGTGCGTGGACGACGACGAGGTGCAGGATCGGGCGCTCGCCGTCGCCGTGCAGCTCGCCGGTGGCGCCCAGTCGGCGATCCGCTGGACCAAGCACACGCTGAACCACTGGTACCGCGCGCAGTCGGCGATCTTCGACGCCAGCCTCGCCTACGAGTTCATCGGCTTCGCCGGGCCCGATGCCCGCGAGGGACTGGCCAGCCACGTCGAGAAGCGGTCGCCGGTGTTCGACGGGCCGACGGCCGAGTAGCGCTCAGCTGGCCGCGGCGACCTGCACGAGGGTGTCGCTGTAGGCGACGCCGCCGCCCCATTCGGTGAGCGTGTCGTTGGTGAGCGAGTTGGCCGCCTTGCCGTCGGGGTGCTGCGTCCTCCACCACCCGAACGGGATCACCACGACGCCGGGCCGCAGGCGGGTGCTCACCCGCACCGGCAGCTCGACCGTCGCCCGATCGTTCCAGACCCGGGCCGCGTCGCCGTCGGCCAGGCCGCGAGCGGCGGCGTCGGCCGCGTCGAGCTCGACGAACGGCGCCCCCTCGGCCGGGCCGTGCTTGGGCAGGTGCGAGTAGCCCGAGTTCAGGAAGCGGCTGTGGTGCTTCGGTGTGAGGAGCTGCAACGGGTAGCGGGCGACGAGGTCGGCGTCGCCGTGGGGCCCTTCCCGCGGTGGCACGAACGTCGGCAGCGCCGGCTGCCCCATGGCGCGGAGCTGCTCGCTCACCAGCTCGACCTTGCCGGACGTCGTGGGGAACACGCCGGAGGCCCACGGACGGCCGTCCTCGGCGTACGGCACGCGGATCCACCCGACGGACCGGAGCTCGTCGAGGTCGACCTTGTTGCCGAGCGCCTGCGCCAGCAGCGTCTCGTCGTCGTCGAACAGCGCCGGCTCGGTGAAGCCCATCGCGCCCGCCAGGCGGCGGAACAGATCGGTGTTGCTGCAGGCCTCACCGAGCGGCGCGATCGCCGCCTCGTTCCAGCCCATCCAGAGGTGGCCCCACGCCGGCACCACGTCACTCGCTTCGAGCTGCGTCGTCGCCGGCAGCACGATGTCGGCATAGCGCGCCGTGTCCGTGAGGAACTGCTCGTGGACGACGGTGAACAGGTCGTCGCGCGCCAGCCCTCGGCGGGTGAGCTCGGCGTTGGGCACGATCACGAGCGGGTTGCAGTTCCACACCACCAACGCGTCGATCGGCGGATCGAGCGCCGGGTCCGTGAGGATCTCACCCAGCCGGCTCATGTTCAGCCAGCGCGGACGCCGTCCGGCGAGCAGGTCGGGGCGGGTGAGGGCATGTTCGTCGATGAGCTCGTCGTGGTACGACCCGACGCTGCGCGACAGGCCTCCGCCGCGGTCACGCCAGGCGCCGACCAGCGCAGGGAGCACGGCGAGGGTGCGGTAGAACATCGCCCCGTTCTCGTGGTGCTCGGCGCCGATCAGGGTGCGGATGGCGGCGGGCCGGATGGTGCCGAGATCGCCGGCCAAGCGCTCGATGACACCGGCGTCGACGCCACAGATCGCCGCGGCCCGCGCCGGCGTCCAGTCGGCGACGTGGGCGACGAGCTCGGGGTAGCCGACGGTGTGGGCGCCGACCCAGTCGTCGTCGACGAGGCCGTCGCGCACGAGCACGTGCATCATCGCCAGCATCAAGGCGATGTCGGTGCCGGGCAGGGGTTGCACGAACTCGTCGGCGGCGTCGGCGGTGATCGTGCGGATCGGGTCGATGACGACGACCTTGGCGCCGTCCGACCGGGCAGCCTCGATGGTCGGCCACAGGTGGCGGTTGGTGAGGCGGGTGTTCGTGCCCCACAGCAGGATCAGCCGGCTGTGGCGCAGCTCGAGCGGATCGAGACCCAGGCCGTTGCCGTTCGTCATGCGCACGCCGTGGCCGACCGTCGGCCCGCAGATGGCGCGCACGAGGCGGCTGGCGCCGAGGTGGTGGAAGAAGCGGCCGTCCATCCCCATCAGCGAGAGCAGGCTCTGGTTGCCGGCGTCGCTGAACGGCAGGATCGCCTCGGCGCCGTGCTCGGCGATGATCCCGTGGAAGCGGGCGGCGATCTCGGCCAGGGCGTCGTCCCACGTGGTCGGCTCGAAACGCCCCTCGCCCTTGGGGCCGACGCGCCGCAGCGGCCGCAGGACGCGGTCGGGGCTGTAGACGCGATCGAGGAAGCGGTTGACCTTCGGGCACAGCTCGCCCTGGCTGAACGGGTGGTCGGGCCGGCCACGCAACTTCACGGCCACGCCGTCGGCCACCGTGACCTCCCAGCCGCACGAATCCGGGCAGTCGTGGTGGCAGGTGCCGTGGACGACGCGTCGCGGCGGCCGTCGTCATCGGCCCATCGTAGGATCCGCCGGTGCCCGTGACGCCGCCCGTTCCAGCGCGCAACTGGGGCCGCAACCAGCGCTGGTCGCCGGCGGCCCGCCACCGCCCGCGCTCGGTGGAGGAGGTCGCCGCCCTGGTCGCCTCTGCCCACGACGCCGGTCGGGCGGGTCAAGGCGATCGGGGCCGGGCACTCCTTCACCGCCGTCGCCGCGACGGACGGGGTGCAGCTGTCGCTCGACCACCTCGACCGTGTGGCGGCCGTCGACCCGGAGCGGGCAACGGTGACCGTCGGGGCGGGGATCCGCCTGCACCGCCTGAACGAGGAGCTGGCCGCGGCCGGGCTGGCCATGCCCAACCTCGGCGACATCGACCGCCAGTCGATCGCCGGGGCCATCGCCACGGCCACCCACGGGACCGGGCTGGCCCTCGGCAACCTGGCCACGACGGTGGTCGGGATGGAGCTGGTCACCGGTGACGGCTCGGTCGTGCGTTGCTCGACCACCGAGGACCCGGAGCTGCTGCGCGTCGCCCGCGTCGGCCTCGGGGCGCTGGGGATCGTCACCGAGGTGACGCTGCAGTGCGTGCCGGCGTTCCGGCTCCACGCCAGCGAGTCGGTGGAGGTGCTCGACGACGTGCTCGACGGCTTCGGCGAGCGGGCCGCCGAGGTCGACCACTTCGAGCTCTACTGGATGCCCGGCACCCGGCGCTGCCAGGTCAAACGCAACCGTCGCACCGACGAGCCGGCGGCGCCGCAGCCGCGGTGGGCGTACGTCCGCGACAAGTGGGTGGCCGAGAACCTCGCGTTCGGTGCCGTCTGCCGGGTCGGCCGGCGGTTCCCCGCGCTGGCGCCGCGCATCGCCAAGCTCGTCGGTTCGGCGGCGACCGAGCGCGAGCTCGTCGACCGCAGCGACCGCATCTTCTGCAGCCCGCGGCAGGTGCGGTTCGTCGAGATGGAGTACGGCATCCCGGTCGAGCACCTGCCCGAGGCCGTGCGCCGCGTCCGCGAGCTGACGCGCGACCTGCCGACCCCTGTGCTGTTCCCGATCGAGGTCCGTGTCTCGGCCGCCGACGACATCCCGCTGTCGACGGGGTACGGGCGGACCTCGGGCTGGATCGCCGTCCACCAGTACCGGGGTGTCCCCTACGAGGAGTACTTCGCCGGCGTCGAGCGGATCATGGACGACTACGGCGGGCGCCCCCACTGGGGCAAGCTGCACGGCCAGCGCGCCGCCACCCTCGCCCCCCGCTACCCCCTGTGGACGGACTTCGCAGCGGCCCGCGACCGCCTCGACCCCACCCGCACGTTCGCCAACCCCTACCTCGACCGCGTCCTCGGCTGACCGCGTTTGTGCACTGACCGCCGGCAGAGCGACGTCCAGTGCGCGAACGCGCGTTATGACGGGTGGCGCTGGAGGGCGAGGATGGCGACGTCGTCGGCGACGTCGTCGACCGAGCGGAGCTGGGCGGCGAGGTGTGGGCACATCGCATCGGGGTCCGTCGTCGGCGCGTTGGCCACGGCCTCGACGAGGCGGGCCAGACCGGCGTCGACGAGCTCGTCGCGGCGCTCCACGAGGCCGTCGGTGTAGAGCACGAGCAGCCCGCCGGGCGGGAGGTTCACCGAGGCGGTCGTCCGCTCGCACGGCACGCCGAGCAGCGGCCCGTGCCCGGACTCGAGCAGGCGGGTCGTGCCGTCCGGCAGGCGCAGCACCGGCGGCGGGTGCCCGGCGACCGCGTGGCGCAGCTCTCCGGTCCGCGTGTCGAGTACGGCGAAGGCGATCGACGAGTAGCGACCCTGCTCGCCCGCCGTGACGAAGCCGTCGAGGGCGGCGAGCAGCTCGCCGGGCTCGTCGACCAGGGCGGCGATCGCCCGCGTGGCGCTGCGCAGCTGCCCCATCACGGCTGCCGCCTGCACACCCCGACCGACCACGTCGCCGACCGTGACGGCGACGCGGTGGTCGTCGAGCGCGTAGAGGTCGTACCAGTCCCCGCCGGCCAGGCCGGCGGCGCCGGCGCGGTAGTGCACCGACCAGCGCACGCCGGGCAGCTCGATGGGAGGGAGCGCCAGGAAGCTGCGCTGGAGCGTGTCGGCGATGTCGTGGTCGAGGTCGTAACGCTCGGCGCGCAGCAGGGCCGGGCCGGCCATCGCCACCTGGGCCCGCACCAGGACATCGAGGTCGGGCGGCGGCGCGTCGTCGGCCCACCCGAGCCCGAGGACGCCGATGGTGCGGCGGCCCGCCCGGATCGGGTAGGCGGCGAACGAGCGGACGCCGGCGGCGTCGAGGCGGGCGCGCAAGGCGGGGCTGAGGTCGTCAGGTGCAGCCTGCGGGCCGAGGTGCTCGAGCTCGGCGAGGACCTCGTCGCGCAGCTCGTCGCCGGACGACGACCCTGCTGGCCAGTGCCCCGGCCGAGGCGAGCGCCTCGGTCCGCCGGCCCCGCTCGAAGGTGGCGATCACGCCACCGAGGGCCAGCGACGACGCGACCGAGCGCCGGAGCAGGAGCTGGGCGACGTGGCGGCGGGTGGCGGCGCGGGCCAGCCCGGTGGCCAGCTCCTGCAGCTCGCGGTAGCGCGCCGACGCCACCTCGGCGTCCTCGCGGGCCAGCCGCTCGCGGTCGTACGTACGGGCCCGCTCCATGGCCGTTGCGATGCGGTCGGCGAGCTGCACGAGGAACCCCCGCTGCACGAGATCGAACGGCTGGTGCTCATCGAAGCGCAGCCCGACGGCACCGAGGCGGCGACTCCCGGCGTCGAGCGGCAGGGCCGCCTCGGCCGCGTCGTCCTCGTCGTGGTTGCGGAAGACGGCCTGCCCGCCGGCGACCACGTCGGCCAGGACGCGGTCGAGGTCGCTGACCGGCCCGTTGTGACCCTCGAGGCGCAACAGCACATCGGTGGCGCCGGTGTCCGCAGGACACGCCTCGCACAGGCGCTCGACGATCGCCTGCTGGTCGACGGCCTCACCGATCAGCGCGCCGATGTGTTCCAGCCGTTGGGTGAAGTCGAGGCGACGGGCATCGTCGATCGGCGCGCTCGATGAGGACGGCCAGCTCGGCCAGGGTGGCCCGGTCGACGTCGGTCCAGGTCCGGCCGCGCCGAGCGCGGAGGACGAGTCGACCCGCGCTGCCGTCGAGGATGGCGGACATCTCGTCGAGGTCATCGGGACCGGGGTCGGGCGCGCCGCGGAGACGTCCGAAGTCGAGGCGGGCGTCCTCGGCGTCGAGGAACTGCTGAGCCTGCACGCACACCTGCTCCAGCCGGTCGGCGAGCGACGTCGGCGTGGCGATCTTGACGTAGGCCTCCGACAGGCCGCGCAGCAGCTCGGCCCGTTGCTTCGCGGCGGCCGCGGCCCGGTTCGACTCGACGAACCCCCGCTGGGCGATCTCGAAGGCGGCCAGCGCCTCGGTGAGGAAGGCGTCGACGTCGCCGAGACCGTCGAAGCCCCGCTCGACCAGTGCCACCCGGCGAGCCGGCAGGTGCGTGCCGACGAGGTCGAGCATGGAGAGCCCGTCGTCCAGAGCGCGTCGGCCCAGCTCGTAGGCAGTCTGCAGACCCGTCTCCCCCGGCGACTCCACGTGGGCGACGAGGGCCGCGGTGTAGTCGGCCGCGAAGTCGGTCCGTGACGACAGCGGCTCCATCTGGGGACGACGGTAGCCCGCGGCCCACCTACAGTGAGCCGCCACGCCCGAAGGGGGAAGGATGACGAACGACAACGGCGAGCTCCTCCCGGAGCTGGTGGCCCACCTGCGCCAGAACCGCGAGCAGCTGCGGGAGGACTGGGCGCGGCGCATCACCAACGCCCGTCTGCTCACGGCGATGACGCCGGAGGAGATCTTCTCGGAGGCCACCTCGGTGTACGACCAGTACGTCGAGGTGCTCGAGACCGGCGAGGTGCAGGCGCTGCAGGACTACGCCCAGAACCTGTCCGAGCGGATCATCCCGCGGCGGCGTCGAGACCGACGAGGTGCTGGGCATCGTGCTGTTGCTGCGCGACGTGCTGGCCCGCTCGCTGTTCGAGAAGTACCAGACCGACTTCGACCTCTTGAACAAGGTGCTCGACGCCTACGAGCCGGCCGCCAACCGCATCGCCAACACCGTGGGCGTGTCCTTCGTGCAGGAGCGCGAGCGGATCATCCGCCAGCAGCAGGAGGCCATCCGCGAGCTCTCGACCCCCGTGCTGCAGGTGCGCGAGCGCCTCGTCATCCTGCCGATCATCGGCGTCCTCGACACCCAGCGGGCCCGCCAGCTCACCGAGCAGCTGCTGCGGGGCATCCGCACCAACCGGGCCAAGGTCGTGGTCATCGACATCACGGGCGTGCCGGAGATCGACTCCACCGTGGCCAACCACCTGGTGCAGACCGTCGAGGCGTCACGCCTCATGGGTGCCAGCGTGATCATCACCGGCCTGTCGTCGGAGATCGCCCTCACCCTCGTCACCATCGGCGTCGACCTGTCCAAGATGAACGCCGTCGGCGACCTCCAGGGTGGCATCGAGGAGGCCGAGCGACTGCTCGGTTACCAGGTGACGCGCACCGGCGTCGCCGAGCCGGTCGTCGAGATCCGGTGATGGCGTTCCCCGGCCCCATCGGTTGACCCGCCGCCCATGGCCGTCCCGATCCTCAAGCAAGGGGCCATCCTCATCGCCTCGGTGCAGGCGGCGATGACCGACGGCGACGCCGTGCAGCTGCAGGAGGACCTGATGGAGCAGGTCGGGCGCTACCGGGCCAAGGGGATCATCGTCGACGTCACGATGCTCGACGTGATGGACTCCTTCGCCGCCCGGTCCTTCCGCACGATCGCCCACATGACCCGGCTGCGCGGCGCCGTCACCGTGCTGGTGGGCATCCAGCCCGAGGTGGCCTTCTCGATGGTCCAGCTGGGCATGACGATGGAGGACGTCCTCACCGCGCTCGACCTGGAGGAGGGGCTGGAGCTGCTCGCCCGCACCACGAGCGGTGAGCCGGCCGGTGGTTGACGAGGTCGTCACGGTCCGCGTCGACAGCGACGTCGACATCGTCAGCGCCCGCCAGGCCGGCCGCGCGATGGCCGACATGGTCGGCTTCAGCGCCACCGACGCGACGCTGATCGCCACGGCCATCTCCGAGCTGGCCCGCAACATGCTGACCTACGCCGGCGGCGGCGAGCTGCGCCTCACCACGCTGGAGGAGCGCCGCCGCCGGGGGATCGAGGTGGTCGCCGCCGACCACGGTCCCGGGATCTCCGACGTCGCGCTGGCGATGGAGGACGGGTACTCGACGGGGCGGGGGATGGGGCTCGGCCTCCCCGGGGCGCGGCGGCTCGTCGACGAGTTCCGCATCGAGGCGCCCGTGGGGGTGGGCACGACGGTCACGCTGCGCAAGTGGCGGGTGCGTCGCGATGTCTGACGGGGTGACGTGGGCGGTGGCCGGGCGGGCGTTGGACGGCGAGGCGCGTTCCGGCGACGCGGCGGCGGTCGTGGAACGGCCCGGCGGCGTGCTGCTCGCGGCGATCGACGGGCTCGGGCACGGCGACGAGGCCGCCGACGCGGCCGAGCGGGCCCGCGAGGTCGTCGAGGAGCACGCCGACGACGGGCTGGTGGGGCTGATGCAGCGGTGCCACGCCGCGCTCGCCGGCCTGCGCGGCGCCGCCCTGACGTTCGCCGACCTGCGCGGCGACGGGACGATGGCCTGGCTGGCGGTGGGCAACGTCGAGGCGGCGGTGGTGCGCGCCGACCGCGGCGATCGACGGCGTCGCGTCGACACGGTGCTGCACCACGCCGGCGTGGTCGGGGTGCAGCTCCCGCTGCTGCGCCCGCAGCAGACCGAGGTCGGGCCCCATGACCTCGTCGTGCTGGCCACCGACGGCGTGGCGACCGCCTTCCTCGACGAGGTCGCGACGGCGTGGTCGCCACACGCCGCCGCCGAGTGGATCGTCCGCCGCCACGCCCGCCCCAACGACGACGCCCTCGTCGTCGTGGCCAGACGCGACCTGGCATAGCTCCCCAATCTGGGCGGGATCTTCACCAACTCTCGATCTGGGCGGGGATCTCGCCAGGGGGTGGCGACGATCCCGCCCAGATCGTGGGGCGCCAGCTGGCACGATCACCCCGTGCACCCGCTGCGACCGGTCCTCGACGCCGCCACCGGCGGCGTGTTCCCGCCGGCCGACGGTCGGGTCGAGGTCCTCCCGCCCGATGACCGGTTCCGCGCCGTCGTGGCCTTTGCCGGGCACGCCTACGTCCTCGCCGACGTCGACCCCGCGGCGCTCGCCGACCTCGGCGCCGACGGCTACGGCGGGGCGTCGCACCCGGACGTGCTGCGCTGGGTGGCGGGACCCACCGGCCACATCGGCAGCCTCGACGTCGTCCTCGCCACCACTGCCACGCCCGGTGCCCGGCTCCCCCGCCGCGGCGACCTCGCCGACCACCCCCGTGTGCGTCGGGCCGCCCACCACCGCCGGAACGTCGACGTGTACGCCGACGACGTCGGCCTCGTCGTGCTCGGCGACGGGCTGGCCGGCCGGCGGGAGCTGTCCGTCGAGCTGCTCGACCCGGCCACCGGCGGCCGCGGTCACGGCCGGCGGCTGATCCGCGCCGGGCTGGCCGCGCTGGCGCCCGGCGAGCCGTGCTGGGCCCAGGTCGCGCCGGGCAACGCCTCGTCGCTGCGGGCCTTCCTCGCCTGCGGGTTCACGCCGGTGTGCTCGGAGGTGCTGATCGGACCGGACTAGGTTCGGCCCCGTGGACGTCACCTGCCCGCGCTGTGGCCGCCAGGAGGACGCCAACTTCTACGGCCCCTGCTCGGCGTGCCGGGACGAGCTGCGGGCGACGTACACGCGCGCCGGGCGCGTCGTCGACGTCGCCGAGTACGAGCCGAAGGTCAACGTGACGCCCAACGCCGTCGCGCTCAAGGACGACTGAGCGCCGGCGGGCGTGGAGACGGCGGGACTCGAACCCGCAACCCCCACCTTGCAAAGGTGATGCGCTACCAATTGCGCCACGTCCCCTGGGGGAGGCCAACCCTAGCGTTTCGTGGTCGGCGACCGACCGGCTACCGCCGATAGCGGACGGCCGCTCGGGGCGTCGTATCGTCCGGCGATGGCCCGGCTGCGCTTCGGCTCGTTCCTCGCTCCGCACCACCCGACGGGTGAGCACCCGACGCTCATGTTCCAGCGGGACCTCGACCTGGTCGCCCACCTCGACCGCCTCGGCCTCGACGAGTTCTGGTGCGGCGAGCACCACTCGTCGGGCTGGGAGACGATCGCCTCGCCGGAGATGTTCCTCGCCGCGGCCGGGCAGGTCAGCCACACGATCCGCCTCGGCACCGGCGTGGTCAGCCTGCCCTATCACCACCCCTTCAACGTGGCCCAGCGGATGGTCCAGCTCGATCACATGACGCGTGGCCGGGCGATGTTCGGCTCGGGTCCCGGCGCGCTGCCGTCCGACGCCCGCACCCATGGCATCGACCCCGTGCTGCTGCGCGACCGCCAGGACGAGGCGCTCGGCGTGATCATCCGCCTGCTGCGCGGCGAGGAACGCTTCAGCCACACGACCGACTGGTTCGAGCTCCACGACGCCGCGCTCCAGATCCTGCCCGTACAGGAGCACATGCCGATGGCGACGGCGTCGTCGATCTCGCCGTCGGGGATGCAGCTGGCCGGCAAGTACGGCATCGGCGTGCTGTCGATCGCCTCCAACTCGACCGACGGCATCCAGGCCCTGCCGACGCAATGGGCGTTCGCCGAGGAGGCGGCGGCGAAGCACGGCTCGACCGTCGACCGCGCCGACTGGCGGGTGCTGATGGCCTTCCACCTGGCCGAGACGCGCGAGCAGGCGCGGGCAGAGGCGGTGCACGGCCTGCACCGCTGGCACAACGAGTACAACGTGTGGACGCTCGGGCGGCCCGGCGCAGTCGCTGTCGACGACGCGTGGGAGTTGCTCGAGCGGACCACCGCGGGCGGCGCCGAGGGCGCCGGCGCGGCGGTGATCGGCACGCCCGACGAG
This sequence comes from uncultured Acidimicrobiia bacterium, assembly GCA_963784255.1. Classification (GTDB taxonomy): domain Bacteria; phylum Actinomycetota; class Acidimicrobiia; order Acidimicrobiales; family Ilumatobacteraceae; genus JALZMG01. The sequence continues at coordinate 233,400 of CAWAQO010000006.1, read as the reverse complement.
CTGGTGACCGCCATCCGCCACCTGCAGGACCTCACCGGTGGCTTCGGCGTCGTGCTCGGCTTCGCCCACGACTGGGCCGGCCGCGAGGCCACGTTCCGGTCGTGGGAGCTGTTCGCCCGCTACGTCGTGCCCGAGCTGACCGGCGTGACGGCCGGCCTACGAGCCTCACAGCAGTACCTCCACGACAACCAGGCCGAGCTCATGGGCGGGGCCAGCCGCGCCGTGATGAGCAAGATCATGGCCCACGACGGCGCCGCCAAGGCGTTGGCGACGACGATGGAGCAGATGGCCCGGCAGGCTCAGGACGACGCCGTCATCCGCCCTGGCGCCGGCGTCCCGTCGTGACGGGCCAGTGCGGCGAAGGCGACGGCGGCGGCGTGCCCGACGTTGAGCGAGTCCACGTGTGGATCGATCGGGATCCGCACGCGCCGGTCGGCCGCCGCGAGCGCCGGGGCTGACAACCCGGGTCCCTCGGCGCCGAGCACCACGGCGACCCGGGGCGGCACGGCGAGGTCCCAGATCGACTCGGCGCCGGCGTCGGGCGTCAGCGCCCACGTCTCGAACCCGGCGAGCATGGCGAGGTCCCCGGGCCAGTTGCCGGCGCGGGCGACCGGGAGGTGGAGCACCTCACCCATGCTGACCCGCACCGTGCGCCGGTAGTACGGGTCGATGCACGTCGGGTCGATCACGAGGGCGTCGATGCCGAACGCCCGCGCCGACCGGGCGACCGCGCCGAGGTTCTCCGGGTCGTTGAGCCCTTCCAGCACGGCGACGCGCCGCGCCCCGGCGACGGCGTCGGCGACGGACGGCAGCGGCCGCCGGTCGGCCGCGGCCACGGCCCCGCGGTGCAGGTCGAACCCGACGGTGGCCCGCAGCACGTCCTTCGACGCCACGTACACCGGTGCCGCGAGGTCGTCGAGGAGGCCGCCGAAGCGCTGCGCGGCGTGCGCAGTGACGAGGACCGAACGCACGCGGTGGCCCGACGTGAGCAGCCGCTCGATCGCCGTCACGCCCTCCACGATGAAGTACGCGTCGCGCCGGACGTTGGCGTCGCGCAGCTCCCGGTAGTCGGCGAGCCGCCCGTCCGAGGCGTCGTCGACAGGCTCCACCCGGCCATTCTGTCGTTCGGTGACGGCCCGTTCGGGCCGTGATCAAACGACAGTTCGCCGTTGCTAGCATCGAACGCATGTACGCGCCGGAGCACTTCCAGGCGTCACTGTTCGGCGCCGACGAACCCCATGTCGACCGCTCCTTCACCGATCTGGAGCGGATCGAGCTCGACGAACGCACCTGGTTGGATCACCAGCCTGGCTGGCTGCACGGCCACGACCTGGTGTTCGCCCAACTGTGCGACGAGCTGCCCTGGCGCCAGCGCACCGTCACGATGTACGAACGCCGGCTGCCCGAGCCACGGCTCACGTGGTGGTGGACCACGGCCGGCGGTCCCGAGCCGCTGCCGGTCCTCGCCGAGGCCCGTGGGGCGCTGAGCGACCGCTACGGCGAGGCGTTCGACTCGATCGGCTGCAACCTCTACCGCCACGGCGCCGACTCCGTCGCCTGGCACGGCGACCGCCACCGCCACACCGTCGTCAACCCGATCGTCGCCATCGTCAGCGTCGGCGCGCCCCGCCCGCTGCGCCTGCGCCGGCGCGGCGGCGGACGGGCCATGTCGTTCGACCTCGGCCGCGGCGACCTCTTCGTGATGGGCGGCGCCTGCCAGCACGAGTGGGAGCACTCCGTGCCGAAGGTCCGCCAGGCCGAGCCGCGCCTGTCGATCACGTTCCGCCACGGCATGCGCTGAGCCCGGCGGCCAGCGGTACCATCGGCGCCGGCGGGCCCAGAGGGGGTGGCGCGATGATCCACGAACGTGTGCCCAAGGAGCACGAGGCGAACGAGCGCGAGGCGCCGAGAGCACCCGCTCGTCGGACCGTCCACGTGCAGCGGAGCCTCACCGTCGGGCGCTCCAACGACCCTGCCGAGCTCGAGGCCGATCGTGTCGCCGAACTGCTGATGCATCGCCTCGGCGCGTCCTCGCCCGCCGAGGCCGCGGTCGACGGTGACAGCGCGCCGACCAGCGTGCGGCGGCGCACCATCGCCGGCCGCGTGGCGGACGGCATCGGTGCGGAGGGCGGGCCGCTCGACGGGCCGTCGTCGGCGGAGCTCCGACGGGCGCGCGGCGCCGGCTCGCCGCTCGACGGCGGCGTGCGGCGCTCGATGGAGCGAGGGCTGGGCGTCGACCTGTCCGCGGTGCGGATCCACGACGGCCCCGTCGCCGACCGTCTCGGCGAGCGCATGCAGGCGAACGCCTTCACGACCGGCAACGACATCTTCTTCCGGCACGGCCAGTACCAGCCGGGCAGCAGGGCCGGCCAGCGGCTCCTCGCCCACGAGCTCACCCACGTGGTCCAGCAAGGGGCCGCGCCGGTGCGCCGCAACGTGATCCGTCGCGACGGGGTGAAGAAGCGCGAGGACTTCCTGGCCCTCGAGAAGCTCGGCAAGACCGTCTCCTTCGACCACGACGCGACCGCGTTCCAGCAAGACGGCACGACGCTGCTCGCGCCGAAGACGGCCGCCGACGTCGAGAGCAAGCTGCGGGGGAAGACCGTGGCGGCGACAGCCGCCGTGCTCCAGCTCACCACGGCCCTCAACGGCGTGGGCAGGTACGACCTGGTCATCACCAACCCGGCCAACAAGACGAAGTCGTTCACGATCACCGTCCACATCGTCAACACCACCGCGGAGGCCGCCGAGGAGGCGGCGACGGCGACGACCTTGAACGAGTACCTCCTCCTCAGCGCGGCCGCCACCGCAACGACACCACAGGTCGACGTCTACCTGGAGCACCACCAGAACAAGCACCAGCACAAGAACTCGATGATCGCCGAGATCGGGACGTGGAAGGCGAAGAAGGGGTCGTTGTTCGCGTCGGGCAAGGGCCTCCAGTGGCACCGCACGAACACGGCGGTGATGGTCCGCAACTGGGCGCTCAGCCTGGGTCTGGTCGACGGACAGTCGCGGACGCTGAAGAAGGCGCCGCTGACCGACGGCTACATCTACGACGCGTCGGCGTCCAGGGCCGGTGGCGTGGTCAACGTGTCGTACCACTGCAACCCGACCGAGACCGAGTAGCTGCCGCGACAGCTAGGTGTACGGCCTGCGGGCCTGGCCGACCGCATGAAGGGCGTGACCCATCTGACCTACCGGGTCGTCAGGTAGACCGGGCGCCATGAAGTACCTCGTGCTGATCTACGGCAACAAGGAGCTCTGGGAGTCCTTCACCCCTGAGCAGTTCGAGCCGGCGATCGCCGCCCAGGACGCGTGGAACGCCACGTACGCCGCCACCGGCGAGCTGCTCGGCGCGTACGGGCTCAGCGACGAGACGGGCGCCAAGGCGGTGCGCGTGCGCGACGGCGTGACGACGGTGACCGACGGTCCGTACGTCGAGGCCAAGGAGTTCGTCGGCAGCTTCTACCTGCTCGACGTCGACGACGAGGCGCGGGCGCTGGAGCTCGCGGCCGAGATGCCGTGGGCTGCCGAGCGGGCCGTGGAGGTGTGGCCGATCCTGCACGGGTCGGGGATGGAGATGTGACGAGGTCCGGTCGCGAGATCGACGACTTGCTCCGCGACATCACCCCGCAGGTCCTCGCCACGCTCCTGCGTCGCCACCGCCAGTTCGAGCTGTGCGAGGACGCGGTGCAGGATGCGCTCGTCGAGGCCACCGCGGCCTGGCCCGAGCGGGGCCTGCCCGACAACCCGCGGGCGTGGTTGGTCACCGTCGCCAACCGCCGGCTGATCGATCGGGTGCGCAGCGAGAGCAGCCGCCGGTCCCGCGAGGCCGCCCAGGCCGTCGCCGAACCGGTGGCCAGCCTGGCCGACGACGTCGCCGGGGAGGCGGACGACACGCTGCTGCTGCTCCTGCTGTGCTGCCACCCGGCGATCACCGAGGCGTCGCAGATCGCCCTCACGCTGCGCGCCGTCTGCGGGCTCACGACGGCGGAGATCGCCGCCGCGTTCCTCGTGCCCGAAGCGACGATGGCGCAGCGGATCAGCCGCAGCAAGCAGCGCATCGCGGCGGCCGGTGGCCGGTTCGAGCGACCGGCGCCTGACGCGATGGCCGAGCGGCTGCCGGCGGTCATGCACGCGCTCTACCTGATGTTCAACGAGGGCTACGCGGCGTCGAGCGGGGCGGCCGTCGTCCGGGCCGACCTCACCGGCGAGGCCATCCGCCTCACCCGGCTCCTCCACGAACTGCTCCCCGACGACGACGAGGTGGCCGGACTGCTGGCCTTGATGCTGGTGACGGAGGCCCGCCGTCCCGCCCGAACCCGGCCCGACGGCACGCTGGTCGCGCTCGCCGATCAGGACCGCTCCTTGTGGGACCAGGCCGAGATCGCAGAGGGCGTGGCACTCGTCGAGCGGATCCTGCCGAAGGGGCCGATCGGGCCGTACCAGCTGCAGGCGGCCATCGCCGCCGTGCACAGTGAAGCGGCCAGCGTGGACGACACCGATTGGCTGGAGATCGTCGCCCTGTACGACCTGCTGCGCTCGATCGCGCCGAACCCGATGGTCACGCTCAACCGCTCCGTCGCCCTGGCGATGGTCGCCGGTCCGCAGCCGGCGCTCGACGAGCTCGACGCGCTGGCCGACGACCCGCACCTCGCCGAGCACCACCGCCTCGCCGCCGTGCGCGGGCACCTCCTCGAGATGGCCGGCCGGCGCGAGGAAGCCCGAGTCGCCTTCACCACCGCCGCCAGCCGCACCCGCAGCCAGCCCGAGCGCATCGAGCTCCTCCGCCGCGCCGCCCGCCTCGCCTGATCGGTCAGCCGAGCGGGAGTGCGTAGGTGCCCTGGGCGACGGCCGTGGGCTTGTGCTCGCGGTCGTCGACCCAGATGCGCACCGAGCCGACGACGTTGCGCCGGCCGGCCACGTCGAGCGTGGCCTTGGCCCACAGGACCCGGCCGATGGCCGGCCGGAGGTAGCGGATCGACAGCTCGGACGTCAGCGCCATCGGCTCGATCCGCCCGATCGCGGCGAACACGAGGTACCAGAGCGCGGCGTCGGCGAGGCCGAACTGCGTCGGTCCGGAGATGAACCCGCCGGGTCGCAGCTCGGACGGCGTGGCGACGCGCTGGGCGACGGCGAAGCCCGGTCCGAGCTCGACACAGCTGTTGTCGCTGCCCGGGAACGCCTCCCGCACCATCGCGTTGACGTCGTCGGGGGTGGGCAGGGCGCCGCTCACCCGTGCACCATATGGCGCGTCACGAGTCGAACAGCGAGGCGACGTCGGCCTTGACGACCTTGCCGAGCGTGTTGCGGGGCAGCTCGTCGACGATCACGAAGCGCGTCGGCACCTTCGCCGGGGCGAGCCGCTCCTTGCCCCAGGCCCGCAGCGCGCCGGGTTCGACGTCGGCTCCCGACGCGGCGACGATCGCCGCGGCGACGCGCTGGCCCCACTCGTCGTCGGCCAGGCCGACGACGGCGCAGTCGGCGATGCCGGGATGCTCCCGGTACAGCTCCTCGATCTCGAGGGCCGACACCTTCTCGCCGCCCGTCTTGATGATGTCGACCGACGAGCGTCCGAGCAGCCGGTAGCCGTCGGGCTCCTCGACGCCGACGTCGCCGGTGCGGAACCAGCCGTCGCGGAAGGCGGCGTCGGTCGCCTCCGGGCGCGCCCAATAGCCGGCGAACACCTGCGACCCGCGGACGAGCAGTTCGCCCGGTTGGCCGACCGCGACGTCCTCGCCCTGATCGTCGACGACGCGCACCTCGACGTCGGGCATCGGCCCGCCGACGTGGCCGGGGACGCGGGACGTGAGCGTGTTCGACAGCACCATGCCGAGCTCGGTCATGCCGTAGCGCTCGAGCAGGGTGTGCCCCGTGAGCTCGCGCCAACGGTCGAGCGTGGACACCGGCAGGGCGGCCGAGCCGCACACCATCAGCCGCAAGCCGGCGGCACCGGTGGACCAGCGGCGGCGGGTCGCCTCGTCGGTCTGCTCCCACGCCGACACCAGACGGGCGTAGACCGTCGGCACGGCCATGAACACGGTGACCTCGCCCGACGCCAAGCGGTCCCACACCGCGACAGCGTCGAACCCCCCGGGCGCCTCGCAGGTGGCGCCCACGGCGAGTGGCGTGAGCGTGACGTTCACGAGCCCGTGGACGTGGTTGAGGGGGAGCACGAGCAGCGTGCGGTCGGCGGCCGTCCAGCCCCACGCGCCGATCATCCCGTCGACCATCGCGGCGATGCTGCCGTGGGTGTGGACGGCGCCCTTCGGGCGTCCTGTCGTCCCGCTCGTGTAGACCATCAGCGCCGGCCGGTCCAGCCCGGGGTGCAACCGGTGGACGACCCCCCGCGTGGCGACGTCCACCATGGCCGCGCCGGCCGCCGCGGCCAGCCGCTCGGCGGCCGCCCGGTGCTCTGGCGAGGCCACGACGACTGCCGCGCCGCTGTCGGCGACCACGTAGCCCAGTTCGGCGTCGGGGTGTGGGGGGTGCAGCGGGACGGCGACACCGCCGGCGTGCCACACCGCCAGCGTGGCGACGACGGCGTCGTGGCCCGGACGGCAGATGATCGCCACGCGGTCGCCGGGCTCGATCGGGAGCGCACCGGCGAGCCGTGTGGCGGCGTCGTCGACGGCGGCGAACGTCCAGTGGCCGCCCGGATCGACGATCGCCAGCCGTTCGCCGTGCTCGGCGACGCGGGACTGGAGCGGTGTGGTCATCGCCCCACCGTATGGTGGCGCTGTGCAACGGATCGTCGTCGTCGGGGCGTCGTTGGCCGGCCTGCGGGCGTGCGAGACGCTGCGCCAGAAGGGCTTCACCGGCCACATCACGCTGGTCGGCGCCGAGGAGCACCTGCCCTACGACCGCCCCCCGCTGTCGAAGAAGGTGCTGTCGGGCGACTGGGAGCCCGAACGGATCCGGCTGCGCAAGCCCGACGACGTCGAGTCGCTGGGGCTCGACCTGCGCCTCGGCGTCGCCGCCACGACGCTCGACGTCGACGGACGCACCGTCACGCTGCACGGCGGCACCGAGTTGCCGTTCGACGGGCTGGTGATCGCCACCGGCTCGCGGACCCGCCGGTTGCCGGGCCAGGACGCCGCACCCGGCGTGCACGAGCTGCGCACGCTCGACGACTCGATCGCCCTGCGCGATCGCATCGCCGGCGGCACGGCTCGGGTCGTCGTCGTGGGCGCCGGGTTCATCGGCCTGGAGGTGGCGGCGACGGCGAGCTCCCTCGGCTGCCCGGTGACCGTGCTGGAGGCCGCGCCGGCGCCGCTGGTCCGGGGTCTCGGCGAGCTCGGCACGGCGGTGACGTCGGTCCACGAGGGCATGACGATCCGCTGCGGGGTGGTGGTCGACGGGTTCGAGGACGCGCGGCGTCCGTCTCGCCGGCGGCGAGCTGGTGCCGGCCGACGTGATCGTCGTCGGCATCGGCGTGGCCCCGGCCATCGAGTGGCTGGAGGGCAGCGGCCTGACGCTGCGCGACGGTGTCGTCTGCGACGGGACCCTCAACGCCGGGGTGCCCGGGATCTACGCCGCCGGCGACGTGGCCCGCTGGCCCAACGCGCTGTTCGGGGAGGAGATGCGCGTCGAGCACTGGACCAACGCCTCCGAGCAGGGCGCGGTCGCGGCCCGCAACCTGCTGGTCGCCGCCGAGGGCGGGGTCCCGGAGCCGTACGCGCCGGTGCCCTTCTTCTGGAGCGACCAGGTGCCCCACCGCATCCAGTTCCTCGGTCGCAGCAGCGGCGACGAACCCGGGGACGAGGTGCGCGTCGTGCACGGCGCGCTGGGCGAGCACAAGGTGCTCGCCCTCTTCGGCCGGCGTGGCCGGCTCTGGGGGGTCCTCGGTGTGAACGTGCCGCGGCTGGTGATGCCGTACAACAAGCTCCTGGAGACGGCCGTGAGCTGGGACGACGCGCTGGCCTTCAGTGTGACGAAGGAAACCTGAGCCGCCTCGCCTCAGGTTCGGAGTTGATCGATAGCCTTCGATGCATGAGCGACGCGACCTCCTTCGTCGACCCCACCGGCACCGCGGAGCGCACCGTGCGCCTGCCCCTCGCGGAGCTGCCCGCCACGGTGCTCCCCGGTGCCGTGATCACCCTGGGGCTGGCCACCGACCAGCTCCGCCGCGCCATCGAGGGCGTCCAGGGCACGCCCGACAAGCGCCTGCTGCTGCGCGCCGGCGACGACCAGCTGGCCGTCGTCGCCCAGGTCCCCGACATCGGCTCGCTGCCGACGGGTGAGCCCGTCGCCATCGTCCGCGTCGAGAGCCGCGCCCGCATCGCCGCGGTGCACACGTCCGAGCGCGGCGCCACGTACGCCGACGCCGAGATCCTGCGCGACCCGCGCCCGACGCCGCGCGTCGAGGCGCTGGCCCGCGAGCTGCGCGTCGTCCTGCGAGGAGATCGCCCAGCTGCGCCGTTCGCGCCGGCTGCCCGAGCTCCTGCGCACCGCCGCCGAGCCCGGGGCGCTCGCCGACGGCGTCGTCACCTGGGCCGACCTCGACGAGGAGGAGCGCCGTGAGGTGCTCGCCGCCGTCGCGGTCGCCGACCGCGTCGAGCTGATCCTGACCTGGGCCCGCAACCACCTCGCCGAGCTGCAGGTCGCCGAGTCGATCCGCAACGACGTCACCGAGGGCGTCGACAAGCAGCAGCGGGAGTACCTCCTGCGCCAGCAGCTGGCCGCCATCCGCAAGGAGCTGGGCGAGGGCGACGACGACGTCGTCGGCGAGTACCGCACGACGCCTCGCGTCGCTCGACGTTCCCGAGGCCGCCCACAACTTCATCGCCAAGGAGATCGACCGGCTCGAGCGCACCAGCGCGCAGTCACCCGAGCAGGGCTGGATCCGCACGTGGCTGGACCGGGTCTTCGAGCTGCCGTGGGGCGTCCGCAGCGACGACACCATCGACCTGACGGCGGCCCAGGAGATCCTCGACGCCGACCACTACGGCCTGGCCGACGTGAAGTCGCGCATCGTCGAGTTCCTCGCCGTGCGCAAGCTGCGCAACGAGCGCAAGCGCGGCGAGGCGCAGCGACGAGCCGAGCGACGAGTCGAGCGCCGAGGCATCAGAGGAGCTTCGAGCGACCGAGGCCATCAGCGCGGCCATGGCGCGATCGTCACGCTGGTCGGGCCCCCTGGCGTCGGCAAGACGTCGCTCGGCGAGTCGATCGCCCGGGCCATGGGCCGCCAGTTCGTGCGCGTCGCCCTCGGCGGCGTGCGCGACGAGGCCGAGATCCGCGGCCACCGGCGCACCTACGTCGGGTCGCAGCCGGGCCGCATCGTGAAGGCGATCACCGAGGCCGGCACGATGAACCCCGTCGTGCTGCTCGACGAGGTCGACAAGCTCGGCGCCGGCGCGTGGTCGGGCGACCCGACCGCCGCCCTGCTCGAGGTGCTCGACCCGGCGCAGAACCACACGTTCCGCGACCACTACCTCGAGCTCGACCTCGACCTGTCCGAGGTCGTCTTCATCGCCACGGCCAACATGCTCGACACCGTCCCGGCGCCGCTGCTCGACCGCATGGACGTCGTGCGCCTCGACGGCTACACCGACGAGGAGAAGGTCTTCATCGCCCGCCGCTACCTGCTGCCCCGGCAGCTGGAGCGGTCCGGGCTGCGGCGAGGACGAGCTGGCCGTCGACGACGCCACCATCACGGCGATCATCCGCGGCTACACGCGGGAGGCGGGCGTGCGCTCGCTCGAGCGCGAGCTCGGCCGGCTGGCCAGCAAGGCGGCCGCCAAGGTCGCCTCCGGCAAGGCGCTGCCGGCCCTCGACGCCGGCCACCTCACCGACTGGCTCGGCCGGACGAAGGTCGTCGACGACGTGCCCGAGCGCACCGAGCTGCCCGGCGTGGCGACCGGACTGGCCGTCACCGGCCACGGTGGCGACGTGCTGTTCATCGAGACCACGGCCTTCCCCGTGGCCGCCGAGGGCGAGCCGGGGCTGACGCTCACCGGCCAGCTCGGCGACGTGATGAAGGAGTCGGCGCAGATCGCCCTCAACTACGTGCGCTCGCACGCCGCCGAGCTCGGCGTCGAGCCCGAAGCGGTGCGCCGGCGCTTCCACGTCCACGTGCCGGCAGGCGCCGTCCCCAAGGACGGTCCCTCGGCCGGCGTCACGATGACGACGGCGCTGGTCAGCCTGCTGCGCGACCAGCCGGTGAAGGACACCGTCGGCATGACCGGCGAGATCACGCTGCAGGGCGCGGTGCTGCCCGATCGGCGGGGTCAAGCAGAAGGTGCTCGCCGCCCACCGGGCCGGGCTCACCGAGGTCATCCTGCCCAAGCGCAACGGCCGCCGACCTCGACGACGTCCCCGAGGCGGTGCGCGCGCGAGATGACGTTCCACCTCGCCGCCACCTACGCCGACGTCCTCGCCGCCGCCTTCGCCTGACGACCGGACGGCCCGGCCGGTCAGCTCGTCGTCCGGCCGCGGGCCGTAGTCTTGCGCCCATGTCGCACCTGTCCAACGTCTGGTTCAAGGTGACCGACCTGCAGGTGGCCAGTGGCAAGGGGTGCAGGGTCACCACCGTCGACGGCGACGAGTACCTCGACTTCGCCGCCGGCATCGCCGTCAACTCGACGGGCCACAGCCACCCGCACGTGGTCGAGGCGATCGCCCGCCAGGCCGGCCGGTTCATCCACGCCCAGGCCAACGTGTTCACCCACGACCTGCTGGAACCGCTGGCCGCCCGCTTGGCGGAGATCAGCCCGGGGGCCATCGACACGTTCTTCTTCGCCAACTCCGGCGCCGAGATCACCGAGGCGGCGGTCAAGCTGGCCAAGCAGGTGACCGGCCGCCCGAACACGATCGTGTTCGCCGGGTCGTTCCACGGGCGCACGCACATGACGATGGCGATGACGACCTCCAAGACGGTGTACCGCGCCGGCCACGCGCCGCTGCCGTCGGGCATCCACGTCGCACCGTTCCCCGATCCGTTGGCCGGCGACCAGGCCGCCGAGGTGGCGGCTGCCCTGCGCGGCGTCGACCACCTCCTCGCGACGATGACGGCACCGTCGGAGACCGCCGCCATGATCATCGAGCCGGTGCTCGGCGAGGGCGGCTACATCCCGGCGCCGAAGGCGTTCGTCGAGGGGCTCGTCGAGCGCTGCCGGCAGCACGGCATCCTGTTCATCGCCGACGAGGTGCAGAGCGGCTTCGGGCGCACCGGCGAGCTGTTCGCCGTCGACCACCTCGGCATCGAACCCGACGTCATCTGCATGGCCAAGGGCATCGCGTCAGGGTTCCCGTTCGCCGCCCTCGGCACGCGGCGCGAGCTCGACGACCGCTGGCCCACGGGCAGTCACGGCGGCACCTACGGCGGCAACCCGATCGGCTGCGCCGCCGCCCTGGCGACCATCGAGGTGCTGACGTCCGATGGCTTCCTCGACAACGTGCGGGCCCGTGGCGGGCAACTCGTCGACGGCCTCGCCGAGCTGCAGGCGGGCGACCCCGGCCTGGTCCAGGTGCGCGGCGTCGGGCTGATGATCGCCACCGTCTTCGACGACCCCGCCCGGGTCGCCGCCATCCAGCGCCACTGCCTGCGCGAGGGCCACCTGATCCTGATGAACGCCGGCACCGTCGGGCACCGCGCTGCGCTGGATGCCGCCGCTGGTCGTCACCGACGCCGAGATCGCCGGCGCGCTGGCCGCCTTCGAGGCCGCCCTCAAGGCGACCGCCGCGTAGTCGGCGTGCCGCGCCTCGACGCCCAGCGGGTCGCCGCGTGGCGCGATCTGCAGTCGGTGGGCGCCGAGCTGGAGCGGGTCATCGACGAGGAGCTGACGGCCGAGTGGGATGTGCCGCTCGGGTGGTTCGACGTGCTCGCCGCCCTGCAACGACTCGGTGGGGCGGCGCGGCCGAGCGACCTGGCCGACGAGCTGCGCCTCGTGCGCTCCAGCCTCAGCCGGCGGCTCGACCGGTTGGAGGAGGAGGGGTGGGTCGCCCGCAAGCGGCCGGGCGACGTCGACGACCATCGGGTCGTCGTCGTCGAGCTGACGCGGCGCGGCCGGACCCTGTGGCGGGAGATGAACGTCACCTACCGGCGCGCCGTCCAGGCCCACGTCGCCGGCGTGCTCACCGACACCGACATCGCCGACCTCCGCCGCATCCTCGCCAAGATCTCGCCCTGACCACCGTTCTGTCGTTTGGCCACGGCCCGATCGGGCCGCAACCAAACGACAGAACGGTGTGTCGCGCACGGTTTGGGGTCGCGCCGCCCCGCGCAGCAGACTCGGTGGATGACCACCGCCGTCATCGTCGAAGCCGTCCGCACCCCACTGGGCAAGCGCAACGGCAAGCTCAAGGACTGGCACCCCGTCGACCTCGCCGCCGAGACGCTGAAGGCGCTCATCGACCGCACCGGCATCGATCCCGGCGTCATCGACGACGTCGTGATGGGCTGCGTCATGCAGGTCGGCGAGCAGGGCGTCAACATCGCCCGCAACGCCGTCCTCGCCGCCGGCTGGCCGGAGGCCGTGCCGGGCACCACCGTCGACCGCCAGTGCGGTTCCAGCCAGCAGGCCGCCCACTTCGCCGCCCAGGGTGTGATCGCCGGCGCCTACGACGTCGTCGTGGCGGCCGGGGTCGAGGTGATGACCCGCGTGCCGATGGGCGCCTCGATGGCCGACGGCAAGTTCGGCTACCCGTTCGGACCCAAGGTCGGCGCCCGCTACGCCGACCAGGGTGGCCTCGTGCCGCAGGGCATCTCGGCCGAGCTGATCGCCGACAAGTGGAACCTGTCCCGCGAGGCCCTCGACGAGTTCGGGGCGCGCAGCCAGCGGCTGGCCGCCCAGGCCACCGCCGAGGGCCGCTTCGAGCGCGAGATCCTGCCCGTGCTCGGCGCCGACGGGGCGATGGTGAAGATCGACGAGGGGCTGCGCGAGACGACGGCCGAGTCGCTCGCCAAGCTCAAGCCGTCGTTCCGCCCGGAGGAGGAAGGCGGCCGCGTCACGGCCGGCAACTCGTCGCAGATCACCGACGGCTCGGCGGCCCTGCTGATCATGAGCGAGGAGAAGGCGGCCGCGCTCGGCCTCACGCCGCGGGCGCGCTTCGTCGACTTCGCCCTCGCCGCCGACGACCCGCGGCTGATGCTCACGGCACCGATCCCGGCCACCCACAAGCTGCTCGAACGGTCCGGCCGCAAGATCGAGGACATGGACGTCATCGAGATCAACGAGGCGTTCGCGTCCGTCGTGCTGGCGTGGGAGAAGGAGCTCCACCCGGACATGGAGCGGGTCAACCCCAACGGCGGTGCCATCGCCCTCGGCCACCCGCTCGGCTGCTCGGGCGCCCGGCTGATGACGAGCCTGCTCCACGAGCTCGAGCGCACCCGCGGCCGCTACGGCCTGCAGACGATGTGCGAGGGCGGCGGCATGGCCAACGCCACGCTCATCGAGCGCCTCGGCTGATCGTTCTGCCCCCAATCTGGGCGGGAATCTCACCACGGGGTCATCTGGGCGGGATCCTCGCCAACCCCTGGTGATGATCCCGCCCGGATCGAGGGTCCGGGCCGGGCGACCTGCGCCGGTCCTCAGGCGGCGCGGGCCAGCCAGGTCCGCAGGAGGTCGTGACCGCACGCGGTGAGCACGCTCTCGGGGTGGAACTGCACGCCCTCGACGTCGTGGTGACGGTGGCGCACGCCCATGATCGTGCCGTCGACGGTGGTCGCCGTGACCTCGAGCTCGTCGGGCACCGTGGCCGGGTCGATGGTCAACGAGTGGTAGCGCGTCGCCGTCAGCGGCGACGGCAGGCCGGCGAACACACCCCGTCCGTCGTGCTCGACGGGCGACGTCTTGCCGTGCATCAGCTCGGTGGCGCCGACGATCGTGGCGCCGTAGACCAGGCCGATCGCCTGGTGGCCGAGGCAGACGCCGAGCACCGGCGTGCCCCGTTCGGCGAAGGCGCCGATGGCGGGGCAGATGATGCCGGCGTCCTCGGGACGGCCCGGCCCCGGCGACACCAGCACGGCGTCGGGTTCGAGGGCCACCGCCGCGGCCACGTCGAGGGCGTCGTTGCGGTGGACGACCGGCTCGGCACCGAGCTCGCCGAGGTACTGCACGAGGTTGAAGACGAAGCTGTCGTAGTTGTCGAGCACGAGGACCCGCGGTGGCACCGGCCGCACGCTACCGATGCCGTTCGCCGACCGGCGCCCGGGTTGCGTTCGAGGTGACGGGCCTACACTGGCCCGCCGTGGCTCCTCCGAAGCGCAAGACCGGCGGGCGGGTGACCGCTGCGGGCACCCGGCCCGGCGACCGGCCGGCGGCCAAGCCCGCCGCCCATCCGGCGGCCTCGTCGCGCTACACGCCGCCGATCCCGCAGGCCGCCAAGGAGAGCCCGCCCTGGCTGCCGGCGCTGATGCTCGGCCTCTTCGTCGTCGGGGCGATCGCCATCATGGCCCGCTACCTCGTGTTCCCGGACAGCAACTGGCCGATGCTCGTCGGCCTCGCCTGCCTGCTCGGTGGCCTCTTCCTGGCCACCAAGTGGCGTTAGCCGACCGGCACCGGCTCGAGCACCGCGTCCTCGACCACCGCGTCGGCCATCGCCGGCCGGCGGCGCGGCGCCCGCCACAGGACGAACAGGAGGGTCGCGGCGGCCAGCGCGACGCTGACCCACATCGACACCCGCCAACCGTCGACGAGCGCCTCCCTGGCCGCGCCGAGCACGGCCGGCGCGTCGGCACCGAGGTCGCCGGCGGCGGCGAAGGCCGAGCCGATGCCCTCCTCGACGCGGTGGGCGACATCGGCGCTCAGCCCCTCGGTCGCCGGGGCGACCGCGGTGCGGTAGCCGGCGTTGAGGATCGAGCCGAGCAGGGCGATGCCGACGGCGCCGCCGAGCTCCCGGACGGTGTCGTTGAGGGCCGAGGCGACGCCCTGGTGCTCTTCGGGCAGTGCCTCGGTGATGGCGGTCGTCGACGGGCTCATCAGCAGGCCGATGCCGACGGCCATCACGAGCAGGCCGGGCAGGATCGACCAGTAGCCGCCCTCCGCCGAGACCATCACCGCCATCAGCGCCAGGCCGGCCGTGAAGAAGGAGGCACCGGTGATCATGGTGGTGCGCAGCCCGACGCGCTTGGCGATGGTCGGGGCCACGGCCGACAGCGGCATCATCACCGCGGCCATCGGCAGGAGGCCGGCGGCGGCGCCGAGCGCCGAGTAGCCGACGACGGCCTGGAGGAACTGCACGAGGACGAGGAACAGGCCGAACATCACGGCGAACACGATGAGCAGGACGGTCGAACCCGTGGCCAGGCGACGATCGCGGAACACCCGCAGGTCGAGGAGCGGCCACTTGATGTGCAGCTCGCGGATCACGAAGCCGACCAGCGCGACGACGCCGACGACGAGGGCGATGGCCGTCAGTGGCGCCGTCCAGCCCTGCTCGGGCCCCTCGTGGATGCCGAGGACGATGCCGCCGATGGCGAGCGCCGACAAGACCGACCCGAGCGTGTCGAAGCGTCCCTCGGTGTGCTCCCGTGAGTTGCGCACGGCGCCGACGGTCATCACGAGGCTGACGGCGGCGAAGGCCATCGGCATCACGAACAGCCACGGCCAGGTGAGGTAGTCGATGAGGAACGACGAGACGAACAGACCGAGGATGCCGCCGGCGCCGGCGAAGCCGGACCAGATGCCGACGGCCCGGGCCCGCTGCTCCGCCGGGAAGCTGGACGTGATCACCGACAGGGTGACCGGCATGATCATCGCCGCGGCGACGCCGGCGGCGACACGGGCGAGGAGCAGCATCGTCGTCGAGGTGGCCAGGGCGGCGGCCCCGTTGGCCACGATGAAGAGGACCAGTCCGGACAGCAGGACGGGCTTGCGGCCCCAGCGATCGCCGATCGCGCCGACCGGCAGGAGCAGGGCGGCGAGGGCCATCGTGTAGCCGTTGATGATCCAGAGCAGCTGGCCCTGGCTGGCGCCGAGGTCGAGGGCCAGGGCCTGCTGGGCCACGTTGAGCCCGGACACCGAGGCCACCACGGCGATGAGCGCCGTGCACATGGCGATGAGGATCCGGCGTTGCCGCCGGGGGTCGGTGACGATCGTCGTCGGGTCAGTCGTGTCCATCACGGTCCTTCACACAGGATTTTCAGTACGAGACGGTATCGTACTGTTCATGACCGCCACGATGCCCGGAGAAGAGGTGAGACGTTCGTCACGGGTACGGTCACGGCCGGCCATGGATCCGCGCATCGCCCGCACCCGGGCCGCTGTCGTCCGGGCGGCCACCGACCTCCTCGTCGAGGGCGGGCCCTCCGCGGTGACCGTCGACGCCATCGTCGCCCGCTCCGGCGTCGCCAAGTCGACGATCTACCGGCACTGGGAGTCGCGTGACGAGATCCTCGTGTCGGTCATCGAGCAGTGCATCCCGCAGCTGTCCCCGCCGCCCGACGGCCTCGCCTTCGAGCCGGCCCTGCGCCGCCTGACGGCCGACATCGTCGGCCTGCTCAACGACCCCGAGTGGACCAGGGTGCTGCCGGCCCTGCTGCTGCTGCGCAACCACCAGTACGGCATCGCCGACCTCGAGCAGCAGATGGAGCAGCATCAGGACGACGTGCTCGCCGGCGTCCTCCAGCGGGGGATCGAAGAGGGCCGCGTGCGTCCCGACGTCGATGTCCAGCAGGCCGCCACGACGTTGCTCGGACCGCTCCTCCTCGCCCACCTGACCGGCAAGCTGCCGGTGGACGCCGCCCTCGGCGACCACGTCGTCGACATCGTGCTGTGGGCCTACGCGCCGGCGTGACCGCCACTTGTCCACAGGCCCCGGTCCTGGTCACCAGGCGTGGAATCACAGCCGTGTCATTCATCCACGGAGTTGTCCCCAGTCTGTGGACAACTGCCCGTCACTCCATGATCGGGGCGACCACCACCATCTCCTCGAGGCAGTGCTTCGGAGGCGGCGGATCCTCGTCCGGAGCCATCGTCAAGCGCAGCTCCACCCCGCAGACGTCGCACCGATACCGCACGTTCACCCTGCGCATCTCCCCAGGTGGTGGGGGCGGCGGAAGGGGACGTGTGAGCGAACGCAGCATCGCGATGCCGGTTTTCCACACCACGTAGGCGACGAGCAGCCCGAGGAGGGCCCACAAGATGGTGGCAAGGGCCGGCACGAGGCCACGCTACCGAGCCGAAATCCACAGGTCGTGGGTTCGGCTCGCAGCGGAGCTGCTCGCCTCACCCTGTCGGTACGGACGACGGGGGTGGGGGTGCCGGGGCCACGGTCGGCGGCACCGTGGTGGTGGGTGCTGCCGTGGTGGTCGGTGCCGCCGCCCGGCCGATGGTCAGCTGGATCGGTGAGCCGGCGGGCGCCTGCTGGCCGGCGGCGATGCTCTGGCCGGTGACCAGGCCGTCGTTGGCGTCGCCGGCCGGGAGGTCCTGGACGGTGACGCTGACGTCGAACTGGGCGAGCTGGCCGCGCGCCGCCGGCTCGCTCAGGCCGACGACGTTGGGCACCGTGATGGCCGGCGGGCCGCTCGACACGACGAGGGTGATCTGGCCGCCCTCGGCGAGCAGCGACTGGGCCGGCGGGTTCGTCCGGATCACCAGCCCGGGGGCGATCGTGCTGCTCTCCTCCATCGTCGTCGACACGACGAAGAAGTAGGGGTCGTTCTCCAGCAGCTGCCGGGCCGTCGCCTCGGGCTGGCCGATGACGATCGACGGGACGGCCCGCTCCTCGCGCCCACCGGACACGACGATGTTGATCACGGTGTCCTGCGGCACCTGTTCGCCGGCGCCGGGGTCGGTGCGGATGACGGCGTTCTCGGCGATGGCGTCGCTCTCCTCGGCGCTGATCGTGCCGATGCGGAAGCCGGCGGCGCTGAGCACCTGCTGGGCCTCGTCGCTCGGCAGGCCCTCGACGTTGGGGACCTCCTGCAGCTCCTTGGGCGGGTTGTAGAAGAGCTTGATCGTCTGGTTGTCGACGACGATCGTGCCGGCCACGGGGTCGGTGCGGTGGATGATGTTCTCCGCCACCGTCGAGTTCTCCTCGGCGATCGACTCGTACTTCAGGCCGAGCTCGTCGAGGTCGGCGATGGCGTCGGGCAGGGCCACACCGACGTAGTCCTTGAGCGCGTTGGACCCCGGCTCGTCGTCGCCCGAGAGGGCGTTGAACAGCAGGATGCCGCCGATGCCGAGGGCGATGAGGGCGAAGAAGGCGGCCAGCGCGTACCAGCCGGTGCGCGACGGCGGGGGCGTGTAGTAGCGGGCCGACGGCGACGAGCCCGTCGGCAGCGCGCCGGTGGGCATGGCGCCCTGGGCGACGGTGCGCTGGCCGGCCGTGGTGGTCGTCACCGGCACGGTCGCGCCGACGGACGCGTTGGCGACGGTGAGGACGGCGTCGGTGGCGGCGCGGGCCATGCCGGTGGCCGCGGCGAGGGCGAGCACCTGCTCGCCGTTGCGGAACCGGCGCAGGTCGTCGCGCAGGGCGTCGGCGCTGGCGTAGCGGACCCGGGGGTCCTTGGCGAGCAGCTTGGCGACGATCGCCTCGTAGGCCCGCGGCACGCCGGCCACCAGCTGGTTCAGGGGCTGCGGGTTGTCGTGGACCTGCTTGTAGGCGATGCTCACCGGGTTCTGGCCGGTGAACGGCGGCCGCCCGGCGACCATCTCGTACATCACGATGCCGAGCGAGTAGAGGTCGCTGCGCGGGTCGGGCTGGGCGCCCTGGGCCTGCTCGGGGGAGAAGTAGGTCGCCGTGCCCATCACGGCACCGGCCTGGGTGAGGTTCGACTCGGTCGGCGCGTTCATCGCCCGGGCGATGCCGAAGTCGGCCACCTTCACCTGGCCGTTCGAGCCGATGAGGATGTTGGCCGGCTTCACGTCGCGGTGCACCAGGCCGGCGGTGTGGGCGAACCCGAGGGCGGCGGCGACCTCGCTGGCGATCTCCGCCGCCTGCTTCGGCGTCACGTGGCCGTTGGAGCGGAGGATGTCGGCGAGCGTGCGCCCGTCGACGTACTCCATGGCGATGAAGTAGGTGCCCGAGTGCTTGCCCCAGTCGTAGACGTTGACGATGTTGGGGTGGCTGAGGTTGGCCGCGGCCTGGGCCTCACGGCGGAAGCGCTCGACGAAGTTGGGGTCGACGGCGAACTCGGGGAAGAGCACCTTGATGGCGACCTGGCGGTCGAGCAGGCGGTCGCGGCCGAGGAAGACGTCGGCCATCCCGCCGCGCCCGATGCGCTTCGTCAGCTCGTAGCGATCGTTGACGATCGCTGGTCGTTCGTTGGTCGTCACCTGGGGCCTGCTGTGTGTGCGACGCGGGCCGCCCGGCCCGGGACGCCCGACGAGGCTAACGGCCACGTGCGGCCTCCGGCCCCCGGGCATGCGCCGGGCTCACGTCCGCGTTCCGCAACTCTTGAGCCCAGGCGACAGAAACTGTCGCTCTGGCCGAACAGTTGTGGAATGGCGACAGTTCCCGGCTCATCCCGGTGCTCCGGCGAGGGCGGCGTCGAGGACGGTCTTGGCCACCGGGCCGGCGAGGCGGCCGCCGGTGCTGGCCGAGATCTCCTCGTTGGTGCCCTCGATGATCACGGCGACGGCGTACTGCGGGTCGTCGGCCGGGGCGAAGGCGGTGATCCAGGCGTGCGACCGCTCCGGCTCGCCGGGTCCGTTGAGCTGCGCGGTGCCGGTCTTGGCGGCCACCGGCACGCCGCTCGCCAGCGCGATGCAGCAACTGGCCGTGCCGTTGGTGGCCACGCTCTGCATCAGGCCGTTCATGATGAACGCGGTCTGCGGCGAGATCGGCGTCTTCCACACCTCGGGCTGGGCCTGCTCGAGCACCCGCCCCTCGTGGTCGTACGTCGCCTCGACGACGTACGGCTTCATCATCTGACCACCGTTGGCCACGGTGGCGGCGGCCATCGCCATGTGCAACGGCACCATCTGCACGTCGTTCTGGCCGAACCCGCGGATCGCCAGCAACGGCAGGTTCTGCGCCAGGTCGGTGGTGTCGCCGAACGTGCTGGCCGCCGGCCGCGGCAGGTCGATCGGGACCTCCTCGCCCACGCCCCAGTTGGCGACGCCCTGCACCATGCGGTCGACGCCGACGTCGAGGGCCATGCGGGCGAAGGCGATGTTGCAGCTGCGGGTGAACACCTCGAGGAGGTCGCCGCCGCACGTCGTGCCCTCGAAGTTCTCGATCGGGTCGTTCGTCTGCGGCGGCACGAAGGCGTTCTCGTCGGGGAAGACCGTCTCCGGCGTGACGGTGCCGTTCTCCAGCGCGATGCCGGTGGTCAGGATCTTGAACGTCGAGCCGGGCATGTAGCGCTGCTGGTAGGCGTTGCCGAGCAGCGGGTCACCGGGCAGTGCCTGCAGGAACGTGAGGACGTCGCGGGCCGTGTCGAAGTCCGGGTCGGCGACCTGGTTCGGGTTGTAGCTGGGGAAGCTCCACATCGCCCGCACGGCGCCGGTCTTCGGCTCGATGACGACGACCGCGCCTTCGCGCTCGCCGAGGGCGTCCTTGGCCACCTGCTGGAGGTCGCTGCGCAGGGCCATCTGCACGCCACCCGAGTTGTCCTGCCCGGTGACGATGCTGGTGATGCCCCGCAGGCGCTGCTCGGCGGTGCTCCCCGTGAGCACGGCGTTCTGCGTGCGCTCGAGGCCGGTCGAGCCGAAGGCGAACGTGTAGTAGCCGGTGATGTGGGCGAACAGATCGTTCGTCGGGTACACCCGTTGGTACTTGAAGTCGCTGCCTGGCGGGTTCTCGACGGACTGCGCGGCGATCACACCGTCGGTCGTCACGATCGGCCCGCGCGGCTGCTCGAACTCGCGGCGGATCGCCCGCGTGTTGTCGACACGGGCGTTGAGCTCCTGCTCCCGGCCGACCTGCCAGTAGTTGAGCGGCGACGAACAGCACGACGTAGCAGGCCATCAGGCCGGCGGCGAGCTGGCGGATCTGGCGGTTCACGCGGCGACCCCGTCAGCGCCGGCGCCGCGCCGCCGCAGCCGCCAGGCCGCCCACCGCTCGGCCGGCGTCGGGTCGTCCGGCAGCTCGTGCAGGCGGCGGGCGCCAGAGTCGCTGAGCCGGATCAGCAGGGCCAGGACGATGTAGTTGGACACCAGCGACGAGCCGCCGTAGCTGACGAACGGCAGGGTGATGCCGGTCAGCGGCACCACCTTGATCACGCCGCCGACGATGATGAACGCCTGCACGCCGAGGATCGTGGTGAGGCCGACGGCGAGCAGCTTCTCGAACGTGTTGTCGGTGCGCAGCGCGGTGCGCAGCCCGGCGCCGATCAGCAGCAGGTAGGCCATCAGCACGGCCGAGGCGCCGAACAGGCCGAGCTCCTCACCGATCGACGTGAAGATGAAGTCGTTCTGCGCCTCCGGCACCTGGCCGGGGCTGCCGAGGCCGAGGCCGGTGCCGGCCAGACCGCCGTCGGACAAGCCGTACAGCGCCTGGACGATCTGGTAGCCGCTGTCGAGCGGGTCGGCCCACGGGTCGAGCCAGATGTCGACCCGCGTCTGGACGTGGCCGAACATCCGCCACGCCGCGTAGGCCGCGATGGCGAACAGCACGAACCCGATGACGAGGTAGCTGGCCCGCTCGGTGGCCACCCACATCATCACGACGAAGAGGGCGAAGAACAGCAGCGACGAGCCGAGGTCGCGCTGGCCGACCATCACCAGCACCGTGAAGCCCCACGCCAGCAGGATCGGCAGCAGGTGGCGCAACTCGGGGAGGTGGAACGGGCCGACCTTCCAGCCGGCGGTGGCGATCAGCTCGCGGTTCTCGGCCAGGTAGCCGGCGAAGAAGATGGCCAGGGCGATCTTGGCGAACTCGCCGGGCTGGAAGTTGACCGGACCGATGTTGACCCAGATGCGGGCGTCGCCGACCCCGAAGCCGAGGCCGGGAACGAGCGGCAGCAGCAGCAGCACGACGCCGACGAGCAGCAGGCTCCAGCGGTAGCGGGCGAGGTCGGGGGCCCGCTGGACGAGCAGCAGCGTGAGCACGAACACGGTGATGGCGACGATGCTCCACGTCGTCTGCAGTCCGGCGAGGCGCTCGTCGAGCCGGGTGATCATGACGTAGCCGAGGCCGTGGAGGATCGCCGCCAGCGGCAGCAAGGTGGCGTCGGCGCCGGCGGCCAGGTAGCGGATGGCGAGGTGGGCGAGCAGGAGCAGCCCGAGGAGGACGCCGAGGAACGGCACGAGCCGCGTCGGGATCACGGCGAACTCGCCGAGCGAGGCGAGCGTGTAGGCGCCGGCCGTGATCAGGCCGGCCATCACCACCAGGCTCAGCTCCGTCGAACGACGGGCGCGCGCGATCGGCGAGGTCGCCGCCATCAGGGTGCGACGGTCGTCGCCGGGACGGTCGTCGTGGTCGTCGTGGTGGTCGACGTCGTGGTCGTGGTCTCGAGCTGCTGGGCGACGAACGTCTCTGCCGCCTGGCGCGAGGCGAAGGTCGGCTCGCGGTCGACGCGGGCGATCGAGTCGTCGTCGAGCTCGTCACGGGTGAACGAGCCGCGGGCCTCCTCGGTCGGGTCGAACCAGAGGAACCCGCCGTTCTGCCCGCGGTAGATCACGACGGCGCCGGCGTCGTCGAAGGCCACGAAGTAGGAGCGGCGGGCCCACGCGGCGGCGAGCACGAACCCGAGCACGAGCACGGCCAGCACGCCGAGGGCGATGACGAAGCCGCCGATGCGCCGCTTGCGCCGCGACCGCGGCGTGGCGGGCGGGGCCGCAGGCGGCGCGTCGGTCGCCGTCGCCTCGATCGGGCCGTCGGTGGACGCCGCCGGCGCGGCCTCCTCGGTGTCGGCGGCCACCAGTGCGGCGAGGTCGGCGAACTCGGTGGCTTCGGCGTCGGGGTCGTCGACGGTCCACGTGCCGCTGTTGGAGCCGTCCTGCCACGCCGGCTCGAGGTCGAGCTCGGTCTCGGGGTCGGGTGGGTCGGCGCCCTCGTCGACGTCGACGACGACGACCGAGATGTTGTCGCGCCCGCCCTGGCGGTTGGCGAGCGCGACCAGCTCGTCGGCGGCCGTCTGCGGGTCGCCGATCGTCTTGAGGACCTCGACGATCTCGTCGTCGCGGACCTCGTCGACGAGCCCGTCGCTGCACAGCAGGAAGCGGTCGCCGCGGACGATCGGCACCTTCCAGGCGTCGACGCGGACGGAGGGGTCGATGCCGAGGGCGCGGGTGACGATGTTGCGGCGGGGGTGGTTGCGGGCCTCGTCGTCGGTGATGTGGCCGGTCGCCACGAGCTCCTGCACGTAGCTGTGGTCGACCGTCACCCGGCGCAGGCGCCCGTGGCGCAGTAGGTAGGTGCGCGAGTCGCCGACGTTGACGAGGGCGAAGGACTCGGTGCCGGCGTCCGGGTCGTCGGCGATCACGATCAGCGCCGTGACCGTGGTGCCCATGCCCTGCTGCTCGGGGTTGCCGATCGCCGCCCGGTAGATGTCCGTGTTGGCGTCGGCCATCGCCGCGACGACGGCGTCGAGGTCGACGGTGTCGCGGCCGAGGCGGCTGCGCAGCAGGTCGATGGCGAGGGCGCTGGCGACCTCGCCGGCGCGGTGGCCGCCCATGCCGTCGGCGACGACGAACAGGCGCGGCTCGGCGAGGACGTTGTCCTCGTTCTGGGTGCGCACCCGGCCCGGATCGGTGGCCGCGCCCCAGCGCAACGTGGCCACTACTGCGCCTCCAGGACCGTGTAGCCGAACTGCACGCGGTCGCCCGGGTGCAGCAGGCGGGCGCCGACGAGGCGGTTGCCGTTGTAGAAGGACCCGTTCGTCGAGTTGAGGTCCTCGACCATCGCCTGGTCCTCGATCTCGTAGATGCGGGCGTGGGTGGTCGACACGAACGTGTCGTCGTCGATGACGATCGTGGAGCTCGGATCACGGCCGATGGTGATCTCGTGACCGAGCGGGTAGGTGGCGCCACGACGCGACTTCGGCTCGACCACGACCAGCCGGGCGACCCGGCCGCCCTGGCCCTTTGGCACCTTGCCGCTGCGCCGGCCCGGTTGCGTCGCCGCCACGGTCGGCGCCCGGTCGTCGACCGGCACCTGCGGTGTGGCGACCCGCCGGTTGGCCGAGCGCACCTCGCTCCACACCGCCCACAGGACGCGGGCGAAGAAGAGGTACAGGACGCCCAACAGGACGAGCTTCAGGATGTCGAGTGCCTGGTCGGTCATTGCACGGAGGCGTCGGGGACTACGACGCCTCGAACCGCACGTAGGTCGACCCGAAGCTGACGATGTCGCCGTCGGTCAGCCGGTGCTCGCCGCCGATGCGGGCGCCGTTGACCATCGTGCCGTTGGTCGAGCCGAGGTCGGTGACGACGTAGGCGCCGCGGCCGGGACGGATCTCGGCGTGGCGGCGGCTGACGTTCTGGTCGTTGAGCGGGATGGTGCACTCCGACAGCCGGCCGACCGTGACCGGCCGGTCGCCGAGCGAGATGCGCTGACCCGACGGCAGCACCAGCGACCCGGCGCCGACGCCGCCGGCGGCCTGGCGCAGCGTGGCCTGGACGTTGAACCGGCCGCCACGGACGTCGGGGTCGGCGGCGAGTTGCACCCGCACCGGACCCATGAAGTGGTAGCCCTCCTCCCGGGCGTACTCCCGGGCCGCCTCGACCAGCTCGGCCTGCAGCACGTCGTGGATGTCGGCGAAGCCGTCGTAGTCGCGCTGGCTGAGCTGGATCACGAAGTCGTTGGGCACCACCCGCCGGCCCTTGACGTCGACGGAGCGCTGGTCGTCCATCTCCCGCACCAGCCGCCGCCCGAGCTCGATGGGCCGGATGGCGGAGCGCGAGCCACGGAACACGCCTTCGACCATACGCTCCAGGCGCCGCTCCAGAGATTGCAAACCCATGGTGGGCCACGATGCTACCTGGGGGGTGTCGGCACCCTCTGGACACCCGGCGGGCGCCGGTTCTGACGAAGATTCGCGTTCGTTTGTGGCCGGTTTCTGCACAGAGAACCGGCAGGTGACGGTCCGGCCGGCAGTTGGTAGCGTTGCCGTGCTACTCGGGCGAGTGGCGGAATGGCAGACGCGCTGGCTTCAGGTGCCAGTGAGGGTTTCCTCGTGGGGGTTCAAGTCCCCCCTCGCCCACCGTGCTCGGCCGCCTCGGCGGCCGCCGATGCCACAACATCGTCGGGCTCGTGCTCGGCATGCCGTCGTCGTCGAACCACCGAAGCGGGTCCACTCGTGGGAGCCGATCGTCACGCACGATTCGCGCCCGTGCCGTCGTGCGGTCCGTCACGGGGTTCCACGATCCGCGGGAGCGACCGAGGACTTTCGACGCCGACCCCCACGAAGACTTCAACATCGCCCGGGAGAGTCACAAGCCTGTGGATCTTCGGGGGTTGCAGGTCACGAGCCCGCCGGAATGAGCCGCCGTCCCGTCGTATCCGGGAAACCCCGTGACATGCGGACAGTCGGAATGCCAGACCTTGTGAACCAGTTCACGTGGATGATCCAACACGAGGACGGGACCGCTGTCACAGCGGAGGCTCCCCGTGTGCTTCACACACCACACAGTCAACGTTTCGACCCTCAGCCAGACCCCGGACCGCCCACCCATGCTCGCGCCACCCGCTCCACCGCTCCCGCCCCTGTCGGCGCCGCCGCCGCCAACGTCGATCAGCCCCGCACCTCCCCGCCAACAGGTCAACGGTCTGGCCATCGCCAGCATGATCGTCGGCCTGCTGGGGATGTCGATCCTCGCCGTCATCTTCGGCCACATCGCGCTGCGGCAGATCAAACGCTCGGCAGGCTGGATCACCGGCAAGGGCTTCGCCGTCGCCGGCGTCGTGCTCGGCTGGATCCAGATCGCCGTGATCGCCATCGTGGCGACGATCCTGGTCATCGCAGGAGTGAAGGCAGCAGCCGAGCAGCGGCATGAAGACGCCGAGGCCACCGCCGTCGAGGCCGAGCAGTACATCGCCACCAATTACAACGGCGAGTACCCGCTCCCGACCTGCGACCGGCCCAGCGACGGCGACCGCGAGTACCTCTGCACGGCGTACGGTCCGTACGGTCTCAGCTACCTGTTTCGGGTCAATGAACCCGTTGAGGGGAACCGCACCGTCGACGGACCGGTGCTCGAAGGGCACGACTTCGACCAACCGTTCGCCCCGAACGAGGCCGAGACGAGCGTGCAGGATTACCTCAACCGCGGCGACATCCTCGGCTACACGATGAGCGTCCGCTGCGACGCCGACGAGTGCTGGGCCGACGCGTTCCCCGCCGATGAAGGCGGCAACCTCGACAAGACGATCGAGCTGCGCGTGTACCACGACGACGGTGAGGTCAAAGACCCCGACGACATCGAGCAGGTCAGCGGCCCGATGCTCATCATCACCGAGGACGACATCGAGGTCGCGGAGCCCGCCACCGACTCGGCCGACGATCAGTCGGCCGCAGGCGAAGCGACGTCGACGGGACTCGACCTGACGGGCATCGACATGGACAGCCCGTACCTCGACTCCTTCGACTACGTGGTCGAGAACGTCGAGGCGGAGCCTGAATGGCGGTCCGACCTGGTCCTCGACGTCGATGCGATCACCGAACTGACCGGCGCCGACTGGACCGACGGCAAGCTGCTCGCGCTGGGGACGTCGTACTGCTCGAGCGCCCATCCCGACTTCTACCAATCCGGGGAGTTCGACACCGACAGCTATCGGTACTTCCTGACGGACGACGGTGCCGACGTGTGGGGACAGAACATGGCGCCCGTGGTCGGCCTACCGGAAGCGGCCATCAAACAGGTCGTGCTGCTGTGGTACGGCGAAGACAACGGCTACGTCGGCAACCGTCACCAATACGCGTGCGAGTGAGTGCGCACACGGCGCTCGCTCTGCTCTCGCTCGTCGTCTACTGGATCGGTCGAAACCTCGCGGCGTGACCGCAAGCACTCGGATGAGCGCGGCATACCGATGATGGGGGTTCTCTCGGCGCCGTCACCGCAGCTGTGATCAACGTCGCCGCGTCGTGCTCGGAGGCGAGACGGAGCAGGTGACGGTGCAACGCCTGCGGGAGCAGCTCCGACTGGTCGATCCCGAGGGTGTCGGCCCACCTTCCGCCGACTCGGCGGGAGTGCTGCGCGGCCTACCATCGGGTGAAGTCGACGGAGGTGCCCAGCATGGCGTTCGACGGTCCGCGGGGGCGGCAGCTGTTGCGCGACCCGCGCTGGAACAAGTCGACTGCGTTCACGGCCGAGGAGCGCGAGGAGCTCGGCCTCGTCGGGCTGCTGCCGGAGGGCATCGAGACCGTCGACCGCCAGGTGGAGCGGGTCGTGCACCAGCTCGCCCAGGCGCCCACCGACATCGGGAAGTACGTCCTCTTCACCGCCCTCCAGGACCGTGACGAGACGTTGTTCTACCGGGTGCTCATGTCCGACCCGGCGCAGTACATGCCGATCGTCTACACGCCGACGGTCGGCGAGGCCTGCCTCGCCTTCGACCAGATCCTGCGCCGCCCGCGCGGCATGTACCTGGCGATCACCAGGGCCGGGCGCCTGGCCGACGTGCTGCGCAACTGGCCCGAGCGCGACGTCCGCTTCATCGTCGTCACCGACGGCGAGCGCATCCTCGGCCTCGGCGACCTCGGGACCAACGGCATGGGCATCCCGATCGGCAAGCTCGCCCTGTACACCGCGTGCGCCGGCGTCCCGCCCGAGCTGACGCTGCCGGTCATGCTCGACGTCGGCACCAACAACGAGCAGTTGCTGGCCGACCCGTTGTACCTCGGGTTGCGCCAGCCCCGCGTAACCGGCGCGGCGTACGACGCCTTCCTCGAAGAGTTCGTCACCGCGGTGGAGGACGTGTTCCCGGGATCCTGCGTCCAGTTCGAGGACTTCGCCCAGTCCCACGCTGCGCCGCTGCTGGACCGGTACCGCGACCGGTTGTGCTGCTTCAACGACGACATCCAGGGAACGGCCGCGGTCGCGCTGGGCGGGCTCCTCGGCGCCCTGCGCATCACGGGTGGCGCGCTGCGCGACCAGCGCTTCCTGTTCCTCGGCGGTGGGAGCGCGGCCGTCGGCATCGCCGACCTGCTCGTGGCGTCGATGGTCCGCGCCGGCGTCGACGAGGACGAAGCCCGCCGGCACGCCTGGCTGTTCGACGTCAACGGCCTCGTCGAGTCGACGCGCGACGACCTCAACGAGTTCCAGCGACCGTTCGCCCACGAGCACACCCCGTCGCACGACTTCGTCGCGCTGATCGAGGAGCTGCGCCCGACGGCGATCATCGGCGTGAGCGGCGTCGCCAAGGCCTTCACCCGCGAGGCAGTCGAGGCGATGGCACGGGTGAACGAACGGCCGATCGTCTTCCCGCTCTCCAACCCGACGTCGCACGCCGAGTGCACGGCGGAGGAGGCCTACGCGTGGTCGGACGGCCGGGCGGTCGTCGCCACGGGAAGCCCGTTCGGGCCGGTGACCGTCGGCGACCGCACGCTCGTCGCCGGGCAGGGCAACAACGTCTACATCTTCCCGGCGATGGGCCTGGCGGTCTACGCCACCCGGGCGACCCGCGTGACCGACGAGCTGTTCATCGAGGCCGCCGAGGCGCTCGCCGACCAGGTGCAGCCGGCCCACCTCGAGCTCGGCATGGTGTACCCGCCGCGGGAGACGATCCTCGCGACCTCACAGGCGGTCGCCCTGCGCATCGCCACGTTGATCGTCGACCGCGGCCTGGCCGGCATCGACCCGCCGGCCGACCTCGCCGCCCACATCGCCGAGCACTCCTACCGTCCCGAGTACCGCGCCCTCACCGCGCATCAGTGACGGTGGGGCAGCTTCGACCGCAGCACCCGCTCGACCCGCGCCAGGTGCGGGTGGGCCGAAGGGGGGTGGACGGCGGGGTTCTCCAGGTGGGCGACGCGGATGGCGCGGTCGAGCGGGTCGGTGCGCGAGCGGCCGTGGGTGAGGATCCAGAAGCGGTCGGCGTGGATCGCGTCCACGACGTGCCCGGCCACCTCGTCGGGCGGCATGCCGGACTCGATGCCCGACGTCAGGGCCTCGAACGTGTTCGCGGCAACGGGTGCCGTCGCCCGTGACGGGCGGTCACCCCTGGTGTGGTCCCACGGGCTGTCCATCAGCCCGGTGCGCACGAACCCGGGGCACAGCACGGAGACG
The DNA here is from genome assembly GCA_963784255.1 of uncultured Acidimicrobiia bacterium. Taxonomy (GTDB): domain Bacteria; phylum Actinomycetota; class Acidimicrobiia; order Acidimicrobiales; family Ilumatobacteraceae; genus JALZMG01. The sequence goes on along the minus strand of CAWAQO010000006.1, from coordinate 204,340 downwards.
CTGACGGGCGAGCCGGCCATCTTCAGCTCGAGGTACAGCGACTCGCTCAGCCCGACGACGCCGTGCTTGCTGACCACGTACGGCGCCGCGCCGGGCATCGCCGTCAACCCGGCCATCGACGCGGTGTTGACGATGTGGCCCTCCCCCTGTTCCTGCAGCAGCGGGAGGAAGGTGCGCACGCCGTGGACGACCCCGTAGAGGTTGACGCCGAGGACCCACTCCCACTCGCCGAGCGGGCCGTTCCACGCGTCCCCCGTGCCCATCACGCCGGCGTTGTTGCACACGACGTGGGCACCGCCGAACGTCTCGACGGCCGCGGCGGCGAGGCGCTCCACGTCGTTGGCCCGTGAGACGTCGCAGGCCAGCCCGACGACCGGCCGGCCGAGCGCGGCGATCTCCTGCTCGACGCCGGCGAGCCGGGTCGGATCGATGTCGGCGACGACGAGCGACATCCCCTCGATGGCGAAGCGCGTCGCCAGCGCCCGCCCGATCCCGCTCCCGGCACCGGTGACCACGGCGACCTTGCCGTCGAGCCGGTCCACCGCTACGTCCAGTCCGCCAGTTCGGGCGCGTCGAGGTACCACTGGTGGTCGTCGAACGGGCTGTCCTGGGCGAGCACACCGAGCGCGGCGGCGAAGGCGTCGATGCCGATCGTGGTGCCGCCCTCGCACGTCCAGTCGCCCTCTGCGCAGTCCCAGCCGGGCTGGGCCGTCTCCTCCAGCGCGCCGGTCCAGTAGAGCGTGACGGCGACGCCGGGATCGGGCTGGCACCCGGTGACCGAGCCGTCGACCACCGGGTCGTCGACCACGACGCGCACCAGCCGGCCGTCGAACGTCTCGCCCCGGCAGTACAGCTTGGCGGCGAAGGCGCCGCCGTTGGAGAACCCGTTGACGATCACCTCCTCGCAGCCGGCCACGGCGTCGGCGACGATCGTCCGGGCGGCCTCGTACTCGGTGTCGGGGAAGTAGAGCCACTGCCGCGCGCCCCAGCCGTCGGCGTTGCCCGTCGGCGCGAGGATCGTGACGTCGCCCTCGGTGACGGGATCACCGCCGGCGCCACCCTTTCCGTGCAGCCGCACGAGGCAACGCCCGCCCGGTGCTGTCCCGCCGGCTGCCGTGCCGGTCGCTTCCGTCCCGGTCGCGTCCGTGCCCGCCGGCGGCGCGCCCGTGGTCGACACGGTCGCCGCTGAGGACGTCTCCGCACCGCCGTCGTCGTCATCGTCACCACATCCGCCGAGGGCCGCCGCCACGCCGACGGCGACCACCGCCACCTGCCGTCTCCGCATCCGACCATGCATAGCACCGGCCCGGAGCAGCGTGCCGGCGCCGGGCTAAGCTCCGATCTCTTTCCTTCGCGTCCCGGGGAGTCGTCGAGTCACCATGCAACCGAGCACCGGGTCCGGGAAACCGCGAACGGTCGCCTTCCTGCACGACGCCCAGGAGTTCGCCGGGATGGAGGTGCTCCTCCTGTCGATGCTGCGCCACCTCGACCCGGCGCGGTACACGGCCGTGGTCGTCGTGCCCGGGTTCGACGACCCGTACCGCACCAGCCCCCCGCAGCTGGTGTCGGCGCTCGACGACCTGGGTGTCCCCGTGCTCCGGCCCGACGACCCCGGCACCACAAGGATCGTCAGCAGCGCCCGCGAGGTCATCAACACGGCCAACGTTCTGCGACGAGCCCGCCCGGACGTCGCCCACATCTACACACGGCACGCCGAGGCGGCGCGCAAGGCGACGCTGGCCTGCGCGCTGGCCAGGGTGGGGGCGCTCGTGCGCACCGAGCACCTGCCGCCGTCGACCCACATGCGCCGCGCCACGCCGTATCTCGTGAAGCCGTTCGATCTCCTCACCGACGTGATCGTCACCGACTCCGAGGCCGACCGCGAGGAGCAGATCCGGCTGCTCCGTCGACGTCCGGGCAAGGTGCAGCGCTCGTACTGCGGCATCGACACCGCGCCGCTCGACCCGGACCACGACGTGCGCGCCGCCAAGCAGCGCATCGGCATGGACCCCGACGTGCCGCTCGTCGGGACCGTGGGCCGGATGCACCTGCAGAAGGGGCAGCGCTACTTCGTCGACGCGGCGGCCCGCGTCATCGAGGAGCGCGACAACGTCGAGTTCGTGCTCGTCGGCGACGGCGAGCTCGAGGACGAGCTGCGCCGGCAGGTCGCCGACCTCGGCATCACCGAGCGCTTCCACTTCGCCGGGTTCCAGCGCGACTACGTGAGCTACATGGAGGCGATGGACATCGGCGTCATGCCTTCGCTGTGGGAGGGTTTCTCCATCTCGATGCAAGAGTTCATGGCGCTGGCCAAGCCAATGGTCGTCACCGACCACGCCAGCTTCCGCGAGGCGATCGTCGACGGCGAGCACGCGCTGATGGTGCCGGCGGCCGACGGTGAGGCGATGGCCAAGGCGATCGTGACGCTGCTCGAGGATCCGGCCCTCGGTGCCCGGCTCGGACGGGCTGCGCTCGACCGGGTCCGCAACGAGTTCAGCATCCAACAACACGTGGGCGAGATGATGGACCTCTACGACCGGCTCTCCGCACCGGAACCGCGGGCGGCATGAGCGCCACCCCGATCCCGTTCAACCGTCCGGGGAGCACCGGCCGGGAGGCGCAGTACATCGGCGAGGCGCTGGCCAGCGGGCACCTCGCCGGCGACGGGCCGTTCACCAAGCGCTGCCACGCTCTGCTCGCCGAGCGGCTCGGCGTCGCCAAGGTGCTGCTGACGACGTCGTGCACGCACGCCCTGGAGATGTCGGCCCTGCTGCTCGACATCCAACCTGGCGACGAGGTGATCATCCCGTCGTTCACGTTCGTGTCGACGGTCAACGCGTTCGCCCTGCGCGGTGCGCGCCCGGTGTTCGTCGACATCCGCCCCGACACCCTGAACCTCGACGAGGCCGCGCTGGAAGCCCTCGTCACGCCGCGCACCCGGGCCGTCCTGCCGGTCCACTACGCCGGGGTGGGCTGCGAGATGGACGTCATCGGCGACGTGGCGGCACGCCACGGGTTGGCGATCGTCGAGGACAACGCCCACGGCCTCGGCGGGCGCTACCGCGGCCAGGACCTCGGCACGTTCGGTGCGATGGCCACGCAGAGCTTCCACGAGACGAAGAACTTCACGTGCGGCGAGGGTGGGGCGCTGCTGGTGAACGACCCGCAGTACGCCGAGCGGGCCGAGATCATCCGTGAGAAGGGCACGAACCGCAGCCGCTTCCTGCGCGGGCAGGTCGACAAGTACACGTGGGTCGACATCGGGTCGAGCTACCTGCCGTCCGACGTGCTCGCCGCCGCGCTGTCCGCCCAGCTGGAGGCGTTCGACGAGATCCAGGCGACCCGTCAGCGCATCTGGGACCGCTACCACGAGGCGCTGCAGGACTGGGCCGGCACCAACGGGGTGGGGACCCCGACAGTGCCCGACCACTGCGAGCAGGCGTACCACATGTACTACCTACTGATGCCGTCGCTCGACGTCCGCTCGCAGTTCATCCAGCACCTGCGCGACCACGGCATCAGCGCCGTGTTCCACTACCTGCCGCTGCACCTGTCGACGATGGGCGAGCGCTACGGCGGCAAGGTCGGCGACTGCCCGGTGACGGAGGCGCTGAGTGACCGCCTCGTGCGCCTGCCGTTCTTCAACGCGCTCACCGAGGACGAGCAGGCGCGGGTCATCGAGACCGTGTGCCGGTTCCGTGTCTCGGCGCGGGTCGAGTGACCCCGGCTCCGGTGCGCCTCGCCGTCGATAGGCTCATCGCCTTGCGCCCGCTCGGCCCACTCACGAGACGCCCATGAAGATCGCCGCCTTCGGCTGCGGGAAGAACTACACGTCGGCGCGCTTCCGCGTCCGCCAGTTCATCCCCGACCTCGCCGAGCACGGCATCAAGGTGCACGAGTACATCGCGCCGATCTACAAGCACCTCGAGCCGAAGTGGCAGAACCCGGCGTGGATGGCGGCCATCCGCGTCGCCCGCCCGGTCGCCCTCGTCCCCTCCGTCGCCGCCAGCCACGCCTACGACGGCAGCTGGATCCAGAAGGAGATGATCTGGGGCCGCGACACGCTCGAGCGCTTCACCAAGCGCCCGCGCTTCTTCGACGTCGACGACGCCCTCTGGTACGCCCGCGAAGGCTCGGCCGAGCACATCGCCAGACTGGCCGGGCGGATCGACGTGGTGATGGCCGGCAACGAGGCGATCGCCGAGTGGTTCGAGATGCACGCCAAGCCGGGTCAGGTCCGCATCGTCCACACGGCGGTCGACACCGACCTGTTCACGGTGGCCGAGCCCGGGTCGGTGCCGGACCACCCGTTCACGATCGTCTGGACCGGGCAGAAGGTCACGCTGTACCACCTGGCCACGATCGAGGACGGCGCTGCGCATCTTCATGGAGCGCCACCCCGAGGTCCAGTTCCACGCCATCTCCGACGTCGGCCCCGAGCTGCCGTCGCTGCCCGCCGACCGCGTGACGTTCATCCCGTGGTCGCGTGCCGTCGAGGTGCGTGGGCTGCAGGAGGCCGACGTCGGCATCATGCCGCTCGTCGACGACGAGAACGGCCGCTGCAAGTGCGGGTTCAAGATGCTGCAGTACATGGGCTGCGCGCTGCCCTCGATCGTGACGCCGATCGGGCTCAACGCCGACATCCTCGCCAACCCGGGCTGCGGGCTCGGCGCGTCCACGACGGACGAGTGGGTCGACGCCCTCGAGTACCTCTACCAGAACCGCGACGAGGCCGTGCGGATGGGCGCCGAGGGACGCAGGGTCGCCGTCGAGCACTACAACCGGCCGGTGATCGCCAAGCAGATCGCCGACTTGTTCTACGAGGTCGTCGGCTCCAAGTAGCGCCGGCGCGACCGCAGGAGGCGCCGGCCGGGGCGCTCGACCCAGCGCAGGCACAGCAGCGAGCCGACGACGAGCAGGGCGACGCCGATCGCCGAGAACCACAGCGCGTGCGGCACCGGCGCGAAGCCGGCCTCCAGCACGAACACCAGCATCACGCCCTGCAGCAGGTAGAAGGAGTAGCTGGCGTCGCCCAGCACTTGCGACCACGGGTGCTCGAGCACCGGGGTGACCGCCGTCGACCCCCACGCGATGGCGGCGACGATCAGGACGGCGAGTGGGGTGTAGGCGAGGTACAGGCCCGGCGACATCAGCCGCGCCACGAGGCCGCTCTCGGGCGTCTCGTAGACCGACGGCAGCAGCAGGATGGCGCCCAGCGCGATGGCGGCGACGACCAGGCCGGCGTTGCGCACGCGCCGCTGCTCGAAGACCTGGAAGCGGGTGCGATGCCCGCCCTCCCGTGCGGCGACGAACGCCGCGCCGAGGACGCAGCCGAGGAAGAACTCGAACATCCGCAGGCCCGGGAAGAACTTCAGCCGGGAGAGCATCAGGTCGATGTCATCTGGGGTCTTGCCGGAACGGCTCCCCATGCGCTCGACGACCACGGCGACCGTGACGAACAGGGTGACCTCGATCGCGAACAGCGCGGCGGCGAAGGTCGCCAGGCGGCGCGGCCGCACCTTCGCCAGCACGAAGTACACGAAGAACGGGAACAGGCAGTAGAAGACGAGCTCGGCCGACACGCTCCAGGCCGGGATGTTCCAGTTGTTCATCTCGTCTGTCGGCACGAGCGACTGGAGCATGAACAGGTTGACGAACCAGGCCGTGGTCGAGCGCAGCTGCAACGTCGCTCCGAGCGCCAGGATGGCGACCGTCGTGAGGAGCAGGGCGAAGGCGCACATCGGAGCGATCCGGGCGAACCGGTCACGCAGGAACGTGCCCGCGCCCCGAGGCGAGGCCCGGAACGTGTCGCCGTACCGGTAGGTGAGCACGAACCCGCTGAGGACGAAGAAGATGGTCACCCCGGCCGCACCCTGGCGCTCGAGGCCGTCGGCGGGCGACCGGAACGGGATCAGCTCCGGGAAGTGGGAGAACAGGACGAGCAGGGCGGCGAAGAAGCGCAGCCCGGTGAGGGCGCGGATCGGCGGGCGCGGCACCACCAGGTCGCGTGTCGACGACGCGTCGTCCACCAATTCAAGAGCCCGCTCCATCCGCACTTCACCGTCCTTGCTGCGCCACCCGGTCGCAGCCGCCACGAGCAGGCTACGTCAGCGGGGCGGTGCCGCGTCGGGAAAAACCGTCGGGGAAGGCTGGGCGCGCCGCGATCCGCGGGTCGGACCTGGTCACGGACCCTCTGGTACGATCGGCGTCCGGAGGGGCGACGCGACCATGTCATCGAACACGAGCGTCGAGCTCCCGCACGTCCTCTTCGTGGGCAAGCTCTACGCCGGACACCGCACGCGGTTCCTGAACCTCCGCCGCCACACGGAGCAGGACCCGCGCATCGTCGCCGAGTACCGGTCGGTCACCGGCTGGGTGGACGGCGGCCTCATCGAACGGACACCCGTCCTGCCGAGCGGGATGCGGGGCCGGGTACGGGCCGTCGTCGAGGCCCGCTCGCTCGGCCGCCTCCCGCGCCCCGACGTGATCTGGACGTCGGCCGCCGAGGCGGCCGTCCCGTCCCTGCTCCCGATGGTCGGGCCCCTGCGCCGCCCGGTCGTCGTCGACCTCGACCAGACCTTCGATCAGCTCAACGAGATGGCGCCGGCCTACTGGGGTCGCCCGAGCCGTCGGGGTGCCCCGCGCACGGCGGGGAGGCTCGTCGAGAGCGCGCTGTTCCGCCGGGCGACGTTGTTCACGCCGTGGTCGAGGTGGGCGGCCGGCGGTCTCGTCGAGCGCGGCGTCGACCCCGCGCGCATCCGCGTCGTCCCGCCGGGCGTGGACCTCGAGGTATGGCGGCCGGCGCCCCGACAGGACGACGACGGCACGCGCCCGCTGCGGCTGCTGTTCGTCGGAGGAGATTTCGTGCGCAAGGGGGGCGACCTCCTGCTCGACGTGGTGCCGGGGCACTTCGCCGGCCGCGTCGAGCTCGACGTGGTCACCCACCACGACGTCGCGCCCACGGCGGGCGTCACCGTGCATCGGGCGTCGCCGAACTCGCCGGAGCTGCGCGGCCTGTACGCGGCGGCCGACCTGTTCGTGCTGCCGACGCGCGCCGACTGCTTCGGGATCGCCTGCATCGAGGCGATGGCCGCCGGCCTCCCCGTCATCATGGGTGACGTGGGCGGCGCCCGCGACATCGTCGACGACGGCCGGACCGGCTGGCTCATCGACGCCACCACCGACGACCTCGTGCGGGCGCTCGAGCACGCGCTGGCGGTCCGCGAGCAGCTCCCGGCGCTGGGCCGGGCGGCGCGGGCGACGGCGGAGGAGCGCTTCGACGGTCGCCGCAACGACGAGCGCATCGTCGACCTGCTGCTCGAGCAGGCCGGCGCGGCGTGACCCTTCAGGAGCCCGTCAGGACCTCGTCGGCAAGGTGATCGGCGGCCCGGGCGGCGATGGCCATCGCCGTCAACGTCGGGTTCTTCTCGGGTCCCGTCGTGAAGCAGCTGCTGTCGGCGACCACGACGTTGGGTGCCTCGTGCACCCGGTTCCACGCGTCGAGCACGCCGAACGCCGGGTCGGCGTGCATGCGCACCGAGCCGCCGTAGTGCACCGAGGACCCCGGCCGGATCTCGTGGAACGGCCCCGGCACCTGGAGGGCCGATGCCGGCGGCGGCGAACACCTCGCGGAGCCGCTCGGGCGCGGCGGCCATGGTGTCCAGCGCGGCCTGGTCGTAGCGCAGCGAGATGACCGGCCGCGCCGTCGGGTCGTTGGCCGCTCCGTCCGGGAGGCGGACCCCGACCTCCGGTGCCGGCACCATCGTGCCGAACACCTGGGCGCCGAACCGGCGGGTGCGGCCGCCGTAGTAGGTGCGCAACCGCTCCTTCGGGGCGGCCAGCCCGAGCGTGATCGACGCCCCGCTCAGTGGCGCGGCCGTCGCGTAGGGCGAGCGGGCCACGTACACCGGGTGGGCCAGCGCGCGCAGCGGCCGCGGCGGGTCGGCCGTCCACCACTGCCGGGGGTGGTCGTGGAGGTAGCGACCGACGAGCCCGCCCGAGTTGCCGAGCCCGGCCGGGGACTCGGCGGAGGTGGAGCGCAGCAGCAGGACGGTCGAGTCGATGGCGCCGGCGGCGACGACCACGGCGCGGCAGGCGGCCGTGCTCCAGCCGTCCGGAGCCGCGGTCGACGTAGGTGACCCCCGAGATCCGCCCGCCGCCGCCGTCGAGGCGCATGGCCTGGGCCCCGCGCACGAGCGTGAACCGTGGGTCGGCCAGCAACGGCGCGACGACGCAGTGGTAGCTGCAGAACTCGGTCGCCCGGCGGGCCGCCATCCACGGCCGGCCCTTGGCCATCGGGAGGGCACCGACGCCGTGCCCGGCTGCGGCTGCGTCCCCGGCGAGCTCCCGCCAGTCGCCGGGCAGCCGGTGGCGGTAGCGGGCGACGTTCGGCGGCACCCCGGTGATCGGGTCACCGGCAGTGACGGTGAGCAGGCGCTCGGCCTGCTCGTAGTAGGAGACGAGGTCGTCGTAGCCGATCGGCCAGGCGTAGCGCTCGTCGAGCCGGGCGCCGTCCGTGAAGTCCTCGGGAGCGAAGCGGGGGACGGCGGCCGTCCAGAAGTTGGACAACCCGCCGAGGGAGAGGCTGGACACCCACTCCACGTCATCCCCGGACGACGGGTCGAGGCGGTCGGTGGACAGGTCCGACCACCCGTAGCGGCGGGCGATGGTGTTGCCCGCGGCGCGCACCACGAAGCCGGACGGCGCCCGCAGCCCGGCGTCGAGCATCGAGCACGTCGACGCCGCGGCCGACCAGCGTTGCCGCGGCGATGGCGCCGCACGGACCGCTGCCGATGACGACGACGCGGTCGTCACCCACCGTCGCCCTCCCGCTGGCCCACGATCGCCCCGACGGCTGCGAGCAGCTCGGGTTCGAGGGGCCCGGCGGTGGCGAGGTCGAGGGCGCGGCGCAGGTGGTCCGGCGTGCTGATGCCCACCAGCATCGCCGCCAGCTCGGGGAAGGACTGGGCGTAGCCGACCGCGAGGCGGTCGAGCCCGATGCCGTGTTCGGCGGCCAGCGCCTGCAGCCGTTCGATCAGCGGCCACTTCGGGTCGCTGGCGATGGTCGGCGACCCGCGCATCGCCTCACCCAGCAACCCGCCGCCGAGCACACCCCTGGCCCAGATCTCCACGCCGCGGCCTGCCGCGCCAGGGAACACGTCGCTGGCGGCCTCCGGGTCGAGCAGGCCGAAGGGCAGCTGCACCACCTCGACGTCGTCGACGGCGAGCCACGCCGCCGCCTCGCCGACGCTCTCGGCGCCGACGCCGAAGCGACCGACCTTGCCGGTGCGGACGAGGTCGCCCAGCGACGCCAGCAGCAGCGGGAGGACCTCGTGGGGCCCGTGCAGCTGGTACACGTCGATGTGGTCCGTGCGCAGGCGCCGCAGGCTCGCCTCGACGGCGGCGCGAACGCCGGCGCGGGAGAAGTCCTGTTCGGCATAGGCGCCACCACCCTCACCCGTGCCCTCGACCGGACGGCGCACCCGCCGGGCCGCGCCGGCCACCAGCCGGCGCGCCGACTGCTCGGCGAGCGTGCGCGGTCGGAACCGGTACCCACCCTTGGTGGCGATGGTGATCCCGTCGCGTCGGCCGGCGAGGGCCTTCCCGAGCACCAGCTCGCTGGCCCCCGATCCGTAGGCGTCGGCGGTGTCGAACAGGGTCACGCCCTGCTCGACGGCTGCGCGGACGAGGCGGACGTCGTCGCGGAGCGAGTGCCCGCTCGAGCCGCTGCCGAGCTTGACGCAGCCGAAGCCGATGCGCACCGCGTCAGGTCCGGACGCGCAACCCGGTCGGCTCGAAGATCGTGTCGAGCGCGGGGATGTCGACGAACAGCAGCACGAGCATCAGGACGGCGCATGCCGTCACGGCGATCATCAGCTTGGGCTCGCGGTAGAGCTTCTCGGGGTTGATCACGGCGCTGTCGCGGCTTGAACGCGAGGGCGAGGTACATGCGCCATCACGATGGCGATCAGCGGGAAGGCGAGGATCAGCTCGAGCCGGTAGCGCATCACGAAGGCGCCGAGGAACAGCATCGCCGCCGAGGCGTAGAACATGATCGACACGAGCAGCCGCTCGGGCGTGTAGTAGGCGAACGACTTGCGGTAGGTGGCCGCCCGCGACGGGATCGCCGATCTCGCGGTACTCGGCGTAGCGCTTGATGCGCCATGAAGTAGCAGCCGACCATCCAGTAGCTCACGAGCAGCGACGTCGGGCGCGAACGCGGTGGTGCCGGTCATGTACCAGCCGGCGAGCATCCGCAGCGGGTTGTTGATCGACTCGGAGAGCACGTCGAAGTAGGGCAGGTCCTTGGACCGGATCGGCGGGATGTTGTAGATGCACCCCATCACCCACAGGGCCAGCATGGTCAGCCCGAACGGCGACGTTGATCGTGAAGCCGAGCCCGACGCCGACGACCATCAGGGCGATCCACTGGACGTAGGCCAGCGGGATGTTCACCAGGCCGGACGGCACCGGCCGGGTGCGCTTGATCGGGTGGAGGCGGTCGTAGGGGGCGTCGAGCACCTCGTTGATGACGTAGTTGCTCGACGAGACCAGGCAGACGGAGACGAAGCCGACGACGAGGCGCCCGGCCAGAGCCCGCCGGGGATGTCGCTGGTGCTGTCGCTGAGGGCGGTCGCCGATGCCGGGCAGGACGAAGACCTGCTTGAACCAGTGGTCGGCGCGGATGATCGCCAGGTGGCCGCGCAGCGTCGGGCGGCCGGACATCGAGGCGAGCGGCGGGCGCTCGGTGGGCGTCGTGGTCGTGGTCACCGTGCCTCCAGCAGGTCGACGAGCTGGCCGAGGGTGTCGATCCGGGCATCCGTGTCGCCGGTCGCCCGCCGGCGTGAGCCGCCGATGAGCAGGCACGGCACGTTCGCCGCCGCTGGCCGCCGGCGCATCGACGTCGGCCCGATCACCCACGTACAGCGCGCGCCGCCGGCTCGACACCGAGCTCCTCGAGGGCGACCAGCAGGCCCCGCGGGTTGGGCTTGAACGAGCCGACGCGGGTGTCCTGGGCGGAGACGACGACAGTCGAAGTGGTCGCGGACGCCGAGGGCCTCGAGCTTGCGCTCGGCCGGGTAGTCGGAGACGCCGCCAGCTGGAGGCCCTTCGCGGCGAGTCGCCCGATGGTGTCGACAAGGCCGGGCCGCGCGACTCGGCGCCGACGACGCCGAGGGGCGCGATCTCCATCCACCGGTCGACGGCGGCGCGCAGCACCTCGGCGTCGGCGCCCGCCCGCTTCGGCCGCCACGGCAGCCTGCTCGACGGTCACGTCGCCTTCGAACCCGGCCGCCCGCAGCTCCTCCTGGGCCTTGCGGTAGGCGCCGAGCATGCGCATCGTCCGAACGCCCTCGACCGGGTGGCGCCAGTAGGCGCCGCGCCAGTCGAGCCACCATCGCCCGGCGCACGGGACCCTGGCGATAGAGCGTGCCGTCGACGTCGAACACGACGGCCTTCACCAAGTCGCCGCGCACCAGGACCTCAGGCACGGCGCGGCCACCACCGTTCGAGCAGCGTGTCGACGCCGAACGCCGAGACGATGAGCAGCGCCGGCAGGATCGGCGCCGAGTAGCGGCCGAGCGCGAGCAGCAGGGCCAGGACGATGTTCAGGTAGAACACCGGCAGCAGCAACGGCCACACGATGCGGTCCTCGCGGCGGGCGCGGACGCCAGCCGATGATGGCGAAGATCCAGGCGCCGATGGCACACGCCAGGACGAGCAAGCGAGTTCTTGAGGCTCGTGAGCTGGTACCAGAACGCGAACAGCCCGACCGCCGTCTTGCGCACCACCTGCGGCAGGCTCCTCACGGACGACCCGCTTGGCCTCCTCGTTGAGGATCTGGTCGGTCTCGTAGTCGTCGCGCTCCCACACCGTGCCCGCCTCCTCGGCGAGCCGGCGGAAGTACTCGTTGCTCTCGTTCTCGGCGATCGTGTACGGCGGGTCCTGCAGCGTGACGAACTCGAGGCGGCTGAAGATCAGCCCGCGGCAGGAAGGCGTCGCTGGTGCCCGACGACACCAGCACGAAGTGGCCCGTGGTCCCGTAGTTGCGGATCGTCCACGGGGCGATCGTGGCCGCGAGGACGAGGAACATGACGACGAAGCCCTTCCACGGCGAGCGCTGCGACTCGCCGCGCCGACGGGCGGCGCGGATCACCAGCAGCAGGGCCACGGCGAACACCAGCGGGTACAGCAGCACGACCGCCTTGGTCAGCGTGGCCAGCCCGGCGACGAGGCCGACCAGCGCGCCGTTGAGCACCGACCGGTCGTAGTAGAAGCGGACCGTGCACCACACCATCAGCGTCACGAGGAACGTGAGCAGCGTCTCCAGGTGCAGGCTGGGCACGTAGCGCAGCAGCAGCGGGTGGAAGGCGACGAGGATGCCGGCGATGACGCCGGTGCGCTCGTTGTACAGGCGACGCCCGAGGAGAAGGCGAGGCAGGCGGTGGCGGCGAAGAGCAGGCACTGGCGCGACGAGCACGATCGCGGTCGTGCTCGCCGAACACGAAGTAGATCCCGCCGAGCATCGAACGGGTACAGCGGGGCTCGGCGGCGGATGAGGTTGCCGAAGCCCTCGAACCCGTGGCCGTTGGCGATGCTGCGGCCCATCTCGCCGAAGTAGTAGGGGTCGAAGTTGGCGTCGGCGATGCTGCCGCCGGACGACACCACGAAGACCATCGCGAGGCCCGGGACCAGCGCGATCAGGAAGATGACGAGGCCGAGCGGGATGCGGTGGTGCCACGACGTGGCGGCGTCGGGCGCGGCGACCGGCGCCGGCGGGGCCTCGAGGCTCGGGGCCGGCCCGGCGGTGTCGCTCAATGCTGTCCGGGGGCTGCGCCCCCGCGCCCCATCGGCGCCCGGCTTGCTTGCGCTCGCTCGGCCGCCATGAGCTCGCTCATCGGTCCTTGCTCACGTGACCAGCACTCGGACGGCGTCCGTCCACTTCCCTCATGACACCCTGCCTTCACCCGCCCGAGCGGGCGAGCTTAGCAGCGCGCCCTCGGAGGCTGCCCGGATTGGCCCCGGTCAGGGGTCGAACCGGGCGAGCAGCGGGCGGAGCGCGGCGGCCAGCGTCGGGGCGTTCTCCGGGAAGAACATCGCGTGGTGGTCGCCGGGGACCTCGACGATGTCGATGTTCCCGAGGATGTGGCCGCCCCAGTAGTAGTCGTGCGGCTGGATCGGCCAGACCCACTCCGCCTTGAGCAGGCCGGCGTCGACGTCGATCGTGCCCATCTGGTAGCGGTCGGCGGCGGCGCTGAAGTAGTGGAACAGGTTGACGAAGCCGAGCGACTCGACGTCGCGCTGGCCGAGGTCGCGCTGGTTCGATCTCGATCTCCTCGACGCGGTGCGGCCGTGCCGGCATGAACCGCTGCACCTTGCCCTTGATGTAGGACTTGATGAACGGCTTCATCGGCTCGAGGCCCTGGCGGCGGACGTTGGCCGACCATGTTGCGGATCTTCGTCCAGCTCGCTCGGGGACGCCCTGCCCGGGCGGCACGCTGTCGAAGAGCACCATGTAGCGCACCTCCTCGCCCAGCGCCTTCAGCTGGCGGACCATCTCGAACGTGACGATGCCGCCGCCGGAGTAGCCACCGATGATGTACGGGCCCGCGGTGCTCGGCGCGCAGCTCGGCGATGTACCGGGCGGCCATCTCCTCGATCGACGCGTCCGGCATGTCGTGGCCGTCGACGCCGTGGGCCTGGAAGCCGTAGATCGGACGCTCGCCGGCGAGCGCCCGCGCCAGGCTCCACAGGAACAGCACGTTGCCGCCGGCGCCGTGGACGATGAACAGCGGCGGCTTGTCGCCGACGGGGCTGATCGTGACGAGGGCGCGGTGCGGGGCCGCCGTCACCGTGGTGGCGGCCGCCGGTGCCGACGTGGCGACCTCGGCCGGCGTCGTGACGGTCGGAGGCGGCCGACGCAGCGAGCTCGGCGTCGAGGTCGGGGCGGCTCTCGAGCACCTTGGCGGTGAGCCCGGCGATGGTCGGCGCGTCGAAGATCGTGACCAGCTGGAAGCGCACGCCGAGCTCCTTGTCGATGCGCGACATCAGCCGGATGGCGATCAGCGAGTGGCCGCCGATCTCGAAGAAGTCGTCGTCGTCGCCGACGTCGGCCACGCCGAGCAGGTCGACTCCACATCGTCCGGATCGTGCCGAGGACCGTGGTGCCGCCGGTCGCGACGGCCGCGGCGCCCGCCGCCGGCGCCGGTGCCTCGGGCTCGACGGTGACCATGGCGAGCAGCTCGGCGAGGTCGATGCTCGACGCGATGAGGCGGGGCCGCTGGGTCGCCAGGAGCCGCTCGAGCAGCTCGGCGCCCTCGGCGGCGCGGATGCCGTGCTGCTCGGCCAGGGCGACGAGAGCCGGGACGCGGAAGTGGTGGTCGTGGACCGGGGCCGCCTCGACCGGCTCGCCGGCGGCCAGCGCCGCCGGCTCGTCGATCGGGCGGAGGGTCGAGGCCGTCGACCGCCAGCACGACCGTCCCGTCGTCGTCGGCGAGGGCGAGGTCGACCTGCAGCAGCTGCGCGGTCGACGACGGCGAGCCGGGTGGCGAGCACGACGGGCGCCGCCGGCAGGGCGCCGTACCGGCGGATGGCGTCGTAGCCGACGGGCACGTACAGCGACTGCTCCTGCTCGCCCAGCGCGACGCCGAACGCCGTGGCCACGTCGACGAGCGCCGGGTGGGCCCGCCAGGCGTCGCGCTCGCCGTCGTAGGCGGGATCGAGGGCGATGCGGCCGCCGACCTGGTCGCCCTGGCGCCAGGCGTCGACGACGGAGCTCCAGCGCGGCCCGAGCTCGAGCTGGCCGGCCGGTCGGGCGAGCGGGTCGACGTCCACCGCGCCGTCGGGGCGGTCGAGCCGGTCGAGCGACGGTGCGGCGCCGAGCGGCCGCGCCCGTCGAGCTCGGCCTCGCTGTGCAGCCGCCACGCAGCCGACGCCGCCGTCGCTCTCCAGCTGGGCCGAGCGATGGGCGCCCGCTGCCGTCGACCGTGACCCGCACCGTGACCGGCGTGCCGTCGGGGACGACGAGTCGGCTCGAGCAGCGTGACCGGCGCCGAGGCCGGTCGCGCCGAGACCGGCGAGCTCGGCGGCCGCCAGGAACAGCTCGAGGTGGCCGGTGCCCGGCAGCACCGCCGTGCCGGTGGCCGTGCGGTGCTCGTCGACCAGCCAGTGGTGATCGGTGGCCAGCGTGCCGACGACGCGCAGCGTGCCGTCGCGGTCGAGGTGCGCCTCGGACAGCACCGGGTGGTCGACCGGATCGCCGGCGTCGATGCCGAGGCGCCCGCGGTGGGCGATGTCGGCGGCGATGCCGAGCTCGGCCCACAGGCCGTAGTTGATCGGTGACGACGCGGAGGTCGGCCGTGTGGACCGGCGAGGGCGTCGAGGACGCTGTTGGCGGCGACGTAGGCGGCCTGGCCGTCGGCGTTGAGCACCGTGCTCGTCGACGAGATCAGCACGAGCAGCTCGGCGCCGCGGCGGGCCAGCTCGTCGACCAGCGCGAGCGGCGCCGCGGGCCTTGGCGCCGACGACGACCTCGTGGTCCTCGTGGGTCGCCAGCTCGATCGGCCGGTCGCGCAGCTCGCCGGCGGCGTGGATGGCGCCGTCGAGCGGGCCGATGCGGCGCTCGGCCTCCTCGACGGCGGCCGCGGACGGCATCGGGATCGGCGAGGTCGGCGGCGACGACGGTGACCTTGGTGCCGAGCGCCTCGAGCTGGGCCGAGCCGCCGGATCCGCCGGCTCGTCGGGTCGTCGTAGCCGTGGCGGGCCAGCCACTCGCTGCGCTCGCCGCCCTCGGGCACGGGCCGGCTGGCGACGACGACGAGGTTGGCCTCGTGGTCCTCGGCGAGGTGGCGGGCGAGGGCGAAGCCGACGCCGCCGAGGCCGCCGGTGACGAGGTAGTTGCCGCCGCGCCGGAACGTGGCGGCGTCGGCATGGCGGCGACGCGGGTGCGCTCGATCGTCGGGCGTCAGCCGACGCCCGCCGCGGTGCGCCACCGACGTGGTCGGCGCCGCCGAACAGCTCGGCGACGACGACCGCGGCGTCGACCGACGCGATTGCCGCTCGGGTCGAGGTCGACGAGCACCGTGCGCACGTCGGGGTACTCGTGGGGCGCCGTGCCGACGATGCCGATCGCCATCGCGTCGGCGGGATGGGCGGCCGTGCCGCGCGGCGTCGGTCGCCGCCCGCGTGACCGCGGCGAGCAGCGTCGGGCTCGCCGACGACCGCGCCGAGCGCCCGCGCCACCGCCGATGCGGTGGTCAGCCAGCGTTCGACGGCGGCGTCGAAGCCGTCGGTCGGGCCGACGAGCACGACCGACCGGGCGGCGGCCAGCGAGGCCGGGTGCGGCGACGGCGTGACCTCGACGCCTCACGCCGCGAGCGCCGAGCTCGTGGGCGATGGCGCTGACGAGCGGGTCGGTCGGGCGTGCCGACGACCAGCCACGGCCCGATCGGCGCGGCGGCCGGGGCGGCGTGCGCCTCGCGCTCGACCCACGCCGGCGCCCAGAACGAGTCGGCGAGGTCGGGGATGCGCGTCGGCGCCAGGCGGGCGGGCGGCGCGGCCGGCGCGGCGACCGCCGGGCCGCCACGGGCGCGCCGGCCGCGACGGCGCCGGTCGAGATCGGCGCGCCGGTGCCCGGCTCGATCCAGTGGCGCTCGCGCGGAACGGGTAGCCGGGCAGCCGGACGAGGCGCCGGCCGGTCGCCGGTGAACTGGTCGAGGTCGACGTCGACGCCGGCCGCCCACGCCTTGCCGAAGGCCAGCAGGGAGAAGGCCGTGTCGTCCATCTCCTGGTTCGGGTGGCGCAGCGCTGGGGATCGCGGCGACCGGCTTGATGGTCCTGGCGGCGGGCGTACGACGACAGCGAGTGGCCGGGGCCGAGCTCGACAGCACGGTCGGGCCCGTCGGCCAGCACCGTGTGCAGGCAGTCGGCGAAGCGCACGGTGTGGCGCAGGTGGTCGACCCAGTACTGCGGGTCGGTGGCCTGCTCGGCGGTGATCCACGTGCCGGTGAGGTTCGACAGGTAGGGCGACTGCGGCGGCGACAGCTCGACGCCGCGGACGACCTCGAGGAACTCGGGCAGGATCGGGTCGAGCAGCGAGCTGTGCGCCGGCGGCGGCGAGCGGGATGAGCGTCGGCGTCACCTCGTCGGTGGTGACCCGCTCCTGCAACGCGTGCGATCGTCGTCGGCCGGGCCGGCGACGACGCACTCGTCGGTCGGCGTTGATCGTGGCGACCGACAGCGTCTCGGCGAGCAGCGGGCGGACCGTCCGACTCCGGCAGCGGCACGGCGAGCATCGCGCCGCCGCGCCGCTGGCCCGGTCCATCAGCGCGGCTGCGGGCGACGACCAGGTCGAGCGCGCCGTCGAGCGAGAGCACGCCGGCCAGGTGGGCGGCGACGTACTCGCCGAGGCTGTGGCCGACGAACGCGTCGGGCGTCGACGCCCCACGCCATCCACTGCCGGGCGAGCGCGACCGACGTCAGGAACACCGCCGGCAGCGACGCCGTGGTGTCGCGCAGCGCGTCCTCCGGCGGCGTCCGGCGCGCAGCAGCGGGGCGAGGTCGATGCCCGCCGTCGCTTGACGGACCCGCTCGATGCCGTCGCGCCATCACCTCGTGGAACACGTCGAAGCGGTCGTCGAGGCCGGCGGCCATGCCGTTGTACTGCGAGCCGCCGCCGGGGAACATGAACACCACGCGGTGCGTGGTCGTCGCCGGCGTCGACGTGCCGACGCGGTTGCGGTCGTTCGAGCGGAGCACGGCGACGGCGTGCGGCGATGTCGGTGGCGGCGACGACCCGGCGCCGTCGGGTCATCGCCCGCCGGCCGGTGGCCAGCGTGTGGGCGACGTCGGCGAGGTTGGTGTCGGGGTTGGCCTCGAGGAAGGTCGGCGAGGCGGCTCGGCGTCCCGCGGCGACGGCCTCGTCGTCGCGGCCCGACAGGGCCAGCACCTGCTCGGGCGCGGCCGGCGGGGTCGGCGGCAGCGCCGGCGCCTCCTCGACGATGACGTGGGCGTTGGTGCCGCCGACGCCGAGCGAGCTGATGCCGGCGCGGCGCGGCCGGTCGCCCGGCCACGGCGTCCGGCGTCGGTGGAGATGACGAACGGCGTGCGCTCGAGGTCGAGCAGCGGGCTCGGCGCGGTGTGGTTGGCCAGCGGCGGCAGCGTGCGGTGGCGCAGCGCCTGGACGGCCTTGATCAGGCTGGCCACGCCGGCGGCCGTGTCGAGGTGGCCGATGTTCGGCTTCGTCGACACCAGCCGGCAGAAGCCCCGGTCGGCGCGTCGAGGCGCGGAACGCCTCGGTGAGCGCGGCGACCTCGATCGGGTCGCCGACCGCGGTGCCGGTGCCGTGGGCCTCGAGCAGCTGGATGTCGCGGCCCGACAGCCCGGCGACGGCGAGCGCCTCCTTGACGACGTCGGCGTGGCCGTCGACGCTCGGCGCGAGGTAGCCGACCTTGCGCTGGCCGTCGTTGTTGATCGCCGTGCCCTTGACGACGGCGAGGATCGGGTCGCCGTCGTCGAGCGCGTCGGCGAGCCGGCGCAGCGCGACGACGCCGGCGCCGCTGGTGAGCACGGTGCCCGCCGACCGCTCGTCGAACGCCCGGCAGCACGCCGTCGGGCGAGAGGATCTCGCCCTCGTGGTACACGTAGCCGACGCCGTGGGGCACCTCGATCGTGACGCCGCCGGCGAGCGCCAGGTCGCACTCGAACGACGAGCAGGCTCTGCGACGGCGAGGTGGACGGCGACGAGCGACGTCGAGCAGGCCGTCTGCACGTTCACCGACGGGCCCCGCAGGTCGAGCTTGTACGACACCGTCGTCGTCAGGAAGTCCTTGTCGTTGGCCGTGTGGCGGAGCAGGAACATGCCGACCTGCTCGACGAGCGTCGGGGTTCGTCAGCAGGTTGTTGAGCATGTAGGTGTTCATGCCGCAGCCGGCGAACACGCCGATCGCCCCGGCGAACCGCTCGGGCACGTGGCCCGACGTCTCCAGCGCCTCCCACGCGCACTCGATGAAGTGGCGGTGCTGCGGGTCCATGATCGCCGCGTCGCGCTGGACCGATGCCGAAGAACCCGGCGTCGAACATCTCGACGTCGTCGAGCACGCCGTTGCGCCGCACGTAGTCCGGGTCGGCGAGCAGCTCGTCGGGCACGCCGGCGGCGGCGAGCGTCGCGTCGTCGAACGTCGACGAGGCAGTCCTCGCCGGCCGCGACGCGCCGCCACAGCTCGTCGACGTCGGCGCGCCCGGGAAGCGCCCGGCCATGCCGACGATGGCGATGTCGGTGTCGGCCGCCTCGGCGCGGCGTGAACTCGTCGGCGGTCATCGCTCCGTCCCGTCCTGGCCGCCACGGCGGGCGCAGCGCCCGCCGGCGCATCGCGCCGCGGTCGGTGCCGGTCGGCGCGGCGGCGGCCGGCGCAGCGTCGGCGGCGCTGCCGGCGCGGCTCGCAGCAGCCGCGGAGGTGGGCGGCGAACGTGCGGACGGTCGGGAAGCGGAAGATGTCGGTGAGCGCGAGCGGCGCGGCCGTGGCGTCGGTCAGGCGGCGGAACACCTTGACGGCGAGCAGCGAGTGGCCGCCGATGTCGAAGAAGTTGTCGTCGCGCCCGACCGGCCGCTCGAGCTCGCCGCTCCAGATGTCGGCGACGAGGCTGCTCGGTGTCGTCGGCCGGCGGCGCCGTGGCGACCTGGCGCGTCGGCGCCGACGGAACCGGTGTCGGCCGGCAGCGCCTTGCGGTCGATCTTGCCGTTCGGCGTGAGCGGGAAGGCGTCGAGGCGCACCACGGCCGACGGCACCATCGCCTCGGGCAGCGTCTCGGCGACGTGCTTGCGCAGCGCGTCGGACGATGGCGTCGGCTGCCCTGGTGCATGCACGACGTAGGCGACGAGGCGCGTGTCGCCGCGGTCGTCGCGGGCGACGACGACGGACTGCACGACGTCGGGATGGCGGTCGAGGACGGCCTCGATCTCGCCGAGCTCGATGCGGTGGCCGCGGATCTTGACCTGGTTGTCGGCGCGCCCGGCGAACTCGACGTAGCCGGTCGGGTGGATGCGCACGACGTCGCCGGTGGCGTACACCCGGCCCATGCCCGGGCGGTCGACGAAGCGCTCGGCGGTCAGCTCGGGTCGGTCGTGGTAGCCGCGGGCCACGCCCTCGCCGCCGATGTGCAGCTCGCCGAAGGCGCCGAGCGGGCAGCCGGCGGCCGGCCGGGTCGAGCACGAAGATCGTCGTGTTGGCGATCGGCGTGCCGATCGGGACGGCACCGCCTGGCGTGGCTCGTCGAGCTCGTGGGTCAGCGACCAGATCGTCGTCTCGGTCGGGCCGTACATGTTGGTGAAGCGGCCGGGCAGCAGGCTCGCGGAGCTCGGCGGCCGAGCGCAGTCGGCAGCGCCTCGCCGCCGACCATCAGGTGGCGGACGCTGCCCGAGCGCGGCGCGGTCGGCGGGGTCGGCGACGAGCATCGCGGCCAGCGACGGCGTGCACTGCAGGTGGGTGACGCCGTGGCGGGCGACGAGCGCGGCGACGCGTGTCGTCGACCGGGTCGACCGCTCGGCGGGCGGCCGCAGCGACGATCCGCGGCCGGCCCGTCGCGGCGGGCATCGACGGCGGCCTTGGCCTCGAGCAGCAGGTCGAGCGACGCGAGCACGTCGTCGGTGGCGACGCCGAAGTCGATGAGGCAGGCGACCTCGTCGACGCCGGCGGCCGAGACCGCCTCGACGATCGCCGCGGCGTCGTCGGGCGTGCCGAACAGCCCGCTCGTGCTGAGGTAGCGGTGGGCGGCCACCTCCAGCAGCTGGTCCAGCTCCTCGGCGGTCAGCGACTTGAAGAGGTCGTCGGTGCCCTTGCCGCGCCCGGCGAACGTCGGGAACGCCGAGGCGACGTCGCGGAGCAGGCCGACCGCGGTGCCGAGGTAGCCCTTCATCGGCTCGCGGGCCACCTCGCGTGCGACGTCGGCGTCGCGGTCGAGGTAGGTGTGCATCATCAGCGTGACGCGGCCCTCGCCGGCGTGGCCGGCCTCGCGCCACGCGGCGCGGTAGCGCGCGATGTTCTCGGCGAGCTGCTCGACGGACTGGCCGAGGAGGTGGGTGAGCACGTTGACGCCGAGCGTGCCGGCCCGCTCGAACGTCGCCGGTGATCCGGCCGACGTGAGCCACACCGGCAGCTCGGCTGCACCGGGCGGGGCAGCGTGCGCACGTCGACCGGCGCGCCGTCGTGGCCCGGCATCGACACCGTCTCGCCGCGCCACAGGCGCTGGACGAGGTCGATGTTGCGGGGCAGGTCCTCCTTGGCGGTGGCGTACGCCGTCGGGTTGAGCACGAAGTCGTTGGGCTGCCAGCCGGCGGCGAACGAGATCGCCACGCGGCCGCGCGAGAGGTTGTCGACGACGGCCCACTCCTCGGCGACGCGGATCGGCGAGTGCAGCGGCAGCACGACGCTGCCGGCGCGGATGCCGACGTTCGTCGGTGATCGCGGCCAGCGCCGCGCCGGTGACGCTCGGGTTGGGATAGGCGCCGCCGAAGGCGTGGAAGTGGCGCTCGGGCGTCCACACCGCCTCGAACCCGTGGCGGTCGGCGAAGCGGGCGCTGTCGAGCAGCAGCCGGTAGCCGTCGGCGGCGGCGTCCTCGCCGGCGGCGAAGTAGAAGAGGCTGAACGTGACCGGTCGGGCGGCGACGGCGGCGCCGGCGGCCGGGCCGCGGCGACGCCACGGTCGGACTTCAGCACGACGTGGAAGCCGCGCGTCAGCGTCCAGAGCAGCTCGAGCACCGAGATGTCGAACGACAGGCTGGTGACCGCCAGCCAGACGCCTGGCGGGTCGTCGTCGATGACGCTCGTCCATGGCGGCGAAGAAGTTCGTCACCTGGCGGTGCTCGAGCATCACGCCCTTGGGCAGGCCGGTCGATCCCGACGTGTAGATCAGGTAGGCGAGGTCGGCCGGCGTCGTGGATCCGACCAGACGGCGCGCCCTGGCGCGTGCCGCCGTCGGCGGACGCGGGGTCGAGGACGGTGATGTCCGGGCCGGCTCGAGCTCGCTGGCCGTGGCCGCCGGTGGCGAGGAGCACGGCGATGCCGGCGTCGTCGACCATGAACCCGAGCCGCTCGATCGGGTAGGTCGGGTCGAGCGGCAGGTAGGCCGCGCCGAGCTCGAGCGTGGCGAGCACGCCGACGACCATGTCGACGCCGCGGGGCACGGCGATGCCGACGCGGTCGCCGCGCCCGACACCGAGCGCGGCGAGCCGTCCGGCGAGCGTCGACGGCACGCGGCCTCCAGCTCGGCGTAGGTCAGCGTGCGGTCGCCCGACGACAGGGCCGGTGCGTCCGGGGTGCGGGCGACCTGGGCGTGGAACAGCGCGTCGATCGTCGCCGTGCGGTCGTGGTCGAGCTCGGTGCGGTTGATGGCGTCGAGCAGCGCCCGCTCTCGGCGGTCGCCGAGCAGCGGCAGGTCGAGCGGCGGTCGACGCCGGCGTCGGCGAGCCCGGCGGCGAGCAGCGTGGCGAGCTGCTCGGCGAGTGCGCTCGACGGCGCCCGGGTCGGTCGGGTCGACTGACGGCGTCGAGGTGCACGCGGCCGTCGCCGACCGCGATGCGCAGCGCCTCCGGCGCCGGCCGAGCGCCGGTCGCGCCGGCCAGCTCGACGACGACCGGCGCGGCGCCGACGGGCCGCGGGTGTGCGGATCGCGACCGATGGCGTCGCGCAGCAGCGGGCGTGCGGCGGCCGAGCACGTCGAGCTCGGCGGCGGCGGCGTCGCGCAGCTCGGCGAACGTGGCGTCGGGCGCGACGTCGAGCACGGACGACGCCCGGCCGGGTGAGCGGGGCCAGTGCGATCGAGGAGTCGCCCGGGCGCCCTGCGTCGACGACGGCGAACGCGACGGTGGGCGCACCGCTGAGTGCGGGCCAGCCACAGCGCGACCGCCGCCAGCGACGGCGGCGTCGTCGGCGTCGGCTGTCGAAGCTCGACGTGGTCCGCTGGCGCGAGCCGGCCGCCGGCGGGCGGCGCGGTCAGCGTCGGTGGCGGCGAGGCGGTCGAGCCAGAACCGCTCGTCGCGCGCCAGCTGCCGGCTCCAGCTCGGCGATCGCCGAGACGAGCTCGGCACTCGGCGACGGCGACGTCGCCACCGGGCTGGATGCCGTGGGCCCCGAAGACCTCGGCCACCGTCGACCGGCGCGCCCTCGGCCGTGCTCGATCGCCGTGACGACCAGGTCGCCGTCGGCTCGTGGCGATGCGGGCGCCGCCGTCGTCGAGCGCCACCAGCGTGCCCGGCCGGCGGCGCCGGACGGATCGTCGGCGCGACGCGTGCGCGGCGTCGACGACGTACACGTCGTCGCCGAGCACGAGGCGGACCGAGCCGATGGTGTTGCGCAGGCGGTGCCCGAGGTCGAGGGCCCGGACGCCGCGCGCCGACTCGTGGCGGCCGGCTGGCGCGGGTCGAAGCAGCAGCGCCGGGCGGTCGTACCGGCGGAACATGCGGTGCTCGCCGGCCGGCTGCGGCTGCGTCGCGCAGCGTCGCCGGTGGCGATCGCCGCGGCGATGCGGGGAACGTCGCCAGCGCCGCCTCGTAGCAGCGGGCGTTGAGCGAGAAGGCGTCTCGTCGTCGGCGATCGGGAAGCGCTCGGTGGCGACGACCTCGCCGGCGTCGACGTCGGACGTCATCAGGTGCCACGTGATCGCGTGCTCGTGCTCGCCGGCGAGGAGCGCCCACGTCGTGACGTTGAGGCCGGCGTAGCCCGGCAGCGGCCCGTCGTGGAAGTTGATCGCCGTCGCCACCCGGTCCAGCACGGCGTCGGGGAGCATCCGCAGGTTGGCGATGCTGAACAGCACGTCGGCCGGATGGGCGTCGAGCCCGTCGAGCAGCTCCTGCGCCGGGGCCGACGACCGGCGATGCCCTCGGCTCGACGGCGTAGTCGCGGACCATCGTGTTGGTGGTGGCGATGAGGACGACGTCGAGGCCGTGCGCCGCGCGCCACGTCGGCGCACTGCTCGACCAGGGGTTCGTCACCCACCAGCACGCAACGGATCACCACAGCTCCACCACCCTCGTCTCGCCCGATCGCGGCCTGCGACCGCTCCGCAGGATACGCCCCCCACCGGTGTCCGCCGCCGAGTTGGGTGGTGGTGGGCTCGCTCTCGGAAGGCTGTGCCTTCCGATCGACATCAGAAGCTCGTCGTACCCCTTGTTGCCGTACAGCGAGCGGGCGAAGCGGTAGGCCGAGTAGGTGATCGGAGCGGCCACGAACGTCCGCTCGCGGAGCTGGCCGAGCCGGCTGGTGTTGTACCAGTTCGGGTAGAAGACGATCCTGCCGTCGTTGACGCTGAACGGGTCGGCGTCCGTGTCCTCCACCTCGCCGAACGTGATCGCCATCATCGGCCGAGGCTGCTCGCGTGTTGTTCGGCATGCCGCGGTGCCACAGCGTCGACTTGCGCACGATGACGTCGCCCTGGGACAGCGGCACGCGCGTCGTGAGCCGGTACTTGCGCTCGACGCGCGTAGCGCCAGAACTTGTAGAACTCGCGGTTGGTGCCGGGCAGGACGTCGATGGCGCCGTTGACCAGAGTCGGTGTCGACCACGGCGACGTTGCAGATCAGGAAGTCCTTCAGGTACAGCCCGTCCGTGTGGTAGTGCTGGGCGACGCTGCCGGGCAGGTTGAAGTTCAGCGTGGCCCGGACGGAGTCGACGATGTCCGGGCGGATGTGGCGGACGAGGTCGACGATCCCGAAGTCGACGATGTCGTCCCACACGAACCGCGATGCCTCGCCGGGGTAGCAGTTGAGGTGACCGCTCAGCGAAGCCGCCACCTTCGAACAGCTCGCCGGAGGCCATCGCCCGGTCGAACTCACCGAACAGCGCCGCGGCCAGCTCGTCGAGCCGCTCCTTCGACACGACGTCGCGGAAGACGACGAACCCGTCGCTCGTCGAGCGCTCGTGCCAGCTCCTCGGTGTTGACCTTCGTCGAGCTCCGCAGACCCATCGTTCCCTCGCTGTCCTCGGGGTTCAAGCGTCCGCAGACGCTACCAGCGGGTAGCACGCGAGCGACATCGGCAGCCATCCGCTCGGACGGTGAAGCGCTCCTCGGCGCGGCGCCGGCCGTGCTCGCCCATCGACCTCGCGGCGCGCCGGGTCCTCGAGCAGGGTCCGAGCAGGTCGGCCGTGAGCTGGTCGACGTCGCCCCACGCCGACAGCAGCCCGCTGCGCCCGTGCTCGACGACCTCGAGCGTCCCGCCGTCGGCGAGGGCGACGACCGGCACGGCGCATCGCCATCGCCTCCACGAACACCAGCCCGAACGGCTCCTCGTGCGAACGGCATGGCGAAGACGTCGGCGGCGGCCATGAGCGCCGGCGACATCGGGCCGCCGGCCGAGGAAGCGCACGTGCGTCGCCGACCCCGAGCTCGGCGGCCAGCGCGACGAGCTCGTCGTCGTAGGCCGGCCGTGACGGCGTGACCGACGACGAGCAGCTGCGACGTCGGGCAGCGTCTCCCGGACGTGCGGCCATCGGCCCGGATCAGCTCGCCCGGCCCCTTCTCCGGGAACAGCCGGCAGACGATCACGACGACCGGCGTGTCGTCGGCGAAGCCGAGCTCGGCCCGGGCTCCGGCCCGACCCGTGTCGGGCACCCATGCCGCCACGTCGATGCCGTTGAGGACGACGTGGACGCGTCCGCGGTCGTGGCCGCCGGCGACGAGCGTCTGACGCGACGAACTGCCGAGATGGCGATCAAGGCGTCGGCGTGGGCCAGCGACCAGCGCAGCATCCAGCCCATCCACGCCGGGTTGTACGCGACGTGCACGTGGACGACGGAACGGGCACGCGAGAGGCGGGCGAGGACGCACAGCAGCGAACGCGTCGCGGGGTCGGTCGCTGGTGTGGATGATGCGGATGCGCCGGCGGCGCACGAGGGCGAGCAACCGGACGAGGCTCGGCGACGGCGGGCAGCGTGGCGACCACGCCGCGCAGCTTGTCGGCGAGCGAGCCGCCGCCGAGCTCGGTGCCGAAGTCGACCGGCACGATGGTGGTGTCGGGCACATCGCGGATCGCCTCGTACGTCGGGGTCGGGACGCCCTCGGCAGTCGTGCGGCAGGCGACGTACACCTCGTGCCCGGCGCGGTCGAGATGACGGATGATCTGCGCGTGGATCCACGTGTCGGCACCGAGCGGCGGCCGGGTGGCGGTGTGGACATACAGTACGCGCATCGCTCCGCTCGTGACCCTGGCGTCCGCCACTGCGGCGAATCTAGCGCCGGGCCCCGAACGCCCGACCGGACGCGGCGACTCGAGCCGTCACCAGAGGTGAGCCGGTGAGTCTCGTCGGCCGGAACATGACGTGGCTGCTGCTGTCGCAGGTGGCGACCTGGGTGCTGTCGCTGTTCGTCGCGGTGGCCGTGCCACGCCTGCTCGGCGCCGAGCTGCTCGGCACCTACAACGTCACCGTCGCCTACGTCGGCTTCTTCACGCTGGCCGCCGGCCTCGGCACGTCCATCCTGATGACGAGGGAGATCGCCCGGGACCGCTCGATCCTCGGCGTCTACGTCTACAACGCCGTCGGCCTCAAGCTCGTCGTCGTCGCCCTGCTCTCGACGCTGGCCCTCGGGCTCGCCGTGCTGCTCCCGTTCACCGACGAGATGATGATCCTCGTCGCCATCGGCTGCGTCGGGATGCTCATCTTCGTGCTCAACGAGGTGACGTTCAGCACGCTCTCGGGTCTGCAGCGGATGGGGCGAGCGTCGGTCTGGCAGGTCATCAGCGTCTACGTCGCCAGCATCGGCGGGATCCTCGTACTGGCCGGCGACGGCACCGTCGTCACCTACGCGATCGTGATGACCGGCGCGACGATCATCCCGCTGCTGGCGACGGCGGCAATCGTCTGGCCGATGGTCCGCCCCGAGGACCGGCGCCTCGACCTCGGCGTGTGGCGGCACCTCATCCGGGCCGGCGTCCCGCTGATGATGCTCACCGTCTTCAACCAGATCTACAACACCGTCGACGTCCCGATCCTCGGCGCCATCGCCGGCCTGACGACGGTCGGCTGGTACGGCGTGGCCTATCGCTGGGCGGGGATCCCCATCTTCATCGCCACCGCCGTCGTCGGGTCGCACTACCCGGAGATGTCGATCCACGGCAAGACCGGCGGTCCCCCGTTCGTCGCGCTGGTGAACCGGGCGGTCAAGATCACGCTGCTCGCCTCGATCCCGGCCGCCGTCGGACTCGCCGTGATCGCGCCGGACCTCATCTCCTGGCTGTACCCCAACGGGGAGTACGACAATTCCGTGCGGCCCCTGCAGATCCTCGCCCTGCAGATCCCGATCACGTCGATGGACACCGTGCTGGCCACCGCCCTGATCGCCAGCGACCGGCTGCGCAAGTACCTCGTGGTGGCCGGCTTCGCCGCGGCCCTCAACCCGATCATGTGCATCGTGCTGATCAACGTGGCGCTCGACGCCTGGGACAACGGCGCCATCGGCACGGCGTTGGCCACCGCCACGACCGAGCTCTTCGTGATGAGCTGCGCCCTGTACCTGAGCGCACGGGGCGTGATGAACCGGAGCATGGTCTCCTGGACGGCCCGGTGCATCCTCGCCAGCCTGACGATCGTCGCCGTCGGGCTGCTCGCGGGTGCGGGCCACGTCACCGTCCAGGTCGTGCTCGGCGTGGTCGCCTTCGGGGTCGCCGCCCTCGTGTTCCGCGTCGTGTCGCCGGCGATGGTGCGCCAGGGGTTCGCCCAGGGCCGGCGGGTCGTCGGTGGCGTCCGGTCGCGCGTGGGAGGCGGTCGCTCCCCGTCTGGGTGATGGTTGTCACGTGTGTTACGGTTCCGTGTCAGCGGGCACGAACGATCCACGAGGAGCATCCACGTGCCACCCCCTTCTGCTGCCCGCCCCGCCCGATCCCCCAAGGTTCGCCGGGGCGCCGCCGCACTGCTCGCCACGTTGGCGGCCGCTGTGCTGCCCTTCCCCCACGGGACCGCATCGGCGGACCGTGAGGACTGGACCACCAGGGCGACCGCCAGTCCCGCCCGTGTCGATGCAGGGAGTCCGCTCGCCCTCACCCTGACGGTCGTCTCGACGCAGACCGCCTCGGCGACCGTCCACGTGGCCCTCGTGGACGGCGCCGGCCGAGCGGCGCACCACTACGAGTGGACGGCCCAGCGCTTCCACCGGCGCCTGGCCCGGGTGTACCGGACGAGCTGGACGGTGCCCGACTCGCAAGCCGCCGGTCGTTACACGATCGACATCACCCTGCTCGACGCGCGCGGGCGCGTGCTGTACGACGACCCGGACGCCGGCACGTTCGAGATCGCATCGTCGGTCCCGCCGGCCACGACGACGACGAGCTCGACGACCACGACGTCCAGCACCACGACGACCTCGAGCACGACGACGACGACGGTGCGACCCACGACGACCACCGCGGCGCCGACGACGACAGTGCGCCCGACGACCACGACGGCGGCGCCCACGACGACCGTCCGCGCGACCACGACGACGGTCGCACCGACCACGACGGTGCGCCCGACGACCACCACCACCGTGGCACCCACCACGACCACCACGACGCCGCCCGCGCCTCCCCCGATCGGTGGGCAGTTCTACGAGGACTTCTCGTCGCCGGACAGTGTGGGACGGTTCGATGTGCAGTTGCACTCGGGGACGACGGGGACCGAGCTGCAGCCGCTGGAGCCGCAGTGGGAGGGTGACCACAACCACGCCTGCGAGGGTCCGGAGACCAAGCGGACGATCTTCGGTGGGGACGTGCGGCAGTTGGATCCGCGTTCGTTGACGTGGTACTGCGTGCCGCGTGGCGCCGAGTCGGGTCACTTCATGACGTCGGTCGACACCGGCAGCGTGGTGGTGCTGGGGTTCTCGCCGAACCAGGTGTTCAGCAACATCTCGCAGGTCTGTTGGGATGTCAACGCGACGAACCTGGGTGAGGGCAAGTGGATCAACATGGTCGTGGTGCCCGAGTCGGTGTTCCAGGCCAACGGGCGTCGGTTGGACTACTCGTCGGACCCGGACCTGGATCCGTCGTCGTTGCGGTTGCCGTCGCAGTCGTTGTTGATCAAGGAGTTCCGCGGGGCGATCATCTCGGCCTGGAACGGCTACAACCAGACGATGTGGCAAGGCGGGCCGAACGACATCACTGATGACGTGGCCGCCCGCTACACCACCTGCGTCGATGACCTCGGCAACGACACGATGCGGGTGACGGTGGAGCGCCCGAGCGGCCGCACCGAGAGCTGGGTCCGCGACGGTGGCTTCCCCGACGGCCAGGTCCGCGTGATGTTCCAGGACGGCTCGTACAACCCGTCCAAGCACAACCCGCCCGAAGGAGGACCCAAGCTGACCTGGCACTGGGACAACATCAGCATCAGGTGAGCCCGGCCACACGCGGCTCGATCGCGACCGTTCGTACACTTGACGCCGACGGCGAGTCGGTGCCGGTCATCGGAGGTGGACGAAGTGCATGCGTGGTTCCAGCCGCTCGGTCGCCTGCTGGCGCGGCTCCGCACGGCAACCGCGCTGGGCAAGGAGGTCGTCTTCGGGCGCCCGCAGCTCGTCCGCCACTGCGATGTCGTCGGCCGGTGGTCGCGCGTTCGCATCGGCAAGGCGATCATCGACAACCGCGGGCGCATCGAGATCGGCTCGCGGGTCCGGCTGACCTGTGGTGACGGGCCGATCGAGCTGCGCTCCGGGCCCGACGGTCTCGTCACCATCGGCTCGCGGACGGGGATCAACTTCGGCACGCTGATCGAGGCATCCGAACGAGTCGCCATCGGGGACAACGTCAGCATCGGGCCGTACGTGATCATCTCCGACACGGAGTCGGGGGTCGACGGCCCGTCGGGCGAGGCGCGCCCGATCACCATCGGCGACGACGCCTGGCTGGCCAGCCGGGTGATCGTCCGCCCGGGCGCAGAGATCGGATCAGGCGCGGTGATCTCCGCCGGCAGCATCGTCGACGGGGTGATCCCCGCCCGGGTCCTCGCCGGCGGGATCCCGGCGCGCGTCCTGCGCCGCCTCGACGATGTCGGCCAGGACGACGCCGGCGTGGCCACGGCCGAGGAGACCGCGCCGTCCCCGGACCGGGAGGTGGTGCCGACCACGATCCAGGAGGAGCAGCCGCCGATCGGCGCCGGTCTCCTGATCTCCGACTTCACGATCGATCCGCTGGCGCTCGCACTGGCGACCTCGCGGCCGGCGATCGAGGCGGAGATCGCGCCGTTCGGCGCGGTGATGGCGACGCTCCTCGATCCGCCGGACGGCCCGCGCGACCTGGCGGTCGTGTGGACGCGCCCGAGCGTCATCGCAGAGCTCGCCGACGCCCTCGAGTCGCGTCCGGTCAGCGCCGCCAGCATCGACGCCGCCGTCGCCACGTTCGCCGGTCAGATCATCAACGGTCTGCGCGACTTCCGGTGTGTCGTGGTGCCGACGTGGACGGTGCCGCCGTGGAACCGCGGCCGGGGCGTGCTCGACCACCGGCCCAACGGCGTGCGCTGGGCCTTGAGCGTCGCCAACCGCCGTCTGGCGGAGGCGCTCGAAGGGGCCGACAACGTCTTCCTCGCCGACGCCGACCGGTGGCTGTCGCTCGTCGGCCCGAGCGTGTACAACCAGCGCCTCGACTACATGGGCAAGGTGCCGTTCGACGAGATGGTCTTCACGCGGGCGGCCGAAGACATCGTCGGCGCGTTCTCCGCCGTCCGTGACGCACCGCGGAAGCTCCTCGTCCTCGACCTCGACAACACGTTGTGGGGCGGCGTCGTCGGTGACGTCGGATGGGAGCAGCTGCGCCTCGGGGGACACGACAGCGTCGGTGAGGCCTTCGTCGACTTCCAGCGAGCCTTGAAGGGGCTCCAGCGGCGGGGGATCGTGCTGGCGATCGCCAGCAAGAACGACGAGGAGGTCGCCCTCGACGCCATCGACCACCACCCGGCGATGCTGCTCCGGCGCGCCGACTTCGCGGCGTGGCGCATCGACTGGCTCGACAAGGCGGCCAACATCGCGGCGGTCGCCCAAACCCTCAACCTCGGCTTGCAGTCCGTGGTCTTCATCGACGACAACCCCCACGAGCGCGAACGCGTGCGTGCCGCGCTGCCCGAGGTCCTGGTGCCGGACTGGCCGCTGGATCCGACCCAGTACGTCGAGGCGCTCGCCGCGCTCCGGTGCTTCGAGAGCGCGTCGGTCACGGCCGAGGACCTCGACCGCACGGCGATGTACGCCGCCGAGCAGCGCCGGGCCGAGTTGCGCGTCGACGTCAGCTCGCTGGACGACTGGATCCGTGAGCTCGGCATGGTCGTGCGGGCCGAGCCGCTCGGGCCGGCGAACCTCCCCAGAGCGACACAGCTCTTGAACAAGACCAACCAGCTGAACCTGCGCACGCGGCGGCTCACGAGTCCGGAGCTCGCCGCCTGGGCGGCGTCCGACGGCCGGCTCACGTGGTGCGTGTCGGTGTCGGATCGCCTCGGCGACGCCGGGCTGACGGGCCTGCTGAGCGTGGAGGTCACCGACGAGACGGCCGAGCTCACCGACTTCGTCCTCAGCTGCCGGGTCATGGGTCGGCGGGTCGAGGAGACCATGGTCCACCTCGCCTGCCGGATGGCGATCGAGCTCGGGGCGCGGAAGCTGGTGGCCCAGCACCTCCCGACAGCCAAGAACGCGCCGTGCCGGCGGTTCTTCGACAGCGGCCCCCTACCTGCCACCGGCGACGGCGAATACTCGATCGAGTTGGGGCCGCCGACCCCCGCGCCCGATGGCATCGAGATCCGGGTCCCGCAGCCGGCCGTGAACGAGGGCTGAGGCGATGGGGCGGCGGTCACGGTGGCGCGTGCTGACCACGGTCGGGCCGGGGTTGCAGGTCCACGGCCCGATGCGCGTCGAGAACCGCGGAGCCATCGACATCGGGCGCGACGTCGCGATCGTGTCGAGTCCCGTCCGCACCCACCTCTCGACGGGACCGGCGGGGCGGCTCTCGATCGGTGACGGGGCGCGGATCGGTCACGGCGGCGCGCTCTCGAGCGTGGACCGCGTCGAGATCGGTGCCGGTGCGGTCCTCGGCGTGTTCGTCATGGTGATGGACTCCGACTTCCACGTCGCCGGTCAGCAGCACGCCGCGCCGCAGCCGGAGCCGATCTACATCGGCCGCGGTGCGTCCGTCGGACATCGCACCGTCGTGCTCCCGGGCGCCCACGTCGGCGACGCCGCGACCGTCGATCCGGGCAGCGTCGTCTCCGGCCGCATCGCCGACGGCCTCCACGTCTCGGGGAACCCGGCCGTGCCGATCGGTACGCAGTCGCCTGGGCTCGGGGTGCGGTCGGTCGGCGACGTCGTCGCCCGCGTGTTCGGGCTGGCCGAGGAGGTCGACGCCGGCGCCCGCCCGGAGCAGATCGACGGGTGGGACTCCCTCGGCGCCCTCCGCCTGCTCGTCGAGCTCGAGCGGGCCTACGACATCCTCCTCGACGACGCCGACCTCGGTGCGGTCGGCTCGGTCGGTGACCTCGAGGCGCTCGTCGCCACGGCGATGCGAGGTCGGTGAACCCATCGATCCCCGAAGTTGCCGGGGAGAATTCGACGCTGTGGAATATCCTCCTGCGCGATGCGACGGACGAGGAAGCGAGCGTCCATGTGGGGCGTGGTTGCCCTGGTGCCGATGGTGCTCGCCGGCTGCGGCGAGTCCGACCCGTTGACGCTCCCGCCGAGGCCGTCGACGCCGGACACCACCGCACCGCCGGCTGCCTCGTTGGTGCCACCGCCGACGGTGAGCGGCGGGACGGCGCCGACCGTCGTGACGGGGGAGTGGGTGGAGTCCACGGGCAGCCTGGCCGGCCTGGAGTCCGAGTGCGGAAACATGTCGTTCGTCTCCGCCCGTCCGGACCGTGACCAGCTGATCGCGGGAGTCGCCGCCCGGGGCCTGTGGAGCAGCACCGACGGGGGCGTGAACTGGACGGCGCTCGGGGTGGGTGACGGTTCGGCGCAGATCACCAACCGCACGACGGCGATCCTCTACGACCCGGACGCCCCGTCGACGTTCTGGGAGAGCGGCATCTACACCGGCCCCGGCGTCTTCTCGACGACGGACGACGGCCAGACGTTCCGCCAGCTCGGAGACGTCGTGCACTCGGAACGGGCGTCGGTCGACTTCAGCGATCCGCAGCGGCGCACGCTGCTGTCCGGCGTGCACGAGCGGTTGGACATCTTCCGTTCCACTGACGGCGGGGCGACGTGGCGCAACGTCACCGCCGGGTTGCCCGACGACGCCGGGCAGGCCACGGCGCCCTTCGTCGTCGATGCGGAGACACACCTCTACGGCACGAGAGACGGTCCGGGCTCCGGCGTCTTCCGCACGACCGACGGTGGGTCGACGTGGGAGCGCGTCGTCGAGGGCGGCGTGCTCGGCGCCCCGCTGGTGACCTCCACCGGGGCGATCCTGTGGCTCAAGGAGGGCGGCGGTGGCGTCGTGGAGAGCACCGATGACGGTGCGACGTGGACCGACGTGCCCGGCCGCACCTCGGCCGGTGCGAAGACCATCATCGAACTGCCGGACGGTCGGCTGGTGACGTCGGCCGACAGCTTCCTGATCATCTCCTCCGACAACGGTCGTACGTGGGCGCCGTTCGGGCCGGCGTTGCCCGAGGGGCGCCAGCCGATGGCCGGCTTCACCTACTCGGTGCCGCGCAAGGCCTTCTACCTCTGGCGCTTCGACTGCGTCGAGGGCGTCAACCCGGTGGCACCCGACGCCATCATGCGCTTCGACTTCGACTACGAGGCGGCCTGACCGGCCGACAGTCGCTCAGCGGGTCTGACGGGCGCGGCACGCCTCGATGCCGCCCTGCAGCCGGGCGCCGACCGCCTGCCACGAGTACACCGCCTCGACGACCGCCCGCCCGTTGCGCCGGATGCGGTCACCCAGAGCGCGGTCGCGCAGCAACGTGACGACGCGAGCGGCGAACGCCGGCGGGTCGTCGCCGAGCAGCAGGTGCTCGCCGTCGACGAGGTCGAGGCCCTCGGCGCCGATCGTCGTGGACACAGTGGGGACGCCGTAGGCGAGCGACTCGAGGATCTTCAACC
Source organism: uncultured Acidimicrobiia bacterium (assembly GCA_963784255.1). Taxonomy (GTDB): domain Bacteria; phylum Actinomycetota; class Acidimicrobiia; order Acidimicrobiales; family Ilumatobacteraceae; genus JALZMG01. The sequence goes on along the minus strand of CAWAQO010000006.1, from coordinate 170,302 downwards.
GGGTGCCGCCGCCGGCGCGCAGCGGCACGACGAAGACGGCCGCGGCGGCGAATGCCGGGGCGATGTCCGGCACGTAGCCGGAGACGGAGACGTTCGGGCGCTCGCCGAGCGCATGGATCTCGGGAGGTGGCGAGCCGCCGACGATCCGGAGCCGCACCTCCGGCACCTCGTGCTCGAGCAGCGGGAGGACCTGGTCGACGAACCACAGCAGGCCGTCGCGGTTGGCGTCGACCTGGGTCGTGCCGACGAACAGCAGCTCGGCGCCGGTGCCGTCTCGGGGAGGAACCGGATGCGGTCCGGATCGATCGAGTTGGGCACCGTGACGATCGGCGGCATCCCACCGGCGGCCTCGAGCACGTCCTGCTCGCGCTCCGACGGCGTCAGCACCAGGTCGAAGGAGCGGCACACGGCGAGCTCCTCGCGTTTGAACTTCTCGCCCTCGAGCCGCAGGCCGACCCGCTTGGGCCAGTTCCGCTCGAGCGTCGCCCGGCGCAGCAGCAGCTCGTGCTCGATGTTGTGCATGTCGAGCACGCGCAGCGCGCCAGCGGCAGGGAGGTCGTAGAACCCCATCTGGGTCAGCGTGACGACGACGTTGTCGAACCGCTTCGATGCGGCGACGGCGTCGATGCGCTGCTGCATCTCCGCGGTGTGGTGGGCGTGGTACTGGAACGACCGCCGGCTGAGCGTCGCCCGCACCCGCAGGCGGGCGCTCTGGTCGGGCTTGCCGTCGACCAACTCCACGCGCTCGCACATCGCTCGCCAGGTGCGCTTCGACGTCGTCCACGTCGCGACCACGACCGGAAGGCCACCAGCGTGACGTCGGAGAACGACGCCAGCATCTTGATGAGGTAGTAGACGCGGATGGCCCCGCCGAAGACGAGCGGGTACGGCGTCCAAGGCGAGATCAGCAGTGTCGCCGGGCGGTCCGTCGACGCTGGTCCGCCCGGCGGCGGCGTCGCTCACGCGACGGCGATGTTGTCCCAGTGCCAGGTCAACGGGTTGCCTGGAGGAGCGTTGTGCTTGGACGGGTTGTACGAGCCGTCCTGGAACATCACGCGGACCTGGCCGTCGGGGAACCCACCGTCCCGGACCCACGTGTCGGTCCGGCCGCTCGGCCGCTCCACCGTCACCCGCATCGAGCCGTTGCCCAGGTCCTGCACACAGCTGGTGTAGCGCGCCGCGGGTCGTCGGTGATGTCGTCAGGCCCGCCTTCCCACATCGTCTGGTTGTAGCCGTTCCAGGCCGAGATGATCGCCCCGCGGAACTCCTTGATCAACAACGACTGCGACGGCAACCGCAACGACGACGGATCCAGGTCCGGGTCCGACGAGTAGTCCAAACGACGCCCGTTGGCCTGGAACACCGACTCGGGCACGACGACCATGTTGATCCACTTGCCCTCACCCAGGTTCGTCGCGTTGACATCCCAACAGACCTGCGAGATGTTGCTGAACACCTGGTTCGGCGAGAACCCCAACACCACCACGCTGCCGGTGTCCACCGACGTCATGAAGTGACCCGACTCGGCGCCGCGCGGCGCGCAGTACCACGTCAACGAACGCGGATCCAACTGCCGCACATCCCCACCGAAGATCGTCCGCTTCGTCTCCGGACCCTCGCAGGCGTGGTTGTGATCGCCCTCCCACTGCGGCTCCAACGGCTGCAGCTCGGTCCCCGTCGTCCCCGAGTGCAACTGCACATCGAAGCGCCCCACACTGTCCGGCGACGAGAAGTCCTCGTAGAACTGCCCACCGGTCGGTGCGGGGACCTGCGAACCGCCGCCGCCCGGCGGCGCTGGTGGCGGCGCGGCGGCGGGTGCCGGGCCAGGTGCCGGAGCGGGCGCGGGTGCCGGCGCGCACTGCGGCTCGCAGGCGGCGATGGCGATCGCGAAGACGGCACCGAAAGCCCCGAGACGGGCGTGGTAGGAGCGGCGGAGGCGGGTCAGATTGGACCGCCACTCGGAAGGTGCCGACATCGTGTGGCCTCCTTTGCGACGTGGTTGCGGGCGGGCGAACGTCATTGGATCGTAACACCTCTCGGGGATCCGTCCCCAGAGTTCGGCGCGCAAGTCCCCCGCGCCGGGCGCAGCGGTACTGTCGCGACCTCGTGACCCTACGCCCCGGGCCCCTGCTCCGCGCCGTCACCGGCGCCGCCGGCCTCGGCCGCGTGGTGCTGGCCGTGCCGACCGGGTACCTCGCCGTGCTCACGGCCAGCGTGTGGGCGGCGACGTTGGCGGGCCGGACCCGGCCGCGCCTCGTCGAACCCCTGCACACCTTCGCCGTGCTGGTCCCGGCCCACGACGAGGAGCTGGTGATCGGCGACGCGCTCGACGCCCTCACCGCGGTCGACTACCCGGCCGATCGCTGGTCGCTGCACGTCCTCGCCGACCACTGCGGCGACCGCACCGCCGAGATCGCCAGCGCCGCCGGCGCCGAGGTGCACGAGCTCCAGGGCGATGTGCGCGGCAAGGGCCCGGCACTGGCCATGGTCATCGACGAGCTCGGCGGCGCGGAGGCGACCCGTCCCGACGTGTTCGTCGTCGTCGACGCCGACACCGTGGTCGGACGGTGCGTTCCTGCGCCAGCTCGATGCCGCCTTCACGGCCGGCGCGCTCGTCGTCCAGGGGCAGTACCGCGTGCGCGACCCCGGCGAGTCGGCCGGTGCCGGCATGCGGGCCGCGGCGCTCGCCCTGCGCCATCATCTCCGGCCTCTCGGGCGCACGACGCTCGGCGGCTCGTGTGGGCTCTACGGCAACGGCATGGCGTTCCGAGCTGATGTCGTCGTCGGCCGCGACTGGAGCAACCACCTGACCGAGGACCTCGAGCTGCAGACCGAGCTGCTCCTCGACGGCGTGCTCGTCGCCTACGCGCCGGCCGCGGTGGTCGAAGCCGAGATGCCGTCCACGCTGGAGGGTGCGACCACGCAGAACGAGCGGTGGGAGCGGGGGCGCATCGAGCTGGCGCGGCGCTACCTCCCACGGCTGGCGGGTGAGCTGGTGCGTGGCCGCCGTCGTGTCGCCGTCGCCGACACCGCGCTCGACTACCTCGTACCGCCGCTGTCGGTGCTCGTCGCCGCGGTCACCGCGGTCGCCGGCGTCGAGGTCGTGGCATCGGCGATCGGCCGCACCGGGCGGTGGCGCCGTGCGCTCCTGCTCCCGGCGACGCTCGTCGTCCACGTCGTGTCGGGTCTGGTGCTGGGGAAGGCGCCGTGGTCGGTCTACCGGTCCCTGGCCCACGCGCCGGCGATGGTCGCGTGGAAGGTCCGGCTGTGGCTGCGCATGGTCCGGCCAGGGGCGTCGGTGAGCTGGCGGCGGACCGGACGTGGCGAGGCCGCGGCGTGACGGCGGAGCGGCCATGACGGCGCCGGCGTCGCGGACGGCGGTCGTGCTCGGCGTGCCGATCGACGACGTGACCCTCGGCGAGGCCGTCGATCGGATCATCGAGATGGTCGAGCGGGGCCGGGAGACGGGGCGCGTCCACCAGGTCGCGACCGTCAACGTCGACTTCGTCGTGAACGCCGCCGAGGACGACGAGCTGCTCGACATCCTGCGGCGCACCGACCTGGCGATCCCGGACGGCATGCCCCTCGTCTGGGCCTCCCGCCTGCTGGGCGCGCCGTTGCGCCAGCGGACCACCGGGATCGACCTGCTGCCGGCCCTCGCCGAACGCGCGGCCCTGACCGACCGGCGCCTCCTGCTCTACGGCGCGGCCGCCCGGCGTCGCCGAGCGCGCCGCCGCCCTGCTGGGCGAGCGCTACGGCGGCGACGTGATCGCACGCGAGGCGCCTCCGGTGCCTGCCGACGCCGCCGCCGACGACGCCGAGCTCGACGCGATCCGGGCCGTCGACGCCGACCTGGTGGGGGTCGCGCTGGGCAACCCCAAGCAGGAGCGCTGGATCGCCCGCCACGGGCAGACCGTCGGGGCTCCGGTCTTCATCGGCATCGGCGGCAGCCTCGACTTCCTCACCGGCGTCACCCGGCGCGCTCCCGGCTGGATGCAGGAGCACGGGCTGGAGTGGTTCCACCGCGCCGTGCACGAGCCGCTGCGCCTGCCCCGCCGGTACGCCCGCGACTTCCGCGTGTTCGGACCGGCGCTCGCCCGGCAGCTGTGGCGGGGCCGGCGCCGTGGCGAGGCGATCGTGCCCTCCGTTTCGGTCGGGTCCGGCGTGCGCATCGTCGTGGACGGCGCACTCCCGGACGCCACCACCGAGCAGGCGGTCTCTGCCGAGCTGCGCGCCGGCGGCACGGTGACGATCGACGTGACCGCGCTCGACCGTGCCGACAACGTGACGCTGTCGGCGCTCGCCGGCCTGCAGCGGGAAGGCCGGCGCTGGGGCGCCGACATCTCGGTGGTCGGTCCGCCGGAGCTGGTCGACCTCGTCGGGCGGATCGGGGGCAATCTCGCCGGAGAGCCAGGACATCGGGGGTAGACTTCCGGCCCGTGGCGGCGAGTAAACGGCAGGAGATCGCCCGGCCCCAATCGGTGGCCCGCGCCGGCACGCGGCTGAACGCCGACACCAGCTCACAGCCGCAGGGCATCACCAGGCGGGTGATGCTCAACATCCTCGAGGCGTTCTTCCGCCGGCCGGTGCTGCACCTCCTCCCCTTGGTCGCTGATGCTCGCCCTCGGGCTGGCCTTCGTGCTCAGCGGCGACAAGGAGTACACCTCGGTCGGCACCCTGAGCGTCACCAACGAGTCGCTGCTCGCCGACCTCACGAACGCCGCCAACACCCCGGGACTCACGTTCGAGAGCCCGGCCAGCGTCACGGCCAACCAGATCAACGAGCTGCTGCGCACGGACGAGTTCCTGTCCAACGTGATCGAGTCGGCGGGGCTCACGCCGCTCGTCGAGGGCGGCGTGCTGACGGGGCAGCAGCTCCGTCGTGGATCGGCGCCAGCGCCGACGGCAACAGCATCGTGCGGGTCGGCGCCACCAGCCAGGACCCCGAGCTGTCGTTCCGGCTCGCCGACGGCACGATCAACAGCTACCGCGACTGGGTCATCGACGCCGACGTGTCGCAGAGCACGTCGACCGAGGAGAGCCTGCAGACAGCGCGTGACCGAGCAGGGCGTCCGCCAGCCAGGCCGCGGACGAGGCCGTGCGCAACAAGATCCTCGAGAACCCGGAGGTCCCGATCGAGGAGCGCCCGCTGGTCGACCAGCTCGACTACGAGCGGCTGCAGGAGTCGGCGACCAGGGCGGCCGACCAGCTGCGCACGGCCCAGGACGCCCTCGACCAGGCGAAGACGCAGACCGAGCAGGCGTCGGCCATCGTCGCCCAGCGCATCAGGCTGCTCGACGAGCCCGAGCCGGCGGGCGCTCCCGCCGGACGCCTGCGCGCGGCGGCGCTGACGATGATCGTGTTCGGAGTCGTCGGCGTGATGCTGTCGCTCGCCACGGTCGTGCTGTCGGCCTCGCTCGACCACACCATCCGCGTGCCGAACGACGTCACCGCCAGGTTCGGCATCGACGTCCTCGCGGTCGTCCCCGACTTCAAGCACTGACCCGGATGGCGGGGAAGCAGCCCTTCAAGACGCGGCGCAAGCGGGTCCCGTTCACCCCCGACGAGTTCGGCGGGTTCGTCGACGGCGGCCTGGCCATCCTCGACGTCGACGGCAACCGCATCCACGTCACGCCGACCCGGGTCGCCAGCGCGCTGCGCTACTTCCTCGCCCGCGTCGAGCTGCACAGCCCGGAGGGCCTGCCGTACCGGCTGGCCCTCACGGCGGCGCTCGTCGGCGAGGGCGTGTCGTTCGTGACTCGGTCCCTGGCGGCCGTCATCGCCTACGACACGGAGGCGTCAGTGGTCGTCGTCGACCTCAACTGGCGCCAGCCCAAGCCCGCGGCCGCCGACGGCTCGGCGCCGCCCGACCGCCCTCTCGCGATGGCCGACGTCGTCGAGCGCGATGTGCCGATCGCCGACGTGATCGTGCCGACGGCCAACCCGCGGCTCAGCCTGATCAGCGCCGGCGAACTGCCCGTGGCGCGTCGGCCGTCCGTGGCCGCCGGCAAGGCGTTGGGGGAGGCGCTGGACGAGCTGCAGGAGAAGTTCGACCACCTGCTCCTCGACCTCCCGCCCGTGCTCGCCACGAGCGAGGCGATGAACCTGTCGCAGCTGGCCGACTCGTACGTCCTGGTCGTCCGCCAAGGGTCGACATCGGACGGGCAGGTGGAGGCGGCGCTCGAGGAGATGCAGGGCGCCGACGTTCTCGGTGTCATCCTCAACCGGTTCGAGAGCCACATCCCCCGGCGCCTGCGCCGGCTGGTCGGCACCTGAGGGAGCGGCGTGAAGCTGCTCCTCCTGTACCTCTTCGTCACGCTGGCCCTGGCCGTCCGCGGCGCCAACCGCGGTCGCGCGGCGCGCACGTGGCCGTTGCTGGCGTTCTCGGTCGTCGTCGCCGCCGGGTACTACAGCCGACGATTCATCTGAGCCATGCCGCCCCCGCCACGGCCGACGACCGCGGTCCCCCGGATCGTCAACGTGGAGAACCAGCTGCGCAACGACGAGATGCGCTGGTGGGGCATGTTCGCCACGATGGTGGGGGCGACGTTCTTCACCGGCCTGGTGGCGTTCACGACGATGCCTCGGCCGTTCGCCATCGCCTTCGTCGCGTTCGCCGCCGCCTGCGGTGCGGCGCTCGTGCGGCCGACGATCGGCGTCTACCTCATCGTCGTCCTGACGCTGCTCGGTGACCCGGCCACCACCGCGTGGTGGCCGTTCTTCAAGAACATGTCCAGCCGCGAGTCGCTGATGTTCGTCAACGACCAGCTGATCCTCAGCCCGCTGGAGGTCCTCGGCATGGTGACGATCCTCGCGTGGTTCCTGCGCCGGCTCGTCGATCCGACGTGGACGTTCCGGCGCGGCCGGCTGTTCTGGCCGCTGATCGTGTTCAGCGGGTTCGTGCTCTTCGGGGTGCTGCGCGGCCGGTCGACCGGTGGCGACACGCGGGTGGCCATCTTCGAGTTCCGCCCGCTCCTGTACATGATCCTCGTCTACTTCCTCGTGACGAACCTGCTGGAGCGGCGCCGCCAGTACCAGGCGGTGCTGCTGCTGTCGTTCGTCGCGGTGTCGATCCAGAGCATCTTCAGCCTCGTGTACTACCGCGGCCTGCCGGCGGCGGAGCGCGAGTCGCTGGAGAGCCTCACCGAGCACTCGGCCACCATCCACATGAACGCGCTGTTCGTGTTCTTCCTCGCTGTGATGATGCTGCGGTGCCGGGCCCGCTACCGGTGGTCGATGGCGCTGCTGTCCGTCCCGGTCGTGTACGCCTACCTCCTCTCGCAACGCCGTGCGGCGATGGTCGCCCTCTTCGTCGGCGTGATCATCGTCCTGGTCGCCGTGTGGAACCGGCGCCGGCGGATGTTCTGGTTCGTGACGCCGGTGCTCACCGTCCTCGGTCTGGGACTGGTCCTCGGCACGTGGAACGCCGAGGGCGCCATCGGTCTGCCGGCGCAGGCGGTGAAGACGGTCCTGTTCCCCGAGCAGCTCAGCGGCGCCGACCAGAGCTCCAACCTCTACCGCGACCTGGAGAAGTTCGACCTCTGGTTCACGATCCGCCAGAACCCGATCTTCGGGATCGGCTTCGGTCAGAAGTTCTACATGCCGTACCGGCTCCCGGACATCAGCTTCTTCGAGTTCTGGGAGTACATGCCGCACAACGCGGTGCTGTGGGTCTGGCTGAAGCTGGGGTTCTTCGGCTTCGCCACCATGTTCTTCCTGTTCGGCCGCGCCGTGCAGCTCGGCGGCCGGGCGATGGTCAGCGTCCGGACGGACGAGCAGGCGGCGGCCGTGATCACCGGCGTCGCCTACGTGATGATGTTCATCGTGTTCGCCTACGTCGACATCGCGTGGGGACCGCGCAGCACGGTGTTCCTCGGGTTCACCATGGCGTTGTGCGCCGATTACCTCGACGCCGAGGACCCCGTCGCCGTCGCCCGTGCCGGCATCCACCGGCACCAGCTCGACTCGGTTCGCTGACGGACCTCAGCGGGGGAGGGCGGCGGCCAGCCGGGCCGCGTACACGTCGATGTCGGCGTGTTCACGCACCCAATCACGCCCGGCGGCGCCCAGGCGACCGGCCCGTTCGGGGTCGGCGAGCAGCGCACCGATCGCCGTCCGCAGCGCGGCGACATCGCCCGGCGGGACGTACACGCCGGTCACGCCGTCCTCGATGGTGTCGGTCTGCCCGGCCGTCCGCGAGCAGACGACGGCGCGACCCATCGCCATCGCCTCGAGGATGGTCGTGATGCCGGCCTGGAAGTCGGTCTCGAGGAGCGGCACGACGACGAACGCGGCGTCGGCGTAGAGCTGGCGGAGGTCGTACTGCGAGAACGCCTCCACGCTGACGTTCGGCGGGATGTCGACGTCGGCGGCGTTGCTGGTGCGCTTGGACCACGGGCTCGACGCCGCGATGACGACGTCGACGGCGAGGTCGCGGACGGCCTCGATCAACGTCGGGTAGTCACGGAACTCCAACCCGACGGAGCAGACCATCGGCCGGTCCCGGGTCGCGGTGTCACGCGGTCGGCCGACCAGAACTCGGTGTCGACCATGAACGTCGTGAGGGTCACGTGATCCGGCGGGTACCCCATCGTCCCGATGGCGAGGTCGCGTTGGGCGGACGCGTACACGACGACGCGGTCGATGTTGCGGCGCAGGTGGAGGGCGCGGTGGACGAGGAGCTTCTTTCGTGGCGAGAGCAGGTGGCCGATCATCACGTGCCTCGGCCGGCGCCGCACCAGCCAGCACAGCGCTGCGAACGGCATGCCGACCTGCTCACCGTCGGTGAACACCGTGGCGTAGCGCTTGCGCCGCCGGAAGCAGGCCCAGGCCAGGACGATGTCCGAGCCGACGAGCCGGGCAGCGAGGCGGGAGAGGCGACCGCGCTCGGCCGCGTCGTGGTCGATGAGATCGGCGCCCAAGGCGTCGGCCAGCGCGACGTAGTCGGGCCGTGGTCGGCGGCCGGCGGCGACGTCGGACGCCACGTCCGGCGAGAGCGAGCCGGAGACGGTGAGGAGGACGGACGCGGTCACGAGGCGACCGCGACGAGGAGGTCGAACAACCGCCGGGCGTTCGCCGCCGCGTCGAAGTCCCGGCGCACCAGGTCGGAGGCGTTGGCACCGAGCCGGCTGCGCAGCTCCGGATCGGCGGCCAGCTCGCCGAGCGCGGTCGCCAGCGCGGCCACGTCACGGACGGGCACGAGCAGGCCCGTCTCGTGGTCGCGCACGATCTCGCCGATCGCACCGACGTCGGTGGACACCAGCGGGAGACCGGCCGCGCCCGCCTCGGACAGCACCATCGGGAGGCAGTCGCCGCGGGTGGGGAGGCAGAACACGTCAGCCCGGCGGTAGAGCGCGATCAGCTCGGGCGTGTTCGGTCGCAGCCCCCGGTGGACCGTGATGCCCGGCTCGTTGGGCGCGTCGTCCTGGGTCACCAGGTCCAGCTCGACGTCGGCGCCGCCGGCCCGGATCCGGCGCACCGCCTCGAGCAGCTCGGGGCCGCCCTTGCGCTCGAGGTTGCCGCCGACGAACAGGACACGGACCGGTGCCCCCGCCTCGGACGCGGCGCGGTCGATCGTCCACTGGTCGACGCGCACGCCGGGCGGGATCACCGTGACCTTGTCCGCCGGCACCTCGTAGTGGGCGACGAGGGCGTCCTTGGTCCACTGCGCCCAGGTCACGATGGCCTTGGCCCGGGCGAAGCAGTCGCGGTTCAACCGCCACTTGACCTTCTCGACCGGCCGGCTCTGCGTGGCGTGGTCGTAGTGCTCGCCGAGCTCGTCGTACTGGAGTGGCGTGGCGTCGAGGGACACCACCGTCGGGATCCGTCGGAGCACGTCGGGCAGCAGGATCGCCGGGACCTGCGTGTGGACGAACAGCGCGTCGACCGGACCACCCCGCTTCAGGTCACGCACCGCCGAGCGGGCGCGGATGCCGGCACGGATCGTCCAGTTGCCGTAGCCCGGGATCTTCGCCGGCAGGCGGTCCACGTCGTACGCCACGGGCGCGAACACGGCCTCGAAGGGGACGCCCTCGGCGGCCAGCGCGCGGAGGTTCTGGGCGTGGGTGACGTGGCCGAGCGTCTGTTCGAGCACGAACCCGATGCGCGGCACCGGGGCACGCTAGCGGACCCGTTCCGGCGCCCGGGCGCCCCGGTCAGGTCGGGTTCATGTCGCTCTCACGCGTGACCGCAGACACTGCCCCGCAGGACCAATCCAGATTGCGGGGCTCCCTTGGCCCCAGTACCATCACGAAGACAAGGAAGCGGGCGGAATTGAAGACTGCGGGCGTGACGGGCGGACGCGCGACAGCGGGCGAGGAGCTGTCGGTCGATCCGGTGCCATTGGTGCACCAGGCTGCGCCGCAGACGATCGCGCCCCAGACCCTGAAGCAGCGCCTCGTCGCCGCCGACCTGCTGGCCGTCGGCCTCGGCATCGTGTTCGCGTTCTGCTGGCAGGAACTGGTCCGCCCGGTCGGTGTGCAGCGCCCGCAACTGGCGCTCGCCTTCATCACGTTCCCCGTGTGGCCGATGGCCTTCTCGCTCAACAAGCTGTACCTCGCCCGGGCCGTCACCCGGCCCGTCGAGGAGGCCAAGCGCGTCATCGGCGCCGTGCTGGCCAGCGTCGGCGTGATCGTCGTGCTCGCGTTCGTCCTGCAGTTCAAGGCCCTGTCGCGCCTGTGGGTGCTGTCGATCTTCGTGTTCGTGGCGGTGCTGCTGCTCGTCGAGCGAGCGATCGCACGGCGCCTCTTCGCCAACCTGCGCCGCAGTGGGCAGCTGTCGCGACCGATCCTCATCATCGGCACCGACGCCGAGGCCATCGCACTGATGCACGCGACCCAGCGCCGGGCCGAGCTCGGCTACCGCGTGGTCGGCTTCGTCGGGCCCGACGACATCGGCACCCGTGGCGGCTGCGAGGTGCTCGGCCCGGTCGAGGACGCCGAGGAGGTCCTGGTGGCCACCGGCGCCACCGGCGTGCTCATCTCGCTCGCCTCCGTCGAGCCCGAGACGGTCAACCTGCTGACCCGCCGGCTCACCGACGCCGGCTACCACGTGGCGCTGGCGTCAGGCCTGCGGGACATCGACGTCGTCCGCTTCCGCGCCCAGGACCTCGGCGGCCGCACGCTGATCTACGTCGAGCAGATCCGCCGCGACGGTTGGCGCGCGGTCGCCAAGCGGGCCTTCGACATCGTGTTCGCACTGGTCGCCCTGGTGCTGTCGGCGCCGATCACCATCGTCGCGGCCCTCGCCGTCAAGCTGACGTCACCCGGTGGCGTGATCTTCGCCCAGGAGCGCGTCGGCCAGGACGGCACCGACGTTCCGCGTCTACAAGTTCCGGACGATGTACGCCGACGCCGAGGCGCGCAAGGCCGAGCTGGCCCACCGCAACGAGGCCGACGGACCGATGTTCAAGATCGCCGACGACCCGAGGATCACGCGGCCCGGTCGCATCCTGCGCAAGTTCTCGATCGACGAGATCCCGCAGTTCCTCAACGTGCTGCGCGGCCAGATGAGCGTCGTCGGGCCGCGCCCGGCGTTGCCGAGCGAGGTGGAGCAGTGGGACGAGGACGTCCACGAGCGGCTCCGCGTCCCGCCCGGCATCACTGGCATGTGGCAGGTGTCGGGTCGTTCCGACACCACCTTCGACGAGTACAAGCGCCTCGACCTCTACTACGTCGACAACTGGTCGCTGGCCCACGACCTGCGCATCGTCGCCCGCACGGTCGGTGTCGTCGTCGGCCAGCGCGGCGCTCACTGACGACCCGTCCGCGCACCCATCACCACCTGGGGTGGTTTACCTTTGGTATCTGGAGGACACTCCAGGGATCCGGGAGTCGTGGACATGTACGAGTACGACGACGGGGAAGAGGGCGGACGTCAGTGGGGTCGTACCGTCGCGATCTTGGCGGCCATCATCGCGGTTGCCGCCGCTGGCTGGTTCCTGGTGGGACCCGGCAAGAGCGACGGCGGAGGTGGTGCCAGCCAGGCCGGCGCCTCGTCGACGACCGTGGCGGCGGCCCAGGAGTCCACGGCGGCTCCCACGTCGGAGGGCCGCAAGGCGCCACCGACGTCCGAGGCGACGGCCACGACCACCGCTGACACCGAGGCGCCGGCGGCGTCGACGACCACGGTCGGTGGCGTGACGACCGCTGCCCCGACCGTCGCGCCCACCGCCGCGCCGACGACCACCGTCGCCGCGCCGACGTCCCGCGCCGGCCGCCGTTCGAGACGCTGCCCGACGGCAGCCCGGCGCCGGTCATCGCCCTCTACGACACGAACTCGATCACGCTGACCGGCAACGTGACCGACCAGGCTGCCAAGGATCGGCTGCAGACGCTGGCGATCGCCAACGCCAAGCCGGGGCAGGCCGACACCGTCAACAACAACCTGACGATCAACCCGGTCGTGCCGATGAACATCGGCGTGCGGGTGATCGAGCTGACGTCGACCCGCTTCCCCGAGGGCAGCGCCGAGGTGCTGCCCGACCACGCCGCCGAGCTCGACCGGATCGTCAACGTGATGAACGCGTTGCCGAACATCACGGTCCTCGTCGTCGGCCACGCCGACCAGCGTGGAAGCGACCTCACGAACTACGTCATCTCCGAGCAGCGGGCACTCGCCGTCAAGAACTACATCGCGTCGCGCGGCATCTCGCCGGACCGGCTGTCCTCGCGTGCAGTGGGCGAGAACGACCTCCTCACGCTCGACAACGACGACGCGGCGCTGGCTCTCAACCGCCGCACCGAGTTCGTCTTCACCGGGCTCCTTCAGCCGTAGCTCGCCGCTGGGCTGCAGGGGTGCGGCGAGTAGCGTCCGGCCGTGGAGCTGGGCGTGCTGGGACCGGTCGAGCTCGTCGTCGGCGACGCTCGCATCGCCCTCGGCGGGCCGAAGCAGCGGCTCGTGCTCGGCCTCCTCGCCGCGCGGCGCGGTCGCGTCGTCCCGGTCGACGAGCTGATCGACGGCCTCTGGCCGGAGGGTCCGCAGGCCCGCCCGCGCAAGACCGTGCAGGTCTACGTGACGCGCCTGCGACGGGCTCTCGGCGACCACGCCGACGCCATCCGCAGTGAGGCCGCCGGGTATGTCCTCGATCCCGGTGTCCTGCGGGTCGACGCCGATGTCTTCGAGGCCGGTCTGCGCGCCGCGAGGGACGACGACGACGACTGGTCGGCGGTGGCCACCCTGCGGGCCGTCCTCGGCCGCTGGCGCGGCGACGCCTTCGTCGATCTGCGCGACTGCGCCGCGCTGTTCCCGAGTGCGGTCCACCTCGACGAGCTCCGCCTCGTCGCCCTCCAGGAGCTGTTCGCCCGCGAGGTGCAGCTGCGCCCTGGCGCCGTCATCGGTGAGCTCGAGCAGCTCGTCGAGGCGCACCCGCTGCACGAGGGCTTCGCCGCCCAACTGATGACGGCGCAGTACCGGGCCGGCCGGCAGGCGGACGCGCTGGCCACCTACAAGCGGCTGCGCCGCCGCCTCGCCGACGAGCTCGGTCTCGATCCCGGCCCGGCCGTCCGCGAGCTCCAGGGCCGCATCCTTCGCCAGGAGCTCGCGGTGGCCCGTGACGGTCGCCAGCCGATCCTGCGACGGCAGCGCCGGCGCATCACCGTGCTCGCCGCCGAGATCACGCTGGCGACGGAGGGCGCGCTCGATCCCGAGGACGAGCTGGCCATCCTTGCCCCGGCGCGGCGGTCGGCGCGGGCCCGCATCCTCGAGCACGGCGGGTTGGTGATCGCCGACGCCGGCGATCGGATCGCCGCCAGCTTCGGCTTCCCCTCGTCGGACCACCCCGTGGAGCAGGCGGTCGCCGCCGCGCTGGCCGTCGCCGAGATCGGGCGCGGCGAGGGACGCGTGCGCACGTCCGTCGGTGTCGACACCGGGATGGTGGTGATCGAGTCGGAGTCCTCCGACGGCGCGACGATCGCCCTCGCGGGGGCGCCCCTGCGCTCGGCCGAGCGGTGGGGCGCGCAGGCCGGACCAGGCCAGGTGGTGCTCGGCCGGGCGACCGCGGACTCGGTCGCCGATCACGTCGAGCTGATGCCCACCGCCGACGGCGACAGCGCCGTCGCCGTTCGCCTCCTGGCGCCGGCCGTCGACGCGCCGCCGCTCGGCGTGGTCGGTCGGGAGGACGCCTTGACGGCGCTGGCCGAGCTGGCCCGACCGGCCGGCGACCGGTTGTGCACGGTGCTGCTGACCGGCCCGGCCGGCATCGGCAAGACCGCGCTCGCCGGCGCGTTCGTCGACGCCTTCGCCCGCGAGCGCGGCGGCGCGGTCGTGCGGCTCCGCGGCGACGACCGGCCCGATCTCGCCGACCCGCCGACCCTCGTCGGCCGGCTGCGCCAGCAGTGGCGCGACGCCCTGCCGATCCTCCTCGTCGACGACGTCGACGCCGCCGACGCGGCGGTCGCCGAGGTCCTCGAGCTCCTCTCCGACCACCTACCGGCGGGTCTGATCGTGCTGACCAGCCGCTCGACGGCGACCCGCGAGCTCGGCGCCGAGGCGGTCCCGGCGATCGCCCTCGGCGCGCTCGACCGGTCGACGGCGCGGCAGCTGGCCGCATCCGTCGCCGGCTCCCGCCGCCTGCCGCTCGACACCCTCAACGAGATCGCCGACCGCTCCGGTGGCGTGCCGCTGTACATCGCCGCGCTCACCGAGGCCGCGCTGGCGGGGCCGGAGGACGCACCCGCCGTGCCGGCATCGGTGTACGACTCGCTGATGGCGGTGCTCGACCGCCTCGGCCCGGCGCGCGACCTCGCGCAGCGCGGCGCGGTGCTCGGGACGTCGTTCTCGCTCGACGAGCTCGACCTCGTCCTCGCCGACGGCAGCGACCCTGCCGAGACGCGGCGCGACCTCACGGCGATGGTCGACATGGCCCTGGTGCACCTCGAGGACGGTCGCTTCCGGTTCGCCCACGCGCTTCTCGCCGACGCCGCGTACGACTCGCTCCTGCACGCCGACCGGATCGCCCTGCACGCCCGTGTCGCCGACGCGTTGGTCGCCGCCGGGGGTCCTCCCGAGCGCGTCGCCCCGCACCTCGAGGCGGCCGGCCGGCCGTTCGAGGCGGCGGTGGCCTGGCGGCGCGTGGCCGCCGACGACATCCGGCTGACCCGCAACAGGCAGGCCCAACGACACGCGCGGGCGGCATTGCGCCTGCTCGATGTCGTCGGCGCCGACCTCGAGCCGGACGGCGGTGAGACCCGGCGGCGGGCGCTGGAGCACCTCGCCGTCGGCCTCCAGGCCGCCGACCACGGCTCGGTGGAGCTCGTCGACGTGGTGGCCCGCGCCCGGGCCAGTGGCGTCGGGCGCGACGACCTTGCCCGCCGCGTGCGGCTGGACATCCTGGACATCAGCTCCCACCAGGCCCGCGGCGACTTCATCGGCGCCACCGAGATCGCCCACCAGTGCCTCGACGCGGCGAAGGCGTCCGGTTCCGAGCGGTGGGCGGCGTTCGCCCGCCACTTCCTCGGCGCCACCCTGATCTGGCGCGGCGACCTGGTGCGGGGTACGGCGCTGATCGAGGCCGCGGTCACCCCGTGGGCCGGCGACGAGGCCCCCGACCTGGCGAGCGCCCGGGCGGTGGGGGCGATGTGGACGATGCTCGGCCTGGCCGCCCACCTCCGCGACGATCCCGACGCCGACACCCTGCTCGCCCGGGCCACGGCCGTCGTGCCGGCGGAGGACGGCTACGGGCGCTGCCTCGTGAGCGCGACGAACGCCATCGTCGACCAGCTGCGCGGGCGCCCCGACGCCGTGCGGGCGCTGGTGCAGCCGGTGTGGGAGCAGGCGATGGACCTGGGCAGCGACTTCTGGATGGGATGGGCGCAGGTGCTGCTCGGCTGGGCGATCGCGGCCGACGACGGCCCGACGGGAGTGGCGATGATGGTGGAGGCGATCGAGCAGAGCTCGACGCGGCAGGCGCTGCCGTACTTCTCGCTGGTGCTCGGCGAACGGCTCGGCGAGCAGGGTCTCGTCGGCGAGGCGCTCGCCCGGCTCGCCCACGGGGTGGCGGTCGCCGGCGACACCGGCGAGGAGATCTGGCTGCCGATGCTCCACCTCGAGCAGGCGCGATGGTTGGCGATCGCCGGCGACGAGAGCGCCTCCCGCCGCGCCGGTGAGGACGCCGTGGCGCTCGCCATGGCCACCGGCAACCGGTTCGTGCCCAGCCGCCACGCGGCGTGGCGAGCGGTCGTCGCGTGACCACCGTGTGACCTCGCGACGCCGCTCGGCACGGGGGGCTCCCTCCCGGCGACGTCGTCAGCCTGCACCGCGGTGGCTGCAGTCGGGCTGCAACGGGGCGCTGTCCCCCGGACGGGGACGGTTTGGGCAGACGGTGATCCGGCTACGCGCGGGTCCGGCGCCGATGGCGCCCTGACGAAAGGACGCACGGGATGAGTGGTGGAGCCGATGAGGCCAAGGGCCGCATCAAGCAGGCGGTCGGCGACCTGACCGACGACGATGATCTGCGCCGCGAAGGCAAGGTCGACGAGGCGGCCGGCAAGGTCAAGGACGCCGTCGACAAGGTGAAGGACAAGCTGACCGACGACCGGTGAGCCCGACGCGAGGGGCGCGACCCGCTGGGGTCGTGCCCCTCTGTCGCGTCAGGGCGCCGGTGCGACGGGCGGGTCGTCGACCACCGGTGGCGATGCGGGTGGGGCGCTGGGCGTGGTCGCCGCGCCGGCCGGCGCGTCGTCATCGGTCATGTCCCCCACGACGTCCTTGACCTTCTCGGCGGCTTGATCGACCTTGGCGTCGTGCTCGTCCGGAACGACCTTCTTGGCCGCCCCCGCCGCGGTGTCGATCCCTTTGTCGACCTGGGGCTTGTTGCCGCCGAGGAGACCCTTGATCTTGTCGAGGAACCCCATGTCCGACTCCTTCGTTCGAGGACCGGGTCATTGTGGCACGGAGGTGCCCGCGCCGGTGGCGAGCGCTCAGCGCCCGGCGTCGAGCAGCGCCATCACGATGGCGACGAGGGAGAAGAAGCCCAGGAGGGCGAAGCCGACGATCGTGACGGCATGCGGTTGGAGGTCGATCGACCCGGGGTTCTCGTAGGCCGGCCCGATCGGGCTGGCGGTCTGGTCGGTCGCGGCCGTCACCAGCATCCAGCCGGCGGCGACGGCGCTGCCGACCGCCAAGCCGAGCCCGAAGCGGCGGACGAGGAGGAACCCGACGACACCGCACACGGCGAGCAGCCCCAGCTGCACGAGCCGCCCGGCGAAGAAGAGCGCGGGCAGCTCGACGCCGAGCGTCTCGGAGCTGAAGTTGCCGGTCCAGTTGGCGCTGCCCTCCGGGATCAGGGGCCCACCGGCGGCGATGAGCACGGAGACGGCACCCAGCGCGGCGATCCACGGGTCGAGCCCGCTGCGACCCTCCCGTCCCGATCGGCGCAGCGAGACCAGGAGGGCCAGCACGCCGACGGCACCGGCGACGGCGAGCGCCCAGTACCCGATGTCGCGGGTCACCGTGGACGGCACGAGGCCGGCCGCCGCCTCGGCGTCGGAGATGGGCCACTCGGCGAGACCGAGCAGGAGGGCGGCCCACCCGGCGAGCGCGGCGCCGGCCCCGCCGGCCAGGCCGGCGCCCCACCGAAACCCGAAGCACCAGGCGAGGGCGCCGACGACCATCGTGCCGGCCGCGAGGAGGGCGGCGACGGCGTTGTTCGTCCCGAAGTCGTTGACCCTCCACACGCCGGTCGCGAAGGCCGTGGTGTCGGCCTCGATCTCGATGACCGTGCTGAGCACGCCGACGGCGGCCGCGGCGGCCGCGACGACTGCCATCACGAGCAGTGGGCGCAGTCGGAAGCGCCGTCGGGGGGGCGCCTCGACCACGGGCACCGACCCCGTCGTCGCCCAGATCGGCGGTGGTGCCGCCGGCAGCTCGCCCGTGTGGGTGACCGGCGGCGGCGTCGCCTCGACCACCGTCACCTGGCTCGTGGTCCGCGCCGGCGCCGGCATGACCGGGGGGGTCGGTGCCGGGGTCGGCGTGGGAGCGATCGGCGTGGTCACGATCGAGATCGGTCGCGTCGCCTCGTCGACGTTCGAACGGCCGACGACCGGAACCTCGCCCGTCACGTCGGCGACGCCGCGCAGCGACGCACCACATTCCATGCAGAACTTCTGGCCGGCGCCGACCTCGACCCCGCACGAGTGACAGTGCACGCTGCGAGCCTATTGAATGCCGGGATCACCGGAAGGTTCGCCCCCTCGCCGACGGGTCCGCTGCACGTCGGCAACCTGCGCACCGCGCTGCTCGCCTGGTCGGTGGCGCGGGCGGCGGGCGAGCCGTTCCTCGTGCGGATGGAGGACCTCGACCTGGCGAACGCATCGGTCGCCCACGAGACCCGGCAGCTCGACGAGCTGCGGGCGGTCGGCATCGACTGGGACGGTCCGGTGCTGCGCCAGAGCGAGCGCTTCGGCCACTACGACGAGGCCATCGAACGCCTCGCCGCGGCCGGGCTGGTGTACGAGTGCTACTGCACCCGGCGCGAGATCCGCGAGGCCGCGATGGCGCCGCACGGCGAGCTGGAGGCCGCCTATCCCGGCACGTGCCGCGAGCTGGGCGCCGTGCAACGGGCGGCGCGCCGGGCGCAGCGCCCGGCCGCGCTGCGACTGCGTGCCGGCGCCGCCGAGATCACGGTCAGTGACGAGCTGGCCGGGACCTACACCGGCGTCGTCGACGACGTCGTGCTCCGGCGCAACGACGGCGTGCCGGCCTACAACCTCGCGGTCGTCGTCGACGACGCCGCGCAGGGGGTCTCCGCGGTGGTGCGCGGCGACGATCTGCTGGCGTCGACCCCGCGACAGGTGCTCCTGCAGCGGCTGCTCGGGCTGCCCGCCGTGCGCTACCTGCACGTCCCACTCGTCGTCGGGGCCGACGGCGCCCGCCTGGCCAAGCGCGACGGGGCGGTGACGCTCGAGGAGCTGGCCGCGCTGGGCGTGCCGCCGGACCGGGTGCGCATCGTGCTGCTCGATTCGCTCGGGTTCGGTGACGAGTTCGATCTCGACGCCGTCCGGGCCCGCGGCCGGGCGCCGGTCCGTTGGCCCGACCTGCAACGATGCCTCGCGTGAGCGCCGACGACCTCGCACGCGTCCTCGGCTACGAGGAGGCCGTCGACGAGCGCACCGGCGTCACCGAGCTCGGTCCGGACCTGTTGCTGGTGCCGTGCTGGCGGCCGGACTTCTGCCGGGCGCTGGTGCGGGCGGCCACGCTCGTCGGGTTCGGCGCCGATCCGGATGACCCCGTGCCGGGCCAGGAGGTCTCCCTGGCGACGATCAGTCCGGCGCTGTTCCGGCGGGTGCAGGACGACCTCGGCGCGCGCATCTGGCCCCAACTGCGCACGGTGTGGCCGCTGATCGACTTCTACGGGCTGCGCGACGCCTTCGTCATCCGCTACGCGATGGGTGAGCAGGAGTCGTTGCGCGAGCACCACGACGTCGCTCAAGTGTCGGGGTCGATCAGGCTGGACGACGGCTACGAGGGCGCCGAGCTGCGCTTCCCGCGCCAGGGCGTCGACAACGCCGGCGTGGCGGTGGGCGAGCTGCTCGCCTGGCCGTCGCTGGTCACCCACCCGCACGAGGCGGCACCGCTGCGCACCGGTGTGAAGCACGCCGTGACGATCTGGTTCGAGCTGCCGCTGTCCGGGCTCGACGCTTGATGGTGCCAGCTGATCTCGAGACCCCCGCGATAGCCTCGCCGGTGTGGTGGTGGTGGCCGCACATTCCCTTCTGCGGCGCGCCGCCGGCGTGCTCGGCGTCGGCGCGGCACTCGCGCTGACGGCCTGCTCCAACACGACCAGCCCGTCGGAGGGTGCGGCCCAGGCTGCCAGTCCCACGAGCGAGGCGACCGTGCCGCCGCCCACCGAGCCGGTGACCACGGCCGCCGCGCCCACCACGGCGGCGCCCGCACCGACGGCCGCGCCCACGCTGCCGCCCACCACGCCGGCGCCGACGGCCCCGCCGACCACCGCTGCGCCGGCCACGACGTTGCCACCGCCACCTCCGCCGCCCCCGAACAGCTACGAGCCGATCGCCCCGCTCGACGTCCCGCTCGCCGCCGTCGGCACGCGCAGCGGCGGTGAGACGGCGCGGCTCCAGCAGCGCCTGCTCGACCTCGGCTTCTGGCTCACGGGCGTCGACGGGTCGTACGGGCTGACGACGCGCCAGGCCGTGATGGCCTTCGAGAAGTACATGGGCTTCCAGGCCGACGGCGCCGTCGACGACGTCACGGCGGCCTACCTCTCCAACCTCACCGAGCAGGCCCACGGCACGGCCGACGCCGGCACCCTCGTCGAGGTCGACAAGGCGCACCAGTTGATCTTCATGGTCGTCGACGGGCGGACGCAGTGGATCTTCAACACCTCGACGGGCAACGGTCAGGAGTACGAGGAGGAGGACCAGAACTCGCCCGGCGAGCTGGTGAAGGGCGTGTCACTGACGCCGGACGGTCTGCACAAGGTCAACCGCGAGCGCCCGGAGGGCTGGTGGGAGGGCGACCTCGGCCAGATCTACCGTCCCAAGTACTTCGTCGGCGGGGTGGCCGTGCACGGCTCCAACAGCGTGCCCAACTATCCGGCGTCCCACGGCTGCGTGCGCGTCACCGTCGAGGCCATGGACTTCATCTGGGAGGCCGGCCTGATGCCGATGAACATCCCGGTGTGGGTCCACGGCGACGAACCCGTCGCCTGACGCGATCGCCACCGTCCCCCAATCTGGGCGGGATCCTCACCACACGTCCATCTGGGCGGGATCCTTCCCAGCAGGTGGCACAGATCCCGCCCGGATCGAGGGGCCCACGCGTCGTCAGTCGGCGCGGCGGACCCGCAACTGGTGGTCGGCGGCGGTGAGGCAGCGTCCCGTCGCCAGGTCGAAGCGCCAGCCGTGCAGCGTGCAGGTCAGCGTGCAGCCCTCGATCTCGCCGAACACGGCGAGGTCGGCGTTGCGGTGCGGGCAGCGGCGCTGCACGATCCAGCCGTCGAGCGCGACATCGGGCTCGGTCTCCGTCGGCGGGTCCAGCCGGCGCACCGCCTCGGCCTCGGTGCGCCGCATCCGCTCGACCGACAGCGACTTGAAGAAGTTGTAGACCCACTCGTTGAACTCGCCCTCCCGCCAAGCGCGGAACCGGCACGAGAGGAACAGCGAGTTGCTCCAGTCGACGGCCCGCTCGGCGACGACCGCCTCGACGAGGGGCCGGTCGATGTCGAAGCGGAAGCGGTGTGGCTCACCGGCGTAGGCACGCACCTCGCCGGCCGGGAAGTCGATGAGGATCTCGGTGTCGCCGGCCCGCAGGAGGCAGGCGGCGCCGACGGCGGCGCGCACGGTCGGGGCCATCGCCAGCAACGGCTCCCACCAGTCGCGCAGCGTGGCCACGAGGTCGGTGTCGGCGTCATGGGGCCACGTGGCCTTGACGGCGTCGAGCCACGGCGTCCAGTCGCGCTGGTAGCGCCGGAGGTAGGCGCCCTTGTCGTCGAAGATGGCGCCCACGTCGGCCTCGCCGACGGGATGGTCGACGCGCACGTCGTCGGGCGTCACCTCGATGGTGGTGCCGGGGATGGCGAGCAGACCGGTGTGCCCCGAGCGCGCGAGGCGGTCGAGGAACGTGCGCTGGTCGCAGAAGATCGTCGGCTCACCGCCGTCGACGAGGTTGAGGTGGAACAGCTCGGGGTCCAGGAAGCACGGCGGGCCGGCGCTCGGGACGACGGCCCGTGCGCCCACCGCCTCGACGTAGCGCATCGCCCGCGCCAGCTGGCTGTCGACCTTGGCGTCGACGAGCGGTCGCAGCTCGCTGGGCGGGAGGTCGTACACCATCGGGTACCAGATCGCCCCGCTGTACTGCAGCCAGTGCAGGTCGACGGGACCGTGGTCGCGCAGCGCGTCGAGGTCGGTCGTGCGGCAGTCGTTCTGGTCGACGATGCGCACGGTGCCGTCGCTCACGACGAGCGCGGAGTCGCCGCCGGGCCCGTCGGTGATGCTGGTCTCGACGTGGATGGCCACCGTCAGACCGCCGAGATCGTGCTCCTCGCGGTCCGTCGTGCGGATGAGGTTCGTGAAGCCCAGCGCGCGCATCTTGCGGTCGAGCTCGCGGGTCGGGTAGCCGGGCAGCAGCACGCCGATGTCGCGGGGCAGGTGGTCGCGCAGCCACGGCTCGTCCCAGTGGTCGCCGTGGAGGTGCGAGACGTACAGGTAGTCGGCGCCGGCGACGCGCTCGAGCAGCTCGTCACCCAGCTGGTCGTTGCGCGGGAACGGGAACCACGACGCGAAGAACGCCGGCACGAACCACGGATCGCACACGATCGAGCCGTGCTCGGCCTCGATGAGGATGCCGGCGTGGCCGAGCGAGGTGGCACGCATCATCGCCGGCGACCCTACCGGCGACCGAATTCCTCAACTCTTGTGTGAGAACGACACTTCCTGTCGCCCTGGCACAAGAGTTGCGGGGAACGGCCCCCTACGCGACGGGCGGGTCGGTGTACTGCTGGCCGGCGCGCGAGACGTGCTCGGTCCAGGCCGAGCCGTCCCAGTAGCGCAGCTCGAAGCGGGCGGCCGGGTCGGCGTACCACCCGGCGGGCACCGACGGGGTGGCGGTCGGCGGCGTGGCCGGCGCCGTGGCGGTGGTCGGCTGGGTGGATGACGCCCCGCCCCAGCCGCCGGTGGTGTCGGACGTGGTGCTGCCCCATGTGGCCGCGGCCGGCGCCGCTGCGGACTCCGGCGCCGAGCCCCACCCGGCCGGCTCGGCCACCGTGGCGGCGGTCGTCGCGGCGGCGGCGCCGCTGCTGTCCCAGCCACCGCTGGCGGCGGTGTTCGACGACGTGTCCGTGGCGCTGGCCGATTCCCGCTTGAGGAACGCCGTGATCTCGGTGCCCGACGGAACGATCGCGACCACGTCCCAGCCCTCGCCCGACTTCTCGGTGAGCTTGCCGGCGAGGGTGGACGCCTCGTAACTCGAGACGCTGACGGAGTCGAACTCGTGCATGCGCGGCATGCTACTTCGTGACCAGGGCATCAACATCGGCCGCGGCGGCCGGTCCGTCGTGCACCACCTGGCCGTCACGCAGGGCGATCACCCGTTGCGCGGAGGTCACCGTGGACAGCTCGTGCGTCGCGACGAGGAGGGCGGCGCCGTGCTCGTGGGCCAGCCGGAACAGCTCGAGCAGCGCGTCGCGCCCGCTGCGATCGAGGCCGACGAACGGCTCGTCGACGAGCAGCAGCTCGAACGGACGGACGAAGGCGACGGCGATGGCGGCCTTCTGGCGCAGGCCGCGGCTGAACGTCGTCGGCAGGTCGTCGGCCCGGTCGGTGAGCCCGAGCACGTCGAGGAGGTCGGCGGCGTGCTGCTCCCATCCCGTGGTGTCGTGCAGCCGGGCGACGTACTCCAGGTGCTCCCACACGCTGAGGTCGTCGTAGAAGACCGGCTGGTCGGCGAGGAAGGACGTGGCAGCGCGCGCCTCGGTCGAACCGATGTCGTGACGGGCGACGCGAACCGTGCCGTCCGTCGGCTCGAGCAGCCCGGCGGCCATGCGCAGGAACGTCGTCTTGCCGCTGCCGTTGTGGCCGACGAGGACGACGCGCTCGCCCGCCGCCACCGAGATGTCGACGGGTCCGACGGCGGGTGCGTCGCCGTACGTCTTCGTCAGCCCCGTCGCTTCGAGGACCATGCTCACGATGCCTCCCCGGCTGCCTTCTTCCCGGCGTCGACGAACGAGCGCCAGCGCTGGCGCCACTCGTCGCGCCGCCGCACCCACCACACCGTGACGACGACGACCATGGCGAGGCCGACCCCGCTGCGGATGGCGGCCCCGACCGTTGGCTCCTCGCGCATCGCCAGCACCGGCAGTCCGGCGAGGGTGCTCAACGCGACGGGCCAGACGAGGCGGATGGTCGACGTGAATCCGGCGAACTCGGGCGGCACGGCCGCCGACGAGGCGATCGGCGGCGCCAGCGGATCGGGAGCGTCGCGCACGATGCTCACGATGGCGCCCCCGACGCCCGCCCACGTCATCGGTACGGCGAGGGCGAGCGCCGCGACCCACGCCTGGGGCTCGGCGATCACGACGACGGCGGCACCGATGAGGGCCATCGGCACCACGGCGGCCAGCGGCGCGACGACGTGGTGGGCGTGCAGCCACCCGCGGGCGATCGGGAGATCATCGGTGCGGTCGGGGTGGTCGATCTCCTGGGCCAGCGGCTCGACGGCGTCCAGCCCGAGGAGGTACAAGGCGAAGCCGATCCCGACCATCGCCGGCGTGACGTCGTGCAGCACGGCCACGGCAGCGGCACCGGCCAGCACCGCCAGGAGCGCCATGCGCAGCAGGCGGGCGGCCGGGTAGCGCAGCAGGCCGTACCAGCCCCGGCGCCACACGGCGCTGGCCGCCCGCCCGCCACCCCGCCGGCCGAGGCGCAACCACGGCGTGGCGCGCGGTCGCTCACCACGGAGCTGGCGGCGCAGCAGCACCACCGTGCGCAGGTCCTGCATCGTGACGGCGAAGCGCAGCTGCGACACGAGGTCGGCGCGGCGCACCAGCGGCTCGACGCGCAGGCGACCGGCCAGCGCCACAGCTCCCAGCGAACCGGCGACGACCACGGCCACGCCGACGAGGTCGAGCGGGTGCTGGCGCATCCCCCACATGGCCAGGCTGCCGGCGAAGTCGCCCGGGCCGGTCCACCCCCCGGCGATCGCCGCCGCCTGGGCGGCGAGGACCAGTGCGGCCAGCGTCGTCGCCGCCCATCGCGGCACCCGGCCGGTGTGCACGAGCACGGCCACGGCGACGAACGCCGCGCCGGTCACCGCGCCGGCGGCGGCCCCGCTGGCCGCCCACGCCTCCGGTGAGCCGGGCAGGCGCCGCGCCGCGAGGATGCCGGCGACGGCCCCCACGAGGGCGCCGCCGAAGGCCACCGACCGCAGCCGCTGCACGACGGGCCGGGCCAGCACGTCGCGGCGCCGGACGGGCGCCAGCAGCAGGTACGTCACGTCGGGTGCCTCGATCGAGACCGGTCCGCCGTCGCTGCCGCTGCGCAGCCCGAGCGCTACGGCCGCGGCGAAGACCAGGCCGAGGACGGCCGGACCGTGTTCGGTGATGTCGGCCAGCTGCGCCGCGGTCACCGGTTCGTCGGTGACCAGACCGCTCAGCCACAGCACGGCGCCGCCGCCGACGAGCGCGGCGAGGTACACGCGGTAGGCGACCTCGAACCACTCCAGGTCGCCCAGCCGCCGTACCCGCCTGGTCCGGCGCAGCTCCTGGACGACGCTCGACATGCCGGCTCGCCACGCTACCGGTGCGCCGCGGCCGGTTCGTCGGCCGCGGCACCCATACTGCGCTGGTGGACGTCGCGGCGGCGCAGCTGTTCTTCACGCTGCTGGCCCTCGTCGCGCTCGGCGGTGCCGTCACCCTCGTCGTCGCCCGGCTGGTCGGCCCGCGCGGTGCGCTCGTCGCCGCCGTCGACGGGGCGGCGTTGTGGATCGCCTTCCTGGTCGCCGCCACGGCGATGGCCGGCAGCCTCTACTTCTCCGAGGTCGCCGACTTCGTGCCGTGCCGGCTGTGCTGGTTCCAGCGCATCGCCATGTACCCGCTGGCCGTCATCCTCCTCGTCGCGGCGATCCGCCGCGACCGCAGCGTGCGCTGGTACGTCGTTCCCGTCGCGGCCATCGGGGCGATCATCTCGACCTATCACTACGTCGTCGAGTGGCGGCCCGAGCTGGAGGGTGGCGCCTGCGGCATCGGCCCGTCCTGCTCGGCGGTCTGGTTCCGCGAGCTCGGCTTCGTCACGCTCGCCTTCATGGCGTTGTGCGGCTTCCTCGCCATCATCGCCCTCGTCGGCCCACCCCCCGTCCCGGAGGAAACGTAAGTGGACAAGCGCTCCCGCTCCCTGCTCGTGATCGTCGCCGTCGTCGCGGTCGTCGCCATCATCGCCGTGGTGGCCGTCGTCGCCACCGGGGGCGATGACGGCGACGGCGATGACGTGGTGGTGGCCCCGACCCTCACCGGCGAGGACTACGCCGGCAACCCGGTCACCGTCACGCCGGGCGAGGACGGACCGCTGATGCTGGTGTTCCTCGCCCACTGGTGCCCGCACTGCAACGCCGAGATCCCGGTGCTCCAGGAGTGGGAGGCCTCGGGCGCCATCCCCGAGGACCTGTCGATCGTCGGGGTCAGCACGGCCGTCGCCCCCGACCGGCCGAACTACCCGCCCGGCGAGTGGCTGACCCGGATGGGCTGGACGTGGCCCGTCCTCGCCGACGACGACGAGGGCACGTTCGCCGAGCAGTACGGCGTGACCGGGTTCCCGTACATCGTGTTCATCGACGCCGACGGTGCTGTCACGGGCATCGAATCCGGTGAACAGCCGATCAGCCGCCTCCAGGAACTGGCCGACCAGGCCGTCGCCGCCTGACCGTCCCGGTCGTTCTGTCGTTTGGTCACGGCCCGATCGGGCCGCCGTCAAACGACAGAACCGAGGGCGGTGGCCTCCGCGTCGCGCAGGACGTCGCGCAACGGGCGGCCGAGCGCCGCCGCGGCCGCGACCGCGTCGTCGTGCTCCGGCTTGGCGCGGCCGCTGCCGACCTTGACCCGGACGGGATGGCCGCCGACGAGGACGGTCAGCTCCTCGCGCTGCTGCGGCCAGCGTTCGACGGCGGTGGCGCGCACGCCGAGGCTGCCCGTCTCGTCGAGCAGGACCGCGGCGAGCCGGGCGACGTCGACGGGGTCCACGAGCGCCGTCACCGTGTGCGCCGGCCGCCCCTTCTTCATCACGATGGGTGTGGCCCAGGCGTCGTGGGCGCCGGACGCGAGCAGCGCGGCGATCGTGTGGGCGAGCACTTCGCCGGTGACGTCGTCGACGTTGACCTCGAGGGCCACGGCGGCGCGCCCGGGTGCCGGCGTGCGGTCGGCGGTGGCCGCCGTGCCGAGCACGACCTGCACCACGTTGGGCCGGCCGGGCGGGTCCGCCGTCCCCGCGCCGTACCCCACGGCCTGCACGTCCATGGCGGGGAGCGCGCCGAAGCGATCGGCGAGGGCCACCAGGAGGGCCACGCCCGTCGGCGTGGCCAGCTCCATGCCGGTCTCGACGCCGATCACGGGAGCGCCCCGGCTGGCGAGCAGCCGCACGACGGCGGGCGGCGGGTTGGGCAACACGCCGTGGCTGGCGGCGGTCACGCCGTGGCCCATCGCGATCGGCGAGGCGACGACCCGCTCGATGCCGAGGCCGTGCAGCGCGGCCACGACGCCGACGACGTCGACGATGGCGTCGAGCGCGCCGACCTCGTGCAGCTCGACGTCGGCCGGCGCGATGCCGTGCACGGCGCCTTCGGCCTCGGCGAGCGCCGTGAAGACCCGGTGGGCGTCGCGCCGCACCGGCTCGGGGAGGTCGGCCGCGTCGAGCAGCTCGCGGATGGCGCCGACCGGACGGTGGTGGTGCCCGTGGTCGTCGGTGACGACCCTCGCCCACGTCGCCGCGATGCCGCCGCGCTGGACCCGCTCGAAGCCGAGCGCCCAGCCGTCGACACCGAGACCGGCCAGGGTCGCGGCGACATCCGAGGCGTCGGCGCCGGCGTCGACGAGCGCGGCGAGCAGCATGTCGCCGGCCACGCCGGCGGCAGCGGCGTTCACGTAGGCGACCTTCACGTGTGCTCCGTTGCAACCCTCACGGGACGGCGCGGGCGATGGCGCACGCCGCGCCGAAGCCGTTGTCGATGCCGACGACGGTGATCCCGCTGGCGCACGATGCGTGCATCGCCAGCAGCGCGGTGACGCCGTCGAGCGAGGCGCCGTAGCCGACGCTCGTGGGCACGGCCACCACGGGCGCGCCGGTGAGGCCGCCGATGACGCTGGCCAGCGCACCTTCCATGCCGGCGACGACGACGACGGCGTCGGCCGCGGTGACCGCGTCGAGGTGGGCGAGCAGCCGGTGC
The DNA here is from genome assembly GCA_963784255.1 of uncultured Acidimicrobiia bacterium. Lineage (GTDB taxonomy): Bacteria > Actinomycetota > Acidimicrobiia > Acidimicrobiales > Ilumatobacteraceae > JALZMG01. Next base: position 142,417 of record CAWAQO010000006.1, on the reverse strand, counting down.
AGCCCGGCCACGCCGACGTCGTCGATGCGCTCCGGCAGGAAGCCGAGCGCGGCCAGTGTCACGTCGCACTCGTCGGCCACCGGCGAGTCGGACGTCCCGGCGGTCACGACCAGCACGTGGCCGGAGCGGCTGATCGGCGGCGACCGGTACAGCAGCGTGCGGCCGTGGTGCCGGGCCGGGCCGTGCTCGGCGATCACCGCCTTCACCTGGTCGTCGGACGCCCGGGTCAGCAGCACGGGTCCGGTGCCGTGAGCGAGCAGCTCACCGACGATGCGCACGCACTGCTCCGGCGTCTTGCCCGGCCCGTAGACCGCCTCGGGCATGCCTTGGCGCAGCTCGCGGTGGTGATCCACCAGCGCGCCCCCGACATCGGCGAACGGCAGCCGCCGCAGGCGGGCGACGACCTCGTCGGCGCTGCGCCGCCCGGACGCCAGGTCGTCGAGCAGCGCCCGCAGCGTCGGTTCGTCCACCGGTCCATGCTGCCAGACCATCCCGGTCAATCCGCCAAGGCCGCAGCCAGAACGCCCAATATGGTGGCGGTCATGGATACGGACGCGAGAGTTGGGTTCTTCGGTCCGTTCGGCACCTTCACCGAGCAGGCGTTGCGGACCCAGGCCGACCTCGCCGCCGCCGAGCACCTCGACTACCCGACCGTGCCCGATGTGCTCGACGCCGTGCAGTCCGGCGAGGTGGCGTGCGGCGTCGTGCCGATCGAGAACTCCATCGAGGGCGTCGTCAACTTCACCCAGGACGCCCTCGCGTTCGACTACGAGCTGCTGATCACGCGCGAGATCGTGCTCGACATCGAGCACTGCCTGGCGGCGCGACCGGGACAGACGCTCGCCGACATCAAGCTGGTCCTCTCGATCCCCGTGGCCACGGCGCAGTGCCACCGGTACCTGCGCCAGCACCTGCCGTCGGCGGAGGTGCGGGCGGCCAACAGCACGGCCGAGGCGGCCCGGCTGGTCGCCGAGGACGGCGAGGCCTCCGCCGCCATCGCCCCGCGCGTCGCCGCCGCCCGCTACGGCCTCGACGTGCTGGCGGCCGACATCGCCGACCACCCCGACAACCAGACCCGCTTCGTCGTCGTCGCCCGTGACGGCATCCCGGCGCCGACGGGGCACGACCGCACGGCGATGGTCGTGTACCAGCGGGCCGACGAGCCCGGCAGCCTCATCTCCATCCTCCAGGAGTTCGCCGCCCGTCGGATCAACCTGTCGAACCTGCTGAGCCGGCCGACGAAGGCCGGCGGGCTCGGCGACTACTGCTTCGTGATCTACGCCGACGGTCACGTCGACGACGAGGTGATGGCCGACACGATGCGGGCGCTGCACTCCAAGCAGGGCGCCGTCAAGTTCCTCGGCTCGTACCCGGTCGCCGGCGAGCACGCCCACACCGCCCGCGAGCACGCCGACGCCCGCTGGCAGACGGCCGACGACTGGGTGACCGGGCTGCGCGGCCGCATCGTCCGCTGAGGAGCCGCGCGTACGCTCGGCGCCATGCCAGTCTCCGTCGTCACCGGCGCCAACTCCGGCATCGGTCGGGCCACCGCCATCCACCTCGCCTCCCACGGTCACACCGTGTACGGCACGGTCGCGCGCGACGTCGCGCACCGACAAGCTGCTGGCGATGGCCGAGCAGGCCGGGGCCGAGCTGCACCTGGTCGAGCTCGACGTCGCCGACGACGCATCGGTGCGTGACGGCTTCGCCAGGATCCTCGACGAGGCCGGGGCTGTCGACAACCTCGTGAACAACGCCGGCGTCGGCGGCAACGCCGTCGCCGAGGAGTGCCCGCCGTCGCTGTACCTCGACGTGATGAACGTCAACCTGTGTGGCGCGGTGCGCTGCCTCCAGGCGGTCCTGCCGCAGATGCGCGAGCGGGGCAGTGGTTGCATCGTCAACGTCACGTCGATCACCGGGCGTCTGGCCGCCCTCGCCCAATCGCCGTACGTCACGTCGAAGTGGGCCTTCGAGGGCCTCAGTGAGGGCTTGGCCCAGGAGCTGGCGCCGTTCGGGATCCGCGTGGCCATCGTCGAGCCGGGCGTCACGAAGTCGGCGATCTTCGCCAAGCACGTCGACGCGCCGAACACCACGGGCGCCTACGACGCCCACTACCGCCGGCTGTTCCAGTTCTATGCGGCCGGCATCGCCCAGGCCACCGACCCGGCCGAGGTCGGCGAGGTGATCCGCCACGCCATCGAGACGGACGAGCCGCAGCTGCGTTACCAGGTGAGCTGGGGCGGCCGCGAGCTGGTCGAGGGGCGGGACCGGATGGACGACGCCGACTGGGTCGCGCTCGGCGCGGTGGCCGACGACGCCGCCTACTACGAGCGCTTCCGCGAGCTGTTCGACCTCGACATCACCCCGCGCTGAACGTGCCGCTGCCGCTCGACCGGGCCGTCGTCGACCTCGACCGCGTCGTCGCGTGGATGGACGAGCGCGGCCTCGACGCCGGCCCGCTGAGCGACCTGGAGCTGATCGCCGGTGGGACGCAGAACGTGCTGCTGCGGTTCCGCCGCGGCGCCGGGGAGTACGTCCTGCGGCGGCCGCCGCCCCACAAGCGGGCCAACAGCGACGAGACGATGCGCCGCGAAGCCCGCGTGCTGGCCGCGCTGGCCGGCACCGCGGTGCCGCACCCGGCGCTGATCGCCGCCGAACCGTCGACGGACGTCCTCGGGGCCTCCTTCTACCTGATGGCACCGGTCGACGGCTTCAACGCCACGCTCGGGCTGCCCGAGCCGCACCGCTCCGACCCGGCGCTGCAGCGGGCGATGGGCCTCGGCCTCGCCGACACGCTGGCGACGCTCGCCGGCGTCGACATCGAGGCCCGGGGCCTCGCCGACCTCGGCCGCGCCGACGGCTGGATCGAGCGCCAGGTCCCGCGCTGGCGCAAGCAGCTCGACGGCTACCGCGAGGTCGACGGGTACCCGGGCCCGGCGATCCCGGGCGTCGACGAGGTCGCCGCCTGGCTCGAGGCGCACCAGCCGGCCGACTTCCGGCCCGGCCTGATCCACGGCGACTTCCACTTCGCCAACGTGCTGATCGAGCGGGACGGCCCTGCGGTGGCGGCGATCGTCGACTGGGAGCTGACGACGATCGCCGACCCCCTGCTCGACCTCGCCCACCTGCTGGCGCTGTGGGGCCGCAGCGGTCAGTCGGCGGGGACGATCCCCGGCCTCACGCTGCCCACCGCCGACGAGATGATCGAGCGCTACGCCGGTCAGGTCGACCGGGACCTCGCCGACTTCCGGTGGTACCGGGTGCTGGCCTGCTACCGCCTGGGGATCATCCTCGAGGGCTCGCACGCCCGGGCCTTCGCCGGCCTCACGCCGGTCGAGATCGGCGACCGCCTCCACGCCCACACCCTCGACCTCTTCGACCACGCCCTCGAACTGATCGAGCCCTGACCCCCAATCTGGGCGGGATCCTCACCACCCACCCATCTGGGCGGGATCCTCGCCAGCACGTGGGACGAACCCCGCCCAGATCCGATGACCGCATCGACTGGTGGGGCGGCGCCCGCGTCGCAACGCGTGGCGCGGTGATGGCGCGGGCGTTCGAAGCGTGGATCCACGCTGACGACATCCGTCGTGCCGTCGGCGCGGCCATGACGGCGCCTCCGCCGGCCTCCCTGCTCACGATGGCGCACACCGCGTGCGGCCTCGTACCGAGGATGCTCGCCGCACGCGGCATCCGGCATCCGGGCCGCCTCGTCCGCTTCCGCTTCGTGGACCTCGGCGACGCCGCGTGGGATGTCGACCTCGGTGTTCCGGGCGGCGTCCGTCCGGACAGTGACCACCCGGTCGACACCATGCTCGTCACCGAGGCGATCGCCACCTGTCGCGCCGTGGGCGGCCGGGTCGCACCCGGCGAGCTGAGCTACGAGGTCGCCGGTGACGAGCGGCTGGCCGGCGACGTGGTCGGCGCCCTTGCCGCCTTGGCGGTGCTGTGACTGCAGACGTTCCACCACGTGATCGTGGAGGCTGCGCCGTCCGGGACCGACGACCGGACGATGCTGCCGCGACCTCAACGGACGGACGTCACCGGCGATGAGCACCGCCCGCCGTGATGCGCCGGCGCGCGGCGCTGCGAACTGGATCGACCACCTCGTCCTCGCCGCGCCGTCCCTCGACGTCGGGTGCCGCGCTGTGGAGGCGCTGACCGGCGTGGCGCCGGTGTTCGGCGGTTCGCACCCGGGCGCCGGGACGCACAACGCGCTGCTGTCGCTCGGCCCACCGACGTACCTCGAGGTGATCGCCCGCGACCCGGCCCAGACCGACGCCCCGCCCAGCCCGCTCGCCCCCGAGGACCTCGGCGACGAGCCGCGGCTGATCGCCTTCGCCGTCGGATGCGACGACATCGACGCCGCCGTCGCCGCCCTGCGCGCCGCCGGCGCGGCGGCCGTCGGTGACCCGTACGGGATGGCGCGCCAACGGCCGGACGGGTCGGTGCTGTCGTGGCGCGTGGCGTTCGTCGTCGGCGGACGGGTCGGCGGCGCCACACCGTTCCTGATCTCGTGGGACAGCGGCGGGAGCCCGGCGTACGAGACCCCGGTCGGCGGCCGGCTCGTGGCGCTGCGCGCCGGCGATCCCGACCCGGCGACGGCGCGGATCGCGTTGGAGGTCCTCGGCGTCGACGTGACGATCGAATCGTCGCCGACGCCTCGTCTGGCGGCGACGATCACCACCCCGATCGGCGCCGTGCTCGACCTCATGTGACACGCCGGCCGCGAGAGGGCGACACCCGCCGATCGGCGGACTAGAACCGGGCGATGCAGATCGGTGTGGTGTTCCCGCAGACAGAGATCGGTGCCGCGGTCGCCGACGTGCGGCGGTACGGGAGCGGCGTGGAGGAGCTCGGCTTCGCCCATCTGCTCGCCTACGACCATGTGTTGGGCGCCGATCCTGAGGCGCACGCGCCGTGGCGCGGCCCCTATGACGTGCACACGACGTTCCACGAGCCCTTCGTGCTGTTCGGCTACCTCGCCGCCTGCACGCGGCTCGAGCTCGTCACCGGTGTGATCATCCTGCCGCAGCGCCAGACCGCACTCGTCGCCAAGCAGGCGGCCGAGGTCGACTTGTTGACGGACGGGCGGTTCCGGCTCGGTGTCGGGATCGGGTGGAACGCCGTCGAGTACGAGGCGCTGGGCGCGCCGTTCGGCGAACGCGGGCGGCGGATGTCAGAGCAGATCCCACTGCTGCGCCGGCTGCTGACCGAGCCGGTGGTGACCCACGTCGGCGAGTTCGATCGCATCACGGCGGCCGGTCTCGCGCCGCTGCCGCGGCAGCGGCCGATCGCGATCTGGATCGGCGGCCAGTCGGCGCCGGCCTACCGGCGCATCGGCCGGCTCGCCGACGGTTGGTTTCCGCAGGTGCCACCGGGACCGAAGCTCGACGAGGCCCGTGCGATCGTCGCCGAGGCGGCCGTCGAAGCCGGACGGGACCCGGCAATGCTGGGCATGGAGGGCCGGGTGAGCTGGTCCCAGGACGGTGTCGCCAAGCTCGTCGACCACGTCGGCCGCTGGCGGGACGCCGGTGCGACCCACGTCTCGATCAACACCATGAACGCCGGGCTCGGCCCAGCGGACCGGCACCTCGAGGTCCTGGCCGACGTCGCCGCTGCCCTGGCACTGACGGCCCCCGCCTGAGTCGTTGCGATCGGCGGCCGAACACGCCACGTGGTACGACCGACACCATGCGCGTCATAGGAGTGTCCGGTGAGGGTGGCTACGGCGGACCGGAGGTCCTGCGGATCTTCGACGTACCGGACCGTCACGCCGGGCCCGGCGAGGTACGCCTGGCGGTCCACGCCGCTGCGGTCAACCCGACTGACACGTTCACGCGGGTCGGCGCCCGTCACGACCAGCTCAAGGAGTACGAGCCGCCGTACGTCGCCGGCATGGACGTCGCCGGGGTCATCGACGAGATCGGGCCGGACACGGCGACCGACCTGCACGTCGGTGACAAGGTGATGGCGATCGTGGTGCCCGCCGGGCAGCACGGCGGCTACTCGGACCAACTGGTCGTGCCGGTCCGGTCGGTGGCCCGCGTTCCCGCCGGCGCCACGCTGGTGGAGGCGTCGACGCTGCCGATGAACGGGCTCACCGCCCGCAAGGCGCTCGACATGCTCGACCTGTCCCCGGGCGCCACGCTGGGCGTGACCGGGGCGGCCGGGGCGTTCGGCGGCTACGTCGTGCAGCTGGCCAAGGCGGACGGGCTGCGCGTCGTCGCGGACGCCTCCGAGACCGACGAGCCGCTCGTGCGTTCGCTCGGTGCCGACGTCGTCGTGCCGCGGGGCGACGACGTGGCGATGGCGATGCGCGAGGCGGTGCCCGACGGCGTCGACGCCGTGGCCGACGGAGCCATCCAGCACGCGCTCGTGCTGGCGGCGATCCGTGACGGTGGTGCGGTCGCCGCCGTGCGGCCGTTCCAGGGACAGCCCGAGCGGAACATCACCGTGCACACGGTGTGGGTGCGGGAGTACCAGCTCGAGCAGGCCAAGCTCGACCGCCTCCGAGGCCAGGTCGAGGACGGCGCCATCACGCTGCGCGTCGCCGGCACCTACCCACCCGAGCGCGCCGGTGAGGCCCAGGCACGGCTGGAGGCCGGCGGCACCCGCGGCCGCCTGGTCATCCAGTTCGCTCCCGAGCCCTGACCCCCACACCGCCCAGCGGTGACACTCCGCGGGCCGGCGATCGAATCGATGGAGCGTGTCGGCTTCACGTCGGCGGCGCGGTGGCGTATCCGTGGGCCTCGACCGGACTCCTGTTGGTGACGGCACTGAGCGCCCTCCTGGGCCTCTGCCATCGATTGAACGGGAGAGTTCGATGACCACGATCCACGCCGACGACCTGCAGCCCGGCGACGTCATCGACGACCACGGGCACCTGCACCAGGTGACTCACGTCGATCGCCGCGACGGATGGGCATGGCCGGTTGCGTTCGACGACGCCGGCTGGGCAATGGCCCTCGGCCACGATCTCGTCGACGTCCACCGCGTGGCCTGATCTCCCGACGCCGCCACCGAGCAGTGCTCAGTCGGTGGGCGGGAAGTCGCTCAGCGAGACGTAGAGCGTTGCATCGTGGTAGGCGGCTGCGATCGGCGACGACCCGTTGATGGACGGCGCGGGGACGTGCCAGACCTCGGTCCCGTCGGCGGCCGAGAGCGCCAACACGGCGGGCTCACCTGGCGCCTCAGCGGAGGTTCCGTAGGCGAACACGGTGCCGCCTCCGGCGGCGCCGAGCTCGCCGATGGAGGGTGTCTGCCAGCGCACCGAGCCATCGGAGAGCTCGCGTGCGGTCATCAGACCGTGCTCGTCGTTCTCGAGGTAGAACGCCGTGTCGTCGACGGCCCAGCCGGTGTAGTTCCGGCCGCCCGGAACCCGCCACCGCTCGGCGCCGGTCCTCGGATCGAGGGCCACGATCTCCTTCGGGCCCAGTCCTCCGATGTCAGCATCGGCCAGCACGACCTCACCGGCGGCTCGTACGCCGGTGTGGTTGAACCCGCCGATCCCGTCGTTGACCGGGATCGCCTCCCACAGCGCGGCGCCGGTCGCGAGGTCGATGCCGACGACCGGGCATTGCGCCTGGCAGTCCGGACGTGGATCGCCCTCCACGATCAACGTCGAACCGGCGACCGCGGTCGGGTCCAGCGAGTCGCCTGAGACGTGGCGGACCTGCTCCCACACCAGCTGACCGGTCGTGCGGTCGATGGCCCAGATGCGGGGCCGCCCCGGTGGTGCGGGACCCGACACTTCCGAGCGCTCGGTCAGCACGCTCACCTCGGTGTCGTTGGCGAATGGGACGACGTTGTCGGCCGGGAGCTCCCAGCGTCGCTCGCCGGTCACGACGTCGATGGCCGCGACGACGGGCGCACCTTCGGCGGACGCGACCCGCACGACGGCGACTCCGCCGGCGTCGAACGGGCCGGTCACGAACGGCAACATGTCGTCCACCAGCGCCACCCGCCACCGCTCAGCCCCCGTCAGCGGATCGAACGACACCAGGTCGGGCGGAGCCGCCGAGCTGATGTCGACGTCGAGGACGAGCAACGCCTGATCGGACACGGAGAGGACGGCATACGTCGTCGGCGCATCCGGGCAGTGGGTCCAACGCACCATGCCGTCCGAAGCGGCGAACGCGACGAGCGTGGGCGCGTGACCACCAGGACACGCCTCGTATGCCACTGCCGGGACGGAAGCTGGAGCAGCGCCGAGCTCCGTGGTGGCCGTCGGCGACGAGCGAGCGGGCTCAGGCGGCGCAGTGCCCGGCTCCACGATCGATCCGCCGGCCGGCGCCCCGTCCCCATCACCCTCGGAGTCGCTGCACGCCGTGGCAGCGAGCACGCCGGCAGCGATCACGCCCGCCGCGATCATCCGGTTCACGACCGCTCCTCCCTGCGACGTCACGACGCGCACGCCAGCGTCCCACAAGCCGAGTTGCGGTGACCGACCTCACGAAAGGATGACATCCCGCCGGACATGCGGACGATGGGCAGGAGTCGTAGCGTCGCGGCCATGATGACCTGGGAGGCGATCACCAGCCGCCGCAACGTCCGCCAGTACAGCGATCGGCCGATCGACGACGCGGACCTGGACCGCATCCTCGAGGCTGGCCGACGCAGCCCGTCGGCGTCGAACCGCCAGAAGTGGGACTTCGTGGTCGTCACCGACCGTCAGCAGCTCGTCGAACTGGGCACCGTCTGGCAGGGCGCTCGACACGTGCCGGGCTCGGCGGCCACCATCGTGCTCGTCCTGCCGGAGCCCGAAGCGGAGCGGTACCGCCTCATCGATCAGTACGACCTCGGACAGGCCACGATGGCGATGATGCTGGCGGCGACCGACGTCGGCATCGGGTCCGGCCACTCCGCGGTCGGTGATCAAGACGCGGTTCGCCGCATCCTCGGTCTGCCGAGTGACCGTCACGCCGCCTACATGATCGCCCTCGGCCACCCCGCCGACCGTCCGCTGAAGCCGATCAGGGAACCCGACCGCCGGCCGTTCGACAGCGTGGTCCACCGCGGCCGCTGGTGACCGCACGGCGTCCCCGCCGGAACGGGATGGCATCGCTTCGCGCGCGGGGGTCGCGACGATCGCCGCGAGACTGGCCCGATGGGCACGCTCACCGCATTGATCGACGGCCTGGCCAGCGGCGCCATCGATGTCATCGACCTGACGGCGCCACTGTCGGCGGACACGCCGATCATCCAGTTGCCGCCGGAGTTCGGTCAGACCGGCCGGTTCTCCCTGGAGGAGATCAGCCGCTACGACGAGCGTGGGCCGGCGTGGTACTGGAACAACTTCCGCAGCGGCGAGCACACCGGCACGCACTTCGACGCGCCCAACCACTGGGTGACGGGGAAGGACCTCGACGATGTGGCGTCGGTCCCTGCTGGCCGGCTGATCGCCCCGGCGGTCGTGCTCGACTTCTCCGAGCAGGCCACCGCCGACGCCGACTTCCTGCTCGAGGTCGAGGACGTCCGGCGCTGGGAGCAGCAGCACGGGCCGTTGCCGGCCGGCGGCTGGCTGCTCTACCGAACCGGGTGGGACGCCCGCTCGAGCAGCCAGGCGGACTTCCTGAACGCCGACGACACCGGGCCGCACACGCCGGGCATCTCCGCCGAGTGCGCACGATGGATCGCCGAGGAGTCAGCGGTCATCGGCGTCGGGACGGAGACCGTCGGCACCGACGCCGGCACCGCCCACTCCCTCGATCCGGCGTTCCCCTGCCACTCCTACCTGATGGGCAACGGCAAGTACGGCCTGACACAGTTGCAGCGCCTCGCCGAACTGCCTCCGACCGGCGCCGTCCTGATCGCCGGACCGCTGCCGATCGTGTCGGGTTCGGGCAGTCCGGCGCGGTGCTGGCGTTGGTCGAGCGGTGACGACCGCGGCCGACGTCGTCGGTCGGACGCTGGCGGAGCTCGGCGTCTGCCAGGTGTTCGGCGTCGTCGGCTCGGGCAACTTCCACGTCACGAACGCGTTGGTCGACGCCGGCGCCGCGCTTCGTCGCGGCGCGCCACGAGAACGGGGCGGCGACGATGGCCGACGCCTACGCCCGCATGAGCGGCACCGTGGCAGTGCTGTCGGTCCACCAGGGGTGCGGGCTGACCAACGCATTGACCGGCATCACCGAGGCGGCCAAGAGCCGCACACCGCTGATCGTCCTCGCCGCCGAGGCGACGACGCCCTCGTCGAACTTCCACGTCGACCAGGGCGCGCTCGCCGCAGCGGTCGGCGCGATCGCCCGCCGTGTCACGAGCCCGCACGCTGCCGCGGCGGAGGCGGCGGCCGCGTATTGGACGGCGCGGCACGAGCGCCGGACCGTGGTGCTTGAACCTTCCCCTCGACGTGCAAGCGGCCGAGGTCGCCGGCTCGTTCCCGTCCCCGGCGGAACCGTCCCCACCCGATGTCCGTGTCGACGAGGACGGCGTCGGCCGGCTCGTCGAAGCGCTGGCCACGGCGCGGCGCCCCGTCTTCATCGCCGGCCGGGGGGCGCGCGGCGCCGGCGGTCGGGAGGCGCTCGAACGCCTCGCCGAGCGGGCCGGAGCGTTGCTGGCGACCAGCGCCGTGAGCCACGGCTTGTTCGAGGGCAACCCCTGGTCGCTCGGGATCAGCGGCGGGTTCGCGACGCCGCTGGCGGGCGAGCTGATCCGCGGCGCCGACCTCGTCGTCGGCTGGGGCTGCGCGCTCAACATGTGGACCACGAGCCACGGCGCGCTGATCGGCCCGGACGCCTCACTCGTCCAGGTCGACATCGAGCCCGACGCCCTCGGACGCAACCGTCCGATCAGCCTCGGCGTCGTCGGTGATGTCGGTGCGACGGCGGCACACGCCGCGGCGTTGCTCCCGTCCCGCACCGACGCCGGCTACCGATCGCCGAACGTCGCCGACCGGATCGCCCGTCAGGGACGCTGGCGCGACGTCGCCATCGAGGACACGTCGACGTCCGAGCGCATCGACCCGCGCATCCTCACTGCCGCGCTCGACGGCCTGCTCCCACGCCAGCGGGTGATCGCCGTCGACTCGGGGAACTTCATGGGCTACCCCAGCGCCTACCTCGCCGTGCCCGACGAGCTCGGCTACTGCATGACCCAGGCGTTCCAGTCGATCGGTCTCGGCCTGGCGACGGCGATCGGAGCCGCCCTCGCCCTGCCCGACCGCTTGGCGATCGCCGCGCTCGGCGACGGCGGCGCGCTCATGGGTGCCAGCGAGCTCGAGACCGTCGTCCGGCTCGGACTGCCCATGCTCGTCCTCGTCTACAACGACGCCGCGTACGGCGCCGAGGTCCATCACTTCGGGCCGCACGGACATGACCTGCGCACCGTCGTCTTCCCGGACACCGACCTCGCCGCGTTGGCGCGCGGCATCGGGTTCGAGTCCGTCACCGTTCACACCGTGGCCGACCTCGACGCCGTGGCGGACTGGATCGCCGGACCGCGCCGGCAGCCACTCCTCGTCGACGCCAAAGTCGTTGCCGACCAACCGTCGTGGTGGCTCGAGGAGGCCTTCCGCGGCCACTGAACACTCGCTATCGGGGGCTCAACACACAGAACTCGTTGCCATCGGGATCGGCCATGACCACCCAATCGGCATCACCTTGGCCGATGTCGATCCGAGTCGCCCCGAGGGAGACCAGACGGTCGACCTCCGCTCGCTGATCACCGTGGTCGGGCGGAGCGATGTCGAGATGGAGCCGGTTCTTCGCGAGCTTCGGGGAAATCGGCGGACCCCAGGTGATGAACGGACCGGTGCCGTCCGGCGCGCGGATCGCGGTTTCGTCGTCCTGATCCCAGACCAACGGCCATCCGAGTGCTTCGCTCCAGAAGTACCCGACCGCTGGGGAACCGTCGCACGTGATCGATCCGAGACGTCCGCAGCCGGCGAGGAAGGCGTTCTCCGGCTCGATGACGCAGAACTCGTTGCCTTCGGGATCGGCGAGCACGACATGACCTTCGTCCGGATCCTGACCGATGTCGATGTGGCGGGCGCCGAGCTCGACGAGGCGCCCGACGGTCTCCATCTGGTCATCGATGGACGTGGTCGTCAGATCGAGGTGGATGCGGTTCTTGCCCGCCTTCTCCTCCGGCACCGGCAGGAAGAGGATCCGGAACCTGGTGCCGTCCGTCGGCACGAGGCCGATCGCATCATGGGTCTCGTCGTCGATCTCCCAGTGCAGCGCGTCGGCCCAGAAGCGCGCGAGACGGAGCGGATCGTTCGCATCGAAGCAGAGAGCGACGAGCCGCGACGTCGACCCGCTCTGCGTCATCCGACCTGCCGGGTCACGCCATCGGACGGTGCAAGCTCCCGGTCGAACAGCACGCCTCGATGGTAGGTGCGCGGCGCGCCCGGATGAACGCGACCGACGCGACGACGAGCCCGACCGCGCCGAGGGTGTAGAGGACCGCCTGGAGCAGGGTGATGCCGGGGTCGTGAACGTTGTGGTCCGTCCAGCCCGCCGATGGTGACTGAGCCATGACCGCACAGCTTGCCCGGCGTCGAATCGTCGGCGATCAGACCGCCGTCAGGGCCGAAACGGGTGCCAGCGGTACGACAGGAGCCGCCTTGGCAGCCATCGCGGTGTCGATGGTGATGAAGGCGTCCGCCTGCAGCTTGGTCACGGCGAGGTACTCCGCATCGAACGTCGTCTCCCAGCCTTGCTCCCGAGCGATCTGCCACGCAGTACGACGCGAGACTCGGTCCCCGAGGAGCCGCATCTTCATCTCCGTGAAGCGCTCATGGCGTTCGAGCGCTATGGTCTCGGTGATGTCACCCCGACGCACGCTCTCGAGGAGCAGGCAGAGCGCTTGCGAGCGGATGAGGTTCGGGGCAACGAGCTGATGCCCAGCATCGACCTCCACGTGCTCGGCGACGAGGTGGAGCAGCGTCGGGGCGTCGATCACGTAGCGAGCCATCTCCAGAGCGTATGAGCACCCACCGGGCTGGTTCCTCGGAGCCCGGACGCGCCGACGCTGGGTCTGCGATCGCCGGATGTTGCTATGCGGGTTGCCTCGCGGCGAGCGCGGTGCCGTTGTCGCGCATGATCTTCATCGCGTCGTCGTCGGAGAACCCGAAGTTGCGCAGGTCCTTGATGTACGACGACGGCTCGGCGAGCCCTTCAGCATGCGGGAAATCGGAGCCCATGAGCATGCGGTCGACGCCGACGATCTGCCGCAACTGATCGAGGTGATCCTCGTAGTAGGGCGAGACCCAGACATGCCTCCGGAACGTCTCGCGGGGATCCTCCGGGTAGAGGAACGGGGTTTGGCCGAAGGACTTCGTCAACTTGTCGAACAGGTGCAACACCCAATCGGAACCGGTCTCGATGGCGGCGATTCGAAGGTTGGGGAACCGCTCGAAGTGAGCGTGCGCGAGGAGGTTCGCGAAGTAGTCCTGCACGGGGCTGAACGAGGTGATCGAGCGGAACGTGTTCTGGCGAAACGACTCGTGCTCACCACCGTTCCCCCAGTCCTGGTAGTACTTCGTGTAGTGGCTGTCACCGCCGTGCACGACCACGGTGACGCCGGCGTCGTTGAGCAATTGCCACACCCGGTCGTAGACCGGGTCGGATGGCGAGCGGCCACCAGCGGGCGTGATGACCGGACCGGGCATCATGAGGACGAACCGCGCGTCACGCTCGAGCACCGTCTCCACTTCCCGCACGGCGGCATCGGCATCGACCAACGTCACGATCGGCGCGGCGTAGATGCGTTCTGCGTACGAGAAGCCCCAGTCCTCCTCCACCCACCGGTTGAACGCGGTGAAGGCGGCCACCAGCGCGTCCGGATCGTGCAGCAACGCCTGTTCCATCCCGACACCGAGCGTGGGGAGGAAGATCGCCGCTCGTAGTCCTTGCCGATCCATCAGCTCCAGGCGAGCGTCACGATCGGAGTACTCGGGATGGTCCGCGAGGCGGTCGAGCTCTCCGAAGAGCTGCCTCGTCCCCTGGCCCTTTGGATTCCGGCCGCGGAAGTACTCATCGAGTGCGCCAGGCTTCGAGATGGGATCGAACGTGGGGTTCGGGATGAAGCGGTTGACCTTTCCGCCGACCAGCAGGCGGTCCTTGCCGTCGACCGAAGCCCACTGCATCGCTCTGCTGCGGAACTTCGGATCGATGTAGCGCGTGAATGCGTCGAGCGATTCGTAGTAGTGGTTGTCGCTGTCGAAGATGTCGAAGTCGACGTGTTGCATGGCGTTCCTCCAAGTTCAATGGTCGTTGCTCAGATTCGTGTCGTCGAGAGATCCACTTCGGTCTCGAGCCACCTCGTGTGATGGTGCACGTGTTTGAAGTCGTCGTGTTCGAGGATGACCAGGTGTGCGGGCGTCGTCGTCTTGACGCCGCGGATGTCGAGCTCGCCCAGTGCCGCGATCATCCGCCGACGCGCTTCGTCTCGCGTGCGGCCCCACACCGCCACCTTGCCGATCATGTTGTCGTAGAACTGTGAGACCCGGTCGCCGCTCTCGTAGCCGAAGTCCACCCGGACCCCGTACCCGCCCGGCAGGCTCATGTGTTCGATCAGGCCCGGCGACGGCAGGAACCGGCCCTTGTCCGGGTTCTCGGCGTTGATGCGGCACTCGATCGCGTGACCACGGCACTCGACGTCGTCCTGACCGAACGGGAGGGGCAGTCCGTCGGCGACATCGATCTGGAGTCCCACCAGATCGACGCCGGCGGTCAACTCGGTGACGGGGTGCTCGACCTGGATCCGGGTGTTCATCTCCAGGAAGTAGAAGTCGCCTTCGGCGAAGAGCAACTCGACGGTGCCCACGTTGACGTAGCCGCAGTCGCGGGCGACGGCGACGGCGGCGTCGCGCATCGCCGTGGCGATGTCCGCCGGGAGGTCGGGCGCCGGCGCCTCCTCCACCAACTTCTGGTGCCGCCGCTGCACGGAGCAGTCCCTGGTACCGAGCGAGACGACGTTGCCGAACCGGTCGGCCGCGATCTGCACCTCGACGTGCCGTGGACGGGGGAAGTAGCGCTCGATGTACACCTCTGGTCGTCCGAAGTACATCTGCGCCTCGCGGACGGCGGACGCAAACGTCGCTTCGACCCGCGAGGGGTCGTCGGCCACCTTGAGCCCGCGTCCTCCGCCACCGTGGGCGGCCTTGATGGCGATCGGCCACCCGACCTCCGCGGCGCCCGCGAGGACGTCGTCGGGCGAGTTGATCGCGTCGTCGAAGCCGGGGACAGGACGAACCCCCGCAGCACGAGCCGCGGCGCGCGCCGAGATCTTGTCGCCCATCAAGGCGATCGTCCGGGCGTCCGGGCCGATCCACGCCAGTCCGAGGTCCTCCACGGCTGCGGCGAAGGCGGCGTTCTCGGCGAGGAACCCATAGCCGGGGTGCACCGCGTCCGCGCCGCTCGCCTTGATCGCCCCGAGGAGTGCATCCAGGTTGATGTACGTCTCGGCCGGCGATGTTCCGGGCAGGTGGATCGCGTCGTCGGCCATCGTCGTGTGCCGCGCGTCCGTGTCGGCATCCGAGTAGCCCGTGGCCGTGCGGATGCCTCGCTCGCGACACGCCCGCATCACGCGGACGGCGATCTCGCCACGGTTGGCCACGTAGATCTTGTCAAACGTCATGCCAGCACCTTCTGTTGCTCATTGGACCGCATCGTGCAGCGCGTTCTCGGGCTCCCGATCCTCGGCGGGCTCCGAGAGCGACTCCCGGCGGTGGAAGCTCGGTATGGCGCCGAGCAGGTCGCGTGTGTAGGCCTCACGCGGGTGGGACATCACCTCGGTGGTCGTCCCGGACTCGACGATCTCCCCTGCGCGGCATCACAGCCACGCGATCGGCAAGCGCTTCGACGACCGCAAGGTCGTGGGTGATGAAGAGGTACGCGACGTGCTCGCGCTCTTGGATCTCGGTGAGCAGGTTGAGGATCTGCGCACGGATCGACACGTCGAGGGCCGAGACGGCCTCGTCACAGACGATCAGCTTCGGCTTGACCGCCAGAGCCCTCGCGATGCACACGCGCTGGAGCTGGCCACCGGAGAGCTGGTGCGGGAACCGGTGTGCGTACCCCTGGTCGAGACCGACACTGTCCAGCAACCGCACCGTCTCGCGCTCACGGTCGGAGCGGCTCATCCCGAAGTGCACCCTGAGTGGTTGGGCGATGGCTCTCCCGATCTCGAAGCGGGGGTCGAGCGCGCTGTGGGGATCCTGGAACACCATCTGCACCCATCGCCGGAAGCGGCGCAGCTCGCTTCGCGAGAGCGCCCGGAGGTCGGTGCCGTCCATGTGCACGCTGCCTTCGTCCGGCTCGATCAAACGGATGACGAGACGAGCGACGGTCGACTTGCCGGCCCCTGACTCGCCAACCACCGCGAACGTCTCACCGGCCTCGATGTCGAACGACACGTCCCGCACGGCGACGAGCCGCTCGGCCTTGAGACCTCCGCCGCTGGAGCGGAACGACTTCGTGAGACCCCGCACGGTCAGCAAGGTCATCAGGGCCCGATCCGCAGCTCGGGAGCGATGGTCCCGACTCGGCGACACGCCGACCGTCCGGGCGCGTCGACGTGTTCCAGCCGCATCACGCCTGTCGCGCACTCCGGCTCCTTCCACGCGCATCGTGAGCGGAACACACAGCCCTCGGGCGTTCGTTCGTGCGGGGCCGGAACCCGACCCTCCAGTGCGAAGAAGCGCCCCTCGCGCCGACCCGGCGCGGCAGCCCGCAACAGGCTGTAGGTGTAGGGGTGCTGGGGGTCGGTGAACATGCCCGCGGCTGGCGCCGACTCGATCGTCTGGCCCGCGTACATCACTTCGACCCAGTCGCACAGCTCATGGATCACGCCGAAGTCATGGCTGATGTACAGGACCGAGATGTTCGTCTCGTGCTGGATCTCGCGGATGAGCTCGAGGATGGCCGCCTGCACCGTGACGTCCAGCGCCGTCGTCGGTTCGTCGGCGACGAGAAGTTCCGGCTCGCAGGCGAGGGCGATCGCGATCATCGCCCGCTGACACATGCCACCGCTGAACATGTGGGGATAGTCGTGTGCTCGTCGGCTGGCTTGAGGGATGCGCACTCGATCGAGCAGTTCGACGGCCCGACGCCATGCCTCACGACGGGTGAGGCCGTGGTGGTAGCGCAGGACTTCGGAGATCTGCTCCCCCACGGTGAAGGCGGGGTTGAGGCTGCGCGTCGGTTGCTGGAAGATCATCCCGATCCGCCGACCCCGCGTTGCCCTCCAATCCGCCTCCGACGCGCTGAGCATCTCGACACCGTCGAACACGATGGAGCCACGGGTGATCCTGCCGCCGAGGCTGGGGATCATCCCGACGATGGCCATCGCCATCATCGTCTTGCCGGAGCCGGACTCGCCCACGAGTCCAGTCACCTGTCCGCGCCGCACGGTGAGCGCGCCGTCGGCCACCACCGTCGTTTGGGCGCCGCCGCGTCCGAACGTGATGTTCAGGTCGGTCACCTGCAGATGAGCGTCGCCGCTGATCGGTGCACCAGTCGTCGGCTTCAACGCTGCACCACCGTCACACAGCCCGACGTTCGGTGCGTCCGCTGAGGGCCCGATCGAGTCCGTCGCTCAACGTCGTGAAGGCGGCGATGGTCAACGACAGCGCCACCCCCGCCGGGATCAACAGGTACTTGAGGTCGAGCCGTGTCGACGCGAGCGCCAGCATTCCCCCCCAGCTCGATGTCGGCGGCTGGGCGCCGAGGCCGAGGAAGCTGAGGCTCGCCTCGGCGAGCACGGCCGTCCCCAGCGAGATGGCGGCCACCACCAGCACCGAGGTGAGGCAGTGCGGCAAGATGTGTTGGACCATGATGCCCGGTCGGGTGCATCCGATCGACTCGGCGGCCTCGACGAACGTCGTCCGCTTGACCTCGAGCGATGCGGCACGGACCACCCGGAACACTCGAGGCACGAAGATGACGCCGAGGGCCAGCATCGCGTTGGTCAAGCCGGGACCGAGGGCAGCGATGATCGCCAGTGCGAGCACCAGGCCGGGCACGCTCATCAGCGCATCAACGAAGCGGCTCAGCAGGGTGTCGAGGGTGCCGCCGACGTAACCAGCGACGGCGCCCAGCGGCACGCCGAGGAGCAGGCTCACGGCGACCGCCTGCACCGACGCCACGAGCGAGGTGCGGGCGCCGAACAGCAACCTCGACAGTTGGTCGCGCCCGAGTTGGTCCGTGCCGAACCAGTGGTCGCTCGACGGCCCTTGGAAGATCGCGAGGACGTCGGTGGCCGACGGATCGTACGGTGCGAGCAGCGGCGCGAAGACGGCCGCCGACACGAGGAGCGCGAGGAAGACGAGCGCCAGCGCGCAGGCCGGCTGCCGCACCAGTCGCCGCACGAAGCCGTCGTGACGAAGGCGGGTCGGACCGGTCGTCTCCGCGACGATGGTCGTCGTCACCGTCGCGAGCGGCGCACTCATGCCGTCCTCAACCGTGGGTTGAAGTAGCCGTAGACACTGTCGACGATCAGGTTCACGACCAACACGATGGCAATCGTGATCGTCACGACGCCGAGGATGATCGGCATGTCGCGCTGCAGCACGGCAGTGACCGTCAGCCGGCCGACACCGTTGATGATGAAGATCTGCTCGACGACCGCAGTCGTGCCGATGATCTGCCCGAGGCGCACGCCGAGGATGGTCACGACCGGGATGGCCGCGTTCTTCAGGCCGTGCTTCAACACGATCCGCCGAGTCGTGAACCCGCGTGCTCGTGCGGCGATCACGTAGTCGCTGGCGAGCACGCCGCGCAGCGACGCCCGCAGCTGCCGTGCCAGCTCGGCAGCCGTGCCACTCGCCAGGGCGATCGCGGGGATCACCAGGTGCTTGAACCACTCCCACGGACTCTCGGCGAACGGGACGTACCCCACCGCCGGCAGCAGACGGCGGTCGACCGCCAATGCCGCCACGAGCAGCAGCGCCCAGAGGAAGTTGGGAACGGCGAGCATGACCGAGGTGATGCCGTTGGTCAGGCGGCCGACCCACCGAGAGCGGGGGACCAGTTCGGGGGTGACCCCGAGGACGAGGGCGCCGCCGACCGCGAAGACCATCGCCAGGCCGACCATCGAGAGTGTCGGCGGCAGCGCACGCAGCACCTGTTCCATCACCGGCTGGCGGCCGACGAACGATCGTCCGAGGTCGCCGTGCGCGGCGTCGCCCAACCAGCTGAAGTACCGCGTCGTCAACGGCTCGTCGAGCCTCAGCCCCTCGCGGATCGACGCGATGACCTCTGGTGTCGCATCCTGACCAGCGATCTCCCGGGCCGGATCGCCCGGTGACAGCTCCAGCAACATGAAGATCCCGAACGACACGACGAGCAGCGTCGGGATGAAGAACAGCAGTCGCTTGAGGACCAGCCGCGCCATGTGCACCGAGCCTTCAGTCGGCACTCACAGTCAGATACCGGGTGTCCAGCGCGTTGTTGGCGATCGAGTCCTGGAGCCCCTGGATCGCGGGCTGGGCGCCGAAGAGCACCTGAGCCGTGCAGATGGGGATCTGCCACACATGCTCCTGCAAGTCTCGGTTGAGATCCTCCAGGAGCCCGGCCCGTTCGTCGGATCCGAGGGGTTGGCCGTTGATCTCGGCGATCGACTGGACGATCCCTTCGCGCTCGGCGGCGCCAGCACCGTTGAAGAACTGGAGATATGTGTTGTTCAGCATGCTCGTCGGGTCGGGCCCGGTACGACCAGTGGTCGACAGCGTCGAGTCAGCGGTCCCGGCGCCATAGTTGCGAAGGAGCTCGGTGATCGGGATCTGCGTGATCGTGAGCGCGTAGCCGAGTGCGCCGAGTTGCTCTTGCACGTACTGGGCGGCGACGGCGTCGCGCGGGGTCTGGCTCACCAACACCTCGAACGGGAAGCCGTTGCCTTCCAGCACCGCCGTCGCAGCATCCGGGTCATAGGGCAAGGGCTCGTAGCCCTCGATGTAGCCCGCATCACCCTCGACGAGCATCTGCGTCGCCCGCGAGCAATCACCCAAGGCACCGCTCTCCACGAGCGCGTCGAAGTCGACGGCCTGGGCGATCGCCCGCCGAACCTCGGGCGAGGCGAAGCCGGCGCGCGTGTCCCTCATGAAGAGGGCGAGAATGGAGTCGCCTTCCTTCGTCACGAGCTCCACGTCGTCGCCGGCGCTCGCTTCCGCTTGGTCCGATGGCATGGAGACCGACGCGATGTCCAGCTCACCAGTGACCAGACCGTTCATCTGCGCGTTCGGATCCTGCACGACGCGTGCCTCGAGGCCACCGACGTGCCACGCATCAGCGTCCCAGTAGTCCTCACGGTCCGGCCGTCGTTCCACCACCAGCGTCTGGCCCGGCGCGAAGTCGACGGCACGGAACGGCGTCGTCCCCGCGTCCTGATCGGACGCGCTCAAGTCCTTGTTGGCATCGATGGCCGCTGGGCTCACGATGCTGCCGCGCGACGTGCCGATCATCTGGATGAACGTGGCGTCGGGCTGTGACAGCACGATCTCGACGGTCATCGGGTCGGGCGCCGTCATGCTGGCGATCTGGCCGAGCGTGGGGGCAGCGAGCGAGCCTTCGAGGGTTTGGCCGCGCTCGAACGACTTGAGCACGGCGTCGGCGTCGAACGGCGTGCCGTCGTTGAAGTTCACGCCCTCGCGCAGGTGGAACGTGAAGGTGGTCTGGTCATCCGACACCTCCCACGACTCAGCGAGCCCTGGGAGGACGTTGCCCCGTTCACTCCCGTCGAGGCGCACGAGGCGGTCGTACAGCCAGTCGTGGCCGAGCGAGTTCGTGTTCATCAGGTGCGGATCGAGGCTCGTGGTGAAGTACGTCGCCCCGAGCACGATGGTGGCGTCGGCATCGATGTTCTCGGGCACAGCCGAGGTGGCTGCCGTCGTCGCCTCGGTGTCTGCCGACGTGGCGCTCGACGCTTCGGTGCCCGATGGAGCCTCGGTCTCCAGCGGACCGGTGTCGGCCGCCGCCGTCGTGGCCACGGTGACGTCACCGGAGCTCTCGCTGGCGGAACCGTCGTCGTCATCACCGCCGCACGCCACGACACCAACGAGCACGAACGCCGCAAGCAGCGCGCCGTGCGAAGGGCGCGTCACAGCACAGTGCAAACGCATGAGCATGAACCCCCCTGCTTCGGCGCGTCACGCGCCGACCAGAGGTTGACACTAGAGCACGCCGTGAACATGGTCAAGGGTCAAACTGAAATCACGATTCACATTCCAGCGTCTTCGCTGGCGCCCGCTTTGTACGGGCATGTCGTCGCCAGTCGTCCACAACATCCCAGGTAGATGCGCCCATGGGTGGAACTCGGCGGCGACGGTGATGGCGCGTCCCACCGGGAGACCGGCATTGACCGAGTTAGAAGGCTGTTCTACACTCGGCCCTACTCGTGGGGGTCAGGGCGGCGCTTCCAGGCGCCCCTGCAGCGGGCTGAAAGGAGGGGTCGCATGGCGATGCCAGAGGGGATCTGGGCGATCGACACGATGATCGGCTTCCCGACGGAAGACACGAAGTCGATGTACCACCACATCACCCGCTCGACGAAGGATCACCAGACCAACGAAGAGTTCGAGTTCCCGGCGCAGTACATGTTCAAGCGTCCGCCGATGAACGAGCTCAAGCAAGCGCTCAAATCCGGTGACTCGGATGCCGTCGACATCACGCTCCGGGAGATGGATCGCTGGCACATCGAGAGGGCGCTCATCGGCGTCGGAGGCGGCATGGCCGCGGCCGCCGGCGATCCAGCACCCGGCGAATCCTCCGGCGAACGGGCCCTTCGACTGCACCCCGACCGGTTCATCGGGAGCTACGACCCAGACCCGAACGAAGGCGTGAAGGCACTGCAGGGCATGGTGAAGGCGTACGAGAAGTGGGGGATCCGCGCCGTGTCGGCGTTCCCAGCGGGAACGTTGCCCCAGGTCGCCATCAACGACAAGAAGATGTACCCGATCTACGCGAAGTGCGTCGAGCTCGGCATCGCGATGTTCTGCTGCGCCGGTGTCCCTGGACCGAGGCTGCGCTTCCATGTCCAACACGTCGAGCTCATCGACGAGGTGATGTACGACTTCCCCGACCTCGTCTTCGTGACGCGCCACGGATGCGAGCCATGGACCGATCTGATCGTCAAGCTGATGCTCAAGTGGCCGAACTTGCACTACTCGACCAGTGCGTTCGCTCCGAAGTACTACCCGAAGGCGGTCATCGACTACGTCAACACACGGGGTGCCGACAAGTTCATCTATGGCGGCTACTTCCCGATGGGCCTCTCGCTGGAACGGATCTGGACCGAGATGCCCAATGTGCCGCTGCGCGAGGACATCTGGCCGAAGTTCTTGCGTGAGAACGCGCTCCGTGTGCTGAAGCTCGACACGGGCGGAGAGTCCCCCCAGCCCGCAACCGTTGGGGCCGAGGAGGTTCGGTGAGACCTCCCTCGGCTGTCGTCGATCAGAGCATGCGGGAGTACCACCGCCGTTGCGGCCTGGCGGAGGGAGCCGGGCGGATCGATCGCATCGAGCGTCATCGCAGCCGCGGACGTCTGACCGCGTGGGACCGGATCAACCTCCTGGTGGACGAGGGCAGCTTCATCTGGGTGGGGCGGTTCATCCATTCCGAGGATCTCGTCGACGCCGAGCGCAGCATGGGCGGTGACGGCGAGGTCCACGGCTTGGCGACGGTCGACGGACGACCGGTGTACGTCACCGCCAATGACCCAACGGTCAAGGGCGGCACGTCGAGCGCCGCGAACGGTCGCATCGGCGGAAGGCTCATTCGCGTGCGGTGTCGTCTTCCGCACTTCGACCTCCACCAGAGCGGTGGCGCCCGCATCAGTGAGCTGATGACGTCGAAGTTCGCCGGTGCCGGAGGCACGACGATGGGCGCGCGGCACGTGTTCGACCAGCATCTGTTGCACCTCACCGCGGTGCTGGGCGACTACTACCCACCGTGGAACATCGTGCAGAACGACTTCACCGCGATGGTCAAGACCGCCCACGCCTCCCTCACGAGCGCGCCGTTGCTCGAAGTCGCCACCGGCCAGCGGGAGGATCCGGACGAGTTGGCCGGCGCGGCGATCCAAGCGAACGTGAACGGCCAGATCGACCTCTTGGCGGAGGACGAACCGGATGCTCTCGACCTCGTACGGAAGGCGTTCAGCTACCTGCCCTCCAGCCGCGGCGAGCCGGCTCCGCGCACCGACCAGAACACCGACGCGCCGGCCGACGACACGCCACTCGCTTCGGTCCTGCCGGAGAACCCCAACCGCGCGTTCGACATCCGCAAGCTCTTGCACCGAGTGGTCGACGCCGAGAGCTTCATGGAGCTTCTGCCGGGTTATGCCCGCAACCTTGTCGTCGGTTTCGCACGCGTCGGCGGTCACACGATCACGATCGCAGCCAACCAATCGATGCACCTGGCCGGGACGCTCGACGTGCAAGCGATGGTCAAGTTCCAACGCATCCTCACCATCGCGAACAACATGTCCCTGCCGATCATCACGTTCCTCGACACACCAGGTGTTCTCACCACCAAGGACCAGGAACACCGGCGGCTCATCGCCGAGGTCTACGACACCTCCATCGCACGACTCCTGCCCGATGTCCCCAAGGTGTCGTTCGTCGTTCGCAAGGGCATCGGCTTCGCCTACATGATGATGAGCGCAGGCGATGCCGAAGGGTTCACGTACTGCTGGCCCACGGCCAGGATCGCGTTCACCGGTCCCGACCCCGCCGCCCGCGTGCTCTTCGCCGACGAGCTCGCCAAGGCCGCCGATCCCGCCGCGCGACAGCGCGAGCTCGCCGACATGATGCGCGAAGCATCCGCGCCGAAGATGGCCTCGGAGCTCGCGTACGTCGACGCCGTCATCGATCCCGAACGCACCCGCGACGTGCTCATCCGCTCGCTCGAGATTCTGAGGAACAGGACACCGCAACGATGACCATGCCAGCAACCAGCAGTCATGTGGGCGACGGCGACGGCGCTCCCAGCGAGTTGTCGGTCGCCGCGCGAATCGCTGCGCTGGCCGACGACGGGTCGCTGGAGATCGGCGGTGCCGCACGCAGTCAGCAGCCGAGCGTCGCCGACGTCACGCCTCGCGACGGGGTGACGACGGCCTTTGCCCGCGTCCACGGGCGCGACGTTCTGGTGGTCGCCGAGGACGCCCGGGTGCTCGAGAGGAGCGACGGCGAGGTGGCTCGCCTGAAGCGCAACCGCGCGCTCTCATTGGCGAGGTCCGTGGACATCCCCGTCGTCGCGCTCATCGACGGCCCCTCGGACGTACCGCAATTCGAGAAGAACACCGGCGAGCTGGCCGGCCGGATGGCTGACCCCCGCCTCGACTTCAACCCCGCGACGCGACGTTCGCTCTTGGTCTGTGTGGCCCTCGGGCGCGTCGTCGGAGCGTCGCGCGACCTGATGGCGAGCGCGGACCTCGTGATCGCCACCGAAGCGGTGCACCGAGAACTGTCCGGTGCCAGCCGATCGCTCGTGGATGCCGTCGAGCCCGACGAGCTCTCGGCGGTACGACGCGCTCGCAACCTCCTCGACCGGCTGGCCGGAGCGGAACCCGGCGGGCGTCACCGATTCGGGCAACCATGGCCGGAGAGCGTGAACGAGGCCATCGATGTCGACGTCATGGCCAGCCCGTCTCGGCTCGCTGAGATGCTGGCGGACGCCGGCTCGTTCGTGGCGATCCACCGCGAGCCGGACTCTGTTCTGGTCAGCGGCGCGGCCACCGTCGGCGGGTGGCCCGTGCTGGTCGTCGCGGTCGGGGGCGGCGACGCGCCGGAGCTGGGGACCGCTGAGCTGCGTTCCTTGGCACGCCTCTACCGCCTGGCGGCGAGGGCGAGTTGCCCGGTGATCGTCGTCGAAGACTGTGCTGGTCTGAGTCGGGAGGCCGTCGACGATCTCGCCGCCCTCAACTCGGTCACGTCAGCGCTGCGCGACCTCGACAAGGCCCTCATCTGTGTCGTTGCCGGGGACGGCCACACCCTTGGCACGTTCCCACTGGGGTCCAAGCAGTTGAGGAGCGCCTACATCATCGCCTGGCCGTGGGCTCGCCTCGCCGTCAGTGAGCCCGTGGACTACCGCACCGAGACGCTGTCGAAGGTGCGCGAGCCTGATCCCTGGCTTGCGGCCGCGCGCGGCCTCGTCGATGACGTCCGGCCTCCGCACGAATGCGCATCCCTCGTGGCGCAGCTCGTCGCACTGTTCGGTGAACGGTGGACGCCTCCGCTGGTGCACGATCGGTTGAACGCCCAGGTCGGCCACTGACGATGCGCCCCCTGGCGGACTTGCGCGTCGCCGACTTCTCCGCGGGGATCGCGGGAGGATATGCGGGGAAGCTGCTGGCCGACGCCGGTGCCCAGGTCACCAAGGTCGAGGTCGGCCGCGACCCCGTGAGGGACAGGACTCCTCGAGGACATGCGGAGCCGAGCGCCCTCTACCTCCATCTCAATGCCGACAAGCTCCCCGGCGGCGAGTCCTCGGCAGCGACGGTCGCCGGCGAGGCGGAGATCGTCATCGTCGGCTCTGACACATCGGCCCGTCTTCCGGACGCGACGGAGTCGGTGCTCCGAGACCTCGACCGCACTCGGGCGCGGGTCATCGTCCAGATCTCTCCGTTCGGGCGCACCGGGCCGGAGGCCGGCCTGCCGGCGACCGAGTTCACGATGCAGGCCCGAAGCGGGAAGCTCGCCATGAACGCGGGGGGCGCGGGCGGGACACCCATGGCGTCGGGTGGCGAACCGGGCTTGTGGTTGGCCGGGACCTTCGCGGCACTGCTCGGACTCGGGTACCTCCGACTGGCTCGCTCGACGGGTCGAGTGGTCGACGTGGATCTGTCGATACTCGAGTCGATGGTTGCCGTGTTCGGACAGGACTTCATCGGTGCTCAACTCCGCTCGGCCGCCGGGGTCAGCGTCACGTCCACGGGGTCGACGGAGCAGATCCCCGCCACACATCGTGCTCGGGACGGGCAGGTCTCGTTCGCGGTCGTCACCGCGCAGCACTGGAGTGACTTCTGCGTGCTCATCGAGCGGCCCGAATGGGGCAGCGAGAGCGACCTGCTGTCCGCAGCCGGCCGGCGACAGAGGCGTGCCGAGGTCGTCCCGGCCATCGATGCTTGGGTCGCGTCGCACACCGTCCGAGAAGTACTGGAAGCCGCTGCGTTGCTCCGCATCCCGACCGGTCCCGTGACGAACGGCGAGACCGCACCGCTCCTCGACTGCTACGCGGATTCGTTCGTGCTGGACCACCTCGGGTTCTTGCGGCCGGGACCGAGCATCCGCTTCGGGCAGAGTCCCACGACCGATCACGAGCACCGGGCGGCGGACGAGGAGACGCCCACGATCGGCCGGCCGCTCGAGGGTCTGACCATCCTCGACACGACGGCCTTCTGGGCGGGTCCGTACGCGGGTGACCTCCTCGCCCTGATGGGCGCGGACGTCCTGCACGTCGAGGGCCCGCAGCGGCCCGACGGCATGCGGACGATGTCCGTACAACCGGCTTCGGACCCGACATGGCTGGAGTGGGGACCCGTCTATCACGCCAACAACGGCTCCAAGAGCTCGGCAAGCATCGACTTGGGCGCTCCCGACGCGCGACCGCTCGTTGAGCGATTGATCTCGCGGTGCGATGGCATGATCGAGAACTTCTCGCCACGCGTGATGGACCAATTCGGGCTGCACCATGGTCCGGTGAGAGCGCTCAATCCTTCCATCATCTACGTGCGAATGCCCGCCTTCGGGTTGGAGAACCCTTGGCGAGACCGGTCCGCCTTCCAGCACACGATTGAGCCGCTCGCGGGACTGTCCTGGATCAGCGGTGCACCCGATGGGCAGCCACAACCGATCATGATCTGTGATGGTCTCGGCGGGGTGCATGCCGCGTTCGGACTGCTGTGCGGCCTGTACCAACGGGATCGCACAGGCAGCGGCGTCGACGTGGAAGTCCGTCTGTCGGAGGTCGCTGCCGCCATCGCCGCCGAGCAGACGGTCACGGCGTCGGCCACCGGAGTCGTGCTACGGCGAATCGGCAACCGCAGTCGGTGGGGCATCGTGCAAGGCGTCTACCGGACGGCGAGCGCCGATCCGGACGACCAATCCTGGGTGGCACTCTCAGCGGACACCGTCGATCAGTGGCGCGACCTGTGCTCACTCGTCGGAGTATCGGCCGATGAGGCGCCCGACGCGACTCTCGTGGACCGCCTCGAGCGGGCCCTCACCTCGTGGTGCGCACAACGCGACGCCGCCAGCGCTGTCGCTGAACTTCAGGCCGGCGGCATCCCGGCCGCACGCGTCGCAGCTGCGAGTCAATTGGGCGACG
This sequence comes from uncultured Acidimicrobiia bacterium, assembly GCA_963784255.1. GTDB lineage: Bacteria > Actinomycetota > Acidimicrobiia > Acidimicrobiales > Ilumatobacteraceae > JALZMG01. The sequence continues at coordinate 115,154 of CAWAQO010000006.1, read as the reverse complement.
ACCCACAGCTCCGAGATCGCCAGTTCCTCTCGACCGTCAGCCACCCGGTCTGTGGACCGCTCCGGTACTTCGGCCTGCCTGCGGTCGTGAGCGTGGATTCGATCGGTCGTGTGCCGGTAGGCCATTATGCGCACGCTCCGATGTGGGGCGAACACAATTCGCAGCTGACCAGGTGGGCCGACATCACGCAGCAGGAGCTCACTGAGATGACCGACTCGGGTGTGGTTGGAGTCGTTGACCTCGCTCTGAGCCCCATGTGACGCGCGCCAGTCTGCTACTGATCGCCAATTTTGAAAGGTGCTCTTCTCACAATGGAAGTGAAATCCGAGATGGACGCTTCGGTTTGGCAAGTACTCGTCGCGCCCGGGCAGGCGGTCGCCGAAGATGAAGACCTGGTGATCTTGGAGTCGATGAAGATGGAGATCCCCGTCGTTGCGCCGTGCGCGGGCACCGTCACAGAACTGTTGGCGCAAGCAGGTGACTCCGTGAAGATGGGACAGGTCCTCGTCGTGCTCGAACCATGATCGAGCCTGCACCGGCCGACCTGGCGCAACCGCCGTGACCAGTGCAACCCGAAACGGGCGCGCATCGAGCAACCTCAAGCAGACGAGGCCAGCTGCACGCCAGTCAGACGGGATGGGGCGGACCGGCGGCCCTTTGCCGGAGTCATCGCTCTCGCCGCGGCAGGCGCAGCGGCGCGAGCAGATGACGGACGCCGCGTTCGAGCTCCTCCTGCAGATGCCCTACTCCAAGATCCTGATGCGAGATGTCGCGATCGAAGCGGGAGCAGCGCTGGGCACGCTGTATCGCTATGTCGGCTCGAAGGAGTACCTGTTCTCGCTCGCCGCCGTGAAGTGGGTCGGCCGCTTCGTGGAGTGGAGTGACCGCCGCCTGCCGAGCCTCGACGACAACGCGGATCGGATCAAGGCGCTGCTGGAACGCAGCATGCTCAGCTTCGAACGGGCACCGCAGTTCTACGAGACCTTCATGATCCTGTCGTCATCGACGGACGTCAATGTCCGAGACAACCTCGAGCGGATGAACTCGACCATTGGTGGGGTGTACCGGGCTGCGCTCACCGACGTCGACGACGATCGTGCCGACGTGATCGTGATGTGCTGCCAAGCCATGCTCGATTGGGTGTTGCGGAGGTGCCACCAGGGAGCGATGTCAGCGCGCACCGGACTGAAGCTGATGGATGAGGGTGTGGAGATGCTGCTCGTACCGATGCCGACCACATCCACCCGCGGACGCGACAGGGGCAGGCAGGGATCGGATGGCGGCCGGGGTCGACGTCTTTGATCAGCGAACCCTTCTTCATGTGCTTCGACAGGTAGCGGGAGGACCTCGACATGAGCATCACCCTGAAGCCGGGCGCGCGCCTGTTCAGCAGGGTCTGCACCACCGAGATGATCGCCGTTCGGGCGCCCGGTGCCGAGGTCGATCTCACGATCGGCGGCGCGTCGCCCGCTCTCAGCGAGAACGAGCGCGATCTCTCTGGCTCCGTCGTCGAAGGCCACGGAGGCGGTGCGGCGACCGGCAAGCGCTTTGTCGACGAGTCCGAGACGATCGAGCTGTTGTGCACGAAGTCCGGCGAGGGTGTACCAGCCGTGAACGGTGAACGCTTGAGGCTGAAGACGCCGAAGGCGGCCCCTTCGAGCGACTGACGAGGTACGGCCCGAACGCCCCACGATCCGGGCGGGGATCTCGCCACCTGCTGGCGACGATCCCGCCCAGAAGCTCGGTGGGGAGGATCCCGCCCAGATTGGGGGAGCGGGCACGAGCATCGGGCGGTCCCGACCGGCCGTCCCACGATCTGGGCGGGGATCTCGCCAGCCTGCTGGCGACGATCCCGCCCAGATGCGGATGGCGAAGATCCCGCCCGGTTCGGCGGCGCTCCGTCGCCGTCGGGCGGTCCCGACCGGCGACCCACGATCTGGGCGGGGATCTCGCCACCTGCTGGCGACGATCCCGCCCAGAAGGCTCCGCGGTGAAGATCCCGCCCAGATCGAGGGGCGGGGACGAGGCGGCGAAACGTCGGCCCGGCCCGGGCGCGTGACCCGTAACGTGGTGGTCCCGGCACGCGCCCGTCGGGTGGTGTGACGGACAGGACGAGGGACAGTGGTGGGGTCGATCCAGGTGAGCCATGTCGGATGGCGTTTGCCGGGTGGGGTCGAGCTGCTGCGCGAGGTCAGCTTCTCGGTCGGCGATGGCGATCGGGCGGCGCTGGTCGGCGCCAACGGCGTCGGCAAATCCACCCTGCTTCGGCTGATCGCCGGCGAGTTGTCGCCGACGTCGGGCACGCTGGCGATCGATGGTCACGTCGGTGTCATGCGACAGCTCGTCGGCGTCGCCGACGGCACGGCGGACGCGCCGCGAACGGCCCGCGAGCTCCTGGTGTCGCTGGCCCCGCCGGCCCTGCGAGCCTCGGCCCAGCGACTGGCGACGGCGGAACGGACGGCGGAGGACGACCCGATGGCCTACGCCGCGGCACTCGCCGACTGGGGCGACCACGGTGGATACGTCGCCGAGATGCACTGGGACGAGTGCCTCACGCGAGCCGTCGGCATCGGGTTGCGCGAGGCCACCACGCGGCCGCTGCGCACGTTCTCCGGCGGGGAGCAGAAGCGCATCGCCCTGGAGGTCCTCCTGCGCGGCGAGGACGACATCCTGCTGCTCGACGAGCCCGACAACTTCCTCGACGTTCCCGGCAAGCGCTGGCTCGAGCGGGAGCTGTCGGCGACGCGCAAGACCGTCCTGTACGTCAGCCACGATCGCGAGCTGCTGGCGGCGACGGCGACGAAGGTGATCACGGTGGAAGCCGACGGAGCGTGGACGCACGGCGGCGGCTTCGCCGGCTACGCCGAGGCTCGACGCGCCTACCACGACAAGCTCGCGCGCGACCGCACGTGGTACGACGGTGAGCGTCAACGCCTCGTCGACCTGGTGGCCGAGATGCGCCGGCGGGCCAAGATGTCCGACACGTTCGCGCCCAGGTTGAAGGCCGCCGAGAGCCGCCTGCGCCAGTTCGAGCAGCGCAACGAGCGCCCGTCAACGGTCCGCCCACAACGCCTCGACGTGCGCCTCGGTGGGGCACGCACGGGCAAGCGGGCGGTGATCGTCGAGCACCTCGAGCTCGACGGCCTCACCGATCCGTTCGACCTCGAGCTGTGGTTCGGCGAGCGCGTCGCCGTGCTCGGCGGCAACGGCGTCGGCAAGAGCCACTTCGTTCGACTCCTCGCCGGCGACGACACCGTCAGCCACACGGGGACGTGGCGGCTCGGCGCCGGCGTCGTCGCGGGGCTGTTCCACCAGACCCACGAGCACCCCGAGTGGGCCGGAAGGACGCTGCTCGACATCTTGCACGACCACGACGTCGTGCGCGGGCCGGCGATGGGGATGCTGCGGCGCTACGAGCTCCAGGGCTGTGCTGAACAACCGTTCGACACGCTCTCGGGCGGTCAGCAAGCCCGATTCCAGATCCTCCTCCTCGAGCGGTCCGGCGCGACCCTCCTGCTCCTCGATGAGCCGACGGACAACCTCGACCTCGTCTCGGCCGAGGCCCTCGAAGCCGGGCTGCACCAGTTCACCGGGACCGTCGTCGCCGTCACTCACGACCGCTGGTTCCTGCGCGGCTTCGACCGCTTCATCGTCTTCGGCGCCGACTGCTCGGTGACCGACCACCTCGTCGTGCCGCCCGACTGGCGCTGACTCCGGAGCGATGCAGCCGGAGTTCATCGGCACCTCCCACCGGCGACAGCGCGGGTGCCCTGGACACTCACGCGTGGCCGACCGTTCGGATCGACCGCGGGTCGCGCCGGCTGGTCGTGATCGCCTCCTAGGCTCGGGGTGACCGTGACTGCGGGGAGGAGCTTCGGCGTGGTGCGCCGGCAGGCGAGGCACCGGTGGCTGGTCTGCGCGGCACGAGACGTCGCCAGAATCCGATGATCGATGTATCCGAACTCGAAATGGCGATCTGGTCGATCGCCGACGGTCGTGGTGCGGCCGAGGACTTCGCCCACGTCCACGCCGACGAGCGCGCGTCCGTCGCGGTCCTCGACCGCTTGATCATCGATCTCGAACGTGACCTGATCTCGGCGGGCTCGCTGGCCGGTGACGAGCGCGACCAGGTCGTCACCGACCTTGCCGAGACGCTCGACAGCCTTCGCGGGATGGTCGCCGGGCTGCGTCGTCCGGTCGCTCCCTCGACGCAACGGCAACCGGCCGAGCCGACGCCCACCGGCGATGTCGAGCCGGGCGAGGTGGAGCTCCAGGCCTCGTGGACGTCGGGACAGGTCGTCGTGTGGGCGTCAGGCCGGGGCAGGACTCCGGAGTCCCACGACGAGCTGTCGACACGATTGGAGGCGATCGGCGGACCAGCGTTGGGTTGGCAGCTCCATCCCGGCGTCCAGCTCCCTGGCGGTCCGCGTGCCGACGCGCTCGCCATCCCGGTGAAGGATGCGCTGGGGTGGCTCGTTGCGGTGGGCGGCGGGCACGGACGGACCGGCGTCGGGGCGGGCGTGCTGTGGCTCGGCCACGTGGCCCTCGAAGGGGTACGCCTGGCCGCGTCCGGGTCGATGGTGCCGGCGCTTCGTGTCCCCGAACGCCCTCAGGGCCGGCTCGTGGAGGTGGCGGTGCGGTGGCGACCGGCGCTCATGGACAGCCCGGCGATCGCCGCGCTGGCCGCGGCGATGCCCGGGACGGTGGCGGCGATCGACGGCGGCCGTGGCCCGGCGATCACCTCCGCGGTGATCACCGCCGTCGTCGAGGCCATCGCCACCGAGAGCGTCGAGCGGATGGAGCTGCCGGCCGCTCCGCCGATCGTGACGTCGGTCAAGGACCTGAGCGACGCCTTGATCGCCCGCATGGACGGGTCACCATTCCGAGCACCCGCCGGGCTGGCAGGGGACGTGTCCAGGGCGCTCGAGACCTGGACGCGCACCGTCACATCCCCATCACGTCCGAGGCTCGTCGTCCAGCTCGATGCGCCAGGCGAGGTCTGGTTGGTGTCGGTCCACGCACCATCGGCCAAGGGTCGGACCGTGCCGATCGACGCGGCGATCCGGGCCGAGCGCGGGAGCCGACCAGTGTTCGCCGAGTGGGCGCGGCTCGGACGGCTGTTCCCCGCCCTCGACCGTTCGGGGCCGCAGCGCCGGGGGCAGGTCGCGCTGAGCCAGGACGAGGCGTGGGAGTTCATGACCGTCACAGGTCCCGCGCTCGCCGCGGGCGGCTTCGATGTGCGCGCACCGGCGATGTCGCGCCGTCGGGCGACGCCGTCGCTTCGCCTGTTCGCGGAGACGCCGGGCGGGTCGGTGGTGGGAGCGCACCAGCTCAGCAACGTGGCCTGGTCCGTGCTCTTCGACGACGTGGAGCTCACTGCGGCCGAGGTGGCCCAGCTCGCCCGGCAGGCCCGCCCACTCGTGCGGTCCAGCCGCGGCTGGGTCGAGATCGACCGGGTCGATCTCGAGCAGGCGGCGGCCGCACTGGCCGACCGCCAGCGGGTCCGTCAGCTCACCGGAGCGGAGATCCTGCGCCACAGCCTCGGCCTCGACGGTCCCGGGCTGCGTGGCGGCGTCGACGTGCGTGGTCAGAGCTGGGCGACCGACATCGTCAGCCGGGCCGGCGCGGTGTCGACATCGCCGGTGACCCGACCCGACGGGTTCGTGGGGGAGCTCCGCACCTACCAGGCCGAGGCGCTCGCCTGGATCGGGTTGCTCGAGGCCACCGGTCTCGGCGGCTGCCTCGCCCTCGACATGGGGCTCGGCAAGACCCCGACGGTGCTCGCCCAGCTCGCGCGCACGACGGGCGCGGGCACCGCGCTGGTGATCGCTCCGGCAGCGGTCGTCGGCAACTGGGCGGCCGAAGCGGCCCGTTTCGCACCTGACCTGCGCGTCGTCGTCCACCACGGGTCCTCGCGGTCGGCGGAAGCGCAGCTCGAGGCCGAGATCGCCGAGTCCGACGTGGTGATCACCACCTACGCCACGGCGGTCCGCGACATCGACGCGCTCGCCACCGTCAGTTGGGGCACGCTCGTGCTCGACGAGGCGCAGGCGATCAAGAACCCGGCCAGCGAGACGGCCCTCCAGCTGCGACGGATCCCGGCACGGACCCGCTTGGCGCTCACCGGCACACCGATCGAGAACGGGCTCGGCGATCTGTGGGCGATCCTGGACTTCACCAATCCGGGCCTCGTCGGCTCCCGGCCGGCGTTCATCGCCCAGCTGTCGGGCGACGGCGAATCCGCCTTGCGCGCGTTGAACGGGATCCTGTTGTTCCGTCGTACGAAGAGCGAGCCAGAGGTTGCGGCTGAGCTCCCCGACAAGATCGACGAGCTCGACCACTGCACGATGACCGCGGAGCAGATCGGCCTCTACCAAGCCGTGCTCGACGAGCTCGTCATCGATGTTGCGGGCGCCGAGACCGTCGGGGAGCTGAAGAAGGGGGCGATCCTCGCCGCGATCACCGCGCTCGAAGCAGATCTGCAACCACCCGGCCGCCTACCGCGACGACGGGCAACCACTCGCTGGCCGGTCAGGCAAGCTGGCCCGCCTCGAGGAGATCATCGAGGCGGTGTTCGCCGCCGACGAGCGGATCCTCGTGTTCACGCACTTCGCAACCTGGGGGCGCCGCCTCGCCGCACACCTCAGCGACATCACCGGCACCCAGATCGCGTCCTACGACGGCAGCCTCGCCCGAGGCGTCCGCGATCGCCTCGTCTCCGAGTTCCAAGCGGGCCGAGGCGCCGGTGCACTGGTGCTGTCGTTGAAAGCAGGAGGAACCGGCCTCAACCTGACAGCCGCCAACCACGTCGTGCTGTACGACCGTTGGTGGAATCCCGCCGTCGAGGACCAAGCCCGTGACCGAGCCTGGCGGATCGGGCAGGACAAGACGGTCATCTCGCATCGCCTCGTGTGCCCCGGCACCGTCGATGAACGCGTCGAGGAAGTCGTGGCCGGCAAGCGCCACATCGCCCAGCTCGTCCTGCCCCGCTCCAGCTCGATCACCGATCTCAACACCGACCAACTGCGCTTCGCGCTCGGGCTTCGACCCGATGAGCTGCTCACCAACGACGACCAATGAACCAGCCCAAGCGCACACGTCCCAAAGCGCGCCGCACGACCAGGCCACGACCTCCCACGGCCGCCGACATCTGGCGAAGCGCCGGGCCGTTGCCAGACGTCGAACCGATCACCGTCCCCGACGAAGTTGGCGCGCTCCTCCGGTCCCTCGGCGATCCACCGATGATCACGGGCAACGTCATCGCCGGCCACTACTTCACCGCCGTCGTCGAGCGCGCCGCAGCCGTGGCCGCCGCCCTCGCGCTCAGCGCCGACCTCCTCGCCCAACCCGCCGGCGACCACGACGAGCCCGCCAATCGGACCTGAACGTCGAACGGTGTGTCCGGCCTGATGGCGAGAGACATCCGGGCGTAGAGTCGATCCATGGTGCGCCTGCTGGCAAGGACGGTCCTTGCGCTGATCGGCGACGCCGTCGGGATGATCGTTGCCGCGGCGATCCTCGACGACATGACGCTCAACGGCAGCGCCTTCGTTGTCGCCGTCGCCATCTTCACCCTGGCCTACGTGGTGGTCCAGCCCCTCACCGTCAAGCTCGCACTCCGGCATTCAACGACGCTGGCCGGAGGTTCAGCACTTCTCGCGACGTTGATCGCGCTCATCGTCACCGACCTGCTGTCCGATGGGCTCTCCATCACCGGCGCCGTGACGTGGCTCTTGGCGACCCTGATCGTGTGGATCGCTTCGCTCCTTGCCGGCGTGCTGCTGCCGATGGTGATGTTCAAGAAGGCGCTCGGTCGGTCGACCGGGGGGCCGGCGCGGGCCGGCACCACCTGGTGACGTTTCCAGCCGACGACGCGTCGGCCTGGAGCCGTCAACGCGATGTGAGTGTCGGTGAGGTGGTGGTCAGGGCCGAAGGGGCGCGACGTTGCGCCGGCGTCGGCGTGCGTCGGTGAGCGATGGCGGGTCGTAGCCGCCGTCGTTGGGCGACGAGTTCGAGCCGGGGGGGACGATCTCGTCGATCGCGTCGAGCACGTCGCCAGTGAGGTCGACGTCGGCGGCGCCGAGCTGCGACTCCAGTTGCTCCATCGTCCGTGGGCCGATGATCGCCGAGGTCACGGCCGGGTGGTTGACGACGAACGCGACGGCCATCTCGACCAGGGTGACCCCGGCCGATTCGGCGAGCTTGGCCAGTCTGTCGGCGCGCTCCAGCTTGAGCTGGTTGTCCGCAATCGACAGGTCGTAACGATCCGGCATCCGCTCGGCGCGATGGGTCTGGGGGATGTCGCCGCCGAGGCGGAAGCGACCGCTCAGCCACCCGCCGGCGAGCGGGCTCCACGGCAGGACGCCGATGTCGTACTCGGAGGCGACGGGCAGCAGGTCGCGCTCGATGCCGCGCACGAGCATCGAGTACGGCGGCTGCTCGGTGACGAACCGACCGAGGCCACGGGTGCGCGCCACCCACTGGGCTTCGACGACCTGGTGCGCCGGGTACGTCGAGCTGCCGAACGCCAGGATCTTGCCGGCGCGCACCAGATCGGTCAGCGCCGACAGGGTCTCCTCGTGGCTGGTCGTCGGGTCGGGCCGGTGGATCTGGTAGAGGTCGATGCGGTCGGTCTGCAGCCGGCGCAGGCTGTTGTCCACCTCGCGCACCAGCCAGCGGCGGGAGTTGCCGCGCATGTTGCGGTCCCGTCCCATCGGGGCATGGGCCTTGGTGGCCAGGACGACGTCGTCGCGACGCCCACCGCTGAGCGCCTCGCCGACGATCTCCTCGGACTCGCCGGCCGAGTACACGTCGGCGGTGTCGACGAAGTTGATCCCAGCGTCGAGCGCGCGATGGATGATCGCGATCGAGTCGTCGTGATCAGTGTTGCCCCACGCTCCGAACATCATCGCTCCGAGGCACAACGAACTGACCTGCATCCCCGTGGTGCCCAGTGTGCGGTACTCCATGACGACCATCCTCTGATCTCGCGTCCTCGATGCCGGCCCGATGGCTCACGGCATCGAGCACAGTAGGTCGGGGCCCGACGACGAGCACAGCGGCGCCCTATTCGTGCCGCCGCGCACCAAACGGGGCCAGGTCAAGGCTCCGCGTCGCTACGGTGCCGCTGGTGCTCGCGCCCGAGCTGGATGTCCTCGATCTCGCAACATCGTTGCGCTTCTACGTGGGCGTACTCGAGTTCCGCGTCCTGTTCGAGCGGTCCGCTGAACGCTTCGCCTACCTCGAGCGCCTCGGCGCCGAGGTGATGATCCAGGAAGCGGCCGGACCGGGGCGCCGCTTCCGCACGGCCCCCCTCGAAGTCCCGTACGGACGAGGCGTCAACTTCCAGCTGCGCGTCGGGAAGGTCGACGCGATGATGACGTGTGCGATCGAGGCAGGTGCCGAGATCGTCGTGCCGATGGAGGAGCGCTGGTACCGCGTCGACGTCGTACAGCCCGGCGGGCGCTGGCAGACGGTCGGGTCGACGGAGGTCGGCAACCGTCAGTTCGTGTTGGCGGATCCCGACGGCTACTTGTGGCGTCCATTTCAGGATCTCGGGGAGCGTCGCGCTCCCTTCTGAGATCTGCTCACGTCGCCGATGGGGACGCGCCAGGTTCATCGCATCTTGCGCTGTGGTGCCGCGAGCTGCTCGCTGACCGAACTCGTTCCTCTCACGGCTCACGCCAGCGGCGATACAGGGCGACGAGCTCGTCGACAGCATCCGGTGGCAGGTCGTCGGGCTCGACCCGACCGGCCGCAGCGATCGTGGTTCGGATCTGGGCCAGGTATTCGCTGCAATGCGGGCAGGTCGCCAGGTGGCCTTCGAGGCGGTCGCGGTCACGCGGTGCGAGTGCGCCCTCGACATAGTCGCTCATCAGCGCGACCGCGTCACGACAGACCAGAGCTCGGCGACGGCGGAACAGCATGACTCAGCGCCCTCCCATCTCGGACTCGAGGAGTGCCCGCAAGCGGGCCCGGGCCCGGTGCAGCAAGACCCGTTGATTGCCGGCCGACACGCCGAGCAGATCGCACACGTCCGCGGCGTCGATCCCCTCGATGTCGCGAAGGAGGAGCACCTGGCGCTGGGCCTCGGGCAGCTGTGGCAGACACGCCCGCACCCGGCCGGCCAGCTTGTCGGCGAGGACGCGGGCATCGACGGCGTCGGACCACGGCTCCGGTGGCTGACTCCACGCACCCGACGCCCCGAACCGTCCCTCCAGGACATCATCGTCACCGAGCGGGAGGGTGCGGATCTCGCGCGCGCCCGCTGACCGGGCCCGGTTGGTGAGGATCCGGAACAGCCATGTCTTCACCGTCGACCGGCCTTCGAACCGGTCGATGCCGCGGACGACGCCGAGCCAGGTGTCCTGGACGACTTCTTCGGCCACGGCACGGCTGGGCACCATCGACTCGGCGAAACGGAGCAAGCGCGGCTGGTACCGGCTGACCAGGGACGCGAAGGCCTGTTCGTCGCCGGCCCGGAGTGAGTCGAGCAGCGCGGCGTCGGCATCGGCCACCACACGAGCGTACGACGAGCTCCACGATCGAACGGTCACGTCGCCGGTGGCCGTGTAACGCGTCGCCGCCGTCAGGGACGGTGAAGGCAGTCCACGTTGGCGGCGCCCGCCGCCCCGTCCCAAGGAGCATCCATGTCTCTGTTCCGTCGCGCCCTCGTGCTCGCTGGCCTCGCTGGTGTCGCCTTGCTGTCGACGTCTGCCCACGCCGGGGCCAACGCCCCCGATCAGATGGCCGTCACCGGTGAGGCGTCGCGTGGAGCGGTCTACGTGCTCGGCAACGAGCCGACGGGCAACGCCGTCGTGCGCTTCGACCGCCGCCGCGACGGCTCGCTCGTCGAGTCCGGCTCGTACCCGACGGGCGGGACCGGCACCGGCGGGGGTCTCGGGTCACAGGGGGCCGTCACGCTCGACGACACCGGCCGCTACCTGTACGCCGTCAACCCGGGCAGCGCCAGCATCACGTCGTTCCGCGTCCGCCGCGACCGCCTCGAGCTGATCGACGTGGTCGAGTCCGGCGGGGCCATGCCGACCAGCGTCACCGTGCACGGCGACCTGGTGTACGTGCTCAACGCCGGCGATCCCGGCAACATCTCCGGGTTCACGACACGCCACGGCGACCTCGAGCCGATCGCCGACTCCACCCGGCCCCTCAGCGGCACCGGCACACAACCAGCCCAGGTGTCCTTCACCCCCGACGGGCACCGTCTCATCGTCGCCGAGCGGGCCACCCAGCGCTTCGCCGTGTACACGGTCGATCGGGACGGTCTCGCGGCCGGACCCGACACCATGGCCTCCTCCGGCATGACGCCGTTCGGCTTCGCCTTCGACAACCGCGATCACCTCATCGTGTCCGAGGCGATGGGCGGCGCCGTCGACGGCAGCGCCGTCTCCTCCTACGACCTGCGCCGCGGCGGGCGTTCGACATCGTCAGCCCGTCCGTCCCGACCACCGAGACCGCCGCCTGCTGGATCGCCATCACGCCGAACGGCCGCTACGCCTACTCCGGCAACGCCGCGTCGATGTCGATCACCGGCTACGCCATCGGACGTCATGGCGAGCTGACCATCCTCACCCCTGATGGCAAGACCGGCTCCGGCGCCGCCAGCGTGACCGATCTGGCCACCAGCTCCGACGGCCGCTACCTGTACGCCCGCATGGGCGACGGCACCGTCGGCGGCTGGTCGATCAGCCACGACGGAACGCTCGCACCCGTCGCACCCGTCGGCACGTTCCCCGGCCTCCCCGCCGGCGCCGCCGGCATCGCCGCCACCTGAGCCGCCGTTCGCCCGTCCAAGCTCCGTTCACTCGACAGCCCCGCCGGCCAGCGTCGCCCGGCGGGGCTGTGCGCGCCTCGGCACGCAATCGACACCCCCGCCCGCTCACCGGCAGCCGGCGGGGCTGATCACATCGAATCGTCGTCCCCTTCAGGCACTCCAGGGCGGCAGTACGGTGCGATGTGCCCCATGGGCGAGTGCTCGACTCGTGAAGGAGGTGTCGTGGCCGCACGTCTCAACGCCATGCAGGAGGAGCTCTGCGCGCAGAGCGAATGGGACTTCGGCGACCTGCGAGCCCTGTTCGTCAACTGCACGCTGAAGCGCTCGCCGGAGGTGTCCAACACCCAGGGCCTCATCGACCTGTCGGCGGAGATCATGCGCCGGCAGGGCGTGCAGGTCGACGAGCTGCGCGCCGTCGACCACGACATCGCCAGCGGCGTGTGGCCGGACATGACCGAGCACGGATGGGCCCGCGACGAGTGGCCCGCCCTGTTCGAGCGGGTGATCGAGGCGCACATCCTCGTCGTGTGCACGCCGATCTGGCTGGGCGAGAAGTCGTCCGTGTGCACGCAGGTGATCGAGCGCCTCTACGGGAACTCCAGCCAGCTCAACGAGCACGGCCAGTACGCCTACTACGGGCGCGTCGGCGGTTGCCTCGTGACCGGCAACGAGGACGGCGTCAAGCACTGCGCGATGAACATCCTGTACTCGTTGCAGCACCTCGGCTACGTGATCCCGCCGCAGGCCGACGCCGGCTGGATCGGCGAGGCGGGCCCGGGACCGTCGTACCTCGACCCCGGATCGGGTGGTCCGGAGAACGACTTCACCAACCGCAACACCACGTTCATGACGTGGAACCTGCTGCACGTCGCGCGCATGCTCACCGACGCCGGCGGCATGCCCGCCCACGGCAACCAACGCTCGCAGTGGGACGCCGGCTGCCGATTCGACTTCCCCAACCCCGACTACCGCTGAACGAGGCCACGAGCATCGATCGGGTCACCGAGGTCGGCTGGGGCAGCGGGGCGACCGCACCTCAGGCGGGAACCGTGCTGCACGCGAGGACGTGGAAGCCCCATGGTGGGAGTTCGACGTACAGTCCGGCGTCGGCCATCTCGGGTCCGTCGCGCGTGAACACCTCATCGGTGAGGAGGTCGGTGAGCTGCCAGGTGTGTGCGCCGACGTCTTCCCAGCGCAGGTGGACGCGGGCTGCGGCGGGACCGTCGGCGTCGTTGATGACGATGAGTGAACGTTGGTCGCCATCGGTCCATGACCAGGCCAGCAGCTGTTCGTTGCTCGAGTCGCCGGGCCATCCACTGGTGTCGAGCAGTTCCCAGCTGCCACGCCGCCGGCCGTTCGTGGCGGCGAGCAGTCCGAGGTGGAATCTGTCGAGGTCGTCGTCGATCGGCTCGGGTGGCCGACGGGCGAGGAACACGGGGACGTGCACCCGCCAGCCTTCGAACTGGCCTTCGTGCCACATGATGGCGCCCGGCAGGGTGGCGATGGCGACCACGGCCGCCCGCTCCCTGGCCGGGTCGAGCTCCGATGCGGCGCGTGGTTCGTCGTGGTTCTCGAGGAAGCGGATCAGGTGGCGTTGGAAGTCGAGACCGGCCTGGAGGTGTCCGCGCACGGCTGCTGGTCCTTCGTGGATCAGACGGTCGTAGAGCCGCTTGTCGTAGCAGTAGTCGAATCCGAGCTGCTGCAGGTCCCACTCGAGGTCCCAGTAGGCCTCGGCGGCGAAGACGAAGTGCGGGTGTGTCGCCCGGACCGAACCGATCACCTCCGTCCAGTACTCGTCGTTCGGCACCGCGCCGGCACGGTCGCCCCATGTCCGGGCGAACACCGTGTTCAGCAACAGCATCGCCATGTCGCAGCGCACACCGTCGGCCTGCTCGGCGATGTCGTTGAGGGTCGCGGCGGCGGCCTGACGAAGTCCGGGTGCGAACGCGTTGAGCTGGGCGACGTCTGGCCACGGCGGGAAGTACGGGTCGCGGCCGCGGGCGATGACGGCGTCGCCCACCGCGATGAAAGCTGCCGGATCATCTCGGAGGTCGTCGGCGTCGCCCTGCACGAAGTACTCGGGATGCTCGGTGAGCCATCGATGGTCGGGGGCGACGTGGTTGGGCACGAAGTCGACGAGCAGCCGCACGTCCCGCTGGGCGAGCACGGCGCGGGCGGCGGCGAGACCGGCGCGACCACCGAGGCGCTCGTCGACCTCGTAGCGACTGATGCAGTAGGCCGAGCCGATCACGTCGGCATCGTCGAAGTCCGGCAGGGCCGCCCGGAATGAAGCGACCTGCTCGGCCGATTCCATCGCCAACTCCACACCGGCCGGACCCCGTTCCCACACCCCCATCAGCCACACGGCGTCCACGCCCAGCGGTGTCACACGGTCCCACTCGTCCGCAGGGACGTCGGCCAGCGTCGCCGTGACCCGGCCCGTTCGCTGACGTCGTGGAGCCAAGCCGCCGTGTTGAGCTCGTAGATCACCGGATCGGACGGCCACGCGGTCATTGCGGTGTCCCTCGCTCGACGACGTGGGCACGGTAGCGCAGATGCGACGCGGTCACTTCTTGGCCTTCCGCTCACGGAGCACGCCGACGGTCTGGCCGACGGTGTAGACGCCGTCGCCGGGTCGGCCACGGATGAGGTCGGCGACGACGCCGGTCCAGCCCGTCTGGTGGGTGGCGCCGAGCCCGGCCCCGTTGTCGCCGTGGAAGTACTCGTTGAAACGAGGTTGTCCTTCCACGCCGGATCCTGCTGGAGGCGTTCGACCATCCCGAACGACGGACGTCGTCCGTCCGAGCCGACGAGGAAGAGCGAGATCAGCCGTTCCCGCAGATCGTCGGCGATCTTGTCGAGGCTCAGCATGGTGCCGCTGCGGGTGGGGTACTCGATCTGCAACTCGTCGCCGAAGAACCGGTAGTAGCGCTCGAGGGCGCTGACGACGAGGAAGTTGAGGGGGAACCGCGGGGCCCACGCCAGTTGGAGTTCCCGCCGAACATCGACGTGGTCGACTCGGCCGGTTCGTAGTCGATGTCGCCGAGATCCCGTCGACATCGAGCCGCAAACACGGGTACTCCCACTTGTCAGGCATCGACATAATGTCGAAGGCCTCGAAGTTGCGCCGCGAGTCCGTCCGGCGAGCCGGGACGCCGGCGGGGTGGGCTGGGTCGGGTCACCGTCCGACCATCGCGACACGTCGTAGTCGACCAGCTGATTGCTCCACAGCATCCCCGAGAACGCCTGGCGCATCACGAGGGCCCGATCGGGCGACGCGTCGCCCGGTGTCAGCTCGGCGTAGAACTCGTCGGCCTCCTTGCGCCGCTCGGCTACGGCCTTGTCGAAGTCCTTCCCGAGCGCGGCCGACGGCTTGGGAGGCTTGGTGCCGACCGGACGCATCCGCAGGCGCAGCTCGATGGTGACACCCGGCTCGACGGCGACGCGGTCACAGCGGGCCGCTCTCCGGCACGCATCGGTCGTGAGGAGTTGCGACGGGCGGGGTCGTGTTGGGTCGGCCGGCGGCGGTCACGCGTGGCCGAGGAGAACGAGTTCGCCTTCGAGTCGTCGTGGCGGGAGGAATGACGCCGGCCCGTCCGCGAGAGATCGAGCCGGTGCGATCGGCACCGAGCTAGGCGTCGCGTGTGAGGAGGCCGAGTTGCTCGAGCACGGTGTGCTCGTCCCAGTACTGGCGAACTGAGCAGATCTGTTCGCCGATGAACTCGGCGATCGTGACGCCGTGCAACGTGACCCGAATGCCGGATGCGTCGATGTTGGTGTCGTTGGTGAGCGTGAGCGGGCCGCTGTGTGTCATCTCGACGGTCCACTCGACGCACGCGTGGTCGCCACCGACGTCGAGTGGTGCGCCGTCGAAGTCGACGTCGGAGAACGCTTCGTCGCGGCGGTCGAGCTCGTCGATCAGCTCGTCGAGCGACGACGTCGACAGCGCGGGGCTCCATGCTCGGACGTCATCGGTGAGCAGGTCGTGCAACGTCTGGTTGTCGCGGTCGATGCCGGCGCGCAGCGCACGGATCAACGTCGTGGCCCGCTGCTCGTTCGATGTCATGGTGCAAGCAGCTTGGCCTTGGCCGCCTCGAACTCCGTGTCGGTCAGCGCGCCGGAGTCGTGGAGTGCGGCCAGTTCCTTCAGGTCGGCGACGGGGTCGCGTGGAGCCGCCGTCGGCACGGCGGGGGCAACCCGGCGGGTGGAGTCGAACTTCTGCTGCAGCCGCCGGTTGTAGTCCGCCTGCGCAGTGCGGTTGCGCGGCCCAGCGAACGGCATCCAGGTTTGGCGGGGCCGGTAGAGGAACAGCATCCGTGGTCGGTCGATGCCGCTAGGCGCTGAGGATCTTCGCCTTCTGCGCGGCGAACTCTTCGTCGGTCAGGATCCCTTGCTCCTTCAGCGCCGCGAGCTTCGTGAGCTGTTCGATCGGATCCGGTGCGGCCGGAGGCGGAGCCGGTTGGGCGTACTGAGGTGGCGGCGCGGCGTACTGAGGTGGCGGCGCGGCGTACTGCGGCGTGGTGTACTGGGGTTCGTTCTGCTGCGACCAGCGGTTGGCCTGGCGCCGCGACACCCGGTTGGACACGGCAGTTGCGGTGCCCGCCACCACGGCCGTGCGGGCAACACCTCTCAACAATCCCGGCATGTCGTTCTCCTCGGTCTTCTCAGGTCTACGCGATCAGCCAGCGTCGGTCGCGTCGAGCGCGGCGGCGATGTTGTCTTGAGGGATGTACCCCGCGGCCACGAGCTCGGCCCCGCCTCGACGCAACCCGTCCACGAACGTCGTGGCCCAGCGGTTCTCGAAGATCAGGATGCCGGCCGACGAGCCCGGCGTGATCGCCTCCCGAGCGCCATCGAAATCGGCCTGGTCCAGCAACCCCGACGACACGCCCGCGAAGACAGTGAGGTCGAACTCGCCACCATCGAGCTCCTGCAACGAGAGCGCGACCACCGACCCGTCCTCACGACGGGTGACGAACTCGAGGTCGAGGATCCTGATCAGGCCCCGATCCACGAGATCGACCAATGCCGCAAAACCCTCTCCGGTCATCTTGTTGCCCGGGAACTCGACGATCAGATAGCTGATCGGACCCATGGCTTCCGTCTCACCCGTCAACAGTTGTCCCTTTTCTCGTGTGTCGGCACGTCCCACGACCCGATCGTGAGCGCGCAGCATAGACCACGTCGAAACGGCCTGACGTGCGACGGGCACACCGACACGCGGGCGGTCAAGGTGATGCCGACCCACCATCACACGATGATCGGCCGTTCGGTCGAGCACCGGCCATCCATCTCCGACTGATCGATGCGGCACGCTCGTTCCCGACGTCAGGCAGTCGGCGGGAGTGCCTGGAGCTTGGTGATGGCGCCGTTGTCGGCGATGTCGAGCTGCTCCTCGCCCGAGCATGACCTACGAGGATCACCTGCATCCCGGTGATGATGTGGCGGTGGCAGCGCGGCACGGCAGGGAGGACCGGCCTCTGCGCGGTGCCGATGCAGTGTCGAAGGCCCGAACTGAGGCCCCTCTCGTGGAGCGGGCAGCCTTCCCGGCGACGGAACGGCGTTGGACGAGAGCGTGGCCGAGGTGTTCGACTGCGACGGTGCCCGTCAGGATTCAGTGATGGACCGTGGACGAACTGACCTTGCCCGTCACCGAGACCTCTGGGCGATCGTGAACGAGCGGTTCACGGACGCCGACGCCGACGGCAAGTGGGCGACGGGCGGCATCAGGTGGGGACTGTTCCGTCTGCCCGAAGCCGAGCTCGGACTGCTCGGCGACGTCCGCGGCGTCGACATCGTCGAGCTCGGCTGCGGGGCCGCGTTCTTGTCAGCAAGCCTCGCTCGCGCTGGTGCCAACCCGGTCGCCGTGGACTTGAGCCCTGCCCAGCTGGGCACGGCCAGGCGCTGTCAGCAACGGCACAACGTGTTCTTCCCGTTGGTCGAAGCCGACGCCGGCCAAGTACCGCTGCGCAGCGGCACGTTCGACCTCGTCGTCAGCGAGTACGGCGCGGCCCCTTGGTGCGAGCCCGCCGTCTGGCTCGCGGAGGCCGCCCGACTGCTACGACCCATGGGACGACTGGTCTTCCTGACCCACAGCGTGACGGTCGCCCTCTGCGTACCTGACGAGGGTGGCGTCGCCGGTGACCGGCTGCTGCGCGGCCAACGCGAGGTCGCCCGCATCGCCTGGCCCGGCGGAGGGATCGAGCACCATCCCAGCCACAGTGAATGGATCCGCCTCCTGCGATCCAACAGCTTCCAGATCGACGCCCTCCACGAGCTCTTCGCGCCTCCTGACGCCACCACGCCCGACTTCTACGACATCGTCACGAGCGACTGGGCCACCCGGTGGCCGGCTGAAGACGCGTGGGTGGCCCACCGACACGGCACCCACGGCAGCGTCGACGAGGGCGCCAACAACATCGGTTCCGGTGGACGCTCTGACCGATCGAGGGGCGTGTGATGGAACTGCTCACCGTGACCCACGTGGTCGTAACGGTGTCGGGCAATGCAGATGAGGTCGAAACGAGGTGGTCATGCAGGCCGTGACAGTGGTGCCCGGTACCGCGGGTTCGGCGAGGCTCGACGATGTCTCCGAGCCCGGCACCGAGCTGGGTTCGGTGATCGTCGAAGCCTTGGCCGTCGGCGTCTGCGGCACGGATGCGGAGATCGCGAGCGGAGACTACGGGTGGGCGCCACCGGGTGAGGAGCGGCTGATCCTCGGCCACGAGTCCCTCGGCAGGGTGCTCGACCCAGGGCCCACCGGGTTGGCGGTCGGAGACCATGTCGTGGGCATCGTGCGACGGCCGGACCCGGTGCCATGCCCGAACTGTGCGGTGGGCGAGTGGGACATGTGCTCCAACGGCCTCTACACCGAGCGCGGCATCAAGCAGGCGCACGGCTTCATGGCCGAGCGGTGGCGGATCGAGCCCGAGTACGTCGTCCGGGTCGACAGGAGCCTGGGAGTGCTGGGGGTGCTGTTGGAACCGTCCACCGTCGTCGCGAAGGCGTGGGAGCAGATCCTGACCATCGGCCGGCGGACGTTCTGGGACCCACACACCGTGCTGGTCGTCGGGGCGGGACCCATCGGGCTGCTCGCCGCGCTGATCGGGGTGCAACGCGGACTCGACGTCCACGTGCTCGACCGAGTCACGACCGGTCCGAAACCAGGTCTGGTCGAGCAGCTGGGCGCCACCTACCACACCGGGACCGTGGCGGAGGTGGGGCTGAGCCCGGACGTCGTCGTCGAGTGCACCGGCGTCTACTCGCTCGTCCAGCAGGCGGCCGGCGCCGTCGCGCCGGGTGGCATCGTGTGCCTCACCGGAGTCGGCGCGCCGTCCACGACGTCCGGCCCGGCATCGACGCTGGCCACCGACGCCGTGCTCAAGAACCTGGTGGTCTTCGGCTCGGTCAATGCCAACCGACGCCACTACTACCGGGCTGCCAAGGTGCTCGCCGAAACCGACCGGTCGTGGCTCGAACAACTCGTCACGCGCCGCGTCAGCCCCGCCGATGTCGACCAGGCCCTGTCGAGGGGACCCGACGACATCAAGGTCATCATCGAGTTCGAGCAGCCATGACCAGCGACAGCGGTCAGGCGCCGGTCGCGATCACGTGGTCAGACCAGGTCAGAGGCCTGAGGTCTGTACGTGCCTCAACACCGGTGAACGTCCACGAAACAGAGTGCGCAGCGACGTCGTCGATCTTGCGCTGTGCCGCCCGCGTCGGTGACTTGCCGATCTCCGCCCGGGGTACCGTGTGGTCATGCGTACCGTCGGAGGAAGGGTCGTGGCGGCGATGGTCCTGGTGCTCGGAGTCGCCGCCTGTGGCGACGATGACGACGCCGAGAGCGGCGCCACCGACAGCCCGAGTGCCGGCGCCGGCGCCACGATCGTTGCAGCCAACATCGCGTTCGACCCCACAGAGCTCAGCGTCGGGGCCGGCGAGACGATCACGCTGCGCAATGAGGATGACGTCGAGCACAGTTTCACGATCGACGATCCTGAAGTCGACGCCGAAGCCGAGGGAGGCGAGGAGGCGACCGTCGAGGCGCCCGACGAGCCGGGCACCTATGACTTCCACTGTCGGTACCACCCGGACCAGATGACGGGCACGCTCACCGTCGGATAGCCCGCTGCGACCCTCCGACCGAGGTACCGTCGGGCAGGGCCAGCGAGATGGTGCCGATGCGTGGCGTTTCAGGGGCTGAGACCCTCGACGGCCGCCGACCGAGCGACAGCGCCCGCCCGTCTCACGATTCGCACAACGGTGCGGCAACATGGACGCGAGGCGAGAGCGCGACGGCGCCGTGATGTTGGCCTGCGAGTGACGGCGAGGGGAAGGGCATGATCACAGAGGGCGATGCAGCTGCCGGATCGGTCGTCGAGGTCTGGCGGTACCCGGTCAAGTCGATGCAGGGCGAGCGGGTCACCACGACCACCGTGCTGGGCGACGGGATCGACAGGGACCGGCGATGGGCCGTCCGCGACGAGGACACCGGTCGCGTCCTGACCGGGCGACGTGAGCCGCGCCTGCTCGATGCCATCGCCGCCATCGGCGACGGCGCCGAGCCGACGCTCGTGCTGCCCGACGGAACATGCCTGGCTGGGCTCGGCGCCGCGACGGATGCGGCGCTCAGCCAGTGGCTGGCCCGACGGGTACGCCTCATCACCGCATCCGATGTGGGGGACCAGGCGGAATTCTTCGCCGACCCCACTGACGACACGAGCACGGCGATCGAGTGGACGATGCCGCCGGGTCGCTTCGTCGACGCCATGCCACTCCTGCTGCTCACGAGGGCCAGCCTCCGCGCCGCCGCGGCGCTGCACCCCGCCGGCGAGTGGAACGTTCGCCGGTTCCGCCCCAACGTGCTCATCGAGGTGCCGCACACCGGCTGGGTCGAGGACGGATGGTGCGGTCAGGTGGTCCGCATCGGGGCCGTCGCCGTCGTCCCGAAGCAGCCGTGCATCCGCTGCACCATGGTCACCCGAGCACAACCAGGGCTGGCTCGCGACCTCGACATCTACCGAACCCTCGCCCGTCACCACCACGGGCACCTCGGCGTGTGGACCGCCGTGCGGTCCGGCGGCTCGATCAGCGAGGGCGACACGATACGAGTCGAGCCCTGCACGTCGCTCGACTGACCGAGGCCAGTGCACGCGCACCGAACGTCGTGCACCTGTCGGTGCTGTCGATTCGCGGAGAGTGATGCGGCGAGCGAGCTAGGTGAGGGCGTCGACGAACTCGTGGTGGTGGTCGTTCCACCAGCGGCGCCGGCGGGCGAACTTCTCGGCGCCGCCGGTCCGGTTCCACATGGCGGTGGCGTTCGGGTGTCCGGCGTCGACGCTGCGCCGCGTTGCTGCTTCGATGTGCTCGATGGCGTCGTCCATCGCGGTGAGCAGCTCGGTCCGGCCGCCCTCGTCGAGCCCGTAGGCGTCGGCGACGAGCCGCAGCCGTGCTGGCCGGTCGGCGGGCCGCCATCCGAGTCTGGCCTGGTCGACGTCGTCGTCGACGGGCACGCACAGGCGGGCGAGGTGGGCCAGGTCGTAGATCGGGCGGCCAGGTGCTGCGAACTCGAAGTCGAGCAATGCGACGGCGATCCCGTCACTGAACACGACGTTCGAGAGCTCCACGTCGTTGTGGCACACGACCGTTCCGCCGGCGGGGTCGGCCAGCGCGTCATCCCAAGTGAGACCGCGCGGGTCGAACGTGCGGGCGGCCTCGTGCAACCCTCGCAGCAGCCTGGCGATGGACGCCAGCGCGGTGTCGGTCTGGCTCCAGTCCGGATAGGGCGCGCCGGGGACCTCGCCGTCGATGAAGACGAGGCGCTCGCGTCCGTCGTCGTCGATGCCGACCGGCAACGGGGCGCCCTCGAACCCGGCCTGCCTCACCGCCCGCAGGAAGGTGTGGATCGAGCGCGAGTGCGCCGTCGAGGGGCGTAGGACGTACTGACCGACGCGGACCACGTGACCCGCGTTGGCGATCCCACCCTCGAGCGGCCGCTCATCCACACCGTCTGCGCTCTGGGTGATTGCTGACGTCACCGCGGTCAGGTTTCGATGGCGAGCGAGCGGAGACCGACGAGCGGCCCGCCACTCAGGCGCCCGAAGAGGAAGAACGGCACCTCGACGACTTCGCCGCCACGGACGAAGGCCTGGCGCAGCGTGCCGAGCGCACGTCCCATCACCAACTCGAGTGTGGCGAACACTTGCTGTGCGCGCTGGTCGCCACCTTCCAGTGCGATCGCCGCCACGCGTTCGAAGAACCTCGATGCCGGGCCGATGTCCACGGTGCGGTTCGGCTCGAATCCGAGCGCCTCGCGGAAGCTCTTGGCGGTGATTCGCCGACCGACGGGGAACACCGCGGTGAACGGCTCGAACGGCACGTCGGACTCGCTCGGCAATGTCTGGTCGACCACGAGCGTCGCAAGTGACAACGCGAGACGGTGGGCCACCCCGGTCACGTACACGAGCTCCGGATCGATCCCGGTCGGGTCCGGCATGTGCGCTCCTCTCCCTGAGACGCGTCTCCTGCTTCGCCACCATATGGTCGTCGAAACGCGACGCGGTCACCGGGTGGAGTGTGACGGGCATGAGTCAGCGCGGAGCGAGACCCAGCTCCGACGTCCCCGCCGACCCGCCAGCACCCCTCGCTATGGTGGCCCGATGGCGGTGCCCACCGACGCGACGCTGGCGTGGGTCGCCGACGTGGCGGCGTCGGGCGGTCGTCTCGTCGGCGCCGGTCCGTTGGCCGAACCCAGGAGCCCGTGGTGGGTGCGCATCGAATCGGCCGCCGGTCCGACGACGGTGGTCGTGCGCGCCCGCGTCGACGGCGACGAGTCGAGCCGCCTGATCGAGATCGAACGGACCGCATTGGAGGCCGCCGGCGTCGCCGGCGTCGCCGCGGCGCGGTTCATTGCCGCCGACCCGGGCGGCGCCATCGCTTCGCAACCGGCGTTGGTCAGCACACTCGTTGCGGGCTCGAGCGACGTCCCGCTGATGGCGACGACCGAGCGGGTGCGCGCGCTCGGTCGGGCAGTGGGCACCCTCGCCGCGTGCACACCACCTGGCGGCCTCCCGCGCCGAACCCGACCGCTGGAGGACGTCGACTTCTACGCCTTGTGGCGCGCTCGTGCCGCAGCGGCGCGGGCAAGGTCGCGGTGAGCGCCGCTGGCGAGCCGTGGACGTCGGCGTTACAGGCGGTCGACGAGTACCAGCTGACGGCGGTGCCCGATGCGCTGGTGCACGGCGACTGCTGGCAGGGCAACTCACTGTGGGTCGGTGGCGAGCTACGCGGGTTTGTCGACTGGGACGCCGCGGGCACCGGGCCGCCCGGCATCGACCTCGCCACGATGCGTCTCGATGCCGCGTTCTTCTTCGGCGTCGACACGATGGACGACGTCGTCATTGGTTGGGGGAAACGTCGGGTCGGCCCGTCGGGGACCTCGCCTACTGGGACCTCGTCGCCGCTCTTACCTCGCCGATCGACCTCGGCGAGTGGTTGCCCAACCTGCAACGGCTGGGTCGTCCCGACCTTGATGCGGTCACGATGGCGGCGCGACGCGAGGAGTCCGTTCGCCGCGCGCTCGCCGCGATCTGAGCGGAACTCTCCACCGCATCCCGGCAACACCCAGCCGTCCGCGTCCGACAGAACGGGCGGAACCCGTCAGACGATCTGGCCGGGGCACCGCATGCACGCCCGTCTCACCAACGCTTCCGCGTTCCCCCACGCGCCGCATCGAGAACGCCGCGGTCGGCGACCCGGAAGCATCAGCGAGTTCGACGCCGCCTGGGCAGGATCTCGACGACCACCGTCGGAGAGCGGCTGAGTAGTACCACGCTCGATCGGGCGCGGTCTCAGCCGCCCTGGACAGGCGGCGGGGGTCCGATGGCGATCTCGCTCGTCGGCTGGATCGATGGTCCCGACGCCGCTGGTCGCGACTCGATGACCGTCGTTCGTCGGGCGTCGAGCGCGCGCACCGCGAACCCGGCCACGGCGCGCAGGATGATCGTGACGATCGCGGCGACGAGCGCATCCTGCCAAAGCGGCAGGGCGTCAGGATCGCCGGCCTCCTCGGGCAGGAGCATGGCGAACCACGTGAAGATGACGAGCACGTAGCACGCGATCACGACGGACCGGGCCGCGGTGGCGTGGCGGTCACGGATCAGCAAGAGCCAGCGCAGCTGGTCGACGACCTTGTCACGCCATGACTCGTCGATCACGGAACGACCGCGTGCCAACGCCTCGTTCGCCTCCTGGTACGCTTGTTCAAGGTCGGCCTTCGCCCGGATCGCCGCGTCCTGGGCGTAGGCCGGGTCGTTCACGTCGTTGCTCACTGCGAGCCACTCCTTGATGAACGCCGTCCGCGTGGTGGCCAACGCCAGCTGACGTTCTGCGGTCACTCGGGCGTCGCGGCGTTCGATGACACCCTTCACCAGGGCACTCAGCCCGGCGACGATGGCGCCGACGACGATCGGCGCGAGTACCTGGATCAGGTCGCTCAACGCACCCCTCCCTCCGTTCGTCCCAGCCACCATCGTCCGTCCAAACATCACGCCGGTCAAGCGAGCCGCGGGCAACCCTCGCGAACATCGTCCGGGCGGTCCCTACGCGTCGAGGGCGGACGGCGCGTGACGCCGACGTGAACTGCGGCGGAATGGGAGGTGAACGTGGTCACGACTCGGTGCCCTTGGCGCGACACTTCCCGGAATGTCCTTGAGGTCCGTCTTTGCCAACGCCAACGAGCGACGCCACTTCTCGGTCGGAGACACCATCTTCGCTGAAGGTGATCTCGGCGACGAGATGTTCGGCGTCGTGACGGGCAAGGTCGAGCTGCGCCGTGGGGACGACGTCGTGCTCGCCGTCGGGCCCGAGGGCACGTTCGGCGAAATCGGGATCATCGACAATGCTCCCCGAAGCCTCACCGCGGTCGCTGCCGAACCGTCCACCGTCGCGGTCATCAACCGGCACACCTTCCTCTTCCTCGTGCACGAAACTCCGACGTTCGCGCTCGATGTGATGCGCGCGTTCGTCGATCGCATCCGCGCCTACGACGCCCGACCCTGACATCCGTTGCCGGCGCGCGATCGCGTCATGACGACGTCGACCCGCGCCAGTCGTGATCGCCGAACCCTCGGTCGTGAATCCGTGATCACGGAGCCGGGCGACGAGTCACGAAGACGTACTCGCCGCTGCCGTCGTTGAACGGGATGCGATCGAAGCCGCCGTACAGGGCCTCGAGCTCGAGGCCAGCCACATCGATGAGGCCGAGCCACTCGTTCTTCGTCGCCCACCACAGCGAACTCGTCGCTCCGGAGTCCAGGACGATGTCGACCCGGTTGTCGCCCACCGCGAAGTGGTCGGTGTGGGCGAACCCGCCATCGACGACGCGGATGCCGTCGACACGGGCGGCGACGTGGTGGTCGAACGCGAACGCATTCCAGGCGAAGCGGCCGCCAGGACGCAACGAGGCGGCCACTCGCTCGAACAGACGGCGGCGGGCGGCCCACGTGGGGACGTGCAGCAGCGCCCGAAACGGGCAGATGACGAGGTCCGCCGGCTCGTCCAGATGGAGGTCGACCATGTCGCCGAGATGAAGGATCAACTCCACGCCCGCCTCGTCGGCGCGGCGCCGCGCGCGTTCGAGCATGGCCGGTGATGTGTCCACGCCGATGACCGGTCCTCCGGTTGCCAGCGCGATGGGAACTGCGACGCGACCGCTGCCGATGGCGAGCTCGACGACCGGTCCGCCCGCCTCGGTAGCGAGACCGACGTAGAAGTCGATGTCCTCGGTGACGCCCGCCGTCCACTCGTCGTAACCGTGCGAGAACTCCTCGGCCCACGTCATCGACCAGACGATAGGAGGAGCATCCGGACAGCGCAGGCAGGGTCATCGGTTGGTCTCAGACGATCGGCGACGTGTCCGAGAACACGCGCCCGAGAACGCTCGGCAGGAGGTCGTCGAGGACGTCACCGATCACCGTTCCTGGCGGCCGCGCCCCGCTCTTGCGCGGTGTCGTCGGCGACCTGGTCCTGCGGAACACCGTGTGGACCGCCGACGTCTTCCTTCAGCTGGGTCCCGCCCGGCTCACCGCGCTGACGGTTCCCGGTCTCCTCCAGGTCGCGTGGGGCGTCTTCGGCACCGTCCGGACGCGGCGCCGAAGCACCCCTCGCCCACGTTGGGTGCGGCGGCGCCATCGCCGAACCGGCGCACCAACCGGCGTAGCCGAGGAACCTGCGGCGGTCGAGTGACGATGCCATGGCGGACCTCCTGTGGACCCGTGGACACGCCGGATCGCTCCACCATCGTGGACGGCGATGACTCCGACGTGAACCGCCGACGACCGCCGAGTGAACGATCGTGAGCGGGGCGCAACAAGTGAAGCGCGCACCGGCCCGTTGCCACGACGTTCTCGGACTCGTTCTCGGACACGGCGACCACGCGCAGAGCGCTCGATCGCTCGCGGTCCTTCGGTCAGCCGAGCGACGGGCTCCGTCTCCGGCGAAAGCGCCCGTCCGCCCGTTCAGGCCCTCCGGGTCGATGTCGACACGGCCCGCCGGCTGACACCACGCTGGCGACCTCGTTCGTCGGTCTCAAAGGGCGTCGAGGAACGGACCGATGGCCTCCAGGAAGCCCGGCGTGTTGCCGCCGTGCACGTTGTGCCCGACGTCGGGCACGGTGACGAGACGGCCGTCGGGCAGGGCGGTGACGAAGCGGTCGGCGGCGTCGGCCAGCAGCACGTCGGATTCGCCGCCGCGCACGAGCAGCACGGGGCAGGCGATGGCGGCGACACTCTCGAGGGTGATCGGGCGCAGCGTGCCGGGCAGGCGACGGTGATCGACCTTGCTGACGTACTTGCCGTCCGCCCGCAGCAGCATGTTGTACTTGACGGTTCGGGCGATGTGCTCCCGTGATCGGAAGCGGTCGTAGCGAGCGACGTTCTCGATGAACACGTCGAGGTCGTCGAACTCGATGTTGTGGGTGATGAAGTCGCCGATGACCTTGGCGCCCTTCGCCGACAGCTCGGGCCCGACGTCAACGATGACGAGGGCGCGGGCGAGACCGGGATCGAGCAGGGCGGCCTGCAGCGTGACCCGGCCGCCCATTGAGTGGCCGAAGATGATCGGCCGGTCGATGCCCTGGTCGGCGACGAACGCCAGCAGGTCGGCGGCCATGGCCTCCATCGAGTAGTCGAGCTCGCGGCTCCACTCGCTGTCGCCGTGACCCCGCTGATCAAGGGCGTACACGCGGAAGCGGTCAGACAGGTGCAGGCTGACGAGGTCCCACGAGTGCGAGGACTGGTTGCCACCGTGGAGCAGCACGACCGGTGGGGCCTCCGGATCGCCCCATTCCGTGAAGTGGAAGCGCATGCCGCGCAAGACGGCCTGCCGGGACGCGTAGCGCACGGACGGCTGGTGGGGGATCCCGAGGTCGCCAGCGCTCTGTAGGAGGCTCGTGAACTCCGCAGACGGGCGCATGTCGCGCGGGGCCAGATCCTCAGCGAACTCGTTCAGGAACACGCCGCTGAAGCCTAGGAGGCTGCCACCTCCGGAGCCCTGCCCGGCCAGCGACCCGGCCGCCTGTCCAAGAACACGAGCTGGACACCGAGCGCCGTGTCAGGTGGCAGAGCGCACTTCGCCGACTCCCGCCGAGCGTCATTCGGTGCTTGTACCGCGCCACTTCGCTGTGCTCTACGACCGTCGGCTCGAACGTCGATGAGGAGCGAGGTGCCTGCACGAGGGCGTGGCGATGGTCGGTCGGCCGGCCGGCTCCTCCTTCCGTGTCGGCTCGATCACCTTCGGCGGCGGCGACGGGGTTGTCATGTCCCAGTTGGACGCCGTCGTGAGCGACGGATGGAGCCCCGCGTGGGCGCACGACCTCGGCCACTGCCTCGGCGTTCCGACGTCACCGAGTGCCTGCCGGGCGGCCGTACTGCGGGTGTCCTCGTGCTGCGGGTCCTGGACCGACCGCCCGGATGGTTCGCCGGCCGACGATGCCGAGATGGTCCGCCAGGCCGGCGTCACCTGGTGGGCCGTCGGCGCACGGCGCCGCCCTCGCCGGTCGGGACGAAGCCCGCCGTTTCGCCTGGGCCGACCCGCCATCGTGCCGGGCGACGTGTGTACAGTGCGCGCCGGCGGGCGGGCTCTCGGTCGTCTGAACAGCTGGTTCATCCGCCGAACCACTGTTCCGATCGAGAGCCGCCCCCTTGACGTGTGACCGTTGCTCATTCACGCGAGTGTCGGCCGGGCACCGGGTCGTCGCGGGTTCCGGGTGGGACCCGATCCCTCCCTCGGGACCGACCCGGTAACCCGACCACCGACGCTCCCTCCACCCAGCCGCTCGGCGGTGTGACGACCTGTGGAGCGTGGCGCATGAAGGGCGCCTCGGCAATCACCCGAACGGGTGATGCCACCCCACCGGTTGAGCAATCCGGCTCACGTCACCGCATCCGATCATGACAGCCGCCACTGCTGCCCGGCGCGTCCGGGAAGGCCGCGAATCACTTGTCCTGTCGTCACGAGGCTCGTGCGTCGAGCGAGCAGTTCGGTGGTCGCCGCCGCGTGGTGCGCCGCGGTCAGCGGGGTGTCGAGGCTGCGACGGGGTGACCACAGATCGGGTCCCACGCACCCGGACGCCGCGTGCTCGAGCACATCGTCAACTGCTCGGTGCCTTCACCGGCGCTGGCCTCACGCGTCAGCGCAGGTGCCGCGGATCGCCACCCCTCAGGTCAGACTTGATCTCCCATGGCCTCGCTCGTCGATCTGTTGCCCGCACCCGGATCGGACCCGGTCGCGGTGCTCGAGGCGTTCGGGGTGTGGGCAGCCGAAGGTGGGCGCTCGCTGTACCCGCACCAGGAAGAGGCGGCGCTGGCGTTGGCGGCTGGCGACCATGTCGTGCTGGCCACTCCGACAGGTTCGGGCAAGAGCCTCGTCGCTGTCGCCGGCATCCTGCTCGCCCGCAACGAGGGCCGCCGGGCCGTGTGGACCGCGCCGATCAAGGCGCTGGTCGCCGAGAAGTTCTTCGACCTGGTCGATCTTCTCGGTGCTGGGCAGGTTGGGCTGGCGACAGGTGACGCGGCGATCAACGCGGGAGCGCCGGTGCTCGTGTGCACGGCCGAGGTCCTTGCCAACCAGGCTCTTGATGACGGGACCGTCGAGTGATGTCGGCTTTGCCTGTCTGGACGAGTTCCACTTCTACGGGGACACCGACCGGGGCTGGGCGTGGCAGGTCCCGCTCCTCGAGCTGACGCGATGCCAGTTCCTGCTGGCGTCGGCGACTCTCGGCGACATGACGGTGATCAGCACCGATCTCGAGGAACGCTCGGGTCGGCCGGTGGCGTCGGTGACGTCGGTGCATCGCCCGACCCCGCTGTACCACCAGTGGCGCATGACGACGGTCGCCGAGAGCGTGAAAGAAGCGGTCGCCGAAGGGCTCTTCCCCGTCTACGTCGTCCACGCCAATCAGGCTGCGGCGATCGAGCGGGCTCAGGCTCTCGTCAGCCTCAACGTCACCGTCCGAGCCCAACGCGAGGCGATCGCCGAGGCGCTGCAGGGCGTGCGGATGGGACGCGGCTTCGGGGCGACCCTCGATCGTCTCCTGCGCAACGGTGTCGGCGTCCACCACGCAGGGATGCTTCCTCGTTACCGCCGCCTGGTCGAGCGTCTGGCCGGCCAGGGCTTGTTGCCGGTCATCTGCGGCACGGACACGCTCGGGGTCGGCGTCAACATCCCGATCCGCACGGTGCTGATGACCGCCCTCACCAAGTTCGACGGCAACCGCGTCCGGCGCTTCACGGTGCGCGAGTTCCACCAGCTCGCCGGGCGCGCTGGACGGCCCGGGTTCGACCCCGACGGGCACGTGTGGGTGCAGGCGCCCGAGCACGTCATCGAGAACGCCAGGGCCCTGGCGCGGGCCGGCGACGACGCCAAGGCACGCCGCAGGGCGACCAAAGCAAAGCCCCCGGACGGTTTCGTGCACTACGACCAGGCCGTGATGGAACGGCTCGGGAGCAGCACGCCGGAGGCCCTCACGTCACGGTTCCTCGTCACGGCCGATCTCGTTGCCAGCGTGCTCTCGAGGCCCGACGGTCCGGTCGCGCTCAAGCACCTGCTGCGCACGAACCACGACCCCGAGCCGCGGCGCCGCCAGCACCGACGGCGTGCGATCGCCGTCTACCGCAGCCTTGAAGCGGCGGGGGTCGCCGAGCGCCTGCGCGATGCCAGCGGCCGCTGTGCCGGCGTACGCGTTGGCTCGCTCGTCGAGGGACAAGACGAACGCAGCGCCCTGCGGTTCTCGTCGCCGCTGATGACCTTCGCCATCGAGGTCGTCGCAACGTTCGACCAGGACGATCCGTCCTACGTCGCAGATGTCACGAGCGTCGTCGAATCCGTGCTCGAGGATCCGCGCCAGATCCTGTACGCCCAGCAGAATGCCGCCCGGGCGGCCGAGGTCGCCCGCCTGAAGGCCGAGTTCGTTCCGTACGAAGAGCGCATGGAACGGCTCGACGCCATCTCGTGGCCGAAGCCGTTGGCGGAACTCCTCGACACGATGTTCACGACGTACAGGGCCCACCACCCGTGGCTGACGACGGAGCCGTCACCGAAGTCGATCCTGCGCGAGATGCTCGAGAGCGGCGACACCTTCGCCACGTTCGTACGCCGCTACCGCCTGGAGCGCAGCGAGGGACTCGTCCTTCGGTACCTCACCGACGCGTGGCGATCGCTCGACCGCTCGCTGCCCGACGATGTCTACACCGACGGGTTGGAAGACGTCGTCGAGTGGCTCGGCGAGCTCATCCGGGCGACCGACGCCACGTTGCTCGATGAGTGGACGTTGCTCGCCGGCCGCCCCGTCCACGACCACCTCGCGCCCGCGGGTCCCGACGCATCACGGCCGTTCCCACCGCCCGCGTGGCGGACCGCGGTGCGAACCGCCGCGTTCGGTTGGGTCGAGCTGCTGGCACGACGCTCGTACCCGGCTCTGGCGGACCGCACCGGATGGACCAACGACGACCTGCACGCTGCGATGACGCCGTACTGGGTCGAGTACGACCGCATCATCGTCGACGCCGAGGCGCGAGCCGCGTCCCAGTTCGACCTCGCCGAGGAACCCGAACGCTGGATCGTCACGCAGCGCCTGACCGACCCAGCCGGCGACGGCGAATGGCACTTCGTCGCGACCGTCGACCTCGGACTGGCACAGGCGGATGGTGCCCCGAGCCTCCAGCTCGAATCCCTCGGACGGTTCTGAGCGCTGGCCACCCGCGACAGCTCGACGCATCCATCAGCCTGCGAACCGCAGCCCCCAGATGCCTTGGTCACCAGATTGCACCTGGGCTGGACCGATTCGGTGACCGAAGCGGTGAGCAAGCGTCCATCGTCGATCACGAGACCGAGCCGTCATTGCGCGGTCCGCGTCCAGGTCCCCAGTCCCTCGGCGCGGGAACGGCGATCGAAGGCACCGAGGCAGCGTTCGCGGTCAGCCTCCGAGACCTCGGCGGCCGTCGCCTCCGCGTACACCGCCGCGTGTTCGACCCCCGACGGGTACCGGCGTCTCGAAGATGACGAGGCTCACTGCGGATCGCACCTCGATGTTGCTCGAATGACGCGCCTCGGGCCAGGAGACCCAGATGAACTCTCGACCTTCTCGCGCATACCAGACGGGGGTCGGCCATGGACGACCATCGGCGTCCGCAGAGGCGAGGACGAGATAGCGGCCAGCGTCGATGACCTCTCGCGCGAGCTCGGCGTCGTCGTCCGTCGGCTGATCAGCGGTGTACGTCATGACGGTTTCCCTTCAGGCTTCATCCTCCACAGGCGGTTCGACGCGGGCGGCAGCCCGTCAGCTCGACCCGAACTCGTTGGGCCACGTCCGGTCTGTCCGCGACGTGACCCAACGAGGAGCGGCGGTCAGGAGAGGAGGGCGACGAGCTGGTCGGTTGCTGCGCCCCAGCCCTCGTGGAAGCCCATCTCGACGTGTTGTTCGACGCCGGCCTTGTCAGCGTGCATGGCGATGGCGCGGTAGTGGGTCCCGCCGTCGGCTGCGGGGGTGATCTCGACGCGACCCGTGAACGGCATGCCGTCCCCGGCGACGACCGGGCGGAACCCCTCGATCATCGCGCTGGTGAACACGAGCAGGCTGCCGGGCTCGACTTGGAGGTAGCAGCCCACGTTGGGGAACTGCTCGCCCTCGGGTGACTCCATCGTCGTGACGCAGCGGCCACCAGGACGGACGTCGAGGTCGGCGGACACCGTCTTCCATGGTGCGGGCGTGAACCACTGCACCAGCAGTGCCGGGTCGGTCCAGGCGGCCCACACCTTGTCGGGTGCGACGGGCAGCGTGCGCTCGAGGACGAGGTCGAGCTCGGGGTCGGGGATGTAGGCAGTCATGATCGGTCCTGTCCGGTTCGGTGCTGCGCGAGCAGCAGTTGGTCGAGTTGGTCGAGGCGGCGTTCCCAGTGGTTGCGGAACGTAGCCAGCCAGGCCGAGGCCAGCTCGAGCGAGCCGGGGGCCAGTTGGAAGACACGGGTCCGTCCGGTCTTGTGGGAGGTGGCGAGGCCGGCGCGCTCGAGCACACCGAGGTGTTGCATGAACGATGGCAGCGCCATCTCGAACGGCCGGGCCAGCTCGGTCGCAGACGCCGGTCCGATGCTCAGCCGTTCCACGACCGCCAGGCGTGTCGGATCCGACAGCGCCTGGAACACCGTCGCCAACGACGGCTCGATCGGAGAATGCTGAGGCACATACCTAACTATACGCGTTCCGTGACACTGAGGTCAATACCTCAGTGTTGCGTCGCAGTGTGTCGAGCGCGGAGTCACCATGGCCTTGTGGCGGGGTTGATAGAGACCTACCTCGCCCCCTCCCGGGAGTCGGATCTTGGTCACGGAACCCCAGCGGGCCTCCTCGACCTGCGACAGCTGCACGCCCTTCTCCGCGAGCAGCGCTCGTCTCGGCAACCAGGTCATCGCACATGAAGTACAGCTCCGACCCGGGCACGTCAGCAGGGTGAACGGCGGCTTCCGCTGGCGGCAGACCGAAGATCAACCACCCGCCTCCCGCATCGAGGTGATCGAAGCCGAGCACGTCGGAGAGAAAGGCGCGATCGGCATCGGCGTCGCGGCTGAACAGCACGAAGTGCGACCCAAAGATCATCCGCACATCCTGGCCGGTACGGCCGAGCGGACTCGACCGCCGGGCTGTCCGCGAGACGCCCGATAACGACGGATGGTCGACCGAGATCGGCTGGCCCATCTTCCACCCCGGCACACCACAACCAACCTGACGCCGCCAACACAACCGCCCGACAGCCCTCGTTCGACACCCGGCGTCGATCCGAGACCCACGGAGACCCCGAGCGATGCGGCGATGGCCGTGGCGTTCAGGTCAGCGGCGTCTCGGATCGCGGCGATCGGTGTTGCACCAAAGGCGGGTCGATGCCGATTCGCACCGCGTTCCATCGTGCCGAAGGTCGCGACGCTTCGCCGAGCCGAGCGCGCCCGGCCCCGTGTTCAGCGGAGCTCGACTCCTCCGAAGGTCGCGGCGGCGCGCACGTGGTCGTTGGCCTCGACGAGCGCGGACGGCGAGCCGGGCGGGCAGGCCGACTCGAACGACAGCGAGAGCCGCCATGCCCGCCGGCGAGCGCGCAGCAGCACGACGTAGAGGCGGGCGAGCTGCGTCGGGCGTGAGGTGAGGACGGCGAGGCCGTCGTACAGGTGACTGTCGTCGGCGCCGAGACGCTCGGCGTAGCCGGGCGCGGCGCCGACGTCACGCCACTCGACCAGGTCCGGCTGCCCGCCGTCTCCGTCCCCGAGCAGCTCCGGTACTGGGAAGCCGGCCACCGTCACGACCGCGTCGAGCCACGCGGACAGCGGCCTGGACTCGTCCGCGTCCTCGACGAGCTGGA
Organism: uncultured Acidimicrobiia bacterium; assembly: GCA_963784255.1. GTDB lineage: Bacteria > Actinomycetota > Acidimicrobiia > Acidimicrobiales > Ilumatobacteraceae > JALZMG01. The sequence goes on along the minus strand of CAWAQO010000006.1, from coordinate 81,462 downwards.
CCGCCACCTGCTCGGCGCGGCTGGGACCTCGGTGGACGGCGATCTGGGCGGGTGCTCCCGTCCCCCGCTCCTCGGGCTCCCAACCGAGCGGGACACCGAGGTCGATGGCGAGAGCATGGAGCTCGACTCGCTCGACCGGCCACCCCGTGACGGCGCGGGACGCCGTCCAGCTCGGTTCGTTGGTCACCGTCGGGCCGCCGACATGTCCAGCCATGCGAAGCGTTTGGTGAGATCGCTGAGCTCGACGTCGAAGTCGCCGCCAGGGGTGTCGCTGTGGATCTTCTCGGTGGCCGCGATGTCCTTGGCCGCGTCGCCGGTCGGGGCTGCCTTCTTCACCTTCAGCTTGTCGCCCTGCAGCGCCTCGTACTGGCGGCCGTAGCTGCCCCACGGGTTGCGCAGCCGGATCATCACGAGCTCACCGGGAACCAGCGCCGCAGGATCCTTGTCCGGCTTGAACCCCAGCACGGCGTAGGCATGCCCGCCGGCGATGCCCTTCGTCTTCGACTCACCGCCGCTGTGGCCCGTGCCGCCGACGGTGCGACCGACCTCGGCCTTCGACCCGACCGCGGCGTACCCCCCGCTGCTGAGGAGGGCGCGGATGCGGCCGAACAGAGCGAGCTGGTTGGCCGTGTAGTTGCCGGTGCCGCGATGTCCTGGGTAGAGGCGCTTGGCGGCGAGCCAGTCGTTCACCGGCTTCGCCAAGCGGTCCTCGAGGCCCTCGTCGCGGAACAGGGCGATGAAGTCCTCGAGGCGGATCTCGCCCTTGCGGTAGTCGGCGCTGCCCTTGCTGGCGAGGGCCCGCACCTTGGCCTCGATGTCCACCTTGGCGACGAAGCCCATCCATGCATCCACCGCGGCGACGTCGTGGAGGATGTCGAACGACACGAGGCCGGCGTACGCCGCTTCCTTGTCCTCCGTCGCCGCTTTGGCGAGGTCGTACGCCGACCGCTCGGCGCTGCTCCACGGCAGGCGCAACACGCCGGTCGGAAGCAGCGCGGCGTTGACGCCGACACCGGTCTGCATCGCTTCGACCGACATTTCCGCCTCTTGGCCGAGCAGGTGCTCCAGCGACACCGCCGTGAAACCGCTGGCGATCTCGCCGTAGGACGGCGCACCGATGAGGGCGGTACCGAGCCCGCTCATGCCGGCGGCGGCGTACGCCTTCTCCAGCATCTTCACCCACAGGGCGCCCTTGGCGTACGACTCGGTGAAGCCCTGGCCCTTGTCGACGCCCTTCTCCCGCCGCTGGTACACGTTCCAGACGGCCGACTTCTTGACGCGGACCAACCTGGGGGTGAAGGTCTTGGGTGGCCCACTCGTCACGTCGTACAGGCGCACGGCGACCGTGCCGCCCTCGTCCTTCATCATCGACAGGATGTCGGCCGGGTTGCGGTGGACGATCGAGAGCACGGCGGCGTGGAGGTAGCAGTCGCCGAGCCCGCCTTGTTGGACGTCCTCGATGGTAGGTGGGTGCGGGAACAGTGGTGTGGCCTCGGCGATGTCGAAGTGCTGCATGCCGGCGAGGAGGAACTCCTCGGGCGGCGCGGGCGTCTTCGACTTCGGTAGCGGGCCCGTCGGGATCGCGGACTCGACCCGGGCCGTCTCGGCGATGGTGATCGCGTCGAGCGGCACCCAGACCGTGATCTTGCCCTGCAGCGGTGACACCACGCTGACGAGCGCCGAGCCCTCGGTCGGGTACTGGCCGAACACGTCACACGCCGATCCGCTCGGGAGGTCGAGGCCGGAGCTGTTCGTCAGCTTGCGATCGTACGACGCGATCACGTTCTTGCTGAGCGTCCCCTTCGCCCCGTGCTTCTTGGTGGCGGCCGGCTCCGGACTCAGAGCCGGGCCGGCGCCCTGGACGGCCAACGTGCCCTTCACGTTGCCCAACTCCGCCCGCTCGCGGGCGATCTTGGACCCCAACAGACCCGTGTCGCCGACTTCCGCGGAGCGGGCGTCATCGCTGGCGTCGTTCTTGTGGGCGCTCACGCTCTTGCCGTACTCGTCCTTCCAGGTCGTCACGTTCGTGACGAGCACGCCCATGCGGCGCTCACGCTGGGCGATGGCGTCCTCCTTCAACTGCGAGTACTCGTCGGCGGCATCGACCACCTTGCCCCACGAGTCCAGACCGAAGAAGCTCGTGAAGGCGTTCGGCTTGGTGCGCGGGTTCTGCTCCAGCCGGGTGCGCTCGCCGGCGAACGCGGAGGGCACCCGCCGGATCACGGTCGAGCGACGCACACCGGACCCGGCGCCCTGCTGCACGACGTGGGTCAGCTCGTGCGCCAGCAGGTGCTCGCCGCGCCGGCTCGAGGGGTCGTAGTGGTCCTTCGCGAAGAAGATGTCGTTTCCGGTCGTGAAGGCCTGCGCCTGGATGCGGCGACTGAGGTCATCGGCGGCGGGATCGGCGTGCACCCGCACTGCCGACAGGTCGGCGCCGAAGCCGCGCTCCATCCTCCGCCGCACGCGGTCGTCCAGCGGGCGGCCCGTGCCGGCAGCGCCACGGATTGCCGCGTCAGTGTCCGCATCGACCGCGCCTCCCGCCTCGCCGATGATGCCGGCCGTGGTGTTGCGGCGGATCCGGCCGGCCATCGGTCGAGCACCGACGTCGTCCGACACGTCGGCCGGGCCGGCAGGATCGGGACGCTGGTCGCGGAGGGCCCGCACCACCGCCGCCGCGACCTGATCCGCCTCGACCTCGGAGCGGTCGCCGGCCGGCCCCACGCGCAGTCTTCGCTGCACCGGGCGACGGGGGGCCCGCGTGGGCGTGGTCGTTGGCATGCGGACCGGGCGCCTGGCCACGAACTCGTCACCCATGTCACCCTCCCTCGGCGGCCGCCAGCGGCACCTTGCCGTCTATCAGACGCCTCCGCGCTGAGACTGCGCAACCCCGAGGTGCTGCCATGGCCACCTCATGTGACGGTCACGTCGACGGGTCGGCCGAGCGGGCGGCTGAGTTCGTGGGCAGTCTGGTCGGTGCTTCCCGTCCGGGCACGACCTCGCCGACGACCAGACCGGGCACTTCGAACCGAAGGCCGCGTTCGACACACCATCGCACGCCGGTTCCGATGAGGCGTCCCGGCCCAGAAGAGATGAACGCCGCCACCCCGGTGGTCCGGGCGCTGCTCACGCACTGCCGTTGGCTGCTCGGCGGTGTCTGCGGCGTGCGTCGAGGTGCTCGACAGCCGACCTCAGGTATCGGCGTCGGCGAGCTCTCGGCGGTGCTCGACGGCGAGCGCCGCCAGCCGGGCCGTTCCGATCTGCTCGGCTGGTACGACGGCCACCTTGCATGCCGTCCTGGCCGTCAGGGTGGATGTGCGGCGGCCTCGTTCGATCGCCGCTCGCTCGCCGAGCACGGCGCCGGGGCCGACCTCGGCCCACTCCGTACCGTCGACGTCGACGACGAGCACGCCGTCGAGCAGGAGGAACAGCTCGCCACCGACATCGCCTTGCCGGGTGAGGACCTCGCCGGCCGGGAGCTTGCGCACCTCGGGCTTGTTGACGCCATGCATCACCAGGCCCGAGAGGTCCCGTTCGAGCGCGGTCTCGGCAGCGGTCACGAACGCCGGCGAGTCCTCCTCGCCCCACGGCGTGTGCTTGCCGAAGGCGGTACTGGCCCAACCCTTCCAATCGGTGTTCCCGCTCTTGGCGGTGAGCGTGCCGGCGGTGTCGTAGACCCAGTGGCGGGGGAAGGCCGAGGCGCCGGTCAGGCGTCCCTCGACCCGGCCGTCGGCGTACAGCGTCAGCTCCAGCGTCGTCCAGGCGACCGGCGACTTGAACTGCACGAACGGGGGTCGCCGGACGGGCCGCGGCATCGGTGCGCCGGTGCGTCCGCCGTTGGTCTGGGTGAAGCGGACCCATCCGGGGCCGATCTCCGTCTCGCCGCGGCGCTCGGGCATCGCCGATGCGCCGAGGCACACGTCGGTTCCGATGTGCACGTTGGTCGCCCCGAGCTTGCCGCCGCCCAGGTGGCCGTACGCCACGACGCCGCCGTGGTCGTCGAACTCGGCCCAGGCCCACAGGTGGTTGGCGAAGCGCAGGCGGTCCGTCGCCACGAGCTCGTCGAGCGCGGCGTCGACGTCGGGACCGAGATCGTCGGGCGGTGCCGGATCGTAGTGGCTCACGCCGAGCTTGAAGCCGGCCTTGTAGGCGCCCTCGACCGCCTCCGACGGGATCCAGGAGATCGTCGTGACGGACCCCTCGATCCGCCTCGTGGGTGATGTTGTCGTCATGCCTCGATGGTGCGCGACTCGACGCCTCCGGGCCAGGTGACTGGCATGCATCCGGGCGGTGTGGCTGCCACCACTGCCCGCCGGAGGCGGCCACGATCGGACGCCCCCGCCCGTCCGCAGACGCGGTTGCGTTCGCTATTCGGTGCGCAACGCTTCGGCGGCGCGGATCCGACCGGCCCGCCAACCGGGCACGGCGGCGGCGAGGTTGGCGACGACGAGCACGCCGATCGCCGACCCAGCGACCACCCCGAGCGGGAGCGAGGCCTCGGCGGCCAGGCCGAGCCCGCCGGCGATGGTGCGCCAGCCCCAGCGGGCGACGATGATCCCGAGCGGGATGCCGATGGCCAGGGCGAGGAGGCCGAGCAGCGTCGCCTCCGTCGTCACCGCGGCGATCACCTGCCGCCGCGTGAAGCCGAGCGACTTGTACACGGCGAGCTCACGGCGCTGGCGGCGCACGCAGACGAGGAGCGCGTGGGTCAGCGTGACGGCGGCCAGCGCCGCAGTGACGGCGCCGATGGCGACAGGGAGGCCGGCGATGCGCTCGGCGTTCTGCAGGCTCGTCGGCACCACGACCGCCGTGTACCCGTAGGGAAAGGCATCGCGCAGCCTGGCCAGCGCGGCGTGGTGGCCCGAACCGGCGGTGACACGGACGGCGAGACCCCCGTCTGCGTGCGGCGCGACGCGGGCGAGTCCGTCGGGGTCGAGCACCCCTCCGGCGCCGACCCTGGGTTCGTAGTTGTCCGTCATCATCACGGCGCCGACCACCGTGTACTGCCGCGGTCCGCCGTTGCCGGCGGTCGGTCGGAGGCTGATGACGTCGCCGATGCCGACGCCGGCCTCGCGCATCGCCAGGCTGCCGAGGGCGATCTCGTCGTCACGCGTCGGCTCCCGACCGGCGGTGATCACCGGGCGGACCGGCGCGACGCCGGGCACGGGCACGAACGCCTGGACGTAGAGCTCACCGTCGTCCGTCATCACGGTCGATCCCGGGATCCCGGCCGCGGCGACGACGTCGGCGTGGGCGGCCACGGTCGCCCAGAGTCCCTCCTGGTCCTCCTCGCCGTCGCCGACGTTCGCGACGATGGCGTCGAAGTCGGCGCCGAAGCGGACCGGGTTCGAGGTCACCTCGCGGATGGACGAAGCACCGGCGGCGACGGCCACGAGGACGGCCACCGCCACGGCGATGCCGGCCACCGCAGAGACGATCGGCACCCCGGCGCCACCTCGCACGCCGCGCAGGGCCAGCATGGTCCCCGCGGCCGACGGGCGGCGGACCCGGCACGCTCACCGTCACCCCGCGCGGTCGTGCCGGCTGACGCCGCGCCGAGGCCGCGCCGGCACCGATCACGAGCGCGAGGACGGCGGGGACGCCGACGGCGAGCACCGTCCAGTCCACCGAGATGCCGTGTGTCCACGGTCCCCGCCGGCCGATACCGACGGGGCCGATCGGGCTCGCGGCGACGACGGCGACGGCGCAGACCGCGGCGGCGACGACTGCGGTCAGGGTCCACCGGACGATGGAGGCGCCGACCAGATCGCGGCGGGTGGCGCCGAGGGCGACGAGCACCTGGCGATCGTCCGACTCGCGCCGGGCCTGGCGGGCGACGGCCTGGGCGACGAGGAAGGCTCCGGCGAGCGCGGCGATCGCCGCCACGGCCGCGGTGCCCCTCGACTCGTAGCCCGTCGCCTGTCGGGCGGTGTCGATCAGCTCGGGGTCCAGGGGAGGGGTGGCGTTGAACAGCCGGCCGGGCAGGCGTTGGAGGAGCTCGGCGATGAAGTCCTCGGGCGTCCGCTCGTCGAGGAAGACGCCGACGCTGTTGGACGCCCTCAGGACCTCGTCGCCGTGGGCCGTCGACCAAGCCGAACCGGCGTGGAACATCGGGTTCCCCGACGCCATCGGTGAGTCCGTGCGCTCGGGCACGAGCTCGCCGACCGTGCGGACGACGCCGACGACGCGTCGACGGGAACGGGGCCGCGCCGTCATCGAGCCCCGACACCCAGATGACCGACCCCGGCTCGATGCCGAGAGCAGCCGCCGAGCCGTCGCTGACGAGCAGCTCGTCGGGCGCGTCTCTTCCGGGCAGGCGGCCGGCGACGAGCGACCGGCACTCCCGACCACGTCGGGAGGTCGGCGCCGTCGATCTGCATCATCGTGGCCGGGCGGCGCGGCCCGTCGACGCTCGTCGCCAGCAGCATCATCGTCCACGACGCCCTGGCGGCGAGGCGCACCCCGGGCATCGAGCGGATGGCGTCCAGCTCGGCCGACGGGACGTACGCGTTGCACGTCTGGAGCTCGTCCGGCGACCCCGGTTCGACGCCCTCCGGGCAGAAGTCGATGAGGACGTCGGGAGGTTCGGATCGGGTGAGGAACTGGTCGATGGCGACGGCGGTGCGGCGACCGGCTGCCCAGGTCGCCAGCGGCACCGCGGCGGCGAGACCGGCGAGCACCGCCAGCGCGCACGTGGCGACCCGGTGCCGGCGGACGAGCGCGCCCGTCCGCATCCGTGCCGCCTCGCTCACCATCGGGCGCCATTGTGGCGACACGGCCGGCGAACCGGCCAGGGTGCTGGCACATGGTGGACGAGGTGTGGTCAGCCACACCATGCCGAGACCGGGTGACGCCCTTCCGCCGCGAAGTCCGGCCTGCTTGCATGGTGCCATGCGGGCGATCACGGTGTTCCTGGCCGACGACAGTGCGATCATCCGTGAGGGTGTCCAGGCGATGCTGCGGCGCGATGTCGACGTCGAGGTGGTTGGCGTCGCCGAGGACTACGACGGCCTCGTCGCCGGCGCCGCCGAGCTGCAGCCTGACGTGGTCGTGTCCGACATCCGCATGCCGCCGAACTTCCAGCGGGAAGGGATCGACGCGGCCAAGGAGATCCGCAAGATCCACCCCGGTACCGGGATCGTCATCCTCAGCCAGTACGACGACCCCGACTACGCCGTCTCCCTGCTCTCCGAGGGCCCGGCCGGCTACGCCTACCTGCTGAAGGACCGCATCGCCGAGGGTGACCAGCTCGGCCGGGCGATCCGCGAGGTCGCCACCGGCGGCTCGATGCTCGACCCGGTCATCGTCGCCGCACTGATGAGTCCGGTACGGCGTACCGGGGGCCTCAGCGCATCGGACGACGAGTTGCTCGGCCAGGTCGCTGCGGGACGCACGATGAAGGCCATCGCCACGATGACGAAGACGACGCCCGCCGCCGTCGAGGCCCAGGTCGAGCGCCTGTTCGTCCAGCTGGCCGCGGGGGTCTCGGCCGGTGAGGAAGGCGCCCTCGACCGGTTGCGCCGGCTGCACCAGGCGATCGTCGAGCGCGAGGAGCAGGGCGAGACGCTCAGCCGGATGCTGCCGACCGGTCTCGCCGACACGCTGCTCGCCGAGGGCCGCGGCATCGGCGAGACGGAGCGACTCGAGGTGACCGTGCTGATGAGCGACGTCCGCGGCTACACGTCGATCGCCGAGCACGCCGACCCGGCCGTGCTCGCCCAGCAGCTCAACCGCCACCGCGCCGAGATGAACGGGGCCATCCTCGGCGCCGGGGGGACGGTGATGCAGTACGTCGGTGATGCCGTGATGGCGGTGTTCGGGGCGCCGCGGGCGAGCGCCGACCATGCCGAACGGGCGCTGGCCGCGGCCGCCGCGATGCACCGCGCGCAGCACGCCGTCAACGAGGAGTGGCTCGCCGAGGGACGCCAGCCGTTCGGGCTGGGCATCGGGTTGAGCACGGGCACGGTCGCCGCGGCGCTGCTCGGCAGCGAGGAGCGCGTCGAGTACACGCTCGTCGGCGACGCCGTCAACCTGTGCCAGCGCCTGCAGCAGTTCGCCGAGCCGGGCCAGACCGTGCTCAGTGAGGCGACGGTGCGTCGCCTCGGTAGCCTGCCGGGCGGCGCGGAACAGCTGGAACCCCAGCTGGTGAAAGGGCGGGACACTCCGGTGGTCGCGCATCGTCTCCCTGCCCTTGACCACATCAACCAGGGAGCTCTTCGATGACCATGTCCATCTCGGCCGGCGCGGCGGACGTCGCCGATCGACCGGTCGGCCCTGCCGTGGAGGTCCGCGCCGCGTACCGCACGTTCGAGAAGGACACGGCGCCGGTGCGCGCCCTGCGCGGTGCCGATCTGCGAGATGGCCCACGGCGAGTTCGTGGCCGTGATGGGCCCATCGGGGTGTGGCAAGTCGACGCTGCTCAACGTCATCGCCGGGCTCGACCTGCCCGACGAAGGTGAGATCGTGATCGCCGGCGAGTCGCTCGCCGGGATGGACGAGAACCGCCTGGCGATCATGCGCCGCAAGCACGTCGGCATCGTCTTCCAGTTCTTCAACCTGCTCGAGGGCATGACGGTTCTGGAGAACGTCGTCATGCCGGCGGTCATCGCCGGGCGCAAGCGCAAGAGCGCCGAGTCCCGCGCCCGCGACCTGCTCGACCTGCTCGGCATCGGTGACAAGGCCAGGCAGGCGCCGGGCGTGCTGTCCGGCGGTCAGCGCCAGCGCCTGGCGATCGCCAGGGCCCTCGCCAACGAGCCGACCCTCGTGCTCGCCGACGAGCCGACCGGGGCCCTCGACAGCGAGGGCGGCGAAGAGGTCCTCGAGTTGTTCCGACGGCTGCACCAGGGCGGCCAGACGATCCTCATGGTCACCCACGACCAACCGGTCGCCGACGCGGCGAGCCGCATCGTGCGCATGAAGGACGGTCGGGTCGTCGACGCCGGTGTGACGGCCACGGCCTGACGGACGGGACATCCACGGTGGGCGGGGCGATCGGGCTGTGGGCCGCGGCCGAGTGGCGTCGGCGGTGGCCGGCCTTGATCGGCATCGCCGTGCTCGTCGCCATCGCCGGCGGGGCGGCGACCGCGCTCGCGGCCGGCGCCCACCGGGCCGACACCGCATACGACCGGTTCCGCGACGTCACCGGCGAGCCCAACCTGGCCGCCCAGGTGAACCTCGGCGGGGCCCGGCCGACCAGCGCCGACATGGCCGCCGACCACTTCGGCGGCCACGTCGAGGCGGTCGACGAACTGGCCGCCCTGGACGGCGTCCAGTCGGTCGTGGTCGAGTCGTGGTGGGCCATCGCCCTGTACCCGGAGATGGACCCCGAGGGACGGGTGACGGCGTTCGCCACGGGCCCGTTCGCGACGGCCGGCGAGCCGCGGCGGCCCATCGTGATCGATGGTCGCCTCCCCGGCGTCGACGACCCCAGCGCCGTGACGATCAACGAGGAAGCCGTCCGGGAGTTGGGCCTCGGCGTGGGGAGCACGCTGACGTTCGACACGGCATCGGCGGACCGGCTTCTCGAATGGGCGACCAACGACGGTCAGTTCGCCTCCGCCGACGCCCTCGACGGACCGACCATCGAGGTGCGCGTCGCCGCCGTCACTCGATCCGAGGCGGACCTCGAGGCGCCATTCCCACGTCGTCGAGTTCTCCGAGGGCTTCGCCCGCGCCCACGGTGACGACATCGCCCACATCGAACCGTTGGTCGAGGTTCGTGCCGATCCGGATCGCCTCGAGGCCGTCGCCGCCGACATGGAGGCGCTCCTCGCCCCCTACGAACTGGAGATGACGGCGACGGACGCTCCGGGAGCGGCGATCCTGCCGAGCATCGAGGTCGGTGTGTCGACGCTGTGGATCGCCGCCGCCGTCGCCGCCGTCGGCGGCCTCCTCCTCGTCGGCCAGGCGCTCGGTCGGCTCGTCGCCGCTTCGTCCACGGACCGCCCGGGGCTGGCGGCGATGGGGATGACCCGGCCGCAGCAGGCACTCGGCTCGGTCGCCGTGGCCATGGTCGGGATCGCGGCCGGCGCACTCGCCGTGCCGCTGGTCGCCTGGTCGGGGAGTGCCCTGTTCCCACGCGGAGCGGCCGCCCTCGCCGAACCCGACCCGGGGCTGCGCTGGGACGGACCGACGCTGGTGGCGGGTGCCGCCGTCACCTTCATCGCCGCGTCGGCGACCGTCGCCCTCATCGCCGTCGCGGCATCCCGGCGGACGTCGCGGCGCACGAGTCGCCGGCCGGCCGCTCACCGCGCTGCTGAGCGGGCGTCCGACGATGTCGCTCGGCGCCTCCTTCGCCGCTGACCCTGCCGGATCCGGTCGCCGCTCCCGAGCCGTCGCGGCCGCGGCCGCGGCCAGCGTCGCCGTCGCCGTCGCCGCCGTGCTCGTGGTCACCACCCTCGAGTCCTCCCGACACCACCTCGACGCTTCGCCCTCTGACTACGGGGCCGCGGCCGAGCTCGTCTTCGAGAGCAACGGCACGTTCGGGTTGGCCGAGCTCGTCGACCGTGCACTGGCGATCCCGGGTGTGACGGCGGTGACCCGTCAACTCGCCATCAACGACGACACGCTGACGGCCACCGGCCCGGCAGGCTCGGCCGACGTCGAACCGGAGGCGTACGACACCCCGCGTGGCAACGCCCTCGTCCCCGTCGCGGAGGGCCGGCACCCGCACGACGCCGACGAGGTCGCCCTCGGATCCGACACCGCCGCCGCACTCGGCGCGGGCGTGGGGGACGAGATCACCGTCGAGGCGCCTGGCGATGGAACCCCGGTCGTGCTCTCGGTCACCGGTGTCGTGTCGTCGTGGGACTCGACCGATCCCGGCCGCGCCTTCGTCGTCCAGCCCGAGGCGCTGCGAACGATGCTCTGCGCCGGTGACACCCTCGACGAGTGCAACCTGTCGGCGAACCTCTTCGCCTCGGCGGGCGACGAGACGAGCCGGGCGGCCCTCATCGCCGCCGGTTTCGTGGACGTCCCGCCGCCGGCCAACGTGAGCAGGCTCGGCCAGGTCGGTGCGATCCCGGCCCTCCTCGCCGGGTTCCTGTGCCTCTTCGCAGCCGCCGGGTTGGTCCACGCCGTGCTCACGTCGCAGCGCCGCCGAGCCCGCGACCTGGCGATCGTGCGCGCGCTCGGCCTGGGGCCGCGTCCGGCTGCCGCGGCCCTCACGTGGCAGGCCGTGCTCACGGCCGCCGCCGGCACGGTCGCCGGCCTCGTGCTCGGCATCGTCATCGGGAAGGCGATCTGGCGGATCATCGCCGATGACCTCGGTGTGATCGTGGTGACCCGCCTGCCGATGCTCGCCGTTGCCGCCGTCGCGGCCGGTGTGCTGGTCGTCGCGGTGGCGATCTCCGCATGGCCACGCTGGCGAGCGGCCCGCGTCGCGCCCGCCACGGCGTTGCGATCGGAGTGATGGTGGGTGCTGCTGGGACGCTGTGGGCACGGGCCGATCTGCGGCAGCGCTGGGCGTCCACGGTCCTCCTCGCTCTCCTCGTCGCCGTGGCGGTCGGAGCCGCCCTGGGGCTCGCCGCCGGCGCCCGTCGCGCCGGGAGCGCTGTGGAGCGCTTCAGGGCGTCGACGGCGCTGGCGGAGGTGGTCGTCTTCTCCACCGGACCGGCCGACGTCCTCGACGAGCTGGCCGCCGACCCACGGATCGTCGCGGTCGACCGGATCGCGGCGGTGGCCGCGGCCCCGGCACCGATGGAGATCGGCGATGGCTCGTACATGCTCCTCGGCGGCGACCCGACGTCACCGGGCGGGTTCGGCCGGCCGATGTTGATCGACGGTCGCTACCCGACGCCGGGCCGCGCCGACGAGATCGTCGTCAACGAGCGCGCCGCCGACCGCTACGGGTTCGCCGTCGGGACCCGCTCCACGTTGACGGCGCTCACCTCGCTGGAATCGTTCGAAGAGGTGACGATCGGCGACGTCGAGGTGGTGGGGATCGTGCGCCTCCCGTTCGACCTGGTCGACGATCCGTCGAGTGAGGCGCTGGTGCTGGCTCCTCCCGGCGAGTGGGTCGAACGGCTCCCCGACGGCGCGGCCATCGGCACCATCGCCCTGTTGCACCTCGACGATCCTGCCGCCGCCGCTGACGTCGTCTCCGACGTCTCGCCACTCGTCGAGGAGGGCCAGGTGGAGGAGACCGGCGACGTCCTGCGCAGTGCCCAGCGGGCGGCCGAGCTGCAGCGCAACGCCCTGCTCGTCGCCGCGGCGGCCGTCGCCGTCACGGCCCTGCTGGCGATCGGCCAGGCGATCACACGGCATCTCGCACCGCGGCGTGAGGATGCCCTCGTCCTCGCCGCGATCGGCCTGACCGCCTCCGAGCGACGCCGGGCCGGTCTCTACGCCATCCTGCCGGCGCTCGTCGCCGGTGCGTTGGGCGGCGTGGCCCTCGCCGTCGTGGCGTCACCGCTCCTGCCGCTCGGCATCGCCCGCCGCGCCGAGACGGACGGCGGCGTGCACGCCGACTGGCAGGTGCTGCTCGCCGGGCTGGTGATCGCCGCCGTCGCCACCTCGGTGTGCGCGGCCGTCGCCGTGCGTCGCTGGGACCGTGGCCGGGCGCGAGCCGTCACCGAACGGCGCCCGGCGACGATCACCCGCGTCGCGGCGGCGCTCGGTCTGCGCCCCGTCCCGTCGGCCGGCTCCCACCTGGCGCTGGCCAGCGGGAGCGGGCGTGCCCGCCTGCCGGTCCTGCCGACCCTCGCCGGCCTCGCCGCCATCGTGGCCGTGGTGGCCGGCTCGCTCGCCGTGCGGTCGAGCGTGATCGGTCTCCTCGGCGACGCCAACCGCTTCGGCCAGCCGTGGGACGTCACCGTCGACGCCGACCCGGCCGAGCAGCGCGAGGTCGGTCTGCGGCTCGCCGCCGATCCACGCGTCGCCGGAGTCGACGTCGTGCACAAGGGCGAGCTGAACCTCGCCGCTGCCGGCGGCAGCTTCCGCCAGGTCGGTTCGACCGGCCTCGAGGGGCTGACCGGCCCGACCCGACTCGCCGTGCTCGACGGGCGAGCGCCGTTCGCGCCGGGCGAGATCGCCGTCGGCACCAGCACCATGCGGGCGCTCGGCATGTCCGTCGGTGACGCGGCCACGATCAGCGGTCCCTGCGGCGAGCGCCGGGTCGAGGTGGTCGGGCGCGTCATCGTGCCACTCGTGTTCGACGTCGATCCGGACGCGGGGATGGTCCTCCCCCTCTCCACGTTCGACGAGCTGTGCGGCGAACGTCTGATCGCCGAGATCGACGAGCTGTCCGGCCTCGCCGTGCAGCTCCACGACGACGGCACTGCTGCCGCCTTCATCGACGATCAGCTGGGCGGGGGCCGCTGGGCGGTGGAGGTCGGGCGTGTGCCGAGCTCGGTCACGATGCTCGGCGACCTCCAGGGCGTGCCGGTGGTGCTGGCCGTGGCGGTCGGCGTGCTCGGCCTGCTGGTCGCCACCCACGCCATGCTCCTCGCTGTGCGTCGCCGCAGCGGTGACCTCGCCGTGCTCCGTGCGATCGGGCTCCGGCCGGTCGACATCCGGCGTGTCGTCACGTGGCAGGCGATCGCCATGGGTGCCGTCGCCGTCGCCGTCGGTGTCCCCGCCGGCCTGGTCCTCGGCCGAGTGGCCTGGACGGCGGTCGCCACACCGGCGAACGTCCTGGTCCGCCTCGACCTCGAACCCGTCGTCGTCGCCGGTGTCGCGCTGCTGACGATGGGGCTGCTCGTCACCGCCGCCATCTGGCCCGGCCGCCGCGCCGCCCGCCTGGGTCGCGGCGACGGGAGGTACGAGTGATGCCCGGCGCCGTGCTGTGGGCGCGTGCCGAGATCCGCGACGGTTGGCGCTCGCTGATCGTCGTCGGTGCGCTGATCGCGGTCGTCGTCGGCAGTGTCCTGGCGTTGCTCTCGGGCGCCTCGCGGGCCGGGTCGGCGCCCGACCGCTTCGCTGCCACGTCCGAACTCGCTGACATCGTGGTGTTCATCGGGGATCGGCCGCCGGACGGACTCGTCGACGAGATCGCCGCCGATCCACGGGTCGAGCAGGTCAGCGTGAGCCGGGTCGTCAAGATCGGTGTCGGCGCGCCGGCCGGGCGGGACGCCAACGGCGTCATCGGGGTCGATGACTCGCGCGGCGGCTACGGGCGGCCGCACCTCGTGAGCGGGCGCTACCCGGCGGCCGGCAGCACCGATGAGATCCTGGTCGGCGAGGGCGGCGCCCGAGCGGCCGGGGTCGCCGTCGGGGACCACCTGCCGGTGACCGCCCTGCCGTGCTTCGAGTGTGAACCGGAGCCGATCGGCGCGGCCACCGTCGTCGGGATCGTCCGGCTGACCGAGGACCTCGTCGACGACCAGGCACCCCGGATGACGATCCTCGCCGGACCGACGCTCCTGGACGGCCGCTGGCGCGTGGCCGAGCAGCCGGGGACGATCCTGTCGGTGCACGTGGCCGACGGCGTCGACCGCTCGAGCCTCACGGCCGACCTCTCGACGCGTGTCGGATCACTCGGCAACGCGTCGGACCAAGAGGTCGACACCGAAACCGTGCGCCGGGCAGCCGAATTGCAGCGCGACGCGCTCTACCTCGTCGCCGCCGTCGCCGCCATCGCGGGCGCGGTCGTTGTCTCCCAGGCGATCTCCCGACACCTGCAGCGGCGTCCCAGCGACGCACCTGCCCTCGAGGCCCTCGGGCTGGACCGACGTCGGCGGATGGGCGCCGGGGTGACGTCCGTGCTCCCGGCCGTCGTCGGCGGCGCCGTTGCCGGCGTCGCGCTCGCCGTCGCCGCGAGTCCCGCGTTCCCCCTCGGCGGCACCCGCCTCGTCGAGCCGCACGCCGGGATCCGCGTCGACCTGCCGCTGCTCGTCCTCAGCGGCGTCCTCGCCGTGATCGCGACGGCGGTGGTGGCAGCGGTGGCGGCGAGGCGCTGGGCGCGCACCAACCGATCGGCGTCGCCGACCGGCAGGAGTGCCGCGGCAGCGCTGATCGAGCGGCTGCGGTTGCGTCCGGCGGCCGCGACAGGAGCACGTTTCGCGCTCGACGCCGGCGCCGGCGCCCAGCGGATGCCCGTCGTGCCCACGTTGGCCACGGTGAGCGCGACGATCGCCATCGGCGTGGCGGCCTTCGTCGTGCACGCCAACCTCGACCGCATGCTCGCCTCGCCCGCCCGGTACGGGCAGCCGTGGGACTACGCCGTCGCCGGACGCGCCGCGGACGAACCGCTGATGCGCGAGTTCTCGGCTGACCCGCGGATCGCCGGCGCCGAGCTCGCCCGCGCCGGCGAGCTCGACGCCACGCTGCCCGACGGCCGGACGGCCCAGATCAAGGCCGTCGGGATCACCGGCCTCCGTGGTCCGACGGCCCTCGTCATGCGCTCCGGCCGCCCGCCGATCGGTCTCGAGGAGGTCGCCGTCGCCGGCGAGACGATGGCGATGCTCGGCGTCGCCGTCGGCGACCGTCTCGACGTGACCGGCGAGTGCGGAGCGCGGTCCGCTGAGGTGGTTGGTGAGGCGATCGTGCCGCTCGTCGACAAGGGTGACCCCGGCGAAGGGATCGTGCTCTCGCTCGAGGGGTTCGACGCACTGTCCGCGGATCAGCTCGCCGCGCCGATCGACCGATCGAGCGACCTTCTCTTGCTGTTCGAGGACGACGACGATGCCGACGCCGTCGCGGCCGAGCTGGAGGCCGACGGCGCCTTCGTGGACCGCCGATTCGTCCCCACCGACGTCAGCTCGCTCCGCGACCTGCGCCAGGTGCCGGTCGCCGTCGCGGTCGCCGTGCTCGGTCTCGGGCTCGTCGCCGTGGCCCATGCCCTCGTCCTTGCCGTGCGCCGGCGGCGACGTGATCTCGCGGTGCTGCGCGCGCTCGGCATGCGGCCTGGCGACGCGTCGGTCACCGTCCGGTGGCAGGCGACGATCGTCGCCATCGCCGCAGGGCTCGTCGGCGTGCCCGCCGGGCTCGTCGTCGGGCGGTCGCTGTGGCTGGCCATCGCAGGACCGATCCACGTGCTCCTCGACGTCGACATCCCGATGTTGCTGGTCGCCGGCGCAGGGGCGGGCGTCGTCGTGACGTCCGGCGTGCTGGCCATCCTCCCGGCCCGGCAGGCCGCCCGCCTCGTCCCCGCCCAGGTCCTGCGGAGCGAATGATGTCGATGGCATGGACGTGGGCGCGGACCGAGTGGCGCCGCCGGGCCGGCTCGCTCGCCCTGCTCGCCGTGCTCGTGACGCTCGCCGGAGGCGTACCGATCGCCGCCGCGGCCGGTGCTCGCCGGGCTGACACGGCGTTCGAGCGCTTCGTCGACGCCACCGGCGAGCCGGACGTGCAGGCCGACGGCTTCGCCAGTTCGCAAGCATGGACACCGGAGTCCGGTCAACGCGCGACCTCGGCGTTCGCCGAGGCGTCGGCGGATCCGACCGTGCGCAGTGGCCAGCGCATGGCGGCGATGGCGGTCGCCGCGACGCCCGAGGCCGACGCCTTCGCCTTCGCCTTCGCGGAGCACCGCGGCGAACCGGCCAGCCCGTTCATCGTCGAGGGGCGCATGTTCGACCTCGACGACCCGCACGAGGTGCTCGTCAACGAGTCCGGCGCAGCCGCGTTCGGTGTCGGAGTCGGTGACCGACTCGTGCTCGGTACCGTCGGCTGGGATCAGCTCGACACCTACCTCGCGCAGGCCGGCGTCGTCGATGAGCGCGATGGACCGCGGGTGGCGGTGACCGTCGTTGGCATCCATCGCACCGCCGTCGACGTGGCCCAGCAGGACGACCCCTTCATCGCCCTCGGCCCGGCGTTCCTCGAACGCTACGGCGACGAGGTGATCCATTGCACGTGCATCGACAGCTTCGACGTCGTGCCGGGCGAGGAGGAACGGGCAGTACAGCAGATCGGACGGCTGTACGAGCCGGCCGGCTACGTCGTCGGCCTCGAGGAGGGCGGCGCACTGCCCGAGCATGCCGGGAACGGCATCGGCGTCGAGGTGACCGCCATGCGCCTGCTCGCGGCGGCCGCCGGGATCGCCGGTCTCGTCGTCGTCGCCCAGGCGATGAGCCGCCAGGCGGACGGGTCCGCTGACGATCGGGCGGTCGCTACCGCGCTCGGCGCGACGTCCGGGCAGCAGCTGCTCGCCGGCATGATGGCCGTGGCCCCGGCGATCGCCGCCGGCGCGGTCGGGTCCGTGCTCGCCGCGATCGGTCTGAGCTCGCTGACGCCCCGCGGCCTCGCCCGCCGCCTGGAGATCGATCCTGGCGTGCGGATCGACTCGGTCGTGCTGGTCGCCGGCGCCGTCGCCGTCGTCACGCTCGGAGCGGGGATGCTCCTGGCCATCACACGGCGAGCGGTACGGCGGCGTGTTCCGGCCGCGCGCCGGTTCGTCAGCTTGCCGCCCGGACTCAGCGCGGCGGGGCTTGCTCGGGATGGCCCTGGCGACTCGGCCGGACCGTCGCCGACGGCTGGCGGCGGGCGGCGCGATCGTGGCGACCGCGGTCGGCATCGCCGGGGTGCTCGGCGTGTGGTCGTTCGAGTCGAGCCGCAACCGCCTGGTGACGGAGGGCAGGCTGTTCGGCGCCGACGCCGACATGGCGTGGCGCGGCGAGCCTGACGAGGCGGATCGAGCGGTCGAGGTGGCCGCGTCGAGCCCTGGGGTCGAGGCCGTCGGCGTTCGCTGGGGCCTCGACGCGGACCTCGAGCTCGCCGGACCGGACGGCTCGCTCACCGGCACTGCCGACGCCCTGGACGCCGTGTCAGGTTGGGCCGGACCGACCATCGTCCGCGGCAGGGCGCCGGCCGGCCAGGACGAGGTCGCCCTCGGTCGGCACATCCTCGACGAGCTCGGCGTCGACCTCGCCGACACCGTGTCGCTCAGCGGTCCCGACGGCCGCACCTCGCTGACGGTGGTGGGCGAGGTGGTCGCGTGGGGCAGCGACGAGGTCGACGAGGGCATCGAGGTGTCGATGGACGGTCTGCGCCGGCTGAGCGACGCCGTGTGCGCGGGCGTGCCGTACTGCGTGCCGAGCGTGCACTACGTCGTCGCCCGCCTCGACGGATCTGGCGGCGAGGCCGACACGCTCGAGGAGGCCGGTTTCGCACCGGTGCCGTTGCCGTCGGAGATCGACAACCTCCAGGACGCCGGTCCGCTGCCTTGGTTGCTCGCCGCGTTCCTCGCCGTCCTCGCCGTCGCCGGGCTCCTCCACGCCGTGGTGAGCGTGTTGCGGGGCCGGCGTCACGACATCGCCATCGGGCGGGCGCTCGGCCTGACGACCGCCGAGGCGCGCTCGGCGGCGCGCTGGGCGGCGGCCACGATGGTGGTTGCCGGTGTCGCCGTCGGCGTTCCGCTCGGGATCGTCGTGGGCCGGCTGGTCTGGGCCGCCACGGCCGACCGTCTCGGCGTGCTCCTCGCGCACGGCCTGCCGTGGTGGGCGCCGGTCGTCACCGCGGTCGGCGCCATCGCCGTCGCGCTCGCCCTCGCGGAGCTGCCCGCCCGCCGCAGCGCCACCGTCCCCCCGACCCTCCGCGCCGAATGACCCTCGTCCATCGGAACGCTCGGGTCGGTGCGAGGTGTGGCTGGCACCACCGCGGCAACGGTGGCAGCAACCTTGTCCGTGCGGAGGCACATCGTGTCCACTGGTGACGTGATGACGACGGCTGTCGAGCCTCACGAGCCGGCGTCCACCCCGGCCGTGCCCGCCCCACCGGTGTTCACCCCGCTGCGGCCCGCGTACTGCCTGCTGGCCGCCCCGGTGTCCGTCGTCCTCGCCCTCGCCGGCGCGATCGTCGCCCTGGGCGACGATCCGCTGCCCATCGAGTTGGTCCGCCCGCTCGTCGTCGCCCTGTGGGCCGCGGCCGGGCTGGCGCTCGGGATCCGCCGGCGCCACGACCGCCTCGCCCCGATCGTCCTCGGCGGCGCGGTCGTCGGCGGGGCCGGCACGCTCGCCGCCGCGATGCTCCAGCACCGCACGTTCGACGGCGCGGCGGCGGTGTTCTGGGACCTCGGCCTGCGACTGTCGGCGGCCCTGCTTCCGGCCATCGCCATGCACCTGCTGTTCGGGCTGGCCGACGGCCGGCTGGCGACCTCGATCAGGCGGCGTGCCGTCGCCGCCGGTTATCTCGCCTCGATCACGGTCGGGTTGGCGCTGATGGCCGACCGCGAGCGGCTGGTGATCTGGCCGATCGCCGTGCTGTGGGCCCTGGCCCTCGGGTTCGGCCTCCACGCCAGTCACGTCCGCTACGTCAAGGCCGGCGCCATCGACCGCCGGCGCATGCAATGGGTCGGCTGGGGCATGGCCGTCGCCACCGAGGCGGCCCTCGTCGCCGCCGCCCTGCACCTGCTCACCGGCTGGCCGAACCACGCCGGCGCCGTCGCCCTCGCCCTCACCGGGCTGATCCCCGTCGCCCTGACGCTGGGCACGCTGCCGACGATGGTCGCCCGGGTCGACCGGCTGCTGACCCGCACGGTCGAGGTCGCCGGGCTGACCGCCGTCGTCGTCGTCATCTACGTCGTCGTCGTGATCGGTCTCGGCCGCACCCCGTCGGACGACGAGCGGGCCCTCCTCCTCCTGTCGATGGCTGCGGCCGGCGTGTCCGCGCTGCTCTACCTCCCGGCGAGGCGCTGGCTCACCGAACGGGCCAACCGCCTCGTGTACGGCGAGCGCGTGTCGCCCGACGAGCTGCTGCGCACGTTCGGCCAGCGCCTCACGCGCTCGATCCCGATGGACGAGCTGCTGCTGCAGCTCGTCGAGAGCCTGCGCAAGGCGATGGCGCTGGTGTCGGCGGAGGTGTGGACGGGACAGGACGGGCACTTCGAGCTGGCCGCCGGCGTCCCCCACCGCCAGGCCGCCCCGATCATGGTCGGGGCCAAGGAGTCGACCGTCGTCGCCCGGGCCGGCGTCAGTGGCGGCACGTGGCTCGACATCTGGGTGCCGGCCGTCGTCGGTCCCAACGGATCGGCGGCGATGCGCCTCGCACCCGTCGCCCACGCCGGCGAGCTGCTCGGGTTCATCGTCGTCACCCGCCGGCGCGACGGCGAGGCGTTCACCGAGTCGGAGGACCGCGTGCTCACCGAGCTCGCCCGCCAGGTCGCCCTCGCCCTGCACAACGTGCAGCTCGACGCCGCGCTCCAGGCCAGCCTCGACGAGCTGCAGGTCCGCAACGACGAGTTGCAGCAGTCCCGGGCCCGCATCGTCGCCGCCGGCGACGCCGAGCGCCGCAAGATCGAGCGCAACCTGCACGATGGTGCCCAGCAGCACCTCGTCGCGCTGGCGGTCAAGCTGCGCCTCACCCGCGACGCGGTCGAGGACGACCCGGACGACGCGATCTCCATGATCGACGAGATCAAGGGCAACCTCCAGGACGCGATCCAGGAGCTACGCGCCCTCGCCCACGGCATCTTCCCGCCGCTGCTGATGTCGGGCGGGCTGACCGAGGCGCTCCCGGCGGCCGCCAGCAGGGCGGCGCTGCCGACGACGATCGACACGGCGGGCATCGGCCGGTACTCGGCCGACGTCGAGGCCGCCGTCTACTTCTGCGTGCTCGAGGGGATGCAGAACGCCGGCAAGCACGCCGGCGACGGCGCCACGGTCCGTGTGGCGGTCGCCGAGCAGGAGGGCGCGCTGACGTTCTCGGTCGTCGACGACGGAGCCGGGTTCGGAGTCGCCGGGAGCGGCGCCGCCGGCCACGGCTTCGTCAACATGGCCGACCGCCTCGGAGCCTTCGGCGGGACGCTCGACGTGGCGTCGGTCCCCGGCCGCGGCACCACCGTGCGCGGGACGTTGCCCCTCCCCGTCTGATCGATCGGGGTGTCGGAGGTGCGGCCTTGCCGCACCTGATGCCCGAAGGGTCGAACGCCCGGAGGGGTCAGGCGCGGGTGAGCCAGGCGGGGTCACCGCCGACTTCCCAGAGGCGGCGGACCACCCGGGGGGAGAGCTCGTCCTTGTTCACGTAGGCGATGGCCCCGCTCGATCGGGCGGTCAGCGGCAGGTCCTCGAGGCGATACGTGGACACGAGGATCACCTTCGTCGCCGGACGGGCGTCGGTGATCAGCCGGGTCGCCTCGATGCCGTCGAGCTCGCCCATGTTGATGTCCATCAGCACGAGGTCGGGCTGCAGCTCCCGGCTCACCGTCACGGCCTCCTCGCCGGAGGCCACCTCGGCGACCAGCTCGAAGCCGTCGACGCGGCTGAGCACGGCTCGGGCCGCGTCGCGGAACGGCGGCTGGTCGTCGACGATCATGACGCGGACTCGCTCGGCCACCTCCACATCGTCGCGGACGGCTGCCGTCCTGACGACCGTGCCAGCACCCGAGCCGATGGTGTGGTCAGCCTCCGGTGGCTGCGAGGTGCACGAGGACCGCCTTCACCCGCCGGTTGACGTCGGGCTCCTCGGTCAATTGCAGCTTCGAGAAGATCGAGTTGATGTGCTTCTCGACCGCCCGTTCGCTGAGGATCAACGTCGAGGCGATGGCCGCGTTGCTCTTGCCCTGGGCCATCTCACCGAGGATCTCCCGTTCGCGCGGCGTCAACCGCTCGATCGGCGACGACGCCATCCGCGCCCGGGCGTTGACGAGCTCCTCGACGACCTTGGGGTCGATGACCGATCCGCCGGCGGCCACCGTCCGCACCGCCTCGACCAGGTCGTCGGCGTCACCCACGCGGTCCTTGAGGAGGTAGGCCCGGCCGTCGGAGCCCGCTTCGAGCAGGCCGAGGGCGTACGACGGTGAGGCGTACTGGCTGAGCACGACCACACCCGCGTTCGGGTGGCTCTCGCGGATCCGGGCCGCCGCCCGTACCCCCTCGTCGGTCCCGGTCGGTGGCATGCGGATGTCGGTGATGACGACGTCGGGGTCGACCGCGTCGACGACTTCGAGGAGCTCCTCCAGCGAGCCGGCCACGCCGACGACCTCCAACTCGGGCTCGGCGTCGACGAGTCCGACGACGCCCTGTCGAAGCAGGTAGTTGTCGTCGGCCACGACGACCCTCACCGCCATGGCAGCACACTACCCAGGGCGCTCACGCGGCATGGCGGGACACCAGGGGTCTTGCTTCCAGCTCACCGGTAGCGCGCGGTGACGATCCAGGCACGGGAATCGAACCAGACACCGTCCTCGCGCACGTGGTCGGCGAGCGCCCTTCGCAGCCGCCGGACCGCGCGTTCCGCATCGGCGGGCGCGAGCTGCCCGAGTGCATGGCTGCAGCACGTGAAGCCGCGGACCCAGTCGAGAGCAGTTGCCAGATCCGGGCCGTAGTAGCACGCGCTCGCGGACGTCGGCGAAGACGACGTCCGCGAATCCCGCAGTCTCCAGGACCTCCGTCACATGCCGGCGGGTCGGCAAGGGAGAACGGATCCGGTCCGGCGGGAGCGAAGGCTGCTGGTGCGAGGGATCCACCGAGGGACTGGCGGATCGTGACGTCCCACTCGTTGCGGTCCTGGGCTTGCCAGACCATCATGACCAGGCGTCCACCCGGGCGGAGCGCCCGGCGGATGTTGGCGAACGCGGCCGCGGGTTCTTGGAAGAACATCGTTCCGAACCTGCTGATCGCCAGGTCGAAGCGCCCTGGCGGGAACCGGTAGACCTGCGCGTCGGCACACTCGAAGGCCACGTTGAGGAGTTCGTCGGCGTGAGCGAGCTCGCGGGCGCGCTCGATAGCGGACGCGGAGACGTCGACCCCGAGCGCGCTGCCCATTGGCGCCATGCGTGCGGCGTGCCGGGTCGTGTGCCCGGTCCCGCAGCCGATGTCGAGGACGTGGTCGCGGGACCGTATGCCGCAGGCCCGGTGCAAGACTTCCTGATGTCGTCGCAGTTCGGCGTCGTAGTCGACGGCGCCTGGGCGCTTCTCGTGGTCGGCGTTCATCATCGTCGGCACCTGGCTGTCACCTGCGGGGCTGACGGGGCGTCGGCGACAGGGAGGAGTCAATCCTTGCCCGGCGGCTCGTGCCTCCAAGCCATCCCTGAGCTCGCGACCGGCCGCGGGCGGGTGTGGCCGCCCCCGACTTCGGAACACGCGACGACACGCACCCGCGAGACCGAGGCCTCCGATGATCGCTGGGTGGTCTTGCCCGGCCGCTGCTCGCTCGGCCGTGGGTGCTACGGATCAGTACGCAGGTGGGCGCAGCGGCGGCGCGGCGGCCGATGCGAGCACACGTCGGGTGAGCGGAACGTGCGGCAGCTCCTCGATCGCCTCGTCACGGAGCGCCGCGACGGCCTCGTCGCCGGCCGGGTCGAGGACGGCCGCTTCGGCCCACAGCGCCCCAGAACGCCGACGACCCGTGTCCGGTATCCCATGGCTGGACGGCGCTACCGATCGACGCTGGGAGATCGACGTGCGCACCGTCATCGTGGACGGTGGGGTGGACCTGCGCGGGCTGGCGGTGCACGGCAGGAGCGGCGAGCGCTTCGACCGGTGTCCGGTATCCCATGGCTGGACGGCGCTACCGATCGACGCTCGGAGATCGACGTGCCGCACGTCATCGTGGACGGTGGGGTGGACCTCCGCGGGCTGGCGGTGCACGGCAGGAGCGGCGATCGCTTCCTTTACCTCACGTGGGCCAACGTCGGTGCCGGCGACCCTCGCCATGTTCCCTTTACCTCACGTGGGCCAACGTCGGTGGCGGCGACTCCTTCGCCATGTTCCGCCGGGCCAAGCTGATGATCGAGGATCGAGCCCACGGTGATGTCCGGGTGGGTCGGTGTCGCGAGTTGCTCGAACTCGTCGTTGAGGCCGCCCGCCGCTCCGTAGGGCCGAATAACCGGGCCACCGCTTGCGGACACATCTGACGTGGCGGTCCCGACGCCGACCATCGCGAAATCCGTCTCACCGTCGCTCCCTCCGTCGTCCGGCCCGGTGGGCCAGACCTGCTCCGACATGTGGGCCATGTTCGATGCCGGTGCGACGGACGGATCAGCTGGCGCCGATCTCGCCGTTGACGGGCGCGGTCAGAGCACGGCCAAGGCGGGGAGGGCGTCGACGACGTCGCCGGCGAGCTGCTCGTCGCCGGCGACGTCGTAGGTCAACGCACGTGGGTCGACCCTGGCGCTGACGCCGCGGCAGAACGAGGCGGCGCCGACGGCGAGCTCGGTGTCGACCGGGTCGTCGCCGGCCGGACGAACCCTGCCGACTGCTCCGAGGTCGACATCCCAGGCGGCGCCGCCGAGGTCGGTGAACCGGAAGCGGACGAGCCGGCCCGCATGGTCCCTTCCGCGGACGGCGAGCATCGCTGGGACGAGACCGCACGCGGCGTGGGTCATCGTGAGCAGCGACGCCGGTGGTGGGTCCACCACACCTGCTCCGATCGCCCGGCGGATGTCGTCGGCGTGCGTCCACGCCTCGAATGCCCGCACCAGCGCTGCGAGACGTGTCGATAAACGCCCACCCCACCAGTCGATCAGTTCGTCGAGGCGGGCTTCGCCCCGGACCGTGAGCTCCGCGTCGGTCGCCTCCGCCGCAGCCTCCAACTCGGCGACCGCGAACGCCGGCCGACGTCCGGCGTGGCGGGCGCGGGCCTGCGCGGTGCGGCCTTCGTTGTCGGTGGCGGTCTCGGGGATGCCGGGCACCGGGACGCCGAGCCGGTCGGCCAGCAGTGACTCGTTGGCCGCCAGGTGGACGGCGACGTCGTGGATGGTCCAGCCGGCGAGTTCGGGCGGGTCGACCGGTCGGGCCCAGTCGTCGACGGTCAGGTCGCGCAGCAGCAGGATCGCCCGCGCCACCTCGACGCGGTGGACCTCGATCGGCGAGGAGCCGGCGACCACGGCGGCGGGTGGTCGGCGGCTCCGCGCCGCGGCGAGCACGCGGGCCCGCAGCTCGGGCGGTGGCGTGACGTCGCTGATGACCGCGGCGGCGAACTCGCCGGCCGCGGACCGGAGGTCCTGTTCCCGACGGGCGGTGTCGGGACTGGCATCGAGGTGGGCGGCGATCGCGGCCGCGTCGGCGGCGTCGTGCGCATCGAGTGCGTAGGCGGCGAGATCGTCCGGTGAGACCGGAGCGTTCGGGGATTCGTTGTTCATGCCCATCGTTCGGGTTGCTCGCTCATCTCGGGATCAAGGTTCTCGGCGATGCGCGCCAAGGCCAGGCGTAGCCGCGACTTGGCCGTGCCCTCCGGTATCCCCAGCACGTCGGCGACCTGGCGGTAGGTGTACCCGTGGAAGTAGGCCAGCTCCAATGCCTGGCGTTGCGCGTCGGGCAACATCTCGAGGGCCGTGTGGACCTTGCCGGTGGTGTCGGACTGGAGGACCGCCTCGGCGACGTCGGGCACGTCGCCGGCGCCCCGTGCCACTCGCGCCTCTCGGCGGCGCCGCGCCTCCTCGCGGCGGACGGCGTCGACCGCACGGCGGTGGGTGAGGGTCCCGAGGAAGCCGCGCAGGGTTCCGCGCCCGGGTTCGATGCGCTCCGGGTGCTCCCAGACCGACACGAATACCTCCTGGGTGATGTCCTCGGCAGCCTGCCGCTCCGTGAGCGTCCGCATGGCGAGCCCGTAGACGAAGCCGGCGTAGCGGTCGTACAGGTCGACCAGAGCCGTCTCGTCGCCGCCGGCCAGGCGCTCGACCAATACCCGTTCCGCCCATGGCGTCCGATGACGTTCATCCATGAGGCACGTCCTCTCCACAACCACCATTCGAAGCACGCTGCCGAAACGGATCACCCGACACGTGCCCGGAGGGCGCACCGCTGCGCCGAGCTGGCCAGTGTCCCACGATCGGCGACCACGTGCCTCCGCTCTTGGCGGTGGGCGTCATGCGTCGCGCGGGGCCGTGGTGATGGCGTGGACGATGTCGCCGGCCGGGAGCAGCTCATGGATGTGGGCGACGCCGGTGCCCGCCCACACGACCCGTACGTCGGGGTCGTCGTCGGCGACCGCCTGCCGATAGTGGTGGCGTGCGGAGTCGAGGTCGGCGCGGAGGGCGGCCTCGCGTCCATGCCAGCGCTCGACCGTCGAGTTGACGAGGGCGCGCCCGGTGTGCTCGGCGGGCCACGCCGGACCGCGCACGAGGTCGAACACGGTCGTGCGGCACGTCGCCGAGCCGGCGACGAGCCGGGCCTTCGCCGCGTCGGTGTCGAGGGCCTCGTGGCTGGCGTAGAGCCGAGTGCCGACCACGACCCCGGCCGCGCCAGATGCCATCGCCCGGTGGCGATCGTCGGCGGTGGTGATGCCGCCGGCTGCCAGCACCGGGATGGGCGCCACGGCGGCGATGACGTCTGGCAGCAGCACGGCCAGGGGCTGGTTGTCGCGGCCGTGCCCGCCCGACTCATGACCTTGGGCAACGATGACGTCGGCGCCGGCGGCGGCGGCGCGGCGGGCGTCGGCGACGGTCTGCACTTGGCACCAGGCGGCGGCGCCGGCGTCATGCACGACGCCGACATGCGGTGTCGGGTCGCCGAACGACAGCCACACCCAGCGCACGCCGCGACGGACGACGTGCTCGACGAGGCCGGGCCGACCAGCGAGCGCCCACGTGATCAGGCCGACGCCCACCGCAGTCCCGGCGGCGATGTCGAGCTGTTCATCGATCCAGGCCACGTCGCCGTAGCCACCGCCGATGAACCCCAGGCCGCCTGCTCGTGTGACAGCGGCGGCCAGCGCACCGCCAGCGACGCCGGCCATCGGCGCGTTGACGACGGCGGGAAGCTCACCCACGCCGCCGGGTCCGCCACGCGGTGACGGGGACCCCGCCGATCCCCCAATTGACCAAGGGGATCTCGTCGATCACGACGAACGTCGTCGCCGGGTCCTTGCCCAAGACGCGCTGCAGAAGGTCCGTGACCCCGGCGATCACCTGCGCCTTGTCGTCGTCGCCGACACCTTCGTCGGTGATCTCGATGCGCACGTAGGGCATCAGGCCTCCTCGGCGAGTTCGTAGTGGAAGACCTTGGCGATGATCTGCCATCGATCGTCGAGGCGTACCAGGGTGAGGACGTCGTCGAACCGCTTCGGTCCGATCGCGCACTCGACGCGGGCGACGGCGGTGACCGGGCCGACTTGTTCGATCGACACGACACGGTCGGCACGGGCCTCGTGGCGGGAGGCGGGCGACGGCCGTGCGTCGACGATCGGGAAGTACTCGTCCATCGTTCGGTGGACGAGCTCGCCGCCGGTCGCCGAGGCGTAGACAGCGTGGGGGTGGAACACTCGCCGCAACCGCTCCGTGTCGCTGTGGTGCAGTCCGTCGAAGTACTCCTGGAGCGTCGCCTCGATCGAGGCGTTCACGAGCGCAGCTCGTGACCGAGCGACCGAGCGGTTGCCAGCCATCTGCAGCCTGCGCAGGGCGCTGATCGGGTTCGGGGGCGCAGTGCCCGTGCGTGCGCGGTCATCAGGCGACCTCGACGAGCGCCTGGCGGGCGACGCGCAGCCGGCCGGCCAGGTCGGCGACGCGGCGGCCGAGGTGCTCGGCGGTTCGCCGGTCGGCCATTGGCGGCGCCAGCTCGGGGCCTTGGTCGGCGTTCGACTGCGCCATCGCGCCGAGGAACCCTGCCAACCGGTTGAGGTCGTCGGGCGACCCGTCACTGGTGTGGTTGCCGGGGAGCAAGCCGAGGCCGACCCAGACCATGCCGTGCTGCATGGCGAACAGGGCGAACTGCTGCAGCGTGGCCAGCTTGTCGCCGTTCATCCCGGCCGAGTTGGTGAACCCGGCGGCCAGCTTGTCGCGCCAGCGCTGTTCGGCCCACCGTGGCGACGTCGCGTCGAGGAACGACTTGAACGGTGCCGACGCGCCCGCCATGTAGGTCGGCGACCCGAAGATGATCGCGTCGGCGTCGTCGAGGACGTCCCAGTGGGCGTCGACCTCGTCGACGGCGATCAGGTGGGCCGCCGTGCCGTCGACGGAGGCCGCGCCGTCACGGACCGCTTCGGCTTGGACCCGGGTGTGGCCGAAGCCGCTGTGGTACACGATGGCAACCGATGAACTCGTCATGGACGGCGAAGGTACGGGTCGAGTATCCATACGTCCACGACCAATCCTCGATGGAAATCCTAAGCTCTGCTTATGGATGTCGACATCCGTGACCTCGAGCTGCTGGACGCGCTCGGCGAGCACACCACCCTCACCGCCGCCGCCCGTCACCTCTACGTCAGCCAGCCGGCGCTGAGCCAACGCCTGCTGCGGCTCGAGGAACGCCTCGGAACTCCACTGTTCGATCGGCGAGGACGCCGGCTGGTCGCCAACGCCGCCGGACGGCGAATGTTGCACGCCGCCCAGGTCACCTTGCGCGAGCTGCGAGCCGCCCGCCTGGACCTGCACGAGCTTGCTGACGGTCGGCGCCGCCCGCTCCGTCTGGCGTCGCAGTGCGCCACCAACTACCAGTGGATGGCCAACGTGGTCCCCTCGTTGCGCCGGCAGCTCCCCGGGACCGAGCTGCGCATCGAGCCGTTGCCCGACGACGACCCGATCGCCGCCTTGCTCGACGATCGCCTCGACGTCGCTCTCGTCACCAAACTCGACGGCGACGTCAACCGCGTGCGGCTGGAGCGGCTGTTCGACGACGAGCTACGCGCCGTCGTGAGCTCGAGCCACCCGTGGGCCCACCGGGCGAGCGTCACCGCCGCAGACTTCGCCGACGTGCACCTCGTGCTCTGCGAGGGCTACGACCAATCGAGGTTCGCCGGCTGTGCCTTTGCCGATCCCGGACGGCGCCCGCCCGGGACGCCTCACCACGGTCGCCATCGGCAACGACATGCTGATCGAGCTGGTCGCGACGGGCGAGGCCGTCACGGTGCTGCCGTCGTGGATCGTGTCGCCCTATCTCGCCACCCACGACATCGTGTCGGTCGCGGTCGGCGATCCACCCCAGCACCGCACGTGGTACAGCGCCACGCGTCACGAACGAAGCGATGCCGTCGACGCCGTCATCGCTTCGCTCCACGCTCACCTCGCCGGCCGACCGCCACGGGTGCGAACGAGCGCAGCAGCCTGAGCTGCGCCACCGAGCGCGGCCACCTACACGCTGTGCGCGTCGAGGATGGTGGCGGCCGCGGCGCGGGCTTCGCCGGCGGCCTCGGGCCAGTCGAGGGTGGCCGCCGCGACCATCGCGCCGTTGGCGAGGATGAACAGCTGGTCGCCGACCGCCGGCAGGTAGGCCGTCGACGGCGGCGACGAGCTGGTTGAGGTAGGCACGCAGGGCGCGTTTCTGGTCGGCAACGGCGTCGGCCACGCACGCCGCTCGGTGCCCGCCTCACCCCAGGCGTTGACAAACGGGCAGCCACGGAAGTCGGGTTCCTCGAACCAGGCCCGCAGGTGGTCGAACACGGCGAGCAGGCGCTCCCGCCGGTCGGCCACCGCCTCGACACGCGGCCGCCAAGGCCATCGTGAACGCCGCCTCGCGTTGCCGCAGCGCCGCCTCGGCCAGCTGCTCCTTGGCGGGGAACAACCTGTACAGGCGCTTGAGCGACACCCCCGAGGCATCGCGGATGTCGTCCATGCCCACCGAGCGGATCCCGCGTTCGTAGAACAGCCGGTCCGCGGTCCCGACCGCCAGGCTCCTGTGCTGTTTCGTCGTCCACGCCGCATCTCCTCTTGCTATGAGAACGTTGGTTCTCTACTCTACACCGAACCAGCGGAGAACGCTGGTTCTCCCCGACCGGAAGGACACCAGATGCCCACGTTCGCCACCCGCTACCACTCGCTCGACGTGCAGGGCCACCGGCTCTTCTACCGCGAGGCCGGCGACCCCGAGGCGCCGACCCTGGTGCTGCTGCACGGCTTCCCGGCCAGCTCGTTCATGTTCCGCGAGCTGCTCGCCGACGCTGTCCGACGACTACCACCTCGTCGCCCCCGACCACCTCGGCTTCGGCCACTCCGACGCGCCGCCGGTCGACGACTTCGCCTACACCTTCGACACCCTCGCCGACCTCACCCACGACCTGCTCACCAAGCTCGGCCTCGACCACTTCGCCCTCTACGTGCAGGACTACGGCGCCCCCATCGGCTTCCGCATCGCCAGCGAACACCCCGAGCAGATCACCGCGATCGTCAGCCAGAACGGCAACGCCTACCTCGACGGCCTCACCGCCTTCTGGGAGCCGCTGCTCGCCTTCGCCCGCGACGGCGCTCACCAACGCCGCCGCGGTTCGCCAGAGCCTCGAGCTCGACGGTCAACGCTGGGTCTACGCCCACGGCGTCCCGGCGCGAGCGGATGGATCGGCTGTCACCCGACACGTGGACCCTCGACCAGGCGGGCCTCGACCGCCCCGGAACAAGGACGTCCAACTCGCCCTGTTCCGCGACTACCGGTTCAACCTCGACCGCTATCCCGCCTTCCAGGCCTATCTCCGCGAACACCGGCCGCCGCTGCTGGCCGTGTGGGGCGAGCACGACGAGATCTTCGGCCCCGACGGCGCCCGGGCCTTCGCCTGCGATCTGCCCGACGCCGAGATCCACCTCTTCGACGCCGGGCACTTCGTGTTGGAGACCCATGGCGCCGAGATCGCCACGCTCGTCCGGGCCTTCCTGGCCCGGGTGCTCTGACGCCATGACGACTGCGTGCCGCGACCCGGCGGCCGGCCGGCCCGCCGCCGACGGCCTGTCGGCATCGCTGCTGGCGCTGATGGCCACGGCGGCGGGCGTGGCGGTGGCCTCCATCACCGTGGCCCAGTCGCTCCTCGGTGAGATCGCCGCCACGTTCGGGGTCGGACCGGTGCGGCCGGCGTCGTGGTGTCGGCCACGCAGCTCGGCTACGCCTGCGGACTGGTGCTCGTCGTCCCGCTCGGCGACATCGTCCAGCCACGGCGGCTCATCGCCGGGCAGACCTTGCTGTCCGCCGGGGCCCTCGCCGTCGTCGCCGCCGCGCCGTCGTTCGCGGTCCTGCTCGGCGCGATGGCCGCCGTCGGTGCCCTCGCGTGGTGATCCAGGTGCTCGTGGCCCTGGCCGTCGCACTCGCCCCCGGCGGCGAGCGGGGCCGGGCAATCGGGGTCGTCACCGGCGGCGTCGTCGCCGGGCTCGTCGCCGCCCGGACCACCGCCGGACTGGTCAACGAAGCGCTCGGCTGGCGGGCCGTGTTCGCCATTGCCGCCGTGCTGACGGTCACGCTGAGCGCCGTTCTGTGGCGGCGGCTCCCGCCGACCGCGGTCGCGCTCGTCGCGGAGCTACCGACGCCTTGTGTCGGGTCTACCCGGCCTGTACCGAGCGCACCGCGTGCTGCGGCAGCGGGCGGTCCTGGCGCTGGCGATCTTCGCCACCTTCAACGTGCTGTGGACCCCGCTCGCGCTTCGAGCTGGCGGGCCGGCCCCACCGGCTCTCACCCACCGCCATCGGTCTGTTCGGCCTGGTCGGGATCGCCGGGGCTCTCGGCGCCCGCCGCGCCGGGCGGCTCGCCGACCGCGGGCACGGCCGGCCGGCCAGCGGGGCGGCCCTCGCCCTCATGCTCGCCGCATGGCTCCCCATCGCCCTCGCCGGGAAGGTGCTGCCGGCCCTGGTGGCGGGCATGATCCTCGTCGACGTGGCCGTCCAGACCGTGCACGTCGTCAGTCAGAGCCAGGTCACCGCCGTCGACCCCGGCGCCCGCAGCTCCCTCGTCGCCGCCTACATGATCTGCTACACCATCGGCAGCGCCGCCGGCGCGGCGGCGTCGACAGCGGTCCACGCCGTCCACGGTTGGGCGGCAGTCGCGATCCTCGGCGCGGCGATCAGCGCGGCGGGCCTGGTCTACTGGGCGGCGTCGACACCGGGCCACGGCGCCGCCTGCGCACACTGCACCGAGGACGATCGGATCGCGCGTTCCGCGGCGATTGTCCAGCGTCGAAGCGGGCGAACGCGAGAAGCGGACTCCGCGTGCTCGGTTCATGCATGACCTTCCATCAGGCTCCGCAGCCGGATCAGCCCATCCCTGATTCGCGTCTTGGCGGTTCCGAGCGGAACTCCGAGGTGTTCGGCGACCTCGACGTGGGTCAGACCGTCGAAGTAGACCAGTTCGAGGGCGCGTCGCTGGGCGTCGCTCAACCCGGTCAACGCCAGGCGTGCTCGATCGCGGTCGACTGAATCGATCACGGCATCCGAAGGGCTGTCGACCGCGCCCGCCTGAGCCACGGCGTCGCGGCGCTGACGGTCGCGCCACGACTGCTCGGAACGCACGCGGTCAACCGCCCGTCGACGGGCGATCGTCACGGCCCAGCCACGCACGCCACCACGAGCCGAGTCGAAACGGGCCGCCTGGCGCCACAGCTCGACGAAGACCTCTTGGGTGACCTCCTCGGACTGGGCGGGGTCACGCACCACGCGCAGCACGATGCCGTACACCGTGGGCGCGATCTCGTCATAGAGCTCGGCGAACGCAGTCTCGTCGCCACTCGCGATCCGACCCATCAATGCAGCCGGGTCGGCGTTCACGCGGCCCGCACCGCAACGTCGAACAACCGCCTCATCGCCTCGTCTCCCGTTGCCCGACCGAAGGGGCCGGACGCCCACCTCTGACATGCGGGCGATGTTCGAAGCGGCTTCGACGGACGGATCAGTTCACGCCGATCTCGCCCTCACCGCAGTGAACAGGTTCCCAGCGCCGAGAAGGAGTCGACCAGAACGCTGACCACTGTTCGTCGCCGACGAGGGTGGGTCGTCCACGTGGGCCGGCACCCGCAGAATGACTGACTCGGGGTTGCCTCGCCGGCCGCCCTCGGCGGTGGTCGGGGATCGTGGGGTGCTGGCTGGGTCGGCGTAGCCGTGCCCTGGCCGGCACATGTCGGGTGATCCGATCCGGGGCTCGATTTCGAACGGTGGGCGTGGAGAGGACCACGGGCGTGAGAAGGGGCTCGATGTTCACCGTTCGCCGGGCGTCGACCGGCCACGACTGGCGTGAGGCGACAGCGCTGCTGCACGACTACGTCGAGTGGGTGCGAGGTTGGACTGGCATCGACCCGGTCGCAGAGCAACCGCAGCTGCGCACGGAACTGGCCTGGCTCGCCGATCACTACGCGACCGACGACGCCGCGCTCTACCTCGCCGCCTGGGAGTCGATCGCCGTCGGTGCCGTCGCGATCCGCGTCCAGCCCGACGGAAGCGCAGAACTGAAGCGGATGTACGTACGACCCTTTGCACGTGGTCGCGGCGTCGCTGATCAGCTGATCGACGGCGCTGTCGCCGGGGCAACCGAGCGGCAGTGTCACACCGCCTGGCTCCAGACACTCCGAGGGGCGATGGACCCGGCGATCGCGGTGTACCGGCGCAACGGCTTCGCCGAGTCATCCACGCGCCGGCCCACGCTGAGCATGGACGGCGCCATCGTCATGGAGCGCATCCTCAGCGTGGCCAGCCGATGCGCGTGACCGCCACCGCCATCAACTCCAGGACTCCGCCGTGTTGAATCACCGCCTCGGTGGACTGTGCAGCGCGGCGTCTTCCCGGAGAAACACACCGTCAGCAAGCCGTCCACGAAGCTCGCGAAGGCCGGCCACGACACGTGGGCGGTCGTGAGCGGGCTGGTGGCCTCAGGGGTCAGGCGGGAGCGGTGATGATGAGGTCCCAACGCGCCGCGGTGTCGTCGTCGGAGGGGAAGAAGGACTCGATGCGCAGCTCTTGAGCGGTGACGTCGACCGGCGTTCCGATCGTCGAGATGACCGAGAACCACCGCAACGTGCTGTCGCCGAATGTGAACTGCACGTCGATGATCGGGATCAATGGGGCGATCGAGCGCGGCGCCGCTGCGACACCGCCGCGTCATCGCCGGTTCGCAGCCGCTGCACGAGCTCGGCCGTCGTCAGGTCCATCACCCCGCCGACCGCTTCGCGGCGGGCGCGCTCGAGCAGCGCCGGCGCGACCTCGTCCCAGTTCTCCACGGCCGCGCGCACCGGCCCGGGCTCGAGCATCAGCCGCAGTACGTTCGCCGGGTCGGGCACGGGCTCGGGCGCGCACAAGCCGGCGAACAAACGGGCCGCGCCATGTTCACCCGCACGACGTCCCATCCGCGGTTCATCACGACCGCCGGGTACGGCGCGTGTCGGTCGAGCACGCGGTCCAACGCGGCCATCACACGCTCGATCTCCGGGTGGTCGAGGTCATGTTCGGGGTAGATCGGGGCGAACCCCGCCGCGACGAGCAGCCCGTTTCGGTCGCGCAGCGGAACGTCGAGGGCGACTGCGAGGCGAAGCACCATGTCACGGCTCGCCTGCGCCCGGCCCGTCTCGACGAAGCTCATGTATCGCGGCGTCGTCGACGCGGCGCAGCGAGGTCGAGCTGACTCATCGCCCGCACCCGCCGCCAGTAGCGGACAAGATCCCCGAAGGCGGTGCGCGGCGACATCATCACGGACGTCGACATGGCGGCGACGTTACGCCCAGCCCGGCCCGGCGTCGCTTCCCTCGTGGGGAATCGCCGTCGGGCTGCCAGGGTCGGATGATCGTGGCCATGAACCTCCACATCCTCACTCCCGGCGACGCACCGGCGGCCTCCCGGGCGGTGCTCGATGGCATCGCCGCCGACCTCGGCTTCGTGCCCAACCTGGCCGCCGCCACCGCTGCCAGTCCGACCCTCCTGTCTGCCTTCGACGCCCTGCGTCGCACGGTGTCAGACGAGACGTTCGATCCAGTGCACCGTGAGATCGCCGGCGTGGCGGTCGGCGTCGCTGTCGACAACGCCTATGGCGTCGCGTTCCACTCCACCGTGCTCGGCTCCCTGGGGGTCGAAGCGGACGAGATCGACGCGATGCGGGCCGGTTCCGAGCCGAACGACCCCGTCCACGCTGCTGTCTACGCCTTCGCCCGCGACGTCGCGGTCCACCGCGGCAAGGTCACCGACGACGTGGTGCGTCGCGCCGACGACGCCGGGCTGTCCGACGCCGCGCTGCTGCAACTCGTCGCCGAGTGCGTGTTCGCCGGACTCGTCGGCATCGTCGACAACCTGGCCGACCGGGTACCGCTCGACGAGTTCCTGCAGCCCCAGGCCTGGAAGGCCGGCTGAGACACAGGCCGGAGCGCCCGCTGCCCGTCACCTCGCCGCGTGGCCGGCGGCAGTGCTGCGGTCCGCAGGTTGCGGTGGGTGGCACCGCGCGAGAGCGAGGACTGATCCGCCGTCCGCACCGGCGGCGAATAAGGGCCCGATGTCGAAGCTGGTGCGCTGCCCTGATCGGGCGGGGCGACGGGAGGAGTGGCGATGAAGTGGATGGCGGCGATGGTCGGCGTGAGCCTGCTGGTGGCTGGCCTGGGGACGGCGTCCGAGGCCGGGACGGTCGCGTCCACGGTCGGCACCGGCGTGTTCCGGAGCTACGGGGCGCCCGGCGGCCTGAAGGACGAGTTCGAGCAGCTCGCCGCGGACACTCCGGGCATCACCAAGCTGGTCACGATCGGCCAGACGGTGCGGGGCGAGGACATCGTCGCCCTCAAGGTGTCCCGCCACGCCAGCCGCCTCCGTGACGGCCGCCGACCGGCGACCCTCTTCGTCGCCAGCCAGCACGGCAATGAGTGGATCACGCCGGAGATGGTGCGCCGCCTCGCCCGCCACGTGATCGACGGCTACCGCACCGATCCGATGATCACCGACCTGATCGACACGACCGAGTTGTGGTTCGTCCCCGTCGCCAACCCCGACGGCTACGACTACACCTTCACACCCGGCAACCGGCTGTGGCGCAAGAACCTGCGCGACAACGACGGCGACGGACGCATCACCGCCAACGACGGCGTCGACCTCAACCGCAACTACCCGACCAAGTGGGGCTACGACGACGAGGGCTCGTCACCGAACGGTGGCAGCCAGGCCTATCGAGGAACCGGACCCGCCTCCGAACCCGAGACCCAGGCCCTCGACCGCCTCATGGCGCGGGTCGGCTTCGAGTTCCTCGTCAACTACCACTCGGCATCCGAGTCCGTGCTCTACGGCACGTACTGGCAGGTCGCCACCCCCACGCCCGACGACGCCCTGTACGAGGCGATCGCGGGCGACAACACCACCCCCGCCGTTCCCGGCTACGGGAGCGGGCTGTCGGCGGACCTGTACACCGGCAACGGCATCCTCGACGAGCACGCCCACCTGACGTACGGCACGCTCGGCCTGCTTGTGGAGATGAGCACGTGCCAGACGGTGTCGGCGTCCGATCCCACCGATACCTGGGAGCCGGCCGGCTGCACCAATGCCTTCCTCTTCCCCGACGACGAGGCACTCATCGAGGCCGAGTTCCGCAAGAACGTCCCGTTCGCACTGGCCACCGCCCAGTCGGCGGCCGACCCGGCCGACCCAGTCACCGTCACCGGACGGCAGCCGCCCGAGTTCGTGGTCGACCGCTTCGACGTGTCCTACGGCGACCCGCAGACGGTCGCCGTGACCGCCCGCCGCGACCAGCACAACCAGCGCCTCGAATACCGCGTCAACGGCGGCCGCACCCAGCGCGCCCACGTCGGCGAGTGGAAAGGCGGTGAGCGCTACGGCGACGAGCGCGACCGCTACTACGCCGAGCTGCGGGGCAAGGTGACGGGCACCCGGCCCGGTGACTCGGTGGAGGTGTGGTTCACCGCTCGCCGCGACGGTCGCCACGTCGAGAGCGAGCACTTCACCTACAAGGTTGCCTCCGACAGCAATGCCGACGCGCTGATCCTCGCCAGCGAGGACTACACCGGTGTCAACCCCACGTACCCCGCCGGCACGGCCGCGCCGAAGTACGCCGACGAGTACGCCGCCGCCCTCGACGCCAACGACATCACCCATGCCACCTGGGACGTCGACGCCCAGGGCGTCCCGCACCCGCTCGGCGTGCTCAGCCACTTCGACGTCGTCGTGTGGGAGACCGGTGACGACCGGCTCGTGCAGGACCCCGAGGACGCGCTCACCGACACATTCCTGTTCGGACCCTTGCCCGACATCGCCGTCGCCGAGCGACAGCAGTACCTGACGATCGCCCTGCGCGACTACCTCAACGAGGGCGGCAAGCTCATCCACGCCGGCGAGAACACGCAGTACTTCGGCCTGCTCGGCAGGTCCCTCGGCGGGATCTACTACGGGCTGGACGGTGCGCCCGACCAGGACTGCGTCATCACCAGTGACTTTCTGTCGGACTGCCTGCTGCTGTCCGACGACTTCGCCCAGTACTACCTCGGCGCGGCAAACCGCGCCACGTTCGTGCGTCCGAGCGGCATCGACGGCCGCGGCCCGCTCGACGGCGTGACGTCCGAACTCGGCGGGCCGGTAGTCGCCGACAACCCGCTCGACAGCGCCGGTGCCTTCTCCCTGACCAGCGACGTGCTGCCGGCCGACCACTTCCCGCTGTTCGCCGGCGAGGCGACCAGCACGTAC
Organism: uncultured Acidimicrobiia bacterium; assembly: GCA_963784255.1. Lineage (GTDB taxonomy): Bacteria > Actinomycetota > Acidimicrobiia > Acidimicrobiales > Ilumatobacteraceae > JALZMG01. The sequence continues at coordinate 44,315 of CAWAQO010000006.1, read as the reverse complement.
CGCGGCGCGGCCACCGTCAATCCCTTCGGCCCGGTGGAAGGATCCCGCTACGCGGGCGCCCGCAAGGCACCGGTGTCATACCAGCGGATCGGCCGCACGCTCGACCTGACCGGCATACCGGCCACGGCAACGCCCACACTGCGGATGAAGCTGTCCTACAGCACCCTGCAGGCGTTCCACCACGTGATCGTGGAGGCGGCACCATCCGGCACCGACGAATGGACCACGCTGCGCGACCTCAACGGGCGAACCTCGGCGGCGCCGCCGGCGTCGTGTGCCGACGGCCAGCTGCTGTCACTCCACCCCTTCCTTCGGCACTACCTGACGCTGGGCTCACCGTGCCGCCCGACCGGCAGCAGCGGCTCGTGGCACGCGTTCAGCGGCGAATCGGGCGGATGGATCGACACCGCCTTCGACCTGTCGGCGTACGCAGGTCAGCAGGTCGACCTCAAGGTCAGCTACATCACCGACCACATCGACGCCGGCGTTGGCGGCGGCATCGGCGTGTTCGTCGACGACACTCGACTGACCGTCAATGGCGCGGCCGTCGAGGCCGACGGGTTCGAAGCGGACGGCGGTGCCTGGGCCGTCGAAGCCCCTCCCGCCGGCAGCCCGCCAGGCATCCACGGCAACTTCGCCATCGCCGGGGAGCTGATCCCCGTCGCCGCCTCGGTCGCCACCGACGACACCGCACTGCTCGGCTTCGGCATCGAGTCCCTCGCCACCCCCGCCCAACAGGCCGACGTGCTGGGCCGCGTCATCAACCGCCTGCTCCGGCGATGACGAGTGGTGGAGGCGCTGACCTGCGGATCTACGGCACCGCCGAGACCTTCGACCACGGCCGACCCGTCATCGAGATCACCCCGACCTTCTCGGGAACAACAGCCTCGACCCGACCACGCCCGTCCACCCGACTGGCGACCAACGACCCCGCCGCACCGTCCATAGCACGCCGACCGGCGACCGACGGTGCGCCGCTGCTCCTGCTGCACACCGCCGGCGCCAAGACCGGCAAGGAACGGATCAACCCGATGATGTACCAGGACCTCGGCAACGGCTCGATCGCGGTCTTCGCCTCCAAGGCCGGCGCCGACACCCATCCCGACTGGTACCACAACATCTCCGCCCACCCTGACGTCACCGCCGAGATCGGCACGGAGACCCGTGGGTTCGCCGCCCGCACCGCCAGCGGCGACGAACGCGCCCCCATCTGGGATCAGCAGAAGATCGACTACCCCGGCTTCGCCGACTACGAGGCCGGCACCACCCGCCAGATCCCCGTCGTCATCCTCGACCCCACCTGAACAACGAATCGGATTCGGGCGACCCGGCACGTCGTCAGTGGAGGCGTCGTCCGGGTAGCACGCGCCTCGACACGCCGCCGGGGTTCTGCACCGCCGGCTCGTCACGTCGACGACACCGTGTCATCGACCTGTCGCGCCTGATCGGGCCTGTGGCGCGTTCGACCGCTGCACATACGGCGCACGGCAAGACGAGTGTCTGGCGCAACGTGCACCTGCCAGCCCGCCACCGATCGCTGCACGTGGCGTCCCCCAGTGAGCCGCCCGTCGCCAGCCTCGCACCCCGGGCAGCTCGGGCGCCACGGTTCGTCGCCATCTCCGTCGCTAGCGTCCTGCGCCGAGGGGGGTAGGGGTGGCGGAGCCGATCGAGCCGGACGGCCGACGGGCACGATCTCAACGCACCCGCGCACGCATCGTCGATGCCGCGACCGAACTGTTCCTCGAGCATGGCTACGTCGCCACCAGGATCGAGGCCATCGCGGCGCGGGCAGGGGTGGCGGTCCCGACCGTCTACTACCTGTTCGGCACGAAGCCGAGCCTGCTCGCCGCCGTGCTCGACACCACGGTCGCCGGGCCCGCCGGGACACCGATCGTCGAGCAGTCGTGGGTCGACGCGCTCGGCGCGGCACCGGTGGCCGATGCCGCGATGCGCCTCCTCGCCGCGCACGACCGCCGTCGTCGCTCGTGCTGCGCCGATCTACGACGTCGTGCGTCGAGCCGCCGCCGAACCCGAGGTGGCCGCCCTGCTCGCCGAGAGCCGTCGGGCCGCCGCAGCGACCAGCGTCGGCTGGTCGAGCTCCTGGCGCAGGCCGGACACCTCCGTCCCAGCGTCGACGCCGCGGCCGACATCCTGACGGCTCGTCAACGAAGAGGTGTTCCTCCTGCTGACCGCCGACTGCGGGTGGAGTCGGCAACGGTTCGAGGACTGGCTCGCCACCCTGCTGCGCCACGAGCTGGTCGAGCCCGTCGCCGACGACCACGCTCGCTGACCTGGACCGAACTTCAAATCCAGACTCTGGAAATCCCCCATCCGCGGATCCGCCGACGGCGAACGGTGGGGCCAGCAGCACCCCCCGCTGCTGTCTGGGGCTGCGGCCCCCCGTACAAGGAGCGAGAGATGAACAGACTTCGAAGGTCCGTCCTGGTCGGTGCGGTCGCACTGGCCGGAGCGGGCACTGCCATGGTGGCTACCGCCACGCCGGCCTCGGCGGCGAGCACGGTGGGTGGCTGCACGACGACGCTGCGGGTCAACGCAGCCGGAGCCAGTGAGGCGAGCGTCCTGTGCACCCAAGGCTCGGGCACGTACCAAGCCGCTGCAGTGCTCGGGACGTTCTCGCTGTCGTCTCCATGGCCATTTGTCCCGAGGACCGGGCCCGTCGTCCAGGTGGGGCAGACCTCCACCGTCGTCTATGCCATCGGCAACATCGGCGGCGCCCCCGTGCCGGTCATCGGCGCCGGGCCGCTGATCCTCTCCTGATCTGCTCGCGCTCGTGACGTCACCGCTGCGCACCGGCGCGAGACCGACCTGTGGTCACCGAACGGCGACGCCACGAGCGCCAGGCATGTCGGTGAAGCATCCGACACCGACGGCCACGAGCGGCGACGGCGATCCACCCGGGACTGCACCGGGAACTGCCGTCGTCGCTCTGGCCGTGGCGGAGACCCTTGAGCTCTGCCCCAGGCTCCCGGCCGAGCTCAGGCAGAGCACCATCCGAACGACTCGTTCACACGACGGCTCCGGCCGCCGCCTTCCGCGCCCGTTCGTCGAGGTCACCGGCGTGCCCTCCACCGCGGGTCGGCCAACGTCGCCGCAGTGCGCTGAGACGGAGCCGGGTCACTCACCGGTGATGCGGGCCCTCGGGTGCGGGCCGGGCGCGTGGTGGCGGGCCGGGGTCGGCACGGGAGTCGAGGCGATGTCGGCGGTAGTGGCGGGCGGCCCGGGCACGGTTGCCGCACGCAGTGGAGCACCATGCGCGGCGTGGATGGTCCTTGAGGAAGTACAGGACGCAGCCGGGTGCTTGACAGGCCCGCAGCTGCGGGCTGTCGGTTGCGGTGAACAGTTCGATGGCGTCGATGGCGATGGCGCCGAGGGCCCTGGTCATCGCCGGCCCCACCACGGGGGTCTGCGCGACGAGCCGCCCCTTGCGTAGCGTCAGCTGGGCAGCTGGCGGGCCGGCGACGACGAGCGAGTTGATCTCGGCGATGGCGGCGTCGATGTCCTCGATGGCCGATGCGGCGGCGGCTCGGACGTCGTCGGTGCACAGAGCCGCGACACGTCTCAGCGCATCGCGCAGCCGACGGGCCCGGGCGACGTCGTCGCGCCTGGCCACCACCGGGCCGTCGGTGGCGCCGATGGAGGCCACCCAGGCGGCCAGGTCGTCCGGTGTGCGCAGGTCGTCGTGCACCCCGGCGCGGTCGGCCCAGATCGTGTTCATCAGGCGCACCGGCACCGGCTCGTCCGGCAGGACCCATGCCCTCCCCCCGCCCGTCCCGGTTGATTCTGAACGCATGTTCTAATGCTATCTCGGGGTTGTATCCATGAGAACCTCGGGATACGTTGTCTAACGTCAATTCTGATCCCAGACATTAGAAGAACCCTGGGTTCGACCTTCTCAAAGGACAGCTCATGAGCACCCTGCCCCTCGTCGACCCGGACACCGCCACGGGCGCCGCTGCTGAACTCTTCGCTGCCGTGCAGCGCAGCTTTGGCGTCACCCCGAACATGACCAAGGCGATGGCCAACAGCCCGGCGCTCCTGAAGGGCTATCTCGACCTCAATCGCGCCCTGAGCGCGGGGGTGCTCGATGCGGCCACGCGGGAGCAGATCGCATTGGCCGTCGCCCAGGACAACGCCTGCTCCTACTGCCTGTCGGCCCACTCCTATCTGGCCGAGCATGTCGCCCACCTCAGCGCCGACGACATCACCGCCGCCCGCACCTCCACCGCCTCCAACCCCACGACCGCCGCCCTGCTCGGGTTCGCCACCGCCGTCAACAGCAGCCGCGGCGCCATCACCCCCGACGACATCGCCGCGGTGCGGGCTGCCGGTGCCACCGACGAAGAGATCGCCGAGACGATCGGCCACGTCGCCCTCAACGTCCTCACCAACTACTTCAACAAGGCCGCCGGCGTCGACCTCGACTTCCCCGTCGTCACGGTCTGACCCCGCCATGACCGACCACGCCATCAGCGACCGGCCACCCGTACCGCCCTTCGACGAAGCCAGTGCCCACCACAAGGTGCAAGCTGCCGAAGATGTCTGGAACACGCGCGACCCGGCGCGCGTCGCCGCCGGGTACACACCGGACTCGGTGTGGCGCAACCGCGCCGAGTTCCTCAACGGCCACCCCGAGATCGTCGCCTTCCTCACCCGCAAGTGGGAGACCGAACAGGACTACGCCCTGCGCAAGAGCCTGTGGGCGTTCACCGCCGACCGAATCGCCGTGCGGTTCCAGTACGAATGGCATGACGAGTCCGGCACTTGGTGGCGCAGCTACGGCAACGAGAACTGGGAGTTCGACACCCACGGCTACATGACCCGGCGGGAGGCCAGCGTCAACGACATCGCCATCACCACCTCCGAACGGCGCATCTTCGGACCCCGCCCGCCCGCCGAACACGGCCAACACCTCCCACTGAAGTAAGCGCAGGAACTCTGCCATGCAGGTCTCGAAGCTCTGGCGCTACCCGACCAAGTCCCGCGGCGGCGAACCCCTCGAAACGGCCCAACTCACCGCCGACGGCATTGCCGGGGACCGCATCGTCAACGTCCGCGGCGCCCGCAGCCCGCTCACCGGGCAAACCCCGGCAAAGCCTCCTGACCGTGCCCGCCAGCATCTACGGCTGGCCGATCGACGGCGCCGCAGACGTCTCCGTGCAGACCGTTGCATCCACACCGACCGCCGTCGACGAAGGGCGCGTCGTGGTGTTCACCGAACGAGGCGCGGCCCTCGTTCCGGCGCGCGCCCACGCCGAACTGCGACATGAGCGCTGTGCCTGACCGCATCGCCCTGCCGCGCGTCGGTGTGGTGCTCCGCCGGTACCACGAGTCGGACATCGACGGGCTCTACGCCGCGATCGAGGAGAACCGGGACCACCTGCGGCCACACATGCCGTGGGCCGACGAGAGCCGCGACGAGTTCATCGCCTTCGTGACGGATTCGATCGCCCAGTGGAACCGCGGCGCCGACCGCAACTACGCCATCGTCGACGACGCCAGCGGGTGCTACCTCGGTGCGTGCGGCCTGCACGACCGCGTCGGCGCCGACGGCCGGGAGATCGGCTACTGGCTCGTCGCCGCAGCCACCGGCCGCGGCATCGTGACGGCTGCGGCCCGAGCACTGACCGCCACGGCCCTGGCGATTCACGGCGTCTCGCGCGTCGAGATCCACTGTGACGAAGCGAACGTCCGCAGCGCCGCAGTCGCCCGTCGCCTGAGCTACCGCCTCGACCGCATCGAGATCGACCGCATCTCGGCCCCGGGCGACCTCGGGCGGTCAATGATCTGGGAGTGGCCACCGACCGGCGCGGCCGACCCGGCTGCGCGGTGATCGGATGATTGACGACGCAACGGTCACGCGCGCTGGCAGAGGTCCGGCGATCTGCACCGACCTACCGGAGGTAAACCGAACGGCTCAGCCACAGCGTGCCGACGTTGTTCGTTCGGGTGTGGCGCAACCGCACCGAGTTTCTGCACGGCCACGATGTGATCGTCGCTTTCCTCACCCGCACGGGGCAGCACGAGCAGGACGACGCGCTGCGCAAGAGCCGGTGGGGCGTCGGCGGCGACCGCATCGCCGTGCGATTCCAATACGACTGGCACGACGAGACCGGTAGCTGGTGGCGCAGCTCCGACGACGAGAAACTGGGGGTTCGACGCCGACGGCTACATCAATCGCCGCGAGGCCAGGACAACGACATCGCCATCACCGCCGCCGAGCGGAGCCTCTCTGGGCCCCGTCCGTCCGCCGAACACGACCACATCCTCCCGCTCCAACAACGAGAAAGTCGTCGACGTGCACGTCTCACAGCTCTGGCGCTACCCGATCAAGTCCCTCGGCGCTGAACCCCTCGGATCGGCCCAGCTCACCGCCGACGGCATCGCCGGCGACCGCATCGTCCACGTCCACAACACCCACGGCCCGCTCACCGGACGAAGCCGACACGGACTGCTCACCGTTCCAGCCAACACCGGGCCCGACGGTGTCCCACGAGTAGCAGGCCACCCCTGGACCACCGTCGAGGCCAACCAGATCATCCAGGCCCGCGCCGGCGTCGACTCCCAACTCGCGGCCTTCACCGGCCCCGAGCGATTCGACGTGCTCAACCTCCTCGTCGCCACCGACGGCGCCGTCCGCGCGTTCGGTCACGACGTCCGCCGGCTCCGCCCCAACCTCCTCATCTCAGGGGTGCCCGCCGATGCCGAAGCGACGTGGCCCGGCCGCGCCCTGGCCATCGGTGACGCCCTGATCGGCATCCACTCCCTGCGGGGGCGCTGCGTCGTCACGACCATCGACCCCGACACCGGCCGGCGCGATGTCGAGATCCTCCGCCGCATCCGGCATCAGTTCGGCGGCAAACTCGCACTGAACTGCTGGATCATCCGGCCCGGCACGATCCACCAAGGCGAACCCGCCCGACTCGTCACCACCGACGAGCACCCAGCGCACCTCGGCGGTTGGATCGTCGGCGCCCCCTACCTCAACTCCCCACCACAGCCGGACCACAGCCTGCCGGCATGAGATCGGGGATGCCGAGAACGATCACGGAGTGCGCTCCGTCCGGGCGACGTGGTGTCCCGGCGAGCGATCCTCAAACGATACGGCCCCGGGTACATCGCTGTCCGATGCCACGCGCTGCGCGGACGCCGCGTGCATCCTCGATGTGATGGCGTTCCTGCCGTCAACGCGGCGGCCCATACTGCGCGCGCCGTCACCCGCTCGTGGGCAACGCGCACCTGCTCTACCTCGGCCTCATGTCGGTGTTCGATAGTCCGCTCGGTGCCACGACGAGCAGATGGACGCGCCGCGACCCGCCGCCACAGACGCATCGATGACGACGTCGCGCTGATCGTTCGACTCGAGTCCGACGCTGAACGCGTCGCCGCAGACGAACCACAACTCATCGAGGCGGAGCCGTCAACGTCGATGCGAGTTTCGCTCGCCGGCCAATTTGCATCCCGCGACGACTCGGTCGTCGTCGCCTCGGCATCCTCATCAGTCCGTTGTCGTCGCACACCACGGCCGCTGCCTCGGAACTCAGTCGCCGCTTTCGGTGCCCCGGAGCCGGGAGTAACCGCGGGAGCAACGCCTTTCAGACGGACGCCGTCCCGGGGCGGTGCCGAGCGCATCGGTCCTGTTCAGAGACATCCGAGCCCAGGTGGCTGCATGTGGGTTCGAATCGATCCGCACGCGTTTGCGCTGGCAGACCGCAACGCGGAACGGGAGGGATTCGAACCCCCGGGCCTTGTGGGCCTCCCGCTTTCAAGGCGGGTGCATTTGTCCGCTCTGCCACCGTTCCGCTTGGCGAGGCTAGCGACCGGCGTCAGGGGCGGAGCTGCCACGCCACCTGGCGGGCGATGCCCTCGCGCAGGCCGACGCACGGCCGCCAGCCGAGCAGCTCACGGGCCAGCGTGATGTCGCCGCCGGTGCGATCGACGTCGCCGGCCTGCGCGCCGGACGTCGTCACCGGCACCGGCATGCCCGTCGCCGCGCCGACCAGCTCGATCACGTCACGGAGGCTGGCGCTGGCCCCGCCGGCAACGTTCAGCGCCAGGCCCGGCGCGAGGTCGGCGCAGGCCGCCCGGACCGTCGCCTCCACAGCATCGTCGACGAACGTGAAGTCGCGGACCTGGGCGCCGTCGCCGTACAACCGGAACGCCCCGCCGGTCCGGGTTGCATCGATCAGCCGGTGGATCGCCATGTCGGGCCGCTGGCGCGGCCCGTACACGGTGAAGTAGCGCAGGGACACGACAGGGACGGCGAAGTTCGCGGCGTAGGCGCGGCAGAGCAACTCTGCGGTGAGCTTGGTGACGCCGTAGGGGTTGAACGGCACGGTCGGATCGCTCTCGGCGGTGGGAGAACGGGTCGCCATGCCGTACACCGACGAGCTGGACGCGAACACCACCCGCTCGACGCGCTGCCGGCGCACGGCCTCCAGCAGGCGCTGGGTCACGTTCACGTTGAGCTCGTTGTAGAGGGCGAACCCATCGTCCCACGAGCGCCGGATCCCCGGCTGCCCCGCCTCGTGGAACACCACGTCGACCCCGTCGAGCATCGGTCGGAGATCGGCGGTGCGCAGGTCGGCCTCGACGAGCTCGAAGTTCCGGTGCTCGCTGAGCGCGGCGACGTTGGCCCGCTTGACCGATTCTTCGTAGTAGGCGGTGAACCGATCGACGCCGCGGACCCGCCACCCGTCGGCGACGAGGCGGTCGGCCAGCGTGCTCCCGATGAACCCGGCGACACCAGTGATGAGGGCACTCCGTCCGGCCACCGGGTCACGGTATTGGCGCTGGTGCCAGGACGGGTCATCGGCGCTCACCGCTAGACTCCGGCGGTTCCCGGGAGAGGTGCCGGAGCGGCCGAACGGGGCGCCCTGCTAAGGCGTTGACCATCGCAAGGTGGTCCGTGGGTTCAAATCCCACCCTCTCCGCCGTCACGATGTTTGTGTCGATCACCGCACGGCGATGTTGCGGTTCGATGACAGGTGGAGTAGACCTGATGGCTTCGTGCCGCCCGGAGGCGGCCGAGGCAGCCATGACAGGCATCAACGATCGTTTCCGCTACGAGCGCACCCGCACCCACCGCACGGTCGAGCGCTCGACGCAACCCGTGACGTTCGACGACTTCGCGCCCGTGGACCACTGGGGCGATGGTGACGACTGGCACGATGTCGACGCCTGGGTCGAGCCGGTCGACGACGTGCCGCCCGGACGTCGAGGGCTCGGCATCGACCCCAAGCTCCTGCGCATCGGCGTCGTCGCGGCCGTCGGTGTGCTGATGATCCCGATCGCGATGGCCATCGGCAACAACGGCGGCGAGGGGTCGGGTGACGGCCTGCGCGGCGCCGACGTGGCGGTGACGGCACCTGCGCCGGTCACCGCAGCACCGGCCCCGGCTGTCGTGACGGTGCCGATCACGGCCGGGGCCACGGTCCCGTCCACCGCCGCGCCGTCGCGGGTGAGCAGCGGAGGTGGGGGTGGTGCGGCGGTCGCCGCGGCGCCGGCCGCCATCGCCGAGCCGGTGTGCGCCGGCACGTACACGGTGATCTTCAACGACTTCTGGAACCGCTTCCCGAAGACGTCCGGGGCGTCGGTCGAGGAGTGGCTGGCGGCCAACAACGCCACCATCGACAGCCCGTTGTACGTCGGCGACGAGCTGTGCATCCCCGCCGGCGCTACCGCACCAGCGCCGCCGCCGACGACCGCCGCGCCGACGACGACCGCGCCGCCAGCCACGACCGCGGCCCCGACCACGGCGGCGCCCACCACCGTGCCGCCCCCGCCGCCCACGACAGCCACCCCGGTGACCGCCGCGCCGACCACCGCCGCACCCGCCCCGGCACCGCCGCCCGCGTCACCCAGCGATCCGGCCAGCGTCGAGGCGATGATCCGCGAGATCTGGCCGGACGACCTCGAGGAGCGGGCGCTCACCATCGCCAAGCGCGAGAGCGGCCTGCGCCCGTGGATCAACAACTGGTGCTGCTATGGCGTGTTCGCCATCTACTTCGAGATGGGCAAGTCGTGGCTCGCCGACCTCGGCGTGACGTCGGCCCAGCAGCTCTACGACGCCCGCACCAACATCACGGCGGCGTACCACCTGTACACGCTCGCCGGCTGGCAACCGTGGTCACAGACCGATCCCGGCTGAATCGCGGAGTACCCATCGGCCGGATCGTCCCGTAGACTCGCTCGTCGCACCAGCCGGCGCTCGTAGCTCAATGGATAGAGCATCTGACTACGGATCAGAAGGTTGGGGGTTCGACTCCCTCCGAGCGCGCTGACCATCGTTCCTGGTCACGGCGTCGCGGTCGGCCGTGACGGACGACGTGGGCCGGCTTGTATCCCTGTACCGAATCCCTATTGCTATAGGGATGACGACGAGTTATAGGGATGAGATTCCGTCTCGGACGCGGGCGCGACGGGGCACGGGCTCGCTGCGTGAACGCTCGCCTGGGGTGTGGGAGATCCGCGTCGTGGTCGGCTTCGACCCTGCTCACGGCCACAGCGTGCAGCGCTCGTTCACCGTGCACGGCGACGAGGCGTGGGCGCAACGGCGGCGCTGCGAACTGGTCGAGGACTACGGGATCGACCGGGTCGGGTCATCTGACATCCCAGGATTGAACGTCGCCGAACTCCTCACGCGGTTCATGGCGGGACCGCACCCGTGGAAGCCGGCCACGTACACCTCGCACCGCCACGTCGTTGACGATCTGATCGCAGACCCGGTAGCGCGCCGGCCGCTTGCTCACGTTGACGGCGGGGCGGTGCGGGCGGCGATCGTGCGTTGGCAGGCGTGCGGGGTGTCGGTGGCCACGGTGTCGGCCCGCTGGCTGGTGTTGCGCTCAGCGATCTCGTGGGCGGTCACCGAGGGGTTGCTGCGGTCGAACCCGCTGGTCGGGGTGCGCGGCCCGCCTCGTCCGCGACCCCGGCTGCACCACACGATCGACGAGGTGCACCGCATGCTCACCGTCGCCGAAGCCGACGTGGCCAGGCTGTCGACGGGATTGGAGGCGGACCCGGGCTCGTTGTGGTGGCGACGATTGTTGTTCAGCGCCGAGCAGGCACTGCTGCTGGTCCGGGTGGCCGCCGACTCGGGTGCTCGCCGCGGGGAACTCGCGGTGCTCCGTCACGGCGACGTCGACGGGCGGGTGCTGACCATCCAGCGCGGCGTGTCCCACGGCGTGATCGGCTCGACCAAGTCGAACCGGTCGCGGCGACTGACCCTCGGCGCCACCACCGCGACGCTGATCGAGTCGCACTGGACGTCGTGGGCCGAGCGAGGACCGACGCCCGACGACGACTGGTTGTTCGCACCCACACCAGCCCGGGTGACATTCCTCACCGCCGACGCGATGTCACACAAGTTCCGCCGCCTCGGCGTCGCCGCCGGAGTTGAACGTCCGGCGCTCCACCGCCTCCGCCACGCAGTGGCCACCCATCTCGTCGGCAACGGGCAGCTGCTCCAGGCCCAAGCCCGTCTCGGGCACCGTGACCCCATGACGACACTTCGGCACTACTCACACGCCGTCGCCCTCGACGACGAAGACATCGCCGATGATCTCGACCAGCGCTTGGACAACAGACCCTGAGATGCGTTCCGCGCCCGTGTCCGATCGGCTCGGCCGAGCAACCTCGGAGCGCCACGAGACTTAGGTGTAGCCGCCCGTCGCAGAGACGAGGACGGCTGGCAGCGTGGAATATCGCGCCGATTTATGGGGCATCATGGCCGTGCACCCCGCCGGTTATCGGGCGGCGGCGTTGAGTCCGGTGACCGTGGTTATGGGGCACCCGGGGCCTCGGCCTGCATGACCTGCTTTCAGTCAGTTCTGTCGGTTTCGGGCGGCGGCAACGATCTCGACGATGGTGTTGGCGACGATGTCGGGGCGGTCGCCGTGGATGTCGTGGGTGGTGTCGGCGACGACCTGATAGCTGGCGCCGGGCACGAGGGCGGCGACCTCGCGCTGCATCTCCTGCCAGATGGGTTCGTAGAGCTTGGCCAGATCGGGTGGAACCTCCTCGAGGGGCAGGCCGTGGACGAGCACGGCCATGGGGACGGCCGGGAGGGGGGAGGTCGTCCGGCTGGCCCGCAGCTGGTCGCGGCTGAGGGTGTGGTCGAACTGCTCGGGATCGATGAGGCGGGGCAGGATGGCGGTCATGCCGGCGATCAGGGCATCGGCCTCCGCAGGTGGGAGTTGGCTGCGGGCGAGGTCGGCGGCGCGTCGGTCTTGGTCCTCGTGGGCGCTGTCGACGAGGACGATGCCGGCGATCTGGTCGGGGTGGGCTGCGGCGAAGAGTTGGGCGACCATGCCGCCGTTGGAGTGGCCGACGATCACGTAGGGGTCGGGCACGGCGGCGGCATCGAGGAGCGTGGCGAGTTCGTCGGCCATCCCGGCGGCGTCGCGGGGGGTGGGGGCGTGTGCGCTGCGGCTGCCGAGGACGTTGGGCTTGTCGTAGCTGCACACTCGTGTGGTGGCGGAGACTGGCTGTTGGACCGCGATCCAGTCGGAGCTCAGACCGCCGACGAGGATGACGGTGGGTTCGCCTCGGCCGACGCAGCTGAGGAACAGGTGTCGGCCGTCGACCTCGAAGAGGCCGGTGTGGGGGCCCGATGTCGCCAGGGGTTCGGCCGGGGCCGCGTCGAGCGCGAGGCCTTCGATGCGGTGAGGTGGCTGGGGTTCGACCTCGAGGAAGAGTGCTGCTTCTTCTCCGGTACCGGTTCGAACGATGGCGACAGCGGCTTCGGGCCGAGGGTCGAAGGCGAACCGTGCGAGGTCGATGCCTCCGCGTTCGGCGACCGTCTGGCTGAAGAGTGTGATGACGGTCTCAGCCGGCAGGACGTCGCGTAGGAATTCGGCGCTGATGTGCGTGTTGATCTCGTCGACGGTGGGCGGCTGCCCGCCGGGGGCCAAGTGGTCGAGGGCCCAGCGCAGCTGTTCGCCGACCGGCGTCTCAGGGATCTCGGCCGCTGGCTCGACGCTTGCCATGCTCGTCGGGTTGCTGGTGTTGCTGCCGTCGCCGCCGTTGCCGCATGCCACCAACGCGGCGGTGAGGGTGAGGGCGACGAGGGATGCGGCGAGCGGGCTGCACCGTCGGGTCGTGGTTCTGGGCATGAGTTGGTGTCCTTTCACGAAATGTCGCGATCGGCGAGGCGGAGCGTGCCGGCGGCGATGAGCGCGCCGGCGTAGGCGACAGCACATCCGGCCGCGGCCCACAGCGGCGCTGTGGGCACCCTCGCCGGTTTCTCGCCCTGGACGGCGACGGCGAGATGGGCATGAGATCCCCTTTCAGGGCCGGCGACGGACGGTCAGCGACGGTCATTCCGCTGCCGGGTCGAGGTGAAGTCGCCCGTTCGAGCGTTGGTCGAGCGCTTGTTGGAGGGCGCGGCGAGTGGTGACGCCGATCGCGGACGTCGCCTCGTCGATGAGCGATGCGTCGCCGTTGTTCGTCGGGCGGAGCTCGGCGGTGATGCAGCCGCCCGGGAACACGGTGTGCCAGCTCGTCGGCTCGGCCTGGCCGGATTCGGTCCGCTCGTAGCGTCGTGTCCCGGGCTGGTCGGCGGGCGCGGGGGACGCCCCGTTGGTGTCGCAGTCGGCGGTCAGCCGTACGACCAGGGCCGGCTTTCCGACGCGGTCGTGGTCGAGGGTGAACTTGGACCAGCCGTCCCGCACGTTGGTGGCGCCGAGACTCCATCCTGGCGGCAGTGATCGGACGCACGGCACGAGGGAGGCCGACGGCACCGACTGGGCTTCCAGCCAGAGCGGTTCCAGCTCGTCGCAACCGGGGCTGCGCGTGGCGAGCGGCGTGATGGTGGCGTCACTGTTGACCAGCAGCGTGCGGAACGAGAGGGCGACCAGTGCCGCCACCGGCACCGTCAGGAGCAGCAGGGCGACACGACGTGCACTCCACCGTTGGAGCCTGATCGGTCGGGGCCGGGCCGGCAGCAGGTCGAGGAACTCGCCGTGGAGGTCGCGGCTCTGGTCGCGCAGCATGTGCCGGAGCTGGGAGGGCAGGGCGAGCCCGCGGGCGGCGGCGAAGGCTTCGCTGATCTCAGCGACGCTGAACTGACGCCGGGCCCGCTGGTAGACGAGCTCCGGATCGGAACGCAGCGCGAGGCAGAGCATCATGTTGGCGAGGTCGACAGCCTGGCGCCATGGGCTCGGGCGGGCCTGGACGAACGCCACGTCGATCAGCCGCAGGTGGCCATGCTGGACGAGCAGGTTGGCCGGCTTGATGTCGCGGTGGGCCAGCCCGGTGTCCCACAGCTTGCGGATCAGGGTCAGTCCGTCGTCGACGACGCCCTCGTCGATGTCGGCGTCGCCGAGCTCGGTCGCATCGTCGAAGAACTCGGTGACGAGCACGTACTCCCGCTCGGGCGCGAGCTCGACGAACCCGTAGGGCCGCGGGGAGGGCAGGCCGGCGAGATGCAGCTTGTGCAACGCGTAGTCCTCCTGCTGCACCAGGCGCCGCACCGTGTGGAAGGGCTTCTCGTCCTCCAGCCGGCCGTACAGGAGCTCCCGACCGAGCTTGTACCAGCGGTCGGCGCGCAGGTGGCTGCGGGCGTAGAGCTTGCCGAACAGCCAGCGGCTCGGGTCTCCCGTGATCTTGATGCGCAGTGGCGTCGAGCCGGCCGACCCGGCCAGGCCGAACGGTTCGACGGCCTCGACCGTCAACGCGAGTTGGTCCTCCAGCGCTCGGCGGATCGCCAGCCCGCGCGCGCCACCGATGTCCAGGTGGGCGGCCCGTCGCCGGCGGTAGGTCACCGGGAAGGCCTCGTTCGGGGTGAACAGTCGAAAGCCGAGCAGCGGGATCGTCACCCCGATCGCAGCGCCCACGACCACGTCGGTGGGCGCCTCCACCCCGTGGCGCATGCGGGCGACGGCGACCAGCGCCACTGCGGCTGTTGCCGCCCACTTGCCGGCCCGACGCGCACGACCCTCCGGCACGACGGCGTACAGGATCCCGACGAGGGTGACGGCCAGCGCGGCGATCTGCTCGGACGGCAACGCCCAGGCGTACCAATCGGTCCGGAGCTCGACACCGAACGGCCGAGGCCGGCGCAACAGCGGCCCGAGCACGTACTGGATGATGAATCCCTGCAGCGTCCACGCGATGAGCACGACGAGCAGGTGCCGCAACCGTCGCAGGACCGCCAGCGCCAACAACAGGCCCCACAACAGGGCGGTGATCGTCACCCACGAACCGGCTGCCGCGAGCACCGTCATCGTCGCCGACAGACCGGGCCCGTCCAGTTCCGCCAGCCAGCGGACGATGGCATCATCGACCGCCGTGACCGCCACGGCCGGGCGCCGCAGCTCACCGATGAAAACCACCACCGACAGCCCCACCAGCACCACGGTCGTGGTCATCCACGCGGCCCCGGTGACCTGCACCGGATGGGGCAGGGGCGGTGGCCGCCCGGACGGACGCCGGCGCCGAGACGAACGCCCAACCCCGGCTGGGCCCGACGGGGCCACTGTGACGGCTGCCGTCCGGTCTCCGCTGTCCATCTCACCTCCCGACCTCGACCGGCGCGCGGGTGCCGCCCCTGCGAGGGTCACGAGCTCACCTTCACGCTCCCGAACAGGCTGAAGCCCCGCACCCGGATCGCCGCCCCCGATCCGTTCGCGGTGGCCTCTCCCACCGCGACCTTCTTGCTGCCGAACAACGTGAACCCGCCGACGTCAACCTGGACACCGTCGGGCACGAGCACGTCGATGTTCCCGAACGGCGCGACGGCGTTGATCGCCAGCCGGCCGGGGGGAACGGTTGCCTCCCTGAAGTCGAGGTCGATGTCGCCGAACACGGCGACCGGCGAGAAGCGGTCCCGGGACGGCCACGAGCCGCGGCGCGTGATGTCGCCGAACACACTCACGATCCAGCGGCGACCCGTCGTCTCGACGTGGTGGGGATCATTCATGTCGATGCCTTTCATCTCATCGGCGAGTTGGAGCCACCGCTCTCAGGGCGCCGCGGTGGCCAGCTCGAAGGCGCGCCGCAGCACACGCTCGGCGTCGAAGTCCTGGCCCGGCAGCGCCTGGTTCCAGGAGGCGGCGATCGTCACGTCGATCTGCGGGCACGTCGCCACGAACGTCCCCCAGAACCCGGAGTGCTGCCAGCACGCGTTGCCCGCGATGTCGATCCGGAAGATGCCCATCGCGGCTCCCGTCTCGGTGTTGCTGTCCGGGATCTCGAGCATCGTGTCCAGCGACCCGGGGGCGCTGAGCACGTCGCCACGCAGCAGTGCCCGGTAGAACCGGCTGAGGTCGTCGACGGTGGAGACCAGCCCGGCGGCGCCATACGGATCGAACGACGGGTCCGCGTCGAACCCGTCGATGTCGCCGACGTACTGGTGGGCGCGGGCGGCGCTGCCGGGCGGTGCCGGCTCCAACCCTTCGAGATAGGTCGCGTCGAGGTGCAGGCGTTCGAAGTCGAGCAGCGTGCGGTAGGCCTCGGCGAGGGGGATGCCGGTGACCCGTTCGATGATCTCGCCGAGCAAGCCGTAGCCGGTGTCGGAGTAGGCGTACACGGCGCCCGGCTCCCCGACGGGGACTCCGTGGTCCATGGCGAAGCGCACCTGCTCCAAGCGGGTCCAACGCTTCGCCGGGTCCGCGTTCACGGCGGCCTGGTAGGCCGGGTCCTGACCGACGTCGTAGATGCCGCTGGTGTGCACGAGCACGTGCCGAACGGTGATGGCGTCAGGTCGATAGCCGCCGGTGCGCAACGCGTCGACCGTCTCCGGGGCGAGCAGATCGCCGATCGGGGCGTCGAGGTCCAGCCTGCCCTGCTCGACGAGGCGCAGGATCGCCGATGCGGTGAACGTCTTGGTGTTGCTCGCGATGCGGAGCCCGGCATCGGGTGTCAGCAGTGTCGCCGTCGCCCGCTCGGCCACACCGGCGGCGACGCTCACGTCGAGGTCGCGGCCGGGTGCCTCGACGTGGAGAACGAGGCCGGGAACGCTCGACGATGTGCGCACGGTCTCCTCGACGACGGCTTGCAGGTGGGCCTGTACGTCTGCCACCCCCACCGTGGTGTCGGCCCGCGGTCGCGTCGTCACCGAGTCGGTTGCCGCGGTGGCACCAATCGTGCCGACGGCATCGGTCGGTCCCGTTGCGTCGCCGGCGCAGGCCGCGGGGGGGATCACAGCGAGCGCAGAGATCGCGATGATCGTCGTACGGCGACCGGCCATGGGCGTCCTCCTCGTCTCGTGCCAGGGTGAGCCGAACGCGTGCGCGCCACATCGGTCAGGTGACCGATATGTCCGGTCGGGCCGCGACCCTCCCGGAGTGCATCCAACATCGGTCGGGTGACCGATGTGCGGTCTCGATCGGGCTGGCACGCTCGGGATGTGGTGATCACGATCCGGTTCGATGCGATCGATCCCCCCGTCGGGCGTGTCAGCCGTGCGGGGGAACCGGAGGTTGCCTTCGTGGGTTGGCTCGGGCTGCTCCGGGTGCTGTCGGAGCTGTTGGCGTCGCCTCATCGCTGACGGCTCGGCGCACTGCGTCGGCGGCGAGCTCGACCCTGTTCGTGTGGCCGAGCTTCTGGAACACGTGCTCGAGGTGGGTGGCGACGGTGCGTCTCGAGACATACAGCCGCTCGGCGATCTGGCGATTCGTGAGACCCTCGGCCACGAGGCCGACCACCCTGAGCTCGGTCGGTGTCAGGCTGTCCCATCCGAAAGAAGGGCGGCGCAGCGCGCGGCGCACCTGCTGGATACCGAAGGTGCGTTGCGCCGATTGGGCTCGGGCGACGTCCCACACGGCGTCGAGGCGCTCGTAGGCGGCAACCGCCTCGCTCAACAGCGGCACTGCTTCGTCTGCTCTCGCGCTGTGCCCGAGGGCGACCGCTGCGTCCTCACAGGCCGCGGCCAACTGGTACGGGCTCGGCCCCCGACGGTGGGCGGCGACGGCTTCGAGGAGGACGTCGGGATCGTTGGCGAGCAGACCGCGACAGCGCAGGGCCAAGCCCCGGGCGGTGGGTGTGGGGCCGCGTTGAGCGCTGCGCTCGAGCTCGTCGGTGACCGACAGGGCTCGCTGCTGGTCGCCGGCCGAGAGAGCCATCCGCACGAGGTCGGGCCCCATCGCGCGGGACGCAGCCTGGACGTAACGCAGCGGAGCGATCAGATCCCATGCCTCGCTCAGCATCGCCAGGGCCGCGGCCGGTTGGCCCTGCGTCTCGAGCAGCAGCGCACCGATCCAGCTCATCCAGTCGAACCCGATCTCGAGCGGTCCGGCAACGAGGCTGCGTTGCGCCTGGTGCACCGCCGACTGGGCGACGATGCGATCGCCTCGGTGGAAGGCGACGTGGGCGCAGAGGGCGTGGGCGAACACGTCACCGATGTGGCTGGCGTGCTCGTCGATGAGGCCGAGCCCGGCCTGGGCCTCGGCGAGGGCGTCGTCCCAGTGGCCGCCGGCGAGGCGGGCCTCGGCGATGGCCCAGTGGTAGAGAGGAAGGCGGGCGAGGTCGCCGGTCTGTTCCGCCCTCGACCGGCCAGCCTGCAACACGACTTCGGCCTCGTCGAGGCGATCGCCGCTGGCGAGGGCCGTGCCGAGCCACAGCTGACCGGTGAAGTGGTTGGCCCAGGCGGCGTCGCTGCACTGGGCGACGGTCACCGCCCGCTGGGCGACGGTGACTGCCCGGTCGACGAAACCCTCGGCCAGGGCCACGAGGGCCAGGGTTTGCAGCCCCAGGCACAGCGCGTGGTCGTTGCCCAGCCGCTCGCCGGTCTCGATGGCCCTTTCGGCCGAGTCGCGGGCGCGCTCGAGCTGTCCGTCCAACACCATGAGCAGAGATGCGGCAGCGGCCAGGGAGTGGCGCTCATGCTCGGGAGCCGCGAGCGACGCCTGCTGGAGCTCGTGGATGCCCTCCGGGTAGCGCGCCCCGAACGCCAACACACTGGCGAGCCCGGTGCGGACCACGACCTCCACCCCGGGTGCTGGCGCTCGGGCGAGCACCTTGCGGGCCACCGTCTCGGCGTCGCGCGGCCGGCCGCTCGACAACAGCGGCTCGACCAGTTCGGCGGCGAGCGCATCGCAGATCGGGTCGGCGGGATCGGTGATCTCCAGCGCTCGCTCCAGCAGCCGGACCGTCGTCGCCGGCGCCCGCGCCGCCGAGAGCTGCGCCGCCCGTCGCAGCCACCCCACCGCCTCGGCGTCGCCGTGCTCGGCCCCCAGGGCGACATGGCCCGCCAGCCGCTCGACGGGTACGCCGGCGCGCCCCAGCACGGCACCCGCCTCACGGTGCAAGCCCTTGCGCACCGCTGCGGGGAGATCCTGATACACGGCATCGCGTACGAGGTCGTGGCGAAACATCAGACGATCACCCGATTCGGTGAGCAGCCCGGCATCCACCGCCGCGGCCAGCGCCGGAACGAGCTGCGCCGGAGTACGGCCGGCGAGCAGCCCCAGCTCGGCCAACGAGAACGACGCGCCCAAGATCGAAGCGATCCGCAGCAGGTTCAAGGCCTCCTCGGGGAGCAGGCTCAGGCGGCGCAGCAGTGTCAGGCGCAGGGTGGGTGGCATCGACGACGGGCGGGCCTCGGCCCGCCCGTCCAGCACGCTGATCGCCCCCTCGTCGTCGAGTGCCCGTACGAGCTCGATCACGAACAGCGGGTTCCCCCCGGCACCGCCCACCTGCTCCAGCAGTCGAGGGCCAGCCGGGAGACCGACCACCTCGCCGGCGAGGTGAGCCGCCTCCTCCGAGCTCAACGACCCAAGGAGCACATGCTCGGCGCCCCGCTCCAGGAGGTCGGCGAGAGCCCGGTCGACGTCCACGCCATGGGATCCACCGCGCACCGTCGCGAACAACGCCAACCGCACACGAGTCAAGTGACGCGATACGGAATGCAGCGCACGCAGAGTCAACGGATCGGCCCATTGCAGGTCCTCCACGACGAGAGCGACCGGGACCGTGGAGGCGAACTCCTCCAAGACATCCAAGACGGCCTCCACGATCAACCACCCCTCGTCGGCGTCGCCCGCGTCGCGCCCGACGGGTCCGGGCTCGCCGTCCGCGTGCACCAGGCGGGCGAGCGCGGCGCGCGGGGGATCGGGCGCGCCCCGCTCAAGCTCCAGTGCCTCGCGCAAGGCCCGCAGCGGGCGATCCTGCTCGACCTCGTCGCACGCCCCGTGCAAGACCCGGAAACCCCGACGCCTGGCGAACGCCAGCGTCTCGGCGATCAGGCGGGACTTGCCGATCCCCGCCTCGCCCTCAACCAGCGCGATCCGTCCCCGTCCCCTGGCGGCATCCTCCACGACGGCGCGCAGGACGTCCAGCTCGACCGCCCGACCGACCAACCGGACCCCAGAACCAACGCCGACCACTCCCATCCCGCGACCAGCATGGACACCCCAACCGGCCGACAACAACCGAGGATCCGTTCTCGACCTGACCGACGATCCGACCCGCAGGACGACAAAGTCCGGGCGACCGCCACGTCCACCTCACCATCGTCCCGGATCGCAAGCAAAGAACCGACGCGGTCGCGACCGTGGCTTCCCGCTCGCACGGGTAATGACGTTGAACGGCGCTCACGACCGCCAACGGCAGGTTCTCGCCCCCGGCGCCGAACCCGCCGTAGGTACGCCGCCCCGCGCCGAAAGAGCGCATGACGTACGACGCATTCCGTGAACCGCGTTGGGCATCGAACACCGACAGCCCGACATGGGCCTTCCCGGGTGCGCCATAACAGCGTCATCCGATAGCCCGTTGACGCCGTCACCGGGTGTCCAGATGCAATGTCGATGGCCGACGTGACGCGGCCCCTACCCGGCGTTACGAGCCCGTCGATCGTCACCGAGACCGGGCCGACGCTGCGCCATATCAGCGCCCAACAATCCGGCGTCCGAGCCTGCGGAGACCGCGCACTTCGGCCCTTACCGGGTGCCCAATATCGCTCACCAAGCGGAGCGTGGAAGCGTGCCACCAAACGTCGGCTCGGTTGCACGGGCGGACGCCGACTTAGGGCGCCGATGCTTGCTCTCGCGAGCAGCATCCGGGCTCCTACTCGGCGTTCAGCCCGGCGGGCGGCCGAGGTCGAGGGGCCCTGGCCGTGGGGAGCGTGACCAGTGGAACGATGTCAAGCGGAGCACCGATCCAGTGCGCGGGACTTCGGGCGCGGCACCGTGACGGCGGCAACGTACGTCGGTCGTCAGCCCAGGGAAAGTCGCTGCCACGAGACCGGACGTCCGGGCCCCGATGCCTCCATCCGGCTATGCGGTGCCGTTGGCCTCGTTGTACTGGCGCTCCACCGCGGCCGGGATACGCCCGCGCGTCGGCAGCTCGATGCCGTTCTCGGCCGCCCATGCCCGGATCGTCTTCGGGTCACGCCCCGCCGTACGTGACCGAGCCGACGACCGCTTGCGAGGGCGGCTGGCCTGACCATTGGCAGCGACCGGGCGTCCTGCGTCCCAGAAGCGGTCGAAGGCACGTGACAGCGTGGCGAGGTTGCGCTTGGAGAGGTCGATCTCTCGCCAGTCTCCGTTCCAGCCGATCCGGACTGTCTCGACCGCTTGCGACCCATCGAGGTCGTCGACCAGCGTGTCAACCGTTGCTTTGGCCATTGCCTGCCTTTCGTTGTCCTGACGTGCCGCCGCTACCGCAGCTCAATCCAGCTCCGCAGGGACGCACACGTACCCGGCGATTGCGGACGCGGTGCCGTGGCATTATCCCCGTCGTTTCCGGACCGTCCCCGCACGCCCGTGCGTTTGGTGCCTGCTGCATCCTTCGAGCCCAACGTCGTGCGGCTGCCCGGCCCGGACTCGCCGGATCCCTCGATCGGGGCGGGTCCGGCTCACCCCAGGCGGGGTTTGATCGGTGAGCAGTATGGTGATAGCCACGGTGAGGAGCGCGAGTCGCTCAAAACGGCGTTGCCCCGGACCCCGGTAGCCCGCTTCAGAGGAAGCAGGGAACAATGACCGGGAAGTCGTCTGACTGGAACCGACCCGATCCGAAGACAGGTGGTACGTCCACCGATCTCAGGGTGGCGCCCCTCGCGCTTGATGTCTTGTTGCCGCAGTCGGTCGAAGCACCGGGGCTGGCAAGGTCGGCGCTTCGGCGGTGGATCGTTGCCTTTGGCTGCACGGAGGAGTTCGTCGAGGACGCTGCCCTGATCGTGTCGGAAGCTGTGACGAACGCGGTATTGCACGCCCGCTCGGCGCCACGTCTGTTGGCGGCGGTCGACGAAGGTCGGCTGCGCATCGAGGTACACGACGCTTCTCGGGACCTGCCGGTGCCACGAGCGTCGGAGGTCGCCGTGGGCGGTCAGGGGCTGCGGATCGTCGCCGCTGTGGCTGACGCGTGGGGGTGGTCGATGACGGGCGCGGGAAAGCACGTATGGACCGAGCAACGCTTCGATGCACATGGTCCGCCGTCGATGAGCACGTCCCGGCCCACGCGGTAGCTGGGCCGCTCGAGTGCCCTGGACCGGATCAGGTCGGATGACGTCGACGTGGCGCGCCGTCGTGGTGCCGGCGAAGTGCGGTGGAGTCACGGCCCGGTCGTGTGGGCTGAGCTGTCCGAGTGGTGGTGCCCACCACGCGTCGTCGGAGGCAGGGACTGTGCCGGAGGGCCAGCGCAACCGACCGAGGCGACCAGCGACCTGGTCCCGGTGATCGCCAGCGAGCGCTATGACGTGACGGGCAGCGGCGGCCGCTAACGGAGGACGGGCAACCTGAGGTGGCCGACCGCTCCGGTGCGGGCGTGCAGTCGTGAGGTGCCGAGCGAGTCGTTCGGGGGTGTGGTCGGCGGGGTGCCGGGCGAGGATGGGCAGTGTCGCAGCCGTGGAGCGGGTGGTGGACGGACGAGGGAGGGCCCCGTGGGTGAGCGCCCACACCGCGCGGTGCGCACGCCAGTGGATGCCCCTGTGGACCAGGCCTGGACCGTCGAAGTGAAGCGGGACGGTGGACGGCCGTCGTCGGCGTCAGGGTGGGGGGCTCAACGGTCAGGCGTGGTCCGAGCGGATCGGGGTGATTGCATGGTTGCGAGGGTGGTGATGCGGTCGAACAGTGCGTCGTGGTCGTAGCGGGCGGTGGTGTTGGCCATGACGACGAGCCCGAGGTCGATGTCGGGGTAGATGCGCATGGCGTTGTAGTAGCCGCCTCCGGCGCCGAGGTGCTCGACATGTGGCGGGCGGGTGGTGGTGTTGTGTTTGCGGTACCAGCCGAGTCCCAGGTCGACCGGCTTGCCTGGGCTGGAGATGGTCCGCATGCGTCGCGCTGTCTCGGGGGCGACGACGCGGTGTCCGTCGATGGTGCCGTCGGCGAGGTGCAGGCGGGCGAGCCGGGCGGCGTCGATGACATCGCCGATGAGACCGCCGTATCCGGGGCCGTCGACCACGAACGGCTCGAAGGCGAGCTGTCGCCCGCTTCGCGGCCCGACGGTGCCGGGGGGAAGGTACGCCTTGAGGGCGATGCCGAGGGGCCGCGGGGCACGGACGTAGCCGATGGCGCTCGGCGTCGCGGCACGGTGGGTGAAGCCGGTGTTCGCCATGCCGGTCGGGGTGAGCACGACGCCTCTCAGCGCATCGACGAATGACTCGCCGACGGCGGCGGCGATGACTTCGGCCAGCACGAGGTAGCCGAGGTTGGAGTAGCGCGCCTGGCCGCCGATCGGGTGCTTGGCGGTGCCGTGCTTGGCGAGGAGGCGGGCAAGGAACCTCGCCGGGTCGGGCGCGTCATCGGCGGCGGGGCGGATCCAGCGGATCGGGAGCGGGTTGGGGAGCCCGGCCGTGTGGTCGAGGAGCTGGCGGACCACGGGGCTCGCTGCCGCGCCTCGTCGTGGGGTAGGACGGGAGGTAGTCGCTGACGGCCGCGTCGAGGTCGAGCCGGCCGCGGTCGGCCAGTGCCATGGCCGCAGTGGCGGTGGCGATCTTGGTCAGGGAGAACCACAGGTAGGGCGTGTCCGCCGATGCCGGGCGGCGCCGGTGGAGATCGGCCCAGCCTGACCCGCCGGCGTACAGCAAGGTCGTCGAGGTGGTCACGGCGAGTGACACCCCGGGGATGCGTCCGCCGGCGACGAGGTCGGCGAGCAGAGCATCGAGCGGCTCGGCGAGGTGGGACCTGTTCGAGGGCGCGTTCGTGAACGTCGTTGTCGCGTGCATTTGGTCTGTCCCTTGTTCGTTGCGGGTGTGGTGCCGCTGGCGGTCAACCGGCCGAGCTGCGGACGAAGTCGATGTACCGGCGCACGTCGCCCTCCTGGCCGGACGTCAGCGGATCGCCGCCGTAGCTCAGCTGCCAGACGTTGTCGCTCCCGTCTCCGTCGAGCTCGTAGGGGCGGGGGTCGAGGCCAAGCACGGATCGGAACGCCGTGTCGATGCGTCGCAGCGCCAACCGTTCGCCGCGTTGGTCGGTGCCGAGCTCGGCGGCGAGCCGCTCCACCGCCGTGCGGAAGTGAGGAGCGGCCTCGGTGTGGGCAGCGATGCCCGCATCGTTGAGCCCGATCAAGTAGGACCGGCCATCGTCGGGGTTGGGAGTCGACACCCCGTGGTCGCGCGCCTGGAGGCGCTTCAACGCCACCGACACCGTCGTCGGTCGCATGCCCGTCCAACGACTGATCTGCGTCGGTGTCACCGGACCGTACCCTCGCAGCAGCGAGTAGAGGCCGAAGTCGTCTCCGCTCAACGGTGTCGGGGCCAACGCCTCGTCGAGCAGCGTCGTCATCGAGTGCATGATCAGCCAGACGTCGAACAACATCGACATGCCCCGGGGCTGCTTCGTCGCCACATCGTGATGGTACGTCTACGCATAAGATAATGCAAGTACGAACTACTTGCCTCGGGTGTTCAAAGGGGATGGACGGTCGGATGAACGTGACGTTGAGGTTCGCGGTCATCGAGTGGTGGCGATGTCGACGCGGGTGTACGGCGGGACGGTGAAGTCGAGGACGGCGGCGAGGACCCGGCCTGGACGGCCGCGTGGGGCTTTCGAACGGGGGGCCGCCTGAAGCTTGAACACGACGTGGCCGGGTGGACGTCGACGACGTCGAGTCCGAGCGGCTGGGCGCCGGGCGGGGGTGGAAGTCGTCCGTCGTGTTTGCCCGGAGCAACGATCCCGAGAGCTGCCCGAACAATCGGCGGACGTCTGGGAGGCGCGGTGGCAGCGGCGGCGGCGCTCATGATGCCCCCGTGGGCGTCGGCTCCGGTGTGGACTTGACGGTGGGTTCGTGCGGGCGGGCGGGTGTGGGCGTGGTGCTCACCAGCGCCCAGGCGACGAACAACGCTTGGAGGGGTAGCCGGAGCCAGGCCTGCAGTCCTCCGGGTTGGCCGTCGACGTCGATGTCGGCGACGGCGACGTAGATGTTGGCGGGGAAGACGGCGATGAGGTAGGCGGCGACAACGCGTCCGACGGTGGTCCGATGCCGGGTCGAGCGCATGAGCGCGATCCCGAGGGCGACTTCGAGGGCGCCGGTGATGTAGACGAGCGCTTCGCGGGCCGGGATCCATTCGGGAAGGTGCTGCACGAACGGTTCGACTCTGGCGAAGTGGGTGAGGCCGGCGACGATCATTGCGGCGGCGAGTCCTCGTCGGGCGTGATCGCGCCAACCGCCGGTGCGGCGGCCGAGGAACCAGGCGACGGCGGTGGAGGCGACGAGGATGGCTACGAATTGCATGATGGGTTTCCTTGTTTCGGTTGGACTTGAGGAGCGACGCGACGTTCGACGCGTCGGTTGGTCGTCACGCCGGGTCGGTGGATCGCGGACGCGATCGTCTCGGATGGGGTGGGCGTGTGAAGCTCGACCGTGGGGGCTGCGACCACTCGATCGGTGCACGCGGCGAGGTAGATGCCTGGCCCGGTCACGCCTGGACGGTCCGGGTGCGGCGCCGCCGCTTGGGCCGATGGGGCTCAGTCGGTCGTGGTCGAGATGGCCAGAGCGGCGAGCATCTGGTAAGGGTCGCCGGCGGCGTAGCGGGGGCTGGGACGGTAGGTGTTGTTCATGGTGGTTCTCCTTGTTGGTGGTTGGTGGGGTTAGAGCTTGAAGATGAGGAGGTAGGTGGCCGCGGTGTCCACGGCGAAGTCGGTGTGGGTGGAGCCGGGCGCTGCGGCGTAGCCGTCACCGGCGGAGATCGTCTGGCCTTGGGTGCGTAGGGCGCCGTCGATGACGTAGAGGAACTCGGGGAAGTCGTGTTCGTGGGGTCCGCCCTGGTAGCCGGCGCCCGCTTCGATGAGGGCGATGTGGAAGCCGTCGGCGATGCCGAGGACCTTGGCTCGGGCTGTGTCGCCGGTGTCCCAGGGGATCCAGTCGATGTGGTCGAAGCGGCCGATGTCCCAGCCGTTCAGTGAGTGCTGCATTGCTTCTCCTCGGGTGAGGTCGTGTCGCGCTGGGGGCGACATGACTGCGGTGGTTGATTGGATTGTCGACTCGGTCAGGCGACGAGTTGCGGTTCGTCGACCGGCTCAGCCGCCGGGGCGGCCACGGCGGTCGGGGCCGCGGTGGGAGTGGTCGGACCGTCGACGTGGACGTGGGGCAGGAGCCGGTCGAGCCAGCGGGGTAGCCACCAGTTGCGGTCGCCGAGCAGCTCCATCGAGGCGGGGACGAGCACCATCCGCACGAGGGTGGCGTCGACGAAGATGGCGGTGGCCATGCCGACGCCGATCAGCTTCAAGAAGACTTGATCGCCGGGCACGAAGGCCAAGAAGACGGCGATCATGATGGCGGCGGCGGCGGTGATGATGCGGGCGGTGGCGGCGAGCCCGTCGGCGACGGCGACGGCGTTGTTGCCGCTGCGCTGGTATTCCTCGCGGATGCGGGACAGGAGGAACACCTCGTAGTCCATGCTGAGGCCGAACAGGATGGCGAACATCATCATCGGGATGAAGCTGGGCACCGGGGTGGCGGCGTCGATGCCGATGAGCTGCCCGAACCAGCCGCCGCCGGCGGCGACGGTGATGACGCCGTAGGCGGCGAGGACGCTGAGCAGGTTCATCAGCGCGGCCTTGACGGCGACGAGCAGCGAGCGGAAGACGACCAGCAGCAGCAGGAAGCTGAGCCCGACGACGGCGGCGATGAACAGCGGCAGCCGTTGCGCGATCACCGCGGTCTGGTCCAAGAAGGCAGCCGTCAACCCGCCGACGTACACCGTGGCCCCGGTGCCGTCGATGACGGCGGGGATGACGTCGTCGCGCACGGTGTGCAGGAGGGTCTCGGTCTGGTCGGCTTGCGGTGCGCTGGCCGGGGTGACGGCGATGACGGCGGTGTCCCCGGCGGGGTTGAGCACGGTGGGTGAGACGGCGAGGACGCCGTCAGTGGTCTGGAGCGCGACCCGGAGGGTTTCGAGGTCGGCGGTGCTGCCGCCGGCGGACAGGTCGGCGGTGACGAGGAGATGGCCGTTGAAGCCCGGCCCGAAACCGTCGGTGAGCAGGTCATAGGCGCGGCGGCTGGTGAGGCTGTCGGGCCCATTGCCGGCATCGGGGAAGCCGAGCCGCAACCCGAGCACCGGTGCGGCGAGAGTCAACAGGACGGCGAGGCTGGCGATGGCGGCGGGCCAGGGTCGGCGCTGCACGACTCGGCTCCAGCGGAACGACAGGGTGCGGCGTGGGTCGCGGGTGCGGTCGAGGAACGGGACGTGCAACCGGTCGATGGTCGTGCCGACGAAGCCGAGCACGGCCGGCAGCAGGGTCACCGCCAGCGCCATCATGATCCCGACGGCGAGGGCTGAGCCGAAGGCGACGCCGTACAGGTAGGGCAGCCGCATGACGACCATGCCGAGCAGGCTGATCATCACGGTGGCCCCGGCGAACAGCACGGACCGGCCGGCGGTGCCGACCGCCGTGACGACCGCTTGCCGTGGGTGGTGGCCGTCGTGGAGGGCGTTGCGGTAGCGGGTGACGATGAGCAGCGAGTAGTCGATGCCCACCCCGATGGCGATCATCGTCGCCACCGACGTCGCCCATTCCGGGACGTCGACAACGTTGGCGAGCAGGGCGATCAGCCCGGACGCGACCCCGATCCCGAACACCGCCGTGACGATGGGCAGGCCCATCGCCAGCAGCGACCCGAAGCTGACCAGCAGGATCACCCCGGCGGCGAGGAAGCCGACGCCTTCGGCGCCGACGGCGCCCTGCTCGGCGTTCTGAACTGCCTGGCCGGCCAGCTCGATCTGCACCACGTCGCCGCTGGCGACGGCGGCGCTGTCGAGCAGTCGCTGAGTGATCTCGACGGGCATGTCCCAGGTGTCGAGCTGCACCGTGGCATAGGCGACGGTGCCGTCCCCGGCGATCTGGCCCTGTCCACCTTGGCGGTACGGGCTGGCGACGGCGACGACGTGGTCCAATTCGGCCGCCGCGGCCAGCACGTCGTCGACCTTGTGTCGCACGGCGGCCGTCGTCACGTCCTCGGCGCGCCAAACGACGTCGATCGTGTCGCCCGAGCGGGCCGGGAAGCGCTCGTCGAGCAGGTTGGTGGCAGCCTCGGACTCCGAACCCGGCGTCCCGTAGTCGGTGCTGTCCCCACCGCCGAAGCGACTGCCGGCAACGACCGTGGCGACGAGGACGACGAACCAGCCGGCGACGACGAGACGCCGGCGCCGGTAGCAGAACTCCGTCAGTCGTTCCAGCATCAGGTCCTCCTCGGTTCGGTGCTCCCCAGCGAGCGAGCGCACTCGGCAGGTGGGACGAGCATGAGGACGAACGGGGTGAGCGGGCCTCGCACCGCGGGGTGAACCGCTCGACGTTCACCCCGGCTGCTCGGGCAGGCGAGGCCGCCGACGTGCTCGGCAAGACTGTGACGGTGGAGGCCGCAGCGGCGTCGACGCCATCAGGGCCGTTCGCGCCGCGGCCCGGCGCCTTGGTGGCGCCGTTGGTGGGCCGCCACCACGTGTCGCGTCGCCGGATCGACGCGCTGCTCGACGATGCCGCCGACGTACCGCTCGTCGTGGTCTCGGCGCCGGCGGGGTCCGGCAAGTCGACGGCGTTGAGCGGCTGGCTCGACCGACACGACGGCCCGCGCGGCTGGTACTCGATCGACAACGACGACAACGACCCCGCCGTGTTCTGGCCGTCCGCCGCGTCGGCGCTCGAACTGTCAGACGCAGTGGCGATGACGAGCGGGCGAGACGTCGCCCGGGCCATGTTCGCCCAGGACCGGCCCCGGGCTACCCCGCCGACGGTCCTGGTGCTCGACGACTACCACACGATCACCAACCCGGCCATACATACCGGAATCGACCAATTCATCACTGAGGCTCCGGCGTCGCTCCGCGTCGTGATCAGCACCCGCCACGACCCACCCCTCATGCTCGCCAAGCTGCGAGCGCAAGGAAACCTGCTGGAGATCCGCTTCGACGATCTCCGCCTCGACCACAGCGAAGTTGCTGCGCTGCTCAACGACCGGATGGGCATCGAACTCGACCCGTCCGACATCGGCCGGGTGACCGAACGCACCGAGGGATGGGCGGCCGGGGTGCAGCTCGTGGGCCTGTCGTTGCACAACCGCCCGGACCGGACCCAGTTCATCAGCCAGTTCGCCGGCGACGACCGCCACGTCGCGGACTACCTGCGCGACGAGGTCCTGGCCCGGCTTCCCGCTCACCTGCATGACTTCCTGCTCGCCACCGCCATCCTCGATCGGTTCGACGCCCCGCTGTGCCAGGCCGTCACCGGCATCGACGACGCCCAAGACCGGCTGGACGAGCTCGATCGGCTGAACCTGTTCATCATCCCGCTCGACCATCGCCGCCAATGGTTCCGCTACCACCATCTATTCGCCGACTGGCTTCGCCTACAGACCCGCGGCGATCCCCGCCCCCGCCACCGCCAAGCCGCCGACTGGCTCGCCGACCACCACATGCCCGGCGACGCCATCCGCCACTACATCGCCGCCGACGAACCCGACCGCGGCGCCGAGCTCATCGACCGGGAGCGATGGATCCTCGTCGGACAAGGCCGCGAGGAAACCTTGCGGGAATGGATCCAACTCCTCCCCCGAGACGTGCTCCGACGACACCCCCGCCTCACCCTCGCCGCCGCCTGGGCCGCCCACCATGCCGGTCGCTGGGACGACGTCCACGAACTGGTCGACGCCTTTCGTCACGCCGAGAACGCCGTCCCGGCCGGGACCGAGGCAGCGCTCGTGGAAGCCGAGCTGTCCCTGCTCGAAGCGGGCCGGCTGATCGCCCTCGGCCACACCGACGACGCCTTGCGGACCGCCGAAGCCGCCCTCGACCTCGTACCAGCCGATGAACCGCGGGGACGCACCGGTCTGCTCCTCGTCATCGGCCGCTGCCGGATGGCCGCCGACCAGATCGACGAGGCCCGGCAAGCCTTCCGTGCCGCCCTCGACCTCGTCGCCCGGTACCGGGCCGTGGCCATCGTGCACGTCATCGCCGGTGGCCATCTGGCCGAGATCGACCGCCTGCAAGGACGTGCCGACGACGCCGAAGCCAACAGCCGGGCCGTCCTCGAACTGGCCGAACAAGCCGGGCTCGCCGACAACCCCGAATGCACCGTCGCCCTCCTCACCCTCGCCAACGCCCTCCTCGACCGCGGCCGCGTCCAGGAAGCACAGCCGTTCATCGCCCGCGGCACCGAACTGGCCGCACGCCAGCCCTACCTCGCCCGGCAACGCCAAGCCCGCGCCGCAAACGAACGCCTCGCCACGGTCACCCACGGCACGCGACCAGCCGGGCTCGTCGAGCCCATCACCGGCCGCGAGCAGTCCGTGCTGCAACTGCTCCCCACCTCGCTCACCCCCCGCGAGATGGCCGCCGAGCTGTACCTCTCGCTCAACACGATCAAGACTCACACCCGCGCCCTCTACCGCAAGCTCGGCGTGCAATCCCGCCACGCCGCTATCGAAGAAGCCCGCCGCCGCCAGCTGATCTGAATCACACCACAGTGTGAGGCGCCGGCCCGCCACTCGGGCGCATGCTCGACCCATGGGTTATCACCAACCCCCGGCGACCCCAAAGCCGCTCCCGACCACCTACCGCCTGCAGATCCTCGGACCCGTACCCGCCGGGTTGTCCGACCAACTCGACGGCTTCACCGTCCAGACCGGACCGCAGACGACGCTCACCGGTCCGGTCACCGACGCCGCCGACCTCTACGGGCTCATCGCCCGCCTCGAAAGCCTCGGTTTGACCCTGCTCTCCGTCCAAGCGTCCACATCGTCGACCACCCCTGAGTTGGCCGAGCCCGACATCCCCCATCCCGCAGTGCAGCATGACGACGACTGACACCGTCCGCGACGTCGCACCGATCACCCCGTCCGACCACAGCCGCCTGCTCATCGCCAGCCACACGGGCGATGCGCGCCGACACCAGACGTCCGAGCACCGCCGTGCACGGGCTCCGAGACCGCCCGCCCAGCGGCACCCTCGCCCTCGGTCGAGCTTTCGCCGAGATCGTCACGCTCGAACACTTCGACGCCCTGTAGGGCGACTGACCAGGCCGCCGCGGCGTAGGCGAGCAGCGCGGCGAGCACGTCGTCGGGTGTCGGCAGGCCGGCGATCTCGTCCAGAACCCCGTCGGCTGCGGCGCCGAACGACGGTCCTCGAGCACCTGCCGCACGGCGTCGGTGACGCCGCCGACGGTCAGCCCGCCCGGTGCGATGCTGACGGCGGCCCCGGCCGCCTCGGCCGTAACGCCGTTGACGAACTCGTCGGCGCCCTGGGGCAGGATCAGATGGGGCAGACCCAGAGCGCGGCGACGATCGTGCCGGCGTCGCCCTGGGTGACGAGCGCGTCACAGTGCGGCAGCAGCAACTCGTGGTCGACAGCACCATGATCTCCGTGGCGTACCGACTCGTGGCGCAATGTTCCCGCAAGACTGGACCGGACGTGTTTGGCCGCCCTGTCGGCAGCCGTCACACCTTGTCAGCTCACACCTCGAGCTGCGAGAAGGTCTTGTCATCGGAGGCGATCACGAGATGAGCGGTCGACGTCCGAACCGACGAAGGCGCACCGGTCCGTGGCTTGTGCGGCCAAGGCCTCGGTCATTCTCCGCAGTGGTCGGCGCGCCCCCGGGTGTGGCCGCGATACTCGCCGCACGCCAGCGATCACTTTGATCGCCCTGTTGGTGTCGACACGATTGTGTCGCGGGTGGGTGTCGTTCTGTTCAGTCTCGGTGTTCGAGCGCGGGCTTCGAGAGGGTGCCGACGAAGAGCGTCCACGGCTCGATCGTTGTCGTCGTCATCCGCTGCGTGAGTTCCCACGGGTCGTCGGCGAGCCGCTGGACGATGTCCGTCGCGTTGTTGGCATCGGCGATCAACAGCACGCGGATCCGGCCGTTCTCGGTGCCAGCGAGCGGCCCGGCGGCGAGGATGAAGCCGTCTTCGGCGAGGCCGTTCATGAAGGAGGCGTGATCGCTCGCGCCGGGTTGGTCGAAGGCGTGTGTGCCGTCCATCCAGGCCGGACCTGCTTCCCGATTGACGGCGAACAGGCTCATTTCTTGCTCCTGATCTGTGGTGAGGTGTTGGTCTCGATCACCCGGGGCGACGCTGTGCATGCCCACGGCGTTGGTGATGCAATCAAATCTGGGGTCGAGGAGAGGCCGGGAGCTCACCCGGCCATGGCCGTCGCACTCGCTGACATGATGCGGCCGATGTTGGCGGGGTCGAAGAACTCGGCCGGGGAGATGGTGCCGGCGGTGATGCTGGTGAAATCGTCCATGGCCGCCTGGTCTGCCCGCATCGCTCCGAGCAGCTGCTGCATCTCGGCGGGTGGTGCTTCCATCGTGGCCAGCTGAGTCGTGAATTCGTAGATCGGCAGTACCTGATCATCCCGGGTCTGTTGGTAGGCGGCCATCGCGGCTTCGAACGTGGTCCGGCCGGCGAAGGTGTTGTCGAGGGCGGTGGCGCACAGTTCGGCGTCGCGGAAGGCGTCGCTGATCCCCTGGGCGGTGATCGGGTCCTTGGTGTAGCCGGCGTCGCCCACGAGGGCCCAGCCCGGGCCATAGGGCGTGCGGAAGAAGTTGGGCACCGCTGCGCCGATGAAGCGCGCCTCGCGGGTGGCGCGCTCGACGCGTTCGGCGAACTCCGGGGCCAGTTGGAGGGTCTTGAGGTAGTTGGCTTCGGCGTCGGCCCTGTAGGCGGTGGACTCGGCGAAGGGCCAGCCGACGACGAGCAGGGTCAGGCCGTCGTTGGTGGGCATGGCGGCCCAACCCCGATCGGGGCGGACCACGATCTCGAACCCGTCGACGGGCAGATCGCTCCAGTAGGTGTAGTAGCTCCACTGGAGCATGGGCTTGTCGTTGTACTGCGCCGGCCGGACCGCCTTGGCGACACGGGAGGTGCGTCCGTCGGCGCCGACCACCACCCGCGCCCGTTCCACGACGGCGGCCCCGCCATCGCTTCGACCGCGGATGCCGACGACCGTTCCGTCCTCGACGATCACGTCCTCGACGCTGAACCGCTCACGTATCTCGGCGCCGGCGCGGGCGGCGGCGTCCACGAGGATCTTGTCGAGCACCGTCCGTCGCGGTGCGTACCCGGTCGCGATCCCACCGCAGGGACGCGGGGTGCCGCTGATCGTGAAGGGTCCGAAGTCGAACGAGTAGCGCTCGATGGCCGGGCAGCCGGTGGCGGTGACCTCCTCGAGCAGACCCCACCGATGCAGGGCGGAGATGCCGGGCGCGTGGATCATGTGTGTCGAGACGGTGTCGCTGGGGAACGACGCCCGATCCACGACGAGCACTCGGTGGCCATGGCGGGCGAGCAGCATCGCGGTGGGTGCACCGGCGCATCGGGCGCCCACGATGATCGCGTCGTAGTCAGCAGCCATGTTCGGTGATCCTCCGGTCTCGTCGCTGCCCACACAGTGCGCCCCGCCTGGGCGGTGGGCATCGGGGAGTTCCCCTATTGGTCGGCGAGTTTGGTGCGGGTGGCCCAGGCGGCGGCCTCCGACCGGCTGCGCAGGCCGAGCTTGGTGAGGATGTGCCCGACGTGGTGCTCGACCGTCTTGCGACTGATGTAGAGGCGGTCCGAGATCTCGGGATTCGACAGGCCGAGGCTGAGCAGCTCGAGCACCTCTGCCTCACGCTTGCTGAGCGACCCGGCTCCGGTGCCGCCCGCCGGGGAGCGCACTCCGAGTTTGCGCAGCACCGCGGCCGCGGCGTCGGCGTAGCGCCCTGCGTCGAGGCGGACGAACGCCGCGAGGGCCGCTCTGGCCTCGGCCAACGCCACGTCAGGGCGCTCGGTGACCAGGGCGTTGGCCAGCTCGAGCCGCGCGCGCGCAACCTCCATCGGCATCTGCGCCCGGTCGAACTGGACGAGCGCCTCGCGAAGACACGCCTGCGGATCCCCGGTGCCTTGGGCAACACACAGCCGGCCCCTGGCCAGCGCGGCCGACCCGGCCAGAAAGTGGCTCACATGCCGCGCCGCGCATGCCTCCAGCGCACACACGGTGGCATCTGCCTCGTCGAACCGGCAGGCGGCGAGGTGCACGTCGACCAGCAGGGCAAGAAGGGGTGCCACCGCCGTACCCATCGGTTCGAGGTCGACCAGGGCTCGCTCAAGGATGTCAGCGGCCAGCGACGTGTCACCTCGCGCCAAGTACACCGCGCCACGGGGGCGAGCCGCGTCGATGTCGCCCTCGAGGCCGTCGAGCAACTGCTCGGCCTCTTCGAAGCGGCCCTGGCGGACGCGCAGGTCGGCCAGGCGGGCGAGCGCGCCACCGCGCAGTGAGCGGTGACCGAGACCCCACAGGCGCACCGCCTCGGTCAACGCCACGTCAGCCTCGGACCAGCGGCCGGCGTTGGTGAGGATGCCGCCATAGTGGGTGCGGCAGAACGCCGACACCGCCGGCAGCCGACGCCGCGAGGCGATCGCCTCGCCCACCCGGATCCACTGGTCGGCACGTGACACGTCGTGGGCGTGCTCGCAGGCGGCGAACAACTGGCAGAAGATCTCCTGCAACGCGCAGAAGTCGTCCACCTCGCTGCCGGCTACTGCCGCGAGGGCCTCGTCGAGGAACGCCATGCCCTCCTCGGTGCGGTCGTCGTGAACCAGGGTGGCCCCCAGGTATGCCAGGGCCACGAACTCCAGATCGTCGTCGCCGACCCGCCGACCCACATCGAGCGCTTTTCGAAATCGCGCCTCCCGCCGCGTCCTGTCGCCTTCCCACATGCCGATGTTGAGCGACACCCACCCAGCCTCACCGGACGCGATGTCGCCACCCAGCAACGTCTGGGCGCGAGCCAGCCAGCCACCCATCACCGCTCCGTCGCCGACGATCGACCCGTACATGTAGGCCAGCGTCCTTGCGACCCGCACCGCGCCGATCCGATCGTGGCCCTCCCGATGGGCGGCATACGCCCGTTCCCAACCCGCGATCGCCGGAGCGAAGTCCAACTCCAGATAGGACGCCCGGGCCAATCCCTCGATCACGTCACCCGATGCCGGATCAACTAGTGCACTCTCGAATCCGCGACGGGCGCCTGCCGCATCACCTGCCCGAAGCGCGCCCTGACCCTCGGCAACAAGCTGTCCGACCGACGGGGCCACCCGCCGATGATCCCACGAAACACTTGTCGACGATTCGGTGAGCGCGCGCAGCCGGCGGCCCGCCTCGTCGCCACGTGGCACTACGCTCGCCCGACGCTCCGAGCGAGCGATCGGAGCGCCTCGGCTACCGGCCGTTCCTGGCGAATCTGGCGACCGGGACTGCGATGTCCGACTTCCGCGCCCGATAGAACGCGGCCCAGAGCCGTGTCGGCCATCCTCGAAGCGCCGTGTGTCCCGCGGGTCATGCTCGCGATCGCGAGCACTCCTTCTACGAAGCCGACGAGCGCGTCAGCGCCGAACGACGGATCGGTCGCAAGTGCACCGTGGGATCCCGTGCAGCAAAATGAGAGCGCCGAATGCCCAGTGAGGAGGGCGCGGCTCGCGAGCCGCCGTCGGGCACAGATCATCCTGATCGATCTGTAGCTGCCCCAGAACGCCGGCCTCGGTGGCACGGTCGGAGCGTCACTCCGGCGCCGACTGCCGCAGGCGCGAGCGCAACAGGACGGGTCGGGCGCAACGCGTTGTAGCGCTCCCGCCGTGGCTCGAGGGCCTCGCGCTCTTCCACGCTCGGCCAGCCGGCGGCGCGGCACAGAACGGCGCCGCGACCGTCCCGGAGCGCCTCTGACTCGTGGAGCGCCGTGAGAAGCAGCGTGAGAAGCCAACTGTGTGAAAGGCGGTCAACGGCGGTCAACCGCGGTCACTCGGTCCCCGCTGAAATCGCTGCGTGCGGTCAACAGCGGTCAACTGCGGTCAACCCCGGATACCCCGCGCTACGGATCAGAAGGTTGGGGGTTCGACTCCCTCCGAGCGCGCTGACCATCTTCCCTGGTCACGGCGTCGTGGTCGGCCGTGACGGACGACGCGGGCGGCCCGTGGACGTCGTGGACCGAGCGGGGACCCCGGCGCCGGACGACGACTGGTTGTTCGCACCCACGCCAGCGAGGGCAACGTTCCTCACTGCCGATGCGTTGTCGCACAAGTTCCGCCGCCTCGGCATCGCCGCCGGAGTCAAACGGCCGGCGCTACATCGCCTCCGGCACGCAGTGGCCAACCATCTCGTCGGCAACGGGCACCTGCTCCAGGCCCAAGCACGTCTCGGGCACCGCGATCCCACGACGACGCTGCGGCACTACTCACACGCCGTCGCCCTCCACGACGAAGACATCGCCGACGATCTCGATCAGCTCTTGAACAACAGGCCCGGGATGCAGGCCGCGCTCGCGCCCGATCAGTTCGGTCGAGCAAGCTCGGAGCGTCAAGCGGCTTCGAGATCGCGAATCGCCGAGGAGACCGCGGGACTTGCTGGAACGTGGACTATCGCGCCGCGTAATGGTCACCGCAGCTGTGCACTTCGCCGGTTACCGAGCGCCTCGGCTTCCGTTGCGAGCCGGCATTATCGGGCGGGTCGCGAACGACATCGACCCGGCGTTCGAGGGCGCGGGAGACGCGATTACATGACTGTAACGCTCGTCGAACCGCTCAGCCCCCGCGAGGTCATCGTGCTGCGGTACGTGTGCAGCTGTCTTTCGTACCGCGAGATCGCTTCCACGCTGTACGTCTCGGTCAACACCCTCAAGTCCCACGTTCAAGGCATCTGCCGCAAACTCGCAGTGGCGACGCGCGCCGACGGGGTCGCCGTCGTTCGATCGCAGGGTCTGGTCTGAGTAGCGAGCCGTTCGCTGACTCGGCTCCCGGGCTGCAACCGATTCTCTCGTGCTGCGATGGCGCACCCCGCACCGCTCACTACCTCGCGCAGAGGTGGGCAGGTACGTTGCCGGCATGACGATGATCGCCCTCGAAGGCGGAAGCTTTCGCATGGGCTCGGTCGACGCCATGGCCTACCCGTCTGATGGAGAGGGCCCCATCCACGTCGTCGAGCTGTCGCCCTTCCGCATCGACGCGCACGCGGTCACCACGACCCGGTTCGCCGAGTTCGTCGACGTCACCGGGCACGTGACCGAGGCCCAGCGCTTTGGCTGGTCGTTCGTGTTCGCCGGATTCCTCCCCGACGACTTCCCCGACACGCGCGGCGCCGCCGGCTCGGAGTGGTGGCGCCAAGTCGAGGGTGCCGACTGGTGCCACCCCGACGGCCCCCATTCCGATCTGGACGGCCGCGACGACCACCCGGTTGTGCATGTCTCCTGGAATGACGCCCAGGCGTACTACGCCTGGAGCGGCACCCGCTTACCGACGGAAGCCCAGTGGGAGTTCGCTGCCCGAGGCGGCCTTCGCGGCATGGCATTCCCGTGGGG
This sequence comes from uncultured Acidimicrobiia bacterium, assembly GCA_963784255.1. Classification (GTDB taxonomy): domain Bacteria; phylum Actinomycetota; class Acidimicrobiia; order Acidimicrobiales; family Ilumatobacteraceae; genus JALZMG01. Next base: position 6,609 of record CAWAQO010000006.1, on the reverse strand, counting down.
CGACGAACTCGAGCCCGACGGCCAGCACATGATGAACGTCTTCCAGGGAACGTTCCCTTCCGCGAACACGTGCGCCGACGGCTTCTCTGGGACCGCACCCGTCGACGCCTTCGCCGCGAACGGCTACGGCCTGCACAACATGACCGGCAACGTGTGGGAGTGGTGCGCCGACTGGTTCCACCCCGCCACGTACCGACGGAGTGAGCGCCGCGACCCGACCGGGCCCGGACACGGCACGCATCGCGTCATGCGCGGTGGCTCCTACCTCTGCCACGAGTCATACTGCCGCCGCTACCGAGTCTCCGCACGCAGCGCCAACACCCCCGACAGCTCGACCGGCAACCTCGGATTCCGAGTCTGCTCCAACCCGTGACCGACCTCTCCGAGACCGATCGCGTACTGACCGCTCGGGAGACACAGCGTCGACTCGACCGGCAACGCCGGATCACTCCGAATGACGGACACTCGTGCGGTGCAGCCAGCACTCGGCCCCGCGAAGGCCACCAACACTTGGGTAGTGATCGGTGACGTCAGAGGTCGCGAGATGCCGCCCATGGCACTCAAGGTTCAACGCGCATCCTCTCGGCGAGACGACGACGCCCTACCCCGACTGGTTGGCATCGACGAGCTTGCCGCTCATCCCGGCGTCTCGGTCCGCCACATCCGCCAGCTCGTCAGCGAGCGCCGCATCCCGTTCCACAAGTGGGCCGACTGCTCCGGTTCAACATCAGGGAGGTCGTCGCGTGGCTCGACACCGTCGAATCTGCGCCTGACGACGGCGACCGCCGATCCTCCACAGGAGGAACCCGGGCACCCGACGCTGCGCTCCGTGCCGAACATACCCCCATGGAGTTCGGGCGCGTCGTCGAGCCGGCGGTCCAGGACGCTGGCTGCTTGCTGGTTGCCTGTCGTTTCCGGATCGTTCGTTCGTGGCGGGTTCAGGCGTCGGCGGAGCTGACAGCGTTGATGAACTCGGTCCGTTCGCGAACCAGGGCGGCTGGTCGTTCGAGTGAGAGGAGTTCGCCGCAGTCGCCGACGGTCGCCGATCCCACGTCGGTTGCACCGGCGGCGCCTAGTCCGTACGGGCGGACGCTCCGCCCGTCAGCGTGTCCGCGCAGGTCCAAGATCGGCGTGTCGATCCGTTTGCGGCGAGCGTTGTGACGCACGTCTTCCGCGAACGCTCGGTACCAGCCGAACCCGGTCCGCAACGCGTCCGGACGGGTGTAGGCGGCGGCGAAAGCCCGGCGCATGTCGTCGCTGCTCGTGATCGGCCCGCGCTCGAAGTACGGCTCTGATCGCCGCTGAGGAAATCGGTGAAGAAGCCAAATCACCTCTTGTCGCCCAGTTCGTCCAGGCGATCAGTGCTTGATCCTTAGTGCCACTGCTCCGCTCGCCTCAGGTCTGGTCTGCCTGAAGGAGCAGGTTGATCTCGTCGATGGCGCTCTGTTGCTGGGCCATGAGCGCCTGCAGCTGTCTAGTGTTGACCTGTGGGTCGTGGGCAGCGACCGGTGGTTGCGGGCCAGCCGATTTCCTTGACGGTGAGAGGAAGAGGTTGGCCAGGTAGCCGGTGAAGGTGCCGAAGATGCCGACGCCGATGACGATGATGAGCGAGCCCACGATCCGTCCCTCGTTGGTGACGGGGTAGCGGTCGCCGTAGCCGACGGTCGAGATGGTGACGATGGTGTACCAGAGGGCGTCGGAGGCAGTGGTGATGTTGGCTCCGGTGGCGCCCTGCTCGACGTGGAGGATCTCCAGGCTGCCGAACTCGAGGACGAGGATGCCCATGAGGAGCAGCGTGAGCAATGCGCTTCCGGCGCGGTCCTGGAGGAGGCTGCGGGCGATGTTCTTGGCGCCGTAGGCGCGGAGGAGGCGGAAGACGCGGACGAGGCGAAAGACGCGCAGCACTTTGACCTGTTGGACGGGCAGGCTGGCGAGCAGGTCGGCCCAGCCGAACATGCGGAAGAAGTAATGGGTCTTGGACTCGGCGGTGAACAGGCGGTAGGTGAAGTCGGCGAGGAAGATGGCGCTGAGGATCGCGTTCATGACCCACAGCACCGTGTCCAAGCCGGGGTCTTGGATCGCGTAGAGCAGCACGAGGTTGACGATTGACAGGATCGACAAGATCCCGATGAAGATCTCGTACCCGGTGTTCTTGAGTTCCGGTTGGTGCGTACCGCCTTCAGTCATGCCCGTCTCCCGGTTCATCGCACGTCGACCGGCCGATTTGGCGTGGTCGAAGACACGGGTCGGTGCTCATCCCGATCGTGCGGCGGCCGCGCACCGACGGGGTGCGTGGATTCGGCGACCCGTAGCGAGGTTGTGCAATGCCAAGCGCTCTGTTCCCCGGTCCGTACCCGACCGCTCTCGGTCGCCGACCGGACGGAGGTCGACGGCGCGGAAGCGAGTGCGTAGCGGCCCCACGCGGTAACTCATGCGAGGTGGCGGGCGGCCACCGGCACCAGCAGCGCGACGACGAGACCGAGCAGCAGCGAGGCGATGCTCACGCCGAGCACGGTGACGATGACGATGAACGTCAGGACGGCGCCGATGAGCACCATGTCGGCGCGCCGCCAGTGCCGGCGGAACACCGCGAGCGCGGCGACGGCGGCGGCGACGATGAGGATCAGCGCAGCGAGCCTCTGCAGACTCGTCGACGCCTCGTCGACGATGGCCGAGATGGCGGCCCGTCCGCCCGGCTCGGCGGCGATCTCCGGGGCCTCCTCGACGACTCGCTGGACGACAAATCGGGTGATCACCATCGCCACGATGCCGCCGAGGCCGAGGCACAGCGCGGCGCGCCAGCGGTTGCGGGCGACGAGGACGGTGGCGGCGAGCAGCACGGTCGTCACGATGACCAACACCCACACGGCGCGCTTGGCGAGCGCCACCGTCTGTTGGGCGCTCTCGAGGGAGGCCTGACGCTCGGCGAGTTGGTCGCTCTGGTAGACGACGAGCTGTCCGAAGTCGTCGGGGAGATCGCGTCCCGTCGCCTGCTCGAGGGCGGCGATCTGCTCGTCGGGGTCACCATCAGCGGAGAGGTCGGGGATCTCCAGATCGTCGAAGAGACCGAGCTCCTGCAACCGAGTGAGACCGCGCCCGATGAGCGGCAACAGGTTGACGGTGACCTCGCCGTCGACGGAGGAGATGGCGCCGCTGAGCCCGTCGCCTTGGAGGAGGTCCATCGCCCGGCTGTGGGCCCGCTCGACGATCCGGGTGATGATCTCTTGCACTTCCGGGCTGGCCAGGGCGCGCGTCACCCCTCGGTCGACAGCGGTCCGCACGCCGGCGACGATCACGGGCTCCAACCGATCGAGGTCGTCGGGCAGCACCTCTCTGACAACGGCGTCGACATCGACCGCCGAGAAGACCTGCTCGGTGACGTAGTCGGCGAGGGCGGCCTCGACTTCAGGCTCGGCCAACGCGTCGCCGACGATGTCGGCCACCTTGTCGCTGTCGAAGACGACCGCGCGCGCCCACACCGCCACCGTCGTGGCGATCAGCGCGACGATCGCCAGCACGCCGAGGACGATGGCGATCGCGCTGCGGACGTTGCCCCCGCCGGCCGCCTCGCCGCCGGGCGGCGCAGCCGACTTCGTGTCGAGCGCGGGTTCGACGTGTGCGCCGCCCTCGGTCTCGTTGTGCATCTCCTCCACGTTGCGCTCGACAAGGGTGAGGCGCCCTCATCCCCGTTGAGGTGATTCCGTGATCCGCCACACCCCGAAGAGCCGACTGGCCAGCGCTGATGGAATCGCGGTCGGCGGGCACGTTCCCGCATCGGTGACCAGCGTCCATTTGCACGCAACGGCAATCGAGGGAAACTCGGCGAGGCGTCCCTCCTCGTCGCGTAAACCTCGCCTGATCACCCATGCAGGGGTGATGCCCGGTCACCCCTCTCGCCGGTTGACTCAGCGCATCGACGCATCGACGACCAGCACCGCTTCGAACGTGTGGCCCGCTCGCAAGCCGGGCCGGGAGGTCCTTCTTGGCTGTGCGGGTCCTCGGGTTGCTCATCCAGTGTGCGCCCGCCGACGTGCGGTCGGCGGAGGAGCTTGAGCCGTGCACTTCGAGGAGTGGATGGAGCGAGTCGTCCAAGCGTTCGAGATCGCCGGGGTCGGGATCCTTGCCATCGGCTCTCTGGCAGCCCTCCTCGGCGCCGCCCGGTCCCTGCTCCACGGGGAACGCCACGTCGCTTACGAGCGTGCTCGACAGGACGTCGGTCGAGCGGTCCTCCTCGGGCTGGAGGTCCTCATCATCGCCGACATCGTGCAGACGATCACGATCGACGCCACGATCGAGAGCGCCGTGACGCTCGCGCTGATCGTGTTGGTGCGAACGTTCCTCAGCTTCTCGCTGGAGATTGAGTTGGAAGGCGTGGTCCCCTGGCATCGCCGCCGGCGGGACAACGATCGCAGTGAGCGAGCTGTCGCCGCCTCGCACGACGGCGCCGACGCGACAACGAGTTGATGACGATGCGGGCTCTGGGACAGGCCCTCGAGGGGATCGTCCGCCCCGGTACTGATCGAGCTCGAATTGCCGCCCCATCGAGCCGGTTGGATCCACACAGGCGAACGTGATGTGGTCTCATCCATCGGACTCCGAGGGTGACAGCGCCCCGATGGGTCGGAGAGAGCTGCACGTGGCGCAGGGAGAGACCCGACGCTGTGGCTGGTGAGACCTGATTGGTCAGCGGCGAGGGTGCTCGTCTGGTTCATCTACGCGGTTGTCGTGGTGGCGCACGTCTTTCTCACCCTCGCCTTCTTCCTGCATCTTTTCGGTGCCAGCACGGAGGCCGAGTTCACGCAGTGGGTGCACCGCAGCATTTCACGAATCATGGAACCGTTCCGCGGGACGTTCCCGAGCCGGAGCTCAGCGGCGAGTCGCTTCTCGACCTTCTCGCTGCTGTTCGCCATGATCATCTACTCGATCCTCGCCCTCGCCCGGCACTCACTGATCGAGTGGTTGTGTGACCGGGTTCGTCGCCGCGGCGCCGGGGCGGCGAGCTCGGAGCCCGGGCCGCCCACCGTGGTGGCGCCCTTCCCAGGCGCCGCGACGGCCACCTTTCCGCAGCTGGGACCGCAGCCGTCTGCCTACAGCACTCCGCGTCCGTTGGGCGCCCACACATCCCAGGAGCCGGGAGAAGCCAGCGGTCGTGCTTCCTTGTGGACCGGCGGACGTGGTCGCCTACGACACCGTGGACGCTCTCACGATGAGACGTGGGCTGGGTGTGAGTGGTTGTCGATGAGCGTGCACCCCGGCCTCGAGCAGGTCGACGCGTGGCAGCGCTGTCATCCCGTGGTGGGTTTCCCCTGGGCGGTCCTGAAGCGGTATGGCGAGGACCACGGCGGCTGGCTCGGCGCGATCGTGACCTACTACGGGTTTCGCGCTCGCTCCGCTGCTGGTTGTGGCCATGACGTTCGCAACCGCCGTGTTCGACAACCCATCTGTCCGTGACCGCATCCTCGAGGCGGTCGGTGACGTGTTGCCGTTCGTCGGTCCCGACGTGCAAGCGAATCTGGTGCCGATCTCGGGCAGGCCCTGGGCTGTTGCCGCTGGCGTCGTCGTCGCGCTGTGGGCGCACTGAACGTGATGCGGGTCGCCCAGGACACGATGAACCGGATGTGGGGCGTGTTGCGTTACCGGCGGCCTGGGTTGGTTCGGGCCATTGGTCGCGGCTCCGTCGTCCTCCTCCTGCTGGGGGTCGGTGGGCACTGCGGTCATTACCGGGCTGACGCTGGGGCCGCAGCTGCAGCTGCCGCTGCCGTTGCGACGGGCGTGGCGTCATGCGCGGCCAACGCGCTGATCGCCGTGGGGTTGTTCCGCTTGCTGGTGTCTCGTCGGCTCACGGTGGGGCAGCTGCTGCCGGTGCGCTGGTCGTGGGCGCCGGCAGCTATGCGCTCATGCTCGCCGGCGGACTGTACGTCCAGCACATCGTGGCCAACGCCAGCAGCCTGTACGGGTCCTTCGCCACGATGGTCGGCCTGTTCGCGTGGTTTGAGCTGCTGGTGCAGACCGTCGTCTATGGCACCTTGGTCAATGTCGTTCGGGTCGAGCAGCTGTGGCCTCGCAGTATTACTCGACGTGACCTCGGCCGGGGGATCATCGTCGCCGAGTTCAGCGCAACGCGTGCCGCACTGCTGGCGCGTTCGGCGTCGCCTGCCCGACCAGGACGATCGCGACACGCCGGAGACGGTTGAGCCGGGCCGTCAACTGCGGAGCCAGCGGACGCGTCGACGAGGCGATCAGAGCAGACCGTGGCCTCGACCGATGTTGACGGCGTCGGCGCGCGACGTCACTGCGAGTTTGCGGAAGATGCTTCGGACGTGGGACTTGAGGGTGTTGACCGAGACGTACAGCGCGGCGGCGATCTCCCGGTAGGTCAGCTGGCTGCACAAGTAGCGCAGCACGTTGACTTCGCGGGGGCGAGCGGTTCGACGAGCGATGACACCACGGCGGACCTGGCCGAAGGCAGGATGCGTCTGGTGGCGGCGAGCAGGTCTTCGACGTAGCGCCGCTGGCCGGCAGCCGGCGTGCACGACATCAACAGGGGATAGACGCCGGGCGCCTGATCGACGATGGTGCGGATCAGGCGCTCGGGCTGACCGGCGTCGA
>CAWAQO010000005.1:0-444987 GCA_963784255.1 uncultured Acidimicrobiia bacterium | reverse complement strand
GGATCAGCATGCCCCACGAACGGCGATCTACTCCGCGTCCAAGGCCGCCGGGTGGTCGCTCACCAACTCGCTCCGCCAAGGCACTCGCCGCGCAGCACACCCAGGTGCTCGGCCTCTACGTCGGCTACATGGACACCGACATGACCGCCGGCATCGACCGCCCCCAAGTCGGATCCCAGTCGCCGTCGCCCACCAGACCCTCGACGGCGTAGAGGCATCGGCGCCCACGAGGTGCTCGCCGACGACATCAGCCGTGGGGGTTCAAGTCGGCGTCGAAGTTATCCACATGCTCTGAGCAGGGAGAACACCGTGTAGATGTGTCGGAGGGGGGACTTGAACCCCCACGAGCATTAGTAGCTCACTAGCACCTCAAGCTAGCGCGTCTGCCATTCCGCCACTCCGACGTGGTGGGCCAACGACGATACCCGATCCGGCGAGGGATCAGATGCGCACGTACAGGAAGCTCAGGGCGACCACGCTGAACAGCCACACCATGGCGAAGCAGGTGGTGATGCGGGTGAGGTTCCGCTCGGCCGACGACGACCCGAGGGCCGCGCCGGAGCCGCCGCCGAACATGTCGGACAGTCCCCCGCCACGGCCGCTGTGCATCAGGATGCCGGCGACCATGCCCACCATGGACACCACGTTGATGACCAGCACCACGTAGAGGACGATGTCGCGGACCACGGCCGGTCAGCCTACCGACCCGTCGTCGAAGTTGACCGCGACGACGACCGTGCGGGCTGGGCTCGGGCGGTCGGCGGGCCGATGGCTGACCCGGGTCCGTCAGTCGTGGACGGTGACCTGCGGCTCGCCGGCGAGCACCGCCGACGGCTCGTACTCACCAACGGCCGTGGTGTCCCAGAGTGAAGGGAGCACCTTGAGCGCCGTCGTCCACTGGAACCACGACGAGTTGGCGCAGGCGGTGACCGGGTTCAAGCAGGCTGGCCAGTGCTCGGCACCGATGACGATCTGGCCGTCCCCGTCGACGTCCTGCCACGTGTCGATGTTCTGCCACGCACGGGCGTTGCCGACGTCGGCGTCGACCGGGCCACCGAGCTTGGTGGTGTTCCAGGCGGCGATGTTCGGGAGCTGGAACAGCGGCAGCATCACGGCGTCCGTGGCGAGGGAGCCGGCGATCTCGTGGATCAGCTCGGTCCGGGCGGCGACGTCCAGCGTCTGGTCGGACTCCACCATGAGGGCCGAGGCCTCCTCGTCGCACCAGCCGCTCGAGTTCTGACCGACGTTGTCGTTCTCGTCGCTCGGCACGGCGTCGCAGCTCATGATGCCGGTGACCGACGGGTCGGGCCGGGCGGCGTTGATGTACATGGCGAGGTCGTAGTCGAGGGCGGGCAGGCGCTGCTGGAACACGCACGCCGCGTCGCAGTTGTCCGGGACGACGTCGAACCCGGCGGCCGCCAGCTCGGGGATGAGCAGGGCCTGGGCGTCCTCACGGCGTTGGTCGGGCGTGTTCACCATCCAGCGGATCGTCGGCACCACGCCGTCCTTGGCCCAGAAGCCGTCCGCCGTCTTCTCCCAACCGGCGTCGGTGAGGATCTGCGCGGCCCCGTCCGGGTCGTAGTAGGCGTCCGAGCCGTCAGCGGCGCCGAACACGCTCTCGTCGCACCACGGTCCGATCGTCGGCACCCACAGGCCGCAGTTGAGCAGCCGGCCGCCGGCGACGATCGGCGCGTAGATCGACGCCAGGACGAGGTTGCGGTCGATCGACTTGGCGAACGCGGTGCGGAAGTCGTCGTCGGCGAAGGGACCGTCGTTCTGCTGGAAGTACAGGCCCTCGTAGGTGGTGCCGTAGCCAGGCGTGGACGCGATGTTGGGGTCGCTCGCCAGCGTGTCGGTCAGGCCGGCGACGCCCTCCGGGAAGATGAAGTCGACCTCACCCGAGAGCAGGGCCGTCTCGTCGCGCGGCACCATCACGACCCGTCCGACGAGCGGGGCGTCGCCCCAGTACGCCTCGTTGGCGACCAGGACAGCTTGCTCCGGGCTCCACGACTCCAACTTGTACGGACGCGCCGAGAACGGGATCCCCGTGGCGAGGTCGGCCGACACATCCGTGCAGTCGGCGAACTGATCGGCCTTGATGATGAAGCCGAAGAGGCTCTTGTAGGCCGCGTAGACCTCGGAGAACTCGATCACGATCTGACCATCGTCCTCGGAGATCGAGGTGATCTTGTCGTAGCCGTCCCGGGTCAGCGACGCCGGCGTGTTCATGACGGCGTCGAGCGTGCACTGGAGGTCGGCGATCGAGATCGGCGTGCCGTCGTCCCACACCGCGGCGGGGTTCAGCTCGAGCGTCAACGTCATCGTGTCGTCGGCAGCCGTGTCAGCCCGTGCCGCTCCGACGGTGTCGGCAGTCGTCGTCGCCGGAGCGGTGGTGATCGGAGGCTCGGTGCGCTCCGGTGCCGCCGTGGTCACGGTGGTCTCGGGGGGCGGCTCCGTCGTGTCGCCGCTACAAGCGGTGACGAGGACCGACAACCCGGCCGCGATGGCGACGAGCCGATGCCGACGCGTCGTGGAAGGAGATCGACGAACCGGCGACCGCTCGGCGGTCACGGCCTAGCCGGCGACGGCGGCTTCGTGCTCGGCACGATCGTCGGCGGCGAAGTGGCAGGCCACCGGGTGGCCCTGGCCACGGTCGACGAGTGCGGGCTCCTCGACGGCACAGATCTCCTGCGCCTTCCAGCACCGCGTGCGGAAGCGGCAGCCCGACGGCGGGTCGACCGGCGAGGGGATGTCGCCCTGCAGCACGATGCGCCGCCGCTGCCGTTCCAACTTGGGGTTGGGCACGGGGACGGCCGACACGAGGGCCTGCGTGTACGGGTGAGTCGGGCGCTCGTAGATGGCGTCGCGCGGACCGATCTCGACGATCTTGCCGAGGTACATCACGGCGACGCGGTCGGAGATGTGGCGCACCACCGACAGGTCGTGGGCGACGAACAGGAACGCCACACCGAGACGGTCCTGGATGCGCGTGAGCAGGTTGACGACTCCGGCCTGGACGCTGACGTCGAGCGCCGACACCGGTTCGTCGAGCACCAGGAAGCGGGGCTCGAGGGCGAGCGCCCTGGCGATGCCGACGCGCTGGCGCTGGCCGCCGGAGAACTCGTGCGGGAAGCGGTTGCCGTGCTCCGGGCGCAGGCCGACCTCCTCCAGCAGCGAGGCGACCTTCTCCGGTCCGTCACGCCTGCCGTACCGGCCGTGCACCTTCAGCGGCTCGGCGATGATGTCGTTCACCGGCATCTTCGGGTTGAGCGAGGCGTACGGGTCCTGGAAGACGATCTGCATGTCCCGCCGCATCGAGCGCAGCTTGTCGGGGGCCAGCCCGATGAGCTCGACGCCCTCGAAGCGGACCGAGCCCGACGTCGGCTTGTGCAGTTGCAGGACCGCCCGGCCCGTCGTCGTCTTGCCGGATCCCGACTCCCCCACCAGGCCGAGGGTCTCCCCCGCCCCGATGTCGAACGAGACGCCGGACACGGCGTGCACCTCGCCGACGGTCTTGCGGATCAGTCCACCGCCGCGGATCGGGAAGTGCTTGTAGAGGTCGTCGACGCGTAGCAGCGGCTCGGCGCCGTTGGTCTCGACGCTCACGAGACGGCCTCCGGCTCGTCGCCGAACAGCTCGACCGCGGTGTCGACGGCGACGAGCTCGTCCCAGTGGAGGCAGGCGGCCTCGTGGTCCGGCGAGTCGGTGGGCACGCAGATCCGGCTCGATCTGCACGCAGTCCTCGCGCACCAGCGGGCAGCGCGGCGAGAACGGGCAGCCCGCCGGCACGTTGATCAGCGACGGCGGCGCGCCCTTGATCGGCGTCAGCTCGCCGACGTGATCGATCGTCGGGACGGACCCGAGCAGGCCGACGGTGTACGGCATGCCGCGGCTGCTCGTAGACGTCGTCGACGAGCCCCTTCTCCACCAGCCGGCCGGCGTACATCACCATCACACGGTCGGCCATCCCGGCGATCACGCCGAGGTCGTGGGTGATCAGGATGATCGCCGTGTTGAACGCCTCGCGCACACGGCCGAGCGTCTCGAGCACCTGCGCCTGCACGGTCACGTCGAGGGCGGTCGTCGGCTCGTCGGCGATGATCAGCTCTGGGTCGTTGATGATCGACATGGCGATCATCGCCCGCTGGCGCATGCCGCCGGAGAACTCGTGTGGGTAGCTGTCGAGGCGGGTGCGGGCCTGGGGGATGCCGACGAGGTCGAGCATCTCGACGGCGCGCTCCTTGGCCACCGACATCGAGACCTCGTGGTGAGCGCGAACGGCCTCGGCGAGCTGGTAGCCGACGGTGTACACCGGGTTCAACGACGTCATCGGATCCTGGAAGATCATGGCGATGCGCTTGCCCCGGATGTCGCGAGCGACCTTGTCGCGAAGGCCGATCAGCTCCTGGCCGTTGAACCGGGCCGAGCCGGTGATCCGCGCCGTCTTCGGCAGCAGCCCGAGCAGCGCCATCGTCGACACCGACTTGCCCGATCCGGACTCGCCGACGATGCCGAGGACCTCGCGCTGGTTCAGGTCGAAGCTGACGCCGCGCACGGCTTGGACGAGACCGTCATCGGTCGGGAACCCGACGGAGAGGTCCTCGACGACGAGCATCGGCTCGCCGCTCGACGCATCGGTCACTGGCGCACCCTGGTCTGGCGGGGGTCGAAGGCGTCGCGCAGGCCGTCACCGATGAAGTTGATGGTGAGCGCGATGGCGACGATGAACAGGCCCGGCCACCAGAACAGCCACGGCCGGGTGGTGAAGGCGTTCTGGTAGTCCGAGACCAGCTTGCCGAGCGACCAGTTCGTCGCTCCCACGCCGAGACCGAGGAACGACAGCGCCGTCTCGACGAGGATCGCCGTGGAGATGAGCAGCGTGGCGTTGACGATGATCGTGCCGGCGACGTTGGGCAACAGGTGCTTGCGGATGATGCGGCTGTTCTTCGTGCCCAGCGCGCGCGCCGCCTCGACGTACTCCTTCTCCCGCAACGACAGGAACTCGGCGCGGACCACACGGGAGATGACGAGCCACGACACCAGCGCGATGGTGATCGCCACCAGGTAGATGCTGTCGGTGCCGAAGATGCTGTTGAGCACGGGGATGTCGTTGGCTCGACGGCCGAGCACGGCCGCGATCAGCAGCAGCGGGATCGTCAGCATCACGTCGACGAGGCGCATCAGCACGTTGTCCGACGCGCCCTCGGTAGTAGCCGGAGACGGCGCCGACGATGGTCCCGATGAACGTGGCCAGCAGTCCGGCCGTGGCGGCGATGATGATGCTCTGCTGGGCGCCGCGCAGCGTGAGGGCGAAGTAGTCGCGACCGATGTTGTCCTGCCCGAACGGGTGGTCGCCCATCATGAGGCCGTCACCGTCGATCCAGGGGATCAGGTCGAGCGTCGGGCGTCCCTGGTCGACCAGCGGCAGGACGTCCTGGTAGTCGTGCTTCCAGAGCTGGGCCCCGACGAACGCCAGCAGGATCACGCCGATCAGCACGAGCAGGCTGGCCATCGCCAGACGGTGGTGGAAGAAGCGCCGTCGGACGAGCTGACCCTGCGTGCGCGCCTTGACCGTGAACTCGCGCTCGACCACGCTCTGCGGGGCCCCGCCGAGCCCATCCTCAGGCCCTTCGGCCAGGACGCCGGCGATCTCGGGCTGGGTCGGTGCGGAATGGATCTCAGTCAAGGCGGATCCTCGGGTCGAGGTAGGCGTACAGGATGTCGGCGATGGCGTTGACGATCACGATCGCCAGTGAGACGACGACGAGGAACGCCATGATCGGGTACGGGTCGACGTCGCGCAGGCTGCTCACGAACAGCTGGCCCATGCCTTCCCAGCCGAACACCGTCTCGGTGATCGTCGCCCCCTCGATGACGGCAGCGAAGCTCAGCGTGATCACGGTGACCACTGGGATGAGGGCGGTGCGGAAGCCGTGGCGCAGCACCACTTGCGCCGGCCGCAGGCCCTTGGCCTTGGCCGTGCGCACGTAGTCAGAGCCCATCGTCTCGAGCATCGAAGCCCGCGTGAAGCGGCTGAACGTGGCGAAGCCGATGAGCGCCAGCGCCATTGTGGGCAGGATCTGGTGGCCGGCGTAGTCGATCATCCGCTCCCAGAACGTGCCCTCCAGGTTCGGTGTCTGCGGGCCGACCGTGGCGATCGTCCGGCCCGGTCCCCACGCCGACAAGAACCCGTCGACGACGACGAGCATGCCGACGAGGAAGGCCGCCGTCAGGGCGGCCGAAGTCGCAGCCCGGCGGTCGATGCCACCGAAGACGAAAGCGGCGCCCGCCCCGATGGCGAATGACAGCAGCGCCATGATCGCGAGCTGCGTCCAGCTCGGGTCCACCAGCCAGTCGCTGAAGATGAACGTCACGAGCAACGACCCGGCGGCACCGGTGAGCGACGGGATGAGGATGCGGCGGTTCTCGAGCCCGCCGAAGAGCAGCGTCGCGGCAATACCGGCGGCGGCCCCGGCCAGCACGAGCACGATCGGCGAGAGCCCGGGGTTCTCCAACCAGCCCGTGGTCTCGATGATCAGGAGGAAGGCCGCGGACGCAACCGCGGCGATCAGTCCGGTGAGGAGCCGTCGTCGTCGGGAGCCCCCGACGACGGTGGCCCAGAAGAGTCCGGTGAGGACGGCCAGGACAGCGAGGCCGATGCCGCCGACGGACGGGTGCTCCAGCCAGTCGTTGAACTCGATGGCCCCGAACTGCTTGAGCAGCACGGCGAGCCAGAAGACCGGGAGCGAGAAGAACAAGAAGGCAGCGAAGGTGCTGCTGTAGTCGAAGCTGCTGTACTGGCGGATCGCCGACAGGATGCCGACGGCGACGCCGATGATCACCGACACGACGGTGGCCAGCAGCACGAGGCGGAACGTGACCTCGATGGCCCCGGTGAGGATCGGCCAGACCTCCTGGCCGCGCTTGTTGACGCCGAAGTCGAGCGTCAGGACGCCCTTCAGCCAGTCCCAGTAGCGCTGGAGGAACGGGTCGTCGAGGTTGAGCGTGGCGCTCAGTTGGGCGATCTGCTGGTCCTTGTTGGGGCTCTGCGATTCACGCAGGAACTCCAGGGGATCGCCGGAGATCGTCACCAGGAAGAAGACGAAGAACGACGACGCCAGCAGGATCGGGATCGAGACGAGAATCCGGCGAACGATGAACAGCAACATCGGGCGAGCCCCCTCTCCGTGATCCGCTGCAGATGTTCCCACACACCAAGGGGTCCGGGGGACGGAGATCGTGCTCCGTCCCCCGGACCCACGCCGACGGGTGACCCGTCAGCGTGGTGGGAACGTCAGACGACGCTCCAGTCCTGGATGTTCCAGGTCAAGCCAGACTGCGTCGGGTTGAACTCGATGCCCGACGTCTCCTCCGTGTGGGCCTCGAGGCCCGGGAAGGTGAACACCGGGATGGTGGCGAGGTCCGCCCAGAGGATGGCGTCGACCTGGTTGGCCAGCTCGGCGACGTCCAGCGGGTCGGTGGACGAGTTGATCTGGGTGATCAGATCGTCGACCTCGGGGTTCGAGTAGTTCCCCTGGTTGTTGCCGCCACCGGTCTGGTACGTGCTCGACGTGCCCGTCTTGTTGGGGCCGCCGGTCCAGGCGAACATGGCGATGTCGAAGTTGCCCTCGGGCAGCTCCACCTCGAAGAAGGTGTCGACACCGGCGTCGATGATCTCGAAGCCGACCTGGTCGCAGCTCGCCTTGAGCAGGGCCACCTGGTCGGTGCGGCGCTGGTTCGGCGTGCGGTAGCCGACCCGGAGCTGCAGCGGCAGGGTGACGCCGGAACCCTCGAGCAAGGACGTGGCCTGCTCGAGGTTGACCTCGTCGTACTCGCCACCCGAGGTGTCCTCGTAGCCCTCTTCGAAGATGTTGAACCACCGGTTGTTGAGCACGACGGCGTTGGGGTTCAACGGGACGATGAGGTTGTCGACGATCTGCTGGCGCGGGGCGCACAGGGCGAACGCCTGGCGGACGTCGAAGTTCTGCAGCGCCGGGTTGAGGAACTGGAAGTCGTAGTGCTCGAACGTGAGCTCGTCACCCGTGAACACCTCGACGCCGTCCATGCCCGACAGCTGACCGAGCAGCTCCGGGTTCGGCTGCGGCTCGATGGCGTTGACCTCGCGGTTCTGCAGCGCCTGCGCCTGGGCGTCCTGGGCGATGTAGCGCAGGACGATCTCCGACGCCTTCGGCGCCGGACCCCAGTAGGCCTCGTTCGGCACGAGCGTCAGGCTCGAACCGGCTTCCCACGCGCTGATCGTGAAGGCGTTGCCGGACGGCATGATCTCGGGCTTCAGCTCGCCGGGGTTGAGGTTCCAGCCGGTGTTGTAGAACTCGGCCGCAGCCGTGATGTCGGCGCGGTCGCCACCCTCGGCGACAGCCTCGTCGTAGGCGACCATGATGTCGTCGATGCCGGCCTCCTGCTCGACGATGTGCGCCGGCATGATGTCGGTGAAGATCGAGTTCCAGTCGGCGAACGGCGCCGAGTACGTCGTCGTGATGGTCTTGCCGTCCTCTGAGCACTCGACCGACTCGATCTGCTCGAAGCCGGTCGTGCCGGCGGTGTCGAACACGAGCAGCGGCGTGACGCCGTCCTCGCCGAGCACCGGGTTGCCGGAGGCGTCGACCTGCTGCAGCACGCCGTTGGAGCCGACCCAGTTCAGGTAGAAGTCGTCGCAGTCGATCGGGTCGCCGTCGGACCACGCCGCGTCGGCGTTGACGACGTACTCGACGACCTGCGGGTCCTCACTCGTGACCTCGGCCGAGTCGAGCAATCCTCGTCCATGACGAGGGCGCCGTCGCCGCCCTGGTAGAAGAACGTGTCCGGGATCACCTTGTTCAGCACGAGACCGTTCGACGCCGCGTTGGTCGTCGACAGGTTCGGGTTGTAGGCGAAGAACTCCTGCTCCTGGGCGTTGGTCACGGTGCCGGATGGAGCCCCGCCCTCGCCGCCCTCGGTGGACTCGGTGTCACCGGTGGTGGTTCCGGTGTCGCCGGTGTCCCCGGTGGTGGTGTCAGCGGCGGGTTCGGTGCCCTCGCTCGCTGCTGTCGTGTCCGCTCCTGCCTCTGTGCTCGCGGTGTCATCGTCGTCGTCGTCGCTGCATGCGGCGACGACCAACGTTGCACTGGCGAGCACGGAGAGGAACTTGATGCTCCTCCGACGACTCACGTCATCGACCTCCTGTGTCGTTGTCTGGTCACGCTGGAAGTGGGTCTCGATTGTGCGCCCACCACGGGAGTGGGCGACATCGACTTCGTCGCGACCGGCATACGACCGGACCCCAGGTCTCCTCCCCGAGCCCTGGGCCGGGTCATACCATAGCGGCCGTCTCGGTTCGCGCTGGAAATGTCGCACATCCGACATGGAAGGCCGGAGTGAACGTTCCAGGGCCTGATCGACGCCTGTCAGTGGAACTGGACGATCCGCGCGAACTCGTCGGGATCGAGGCTGGCGCCGCCGACGAGGGCGCCGTCGATGTCCGGCTGGCGCATCAGCTCGTCGATGTTCGACGCCTTCACCGAGCCGCCGTACTGGACGCGCACGGCGGCCGCCGTCACCTCGTCCACCTGCTCGCTGACGCGGGCCCGGATGGCCGCGCACATCCCCTGGGCGTCCGCGGCGGTGGCCGTGCGCCCGGTGCCGATGGCCCAGATCGGCTCGTAGGCGAAGACCATCGCCGCGACCTCGGCGGCACTGCGCCCGGCCGAGCGCGGCGTCGACCTGGCCGAGCACCTTGGCCTCCGTGGCGCCGGCCTCGCGCTCGTCGAGCGTCTCACCGACGCACACGACCGGCGTCATCCGGTGCCGGATGACGGCGCTCACCTTGCGGGCGACGATCTCGTCGGTCTCGCCGAACAGCTCGCGCCGCTCGCTGTGGCCGCACACGACGTAGGCCACGTCGAGCTTCGCCAGGAACACCGGCGAGACCTCGCCGGTGTACGCGCCCTTGTCCTCCCAGTGGCAGTTCTGGGCGCCCAGGGACCACTCGAGCTTGTCGGCGATGATCAGCGTCTGCACCGCCCGCAGGTCGGTGAACGGCGGGTGGATGCTGACGTCCACCTCGTCCAGGGCGTCCGACGGCAACAGGTACTTGAGCTTCTCGACGAAGCGGATCGCCTCGAAGTGGTCGAAGTGCATCTTCCAGTTGCCGGAGATCAGCGGCCGGCGGGCGGCGTCAGCCATCGACGTTCTCCCGCAGCGCGGCCAGCCCCGGCAGGTCGCCGAGCTCCAGGAGCTCGAGCGAGGCGCCGCCGCCGGTGGACACGTGATCGACCTCGTCGGCGAGGCCGAACTCGGCCAGGGCCGCCGCCGAGTCGCCACCGCCGACGACGGTGAACGCCTTCGTGTCGGCCACGGCCTGGGCGAGGGCGCGCGTGCCGGCGGCGAACCGAGGGTCCTCGAACATCCCCATCGGGCCGTTCCAGAACACGGTGCGGGCCTCGATCACGACGTCGCCGAACTCGGCCGCCGTGCCCGGGCCGATGTCGAGGCCCTTGGCGCCGGCCGGCAGGCGGGTGCCGTAGGTGACGACGTTGCCGGCGGGGTCGAGGCCGACGATGTCGGTCGGCAGGTGGATCGCCTTGGTCGTCTGGTCGAGGATGCGCCGGCAGGTGTCGATCTGGTCGGGCTCGTGCAGCGAGTCGCCGATCGGGTTGCCCTGGGCGGCGAGGAAGGTGAAGCACATCGCGCCGCCGATGGCGAGCACGTCGACGATCTCCAGCAGGGCGTCGATGACGCCGAGCTTGTCGCTGACCTTGGCCCCGCCGAGCACGGCGACGAAGGGACGCTTCGGGTCGTTGCGCAGCCCGAGGAGGACCTCCACCTCCCGCTCGAGCAGGCGCCCCATCGCCGAGGGGACGTAGCGGGGCGGCCCGACGATCGACGCGTGGGCGCGATGCGACGCGCCGAAGGCGTCGTTCACGAACCCGTCGACGCCCTCGACCAGCCGGCGCACGAAGGCGTCGTCGTCGGCCTCCTCGCCGGGATCGAAGCGGAGGTTCTCGAGCAGCTCGACGCCCGGCGCCAGCTCGGCCAGGCGGGCGCGCACGGGGTCGAGGGCGTACTTCGGGTCCGGCGCACCCTTCGGCCGGCCGAGGTGGCTGGCCGTCACGACGCCGGCGCCGCGGTCCTGCAGCCAGCGCAGCGTCGGCAGGGCGGCGCGGATGCGGAAGTCGTCGGTGATCTCGCCGCCGGACAGCGGCACGTTGAAGTCGGTGCGGACCAGGATCCGCTTGCCGTCGAGCGACCCGAGGCGCGCCTCGAGGTCCTCGAGGGTCGGGATGCCGTCGATCACCGCGCGGCGCGGGCGCGGCGGGAGCGGCCGCCGAGCTTCTTGCCGGCGTACAGGATGAAGTCGATCATCCGGTTCGAGTAGCCCCACTCGTTGTCGTACCAGCCGAGCACCTTGACGAGCTTGCCCATCGACATCGTCAGCTCGGAGTCGAAGATGCAGGAGTGCGGGTCGTGCTCGATGTCGCTGGACACGATCGGGTCGTCCGTGTAGCGGATGATGCCCTTGAGGGGACCCGACCGGGCGGCCTTGGCGAAGGCGGCGTTGATCTCGCCCACCGTGGCCTCGGTCTTCAGGATGGCGTTGAAGTCGGTGATCGACCCGGTGGGCACCGGGACGCGGATCGACGTGCCGTCGAGCTTGCCCTTCATCGATTCGAGCACGAGGCTGGTGGCGCGGGCGGCGCCCGTGCTCGTCGGCACGATGTTGATGGCCGCGCCGCGGGCCCGGCGGAGGTCCTTGTGGGGACCGTCGACGAGCATCTGGTCGCCGGTGTAGGCGTGGATGGTGGTCATCAGGCCCTGCTCGATCCCGAAGGCGTCGTCGAGGACCTTCACCATCGGGACGAAGCAGTTCGTCGTGCAGCTGGCGTTGGAGACGACCTTGTGCCGCTTGGGGTCGAAGTCGGTGTGGTTGACGCCCATGACGAAGGTGCCGTCGGCACCCGTCGACGGGGCGGACACGACGACGAGCGGGGCGCCGGCGTCGAGGTGGGCGGCCGCCTTGTCCCGGTCGGTGAACAAGCCGGTGGACTCGACCACGAGGTCGACACCCAGCTCGGCCCACGGGAGCTCGGCCGGGTTGCGGACCTGCAGCACCTGGAGGACGTCGTCGCCGACCTTGATGCCGTCCTTCGACGCCTTGATGGCGTGCGGGAGCGTGCCGAGGATCGAGTCGTACTTGAGGAGGTGGGCCATCGTGTCGATCGACCCGAGGTCGTTGACGGCCACGAAGTCGATGTCGGCGTCGCGCTCGAGCGCGGCGCGGAACAGGTTGCGGCCGATGCGGCCGAAGCCGTTGATGCCGACACGAACGGTCATGGTCGTCGTCCTTTCACCGGATGCGAACGTCTCCAACGGACCCTAGCCGTGCAGTCGGGAACTGAACCCCGGTCATGCGGTCCACGGCCGATCAACTCTCCAGAGTTCTCGGCGCTGGCGGTAGATCGCAACCAGCTGCGGGCCGGTCGCCGGATCGCGCTGGTCGTCCTGCGTGTACCGGAGGACCCGCCACCCGATCTGGTCGCATGCACGGTCGCGGGCCGTGTCGGCCGTCATGCGGAGGTCGCCGCCGTGCCACCACGTGTGTCCCGGTTCGACCGCCAGCTTGACGTCCGGCCAGGCGAGATCGAGGTGGATGAGCTCGCCGCTCGGCAGGACCAACGGGTACTGGCGCGCCGGTGTCGGCAGTCCCAAGCCGAGCAATGAGGTCGACGAAGTCGAGCTCCAGCCCGCTTTGGCTGGGCCGTTCCCGTGGCAGGGCGCGTTGCAGCCACTCCTCGAAACGGGCGACACCCGTCTTGCCCTGCTGCCGGACCGCGGTGAGGTAGCTCGCCGCGTCCTCGGGCGTGATGAGCCGGCGGTGCCACAGGTCCTCCGCCGCCCGCTCGAAGCGATGCTGGTTGAACCGCCTGGCCAGCCCGAACAACGTCCGCAGCGGCGTCGCCACCCGGAGCCCGTCGGGCAGCTCGACGACGTCTCGTTCGTCGACGATCCAGCTCGTCCGCACCAACCGCGCCCATGGCGGCAGCGTGACCCGGCGGTCCTCCCGCACCGAGATCTCCACCGGCACACGGGGCATGTTGCGAAGCCCGTGGATCACGCCAGCCGACGGACCGCTGACGAAGGCCTCGTGCCCGGCGGCGGCCAGCAGGGCGGCCATCGCACGACCGCGGAACGACAACTCGACGTCGGCGACGGCGAGGACCCCGCGCACCGGCGAGGTCACCAGCCCCTTCCGGCGGGCGAGGTAGATGACGTCGCGCCCGACGTTCAGCTCGTGGAGCTGGGCGACGCCGGCCACCCAGTGTTGGCGGGCGAACAGGGCAAGCACTTCGGGACGGTCCATCACGACATCTCTGAGCGTCGCGACGAGCCCGGAACGGAATCCGAGTTCTCTGGAGAGTTGATCGGCTGTGGACCCCTCGACCGGGAGTCAGTTCCGAACCGCCGTCGCCACCGCCGCCGCACGCCGGCGAGTCAGCGGGCGACGTCGCGGTGGGTGGTGCGGACGGCGGTGCCGCGGGCGCGGAGGCGGGCGGCGAGCTCCTCGGCGATGGCGACGGAGCGGTGGCGGCCGCCGGTGCAGCCGATGGCGATGGTCAGGTAGCTGCGGCCCTCGGCCTGGTACGCCGGCAGCAGCGTCTGCAGCAGGTCGTCGAAGCGGTCGAGGAACGCCGACGTGTCCGCCCGCTCGAGCACGAAGTCGCGGACGGCCGGGTCGTGGCCGGTGAGCGGGCGCAGCTCCTCCTCCCAGTGCGGGTTGGGCAGGAACCGCACGTCCATCACGAGGTCGGCGTCGAGCGGCAGGCCGTGCTTGAACCCGAAGCTCTCGACGGCGACCTGCAACCGTGACGTCGTGGCGTCGTCGAACGCCGCCACCAACCGATCCTTCAGCTGGTGGATGTTCAGCTCCGACGTGTCGATGACGAGATCCGCCGCATCGCGGGTGCCGAGCAGCATCGAGCGCTCCAGTTCGATGGCCTCGACGAGGCCGTCGGTGCGGTCGTCGAGCGGGTGCTTGCGGCGCGTCGCGTCGTACCGGCGGACGAGATCCGGACTCTGGGCGTCGAGGAACAGCACGGTGACGCGGTGACCGCTGCTGCGCAACGTGGCCACGTTGTCGAGCACGGCGCCGTAGTCCCGACCGGCGACGAGGGCCAACCGCTCGATGCCACTCCCCGGCTTCGACGCCAGCTCGACGACCGTGTCGACGAGCGACGTCGGCAGGTTGTCGACGACGTACCAGCCGAGGTCCTCGAGCACGTCGGCGGCGGCCGACCGTCCCGCCCCGGACATGCCCGTGATCAGCACGATGGCCGCCACGACGCCAGGCTAGTGGGGGGCGTGCTTGCGAAGCCGGAGATAGAGCAACCGGGGCACCGTCGCCGCGTCGGCGTACTCCGGCGCCAGCGCGAGGAACCCGGGCGGCGGGGCGGGCTCGACCATGCGCTCCAGCAGCATCCCGTTGGCCGCCAACGCGTTGATGTACCGCGACAGCGGCCGGTGCACGAAGCGGATGTGCACGCCCGCCTCGACCTCCTCGAGCGTGACGGCCTCCCTGAGGTAGGGCCCGACGCGCCAGTACTGCTCCGGCGGGTCGATGATCTGGTCGTCGACCCAGCCGCTGTCCGGCGTCTGCAGCATGGGGTGGTTCAGGAAGAAGCAGAAGCGACCACCGACCTCGAGGACCCGGGCCACCTCGGCGATCGCCGCGTCGACGTCGTCGATGTGCTCGAAGACCAGACAGGCGACGACGGTGTCGAACGACCCGTCGGCGAACGGCAGCGCCTCGGCGCCGGACCGCACGAAGCCCGTCGCCCCGCGCCGCGCCGCGGCGACGCTGATCTGGTTCCACGTGGCGTCGACCCCGATCGTGACGTCCACACCGTCCAGCCCGGCGGCGACGCGGCTGACCTGCCCCTCGCCGCAGCCGACGTCGAGCACGCGCCGCGATCCGGCCAGCTCCGCCGCCGCCATGGGCAGGATCTGCTCCTCGTACTCGGGATCGGCCCCTTCGGTGAACCCCTCGATCCACCACTCGGCGTGGCCCTCCCAAGTCGTCGTGGCTCACGGCACCGGATGGAGCTTGGCGTGGAGTGCCGAAGCCACGTCATCGGGGAGCCAGGTCAGCGCCTGCAGGTCGGCGAGATCGGCCCGTTTGACGGCGTTGACGCCGCCGAGCTCCTTGACGAGCCGCTTGCGCCTCGTCTCGCCGAGCCCCGGGACACCGTCGAGCACGCTCGTGGTCATCCGCTTGCTGCGGCGCTCGCCGTGGAACGTGTTGGCGAAGCGGTGCGCCTCGTCACGGATCCGTTGCAGCATGAACAGCGCCTCGCTCCCCCGCGGGATCTCCACCGGCTCGGACCGTCCGGGCACGTACACCTCCTCGAAGCGCTTGGCCAACCCGGCCACCGGGATCTCGTGCTCCAGACCGAGCCGGCGCACGACCCGCTCGGCCACGCCGAGCTGACCCTTGCCGCCGTCGACGACGAGCAACTGCGGCGGGTAGGCGAACTTGCCCGGCTTCTCGCCGCGCTCCAGCGGCGGCCGGTCGCGCTCGGCCAGGTACGCCGTCAGCCGGCGGGTGAGCACCTCCTCCATGGCCGCGTAGTCGTCGTTGCCGGGGACGTGCACCTTGAACCGGCGGTACTCCCGCTTGTTCGGCAGCCCGTCCTCGAGGACCACCATCGAGCCGACGTAGTCGGTGCCCTGCAGGTGGGCCATGTCGTAGCACTCGATGCGCAGCGGCGCCTCCGGCAGCCCGAGTTGCTGCTGCAGCTCGGTGAGCGCCCGGCTGCGGGTGTTGTGGTCGCTGGCCCGGCGCAGGCGGTGGCGGGTGAACTCCTCCTGGGCGTTGCGGGTCACCGTCTCCAGGAGGGCCCGCTTGTCGCCGCGGCGAGGGTACCCGCACCTGCACCCGCGAGCCCCGTTGCAGGCACAGCCACTCCTCGTAGGTCGCCAGGTCCTCCGGCTCGAACGGCACCAGCACCTGCTTGGGCACCCCCTGGGGAGGATCCTCGCCGTAGAGGTGCTCGAGGATGCGGTCGATCATCTTCCCGGGCGTCAGCTCCTCGACCTTGTCGAGCACGAACCCCTTCCGGCCGACGACCCGTCCCCTGCGCACGTAGAAGACCTGGACCGACGCCTCGAGCTCGTCGTCGGCGATGCCGATCACGTCGAGGTCCTCGTTGCGGTCGGCCACCATCTGCTGGCGCTCGATGGCCCGCCGCACGGTCGCCAGCCGGTCGCGCAGCCGGGCCGCCTTCTCGAACTCCAGCTCCCCGGCGGCACCGAACATCTCGGACTCGAGTTGGCGGACGATCGGCTCCGTGTCGCCGTCGAGGAAGTCGCACAGCTCGGTGACGAGCTGGCGGTACGGCATCTCCTCGATCTCGCCGACGCACGGGCCGGTGCACTTCTCGATGTGGTACAGCAGGCAGGGCCGGCCGAGCCGCTCGTGCTGGCGGAACTTCGCCGGGCTGCACGAGCGGATCGGGAACGAGCGCAGCAGCTCGTCGAGCGTGTCGCGGATGGCGTAGGCGTGGGCGTACGGACCGAAGTACCGCGTGCCCTTGCGCTTGCGCCCGCGCATCACCAGCGCCCGCGGCCACTGCTCGTCGACCGTGACAGCGAGGAACGGGTAGCTCTTGTCATCGCGGAGGCGCACGTTGAAGCGCGGGTTGTGCTCCTTGATCAGCGAGTACTCGAGCATGAGGGCCTCGACCTCGTTGCGGACCGTGGTCCACTCGACGGTCTCGGCCGTGGCCACCATCTGGCCCGTCCGCGGGTGCATGGCGCGGGGGTCGCCGAAGTAGTTGGCGAGGCGCTGGCGCAGGCTCGACGCCTTGCCGACGTAGATCACGCGACCCTGGGCATCCTTGAACTGGTACGAGCCCGGAGAATCCGGGATCGAGCCGGCGGGGGGACGCTGCACCATCACTTGTCGAGGATACGGTTGGGTCCGATGGCCGGTCGCTTCTCGTTCTCGGTGCCCGAGCGACGTAACGCAGGCGATCCCTGGTTCCGCATCGGCACGTTGGACGTCGGCACCACGGTCCTCGTGGTGCTGCTGTGCGTCGCCAGCATGTTCGTCTGGGCCCTCGACCCGTCCCTGGTGGACAACCTCGTGCTGTACCCGGACGCCGTGCGCAACGGCGAGGTGTGGCGGGTGGTCACGTGGCCGCTGGCCAACGAACCGTCCCTGTGGACGGTGCTGACGCTGGCCATCTTCTGGTACTTCGGCCGGGAGATCGAAGGCCTGCTCGGGCGGATGAGGTTCGCCGCGTTCCTGTTCATCCTCACGGTCATCCCCGGCCTCGTCGGCGTGGTCCTCGACCTCGCGCAGGCCGGCATGCGGCCGCTCGAGTTCGGGGTGTTCCTGGTCTTCGTCGCCGAGTACCCGTTCGCCCGCTTCTTCTTCGGCATCCCGGCCTGGGCGCTCGGTGCCGTGTTCGTCGGCATCGAGGTGCTCCAGCTGCTCGGCCTGCGCCAGGAGGAGGGGATCATCTTCCTCTTCGTGACGATCGCCACCGCCGCCCTCACCGCCCGCAGCATGGGCCTCGCCACCAGCCTGCCGTGGATCCCGAAGATCCCCTGGCCCGGCACAGGGTCGAGCGGGCCCCGCCGACGGCGGACGCCGCGCCCGCGTGGCGGCGGCGAGGTCGTCACCGGACCGTGGGCGGCCTCGTCACGCACCGGGCCGACGCGGCCCACCAGCCTGCCCCAGCCGCCGGGGATCGCCGGCTCCGACCAGGCCGAGCTCGACGCGCTGCTGGAGAAGATCCACGACCACGGGATGGAGAGCCTGACGGCCGACGAGAAGCGTCGGCTCAACGAGCTCTCCAAGCGCATGCGCAACCGCGGCTGACGACCGTTCCCCGCAACTCTTCGGTGAGAGCGACAGGAAGTGTCGCCGTGGCACAACAGTTGAGGATTCAGGCCAGGAGGTCGCGGAGGTAGCGGCCGGTGTGGCTGTGCTCGACGGTGGCCACGTGCTCGGGCGTGCCCTCGGCGACGACCCGGCCGCCGCCGCTGCCGCCCTCGGGGCCGAGGTCGATGATCCAGTCGGCGGTCTTGATGACGTCGAGGTTGTGCTCGATGACGAGCACCGTGTTCCCCTGGTCGACCAGCCGGGACAGCACGATCAGCAGCCGCCGGACGTCGTCGAAGTGGAGCCCGGTCGTCGGCTCGTCGAGCAGGTAGATGGTGTGGCCGGTGGACCGCTTGGCCAGCTCGGTGGCCAGCTTGACCCGCTGGGCCTCGCCGCCCGACAGCGTCGGCGCCGGCTGGCCCAACCGCACGTACCCGAGCCCGACGTCCATCAACGTCTGCATGTAGCGGTTGATCGACGGCTGGTTGGCGAAGAAGTCGACGGCCTCGGCCACCGGCATGTCGAGGACGTCGGCGATGTTCTTGCCCTTGAACTCGATGTCCAGGGTGTCACGGTTGTAGCGCCCGCCCTTGCACACCTCGCACGGCACGTACACGTCGGGCAGGAAGTGCATCTCGATCTTGATCGTGCCGTCGCCGGCGCAGGACTCGCAGCGGCCGCCCTTCACGTTGAAGCTGAACCGCCCGGGCAGGTACCCGCGCACCTTGGCCTCGTTGGTCGAGGCGAACAGCTTGCGGATGCTGTCGAACACGCCCGTGTACGTGGCCGGGTTCGACCGCGGCGTCCGCCCGATCGGCGACTGGTCCATGTCGATGACCTTGTCGAGCAGGTCCACGCCGGTGATGCGGCGGTGCCGCCCCGCAGCCATCTTCGACTTGTAGATCCGCTGCATCAGGACCGGCAGCAGGATGTCGCGGACCAGCGTCGACTTCCCGGAGCCGGACACGCCGGTGACCGTGACGAAGTTGCCCAGCGGGATGGCCACGTCGAGGTCGTTGAGGTTGTGCTCGCGGGCGCCCTGGACGACGAGCCGCTCGCCCGTCAGCGGCCGGCGGGCGGCCGGCACCGGGATCGTCTTGCGATGGGCGAGGTACTGCCCGGTGATCGATTCCTTGACCTTCGTGATGCCGGCGACCGGGCCGCTGTAGACGACGGCGCCGCCGAGCTCGCCCGCCCCGGGGCCGATGTCGACGATCCAGTCGCTCTCGCGGATCGTCTCCTCGTCGTGCTCGACGACGATCACGGTGTTGCCGAGGTCGCGGAGGCGGGTGAGCGTGTCGATGAGGCGACGGTTGTCGCGCTGGTGCAACCCGATCGACGGCTCGTCGAGGACGTAGAGCGTGCCGACGAGGCCCGACCCGATCTGGCTGGCGAGGCGGATGCGCTGGGCCTCGCCGCCCGCGAGCGTGCCCGCCGACCGGGACAGCGTCAGGTAGTCGAGACCGACGTCGAGCAGGAACCCCAGCCGGGCGTTGACCTCCTTGGTGACCCGCTCGGCGATCAGCCGCTCGCGCTCGGTGAGCTCGAGGGCGGCGAGGAACTTGGCCGCCTCGCCGATCGACAGGGCGCAGACCTCGGCGATGTTGCGGTCGTTGATCGTGACGGCCAGCGTCTCCGGCTTGAGGCGGGCACCGCCGCAGACGGTGCACGGCACCTCGCGCATGTAGCCCTCGTACTGCTCGCGCGCCCAGTCGCTCTCGGCGCCCTCGTGGCGCCGCTTGATCCACGGGATCACGCCCTCGTACGAGGTGGTGTACTGGCGCTGGCGGCCGTACCGGTTCTTGTACTTGACGGTGAGGTTGCCCGACGTGCCCTGCAGGATCACCTTCTGCTGCTTGGCCGTCAGCGACGACCACGGGGCCGACATGTCGATCTTGTGGTTGTCGGCGACGGCGTCGAGCATCCGCGTGAAGTACTGGGTGTGGGCCGTGCGCCACGGCGCGATGGCCCCGTCGTTCAGCGACAGGTCGCCGTCGGGCACCACGAGCTCGGGGTCGATCTCGAACGTGGTGCCGAGGCCGTCACACGTCGGGCACGCCCCGTACGGCGAGTTGAACGAGAAGTTGCGCGGCGCCGGCTCCTCGAAGCTGCGCCCGTCGAGCGGGCACACGAGGTGCTGGCTGAACGTCAGCGTCTCGCTCTCGCCCTGGCCCTCCCGGGCGACGAGCTCGACCTCGGCGACCCCGTCGGCCAGCTTGAGCGCCGTCTCCAGCGAGTCGGTGAGCCGGCGGGCGAGGCCCTCGCGCAGCACCAGCCGGTCGACGACGACCTCGATCTTGTGCTGCTCGTAGCGGGCCAGCCGCTCGTCGCGCTTGAGGAACTCGTCGATCTGCACGACCTCGCCGTCGATCCGGGCCCGCACGTAGCCCTGCGCCGAGAGGTCCTCGAGCAGCGTGTCGTACTCGCCCTTGCGGCCCCTGACCACCGGCGCCAGCACCTGGAAGCGGGTGCCCTCGGGCAGTTCGAGGACGCGGTCGACGATCTGCTGGGGGGTCTGGCGCTCGAGCCGGTTGCCGTGGTCCGGGCAGTGCTGGATGCCGACGCGGGCGTACAGCAGGCGGAGGTAGTCGTAGATCTCGGTGATCGTGCCGACCGTCGAGCGCGGGTTGCGCCCGGCGGACTTCTGATCGATGGCGATGGCCGGTGAGAGGCCCTCGATGACGTCGACGTCGGGCTTGTCCATCTGCCCGAGGAACTGCCGCGCGTACGACGAGAGCGACTCGACGTAGCGCCGCTGGCCCTCGGCGTAGATGGTGTCGAAGGCCAGGCTCGACTTCCCCGACCCGGAGAGCCCGGTGAACACGATCAGCCGGTCGCGCGGCAGTTCGACGTTGATGTTCTTGAGGTTGTGCTCGCGCGCGCCACGGACCGAGATGACGGGCTGGCCAGTGGTGGCGGCCGGGCGAGCAGTCCGGGCAGGCATCAGCCGACCAACCTAGCGAGGAACCACATCGTTGACATTCTAGCTTCGGAGCGAACACCTGTATGACGAACTGTCGTTTGGTCACGGCCCGATCGGGCCGCCACCGAACGACAGAACCCGCTGGTCAGCCGTGCGCCCTACCCCGCGTCACGCAGCTCGCGGCGCAGGTCGGCGATCTCGTCGCGCAGCCGGGCGGCGTACTCGAACCGGAGATCGGACGACGCCTCGTGCATCTCCTCCTCGAGCGTCTGGATCAGCCGTCCGAGCTCCTGCTGCGGCAGCGTGCGCAGGTCGCGCTGGACCTTCTCCCGCTCGCGCTGGCGCCGGCGGTCCTTGCCGGGCACGGGCGCCCCGTCGTCGGGCCGCAGCATCGAGAGGATGTCGCCCACCGCCTTGCGGATCGTCTGCGGGTTGATGCCGTGCTCGGCGTTGTACGCCATCTGCGACTGGCGCCGGGCGTTCGTGA
This sequence comes from uncultured Acidimicrobiia bacterium, assembly GCA_963784255.1. GTDB lineage: Bacteria > Actinomycetota > Acidimicrobiia > Acidimicrobiales > Ilumatobacteraceae > JALZMG01. The sequence goes on along the minus strand of CAWAQO010000005.1, from coordinate 423,696 downwards.
GGTCGATGGCCCTGCGCATCGAGTCGGTGACCTTGTCGGCGTACATCACGACCTGGCCGTCGATGTTGCGGGCGGCGCGACCGATCGTCTGGATGAGCGACGTCTCGGAGCGCAGGAACCCCTCCTTGTCGGCGTCGAGGATCGAGACCAGCGACACCTCGGGCAGGTCGAGGCCCTCCCGGAGCAGGTTGATGCCGACGAGGACGTCGAACTCGCCGAGGCGCAGCGCCCGCAGGATCTCGATGCGCTGCACGGTGTCGATGTTGGAGTGCAGGTAGCGCACCCGCAGCCCCTGTTCGAGCAGGTAGTCGGTGAGGTCCTCGGCCATCTTCTTGGTGAGCGTGGTGACGAGGACGCGGTCGCCCTTCGTGACGCGGTCGTTGACGTTCTCGATGAGGTCGTCGATCTGACCCTTCGTCGGCTTGACGACGACCTCCGGGTCGACCAGCCCGGTCGGGCGCACGATCTGCTCGACGACCTGGTTGGAGACCCGCAGCTCGTACGCGCTCGGCGTCGCCGACATGAACACGCACTGGTGGATCCGCTCGAGCACCTCGTCGAACTTGAGCGGGCGGTTGTCGCGGGCCGACGGCAGCCGGAAGCCGTGGTCGACGAGCACGTCCTTGCGACTGCGGTCGCCCTCGTACTGGCCGTGCAGCTGGGGCACCGCCTGGTGGCTCTCGTCGATGACGAGCAGGAAGTCGTCGGGGAAGTAGTCGAGCAGGGTGAACGGCGGCTCGCCGAAGTCGCGACCGTCGATGTGCATCGAGTAGTTCTCGATGCCGTTGCAGTAGCCGACCTCGCTCATCATCTCGAGGTCGTACTGCGTGCGCATGCGCAGGCGCTGGGCCTCGAGCAGCTTGCCCTCGGCCTCGAACCAGGCGAGGCGCTCCTGCAGCTCGGCCTCGATCTGGCCCATCGCCCTGGCCATCCGCTCGGCGCCGGCGACGTAGTGGGTGTTCGGGAACACCTGCGTCCGGGGCAGCACCCTCAGGGTCTCGCCGGTGATCGGGTCGATCACGGTGAGCCGGTCGACGGTGTCGCCGAACATCTCGATCCGCAGCACCGACTCCTCGTAGGCGGGGTGCACCTCGATGGTGTCGCCGCGCACCCGGAAGCGGCCCCGGCCGAGGGTGGCGTCGTTGCGGTCGTACTGCAGGTCGACCAGGCGACGCAGGATGTTGCGCATGTCGTAGTCGACGCCGACGCTGAGGTCGAGCATGCTGCCGCGGTACTCGTCGGGGCTGCCCATGCCGTAGATGCAGCTGACCGAGGCCACGACGATGACGTCACGCCGGGTGAGCAGCGCGGCGGTCGCCGAGTGGCGCAACCGGTCGATCTCGTCGTTGATCGAGGAGTCCTTCTCGATGTACGTGTCGCTCGACGGGATGTACGCCTCGGGCTGGTAGTAGTCGTAGTAGCTGACGAAGTACTCGACCCGGTTGTCGGGGAAGAACTCCCGCATCTCCTGGGCCAGCTGGGCGGCGAGGCTCTTGTTGGGGGCGAGGATCAGCGTGGGGCGCTGGGTCCGCTCGATCGCCCAGGCGATGGTGGCCGACTTGCCCGAGCCGGTGATGCCGAGCAGCGTCTGGAAGCGATCGCCACGCTCGATCCCCTCGCTGAGGCCGGCGATGGCCTTGGGCTGGTCGCCCGCCGGGGCGAAGTCGGAGACGACGCGGAACGGTTGCTCCTGCACCCGGGCGAGTCTAGCGCCGGGGTGTCACAGCCCGAACGACTGTTCTACCAGGCGCCGGACAACCCGAGGATGAGCAGGGCCTGGCCGACGTGATAGGTCACCATCACCACGATCCGGGCGAATCGCCACGGGCGGGCGAAGCGGTCGAGGCCGAGCACCCAGTCGCTGACGGCGAACAGCGCGGCGCCGAGGGCGGCCCACCACGACCCGGACCCGGTCGCCGTCAGCACCATCGCCGAGATGACGGCGGCGTAGAACACCACGGCGCCGGCGAGGACGGCGCCGCCCTGGCGCTTGGCGCCGGGCACGGTCTCGCCGGCGAAGCGCCAGCCGAGGAGCACGACGAGGAACGGCACGGCGGCGAGGGCGCGCACCCACGAAACGCCGCCGGCGACGGCGGCCACGGCGTACGCGAGGTGGCCTGCGGCGAACGCGCCGAGGCCGGCGATGAACGCCGTCTCGCCGCGCCCGAGCAGGGCGACGTCGCCGGCCAGGCCGCAGGCGGCGGCGACGACGAGGGCGGCCCGCACCGTCCCGTCGACATCGCCCGCCGTGGCGGCCAGGGCCACGAGGAGCGCCGCGGTGGCCGGCTTGGCGACCACCTCGACGGCCCGCCGCCGCGTCCAGACGGCCCACCAGTCGACGAGCGCGGCGACGGCGACCGCGGCGAGGATCACCCGCGCGGGTCGGGCAGGAAGTCGAGGAGGAGTCGGGAGACCTCGTCAGGGCGATCGAGGGGGATCCAGTGCCCGGCGCCGTCGATGCGCTCGTAGCGCCACGGCCCGGTGACGTGGGCGGCCGAGCCGGTCATCTGGGCCTCGGTGAGCGCCATGTCGCCCGAGCTCCAGACGCCGAGCGTCGGGGCGGCGACGGGAGGCAGTTCGAGCGGCGGGTCGACGAGCGCGTTCGCCGGCACGTTGGCCCGGTACCAGTTGAGGGCGGCCGTCAGCGCGCCGGGCCGGTCGAGCGCCGCGGCGACCTCGTCGTGGTCGGGGTGGTGGGCCCATTCCCGGAAGTTGGCGTACCCGTCGGCGGACAACCACTGCTCGGCGACGCCCTCGAACTGGAACAGCAGCATGTACCACGACTTCTCGCGCTGGGCCAGCCCGGCCGCGCGGAAGGAGCTGAGGTGACCCACCGACAGCGCCGCGAGGTGGTCGACGCGGTCCGGGCTGAACGTGGCGACGAGCCACGCCAGCCGCGGCGCCCCAGTCGTGGCCGACGACGTGGGCGCGGTCGATGCCGAGGTGATCCAAGATGCCGACGACGTCGCCCGCCGACAGCAGCATCGAGTAGCTCTCGACGCCCTCGGGACGGTCGGACTCGCCGAACCCGCGCAGGTCCGGCGCGATCGTGCGGAAGCCTGCCGCGTTCAGCGCGGCGACCTGGTGGCGCCACATGCGATGGGAGTCGGGGAAGCCGTGGAGCAGCACCACCGCCGGGCCCGACCCCTCGTCCTGGACCTCCAACCCGACCCCGTTGACATCGATCCGCATGATCAGCTCCTCCCCGTCGGCCGGCCGATGATATCGACGAGGTCACGACGGCCCGGGCCCGGGAGCGGCTCGGGCGGACCGGCGGCCATCACCTTGTCGACGAAGCCGGGCCGGCCGAACACCTCGGGGCCGCGCTCGACCATGGCGGCCAGCGCCATGTAGCCGCGCACGAGGTCGGGGTCCCGGCGGGCGACGCCGGCCAACGTCTGGCCGAGGTGCCACGCCGGATCGGGCGGGTCGTACGCCTCTCCGTCGATCTGCGCCTCGATCTGGGCACGGCGGTGACGGTCGAGGCGGAGCGTGTCCTCGACCAGCGGGGTCACCCGCTGAGCCGTCGTAGCGTGCCAGTGAGCGGCGAGATCGGCGTGCCGGCTGGCGTCGGCCTCGCGCAGCACGTCGCGCAAGCAGACGGCCTGCAGCAGCGCGATGGACGCGCCACGTCCGAGCGACGGGGTGGTGCACGCCGCGGCGTCGCCGATGGCGACGACGCCCGTGGCGACCGGCCGCTCGCCGGCCATGAAGCACCGTTGGCGGTCGACGATGGCGGCCATCACCCCGACGCCGCCGACCGGCTCGCCGTCGCGCCAATGGGCGGCGAGGGGGTAGCTCCCGACGATGCGGTCCCACACACCAGGGTCGCGGGCGGCGCGCATCGCGTGGTCCTTCGCCGTGCTGACGACGACGACCGACCAGTGCCCGTTGTCGGCGGCCAACGTGGCGATCGAGACCGAGTCGTAGTGCTGGAGGATCGGCCCGAGCGTGGCCGGCAGTGTCCCATCGGTCCGGCGGAAGTCGCGCCAGTAGTAGACCGAGCCGCCCTCCTCGACCACCTCGGCCGGGCGGGCCGCGCCCGCCGCCTCGAGCCAGCCCGGCAGCGCAGAGCGCCGTCCGCCGGCGTCGATCACGAGGTCGGCGGGCAGGCACTCGCCGCCGGCGAGCACGACGCCGGTCACCCGCGGCACGCTCCGGCGCTCCGGATGGGTCAGCAGTCCGGCGACCGCGGCGCCTCGCCGGACGGTGACACCCGACTCCCGCGCCGCGGCCTCGGCAAGCACGGCCTCGACGAACGGCCGGCGACCGGTCAGCTGCTCGAAGCGCTCGTCGCCGGCGCGCCACCCGCCGGTGATCGCGGCCGGGAGGCCGGCGAGGCGGTTGGCCCGCAGCGCCCCGCCGGCGTCGAGCCCCGCGACCACCTCGGGCAGCTCGGCCTCGAGCAGCGTGCGGAACCGGGGCAGGAAGCCGTGGGGACCGCGGAACTGGGTGACGCCGCGGCGGTCCCACGCGGCCCACGAGTCGGCCGGGTCGGTCGGTGGGGCGGCGTCGCGTTCGAGCACCGTGACCCGGTGACCGTCGCGGGCCAGCAGCATGGCGCTGGAGAGACCGGCGATGCCGCCGCCGATGACGAGGAGCGCGCTCGACAGAGACCGTCCTTGCTTGCCCCTGTTTCCGACGCCCGCCGCCGATACGTGCAGGCTGCACGTATAGGGTGCCGGGCGATGCGCCTGCTGTCAAGGTCCTTTCCGCGGCCATGAGGCGCTCGGCGGCCGATGCGGAGGCCACGCGCGTCGCCATCCTGGCCGCGGCGCGGGACGCCTTCGCCACGCACGGCTTCGCGGGGACGTCGACGCACGACGTCGCCAAGGCGGCGGACGTCACGAGGGGCGCCCTGTACCACCACTTCGGTGACAAGACGGCCTTGTTCCGTGCCGTCTTCGTCGCCCTCGAGGAAGAGCTCAACACCACGGTCGTGGCGACGGCGCTGGGCGCGACCGGGGCGCTCGAGGTCTTCGTCGCCGGCTGCGCGGCGTGGATGGACTTCGCCGTCAGGCCCGACTACCAGCGCATCGCGGTGATCGAGGCACCCGCGGTGCTCGGGGCCGAGGAGTGGCACGCCATCGACGCCGGGATCGGGCTGGCCAGCATGGAGGCGGGACTGCGCATGCTGGAGGAAGCAGGCGTGCTCGGCCGCCCCGCCACCCCCGAGCTGGCCGTGCTGCTGTTCGGTGCGCTGACCGATGCCGGCCTCGCCCTGGCCCGCGGTGGGGGGCCGAGCAGAGAGGCGCTGCTGGACGCCTTCGTCGGCCTCGTCGCGCTGCCACGCCATCGGGCCTGAGCGCCGCCGGCGAGGACGACCGACGGCGTTATCGCCACGTTACGAGCCCTTCGTACGTTCACCCCGTGGCCCCGGCGTGGGGCGACACGAAGCGGGAGGAACAACCATGGCCCCACATCGAACCCCGGCGCGCCTGCGCACGGCCTTCGCCGGTCTCGTCCTGTCCCTCGCCGTCGCCGCGTGCGGTGGCGGCGGCAGCGGCGACGACGCCGCGAGCAGCGACGAGGCAAGCGCCACGACCGCCGAAGCGCCGCCGGCCCCATCGCGGAGCGACGAAGCGACGGCCACGTCGCCGGCGCCGCCCACGACCGACGTCGCGGCGACGACGGCGCCGCCCACGTCCGAGGCGCCGGCGACCACGGCCGCGCCGACCACGGTCCCGGCGATCCAGCCACTGACCGTGTCCTTGCTGTCCGAGCAGCCCGACCTGGGCATCACCAACCTCTTCACGGCCGACGGGCTGACCGCCATCGGCCTCGCCGAGCGCCCGTCGCCGGAGGGCCGCGGCAGCACCTCGCTCGTGCGCCTCGACGCCAACGGCGCGATCACCCAGGAGGCGCCGATCGGCGAGAGCCTCAACGCCTTCAACGTGATCACCAGTGGGAGCGGACGCCGGTTCCTCTACCTGAGCGACTGGTCGGCCGACGTGAGCTGCCAGCTCAGGGAGATCGATCCGGCCGGTCTCGCCCTCGGCTGGCCCATCGCGGTCTCGTCCAACGGCTCGTGCGGCGGCATGTCCCAGCCCGACCCGGACCACGCCGACGTCATCTGGCTGGGCCCGCTCGGCGACACGCTGGCGAAGGTCGACGTCGCCACCAGCGGGGTGACGCCGATCTCCATCGCGGCGGCGATCCCGGCCGGCTACGAGGCGTGGGGCGACGCGACGATCCTCGACGGCAACGCCTTCGTCATGGTCGAGCCGGGTTTCGACACCGTCACCGGCGAGCAGGTCACGGCGCCCGACGGCTCAGCTCTGCCCCCGATGTTGATCAAGGTCGACGGCGCGTCCGGCACGGCCAGTCCGGCTGTCGCGGTCCCCGGCGGGTTCCTCACCGTGGCCGACGGCCGCCTGCTCCTGCACGATCGCGATCGCGACGCGTGGCAGCAGATCGACCCGGCGACGCTGACCTTGTCCGACGCGACGGGCGAGCCGACCCGGCCGCCCACCGGGATGTACGCCGGTGACGGCGTGGCGTGGAGCATCGACCAGACGGGTGGCGGCACGTTCGACGTCGCCCAGCGCGACCCCGACACGGCTCGGCAGGTCGCCGTCGGCGCGGCCTCCGTGGCCGCCTCCGACGACGAGTTCGTCTCGGTCGACGCCGTGTCCCTCGGCAAGGACCTCCTCGTGGTCGCCAGGAAGGAGCGCTATGCCGACAACTCCTTCGCCTTGACGACGACGCTCTTCAAGGCCACCGCCGGGTGACGTGCGGAGAGCGGCCATGATGTGCGGTGAGGGATCCTGAGGGAGGGGCGGGGATGTCACTGCTCGAGGGCGGACCGGTCGACACGGGCGCGGGGTTCGGTGCGTGGGCGCCCAACCTCACGTCCCGCGTCGTGGACGAGGCACGCATCCACGACATCGTGTTCACCCCGATGTCGGGATGGCGGCGCAACCGGCTGATCACGCTGGCCTACGGCGACCTGGCTGTCGCGATGTCGCAGGCGCTCGGTCGAACGGGCGACACGAAGCCGACGCCGACGTGGTGCACCTACGCCCAGTGGCCGTCGGACGAGATCGGCACCCTGATGGGCGTTTCGGTGCCGGGGCTCGGTCCGAGCCGGGCACGGGCCTTCGCCCACGGCAACCGCGGGGTGTTCAGCGACATCGGGCAGGCGTGCGTCGCCTTCCTCGAGACGGTCGGCGTCGCCCAGCCGAGGACGCTCCCGGAGGCTGCGGCCGCGATGCAACAGTGCGTCGAGCGGCTGGCCCGGATGCGACCGCCGCCCGGACGGCCGATGCGGACGCCCGCCGATCCCAGTGGGCTGGCCGGGCTCGACCTCGGGCTCGACCTGCCGGCACCGACGGATCCGTGGAGCGCCGATCTCGTCCACGGGCTGTCGTGCTACGCGCTGAGCCTGCTGCCCGACACGGCCAGCGTCCGGGCGCAGCGGATCTGGGCCGGCAACGTGCTGCTGGCGGCCCACGAGCAGAAGTGGCTGCAGGAGTCGCTCGCCGCCGGTCTCCGCCTCACGGTCCGCCGCGTCCTCCACCCCCACCTCAACGTGAAGCGCAACGTCGATGTCCGGCGGTACCGCGTCCGGCCGGGCCCACGCCTGTGCCTCGAGGAGTGGCTCGTCCACCAACTGACGCGCCGCCGCGCCGGCTTCATGATGAACGGCACGTGGATCCCCGTCGGCACCGAGCACCCCGGCGCGATCCCGCCCGAGCTGCAGATCATCGAGACGTACATCGACCTGGACGAGCTGGACGTGTGCAGCGCCGAGGTCGTGGTGCGGTTCCAACGGCGGCGCACGGCGACCTGCTGGCTGTCGTACCACCAGCGGAGCGGCTTCATCGCCGACCTGTTCCTGCGCCACCACGGCGACACGTTCACCTCACCGCTCGATCCCGGGGAGGTCGTCGAGATCCTCTGTGACGCGTTGAAGATCGTCGTGCCGGTCCCGCCGGCAGGCCCGCCGCCTCCCGGCACCGACGAGCTCGGGCCGGTGCTGGACGGGATGCGGCAGCGCGCCGATCCCGTCGCCGACAAAGCGGTCGAGCCGATCGCCGCGGACATCGCGGCGGCGGCGTCGATCGGCGAGGCGTTGGCGATCGCCTACACGTCGCCCGGGGACGAGGTGCCAGGCGACCGGTTCCCGACGATCACGGCGGACTGCGCGACGAGGTGGGCGGACCTGACCAGCAAGGGCCTGATCGATGCCGCCACCCTGCGGCAGGCGAGGGACTTCTACAACCACCACATCGCCCCGATGAACATGGCCTTGCTGTTCTCCTCGCTCCCCGACAGCTACGCCGGAGACAAGGGTGTGCGGGTCCTCGGGTCGGTCTCCGCGCTCGGCCACTCCCCGGTCCGGCGGGTCGGCCAGACGGCGCGGTGGCTGATCCACACCATGGACGGCGAGTTCGAGTGCGAGACGTCGCGGCAGCGGCGGTCGATCGTCGGGGTGCGCGCCTTCCACGCCATCATGCGGGCGAAGCTCCCCACATGGCCGGCGGAGCTCGGCCGGCCGATCAACCAGGAGGACCTCTTCGGCACGATGCTGGCGTTCGTCGTGCCGGTGCTGGAGAGCTTCGAGCGACTCGGGCTCGAGACCCCGGAGGCGATGCGCAACGCCTATGCACGCACGTGGTGCGCGCTGGGACACCTCCTCGGCGTCGAGCTGCAGCTGCTCGTCATCGCCGACCAGGCTGCCCCCCGGCTCCTCGGCGCCGCCGAGATGATCGAGCGGTCGAAGGTCATCCGCTGGCGCCAGCAACGCCGCAACCTCACCGGCACGTGGCTGCTCGACGAGCTCCTCGCCGATGTCGCCGACCACTTCCCCGCCGGACTCGGCGGCGCCGCCGACACCTTGCTGCGGCTGGTCGGTGACAAGAGGATCGCCACGATGCTGCTGGCCGAGCAGCGCCGGGCCAGCCTCGTGACCCACGCCGTCGAGGCCGCCGTCAGAGTGCTGCGCTCCCCGCGGCTCGACAAGTTCACGCCCTGCCTGCTGGCGTGGGCGGCCGACGGCTTCCTCGCGGAGTTCAACCGGCACGACTTTCCCGACAACTTCACGGACCCCACGATCCCGCCACCGCCGGAGCCGCCGAGCGGTCTCCCGCTGGGGTGCCTCGACGAGTACCCGGACGTGTGACCGCGCTCAGGCGAGGCGGGCGAGCACGGCCTCCACCGCCTCGTCGAGCGAGGTGGTCGTCGGCGCCGGAGCGCCCAGCTGCGCGGCGCAGCTCGTCGACGAGCGGCCGATCCGCCGGCAGCATCGGGAAGCCGAGGACGATGCGGTCCGCCGCACCGAGGGCGAGCGCGGCCGCCTCGCGATCGTCGGCGGCGACGACCAGCGCCGCCTCCGTGAGGGCATGGCGCAGCTGCGACAACACGTTGCCGCGGTGCCACAGTTCGGTGACCTCGCGGAGCACGGTGCGGGCGTCGTCGAGGCGGCCCTGGCGGCGCAGCGCCGTCGCCAGCCCAGACAGGTTCATGCCGGCCAGCCAGCTGTTGACGACCGAGCGGGCGACCGCCACGCCGCGTTCGAAGTGGGCGATGGCCTCGTCGACATCGGCGTCGAGCACGGCCAGCGCCGACGCATAGCTCACCCAGGAACTGCTGGACGGGTTGTCGATCCGCGCCGCCTGCGCGGCCGCCCGCTGCACCGCCCGCTGGGCCATGTCCGGCATCCCGACGACCGACGCGGCGATCGTCATCGTCACGTAGCAGCTCGCCAGCCAGTACGGGTCGTCCTCGGCCTTGGCCCACGCGAGCATCGCCTGGTAGGAGCGCAGCGCTCGTTCGATGTCGCCGCCGTAGCCGGCGACGTTGACGATCGTGCCGTGGGCGATCGGCACCGACCACCCGTCGGGGTGGATTCGGGCGAGGGCGGCCGCGGCGTAGCGCTCCGCCTCCTCGGGCTCGCTGTGCAGCCACGCCTTGTGCCCGGCCGCGCCGAGCAGCTCGCCGGCCCGGCGATGCTCGAGCGCGCCGGGCATGGTGAGCACGTCCTCGCCCACGCCGAGGAGGTCGTAGTGCAGGCGGTTCATGCCGTACCGCCACGTCGCACAGGCGATGGCGACGGCCCGATCGAGGTCACCGCGCTCGACGGCGCGGCGAAGGACGGCCCGCACGTCGTCGAGGACGACGGCGAACTCGATCGCCGCCGCCTGCTCGTCGGGCCCGCGGATCTCCTCGGACAGCCGCCCGACGAGGGACGTGTAGTGGTCGGCGTGGGCGGCTCGGAGCGCCGGCTCCCGGCGACCCAACCGCTGCGCGGCGTACCAGCGCATCGTCTCCAGCAGCTCGAACTGGGTGACCGCCTCGCCGGGCCGGGCGACCACGACCGACGCGCTCGCCAGGGTGCGCAGCGCTGCCGCGGCACGGTCGACGTCGAGCCGCTGGATGCCGGCCACGTCGGCGGCCGTGAACGTCCCCGCCATCACCCCGAGTCCGTCGAAGATCGGCCGTAACGCGTCGTCGAGCAACCCGTACGACCAGTCGACCGCCGCCGCGAGGTCCCGATGGCGCTCGTCGACCCGGCCGACGCTCCGGATGGCGTCCCGCGGGCCGGCCACGATGGCGTCCAGCTCGCCCCACGACATCGTGTCGAGCTGACCGGCCGCCAACTCGATCGCCAGTGGGAGGCGGTCGAGGCGGTCCAGGATCCGGCCGACGACGCCGCCGGGGACGGCGTCGACATCGACCGCGCGTCCCACCGCGGCGGCCGCCCGCTCGGCCAGCAGTTGGCGAGCGTCGTCGTCGGACAGCGCACCGACGGGGACGCGGCTCTCGCCTTCGATGCCCAGGGCCACCCGGCTGGTCACCAGGACCTCGACCTCGGGGCAGTCGGAGACCAGCGCGTGGGTCAGTCGGCCGGCCTCGCCGGCGACATGCTCGCAGTTGTCGAGGACGATCGTCGCGGGGCCGGCACGGAGGTGGGCGACGATGGTCTGCGTGAGGTCCTCGCCCGGACGTCCTCCCACCATCAGCTGATGGGCCAGTGCGGTGACGATCGACGCCGCCGTTTCTCCGGCCAGCGGCACGAACGCGACGCGTGCCTGCTCGGCGCGGCTCCGCTCGTCGGCGATGGCCAGGGCGAGCCGGGTCTTGCCGGCCCCGCCAGGGCCCACGACGGTCACCTGGCGGCGGGTCTTCAGGAGCTCGTCGATGCGCGCCAGCTCGACGACGCGCCCGACGAGGGGGGACATCGGCGACGGCGGCCGCCGAGTCGTCGCCCGCAGGGCGCGGACGAACCGGCCCACGTCCACCGGGTCGGCGGCGTCGGCGGTCGCCGCCGACTCGAGCTCGGGATCCTGCATGAGGACGGCCTGCTCCATCGCCCGGAGCTCGGCGCCCGGCTCCAGCCCGAGCTCGTCGACCAGCACGGCGCGGGCCCGCTGGAAGGCGCGCAGGGCCTCGGCCTGACGCCCGCTGCGGTACAGCGCCAGCATGAGCTGGGACCAACGGTGCTCGCGGAGCGGCTCGGCGGAGGCCATCGACTCGGCCAGGGTCGCCGCCCGCCGGGCGTCGCCGGCGCCGAGCAGGGCCTCGACGAGGTGGTCCTCGGCGTCGAGTCGGAGGAGCTCCAGCCGGGTCGCCTCCGGTCGTACCGCCTCGAGATCGGCGAGGGCGCCGTACGCCGGCCCGCGCCACAGGGACAGCGCGGCCTCGACGCTGGCGATCGCCGCGGCCGGGTCACCCGTGGCGAGCTCGTCGCGGCTGCGGCCGAGCAGCTCCTCGAACCAGCCGGCGTCGATCGCCGTCGCCGGGAGCGCGAGGCGGTAGCACCCGGCGTCGAAGGCGACCGGCCCCGGATCGCCGTCACCCGCGTCGGCTGGGCGGAGGGCCCGGCGGACGGTTGACACGACCACGCGCAGGCCGACGGCGGCGGTCGGCGTGGGCGCCCCGTCCCACAGGGCGTCGATGAGCGTCGAGGACGGCTGCGGCACCGGGTGGGTGGCCGCGAGGACGGCGAGCAGCGTGGCCGCCTTGCCGGGCAGCACGACCGGCGGGTCGCCGTCGGGGCGCGCCGCGACAGGTCCCAACACCAACACGTTGGTGCCCGCCACGGCGGGCAGTCTCGCAGATCGCTCGGTTCAGCTCACGACTGCGTCGGCAGCCACGCCCACAGGTCCTCGAGTTGGCGCTCGAGGGTGGCGAGGTCGCCGCTGTTGTCGATGACCCGGTCGGCCTTCGCCAGACGTTCGTCACGTCCGATCTGCTTGGCGATGCGGGCGCGGGCGTCGACCTCGTCCATGCCCCGGGACGTCACCAGGCGCTCGACGGCGGTCTCCACCGGCACGTCGACGACGACCACCGCGGTGATGTCGACGTCGGGGCGCACTTCCATCAACGGCGTGTCCAGCACGACGACGTGGTCAGTGTCCGCCTCGGCGGCGATGCGCCGGGCGATCTCCTCACGCACCGCCGGATGCACGATGGCGTTGAGGTCGGCGAGGGCGGTGTCGTCGTTGAAGGCGATGGCCGCCAGCGCCGGGCGGTCGAGCTCGCCGTCGGGACGGATGATCTCCGTACCGAAGCGCTCGGCCAGCCGGTCGAGCAGCGGGCTGGGCGCCCGCTGCAGGTCGCGGACGATGGCATCGGCGTCGACGATGACCGCGCCGCGGGCGGCGAGCCACTGCGACACCGTCGACTTGCCGGCGCCGATCCCGCCCGTGAGGGCGACGAGGATCACTCGGTGACGGTGTCCTCGGTGACGCCGCTCTCGGTGGACGTGTCCTCGGCGGCAGCGCCCTCGGTGACAGCGCCCTCGGCGCCGTCCGGCGCCCCGTCCTCGCCGTAGTACTCCGACCAGGCGGCCTCGCGCTCGGCGTCGGTGTCGCCGGCGGTCCAGTTGCCGTGCTCGTCGACCTCGAAGTGCTCGCGGTACTCCTCGGCCAGCTCGCCACCCTCGGCGGCCTGCTTGATCGACAGGCTGATGCGGCGACGGGCCAGGTCGAGATCGATGATCTTGACCCACAGCTCCTCGCCGGGCGTGACGACCTGGTCGGGAGAGTCGACGTGGTGGGTCGACATCTCCGAGATGTGCACGAGGCCCTCGATGCCGTCGCCGACCTGGACGAAGGCGCCGAACTGGACGAGCTTGGTGACCCGGCCGTAGACCAGCTGGCCGACCTCGTGGGTGGAGGCGAACTCCTGCCACGGATCCTGCTGGGTGGCCTTCAGCGACAGGCTGATGCGCTCGCGGCTCATGTCGACGTCGAGCACCTGGACGTCGACCTCGTCGCCGACGGCGACGACCGAACCCGGGTGGTCGACGTGCTTCCACGACAGCTCGCTGACGTGGATGAGGCCGTCCATGCCGCCGAGGTCGACGAAGGCGCCGAAGCTGACGACCGACGACACCGTGCCGTGACGGATCTCGCCGACCTTGAGGTTGTTGAGGAACTGGTCGCGGGACTCCTTCTGGGTCTCCTCCAGGTGGGCCCGCCGGCTGAGCACGACGTTGTTGCGGTTCTTGTCCAGCTCGATGATCTTGGCGCTGATGCGCTGGCCGACGTAGGGCTGCAGGTCGCGCACGCGGCGCAGCTCGACGAGCGAGGCCGGGAGGAAGCCGCGCAGGCCGATGTCCACGATGAGGCCGCCCTTGACGACCTCGATGACCGGACCTTCGACGACGCCGTCCTCTTCCTTCAGCTTCTCGATGTTGCCCCAGGCGCGCTCGTACTGGGCGCGCTTCTTGGAGAGCAGGAGGCGGCCTTCCTTGTCCTCCTTCTGGAGGACCAGGGCCTCGACCTTCTCGCCGAGGCTGACGATCTCGTGCGGGTCGACGTCGTTGCGGATGCTCAGCTCGCGGGCGGGGATCACGCCCTCGCTCTTGTAGCCGATGTCGAGGAGCACCTCGTCCTTGTCGATCTTGACGATCGTGCCGTTGACCAGCTGGCCGTCCTCGACCTCGACCATCGTGCCGTCGATGGCGTCGGCGAAGGACATGCCGAGATCGTCGACGGCGACCTCGCGGGGGGTGTAGTTGCCCTCCTCGTCGAAGGTGCCCATCCCGGAGGGGGCGGTGGCGGAGGAGGTGGCGATGGTGTCGGACAAGGAACGGGCTGCTTTCGGGCGGGACTGGGGTTCACGGATGGCCGTGCCCGCTGACCGGCCACGACGCGACTGATCAGGGTAGCGCGGTGCCACCGCGATCGCCATGGCCCCACATTCTGGGCGGGATTCTCACCACCACTGGATCTGGGCGGGATCCGTCCCAGCAGGTGGCGAGATCCCCGCCCGGATCGCGGGTCAGGGTCGGTGGGCGACGACGAGGAACTCGGGCGACTCGGTGGTCGGCGGATCGTCGCCGTAGGCGCCGGGCTCGACGCTGGAGATGCGGTCGACCACGAGGCCGTGCCCGCCGAGCAGCAGCCGGAGCTCGCGGGGCGTGTAGCAGCCGGTCCAGAGGTCGACTTCGAGCGGACGGCCTTCGGGATCGCGCACCTCGGTGCGCTCGTGGGCGATGCCGCGGTCGGCGTCGAACGTGGCGGCCTCGTGGTACTTGACGGCGAAGTAGGCGTTGAAGGCGCTGAGCGCGAGCCGCCCGCCCGGCCGCAGGGCGCGGGCCATGCCGGCGACCACCGTGGCGTCCTCGCCGGCGGCGGTCATCAGGCCGAAGGCGCCCTGGCACAGGCACACGACGGCGTCGAACTCGGCGTCGAAGGTGAGGCCCCGGGCGTCGAGCCGCTCGAAGGTGGCACCCGGCGGCGCGTCCCGGCGGGCGAGCTCGACGAACGGCGCCGAGATGTCGATGCCGTGCACCACGATCCCCCGGCGGGCCAGCTCGTGGGCGTGCCGCCCCGGCCCGCAACCGACGTCGAGCACCCGGTCACCCGGCCGCAACCCGAGCGCCGCCACGACGTGGTCGACCTCCTGCACCGTGCCCTTGGTGAACGAGTACCGGAGGTACGCCGAGCCGAGGTGCTCGGCGATCGGCTCGAACCAGTGGTCCGACGAGTTCTCCGGAGAGTTGATCGGCTCTGGACCCATTGACCGGGGTTCAGTTCTCGACGGGGGCTCGGCGGTCAGGTCTTGGCGTCGGCCCAGGAGTCGCCCCAGGCGACGTTGACCTCGAGCGGGACGTCCATCTCGGCGGCGTGGCGCATCAGGTCGACGACGAGCGGGCCGACGACCTCCCGCTCGACCTCCGGCACCTCGACGAGGACCTCGTCGTGGACCTGCAGCACCAGCCGGCTGGCCAGGCCGCGCTCCTCCAGGGCGGCGTCGACCCGGACCAGGGCGACCTTGAAGATGTCGGCGGCCAGCCCCTGGATGCCGGCGTTCATCGCCTGCCGCTCGCCCGCCTGGCGGATGCGCCAGTTGCCGTTG
Organism: uncultured Acidimicrobiia bacterium; assembly: GCA_963784255.1. Taxonomy (GTDB): domain Bacteria; phylum Actinomycetota; class Acidimicrobiia; order Acidimicrobiales; family Ilumatobacteraceae; genus JALZMG01. The sequence goes on along the minus strand of CAWAQO010000005.1, from coordinate 408,384 downwards.
AGCAGCTCGGGGATCGGGCGCCGGCGCCCGAACAGCGTCTCCGTGTACCCCCGCTTGCGGGCCTCGATGACCGTCGCGTCCATGTACGCCTTCACGTTCGGGAAGGCGACGAAGTACGCCTCGAGGATCGTGGCCGCCTCCTCGGTGGGGATGTTCAGGCGCTGGCCGAGGCCGTACGCCTCCATGCCGTAGGCGAGCCCGTACGACACCATCTTCGCCTTCGACCGCTGGTCCAGCGTCACGTCGGTCGGCGCCACCGCGAAGATGCGCGCCGCCGTGGCGTTGTGGATGTCCTCGCCGCTGGTGAAGGCGGCGATGAGCCCCGGATCGGCGGCGAGGTGGGCGATGCAGCGCAGCTCGATCTGGTTGTAGTCGGCGACCAGCAGCTTGGCGCCGGGCCCCGGGATGAAGGCCTTGCGGAACAGCCGGCCCTCGTCCCGACGCACCGGGATGTTGTGCAGGTTGGGCCGGTCGGAGCTGAGCCGGCCGGTGCGGGCCACCGTCTGGTTGAACGTGGCGTGGATGCGGCCGTCGCCGGCCACCTCGCCCATCAACCCCTCGCCGTAGGTGCCGCGCAGCTTCTCGACCTCGCGGTACTGCAGCAGCGGGCCGATGAACTCGGGCCACTCGTCGCGCAGCTTCTCCAGCGTGGCGGCGTCGGTCGACGGACCGGTCTTCGTGCGCTTGATCGGCGTCAGCCCGCGCCCGGCCGGCGGCGCGGCGTACAGGATCTCGCGCAGCTGCACGGGCGAGTTGATGTTCAGGTCGTCGCGCCCGACGACCTCCTTGAGCTCGAGCCCGATGCGCTGGACGTCGGCGGTGAGGCGCTGGTTCAGCGCCCGCAGGTCGGCCACGTCGACGGCGATGCCGGCGTGCTCCATGCGCGCCAGCACGCGCACCAGCGGGGTCTCGATGTCGCGGTACAGGTCGGCCATGCCCTGCTCGCCGAGGCTGGTGAGCAGGGGCCCGGCGAGCTGGTGGACGGCGAGCGCCTGGCGCCCGGCGGCGGTCGAGGGATCGGCCTGCGCGCCGTCCAGGTCGAGCTGTCCCTTGGCCGCCGGCGCGTCCGGCTCGAGCGCGAAGCGGGTGTAGCGCTCGACGAGGTGGGGCAGCTCGTAGCGGGCCTCGGCCGGGTCGAGCAGGTAGGCGGCGATGGCGGTGTCGAGCTGCAGGTTGCGCAGGTCGATGCCCAGCTTCAGCGTGGAGCGCATCAAGGCCTTGGCGTCGTGCGTGCGCACGGGCGCGCCCTCGAGCGCCGACGACACCGCTTCCTCGGCGAGGTGGGCCGCCGGCACCCACGTGACCTCCGCCTGCTCGCCGTCGGTCACGACGGCGAACCCGAGCAGCTCGGCGCGCCCCGGCTCGCCGTCCCACGCCGCGGCCAGGTCGAGGGCGTCGGACGAGGTGAGCAGCGCCGCGCTGTCGGCCGGCGATCCGCTCACGGAGATCTCGGCGACGAGCGGCTGGCGCTCGTCGGCCGACAGCACGATGGCGGCCGGCCCCAGCGCCTCGGCGAGCCGGTCGGCGAACGTCCGGAACTCGAGGAAGTCGAACAGCCGCTTGACCTCCGCCGGGTTGGGCTCCATCTTCAGCGACTCGGGCAGATCGACGGGCGCGTCGCGCCGCAGCACCATCACCTGGTGGTTCTTGCGGATGCGCTCCTCGTGCTCGGCCAGCGACGCCCGCAGCTTCGGCGTCTGTTCGTCGATGTGGGAGAACACGCCGTCGAGCCCGCCGTACGTGCTGATCAGCTTGGCGGCCGTCTTCTCGCCGACGCCCGGCACGCCCGGCAGGTTGTCGCTGGGGTCGCCACGTAGGGAGGCGTACTCCGGGTACTGCGCCGGCGTCACGCCGGTGCGCTCGGCGATGCCGGCCTCGTCGTACAGCACGTAGTCGCTGACGCCGCGGCGGTTGTACAGCACCTTGACGTGGGGGTCGGCGACGAGCTGGTAGGCGTCCCGGTCGCCGGTGACGATGATGACGTCGTCGCCGCGCGCCACGGCCTGCTCGGTGGCGGTGGCGATGAGGTCGTCGGCCTCCCAGCCGGCCAGCTCGCACGTCGCGACGCCGAGCGCCGCGAGCACCTCGCGCACCAGCCCCATCTGCTGGCGCAGGATGTCCGGCGCGGCGTCGCGGTTGGCCTTGTAGGTCGCGTCGGCCTCGTGGCGGAACGTCGGCTCGGGCCGGTCGAACGCGACCAGGACGTCGTCGGGCCGGTGGTCCTTGAGCACGTTGATGAACATCGACGTGAACCCGAACACCGCGTTCGTGATCTGCCCGCTGGCCGTGGACATGTCGGCCGGCAGGGCGAAGAAGGCGCGGTAGGTCAGCGAGTTGCCGTCGAGCAGCAACAGCGTGCTCACGGGCGCAGCGATCCCTCGATGATGCGGTCGGCCACCTGGCGCATCTTCGAGCGCTCGCTCATCGCCGTGCGCTGGATGAACGTGAAGGCGTCGCGCTCGGTCATCGACAGCTCGTCCATCAACACACCCTTCGCCCGCTCGATGGCCTTGCGCGCTTCCAGCTGCTCGCCGAGGGCGTCGATCTCGCCGGTGAGGGCGCGCAGCTCGCGGAAGCGCCCGATGGCGACCTCGATGGCCGGGATCAGGTCACCCTTCTGGAACGGCTTGACGAGGTAGGCCAGCGCGCCGGCGTCGCGCGCGTTCTCGACGACCTCGCGCTGGCTGAACGCGGTCAGCACGAGGATGCCGCACAGCTTCTCCTGGTTGATGATGCGGGCGGCGGCGAGCCCGTCGAGCCCGGGCATCTTGATGTCGAGGATCGCCAGGTCGGGCAGCAGGTCGCGCACCAGCTCGACCGCCGTGTCGCCGCGACCGGTCTCGCCGACGACCTCGTAGCCCTCTTCCTCCAGCGTCTCGCGGAGGTCCATGCGGATGATGGCTTCGTCCTCGGCGATCACGACTCGGATCGTCACAGTTGGTCGGTTCCTTTCTCGCTGGGGGCTGGCCCCCAGACCCGGAGCAGCGATTCATTCAAGCGCATCCGGGCGCCGGTTCGCGCGGCCGGATCAGGGCACCAGCCGGTCGAGGAGCTGGTCCTGGCGAGCCTCCAGCTCGGCGATCTCGGCGACGATGTGGTCGCGGTGGCGACGCATGGCGTCGACGTGCTTGCGGGCGTCGTTGGACTCGAACGACGCCGAGGGCGTCTCCGAGACGAGGGCCCGCAGGGCCAGGTCGTGGGCGTCGTCGGCCAGGTGAGCGAGCTGCTCGTCGACCATCCCCAGCTCCTCGCGCAGGCTGCGCAGGCGCGTCGCCACCTGTGAAAGACGCCGCTCGACGAGCCACGAACCCATGGCCGAACCCTACGGCGCGCCCGGACGTGACGAAGGTCATCGGTTGAAGCGGGCCCGGATGGTCAAGGCGAGGCCCATGACCAACCTCACCGACCAGCTCGACCGACTCGAGGATGCCCTGCCGGCCGTGCCGGCTCGCGTCGTCCGCCTCCAACGCACCGTCGCCGGTGCGACGTACGACCAGGTGACCGCCTCGCTCGACCACCATGGCCGACGCCACCCGCACGTTCCTCGGCACCGCCCGCACCTCGGGCAAGACCGTCGCCGGCCAGACCAAGGCACAGGGCCGCCGCGTCGCCGCCTCCGCCGAGCGCGAGACGACCCGCACGCTGGACGCCGCCATCGACGCCGTCGAGGACAAGCCCGGGTCGGGCACCCCCTACGAGCAGTGGACCCGCGCCGAGCTCCTCGAGCGGGCCAAGGAGGCCGGTGTCCCCGGGCGTTCCCAGCTCAACAAGAAGCAGCTCATCGCCGCGTTGCGCAGCTGAAGATCCGCCTGCCGGCGGCCGCACGTATCTGACGGTCGTCAGCGGGATCCGGTGTCCCAGCGGGTCGGGTGTCGGGAGGGTCGCACGGGTGTCGGCAGGCGATGAAGGCGTGACGGGTCGGACGCTGCTCGAGGCGGGGCGCTTGGCCGACGCCAGAGCGGCGTTCTGGGACGGCGCCGAGCGCGCCGACCAGACCGAGGACGCGGCGGCGCTGGCCGACGCCGCGCTGGGTCTGGGCGGCATCTGGGTGCACGAGCACCGCACCGCCCTCGAACGGGCGCGGGTGGCGGCGCTGCAGCGCCGGGCGCTGGCCGACGTGGACCCGGGCAGCGTCGCCGCCCACCGCCTGCGCGTCCGGCTGGCGGCCGAGGAGGCGTACGCCACCGGCGACCCGGCGGCGATCCTCACCGAACTGGAGACGGTCAGGTCGCTGGGCGACCCGGTCGCGCTGGCCGAGGCGCTGTCCCTCGCCCACCACTGCGTGCTCGGCCCGCAGCACACCGAGCTCCGCGCCGACGTGGCCGCCGAGCTGATCGCCATCTCCCCGGCGACCGGACGCGTGGTCGACGGCCTGATGGGCCTGGCGTGGCGCACGATCGACTTGTTCCTCGCCGGCGACCGGCGGGCTTGCCGGTCGCTGGAGGAGCTCCGCGAGAGCCTGCAGGTGACGCCGTGCGACGGGCTGGCCTACGTCGTGGCCGCGATCGACGCCATGCTGGCGATGCGCGATGGCGACCTCGCCGACGCCGAAGCGCTGGCCGAGCGTTGCTACGAGATCGGCATCGCCGTCGGCGATGCCGACGCCCTCGGGTGGTACGGGGCCCAGCTCGTCGCCATCCGCTGGCTGGAGGGCCGGGCCGACGAGGTGCTGCCACTGGTGCGCGACCTCGCCTCCTCCCCCACCGTCGCCGAGCCGTGCATGGCGTTCGCCGCCGCGACGGCGTCGCTCGCCGCGACCGTCGGCGACGAGGTGTCGGCACGGGCGGCGCTGGCCTCGCTTCGCGCCCTCGGACTGGCCGCCCTGCCGTCGACCAGCCACTGGACGGTCACGATGGTCGCGGTCTGCGAGGCCGCCCACGCCCTCGGCGACGCGGCCGCCGCCGCCGAGGCGTACGAGCTGCTGCTGCCCTACGCCGACCTCCCCGTGATGGCCAGTCTCGCCGTCGCCTGCTTCGGCTCGGCCCACCGGCCGCTCGGCCTGGCCGCGCTCACGATGGAGCGCATCGACGTCGCGGTCGCCCACTTCGAGGCGGCGGTGGCGGCCGATCTGGCGCTCGCCAACCAGCCGTGTCACGCCATCTCCCGCGCCGCGCTCGCCGACGCCCTCGAGCGGCGCGACGGACCGGGCGACGTCCGGCGGGCCGCCGAGCTGCGTGCCGCTGCGGTCGCCGACGCCCGCCTCCTGGGCATGGACGCCAGGGCGCGGATCTGGGCCGGCGACACCGTCGATCACGAGATCACCGTCCAGCGGGCGGGACGCACCTGGCGCATCCGCGCCGGCGAGCACAGCGCGGTGGTGCCGCACTCGGTCGGCATGGAGTACCTGGCCCGTCTCCTGGCCCACCAGGACGTGGAGATCGCCGCCCTCGAGCTGGCCAGTGGCCGCTCGCTCACGGCGAGCAGCCCGGAGCCGGTGCTCGACGAGGCGGCCAAGCAGGCGTACCGCCGCAGGATCGAGGAGCTCGACGCAGAGGTCGACGACGCCGACGCCTGCGCCGACCTGGCGCGGGCGGAGCGAGCCCGTGCCGAGCTGGACCGCCTCGTCGAGGAGATCGGCAGGGCGACCGGCCTGGCCGGCCGGGTGCGGTCGTTCGTCGACGACGCCGAGCGGGCCCGGGTGTCGGTGCACAAGGCGATCAAGCGGACCCTGGCCGCGATCACCGCCGCCGATCCCGTGCTCGGCCGCCGGCTGGAGGCCGGCGTCGTCACCGGGATCCGCTGCGTGTACCACCGCGCCGCCTGACCGACGGCGTTCCATCCCACGGCACGGCGATGTCACGCCTCCTCTCACCTGCCGGCGACCGGCCGGCCGTACAGAGGAGAATGACCGATGGGGACGCCGCGGCGGGCGGCGCTGGGGATCACCGGCGCACTGATGCTTGCCACCACCTTGTTCACCACGCTCGCCGGGAGCGGAACCGCCGACGCCATCGTCGGCGGGGTCCCGGTATCGCCGTCCATCTACCCCGCCTACGTGCGGGTGCTCAGCAGCACGTCGCTCTGCGGCGGAACCGTCATCGCCCAGGACACCGTCCTCACGGCGGCGCACTGCGTCGACGGCGGTGTCACGGCGGCGCAGGTCACGGTCCGTGTGCGCGACGTCACGCTGCGCCAGGCGACGAGCCTCACCGTCCACCCGTTGTGGAACGGCGACTTCGCCGACGGCCACGACCTGGCCATCGTCAGGCTCACGGCCGGCTCGACGAACGGCGTGACGCCGGTGCAGGTCGGCTCGCCGTGGAACCTCTCGTACTACGCAGCGGGCACCCCGGCGACGATCGTCGGCCACGGCGCCCGGAGCTGGGGCGGCCCCTCCACGACCGAGTTGCGGGCGGTCGACACCGTGCTGCACAGCGACGACTGGATGGACGACATCTACAACCCGTGGTACTGGTTCGACGACTGGAACGGCGGGCTGGCGATCGGCGCCGGCGACTCGGCCCACACGGCGTGCAACGGCGACAGCGGTGGACCGCTGTTCGTCGACAAGGACGGCACGTGGAACTGGATCCAGGTCGGCGTCGCCAGCTTCGTGTCCGACGGCTGCGACGAGGCCGCCGGGTTCACCGAGCTGAGCTACGCCCAGCTGGCCTGGGTGGCCCAGCAGGTGCCGAGCATCAAGCCGGCGTGGGGACCGTGCACGACGCCGACCGGCGCCGCCGGCCAGTCGTTCGCCCAGTACGTCGGCTGGTACCTGCCCACGGCGGGCCGCGACGGCCCGTACTACTGGGAGATCCGTTGCTACTACGTGCCGCCGGGCGGCAATCCGACCACGCCCCCGACGACCCAGCCGACCGAGCCCACGGTCCCGCCGATCTGCCTGCGCCAGCCCTGGAAGTGCCCGGAGCCCGGGCCCTGACACACCGTTCCGGGTCCTGGATCCGCCCCGTGGGGGGCGGATCCAGGACCCAAAGCGGTTCAGTGGGTGTCGCCCTCGGTCTCGAGCAACGTCGCTCCTGCCACCCCCGCCTCCCCGTCGGTGCCCCGGGTGGGACTCGAACCCACACCGTACGGATTTTGAGGCCGTTGCCTCTGCCAATTGGGCTACCGGGGCGCGCTGCGCGGTCAGCGTAGCGGGAGGGTCCGAACGTCTACCCTTGCCTGAATGCTCGCGTTCATGTTCCCGGGTCAGGGGTCGCAACGGCCCGGCATGGGCCGCCCGTGGCTCGACCACGAGAGCTGGGAGCTGGTGGAAGAGGCCAGCGAGATCGCCGAACGGGACGTCGCCAAGCTGCTGCTCGACGCCGACGCCGACGAGCTGCGTGACACGCGCAACGCCCAGCTGACCACGTTCGTCTCCAGCCTCATGGTCCTCGACGCCGTGGAGCGCCTCGGCATCGAGCCGAGCTTCTGTGCCGGCCACAGCCTCGGCGAGTACACCGCCCTGACGGCCACCGGGGCCCTCGGCTTCGACGACGGCGTGCGCCTCGTGTCCGAACGGGCCGAGGCGATGCACGAGGCCGGGCTGGCCCAGCCGGGGACCATGGCCGCCGTGCTCGGCCTCGACGACGAGCAGGTCGAGGTGGCCTGCCGCCGCGCCGACGAGGACGTCTGGATCGCCAACTACAACGCCCCCGGCCAGGTGGTCATCGCCGGCTCCGTGGCCGGGGTCGCGGCGGCTTCGGATCACGCCCGTGAGCTCGGCGCCAAGAAGGTGATGCCGTTGCAGGTGTCGGGCGCCTTCCACACGCCGTTCATGAGCGCCGCCCGCAACCGGCTGCGCGCCGCCATCGCCGAGGCCGACCCGCGCGACACCGAGGTCCCAGTGGTGTCCAACGTCGACGCCCTCCCCCACCACGAGGGCAAGGAGTGGTCGAGCCTGCTCTCGGCCCAGCTCTCGTCGCCGGTGCGGTGGAAGCACTGCCTGCTCGAGCTGCAGGACCTCGGCGTCACCGACTTCGCCGAGCTCGGCCCGGGCGGCGTGCTCAGCGGCATGGCCAAGCGCACGACGACCAACGCCCGCACGATCTCGGTGTCGACCCCGGAGGAGTTGGACAAGCTCATCGAATGGGTGCGCGCCGAAGCCACCACCGCACCGGCCCGCCTCGAGGGCGAGCACCTCTTCGCCAGCGAGCGTGTCGTGGTCAGCCCCGCCGCCGGCATCTTCACGCCGGCGCCGGGCCTCACCGAGGGCACACCGATCGAGGTCGGCTCGGTGCTCGGCCACGTCGGGGCCAACGAGGTGCGCTCGCCCTTCGCCGGCCTGCTCCAGAGCTTCATCGCCGTCGACACCGAGCGCGTCACCACCCGCCAACCCATCGCCTGGCTTCGCACCTAGGCCACCGAGGAGACCCGTCATGCCCGCCGTCCGTCCCGGCGCCCGCGGCGCCGTCATCACCGGGTGGGGCACCGCCCTGCCCCCGAAGACGCTCACCAACAACGACCTGAGGGACATGGGGCTCGACACCAGCGACGAGTGGATCGTCGAGCGGACCGGCATCCGCGAGCGCCGCGTCGGCGGCACCACGGCCGGACTGTCGGCCGAGGCGGCCCGTCAGGCGCTCGGCATGTCCGGGCTCGACCCCTCCGAGATCGACGCCGTGATCCTGGCGACGACCACGCCCGACCGCACGGTGCCGGCGACGGCGCCCACCGTCCAGCACGAGCTCGGCCTGCGCTGTGGCGCGTTCGACATCAACGCCGCCTGCTCCGGGTTCACCTACGGCCTCGTGCTCGCCCACGGCCTGATCGCCACCGGTGCCGAGAAGATCCTCGTCATCGGCACCGACACGCTCGCCCGCATCACCGACTGGGAGGACCGCAACACCGCGATCCTGTTCGCCGACGGGTCCGGTGCCGTGGTCCTGGAGGCCGTCGAGGGCAAGGGGCAGCTGCTCGGCTGGGACCTCGACGCCGACGGCAGCGCCGAGCGGTTCCTCTACGCCGAGATCGGCGGCTACCTCAAGATGGACGGCAAGGAGGTCTTCCGCCGCGCTGTCCGGATCATGGTCGACTCGGCCCAGAAGTCGCTGGCCAGCGCCGGCCTCACGATCGACGACATCGCGTTGATCGTCCCGCACCAGGCGAACACCCGCATCATCACGGCGGCGTGCGATCGCCTCGGCATCAGCACGGACAAGGCGGCCATCGTCCTCGAGCGCACGGGGAACACGTCGTCGGCGTCGATCCCGCTGGCCCTCGTCGACGCCATCGAGCACGACCGCGTCCACGAGGGCGACCTCATCCTGCTCGTCGGCTTCGGCGCCGGCATGACGGCCGCCAGCGCCATCATCCGCTGGGGCGGGGATCGCGCTTGAGCGAGGACGGTCGGATCGCCCTCGTCACCGGGGGCGGCCGCGGCATCGGCCTGGCCTGCGCCCGTCGCCTCGCGGCCGGCGGTGAGCGCGTCGCCGTGACGTACCGATCGGCCGACGCGCCCGACGGGTTGTTCGGCGTCAAGTGCGACGTGACGTCGAGCGCCGACGTGGACTCGGCGTTCGCCGCCGTGGAAGAGCACTTCGGCGGCCCGGTGGAGATCCTCGTGTCCAACGCCGGGATGAACCGCGACGGCCTGCTGCTGCGGATGAGCGAGGACGACTTCACGAGCGTCATCGACGCCAACCTGACCGCCGCCTACCGGGTGGCCAAGCGGGCCGCCCAGGGCATGCTGCGGGCCCGCAAGGGGCGCATCGTGCTGATCTCGTCGGTCGTCGGTCTGCTCGGTTCGGCCGGACAGACCAACTACGCGGCGTCCAAGGCCGGCCTCGTCGGCTTCGCCCGCTCGCTGGCGCGCGAGCTCGGTTCACGTGGCATCACGGTCAACGTCGTCGCTCCCGGCCCCGTGGAGACGGACATGACGGCCGCGCTCGGCGAGAAGCGCCTCGCCGAGCTCACGGCCGCCGTCCCGCTCGGGCGCATGGCGTCAGCCGATGAAGTGGCCGGCGCTGTCGCCTTCCTCGCCGGACCCGACGCGGCCTACATCACCGGCGCCGTGATCCCCGTCGACGGCGGCCTCGGCATGGGCCATTGACCCGTCGGCACGGTGTGCCACACTCTCCCCGAACCGCCGTCACACGGCGCCCCCGACTCGCCCACCACCACGATCCATGAAGGAGCTGCCCGTGGACCAGGAACTGTTCGCCCGCTTCAAGAAGTGCGCCGTGGAGGTGCTGTCGGTCTCGGAGGACCAGGTGGTGCCCGACGCCCGCTTCGGTGACGACCTCGACGCCGACAGCCTCGACCTCGTCGAGTTGGTGATGGCCCTCGAGGAGGAGTTCGGCATCTCCGTCCCCGAGGAGGAGCTGGAGGACATCGAGACGGTCGGCCAGGCGTACGAACTGGTCGCCGGCAAGCTCTGAGCGCATGAAGCCGAACGGCCGGCGGGTCGCCGTCACCGGCCTCGGCGTGGTGGCGCCGTGCGGGATCGGTGCCGAGGCCTTCTGGAGGGGGCTGCTCGGCCCCGGCGTCACGTCGGGCCGGTCGACCGAGATCGTCGAGTGGGATCCCTCGCCGTGGTACGCCTCGCCGAAGGAGTCCCGGCGGGCCGACCGCCTCGAGCAGTTCGCCATCGCCGCCGCCACCGAAGCGCTCGGCCAGACCGGTGAGCTGGGCATCGACCCGAGCCGGATCGGGACCATCTTCGCCACCGGTGTCGGTGGCCTGCACACGCTCGAGGAGCAGGTCCGGACGTGCATCGAGCGCGGCGAACGACGGGTGTCGCCGTTCCTCGTGCCGATGATGATGCCCAACGCCTCGGGCGCGGCCATCTCGATGCGCTGGGGGCTCCAGGGCCCGAACGAGACGATCTGCACGGCCTGTGCCGCCGGCACCCACGCCATCGGCAACGCCGCCCGCCTGATCGCATGGGACCGGTGCGACGCCGTCGTCACCGGCGGCAGCGAGTCGGCGGGGACGGTCACGTCGATGGCCGGCTTCGGGAACATGACCGCGCTGACGTCGACGGGCATCAGCCGCCCGTTCGACGTCGACCGCGACGGCTTCGTGATGGGCGAGGGCAGCGCCGTGCTCGTGCTCGAGGAGTGGGACCACGCCGTCGCGCGCGGGGTCCCGATCCTCGGCGAGGTGCTCGGCGCGGCGAGCAACGCCGACGCCCACCACATCACGGCACCGTCGCCGGGCGGCACGGGTGCGCAGGCGTGCATGCGTCTCGCCCTCGAGGACGCCGAGCTGCAGCCGAGCGACATCCGCCAGATCAACGCCCACGGCACGTCGACCCCGCTCAACGACGCCGCCGAGGCCGAGGCCGTGCGGGCCGTGTTCGGCCCCGACGGCCCGCCGGTGACGTCGAACAAGGGCGTCCTCGGGCACGCGCTCGGTGCGGCCGGAGCGCTGGAGGCCGCCGCTGTGCTGCTGTCGTTCCGCCACCGCCAGATCCCGCCGACGGCGAACACGAAGGAGAGCGACCTCGGCATCGACGTCGTCACGGGTGAGCCCCGCGACTGGGAGCCCGGCCCGACGATCTCCAACAACTTCGGCTTCGGCGGCCACAACGGCTCGGTGATCCTCGCCCCTGCGTGACCCCTCCGAGTGCCTCGGGCGCGTCAGGTCGGGTCGACGACGACGAACAGGAGGTCGCAGGTGCAGGCGACGTCGTCGCCGACGAGGGCCCGGCCGCTGCCCTTGCCGGCGCGCGCCGAGAGCCGGCCGAGGCCGACCTCCAGCGTCAGCTCGTCGCCAGGAACGACTTGACGGCGGAAGCGGGCGCCGTCGAGCCCGCCGAACAGCGGCAGCTTGCCGGCGAAGCGCTCGTCGGTCAGCACGGCGATGGCCCCGACCTGCGCGATCGCCTCGCACATCAGCACACCGGGCAACGTGGGGCGCCCGGGGAAGTGCCCGCCGAAGAACCACTCCTCCCCGGTCAACCGCCACACGCCACGCGCCGAGGCGCCCGGCTCGAGCTCCGTCAGCTCGTCGACGAAGAGGAACGGCGGCCGGTGCGGGATGACGTCCGCCGGCCGCGGGAGGCTCATGCCCCGAGCGCCGCGAGCAGGTTCTTCGGGGTGTCGGCGGGGCTGACCTTGTACCAGGCCTCCGCCACCTTGCCCTCTTCGTCGATGAGGAAGGCCGACCGCACGATGCCCAGGTACTTCTTGCCGTACATGCTCTTCTCCTTCCACACGTCGAACGCCTCGGCGGTCGCGTGGTCGGGATCCGAGAGGAGCGGGAAGCCCAGCCCGTACTTCTCGGCGAACTTGGCCTGCTTCGTCGGCTTGTCCGGGCTGATGCCGAGCACGACGGTGTCGCCGATGTCGCCGAGCACGTCGTTGAGCCCGCACGCCTGCGTGGTGCAGCCGGGCGTGTCGGCCTTCGGGTAGAAGTAGACGAGCACCTTGCGCTTGCGGAACGACGAGAGCGAGGTGAGGTTCTCGTGCTGGTCGAGCAACGTGAAGTCAGGGGCGATGTCACCAGGCGAGAGAGCCATGGCGGTCGATAGTACGCCAGCCCTGGCATTCCGGGTCGGCCGCTCCTCCGCCACCGACGGCGATCGCCAGCTCGAGTCAGCGGGTCGGGCGGTGGCGTTGCGGGGGGTTCAGTGACGGCCCGGACGGCGGATCAGTCTCGAGGTTCCATCACCCGCACCACGGGCGCGGTTTGGTGGCGCGGATGATGGCGTTGTGCAAGCCGCCGCCGAGCTCATCGGTGGGTTGGATGGACACGTCGGTGAGGCCGGCGCGGCGCAGCTTGGCGGCGTAGTCGGCGACGGTGATGGCTCGAGCGGCGCAGTCGATCGGCGAGGCGGTCGCGTCGTCGTCGCGGGTGCGGATGATGTCGCTGATCCCGATGCGGCCACCAGGTCGAAGGACTCGTTCGATCTCGGCGAACACGGCGTCCTTGTCCGCAGCCAGCACGATGACGCAGTTGGAGATGACGACATCGACGGAGCCGTCGGCCAGCGGCACGTTGTCGATGGTGCCGTGGAGGAACTCGACGTTGCCGACACCTGCTTCGGCGGCGTTGCGGCGGGCCAGTTCGACCATCTCGACGGTGGCGTCGAGGCCGTGGACGAAGCCGGCCGGTCCGACACGGCGCGCCGACAGCAGCACGTCGAGGCCGCCGCCGGAACCCAGGTCGAGCACCGTTTCTCCTTCGTGGAGCTCGGCGACGGCCGTCGGGTTGCCGCAGCCGAGGCTGACCTGCACCGCGGTGGCCGGCATGCCGTCGAGCTCGTCGTAGTGGCCGGCCCCGAACGGTGTGCCACCGGCGGCGCAGACGCAGTCGCCGTCACCGGCTCGGCGGGCGGCGTCGGCGTAGCGGGCGAGGATCGGATCGCCCTGTCCGGCGTACATCAACAGGCTCCGTTCGGCGCGCAGGCGGCGGCGCCGTCGTCCCATGGGACGGTGAGGGGGAGGCGGCCCATGATCAGCTCGGCCGCCGAGGGGAAGCAATCGAGGCAGCGCTCGTTGATCCGCCACCAGCTCGAGTTGCCGACGCGTTCCACTTGGACGAAGCAGGTGTCGCCGAGGATCTGCAGATGATGCGAGACGGTCGACTGGCCGACGTCGAGGGCGTCGACGATCTCGCCGACGTTCATCGGCCGCGACTCGGTGGCCAGCAGGTGCAGGATCAGGATGCGGGTCGGGTCACCGAGCGCCTTGAACCAGCCGGCCCACGTCGTGGCGTCCTCTCGGGAAATCTTCATCGATCATTGACGATAGTCGATGAACTCGCTACTGTGCAACCATACATCGACGAGTGTCGATCTTACAAGGGAGTGATCTGGTGAGACTGCAACTGGCCCTCAACGTCGACGACCTCGACGAAGCGGTCGACTTCTACACCCGCATGTTCGGCGTCGCCCCGGCCAAGACGCGGCCCGGGTATGCCAACTTCGCCATCGACCAGCCACCGTTGAAGCTGGTCCTGTTCGAGGGCGCCGGCGAGTCGGGATCGATCAACCACCTCGGCGTCGAGACCGAGACCGCCGCCGAGGTCGTCGCCGCCGAGGCACGCCTGAGCGACTCCGGGCTCGACACGACTGGTGTGGACGACACAGTGTGCTGCTACGCCGAGAAGACCGAGACCTGGGTCCACGGCCCGGACGGGACCCGGTGGGAGTGGTACGTCAAGAGGGCTGACGCCGAGCAACTCGTCAACGTCGTGGTCGGCCACCATGGCGACGGAGCCGGCACCACGTGTTGCACCTCATGACGTGACGGACCCTGTCGTGCCGATGCGGTCAGACGCCGCACGTTGACTCAACCAGCGTTGAGTGACATGATCGGGCCGTGCCACCGTCGCTCGAGGTCCGCGCCGCCCGGCACGCCGCGCTCGGTGACCCGATCCGCCTGGCGATCATCGACGAGCTGACTGCCTCGGATCGGTCCCCGGTCGAGTTGCGGCAGCTCACCGGCACCGAGTCGAACCTGTTGGCCCACCACCTCGATGTGCTCGAAGATGTCGGACTGATCGCCCGGAAGCGATCGAGCGGCGACCGGCGACGGCGCTACGTGCAACTGCGACGAGATGGCCTCGATGATCTCGTTCCGGGGGCTCGCGTTCGCCGCCAGCCGGTCCTGTTCGTGTGTACGCAGAACTCAGCACGCTCACAGCTCGCCGCGGCGTTGTGGGTCACCCTGACCCATCAGCCTGCGGAGAGCGCCGGGACCCACCCGGCGGCTCGGGTGCACCGCGGCGCCGTCCACGCCGGACGACGGGCGGGCCTCGACCTCAGCAACGCCACACCACGCCAGCTCGCCGACCTCCCCCCTACTCACCCGCTCGTCGTCACGGTGTGCGACAGCGCCCACGAGGAACTCGATCCGAGTCCGTCCTGGCTGCACTGGTCGATCGACGACCCCGTCGCCAACCCATCCGCGGCCGCGTTCGACCGCACCGTGGCCGAGCTCCGTGAACGGATCACCTCGCTCATCGACGCCGCGTGATGACCGAGCTGGCCAACCAACCAGAGACCGGCACCGGTGCGATCGGCGCCGACCTCGCACGACGGCTGGTGGCCGAAGCACTCGGCACCGGCCTGCTGATCGTCGCCGTCATCGGCTCGGGGATCATGGCCAGCCGCCTCTCACCCAACGACGTCGGCCTCCAGCTGCTGGAGAACGCCGCTGCCACCGCCGGCGCCCTCATTGCGCTGATCTGGATGCTCGGCGCCGTGTCCGGTGCCCACTTCAACCCTGCCGTCACCCTCATCGACCGCGGCTTCGGCGCCATCTCCACCCGCGACACCGCCCTGTACATCGCCGCCCAAGTGATCGGCGGCTGCCTCGGCGCCATCGTCGCCAACCTCATGTTCTCCCTGCCCGCCATCGAGCTGTCCACCAACGAACGCTCCTCCGGCGCGCTGTGGCTCTCCGAGGTGGTCGCCACCGCCGGTCTCCTGCTCGTCATCCACGGCTGCGTCCGCAGCGGACGCGCCAACGTCGTCGCCGTCGCCGTCGGCGTGTGGATCGGCGGCGCCTACTTCTTCACCTCCTCGACCAGCTTCGCCAACCCCGCCGGCACCATCGCCCGCACCCTCTCCGACAGCTTCGCCGGCATCGCCCCGTCCTCGGTGCCGATGTTCGTCGCCATGCAGCTCGCCGGCGCAGCCGTGGCGTTCCTGCTCATCCGCCTCCTGTACCCCGCCACGGCCACCGACACCGAACCCGTCACCTAGCCAGCTGGAGCTGCCACCATGCCCGACCTCGACAGCCTCTCCATCGACCAGCGTTACGCCGTCCGGCTCGCCGCCGCCACCCTCCACGACGAGTTCGACAACGTCTTCTCCACCGAGACGATCGAACGGTTCCTCGAGACCAGCTACGACCAGTTCGCCGACCGCGCCAAGTTCACCAACTTCCTCCCGCTGATGGCCGAACGCTTCGCCCGCCAACGGCTCCGCGCCCTCGCCAAGGTCGAAGGCAAAGGCACCGACGGCACCCCGATCGTGCTGTTCCTGTGCGTCCACAACGCCGGGCGGTCGCAGATGGCCCTCGGCTGGTTCAACCACCTCGCCGGCGACCGGGCCGTCGCCTGGTCAGGGGGGTCCGAACCCGGCACCGAGATCAACCCAGCTGCCGTCGAGGCGATGGCCGAAGTCGGCATCGACATCACGGGCGAGTTCCCCAAACCATGGACCGCAGAGGTCGTCCAGGCCGCCGACGTCGTGGTCACGATGGGCTGCGGCGACGCCTGCCCGCTCTACCCAGGGAAACGCTACGAAGACTGGGAGCTCGACGACCCGGCCGGCCACGACATCGCCGCCGTCCGCTCCATCCGCGACACGATCCGCGCCCGAGTCGAAACCCTCCTCGCCTCACTACGAGAGGCGCCGGTCCGATAGCCGACGGGTCAAGCTTCGACCGCCGAGCGGACGGAGTCGGTGGATCGTCGGGCTCGGCTACGGTGCGCGGGATCGGTCCGCAGGGCGATCGATCGGGGGGTTCATCGTGAGCAGTTTCGACTTGTCCGGTCGCAAGGCTCTCGTCACCGGTGGCGCGCGCGGCATCGGTGCGGGCATCGCCGAGTCGCTCGGGGCAGCCGGCGCGGGCGTCGTCATCGGCGACCTCCTCGACGACCTCGGGCGGACGACCGCGGAGAAGATCGGTGCAACCGGCGCCAAGACGGGCTTCGTGCACCTCGACGTGACGAAGGACGCCGATTGGGAGTCAGCCGTGAGCAGCACCGTCGACGTGCTCGGTGGCTTCGACATCCTCGTGAACAACGCCGGCATCGAGATCTCGGCGCTGGTGATCGACGCCGATGCCGACGATCTCCGCAAGATGCTCGACGTCAACGTCGTCGGCGTGACCCTCGGCATGAAGCACGCCTTCCGGGCGATGCGTCCGGGCGGATCAGCCGGAACCGGCGGCGCGATCGTCAATGTGGCGTCGGTGGCCGCGACGATCCCGTTCCCGGCCATCTCGGGCTACTCGGCAACCAAGTCGGCGGTCGACCGGCTCACCCGCGTCGCCGCCGTCGAGTCCGGCAAGCTCGGCTACGGGGTACGGGTGAATTGCATCTACCCGGGACTCGTGCCCACCGAGATGGGCATGAAGCTGGCCGTCGACATGGCCGAGCTCGGTCTGTGGCCGTCGCCCGAAGCCGCCGTCGCCGATGTCATCGCGCTCACCCCGGCGGGACGTCTCGGCGAGATCGGCGACATGACCGACGTCGTGGTGTTCCTGTGCTCCGACGCCGCCAGGTTCATCACCGGCGCCGGGTTGCCGATCGACGGTGGCATGGGAAGTTGATTGGGGCAAGTGCCGCCCGCCACAGGGTCCGAGCGCCTCGTGGGTGTCGGGTCCTGGACCAGGGCTGTTCAGCCGGTGGGATCGCCGAACCGCACGTCGCGCCGGAAGAAGTCGAGTTCGACGTCGTCGGTGCGATTGACGGCGTGCACGATCGCATCGCCGACACCGAGGTACATCATCACGTGGCCTGGGTACTGCACGAGGTCGCCAGCTACCGCTGACGAGTGGGCACGCGGCGCTGCTTGGCGGATCTGCGCGCCGCTCTGGTGGGCGATGTCGAAGCCGGCTCGCGCCCACGCGTATGCAGTCAGTCCTGAGCAGTCGAATCCGGCCGCCGGGTCGGAGGTCGCGAACCGATAGGGCTTGCCCAGTTCGGCGAGGGCCGCCAGGACGGCCTTCTGGTGGGGCATGTCGGCGCGTGCCCAGGCGTCGCGCACGGTGGCCGGGTCGAGCGCCATCTCGGTGGCAACCGAGTCGGCGGCGGTGTTGCGAGCGGCGAGGTAGGCGGTGAAGTCGCCGGGTGTGCCGCTGGCGTCGAAGGTGTCGTGGGCGGCCAACGCCCAGAAGGCATTGGTGACGACCGCCGGCGAGTGGTGGTTGCCGGCGATTCCGGCGTCGGCCGGGCCGGCTGCCCAGCACATGAGGGTGATGGCGCCGGCGGCACCGACGAGGGCATGGCGCAGACGTTTGGGCGCGCGGAAGGGGTTGGACATCGACGTGTTCCTGCAGAGGGATGGCGGCTCACGGCGCTTGGGCGGGAGCGCGCGACCACACCTGGGTGAGTTCGGGCTGGAACCCTATCGTCACGGAACCGTAAACGTCCGCGCCGCCTGGGCGGGTGCTCAGGCTGACGGTCTGAAGGCCGTGAAGCACACCTGCGTGCTGGCGAAGTAGAACTCGCCGCGCGCGCCGAGCTGTTGTTGCTCGTCGACCCAGGCCTGGGCCTCGTCGGCAGTGATGTCGTCGCGGCCGGCGACGAAGGTGCCGATGAGCGGGAGCATGGCGGGACCGTACGTCTCCGGGTCGAGTTGGCACGTGGCGAAGGGATGCGCCTGCATGCGAACGTCCTCGAAGCCTGCCGAACGCATCCGGGGCCCGAGTGTGCGTGGGAGTGCGGGGTGGGTCAGGTGTTGGTCCCACGCTGCGCAGCACCCGTTCGGTGAGGGCGGAGTCAAGCGTGTGCAGCGAGACGGTTGACCAGTCGACGTCCCACACGACCACGCGCCCGCCCGGTCGTAGGACTCGGTGCATCTCGGCCAGTGCGACCGTTGGGTCGGCGAGGTACTCGAGCACCTGGACACAGATCGCGCCGTCGACGATGGCGTCGTCGACGGGCAGCGACACCGCGTCTCCTCGGCGCAGCTCGACTTCCTGGTGTCCTGCGCAGCGGCGGCCGGCGAGCTCCAGCATCGCTTTGCTCGAGTCGACGCCGACCACCGACCCGGACGGCCCCACCTCGGCAGCCAACTCGGCGCAGTAGAAGCCGGGCCCACAACCGACGTCGAGGATGCGCTCGCCAGGCGAGGCGGCCAGCGCGTCGCGCACGATCCGACGCCGTCGCACCGCGTCAGCGATCTGGTACAGCGCCTCGATCCTGGTCGCTACGTCCTCATCGAACTCCATCTGGGACATCGCCGTCCTCCTTGGTCGGTCGCGCGACCTCGAAGATGGTACGCGGCCGTCGGAACCGTCGGTCGCGAGCGGCGAGCCGGGCGCCGTCAGCGGTCGACGGCGTCGACCACCTTCAGTGCCCTCATCGCGACGAAGGCGGTGGCGGCGAGGAACACGGTGGCGAAGACCCCGACCACGGACTGCGTGGTGAGCGTCGAGGAGACATCGTCGAAGGAGTCGAACGTGTCGATGTCGTTGCCGACGTTGCTGGCGAACCCGCTGAGCAGCCACGCCGCGATCAGCAGCCCTTGCCACACGCTGATCATGTCGCGCCGCTGCCCACGGTGGGCGGCGATCCGCCGCAGTTGGATGAACGGCAGGATGAGGTTGGCGAGGGGGATGTACCACCCACCGCAGGCGAGCCCCGGCGACACGTTGGAGGCACCGGTCTGGCGGGCGTGGCGCGCGGTGCGGAGCGACCAGATCGACACGACGATGAGCGCGGCGATGGCCACGCCGAACAAGATGAGCGCGGCGCCGCCGACGAAATCGTCGGCCTCTTGCAGATCGTCGAACGTCACGTCGTCGGAATGCCAGGTCGCGCGCCGGCTGAACATGGCGGCCGTGAGGACCGCCGAGGCGCCGGCGACGCACCAGAAGAGCACGATCGCCGCCGTGCGCAAGCCGCCCGTGTCGGTCGGCGCGGTGCCGACCGCCGGCGCGCTCGGCACGCCCGGCATGCCAAAGGGCATCGACGGAGGCGGCGGCGGAGGCGGCAGGCTCGACACGCACGCGAGCATGTCACGGCGATGCGGCGCGACGGCGCAATGGTCGGTCGAACCGGCGTGGCCGGGCGTGCGCGTGGTAGTGCGTCGGGATCGTCCGGAGGTGCTCGTCGACGTAGTGCTCACCCTCGAACTCCCGCGCGATGACGGCGTCGAGGCGTGCGTGGAGCCGCTGGCGAACATCGGCCGGTGGGTCCGGATCGTGGTGCTTCCACACCACCATCGGCACGCCGCACGCCTCGCACTCGGCGATCCAGCATTCGTCGTCCTCGTGGAACCACTCGGTGAACCCGCGGCGGCGCACAGCTCGCAGGCCGCGTCGCTCACGACGACGTGGACGAGCCGACGACGGCGTCGATCGCCGCACGCACCTCGGCGACGTAGGCACCGACGGCGTCCGGCCCCGACTCCATCAGCCGGCGCACCACCGACGCGCCCTGCACGACGCCGTCGGCCACGAGGCAGGCCGACGCGGCCTGCTCGGCGTTGGAGACGCCGACGCCGACGAGCACCGGCCGGTCGGTGATCGGCATCAGCCTCCGAGCCAGCGCCGTCGCCGTCGCCGCCAGCGCGGCGCGCTCGCCGGTGACGCCGAGCAGCCCGACGGCGTACACGAAGCCCCGGGCCCGCTCGACCACGCGCCGCAGGCGCTCGTCCGACGCGGTCGGCGCGGCGAGCATCACGGTCTCCACGCCGACGTCGTCGGCGGCGGCGCACCAGGGCCCGGCTTCCTCCAGCGGGAGGTCGGGCAGGATGCAGGCGTCGATGCCGGCGGCGACGAGCCGTCCGGCGAAGCGGCGGTGGCCGTCGTGGTGGACGAGGTTGTAGTACGTCATGACCGACAGCGGGATGCCGACGTCGAGGCCGGCGGCGGCGTCGATGATCGCCGGCGGGTTGGCCCCTGCGTCCAGCGCGGCCTGGGACGCCTGCTGGATCACCGGTCCGTCCATCACCGGGTCGGAGAACGGGATGCCGATCTCGATGCCGTCGGCGCCGGCGGCCGCGGCCGCCCGCACCGCGTCCTCCCACCCCGGGTAGCCACCCGTGATGTACGGCACGAGCAGCTTGCGCCCGCTGTCGCGGGCGGCTCGGAAGCGTGACTCCATCAGCGCGCCTCGGCCGCGAGCAGGGTCATCGCCTGGGCGACGTCCTTGTCGCCGCGACCCGACAGGCACACGAGCACGGTCTGGCCGGCGAGCCGCGGCGCCTCGCGCGCGCAGCCAGGCGAGGGCGTGGGCCGACTCGAAGGCGCACAGGATGCCCTCCGTACGGGCCAGCTGGGCGAAGGCGTCGAGCACCTCGGCGTCGCTGACCGGCGGGTACTCGGCACGACCGATCGACGCGAGGTACGAGTGCTCCGGCCCGACGCCCGGGTAGTCGAGACCGGCGGAGACGGAGTGGGCCTCCTCGACCTGGCCGTACTCGTCCTGCATCAGGTAGCTGCGCATCCCGTGGACGACGCCGGGGACGCCGCGCCCGACGGCGGCGCCACCTGCCGGCTCGGCGCCCACGAGGCGGGCGGCGGTGTCGACGAACCCGCTGAACAGCCCGGCGGCGTTGGAGCCGCCGCCGACGCAGGCGACGACGACATCGGGATCGCCGCCCGTGAGCGCGCGGCACTGCTCGCGCGCCTCGTCGCCGATCACCCGGTGCAGCTCGCGCACCATCCACGGGTACGGATGCGGCCCCATCACCGAGCCGAGGCAGTAGTGCGTGTCGTTGACCGTCGCCACCCAGTCGCGCATGGCTTCGTTGACGGCGTCCTTGAGCGTGCGGCTGCCGCTGTCCACGGCCTCGACCTCGGCGCCGAGCAGGCGCATCCGGAACACGTTGAGCTCCTGGCGCTCGACGTCGACCGCGCCCATGTACACCTTGCACTCGAGTCCGAGCAGGGCGGCGGCGGTGGCCGTGGCCACGCCGTGCTGACCGGCGCCGGTCTCGGCGACCAGCCTCGTCTTGCCCATCCGCTTGGCCAGCAGCGACTGGCCGAGGACGTTGTTGATCTTGTGCGAGCCGGTGTGGTTGAGGTCCTCGCGCTTGAGCAGCAGGCGGACGCCGAGCTGGCGGCCGAGGTTGTGGCACTCGGTCAGGATCGACGGCCGGCCGGCGTAGTCCCGCAGCACGGCGTCGAGCTCGGCGCGGAACACCCCGTCGGCCCACGCCTCGCGGAAGGCCGCCTCCAGCTCCTCGCACGCCGGCACCAGCGTCTCCGGCACGTAGCGTCCGCCGAACTCGCCGAACCGGCCGCCCGGCCCGGGCTCGCCCATCATTCCTCGCTCCAGTCGTAGGGCATCTCGTCGTCGCCGAGGTACGGCACGGGCGCGGCGGCGCGGGCGCGCTCGACGAAGCGCTTGACCTTGAGCGCGTCCTTCTTCCCGGGCGAGCGCTCGACACCGGTGGCGACATCGACCCCCCACGGCTCCACGGCG
The DNA here is from genome assembly GCA_963784255.1 of uncultured Acidimicrobiia bacterium. Taxonomy (GTDB): domain Bacteria; phylum Actinomycetota; class Acidimicrobiia; order Acidimicrobiales; family Ilumatobacteraceae; genus JALZMG01. Next base: position 386,388 of record CAWAQO010000005.1, on the reverse strand, counting down.
CGCACGGCGTCGGCGACGTTGTCGGGGTCGAGGCCGCCGGCGAGGATCAGGCGGACGCCTTCGGGCACCTCACCGGCGAGCGTCCAGTCGAACAGCTGCCCCGATCCCGGCGACGCCGCGTCGAGGAGGATGAGGTCCGTGGCCAGCGACCCGCCCTCGACGGCGACCAGGCGGGAACCGGCGGGATAGGCCTTGATCACCCACCGCACCAGGGCGGCCACCTCGGCGACGACGGCCGGCGACTCGTTGCCGTGGAGCTGGGCGGCCTTGACACCCGAGCGGTGGACCAACTCGACGACGCGCTTGGGGTGCTCGTCGCGGAACACGCCGACGGTGAGGATCTCCGGTGGCAGGCGGCGGGTGATGTCGTAGACCTGTTGCGGCGCGATCTGGCGCGGCGACGGGGCGAACACGAAGCCGACGGCGTCGGCGCCCATGGCCACGGCGAGCAGGGCATCGTCCTCGTTGGTGATGCCGCAGATCTTCACGAACATGCGATCGGAACGGTACCCGGCCGACCGCCGGCGTCAGCGGCTCGGTATGCGCAGCCACGGGTGCTCACGCAGGAAGGTGGCGGCGATGTCGCGACGCGACACGGGCCCGTGCGTGCGGTTGGCGCCGCGCAGGCCGGCCGGCTCGGCGGGCGCGCACGTGGTCGCCGGCGGCGTGATGCCGAACAGGTCGACGGCGTTGGCCCCGAGGATCCGCCGCTTGACCTCCGCCGTCAACGCCGGGTAGCCGAACTGCTCCTGGAACGCCGGCGTGATCTCGAAGTTGCGGAAGGCGGCGATCTGGTCCTGCGGCGACCCGTACCAGATGCTGTCGGTCCCCCACAGGATGCGCTCGGGGCCGAACGCCACGAGCAGCTTGCCGAGCACGTGGGCGGCCTCGTCGGGGCTGCCCATCACGGTCCGCCACGTCGACCCCAGCTCGGCGTAGATGTTGCCGCCCGGTCCGATGCCGACCTCCGCGGCGCTGCGCACGAGGCGGTCGACACCACCACCCTCCGGGTCGTAGGGGCCCTCCGTGACCTCGCCCTCGTAGCCCGAGTGGTACACGAGGAACGTCAGGTCGGAGTTGGCCGCGGCCGCAGGGCCGATGTCGGCCGGCGAGGCCCAACGGTTGCCGCCGGACAGGCCCTTGTGCACGGCGACGACGGGGACGCCGGTGTCGCGGGCCGCCTGCAGGAACGGCGCGCCGATGGCCTCGTCGTCGAGGGACCAGCCGCCGGGCGCGTGGGTGTACACCTTCCACGCGCACAGCTGATGGGCGGTGGCGATCTCGGCCATCGACGCCAACGCGGCGTCGAGCGGTCCGACGTCCGGGACGGCGTGGCCCTGGATCAGCACCCGGTCGTCGCCGCACAGCTCCGTGGCGAGGGCCCGCCCGCGCTCCATGGCGTCGATCGAGAGCGGATCGACGGCGCCGACGACCGGCACCGCCGAGATGATCGCCACGCTGGTGTCGCTCTGGGTCAGCACGAGGTCGCGCCAGTACTCGGCCGAGAAGCAGTCGATCGGCTCGGCCTCCCCGCAGGCGCTCTGCGGGAAGCCGACGCCCCACGACCCCGACTCGAGGAAGTGGGTCTGCACGTCGACCACGACGTCGACGGGTGCCGGCGGCGCCGTCGTGGACGGCGCCGCCGTGGTGGCGGTGGTGCCGTGGACGGTGGTCGTCGGCTTCCTCCGGGTCGGTGGCCGCCGTCTCGGGGACCGTGAAGACACCACCGGGTCTGGTGCTGTTCGACGCCGACTTCTCGTCGCTGCACGCCTGCAGCACGGTGAGCCCCGACGCCATGCCGGCCGACGAGAGCAGGAACCGCCGGCGCGACCAGCCGTGGCGCCGGGCGTGCTCGTCGGCGGCGGCGCCCGCCCGCCGCATCGCCTCACGGCGGAGGTCGTCGAGCGGGCGCGGCAGGTACTCCCCGTTGGAGCACGGCCACAACTTCAGCGGCAGCCCCGGATCGACGTCGTCGCGATCGTCCATCGCACCGCGACGCTAGGTCCGTCAGCGGGGTGTGTCAGGCCGCGTCGGTCGCGAACGCGAGGTGCTCGTGGACGGAGCGGATCGCCGCCGAGCCCTCGCCGACGGCGGCGGCGCACCGCTTCGTGGAGCCGCTGCGCAGGTCGCCGACGGCGAAGATCCCCGGCCAGCTCGTCTCGTAGGGCAGCGGGCGCCGCCCGAGGGCGACCCAGGCGTCGCCGATGCACGAGCCGTCGAGGGCCCGGTCGGTGAGCACGAAGCCGTGCTCGTCCTTGGCGACGCCGTCGAGCCACCCGCTGTTGGGTTCGGCGCCGATGAACGAGAACAGCGCCGTGCAGGGCACCTCGCGTTCCCCGTCGGCCTTGGTGACGGTCACCCGCTGCAGGGTCGGCTCACCGGCCAGGGCGGTGATGTTGGCCCCGACGTGCACCGTGACGGCGGGATGGGACTCGATGCGGTCGACGAGGTACGTCGACATCGTCGCCTCGAGCGGCCGCCGCACGACGACGCAGACCGGCGAACCCTTCTCGGCGAGGAACATCGCCGCCTGGCCGGCCGAGTTGCCGCCACCCACGACGACGACCGGCGAGCCGGCGCAGGCCTGCGCCTCCCGCTCGGTGGCCGCGTAGTACACCCCGGCCATCTCGTAGCGCTCGAGGTTGGCGAGGGGCAGCTTGCGGTACCGCGCCCCGGCGGCCGCCACCAGCGCCCGCCCGCCGACCTGGGTGCCGTCGGTGAGCGTCGCCACGACGTGGCCGCCGATGTCGGCGACGCCGACCACGCCGCACGGGCTGGTGATCGCCGCCCCGAACCTCTGCGCCTGGATCGCGGCGCGCGACGTCAGCTCCTGACCCGAGATGCCGGTGGGGAAGCCGAGGTAGTTGTCGATCCGTGAGCTGGTGCCGGCCTGGCCGCCGATGGTCTGGGCGTCGAGGGTCAGCGTGCGCAGGCCCTCGGACGCCGCGTACAACGACGCAGCCAGCCCAGCCGGCCCGGCGCCGACCACGACGACGTCGTAGCAGCGCCCGGGCAGGGCGTCGACGGTCATGCCGAGCTCTGACGCCATCTCACCGGGGGTGGCCCGCCGCAGCAGGCCGCGCGACGTGATGGCGATGGGCAGGTCGGCGGCCGACACGTCGAGGCGGGTGAGCAGGGCGGCGGCGTCGGCATCGGTGTCGGCGTCGATCCAGTGGTGCGGGAGCCGGTTGCGGGCGGCGTACTCGCGCAGCGCCATGGACTGCGGCGAGTACGCCGAGCCGACGATCTGGAGCGTGTCGGCGGCCGCCGAGAGCAGCTTGGCGCGGCGGGCGAGGAACGCCTCCAGCACGGTGTCGCTCAACCGCACGTCGGACAGCACCCGGCTGCGGAACACGTCCGCCGCCACGACGATCAGCTCGCCGTCCTCGGCGGCCCGCGCGGTCAGGTAGGGACGCTGCCGTGTCACGAGGCTGACCTCGCCGAGGAACCGGCTGGCGCCGTGGCGGGCGATGTGCAGCTCGCGACCGTCGGCGTCGGTGCCGAGGATGTCGACGGCACCGCTGACGATCACCATGAAGTCGTACGCGGCGTCCGCCGGGGAGAACAGCACCTCGCCGGCCGTCATGGGACGGCGGGCACCCGAGGGCGTCGACGACGGCGAGTTGGTCGTTGGTCAGCTCGGGGAAGGCAACGTCATCGCTCATGCGACGAAGGTATCGGCGCGGCGCGGCCGCCGCCCGGGGAGCGAGATCGACGGTTCCTCGGGCGCCGGCCCGGTCGCCGTGCCAGGATCGCCCGATGGCGACGAGCGACGACGACCAGGTGGCGAACGCGAACGAGTCCGGCAGGGTGCCCGTGGTGTTCATCCACGGGTTGTGGCTGCTGGCCGGCAGCTGGGAGCCCTGGGTCGAGGCGTTCGAGGCGGCCGGCTACGCCGGTGTCGCCGTCTCCTGGCCGGACGACCCCTCGACCGTCGAGGAGGCGCGCGCCGATCCGGAGGTGTTCGCCGGGAAGTCGGTGGCACAGATCGCCGACCACGTCGCCCGGGTGATCGGTGGTCTGAACCGGAAGCCGGCCGTCGTCGGCCACTCCTTCGGCGGACTGCTGACGCAGATCGTGGCCGGTCGGGGGCTGAGCGCGGTGTCGGTGGCCATCGACCCGGCGCCGTTCCGCGGCGTGCTGCCGCTGCCGATCTCGTCGCTGAAGTCGGCCTTCCCGGCACTGGGCAACCCGGCCAACCGCAACCGCGCCGTGACCCTGACGTACGAGCAGTTCCGCTACGGCTGGGCCAACGCCCTCACCGAGGACGAGGCCAAGGCGCTCCACGAGAAGTACCACGTGGCGGCGCCGGCCAAGCCGCTGTTCCAGGCGGCGTTGGCCAACATCAACCCGGGCACCGAGGTGAAGGTCGACTCGCGCAACCCCGAGCGGGGTCCGTTGCTCATCGTCTCGGGCCAGAGCGACCACACGGTCCCGTGGGCGATCGCCAACGCCTCGTTCAAGCGGCAACGCAGGAACCCGGGCGTCACGGAGATCATCGAGATCCCGAACCGCGGTCACTCGCTGACGATCGACAGCGGCTGGCGCGAGGTCTGCGACACCGCCCTCGCCTTCGTCCAGCGCTTCACCTGACGAGCAAGGTCAGGCCGTGCGCAGCTGGTGGCGCAGGAGCACGATCGCCAGGGTCCCGTAGACCACGACGAGCGCGCCGAGGCCGGCCAGGTCGGCGGGATCGGGCGACAGCCCGCGCAGCGCGACGTCCTGGAGGAGGCGGATGCCGTAGGTCACGGGCAGCATCCAGGACACCGCCTTCACCGGGTACTGGAGCCCCTCGAGGTCGAGCACGAACCCACCGAAGAAGAGGCCGGCGAGGAGGGTGAGCATGGCCCACTGCACGGCTTGCGTCTCCGACCCCGAGATGAGGGAGATCAGCAGGCCGAGGGCCAGCGAGGCGAGCAGGACGAGGGCGATGCTGCCGATGGCCCAACCGGCCTCGCCGACCAGCGGGACGCCGAGGAAGTTGACGGCGGCCGCGAGGAGCCCGACGCCGACGACCATGCCGACGATCATGTAGGCGACCGTCTTGCCGGCGAGGATCTCCGCCGACGACAGCGGGCCGACGCGCAGCAGCTCGAACAACCCGAGGTCGCGGTCGCGCACCAGCGACAGCGCGGCGACCGTCACCGCGAGGTGCTGGAGCAGCAGCACCAACGAGGACGGGGCGAAGAAGTCCACCGGCGAGATCTCGACCGGCACGACGCTCGCCGTCTCGCTGACGAACGGCCGCACGAGGACGTCGGGGTCGAGCGCCGAGACCGACGGCATCACCTCGGCCACCGCGCCGACGTTGGCGGCGATCGCCTCGGCGTCGGCCGCCGTGTCGTTGCTCGTGCCGGCCTCGATGCGGCCGGCACTGGCCGCCACCTCGTCGAGCCGGTCGAGCACCTCGGTCCTCGTCCCGTCGTCCGCGGCGCCGAGGCGTGACAGCACGAGGTCCGACTGGGCGACGAGCGCGGCGCAGCTCGGTCGCCGCCGCGCCGATGGCGCCGGCGTGCTCGACGACCCCGGCCGAGTCGGCCGAGCCGGCCGCCTCACCGAGGGCCCCGCTGGACGTCGTGAGCACGCCGATGACGTCCTCGGCCGGTCGCAGCGCCTCCTGCGATCCGGTCACGAAGGCGGCGAGGACGGTGGCGTTGATCTCCTGCACGGCGAGCTGGGCGGCGATCGTGACGGCCGTGGTCTGGATGGGGTCGATCTTGTCGTGCCACACCTCGATCGGCGCCCGTTCGCCCGCCAGCACGGTCTCGAGGGGCTCTGGCGGGAAGACGACGACGACGTCCAGGTCGCCGTCCTCCAGTCGGTCGAGCGCCGCCGCCTCGTCGGTCGTGTAGCCCTGCGGCTCGACGAACCGCTCGAGCTGCTCCTGGTAGTCGCCGATGGCTTGCTCGTAGAACGAGTCGGGCGGGCCGACGAAGACCGTCCGCAGCCCGAGCTCGTCGCTGCGGTAGCCGTACCCGAACATCATCAGCAGCACGAAGGGCCCGACGATCAGCAGCAGGATCAGGCCGGGCTGACGAACGATCTCGGCGAGCTCCTTGCGGACGAAGGCCGAGCACTGGATGACCGCTGCCCACGGCCCGCGCACCCGCAACCGCTGCTTCCTCATGCCGCCTCACCGGCGGTGTCGGCGCGGGCGGCGCGGTGGCGCTCGATCACGCGGATGAAGGCCTCGTCGTAGTCGACGATGTGCTCCTTGACCTCGACGACTGGCAGCCCGGCGTCCTCGAGGGCGGTGCGGATCACCGTCTCGGCCGCATCGGCGTCGCTCACCACGATGCGCCAACGCCGCTGGTCCACCTCTTGCGGCGCGCCGATGACGACGTCGAGGGCGGCGAGCGGCGCGAGATCGGCCTGGGCGGCAGGGCGGGCCAGCTCGAGGTCGACGACCTCGCCGTCGAACGCGGCGCGGCGGAGGTTCTCGGGCGTCTCGACCATCAGCAGCTCGCCGTCCGAGAGCAGGCCGACGTAGTCGCAGTAGGACGCCTCGCCGACGTACTGCGTGGTGACGAAGATGGTCCGCCCGGCGTCGCGGATCATGCGGAACTGCTCCCAGAACTTGGCCCGCAGGATCGGGTCGATGCCGGCCGTCGGCTCGTCGAGGAACACGATCGGCGGGTCGTGCACGAAGCTGGCGGCGAGGGCCAGGCGGCGCTGCATGCCGCCGGACACCTCGCTGACCCGCTTGTCGCGGTCGTCGCCGAGCTCGACCCAGTCGAGGATCTCGCGGAGACGGCGACGGCGGCGCAGCCGGAGCCCGTACATCGAGGCGTGGAAGCTGAGGTTCTCCCACAGCGACAGCTCGGGGAACAGCGCCGGGATCTGCGGGAGGTAGCCGAGCTGCTGGCGCTGGCTGTCGGTGAGCCGGGCGGCCGGCGTGCCGTTGATCTCGGCCCATCCCTCGGTCGGCTCGTACAACCCGGTGAGGAGGCGCACGGTGGTGGTCTTGCCGCAGCCGCTCGGGCCGATGAACCCGACGATCGTGCCGGCCGGGATGCTGAGGTCGATGTTCCTGACGACAGGGTCCCCGTTGAACGACTTGCTCAATCCGCCGCAGGCGATCACGGCGCCTGGTGGCGACTGGCTCACTGGTGCTCCTCCCCGACCTCTCGGGCGCCATCCCTACCCGCCGCCCGAGACCCGGAAACCGCGTCCCGTTCCGGTTCCGTGTGAGTTCCACGGCCAGAAACGGCCGCGAACCTTCGTCAGAACCGGGTGCGGTCAGGCGAGGAGGGCGGCGACGGCGGCGGCGGGGTCGCCCGAGGTCACCAGCGTCTCGCCGACGAGGACGGCGTCGTAGCCGGCGTCGGCGAGCCGGCGGGCGTCGGCGCCGTCGCGGACGCCGGACTCGGCGACGGTGACGACGCCGTCGGGCATGGCCGCGGCCAGCCGCGCGGCGCGGTCGTGGTCGACCTCGAACGTCACCAGGTCGCGCTGGTTGACGCCGATCAGCGTGGCGCCGACGGCCACGGCGGCCTCGAGCTCGGGCTCGTCGTGGACCTCGACGAGCACGTCCAACCCGAGCTCGAGGCCGAGCTGGTGGTAGTCGGCGAGCTCGTGCCGGTCGAGCGCAGCGACGATCAGCAGCACGGCGTCGGCGCCCATCAAGCGGGCGTCGGCGACGTCCCGCGCCGACACCGTGAAGTCCTTGCGCAGCACCGGCAGGTCGGTCGCCCCGCGGGCGGCCGCGAGGTCGTCGACCGAGCCGCCGAAGAACTCCTCGTCGGTCAGCACCGACAGGCACGCCGCGCCGCCATCGGCGTAGGCCTCGGCGATGGTGGTCGGGTCGAGGTCGGGTCGGAGGTCGCCCTTCGACGGCGAGCGCCGCTTGATCTCGGCGATCACCGCCAGGCGGGACGACGCCGCCAGAGCCGCCGCGAAGCCACGGGCGGGCCACAGCTGCTGGGCCCGGTCGACGAGCGTGTCGAGGGGGCGGTGGTCGGCGGCCGCCAGCTCCCGGTGGCGGGCGACGATGCGGTCGAGGTAGGTGCTCGTCACCCTTCAGAACCCCAGGCGCGTGCCGACCTCGCCCAGCACGTCGTCGATCGGCACCCGGACCTGTTCCGTGGAGTCGCGATCGCGGATGGTGACGGCCTTGTCCTCGAGCGAGTCGAAGTCGACGGTGACGGCGAGCGGCGTGCCGATCTCGTCCTGGCGGCGGTAGCGCCGGCCGATGGCCTGCGTCTCGTCGTAGTCGACCATGTAGCGCTGGCTGAGCGTCCTGCGGATCTCGTGGGCCAGCGGCGTCAGGGTGTCCTTCTTCGACAGCGGCAGGACGGCGACCTGGTACGGGGCGATGCGCGGATGCAGCCGCAGCACGGTGCGCGGCTCGTCGTTGACGACGTCCTCGTCGTACGCGGCGAGCAGGAAGGCGGCCATCGTGCGGGTGGCGCCGGCCGCCGGCTCGATCACGTACGGCACGTAGCGCTCGCCGCTGGCCTGGTCGAAGAAGTCGAGCTTCTCGCCCGAGTGCTCGGCGTGCTGGCGCAGGTCGTAGTCGGTGCGCTGGGCGATGCCTTCGAGCTCGTCGAAGCCCCACGGGAACTCGAACTCCACGTCGGACGTGCCGGCCGAGTAGTGCGACAGCTCGTCGTCACCGTGCGGGCGCAGACGCAGCAGGTCGGCCGGGATGCCGTGGCGGACGTACCAGTCGAGGCGCTCGTTGCACCAGTACTCGTACCACTGCGCGCTGTCGGCCGGGGGCACGAAGTACTCGAGCTCCATCTGCTCGAACTCGCGGGTGCGGAAGATCCAGTTCTGCGGCGTGATCTCGTTGCGGAACGACTTGCCGACCTGGGCGATGCCGAACGGCGGCTTCTTGCGCGTCGTCTGGAGCACGTTGGCGAAGTTCGTGAACATCCCCTGCGCCGTCTCCGGGCGCAGGTAGGCGACGGCCGCCGAGTCCTCGACGGGACCGGCGTGCGTCTTGAACATCAGGTTGAACTGGCGGGCCTCGGTGAACGTGCCGTGCTTGCCGCAGCTCGGGCACGTGTCGGGATCCTCCAGCTTGTCGAGGCGGAAGCGGTTCTTGCAGTTCGTGCAGTCGACGAGCGGGTCGGTGAAGTTGGCCAGGTGGCCGCTGGCCTCCCAGACCTGCGGCGGGCCGAGGACGGCGGCGTCGATGAGCACGACGTCGTCGCGCTCCTGGACCATCGCCCGGACCCAGGCGTCCTTCACGTTGCGCAGCATCAGCGAGCCGAGCGGGCCGTAGTCGTACGTGCTGCGGAAGCCGCCGTAGATCTCCGCCGACGGGTAGACGAACCCGCGCCGCTTGCACAGGTTGACGATCTGGTCGAGCTCGGTCGCCGGCATGCCCGTCAAGGCTACGGCCCGCCCCCAACCCCCGTTCTGTCGTTTGGTTACGGCCCGATCGGGCCGTCACTAAACGACAGAACGAGGGGGCTCAGTGCCGTTCGAACATGGCGACGGCGCGGAGGCGGCGTTCGAGGTGGTGCTCGAGGGCGCGGGTGGCGAGCACGCCCACCTCGTGGGTCGCCGACGACTCCGGGGTCGTGAGGGCGTCGTTGAGGCGGCCACCGAGGACGTCGCGGAACAGCGCCAGCGCCGCCGGGCTGAGCGGCGAGCCCGAGCGGCAGGCGCGGCACAGCACGCCCCCCTCGCCGACGTCGAAGGCGACCAGCGTGACGTCGGGCTCGCCTTCGCCGCAGCGCACGCACGTGTCGAGCTGGGGGCGCAGGCCCTCGGCGGCCAGCAGCTTCCAGTAGAACGCCGGCACCACCAGCGGGGCCGGCCGTTCGACGATCGTGCGCAGCACGCCGACGACCATGCGGTAGAGCTGCGGGTTCGGCTCGCGCTCGAGGGCGAGCTGGTCGGCGGCCTCCAGCACGGCCATCGCCTGCGACGCCCGGTCGAGGCTGGACAGCAAGGGCGCCAGCGGCTCCACCGACTCCGCCTGGCTGACGATGTCGAGCTGGCGTCCCCGGTACAGCAGCAATCGGACGTGGCTCATCGGCTCGAGGCGGGCGCCGAACTTGGACATCGTCTTGCGCACGCCCTTGGCGACGGCGCGCACCTTGCCGTTCTCCTCGGTCAACAGCACGACGATGCGGTCGGCCTCGCCGAGCTTGTAGGTGCGCAGGACGACGCCGGTGTCCCGATAGAGCGCGCTCGACGTCTCCAGCCCGCCGAAGCGACGCTGCCGGTGGTGGAAGTCGTCGATGGCGGCGGCGACGTGCTCGGCGCCGAGGTCGGCGAAGGCCGCCGGCAGGAAGACCAGCTCGCCGTACGCCAGCTCCCACACCAACGACGGCGGCAGGCGGGTCGGCGGGCCCAGGATCACGACGAGGTCCGGTTCGACATCGGCCGGCTCGTACAGCGCGCCGGCGATGGTCTTCTCGTCGACGAGGACCGTGGCCGGCAGCGTCCGCATCGCCTCGGCGAAGCGCTCGCGGCCGTCGCTGACCGGGTCGACGATCACCGTGCACCTGGCGTCGGCCGCCGTGACCTGCCAGCGCGGCAGGTCGGGACCCGCCGGCCCGTCACCGTGCTCGTAGGCCCGCAGGGTCAGCCAGGCGCCGCCCGCCGCCGCCACCACGCCCCCCAGCTCGTCGGCCAGCTGGTGCCACCGCTCGGCGCTGACGCTCGTGCCACTCTCGCCGGGTGCCCGCGACGACCATCACGTGCGCCAGCGACGATCCCACCACCCCATCCTCCCACGCGTAGGGTGCGATGACGATGTCCCTCGAGCGGCCCTGGCACGTCGCCTGCATCATGGACGGCAACGGGCGCTGGGCCGGACGGCGCGGCCTGCCCCGCACCGAGGGCCACACCGAGGGCGAGGAGAACCTGGCCCGGCTGGTGCGCATCGCGGTCACCCGCGACATCGGCTGGCTGACGGTGTTCGGCTTCTCGACGGAGAACTGGATCCGGCCGCGGGCCGAGGTCCGCCACATCCTCGGCCTGCACCAGAAGCTGTTCGGGCGGGTCGCCGAGCTCAACGAGCTGAACGTGCGGATCCAGTGGATCGGCCGACCGTTCGACTCCCCCGACGCGCGCACGCCGAAGTACGTCCAGCGGGCGATCCGCAAGGCGATCGCCGACACCGCCCCCAACACCGGCATGCTGCTCACCGTGGCCTTCGACTACGGCGCCCGCCAGGAGCTGATCGACGCGGTCCGCCGCACCCGCGCCGAGGGGGCGCCCGTGACGAGCGACGCCATCGCCAGCCACTTGTACCTGCCGGAGCTGCCGCCCGTCGACGTGCTCGTGCGCACGTCCGGCGAGCTGCGGGTGTCCAACTTCCTCCTCTGGCAGAGCGCCGGCGCGGCGATCCACTTCACCGGGAAGACCTGGCCCGAGTTCGACGGGCCCGAGCTCGACGCCGCGCTCGCGCTGCTGGCGTGACCGCGCCGACGCTCACCGACGTCACGGCCCAGCTGCCCGGAGCCGAGCGACGACCAGGCCAAGAGGAGATGGCGGACCTGGTCGCGCAGGCGATCACCTCCGGCCGCCACCTCGTCGTCCAGGCGGGCACCGGGACCGGCAAGACGCTCGCCTACCTGGTGCCGGCCATCGCGTCCGGGGCACGGGTGGTGGTGGCCACGGCGACCAAGGCGCTGCAGGACCAGCTGGCCGGCAAGGACCTGCCGTTCCTCGCCGGCGCCGTGCCGGTGGACTTCGACTGGGCCGTGCTCAAGGGACGGAGCAACTACGTCTGCCTGCAGCGCCTCCGGGAGCTGGCCGGCGCCGGCGCCGGCGAGGGGCAGCTCGAGCTGGACGGCATGACGACGGTGACCCTCGATGAGATCCGCCGCATCGCCGAGTGGGCCGGCCGCACCGACAGCGGCGACAGCGCCGAGCTGAGCTGGGCGCCGTCGGACACGACCTGGCGGGCCGTCAGCGTCGGCAGCGACGAGTGCCCGGGTGCCGAGCGCTGCCCGCTCGGCGAACCGTGCTTCGCCGAGCAGGCCCGACGGCGCGCCGCGGTCGCCGACGTCGTCGTCGTCAACACCCACCTGTACGGCTTGCACGTCGGCAGCGGCGGCGTCATCCTGCCGGAGCACGACGTCGTCGTGTTCGACGAGGCCCACGTCCTCGAGGACGTCATGAGCGACACCGTCGGCGTCCAGGTCGCCCCCGGCCGTTTCGTGACGCTCGCCGGGATCGTGCGGCGGATCCTCGACGACCAGGAGCTCATCGCCGGGATCCTCGATCTCGCCGACGTCCTGCGCGAGGCCCTGCGACCGTACGCCGGCCAGCGTCTCCCGGTGCCGTATCCCGAGGACATCCAGGCCGCGCTCGGCGAGGCCCGCCTGCGGCTCGACCGCGTGGCGACGGCGCTGCTGGCCATCGACACCCCCGTCGACGACGCCAAGCAGCGCAAGCTGCGGGCCCAGCTGATGACCGGTCGGGCCGTCGCCCAGCTCGACCTCGCGATCACCGAGCACGACGGCTACGTCGACTACGTGTCGGGCTCGCCGGACCACCCCCGCCTGGAGATCGCCCCGCTCGATGTCGGACCGATCCTCGACGAAGGGGTCTGGAGCCGGCGCACGGCCGTGCTGACCAGCGCCACGGTGCCGGCCTCGCTGGCCTCGAGGCTCGGGCTCCCGCCCGAACGCACGGACGCCGCCGACGTCGGCAGCCCCTTCGACTACGCCCAGCACGCTCTGCTGTACTGCGCGCTGCACCTGCCCGACCCGCGGTCGGAGCGCTACCGCGACGCCCTGCACGAGGAGCTGGCCGCCCTGATCACGGCCGCCGGCGGGCGCACCCTCGCGCTGTTCACCAGCTGGAAGGCGATGGACCTGGCGGCCGCCGCCCTGCGCGACCGGCTGGCGACGCCGGTCCTGACCCAGCGCGACCTGCCCAAGCCGGCCCTCGTCGCCCGCTTCGCCGCCGATGAGGCGACCAGCGTGTTCGCGACCGCCGGCTTCTTCCAGGGCGTCGACGTCCCGGGTCGGACGCTCAGCCTGGTCGTCGTCGACCGGCTCCCGTTCCCCCGGCCGGACGACCCGCTGCTCTCCGCCCGCCGGGAGCGGCTCGGCGGCGCCGCCTTCCGCGAGATCGACCTGCCCCGGGCGGCGATGCTGCTCGCCCAGGCGTCCGGGCGCCTGATCCGGACCAGCACCGATCGCGGCGTGGTGGCCGTGCTCGATCGTCGCCTGGGCACGGCCGGCTACCGCTGGGACATCGTGCGGGCGCTGCCACCGATGCGCCGGACCCGGGACCGGGCGGAGGTCGAGGCCTTCCTGACCGGGCTGGCTGGCGGAACGCCCACGTCACCGGCATAGAGTTCCGGCCCACGGTAACTGGGCCGCGAGTTGGGGTATGAGCCGAGTGATGCGCGACGACACGGGCCGCCAGGCCCGCCGCCCGTCCGGCTCCGCCACGGACCAGCACCCCCGGCGATCGTTCGAGCTGGAGCACCGCCGCCCCGACCGCCGGGTCCACCTGCTGCTCGGCGTCGGGATCGCCGCCGCCGTCGTCGGCGGTGTCGTCGTCTACCAACGGGGCATCGCCACGCCGTCGATCGACGTCGTGGTCGCCGGCGGTGCCGAGGGTGGCGCGGCCGAGCCGACGTTGACCGTCCCGGTCAGCGTCTCGCCGTCCGTCCCGGGCTTCGTCAGCGCGCTGCGCGGGCTCACCGACGGGGCCGTCGGCGTCACCGCCAACGGTGAGTCGGTGGCGCTCGACGCCGGCGGCGCCTTCCAAGTGCTCATCCCGCAGGCGTGGACCGAGGTGCGCCTTGTCGCCACCGGTGCCGACGGGCGGCAGGTCGAGAAGGTCGTCGCCGTCACGGCCACGCCGGCACCGGTCGAGCACCCCGTCACCGTCGCCGTCCACGTCACCGCCACCGGGTGGGCCGACCCCGTGATCCACCAGCAGGTCCTCGACCTCATCGCCGCCGGTCGCGTCACTGCTGTCGAGCTCGACGTCAAGGACGAGTCCGGCGAGGTCGGCTACGCCAGCGGGGTGCCGCTGGCCACGACGATCGGCGCCGTGCGGACGCACTACGACGCCCGGCAGGCGATCGACGAGCTGCACGGGCTGGGTGTGCGGGTCATCGGCCGCGTCGTCAACTTCCTCGATCCCGTGCTGGCCAAGTGGGCGTGGGAGAACGGCCGGAGCGACATGGTCGTGCTGGACGGCGGCGGCGAGCCGCTGGCCAACAACTACGGCACGGCGGCGTTCGCCAACTTCGCCCACCCCGAGGTGCGCCAGTACCAGGTCGACCTCGCCGTGGAGGCGGTCGCCCTCGGCTTCGACGAGATCCTCTACGACTACGTCCGCCGGCCGGAGGGCGACATGGCGTCGATGCAGTTCCCGGGCCTGACGATGCCGCCCGAGGTCTCGATCGCCCGCTTCGTGGCCGCCACGAAGGCGGCGATCGCGCCGAGCGGGGCGCTGCTCGGCATCTCGGTGTTCGGCATCTCGGCGTCGCGTCCCGAACCCACGGCCCAGGACATCGGGCTGCTCGCCCCGTCGGTCGACTACGTGTCGCCGATGGTCTACCCCTCGCACTGGGGCTCCGGCGAGTACGGCGTGGCCGACCCGGTGCGCCAGCCGGCCGACATCGTCACCGCCTCGCTGGCCGACTTCGAGCGCATCGTCGCCGGCAGCGGCGCCGCCGTGGTGCCGTGGTTGCAGGACTTCTCGACCGGCGACGTGGTGTACGGCCCGCTGGAGGTGCGCGCCCAGATCGACGCCGCCCGCGCCACCGGCGCCGAAGGCTTCCTCCTCTGGAACCCCAACTCCGTGTACACGGCCGACGCCCTCGACCCGATCCCCTGACGTCCCCCAATCTGGGCGGGAATCTCACCACTCGGGCATCTGGGCGGGGATCGTGCCACCTGTCGCGAAGGATCCCGCCCGGATCGTGGACGGCCATGATGGGCGGATGACCGAGCAGCCCGCCGTGCGCCTGGACGTCGCCGGTGGGGTGGCGACGATCACGCTGGACTCGCCCGAGAACCGCAACGCCCTGTCGATCCGCCTCGTGGCCGGGTTGCACGCCGCGCTGGACGGGGCCGAGGCGGCCGTCGCCCGCGGGGACGCCCGGTCGATCGTGCTGACCCACTCGCCACCGGCGTTCTGCGCCGGTGCCGACCTCAAGGAGCGGCGGGCCGGGCCGCCGGACTCCCGACCGTTCGTCGGCGTGCTCGAGCGGCTGATGGACGCCGCCGTGCCGACGATCGCGGCCGTCGACGGTCCGGCTCGCGCCGGCGGCATCGGGCTGATGGCGGCCTGCGATCTCGTCGTCGTCCGGAGCGACCTGACGTTCGCCCTGACCGAGGTGCGCATCGGGGTGGCGGCGGCGATCGTCGCCGTGCCGATCCTGCAACGCGTCGCCGGCTCGCAGCTCGCCGCCGCGTTCCTCACCGGCGAGCCGTTCGACGCCGAGCAGGCCCGCCAGGCGGGTCTCGTCACCCACGTCACCGACGACGTGCCGGCGACCGTCACCACCCTGTGCGCCGGCGTGGCGATGGGCGCGCCGGCCGCCGTCGCCGCCACCAAGCGGATCCTGCGCGAGGTGCCGACCCTGGACCGGTCAAGCGCCTTCGCCCGCATGCGGGCCCTGTCCGACGAGCTGTTCGCCGGGCCCGACGCCGCCGAGGGCATGGCCGCCTTCGCCGAGAAGCGTCCGCCCCGCTGGCAGAGCTGACCGGGCGCGCACAGGGCGCAGGGTCAGGCCGATCACGCCGATCGTGACGCCGTAGACGACCAGCATCACCAGCCAGCCGAACACCGCCCTCGGGAGGGAGAGCTCGCCGACGAGCATGACGAGCAGCCCGACGGCGTTGAGGCCCGCCAGGCCGGCGAGCACGATGCGCAACGCCCGCGGCCAGTTCGTCCGACCGGCGGCGATCGACCCGGTCACCAGGGCGGGCAGCATGACGATGCCGGCGCCGGCGCCCAGCGGCAGCGCCAGGAACAAGGCGAGCCCGTTCACGATCCGCTGCACCCACCGCGGCCGGCCCCGCCGCCGCACCGCCAGGGCCACGCCCTGGGCGGTGAAGGCGACGGTGAAGGCCCCGACGATGAACAACGTGCCCGACCACGAGAACTCGGGGTCGTCGGTGATCAGGCGCATCCAGCCCCGTGCCACCCAGCCCCACGCCACGCCACCGACGAGGAACGCCCCGACGACGGCGAGCGAACGCGGCCGCCGGATCTCAGTCAAGGACGATCACCCCACAGGCGATGCGGCCACCGGCGTCGCCAGTGCCCAGCGTCGTGCCGTCCGGACCGGGAGTGGTCGACTCCTTGCTCTGGTACCGCGTCGGCGGCACGTTGGCGAAGTTGTCCGGGCCGAGGTGGAGGATGACCGCACGGTCCTCGACCTCCGACGGCACGAACCGACCGGTGACCGAGCGGGCATGCCCCGTGCCGTCGGCCTGGACCAGCACGCTCGGGAGATCGCCGGCGTGCTGACCATGGACACCACCCGTCGGGTTCCAGTGGCCGCCGACGTTCGTGAAGCCCGAAGCGGCGTCACACGCCGCAACGGGGTCGTTGACGTGGAGGTGGAGGCCGTGGAAGGTGTTGGTCCCGGCGGTGATGCCGCGCAGATCGACCTTCACCGCCGTCCCCTCCTCGTCCCCCTCGAATCGCACGGTGCCGACCTTGGCCCCGTTGACATCGCTCAGCACCGCCCTGGCCGACCACCCATGGCCGGACGCCGGCCCCGGGAGGTGCGCCACGGCGGCCACGCCGATCACCGCAGCCACGCTCATCCGGGCCGCCCACCGCTTCGTTGTTGTGTTCATGGCACCGACAGACGCACGGCAACGCGGCGCGGGTGACATCCCGTCGAGAAAATCTTCGCTGTCACCCGCGACGGGCGTTCGTTCGTCCGTCACGGTGTGAGCGATGTTTCGCCGGCCTCGGCCGCGCCTGTCAGCATCGGGACGTGGACGTGACGGGTGTTCGCATCCGGCTGGCCCTCCTGGTCTGGATCGGACCGGTGTTCTCAGTCGACGCCGACGCGCCGCAGGTCGGCGTCGACCAGCCGGCCGTCATCGACGCCGACGCCCTCGTCGTCTCGCTGTTCCACTCGGAGGGCCGTTCGCTGGTGCGGCTCGCCCGGCTGTTCGTCGACGATCGCAACGCCGCCGAGGACCTCGTGCAGGAGGCCTTCATCCGGCTGGCCCGCCACGCCGGCCGCATCGACGACATCGCGCGGGCGCCGGCGTACTTGCGCTCGATCGTGCTCAACCTCGCGCGAGACCAGAACCGGCGCGGGCTGGTGTCGATGCGCCATCGGCTGCCGTTCGGCGACGTGGCGCCCGGCGTCGACGAGGAGATCCACGTGCGCGAGGACCAGCGGGAGGTGCTCGACGCGCTGCGCGACCTCCCGGCCCGTCAGCGCGCCTGCCTCGTGCTGCGCTACTACGACGAGCTGGGGCCCGACGAGATCGCCGCCACGCTCGGCATCTCACGCAACTCCGTCAAGACGCACCTGCAGCGCGGCCTCGCCGCCCTCGAGGGTCGATTGTCCCAGGCGGTCCCGGCATGAGCTCGCTCGAGCACCTCTTGCGCGACGCCCTCCACGACGAGGCCGAGACCGTCGTGGAGAGCCCGGACCTGTTCGCTCGCGTCGAGCTCAGCATCGCCGACGACCGCCGCTTGCACACGCAGCACGTCGCGCTGCTGGCGACCGGGGCCTGCCTCGCCGGTGCGCTCGCCTGCGTGTTCGTCGCTGTCACCGACCGTCGACAAGGAAGGTTGCTCATGGACTGGTGGATCCTCGAACTGATCACGACGGCGGTGCTCGCCGCGCTCGCGTTCTGGCTCGGGCCGCTCATCAAGCGCTTCGGGCGGAGCTACGCGGCCGACGTGTTCCGGGCCAACCCGCGCACCGGCAAGAGCTTCATCATGCTCACCGACATCGCCTACTACCTGATCTTCTTCGCCTACATCCTGTTCACGGTCTCGTTCGAGCCACGCAGCGGCTGGGGCGACACCGTCACGGCCGCCCAACTGCAGTTCGAGACTGCCCGGGTGGCCGGGATCCTGCTCATCATCGGCGTGCTCCACGGCGTCAACCTCCTCGCCCTGCCGGTGATGGGCCGGCTGCTCACCCTCAACCGGCGCCTCGACGACGCGGCCGAGCCGCCGGACTGACCACGTGGGCGTGTTGGCGGCCCTGCTGCTGGCTGCGTTGTCCGTCGCGTCCGCCGGCGACGGCGGCCGCCACGACGTGCGCCTCGACGCGTCCCCCGATCCGATGGCCGGCGTGCCGGTGGTCGACGAGCTGGAAGCCGGGGACGTGCTCGTCGTGCACGTGACGGACGGCGAGCCCGGCGGAGAGGCCCTCGTGCGCCAGTGCGACCGCCTCGTCGACGGCTTCATCGGCTGTCGCAACACGTTCCCGGTGCTCTTCGACGACGACGGTGTGGCCAGGTTCCAGTACCAGCTCGTCGAACCAGGGAGTTGCGGACAGAGCCGGCCGTGCACGCTCGTGATCGCCGAGCGCGGTGGCGAGGTGACGGCGTGGGCGTTCCTCGTCTTCGGCGGTTCGGCACCGCCGCCGCCGACCGTCGCGCTGTCGCCGCCGGGACCGTACGAGCCGGGCCAGGCCGTCGACGTGGCGGTCAGCGGACTGCTGCCGGGCACCGAGGTCGACGTGGCCGTGTGCGGCACCCCGTGCGGCCGCGTCGTGTCGGCCACCGCCGACGGCGACGGCAACGCGACGGTGACGGTCCGCCCCCCGGCGAGCTGCAAGGACTGCCACGTCGTCGCGCTCGCCGGCGTCAGCCGGGCGACGGTCCGGGTGCCGCTCGCCCGGGTGGCGGTCGGCTACGACCCGGCACGTCTGGTGGCCGGACTCGCCGCGGCCGCCGCCCTGCTGATCCTCGCCTGGCGCATCGTCGCCGGCGTCGACTGGAGCCCCCCGTCGGAGGCGGCCACGCCCGAGCTCGACGCCGCCGACCCTCGTTCTGTCGTTTAGCCACGGCCCGATCGGGCCGTGGCCAAACGACAGAACGGGGTCTCTCAGCCCAGCGCGGAGGCGAGGCGGTCGCGGTTGGCCGCGAACCAGGCCCGCCGTCGGTCGAACTTGGCCATCCCGCCGGTGGCCGCGACCATGGCGACGAACGCCTCGTTGCCCTCGTCGAGGCGGCGCTGGAGGAACTCGCCGCCGCGGCGGATCCCCTCGGCCACGATGTCGAGGAACTCGCCGCGGCCAGGAGGCAGGCCGTAGGCGTCGGCGACGACGCGCAGGCGGCGGAACGGATCGAACGGTGGCGTCCGTCCGAGCAGCACGGCGTCGTCGTCGGTGTCGAGCGGCACGTTCATGCGCGCGAACTGGGCGAGGTCCCACAGGCGCCGGCCGGGCGCGGCGTAGTCGAAGTCGAGCAGGCCGACGGCGACCTGGTCGCGGTAGACGAGGTTCTCGAGGCAGACGTCGTTGTGGGCGATCACCGGTCCGCCCTCGGGATCGGCCATCTCGCTGCTCCACGTTGCATCGGGAGGCGCCACGAACTGCTCGCTCGCGTCGTGCAGCCGGCGCAGCAGCGCCGCGGCGGACGCCAGCGCCGTGTCCGTCTGCGCCCACGCCGGGTACGGCGGCACGGCCACGTCGCCCTCGATGTACACGAGCCGTTCGCGACCGTCCGGATCGATCCCCACCGGCCGGCTCGCCGCCTCGAAGCCGGCATCGTGCAGGAAGCGCAGGAAGGCGTGGATCGTCGGGGTGTGCGGGTTCGACGGCCGGAGCACGTGATCGCCATCGCGCACGACGGCACCGGCGTTGGCGATGCCGCCGGGGAGCTCCGTCTCGGTCACCGTGTCGAGGCTACGGAGCGCACGGCGGCGGCGATGTCGTCCTCCGAGACGAGGACGAGGCGGGCGGCGTCACCGAGCGGCACGAACGAGTCATGGGCGGCCACCCGCGCCAGCGCGCCGCGGTAGCCGCGCTCGGCGAGGCCGCTGACGACCGCCTCGCCGACGCCGCCGGACCGGCGGGTCTCGTCGACGACGACGACACGGTCGAGCGCGCCGGCGTGCTCGGCGACGACGTCGATCGGCAGCGGCGCGAGCCAGCGCAGGTCGAGCACGCGGCAGTCGATGCCATCGGTGGCCAGCCGGGCGGCCACGCGCAGCGACAGGTACAGGCCGTTGCCCCACGTCACGATCAGCACGTCGTCGCCCTCGCGGGCGACCGCCGGCTCGCCGATGGGGACGTGCGCGGCCGCCCACTCCGCCGGCGGCCGGTACGGCGCGGTCCACCCGTCGTCGCCGGCCGCGTGGAGGTCGCGCGTGTGGTACCGGGCGATCGGTTCGAGGAACGCGCAGACGGTGCCGTCGACGGCGGCCGCCGCCGCGCACGTCCGCAGCATCGGCGCGGCGTCCGCCGCCCGGGCCGGGCGAGGCGATCACCAGCCCGGGGATGTCGCGCAGCACGGCGACGGCGTTGTCGTTGTGGAAGTGCCCGCCGAACCCCTGCTGGTAGCCGTACCCGGCGATGCGCACCACGAGCGGGTTGGTGAACTGGCCGTTGGAGAAGAACGCCAGGCTCGCCGCTTCGCCACGCAGTTGGTCCTCGGCGTTGTGCAGGTAGGCGAGGTACTGGATCTCGGGGATCGGCAACAGGCCGGAGACGCCGGCACCGAGGCCGAGCCCGAGGATCGACTGCTCGTCGAGCAGCGTGTCGAACACCCGGCCGGCGCCGGCCTTGCGCTGCAGCCCCCGCGTGACGCCGTACACGCCACCCTTCACCGCGACGTCCTCGCCGAAGACGAGCAGTCGCGGGTCGCCGGCGAGCAGGTCACCGAGCGTGCGGTTGATCGCCTCGGCCAGCGTCAGGGCGCCCTCGTCCTCGGGCAGCCGCCCGAAGAACGCCCGCCGCGCGTCGTTGGGCGCGGCCCGCACCGCACGGTCGGCGACCGCCACCGGGCGGTGCGGCGCCAGCGGGGCGACGACCTCGGCCAGCGTCTCGAGCGGCCGGTGGCCGGCCAGTTCGTCGGCGAGCGAACGGACACGGGCGCGGCCGGCCACGTAGCGCTCGACGACATCGGCGGGCGTCAGCCGACCCGCCGCCACGAGCACGCGGGCCGTGGCGAGCACCGGGTCGCCGGCGTGGTCGGCGCGGATGCCGGCCGCGGTCCGGTACGACGACTCGACGTCCGTGCCGGCGTGGCCGCCGTAGCGCACCGTGCGCAGGTGCAGGACGGCGGGCCGACCCGTCGCCCGCACGTGGTCGGCGAGGTCCTCGGCGGCGTCGAAGACGGCCACGGGATCGGCGCCGTCGGCGTACTCGTAGCGCAAGCCAGGCCGCTCGCGCAGCACGGCGGCCACCCACCCGGACGGCGTCGGCACGCTGATGCCCCACCCGTTGTCCTCGCAGACGAACAGCACCGGCATCGGCATGCCCTGGTGGGCGGTGTAGGCGGCGGCGTTGAGCGCGCCCTGCGCGGTCGAGTGGTTGAGCGAGGCGTCGCCGAAGCTGCACACGGCGATGGCGTCCTCGGGCCAGCGCGTCGTCACGCCGAGGCGGCGAGCCCGGCCGATGGCGAAGCCGACGCCCATCGCCCGCGGCAGGTGGGAGGCGATCGTCGAGGTCTGCGGGATCACCGCCAGATCGGCGTGCCCGAAGACCTTGTGGCGGCCACCGGCGATCGGCTCGTCGGCCGCGGCGAGCAGCCCGAGCAGCACGTCGCGCACGCCGTCGTGACCCGGGACCTGCTGGGCCCTGGCGAGGTAGAAGCCGCCGGAGCGGTAGTGCAGCAAGGCGGGATCGGTCGGCCGGAGGGCGGCGGCGACGAGGGCGTTGGCCTCGTGGCCGGCGGAGCCGATCGTGTAGAAGCCGAGCCCTCGCGCCCGCAGCCAGCGGGCGGCGTGGTCGAGGTGCCGGCTCGCCAGCTGGGCGTCGAACACGGCGTCCAGCGCGGCGGCGGTGAGCGACGAGCCCGGCGCCAGCGGGCCGTCGGCGCACTCGCCGGCCGGCAGCGCCTCGACGTTGGTCAGCAGGACCCGCTCGAGCTCGTCGAGGTCCTCGGGCCAGCCATTCATGGAACAGATGTTACAATCGCTCGGGGATTCGGAACGGAGATGCTCATGACCATGGTCGGAGAACCCACCCAGCTCACCGCCGACACGTTCGCGCCGGCACTGACGACGGAGCTACCCGGACCGCGCGCCCGCGAGGTCATCGCCCGCGACGAGGCCGTCACCAGCCCGTCGCTGACGAGGGTGTACCCGCTCGTCGTGCGCCGCGCCCGCGGGTGCGTCATCGAGGACGTCGACGGCAACCGCTTCCTCGACTTCAACGCCGGCATCGCCGTGACCGCGGCCGGTCACGCCCACCCCGCGGTGAACGCCGCGATCCACGCCCAGGTCGACGACGTCCTGCACTACTGCGCCAGCGACTTCTACCTCCCCGCGTACGCCGAGCTGTGCACCCGGCTGGCCGCGCTGGCGCCGATGCCCGACCCTCGCGTGTTCCTCGCCAACTCCGGCACCGAGGCGGTCGAGGCCGCCCTCAAGCTGGCCCGCCACCACACCGGGCGGCCCAACGCCATCGCCTTCCTCGGCGCCTTCCACGGTCGCTCGCTGGGCAGCCTCTCGCTGACCGCCAGCAAGGCCCGCCAGCGGTCCGGGTTCGGCATCGTGACGCCCGGCGCGCTGCACGCGCCGTACGCCGACCCGTACGACGACAGCGCGCTCACCGGTGCCGCCTACATCGAGCAGGTCCTCTTCAAGCGGCTCACCGACCCGCAGGACGTCGCGGCGATCTTCGTCGAGCCGGTCCAGGGCGAGGGCGGCTACATCGTGCCCCCCGCCGGCTGGCTGGCCGACCTCCGCCGGTCTGTGCGACGACCACGGCATCCTGCTCGTCGTCGACGAGGTGCAGTCCGGGATCGGCCGCACCGGTCGCATGTGGGCCACCGAGCACGACGGCGTCGAGCCCGACATCATGTGCATCGGCAAGGGCCTGGCCAGCGGCATGCCGCTCGCCGGCATCATCGCCCGCCGCGCCGTGATGGACTGGGAGCCGGGCGGTCACGGGTCCACGTTCGGCGGCAACCCTGTCGCCTGCGCAGCCGCCGTGGCCACGCTGGAGCTGGTCGAGTCGGGGCTGGCCGCCAACGCCGCCGACGTCGGCCAGCACCTGCTCGATGCGCTGCGCTCGCTGGACGCGCCGGCCGTGTCGCAGGTTCGCGGCCGCGGCCTGATGATCGGCATCGACGTGCCCACCCACGACGCCGCCGAGGCCGTCGAGCAGGCGTGCTTCGAGCGCGGGCTGCTCGTGCTGACCTGCGGCGAGCGCACCATCCGCCTGGCCCCGCCGCTGGTCGTCACCCGCGAGCAGGCCGACGTCGCGGTCGGCATCCTGAGGGACGTGCTGGGAGCCTTGTCATGACGCTGCCGTCCACCGCCACCCTCGCCGAACGGACGGCCGAGATCCTCGACGCCGTCGGGGCCGCCACCCCGTCGGGCGACCTGGCGGCGCGCACGCCGATCACCGGCGGATCGCTCGGCCCGGCCGGCACGGCGACGGCCGACGTCGACGCCGCCGTCGAGCGCGCCGGCGCCGCCTTCACCGAGTGGCGAGCCACGCCGGCGCCCGTGCGCGGCAACCTCGTGCGCCGGCTCGGCGAGCTGCTGCGGGCGCACAAGGACGACCTCGGCGAGCTGGTGTCGATCGAGGCCGGCAAGATCCGCTCGGAGGGCCTCGGCGAGGTCCAGGAGATGATCGACATCTGCGACTTCGCCGTCGGCCTCTCCCGCCAGCTGCACGGCCTCACGATCGCCAGCGAGCGGCCCGGCCACCGGCTGATGGAGACGTGGCACCCGATGGGGCCGTGCGTCGTCATCTCGGCGTTCAACTTCCCGGTCGCCGTCTGGTCGTGGAACACCGCGCTCGCCCTGGTGGCCGGCGATCCCGTCATCTGGAAGCCCTCGGACAAGACGCCGCTCACGGCGCTCGCCTGTGACGCGCTCGTCCGGCGGGCGGCCGCCGAGGTCGGCGCACCGGCCGACCTCAGCCAGGTCGTGATGGGCGGCGCCGACGTCGGCGCCGCGCTGGCCGCCCACGAGGGCGTGGCGATCGTCTCGGCGACCGGCTCGACGCGCATGGGACGGGCCGTGGCGCCCGTGGTCGCGGCCCGCTTCGGGCGCCTCATCCTCGAGCTCGGCGGCAACAACGCCGCCATCGTCGCCCCCACGGCCGACCTGGAGCTGGCCGTGCGGGGCATCGCCTTCTCGGCGGTCGGCACGGCCGGCCAGCGCTGCACCAGCCTGCGCCGGCTGATCGTCCACCGCTCGGTGCACGACGAGCTGGTCGACCGCCTGGCCAAGGCCTACGCCACCGTGCCGATCGGCGACCCGCTCGCCGACGGCACCCTCGTCGGCCCGCTCATCGACGGCGGCGCCTTCGAGCGCATCGGAGCGGCGATCGCCGACGCCGTCGGCGACGGCGGGCAGGTGGTCGTCGGCGGCGAGCGGGTGCTCGCCGGCGACGCTCCCGACGCCTACTACGTCGAGCCGGCGCTCGTCACCATGCCCGGCCAGACCGGCATCGTGCGCACCGAGACGTTCGGGCCCGTGCTCTACGTCCTCGGGTACGACGACCTCGACGAGGCCATCGCGCTGCACAACGACGTGCCCCAGGGCCTGGCGTCGAGCATCTTCACGAACGACGTGCGCGAGGCCGAGCGGTTCATGTCCGCGGATGGCTCCGACTGCGGCATCGCCAACGTCAACATCGGTCCGTCGGGCGCCGAGATCGGCGGCGCCTTCGGCGGCGAGAAGGAGACCGGCGGCGGCCGCGAGTCGGGCTCCGACGCCTGGAAGGGCTACATGCGCCGCGCCACCAACACCGTGAACTACTCGACGTCGCTCCCGCTGGCCCAGGGCGTCCGCTTCGACATCGACTGACGACCTCGTTCTGTCGTTTGGCCACGGCCCGATCGGGCCGTTACCAAACGACAGAACGCTGAGAACCTAGGGTCTCCGGCCGTGACGGTGCTGGCCGACCGGGTCGACGAGCGCAGCGAGGCGTTCCAGGCGAACCGGGCGCGGCTGCTCGAGCTGCTCGCCGAGCACGACCGGCAGCTGGCGCTGGTCAACGCCGGCGGCGGTGCGCGCTACGTCGAGCGGCACCGCCAGCGCGGCAAGCTGCTGTGCCGCGAGCGCGTCGAGCTGCTCGTCGACGCCGACTCGCCGCTGCTCGAGCTGTCGCCGCTGGCCGCGTGGGGCACCGACTTCCCCGTCGGCGCCGGCATGTTCACCGGCATCGGCGTGATCGAGGGCACCGAGTGCATGCTGATCGCCAACGACCCGACGGTGCGCGGCGGCACCAGCACGACGGCGACGGTGCGCAAGTCGCTGCGGGCGCTGGAGATCGCCAGGGAGAACCGGCTCCCCGTCATCCACCTCGTCGAGTCCGGCGGCGCCGACCTGCCGCACCAGAGCGAGATCTTCGTCCCCGGCGGCCAGACGTTCCGCGACATCACCCGCCTGTCGGCCGCCGGCATCCCGACCATCGCCCTGGTGTTCGGCAACTCCACGGCCGGCGGCGCCTACCTGCCCGGCATGAGCGACCACGTCGTGATGATCGACCAGCGCTCGAAGGTCTTCCTCGGAGGGCCGCCGCTGGTGAAGATGGCGACCGGCGAGGAGAGCGACGAGGAGAGCCTCGGCGGGGCCGAGATGCACGCCGCCGTGAGCGGCCTCGCCGACCACTTCGCCGTCGACGAGCGTGACGCCATCCGCATCGGCCGGGACATCGTGCGCCGCCTCGGCCACCGCAAGCGCGGCCCGGGGCCGCGCGGTGCCGGCCGTCCACCGCGCCACGATCCCGAGCAGCTGCTGGGCATCCCGTCGGCCGACCTGCGCGTGCCCTTCGATCCCCGCGACGTGCTCGCCCGCGTCGTCGACGACAGCGAGCTCGACGAGTTCAAGCCGCGCTACGGCACGTCGCTCGTCACGGGCTGGGCCGAGGTCCACGGCTATCCGATCGGCGTGCTGGCGAACCACCGCGGCGTGCTCTTCAACGAGGACTCCGACAAGGCGGCCCAGTTCATCCAGCTGGCCAACCAGAGCGACATCCCGTTGCTGTTCCTCCAGAACACCACCGGCTACATGGTCGGGCGCGAGTACGAGCAGCGGGGGATCATCAAGGCCGGCTCGCGGATGATCAACGCCGTCAGCAACTCGGCGGTCCCCGCCCTCACGATCAACATGGCGGCCAGCTACGGCGCCGGGAACTACGGCATGTGCGGCCGGTCGTACGGCCCGCGCTTCCTGTTCACGTGGCCCAACGCGAAGACGGCGGTGATGGGCCCGCAGCAACTCGCCGGCGTGCTGTCGATCGTCGCCCGGCAGTCCGCCGCCTCGATGGGCCGGCCCTTCGACGAGGAGGCCGACGCGGCGATGCGGTCCGCCGTCGAGGACCAGATCGAGAGCGAATCGTTGGCGCTGTTCATGACCGGCCGGCTGTACGACGACGGGCTGCTCGACCCGCGCGACACCCGGACGGTGCTCGGGATGTGCCTGTCGGTGATCGACAACGACGAGATCCACGGCCAGCGCGGCTACGGCGTGTTCCGGATGTGACGGCGTGATCGAGCGTCTGCTGATCGCCAACCGTGGAGAGATCGCCTGCCGCATCGTCCGCACGTGCCGGCGCCTGGGCATCGAGACGGTCGCCGTGCACAGCGACGTCGACGCCCGGGCGCGGCACGTCCGCCTCTGCGATGCCGCCGTCGCCCTGCCCGGCGACGCCGCGGCCGAGACGTACCTGCGCGGCGACCTGCTCGTCGACGCCGCCACGCGTGCCGGCGCCGATGCCGTCCATCCCGGCTACGGGTTCCTCGCCGAGTCGGCGGCGTTCGCCGAGGCGGTCCTCGCCGCCGGACTGACGTGGATCGGTCCGCCACCGCCTGCGATCGCCGCGATGGGGTCGAAGATCGGGGCCAAGGCGATGATGCGGGCCGCCGGCGTGCCGGTGCTCCCCGACTCGAGCGTCGAGGGCCTCGACGCCGTCGGCCTGCCGTTGCTCGTCAAGGCGTCGGCCGGTGGCGGCGGACGGGGCATGCGCGTCGTGCGCGACGCCGGCGATCTGGCCGACGCGCTCGCCGCCGCCGAGCGGGAGGCGCGGGCGGCCTTCGGCGACGGCACCGTGTTCGCCGAGCGCTACATCGAGCGCGGCCGCCACGTCGAGATCCAGGTGTTCGCCGACGAGCACGGCAACGTGGCGGCACTGCACGAGCGGGAGTGCTCGATCCAGCGGCGCCACCAGAAGATCATCGAGGAGTGCCCCTCCCCCGCCGTCGACGCCGAGCTGCGCCGGCAGATGGGCGACGCCGCCGTCGCCGCGGCGAGGGCCGTCGGCTACGTGGGCGCCGGCACGGTCGAGTTCCTCCTCGAGCCGGAAGGCCGGTTCTGGTTCCTGGAGATGAACACGAGGCTGCAGGTCGAGCATCCCGTGACCGAGCTCGTGACGGGCCTCGATCTCGTCGAGCTGCAGCTGCGCGTGGCCGAGGGGGCACCGCTGCCGCCGGCGGCGCTCGCCCCGGCGCTCGCCGGCCATGCCATCGAGGCCCGCCTGACCGCCGAGGACCCGGCCGCCGGGTACCGCCCCTCGACGGGCCGCTTCGAGCGCTTCGACATCCCCGGCGACGTCCGCGTGGACAGTGGTGTCGACTCCGGCGACGTCGTCCCGCCGCACTACGACTCGATGATCGCCAAGGTCATCGCCCATGGACCGACGCGCGAGGAGGCCGTCCGTCGCCTGCGCCGCGCCCTCGAACGGGCCCGGCTGCACGGCCCCGTCACCAACCGCGACCAGTTGGTCGGCGTGCTGCGGCACCCCGACTTCCTCGCCGGCCGGCTGCACACCGGGTTCCTCGACGACGACCCGTGCGCCACCCCGATCACCGGCGACCGGCGGCTTGCCGCCGCTGCTGCGGCCCTTGCCGACCAGGCCGTCAACCGGTCGCACGCGCCGGTCCTCGCCGGGTTGCCGTCGGGCTGGCGCAACAACCCGGCGGTCGACCGGGAGGTCGCCTTCACCGACGGCACCGTCGTCACGTACCACCTCGGCCGCGCGCCGTCGGTGGCGGTCGACGGGGAGCCGCTGGACGTCGGCATCGTCGAGACGGCACCGGACGCCGTCGTGCTCGCCGTCGACGGGGTGCGCCGCCGCTGGCTGGTCGGGCGCGACGGCGACCAGCGCTACGTGGACGCCGACGACGGCCACGTCACGCTGACCGTGCAGCGCCGCCACACCGAGCCCGTCGCCGCCGAGGTGGCCGGCTCGCTGGCCGCGCCGATGCCCGGCACGGTGCTCCGCGTCCTGGTCGCCGCCGGCGACGAGGTGGCCGCCGGCCAGGTCCTCGTGGTCGTCGAGGCGATGAAGATGGAGCACGAGGTCCTGGCGCCCGCGGCCGGCACCGTGGCCGAGATCCTCGCCGACCCCGGCTCCCAGGTGACCACCGGCCAGCCCCTCCTCCGCCTCGCCGCCGACCCCCCTCCGGAGCCGGGGGCGTGACCGGATCCCGCAACTCTTCGGCGGAGGCGACAGGAAGTGTCGCCCTGGCACAACAGTTGCGGAAAAGCGACAGTGAGCGGGGCGCCCGGCCGGTGCGGATCGCCAACTGCTCGGGGTTCTACGGGGACCGGTTGTCGGCGGCGCGGGAGATGGTCGAGGGCGGGCCGATCGACGTGCTCACGGGTGACTGGCTGGCCGAGCTGACGATGCTGATCCTGTGGAAGGCGCGGGCCCGCAACGCCGAGGCCGGCTACGCCACCACCTTCCTCACCCAGATGGAGCAGGTGCTCGGGACCTGCGTCGACCGGGGCATCCGGGTGGTCACCAACGCCGGCGGGCTCAACCCGGCCGGATGCGCCGACCAGGTCCGTGCCATCGCCGACCGCCTCGGCGTGGCCGTCGACGTCGCCCACATCGAGGGCGACGACCTGCTGGACCGCATCGACGGGTTGCGGCCGCAGCTCACCCACCTCGACACCGGCGCGCCGCTGACGGCCGACCCGCTCAGCGCCAACGCCTACCTCGGCGGGTGGGGCATCGCCCGCGCGCTGGCCGAGGGCGCCGACGTCGTGATCTGCCCACGCGTCACCGACGCCGCCCTGGTCGTCGGGCCGGCGGCGTGGTGGTGGGAGTGGACGCCGACCGACTGGGACCGGCTCGCCGGTGCCGTCGCCGCCGGCCACGTCATCGAGTGCGGGCCGCAGGCGACCGGCGGCAACTTCGCCTTCTTCGGCGAGCTCGGCGACGGAGGGCGTGCTCGACCGGCCGCTCGGCTTCCCGCTCGCCGAGGTCGATGCCGACGGCTCGGCCGTCATCACGAAGCACCCGGGCACGGGCGGGCGGGTGACCGTCGAGACCGTCACCGCCCAGCTGCTCTACGAGATCGCCGCGCCCGCCTACCCCAACCCGGACGTGGTCGCCCGCTTCGACACCCTGCGCCTCGACGAGACCGCACCCGACCGTGTGCGCATCAGCGGCACGCGCGGCGAGCCGGCACCCTCGACGACGAAGGTCGCCATCAACTACGACGGCGGCTTCCGCAACCGCATGACGTTCGTGCTGACCGGCCTCGACCAGGCCGCCAAGGCGGCGTGGATCGAGCGCGCCCTGCGTCAGGCGGTCGGCGCTGCCGTCGAGCTGGAGACGCGGTTCGTGCCCGCGCCCGACGACGGGCCCGACCAGGAGCGGGCCAGCGGGGTGCTCCACGTCTTCGCCCGGTCGAGCGACGAGCGGGCGGTCGGCCGGGCCTTCTCCGGCGCCGCCGTGGAACTGGCCCTTGCCAGCACGCCGGGCTTCTTCGCGACGAGCGCGCCGGGCGGCGCCCAGGCGTTCGGCGTGTACTGGCCGGCACTCGTGCCCGTCGAGGAGGTGCGCCAGGTCGTCGTGACGGCCGACGGCCGCCGCCTGCGCATCGACGCCAGCCCGACAGGCCCGTCGCCCGACCCGCCGATCGACCCGCCTCCGGCGCCGGCGGTCGCCCCCCTGGCCGTCCCGCCGGGCGCCCCGCTGGGCCGCCACTTCGGCGCGCGCTCGGGCGACAAGGGCGGCAACGCCAACGTCGGCGTGTGGGCCCGCGACGACGCCGGCTACGCGTGGCTGGCCGCCGAGCTCACGGCGGCGCGGATCGGCCAGCTCCTGCCGGAAGCCGCCGGCCGCCCGATCCACCGCTACGAGCTCCCCAACCTGCGGGCGCTCAACTTCGTGCTCGTCGGGTACCTCGGCGAGGGCGTCGCCTCGTCGACGGCGTTCGACCCCCAGGCCAAGGGACTGGGCGAGTACCTGCGCTCGCGGCCGGCCTGGTGACGTCAGCCCATCAGCCGGTAGCCGAGCCCGCGCACGGTGACGATCAGCCGGGGCTCGTCGGGGTGGTCCTCGACCTTCACCCGAAGCCGCCGCACGTGTGCGTCGACCAGCCGGGAGTCGCCGAGGTACTCGTAGCCCCACACCCGCTCGAGCAGCTGGTCGCGCGACAGGACGGCCCCGGCGTGGTCGGCGAACTCGCACAGCAGCCGGTACTCGGTCTTGGTCAAGCTGACCTCCCGCCCGCCCTTGAGCACCACGCCGAGGTCACGGCGCAGCTCGACGTCGCCGAAGCGGGCGGGCCGGGCGGCCGGGGACTCCTGCAGCTGGACCCGTCGCAGCAGGGCCCGGATGCGCGCCGCCAGTTCCTTGGGCACGACCGGCTTGGTGATGTAGTCGTCGGCGCCCGCCTCCAGGCCGGCGACCATGTCGTGGGTGTCGGTCTGCGCCGTGATCATGATGATCGGCACGATGCTGCGGGCCCGCAGGGCGCGGCACACGTCGAAGCCCGACATGTCCGGCAGGCGCAGGTCGAGCAGCACGAGGTCGGCCTCCCGCTCGCCGAACGCGAGCAGACCGGACGCCCCGTCGGCCGCCTCGCGCACGCGGTAGCCCTCGTCCTCGAGGGCCATCGTGAGGGCGAGGCGGATCTGGTCGTCGTCTTCGATGAACAGCAGCGTGTACACGGTGCGGCCATTCTGCCGGGGGCGGGGCGCCGGCGAAGGATCGATGTTCTGTTACACAAATCGCGCAAACCTGCGCTCGGGCCGTCACAGAGCGTCATGATGATGAGGATCGTTCACGCTGCCCCGGTGAGGTGCCTTCCTCCCCCTGGTGCCTCACCGGCAGCGGTGTTTGCGCGTCGGGGGGCGGCGTTCTTTCAGCGGGCTTCGCTGGCACACTGGCGCCGTGGCCCGCCGCCGTCCGATGCGTCTGCGCACCAAGGTCACCCTCTTCTTCGGCCTCATCGCCCTCATCGCGGCGGTCTCCCTCACCACGTTGACGTACGCCTTCGCCCGCTCGTCGCTGCTCGAGCAGCGCGAGCAGGTGGCCCGCAACCAGGCGGTGGTCAACGCCATCCGGGTCAAGGAGCAGCTGCGCAGCGGCACCGAGGAGTTCGGTCTCTTCTTCCGCTCGATCCGGCCGGAGAGCGGCGGGTTCGCCGCCGCCCAGCTGCCCGACGGTGGCTCGGCCAGCACCGACACCCGCTTCTCCGTCGAGAACTTCCCGCCCGAGCTGCAACGGGCCGTCGACGCCGGGCTCTCCGCCGTGCAGCGCTTCGAGCTCGACGACGAGTCCTACATCGGCGTCGGGGTCAAGATCGCCGAGGTCGACGCCGACTACTACGAGGCGTTCCAGCTCGATCCCACCGAGGGGACGCTCCAGACGATCCTGCTCGCCCTGGTCATCGGCACCGCCATCACGGTGCTGCTGGCCACGGGCGTGGGCTGGTGGACCAGCCGCCGGCTGCTGCGGCCCCTCGATCGCATCACCGACGCCGCCGGCGAGATCGCCGCCGGCGACCTCGACACCCGGGTCGCCCGCGAGGGCGACCCGGACCTCGACCGCCTGGCCGACTCGTTCAACGACATGGCCGACGCCGTCCAGGCCCGCATCGAGCGGGAGGCCCGCTTCGCCTCCGACGTCAGCCACGAGCTGCGCTCGCCGATCACGGCGCTGGCCGCCGCCGCCGAGGTCATCCACGGCCGTCGCGGTGAGCTGCCCGACCGCACGCAACAGGCGCTCGATGTGGTGGTCGGCCAGGTTCGGCGCTTCGATGCCATGGTGATGGACCTCCTGGAGCTCTCCCGCATCGACGCCGGAGCCACTGACCTGCACACCGAGGAGGTCGACATCGAGGTCCTCTGCCGGCGCGTCGCCGCCCGCAACGGGTACGCCGACCTCCCGAT
Source organism: uncultured Acidimicrobiia bacterium (assembly GCA_963784255.1). Classification (GTDB taxonomy): domain Bacteria; phylum Actinomycetota; class Acidimicrobiia; order Acidimicrobiales; family Ilumatobacteraceae; genus JALZMG01. The sequence continues at coordinate 354,201 of CAWAQO010000005.1, read as the reverse complement.
CGACGTGGAGAAGCCGGTCGACGCCAACGGGGCCCCGGTCACGGCCGCCATCGACAAGCTGCGCTTCGAGCGCATCCTCGCCAACCTCCTCGAGAACGCCGCCCACCACGGCGGCGGGCCGGTGCGCATCTCGATCGAGCCCACCGACGGACCGTTCCTGCTCGTCGCCGTCGAGGACGCCGGCCCGGGTGTGGCCCGCGGCGAGCGGGTGCGCATCTTCGAGCGCTTCGCCAGGGGCAGCGCCGCCCGCCACCGCATCGGCACCGGGCTCGGCCTGGCCCTGGTCGCCGAACACGCCACCGCGCAGGGCGGCGAGGCCTGGGTCGAGGACCGCCCGGGCGGCGGTGCCCGCTTCGTCGTCCGCGTGCCCACGGCCCGGAGGACGCTGTGAAGCGCCTCGCCGCCGCCGTCGCCACGGCGACCGCGCTGCTCGCCGGCTGCGGGGTGTCGGGCGACAGCGAGCTGCACCAGATCGACAGCAACGACCTGGCCGGCCTCGACGAGACCACCACGTCGTCGACCACGACCACGAGCACCACGATCGTCGCGTCCCGACCCGTCGCTGACCACGACGACGGGCTTCACGACGACCACCATCGCCACCGAGCCGGTCTCGCTGTACTTCGTCGACGGGGGCCGCCTGGCGGCCGTCACCGTCCAGCTGGCGGAGGGCCCGTCACCGCAGCGCGTGCTGGCGGCGCTGGAGGCCGGACCGCGACTGCTCGGCGACACCGGCGTGGGCCTCAGCTCGGTGATCCCGCGTGGCCTGGTCAACAGCGTGACCGACTCCGGGGCCGGCTACGTCACCGTCGACCTCGCCGCCGACGCCTTCGAGCAGATCGACCCCGCCGACCAGCGCACGGCGATCGCCCAGATCGTGCTCACGCTGGTCGGACCGGCCGGCCGGCCGGGAATCGGCCAGGTGCGGTTCACGCTCGACGGCGAGCCCCTCCGGGTGCCCAAGCGCGACGACCTGCAGAGCGACCCCGGCGAGCCGGTCTCCCGCCTGGACTACCAGTCGCTGCTGCAGCAGATCGAGCCGGCCACGACGGTGCCGGCCACCGATCCGCCGGTGCCCGCCGTCGAGACCAGCCTGCCCGGCTGATCAGTACCCGAGCCGCTCGACGCGATCGGGTCGGCGTTGCCAGTCCTTGTCGACCTTCACCCGCAGGAAGAGGTGGGTGCCCGGCGGTAGCTGGGCGCGGGCCTGCTCGCCGACGGTCTTGAGCACCTGCCCGCCGCGGCCGATCACCATCCCCTTCTGGCTCTCCCGCTCGACGACGATCTCGACCGTGATCCGGTTCCCCTCCCATTCGGTGACCCTGGTGGCGATCGAATAGGGCAGCTCGTCGCGGCGTGACGGCGAGCAGTTGCTCGCGGACCAGCTCGGCCACCCACTGCTCGTCGGGGACGTCGCGTACGACGTCGTCGGGGAAGAAGGCCGGCCCCTCCGGCAGGCGGTCGACGAGGTGCTCGACGAGGGCGTCCAGTCCGTCGCCGGTGCGCGCCGAGACCGGGAAGTAGGCCTCGGCGTCGAGGCCGGCGGCGGCGGCCAGCTGGGCGAGCACGGCGTCGCGCGGCGCGCGGTCGATCTTGTTGACGACGACCACGGAGGACGGCAGGTCGAGGTGGCCGGCGACCCACCGGTCACCGTCCCCGAACGGGGCGGTGGCGTCGAGCACCAGGCAGACGACGTCGACGCCGGCCTCCGCGTCGCCGACGCTCCCGATCGCCGTCGCGTTGACGCGGCGACCGAGGGCGGTGACCGGCTTGTGCAGCCCGGGCGTGTCGACGAACACGAGCTGGGCGTCGGGACGGGTGAGCACGCCGCGCACGCGGTGCCGGGTGGTCTGCGGCTTGTCGGAGACGATGCTCACCTTCTCGCCGCAGATGGCGTTGACGAGCGACGACTTGCCGACGTTGGGCCGCCCGACGAGCGTGACGAACCCCGAGCGCACCGTCACGTTGTAGCAGCGCCTCCGGCGCTGACGCTCACACCTTCGATGTCTGCCCCGCCCAGTACGGCGCCCGCAGCTCGCGCTTGAGGATCTTGCCCGAGCCCGTCTTGGGCAGCTCGTCCAGCCACGAGATCGATCGTGGCACCTTGTACCGGGCCAGGTGCTGGCGGGCGTGGGCGGCGACGGCCTCCTCGTCGAGATCGGACCCTGGCCGCTTGACGACGACGGCGTGGACGCTCTCGCCCCACTCCTCGCTGGGCACGCCGAACACCGCCGCCTCGTAGATGTCGGGGTGCTCCTCGAGGGCCGCCTCGATCTCTGCCGGGTAGATGTTCATCCCGCCGGAGATGATCATGTCCTTCTTGCGGTCGCAGATGTAGAAGAAGTCCTCGTCGTCGCGATAGGCGATGTCGCCGACGGTCTGGAACCCGTCGCGCTGGTCCTCCTCGAACTTGTCGTGCTGCTTGTAGTAGTCGGCGAACACCGACGGGCTGCGGACGAACAGCTCGCCCGCCGCGTCGGGGCCGATGCCCTCGACCACCTTGCCGTCGTCGTCGTAGAGGCGGATCTCCACCATCGGCGCGGCCTTGCCGCACGAGCCCGGCTTGCGCAGCTGGTCCTCGGGCCGCAACAGCGTGTTGACCCCGAGCTCGGTCGAGCCGTACACCTCGAACAGGGAATCGGCCGGGAAGTTGGCCACGTACTGCTGCTTGAGCGCGTAGCTCCACGGCGCCGCGTTGGCGACCATGATCCGCATCATCGAGCGGTCGTAGCGGTCCTTCACCTCGTCGGGGAGGTTGCAGATCATGCGGATCGGCGTCGGAGCGGAGAACGTCGAGGTGCAGCGGTACGTCTGCAGCAGCCGCAGCCAGTCCTCAGGGTCGAACTTGCGCTGCACGACGATGGTCTGCCCGAGCGCCATGGCCACACCCATGAAGCCGCCCGGCCCGCTGTGGTACAGCGGGCCCGTGGTCAGGTAGATGTCGGCGGGGGTGTACCCGATGAGCTGCAGCAGCGCCCCGAGCTGCACCGGGTCGGCGGCGTTGCGGCGGAACGCGCCCTTCGGCTTGCCGGTGGTGCCGGACGTGTAGATCATCGTCGCCCCACTCGCCTCGGCGGCGGGGTCGACGGGTGGCTCGGTCGACGCGCTCGGCAGGAGCTCGTCGACGGCGATCATGCCGCCCGGCGCCGGCCCGTCGAACACGAGGAAGGCGGCGACCGAGGGCAGCCGGTCGCGGATGCGCTCGAACAGCGGGGCGAACTCGGCGTCGACGTAGACGACGGTGGCGTCGCTGTGGTCCGTGACGTACGTCGCCTCGTCGTCGGACAGCCGGTAGTTGAGCGGCACGGCGGTGGCCCCCACCTTGCGGGCCGCCACGACGAGCTCGACGACGCCGATCGAGTTCTGCCCGCACCACACGACCTTCACCCCCGGGCCGACACCGTGGTCGGTCAGGACGTGGGCGAGACGGTTGGTCGACTCCTCGAACTCGGCGTACGTGAGCTGCCGGATCCCCACGGCCGGCCGGTCGTCGACCACGGCCAGCTTGTCGGGCTGCGCCTGGGCGTACATGGTCAGCAGGTCAGGCATCGTGAATTCGTAGCAGGCGCGGACCCTGCGACATGCTGGCGGACATGCCCGCACGCACGATCTCCGGTCCGGACGAACTGCGCTCGCTGGTCGGCGAGCACCTCGGCTACAGCGACTACGTCGAGATCACCCAGGACATGGTGAACCAGTTCGCCGACGCCACCGGCGACCACCAATGGATCCACGTCGACATCGAGCGGGCCAAGGCCGGACCGTTCGGCGGGCCGATCGCCCACGGCTACCTGACCCTGTCGCTCGGCCCCCGCCTGGTGCCCGAGATCTACCGCGTCGACGGGTTCGCCATGGGCGTCAACTACGGCGCCGACAAGATCCGCTACCCCGCGCCCGTGCCGGTCGGCTCGAAGCTGCGCCTCGGCGCCAAGCTCGTCAGCGTCGACGACATCCCCGGCGGCCTGCAGATGAAGATGGAGTTCACGTTCGAGGTCGAAGGCGCCTCCAAACCCTCCTGCGTCGCCGAGGTCCTCTTCCGCAGCTACGTCTGAAGGCGGAATCCGCAACTTGTCGCGGATCCGGCATCTGGAGGTGCCGCATCCGCGAAAAGTTCGCGGATGCGGCAACGTCAGCGGAAGTTCGGCATGACCTCTTGGGCGAACAGGTCCAGGGTCTCGGTGTCGGGGTAGTCGGCGCACCACGGGATGAACCCCCGGCAGCCCAGATCGACGTAGGTCTGGACCTTCTCGCACACCTGCTCCGGCGTGCCGACGAGGTTGCCGGCGCGCCAGTTCTCGACGGGCTCGCCCCACAGGCTGCGCGTGCCGGCGGCCTCCACCTCGGCCTCGGTGCTGCGGAGGAAGACCTCCGGCGACCAGGTCTTGCGGATGGTGTCCTCGTCGCGTCCGACGTCGGCGCAGTGCCGCTTGAGGACCTCCCGCTTGTGCGCCCACTGCTCGGGCGAACCGCCGAAGTTGGAGCAGTCGGCGTGGCGGGCGACGACCCGGAGCGTCAGCTGCTCGCCACCGCCGCCGATCCACACCGGCGGGTGGGGGTCCTGCAGCGGTTTGGGGTCGCAGTTCGCCCGGGTCAGGTGGTAGTGCTCGCCCTTGTACGTCGTCTCCTGCTGCGACCACATGCTCTTCACGATCTCGACCGTCTCGCGCAGCATCCCGATGCGGTCCTTCGGCGTGGGGAACTCGTAGCCGAAGCTGCGGTACTCGTTCTCGTACCAGCCGGCGCCGATGCCCCAGTCGAGGCGGCCGCCGGAGATCACGTCGACCATCGAGGTGATCTTCGCCAGCAGGGCCGGGCTGCGGTAGCTGTTGCAGCCGACCATCTGCCCCAGGCGGATGCGCTCGGTGCGTTGGCTGATGGCGGCCATGGTCGTCCAGCACTCGAACACGGCTTCGTGGGCCGGGCGGGGCACGTTGTGGAAGTGGTCGTAGACCCAGATCGAGTCGTACCCCAACTCCTCGGCGCGCACGGCGATCTCGACGGCCTTGTCCCACTTCGCCTGGGCGCCGTCGATCGAGGACAGCTCCAGCTTCCAACCCTGGGGCATGAAGGCCCCGAACACGACGCCGTCCTCAGTCATGCGTCGGAACGTAGTGCGGGCACGGTCGTAGCCTGACGTCGATGGCCGCACCGACCAGCTGGGACCGGGACACGCTGCCGGAGGGCGACGAGAAGCGCGCCGCGGTGCGCGACATGTTCGACGCGATCGCGCCGCGCTACGACCTCGTCAACCGGATCATGACGTTCCGCCTCGACGTGCGCTGGCGCCGCAGGGCGGTGCGCGACCTCGGGCTGCCGGCGGCGAGCCGGGTCCTCGACCTGGCGAGCGGCACCGGCGACATGTGCGTCGACCTGGCGGCGGCCGGCTACCGGCCGCTCTCGGTCGACCTCAGCCTCGGCATGCTGCGCGCCGACCGCAGCGGCGCCCCGCGGGTGCAGGCCGACATCCTGCGGCTGCCCGTGCCGAACGCGGCGGCCGACGGGGTGACGTGCGGCTTCGCCCTGCGCAACCTCGTCGACCTCGAGGCCTTCTTCACCGAGCTCGGGCGGGTCGTGCGCCCAGGTGGCCGGATCGCCCTGCTCGACGTCGGCGTCCCCCGCAACCGCTTCGTCCGCTGGGGCCACGGGGTCTACTTCGGCAAGGTCGTGCCGCGGATCGGCGGATGGCTCTCCGACGGCGCCGCCTACCGCTACCTGCCGCGCAGCGTCGCCTACCTGCCGGCGCCGGACGTGCTGGTGTCGATGCTCCGGCGGGCCGGCTTCGCCGACGCCGCCCACCACACGCTCAGCGGCGGCGTCACGCAGCTGCTCACCGGCACCCGCTGATGCGCGCCGTCACCCGACGCGCCGATGCCGCCACGGCCGCCCTCGACCTCAACGACATCGCCCGCGACGACGGCCTGCTGTTCGTGCGCGACGGCGTCGGCGTCGCCGGGCGCGGCGTCGCCGCCCGCGTCGGCGTCGACGACGTCCCGGGCCTGCTCGCGTCGATCGACCACGACGACGGCGGCTCCGGCCTGCACCCGCTCGCCATCGGCTGGGTGCCGTTCGAGCCGGGCGGGTCCGGCGACATGGTCCTGCCCGCGGTCGCATTGCGCAAGACGGCCGACGGAGGTCGCTGGGTGACCGTGATCGAGGGCGCCGCCGAATCGCTCGCCGCGCCGCACCCGCCCCAGCCGGCCGCCGCCGGCTACCGCATCGAGCCGGTGACACCCGTCGAGCACTACCTCGGCGCCGTCGAGGCAGCGCGCGACGAGGTGCGGGCCGGCGGGCTGACGAAGGCGGTGATCGCCCGCGAGATCGCCGTCACCACCGACCGCCCGATCGACCGGCACGGCGTGTTGCACCGCCTCAAGGCGTCGTTCGGCTCGAGCTACCGCTACGCCGTCGACGGGCTGCTCGGTGCCTCGCCGGAGCTCCTCGTCGCCGTCGACGGGCTGGCCGTGCGGTCGCACCCGCTGGCCGGCACGGCGCCGCGGACGGGCGACGTGACGCTCGACGCCGAGATCGCCGCCCGGCTCGTCGCCAGCACCAAGGACCAGGTCGAGCACCGCGTCGTGATCGACGTCGTCCACGACACGCTGCTCCCCTGGTGCAGCTTCCTCGACTGGGAGCCGGACCCGTCGATCGTCACGGTCGCCAACGTCCAGCACCTCGGCACGCGGATCGAGGGACAGCTGTCGGCGCCGCCGCCGAACGTCGTCGAGCTGGTGCGGGCGCTGTCGCCGACGCCGGCCCTCGGCGGGCACCCCCAGGACCTGGCGCTGAAGCTGATCGCGGCCGTCGAAGGGGTCGCCCGGGACCGCTACGGCGGCGCCGTCGGCTGGGTCGACGCCGCCGGCAATGGGACCTGGGCGGTGACGATCCGCTGCGCCCAGCTGTCCGACGACCGCCGGACCGTCCGCCTCCATGCCGGCGGTGGCATCGTCGCCGACAGCGACCCGCTCACAGAGCTCGCCGAGACCCAGGCCAAGTTCCAGGCCATGCTCTCCGCCCTGATCCGCCCCTGACGCAGCCTGTCAATCGAGGGTGGCGGCCACGGCGGCGTGGAGGGCGGCGTGGACGGCGACGTTGTCCTGGCGGTCGGTCGGCACGCGGGTGACCGACGGTCCCGGCGCATTGAGCCGGTACACCAGCTCGTCGCGCGTCGACACGGTCGCCGCGTCGACGCCGTGGGCGGCCGCCAGGGCGACGAGGTCCGTGCCGTGGGGGGTGCCGAAGAGCTGCTCGAACCGCTCCGGGGCCAGCAGCCCCGCCTGGGGCAGGAACGAGAAGATCCCGCCGCCGTCGTTGTCGACCACGACGATGCGCAGGTCGACGTCGCGCCGGGCCAGCGCGGTGAGGGCGCCGGCGTCATGGACGAAGGCCACGTCACCGACGAGCGCGACCACCGGCGCCGCCGTCGAGGGCGATCCCGAGTGCCGTCGACATCACCCCGTCGATGCCGTTGGCCCCCCGGTTGGCGTGCGCCCGAGCGGCCGCTCCCCCGTACCACTCCAGGTCGCGCATCGGCATCGACGCCGCGACGACGAGACGGCCGTCGGCGGGCAGGTGGCGGGCGACGGTGCGGGCGACGTCCGGCTCGGTCAGGGTGTCCTGGGCGTCGAGCACGGCGTCGATGGCGGTGCCGGCCCGCCGGTCGGCCTCGGCCCAGGCGGTCGACCACTCGGCCGAGCGGGCAGTGCCCAGCCGCGCCGCGAGCGCCGGCAGCGCGGCGTCGTCGAGCGCCGCCACCGCGGTGTGGTCCGGATCGACGACACCCGGACCGCCGACCTGCACGAGCACGGCACCCGAGCCGCCGACCCACTCGCTGAGCACCCGCGAGGTCGCCGGGCGGCCGAGGCGGACGAGCACGTCGGGTCGGTGGTCGGCGGCGAAGCCACTGTGGCGGAGCAACGCGTCCGCCGTCGTCACCGCGGCGGCCAGATGGCGGACACCGGACGTGGCGTCGGCGAGGACCGGCCAGCCCGTCGCGGCGGCGAGGGCCGCGACATCGTCGGGCGTCGTACGGCTGGCGCGGCCGGCGAGGATCAGACCGCGCGGCCGATCCAGGAGGGCGACCACGTCATCGGCCACCTCCGGCGCGGGCCGCGGCACGGGACGGAGGACGGGACGGCGCGGCGGCAGCGCGCCGGCCTCGCCGACGAGCGGCTCGCGGAACGGCAGGTTCAGGTGCACCGGGCCACCTCCGGCGGCCTCGAACGCCCGCCGGGCGAGCGAACGCCACGTCGCCGCGCCGGCCATCGTCGGCACGCCGGGATCGTGGAACCACCGCACGGCCGAGCCGTACAGCCCGGTCTGGTCGATCGTCTGGGCGGCCCCGACATCGCGCAGCTCGGGCGGCCGGTCGGCCGTCACCACGAGGATCGGGACAGCGGAGAGCCCGGCCTCGACGACGGCCGGCAGGAAGCTCGCCGCGGCCGTGCCACTGGTGCACAGCAGGACGGCCGGCCGGCCGGACAACCCGGCGCCGAGCGCGACGAAGGCGGCGACCCGCTCGTCGTGGACCACGTGCACCGACAGTTCGGGCCGCGCCGTCAACGCCAGGGCCATCGGCGTGCTGCGCGACCCCGGCGCCACGACGGCGTGGCGCACGCCGCGGCCGATCCACTCGTCGACCAGCGTGGCGCAGCACGTGGCCTGGGGGTCGCCGCCGGTCATATCGCCGCGACGATACGGCCGTAGGGTGGTTGCCGTGCTGGTCGAGGTCTGGTCGGACGTGGTGTGCCCGTGGTGCTACATCGGCAAGCGCCGCTTCGCCGCCGCCACGGCGATCCTCGACGCCGACCCCGAGTTCGACGAGACCGTCGAGATCGTCTACCGCGCGTTCCAGCTCGACCCGGGCGCTCCACGCGACACCACCATGCCCGTCCTCGATGCCTACGCCCGCAAGTTCGGCGGCCCGGAACGGGCGGCCAGGATGATCGAGGACATCACGGCGCTGGCGGCGGCCGAGGGCTTGGCGTTCCACCTCGACCGGGCGCAGCGGGCGAACACCCGCGACGCCCACCGCCTGCTGTGGCTCGCTGCCGACGAGGGACCGACCGGCAGCCAGGCCGACGTGAAGGAGCGGCTGCTCGCCGCCTACTTCACCGAGGGTCGCAACGTCGCCGATCCCGCCGTGCTCACCGAGATCGGCGAGGCTGCCGGGCTCGAGCCGGCGGTCGTCACGGCCATGCTCGACGGTGACCGCGGCAACGCCGAGGTCGACGCCGACGTCCGCGCCGCCCGCGAGCGTGAGATCACCGGCGTGCCGGCCTACGTCATCGACGGCCGGTGGGTGATCCCCGGCGCCCAGGACCCCTCGGTGTTCGTCCAGGTCCTGCGCCGTCTGGCCGCCACGCGACGTGCCAGCTGACGGTCTCGCCGCGACGAGGCGCGGCCGGGGACCACGCCTCGTGCTGGTCCACGGGTTCACCCAGACCGGCCGCTCGTGGGACGTCGTCGCCGACCGGCTGGCCACCACCCACGAGATCGTCGCCGTCGACGCGCCCGGCCACGGAGGGTCCGGCGAGGTGGCCGCCGACCTGCCCACCGGCGCAGGGCTCCTCGGCGCGACGGGCGACAGAGCGACGTACGTCGGCTACTCGATGGGCGGCCGGCTCGCCCTCCATTTCGCCGTCGCCCGGCCGGACCTCGTCGATCGGCTCGTGCTGGTGAGCGCCACGGCAGGTGTCGAGGACGCCGACGAACGGGCGGCCCGCCGACGGGCCGACGAGGAGCTGGCCGCGTCGATCGAGCGCGATGGCGTCGACGCCTTCCTCACCCGCTGGCTGGCCCAGCCACTGTTCGCCACGCTGCCCGCCGAGGCGGCTCAGCGAGCGGACCGGTCCCGCAACACGGCGGCCGGGCTGGCGTCGAGCCTGCGCCTGGCCGGCACCGGCACCCAGGAGCCGCTGTGGGATGCGCTCCCGGCGCTCACGATGCCCGTGCTGCTCGTCGCCGGTGCGCTCGACCGCAAGTTCGCCGCCATCGCCGAGCGCATGGCCACGGCGCTGCCGGACGCCACGCTGGCGGTCGTCGAGGGGGCCGGCCACACGGTGCACCTGGAGCAGCCGGCCACGTTCGTCGACCTGCTCGAGCGCTGGCTGGGTCAGCCACCGAGGGCCAGGCCGACCGTGGCCAGCAGGCCGTAGACCAGCTGCAGCCGTCCGGTCGCGCCGAGCACGGGGATCAGCGCCGGTCCCCTGGCGCCGGCGCGGACGGCGTTCACGGGCGCGGCGGCGAACACGGCCGCGCCGAGCGCCAGCAGCACCGGCAGCCGCCACGCGGCGGCCACGACGGCCAGCGCGAAGGCCCCCAGCACCAGCGCCTGGTACAGCCACCGGGTCCTGCGGTCGCCGAAGCGCACGGCGAGCGTCCGCTTGCCGGCGACCGTGTCGGAGGGGATGTCGCGCAGGTTGTTGACGACCAGCAGCGCGCACGACAGGCAACCGGCGGCGCAGCCCATGACGACCGCCAAGCCGGTGATCCGCTCGACGGCGACGTAGGTGGTCCCCATCGTGGCGACCAGCCCGAAGAACACGAACACGAACAGCTCGCCGAGCCCGAGGTAGCCGTACGGGCGCGGGCCGCCGGTGTAGAACCAGGCTGCGGCGATCGCCGCGACGCCGACCACCAGCAGCCACCACGACGTGGCGATCGCCAGCACGAGTCCGGCCACCGCGGCGACGGCAAAGGCGGCGAACGCCGCTCGCTTGACGGCCCCCGCCGGGGCGAGACCCGAGGCGACGAGGCGCACCGGCCCGACGCGGTGGTCGTCCGTGCCCCGCCGTCCGTCGCTGTAGTCGTTGGCGTAGTTCACGCCGACCTGCAGGGCCAGGCTGACGACGAGGGCGAGGAGCACCCGCCACCAGACGATGCCGCCCTCGCCGACCGCGCAACCGGTGCCGATGGCCACGGGCACGATCGCCGCCGGCAACGTGCGCGGCCGAGCGCCGAGCACCCAGCGGTTCATCGGTCCGCCATGATGGGTCGATGAGCGAGCCCGTCGGGCGAGCGAACCATCGTCACGGTGGGCACCACACACTCTCCCCCGGGCGGCATGGACGGATGGTGCACCAATGACGGCGCCGCGGCAACTCGTCGCCCTCGATCTCCCCGGCGGACCCGAGTTCGTCGACGCGCTGCAGCGCGTGTGGGCCCACGGTGACGCCGCCTTCCCCGTCGACCAGCGGCTGCCCCGCGCGGCGCGCGCCGCGCTGTTGGCGGCGATGGCGCCGGGGGCGGTGATCGATGCCAGCGGCGGCGAACAGTCGCTCGAGGGCGGGATCCCGGTGGAACCGGGTGACGCCCTCGTCGTCGCGACGAGCGGCTCGACGGGCACTCCCCGCGGCGTCGTGCTCACCCACGACGCGGTGGCGGCGTCGGCGCGGGCGACGAACGCCCGGCTCGCCGTGACGGCGGACGACATGTGGCTGGCCTGCCTGCCGCTGTCGCACGTCGGCGGCCTCGCCGTCGTGATCCGCGCGCTGGTCGCCGGCTGCCGCCTGACCGTGCACCCGTCGTTCGACGCGGCCGCGGCGATGGCCAGCGGGGCGACGATGGTGTCGCTGGTGTCGACGGCGCTGCGCCGCGTCGACCCGTCGGTGTTCCGCACGGTAGTACTCGGCGGCGCCGCACCGCCCGCCGTCCTGCCGCCGAACGTCGTGACGACCTATGGCCTCACCGAGACCGGCAGCGGCGTCGTGTACGACGGCCGGCCGCTGGACGGCGTCGAGGTCCGGGTGGCCGGCGACGGCGAGATCCACGTCCGGGCACCGATGCTGCTGCGCGCCTACCGGGACGGCACGGTGCCGCTCGTCCACGGGTGGCTGGCGACCGGCGATCTCGGGGCCTGGGACGACGGCCGGCTGCGTGTCGACGGCCGCCGCGGCGACCTCATCGTGACCGGCGGCGAGAACGTGTGGCCCGAGCCGGTCGAGGCCGTCCTCCGCACAGCGACCGGCGTCGGCGACGTGGCCGTCGCCGGCACGGCCGACGACGAGTGGGGCAGCTCGTGACGGCATACGTCGTGCCCGCCGGCGACCCGCCGGAACTGGCCGACCTGCGGGCGCTGGTGAAGGAGCGGCTGGCGCCGTACGCCGCGCCGCGGCGCCTCGTGCTCGTCGACGAGATCCCACGCACGGCGCTCGGCAAGGTGCGCCGCGCCCTGCTGCGCTCCTGAGCGTCGACGGCGGCCCGTGACTGTCACACGGGGCGCGCGGGCGGTGTCTTCATGGCGATGGCATCCACACGAGGAGGACGCATGTCCAGCACGACACGGATCCCGAAGGCCGAGATCACCGGTGTGTACGGGTACCTGCTGAAGCGGTTCAGCCGCAAGATGCTCGGTGACGTCCCGGAGCCGGCCGAGGTGATGTGGCACAACCGACCGGTGCTCAGCAGCCTCACCGGGTTCGGCCGCAAGGCCCAGAAGTGGGATCAGCTCGACCCCGACCTCGAAGTCGTTCGCGAACATGGCCGTCGCCGCGCTCGTCGGCTGTTCGTGGTGCCTCGACTTCGGCTACTTCCACGCCCACAACGAAGGACTCGACGAGGTCAAGGCCAGCGAGGTCCCCCGGTGGCGTGAGTCGCCGGTGTTCACCTCGCTCGAGCGCGACGTCATGGAGTACGCCGAGGCGATGAGCGAGACGCCGACGCGGGTCACCGACGAACTGTCGGCCCGGCTGCTCGAGCAGCTCGGTGCGCCGGCGATGGTCGAGCTCACGGCCACGGTCGCGTTCGCCAACCTGACCACGAGGTGCAACACGGCGATGGGGATCGAGGCCCAAGGGTTCTCCAAGGCGTGCACGCTGCCGCTGGCCCAACGGTCGGCCGGATACGCCACCTCGGCATGAACGACGACGCGTTCGCGCGCCACCGCAGCCTCCTGTTCACCGTCGCCTACGAGATGCTCGGCTCCGCCGCCGACGCCGAGGACGTCGTCCAGGAGACGTGGCTGCGGTGGGCCGGCGTCGACCAGGCCGCGGTGCGTGACCCGCGCGCCTACCTGGTCCGCATCGTCACCCGTCAGGCACTGAACCGGTTGCGGTCGATGGCGCGCCGGCGCGAGGAGTACGTCGGGGAGTGGCTGCCGGAGCCGCTGCTGACGAGCCCGGACGTCGCCGCCGACGTCGTGCTCGCCGAGAACGTCTCGATCGCCATGCTCACGGTGCTCGAGACGCTCGGTCCGACCGAGCGCGCCGTGTTCGTGCTCCGCGACGTGTTCGACACCCCCTACGACGAGATCGCCGCAGCGCTCGGCAAGTCACCAGCCGCCGTCCGCCAGATCGCCCACCGCGCCCGCGACCACGTCGCCGCTCGGCGCCCGCGGATGCCGGTCAGCACGTCGGAGCAGCAGGAGGCCGTCGACCGGTTCCTCGCGGCCGTCCGGCACGGCGACCTGCAAGGGCTCCTCGACGTCCTCGCTCCCGACGTCGTCATCGTGTCCGACGGCGGCGGCTTGGTCGCCGCTGCTCGCCGTCCGATCGAGGGCGCCGAACGGGTCGCCAGCTTCCTGATCGGCGCCGCCCGCCTCGCCGATCTCGAGGCGGAGACCGTCTGGCTCAACGGGTCACCCGGCGGACGGATCGACATCGGCGGCGAGATCAACACGGCGATGAGCGTCACCGTGCACGACGGTCGGATCACCCGCATCTACGCCATCCGCAACCCGCACAAGCTGGCACGGCTCGACGGGGTCGCCGCGCTCACGCGGTCCTGACCCCCGTCAGCTCCAGCAGAGGCAGAACGGGTGCCCCGCCGGGTCGGCGTAGACCTGCCAGCCGTCCTCGGCGTCGAGGTCCTCCGCCGGCTGCAGCAACGTCGCACCCAGCGCCATGACTTCGGCATGGGCGGCCGCGAGGTCGTCGACGTGGAGGTCGAGGTGGATCTGCTGCGGTGTCCCGTCGGGCCACTCCGGCCGGACGTGATCGGGGGCCAGCTGGACGCTGACCTGCCACTCCCCGTCGATGACGATGCTGTGCCAATCGTCGTCGGCGACGACGGAGCCACCGAGCACCGCGGCCCAGAAGGCGCTCTCGGCAGCGATGTCGGCGGCGTCGAACACGACCACCTGGCGAACGAACTTCATCCCCCGATCGTGCCCGATGCCGAACGGCAGAAGCCAGGCCATTGGTGCGTGACCGCCGGTGTCCGGCGCCGCGTCAGATGTTCGCTACATGGCGAGGGTGCGGGGCAAGCCGAAGCGGGCCAGCACGGCTCCGTCGCCGAAGAACGTGATCGCGGAGATCTCGTCGCCCCGCAGCGTGAGGACCATCAGGCCGTAGGCGTGGGCGATGGCCGCGTGGGCGTCGGGCACGTAGCAGCCGAACGCCGGCTGGCCGTTCGCCCGGGTGGGCACGAGCACGAGGTTGGCACCGCGTCGCCGACCCCGGTCGTCGAGGAACCTGCCGATGGCGAGATGGCCCTGGTACTCGTACGGCTCGGGCGGCATCGTGAGCCAGGCGTCGTCGGCGAGCAGTGCGACCATGGCATCGATGTCGCCGGCCTCGACGGCCGCAGCGAACCGGTCGACGACCTCGCGCTCCCGGGTCGACGGCGGGATCGCGGCGTGTTCTGGCGATGCGATCTCCCCGTGGGCACGGAGCGTCGCCCGCGCCCGTTGCAGCGCACCCTTCACCGCCGTCTCCGTGCCGCCCAGGATGTCGGCGACCTCGGCGGCGCCGAGACCGAGCACGTCGCGCAGCACGAGCACGCAGCGCTGGCGCGGCGGCAGGTGCTGGAGCGCCGCGACGAACGCCAGCGCGATCGCCTCGGTCGCTTCGTAGCGCGCCTCGGGCCCGAGCGAGACGTCACCGATGCCGTCGAGCAGCACGTCCGGGTACGGCTCCAACCACACCGGCTCGCTGAGGCGGGTCGGCTCGGGCGGCTCGAGCATCGCTCCCTCCTTCGGACGGCGTCCGCGGTCGCGCCGCGCGTTCAGGCACTTGTTGGTCGCGATGCGGTACAGCCAGACCCGCAGCGAGGCACGCTCCTCGAACCGATCCAGGCCGCGCCATGCCGCGACGAGGGTCTCCTGCACCAGGTCCTCCGCGTCCTGCAGTGAGCCGAGGATGCGGTAGCAGTGCACCTGCAGCTCTCGCCGGTACGGCTCGACGAGCTCGCTGAAGGCGTCGCCGTCGCCCGTCCTGGCGCGAGCGAGCGCGGCGTCGGTCATGTCGCCACCTCGTCGTCGCCGTCGTTCGTCGCCATCACCCGTGTCGACACCGGCGGGCGCCGGAACGGACCGGTCGGCCGCGCCCGACGCATGTGAGAGATGTCACAGGTCGCCCACCGTTTCGTTCCGTCCACACCCGGTGTCTACACGTGGGCAGATGCGCCGAGCCCGGTGCCCGACACGCGAAGAGGAACCCCGATGGACACACCCCCGATCGTCTCGCCCGAGGAGTGGGAGGCTGCCCGCCAGCAGCTGCTCGTGCAGGAGAAGGAACTGACCCGTTCCCGCGACGCGCTGGCCGCCGCCCGCCGCCGCATGCCGTGGGTCGCCGTCGAGCGTGAGTACACGTTCGACGGACCGAGCGGCACGGCGAGCCTCGCCGACCTGTTCGACGGGCGTCCGCAGCTCGTCGTGTACCGCGCCTTCTTCGAGCCGGGCGTGTACGGCTGGCCCGAGCACGCCTGCCGTGGCTGCTCGATGGTGGCCGACCACGTCGGCCACCTCGCCCACCTGAACGCCCGCGGCACCACGCTGGTCTTCGTCTCACGAGCCGCACCCGCCGACATCGCACGGGTGAAGGCGCGGATGGGCTGGGAGATGCCCTGGTACACCATCACCGACGACTTCGACGTCGACTTCGGTGTGGATCAGTGGCACGGCACCAACGCCTTCATCCGCGACGGCGATCGCGTCTACCGGACGTACCTGATCAACAACCGCGGCGACGAGTCGTTGGGCAGCACGTGGAGCTACCTCGACATGACCGCGCTCGGGCGCCAGGAGACGTGGGAGGACTCCCCCGCCGGCTACCCCCAGACGGCGCCGTACGAGTGGTGGGACTGGCACGACGAGTACGGCGACAGCGAGGCCGCCGACGAGGAGTGGCTGCGACGCGTCGCCGGGGGCATCGAAGCCGCCCGAGGGACCGATCGACGGTCGACCGCGGGCGGCGCCGCGTGACCGCCCACGTCGGCGGGATGCCGCTCGAGGAGGTCCTGCTGCCGCTCATCAGCGCGGCCGGCGCCGGCACCGTGGTCGCCTGTTCGTGGGTCCGATCCCACCTCCGACGTTCACGCCCGACGGGGCACGACCGACGTCGACCGGCCCCCGATCGCCCGTCCTGACGGAGCGGCGTCAGGCCGCTCGGTCCCACCATTCGAGGACCCGGAGCGAGCGCAGCGTGTTCCACCGACTCGGCGAGCCGACGCCGTCCTCGAGCTCGAAGTGGACGCGACCCGGATGGATGCGGTCGAGCAGCCAACGGCCGTCGGGCTGCTGCTTCGACCGCACATCCTCGACGGCCTCCGCCATCCGGGGATCCGGGTCCCCGCCGGCGCTGCGGAAGTAGTCGAGGGCGCGCAGCACGTCGTAGTGCCAGTAGTACGGGAACGCGAGGTCGAGGTACGCCGGGTCGACGACCTCGCCCGTGCTCCTGCGACGGAACAGGCCGCGCTCGAGCAGGTACTGCTCGCCGCCGTGGCGGGCCTCGCTCACCGCGGCCGAGCCGCCGGTCGCCCGCTCGAACTCGAGCAGCCCGTCGAGCACGTTGATCGTCGTGTCGATCGAGGAGCGCACGGAGCCGTTCTCGGCCTCGCAGTTCCAGCCGCCGTCGGCGAGCCGCTCGCCGAGGATCCGCTCGACGATCGCCGTGACGTCCACCCCGAAGTAGGCGCCGGTCTCGATCGTCCGGCCGTTGATGCAGGGCTCGACCTCGCCGTCGAAGTAGCGCTGGCCCTCGTGCTCCCAGCGCCCGTGCTCGGCGACGAGCGAAACGGCACGGCGGGCCGCCTCGGACTCCGGGTCGAGTCCGAGGAGCTGCAGCGTCTGGAGGGTGTGCATCGTCGCCGTCCACGGCTGACCGGGCTCGGCACCGGTGTAGGCAGCCGGGAAGCAGGCACCACCGTCCCACAGCCCGTCGGCACCCTCGAGCGCCAGCAGGCGGGCACCCCAGCCCTCGTGCTCCACGCGCGCTCGCTCGGCCGCGACCGCCTCGGGCGGGGCATCCGTGAGATCACGCAGCACCTGCCAGCGGATGGCGGGATCGCCCTCCAGCAGCCAACCGATCACGTCCACTGGCCGCAGGCTAGGGCGGACCGGCGTCGCCGGCGAGCGATCAGCGCATCCGGCCGTTGCCGGCGCCGCCGTCGATGACGTAGGTCTCGCCGGTGATCCAGCTGGCCTTGTCGCTGGCCAGGAAGACGGCCAGGTTGGCGATGTCCTCCGGCTGGCCGAGCCGCCCCATCGGCAGCGAGGCGACGAGCGACTCCCCGAAGTTCTGGACGAGCAACGCCGAGAAGTCGGTGTCCACCAACCCCGGGGCGATGCCGACGACGCGGGTCGGGCCGAGCTCCCCCGCCAGCTGCCGGGTGAGGTGGATGAGGGCCGCCTTCGTGAGGTTGTACACGCCGAGGCCGAACTCCGCCCGGATGCCGCCGACCGAGGCGATGTTGAGGATCACGCCGGGCTGCTCCTGGAACGAGCGCTCCCACGCCAGCTTGGACCAGAACAGCGGCCCGCGGATGTTGACCTCGAAGGTCTTGTCGTAGCGGCCGGGATCGACGCCGAGCGTGGCCCCGAAGTACGGGTTCGTGGCGGCGTTGTTGACGAGGATGTCGAGGCCGCCGAACGTCGAGATCGTGGCGTCGACGCAGGCCGCCGCGGCGTCGAGGTCGCCGGCGTTCGCGGCGAACACCGCCGTCTCGCCGTCGATGTCGGCGGCGGCGGCCTCCAGCTGCTCCTGCTTGCGACTGCTCAGCATCACCTTGGCGCCCGAGCCGGCGAGCCCGGCGGCGATGGCCCTGCCGATGCCCTTCGACGCACCGGTGACGAGCGCGACCTTCCCCTCCAGCGAGATCTCCATCGGCGGGAAGGTAGTCGGGCGGTCAGCGACCGGCCCGATCGACCGCCTCGTCGGACGAGGCACGCTCCGACGCAACCGGTGCCGGCGTCACCCGGACCAGGCGGATGCGGCGCCCGTCGAGCTCCTCGGCGGCGAACCGCCACCCGTGCGTCTCGACCGACTCGCCGAGCTCGGGGACGTGCTCGAGCGTGCCGAACAGGAAGCCGCCGACGGTGTCCCACTCCTCGTCGGGCAGGTGCACGTCGAGCACCTCGTTGAGCTCCTCGACCTGCACACCCCCCTCGACGAGGTAGTCGCCGTTGGGCAGGCGTTGGATGGCCAGCTCCTCGATGTCGTACTCGTCGACGATCTCGCCGACCAGCTCCTCGAGGCAGTCCTCGAGCGTGATCAGGCCGGCGATGCCGCCGTACTCGTCGGCGACGATCGCCAGGTGGAACTTGCCGGCCTGCATCTCGCGCATCAGCCGGGCCACCGGCTTGTTCTCCGGCACGAAGCGCACCGGGCGAGCGAGGTCGATGGCCGGCGTGTCGCCGCGGCCCTCGCGCTCCGCCCGGATCAGGTCCTTGGTGTACGCCAGGCCGACGATGTCGTCGGGATCCTCGCCCTGGAGGGGCAACCGGCTGACCCCGTGGGCGATCGCCAGGTCGAGGCCGGCGGACACCGTGGCGTCGTGGGGCACGACGATCATGTCGGGCCGCGGCACCATCACCTCGCGGGCGACGGTGTCGCCGAACTCGATGATGCTCTCGATGAGCTCGCGCTCCTCGTGCTCGATCACGTCGTCCTCGGCGGCCGCTTCGACGATGCCCAGCAGCTCCTGCTCGCTGACGAACGGACCCTGCTTGAGCCCCTTGCCGGGCAGCAGCAGGTTGGTCAGACCGATCAGGGCGCGGCTGATCAGGCGCAGCGGGGGGAAGCCCACCAGGAACTGCGTGAACCGGGCGGTGAGCAGCGCGGCCCGCTCGGTGTGCAGCACGGCCCACGTCTTCGGCATCGACTCGGCGATGACGAAGAAGACGACGACGTTGAGGACGAAGCCGATGATCACCCCGGGCGTGCCGAACAGCCGGTCGGCCAGGATCGACGTCAGGAACGCCTGCCCGGTCTGCAGGAACGTGACGGTGACGAGGAGCGGGTTGATGAACCGCTCGGGGTGGCTCACCAGCCGTTGCAGCGCCTGCGCCTGCCTCGAACCGGTCGAATCGGCCAGCGCTTGCGCCTTGTGGCGGGACATGCGGTTGAGCGCCGTCTCGGCGGCGGCCAGCACGACGAGCACCGCCAGCAGCACGACGATGGCGATCAACATCAGGATCTCGGTGCCGTCCATCAGCGCTCCGCGTGCTCCTGACGGAAGGCTGGGGGCGGCGTCCCGGCCCAGTGGTGCTCGCCGAGGAGGGCGAGCTCGCGCCCGCGCATGCGTGCCGCCTGCTCGGGATCGGCGTGGTCATGGCCGAGCACGTGCAGCACGCCGTGGACGACGAGCAGTGCCAACTCGTCGTCGAGCGTGCCGGCGTGCTCCGGCGCTTGGCCGGCGGCCACCGCCGGACAGACGACGACGTCACCGAGGAGCACGGGCAGCCCGGCCGACGGTTCGTCCGCCGGATCGAGCGGGAACGACAAGACGTCGGTCGGGCCGACCTTGCCGAGGTGCTCGCGGTTCAGCAGCGCGATCTCGTCACGGTCGACGAACGTCAGGGTGAGCTCGCCGCGCGCGCCTTCGGTGGTCAGCACGGCGCGCGCCAAGCGGCACCACCGGTCGACGTCGACGGCGACCTCGTCCTGCTCGTCGGCAGCGACGACGACGGCGCCGGTGGGACTGGGAGGATCGTCCACGATCAGCTCGACCCGTCGCCGCGCTCGTAGGCGGCGACGATGTCGGCGACGATGCGGTGGCGGACGACGTCCGACGAGGTGAGGTGCACGAAGGCGAGGTCGTCGATGCCCTGGAGGACCCGCTCGAGGCCGACCAGACCGCTCTTGCCGTTGGGGACGTCGATCTGCGTCACGTCGCCCGTGACGACGACGCGCGACCCGAAGCCGATGCGGGTGAGGAACATCTTCATCTGCTCCGGCGTGGTGTTCTGGGCCTCGTCGAGGATGATGAAGCTGTTGTTGAGGGTGCGCCCGCGCATGAAGGCCAGCGGAGCCACTTCGACCGTCTGGCGCTCGAGCAGCCGCTGGGCGCCCTCGGGCTCGACCATGTCGTACAGCGCGTCGTACAGGGGGCGCAGGTACGGGTCGATCTTGGCCATCAGGTCGCCCGGCAGGAAGCCGAGCCGCTCGCCCGCCTCGACCGCCGGGCGGGTGAGGATGATGCGCTGCACCTCCTTGGCCTGCAGCGCCTTCACCGCCATGGCCACGGCCAGCCAGGACTTGCCGGTGCCGGCGGGACCGATGCCGAACGTGATGACGTTGTCGGCGATGGCGTCGATGTAGCGCTTCTGGCCGGCCGACTTGGGCCGGATCGGGCGGCCCCTGGAGCCGCGGAGGACGTCGTGGGTGAGCACCTCGCTGGGCCGCTCGTCGTCGTCGACCATGCCGATCACGCGCCGCAGGCTGTGCTCGTCGAGGTCGTGGCCGCGCTGGAGCAGGCCGACCAGCTCCTCGAAGAGACGGCCGATCTGCTCGGCGTCCTCGCCCTTGGCCGTGACCTCGTTGCCGCGCACGTGGATCTCGGCGCGCGTGGAAGGCGTCCTCGATCTGGCGGAGGTGTTGGTCCCGTGGCCCGACGAGCGCAGACATGAGGTGGGTGCCTGGAACGACGACGGTGGTCGTGGTCTGAGTCGCTGTCATGGGGTGCTCGGGGCGCCTTCGGCGCTCATCTCGGAAATGGTAGCGGCTCCCTCGAACGGCCCGGCGAGCAGATCCGGCGTCACGTTCCACCGCTCGATGACGCGGTCCTCGCGGTCGTGGCCGAGGACGCCGACGCCGCCCGGGTCGATCACCAGGACGCGGCCCAGCGCGGCGTCGAGTCCGCACCACCGGGCGGAGAGGACCCGCAACATGTGGGCGTGGGCGAAGATGATCGTCAGCCCGTCGGGCAGGCGGGCGATCACCCGGTCGGCTCGCCGGGCCACGTCGGCCAGTTGCTCGCCGCCCTCGATCTCGCTGGTCCACACCGACCATCCCGGGACGTCCTTGCGGATGTCCACCGTGCGCCGGCCCTCGGCCTCGCCGTAGTCCCACTCGGCCAGGTCCTCGTCCACGATGGCCGACTCGAAGGCGGCCAGGCGGGCGGTGTCGCGGGCCCGCCCCAGCGGGCTGGTGAGGACGTGGGCCGACTCGATCCCGGGGAGCTGGGCGAGCATCGGGGCCAGCGCCGCGGCCCGCGCCCGACCGGCCTCGCTCAGGGGGACATCGGTGCGCCCCGTGTGGCGGCGCCCCTCGCTCCACGCCGTCTCACCGTGGCGAACCACGACGATGCGTTGCCCGGCGCTCATCCGATCTCGACCTTACGGCACGGGGGCGTCGCTGTACGGTCGCTGCGCAGTGGACCGCGACCTCATCCGCCGCCTGTTCGCCACGCCCCCGCCGGAGTTCGTGGCCGCCCGCAACGCCGCCGTCAAGGAGCTGAAGGCCGCCAAGGACAAGGAGGGGGCGGCCGCCGTCGGCGCGTTCCGGCGCCCGGGGTGGACGGACTGGGCGCTCAACGTGACGGCGGACCGCGAGCCCGAGGCGGTGGAGTCGTTCGCCGCCGCCGCCCGGCAGATGCGCGAGGCGCAGGCGGCGGCGATCGAGGGGCGTGACGGCCCCGACCTGCGCGTCGCGCTGACCGAGCTGCGCGAGCAGACGGGCGCGCTCACCCGGCTCGGCGGCACTGCCCTGGAGGAGGTCGAGCGGCCGCCGGAGACGCCGGAGCTGACGGCCCGGCTGGCGGAGGTCGCCGGCAGCGCCACGGCCATCGACGAACTGGTCGCCGGCATCCTCGGCTCGGGCGGTGCGGCGACCATCGACCTCTTCGCAGGACTCGAGCCGGCCGCCGGCCCGCGCCCGGCACCCGCCGGCACGGCAGCGAAGAAGAAGAAGGCGGCGCCGGCCAAGGCCGAGCCGTCGCCGAAGGCCGACGCCGCGGCGCGGCGGGAGCGGCAGCGCCAGCTCGCCCGCGCCGAGAAGGAGCACGAGGCGTCGATGCGCGACCTGGCTCGCGCCGACGCCGCACTGGCCGAGGCGGACGCCGCCGTCGAGAAGGCGACCGCCGAGCTGGCCCGGCTGGCGGCGCGCCGAGACGAGGCAGCGGGCCGGCGGGAGGAGGCGGCGGGCCGGATCGACCGGACCAAGGCCGCCCTGGACGACGCCCGCGAGGCCGCCGAGGAGGACTGACCGTGGAGGACTACCGACAGCTCAACCGGGCGCTGTGGGACGAGCGGGCGCCCGCCCACGCCGCCTCGCCGGACTACCGGCTCCAGCGGTACGTCGACGACCCCGACCACATCAGCGACGTGGTGCGCTTCGACATCCCGCGCCTCGGCGACCTCACCGGCGTGCGCGGCGTCCACCTGCAGTGCCACATCGGCACCGACACCATCTCGCTGTGCCGCCTGGGTGCCTCGATGGTCGGGCTCGACTTCTCACCGCCGGCGCTCGACGAGGCTCGCCGGCTGGCCGCCGCCACCGGCGCCGACGCCACGTTCGTGGAGGGCGACGTGTTCGACGCCGTCGAGCTGCTCGGGGAGGGCGCCTTCGACCTCGTGTTCACGGGGATCGGCGCGCTCTGCTGGCTACCTGACATCGACCGCTGGGCTGGCGTCGTCGCCGGTCTGCTCCGACCGGGTGGACGGCTGTTCATCCGCGAGGGGCACCCGGTGCTGTGGTCGCTCGACGAGGCGAGTCGCGAAACGCTGGCGATCGAGTACCCCTACTTCGAGCGCGAGGAGGGCACGGTGTTCGAGTCGGAGGGAACGTACGTCGCCACGGACGTGACGCTGCCGAAGCGACGCACGATCGAGTGGAACCACGGCCTCGGCGAGGTCGTGACGGCGGTCCTCGACCACGGCATGACGCTGACCGGCCTCGAGGAGCACGACAGCGTGCCGTGGGACGCCCTCCCCGGCCGGATGGACGAGATCGCCGGCGGCGAGTGGCGCCTCCGCGACCGCCCCTGGCGCCTCCCCCACACCTACACGCTGCAAGCCGTCCGCTGAGCCGCTCCCCAATCTGGGCGGGAATCTCACCAACCGCGGGTGTCTCACCCCCTGGTGAGGCCCGCCCAGATCGAGGGCACCCGCCGGGGTCGCCGGTTCTGTGTGAACTTTCCGGCCAGAAACGAACGCGAAACGTCGTCAGAACCGACTCACGTCTGACCGAGCGCCGCCTTCAGGGCGGGGAGGTCCGGGGAGCCGAAGACGACGCGGTTGCGGGTGGCGACGTAGACGAGGTCGAGGTCGACGCCGGCCTCGGCCACGCCACGGGCCAGGTCGGCGAGCACGCCGGGGCGGTCGTCCACCTCGACGACGACGACCTCCCGCTCGCGCGTCACCGCCAGCTGCGACAGCGCCAACGCCCGCTTCACCGCGTCGGCGTGCGGCACGAGGATGTGCAGCTCGGCCGTCTTGGCCGGTCCGACGCACGTGGCGGCGGAGATGTTCACGCCGGCGTCGCTGATCGCCGTGGCCACCCGCGCCAGCGCGCCCGGCTCGTTGTCCACCTCGATGACCAGATCCATGGACACACGCGGATGGTAGACCTCGCCGATCAGCATCCTGTTCCTCTGCACGGGCAACGCCACCCGATCCGTCATCGCCGGCGCCGCGCTGCGGGCCCACCTGCCCGACGTCGACGTGGCCACCGCCGGCACGCTGTCGATCGACGGGCTGCCGATGAGCTGGCGCACCCGCGCCGGGTTCGAGGCCGTCGGCGTGCCGGCGCCGGACCACCGCAGCCGGCAGGCGACGCGCGAGCTGCTCGACACCGCCGTGGTCATCGTCGGCCTGGCACCGGAGCACGTCGCCTGGGTCCGCCGCGAGCACCCCGAACTGGCCGATCGCACGGGCACCCTCAAGCGCCTCGCCCGCGACCTCCCTGCCGACGGGCGCCCGCTCGCCGCGCGCGTCGCCACCCTCGATCTCGCCGGGCTGGAGCTGGCGGCGTGGGAGGAGGTCGTCGACCCCGGCGGCGGCGAGGTCGAGGCGTTCATCGCCTGCGCCCAGGAGGTCGTCGAACTGGTCGCCGAGCTGGCGCCGCGCCTCCAACCCGAGGGTTCTGTCGTTTAGACACGGCCCGATCGGGCCGTCACCAAACGACAGAACGCCGGTCAGGTGCCGTCGAGCTGCTCGAGCAGCAGCATCCCGGCGACGTTCATGAAGTCGTGCTCGGTGACGATGCCCACGAGGTGCTCGTCGACCACGACGGGCAGCGCCCCGATGCCGAACGAGCGCATCAGCTCCAACGCCCGCAGCGGCGCCAGGTCGGGCGGCACGGACACCGGATCGCGCCGCATCACGTCACCGATCGTGGTGCCGTCCAGGAAGCCGCTGCCGCGGGCGATCAGGCGCAGGATCGTGCGGTACGACACCAGCCCGACCAGCCGGTGCTCGGCGTCCTCGACGAGCACCTGACGGATGCGGTGCCAGTCCATCAGGTTGGCCGCCAGCTCCACCGGGTCGTCCTCGGCGCACGTCACCAGGTCGGTGGTCATCAGCTGCTCGATGGACACGAAGTTGTGGCGCCACTGACCACCCTCGTCGAGGCTGGCCGGCGTCCACTCGGCCACCGGCGCGCCGCCGCGCTGGCGGTTGACCATCGCCGCCGTGAGGCTGTTGAGGCGCTGGCCGGCCGTGCCCTGGTTGCGCATGCGCGTTGAGCGACGTGAGCACCCACTGCGAGCCGGTGTGGCCGTTGCGCAGGCGCCGCTCGATGACGCCCAGGTAGCGCTCGCGGTCCTCGTCGGCGACCCCGACCGAGGCGAGACCCTCGGACGCCAGCGGCACCAGCACGTCGAGGCCGAGCGCCGTGGCCGTGTGGTCGGCGCCGTCGAGCCACGTCAGGTTGGCGCCGAGGCCCTGGCGGGCGGCGTTCACGAAGTTGGACCGGACGACCTCGAACGGGAGCATCCGGTTGACCTCCGGATGGCGGTCGCCGATCGCCCGCATCAGCCCCAGCCACAGCGCGGCGTTGGCGATCTCGTCGACCACCGTCGGTCCGGACGGCAGCACGCGGTTCTCGATGCGCAGGTGCGGGGACGCCGTCGGTGATGCCGTAGCAGCCGCGGTTCCACCGCCACACCGTTCCCGTGTGCAGGCGCAGCGCCGGCAGCGTCGGGATGCGCCCGGCCGCCAGCTCCTCGAACGGGTCGTCGTACTCGTCGGGTGCCAGCACCGGCCGGAAGCGCGTGATGTCCTCCTGGTACAGCTCGGTGACGCCGCGCTGCACCCAGTCGTTGCCGAACGTGACGCGGGCGCTGCGGTCGCGCATGTGGTGACCGGGACGGCGGGTGTCGACGGACTGCTCGAACAGGGCGATGCGGGTCTCGGCCCAGAGCCGCTTGCCGAACAGCACCGGCGAGTTGGTGGCGCAGGCGAGGACCGGACCGGCGAGCAGTTGGGCGACGTTGTAGAGGTTGACGAACTCGTCGGGCGTCACCTGCAGGTGCACCTGGAAGCTGGCGTTGCAGGCCTCGGCCATCACCGAGTCCTGGCGCACGCGCAGCTCGTCGGTGCCCTTGATGTGCAGCTCGTAGGCCTCGCCGCGCAGATCCATCAGCGCCGTGTTGAGCGCCAGGTACCGCGGGTTCTGGACCATGTTGTCCATCGACAGGTCGCCCTTGCGGATCGTCGGCAGGATGCCGGCGAGCACGATGTTGAGCCCGGCAGCGCCGGCCGCGGCACGGCCCAGCGCGAGCAACCCGTCGAGCTGCTGCTCGACGCGCCGCAGGCAGTCACCCGTGAACACCTGCGGGTCGAGGTTGAGCTCGAGGTTGAAGGCGCCGACCTCGGTCGTGAAGTGCCCGTCGCTGAGGTCGGCGAGCAGCGCCAAGGCGGTCGGAGACGGCTGCCACGACCCGTCGACGAGGAACATCTCCTGCTCGGCGCCGATGCGCGTGATGCCCGTCTCGAACATCCGCTGGGCGAGCATGTGCTCGAGCGCCTGGAGGTCGCGGAGCATCCAGCGGATGGCGACCTGCCGGTCGGTGGTGCCCTGCGCCGTCTGCGTACCCATCGCTACACCAACTCTTCCAGGTACTGCGGCAGCATGGCCCGCCAGAGCGGCCAATCGTGCTCCCACGCGGTCCCCCACGAGTCGACCCGGTTCGGCACGCCCATCCCGCCGAGCACGCGGGCGACCGACCACGACTCCCCGATGTCCTCGTTGGCGCCCTCGCCGCTGGCCAGCAGCACGAAGCGCCGGCGCAACTGCTCGAGCGCCTCGCCGTCCATCGCCGGCACCACGTTGAGCGGCGACGACTCGTAGTAGTCGTCGCTGACCGGCCCGTCGTAGAAGCGGCGCAGGTCGTAGGTGCCCGACATGCAGATCGCCGCGCGGAAGACGTCGGCGTGCAGGCAGACGCAGGCCAGGGCGTTGAAGGCGCCGATCGACGAGCCGGCGACGACGACCTCGATGTCGTCGGTGGCGCAGTCGGTGCGGATGGCCGGCAGCACCTCGTGACGGAGGTACTCGAAGAACTGCCGCTGGATCCACGCCTGACGCCCGGTGTCACCCTCGCCGGCGAGCAGCACCCGCCCGTTGACGCTGTCCACCGAGTACAGCTTCACGCGCCCGGCGTCGATCAGGCCGGCGCAGGCGTCGACGAGGTGGAAGCGCTCGATCTCCTCGGCGTCGCCGCCCGCCGTCGGGAACACCAGCACCGGGGTGCCGAACGAGCCCCAACGGGCCAGCGTGACCTCGCGCTCGACCCGGTCCGACCGCCAACGGGTGCTGAGCTTGTCCATCGCCGGTCAGCCGGCCGGCGCCGACGCCGGCGCCGTCTCGGCGCGCCATCGCTGGATGCGCTCCCAGAAGACGTCCGTGAACAGGTCGACCTCGTGGGGCGGGAACAGGGCGGCGACCTTCTGGCGGACGGCGTCGAAGGCGATCCCGGAGGCGAAGAACTCCCACACGACCTGGTCGAGGTGGCCGAGGTGGGTGGCGCAGAACGACTCGAACTCGGCGGTCTGGAAGCGCTGCCGGGCGATCTCGGCGTAGGCGCGCAGCTTCTCGGGGTACGGGGCGTCGGTGTCGGCGACCTCGAAGTACGGCGCCCAGTCGAGGTTGATCGGCATCGGCCGCTTGGTCGCGGCGCAGAAGATCGACCAGCGCAGGTTGGCGGCCACCAGCCAGGGGAAGTGGTAGTGCAGCGAGGTGACCTGCGAGTCGGGGCAGGCGTTGGCGAAGTCGATGGGGTGCCACGTGTCGCCCTGACGGAGCGCCTCGCAGGAGTTGAACTCCCACCCGAAGAACGAGTTGATCGTCATCGTCGTGTCGACGAGCGTCTGGCGCTGGTCCTCGGAGACGCCGCCGTCGTCGAGCGTGTACCGGTCGTGCAGGGGCGCCGAGGGGTCGTACCGGATCAGGCGGGTCTGCGGCCCGAAGCCGATGCAGCGGACGAAGAGGTCGTGCGGCTCGACCGCTCGTTGCAAGTGCAACAGGTAGGTGCCGCTGTTGTCGTAGGCGTGGTGGAGGGCGCGACCGTCGTCGACACGGCTGACGCCGGCCCATCCGCCGCCGTCGTACGGCTTGGCGAACAGGGGGTACCCGACGGCCTCACCGACGGCGTCGAGGTCGAACAAGCGGGCGTAGCGCTCGAGCGTGATCTGCAGGTCCGGCTTGGGCTCGTACTGCTTGGGCGGCACGATCCACGTCGTCGGGATGGGCATGCCGAGGCGCATCATGGCGCAGTAGGACGTGTGCTTCTCCATGGACTGGATCGCCCACGGGTTGTTGAACACGTAGAGGCCGTCCATCAGCACGGCCTTCTTGATCCACTCGCGGCTCGTCGTGTACCAGTGCGTCAGCCGGTCGACGACGAGGTCGTAGCTCGACGGCTGGTGGAGGTCGAACGGCTCGATGGTGACACGGTCGACGTCGAAGCGGATGGTGTCGCCGTCGAGGTCGATCGCCAGGTCGAGTCGGCGCAGCACCTCCTCGTAGCAGATCGGCCAACACAGGTCGGCGCCCAGCGAGAGCCCGATGCGACGGCGGACGTCGGCCACGGCGGCGAAGTTACCCTGCCAGCAACCAGGGCAGGGCGACGCCGAGCGTGTCGCGCCAGCTGGCCCAGTTGTGGCCGTCGAGCGCCTCGACGAAGTTGACGCCCATCCCGGTGCCGGCGAGCTCGGGAACCAGGGCGCGGTTCTCGCAGATCAGCGACTCGTACACCCCGCACGTCACGGCGACCCGGTCGGCCACCCGGGCCGGCGCGGCGAGGTAGGACCGCACGAAGGCGCGCACCGGCCGCCACAGCGGTTCGGGCCTCGGGCGGCACCCGGTGCCGGCGCCGGCGAACGAGCCGGACTGCAGCAGCAGCCCGCCGAACACGTCGGGGTGGCGCGTCGCCACCGACAGTGATGCCACGGCGCCGAAGCTGGCGCCCATCGCGAACCGGCAGCTGCGGTCGCCGGGCAGGGCCAACTCCGCCTCCAGCGTGGGGATCAGCTCGGTGCAGAGGAACTGGGCGTGGCGGGCATCGTCGGCGTACTCGACGAGCCGCTCGGCGGGACGCACGAAGGCGGCGACCGTCGCTGGGATGGCCCCGGCGGCGATGAGGTTGTCGAGCACCGTGGCGACCGACGCGTACTGCAGGTAGTCGTTGCCGTCGTGGACGACGAGCAGCGGGTGGCGGTGCTCGCCGGCCAGCGTGTCGCCGGCCGGCAGGTACACCGTCGTCAGCGTCGATCGACCGAGGGCCGCGCTGTCGGGTGCTCGAAGTCGACGAGCCGTCCCCGCGGCACGTCCGGATCGGCGGCGGTGAACGCCGGCTCGGTGTAGCCCTCCGCCTCGAGCACCGAGTTGGCGCCGAACGGGTGGGCCGCCTGGCGGTCGTTGAGGGCGTCCTCCAGGAGGTGGGTCCCGAAGCTGTCGACGACCTCGACCTTGTACTCGATCCGGGAGCCGTCCGGGACGGCGAGGGTCAACAGCCACCAGTCGGAGTCGTCGACGGCGTCGTAGCGCAGGTCGGCCGGGAAGCCGACGCCGAAGTGGACGAGGCGCACGTCGATGGCCGGGCCGTGGTGGGCGAACGTGCATCGGCCCGGCGCGACGATCGGGAAGGCCCCGCCGTCGGCGAGCCGGGCGTCGAGCGCGGCAGCGGTGAGCTCGCGTGGGTTGTCGGCGCGCTCGATCACGCGGCGTGCACGTGGACCGTGCGGCCGACGTCGTCGAGCATCTCGCGGAGCGTGTCGTAGTCGGGATGGCGCATGCGGACCCATGCGTTCGCCATGTAGCCGGCCTCGACCGGTTGCGTCGCCGTGCCGGCGCCGGGCAAGTGGGCGTCGATGATCCACTCGCCGTGGCGGCTCTGGATCTCGTCGAGCCCGTCGTAGCCGGTGATCGCCCCGTCGCGGTCCGGGCGCAGGGCGATGATGCCGGCGGCGAAGCGGCGCGACGGCGGGCCCGACACCTGGCCGTGGACGACGGCGGACGCCCACTCTCGGTAGATGTCGATGTCGTTGCCGGCGGCGTAGAGGTCCCAGCAGCGCACGCCGGGCGGCCGGCACCCGATCTCGGAGAAGTACAGCCCCTTGGGGCCGGCGAACCACTCCATGTGGGTGGCCGACGTGCCGATGCCGAGGGCGGCGATGACGGCCCGCCCATCTCCCGGACCTCGTCGTAGCCGGGCGCGCTGTCGATGCGGTTGGTGGCGACGAACTGCGGCGAGATCCACCGTGTCCGCATCGCCTCCAGGACGTTCGGGTAGTAGTGCGTGGCGAAGTCCATCGCCACCTGGCCGTCGATGCTGATCGTGTCGTAGAAGCCCTCGTGGCCCTCGACGAACTCCTCGACGGCGATCTCGACGCCGTGGTCGACGCCGCTGCGGGCGATGGCCGCCTCGAGGTCGTCGGCGGAGCCCACCCGCTCGGCACCCGAGGCGCCGGCACCGGCGGCCGGCTTGAGCACGACCGGGAAGCCGACCTCGGCGACGAAGCTGCCGGACCTCCGCACCGGAGCGAGCGCCGGTGGACGCCGCGCAACGGACTCCGGCGGCGCGCAGCACCTCCTTCATCGCCGGCTTGTCGCGACAGAGGTAGGCCGTGCGCACCGACGTGCCCGGGATGCCGCACGCCTCCCGCACGTGGGCCGCTGCCATCACGTGGGCCTCGACCGCGGCCTCCAGGCGGTGGACCTCGACGTGCTGCTGCAGCCCGCGCACGATCTCGTGGAGCCGACCCTCGTCGACGATCGACGGCACCTGCTCGTAGTGGGTGAGCCACCCGGCGACGTCGCCGTCGAGCCAGTCCTTCGGTCGCTCGCCGATCCCGATCACCGTCGCCCCGACGTCGGCCAGCGCCCTGACGAACTGCTTCTGGTTGTCCGGGAAGCTCGGCTCGAGGAAGACGACGTTCACGATCCGGGGATCGTACGACCTGGCTGGCCGAGCCAAATCCCGGGCCCGACCGCCGGCGCTCCGCCTACGCTGCACCACCGGTGGTGCGGATGGGGGTGACGTCCCCGGAGCCACGGTTGGCAATGAGGTCGCCGCGTACGCGGTGACGAAGTGCGGTGGCACCGCGAGCTCCCCTCGCCCGCACATCTGGGACTCGTCCGAGATGGAGGTGAGCGGTGGAGCGGATCTGGACCACAGACCTGGCCGAGCACGTCGGCGAGCGCGTCCGCCTCGCCGGCTGGCTGCACCACCAACGCCAGCTGTCGCAGGTCTGCTTCCTGCTGTTGCGCGATGGCAAGGGCATCGCCCAGGTCGTCGTCACGGCGGAGGCCGATCGGCAGTGGCTCGGCGAGCTCCTCACCGAGTCGGTGCTGGAGGTGACGGGCACCGTCGTGGCCAGCGACCAAGCACCGGCGGGCGTGGAGCTGCACGAGCCCGACATGGTGGTGCTGTCGCGTGCCGAGGTGGCCCCGCCATTCGAGCTGCGACGGCGTGAGATCCCGGCCCAGTTGCCGACGGTGTTGGACCACGCCGCCATCTCGCTCCGGCACCCCCGCCGTCGCGCGGCCGCGGCCCTGGCCGCAGCATCGGTCCACGGGTTCCGGACGGCGCTCGACGCCCGGGGCTTCGTCGAGATCCACACGCCCAAGGTCGTCGCGTCCGCCACCGAAGGCGGCGCCAACGTCTTTCCGATCGACTGGTTCGGCCGGACCGCGTTCCTCGCCCAGAGCCCGCAGTTCTACAAGCAGACGATGGTCGGCGTGTTCGAGCGTGTGTACGAGGTCGGGCCGGTCTTCCGTGCCGAGCCGCACGACACCACGCGGCACCTGGCCGAGTACGTGTCGCTCGACGCCGAGATGGGCTTCATCTCCGACCACACCGACGTCATGGCGGTGCTGCGCGCGGCGATCAGCGGGATGATCGACGCCGTCGCCGATCGGGCGTCGAGCGCGGTCGCGCTCCTCGAGCTCGAACTGCCCGTGGTCCCGGAGGAGATCCCCGTGATCGACTTCGAGGAGGCCCTTCGGCTCATCCAGGACCGCACCGGAGAGACGACGCTCGGCGAGCTCGACCTGGCGCCCGGCCACGAACGCTGGCTCGGCGAGTGGGCCCTGCGCGAGCACGACTCGGAGCTCCTGTTCGTCACGGGCTACCCGATGGCGAAGCGACCCTTCTACACCCATCCCGACCCTGAGCGACCCCGCTCCTCGAACAGCTTCGACCTCCTCTTCCGGGGCGTCGAACTGGTCACCGGTGGGCAGCGCCTCCACCGTTACAACGACTACCTCGACGCGCTTGGAGGGGCCGACACGCAGCGCGTACGACGGGTATCTCGAAGCGTTCCGGCACGGGATGCCGCCCCACGGTGGTTTCGCCATCGGGCTCGAACGGTGGACCGCTCGCCTCACCGGAGCGGCCAACGTCCGCGAGGTGACCCTCTTCCCACGTGACCTGCACCGACTGACCCCGTGATCTCGCGGTGCGGCGCGGACCGGGCTGCGCACGCGACCGGTCCCAGCGCTGCAGTACGGTCCGGCGGGTATGGCGAACGTGGTGTTCGTGGCGCCGTACGCCATGGAGGCGACGACGCGGTTCGTCGACGCCGTCGCCCACGTGCCCGACGCCCGCGTCGGGCTGATCAGCAGCGATCCCGTCGAGGCGTTCCCGCCGACCGTGCGCCTGGCCATCGCCGCGCACTGGCGCACCGACGACTGCCTCGACCCCGACCAGCTCACGACCGCCACGTCCAAGCTCGCCGCCCAGCTCGGGTCGGTGGACCGCCTGGTCGCCATCCTCGAGAACCTCCAGGTGCCGCTGGCGGTCGCACGCGAGCGCCTCGGCATCGACGGCCTCGGCGTCGCCGTCGCCGAGAACTTCCGGGACAAGGCGCGGATGAAGGCCGCCTTCGAGGCGAACGGCGTGCCGTGCGCCCGCAGCCGCCGCGCCGACCTCCGCCGACGACGCCCGTCGCTTCGTCGCCGGGGTCGGCTACCCGTTCGTCGCCAAGCCGCTCGCCGGGGCGGGCGCCCGCAACACGTTCCGCATCGACGACGCCGGCCAACTCGAGACGTGGCTCGGCAACGCCGCGCCGACGCCCGACGCGCCGATGCTCCTCGAGGAGTTCGTGAGCGGCGAGGAGCACTCCTTCGACAGCGTCGTCGTCGACGGCCGCCTCGTGTGGCACTCGATCAGCCGCTACCTGCCGAGCCCGCTGGAGGTGCTGGAGCACCCGTGGATCCAGTGGTCCGTGCTGCTGCCGCGAGACATCGACGGCGGTGACTACGCGTCGATCGTCGACCTGGCCCACCGCGGCGTGACCGCGCTCGGTCTGCGCACCGGCCTCACGCACATGGAGTGGTTCCGCCGTCCCACCGGCGACGACGCCATCTCCGAGGTCGCCGCCCGTCCCCCGGGCGCCCAGTTCATGTCACTGCTCTCGTACGCCCACGACACCGACCTGTACGCGGCGTGGGCCCGGCTGGCGGTGCACGACGCCTTCGACCCACCGCCGCGCCGTTACGCCGTCGGTGCCGCCTACCTCCGCGCCCAGGGTCCCGGCCGCACGATCGTCGCCGCCCACGGCCTCGACCAGGTCAGCGAGGCGACGGCGGCGCGGGTCGTCGAAGTGCGGCTGCCCGCTCCCGGCGACCGCATCAGCGGCACCTACGAGGGGGACGGCCACGTGATCGTGCGCGACGAGCGCACCGAGGCCGTGGAGGAGTCGCTCCAGGAGCTCGTCTCCACGATCCGACTGGAGTGCCGCTGATCGACGTGATCTTCCTGGCCCCCGGCTACCCGGGCGAGATGCCCCTGTTCACGCGCGGCCTGGCCGACGTGGGCGCCCGTGTGATCGGTGTCGGCGACCAGCCCCTCGACGCGCTCCCCGAGGTGGCCAAGCGCTCCCTCGCCGAGTACATCACCATCCGCTCGTGGGCCGACGAGGACGGCGCCATCGCGACCGTGCTCGACGCCGTGCGCGGGCGCAACGTCGACCTCGTCGAGACGCTGTGGGAGCCGACCGTGCTGCTGGCCGCGCGACTGCGCGAGGCGATCGGCGTGCCGGGCCTCACCGTCGAGCAGACCGTGCCGTTCCGGGACAAGGGCCGCATGAAGGAGGTCGTCGAGCGGGCCGGCATCCGCACCCCCCGCTCGGCGCGCGCCACGAGCGTCGCCGCGTGCTGGGCGGCCGTCGAGCGCATCGGCTACCCGGCCATCGTCAAGCCGATCGCCGGCGCCGGTTCGCTCGACACCTACCGCGTCGACGACGACGGGGACCTCGCCGCCGCGCTCCCCCACCTCCGCCACATCCCGGAGGTCAGCGTCGAGGAGTTCATCGACGGCGAGGAGTTCACCTACGACACCGTGTGCGCCGACGGGACCATCGCCTTCCACAACATCGCCGAGTACCGGCCGCGGCCGCTCATCGGCAAGCAGGTCGAGTGGATCAGCCAGCAGGTCATCGCCCACCGCGACCCGGACGCCGCGTCCCTCGCCGGTGGCAAGGCGATGGGCGAGGCCGTGCTCGCCGCGATGGGCTTCACGTCGGGCTTCACCCACATGGAGTGGTACCGCACCGCCGCCGGCGAGACGGTGTTCGGCGAGATCGGCGCACGTGCGCCCGGGGCACGGCTGACGGACCTGATGAACTACAGCTGTGACATCGACCTCTTTACCGGGTGGGCCGAAGCGGTGTGCCACGGCCGCCTCAGCCAGCCGATCGCCCGCCAGTACAACGCCGCCATGGTCATCAAGCGGGCCCAGGGCCAAGGGCGCATCGTGCACGTCGAAGGGTTGGCCCACCTGATGGCCACCATCGGCGAGCACATCGTCAACGTCGACCTCGTGGGCCTCGGCGAGCCCCGCCGCGACTGGAAGGCCACCGTCCTGTCCGACGGCATCGTGGTCGTGCGCCACCCCGACCTCGCCACGACGTACGAGTTGGCCGATCGCATCGGCACCGAGCTGCAGCTGTACGCGTCATGACCGATCCGTGGACGGGCGACCGGGCGGCCCGCTGGGTCCGCCTGGCCGAGCAGCTCGACCAGCAGCTCTCGCCGGTGAGCGAGCTGCTGTTCGACAGCGCCGCGCTGCAGCCCGGCGAGCGGGTGCTCGACGTCGGTTGCGGCACCGGCCCGACGACCCGCCGGGCCGCCGAGCTCGTCGGCCCTGCCGGGGCCGTCACGGGCGTCGACATCTCCGACGACATGCTGCGAGCCGCCGCGGCGGCCGACGTCCCGGCCGGCGCCGCGCCGATCGAGTGGCTGCAGGCCGACGTGTCGGCGTGGGAGCCGGCGGAGGCGTCGTACGACATCGCGATGTCGCGCTTCGGCGTGATGTTCTTCGCCGACCCGACGGCCGCCTTCGCCAACATGGCGCGGGCCACCCAGGAGGGTGGCGGCCGGCTGTGTGTGGCCGTGTGGGCGCCGCGTGACGACTCGGAGTTCTTCAGCGTCCCGCTGCAGGCCACCGTGGCGACGCTCGAGGGTCTCGGCATCCGCCCGGCCGTGCCCGAACCCGACGAGGGTCCGTTCTCGCTGTCCGACCCGGAGCTCGTCGACCGCCTCCTCGTGGGGACCGGCTGGCTCGCCGGGCAGTGGTGGCGCCACGAGGTGCCGATCTTCGTCGGCGGCGGGCTGCCCCCGGCGGAGGCGGCGGCCGGGTCGCTCGACATCGGCCCGGTCCGGGCGGTGCTCCTCGATGTCGACGAGGAGGCCCGCGACGCCGCCCGGGACGCCATCCAGGCCGCCTACGAGCGCTACGTCGACGAGCACGGGCGCGTCGTGCTCGGCGCCACGGTGGGGATCGTCACGGCCGAACGCTGACACCCCGTGCGTAGGTTGGCGGGCGTGCCGTTCCCCGGACCGCCCGAGCTCGGTCGGGGCGTCGTGGTGCGCGCCGGCGCCACGGTCCCCACGGAGTGGTCCGGCGCGCCCGTGATCAGGGTCGACGAGGCCACCCTCGCCGACCCGGCCGACACGGTCGAACGCCTGCACACGGCATGGGCCGCCCGCCAGCCCGTGGTGATCGCCCTCGGCGTCGATCCGGCCCGCTTCCGCGAGCCGCAGGCGATCGAGGCCGAACCATGGCGCCTCACCCCCGCCACCGAGCCGTGGGGCGACCGCCTCCACTTCCTGGTGTGGGCCAACACCTACGACGCCCGCCAGGGCGAACCGGTGTGGTGGTGGGCGGTCAAGGCGGCTCGCCTGGCCGAGGGTGCCGTCGCCACCCCCGAAGGTCCCACCGACCTCGTGCTGGCCGACGGCACGGCGCTGTGGGCCGACGGCGGGCCACGCGGCCCGATCGACGGCCTGGCCGTCGTCCACAGCGAGTCGGTCGACGCCGGCATGCTCTCCGTCGTCCCGCCCGCCGTCGCGCCGGACGACGACCTGGCGCCGGACCAGCTGGCCGCCGTCGCCCACGGCTCGGGCCCGGCGCGGGTCATCGCCCCGGCCGGATCCGGGAAGACACGGGTCCTCACCGCCCGCCTGCGCCACCTCCACCTGGCCCGCGGCTACGAGCCCGGCGGCGTGCTGGCCGTGGCCTACAACAAGCAGGCGCAGCTGGAGATGGAAGCCCGGACCACGGACTTCCGGCCGCGGGTGCGCACGCTCAACTCGCTCGGCCTCCGTGTGCTGGCCGAGCACCGCGGGGCCAGCCCACCGGTGCTCGACGAGCGCGACACCCGCGCCATGGTCGACGACCTCCTCCCTGGCCGGCGGGCCCGCCGGGCCAACACCGATCCGATCGGCCCGTACCTGGAAGGCCTCGGCGCGGTCCGCCTCGGCCTCACCGCGCCCGAGGCCGTCGAGGCGTCGCGCGACGACGTGCCCGGCCTGGCCGAGCTGTTCCCGGCGTACCGGCGCCGGCTCGCCGAGCGGGGCGCCGTCGACTTCGACGAGCAGATCTACGCCGCCGTCGAGGTGCTGCTGCGCGACGGCCCGTTCCGGCGGGCCCAGCAGCGCGCCCACCGCCACTTGCTGGTCGACGAGTTCCAGGACCTCACGCCCGCCCACGTCCTGCTGATCCGGCTGCTCGCCCTGCCCGCGCTCGACGTGTTCGGGGTGGGCGACGACGACCAGACGATCTACGGCCACGCCGGCGCCGATCCGGCGTTCCTCATCGACTACCGGGCGCTGTTCCCGGCGGCCGCCGAGCACGCCCTCACCGTCAACTACCGCTGCCCGGTCGAGGTGGTCGAGGGAGCGGCCACGCTGCTCGGCTACAACGATCGCCGGGTTGCCAAGGAGATCCGGCCGGGACCGGACGCCGACGGCGCCACCGGAGCGCTCCGGGTCGTGCTCCACGATCCCGACGCCGGCGCCCGAGCCGCCGTCGATCTCGTGCGGGCGTGGCTCGACGAGCCGGGTGTCACGCCGGGGTCGTTGGCCGTGCTGGCCCGCGTCAACTCGCTGCTGCTCGCTCCGCACGTCGCCCTCCACGACGCCGGCGTGGCGCTGTCGTCGGTCCTGCGGCCCGACGTGCTCGAGCGCACCGGCATGCGCGCGGCGCTCGCCTACCTGCGCATCGCCACGGCCGGCGGCCAGCTCGCGGCCGGCGACGTGATGGAGGTGCTGCGGCGACCGTCCCGCGGGCTGCCGCAGTGGTTCCCCGAGCGGCTGCAGCGGCGGGCGACGTGGACGCTCGCCCAGCTCGCCACCATCGCCGACCAGGTGCGCGACAAGGACGCCGGCAAGGTGCTGCGCCTCGTCGACGACCTGCGCCTCGTGGTCGACGCCGGCAGGGACGGCACCACGCGCGACGTCCTCGAGGTCGTTCGCGACGACGTCGGCCTCGGCGCCGCGATGAGCCTGCTCGACCGCACCGGCGGCGGGCAGGGGTCGAGCCACCTCGACGACCTCGACGGCCTGCTCGGCGTCGCCGACCTCCACCCGGACCCGAGCGGGTTCGAGCCGTGGCTGCGCAGCGCCTTCCGGCGGGAGGCCGATCCCGACGGGGTCACGCTGTCGACGATCCACCGGGTGAAGGGCCGGGAGTGGGACCGCGTCGCCCTGTTCGGCGTCAGCGAGGGCATCGTGCCGCACCGCCTGTCGGACGACGTCGAGGAGGAGCGCCGGGTGCTCCACGTCGGCATCACCCGCGCCCGCCACCGCGTCGCCGTGCTCGCCGACCGCACCCGGCCGTCGTCGTTCCTCGCCGAGCTCGACGGCACGGCGCCGCGCCGGCCGGCCCGCCACCTCAGCCTCGTGACGCCGTCGAAGCCGGCGCCGGCGGTGCGGGCGGCCCCTGTCGCCGACGGCATCGAGGCCGCCCACGGCGCCGATGGTGAAGGTGCTCGGCGGCTACGAGGGCACGATCGAGTCGCTCGACGCCGGGGCGGTGCTCGTGCGCCTCGACAACGGGGGCGCCTTGCGGGTGCGCTTCGGCGAACGGGTCGAGCAGGCCGGCCGGCGGGCGCCCCTGCAGCCGCCGACCCAGCTGTGGGGTCCGGCGGCCGAGGCGGAGGCCGCGCTGCGGACCTGGCGCACCGAGCGGGCGGCGGCCGACGGCGTCCCGGCGTACATCGTCGTCAACGACAAGCACCTCCGCGGCATCGCCATGGCCCGACCGACCACGCCGGCCGAGCTGGTCGCCTGCGACGGCATCGGCCCGACCAAGCTCGAGCGCTACGGCGACGAGATCCTGGCGGTCCTCGAAACCGGGTGATCGCCCGCGCCCCCCAATCTGGGCGGGAATCTCACCACGGCCCGATCTGGGCGGGGATCTCGTCAGGTGCTGGCGACATTCCCGCCCGGATGGTGGGACGCGCCTACTTGCGGCCGCCGCCGAGCAGCCCGCCGAGCAGGTCGCCGATGCCGCCGCCGCCCCCGCCGCCCCCGAGCAGCCCACCGAGGAGGTCGCCGAGGCCGCCGCCCCCGCCGTCGTCACCGCCGCCGCTGTCCTTGCCGCCCCCGCCGAGCACGTTCTTGGCGAGGAAGCCCATCACCAGCGGCGCCAGGAGCGGCAGCAGCTTCGAGAACATCGAGCTGCCGCCGCCGAGCCCACCGAGCTGGTTGACGACCGCGCCCTCGTTGTCGCCGAACACGTGCTTGACGATCTTCTCGCCGTCCGCCGTGTCGACACGCTCGAGGTCGACGCCGCCGTCCGGGTCGTCGCCGGTGTGCTGGGAGAGGGCGGACTGCAGCGAGGCGGCGCCGGACGGGTCCTGGGCGTTGGCCGCCATCCCACCGACGAGCGCCGGCAGCGCCTGGCGCACCGCCTGCTCGGCTTCCGCCTCCGACACGCCGAGTTGGCTGGCGAGCTGGCCCATCGGGAGCTGGGCCACGAGGTCGTCGATGCTGCTCATGGACCGAGCGTAGGTCGGTACCGTCGGGCCCATGACCACTGCCGAAGCGTTCACCGGGCCGACCACCGAGCTGCTGCAGTCGCTGATCCGCAACGAGTGCGTCAACGACGGGACGCCCGAGTCGGGCAACGAGGTGCGCAACGCCGACCTGCTGCAGGCGTACCTCGAGGGCGCCGGGCTCGACGTCGCCCGGTTCACCAGCATCCCGGGCCGCACGTCGATCGTCGCCCGCATCGAGGGGAGCGATCCGGACGCCCCGGCGCTGTGCCTGATGGGCCACACCGATGTCGTCCCGGTCAACCCCGCCGGGTGGTCCCGCGACCCGTTCGCCGGCGAGCTGGTCGACGGCGAGGTGTGGGGCCGCGGGGCCATCGACATGCTCAACATCACGTCGTCGATGGCCGTCGCCTTCCGCCAGCTGGCGACCGAGGGCTACCGGCCCAAGGGCACGCTGATCTACTTCGGCGTCGCCGACGAGGAGGCCGGCGGCAAGTGGGGCGCCGAGTTCATGGTCGACGAGCACTGGGACGCCGTCGGCGCGCCGTACGTGCTGACCGAGGCCGGCGGCTGGTCGTCGATCGGCCACGACGGGACGCGCCACGTGACGGTCAACGTCGCCGAGAAGGGGCTCGCCTGGCGCCGCCTCCGCGTGGCCGGCACGCCGGGCCACGGCTCGATGCCCTACGGCGCCGACAACGCCCTGATCACGGCGGCCGAGGTGGTGCGCCGCCTGGTGGCCTACCGCACGCGGCCCAACCTGGACGACCTCTGGCAGGCCCGGCTGGACAGCCTCGACCTCCCCGACGACCTGCGCGCGGCGCTGGCCGATCCTGACCGGATCGACGAGGCCATCGCCACGTTGCCGACGGCCCATGCCCGCGTCGCCCACGCCTGCTCGCACACGACCGTGTCACCGAACGTGATCCACGGCGGCCAGA
This sequence comes from uncultured Acidimicrobiia bacterium, assembly GCA_963784255.1. GTDB lineage: Bacteria > Actinomycetota > Acidimicrobiia > Acidimicrobiales > Ilumatobacteraceae > JALZMG01. Next base: position 314,385 of record CAWAQO010000005.1, on the reverse strand, counting down.
AGACGAACACCATCCCCGACGTCATCGACATCGACGTCGACCTGCGCACCGTGCCCGGCGACACCAGGGAGGTGGTCGACCGCTACCTGGCCGAGGCGCTCGGCGACCTCGCCGACCGGGTCACGATCACGCCGCTGCAGGAGGGGGAGGCGACCCGCTCCCCCATGGGCAACCCGCTGTGGGACGCCGTGGCCCGCCACACGCAGGTCGCCTACCCGGGCGCCAACCTCGTGCCCGGGATCATCACCGGCGGCACGGACGCCCGCTTCTTCCGGGACAAGGGATCGGTGGCCTACGGCGCCGCCCTGTTCTCCCCCGACGTGACGTTCGAGTCGTTCGGGACCCGGTTCCACGGCAACGACGAGCGCATCGACACCGAGTCGCTGGGGCTGTCGACGGAGTTCTGGTACGGCATCGCCAAGGAGATCACGGGCTGACCGGCCCGTCGGTTCACACGCCGTTCATCGACGGCAACAAGCGCGCAACGCGGCGTTCGTACCGTTCGCGACATGATCTTCCCGCCGTACGCCGCGCCCTTCCCCGACGGAGCCACGCCGCCCGTGCTGGGAGCCCAGGAGCGGGCGATGCTCACCGTCCTCGCCCAGCGCCCCGGCAAGGTGGTCACCGGCGACGTGCTCGCCCAGCGCCTGGGCCTCCCGACCCTCACGCCGCGCCGGGCTGGTGAATTGGTCGGCGGCATCAACACCGCGCTCGGCCCGGACACCGTCGTGGCCGTGCCGCGCCGCGGCTGGATGCTGCAGCCGTACACCTCCAACCCGGTGGTCCGCTCGCTCTGACCGTTCGGTCAGAATCGCCCGGGTGACCGCCGACGTCCTCGACCGCCGCGCGCTCAACCGGGCCACCCTGGCCCGCCAGTTCCTGCTCTCGCGCTCGGAGCTGTCGCCGGAGCAGGTGATCGCCGCGCTCGTCGGGCTGCAGGCGCAGATCCCCAACAATCCGTTCGTCGGGCTGTGGTCACGTGTTGCCGGGTTCGACCCGGCGGCCGTCGATGCCGGCCTGTTGGAGCGACGGCTCGTGCGCATCGTCGTGATGCGCGGCACGATCCACCTGCTCACCGCCGACGATGCGCTCCTGTTGCGGCCGCTGATGCAACCGGTGCTCGACGCCGAACTGGCGCGGCACCGCGACGTCGCCCCGCACCTCCGCGACGTCGACCTGCAGACCGGTGCTCCGGTTCGCCGCCCGCCTGCTCGCCGAGGAGCCCCTCGACGGCAAGCGCCTGCGCGCGGCGCTCGCCGAGCGCTTCCCCCAGCTCGACTCGTTCGCCACGTTCTATGCCTGCCGCAACCTGCTCGGCCTGGTCCAGGTCCCGCCGCGTGGGCTGTGGGGACGCTCGGCCCAGGTCGTGTCGACGACGGTGCAGGCGTGGCTCGGACGGCCGCTGGCCACCAACCCGTCGATCGACGACGTCGTGCTGCGCTACCTCGCCGCCTTCGGCCCGGCGGCGCCCGCCGACGCGGCGGCGTGGTCTCGGCTCACCGGCTTCCGCGAGGTGTTCGACCGCCTCCGGCCGCAGCTCCGCCCGTTCCACGACGAGCGCGGACGACTGCTGTTCGACCTCCCGGACGCGCCACGGCCCGCCGCCGACACGCCGGCGCCGGCGCGGTTCTTCCCGGAGTACGAGAACCTGCTGCTCTCGCACGCCGACCGCAGCCGGTTCCACACCGGCGACGCGCCGCCGCCGTGGGACCTCCCGCCGGCGCCGTTCCGGGGGGCGGCGTCGTGGGACGGCTTCGTCGTCGCCACGTGGACGATCGAGCAGGACGGCGGCGAGCCCGTGCTGGTCCTCCGCCCCGGCCGCGCGCTGTCCGCCGCGGCCGAGGCGGAGCTGACGGAGGAGGGGCGACGCCTGTTGGGCTTCGTCCACCCCGGCGCCAGCGAGGTGCGGATCAACGGGTCTCCGTGATCCGACGACGCGCCGCTATCGTGCGCGTGTCCAGTGACGGCTCCGGCCGCCACCTGGCGACGTGGCCGAGTGGTTGAGGCAAGGGCCTGCAAAGCCCTCTACCCGGGTTCGATTCCCGGCGTCGCCTCCAGCCGCTGAGTCGGGTATACTACCTGCTCAGAGGCTGTTCTCGTTTGACCGCCAGTGACCGCTGGTCACCGGCGTTGAGCGCCAATCTTGTGCCCAAGTGCGTGCTGGTGTGTCCAAAACGTGTCCGCCGAGGGTGTCCGATGGCATCGGTCGAGAGGCGCAGCGGGAGCTACCGAGTGCGGTATCGCGACCCGCTGGTCGCCCGCGGAGCAGGACGCTCGGGCCAAGGGTCGACGCCGACCGCCTCGCCCGCGAGGTCGAGGGCGACAAGGACCGCGGCACCTGGATTGACCGGCGCACGTCGGAGATCTCCCTTCAGGCGTGGTCTGAGACGTTCCTCGCAGGTCGCTGGCGCTCGCGCCGACGTCCCTGTAGACCTATCGGCGGGATCTCGAGCTGCACGTCCTCCCCGCCTCGGGCGACCGCCGCCGCTCCCGGCTGAACGCCGAGGAGGTCGAGCAGTGGCTCGGCGCCGAGCTGGCCCGCTGCATCTCGCCGTCGTCGATGCACCGCCACTACCGCACCTTGCGCCGCGTCCTCCAGGCGGCCGTCGAGAAGGACCGCCTCCTCGCCAACCTGTGCGCCAAGGTTCGCCCGCCCAGGGTCCCGACCCCGTGTCCGAACGCCGCATCCCGTACTTCAAGATCGGCGGCAAGCTCCGCTTCGGTCGGCGAGAGATCCACGACTGGGTCGACTCGCAGACGCGTCGCCGCCGACGACCCGACGGTGTGGTGGCTCCGTCCGCAACGCCGGCGAGCACCGTGACCGCCGGCGACGCGCACCCCGTGCGCCGGCTCGGCCCCCGCCGCGTGGGCGGTCCTCGAGGTGCTCCGGGAACGGAGCACGGTCGACGATCGTGGCGAGGTCTTCGCAGACCCGTCCGTAGGGTCCCTCGCCGAGGAGCTCGGTCTGGCGAGACACGATCCACCGGGCGCGACCGGGCACCGTCGCCACGTTCCGATCGATGCCCAGCCAGATCCGCACGGCCGCCGGCACGCTCGCTCGCGGCCACTACGTGCTCGCGAGCGCGCGTCGCCCTCGTGCCGACCACCTCGGCTGCTGCCCGCCGCGCTCCGGCCTCGCGGCCGCCGGCCGCCGGTTCATAGCACCCGGGTTGGATACCCGGCCGCTTCATCGGGCAAATGCGTCACCGCGAATCGCACTTCCCAGCGATTGAAGGCTCCGCCCGACGACGTGCGGAATGACGCCGCCACGTCGCGGGGCACTGGCGCAGCATCCCCCCGGCCGCCGCCAGTGGCGAGCATTCTCTGTCGGTGAGCGACGTTGAGGGAAGATGGCTGACACTGATGACTGCTGACGACAACGATGTCCACGACACCGAGGAGGCCGCCAGACTCGTGCGCGTCGACCTCGACGATCCCGCGCACCGGCGGCGGCGGCGAGCTCCCGGGTCGCAAGGTCAATAGGGGATGGCGCTTCCGGCGGGGGACGTCGTCGCCTGGCTCTTCCCATGGAAGCCGACCCCGTGATCCACCCTCGGACCTACGGCGTCACGCTGGAACGGTCGGACACCCTTGTCCTGCGCAGGCACCCCGATGCCCCGGTCCACCAGCCCTGGCGGTCCTGGGCCGCGCGGGCAGGACAGGCCGCTGGCCATCGACCTCTTCTGCAGCACGGCGGCCTGTCTCTCGGTCTTGAGGAGGCCGGCTACTGCGTTGTCCTCGCCGTCGACAACGACGCCCGGTCCATTGAGACGCACCGTGCCAACTTTCCAGGTCTCGCGCTGGATCTCGACCTCGCCGACCCGGAGCGCGTCGATGACTTGCTCGACCTGCTCGTCGGGGTTGACCTCGATCTCGTCGCCGGCGGGCCGCCATGTCAGCCGTTCTCCCGAGCTGCACGCTCGAAAATCAGGCATCTTGTCCAGGAGGGTCGCCGTGACACCGAGGACGACCGCCGCGAACTGTGGCGAGTGTTCCTCCGAATCATCGAGGAAGCCCGTCCGCGAGCGGTCCTGCTGGAGAACGTGCCGGACATGGCCCTCGGCGACGACTGCCGCACGATCCGCGTCATCGCCGACCGCCTCGAAGGCCACGGTTATGAGGTCGACGTCCGCCTCATGGACGCATGGCGTCACGGCGTGCCCCAGCACCGCCAGCGGCTCATCCTCGTCGCCACCATGGACGGACTGTTCGAGTGGCCGAAGGAATCCAACCCGGTGACCCTACGCGACGCCATCTCCGACCTCCCGGCCTTGGGAGAGGGGACCGGCGGGCGGGAGTTGCCGTACGCCGGACCAGGCACTGAGTTTCAGAATCACGCCCGAAACGGGGCACCGGACGGTGTCGTCCACGACCACATGACTCGACCGGTCCGGGCCGACGACCGGGAGGCGTTCGAGCTCATGGCCAAAGGGGTGAGGTATCCGGGCCTGCCCGAGCACCTGCGCCGATACCGGGCCGACATCTTCGACGACAAGTACAACCGACTCGCCTGGGACGACAGGTCCCGGTCGATCACCGCGCACATCGCCAAGGACGGCTATTGGTACATCCATCCCGGCGAGCACCGCACATTGACCGTCCGCGAAGCCGCCCGTGTCCAAACCTTCCCGGACCGCTTCCGGTTCGCTGGCACCCGCAGCCACGGCTTCACCCAGATCGGTAATGCTGTCCCGCCAGCGCTCGCCGGGGCGGTGGCCGCCGCCCTGCTCAGCAGCGGTGATCGCTCGACGCCCCCGCCCGAGCAAAAGGCGAGCACCGTACGGCAACGTCGACGGGAGCTCGTCACCGCCTGGGCTAACGAGCAAGACACCCCGCCGTGGGCCGCCGCGGGCCTGCCATGGGCGGTGCTCGTCGGCACAATCTGCGGCGGGCACCCCTTGGCCGGACATCGTCCAATTCCTCAGCGAGTTCCGGTCCTTCCAGGAGGCCAGCAGCTTCGACGCTGACACCGTCGCCCGATACATCCTCCGGCAGGCCGAGCAGCACAACGAACTCACCAACTGGTGGGTTTCGGTCCGCAGCCTGCAGCAGGAAAACCCCGCCACCGGCAGCGAGGATCTCCACATCGCGGGCGAGGGCCCCGTCGCCTGCATCACTCGCAGCCGGCTCGACGCCGACCGCTTCTCCGTCGGCGTCCTTACCAACCCGGTACAGTCCGAGGGACGCCTCCGGGAGGGCGACGAGGTGACCGGCCTCACCGACAACCAGATCACCGCCGCACGGGAATCCTGCGCACCGGCGAGCATGTCCGCTACGGCACCGCGCTTCGCCACCGAGCGGACGCCCGCGCTGGGCTGCTGATGATCTACCCGATCTCCCGCCGCAGTCGGGCCGAACGCGACGGTCGCCACGACCTGTTCGAGGACCCCGAACGAGGTGTCACCGTCGTCGGCGTAGCAATCGCGTTCCGCCGTCGGACAGCGCCGCGACCCGCGCCTACGTCACCGCCGGCGACGTGTACGGCGATGAGTGACCTCGAGGACACCTGGTCCCGAATCGCCCGGCCGGCACCCGGCAACCTCAACGCCCGCCGTCACCCCGGCTCCAACCGCGTGTGGTGCGCCGTCGACGACAGCGGCCGACGCCACCTCCTCGTCGAGACCAACGACGACCGCCGCCCGGGCACCTGCTGTCGGTGCGGGGCCTCACCGCGGCGGTCGACCGGCTCGCCATCGGAGACCAGTCCGACCGCCCGTGGATTGACGTCATCTGCCTGGAGAACGCCCTCCACGAGATGTTCCTCAGCGTCACCGGGACCTCGTCCGCCGCGTCGGCCTCCATCCTGAAGACCCCGCACGGGCCGTCACCGATACCCTCGAGGCTTGGCAGTGGTTCTGGGGGGCACGGCGGGAACCGCTCAGCGACGACGAGGCCCTCGGCCTGTTTGCCGAGCTGTGGTTCCTTGACCGATGGGCGCCGATGCCGGGGGCACTGCGGCACTGGACAGGGCCTAGCCGTGACCGCCACGACATCGTCACCGCCCAAGTGTCCATCGAGATCAAGGGCACCCGGGTCCGCAGCGACGGCCCGGCCCGGCACCGGATTACCCACCTCGACCAGCTCGCGGAGCCCGAGACTGGCGACCTGCTCCTCTTCAGCCTCCAGGTGAGCCCCGACCAGCTCGCAGCCAACAGCCTCTCCGGGCTCATCGAACGCCTCCAGCAACGACTCCGCGGCGATGGCGCCGCCGCCGCCCGGCTCGACAACCTGCTCCGCCAAGCCGGTTGGGACCAGCGTCATGCCGATCGGCACCGACAAGGCGTCCGCGTCGTCGCCGAGGAGCTCTACGTCGTCGACGACACCTTCCCTCGACTCACCCGTGCCTCCATCGTCGGCGGCGTCCCCGCCGGCGTCGACGAGATCACCTACAGCGTCGACCTCGCGGCCTGCACCCAGCACCGGGTCGCGAGGCGCCCCGACGAGGCGACCGGGCTGCTCGCACCGCTGGCGTCATGACCGCCGAATCCGTCACCCTTCACCGCTCAGAGCCCGCCGGTTACCAGCTCACCATCTGGGCGGACGGCGTCGCCCGCTGGGACGGTGAGCACAATGTGAGCCGCCATGGCGCATGGCAGGCCGCCCTGCCGGCCTCGTGGTTCGACTACCTCTGTCCCCTCCTTAACGAGATCACTCCTGCGTCGCGGAGCGCCGCAGCCCCGACGATCACCGTCGTCGTCGAGCACCACGACGGACGCCAAGTGCGCACAACTGGTAACCCCACCCGCTGCGGCCGGGCGCTGTGGACGGTCATCACCCTTCTTGAGGGCATCGCGGCACAGGCCGCTTGGGAGCCCATCGGGTCGCAGGACCCCGAACCCGGCGCGGTGCTGGTGCACCTTCATCACCGCACGCTCACGGCCACCGCACATTGGCGCCCGGGCGGCCGGACCACCGTGCTGCCGCGGCTCGGTCGCGGCAGCGCCGAGGCGCCTTCGCTCACTCGGGAGTACCGCCGCAGCCGTACCGAGCTGCTCGAACGGGGGGTCCTACTGCCGAACGGACAGACGCTCACCTTCACACACGACCACGAGTTCGGCTCACCCAGCGCCGCGGCCCTCGGTCATCTGCGGTCACAACACCAACGGCCGCACCGCTTGGCGCCTCGAGAACGGGGAACCGGTCAGCCAGCTGCAGTGATCCGGCCCGGCTGGGGAGATCCATGAGCGGCACCGTTCCTCAGGGACGCCCCAGATCCCGGGCCGGGGGACCAGGCGCCCCAACGCTCGGCGACCACGTCGAGCCCGGGATCGCAACTGGCGATGTTTCGCGTTGTCGCCCGGCACCTGTCAAGCCGCTACCGACATCGAGGTCAGTCCTTGAACGGCGCGTCACGCTCGGCCACAGCGGCGCGCACGCCTTCGCTGCGGAGGCGAGCGCCGAACTCGGCGGCCTCCGGGGCGTTGTGGCCGAGCACGTCGTGGATCGCCGCCAGGGTCTGCATCGTCGAACGGCCCATCAGCTCGACCCCCAGGTTGACGATCCGCTTGTTGTGCGCCAGCAGGTCGTGACCGATGTACGAGATGCGGGTCGCCAACGCCATCACGTGGTCGTCGAGCTCGTCGGCGGGCACGGACTCGAGGACGAGCCCGATCTCGGCCGCCTTCGTCCCTGGGATCTTGTCGCCCGTCAGCAGGATGCGCTTCGACCACTGGGGGCCGGCGTTGTAGAGCCACATGTGGGTGGGCGGACCACCTTGCGAGCGCACCGGCGGGAACCCGAACAGCGCATCGTCGGCGGCGATCACCATGTCGCAGTGCAGGGCGAGGTCGGTGCCTCCCGCCACGCAGTACCCGTGCACCTGGGCGATGACGGGCACGCGGCAGTTCCAGAGCTGGCCCCACTTCTCGCCGAACGACATGCAGAGGTCGACGTCCTCCTCGACCGAGAGCGGGCCGCCGCCATAGGGCAGCTCGTCGATGCTCCCGCCGAGGTCGTAGCCGGCGCAGAACGACGACCCGGCGCCGCGGATCACGATGCAGCGGACGTCCTTGTCGTACTCGGCGGCGTGGACCGCGGCCACGAGCTCGCGCTGGAGCGTGAACGACATGGCATTCCGCTTCTCCGGGCGGTTCAGCGTGATCCGTTCGACCTTGCCGATCCGCTCCGTCAGGATCGTCTCGTACTGCTGCGCGACGTCGGTCATGGCTTCCTTCTCTCCTGTCAGTCGGTCAGTACGTGCGCTCGATGGCGTCGGGGGCGCCGGTCACGATCTCGCGGAGCGCCGGCTTGGCGGTCTTGCCGGTGGCCGTGCGGGGCAGGTCCTCGGCGATGAACAGCGCCTCTGGACGCTTGAACGGCGCCAGCTGCGCGGACGTGAAGGAACGCACGTCCTCGAGTGTGACGACGTGACCTGGCCGCGGCACGACCACAGCGCAGACCCGCTCCCCCATCAGCTCCTCGGGCAGGCCGATGATCGCCGCGTCGGCGATGTCGGGGTGCTCGAACAGCGCCGCCTCGACCTCGGCGCAGTAGACGTTCTCGCCGCCGCGGATCACCATGTCCTTCAGGCGGTCGACGACGTAGATGAAGCCGTCGTCGTCGATGTAGCCGAGATCCCCGATGTGGAACCAGCCGTCGACGAACGCCGACGCGGTGGCGTCCGGCCGGTTCCAGTAGCCCTTGGCGTTCTGGACGGTGCGGAAGCACAGCTCGCCGACCTCGCCGGCGGGGAGGGCGTTGCCGGCGGAGTCCTGGACCTGGACGTCGGTAACGATCGTCGGGCGGCCGACGCTGTCGAGGTGGGCGGCCCACTCGGCACCGATGTTCAGCACCACGCCGGACGTCGTCTCCGTCGATCCGTAGCCGTTGAGGATCTGCACCGAGTCGCCGAAGATCTCCAGCACCCGACGCGGGAGGTCCGGCGCGACGGCGGCCCCGCCGATCGAGAACGTGCGGACGTCGAGCCTCGCGGGGTCGAGGCGCGGCGAGTCGAGCAGGCCGCGCACCATCGTCGGAACGCCGCCCATGCTGGTGGCGCCCTCCGTCTCGGCGAGCTCGATCGCCTCCTCGGGGCTCCACCTGCGCATGAGCACCATCTTCGAGCCGCCCATCGGGCCGCCGACGATGCCGGCGACGCCGCCGATGTGGAAGAGCGGGGCGGCGGTGACCGAGCACGGCTGGCGCGGTGCGGGTGCCGGGCGCCCGGTGATGATCGACTCGCGGGCGAGGGCGAACCCGGAGGCCATCATGCTGACGATCGTCGCTCGGTGGCTGTTGGGCGCGCCCTTCGGACGACCGGTCGTGCCGGACGTGTAGAGGATGGTCGCGACGTCGTCCGGGTCGGGATCGGCGAGCTCGGACTCGTCCAGCGGCTCGCCGGCGGCCAGATCGTCGAAGGCGACGCTCCCGTGCCGTCCTGGAGCCGTTCGCGCCGCGATGACCGGACCGCCGTAGCCGACGTCGGCGAGGACGGTCGAGGCGTTCCTCGTCGACGACGACCACCTTCGAGCCGGAGTCGTCGAGCGCGTAGGCGAGCTCCGGGCCGGTGCCCCACGAGTTGAGCGGCACGACCACCGCGCCGAGCACGGACGCGCCCCAGAAGGCGATCACGAACTCGGGGAGGTTGCGCATGGCGATGGCGACCCGGTCGCCGTGGCCGACCCCATAGCTGTCGCGGAGCTCGCGGGCCAGCGCCAGCGACTTGGACCTCACCTCGCGGAACGTCAGCCGCTCATCGCCGTACACGATGTTGGTGAGGTCGTCGTGGGCCACTCCCATCCTGAAGACCGTGACGAGCGAGCGGGGCGTCCGGACGAAGGTGCGGACCGGCACGCCGTCCAGTTCGATCTCCTCGACCTCGAACGGACCGCCCGGGCCGAGGAGGGCTTCGAGACGGGGATCGTCGAGGTACAGGGCCCTCCAGTCGACGGTTGCGTCAACGGCTGGACTTGGCATGCGCGCGCACTCTTTCTGTGGGAGTTCCGGGGGGCCGACGTGGTCTCGCTCAGACCACGGATGTCGGCTCGTGGTCGGCGGGGACCTCGGGGACGCTCGCCGCGCGGCGCCGGTTCGCCCTGCGCTCGCCCTGGGCGACGGGATCGGGAACCGGCACGGCGTCGAGCAGCTGCCGTGTGTAGGGGTGTTGCGGATCGTCGTACAGGGTGCCGGTGCCGCCACGCTCCACGACGTCACCCTTCTGGAGCACCACGACCTCGTCGGCGAGGTTGCGCACGACGGACAGGTCGTGGCTGATGAACAGGTAGGTCATGTGCATGTCCGCCTGCAGGTCGCTGAGGAGGTTGAGCACCTGGCTCTGTGTCGACACGTCGAGCGCGCTCACCGCCTCGTCGAGGATCACGAGACGGGGCTGGATCACGATCGCCCGGGCGATCGCGATGCGCTGCCGTTGCCCGCCGGAGAACTCGTACGGATAGCGGCTGAGGTGCTGGGACGACAGCCCGACCCGATCGAACGTGCTGGCCACGAGCTGGTGGCGGCCCTCTCTGTCGAGCTCACGGCGGTGCACCTTCAACGGCTCGGCGACGCTGTCACCCACCGTCATCGACGGGTCCAGCGACGAGTAGGGGTCCTGGAGCACGATCTGCATGTCCCGGCGACGGCGGCGCATCTCCTTGCGATCCAGGGCCATCAGGTCCACACCATCGAGCAGGACGCGACCCTGGCTGACGTCGATGAGGCGCAGGATGGCGCGGGCGGCGGTGGACTTGCCCGATCCGGACTCCCCCACGATCGCCAGGGTCTGGCCGCGGGCGATGCTGAAGGAGACGTCGGTCAGCGCGTGGACCGCCTTCGATCGGCGCCCGCGCCCGCGGTACACGACCGACAGCGACTGGACGTCGAGCAACGGCGTCGCCGGGGACCCGTTCAACACGGACGTCCCGTCGAGAGGACCTCGGCGACCTTGATGCAGCGGCTCACGGCGCCCGGTGCGTCGAGCGACACCAGCGGCACCGGGCCGTGCGTGCACTCGACGCTGGCGAACGAGCAGCGCGGGGCGAAACGGCACCCTGCCGGCAGGCTCCATGGTGCCGGCGGTTGACCGGGGATCGCCGAGAAGGCACGGCTCACGCGGTCGAGGCGCGGCATCGACCCGAGCAGTGCTTTGGTGTAGGGGTGGGACGGCTTGGCGAAGATGTCGTGGGCCGTTCCGGATTCGACCAGCTGCCCGCGTACATCACGACCGCTCGATCGGCGATGTCGGCGATCACGCCGAGGTCGTGGGAGATGAACAGCAGCGCCATCCCGAACTGCTCGCGCAGGTCGTGCATCAGGTCGAGGATCTGCGTCTGGGTGGTGACGTCGAGCGCCGTCGTCGGCTCGTCCGCGATCAGCAGGTCCGGCGAGCAGGCGAGTGCCATCGCGATCATCACGCGCTGGCGCATCCCGCCGGAGAACTCGTGCGGATAGGCCTTCACCCGCTCTGCCGCCTGCGGGATGCCGACGGTGTCCATCAGCTCCACCGCTCGCGCCAGCGCCCGCTTGCGGTTCATGCCGTCGTGGCGGCGGAGCACCTCTGCGATCTGCTCGCCGACGGTGAAGCTGGGGTTGAGGCTGGTCATCGGCTCCTGGAAGATCATCGCCATCCGGCAACCGCGCAGGTCCTCCATCGCCCGCTGGGACATCTGGTCCAGCCGGAGCCCGTCGAACGTGATCCGTCCACTGCTGATCCGCCCCGGGTGGCTGATCAGCCCCATCACGGCGAGGCTCGTCACGCTCTTGCCCGAGCCCGATTCTCCGACGAGACCGACGGACTCACCCGGCGAGATCGACAGGTTGAAGCTGTCGACCACGGTCACCCAACCGTGCTCGGTCAGGAACTCGACGCTGAGGTCCTCGATCTCGAGCACCGCCTCAGCCGGTGCGACGCGCGTGTCGTTGGTTGCGGTCGTCGGCAACATCACTCGGACCTCACTTCGCGACCGATCGACTCGCGCAGGCCATCACCGATCACGTTGAAGGTGAGCACGGTGATGGCGATGGCCAGACCGGGCCAGATGATCAGCCGCGGGTCCTGGTTGATGTAGTCGAAGCCGCTCGACAGCATCAGGCCCCAGCTGGTGTTCGGTGGCTGGACCCCCAGTCCGAGGAAGCTGAGCGAGGCCTCGGCGAGGATCGCGAACCCGCTGGCCAGCGAGACCTGGACGATCAGCGGCGGCAGCGCGTTGGGCACGATGTGGCGCACGACGATGACGGGCGACGACACGCCGATGCTCCTGGCCGCCTCGATGTACGGCTCCTCGCGCAACTCCAGCACGACGCCTCGCATCAGCCGGATGAAGCGCGGTGCGAACACGACACCGAGGGCGATCATCGCGTTTATCAGGTTCGGGCCGAGCGCCGCCACGATGGCCAACATCATGATCAGCGGCGGGAAGCTCATCAAGGCGTCGGTGAAGCGCATGATGAACATGTCCGGACGACCGGCGAGGAAGCCCGCGGTCAACCCGAGCGGCAGGCTGATGGCCAAGCCGACGGTCACGGCCACCAGCGCACCGAAGAGCGATGTCCGCCCGCCGTAGAGCAGGCGGCTGAAGATGTCCCGGCCGAGGTGGTCCGTGCCGAGCCAGTGATCCTTGCCCGGGCCCTTGAGCGTCTGGGTCAGGTCCTGCGCGTCGGGCGGGTACTTGGTGATGAGCGGCGCGAGCACGACGGCGATCACCAGCACCACGAGGACGCCGAGCGCGAACATCGGCGCCTTCTGACGCCGGAACCGCCGGACCATGCGGCGGATCGCACCGACGCCGGCCTTCGAGACCTCCGGGCTGCTGATGACCGCGCCGGATTCGAGGTCGTCGAGTTGTGCGCTGGGCTCGGCCATGGTCACTGCGCACGCACCTTGGGGTTGAGCACCGGGTACAGGATGTCGATGAGCAGGTTGACGATGATGACGACGGACGTGGCGACCAGCACCACCCCTTGGATGACGGGGATGTCACGGGCGTACACGGCGGTGATCGCCAGCTGACCGAGTCCCGGAAGCCCGAAGATGCGTTCGATGATCACGGTGCCGCCGAACAGGTACGACGCCTGCAGGCCGATGACGGTCACGACCGGGATCGACGCGTTCTTGGCGGTGTGCTTGAAGATGACCGACCGACGGCGCAATCCCTTCGCCCTCGCCGTGCGCACGTAGTCCTGATCGAGCTCTTGGAGCATCGCGCTGCGGGTCTGCCTGGTGATCTCGGCCCATCCCGCCAACGCGAGGGTCACTGCTGGGAGGAACATGTGCCGGAACCACTCGGCGGGATCCTCGGTGAACGGCACGTAGCCGATCGCCGGGAACCAATGACGGTTGATCGCGAACGCGACGATGAGCAGCATCCCGAACCAGTAGTTGGGGATCGAGACACCCAGGGAGGAGCCCACCGTCACGGTCCGGTCCCACATCGTCCCCCGCCGGAGGGCGGCGAAGATCCCGCTCGGAACGGCGAGAATCGTGGCGAACGTGACCGCGAGGAGCGCGAGTCCGAACGTCACCGGCACGCGGGCCCAGATGTCGCTCGCCACCGATCGGTTGCTGTAGTACGACTCACCGAGATCGCCGTGCAGCACGCCGCTCACCCAGTGGACGTACTGCACCACGATCGGATCGTCGAGCCCCAGTTGCTCCCGCAAGGATGCGATCAGCTCGGGGTCCTGGTTGTCCCCGGCGATCAGCGTTGCCGCGTCGCCGGGGATCAACAGGGTGATCGAGAACGTGAGCACCGACACGAGGAAGATGACGGGGATCGCCGCGAGGAGGCGGCGCCCGATCACACGGCCCACGCGCCGACCTCCCTTCCCCTGTCGGTGCTCACACTCGCCACTCGTTCAGCCGTCCGCTTTGATGCCCAGCTCTGCGAGCGGGAGCCAGCTGAGCGCCCCCTGGTCCACACCGACGACACGATCGCTGTGGCCGGTCAGGGTGAAGTACTGGTAGATCGGCACGGCGAGGGCTTGCTCCATCACGATCCGGCCGGCTGCTCGAATGGCATCGTGCTCGTCCTCGATGTCGGCCTGCGGGACGCTCGCCGCGGCGAGCGCCTCCATGAACTCCGGGCTCGACGCCTTGCCGGGGTTGGCGAAGCCGGTCTCCGAGTAGAGCGCCTCCAGCGTCTGGCGGGGATCCGGGCGTCCGGTCCAGGTGTAGATCCCGGCCGGCACCTGTTCGCCGAAGAAGGTCGGCGCGAACTGCGCCGGCTCGACCGGCTGCAGGTTCACCGTGATGCCGACCTCACCGAGCTGGGCGGCGACGGCCTCGGCGACGTCTCGGGAGGTCGCCGGCAGGGCGGCGTCCATCGTGAACCCGTCCGGGTAGCCGGCCTCGGCCAGCAGCTCGCGGGCCTTGTCCGGGTCGTACGGGTAGGCCACGCCCAGGTCCGGGTCGTAGGCGAAGTAGTCCTCGGGGAAGATCTGACCGCTCACGGTGCCCTGGCCGAAGGCGACGGCGTTGAAGATGGCCTCGCCGTCGATCGCGTAGTTCATCGCCTGGCGCACGAGCTCGTTGTCGAACGGCTCGACGGCACGGTTCAGCTGCACCTGGTAGAAGCCGAGGCCTTCACCCTTGGAGACGATGAGACCTTGGCTCTCCGCCTGCTGCACCTGTTGCGGCAGCACACCGGCGATGTCGACCTGGCCCGTCTGGAGCGCGTTGAAGGCTGCGGTCGGGTCAGAGCCCATGGTGATCTCGATCGACTTGAGGTTCATGAGATCGGGATCCCAGTAGTCCTCGTTCCGCTCGTAGACGATCCTGGTGCCGGGCGTGTACTCGACCATCCGGAACGGCCCGGAGCCGTACATCTCGCTCTCCAGGTCGCCGGCGGCGATGCCGGCGGCGCTGATGATGGCGCCGGTGTTGTACGACAGGACCAGTGGCAGTGCGGCGTCGGGGCGGCTGAGGTTCAGGACGACGGTCGTGTCGTCGGGTGCGTCGATGCTCGCGACGGCGGACAGGTTGCCGGCAACCGTCGACCCTTCCATCGTCATCGCCCGTTCCAGGCTCGCCTTCACGGCAGCGGCGTCGACCGAAGTCCCGTCGAAGAACGTCGTGCCGGACCGCAGGTGGAACGTCAGCGTGGTGCCGTCGTCGTTGAACTCCCACGACTCGGCGAGACCAGGCGTCGGTTCACCGTTCGAGTCGACGTGCACGAGTCGCTCGTATCCGAGGGCCGTGTAGTTCAACTCGTGGATGCTGACCTGTCGATACGGATCGATGGTCGACGGCGGCACGAGGATGTAGCGCAGCGTCGCCTCCGTGTCGAGCTCCTCGTCCGAGCCCTCCTCACCTTCGTCCCCTGCAGCGGTGGTGGCCGTGTCGCCTTCCGTGGTGGCCGTGGCTCCGTCGGAGGCTTCCGTGGTCTCACTGACCGTGCCGGTGCTCTCGCTGGCGACCGACGTGGCGGCAGCGGTGCCGGTGTCCTCGGTGGCGTCGTCGTCGTCATCGCCGCCGCACGCCACCGCGACGAGCGCGAGGCCGAGCAGCATCCCGACAACCTTCTTCCGGCCAGCATTGGAACGCTGAGATCTCTGCACTGAGTAATCCCCCCCTGGTGATGGTGAGTCGCAACCTGAGCTGCTCCGTTTGCACCGCCCCATTGCGGCACCCCACGCAGCACGGCCCCCCTGGACCGCACGTTCACACTACGCGCAAACTACATTCTCGTCAATGGAGATTCTCGTTCTACGACCGGCGCCCGCCGGATCGCACCCGACAACTCATAGGTCCTGGCCCGAGACACTGCGGCCTCGTCATCGCTGAGGTGGAACCGGTCGGTCCACCCGGCCGGAACGTCCGCGCCGAGACCGCCGATGCAATAGCGAAGGAACTCGTCTTGGGTCGCGGAGGCCACCTCGCCGTGCGTGCGCACGAACACGTCCTGCTGGTAGGCGCCGAGGGCGAGCGCGAGGATCCGTCCGAGCACCCGCGGGCTCCCTCGTCGCGTCCGGCCGGCCTCGAGCGCGTCCGCCACCAAGCCGGTGAAGACGACGACCACGGGCCGGCGGGTTCGACCCAGCACCGCTGGTGCCCGCAGCGCCGCCGCCATCCCGAAGCGTGCCAACGCTGCGTTGTACGAGGGATCCGTCAGCTGACGGGGATCGCTGGCGAAGTACAGCGCGGCACCGATCCGATCGACCGGATCGGTGAAGCGATCGGCATGCTCACCGATGAGCCGGGCGAACACCACGTGCGACTCCTCGAGCAGGGCCGCCAGCAGGTCGTCGCGACCCTCGAACAGTCGGTAGAGGACGCGCCTCGAGACCCCCGCTTCGGCGGCCACGTTGTGCATGCTGAACTCGGCGCCGCCCGAGCGCATGATCAGACGGCTGGCGGCGGAGATCAGCGCCCGACCGTCCTCGAGGGCACGACCGGTCGCCTCGCCGAGCGAGTGGTCGACGACCCGCGCTCGCCAGTCCTGACGCGAGGCCAACAGCTCCTCGTCATGACTCGGGTCCAGCGCCATGTCGGATCCCCTATCTCCCCGCGACATCGCTCGCGAGCGGGCCGCACGGTCGCGCTCCGCCAACACCGTTCTCGCTCGTGATCGGTGCTGTTCTCAGCCTGAGCGGACGGTTCACAGTGGCTGCCCGCTCGAGTCGAGGTAGTCGGTGGCGACGTGTCCCTGCGCCACCAGCTCGTCGTACTCCTCGTCGGTGACCCCGAGCACCTGCTTGTAGACGTACTCGTTGTCCTCGCCGAGTCCGGGCGAGTGACGATCCCAGCGCAGCGGCGGACCGGTCCAGCGCACACCGTGCGCCGGATACAGGTGCGAGCCGGTGTGCGGTGACGACAACGTGCGGAAGAAGCCGCGGTGCTGCAGTTGCGGGTCGGCGTGGAGGTCGGCCTCATCGGTCACCGGCGCCGCCGGCACGCCCTCCGCCTGGCAGCGGTGGAAGACCTCGTACCGGTCCAGGTCCTCGGTCCACGCCGAGATGCGCCCGTCGAGCTCGTCCTGTGCGGCCCGGCGACCGGCCACCGTCGCGTACCGCGGATCGTCCGCCCATGCGGGATCGCCCATCGACCGGCGAAGGGCCCGCCATTCGGCGTCCGACCCGACCGAGATCGCCACCCAACGGTCAACGCCTGCACATGCATAGACGCCTTGCGGCGCGTGGCACTCGTCGCGATTGCCCTGTGGACCGATCTCGGCACCGCGGGAGGCGGCGACGACGATCTCGCCGATGTGCTGGATCAGGTTCTCGAGCTGCGACAGTTCGACGACGCCACCGCGACCTTGTCGCCGCAACCGCCTGATCGCCATCAGCACCGCGAACGCGCCCGTCGTGCCCGACGCCGCGTCCATGTGGAGCGACGTCGGCGACTGCGCCGGCGACGTTCCCGGGAAGCCGCGGAAGGTCTTCAGGCCGGCCAGCGCCTCGAAGCTGTTGCCCATGCCGATGAAGCCGGAGTGTGGACCGTCCAGACCCATCGACGGCATCCGCATGACGATGAACCGATCGTTGCGCGCGACCAGCGTGTCCTGGTCGATGCCCAGTCGACCCAAGGTCACGGGCGCGTTGTTCTCGACCAGCACGTGAGAGACGTCGACGAGGCGGAGGAACACCTCGCGACCGGATTCCTGGCGCAGGTCGAGCGTCATCGAGCGCTTGTTGCGCGAGTGCCACGTGAAGATCGCACTGCGGTTCCAGGGACGATCGCCCGGATCGAGGTCGGGATAGCCGGACATGTTCAGGTTGTTGGCGCCGACGACCGCTTCCTTCGGCGGCCGCGGGAAGACGCCTCGCGTGCTGGTCGGGAAGACCCACGGGTTCTCGACCCGGATGACCTCGGCGCCGAAGTCGGCGAGCAGCATGGTGACGTACGGCCCGCTCCACGCCACCGTCATGTCGAGCACGCGGATGCCGTCGAGGGGAAGCTTCGGCACCGCCACGTCAGACCACCAGCGCCGCGCGGTAGGCGGCGTGCTCACCCGGTGAGAGTCCCAGTTCGCCGAGGACTTCCTCGTTGTGCTCGCCGAGGCGTGGCGCCAGCCGTCGCAGCTGCCACCCGTCGGCGAGCCGCACGGGAGCTCCGAGCTGCGCCATCCGACCGACGGCGGGATGCTCGACCTCGAACACCAGACCACGTGACCGCACATGCGGGTCGTCCAACAGCTCGACCGGCGATTGGATCGCCGTGACGGCCCATCCAACGGCCTGGGCCTCGACCATCGCCTCATACCTCGTTCGGGCGGCGAACCAGGTCGCGACGCGCTCGTTGATCGTCGTCTGCGCAGCCGGGTCGGCCAGCCGTCGGGGGTCGGCGAACAGCTCCGAGAGCACCTCGTCGCCGATCAGGCTCACCATGCGCGGCGCCCACTGGGGCATCGTGGACACGACCACCGGTCCGTCGAGGCACTCGAACGTCCCGTTGGGGAGCGGACCGAGCCCGGTCACGGCGCCACCCGGAGCCGGGGGCGGCGGCGTGGACGTGCGACCGGTGTAGGCGTGCGACGTCAGGTACGTCATCGTGAAGTCGGCGGACGCCGCCTCGGCAGCCATGATCGACATGTCGATGTGGGCGCCCGCGCCGCCGTCCTCGGCGATCAGCAGCGCCGCCATCGTCGCTGCCGCGGCGAGGCTGCCGGCGTGGTACTGCGTCAGGTGGCCGCCCAGGGCGACCGGGCGGCCATCGTCGAGCGAACGTGTGAAGTTCAGCCCGCCGAACGCGAGGTAGACCAGCTCGCTGCCGCGGTAGGCCGAGTACGGGCCGTCTTGACCGAACGGGGTGACGCTGGTGACGACGAGCGAGGGGTTCAGCGCCTGCAGCGCGTCGACGTCGAGCCCGTAACCGGCGAGCGTCCCGGGCGGGAACGACTCGATCACGATGTCGACGGTGGAGACGAGACGCCGCACCAGGTCCTGGCCGCTCGGCGTGGCGAGGTCGATCGTGACCGAGCGCTTGTTCGAGTTGAGGTGCAGGAACAGTGCGCTGGTCTCGGGCCCCGGCGCGTCGTCGAGGAAGGGACCCCACCGTCGCGACTCGTCGCCGTCGAGGGGTTCGACCTTGACGACGTCGGCGCCGAAGTCGGCGAACAGCTTGCCGGCGTACGGCCCGGCGACAGCGGTGGCCAGCTCCAGCACCCGCACGCCGGCGAGCGGTTGCTCCATCAGCCCAGACTCCCCTGGGCTGTCATCGCGTCGCGAACGGCGCGTCGCGCTCGGCGACCGCCGCCCGCACGCCATCGCGGCGGAGCCGTTCGTTGAACGCCGTCGTCTCGGGCGCCTGGTTCGCCAGCACGTCGTGGATCGCCGCCAGGTCCTGCATCGCGCTGCGGCCCATCAACTCCACGCCGAGGTTGACGATCCGCTTGTTGTGGACCAGCAGGTCATGGCCGATGTTGGCGATCCGGGTGGCCGAGCGCGAGCACGTGGTCGTCGAGCTGCTCGGCTGGCACCGATTCGAGCACGAGCCCGATCTCGGCCGCCTTCGCACCCGACACCGAGTCACCCGTGAGCAGGAGCCGCTTGGACCACTGCGGGCCGCAGTTGTACAGCCACATGTGCGTCGGCGGCCCGCCCTGGGCCCGCACCGGTGGGAAGCCGAACTGGGCGTCGTCGGCGGCGATGACCATGTCGCAGTGGAAGGCGAGGTCGGTGCCGCCGGCCAGGCAGTGGCCGTGGACCTGAGCGATCACCGGAACACGGCAGTTCCAGATCCTGCGCCACTTCTCGCCGAACGACATGCACAGCTCGATGTGCTCTTCGACGCTCGGCCGGCCGTCGTAGGTCCGCCCCTGTCCCCCGCCGCTGATGTCGTAGCCGGCGGAGAACGAGGAGCCGGCGCCGCGCAGGATGATCACGCGGACGTCCTTGTCACGCTGGACGTCGGCGACGGCGTCGAGCAACTCCTCCTGCAGCGTGAACGACAGCGCGTTGCGCCGCTCGGGACGGTTCAGGGTGATCCGCTCCACCCGGTCACCGATGCGCTCCGTGACGATGGTCTCGTACGGCTTCGGCATCGGTCCCCCTTCGTCGGACGAGCCGCAGGTTCCGCTGGCTCGCACGGCTACAGTATGGCAGAATCCCGTTCTCAGCAAGAGATAACGGCGTTGACGGGCTGAAGCGTCGAGAGGAGCAGCGTGCGGTACGACGCCAACGAGGACCAGCAGCTCCTCCGGGAGACCACGCGACGGTTCGCCGAGCAGCGGTCGCCGGTGAGCGAGGTGCGGCGGCTGATCGACGATGCCGTCGGGTTCGACCCCGACGTCTGGCGTCAGGGCGCCGAACTGGGCTGGGCGTCGATGTTCGTTCCCGAGGCGTTCGGTGGGATGAAGGAGTCGGCGAGCGGTGCGGTGGACGCCGCGATCGTGGCCGAGGAGCTCGGGCGGGTCGTGTACACCGGCCCGTTCCTGCCCGTCAACGTCGTGGCCTTCGCCCTCGAGCAGGCCGGCAGCGACGCCCAACAGGCCGCCTTGTTGCCGGCCCTGGCCGCCGGCGAGTCGGTGGCGACGTGGTGCGTGACGGGGACCGGCGTCGAACCCGGCACCGTCGCCGGTGGTGTCGTGGCGACGGCCGACGGCGATGGCTTCGTGCTGTCCGGCGTGAGCGGGTACGTGCAGGACGCCCACGTTGCCGACCACGTGCTCGTCGCCGCGGCGACCGGATCAGGACTGACGCAGTTCATCGTCCCGGTCCCGACGGACGGCGTGACCGTCGCCCCGCTCGACGCCCTCGACCTCGGTCGCCGGCTGTCGAACGTGCGATTTGCCGATGTCGCGGTTGACGGCGGCGCGGTGGTAGGTGCCGTCGGTGCCGCCGCGCCTGATGTGGAGCGGCAGTTGCAGCTGGCGCTCGTGCTGCAGTGCTCCGAGACGGTGGGGCTGGTCGAGCGGGTGCTCGAGTTCACCGTCGAGTACGCCAAGGACCGGGTGGCGTTCGGTCGTCCGATCGGCTCGTTCCAGGCCCTCAAGCACCGCCTCGCCGACCACCTGATGTGGCTCGAGGCCGCCAAGGCAGTCACCGACCACGCCGCCCGCGCGATCCACCTCGGTGCCGTCGATGCCGCCGTCGCGACGAGCGTCGCCAAGAGCCATGTCGCCCGGTCGGCGACCGAGATCACGCGTGACTGCGTGCAGATCCACGGCGGCATCGGGGTGACGTGGGAGCACGACCTCCATCTCTACGTCCGCCGTGCGGTCTCCAACGAGGCGTTGTGGGGGACGCCGGCCGCGCACCACGAGCGGCTCTGCGTACTGGCCGGCGTGTGAGAGGCGGGACGGGATGACGATGAACACGACAGGACCGACCATCTCGACACGGCCGAGGAGCGCGAATTCCGTCGGCGCGCCCAGCACTTCCTCGCCGAGGCCGACCTGCCCCCGCGCCTTCCCGACGAGCCCGTCTACAAGTGGGACGACGACGAGTTCGTCGCCCGCGACCGCCGGATCCAGCGCGCCCTGTGGGACGGCGGGTTCGCCGGCATCACGCTGCCGGTGGAGTATGGCGGGCAGGGCCTCACTGCTCGGTACGACGAGATCTTCGTCGAGGAGGCTCGGCCCTACCGGATGCCCTGGGCCTTCGGGGTGAACCGCAACGTGATCATCCCGCCGATGCTCGCCCACGCCTCCGAGGACGTGAAGAGGCGGTTCATCCCCGCCATGCTGCGCGGCGACCACATCTGGTGCCAGCTCCTCTCCGAGCCCAGCGGCGGCTCCGACCTCGCCGGTCTGCTGACCCGAGCCACCCGCGATGGCGACGTGTGGCGGCTGAACGGGTCGAAGATCTGGACCACCGGCGGCAATCACGCCGACTACGGCGTCTGCCTGGCGAGGACGAACCCGGAGGTGCCCAAGCACGCCGGGTTGACGATGTTCGCGGTCGACATGAAGCAGCCCGGCGTGACCGTGCTCCCGCTCAGGCTGGCGGATCGCAGCGCCCACTTCTGCCAGGAGTACCTCGACGACGTGATCGTGCCTGCCGACGACACGATCGGCGCCGTCAACGACGGCTGGCGTGTCACGACCACCATGCTGATGCACGAGCGCGCCGCAGCCGGCCATGGCTGGGACTACGGCAAGCAACGGGCGCCAACAGCCGAGGACGTGACGCTGTCGACGGAGCTCGCCGACTTCGTCCGTTCGGCGGGACGCGCCGCGGATCCACACGCCCGCCAGCTCCTCGGCGAGATCTGGGTGCTCGACACGCTGATGGCGCTCGGGCCACAACGCGTCGCCGCCGGGATGGCGTCCGGTGCGCTTCCCGGGCACGCCGCGGCGATCGTCAAGCTGATGAGCGGCAAGGTGCGGGCGCGTCGCACGGCGCTGGTCTCCGAACTCGCCGGCCCGCTCGGCGTCGCGGCTGCGTTCGACGGTGAGGTCCCCTCCGGCGTACGGGACGCCGGTCTCGAACGTGTGACGTCGCACAACATCGGCGGAGGCACGGGCGAGATGCAGGCGAACGCCATCGCCGAGCGCCTCCTCGGCCTGCCGCGGGAGCCGTCGCCAGATCGCGAGCTGCCGTTCAACCAGCTGCGCCACAACGTCGGTCCCGACCCGCAACGCCGCTAGCCGCTCGGCGCAGGTCCTGTCGATCCGATGCCAGCGGCTCGCTACCGCATGGTCAGGCCGCCGTCGACGCTGATCACCTGGCCGTTGATCCAGACGCCGTCGTCCGAGAGGAGGAACGCCACGGCCGCCGCGATGTCCTCGGGCTGACCGAGGCGCGGCGAGGGCAGGTCGTCGAGGGCGTCGCGCTGGAACTGCTCGTTCATGCCCCTGAGGTTCGTCTCGGTGAGGATGAGCCCGGGGGCGATGGCGTTGGCGCGGATGCCGTGCTTGCCCCACCGGGCGGCGACGTGCCGGTTCAGGGCGAGCAGGCCGCTCTTGGCGATCGCGTAGGCCGGCATCCGACGTCCACCGGTCAACGCCAGCGCGGAGGTCGTGTACACGATGGCGCCGCCACCACGCCGGAGCAGCTCCGGGATCGCGCGACGTGTGACGAGGAGGTGGCCGCGGAGGTCGACGTCGATCGTGCGGTCGAAGACGTCGAGCGGCACGGTCTCCGCGTTCGAGTCCCTGCCGATCGTCTCGGGCGAGAGGTCGGCGGCGTTCACGTGGACCCCGTCGATGCCCCCGTAGGCCCGTACCGCCGCGTCGACGAGGGCGCCGACCGACTCGGGGCTGGCGATGTCGAACGTCACCGCCGTGGCCTCGCCCCCTTCCGTCCTGATCTCGGCGGCGACCTGTTCGGCCCGCGCACCGTGGACGTCCCCGACGACGACGCTGACGCCTTCCTCGGCCAGGCGGCGAGCGGTGGCGGCGCCGATCCCTGACCCGCCTCCGGCGACCACGACGACCTTGCGCTCGAGCCCTCTCATCCTCGCCCCTCCCCCATCCGGCATACGTTGACGGAAACGGAATTCTCGTCTAGTGTCAAGTACGTTATCGCGCCGAGGAGGACCCGTGGACTACCAACTGATCGACGCCGACAACCACTACTACGAAGCCGAGGACGCCTTCACCCGCTACGGCGACGAGGAAGTGAACCGCTTCGTCCGGTGGCTGGCGCAGGGCAAGCGGCGCTACATCCTGTTCGGCAACGTGATGCAGACGATCGCGCCCAACCCGACGTTCAGCAAGGTGGACAAGCCCGGGTCGATGCACAAGCGACTCAGGGAGCTGGCCGAGGGCGGTGAGCGCAACCTCGACATGAACGACCCTCGTCGCTACGAGGGCGTGCTCGAGCCGCTCCCGGCGTACTGCCGAGATCGCGACGCCCGGCTGGCGGAGATGGATCGGCAGGGGCTGGAGAAGTGCTTCATGTTCCCGACGCTCGGCGTGGGGGTCGAGGGACTCAACGCCGACAACGTGCCCATGACGTACAAGCTGTTCCACGCCTTCAACCAGTGGCTCGACGACGACTGGGGCTTCGACTACAAGGAGCGCATCCTTGCCGCGCCGGCGATCCCCGTCCTCGACCCTGTCAAGGCCGTCGAGGAGCTCGAGTTCGTGCTCGAGCGGGGCGCCAGGCTGATCGTCCTGCGTCCCGGACCCGCCAACGGCGGATCACCGGCCGACCCGGTGTGGGACCCGTTCTGGGCGCGGGTGCAGGAGGCCGACATCCCGGTCGCCTATCACATCTACACCGGCACGGATGAGTACGACGACGCCTTCAAGGTGCTCTACCAGCGCAAGGGGATCACCGATCCGTACTACGACCGCGCGCTGCGCGGCGCCATGTTCGGCGGCGATCGGACGATCCTCGACACCGTGATCTCGCTCGTCCTCGGCAACGTGTTCGGACGGTTCCCGAACCTGCGGATCGCCACCATCGAGCTCGGCTGTGCGTGGGTCGAGTACTGCATGCACGTCCTCGATCACGCGGGGATCTCGATCACCAACCGGTACATCCAGGCCTTCGGCGAGCGCAACGACGAGCGCCCATCCGAGATCTTCAAGCGCCACTTCTGGGTGTCGCCGTTCGCCGAGGAGAACATCGTCGGCCTGACCGAGGCCATCGGCGTCGACCGCGTGCTGTTCGGGTCCGACTGGCCGCACTCCGAAGGCACCGAGCAGCCCGCTGACTACGCGCGGTACCTGCACAAGCTGGGCCCCGAGGACACCAAGAAGATCATGCGTGACAACGCGCTCACCGTGCTGAACGGAGGCTGAGCAGCGATGGACTACAAGCTGATCGACGCCGACAACCACTACTACGAGCCCGAGGACTGCTTCAGCCGCTACGGCGACGAAGAGGTGAACCGGTATGTGAAGTGGGTGAGCGAGGGCAAGCGGCGGCATCTGCTGTTCGGCGGCGTGATGCAGACGATGGTCCCGAACCCGACGTTCAATCCGATCACCAAGCCAGGCGTCATGCACACCCGCCTGAAGGAGTTGGCCGAAGGTGGTGAGCGGCGCAACCTCGACAACAGCGACAGCCGCCGCTACGTGCTCGAGCCGCTCCCGGCCCACTACCGGGACCGCCACGCCAGGCTCCAGGTCATGGACGACCAGGGACTCGAAAAGGTCTGGCTCTTCCCGACGCTGGCCGTCGGCGTGGAGGGACTCAACCCCGACAACGTCGAGCTCACCTACAAGGTGTTCCACGCCTTCAACCAGTGGCTCGAGGACGACTGGGGATACGCCTTCGAGGATCGTCTGTACGGCGCGGCCGCGATCCCGGTGCTCGACCCCGAGCTGGCGGTCAAGGAGCTCGACTTCGTGCTCGACCGCGGCGCGCGGATCATCGTGCTCCGACCGGGGCCGGCCAACGGCCGCTCCCCTGCCGAGCGGGTGTGGGACCCGTTCTGGGCGCGGGTCCAGGAGGCGGACGTCCCGGTCGCCTACCACATCCACGCCGGGGGCGACAGCTACGACGACGCCTACCGGCTGCTCTACCAGCGCTATGGGATGACGGATCGGGCGTACCACACGAGCCTGCGCGGTGCGCTGTACGGGGGCGATCGTTCGATCCTCGACACCGTCGTGTCACTCGTGCTGGGCAACGTCTTCGGACGCTTCCCGAAGCTCCGCATCGCCTCGATCGAGCTGGGCTGCGCCTGGGTGGAGTACTGCATGCACGTGCTCGATCACGCCGGCCTCTCGATCACGGACCGGTACATCGAGGCCTTCGGGGAGACCGTCAGCGAGCGGCCGTCGGAGGTCTTCAAGCGGCACTTCTGGGTGTCGCCGTTCCCCGAGGAGGACGTCGCCCGCCTCGCCGAGGTGATCGGTGTCGATCGGGTGCTCTTCGGTTCCGACTGGCCGCACGCCGAAGGGACCGAGCAGCCGGCCGACTACGTCCGCTACCTCGACAAGTTCGGCGCCGAGGACACACGGCGGATCCTGCGGGAGAACGCGCTCTCCTTGCTCAGCCCGTCCTGAGGACGTCGGCGCGGTCGCGCGACCGCCCGCCGCGGGCCGCGGACCCGGTCCACCCCGGACTCATCGCTCGACGGCCTCCACCTTGGCGTCGATGTGCCGGCGGCCTTCGATGCTCGACAGCCCGGCCGTGCCGCCGCCCGTGAGCGATCGCACCCGCAACGCCCGTTCCGCTGCGACGGCCCGCCGAACGCGGATGGTCTCCCGGACGGCGGCCTGCGGGTTGGCGAGGATCTCACGGGCCAGCTGCTCGGCGGTCGCCAGGTGCTCGCCATCAGCGCTCAGGCGGGCCACCACGCCGGCCCGGAACGCCTCGTCCGCCGTGAACACGCGCGCCGTCAACGCCACGTCGAGGGCGAACGCGCCGGCACCCATGGCCAGCCAGAACCCCGTCGCCGCCAGGCCGAAGTGCGTTTCCGTCACCTGCAGTCGTGTGCTCCGGGCGGCGACGACGAGATCGCAGAGGAACGCCCACCCGATCGCGTTCCCCAGGCAGTTGCCGTGGATGGCAGCGATCATCGGCTTGGAGTTGACCGCATCGACGATCGCCGATCGGACCCTCCGTTCGGCTGCGGACTGGGCGCCGACGCCGCCGGCGTCGAGCTCCGACTGCAACGCCTCGAGATCGCCGCCGCTCGAGAACGACGGGCCGGGGCCGTGGAGGATCGCCACGTCGGCGTCGGCATCCGCATCGAACCTCAGGAAGGCATCAGCGAGCCCGATGATCTCCTCCAGCCGGACTGCGTTGTGCTTCTCCGGCCGGGCGAACGCGATGTAGGCGATCCGATCCCGCGCGTCGTACGTGATGGCCATGGTCGCGAGCGTCAGCCGTCGTGGCCTACGGCACCCGGTGGTCCCAGTTCCGGGCGTTGCGAACCACGTCGGAGAACGGCTTGCTCGAATCGAAGTTCGGCTCGCGCGGGAGGCCCAGCACGCGCTCGCCGATGCCGTTGCGTTGCATCTCGTTCGTGCCCGACGCGATCGCCACCATGCGGCCGTTCAGGAAGTTGATGGCGGCGTCCGGGGCGTCATCCTCACTCGACCAGAGCAGCGCCGTCGTGCCGCCGATCTGGGCGCCGATCCGCGCCCGGATCGGCGCGTACGTCCCGGATGCCAGCTTGGCGTACGCGGCGACGGCCGGGTTCGGCGTGTCGGACGCGGCGAGCCTGGCCACGATCTGACGTCCGAGCGCCGTCAGTGCGTAGTCGTTGGTGTGCGCCCGCGCGATCAGCTGGCGCACGAGCGGATCGTCGGTGCGGCCGGCCGCGCGGGCCAACTCGACGAGGTCGGGCGCCAGCTGCGGCGTGCCCGGTTGGAGTCCGACGATCATCGGCGTGCCGCCGCCCCGCTCGTAGACGAGCATGGTCTGGGCGACGGTCCAGCCCTGGTTCAGCTCGCCGAAGATGTCGTCGTCGGTGACGGCCACGTCGTCGAGGAACTCCTGGCAGAAGCCGGCGTTCCCGTCGATCTGGGGGATCGGGTTGATCGTGACACCCGGCGCGTCGGTCGGGATCGCGAACCACGTCAGCCCGCGGTGCTTGGGCACGTCCCAGTCGGTGCGGGCGAGGCACATCGCCCAATCCGAGTAGGACGCGCCGGTCGTCCAGATCTTCGAGCCGTTGATCACCCACCGCTCGCCGTCTCGCGTCGCCGTGGTGCGGATGCCGGCGAGGTCCGAGCCCGCCTCCGGCTCCGAGTAGAACTGGCACCAGATCGCCTCGCCCGACAACATCTTCGGGATGTGACGCCGGCACATCTCCGGCGCGGCGTGGGCGATCATCGACTTGGCGATCGGCCCCATCGTCATCCCACCGGCCCCGCCCAGATCCGGCATCACGAAGCTCGCCGCCTCCTCCCGGAAGACTCGCTCGTGGCCGGCGGACAGGCCCTGGCCACCGTATTCCTTCGGGAACGTGATGCCGGCGAAGCCGCCGTCGAACACGGTGCGCTGCAGCTCCCGGTTGTGGGCGATGTCCTCGGCCGTCCGCGTCTCCGTGCGCGGCATCGCCGGCCGGCTCGCGGCGCGGCGCTGCATGTTCGCCTCGAGCCACGCTCGCGCGACCTGCCGGTACTGCTCGAGATCCCTGCTGTCAGCCTCCACGGAGCGCCTCCTCGTCGATCAGGTGGCCGGACGCGACAAGGCGTCGAGTCGGTGCACCACATCACGGTCCAACTCCAGCTCGAACCCGGGGAGGTACTGCTCGAACTGCTCGTAGGTGCGTGGTCCGATGATCACCGACGTGACACCTCGCCGGCCGCGCACCCACGCGACCGCCAGAGCAGTCGCCGTCGTGCCGAGCTCCGCGGCGAGCTCAGCGACCTGCCCCGCGATCGTCACGCTGCGGTCGGCGAGCATCGCCGCGCGAACCCGCTCGGCGCCGAACGTGTCGGTGACGCGCGCCGCACGGCTCCCAGCCGGTGGCTCGTCGCCACGTCGGTACTTGCCGGTCAACACGCCGCCGCCCAGCGGGCTGTAGACCATCACCCCGATGCCCTGGCGCTGGCAGGCCCGGAGGATGTCCGTCTCGATGGTGCGGTTGACCAGCGAGTACTCGGACTGCAGGCTGACGAACGGCGTTCCGGCGGCCTTCTCGGCGGCCCACTGCGCCTCGACGATCTGGGAGCCCAGGAAGTTCGAGCAGCCGAGGTAGCGCACCTTGCCTGACCGCACGAAGTCGTCGAGCGCGGCCATCGTCTCCTCGATCGGCGTGTCGAGGTCCGGGAAGTGGCACTGGTACAGATCGATGTGGTCGGTGCCCAGCCGGCGCAGGCTCGCCTCGAGGGCGCGGGTGAGGTGCCCACGAGAGAGCCCGGCGTCGTTCGGCCCGGGACCCATCGGTCCCCGCGCCTTGGTCGCCACGACCACCTGCTCGCGGCGGCCGTTGAGCAGCCGACCGAGGACGTCCTCCGACGTGCCGTCGCCGTACATGTCGGCCGTGTCGATGAAGTTGTTGCCGGCATCGAGGAAGGCGCCGACGATCCGTTCCGCGTCGTCGGCCGACGTCGAGGAGCCGAAGCCGCCGGTGCCGAGGCACATCGACGACACCTTGAGGCCGGACCGGCCGAGATTGACGTAGTCCATCAGGAACGGTGCGCTCTCACCAGGTCGGTTCGAGCAACGACATGGCGTTGTCGCGAAGGATCTTCTTCACGTCCGAGGGATCGACCTTGTCGAGATAGCGGGCGTAATCGGCCGGCTGCTCGTTGCCCTCGGCGTGCGGCCAGTCCGAGCCGAACAGCACACGGTCGCTCCCGAGCAGGTGGGTGAGCCCGGCGATGTCCTCCTCCGGGAACGGCGAGACCCAGAAGTGCCGCTTGAGGACCTCCGAGGGCCGCTCGCTGACGACGGCGCCGAACGCCTCGATGTGACGGTCGAGCAGACCGCCGGCGTGGTCCAGGACGTGGATCGCGTACGGCACCCAGGCGCAGCCGAGCTCGATGCACATGACCCGCAGTCGAGGGAAGCGTCCGAAGACGTTGCCCAGGACGAGGGCGATGGCCGTGTCGAGCATCGGGCGATCACCGACCAACGCGCCCTGCAGGTTCATCTCGTACTTGCGGTCACCGACGCCATTGCGCTGCCACAGCAGACGGAAGGCGTCGGCGTACTGGTCGGTCCCGCCGTAGGCGTGGTACGCGGCAGGAACTCCCGCTTCGTCGAGACGAGCCCAGAACGGGTCCCACACCGGGTCGGCCGGCGAGCGCCCGTTGGCGGGTCCGGGACGCAGCACGACCAGCTTGGCGCCGCGCTCGAGCACGAAGTCGAGCTCCTCGGTCGCCTTGACCGGATCGAGAACGGGGATCGCCGGGGCGGAGTACAGGCGGTCCTGGTAGTCGAAGCCCCACTCCTCGTTCAGCCACAGGTTGAAGGCGTGGAAGACCTTGTACGTGATCGCCACGTTCTCGGGGTTCAGTCCCTCGATGCCGACGGCGAGGGTGGGGAACAGGAAGGCGCGCTCGAGCCCTTGCTGATCCATCACGGCCAGCCTCGCGTCGCGGTTGCGGTAGTAGTCGGGAAGCGGCTCGAGCTGCCCGTAGCGGGAGGAGTCGCTGAGCTCGAGGTTGCGTCCGTCGCCCTCGGCGAGCTGCTTCAACCGGGCGTGGAACGCCCCCGGCTTGGTGATCGGGTCGAAGGTCGGGTTCGGCACCATCGTCTGCATCACGTTGCCGAACATGATGTGACGCTTCTTCCCCTCGGCCACCCAGCGCACGAAGCGCTTGACCTCGTCGTCACCGTGGCGGGTGAAGCAGTCCTCGGTCTCGTAGTAGTGGTTGTCAGCGTCGAACAGCAATTCGTCCATCTCGGTCCCCCGTTCACCGTTGCCCATGAGCCTAGATGAGAATCTGCTTCTCGTCAACGGAAACTGTCATTCCGCTCCTGGGCGAGGACGTCAGCGGCGGGTCGAACGGCTTGGTCACCAGATTGCACCGACGCCCGGCCGATTCGGTGACGGAAGCGAGCGTGGGCGCGGCACTACGTCCGCCGCGGTTGCCCCGTCCGCATGAAGCTGGCGACGACGTGCTCGGAGTGGTGCCGGGACTCCTCGGCCTCCTCGTCGGTCAGCTCGAACTTCTGCTCCCACCCGATCGGTGGCGTGGCGCCGAGACCCGAGACGCAGAAGCGCACGTACTCGCCGTGCGTCGGCAGTTCGCGGGTGAGGTCGTTGCCGACGTACATCGCACGCGAGTAGTTGGTCAGCAAGGCCAGGAGCGCGAATGCGGCACGCTCGGAGTCGAGCGGCTGAAGCCCTTCGGACTCCACCACGCGCTCGATCATTCGGCTCATCAACTCGGCGAACGGCCGCCGCGCCCTGGCGATCTCGCTTGGCGCCGAGATCGAGGTGCGGGTCGCGATCCTGGCGCTGGCCGCGTTGTAGCTGCTCGGCGTGTGCTGACGTTCGTCGACCATGTAGTAGATCACGTTCCCCAGCTGATCGAGCGGGTCGTCGAACTTCTCCGCGTGGTACGTCAGCAGGTCGGCCAACACCACGTTGGTCTCTTCCGCCAACGCGATCAGCAGATCATCCTTCCCCTCGAAATGCTGGTAGAACGCGCGCAGCGAGAGCCCCGCCTTGCTGGCGACCTGCTGCACGGTGAAGTCGTCGCCGCCGGACTGGAGGATCAGCTTGCCGGCGGCTGAGAGCAACTGCTGCCCACGCCGCAGCGCCTTGTCGGCGGCGGGCGCCAAGGAACGGTCGACGACGCGGTCGCGCCATCCGCCAGTAGCTCGTTCGGGGACGGTGGACGACGCGACCGGATCGTCTTCGACGTCCTTGAGTGGTGCCCCGGTGCCCTTCGCCATCGCCGACAGCGTATGCGGCCGCGCCGTGCCCCGACCGGAGCGTCCCAGCGTTTCGTCGCCGGTCGGATCAGACGCGGCGGTCACGGAGATGTCCAGACCGGGTGGCCGAACGACGTTCAGGATGGGGGCTCAACTCACCTTGCCGTTCCAGTTGCGCGAGTCGCGCACGACATCGGCGAACGCCTTGTTGGAGTCGAAGCTCGGCTCGCGCGGCAGGCCGAGCACGCGCTCACCGATTCCATTGCGCTGCATCTCGTTGGTGCCCGCGGCGATGGCCACCATGCGGCCGTTGAGGAAGTTGACGCCGGGCTGGGTGGACGCGGCTGTCTGCCTCGTCGAACACCAGCACCGAGGCGCCGCCGATGTCCATCGCGATGCGAGCCCGGATCGGCGCGAGCTCACCGGCGGCGAGCTTGCCGTAGGCGGCGACGGCCGGATCGGGCGTCGCCGCCGCCCGCAGCCGAGCGGCGATCCGCTTTCCGAGGTGGTACTGGGCATAGTCGTTGATGTGGGCGCGGGCGATCGCCTGACGCACCAGCGGCTCGTCAGCTCGCTCCACCTGCCGGGCGAGCGCCACCAGGTCCGGAGCCAACTGGCGCGGCTCGATCGTTCGGCCCGATTCCCCGGCGCCGCGCTCGTAGACGAGCATCGTCTGTGTCACGGTCCAACCCTGGTTGACCTCACCGATGACGTCGTCGTCGGTGACGACCACATCATCGAGGAACTCCTCGCAGAAGCCCGTCGTCCCGTTGATCTGAACGATCGGGCGCACGGTCACACCGTCCGCATCGGTCGGCACGGCGAACCACGTCAGGCCGCGGTGCTTGGGCACGTCCCAGTCCGTACGCGCCAGGCACATCGCCCAGTCGGCATGATGAGCGCCGGTGCTCCAGATCTTGCTCCCGTTGAGGATCCAATGGTCGCCGTCGCGTGTCGCACGCGTGCGGATGCCGGCCAGGTCGGAACCGGCCTCGGGCTCCGAGTAGAACTGGCACCACAGCTCCTCGCCGGCGAGCATCTTGGGGACGTGGCGCTCGAGGAACTCCGGCTTGCAGTGGTTGAGCAGTGAACGGCCGATGGCGGTGAACATCACGTGTCCAGCGCCGCCGAAGTCCGGCGTCACATGGTCGAGCGCCTCCTCTTTGAAGGCGCGCTCGTGGGCCGGCGTGAGGCCACGACCGCCATATTCGACCGGGTAGGAGATGCCCGCATAGCCCGCGTCGAACAACCTGCGCTGGAGCGTGCGGCTCGCCGCGATCTGCTCGGGCGTCTTGTCCTCGGACACGGCAGGACGAAGCTCCGAGGGCGGCTGACGTTCGAGGTTGGCCTCGATCCAGGCCCTCGCTTCGCGCCGGAACTGCTCGACGTCGACGGTCATGTCACGCTCCATCCTCAGAGGCCCGACAACTGGCAGAGGTGCTCGCGGTGCCACGCCGAGTCGCCATACAGCGCGGCGTCGGCGGCGATCCGACGCAGGTACAGGTGCTGGTCGTGCTCCCACGTGAACCCGATCCCGCCGAACACCTGGAAGCAGTTCTGCCCCAAGTCCATCCCGCAGTCTCCGACGAAGGCCTTGGCCATGCTCGCGGCCTGGAGGCCGTAGTCGTCACCACGACCAGCGGTCTCGGCCGCGGCGAGCGTGATCGCCTTGCTCATCTCCAACATCAGACTCGTGTCGGCGAGCAGGTGCTTGATCGCCTGGAACGAACCGATCGGGCGGCCGAAGGCGATCCGGTCCTTGGCGTACTGCAGAGCGACTTCGAAGTCGCGGTCCATCGCTCCGACTGTTTCGGCCGCCGTGAGCACGCAGGCGATCGCCAGCTGGCGAGCGACGAGGTCGTCCGCTTCACCCGGTCGGCCGACCACGGTCGAGGCGTCCACCTCGGTCGCGTCGAACTGCACCACGCCGAAGTGGCGCGAGATGTCGAGCGAGCCGAGCTCGCCCGCCGTGACGTTCGGCGCGCCCGACGGCACCAAGAACTGCGAGGTCCCGCCTTCGGTCTCGGCGGTGACGAGGAGCCAGTCGCTCGCAGCGGCATCCTGCACGAACGTCGCCGACCCCGAGAGAACGTACGCGCCGTCCGACGCCGTCGCTCGCACGCTTCCGCCCGCGCTGCCGTGGACAGCCGGGGCGCCGACCACCCACGTCGCGGACTCCTCCCCTGAGATCAAGTTGGCGAGGACCTTGGTCTGCTGAGTGTCATCGCCGGCCTCGGACAGGGCGAACGCGACGACGTTGGTCCCGACGAACGTGCCGGGCTGCAGTACGCGACCGCGGCGAAAGGCGATCAACGCCGCATCGACCAGTCCATTGCCTGACAGGTTCCCGCCCCCGAGCCGTTCCGGCACCAGCATCGAGAACCATCCGAGCGCCGCCGCCTGACGGCGATAGCCGATTCGGAACGCCGCTTCACTGCTCACGTCACTGCGGACGGCGGTCAGCGGGCACATGTCGTCGATGAACTGGTTCGATGCCTCGAGCAGCATCGTCTGCTCCTCGGTGATCGTTCGATCCATCGTTCCTCCTGCTCGTGGTCGTTCGTCGGTCAGCGCGCCGACGACGAACGGGGCGTCACGCTCCGCGATCGTGGCCCGCACACCGTCTCGGCGCAGCGTGCTGTTGAAGTCCGCCGCCTCCGGGGCGTTGTGCCCCAGCACATCGTGGATCGCGGCGAGCACCTGCATGGGGCCTCGGCCCATCAGCTCCACGCCGAGGTTGACGATTCGCTTGTTGTGCACGAGGAGGTCGTGACCGATGTTCGCGATGCGCGTCGCCAGCTCGAGCACGTGGTCGTCGAGCTCGTCGGCCGGCACCGACTCCAGCACCAGCCCGATCTCGGCGGCCTTCGAACCCGACACCGAGTCACCCGTCAGCAACAGACGCTTGGACCACTGCGGACCGCAGTTGTAGAGCCACATGTGAGTGGGAGGACCGCCCTGTGACCGCACCGGCGGGAACCCGAACTGCGCGTCATCGGCGGCGATCACCATGTCGCAGTGGAACGCGAGATCCGTCCCACCCGCGAGGCAGTGCCCGTGCACCTGAGCGATCACGGGCACCCGGCAGTTCCAGATCTGGCGCCAGCTCTCAGCGATCGAGATGCACAGCGCGGTGTCGTCCTCGACCGACATCCGGACGTACTCACCACTCTGAGCAACGCGTCCGGCAGGATTGATGTCGTAGCCGGCGCAGAACGACGGGCCCGCGCCGCGGATGATGATCGCACGCACGTCCTTGTCTCGCTGGGCGACTTGAACGGCGCCGAACAACTCGTCGCGGAGTTGCCAGGACATTGCGTTTCGCCGCTCCGGGCGGTTGAGCGTGATCCGCAGGACCCCGCCGATTCGCTCCGTCAGGATGGTCTCGTACCGCTGACCGTTGTCGCTCATGTCCCTCGAATCCGCGTCTTGTGTCGGCCTCTTCACACCGTCACCGCGTCGCGGCGGCGGCCGTGGCCCGTTCCGAGAGCCTAAGTGAGAATTGCATTTCTGTCAATCGGAAACGCTGTCTGTCGATCTGACGAACCATGTTCTCCGAAGCGGGTGGGCGCCGAGCGGTCCCACGGTGCGCGCTCTGGCGCTCTGACGGCCCGATGCCCGGCGGTCTCCGGCGGTCCTGAGTCCGGGCGTCTGTGATACTCGGATCGATGGGCGGCGGGGATGCTGGTCTGGCGGGGTCTGTTGTCGACCATTCGGTGCACACGCCGTACTCGGACCCTGGTCCGTACGGCGGGCTGTTCACTGATCTACCGACCGACCCGGCCGCCTTGGCGGCAGTGGCTCGCAACGTCATCGTTCACTATCGGGCGTCGGGACACGAGCTACCGAGCGAAACCCGTCACGAGATCAACGCCCGTTGGCTGGCGGAGATCCTCGCCGCCGACCAGGGCCGGCACCCCTGGCCGCTCCAGGAGCCCCGCGAGGTGACCGACCGGGTCCAGGGCTGCTGTCGGGACCACAGCCTGTTCTGTGTCGGAGCTCTGCGTTCCCATGGCATCGCCGCCAGGTCGCGGGTGGGGTTCGCCGGGTACTTCATCGATGGTTGGCATCACGACCACGTCATCGTCGAGCGCTGGCACGAAGGGCGGTGGGTTCGCTTCGACCCCGAGGTGGATTCGCCCCGACCGTCCCTGCCGACGCCGATGGACATCGGGATGTGCCGGCTCGACGGCGGCGGGTTCGTCACAGCGGCCGAAGCGTGGGTCGGGTATCGACGTGGCCAGACTGACGCCGACATCTACGGCGTGGGTCCCGAGGTGCCCGGCTTCCGAGGGCCGTTCTTCCTGTTCGACGAAGTCATCTACGAGGTGGCCCACCGCTTCGGCGACGAGCTGCTCCTGTGGGACGGGTGGGGCCGCATCGGCGAGCCCGCCCGCACGATCGACGAAACCGACGCGGCGTGGCTGGACCCGATCGCCGACCTGCTGATCGCGGCCGACCGCGGCAACCTCGACGCAGAGCGCTCGCTGCTCGAGCGATACCGCAACGACGACGGCCTGCATCCCGGCCCGGTGATCCAGCAGGCCTCACCGTATGGCGACGAACCCATCGAGGTCCGACTCCCCTGAGTGCTCCGCGTGCCGATCACGTCAGGCGGGGACGGCCTCGAGAGGGACTTCGGTGCAGCCGCGCAGGAGGAAGCTGGCGGTGCGTGTCGCCGGACCCGTGGGCCGCAGCGCGGAGGTTGCGTCGAGCAGTGCGTCGAGGGCGACGCGGGCTTCGAGCCGTGCGAGCGGGGCGCCGAGACACAGGTGGATGCCTGAGCCGAAGGCGACGTGGTCGGGTGTGGCGCTGGCGAACCGGTCGATGCGCACCTCGTCGGGTGACTCGAACTGGGCAGGGTCACGGTTGGCCGAGCCGAGCAGCACCATCAGACGGGCGCCCTCGGGCAGGTCGACGTCGGCGAGCGTCGCCGGGGCGCTCAGGCCGCGCAACAGCGACTGCACCGGCGAGTCGAAGCGCAGAACCTCCTCGACGAAGGGCGCCACGAGCGTGCGGTCGGCGCGCAACTGCGCCTCGAGGTCAGCTCGTTCGAGGAGCACGACGAGCGCATTGGCGAGCAGGTTGGTGGTGGTCTCGTTGCCGGCGATGAGGAGCAGGATGCAGAAGTTGACCAACTCGTCGACGGTCAGTGGCTCCTCACCCTTGCCGCCCGACTGCACGAGCAGGCTCACGAGGTCGTCGCCGGGATGGGCCGTCCGCTCGTCGATGACCTCGGCGAAGAACCGGTGGATGGCGGCGATCGCCGCATCGGCCCCGGCGGGGTCGGGCGTGATCGAGAACGCCTTCACGATCACCTCGCTCCAGGCGCGGAACTGTCCGAACATCGCCGGGGGAATCCCCAGCAACTCGGCGATCACCCGCACCGGGAACGGCATCGCGAGATCGCGCACGAGCTCACCTGTGCCGCCCCGTTCGACGAGATCGGTGACGTGCTGGCGGGCGATGTCGGTCATCATCGGCTCGGCGACGGCGATGCGGGTCGGGGTGAACCCGCGCGCCACGATCCGGCGCAGGGCCGTGTGAACCGGTGGATCCTCGAGGATGAGCAACCGGGGAACGTGGCGCTGTGACCCGGACGCGAACGCCATGGTGACGAGATCGCCCATCCCGCGTGCCGACGAGTAGAGCCGACCCTGCCGCAGCACACCCAGCACGTCCTCGTAGCGGCTGATCAGCCACGCGTCCAGCGACGCGAGATGGGTGAGCCCCTCGGTCGCTCGGACCTGGGCGTAGGCCGGATACGGATCCCCGAGGACCGCAGGGTCGAACGGGTCATAGGCCGACACAGGCGGAATGTAGGGCCCCCCGGTCGGCGCCACGAACCGGTCGGCAGTGAATCGCACCTGGCGCAACGGGTCAGACATCCGCAACACCTGTCAGCACGGCGCTTCGCGAACAACCTGTCAGCCAGCACTCTTCAGACAGATATGCGCACCAACGGCGTCGAGCGGTGGAAGGTTCATCCGCATGGAGCGCTCAGCCAAAGGAGGCGATCGCCATGCCACGCGAGCGCGCCGCGTCGAGAACGGCTCGATCGCCCGCGGCGACCACGACGTCGCCAGGGTCAAGACGCTCCGCAGCGGCAAGGTGCACTGCGTCATAGGCGCGCAGCGCGTGGCTCTCCGCGAGCCCGTCGTCATCGTCGTCGACGCCGAGTGGTGATCCGCCTGGTGAGGATTCGTCGCTCGAGCAGCTCACCACCGTGAGAGTGATCAGCTCACCCCCCAGGCTGTCGCGAGCTGCCGCCACGCCTCAACATTTCGCACGGGTGAGGCGAGCGGCGGCCGAACCTTGAGTCAACGGCCGATCGCGGGGCGGCGCCTTCCAAGACGGCAACGTTCGGCTCGAACGCCCGACGCACATCAGAAGCGACTCGGGCCACGGACTCGGATGCCGCGGCTGACCACCCCACCCCACCACGGACGGAGAGATGTCGATTGCCGGCGTCGACACGAGGTGGCACGATCCTCGCGGACAAGCCCGAGGGGATCCAGGGATGGACATTGGCGTGAGCGGCCCGGAGTGAGCGACGTTGGCCGCCTACCGCTTGATCCCCATCCCCTCCGAGATGACAGGACCGTCGGGCGAGCCCAACCAGATCGCCATCGACGGCATCGCCACCAAGCTGTCGCTGTACCACGGCAAGCAGGACGAAGAGTTCGACTGGCATCTCTACCTGCGACAAGACGACCGTGTGTGGCGCCGGCTCCGCCAGTTCCTTCGCGGTCGTGGCATCGAGCTGCGAACTTCAGCGGTCGCCGAGCCCTACTGCGAGCTCATGGTCATCGACGACTGGCACCGGCGGGGCGTGACCTGGCCACCGTGGCAGGCCACCGGCGAGCGGAAGTACGACACCGCCGACTTCACCCGCGTGTGGCGCCTGGTCAAGGACGGCAGCCAACACGTCGCCCATGACCTCGCCGCCGATCCAGCGGACGAACCCGGCGAGACGGCCGACCTCGAGCGCGTTCTCCCTCCTCGTG
This sequence comes from uncultured Acidimicrobiia bacterium, assembly GCA_963784255.1. Lineage (GTDB taxonomy): Bacteria > Actinomycetota > Acidimicrobiia > Acidimicrobiales > Ilumatobacteraceae > JALZMG01. The sequence continues at coordinate 276,319 of CAWAQO010000005.1, read as the reverse complement.
GGACACGGCGGACGCGTCTACATGCAAGGCGTCCCCGTGATCGATCCTGCCCACGACAGCGCGCCCGACAAGTTGGAGATCCACCCTCCCGACAGCATCGCCTTCGCCGTCGACGACACCGGCCGCACCCTCGCTGCGCGGCCCGGCGAGCCCGGCTGGCCCAGCCGACATGTCCGTTGGCGCGTCGCCTGGTTCGCCAACTCGGCGCACCACCGCGTCAACGACCTGTCCACAGTCGCGCAACCGCGGACGACGACGTGGTACCTACCCCCACCCGGACCGCCGCTGCAGGCAGGGCTGCCCGGGAACGTGCTGCAGCCGAACATCAGCGTCGAGACCACACCCATCCAGATCTGGGACAGCAAGTCCGACACCTGGTACGACCAGCGAGGCGTCAACTCCGTTGACAACGCCCAAGTCGCCACTGACCCGCGCGACAACCGGCGCAAGATCCGCGCCCGCGCAACAATGAGCACCCCCGGCGACAAGGGCGGCCTGCTCGTCCGCGACTACGTCATCACCGTCCGCCCAGGCGACGTTGTGCTCCACTCGGTCGTCTAGCAGTGTGCTGAAGGTTGGCTGATGGTGCTCGCGCCGAGCTGGTTGATGCGTTGTGCTTCCGCCAAGGTGGATCCCTCGGCCTTCGCACTGTCATTGGTGGACGTCACGTGCGCATCGTCCGCCCTTGCAGAGCCTGTGGCCGTGGAGGGTGTTGTGGCTCACACTCGTTCAGGAGGTCGCAGTCAGCACCGTCTCGAGGTCGTGCCAAAGGTCGTCGATGTGTTCGATCCCGACGCTCATTCGCAGCAGCCCGGGATGGACGTGGGCATCCCCCGCGTACTTCTGGCGGCGTTCGATGGTGGTCTCGACCCCGCCCAGGCTGGTGGCCGGCACGAGCAGGCGGACCTGGTCGCACACCGCGTCGGCGGCGGCAGCACCACCAGCGCAGATGAACGCGATCATCGCCCCGCTGCCGGGATAGCGAACGTCGTCGATGGCGGGATGCTCGCGAAGCCGTTCGACGAGCTCGGCGGCGTTGCGCTCCGCCGCCGCGAGGCGGATCGGCAGCGTCCGCAACCCGCGCAGCGCGAGGAACGCTTCGAGAGCGCCGGGGGTCGCACCTTGAAACGTGCGCGCTTGGAACAGTCGTTCACGGACATCGTCGTCGGCAGTGACGCACAGTCCGAGGAGCAGATCGCTGTGCCCGCCGATGAACTTCGTCGCACTGTGCACGACGATCGTCGCTCCGTCAGCGAGAGGTTGTTGGCGAAGTGGGGTGGCGAACGTCGAGTCCACCACCATACGGGCACCCGCCGCACCGACACCTCGGCTGATCGCCGGCAGGTCAGCGACATCGAGAGTCGGGTTGGTCGGCGTCTCCACCCAGACCACATCGGCCCCGTCGGCCGCCGCGATGACCGCCGCAGTGTCGGTGACGTCGACGCGGCGCAGCCCGATCGCACCCTGGCGCTCGTACTCGCCGAAGAGGCTGCGCACGCCGAGATAGCTCACCTCCGGCAGGACGACGACCCTCGGGGCGAGCGCATAGATCGCAGCAGCGGCCGCGGCCATCCCGCTGGAGAACGCCAGCGCCCGACCACCCTCCAACAGCCCGACCGCCGTCTCCAACGCTGACCACGTCGCGGTCCCGTCGGTCCGGCTGTACTCGCCGCTCCCGCGAACGTTCGACGCCAGCACGATCGGCTGATTCAAAGGTTCACCCGTCGCCGACGGACGACCGGCGACCACAGCCAGCGTCGCAGGAGCCAGCGGCCGCCCTTGACCAGGTTCGTTCGGCATCCCGGCATCGTCGCACAGCACCCACCCACCGCCCGACCGCTGTCCGCTGACATCGCAAGGGGCCGGCTCCGTGCACGACCACCCTCGCGCTTCGAGCGCCGCCGCTGAGCGGACGTCTCGGCGCGCAATGTGCTGCGCGTAGGGTGAGTCGGTCGACGAAAGGGGGCCCTCATGTCGGCTCGACGTGTTCGGGTGAAGGTTGCCTCGTTGGCTCTCGGCACGCTGGTGGTGTCCGCGACTGCTGTGTCGGCGCAGGCGGAGGCGCCGTCGGGTCCGCCCACTGCCGCCGGCACCGGTGGTGCGGCGGCGACGGTCGAGACGTTGGCGACGGACACGGCGATCGACACCCTGCGCCGCGGCGGCAACGCCGTCGATGCCGCGGTGGCCGCGGCGGGGGTGCTGGGTGTGACCGAGCCCTTCTCGGCTGGCATCGGTGGCGGCGGGTTCATGGTGATCTACCGCGCCGAGGACCAGCGCGTCACGTCGATCGATCACCGTGAGACGGCGCCGCGGGCGATGGACCCAGATGCGTTCTTCGAGAACGGCGCCCCTCTGCCGTTCAACGCGGCCCGGTTCAGCGGACTCTCGGCGGGCGTGCCGGGCACCGTCGACGGTTGGAACGAGGCGCTCGAGCGGTACGGGACGATGACGCTGGCGGAGGTGCTGCAGCCGGCCATCCGGGTGGCGACCGACGGGTTCGTGATCGATCAGACGTTCTTCGACCAGACGCAGGGCAACGTCGACTTCTTCGACGACCTCCCAGCGACGGCCGCCCTGTTCCTGGACGCCGACGGCACGCCCCGTGACGTCGGCACCGTGTTCCGCAACCCGGCGCTCGCCGGCACGTACCGGCGGATCGCCCATCTCGGCCCGAAGGGCTTCTACCGGGGTGCGGTCGCCGACGCGATCGTCGAGACGGTGCAGAACCCGCCGGTCGGGCCGGACGCCAACCACGTGTGGCGACCCGGCGTGATGACGATGCGTGACCTGAAGAACTATGTGGCGCCGGAGCGGCCGCCCACGCACGTGGGCTACCGGGACGTCGATGTGTTCGGGATGGGACCCCCGTCGAGCGGCGGGTCGACGGTGGGCGAGGCGCTGAACATCCTCGAGGGGTTCGACCTGTCCACGATGACTCGCGAGGAGGCGCTGCACCTCTTCCTCGAGGCGTCCCGATTCTCGTTCGCCGATCGCAACGCCTATCTGGGTGACTCCGACTTCGTCGACGTGCCGCTGGAGGGGCTGCTGTCGGACTGCTTCGCGGCCGAACGCCGCAGCCTGATCACCGCGTCGGCGGCGACGAGCCCGGTCGGTGCCGGCGATCCGCTCCCGTGCCAGGGCGGCGCTCCTGGCGGGAACGTGTCGCCGACCGGTTCGACGGCGCCGGGCACGACCACCCACCTCACGGTCTCCGATTCGGACGGGAACGTCGTGTCCTACACGTTCACGATCGAGTCGACGGGCGGCAATGGGATGGTGGTACCCGGCTACGGGTTCCTGCTCAACAACGAGCTCACCGACTTCAACTTCACTTCGACCACACACCCCAACCGTGTCGAGGGTGGCAAGCGGCCGCGCAGCTCGATGAGCCCGACGATCGTGCTACGCGACGGCGAGCCCGTCCTGGCGGTCGGTTCGCCCGGAGGGTCGACGATCATCACCACGGTGCTGCAGATCCTCGTCGACCGGTTGGATCTCGGGGCGACGCTGCCGGAGGCGATCGCGGCGGCCCGCGCCACACAGCGCGACACGTCGCAGACGCTGGCGGAAGCCGGCTTCCTCGCCGCTCCGGAGGCCGCCGCGCTGGTCGCCCGCGGCCACGTGCTGGCGCCGACCGGTGAGATCGGCGCCGCCACCGGCATCGAGTTCCTCGATGATGGGACGGTGCTCGCCGCCGCCGAACCGGTTCGCCGTGGCGGCGGCAGCGCGATGGTCGAGTTCCCCGAGTAGGGCCGAGGCGCAGTCCGTAGATCGGGCTGGACGGAGGTCGCGTTCGCGGCGAAGGCGATCGTCACGGGCGCTTGGCGGGTGCCTCGCACCGTCCGTGCAGAATGGTCCGGTGAGCGACTCGAACGTGCGCTGCATGCTGATGCGGGGCGGGACGTCGAAGGGCGCCTACTTCGTGACCGGCGACCTCCCCGCGGAGGCGGCCGCGCGGGACGATCTCCTGCTGCGGATCGTGGGCTCGCCCGATCCCCGCCAGATCGACGGGATCGGCGGGGCCCACCCGCTGACGAGCAAGGTCGCCGTCGTGAACCGATCGGATCGCGACGACGCCGACATCGACTACCTGTTCCTGCAGGTCTCCGTCGACGAAGCACTCGTCAGCGATCGGCAGAACTGCGGCAACCTCCTCGCCGGCGTCGGGCAGTTCGCCGTCGAGCGCGGATTGGTCGACACGGACGCGGACGCACGAGCGGCCGCCGTGCGCGTCTACATGGTCAACACCGACTCGACGGCGACCGCCACGTTCCCGATGGCCGACGGCCGGCCCGTCTACGACGGCGACACCGCCATCGCCGGCGTCCCCGGCACCGGTGCGGAGGTGCGCATCGACTTCGACGGCATCGCCGGGGGGTCGTGCGGCTCGCTGCTGCCGACGGCGAACGTCACCGACCGGATCGACGGCATCACCACCACGCTCATCGACAACGGCATGCCGGTCGTCGTGCTGCGCGCGGGTGATCTCGGGATCACCGGCCGCGAGCGCCCCGACGAGCTCGAGGCGAACGATGCCCTGCGCGCCCGGCTCGAGTCGATCCGGTTGCAGGCCGGCCACCTCATGCGGCTTGGCGACGTCACCAGCACCACCGTCCCCAAGCTGACGTTGGTGTCCCCACCCTTCGAGAGCGGCGATCTGTCGACCCGCACGTTCATCCCCCACCGCTGCCACGACGCCATCGGCGTCCTGGGTGCGGTGTCGGTGGCCACCGCGGCGCTGCTGTCCGGATCGCCGGCGGCCGCCGTCCTGCGCGCCGGGGCGGGCGCCGACGGCACGATCACGTGCGAGCATCCCACGGGCTCGTTCACGGCCGCCGTGGAGATCGACACCTCGTCAGCAGTTCCCGCGGTCCGCCGGGCCGGCATCGTGCGCACGGCCCGCAAGCTGATGGACGGCGCCGTGTTCCCCGGACCACCGGCCGCTGGACGACCGTGACCACCGCGCCGCCTCGCGCCATCCCCGGCCCACACGCCGACCCGCACCCGCCGCGGCGCTGGACACCCCCGCCGAACGCCACCGACGCCCACTGCCACGTCTTCGGCCCGGCCGACCGGTTCCCCTTCTCCCCGAAACGGACGTACACCCCGCCCGACGCCGGCATCGACGACTTCGAGGCGCTGCAGGATCGGCTCGGGCTGTCTCGCGCCGTCTTCGTCCAGGCCTCCTGCCACGGGACCGACAACTCGGCCATGGTCGACGCCCTGCGGCGCGGCAACGGCCGCTACGCCGGCGTGGCGATGATCGACGAGTCGTTCACGACCGGCCACATCGCCGCGCTCCACGAGGCGGGGGTGCGGGGCACCCGCTTCAACTTCGTTCGACACCTCGGCGGCGCGCCCGACCTCGCTGCGTTTCGGCGCGTGGTTGATCGCGTCCAACCGTTCGGCTGGCACATCGTGCTGCACTTCGACGCCCACGACCTCTCGGCCCACGCGGGGCTGCTCGCCGGGCTGCCCTGCCCGTACGTCATCGACCACATGGCGCGGGTCCCGGCGACCGGCGGTGTCGAGCAGGCAGCCTTCCAGGCCCTCCTCGAGCTCCTCCGCGACCCGCGGGCCTGGGTCAAGATCTCCGGCGCCGAACGGCTCACCGCCGGCGGTACCCCGCCCTACGACGACGTGGTGCCCCTCGCACGAGCGCTCGTGACCGCCGCTCCCGACCGCGTCCTGTGGGGGACGGACTGGCCGCACCCGAACGTCCGCCACATGCCCGACGACGGTGATCTCGTCGACCTGCTGGTGGACCTCGTTCCCGACGAGGCGACGCGCCGCCGCGTGCTGGTGACCAACCCGGAACGGCTCTACGACTTCGGCTGAGCGGCGGGTCGCCCGCTCAGGGATCTTCGGCGCGGTCGACGTACTCGACGCCCATCTCGAGCAGCTTGGCGCGGAGCCCGTAGATATCGACGCCGAGCTCGCCCGCCCGCAGACGCTCGCGCGTGGCCGCTTCCTTGGCGAGTCGTTCCGTCGACGCTTCCAATGCCCACGCCGCGAGCTCGCGCGCCACGACCACGACCCCGTCGTCGTCGGCGCAGATCACGTCGCCGGGGTGCACGATGGCGCCACCCAGCGTGATCGGCACGTTGACCGACCCCGGCGTGCTCTTCACTGTGCCCTGGCACGACACGTGGCGGGTCCACACCGGGAAGCCCATCTCGCGCAGCTCCCTGCTGTCCCGCACGCCCGCATCCATGACGAGCCCGCGCACGCCGCGTGCCATCAGCGACGACGCAAGGAGCTCACCGAACATCCCGTGCGTGGAGGGCGCCGTGGTGGTCACGACGAGCACGTCGCCGGGCCGGCAGACCTCGACGGCGGCGTGGATCATGACGTTGTCGCCGGGGTGGCTGAGCACCGTGACCGCCGAGCCGGCGAGCCGGCGCCCGCGCTGGATCGGCCGGAGCTCCGGACCGAGGTATCCGATGCGGCCCATCGCCTCGTGGACGGTCGCGGTCCCTGCGTCGCCCAGGCCGTCGATCGTCTGCGGGTCGGCGCGCTCGATCTCGCGAACGACCACGTGCGGCCGGGGGTTCACGGTGCACCTCTCGATTGCTGCCGGATCGTCAGCCGCGGGAAGACGCGCTGGACGTTGGTCTCGAAGATCATGGTGCGTTGCTCGTCGGTGAGATCGGCGCGGTCGATGTAGCGACGGGTGTCGTCATAGTGCTCGCCGGTGTCCGGGTCCTTGCCCTTCACCGCACCCAGCATCTCCGAGGCGAACAGGACGCTCCCGGTCGGGGCGACGGCGACGAGCAGGTCGATGCCGGGCTGGTGGTAGACGCATGTGTCGAAGGAGACGTGCTGCATCAGCTCGTCGAGCGGGGACCACCCCTCCGCCTCGGCCATGCCCTTGAACCGGCCCCAATGGTACGGCACCGCGCCACCGCCGTGAGGGATCACCCAGCGCATCTCCGGGAAGTCCCGGAACAGGCCGGACGTGAGCGCCTGCATGAACGCGACGGTGTCCGCGCCGAGGTAGTGCGAGCCGGTGGTGTGGAAGTGCGGGTTGCAGGCCGCGCTCACGTGGAGCATCGCCGGCACGTCGAGCTCGCACATGGCCTCGTAGAGCGGACGCCATGACGGCCCGTGGAGCGGCGGGCCGTTCCAATGACCTCCGGAGGGATCCGGGTTCAGGTTGCACCCGACGAAGCCCATCTCCTCGACGCACCGACGGAGCTCGCGCACCGACGACTCGACGCCGGTACCGGGCGACTGTGGCAGCTGGCAGACAGGTGCGAAGTTGTCGGGGTACAGGTCGCAGATCCGGCGGATCAGCTCGTTGCAGTGCTCGGTCCAGAACCGGCTGGTGTGCTCGTTGCCGAGGTGGTGCCCCATCCACGATGCCCGTGGCGAGAACAGGGTGAGGTCGATGCCGCGGTCGCGCTGCAGCCGCAGCTGGTTGGTCTCCAGGCTGTCGACGAGCTCGTCGTCGGAGATGTCGATCGTGCCCTTCTCCCCGACGTGTCCCGGATCGCGCTGGAGGGCCGCCCGCTGGGCGTCTCGGTAGTCGCCGAGCTGTGGTGGGGCGGTCGTGTAGTGACCGTGGCAGTCGATGATCATCAGGCGTGGCCGGTGGACGCCGGCGCCGGTCCTGCCGGCGGATCGTCCTCCAAGACGAGGTGGCCGACGGCGGTGTTGCTGGCGGGCACGTGGTAGAAGCGGTGGCGCACGACCGGTGGGCGACCCTCGCCGCCGGGAGCGCAGTCGGCCATCGCGCCGCGGGCGACCAGCCACATCACCAGCTCGATGCCCTCCGACCCTGCTTCGCGCACGTAGTCGATGTGCGGCTTGTCGGCCAGCGCGACGGGGTCGGCGATCAGGTCGTCGAGGAAGGCCATGTCGAAGTCGCGGTTGATCAGGCCGGCGCGGAGCCCCTGCAGCTGGTGGCTCATGCCGCCGGTGCCCCAGATCTGGACGTCGAGCGGCTCGTCGTACGACTCGATGGCGCGGCGGATCGAGCGGCCGAGGGCGAGGCAGCGTCGGCCGGACGGGACCGGGTACTGGACGACGTTCACGGCGAACGGGATCACCGGGCACGGCCACACGTCGGGCTGGCCGAACATCAGCGAGAGCGGGACGGTCAGGCCGTGGTCGACGTCCAGCCGGTTCACGAGCGTCAGGTCGAAGTCGTCGAGGATGACGCTCTGGGCGATGTGCGCGGCGAGCTCGGGGTGGCCGACGACGTCCGGGACCGGCCGGGGTCCCCATCCCTCGTCGGCGACGCGGTACCGGCCCGCCGTGCCGATGGCGAACGTCGGGATGATGTCCAAGCTGAAGGCGTTGGCGTGGTCGTTGTAGACGAGGAACACCACGTCGGGCGGGTGCTCGCGCATCCAGTGGCGCGTCGGCTCGTAGCCGGCGAACAGCGGCTGCCAGTACGGCTCGCCGGTCCGCCCTTGGTCGATGGCGACGCCGATCGCCGGCACGTGGGAGCTGTAGACGCTCGCCGTGACCGTCGCCATCAGTGCCGTTCCGACCACTCGTCGAGGTAGCGGTTGCCCTCGATCGGGCGGCCGCCGTCGACCATCATCTGCCGGTACTCCTCCTCGGACATGCCGGTCATCGAACTGGCCATCTGCTGGAAGCTCCGTCCGTCCGTCGCCCCGATCTTCGCCAGGAAGTAGATGTTGCCACCCAACGTGATCATGCGGTTCATGTCGCGGTCGCGCACCGCTTGCTTCTGCTCCTCGGACATCTCCCACTCGTCGAGGTAGGCACGTTCGTCGGCCTTGAAGCGGGCGCGGTTGCCGGCATCCATCAACGACATGCAGAACTGGTTCAGCCAGTACCCCTTGCGGGACTGGTCGGCGTCGAAGACGGTAGTGCCGGGGACGTCGAGGTACGGCTTGTCGATCGGCACGTCAATGCCCCTCTCTCTGCGCCCAGTCTGCTCCGTGCGTCCCGACGGGTGGCGCCGGGCGGCATCCGTGGACCGTGCCGGTGCTGGACGTGACTTACGATGACGGCCCTTGACGGCACCCCCGAGCCACCTGGACCCACCGTTCCGCGCCGACCACGTCGGCAGCCTGCTCCGCCCGCCTGCCGTCCACGAGGCGCGCGCCCGGCACGCCGCCGGCGAGCTGTCGGCCGACGAGCTGCGCGGGGTCGAGGACGAGGCGATCGCCGATGCCGTCGGCAAGCTGGAGGCGACTGGGATGCGGGTGGCGACCGACGGCGAGTTCCGCCGCGCCTGGTTCCACCTCGACTTCCTCCAACAACTCGACGGCGTCGCCGTGTCCGGCAGCATCGCCGCGAGCTCGGACGCCGCCGAGACGGTGCACCTGACCCCACCGCGGTTGACCGTCGTGGGCATGCTCCGCCACACTCACCCCATCCAGGTCGCCGACTTCCGGTACCTCGCGTCCGTCACGACGGTGACACCGAAGGTGTCGATCCCGTCGCCGACGATGGTCCACTTTCGCGGGGGTCGAGCTGGCATCGACATCGATGCGTACCCGGACCTCGAGGAGTTCTTCGCCGATCTCGCCGCCTGCTACCGGCAGGAGATCGAGGCCCTCTACGAGGCGGGGTGCCGGTACCTGCAGTTGGACGACACCAACCTCGCCTACCTCTGCGATCCGAAGATGCGCCAAGGGGCGGTCGAGCGGGGCGACGACCCTGACGAGCTGCCGCACGCCTACGCCGAGCTGATCAACGCGGCGATGTCGGGGCGACCTGCCGACCTCACGGTCGCCATCCATCTGTGCAGGGGCAACTACCGCAGCACGTGGTTCGCCGAGGGCGGCTACGAGCCCGTCGCCGAGGTGTTGTTCAACGAGCTCCAGGTCGACGCGTACTTCCTCGAGTACGACGACGAACGCTCGGGTGACTTCGCGCCGCTTCGTCACGTGCCGGCCGGCAAGACCGTCGTCCTCGGTCTCGTCACGAGCAAGCGACCGGACCTGGAGTCCTCCGACGAGCTCGCCGCGCGGATCGACGAGGCCGCGGCGTACGTCCCGCTCGAGCGGCTGTGCCTCAGCCCGCAGTGCGGGTTCGCCAGCACCGTCGAGGGCAACGCGCTGACCGAGGACGAGCAGTGGGCCAAGTTGCGCCTTGTCGTCGACACCGCGCAGCGCGTCTGGAGCTGATCCGGGCCGGATGAGGACCCAGGTCGCACTCGCCGGCGCCGGAGCGTTCGGCCGCCGGCACCTCGACGCGCTGGCCGTGATCCCTGGCGTCGAGATCGCGGCGGTCGTCGATCCGTCTCGTGAGCTCGCCGAGCGGGTGGCGTCCGAGTACGGGATCGAGACCTCGGCGACCGAGCTCGACGACGTCCTCGCCCGTGACGACGTCGACGCCGTGATCCTGGCGACGCCCACACCGCTCCATGCGAGCCAGGCGATCGCCTGCCTCGAGGCCGGCAAGCACGTCGAGGTGGAGATCCCGTTGTGTGACGACTTCACCGACGGCGAGACGGTGCTCGACGCGCAGCAGCGCACCGGCCTCGTCGCCATGTGCGGCCACACCCGCCGCTTCAACCCGAGCCACCAGTGGATCCACCGACGCGTCGCGGACGGCGAGCTGGCGATCCAGCACCTGGTCGTCGACACCTTCTTCTTCCGCCGGTCCAACACCAACGCCCTCGGTGAGCCGCGTTCGTGGACCGACCACCTGCTGTGGCACCACGCCGCCCACACCGTCGACCTGTTCACGTACCAGACCAGCAGTCCCATCGTCGCGGCCCACGCTCTCGAAGGCCCGACGCACCCCGAGCTGGGCATCGCCATGGACATGTCGATCCAGCTGCGGACCGCGTCCGGAGCGCTGTGCACGCTCGCCCTCTCGTTCAACAACGACGGCCCGCTGGGCACGTTCTTCCGCTACATCGGTGACTCGGGGACGTTCGTCGCCCGCTACGACGACCTCGTCGACGGGCGCGACGAGCCGATCGACCTGTCCGGCGTGGACGTGTCGATGAACGGCATCGAACTGCAGGACCGTGAGTTCCTCGCCGCCATCCGGGAGCGGCGTGAACCCAACGCCAGCGTCGCCCAGGTGCTGCCGTGCTATCGGACGCTCGACCTCCTCGAGCGTCAGCTGGCGTCGGGGTGAGCGCCGCCTCCATCCCCCGCCACCACACGCGCGCCGGTGCTACGACCCCGAGCCGTCGGGAGGACGCTTCGTATCGCGCCGCGCCCGGCGCACCTGGTCGAGCACGGCGGGGACGACGCCCCGCCGGAACCCGATGAACAGCACGATCAGCACCACGCCGTAGAGGATGAGGCGGACATCGGCGTAGTCGATGAGCCGCTCGTCCAGCCAGGTGAGCACGGTCGCGCCCAGCACCGGTCCCAGCAGGGTGCCGATCCCGCCGATCGAGATCATGACGATGACCCGGACGTCGACCTCCCCGAAGGCGTAGGTCGACGGCCCGATGAAGCCGCGCCCGCTGTGCGCGTACAGCGCACCCGTCAGCCCGAGCAGGGCGCCGCCAAGTCCGCCGGCGATCACCTTCGCCCGTCCGACGTCGACACCTGACAGCTCGGCCGCGAGCACGTCGTCGCGCAGCGCCCGGAACGCCCAGCCGAGTCGTGAACGCTGGATCACCCGGAAGGTCACGAGACCGCCGACGAGCAGGCCGAGGAACACGAAGTACGACGGCACCCGCTCGTGGAGGACGGTGTCGGACCCCGACTCGACGAAGGTGCCGGTCTCGCCACCGGTGAGGCTGCGCAGGCCGAGCAGCAGGTTCTCGTACGACAACGACGCGGCCAGCGTCACGACCCCGATGAAGATGGTGCCGAGGTCGCGCCGGACGGCCACCCAGCTGAGACTCGCCCCGACGACGGCGGCCGTTGCGGCGCCAGCGGGAATCGAGAGCAGCATCGGCAGCCCGACCTGGTCGGCCAGGATCGCCGAACCGAACCCGCCCAGTCCCGCGAGCGCCCCGACGCACAGGAACAGCTGCCCGGTGCTGCCGAAGATGATGTTGAAGGCCACGGTGTAGCTGGCGAAGACCAGGCCGTCCGTGGCGACGCCCATCATCGAGGCGGAGTCGCCGTAGCGCAGCGGGACCAGAGCGAGCAGCACGGCCGTGACGAGGATCGGCACGAGATCGACGAACACGAGGCGAGCCGTGCGCGCGGGTGACGCGGCCGCGTCGGCGCGCCGCTCGAGCGAGGTCATGGCGCCCTCCCGAGGAGCCCGCGGGGGCGCAGCACGATCGTCAACGCCGCACAGACCAGCAGGACGATGGTCGTGACGTACGTCCCGATGTAGAACGAGCTCAGCCGGTCGACGACACCGAGCAGGACACCGGCGGCGAACGCGCCCGACACGCTCCCGAGGCCCCCGACGACGGCGACGATGAGCGCGAGCACGGTCAGACTCGTCGTGTTGCTCAGCCCGATCGGGCCCGTCATCGAGCGCGTCGCGGCGACAAGGCAGGCGAGCACCCCGCTCAGGGCGAACACGAACGTCCGCACGGCCGACGGGTTGACCCCGCACAGGCGGGCGCCGTCCTCGTCCTGGATCACCGAACGCACACCGCGACCGATGGACGTCGCCCGGAAGAACACGACGAGCACGAGGCCCGTGGCGATCGTGATCGCCGACGCCAGCAGGCTGCCGCGGGTCATGTCGACGTCCAGCACCGGCACGGCGTCGCCGCCGATGCGCAGCGACAGCTGCTCGATCGGGTGCCGCCAGACCAGGTACCCGTCGATCACGAAGGCCACGCCGAGCATGACGAGCAGGCCCGTCAGCACCCGCGCCTCACCCTCCTGGCGGTACACCGGTCGCATCAGGGTCAGGTCGATGACCGCCATGAGCGCGCCCGCGGCGCCCAGGCCGACGAGCACGGCCGGCACGGCCGCCCATCCGTTGCCCATCAGCACCGAGATGGCGATGGCACCGGCCACGGCGACCTGTCCCTGCGCCAGGTTGAGGATCCCCGCCAGCCCGTAGATGAGCGTGAGCCCGACGCCCAACAGGCCGTACTGCAGGCCGAGGACGATCCCGTCGAGGATCGCCGCCCTCACGTCGATCTCTCCCGCCGGTCCACGCTGCCGTCCCGCGACAGCGGCGAGGTCGATCACGCGATCCCCAGGTAGGCCCGTTGCACGTCGGGGTTGCCCGCGAGCTCGGCGGAGGCCCCGCTGAGCTCGAACCGGCCGTTCTCGAGGACGTACCCCCGGCTGGCGAAGGCCAGCGCCAGCGGCACCTGCTGCTCGGCCACGACGACCGTCAGCCCCGAGTCGCGCAGACGCTCCAGGGCTCGATACGCCTCGCCGGCGATCCGCGGGGCCAGACCCGTCGTCGGTTCGTCGAGCATCAGCAACCTCGGCGTCGACATCAGCGCGCGACCGACGGCGAGCATCTGCTGCTCACCGCCGCTCAGGGTCCCCGCAGGCTGCCGCCGGCGCTCGCTCAGCCGGGGGAAGACCTCGAACACCGATGCTTCGGCGTCGGGGTCCGGTCGACGTGGGAACGCGCCGAGGCTGAGGTTCTCGGCGACCGACATCTCGGGAAAGAGGTGGCGCCCGGCCGGGACATACGCCAGCCCGAGGCGGGCGATCCGGTGGGTCGGCAGGCGAGTGATGTCCGCACCGGCGAAGGAGACCGTGCCGGATCCCTTCCGGAGCATGGACATGATGGCGTGGAACAACGTGGTCTTCCCGGCGCCGTTGGAACCGATGATCGCCACCGCCTCGCCGGGCTGCACGCCGAAGGAGACCTCGTGCACCACCATCTCGTCGGCGTGGCCGGCGGACAGACGGTCGACCCGCAGGAGCGGCTCGGTCACCGATCCCCCACGCTCACTGGTGCACCATCAAGTCGGGCGAAGGCTGAACCGCCCCCCACATCACGGAGCACCAGTGCGCGAACGACCGCAACGATGATTCGTTCGCTCGAAGACTCGCTCACTCATGCGGTGCCCAGGCCTCGATCACCGAGGTAGGCCTCGACGACGGCGGGCTCCGTCATGACGGCGCTGGGCTCTCCGTCGGCGATGAGCCGCCCGAAGTTCAGCACCAGGACCCGCTCGGCCAGCGAGATCACGGCCTTCATGACGTGCTCCACCCAGATGACGGTCACGCCCCACTCGGCGCGGATGCGCCGGACCATGGCGATCGAGCTGGCGATCTCCGTGTCGTTGAGACCGGCCATGACCTCGTCGAGCAGGACGAGGCGTGGTCGACTGGCGAGCTGGCGAGCGAACTCCAGGAATCGCCGCTGGTGCAGGTTCAGCGAGCCGACTTCGTCGTGCGCACGGTCGTCGAGCCCGACGAACGCCAGCATGTCGTGGGCGCGACCGGTCGCCTCGCGCTCGCTGGTCCGCTCGCCGCCGAACATCGCGCCGACGACGGCGTTCTCCAGGACGGTCAGCGTCTCGAATGGCCGGGGGGTCTGCATGACCATGGCGATGCCGGCGTGCCTCGACCGGTGCGGCGCACGGCCACCGAGGTCGCGCCCGGCGAAGACGATCCGGCCGGCGGTTGGCGCGTGCATGCCGCCGATCGCCTTCAGCAACGTCGTCTTCCCGGCGCCGTTCGGGCCGACGAGGGCGACGATCTCGCCCTCGTCGACCCCGAACGTCACACCGTTGACGGCGACGAGCCCGCGGAACCGCTTCTCGACACCGTCGAGTTCGAGGAGAGCCATCCCCTGTCAGGGCTCATACGGCACGAGCGGCTCCGTGCGGTTGAGCACCTCGATCCACCAGTCGCCCGCCTCGTTGACGCCCTCCGGCGCCGGACCCGCGGTGACGAGCACGAACAGCGGCGCCGCACTCGCCAGCTCGCCCCACTCGGTCCAGCCCATCTCGTAGGCGTAACCCTCGAGGTCGAACGTGTTGGCGTGCAGGTACTCGGCGATCGCTGCCGGATCGTCGCCCACCTCGGCCACAGCCTCGGCGACCATCGTCACGATGCCGTAGCCGGTGACCGCGTCGTCGGACATCCAGTCGTTGTCGCTCAGCTCGAAGTAGCGCCGGGCGAGGTCCTGGTACTCCTCGCTCTCGAAGTCGGCGCACTTGAAGTCGGCGTAGCGTCCGATCGCTGCGTCGGCCGCACCGCCGACCACGAGGGACAGCGGCGTGTAGGCGCCCGTGATCGGCACGTCGAAGCCGAGGTCGTTCGACTGCACGGTGATGGCACCGGATCCCGGCGGATGGCCGGTGGCGACGATCAGCTCGGGATCGAGCGCCGCCAAGCTCCGGAGGTAGGTGGTGAAGTCCTGCTCCCCGACCGGGGCGACCTCGATCTGCAGCTGGATGCTCGGGTCGGTGGCGAACGTCTCTTGGAGCGCGGTCTCGATCGCCCGGCCCCAGCCGTAATCGGCGATGATCGCGCCGACACGGGTGATCCCCTGTGCCTGGACGTATTGCAGGATCGGCCCGGCCACCATCGGCGCCGCCGGCAGGCAGGTGCGGAACGTGTAGCGGCTGTCGCGCGTGAGGATGGCTTGCGAGCCGGCCTTCACGAGGAACAACGGCACCTGGGACTCTTCGGCCACCTGGGCCGTGCCGAGCCCGACGTCGCTCGAGATGACGCCACCCACCGCGACGACACCGTCCTCGATGAGCCGCTCGATCTGGCGGATGCCCTCCTCGGCGTTCGACTGGTCGTCGGCGACGACCAGCTCGAGCGGCCGTCCGTCCACGCCCCCGTCGGCGTTGATCTCGTCGACGGCGAGTCGCATGCCGTCCTGGACCTGGATGCCCCACGGCGCGAAGTTCCCGGTCAACGACGTCAGCGCAGCAACCCGGATGGCCTCACCGGTCGGGGCACCGCCCGCGCCCGTCGTGGCGGACGCGTCGGTCGCGTCGGTCGCGGCAGTGGTGTCCGTTGCCTCGGTCGGCGTCGGTGCTTCGGTGGCCGCCGTTGCTCCGGTCGTCGGCGGCGCCTCGGTCGCGGCGGCGGCCACGGTGGTCTCGCTCGCCTCCTCGTTGGCGTCGTCGTCGTCGCCGCACGCCGCGACGATGAGTGCGCCGATGGCGATGGCAGCCGCGAGCCGGCGGGTCGGTCGTGTCCCCATGGGCCCCCCTTGATCGATGCCTCCCCCGGAGCGAGGCACGTGTCCCAGTCACTCGACAGCGACACACGTTACTCATCACGTCACACCGTCAAGGGAGTGTCGACCATGTCGTGGCGGCGAGGCGCCAGCGCCACGGGCTCAACCAGGCAAGGGTGGAACGCCCTCTTCCGGGACGCGGCGCAGGCTCTCGACCGTCGCACGCGTCACCACCGGGTCGACGCCGAGCTGTTCCAGCATCTCGCTGGCCGCCTCCATCTCGTGCAAACGGCGGACGGCATGGGTCCCGGTGCCGGCGAACACCCGGCGGAGGAACGCCTCGTCCATCGCCGTGAACTGCTGAACCAGGTTGTCCCACGTCTCCTCGAGCAGGCCGGCTGCCTCCGCCGCGCGGACCGCTTCGACGACCGCGGCAGCGACGCCCTTGATCGCCACGCTCCGCAGCAGCTTCCGCGCGGCCGCCTCGCCCGCCTCCGCGCCGGCGAGCTCGGCGGGCACGCCGACCGCAGCCAACAGGTCGACATAGCGCGCCGCGCCCGGGCCGGACGCGAGTTGCGGCGTGAACAGCCCCCTGCCCGGGACGGGCGACATCAACGCCACGTCGACGAACTGCAGTCTCGGCGGCGCGGCGTGGGCGAGCTGCCGCTTGAGCGCCGGGCTGGCTGTCGAGAGATCGGCGTACACGACCCCCGGCGGCAGGGCGTCGAGCCCTTGCTCCATCGCCTCGACGGCGTCAGCGGCCGCCGTCACCGCCATCACGAGGTCGGCGCCGGTGACCGCGCTCGCAGGATCGCCGACGCGGTGCACGCCGCCAGGCGTCGGGACGTCGGCGGGATCGAACCCGGCGACGTGTGCACCGAGCCGGACCAGATCCGACGCGATCGGCGCGCCGGCCTCGCCGAGCCCGAAGATCGCGACGGTGCACTCCTCGAGCGAGTCGTGTCCGGTGCGATCAGGTTCCGTCGCCGGCTCCACCCGTCCGATTCTGCCCGACGCGGGTTGCGCGGTGAGAGGCTGACGATCCGGTCGGCTGCTTCGATGAGGGAGGCCACATCGGGCAGTGTGACTGGCGCAACGGTTCGCCCCTCGGGCGCTCTCGCACCGTCACCAACCACACCTCTCCGATCGAGGTGTTGCGGCGACCACCTGAATCCGCGCGCTGCTCGGCGCGTGCCCCACTGATTCGACGGCGTCGCCCGAAAACCTCAGGGACTGGATGGAACAGGTCGGCGCAGCACTTCCCGTGCTCACGCAGCGAGAAGCCGACGTGCGGCGCCGCACCGCCACGGCGGCGTCGAACGTCGCCTGACTCCACCTCATCCCGCAGACAGCCTCCCTGACATCGACCGCATGCTTCGGCGCGTACGTACGCGGCCGCGACTCGAGCGCCCACCTGACTGTGGGGTGGTGTTCACACTCCCGAGTTCCAACGCGTCCGCACTTGGTTCGGCGTGCGCGACACAGCCGCGAGCCCGCGATTCCAGCCGCGCCCCGAAGGTCACGCGCGAACAGCAGCGCGCGACCAGCCTCGCCGTGCACCCCCGAAGCGGGGGGCTTCTTCACCTCTCCTGGCGGGGAGAGATCAGTTGCCAGTGGGGATGGCGTTGAACCGGAACGTCACCACCGACACGCCCTCCGGCGTCGTCTCCGTCTCCGTCCCCACGCACTGCAAACCGCCCGTGCGTCCGCTCGTCCACTGCTCGTCGTGGAACGTCTGCGTCGGCTCTCCCGGCGCTGACGGGTCGAACGTCCCGTCGATGACGAAGTTGTGGGCCAGGTAGTGGACGCCGTCGAGGAAGCCCGAACGCCCGCCGACGATGAACGTCGTCTCCTGCCCGTCACAGGTGAACGTCTCGGCCTTGTCCTTGGGGGCGGCACCGGCCGTGGTGCCTGCGCCCACCGTGATGATCCCGGCCACTGCCGCCGCGACCGCCCATCGCTTGTTCATGTGATACCTCTGCTCTCTTGCCGAACAGACCGCCCGCTCGGTGAGGCGAACGTACAACTCGTTGTTACATCAGACAAGGGGCCCCCCGCCGTAGCGGGGGCCTCTCGCTCAGTCAGGACGTGTTCCGGCCCGGGCACGCGGTGACCGCGGCGGACGTATGTCCGCCGCGGTCAACGTCGAGTCCAAGAAGCCTTGGGCTCCTTGCCGCTCAGAGCCCGCCCGACCAACAGTCGCTCGAGATCGACCCGGACCCGAGCCGTGAGGCGCCCGCTCCGTTGCCCGGTGCCTCGTCGTTGATGCGCAGGAACAGCCGTCCGCTGCCGAGGGTGTCGCTCTCGAAGTACGGGCCGACGTAGAACGCCGGCGGGGGCCGGCACGCCGGCTCCGAAACGGCCCGGCCCCCAGCCGTCGGGACCGTTGTTGCCGCTCAGGAACACACCCGACCAGATCGAGCCGCTGCCGGCTGCGGAGCCGGCGGCCGCCGCCGGGGAGAGCAGCCGGCCTGCCGACGGGCGTGCGGCGAGCGTGGCCACCCGCACGGCGAGGTCGGCCGGCGTGGCGGACTCGAACGTCCAGTCCTCGTCGCGGACGCCACGGTGCTCACGTGGTGGGATTGGGGATGGTGTCTCCGCGCCGAAAGTGGGTATGGCCCGAGGTGCTGGCTGAAAGGAGTCACCGTGACGACGATTGACCTGCTCGACCTGTATGGCCGGGCCAGCGAATGGACCCTCAGCAAGGTCGCCGGCGCGACCCGGAAGCTGGACGCGCCGACTCCATGCGACGAATGGGACGTCCGTGGCCTGATGAACCACATGCTGGAGACGCAGCACTACTTCGTGGGTGCGGCCCGGGGTGAGGACGCCTCACCGCCGTCGCCCACCCCGCCGGAGCTGCTCGGCGCCGATCCAGTGGCCGACTTCGGTCAGGCTCGCGACGAGACGCTGCGCACGTTCGCCGAGGACGGGGTGATCGAGAAGACTGGTCCGTCGCTCGGCATCGCGTTCAGCGACCAGTTGCTGCACGGGTGGGATCTCGCGAGAGCGACCGGACAGGACGCAACCATGCCCGCCGGCCTTCCGGAGGCGGCCTACGAGATGATCCACGGTCGCTTCACGGACGAACAGCGCAAGGGCACGTTCAAACCGGAAGTCGCCGTCGCTGCCGATGCTTCCGCTCAGGACAGGTTGCTCGCGTACACCGGGCGCAACCCGTCCGGCTGACCGCCAGCCGGCCCGTTCAACGCTCGGGTCACGCGAGTGACTCGTTCGGACTGACGGTTCTCCAGCTCAACATCAAGCCGATCTCCATGCGGGGGAGAGCGCAGCCGTGCACCCTTGCCGGCATGGATGTCGCGAGCTCCTCTCCCCCGTCGCGCACGGCCCCGGTCACGATCCGCGCGGTCGGGTCTGACGAGCTCGACGTCGTCCGAGCGGTCATCCGGCGCGCCTACGCCGAGTTCGAGTCGGTGCTGGCGCCCGAGGTGCACACCGCGTACCTGGAGAACCTGGTCGACCTCGACGCCCGCGCGAGGGATGCGCTCGTGCTCGTTGCGGTGTCGGGCGACACGATCGTCGGCAGCGTCGCCCTCTACCGCGACGCTGCCTCCGCCGGGTTCGGCTGGCCGGCCAACCGGGCGGCCATCCGAGCGCTCGCCGTCGATCCCGACGCCCGAGCGAGCGGCATCGGGCGACTGCTGCTCGAGGCCTGCATCGAGCGCGCCACGACCTGGGGCGCGGCGGCCGTCGGTCTCCACACAGCCACGTTCATGACCTCGGCGGTGCGGCTGTACGAACGTCGCGGCTTCGCCCGGGTGCCGGACCTCGACGTCGACGCCGCCGAGATCCTCGAGCTCGACGATCCCGACGCGCCGCTCGTGATCGCCTACGAGCTGCCCCTCCAGGCACCCGACGACACCTACGCCCTCGGGCGCTCCGACGCCGAGACCGAGCGGCTCGTCCTGCAGGCGCAGATCTACGGTCCGATCACCCGCCAGCTGTTCGTGTCGGCCGGCATCACCCGCGGCATGAAGGTGCTCGACCTCGGGAGCGGCGCCGGGGACGTGGCGATGTTGCTGGCCGAGCTCGTCGGCCCCGAGGGACACGTCGTCGGCGTCGACATGAACGCCTCGATCCTCGACACGGCGCGCCGACGCGTGCGTGCCGCCGGCTGGGCGAACGTCGAGCTCCACACCGGCGACGTCCGCCACCTCACGCTGCCCACCGACTTCGACGCCGTGGTGGGACGCTGGATCCTCATGTACCTGGACGAGCCCGCCGATGCGCTGCGCCACGCACTTGCTCACGTGCGCGCCGGCGGGGTGGCCGCCTTCCTCGAGAGCGAGGACCTGACCACCCCGCTCTCGACGTACCCGCCGGCCCCGCTGCACGACGAGCTCCTTCGATGGATGAGCCCCCCGCCCGGCACGCTCGGCCCGACGGCCGACATGGGGCTGCAGTTGGCGCGAACCTTCGCCGCCGCCGGGCTGCCCATCCCCCAGCTCCGTCTCGACGCTCCCGTCGGCGGCGGCGCCGACTGGCCGGGCTACACGTTCGTGGCCGAGACCGTGCGCAGCCTGTTGCCCCGCCTCGAAGCGATCGGCGCCGTCACGGCCGCGATGGTCGACGTCGACACGCTGGCGGCGCGGCTGCGCGACGAAGCGGTCGAGCTGTCGGCGATCCAGCGGCTGCCCGCCGTGATCGGCGCCTGGGCCCGCCGACCCTGACGCGCCGACGGCGACGCGCGCGATCGGTAGGGTCGCCGGATGCGCCGACGACGCGCCATCGCGGTCGCGCTGATCGCGGGTGTCGTGCTCGCGGCGTGTTCGGGCTCGGACGACGACGCGGCGACGCCGACCGCGGCGAGCGCACCCGCCACGGACACCGCCGCACCGGCGACGTCGGAGGCGGCGGCCCCGACCGCTGCCGCCTCGGTTCCGGTCTCGACGGAGGTGGAGGGCGCGCGGGTGCAGGTGGTGCTCGACGAGGTCCTCGGTTGGCTGGCCGATCCGACGTCGACCGACGTCGAGCGGTTCAGCGACGAGCTTCCGCGACGCCGTGCCGGATGATCAGATCGTCGTCGCGATCGCGTCGCTCGGCGGTGGTCAGTGGGAGGCCAGCAACGTGCAGGTGCGCGGGTCGGACGAGCTCGAAGCGACCCTCATCGGACCGTTGCTGCGGGGCCAGGTGCAGCTCGCTCTCGACGCCGACGGCCTCATCGACGGGCTCGGCTTCAACCCCGAGGAGCTGACCGACCCGCCCGAGACGCTCGCCGATCTGACCGCGGCGCATCGCCGACGCGGCGCCGAGCACCGGCTTCCTGCGCGCCGAGATCAGCGAGGGCGGCGAGTGCGTGCCAGTCGCCGAGCTGAACGCCGACCAGCCGCTCGCACTCGGCTCGGCCTTCAAGCTGTACGTGCTCGGCGCGGTCGCCGCCGCCATCGACGCCGGCGAGCTGACGTGGGACCAACCGGTCGAGATCCGCGACGAGCTCGACAGCTTTCCGTCGGGGACCACCCAGGACGAGCCCGCCGGTTCCACGCTGCCGGTGCGCGAGCTCGCCCAACGGATGATCGAGGTCAGTGACAACACGGCCACCGACCACCTGATCGACCTCGTCGGCCGCGAGGCCGTGGAGGCCGCCCTGGCCGACCTCGGGCACCACGACCCGACCATCACGCGACCGTTCAACACCACCCGCGAGCTGTTCATCATCAAGGCCGACCCCGACCTGCGCGACCGGTACGCGGCGGCCGACGAGGCCGGACGCCGCGCGTTGCTCGCCGGCGAGGTGGCCGACGCGCCGCTTCCCCCGCCCGACCCCTGGGTCGAGCCGCGGGATGTGACCACGATCGAGTGGTTCGCCTCGCCGGCCGATGTGTGCCGGGCGCTCGTCCGCCTCGACGCGCTCGGCCGACAAGCCCGGGCTGGAACCAGTGGCCGACGTGCTCTCGGCGAACCCCGGGCTGCCCGGCGAGGTGCCCGAGTTCAGCGAGATCTTCTTCAAGGGCGGCTCCGAACCGGGTGTGCTGTTCACCGCCTGGCTCGCCACCCGCCCCGACGGCACGCGCGTCGCCGTCACCGGCGGCGCCACCGACGAAACCAGCGAGATCGCCCCTCACGTGATCCTCCTGCTCGTCGAGGGCCTTTCGCTCGATCGGTAGGCGCGGCGGCCCGCCGCGTTTCGTTAGCGTCCGGCCATGACCCTCGACCTCGAAGGTGTCCATGTCCCCGTGGTCACGCCGTTCGACGGCAACGGGGATGTCGATCCGCCCGGCCTCACCGCGGTCATCGAGCGCTGCCTGGACGCCGGCGTGCAGGGCATCGTGTCCTGCGGTACGACGGGCGAGTACTACGCCCTGAGCGAGGCCGAGCGGATCGCCGTGATGCGGCACACGCACGAGGTCGCCGCCGGGCGGGCCCAGCTCGTCGCCGGGTGCAACGCGGGTTCGACGCGGATGGCGATCGTGCTCGCCCGCATCGCTGCCGACATCGGCTACGACGCGCTGATGCTCGCCGCGCCGGCGACCTCGCTGCCGCGCGCCCACGAGCTGGCGGCCCACTTCGCGGCGGTCGCCGAGGCCTCGGCGCTGCCGACGATCCTCTACAACTACCCCGCTCGGTCCGGCGTCGAGATCGACGTCGACTGCCTCGACCGGCTGGCCGACCACCCGCTGATCGTCGGCATCAAGGAATCGAGCGGCGACTTCTCCCGGTTCCTCGCCCTGCGCGACCGCTACGCCGGCCGGATCACGATCATGTGCGGTTCGGACGATCAGGCCGCTGACTACTTCTTCTGGGGCGTGCGCTCGTGGCTCGCGGGGACGGCGAACGTGCTGCCCCGACAGCACGTCGAGATCCTCGACGCGGCGAACAGCGGCGATCTCGCCGGCGCCCGCAAGCAGTTCGAGCAGATCCTGCCGTGGGTGCAGCACATGGAAGCCGGCTCGTACAACCAGAAGGCCAAGCTCGGCCTGCGCCATCTGGGCCTCGACTGTGGCGAGGTCCGCCAACCGCTGCTGCCGCTGAGCGACGCCGAGGCCGCGACGCTCATCGAGGTCCTCGACGGCGTCCTGCGCTGATGCGCCTCACCCGCAGCTACGCCGCGGTCGAGGTGCACGCCGAAGGCGAACAGGGCACGTGCTACCTCGGCTCGGTCTTCGAGGTCCCCGGGCTCACGGCGCGGGAGAAGCTGCACCACCTCAACGCCGTCGACGACTCGCTGCGCCGAGTGCTGACGCTCGAGCCCCGTGGCCGACCACAGGCGAGCGCCAACCTGGTGTTCCCGTCGATCGACCCGAACGCCGACGCCGGCTTCGTCGTCCTGCAGGCCGATCGGGCCCACGCGATGAGCGGGTCGAACACGATCTGCGTCGTCACCGCGCTGCTCGAGACCGGCACCATCCCGATGGCGGAGCCGACGACGGTCGTCACGCTCGAGACGGCCGCTGGACTGGTGCGGGCCGAGGCAGACTGCCGTGACGGCCGCTGCGAGCGGGTCACGTTCGCCGGGGTGCCGTCGTTCGTCGAGGCCCTGGACGTCCCGATCGACGTGCCGGGCTTCGGGCCGATCGCCGTCGACGTGGCGTACGGCGGCTGCTTCTACGTACTCGTCCAGAGCGCCGCGCTCGACGTGCGACTCACCCGGGACCACGCTCGGGACGTCGTCGAACGGGCCGAGCTGGTGATGGCGGCGGCCCAGCGGCAGATCGCCGTGCAGCACCCGGAGATCCCCGAGATCGACTTCCTCTCCTACGTCATGGTGACCGGCGACGACGACCCCGCCGCCGGCCGCCTGCGCGGGGCGACCGTGCTCAGCGGCCGCGTCGATCGCTCGCCGTGCGGCACGGGGACCTCGGCCCGCCTGGCCTGCATGGCGGCCCGCGGCCAGGCGTCGGTCGGATCGACGTTCGTCGCCAACTCGCTCATCGACAGCGAGTTCCTCGTCTCGATCACCGACACGACGACGGTCGGCGGCCGGCCGGCGGTCGTGCCGAGGATCTCCGGTCGCGGCTGGATCTTCGGCACCAGGACGGCCGCGGTCGATCCAACCGACCCGTACCCGACCGGCTTCGTGCTGAGCGACCTCTGGGGCCGTGAGCCCTCGAACTGACGGCGTGGGCGCGATCACCGATCCGGGTCGAACGCCGCCAGATCGGTCGACGGACGGCCATCGACGATCAACTCGGTGACGGCCCGGGCGGTCGCCGGCGCCAGCGTCAACCCGTACATGCCGTGCCCGCCGGCGATCACGACGTTGGCGAAGCGCCGCGTCCGCCCGATGAGCGGGAGGCCGTCGGCGCTCATCGGCCGCGAACCGGCCCACGCCTCCCGCCGCGACTCCCAGTCGAGGTCGAGGAAGGGCCGCATCGACCGCACGATGGCGTCGACCCGACGGGCGTCGAACGTCGGCGAATCGCCGGCGAACTCCACCGTGCCACCGAGTCGGATGCGGTCGGCGAACGGCGTGGCGACAGCGTGCGCCTCCTCGAAGATGACCGGGTGCGCGAGCCGCCCGCTCGTTGCCAGCGCGACGTTGTAGCCCTGACCGGCGATGACCTCGAGCCGCAGCGCGAGCATCCGGCCGAGCGCGCGGATCCCCGCGCCGGCGGCGAGGACCACCTCGTCGGCGTCGAGGCTCCCGCCGGTCGTGCGGACGGCGCGCACGCGGTCGCCGATCACGTCGAACCCGGTGATCCGCCGGTGCTCCAGCAGCAGGACGTCCCGCGACCGGAGGACGGCGACGAGGCTGTCGACGTACCGTCCGGGGTCGACGGCGCGGTTGCCCGGCAGGACGAACCCGGCCCGCACGTGGTCCGTGAGGGCCGGCACCACGGTGCGGACGCCGTCGCCGTCGAGCAGCTCCCCGGGACCGGGGACGCCGAGCGGGCCCATGCGTTGCAGCTCGGCGTGGAAGCGTTCGGCGAACGTCACGTCGTGGAACGGGACGACGATGTCCTCGCCGAGCGAGACGTCGACGCCGAGCGCGGCGAGCTCGGTCAGGCGATCGTCGAGACCCCGGCCGAACGCACCGAGCGCGGCCTGGCGCGGCGTGGAAGCGCCGCCGGTTGGCCGCCCGGAGGAACCCGACGCTCCAGCGCAGCATCGACGGGACGGCGCGCGGCCGGATGCGCAGCGGACCGTCACGCGTGGCGAGCGCCCTGGCCGCCGCGCGCAGCATGCCAGGGCCGGGGAGCGGTGACAGCAGCGTCGGCGACACGAATCCGGCGTTGCCCCGCGCCGCGCCCGAACCGAGGTCGGCCCGGTCGACGACCGCGACGGACACGCCGCGCTCGTGCAACGCCAGCGCACTGGTGAGGCCGATCAGCCCCCCGCCGACGATGACGACGGACTTCGGGGACACACGGCGACGGTATCCGGCCCCCCGGGTATCACCCCGTCGTCGCGACCTGACCGCATGCCGTGGCCGAGGTACCCGCGGTCAGGTCGCCGTCCAGAAGGCGCCGAGGCGGCGACCGGGCTGATCGGCGACGTGGGCGACGCCGTCGAGGCGCACGCTGAACGTCACGACGTTGTTGCTCGGCAACCGGAACGCGGCCGGCAGTGAGACGACGGCGCCGACATGGCCGGTGGCGAGGCTGAACGTCACGAGGCCCCGTCCGGTGATGGCGATGCACGTGCCACCGATGCGAGTCGTCGCCGTGTTCACGACATCGACGCCTCCGACGGCGAGCTTCACCCGCGGGCACGCCGAGTACTCGCCGTCGACGTGCGCCAGCAGCGCCAGCGTCCCGCCGCCCCGCGGCGGCGACACGATGACGGCTTCGTCGACGACGAGGCTGCTGAGATCGAGGCCGACGACGACGGGATCGTGGTCGCTGGACCGGCGGAAGTCGGGCTCGTCGAGGTCGAGGGCGTTCGACTCCCGCTCGAACGTGGCCTCGCCGACGTCGCGGACGGTGTCGTTGTAATCGAACAGCGGGACCTCGTCGGCGTTGACGTGCCACTCCGTCGCATCGGTGACCTGGCCGACCAGGGTGTCGGTGGCGAGGGCGTGGTCGAGGTAGCCGAGCTGGCCGTCGAAGAGGAAGCTGTAGGTCTCCTCGTCGACGAACTCCTCGATGAGGTCGGTGTAGCCGGCCGCGACGAGCGTCCGGATCGGGTCCTCCATGCGGTACGAGTTGAGATCTCCGAGGATGATCACGTCGGGGTCGCCGCTGCCCGTCGGATCGCCGGCGAGGTGGTCGGCGAGCGCCTGGGCGGCGGCGGTGCGGGTCTGGTTGCAGTTGCCCTGCCCGTCGCCGACGTCCGGATCGTCGACGTCGGGGAGGTCAGGGAGGTCGGTGCAGGCGGAGCCCTTCGACTTGAGGTGGTTGATCGCCGCCGTGAACCGCTCGCCGGTCGCCGCTCTCCTCGAACGTCTGGATCAGGGCCGGCCGGTTGAGCCGTGTCGATGAACCTCGGGATCGTCCGACGAGTCCAGGATGTCGTGGGCGCCGACGGCGTGACACCCTCGAGGGTCGGTAGATGAAGGCCACCTTGATCGCGTCGCCGCCGATGAAGCCGGTGTCGATGGACGCGTACGGCACCGCTCCGGGCCGGGCATTGAGCGCGGCGACGAGGTCGGCGACGGCCGCGCCGGCGTCGTTCTGCAGCTCGATCAGCCCGACGACGTCGGCGTCGAGGGCACCGATGGCGGCGACGATCTTCGCCCGCTGTTGCGCGAACTCGGCCACCGAGTCGGCGCCGCGGCAGTCGAGCGTCATCGACGGGCCGCACGGGTCCGCTGTTGCCGGACGTCTCGTCGATCGTCGTGAAGTAGTTGAGGACGTTGAAGCTGGCGATCTTGAGGTCACCGCCCAGATCGCCGGGCGGCGCGGGCACGGGGTTGGCCTGCTCGAACGTGTAGTCGACACGTGGGATCGGGCGGATCCGCCAGGCGTCGGTGCCGGTCTGACCGGCGAACGACCAGTGCAGCACGCCGGTCAGCCCGTCGACCGTGTCGCCTCCACGCACCCGGTTGCCGACGCTCAGACCGGGCGACGGGTACGGGTACGGCTCGTGACCGGGACCGTTGGTGACGGCGTCGTTCTGGTCGTTGTTGTCGTCGTCGAGGATGATCCGCCGCGTCGCCAGGTCGGCGAGGAAGGCGCTGTAGCCACTGACGCTGGCCGGGTTGTCGTGGGTGAACTGGAACGGCCGCTCGTCGGCGGTCAGCACGAGCTGGCCGTAGCGGGCCAGCTCGAAGTACTCGCTCACGACCAGCGTGTTCGGGAACGTGACGACCATCCCCTCGACGGTCTCGAACGTCGCCTCGGCGCGGGTCGAGCCGGCCGCCGGGAGCGCGGCCTCCACGGGTGTGGGGAGGACGTTGCCGGACGACAGCACCGTGATCCGGCCGCCGACGGCCGACGTCGCCGACACCTGGGTCATGCCGAAGAACTCTTCGGCCTCACCGGCCACCTGGACGAGGTCGCCGGCGGCGACCGTGGGGCAGGAGCCCCGGCAGAACACGAACAGGCCCTCCGACGTGGCGTCGTCGCCGTCGACGTCGGCGTCCTCCTCCTGGACGAAGAAGCCGTCGGGCACGTCCTGGCGGGTGAACAGCGAGGTGACCACACCCTCGACGACGACGTCATCACCGTCGAGCGGGCTGACCAGCCCGTCCCCCTGGACCGCGGAGATCAGCGTGATCGGCAGCACCGACACGGCGATCGTGCAGCTGACGGACTGCGGCGGGTCGTCGTCGGTGATGAACGTGACCGTGACCGGGTACGTGCCCGGCGCGGTGGACTCGCCGACGGCGAGCGTGGCGGAGCCGGGGCTGCCGCCCGGCACGAGCGTGATGCCGGCGACAGGAGGCGAGGTGATGACGATCGAGGCGATGGCGCTGTCGGCGTCGCTCGCCGAGACGCCGACCGACGCGGCCGTGCCGGCCACGGTGGTCGCGGCGGACGGGCAGGAGGCGACCGGCTCGGCCGGGCCGCCGCCACCCGGCGTGCCTGTGACTGAGATGTTGTCGATGCCGACCCACTCGTCGGACAAGGGTGCGTCGGCCGTGATGACGCGGACCTGGACGACGGGCTGGTCGTCGGCCGCCGGCGGCAGCGTGACGGCCACCGGCGTGACGGCGGTGGCGAGGTTCGGGCCGGTGGTCGCGTCGGCGATGTACCCGGCGGGCAGGTTGGTGAAGTTCCCGGTCGTGCCGACGCGGTACTGCAGGGCGACCTGCTGCACCGCGTTGTCGGCACTGCCGTCGATGTCGCGGACGTCGTAGGCGACGGCGATGTCGACGAAGCCAGCGGTGGACAGCGTGACGACGAGGTTCGGTGCGTCGGCCGTGCCGGAGCCCTGCAGCGCGACCACCGGGTCGGTGATGGCGAACTCGGCGACGCCGCCCGTGGTGAACGTGTTCGGGTTGGCTTGGTTGGCGTTGACGTCGACGACCGGAGTGCCCTCCGACACCACCGTCTGCGGGTCGGCACCGGTGCTCGCCAGATCGTCGCCTCGGTAGCCGACGATGCCGGGCACACCCGACCAGTCGTCGGCGGCCGTGATGAGGGCCGCGTTGGACCAGTCCTGGGTGAACGGCAGCGTCTGCGGCGCGGTGTCCGCCCCGGCAGGGGACGCCGTTGCGACCACGACAGCCACGGCGCTGATCGCCAGTGCTGCGCATGCGCCGGTGGAACGCCGTGACCTCATCGTGACCCCCGCTCGTACGACATCGGAGCCCACAACCTAGGTCGGGCCCGAGGCCGGCGAGCCGTGTTTCGAAACTGTTCACCCACGCGCCGCGCGGAGGAAGACCGACGCGCGACCCCCTCCCGCCCTGGTCCGCCTGGGGGTACGTTGACCCCCGTGCACCTGCCGTAGGGCACCGGGCGGCAAGGGAGGGAGACCATGTCGTGCACGCCGGCTTCGGCGTCGTCCTCGCGCGCCCGCTCACATGATTGGGGGCTCCGATGAGAAGGACGAAGCGGGCGTCGGCGGCCATCGCCATCGCGGTGGTCGGCGCGCTCCTCGGAGGGATGGTGTCGGCCGCCGACAGCGGGAGTCAGTGGAACTCGGCGGGCGGCAACCTGCAGAACACGCGGTTCCAGGCGAACGAGAAGACGTTCAGCGTGAGCAACGTCGACGAGCTCGAGGTGAAGTGGCGGTTCACGACAGGCGGCGATGTGTCGGCCACGCCGGCGGTCACCGGCGACACGGTCTACTTCCCCGACGCCGCGGGCAACCTCTATGCCGTCGACAAGTGGACGGGCCAGCAGCGGTGGCGGGCCAGCATCGCCGCCGCCACGGGCGTCCCCGGTGACAAGGCCAGGGCCACGCCGGCGATCGCCGGCAACGCGGTGATCCTCGGCACCCAAGGCCCCTTCGGCGGCGGTGGGCGGGTCCTCGCCTTCGACAAGAGCACCGGCGCCCTGCTCTGGAGCACGACGCTCGACACCCACCCGGCCGCGATCATCACGCAGTCGGCCACGGTCTTCGGTAACCGGGTGTACGTCGGCACGTCCTCGCTCGAGGAGTCGTTCGCGCTCATCCCCGGGTACCCGTGCTGTTCGTTCCGGGGCCAGATGGCGGCCCTCGACGTGAACACGGGCGCCATCGTCTGGTCGGTCAGGATGGCGCCGGAGGGCTTCCCCGGGAACGCCGTCTGGGGCAGCTCACCGGCGATCGACGCCAAGCGCGGACAGCTCTACATCGCCACCGGGAACAACTACGACGCGCCGCCGGCGACGCTCCAGTGCATCGCCGATGCCGGTGACGACCCGGTCGCGCAGCAGGCGTGCCTGCCGGCCGACAACCACTTCGACTCGATCATGGCCCTCGACCTGAAGACCGGCGCCATCCGGTGGGTGACGCGCGCGATGGGCTTCGACGCCTGGACCGTCGACTGCATCCCGTTCCTCGGCGAAGGGTCCAACTGCCCGGAGCCGGCCGGGCCCGACTTCGACTTCGGGCAAGCGCCGGCGCTGTTCACCGTGCGCGACGCCGGCGGCAAGCGCGACGTCGTCGGAGCGGGCCAGAAGAGCGGCCAGTACTGGTCGCTCGACCCCGACACCGGCGCGGTCGACTGGGTGACCCAGGCTGGTCCGGGTGGGACGGCCGGCGGCCTGCAGTGGGGATCCGCCGTCGACGGCCAGCGCATCTACACGGCCAACGCCAACAGCAACGCGATCCCGTGGACCCTGCCCAACGGCACGACGACCACGACCGGCGTGTGGAGCGGGATCGATGCCGCCACCGGCCAGCTGCTGTGGCAGACGACGCCGACGTTCGGTGGCGTCCCCTTCGGCGGCGCGTCCTCCGGCCCGGTGACCACCGCCAACGGTGTGGTCTTCGGGTGCTCGCTCGACCCGCAGGGCCACATGTACGCGCTCGACGGGGCCACCGGCGCCATCCTGTGGACGTTCGCCAGTGGCGGCTCGTGCCTGTCGGGCGCGGCCATCTCCGAGGGCCGATTGTTCTGGGGGTCGGGCTACACGCTCTTCGGCACGCCGAACAACGTCGTCTACTCGTTCGGCCTGCCCGGCTGACCACGACGAGGCGCCATCGGCCGGCTGCGCCACGGCGCGGCCGGCCGGCGGCGTCCGGGCGGGCGGCTTGCTGGCAGTTGATAGGCATGCCTAACGTTGGCGCTCGTGCAGGTCACCGGCGCGGTCGAGGTCGTCGCCGCGCCGGAACGGCCTCCTGGCGGGCTGGTCCACGGCCGCTCGTGGCGGCTCGTCGGACTCCTCGCCGCCACCGCTGTCCTGGCGGTGGTCGCCCTCGCCAGCGTGGCCGTGGGGGCCAAGTCGATCCCCTTCGGCACCGTCGTCGACTCGTTCACGAACTACGACCCGACCGTCAACGACCACCTCATCGTGCGGGCGCTGCGCGTGCCGCGCACGGCGGCCGGGCTGCTCGTCGGCGCCGCCCTCGGGGTGTCCGGTGCCGTGATGCAAGGGGTGGCCCGCAACCCCCTCGCCGATCCCGGCCTGCTCGGTGTCAACGCCGGGGCCGCGTTGTTCGTCGTCGTCGCCATCTACAGCCTGGGCGTGACCTCGTTGCTCGGCTACGTGTGGTTCGCCTTCGCCGGCGCCGCGGTGGCCTCCGTGATCGTGTACATGCTCGGCTCGCTCGGTCGCGAGGGCGCCACGCCGGTGAGGCTGGCGCTGGCCGGCGCCGCCCTCACCGCCCTGCTCGGGTCGATCACCACGACGGTGCTGCTGATCGACGTGTCGACGCTCGACCAGTTCCGGTTCTGGGTGGTCGGCTCGCTCACCGGTCGTGACGGAACGCTGGTCGCCCAGGTCGCGCCGTTCGTCATCGCCGGCCTGGTCATGGCCATGGCGTGCGGACGCACGCTCAACGCCCTCGCCCTCGGCGACGACGTCGCCCGCTCGCTCGGCCAGCGCGTCGCATGGGCCCGCGTCGCCTCCTTCGCCGCCGTCGTGGTGCTGGCCGGCGCGGCGACGGCGATCGCCGGACCGATCGCCTTCGTCGGCCTCACCGTGCCGCACGTGGCCAGGGCGATCGTCGGCCCCGACTACCGGTGGATCCTCCCCTACTCGGCCGTCCTCGCGCCGATCCTGCTGCTCGGTGCCGACGTCATCGGGCGTGTCGTCACCCGCCCCGGCGAGGTCCAGGTCGGCATCGTCACCGCCCTCGTCGGCGCCCCGTTCTTCATCATCCTGGTCCGCCGGCGCAGGCTGGCCGAGCTCTGACGATGGCCGTCGTGCACCGCCCCGATGGTCACTGTGGCCGTCCACCGCGACACCTCGGTGGTGCACCGGGCCCGCTCCCACGTGCGCCGCCGGTCACGGATCGTCGGCCTCGCCCTGACCGCGGCGATCGTCGTCGTGTTCGCGGTCTCGCTCAGCGTCGGCGACTTCCCGATCCCGCTCGCCGACGTCGTACCGGCGATCTTCGGAGCCGGGACCGACGACGCCGAGTTCATCGTCCAACGGGTGCGGCTGCCCCGGGCCCTCACCGGTCTGCTCGTCGGCGCCGCCTTCGGGCTCTCCGGCGCCATCTTCCAGAGCGTCGCCCGCAACCCGCTGGCCAGCCCGGACATGGTCGGGATCACGGCCGGCGCCAGCACGTCGGCCGTCTTCGTCATCGTCGTGGTCGGCGGCACCTCGCTGATGGTGTCAGCGGGGGCGCTGGCCGGCGCCCTGCTGACCGCGGTGGCGCTGTACGTCCTGGCGTGGAAGCGCGGCGTGTCGCCGTACCGGCTGGTGCTCGTCGGCATCGGCATCGCGGCGATGCTGACGAGCGTCACGTCGTACCTCTTGACCGCGCGCCGAGATCCACGACGTCCAACGGGCGACCGTGTGGCTGACCGGCAGCCTCAACGGCCGCGGCTGGGACGATGTCCGGCCCGTCGCCGCCGCCCTCGTGCTGCTCGGGCCCGCCGTGCTGGTGCTGGCCCGGCCGCTGCGCACGCTCCAGCTCGGCGACGACACGGCGCTCGGTCTGGGCACGGCCGTCGAGCCGGCCCGGATGGCGCTGCTCGTCGTCGCCGTGGCCCTCGCGGCGATCGCCACCGCGTGCGCCGGACCCATCGCCTTCGTCGCGTTCGTCGCCGCGCCGATCGCCCGCCGCCTCACTCACAGCAGCCTGGCCCTCGTGCCCGCGGCGCTGGCCGGCGCGCTGCTCGTGCTGGTCGCCGACCTCGTGGCCAGGCGGGCCTTCGCGCCGACCGAGCTGCCCGTCGGCGTGGTCACGGGCATCGTCGGCGCGCCGTACCTGCTGTGGCTGCTCGCGCGTGCGAACAAGGTCGGCCGCGGCGGATGATCACTCGTCACACGCTCGCCGGCGAGCACCTCCGGCTCGCCTACGACCACCTCGAGGTCTGCGCCGACCTCACCGTCGCCGTGCCGCCCGAACGGATCACGGTCGTCGTCGGCGCCAACGCCTGCGGCAAGTCGACGCTCCTGCGGGCGCTGGCCCGGCTGCTCAAGCCGGCCGGCGGCGTGGTGCTGCTCGACGGTGAGGACATCCACCGGCTGCCCACGCGGGAGGTCGCCACACGGCTCGGCATCCTGCCGCAGTCGCCGATCGCCCCGGAGGGGATCACGGTGGCCGACCTCGTGTCCCGCGGCCGCCACCCGCACCAGTCGTGGTTCCGGCAGTGGAGCCGGGCCGACGAGGCGGCCGTCACCGACGCCATGGTGGCCACCGGCACGCTCGAGCTGTCGTCCCGTCCCGTCGACGAGCTCTCCGGGGGGCAGCGCCAACGGGTGTGGATCGCCATGACCCTCGCCCAGGGGACCGGCCTGATGCTGCTCGACGAGCCGACGACGTTCCTCGATCTGGCCCACCAGGTGGACGTCCTCGACCTGCTCGTCGACCTCAACCAACGGGAGGGGCGGACGATCGTCCTCGTCCTCCACGACCTCAACCAGGCCTGCCGGTACGCCCACCACCTCATCGCCATGCGGGACGGGGCGATCGTGGCCGAAGGCGCCCCGGGCGAGGTCGTCACCGCCGACCTCGTCGAGCGGGTGTTCGGACTGCGCTGTCGCGTGATCGTCGATCCGGTGTCCTCGACGCCCCTCGTCCTCCCGATCGGCCGCCACGTCAACGTCACCGAGGAGGAGGCGGACGCGGCCGTGACGAGCACCGCCTGAGCCCGGTGACCACTCGAGGCCACTAACAGCGTTAGCGTGGGGGCAGGATGCGGGGCGAACGAGCCGCTGACCATGGGGGACGGAGATGGCGACGGGGGATGGGACCGAGCAACAACGACCGCGGACGCGCCGCGCCCAGCAGATCGTCGACACGGCGCGGCGGCTGATCGAGCAGGGCGACGGGGACGTCCTGACGATGCGCCACCTGGCCGACGCGCTGGGGATCCAGGCGCCGTCGCTGTACAAGCACTTCCCGGACAAGGAGGCGATCACCCGCGCCGTGCACGCCGACTACCTGCGTGGCCAGCTCGGCGCCCTCGAGGCGGCGCTGGCCGACGAGGACGGGCGCCATCCGCTGCTGCGCGTGGCGTCGGCGTACCGCCGCTACGCCATCGAGAACGGCAACCTGTTCCGCTACCTGTTCCTGCTCCCCTACCCCGTCCGCGACGTGCCCGACGTGCTGAAGGGGCTGCGCCGTGTCTGGCTCACCGCGGCCGGCGACTCCGACCTGGCGGTGTCGACGTACGCGATGGTGCGCGGCATGGCCGAGCTGGAGGCGCACTCCCTCTTCCCGTTGGCGCGCGTGCCCGACGACGACGAGAACGTGGGGCTGCGGGCCCTGGTCGAACGGGCCGAGGAGCTCACCGCCCGCCGCTCGGCTCAGGCGGGCAGCATGCCGTAGGCGTTCGTCGGGTGCAGCCGGGCGATCAAGCGCTGGTCGGCGACCATCGCCCGGCGGTAGTCCTCCCAATCGGGGTGGTCACCGGCAACGGCGCGGTAGTACTCGACGAGCTCGTCGACGGTGGCGTCGTGCGGGTCCGACGCAACGGGTGTCAGCTCGGCGCGCCCCTCGACCACCGCATAGGCGTAGAAGTCGGCCCGGGTGACGTACAGCGACGTCCGCTCGTCGCGACGCATGTTGGCGGTCTTCGCCCGCGTCGCCGTCACGGACACGCGGACGACGCCGTCGTCACCGAGGTGGTAGGCGACGTTGGAGAGCTGCGGCCGGCCATCGCGCTTCTGTGTGACGAGCACCCCCTGGCGGTGTTCACGGACGAAGGCGAGGGCGGCGTCGAGCTCCATGGGCTCTCGAACCGCACCGTCGGCGGCTTCATTCCGGCGTGGCGCCGGCACGACCGAGCGTGCGGGCGGCCAGGCGCGCCCCCGCCCGTGCCGCGTCGGCCGCCGCGGCACCGGCCAGCAGGGCAGCGAGGTAGCCGCCGGCGAAGGCATCGCCGGCACCCGTGGTGTCGACCACACCCTCGACCCGCTCGACGGCGACCTCCTCGCGCCCGCCGTCGCCGTGGACCAGCAGCACCGGTTCGGCACCCCGCTTGACGACGAGCTGGGCCGGCGACGAGTCGCCGAGCAGCGCCGCCTCGTCGGCGTTGGCGAACACCACATCCGGCGCGAGCGCGCCGACGAGGTCGGCGAAGCGCCGGCGACCGAACGCCTCGACCACCGCGACGGACGACACGTCGATGCTCAGGCGCCCGCCGGCCCGGCGCACGGTGCGGGCGGCGGCGAGGGACTGCGTGCCGATCGGCTCGGCGCACAGCGAGTAGGCCGGCAGGTGCAGCCAGGCGACACCCGCCAGCCACGACGGATCGACGGGCCCGAGCTGCGTCGCCGCGCCGCGGTCCGGCAGCATCGTCCGCTCGCCGCCAGGCTCGACGAGGACGACGACGCTGCCCGTCCGCCCGGCGCGCTGGACGCGCACGTCGACCCCCCGGCCGGCGAGCTCGTCGACGAGCTGCGACCCCAGGGCGTCATCGCCGACGCGCCCGACGAAGCGCGCGGCGGCACCGGCGGCGGCCGCCGCCGCCGCGACGTTCGCCGCGCTCCCGCCGCGGGCCCGGGTGACGCGCGCGGATGTGTCGGTGCCGCGGGCCGGTCGGGCGTCGAGCACGACGAGCACGTCCTCGACGAGATCACCGATGGTGCACAGCACAGCGCGACTTGTAGCACCGGCACGCCCGCTTCAATGGGTTCCGTGCCCGACCCGCCCATCCCGCCCGGCGTCGCGGTCGTTGCCGCGGTCGACCTCGCGGCGCGGCTGCTCGTCACTGGCCAGGAGTCCACGACGTCCCGCGAGCGGCGCCAGGCCGACCGCCTCGGCGGGCTGCTCGGCGATCCCGCCGGACGCGAGCTGCTCTTCGCCCTCACCGACCAGGTCCTGAGGACGCCGTCCCCCGAGCGCTCGATGGCCCAGCTGCGCCAGCTCGTCGAGCGCGGGCTGCCCGACGCGCTGCCGCACCTCGACCGTGTCGCCCTGCGGCTCGCCGCCGTCGGCGCCCGCCTCGCCCCCCGGCCGGTGGCCGCGATCGTGCGCCGGCGGCTCAAGGCGGAGACGAGCGGCGTCATCGTCCCGGCCGGCGATCCGGCGTTCACCCGCCACGTCGCCGCCCGCCGGGCGGCCGGGTTCGCCGTCAACGTCAACCTGCTCGGCGAGGCCATCCTCGGCGACGGGGAGGCCGACGATCGCCTCGCCGCCCTGATCGCCCGCATGCGGCGGCCGGACGTCGACTACGTGTCGGTGAAGATCTCCGCGCTGTGCGCCAACGTCGATCCGCTGGCGTTCGACCACGAGGTCGACCGGATCGCCGACCGGCTCCGCGCCGTCTACGACGTGGCCGTCGAGCACGGCGTGTTCGTCAACCTGGACATGGAGGAGTACCGGGACCTCGATCTCACGGTCGCGGCCTTCCGGCGCGTGCTCGACGAAGATCGCTACCGCGGTCTCCGCGCCGGCATCGTGCTGCAGGCCTACCTGCCGGACACCCACGACGTCGTCGCCGAGCTGGCGGCGTGGGCGGAGGACCGCCACCGGCGAGGCGGCGCGCCGATCAAGGTGCGGCTCGTGAAGGGCGCCAACCTGGCGATGGAGCTGGCCGACGCCGAGCTCGGGGGGTGGACGCCGGCTCCATACGGCAGCAAGGCGGACGTCGACGCCAGCTACAAGGCGCTGCTCGACCACCTGCTCGACGCCGCCGCCGGCGGCGCACTGACCGTCGGCGTCGGCAGTCACAACCTGTTCGACATCGCGTGGGCCCTCGGCGAGCGGACCCGCCGCGGGCTCGAGGACGCGGTGGCGATCGAGATGCTCGAGGGCATGGCGCCGCCGCAGAGCCGCGCCGGTGCGCGACCTGACCGGCGGGGTGCTGCTGTACACGCCGGTCGTCGCCGACGCCGACTTCGCTGCCAGCATCGCCTACCTGTCGCGGCGGCTCGACGAGAACGCCGGACCGGAGAACTTCCTCCGCGCCCTCTTCACGATCTCGACCGGCTCGCCGGCATGGGACGCCGAGGTGGCCCGCTTCACCCAGGCGGTGGCCGAGCGCAGCACCGTGCCGACCGCGCCGCGCCGGATGCAGGACCGTCGCACCGAGACGAGGACGTTCGACCCCGAGGCGGCGTTCGCCAACGAGCCCGACACCGACTTCACGCGGACCGCCAACCAGCGGTGGGTGCGGCGAGCACTTCGACAGCGACCGGCCGGCGGACCCACCCGCGCTGATCACCACGACGGCCGGGATCGACGCCGTCGTCGGGCGCGCCCGGTCGGGCGCCGAGGCGTGGCGGTCCACGCCGACCAGCGAGCGCCGCCGGCTGCTCGCCCGAGTGGCCGAGGGCATGGCCCGCGGGCGCGGACGGACACTCGCCGTGATGGCCCACGAGACGGGCAAGACGGCGCGTGAGGGCGATCCGGAGGTGTCCGAGGCGATCGACTTCGCCATGTGGGCCGCCGCCGGCACCCGCATCCTCGACGAGCTGGCCGCCGACGGGGTCGCCGCTGAGCCGGTCGGCGTCGTGGTCGTCGCGGGGCCCTGGAACTTCCCGACGGCCATCCCGACCAACGGCGTCGTCGCCGCGCTCGCCGGCGGCAACGCCGTGCTGCTGAAGCCGGCGCCGGAGGCGGTGGCCACGGCCGCCGAGATCGTCCGCCACGTCCACGAGGCCGGTGTGCCCGAGGACGTCGTGCAGCTCGTCCGCTGCCCCGACGACGACGTCGGCCGCCACCTGATCACCCATCCCGGCGTCGACGCCGTCGTGCTCACCGGCTCGTACGACACGGCCAGGATGTTCCTCGGCTGGCGCCCGTCGCTGCACCTGCTCGCCGAGACGAGTGGCAAGAACGCCCTCGTCATCACGCAGACCGCCGACATCGACCTGGCGCTGCGCGACCTCGTCCGTTCGGCCTTCGGCCACGCCGGGCAGAAGTGCTCGGCGGCCAGCCTGGCCATCGTCGAGGCCCCGCTCTACGACGACCCGCTGTTCCACGAGCGCCTCGCCGACGCCACGCGGAGCCTGCGCGTCGGCCCGGCGACCGACCTCGCCACGATGGTGGGACCGGTGATCGCCCCGCCCACCGGGCCGCTGGCCCGCGCCCTCACCACGCTGGACGACGGCGAGCGCTGGCTCGTCGAGCCGAAGGGCCTCGACGCCGACGGGCGCCTGTGGAGTCCCGGCGTGCGCGTCGGCGTGCGCCCGGGTTCGTGGTTCCACCAGACCGAGTGCTTCGGGCCGGTGCTCGGGCGTGATGCGGGCCGACGACCTCGACCACGCCATCGCCCTGCAGAACGGCGTCGCCTTCGGGCTCACCGGCGGGCTGCACAGCCTCGACGCCGCCGAGATCGACCACTGGCTCGACCACGTCGAGGTCGGCAACGCCTACGTCAACCGGCACACGACGGGGGCGATCGTCCGCCGCCAGCCGTTCGGTGGGTGGAAGCGGTCGGCCGTCGGTCGCGGCGCCAAGACGGGCGGACCCGGCGACGTGCTGCGGTTCGTCCGCTTCCGGCGCGACGACGTCCCTGACCTGGCGGCCACCGAGGCGTCGTACCGGGCGTGGTGGGCGGCCCAGTACGGCGTGGCCCTCGACCGCAGCGGCCTGCGCGCCGAGTCCAACGTGCTGCGCTACCGGCGCGTCGAGCGGGCGATCGTGCGGGTCGACGCGAGCACGCCGGCGATCGACGTGGCCGCGGTCCGGCTGGCCGCCGCGGTCGCCGGCGTGCCGGTGGAGGTGTCGTCGGCCGATGCTCGTGACGACGCCGACGTCGTCGAGGACGACGCCGCCCTGACCGCCCGGCTCCCGGGATCCGGGGCGGCCCGGCTGCGCCTGCTCGGCGCCGCCGGCGACGCGGTCAGGGTCGCCTGCCACGAGGCCGCCATCGCCGTCGACGAGACCGCCGTGACCCACCACGGCCGCGTCGAGCTGGCGTGCTGGCTGCGCGAGCAGGCGATCTCCCGGACGATCCACCGCCATGGGCGGATCCCCGGCTGATCGCCACCGCTCCCCAATCTGGGCGGGAATCTCACCACCGAGCGATCTGGGCGGG
This sequence comes from uncultured Acidimicrobiia bacterium, assembly GCA_963784255.1. GTDB lineage: Bacteria > Actinomycetota > Acidimicrobiia > Acidimicrobiales > Ilumatobacteraceae > JALZMG01. The sequence goes on along the minus strand of CAWAQO010000005.1, from coordinate 237,465 downwards.
ATCCTCCCAGGTGCTGGCGATGATCCCGCCAGATCGAGGGCGGCGGCGGGATCAGGCGAGGACGAGCACGGCGGCGACGAGCTGGAGCACGGCGAGCGCGCCGGCCAGCCCCATCGTGGCCCGCCGGCCAGGAGCGGCGGCAGCCGGCTCGCGCCGCTCCAGCTGCCGCATCCGCATCGTGGCCAGGGCGACGGCGGCCAGGAGCGCCGCGCCGACGCCGATCGCGGCGAGCCAGCGCTCGGCGCCCGGATCGGACTGCCGCGCGACGAGCACGCCGACGGCGACCGTGGCCAGCCCGGTCCGCCACCACGCCAGCGTCGTGCGCTCGAACTGCAGCCCGCGATCGTCGTCGTCGGCGTTCACTCGAACGCCACCAGCACGAACGTGATCGCGGCGATCGCCAGGACGCCGCCGACCACGAGCGGCACGAGCCGGGCGGGCGGCAGCGGCTCGCCGTGGCGCACGGCCCGCTGCACGCCGACCCAACGCAAGTAGCCACCCACGGCGAGGACGACGCTGCCGCCGATCGCCAGCATCGCCAGGAGCGTGCGGCCGCCGGCGACCTCGAACGGATCGACGAGCTGGCGCACGGCGACGCCACCGGCGAGCAGCCCGAGCGACGTGCGGATCCACGCCAGGAACGTGCGCTCGTTGGCCAGGGTGAAGCGGTAGTCGGGTTCGGTGCCCTCGCTCGGGTCGACTCGCCATCGCGCCACTGCCTGGGACCGTAGTGTCGCCCCCGATGGCTGCGACGGACCTGCGTGCGGGCGCGCACGGCGGGCTCACGCCCGCCGAGGTTGCCGAGCGCGTCCGCCTCGGTCAGGTCAACCGGGTGACGTCGGCGGCCGGACGCACCGTCGGCCAGATCGTCCGGGCCAACGTCTTCACGTTCTTCAACCTGATCGTCGGGACGCTGTTCGCCGTCATGCTCGTCGTCGGCCCGGTGCAGGACGCACTGTTCGGCATCGTCGCCATCGCCAACACGCTGATCGGCATCATCCAGGAGGTCCGGGCCAAGCGGTCGCTCGAGCGCCTGGCCCTGATCGGCCGGCCCAAGGTGCGCGTCCGCCGCGGCGGCACCGACACCGACGTCGAGCCGGAGGACGTCGTGCTCGACGACGTCATCGTGCTCACCGCCGGCGCCCAGGCGGTGGTCGACGGGCGCGTGCTCGAGGCAGAGGCGCTGGAGATCGACGAGTCGTTGCTGACCGGCGAGTCCGATCCCGTCGTCAAGGCGCCCGGCGACACGGTCATGTCCGGCAGCTTCGCCGTGGCGGGCAGCGGGTCGATGGTCGTCACGGCCGTCGGCGCCGACTCGTACGCGTCCAAGCTCGTCGAGGAGGCGCGCGCCTTCACGCTGGTGCGCTCGCAGATCCGCGCCGACATCAACCGCGTCCTGCGCTACGTGACCTGGGCGATGATCCCCATCTCGATCCTGCTGGCGATCACCCAGTTCGCCGACAACGAGTCGACCCGCGACGCCATCAGCGGCACGGTCGCCGGCATCATCACGATGATCCCCGAGGGCCTGGTGCTGCTCACCAGCATCGCCTTCGCCGTCGGCGTCGTCCGCCTCGGCGGGCGCGGCTGCCTCGTGCAGGAGTTGGCCGCCGTCGAGGGGCTGGCCCGCGTCGACGTCGTGTGCACGGACAAGACCGGGACGCTGACGGAGAACCGCATGCAGGTCGTCGAGCTCGTGTCCCTCGATGGTCACGACGAGGTTGCGCCCGTCGCGCTCGCCGCGCTGGCCGGCGCCGACACCGACCCGAACGCCTCGATGAGGGCGATCGCCGCCGCCTACCCCGACGCACCGGCGTGGACGCCGACCGCGATCGCCGCCTTCTCGTCGGCGCGCAAGTGGAGCGGCGCCTCCTTCGACGGCGAGGGCGACTGGGTGCTCGGTGCGCCCGAGGTGCTGCTGCCGGCCGGTGACCGCGCCCTCGCGACCGCTGGCTCACGCGCCGACGAGGGCCTGCGCGTGCTCCTGCTCGGGCGCACTGACGTCGCCGTGGACGGGCCCGACGCGCCGGGTCCGGTGCAGCCGGTCGCCCTCGCCGTGCTGACCCAGGCGGTGCGCCCCGACAGCGCGGCCACGCTCGCCTTCTTCGACGAGCAGGGCGTCACCGTCAAGGTCGTCTCCGGCGACGACCCCCGCACCGTCGGGGCCATCGCCCGTCGGCTCGGGCTGGCGGAGGCCGAGCACCCGGTCGACGCCCGATCCCTGCCGACCGACGAGCCGGCGCTCGGAGACGCCGTCACCGAGGGATCGGTGTTCGGCCGCGTGACGCCGCAGCAGAAGCGCCAGATGGTCGGGGCGCTGCAGGCCCGGGGGCGCACGGTGGCGATGACCGGCGACGGGGTCAACGACGTGCTCGCCCTCAAGGACGCCGACGTCGGCGTGGCGATGGGCTCGGGCGCGGCGGCGACGCGGTCGGTGGCCCAGCTCGTGCTGCTCGACGACCGCTTCGCCGTCCTCCCCGATGTGGTGGCCGAGGGTCGCAAGGTCATCGGCAACATCGAGCGGGTCGCCAAGCTCTTCTTGACCAAGACGGTCTACGGCGCGCTGCTCGCGCTGACCACGGGGGTGGCCGGAGTGGTGTTCCCGTTCCTCCCCCGCCACCTCACGCTCGTCACCGCGTTGACGATCGGCATCCCCGCGTTCGTGCTCGCCCTGGCGCCGAACCGCGATGTCGTCGCGCCGAACATGGTCGCCCGCGTGCTGCGCTTCAGCATCCCGGCGGGCGCCATCGCCACGGTGTGCACGTTCGGCAGCTACCTCGCGGCGCGCATCGACACGCACAGCACGCTCGAGCAGGATCGCACCACGGCCACGATCGCCCTGTTCGTGGTCGGTCTGGGCACGCTGATCGCCGTCGCCCGGCCCCTCGTCCTCTGGAAGGTCGTGCTCATCGCCGCCATGGCCGGTGGGTTCGTGCTGGTGCTCGCCCTGCCGTTCACCCGCGAGTTCTTCGCCCTCTCGCTGGCCGCGTCACGCGACGTGTGGGCATCGGTCGCCGTGTCGGCGGTCGGCTCCGTGGCGGTGATCGTGATCGGCGCCCACACGATCCCCCGACCACAGCGCTGACGGGCCTCATCGGTAACGTCCCCGCGCATGCGCGCTGTGGTGCTCCGCGACGGTCGGATGGTGGTGCGGGACGACGTCCCCGAGCCCGAACCGGGGCTCGGCCAGGTGCTCGTCGACGTGAAGGCGTGCGGCATCTGCGGGTCGGACCTGCACTTCGCCGTGCACGGGGCGACGATGCAGGCGCTCGGCGCCGAGATGCGCGGCATGCCCGACACCGGCCGCCCGCCGCTCGACCTCGGGCGTGACGTGTTCATGGGTCACGAGTTCGCCGGCGAGGTGATCGCCGCCGGCCCCGAGACCGCGGCCCCGGCGCCCGGCACGATCGTCACGTCGGTGCCGATCATGCTCACGATGCAGGGCATCGACAACCTCGCCTACACCAACGACTTCCCGTGCGGGTACGGCGAGCGCATGCTGCTGTCGGCGCCGTTCGTGCTGCCGGTGCCGAACGGGCTCGATCCCCGCCTCGCCGCCCTCACCGAGCCGATGGCCGTCGGCTTGCACGCCGTCAACATGGCCCGGCTCGAAGCCGGCGACGGGGCCCTCGTCCTCGGGTGCGGGCCCGTCGGGCTGGCCGTCATCGCCGCCCTGCGGCTGCGCGGCGTCGAGCCCATCGTGGCCAGCGACTTCTCACCGGTGCGGCGATCCCTGGCCCTCACGATGGGCGCCTCGGAGGCCGTCGACCCGGCGTCCGAGCCGGCCTTCGACGCCTGGACCCGCCTCGGTGGCGGCCGGCCGCTCGTCGTGTTCGAGGCCATCGGCGTGCCGGGCATCATCGACGAGGCACTGCGCGTCGCGCCGACGCGCAGCCGCATCGTCGTGGTCGGCGTGTGCATGCAGCGCGACGCCATCACGCCCTTCTACGGCATCGGCAAGGAGCTCAGCCTGCAGTTCGTGCTCGGGTACGACCCCACCGAGTTCGCCGACAGCCTGCGCCACATCGCCGAGGGCGAGATCGACGTCACACCGCTGATCACGGGCGAAGTCGCCCTCGACGCCGTGCCCGACGCCTTCGGCCTGCTGGCCCGCCCCGACGAGCACTGCAAGATCCTCGTCGTCCCGTACACGCGTTTGTGCACGAACGCGTGCCTGGCGTGCTGGCGCACAAACGCGGACCCGTCGGCCGCTCGATCGCGGGCGATCTCACGCGTTTGTGCACGAACGCGCGCCCTGGCGCGCGCTGGCGCACAAACGCGGGGTCAGGCGGGTTGGTGGAGCTCGACGCGGTTGCCGCAGGGGTCGCGGAGGAACGACTGGCGGCTGGTGCCGACCGGGGACGGGTCGCTGACCTTGACGCCGTGCTGGCGCAGCTCCTCGACGGCGGCGTCGAGGTCGGCCACCCGCAGGGCGACGTGCTGGCCGCGATCGGCCGGCACCTCCCCCTCGACCAGGTGGACCTGCTGGTCGCCGGCGTCGAGCCAGGCACCACCGAAGGCGAACCCCGGCCGATCGCCCCGCTCACGCAGGCCGAGCACGTCGACGTAGAACGACCGCGCCGCCGGGACGTCGTCGACCATCAGCGACACGTGGTGGACACCGGACACCAGCATTGGACCAGTCTCTCAGCTGGCGGTGACGCGGTCGAGCCAGGCGATCACCGTGTCGGTGATCTCGTCACGGTTGGTCTCGTTGAAGATCTCGTGGCGGGCGCCGGGCCACAGCGACACCGTGACGTCGCGCACGCCGCCCTCGCGATAGCGGTCACCGACGAGCTCGACGAGCGGGCCCCCGCCGGCGAGCGGGTCGGCGTCGCCTGAGACGACCAGGATCGGCAGGTCGTCGCGCACGGCGGCGATCCGGGCGGCGTCACCGGTGGGCTGGAGCCCCTCGAGCATGCCCGCCGTCGCCGTCGCGTCGAGCCCGAAGCCGCACGCCGGATCGGCGACGTAGGCATCGACCTCGTCCGGGTCGCGGCTGAGCCAGTCGTAGTCCGTGCGGGCCGGCTCGAAGGGCGCGTTGAACGCGCTCGAGGTCGGTCTCCTTGGTCGGATCGATGCCCGGAGCGACGATGTCGAACGCCGTCGTGCCGCTGAGGACGGCGCCGTCGAGCTCGTCGCTGTGGTCGAGCAGGTGCTGTTGCAGGGCGAAGGACCCCATGCTGTGGCCGAGCACCACCAGCCGCAGGGCGGGGTGCTCGCGGCGGGCCAGCGCCGACAGCTCGCCGATGTCCGACACCAGCCCGGCCCAGCCGCCTGGCCCGAGGTCACCCTGCGCGTCCGTCGACGCGGCGGTGCGGCCGTGGCCACGATGGTCGTTGGCGTAGACGACGTACCCGGCGGCCGTCAGCGCCTCGGCCAGGCGCCGGTAGCGGCCGGCGTGCTCGCCCATCCCGTGGGCGATCTGCACGATCGCCCGCGGCGGGCCGTCACCCGTCCAGCGGTAGGCGGTGATCTCGGCGCCGTCAGCCGCGGTGAAGGAGAAGGTCGACTCTTCCATGGACGTTGGATCCTTCCAGATCGCGTCAGCGCCGCCGGCCGCGCCGCACGATGGCGTCGAACTCGGCGTCGGTGAGCGGCAGCACCGAGAGCCGGTTGCCGCGGGCGACCAGACGTGACTCGGCGAGCTCCGGCATCGCCCGCAGCTCGTCGAGCGGCACCAAGCGCAGCGCCCGCACGGGCGCGACCGTGACCCAGTCCCAGCGCGGATCGGCCGGATCCGAGGTCGGGTCGTAGTACTTGCTGGCCGGATCGAACTGGGTGGGGTCGGGCTCGGCCGCCCGGATGACCTTGCAGATGCCGGCCGCGCCGGGTGGCTTGGCGTTGGAGTGGTAGAAGATCGCCCGGTCGCCGACCCGCATCGCCCGCAGGTGGATGCGGGCCTGGAAGTTGCGCACGCCGTCCCACCCGGTCCGCCCGGCGGCGACGAGGTCGTCGTAGCTGAAGGCGTCGGGTTCGGACTTGAGCAGCCAGTGCGCCATGGCCGGCGACGGTACCTCCGGCGTCAGATCGCCAGGTAGTAGGTCAGCAGGTCGGCCCGTTGCGGCGGGAACAGCACGGCCATCAGGTCACGCTGGCGCCCCAGCCAGGCGTCGGGCAGGCGCTCCTCCAGCCCGAGCGCGCCGTCGGGCCCGACGAGGAGCGCGCCGAGGGCGTCGGGCGGGATGCCCGAGCCGCCCTTCGACACCGGCGCCTGCTCGGGACCGCCCCCGGTGACGCCCTCGACGCCATCGGGTCCGATCGTGAAGCGGACGTGGGACCGCCACGACGACAGCAGCACGTCGTGGCGCTCCCCCGCCAACCCTGCCGCGTCGAGGCGGGCGACGAGCGCCGGAGCCAGCCGCGCCACCAGCGCGGCGAGGTCGGGCACGCGCACGTAGTACCAGTCAGGGAGCGCGTCCGGACCAGCGACCGGCACGACGAGCTCCTCGACGACGGCACCGGCCGCGGTGAACGGGCGCTCCTGCACGGTCGCCTCACCGCTCGCGGCCGCCGTCCCCACGATCGCCCGCACCCCGTCGGCATCGCCGGCCAGCTCGGCGACGACGAGGTCCTCGTCGGGCGGTGTCACGCGGGCGGTTGCGACCACGGCGCCGGCCCGCTCGGCCACCCACTGGCGGCTCCCCTCCCGGGCGACCAGCCAGTGCCAGCACCCCGCCGAGTGCGGCATGGCCACGTCGACGCCGGCCTGCTCGGCCTCCTGCAGCCGCGCCATCGCCGGGATGTCGTCAGGCCCGGCCTGGCGGACGGAGATCGCCGGATCGGCAGGCGGGACCTCAGCCTCGAGCCGCCGCCGGCGAGGGATCGGCGCGGCGTAGCCGTAGCCGAACTGCCGGTAGAAGTACGGGATCCCGACCATCACCTGGAGGACGTCACCACGCGCCGCCGAGCGGCGGTGGGCTTCGTCCATCAGCGCCCGCACGAGCCCGCGGCCCTCGTGGCCCTCGGCGGTGGCGACCAGCTCCACCTGGCCGGCGGGCAGATCGACGGTCCCGATGCGGACGGTCTCGCGCAGCAACGTCGCCGTGGACACCACCCTCCCGCCGTCCATGACGACGAGGCAGGACTCCAGCCCCTCGCTCGGGTCGTCGACCACGAGACGGAGGTCGAGGGCGTCGGCCGGCTCCCCACGCGCCGCCACGAGGTCGGCCACCTGGTCGAGATCGGCGGCCGTCGCCGTCCGCAGCTCGTAACCGTCGCGCTGTCCGGTCACGGCGGCGACTGTAGGGCGACGACGTGCTGGGGGCTCACCGTGTCGTTGGCCGCCGTGCTACGTGTGCCGAAGACCTACCAGCGGTTGCGGTGCACCTGGTCGTCGAACGACCGCCGGGACAGGGAGTACGCCGAGCCGCGCGGCGCCGTGTCGACGCCGGGGTACCCGAGGCCGATGACGCCGATGATGTTGCGGGACGCCGGGATCCCGAGCTCGGCGCGCACGGCCTCCTCCCCGTACCCGATGCCGAAGTACCAACCGCCCAGGCCGGCGTCGACCGCGGCGAGCAGCAGCAACAGGCAGGCCATCGCCGTGTCGGTGTCCCAGAACGGCACCGCCCAGGCCTCGGCGTGGTCGAGTCCGAAGGCGATCTTGTCCGGGCGGGAGTAGCGCTCCACGTAGCGATCGGGATCGGCCACCGCGATCACCAGCACCGGCGGCGCCGTCGCCAGCTCGGCCGGCTCGCGTGGGAAACGAGGGTCCTCGACCAGCGCCCAGAAGCGAGCCAGCGCGGCGGGCGCGTCGAGGACGAGGAAGTCGGTCCCCTGCGAGAACCCGGCGGACGGCCCACGCCGGGCGATGTCGAGCAGGCGGTCGACGAGCTCAGGGTCCACCGGGCGCTGCTCGAACACGTGCACCATCCGGCGCCTGCGCACCACGTCGGCGAACTCCACGACGGGATCGTAGGAGCCCGGGCGGGGCCATCCGGCTGCTAGGCCATTGGTGTGCTCGTCCTGCTGCCGGCGTCGGAGACCAAGGCCGCCGTCGGCCGAGGCCGGCCGTTCGACCTGGCGGGCCTGTCCTTCCCGCCGCTGGCACCCACCCGCGCCGCCGTCCTCGAAGCGCTGGCCGAGGTCAGTGCCCAGCCGGACGCGCTTCGTCGCCTCGGCGTGCCGGCCGGTCGGGCGGACACGGTCCGCCTCAACGTGCACCTGCCGGACGTGCCGACGGAGCCCGCCGGCGCCGTCTACGCCGGGCCGCTGTACGCCGGGATCGGTCTGCGCGATCTCGACCCGGCGTCGCGCCGGCGGGCGCGGGCGTGGATCGTCGTGATCTCGGCCCTGTGGGGCGCCGTGCGGCTCGGTGACCGCATCCCGCCGTACCGGCTCAACATGTGCGGACGACTGCCCGGCCTGGGCCACCTCCCCGACGTCTGGCGGGCGCCGCTCGCCGACGTGCTGCCGGCCGCAGCCGGCGACGGCGTCGTGGTCGACTGCCGCGTGGCCGGGTACGCCACGGCGTGGCGGCCGGGCGGGTCGCTCGCCGAGCGCACGGTGGTCCTGAGGGTGCTGCGCGACCGGGAGACCGGGCGAGGCGCGGCGTCCTCGCGCGCCAAGCACGCGCGGGGGCTCGTCGTGCGCCGGATCCTCACCGACGCCATCGATCCGCCCCGCCCGGAGGAGCTCGCCGAGGCGCTGGTGCCGCACTTCGAGCTCGACCTGCGGCAGCCGGATCGCCCTCGACGACCGTGGGAGCTGCGCGTCGTCGACCCGCTCGCCTGAGGTCGGGCGATCAGTTCCGAGGTCGCCCGCCGTCCATCCCGCGACACACGGAAGGGAGAAGGTCGATGTCGTTCACCTCCGAGGAGCTCGCCTACCTGCAGTCGCAACCGCTGGCCCGGCTGGCGACCCACTCGAGCGACGGGCAGCCCGACGTGGTCCCCGTCGGATTCGAGTTCGATGGCACCCGGTTCTGGGTCGGGGGAACCGGACCGTCCGTCCTGACGACCCGCAAGTTCCGCAACGTGACGGCCGGCAACGAGGAGGTGGCCCTCGTCGTCGACGATCTCGTCTCCTTCGAACCGTTCGTCGCCCGCGGGATCCGCGTGTACGGGCGTGCCGGTCAACCCGTCGAACGCGAGGGCTTCGCCGGCCCTGGCAGCTACTTCCCGATCACGCCGGTGGTGTCGTGGAGCTGGAACATGGCCGGCGAGCCGGCCGGCGACACCTGGTACGAGTCGCGGCGCGCCGCACACGGTCCGGCCTGATCGCGACCGACGTGCTGACCACATGAAGTTAGGGTCGCGAACAGTTCGGGACCTTAACGATTTGCTAGCGTCTCCGCCGTGGCGAGCGCGAACCCGAGCAGGGCGGTGATCGATGCGGAGCTGATGACGTCGGCGGTGCGGGGTGTGACCCGGCTCTCCCGCACGGTCGAGAAGGTCGTGGCGGAGTACCAGCTCTCGCTGTCACAGTTCCGCATCCTCGACCGCCTCATGGACGGCGTGGTCGGTGGACGCGTGCTCGCCGACTGGCTGGCGGTGAAGCCGCCCAGCATCACGACGCTCGTCGACGGATTGGTCCGCCGCGGCCTCGTCACCCGCGGGGTCGATCCGAGCGATCGCCGCCACGTCAGGCATGCGGTCACGCCCGAGGGTGAGCGACTCCACGCGGCGATCGACACGGGCATCGCCACTCGTCTGCGCGAGATCCTCGAGCACGTGCCGGACGGTGACGCCGCGGCGCCACTCATCGAGGCCCTCGCCGACTGGAACGGCGCCCTGGACGCCGCACGGCACGCCCGGCTCGCGCGGATGAGCGACCGGGACGGCGTCGCGGGCCGCACGCGGTCGGTGTACGCCGATCTCGGCCCGCTCCTGGGTCGTCATCGACGCCCCCTGCTCATCGCCGTCGGCCTCGCCGTCGTCAGCCAGCTGCTGCTCGCCCTGCTCCCGCTCGTCCAGAAGGTGATCTTCGACGACGCCATCGCTTCCGACACCCGCTCGCCGACCATCTGGATCGGCCTGCTGCTCGTCATCGGCGTCCTCAGCTTCGTCACCAACTACGGCCGCCGGCGGGTGGGCGGGTACACCGCGGTCAACGTGCAACGCGATCTCCAGATCGCCCTCCACCACCACATCCAGCACCTCGACATGTCGCGCCGCGACACGCTGCGGGCCGGCGACATCATGTCCCGGGCCACGTCGGACATCTCCCTCATCCAGATGTTCCTGCAGCAGATCGCGCTGACCGCGGGCAACATCGCGCTGCTGGCCGGCTCGCTCGCCGTGATGCTCGCGCTGTCGCCATTGCTGGCCCTGCTGATGCTGGTGTGCATCCCGCTGTTCCTGTGGGTGTCCCTCCGGTTCCGCGAGCGGTCGTTCCCCGCCAGCTGGATGGATCAGCGCTACAACGGCGCCGTCGCCGGCACGGTCGAGGAGGCGATCACCGGGGTCCGCATCGTCAAGGCGTTCGGTCAGGAGCAGCACGAGCTCGACCGCCTGGTGGCCGAAGCGGGGCAGCTGTACCAGTCCCGCGTGCGCACCGCCTGGATCACCGCCCGCTACACCGCAACGCTGCGGGCGATCCCCGCCCTCGGCCAGCTCGGCGTGCTGGCGATCGGCGGCTGGCTGGCGATGACCGGGCACATCACGCTGGGAACGCTCCTCGCGTTCTCCACGTACATCGTGCAACTGATCGCGCCGGTACGGGTGCTGACCGCGTTCGTCGCGACGAGCCAGCAGGCGAAGGCGGGCGCCCATCGGGTCAGCGAGCTGTTGAAGATCGACTCCGACGTCGTCGACCGCCCCGATTCCCGGCCGCTCGAGGGGCTCCGCGGCGAGGTCTCCCTCGACGACGTGTCGTTCGGCTACACCGACGGTCCGTCGGTGCTGCGCGACGTCTCGGTCCACGTGCGTCCGGGCGAGCGCATCGCCATCGTCGGCGCGTCCGGCGCCGGCAAGTCGACGCTGGCGATGCTGCTCGCCCGCTTCTACGACCCGACGTCGGGTGTCGTGCGCATCGACGGCACCGATGTCCGTGACGTCACGCTCACGTCGTTGCGTCAGGCGGTGACGATCGTCTTCGAGGACACCTTCCTGTTCTCCACGAGCATTCGGGACAACATCGCCTTCGGACGTCCGGACGCCACGACGGACGAGATCGAGCGGGCGGCCGTCGCGGCGCACGCCCACGGGTTCATCTGTGGGTTGCCCGATGGCTACGACACCGTCGTCGGCGAGCGCGGGTTCACCCTGTCGGGCGGGCAGCGCCAGCGCATCGCGCTCGCCCGCGCCGCCCTCGTCAACCCCAAGGTCCTCGTGCTCGACGACGCCACATCGGCCGTCGACGCCCACACCGAGGCCGCCATCCATCGGTCGTTCGACGAGATCATGGCCGAGCGGACCACGGTGCTCATCGCCCATCGGGCCTCCACGCTGCGCCTCGTCGATCGCGTGCTCATCCTCGATGGCGGGCGCATCGTCGCGGCAGGCACGACCGACGAGCTGATGTCCGACTCGGAACTGCTGCGCGAGCTGCTCGCCGGCCCAGAGGTGCACGAAGCCCTGGAGCTGGCGCGCCCGGTCGGCGAGATCGACCCCGACGCATGGCCGACGAGCGTGTCCCGCGACGGCGCGGCGCGCATCAGCGGCCGCTCCGGCGGCTTGCTGCAGTCGGCGAGCGGCGGGCGCGGCACGTCGATGGCCGCGATGACGTCCCACCTGGCGCTCCTGACCACGGAATCGCCCGAGCTGATCGCCGCCGCCGAACAGCTGCCGCCCCTGCGCGGCGAGCCCGACGTCGACCTCGAGACGGTCACCGCGCCGGAGGACCGGTTCTCGTTCCGCAAGGTCCTGCAGCCGTTCGTGTGGCCGCTGCTCATCGGCGCCGGACTGGTGGTCATCGACACCATCACGATGCTGCTCGGACCGCTGCTCATCCGGCGCGGCATCGACAGCGGCGTCGTCGCCGACTCGGCCCACGCGTTGCGCGTCGCCTGTGCGCTGTTCTTCGCCGTGCAGCTCGTCAGCTTCGTCAACGCCATCTGGATGCACTTCCAGACGTCGCGCACCGCCGAGCGCGTGCTGTTCAGCCTCCGGGTGCGCACGTTCGCCCACCTCCAGCGGCTGTCGCTCGACTTCTACGACCAGCACATGGCGGGCCGGATCATGACGCGGATGACGTCGGACATCGATGCCTTCGCCCAGCTGGTCCAGCAAGGCCTCCTCACCGCGCTCGTCAGCGTGCTGTCGTGCGTGGGCATCGCCGTCGTCCTCGTGGTGCTGTCGCCGTCGCTGGCCGCGACGGTCGCTGTGGTCGTGCCGCCACTCGTCGTCGGCACGGTGTGGTTCCGCCGCGTCTCGGCGCGCAACTACACGTCGGCGCGCGAACGCCTCGCGACGCTCTACGCCGACATGCAGGAGAGCCTGTCCGGCGTCCGCGTCAGCCAGGCGTTCGCCCAGCAACCCGCCAACGAGGCCCGCTTCGTGGCGCTCGCCGACTCGTACAACGCGGCCCGCCAGCGGTCGGTCGAGATGATCGCCCGCTTCTTCCCGTTCATCCAGCTGATGAGCATCGTGGCCAAGGCGATCGCCCTCGCCGTCGGCGGGCGGCAGGTCGCCGCCGGCGACCTCTCGTCCGGCGTGCTCATCGCCTTCCTCCTCTACCTCGACCAGCTGTTCACGCCGATCCAGCAGCTCTCCAACGTGTTCGACCAGTGGCTGCAGGCGAAGGTCGCCGTCACGCAGCTCACCGAGCTGTTGCGCACGCCGACCGCCACGCCGCAGGCACGCGACCCCATGGCGCCCGGTCGCCTCACCGGCCACATCTGCTTCCGGGACGTCGAGTTCGCCTACCCGAGCACCCGCCTGGTCGCGCTCCACACGATGGATCTCGACATCCCCGCCGGCCAGGTCGTCGCACTGGTCGGCACCACCGGCGCCGGCAAGTCGACCATCGTCAAGCTCGTCGCCCGCTTCTACGACCCCTCCGCCGGCGAGGTCCGCGTCGATGGCATGCCGCTGCACGAGCTCGACCTGCCCGCCTACCGCCACCAGCTCGGGTACGTGCCACAGGAACCGTTCCTGTTCTCGGGCACGATCCGCAGCAACATCGCCTACGGCCGCCACGACGCCAGCGACCTCGAGGTCGAGCGAGCGGCGCGCGCCGTCGGCGCCCACGACTTCGTCGTTCGGCTCCCCTTCGGCTACCACACGCCCGTCTCGGAGGAGGGCCGCTCGATGTCGGCCGGTCAGCGCCAGCTCCTGGGGCTCGCCCGTGCCCACCTCGTCGACCCGGCGATCCTGCTCCTGGACGAGGCCACCGCCAACCTCGACCTCGCCACCGAAGCGCGCGTGCAGGCGGCCATGGGGCTCGTCGCGCGCGGCCGCACCACGCTGCTCATCGCCCACCGGCTACAGACGGCCCGCGCCGCGCAGCGCATCCTCGTCATCGACGAGGGGCGGGTCGTCGAGGACGGGAGCCACGAGGACCTGCTCGAGCTCGGCGGGCGCTACGCCGAGCTGTGGGAGGCGTTCCGCCGTTCCGCGCCGGCGCACTGACCGCTGAGCGTCGCGCGCCAGCGTTCACGTCGTGGTGGTGTGGATCGTGACCTGCTGGATGCTCGCCGCGAAGGCGGGCACGCCGGCGAACGGCGCGCCGTCGAGCGCACCGACCGCGACGGCCTCCCGCGAGGCTCCGCTGCCGACGGTGTTGCCGCGCTGCCCGTCGAACCGGAACTGGGAGTGGAAGCGGAAGGCCCGCGTGTCGCCCTGACCCACCCAGTCGACGGATACCGCGACCGTCCGGTCCACCGTGCAGCCGAGCGGGTCGCACCGTTCGAGCGCGATCTCAGCCTCGGCGGTCGCTCCGGTGAGATCGGCCTCGACGCGGAATGAGGCAGCTTCATCGGAGCCGGCGCCGACGAAGCGGGGCACGAGGCCACCGGCGGTGACGGTCAGCTCGAACAGCGAGACCGACACCGTGCCCGCGTCGATCGGCTCGTGGCCCACCCGGCCGCCCAGCGCGAACGCGCCGACCAGCATCCCGTCGCAGGTCGTCCCGACGGGCGCGGCCGGCGGGCAGGTCGTCAGTGCCGCGCTCGCGCTCGCCTCCGTCGTGTGGGCGACCGCGGCGGCCGCGGCTGCGGCCACTGCCGTCGCGGGCGACGTTGCGAACGGCGAGAAGCGGCTGATCGAGCTCGCGCGGCTGCTGCGCAAGGTGGAGGGGAACAGCGAGGAGTCCTCGACGATGATGCCGTCGAGCCGTCCGGCCGCGTCGGCTGACCTGAGCGTGCTCGTGAAGTGGTCGTTGAACGAGCCGAACGGGTCGGCGAACATCTCGTGGAAGCGGGACGTCGTCCGCTCGCCGAAGCCGTCCCATTGCACGTCCACGCTGACGGAGCCGGCGGGCGCGCAGGCCGGTGGCCCCTCCGGGTCCGGCGGCTCGCAGGCCAGCAGCGCGACGTCGTGGGCGACCGCGGTGCCGTGGGACAGCCCGTGCGGGATCGTGACGGTCGCGTCCTGCGTGAAGCCGGTGCCGATCGGGTCGGCGACGAAGCTGGGCGGATCGGTGGCGACGATGGTGACGGCGAACAGCGCGACCATCACGCCGGGCCCGTCGTCGTCCTCCCCGGGTTGGCCCGCGTCGGTCCGCTGGTCGAACGCCGTCACCGAGACGGCCCGGCAGCGGCTGCCGGGCACGAGCGTGCAGTCGCTCAGGACCGCCGACGCGGATCGTCCGCTGAAGTGGACCACCGACGCCGGGTCGGCGGCGACGGTCCCGCTGGCGGGCGCCACCACGGCCACCGACGCGGCCAACGCCCCGAGGGCCGCAAGAGCTGAGCGCATCATGGTTCCTCCCATCCCCGCCGTGCCGTCGTGATCACGCTGTCCGCCGGACCCGTGACAGCTTGGCGACGGCGACGCGCGCGTCCTGCTTCACGGCCGATTCGGTCAACCGGAGCTGCTGCGCCGTCTGCCGGACGCTCCGGTCCAAGTAGTAGCGCCAGACGACCACGTCGCGCTGGCGTGCCGGCAGGCGGCTCAGCAGGTCGGCGACGAGATCGGCGTCGTCCAGCCGCTCGTCCTCGCACGACGGATACGTCGTCGGGTCGCTGCTCGGGCGGGCGGCGCGCCGCTGGTTGCGCTCGAGCTCGTGAGCCACGCGCACCGCGGTGACGGTGATCCAGCCGTGGAGGTTGGGATGGCTCCGGATCCGCGGCCACGCCGCGAACGCGTGGGTGAGCGACTCCTGGGCGACGTCCTCGGCGAACGCCGCGTCGCCGGAGCGGTACCGGGCGCCGACGCGGTAGGCGGCCCGCAGGAGCGGGGTGAACCATTCCTCGAACTCGGCGCTTCCGTCGACGTCTTGGAGCGGCCGCTCGTCGACCCGAAGCGCCTCCACACGTCGACTCTGGGCCGCGCCACCGGGCCTGTCCTGAGTGACGCGGTACTCATATCCGGGGGCGGCGCGGCGCCTCCTCCCCTACTCCCTGAGCACGATGGGAGCGAGCTCGTCGCGGTGCGCGACACCGAGCTTGCCGAACACGCTGTGGAGGTGGTTGTCGACGGTGCGGACGGAGATGACGAGCCGTTCGGCGATCTGCCGGTTGGTGAGACCCTTGGCAGCCAACGTCGCGATCTCGCGCTCACGTCGGGTCAGGGGCACGGAGGTGTCGAGGTCGGCGAGCGCCGGTGTGCGCGCTCCTTCGCATCGTTCGGCGAGTCGTTGCGCCCGACCAGCCGCCGTGAGCGCGCTCCCCGTCATGCCGTCGACGCGGTACAGGCGCGCCGCCGCCGAGAACGCCTCCGCCGCGTACAGCACCGCGCCGAGCGCTTCGAACGCGGGAGCCACGCGGTCGAGCGCGGCCGGGTCCCGAGCCCTGAGCGCCGTCGCGTGGGCGGCGAACGTCGGGACGAGGTCACCGTCGACCCGGGCCGTGAGCCCGACGAGGGGGTCGACCGCGGTCGACGGGTCGCCCAGGCGGGCGACATCGTGCCAGGCGACGGCCTCGAAGGAGCGCTGGCCGTACGACCCACAGCGGTCCGCGCACTCGGCGGCGAGGAGTCGAGCGTTGGTGGACTCGCCTCGAGCGTGGGCGGTCCAGGCCCTGGCCAGCTCGACGAACGAGTGGTCCATGACGAACGCCGGCACCCTCGCGGCTTCGGCCTCGGCGACGGCCGCCTCGGCACCCGCGACGTCGCCCAGCAGGGCGAGGGAGTGCGCCAACTCGCCCAGGCACGCCGACAGGTGGCGGTAGAAGTCGACGTCGCGGAGGACGATGACGGCCTCCTGCAGGACTGCGGCTGCGGACCGTGGTCGCCCGACGACCCGGGCCGCCCACCCGAGCGTGAAGCCGAGGACACCGCGCGACGCCCCCGCGCCGGCCACCGTGCTCCGTTCGTAGGCATCACGGGCCGCTCGCTCGGCGGCGGTCAACCGTCCGCTCACGAGCGCGGCCGCGCACCGGTTGTGCACGAGCAGATCAGGGGCGAACGCGCCGTACTGGCCCCCGCCTCCCGCGGCGACCGACTCGAGGCGGTCGCAGAACCCGAGCGCCGCCTCGGATCGCCCCGTGACGATCTGCCCCCACGTCGCGACGGGCGAGACCTCGATCAGCACCTCGACGTCGAGGTGCGGCCGGGTCAGCACCTCGGCCACGGTGGCGACGGCCTCCTCGGCCGAGCCGCCGAACAGCTTGAGCCTGGCGGCGGCCGCCAGGACGGTGTCGCGCCAGCGTCCACTCGACACGGTGTCGGCGGCGTGCTCCAGGACGGCGGTGGCCTCGTCGCGGCGACCCCGGAAGAAGTAGAGGTGATCGCTGCGGCGCAGCGCGGCTCGCGCCCGTTCCTCGTCGCCCGCGGCGCGCCGCTCGAGATCGGCGAAGAGCCCGTCGGCCTCCTCGCCGCGGCCCAGTCCGAGCATCGACTCGGCGAGCACGAGGTGGGCGTCGAACCCACCGTCGCCGTCGACGGCCGCCCGAGCCAGCCGCTCGGCCAGCGCGAAGTCCTCGAGCACGAGAGCCCGCCGAGCGGCCGTCACGAACAACGGCGCGTCGGCGACGTCCCCGGCGCCGAGCTTCCACGTCGCCAGCCGCAACAAGTCGCCGACACGACGCGCCCCGGTCGCCTGCAACAGGTCGGCGAGGCGGCCCCAGATCACACGCGCCCTCGTCGGCGGGGTGCTCGCCCGGACCGCTTCGGCGTACAGCGGATGCGCCGACGTGACGTCTCGCCGCCGGTCGCTCGTCACGGTCTCGAGCAGTCCTCGACGCTCGACCCCCTCGCGGTCGGCGGGCTCCGTGAGGGCGTCCAGGAACGCTCCCTCCAGGGGCTCGCTCTGGGCGACGATCTCGAGCACCTCGCGCTCCGCCGGTCGCAGCTCCCCGAGGCGTGCGTCGATCAGCTCCGCCAGCCGCGGGGTCGCCACGAACGAGGGCCCACGCCAACGCCACACGCCGTGCGACTCGGCCAGGGTGCCGGCGGCCACGCCCCCGAGCACGAGCTCGCGCGGTACAGCACGTTGCCCCGACTGGCCTCCCAGAGGCGGTGCACGGTCGCTCCGTCGACGTGGGCTTGCATGACCACGCGCAACAACGCGCCGAGCTCGTCTTCCGACAGCGAGGGCAGTTCGATCCGCCTGACGGGTCCGTCCTTCCACAGGCTGCCGATGGCGTCGGGCGTGGGCTCGTTGCTCCTCACAGTGGCGACGACGAACCCGGCGGCGGATTCGGTCAGATGGCGCACCAGCGCCGCGGAGGCGGCATCGAGGAGATGGGCGTCGTCGACGGCCAGCACGAGCGACCCGTCCGCCGCCCGACCGGCGATCGATTCACCGGCGGCACGGAGCAGGTTCTGCGGCCGTCCGGCGCCGAAGGCGACCGGCAGGAGATGGGCGAAGGCGCCGAACGGGATCGACCCGGCCGACCGCGTCGCCTGCACCCACGCCGTGGCCCGGCCCCGCGCGCTGGCTCGGTGGAGGACCTCACCGGCGAGTCGGGTCTTGCCGATCCCCGCCGCGCCCGCGAGCACGATCCCGGGCGGACCCCCTGGCTCCATCGCCCGCTCCACCAGCTCGAGCTCGTCGGCTCGACCGACCAGCGGCCACTCGAGCAGCACATCGAGATGCTAGTTCCGGGCCGACGGGTCCGATCGGGTGAGGTCGGGGGGCGCCGCCGGTCCGAGCGCCCCAGCGATGCGGCCGTCGTGGACGAGGTCGTGGACGAGCGCCGCGACGAGCTCGTCGAGCGCGTCGTCCTGGTTGTCCCAGATGAGGCTGCGACACCGGTCGGGCGGTCGTGCGACGACGTCGCGGATCGCCTCGTACAACGGCACGGTCGCCGGCGACAGGCAGGACCGGGCGTCGTAGTGACCGAACAGGAGCGCGGTGCGGAGCTCGACGGCCTGCGTGCCCATCAGCAGGGCGATCGCGAGGTGGTGCTGGAACGTGGTCACGGACTGGCGCGCCAGGCGGGCGGCGCCGAACCCGAGGCTGTTGATGTTCTGGTTGAACTGCTCGGCGTGGGTCGGGAAGCGGTCGACCAACGGGGCGCCCAGGAACCCGAGGATCGGCATGATCGAGTTGGCCGTGATCTGGAGGCCCTTGAGGCCCATGTTGACCGGGCGGGCGGTGTTGCCGACGAGCGACGGCGGGAGGCCACCGCTGAACTCGGGTGTCACGAGCAGGGCGAGCTGGGTGTCGAGGTGCTTGGCCAGCAGCCCGATGCCGTGACGGAGTTGGTCCATCGCCATGCCGATGTACTGGCCGAAGAAGTTGCCACCGTGGTGGACGACGCCGGCGTCAGCGTCGATCAGCGGGTTGTCCGTGGTGGAGTTCATCTCGATCTCGACCTGACGGGCGATCGTCGCGAAGCTCTCGACGATCGGTCCGATGAACTGCGGCAGGCAACGAACCGAGTAGCGGTCCTGGACCGGTCCGCGCCGGCCGTGGTGGTCGTCGCCGCCGTGGTGCGGTCGGGTCATCCGTGAACCGGCCAGCATCGTCCGGATCGTCCCCGCCGACCACCGCTGTCCCGGGTGCGGCTTGTGGCGGTGGATGAACGGGTCGAACGGTTCGACGGCGGCCGCCAACGCCTGGATCGCCAGCGCGTGGGCTCCGAACGTCACCATCAGTTGGACCCAGGCGTCGTGGACGCACAGGGCGGCCACGCCGGTCATGGCTGATGTGCCGTTCACCATCGCCAGCCCCTCCTTCGGCGCGAGGCGCAGCGGTGGGAGCGCGAGACCCTCGAGCGCGGTGACGGCGTCCGTCTCGTGTCCGTCGACGTCGACGCGGAAGGACGGCGCCAGCCCGATGAGCGCGCCCGTGATCGACGCCAGCGGCACCAGGTCGCCGCTCGCCCCGATCGAGCCGAACTCGCGCACGTGTGGCGTGACACCGGCGTTGAGGAACACTTCCAGCCGCCGGACGAGCTCGAGGCCGATCCCGGACGCGCCGCGCAGGTGCGAGTTGGCACGGATCAGCATGGCGGCCCGGACCTCGTCCCCGGTGAGCCGGCGACCGGCGCCGGTCTTCAGGTGCCAGACCAGGTTGAGCTGCAGTTCCTCGGCGTCCGCCGGTGTGATCTCGACGTCCGCCATCGCCCCGTACCCGGTGGTCACGCCGTAGATGCGGGCACCGCCGTCGACGGCGTCGCGGATGCAGGCGCACGATGAGTCCAGCGCCGCGACGACCGCCGGATCGTCGCTGAGTCGCACCGCCCACGAGTCGCGAGCGACGCGCGCGACGTCGGCGATCGTCAGGCCGTGCCCGTTGACGACGAGTGGGTCGCCGGTCATCGGACGCCGCTCCCGCCGAGGCGCTTGAGCACGGGCACGAACGGCAGACCCGTGGCGTGCCGGTCGGAACACCCGACGGGCCCGTAGCCGAGGCGTCCGAACAGGCCGGTGATCGCGGGGTTGACGGTCCCGAGCATGACCGAGGCCGACCACTCGAAGGCGCACGACTCACCGGCGCGGATCAGCTCGGTCGCCACGCCGGCACCTGCCGCGGCGCGGGAGACGAACATCATGCCGCCGCACGCCGGGCGGTCGTCCGGCCGGACGTAGGGAGAGAAGTCGAAGAACTCGTCGACCGGGAGGCCGACTTGCGGATCGTGGAGGCAGTACCGCACGCCGCCGACGATGCAGCCGTCGACCTCGGCCACGAGGTGGACGGTGGTGTCCCGGTAGACGTCGAACCGGTCGTAGATGCGGCCGTCCGAGGTCCCCTGGAGGTAGTCGAACTCCTCGGTGTACACGCGATGTCGCCCACGGAGCACGGCGTCCACCTCCGCGGCAGTGCGGGCGGCACGGATCGCCAGCCGGCCGCGCGTCGCCGTGATGACGGTCATGCCGCCTCCCCCATCGTGACGAGGACGTCGTCGACGGTGCGTCGCCCGGCCGGGACCGGAGCGAGGCCCGAGCCGCGGTGCAGGCGGACGATCGCGATCGGAGCGCCGCCCACGCTCGGGAGCAGCTCGGCCAGCGCGCCGGCGACCCCGTGCAGGTCACGCTGCTCGGCGTCCGAGAAGCACGCCGAGTCCGCGTCGAGCAGCCCGTACAGGGTCAGTGGCGTCACCGGGTGCACGGCCAGCTGGAGGGCGGTGGCCTCCAACCACACGCGTTGCAGGGCTCGCCCGCCGCGGAGGAGGTCGAGGGGTGTCCCGGCCGGCGTCGGTCAACACGGCCAGGGCGCTCGTGGCCATGATCGCCCCACGCTGGATCTCGGCGAGGCGGGAGCCGAGGTCGTGCGCGGCGAGGAAGCCGGACACCTCGGGCCGCATCAGCAGGCGGAGGACCGCCAGGGCACCCGGATCGAGCGCGAGCGACCCGACCTCGATGCCGTCGGGTGCCGTCGGGTCGCCCGGCGCGGTCCACCGGAGCTCCTCGGCGAGCTCCCGGTGCAGCGTCGGGTTGAGCAGCCGGACCCGATCCGACCGTCCCAGCGCATCGGCGAAGCGGGCCAGCTGCGTCCGGTCCTCGACGAGGTGGAGGGTGGCACCGTGGACGGTGGCCGCATCGCCCAACGCCCGCCGCTCCGACGTCGAGAGCGGTCGGGCGGACCCGACGGTGCGATCGGTGCGGCGCGCGGCGATCAGCGGGAGCAGCCGGCTGGCGTCGGCCGATGACGCCGCCCGCGTGGACGCGAAGGTCACGACGGCGGCGAGATCGTGGTCGGCGCGGTCGGGCAGCCACGTGAACGTCGCCGGAAGTCCGTGGCGGCACGCGGCGATGGCGATGTTCTCGCACGCTGCGCCGACCGCGATCCACGCGGCCGCGCCTCGCGGGTCGATCGAGGAGCGGGCGCGTTGACGATCGCGCCGCACCTCGAGCCGGTGACCGTCCCAGGCGAAGTGCCACGGCTGGGTGTTGCCGGCCGACGGCGCACATGTCGCCGCCCCGACCACCGCGTCGATGAAGGAGTCGGCGCGGAGCCGCCGAGTCCGGTACCGAGGGCTGACGGCGCGCGCCGGCGGCACACCGTCGTCGGCCATCGCCGGTGCCGATGCCAGCACACGGTCGACGTCGAGGTGATGGCGGCCGGACGGGCACGGGCGACCGAGCAGGATGCGCCGCACCGCCATGGCGGCGTGGGCGCCACCGGCGATGACCTCGGCGCCCAGCTGCGGCCACGACGACACCGTCTTGTCGAGCTCGATCATCGACGCGGCCGCACGGTCGGAGACGTGCTCGACACCGATGATCTCGAGGGCGAGGCGGACGCGCTCCTCGCTCGAGGCCGCCGACAGGTCCGTCGACTCGATCCCCGGGGCCAAGCCGTGGAAGAGCGGCCGGGTCGGCTCGAGGTCGTAGCGCTCCACGTCGAGCATCCCGCCCTCCGCGGTGGCCATGACCACGGGGAGTCGCCGGCGGCGCGCCTCCTCGCGGATCAGGACCTTCGTCCCGAAGGAGTCGCACTCCTCGACGACGACATCCACGCCGTCGAGGAAGCGGGCGACGGTGTCGGGACCGACTCCCTCCGGGATCACCTCGACCCGGCGGAACGGGTCGATCTCCCACACCATCCGCGCCGCCAGCAGCGCCTTGGGCTGCCCGAGGTCCCAGATCGGGGCGCGCAGGCGGTTGCCGTTCGAGCCGTCGAACGTGTCGGGGTCGGCCAGCCTGAGCGTCCCGCCACAGCCTTCGAGGGCCATCGCCTGGAGGACCGATGCCCCCACCGAGAGCCCGGCGACGGCGACCGTGGCCGAAGCGAGTCGCTGCTGCTCGCTCGTCGTCAGCTTGTAGCGGTTGCGGTCCGATCGGAGCGCCGACCACAGCTCGGACGGCAGCATGTGCACGAGGTGGCCGGACCACGGGTAGAAGACCCAGCAGCCGATCACCGCCCGGTCGCCGTCGTGGCCCGGCGTCCGGATCGACGCCAGCTCGGCGACCTGCCGAGCGAGGAGATCGGTCGTCTTCCAGACGCGACCGGAGGCACGCAACGCGGCCAACGCCGCACGATCGGCGCGCCGCGATCGATCGAAGATGACGGGACCGCCGGACCCCGGCTTCCGGGATCTCGGCACGACCGACCGGTCTCGGGACGTCGTCGACCACGCGCTCGTCATCTGCTGCTCCCTCCGCGCTCGGTGAGTGGTCACAGCCGAGGACCGCTGAGCCCGGCGTCAACGCCGACCACGCTGTCGTCGCTGCGTCGAGCTGCCCTCGGCTGTGCGTTGTTCCATGACCTGTCGGGCTGCTGAGGTTGGGTGGGTTCTCGGCGGCGCGAGAGATCCCGGAGCCCGCCGGCGCGGCGGAGCTACGATCGGCCGGTGCCCTGGGCCCGGAGGACGGGTCTGCGGACGGTCGATGCGACTCGATCGTTCGAGTCCTGGTTCCCGCGTCTCTTGCCATTCGCCTACAACGTCGGCTTCCGCTTCAGCGGCGGTGACGCGTCGTTCGCCGAAGACGTCGCCCAGGAGGCGCTGACCCGCGCGTACGCCAGCTGGGATCGCATCAGGGAGCACCCGAACCTCGAAGCCTGGGTGACGACGACAGGGTTCCACGTCGCCCTCGAGCTGTCGCGCCAGCAGCGCCGCGCCGGCCGCGCCGGCGCGACGAACGTGACGGTCGGCGTCCCGGGTGACGAACAGCGCGTCGCTGACACCGACGAGTTGGCCCGAGCCCTGCGGCGCCTGTCGTCGCGACAACAACAGGTGCTCGTTTGGCGCTACTACTTCGACCAGAGCGTGGAAGAGACGGCGGGACGACTCGGTCTGACGGCATCGAAGGTGAAAGACGCGACCCACGAAGCGGTGTCAAAGCTGGGACGGCTGCTCCCGAGCGAGAGAGGCGGATCACGGTGAGCGACTGGCGCGACGACCTCCCGCCGATCCCGGCCGATCGGATCCGCTCCGACGCGATCCGCGAGGGACACCGCCGGCTCCAGCAGCGGCGGGAGCGCCGGCTCGCCGCGCTGTACGGCGGCATCGGCACCGTGGCGGTCGTCCTCGTCGTCGTGGCTGCGCTGGCGATCCGTCCCGGAGCGGACGGCGACGACGATGCGGCGTCGTCGGCGACCGACACACCGACGGATACCGAGGCGTCCGGGACCGAGGCGCCCGCAGGGACGGAGCCAGCCGCCGCGACGACGGGGGCACCGGAAGCGACCACGGCGGACACCGAGGCCGCCTCGGCGACGACCGAGGGGGCGGCGGCGTCCGAGACGACGATGGTCCCGCACACGACGATCGGCGGGCCGATCGCGGTGCTCCCGCCGAGCGAGGACGTGCTCACGGACCTGGCGACGATCTGGGAGCAGCCGGATGCCGGGCTGACGTGTGGCCCGTCCGCGCTGACCGTCACGTACATCCCGCGGACCTTGCCGATGGACAACCCGATCGTGCACTGGGAGACCGCCGGCGTGGTCGGTGAGTCACCGATGACCGTCGCCGACCAGGTCGCGACGGCGACGGTGGGCCCGTTCGCGGCGGACACGCTCGCTACCGGTGTGGTCCACGAAGTGCTCGTCTGGGTGACCGTCGGCAGCGAGGTGAGCGCTCCCGCCGCGTTCCGCGCACCGACCGTGGTGCTCCGCGACTGCTCGCCGTAGCCGCGCCTGTCGCACATGTCACACAACCATTCCCCGGCCGACGGTCATGGAGAGCCAGACACGTCGTCCGGGAGGTGAGTCCGATGCGGGAGATCGTTGGTAGGAGACCCTGCCGGCCGACCGCCGGCCGCGCACCGGCGGCGCACGGTCCGTAGCCGGAACGACGCGGCGGCGCTGAGCCGCCGGCCTCGGCGAACCCAACCATCCCGGTGACCGGGTGACCGGCCGGGCGTGGTCGGCGCGCGCCCCGAACTCCGCCCGACACCCGCAGGTCGGCGCGGCGCGACCGCGCGCGCCGCCGGCCAACGGAGCCACCGATGCCCACCTCGACCATCCGTCGCTTCTGCGCGCTCGCCCTCACGTCGGTGACGGCCAGCAGCGGGCCCAGCACACCGGCCGGCGCGCTCGGCGCGGCTCCGCCGGCATCGGAAGCGGTCATCATCTTCAACGACAACGGCGCCTGGTCGTGGTTCGAGGACGAGCGCGCCGTCGTCGACGGGCCACGCGGCCTCCTGCTGGTGAGCTCCGTCGCCAGCGCCGGCGGGACCGATGGCGCGGCCCGTCAGGGCAACGTCGAGGTCGTCGCGTACGACATGGCGTCCGGTTCGACGCGACGGTCGGTGCTGCACCGCAACCTGCAAGCCGACGACCACAACTCGGCCGCCTTGTACGTCCGACCGGACGGCCGGTACGTGGCGATGTACTCGATGCACGCCACCGACGACCTCAGCAGGTGGCGCGTCACGCGCCGCCCCGGCGACACGGCGTCGTGGGAGCCCGAGGGCAGGTTCGACCACGGGGCGGTGACCACGTACTCCAACGTCTACGCCGCGACCGACGGCGGTGACGTCTACGCCTTCGTGCGCAGCGCCGGGCGCGACCCCCACATCCTCGTGTCCCGCGACCACGGCTCGACGTGGGAGGCAGGCGGTCGGCTGCTCGACGGTCCGGGGCGGCCATACGTCCGCTACGCCGCCGATGGCGCCGGCGCCATCCACCTCATCGCGACCGAGCAGCACCCCGACGACTACGCCAACGGCGTCTACCACGGTGTCATCGACGGTGGTCGGTTGCGGCGATCCGACGGCACCACCGTCGACGCCGACGTCCTCGACGACACCGCCACGTCGCCCGAGCACCTCACCGAGGTGTTCGCCCACGACCCGAGCCGGAGGGCGTGGACCGTCGACCTGCAGGTCGACGGCGACGGCCATCCGTCTGTCGTGTTCTCGGTGCATTCCGCGTCCGGGACGCGCTACGACTTCGCCCGGTTCGACGGCACGGAGTGGCGCGTCCAGTTCATGGCGCACGCCGGGAGCCCGCTGTACGGCGGTCAACCGCACTACACCGGCCTGGTCGCGCTCGACCCGACGCGACCCGGACCGCGTGTTCGTGTCCACCGACGTCCACCCCGCCACCGGGTCGCCCCTCATCAGCCAGGCGGACGGACGACAGCACCACGAGCTGTTCGAGGGCCGTGCCGTCGAGGGCAGCTGGTCGTGGCGGCCGATCACCGCCGACTCGACCGTCGACAACATCCGGCCGATCGTGCCCGTCTGGGACGACGACCACACCGCGGTGCTCTGGCTGCGCGGCACCTACGCCAGCTACCACGACTACGACCTCGACGTCGTCGGCGTGATCCTCGGCGAGGGTGTGCTGAAGTGCAGCTGATGTTCCGGGGACTATTGTCAAGCACGAATGAAATCAGGTTCAGAGCCGCCCAGGGTTCGCGTGATCGGACCGGGTGACGATCGGCCGACGCTGCCGCTCGTCGACGGCGAGGGAACGGCCACGGCGATCATCTGGCCGGGCGTCGGCGCGCAGTTCCGGTCGATGCACCAGATCGTGCTCGCCGCCGGGTCGTCGACGATCCCCCAGCGCCACCCGAACGAGGCCGTGTACCACGTGACGACGGGGACCGCCGAGGTCCGCGACCTCGACACTGACGAGGTCGCGGTGCTCACCGTGGGATCGATGGTCCACGTCGAACCTGGGACCGGCTACGTGTTCGTCGCGGGTCGGGACGGTGCGGAGATCCTCGGTGGCCCCTGCCCCCCGGATCCTGCCCTCTACCCCGACCTGCTCGAGGACCCCAACCGTCGAGGAGGCTGACATGGCGGTACGCGTGTTCCACCGTGACGACCCGAGCGCGATGCTCCCGATCATCTCGGCCGATGCCCGCCTCGTCGTGTGGCCCGGTGTCGGCGCCCTCACCGCCAACATGAACTACGTGCGGTTGCAGCCCGGCGAGGCGAACTCGCCGCACGTCCACCAGCACTCCGAGGACACCATCTTCATCCTCGACGGCCGCGGCACCGTCGACGACCTCACCAACGGGTTCCGCCTCGAGTTCCAGGCCGGTGACGTCGTCCACGTGCCTCCCGGCATCCGTCACGCCGTCAACGCCGACCGTGGCAGCGGCATCGTCAGCGTCGGCGGCCCGTGTCCCGCCGACGACGGGATCCTCCGCCTGGCCGAACCGGTCGCCGACGCGCGGTGAGCCGCCCGGTCCGCGTCGGCATCGCCCAGATCGGCACGCCGCCCGACGACCCCGCGGCCAGTCGCGACCGCACCACGGCGGCGCTGCACGAGGCGCTCGACCAGGGCGCCGACCTCGTCGTGCTGCCGGAGCTCGCCGTCCCGGGGTACACCACCGACGCCGAGCTGCTCGCCGCCGGCGCCGAGCCGCTCGACGGCCCGACGGTGACGGGCTGGCAGCGCCTCGCCGCCGCATCCAGCGCGGTGGTCGTGGGCGGGATCTGCGAGCGCTCCCCCGCCGGGCTGCACAACACCGCGGTCGTGGTGGGGCCCGAGGGCGTGCTCGCCCACTACCGCAAGCTGCACCTGTTCGCCGCCGAGAAGTCGGTGTTCGTGCCTGGTGACCGCGGCCTGCCCGTGGTGGCGACGCCGCACGGGACGATCGGGGTCTGCGTGTGCTACGACCTGCGCTTCCCCGAGGTCGTCCGCCTCCTCGCCCTCCGTGGGGCCGAGGTCGTCGCCGTGCCGACGGCGTGGCTGCCCGGGTTCGACCAGATCCGCTGGGACGAGTCGGGGATGTGCCCACAAGGCCATGGCGCCGTGCTGCAAGCCAACCTCGACCAGGTCTTCGTCGCCTGCGCATCGGCCGTCGGTCAGCACGGCGGGTTGGAGCTCCTCGGTGCGTCGGTCGTCGCCGACCCCTACGGACGGCGGGCGCTCGGTCCGCTGTCGGGCGTCGCCGACGTCGTCACCACTCTCGACATCGACCTCGACGACGTCGAGCGGGCGCAACATCGCGGCCCCGGCATCGACCCGCGAGCCGACCGGCGGACCGACGTCTACGGCATCGCGTACGGCGACGAGGTGCTGTGACCGATCCAAGTCCGGCGAGCCTGATGATCGACGTCCACGCCCACTACCTGCCGCCGGCCGTGCTCACCAACCGCCTCGCCGACGAGGCGGGCGTGGGGTTCGATCCGCCCACGCGCCGGCTGCTGTTCCCGTCGGGGCCTTCGCGCCCGGTGCCAGAACCGCTCCTCGACCTGCACACCCGTCGAGCGTCGCTCGAACGGCGCGGCATCGGGCTGCAGGTCCTGTCGCCGTGGCTGGACGTCGCCGGTGACGATCTCGAACCGAGCAGCGCGGTGCGCTGGACGGCGGCGATGAACGACGCGACCGCGGTCGACATCGCCGGCACCGACACGTACACGGCGTTCGCCGCCCTGCCGGTCACTGACGGAGCAGCCGCCGCCCGCGAGCTGCGCAGGGCGGTGACCGACCTGGGCTTCCGCGGCGGGGCACTGCCCACCCAGATCGGCGGCGCCAACCTCGACGAAGCGGGGCTCGAGCCGTTGTTCGCCGCCGCCGAGGAGCTGGGCGTGCCGCTGTTCATCCATCCCCACCGCGTCCTCGGCGCGGAGCGCCTCCGCCGCGACTTCCTCGCCAACGTGTGCGGCAACCCGTTCGAGACGACGGTCGCCGCGCTGTCGTTGTTCTCGGGCGGCGTGATGGATCGCTACCCCGGCGTGCGCGTGCTGCTCGCCCACTGCGGCGGCGCGCTCCCGGTGCTCGCGGGCCGCGCCGCCCACGCCTCCCGTGCCGGTGTGGCCGACCGACGGAACGTCGCCGACCCCGACGAGATCCTGCACGCCTTCCACTACGACACGGTCGTGCACGACCCGGCGGTGCTGGCGTTCGCGCTCGAACGGGTCGGGCCGGAGCGCGTGCTCCTCGGCACGGACGACCCGTTCCCCATGAAGGTCGACGAGCCGACCGCCCTCGTGGCGAGGGCGGTCGCGGCCGCGGGTGGGTCACCGGCCACGTTCGACGACGTGGCCCGGGGCAACGCCGAGCGCCTCCTCGGGCTGCGCTGATGGGGCAGGCCGCGTCGACCAGCCGGCTCGGCCGCATCCTGCCCGACGTCACGCCCCTCGGCGCCAGCCACGAGTTCCGGTTGCTCTACGCGTCGCAGGCCGTGACCGGCCTCGGACGCCAGCTCACGATCGTGGCATCGGCCTACCAGGTGTTCGTCCTGACGGACTCGTCGTTGGCGGTCGGCCTGCTCAGCCTCGCCCAGCTCGTCCCGCTCCTCCTCTGCTCGTTCCTCGGCGGCGCCTGGGCCGACGCCTTCGATCGCCGGACGCTGCTGCTCGCCACGCAGGCCGGCCTGTTGGTCACATGCGTCGCGCTGGCGCTCAACTCCGGGCGCGACGAGCCCACGCTGTGGGTCGTGTTCGTCGCCACGAGCGCCGCCGCCGGCCTGTCCGCGATCGACGGCCCGGCCCGCACGTCGGCGGTACCGACCTTGGTGCGGCGAGGACAGGTCCCGGCTGCGCAGGCCCTGGCGCAGGTGCAGAGCCAGATCGTCGGGATCGTCGGTCCCGCGGTCGCCGGACTGCTCATCGCCGAGGTCTCGCTCGGCTCGGTGTACTGGATCCATGCCGGCACGTGCGTCGGGGGTTTCCTGCTGCAGTGGCGGATGCGGCCGATGCCACCGCACGGCGGCGGCACGCCGGCCACCTTCAGTTCGATCATGGAGGGCCTGCGTTACGTGCGCCGGCAGCCCGTGATCCTCGGTGTGATGCTGGCCGACCTCAACGCCATGGTCTTCGGCATGCCGCGGGCCCTGTTCCCGCAGATCGCCATCGAGCAGTTCGACGGCACGGCCAGCACCGTCGGCTTGCTCTACGCCGCGCCCGGCGTCGGTGCACTCGTCGGCGCCCTCACCACCGGATGGGTCTCCAAGGTCCGCCACCACGGTCGCGGCGTCGTGCTCGCGGTCGGCGCGTGGGGTATCGCCGTCACCGCGTTCGGGCTCGTGCAACTACTGCCAGTGGCCCTCCTGCTGCTGGCCATCGCCGGCGCCGCCGATGTGGTGTCGGCCGTCCTGCGCAGCACCATCATCCAGTTGCAGGCGCCGGATCGCCTGCGTGGGCGGCTGTGGTCGCTCAACATCGCGATCATCGCCGGCGGGCCGCGCCTCGGCGACGTCCGGGCCGGCGCAGCGGCGGCCGTGTCGCCGTCGTTCTCCGTCGTGTCCGGTGGGCTCGCCTGCACGGCCGGCATCGTCATCACGAACGCCTTGCTCCCGCAGCTCAAGGCGTGGACCCCGTCGAGCCAAGCCCCGCTCGAACCGCGAGGGAGCCCCCCATGAAGCTCACGCTGACCACGATCAACGACATCGCCAAGGTGCGCGACCTGCTGGTGACGCCCGACGGCCGCCGTCTCGTGCTCGATGTCGAGACGGCCGAACCGTCCCGGTTCCGGCGATCGTCGTGGGAGTTGGCGGCGGACGGGTCGGCGCCGGCCAGCCCGATGGGTCCCGGCTTCGACGATCTCGTCGCCGCCGCCTTCCTGCACGACGGACGGCTCGTCGTCGCCGCGCCCCACGCCTCCGATCCCGAGGCGGTGGACATCGGTGTCGCGGCACCTGGGAACGAGGACGTCGTCCGGCTGCTCACCGTCCCCGGCGGCATCGACGGCATGGTGGTCGCCGAGCAGAGCGGCACCGTTGTCGTCGCCGCCCGGATGTTCCCGCGCGCCTCGGACCTGGCGGAGGACGCGGCGATCGCTCAGCGCCGCCGTGGGGTCGCGGCCACCGCCATCCTCTTCGAGGAGCTGGAGACGAGGCGGGCGACGCGCGAGCTCGGCCCGCGCCTGCCGCGGTTGCTGCGCTTCGACGTCGACACTCCTAGCGATGTCGTCGATCTCGTCGCCGACCCTGGTGCAGCGCTGGTCGGCGCCGACCTCACGATCTCGCCGGACGGCCGCACGGTCGTCTCGACCTGGCGACCACCGATCGGCAAGGGGTTCCGGGCGTCGCAGCTGCTCGTCATCGACGACAACGGCACGCGGGTGATCGCCACGGACGGCGCGTTGACGAAGCCGGCGATCTCGCCCGACGGTCGGTGGGTCGTCGCGGAGAAGCTCGACGAGGGCTCGCCGACCATCGCGGAGCGGATGAGCCTGTGGCTCGTCGATCTGGCGACGGGCGACGGCGCGGACCTGACGGGGGACTTCGAGCGGTGGCCGGAGCGGCCGTTCTGGGCGCCCGACAGCGCGTCGGTGTACTTCGTCGCGGACGACCGGGGACGGTCGCCGGTCTTCCGGGTCGACCTCGACGCCCGCCGCATCACGCGGGTCGCGGCCGACGCGACGTACACGGCGGTGCGCGCCGCGCCGGACGGGCGCACGCTCTACGCGATCCGCCACACGTACGCGGACGCGCCGTCCGTCGTGCGGATCGACGGCGCCACGGCCTCCGTGCTCCCGCACCCCGGCGACGACGTCGAGCTGCCGGGACGAGCGACCGAGCTGACGGCCCGCAGCCCGGACGGCACCGAGGTCCATGGCCACCTCGTGCTCCCGTCCTCGGCCGGGCCGGAGAATCCGGCACCGCTCGTCCTGTGGATCCACGGGCAGACCCGCGGGTGGAACGCGCACAACTTCTGGTTGTGGTGCCCGCACCTGCTGGTCGAGCGGGGCTACGCCGTGCTCATGGCCAACCCGGCGCGATCGACGGGGTACGGCCAGGAGATGATGCAGCGCGGGTGGGGCTACTGGGGTGACAACGTCCTGGCCGATCTGCTGGCCGCGGTCGACGCCGCGGTCGAGCGGCCCGACATCGACGGGAGCCGGACGGCCGCGATGGGCCACTCGTTCGGCGGGCACATGGCCAACTGGCTCGCCGGCCGCACCGACCGCTTCCGGGCGATCGTCAACTGCGCCGGTGTGTGGGCGTTCGACCAGTTCCAGGGCACGACCGACAAGACCGCCCACTGGGAGCTCGAGTTCGGCGATCCGTACGCCGATCCTGACGCCTGGGTGCGCAACTCACCGCGGGTCGAGCTCGCCTCGATCGCCACGCCGATGCTCATCGTCCACGGGCTGAAGGACTACAACGTCCCGATCTCCGAGCCGTTGCGCGAGTGGACCGACCTCAAGCGCCACGACGTGCCTTCGACGTTCCTCCTCTTCCCCGAGTCGGGGCACTACCTCGTGCACCGGCCGAGCGACATGGTCGTGCTGTACGAGACCGTCCTGGCGTTCCTCGACCACCACGTCCTCGGCCGCGAGTGGGAGCGCCCCGCGCTCCTCGGCTGACCGTGACGATCAGTCGCCTCGCCGATCGACGTCGGCCTGCTCGACGCTTTGGTCACCAAATCGCGCGAACGGTGGGCCGATTCGGTGACGAAGCGACCTGCTGACCGTGGCTAGGAACGCCGCCGCGGTCCAGACGTCGACCACGGCGACACCTCCCGCCCGGACGGCGTCCACCGCCGCGGCCAGGACGGCGGGGAGATCGGCGGGGTCCCGCACCGGACCCCAACCCTGCGCGCCGTAGGCACGGGCCGCCGCCGCGAAGTCGATCGGGGGCTCGTCCAGCCGCACCCCGATCGTCCGGTTCTCGCGCGGCCGTCCCCTCGCGACGGCGACCCGGTCCTGGTGCTCCTCGTCGTTGCCGTACGTGCGGTTGTTGCGCGCCACGTAGAGGATCGGGATCTGGTGGTGGACGGCGGTCCACAGCGCCTGGATCGACATCTGCAGGTCACCGTCGCCGACCACGGCGACGGGCAGGACACCGGTGCCCTTGAAGGCGAGGGCGGCACCGAGGGCGGCACTGGTGGCCGCGCCGACGGCACCGCCGGCGACGCTGGCCATCGCCCGCGACGGATCGGCGACGTCGAACAGCCCGGGACACGACACGCGGGGCATCCCCGCCACGATGGCCAGATCGAGATCGCCGACGACCGACCACAGCTCGCCGAAGAGCCGCACGTCGGTGATCTCGTCGCCGTCCCACGCCTGCTCGATCGCCGAGCGCTGCGCCGCCACCAGCTCGTCGTGCCGTTCGGCGAGCCCGGCACGGCGGGCCCGCGATGCGCTCGCCCGCGCCGTCGTCGAGCAGCTCACGGCAGGCGCCGACGAGTTGCTCGAGCGCCACCGCCGTGCTGGCGAGCACGGCGGTGTCCGCCGTCGGCAGTGCCTGGAAGTCGGTCACCAGCGAGCCCATCCGCAGCTCGTCGAGCGAGATCGACACCACGTGCTGACCGGGTGGGGGCGGGCGCCGCGCGCCTCTCGCGTAGATGCCGTCCTTCCCGAGTGCGCCGTCGAGGTCGACCACGTCCAATGCCAGCACGAGATCGGCGCCGGCGACCAGCTCGTCCTCCGCGCCGGCGAAGTCGAGCGGGTGCGGCGTGGGGAAGTTGTGACCCCACGAGCCCTTGTCGATCACGGGCAGCGCCAGCAGCTCGGCGAGCTCGACCAGCGACCGCAGCCCGTCGCGGCTGCGGCACACGCGGTCGGCGAAGCACACCGGCGATTCGGCGTCGACGAGGCGCCGGGCGATCGACGCGACGTCGGCCGGCGCCATCGCCGGCGGTGACGGCACGGCGTATCGCGTCAGGTCGGGTGGCTCGACAGCCTCGTCGAGCCGGCACTCCTGCAGGTCGACATCGAGGCAGACGTACGTCGGACCCGGCGGCTCGGTCACGGCGATGCGGTGGGCCCGGACGATGGCGTCGACCATCGCCGGCACCGACGACGGCTGGTCGTCGAACTTGGTGAGGTCCCGGAACAGGTTGCCCTGGACGTTGGCCGTGTGCAGCCAGTCGATCCACGGCCGCCGGCGGTCGGCATCGACCGGGCCCGTGCCGCCGAGGATCAGCGCCGGGCTGCGGTCGGCCCACGCGTCGTAGACCGCCATGCCGGCGTTGAGGAGCCCGACGACGTCGTGCAGGGCGACCGCCATCGGGCGACCGGCCGCCCACGCGTAGCCGCGGGCGAACGACACGGTCAGCGACTCGTGGGTCAGGAGGATGATCTCCGGCCGGGTGTTGCCGGCGGCGTTGACGATCGAGTCGTGCAGGCCGCGGAAGCTGGCGCCTGGGAGCAGGGCGACGTACTCGATCCCGAGCTCGCGGAGCACCTGGACCGCGACGTCCGATCCCCACGCTGGCGCGATCCGGGCGGGATCCGTGTCAGGGGTCGACACGTTCCCGCCCGGATCTCGGAGTGACTGGATCCAGCCGGATCAAGTCGTCAGCTCGGCGGCTGCAGGGCCTCCCAGCGGAACTGGCTTCCCTCGCCGGCGTTGAAGAACTCTTCGAGCCCGCCGAGGTCGGCCCGGATGGCGTCGGCGTCGTCGAGCTCGACGATCGGCGACGCCGGCATGTCGTCGGCGATGATCTGCTGCATCTGGCGGAACAGCTCGAACCGGGCGTCGAAGTCCGTCTCCGCCGACACCTGCGCCGTGAGGTCCTCGAACTCCTGGTTGCAGTAGCCGGTCGGGTTCTGGTTGATGACCGGCTCCTCCATGCACTGGTAGCGGGGCACGAAGCCGGTCACCGGGTCGAGCCGGGCCGACAGGTTGTTCAACGCCGTGTCGAACGCGTGCTGCTCGTAGATGGCCGGCCCGCCGACCGCCCGCTCCTCGGCGATCACCTCGACGTTGACGCCGATGTCGCCCCAGTTGTCGGCGATGATCGGCGCCGAGTTGGGTCCCGCGGCCGCCTGGCTGATGTAGCGGTGCGTGAGGTTGAAGCGGGTGCCGTCCTCACCACGCGGGAACCCGGCGGCGTCGAGCATCTCCTCGGCCTTGGCCGGGTCGTAGGCGAACAGCTCGCGGTAGTCGACGTCGTCCGGTGCGGAGAACGGGCTGTTCGAGGCGATGCCGCTGACCGGGATGGTGGCCCCGTCGGGATCGATCGCCTGGGCCAGCAACTCCTTGTCGAGGGCGGTGTACAGCGCCTTGCGGACCTCGGGGTTGTCCAGCGGTGGGTTCATGTTGTTGAAGTACAGCGTGCCCATGCTGCGCGTGGCCCGGCCGCGCTCGAGGTGGATCGTGTCGTCATCGCCCACGAGGTCGAGCACGGTGGCGTTGACGTCGTTGCTGCTGAGGAAGTCGATCTCACCCCCGCGCAGGGCGTTGGCCCGCGAGGTCGGGTCGGGGACCACCTGGAAGATGACCGTCTCGTAGCCGGGCCGGCCACCGAAGTAGTCCTCGTTGCGCACGAGCGTGATGGTGTCGCCCTCCCAGCTCTCGAACATGAAGGCGCCGGTGCCGATCGGCTTCTCGTTGTACTCGTTGGTCAACGGGTCGGTGCCCTCGTAGATGTGCTTGGGCTGGATCACCAGCAGCGACGGGATGAGCGTGGTGAGGAACGGCGCATGCGGTCGGGTCAGCGTGACCTCGACGGTGTGGTCGTCGACGGCCACGACCGACTCGATGAGCCCGTCGAGGTTGGAGAACGACGGGGTCAACGGGAGCAGCTCCTCGAACGTGAACACGACGTCGTCGGCCGTGAACGGCTCGCCGTCGTGCCAGTTGACGCCCTGCTGCAGGTTGAACGTGTACGTCAGGTTGTCGTCGGAGATCTCCCACGACTCGGCGAGCTCGGGGATGATCTCCTGCTCCCGGCTGACGCCGACGAGACCGTCGTAGACCGCCAGCGCCACGTTCGCCGTCGCCGCATCCGTGTTCAGGTTGCGGTTCAGCGTGGGTGGCGGCGACGACAGGCCCACGACGAGCACGGAACCCTCGCCGCCGGTCTCCTCCTCGGCGGCCGTGGTCTCGGTCGAGCCAGCGGTGGTCTCCGTGGCGCCGGCCGTGGTGTCGGCGCCGGCGGCGGTCGTCTCCGTGGCGGCGGCGGTGGTCTCGGCACCGCCGGCGGCCGACGTGTCCGGCCCGGCCTCGGGCGCGTCGTCGTCGTCACCGCATGCTGCCGCGACGAGTCCCAGCACCATTGCGCCGGCAGCGAGCCGCCGCCAGCCGAAACGGCGATTCCGGATTCGATCCACAACTACCTCCCCGATTGCGGTCGATGGGCGCGGGACTCAGCCCGACGCGATGGTGCGCCCGTTCCGTCGCGATATGTGAAACCGGGGGCTCGAGGCCCCTTTGCGCGCTTGGCGAAATATGCCACACTTCAAGCTGAACTTCAAGAGACATCAAGCAATACTTCAGAGACGCCGGGGGACGAGCGTCCACCGGCGCAAGGGAGATCACCATGCCGACGCCCCCCGCTTGCGTCTGGTGGCAGGGCCGCCTCGTGCCGTGGGACGAGGCGACCGTGCACGTCAGCGAGCTCGGGTGGTCCGCCGTCGGGGCCGTCTTCGAGGGCATCCGCGCCTACTGGAACGAGGACCACGGCGAGCTGTACGTGTTCCGCCTCGAGGAGCACTGCGACCGGCTACTGCGCTCGGCCCGCGCCGTCCGGCTGCCGCTCCCGTTCACGAAGGACGAGCTGGTCGAGCTCACGCTGGTCCTGCTCCGGGCGAACGCGGCGCGCGAGGACACCTACATCTTCCCGCTCGCCTATCCGCTCGAGGCCAACGAGAAGCGCTTCGACCCGCGTGATCTCCGTGGCGAGCTCCTCGTCACGACCAAGCCGATGCCGACCCGCCTCGGCACGGGCGTCGCCTACCACGCCAAGGTCAGCTCGTGGACCCGCATCTCCGACAACGTCATGCCGCCGCGGGTGAAGAGCCTGGCCAACTACCGCAACAGCCAGCTGGCCACGTTCGAGGTCAAGCAGGACGGCTACGACGTCGCCCTGCTCCTCAACACGCAGGGCAAGGTCAGCGAGGCCGGCTCGGCCTCGGTGTTCCTCGTCCGTGACGGCCGCCTGATCACCCCCGATCTCAACAGCGACATCCTCGAGGGCATCAACCGCGACGCGGTGATGACGCTGGCCGCCGAACGCTTCGGCGTCGACGTCGTCGAGCGGCCGGTCGACCGGACCGAGCTGTACGCCGCCGACGAGGTCTTCATCTGCGGGACCGCAGTCGAGATCACGCCGGTGCTCTCGGTCGACCGGTTCACCGTCGGCGGTGGCGACACCGGTCCGCTCACAGGGGAGCTGGCCCGACTGCTCGCCGGCGCCATGCGCGGCTCCGACGCCGGCAGCGCGCGCTGGCGCACCCCCGTCGGGACCGCGGTCCCCGCCACGACCACGGCGGGAGGGCGTGATGGCTGAGCCGGCGTTCTCCGCCGATTCCCACGTGATCGAGGACCCTGCGCTCTGGCGGGGCCTGCTGCCCGACGAGATCTGGGGACCCGAGCGGGGCAAGAACTTCCACCAGCGCGCCGGCGGGCTCGACCCCGTCGCGCGCGTCGAGGAGATGACGATCGACGGCGTCGGCGGCGAGGTGCTGTACCCGTCGCTCGGTCTGCGGCTCTTCGCCCTCGACGACGCCGACCTCCAGCTGCGTTGCTTCCGCCGGTACAACGACTGGCTGGCGGAGTTCTGCCAGACGGCGCCCGACCGGTTGCTCGGCGCCGCCCTCGTGCCGACCTACGACATCGACGTGGCAGTCGCCGAGTTCGAGCGCACCCAGGAGCTCGGCCTGCGCGGTGCGCTCGTGTGGCAGACGCCCCACCCCGACCTGCCGTTCCTGAGCGGCCACTACGACCCGTTGTGGGCGGCGATCGCCGCGTCCGGCGATCCGCTCAGCGTGCACATCCTCACCGGGCACAACTACAGCCAGCACATGGGCGCGCCCGTGCCCGCAACGGCCGATCCGCTGGTGACGGCGATCGAGGCCCACCGAGGTTCCGTCGGGCTGAAGCTCCTGGCGGTGACGGACACGTTGATGGAGCTGATCTTCAGCGGGGTGTTCGACCGCTTCCCCGGCCTCCGCCTCATCCTCGTCGAGAACGAGATCGGCTGGCTCCCGTTCGTCCTCGAGCAGTGGGACTACTACGTCGACCGCTTCCGCCAGCAGCGGCCGCTCCCGATCAGCAAGAAGCCGTCCGAGTACTTCGGCGACCAGGTCTTCGCCACGTTCTTCCGGGACCCGGTCGGCGCCGAGCTGCTCTCGTGGTGGGGTCAGGACGGCTGCCTGTGGTCGAACGACTACCCGCACGCCAACTCGACGTGGCCGGAGTCGCAGCAGTGGATCGCCGACCACCTCGGCCACCTGCCGGCCCCGGTCGTGCGCCGGCTCGTGCGCGACAACGCCGTCGCCCTGTACGAAAGGAGTTGACCGCTCATGCCGGTCGTCGCCCCCACCCCCCAGCTGTTCACGGCACGAGGCACGCCACTGCTCTCCAGCGGAGCCACGATGGAGCTCCTCGGTCGCGCCACGCAGCTGTGGCTGCACCTGAAGGTCTACGCCGAGGGCGGTGAGAACAGCCTCCACTTCCACGCCGAGGAGGACCACGCGTTCATCGTGCTCGCCGGACGGGCCACGTTCGTCGATGCCGACGGTGGGACCACCGACGTCGAGGCCTTCGACGGGATGCTCGTGCCGCGCGGCGTGGCCTACGCCTTCCGCAGCAGCGGCGACGACAACCTCGTGATGATCCGCGTCGGCGCCGGCGCCGGCGAGCTCGATGCCAGTGGTGGCCCCGGCGGGTTCCCGTCCCGGAGCGCGCGGGGCACGCTCGACGGCAAGCCCATCGCCTCGGCCGGTGAAGGCGTGCCCATCCCGGGCCAGTTCTTCGCCACTCCGTGAGCCGCGCTCGGGCACCGACCGACGAGAGGCCGCGCTCGGGATCCACGTTCGCGGCCCTGCGCAACCGGAACTACCGGCTGTTCGCGACCAGCTCGCTCGTCGCCAACATCGGCATCTGGATGCAGCGGGTCGCCCAGGACTGGCTGCTGCTCACGCTCACCGGCAGCGCCGGCGCGCTCGGCATCGCCACCGGCCTGCAGTTCCTGCCGATGCTGCTCGTCTCGCCGTTCGCCGGCGTGATCGCCGACCGCTACTCCAAACGTCCGCGTCCTCGTCGTCACCCAGGCCGCGATGGGCCTGTCGGCGTGTGTGCTCGGCGTCCTCGCCGTGACCGACAACGTGACGGTGTGGAACGTGTACGCGACGGCGCTCGTGTTCGGCGTCGGGACCGCCTTCGACCGCCCGACGCGCCAGGCGTTCGTCAACGAGGTCGTCGACCGCGACACGCTCGTCAACGCCGTCGGGCTGAACTCGGCGTCGCTCAACATCGGTCGCGCCGTCGGCCCGGCGATCGCCGGCCTCCTCATCGCCTGGTTCGGCTCCGGTGTCGCCGACACCGGCGCCGTGATCCTGCTCAACGGCATCAGCTACTTCACCGTCATCGTCTCGCTCCTGCGGATGCGGGCGTCGGAGCTGTCCGGTCCCCCGCCGGCCCCGGCCCGGCGCAGCCGGCACGAGCTGCGCGACGGCCTGCGCTACGTGCGGGCGCGGCCCGACCTCGTGATGGTCCTCACCGTCACGTTCTTCTTCGGGACGTTCGGGATGAACTTCCAGCTGACCACCGCGCTCATGTCGACCCAGGTGTACGGGAAGGGCGCCGCCGGGTTCGGTCTCCTCGGCACGATCCTGACCATCGGGTCACTGGCCGGCTCGTTGATCGCGGCGCGGCGGACCCAGGTGCGGATGCGGGTGTTCATCGTCGGTGCCATCGCCCTCGGCACCTTCGAGGTGATCGCCGGGCTGATGCCGACCTACCTGACGTTCGCGCTCTTCATCCCGCTCTGTGGCTTCGCCTCGATGACCACCCACGTGGCCGCCAACACGTACGTCCAGATGACCACGGACGCCGCGGTGCGTGGCCGCGTCATGGCCTTGTTCCTCGCCTGCCTGATGGGTGGGACGCCGATCGGCGCACCGCTGCTCGGCTGGGTGGCCCTGCAATGGGGTCCGCGCTGGACCCTCATCGGCGGTGGGGCGATCACGGCGATCAGCACGATCGTCACGGCGGGATTGTTCGCCCGCCGGCAGAACGTGGCCCTCGCGCCGCGCTGGTGGCCACGTCCGCGGGTGCCGATCGAGGCGGTCGACAGCTCAAGTGTTGCTTGAGTCCCATTGAATCCTGGCTTGAAGTTGTGCCATACTCGCGGCCGTGTCCGACGCCGGGGAACCGCGATCGCGCGTCATCGATCCGTCGACGGCACCGACGAAGGAACTGCGTTACGGGCGTGGCTCGGTGATCCGGCTCGTCGATGCCGACATCGGCGCCCATGACGTCGACCTCCACCTCAACACCGTGAACCCGGGCACGCCGCCCGGGCCGTACCACCTCCACGACCGCGTCGAGAACGTCTACTACGTCCTCGAAGGGACGGCGCGCCTCCGCCTCGACGGCGTCGACCACGACGTCACGCCGGGCCAGGCCGTCTTCATCCCACGGGGCGTCCCGCACTCGGTGCACAACCCCGGTGACGGACCGCTGCGGCTGCTCGAGATCTACGCCCCGGTCGACGTCGACTTCATCGAGGTCCCAGACGCGGCCGCCGAGCAGGACGACCGATCCGAACCCAGCACACAAGGAAGCTGACATGCCCACAGTCCGCACCCGCATCTCCGGCGGCCGCGTCATGGTGCGCGGCGAGCTCGTCGACGCCGATCTGCTCGTCGACGGCGAGAAGATCGTCGGACTGGTCGGCCGGGACAG
Organism: uncultured Acidimicrobiia bacterium; assembly: GCA_963784255.1. GTDB lineage: Bacteria > Actinomycetota > Acidimicrobiia > Acidimicrobiales > Ilumatobacteraceae > JALZMG01. The sequence continues at coordinate 197,600 of CAWAQO010000005.1, read as the reverse complement.
CACCGTGGAGGCCGTCGACACGATCGACGCGACCGGCAAGGTCGTCCTGCCCGGGATCATCGACACCCACGCCCACACGCGTGAGCCCGGCTACACGCACAAGGAGGACTTCCACAGCGCCTCCCAGGCGGCCGCCGCCGGCGGTGTCACCGTGATGATCGACATGCCCAACGTCGAGCCGCCGACCGACACCGTCGACGCCTTCCTGGAGAAGCGGGAGCTCGCCGCGGCGAAGTCGATCGTGGACTTCGGCCACTTCGTCGCCGGCACGCAGCCGACCGAGATCGGCAAGCTCGCCGAGGCGGGCGCCACCGGGTACAAGACGTTCCAGGTGTCGGGCGCCTACCCCCACGACCCCCGCTTGGCCATCAACGACGAGGGTCGGTTGGTGCAGTGCTTCCGGGAGATCGAGAAGACCGGCCTCGCCAACCTCATCCACCCCTTCAACCAGAGCCTCTTCGAGCAGCTCTCCAACGAGGCGTTCGCCGCCGGCAAGCCGGCGAACCACGTCACGTTCGGCGAGGTCTACACCACCGAGCAGATCTGGCACACGGCGGTCAACACGCTCGTCAACCTGCAGCGCCTGACCGGTGTCCGCCTCCACCTCGTGCACACCCACTCGGCCGGCAGCCTGCAACTGATCCGCGAGGCCAAGGAGCAGGGCCAGCGGGTGACCTCCGCGGTCGATCCGAAGTACTACCACCTCACCGAGGACGACCTGGCGAAGCTGAAGGGGCGGGCCTGCCCCGGCGGCTTCATCACGTCCGACGAGGCGCGGATGACCGCCATCTGGCGGGCCCTCAACGACGGCACCATCGACATGATCGACGCCGACCACGCTCCGCACACGATCGAGGAGATCGAGGTGCTGGAGCACGACGCGTGGCACGCCGCGATGGGCTCGCCGCAGTACGACTGGCAGTACTCGATCACCCTCAACGACGTGGCCGGCGGCAAGCTCAGCCTGCGCCGCGCCGTCGAGCTGCTGGCCGAGGAGCCGGCCCGCTTCCTCGGGATCTACCCGAAGAAGGGCATCCTCGTGCCCGGCGCCGACGCCGACCTCGTGATCGTCGACCTCGACCGGGAGACCGTGCTGACCGACGAGGGGCTGTACACCCGTGTCGGTTGGACCCCCTACCGCGACTGGACCGTCAAGGGGTACGTGGAGCTGACCATGCTGCGCGGCACCGTGATCTGCACGGAGCGCAAGGTCACCGGCGAGCGCGGCTACGGCCAGTTCATCGCCGGCGTGCCGCAATGACGCACATCTGCGTTCCCCGGCCACGCAGGCCGTGGTGGCCGGTCGCTCGCTGGCGCTCGCTCCCTCGCACGGTGCGACGCGTCGCCGGACTGCGCGATGAGCAACTCGGGTCGTCCGGATGGCGCGATGAGCCTCCCCCCTCGATGACCCGATACGCCGCCGACCACCGGCCCCTCGACCGCACCGCCGGCGGGATGACCTATGGCGTGCTCGTGCCCCACTTCGGCGAGTTCGCCTCGCCGTCGCGGATCGTCGACGGTGCGGTCCTGTGCGAGCAGGCCGGCTTCGACGCGCTGTGGGTGCGCGACCATCTCCTGTGGGCGCCCCACGGCATGGAGGGGACCGACCGCACGTTCGTCGAGCCGCTGGCCGTCCTCGCGGCGATCGCCGCTCGCACCACCCACGTCGTGCTGGGCACCGCGGTGCTCATCCCCTTGCGCTGGCCGCTCAAGTTGGCGCAGGACCTGGCGTCGCTGTCGTACCTCGCCGGTGGCCGGGTCGTCGCCGGCATGGGACTGGGCAGCGGCGCCGAGCTGCCGGCCGTCGGCTTCCGCAAGGCCGACCGCAAGCGGATCTTCGTCGAGACCGTGGAGATCCTGGAACGCGTGTGGACGACGCACGGCGCCGAGTACAGCGGCCGCTTGTTCTCCTTCAGCGACGTGGACATCGAACCCAAGCCGTCGCCCCCGATCCCGATCTGGTACGGGGGCACCACCCCGGTGTCGGTCGCCAACGCCGCGGAACATTGCCAGGGGTGGATGCCCGGGCGGATCCCCATGGCCACCCTGGAGGACCGGCTGGCCCAGATCGACCAGCTCGTCAGCGACGGCGTCACGGCGGCGCTCACCAAAGCGGTGATCCCGATCGTCAAGGTCGACTCGTCGCGCGACCGCGCCCGCTCCGGGTTGGACGTCCAGGCCCTCGCCGGCTCCTCGGAGGCATCGAAGACGTGGAACATCCCGCCCGGCGGCTTCCAGACGATCGACGACCTCCGCGGGCTGCTGTGCGTCGGCGACCCGGACGAGATCGTCGAGCAGGTGACCGAGTTCGGCAAGCTCGGCATCGACCACTTCGTGTTCGACCTGCGCCTGCAGTTCGAGGAGTTCGAGGCGGCCATCGACCTCCTCGCCACCGAGGTGCTGCCCGCGCTGCGTGCGGCGAAGGTCTGACCGGGCCGTGCCCGTGCAGCCAGCCCCGCTCGCCACCTGGCCGGCGACCGAGCTCGCCGCGGCCATCCGCGAAGGGACGGTGTCGGCAGTCGACGCCGTCGAGGCGTGCCTCGAACGGATCGAGCTGTTGGAGCCTTCGGTCCACGCCTTCCTGACCGTGCTCGACGACGACGCCCGCGACGACGCGGCCGCGGCGGATCGACGGCGGCAGTCGGGCGAGCCGCTCCCCCCGCTGCACGGCGTGCCCTTCGCCGTCAAGGACGCGTTCACCTACCCGGGAACCCGCACCACCGTCGGCTCCACGATGCTCCAGGACTACGAGCCGGACCTGCCGGCCGCCGCCTGCATCGACAACCTCCGGGCCGCCGGCGCCATCTTCCTCGGCAAGAACAACGTCGGCAGTGGGATGGCCCCACCGAGCCTCGTACCGGCACGCGTCGAGCCGACGCGGAACCCGTGGAACCCGGAGCGGACCGCCGGCGGCTCGAGCAGCGGGTCGGCCGCCTGCGTGGCGCTGGGCATGGCCCACGGCAGCGTCGGGACCGATCTCGGTGGCTCCGTCCGCAACCCGGCCTCGTTCTGCGGCGTCGTGGGGCTCAAGCCGACGCACGGGCTGGTCAGCCTCGACGGGAACATCTTCGGGATGGGCACGCGGGCGGAGCACGTCGGCCCGATGGCGCGCACGGCGGGCGACATCGCCCTGTTCGTCGCCGCGATGGCCGGACTGCCCTCGTTGCCGTCCGCCGCCGACCCGCTGGATCCGGGTCGGGTCCGCGTCGCGGTGGTCGACGGTGGCGGGATGGTCGAGTCCGTGCCCGACGTGCTGCGTGGCCTCGAGGACGCCTACGCCGCGCTGGCGTCGGCCGGTTTCCCGACGACGCGCATCGCGCTGCCCGCCAACGACGAGGCGCTGTGGCTGCTCGTCACCCTGTTCGACGAGTGGGAGGCCTTCGAGCGGGCCGACCCGAGCCCTGACGCGGACCAGTACCGCCGTTACATCGTCGAGCGGCTGCGTCTCCGTCGGGGGCGGTCACAGCAGTGGCTCGACGCCCGCACCGACGCGCTCCGCCAGGCGTACGACGACCTGTTCCGCGACTACGACATCCTCGCCCTCGGCACGGCGCCGATCACCGCTCGTCGCTTCGACGAGCTGATCATCCCGTGGCAGGGCGGCGAGATCGCCACGTCCGACCTGCACTCGGTGAACACGTGGGCGTTCAACCTGACGGGCCACCCGGTGGTCTCCGTGCCGGTCGGGTTCGACGACGAGGGCCTGCCGATCGGGCTGCAGCTGGCGGCCCGACACCGCGAGGAAGGCCTGCTGTTGCGCGTGGCGGAGCGCTACGAGCAGGTTCGCGGCGCCTTCCCGTTCCCCGACGTCGCGACCCCTGCGACGTAGCATGTGTGGGTGCCCCGGACGTCGCGAGCACGTGCACGCAATCGGAGCGATGCCGACCCCATCGAGATCGACACCGACGAGATGCTGCGCGTCATCGGCGCCAAGATCCGTCGGGTGCGCCACGAACGGGGCTTGACGCTCGACACGGTGGCCGGCCGCACGGGGCTCACGGCGGCGATGGTCAGCATGGTCGAGCTCGGCCGCGTGGCACCGTCGTTCGGCACCCTGATCGCCATCGCCTCGGCGCTCAACATCCACATGTCCGACCTGTTCTACGTGCCCGAGACCGCGGTGCGGGAGCCGGTGCGGCGCAAGGCGGACCAGGTGACGTTCGAGTCGGCGGCCGGTGTGCTCCGCCGGCTCGTGCAGATCGACGACAGCCGGGGGCTGGAGTTCGTCGTCAACGAGTACGGGCCGCGCACGTCGAACGCGGCGACCGCTCTGCGTCACGCCGGCTACGAGTACGGGGTGCTGCTGGACGGCTCGCTCGTCGTCGAGCTGGACGGCGAGCCGTACGAGCTGAAGCCCGGCGATTCCATCTCGTACGCGTCGACCACGCCGCATCGCATCGTCAACGACGGGGCGAAGACGGCCAGGGCGGTGTGGGTGAAGCTGGACACCGATCGCCCCAGCGAGGGCCGCGCGCCGCGCGCCGACGCCGCTGCGGTCGCCGGCTGACGCCGGCCTCGTCCACCGTCGTCAGCGCGGGTCGAAGGCGCGGATGCTGTCGATGATCGTGGCCAGCGACTCGTCACCGCTGCCCATCGGACGGACGCGCTCGAACTCGCGCCGGCGCTGCGGGCGCCACGTCGCCGGCTTGGTGGCGTCGATGACCATCTTCCCGCCGACCCGCATCACCGTGACCTCCTCGGTGATCTGCGGCACGGACTGGTCGAGCGGATGGATCCGCTCGTGTGGGATCACGATCACGTCGCGCTGTGGGTCGACGCGGTCGAGATCGCCCAGATGATGTCGCGCGCGTCGTAGATGTCGACGTCCTCGTCGACGAGGATGACGATCTTGGGGTGCAGGTTCGGACCTGACAGCGCCGCCAACCCGACGTCTCGCGCCTGGCCGTCCCACCGCGGGGTCATCTGGACCACCGTGACGAACAGCGAGGCCCACGGCGGTACGTGCACGTCGTGGACGACCGTGTTGCCGTGCACCGCCTGGACCCGGTTGAAGATCGTCGCCTCCATCGGCAGTGCGACCAGCGGTTGGTGATCGGTGAAGACGGTGGCCTGCATGTGGCGGAAGATGGGGTCCCGGCGGCGCGTGATGGCGGTGATCTCCATCACCGGCGCGGTCCCGGTCTTGCCGCCCTGGTAGCCGGTGAACTCACCGAAAGGGCCTTCCGGCTCACGCACGTGCGGCGGTACGAGGCCTTCGATGACGACCTCGGCGTAGGCCGGGACCTCGAGGTCGATCGTCTCGCACTTGACCATCTCGAGGTCGTCGCCGATGACCCCGGCGGCGAGCTCGTACTCGTCGAAGTCCTCGTGCAACCCGCTGAAGTTGGCGAGGATCTCGTACGCCGGGTGCATGCCGATGACGTAGGCCATCGGCATCTTCTCGCCGCGCTCGGTGTACTTCATGTAGTGCGCCCAGTTGTGCCGGGCGGCCATCCAGAAGCCGACCCGGTCGGGCTGGTCGTCGCGGACGTGGGTGCGGATGATGGCGACGTTGCGCACGCCCGTGTCGGGGTCCTTCGTCGTGGTCAGGCCGGACCCGAGGTAGCGACCGCCGTCGCCGACGGTGTGCACAGGGATGGGGAGGTCGCGGATGTCGACGTCGCCACCGACGAGCTTGACCTCCTTGCACGGACCGTCGTCCACGAGCCGGGCCTTGTTCGGCCCGTGCTCGAACATCCGCCGGGCGAGGAACGGCACCACCTGATCGGGCGTCGTGCCGAGGGCGATCGCCTGGGTCTGGCGGGTCGAGACGAGGATGTCGGCGAGGCGCCAGCCGTCGAAGCCCTTCAGGCTCTCGAGGAGCAGCGGGTACCGCGCCTCCGACGCCAGCACGCCGGCCTGGGTGATCGGATCGACCGGGTCGGTGATGGTCTGGAGCAGCGGGCCGAGGTCCGCGAGGTAGCTCCGCAGGTCCTTCACGTCGTGTGCTCCTCGTGCTCGGTGGTCAGTCGCGTGGGGCGATCTCGCCCGTCTGGACGTCGACGAGGTGCCATGCCCATTCGCGCGGGATCTCGTCGAACGGCGTGGTGACCTCCTCGGCGGACGGTCCGATCCGGGCGGCCAGCGACGCGAGCACGTCGTGGTCGAGGTTGTAGGCCCGCTCGGCCGCGCCGCTGAGGATGGTGCGGGCGTCGGCCACGTCGACGCCGCCGAAGGCCCACCGGAGGTAGTACGTGGTGAGGCTCGGCTCGTCGTCGGACTCGGGGTACTTGTACGTGCCTTCGCCATGCGGGTAGTCGCGGCCCCACAGCATGTTGTCGGCGAAGCCCTCGGCGATCGCCTGGTGGACCTCGGTCGGCGGCGTGAACGACGACCCCAGGAAGACGTTCGTCCTCATGTACTCGCTCGGCGGCTTCGGCACCTGCTGGCGGAGGGCGTCGGACGGGTTCATGTACACCGAGTCCATCTCGAGCATGGCCGCCGACCACCAGCCGCGCGCCTGCTCGGTGAGGATCAGCTTGAGGTCGGGGTGGCGCTCGAAGATGCCGCCGAAGACCAGCCGGTGCATGCCCCGGCGGCACGGCCAGCCGGCGACCTCGATGCGCGTCATCGCCATCGCCTGCGGACCGAAGACGTCACGGGTCGGTACGCCGGCGTGGGTGGCCAGGCTCATCCCGTTGCTCTCGCACACGTCCCAGAACGGCTCCCACATCGGGTCGTCGTACTCACCGGCGATCCCTGGCCGCGGTGCTGGGAAGTTGACACCGCGCAGCCCGTGGGCGGCGCCCCACTCGACCTCCTTCACGGCGAGGTCGATGTCCCACATCGGCGGGTACACGAGGCCGACGAAGCGCTCGGGGTGCTGCGACACGAAGTCGGCGAGCCAGCGGTTGTAGATGCGCATGCCCGCGGCCGCCTGGTCGAGATCCTCCTGGTACTGACCCACCAGCCACTCGCGGCGGCCGACCAGCGGGAAGACCTCCGTGTTCTGGCTGCCGTGGAACAGCACCTCGACGGCCACGCCGTCGCGGTCCATCTCCCGGATGCGGGTGTCGATGTCGTAGTGACCGAGCGTCTGGCGGTTGAGGTACTGGCGCGTGATCGACACCTCGCTGGCCAGCGTGCTGCGACCCTCGAGGATGTTGTTCGGGTCGCGCATGTTGTTGATGGTGTCTTTGTTCGCCGCCGTGAAGGCGTCGTAGGCATCGAGGTACTGCTGCGGGCAGTACTGCCGGAGGTCCTCCACGAGGCGGGGTCCGACGTGGCTGTCGCACGAGACGATCGCCAGGTTGTCGGTCGTCACCGCTTCGCGTGCGGGCGCTGTCATGGTCATGGTCGCAGCCTCTTGCATCGTCGTGATGTGACCTGATATTTCAGTGGTACTTAAAGGATATCAATCGGCACTCGACCAGTCAACGCAGCCGGTCTCGGCCGGCGTGCTCGCGCGCGCTCGTCAGTGCAGGATCCCGCCGCCGTCGACGACGAGTGACTGGCCGGTCACGAAGGCGCTGTCGGCGGAGAGGAAGAAGACGGCGGCGCCGACCAGGTCCTCGGGCACCTCGATGCGCTTGATCGACCGCCCGGCGATCGGCTGGGCCCGCATCGCCACCACCTCCTCGCTCGGATCGTCCTCGCTGAGCGTGCTGCCCGGCACCAGCGTGTTGATGCGGATCCCGTCCGCGGCCAGCTCGCGCGACAGCACCCGGGTCAGCGCCATCACGCCTCCCTTCGACGCCACGTAGTGGGCCCGCGTCGGCGGGCCGAGGAAGAACGTGCCCGACCCGACGTTGACGATGCTGCCACCCCCGCGGCGACGCATGGCCGGAGCGACGGCCCGGCACCCCAGCCAGGTGCCCTTCAGGTTGATGTCCATGGCCTCGTCCCACTCGTCCTCGGGGATCGACTCGAAGCCCACCCGGGAGATCGGCCGGAGGACCATCATGCCGGCGTTGTTGATCAGCCCGTCGACACCACCGAAGCGCGACTCGGCGTCGTCGACGACGGCGACGAGCGCGCCCAGGTCGCGCACATCGCAGGTGTGACCGACCGCCGACCCACCGGCGGCGACGATCGCCGCCGCCACGGCAGCCGCCGCGTCGCCGTCGAGGTCGGCGATCACGACGTGGGCGCCCTCGTCCGCCAGCCGCCGGCAGTAGGCCCGGCCGATCCCGTGCCCGCCGCCGGTCACGACGATCACGTGGTCGGTCAGCCGCGGCCGGCCCGACGCGGTCTCAATGGGTGTCATACAGCTCCTGCAACGTCTCGGGGCCGCCTCGGGCGAGGCCGACCATGGCGAGGATCCGGGCTTTCTGGGGCGTGAGGTTGTCGGCCCGGGCGAAGCCGCGGTCGTCGGGCTCGGCCGGGGCGGGGATCCGTCCGCCGCGACCTCGACTGGCGAGCACGACGGCCACCCCGGCGCGCCGGGCGACCGCCAGCTCCTCCATCTGGGCGTCGGTGCCCCGCCCGTTGTAGGCGAAGCCGGCGAGCACGATCCCCCTGGCGCCGGCCGCCACCGCCGCGACGACCCCGGCGGCGTCGGCGCCGGCGAACCCGGCGACGATGTCGACGCGGGGCAGGCTCGCGAGGTCCGTCCGCCGCAGCAGCGAGCCGTGCGTGTGCCGGCGCAGCGGCCGCGGTAGAGGCTGACGACGTCGGTCTCGACCGTCCCGAGCGGTCCGGTCGGCGGCGAGACGAAGCCCCCGGGACGTTGGTGCTCCTTCGTCACCTCACGGGCGCAGTGGATCTCCTCGTTGGCCACCACCAGCACGCCGTGACCGGCCGCGGTGGCCGCGCAGGCCACGCGGACCGCGTCGAGCAGGTTCCTGTCGCCGTCGTTGCCGATCGTCGAGTGCTTGCGCTGGGAGACGGTCACGACGACGGGCTTGCCGGTGTCGATCACGAGGTGCAGCAGGTAGGCGCTCTCCTCGGCGGTGAACGTCCCGTGCGTGACGACCACGGCGTCGACGGCGGCGTCATCACATGACGTCTGCACGGCGTCCGTGATCTGCTGCCACTCGGTCGGGCCGAACGACTCGGCCCCCTGCCGGAGCACGTCGTGGACGACGAGCTCGGCGTCGGGCAGCTCGACACCCGCGTACTGCGCGATGCGGTCCCACACCGTGCTCACGTCGACCCGGCCGGCCGGCGTGTTCTGGATCGTGCCACCCGTGGCGACGAGCGCGAGGCGAGTGGTCACGACTCGTCGATGTGGAGCCCGACGGGGGCGAGGTGGGTGGTGCACCAGGCGACGGTCTCGCCGAGGATCTCGTCGATGTGGCGGATGTAGGTGCCGTAGTGCTCGGCGCTGTCGATCTCGACGAGCCGGCGCGGCGACCCGGCGGCGGCGTAGCCGCGCCGCGAGTGCTCGACGGGGCAGGTCGGGTCGCGGGTCGCCGCGATCCACATGGCCGCGCGCGGGCTGATCCGCGCGACGACGTCGATCGGTCGGAACTCGGCGATCGCCTCGACGCACGCCAGCGGGATCGGTGGGATCGCGGCGTGGCTCAGGGCCGTCGTGCGGGACCGTTCGGGCGTCGGCGGCGCGAGGTCGGGCGTGCTCTCGCCCTGCCCGGTGAGCACGCGCCGGACGCGGTCCTCCTCGAGGGTGGCGAGCAGGTCCACGAACTCGTGCTCACGACGCGCGTCGCGCAGCATCTGCGAGCCGTCCATCGGACCGAGCACGGCGACGACGGCGCGGATCCGCGCGTCGGCGGCGGCCGCGGCCATCGCCAGCGCCCCGCCCATGCTCATCCCGACGACGCCGAGGCGACCGCTGTCGACCTCGTCCCTGGTGGCGAGGTACGTCACCGCGTTGCGGATGTCGGCCACCTGCTCGTGGGGGTAGAGCGTGCCGGCGACTCCCTCCGACTCGCCCCACCCGCGGTAGTCGAAGAGCAGCACGGCGAACCCGGCGGCGACGAGGCGGGGGATGTACTCGTGGTAGTAGGGCGTCTCCTTGGTGACCCGGGAGCCGGGGCAGAACACCAGCCCCGCCGACGGCGTGACGGCCGGGCAGTAGAACCGGGCGTCGAGCCGCAGGCCGTCGCTGTAGAAGCCGACCGCCTCCGTCACGCCGGGCGGACCTCCTTCGTGAAGGCCGGCATGACCTCGGCGGCGAACGTCTCGACCGCCTCCTCGAACCGGGGCATGAGCAACCGCAGGTCGACCACCAACAGCTCCACGCCGCGATCGACGAACGCGTGGATCTGCTCGACGCACCCCGCCGGGTCGCCGGCCACGAGCGCGCCGGCGAGGTCGGCGGGCGTCTCGCACGGTCGCTTCCACCGCGCGCTGGCCGTGTCGAGCAACGCCTGCAGCGGGACCTGCCCGAGCGCCTCCTCGTGCGAGCGGGCGACGCTGACGATGGGGATCGAGCCGAGGCGCGCCGACCTCCCGGCCTCGGCGGCGGCCGCCTGCAAGCGGGCGACGGCGACGTCGTAGCGGTGGAACGGGCAGCGCCCGGGCAGCATCCCGTCGGCGTACTCCACGACCGCCCTGATCGAGGCGTTCGACGCGCCGCCGTACCACACCGTCAAGTCGGCGGGCGGGGCCGGGTCGAGCTTCACGTCGACGAAGCTCGTGAGCTCGCCGTCGAACGACTCCACGCCACCGGAGGACATCAGCCGGAGCACCTGGACCATCTCGCGGGCGGCGGCCACGCGCTCGTCGTACTGGCGCCCGACCGCCTCCCAAGGCTTGCGCGGCGTGCCCGGTCCCACGCCGAGCACGAACCGACCGCGCGACAGGAAGTTCAGGCCGCCGATCAGTTGCGCGGTCACGAGCGGGTGCCGGAACGGCGTGAGGACCGCGGTCCCGAGTCGCACCGTCGAGGTCCGCGCCGCGACGCCGGCGAGGGTCGTGAAGGGATCGAGGAAGAAGTCGCCCTCCAGCTCGAAGCCGTGGCCGTGGAAGCCGAGGTTGTCGCGCGCCCAGACCGACCCGTAGCCGAGCTCCTCGATGCGTGGCGCGAACCCGAACAACCGGTCCCACGACGCGGCATCGCTGAAGTGCGGCAGGAGGAGGCCGAACTCGGTGTTCACGTGTCGTCCGCGAGGTGGCAGGCCACCCGGCGCGAACCGTGGAGGATCAGCAGCGGCTCCTCGACCGCGCACCGGCTCTCCGCGATCGGGCAACGGGGGTGGAACCGGCACCCGCTCGGGATGCGGCGCGCCGAAGGCGGCTCACCGGACAGCCGCACCTCGAGCGCGTGCGTCCCGTCGACGCGCGGGTTGGCGGCCAGGAGCGCCTTCGTGTACGGGTGCCGCGGTTGGTGCAGGATGTCCTCGACCTGGCCGATCTCGACGATCTTGCCGAGGTACATCACGGCCACCCGGTGGGCGACGGTGCGGACCACGGCCAGGTCGTGGCTGATCAGCAACATGCTGATCCCGCGCGAGACCTGCGCCTCGCGGAGCAGGTTGATGATCTGGCCGCGGACCGACACGTCCAGCGCGGACACCGGTTCGTCGGCGACGATCAGCTTCGGCCGCACGGCGAGCGCCTTGGCGATGCCGACGCGCTGCTGCTGGCCACCGCTCAGCTGGTGGGGCCGCCGGCCGAGGTACGCGGCACCGGGCGACAGCCCGACCTGCTCCAGCAACTCGGTCACGTAGCGCTTGGCCTCACGCCGCGGGCAGATCTTGTGCAGCAGCACGACGCCGCGCAGGGCCTGGTACACCGTCTTGCGCGGGTTGAGCGATGCCGCCGGGTTCTGGAACACCGCCTGCACCTTCGGCCGGACCAGCCGCCGGAAGCGCCGGCTCGAGATGTCCGCGTAGGAGAGGCCGTCGAGCTCGACGCGGCCGCCGTCCGGCTTGACCAGGTCGAGGATCATCCGGGCCACGGTCGTCTTGCCGCAGCCGCTCTCGCCGACCAGCCCGAGCGACTCACCTCGGCCGATCTCGAACGTGACGTCGTCGACGGCGGTCGCGACGGGCGGCTTGCGGAACACGCCACTCGTGCGCCGGCCCACGAAGCGCTTCGCCAGGCCGTCGACGACGAGCAGTGGCGGCGACGGTGACGTCGAGACCTCCGTCGGCTCGAGGTCGACAGTGGTCATCGTGGGCCCGTCCCGTCGACACCGTCGAGCACCTCGACGTGCTCGACCGCGTCCGCCTGCTCGTCGACCACGTCACGCTCGTCGACCTCGGCGGTCGATGGTGCGTGGAGCCAGCAACGCACGGCCGTGCTCGGCCCGGTCTCGATCATCGGCGGCGCCGTCGTGCACACCGGCATGGCGTGGGCGCAGCGAGGGCGGAACCGGCACCCCGTCGGCATGTGGCTCGGGGACGGCACGACACCGGGGACCGTGGCGAGCGTCGTCGGCCGGGCTCCGTCGACGTGCAGCACGCACTGCAACAGGCCGCGGGTGTAGGGGTGCTTGGGATCGTCGAAGACCTCGCGGACCGTGCCGTGCTCGACGATCTTGCCGGCGTACATCACGTACACCCGCTGGCACGCCTCCGCGACGACGCCGAGATCGTGGGTCACCAGCAGCAGCGACATCCCGCGGCCGTCGACGACGTCGACGATCGTCTTGAGGATCTGCGCCTGGACGGTGACGTCCAGCGCCGTTGTCGGCTCGTCGGCGATGAGCAGCTTGGGGTCGTTGGCGAGGGCGATGGCGATCAGGACCCGCTGGCGCATGCCGCCGCTGAGCTCGTGGGGATACAGCTTCTGGTAGTCCCGCGATCCCTCGAGGCCCACCGAGCGGAGCAGCTCCGTCGTGCGCTGGCGCTTGCCCTCGGCCTTCCCCGGCAGCACCTCGGCGATCTGCTTGCCGATGGTCATCGTCGGGTTCAGGTACGCCATGGCGTCCTGGAAGATCATCGCCACCTCGCGGCCGCGGAACGACCGGAGCTGGCGCTCGTCGATCGAGACGAGGTCGGCGTCGTCGAACTTCGCGCTGCCGGTGATCGAGGACAGCACCGACGACGGGATGAAGCGCAGCAACCCGCGCAGGAACAGCGACTTGCCGCACCCGGTCTCACCGACGATGGCGACGCGCTCGCCCGGGCGGATGTCGATCGAGACACCGTCCACCGGCTTGATCACCCCGCCCGGCGCCTTGAGGCTCACCACGAGGTCGCGCACCGCCAGCGTCCCGTGGGCGACCGGCTCCACGGTGGCGTCGGCGACGCTAGACATGGCTGGTCACCGGGCGCAGGTACTGGTTCACGGCGTCGCCCAGCAGGTTGATGCTGAGCACGAGGATGAAGATCATGAGGCCCGGCGGCACGCTGTTCCACCACGCCTCGAGGTCGCTCTGGGCCTCGTTGAGCATGCCGCCCCAGCTGATCGTCTGCGGGTCGCCGAGGCCGAGGAAGTTCAGGCCCGCCTCGATGAGGACGACCTGGCCGACGAGCAGCGTGCCCTGGATGATGATGATCGGCAGGGCGTTGGGAAGGATCTCACGGGCGATGATCCGGCGGTGCCGGTACCCCGACGTCTTGGCCGCGGCGACCATGTCGCTCGACGTCAGCACCAGGACCTCGCCGCGCACGAGACGGGATGCCTGCGACCACAGCGCCAGGATCAGCGCGACGATGATCAGCCGGGGGCTGTTGCCCCAGATGGCGATCATGACGAGCGCCAGCACGAAGCCGGGGATGACGCTGAACAGCTCGGACACCCGCATCAGCGAGGCGTCGATCCATCCCCGGTAGTACCCCGCCAGCGCGCCGATGACGGTGCCGAGCAGCAGCGTGCCGAACGCCGTGACGGAGCCGATCCACAAGGACGTCCTGGCGCCGTAGAGCAGCCGGGACAGCACGTCGCGACCGAGGTGGTCGGTGCCGAGCCAGTGGACGCTGTTCGGCGGCACCTTGATCTCGCGCGACGTGCTGGTCGGATCGAACGGGGCCAGCGACGACGCGAACACCGCGACGACGACGATGATCACGAGGACCACCGCACTGATGACGCCCGGGACGTGCGACGAGAACCGGCGCACCTCCGAGCCGAAGGACGGACGGTGGGCGACCGTGAGCATCGCGGCGACTGGCGCGTCGTCCCCGTGGGGAGGTGCTTCGAGCTCGGGGAACTCGGTGATGACGTTCATGTCGCGCCTCCGGTGCGCCGGATGCGCGGATCGACGAAGGAGTACACGATGTCGGTGAGCAGGTTGGCCACGACGACGGCCATCGAGACGACGAGCAGGATCCCGATCACGACCTGGTTGTCGCGATCGCTGATCGACCGGTTGAGCAGGAGCCCCATCCCCGGCCACCCGAACACCGTCTCGATGAGCACCGCGCCCGAGAGCAGGAAGCCGACGCTGTAGCCGATGACGGTGACGGCAGGGAGCAACGAGTTGCGCAGCACGTGCGAGCGGATGATCTCGCGCCGGGACAGTCCCTTGGCCCGCGCCGTCTCGATGAACGGCGACCCGAGCGACTCCGTCACGGTGGTGCGGACGATGCGGGCCAGCGCGCCGATGGTGCCGAGCGCGAGGGCGAACGCCGGGAGCACGAGGTGCTGGGCGACGTCCTTGACGTTGTCCCACCCCGTGTAGTTGGCGCGGGCCGTCTTCATCCCCTGGACAGGCAGCCAGCCGAGGCGGATCGAGAAGAGCAGCACGAGCATCTGGGCGAACCAGAAGACGGGGATCGAGAGCAACGCCACCGCGCCGCCGGTGACACCGTGGTCGAGCCACCGTGAGCGCGATGTCCCCGCGGTCAGTCCGACCGCGATGCCCACGACCGATCCGAAGATGAGGGCGGTGGCCGACAGCAGGAACGTCGGCCAGAGCCGGCTGAGGATCACGTCCAGGACCGCCTCCTGGTTGGAGAAGGAGTAGCCGAGGTCGCCCCGGAGGACCGCGGTCATGTAGTTCCAGTACTGCACGATGACGGGCTCGTCGAAGCCGTACTTCTCGTTCATCAGCTCGACGTAGGCGTCCGACGCGGGGTACTCCCCCGCCATCGCCGAGATCGGATCACCCGGGGCGACCTGGAGCAGCACGAACATCACCGTCGCAACACCGAGCAGCAGAGGGATGGCCTGGAGGAGGCGCCTGAAGATGTACGCAAGCACGAACGTCGATCCTTGGTTCGTCCTCTGTGGTCAGCCGGCTGGTCGTTGGACGGCACAGGACCGCATCACGTAGCACCTGCCCGTCTCGGTCGTGGGTGGTCGAAGCGAAATGGGCTCCCCGTTGAGCTCGCAGCAATATCGCACACTTCAAGCCGAACTTCAAGCGAGGTCAAGCGACACTTCAGAGCGCCGGGGTCGTCGACCGGCATCAGCGCTCCGTCCCGGCCCGCTGGACGAGCGCATCGAGCACGGTCACGACCCGGCTCCCGGCGGGCAGCCGGACGGCCAGCGTCGACACCTCCGGGGTCTCGTGGCGCGGTTGGAGCAGGAACTCCGCCTTGCGGCGAGGGCGCGTCCGCCGCCCGACCGGACACCTGCCACGAACCGCCCCGCCGGCCGCCCAGCAACGACCGGCGGTAGGCGACGACGTCGCCGTCCGGGCCCACCTGGAGGCGGTACTCGCGCCACGGGGTCTGGGCGATGCCGTCGTGGTCGCGGAGCTGGCCGCGGCAGATGCAGCGCCGGCCGTCGCGAGAGACCCAGTGGGCTTCGATGCGCGACGGCAGCCAGAAGAACAGGATCGCCGCGCCGACGATCGCCACGTACTGGACGAGATCCCAGCTCATCCTGGGATCGAGTGTTGCGGACCGCCGGCCGTCCGTCCACTCGGCCCCGCAGGCGCCCGTCCGCTCACGGCTCCCGGAACGGTCCGTCGCGCGCTTCGAGGAACGCCTTCATGCCCTGGGTGCGCCGGATCTCCGTCAGCTCGGCGGTGCCCAGCTCCTCCGGGGTCAAGCCGTCGAGCGATGCCGCCAGCAACAGGTTGGCCTGCACGCCGGCGCGCAGTCCGGCCGTCTCATAGGCGGTGTTGACGACGCGCTTCACGGCCGCGGCGACGAGCGGCGGGATGGTGGCGATGCGACGGGCCAGCCGGACCCCCCGCTCCAGCCCCTCGCCGGTGGGGACGACATCGGCGACGAGGCCGACGGCGGCCGCCTCAGCGCCGCTGTACATGTCGCCGGTGAGCAGGAAGCGCTTGGCCTGCTGCATGCCCACCATCCATGGGACGATCGACGAGAGCACCGAGCCCTGGCGGATCTCGGGCTCGCCGATCCTCGCGTCCTCCTCGGCGAGGACGAGGTCGCACGACAGGGCGATCTCGCAGCCCCGACCGAGGCAGTAGCCCTGCACGACGGCGACCGTCGGCTTCGGGAACGACCACATGCGCAGTTGCCGCTCGCTGTGCCTGGCGTCGCGCGCCCACAACGCCCGCAGATCGCTGGTCTGCGGGCGGCTGATGTCGGCCCCGGCGCAGAACGCCCGCCCCGCTCCCGTGACCAGCAGCACCCGCACCGAGTCGTCGTGCTCGGCGCGATCCAGGCAGTCATCGAGTGCCGCGAGCATCGCCGGCGTGACGGCGTTGAGCTTGTCGGGCCGGTTCAGCGTGATCGTGCCCACCGCACCCGTCTGCTCCCACAGCAGCTCGTCGCTCATCCGCTCACCTCGGCGCCGTCGGTGACGGTGACGAGCGCGTCGACGGCCACGACGGCACCGTCGCCGGCCACGACCAGTGGGTTCACCTCGACGACCGACACGCCGTCGGCCCGGTCGAGCGCCCACTCGCCGAGCGCCACGATGGCGTCGACCACCGCGGTGTCCGGGACGGGCGGACCACCCCGGACGCCCTCGAACAGCCGGTAGCCGCGCAGCGAGCGCAACCCTGCGATCGCCTCCTGCCGGTCGAACGGCGGCGCCACCACGGCCACGTCGTGGAGGATCTCGGCGAGGATGCCGCCCATCCCGATGAGCACGGCCGGGCCGGCGACGGGATCGATCTTCAGGCCGAGGATCATCTCGATCCCGTTCGGCGCCATCGCCTGGACCACGACGGAACCGTGGCCGTCGGTCCCGTCCAGCCGGTCGAGCAGCGCCCGGAGCTCGCGGTAGTGGCGGGCGACCTCGGCCGGGTCGGCGACGCCGAGCCGGACGCCTCCGAGCTCGGTCTTGTGGCTCACGCTCGGGTGGTCGATCTTCAGGGCGACGGGCACCCGGATCGCCTCCGCGGCGGCGAGCGCCTCCGCCTCCGACGACACCAGGTGCGTGGTGGGCATCGCGATCCCGATCCCGGCCAGCAGGTTCCGGGCGGCGCCGAGGTCGAGGTTGCGTGGCGAGCCGGACGAGCGCGCCGCGTCCACGGCCATCACGGTCGGCGGCGGCGCGGATGCCGGCACGGTCCGCCGCAGGAGCTTGGCCAGCGCGGCGAAGGCGGTCTCGGTGCCCTCCACGTAGGGGATGCCCGCGCTCGCCAGCCGACCGATCATCTCCGGCTCGGTCACACCAGTGATCATCGAGTTGTAGGCGACGACGAAGCGGTCCGAGCGGGCCACGCCCTCGGCCAGCGCGTCCACCATCCACGGCCGCCCTTCGAGCCCCAGCACGACAGCCAACGTGTCGAACCCCGGGTCGGCCAGCACCGCGTCGAACATCACGGGCAGGACACTCGGGTCCTCGTAGAGCCCGGCGCCGCCGCCGTCGAGCGGGTTGCGACGGATCGAGAAGTCGGGCAGCACCGCGTTCAGCGCGTCCTGCGTCGCCGGGGCCAGCGGTGGCATCTCGAAGCCCTCGCCGACCGCCACGTCGCTCACGTGGCTGCACTCGCCGCCCGAACCCGACAGCACGCCGAGGCGCCAGCCAGCTCGCCGGAAGCGGGGGCTGAGCAGCATCGAGATGGCTTCGGCCAACTCGTTGAGGCTGTCCACGCGCACCATCCCCGACTGCCGGAAGAGGGCGTCGACCACGGCGTCGTCGGAGGCGAGCGCGGCCGTGTGGGCGCGGCTGGCCTCCTGGCCGAAGGCCGTCCGGCCGGCCTTCATGACGACGATCGACGTTCCCGTCTCCTCGGCGCGGGCGCCGAGCTCGCGCAGGCGCTCAGGATGCCGCACCGTCTCCAGGTAGGCCCCGACGACGGTCGTCGCCGGGTCGTCGATCATCCACTCGAGGTAGTCCTCGAAGGCGACGGCGAGCTCGTTACCCGGCGACACGAGGTAGCTGAAGCCCATCTCGCGCCGGCGCATGAGGTGGGAGGGGAAGCTGGCGGCCAGGCCACCGCTCTGGGAGATGAAGGCGACGGGCCCCGGCACGAGGCGGTCGGGCAGCCGGCCGTTGAACCCGATCGCCCGCTGGTGGATCGACGCCACGCCGAACCCGTTCGGCCCGCAGACCACGAGGTCGTCCCCCGCCAGGGCCTTCAGCCCGCCGTCGTCGCCGGAGCCGTGGCCCTCGCCGAAGCCGATCGCCAGCACGGTCACGGCACCCACGCCGACCGTGCGCGCCTCGGCGACCACGTCGGGCACCGGGCCGGCCGGGATCGAGAGCACCGCCAGGTCCGGCGGCGACGGCAACGCCGACAGCGACGGGAACGCCGGCACACCGAGCACCTCGGTGGCGGTCGGGTGGACGACCCACAGCTCGCCGTCGTACCCGGCCTTCAGGAGGTTGTCCAGGACACGGGTGCCGCGGCTGCGCTTCGGTGAGGCGCCGACGACGGCGATGCGGCGCGGCGCCATCAAACGGGAGAGGTCGAGCCTCGGCCAGGAGGGCGCGAGGCGGTCGGTCGCCACGGCTGGCGACGGAGCGGGCGGCGTCACGACGATGCGAGGCGTGGTGCGATCTCGCCGGACTGCACGTCGACCAGGTGCCACGCCCACTCGGGCGGGATCTCGTCGAAGGGCCGGGTGATGTCGGCGGCCGACGGACCGATCCGCTCGGCGGTCGCCGCCAGCTCGTCGGCGTCGAGGTGGTAGGCGCGCACCGCGCCCTCGCTCAGGATGCGGCGGGCATCGGCGGTGTCGAGGCCGCCGAACGCCCAGCGGAGGTAGTACGCCGTGAGGCTCTCCTCGTCCTCGGACTCGGGGTACTTGTACGTGCCCTCACCGTGGGGGTAGTCCCGCCCCCAGAGCATGTTGTCGGCGAAGCCGTCCTCGAAGGCCTGGTGGACCTCGGACGGCGGCGTGAACGAGGATCCGACGAACACGTTCGTCTTCATGTACTCGCTCGGCGGCTTCGGCACCTGGCGGCGCAGCGCGTCGGACGGGTTCATGTACACCGAGTCCATCTCCAGCATCGCCGCCTTCCACCAGCCACGGGCCTGCTCGGTGAGCACCAGGTTGAGGCCGGGGTAGCGCTCGAACACGCCGCCGAAGACCAACCGGTGCATGCCCCGCCGGGCCGGCCAGCCGGCCGACTCGAGGCGGCGCATGGCCATCTCCTGGGGCCCGAAGACGTCGCGGGTGGGGAGCCCCGAGTGCGTCGCCAGCGTCAGTCCGTGCTCCTCGCACGCCGCCCAGAAGGGCTCCCACAACGGGTCGTCGTACTCGCCGGCCACCCCGGGCCGCGGGGCCGGGAAGTTGACGCCACGCAGGCCGTGGGCGGCGCCCCACTCGACCTCCTTCACGGCCTGCTCGATGTCCCACATCGGCGGGTAGATCAGACCGATGAACCGCTCCGGGTGCTCGGCCACGAAGTCGGCCAGCCAGCGGTTGTAGATGCGCATGCCGACGGCGGCCAGGTCGAGGTCCTCCTGGTACATCGCCAACTGCCACTCCCGGCGCCCGACCAGCGGGAAGACCTGGGTGTTCTGGCTCCCGTGGAAGAGCACCTCGACGGCCACGCCGTCGAGGTCCATCTCCCTGATGCGGGTCGCCATGTCGTAGTGCCCGAGCGTCTGGCGGTTGAGGTACTGGCGGGTGATCGAGACCTCGCTCGCCAGCGTGCTGCGGCCCTCCAACAGGTTGTTCGGGTCGCGCATGCTGTTGACGGTGTTCTCGTTGGCCCTGGCGAACTCGTCGTAGGCCTCCAGGTGCTGCTGCGGGCAGTACTGGCGGAGGTCCTCGACGAGACGGGGACCGACGTGGCTGTCGCACGACACGATCGCGAGGCGATCAGTGGCGAGGCCGTGGCTCGCTGGTGCGGAGGTCGGCGCCGTCGTGCTCACGTTTCAGCCCCACTTGTTTCTCGACGTCACAACTTCAGTGACACTTGAGCGTACAAGGGGCTGCCGTTGCGGTCAACCGAGGTACACGGCCACGTTCTTCAGCTCCGTGTAGCTCTCGAGCTCCTCGATCGAGGCCTCCCGACCGATCCCACTCGCCTTCACGCCGCCGAACGGCGCACCCGGCACGTGCGCGCCGTCGGGGCTGTTGATCCACACGTAGCCCGCCTCCACCAGCGCGGCGAGGCGGTGGCCGGCGGCGAGGTCACGGGTCCAGATGTTCGCCGTGAGCCCGAGCTCCACCCGGTTGACGTCCTCGATCATCGCCGCCTCGTCGCGCCACCGCAGCACGGACAGCACCGGTCCGAACACCTCCTCGTTGGCGATGCGCATCTTCGGATCGACGTCGACGAACAGCGTCGGGCGGTAGAAGCAGCCACCGGCCAGTTCCGCCTCGTCGGGGCGGCGACCACCGGCGGCCAGTGTGGCGCCCTCGCTGAGCCCCAGTGCGACGTACTGCTCGACCTTCTGCAGCTGGGCCGGCGAGGAGAGGCAGCCGCACTCCGTCTCGGGATCCGTGGGGACGCCGAGGCGCAGCGCGTCGAACTTGCTGGCGATCCTCGGGACCACGTCGTCGTAGACGTCCTCGTGCACGAAGACGCGCGACGTCGAGCCGCAGGACTGGCCCAGGGTCCGGTCCAGGTTCATGCCGGCGACGGCCGCGTTCGCGGCTGCTTCGGGATCGGCGTCGGGCAGGACGATCAGGGGGTTCTTGCCGCCGAGCTCGAAGGAGAACGACTTGATCCCGTGGGCGGCACCCTCGGCCATGATCCGCTGCGCCGTCGGCGCGCTGCCGGTGAAGGCGATGCGCTTCACGCGGGGATGGCGCACGAGGGCCGATCCGGCGGCGCCACGGCTGTCGGTGGCGACCTGCAAGACGTCGGGCGGGAGCACGGAGGCCAGCAGCTCCGCCGCGTGCACCGCGCCGACCGCGCCGATCGGCGATGGCTTCAGGATCACGCAGTTGCCGGTGAGCAGTGGGGCGGCCACCTTCTGCACGGCGAACTGCACCGGGTGGTTGAACGGGATGATGCGGGCGACGACCCCGAACGGCTCGCGGACGACGTAGTCGAGGAGCGTCGGCGACGGCGGGAGCGTCCGGCCGCCGAGCTGCTGCACCAGCCGGCCCATGAGGCGCAGCCCGGCGACGCCCGTGGCGACGTCGCGCCGCGTGGCCCGCAAGGGGTTCCCGGTCCCCGCTGCATCCTGGTAGGCGAGGTCCTCGGCATGACGTTCGACGAGCCGGGCGCCCTCCTCGAGCATCGCGATCCGCTCGTTGACCGGGCGACCACGCCAGCCGGTGGCGGCGGCCGCGGCCGCCGCCACCATGGCCGCGACCTCCGGCTCGCCGTGCTCGGCAACGGCGCCGACGACGGCGCCCGAAGCCGGGTCGTGGACGTCGAACGTCAGCCCCATCGGCGCTCTCGTCCGTCCTCGCGTGCCCGCCCGCTGTCGGCGCCGTCGGCATCGAGCTTGACCCAGATCGCCCGCGCTGTCACCGGGCCGTCGTTGATGATGCGGTGCGGCGTCGACGAGGGGTACGAGATCGAGTCGCCGGGGTGCAGCTCGTACGGGACGCCCGCCAGCTCGATCGTCAGGGACCCCTCGACGAGCAGGCCGTACTCGACGCCGGCGTGGCGCACGGCGGTCGCGGCGTTCGCGGTGCCCGGCTCGTAGTGGTTGATCACGAGCTCGAGCCCACGCGCCTGGTCGACCTGGACGATGCGCCGCAGCACGCCGACCGACGTCTCCAGCAGCGGCTGGTCCTCCTCGCGGCACACCGACTCCTTGGCGCCCTGCTCGCCGACGTCGAAGAGGTCGGACAGGCGGATGTCGAGCGCCGACGCGATGGCGATCAGCGTGCCGAACGACGGTGCGACCCGGCCCAGCTCGACCATGCTCACCATCGCCGCGGTGAGCCCCGACCGTGAGGCGACGATGTCGAGGGTGAGCTGCTGGCTCTGCCGGGTCCGGCGGAGCCTGCTCCCGACGGCGCGCAGCATCTCCTCGGTGTCGATGTTGATGGTGTCGGCGCGACGCGCCTGCTGGGCGCGGGCTCGGCGCGGCCGGATCTCGGAGGTGGTCATCGGAGCTCCTGAGGTACGGGAGGGGTCACCGCGTTGGGGTCCTTCGGGCCGATCGGGTGCGACTCCCATGCCCGGCTCCACCGAGGCGGCGGGCCCGGGGGCCACTGCCGCAGTGTCCCAGATCGTCAAGTACCATTGCAAGTTCGATAAGGCATGCTTGAGCGAGCGGCGCGTGGAGAGGAGCGCGAGATGCTGAGACGACCGGCGGCCGAGTACGCCGGATACCGCGACAGCGGGATCCGGTTGACCGAGCCGTTGCTGCCGTCGTTGGACCGCACCACGGCGGAGCGCACCCGGCCCACGGCCGCCGCGCTCCACGCCTTCGACAAGGCCCACCTGGTGATGCTCGTCGAGGAGGGGCTCGTCGACCGTGCAGCCGGCGCCCAGATGCTGGCGCTGCTGCGCCAGGTCGACCGGCCCGAGCAGACCGGCGACACCGGCCACGTCCACACCGGCGACCACGGCCACGTCCACACCGGCGACCACGGGCACGGCGTCGAGGACGGTGGCGTGGCGCGCGGCGCCGGCGGCAAGCACGCCGGCGAGCGCCGCATGATCCGGGAGCTCGGTCACGACGTCGGCGGCCAACTGCACCTCGGGCGCAGCTCCGGCGATCTCGGCGCGGTGGCCCGCCGGCTGACGATCCGGTCGGCGGCCATCGCCCAGCTCGAGGCCCTGCTCAAGCTGCGCCGTGCGGCCCTCGACCTCGGCCAGCGCCACGTCGGGACCGTGATGCCGGGGTCGACGCACCTGCAGCACGGCCAGCCCACGACGTTCGGCCACTGGGCGACGATGTGGAACCAGGTGTTCGGACGGGACTTCGACCGCACCCTGGCCCTGTTGGACCGTGTCAACGCCAGCCCGGCCGGGGCGGCGATCATGACCGGCAGCGACTTCCCCCTCGATCGGGCGCGCACGGCGCAGCTGCTCGGGTTCGACGGGGTGCTCACCAACACCCTCGACGCCGTGCAGAGCACCGACGACCTGTTCGAGGCCGCCTGCGTCGTCGCCATCGCCGGCGCCGACCTGGCCCGGCTGGGCGCCGATCTCCAGCTGTTCTTCTCGACGGAGCTCGGCTACGTCGACGTGCCGGACCGGTACTGCGGCACCAGCAGCATCATGCCGCAGAAGCGCAACCCGGCGTGGATGGGCGAAGCCAAGGCGCTGGGCGGCCAGACGTTGAGCACGCTCGTCGCCGCCATCGCCATGGGCAACGGTCCGACCGGCGTCCCGATCCAGGAGCGCAACGCCGCGGAGCGCATCGTCTTCGAGACGTGGGAGACGCTCACGCAACGGATCCACGAAGGCGCCGACCTCCTCCGGGCGGTCGTCCCCGATGTCGACCGGCTGGCCAGGCTGGCCGGCGAGCACTGGGCGGCAGCCAGCGACCTGGCCGGCGCGATGGTCCGTGCGCGCGGCCTCGACTGGCGCCGCGCCCACCAGATCGTCGCCGTGCTCGTCCGGCGCTGCGAGGAGCAGGGCGTCGCGCCGGCGGCCGTCACTCCCGAGCACGTCGACGAGGCGGCGGTGCTGTACATGGACGAGCCGCTCGGCCTCGATCAGGCGCTCATCGACGACGCGCTCGACCCCGGCGCCTGTGTGCGACGGCGGACGGGGATCGGTGGCCCGGCGCCCGAGACCCACCTCGCCCAGATCGCCGAGGACTCGGTCGTGCTCGACGAGGACCAGCGCCGCCTCGACGCGCTCAAGGCCCGTCTGGCGACCGCGGCCCGTGAGCTCGAGTCGTCCATCGACCGGCTCCTCGGCGTCCCGTACCGGTCGCAGCGGCCGCCGCTCGCCGTCGGGCAGTCGCCGGGGCACGCCTCGACGTGCTGCGGCTGACCCGCGCCGCCCCCGCCACCACCACCATCCGCCAGCCAGGAGGAACCACCCATGCCCTTCATCGTCCGCAAGATCCCGTTCGAGTCCGTCACGGACACGTCGGGGCTGCTCCAGTGCATCGAGCGCGGCGACTTCACCGGGGAGCAGATCGTCGCCATCGTCGGCAAGACGGAGGGCAACGGCGGGGTCAACGACTTCTCGAGGATCCTCGCCGACCGCGTGCTGCGGGACTTCCTCGTGGAGCACGGCGGGCGGACGCGGGCGCAGTCGCGGGAGGTCCCGGTGGTCTGGTCGGGCGGGTGTGACGGCGTGATCGCGCCGCACATGACGGTGTTCGCCGAGGTGCCCGGCGGGACGCCGACCGACGAGCCGCGCCTGACGGTGGGGATCGCCATGTCGGAGACGATCCTCCCCGAGGAGATCGGCCGGATGGCGATGGTCGAGAAGGTCGCCGCCGGCGTCCGCGTCGCCATGGAGCGGGCGGGCATCGACGATCCGGCCGACGTGCACTACGTCCAGACCAAGACGCCGTTGCTGACCATGGAGCGCATCAACGACGCCAAGTCGCGCGGCTTCGACGTCGTCAACGAGGACACGCTCGAGACGATGTCGATCTCCAACGCCACCGCCGCGCTGGGCATCGCGCTCGCGCTCGGCGAGATCACCGAGCTCCGTGAGGACCAGATCGCCAGCGACCTCGACGTGTACTCGTCGGTGGCGTCGTGCTCCTCGGGCGTCGAGCTGGCCGAGGCGCAGATCATCCTCGTCGGCAACCGTCGCGGGGTCGGCGGCGACTTCCGGGTCGGCCACGACGTGATGCGCGACATGCTCGACATCGACGGCATCTACCGGGCGATCGCCAACGCCGGGATGACGCTCCCCGATCGGCCGCGCTCGTCGGACCTCGGCGACGCCGTCGTCAACTGCTTCATCAAGTGCGAGACGAACCCGACGGGCCGGCTCCGCGGCCGCCGTCTCGTGTCACTGAACGACAGCGACATCGACCACACGCACCACACCAAGGCCGCCGTCGGCGCCGTCGCCGCACTGGCCACGGGCGACCCGGCCACGTTCTGCTCGGTCGCCGCGCTGCAGTCGGGACCGGCCGGCGGCGGCATGGTCGCGGCCATCGTCGACACGTCGAAGCTGCCAACCTGAGCCCGTGCGCGCCAGATCCTTGACCCCGTCCGAGCTCGACGACGAGCAGCGAGCCGTCTACGACGGCATCGCCTCCGGTCCACGGGCCTCGGGTCCCTTCCGGGTCGTGGAGGACGATGGCTCGCTCACGGGACCGTTCATCCCGATGCTCTTCGCGCCGTCCGTCGGCGGCGCCCTCGCCGCGCTCGGGGAAGCGATCCGCTACGGCAGCTCCCTCGCGCCGCGGACCCGCGAGATCGCCATCCTCGCCGTCGCCGCCGTCCGCCGCAACGACTTCGAGTGGTACGCCCACGAGCGGGTCGGGTCGGCGATCGGCATGTCGGCATCGGAGCTGGCCGACCTCAAGGCCGGCCGGGAGCCGCCTTACGAGCCGAACGAGCTGGACGTGCTCCGGGCCAGCCGCGTGATGGCCCAGGGCGATCGCGTGGACGACGACCTGTACGCCCGCCTCGTCGCCACGCTGGGCGAGGCCGCCGTGTTCGAGCTGGCCACCCTCGTCGGCTACTACACCACGCTCGCCCTGGTCATGGAGGTGTTCGAGGTCTCCGTCCCGCGCGGCGAGCCGGCGCCGTTCTGACGCCGCGCGTCCGGTTCCGTGTGAGTTCTGCGGCCAGAAATCGTCATGGATCTTCGTCAGAACCGTTCGCGGCGCCACGGACGAGGGCGCGGACGTCGGCGGGGGTGATCGGGAGGCGACGGATCGCGCCGGGACGGCCGAGGGCGTCGTCGACGGCGCTGGCGATCGCGGCGCCGACGCCGGTGGTCCCGCCCTCGCCGGCGCCCTTCACACCGAGCGGGTTCAGCGGCGACGGGGCGTCCTCGGTGAGGAGCACGTCGATCACCGGCACGTCGCCGACGGTCGGCAAGAGGTAGTCCATGAACGATGTCGCCTGTGGCTGGCCGAGGTCGTCGAACCGGAACTCCTCCAGCAGCGCCCCGCCGAGTCCCTGCGCGACACCGCCGCAGATCTGCCCTTCGACGAGCATGGGGTTGACGGCGCGGCCGATGTCGTAGCCGACCACGTAGCGCAGGACCTCGACGCCGCCGGTCTCGGGGTCGACACGGACGACGGCAAGGTGGATGCCGTACGGATACGTCATGTGCGTCGCTTCGAACCACGACTCGGCCGCCAGCCCCGGTGTCATGCCGAGCCGCCGGCGCACCGGACGGTTCGAGCGCCGCCGCCACCGCGCCGAGGGGAACCGAGCGGGCCGGCGTCCCCCGCACGCACACCGCCCCGTCGACGATCTCGAGGTCCGCCGACGACGCTTCCAGGAGTTCGGCCGCGGTCTCGATCGCCTTCTCCCGCACGGCCAGCGCGGCGCGGTGGGCGGCCGATCCGGCCATCACCGTGGCCCGCGTCGCGAAGGCGCCGAACCCGTGGGCGAGCTCGTCCGTCTGGCCGTGCGACACGTGCACCTTGCGGTAGTCCGTGCCGAGCGCGTCCGCCACGATCTGGGCGACGGCCGTCTCCACCCCTTGGCCGAGGGAGGCGACGCCGGTGACGACGCGCACCGTGCCGTCGCTGTCCACCGACATCTGCGCACCCTCGTACGGGCCCAGCCCGCTCTTCTCGACGAAGGCGGCGATCCCCAGGCCGACGTGCTCGCCGGCGGCGCGCCGGGCCGCGACGTCCTCGACCATGGTCTGGTGGTCGCTGTGCTCGAGCAGGCGATCGAGGAGCAGCGCGTAGTCGCCGGAGTCGTAGACGACCTCGGTGCCGAGGACCGACATCGGCCGGCGGTACGGCATCTCCTCCCTGGCGATGAAGTTGGTGCGCCGCACCGCGACACGGTCGAGGCCGAGCCGTGCGGCGACGGCGTCGACGAGTCGCTCGCGCACGAACGTGGTCTCGTACCGACCGGGCGCGCGGTAGGTGCCGGCCGGGGTCTTGTGGGTCAGGCGCACGTGGCCACGGGCGCGGTACGCCGGGATCCGGTACGGACCCGGGAGCATCGTCAGGCTCAGCGTCGGCACCGTCGCGCCGTGGGTGCGCACGTAGGCGCCCTGGTCCAGCCAGAACTCGTCGTCGATGGCCAGGACGAAGCCGCCGGCGTCGACGGCGGCACGGATGCGGTGCACCTGTTGGCGTGACTGGTTGGTGGCGACGAGGTGCTCGCCGCGATCCTCGATCCAGGACACCGCACGGCCGGTCCGCAGGGCACCGAGCGCCACCAGCACGTCCTCCGGGTACAGCTCACCGCGTACGCCGAACCCGCCACCGACGTGGCCCTCGCGCAGGACGATCATGTCGCGCCGGAGGCCGAGCATCGTCGCCAGCGCGT
The DNA here is from genome assembly GCA_963784255.1 of uncultured Acidimicrobiia bacterium. GTDB lineage: Bacteria > Actinomycetota > Acidimicrobiia > Acidimicrobiales > Ilumatobacteraceae > JALZMG01. The sequence goes on along the minus strand of CAWAQO010000005.1, from coordinate 170,184 downwards.
CGCGGTTGTAGTGGGGCACCTTGGCCGCTCCCTCGACGACGAGGATGCCGGTGTCCTGGTCGAGGTGGGCCCTGGCTCCACGCGTCTCCAGCGGGACGCCGGAGTGGCGGCCGATCGTGAGCTCCAGTTCGACGACCGCATGGGCGCCCGCGAACGCCTCGTCGACCCCGCCGTAGTCCTCCACGAGTGCGACGACCTCGCTGCCACTGCCGTCGTCGCCCCACGTGAACGCCGCGGCGCAGGCGTCCAGCTCCACCGGCAGCTCCTCGAGCTCCACCGTCACCGCCTCGCAGGCGTCCTCGGCGACGTAGGGGTCCGACGCGAACACGGCGGCCACGGGCTCGCCGACGTACCGGACGCGGTCCCGCGCCAGCACGGGCTGGAGGTACGGCAGCATCTCGCGGGCGCCGACCATCCGCGTCGCGATCTTCGGCAGCGACGGCGGCAGGTCGAGCGCGGTGAGGACCAGCGCGACACCCGGGGCATCACGCAGTCCGTCGGTGACGACCCGGCGCAGTCGCGCGTGAGCGACCTCCGATCGGACCACCCGCATGTGGAGATCACCGCGTTGGATCAGGTCGGCGACATAGCGCCCGCGGCCGCGCAGCAACGGCTGGTCCTCGAGCCGGCGGACGGAGTCACCGATCACCCGTCGCCCTCAGCTGCTCCGCCGCCGCCTTCACCGCCTTGAAGATGTTCTGGTAGCCGGTGCAGCGGCAGAGGTTGGAGGACAGGACCTCGCGCAGCGCCTCGTCGTCGATCTCGGGATCGGACTCGATCGTGGCCACCGCGAGCATGAGGAAGCCAGGGGTGCAGAACCCGCACTGCAGGCCGTGGTGGTCCCAGAAGGCCTGCTGCAACACGTGCAGCGAACCGTCGGCGCCCTCCAACCCCTCGACCGTCCGGATGGGGGCACCGTCGGCCTGTACGGCGAACATCAGGCACGACCGCACGGGCTCGCCGTCGAGCAGCACGGTGCACGCACCACACACCCCGTGCTCACAGCCGAGGTGCGTCCCGGTCAGGCCGCAGTCCTCGCGGATGGCATCGGCGAGGAGCTTGCGCGGCTCGACGTGCACATGGTGCTCGGCACCGTTGATCCGCAGCGTGACGTCGACCTTGGCGGGCTGGCTCATCGTGCGCTCCGTTCTCGCTCCCGGTCGCGCAATGCGGCGCGGATGTCGTCGGGTGTGGCCGGCATGTGGTTGACGACGACGGCGAACGGGCGGAGGGCGTCGTTGACGGCGTTCAGGATCGCCGCCGGCGCCCCGATCGTCCCGCCCTCACCCACACCCTTGGCCCCGAGGAGCGTGGCGTCGGTCGGGGTCTCGTGGTGGTGGATCTCGATCTCGGGGATCTCCGCCATGGTCGGCGTCACGTAGTCCATCAGCGACGCGGTCACCAGCGTGCCGTCCTCGTCGTAGCGCAGCCGCTCGTAGAGCGCGTTGGCGATCCCCTGGCACACCCCGCCGCGGATCTGGCCCTCGACGATCATCGGGTTGACGAGCACGCCGGCATCCTCGACCACCATGAACCGCAGCACTTCGACGTGCCCGGTCTCGATGTCGACCTCCACGACGGCGACGTGGCAGGCGTTGGAGAACGTCCCGTTCGGGTCGTACATCGCGCGGACCGTCAGGCTGTCGGTGTCCCCGGCGAGCCGCCGGCGGAGGAAGAACGTGCGGGCGACGTCCGGCAGGTCGACACCGATCGACGTGCCGTTGACGACGGCGCGACCGTCGACCAGCGCGATGTCGTCCGGACTGGCCTCGAGCAGCTGGCTGGCGATCGCCGCGATGCGCTCGCGCAGCCGGCCGCAGGCGAGCACGGTCGCTCCGCCGGCGATGACCATCGCCCTGCTGGCGAAGGAGCCCCAGCCGTAGGGGTCGCGGTCGGTGTCGCCGTGGGACACGCGCACCCGGTCCGGCGTCACGCCGAGCTCGTCGGCGACCACCTGGGTCAACGACGTCTGGAGGCCCTGACCGTGGGGAGACGCGCCGATGCGCAGCTGCACCATCCCCTCCGGGTCCATCGACAGCTCGACCTCCTCGTACCCCGGCGTGATGTGCATCTGGCGGGCGGCGAACGCGGCCGTGCCGTAGCCGGTCCGCTCCGAGAACGTGGACAGGCCGACGCCGAGGTAGCGGCCCTCGGCCCGCAGCTCCGCCTGGCGCTTGCGCAGCGCGGCGAGGTCGATCCGCTCGACGGCGTCGACGAGCACGGCGCGGTAGCTGCCCTCGTCGACCACGATGCCGGTCGGCGTCGTGTGCGGGAACTCGGTGAGCAGGTTGCGCAGGCGGAGCTCGACCGGGTCGATGCCGATCCGGTCGGCGGCCGTCTCCATCAACCGCTCCAAGGCGAGCGTGAGCACCGGCCGCGAGACACCGCGGTACGGCGCGATCGGGCAGGTGTTGGTCACCACCGCCCGGGCTCGCGCGCGGTACTCGGTGATCCGGTACGGGCCGGGCATCTCGGCCATCGCCATCAGTGGCTCGACACCGCACGTGAAGGGGTAGCACGAGTACGCACCGACGTTGCAGAGGATGTCGGCGTCGAGCCCGACGATCGTGCCGTCCCCGTCGAACGCACCGCGCACGGTGTACCGGTGCTGCCGGCTGTGGAACGCGGCGGTGAAGTTCTCGACCCGATCCTCGATCCACGCCACTGTCGATCGCAGCCGGCGGGCGAGCCACACCAGGACGACGTCCTCGCGGGCGAGCGCCAGCTTCTGCCCGAAGGCGCCACCGACGTCGGGGGTGACGACGCGCAGGTCGCGCTCGGCGATCCCGAGCAGACCGGCGATCGCCGTGCGCACGACGTGCGGCGCTTGCGTGGACGTGCTCAGCGTGGTGCGGCCGGTGCGAGGGTCGAAGGAGGCGACCGCTCCCCGTGCCTCGAGCGGCATCGCGCTCTGGCGATCGGAGCCGACCGTGACCTCGACGACATGCGCGGCGCCGGCGAACGCCGCGTCGAAGCCGGCCGTCGCGAAGCGGGCGTCGATCACCGTGTTCGGGTCGAACCCGGCCGGCACCTCGTGCACGACCGGAGCCCCCGACCGGATCGCCGCCTCCGCCTCGACGACCGCCGCGCCTGGCGCGTAGTCGACGGCCACCTGCTCGGCCAGGTCTTCCGCCTCGGCGGCCGTGCGGGCCACGGCGACGGCGACCGGTTCGCCGGCGAAGCGCACGACGTCAGTGGCGAGCAGTGGCTGCGGGGTGGGGACGAAGTCCGGGCGGTGCAGCACCGGGCGGATCGAACCAGTGCCGGCGAGATCGGCCCCGGTGAACACGAGCCCGACGGCGGGCCGATCGATCGACCGGATCCGCCCCGCCGCCACTGGGCTGCGCACGAAGCGGACGTGCCACTCGGTGGCGAGGTCGGCGACGTACCGACCGGCGCCGCGGAGGAACACGTCGTCCTCGGTGCGCGGCAGCGAGCGCCCGACCCACATCGTCACTCGACCGCCGAGCGCATCGCCTGCTCCAGCGACCGCCGCACCATCACACGCACGAGATCGCGCCGGTACTCGGCCGACCCGTGGACGTCCTCGTGCGGGTCGACGGCATCGGCCGCGATCGCACCGGCTTCGGCGAACGCGTCGTGGTCCGGCGTGGCGCCGATCAGCGCGGCCTCGGCTCCGGGCGCTCGGACCGGCGTGTCGGCGACGCCGCCGAGGGCGATCCGGGCGCTCGAGATCACGCCGTCGTCGAGGTGGAGGACCGTCATCGCCATGACGATGGCGAAGTCGCCGGCCCGGCGGCTGAACTCGCAGAAGCCGGCCCGGTCGGCGTCGCCGAGCAGCGGGAGCCGGATGCCGGTGATCACCTCGGTCGGTTCGGCCGTCGTCGTGAAGACCGTGACGAAGAAGGGCGCCGCCGGCAGGGTGCGCGTCCCCACCGTCGAGGTGACGCGCACGTCGGCGTCGAGCAGCGTGACGAGCACGCACCACTCCGAGGCGGGGTCGGCGTGGGCGACGCTCCCGCCGAACGTGCCACGCGTGCGGATCGGGAGGTGCCCGACGCACCGACCGGCCGCCGACAGCAGCCCGCCGAGCGGGCCGGGGACGTCACCCCCGCGTTCCAGGCGCCGGTGGCGCACCATCGCCCCGACCTCGACGCCGGTGCCGTCGACGTCGATGCGGTCGAGGCCGGGAACGTGGCCGACGTCGACCAGCGCCGATGGTCGGGCGAGGCGGAAGTTCATCATCGGCACGAGGCTCTGGCCGCCCGCCAGGACCTTGGCGTCGTCGCCGAGCTCGTGCAGCGCCGCGCACGCCTCGTCGAGCGAACGTGGTCGCACGTAGTCGAACCGCGCCGGCTTCACCCCAGGTGAACATAGTGCCCGCGAGCCGGCAGCTCTACTGCCAGTGAACTGATCTTCAGCGACGCTGTAGTGTGCGACGGTGAGCATCGGTCGTTCGATCGCTCGTCACGAGGACGTCCCGCTCCTCCGGGGTGCTGCCCGCTACGTCGCCGACGTGCGCCTTCCCGGCATGCTGCACATGCGCGTGGTGCGGTCCCCGATCGCCCATGGCCGGATCACCGATGTCGACGTCGGCGCGGCAGCGGCCGTCCCGGGGGTGGTGGCCGTGTGGACGGCGGCGGACGTCGTGACCGACCTGGGTCGCGTGCCGGTCATCCAGCCGCGGGTCTCGTTCGACGACCGGGTGGTGCCGTACCTCCAGCCCGTGCTCGCGGTCGATCGGGTCCGCTACGTCGGTGAACCGGTGGCCGTCGTCGTGGCGACCGATCCCTACGTCGCGGAGGACGCCGCCGAGCTCGTGATCGTCGACATCGCGGCGCTCCCGGTCCGCCTGGACCTCCAGGCGACCGACGGATCCGAGCCGCTGTTCGCCGGCGGCGACCACGTGGCCGACCTCCTGGCGGAGTTCGGCGACGTCGACAGCGAGTTCCAGCGGGCGGCCGCGGTCGTGCGCGCGGAGCTGCGGACCGGCCGTCACACCGGCGTGCCGATGGAGACGCGCGGGATCGTGGCCGAGTACGACCCGCTGGCCGACGGTCTCGTCGTGCACGGCTCGACGAAGGTGCCGCACGCCAACCGCGCCCAGCTCGCCGACCACCTCGGCCTGGCGCCGTCGCGCATCGCCATGCGCGAGACCGCGGTGGGCGGCGGGTTCGGGGTGCGCGGCGAGTACTACCCGGAGGACTTCCTCGTCGCCTGGGCGGCGCGGCGGCTGCGCCGTCCGGTGAGCTGGATCGAGGATCGACAGGAGCACCTCGTCGCCGCCAACCACTCCCGGGAACAGGTCCACCACGCCGCGATGGCCGTCGATCCCGACGGCCGCATCCTCGCCATGACCTCCGAGTTCTGGGCCGACCACGGGGCCTACGTGCGCAGCCACGGGCTGCGCGTGCCCGACCTGACGCTCTCGATGCTCCCCGGCCCGTACGACATCGGCGCCTACCGGGGTGTCGCCCACTGCGTCGTGTCCAACCGGACGCCGACGGCGACGTACCGGGCGCCGGGACGGTTCGAGTCCAGCTTCGTGCGCGAGCGCCTGATCGACATGGCGGCAGCCGCCCTCGGCATGGACCGCCTCGAGATCCGCCGCCGCAACCTGCTCCGACCGGAGCAGCTCCCGTACGAGCGGCACGTGCTGTCCACGGCCGAGCCGGTGGTCCTCAGCGAGGGGGACTACCCGGCGCTCTTCGAACGGGTCGTCGAGCGCGTCGACCGCGAGGCGATCGAGGCGCGGCGGGCCGCGGGCGAACGGGTCGGGTACGGCGTGGCTGCGTTCCTCGAGAAGTCCGGGCTGGGGCCGTGGGAGTCAGGATCGGTCAGCGTCGGCGACGACGGATCGGTCACCGTGCGCACCGGGTGCTCATCGGTCGGTCAGGGTCTCAGGACCGTGCTCGCCCAGATCGCCGCCGACGCCCTCGACGTCGATGCCAGCCGGGTGCGCGTCGAGTTCCTCGACACCGACCGGGTCGACTACGGGACCGGCAGCTACGCCAGCCGGTCGACGGCCACCGCAGGGTCGGCCGTGCACCTCGCAGCTCGGGCCGTGCTCGCCAAGGCCCGGTGCGTCGCCGCCGCGCACCTGTGCACCGACGCCGCCACGCTCACCTACCGCGCCGGGCGCTTCGAGTCGGAGGACGGCGATCGTCGCGTCGACCTCGGCGAGCTCGCCGGGCTGCTCGATCCGCCGCGAGCCACGCGGCTCGGCCTGACCCCGGGACTGGCGGCGACCGAGCACTTCCACGTCGAAAAGGTGACGTATCCCTATGGGGTGCACGCCGCCGTCGTGCGCGTCGACCCTGACACGAACGCCGTCCACGTCGAGAGCGTGGTGCTCGGCTTCGACGTCGGACGGGCCGTGAACCCGATGCTCGTGGAAGGGCAGCTCCACGGCGGTGCGGCGCAAGCCATCGGCGGGGCGCTGCTGGAGGAGTTCCTGTACGACAGCACCGGGAACCCGCTCGCCTCGACGTTCATGGACTACCTGTTGCCGACCGCCGCCGAGGTCCCGGAGATGGCGGTGGTGATCTCGGAGGACGCACCGGCGCTGCACAACCCGCTGGGGGTCAAGGGAGCCGGCGAGGGTGGGATCACAGGACTCGCCGCGGCCATCGCCGGCGCCATCGACCACGCCCTCGATCGTCCTGGCCTGGTCCGCCAGCTGCCCGTGACCCCGGCGCGGCTGCGGGCGGCCCGGCGATGAACGGCCCCCGACGTCGCGTCAGCGCTCGAGGTTGAGCCAGACGGTCCGGGCGGCCGTGGGCCCGGGGTTCAGGAGGCGATGCGGGATCGACGAGTCGTAGGCGATGGAGTCGCCCTTCTTCAGCTCGTAGGTGCTGTCGGCCAGCTCGACGACCAGGGTGCCCTCCACGACGAGGCCGTACTCCACGCCGGCGTGGTGGACGGGCGTGTTCGAGCCGGCGGTCGCCGGGGCGTACTCGTTGACCGTCAGCTCCACGCCACGCAGATCGTCGTCCTGGGCGACCCGCCGCAGCACACCCGATGTCGTCGCCACGGTCGGCTGTTCGCTGCGCCGGCGCACGGGCGAGGGCTCCTCGTCCTCGCCGTCACCGTCGAAGAGCTCGGTCATGTGGATGCGCAGCGCCGATGCGATCGCGACGAGGGTCCCGATCGACGGCGACGTCCGCCCCCGCTCGACCATGCTGATCATGGACGCGCTCAGACCGGTCCGATCGGACAGCACCTGCAAGGTCAGGTGACGCTCCAGCCGCAACTTGCGGATGCGCGCGCCGACCGCGAGGACCACATCGTCGATGACGGCCACAGGATCCGTGGGATCTGCCGCTCGGTCGTCTCGCGCCACTGCCTCGCTCGTCCCGCTGTTCATCACACATCGCCTCGGACCACCGGCAATGGGATCGCCACAGGCCCGCCGGATGCTATCCCCGTTCACCCCTCGACGGGAGGGACCAACCCGGGGTGACCCGCCGGCGGCGCCGCGGCGAAGTCGTCGAGGACGTCACCCACGACGGCGTAGAACCGGTCGGGTCCGATGGCGTCGACGAAACCGGCCCGCTCCAGCTCGGCCTGGGCGGCGGGCAGGACGGCGGCGAACACGAGGCGCACCCCGGCCGCCGCGCACGACCGGTCGGCCTGCCGGAGCGTCTCGACCCCCGTGTAGTCGATGTCGAACATGGCGTCGGCGTCCACGCAGAGCCAGCGCAGCGGCGGATCCGACGTTTCCCGCAGGATCGCCGCGATGTCGTCGAGCAGCTGCTGGGCGTTGGCGTAGTACAGGTCGGCGTTGAAGCGGTAGACGACGAGACCGGGCTCGGTGCGCAGGTCGGAAGCGAGGGGCGCGGCCATCCAGTGGCCCGTCCCAGCGGGGACGAGGATGGCGTTGTTCGGCCGGTACGACTTGCGCAGGTGGTCGATGATCGACAGGACGATCGCCAAGACGATCCCTTCCTTGACCCCGATCCAGACGACCACGAGGGCGGTCGCCGCGGCGACCACGAACTCGTCGGGCCGCACCCGCAGCACCTTGCGCATCCCGGCGACATCGATCAGCTCGATCGCGATGAGGAACACGATCGACGCCAGGACGGCGTCGGGCATGTACTGCAACGGGCCGGTCAGGAACAGCAGCACGACGACGACGATCAGGCCGGCCGCCAGCTGGGCGAGCTGGCTGCGGCCACCGGCACCGTCGACCATCTGCGTCTTCGTCGGGCTCCCGTTCACCACGTACGCACCCGACACGCTCGCCGCGACCTCCGCCAGGCCGAGCCCGATGAGGTCGGTGTTCTCGCTGAAGCCCTCGTTGTACTTCGCCGCGTAGGCGCGCGACGTCGCGGCGCTCTGGGCGAGGATCACGATGAAGACCGAGACGGCCGTCGGGAACAGGTCGGCGACGTCGCTCCAATCGAGACCGCTCGGGAAGCCGAGGCTCGGGAGGCCGCCGGGGACCTTGCCGAGCGTCGAGACGCCGTGCGAGGCCAGGTCGACGGCACTGCTGACGACGATGGCGCCGACCACCGCGAACAGCGCGCCCGGCAGCCTCGGCGACAGCGCCTTGAGCCCGAGGATCGTGCCGATCACCCCGGCACTGACGGCCAGGGTCGTCATGCTGGTGTCGGGGATCTCCTCGACGGTGTCGACGAACTTGTGGATCGTGCGGCCGCTCGGCTCCTCGACGCCGAGCATCCCGCCCAGCTGACCGAGGGCGACCTGGATGCCGACGCCGGTGAGGAAGCCGATGAGCACCGTCCGGGACAGGAAGTTGGCGATGAACCCGAGACGAACGAGGCGGGCGACGAGCATGAGGGCGCCGGCCATCAGCGCCAGCAGCGCGGCGAGCGCGATGTACTCGTCGGATCCCGTCGCCGCCAAGCCGGCGAGACCCGACGCCATCACGGCGGCCGTCGCCGAGTCGGCACCGACGACGAGGTGCCGGGACGACCCGAACACCGCGAAGACGAGGAGCGGCAGCACGAGCGTGTAGAGCCCGGTGATGACCGGCATCCCGGCGATGTTCGAGTAGCCCATCACCTCGGGGATGGCGAGCGCGGCCAGTGTCACCCCGGCCACCGCCTCGGCGCCGATGCGCGAACGATCGACGGGCAGGACGCCCGAGAGGATCGGCAGGGCTCGCTTGGGTCGGGTCGCGGTGGCGGTCTCAGACACCGCTGATCGCGACGATCGTGCCGTCGTCGATGGCCTGCCGCAGCGCCGCGTGGTCGCGGTCGTTCTGGTCGGCGTAGGACTCGGCGAAGTCGGCCATCGCCTGGTCGAACGTGTCACTCGACCCCAGGTACGCGGCGATGGCGATCGGGTCACCCGACCGGGCGTGGGCGCGGGCCAGCGTCCAGCCGCACAACTTGGCGTACATGCGCAGGCCGACGGGCGTCATCTGCTCGATGACCGCGGATCCCTTCCGGTCCCAGAGTTGGCGGACGAAGAAGTCGCGCTCGACCCCGTCGAGACCGGATGTCCGTTGCCAGCCGAGCAGGATGTCGCTCGCCGCCTGCATCAGCCGCTGACCTTCGACCACGCGACGGCCCTGGTGCTTGTACTGGCTGGCACCCAGGTACGGCGCGAGGACCGAGGACTGGGCCTCCTTGAACTGCAGGAGAAGCGGATCCTCGTGGTCGCGGCCGACCATCAGGACCGCCCAGGCCCTCGTGCCGACGCTGCCGACGCCGACCACCTTGCGGGCGATGTCGGCGAACCGGTAGCGCTCGAACAGCGCCCGCCGGTCGTCACTGAGCGTCGACCGGTACGAGCGGAGCTCTCGATCCGCCGTCGTGCGCAGCCGTGCCGCTTCGTCGTGACCGACCAGGTCGTCCAAGTCGACGACGACCGGAGGGTCGCTGATGAACCGCGGCTGGCCGTCGACGATCCGCGTCAGCTTGGCGGCCGCGCGCAGGCTGTTCTTCGTCTCGGCCTTGCTCGTCGCCTTGCGGAAGGCGCGCAGCTCCTGGGCACCCGCGCCGGCACCGAACCGGACGACGATCTGGTCGACGTCGAGGCGGGTGTACCAGAGGTCGAGCGTGCCCATCGCGGCGAACGAGCGCATCGCCTCGCGGTACGTCTGGACGACCGACACGGCGACCTGGCGCCCCTTGCTCTCCGGGAAGCCCTGGGCACGGCTGGCGACCGCGAAGCTGGCGACGAGGCGCTTGACGTCCCACTCGAACGGACCGGGCAGGGTCTCGTCGAAGTCGTTGATGCTGAACACGAGCCGCCGGTCCGGAGCTGCGAAGGCCCCGAAGTTCGAGAGGTGGGCGTCCCCACACAGCTGCACGACGAGGCCGCTCCGCGCGGCTGGCGCGAGGTCGGCGGCCATGATCGCCGCTGCCCCGCGATAGAACGCGAACGGCGACGTGACCATGCGGCCGTAGCGGATGGGGACCAGCTCGGCCACGCGGCTCGCCGCCTGCTCCTCGAGGATCTCGATCGCGTCACGTCGGTCGGGCGCAGGCTCCCACCGTCCCGCCGCGGAGCGCGGGGCGACACGACGAGCTGCCCGCCCTGCTGCGGCGCGCTCGTCGACGGTTTGGGTCTCGGGCCGGCGGGAACGGGTGGCGGTGGCAGGCACGCCCTCCATCGTTGCCGAGGACGGCCGCCCCCACATCACGCTGATCGGATGAGGGGTGCCGGCCCGGATCACGCTCCCCGGCAAGTACTACCTGCAGGAGGACTGCGCGCCGATCGCCGAGCTCGTCGCCCGCCTGACCCGATCACCCCGATGGGACGATGACGGATCACGCGGCCGATCGCACCATGTCCGTCAACGCCCGGCGCGGGCCTGCCCCGACCGCCGAGGTCACCCGGAAGGGAGCCGATTCCCGTGGATGCGCACCTGGAAGAGCTCTTGCGGCGACTGGCGCTCAACGACGACGCCATCGTCGAGGACGCCCTGCGGATGCGCATCGCGCCCGAGGAAGGAGGGGTGCTCGACGCGAAGACCGTCGCCCTCGCCCGTCTCGCCGCCCTCATCGCACTCCAGTCGTCCGCCGCTTCGTACAGCTGGAGCGTGTCGGCGGCCTTGGCCGCCGGCGCGAGCGAAGCGGAGATCGCCGGCACCATCGTGGCCGTGGCGCCCGTCGTCGGCATCGCCCGGGTGAACCGGGCAGCGGCTGAGATCGCGACAGCCGTCGGTTACGAGCTCGATCTGCCAGACTGGGGGTGAGGGAATGCCGAGGATCGTGTGGCCGAGATGGAGGGACATGGCGCGGCCTCGCCCGCACGAGCCGTCGGCGGGCCGGACTGGAGCGGTCCCGACCATCGGGCCGCGCTCCTCGCCGCGAAGGTCCGACCGCCGCAGCAGCGCGATGGCATCGTCTCCCGTCGGCCGCTCGTGGACCGCATGCTCGCTCGCCATGACGAGCGGATCGTGGCGTTGGTCGCTCCACCGGGCTACGGCAAGACGACGGTCCTCGCCGAGTGGTGCGCCGAGCGCGGGCACGACGTGGCGTGGCTCTCCATCGACGAAGCCGACAACGACCCCGCCAGCCTGCTGACGGCAGCGGCCCACGCGCTGGGCACCACCGCCCGGCTCGACCCGGGCATCGTCGCGGACGTGCAGTCACGTACCACGTCGATCCCGCGCGCGTTGTCCGCGCTGACGCTCGCCATCGCCGCGATGCCGTCGACGGTGGTCGCGCTGGACAACGTCGAGTCGGTCACCAACCCGGCGGCGCTCGACGTGATCAGCGCCCTCGCCCTCCGGCTGCCCGCCGGCTCGCAGTTCGCCTACGCGTCCCGGACGCCGCTGCCGTTGCCCGCGCCGTTGCTGCGGTCGCAGGGTGCAGTGGTGGAGATCGGGGTCGACGACCTGGCGATGGACCGAGTCGAGGCGCGGCAGCTGCTCACCAGCGCCGGGGTCTCGTTCACGGACGGCGAGTTCGAGGACGTCTACACCAGGACGGAGGGTTGGCCGGCCGGCCTCTACCTGGCCGCCCTGGCGTCGAAGGGCCGCCGTGAGGCCGTCACCAAGGTGTTCGCCTTCCGAGGTGACGACGTGCTGATGGGCGACTACCTCCGAACCGAGGTCCTGGCCCGCCTCCCGCCCGGCGTTGTGTCATTCCTCGTGCGGACGTCCGTGCTGGAGCACCTGTCAGGGCCGCTGTGCGATGCCCTCCTCGACACCACCGATGCCCAGGCGCTCCTCGAGCACCTCGAGTCGTCGAACCTGTTGCTGGTCCCGCTCGACCGGCACCGCGGCTGGTACCGGTACCACCGGCTGTTCCGCGACCTCCTGGCGACCGAGCTGACCCGGCTCGAGCCCGCCCTGGTGCCGGAGCTCCACCGCCGGGCCGCCCACTGGCTGGAGCGGCACCGGCTGGTCGAGGAGGCGATCCCCCACGCGCAGCGCTGCGGCGACGCGAACCTGGTCGTCCGGCTGGTGCGGGCGGCGGTGCAGCCGAGCTTCGCGGCCGGACGGGCCGAGCGCGTGCTCGGCTGGCTGGACTGGTTCCGCACGGAGGACCTGATCGACACCCATCGCGACGTGGCCGTGTTGGGCGCCGCCGTCGAGGCGCTCGCCGGCCACGCCGCCAGCGCCGAGCGGTGGACCGCCGCCGCCGAAGCCGAGCCGACCGACGCCGACACCGTCGACCCGGCCGACGAGGGTCGACTCGCCTACCTCCGCTGCCTGCTGTGCCGGAGCGGCACCGCCCGAATGCGGGCCGACGCCCAGCTCGCCCTGGAGCTGCTCCCGGCGCAGGACCAGCTGCGACCGGGCGCCCAGTTCTTCGAGGGCATCTCCCACCTGCTCGACGGCGACCCCGAGCTGGCCGACTCGGTGCTGGCCCACGCCTACGACATGGCGTCCTACAGCGGCGCCATGCCGACCGCCGTCGCCGCCGCCGCGGCGCGGGCGTTCGTGTCGATCGCTCGCCACGACTGGACGGAGGCCGGCACCTTCGCCGAACGCTCGGTCGAGCTCGTCGAGTCCGGTCACCTCCAGGACTACGGCACGGCGGGCTACGCCCACGCCGCGGCCGCCCGAGTCGCGGCGCACCGCGGCGATCGTGACGCCGCCGACGAGCACCTCGCCCGCTGCGCGCGCGTCCGGCACCTGTTCACGTATGCCGTGCCGGCGACGGCCATCGGCCAGTTGCAGATCGCCCAGGCGTACCTCGAGCTGGCCGACCCGACCGGCGCCCGTACGGTGCTGCGCGAGCTGCGCGACCTCTTGCAGCAGCGACCGGACCTCGGCGCCGTCCCGGCCGCCGCGGCCGAACTGGCGCAACAGCTCGACGCGATCCGCCAGAGCCCCGTGGGCGCCTCGTCGCTGACCGCGGCCGAGTTGCGGGTGCTCCCCTACCTCGCGACGCACCTGTCGTTCCGCGAGATCGGAGAACGGCTCCACGTGTCGCGCCACACCGTCAAAACGCAGGCGATGGCGGTGTACCGCAAGCTCGGCGCAACCTCACGGAGCGAGGCGATCGACCTGGCCGGGCGGATGGGGCTGCTGGTCCACTGACACGTGCCATCGCGGTCGCGAACCATCCCGTTCGGAGGATGCGCGACCCGGACATCCGCACTTCCATGGATCCATGTCGGCTTCTCGAGATCACGAGCACCTGGGTCGGCTGGACGAGAAGACACAGGCGCTGGCGTCCATCGGCGCGCTCGTCGGGAACGCGAGTGGCTGCTCGTACCGGGACGTCGTCGCCCGCGCGCTCGCGGCCGGAGCGAGCGACGACGAGATCGTCGCCGTGCTCTGGTCGGTCGCTCCCATCGTCGGCCTCGTCGACCTCGTCGCCGCCAGCGTCCCGCTCGCCGACGGACTCGGTGTCGACCTCGAGCGCGCCTTCGAGTTCACCGAGGAGGGTGGCCGCCCGGCCGATCGTTCATCCCATGTGGGGGATGAGTCGCACCCCCCGCCGGTCTCATGATGGAGCAAGCTCACCCCGGCCGGCGCGACACTCCGCGCCCCGTCCACACGTCACTCAACGAGGAGCCTCGACATGTTCGCCTACGACTACCCCCTGCTCGGGGCCTTCTGGACCATGCTCTGGTTCTTCATCTGGATCGCCTGGATCATCCTGTTGTTCCGGGTGTTCGGCGACATCTTCCGCAGTCACGACATGGGTGGCTGGGGCAAGGCGCTGTGGTCCATCTTCGTGATCTTCGTCCCCTTCCTCGGCGTGTTCGTCTACGTGATCGCTCGCGGCCACGGGATGCGCGAGCGCGATCTCGCGCAAGCGCAGGCGAAGCAGGAGGCGTTCCAGTCCTACGTCCGTGACGCCGCCGGCTCGGCCGGTACGGCGGACGAGTTGGCCAAGCTGGCCGATCTCCACCAGAAGGGCGTCATCTCCGACGCCGAGTTCGCCGATCAGAAGGCGCGGTTGCTCGCCTGACCCTCCCCCCGGTCTTGGCGTGGCGCCCGACGCCCGGGGCGCCACGCCAAGACGGACGACGAGGACAGCGGTGGGCGATCGCCCGCTGCCGCTCGACGGTGCTGGTCGAAGGGGCAAGCGTTTGAACGTATGGTTCTCGTTCGTGCTCGTCGGCCGAGCCCTCCGACAGCTCCCCTTCTTCACCCAGTTGTCGGACGACCAGGTCGACGAGCTGGCCCGGCTCGGCCGGACGATCTCGATGCCGCCCGGCGAGATCGTCTGCCACGAAGGGGAGCGGTCCGACAGCATGTACGTGTTGTTGGCCGGCAAGGTGTCGGTGTACCGCCACGACGACGCCGGCACCCGCGTCGACCTGCGGCAGTTCGAGGACGGCGACTACTTCGGGGAGGTGGCGCTCCTCGACAGCAAGCCCCGCACGGCGACGGTCGCCTGCCAGTCGGAGTGCACGCTCTTCGTGCTCGACCAGGCTGCGTTCCGAGACCTCCTGACCGCCAACCCCTCACTGGTCTTCAGCGTGCTGGCGGCCGTCGCCGACCGCGCGGGAGCAACTCGACGAGCACTACCAGGTCGAGCTCGCCAACCTGACGCTGGAGAACCAGGCCGAGATCGAACGCCACCGTTCCCTCGCCCAGATGGTCGCCGGCGTCGCCCATGAGCTCAACACCCCGCTCGGCATCACCAACACGGCCATCGACATGCTCGCCACACGCCTGAGCCGGCCCGAGGTCACCGCCCTCTTCCAACAGCAGTGATCAGACCGCACGACTGTTCGACAACATCCAGGAGGCAACCTCCCTGGCCCAGCGGAACATCGCCCGCGCCCACCAGCTGATCCAGGACTTCAAGAAGATCTCCGTCAACCAACTGATCGACGTTCCCGCAACGGGACGACCTCGTCCAGGTCGTCACCAGCACCGTCGACCTCTTCACGATCAGCGCCCGCCAGGCCGGGCTCGCCATCGAGATCGACAACCGCCTGCCACCGACCGACACGGAGTGGTTCGGTCATCCCGGGCTGCTCACCCAGGTCCTGATCAACCTCCTCACCAACATCGAGCGGTACGCCTACGAGCCGGGGGCCGGCGGACGGGTCGACATCGTCCTCACCGCCGATCCGCCGGCTTCGACGTTCTCCGTCACGGTGCGTGATCATGGACGGGGCATCGCTCCCGACCACCTGGAACGGGTCTTCGAGCCCTTCTTCACGACCGGACGCAGCTCGGGCGGGACCGGCCTCGGCCTCTCCATCGTCCGCAACATCGTCACCACCGCCCTCCACGGCGAGATCGCCCTCGAGTCGGCGCCCGGGCAGGGCACCACGTTCCGAATCACGTTCCCTCAGGAGGTAACGAATGCTGAACACCAGCTGGCCCATTCTGATCGTTGACGACGAACCCGATGTCCTGCAGCTGTCCAAGTTGGTCATGCAGGACTTCACCGTCTACGGGTTGCCCGTCGAGCTGCACACCGCCGGCAGCAAGGCCGAGGCGATCGAGCTGATGAGGACGGAGTTGGTCCCGCTGCTCCCCACCGTGCCCGCGCCACGAGTCGCCGTCGCCTTCATCGATGTGGTCATGGAGACCGACACCGCCGGTCTCGAGCTCTGCGAGCACATCCGCGAGACGATGGGGAACAAGGTGGTGCAGCTGTTCATCCGCACCGGCCAACCCGGCGTCGCTCCCGAACGCCAGGTCATCGACAACTACGACATCAACGGCTACTTCACCAAGGCCGAGACCACCGAGGACAAGCTGTACTCACTGGTCAAGAGCGGCGTGCGCCAGTACTTCTCGTTCACGGCGGCGATGGCGATGTCGATGATGACATCGGTGGCCATCAATGCCGCCGGTTCGCGCGACTCGCTCCGAGGCGTGCTGCAGATGATCCCGATGCTCCGCCGCGACGGGCACTACCTCTTCATCGACGGCGAGGGCATCGCCGGCGGCCTGGACGAAGCCGAGGCGCGCGACCTCGCTGACCGTCTGGCTCGTTCGGAGGGGCAGTCCTTCGGCGGTGGCACGTTCATCACCGACGGCAGCCGCAACATCCTGTTGAGCGTCGAGGGCGGCGACGGCAAGTCGAGCGTCCAGCACGTGATCAAGGGCGACTGGAACTTCACCCCACCCGACGCCGTCAAGACGCTCCTGCTGACCGGGTGGTCGTCGGTCGCCTCCCTGTGGAAGCAGGCCGCCTGACGGTCGCGTACGAGTCGTCGAGCGTCGATGAGCGCCTGATCGTCAGCGGCGTCTTCGCCGGCTGCCACTGCGACGGCCTGCTCGTGGGCGGGTCGAACGAACACACCCGTGATCGAGGAGAGATCGCCACTCGGACACGTCCCGGCGTTGGTGGTCGACCCGCCATACTCCGGTCGTTCCCACTTGAGCGTTGGCTCGTCCGACCGGCCGCAACCAGCTCGCTCCGTCCGGATCGTCCCGACGCGACGAAGAAGCTGAGCGGCGCTCGGGAAGACGGGGCGTGGTGCTCGGCGGGGTTCACCGGAGCTCATCGCGGTGCCGGGTCCGAGGTCGGCGCGAGTTACGGGATGTCGAGGCATTGGAGGATGCCGGCTTCGGGCAAGCGTTGCCTACGGCTTCTTGGAGGGCGCCGTCAGCGCTTGTGTCGACCACCAGGCGTCGAACTTGGCCAATGCATCGTCGAGCATGGGCAGGATCTCATTGACGTCGTCCACCGCGCCGGCGGCGCACGATGCGACCATCCACCGGGTGAGGTCCACGGCGCGGATCCGGTCGGGCTGGGCTTGCATGGCCGCTTCGAGTTCCTGATGGGCGTTGACCCGTACACCGAGACCGACCGAGTTGATGAAGCTCAGGTCAGCCAGGTCGTGCAGCACGAATGAGAGGCGCGCCAGCGACATGCACCGGATAGGAGCTCGCGGGTGACCGGCTCGATGTTGTCGAGCGTCCGCGCCGTGTCGTTTGGCCGAGTGTGGACGGAGTTCAAGGGCCGCCCGTTGACATCTGCCGGCGAACCTGGGGGCCGCCTCGTTCCTCGCAAGTACGGGCTCCGCTCTACGTCGACGGCGGCGTCGGCGTCGCGCTCGAGCGGGTCGAGCGGACGGCGAGCGTGTCGCTCGACGAGCTGCAGCTGGGCCCGCAGGAACGTCGTGCCGATGGTGTCGGCCTCGTGGACGAGGAGGGCGCGCCGGGTGTCGTACCGACCGACGGCCATTGTGAGCCCGAAGGCGAGGAGCAGCCCGCCGAGTCCGAGTAGTGCCCCTTGGACGACGCCGACCGGCTAGCCCAGGCCCGGAGCGCGCATGCCGACGCGCGCGGCGAACGCGGCTCGCTCGCCGGGGTCGTCGAACCACACCAGGACCCAGGCGGCCTCGGCGCCGGCCCGCTGCAGCGCCTCGTAGCGGTGGTTGCCGTCGTGGAGCACCAGTGCGCCGTCCTCCACGCACGACAGGAGCGGCGGCGGTTCCCAGCCGTCGTCGAGGCTCTCCTCCATGGCGCCTACGTCCTGCTCCCACTCCCCGTGTGCGATGGGGCACTCGATGCCGTCCTCCGGACCGGCGAGCCGTACGAGGGCCCGCAACGGGACACGCAGCGGACCCAGCCACCAGTGCGGGCGGTGGGCGAGCGCGGCGCCGAGCACCACGTTTCCATTTGCCGCGAGGAACTCGCCCACCCAGTGGGCGGTGCGGTCCTCGAGCGCCGCGGCCCGGGCGGATGCGAGGTCGAAACGGTTGTCGCCGGCGGCCGTGATGCGGGCGGCGAGCTCGGCGAGCGAGGTCACACGGTCGTAGCGGGCGCCGTGGTGGAGCCCGAGCGGGTCGAGCAGAAGGGGTCGGATCCCCGCCTGCCATGCGCCCACCACGTCGATGCCTGGCGTGTCGCCCACGTACCACACGCGCTCGGGCGGCACTTCGAGGAGTTCGAGCGCCACCCGGAAGATGCGCGGGTCGGGCTTCATGACGCCGACCGCACCGGAGTCGACCACGCACTCCACCGGTACGCCGACGCCCGGGCCCACCTGCAGGACCTCGAGCCCGCGCAGACGCTCGCCCATCACGCCGTCGGCGTTCGACACGACGCCGAGGCGCACGCCGGTGGCGGCCAGGACGCGGAGATCGTCCACCGAGCCCTCCACCACACGGGACCAGAGCGCGGCATCGGCGAACTCGCTGTCGAGGTGTTCATGGACCTCCTGCCGCCACTCGGGTGGTGTGCCGCAGGCCTCGACGTAGTCCTCGAGGTAGTGCTGCCAGCAACCGGCCCAGTCGGACTCCGCGTCGGCCTCCACGGAGAAGCCGACCGCGGCGCGGTAGTGGGCGGCGTCGAGCGCGCCGGCAGGTGGTGTCCACCCCGCCCGTTCGAACGCGCCGAGGATGCGGTGGTGCTCGGGCAGGACGAAGACCCCGCCGGCGTCCAGCAGGACGGCCGCCGGGGCACCGGTCGCACTCGTGTCGCTCTGCTCCCACAAGGTCCATCCTTCCGGCCACGCCGAGGTTCTCGGTGCCATCGCCCGTGCCACGTCGGCGTCAACGGCCAAACCCGAACGCAACCAGGTTCGTCCGTCGACACGCACCGTCCCGATGAGACGTTCAACGTGACGCGCGGCGGCGCGGCCCGTCGACGCCGGTTCACCGCCAAGGCGGTGAACGCATCGATCACACCCTCAGACAGTCAGATGCGCGGCCTCGCTGGTCCGACGCTGGCCGCGCTCTGGTCGGTTTCAGCTCGCGCCGGTCGGAGGGAGACCATCTCCATGGTCGATGCACCAGCTGCCGTCGGCGAGGCCGTCGTGTCCAAGGCGACGAGATTGGAAGGAGCCGATCGGACGGCTCGGGCTCGTGGGCCAGGGGGTCGTCGCGACGATCGTCGGCCTCCTCGCCATACGCATCGCGATCGGGGACAAGGATGAAGCGGCCACGAGCGAGGGTGCGGTTGCGTGGCTCGCTGACCAACCCCTCGGAAAGTTCCTGCTCGTCGCCCTGACAGTCGCGCTGTTCGCCCTCGCACTCTGGCGCTTCCTGTGCGCAGTGATGGGCGATCCGGTCGAGGGCAGCGCACCGAAGGATCGACTCAAGTACGCCGTGCTCGGCGTCCTCTATCTCCTGCTCGCGATCACCACCCTCGGCGTCACGATCGCCAACTGGACCGGATCGGGCGACACGGTGGGCAACGAGGAGTCCGGCGACGAGGGTTCTCAGAAGGCGGCCTCGACCCTGTTCGACTGGCCAGCGGGACGCTGGCTGGTCGGCATCCTCGGTGTCGCCGTCATCGGCTACGCCGGCTACAACTTCTACAACCAGGTCGTCAAGAAGAAGTTCGCCGAACGCCTCGACGTCGGCGAAGGATCCTGGATCGTCCGACTCGGGCTGGTCGGGTATAGCGCGCAGTCCCTGGTGTATGCGGTGGTCGGCTACTTCTTCATCCAGGCCGCGATCGCGTTCAAGTCGACGACAGCCAAAGGGCCTTCCGGCGCCCTGATCGAACTGGCCGACACGACCGGGGGCAAGGTGCTGCTGTGGATCATCGCGATCGGACTGTTTGCCTACGGCGTCTTCTGCATCGCCGAGGCCAAGTACCGGAAGGCGGCCTGACACACCGACCAGACGCGCCACAGCATCGAATGCGCTCAGGCGCGTTCGCGGAAGCGCCCCGGGTCGCATGAATGCTCTCGTGTGCCCCGGGTTCCGTGCGGTCAGCTGGCTTGATCGCGGGCGACGCTGTCGGCGTGGCGGAGTTCGTACTCGATCGGGCTGAGCGTGCCGAGCGCCTGCATCCGCCCAGAACAACTCGATCCGGCCGTTGTCGTAGCAGACGCCTTTGAACCCATCGACGGCAACTGGCCCGAGTCCAAGGGCGCGGCCGGTGAACGCCCATGACGTGCATTGCGTGCCGTGCAAGCTGTGGATCACGACGTCGTCGCCCGAGCACGAGTTCGGCGTGGACGCGGCGGGCGCCGTACGTCCGGCCGGACTCGTCGTGCACCTGGCGGATCGCCTCGGCCACCACGGCGTGGCGCACCGCCCGCGCCGTGGGCTTGCGATGCCGCCACATGTAGAAGCCCGACACGGACACGCCGACCACTCGGCAGGTGACCTCGATCGGGAGGGCCTTCGCTCACGACGTGTGCGACGACCTCCCAACGTCTTTGGGGGTCCGTCTGAGCCTTCAGCAACTCGTTCGCGCGCTTCGTCACCGCCGGCTCAGTCTCCAGCTCGTGGATCCCCTTCTTGGCAGCCGCCAACTCGGCTGACTCGGTCGTCGTCGTGCCGGCGCGCGGGCCCCGTCGATCTGGTCCTGGTTCCGCCAGTTGTCGACTGTCTGCGCGGTGATCCTGATTTGGGCAGCGACTTCGGCGACCGGCCTGCCAACCTCGATCAGGTCGGGCACCTTGCGACGGAACTCGACCCGGTACCTCCTCGGCACGATGACCTCCTCCGCCGTGCCCCAGCTCGGCTCGGTGTTTGAGTGGCGTCGTACCCGGGAAGGCGGGGGTCCTATCTGGGAAGGGGCGGACGTGTCGGATGACAGCGGCGTCGACGCGGTTGCGTCGGGGGTGCCGTACACCGTCACGGCCGTCAACGGCAGAGTTCCCGGGTCGCTGGACGACTTTGGTACCGACATCGTCGAGGTGGTTGCGTCGCATCGTGCGCAACGAGTCACGATCTGTGGCGCTGGCCGGCACGTCGACGACCGGTCGGTGGTGATTCATGAGAAGACGCACGACGGTGCCGGAAGGGACGTCCGAACGTGGGAGATCACCGCCGACGCGGACAGGTTCGAGGCGACCCAGCGATCGATCTTCTGACGGCGACCAGACTGTCATTGCGCCGGTTGCACGAGAACTGCCGACAGAGCGTCTCGAGAGTCGCAGCCTTCTCCGCGGCGTTGCCTTCGGCGTCGTTGTTGAAGTAGACGTCGACGTAGACGTCGCGTTCAGCGCTGTGTCATTGATCGACACGATCGGCCCACCAGCGCAGGCCGGCGTCTGAGTACCGGCCCCGTCGAGGTGGTCGTGGTCAGGCCCGTGGAGCCGGACGTCGACGAATGGTGCCGTCGCTCGATGGACGCATGGGAGGCGTGCCGCTCACGCAGCAGGCGGCGCCGACGACGTCTTTCGTGGTGGAGCGACGCACCGGCCCGGCAGGGGCTCCATCGCAGCCGCTCGCGTGCCGATCTGTCCTCGCTGGACGAACGCCCCCAGTCGGTTACCTTCTGTCGTGCTGTGGCGGAGTCATACTCCGCTCACCCTAATCAGCGTGCAGGCCGGTAGTCCTTGGCGCTTCGCCAATCCGTCATCGAACGGCGCGGGACCCGAAACTGCGAACACACGGTGTCTCGCACCGCACGAGGACAGTCACCAACTCTCCGACCGCTCGCCACCCCGGCTCATTCGGACGGCATCTCGTTGACCTGAACGAGCACCGCCACGGGCTCTTGGCCTCCACCCATGCCGAGTGTGTCTTCGAAGCGCACGTCGATGATCTGTGCGCCGACGGGCAGGTCAACCCGCCCGCCCTTGACCGGATACCACTGCAGCTTGACGTTCATCAGCCCCCTTCGCGCCGATCGGTGATCAGCGGCTCCGAGGAGGCTACAACGGACCCTGCCCGGAGAGGCGCGAGGTCCCACCACGTGCGGGTGTGTTGTTGAACATGCCGTAGACGATGGCGAATGCGAGATCGGATGTGCGCAAGCACACACGTCGACGCGGCGGATCGCGTCACCAACGGACAACCACAGATGGGGTGCGAGGGATGGCCGATGGCGGCGAGGTGATCGTGCGAGATTCCTCGGCCCGATCCAGATCATGTCGGATCGTTCGCGAAGCCGGCATCCCTGCTGGCCGAGATCGCCCCATCACGTGTGATGGCACGCGTGGTTGAAGTCGACTCGAGCGACACACTCTCGTGGCCGGGATCACGCTGCCGATGATGCTCGACGACCCCTACGACGCAAACATCTCCAGCCGCCCCGGCCGCCTCGCCCGGTCGGTTCTCCACTCGTTGGGCCGCCGATTCGGCTGTCGTCGGGTGGCCAGTTCGTCGTGGGGCCGCGGACCGTTGCGGTTGCACGTGAGTCCGGGTGTCGCGGCCGGTCGGGGGGTGTGGCGGGAGTCCAGTCGGCCGCCCGGTGGGCGTTGCTCGGCCCGCTTCGTCGAGGCGCTCTGTTACCCCTGGCCGGCTCCGGAGGGCAACGGTCGTTGGTCCGCGTCGTGGTTCCAACCTCGGAGTCCCGATCCGAAAACCGTCTCTGACCTGGAGCGGACGACGGGATTCGAACCCGCGACCCTCACCTTGGCAAGGTGATGCTCTACCAGCTGAGCCACGTCCGCGTGGGAGCCACAGGCTAGCAGCCGGGTCCGCCGACCGGACAGCCTCAGTCCCGGGCGTCGGGCGGCCGCAGGTCGATGCGCAGCACCAGCACCCCGTCCTCGATCGACCCCGAGGCGTCACCGATGATGGCGTAGTCCTGGAAGTCCACCTGGGCCTGGGCGATGAACTGCTGGCGCTCGGCGCCCGCCACGGGCGGCAGCGGGCGCTTCTTCACGGCCGCGGCCCGGTCGCGGAACCGCGCCAGCATCTCGTCGACATCGAACGACGCCATCGGCCCGAGAGTACCCGTCACGCTTCCGACCGAGCATCGACGGCCGGCCCCTCGGTCGAAGTGTGAGCGCTGACGACGGGATTCGGTGGCGCCAGCTCACCGTTCGGGCTCGGCTGGTCGGACGGGGCGTCGAACGGCACCGTCGGGGCGGGCGGCGGGGCACCGTCGGGGCGGGCCTCCGTGAGGGCCCCGGCGCGGGCGACGTCGTCGGACCGCCGCCAGCGACGTTCGCCCATCACCTCCAGCGGGGCGAGGGCCGGGCTGTCGCGACGCGTCGAGCGCACCAACCAGATCGCCACGCCGATCATCACCAGCCCGACGAGCACGAGCGCCGCGACCAGCACGATCGTGGTCGAGGTGGTCGACCCGACCAAGGCAGCGAGCTGGGTGTTCACGGAGGGCCGATCATCGCAGGTTCACCGCTGGTGCGAGGGACACCACAGCGTCGTGCGTCCGCCGACGACGCCCCGCGCGAGCGGCGTGCCGTCCCGTGGACAGGGGCCGCCGGTCGCCCGCAGCTCGGGCGACAGCCTGCCGGTGTGGCTGCCACCGCGGCGCATCATCAGCGGGAGCCGGCGGCGGATGGCGCGGTGCAGCCGGCCCACCTCGTCACGGTCCAGTTCCGCGGCGGGGCGCCGTGGATCGATCCCCGACCACCACAGCACCTCGTCGACCAGCAGGTTGCCGAGCCCGGCGACGGCCGCCTGGTCCAGCAGCACCGCCTTCACCGGGGCGCGGCGCCTGGCCAGCGCGGCCGCCAGGTCGCGCCGGCGCAGGGTCAGGGCATCGGGGCCGAGCCGGTCGATGTCGGGCTCGAGCCAGATCCGTCCGAAGCGGCGTGGGTCGTGGAAGCGCAGCCGGGTGCCGTCGTCGAGCAGGGCGACCCAGCGGTCCCAGCGCTCGTGGTCGCTGTTGGCGCTGTAGACGAGGCGCTCGATGGCCGGCTCGTCGCCGTCGCGCAGCAGCCGTCCGGTCATGCCGTAGTGCACCCCGAGGTCCGGGCCGTCGGTGTGCAGGACCATCAACTTTCCGCGGCGGTCGACGCCCGTGACCCGCCGGCCCGGCAGCACCTCGTCGACGCCCGGCGCGACGATGATCGGGTCGGTCCGCTCGACGGCGCGCACGGTCCGGCCGACCACCTTGGTGATCGCTCGGCGGGACAGCTCCACCTCGAGGACCTCGGGCACCGCCCGAGTGTTATCGGGTGGCACGACGCGGCAAACTCATGGGCGCGTGACTGACCTGCTGTGGACCGTCGGCGCCATCGTCGTGTGCGTGGGCCTGTTCCTGCTGGCGACCCGGCTCGAGCCGCACTGGGTATCGAAGGACGGCCAGCGCTTCGTCACCACGGCGGAGCCGACGGACCGCTACGGGCTGTCGTCCGGGCGCCGGCGCGAGGTCAGGGTCTCGATCCTCCCTGACGGCGGGCTGGTGGTGGCCCGCCGTTCACTGCAGCGTTCGACGAGCAGCGTGTGGCGGATCAGCGCGAAGTCGCCGAAGCCGCCACAGGGCAAGGAGATCTACGTGCTCCGCCCGATCCCCGCCGACGAGACCGGCCAGCACCTCGCCCTGCGCGTCCCGACGAAGAGCAGGATCGTGCCGCGCCTCGACGAGCTGGTGCCGGGTCAGCGCTCCGAGACCTGATCGAGGAAGCTCGCCACCGGGACGGCGAGTTGGTCGAGGTTGATCAGGAAGGCGTCGTGGCCGTGGGGCGAGTCGATCTCGACGTAGCGGCTCCAGTTGCCCTCCGAGCGCAGGAGCTCGTCGATCTGGCGCTGCTGGTAGTTCGGGTAGAGCAGGTCGGACGAGATGCCGATGACGAGGCAGCCGGCCGTGATGCGGGCC
Source organism: uncultured Acidimicrobiia bacterium (assembly GCA_963784255.1). Lineage (GTDB taxonomy): Bacteria > Actinomycetota > Acidimicrobiia > Acidimicrobiales > Ilumatobacteraceae > JALZMG01. The sequence continues at coordinate 145,448 of CAWAQO010000005.1, read as the reverse complement.
ATGGCGGCGGCGAGGTTGCCGCGGCTGCGGGCGACGTCGTGGAGGTCCATCGCCTTGCCGATCACGAGGTAGCTGTTGGCGTCGAAGCGGCGGTTGAGCTTGGCGCCGTGGTGCTCGAGGTAGCGCTCGACCTCGAACTGCTGCCACAGCCCGAACGTGTCGCCACGGGCCGCCCGATCGACGAGGTCACGCCCGAAGCGGTCGGTGAACACGTTGTCGCTGCGGAACGTCACCTGGGCGACCATCCGCGCGACCGCCAGGCCGTCCGACGGTCCGCCGTCGGGATCGTCGTAGTAGTCGCCGCCGCGCCAGCGGGGGTCGAGGGCGATGGCCCGCCGCCCGATGGCCCCCCACGCGATCTGCTGCGCCGTCGCCTGCATGCACGTGGCGATCGGGATGATCGAGCGCACGCGGTGCGGGTAGGTGATCGCCCACTCGAGGACCTGCATGCCGCCCATCGAGCCGCCGACGATGGCGTGCCAGCGGTGGACGCCGAGGTGGTCGGCCAGCCGAGCCTGCGTCCGCACCATGTCGCGGATGGTGAGCACCGGGAAGCGGGCGCCGTAGGGACGACCGTCGTCGGGGTGCGGCGAGGCCGGCCCGGTCGAGCCCTGGCAGCCGCCGAGCACGTTGGCGCACACGACGTACCAGCGATCGGTGTCGATCGGCCGGCCCGGACCGACCATGCCCTCCCACCACCCCGGCGTCGGGTGGCCGGTGCCGGCCGGTCCGGTGACGTGGCTGTCGCCGGTCCAGGCGTGGCACAGCAGCACGGCGTTGCTGGCGGTGGCGTCGAGCGTGCCCCAGGTCTCGTAGGCCACCGTGACGTCGCACAGCGTGGCCCCGCTGTCGAGCGCGAACCGGCGGTCGGTGGCGAACGTGAAGAACCGGCGGTGGCCCGGTGGGTCTCCCGGCAACCACGCTCCCGTCACGGGGCGGAAAGCCTAGCGACGGCCCCGGGGACGGCCCCCGGGCGTTTGGTCGTCACACCCGACCGATGATCGGCTGGGCGTAGCGGCGGCGCTGGTCGAACCCGGCCTCGTAGGGCAGGAAGCCGTTGCGGTCGGGGTACACGAGCTGGACGACGTCGAACGGCTGGCCGCGGTACCAGGCGACGGCGGTGGCGAACAGCTGGCCCCAGATCTCGAGGTCGACGGGCGCGAACCGACAGCGCAGGTCGTTGCCGAGCACGCCGACGACCTCGGCGTCGAGCGGGATCTCCGCGCCGCCGGCCGTCAGCTCCTCGACGAGGCCGAGCAGACCGGTGGCGTCGGCGGGCGTGAGGCCGAACACGACCACGTCGGGGAAGCCGGCATGGGCGGGGAACCCGATGGTGTACGTGTAGCCGGCCTGCGGCGGGTCGCTCTCGGCGTCCGGGGGGACCGCCTCGACGGCGTACCCGTTGACCTCGACCATCCACTCGATCTTCTCGGCGTGGGGGATGTGGAAGTCGGGCAGGTCGGTTCCCACCGCCTGGACCGTACCGCTGTGCGGCCGGCCCGAAATGGACGGTTGGACGATACGGTCAGCGCCGCTGATGTACCGGTTCCTCCTGCGTCCCCGCTGGATCGGCTTCCACCTGCTCTGCCTGGGCGGCGTCGTGTTGATGATCAACCTCGGCTTCTGGCAGCTGCGCCGGCTCGACGAGCGCCAGGCCTTCAACGCGGCGGTGAGCAGCCGCATCGACCTCCCGCCCGCCCCGCTCGACGACGTGCTGGCGAGTGGCGATCCGGACGAGGTCGAGTGGCGCCAGGTCGAGGCGGGCGGGACCTACCTGCCCGACGAGCAGCTCGTCGTCGTCAACCGCTCGCAAGGCGGCTCGGCCGGGGACATCGTCGTCACCCCGCTCCAGCTCGACGATGGTCGGATCCTGCTCGTGCAGCGCGGCTTCGTGCCGCTCGGCGCCGACGCGGCGGCACCACCTGCCGGCACCGTCGACGTCGTCGGCCGGCTGCGTCCGTCGCAGGAGCGGCGGCGGGGCCAGCTGAGCGACCCGGCGACGGGCGACCTCACCGAGGCCCACCGGGTCGATCTGCCGCGGCTGGCCGCGCAGATGCCGGGGCCCCTTGTCCCGATGTACGTCGAGCTGGCGTCGTCCGCTCCCGCCGAGGCCGGTCCGTTCCCCCAGCCGCTCGACGTCCCCGAGCTGAGCGAGGGTCCGCACCTGTCGTACGCCGTGCAGTGGTTCATCTTCTCCGCCTGCGTGGTGGTCGGCTGGGTGTTCGCCGTGCGGCGCTCGATCAGCGCCCGCCGGACCACCCCGCCAGCTTCCGCCGAACCGGCCACGGCAGACGACGTGCCACAGCCCACATCGCCCTGACGACGTCGCCGGGATCGGCGTCCAGACGCAGGTACGGCGCCCACACGGCCACCGGGAGGCTGAAGAAGGCCTCGAAGAACGTCGCCAGCTCGGCGGCGTCGAGCGTGAGCAGCACCCGCTGGCCATGGCGGTGCAGCCGGCGGGTGCGCCGAGCCGGCTCCGGCCAGACGGCGTCCCACACCGGCCGCGGGTCGCACCCCGACGTAGCCGCCAGCGCCGCCGCCACGCGTGGCGCCGCCCGCAGCGAGGCGGCCACGGAGTAGCCCGTGCCCGGGTGGACGTAGCCGGCGCGGGCGCCGAAGGCGATCGTCGCCCGCCGGCGGTCGGGCAGGCCCGGATCCATCGGGATGACGACCCGCTCCACCCGCCGTGCACCGTCCACCGTCGGCCTGACCGACCCGGTCCGCGAGCCGCCCCTCCAGCACCGCCGGCTCGACGATGGGCCGGGCCACCAGCACGGTCTCCTCGACCAGCCACCCGTCACCGACGGGCACCACGTAGCCGAACGTCGGTGGGCGGCCGGCCCCGCACCGGAGGTCCATCAGCACGACCTCATCGGTGGGCCGGTCGGCGACGACGACGCCGAAGGCCGACTGCCCGGCCACGCCGGGCGTGGGAGGACAGCCCGTCGCGTCGACGACGAACCGGGCGTCGTGGTCGCCGGTCGACGTGAGCACACGGCCGCCCCAGCCGAAGTGCTGCACGCCCTCGGCCCACGCCGTGACGATCTCGACGCCGTCGGCGAGATGGGCACGCAGGGCGTGGTCGTCGACGATGCCGTACGGGCGATCGATGACGTGGCGGTTGCCGGTGTGGACGACCACGGACGGCGCGATGTGGGCGAAGCAGGCGTCGGGGAGCGCCGGCACGTCGTCGCGCCACATCCCGTACGTCGCCGTCCAGGCGCCCGCCGGTGCCGACCACGACGGCGTCCAGCCCGGCACGGCGGCACGCCGCCGCCAGCGCCAGGCCGGCCGGGCCGTCGCCGATCACGGCGACGTCGCGGTCAGGCCCCGGCACGATCGAGGACGGCCATCCGGCGGAACTGCTCGACGACGTCCGGTGGGCGGTGGCCGGGATCGAGCGTGCGGTAGACCGTCTCGACGTTCACGGCGATGCGGCCGGCCTCACCCCACGCCGGCGAAGTCGCTGCCGGCGCCGACGAGGGCGGCGATCTCCCGGGCGGCGTCGAACGCATCGACGCCGGCAGCGTGGCGCTCCGTGGCCTCGCGCTCGACGAACGCGAGGTAGTCCCGGACCGCGGTGACACCCGTCTGGTCGGTGACCGGACCGTGTCCGGGCACCACCACGTCGACGTCCATGCCGAGCATCAGGTCGCACGCCGCGATCCAGTTGCCGATCGGGCCGGCCCACACGATCGGGGTGCCCCCGATGAACAGGATGTCGCCGGTGAACACGACGTTGGCGTCGGGCACGTGGACGAGCAGGTCGCCGGCCGTGTGCGCCGGCCCCACCTCGATCAGCTCGACGGTGCGACCGCCGACGTCGAGTGTCAGCCGCCCGCTGAACGTGCGCGTCGGCAGGGTCAGCTCGATCCCCTCGAACCGGAAGTCGCCGAAGAAGCCGCGGAACAGGTCACCGACCTCGCCGGAAGCCGCGCAGAGGCCCGCCAGCACCGACGGCGGCACGTGGGTCATCTCGTCGGCGGCGGCCTCGGTCGCCACGATCTCTGCGCCGGCCGACGAGCTCGTTGCCGTAGCAGTGGTCGCCGTTGGCGTGGGTGTTGACGACGGTGCCGATCGGCGCCGTCGCCGTGCGCGTCGCGAACGCCGCCAGCATCTCGGCCGTGAGCGGCAGGTCGAAGAGGGTGTCGACGAGCAGCGAGCAGCCGTCGCCCAGCACCAGCCCGGCGTTGCTCCACCCCCACGATCCGTCGCCCTGGACGTAGGCGTGGCAGCCCTCACCGGCCTCGACGACGACGCCATGGGCACCCATCCGACGCATGGTTAGCAGAGGCGTACCATCCGCCCATGAAGCAGCTCTCCGGGATCGACGCCAGCTTCCTCAACATGGAGACCAGCTCCACCTTCGGCCACGTCGCGTCGATGACGATCTACGACGACGAGGAGGTCCCCGGCGCGGCCAACGCCGAGGCCGCCAAGCAGATGATCCTGGAGCGACTCGACCAGCTGGCGCCCTTCCGGCGCCGCCTCGTCGAGGTGCCGCTCGGGCTCGACCTGCCGTACTGGATCGAGGATCCCGACTTCGACATCGACTTCCACGTCCGCAGCCACGCCGTCCCGTCGCCCGGCACGCCCGAGCAGTTGGCCGAGGTCGTCAGCCGCATCCACGCCCGACCGCTCGACCGCAGCCGCCCGCTGTGGGAGCTGTACGTCATCGAGGGCGTCGACGGCGGCACGAAGATCGCCCAGCTGAACAAGGTCCACCACGCCACGATCGACGGCGCGTCGGGCGCCGCGATGCTGGCGTCGATGCTCGACACCGAGCGCGATGCCCGCCCGACCGGCACGCCGGCGGCGTGGACGCCCGACGCGGTGCCGAGCGACGTCGAGCTGCTGCAGCGAACGCTGCTGCAGTACGTGCGCAGCCCCGAGAAGTTCGTGCGGCTGTCGGTGCGCGCCCTGCGCGACCTGAGCTCGTCGACCAACAGCGCCACGCTGCGGGCCCTCGCCGACACGATCGCCCAGCCGGTGCCCGGCCCGGTCGGCGACATGCTGCGCCAGCGCCTGCGCAACGCCCCCAACGAGGTCGACGACCCACCGGCCCTGCCGCCGACGGCGGCGCCGCGCACGCCGTTCAACGCCTCGATCACCCCGCACCGGCGCTTCTCCTACACGACGATCCCGCTGGAGGACGCCAAGAAGATCCGGCGCGCCGTCGGGTGCACGTTCAACGACGTCGTGATGGCGCTGTGCTCGGCCACGCTGCGGGCGTACCTCGAGGAGCACGACGCCCTGCCGGCGGAGAGCCTCATCGCCGCCGTGCCGGTCAGCGTGCGCACGGGCAAGGAGGACGACGCCTTCCAGAACCGGGTGTCGATGCTGCTCGCCGACCTGGCGACCAACGAGGCCGATCCCCTCGCCCGGCTGCAGCGCGTCCAGCGCAGCATGAACAAGGCGAAGACGCAGTTCGCCGCCATCCCGGCCGACACGCTGCAGGACTTCACCCAGTTCGCTCCACCGGCCATCGCCGCCAGGGCCATGCGGATGTACAGCCGGTTGCGCATCGCCGACCGCGCGGCGCCGCCGTTCAACCTGATCATCTCCAACGTGCCCGGCCCGGCGATGCCGCTGTACTTCGCCGGCGCCCGCCTCGAGCACTTCTACCCCATCTCCGCGCTGATCGACGGGCAGGGCCTGAACATGACGGTGCAGAGCTACAACGGCAACCTCGACTTCGGGTTCGTGTCGTGCCGCGAGCTGGTGCCCGACATCTGGCGGCTCACGGAGCTGCTGCAGGAGTCGATGGAGGAGCTGCTCGCCGCGGTGTGAGTGAGCCCGCAGGGCGAGCGAACCATCGACACGGTGCCTCGACGCGGAGCGGCGAGGCGGTCATTGGTGCACCGCCCGCTGTCAGCCGATCCTTCCGCGCGTCGACGGTGCACCAATGAGCCGCGCGGCGAGGCGCTCGGCGAGGAGCAGCGTCGGCACGTACGTGCCGGCCGCCGGGATGTCGGGGAACACCGACGCGTCCACGACGTGGAGGTGCCGGTGGTCGCGGACGGCACCGTCGTCGTCGACGACGATGCCCATCGCGCACGTCGACGTCGGATGGAAGATCCCTGCCGGCGGCTCGCCCACGGTGACACCGGTGACGATCGTGGAGAACGCCGGGTGGGCCAGCAGCTGCTCGGCCAGCGCCACACCGTCGTCGAGGCGGCGGCGATCGTGATCACTGAGCACCTGCGTCACCACCGGACCGTCGTCTCCGGGGCGGACCGTGCCCCGCCCCGTTGGCGCCAGACAGGCGACGAGCAGCATCGCCAGCCCGGGCTCGGCCGGCCCGAGGTGGTTCATCGGGAGGACCTGGAGGTCGCCCCGCACCAGCGTCGCGGCTGCGACGAGCCCGTGCCGATCGACCTCCACGCCGTCGGCCAGCCGCAGGGTGACCGGGACCGCGGGGTGGTTGCGCAGGCCGTCTCCGATCCCCGGCACGGCGACACCTGAGCGGGCGAGCAGCACGGGCGAGCCGACCGCACCGGCGGCGACGACCACACGGTCGGCCGGGAGCGTCGAGCCGTCGGCCAGGGCGACGCCGACCGCGGTGGCGCCGTCGAGCAGGATCCGGTCCACCGTGCGTGTCGGCACGCACGTCGACGGCGGCGCCGGCGAGGTAGGCGTCGGCCGCCGTGACGCGGCGCCCGGCGCGGCGGGTCAGGGGCGCCAGGACGGCATCGGGCGCGGCGGCGAGGAGCGCCCGGTCGACCGGGCCGACCTCGTGCTCGGCCGCCGGCTCCCACGGGACGCGCACACGGGCGAGGGCGTCGTCGGCGTCCGTCCAGCCCCAGGCCGCGTACTGCCGGGGGTCGCCGGGCGCGGCGAGCATCCCGTTGACGGCGCCGGATCCGCCGAGGCCGCGGCCGCGCACGAAGTCGCCCGGGAAGGTGCGTCCGGGTTCGGCCAGCGCGTCGAAGAAGCTGGGCCCTGTCGTCGCCGGGGACGGTGCAGCCGGGCCGGCCTCGACCAGCGTCACGTCGTGGTCGGCCTCGGCCAGGCGGGCGGCGACCACGCATCCGGCCGCGCCGCCACCGACGACGACCCAGCGCACGGCTCAGCGTTCCGAGGCCAGGGGCAGGCCGGCGAGGTGGGCGGCGTCGTTGTAGCGCAGCACGCGCCACCGGCCGGGCCGCACGAGCAGGAGCTCGCTGATCGAGGCGTTCGCGGTGTACAGCTCGAAGCCGCCGGTGATCGGCGTCCGCAGGGCGATGCGCAGCGCGGCGTTGATCACCCCGCCATGGCAGCACACGACGACGGTGCCGCCGGCGTGGGCGCCGAGCACCCGGTGCACCGTCCGCGCGACGCGGTGGTGCATGTCGGCGATGGTCTCGCCGCCCGGGAACGACACGCCGTGGGGGTCGCCCTCCCAGTCCGGCATGCCGTGGCGCTCGACGAACTCCTCGAACGTCAGCCCGTCGCAGTCCGGTCCGGGGTCGTGCTCGCCGAAGCCGTCCTCGACGAGGACCTCGAGGCCGCCCAGCGCCGGCGCCAGGACCTCCGCTGTCTCGATCGCCCGCGGATAGTGGCTGGCGTAGAGCGCCGATGCACGTCAAGCTCGCCGGTCTCGGCCAGGCGGCGGGCCAGCCGGGCGCACTGCTGCCGGCCGAGCTCGGACAGCCCGGCACACGTCCGTGGCCCGCCGATCGACCTGGCGACGCTGGCCAGGGACTCCCCGTGCCGCACGAGCACCAACCGGGTCATGGTGTCATCGCCCATCCCGGCCCAGCCTTCCAGTTCTGAATCGATCCAGTGACGTCCTGACCCCCCACTGGAACGATTCAGAACCGAGGGGTGGACATTTCGTCAAGATGGTCCCGTCGTCGGGCGCGCGGTCCGTAGGGTCGGGGCAGTGGCGTCCGGGCATCGATTGACCCTGCGGTCCATCGATCCTGATCCCCGGGCGCAGGCCATCGCCGCCAGCGCCGCCGATCTCGGCCTGCGGCTCGACGGCCCGGTCGCCATCGCCGACATCGTGTTCGTCGAGGGCGACCTCGACGACGACGGCCGGGCCCGCCTCGGAGCGTTCCTCGGCGACCCGCTCCTGCAGACCGGCAGCTGGGAGGTGCCCGACGGCGGCGCCGCCCACGTGGAGATCACGTTCCAGCCCGGCGTCACCGACACCGCTGCCGACGCCGTCCTCCACGCCGCCCGCCACCTCGGTGTCGACGTCACGGCCGCCGCCACCGGTCGCCGCGTCGAGCTGCCGCCGGCAACCGACCCGTCGACCGCCGACGTGCTGCTGCGGCGGGTCGTCGCCAACCCGATCATCGAGCGCTGGACCACCGGCAGCGCCGACGCCGTCTTCCACCCGGGCGGCGAGGCGGTGGGCGGCGCCGCGGTCGTGCCGGTGCGCGGGCTCGACGACGACGGCCTCGCGGCCCTCTCGGCCGACCGCGCCCTCGCCCTCGACCCGGCCGAGCTGGTCGCGATCCGCGACCACTTCACCGACGTCGGCCGCGACCCCACGGACGTCGAGCTGGAGACGCTCGCCCAGACGTGGAGCGAGCACTGCGCCCACAAGACGTTCCGCGCCGCGCTCACCGTCGACGGCGTCGCCCAGCCGTCACTGCTCGACCAGCTGCGGGCGGCCACCGACGAGGTGGCGGCTCCGTTCGTGCGGTCCGCGTTCGTCGGCAACGCCGGCATCGTCTCGTTCGCCGAGGGCACGACCGTCGCCCTCAAGGCCGAGACCCACAACCACCCGTCCGCGGTCGAGCCGTTCGGTGGCGCCAACACCGGTGTCGGGGGTGTCATCCGTGACGTGCTCGGCGCCGCCCACCGCCCTGTGGCCGTCACCGACGTCCTCTGCTTCGGCCCGCCCGATGTCGCGCTCGCCGCCGTGCCCGACGGCGCGCTCCACCCGCGCCGCATCCGTGACGGCGTGATCGACGGCGTCGCCGACTACGGCAACAAGATCGGCCTCCCGACGGTCGCCGGCGCCGTGCTCTACGACCCCGGCTTCACGACGAACCCGCTGGTGTTCTGCGGCTGCATCGGCGTCGCCGCCGACCGGCCGCCGCCGACGGGGCCGCATCCGGGCGACCGGGTGGTCGTCCTCGGCGGTCGCACTGGGCGTGACGGCATCCGTGGCGCCACGTTCTCGAGCGCCGGCATGGACGCCACCACCGGCGAGGTGGCGGGGGCCAGCGTGCAGATCGGGGACCCGGTGACGGAGAAGCTGCTGATCGACGTGCTCGCCGGCACCGACGAACCCCACGACCTGTGGACGGCGATCACCGACTGCGGCGCGGGCGGGCTCTCGTCGGCCGTCGGCGAGATGGCCGAGGGCGTCGGCGCCGACGTCGAGCTGGCCCTCGTCCCGCTGAAGTACCCGGGGCTCCAGCCATGGGAGATCTGGCTCTCCGAGGCGCAGGAGCGCATGGTCGTCGCGGTGCCGCCCGACCGGTTGCCGGTGCTGCGCGACCGCTGCACCCGTCACGGCGTCGAGCTCGCCGACATCGGCGCCTTCACGGGTGACGGCCGGCTCGTCGTCCGCCACCAGGGCGCCACGGTCCTCGATCTGGACACGGCGTTCCTGCACGACGGCCGGCCGCGCCGGGAGATGGTCGCCGAACTGCCGCGGCCCTCGCGCACGGCCGTGAGCCGTACCGCCACCGACCCGGCCGCCACGCTGCTCGCCCTCCTCGCCCACCGCAACATCGCCTCCAAGGCGGCGACGATCCACCGCTACGACCACGAGATCGGGGGCGGCACCGTCGTCCGCCCGCTCGTCGGCGTGGCTGGCGACGCGCCCGGCGACGGCGTCGTCCTCGCCGATCCCCGCGATACGCACGGGCTCGCCATCGGCATCGGCGTCAACCCGTGGCACGGCGTGCACGACCCCGAAGCGATGGCCGCCGTCGCCGTCGACGAAGCCATCCGCAACGTCGTGGCCGTCGGCGCCGACCCCGACCGCGTCGCCCTGCTCGACAACTTCTCCTGGGGCGATCCCCGCCGGCCGTCGACGCTGGGCGAGCTCGTTGCCGCGGTCCGCGGCCTGCACGCGGCGGCGGTGGCCCACGCCGCACCGTTCGTGTCCGGCAAGGACTCGTTGAACAACGAGTACACGGGCGCCGACGGCCGCCGCCACGCCGTGCCGCCGACGCTCGTGATCACGGCCGTCGCCCACGTGCCCGACGTCGGCGCCTGCGTCACCGCCGAGCTCAGCGCGCCCGGCAACGTCGTCGTCCTCCTCGGTGACACCACGGCCGAGTTCGCCGGCAGCCACTTCGACCTGGTGCACGGCGCCCCCGTCCAGCCGGGGCGGGCGCCACAGCCCGACCCCGCCGCCCCGGACCGCTACCGCCGCCTCCACGCCGCCATGCGGGACGGGCTGGTGCAGGCGTGCCACGACGTCAGCGAGGGCGGTCTCGCCGTCGCCCTCGCCGAGCTCTGCATCGCCGGCCGCCTCGGGCTGGCCGTCGACGCGCTCCCCGGCGACGACGCCGTCGCCGCCCTCTTCGGCGAGTCGGCCGGCCGCCTCGTCGTCGAAGTGCGGCCGGCGGATCTCGACGCCTTCGTCGCGACGGCCGGCCCGGCGGAGGTCCTCGGCACGGTCACCGCCGACGCCGCGCTCGACCTGCCCGGCGTGCGCCGCCTCGGCGTCGACGAGCTGGCGGCCGCCTTTCGCCGGGAGGGACGGCCGTGACCCGACCGACCGCCCTCGTGGTCGCCGGGCCAGGGACCAACCGCGACACCGACGCCGTCCTCGCCCTCGACCTCGCGGGAGCCGAGCCCTCCGTCGTCCTCGCCGCCGAGCTGACCGCCCGCCCGGAGCTGCTCGACGAGGCCCGCCTGGTGGTGGTCGCCGGCGGGTTCAGCTACGGCGACGCCCTCGGCGCCGGCCGGCTGCTGGCGCTCGACCTCACGGCTGCCGATGGCGGGCGCCTCGGCGAGGCGCTGCGCCGGTTCGTTGCCGATGGCCGCCCGGTCATCGGGATCTGCAACGGGTTCCAGGTGCTCACACGAGCCGGCCTCCTGCCGGGCGCCCTCGGCCACAACGCCGGCGGCCACTTCGACTGCCGCTGGGTCGAGCTGGCCGTCGAGCCGGCCAGCCGCTGCATCTGGACGGCGGGCGTCGTGGACGACGTCCACTGCCCGATCGCCCACGGCGAGGGCCGCTACGTGCACCCCGATCCGGCCGCGCTGGCGGCGTCGGGCCAAGTGGTCCTGCGCTACGCCGGCCGCAACCCCAACGGCTCCGTGGCCGACATCGCAGGCGTGTGCGACCCGACCGGCGTCGTCCTCGGCCTGATGCCGCACCCCGAGAACCACGTGCTGGTCCGCCAGCACCCGCGCCACCGGCGCGACCCGGGCACGGCCGGCCCACCTGGGCCTGCGCCTCTTCGAAGCGGCGGTGCGCCATGTCAAGTGAGGACCCCTTCGTCGAGGTCGACCTGCCGCTCGAGGACCGCCGGGACGGCAAGGTGCGGGTCTCCTACGCCCTCGGCGCCGGCCGGCGGCTGTTCGTCACGACCGACCGCCTGTCGGCCTTCGATCGCATCGTCGCCGGCGTCCCGTACAAGGGCCAGGTGCTCAACCAACTGGCGGCCTGGTGGTTCGCCCGTTCGGCTGACGTCGTCGCCAACCACGTCCTCGCCGTCCCCGACCCCAACGTGCTGGTGGCCAGGGCGGCCGACCCGCTGCCGGTGGAAGTGGTCGTGCGGGGCTACATCACCGGCGTCACGTCGACGTCGCTGTGGCGGGCCTACGCCGACGGGGCCCGCACGATCTACGGCTACCACTTCCCCGAGGGCCTGCAGAAGAACACCGCCCTCCCCGGACCGCTCGTCACGCCGACCACGAAGCCGGCCGCCGGCTCGGGCACCCACGACGAACCGCTGACGTGGGCCGAGGTCGTCGAGCGCGGTCTGGTGGCCGCACCGCTGTGGGAACGGGTCTCGTCGGCGGCGCTCGAGCTGTTCCGGCGCGGGCAGGAGGTCGCCGCCGGCGCCGGCCTGATCCTCGCCGACACCAAGTACGAGTTCGGACAGGCCGACGACGGTGAGCTGCTGCTCATCGACGAGGTCCACACACCCGATTCCTCCCGGTTCTGGGTCGCCGCCTCCTACGAGGAGCGGTTGGCCGCCGGCGACGAGCCGGAGAGCCTCGACAAGGAGGTCGTCCGGCGGGCCCTCGCCGATGCCGGGTTCCGCGGCGACGGCGACGTCCCCGAGCTCCCGGCCGAGGTCTGGGCGGCGACCACCGAGCGCTACATCGACGCCTACCAACGGCTCACCGGTGAGCCGTTCGACCGGGCCCCCTACCCGGTCGGCCCACGGGTGGCCGCCACCCTCGACACCATCGTGAAGGAGTGGTCGTGACGCCTCCCCCAACTCTTCGGTCAGAACGACACTTCCTGTCGCCTCCACACAAGAGTTGCGGATGGGCGACACGCCGCGCGAGGAATGTGGGGTGCTCGGGATCTCCACGCCGCATGGCGAAGGGGTCGCGCAGCTCACGTTCTTCGGGCTGTTCGCCCTGCAGCACCGCGGCCAGGAGGCTGCCGGCATCGCCGTCAGCGACGGCCACCGCGCCCGCGTCCACAAGCAGGCCGGCCTCGTCTCCCACGTCTTCACCAACGAGACGCTCAAGCCGCTCAGCGGGTACCACGCCATCGGCCACACCCGCTACTCGACCACCGGGTCGAGCAACGAGCGCAACATCCAGCCGTTCCTCGTCGAGACGATGCACGGTCCGCTGGCCCTCGCCCACAACGGCAACATCGTCAACACGTCGGCCCTCCGCGACGAGCTGCTGGCGCGGGGCTTCGGCCTCACCGCCACCAGCGACTCCGAGGTGATGACGCTGATGCTGGCCGCCGCCGGCGGGCGCTCGTGGGAGGAGCGCATCGAGCGGACGCTGCCGGCCTGGAAGGGCGCCTTCTCGCTCGTCCTCCTCGCCGCCGACCGCGTCGTCGCCGTGCGCGACCCGTGGGGCTTCCGCCCGTTGTCGGTCGGCCGCCTCCCATATGGGGGCCATGCGGTGGCCAGCGAAACGTGCGCACTGGCGACCCTCGGCTGCGTCGACATCACCGAGGTCCAGCCGGGCGAGATCGTGACGCTGCGCGGCGCCGAGCTGCAGCGCCGCCAGGCGTTGGCGCCGGCCACCCGGCAGGCCCGTTGCACGTTCGAGTTCGTCTACTTCTCCCGGCCCGACTCGGTGTGGGACGGCAACAGCGTGCACCAGGTCCGCGAGGCGCTCGGCGCCGAGCTGGCCGCGGAGGCGCCGGCCGACGCCGACGTCGTGATCCCCGTGCCCGACTCGTCGATCCCCGCCGCGATCGGCTTCGCCAGGGCCAGCGGCGTGCCGTTCAACGACGGCCTCATCAAGAACCGCTACATCGGCCGCACGTTCATCGAGCCGACGCAGGAGATCCGCGACCGCGGCGTGGCCCTCAAGTTCAACGCCCTCGGTGAGAACCTCGCCGGCCGCCGGGTCGTCATGATCGACGACTCGATCGTCCGCGGGACGACCGCCGGGCCGCTGGTCAAGCTGATCCGCGACGCCGGCGCCACCGAGGTGCACGTCCGGATCACCTGCCCGCCGATCATCCACCCCTGCCACTTCGGCGTCGACATGGGCCACGACGGCGACCTGATGGCCGCCCGCCTGACGATCGAGGAGATCCGGGAGCGGGTCGGCGCCGACAGCCTCTCGTTCCTCTCGCTGGAGGGCATGATGCGCGCCGTCGGCCGCGCCGACGGCTCGGAGGCGGGCTACTGCAACGCCTGCTTCACCGGGCGCTACCCGCTCGAGGTCGACGAGGCCCAGGCGAAGCTCAGCTTCGAGGGCGTGCTCGCGTAGCGATGCGCGTCACGGTCGTCGGCGGTGGTGGCCGCGAGCAGGCCATCGCCTGGGCCTGCCGCCGGCACGGTCACCACGTGGACCTCGTCGATGACGTCGACGCCATCGCGTGGGACGCCGTCGATCTCGTCATCCCCGGCCCGGAGGCGGCGCTCGTCGCCGGTGTGGCCGACGAGTGCGCACGCCGCGGCGTGCCGTGCTTCGGGCCGACCGCCGCCCTCGCCCGACTCGAGTCCTCGAAGGGTTACTCGCGCGAGCTGGCCACGTCGCTCGGCATCCCGGGTCCGGCCTTCGCCCGCTTCCCGCCCGGCGAGGCCGAGACCGCCGTGGCGTGGTGGCGCGACCTCGGCCGGCCGGTCGTCGTCAAGCTCGACGGGCTGGCCGCCGGCAAGGGCGTCACCGTCCCCGACGGCGAGGTGGCCACCGAAGCAGCCATCCGCGGCGCCGAGGGCCCGTTCCTGCTGGAGGAGCGGATGGGCGGGCCGGAGTGCTCGCTGCTCGCCCTGTGCGACGGCCGCGTGGCGATCGCCCTGCCGCTGGCCCAGGACCACAAGCGCATCGGCGAGGGCGACACCGGTCCGAACACCGGCGGCATGGGGGCGTACGCGCCGGCGCCCGTGCCGTACGACGCGGCCGAGTTGGTGGCGACGTTCGTGCAGCCGGTGCTCGACCACTTCGCCGCCGCCGGCACGCCCTACGTCGGCGTGCTCTACGCCGGGCTCATGCTGACGCCGGACGGGCCCCGCCTCGTCGAGTACAACGTCCGCTTCGGTGATCCCGAGGCCCAGGCGGTGCTGCCGCTGCTGGAGTGCGACCTCGCCGAGTTGGCGCTGGCCGCGACGCGAGGCGAGCTGGGCGGTGCCGACGTCACGGTCGCCCCGGGCGTCGCCTGCACCGTCGTCGCGGCGGCGCCGGGCTACCCGGACGCGCCGGTGCTCGGCGCGCCCGTCACCGTCACCACCGACGCCCTCGTGTTCCCGGCCGGGCTGCGCGACGGCGTGGTGACCGGCGGGAGGGTGCTCGCCGTCACCGGGCTCGGCGACGACCTCGCCGCCGCCCGTGCCGCGGCCTACGCCGGGATCGCCGGCGTCCACTTCGACGGCATGCAGGTGCGCCGCGACATCGGCTGGCGGGCGCCCGGCGCCGGCCTCGCGTCGTACGCCGCCGCCGGCGTCGACATCGACGAGGGCAACCGGGCCGTCGCCCGCATGTCGGCCGCCGTCGAGCGCACCCACGGCGCCGAGGTCGTGCGCGGCCTGGGCAGCTTCGGTGGCGTGTTCTCGGCGAAGGCGGTCGCCGCCATGGACGACCCGGTGCTCGTCGCCTCCACCGACGGTGTCGGCACGAAGGTCGAGCTGGCCGCCCGCCTCGGCCGCGTCCGCGGTGTCGGCACCGACATCGTCAACCACTGCATCGACGACGTGCTCGTGCAGGCGGCCCGTCCGCTCTTCTTCCTCGACTACATCGCCGCCAGCGTCCTCGACGCCGATCTCGTCGCCGACGTCGTCACCGGCATGGCCGAGGCCTGCGCGGCGGCCGGATGCACGCTGCTCGGCGGCGAGACCGCCGAGATGCCCGGGGTCTACGCGCCCGGCGCCTTCGACGTCGCCGGCACCCTCGTCGGGGTCGCCGAGCGGTCGGCCCTGCTCCCCCGCCCCGACGTCGCCGCCGGCGACGTGCTGGTCGGCGTGGCGTCGAGCGGTCCGCACACCAACGGGTTCTCGCTGCTGCGCAAGGTGTTCGCCTGGCTGCCGATGGACGTCGTGCCCGCCGGGCTCGACCGCCCGCTGGGTGAGGCCCTGCTCGAACCGCACCGGAGCTACCTCGACGTGCTGGCGCCGGCGCTCGCCGGCGGCCACGTGAAGGCGCTGGCGCACATCACCGGCGGCGGGCTGACCGAGAACGTGCCGCGGGTGCTCCCGGCCGGCGTCGACGCCCGCGTCCGTCTCGGCTCATGGCCCGTCCCACCCCTGTTCCGGCTGGTGCAGGAGCTGACGCCGAGCCTCGACGCCGGCGAGCTCTACCGCACGCTGAACATGGGAATCGGCATGGTCGTCGTGTGCGCCGCCGAGCACGCCCCGGCGGTGCAGGCGTCGATCGACGAGGAGACCTGGCGCATCGGCGAGCTGGTCCCGTCGGCCGGTGCCCGCCCGGCGGTGCAGCTGGCCTAGTCCCGATTCACACCAGCACGAAGCGGATGCGGCGGTTGCGCTTGCCCTTGCTCTCGACCTTGGTGATGGCGAACGGCCTGGACTGGCCGGTGTTCGACAGGTGCGTCCCGCCGCACGCCTGGCGGTCGACGCCGTCGATGTCGATGACCCGGAGACGGCCGTCCGGCGTCGGCGGCGGAGCGACCGACAGGCTGCGGACGAGCCCGGCGGTGGACTCGGCGTCGCCGGCGTCGACGTACACGCTGCGCACCTCGATCTCGCGGCGGATCACCTCGTTGACACCGGCGTCGAGGCCGCGCAGCACGTCGTTGTCGACCTCCGACAGGTCGAAGTCCATGCGCCCGGTGCCATCGGCGTTGATCTGCGCCCCGGTCACCAGCGTGCCGGGGAAGCGCTCGTAGACCAGCGCGTTGAGGATGTGCGAGTCGGTGTGCAGCTGGGCGACGCGGGAGCGGTGATCGGCGTCGACGCGCACGGCGACCGTGCCGCTGGGCGTCACGTCGTCACCGAGGACGTGCCACGTCACCCCGTCGACCGTTTCGACGCCGAGGATCGGCACGACGCCACCGCCGTGCTCGAGCCAGCCGACGTCGCTCACCTGGCCACCGCCGCCGGGGTGCAGCGCCGAGCGGTCGAGCACCACGCGGCCGGGTCGGGCATCGAGCACCACGGCGTCGTGCTCGTACAGGTCGGGGAACTCGTGGCAGAGGTACACGGCCATGACCGTCGACCGTACCGTCCACGTCTTGGCGATACCCGCCTGGCGATACCTGCACATTTTGTTCACGCTCCGCTCTTCGTCGACCTCGGGCGCCTAGCGTCGAACCATGGAGGTCGGATGAGGACGCGGCTCGTCGTGCTGGCGTCGGGTAACGGGTCGAACCTGCAAGCGGTGCTCGACGCCTGCGCCTCGGGCCGGCTGCCGGCCAAGGTGGTCGCCGTGGTGTCCGATCGCGCCGACGCCCACGCCCTCGTCCGGGCCGGCACGGCCGGCGTTCCCGCCGTCCACGTCGGCCGCCACGACGATGAGGCCCGCGCCGACTACGACGCCCGCCTGGCCGACGTCGTCGCCGGCTTCGGGCCCGATCTCGTCGTCCTCGCCGGGTGGATGCGCATCCTCACCATGAGCTTCCTCGGCTGGTTCCCCGACCGGGTCGTCAACCTCCACCCGTCGCTGCCCGGCGAGCTGCCCGGCACCCACGCCATCGAGCGGGCATGGGAGGAGGCCCGGGCCGGCCGGCGCACGCGCACCGGCGTGATGGTCCACCTCGTGCCGTCCGAGTCCGTCGACGACGGCCCCGTCCTCGCCACCGCCACGGTCGCCATCGACCCCGACGACACCCTCGAGACGCTCACCGCCCGTGTCCACGCGACCGAGCACGAGCTCCTCGTCCAGACCCTCCGAGACCTCTGCCCCCAGGAGGTGCAAGCGTGAACCAGGCCAACGACACCCTCTTCGACCGCTTCGAAGCGCTCACGTTCGACGACGTCGTGATCGTCCCGGGCTACTCCGAGACGCTCCCCGACACCGTCGACACGAGCGCCACGTTCGCCGCCGGCATCACCCTCGCCATGCCGCTCGTGTCGGCGGCGATGGACAAGGTCACCGAGTCGCGCATGGCCATCGCCATGGCCCGCCACGGCGGGATCGGTGTGATCCACCGCAACCTCACGACCGCCGACCAGGCCGCCGAGGTGCAGCGGGTCAAGCGCAGCCAGAGCGGGATGATCACCGACCCCGTCACGCTCGGGCCGACCTCCCCGCTCCACGAGGCCGAGGCGCTGATGCACCGCTTCAAGTTCTCCGGTGTCCCGATCACGGACCCCGACGGGCGCCTCCTCGGCATCCTCACCAACCGCGACATCCGGTTCTGCGAGGGCGCCGACTTCGACCGTCCCGTGCAGGAGTTCATGACCGGCGAGGGGCTCGTGACCGCGCGCGTGGGCACGACGCTCGACGAGGCCAAGGCGATCCTGCAGGCCCACCGCATCGAGAAGCTGCCCCTCGTCGACGCCGACGGGCGGCTGGCCGGCCTGATCACCGTGAAGGACATCCAGAAGCGCCAGGAGTTCCCCAACGCGTCGCGGGACGACCGCGGCCGGCTGCGCTGCGCCGCGGCCGTGGGCGTCGGCGACGACCTCGAGGCCCGCGTCGAGGCGCTGGTGGCCATGGCCGTCGACGCCGTCGCCATCGACACCGCCCACGGCCACTCCGCCGGCGTGATCAAGGCCATCGAGCGGATCAAGGGTGGGTGGCCCGACCTCCCGGTGGTCGCCGGCAACGTGGTCACCGAGGACGGCGTCGATGCGCTCGCCAGGGCCGGCGCGGACGCGGTGAAGGTCGGCGTCGGGGCCGGGTCGATCTGCACGACCCGCGTCATCAGCGGCGCCGGGATGCCCCAGCTGTCGGCGATCTGGCACAGCACCCGCCGGGCGCGCCAGCTCGGGGTGCCCGTCATCGCCGACGGGGGGATCACGTACTCCGGCGACATCGTCAAGGCGATCGCCGCCGGCGCCGAGACGGTCATGCTCGGATCGCTGCTCGCCGGCACGGAGGAGAGCCCCGGCGAGATGGAGCTGTTCGAGGGCCGCCGCTACAAGAGCTACCGCGGCATGGGATCGATGGGCGCCATGCAGGGCCTCGGCGCCGACCGCTACGCCAGCGGCCAGTCCAGCGAGCCGAGCGCCGTCGGCGCCGGCACGCGCAAGCTGGTGCCGGAGGGCATCGAGGGGCGCGTCGCCTACGCCGGGGCGCTCGGCGAGGTCGTCTACCAGCTCGTCGGCGGGCTGCGCAGCGGGATGGGCTACTCGGGCGCGGCCACGCTGGAATCGCTGCGCCAGGGCGCCCGGTTCATGCGCGTGACGTCGGCCGGCCGCGACGAGAGCCATCCCCACGACGTCACGATCACCAACGAGGCGCCCAACTACCAGCGCGGCTAGGCAGCAGCGCGGAGGCGGCCGGCCAGGCGCTCGAGCAGGCGCCGGCTGAACCCGGGCACCTGGGCGAGGAGGATGGCGAACTCCCCTGGACCGCTCACGAGCAGGACGAGGTCCGTGCGAGCGACGACGGTGGCGGTCCGCGGCCTGCGCTCGAGCAGGGCCAGCTCCCCGACGACGTCACCGGGTCCCGACGACGGCGATCTCGCGACCGCCGGACGTGACCGTCGCCGTGCCCTCGACGATGAAGGCCACCTCGCGCCCGACCTCGCCCTCGCGCATCAGCACGGTGCCGGCGGCGACGCGCAGCTCCGTCACGTTGCGAGCGACGAGGGCGAGCTCGCCGCGCCGGCCGCCGCGGAACAGGGGCAGCTCGCGGAGGCGGTCGATGGTGGGGTTCCGGGACATGATGTCCAGCGTGCGCAGGACATGAGTCGGCGCGCAGCGCGCCCGTACTCAGCTGCCGGTTGCGCGCGACGTGACTGCGGCCACGTCGAGGACGGTGATCGTCCTCGGTGACGTCGTGATCCAGCCGGCCGCGCGCAACCCGCGGAGCGCCTTGACCACGGCCTCGCGCGACAGCCCGGCCCACGCCGCGATCTCGCCCTGGCTGAGCGGTGCGCGGATGACGACGCTGCACCCGTCCCGCCTCCCGTAGCGGGGCATCAGCTCGACGAGGCGGGCGCACACGCGGCCGGCGGCGTCGAGGGAGCCGTACTCGGTCTGGCGCCGTGACGCGTGGCGCAAGCGGGCGGCGATGCGCCGGGCGATCGCGAGCGCGACGCCGGGATGCCGCTCGAGCACATCGAGGAAGGCGCTGAACGGCACGACCACGATCTCGGCCGCCGTGAGGACGGAGACCGTCGCCGACCGTGGCCGGTCGTCGAGCGCCGCCACCTCCCCGACGAAGTCGCCGGGACCGACCACGTCGAGCACGACCTCGCGGCCGTCGATCGTCTTGGCGACCTTGAGATCGCCGCGTCGCACGAGGACGACGTCGCGACCGTGGTCGCCCTCGAGGTACACGATCGAGCGGGCGGGGAGCTGCCGCGGGCGGCCGTGCGCGGCGAGCTGTTCGAAGAACGGCTCAGCCACCGGCGATCTCCGCCAGCGCCTCACGAACGGTGCTCTCCAGCTCGCCCAGCGCGACCGCGTCACGGCTCGCCGCCGCCCGCCAGGCCACGTCGACCACGTCCATCATCGACAGCGACCGGGCCACCGGTGCGACGCTGAGCGACGCCAGCACGTCGTCGGCGGCGGCGTGACCGAGGCGGTGGAGCAGCGCCCCGGCGTACCCGAGCGGGATGAGGTCGACGAAGCTCCGCGGCGCGCCCGCGCCGCCGAGCTGCTCGAGCAGCCCCCGTGCGGCCACCTTGGGATCGAGCCGGCCGAGCAGCCGGGCGGCGCTGCCCGGCAACGTGACGCGCGTCATCGGCGGGACACTGTCGATGTCGCGGAGGGCCAGGCGGATCAGCTCGACCGCCCGCGCCGGCGCGGCCTCGGCGAGGGACCAGGCGACGCCCAGCCGGCACGACACGCGCGCCAGCGCGACTGGTGAGCGTTCGGCCACCTCGACGGCGCGTGGCACCAGTGCGAACTCGTCGTCGCGGGCGTCGGTCAGGCTGAAGTTGTCGAGCACGGCGATCGCGACGAACAGGTCGCGGGTTGCGGGCGCCAACCGCTCGTCGCGCGACGCCGTCACGCAGACCTCGACGGCCGAGGCGATGTCGCCGGCCCAGGCGAGCGCCAGCCAACGCATCAGGCTGCCGAGGCCGGTGCGCTCGACGTCTTCGGCCTGCTCGACCTCGTGCGCCCAGGACAGTCGGGCGCCGGGATCGGCCGTCGCCGACGAGACCACGAGTGCGGCCAGCACGGCGCGCCGCTGCAGTGGGCCGGTGCACACGTCGAGCAGGGGCGGCACGAGGTCGGCGAGGTCGTGGCGACCGAGCAGGAAGAACGCCACCGGCGGGCCGCACAGCGCGGCTGCCAGCTCGCCGGACCGCAGGTGGGCAGCCGTCACCGCCGCCTCCCGCCACGCCCCGACCTCGCGCTCGAGGCGCTGGCAGTGCCGCTCGACCGCGGCCGAGCAGGCGTCGGCGTACGGCAGGTCGGTGATCGTGGTCACCCAACGGGCCAGCGCCGTGAGCGCGTCGGCTCGCTCGCCGAGGTCGTCGAGCCGCGCCGTCCCGTAGGCCCGCACGACCTCCAGCATCCGGTAGCGCATCCCCGCCGGCCCGGGCTCGGCGACGAGCATGCTCTTGTGGACCAGCGAGGCGACGTGGGTGACGGCGTCGTCCTCGTCGATCCCCAGCGAGCGGGCGACGTGCACCGCCGCGTCGAGCTCGAACCCGTCGGCGGGGAACACGGCGAGCCGGCGGAACAGCCGCTGCTCGCCGTCGTCCAGGAGCCGGTACGACCACTCGATCGTGTCGCCCATCGTGCGGTGCCGGTCGTCGGCGTGGCCGCAGCGGGCGAAGCGTGGACGGATCCGGTCGGCGAGGCCGCCGACGATCGCACCGAGGTCGAGCGTGCCGGCCCGGGCCGCGGCGAGCTCGATGGCGAG
Source organism: uncultured Acidimicrobiia bacterium (assembly GCA_963784255.1). Taxonomy (GTDB): domain Bacteria; phylum Actinomycetota; class Acidimicrobiia; order Acidimicrobiales; family Ilumatobacteraceae; genus JALZMG01. Next base: position 123,953 of record CAWAQO010000005.1, on the reverse strand, counting down.
GGGGAGCCCGTCGAGCCGGCGGCACACCTCGGCGACCTCGATCGGTGGCAGCGCCCGGACGTCGGCCCCGGCGGCAGCCGCGCGTTCCTCGAACAGCTGGCGCGCCAGTGGTGGGGCGAGCGGCTGCACGGGGATCACGTGCTCGCCGTCGATGCCGAGACGCTCCCGGCTCGTCGCCAGCACGGCGAGGGTCGGGCAGGCGGCGGCCAGGGCATCGACGGCACGCGCCGCCGCGTCGACGACGTGCTCGCAGTTGTCGACGACGAGCAGCGTCGCCCGTCCCGCCAACGAGAGCGCCACGGCGGCGATGGGATCCGCCGCCACGGGCACACCGATGCTGCGGGCGATCGCCCCGGCGACGTCCGCCGGATCGGTCACCCGTGCCAGCTCCACGAACCCGATCCGCTCGTAGTCCTCGCCGAGCTCGGCCGCCGCGTGGAGGGCCAGCCGCGTCTTGCCGACCCCGCCGACGCCCGTGAGCGTCACGATCCGGGAGCGCGCCAGCAGCGCCCGCACCCGCCGTCCATCGCGTCCGCGACCGACGAGCGCCGACCGGGGCGCGGGGAGGCCGGGGGCGGGTGGTGGATCGTCACCACGGATCGGCGGGAACTCCGTCGGCAGGCCTGGCTCGCCCACCTGCCACAGCCGCTCCGGGCCGTCGAGGTCGCGGAGGCGGTGGGTGCCGACATCGAGGAGGGTCACGGAGCGGGGGCCGGCGCGCAGCAGCACTGCCGTCACGTCGGACACGAGGATCTGCCCGCCGTGACCGGCGGCCATGATGCGGGCGGCGCGGTTCACCGGCCGCCCGCGGATGTCGCCGGCGGCTCGCTCGACCTCCCCGGTGTGGATGCCCATGCGCACGGCGAGCCCCGTCGCCGGCAGCGCCCGCTGGGCCGACACGGCGGCCCGCACTGCGGCCTCGGCCGAGACGAAGGCGGCCGCCACGCCATCGCCCATCGTGGCGAAGACCGTGCCGCCGGCGTCCTCGATGCTGCGGCGGAGCACCTCGAAGTGCTCGTCGACGCGGGCCGCCATCGCCGGCGACTGCTCCCACTGGCGCGTCGAGCCCTCGATGTCGGTCAGGAGCATGGTCATCGTCGCGCACGTGGGGGGCATGGTCGCGAACTTTCTTCAGTGGGAATCTAGAGTGATACTTTGATAACTCTGAGGAGTCAATGGCGTTGACGATGGTCACACGCGAACACGACGGCCGACGGGCCAGGTCCCGCCGTACCCGGGCCCGTCTCGTCGAGGCGGCGACGGCGCTGTTCCTCGAGCGCGGCTACGTCGCCACGACCGTCGAGGCCGTGGCAGCGGCCGCTGGCGTGGCGGTGCCGACCGTGTACTACGTGTTCGGCACCAAGCCGAACCTGCTGTCGGCCGTCCTCGACGCCGGCATCGCCGGCGCACCGGACACGCCGGCCGTGCTCGACCAGCCGTGGGTCGAAGCGCTCGCCGCGGCGGTCGATGCCGCCGACGCCATCGACCGCCTCGTCGCCACGTCGGTGCGCATCATCGCCCGGGCCGCACCGATCTACGAGGTGGTGCGGCGGGCGTCAGCCGACCCGGAGGTCGGGGCCCTGCTCGACGAGAACCGCCAGGCCCGGCGGGCCGACCAACGCCACCTCGTCGAGGTGATCGCCGCCGCCGGCCATCTGCGCACGGGGATCGACGTCGACGCCGCCGCCGACGTCGTCTACGCCCTCGTGAACGAGGAGGTCTACGGCTTCCTCGTCGACGACTGCGGCTGGGACGTCACACGGTTCGAGCGCTGGCTCACCGACCAGTTGCGCCGGGAGCTCGCCGCCCCCTGACGAGCCCCTTCAGCGCGGGCGGATCGCGTAGCTGCAGGTGTGGGCGCCGGCCATCATGTGGCTCACCCGCTCGACCTCGGCCTCCGGCAGGGCGGCGCGGATGAACTCCAGCTCCGTGGTGCAGGCCAGCGGGTGCTCGCGGGCGACGGCGAAGATGGCGCAGTTGCGCTCGGCGATGCGGTACGAGCCATCCGGCAGGCGCTCGGGCGCGGCCAGGTAGCCGTCCTCGTCGAGGATCCGCGCCAGCTCGGCGACCTTGCCACCGAAGTCGGCGTGGCGGGACAGCCGCTCGCTGGCGGCGGCGATGCGGTCGTCGCGGCGGTGCTGGAACGCCCGGGCGACGGCGCCGGACGGGAGGTAGCCGAGCAGTTGGTTGGTCAGCTCGCCGTAGGCCTTCGGGAACAGCGGCTCGGCGGCGGGTCCGACGCGGTACACGCGCTCGGAACGACCCTGCTGGCCTGGCGTGCGGGCGCCATCGCCGACCTCCAGCAGCCCGGCGTCGGCGAGCCCGGTGAGGTGCTGGCGGGCGCCGCTGGGCGTCATCCCCAACATCTCCGCGACATCGGCCACCGTCGCCTCGCCGCGCCGGCGGACGGCGTACAGCACGCTGCGCTGGGCCGCCGACACGGGCGGGGCGACGCTGACGCCGGGCCGCGGGCCGGTGCTCATCGCCGTGCCGCCCCTCGATCCGGGCGGGATGTTCGCCACCTGTTGGTGAGGATCCCGCCCAGATGGGCCGGTGGTGAGATTCCCGCCCAGATTGGGGGACGTGGCCGGATCATGGTCGCTCCGGCAGGATCAGGTGGACGTCGCCGAACTCGTGCCAGTGGTAGCCGGACTCGAGGGCGGCGGCGTAGGCGGCGTCGAGCGCGTTGGTGCCGGCGATCGCCTCCAGCATCTGCAGGTGGCTGGCCTCCGGTTCGTGCCAGCCGGTGAGCAGGCCGTCGACGACGGCGACGCCTCGCTCGGGCGTGACGACCAGCTCGGTCCAACCGGCGCCGGGGTGCACGACCCCAGTCTCGTCGGCCACCGTCTCCAGCGCCCGCACGACCGTGGTGCCGACCGCGACGACGGCACCGCCCGCCGCTGCGGTGGCGTTGACCAGCCGGGCCGTCGGCGCCGGCACCCGGTAGCGCTCGGGATAGGGCGTCTCGTGGGCCTCCAGCGACGCCACCCCGGTGTGCAGCACGATCGGCGCCACCGTGATCCCGTTGGCGACGAGGTCGGTGATCACCTCGGGCGTGACGACACGCCCGGCCGACGGCATCTCGGCCGAGCCCGGCTCGCGGGCGAAGGCGTTCGTGTAGGCGTCGATCGGCCACGAGTCCGGCACGTAGCGGTACCGGATCGGCCGCCCCCACCGGCAGAGGTACCCGATCAGGTCCTGCGGCAGGTCCAGCGTGGCGACCCACAGCCGCACGGAACCGGGCATCCGGCCGAGGACGTGCACGGTGGCCCCGCCCGGCAGCCGCAGGGTCGCGCCCTCGTGGTCGTCGGGATCCGCCCGGTTCGTGCCGTCGGGCGCCGGCCGGCGCACCTCGACGAGGTGCAGCCCGGTGGGCAGCTCGGTGGACAGGTGGACCACGACGTCGCCGCCGTCGGGGGTCGTCGCGTCGACCGCCGCCGGGATGGTGGCCGACGTGTTGACGACCACCAGGTCGCCGGGGACGAGCCACCGGGCGAGGTCACGGGCGATCGAGTGGATCGGCGGGCGGTCGCCGACGGACACCATCATGCGGACGGCGTCGCGCCGCCCGAAGGTCAGCTCGGGGGGCTCGTGCGCCTCCAACTCCGGAGGCAGGACGAACGTGTCCGATGCGAGCGAGCGAACGCCGGCGAACGAGCGGCCGGCAACGGCCCGCGTGGCCGGGGAACGCAACGGTGTGGCGGTCACGGGACCACGTCGCCGGCGCGGTAGCGGCCGCTCGGTTGGTCACCCTCGACGAGCGCGATGATCGCCGGCACGCTGGCCTCCGGCAACGGCCGGTCGGAGATGTCCTCGCCCGGGAAGGCGTCCTGGTGCATCTGGGTGCGCATGTCGCCCGGGTCGATCGTCAGCACGCGCAGGTCGGGTCGCTCGACGGCGAGCACCCGGCCGAGGTGGTCGAGGGCCGCCTTGGTGGCGCCGTAGCCGCCCCAGCCCTCGTACGCCTCGACGGACGCGTCGGACGTGATGTCCACGACGACGCCATCCGGGGCCAGCCGGGGCAGGGCCTCCTGGATCAGCGCCAGCGGGGCGACGACGTTCACGGCGAACAGGGCGGCCAGCTCGTCGAGCGGGTAGACGGCCACGGCCGGCAACGGTGACGGGCCGAGACCGCCGGCGTTGTTGACGACGAGGTCGATGCGGTCGCCGGCCGCAGTGACGAGCGCCGAGCGGTGCCACGAGTCGGTGACGTCGCCGGGCACGGCGACGACGCGACGACCCAGGTCGGCCGTCGCGGCACGCAGGGCATCGGCGTCGCGGGCGTCGGTGACGACGCGCCAGCCCCGTTCGGCGAGGCCGGCGACGAGCGCCCGCCCGAGCCCCCTCGATCCTCCTGTGACGATGGCGGTGCGGATTGCCTCCATCGGAACCTCCTTCTCATGGACGATGGTAGTTCATAGAAACAGCGAACACTGATTTTTCTTCCCACTAGGCTCGCCCCATGGCCGACGAAGTGCGTGACGGCGTCGACCTGACCCACCTCGACCAGGAGCTGTTCGACGGAGCCGGGGTCACCAAGCGCCAGTTCGTCGACTACCTGGACGGCGTCGCCGACCGCATCCTGCGCGAACTGCGCGACCGGCCGCTGTCGGTGATCCGGGCGACGGGGCCGACGCCGTTCATGCAGAAGAACCTGCCCAAGTACACCCCGGACTGGGTGGCGCGGGCACCGCTGTGGGCGGAAGCGTCGAAGCGGACCGTGACCTACGGACTGTGCAACGACCGCCGGACGCTGCTGTGGTTCGCCAACCAGCGCGCCGTCGAGTACCACCCCACGCTGTCGCGGATCGACGCCCTCGACCATGCCACCCACCTCGTGCTCGACCTCGACCCGACGGTCGACGGCGGGTTCCGCGCCGCGGTCGCGGCCGCCCATCTCGTGCACCGGGCCCTCGACGACGTCGGCCTCGTCGGCGCCGTCAAGACCAGCGGGGCGAAGGGCGTCCACGTGTTCGTGCCGATCGACGCCAGCGTCTCGATGGAGGATGCGGCCGCCGCGACGCGAGCCATCGCCAAGCGCGCCGAGGCCCTCGACCCGGCCATCGCCACGACGGCCTTCCTCAAGGACGACCGCGGCGGCAAGGTGTTCGTCGACGCCACGCGGGCCGGCGGCGCCACGGTCGTCGCCGCCTACAGCCCGCGCGCCCGTCCGGGTGTGCCGGTGTCGTTCCCCGTGTCGTGGAACGACCTCGACGAGGTCGCGCCCTCCGACTTCACCGTGCTGAACGCGCTCGACCAGCTCGGTGACCGCGATCCATGGGCCGACGCCCTCCCGGCACCGCAGCCGCTGCCCGCCGATCTGCTGGCCGAGGGCCACGACATCCCCGTCGCCCGCGTCGCCGCGATGCACGAGGGCAAGCGCCGCAAGCGGGCGACGCGCGGGTCGGGCTGACTCCACCGCGCGCGATCAGGCCGAAGACGACCACATGTGACACACTGACCCTCGGACGGACGAGCCTCGAGGGACGGGCAATGCAACGATCATCATCTTGGCGGTGGCGCGCGGTCGGCGCGCTCGGACTGGTAGTGGCGGCGACGGGAGGGGGCTTGACGGCCTCGGTCTCCCCGGTGGCGGGTGAGGGCCCGGTGCAGCAGCTCGAGGACATCGGCCTGCTCCGCCTCGGGCTGTCGAGCACCGGAGGAACGGTCGCGTTCGTCCCGGCCGGATCCACGACACCCACCTCGAGCCAGCCGGTGACGGTGACAGGCAAGTGTGCGGCCGCCAGCAGCGGGCCGCTCGCCTCGATCGCCGCGGCGGGCGGGAACCAAGGCCTGGGCCTGGTCACGGGCGGGCTCGGGGTGCGCCAGAAGAACACGTGCTCCTCCGCAGAGGGGCGCGTGGGCGGCACCGAGCAGATCACCGTCGCGCTCGGCGCCGCCTTCGACGACGACGTGTTCGTGACTGCCGTCGAGCTCGACGTCGAGGGCAAGTTCGATGCCGACCTGGCGGTCTCGCTCGACGGCGCGCCCCCGCTCGCGCGGGCGCTGCTCAACTCATCCGACAACGGCCCCGACGCGGGGATCAGCGACAACGACCGTGTGCTCGTGTCAACCGCGCAGCCCGACGTGCACCCGTTCCGGTCGCTGACGCTGTCCGCGGCCGGTGGGGAGATCGCGCTGGAGGGCGGCGGCGACGCCTCGTACGCCCGGTACCTGAGTGAGGGCAAGGTCGGTCCGCTGGGGACGTCCTCGAGCACGGCCGACACGATCCTCCGACTCGTGCGCATCCGTGACTTCGCCGACGACCTGTCGTGCGACGAGACCCGGACGGCCGCCGTCATCGGTGGGTCGGCCGACGCGGCCACGATCAACCGGCTCGACAACCTCGAGGGCGCGGAGACCTGCGAGGACGTCGGCGTGACCTTCGAGATCACGGACGACGGCGTCCTGCTCGACAAGGGGACGACCGGCCTCGACAGCGGCGCGCCACAGGCGGTCCACGCCATCGTCGACATCGTATGGACGGCGCAGGCGGCGGCGGTGCCGCTGCCCGCCCGCGAGATCAACTTCGATCCCGCCGATCCTGCCGGCTGGGAAGTGGTGCAGTGGTGCACGTCGTGGGATCCCGTGACGCAGACGGCGGTCCACCCGCCCGACGCCGACTTCCCGGGTGGCGTGCTGCCGTGGTGCCTCGTCGACGAGCACGTCGAGCTGCAAGGCGACGGGACGGTCGTGCAGGTCCAGCGCTACGACGGCGCCGGCGATCCCATGTGGCGGTGAGCAGAACGGCGTCAGCTCGCGGCGCGTGACGCGACCGGCGCGTGTGGGTCGTCGTCCACCCGTTCCGGTACGACCCCGAGCCGCGCCAGGACGCGGCTCGATTCCGCCGACGCCGGTTCGGCGCCGCCCGTGACGACGGCGAAGGGAAGGGTCGTGGCGGCGGCCAGCAGCAAGCCGAGCTCGTAGTCGAGACCGCGCGCCCTCGCGACTGCGATCCCGGCCTCGACGGCGCGCCCGGCCTCGCCGATGCGATCCGCCGCGATCAGCGCCTCGGCGGTGAAGCGGGCATGCGCCGCCTCGAAGATCGAGATGTCGTCGCCGGTGAGCTTGGTGGCGCCCCTGAGCACGTGCAGCGCCTCGTCGGGTCGACCGAGTCGCGTCAGACAGGACGCGAGGTGCAGCGACGTCTCGTAGACGGAGGCGCCACGGCGGATCGTGGCGAACTGGTCGCGGACCGCCTCCAGCGCCGGGAGCGCCTCCGCGACCCGGCCCGTGCCGATGAGCACGCGGCTCGACTGCAGCTCGGCGAAGGCCGCGCCCCACCGGTGGCCGGAGGCGCGCAACACCCGCGTCGCGTCGCGGAGCAGCGGGCGGGCCTCGTCCCAGCGTCGCTGGTTCACCAGGACCTCAGCGATGTTGGCGTCGGTGGCCGCGGCGTCGATGACGTTGCCGACGCGGGTGCAGGCGTCCCGGGACCGGCGGTAGAGATCGAGGGTGTCGCTCCATCGGCCCTCGAAGTACGCCTGGATGCCGAGGTTGTTCGCCAGGTCGGCTTGCCCGTCGAGGTCGCCAACCGCCTCGTAGAGGGACAACGAACGCCGCGCCCACGCGCCGGCGTCGGCACGCCCGAGCATCGTCGCCGCCCACGAGATCACGTTGCTTGCCCGGGCCTGCGCCGACCGAGCGCCGACGCCCCGGCTCGCCTCCATCGCCCGCTCGCCGAGGCGGAGGGCTTCGCGGGCATGCTCCTGGCGCTGTCGCAGCAGCGCCTCGAAGGCGAGCGCCTCGGCTCGCACCCGCGCCGCCGCTGGATCGTCCCGACCCGCGAGGGCCGCGCGGGCCCGGCTGGCCACGCGCAGGGCCACCGAGTACGACCCGGCCCGTTCGTGGGTCTGCGCGCGGCGCAAGAGCAGCTCGGCACGGTGGGTGGGATCCCCGCTGCCCAGCGGTCCGGCCCGGTCGTAGGCATCGAGCGCACCGGCGAGCAGACCGGTCCGTTCGCGCAGGTCGCCGAGCTGCACCCACATCGCGAACATCTCCTCGCGGGTGACCGTCGGGAGGCGGCGGGCGGCGTCGAGGGCGCGCTCGAGCTGCGCGGCGGCGGCGGCGTTGGCGTAGGCGTGACGCGACCGTTCGGCGGCGCGTCGGGAGTACTCCCAGGTGCGCGCCGCATCGCCCGCCTGCCAGAAGTGGTGGGCCAGCATGTCGGCGTCGCTGTCGCGGTCGTCGGAGATGCGTTCGAGCGTCTCGGCGGCGACGGCGTGGATGCGGACGCGGCGGCGATAGGCCATCGCCTCGTAGGCGACGTCGCGGAGCAGACCGTTGCGGAAGCGCACGCGGGTCTCGCCGTCGCGGTCGAAGAACAGGTCGAGCTCCGCCCGGGTCGCGGCATCCAGGTCGAAGCCGTCGGCTTCCAGCACGTCGAAGAGCACCTGACGCCGGAAGCTCCGTCCGAGCACCGCGGCGTAGGCCAGCACCCGTCGCGCCGGAGGGCCGAGCGAGTCGAGCTGAGCCGCGAGCGCCGCGTGGATCGACTCGGGCACCGACTCGACGAAGCCGAGGGTCCGGAGGGCGCGCGCCAGCTCCTCGATGAACAGCGGGCTGCCATCGGCTCGGCTGACGATGGCGTCGATCTCGTGGGGCCGCAGGGGCGTCGCCTCCGTCGCCACGTGGGTGAGCGCCCGCACGGTGTCGTCGGGAAGGGGACCGAGCTCGATCCGCTGGCCCTCCCCCGGCGTGAACCCACCGTCCGTGTCCCGGCGCGTGACGATCAGCAGCCATGGCTGCACCGCCGTGGCCGAGGCCAGCCTCTGGAGGACGTGGCTGGTCGACTCGTCGACCCACTGGGCGTCCTCCATCACCATCACCAATGGGCCGGGCGCGCCGGAACGGAGCAACTCGATGATGACGTCGGCCGTTCGATCGGGGCGGTGGCGGTCGGTGATCGTCATCGTCTCGGGGGTCGGTGGCACCTCCACGCTGGCCACGGCACCAACCAGCGGCGCGTACGGGAGAAGATCGGGCGCCAGCCTCGCCACGCTGTCGAGCAGGGCGGAGGCCATGGCGGCGGGATCGCCCCGTTCGACGCCGAGCAGCTGGCGGGCGGGATCGCGCAGTGGCCGGTACGGCGTGGTGAGCCCGTAGGGCTCGGCACGAACCCTGATCAGCGGAACGCGCTCTCCAGCGCGCAGCGCTTCGGCGACGAGGCGGGACTTGCCGAGCCCGGCCGGGCCGGTGACCGTCACGACCCCGCCCCGGCCCTTCCCGACCGCGTCGACGGCCGCGCGCAGGCTCGTGACCTCATCGGCCCGCCCGGCCATCGGGAGGATGTCGTCTCGCGACTTCCGGCGGGGACCGAGCTCGTCGCCGACCTCGTAGAGGGCCAGCGGCTCGCTCTTGCCCTTCATCCTGAACGGCCCAACGGGCGACGCGGTGTAGAGGATGCGGGCGTGCTCGAGGACGCTCGGATGGGCGTACAGCGCGCCGATCGGTGCTGCGCCGGCGATCCGCGCGGCCGTGTTGGTGGTGTCACCCATCGCCGAGTAGGCGGCTCGACGCGCCGTCCCGAGCTCGGCGGCGAACACGTGCCCACGGTTGACACCGGCCTGGAGCTGGAACGCCATGGGCGTCGCCAGGATCCGGCGCAGTGCGCGCAGCATCCGACCCTCGTCGTCCTCGCTCGCCGATGGCATCCCGGTCAGGCAGAAGATCTTCCCGCCGTCGGAATCGATGTCGATCGTCAGCAAGGTGACGTGCTCGTCGTGGAACGCGGCCTGCGCCGCACCCATGAGCTGCTCGAGCGCCCGTGCTGCCACGTCGCCGCCGGCGGCGAGCAACGCCCGCCCACCACTGAAGCGGATGAAGGCCACGGTGGCGATCCGGTGACCGGGTTCAGGGCTCGTCGCAAGGACATCGGCCAGGCGTTGTGGCACGAGCGATCGGAGGGCACCGGTGCCCAGGGTCGGCTCCACCGCGGGACCCGCCGATCCGGCGGGCGCCCGCCGCCATCGCAGCAGGGCGTGCTCGCCGTCGAGGGGTTGGGTGGCTGCCGCCGGCAGCAGCCCCGCGGTGGCGCGGGTGACGAGGATCTGTCCCGCCTGGGCCGCGTGCTCGGCACCGATCGTGGCATCCACCGCCGGACCCATGACCACCAGCTCCCGGGATGTGTCGCCGACGAGGAACAGGTCGATGGCGCCACTGTGCAGCCCCACCGACATGGACAGCCGCAGCCGTCCGACCGAGGTGGGGATGCGGGCGGCCGCGCTGAGCTCCCCGCGCATGACAGCCGCCGCGCCGGCCGCTCGAGGAGCGTGCCCGTCGCCATGGAACAGGAAGAGGAGGGCATCACCGCCGAACTTGACCAGTTGCCCACCGTGCTCCGCGGCACCGTCGAGCATGCCGCCGAACACCCGGCTGAGCACCTCGACCAGTTCCTCGGCCCCGATTCGGCCGCGGCGCGCCAGCCGCTCCGAGAGGGCCGTGAACCCGGAGATGTCGGCGAAGCACAGGGTCCCGTCGACGACGCGGGAGCGCCGGTCCGGCTCCGTGCCCAGCCACTCGATGGCGATGTCGGGCACGTGGCGCGCCAGACGGGCGTCGTCGCTCGAATCTCGTCCGTCCTGCGCCACGAGCCGCCCTGCCCTCCTCAGCCGTCAGTATGTCGCGGCGCCGGCCAGGGCCCACCGCGCGCTCGCTACGTGAGCTTCTCGACGAAGCCCTCCAGCTGGCGCAGGTTGCGGCACTCGAACACGCCATCGGCGTGGGTGGCGTACTCCCCCACGATCGAGTCACCGGTGTTCCAGTACGACTTGGGCTCGGGGTTCAGCCAGTACACGTGGCGGGCCTTGTGGCGCATCTCCTTGACGACCCACGACTGGCTGGCGTGGTAGTTGTTCCGCGCGTCGCCGAGCAGCAGGACGGTGGTCTTCGGTCCGACGTCCTTGCCCCAGCGCTCCCAGAACACCTCGAAGGCGTGGCCGTAGTCGGAGTGCCCGTCGACCCACACCACGTCGGCCTCGGTGTTGACCCGATGGATCGCCTCCTGGATGTCCTCGGTCGCCCTGAAGTAGTCGGTGACCTCGTCGATCCCGTCGATGAACACGAACGAGCGGACCTTCGAGAACTGGTTCTGGATGGCGTAGACGAGCATCAGCGTGAAGCGGGCGAAGGCGGCCACCGAGCCCGAGATGTCGGCCACCACCATCAGCTCCGGCTTGGCCGGCCGCGGGTACTTGAACTTCGGCTCCGCCGGCACCCCGCCGTACGACAGCGAGTGGCGCACCGTGCTGCGGAAGTCGAGCGGTCCCTTGCGGCCGTGGCGTCGCTTGCGGGCCAAGCGGGCGGCGAGCTTGCGCGTCAGCGGGTACAGCGCCTTGCGCAACGACTGCATCTCGTCCCGTGAGGCGTGCATGAACTCGACGTCCTCGGGCAGCGGCTTGCGCAGCGTCTTGGCCATCGCCTCGGCGCCGCGGTCGGCGACCAGCCGGCGGCGGATCTCGGCCTCGATCTCGCCCTTGAACTGCTCGATGCGGTGCTCGTACTCCTCCCGTTCGAGGCGCTCCTCGAGCGAGGTCAGCTCACCGCCGACCTGCTGGCGGGTCGCCTCCATCAGCTTCTCGAGCATGCCCTCGAGGTCGAGGTTGCGCAGCGTGCGGTAGAGGTAGTACGTGCCGCCGACCGGGCGGCCCGGCTCCATGCCGGCGAACCGCTGCACGGCCTGGCGGGCCATCGCCCGCATCATCGCCTGGTCGCCGTTGAGCAGGGCCTGCATCAACAGGTGGGCGATCTCCTCGGGCGTGAGCGAGTCCAGGCTGCCGCCGGCCGCGCCGCGTCCCTCGCCCTTCTGCTCCTGCATCTCCCGCCACATCTCGTCGAGGTCCGTCCCATCGCCCTCGCCGATGCGGTACTCCGGACCGCGCAGGCTGAAGTACACCTCGAAGACCGTCTCGAAGGCCCGCCAGTGGGCGTTGTTCTTGACCAGCGTGGCGCCGAGCGCGTACTTGAACGCTTCGCGGTCGTCGACCGGGATGTGCTGCACCGCCTCCATCGCGTCGAGGTTCTCGGTGAGGCTCACCGGCAACCCGGCGTTGCGCAGCTCGACGACGAACCCGTTGAGCAGGTCGAGCATGCCGCTCTGTACGGTCTCGCTCACTCGAAGCTCGCTCGCTCGACGGTGTGGCTCGTCGCTGGCGCTTCCCTCGCCACCCTGGCGGGCGTCGATGCTCATGTCTCGACGGAGAGCTCCGTGCGCGTCACGAGCTCTCCACGGACAGCTCTTTGGCCGCCTTCGTGATGTCGGTCTGGTACTTGAGCAGGATGTGCAGGGTCTCCTTGGCCGTCTTCTCGTCGATCGAGTCGAGGTTGAGCAGCAGGAGCGTGCGAGCCCAGTCCAGTGTCTCGGAGACCGACGGCGCCTTCTTCAGGTCGAGCTGACGGATCGAGCGCACGACGCGGGCGATCTGGTCCGCCAGGTTCTCGGTGACGCCCGGGACCTTGGCCAGCACGATCTCCTTCTCCCGCTCGAGCGTCGGGTAGTCGACGTGCAGGTAGAGGCAGCGGCGCTTGAGCGCCTCGGACAGCTCGCGCGTGTTGTTGGACGTGAGGAACACGAGCGGGATCTGGAGCGCCTCGATCGTGCCCAGCTCGGGGATCGACACCTGGTAGTCGGAGAGGATCTCCAGCAGCAGTGCTTCGGTCTCCACCTCGACGCGGTCGACCTCGTCGATGAGGAGCACCACCGGCTCGGGCGCGCGGATGGCCTCGAGCAGCGGCCGCGTCAGGAGGAACTCCTCGGAGAAGATGTCGTCGTGGACCGTGCTCCACGAGTCCGAGTGGCGGTCGGCCTGGATGCGCAGGAGCTGCTTCTTGTAGTTCCACTCGTACAGCGCCTTGGACTCGTCGAGCCCCTCGTAGCACTGCAACCGGATCAACCGGGCACCCGTCATCTCGGCCACCGACTTCGCCAGCTGCGTCTTGCCGGTGCCAGCAGGGCCCTCGACGAGGACGGGCTTGCCCAAGCGGTCGGCCAGGAAGGCGACGCCGGCGATGCCGTCATCAGCGAGGTAGTCGACGCGCCGAAGGCCCTCGCGGACCGCCTGCACGCTCTCGAATCGTTCCGTCACCATCGCGACGCTACTGGTGCGCTTGACCACGGGGTCAATCGGAAACACGATGCTCACACTCCCCTAGCCTCCTGCCGGTGCCCGGAGCGCTCGCCACGTACGTCGATGCGTTCGTCGACGGCGTCGGCGCCGAGCTCCGCGAACTGTCCGGCGGCGATCACCGACGAGACGTCGTGGTGGACGCGGCGGACCTCGTCGGCGCCGTCGTCGCCAGCGACGAACGGCAGTCGGGAGCCGAACTGGAGGCGTGGCTCGACGACCTCGGCGCCCGCCTCGAACCGCCGGTGCTGGTGTCGTCGACGCAGCTGCGCGAGAGCGAGCTGCTCGCCGGCAAGGCGGCCTGGCTGACGCGACCGAGCACGCTGTTCGACCTCCTGGCGCGGGCGGACGCCCGCGACGGCACGCGCCGGGCCCGCCGCTACTACGACCTCGCCATGCGCCTCGCCCACGCCGCGGCGTCCGTGGACCTCGTCCCGTCACCCGACGAGATCGCCGCCATCGACCGGTACCGCAACGTGCTCCTCTCGACCATGGACGGAGCCGGCGTGGCGCGACCCGGCGAGCAACTGCCGGCGGAGCCGGATGAGGGGGCGCCCCGGCCACTCGAGGAGCTGCTCGCCGAGCTCGACGCGCTCGTCGGCCTCGACGAGGTGAAGGCCGACGTGCGCCGGCTCACCAGCCTGTTGCGGATCCAGCAGCTGCGCGAAGAGCGCGGCCTGCCGACGCTGGAGACCAGTCACCACCTCGTCTTCACCGGCAACCCCGGTACCGGCAAGACGACGGTCGCCCGGCTGCTCAGCCAGATCCTGCGCGCGCTCGGCATCGTGTCGAAGGGACACCTCGTGGAGACCGATCGCTCGCACCTCGTCGCCGGCTACGTCGGCCAGACGGCCGAGCGCACGCGGACGATCATGGAATCGGCGCTCGGCGGAACGCTGCTCATCGACGAGGCCTACGCGCTCGCCCGCGGTGGCGAGAACGACTTCGGCCGCGAGGCGATCGACACGATCGTCAAGTTCATGGAGGACCATCGCGACGACCTCGCCGTGATCGCCGCCGGGTACCCCGACGAGATGGCCACGCTGATCGACGCCAACCCGGGCCTGCGCAGCCGGTTCACCCGCACGATCCACTTCCCCGACTACACGACGGCCGAGCTCGTGAGCATCTTCCAGCGGATGAACGAAGCCAACCGCTACCGCCTCGACGAGGCCGGCACGGCGGCGCTCGAGGCGGTGATCGAGGCCGAGCCCCGGACGCGCGGCTTCGGCAACGCCCGCTTCGTGCGCAACCTGTTCGAGGCGGCGGTCAGCCGGCAGGCCGACCGCTTGTCGTCGGTCGCCGACCCCACCGACGAGCAGCTGACGACGCTCACCGCCGCCGACGTGGCCTAGCCGGCCGCGACCGCTGGCCGCGCCGACCCGACCAGTAGCCTCCCGACCGATGGGCTTCGGCGACCGGTTCTGGACGCCCACCACGGCGCGGGCGATCCTCTCGTGGCGCATCGTGCTCGGACTCGTCGCCGGCGCCGCCGCAGTGCTCGTCGGGATCCCCGTACCGGCGGCCGTCGCCATCGCGCTCGTCGTGTACGCCGGTGCCGTGCTCTTCGCCATGCCGCGGCGTCCGGCGGCGCCGGCGATCGATCCGTTCAGCATCAGCGAACCGTGGCGGCACTTCGTGCAGGGCGGCCAGCGATCCAAGCGCGTGCTCGTCGAGACCGTCCGGTCCACCCCACCCGGCCCGTTGCGCGACCGCCTCGACGACATCGCCGGGCGGCTCGACGAGGGGCTGCGCGAGGCGTGGGCCGTCGCCAAGCGTGGCGACCAGATCGACGCGGCCATCGCCTCCCTCGACCCACCACGGCTGCGCGCCCGCCTGGACACCCTCCGGGCGCAGGCCGCGACGGCACCGACCGAGCAGACCACGGCCGCCGTCGCCGCCGTCGAGCGCCAGCTGGCGAGCGCCGACCGGCTCAAGAAGCTCTCCGCGTCGACGGCCGACCAGCTCCGGCTGACCCAGGCCCGCCTCGACGAGCTCGTGGCCCGGGCGGCGGAGGTCAGCGTCGGCGCCGCCGACACCGAGCGCTTCGCGACCCAGGTCGACGAGCTCGTGGTGGAGCTGGAGAGCCTGCACCAGGCGGTGCAGGAACTGCCGAGCTGACGGCGTGGCGGGCAAGCGGATCGCGGCGGTCGTCGTGGCAGTCGCCCTCGTCGCGGGCGCCCTGATCCTGCGGCGCACCGTGATCGACAGCGACGACGATGCCGGCGCCGACGCCCCTGTGGCCACGACGATGCTGGTCTGCATTCCCGAGCTGGCCGACGTCTGCCGCAGCGTCAGCGAGCAGCACCCCGACCTCACGATCACGGTCGAGGACGCCGGGGCGACGCTCGACCGCCTGGCTGCGCTCGGCGAGGATGCCGAGGCGCCGGCGTGGGTCACGATCGAGCCGTACCCGGCGATGGTGGACGCGCTCCGCACGAGCGGCGGCCGCACGGCCCTCGCGCCCGAGACGACGGGGCTCGGCGCGGCGCAGGCGGCGATCGCCCTGCCGCCAGGTGGACGGGCCGACGTCCTCACCGCGCAGTGCGCGCCCGAGCCGCTGTGGCGCTGCATCGGCGACGCCGCCGGCGCGCCGTGGACGGCGATCGGCGGCGACGCGGCGTGGGGCACGGTGCGTCCGTCGCTGGGCGACGTCGACGCGTCCGCGTCGGGGCTGGCGTCGTTCGCCGTCGCCGTCGGCGGGTACGTCGGACGGCCCGACTACGGCGCCGCCGACTTCCAGTCGAGCCCGTCGTTCATCCCGTGGCTGCGCCAACTCGCCGGCGCCGTCGGCGAGGGCGCCCTGTCCGGCGGCACCCCGCTCGCCACGATGGTCACGCGGCCGAGCGCGCTCGACGTGGCCGCCACCGACGACGCCGAGCTGGCTGCCACGGGTGGCGGCTACGACGTCCGGTACCCTGAGCCGTCCATGTGGCTGGAGGCGGTGCTGGCGGCGCCGGGCGGGCGAGCGATCGGAGCGGACGTGCTGGCCGACCTGACGGCGGCCACGGCAGCGGCCGGCTGGTCGGAACCCGCGGCGGCGACGCAGCCGCTGCCGGGCGCCTCGACGATGCTCGCCCTGCGTTCCCTCTGGACGGAGGCAACATGAGGCGGACGGCCGCGCTGGCCGTCGCCGTGATCGCCGCCGCGGTCGTCGCCTGCAGCGGCGGCGACGACGACACGGCGTCGACCGATCTCGGGTCGGCCGACCCCGGCGACTGCGTCGTCGTCGACATGGCGGTGAGCAGCGAGAAGATCACGCTCTTGACGGAGCTGGCCGCGGAGTTCAACGACAGCGACCTGGCCACGGTCGACGACCGCTGCGTGTTCGTCCGGCCGCGCAGCGTCGCGTCCGGCCTGGCCGCCTCGCTGATCCCCGAGGGATGGCCCAACCCGGAGATCAACGGCGAGCCGCCCGTGATCTGGTCGCCGGCGGCGTCCGGCTGGGCCGGCATCGTGAACGAGCGGGCCGGGGCCGTGCTGGCTCCGCCAGGCACACCGTTCATGCTCACACCCCTCGTGATCGCCATGCCCAAGCCGATGGCCGAAGCGCTGGGTTGGCCGGAGACACCGATCGGCTTCGCCGACCTCGTCCCACTGGCCACCAACCCGGAGGGCTGGGGCGCCGTGGGTCACCCCGAGTGGGGGCCGTTCCGGCTCGGCAAGACCAACCCCAACTTCTCCACCAGCGGCCTCAACTTCACGATCGCCGAGTACTACGCCGCCACAGGCAAGACCGCCGACCTGACGACCGAGGACCTCCAGCGCCCGGCCGCCGTCGAGCTCGCCAGCCAGATCGAGTCGGCGGTCGTGCACTACGGCGACATCACGATGACCTTCCTCAACAACTGGTTCGCCGCCGACGCCCGCAACACCTCGCTGACCTACACGAGCGCCGTGGCGATCGAGGAGAAGAGCCTCATCGACTACAACCTCGGCAACCCCGACGGCGTCCTGTCACCGGGCGAGGAGCCACGGGTGCCGCGGGTCCCGCTGGTCGGCATCTATCCGAAGGAGGGCACGCTCTACTCGGACAACCCGTTCATCGTGCTCGACACCGAGTGGGTCGATGACGCCGAGCGGACGGCGGCAGCGCAGTTCGAGGAGTTCGTGCAGCGGCCCGAGAACCAGCAGCGCGTGCTCGAGTTCGGCTTCCGGCCGAACAACCCCGCGGTGCCGCTGGCCGACCCGATCGTCCCCGCCAACGGCGTCGACCCGACGCAGCCGACGACGGAGCTGCAGGTGCCGGCGCCGGACGTGCTGATCGGCATCCTCGACTCGTGGGCCGAGCTGCGCAAGGAGGCCCGCGTGCTCCTCGTGCTCGACATCTCGGGCTCGATGGGCGATCCCGGCGGCGACGGTCGTACCAAGCTCGACCTCGCCCAGGAGGCCGCGGTCAGCGCCCTCGACGAGTTCAAGGACACCGACGAGGTCGGCCTGTGGGTGTTCAGCACCGACCTCGGCGGCAGCGACCCGAACGTCCGCGAGCTGCTGCCGCTGGCCCCGATCGGCGAGCAGCGCGACGCCCTCGAGGAGGAGATCATGCTGCAGTTCCCGACCAACGGGACGCCGCTGTACGACGCCACGATGCAGGCGTACGAGGAGATGGTCTCGACGTACGACCCCGAGCGGATCAATGCCGTCGTGCTGCTCACCGACGGCCAGAACGACGACGGCACCATCTCCGACGACGACGAGCAGTTCGCCGAGCTGATCGAGGCGCTGGAGTCCGGCAGCGAGGGCTCGGCGGCCCAGCCGGTGCGGGTGTTCACGATCTCGTACGGCGAGGAGGCGGACGTGATCACGTTGCGGGCGATCTCCCAGGCCACCAGCGCGGCGTCCTACAACGCCAGCAACCCGGCCTCGATCAACCAGGTGTTCACGGCCGTCATCAGCAACTTCTGATGGCCCGGTTCCGCGACCGCTTCTACACGCCGAAGGTCGCCAGGGCGATCATGTCGCCGCTCGGCATCGTGCTGTTCGGCGCCGGGGCGGCCGGCGCCATCGTCGTCGGGCTGCCGGTCGCGGCCGCCCTCGGCGTCGGAGCGTTGGCGTGGGGCGGACGGGTGCTCGCCGCGGTGCCCGGTGGCGAACCGTCGGCCCGGGTGCCGGCGGGACGGCTCGGCGAGCCGTGGCGGACGTACGCCACCCAGGCCGAGGCGTCGAAGCGGCGCTTCGACGGGGTCGTCGCCACGGTGCCGGCCGGTCCGTTGCGGGAGCGGCTGCAGCAGCTCTCGGGCCGGCTCGACGACGGCATCCAGGAGTCGTGGCGCATCGCCCGGCGCGGCCACGAGCTCGACGGGGCCATCGGCAAGATCGACACGGCGGGCGCTGAGCTGGAGCTGGCCGAGCTGCGCCGGGCGATCGGCGACCGTCCGGCGTCGCCGGCGGAGGCCGACACCGCCGAGGCGCTGCAGGCCCAGCTGGCCTCGGCCCAGCGCCTCGGCGCGCTGGCCAACCGCAGCCGCGACCGGCTGCGCCTGCTCGACGCCCGCTTCGACGAGCTGGTCGCCCGCACCGTCGAGGTGAGCGTCGGCTCCGGCGACACCGACGTCCTCGGCAACGACGTCGACGGCCTCGTGACCGAGCTGGAGACGCTCCGCCTCGCCCTCGACGAGACCGACCGCGCCGCCGGCTCGGCGACCGCGTGAAGGTTCTGACGACGAATCCTGGCGGTTTCTGGCCGCGATCTGTCGTCAGAACCGACGCGGCGGCCCTCGTATGAGCCTGCTGCGGTCGAACCTCGTCGTCGCGACGGGGACGGCGCTGTCGCGCGTCAGCGGGCTGGCCCGCATCACGGTGTTCGGGTACGTGATCGGCCAGACGGCGCTGGCCGACGCCTACCGCATCGGCAACGAGACGCCGAACATCGTCTACGAACTGCTCCTCGGCGGTGTCCTGTCGGCGACGCTGGTCCCGCTGTTCACGTCGTTCCTCGAGCACGACGACGAGGAGTCCGCCGACGTCGTGATCACCGTCGCCGTCGTCGCCCTCGCCGTGCTCACCACCGTCGCCGTGCTGGCCGCCCCGCTGATCTTCGGGCTGTACACGATCGCGCCCGCCGCCGGCGTCGACCCCGACCAGCTGCACGACGTCGGCACGATGCTCACCCGGATCTTCCTCGTGCAGATCTTCTTCTACGGGGTGACCGCGCTGGCCAGCGCGGTCCTCAACTCGCGCCGCCGCTTCTTCGCCGCGGCGTGGAGCCCGATCCTGCCCAACGTCATCATCATCGCCACGCTGCTGACGCTGCCGGAACCGCCGACCGGCACCTGGACGCTCGCCGACGCCCTCGACGACGACCAGTTGCGCTGGACGCTCGGCCTCGGCGCCACCCTCGGCATCGCCAGCATGGCGATCGTGCTCCTGCCGGCCGTGTGGCGGGCCGGCGTGCGCTACCGCCCGCGGTTCGACGTCCGCCACCCGGCCGTCCGCAAGCTCGTGACGATGTCCGGGTGGACGTTCGGCTTCGTCGTCGCCAACCAGGCCGCGGCCGTCGTCGTGCGCAACCTCGCCGACCCGGGGTCCGGCGACGCCACCGCCTACTTCGACGCCTTCACGTTCTTCGTGCTGCCCCACGGCCTGCTGGCGATGTCGATCGCCACCACGTTCATCCCGGGGATGGCCGCCGCGGTCGCCCGCCGCGACCGCGACTCGTTCGTCGACCAGACGTCGCTCGGCCTGCGCCTCATCGCCCTGCTCACGCTGCCGGCCGGCGTGTTCCTGTTCGTCCTGCGCCGGGCCATCGTCGGCGCCTTCCTCCAGCACGGCGAGTACACGCCGGCCGCCGCCGACAACACCTCGCGGGCGCTGGCCGGCTTCGCCCTCGGCCTCGTCGCCTTCTCCCTGTTCCTCTTCGCGATCCGCGGCTTCTACGCCCACCAGGACACGCGCACGCCGTTCGTGATCAACATCGGACGGGCCGCCCTCAACATCGTCTTGGCGTTCCCGCTGGCCGCCCGCTACGGCGTCCTCGGACTCGGACTGGCGGCGACGATCAGCTACGTGCTCGGCGCGCTGTGGTCGCTCCAGGTGCTCGGCTACAAGGTGCCCGGCTTCCCCGCCGGCACCGTGCTGGCCAGCCTGTGGCGGACCATCGTCGCCGGCGTGCTGGCCGGTGAGGTGATGTGGATCGTGGCCCGCAACGTCGGTGGCAACGTCGGCGGTGCCGCTGTCGTGCGGATGGTGGTCGCCGGCACGGCCGGGCTCGTGGTGTACGTCGCCCTGCTCGCCGTGTTGCGGGCGCCGGAGCTGGCGGCGGCGAGGGCACGGATCCGGGGACGACTCGGCGCACCCGCCGCATAGATTGGCCGCATGTTCAAGCTGTTCAAGAAGTGGTGGAACTACCTCACCGCCAAGCTCACCGGCTCGTTCGAGGAGCGTGCCGACCCCAAGGTGCAGCTCGAGCAGGCCATCGGTGAGGCCCAGAACCAGCATCGCCGGCTGCGCGAGCAGGCCGCCAACGTCATCGCCAACCAGAAGCAGGGCGAGCTGCGCCTGAACCAGAAGATGGGCGAGCTGGAGAAGCTCAACGGCAACGCCCGCCAGGCCCTGATCATGGCGGCCGACGCCGAGAAGGCCGGCGACACCCTCAAGGCGGGCCAGTACACGTCGGCCGCCGAGACGATCGCCAACCAGCTGATCCAGGTCGAGAAGGACGTCGAGAGCCAGAAGACGTTGGTCATCGAGGCGACCCAGGCCTCCGACCAGGCCAAGGCCGCCGTCGCCCAGAACAGCCGCCTGCTGCAGGAGAGGATCGCCGAGAAGTCCAAGCTGCTGTCCCAGCTCGACCAGGCGAAGATGCAGGAGGAGATGAACTCGGCGATGGCCCAGCTCAACGAGAGCGTGGGCGCCGACGTGCCGTCGCTGGCCGAGGTGCAGCAGAAGATCCAGGCCCGCTACGCCAAGGCGATGGCCACGGCCGAGCTGTCGGAGGCATCCGTCGAGTCGCGCGTGCTCGAGGTCGAGCAGGCCACTGCCAACGTCGAGGCCCAGAGCCGCCTCAGCGAGCTGCGCGCCGAGCTCGGCCTCGGCGGGCCGGCGCCGGCGCCGGCGCCGCAACCGGTCGAGCAGGGCGCCACCGAGCCGCCGCCGGCGTAGTCCGGCTCCGGCTCGTTCGGAGTCGTCGTGTACCGACCCGCCGCCAACGCCGTCGACGACCCGGCGGAGGCGGTCGCCATCGCCCGCCGCCACGCCTTCGGCCACCTCGTCGTCGTCGGCGCGGGCGGCTTCGACAGCGTCGCCGTGCCGTTCCTCGTCGACCCGGCGGAGGGCGACGCCATGCGGGTCCGGCTCCACGTGGCCCGGGTCAACCCGATCTGGCGGGCGGCACCGTGCGACGCCCTGCTCATCGTCAGCCCGGTCGACGCCTACGTCTCACCCAACTGGTACGCCACCAAGCGCGACGGCGACCCACGCGTCGTGCCGACGTGGAACTACGAGCTCGTCCACTTCCACGGCCGCGTCTCGGCGCACCGCGACCCGGCGTGGCTCGAGCGCATCGTGCGGGACCTGACCGATCTCCACGAGTCCGCGCTCCCGGCACCGCGCTGGTCGGTCGACGACGCTCCGCGCGACTACGTGGACCGCATGCTGCGCGCCATCGTCGGCCTCGAGCTCACCGTCACGCGCGTCGAGGCGAAGCGCAAGCTCAGCCAGAACCGCAGCGCCGAGGACGTCGCCGGGGTGGTCCGTGCCCTGCGCGACGGGCCGGCGCGGTCGCAGCAGGTCGCCGCCGTCATGGAGCCGTGAACCCGCCGCTGCTGTTCCTGCCCGGCGCGTCCGGCGCCGGCGCGTTCTGGGACCCGGTCCGGGCCGAGCTGGCGGACCTGCCGTCGACGGCACTCGACTGGCCGGGCGTGGGCGGGGTGCCGGCCGACCCGTCCGTCACCGGCTTCGACGACCTGGTGACGCTGGTGGGCGAGCGGCTCGATGCACCGTCGGCGCTGATCGGCCAGTCGATGGGCGGCTACGTCGCCGCGCGCGTGGCGTTGTCGGCGCCGGCGTTCGTCACGCACCTCGTGCTCGCCGTCACATCGGCCGGCGTCGACATGGCCGAGCTGGGAGCGCGCGACTGGCGGCCCGCCGCGCGGTCGGCCAGTCCCGACGATCCGGCGTGGCTGTACGCGCCGCAGCCCGACCTCTCCCGCGAGCTGCCCACGATCGACGTCCCCGTGCTGCTGGTGTGGGCGCGGCGCGACGAGATCAGCCCGCTCGCCGTCGGCGAGCGGCTCGCCGAGCTGCTGCCACGGAGCGAGCTGGTCGTGTACGACTCCGACGACCACTGGGTGGTGCGCGAGCAGGCGGTCGACGTCGCGGCGCGGATCCGCTCGTTCCTCGACGCGACCTGACCGGCACCGCCGGCGGGGAGCGGCGGCGCGCCTCGCCTCAGGCGGGCAGGAGCACGAGGTCGTCGCGGTGGATGACCTCGTGGACCATGCCGGGCGGGAGCTCGCTGGTGTGGCGGCCGGCGACCTTGCGCAGTTGGGCGGCCTCGACGAAGACCATGCCGCGGGCGAAGGCGACCCCGTCGGTGCCGACGACGTCGACGGTGTCGCCCTCGGCGAAGCGCCCGGCCACGTCGATGACGCCGGCCGGCAGCAGGCTGTTGGGCCGGTCGGTCAAGGCCTTGCGGGCGCCGTCGTCGACGGTGATGGCGCCCGCTGAACGGGCGGCGAAGGCGATCCACAGCTTGCGGGCGGAGAGCTTGCGGCCGTGGGCCTCGAACGTGGTTCCCACACCCTCGTCGGCGACTGCGCCGGTCAGGACGTCGGGGCGCGCCGCGTTGGCGATGACCGTTCGCACGCCCGACCACGACGCGATGCGTGCCGCCTCCAGCTTGCTGGCCATCCCGCCGCTCCCCCGCCCACTGCCGCCGGCGCCGGCCCGGATCGCCAGCAACGGGTCGCTCGCCAGCACCCGCGAGACGAGGGCGGCGTCCGGGTGCAGACGCGGGTCCTCCGTGTACAGGCCGTCGAGGTCGGTGAGCAGCACGAGCACCGCGGCGCCGACGTTGTGGGCGACGAGCGCGGCCAGCCGGTCGTTGTCGCCGTAGCGGATCTCGGTGCTGGCGATGGCGTCGTTCTCGTTGACGATCGGCACGGTGCCGAGGTCGAGGAGGCGGGTCAGCGTCCGGCGGGCGTGGAGGTACTGGCGCCGGTCGACGAAGTCGTGCGGCACGAGCAGGGCCTGCGCCGGCACGAGGCCGTGCACGGCGAGCGCGCTGTCCCACGCCCGCAGGAGGCGGGGCTGCCCGGCGGCCGCGAGCGCCTGCAACGTGGCGGTGTCGCCAGGCCGCGAGGTCAGGCGCAGCGCGGCCACGCCGGCGGCGACCGCACCCGACGACACCACGATCACCTCGTGCCCGTCGGCGCGCAGCACCGCCACTTCGCCGGCCAACTTGGCGATGGCGGCGTCGTCGATCGCGCCGTCGTCGTCGGTGAGCGACGACGTCCCGACCTTGATCACCACGCGCACGCCCACGGCGTTCAGTCCCGGTACTCGAAGCTGAACTCGCCGATCCAGACCACGTCGCCGTCGGACGCGCCGGCCCGGGCGAGGAGCTTGTTGACGCCGAGGCGCTCCAGGCGGTGGACGATGTACGCGTGGGCGTCGTTGGTGGTGACGTCGTTGAGCGCGACGACCCGCTCGACGTCGCGCCCGAGCACGCGGAACTCGCCGTCGCCGACGCGCTCGACGGCGGCGCCCACCGGCTGCGGGCGCAGCAGCACGACACCCTCCGTGGCCGGCTCGGCCTGGCGCGCCTCGTGGACCAGCCGCGCCATCGCGCCGACCAGCGGGCGGAGGCCGTCGCCCGTCACCGCCGAGATGACGAAGCGCTGCTCACCGTCGGCGGCGAAGCCGAGCTCGTCGGGATCCGTGGTCGTGGTGACGTCGGCCTTGGTGCCGACGACCAGGCGCGGCCGCTCGAGCAGCTCCGGGCGGTACTCCCCCAGCTCGGTCAGCAGGATGCGCTCCTGGTCGGCCGGCGTGGTGCCGTCGAGCGCCGCCAGGTCGACGAGCAGGCACAGCACGCGGGCCCGCTCGACGTGGCGGAGGAAGCGGTGGCCGAGTCCCTTGCCGGCGCCGGCACCCTCGATCAGCCCGGGGAGGTCGGCGACGACGAACTCCGTGCCCTCGTCGAGGCGGACCACGCCGAGGTGCGGCTCGAGCGTGGTGAACGGGTAGTCGGCGATCTTGGACTTGGCCGCCGAGATCACGCTGATGAGGGTGCTCTTGCCGACGTTGGGGAACCCGACGAGGGCGACGTCGGCCATCAGCTGCAGCTCGAGCCGCAGCCAGCGCTCCTCGCCGTGCTCGCCCTGCTCGGCGAAGTTCGGCGCCCGGCGCCGGTTGGTGAGGAACTTGGCGTTGCCCCGGCCGCCCCGGCCACCGGCCACCGACAGCCAGCGATCGCCGTGGTGGAGCAGCTCGGCGAGCAGCTCGCCGGTGTACATGTCGGTGACCACGGTCCCCTCCGGCACCGTGATCTCGAGATCCTCGCCCCGGCGGCCGTGTTGGTCCTTGCCCTTGCCGTGGACGCCGTTGCCGGCGCGGCGGTGGGGATGGTCGCGGAACGCCAGCAACGACGCCACGTTGTGGTCGGCCACCAGCCACACGTCGCCGCCGGGGCCGCCGTCGCCGCCGTTGGGCCCGCCCATCGCGACGGGTCCCTCCCGCCGGAACGCGACGCAGCCGGCGCCGCCGTCGCCGGCGCGCACGTTCAGCTGGCACTCGTCGACGAACTGGGACATCGGTGAAACGCTACCGAGCGGTCCGTCGCCCGCTCCCCGACCCTTCCGTCCCTCGATCTGGGCGGGATCCTTGCCAGCAGGTGGCGAGGATCCCGCCCAGAAGGGACCGTGGTGAGAATCCCGCCCAGATTGGGGGACGGTGGTCGGGCCGGCGTGACACCCCTTCCGTACAGTTGGGGACGATGAGCGACTCGTCGATGCAGGAGCGGGCCGACCGGTGGGCCTCGACGATGAGCGGGTTCGCCGCGCCGGCGGCCGTGCGCTTCGCCCACGCCGACTCCCACGCCGGCGTCGACGCGCCGCCGCGCGACCGCGTCGCCCGCCAGGAGCGCCAGGACGACACACTGTCGTCGTCGGCCACCCGTGCCGTCGGCGCCGGCGACCGCCAGCGGCCCGAGGAGCCCGACCGCTGGCGGACGTGCTTCGAGCGCGATCGCGACCGCATCCTCCACGCCCCGGCGTTCCGCCGACTCGCCGGCAAGACGCAGGTGTTCGTGTTCCCCGACGACCACCAGCGCACCCGCCTCACCCACGCCCTCGAGGTCGCCCAGGTCGCCACGTCCGTGGCGCGGGTGCTCGGGCTCAACGTCGCCCTCACCGAGGCCATCGCCCTCGGCCACGACTGCGGTCACGGTCCCGGCGGGCACGCCAGCGAGGACGCCCTCTCGCCGTACGTCGCCGAGGGCTACGACCACGCCAGGTGGGGCGCCGACGTCACGCTGCGCCCGCTGAACCTGTGCGCCGAGACGCTCGACGGCATCCGCAACCACTCCTGGAGCCGCCCGGCGCCGGCCACGCCGGAGGGCGAGGTGGTCTCGTGGGCCGACCGCATCGCCTACGTCTGCCACGACTTCGAGGACGCCGTGGCCGCCGGCATCATCGCCGCCGACTCGCTGCCCCCGGTGGTCGCCGCCCGCTGTGGCCCCACCCGCTCCCGCCAGCTCGGCGCCTTCATCGGGGCGATGGTCGACGCGGCCGCGCAGAACGGACGCGTCGGCATGACCGAGCCGGCGGCCGAGGCGCTGGCCGAGTTCCGCCGCTTCAACTACGAGCACGTGTACCTGCGCCCGGCCAGCGCGGCGCAGGCCGAGGCCGTGATCGCCCTCCTGCGGGCGCTCGTCGAGCACTACGCCGACCGGCCGTACCTGCTCCCCGAGCCGCCGGCTTCGAGCGCTGGATCGGACGACGCCCTGCGCGCCGCCGTCGCCTACGTCGGCGGGATGACCGACCGCTTCGCCTTCCGGCAGGCGGTCTCGCTGCTCGGCTGGGACCCGGCCAAGCTGCCCGCCGGCATCACCTGACGACCCACCGCCACGGCGGTCGGTCGCGGCCGGTCGACGGCTACTGTCGTCCGGCGGGCGGAGAGCCGTCGCGCGAGAGGAGGTCGTGCCGGGTGGAGACCAGTTGCCTGCTCGAGTTCGTCAGTCACATCGACGGCAAGAACGCACGGGTCCAGGTGTTCCCGGATCGGGTCGAGTGGACCCGCAAGGGCATGTCCGGCTCCACCAAAGCGATCCTCGGGGTCGCGACCGCCGGGCTCTCGCTCGCCGCCACCGGCGTCCGCGGCCGCGGCGAGACCGAGATGATCCCGATCAAGTCCCTGACGTCGGTCACGACGTCGCGCGACAAGTTCCAGTGGAAGGTGACGCTCATCGCGTCCGGCAACACGATCGAGATGCGCGTGAGCAAGGACGAGGCGGCCCAGCTCAAGGACACGCTGACCCGGTTGATGCTGGGCACCCACCCGTCCCAGCAGGCGAGCGCCGCCCCGGCGGGCCAGGCCGCGACCCGGCCGCTCGCGCCACCGCCGCCACCGCCAGCGACGCCGCCCCCCATCGCGGACCACGACGTCGTCCTCGATCAGATCCGCAAGCTCTCCGAGCTGCACTCGGCCGGCGTGCTGTCCGACGTCGAGTTCGAGTCCAAGAAGCACGAGCTGCTCGGCCGCCTCTGAGGCGGCGCGGCGCTCGTCTGGTCAGCGGATCTGCGCACCCCGTCACGGATTCGCTGACCAAGGCGGGCGTGCGCCGTTCAGTGGACACGGAACCCGACGAGGCCCTCCGGCGCTTCCTCGGTCACGTCGACGCCGCTGACCTCGGCGTGCGGCGGACCCAACCGGCACCACGCCACCATCTCGGCGACGGCTGCTGTCGGACCCTCGAACACCGCCTCGACGGCGCCGTCCATCCGGTTGCGCACCCAGCCGGCGACGTCGCGACGCTCCGCCTCGCGCCGGCACGACTCCCGGAACCACACCCCCTGGACGAAGCCGCGCACCACGACGTGGGCGCGCGCCCCGCCGGCGATCACGAAGCGGACTGCCAGAGCCCCATCAGGTTGTCCTCGCTGTCGCGGAAGTAGGCCGAGAAGCCCATGTCACCGACAGGCTCCTTGGCCCGCACCGTCGAGCCACCGAGCGACTCGACCTTCGCCAGGGCGGCGTCGATGTCGGCGACGTCGATCGTGATGACGGGCGTCGCCACGTCCTCGACGCGCGCGAACATGCCCCCGTTGATCGACCCCGGCTCGGAAGGCATGCCGTTCTCGCCGGTGGGCGTCGTGCCCACCATCGTGTACCCCATCTCGGGCAGGCCGCTCATCTGCCAGCCGAAGGCATCCCGGTAGAACGACCGCGCTCGCTCGACGTCGTCAGCGGGGATCTCGAAGTGCACCACACGTCCGGTCATGGCCGGACGCTATCCCGTGCCGGGAGGGGGCCGGTTCAGGCCTCGGTGGCGACGACGTCGACGACCTTGCGGCCCCTGCGCTCGCCGAACTTGACGCTGCCGTCGACCAGCGAGAACAGGGTGTCGTCGCCGCCGATGCCGACGTTCTTGCCCGGGTGGAACTTGGTGCCGCGCTGGCGGACGATGATCGTGCCGGCGTGGATCTTGGTGCCGTCGAACACCTTCACGCCCAGGCGCTGAGCGTTGGAGTCGCGGCCGTTGCGGGTGGACCCGCCTCCCTTGGTCTTCGACATGGCAGCTCCCTACTTGGTCGCGATCTTGGTGATCTCGACGACGGTGTAGCGCTGGCGGTGGCCGAACCGGCGGCGCTGGTTGGTGCGCCGCTTGTAGGTGAAGCCGTTGATCTTCGGGCCCTTGGCCGAGCCGACGACCTTGCCGGTGACGGTGACGCCGTCGAGTTGTTCTGGAGTGGCCAGGATGGTGTCGCCGTCGACGACCAGCTTGGCCGCCAACGTGACCTCGGCGCCCTCCTCGGCATCGAGGAGGTCGACGCGGACCTGTTGCCCCTCGGCCACCTTCTGCTGGGTCGCGCCAGCCCCGATCACTGCGTACATAGCGATCATCAAGCGTACCGTCGCCGGAGCGCCACACCGCCCGTTCTCCACGAGATCGCACGGCGGTCTCCATGAATCCCGCCCTCGCTTCCGTCATCGTCGTTCCCTCCCCCCACCGACGATCGACACATGAGGTGATCAACGATGCATGCACGCAGCACGAACGCGCCCGTGCGGGCGCTCGTCGCCCTCGCGGCGATGGTCGCCGCCGGCGGCCTGGCCGCTTGCGGCGACGAGTCCGCGGCGAGCGACGAGCCCGACCGCCCGATGGTGACCTTCACTGCCGACGACACGTCCATCGAAGCGCCCGACGAGGTCCCGAGCGGCCTCGTCGACCTCCGTCTGGAGACCGTCGCCGGCGAGCTCGGCCACCACATCTTCGTGGCCCGGTTGCATGACGGCGTCACGTTCCAGGAGGCGATGGACGACGACGCGTCGTTCTTCACGTCGATGACGATCAAGGGCGGCAACGGCACCATCGCCTCGGGTGAGACGGCCCTGATGACGATGGATCTCGAGCCCGGCAACTACTTCGTCCTCGACAACCCCCAGAACGAGACGTCGCCGACCGACACCTTCACCGTCGTCGAGGGCGAGCCGTCGCGCACCAAGCCGGACGCCAAGGGCACCGTCAGCATGGGACCGGGCATGGTCATCGACCTCCCCGACGACTTCGACGGCCGCGGCACGTGGGAGTTCGTCAACCGCGACACGGTGGACGTCCACGAAGCGGCGATGGTCCGACTCGTCGATGGCACCACGGCCGACGACCTGATCGCCTGGTTCACGGCGGGCGGCACCGGACCGTCGCCGATCGACGGCGAGTTCGGCTCGATGGGCGCCATCGGTCCCGGCCAGCGGGCGTGGATGGAGCTGGAGCCGGGCGAGCCCGGGAACTACGTCGTGATCTGCTTCATCCCAGGTACCGACGGCATCCCGCACATCGCCAAGGGCATGGTCACCCCGTTCGAGGTGCGCTGATCAGTCGAGCAGCGCGTGGTCGACGATGACGCCGCGGCCCTCGCAGTTGGGACAGGTCTCGGAGAACTCCGTGAGCAGGCCCTCGCCGATGCGCTTGCGGGTCATCTCGACCAGCCCGAGGTCGGAGATGTCGAACACCTGCGAACGGGTCTTGTCCCGGGACAGCGCATTGCGGAAGGCCTCGACGACCTTGGCCCGGTTGTCGCGGTGCTCCATGTCGATGAAGTCGATGACGATGATGCCGCCGATGTCGCGCAGGCGGAGCTGCTTGGCGATCTCGTCGGCCGCCTCCATGTTGTTGTGGAAGACGGTCGCTTCGAGGCTCGACGTGCCGACGTTCTTGCCGGTGTTGACGTCGATGACCGTCAACGCCTCGGTGTGCTCGATGATCAGCGAGCCGCCGGAGGGCAGCCACACCTTCCGGTCGAGCGCCTTGTGGACCTGCTCGTGCACGTGGTACTGCTCGAACAGGCTGAGCCCCTCGGCCTCCTGGTCGTAGAACTCGACGCGGTCGGCGAGCTCGGGGTTGAAGGCACCGATGTAGGTCCTCAGCTCCTCGTAGAGGCGCTGGTCGTCGATGACGACACCGCGGTAGTCGGCGTTGAACTCCTCGCGGATCACCCGTACGGCCAGCTCGGGCTCGCGATAGAGGAGCGTCGGCTGCTTGACCGTCGCGGCCTTGGCGGCGATCCGCTCCCACTGGTCGAGCAGCAGCATCATGTCGGCGCGCAGCTCGTCCTCGGTGGCGTGCTCGGCGGCGGTGCGCACGATCAGGCCGTGCTGGCCCGGCTTGACCCGGTCGAGGATCGCGCGCAGGCGCTTGCGCACATCGTCGGGCAGCCGCTTGGAGATGCCGTAGGTCTTGGAGTTGGGAATCAGCACGACGTACCGTCCGGGGAGCGACACCTCTTGGGTGAGGCGGGCCCCCTTGGCACCGATCGGGTTCTTCGTGACCTGGCAGACGATCAGCTGGCGGGCCCGCAGGATGTCCTCGATGCGGGCGCCGTCGCCGCGCTCCTCGATGTCCTCGGCGTCGTACTGGACGTCGCCGCGGTAGAGCACGGCGTTCTTCGGCGTGGCGATGTCGACGAACGCCGCCTCCATGCCGGGCAACACGTTCTGCACGCGGCCGACGTAGATGTTGCCGTGGATCTGGCTGATGTCGTCGGCCGGCCGGCTGACGTAGTGCTCGATGAGGTTGCGGCCTTCGAGCACAGCCACCTGGGCCACGTTCTCGCGGACCTGGACGCACATGAGGTAGCGCCCGACGGGGCGACCGTTGCGTTCGCGGCCGCGTCGGGACTCCACCAACGACGCGGCCGGCTCGGCGCTCTGCGGTTGGCGACCGCGGGTCGCCCGCTTGCGCTTCTGCTCGGCAGCCGGCTCGGCGCCCGCAGTGCGGTCGGCGGCGGGCTTGGCGGCCGCGGGCTTGGCGGCGGCGCTCCTGCTGCGGCTACGACGCGCCGGAGGCGGGCTGGCCCCTCCGGCCGGCGCCGGCCGGGTGTCGCCGATCTGCGGCTTGCGCACGAGCGCCCGCTCGGCGGCCTCGGGCGTCGCCCGTCCCTCGCGCATCGGCTCGGGCAGCTCCGGCCCGTCCGACGCGCCGTCGCCATCAGGTTCCGCGCCGGTGGCCGGCGCGCCGTCAGGACGGCGCCGGCGCTGGCCGCCTCGGCTGCCGCGACGGCGCTTGCGCGCCGCCGCGTCGGCCGGGCCGTCCGTCGTGGGTTCGGCCGGGCGCTCCGACCCGGCGTCGATCTCGTCCATGGTGTTCCCTTCTCATGCCCCCACCTCGGCGGCGGGTGGCGCGACGGGGCACGGCAGCGCCAACACCTCGCGCCGGGTCCCGTCCTCTTCGATCCATTGGTGTGTCCGTGTGACCCGCACCGACGCCGGCTCGACGTCGGCGAGGGCCAGTCCGAGCAGCTCGGCGGGGCGCAGCCCGCGTCCCGTCGTCGCCAGCTCGGCGACCATCGAGCGCGCCGTCCGCCGCGGCGTCGAGGTCGATGACGAGCGGCCGGACGTCGTCCGTGCGCCGCTCGCCCTTGCGCTCCCTGGTCGCCGGGAGCGTGTCAGCCGCCAGCAGGCGGGCGACGGCCGGGCCGGCGTCGGTGCCGGCCGGGAGCGCCAGCTCCCACGTCACCGACGTGACGCTCTCCTGCAGCGACGACGTGCCGGCTGGGCAGGCCGCGGCCGCGACGGCGACCAGGCCCGCCGGGAGCACCGTCGACAGCCGGCCGGGGAGATCCTCGACGTCGACCTCGCCGTCGACGTCGGCGTCGACGTACTCGGCGGTCGATTCGGCCCCGACGGGGAGCGCCAGCCCGAAGCTGAGGCGCGGCCGCGGCGTGTACCCCGCGCTGGTGGCGACGGGGACCCCGGCCCGGCGCATCGCCCGCTCCCAGGCGCGCGCCGTGTCGCGGTGGCTGATGAAGCGCACCTTGCCGAGCTTGGCGTAGCGCAGGCGGACCTTCACCGGCGCGCTCCGAGGACGAGCCGCTGGCCCGTGCCCTGGCTGCCGCCGGCCGGCGGGGTCGGCGACGCCACCATGTGCTCGATGCCGTACCCGGTGCAGACGCCGCAGTCGTAGCACGGCGTCCACCGGCAGTCCTCGACGCCGCTCGCCGCCAGCGCCGCCTGCCAGTCGTCCCACAGGAAGTCGTGGTGCAGGCCGGCCGTCAGGTGGTCCCACGGCAGCACCTCGTCGCGGTCGCGGTGGCGGTGGACGTACCAGTCGAGCGACAGGCCCTCGGCCGCCAACGCCTCGGTCCAGCGACCGAGATCGAAGCACTCACCCCACTCCTGGAACGTCCCGCCGGCCCGCCACACCCGCTCGATCACGCGCCCGATGCGCCGGTCGCCGCGGCTGGCGATGCCCTCGGCCACCGTCGCCGCCGGGTCGTGCCACTTCAGCTGCACACCGGCTGCGCGGTGGGTGGCCGTGCGGAGGAGCTCGATCTTCCGGCGCAGCTCGGCCAACGTGTTCTGGCCGAACCACTGGAACGGCGTGTGCGGCTTGGGGACGAAGCCACCGATGCTCGCCGTCACCGACGCCCGCCCGGTGTGTCGCCGACCGCGGGCGACGCAGTTGCGGGCCAGCTCGGCGACGCCCAACGTGTCGTCGTCGGCCTCGGTCGGCAAGCCGGTCAGGAAGTACAGCTTGAGGCGTGTCCATCCGGAGGCGAAGGCGGCGTCGACCGCCCCGTAGAGGTCGTCCTCCGAGATCAGCTTGTTGATCACCCGGCGCATGCGCCACGAGCCGGCCTCCGGGGCGAACGTCAGCCCGCTGCGGCGCCCGCCGCTGACCTGACCGGCCAGCCCGACGGTGAAGGCGTCGACGCGCAACGACGGCAGGTTGACGGTGGTCGGGCACCCGGGCGCCGACGTCGCCCGGTCGGCGAGCAGGCCGGCTACGACGTCCTCGACGTCGCTGTAGTCGGCGGTCGAGAGCGACGTGAGGCTGACCTCGTCGTAGCCGGTGCGGGCGAGACCGTCGGCCACCATCGTGCGGACCTGGGCGGCCGGACGCTCGCGGACCGGCCGGGTGAGCATCCCGGCCTGGCAGAAGCGACAGCCGCGGGTGCAGCCGCGGAAGACCTCGACGCTGAGCCGGTCGTGGACCACCTCGGTGAGCGGCACCAACTGGTGCTTCGGGTACGGCCAGGCGCCGAGGTCGTCGACCGTCCGCTTGTCGACGGTGGCCGGCACGTCCGGGAAGCGCGGGGTCACGGCGACGAGGCGGGGCCCGTCGTACGCGACGTCGTACAGCGACGGCACGTACACACCGGGGATCTGCGCCAGCTCGCGCAGCACGCCGTGGCGGTCGCCGCGGCCGCCGGCGATCCACCGCCCGACCACCTCGGTGATCTCGCCGACGACCTCCTCGCCGTCGCCGAGCACGGCCAGGTCGACGAAGTCGGCCAGCGGCTCGGGGTTGAACGCGCAGTGCCCACCGATGGCGACGAGCGGATGCTCGGCCGTGCGCTCCGCCGCCCGCACCGGCACGCCGGCGAGGTCGATCATCTCGAGCACGTTGGTGTAGACGAGCTCGGCCGACACGTTGAAGGCGAACACGTCGAACGAACCCGCAGGGCGATGGCTGTCGACCGAGAACAGCGGCACGCCATCGCGGCGCAGCAGTCGCGAGAGATCGCGCCACGGCGCGTACGTCCGCTCGGCGACGGCGTCGTCGCGTTCGTTGAGGATCTCGTAGAGGATCTGGAGGCCCTGGTTGGGCAGGCCGATCTCGTACGTGTCCGGATAGGCCAGCAGCCAGGACACCCGACCCGGCCCATGCCGGGGAGTGACGGCGCCGTCCTCGCAGCCGATGTATCGAGCAGGCTTCTGCACCTGGCCCAAGAGCGGTTCGATCCGCGCCCAGAGTGCGGTCATGTCGGCCAGCAGCCTACCGCTCCCCCGGTTTCTGCATCCGGATCGGTCGCCAGGGCACACGATCCAGATGCAGGAACCCCGGAGGCGTCAGCGCATGCGGCGCATGTGCACGGACTGGACGAGGCCGAGCAGGGCGAACCAGGTGATCAGGCTCGAGCCGCCGTAGGAGATGAAGGGCATCGGCAGGCCGGTGACCGGCATGATCTTGATGGTCATGCCGATGTTCTGGAACACCTGCCAGAGCAGCATCGTGAACACGCCGGCGCAGATGTAGGTGCCGAGCAGGTCCCGCGACAGGTGGGCGATGCGCCAGATGCGCACCAGCACGACGATGAAGACGAACAGCAGCACGCCACAGCCGACGAGGCCGAACTGCTCGCCGACGGCGGCGAACGGGAAGTCGGCCCAGATCACCGGGATGTCGCGACCGTTGGTCAGCGGGCCCTGCAACCACCCCTTGCCGAAGAGACCGCCCGTCCCGACGGCGCGCACGGCGTTGGTGACCTGGTACACCTCCTCGCGCAGCTCGGGGTTGTCCTCGTCGAAGAACACGCGCACCCGCTCGAGCTGGTACGTGTTGACGAGGCGGCCGATGAAGGCGGCGCCGACCGACAGCAGCGACAGCACGCTGATGACGAGGATGTACCTGGCCTTGGCCCCGGCCACGAGCAGCACGCCCATCGCCATGGCGATCAGCACCGAGGCCGTGCCGAGGTCGGGCTGGACGATGATCAGCACCGCCGGCATGCCGACGATGAGCAGGCCACCGAGGAAGCGGGCATAGCTGACCTCCTCGGTGCGCTCCTCGCTGAGGTACGAGCAGAGGGCCAGCAGCACGGTGAACTTGGCGAACTCGGCCGGTTGGACCTGGATCGGGCCGACGTCGACGGCCAGCAGCGTCTGCCCGGACGCGATGCCGACGGCGGCGAGAGCGGCGAGGGCCAGCACGGTGAGCGTGTACAGGGCACGGGCGTGCTGCTTGAGCCACTCGTAGTCGATCGCCATCACGATCACCATCGCGACCGCGGCGACGATGGCGAAGATCACCTGGCGGGTGACGTACGTGTAGGGATCGAGCGTGCGGGTGCGGGTGGCCGAGAACACCACGAAGCAGCCGGCCACCGCCAACGCGGCCTGGGCCAGCATCAACACCCAGTCGATGTTGCGGCTGGGGTCGGCCGGGCTCGATCGGATGTTGCCCAAGCCCGAGTCGGGCTTGCGCTGCAACATCGAGAGACCCATGTTCCTAGTCGACCGGCCGGGTGGTCTCGGGCTGCGTGCTCCGGCCGCAGCTCAGATCGACGGGCGGCAGGTCCTGGGCGGCGCGCTCGCTGGTGACGTCGAGCGGCTCGGAGATGTTCACCGGGTCGAGCGGGACGTAGCCGGACAGCGCGAGGAACATGCACTTCACGACCGGACCGGCGCCCCGCGAGCCGAAGCCTGACTTCTCGAGGTACGACACGACGGTGTACGGGTGCTCCGGCTGCATGCTGAAGGCGGCGAAGGCCGACGAGTCGTTCCACGGGTAGCTGTTGGCCCCCTGCGCGGTCCCCGTCTTGCCGCCGACCTGGATGGCGTCGGCCGGGTAGTCGGCGAACAGCTCCTCGGCCGTCGTCGTGCGGCCGTTGGCACCCGGGCCGGTGATGTTGCGACGCACGCCGGTGACGATCGGCCCGCGGATCTGGTCCTCGTCCATCGGGATCTGCCTCGTCTGCGGGGCGATCTCCTGGACCAGCGTGCCCTGCGCCAGATCGGCGAAGCCGGGCTCGCCGTCGGGCACCTCGGGTTCGTAGATCGCCTTGACCACGTGCGGGGTGAGCACCCAGCCGCCGTTGGCGAAGGTGGCGTAGCCGACGGCGAGCTGCAGCGGCGTGGCCGCCATGAGGCCCTGCCCGATGGCCATCTGGACGAGGTCGCCCGGCTGCAGGTTGGGCGTCTCGTCGGGGTGCAGCACGCCGTCCTCGACGAGCTGCGCCTTCAGCTCGTCGGTCGGCACCCGCCCGTCGAACTCGTACGGCAGGTCGATGCCGGTGTCGCTGCCGAAGCCGAACTGGCGCACGTTGTCCTGCAGCGGCGTGCCGGGCGTGAGGTAGAACTCCTCGCCGAGCTTGTAGTAGAACGCGTCGCTCGACACGGCGAGCGACGTCGTGACGCCGACCGTGCCGTAGACGCACGGCTGGCCGGTGTGCGAGCAGATCGAGTTGCGGAAGACGCAGCGCACGCCCGACGCGCACACGTCGTCGTCGATCGAGACGAGCTTGTAGCTGCCCTGGTCGTTGTACGTGGACCCCGGCCCGAGGCGGCCGGTGGCCAGTGCGGAATAGGCCGTGAACACCTTGAACGTCGACCCCATGTTGTACTGGCCCTGGATCGCCCGGTTGTTGAGCGTCGACAGGTCGGGATCGAGGCGCGGCGCGCCCTCCACTTGGCGGGGGAAGATCTGGTCGAACTTCTCGCTGCCCACGCCGGCCGAGAACCAGCGGTTGTCGAACGTCGGGTAGCTGGCCATGGCGATGATCTGGCCGGTGTACTGATCCATCACGATCACGGAGCCGGCCGGCGCCTTGTACGCCACCTCGGTCCCGACGGCGAGGTTGGGATCGAGCGGCCCCTTCGTGCCGTCGGGCTTCTCCACCTCCGGGTTGCGGGCCGTGAACTGCCGGCGCTGCTTGAGCTGGGTCTGCAGCAGCCGCTCGGCGTACTGCTGGAGATCGAGATCGACCGACAGCTGGATGTCCATGCCGTTCACGGGTGGCTCGTACTTGATCGTGCGGACGATGCGGTTGCTGGCGTCGACCTCGTAGACGGCCTCGCCCCACATGCCGTGGAGGACCTCCTCCATGCTCAGCTCGACGCCGCTGCGCCCGACATCCTCGCCGTTGACCGACGTGTCGTAGCCGAGGCCCTGGTAGTGGTCCTCGTCCTCCGCCGTGATCGAGCCCATGTAGCCGACGACGTGGCTGGCCAGCGGGGCGAACGGGTACACGCGGCGCCAGTCCTTGACGATGGAGACGCCGGGGAAGTCCTCGACGCGCTCCTCGATGGCGATGGCCGTCGACTCCTTGATGCCCTCCTTCAGCGGCAGCGGCAGGTACCGGCTGTACGTGTTCGAGTCGTACCGGGCCTCCATCTCGTCGACGGGCAGCTCGAGCCAGCCGGACAGGCGCGTGAACAGCTCGGCGCGGTCGGTGTCCTTGCGGATCACGTCCCAGTCCACGGCCACGGTGAGCACGCGCTCGTTGTCGGCGAGGATGCGGCCGTCGGTGTCGTAGATGCGGCCGCGCTCCGGCACCAGCGGCACCGTCTTGGTCTTGCGGGCATCGACGGTCTGCTGCAGCGACTCCGCCTGCACCGTCTGCAGGAACCAGAGGCGGGCGCCGACCGCGCTGAGCAGGAGGGTGGCGACCAGGGCGAGGACACCCAGGCGCGCCGCGCGCTTGTCAGCTGCCATCGGGCGTCCAGTTTGGCTGGTGGGCGCGCCGCGCTGGGCGCGCGCCGGGGCCGATCATTCTGACTTCGGAGCTTTCCACTCGGGCCGCTTGATGCGCATGCACCAGCGGCCGACGGGGACCAGCAGCGGGCTGAGCACCATGGCACCCGCCGCCACGACGACGACCACGATACCGATGCGGGGGTCGAACTGGTGGTCCTCGCCGATGAAGGTCCGGATGATCGGCACGGAGGCCTCTCCGACGGCCGCACCCAGCCCGGTGAACAGCGCCGCCAGCCACCACTGCGGATCGATCGTGATCGACATGACGTAGCCGGCGACGAACCCGCCGAGGCCCATGGCCAGGGCCGAGGAGCCGAGCGGGGTGCCGACGGCGAGGTCGTACATCAGCCCGAGCACGAAGCCGGCGAGGGCGCCCTTCTGCGGGCCACCGGCAGCCCCGGCGGCGGCGGCCAGCGCCAGCATGACCTGCAGGGACACACCGGCCGGGCGCAGGTCGGCGAACAGGGTCCGCTGCAGGGCGAGCAGGATCAGCCCGACCGAGAAGAGGCGCAGCAAGGGTCCCTGCACGAGCGAGGCGAACATCAGTCGCCGGCCCGCGTGCTCACGGGCGGCTCGACCTCGGCCTCCGGCTTGTAGAGGAACACGCGCACGAAGTGCAGCCGGTCGAGGTCGGCGAGCGGGTCGACCTCGAGCAGCGGTCCTTCGGCCGACGACCGGCTGACGACGTTGCGCACGATCCCGACGGGGATGTCGGGCGGTGCCAGGCCGTCGGTGCCGCCGGCCGTGAGCACGATGTCGCCCTCGACGATGCGCCCGAAGACCGGCGTGTCCTGCAGCAGGTCGACCTGCGGCAGGTTGCCGGCGCCGCGGCCGCTGAGCTGCCCGGTGTCGCGGCTGTTGGTGACGTCGATCGTCGTCGTGGTCGTCGACGACGAGGTGGTCGCGGTGCTGTCCGGCGGCACCGTCGACTCGGGCACGGTCGACGTCGTCGTGACGCTCTCGGTGGTCGCCGGTTCGGTGACCGGTGCCCCCTCCGGCGGGGCGCTCGTCTCGGGCGGCAGTGTGGTGGTGGTCTCCGGCGGCGCGCCGGCGACGACCTTGACGCCGGTGGCGTAGCGCTCGTCGGTGATCAGCATCACGTGGGACCGGTTGGGCAGCACCGGGCTGGTGATCTTGCCGACGAGGCCGGCCTCGTTGACGACCGCCATGCCGACCTCGATGCCGTCGTTGGACCCCTTGTTGATCTCGATGACCTGGTCGAGGTTGCTCGGGCTCTCGCCCTCGACCATCGCCGCGACCGTCGGGTAGTCGCCGAGCGACGGGAGGTCGTTGAGCGCCAGCAGGGCGCGGTAGTCGAGGATGGCGGCCTGGGCGGCGACCTGGTCGGAGCGCTGGGCGTCGAGCTGGGCGCGCAGCCGCTCGTTCTCCTGGGACACCTCGTCGTAGTCCATGATCCCGTGCCAGGCGTTGCGCACCGGGCGGGTGACGACGTCGGCGGCCGTCTCGAAGGGGTCGGAGATGGTGGCGAAGCCGGAGCGGGCGGCGTCGAACACGGCGTTGCCGCGCAGGTCCAGCGTGATGAGCAGGACGGAGCTGAGGAACAGCAGGATGATCGCTCGGCGACGACCCGGCGTGTACAGGGGCATGGGACTACTGCGTTCGGGGCAGATCGCGATCAGGAGATCGCGGCGAGCGTGGCGCCGCCAGGCGCAGCGAGCCAGCCGAGAGCGGGCGAAGCGCAGCGGAGCCCAGTCGAGGCCATCAGCGCGGCGAGCGTGGCGCCGCCAGGCGCAGCGAGCCAGCCGAGAGCGGGCGAAGCGCAGCGGAGCCCAGTCGAGGCAGTCAGCACGGCTAGTCATCGCCACCGAGCGACATCAACCCCCGCATCGCATCGATGTTCTCCAAGGCCCGTCCGGAGCCGATCACCACGCTGTACAGCGGCTCGTTGGCGACGCGGATGGGCATGCCGGTCTCGTGGGCCAGGCGTTCGTCGAGACCGCCGAGGAGGGCGCCTCCACCCGTGATGGTGATGCCGTCCTCCATGATGTCGGCGGCCAGCTCCGGCGGGGTCTTGTCGAGCGTGGTCTTGACGGCGTCGACGATCGCGGAGACCGTCTCGGCCAGCGCCTCGCGGACGTGCTCGGTGTTCACCTGGATCGTGCGCGGCAGGCCGCTGATGAGGTCGCGACCGCGGATGTCGGCGGTCAGCTCCTCCTCCATCGGCCAGGCCGAGCCCATCTGGATCTTGATCTCCTCGGCCGTGCGATCACCGATCGCCAGCGAGAACTCCTTCTTGACGTACTGCAGCACCGCGTCGTCGAGCTCGTCGCCGCCCACGCGCACCGACTGCGCGGTGACGATGCCGCCGAGGGAGATCACGGCGACCTCGGTGGTGCCGCCGCCGATGTCGACGATCATGTTGCCGGAGGGCTCGTGGACGGGCATGTCGGCACCGATGGCGGCGGCCATCGGCTCCTCGATGATGTGCACGGGCTTGCGGGCGCCGGCGTACTCGGCGGCGTCCTGGACGGCGCGCTGCTCGACGCCGGTGATGCCCGACGGCACGCAGATGACCATGCGCGGCTTGTTCCACTTGCTGGCGTGGACGCGCTGGATGAAGTAGCGCAGCATCTTCTCGCAGACCTCGAAGTCGGCGATGACGCCGTCCTTCAGGGGCCGGATGGCCTTGATGTGGTTGGGCG
Source organism: uncultured Acidimicrobiia bacterium (assembly GCA_963784255.1). GTDB lineage: Bacteria > Actinomycetota > Acidimicrobiia > Acidimicrobiales > Ilumatobacteraceae > JALZMG01. Next base: position 84,252 of record CAWAQO010000005.1, on the reverse strand, counting down.
TGCGGCCCATCATCCGCTTGGCCTCGAGGCCGACGGCCACGGGCTTGCCGTCGTTGACGTTGATCGCCACGACCGACGGCTCGTCGAGCACGATGCCCTGGCCACGGACGTAGATCAACGTGTTGGCGGTGCCGAGGTCGATCGCGAGGTCACGGCCGAGGCTGAGCGGGTTGTTGCGGCGAGCCATGCCGGGCACTCCCTTCGGCTGCTCGTGATCGAAGGATGTTACAGATGCGGGAAGAAGATGGAGATCTCGCGCTCGGCCGACTCCGCGGAGTCGCTGCCGTGCACGAGGTTCTCGGTGAAGAGGATGCCGAGGTCGCCGCGGATCGTGCCGGGGTCGGCCTTCCGGGGGTTGGTGGCACCCATCATCTGACGTACGACCTCCCACGTGTCCTCCGGCCCCTCGAGCACGAGGGCCACGACCGGGCCGCGGCTCATGAACGTCACGAGGTCGTCGTAGAACGGCTTGCCGACGTGCTCGGCGTAGTGCTCGGCCAGCGTCTCCTTGACCAGCGAACGCTGGTCGAGGGCGACGACGGTGAGCCCCTTGGCCTCGAACCGGGCGAGGATCGTCCCGACCAGCCGGCGCTCGACGGCGTCGGGCTTCAGCAGGACCAGGGTGCGGGAGGGGTCGCCAGGCATGACGATTCAGGCTACCGGCCGGCCACGCTCCCCAATCTGGGCGGGAATCTCACCAACGGTGGATCTGGGCGGGATCCTCGCCACCTGCTGGCGAGATCCCCGCCCGGTTCCGTTTCCGGTTCCGGATCGCCGTCACCCCCAGGGAGGGCATGGCCCTCCGATCGTTGCTCGCCGCGCTGCTGCTCATGATGGTCGCCTGTACTCCGGCGACGACGCCACGTCGTCGTCCACCACCACCCCGCCGACCACGAGCACGACCACGCCCAGCACGACGACCAGCACGACCTCCAGCACGACCTCCAGCACGACGACCACGACGACGCTGCCGGGGACGGCGGCCGTGGCAGCGACGTGCTCGATCCTGCAGACGGCGCCGTGGCCCGACCGCAGGGCCGCGCTCGACACGATGGCCGGCCAGTTCGCCGCCGAAGGTGGCCTCGGCACACTCGCCGACGTCGTCCGCGCGACTGCCCCGACGAGCTCGCCCGCCAGGAAGCCGCCGTGGCCGTGGCAGGCACGTCGCCGTCGCTCGGTCGAGCAACAGTTCGGCCATCCGCGCCGTCGACATGCGCGTGCCCGACCCGTGCGTGGTGACCGTCAACAACGACACCGGCGAGCGCTCGGCGCTCGTCGTTGACTCGCGCGGTCCGGGCCCGACACCGGTCCGGCGCAGGGTGCGGCCATCGTGTGGGTGTTGCCCGACCGGCGAGACGTCGACGCCGGCCGGTGCCGCTGAACGGGAGCGACGACGACTGCGGGCTGGGCATCAGCGGCTTCCTTGCCGACCCTGGTCCCGCCGACGCCGGTCTCACTCGGGGCCCTCCGCCGGCCCGACGATCCCGCGGTGTGGCTGCCCGAGCTGCTCCGGCGCACACCTCGAGTTCTGGAGGGCGCCGACCCGCCCTCGACGCCGTCGACGACTCGTTCCTCGATCTCCGTGCCTTCCCACGACAGCCGGCTCAGCGCACGTCGAGCCGGACGCGGACGCCCACCCACTGCTGGCGGTCCGCGTCTGCGCCGACACGATCGACCAACCCGACCCCGACCACATGGCGTTCGCCTACTTCGCCGAGTTCGGCGCCAGCGACACCGACGGGCCGTACTCGGCATTGCTGCTACGCCACCTTCCGGCGGGGCAGCTGACGGGCGGTGGCGGTTGCTGACGACTCCCCATCCGCTCGACGGCTCCGTCACCGGCGCCGGTTGCGGCGTCCCGGTCCCCCACCCCTGACCCGCCATCTGGGCGGGATCGTCGCCACCTGCTGGCGACGATCCCGCCCAGATCCACGCATTGGTGAGATTCCCGCCCAGATTGGGGAGCGCTACGGCGACAGTTGTTGGAGGGCTGGGCGGGCGGCGCCGGCGACGTACAGCGAGCCGGCGGCGAGGACGGCGTCGTCGGCGCCGGCCATCGACATGGCCAGGGCGCAGGCGCCTTCGACGGTGTCGCCGGCGAAGACCTCGTCGCAGCCGAGGGCGACGGCCGCCTTGGCCACCTCGGCCACCGGCACGCCGCGAGGCGACGGCGCGGTGCAGGCGACGACCACCTCGAACTCGTCGGCGCGCAGCGCCTCCAGCATCGCCGTCGGCTCGCGCAACGTGCCGACGACGAGGATCCGCCGGCCTTCCACCGCGAAGTCGTCGAAGAACACCTGGGCGCAGGTGTCGGCGCCGGGCGGGTTGTGGGCGCCGTCGACGATCACCAGCGGCTGGTACCCGAGCACCTCGAAGCGCCCCGGCATCACGACCGAGGCGAAGCCGTCGGCGACGACGTCCGGCGCCAACGGCGCAGCGAAGAAGGCCTCGGTGGCGGTCAGCGCGAGCGACGCGTTGTCACCCTGGTGGGCGCCGTGCAGCGGCACGTAGACGTCGGGGTAGATGGTCGTCGGCGTGCGGATGTCGACGACCCGTCCGCCGACGGCCAGCTGGTTGCCTTCGGTCTCGAAGTCGATCCCGCGGTGCAGGCGGACCGCCGCCGGCGGCTCGTCGAGCACGGCGACGAGCTCGGCTTCGACCTCGCCGATGACGGCGGCCGAGTCGGGCTTGATGATGCCGGCCTTCTCGCGGGCGATGTGGGCGAGCGTCGGGCCGGCGAACTCCGTGTGGTCCATGCCGATGTTGGTGACGACGGCGACCTGCGCCTCGACGACGTTGGTGGCGTCCCACCGCCCCAGCAACCCGACCTCGACGACCATCACGTCGACGGCGATGTCGGCGAACCACCTGAACGCCGCCGCCGTGCACGCCTCGAAGTAGCTCGGACGCACCCCGGTGAGGCCCTCGAGGTCGGCGATGGCTGCGATCTGCTCGGCGAGCTCCTCGTCGCTGATCGGGACGCCGCTGCGGGCCACGCGCTCGTTGACCCGTTCGAGGTGTGGGCTGGTGTACGTGCCGACGGACAGCCCCTGGGCCATCAGCAGGCGGGTGATCATCTGCGCCGTCGATCCCTTGCCGTTGGTGCCGGTGATGTGGATGACCGGCGCGGCGAGCTGGGGTTCGCCCATCGCCTGCACCAGCCGCGTGATCGGCTCCAACGACGGCGACGTCACCCGCCCGGTCTTCTCGTAGGACGCGTGGTCGTCGAGGTAGGCGACGGCGTCGTCGTAGTTCACCCGCCGGAGGCTACGGCGCTAGCGCAACAGGGCTCGCTCGACCGTCGTGAGGAGCCGCTCGATCGCGTCGTCGACCGACAGGCCCCGACCGGTCACGAGGAGGTCGAAGCTCTCGAAGCTCGTCAGCACCCACAGGGTGTCGGCGGCCTCCTCGACCGTGAGGTCGTCACGCAGCAGCCCTTGCTCGTCCAGCCGGCGGGCGAGGTGGGCGAGGCCGCCGGCGCGGTTCTGCTCGATCCGGTGGATGGCGCCGCCGACGGTCTCGGGGTCGATCGCCGACATCGACACCAGCACGCGCAGGACCTCGCGCTCGGGGGCGTACAGCTCGTGACCGGCCCGGAAGGCGCCGCGGAGGTGGTCGCCGGCGTCGGGCTGGGCCACGGCGGCGACGAGGCGATCGAAGCCGCTGCGCTCCATGAGGTCGGTCGTGAAGGCGTCGAAGAGCCCGGCCCGCGAGCCGAAGACGACGTAGATCGTCGAGCGGGCGACCTGCGCCCGCTGGGCCACGAGATCCATGCTCACCGGCTCCGTCGGTGCCGTCCGCAGCTGATCGTGGACGGCGTCGAGGATGCGGCGCCGGGTCGCCTCGGCGGCCTCGGCGCGCCGGCGCTGCTCGTACTTGCGCGTGGACACCGGTCACACCCTAGCAATTTCACTTGACATGGTGTCCGGTCGAAGTGATGATCCACACGACACTTCGTCTGATGAATTGAGTTGCCATGAGCGAGAACACCATCACCACCCCTGTCCTGATCGTCGGCGCAGGACCGGCCGGCCTGACGGCGGCGGTCACGCTCGCCCGCCACGGCGTCGACGCCCTCCTCGTCGAACGTCGCCCCCGGCTGTCGAGCCTGCCCCGGGCCACCGGCGTCAGCCTGCGCACGATGGAGCTGCTGCGCTCCTGGGGCGTCGAGGACGCCGTGCGGGCCGGCGGCGTCGATGTCGACTGGACCCTGCGGGCCTGCGCCACCCTGGCAACCGCCGCGGGCGGCCCCACGTTCGAGCTCGGCTTCCCGACCCGCGAGCAGAGCGCGCTGATCAGCCCGACGGCGCCGGCGTGCGTCCCCCAGGACCACTTGGAGCCCGTGCTCCTCGACCACCTGGAGGCGCTCCCCCACGGCCGCGCCGAGCTGGGCACCGAGGTCGTCGGGATCGAGCATCGCCGCCACACCGTCCTCGTCACGCTGCGCGACGTGGCGAGCGGCGCGACCCGCCGCGTCGAGGCCCGCTACGTCATCGCCGCCGACGGGGCCCACAGCCGGGTGCGCCGTGCCCTCGGGATCGAGCTGCGCGGTCCCGACCATCTCACCGAGGTGTCCACGGCGCTGTTCCGGGCACCCCTGTGGGACGTGGTCGGCGACGCCCGCCACGTGATCTACGGCGTCGACGCCCCAGAGGCCGGCGGTGCGTTCCTACCGGCCGGCGGTGACCGGTGGCTCTACGGGATCCAGTGGGACCAGGACACCGCGTCCGCCGAGGAGTTCACGGCCGACCGCCTGACCCGGCTCGTTCGCGGCGGTGCGGGCGTCGACGCCCTCCCCGTGGTCATCGAACGGGTCGGGCACTTCTCCTTCGCCGCCCAGCTCGCCGACCGCTTCCGGGAAGGTGACACGTTCCTCGTCGGCGACGCCGCCCATCGGGTGACGCCACGTGGCGGCACCGGGATGAACACGGCGATCCACGACGGCTTCGACCTCGGCTGGAAGCTGGCCTGGGTGCTACGCGGCTGGGCCGACCGCTCGTTGCTCGACTCCTACGAGGCCGAGCGCCGGCCGGTCGCCGCCCACAACGTCGCCCGCTCGGCCGACCCCCGCGGCTCGTATCGCGGCGCCGACGAGGAGGTCCGCGTCGACCTCGGCGGCCGCCTGCCGCACGTCTGGGTCCCCACGCCGGACGGCCGGCGTTCGACGCTCGACCTCGTCGGCGAGGGCTTCACCCTGTTCACCGGCCCGCAGGCCGGTACGTGGGCGTCGGCGGCGGCCGGTGCGGACCGGTCGGTGCCGGTCCGCGTGCAACGGCTCGACGCGATCGCGGCGCGTGCCATGGCGATCCCCGCTGACGGCGCGCTGCTCGTGCGGCCCGATGGGGTGCCGACGGCGCGGTGGGCGACGTCGGCGGACGCCGTCGGCGACCTGCCGGTGGCGGCCTGAGGGTCAGCTCGCGGCGCGCCGCGGCCGCGCCGACCGGCCGGCCTCGCGGGGCACCAGCGTCGGGTTGACCTTCTCGCGCACGGTGTCCTCGTCGATGAAGACCTTGCCGACGTCGTTGCGGCCCGGCAGGTCGTACATCGTGTTGAGGAGCACCTCCTCGAGGATCGCCCGCAGGCCGCGAGCGCCGGTGCCGCGCAGCAGCGCCTGGTCGGCGATGGCCTGGAGGCCGTCGGCGTCGAACTCCAGCTCGACGTCCTCGAACTCGAACACCTTCTGGTACTGCCGCACGAGCGCGTTCTTCGGCTCGGTGAGGATCCGCACCAGGGCGTCGCGGTCGAGGCTGCGCACGGCACCCATCGTCGGCAGGCGGCCGATGAACTCGGGGATCATCCCGTACTTGACGAGGTCCTCCGGGAGCACCTGGGCGAACAGCTCGCCGGGGTCGCGCTCGGACTTCGACTTCACGGTGCCGTGGAAGCCGACGCCCTTGTGGCCGATGCGGCTCTCGATGATCTGCTCCAGCCCGGCGAACGCCCCACCCAGGATGAACAGCACGTTGGTGGTGTCGATCTGGATGAACTCCTGGTGCGGGTGCTTGCGCCCGCCCTGCGGCGGCACCGAGGCCTGGGTGCCCTCGAGGATCTTGAGCAGCGCCTGCTGCACGCCTTCGCCCGACACGTCGCGGGTGATCGACGGGTTCTCGCTCTTGCGGGCGATCTTGTCGATCTCGTCGATGTAGATGATCCCGGTCTCGGCCCGCTTGACGTCGAAGTCGGCGGCCTGGATCAGCTTGAGCAGGATGTTCTCGACGTCCTCGCCGACGTAGCCGGCCTCGGTCAGCGCCGTGGCGTCGGCCACCGCGAACGGCACGTTGAGCAGCCGGGCCAGCGTCTGGGCGAGGTGGGTCTTGCCACAGCCGGTGGGACCGAGCAGGAGGATGTTCGACTTCGCCAGCTCCACCTCGTCGCGCCGGCCGACGGTCATCGTCTGCTGGTACTGGATCCGGCGGTAGTGGTTGTAGACGGCGACGGAGAGGATCTTCTTGGCGCTGTCCTGGCCGACGACGTAGTCGTCGAGGAAGGCTCTGATCTCGCGTGGGTTCGGCAGGTGGTCGAAGCTGAGCTCAGCCGTCTCGGTGAGCTCCTCCTCGATGATCTCGTTGCAGAGGTCGATGCACTCGTCGCAGATGTAGACGCCAGGGCCGGCGATCAGCTTGCGCACCTGCTTCTGCGACTTCCCGCAGAACGAGCACTTCAGCAGCTCGCCCGTGTCCCCGAATTTGGCCACTGCGGTCGTCCCCCTACCTAGCGGATCGCGCCCGTGCGGTCGGCGATCTCACGCGACTCGATCACGCTGTCGATGATGCCATACGCGAGCGCCTCGTTCGCTTCCATCACGAAGTCGCGGTCCGTATCGGCGTGCACCCGCTCGAGCGGCTGGCCGGTGTGCTTGGAGAGCAGCTCCTCGAGGAGGTCGCGCATGCGGAGGATCTCCCTGGCGGCGATCTCGAGATCGGTCACCTGTCCGTAGCCCACGGAACCGTGGGGCTGGTGGAGCAGGATCCGCGAGTGCGGCAGGGCGAGCCGCTTGCCCTTCGACCCGGCCGCCAGCAGGACGGCCGCCGCCGACGCCGCCTGCCCGAGGCAGATCGTGGCGATGTCGTTGCGGATGAACTGCATCGTGTCGTAGATGGCGAACAGCGACGTGATGTCGCCACCGGGGCTGTTGATGTAGATGTTGATGTCCTTGTCCGGGTTCTCGGACTCGAGGTGGATCAACTGGGCGCAGATGAGGCTGGCGATCTGATCGTCGATCGGCGTCTGCAAGAAGATGATGTTCTCCTTGAGCAGGCGGCTGTACAGGTCGTAGGCCCGCTCCCCCCGGCTGGTCTGCTCGACCACGTTGGGGACGAGGTAGTTGGAGAAGTTCATGACTGGGACTCCTGGGGGGTTGTGGCGTCGACCTCGACGTCAACCTCGACCTCGACCTCGACCTCGATGGTCATGGTCATGGTCGTGGTCGTGGTCGTCGTCGTCGTCGTGGGTGTGGCCGAGCACGAGGTCGCGGTCGATCGGGTGACCCTCGGGGTCGACCAGCTCGACGTGGTGCAGCAGCCAGTCGAGGGCCTTGGACTTGCGGATCTGGGCGGCCAGCTCGGGCACGAGGTCGTTGCGCTCGTAGGCCCGGCGGACCTGGTTCGGCTTCTGGCGGACCTGCACGGCGATGCGCTCGTACTCGGCCGCGAGGTCGCCTTCGTCGGCCTCCAGCGCCTCGGCGGCGGCGACGGCGCGCAGTGCCAGGTCGACCCTGACCGCCTGCTCGGACTGGGCCCGCAGACCGGCCACGAAGGCATCGGCGTCCTGTCCCGTCGCCGACATCCACTGGTCCATGCTGATGCCCTGCGATTGCAGCTGGCGCACCGTGCCCTCGACCCGCCGCTGCAGGTCGTTCTGCACGAGCGCATCCGGCGGCTCGATGTCGGTGAGGCCGGTCAGGGCCTCGGTGACGCGGCCGACCAGCTCCTGGCGAGCCTGGTTGAGCTTGAGGGTGGCGATGCGCTCGCGGGTGGCGGCGTGCCATTCGTCGACGGTCTCGAACTCGCCGAGGTTCTCGGCGACCCACTCGTCGTCGACCTCGGGCAGCACCAGCTCCTGCACCTTGCTCACGTTGACGACGAAGTCGGCCGGCTCGGCGGTGCCCTTCGGCGTGGTCGTGAAGCGGAGCTCGTCGCCCGCGCTCACGCCGACGAGCTGATCGTCGAAGTCGTCGGCCACCCACCCCTGACCGATCTCGTAGGACCAGTCCTCGGTGTTCAGGCCGGCGACCTCCTCGCCGTCGCGGAACGTGGCGATGTCGAGCGTGACCATGTCGCCGCTGGCCGCCGGGCGGTCGACGTCGCTCAGCTCGCCCTGACGGCGCAGCTGGGACTGCACGGCGTCGGCGACCTCTTCATCGGTGGCCTCCGGCGCCGGCAGCTCGACACGCAGGCCGCCGTAGCCCGGCACCGTGATCTCGGGGCGGACCTCGCAGGTGGCGTCGAACTCGACGGCCCCGTCCTCGGTGCCACCGGTGATCTCCACCTCGGGCTGGGCGATGAGGTCGACGTCGTGCTCGCGCACCGCCTTCGCCAGGTAGAGGGGGATGGAGTCACGGAGCGCCTGCTCGCGTGCCGGGGCCAGGCCGATGCGGGCCTCGAGCACGCGGCGGGGCGCCTTGCCGGCGCGGAAACCGGGCAGCCGGACCTCGCGGGCGATCTTGCGGAAGGCGGCGTCGATGTCCTTGTCGAACTCGGCTTCGTCGACGTTGACGGACAGCTTGACCTTGTTGCCTTCGAGGGTCTCCAGCGAGCTCTTCACAGAGGTTCGAGGGTATCGGGCGGCGCCGACCCCGAGGTGATCCGCCCTCGCCGCGGTGGCCCACGACGGTCGCCGTTAGCGTGGCACCATGTCCCTGCGGTCGGCGCTCCACAAGCGGCTCGGCGGCTCCGTCGCCGAGCTCGACCGGACCCGCCTGCAGGACCGCTGCCGCGGCCTCGGCGTCACGCCGATCGACGAGCTGACCTTCCGCATCCCGATCCGGGTCGGTGGCGAGGTCAAGCGGGTCATCGTCGCCCCGCGCAACGGGGTGCCCAACCTCGAGGTCATGGTCACGGACGGCACCGGCTCGATCACCGCCATCTTCGCCGGGCGGCGGCGGATCCCGGGGATCGAGCACGGGCGGGCGATCGTGCTCGAGGGTGTCGCCGTCGACGACCGCGACCGCGCCGTGATCTACAACCCGGCGTACACACTCGTCCCGTAGATCTCAGAGGACGAGCGGAGAGCTCGCGTCCGCCTCTCAGCGGGCGGGCGCCACCAGGAGGGCGCGGACCCGCTCCTCGGAGTCGTCGGTGACGAGCACGACGACCTCGTCGCCGACCCGCATCATGGTGTCGCCACGCGGCACGATCAGGCTCTCGGCCCGGAGCACGGCCACGACCGTGGCGTTGCGCGGCAGCCCGAGCTCGACGATCGTCTTGCCGTCGGCCGGTGAGCCCTCGGCCAGGCGGACCTCGGCCAGCCGGGCCTTGCCGCCCTCGAACGACAGCAGGCGCACGAAGGAACCGACGCTCACCGCCTCCTCGACCAGGGCGGTGAGCAGGTGGGGCGTGGAGACGGCGACGTCGACGCCCCACAGGTCGTTGAACATCCAGTCGTTCTTCGGGTTGTTCACCCTGGCCACCACCCGGGGCACGCCGAACTCCTGCTTGGCCAGCAAGGACACCACCAGGTTGTCCTCGTCGTCACCGGTGACCGCGGCCACCACGTCGCACGACTCGACGTGGGCCACGGAGAGCGTGACCACCTCGCAGGCGTCACCCTTCAACCACGTGACGCCGACGGGCTCGCCGGACCGTTGCGCCTGGCCGACGACGCGGGCGTCGTTGTCGATGATCGTGACCTCGTGCTCGGCCTTCTGCAGCTGCTCGGCGATGAAGCGCCCGACGCTCCCCCCACCGGCGATGACGACCCTCACCTCAGTGCCCCTTCCGCGGTGGGTTGTCGAGGGCCCGGTCGACCTCGGCCTGGCGGGCCGTCTCGGCGGCCACGTACAGCACGTCGCCGGCCTGGGCCACCGTCTTGGGCGTCGGGACGGTGGCCGCGCCCATCCGGTTGATCGCCACCACGCGGGCGCCGACGGCCTCTTCCAGATCGGTGATCGGGTGGCCGGCCCACCCGTCGGCGAGGACGCGGTCGAGCAGACAGACCTTGGCCGTCGGGTCGATCCACTCGGCCGGCCGGGCCTCGGGGATGAGGCGGCGCATCACCTGGTCGGTGGTCCACGCGACCGTCGCGACCGTCATGATGCCCAGCCGCTGGTAGATCACCGCCCGGCGCGGGTCGTAGATGCGGGCGACGACGTGGTCGACGCCGAAGCTCTCCCGCGCCACGCGGGCGATGAGGATGTTGGAGTTGTCGCCGCTGGTGACCGCGGCCACGGCGCCGGCCTCCTCGATGCCGGCTTCGATCAAGCGGTCGCGGTCGAAGCCGATGCCCTGCACCGTCCGTCCGGCGAACGCCGGGCCCAGGCGGTCGAACGCCTCGGCCCGGCGGTCGATGATGGCAACGGTGTGGCCGTCCTCGAGGAGGGCGACGCCGAGCGACGATCCCACCCGCCCGCACCCGACGATCACGACGTGCACGGGGGCGGAGTGTAGAAGGCGGCCCGCCGATGGGCGTCATGCGGCACCGCCGGGGACGCCAGGCCTAGGGTGCCCGTCCGTGGTGTCGCTCGCCAAGCGGATCCTCATCGGGAGGCCGATCCCGACGTCGGAGGAGCACCACCAGCGGCTGAACAAGCGCGTCGCGTTACCGGTCTTCGCCTCCGACGCCATCTCGTCGACGGCCTACGCGACCGACGAGATCGTCCTCGTGCTCGTCGCCCAGGCCGGCATCGGCCTGGCCGCCTTCGACTACCTCGTGCCGATCGCCGTCGTGGTGGCCGTCCTCCTCACGATCGTCGTGCTCTCGTACCGCCAGACGATCTACGCCTACCCCTCCGGCGGCGGCTCCTACGTCGTGTCCCGCGAGAACCTCGGCGAGTTGCCGTCGCTCGTCGCCGGCGCCTCGCTGCTGACCGACTACATCCTCACCGTCGCCGTGTCGGTGGCGGGCGGGGTCCTCGCCATCCAGTCGGCGTTCGACTTCGACAGTCGATGGCGGGTACCGCTGTGCCTGCTGATGATCGTCGTCATGACCGTCGCCAACCTCCGCGGCCTCAAGGAGTCGGGGGCGCTGTTCGCCCCGCCGACGTACGTCTACATCGTCATGCTGATGCTGCTGATCGTCGTCGGCTGCTACCGCATCTTCGTCCAGGACCTCGGTCCGATCCCCCTGGAGGACCTCTCGGAGGATGCCCAGCACCTCGCCGCCGGCACGGCGTCGTTGAGCATCCTGATGCTCCTGCGCGGCTTCTCATCCGGCGCCGTCGCCCTCTCCGGTGTCGAGGCCGTCTCCAACGGCGTGCCGGCGTTCCGCAAGCCGGAGAGCCGCAACGCGGCCAGCACGATCGCCATCATGGGCGCCATCCTCGGCATCTGCTTCCTCGGCGTGTCGATCCTCGCCTCCCACCTCCACCCGATCAGGGGCGAGGAGGATGCGACGGGCATCGCCCTCATGGCCGAGTACATCTACGGCGGCAAGAACCTGCTGTTCTGGATCACCCAGCTGGCGACGTTCGCCATCCTCATCCTCGCCGCCAACACCGCCTACGCCGACTTCCCGCGGCTGTCGTCGATCATCGCCCGCGACGGCTACCTGCCCCGCCAGCTCGCCAACCGCGGCGACCGACTGGTGTTCTCGAACGGGATCATCGGTCTGGCCCTGCTCGCCGGCGTGCTGATCGTCGTCTTCAACGGCAACATCTCGGCCCTCATCCCGCTGTACGCCTTCGGCGTCTTCACCGGGTTCACGCTGAGCCAGGCCGGCATGGTGGTCCACCACTTCCGCCTGCGCGAGCCGCGATGGCGGGCCTCGGCGGTGATCAACGCGATCGGCTGCGTGGCGACCGGGATCGTGGCCGTGGTCGTGGTCGTCTCCAAGTTCACCGAGGGGGCGTGGATCCCGGCCGTGGTCATCCCCGCACTGGTCGTCGTCTTCCGGCTGATCGCCCGCCACTACCGTACGGTGCGCGCCGCCGTGGCCACCGAGGAAGCCTTCCAGCCGATGCGTCAGACGCACCTCGTCGTGGTACTGGTCGGATCCGTGAACAAGGGAGTGCTGAAGGCGGTGCAGTACGCCAAGTCGCTGGCGCCCGAGCGCCTGATCGCCCTCTCCGTCGTCACCGACGCCGAGGAGGCCGAGCAGGTGACGGTCGACTGGGCGCGCCACGACATGCCGATCCCCCTGCACACGATCAGCTCGCCGTACCGCGAGCTGACCCAGGCGGTGCTCGACTACCTCGAGGAGCTCGACGCCGAGGATCCCGACGACCAGATCACCGTCGTCATCCCCGAGTTCGTCACCCAGTGGAAGACCCAGTGGCTGCACAACCAGTCGGCGTTCGCCCTCAAGGCCCGCCTGCTGTACCGACCCAACACGGTCGTGACGTCCGTGCCGGTCCTCGTGGACGCATCGGAGTAGCGCGTGGTCTCGATCGCCAAGCGGCTGCTCATCGGGCGGCCGATCGCCACCTCGGAGGAGCAGCACCAGCGGCTGCGCAAGCGGGTCGCCCTGCCGATCTTCGCCTCCGACGCGATCTCGTCGACGGCGTACGCGACCGACGAGATCATCCTCGTGCTCGTCGTCCAGGCGGGCATCGGGCTGGCGGCCTTCGACTACCTGGTGCCGATCGCCATCGTGGTGTCCGTCCTCCTGACGATCGTCGTGCTGTCGTACACCCAGACGATCCATGCCTACCCGTCCGGTGGCGGCGCCTACGTCGTGTCCCGCGAGAACCTCGGGACGATCCCTTCGCTCGTGGCCGGCGCGTCGTTGCTCACCGACTACATCCTCACCGTGTCGGTGTCGGTCGCCGGCGGCGTGCTCGCCATCCAGTCCGCCTTCGACTTCGACAGCCGGTGGCGGGTGCCGCTGTGCGTGCTGATGATCGTGGTCATGACCGTCGCCAACCTGCGCGGCCTCAGGGAGTCGGGCTCCCTCTTCGCCCCGCCGACCTACCTGTACATCGTCATGCTCCTGGTGCTCATCGGTGTCGGTTGCTACAAGATCTTCTTCCAGGACCTCGGCCCGATCCCGCTCGACTCGCTGTCCGAGGACGCCCAGCACCTCGCCGACGGCACGGCGGCGTTGAGCATCCTGATGCTGCTGCGGGCGTTCTCCTCCGGCGCCGTCGCGTTGTCCGGCGTGGAGGCGGTGTCCAACGGCGTGCCCGCCTTCCGCAAGCCGGAGGCCCGCAACGCCTCGATGACGCTGGCGATCATGGCGGCGATCCTCGGCTTCTGCTTCCTCGGCGTGTCGATCCTCGCCTCGCACCTCCACCCGATCAGGGGCGAGGACGACCCGACCGGCATCGCCCTGATGGCCGAGCAGGTGTACGGCGGCAAGACGATCCTGTTCTGGATCACCCAGCTGGCGACGTTCGCCATCCTCATCCTCGCCGCCAACACGGCCTACCAGGGCTTCCCGGGGCTGTCCTCGATCATCGCCCGCGACGGCTACCTGCCCCGCCAGCTCGCCAACCGCGGCGACAAGCTGGTCTTCTCCAACGGGATCATCTTCCTCGCCGTCGCCGCCTCGATCCTCGTCATCGTCTTCCGCGGCAACATCTCCGCACTGATCCCGTTGTACGCCTTCGGCGTGTTCACCGGCTTCACGCTGAGCCAGGCGGGGATGGTCGTCCACCACCTGCGCCTCCGCGGCCGGCGATGGCGGCCGTCGTTGGCCATCAACGCCGTCGGGTGCGTCGCCACCGGCATCGTCGCGCTCGTCGTCGTGGTCTCGAAGTTCACGGAGGGGGCGTGGATCCCGGCCGTCGTGATCCCCGCGCTCGTGGTCGCCTTCGTCGCCGTCAACCGCCACTACAGCAGGGTGCGCGAGGCCGTCCAGGCGGTCGAGGCCTACACGCCGCTGGGCCGCACGCACCTCGTGGTCGTCCTCGTCGGCACGGTGCACCGGGGCGTGATCGAGGCCGTGCGCTACGCCAAGTCGCTCGCCCCCGAGCGCCTGATCGCCGTCTCCGTCGTCACCGACGCCGAGGAGGCCGACCGGCTGACGGCCGCGTGGACGGAGTACGGCCTTCCGATCGAGCTGCACACCATCTCCTCGCCGTACCGCGAGCTGACCCAGCCGGTCCTGGCCTACCTCGACGAGCTCGACGCCGAGAGCCCCGACGACGTCATCACGGTGGTCATCCCGGAGTTCGTGACCCAGTGGCGCACGCAGTGGCTGCACAACCAGTCGGCGTTCGCCCTCAAGGCTCGGCTGCTGTACCGGCCCAACACCGTCGTGACGTCGGTGCCGGTGGTCATCGACCCCGACGAGGAGCTGGCCACCGGGAAGTAGGTCGGGCGGCGCTGCGGCGGGCAGAATGGCGCCGATGCCGTTCTGGAAGCCGCACTCGCTCGCCAAGCCGCACGAGGGCCAGCTCGACCTGCGCCTCGGCGACAAGGTGCGGGCGAGCGTCGACCTGCCCGGGGTCGCGGCGGGCACCGAGGGCAAGGTGATCCTCGCCAATGGGTTCAACTGGCAGCGCTACCGCGTCCTGTTCACCGACGGCTCCGAGCTCGGCGACCTCGACCACCGTCACCTCGAGCCGATCGGCCGCGCCGCCCGCCGGCTGGCCAAGGCCGCGGCCCGCGCCTCCTGACCCGTGGGACGCGGCTTCGGCATCACCGCGGCGGTCGACCACGGCGTCGTGCGGGACCTCGCGCGAGAGGCGGAGCTGCTCGGCTACTCGTCGTTGTGGGCCAACGACGTGCCCGACGCCGACGGGCTGGCGTCCCTCGCCTCGGCGGCGGCGGTCACGGAGCGGATCTCCCTCGGCGTCGGCGTCATCCCGCTCGACCGACGCCCGCCGGGCGTGATCGTCGAGCAGGCCCGGGCCACGGGGTTGCCGCCGGACCGGCTCGTGCTCGGGATCGGCTCGGGCGGCCCGAACGGCGCGCTGGCACGGGTGCGCGACGGGCTGGCGGAGCTCGACCGCGACGTCGCCGGGAAGGTCGTCGTCGGCGCCGCTCGGTCCGCGGATGGCCGCGCTCGCCGGTGAGGTCGCCGACGGCGTGTTGCTCAACTGGATGACGCCCGAGTACGCCGGCCGCGTCGGCCGGCAGACGGTCGATGCCGCGCTGCACGCGAACCGTCCGCGCCCGACACGGATGGCGTACGTGCGGTGCGCGCTGACGCCCGACGGCGAGGCGCGGCTGGAGCAGGAGCTCGCCTCCTACGCCGGGAGGTCGCACTTCGAGCAGCACGTGGCCCGGATGGGCTCGGACGCTCGCGACACCTGCGTCGTCGGCCCCGACGGCGCCACCTTGCAGGCCGGCATCGTCCGCCACGAAGCCGTCCTCGACGAGACCATCGTCCGGGCCATCACGCCGGACGACAGCCTGGAGTCGCTGCTGAAGCTGCTCCGGGCGTGCGCGCCGTAACTCGCCGTCATTGCAGGTGACTGCGCTGGGCGTGGTCGTCGAAGATGACCAGCAGCTCGACCGGACTGCCGAACGTGCCGTGCCAGTGCGCGGCGTTGGTGTCGAAGGCGATCGTCTCGTGCGCGGGGACGCGGTGCTCGGTGTCGCCGAGCACCAACCGGAGCGTGCCGTCGAGGACGTAGATCCACTCCCGGCCCGCATGGGACCTCGGATCGGGTCGCCGGCGCTTGGCCGGGAGCCGGATCTTCATGACGGACGGCAGACCAGGGCGCCGCGCCGGGTCGAGATGCCAGACGGTCATCCCGTCGACCACGGCCGGGTCGGGCCGGATGACGATGTCCTCGGTCGGTGCCGGTCGCACCAGCTCGTCCAGTGACAGGCCCAGCGCGGCGGCGATCGGACCGAGCTGGTCCAGCCCGATCCTCCGGCCGCCGGTCTCGAGGCGGCTCAACGTCGAGGGGTTGATCAGCGTCCGTTCGGCGAGCTCTTCGAGGCTCCAGCCGAGCTCGATGCGCCGCTCCCGCAGCCGGGCCCGCACCACACCCTCGACCGTCTCGTGCTGATTCGGCATGACAGCATGCTACTACGGCGATGGAGCCTAGCGTTCCGCTCATGACCACCTCCTCGACACCGGATTCCGTGATCGTCGGCGGCGGCGCGGCCGGCCGCTCGGCGGCCCTCGTCCTCGGCCGGGCCCGCAAGTCCGTCGTCCTCGTCGACGCCGGCCGGCAGGCGAACCTGCCGGCGGAGGGCATCGGTGGCCTGCTCGGCAACGACGGCACCGCGCCGGCCGACTTCTACGCCGCCACCGCGGCGGAGCTCGCGCGGTATCCCACCGTCGAGGTCGTCGCTGCCACCGTCACCGGCGTCGAGCCGGGCGCGGCGGCACGGTGGCTCGTGCGCCTCGACGACGGGCCGGAGCTCCACACCGACCGGGTCCTGCTCGCCACCGGCATGCGCTACGACGTGCCGGCGATCACCGGCATCGAGGCGCTGTGGGGGTCGAGCGTGTTCCACTGCCCGTTCTGCCACGGGTGGGAGCACCGCGATCAACCGCTCGCCGTGCTCGGCGGCGCGCCGAACACCGTCGAGCGCGCCCTCCTGCTCCGTGGCTGGACCGACCGGGTGACGGTCATCGAGCCGGCGACGCAGCCCGACGCCGCCGAGCATCGCATCCTGGCGGCGGCCGGCATCCGCACGGTGCAGGCGACGATCGACCGGCTCGTGAGCTGCGACCGTCGCCTCGACGCAATCGCGTTGTCCACCGGCGAACGCCTCGACGTACAAGGCCTCCTCGTCTCCGCCCCGCACGCCGCGCCGAACGGGCTCGCCGCCTCGCTCGGGGTCGAAACCACGGCCAGCGGGCACGTCGCCGTCAACGGCCTCGGCATGACGTCCGCGCCGGGCGTGTGGGCCGCGGGCGACGCGACCAGTCCCCTCGCCAGCGTCGCGCGAGCGATCGCCGACGGATCGAACTGCGCCATGTCGATGACCCGCGACATGCTCGCCGCGACCTACGGTCTCCCCTCGCCGACGGTGTAGTCGTTTCGGTCCGGATGGTGGTCGCGTGGGCGACCGGGATCCGGACGGAAACGCCGGGGCGGACGGGCGTACACTCCACTGTCCCGACCGGGGAGTAGCGCAGCCTGGTAGCGCTCCTGCTTTGGGAGCAGGAGGTCGCGGGTTCGAATCCCGCCTCCCCGACCAAGAAGCCCCAGCTCACATGCCATTTGTAGTGACCGGGGCATGCGTCCGAGTCGCCTGCGGGAGCAACGTGGGTAGCAACGCACGTGTGCTGCTCCGGTTCATAGTGGTCATGTTGGCTCCGGTTGCTGTGTTACAGTTTCGGGGACTGGCTCCGGTAGCTGGGCGACGCTGGTTCCGGTAGCTGCGTTACACGTTCGGGTCCGCGTCTGCCGTGGCTGAGCCTTCTTCGATGGTGATCGTCAAGGTCGCCTGCATGGGGGAGGTCCGTGGTTGTGTTGGTGGAGTTGGGTGTGGTGGAGCAGCGGTATCAGGCGGTGCTCGAGGTGGTGAACCAGGGTGTGTCGGTGTCTGAGGTGGCTCGGCGGTTCGGGGTGACACGCCAGACGGTGCATCGCTGGTTGCGCCGATACGTGGCCGAGGGGCTGGGCGGGTTGGTGGACGGTTCGGCGAAGCCGTTGTCGTGTCCGCATCAGATGGCGCCGGCGGTGGAGGCGCGGATCGTCGAGCTGCGCCGTGAGCGGCCGGGGTGGGGTCCGCGCACGATCCGGTTCCGGTTGGAGGCGGAGCGGGTGTCGCCGTTGCCGGGCCGGTCGTCGATCTATCGGTGTCTGGTGCGTCACGGGTTGATCGAGCCCGAGGCTCGCCGCCGGAAGAAGGCGGACTACAAGCGGTGGGAACGCTCCCGGGCGATGGAGTTGTGGCAGATGGACATCGTCGGTGGGGTGCGGATCGTGGACGGGGTGAAGGCGTCGATCGTGTCCGGGGTGGACGATCACAGCCGGTTCGTGATCTCGGCGCGGGTGGTGGAACGAGCGACGGCTCGTCCGGTGTGCGACGCCCTCGCATGGTCGATGCGCACCCATGGGGTGCCTCAGGAGGTGTTGACGGACAACGGCAAGGTGTTCACCGGCCGGTTCGGTCCGGGCACCGGTGAGGTGCTGTTCGATCGGATCTGCCGGGAGAACGGCATCAAACACATCCTGACGGCGCCGCGGTCGCCGACCACGACCGGCAAGGTCGAGCGGTGGCACAAGACCCTGCGACGCGAGTTCTTGAACGGGCGGGTGTTCGAGTCGATCGCTGACGCCCAAGAGCAACTCGACGGCTGGGTGCACAGCTACAACCACGAGCGCCGGCATCAAGGCATCGGCGACGTCGTCCCGTGGGAGCGGTTCCAGCTCGCCAACACCGACCCGGTCGAACCGGTCCAGCCGATCGAGGAGCCGACAACGACCCGGCGGGTCGGCCGCACCGGCAAGATCAGCTTCGCCGCGGTGTCGTATCCGGTCGGGGTGTGGCTCGACGGTGAGACCGTCGAGGTGTCCGTCGCCCACGGTCTCGTCAGCATCCACCACCGTGGGGTGCTCATCGCCACCCACGCCCAGCGGCACCGGCCCGCCAAGGAGCAGCCCGCGATGGCCCGCAAAGTCCGTCAGCGGCGGGCACGGCCGCGGCAGGCGACCGTCGGCCAGTCCGTCACCCGCAAGGTCGACTCGTCAGGCAACGTGTCCTTCGCCGGGACGAACTACCGGGTCGGGCGAGCTCACATCCGCCGCCAGGTGCAGGTCGCGATCGTCGGCGAGACCGTGGAGATCTCCGCCGGCGGCGAGGTCCTCAAGATGCACCCGATCCGCCACCACCGCTCCCGCGAACACGGCGCCTTCGCCAACGCCGCCGGCCGACCCTCACGGATCAACGCCGCGTAACCCCACCCCACCTGTAACACGGCTACCGGAGCCAACCCGTCGCACGGGTACCGGGACTTGACAGGGTAGCAACGCACGAGAGTCTCGGAGAGGGGCCGCACCCAGAGGGTTGGCAAACGGGCCTGCGCGGCTGCGAACACCGTGTGTCCCTCCACCGGAACGCGTGGACGGCCGGCGGACGGGACAGTCCGCACAGAGCTGTGGCGGCCCACGCGAGCCCGACGCTCACGATGAAAGTGTTGCGTCGGCTGTCGCCGTCAGGTCTGCCGACTCTTAATCCATTGGTTCAGGGTTCGAATCCCTGGGGGCGCACCAGGTCAGAGGCACCTTCCTGGATCCTGCAGACGCCGTAGGTGACCAACCGGGTGACCAACCAGATGTGCGGCGCCTGGCGACGTGGAGCTCGCAACATCCCACGCGTGGTGAGCGAGAAGGTCCCGCTGTCGCCCCGCAAGAGCTGGACGCACTCCCACCGCGCACGTTGGAGGCTCGGCCAAGGGACCGTCCGCATCTCTCGTGCGTCCGCTGCCCCTGTCGTGCAGCGCGGATGCCGAGCTGTGAGGACGTTGTGGATATCGACGCTCTCGTCGTGACTCGGCGGTCCACAACTCGCTGCTGACACCTCGATGAAGGCCAACCGGCCGAGAGCTGATCGCCTGGCCGGTTCCTTCAGCGGCGGTTCGTTACACGTGGAGCCAGCTGGAACTCCAACGAGCGACCTCATCTCTTCAGGGATCGAGCCGCCTGCGGACGCCGCCGTCGGCACCATGGATCACCTGATCGGCAACCGTGATGGTCACCCCGCCTCGGCGGACTCTCGGGCCCGGATGAACTCACCAAGCGCCTCCGCCGACACCAGCCGGCGAGAACCGAGCCGGAACGATCGCAGCTCACCGGACCGCAGGAACCGGTAGAGCGTTGGTCTCGTCACCGCGAGCCGCCGGAGGACCTCAGGCACGTCGTACGCGAGCGGTCCATTCTCGAGCTGCTCCACCGGGTGACGCGCGCGGTCGACGCTGGACCGCGGTGCAAACCTCGATCGACTTGACATCTGACCTCCCAACGCCGACGTGGCCTCTGCCTCTACATCGACCCCGCCGGGGACGAAATGGCGCGAAATCGCTCGCGCTACCGTCCTGCCGGACGAGCTGGCGGACTCCTTGGCCTCCAGAGCGCCCGAGCCGAGGACTCGCCGATGCTCAGATCGACAGTGATGGCTTCATCTCCTGAACGGCCCGTACTCGGGCCCGGCTCCAACGGCCTCGGAGTCCCGGCCGACCTGCCGAGCTACTTTGTGCTTGCTTCAGAGCTCGGCTACTCGCTCGCCGACACCGACTTCGACGAGCTGAGCAGGCTGCTCGAGGTCACCGCTCGACGGCTGGCCATCGTCGAAGCAACCGGCCGATGGCGGATCCGGCCGAGCTATCGAGAACCGGCCCGGCTCGTGCCCGGAGACGTTCTGGCCTTGTCGTCACTGCACGCCATGTCGTTGATGGTCGGGCCGCCGACGGAGAACCCGAAGGATCGGGCCGTGTACGTCGAGAGTTCGACGCTGGCGCGCACCATGCTGGAGGCCCGCTCCTACTGGCTTCCGGCGGCCGCCATCGAGGCCGTCTTGACCACCGAGCAGCTGCCCGATGACCTCGTCGCCGAGATCAGGCTGCCGGCCCCGTCCTGTCTGGTTTGGTTCGCCCAGCCGGTGCTCATTCCAGGCGCCGGCTCCGTCCCGGACGTCACGGCCCAGTTGCAGTCGATTCGTCGGCTCGAGGCGACGGCCCCCGTGGCAGAACGAGGTATCGAACGGGCGCCGCTGGAAGGATTCGAGGCGCTGGCGAGCATCGCCCGGCGTCCCCTCGAGTACACGGTGGAAGGGGTGCTGCTCGTCGCCGACGATGACGGGCGGCTCGCCGACGGTGTCGCGTGGCTGGTGCGGGTTCCCGACGACGGCCCGTCGGTCAACGGCGCACGCGCCGTCCTGTTCGCGGCGTCGCAGCTGGGCTCATTGGCGCAGTGTCCTTGACGTGTTAGCCGCCATCGTGTGCTGGGGAGATTGGACGATGCCAGCGCAACTCCCCGCGTTCGACGCCCTCGCCGCCACACGGTCCGATCGGCGAGCGCTGCAGAAGGGCGGCACCCGCCGACTCGAGGAGGCCGGTGGCCTCGCCGGTGTCGTCATCCTCGACGCCCACCGCCGAACCGCGGCAGCGCCGACAGCGGAGGAACCCACGCCAGTCCGATCACGCACGTTCGCCGCGGTCACTTTCGGCGCGTCCCCATCGGCCCCCACGATGACGGCCGCCGCGAGGTCCGCTGGATCGCTATCGCCACCGGCTGTCACCCGCGAGGGACGGAGGGAGGTGCTGGCGGCGCCTCGTGGCTCACGAGTATCCGCCACGACGGGAGGCACGGGCCGTATGGTCTGACGGGTGCCGTTCCAGGCGCATCGGGCGGTATCACCGACGGATGGTGTGATCGGGTGGGTGCTCGTCGACGACTCGTTCGAGGTGGTCAGCGAGCCGGCCGCGTTCTCCGCGTGGATGACGGCGATCGACCGATCACCGAACACGGTGCGCGTGTACGCCGGCCGGGTTGCCCGGTTCCTGACGTGGTGCGAGGAGGAAGGCGTCGACTGGCGGTCGGTGTCGGTGACGCAGCTCGGCCGGTTCAGGCGCTGGCTTGAACGGACCCCGTGGGGGCCAGGCCGCACCTGCGTCGACCGCGAGGAACGGCTGCGGCAGCCGGCGTCGGTGTCCGGTCATCTGACGGCGGTCTGCGAGTTCTTGAGGTTCGCCGCTCGCCGCGGCTGGATCGACGGACGTGTCGCCGACCAGTTGTCCGAGCCTCGGTTCGTCGCACATCTTCCGCGAGGCTTCGATCCTGGCGAGGGCGGTCAGTTCCGACGGGTCCGGGCGGCCACGATTCGTGTTCGGACCTTCGAGCTGTTTCCGGAGGCGCTCAACGACGACGAGCTCGATGGATTGCTGCGTGCCTGCGACCGGGTGCGTGACCGGCTGCTTGTCGCCATGATGGCGGTCACGGGCGTCCGGATCGGTGAGTGCTTGGGCTTGCGTCGCGAGGACGTGCATCTGTTGCCCGACAGCCGGGCGTTGGGCTGTGTGATCGAGGGCGCCCATCTCCATGTGCGTCGCCGGGCCAACCCCAATGGTGCGTTGGCGAAGTCCCGGTGCCCGCGCTCGGTGCCGGTGACCGAGCCGTTGGTCCGGCTGTACGCCGACTACCAACACGAACGGGATCAGATCATCGGGGCGGCGTCGAGCAACGACATGGTGTTCGTCAACCTGTACGCCGCGCCGCTTGGCCAGGCACTCAAGTACTCGGCGGCGAAGGGCGCCTTCGATCGGGCGGCATGTCGAGCGGGTGTGAGGGCCCGGCCGCACATGTTGCGGCACACGGCGGCGACGCGGTGGGTGCGATCCGGTGTTGCGCTCGACGTGGTGCGGGCGTTGTTGGGGCACGCCTCGTTGCAGTCCACGGCGATGTACCTGCACGCCGACGACCGCAGCAAGCGCGACGCGGTGGAGCGAGTTTCCACATTCACGGACCGGCCGGCATGAGCACCGTTGCTGCGCTGCGACCGCGTCCGGAACCCGCTGATGCCGGCGGGTGGGTGGCCTGGTTGCAGGCCGAGATCGATGGGTCATGGCGCCCGGACGAGTGGAACTCGGCGCGGTGGCTGTTCCGAGGTGACGCAGACAACCCGAAGAC
Organism: uncultured Acidimicrobiia bacterium; assembly: GCA_963784255.1. Taxonomy (GTDB): domain Bacteria; phylum Actinomycetota; class Acidimicrobiia; order Acidimicrobiales; family Ilumatobacteraceae; genus JALZMG01. Next base: position 61,619 of record CAWAQO010000005.1, on the reverse strand, counting down.
CCGGCTGTATCGGTGTGCAACACCGCGCTGCGCGAACGTCACGCGACTCAGCAAACGGCGCCGCTGCTCGGCGTGCGTGGAACGAGCCCAGTCGCTCGGCCTCGGTTTCGAGGAGTTCCTCTCCGCCGGCGACCCGCCTCGCACGCGCCGCCCGCCGCAGCCGGCCCGCAGCGCCGACGAGCAGTGCCTTGTCGTCTCCTGCGACCAGGTCGCCGGGAACGACGGGATGTGTCCCTGGCATCAAAGTCGCCACCAGGAATCAGCCGGCGTGCCGCTCGAACAGTGGACGGCGACGGCGCCGCCGTGGCTTGGCCTTGGCGATTTCTGGCTCGGTGGGCTCCCAACGGTGCTGCGCCACGAGGTGCTGTTCGCAGTGCAGCAACGCGATCGGCGACCCTGCCTGCTGAGCCCCGAATCGGTCCGCCGCGCCATCTATCACCTCGAGAGTGGCCCGCACCGTCTGGGCGGTGTCAGCCTGCTCGACGTCGAGACTGCGGCACGTCGAATCGCGCTGGTCACAGATGGACCACCCCACCGCCACGTTGCTGCAGGAGCTCACCCACTCTGTGAGGTTCGAGCACGACCGTTTCGCTGAGGTCGACCCCACCGACGGTGACGTGTGGAACACCTGGCAAGTTGGCCTGGCCACCCGCCCCGGCAAGGGCCGACGGGTCACCAAGAGCTTCTTGCATTTTGCGCCGATCCGCCAGCAGTGGCTGCGCGACCTCACGAAGAGATGGGTCGCGGACACGATGCCGACGGTCGAGAACGCCCAACGCACGATCCGCGCCGTCAGCGTCGCCAGCATCGGACTGGCGACACGTGTGTGCGTCCCGCGAGGTGGTGGGGTTTGAGGTAGCCGGCGGGGTCCACCACGGGGTGGGGCCATCGGCGTGATCCTCGGTGTGTTCGACCAAGAGCACACATGAGGAGAAGCCACCGATGGCCCTGTCCCAGTCTGTCCTGTCCGACCTGCTGGACGCGTTCCGTGCCGGTGAGGGAGTCGACCTCGTCCGCGACGCCGTGCGTCTGGTGATGCAAGAGTTGATCGAGACCGAAGCGACCGAGCAGATCGGCGCCGCCCGCTACGAACGCGTCGACACCGCGTCACCGAGCGCAACGGCAGCCGACCGCGTCTGGTGGCGACCCAGGCCGGCGACATCGACCTACGCATCCCGAAGCTGCGCAAGGGTTCGTTCTTCCCGTCGATCCTCGAGCCACGCCGGCGGATCGACCAGGCCCTCTACGCGGTGGTGATCGAGGCCTACGTCAACGGGGTGTCGACCCGCTCCGTCGACGACTTGGTCGCTGCTCTCGGCGTCGAGTCGGGGATCTCCAAGTCTGAGGTGTCGCGCATCTGTGCCGCCCTCGACGAGGTCGTCGGGGCGTTCCGCACCCGCCGCCTCGATCACATCGAGTTCCCCTACGTCTACTTGGACGCCACCTACCTGCACGTGCGCAACACGGCGTCACAGGTGACGTCGATGGCGGTCGTGATCGCCACCGGCATCACCGCCACTGGTGAACGTGAAGTGCTCGGTGTCGACGTCGGCGACTCCGAGGACGAGGTGTTCTGGCGCGGCTTTCTCAAGTCGCTGCGTCAACGAGGCCTGGGCGGGGTGCGGCTGGTGATCTCCGACCAGCACGCCGGCCTCGTCGCCGCGCTGCGCCGCTCGTTCCAGGGAGCGAGCCATCAACGTTGCCGGGTGCACTTCGCCCGCAACCTGCTCGCCCTGGTCCCCAAGAGCCATCAGGACATGGTCGCTGCGGTGTTCCGAACGATCTTCGCTCAGCCCGACGCCGACACCGTGTCGTCCACGTGGGACCAGGTCCGGGACCAGCTCGGTGAGCGCTTCCCGAAGATCGCCGGGCTCATGGATGACGCCAAAGCCGAAGTCCTCGCCTTCACCACCTTCCCACGGGCGCACTGGGTGAAGGTGTGGTCCACCAACCCGCTCGAGCGACTCAACAAGGAAGTGAAGCGCCGCGCCCGAGTCGTGGGCATCTTCCCGAACGAGGCCTCCGTCATCCGCCTCGTCGGCGCCGTGCTCGCCGACACCCACGACGAATGGCAAGCCGGTGACCGCCGCTACCTCTCCGAAGCCTCAATGGCCAAGCTCTACCCCGAGCGCGATACTCACCCAGTCGCCGAACTCAACACCGGCGACTGACACCGAGGATCACCTCGAAGACCACCACCCGGTGGGACGCAGCCCGACACGTCCCGGAGGAGGCCACGACCGGACCGTCCTTGGCGGCGCCGACATGGCTGCGGCCTTCGCCGCACTGCGCGACGGCCGCCTCGTCGGCGGCGAGCTCGCATCGGTCCGACTGCGGCAACGGTTGATCCGGCTGTTCTTCGCGCTCATCGACTTTGGTCGACGCAGCGACCTGCTGGCCGATGTTCCAGGTGTGTTCGCTCAGCTGCGCGAACACGTGCTGCCAGACATCGACGTCACCGAAGACCACCTCGGTCGGGCCATCCCCGAAAGCATCATCCGCTACCTCGACCAACACCTCGATCTGCTCGGATGCCGCAGCAGCGACTGGCTGGCGGTCGAGCCGACCGCGTTGACCGCCATGTACCGGACCATCTACCTGGTGATGCGCGACACCGGCCGGCGCTCCAACGAGTTCCTCAGCCTGCGCCGAGGCTGCGTGGAATGGATCGACGATCAGCCGAACCTGATCTACGACAACCACAAGGCGCGGCGCCTCAGACGCCGACTGCCCATCACTCGAACGCTGGCCGGCGCCATCACCGCATGGGAGGTCGAACTCGACACGTCCAGCTTCCCCGGCCGAGACCAATGGCTGTTCCCAAGCCCCCGGGGCAGCGCCGTCGGCCACCTCAGCGACGGCGCGTGGAACACCATCGTGCACAAGTGGGTCCGAGCGATCCCAGGACCCGACGACGACACCATCGGCCCGACCGACGGGCTTGCCTGCGACCGTTCCCGCATCTTCCCCCACGCCTTCCGCCACTCCTACGCCCAGCGTCACGCCGACGCCGGCGTCGCCGTCGACGTCCTGCGCGACCTGCTCGACCACCGGTCGAGCGCCACAACCTTGGGTTACTACCGGGTGACGTTGAAGCGGAAACGAGCAGCGATCCGGCTCGTCGGACAGTTCTCGCTCGACCGCTACGGCAACATTGCCCCAATCACCGACGTGTCCTCCTACGAGATCGGCACAGTCGCCGTGCCGTTCGGGAACTGCACCGAACCAAGCAACGTCAAGGCCGGCGGTCACGCCTGCCCGATCCGATTCCAATGCGCCGGGTGCGGCTTCTACCGACCGGACCCCTCCTACCTTCCCGCCGTCGAACAGCACACCCATCAACTACGCGCCGACCGAGAGATCGCCATCGCCGACGACGCCGCCACCTTCGTCGTCGACAACCTGACCGCCCAGATCGACGCCTTCACCGTCGTCACCGACACGATGCGAAGATGTCTCGACACCCTCGACCCCGACGAGCGAGCCGAGGTCGAGCAGGCCGCGATCATCCTCCGCCGCTCCCGAGCCGCCCATCGCCCGAGCGCCCAAGCAGACCACTCACCCGACCCGCCGGGAGCAGTCAATGCCAGAAAACCATGACCGGCGCACCACTCGGCTCATCGCTGGCTCGCCGGCAGACAAGCGCCGACAAGCGCACGCGGGTGACAGCTGTGATCGACGAGATGCTGGCGCAGGGCATCCCGATCACCGCCACAACCGTGGCCCGAGGAGCCGCCTGCTCAACCTGGCTGGTCTACTCCCAAGGGGTTCGTGACCACCTGGAGCAGGCCCGACGGCACCAAGCCGAACATGGCTTGCCCGGCCCGGTGGTCGGGCCCCGGGCGAGCACCGCCGGGTTGGAGACCGACCTCGTCCTCGCTCGACACGAGATCAGCCGGTTGCGCGCCGAGAACCAGCGGCTTCACCATCGGCTCGAACTCCAACTCGGGACCGAACTCGATGAAGCGGCGCCTCGCCAACTGCACGACCGGATCCTGGACTTGGAAACCGCACACCGCGAGCTACTCGTCGCAGCGCGACGTCGCAGATCAGCGCACAGAAGAGCTGGAAGCCATCCTCGCGGCGACACGAGACGACCTCGACGCAGCACGAGCCGCCACCCGCCGAGTCCTTCGCGCGATGAACAGCAGCCCTCCCGGAGATACGTCAGCGGGCGAGCGAACTCCAGACGGACCACCAACGATCGGGTAAAGCCGGGGCCGCGCTGCTCTGCTCAGCGCCGCTTAGGGAAGCGAGAAGTGGCCGCGGCCGGCCGCGAAGCACTCGTCAAGGACGGCCGGTGTACATCCCCATCGACACGCTCGCGGCCGGCCCGGAGGGCTATCAGGCCGGCACGGCGTAGATGAGCCCGCGGCGGTCGGCGGTCATGTGCTTGAACCGCGACCACCCGCTGGCGGCGATGACCGTGGGGTTGCCGATCTCGCCGGTGCCCTTGCGGGTGGTGTCGCGGAAGAACAGCAGCCGGCCTGCGCCGTCGACCGCGTACAGGATGCCGTCGCCGCCGGCGACGACGTGCCGCATCCCCGACCACACGCCGCGGCCGATCACCGACGGCGCGCCGACCGCGCCCGGGTCGTCGCGCAGCGAGTCGCGGTGGAACAGGAGCTGGCCCGCCGGCGTCGACGGCATAGATGTGGCCGTCGCCGCCACCGACGATAAAGCGGTGTCCGCGCCAGCCGCCGGGGCTGACCACCACCGGGTTGGCGACGTCGCCGGTGCCGTCGCGGTGTGCGATCGTGGTAGCGCAACAGCCGGCCTGCGCCGTCGACCGCGTAGAGGATGCCGCCGCCGCCCGAGATGAGGAACTTGAACGCCTGCCAGCCGCCCTGGCCGATCACCCGGGGGTCGGCGACGTCGCCGCTGCCGTCCTGGGTGCGGTCTCGGTAGAAGAGCAGCCGGCCCTGGCCGTCGACGGCGTACAGGGCGCCGTTGCCGCCGGCGACGAGCTGGCTGAACTGCGACCAGCCGCCCGTGCCGATCGATCCCGGATCGGCGATCGGCGCGCTGCCGTCGCGCAGCGCGTCGCGAAAGGCGAGCAGCTCGCCGCCAGCGAACCGCGCCGCGTGCCGGGCGACGCCGCTGGTGCGCGCAGGCTGGCCGGTGATGAGGCGGACCGCGGTGAGCAGGAAGTCGAAGTCGTCCTTGCCCTGGGACGGGCCGATCGACGCCGTTGATCGCTGCCGAGGAGGCGCCGCCACCGCCGGCAGCCCGAGGTCGGCGAAGTCCGAGCGCGGGCGCGGCGTGTCGGCGAGGGTGAGCACCTCGCGCAGATCGCGGGCGGCGTCCATGCGCGGGCTCACCTTGGGTGGCTGCCGCCCGCAGAAGCGGCGCAGGATGGTCGCGCCGATGCTGGTGTGATCGAAGCGGCCGTGGAACGGCTCGCCGGCCGGGACCATCGGCGAGATCACGAAGGCTGGAACTCGCGGGCCGAGCTTCGTCAGCCCACCCCCGATCGGCGGCGCGTCGTTCGGGGGCTGCACGTGATCGAAGAACCCGCCGTGCTCGTCGTAGGTGATGACCAGCAGCGTGCGCTCGAAGTTCGGCGAGACGACGAGCGCCTTGACGATCCGCTTGACCAGCTCCTGGCCATTCGCCATGTCGGCCGGCGGGTGGTCGTCGTTGCCGGGGGGCGCGTCGATGTAGTCGGGCTCGATGAAGGTGACCGGCGGCAGCTCGCCGTTCCGCGCGCGGCCTCGAAGCCGCGGACCTCGTCGTCGAAGGGCAGCACCCTTGTCGGTGTCGAACGTGAACTTCCTGAACAGCCGGATGAAGCTGTAGCCGTGCTCGTAGACCCGCCACGGCACGTCGTGGTCGTCGAGGTGATCGAACAGCGTCTTCTGGGGCAGCGGCAGGAAGCTGCGCAGGTCCGGGTTGTCGAGCTCGACCTGGCCGAAGCGGTCGCGGTTGAGGTCGCCGGTCGCGAGCACGAAGCGGTTGGGCCAGGTCGGCCCAGCGTGCGCGGTGTACCACTGGTCGCAGATGCCGAACTTGCGGGCCAGCGCCGCGTACACCGGGAGCTGGTCGGGACCGAAGTGGTCCATCACCAGGCGCAGGTTGCGCGGCCTGTGGCCCGGCCGGCGTGGCGAGCCCGAGCCGGCGGGCGAAGTTCGCGACGAAGCCGCCCATGTCGCCGCTCATTTGGCTCAGCACGTCGTCGGAGTCGTGGCCCGGACCGATCAGCGAGAGCGAAGGCCAGTTGGTCGCGGCGGCGTCGACGCGGAGAAGATCGTGACGCCGTTGAAACTGTTGAAGTGCTTGTCCGGATTGGGATCCAGGCCCTCGACCCGCGGATCGATCCCGTCGCGCTTCAGGTACCCGAGCACCTGATCGAACGACCGGTTCTCCTGCATCAACACGACGATCCGCTCGAGCTTGGCGAGCGCGCCGAGGTTGGGCCGGGGCGGCAGCGGGCCGAAGCCGCCGGTGCCAGGTGCCTGGCCCGGCACCGGGTCGGGATCCTCGTCGGGCAGATCGAACAGCCGCGGCGTGCCGTCGTCGGGCGCTGGGGTTGGGCCGAAGCCGCCGTCGAGCGCGGGCGTGGCGGGGGGCACGAAGCGCGGCCCGACGTGGCGTACCACCAGCGTGCCGGTGGCCCGCTCGACGATGCCGTCGGGGCGGAGCTGATCGCCGGGACCGGGCTCGTAGGCCAGCCCGACCAGCTGGAAGCGGCCCGCCGGTGAGCCACGGGGTGAGGAACGGCCCGAAGCGGGCGACCTTGCCGGCTTGGCCTCGATCTCCGCCTTCAACGTCGTCCTTCAGGTTGACGGTGGTGACGACGTCGGTTTCGGCCGGGTTGGGGACGTGGATCGTGAAGTCGAACGCGTCGAGCAGGTTCGAGTCGACGACCGGGAAGAAGCCGAGCCCGTTGCCGCGGACCGTCAGGTACAGCCGGACGTCGAAGCGCATCGCGTTCACCGCGCCCTCCTCGTCGTTGTGGAGCGGGATGTCGACCTTGGCCTGCACGCGGTGGAACTCGGCCCGCGCCAGGATGAACATTGCGTTGCCGCCGCCCGCCCCTGCCGCCGCCGGCATCGGGCCGGCGCCCACCGACAGCGTGAACGACGTCGATTCGACCGGGACTGCCGAACGACAGCTTGTCGGTGTCGATGCGGTGGACCGCGTCGAGCCCGTGCAGCGAACGCGAGGTCGGAGTTGAGGATGAGCTGCACCTCGTGGTCGATCAGCTTGAGGCGCAGGTAGGCCTGCTCGTTCCAGTTGGCCTCGAAGCCGTCGTTCCAGAAGCTGGCGGGGATGCGCTTCTTCGAGGATCGGGAGCTGGCTCGTGTAGCCGACGCGGACCAGGTAGTGCCGCGGCGGGTCCGCGGCGGTGCCGCGCTTGATCCGGCGCAGCTGCAGCCGCCACAGGTCGTCGAACCACAGCGACCCCGCCGAGACCTCGCGGGTGTCGGTCTCCGACAGGTGCTCGGAGTGCGACAGCGTCAGCTCGACGTCGGACGCGCCTTGGGCGGCCGTGGCTGCGGTGGCGGCGTGTCGACGCCGGCTGGATCTGGACGCTTCGGGGGCGGCGTGTCGTCGGGCTCGTCGACGTGGAAGATCTGAACCCGCACGCCGCCCTGGGACATCGGCGGCAGCCGGTAGCGCTGCGTCTCGCCCGCCTTCAAGGTGATCGTCGTGGTATGGAAGCGCTTAACGAACATCAATCCTCCGATGGTTGAAGAAGTCTCTGCCTGACGGTGTTGGCGTGACATCGCGTTGTCATGCGCTGGCACGGTTCGCTCGCCCGCCGTCCGCCCGATCGGACCCTCCTTTGCAGCCATGCGGCGCCACGGTGACCGTCTCGCCGATGGCTGGCGACGCCGGGTTCAAAGGGGGCCGTCTCGTGCCGGGCCGGCGGGTGGGCGCCGGTCAGGCGTTGGCGAGCTTGGCGAGGATGTGATCCATGACGGGTGTGTGCTCGGCCTGGGGGCTGAATAGGATGAGTTCGGCGTCGTGGTCGACTCGGACGCTGTGGCCGGGGGGCCAGTGAAAGACGTCGCCGGTGGTGCAGTGTTCGCTGGTGCCATCGCTGTAGGTGACGACGACGTCGCCGGTGAGCATGTAGCCCCAGTGGGCGGCCTGGCAGGCGTTGCCGTCGAGCCCTTCGAGGAGTGGTGCCAGGTCCGTGCCGGCGCTCAGCGTGAAGTACTCGGCACCGATGGCGCCGGAGGCGACCCCGAAGTCGGGAAGCTGACGGGCAACGGCTCCGGGCACGTTGATCTTGATCGGGATGTCGTTCTTGGACAGGTGCATGAGGTTCGTTCTTTCGAGCGGGCTGCAGGGTGGGTCGGCGGCTCAGAGGGATCGGCCGCTGAACGCGACGAGGCGTTCGAGCTGGCTGGCGTCGTCGGGCGTGTTGGTCGCTTCCTTGAAGGTGTCGCCGTCGCGGATCTCGGCGGTGAGAGCGTCGCGGGCGAACTCGTCAACCGCGGCGATGACGGCGGGTGGTGGCCCGTAGCTCTGGCCGGTGGCGGTGGCGAGATCCCAACCGTGGATCAGGCCGTCGAACGCCACCAGCCGGGCGAACGTCGATCCGGGCATCTCACCGAATGGGCTCGTGACGACGTGTTCCATCGCGCCCGGGGAGTTGACGGCATCGAGGAGGTCGTCCATTGCATGTCGGAACTCGGCGGCCGGTACCCAGCCGTAGACCGGCGGCGCGGTGATCTCGGAGGTTCCTGGCCGTGGAACCGGTAGGCGAACGAACTGCCGCCGACGATCATGTGATCGAGTACGTCGTGCACGGTGAACCTGCTGCACGGCGTCGGATGGTTGAGTTCCCGCGGGTTGGATGCGGTCGACCAACGCCGTGAGGGTGGGAAGGATGGTTGAGAGCTGTTCGGTAGGTTCCATGAGGTTTGCCTTTCGACGGGTCGTTGTCGGCGTGGCCCGAGTCGCTCGGCAGATGGCCGGCGACTCGGGCATGCCGCGCGTTCAGTGGCCGGCGTGGTCTCCGGCCTCGACGGCGCAGTCGTCGGGCGCCTCGATGCCTTCGGTGATCGTGAGCGGTCCGGATGCGGGTGCTTCGAAGAACGTCGCATATAGCACCGTCGCCTCAGCGCTCGGGTTGAACGCCGTGTGCACGTTGCCGCGTCCCGGATCGACGAACACCGTCCCCGCCGCATAGGGCCGATCCAGGCAGTCGTCGGCCATGACATAGACGAGAGCGCCGCTGCTCACGTTGACGATGACGGGCCCGTGGTGGGTGTGCCATGGGAAGTGGGCGCCGGGTTGGACTGTGATCCTCGCCACCACCGTTCTCGACGGTGCGTCCATGTTGATGGTCGTGCGGCTGGATCGGCGCTCGGCTGTGAGCTTGAGCTTGACCCTGATCGCCACGTCGTCGGTGAACTCGCTGCGCGGCGTGAGGATCTCGACGGCGATCGGCGGGGGTGGTTCCTGCGCCGACGACGGCATGCCAGCCGCAGTGGAGCCGATGGCCAGCACAAGCGCCGTCGCCCCGATGACTCGATACAGGTGGTGCCTCATGCGATCACTGAGCCGGTGCGCCGGCCTGGAGGTCCTTGACGTCCTGGGTCGTGAGCGCATGACCGCCGATGCCCCAGTCGCCGCTCTCCACCTCGTCGATGGTCACCCAGGTGACCTGGCGCATGGCCTCGCCCTCGATGCCGACCATGGTCTCGGTCAGCTTGGTGATCATCTCCTGCTTCTGCGTCGGGGTGAACACGCCCTTGATGAGCTTCACGTTCACGAACGGCATGGGAGCCTCCTTTCGTTGGGATCGTCGTCTTCGACGGGGTCATCGTCCGCCGCGGCGGTTGCCGTCGGCGCGGTGAACGCCTGGCCGGGGCTTGCAGCGATCTTGCAGCAGGCTGGCAGTGCGTGCGGTCATGCTCATGCAGGTGGGGGTGACGGTCAGGATCCTCGGCCCGGTGACGCTGGAGCGCTCGGGCGCGCCGGTGACGGCGGTCAGCCCACGCTGCGCTCCCTGCTCGGGGTGCTGGCGGCGCAGCGCGGCTCGGTCGTCTCGGCCTCGCGGCTGCGGGAGGTGCTGTGGGGTGAGCGACCCGCCGCCGGCGGCCGGCGGCCACGCTGCAGAGCCACCTCTCCCGGCTGCGACGGCTGCTCGCGCCGGACGGTGACGTGGTCGCCCGGGGCAGCGGCTACTGCCTGGAGCTGCCCGACGGCGTCGTCGACGCCGAGGAGTTCGTGCGGTTAGCGGCGCAGGCTCGTGGCGTCGTCCGATGCCGTCGAGGCGGCTGCGGCTGTACGCGGCCGCGCTGGCGTGGTGGCGAGGCCCCGCCTTCGGCGATCTGGCCGGCACGACGGGATCCGGGCCGAGGCGGTGCGGCTGGACGAACTGCGCCAGAGCGCCACCGAGGAGTGGGTCGAGCGCCGCCTCGAGCCGCTGGGCGGCGACGCCGCGCTGGTCGGCGACCTGGAGGGGCTGACCGCGGCGCACCCCCTGCGGGAGCGCTACTGGCGCTCAGCTGATGGTCGCCCTCTACCGCACGGGCCGTCAGGCGGATGCGCTGCGGCGGGCGACCGAGCTGCGCACCCGGCTCGCGCGACGAGCTGGGGCTCGACGTGTCGCCGGCGTTGCGGGACCTCGAGACCAGGATCCTGGCCGACGACCCCGCCTGCCTGGCCGCGGTCGCCGCCGGCGACGGAGCGGCCCCGGGCGGCCGGTCGTGGCCGACGACCCCAGCCCCGCTGGTGGGCCGCGACGAGAGCTGCAGGAGCTGGCGCGGGCGGTGCGCAGCGACCGCCTGGTCACACTCGTCGGGCCGGGCGGCGTCGGCAAGACCCGGCTGGCCCGTCGGCTGGCGGCCACCGCGCGACGACTTCGACGACGGCGCCGCCGTGGTGGAGCTGGCCGCGGTGCGCGACGCCAGCGCCGCCGCGGACGCGGTCGCCACCGCCGCTGGACGTGCAGCAACGCCAGCACCTCACGGTGGACGACACGCTGCTGGCCATGCTGGCGTCCGTCGCCACCAGCTCCTGCTGTGCTCGACAACTGCGAGCACCTCCTCGACGCCGTGGTCCGCTTCGTCGAGCGGATCCGGACCAGGTGCCACGGGGTCCACGTGCTCGCCACCTCGCGCGAACCGCTGGGGCTGCCGGGCGAGGTCGTGTGGCCGATCGCGCCGCTGGCCGTGGCGCCGCCCGATGTGACCGACCGCGACGAGTGTGGCGGCGGCACCGGCGGTGCAGCTGCTCCTCGAGCGGGCGGCGGCCGCCCGCCGGGCTTCACCCTCACCGCCGCCAACGCCCCCGTCATCGCCGAGCTTTGCCGCCGCCTCGACGGGCTCCCGCTCGCGCTCGAGCTGGCCGCCGCCCGGTTCCGCTCCCTGGCGCCGGAGACGATCCTCGAGCGCCTCGGGCCACGCTCCCGGCTGCTCGACGCCGGCCGCCGCTCCAGCGACGCCCGCCACCGCACGCTGCGCGACACCATCGGCTGGTCCTACGAGCTCCTGGGCCCGGCCGAGCAGGTCGCTCTTCACGCAGCTCTCGGTGTTCGCCGGCAGCTTCGACCTCCACGCGGTCGAGCGGTGTGCGACGCTCCGGCACGGACCGGGCCTCGACGCGGACCGCGAGCGTCGTCGAGGTGCTGGTGGCGTTGGTCGACAAGTCGATGGTCCAGGTGGTCGACGACGTGCGCTCCGCTACCAGCTGCTGGAGACCCTGCGGGCCTTCGGGCTCGAGCGGCTCGACGCCGACGGGGGCGCCGACCCGGTCGCGACACGCCACCTGCGCTGGTTCGTCGACGCTGGCCGAGCGGGTCGGGGAGGGGTTGGCCGGACCCGACGAGGCGGCCTGGTCGCGCCGGGTCGAGGCCGACTTCGACAACTTCCGCGCCGCCCACGCCTGGGCGGTGGCGACCGGCGACGTCGACGCCGCGCTGCGGCTCGTGGCGGGGCTCCGCGAGTACGCCTTCCGGCGAATCCGCTACGAGCTCACCGGGCTGGGCGGCGACGCCACGCGCTCGCCGGGGCCCGGAGCACCCGCGCTACCCGATGGTGCTGGCCACCGTGGCCTACGGCCACTTCGTCCGCGGCGACCTCCACGCGCCATCGACCTCGGCCACGAGGCGGCTGCGGCCCAGAGTCCGGTTCCGCCAGCAGCGGCCTCGCCGAGCGCACCCTGGGCAACGCCCTGTTCTACATGGGCCAGACCGACGAGGCGCTGACGTGGATGGACAGGATGGTCGCCTCGGCCCATGCCAGCGGATCACCCGCGCGGCTCGCCCACGCCCTCTACATGCGCTCCGTCGCCGAGACCAGCGTCGGGCACACCGTGCGGGGCGCGGTCATTGCCGGCGAAGCGCAGGCCGCGGCCCGCACCAGCGGCTCGCCGACGGCGCTCAGCTCAGGCCGACTACGCCCTCGGGATGGCCCTCGAAGGCACCGAACCTGCCGAGAGCCTGCAACTCCTCCGCCGCGCCGCCGTGGCCGAGGCCAGGGCGGGAACCGCTGGGTCGAGGCGTTCGCCGAGACCGAGGTGTGGTGGCTGGAGGCCCGAATCGGGCGAGCTCCGCCGGCGCTCACCGGCCTCGGCGCCGTGATCGACACCTGGCACCGCGGCGGCGACTGGGCCAACCTGTGGCTCTCCCTCCGCCACGTGTTCGGGATCCTCCAACAGACCGGCGACCACCGCGCCGCGGCCGTGCTCCATGGCGCCCTCACCGCCGCCGGCGCCGCCACCGCCCTGCCCTTCGAACCGAGCGACGCCGAGCACCTGACCGACATCGTCGAACAGCTCCGCAGGCGCATGGGACCCGACCACTTCGACCGGGCCGCCGCCGACGGCGCGGCCATGCCCGAACCCGAGCTCATCGCCTACATCCAAGATCGCATCACCGCCCTCACAGCTCACTGAAGAATGGCCGTGCTCAGCGTCACCGAAACGGCCACCCGACGGCTACGTCGAGGACAGTCCCAACCCGACTCCAGACTTTGTGCCGTGCCTGCCACTCCGCAACCTTCGTGACGCGATGTCCGATTCTCGCGTCGAATGTGCGGTGGCCCGGCCCCGCGAGGCGTCATCCAAGTGATGCCGTTCGTCCCGCTCCGAGATTCAAGCGGGCGACCTTGATCAGCGGAGACGCGTGCGGCCTGTCAGCGACGCTGGCGGAGGCACTTAGTTTAGTGCTGATAACAGGGGCATTGTCATACCCCTGTTCGCCCACCGTGCGGTCCCTCGCGCCGCCTGGTCGTTCTGGCGTGGCGCCAGTGGCCGTCGTGCCTCACGTGCCGTAGACACGGCCAAGCCTCTGAGCACGCGCGGCACGCGTACTCCGGTAGAGATAACGATCCTCCGACGATCGTCAATCCCGACGGCGCCGGACGGGACACCGTGCGGGTGTACCGCCTCCCGGCGCCGCCACGGTGACCGCGCATGTCCCCGGCGCTCACAGTCAACTGAGCGAACACGCGTTCCCTACCGGCCCGGAGCGAGTGCGTCAAGTGGGGCTCGGGGCGCGCGGAGTTCGATCTCGTCGTTCGGTTTCGATGTTCGGTGGCGGATGTCCGGTGCCAGTGTCTGCGGCGTCGGTCGCTTCTGCGGCTGAGTCCTACGACGCCGGCCACGAGGTGGTTCTGGCTTGTCACGCACATGACCCAGCTCGTTCGGCACTGTGGGCGAACGATGGCGACCATCGGGTCGGGGTCGGCACCCGCCGCCATTGATTACCGTCGGAGCGATGATCGACCGATTCGGCGACGACACGGCCCTCCTCATCGTCGATGCCCAGGTCGGCGTGGATGATCTGGTGCACTGGGGTGGCGCGACGGGTCGGCGCAACAACCCGGACGCCGAGAAGCATCTGCAGCGACTGCTCGAGCAGTGGCGGGCGGCCCGCCGCCGGTGGCGTTCTCGCTGCATGACTCGTGGGAGCAGCACTCACCCTTGAGGCGATCGCTGCCGACCGGAGCGTCGAAGCCAGGGCTCGAACCGCGGGAGGAGAGATCGTCGTGGTCAAGCACGTTAACGGTGCGTTCTTCGGCACCGACTTGGAGATTCAGCTCCGCCGCGCTGGCGTGCGCCGGCTGGTCGTCGGCGGGTACTTCACCAACTTCTGCGTCGAGACCACGGTGCGGACGGCCGGCAACATCGGCTTCGACACCTACCTGTGCCACGACGCGTGCGCCACGACCAACCGCATCGGGCCCGACGGCGTCGACCACGATCCCGACATCGTCCACGAGCTGGCCGTCGCCACCATGCACGGCGAATTCTGCACCGCCGTGAACACCGATGATGCACTCGACCTCCTCGAGCGAGATCGCGAGGACCTCGATCGGGTCCAAGGCAACGAGTGAGCGTTGCTCCACCGATGTCCGAGTCCGCCGGCACCCAGCGCCCTTACGACGCCCACGTCAGTACTGTCAGGGTCAACGACTCCGCGCCGTGACGCGACGCACTGACCGCAGCGCCGACATCCGAGGACCTATCAATTCGAGACGATCGAGATGCCGTTCGGGGCGCGCTAAAGGTCAGCGAGACGTGCCGTCGTTCGGGGCGCGTGTTCTGTGTCCGCTACCGGCACCGGCACTTTGGCCACGCTGCTGCCGACGGTCCGGTCGCGCGTTAGGAGGCACCTCAGTGTCTCCGCGATCGCCGCTTCGGCGCGCTCAACGGCTGGTTGTCTCGCCGTCGCTATGTGCCGCCTGGTCGGCGACCAGATCACCGATTCGGACGCGCCCGCGAGTCGCGCGACCCGGCCGCCGCCCCTAGCAGATCGAGAAGAACGGTGATGACACTCGGATCACTCTGCTCCGCGAGAACCACCCGAACGGTTGCGATCGGAGTCATCGGATCTCTCTGATCGGGCGTGCTCAGGTCAGCTCCTGTTTCCACTCTGACGTGTCGATCCGGGCGACGATCCGATCGCAGAGACTTTGGAGCTGCTTGAGCTCAGCAGAGCTGAACGCATCGATGACGAGCTCGCGTACGCAGTGCACATGGGCCGGTGCGCTGACCACGAGCTTCTCGTAGCCGCTCTCGGTGAGGATTGCGATCGTGTACCGCCCATCGGTCGGGTCCGGTTCACGGCGCACGAAACCCCAGGCCTCGAGCCGCTTGACGAGGTGAGAGAGGCGGGATAGCGAGGCGTTGGTGACCGCGGCGAGGTCACTCATGCGCAGCTGGTGGTCGGGCTCCTCGGACAGACGCGCGAGGGCGTGGTACTCGATGAAGCTGAGGCCGGAATCTCGCTCGAGCTGGCACTCCAGCGCCCAACGGAGCTTGTGCACCAGGTTCGCGACCGACCGCCACGCCAGCTCTTCCTCGCTCGTGAGCCAACGCACGGCTTCTCCGCCCGCCGGCAGCTTCTTTCGAGGCATCCCCGAAATAGTAGGCCACTGACTTGACAGTTCAAGTGAATGGGTGGTAGCTTACTTGAAGCTTCAAGTTGTCCGAAGAGGAGTGTGGCCATGTCAGCTCGAACCGTCAGCATCCTGCGCAGCCACGACGACCGCCTCGTCCCGGTCGCCGGCGTCTACGAGATCGACGGGGCGCACACCTCGGTCGAGTTCGTCGCCCGGCACCTGATGATCACCAAGGTGCGCGGACGCTTCAGCGACGTCCGCGGCCGCATCACCATCGCCGAGGAGCCGGAGGACTCCCACGTCGAAGCAGACATCGGCACCGCCAGCCTCAGCACCGGGAACGACGACCGTGATACCCACCTGCGAAGCGGCGACTTCTTCGACGTCGAGCGCTACCCGACCATCACCTTCCGGTCCACCGCGGTGCGAGCTGCTCGCGACGCTACGTGGGAAGTGGTCGGCGACCTCACCGTGCGCGACACGACCCGGCGGGTCACCCTGCAGGTCGACTTCGACGGCGCCGACATCTCCCCGATCGGCGACGAGCGCGTCGGATTCAGCGCCGCTACCGACGTGGACCGCGAAGACTTCGGACTCACCTGGAACATGGCGCTCGAGACCGGCGGCCTGCTCGTCGGCAAGACGGCCCGGATCGAACTGAACGTCGAGGCCGTGGCCGCCACCAAAGCCGCGGTCGCCTGAGAGGGTCTGCTGTTCTCCTGAGAGGAGGCGATTCGCTATGCCGGCAATCACCGTGGACAACACGCTCGTCCTGCCCCGCATCCCCCGGCCCGACCCGTCCGTCTCCAGGCCGCGGCCTGTCACCAAGGTGGTCACCGCGGAGCGGGCGATAGAGGGCGCCGGGTTCAGCATCCGACGCCCGTTCCCGGGCGGCCTCTCATTCGCGGAATCGGATCCGTTCCTGCTGCTCGACCACGCGGGACCCCAGACTGAACGCGCCCGGAGAGACGAAGGGTGCCCCCTGGCACCCCCACCGCGGTTTCGAGACCGTCAGCTACATCATGGACGGGGAGATCGCCCACCACGACACCAACGGCGGCGGCGGGGTGATCGGCGAGGGCGACACCCAATGGATGACCGCCGGCGGGGGCATCCTGCACGACGAGCTGCCCACCGAGCGAGTTCTACAAGCACGGCGGGCCGCTGCATGCCGTGCAGCTGTGGGTCAATCTGCCGCCCGCGCTCAAGATGACGGCGCCGCGCTACCAGTCCATCACCAAGGACTCGATGAAGCTCCTCACCTCTGATGACGGCGGCGCGTTGATTCGTCTCATCGCCGGTGACATCGCGGGATTCAGCGGGCCTGGCGTCACGCACACCCCGATCACCTACGCGCATGCGACCCTCGCGCCCGGCGCGCAGATCGTCGTGCCGTGGGCTCCGGACTTCAGCGCGTTCGTCTACGTCCTGACCGGCCGCGGCACGGCCGGCCCCCAAGGCCGGCCGATCCAAGACGGCGAGCTGATCGTGTTCGGTCCGGGCGACCACATCGTGGTGGGTGCCGCCAACGGAGCGGAGCCACTCGATGTGCTCCTCCTGGGCGGGCTGCCCATCCGAGCACCGGTGTCGCACTATGGCCCGTTCGTCATGAACACCCGAGAGGAGATCGCCCAGGCCATCGACGACTACCAAGCCGGCCGGCTCGGCATCATCCCCGCCGATCAGCTCGCACCCCGGAACTTCGCGTGAGCCCCACGACCGGAGGGTCCATGACAAACAAGGAGCTCGGGGGCGAAATGAACCAGGACCCGCGGCCGCGGCCGACCGTGGTCGTCATCGGCGGCGGGTACGGGGGCGTCAACGTCGCCAAGGCACTCGACGCAGACGTCGACGTGGTGTTGGTCGAGCCCAAGGATGCGTTCGTGCACAACATCGGGGCGCTGCGGGCCCTCGTCGATCCCACGTTTCTCCCCAAGATCTTCTTACCGTATGACCGCCTCCTCGCCCACGGGCGTGTCGCCCGTGGCCGAGCGGTAGACGTCAGCGCTCATCGAGTCGTCCTGGCGTCGGGCGAGGCGATCACGGCCGACTACATCGTTCTCGCTACCGGATCGACGTATCCGTTCCCCGCCAAGAGCAACGCGCACGATGCCGAGGACGCAATCGACAACTATCGCGCCGCGCACGACGAACTGATACGTGCGGACCGGGTTCTGCTCATTGGCGCGGGGCCCGTCGGAATCGAGCTCGCCGGCGAGATCACCGCACGGTGGCCCGACAAGCACGTCACGCTCCTCGACTTCTCCGACGACGTACTCGGCGACCGGTTTCGTGCCGACCTGCGCGCCGAACTGCGTCAGCAGCTTGTCGATCGTGGCGTCGAGCTCGTCCTTGGCGATGGACTCCGCGGTTTGCCACCCACGGTCGCGAGCGAGCTCGGCACGTTCACGGTGACCACGAGTTCCGGCCGCAAGATCACAGCCGACATTTGGTTTCAGTGCTTCGGCGTCAGTGCGGTGAGCGACTACCTGAGCGACGACCTTGCAACCGCGCGCCGCTCCGACGGATTCGTGACCGTCGGACCCGCGCTGCAGGTGGCCGGACACGACAACGTGTTCGCCATCGGCGACGTCTCGACCGCCGACGCCAAGATGGCGGGCATGGCCGGCATGCAAGCCCAACTCGTCGCAGAGAACATCATCAAGATGGTCAACGGCAACAACACCCTCAGACCCTACGAACCGTTCGGACCGGCGATCGTCGTGCCGATCGGACCCGACGGCGGTAGCGGCCAACTCCCCGGCCAGGATGAACTCGCCTCGCGCGACATGGTCGCAACCATCAAAGGCCGCGACCTGATGGTCGACCGTTACGAGGAGATCCTCGGCCTCACAAGGTCCAGTTCCAACTGAACGCCCGCTCGCATTCCTCGCACCGCTTACGCAGCGGCGCTTCGCGTGACTCACCGGACACATCACCCCAAGAGAAGAACCACCACATGAACATCGTCACCATCGGCAGAGGAAACATTGGCAACGGCCTCGCCACACTCTGGACCGCCGCCGGCCACAACGTCACCACGCTTGGCCGCGACGGCGGTGACGCCAGCGATGCAGACGTCCTACTCGTCGCCGTCCCCGGCACGGCCATCGCCGACGCGCTGGGCAAGGTCGATGGGCTCACCGGCAAGATCGCCGTCGACGCCACTGGTATCTACGCCGAGCGAACCGGCCGATTCGCCTCCCTCAGCGAAGAGATCCAGTCGTTCACCCACGGCCCCGTGGCGAAGAGCTTCAACCTGAACTACGCCTCGCTCCTCGACCAGGTGGCTGCCCAACGCGTCCGACCATCAAGCCTCTACGCCGCAGATGACGACGCCCGCGCTGCCACCGAAGCGCTCATCACCGACGCTGGGTACGACCCCGTCTTCGTCGGAGGGATCGACCGCGCCCGTGCCCTGGAGGAGCTCGGTTGGCTCCTAGTCGCAGCGAAGGGCGACGCCCCCATCTTCTACCGGTTCGCGGTCCCAGGCGAGCTCTAAATGAAGCGCCAAGAATGTTTCGTCGGGCGTCTCGTAACGAGACCAGCGACCGCCCTGGGCATTGTCGGCGCCGGCAAGCTCGGCACGACAGTCGCCCGTGGCGCCAGCTTCGCATGAACAAGACCGCGGCCAGCCGCCGTCGACTGGAACTCGGATGAGCGAGGCCTGCAGTCACCTCGATGAGGTCGCCGATGTCGCCCCGAGCAGTCAGGGCTGCGAGGACTGCCTCCGCATCGGCGGCCAATGGGTCCACCTGCGCGTATGCATGTCCTGCGGGCACGTCGGCTGCTGCGACAACTCCCCTCACCGTCACGCCACCGCCCACTTCACCGCCGCCCGCCATCCCATCATCCAGTCATACGAACCGGGCGAGGACTGGTGGTTCTGCTATCTCGACGACATCGCCTTCATCGTCGACGACGCACCGTCATTCGAGCACCCATGAGTTGGCCGTCGCTCCCCTACGAAGCGTGGAGTGCCACCTGCGACACGCTGCACTCGCACGCCCAGGTCCTCGGCAAGCTCGCAGTGACGCTCGCCCCGCCAGAACCGCAGCTCCAGCACGCCGCTCTGCGCCTCAGCGCACGCGGATGGGAGACCCTGCCGCTGCCTGCGCCCGACGGCTCCGGCGCGCTGATCGTCGCGCTCGACCTCCACACCCACCACGCAGTCGCCGAGCACACCGACGGTCGAGCACAGCGCATCCCGCTTACCCCTGACCGACCGGTCGCCGACGTGACACGCGACGTGTTGGCTGCCGTCGGCGACCTCGTCGGCCCGGTGCAGATCGACCCCAGGCCCCAAGAGACGCCCTGGTCGACGCCGCTCGACGAGGACTTCGAGCACGCCACCTACGACCCGACCCACGTGACCGCCTACTTCGCGGCGGCGACACAGGCGGCGCTGGCGCTCGCGGCACTGCGCGCGCCCTACCGGGGACGTTCCACGCCGGTCAACGCCTGGTGGGGCAGCTTCGATCTCGCGGTGAGCCTGTTCTCCGGTCGACAAGTCGACCCGCCGTCGAACGACTTCATCACGCGCAACTCGGGCAACGCCCAACAGATCGAAGTCGGCTGGTGGCCGGGCGACGCCCGCTACCCGCGGGCCGCGTTCTTCGCCTACGCATTCCCTCCGCCCGACGGGTTCGAGACGGCAACGCTGTCACCACCCGCGGCGCACTGGGATGCGGAACTGGGCGAGTACATCCTCGACTGGGAGAACGTTCGCGTCGCACCGGACCCGCACCGGGCCGCGCTCGACTTCGGCCTCTCGGCGATTCGGCACGCCTGCATTGTGTGCGGCTGGGACCCGGACCTCGCGGCCAGCGCCGAGGGCGTCACCCCGCCAGTCGTCTGACCTCCGCGGCTGGTTGGGAAAACGATCGACGGCTTCTTTGTCGCCCGCCGACGCACATAACGCGCGCGAGAATCCACCTCGCCCGTCCAACCACACCAACAAAACGAACGGCGCGTAGTCGAGCGGATGCCACCTAACGCGCGTCCCGAAACCCATCCACGGATTGCCCTCCAACGCCGGCTGGAGGCCAAGCTGAGCATCCCCCCTTTCCGTGGAGGCTGGGACTGTCCGGAGGTCTGTGTAAGCGGCGTGATCTGAGGGTCCACGACTGAAGACCGTGGGCCGGAGAGGATCACTCCGATGACTGAGACAGCGAACAAGACGGTGTCGATGCCGGCGGTGCGTAGCGTGCCGTTGGTGGGCGATGAGCCGGCGATGCGGGACTGGGCGGCCGAGCTGGTCGCCCGGGCCCGCGCCGAAGGCGTCGAGCTGACCGGCGACAACGGTCTGCTGACCGGGCTGGTGCGCCAGGTGTTGCAGACCGGGCTGGAGGTCGAGATGACCGACCACCTCGGCTATGAACGCCACGCCGCCGAGGGCCGTGGCTCGGGCAACTCGCGCAACGGGACGACGCCCAAGACGGTGACGACCGAGGTCGGCAAGGTCGATCTGCGGGTGCCACGCGACCGCGACGCCAGTTTCGATCCGCAGACGGTGCGCAAGGGGCAGCGCCGTCTCGACGGGCTCACCGGCAACGTCATCTCGCTCTACGCCAAGGGGATGACGACCGGGGACATCCAGGCGCACCTGGCGGAGATCTACGACACCGACATCTCCCGGGACACGATCAGCCGGATCACCGACGCCGTCGTCGAGGACATGGTGGGCTGGCAGAACCGGCCGCTCGACCCGATCTATCCGGTGATCCTGATCGACGCCATCGTCGTCAAGATCCGCGACGGCCAGGTCGCCAACCGGCCGATCTACGTGGCGATGGGCGTCAACCTCGACGGTGAACGCGACGTGCTGGGGATGTGGGTCGGCCCGACCGGCGGTGAGGGCGCCAAGTTCTGGGCGGGCATCCTCACCGAGCTGCGCAACCGTGGCATCCACGACACCTTCATCGTCTGCTGCGACGGGTTGAAGGGGCTCCCGGACGCGATCCGGGCCACCTGGCCGCTAGCAGAGGTCCAGCTGTGCGTGGTGCACCTGGTGCGCTCGAGCTTGCGGTTCACGTGGAAGAAGTACTGGGGTCCGGTGTGTCGGGAGCTGCGCGAGATCTACACCGCCCCCACCGTCGACGCCGCCGACGGCCCGCTTCGCCGAGTTCGCCGAGCACTGGCGGGATCGTTACCCGGCGATGATCGCCACCTGGGAACGAGCCTGGGATGACTTCGTGCCGTTCCTCGCCTTCCCCGTCGAGCTGCGCCAGATCGTGTACACGACCAACGCCATCGAGAGCTTGAATGCCCGGTTCCGCAAGGCCATGCGCCATCGTGGGCACTTCCCGACCGAGCAGTCGGCGTTGAAGGTGCTCTACCTCGTCGCCACCGAGCGACGCCCCAACCGGTCCAACCCGACCGGCCAGATCAGCGGCTGGAAGAAGATGCTCAACGCCCTGACCATCCACTACGGCGACCGCATCGAGGCCGCCGACTAACCATGACCATCACGACCGTTTACACAGTCCGTCGGACAGGCCCGAGGCTTGGTCTATGAGGAGACGCCATGGGAGAGGTTCGGAGGAAGATGACTCGGAGTTCCGGGAGGGGGCGGTGACGATCGTCCGTGAGACGGGCAGGTCGATCGTCGAGGTCGCCCGCGAGCTCGGGGATCGGAGCGGGCACGCTGGGCAACTGGGTGCACAAGGATCGGCTTGGGAGTGACCCCCGGATGACGGACGGGGTTGGTGTGGGGATCATGCCGCGCCGGTGGTCTCGAAGTCGACGGGGCTGAGGTTGCCGAGGGTGGAGTGACGGCGGGTCGGGTTGTAGAAGCCTTTCGATCCAGCCGAACATCGCTCGGGCGAGCCCGGCCCGGGTGGGCCAGGTGTGACGGTCGAGCAGCTCGCATTGCAGCGAGGCGAAGAAGCTCTCGGCGACGGCGTTGTCGAGGGCGTCGCCGACGGTGCCCATCGATCCCATCAGCCCGGCGGTGCGGAGGCGTTGGCCGAAGACCCAGGTGCAATATTGCTTTCCGTGGTCGCCGTGAACGGTGGTGCCGGTCGGGTCGGCGCCGCATGATGGCCATGTCGATGGCGTCGATGACGAGCTCGGAGTCGCAGGTGATCAGCGATCGACCAGCCGACGACCCGTCGGGACCAGGCATCGATCACGACGGCGAGGTAGACCCAGCCTTCGCCGGTGCGGTGCTGGGTGATGTCCTGCACCCACAGCCGGTCCGGGCCGTCGGGCCGGAACTGGCGGTGCACCAGATCGTCCGAACGGGGATCGCCAGGGCGGCTGCGGGTGCAGCCCTTCGTGCGCCGGCGGCGGGTCACACCCGACACACCACGTTGTCGCATCAACCGCTGCACCCGTTTGTGGTTCACCTCACGGCCGAGCCCGAGACGTAGCTCGGCGGTCACCCTCAGCACGCCGTAGGTGCCGAACGACGCTTCGTGCACCTTGACGACCAAGTCGCCGAGTTCGGCATCGGCAAGCATCTCGCGGTCGGGTTCGACCGCTGGTGCCGCCACAGGTAGAACGCCGATCGGGACACCTTCATCGCTCGACAGCACTGCTCGACCGGCAGATCGGCGCACCGGTCAGCGATCAAGGCGTAGATCATTTTGGGAGGATGTTCTCCCGAGCGAAGTAGGCGGCGGCCCGCTTGAGGATCTCGTTCTCCATCTCGAGCACCCGGTTCGCCCTGCGCAGTTTCACCAGCTCGGCACGCTCGTCGCTCGTCAGGCCAGGCTTGCGGCCGTCGTCGACATCGGCGATGTCCATCCACCACGCAGACACAGCTTCGGAAATCCCCAGATCGCCGGCGATCCTGGCGATCGGCTTCTCCCGTAGCCGTGCCAACTCCACAGCCCGTTGACGGAACTCCGGTGGATGGGACAGGCATCGGCACTCCTTCCGAGACGGGCACTCGCCCGCCCCAAGGTAGGTGTCCGTGATCCGGGGGCCACTCCATGATCACCGCCCACAACGCCCGATCGACCCGTCGGCGCGGTTCCAGCAGCGACGAAGAACGATCCCACCCGCACTTTCGGGATCCGCAGCTCGATGTCACCAGCCGGCGTCGACAACAACCGCGACCGTGATCCGTTGCGCTGATTGGAGCGGCTGTCGGTCCGCTCATGCGGCCCGGCACCGATCGCCGCGGTCAGCTCGGCATCGATCAGTTCCTGCATCCCCTGCTGCAACAGCCGGCGGAACAGCTCCCGGCTGTCGCCCTCACCCAGCCGCGCCAACAGGTCCGCAACTCGGGCATCATCGTCATGGGTCATCGCGTGAACACCTTCCTCAGTGAGTTCTTCGTCGTTCTCACCAGTCACACGATGGCCCACCCCACAGGTGGACCCCCGCCGCTACCTACACCACATCACGGGACGCCAACGACGAGCTCTCGCTGATCCGGCGGGAATGGGAGCGGGAGGGCCGTCCGGCTCCCGAGCGTCATGTTCATCGAAGCGCGGTTGTGTTCGACGACGGGACCACCGTCACTGCCGTGAGCTTCTTCGGCGATGACCCGTACAGCCGAGAAGGGCTGCCGTCGTTCGGGTTGTACTTGGACGAGAGATGGGCTCCGTCCTGGCCGCACAATCACCTGGATTGGCCCGACTTCGGTGTACCGACGGACGGGGACGCGCTACGTGTTGCGCTCCTCGATCTCCTTGATCGAGCCAGGCGGGGTGAGTCAGTGGAGATGGGGTGCCTGGGTGGCCATGGTCGAACCGGGACGGCACTCGCCTGCCTTGCCGTGTTGACCGGGACGCCGGCAGGCGAGGCGATTGCGTGGGTGAGGGCCAACTACTGCGAGAAGGCCGTGGAGACAGACGAGCAGGAAGCGCTCGTTCGCAACTTCTCGAGCTGACGGAGGTGTCCCTGACCGCCGGGTGATGGCTTGACGGCGGCGAGTGCGAGTCGGTGTGCTCACGTGGGTGGGGAAATCCCAGGAGCGGTGGCAGGGAAGACGGGTGTCGTCAAAGCCGCTCCACCAAGTCGGGAGGTCGGCGACGACGCTGCGTCAAGCAGTTTTCGGTGCGAGCAACACGACTGGGATCTCCCGTTCGGTCTTCTCCTGGTACTCGCCGTAGTTCTTCGCACTGGCGACAACCTTCGGCCACAGCCGGGCACGTTCGTCGGCGCCGGCAACGGTGGCGACCATCGGGCGTTTCGGCTGGTCCTTGAGAGACACCTCGACGTTGGGATTGGCCTGGAGGTTCAGGAACCATGCGGGATGGGTGTCATCGCCGCCGCGGGACGCGATCACAACGAGCACGTCACCCTCTTGGATCGGCGAGGTCAGCATGACCGAACGCTTCTGTCCGCTCTTTCGACCCATGGTGGTGAGCTCGAGCACGGGCATCGAACCGAAACTCCACCCCCATCGACCGCCCGACACCTTGAGCATCGTCCGGTGCACGGTGTTCATCGACTTGAGGACGAGGTCGCTCGGCATCGCACCACCGTACCCTTGTCACATCTGAGGTCAGGCCCGGCGTGGACGAGATGGGCAGTCGTGCAGCGGTGCGGCGGTGGGGCGAGGACGTCCCAGCACCACAGCAGCCGAGACTGACGAGGCGAAGGTCGAAAGTGTCCCCGATCGCCGGGAGCGGGAGACGCTCACCTGCCGCGGCGGGACGCTCGATCAGATGGGATCGAGGCGGGCTGCGAGCTCTCGGTATCTCGACACGGGGATCAGATGTACTCCTTCGAAGACACCGCTCTCCCGCACCTCTGTGACCATCTCGAACGCAAAGTTCACGCCGGCGTCGCGGTCAGATTCGAGGGCCTCGATCAGAGCGGACGGGACAGCCAGCTGGGGAATGTCAGCGGAGAGCTTGCGAGCCATCATCGCTGACGGCGGCGCCATCACCCCGACGTAAACAGGCCCGTCGAAGTCGATCAGCTCCCGCCACCGGAGGAGCTCAGGTACCGAGAAGGACACCTGCACGAACAACGCGTCGGCCTGCTGCTTCCAACGCGGTAGCGAGCCGATCCGAGCGGACACGCCAAGACTCAGTGGAGCCGAGTTCGGCCCCGCAGATGCTTCGAAGCGACGTGCCTCATCGAGCATGGAGCGCACCGTCAGGTCGTCGGAGCGTCTCCCGGTCTCGGGGCGGTCGCCGTACACGAAGAGGAACTGGCTCACGCCGTACGCGGCCGCGGTCAGGAGATCTCGGCGGAACCCGAGCACGTTGCGATCCCTGGCGTTGAGGCACGCGACTGCATCGCCTCCCATCTGTGAGACCTCGTGGGCGACGGCGATGCTCGACACAGTCGCTCGTCCGATGTGGTTGTCCGGGATGAGAAACGATGACGCGACTCTGCTCATGGCAGCGATCTGGTGACGGACGCGCATGAGGTCGGGACGGGTTGCAGGCTCGACTTCGCACACGATCTTGAAGTCGTCGCGCATCGACCGAGCGTACGTCGGGCGGGTGCGCAGACCCTTCTAGGGCCGCCAAGGCCCTGGCATCCCCGACCGCCGGTTCCGCCATGACGAGCCCGGCTCTGGGTGCTGAGGTCAGCGCTCAGGGGTGACTTCGATGCCGGGGTAGAGGGGGTTGGCGGTGAGCAGTTCGTGGGCGGCGTCGTGGACGTTGCCGGCGACGCTGTTGGCGATCGTGTACTTGGCCTTCGAGGTGGCGCCGGACCGGGTGCTGGTCGGTGTGGTGGCTGCCAGCACCTCGACGACCAGTTCGGCGACGCGGTCGAACTCAGTGGTGCCGAACCCGCGCGAGGTGAGTGCTGGGGTGCCGATCCGCACGCCCGACGTGTACCAGGCTCCGTTGGGGTCGCGTGGGATGGCGTTGCGGTTGGTGACGATGCCGGCGTCGAGCAGCGCCGACTCGGCCTGGCGGCCGGTGATGCCGTAGGACGACACGTCGATGAGGACGAGGTGGTTCTCCGTGCCGCCGGTGACGAGCCGGGCGCCGCGCCGGGAGAGGCCGTCGGCGAGCGCGACGGCGTTGTCGGCCACGGCACGGGCGTAGGTCCGGAACGACGGCTGACGGGCCTCGGCGAGCGCGACCGCCTTGGCGGCCATCACGTGACCGAGCGGGCCACCGAGGACCATCGGGCAGCCGCGGTCGACCGAGTCGGCGAACTCCGGCTGGCACAGCACCATGCCGCCACGCGGGCCGCGCAACGACTTGTGCGTCGTCGTCGTCGTGACGTGGGCGTGCGGCACCGGGTCGAAGTCGCCAGTGAACACCTTGCCGGCGACCAGCCCGGCAAAGTGCGCCATGTCGACCATCAGCACGGCGCCGACCTCGTCGGCGATCTCCCGCATCGTCGCGAAGTTGACCTTCCGCGGGTACGCCGAGTAGCCGGCGATCAGCACCAGCGGGCGGAACTCCCGCGCCCGGGCCTGCACCGCGGTGTAGTCCAGCAGGCCCGTGTCGGGATCGGTACCGTACGACGACTGGTGAAACATCTTGCCGCTGATGTTCGGGCGGAAGCCGTGGGTCAGGTGACCGCCGGCGTCGAGCGACATGCCCAGCGCCCGCTGGTTGCCCAAGGCGAGGCGGAGCTGCTCCCAGTCGTCGTCGGACAGGTCGTTGACGTGTGACGCACCCAACTCGGCGAGCGCCGGCGCCTCGACGCGCTGGGCGAGGATCGACCAGAACGCGACCAGGTTGGCGTCGATGCCCGAGTGCGGCTGAACGTACGCGTGAGGCGCACCGAACAACGCCTTGGCGTGGTCGACGGCCGCCTGCTCGACGAGGTCGATGTTCTGGCATCCGGCGTAGAACCGGTGACCGATCGTGCCCTCGGCGTACTTGTCCGACAGCCACGTACCCATCGTCAGCAACGTCGCCGGGGACGCGTAGTTCTCGCTGGCGATCAGCTTCAGCGACTCGCGCTGATCGGTCAGCTCCTGGCGGATCGCGGCCGCCACCGTCGGCTCGACTGCGCCGATCACATCGAGCGCACTCCGATAAGCAGCGGACGCAGCAGCTGCGTCGAACGATTCGGTGATGGTTGCAGACATCCCGCGGGCCTCCATGATCACGATGGGCCCAGGCGTGCGGCAATCTCCACGAGTCGCTCCCCGGTGGTGACCCACCTCGTACGCCAGTCACGACTCGGACCGAGACGGTACCCCGTCACAGCGCAAGGCGGCGCTCAATTTCACGCCGCGCCGGGACGCGTCCCAGCGGGTGCTTCTCCAGCCGGTGAGTGCACGTCTCAGAGCCACGCCGCGGCGCCGAATCCCCGGGCCGACATCGCAACACCGCGTCCTCGACCGCCGGGTCCACGGCGAGGTGTTCCCTGGGCCTCCCACCATGAGGAGGTTCCACCATGACCACGATCTACTCGACAGCGACGTCTCTTCAGAGGCTAGACGCCGACGGCACGCTCGATGAGGCGCAGCTGGCTGCTGCTGCGTTCCTTGCTCGCTACAGCGGCCGAACCCTTGACGCCTATCGCCACGATCTTCGTGGCTTCTTCCAGTGGTCGGCCGATGTCGGCCTGACCGTGCTGGCCGCGACGCGACCCCACATCGAGCTCTACCGCGGCTGGATGGAGGACCGCGGCTTGGCGGCCTCGACGATCGACCGGCGACTGTCGACAGTGTGCGGCTACTACCGGTTCGCGCACATCGACGGGCGCATCCCGTCCAACCCCGCCCAGTACGTCCGCCGACCGAAGGTGCAGCCAAGCGAAGGCCACGGCATGGATCGCGGCGAACTTGGCACCTTCCTGTTCACTGCCGAGCGCTTCGATCACTCCCACGCCGCGCTTGCCGTGCTCCTCGAGCTGAACGGCCTGCGCGTGTCAGAGGCGTGCGGGACCAACGTCGAGGAACTTGGCTTCCAACGAGGACACCGCACGTTGCACATCCTCGGCAAGGGCAACAAGCCAGCACTTATCCCTCTGGTGCCGCGGGCTGCCCGTACGACCGACCTCGCCGTGGGTGAACGCCACCAAGGCCCCATCATCTGCCGCCACGACGGCCAGCGCCTCGACCGCCGCACCGCGCACCGCTGGGTGCGATCCATCGGCAAGCGAGCCGGGCTGGGCTCCGTGCACCCACACATGTTGCGCGCCGGGTTCATCATGGCCGCCCTCAACGCGGGAGTCCCTCTACGCGATGTGCAGATCGCCGCCCGTCACGCCGACCCCCGCACGACAACCATCTATGACCGCCGTCGAGAGAACTTCGACCGCCACGCCGCGTACGTCGTAGTCGCCTTCGTCGCCGGCGGCTGACCGGCAGAGCGCGCGTCACCTCCCGGCACCTTGGGTGGCAGAGGGCCCCGCCGAGCCCCGGGATTATGGGGCGGTCGGCCCGCACGACTTCGCCGGTTATGGAGCGGTCCCGCTGCTGTCCGGTGCCGGCATTATCGGCTGGCTCGCGATCGCCGACGATCCGGCGTTACCGGCCGCGAGGTCGTGGCGTTATCGGCCGCGGATACCGGACACCTCGGTCATCGTTGCCGTGCTGGCCAAGTGCGCCACGATTAGCAGGGTGCTGAAAACCGCGGACTGAGCTGGTCCGAGCGGCCCGGGCCGTTGTGTTGGCCGGGTTGTTGGCTCGCTGAGCGGCTGTCGCGGCCTTGGCAGCTGGTGGTGTCGGCCGTTCAGGCGTGTTGGGCGTCGAGGGCGGTGATGCGGATCAGGTTGTAGACGGCGGCGGTGATGCGGAACCAGGCCCGGTTGCGTTGTCGGCCGCGGTAGCGGAGCTTGCGTCCGCCGGCGATGGTCTTGATCCAGCCGAAGGGTTCCTCGATCCGTTTCCGGATCCGCATGCTCACGGCGTGGCCAGCGTGTCGTGTGGTGCGTCCGTCGATGGCGGAGCGTTGCCCGCTGTTGTTCTGGGCGACGTGCGGGGTGAAGCCGAGGTTCCGTACGTCGGCGACGAAGCCGCGGGTGTCGTAGCCCTTGTCGCCGGCCACCGTGCGACGTCGGGCGGTCTTGGGGAGTCGGGTGAGCATGTCGATCGCGGTGGCTCGTTCGGCATAGCCGTCGGCGGTGGTCAGCTCGGCGTCGATGACCAACGCGTTGCGGTGTTCCATCAACAGGTGCCCCGAGTAGCACGGCTTCGCCGGCGCGGCGTTCGTCTTGCGGGCCAACCTCGACTCGGGGTCGGTGGTGGAGGCGTGGGTCTTGTTAGCGCGCTTCTCGCCATCGAATTGGACTTCGGCGTTGCGGCCCGCCGGCGGCTCGGCCGGTGGGTCGTCCTTGGGCTTGAAGCTCTTGTGTGACGCCCACGCCTCCAACAAGGTCGGCCGTGGACGAGCCGGCGGCGATCAGGATCAGCGGGGCGACCCACGACCAGCTCCAGGCGCTGCGTGCCGGTGGCGTCTCGGTCGAGGATGTCATCGTCGCCGGGCTGGAGGCGTATGAGGCGCAGCGGTTCTGGGCCGAGGCCGAGTCGGCCGCCGCGGTCGAGTCCTCCGAGGAGCGTGGCACGCGGCGACCGGCTCCAGGCGCTGCGCGCCAGCGACGTCGAGGCCTGGATGAACTCGTTGCGCTGACCGACCCAGCAGGCTACGCACCTCACACGGCCAGACGGGCGAGCGGGATGCCGAAGCGCAGCGGGAGTCGCATCGGGACCGAGGTGGCGGGCCGCGTCGGGTGCAGGTCGGTCCGGGTGCCGTGACAACCGGCGCGCGTCGGGCTTGATCGGCGGCGGGCGGCGCCTGTATGTTCCCGCCGCCAATGGGGGACGGTGCGGTTCGTTGCCAACCACATCAGGCGAGGGAGGGCGTGACATGAACAAGATCAGCGGTAGGGCCGGCGCGCTTGTGGGGATGCTCTTCTGGCTGCTCGTCGCAAGCGTGGTCGCGTTGCCCGCGCCGTTGCGTACGGCCGAGGCCGCGGCGCCGGCGCCGACCTACTTGCTGCGCCACGTCGAGTCGGGGCAGTTCCTGGCGCCGGATGGGTGGGGCCCGTCGGTGCTGGCATCTCAGTTCAACGGCCGGATGGCGTACTGGGAGCGCGTCGACAATGGCGACGGCACGGTGCGGTTCCGCAATGTCGTGACGGGCCAGTTCCTCGACCACCATCGTGGCACCAACGGTCACGACGTCGGCATCGGTGCCGATCCCGCCCCCAGCACGGCGTGGACCGCGGCCGGCAGTGACGACAGCGTGCGCCTCGTCAACGATGGCGCCTTCCTGGTGGCCAACGGCTTCACGGTCCGAACGGAGACGCAAGACAGCGACCATGCGGAATGGGCGCTCGTGCCGGTCGAGCCGGTGGCGGCGCGCTTCGTCGCGTTGGCCAACGAGGCGTCCGGTCGCTTCCTGGCGACCGGCGGGCCCGACGGTGCGGTGGTCACGGCGGACGTCGACGAGCCGGTGCCGGCGATCGCGCGGTGGGAGCTCATCGAGCAGGTCACGACGAACCGCAAGTGCGATCAGCATCCTGACTGGAACATCCCGAACGACTCGCCGCCGGCGTGGGGCGACACGAGCCGGGTGGCGACCTGTTTCGTGCTGCGGGATCGGGCCAACGGCGAGGTGCTCGACGCCGACTCGGCCGACTCGGGCTACGCCGTCACGACCCAGGCTGCGGTGACCCACGACGCGTACTGGGTGCTCTCGGACATCGCCGCCGGCGTTCCGATCACGCTCAAGAGCGTGGCCTTCCCCCGGTACCTCGCCGACCTCGACGGCGCCGCCGTGACGTCCAAGACGATCAGCGCCGCGTCACGCTGGCGCCTCCGCGACGTCGGGGCCGGATGCGCGCCGCTCGACGAGGTCCGCATCGAGAGCCACCAGCCGGGCGACCGAGTGGACACGAGCGAGGCCGGGAACGCGACGGGGTCGTTCCGCCTCTTCGGCACCGCGCCGCTCGGCACCACCGCGGTCGCCGTGGCGGTCGCCGGCGAGACCGGCGTCGCGACCATCGACGCCGGGGACTGCGCCGTCGCGTGGACCATCGAGGTGGCCGCCATCGCGACGCAGCGGGCGTCGTTCGGCGTCGTAGCGACCGGCACGTTCGGTGAACGCCGCGCCGGAGTCGACCTCGACGTGGTCGCGCCGGCCGAGACCGACGTGCTGCTGCAACCGACGTTCGCCGACACGCCGCAGTTCGCCGCCCTCCTCATGTCGTTCGACAGCGCCACGGGCACGCTCGTGTTCAGCGGCGACATCTCCCAGGAGCTCGCCCCCGGCGACGGCCTCGGCGGCGGGATCTCGCCGGTCGCGCCGGACGGCTACCTGCGCGTCGTGCTCACCGTCCAGTTCGACGGCACCAACACCGTGGTCACCACGCGGCAAGCGGGGCTCACCGAGTTCGTCCGCCAGATCGAGCTGCACTACCGCTCGGGCGCCGACGCACCGGTCGCGCCCGACGCCGCGCTCCCCCAGGTGTCGGCCAGCCGAGGCCACGGCCCCGACGCCCGACCAACCGATCGACAGCGGCGGGCTCCTGCCCACCGAGGAGACGACCGCCGATGCGTCGTCGGTCGCGACCTCCGCGCTCGCCCAGCTCGTGCCGATCGGTGACGACGTCGACCTCAACCTCGAGTTCAACATGGATCCGGGTGCCGATTTCGACCTCGACATCGGCTGGCACCGGGGCTGCTGGTTCTGCATCCCGACGCCCACTGTGGAGCTGTTCGGGTTCGAGGTGCGCCTCGACCTGTCCGCCCGAGTCGAGTTCATCTACCGCGGGGCGACGCTCGCCGCGGGCCAGGGCAACTTCGGACCGCGGCTCGACGACTTCCGCTTCGCCACCATCTCCGTGCCCACGCCGATCGGCATCCCGATCGTGCTCACGTTCGAGGCCGAGTCCCAGCCGTTCTACGAGTACTCCATCGACGCCGTGGCCCGGATCGAGTACGGGCTGACGTTCTCGCTCGTGGCCGGCTACGAGCACAAGGACGACGGCACCGGCCGCGGCGCCTATCGGGACGCGACGTTCGACGCCGGAACTCCCGGTCTCGAGTTCGACCTCGGGATCCTGGCAACCGTCGCCGTCGGCCTCGAGGTCGACGTCGAGGGGCTTCTGTACGGCCAGGCCGGCATCGAGATCGAGGCCCGTCCGCAGCTCGAGCTGGAAGCGATCGGCGACCTGATCGACCGCGAGGTCAACTGGGAGCTCCGGCTCGTCGTGCCGTTCGAGGCCGGCGTCGAGGTCGAGATCGAGCTGGGCCCGGTGGGCTGGGAGCTCGAGCTGGGTGATCTGCAGTTCCTCGAGCTGAGCTTCACGCTGCTGGAGGGCACGTTCGGCGGCACCAGCGACACCACGCTGGCCATCAGCCAGATCGGGCCGCCGGGGGTGTTCCCGAACCAGGAGTTCGCGTACACGACCACAGTGCGCAACACCGGCGCCACCCGCGCGACCGACGTGCGCGTGGACATGGCGCTCCCGACGGAGGGTTCCTTCGTGTCGAGCTCGCCGCCCGGGTTCCCCGCCGCGCCCCCACCGGGGGCGGCCTATTCGGCCCTGGTCGGCGACCTCGATGCCGGCGCCACCGCCACCGTGATCCTGCGCTGGCGAGCGCCGGCGGGTGAGGGCACGGTGCTGACGAACACGGTCACGGCGACCGCTGACAACAGCCCCGATGCCGGCCCGGTGGCGACGACCACCGTCGTCGGCGTGGAAGGTCGCTGCAACCCGTGCGGCGCGGCGGCCGCCGGTGTGGGTCTGCGCAACCGATCCGAGGGCACGATCCAGCTCGCCGGGCTGCCCGAGGGCGCCACCGTCACGCGGGCCGTGCTCACGTGGGGCATCCTCTACAACGGGGCGGTACCCGGAGACACGATCACGTTGGACGGCATCCCGGTGACCGCCGACCTCGCCGCCACGGTCTCGGGGAACCTGTGCTGGGGCGACTCACTCACGATCGGCTACGCCGCCGACGTGACGGCGCTCGTCCAGGGCAACGGCTCCTACACCGTCAGCGATCCCCCGCGGGGCATCACGCGCGTCGACGCCGACCCGGCAGGTGTCCTCCCCTACACCGACGGCGCCTCGCTCGTGGTCTTCTACGTGGGCGGCGGCGCCAACAACCAGGTGATCAGCGACTTCACCTACAACACCAACACCGACGCATCGGGGACGATCGTGCGGTCCTTCACCGGAATCAACAGCGTCGGCGCGTCGGCGCGACTGACCGTGGCCGGCCCGGACGGCCAGAACAACGGAAGCGAGTCCTTCGCCGTTGCCGGGGCGGGCACGCCGATCACGCTCACGAACACGCACGATGGCAGTGACCCTCAGGAGGGACCGTCGTTCGGCATCGGCAACCTGTGGGACACGGACCGCCACGACGTCACGTCCGTCCTCCCCGCCGGGCAGACCGAGCTCACGCTCCGGCACACCGGCGGCACCGACTGCATCGGCATCTCCGCCGCCGTGCTGGAGGTGGCGCAGGGATGAGGACCTAGCCCAGCCAGGCGTTCACCTGGAGGCCGATGAGGACCACGGCCACGGCGACGAGGGCGGCGAAGCGGACCCATCGACGCGGTGTCACCATCGTCATCCGATCCCTGCTCGGGCTGTAGGCGACCTCGATCGTGTCGCCGACCTCGTGGCGCTGCTCGGTGAACGCCTCCGACCGGAGCTGCTCGCGCCGGTGCGTGCGCGGGTGCTCATAGGAGACGACCGGGGCGAACACTCGAGCCGACCGGCGGCCGGCCAGCTTCGAACGGCGCTCCTCGACGTCGACGACGGTGCCGCGCACCCGGACCGCGTCCTTCGGCACACGGTTTCGCGACAGATCGAACACCGCCAGTGCGACGACGGCGACACCGACCAGCAGGACACCCACGGCGATCGAACCTACCCAGGCCGACAGCGGCGAGGAGCCGGCCGAGCGCGAACGGTCGAGGACGGCGCCAATGCGCGCAGGCGGTTCTATGGACTTGGATCCTCGGCGGCAGTTCTCTCCCTTGCGCTCGACGTATGCGTTGCCTGGGGTGCCGACGACCTCACACTGGCGGGCGGGTGACCCCGATGGAGGGATTCATGAGGGATCACGTTGGCTCGATCGCCCACAGGGGTAGGACGATGTGGGCGGCTTGTTGGAGGTGACCATGAAGAAGGCGACCTGGACCTACCCGGACCGGACGACGTGGAGCGATGCCGACATCACCGGCTTCGACGTTGAAGCGACCGACGGCAGCATCGGCAAGATCGATGAGTCCAGCGCTGCGGCCGGCAGCGCGTACATCGTCGTCGACACCGGCTTCTGGATCTTCGGCAAGAAGAGGCTTGTGCCGGCGGGCGTCGTCGATCAGATCGACCGTGCGAATGAGAAGGTCTTCGTCCGCATGACCAAGGATCAGGTGAAGGATGCACCTGACTTCGAGGAGACGCATCGTGACCGCCGAGGCGCGCAGTACGACACGTACTACGACCCGTTCGTCCGCTGACTAATTCCAACGCAGTTTCGCTGCGATTCGAGGAGGAGCCCGCGCATCCGCTGCGTGGGCTCCTCCTCGACTACACGGGAACTGTGCACCTTCGCAGCGACCGCGGGCGATCGTCTCGCCGGGAGTGACACCGCACTGACTCCGTAGCCCAGGGTGCCGTCCGACGTGCGTTGCACACCCCGCACGAGGCTGCCGGTCCGATCAGCGTCACCGGAGTCGACGGCCAGGCACGCGGTGTGCGAGTCGCTTCCGTGTTCGCGGGGTGAGTGAGCGGCGGGCGCCGCGGGTAACGGTCTTGCCGTGGCCTCCACCTCGGTCGACCCGAAACGCACGGCGACGACCGCGCTGACGGGCTTGGTCGTCCTCGCCGTCTCCATGGTCGCCGTCGGCGTCCTCGCCGACCTCTTCGTGTTCGACTCGACCATCGGACGGCTCGATCTCGAGTGGACGGACTGGATCGCCCGACACCGCATCGGCGTGCTCGACACGCTGGCCACCGTCGGGTCGTCGTTCACCGACACCTGGACCGTGATCGGAATCACGTTCGGCGCATCGGCCATGTTGTGGCTCACCGGGTACCGCCGGCACGCGTGCACGTTGCCGATCGGGTTGGCGCTGGAGCTCACCGTGTTCCTCTCCGTGTCGACGATCATCGGGCGAGAACGCCCCGACGTCACGCCGCTCGGCTCCGTGCCGTCGACGTCGAGCTTTCCGTCGGGCCATGTCGCCGCCGGCGTCGTGCTGTTCGGGGGACTCGTGCTGATCGCCGCGTCGATCACCGAGTCGAAAGCGGTGGCACGGGTCGCCGCGATCCCGGCGACGGTCGTGATCGCCTACGTCGCGTCAGCGAGGGTGTACGAAGGCGTTCACCATCCGACAGATGTGATCGGCGGCGCCATGCTCGGCATGGGCGCACTGTTCGTGGCAGCGGTGAGCAGCGGTCTGATCGCACCGTCTGGTCGAACGACCGGCGCTCGAACGCCGCTCGGAGGTCGACGAGTGGAGGTGACCAGGTCGTGATCGTCGCGGGCGTCGTCATCGGCGTCGGCCTCGTCACCGGCGTTGCGGCCACAGCGGCCGCGTGGCGGTGGTCGAGCAGCGACCCGACCGACCCGCACCTCGAACGGCGAACCGTCCGGCGTTTCCTCCGCGAACACCCGCTCGTCGAGCGCCTCGCCCGCCGCCACCACCCCAAGCCATCGGCGGCCACCGCCGAGGCGCTGGGTCTCGCCGCTGCGGCCGTCGTGACCGGCACCGCCACCGCCGGCGCGATCCTCCTGATGATCAAGACACGCAGCGGGGTCGCCCGTGTCGACACGCCGTTCGCCACCTGGGCGGCCGAACACGCGACCGAGGTGTCCACCGAGGTCATGCGGACGATCAGTGAGTTCGGTGGCACCACGAACGTCGTCGTCGCGGCGCTCGCCGTGACCGGCATCGAGTTGCTGCGCGACCGGCGTTGGACCATCCCGGCGTTCGTCGCGATGACGATCGGCGGACAGTTCCTCCTCTCCAACTTCATCAAATGGATCGTCGACCGGGCACGTCCCACCATCTCGCCGCTGACCGGGTTCGCGGGCACGTCGTTCCCGTCGGGTCACGCGGTCGCGGCCGCGGCGACCTGGGCATGTGTCGCCTTCCTCCTGGGCCGGCGCCGGCACCGGCATGCGCGTGCGGTGCTGCTCGGCGGCGCGGTCGCGATCGCCGTCGCCGTCGCTGCGACCCGCGTTGCCCTCGGGGTGCACTGGACGACGGACGTCGTCGCAGGACTCTTCGTCGGATGGGCGTGGTTCGCCCTGTGCGCGATCGCGTTCGGTGGCCGTGTGCTGCACTTCGGCGAACCCGTCGAGGTCATCGAGGTCGAGGCCGACTGGTCCGTCACCGCGGGCACGTGACCCCCACGACCGGATCGGTAACGACCGCTCGCCCCAGGGCCGCGTCGCGATCGGCCCCAATCGCCCGGCTCCGGCCATCCTGCACCTCAGCACTCGCGCTGGCGGGTGTGCCACCATCCAAGCATGCAGCACGCGTTCGGAGTGGAGGTGCCGGAGTCCGTTGCCGAGATGTGTCAGCCGCGGCGTGCCGCCGTGCTCGTCTACGACGCGGAAGTAGGGATCTTGGCCCACGTTCTCGACGGCCCAGCGGTGCTGACGCGGATCCGCAGCGTCGTCGACGCCGCTCGCCGTGGCGGGGCACCCGTTGTGTACGTGCGGCACGTCTCGGTTCCGCCGACGCACATGGGTGTCGGAGCGTTGCGCACGGCGATGGCGTGGCAGCGACTGGAGCGGGCCGAAGACGTCCGGTCCGCCTTCCCCGGCGACGCGAGCCATGCCCAGTTGGTCGACGAGCTCAAGCCGGAGAGTGGTGAGCCGGTGTTTGACAAGCTCGGCATGTCGGCCTTCGTCGGCACGCCGCTCGAGGTCGTGTTGCGCGACCGCGGGGTGAGCACGCTCATCATCGTGGGTGCCGTTCTCGAGATCGGGATCGAGCCCACGGCGCGGCACGCCGCCGATCTCGGGTTTCTTCCCGTCGTGGTCGAGGACGGATGCGGGGTGGTGGAACGCGAGGCTGCCGAACGTTCGCTCGCCAGCCTCGACTATTCGCTGATGTCGTATCGGGCCACCGCTGCCGAGGTCGTCGAGGCGCTGTCCGTGGCGTAGAACGGCTGGCCCCGTCGCCGCGCGGATCCTGATCAGCGAGAGGGCGTCGACCAGCGACTGTCCTCTACCGACATGCGATGCCGCGCCGGCGGGCGTTGCTGGTCGATGTACGCGATCCGATGAACGTCGGAGTGTCGCATCGATCGTCCCACCCTTGCGCTCTGACGCTGCGGTGGCTCTACCAACAAGCCGCTCTGCGATGGCAGCCACTCCAAGATCGGCTTCGCCGCCGCCGAACGGACCGTCAAAGCGGCCGGCGACGGCCGACCGCTTGCTCCCGCGATCGCGATGCACACCCTGAATCGGTGTTCCGTGCGTCGAGCCACGCGGGCGGGTGAGCGAGCCTGCGCCCGAAGCCGCACCGAACGACGGCTGACCGCCGAGTCGGCGCGGTGGACTCCGGCTGGGTTGGCCGGTGGTTGGTGAGCGTAGTGAGCGGCTTCGAACTCGTCTGGCGGTAGATGGCCGATGGCGGAGTGGAGGCGGGTGGTGTTCCACCAGTGCACCCAGCTCAACGTGGCGAGTTCGACGTCGTCGACGCTGCGCCATGGGCCGCGCATGGTGATCAGCTCGCTCTTGTAGAGGCCGTTGATCGATTCGGCCATGGCATTGTCGTAGGAGTCGCCGCGGGAACCGACTGAGGTGACGGCGCCTTCGGCGGCGAGGCGTTCGGTGTAGCGGATCGACAGATATTGCACCCCGCGGTCGGAGTGGTGGACGAGACCCTCGAGGGTCTCGGTGCGGCTCCAGATGGCCATCTCCAAGGCGTCGAGGGCCAAGTCGGTGCGCAAGGTGGTGGCGACGCGCCAGCCGACGATGCGCCGGGAGTAGACGTCGCTGACGAACGCCGTGTAGGCGAACCCGGACCAGGTGGCGACGTAGGTGATGTCGGCGATCCACAACTGGTTCGGGGCGCTGGCAACGAATCGGCGCTCGACACGATCGGGGTGCGCGGCGGCGCTGTCGGCGGGGATCGTCGTCCGTCGCTTGGCGCCCCGGGTCCGCCCGGCCAGGCCCATCTGGCGCATCAGGCGTTCCACCGTGCAGCGGGCGACAGGCAGGCCCTCGCGGTGCAGCTGCCGCCACACCTTGCGGGCCCCGTAGACGCCGTAGTTGGCGGCGTGCACCCGGCCGATCTCCACCTTCAAGGCCTCGTCGCGGACCTCTCGCTGGCACCGCTGGCGCCCCTTGGCGGCGTAGTAGCTGGATGGGGCGACCTGCAGCACACGGCAGATCGGCTCGACCCCGAAGCGGTCCCGATGGGCGTCCACGTAGCGCACTACTTGTGAGAGCGGCGGTCGAGCTCCGCCCCGAAGAAAGCCGCCGCCGTCTTCAAGATCTCATTCGCCCGGCGCAACTCTCGGTTCTCCCGTTCCAGCTCGGCGATCCGTGATACCTCCGCTCGAGACGGCGCCGGCCGTGCGTCGCCATCGGCCTCTTGCTCGATCACCCACCGGCGCAGCGTCTCGCGGTGCAGACCGAGCTGCGACAGCGACGACGGTCAGCCCGCCGTCGGAAAGCCCGCGCTCCGCCCGCCACTCGCGCACCAAGCGCACCGCCCGCTCACGGAACTCGTCGGGGTAGCTCCTGGGTCGTGCCATGGACTCCATCCTTCCTGCACGGAATGGAGCCTCCGTGGAACCCGGGGCGGTTCACGTGTCCGAACGGCCGCTCGCGCGGATGCGTCCAGCCCACCAGGCACCGTCATCGACTCAAGCCGGTCCGCGACGTGGCTGACCGTGACTCGGCCGCAGTCTCGTGCTCGGGTGGGATCTAGCCTGCCGAGGGTGAGCCGGATCTTCTCCGTGAGCGTCGCGTCGGTCTATCCGCACTACGTGGCGAAGGTGGAGAAGAAGGGGCGCTCGAAGGATGAACTGGACGTGGCCATCTGCTGGCTCACCGGCTTCGACGAGCCCGAGCTGCGGCGCCACCTCGCGGAGGAGACGTCCTTCGAGGAGTTCTTCGCCGCCGCCCGTCTCAATCCGAACGCATCCCTGATCACCGGGACGGTGTGCGGTGTGCGCGTGCAGGACGTCGAGGACCCGTTGATGCGGAAGATCCGCTACCTGGACAAGCTCGTCGACGAGCTCGCCAAGGGGAAGGCGATGCACAAGATCCTCCGAGGTGTGCCCGACAGCACGGCCGCCGGCACCTGATCGTCAGGGCGACGGCCGACGACACTGGTTGCACGACGAGAGCGAATCTGGCGACGCGAGGCGAGGACGCCGGCGGTGGTTCTGGTGACGCGTGCCGTCCATGTCGAGACGTACGGGGTGACCACGAGCGACCCGCATGGCCGGCCGAGAGTAACGTTCGACCACGGACAGAGGGGACGACGATGGGCATATCGGTGGCGGGCGTCGGACACGTCGTGCTCAAGGTTTCCGACCTCGAACGGGCCGTCGCCTTCTACCGTGATGTGCTCGGGCTGACCGAGATCACCCGACGCGACTTCGGTGACGGGGCAATGGCGTTCATGTCCAATGGGCAGCACCACCACGACATCGCCCTTGTGGACGTCGGTGTGGACGCCCGCCGGCCGCAACCCTCCGACATCGGGCTGTACCACGTGGCGCTGAAGATCGGCGACGACCTCGACGCGCTGCGAGCGGCCAAGGCCCACCTCGAGGAGCACAGCGTCGACGTTCAGTTCATCGCCGACCACGAGGTCAGCCAGTCGATCTACATCGCCGACCCAGACGGCAACAACATCGAGCTCTACGTCGACGCCGACCCGGCGGTCTGGCGCGAAGCGGCCCGAGCGGGTCGCCAACGTGCACCGCCTCGTGCTGTAGATACTGCGAATCCCGCCACGACGACCGAGTCGAGGTTCTTGCGAGCGGTCCCTGCCACCGGCACGCTCGCACCGCGGCGTGGTGGGCAGCGCGTCCGGGGCCGCCGTGCGCAGGGTCACCCGGTTGTCATCGCGCCTGTGACGTGCGCCGTGCGGCGCGCACGGCAAGGACCGTCACGACGACCGCGACGAGCACCGGCCACGGCAGGAAGTGTGGGTCGTCGGTCGACCCGAGCCACGACTCGCGCATGCCGCCGACCACATGGGTGAGCGGGAGCACCTCGGAGATCGTCTGCATCGGCCCGGTCATCACCTCGCGGGGAGGTCCGCCGCCGCCGAGCAGGAACATCGGCACGAACAGCAGGTTCCCGACGGCGGCCGCCACCCGGGCGCTCGGCATCAACACGCCGAGGGCGCCGCCGATGGCGATGAAGCACGCCAGGCCGGCGAGGAACCAGGCCACCGTGGCGACGGGGTCCTCGGGAGCCGGCACGCCGTACACCAGTCCGCCGACCAGCAGGACGAGGGCGCTGGCGGCTGTGCCGACGATCGCGCCGATGGCGGCGTGGGAGCCGACGAGGACGCCGCCGCCGACGCCCGACGACGTGTAGCGGCGCAGGACACCACGTTCGCGTCGCTCGGCGATCATCGCCGGCAGCGTGATCAGCCCCATCGCGGCGAGCACGACGCCGAGGTAGCCAACGACGTAGTGCTCGCTGGGGATGACGCCGCCGAAGTCGGGATCGGGCGTCGACCCGAAGACCCCGGCGATCACCAGCACGGTCACGGCCGGGAAGCCGATCAGGGCGACGAGCACGCCGGGCTCGCGCCGCAGCAGGCGGAGCTCCATGGCGGTGAGCAGCGAGATGGTGCGCAGTCCATCGTGACGACGGAGGGGCACGACGTTGGCGGTGGTCATGGCAGGGTCCTTTCGGTGAGGGCGACGAAGCGGTCCTCGAGCGACGGTCGTTCGATGCGCAGATCGAGGGCGGGGCGGCCGGCGGCGACGAGGTGGGCGCCGACGTGGGCGAGCAGGGGCCCGGTGCCCTCCACGTGCACCTCGGGCCCGTGCCGGTGCACGGCCGTCACGCCGGGAAGTGTGCGCAGGTTGCGGACGTCGAGCTCGGCGTCGGTGAAGCGGACCGTCGAGGAGCCGCCGAGCTCGTCGACGATCGCCGCCGGGGTGCCGTCGGCGACGATCAGGCCATGGTCCATCACGACGATGCGGTCGCACAGCCGCTCGGCCTCTTCGACGTCGTGGGTGACGAGCACGACGGTGGCCCCGCTGTCACGGACGTGGCGCACGACGTCCCAGGTGCGCCGCCGGGCCATCGGGTCGAGGTTCTGGGTCAGCTCGTCGAGGAACACGAGCTCGGGCCGGCCGACGAGGGCGAGCGCGACGAACAATCGCTGGCGTTCACCGCCCGACAGCGCGGCGAACGGTCGCCGCAGGATGTCGCCGAGCTGCCATTCCTCGACGAGCTCGTCGGTCGGGCGGGGTGTCGGGTGGAGCGCGGCGAAGAGCGACAGCGCCTCGGCCACGCGCATGCGCTCGGGCAGGGCGGCGCTCTGCAGCTGGGCGCCGATGCGGCGGCGCAACTGGTCGCCGGCCTCCGCGGGGTCGAGGCCGAGCACGCGCACCCTGCCCGAGTCGGCCCGGCGCAGCCCCTGCAGGATCTCGACCGTCGTCGTCTTGCCGGCGCCGTTCGTGCCGAGCAGGCCGAACAGCTCGCCGCGGCACACGGAGAAGCCGATGCCGCCCACGACCTCGGCATCCCCGTAGCGCTTGACGAGGCCGTCGACCTGGACGACGGGCTCTGCCGCCGCGAGGAGCCCGCCGCCGGTGCCAGTGCTGTCGTCGTCATGCCGTGATCGTGAGCGCCTCGACGGACCGGCGCATCGGCCTGCGGTCGCAATCGCCGACCCCGCCCGTGGGTGGACGTCAGCTGCGCCGGTCGACGATGCCGTGGTCGTAGGCGAACACGATCGCCGCGGCGCGGTCACGCACGCCGAGCTTGGAGAAGATGGCGCCGACGTGGCTCTTCACCGTTGGCTCGCTGACGTACAGGCTGGCGGCGATCTCCGAGTTCGTCGCGCCCCGTGCCATCAGCCGCAGCACCTCGTGCTCGCGCGCCGTCAGGACGTCGACGCGCGCCGCCTCGGCCATCCGTGGCCGTACGTTGGAGCGGAACGCATCGAGGACCCGCGGCGCCACCTTGGGGTCGAGCCAGGCCGCGCCGTTGGCCACCGCCCGGCTTGCCGCGATCAGGTCGTCGGCGGAGGCGTCCTTGAGCACGAACCCGGCGGCGCCGGCGTCGAGCACGTCCCACAGCACGTCGTCGTCGTCGAACGTCGTGAGCACGAGGACGGGCGGCGCGTCCGGCGTCGCCGCCAACGCCCGGGTCGCCGTGACGCCGTCCACGCGGCGCATGCGGATGTCCATCAGCACGAGGTCGGGCCGGTGCGCAGCGACGGCGGCGAGCACCTCGTCGCCGTCGCCGCATTCGGCGACGACGTCGAAGCCGTCGTCGGGTCCGAGGATGCGGGCGACGCCGGCGCGCACGACGGGCTGGTCGTCGACGATGATCGTGCGGATCACGGCGAGACCAGCTCGGCGATCGGCAGGCGGGCCTCGACGCGCCAGCCGTCGGCCGTCGGTCCGGCCTTGAACTGACCGCCGAGCGCCCTGGCCCGCTCGGCCATGCCGACGAGGCCGAACTGCATCACCTCGGGATCCGGCGGCGACGCCGGCCGCCCGCGGTCGGCGACGACGAGGCGGACGACGTCGCCGGAGACGTCGACCGTGAGCGTGACGTGGTTGCCCGGCGCGTGGCGGGCGACGTTGGCCAGGCCCTCTCGGGCGACCCGGTGCAGCGCCGTGCCGACCGGGCCATCGAGGGTCGCGGCGCGCTCGGCGATCGACGCGTCGATGGTGAGCCCGGCGCGCCGGTAGTCCTCGACGAGCGCCGGCAGGTCGGCGACGCCGGCCAGTGACGGGTCGGTGCCGCTCTCATCGGTGCGCAGCGAGGCGACGGTGGCGCGGATCTGGTCGAGGCTCGCCCGACCCACGGTCTCGGCGTCGGCGAGGGCACGGTCGGCCTCGTCGAGGTCGCGCCGGCGCAGCACGTGGCGGGCCCCGGTCACGTGCAGCAGCACGGCCGCCAGCGTGTGCCCGGCCAGGTCGTGCAGCTCGCGGGCGATGCGCCGCCGCTCCTCGGCCACGGCCTGGTCGGCGAGCGCCTGACGGGCCCGCTCGAGCTGCTCGATCAACTGGCGCTGGCGGACCTGCGTGCGCCCGAGCGCCAGCACGAAGAGGTTGGCCATCGCCCACGGCTGCCAACCGATGCCGTCATCGCTGACCACAGCGATGAGCCATGTCGATGCCGCCGCCAGCGCCGTGACGGCGATCGCTCGGGTCAGCGACTCCAGGTGCGCCGTCGCCGAGAACGTCATCATCACGATGAGGAACAGCGCCCCCTCCAACTCGCCGCCGCGACCGACGGCGAGCGCCACGGGCACGATGACCATGACGGCGAAGACCTCCGCCGGCAGCCGCGGCACCAACCCGCGCACGGCGAAGGCGACGACGGCAGGCACGAGAAGGAGCAGCTCGACGGCGTCACCCGGATCGAACGACTGGGCGACAACGACGATGAGCACGGCGGTGCCGACGAGGAACCAGAACTCGTCGCGCTCGTCGGGATCTCCGGCCGGGCCAGGTCGGCGCGCCACCGCCGCCGCAGCTCCACGCCGCGAGTGTACGTGCGGTCCGGAAGCTCCCGGGTGCGTAGAGGTCAGTCAGACCGGCTCGAGCTCGCGGTGCTCCGCCTCGGACATGTCGGGCTCGGTGCGGGACTCGGCATCGAGAGCGGCCAGCAGGCGCTCACCTTCGATGTCGATGTTGGGCAACATGCGGTCCAGCCAGCGCGGCAGCCACCAGTTCGCTCGGTCGAGCAGCGCCATCGTCGCCGGCACGAGCACCATTCGGACGACCGTCGCGTCGAGCAGCACGGCCACGGCGA
The DNA here is from genome assembly GCA_963784255.1 of uncultured Acidimicrobiia bacterium. Taxonomy (GTDB): domain Bacteria; phylum Actinomycetota; class Acidimicrobiia; order Acidimicrobiales; family Ilumatobacteraceae; genus JALZMG01. The sequence continues at coordinate 17,525 of CAWAQO010000005.1, read as the reverse complement.
GACCGACCCCGAACATCTTGATCACGGGGTCGTCGCCGAGCACGAAGCTGGCGAACACGCTGATCATGATCAGTGCGGCGGCGGTGATGACCCGGGCCGAGCTCGTCAGGCCGGTCAGCACGCTGCGCCTGCCGTCGCCGGTTCGGACGTAGTCCTCGCGCACCCTGCTCAGGATGAACACCTCGTAGTCCATCGAGAGCCCGAACAGGATTGCGAACATGATCATCGGCAGGAAGCTGACGATCGGCACCGTCTCCTCGAGTCCGATGACGTCCTTCAGCCAGCCCCACTGGAACACGGCGACGAGCACGCCGAAGCTCGCCACGATGCTCAGCATGATCGCGAGGGCCGCCTTGAGCGGCACGAGCACCGAGCGGAACACGAGCATCAGCAGCACGAACGTCAGGCCGACGACGAGCAGCATGAACACCGGCAGCGCGCCGCCCATCTTGTCGGCCATGTCGATCTTCGCCGCGGTCGCCCCGGCGACGAGCACCGTGGCGCCGGTCTGCGCCTCGACCGCAGGCACGACGTCGTCGCGCAGGTGGTGGACGAGGTCCTCGGTCGCCGCCGACGACGGACTGCTGCGCGGGACGACCGGGATGATGGCCGTGTCCCGCGTCTCGTTGACCACCGGCTCGCCAACGAGCAGCACGCCGGGGTCGGCGGCGAGGGCCGCGGTCGACGAGACGACGCGGCCGAGGCCGCGACCGCGCTGTCCTCGAGGTCGACGACCACCTGCAGCGGTCCGTTGAAGCCCGGACCGAAGCCGTCGGCGAGCAGGTCGTGGGCCTGTCGCTGGGTCGTCGAGGGCGGGTTGGTGCCGGCGTCGGTCATCCCGGTCCGCATCGAGAGCATCGGCACGGCCAGCAGCAACATCACGGCGAGTCCGGCGACGACCGCCACGACCGGCCGCTCGGTCACACGGCGGGCCCAGCGTGCGCTGAGCGTCCGGCCGGACTCCGCGTGCGAGCCGGTGCGCGTCCGACCGATCCGCCAGCGGTCGATGTTCGGGCCGGCGAAGCCGAGCAGCGCGGGGATCAGCGTGACGGCGATGGCGATCGCCACCAGCACGGTGCCGGAGGCGGCCAGGCCCATCACCGTGAGGAACGGGATGCCCACCACGGACAGGCCGGCAAGGGCGATGACGACCGTCATGCCGGCGAACACGACGGCCCCGCCGGCCGTGCCGTTGGCCCGTGCTGCGGACTCCTCGACGCTGAACCCCTCGGCCAGGTTCTGACGATGACGGGTGACGATGAACAGCGCGTAGTCGATGCCGACGGCGAGTCCGATCATCGTGGCGAGGATCGGCGCCACGGACGACACGTCGACGAAGTTGGCGGCGAGGGTGATGCCCGTCATCGCCACGCCGAGGCCGATGAGGGCGGTCAGCAACGGCAGACCCATCGCCACCACGGAGCCGAACGAGATGAGGAGCACGACGATGGCGACGCCGATGCCGATCAGCTCGGATTCGCGGCCCGGCTCCTCGACGTGAGCGTTCATGACCTCGCCGCCGAACTCCACCTCGAGCCCGGCCGCCTCGGCCGTCGAGGCGGCGGCGGTGAGCTCGTCGATCGCCTCCTCCGACACTTCCGAGGCCTGGTCGCCGTAGTGGACGTCGGCGAACGCGATCGTCCGGTCGGCCGACATCGTGCCGGTCGCGAAGGGGTCCGTGACGCCGAGCACATCGGCGCCGCTGCCGATGGCGTCGATCGCCGCCAGCACGGCGGCACGGTTGGCGTCGTCAGTGAGCAGCTCGCCGTCGCCGGCAGCGAACACGACACGCGCGTCCGAGCCCGACTGCGCAGGGAACCGGGCCTCGAGCAGGTCGATGGCCGTCTGCGACTCCGTGCCGGGGATCGTGAAGCGTTCGGACGTCGCGCCGCCGAAGGAGGCGGCGAGCGCGATCACGGCGGTGAGGACGGCGAGCCAGACGCCGATCACACGACGCCGCCGGCGGAACATCGTGTGACCCACGCGGTACAGGAAGCTGGACATGGCGACCACTCATCCGCACGAACCTTCGGGTTGGCTCAGAGTTGGCTCGATCCCACCTCACAGTTTGGTTGACTGCTCCTGACGGCGACCCTGCCGTCCCAGGAACACGCCCGATGAACGCTTCGCCGAACCCGTCCCGGATCCTCGTGGTGGATGATGAGCGCTCCCTCCGCGAGCTCGTCACGACGGCGCTCGAGTTCGTCGGCTACGAGGTGCACACGGCGAGCAACGGTTTCGGCGCCCTGAGCGCGGTCAGCGATGTGGCGCCCGAGCTGATCGTGCTCGACGTCGGGATGCCGGGGCTCGACGGCCTCGAGGTGTGCCGGCGGCTGCGGGCCGACGGGGTGCTGACACCGGTGATCTTCCTGACGGCCCGAGACGGCATCGACGACACGATCAACGGGTTCGGCGTGGGAGGCGACGACTACCTGACGAAGCCGTTCCACCTCAAGGAGCTGCTCGCCCGCGTCCGGGCCGTCCTGAAACGGACGAGCGGCAACGGCACGGCCTCGCGTCCGCCGCGCCTGCGCGCCGGCACGATCGAGCTCGACGAGGCGACGCACGAGGTGTGCAGCGACGGCGAGCTCGTCGCCCTCTCGCCCACCGAGTACCGGCTGCTGCGGTACCTCCTGCTGAACAGCGGCATCGTCGTGTCCAAGGCGCAGATCCTCGAACACGTCTGGCAGTTCGACTTCGGCGGCGACGGCAGTGTCGTGGAGACGTACATGTCCACGCTCCGGCGCAAGGTCGACCGCCGTGAGCCGAAGCTGATCCGCACCGTCCGCGGCTTCGGGTACGTCATCCGCTCCGAGGCGCCGGCGTGAAGCTGCACCGGTTCAAGAGCCGCCGAGCGCGTCACGATCCGCCTGGCCATCGGGCTCGTCGTGCTGGCCTGCATCGGTTCGTGGCTGACCATGGAGTGGGTGAAGCGCGAGCTCCGAGACGACATCGACGAGCGGCTGCGCGCGCAGGCCACCGAGATGGCTGCGCCGCTCGACTCCCTCCAGACCGACGTGTTGGAGCAGTTGAGCACGCTGTTCGACAGCGACGAGCTGGGCGTGGCGCAGGAGGATTGGGGGATCGTGATGCGCTCGCCCGATGGCGAAGCGGCGTCGTTCGGTGCCGGTGCCAACGATCCTGACGAGCTGCCCGCCGTCGTCGACGTCCCGATCACCGAGCTGCGTGGACGCGCCGGGGAGCCGTTCACGGTCGACAACGCGGGAGGCGACGACGCCGCGTATCGCGTCGTGTCGATCCCACTGTCCGGCGGGCGGGTGGCGGTCGTCGCCAGTTCGCTCGACAACGTGAACAAGGTGACCCGGATCCTCCACAAGACGTTCTTCATCGGGACCTTCATCAGCGTGCTCGCGCTCGCGCTGCTCGTGTGGATCATCAGCCGGCACGTGCTGAAGCCATTGGAGGACATGGTCGAGACGGCGCACCACATCGGCGCCGGCAACCTCGACACCCGCGTGCACGTGGAGTCGACCGCACCCGACGTCGAGCGGCTGAGCGACGCCATGAACGCGATGCTCGCCCGGTTGCAGACCGCGTTCGACCAGCAGGAGCGCACCGAGGCCAGGCTGCGCCAGTTCGTCTCGAACGCCTCACACGAGCTGCGCACGCCGCTCGCCGCGATCCTCGGCCACGCCGAGCTGTACCACGAGCAGATGGTCCACGCGCCCGCCGACGTCGATCGGGCGATGCGTCACATCACGGCGGAGGGCACGCGCATGCAGTCGCTCGTCGAGGACCTCCTGCTCCTCGCCCGGCTCGACGAGGGACGCCCGCTCGCCCACGATGCGGTGGATCTCACGGCCGTGGTCGACGAGGCCGTCGCGGCCGTCGGGACGCTCGACGGCGACCACCGGGTGATCGTCGACACCGAGCCGGTCGAGATCGTCGGGGACGGCCAGGCACTGCGCCAGATCCTCGACAACCTGCTGATCAACGTCGTCGTGCACACACCGCCGGGCACCACAGCGACGGTGACGCTCGAGCCGGAGCCGGACGGCAACGGGGAAGTCCGCGGTGCCCGGCTCGTGGTCCGCGACGACGGGCCTGGCATGGCGCCGGACATCGCCGCGCACGTCTTCGAGCGCTTCGTGCGCGCCGAACGCTCGCGCGCCCGGCCGGACGGTTCGCTCGGTGGCAGCGGACTCGGGCTGTCGATCGTCGACGAGCTCGTCCGCGCCCACGGCGGCACGATCACGCTCGACACGGCCCCCGGCGCCGGCGCCACGTTCACCGTGACGCTGAACAGCGGCCCCGACGTCGATGGGCGGAGCGGCCAGGGCCCGCCCCGTCCTGGGCCGAGCGATGCCAAGCGATGACGAGGTCGTGGCTGGCTGTTCCGGCAGCAGCTGCGCCGGGCCGCACCAATGTCCATCGTTGCCGACCATGCCAGCTCGATCTGCGGCCGGCCGGTGCGACGACGTGAGCAGTGGCCCACGCCTCCGTCGACGGCGTCAGCCTCTGCTCGGTCGGCCTCAACCCAGAACCGGCGGCACGACCGGCCGACCACGTCCGACACTCGCAAGGTCGTCGCCGTCGCCAAAGCCCACGGACTGGGCGGCGTCACCGTCGTAGACCTGTTCTCGTGGCACGCGACCAAGCCCTTCGGATCTCGAGCCCGCGGCGATCGACCACGACATCGTCGGCGCTCGTACCAACGAGGTCATCGTCGACATCAGCCGGCGCTCACCGATCACGTTGGCCGCCCGGCGTTCCCATGGCCAGACGCTCATCGGCGTCGAGACCATCGAGATCGACATCGAGCAGATCATCGCCGGTCCACGACGCCGGTGCGGCGGTGGTACGACCGCTGAAGGCAGGCTCAGTGCAATCCGTCGTTCGACAGTGCCTGTGACCTGGGACGTTCTCGGCGCGCTCGGAGGGAGTCGAACCCCCAACCTTCTGATCCGTAGTTGACTCCCCAGGGGTATCCGGGGGTGACCGCGGTTGACCGTTGTTGACCGCACGCAGCGATTTCGGCCGTTTCCGAGTGACCGCGGTTGACCGCCGTTGACCGCCTTTCACACAGTTTGCTTCTCACGCTGCTTCTCACGGCACTCCACGTGTCAGACGTGCTCCGGGGACGGGCACGGCGCCGCTCGGTGCCCCGCCGGCTTGCCGAGCGTGGAAGGGCGCGAGGCCTTGAGCCACCGCGGGAGCGCTACAACGCGGCGCGCCCGACCCGTCGATCGGCCAGCGGAAGCGTCGACATGCGACATGGACGATGCGCTCGCGAACTCGAGCATCCCCGACCGGCATACTTCGGGGCGATGCCCCATGTCATATGCCCGCGCGTTCGGGGACACTTCGAGACGCTCTTGCCGTGCCCGTATCCGTCTGATTGATACTGGACCCACGAGGTGCGGCCGTTCCGTACCGTCGAGACATCCTGACGTCTGGCTCACGAACCGTCTGCCGGTCGTCCGCGGCTTGGCTTCCGAACGAGGTGTCTGCGGTCGGCCGCCGGCCAGGTCGAGCGGCTGGTGCAGTGGGCGTCACCGTTCGGGGAGCGGACGTGGGCCATCCAGGGTGCCGGTGGGCTCGGCTATCTGTTGGCCCAGCAGCTCGTCACCGCCGGTGAGCGGGTGGTCGACGTGCAGCCGAAGCTGGCCGCCCGGGTGCGGCTGCTGGCCACTGGATCGTCGAAAGAGACCCGACGACGCCCGTTCGGTGGCTGTCGCGGCGCTGCGCTCGACGGTGCCGGAGGTGCGGGCCGAAGATCATCAAAGGTGATGAAGGTGTTGGGCCAAGCGTCACCGTGACCTGTCCAGTCACCGCACCCGGATCGCCTGCCGACTGCACGCTTCAAGGCGCCCACGAAACAGCTCTTGACACAAGAGGACTCGATCGTCGCCGCCTATGCCATGTCTGATGGACTCGGACGCGCGCTCGTCGGTGTTCCGGAGGGAATTAGCACGACTTCGTGCTGTCGCGTATGTTCTGTGTGCGACGCCGTCACGCAGATATACAGGTATGGCACGTTCTCCGGGCCACGGATCGTGGCATCACCATCGATGGCGTCGGTCTGGTGCGCTTCCTCGTTGGCGCGGCATGCAAGTAGTGTCGTCCAGGTTCCGCTAGCCCGTGAGGAAGTCAATTGCGACAGCGCTCGACCGACAACGGAGGTCGTGATGAGTAGGACTGGGGAAACCGCCACCGAGATCCGTCCCTTCCAGGTCGACTTTCCGGATGACGAACTGGCCGACCTCCGCCGCCGTATCGCCGCGACGCGCTGGCCCGACCAAGGAGCTCGTTGCCGATCGATCCGCAAGGCGTGCAGTTGGCGACGCTTCAGGAGCTCGCCCGCTACTGGGCGACCGATTACGACTGGCGCCGGTTCGAAGCGAAGCTGAACGCGCTGCCGCAGTTCAAGACCGAGATCGACGGGGTCGACATCCACTTCATCCACGTGAAGTCGCCGCACGAGGACGCGTTGCCGCTGATCATGACGCATGGCTGGCCCGGCTCGGTCGTCGAGCTGCTCGAGACCGTCGGGCCGCTCACCGACCCGACCGCGCAGGCGGCGGACCCCCGAGGACGCGTTCCACCTTGTGCTGCCGTCCTCTGCCCGGTTACGGCTTCTCGGGCGAGCCGACCGAGCTCGGCTGGGACGCCAGCCGCGTCGGTCGGCCTGGGCGGAGCTGATGCGCCGCCTCGGCTACACCCGCTACGTCGCCCAGGGTGGCGACGTGGGTGCCCTCGTCACCGACCTGATGGGCCGCCAGGCACTCGAGGGTTTGGTCGGCTATCCACCTGAACCTGCTCACGGCGGGCTGGCGATCGCGTGATCAGCTGCCGAGCGGAATCCGAAAAGGAACGCGCCGGCGGCCGACGCGTTCGCGACGTTCAGGCAGGACGGCTTCGGCTACTTCCTCGAGATGGCAACGCGGCCGCAGACGATCGGCTACGCCCTGCTGGATTCACCGGTCGCCTTGGCAGCCTGGATGCTCGACCACGACACCGACAGCTACGAGAAGATCTCCCGCGCCTTTCTCGACGGCGCAGCCCGCGGGCAATCTCACCCGGGACACGATCGTCGACAACATCACGCTGTACTGGCTGACCGGCACCGGGGCCTCGGCGGCCCGGGCGTACTGGGAGGACGGACGAGCGCTGGCCGCAGCGCCTCGCGAGCCGGCCAGGCTCCTCCGGCGGTCTCGGTCCCGGTCGGCTTCACCACGTTCCCCGGCGAGATCTCGGGCTACCCCGCGCAGCTGGGCCGAGGCCGTCTACCCCGGCCTCGCCTACTTCAACGAGGTCGACAGGGGCGGCCACTTCGCCGCCTGGGAGGAGCCGGAGTCTTCTCCGCCGAGGTGCGAGCCGCGTTCAGGTCACTCCGCTAGGTCTCGTCAGGCACGATGAGAGTCGGCGGCGGCCGACGTGCAGAGCGTGGCCCTTGCCGACTGCGGCCACTGGGTCGCCGAGCAGGCTCCCGAGCGAGCTGCTGGCAGCGCCGACCGCGTTCCTGGCCTCGTACCACGACGGGGGAGCTCAGAGAGTTGGCGAGGCGCAGAACACCCGTCGAAGGCTCCGCGACGGTCATCGAGGACACGAGCATTCGCCCCGAAGGAGAGCCCAGATGTCTGACGCCACAGGGTCAGCCGACCTCGTGATCCGGCGCCGCGACGTCGTCCGTCCCGCCCGGCAGACGGGGCCTGATCCGCTCGATCGTCCATCGCCTCGCAGGCGAGGAGGTTGCGCTGCCGGTCGAAGGTCGCCTGCCGTCGTTCGAGGGCGCGACGGGATGGCTCAACTCCGATCCGTTGACGCCCGAAGGTCTTCGCGGACGGGTCGTGCTCGTCGACTTCTGGACGTACACCTGCGTCAATTGGCTGCGCACGCTCCCGTACCTGCGGGCCTGGGCAGCCAAGTACCGGGACGACGGACTGACGGTGATCGGCGTCCACACGCCCGAGTTCGGCTTCGAGGGGAACATCGACAACGTCATCGCGCAGTCGCGCCGCCTCGGCGTGGAGTACCCGATCGCGGTCGACAGCGAATACGGCGTTTGGCGCGCTTTCGCGAACCACTTCTGGCCGGCGCTGTACATCGCCGACGAGGAAGGCCGAATCCGATTCCATCACTTCGGCGAGGGCGAGTACCCGATGACCGAGATGGTCATCCAGCAGTTGCTGGTCGGCGGCGGCGCAGACGGGGTCGATCAGGACCTGGTGATGGTCGAACCTCACGGTCTGGAAGTCGCCGCCGACTGGCGGACGCTGCAGTCGCCGGAGACGTATGTCGGCTACCGCCAGAGCACCGGCTTCGCCCAGGAAGGTGTCGCGAGCTTCGACGAGCCTCGCGTCTACACGCTGCCGGGACGGCTGCGCCTCAATGAGTGGGGACTTTCGGGGAACTGGGCGGTGGCCGGGCACGCCGCGGTCTTGAACGAGCCTGGCGGACGAATCGCCTTCCAATTCCACGCGCGCGATCTCAACCTCGTGATGGGTCCGACATCCCAGGGAGCGTCGATTCCGTTCCGGGTTTTCCTCGACGGCCAGCTCGCGAACGACGCCCACGGGAGCGACGTGGACCCGGACGGCAGCGGGACAGTGAGCGACCAGCGCACCTATCAACTGATCCGCCAACCCGGACCGATTGCCGACCGCCTCTTCGAGGTCGAGTTCCAGGACGCGGGCGTCGAGGCGTATTGCTTCACCTTCGGCTGATCCTGGATCGGTGAGAGGTCACGCCTGTTCTCATCGGGCCGCACCGAACGACGCGCCAGCCAGCGCCGTCGACTAGCCACGATCTTTCATAGGGCTGCTTGAGCGGTGGCGATGGTGGGGGCCGCCGTGAAGGCGGTTCGGACGCGGTTGATGGCGTCGAGGAGCGTTTGGGTCCAGGGCCAGCGGTGGTCGAGGTGGAGGCGTCGGCCGTTCGGGGTGATGTGCGCGGCGATGTGGAGGAAGCGGTGACGGATGGTCTTGGGAGTGGCGCGGCGGAGCTGCCCGGTGCACCCGATGCGCTGCGACCAAGCGAGCAAGTCGTGGGCGGTGAAGCAGAGCTGCATCCAGACCTCGTTGTTGACGATGTCGTCGAAGGGCAAGTTGGCGAGGCCGGTCGCCTTGGCGTCGCGGATCACGTTCTCGGCGTGGGCTCGTTGCCGCTGGCGTAGCTCCAGCGTGGCGACGTCGGCGTCGGGCTGGTTCGTGATGAACGCGGTGTGGCGGAACCCTTCGACGGTGTCGAACAACGACAGTTGGGCGCCGGGATGGGGGCGCTCGCGGCGCACGATCAACCGTGTCCCCTCAGGCCAGGCGTCGAGGTTCACGAAGCAGGTGAGCTCGACCACCTCGGCGCCGTCACGGCGGCCGCCATCGGCGTCGACGGCGGGGTGCCAGCAGCCGGTTGGCACGGCGATGACGCCATCACGGACACGTTCGTCGACTTGGTAGCCGAGCGAGAACTCACAGTTGCGTTCGACGCATTCCTCGGCCAGCCAGTGCGAAGCCCCTGCTGAATCAGCACGAACCAGGATCCGGTGCTGCACGCCGTCGGCGTCGTCGCCGCGATCGTGGCCGGCGTGCCACCTCACCGGCAGCTGATCGATCGCCTCGCGCAGCACCACGACGTGATCCTCGGCGCAGTTGGCTCCGGCGTTGCCGGGACGCAGCATCCCGGCGAGCACCTCGTCGGTCTCGGCGCACATCGCCAGCAACGGATGGTGCCCGTAGGTGCGCTTGTAGGTCGGCGTGGCGTCCTGCTTGTCGGCCTTGGTGCGGATGATCGTCGCGTCGAGATCGATCACCAACCCGTCGCTCGCCGGGGCCGCTCCCGCCGCCCACGCCCGTTCACGTGCCGCCGCTCGCGTCGGGTGATGCCGCGCAACTCGATGGGACCGATGTGGTTGAAAGTGCGCCACACGGTCGCCTCCGACCGACCGACCCGAACATCGCCGGCTGGGCGCGCAGCGCGGCCAGATCGCTGAGGCACGTCGCACCATCGGCGAGCGCCAACACCATCTGCGACAGTGTGCGCCCGGCGTCATGACGGCGCTGCGGGACCGCCGACATCGCCGTGCTCAACCCAGCGGTGAGGCCCGACAGATCTGCGGTCTCCGCCAGCCACGCCACCCCGGCGTGAGACACCAGCCCCGCACCGTCACCGGTCACCCGACGCGGTCGAATCAGCCTGGTACCTTGACCCATGGGAACGCCCTCCGAACCTTGTGATTGGTTGCTTGTGTCGCAACAGCAATCATCCCAGGTCGGAGGGCATTTTCATGGGACCCAACCCGGCCCCTACGAAAGATCGTGGCTAGAGCGCGGAACTGGCGATCGAGGTACGCCCGAGCAACGGGAGGAGCACTCCCGGATCGGCGTTGTTCCGACCTCGGAACAACGCCGATTGTTCCGAGGTCGTGATTGTTCCGAGGTGGGCGTCGTTCGGTCGGTGGGGCGGGCGGATCGGCGGTGGCGAGGTCGGAACAATCAGAGGCTGTCGAGGAAGGCGAGGAGCGGGTCGGGCGGCTGGTAGCGGCCGGCGGCGGTGCCGGGCGGCGTGACGAGGGCGATGGCGCGTTCCTTCTGGGTCATGTCGGCGTGCAGGTAGATGTGGGCGGTGGCGAGCTGCTCGTGCCCGAGCCAGAGCGCGATGACGGCGATGTCGGTGCCGGCGTGGAGGAGGCGCATGGCGGCGGTGTGCCGGAGGGTGTGCATGGTGACGTGCTTGGCGCGCAACGATCGGCAGCTGATGCGGGCGGTGTCGAGGTGGCCGGCGAGGCGGTCTTCGATGGCGTCGTGGCTGAGCCGTGTCCCGGTGCGGGTCGGGAACAACGGATCGCTGGGCTGACCGCCGCGATCGGCAAGCCATTTGCGTAGCACCGCGACGGTGAGCCGGGTGAGGGGCGTGGCTCGTTCTTTGCGGCCCTTGCCCATGCAGCGCACGTGGGCGCCGCGTTCGAGGACGACGTCGCCGCGGGAGAGGCCGATGAGCTCGGAGATGCGCAGCCCGGTCTGGACGGCGAGGACGAGCATGGCGTGATCGCGCCGGCCGGCCCAGGTGCCGCGGTCGGGTGCGGCGAGGAGAGCGTCGACCTCGGCGTCGGTGAGCCAGGTGACGGCTCGCCGGTCGTGTCGTTTGGTGGGGATGGCGAGCACGCGCTGGATGGTGGCGGCGTGTTCGGGATGGTTCAGCGCGGCGTAGCGGAACAGGGAGTGGATGGCGGCGAGCCGCCAGTTGCGGGTGCGGACCGTGTTGTGCCGGTCGACCTCGAGGTGGTCCAAGAACCCGGCGATGAGCGGCGCGTCGAGATCGGCGATGTCGAGCGCGGATGGCGTCTTGCCGGTCGTGGTGGTGGCGAAGCGGACGCAGCAGTCGGAACGTGTCGCGGTAGCCGGCGATGGTGTGGGGCGAGGCGCGTCGTTGGGCGATGAGCCGGTCGGTGAAGAAGGCCTGCAGCACGGGCGCGAGCGCGGTCATGGCCGGCCGTCCTCAGATGATTCGAGGCGGGCGGCGGCGAGCTGTGTGAGCTCGGGGACGGCGGACAAGTACCAGTAGGTGTTGGCTGGCTCGACGTGGCCCAGGTAGGTGGACAGCACCGGCAGCAGCGCGGAGATGTCGGCGCAGTTGCGGTGGGCGTCGATGAGGGTGTGGACGGCGAAGGCGTGGCGTAGGTCGTGGACGCGGGCTGGACGGTGTCGGTGCGCAACCCGATCGACGCGGTGATGTCGCGGAAGACCACGTCGGTCTCTCGTCGATGCAGAGCCCGCCCGGTGACGGACAGAAAGAACCGATCGACGCTCGGCGTGGGGCAGAGCCGGTCGCGTGTCTCGGCGTAGTCGCGCAGCTTGGTGGTGACCGATGGGTGCAGGGGGACGAGGCGCATGCGGTCGAACTTGGCGTGCCGGACCGTGATCACGCCCTCGACCAGGTCGACATCGGCGCGGGTCAGCGCCATCGCCTCGCCGCTGCGCATGCCTGTCGCCGCCACCAGCCCGAGCAGCGCCGTCTGGGTTGCGGCCCGCAACGGTGGCCGCAGCCGGCGCGCGGCGGCCAACACCTCGGCGATCTCGCCCGGTGTGTAGATGTATGGCGTCGGCCGCCGCCGCGGCACCGACAACAGACCCGCGTGGTGGGATCTGATGGGCGGGGTCGAGGGCGTGCAGGTAGCGGGCGAAGCCGCGCACCGCGCTGAGCCGGTAGTCGACGGTGATCGGCTTGATCCCCTGCGGCAGGCGCGCCCAGGCGACGGCCAGCTCGACGGTGATCGTCGCCGCGCCGTTGGCCTCGAGGTAGGCGACGAAGCCGGGCAGAGATTCGCCGTGGCGGCCGAGCTGAAAGCCCAGCGCCCGGCGCAGCCGCAGGTAGTCATCGAGATGATCGGCCAGCGCCGTCATGACGTCGCCGCCGACGGCCAGGGCCGGGCGATGGCGCGGAGCCGCTCGACATCGACCCGCGCGTAGATGGCGGTGGTGCCAAGCGAACGGTGGCGCAGGACCTGGCCGATCTCGGGCAGCGACGCGCCGGCCCGCAGCATGTCGGTGGCCGCGGTGTGGCGCAGCCGACGGGGGCGCACCACGCCAAGCCCGGCGCGACGCGCTGCCGCCGCGACGAGCGAGCTCACCCGACGCGGGTCAAGCCAACGAGCGGCGGCTGCACCCGCAGGAACACCTCCCGCGCCGTGGCCGAACGTGGGCGGCCGCGGCACAAGTACGCGGCGATCGCCTCGCCGACATCCACCGGTAACGGGAGCTGGTCGACGCGGTTGCCCTTGCCATGGATCGTGAGCTGCCCGGCTCGCCAATCCATGTCGTCGAGGCGCAGCGTCGCAACCTCATTCGCCCGCAGCCCGAGCCGCAAGATCAGCAAGATCACCGCGTAGTCACGTCGACCGGTGGCACGTCGCCGATCACACGCGCGCAGCAACGCCTTCTCCTGCGTGGTGTGATGCCTTGGGGCAACAACGACCGCCGCCGACCCGACACCGGCAACGCCGCCCCCGACAGGTCGCGCTCGACCAACCCGGTGAGGAAGCAGTAACGCAGGAACGAGCGCAGCGCGCACCCGAAGCGCCGCACCGACGCCGGCGACCACGTCCCGACTTGGTCCAGCACTGCGTGCGACACGTCCGCCGGGGTCAACTCGCTCAGCTCGCCGATGCCGCGGCCGGCGAGGAACCTGCGCACGTCGGCGACATACAGGTCGACGGTGAACGTCGACACGCCCCGCTCGCGGCGCAGGTAGCCGGCGAACCCGTCCACCAGTCGATCCGTCTCGGTCCTTCCGCTCGCGCTCGACTGGACATGCGCTGCCTCCTTCGCTCGACATCGATGAAGGAAGCGTCACCCCCAACCGTCGGATTGTTCCGACCTACGCCGCGCCAGATCGCCCTACCGACCAGCCAGATCCGCGCTCACCTCGGAACAATCACGACCTCGGAACAATCGGCGTTGTTCCGAGGTCGGCACAACGCCGATTGGAGCGCTCACGACAGCAAGCATGCGGGCGTTCGGCTGTACGTCGGAGAGCCGGCGTTCCTGGGCACTGGACCCGGGCGTCATCGGCGTTGTTCCCGACACCCCGCGTGTCGTGGTTCTGTGCAACCTCGAGGTCAGCCTGAGCTTGGCGGCGTCGCGGTCCATGGCCCGCCGCCAGCACCACGGGGAGGGCCGAGCCGTCTCGTTCGGGCACTCAGTGATCCAGCGGGCCAACGTGCCGGTGTGGATCGGGCAATCCCTGTTGGCGGTGAGTCGCAACGTGGGCACAGCCGTCCTGCGACCGATCCGGGCTAGGTGGCCTGCGCGAAGGCTCGTCGACCCGGGTCGGTTGACACACTCTTCCAGGAGTGGTGTGAGTGAAGAAGTGGGGACCGGCGTGAGGTCGTGGACGGTACGCCGCCCGGGTTCCGGTTCGGGGGGTGGGCCGTCGACGGTGACGGGTGTGCTCCACCAGCTCCCGGCGTGCCCGCGGCCATCGTCGCCGGCTCCATCAGCAGACCGATCTCAATGGACGGGGCGGAAATAGAGGTTTGCCCCAGGCTTGCCCATGTCTTGGCCGTAGGCAGTCCCCTCTTCGACCGACTTGCGGAAGTGGAACCCGATGAGGATGCGCGAGTAGGCGTTCTCGGCTGCAGCCTGGGAGAAGCTGGAATACGAACGGTACCTCGGTGACGAACCACCACAGGTGGTAGGAGCAAGAGGCTCAGGCAACGTCGCGGTGCAGTCCTGGAAGTTCACTCGATCGGTGCCGAAGAACTGCTTCAGCACCTCCGCACCTGCGCCCCCTTCGATGCTGTGGCCCGAGGCGTAGTCTTGATCCGCGGAGAGTCGCGGCTGCAGCGATGTCCAGGTCGGGACGCCGGTCGTGGCGGGGTTGCCGTCCATGTCCCCTTCCCGGATCGCGGGCGCAATCTGGGTCGCCAGTAGTTGTAGTGGTTCTTGGTGGAGACCATGGCGATGTAGCCGTCGGCGAGAGCCACGTTGAGGAGGCCGAACAGGCGAGCGTTGTCCCAGAGGTCGAGTCCCTTCCGAGCGGAGACCGTTCTGGCGATCCGATTCCACTTCAGTGTGAGATCCCACACCAGAACAGCGCGATCCTCGGTTTGGTCAGCATTTCGCGTACTGGGCGTCGTGAATGTTGTCGCCGCCGAGCCGCTTCACTTCGTCGAAGTCGACGGCGTACTTCTTGCTGTCCACCTTGTAGGGCGGTCCGGGACGGAATTGCGAATGGTGGTGCAGCACGAAGGGAGTGACGTTCTCCCATGCCACGAAGCCGATGACCGTCCGTGCCCGCAAGCACTCGGTACTCGCCAGGAGCGGCATCCGCAGCGCAGGGAAGTCCAGGAACGGACCGACCGCTCCGTCATCGGCTCTCGCGGTGAGGATAGCGCCCGTGGCTTCCTCTCCCAGCTCTACGCCTGGCGTCTTCGCCGGACCGTTCGGGATCGAGGTGAGCGCGGCCGTGTAGTCGGCTTCGGCGCTGGCGATGCCAGCAGGGATGCACCGGGCGGGAGTGAGCTCAAGGGGGAGCTGGCCGATGAGCTTGACGAGCACCATTGTGCGGCCGCGGCGACAGCGGATCCGGGACGTGTCCGGACGGTTCGTGTCGTACACGTACGGACGGGAACGGCGATCGATGGCGTTGAGGGCGTCGTGAATGGCGATGAGACATCATCGCGTAGATGCGCGACTCATGGAGTGGATTGTCGAGCGGAGCGATGCAGGCCGCCGTGGCGGCTTCGCCGGCGTTGTCGCTCCAAAGGAGGACCGCATCGCCCGGGCGGACGCCCCGACCGGAGGACGAAGGCTTGCGGGGCTCGATCCACTGGCCCCGAGCTGCGGCCAGCTCGAGGCGACACACGCCGATACAAGAACCGCTGCGACAGCGACCTGCTTCTTCATGGCTCCCTCCCCGCACCCGTGCGTGCGCGCCGTGCGGAAGCTCCGTCTGTAGCCCTCGGTCCGCTTAACGATGAGGGCTGCATCGCACGCAGTCATCACATTCGCAGCCGTCGCTCACGGGGCCCTTACCAAACGCTTACGTGCCGCGGCCGGGTCTCTAGGATCAGCCGGGTGGAGGCTGCCTTCGGGGTCCTTGGACCGCTTTCGGCGGTGATCGACGGAGTGGATGTCACTCCCCGGGCGCAAAAGGAGCGGGCGCTGCTCGCGTTGCTCGTCATCAACCACGGCCGCGTGGTCAGCGCCGACCGGCTGATGGATGCCTCTGGTCGGACCTCACCGGGGACCGGGCTCGCCGTGCGCTGCAGGTACGTGTGGCCGCGGTGCGCAAGATGCTCAATCTCGCCAATGCGGCGTCGTTGCTGGAGCTGGTGGCGCCCGGATATCAGCTCGCCATTGCGGCGGACGACATCGACGAGCATCGCTTCGTCACGCTCGTCGAGCGAGCACGAGGTCAAGCCAACGCCGCCGACCCGGCCGGAGCAGCGGCGTCGCTGCGTGAAGCGCTGGCGTTGTGGAGGGGCGACCCACTCGCCGATGTACAAGTGTGCACGAGCCTCGAAGCCGAGTCGGCTCGACTGAACGAGGCGCGACTGGGCGCGATCGAGGACCGGATCGACGCCGAGCTGGCGTGCGGCTGCCATCAGGCCCTGGCGTCCGAGTTGGATGGGCTCGTCGTCAGTCACCCGCTGCGCGAACGGCTGTGGGTACAGCGGGCGTCGCCCTGTACCGGTGTGGCCGAGAGGCCGAGGCCCTACGGTCGTGCGTGTCGTTCCGACGACGGCTGGCCGATGAGCTGGGCGTGGCGCCGGGACCGGCGCTGCGGGCCGTGGAGACGGCTGTGCTCGAGCAGCGCCGGAGCTCGACTGGCCGCCGACTGCCGAGGCGGGTCTATCCAAGCAGCTCGTCGATGCTCGCTGACCCCGGCGCGACCGCGCGGCTCGACCGCGGCAGTCGGCATCGCGATCCTTGCTGGACGAGACTCCTCGGGTCCATTACGCGTGGACCGAGGACGGCGTCAACCTTGCGTACCAGGTCGCGGGTGACGGACCCCTCGACCTGATCGTCGTGCCCGGGTATGTGTCGCACCTCGACACGTGGTGGGAGGCGTGGTCCGGCCGGCTCGTCCGTCGCCTGGCGTCCTTCTCGAGGCTCATCCTGTTCGATAAGCGAGGGGTGGGCTTGTCGGACCGGCCGCCGCAGGTCGATGTCGAGAACTGGATGGAGGACACACGGGTCGTGCTCGACGCCGTTGGATCGGAACGAGCGGCGGTCCTCGGGGTGACCGCCGGCGGCCTCATCTCCGTCCTGTTCGCTGCGACCTATCCGGAGCGCACCCGCTCACTGGTGCTCTGCAGCGCGTTCGCTCGACAGCTCTTTGACGAGGTCGACTACCCGATCGGCCTGAGCGCGAAGACGTAGAGAGCCACGTCGAGTACACCGAGGCCCGGTGGGGCACAGGGGTCGGGCTTCGGCTCTACTGCCCGAGCGTCGGCAACGATCCGGTCGCTCGCGAACAGTACGGCAGGTACCAGCGCGCGCCTCAGCCAGCCCGGGCGCTGCAAGCGCGTACCTTCGGGCGCTCGTGGAGATCGACGTTCGTCACGCCCTCCCGCTGGTCCGTGTGCCGACCCTCGTGCTGCACTCCACCCGCGATCGTGTATCTCCATCGAGCTGGCTCGGTACATGGCCGAACGGATCCCAAACGCGACCCTCGTCGAGCTGGACAGCGCCGATCACCTGATTTGGTTCTCCGACGCGCTCGACATGATGACCGACGAGATCCAGGACTTTCTCACCGAGAACCTGCCCAGCCGAGAGATCAGCCGGGTGCTCGCCACGGTCCTGTTCATCGATCGCATCGAACTCCCCGGGCGAAACGAGGGACTCGGTCATGAGCGTCTCGACGACGACCACAAGGTGCGCCAGCTGGTGATCGTTTCGGGGAAGAGCCGTGGGGCATACCGAGGATGGCTTTGGCGACCTTCGATGGACCTGCTCGCGGATCGTTTGGCGTGGTCCCGTGATCGTCGGCGATCTCGGCGCTGCAGGACTTCACGTTCGTGCCGGCTTGCACAGCGGCGAATGTGAGGTCAGGGGTGACGA
>CAWAQO010000004.1:0-44090 GCA_963784255.1 uncultured Acidimicrobiia bacterium | reverse complement strand
TCCGGTCCTTGTACGAGCCCGTCGGGTTTGCCGCCTCCATCTTGACCCACACCTCCGCCATGCCGGCCTCGACCAGATGGCACAACCTCACCACCGGCGTCGAACCGATCGCCGCCAACACTCCATCGACCATCCACGAACCTTGCCGCACCACGACAGGTCCGTCGCGCTCGAGCGGACGCGGCGAGCCCCGAACGGCCCGTGTAATCGGCCGGGACACGCAGCGGCCTGGTCCCACTTCCTCGAGCCGTTCCATCCCCTGTCACACCGGGGTCACGCCAAGGAGGCACGCCACTTCGGGCGCTACCCAAGGAGCACAGCATGTTCGGGACCACTACCAGACGAACCCGCCGCGTGGCCGGCGCCGGCGCGCTCGTCATCGCCGCGATGCTGCCGGCATCACTGGCGCTCGCCCGACCGCCGATCGGCGACGACCCCCCGGTGCCGCCGACCCTGCCCGAACCGGAACCGCCGGCCCCGGAACCAGTCCCCGCACCGGAACCCGCCCCGTCGCCCCCGCCGGCCCCGTCACCGACACCGGGTCCGGGCGTTCCCCGGTCCGAGCCCCGGTTCGTGGTTCAAGCGATCCGCGTCCGGGCCAACGACGAGTCGGGCGTCGACTGGTGGGGATCGGACGAGGTCTACGCGGTGTGGCAGGCCGACGGCGTGATGGCGGCCAGCGAGCTGTTCGGCGACTTCGACACCGGGGAGACGCGGTCGTTCGGCGTCACGGAGCGGTGCATGCTGCCGATCGAGCCCATCGCCGTCCACGGCGTGCCGACCGAGTTGGCGTCCGAGGCCGGCGACACGTGGCGCTGTGTGCAGGCCGGCCACGCCGCGCCCGTGCAGTTCAACGTGCGGCTGTGGGAGAGCGACAGCTCGTGGGAGTTCTGGGAATGGGCGTGCTTTCGCCGGGACGGCAACCTGCCGCCGGCCAACTGCCCTGACGACCTCATCGGCGAGTTCACGCAGACGTTCACCGAGAACGAGTTGCTGTTCGCCCTGCCCCAGGTCGGAACGTGGTTCGAAGCCACCGCGACACTGGGCAGCGCGTGCGGGAACAACGTGTGCGGCGGCCCAGGCCCGACGGGTCCCGAGTACACCTTCACGTATCGGGTCACCCGGATGAACGACTACCACCCAGTGCTGGCACCGCCCGGCTGATCTCCGGGGTGACGGACCGGGGCGCTGACGGTTCGGGCTATCGGTGGCGTAGCCACTCGGCCATGCGTTCGGCGACCATGATGGTTGGCACGTTCGTGTTGGCGGAGGGGATGGTTGGCATGATCGACGCATCGGCGACATAGAGCCCGTCGAGGCCGTGGACTCGGCCGTGGGCGTCGACGACGGCGCCGCCATCTGGATCGTCGCCCATGCGACAGGTGCCGACCGGATGGTGGTAGGACTCGACACGTGACGTGATGGACACGGCGAGGCCGTTGCGGTCATCGTCGGAGATGGATGGGCCGGGGGGTCAGCAGCGCGACGACGTGGCCACCCAGTCACGGCGCGCCCGCACGATCCTGCACGACCACATCGTGTGCATCGTCGCCATCGGCGCCGTCCTGGTGCTGCAACTCCTGCCTGCGTGACGACCGTCGAGGCTCGGAGCATCCCCAGGCGGCTTGCGGGTGTCCGGACTCGACGCCGAGCCGCTGAGCGTCCACGATGGGAGGACCGTGCATCGTCTGCTGCTGCTGCGCCACGCGAAGTCGAGCTGGGACCAGCCCGACCTCGTCGATCACGATCGGCCGCTCGCGCCACGTGGACGTCGCGCCGCGACCGCGCTGGGCGAGCACCTCCGAGGTCTCGCCGACCCTCCCCAGCTCGTGCTGTGCTCGTCGGCGGCGCGGACCGTGGAGACGCTGCAGCGGATTCGCTCCGCGCTGCCGACGGACACGCCTGTCGAGGTGGAAGCGGAGCTCTACGCCGCCGACGCCGACGAACTGCTCACCCGCATCCAGCGACTGCCGTCGACCGTGACGTGCGTGTTGCTCATCGGGCACAACCCGGGGATCGGTGACCTTGCCGTGATGCTCGCCGGTCGCGGCGACCCCGCGGCGCGGGCGATGATGGCGACCAAGTTCCCGACGGCCGCCCTCGCCCGTCTGGCGATCGATGACCAGTGGTCCGCCGTCGAACCCGGCGTCGCGACCCTCGAGGAGTACTGGACTCCGCGCTGACCGTCCGGACGCCGCTCGACGACCCGGCAGCGGCGCGCCCCTCCGGGTCGAACCGGCCTGAACCCACTCACCCGTCGGACCAGACGCGTCAGCGGGGGCGGTCGCCGCGAATCGTGATGCGGCGCATCACACGGCGGTGGCCGCGGTAGTCGTGGAGCGCAGAGTGCTGGACGCTGCGGTTGTCCCACATGGCGACCGATCCGGGCTGCCACCGGAAGCGGCACGTGCGCTCCTCCGCGGTCGCATGCGCGAAGAGGAACGTCAGCAGCGCCGTCGACTCGGCGCGGCGCATGCCCTTGATGCCGATCGTGAACGCCGGGTTGACGTACAGGGCCTTGCGCCCCGTCTCCGGATGGGTGCGCACGACGGGGTGCTCGGCCCGGCTCTCTGCGGCCTCGGCCGCGCCCTTCGTCACGATCGCCGAGCTCTGCGTCGAGTAGCCGGCGCCGCCGTACTGCGGGCCGGCCGAGTGGACTCCGACGAGGCCGTCGAGCAGCGCCTTCATCGTGTCGCTGAGCGCGTCGTATGCGGCGAGCTGGCTGGCGAAGAGCGTGTCGCCGCCGTACGGCGGCACGTCGACGGCGTACAGGATCGAACCGAGGTCGGGCTTCGCCAGGAACGTGACATCGCTGTGCCAGCCGCCACCGAAGTTCACTCGGTCCTCGGGCTCGGTGACGACATCGATGATCTCCGGGTGCGCGGGGCTGGCCGCGACGTAGGGGTGCGTCCCGAGCTCGCCGAACCGCCGGCCGAAGGCGATCTGCAGCTCCGGCGTCAGCTGCTGATCACGGAAGAAGAGCACCTGGTGCTCGTTGAAGGCGTCGCGCAGCCGCTGCACGGTGTCCTCGTCGAGCGGCGCCGCGAGGTCGAGGCCCTCGACGTCCGCCCCGATGAACCCACTGACGGGTGCGATCGCGAACGCTGGCGCCATGCGCGGATGGTACGACCGTCCGACCGGTCGAGCCGAGGCGACGACCATCACCCCGGCCGAGATCGAGCGGCACGCGGTCGCTCACGAGTGCGATCAGCGCCCGACGTCGCGGCGTCGACCCAGAGCACACCCGGACGAGCGCCCACCTGCAGCATCGGGAGGTGGTTGCCTGTCGAGCGGTGGGTGCTCGCGCTCGAGCCGCTTCGAGGTGAGTCAGGCCTTCCTCTTGGCGACCTCGATCTACGTGGCGATCCCGAGCCTGATGGTGTTCCTGTCCCTGGTCCTCCCACCGGCCTCGACCGTCGGACGAACATCGTCCTCGGCGCCGTCTACGCGGTCACGATCGCGCTGTCGGTCATCGGCGAGGGTTGGGCGTACTTCGTGTTCCTCAGTGTCGTGGAGGTCGCGCTCGTGATGCTGATCGTGTGGTACGCGTGGCGTTGGCCGGAGCAGGCCCCGACGAACCTCCCACGTAGCTGAGGTCGTCCGCACCGCGCTCCGCCGATCCCTGACCGGCCCTGAACCCTCGCCGCGGCCGAATTCGTCCGCGGGTCTCACGTGGTCGGGATACATTCCGGCCGACAGGCCGAGAAACCCTCGACGTGTCGTCCGGGGGGTCGAACGCGTCGAGGGTTTCTCGCCGACCACGCGGTCGTCGTCGTCGTCGACGACGCCTTCGCGGGTCACTGCCGCCAGCTGGCGATGGTGCGCCGGCGGCGAACTCCAGCGGACCGTCACAGGTTCTCCAAGCCGCGGGGGAGGCGGGTGTTCAGGATCGGAGCCACGGCGGGGACCTCTCGTCGCGAATCCCCTCGAAAGGCCCTCCGATGCGACCCACGTCTACCGCTTCGAGGAGGGCCTCGTCGGCGTGCCGTCGGAAGCGATTGCAGGAAGGACCGCCACGGTGTCGAGGCTCAGGTCAGCGCCTCGCGTGGCCGTGATCGGGGGAGGGGTCATCGGCTGCACGGTCGCCTGGCGCATCCGACAGGCGTTGGGGTTCGACGTCGATGTCTACGAGCGTCGCCACGACATCCTGCTGGAGACGTCGGCGGGCACCAGCAATCGGTTGCACTACGGCTACCAATACGCCCGCAGCGCCGAGACCGCCGCCAGCCTGCGGGACTACCACCAGCCGTTCAAGGAGGTCTATGGCCCGTGCATCATGCCGAGCACCAACTACTACGGCGTCGCCGACCGCAGCGCGATCACGCCGGCGCAGTACCTCGACTTCTGCGCCCGCTGCGATCTGCCGCTCGAGCCGAAGCGGCCCTCGGGTGTCTTCACCGATCATGTCGTGCTCTCTCTGCTCTCCCATGAGAAGTCCCTGGACCCAGCGTCTCTGCGTGAGCTCTGCCGGCAGAAGCTGCAGGACTGCGGCGTGAGGGTGATGTTCGCCACCGCATCACCATCGATGCTCGACTCCTACGACTACGTGATCTCGGCGGTCTACGGCAACCCGAACTTGCTGCACGACCCCTCGCGGCAACAGGCCTATTACTTCAGTCTGTGCGAGATGATGGTGGTCGAGCTTCCTGGTGACTACGCAGGACTCAGCGCCATGATCGTGTACGGCCCGTTCATGACCTTCGACGTCCTCGGAACCACCGGCAACCACGTGCTCTACCACGGCGATCACGGAGTTCACCACGTCAACGTGGGCCGGTTCGCCGACGTTCCCGCTGTCTACCAGCCCTTCCTGTATCGGTTCACCCCCGCCGGCGACCTCGACGGCCTCACCCACGCTGCTCCCGCCCTCCACGAGGCCAGGCGGTACTTCGGGGGCCTGGACCAGGCTCGTCACGTCGCGTCCAACTTCGTCGTCCGTGTGCAGGCCCGCTGCGATGTCAGGAATGCCGTCCGCCGCACCACCATCCAGCAGATCCGGCCGGGGTGGTTCAGCATCTCCGCGTCCAAGCTGTCGGCCAGCGTTTCGATCGCCGACACGATGGTCGGACTCTTGCAACGAGAAGGTTCGAGTCGCTGGATCGCCCCTCGACACCGACATCCGTCGGCCGGTCGAACAGGGCCGGCGGTGGCTGGTGGCTAGCGGTCAGTCCGCCGGCGTGTTGCGCTCGGTGACGAGGTCGAGGAGGATCGCGACGAGCTCGTCCGGGCGGTTCTGGGCGATCATGTGGTTGGTGGCGACGCCGTGGTAGCGCCAGGCGGCTGACGTGCGGGCATGGCGGGCAGCCGCGTCGAAGGCGGCAGTGCCCGGCGCGTCGGGCGCATCGGCGGTTGCTCGAATGAAGGTCCGCGTGAACGGATACTCCTCGAGCGGGCGAGGCACGTGGACCGGTTCGAGAAAGCAGCGCGCAGGGTGGTCGACTCGGCGAGCGTCGGCGAAGGTCGCTTCGTTCGGGTCGTCGTAGGCGCGCGGGGTGGGCGGGACGAGCCACGGCTGGCCGAGAGTGATCGGTCCGGGAGGCGGCCCTCCGGCCAGCGTCCGCACGCTGTCGCCGTCGGCGGGCACGAAGGCGTCGAGAAACACGAGATGCGCGACACGCTCTCCGATGTGCGGGAGCGCGGCGGTCACGACCGCCCCGCCGTAGGAGAACCCGAGCAGCACGATCCGGTCGAGGTCCTCGTACAGGACGTGGTTGACGACGTCGGCGACGTGCGTCGACAGCCCGACGCCCGGGCCGGTGAGGTGCACTCGCTCACCTACCCCCGTGAGGCTGGGGGTGTAGGCCTCGTGTCCGGCCGCCCACAACCGCTGCCGTACGAGGTGGAACCCGTGCGCGCCGCTCCATGCCCCGTGCACCAACACGAACACCGCCATCGGCATCGACACTAATGAGGGGCCCCCAGCGCCTCCGCGGACGCAGCCCGCACCGGCGAGGACGCGAGCGCGATCGTCGGCGTCAGACGAGCGCGATGGTGACCGGGACCGCCCGGCCGAGCGTGTGGCCGACCGGCGAGGAACCCACGACCTTGTCGTGCAGCGCCTGCAACTGGTCCTCGGTTGCATCGGCGTCGAGGTGGACGGCGACGCGGATGTCGTCGAAGCCGGCGTGACCGTCGCGTAGGCCGAGGAAGGCGCGCAGGTCGATGTCGCCGGTCAGCTCGATGCGCAGGTCGCGGATGGCGATGCCTGCCACCGAGGCGTTGGCTGCGTAGCCGACGGCGAGGCAGTTCCCGAGCGAGCCGAGGAGCTGTTCGACGGGGTTGGCGGCAGTGTCCGCTCCACCCAGTGCAACTGGCTCGTCCGAGGGCAGCGGCGCGAACGAGCGGACGCGAGCCTCGGACTGAAATCCACCGTTCCAGCGAACCTCGGCCGCCCACGTGGTGGCGGCGGCGTCGGGTCGGTCGCGGATGGCTTCGACGAGGGCGCCGACGGCGCCGAGATCGACGTTGTTCAAGTTCGCGGCGGGTGTGCTGATCGACATGGGGCCTCCAACGAGCGCAAATTCCGACTGAGTTGGTCAACAATAGCGCACCTGAGAGCAGCGGACAGCCCGCCCTGGGTGAAGTCGCGCGATTGCGAGACTGGCGGGATGACCATGTCCGGCCCCGATCGCATCGGAGAGTGGCTGGCCAGCCTGCTCCGTCCTGCCGAGCCGTCACCGCCGCTGTCGGAGCGTCTCGAGCGAATCGTGCTGGGAGGCGCCCGGCGCTACACCCGTATCGAGGTCGAGGCGCGCAGCGGCGTCCCTCGCCAGCGCAACGAGCGGCTGTGGCGGGCGCTCGGGTTCGCCGATGTCGACGACGACGACGTCATGTTCACCGACGCCGACGTCGAGGCACTCGAGCTCATCGACGGGTTCGTCGAGTCGGGGCTGATCGCGCCGACCGTCGAGGCCGCTGTCGCCCGGGCGGCCGGCCAGTCACTCTCGCGGCTGGCCGAATGGGAGATCGGCCTGCTCAACGACTACGTCATGTCGCGACCGGACAGCGGACCCGACCAGGCCGACGAGGCCGCGGTGTTGCGCTTCGCGGAGACGATCCTGCCGACGATGGAGCGGCTGCACTCGTACGTCTGGCGCCGACACATCGCCGCCTTGGTGGGTCGGGCGCTCGCCGCGTCACCTGACGAACTGGTGAGCAACACGCTGGTGGTCGGCTTCGCCGACGTCGTCGGCTTCACCCGCCTGACCCGCACCCTCACCGAGACAGAGCTCACCGGGCTCCTCGAGCGGTTCGAGTCGACGGCCGCCGAGATCGTCGCGAACGCCGCAGGACGAGTGGTCAAGATGCTCGGCGACGAGGTGATGTTCGTGGCCGTCGACCCCGTCGCGGCAGCCGCCATCGGGCTGGCACTGCTCGACGCCGTCGAGGCCGACGGCGAGCTGCCCGACCTGCGCATCGGCATGGCCCGTGGCAGTGTCCTCAGCCGCTTCGGCGACGTGTACGGGCCAGTCGTCAACATCGCCAGCCGACTCACGTCGGCGGCCAAGCCGGGGACCGTTCTCGTCGATGGTGAACTGGCGACCGCCCTTGCCAGCGAGCCCGGGCTGCGGCTGAGCCGGCGTCGGCCGATGTCGGTGCGGGGTTACAGCAACCTGTCGTCATGGCGGCTGCGCCCGACCCACCGGTCGGGGGTCGCCTGAAGCGCAGACCGACCGTGCAGACCATGCGGGTGTTCGACCCGCCACATATCCTCACGCCCGGCTACGAGCTGTTGGAGTGAGGAGCGCTGCGAGCGAGATGGACCTGCAACTGACCGGCAAGCGGGCGCTGATCACTGGAGGCAGCCGGGGCATCGGCAAGGCCATCGCACGGACGCTGGCCGAGGAGGGCTGCGCCGTGGCGATCGCCGCGCGTGACGTGGAGGCGACCCGGGCAACGGCGATCGAACTGGCCGAGTCGACCGGTGCGACCGTGGTGCCACTCCAGGTCGACACCGGCTCCGACGAGTCGGTCAGGGCCATGGTGGCCGACGCCGTTGCGGCTCTCGGTGGGCTCGACATCCTGGTCAACAGCGCCGCCAAGGCGGGAGGGCAGGAGCGGCCGCCGAAGCTGGCGGAGATCACCGACGACGTCTTCTTCGACGACGTCAACGTGAAGGTGATGGGATACCTCCGCTGTGCCCGCGAGGTCGCGCCGCACCTCATCGCGAATCGCTGGGGTCGGATCATCAACATCTCCGGCCTCGCCGCCCGTGCCACCGGGTCGGTGGTCGGCTCGATCCGCAACGTCTCGGTCGCCGCGCTGACGAAGAACCTCGCCGACGAGCTGGGTCCGAAGGGTGTCAACGTGACGGTGGTGCACCCAGGCCTGACCCGCACCGAAGCGACGCCCAGGATCGTCGGCCTCCACGCCGCGGCATCCGGCGTCGACGAGGCCGACATCGAACGGCGCATGGCCGAGGGCAACTCGATCCGCAAGCTGATCGACGCCGCCGAGATCGCTTGGGTCGTGGCGTTCCTGGCCTCGCCCCGATCGATCGCCATCAACGGCGACGCCATCGCCTGCGGCGGTGGCCAACCCGGCACCATCCACTACTGACGCCGCGCCGTCGCGGCCTCCGCCCTCGAGGGACGAGCGTAGGCTTCGCCCGGGGGACTCGACCGTGAGGGGCGCGATGAGTGAATGGAACTTCTTCGACTTCGCCAGCAAGGACAACCTGCTGAGAACGGTTCGCGAGCAGTCGGACCAGATGCTGGCGTTGGCGTCGTTGCCCGGGGTGTGGGAGACCCCCACCGCTGCAGGGCACTGGGAGGTGCGCGACATCGTCGGGCACCTCGTGGACACCACGGAGGGCTACTTCGTCGGTTTCGACGCAGCCAACGGCAAGACGACCGCACCCGATGCGCTCGGCGTCCGGACGATGAACGAGCACGTCGATGCCGGGGCGCAAGCCTTCCGCAACACGTCGCAGGACGAGCTCCTCACGCGGCTCGACAAGGACCGCGCGGAGATGCTGGCGATCATCGAGGGACTCGACGCCGACGCGTGGGGCGGGTTCATGGTCCCGCACAAGTACATGGGGCCGCTGCCGTCGTGCTTCTACCCCGTCGCCCAGCTCGTCGACTACACCGTCCACACGTGGGACATCCGTCAAGGCATCGGTCGCGCCCACGCGATGGACGGCGACGCCGCCGACCTGCTGGTGCCGTTCTGTTTCATCGTGTGGCAGTCGACCGCGCTGTGCGCGGACGTCGAGCCGTTCACCGCCGGCGTGCGCGTGTCCGGGCGGAACGGCGGGGACACCAAGGTCTCGGTCTCGGCCGACGGGTTCGCCCTCGAACCTGGCGAGCTCGGCGACGTGCCGGTGGTGCTCGAGTTCGACGCCGCGAGCTTCGTGCTCACGGCGATGGGTCGCATCAACGGCGGAACCGTTCGGGGCGACGCCCGCCTGGCCGAGCGCTTCACGAATCTCTTCTTCCGCATCTGACCGCGTCCGTCGGTCGGGCTGGCTCGAGGATCGATCGGAGCTCGAAGACGGGGTGGAGGTGGGCCTCTGCCGCGAACGCCTCGGCGGCGTCGTCGACGTCGGCGGTGAAGCACCGGCGCGCTCGCGGGGCGATCGTGGCGTAGCGCTCGAGGACGGGTCCGGCCTCGGTCGGGCTCGCTTCCCGTACGGTGTACGAGCCGTGGTGTTCGAGCCCGCCCGCGACCGCTGAGCCGCAGGCGGCGCAGACCGTGGGTCACCCGCCCGCGGGCGTCGGATCTGGAGGTCCCTCACCGGCGAGGAGCGCGAACCCTCGCCAGCGCCAGAGGCAGTCGACGTGGTCGAGCGCGGCGTCGCGCATCCAGGCGAGCTGCTCGTCCACCGTCGCCAGCCGGTCCTCGGGATCATCGGCCGTCCGGCCGATCGCCTCGAGGAACTCAGCGTGGCGTCGCGGAGACGCCGAGGCGACGACTTCGAGGTTGAGGAACACGCCGCCGGGTTGGAGCAGTCGGGCGATCTCCGCGAAGAGATCGCGCTTGCGCGCGTGTTCGAGATGGTGGATGGCGAACCCCGAGACGATCACGTCGAACGTGCCCAGCGGGGTGATGTCGTCCTCGAGGTCCCACTCGCGAATGTCGACGCGTGGTTCGTCGGAGAACCGCTCGCGGGCGTGGGCGAGCATGGGCGGCGATCGGTCGACGGCGACGACGTGCTCGATGCTCGGCCGTTCGTCGAGCACGAGAGCGGCGAGCCGGCCGTCGCCACAGCCGAGGTCCAACACCGCCCGCGGCGTCGAAGGGAGGAGGTCGGCGATCATTCGCTCGCCGGCCTGGCGAGCCTCGAGCTTGCCGATCCGACCGAGGTACCAGCCGACCTGCGCGGCGTCGGACCAGCCCGCGGTCGGCGAGTCGTCCGGGGATGGATCCACGACGACAGTCTGGCCGCCGGCACGGCGGCGGTGCCCCGGGCTCGACCCTGAACCACTGGATCAGAGTCCGGCCGGCATCTGTCAGAGCTCGTCCGTCAGCCGGCTGGCCCTCGGCGTCGCCATGGCCGGTCAGACCTCAGTGCCCGGCGAGGACATCGTCGAGCTCGGTAGACGTCCACCGTGCCAGTAGCCGCCAGACATCGGGTTCTGCGTCACCCGATCCACATCCCTGGCTCATGAATTCATGGGCGACTGAATTCCTATGCTCGTGTCCGCGGCTACCATCGCCGGTCGTGGACGTCAGCACCACGGTTCGGGGCAAGGTGGTCGTTGGTCCGAACGGACTGTCGCGACCGATCCCCCGGTCCGCGACGGTGACGGTGACCGGGAAGGATCCCTACGACCTGGACATCCGGTTGAACTGGGACGACGACGAGCAGCGCCTCGTCCCGGAGGACATCCGGATCACACGACGAGCCGACGGCATCCCGGTTCGCGTGGCCGAGCTCGCTCGCGTGCGGCTCGGCGAGACGGTCGCCGCCTCCCTCGCCGCTGCGGTGCTCGACACCCGAGGATGGGCCGGAATCATCGAGGATCATCCCGACGCGGACCCTGCCGCCGTCGATGCGCTCGTCTATGCGTTGGCTCACGCGCTCGGCAGCCACAACCCGACGCAGATCGTCGGCATGGCTCGCGGGCTGCAGCCCGGCTCGGCCATCAAGCGCGTGATGCGGGCCCGCGAGCGTGGCTACCTCGGCGAAGCCCCGAAAGGGCGATCCGGGGGGCTGTCGGGTCGCACGCCATCGTGATCGGCACTCCGGTTCATGGCCTGGTCAGCCGAACGACTCGCATCCGAGGCCGTCGTTGTCCGAACCATCGAGCCGGTACGGGTCGTTGCCGATCGAGCGCAGGTGGACCAGGTGGCCGACCTGTGGACAGTCCAGGTCCGCGACGACCGGCAGGCACTCGACATAGGCAGGGTGGCAGTTGCCCGCCGGGGGCGGGGTGACCACTGGCGGCGGTGTCGTGGCTGGCGGCGGGGCGGCGCAGCCGTAGCCCACCGGGGAGGCGGCATCGGCAGCGACGTACTGAGCCTCACGGGTGTGGCTCCCGTAACCGTCACGGGAGTCGTAGCGGGCGATGGCCACACCGTTCTGGATGAGGTACATCCCGGCGTCAGTGGTCGCTGTCTCGACGTAGCGCAGGGCACGGCCGTAGATGTCGACGTCGTCCCGAGCGCCTGACGTGAGTGCCACGGTTTGACCGAGCACGATCTCCTTCAGCCGCACGGTCGCCACATCGGCACCACACTGCCCGATCTCGGGCGCATCGATGCCGATGAGGCGGACACGGAATTCACCGTGGGGTCCGTTGACGTCGATGGTGTCGCCATCGATCACGTCAGCCACGGTGTAGGTGGTGGCCGCAGGAGCGGGCGCGGGACCGGGAGCGCATCCGTCGGGGGCGCACTGACCGAGGAACACGAGCGGCACGCCGAGGGCGAGCAGCTTGGGAGACTTGAACGAGGCGACGCCTCTCTTGAGGAAGTCGGTCGCGTGGTTGTTCATGACGTGGTTTCTCCGCCGAGCCAGAGTGTGCTGACGCGGTCGATTGTGGTGAGGTCGATGGGCGCGGTCCGGGCTGCGGCAACATCCGTCGTGCATGGCATGCACGGGCGGCTCGCGGCGGACCGCCCACAGTCTGCGGCGAGCGACGACGACCCGGATAGGGGAAACCCCGTGTTCTGCCCTTGCACGAGAGCGGCACCGTCCGCCGCGACCAAACGGCTACCAAGCGCAACCAATGAGGAGCACCTCATCGGCATCTCCGCTCGGCGTGGTGCCCCCCCAGGGGCTCGAACCCTGAACCAATGGATTAAAAGTCCACTGCTCTTCCATTGAGCTAGAGGGGCGTCCGGCACCACGGTACCGGCCGCCCCTCGGAGGTCAGGTGGTGGTCAGGCGGCCTGCTGGATGCTGAACATGGCGCCGGTCGGGTCGGTCAGCTGGGCGAGGCGCCCGTAGGGCGTGTCGGTCACCGGCATGACGACGGTGGCGCCCAGCTCGACGGCCGTGGCCACCGTGGCGTCGGCATCGGCGACGCCGAAGTAGACCCGCCAGTGGGCGGGCACGCCATCGGGGAGGAACCCCGACGAGTCCATGATCCCCGCCTGCTGGCCGTCGCCCTCGCCGAGCGTGGTGTACCGGAACTCCGGCGTGTCGCTCGCCGGGTGGGCGTCCCATCCGAAGACCGCCTCGTAGAACTTCACCGCGCCATCGAAGTCGCGGGTGTGCAGCTCGAACCACGTCGGTGAGCCGACCTCGCCCTTCACGCCGAAGCCGCGGTGCTCGCCCGGCTGCCACATGCCGACGGCGGCGCCGCCGGCGTCGGTGACGACGGCCATCGTGCCGAGCGGACCGACGGGCATCGCCGGCACGATGACGGTGCCGCCCGCGGCCGTGGCGCGGTCGACCGTGGCCTCGGCGT
Source organism: uncultured Acidimicrobiia bacterium (assembly GCA_963784255.1). Classification (GTDB taxonomy): domain Bacteria; phylum Actinomycetota; class Acidimicrobiia; order Acidimicrobiales; family Ilumatobacteraceae; genus JALZMG01. The sequence continues at coordinate 31,230 of CAWAQO010000004.1, read as the reverse complement.
CGTCGACGGCGAGGTACACCGACCACGCGTCGGGCGTGCCGTCGGCACCGTCGTTGCGCATGGCGCCGGCGACGAGGCGGCCGTCGCTGGAGAAGTTGATGTACCCGCCGTACTCCGGTCCTGCGGTCTCGGCGGTCCAGCCGAACAACTCGCCGTAGAAGGACGTGGAACGGTCGGGGTCGCTGGTGAACACGTCGATCCAGCAGGGGGCACCTGGGGTCGCTTCGGTCGACATGGCGCATCTCCTTCGTCGTGGGGTCGCTGCTCAGACGGGCGGCGGACGGCGGACTCATCGCCCGCCATCCGTAGAGTTCGCCCATGACGTCACCGGCCGCTGCCGAGCGGGCCTCCCTCTGCGACCTCTTCCTCACGGTCGGACCCGACGCGCCGACGCTGTGCGGCGGCTGGACGACCCGCGACCTCGCCGCCCACCTCGTGGTGCGCGAGCGGCGCCCCGACGCCGGCATCGGCCTGATCGCCGGTCCGTTCGCCAGCTACACCGAGAAGGTCCAGGCCGCCGAGGCCGAGCGCCCGTGGGGTGAGCTCGTCGAGCGGGTGCGCACGGGTCCGCCGCGGTGGAACCCGATGCACCTCGAGCCGGTCGACCGCCTCGTCAACACGGTCGAGTTCTTCGTCCACCACGAGGACGTGCTTCGGGCCCAGCCGACCTGGACCGCCCGTCAGCTGGATGCCGAGCTGGAGGAGGCGATGGCCGGGATGCTGCGGCGCGGCGGTCGGATGGTCGTCCGCAAGGCGGCCCCGGTCGGGCTCGTGGTCGAGGCCGAGGGCCACGATCCGGTGGTGCTGCGCAGCGGGTCGCCGACCGTCACCATCCGCGGGCCGCTCGGCGACTGCGTGCTGTACGTGTACGGCCGCAAGGACGTCGCCGAGGTCACGCTGGAGGGGCCGGACGACGCTGTCGGCCGGGTGCGCGACGCGCCGTTCGGCATCTGACCCTTCATCTGGGCGGGATCGTCACCAGCACCTGGGACGGATCCCGCCCAGATCCGTGAGTGGTGAGATTCCCGCCCAGGTTGGGGAGCGCCACGGCCGATAGGTTGCCGCGGATGGCTGGTTCGATCCTCGGGACCCGGGTGCTGCGCACCGAGGATCCCGACCTCCTCACCGGGACGGCGCGCTACGTGGCCGATCTCGACCTCCCCGGGAAGCTGCACGCCGTGTTCGCCCGCTCGGACGCCGCCCACGCCCGGCTGCTCGCCGTGCACACCGACGACGCCCGGGCGACGCCCGGTGTGGTCGCCGTGTTCACGGCGGCCGACCTCGGCGTGGCACCGCACCACGGGTTCGCGATGGTCCATCCGGACTTCGCCCGGCCGCCGCTGGCCGACGGTGTCGTCCGCTTCGTCGGTGAGGCCATCGCCCTCGTCCTCGGTGAGACCCAGGCTGCGGCGAGCGATGGCGCAGCCGCCGTGTGGGCGGACTACGAGGGGCTCGACGTGATCACCGACCCCGAGGACGCGCTCGCCGAGGATGCCGTGGTGATCTTCCCGGCCCACGGCTCGAACCAGGCGCTCGTCGACACCGGCGTCGATCCGGTCGAGCTCGAAGGCAACGGTGACGTGATCGTCGTGCGCGGCCGCTACGTCAACCAGCGCATGGCCGTCGTGCCGATGGAACCGAACGCCGCCGCCGCCGTCCTCGGTGACGACGGCCGGCTCACGTTCTACGCCTCCACCCAGATGCCGCACGGGCTGCACGGCCAGCTCGCCGCCGCCCTGGGCATGGAGCCCGCCGACGTGCGCGTGATCTGCCCGCAGGTCGGCGGCGGCTTCGGCGGCAAGGCCGGCATCTGCGTCGAGTACAGCGCCGTGGCCGCGGCGGCCCGTCACGTCGGCCGGCCGGTGAGTTGGACGCCGGCGCGCAGTGACGACCTCGTCGGCCAGCCGCACAGCCGCGGCCAGATCCAGTACGCCGAGCTGGGTTGCCGGCCGGACGGCACGTTCACCGGCCTGCGTGTGCGCCTCGTCGGCGACGGCGGTGCGTACCCCGGCATCGGCGCCTTCCTGCCCGCCGGCACCAAGCGGATGTCCAACGGCACCTACCGCTTCTCCGCCATCCAGTTCGACGTCGCCGTCGCCGTCACCAACCTCACGCCGATGGGCGCGTACCGCGGCGCCGGACGACCGGAGGCCACGGCGCTGCTCGAGCGCCTCGTCGATCACGCCGCCCACCAGCTGGGGATCGATCCGATCGAGCTGCGCCACCGCAACCTCCTGACCGACGACGTCTTCCCGTTCGCCACCCTCACCGGGGTGACCTACGACAGCGGCCGCTACGCCACGCCGCTGACGGTCGCTGCCGAGGCGATCGACTACGACGGGCTGCGCCGCGAGCAGGCGGCGCGCCGCGAGCGCGGCGACCGCCGCGCCCTCGGCATCGGCGTCGCCACCTACGTCGAGATCACCGCCGGCGGCGGTACCAGCGAGTTCGCCGGCGTCGAGGTGCACGACGACGGGTCGGCGACGGTGCGGGCCGGCACGTTCGCCCACGGCCAGGGCCACCAGACGGCCTTCGCCATGCTCGTCCACGACCAGACCGGCATCCCGATCGACCGCATCCGTCTCGTCGACGGCGACACCGACCTCGTACCCCGCGGGGGCGGCACCGGCGGGTCGCGGTCCCTGCAGATCGGCGGGTCGGCCGTGCGCCAGGTCACCGAGACCCTCGTCGAGCGGGCCAAGCGCCTCGCCGGCGACCTGCTCGAAGCCGACGTCGCCGACATCGTCGTCGACACCGAGGCCGGCACGATCGGTGTGGCGGGTGTCCCGGCGACGGCGTTGACGTGGGCCGAGCTGGCCGATCGGGCGGAGGAACCGTTGACCGCCGAGGGCGACTTCGAGCAGGCCGACGCCACGTTCCCGTTCGGCGCCCACATCGCCTCCGTCGAGGTCGACCTCGACACCGGCCGCGCGCGCGTCCTGCGCCACGTCGCCGTCGACGACTGCGGCACGGTCCTCAACCCGCTGCTCGTCGAGGGTCAGCAGCACGGTGGCGTCGCCGCCGGCATCGGTCAGGCGCTGTTCGAGGAGGTCCGCCACGACGTCGACGGCAACCCCTTGACGTCGACGCTCGCCGAGTACGCCATCCCGAGTGCCGCCGAGCTGCCGAGCTTCGAGGTCCACTCGACGGAGACACCGACCCCACTCAACCCGCTCGGCGCCAAGGGCATCGGCGAGGCGGCGACGATCGGTTCGACACCGGCGGTGCAGAACGCCGTCATCGACGCGCTCGCCCACCTCGGCGTCCGCCACCTCGACATGCCGTGCACACCCGAGCGGGTGTGGCGGGCGATCCAGGACGCCGAGGCGGGCACGCTGCCCGATCCGTGGCGGGAACCGCCAGCGGTCTTCGCCACCCTCCGCGCCGGCCAGGCTGCCGACGCGGCGGGTGTCGAAGCCGCTGAGGGGATCTAGTCGTCGTTGCGGATGGTGCCGCGGCCGGTGTCGTCGAGGACGACCGTGCCGGTCGCCGCACCGAGGCGGACGGTGAACGTCTCGTGCGCCTCGAGCACGGTGTCGCCGGCGACCCCGACGGTCACCGTCACCGTGGCCGTACGACCGGCCCTTCGCCGGCTCAACCGGTTCCGGTGTGACGGTTGGCGCTCACCGCAGGGAGGCGAGCGGCGGCCGCTCGGCGAGGTTCAGCGGGAGCACCGAGCCGTCGGCGCGCGTGAGCACGGGGTCCGGAGGCAACGGCGGCGCACCCTTGACGCGCGACAACAACGTCGCGGTGACCTCGGCCGCCTGCACCGACAGCTCGGCCAGATCGCGGTGGCGGTGGTGGCGCACGCCGAGGTCGACCTGGGCGATCGCCTCCGCGCCGTAGCGGTCGGCGAGGTCGACGAGCATGGCGATCTCGACGCCCCACCCTTCGACGAAGGGCAGCTGCTCGAGGATGTCGCGCCGGCCGGCGAACTCGCCCGACAGCGGCTGGTCGAGGCCGGTCAGCTCGGGCACGAACAGCGACAGCAAGGGCCGAGCCACGAGCTCGGTCGTGCGGCCGCCACCGCCGGCGGTTGTCGGGCGCTCGTAGTGCGCCTTCACCAACGCGACCGTCGAGTCGTCGAGCAGCGGCGCCAGCAGGCGAGCGACCCACTCCGGCCGGAAGCTCGTCACGTCGGCGTCGCACCACACGACGAGGTCGCCACGGCTCGCGGCGAGCGTCGCCCACAGTGCGTTGCCCTTGCCGTGGCCCACGCCGTGGTGCTCGTGGACGTCGCCGATCGGCACGACGGTCGCGCCGGCCTGGCGGGCCACGACGGCACTGTCGTCGGTGCTGCGGTCGTCGAGCACGATCAGCTCGTCGACGAGGCCGTGCTCGTCGACGAGGCAGCGGCGCACGGTGCGCACGAGGGAGCCGACGGTCGCCACCTCGTCGCGGCACGGGATGCACATCGACACCGTGCGCCCGCGCTTCGCGGCGGCGGCCCGCTCGATGGTCCAGTCCTCGACGGCGAAGGTGCGCACGCCGCTCACCGCGTACGGTCCCCAGCGTGTTCCTGTACGGCGTCGTCAACGCCAGCCCCGACTCGCTGAACACCGACTCCATCGCGACCACGCCTGACGCCGCGGTGGCGCGGGCCCGCCGGCTGCTGGCCGACGGCGCCGACGGGATCGACCTCGGCGGGCAGGGCTCGACCGACGCTGCCACGGTCGTCGACTGGCGCGAGGAGTGGGAGCGCTTGGCGCCGATCGTGCCGGCGCTGGCCGCACTGGAGGTGCCGCTGAGCATCGACAGCTGGCGCCCGGAGGTCGTGCGGCGGGCGCTCGAGGCCGGGGCGACGGTGCTCAACGCGGCGGACGGGATGCAGAGCGAGGCGATGTGGGACGTCGCCGCCGAGTTCGACGCGCCGATCGTCGTGCCGTTCCTGTCCGGGCCCGACCCCAGGCAGATGGCCCACGTGCGGCGCGATCCCGTCGAGGTCATCGTCGAGTTCTTCGAGGCCCGTCTGGTCCAGGCGACCCGGCGCGGCGCCCGCCACCGCTGCATCCTCGACCCGGGCACCGGTTTCGCCCCGCCGGCGTGGCCGTGGGAGGAGCGCTACCTCTACCAGAAGCGGGTGTACACGAACCTCGACGCGCTGCGGCGCTTCGAGCTGCCGTTGTACATCGCCCTGCCGTGGAAGGAGACCGTCCAGCACGACGAGTTGCTGGAGATCGTCGTGGCGCAGGATCCGGAGTTCGGCCGGGCCCACTACCCGGCCAAGGTGAGGGCGTTCGAGCGTCGGGCGCACGGCATCAGCGGATGAGCGGACCGCGTGGGTGCACGCCGGCGGGCGGCAGCGCGTCGTCCCACCCGGCCGGGCAGCGCTCGGGCGCCACCTCGGCCAGCGGCGCCAGCACGAAGCGGCGCTCGGCGATGCGCGGGTGGGGGATGGTCAGCTCGGGCGAGGCGATCGAGACGTCGTCGTAGAACAGCACGTCGACGTCGAGCGTGCGGGGCCCCCAGTGGACGGTGCGCTGGCGCAGGGCGGCGGCCTCGATGCGCTGGCAGCGGCGCACGAAGGCGAACGGGTCCAGCGGTGTGTCGACGGTGACCACCATGTTGAGGTAGGCGCCCTGCTCGTCCGGCCCGCCGACCGGGTCGGTCTCGAAGACCTGCGACATCGCCACGACGTCGCCGAGCTCGTCGACGGCCCGCGCGAGGTACTGCCAGCGGTCGCCGAGGTTGGACCCGAGCGCGACGATCGCCCGGTGCGACGAGCGGGCGGCGAGACCGAAGTCGGCGCGCGTCCGGCGCACCCGCACCGCCGTGGTGTCGACGTGCTCGGCGATCGGCGGGCGCAGCTTGGTGACGGTGAGCTCGACCGCCTCCACGCGATCGAACGCCACGGCGACCTCGGCGATGCGGTCGGCCAGGCGCTCGAGCAGCACGTCCTTGTTCTCTCGCGCCACGGCGGCGATCTGCTCGGCCACCTCGCCGTAGTGCACGGTGTCGCCGAGCTCGTCGCTGCGCCCGGCGTCGTGCAGGTCGACGACGAGGGCGAGGTCGATGCGCAGCGGCTGGGCGATCTCGCGCTCGTGTGGCAGCGCCCCCACCACCGTGGTGACGGTCAGCCCGTTGATCTCGATCCGGTCGTGCATGGACACCTCCGCGACGGCGGCCAGGATACGGACGTCCCCGGGAACCGGTACAACCGCTCTGTTGCCGGCGGCACCCGCGGTGTGTGCCGCCGCGGACGGTGCCGACGCGCCCGGCTCGGCACCGTGGTGCAGATGACCATGAATGTGGGAGCGGCGGTCCCGACGATCCGGGTCAGCTCCGCCGCGACGGAGGGCGTGACGGCGTTGACCGCGTTCGATCGGGCGTTGGCGGCGATGGGCGTGGGAGACCTCAACCTCGTCGTGCTCAGCTCGGTGATCCCGGTCGGCGCCGCCGTCGTACGGGCGACGCCGCGGCGGTGCGAGTTCGCGCCGGGAGACCGGCTCTACTGCGTGCTGGCGGAGCAGCGATGTACCGACCCGGGTTCCGAGGCGTGGGCCGGGCTGGGGTGGGTCGCCGATCGCTGGGGGCGGGGCGGGGCGTTCCTCGAGGCGCACGGCGGCTCGGAGTGCGTCGTGCGCCACGAACTGGAGGTCGGCCTCGAGCAGATGGTCGACGACCGCCCCTACTGGGAGTTCGACCGGCCCGACTTCGAGATCGCCGGCGCGACGTGCGACGCGGCGCCGGTGTGCGCGGCCGTGCTCGCGGTGTACCGGGCCGAGCCCTGGTGATGTCTACCGACGTCGCCAACGACGCCGCCGCCGACACCGTGCCGCTGCTGGCGCCGGGGCTGAGCGTCATGACGGTCGGCGTGCGCTCGCCGCTCTTCCCGGCGGCGGAGCTCCTCGAGCTCGACGTGTTCCTCGCGGCGGGCTACACCGAGCCCGGCCCGCACCCGCGAGTCGTCGAGTACGAGCCGTGGCGGGCATCCAGCTCCTTCGTCGCCGTCGTCGACGAGGATCGACGACCGATCGGCGTCGTGCGTGTCCTGTTCGGTCGTTACGCCGAGCTCCCGGTGGGCAAGTTCGAAGCGCCGGCGGCGCCGGCAGGACTGGTGTGCGAGAACGCCTCGCTGGCCGTGCGCGCCGACTGCCGCGCGACGGGTGTGGCCGAGACCCTCTACCGGGAGGTGTGGCGCCAGGCGTTGGTGCGCCGGGCGACGGCGATCGTCGCCCTCGTCGATCCGTGGCTGCTGGTGCTGCTGCGCAACCGCTACGCCAGCCCCTTCGAGGAGCTCGGCGAGGCGCACCGGTACATGGGCGGCGACGTGCGTCCGATCGGCGTGACCCTCGATCGCCTGCACCACGACCTGCGGGCCCACCACCCGGATGCCTGGCAGTTCATGTTCGACGGCCTCAGCCCGGCGGAGCGCCGCCTGGTCACGTTCCGCCCACCGCCTTGAGTGGAGCGTTGGCAGAAGCGGCCACCCACGTGCGCCGTGACAGGCTGGCGGGCATGCACCGTTGGGACGAGGCCACCGACCTGCTCGCCCACTCCGTCCTCGGGTACGCCGTCGAGCGGCTGAAGACGCAGAAGGACCCGACGTGGGGTGCCCGCCCCGCCGATCAGCTGGCCGCCGCGCTCGACGGCGCGATCCGGCCCGACGGACTCGGCGGCCACCAGGCGCTGGCGCTGTTCCGCGACGTCCTCATGCACGCCTGCCGGCCGATGGACTCGCCGCTGCACCTGGCCTACGTGGCGACCGCGCCGACGCCAGCCGCCAACCTGTTCGACCTCGTCGTCGAGCGCGTCGAGCATCTTCGGCGGTCTGTGGGAGGCCGGCGCCGGCGCCATCGCCGCCGAGAACCAGACGCTCCAGTGGCTGGCTTCGCTCGCCGGGTTCCCCGAGGGCGCCGGTGGCTGCTTCGTCGCCGGCGGGTCGGCCGCCAACCTCTCGGCGCTGGCCACCGCCCGCCACCACGCCCGGGAGGACCACGGCCCGCCGGCCGGCGGCCGCTGGCGCTTCGCCACCACGGCCGAGACCCACGCCTCCGTCCACGCCGCCGCCCGGGTGATGGACGTCGACGTCGTGCTGGTGCCCCCGGACGACCGCGGGCGGATGACCGGCGAGGCGCTGCGGGCGGCCATCGCCGACACCGGCACCGACGGCCTGTTCGCCGTCGTCGGCAACCTCGGCACGACGAACGTCGGGGCCATCGACGAGCTCGACGCCGTCGCCGACATCTGCGCCGAGCACGGTCTGTGGCTCCACGTCGACGCCGCCTACGGTGGCGCCGCGCTCTGCGCTCCATCGACCGCCACCGCCCGCCGCGGCTTCGAGCGCGCCGACAGCTTCGGCATCGATCCCCACAAGTGGCTGTTCGCCCCGTACGACTGCGCCGCGCTGGTCTACCGGGACCCGGTGCTGGCGGCGGCCGCCCACGCCCAGCACGGCGCCTACCTCGACGTCGTCGACCGCAACGAGTGGAACCCCAGCGACTACGCCTTCCACCTGTCGCGGCGGGCGCGGGGGCTGCCGCTGTGGTTCAGCCTCGCCACGTACGGCACCGATGCGTACACCGAGGCCGTCGAGTCGACGCTCGCCGTCGCGAGGCGCTTCGCCGAGGAGGTCACCCGGCGCGACGGGTTCACGCTGCTGCTCGAGCCGCAGCTGTCGGTGGTCCTGTTCGAGGTCGAGGGATGGGACGACGCCCGCTACGCCGCCTGGAGCACCAGCCGGGCCAAGGCCGGCGTGGCGCTCGTCGTGCCCACCCGTTGGCAGGACCGCATCTGCTACCGCGTGTGCCTGGTCAACCCGCTGACCACCGACGAGATGCTCTCGTCGCTCCTCGACGACATGGCGGAGTTCGCCCGCTGAGCCGGTTTCTGTGTGAAGAAACCGGCCAGAAACGGTCACGAATCTTCGTCAGAACCGCAAGGGTGGGAACTTGGCGCGGAGGCCCTTGGCGGCGAGTTGGTAGACGGCGACGGGGTCGGGGAGGCCGCGCAGGCGGACGTCGCCGAGGCCCTGGAAGCGCACGCCGGTGAGGCCGGTCGACCGGGCCGCCGTACGCGTGTCGGCCGACACCAGCACCTGGCCGCCGTGGGCGATGGCCGAGATCCGGGCCGCCGTGTGGACCGGCAGCCCGAGGTAGTTGCCCTCCGTCGGGGTCGGCTCGCCGCTGTGCATCCCGATGCGCACGCGCACCTCCGCATCGTCCTCCCAGTGGCGCGCCGCCAGCAGCCTCTGCATCTCGACCGCCGCCTCGACGCCCTGCTGGGCCCCGGCGAACACGGCGAAGAACTCGTCGGCCCGCGTCTCCACGACGCTGCCGCCGGCGGCGACCGCGCTCGCGTCGAGCAGCTCGCGGACGGCATCGAGCACCGCGCCGTAGCGGTCGCCGAGGCGCCGGACGAGGGCCGTCGACCCCTCCACGTCGGTCATCAGCATCGTGACGAAGCCGGTCGGCAGCACGGCCGGCTTCCTCGCGTCCTGCTCCCCGAGGACCCGCTCGGACGCCAACTGGCCGTCGACGAAGCCCACCGGCACGATGCCGTAGCGCTTGGCCGCCCGCAGCAACCGGGTGCGGGCGCGCGCCCGCGCCGCCTCGTCGGCGAAGCGCACCTGGCTGAAACGGGCCAGGGCGTTGCGGACGTGGGACTCGTCGATCAGCGGCAGGCGGCGCCGCTCGACGTCGGCGAAGGCACTGTCGGGCAACGCGGCCCTGCGGGAAGCGGGCAGGCGGGCCACACCGCGACGATAGGACCGCGCGCTAGGTCGCTTCGTAACGACTTGCGAGCCGCGCCGGCCCGCCGCCGTCCACCCGGACGGCACCGTCGTCGGCGAGCTTGGCGAGGTGGGCCAGCACCGAGCGGCCGGCCGCCTTGTGCAGCCCCTCGTCGACCTCGGCGTACAGCACGGCGACGATGGCCGGGATCGCATCCAGCCCCGACCGCACGGCGTCGAGCACCTGTGCCTCCCGCTGCAGCCGGTGGGCGACGAGCGCCGCGACGTAGCGCTGCGGCTGATCGATGGACGGCCCGTGGGTCGGCCAGTACGTGCGGTCACCGGTCCGGCCGGCCACCTTGCGCAGCGACTCGACGTAGGCGGCCATGTCGCCGTCGGGCGGTGACACCACGGTCGTGCTCCAGCCCATCACGTGGTCGCCGGGGAACAGCACCGCCTCCTCGGCGAAGGCGAAGCACGTGTGGTTCGAGGTGTGCCCCGGCGTGTGCACGGCGCCGATCGTCCAGCCGGGCCCGGACGCTGCGACGTCGCCGTCGGCGACCCGCACGTCGGGTGCGAAGGCGAGGTCGAGCGACTCCTCGACCTTGACCCCGTCGGCGATCTCCTCGCCTTCGGCCTCGACCTCGTCGGGAGCCGCCGGCGGATGCGGCCCGAAGGCGATCGTCGGCGCGCCCGTCTCAGCGGCCAGCCAGGCCGCCAGGGGCGAGTGGTCGCTGTGGCAGTGGGTCACGCAGATCGCCCGCACCCGCTCACCGGCGAGCGCGGCGGCGAGGGCGTCGCGGTGGCTGTCGAGCACCGGTCCCGGGTCGATCACCGCGACATCGCCGTGACCGACGATGTAGGTGCCGGTGCCGCGGTACGTGAACTTCGAGGGGTTCTCGGCGATGACCCGGCGGATCGTCGGTGTGACCTGCTCGACGCGCCCGTACGCGACGTCGTCCAACGGACGGAAGTCGGGCCCGCTCACGGCGCCGCCGGCAGCACGGCGCGCACCTCGCCGACCGGTTCGCCGTGGCCGAGGACCACCTGCGGGGCGAGCTCCCGCGGCAGGTCGACGCCGAGGGCGCGCAGGGCGGCGACGGTGACGGGGGTTCGGGCCCGACCGGCGCCGTCGGCGATCTTCACCGCCACGGCCCGCCCGTCGGGGAGGGCGGCGACCTGGACGCCCTCGGCGCCGTCCTTCACCAACAGGCCGGGCACCTGGCGCATCAGCACGGTGACGTCGCGCGTCGGCCCGCCGACCATCTCGGGGTGGGTCGTCATCGCCCGGTGGATGGCCGTGCGGTCGACGGCGATCCGGCGGACGGCGCGCGCCAGCCCGGACAGCGTGGCGGTCGGTGCCGGCGCGCCGCAGCCGTCCACGCCGACCTGGGCGACCGGTCCGATCGTGGCGGCGAGGTGGGCCAGGATCGCGGCCTGCACGGGATGGTCCGGCGCCAGGTAGCCGGTGGTCGGCCAGCCGTTGCGGACGGACGTGGCGAGCATCGCGGCGTGCTTGCCGCTGCAGTTCTGCAGGACCGACGCCGGCCCGGCGCCCTCGCGCACGGCGGCCGTGGCGGCCTCGACGTCGAGCGGCAGGGTCGGCGTGTTGCGCAGGTCGTCGCTGGTCAGGCCGACGCCGGCGAGGATCTGCTCGACCGCGGCCACGTGCTCGGGTCGCCCGTCGTGGCTGGCGCAGGCGACCGCCAGGAGGCGGTCGTCGAGCTCCAGCCCGCAGGCGACCATCGCTGCCGCCTGCAGCGGCTTGAGCGCCGAACGGGCGTAGATGCACACGTCCGGGTCGCCGGCGGCGAAGGCCACCGCACCGTCGCGGCCGATGGCGACGACGGCGCCGTGGTGGACGCTCTCCTCCCACCCGCTGCGCGTCGTCACGGCCACGGGCACGAACGCGGCCGGGTCGAGGGTCACGACTCCTGGCTCTTGCGCAGCTTGGCCATCCGCTTCCAGACGCGGTGGTGGCGGACGTCGGTGAGCTCGCTCTTGATGACCTGGTGGCGGTCGCCGCGCTCGCTGGCCACGGCCTGCGCCATGGCCGCGGCGGGCAACGCCAGCACGGCCCCGACGGCGCCGAGCACGGCCGCCCCGGCGAGGGCGGCGCCGAACGCCAGCGCCGGGTGCAGCGACATCGTGCGCGCCGTGATGCGCGGCGAGAAGAGGTAGTTCTCGATCTGCTGGTACACGACGATGGCGATCAGCACGGCCAGCGCCTTGGCCGGCGAGTCGAGGAACGCCAGCAGCACGGGCAGCACGCCGGCGAGGTAGGTGCCGACGACCGGCAGGAACTGGCTGATGATGCCCACCCACAGCGCCAGGGCGACGGGCGCCGCCGTGCCGAGGGACTGGAAGACGATCCAGTGGAAGATCGTCGAGAAGAGGGCCAGCAGCGCCCGCGAGTAGAGGTAGCCGCCGGTCTTGTCGCCGGCCAGCTCCCACACGCCGAGCACGCGCTCCTGGCGAGCCGGCGTCAGCCGGCTGCAGATCGCCCGGCGCATCTTCGGCCCGTCGGCGACGAGGTAGAACGTGAACAGCATCACCGAGAACAGCTGCAACAGGCCACCGAGGGCGGCCACCGAGAGCTGGACCGCCTCGTCGCGCTGGTCGCGGATGAACTCCTGGATGGCGCCGTTGGGGTCGTTGAAGTCGGCGATCACCTCCTGGGCGTCGAAGTTGGTGCCGAACGTGTCGTTGATCGTGCTGACGGTGTCGGTGATGTAGGCCTCGGAGTCCGACAGCAGGTCGGCGATCTGCGAGCCGACCAGCGTGCCGATGGCGACCACGAACACGAGGAACACGGTGGCGACGCCGAACAGGATCAGGCCGGTCGCCGAGCCCCGCCGCCAACCCCGGCGGGCGAGGCGGTTGACGCCGGGCTCGATGGCGAGCGACAGGAACACCGAGATGGCGAGCAGGACGAAGAGGCCGTGGAGCTTGCCCCAGAAGAACCGGATGGAGAGGGCGGCGAGGAACCCGGCCCAGAAGATGACCACGGCCGGCACGACCCAGCGGGGGAGCCGGCGCTCCTCGGCGTCCGTGACGTCCAGCTCGCGCGTGGCGTCCTCGTCCGGGGCGCCCTCGACGGCGTGGAGCTCGCCGCGCTCGGGTTCGGGGGCCACGTGCGGAGCGTACCGACGGCCCGGGCGGTCAGTCCGCCACGATCCCGCCGTCGAGCTCGGCGACACCGGCGCGGACCAGCCCGCGGGCCAGCTCACCGCGCTCCGTCGTCGCCACCACGTCGAGCTCCAGCCAGCCGGCCATCAGCCGCAGCTCCTCGGCGAGCTCACCGGCCGCGGCCCGCTCGTCGACCCCGTGTTCGGCGTAGGCCCCCTGCACCCGCAGCACACCGGCCGCCCGATCGGCCTTCAGGTCGACGCGGCCGACGAGGCGGCCGTCGAGGAGGAACGGCAGCACGTAGTAGCCGTACACGCGCTTGGGCGCCGGCGTGTAGATCTCGATGCGGTAGTGGAAGTCGAAGAGCCGCTCGTTGCGGTCGCGGTTCCACACCAGCGAGTCGAACGGGCTGAGCAGGGCCCGGCCGCTGACCTTCCGCGGCGTCGCCGCGTCGGGGTGGACGAACGCCGGTTGCCGCCAGCCGTCCACCTGCGCCGGGAGCAGGTGGCCGTCGGCGACGAGCTCCTTGACCAGCGGCCGGCAGGCCGGCGTGCCCTGGCGGTGGTAGTCGGTGAGATCGGCCAGCGTGGCCACGCCGAGCGAGCGGGCGGCGATGACGAGCAGCTCCTTGCGGGCGTCGGGCTCGGCCGGCGCCGGGGCGGTGAGCGCGCTCGCCGGCAGCACGCGCTCCGGCAGGTCGTAGAGGCGGGCGAAGTCGGTGCGGCGGCGGCGGGCGTTGACCTGCCCGTGCTGGAACAGCAGCTCGAGCGCCAGCTTGCCGTCGTCCCAGTCCCACCAGCTGCCCTTGGGCCCGACGCGCTCGGCCAGGTCGCCCGCGGTGATCGCACCGTCGGCCCGCACCTGCTCGAGCACCTCCTCGATGAACCCGGGCCGGCGCCGGGCGAGCGCGGAGACCGACCGCCATTGGTGGTCGGCGTCCATGCGCCAGCGGAACAGGCGGTGCTGGGCACTCGGCACGAGCGCGGCCATGTGGGCCCAGTACTCGAACAGCTCGCCGGTGTCGACGGCGTCGGGGATCAACGTGCGGGGGTGCGGGCCGAGGCGGGCGAACAGCGGCAGCTCCTGGCTGCGCACGAGCACGTTGACGGAGTCGATCTGGATCACGCCGATGCGGTCGAACACCTTGCGCAGGTGGCGGCGGTCGACGCGCCCGCTGGGGCGGGCGTCGGTGAAGCCCTGCGCGGCCACGGCCATGCGGCGGGCCTGGTCGATCGTCAGGCGGATCACGCGACGAGTGTGGCTCGGCGCTCGCAGAACTCGCCGACGGCTTCGGCGAGGCGGCCGGTGTCGTCGTCGGTGACCTCGACCGACAGGGCGATGTACCCACGGGGAGCCAGGTAGAAGCCGGCCTCGAGGAGGTCGTGGAAGAGCAGCTCGCGCCAGCGCTGGTCGGCATCGGCGAGGTCGGCCGTCGACCGCACCGGCCCCGGGACCGGGTGGACGTTGAGGATCGATCCCCAGCCGGTGGCCGTGAACGGCAGCGCCGACGAGGCGAAGCGTGCGTCGAGGGCGGCGCGGAGGCGGTCGCCGCGCTGGTTGACGTCGCGCAGGGCCGTCGCGTCGACGAGCCCGGCCACGGCCGCACCGACGGCCATCGTGAAGGCGTTGTTGTTGAACGTGCCGCTGTGGGGCAGACCGCCGGGGTCGAAGGCGGCCATCAGGTCGGCGCGCCCGCCGAAGGCGCCGAACGACAGGCCGCCGGCGAGGTACTTGCCGACCGTCGTCATGTCCGGCGTGATGGCGAGCAGCTCCTGGGCGCCGCCCGGCGCCAGGCGCGACGTCATCACCTCGTCGAAGATCAGGACGCTGCCGGCCGCTGTGGCGGCGTCGCGCAGCGCGGCGAGGAACGCCGGGTCGGCCGGGATGCAGCCGCCCGACCCGAGCATCGGCTCGACCAGCACGGCGGCGACGTCGGGACCGATGGCGCCGGCCGCGTCGACGTCGTTGTAGGGCAGCACGGTGAAGTCGAACGGCAGTCGCATGGCCTCGCCGCCGTGGCCGAAGTGCAGCGGACCGCCGTGGTACCCGTCGGCGAACACGACGACCCGGTCGCGGCCGGTGGCGTGGCGGGCCGTGAGCAGGGCCATCACGTTGGCCTCGGTGCCGGAGTTCGTGAAGCGCACCTGGTCGACGGACGGGAAGCGGGCGACGACCGCTTCGGCGAAGGCGATCTCGGGCTCGCTCGTGGCGCCGTACGACCAGCCCCGTTCGAGCACGCCGCGGATGGCGTCGGCGACGACGTCGCCGCGGCCGAGCAGGCCCGCCGAGTAGTCGCCGAGGAGGTCGACGTAGTCGTGGCCGTCGGCGTCGTGGAGCACGGCACCGGTGGCGCCGACGACGCGGAACGGGAACGGCTCGACGTGGAGCACGGTGCGGGTGTTGCCGCCGGGCAGGACGCGGCAGGCCCGCTCGTGGAGCTGCCGGCTCGCCGGGTGGGCATCGGCGTAGTGCCGGCGGGCCTCGTCGAGTGCCGCCGCTAGACGGTCGGCCACAAGTTCACCGTGGCGTGGATGCCGCCGTCGGCCGAGATCGTCTCGCCGGTGATGGCCCGCGAGGCGTCCGAGGCGAGGAACACGACCGTGTCGGCGACCTCCTCGGGCGTCGACACGCGACGGGTCGGGATCACGCTGAGGACGGCGTCGGCGACGCCCGGCTTGGCCAGGTTGGCGCGCCACATGTCCGTCTCGACGACGCCAGGGGCGACGGCGTTGGCGCGGATGCCCTGCGGTCCGTACTCCATCGCCAGGGCGCGGGTCATCCCGTCGAGAGCCGCCTTGCTGGCGGCGTAGACGGCCCGCCGCGGCGCGCCGCGTAGGCCGCTGATGGAGCTGAGCGAGATGATCGAGCCGGACCGGGCGGCGATCATCACGGGCAGCACGGCGGTGGTGAGCAGCAGCGCCGAGCGGACGTTGACGTTCCACACCTCGTCGACCTCGGCCGCCGTGAGCTCGTGGCTGTCCTTGCGCAGCGCCAGGCCGGCGTTGTTGACGAGCACGTCGACGCGCCCGCCCAGGGCCTCGATCGACGCGGCGGCCGCCGCGCCGGGACCGTCCGAGGTGCCGAGGTCGGCCGTCACGACGACGGGGTCGTTGGCCAGGCCCGCGGCGACGGCTGCGAGCTGGTCGGCGTTGCGGGCCACGAGGACGACGCGGGCTCCGGCGGCGTCGAGGGCGGCGGCGATCGCCGCGCCGATGCCGCGGCTGGCGCCGGTGACGATCGCCGTGCGTCCGGCGAGGACCGTCATCGGGTCACCGCGTCACTCGGACTCGGTGATGGTGACCGACTTGATGACCACGTCCTCCAGCGGGCGGTCGCCGGCACCGGTCCGCACGCCCTGCATCTGCTCGAGCACGTCGAGGCCCTTCACGATCTGCCCGAACAGGCTGTACTGCGGCGGCAGGCCGACGCCGCTGGGGCCGGAGATCAGGAAGAACTGGCTGCCGTTGGTGTTGGGGCCGGCGTTGGCCATCGCGACGGACCCGATCTGGTACTGGCGCGGCTTGGGCAGCTCGTCCTCGAACCGGTAGCCGGGCCCGCCGCGGCCGGTGCCGGTGGGGTCGCCGCCCTGGCACATGAAGCCGTTGATGATGCGGTGGAAGACGACGCCGTCGTAGTAGTGGTGCAGGGCGAGGTACACGAAGTTGTTCACCGTCTTGGGCGCCTTGACGGCGTCGAGGGCGATGACGATCTCGCCGACGCTGGTGTCGAGGGTGGCGGTGTAGCGCTTCTCGGGGTCGATGCCCATGGCCGGCGGCGCGTCGAACTGCTGGCGCTTGGGCGCGGATCCATCGAACGGAGGGAAGTCAGAGGCCATGCCGAGGCACCCTACGCGACCCGTGCGCGCCCCCCAATCTGGGCGGGAATCTCACCACTCGGGCATCTGGGCGGGATCCTTGTCACCCCCTGGGACGATCCCCGCCCGGATCGAGGTGCGGGGCCCAGCGGCGGACGATGCGGCGGATGCGGGTGGCCTGGGCCGCCGGGTCGCGCGTGATCTGGCGGAACGTGAAGCGGACGGTGACGAAGCCGGCGGCCGCCAGCTCGCCGTCGCGCTTGGCGTCGCGGGCCTGCTGGACCGGGGTCTTGGCGTGGTGGTCCCAGCCGTCGCACTCGAGGACGATCGGGCTGTCGATGATCCAGAAGTCGACCTCGTAGCCGCCGATGCGGGCGTGGAACTCGACGGGCGGCAGGCGGTGCGCTTCGATCAGCTTGCGCATCGCCGTCTCCAGCGCGCTGTCCACCGGCTTGCCGTCGATGACCCACTCGTCGAGCGCCGCCCGGAACGCCGGCACGCCGTGGCGGCCGCGGCGGGTGTGCACGTCGACGGCCGTGCGCAGGGCCACCGGCGACGCCAGCCCGTTCGTCACGACGTGCCCGACGGCGGCCGGCACCGCCGGCGGGTCGACGGCCCCGAGGTCGCACAGCAGCCGGAGGATGTTGGACGTCCGGATGTTGCGGCGCAGCACCGGCGTCAGGTCCTTGTGGTCGCGCGGCCGGTGCACGACGACGCCGTCGAGCGTCGCCTCCCGGCCGCGCACCGGCAGCGTCACGTCGACCGGGTCGTCGGCCGGGCGCGGGATGCCCCACAGGTGGGCGGCCGAGCGGTGCGACGCCATCGCCCCCGGCCCGGCGGCGAGCACGGCGGCGGCGATCGCCTGCTCCCGGGTCGAGGGCGCGCCGTACAGCCGGGCCACGCCCGGGTGCACGACCGCCACCAGGCCGCGGTCGATGCTGCGGTACCACGTCGTGCGCGAGATGCCGGCGCGGCGGGCGGCGTCCCACGTGACCAGCGCGTGGTGCTCGTTGGCGAAGTCCTCGAGACGTCGGAGATCCACGCCCTCGGTGGGCGTCGCGAGCAGGCGGAAGGGGAAAGCGATCTTCGATCCGGGCGGGAATCGTCGCGACAGGTGGCGAGGATCCCGCCCAGATGACCGGGTGGCGAGATTCCCGCCCAGATTGGGGGTCAGTTCCGGGCGTTGTAGTCGGCGATGAGGGCGTTGGACTGGGTGGCCGCCTCGGTCAGGGACGTCGCGACGTCGGCGCCGCCGAGGATGGCGGCGACGGCGCCGGCCGTGATCGAGCGCACCTCGCGGAGCGGGCCGAGCACCAGGCCGAGGTCGAGGACGTCGTCGGACCCGGCGAGGAGCTGGTCGAAGCCGACCTTGAACCGGGGTCCTGCGTGTACTTGTCGGCCAGCGGGTCGATCTCGACGGCGTCCGTGCGCACCGGCACGTAGCCCGTCGCCGCCGCCCACTGCGACTGCTTCTCGGCGCTGACGAGGAACTGGATGAAGTCCCACGCTGCCGGCGGCCTCGGCATCGCCCTTGTCGGCGACGATGTACAGCGACGCCCCACCCGGCACGGCCGACGGCACTCGCCGGGGCCGGGCATCGGCCCGATCCCGACGTCGGCGCTCGTGCGCCCGGCGACGAGCCCGCCGTCGAGGGCGTTGAGCACCGTGCCGAGGGCGGCAGACGTGGCGATCGTCATCGCCGCCGGGGCCGTTTGGTCGGCCAGCTTGAGCAGGGTGTCCTGGCCCTTGCGGGTTGTCGCCGACCGTGACCGCGAGGCCGTCGTTGATCAGCGACTGCACCTCGGTCATCAGCATCGACGCCGGCTTCGCCGTCGTAGAGCACCCGGGTCGCCGGCGCCAGCCGGCCGTTGCCGTTGTCGGCGTACGGCTCGCCCATGCGGGCGAACCACTGCTCGAGGAACCAGCCGCCGCCGGAGTCGACGCCGGAGTCGAGGGCGATGCCGGTAGGCCGCGGCGCCCGAGTCGACGATCGCCTGCGACGGCGCCCGGAGCTGCTCGAGCGAGACCGGCGGATCGTCGGGGTCCAAGCCCGGCCTGCTCGAACGCCGGTCGGATGAAGTACAGCACCGGATCGCTCACGTTGAACGGCATCGACCACTGCACGCCGTTGGTCTGGAACGCCTTCAGCACCCGTGGGATGAACACCGACGTGTCGAAGCCGCTCTCCTCCAGGCAGGCGCCGATCGGCACCACCGACCCGGTGTCGGCGATCTGCTGGATCACGTACTCGGGGAACATCACCATGTGCGGCCGGCTGTCCTGGCTGCTCTGGATGTACTTGTCGATCGTCTGCTTGTAGCCGCCCTGGTTCTCGGCGTTGATGTGCACGCGGGTCTGCGCCGCGTTGTACTCGTCGACGAGGGCGATGAGCGCCCGCTCGGACTCCCCGCCGAGGCCGTACCAGAACGTCAGCTCGACCGTGCCCGAGGCCTCGTCGAGGGCGTCGACCGGGCACGGCGGCAGCGTGTCGAGCGGGGTGGTCGTCGTCGTGGCGATCGTCGGCTCGACGGTCGGCGGCGCGGTCTCGCCGGGCGCCAGCGTCGGCGGCGGCAGCGTCGTGGTCGTCGGCGACCGGCTCGTTGCCGGCGTCGAGGATCGACTTCCCGGACCCGCAGGCGGCGAGGACCGCACACACCGCCAGCGGGCCGAGCCAGCGGCGCTCGCGGCACACGCTCACCCCTTCACCGCCCCGGACGTCAGGCCACGAAC
Source organism: uncultured Acidimicrobiia bacterium (assembly GCA_963784255.1). Taxonomy (GTDB): domain Bacteria; phylum Actinomycetota; class Acidimicrobiia; order Acidimicrobiales; family Ilumatobacteraceae; genus JALZMG01. The sequence goes on along the minus strand of CAWAQO010000004.1, from coordinate 11,887 downwards.
GAGCTGGCGTTGGAACACCAGCAGCACGATGAGGATGGGCAGGGCGGCGATCAGGTTGCCGGCCATCACCAGGTTCGGGCTGGTCGAGGCGGGCCTCGCTGAGCTGCTTCAGCCCGCTCTGCACCGTGTTCATGTCCGGTCTCGGTCGTGACCAGGTTCGGCCAGAGGTACATGTTCCACGTCGACAGGAACGCTGAGCAGCGCCATCGCGCCGATCGTCGGGCGCACCAACGGCACGGCCACGTGACGCAGGAACCCGAAGTGGCCGACCCCGTCGATCGCGGCGGCGTCGCTGCAGATCGCGGGGCAGCGTCAGGAAGACCTGGCGGATGAGGAACGTCCCGAAGGCCGTGGCGAAGAACGGCACGGCCAGGCCCTGGTACGTGTTCAGCCAGCCGAGCGAGTCGATGGTCTGGCGGTTGACCACCAGCGTGGCCTCGAGCGGGACGAGCATGGTGGCCAGGAAGAGGATGAACAGCAGGTTGCGGCCGGGGAACTCGAGCATGGCGAACGCGTACGCCGACAGCACCGACGTCACGACCTGGGCGACGGTGACGAGCACGGACGACGACGAGCGAGTTGAACAAGTAGCGCCCGAGGTGGCCCTCCGTCCACGCCTCGCGCAGCACGTCGAGCGTGAAGCCGTCGGGAACGAGGGGGTTGATGAGGACCTTGTTGCCCGGCTTCAGGGCGGCGACGACCATCGTGTACACGGGGAACAGCACGAGCACCGACACGACGACGAGCAGGCCGTAGCGGCCCGACGGCCCGCCAGCCCGCCGGCGCGGTCGTACATCGTGGTGGCGTCACCCGCCATAGTGCACCCGCCGTCCGATCCCGGCGAGCTGCAGCAGCGACAGCACGAGCATCACGACGAAGAGCAGGACGGCTGTGGCGCCTGCAGCCCGGAGTTGTTGTTGATGATCGACGTCTGCCCGTAGATCAGGTAGGTCATCGTCGTCGTCGAGTCGTACGGCTGCGGGCCCGCCATCGGTGAGCAGGTCGATCTCGCCGTACGCCTGGAACGCCCGTGTCGTCAGCACGATGACGACGAACAGCAGGGTCGGCCCGAGCAACGGCAGTGACACGCTCCAGAACCGGCGGATGCCGCCGGCGCCGTCGACGACCGCCGCCTCGTGCAGGTCGCGCGGGATGCCCTGGAGCCCTGCGGTCATGAGGATGAACGTGAAGCCGAGGTTGGCCCAGACGCTCGTGGCCGCCACCGACGGCAAGGCCGTGCCCGGGTCGCGCAGCAGGCCGGGCGACTTGATCACGGGGAAGAGGTCGGCGATCCACTCGACGTTGGCCAGGACGCCGACGTCGGGTTGGAGCAGGAACAGCCACATCAGGCTGGCCACGGCGACCGACGAGGCGATGGTCGAGGAGAAGATCGCCCGGAACACGCCGACGCCGCGGAGGTACCTGTCGGCGAGCACGGCGAGGCCGATGCCGAGGGCGATGCCGATCGGCACGGTGAGGAGGGCGAACTTGAACGTCACGCCGAGGGCGTGCTGGAACTCCTCGCTGCGGGCCACGTCGACGTACTGGTCCCAGCCGTTGGACGTGCAGTTGTCGCCCTGGGCGTCGCAGCGCTGCTGTCCCAGCCAGATCGACCGGACGAGCGGGTAGACCACGAACAGGCCGAGGAGGATGATGGACGGCCCGAGCATCCACACCGCCGTCGGCAGATCGCGCCAACGGGACGATCGTTCGGCCGCCACGAGACCGACCCTACGCGATCACCGGATCCGAACCCGGGCTCCCCGTTACCCTTCACGCCCATGAGAACCGGCAAGGCGGTGGCCGTGGCCGCCGGCAGCGTGGGCGCCGGCGTCCTGGTGGTCACCGCCGGGCGGAAGGTCGGGCGGCTGCTGTCGTGGCGCTCGCGGCGGATGTGGAAGATGACCGCTCGCAGTGGCGTGCGCTTCGCCGGCACCAGGGCCCGCCAGCTGGTCACGCCGGCCGAGCGCCGGGCGGCCCTCGACGAGAAGTTCGCCATCCGCACGGCCGAGGACGTCGCCAAGGAGCTCGGCGAGATGAAGGGCGTCCTGATGAAGGTCGGCCAGATGATCAGCTTCATCGCCGAGGGCCTGCCCGACGAGGCGCAAGCCGCCCTCGCCACGCTGCAGGCCGACGCCGCGCCGATGTCCCCGACGCTGGCCGCCGGCGTGGTCACGGCGGCGCTGGGGGCCGAGCCCGAGCAGGTGTTCCGGCGCTGGGACGACCTGCCCGTCGCCGCCGCCAGCATCGGCCAGGTCCATCGCGCCGACACGATGGAGGGCCGGCGCGTCGCCGTGAAGGTGCAGTTCCCCGGCGTCGCCGAGGCGATCGAGGAGGACCTCGACGGCGCCGAGGTGTTGTACACGGTGTTCTCGGCGATGGCGCTGAACGGCCTCGACGCCCGCGGCCTCGTCGACGAGCTGCGGGCGCGCATGCGCGAGGAGCTCGACTACCGCCTCGAGGCGCGCAACCTCAGCACGTTCGCGCAGCACTTCGCCGGCCACCCGTGGGTGCGCATCCCCGAACTGGTGCCCGAGCTGTCGGCCGAGAAGGTCCTCACGACCGAGTGGATCGACGGCATGACGTGGGACCAGTTCCTCAGCACGGCGCCGGCCGAGACCAAGCAGCGGGCCGGCGAGGTCATCTGGCGCTTCGGGCAGCACGCCATCCAACGCCTCGGCCAGTTCAACGGCGACCCCCACCCCGGCAACTACCGCTTCCACCACGACGGCAGCGTGACGTTCCTCGACTTCGGCCTCGTGAAGCGCTGGGAGCACGACGAGTGGGAGCGGTTGGAGCCGAGTCTCGACGCCATCGTCGTCCACCGCGATCCCGAGCTGCTCGTCGACGCCATGGAGCACGCCGGCTTCCTCGCCGCCGGGCACGGGCTCGACCCGCAGCTGGTCTACGACTACGTGTCCAGCCCGTACCGGCCGTACCTCGTCGACGAGTTCACGTTCACGCGGGACTGGATGCGCGACACGCTGGCGCGCATCTTCGACATCCAGGGACCGCACGCCGAGGTCATCGCCAAGCTCAACATGCCGGCCAGCTTCGTGATCCTCGACCGGGTGGTGTGGGGCGTCAGCGCCCTGCTCGGCAAGCTCGAGGCGACCGGGCCGTGGCGAGCGATGCTGCTCGAGTACCGGGTCGACGGGCCGCCCGCCACCGAGCTCGGCGCCGCGGAGGCCGCCTGGCGCATCTCCACTGGGACCGGCTGAGCGACCCGTCGTTACGCTCGCCGGCCATGACGCAGTGGCCGACTCCGACCCGGCGGGCCGTCAACGGCATCGAGCTCGATGTGTTCGAGGCGGGTGATCCGGACGCCCCCGCGGTCGTGTTCTGTCATGGCTTCCCCGAGCTCTCGTACTCGTGGCGGCACCAGGTGTCGGCCGTCGCGGACGCCGGCTACCACGTGCTGGCACCGGACCAGCGGGGCTACGGCCACTCCAGCCGGCCCGACGACGTCGCCGCCTACGGCACCGACGAGCTCAGTGCCGACCTGCTCGGCCTGCTCGACGCCACCGGCCACGACGACGCCGTGTTCGTCGGCCACGACTGGGGCGCCCTGCTGGTGTGGGACCTCGCCCGGCTGCACCCCGGGCGGGTGCGCGGCATCGTCAACGCCAGCGTGCCCTACACGCCGTGGCCGATGCCGCCGACGGAGCTGTTCAAGGCCGCCGCCGGCGACGGGTTCTTCTACATCCTGTACTTCCAGCCCGTCGGCCCGGCCGAACAGGAGCTGGAGGCGGACGTCGGACGCACGATGCGCACGCTCCTGTGGGCGGCCTCGGGCGACGCCTTCCCGGACGAGATGCCGGAACCGCTCCCCGCCGAGGGCACCGGCTTCATCGACTCGCTCCTCGCGATCGGCCCGCCGCCGGGCGAGCCGCCGGCCTGGCTCACCGAGGCCGACGTCGACACCTACGTCGCGGCGTTCGAGGCGAGCGGGTTCTTCGGCCCGCTGTCGTGGTACCGCAACCTCGACGCCAACCACGAGCGCACGAAGGCCCTTCCGGCCCCGGCGGCGCCGTCGTGGTTCATCGGCGGCACCAAGGACGTCGTGATCGCCCGCAACCCGGGTTTCGTCGAGGCCATGACCGCCCTGCTGCCCGACCACCGCGGCACGGTGATGATCGAGGGGGCCGGCCACTGGACGCAGCAGGAAGCCCCCGAGGCGTTCAACCAGGCACTGCTGGCGGCGTTGGACGACCTCCACCGGCCCGCCGCCGCGACGGCCGGTCACTGAACGGACGCACCACCGGCAGCTTCCAGCCCAGCCCGGCGATCTTGGCCTTCGGCGGCCAGCGGTCCTCGCGGCTGTAGGCCCACCACTCGAACGGGTTGAGGTAGTAGGCGCACGTCTCGACCACCTTGCCGAAGCGCTCGTGGCGCCGGCGCGTCACCCAGACCACCACGCCGACGACGGCGCCGGCGACCATCCAGCCGACGTAGAGGATCGGGAACAGGGGACCCCACAGCCGGCACTGCCAGACGTGGACGTCCTCGTGGTCGGTGACCAACTTGGCCCGCCGCGGCGACGTGATGGCGTCGGCGCGCGCCCCGTTGATGACGTTGCCGATCGTCGTGGCGAACCCCTTGCGCACCCGCAGGCCGGTGGCGTACACGTGGCGATCCCAGCGCTCGCTGAGCGATGGGAGGTAGCCGCCCCGATCCCGCCGCACCGCCGCCGCGAGGTGGGCGACGAGGGCACCGGTGGTCATCACCAGCCCCCAGGTCGAGTCGAGCAGTACGGCCAGCCAGCCGGACGCGCGGCGCCAGTCGTAGATCCCCCGCCAGCCCGAGATCGCCCCGTTGCCGGCACCGACGACCGCGGCGGGCCATCCCAGCCCGAGGAACGACCACGATGCGCCGGCGAGCACTCCGCCGGCGACGGCGGTCGCCGAGGACTCGACGAGCCGCCTCCCGGCGGCCCGGGTCACTGGCGCAGCTTGGAGAGCAGCCGCAGGATCTCGAGGTACAGCCAGACGATGGTGACCAGCAGGCCGACCGCGCCGACCCACTCGTAGTCCTTCGCCAGCCCCATCTTCGAGCCCTTGTCGATGAAGTCGAAGTCGAGCGCCAGGTTGAGGGCGGCCAGCACGCAGACGAACACGCTGAAGGCGATGCCGAGCGGGGTCGCCTCGTTGATGAAGGGGACCTCGCCGCCGAACAGGCTGATCACGAACGACACGAGGTACAGGACCATGATCCCGAGGGTGGCGAAGATGACGCTGCGACGGAAGCGGTCCGTCACCTTGATGATCCGCGTGTTGTAGAGCAGCAGCATCACGCCGAACACGGCGATGGTGGCGCCGGCGGCCTGCACGACGATGCCGTTGTAGAAGGACTCGTACGCCTTGGAGATGGCGCCGAGGAAGAAGCCCTGGGCGAGGGCGTAGATCGGGCCCAGGAACTTGGCGTACATCGGCTTGAAGTAGAGGCCGATGACGCAGGCGAACCCGATGACGACACCGAGCAGGGCGATGCCGGGGAAGCTGAACTCGTTCTGGCCGGTCACCGGGTCGACCGTCGAGCCCTCGGTGGCGATCCAGCCGGCGGTGGCGCTGGCCAGCAGCAGCACGAACAGCACGGCGGTGGCCGTGATCGTGCCGCGGACGGTCATCATCCCGGGGCGCCACGGCGTCACGGGGCCGTCGGTGATGGGGGGCGCGGTCTGGCCGGGTGGCGCCCACACGGTCCCGCCGGGACTCGGCGGGTTCGGGGCAGCCCAGCCGCTGCGGGCCTCCTCCAGCTGCTTGTCGTTGAGGATCGGGTTGGGCACGAGAGGCTCCCTTTCACGCCCGGCGCAGGATCGCGCCGTTGCGAGGAAATCGTATCGTTACCGCCGTCACGGTGGACGTTCGGGTTGGCGGGCTTGACCGCGTCGGTATCGTGGGCACATTCCCCGCTGGGAGCGGGTTTCTCGCCCGACGACACCGCCCGAGCCGGGACGGTACAAAGGAGCCGCACGTGGCCAAAGATCGCGTTGAGCGCGATGACGAAGACCTCGTACGCCTGTACCTGACCGACATCGGCCAGTACACGCTGCTGACCAAGGACGACGAGGTCCGTTTGGCGAAGGCGATCGAAGCGGGCAAGGAGGCCATCGAGGCCCTCGACGCCGGCGGCAAGGACGTGACCGCGCCGCGCAAGCGCGAGCTGCGTCGCACGGCCCGCCAGGGTGAGGAGGCCGAGCGCCAGTTCGTGCAGTCGAACCTCCGCCTGGTGGTGTCCATCGCCAAGAAGTACCAGGCCTCGGGGCTGCCGCTGCTCGATCTCATCCAGGAGGGCAACCTCGGCCTGATGCACGCCGTCGAGAAGTTCGACTGGCGCAAGGGCTTCAAGTTCTCGACGTACGCCACGTGGTGGATCCGTCAGGCGATCACCCGGGGCATCGCCAACACCGGCCGCACCATCCGGCTGCCGGTCCACGCCGGCGACACGCTGGCGCGGTTGCAGAAGGGCGCGCTCGCGCCTCGAGCTCAAGTACGGCCGCCCGGCGACGCTCGCCGAACTGGCCCGCGAGGTCGAGATGCCCGAGGACAAGGTGACGGAAGCGTTGCGGTTCGCCGCCGAACCGTTGTCACTTTCCGAGCCGCTGCGCGAGGACGGCGACGCCGAGCTCGGCGACGTCGTCGAGGACCGCTCGGCCGAGAGCCCGTTCGAGGTCGCCGCCACCGCGCTGCTGCCCGACGAGATCGCCCGCCTGCTGGCGCCGCTGGACGAGCGCGAGCGGGAGATCCTCAAGCTGCGCTTCGGTCTCGACCGTGGCGAGCCGCGGACGCTCGAGGAGGTCGGCGAGCACTTCAACCTCACTCGTGAGCGGATCCGCCAGATCGAGGCGAGGGCCATGAGCAAGCTGCGTCATCCGTCGAGCGACACCGGCGCCCGCGACCTCCTGGCCGTCTAGCCCGTCAGCTCAGCCGAGCCGTTGCGGCTGAGCGAGCTCAGCCCGAGCCGTACGGCCGGGTGATGATCTCCAGCCAGTGCCCGTCGGGGTCGGGGAAGTAGCACCCCCGGCCGCCGTCGTGGTGGTTGATCTCGCCGCGCTGGTGGCCGGCGGGATCGGCGTAGTAGGGGATGTCCCGTGCCTCGATGCGTCCGAAGATCTCGTCGAACTCGCCCTCGCTGACGAGGAAGGCGTAGTGGGCCGGTCGGATGTCGGCGGCCTCGGTGCGGTGGAAGTCGAGCGAGACGCCGTTGTCGACCTCGACGATCTGGAACGGGCCGAACGCCTTGGGCTCCGGCCGGCCGAGGATCTCGGCAAGGTAGCGGGCGGAGGCCAACTCGTCGGTCGCCGGCACGATGGTGTGGTTGAGCTGCACGGCCATGGCTCCATCAAACCACCGGCCGCCAGTGCCCGGCCCCGTGCAACCATCATCGGATGGTCGACATCCGCACGACGCAGCCCGACGAGTACCGCGCGGCGGCGCGGGCGATGGGTTCGGCCCTGCTCTTCGCCGCCCAGAACGACGAGGCGTGGGCCAAGTCGTTGCCCAGCTGGGAGGAGATGGAGTCGCGGTCGGCGTGGGACGGCAGCCGGTGCGTGGGCCACGCCGGCGCGTTCATCGTCGAGACGGCCGTGCCGGGCGGGGCCCGGCTGGCCACGTCGGCGATCACCCGCGTGGGGGTGCTGTCGACGCACCGCCGCCAGGGCGTCGCCACGGGCCTGATGGTCCAGTTGCTCCGTGACGGCCGCGATGCGGGTCGACCGCTGGCCAGCCTGCGGGCGAGCGAGGCCGTGATCTACGGGCGCTATGGCTTCGGCGTCGCCGGCGACGCCAACGAGGTCACCGTCGACCCGATCCGCGCTCGACCGATCCGCGGTGGCGCCGACGGGCCGGTCCGGCTGCTCGCCGCCGACGAGGTGCTCGACGCCGTCCAGCCGATCTACGACCAGTGCATGCGCCTACCCGGCATGATCACGCGGACGCCCTCGATGTGGCGGCGGTACTTCGCTGGTGCCACCTCGCCAGGCGAGCACGCCGAGCTGGTGGCGGTGCACACCGGACCGGACGGCGTCGACGACGGGTACGTCCACTACCGCGTGAAGTGGGATGACGTGGAGTTCGGGCACGGGCGCGGCCGCGGCGATCTCATCGAGCTCATCGCGTCGTCGACTGCCGTCGAGCTGGCGCTGTGGACGTATGTCTGCGACCTCGATCTGGTGCGCACGTGGACCGCCCAGGAGCGCCCGCTCGACGACGCCGTCCGGCTGGCCGTCGCCGACCGCCGGGCGTACCAGGTGCGCCTCACGTACGACGAGCAGTGGCTGCGCCTGCTCGACGTCGACGCCGTGCTCGGCGCGCGCACCTACGGCGACGCCGTCGACGGCGTCACCATCGCCGTGCGCGACGAGCTGTTCCCCGAGAACACCGGCGTGTGGCGGATCGAGTCGAAGGGGGCGGCGCGCCACGAGGCCGACCCGTCCGGGGCCGACCTGGCCACCGACGTGGCGACACTCGCGGCGGCCTACCTCGGCGGGACGCGGTGGTCGCTGCTGGCCGAGCTCGGCCTCGTCGAGGAGCGCACGCCCGGCTCCCTCGCCCTGGCCGACACCCTGTTCGCCACACCGCGCACCCCGTTCTGCGGCAGCTTCTTCTGACCGTCCCCCAATCTGGGCGGGATCTTCGCCACGGTGGCATCTGGGCGGGATCCTTCCCACCTGTCGCGAAGATGCCCGCCCAGATCCCGTCGTGCTAGAACCGATCCATCCCCAGGGAGGTGTCTGGGCACCTGGTGGGCCCCGCCGCCTTCAAAGCGGTTGGGACGGGCGATCCCCGTCCGGCGGGTTCGATTCCCGTCCACCTCCGCAGGTCACGGCCCCTTTTCGGGGGCCGTGGTCACAGATTGGTCACAGAACGCCGAGTACGCAGGCCTCCGTCGTCGGCGCCGCCGGCCACCCATCTCGCAGGACAGCTTCACGCCGCACCACATCCCGACGATCCCCGGCCCGGCCGCCAGCGCCTCCGCCGCACATTCCCTCCTGCACGGACACCGGCGCACGTCAGCCGAGCCCGCTCTCACGCCTCGGCTCTGTCGGTTGGCTCACCCGGCCACGGCCACCAAGCCGCGCCCGAACAGCGAGCACCCTCGAATCGCTGCGCCACGTTGCAGATCGTTGCACTTGTAGACAGGTAACGCCACAGGCTGACGGGTCCGAGTGGAGGACAGCTCCACAGCGCTTCTCACCATGCTCGGAGCGCCGAGCGAGCTGCTTGAGTCCAAGGTAGGACTTCCACGGACGAGCACAAGGGAGCCGAGCCCCCGGTGGATACCTCCTGTTTCTCATCAGCCCCTCAAGCGATCCGGGTGAGCGGGGGACGGCCGCGGGCGTCGGCCACCCCCCGCTCGATCGATCCCCGCCGAGCAGGAGGCTCTACGTGGATCGGAGCTGATGACCCCAGCGGGAGAGGGTCAGCGTGGTGTCACCACCGCATGCTGGCAACGCGGTCGGCGTCACGCGGTGGTCCCGGCTCCATTTGTTGGCGTGGATGTAGCGGCGGGTTCGCTCCGACGATGGCTTGTTGCCGACCGAGTGGTGGTGGATCGGCTGTCGCGTTTCCCCTCTCTGTCGCTGCTCGCCGGTCCGCGGTCAATTCGGCGGCCCACTGCTACAACGCATGGCACGTGCCTGCATCACGTCAAACAGGGAGGGATTTCTCCGTCGCGGACGCCGGCGGCCGTGGTCGCTGGTGGGCGGGCACAACGGACCGACTTGCTCTCGGACGCGCAGGAGGGGCCTCCCGTTGGGGAGACCCCTCCTGGTGTTCACCTAGCTGGGTGAGTTGTCGGCAGGCCGCGTGAACGGTGGGGCTGCCTGCCTGAACCCTGTGGCTAGGTGAAGATGCTGACGCCGCCCGGTCCGACAAGTAAGCCGAGCACGATGAGCACGATGCCCATCACGATGGCGCCTCGTACAAGGCTGACGATGCCGGCGATGACGAGCACGGCGGCGATGATGAATAAGAGGGTGGTCATGGTGGCTCATCTGCTCAATACGCGGTGTAGTACTTGTCGTACGGGCTGTGGTCGTGCCGATCGGTGTCGTCGAAGTCCGGCGCGTTCGATCTGGTCTTTCGTCATCGCGACGTAGACCTGGCGCGAATCGTCGTTGATGCGCTCGATCACGCCGGCCGGGATCAGACGCTTCTTGCCGAAAATCCAGAATCCGGTGTCGACGACGACGTAAGCAGCGTCCGCTTCGTTAGACGCTTCATCGATCTTGCCGATGCTGCCGTCGACCGCCTCAACGTCGTAACCGGTGAGATCACGCTGCACTGTCGCAAGGTTCTCTCGGTAGTTCCACGCTGTCAGTGGCCTGTTCCATGTTGACACTTGCCTGCTCCTTTGCTGGCTTGTGCCGCCCTGGGCAGCATCGTTTCCCTGACTTTCGGACGCCGAAACCCCCGCCGAGGGCAGTGAGGCGTTCGCCGCGTTGAGATTTCTCCGCGCCACATTTCGTGTAGCGCTGCGCCACCGGCGGGTAAGGGGACAACTCGACGACGCTGTTATTGGGGTGCCCGCGGGCGGTTATGGAGTCGTCGGACGCGACGGTGCAACCTGCACCGTCGCGTCTATACGGACGTCAAGGAGGACGATCGATGAGACCACGAAACCTGCTCGCCGTCGGTGTGATGTGGGCCGGACTGGCCACCGTTGCAGCGGCGGAACCGGTGATCGCCGACAGCCGCACGAGCGTCGTCGACGACGCCTCCGCTGCCAAGGCGCCAAGGCCCCAAGGGCCAGCCCCTCGTTACCGCCGCGCCCGCGCCGGTGACAGGCGTTGCCGAGGACGGCAGCGCGCTCGCCGGCGTGTTCACCCTCGATCGCTTCCGGGAGAAGCAGGGCGTGCTCTACGCCGTCGGCCGCATCACTGGCACGCTCGGCGCCCAGCCGATCGACAAGAGGGTCATGCTGCCGGTCACCAGCGCCGCCAACCCCACGCCTGAGGAGGCCCAAGGCCTGATGCAGCCGGTGCCCACGCCGGGTGCCTGCGATGTCCTCACGCTCGGCCTCGGGCCACTGGACCTCGATCTGCTCGGCCTGCGTGTCGCGCTTGATCCGGTCAACTTGCTGATCGAAGCCATCCCTGGCGCCGGCAACCTGCTCGGCAACCTGCTGTGCGGTGTCGTCGGGTTGCTCGACGGTGGCCTCCTCGGCGGCCTCCTTGGTGGCGGCCTCGGAGCCCTGTTGAGCAACCTGCTCGGCGCCGTCGCCGACCTCCTCAACGGTCTGCTCGGCGGCTTGTAGGAAAACTCCGCATCTCGACGCCGGCGCGCAACGAGGCGCGCCGGCGTCGACGCGCCGGATGGGCGGACACATCAGTGATATGGACACGACTCTTCATCGGCCTCCTCGCCACGGGCGCGTTCGCCGGGTGTGCCATCGAGGAGAGCAGCGCCAGCACGTTGCCACCGCTGGCAGACACCCTCGGCGACGCCCCGCCACCGCTGACGACCGATGATCGGGTCGACCCGTGGGCCGCCAGCTTCAGCGCTCCGGTTCGAGAGCATCGTGCGGCCATCGCCAGCGTGCGAGACGCGCTGGTCGACGAACGCGATACGGCTCGCCGGATCGTCATCTGTACGGCCGCTACGAGCATCGACACACCCGCCTTCAACGAACCGCACGACGCACCGGACGCCCAGCCCGACTGGGTCCGCGCCGTGGACCTCACCCGATGGATGGTCGCATCCTGTGCCGCCGGCGCGGTCGAGAAAGTCGATGAAATCCTGCCAATGCTCGACGAGGCCTTGGCCCGGTTCGACGCCTGGTGGACCGCGCAGCCGCCGACGACAGCATCAAAGGTGAAGGGGTAGGCCACGAACCAGTGGATGCACGAACAAATGTTCGCTAGCCTATGGCGGTGCTCAAGCCGCAC
>CAWAQO010000003.1:0-81103 GCA_963784255.1 uncultured Acidimicrobiia bacterium | reverse complement strand
GCGCCGGTGCCGAGCGTGAAGTCGGGGACGATGACCTCGTCGACGCCGACCTCGGCCCACGCCCCGACGGCGTCGACGAGCCGTTCGACGGGCCCGCCGACGGCCGGGCGGGGACCGGCGCGGGCGATCAACTCGTCGGCCTTCGCCTGATCGTCGGTGAGGAACCAGAGGGCCTGGCAGGAACGGGCGATGCCGGCCGGGTCCCGGCCGATGGCGGTGCAGCGGGCGTCGAGGGCGCCCGAGCGCTCGGCGAAGAGCTCCGGGAGGGCCCACATGTTCCACTCGTCGGCGTGCTCGGCGATCACGCCGAGCATGCGGTCGCCCCGGCCGCCGATGAGGATCGGCAGCGGGTCCTGCACGGGCTTGGGTTCGGCGAGGGCATCGCGCAGCCGGTAGTGGTCGCCGTCGACGGTCGTGATCGGGTCGCGGAGCAGCCCGCGCAGCACCACCAGCGCCTCCGTGAAGCGGTCGATGCGCACGCCGGGAGGACCGAGCTCGATCCCGTACTGCTCGTGCTCGTTGAGCTGCCAGCCCGCGCCGACACCGAGCAGCAGGCGTCCACCGCTGATGTGGTCGGTGGTCGCCGCCCACTTGGCGAGGACGGCCGGATGCCGGTAGGTGATCCCGAACACCAGTGAGCCGAGCCGCATCCGCCCGGTGGCCTGGGCCAGCGCCGCCAGCGCCGCCGTGGCCTCGAGCATCGGCGTGACCCGACCGCCGGCGACCTCGCCGTCGCCCATGAAGTGGTCGGCGACGTAGACGCCGTCCCAGCCCGTGGCCTCGGCGTGCGTGGCCACCGCCAGCACGTCGGCCCACGGCTGCCCGAGGTACGGCCACACGGAGAAGCGCATGACCCGAATCCGTGTCGTCACGGAGCCGGCTCACGGCGGACGCCGAGACCGACCGACCGAACGACTCAGTCCGTGGGCGGGATCACCTCGGGTTCGGGAACCGGCTCACCCTTGGTGATGGTGGTCGTGGTCGTGGTGGCCAGCTCGACGGCCGACGGCGGCACGAAGCCCTCCACGCTGGAGAACTTGATGCGCTGCTCGCCGGGCTTGTCGGGGTCGTCCTCGGCGTCGACCACGATGATCTCGCCGGCGTGGAACTGCTTGTACAGCAGCATCTCCGACAGCGGGTCCTCGACCAGGCGCTGGATCGCCCGGCGCAACGGTCGGGCGCCGAGCGTGGGGTCGTAGCCCCGGCCGGCCAGCAGCTCCTTGGCCGACTGGGTGAGCTCGATGCCCAGCCCCTGGCCCTCGAGCTGGGTGACCAGCCGCTTGGTCATCGTGTCGACCATCTGCACCACGGCGGACTTGTCGTGCTCGTGGAAGACGATGACCTCGTCGATGCGGTTGAGGAACTCGGGACGGAAGTGCACCTTCAGCGCGTCCATCACCTTGTCCTTCATCCGCTCGTAGCTCATCGCCGAGTCCGCGGTGGTGAAGCCGACGTTGGCCTTGCGCAGGTCGGCCGTGCCGAGGTTCGACGTCATGATCAGCACGGTGTTGCGGAAGTCCACCGAACGGCCCTGGCTGTCGGTGAGCCGCCCCTCTTCGAGGATCTGCAGCAGCGTGTTGAACACGTCGGGGTGGGCCTTCTCGATCTCGTCGAACAGCACCACCGAGAACGGCTTGCGCCGCACGGCCTCGGTGAGCTGGCCGCCCTCCTCGTAGCCGACGTAGCCAGGGGGCGAGCCGACCAGCCGGCTGACCGTGTGCTTCTCCATGTACTCCGACATGTCGAGCGTGATCAGCGACTTCTCGTCGCCGAACAGGAACTCGGCCAGCGTCTTGGCCATCTCGGTCTTGCCGACGCCGGTGGGCCCGAGGAAGATGAACGACCCGCTGGGGCGCTTGGGGTCCTTGAGCCCGGCGCGGGTGCGGCGGATCGACTGCGACACGGCGGTGACGGCCGACTCCTGGCCGATGATCCGCTTGTGCAGCTCGCCTTCCATGTTGATCAGCTTCTGGGTCTCCTCCTCGGTGAGCTTGTACACCGGGATGCCGGTCCAGATGCTGAGGACCTCGGCGACGGCCTCCTCGTCGACCTCGTCGAACAGGTCGACGCCCTCGGCCTTGACCTCGAGCTCCTTGGCCGCCTTCTCCTCGAGCAGTGACTTCTCCTGGTCGCGCAGGCGCCCGGCCTCCTCGAAGCGCTGCTCCTCGACGGCGGACTTCTTGGCCTCCTGCACCTGCGTCAGCTTCTGCTCGATCTCGCGCAGGTCGGGCGGCGTGGCCATCCGCTTGATGCGCAGGCGGCTGCCGGCCTCGTCGATGAGGTCGATGGCCTTGTCGGGCAGGAAGCGGTCGGAGATGTAGCGGTCGGCGAGGTTCGCCGCGGCGACGAGCGCCTGGTCGGTGATCGTCACGCGGTGGTGGGCCTCGTACTGGTCGCGGATGCCCTTGAGGATCTCGATGGTGTGGGCGAGCGTCGGCTCGTCGACCTTGACCGGCTGGAACCGGCGCTCGAGGGCGGCGTCCTTCTCGACGTACTTGCGGTACTCGTCCGTGGTGGTGGCGCCGATCGTCTGCAGCTCGCCGCGGGCGAGCATCGGCTTGAGGATCGAGGCGGCATCGATCGCCCCCTCGGCGGCGCCGGCGCCGACGAGCGTGTGGATCTCGTCGATGAACAGCAGGATGTCGCCGCGGGTCTTGATCTCCTTGAGCACCTTCTTCAGGCGCTCCTCGAAGTCGCCGCGGTAGCGCGAGCCGGCGACGAGGGCGCCGAGGTCGAGCGTGTACAGCTGCTTGTTGCGCAGCGTGTCCGGGACGTCGTTGTTGACGATCATCTGGGCGAGGCCCTCGACGATGGCCGTCTTGCCGACGCCGGGCTCGCCGATCAGCACCGGGTTGTTCTTCGTCCGCCGCGACAGGATCTGCATGACCCGCTCGAGCTCGCGGGTGCGGCCGATGACCGGATCGAGCTTGCGCTCGCGAGCCAGCTGCGTGAAGTTGCGCCCGAACTGGTCGAGGATCTGGCTGTTGCCCTTGTCGCTGGCGGGGTCGTCCTTGGTCGATCCGCCGACGTTGGCGCCGGCCGTCGACGAGCCCTCGCTGCGCCCGCTCGGCCCCTGGTAGCCCGAGAGCAGCTGGATGACCTGCTGGCGCACGCGGGAGAGATCGGCGCCGAGCTTGACGAGGACCTGGGCGGCGACGCCCTCGCCCTCGCGGATCAGGCCGAGGAGGATGTGCTCGGTCCCGATGTAGTTGTGGCCGAGCTGCAGCGCCTCGCGCAGGGACAGCTCGAGCACCTTCTTGGCGCGCGGGGTGAAGGGGATGTGGCCCGACGGCGAGGAGCCGCCCTGGCCGATGATCTCCTCGACCTGGCTGCGCACGGCCTCGAGCGAGATGCCGAGGCTCTCCAGGGCCTTGGCCGCGACGCCCTCACCCTCGTGGATGAGGCCGAGGAGGATGTGCTCGGTGCCGATGTAGGAGTGGTTGAGCAGGCGCGCTTCCTCTTGGGCGAGGACGACGACCCGACGGGCCCGATCCGTGAATCTCTCGAACATGTGGCGCCCTTTCCAGGAGGCGACGACGTTGCGCCAGTGTACCGGTGCGCTCTCGTCGGGGCGGCTGTGATCGACGTCCCGCCTGCGACGGAGACTCGCTCGCGGACTGCTCCGACTAGCCTGCGCCGTGTGTCCGACGCCCCTGTGCGGTCCCCACTGCTGGCCCTGGCGTCGATGGCAGTGGATCGGCGCCGGATCGAGGACGTCATCCACGACGCCGTGCGGTCGAGCGACCCCTACCTGACCGAGCTGGCGTCGCACCTCGTCGTGGCCGGTGGCAAGCGCCTCCGGCCGGTGGTGTCGATCGCCGCTGCCCAGGTCGGAGGCGGCGAAGCCAGCCTCGACGTGGTCCGTGGCGGGCGTGGCCTGCGAGCTCGTGCACCTCGGCTCGCTGTACCACGACGACGTCATCGACGAGGCCGACACCCGGCGGGGCGTCGAGACCGTGAACGCCAAGTGGGGCAACCTGCAGGCGATCCTGGCCGGCGACTTCCTGCTCTCGCGGGCCTCGGAGATCGCCGCCTCGCTGGGCACCGAGGTCGCCGGTCTGCTGGCGCGGACGCTCGGCTGGTTGTGCGAGGGCGAGATCGAGCAGCTCCGCCACACCTACGACGTCCAGCGGCCGGAGGAGAGCTACTTCGCCTCGATCCAGGGCAAGACGGCCTCGCTGTACGGAACGGCGGCGCGCATCGGTGGCATCGTGGCCGGGCTCGACCGCCCGACGATCGACGGCCTGACCGAGTGGGGCACCGCCTTCGGCATGGTCTTCCAGATCGTCGACGACATCCTCGACATCACCGACAGCACCGAGCAGCTCGGCAAACCGGCCGGCCACGACCTCGTGGAGGGCGTGTACACGCTCCCGGTCCTGCGCACGCTGACCCTCGGCCGATCGGTCGGCGAGGAGCTGGCGGCCCTGCTCGGGCGCCCGCTCGACGTCGCCGAGCGGGACAAGGCGCTGGCCATCGTGCGGGCCAACGAGGGCGTCGCCAGCGCCGCCGCCACGGCTCGGCGCTACGTCGCCGCCGCCGAGGAGGCCTGCGACGACCTGCCGCCTGGCCCGGCCACGGCAGCCCTGCGCGCCGCGCCGTCCGCCCTGCTGGAGTCGGCGACCGTCACCGCCTTCTGAGCCGTCCACTGCGTTCCCCGGCCACGCAGGCCGTTGTTGGCCGCTCCTCGGCTGGCGCCTTGTCGCTCGCAGCCGTACCTGGTCGCTAGGACTCCGGCGCCAGGCGGACGATCGCGGCGGCGGCCTTGTAGGCGGCTTCCGCCGGGCCGAGCTCGTCGGGGCGCAGGAGGTTGGCCATGATCCGCAGCACCCACTCCATCAACGTGCGGCTGTGCATGCCGGCCCGGGTGAGCTCGCGCATCAGCGCCGGGCGGCCGATCACCCGGGCGAACAGCCGGGCGACCTTGAAGTACTCGCCGTACTCGTCGTCGAGCAGCTTCGGGTAGCGCTGCAGCGCCGTCGGGTCGCCGGCGGCCAGCGCCTCGTGGACGACGTCGGCGGCCATGCGGCCCGTCTCGTAGGCGTAGTCGATGCCCTCACCGTTGAACGGGTTGACGCTGCCGGCGGCGTCGCCGACCACGAGGTACGTCGGGCCCGCCTTCGGGCCCACCGAACCGCCCATCGGGATGCGCCCGCTGACCGGGCGCGCCTCCGGCCGGTCGGCGTCGATCTCCCACCGGTCGGCGACCTGGTGGGCGTAGGCGTCCAGGAGGTGCGTCGTGTTGACGCTCTTGAAGTCCCGGAACGTCGACAGCAGGCCGACGCCGATGTTCACGGAACCGTCACCGACGGGGAAGATCCAGCCGTAGCCCGGCATCGGGTTGCCGTTGCGGTCCTTGACGTCGAGCGCCGACTCGATCCACGGGTCGTCGTGGCGCGGGGAACGCCAGTACGTGCGGATGGCCGTGCCGTACGGCCACTCCCGGGTGCGGAACGTCCCGAGGGCTCGCCCGAACCGGCTGTTGGCGCCGTCGGCGACGATCGTGAACTCGGCGCGCACGTCGACCGGCTCGTCGCCGTCGCGGTTGACGGTGGCGCCGCGGACGAAGCCGCGGTCGACGATCGGCCGCACCGCCTCGTGACCTTCGAGCAGCGTCGCCCCGGCCTTCACGGCGTTGACGGCGACGAACTGGTCGAGGTCCCGGCGCCGCACGACGTAGCCGTGCTGGGGGTAGACGGGGTGGGCCGGCCACTCCAGCTCGAGCTCACGCCCCATGCCAGTCGCCCGCAGCCCGTGGAAGCGGTGGTAGCCCGCGAGCTCGTCGGCGAGGCCCATGTCGGTCAGTTGCTTGACGGCGCGCGGGGTCAGGCCGTCACCGCACGTCTTCTCGCGGGGGAACGTCTTGCGCTCGACGATCGTGACGTCGTGGCCGTGACGGGCCAGCCAGTAGCCGGCTGCCGCGCCGGCGGGGCCCCCGCCGACGACGAGGACCTCGGTGGTGATCACCGCACTGCGACGGCGGCCGGCCGCCTCACGGCGGCGAGCCCGGAGCGGGGGCGTCACCGATGTCGATGATCTCGATCGGCTCGCCCTCCACGTTGTTCAGCTCCTGATCGGCGAGCTCGTCGAGCGTCACACCCTCCTCGAGGGCGACGAACGTGGGCGCCTCCTCCGAGCACCAGTCCTCGAACTCGGCGGCGTACTCGTCGCTGTTGGGGTCGGCGCCGCCGAGCGTGTAGCGCTCGTGGCACACGACGGCGAGGATCTCCTCGTCCGTCAGCTCGCCGCCGGCGTTCTGGCCCTGGGCGGGCATCGGGCCGAGCGACCCGGTCTCGTGGACACCACCCTCGCGCTCGGGGTTGCCGTAGATCGTGACGCCTTCGATGTTGTACTCGGCGGTGCCGAAGTAGACGAAGCGCAACTGGTCCTCGATGTGGGGGAACGTCTTGAGCACTTCGCCGCCCGCGAACTGCCGCCCCACCCCGCCCTCGCCGTTGGCGCCATGGCACGACTGGCACGTGCCGTAGACCTCGGCCCCGACGCCGAGCGGGCCGGAGGCGACCTCGGGCGGTTCGGTGAGCGAGCGCACGTACATGAAGATCCAGATCGGCATCAGGCTCAGTGCCGCCATCGCCCAGAACGGGATCTTCGCCCGCGACTTGGCTGCCGCGACGTACGGCGGATCCGGCTTCGGCGGCGGTGGCGGGGTGGGTGCGGCCGCCGCCTTGCGCGGGGTCGGACCGGTGGGCGCGGCGGCTGCGGGCGCGGCCGCCGTCGGCGCCGGTGTGGCGGCGCCACCGGACGCGGCTGGCTGCTCGCCGCCGGCGTCATCGCCGCCCCCGAGCCCGAGCGCCGCGCGACGATCCCGAGAGCGCTTCAGCAGGTGTTCCGGGATCTCGGTCACGCGCCGCCACGATAGGCGGCGCCACGAACCGCCGAGCAAGTACGTGCTCGCGTTCCCCGGCCACGGCGGCCGGTACCAGCCACTGGCTCACCGGCGCTGGCTCTCCCGCATCCGCACACGACGCCAGCCACCGGACGGGTCGGCCCTCCCGTCACTTGTGCACAACCGCACGGAGCCGTGACACTGACGTGCCAGACTGCACTGCGAGCCAGACGTGCGGTGCGACTACGGTTCGTGCAGACGTTCACGAGCGCCCGGGTCGTCCTCCGCCCCGGACGGCTCCGAAGCAACATCGATCCGTTCCGACTCACCCGAAAGGCAAGCCCCAGGCCGATGCTCGCCATCGACATCTTGGAATGGCCAGGGATGAACGTGGCGTTCCTCGTCTCGTTCTTCGGCGCCATCGCCTTGAGCCTGGCCGTGATCCCGTTCGGCAAGCGGCGCCCGGTCGGCAAGCCGCTGTCGTGGGGGGAAGCGATGATCGGCTCCATCTACGCCTTCGGCGTCATGTTCCTCGCCTTCGGCATCGCCCCGCACCAGTGGATCGACCACGCCGACAAGAACCTCGGCTGGAGCAAGGACAAGATCATCTACGGCCCCGGCGGCATCCTCAAGCCGGAGTCGCAGGGCGGGTGGAACCCGATCACGCTGCAGTACGAGGCGGTGCGCGACATCGTCGTCATCCTCATCCACGTGGTCTTCTTCGGGCTGATCATCTACCTCTGGAACTGGTGGCAGAAGCGTGGCCGGGTGACCACGACCGCAGTCGCGACGTCCACGTACGGCCGTCCGCTGGTGAAGAAGGCCTGACGATGCAGACGCGTGCACCGGTGCGAGCGAGCGAGCGCCAGCGAGCGAGCGTCCAGATGCGGCCTGCGTGGCCGGGGAACGCCGTCTGATGGCCCGTACTGACGCCAACCCGCCGATGATGCCGTACACCGACGAGTACACGCTCGTCGAGGTCGACGCCGACTACCTCACCAAGGCCGTCAAGCCGAAGCAGTTCATCCACATCGACCAGACCGAGTGCATCATGTGCGAGGGCTGCGTCGACATCTGCCCGTGGAAGTGCATCCACATGGTCAAGCCGGAGGCCATCGTCGAGGCCATCGGCACCGAGCGGCCAGGGGAGGATCCGTCCGACCACGTGATCTTCACCATCGACGACGACATCTGCACCCGCTGCGCGCTCTGCGTCGACCGCTGCCCGACCGGTGTCATCATCCTCGGCAAGGCCGGCACGCCTGGCGTCAACGGCGACGTCCACCAGCGCACCAACAACCATGGCTACTCGTACGGGATGAGGTTCTGACGGATGGCGAGGACCATTGACGAACGACCCCGTCCGACGCTGAAGGAACGGCTCAACAAGTCGGTCGATTCGGTGCAGGGCAGCCAGGCGTGGGCGAGCATCTTCCGGCCGGGCTCGATCTTCCGCAAGGGCTACACGGACAGCCCGCGCAACCGCAGCTACGTCATCATGAACTCGGTGCTGTACCACCTGCACCCCGTCAAGGTGAAGCGGCACGCCGTGAAGGTCAGCTACACGCTGTGCCTCGGCGGGCTCAGCTTCTTCCTCTTCATCCTGCTGACCGTCACCGGCATCTTCCTGATGTTCTTCTACCGGCCGGAGGCCACGGCGGCATGGAACGACATCTCCAACCTGCAGACGGCGGTGACGTTCGGGTTGCTCGTGCGCAACATGCACCGGTGGGGCGCGCACCTCATGGTGCTCTCCGTGTTCCTGCACATGGCCCGGGTCTTCTACCACGGCGCCTACAAGCCGCCGCGGGAGTTCAACTGGGTGATCGGCGTGATCCTCTTGATGCTGACGCTGCTGCTGTCGTTCACCGGCTACCTGTTGCCCTGGGACCAACTCGCCCTGTGGGCGGTCACCGTGGGCACCAACATGATGGGCTACACCCCGGTGTTCGGCGAGGAGGTCCGCTTCGTGCTCCTCGGCGGCGCCGAGATCGGGCCCGAGACGCTGCTGCGCTGGTACGTGCTGCACGTGCTGATGCTGCCGTTCGTGATCGTGATCTTCATGGCCATCCACTTCTGGCGAGTGCGGAAGGACGGCGGGATCTCCGGCCCGCTGTGAGGTGATCAATGACTGAGATCCCCGAGCACCTCCTGAAGCGGGCCCAGGCCGCCCGCGACAAGGCCGCCGCCGACGCCGCACCGGCCGAGACACCCGCCGCGGCCGACGCGCCCGCCGCCGAGCAGCCGGCCTCCGACCCGCGGATCCCGGCGCACCTGCTCGAGCGCAGCCGCGCCGCCAAGGCGGCGAAGGAGGGCGGTGCCGCCGACGAGGCCCCGAGCGGCGGAGGTGGCGTCGCCGTCGCCGAGCGGGTGGGTGCCGTGGTCGCCGCGCCGGCCAGCGCCGGTGCCGTGCCCATCGGGGCGGGACCGGGCGGGCACACGCAGCGCCTGCTCACGGTCGTCAAGTCCGGATCGATCCAGGAGGTCAAGGCCTCCCCGGTCGACAAGGTGCACACCTGGCCGCACCTGCTGGCCGCCGAGTTCGTGGCGTCGCTGCTCTGCCTGGCCTTCACGTTCGTCTTCTCGATCTTCGTCAACGCCCCCCTGCTCCAGTTGGCCAACGTCAACCAGACGCCCAACCCGTCGAAGGCGCCCTGGTACTTCCTCGGCCTGCAGGAGCTGCTGACGATGTTCCACCCGATGATCGCCGGGGTCACCATCCCGGGCGTCGGGCTGATCGTGCTGATCTTCGCCCCGTTCATCGACAAGAACCCGTCGATCAAGCCGGAGGACCGCAAGTTCGCCATCTCGCTGATGACGGTGCACATCATGTTCTGGGCCGTGCTCGTGATCATCGGGTCGTTCTTCCGGGGACCCGGCTTCAACTTCACGCTGCCGTGGAGGGACGGCATCTTCTTCGAGCTGTGAACGAGAGGAGGAGCTCCTAGATGTCTGCCGCCGCCATCATCGCCATCGCGGTCGGGGCCCTCGTGCTCCTCGGCGCGCTCGCCTTCGTCACGCTCGCCCGGCGGTCCGACGTCCGCGGCGCCGGCGCGCTGTCCGGCGAGACCCGCAAGCGCGATGCCGCCGGGCGCGAGGCGCGTGCCGAGGAACCGGCGCTCGTCGGCGCGCCGACGGCCGCCGAGGTCGAGGCCCAGGGCACCGTCGCCCGCTATGGCACGGCCATCGTGCCCGTTGCGGAGACGGCACCGGCCCCGTGGTCGCCGCCCGATCCGGAGGCCCTGGCGGTCACCCGTCGCCAGTTCTTCAACCGCGCGACCGTGACGCTCACCAGCGCCGGGCTCGGCGCCTTCGCCGCCGCCGGCTTCGTCGCCTTCCTCTGGCCGACCGCCAGCGGCGGGTTCGGTCAGCAGGTCACCGTCGGCAAGCTCGACGACATCCTGGAGACGATCCGCACGGGCGACGGCTTCTACTACGCCCCCGGTGCCCGCACCTGGATCACGGAGTACCCGGCCGACGCCGTCCCCAAGGCCCGCACCGTCTACGCCGAGAACATCGTGGCGGGCATGGAGCAGGGCATCGTGGCCCTGTACCAGAAGTGCCCGCACCTGGGCTGCCGCGTGCCGTCGTGCCCGACCAGCCAGTGGTTCGAGTGCCCGTGCCACGGTTCGCAGTACAACCGCGTCGGTGAGAAGAAGGCCGGCCCGGCCCCGCGCGGCATGGACCGCTTCCCCGTGACCATCGCCAACAACGGTGACGTCACGGTGGACACCGGCACCATCGTCCCGGGGCCGCCCATCGGCACCAACACGACTGGTCAGGAAGCCGAGGGCCCGCACTGCATCACCCTCGGTGGTGAGCACTAGATGACGTCCATCGTGTTCCCCGGCCACCGCCGCGGGGTCCCACATCGAGGGCGGCGCCTCGTCGGTCGCACCGGGAGCTCCACGTGATCGCGCTGGCGACCACCACGATCGCCTGGATCCTCGCCCTGGTGATCGTGCTCGGTTGGATCGTGTACGCCGCGCTCAACGCCGGCTCGGCGCGCAAGGAGGTCGGCTCGGAGATCGAGCTGGCGGCCAACCGCAAGCCGTACTTCGACGACGAGGTCCTCGAGGGCCGCCGCCTCGAGCGGGTGCAGCTGTACGGCGTCCTGCTGCTCGTCGTCATCGTGATCGGCCTGCCGCTGTACTGGGTGTTGGAACCGTCCCGCCAGGCCGGCGCCCGGGAGGGCCTCGAGAACCGTCTCGCCCACTGGGGATCGTTGATCTTCGCCCCGACGGGCGACAACGCCTCGGCGTTCAACTGCGCCGGCTGTCACGGTGGCATGAACGCCACCGGCGGCGTCGCGCCCTACACCGTCACCGACGCCACGACCGGCGAGGTGAAGGCTGTCGAGTGGCTGGCCCCGGCGCTGAACACGGTGATGTACCGGTTCTCCCCGGAGGAGGTCCAGTACATCATCACGTACGGCCGGCCGGGCTCGCCGATGTCGGCATGGGGCCTCGCCGGTGGCGGGCCGATGAACGCCCAGCAGATCCAGAGCGTGATCGCGTACATCGCGTCGATCCAGATCCCACGCGAGGACTGCGCGCCCGAGGAGGAGGGCGACCCCCGCTGCGAGAGCGGCCACCTGCCGGCCGACATCCAGGCCGACATCGACACCCTCGCCCGCCAGTCGGTCGAGGACGGCACGTACCAGAGCTACGGCGAGGCGCTGTTCAACCTCGACCTGGCCAGTGGCGCCTTCGGCTGCGCCCGCTGCCACACCAAGGGGTGGAGCTTCGGCGACCCCGGCGTCCCCGGCCAGGGCGCCTTCGGCTGGAACCTCACCGGCGGCAGCACGGACGCCCGCTTCCCCAACCAGGAGGACATGCTCGAGTTCGTCAGCCTCGGGTCGGAGAACGGCGTCGGCTACGCCCCGCAGGCGCAGGGCACCGGGCGCATGCCGGGGTTCGGGGCCATGCTCACCGACGAGCAGCTCGAAGCGATCATCGAGTACGTCCGGAGCCTGTGACGAGATGATCGCCACCCTGCTCGCCATCAACTGGGAGCCCGAGCTCCGCGGCATCCTCATCGTGATCATCGCCGTGGTCACGCTGTGCGGCAGCGTCTACCTGATCCTCGGCACCAACCTCGGCGCCCGCCTCGGCTTCCTCGTCACCCTCACCGGGCTGACCGGGTGGTTGGCGTTGATGGGGCTGATCTGGATGATCTACGGCATCGGCCTGAAGGGCCCCGAGCCGTCGTGGGACGCCGTGCCCGGACGCACGGTCCTGCAGGACCCGTCGGCGCTGTACCAGGCCGGCGTACTGGCCGAGCGGCCGCAGATCCCCGACGACGTGTCGTACTCCCGGGGGGCCGAGATCGTCGCCGAGCAGTTCGTGAACGAGGGCTGGTCGCTGGTGCCGGAGGAGGAGCCGGGCTTCGGCCAGGCGTCGGCGTCGGCCGGCACGTTCGTCGAGGAGACCGGCGCCTTCGCTGCCGGCGAGTACCGCGCCGTGAACGTGTTCGACATCGGCGGCGACCGGTGGCCGAAGATCAACGAGAGCCTCGACTTCCTCGCCTTCCGCCACGAGCCGCACTACGCGGTCGTCGAGATCGCCGCGCTCGAGCCGACCCGCGCCGAGCCCGGTCGGGCGCCGTCGCCGGCCGTGATCGACGAGACACGGCAGCGCCAGTACGTGTACATGATCCGCAACCTCGGCGCCCGGCGGCAACCGGCCACGGTGCTGTTCATCGGTGCCACGCTGATCTTCCTCGCCCTGTGCTGGTTGCTGCACCGCCGCGAGCGCGTCCTGACCACCAACCGCAGCGCGGTCCCGGCGAGGACCTAGCGGCATGCGCGAGCGAAGCGAGCTGCAACATGGCGGTCGAGTCGCCACGGAGTGGCGACTCGCTCACTGGTGCACCAACCGTCGTCGACGGGTGGACGCTCCCGAGGGCGCGGTGAACCAGTGAGCCAGTACCTGCCGATCGTGGCGCTCCTCGTCCTGGCGGTGGTGTTCGGCGTCATCAGCCTGCTGGCCTCGCACCTGCTCGCCCCGCGGCGCCCGTCGTCGGCCAAGGAGGCGCCGTACGAGTGCGGCATCGTGCCCAGCCGCGAACCGCCGGAGCGCTTCCCGGTCAGCTTCTACGTCGTCGCGATGCTGTTCATCATGTTCGACATCGAGATCATCTTCGTGTACCCGTACGCCATCGCCCACGGCAACCTCGGCACCTACGGGTTCGTGGCCATCGTGATCTTCTCGGTGCTGTTCTTCCTCACGTTCGTCTACGAGGTCGCCCGCGGCGGCCTCGACTGGGGCCCGATGCAGGTCTCGCGCGACCTCGCGGCCGACGCCGCCCTTGTCAGCCCCGACCGCACGTCGACCACCACCATCCGGCGCGTCGGGTTGGACGGGCGGGCGCCCGAGGAAGCGGCCTAGGAGGCACCGATGGGTCTCGTCAAGGATGTCCGCTCCGACGGCCTCGAAGGGTTCACCCACAACATCATCACCGGACGCGTCGAGGAGCTCGTCAAGTGGGCCCGCTCGCGCAGCTCGTGGCCGGCGAACTTCGGGCTGGCCTGCTGCGCCATCGAGATGATGGCCGCCGGTGGCGCGCACTACGACATCTCGCGCTTCGGGATGGAGGTGTTCCGGGCCTCGCCGCGGCAGGCGGACATCATGATCGTCGCCGGCCGGGTGAGCCAGAAGATGGCCCCGGTGCTGCGCCAGGTCTACGACCAGATGATGGAACCGAAGTGGGTCATCTCGATGGGCGTGTGCGCGTCCACCGGCGGGATGTTCAACAACTACGCCCTCGTCCAGGGCGTCGACCAGGTCGTGCCCGTCGACGTGTACGCGCCGGGGTGCCCGCCGACGCCCGAGACGCTGCTGCACGCCATCGAGACGCTGCACCAGCTGATCGAGGATGGTGAGCTGATGCGGCGGCGGTCGGGGGGCGCCGGCGTCCAGGTGCGCGAGATCCCCTCGTCGGGAGCGCCCGTCCCCGTCATCCTCGGGAGCAAGTAGGTGGCCGCGAGCGAGGTGCTCGACGCCTGCCCGCGCTCGGACAGCCGCGGCCAGGAGGTCCTCCATCCGTCCCGTGAGGCGTACCTCGACGTCGTGCGGGCGCTCACCGACGACGGCTACGCGGTGTGCGCGGACGTGACGGCGGTCGACTACGTCGCCCACCCGGACCGCGCGCTGCCGGACGGCATCACGCCCGGGCGCTTCGAGGTCGTCGTCAACATGCTCGACATCTCGGCCGGCCGCCGCGTCCGCCTCCGCGTGCAGGTCCCCGAAGAGGACGCCAGCGTGGCCTCGCTGTTCGACATCCACCCGGGCACCGAAGCGATGGAGCGCGAGGTGTACGACATGTTCGGCATCACGTTCACCGACCACCCCGACATGACGCGGATCCTCATGCCGGAGGACTGGGAAGGTCACCCGCTGCGCAAGGACTACGACGTCGGCTCGATCCCGGTGCAGTTCAAGGACACACCGAACTAATGGCCTCGCTCGCTGCGCTCGCTCGGCGTGTCTCGCTGGCCCTGGCGGGCCGGCGGCTCCGCCGCCACGCTCGACCTGACCACGCTCGGCGTGTCTCGCTGGCCCTGGCGGGCCGGCGGCTCCGCCGCCACGCTCGACCTGACCACGCTCGGCGTGTCTCGCTGGCCCTGGCGGGCCGGCGGCTCCGCCGCCACGCTCGACCTGACCACGCCGTCGGATGGTCGACATGACGACAGACGCCGAGTCGAGGGCGGGTGAGCGGCGAAGCGCAGCGGAGCCGGCGAGCTCGGAGGGCGCAGCCCCGACGATCACGGCCGTCGAGACGGCCGAGGGCGGCCAGGAGATGCGGCCGCGCAGCGAGGTGCCCGCCCGCGAGCTGCTGCGCGAGGTCGGTGCCGTGCTGCGCATGAGCGAGGCCGAGGCGGCCCGCCTCGGCGAGCTGCCGCAGGACCCCGAAGAAGACCAGACGATGATCATCAACATGGGGCCGCAGCACCCCAGCACGCATGGCGTGCTGCGGGTGATGCTCGAGCTCCAGGGCGAGACCGTCCTGCGCTGCAAGCCGGTCATCGGCTACCTCCACACGGGCATGGAGAAGACCGCTGAGCAGCTGACGTACCTGCAGGGCGGCACGAACGTCACGCGGATGGACTACCTCAGCCCGTTCTTCAACGAGCTGGCCTTCTCGCTGGCCACCGAGAAGCTGCTCGGCATCGAGGAGGGGATCCCCGAGCGGGCGGTGTGGATCCGCATGTTGATGTCCGAGCTCAACCGGATGTCGAGCCACCTCCTGTTCCTCGCCACCAACGGCATGGACCTCGGTGCCGTGTCGATGATGATCTACGGCTGGCGCGAGCGGGAGGAGGTGCTGCGGTTCTTCCAGGAGGTCACCGGCCTGCGGATGAACCACAACTACGTCCGCCCCGGCGGCGTCGCCGCCGATCTGCCGCCCGGCTGGCGCGACCGCGTACTGCGGCTGCTCGACCTGATCCCGCCGCGCCTCGACGAGTACGACACCCTCATGACGGGGCAGCCGATCTGGCGCGAGCGGCTGCAGGGCGTCGGCGTGATCACGCCGACGGAGGCGCTGGCGCTGAGCGCCACCGGTCCGGTGCTGCGCAGCACGGGGGTCGACTGGGACATCCGCCGTGGCATGCCGTACATGCGCTATCCCGAGGTCGAGTTCGACGTCATCGTCGGCTCCTACGGCGACGCCTTCGACCGCTACGCCATCCGCCTGAACGAGGTGCGCGAGTCGATGCGCATCGTGCGCCAGGTGCTCGACCGGATGCCCGAGGGCGACTACCGGATCCAGGACAAGAAGGTCACGCCGCCGCCGCGGGCCCGCATCGACGAGTCGATGGAGGCCCTGATCCACCACTTCAAGATCTTCACCGAGGGGTTCAAGGTGCCCGAGGGCGAGGTCTACGTCGCCGTCGAGAGCCCGCGCGGCGAGCTCGGCTGCTACCTCGTGAGCGACGGCTCGGCCAGGCCCTACCGGCTGCACATGCGGGCCCCCTCGTTCGCCAACATCCAGTGCCTGCCGCACATGATGCGCGGCCGCCTGGTGGCCGACGCGGTGGCCGTCATCTCCAGCGTCGACCCGGTGCTCGGAGACGTCGACCGATGAGTTCGTGTCAGCACATGTCGGTCACACACGGATGTGTGCTGACACAAACGGTCGGGGTGACCGCGTGGCGTGCCTGACCGACGCCAACGTGTCCGTCGCCAGGGAGATCATCGGGCGCTACCCGCGCCCGAAGTCGGCGCTGATCCCGTTGCTCCACCTCGCCCAGGAGCAGGACGGCTACGTGGCCAACGACGCGATGGCCCACATCGCCGAGCTGATCGGCCACACGCCCGCCGAGGTGTACGGCACGGCGTCGTTCTACGAGATGTTCAAGTTCGAGCCGGTCGGCACGTACGTCGTCAACATCTGCCAGACCATGTCGTGCCTGTTGCTCGGCGCCGACGCGCTCGATGCACCACGCCGAGGAGCGCCTCGGCATCAAGGCGGGTGGCACCACGCCGGACGGCGCCATCACGCTGGCCCACGCCGAGTGCCAGGCGGCCTGCAGCGAGGCGCCGTGCCTGCAGGTGAACTACCGCTACCGCTACCGCGTGACCCCCCAGCAGCTCGACGCCCTGTTCGACGATCTGCGCGCCGGCAAGTTGGAGGCGGAGATCCCGCCCCACGGCACGCTGGCCACCGTCCGCCAGCGCATCCCGCCCGACAAGGCGGTCGGACCCCGCGACCCCGACGAGGTCGCCGGGCCGCCGCCGTGGATCCCCCAGGAGGCCGGAACGTGAGCGCCGGGACACCGATCGCCCGCGCCCCGGGCTTCGTCGCCGGCGACGACCGCCCGCAGCTCGTCACGGCGCGCTTCGGCCGTGAGGACTCGCACACCCTCGCCGGGTACCTCGCGACGGAGGGCTACCAGGGTCTGCGCGCCGCCCTGGCCCGCACACCGGCGTCGGTGCACGAGGAGGTCCGCTCGGCCACCATCCTCGGCCGCGGCGGTGCCGGGTTCCCGGCCGGCGTGAAGTGGGGGCTGACGCCGAAGGGCGTGTGGCCGCGCTACCTCGTCGTCAACGGCGACGAGAGCGAGCCGGGCACTTACAAGGACCGGCTCCTGATGGAGCTCGACCCGCACCAGCTCATCGAGGGCTGCCTGATCGCGTGCTACGCCGTCGGGCTCTCGCAGTGCTTCCTCTACGTGCGCGGTGAGATGGCCGTCGCCCAGGAGCGGGTCGCGGCCGCGCTGAACGACGCGTACGCCGCCGGCTACGTCGGCAAGAACATCCTCGGCACCGACTTCTCCGTCGACATCGTGATGGCGTGGGGCGCCGGCGCGTACGTCGTGGGCGAGGAGACCGCGCTCATCGAGAGCCTCGAGGGCAACCGCGGCATGCCTCGCCTGAAGCCGCCGTTCTTCCCGGCCGCGATCGGGCTGTACGGACAGCCGACGATCGTCAACAACGTGGAGACGCTCGCCAACCTGCCGTGGCTGCTGCGCCACGGGGCCAGTGCCTACAAGGCCATCGGCAGTGAGACGTCGCCCGGCACGCGCATGGTCGCCGTGTCCGGCCACGTCCGCCGTCCGGGCGTGTTCGAGGTCGTCAACGGCACGACGACGTTCCGCGAGCTGCTCTACAGCGAGGAGTTCAGCCAGGGCATCCGTGACGGCAACGAGCTGAAGACGTTCGTGCCCGGAGGCGGCTCGGCCCCGTGGTTCCTCCCGGACCAGCTCGACCTGCCGTACGAGGGCAAGGTCGTCGGCGCCGCCGGGTCGATGACCGGCTCGGGCGCGGTGATGGTGATGGACCACACCACCGACATCCCGCGCGCCGCCCTGTCGCTGGCCCGCTTCTACGCCCACGAGTCCTGCGGCAAGTGCGTGCCCTGCCGCGAGGGCGGCACATGGCTGGAGCGCATCCTGACCCGCATCTGCGACGGCTACGGCGCGCCGGAGGACCTCGATCTGCTCTACGAGGTGGGGCAGTCCATCTGCCCCGGGCCGTTCCCGCACGCGTCGAGCGAGCGCCTCGGCCTCGAGGCCGTGCCGTTCCCCTACAAGATGACGACGATCTGCTTCGTCGGACCGTCGGCGTACGCGCCGATCCACTCGGCGCTGACGCTGTTCCGCGACGAGTTCGAGGCGAAGATCAAGCCACGCGTTCCGCATCCCGGTGAGCGTCGCTATGCACCGATGACGACCGAAGCCCGCCGAGGCCGACGCGCCGCAGGAGGCCGTCGAGGAAGCCGTCGTCGCGCCGGAACCCGAGCCGGATCCGAACGCCGTCGCCATCACCATCGACGGCCGGCCGGTCATCGCCCGCAAGGGCGAGCTGGTGATCGCCGCGGCCGAGCGGACCGGCACCTACATCCCACGGTTCTGCTGGCACAACCGCATGAGCTCGGTCGGCATGTGCCGCATGTGCATCGTCGAGATCGACAGTGGACGCGGGCCGCAGCTGACGCCGTCGTGCATGGTGTCGGTGGCGCCCGACATGAAGGTCGACACCGAGTCGGCGACGACGAAGCGGGTCCAGGAGGGCATCCTCGAGCTGCTGCTCGCCAACCACCCGCTCGACTGCCCGGTGTGCGACAAGGGCGGCGAGTGCCCGCTGCAGGACCAGGCGTTCAGCCACGGCCCGGGCGAGAGCCGGTACGTCGAGGAGAAGCGGCACTTCGAGAAGCCGATCCCGATCAGCGAGCTCGTGCTGCTCGACCGCGAGCGCTGCATCCTCTGCGACCGCTGCACCCGCTTCGCCG
Organism: uncultured Acidimicrobiia bacterium; assembly: GCA_963784255.1. Taxonomy (GTDB): domain Bacteria; phylum Actinomycetota; class Acidimicrobiia; order Acidimicrobiales; family Ilumatobacteraceae; genus JALZMG01. The sequence goes on along the minus strand of CAWAQO010000003.1, from coordinate 62,523 downwards.
ACGAGGTCGCCGGCGACCCGCTGATCAGCTTCACCCAGCGCGGGAACCAGACCCAGGTGCTGACGTTCCCGGACCAGCCGTTCGCGTCGTACTTCTCCGGCAACACCGTCCAGATCTGTCCCGTCGGCGCGCTCACCGCCGCGCCCTACCGCTTCAAGGCCAGGCCGTGGGACCTCGATCAGGTCGAGAGCACGTGCACCACGTGCTCGGTCGGCTGCCGCATCGTGGTGCAGTCGAGCCGTGACCGCGTCGTGCGCTACCTCGGCGTCGACGCCGACCCGGTCAACTGGAGCTGGATGTGCGACCGCGGTCGCTTCAACTTCGAGGCGACGCACGCCGAGGGGCGGCTCGGCGCCCCGATGGTGCGGGGCGAGGGTGGGCTCGCCGAGACGTCATGGGGTGTGGCGATGCGCGCCGCCGCCCAGCTCGTGCAGGACGCGCTGGCGGCCGGCGGCGCGGGCGGCATCGCCGTGCTCGGCGGCGCCCGCGGCACCAACGAGGACGCCTTCGCGTGGGCCCGCCTGGCCGACGCCATCGGCACACCGCACCGCGACGCCCAGCCGGGCGACGGCCTGCCGGCCGCCCTCCTCGACCTGCCGAGGGCGACGATCGACGAGGCCGCCGCGGCCTCGACCGTCGTGCTGCTCGGCCCCGATCTCAAAGAGGAGCTGCCCGTCCTGTACCTGCGGCTGCGCCACGCCGCGCAGCAGCGCACGGCGCGCATCGTCGAGCTCGGCCCGGTCGCCACGGGCATGACGCCGTACGCCTGGCGGAGCATCCGCGTCGAGGCCGGTGCGCCGGCCGCGGTCGAGCGGGCCCTCGCCGACCACGAGATCGCCGACCAGCTCGCCGCCGGCCCGGTGGTCGTCGTCGCCGGCCGCGCCAACCTGGCCGAGTCGGAGGGCGCTGCCGTCACGGCCCTCCGTGCCGTGCTGGCGGCCTGCCCGGACGCCACCGTCCTGCCCGCGCTGCGGCGGGGCAACGTCGTCGGCGCCCTCCAGCTGGGCCTCCAGCCGCAGGACGGCGGGCTCGACGGCGCCGGGATCCTCGGCGCCGCCGCCGAGGGGCGCATCGACCTGCTCGTGCTGCTGGGGTCCGACCCGCTGGCCGACTGCCCGGATGCCGACCTCGCCCGCCGTGCCCTCGCCGGCGCTCGCCGGGTGCTCGCCATCGACACCTTCCTCACCGATTCGGCGGCCCATGCCGACGTCGTGCTGGCTGCGGCCGCCTTCGGGGAGAAGGACGGCACCACGACGAACCTGGAAGGGCGGGTCACACCCGTCGGCCGCAAGGTCACCGCGCACGGCACGACCCGCGCCGACTGGGTGATCGCATCCGAGCTGGCCGAGCTGCTCGGCCACGACGAGCTGGCCCTCACGCTGTCGTCGGTCGACGCGGTCACCGACGCCATCGCCGCCACGGTGCCGGCGTACGCCGGCGCGACACGTGCGGCCCTGCGCACGTCGCGTGACGGCGTGCTCGCCGTGCCGGCCGGTGGGTCGGGCGGACTGGACGGTGAGGTGGCCGGGGCCGGCGAGCGGATCAGCTACGACTACCGCCTGGTGCTCACGCGCAAGCTCTACGACCGGGCCGTCGTGACGGCGAACTCGCCGTCGCTCGCCGCGCTGGCGGAGTCGGCGACGGCCAGGATGCACCCGCTCGACCTCGATCGCCTCGGCGTCGCCGCCGGCACGGAGGTCCGCGTCGTCGGCACCCGCGGCGCCGTCGTGCTGCCCCTCGCGGCCGACGAAGCCGTGCCCCGGGGATCGCTGCACGTCCCGTTCAACGTGCCCGGCTCCACCATCACGGACCTCGTCGACGTCACGGCCCCGGCCACCGACGTCCGGATCGAGCGGCTGTAGCGATGTTCGCCGTCGACCCGCTGCTGTTCGGCGACCTGCAATGGACGCCGCTGCTCCTCGTCGCCGTCAAGGTGCTGGCCATCTTCGTCATCGGCCTCGTCGGGACCATGTTCATGGTCTGGTTCGAGCGGAAGATGATCGCCGGCATGCAGAACCGAGTCGGTCCCAACAAGGCCGGACCGTTCGGCATCCTGCAGACGCTCGCCGACGGCATGAAGCTGATCTTCAAGGAGGACTTCCTCCCCGATCGGGCCGACCGCATCGTGTACCGCCTGGCGCCGTTCCTCGCCTTCGTGCCGGCGTTCCTGGTGTGGTCGGTGATCCCGCTCGGGGGCGACTTCCGTGACGGGAACGACGGGATCGTCATCTGGTTCGGCGAGCCGACGCGGGTGCAGCTGGCCGACCCGCCGATCGGCATCCTGCTCGTGCTGGCGCTGTCGTCGCTGGCCGTCTACGGGATCATGCTCGCCGGGTGGTCGAGCGGTTCGAAGTACCCGCTGCTCGGCGCCGTGCGGGCCAGCGCCCAGATGGTCAGCTACGAGGCGGCGCTCGGTCTCAGCCTGGCCGCGGTGCTGCTGGCGGCCGGCACGCTGTCGACGGCCGGCATCGTCACGGTCCAGGACACGCTGTCGAACTGGAACCTCGTCGCCACCGGTGTGGTGCCGTTCGTGATCTTCCTCATCGCCGCCACGGCCGAGCTCAACCGACCGCCGTTCGATCTCGTCGAGGCCGAGCAGGAGCTCGTCGGCGGGTTCAACACCGAGTACGCGGCGTTCGGCTTCGCGTTGTTCTTCCTCGCCGAGTTCATGAACACGATCACGATGAGCGGCGTGATCGTCACGCTGTTCCTCGGCGGCCCGCAGCCCATCGCCGTCGGTGACTGGACGGCCGACATCCCGCTGATCCCCAACGGCCTCGAGGGCACGGTCTGGTTCGTCCTCAAGCTGTTCCTGTTCCTGTACGCCTACGTGTGGTTCCGCGCCACGCTGCCGCGGCTGCGCTACGACCAGCTGATGGACCTCGGCTGGAAGGTGATGATCCCCGTCGCCCTCGGCTGGTTCCTGTTGCTCGCGGCGATCCAACTCGGCCGTGACAACGACTGGAACATCGTCGCCGTCGTGGTCATCACCATCGCCGCCCTGGTGGTGTCCGGCGCGCTGCTGCTGGCCGCCGTGCGCGTCGCAGGGCGCAGGCGGATGGAGGAAGGAGCCGTGACCTGATGGGTTACCTCGAGGGCTTCGGCGTGACGATCCGCCAGCACCGGCTGTTCGGTGGCAAGCGACTCACCGAGAACTACTCCGGCGGCCGGGCGGCGCGCCGCTTGCTGAAGGGCCGCAAGCACGGCGAGCGCGGCGAGCGGTTGGCGCCGCTCGACGCGCCCGACGACGTCAAGATGACGAAGCCACCGCGCGCCCACGGCCGCCACGTCCTCAACCGCTACGAGGACGGCATGGAGAAGTGCATCGGCTGCGAGCTGTGTGCCGGTGTCTGCCCCGCCGACTGCATCTACGTGCGCGGCGCCGACAACGACCCGGAGAACCCGACCTCGCCGGGCGAGCGCTTCGGCTTCGTCTACGAGATCAACTACCTGCGCTGCATCCACTGCGACTTGTGCGTGGAGGCCTGCCCGACCGAGGCGATCACCGAGTCGAAGCTGTTCGAGTTCTCGTTCACCAACCGGCGCGACGCGGTGTACACGAAGGCCGAGCTGCTCGTCGACGACGAGGGCCGTCCGCGGCGGATGCCGTGGGAGGACTGGCGCGAGGGCGAGGACGAGCACACGAGTGGTTGGGTGCGGGCGACGGCCCCGTCCGGCGACGCCGACTTCGTCGGCCTGGTCGGGTGGAGCGCCGAGCTCGGCTACGGGGTCCGCCCTCCCGAGGAGCCCGCCCCGTGATCGAGAGGGTGTTCTGTCGTTCGATCACGGCCCGATCGGGCCCTCGCCAAACGACAGAACGGTCTCGCGCGTGATCGACCTCATCGTGTTCATCGTCGCCTCGGCGATGGTGCTGGTCGGCGCGGTCGGTGTCGTGGTGTACCGGCACCCCGTGCACGCCGCGCTCAGCCTCGTCCTGACGCTGTTCGGGGTGGCCGTGCACTTCGTGGCCCTGGAGGCCCACTTCCTGGCCGCCGTGCAGGTGATCGTCTACGCCGGGGCCATCGTCGTGCTGTTCCTGTTCGTGATCATGCTGCTCGGCGTCGACCAGGCCGACGACCTCCGTGTGGAGCCCCTCCCGATCCAGCGCCCGCTGGCCGCGATCATGGGCGTCGGCATCGTCGGCCTGCTGATCGCCGCCGTGGTCGCCTCGAAGGACACCCCGCCGCTGAGCGTCGGCCCCGGCCTGGCTGTCGCCGAGGACGGTGACGTCATCACCGCCGGCCACGACGCCAACATCCGCCAGCTCGCCGACAACCTCTTCAGCGACAACGTGTTCGCCTTCGAGCTGACGTCCGTGCTGCTGATCGTCGCCGTGGCCGGCACGGTCGTCCTCACCCGCCGCGAGAAGCGCCAGCCGACCGGGGACGACGACACGTGATCGCCGACATCACGATCACCCCGACCTACTACCTCATCCTCGCCGCCGTCGTGTTCGGCATCGGCGCGGTGGGCCTCGTGCTGCGGCGCAACCCGCTGGTGATGTTCATGTGCGTCGAGCTGATGCTCAACGCCGTCAACCTCACGTTCGTCGCGCTGTCCGTGCGCCTCGGCGACATCAACGCGCAGACGGCGGTGTTCTTCGTGCTCGTCGTGGCCGCCGCCGAGGTCGTCGTCGGCCTCGGGATCATCGTGTCGATCCTCCGCCGCCGCCCCGGCGCCACCGCGGACGATCTGGCGGAGCTCAAGGGGTAGGGATCACGTGCTCGACCTGATCTGGTTGATCCCTGCCTTCCCGCTGGCCGGGTTCCTGCTCATCCTCCTGTTCGGTCGCCGGCTCGGCGACCCGCGTGCCGGCTACCTCGCCACGTTGATGGTGGTCGCGTCGTTCGTCGTCACCGTCGGCGTGTTCTTCGACCTCCTCGGCGAGCCCGCCGACGAGCGGTCGCACGTGGAGATCTTGTTCACGTGGCTGCCCGTCGGCTCGCTGCACATCGACATGGCCTTCCTCGCCGATCCGCTGAGCGTGACGATGTGCCTCTTCGTCACCGGCATCGGCGCGCTGATCCACCTCTACGCCGTCGGCTACATGCACGGCGACCCGAAGTTCTCCAAGTTCTTCCTGTACATGAACTTGTTCGCCTTCTCGATGCTGATGCTCGTGCTCGGCGAGAACCTGCTCGTCACGTTCCTCGGCTGGGAGGGCGTCGGGACGTGCTCGTACTTCCTGATCGCCTTCTGGCACACCCGGAACTCGGCGGCCACGGCCGGCAAGAAGGCGTTCGTCACCAACCGCGTCGGCGACTTCGGCTTCATGCTGGCGATGTTCCTCGCCTTCCAGGCGATCGGATCGGTCAGCTACTTCGCCATCAACCACGCCGCCGAGGAGGGCGGCCTCACCCAGACGACCGCCACCGCCATCGCCGCCCTGCTGTTCCTCGGCGCCGTCGGGAAGAGCGCGCAGTTGCCGCTGTACTTCTGGCTCCCCGACGCCATGGAGGGCCCGACACCGGTCTCCGCCCTGATCCACGCCGCCACCATGGTCACGGCGGGCGTGTACCTGATGGTGCGCATCAACCCGTTGCTCGCCGTCAGCGCCGACTGGCTGCCGACCACGATCGCCTGGATCGGCGTCGGCACGGCACTGTTCGCCGCCACCGTCGCCGTCGCCCAGAACGACATCAAGAAGGTGCTCGCCTACTCGACGGTGAGCCAGCTCGGCTACATGTTCCTGGCCGTCGGGTCCGGTGCCTACGTCGCCGCCGTCTTCCACATGGTGACCCATGCCTTCTTCAAGGCGCTGCTCTTCCTCGGTTCCGGCTCCGTGATCCACGGGATGCACGACGAGCAGGACATGCGCCGCATGGGCCGGTTGCGGGCGCTGATGCCGGTCACGGCGGCGACGTTCATCGTCGGCTGGCTGGCCATCGCCGGCGTGCCGCCGCTCGCCGGCTTCTGGTCGAAGGACGAGATCCTGCTCTTCTCGCTGGCCAAGAGCCCGGCGCTGTACGCCGTCGGGCTGCTCACCGCCCTGCTCACCGCCTACTACATGACCCGCCAGGTGATGATGGTGTTCTTCGGCGAGGCGCACTGGAGCGACGCCGCGGCGGAGCACGGGGCCCACGGTGAGTTCAAGCCCCACGAGAGCCCGGCGATCATGCTGTTCCCGCTCGTCGTGCTGGCCGTGCTGTCGGTCGTCGGCGGGCTCCTCCAGCTGCCCGACGTGTCGTGGATCCCGGACGCCCTCGGTCAACGCCTCGAGCTCTGGCTGGAGCCGGTGGTCGAGTTCGGCGAGGCCAACATCGCCGGCACCTGGGCCGACGACCACAAGACGCTGCTGATGGTGATCGCCACGGTGGTCGCCCTCGCCGGCATCGGGCTGGCCTGGCTGGTGTACCAGCGGCACCGGATCAAGGCCGTCGAGCCGAAGGTGCTCGCCAACGCCTGGTACTACGACCAGACCGTCAGCGACTTCATGGGCGGGCCCGGCCGCGAGGGCTTCGAGGCGGCGGCCTGGTTCGACGCCAACATCGTGGACGGCGCCGTCAACGGCACCGGCCGAGCCGTCCGCGGCGTCGCCGACGAGCTGAGCAAGGGCCAGACCGGCTACGTGCGCGGCTACGCCGCGATCATCGGCATCGGCGTCGTCGGGCTGCTCGCCTGGTTCGTCATCGCCCGGGGGATCATGTAGTGGAGGTCACCGGCTTCCCGATCCTCACCGCGCTGGTGCTCGTGCCGGTGGCCGGCGCCGTGGCCGTCGCGCTGGTGAGCCGCCGCCGGCCCGAGCTGGTGAAGTTGGTCGGCCTCGTCAGCAGCGTGCTGACGGGTGCCCTCAGCATCTGGCTGCTGGCCGGGTTCGACAGTGCCGACGCCGGCTTCCAGTTCGTGTCGCGCCACGAGTGGATCGAGGAGTGGGGGATCTCCTGGCACCTCGGCGTCGACGGCATCTCGCTGCTGCTCGTCGTGCTCACCGGGATCCTCTTCCCGCTCGCCATCATCGGCACCGACGCCCACCACGACGAGAAGCCGTACCTCGCCTGGCTGTTGCTGCTCGAGGCCGGCGTGATGGGCAGCTTCCTCAGCCTCGACCTGTTCCTGTTCTTCGTCTTCTTCGAGATCGTGCTGGTGCCGATGTACTTCCTCATCGGCGGCTGGGGCTACGACAACCGGCAGTACGCCGCGCTCAAGTTCTTCCTGTTCACGATGTTCGGGTCGGCGTTCATGCTCGTCGGCATCATCGCCACCGCGTTCCTGGCCAGGGACAACGGCGTCGACCGGCTGACCTTCGACCTCATCGTGATCGCCGAGCGGGCCGACTTCCCGGCCGCCACAGGACGCTGGCTGTTCTTCGCGTTCGCGATCGCCTTCGCGGTGAAGGTGCCGTTGTTCCCGGTGCACACCTGGCTCCCGGACGCCCACACCCAAGCGCCCACCGCCGGTTCGGTGATCCTCGCCGGCGTGATGCTGAAGCTGGGCACCTACGGGCTCCTGCGCTTCGGGCTGTACCTGTTCCCCGAGGCGGCGTGGTGGGCCCGACCGCTGCTGCTCACGCTCGCCGTGATCGGCATCACGTATGGGGCGATCGTCGCCACGATGCAGCGCGACCTCAAACGGCTCGTCGCCTACTCCTCGATCGCCCACCTCGGCTTCATCGTGCTCGGCATCTTCGCCGTCACCAGCCAGTCGCTGTCGGGCGGCGTGCTGCAGATGGTCAACCACGGCCTCTCGACCGGTGCCCTGTTCCTCCTCGTCGGGTGGATCTACGAGCGCCGCCACACCCGCAACATCAGCGAGCTGCGCGGCATCCAGTCCGTCGCGCCGATCTTCGCCGCCGGGTTCATGGTCGTGATGCTGTCGTCGATCGGCGTGCCGGGACTGAACGGCTTCATCGGCGAGTACCTCGTGCTGATCGGGTCGTTCCTCACCGCGCGGTGGTGGACGGTGGTCGCCGCGACCGGCGTGATCCTGGCCGCTCTCTACCTCCTGTGGGCGTACCAGCGCGTGTTCCACGGCGAGCCCGACGAGGCCAACCGCTCGTTCCGGGAGATCAACGCCCGCGAGGGCGCCGTGCTCGGCGTGTTCATCGTCCTGATCGTCTACATCGGCATCTACCCGCGGCCGCTGCTCGAGCGCATCGAGCCGAGCGTCGACCGCCTGATCGAGCACGTCGAGGCGCGCACCGGTGAAGTCATCCCGGAGCCGGAACCGGAGCTGGTCGAGGAGGGCGGCGGGTGATGCTCCTCCAGCAGGACGACGCAACGTTCGTCGGGCCCGAGGTCAGCTGGTTCTCGCTCTCGCCGCTGCTCGTCCTCGTCGCCGTCGCCCTGTTCCTGCTCGTCGTCGGCGCCCTCACGCCGCGCTGGCCGAAGGGCTGGTACGCGATCGTCACGGCGGCCGCGGCCGGTGCCGCCGGGGTGCTGGCGATGGTCCTCTGGGACGACATCAGCGACGAGGGCCCGAGCACGCTGGTCGGCGGCGCCCTCGCCCTCGACCGCTTCGCCATGTTCGTGACGATCACCATCTGCGCCGGCTTGCTGCTGGTCGCCCTCGTCAGCGACGACTACCTCGCCCGCGAGGGGATGGACGGGCCGGAGGTCTACGCCCTCTACCTCGTCGCCGCCACCGGCGCCATCGTGATGGGCGCGGCGAACGACCTGATCGTCCTGTTCGTCGGTCTGGAGACGATGTCGCTGGCCTTCTACGTGCTCGCCGCCAGCTACCGCCGCAAAGCCGGCAGCTCGGAGAGCGGCCTCAAGTACTTCGTGCTCGGCGGCTTCTCGTCGGCGTTCTTGCTGTACGGCATCGCCCTCGTCTACGGCGCCATCGGGTCGACGAACATCTCGACGATGGTCGGCACGCTGACCGGCACGATCCCGATCGAGCGCAACGACACCCTCGTCCTCGCCGGTGTCGCCCTCCTGCTCGTCGGGCTCGGCTTCAAGATCGCCGCCGTGCCGTTCCACCTCTGGACCCCGGACGTCTACCAGGGGGCACCGACGCCGGTGACGGCGTTCATGGCCTCGGTCGGCAAGGTGGCCGCCTTCGCCGCCCTGCTGCGGGTCTTCGTCGTCGCCCTGCCGTTCTACCGCGACGACTGGCGGCCGGCGATCTGGGTCCTCTCCGTCCTGTCGCTCCTCGTCGGGTCGTTCCTCGCCGTCGTGCAGACCGACGTCAAGCGCATGCTCGCCTACTCGTCGATCAGCCATGCCGGCTTCGTCCTCGTCGGTGTCGAGGCCGCCGGGCACCGCGCCGGCGAGGTGGAGAGCGGGCTCGGCGTGCCGTCCTCGCTGGTCTACCTGCTGGCCTACGCCGTGCTCATCGTCGGCTCGTTCGCCGTCGTGGCGCTCGTGGCCCGGCGGGGTGACGGCGACACCAGCCTCGACGCCTTCCGCGGCCTCGGTCGCCAACGCCCGCTGCTCGCGCTGGCCCTCACGATCTTCCTCGTCGCCCAGGCCGGCGTGCCGTTCACGAGCGGGTTCATCGCCAAGTTCGGCGTGATCAGGGCCGGCGTCGACGAGCACAGCTACGCGCTGGCGATCATCGCCATGGTCGCGTCGGTCGTCGCCGCCTTCGTCTACCTGCGGATCATGGTCAGCACGTGGATGGCCGACCCCGTCGAAGGGCGGCCGTCCGTGCCCGTCACGTTCGCCACCGGGCTGGCGATCACGGCGGCGGTCGCCTTCACCCTCGTCGTCGGCATCTTCCCCGAGTGGCTCCTGGAAGCGGCTGAGACGACCACCGCCTTCGCGGGTGAGTCAGGTGCTCGCGCCGGCGGACATCGTGCGGCGGCGCGAGCTGCGGCGGATGAAGACCGTCGCCACCGGGCTGCTCGTGCTCGCGGCCGTCGTCTTCGTCGTCGCCACGCTCAACGAGGACGGCCGCCCCTGGGTCGGCTACGTCCGCGCCGGCGCCGAGGCGGCCATGGTCGGCGCCCTCGCCGACTGGTTCGCCGTCACCGCGCTGTTCCGTTACCCGCTCGGCCTGCCGATCCCGCACACGGCGATCATCCCCAACCGCAAGGACCAGATCGGTCGCAGCCTCGGCGAGTTCGTGCAGGGCAACTTCCTCACGCCCGAGGTGCTGATGGCCCGCCTCGAGGGCGTCCACGTCGGCCAGCGCCTCGGTCGCTGGCTGGCCGAGCCGGTCCACGCCGAGCGGGCGGCGGCCGCCGTGTCCGACGCCGTGCGCGGCGTCGTCGAGGTGCTCGACGACCGTGACGTGCAGGATGCCGTCGGCGGCCTCGTCGAGCGGCGGTTGCGGGCCACCCACGTGGCGCCCATCCTCGCCAAGGCCGTCGACGCCTCCGTCGAGGGCGGCCACCACCAGCGCCTGCTCGACAGCGTGTTGCGCAGCCTGGCGTCGTTCCTCGAGGACAACCGCGGCACGTTGCGCAACCGCCTCCAACAGGAGTCGCCGTGGTGGGTGCCCGAACCGATCGACGACCGCATCTTCAGGAAGATCTTCACGGGGGTGCAGTCGTTCCTCGCCGACGTGGCGGCGACGCCGGACCACGAGGTGCGGGCGTCGATCGACGCGCGGGTCCGGGTCCTGGCCGAGCGGTTGCGCGACGATCCGGTGCTGATCGCCAAGACCGAGGAGCTCAAGCAGGAGCTGCTGTCGCACCCCGACGTGCAGGCGTGGCTGCAATCGCTGTGGGGCGAGCTGAAGCGGACGATCCTCGCCGACGCCGACGATCCCCAGAGCGAACTGCGCCGGAGGGTGGCCAGCGGGCTCGGCCAGCTCGGCCGGCGACTGACGACGGATCGGGAGCTGCAGGCGAAGGTCGACGACTGGGTCGAGCGGGCTGTGGTCTACGTGGTCGAGAACTACCGCGGCGAGGTCGCCGACCTCATCGCCACGACGGTGCAGCGCTGGGACGCCGCCGACACGTCACGGCGCATCGAGCTGCAGGTCGGCCGCGACCTCCAGTTCATCCGCATCAACGGCACGGTGGTGGGCGGCATCGCCGGCCTGGCGATCCACGCCGTCGGCGAGCTGATCACCTGACACCCCGTACTGTCGTTTGGCGACGGCCCGATCGGGCCGCAACCAAACGACAGAACGGGGGACCGGATGGCGTCCGACGTCGAGATCGCCCGGCTGGCGATCGGCCTGCTCGACCTCACCGACCTCGGCGACAGCACGTCGGAGGCCGCCGCCGACGCCCTGTGCGATCGCGCCGCCGCCGCCGGCACGGCAGCGGTGTGCGTGTGGCCGCTGTACGTCGCCCGCTGCGCCGGCCGGCTCGCCGGCACCGGCGTGAGGGTGGCGACCGTCGTCAACTTCCCGGCCGGGACCGACGCGCCCGATGCCGCCGCCGCCGTCACCGCCGCGGCCGTGGCCGCCGGCGCCGACGAGATCGACGCCGTGCTGCCGTACGGCGCCTGGCTGGCCGGCGACGACGAGCACGCCGCCGCCGTGCTCGACGCCGTGCGGGCCGCGACAGGTGGGCGCACCATGAAGGTGATCATCGAATCCGGCGAGCTGCCCGACTGCGCCGCCGTCGACCGGGCGGCTCACTTCGCCATCGCCCACGGGGCCGACTTCGTGAAGACGTCGACCGGCAAGACGCCGGTGTCGGCGACGCCCGAAGCGGCCGAGATCATCCTCGAGGCGATCGCGGTGTCGGGCCGGCCCGTCGGGTTCAAGGCGGCGGGCGGCATCCGCACGCTCGCCGACGCCAGCGACGTACCTCGACCTGGCCGACTCGATCATGGGCCCCGGCTGGGCCAGCCCGGCGACGTTCCGCTTCGGCGCCAGCGGCCTGCTCGACACGTTGCAGTCGTCGCTTTCGGGCCCTGGACCCGCCCCCGGAGGGGCGGACGTCGGACCCGGAACGGACTACTGAGCCGGTCGGGTGAGGGCGAGGGGGTCGAGGAGCCGTCGGGCCTCGGCTTCGTCGAGCAGGCCCTCCTCGACGACCAGGTCGATGATCGAGCGGCGCTCGTCGTTCGCCCGGTGGACGAGCTCGGCGGCGCGGCTGTAGCCGATGAGCGGGTTCAGCGCGGTGGCCAGCGCCGGCGACCGCTCGGCGTACGACCGGCAGCGGGCCTCGTCGGCTTCGATGCCGGCGACGCACTTGCCGGCGAACACGCGGCACACGTTGGCCAGCAGCGTGCCGGATTCGAGGAGGGTGTCGGCCATCACCGGCAGGTAGGTGTTCAGCTCGAGGATCCCCTGCGACGCGGCGAACGCGACGGTGGCGTCGTTGCCGAACACCCGCGCCGCCACCTGGTTCACGGACTCGCAGAGCACCGGGTTGACCTTGCCCGGCATGATCGACGACCCGGCCTGCAGTTCGGGCAGCAGCAGCTCGGCGAGCCCGGCCGACGGACCGCTGGCCAGCAGGCGGATGTCGTTGGCGATCTTGGTCAGGGCCACCGCGAGACCGCGCAGCCCGGCTGACGCCTCGGCCAGCGCGCCCTGCCCACCCATGTGGACCATCGGGTTGGACGCGGGGCGCAGCGGCAGTCCGGTCTCCTCGGCGAGGGCGGCGATCACCGACTCGGCGAACCCGGCCGGCGCGTTGATGCCGGTGCCCACCGCCGTCCCGCCGAGCGGCAGCTCGCCGAGCGCATCGACGTCGGCTCGTGAACGGGCCACGGCCAGCGCCAGCATGCCGGCCCAGGCGTCGGCCTCCTGGCCGAGCGTCACGGGGGTGGCGTCCATCAGGTGGGTCCGCCCGGCCTTGACGACGTGGGCGAACCGTTCGGCCAGCACGCGGAGCGCGGCGATCAGCGTCTCCACAGCCGGGTGCACGTCATCGGCGAGCAGGCGGGCCGCGGCCAGGCGGATGGCCGTCGGCACGGTGTCGTTCGACGACTGCGAGGCGTTGACCTGGTCGTTGGGGTGGACGTCCGTCCCGAGCGCCCGGCCGGCCAGCGCGGCGAGGACCTCGTTGACGTTCATGTTCGTCGACGTGCCCGACCCGGTCTGGTACACGTCGATCGGGAACTGGTCGTCGAGCTCGCCCGTCTCCGCCCGCCGCGCCTCCTCGACGATGGCGTCGGCCACGTCCGGCTCGACCACGCCGAGCGCGGCGTTCACCGTGGCGGCGTGCCGCTTGATCGTGGCGAGGGCACGGGCGACCCGCACATCCAACGGACGGCCGGCGATGGGGAAGTTGGCGATGGCGAGGTCGGTCTGTCGGCCCCACAGATGTTCGGGCTGGTCCACCGGTCCAGCATGCCCCCGGTGTCGTACATTCGCGGTCGATGGCCCCCCGCGTGTCGTGGCCCGACTACCGCGCTGTCCTGTTCGACCTCGACGGCGTGCTCACGCCCACCGCCGACGTCCACCAGCGGGCCTGGACGGTGATGTTCGACGAGTTCCTCCGCACGCAGCCGGGCCAAGCGCCGTTCACCGAGGCCGACTACCTCGCCCACGTCGACGGGCGACCGCGCTTCGACGGCGTGCGCACCTTCCTCGCCTCGCGCGGCATCGCCCTGCCGGAAGGCGAACCCGACGACCCGCCCGGACAGGGCTCGGTGGCGGCGCTCGGCAACCGCAAGAACGAGTTGTTCCAACGGGTGCTGCGCGACGAGGGGATCGCCCCGTATCCGGGCTCGATGCGCCTCCTCGACGCCCTCGACGACGACACCAAGTTGGCGGTGGTGTCGTCGTCCCGGAACGCCCGCGAGGTGCTCGAGGCATCCGGTCTGGCGCCGCGCTTCGAGGTCGTCGCCGACGGCCTGACGCTCGTCGAGGAAAAGCTCCAGGGCAAGCCGGCACCCGACCTGTTCCTGTCGGCGGCGCGCCACCTCGGTGTCGAGCCGGCGGACGCGGTGGTGGTGGAGGACGCCGTGTCCGGCGTGGCGGCCGGCCGGGCCGGCGAGTTCGGGTTGGTGATCGGCGTCGACCGTGGCGCCGGACCCGAGGCGCTTCGCGCCAACGGCGCCGACCTCGTGGTCGACGACCTCGGTGAGCTGGTGCCGTGAGGCGTCACCCGCCGGCCCACCTCGACCTGTTCCGCTTCCCGCTCGACCCGTGGCGCCTTGTCGAGCGGGAGTACGACTCGTCCGACCTCGGGCTGACCGAGACGCTGTTCGCCGTGGCCAACGGGTACATCGGCATGCGCGCCAACCCCGAGGAGGGGCGCGATGCCCACAGCCACGGCACCTACCTCAACGGGTTCCACGAGTCGTGGAGCATCCACCACGCCGAGGAGGCGTACGGCTTCGCCAAGACCGGCCAGACGATCGTCAACGTGCCCGACGCCAAGGTGATGAAGCTGTACGTCGACGACGAGCCGCTGCTCCTGCAGAACGCCGACCTGGAGTCGTACGAGCGGGTGCTCGACTTCCGCGCCGGCACGCTGACGCGCGACCTGGTGTGGCGGACGCCCGCCAGCAAGCGGGTTCGGGTCCGCTCGCAGCGCCTCGTGAGCATGGCCCATCGCCACCTCGCGATGCTCACGTTCGAGGTGACGATGCTCGACGGTTCCGCCCCGGTGGTCGTCTCGTCGCAGATGCTCAACCGCCAGGACGGCGAGGACGAGTACCACGTCGCGGCCCACGCACTCGGCAAGGCGGCGGACCCCCGCCAGATGCGCACGTTCGACCACCGTGTGTTGATCCCCCGCCTGCACCGAGAGCGCGACGACGAGGTCATGCTGGGCTACCGCTGCACCAACAGCCGGATGACGTTGGCTTGTGGCTACCGCCACCTCATCGAGACCGGCGCCGAGCACAAGGTGGAGTCGACGGTCGCGCCGGACCAGGCGAAGTCGGTGATCACGGCCCGCCTCGCCGCCGGCGACGCGCTGCGCATCGTCAAGCTCGTCGCGTACCACACCTCGACCGGTGTCCCGCCGGAGGAGCTCGCCGACCGCTGCCACCGCACGCTCGACCGTGCCGTCGAGGAGGGCCCGGCCGCCATCATCAGCGAGCAGCGCGAGTGGCTCGACCACTACTGGGAGGACAGCGACGTCCAGCTGACCGGTGACGAGCCCGGCCAGCAGGCGGTGCGCTGGAACCTGTACCAGCTGGCGCAGGCCAGTGCCCAGACCCAGGAGCACGGCATCGCCGCCAAGGGGGTGACCGGCGGCGGCTACGAAGGCCACTACTTCTGGGACACCGAGACGTACGTCGTGCCGTTCCTCTCCTACACCAACCCGGAGATGGCCCGCAAGGTGCTGCGGTTCCGGTGGCGGACGCTGCCCGCCGCTCGCCAGCGGGCCGTCGAGCTGAACCAGCGGGGCGCGCTGTACCCGTGGCGCACGATCAACGGTGAGGAGGCGTCGGCGTACTACGCCGCCGGCACCGCCCAGTACCACATCAACGCGGCCGTGGCGTTCGCCATCAAGCGCTACCTCGACGCCAGCGGCGACGTCGAGTTCCTGGCCCGCGAGTGCGCCGAGATCCTCGTCGAGACGGCCCGCCTGTGGGAGGACCTCGGCTTCTACGCCACCAACGGTGAGGAGTCGTTCCGCATCCACGGCGTCACGGGGCCGGACGAGTACACGACGGTGGTCAACGACAACCTGTACACGAACGTGATGGCGCGCTTCAACCTGCGCTACGCGTCGCGCGTGGTGGAGCTGTTGCAGGAGTGGAACCCGGAGGGGTTCGAGCGGCTGCGCCGGCGGACCCGGCTCGAGGACGACGAGATCAAGCGGTGGATCACGGCGTCCGACTGCATGTACCTCCCGTACGACGACGAGCTCCGCATCCACCCGCAGGACGACACGTTCCTCGATCTCGAGTCGTGGGACTTCGCCGGCACACCGCCCGAGAACTACCCGCTGCTGCTGCACTACCACCCGCTCGTCATCTACCGCCACCAGGTGCTCAAGCAGGCCGACGTGGTGCTGGCGATGGCCCTGCGCAGCGACCAGTTCTCGCTCGACCAGAAGCGCCGCAACTTCGACTACTACGACCCGATCACGACGGGTGACTCGTCGTTGTCGGCCTGCGTGCAGTCGATGGCGGCGGCGCAGATCGGCTACGAGGAGCTGGCCGTCGAGTACTTCCGCGAGGCGCTGTTCGTCGACCTCGCCGACACCCATGGCAACGCCAGCGACGGCGTCCACGTGGCGTCGGCCGGCGGCGTGTGGAGCACGATCGCCTTCGGCTTCGCCGGCCTGTTCGACTCCGGCACGGCGTTGCGCTTCAGCCCGAGCCTGCCGTCGGCGTGGGAGACGATGACGTTCCACATGCAACGCCACGGCGCCCGGATGCGCGTCGCCCTCGACGCCGACGGCGCGACGGTCACGGTGCTCGACGGCCACGCCGTCCCCTTCGACGTCCACGAGGACGACACCCGCCGCATCGTCGAGGTCCACCCCGGCGAATCCGTCCGCATCCCCCGCGTCGTGCTACCGCCGTAGACCGGAACTGACTCCCGGTCGAGGGGTCCACGGCCGACCAACTCTCCAGAGAACTCCTCGGGCGCCTACGGTGACCGACGACCGCACGACGCCGAGGGGGTGGCGATGAAGTCGATCTTCTTCCACTTGATGCCGTACCGAGATCTGCCCGACGACTTCGAGCAGCGCTACGAGAGCGTGTGGGTGACGCCACCCAACAGCGAGCTCTGCGACCCGAAGATGGTGGCGCAGTACTACAAGTGGAACCTCGACGAGCTCGAGCTGGCCGACCGCCTCGGCTTCGACGGCATCGGCATCAACGAGCACCACCAGAACGCCTACGGCTTCATGGCCTCGCCCAACCTGATGGCCGCGGCGCTCGCCCGCCGCACGCCGAACAACTCGGCGATCCTCGTGCTCGGCAACACCCTCGCCCTGTACACGCCGGCGCTGCGCGTGGCCGAGGAGTTCGCCATGCTCGACTGCCTCACGGACGGCCGCTTGGCCGCCGGCTTCCCGGTCGGCACGTCGATGGACGTCAACCGCTGCTACGGCATCACGCCCACCGAGACCCGCCCCCGCTTCTTCGAGGCCCACGACCTGATCATGAAGGCCTGGACGCAGCCGGGCCCGTTCCCCTACAACGGCCGCTTCAACCAGCTGCGCTACGTGAACCCGTGGCCGCAGCCCTTGCAGAAGCCGCACCCGCCGGTGTGGCTGGCCGGCGGCGGCTCGGTCGAGACGTACGAGATGGCGGCGCGGAACGACTACACGTACAGCTTCCTCAGCTTCCTCGGCTACCGCTTCGCCAAGAAGGTGATGGACACGTTCTGGGAGACCGCCGACCGCCTGGGCGCCGACGCCAACCCGTACCGCGCCGGCTTCGCCCAGCAGATCTGCATCGCCGAGACGGACGCCGCGGCCAAGGAGCAGTACCTCGAGCACGTGATGTACTTCTTCAAGAAGTGCCTGCACGTGCCGCCGTACTTCATGGAGACGCCCGGGTACCGCACCCGCCGCAGCAGCGAGTTCATCCTCAACTCGACGCGGCCGGCCGACCTGGCCGCCGCGGCGACCGCCCGCGGTGACTGGGACGCCCTCGTCGAGCAGGGCTTCGTGATCGCCGGGAGCCCGGAGACGGTCACCGAACGGCTCATCGAGGCCTGCCGCGGGCTGCGCGTCGGCAACCTCGTGGCCTTGCTGCAGATCGGCTCGATGCCCCACGAGCTGACCAAGCAGAACATCACGCTCTATGCCGAGCAGGTCATGCCCCGGCTGCGCCAGCTCTGGGCCGACGAGGGATGGGAGCACCGGTGGTGGCCGCAGGGCGCCCGCCAGGACGCCCTCGTGCCGGCGGCGGGGGCGTGATGGAGCCCGACGAGCGCATCGTCGAACTGCGCGACGGCCGCTTCAAGATCCGCGTCCTCGAGGCGGGCGCCGGCGACCCGGTGGTGTTCCTCCACGGCGCCGCCGGCTTGTTCTGGGATGCGCTCCTCGACGACCTGTCCGCCTCGCACCGCGTCATCGCCCCCGAGCACCCCGGCGCCGGCGCGTCCCAGGGCCTCGAGCACGTCGAGAACTTGTGGGACCTGGTGCTGTACTACGCCGAGCTGCTCGACGAGTTGGGCCTGCCGACGGTGTCGCTCGTCGGCCACTCGTTCGGCGGCATGGTCGCCGCCGAGATCGCGGCGACGAGCCCCGAGCGGATCGAGCGCCTCGTCCTGCTGGCCCCGATGGGCCTGTGGCGAGACGACCACCCGGTCGCCGATCTGTCGGGCGTGCCGGCCTCGCGACTGCCCGAGCTGCTGTTCGCCGACCCGGGCAGTCCCGTGACCGCCGCCCTGCCGGCGCCCGATCCGACGGACCCGGACGCCCTGCTCCGGGCGTCACTGACGACGGCGAGCATCCTCCAGTTCACGTGGCCGCTGCCCGACAAGGGGCTGCGCAAGCGGCTGTACCGCATCCACGCGCCGACGCTGCTGGTGTGGGGCGGCGCCGACCGCTTCGTCGACCCCGCCTACGGCGCCGACTTCGCGGCGGCCATCGCCGGCGCGCGGCTGGAGCTCGTCGACGGCGCCGGACACTTCCCGCAGCTCGAGCGACCGCAGGAGACGGCGGTGCTCGTCGGCGACTTCCTCGCCTGAATCAGCGTTCGTCGACGCCGGCCCACACGGCGATGGCGGTCCACGCCGGCTCCGGCCGGGCGCAGTCGTACGCCCAGGCCACGACCCCGTCCACCGTCGTGACGACGACACGGGCGAGGACGTCGGTGGCCGTGGCCTCGACGGCGTCGAGCACGCCGAGCGCCTCGTCGAGCCGGTCCTCGGCGAGGCCGACGAGCGTGCCCGGCACCTCGCCGTCACCGGCGCCGTCGCCGAACACGGCGACGGGCCACCCGTTGCCGGTGTCGAGGAGGCGGCCGCGGACCGTCGCCGGCCGGTGCTCCGTGGCGAACGGGGCGAGGAAGGGCCAGCGCAGCCGGCCCGGCTGCAGCGTGCCGTACGCGAACAGGTGCCGGGGGGCCACGCGGGCGGCACGCTACCGACGGCCCGACACCACGGCGACGGCGGAGCCCGTCGGTGCCGGCGGGGTGAACGCCTCGGCGCGCAGCGAGCCGCCGACCGTGATGCGGCTGTCGCGGGCTGCCCAGCGGTGCACCAGCCAGCGGGGGAGGACCACGTCGGCCCGGCGCAGGTTGGCGCAGCGCAGCAGGTTGGCGCGCACCGTCTCGGCGAGCGCCCACGGCGGGTTGGCGACGACGCAGAACGGGCGCCGCGGCCACCGCACCGCGGTGATGTCGGCGCGCACGACGACGACGGGGTCGCCGGCGAAGCGATCGCGGAGCGCGGCGACCCGCGCCGGGTGGAGCTCGACGGCGATCACGCGGGCGCGGCGTCGAGGGCGGCTGCCGTCAGCGCGCCGGTACCCGCGCCGAGGTCGACCACGAGGTCGTCGGCACTGATGCCCGCCCAGGCGACGACGTGCCGGGCGGCCGAGGGATCAAGCCGGTGCCAGCCCCACCCCTCGTTCTGTCGTTTGGTTTCGGCCCGATCGGGCCGCCACCAAACGACAGAACGGGGTCAGAGACGGCCCTCGACCCTGATGTCGCGGTAGCCGGCGCTCCGTGCTGCGGCCACGACGGCCCTCGCGTGGTCGGCGCCGCGAACCTCGAACGTGGCGTGCACGCCGGTCTCGCGGACGTGGAGGTCGACGCCCTCGCGCTGGTGCTGCACCTCGATGAGGTTGGCGCCGGCGTCGGCGAACACGCCGAGCAGGCGGACGAGGCTGCCGGGGCGGTCGTCGATGCGGGCGAAGATCACCAGCCGGCGCGCCGCCTCCGTCTCGTGCCGCCGGATCAGGCCGGGCACCACGCCGAGGTCCACGTTGCCGCCGGACAGCACGATGCACGTCGTCCCTTCCGCGGGCGGGACGACCGTGCGGGACTGGACGGCGGCCACGCCGACCGCGCCGGCTCCCTCGACGTAGAGCTTGGCCCGGTCCATCAGCACGACCATCGCGTCGGCGATGGCGTCCTCGTCGACGGCCACGACGTCGTCGACCCAGCGGGCGATGAGCGGGCCGGTGACGGTGCCCGGACGCTTCACGGCGATGCCGTCGGCGAGCGTCAGCACCGGACCGCTGGGGGAGTCGCCCCCGGCGTACGGCGCGCACGCCGCGGCCTGCACGCCGACGATCCGCACGTCGGGGCGTTGCGACTTCACGGCGATGGCGATGCCGGCCGCCAGCCCGCCGCCACCCAGCGGCACGACGACGCAGGACAGGTCGGGCACGTCCTCGACCAACTCGAGCCCGAGCGTGCCCTGGCCGGCGATCACGGCGACGTCGTCGAACGGGTGGCAGAAGGACAGCCCGTGCGCGTCGGCATACGACCGTGCCGCCGTCATCGCCTCGTCGAGCGAGGCGCCGCCCTCCTCGACGGTGGCCCCGTACGCCCTGCAGGCCTCGATCTTGGTGATCGGCGCGCCGGTCGGCACGAAGATGTGGCACGGCACGCCGTGGTGGCGGGCGGCGAAGGCGAGGGCCTGGGCGTGGTTGCCGGCGCTCCCGGCCGTCACCCCGCCGGCGGCCGCCGGCCCGAGGGAGGCGACCTTGTTCATCGCCCCCCGGATCTTGAAGGCCCCCGTGCGCTGGAGGCTCTCCGCCTTCAACGCGACGGTGGCGCCGGTGAGCTCGGACAGCGCCGCCGAGCCGATCGTGGGCGTGTGCCGGGCGATCGTCGACGTGATCCTGCGGGCGGCGCGGATGTCGTCCAGCGTCACCGCACCCACCCGCCGGACGCTAGTGGTCGGTACGGTGGCGGCCGTGCGTGCGCTCGTGATCGGCAACGGCGACGACTTCGATCCGGGCTTCGTCGGCCACCGCCTGCGCGAGCACGGCTACGCCTTCACCGAGGGCCACCGCGAGCACCCGGACCGCTGGCCGGCCCTCGATGGGTTCGACCTCGTGCTCACGCTGGGCTCGGAGTGGAACGTCTACCGCACCGAGACCGCCGAGCTCGTCGAGGCCGAGGCGGCCCTCGTGCGCGCCGCCGTCGCGGCCGGCGTGCCCCTGCTCGGGATCTGCTTCGGCGCTCAGGTGCTGGCCCACGCCATGGGCGCGACGGTCAGCCGTACCCCGACACCGGAGATCGGCTGGTACGAGGTCGACGTCGACGATCCGGCGATCGCCGCCGGGCCGTGGCTGCAGTGGCACCTCGACGTGTTCACCGTCCCCGACGGCTTCGACGAGGTCGGCCGGTCGCCCGTCGGACCGCAGGTCGTGCGGGGCGGCCGGGCGCTGGCCACGCAGTTCCACCCCGAGGTGACGGAGTCGATGGTGACCCGCTGGCTGGGCATGGGCGGTGCCGCCCAGGTGCGCGAGCACGGCCGCGACCCGGACGACCTGCTGGCGGCCACCAGGGTCAACATCGAGCGCAGCCGCCCCAACGCCGACGCGCTCGTCGACTGGTTCCTCGGCAAGGTCGCGGCCGGCTGACCGAACGCGACGACGTTGGGAGGCCTTTCCCCCGGCTTGGTAGCGTCACGGCCGATGTCGTCCTACCTGCGCGACTACCTCACCGTGGTGTGGTTCGGCGTGGCCGCGCTCGCCCTCGGCGGACTCCTGCTCGGCGTCGCCGCGGTGATCCGGCCCTCGCGGCCGAACCCGGCCAAGCTCGTCGCCTACGAGAGCGGTGTCGACCCGGTCGGGATCGGGTGGTCACAGAGCCAGATCCGCTACTACGTGTTCGCCCTGCTCTTCGTCATCTTCGATGTCGAGGCGGTGTTCATCTTCCCCTGGGCGGCGTCGATCGAGCGCTACGGCACGTTCGGCCTGGTCGTCATGCTCGCCTTCATCATCCTCCTGCTCGACGGCCTGCTGTACGCCTGGAAGCGAGGGCTGCTGCGGTGGGTCTAGTCGACCGCGGCCGGATGCCGGGGCCGATCACCAAGCTCCTCAACCTGGGTCGCTCCTACTCGATGTGGGTGTACCAGTGGGGGCTGGCCTGCTGCGCCATCGAGATGGGCGCCGCCTTCGCCTCCCCGCGCTACGACGTCATGCGGCTCGGTGTCATCCCCCTGCCGGCGAGCCCGCGGCAGGCCGACTTCGTGGTCATCTCCGGCACCGTCACCGACAAGATGGCGCCGGCCGTGCGGCGGCTGTACGACCAGATGCCCGAGCCGAAGTACGTCATCTCGATGGGCAGCTGCGCCAACTGCGGTGGGCCGTACTGGGACAGCTACTCGGTCACCAAGGGCGTCGACCAGATCATCCCCGTCGACATCTACGTGCCCGGTTGCCCGCCCCGTCCGGAAGCCCTGCTCGAGGGCATCGTGCTGTTGCAGCAGCGCATCCGCAACGAGGACATGGCGGCCAAGTGGCGCAACGAGGGCACCGAGGTGATCCCCGAGCGCGAGCCGATCGTCGTGGGCGGTGGTCCCATTGCGTGAGCGGGGGCGCAGCCCCCGGGGTGTGCGATGAGTGACACCACCGCCGAGGTCCAGGCGCTCCCCGGCGACGGGCTGCGCGAGGGCATCGTCGACGAGCTGCGTCGCCGGATCGGCGAGTCGCTGATCGACACGCTGCTGCGCCCGAACGACGACCTCTGGGTGCGCGTCGCCACCGACCAGTGGCGGGCCGCCGGCGAGGCCGTGCTGGCCATGGGCTTCGAGTACTTCTGCTTCCTGTCGGCCATCGACTGGATGCCGTCGCCGTACGGCCGCGGCGAGGACGACCCGACGGAGCCGCCCCCCGAGCGTCCCACCGAGGTCCGACCCGGCGTGACCGGCGGCGACACCCGGTTCCAGGTCTTCGCCCGCGTGGTCGACCCGCGCCGGCACGTCGGGGTGACGCTCAAGGTCGACGTCCCCGAGGACACGATGACCGTGGCCTCGTGGTTCACGGTCTACGCCGGCGCCAACTGGCACGAGCGGGAGACCCACGAGATGTTCGGCATCTCCTTCGCCGGCCATCCCGACCTGCGCAACATGTACCTGCCGACCGAGTTCGAGGGCCACCCGCTGCGCAAGGACTTCCCGCTGCTGTCCCGGATGATCAAGCCGTGGCCGGGCATCGTCGACGTCGAGCCGATGCCGGCGGAGGAGGCGCCGCCCGAGGAGGCGGTCACCGGCGAGGTGGCGCCGGAGAGCCCGACCCCCGAGCAGGCCGACGCCGGGCTCGGCGAGGCACCCGCCGAGGACGTCGCCGACGCCGCCGCCGCCGAGATCAGCGTCGAGGAAGCGCCGGACTCGTCGACACCCCCGGAACCGGCCGGCGAGGGAAGCGCCAGCGACGAGCCGGAGTCGAGCGAGCCGCAGGCGAGCGAGACCGAGGACACGAGCAGCCATGACCGATCTCCTCTCGCAGCGCCAGCAGCTCTCCTACATCGCGTCCCAGGCGGCCGACGCCCGGCTCAACGTCGAGCTGGAGACCGAGGGCATGACCCTCAACATCGGACCGCAGCACCCGGCCACCCACGGCACGCTGCGCATCATCGTGCGCCTCGACGGCGAGCAGGTCGTCTGGGCCGAGCCATCGTGCGGCTACATGCACCGCGGCTACGAGAAGCTCACCGAGGTCCGCACCTACCCGCAGATCACGACGCTGGTCAACCGCATCGACTGGCTCGGCAGCTTCGCCAACGAGGTGCCCTTCATCCTCGCCGCCGAGAAGCTGATGGATGTCGAGGCGCCGCCGCGGGCGCAGTGGATCCGCACCATCCTCTTCGAGCTCTCGCGGATCGCCAACATCACCCTGTTCCTCGGCGACCTCGGCGTGCAGCTGGGCGCGGTCACCCCGGCCTTCTTCGCCTTCCGCGACCGCGAGCACGTCCTCAACCTCATCGAGGCGGCCACCGGTGGTCGCTTCCACCCCAACTTCGACCGCATCGGCGGCCTCAAGGACGACCTGCCCAGGGGGTTCGTCGACGAGTGCCGGCTGGTGATGCGCAAGATCCGCGGCTACTGCGACGAGATCGAGGACCTCCTCATCGGCGGCGAGATCTTCCAGGCCAGGACCCGCGGTGTCGGCATCATCCCCCGCGAGGTGGCGCTGCAGTACGGCCTTTCCGGCGCCAACCTGCGGGCGAGCGGGGTCGACTGGGACCTGCGGCGCGACCAGGTGCTGCCGCTGGCGTGGGACAAGGTCGAGTGGCGGGTGTGGACGCACCCCGACGGCGACAGCTTCGCCCGCTGCTGGGTCCGCCTGCAGGAGACCCGCGAGGCCACCAAGATCGTCGACCAGCTCCTCGACGGTCTGCCGGCGGGGCCGATCATGGCCAAGGTGCCCCGCATCATCAAGGTGCCGGAGGGCGAGGCGTGGGTCTCGACCGAGAACCCGCTGGGCGAGATGGGCTACTACGTGGTGTCCCGCGGCGACCTCGGCCCGTTCCGGGTGAAGATCCGCTCGGCCAGCTTCAACAACATCTCGGTCGCCCCGTGGGTGCTGCGCGGCGTGTACGTGCCCGACATCATCACGATCCTCGCCAGCCTCTACTTCATCCTCGGGGACATCGACCGATGACGGCCCCGCTCACTGTCGCTTTCCCGCAACTGTTGTGCCAGGGCGACACTTCGCGTCGCCTGGGCTCAAGAGTTGCGGGAAACGGCCGTGGCCGGAGGGTGACGTGAGCGCGCTCGCTGTCGAGATCCCGTACTGGGGGCAGTCGCTGATCCGGGTGCTCGGGGGGATCGTGGCCGTGCTGCTGCCGGCCGGCACGGTCGTCTACGTCTTCCTGTTCAAGATGATGTCGTTCATGCAGAGCCGCCTGGGGCCGATGGAGGCGGGTCCCTACGGCTCGATGCAGCTGTTCGCCGAGGTCGGCAAGTGGCTGCAGAAGGAGGACACGGCGCCGGAGGCGGCCGACCACCGCATCTTCAAGATGGCGCCGCTGGTCGTGCTGGTGTCGACGTTCCTGCTCGTCGCCGCCGTGCCCTTCGGCCCCGACGCCTGGCTGACCAACTTCCAGGTCGGTGTCTTCTACGCCCTCGCCGTGTCGTCGATCAGCGTGCTCGGCATCCTCATCGCCGGCTGGGCCAGCGCCAACAAGTACTCGCTGCTCGGCGGGCTGCGGGCCGCCGGCCAGCTGATCGCCTACGAGCTGCCGCTCGTCCTCGCCACCATCGGCGTCGTCATCCAGGCCGGCTCGATGAACATGCAGGACATCGTCGTCGCCCAGAACACCGGCGCCATCTTCGGCTGGGACGGCCTCGGCAACCCGTACGTCCTCACCCAGATCATCGGCTTCTTCGTGTTCATGATCGCCGTCCAGGCCGAGCTCACCCAGCCCCCGTTCGACATGCCGGTCGCCGAGTCGGAGCTGGTCGCCGGCTACATGACGGAGTACTCCGGCTTCCGCTTCCTCATCTTCTTCATCGCCGAGTTCGCCACCGTCGGCGTGTTCTCGCTGATCGCCTCGGTGCTGTTCCTCGGCGGCTGGGGCGTGCCCTTCGCCTGGTTCGGCTGGGACGACCTCGACGACGTCGCCGACTGGATGAACCTCGGCGGCCCGCTGATCCTGTTCACCAAGATGATGGTGCTGTCGTTCCTCATCATGTGGGTGCGCTTCAGCGTGCCCCGCTTCCGTGAGGACCAGCTGCAGCGCTTCGCCTGGAAGTTCCTCATCCCCCTCGCCCTGGCGAACATCGTCGTCACGGCCATCTTGAAGGTGGCGGTCTGATGGCGTTCGCCAAACCGAAGATGCCCGGGCTGCTGAAGGGCATGGGCGTCACGCTGAAGACGCTCGGGCGCACCGTCACCAAGGGCGCCGAGACGGTGCAGTACCCGCACGAGAAGGAGGCGCCGCCGACGCGCGCCCGCGGCGTCATCGCCCTGCGTGAGGACAACTGCACGGTGTGCATGCTGTGCGCCCGCTCGTGCCCCGACTGGTGCATCTACATCGAGGGCCACAAGACGCTGGCGCCGCCGCGCCGGGCCGGCGGCAAGCCGCGGTCGGTCAGCCTGCTCGACCGCTTCGACATCGACTACGCCCTCTGCATGTACTGCGGCATCTGCGTCGAGGTGTGCCCGTTCGACGCCCTCTTCTGGAGCCCCGAGTACGAGTACTCCGAGCCGCACATCGCCGACCTCCTGCACGACAAGGAGAAGCTCGGCGAGTGGATGGAGACGGTGCCCGAGGCCCCCGAGCTCGAGGCCGGCGCGGAGAAGAAGAAGTGACGTCGCGCATGGCTCGCGTCCGACATCAACGTCGCCCAGAACGTCGGCTTCGGGATCGTCGCCTTCGTGATGATCTTCGCCGCGCTGTGCGTGGTGTCGACCCGCAACGTCGTGCACGCCGCGCTCTGGCTGGTGATCGTGCTCGCCGGCGTGGCCGCCCAGTACATCCTCGCCGCCGCCGAGTTCGTCGCCGTCAGCCAGGTGCTCGTCTACGTCGGTGCGGTCATGGTGCTGTTCCTGTTCGGCATCATGCTGACGCGCGCCCAGATCGGTCGCGAGCGGAACCTGATGAACCGCAACTGGGCCCTCGCCATCCCCGTCGCCGTGCTCCTGCTCGGCCTGCTCGCCTACGTGGTCATCGACGCCTACGAGGACCAGACGCTCCCCGAGCCGAGCGGACCGACGCCGACGGAGGCCATCGCCGACAACGTGCTGTCGCCCTATCTCGTGCCCTTCCTCGCCATCTCGTTCATCCTCCTCGCCGCCGCCATCGGCGCCATGGTCCTGGCGCGCAAGGACTAGCGCGTGCTCGCCGTCAACTTCCTCCTGCTCGGCGCGGTGCTCTTCTCGCATCGGCGTGTTCGGGGTGATCGCCCGGCGCAACGCCGTGATGGTGCTGATGTCGGTCGAGCTGATCCTCAACGCCGTCAACCTCAACCTCATCGCCTTCGCGCTGATGCACGGCAACGTCGACGGCCAGGTCTTCGCCCTGTACGTCATCGCCGTCGCCGCCGCCGAGGTCGGAGTCGGCCTGGCGATGGTGCTGCTCGTGTACCGCAACCGCCGGTCCATCGCCCTCGACGAGCTCAGCGAGATGCGGGGGTAGGACGGCGTGCTCGCCATCACCACCGGCTGGTTCCTCGAGAACGCGTGGCTGATCCCGGTCATCCCGGGCGTCGCCTTCTTCGTCATCATCCTGTTCGGCAAGCGCCTGCCGTTCGGCGGCAGCGAGGTCGGCATCGCATCGATGGCCGCGGCGTTCGTGCTGGCGACCGGCGCGGCGTGGCAGTGGATCCAGCGCACCGACTCCGTCTCGGGCGAGGAGCAGGCCGGGCCGCTGCGGGCCCTCGCCGGCTTCGCCCGCAGCATCGCCGCCCTCCAGCCCACCGAAGGTCACGCCGAGGCGTACGTCGAACCGGTCATCCGCAAGTGGGTCTGGTGGGAGAGCGGCGGCATCGAGTTCTCCATCGGCCAGCAGATCGACGGCCTCGCGGTGATGGCGCTGCTGCTCGTCGCCTTCATCTCGCTGCTCGTGCAGATCTACTCCGTGGAGTACGTCCGCGGCGACCGTCGGTACACCCACTTCTTCGCCGCCATCACGCTGTTCTCCGCCGGGATGCTGGTGATGGTCCTCGCCGAGAACATGGTCCAGTTCATCCTCGGCTGGGAGATCATGGGCCTCTGCTCGTTCATGCTGATCGGGCACTGGTGGGAGGAGGAGCCCAACGCGATCGCCGCGTCGAAGGCCTTCTTGACCGTCCGCGTCGGCGACGTCGGCCTGCTCGTCGGCGTGGCCATCCTCTTCTTCGGCGCCAACACCTGGGCCGAGGACAACCTCCTCAGCAGCGGCTTCAGCATCCAGGGCATCTCCGGCTGGGCGCTCTCGGGCGAGGCCAGCCACACGGTCCTGCTGTGGGCGGCCGTGGCGCTGTTCGTGGCCTGCATCGGCAAGAGCGGCCAGTTCCCGCTGCACACCTGGCTCCCGGACGCCATGGCCGGGCCGACGCCGGTGTCGTCGCTGCTGCACTCGTCGACGATGGTCGTGGGCGGCGTGTTCCTGGTCGCCCGCCTGTACCCGGTCTTCTGGGAGGCCTTCTCGATCCCCGACGTCAGCCTCAACCTGATCGTCGTCATCGCCGCCATCACGATCGTGATCTCGGCGCTGCTGGCCTTCGTCCAGAACGACATCAAGAAGGTGCTCGCCTACTCGACGGTCGGCCAGCTCGGCTACATGATGCTCGGCCTGGGCGCCGGCGCCTGGCTGCCGGCCGTGTTCCACATCTTCACCCACGCCTTCTTCAAGTGCGCCCTGTTCCTCTGCGCCGGCTCGGTGAGCCACTCCGGCTCGCACCACAGCTTCGACATGAAGAAGGACATGGGCGGGCTGGCCAAGAAGATGCCGATCACGGCGACGTGCTGGATCATCGCCGCCCTCGCCCTCGCCGGCGTGTTCCCGTTGGCCGGGTTCTTCTCCAAGGACGAGATCATCGACAACGTCGGCCACAACGGCTACGAGGTGTTCATGTGGATCGCCCTCGGCGGGGCCTTCCTCACGGCCGCCTACACGGTGCGGGCGACCTACCTGACGTTCTTCGGTGAGCCCCGCGGCGCCGCCGCCGGCGACGAGGCGCACCACGAGCCCGACCTGCTGTCGGCCCACGACGCTCCGCATGACGTGCAGCAGGAGGGCGAGCTCGAGCAGGACCAGCACGCCGTCGCCGTGCTCACCCACGACGACCACGGCGGTCACGGCGCGCACGACGACCACGGCGACCATGGGGCCCACCACGGCCCGCGAGTCCCCGAAGCTGATCCTGATCCCGATCTGCATCCTGGCGTTCATGTCGATCGCCGCCGGGTTCGCCAACGCCGTCGCCTTCGGCGAGGACTGGGCCCGCTTCGCCGAGTACGTCGAACCGCGGCCGGAGGCCGTGCCGACGGAGGAGGCCGCGGCGGCCGAGGTGCAGGGCCTGCGCGTGGCCACCCCGCCGGACGACGGCGACGAGCACGCCGAGGAGGGCGCCGCCGCCGGCGAGGAGGACGCCCACGCCACCGGCTGCGGGTACACCGCGCCGGAGCCCGGGACGACGTGCTTCTTCCCGGCGATCAGCCACGCCGAGTTCACGTGGTCCAAGGCCGCGCTCTCGCTGGCCGTCGTGGCGGCCGGCCTCGTGTCGAGCTGGGTGGTCTGCGTCGCCCTGTACACCAGGCGCAGCCGTCGGCTGGTCGGGCTGACCGAGCGCTTCCGTCCGGCCCGCCTCGGCTACCTCTTCCTCGCCAACAAGTACTACCTCGACGACCTCTACGAGAAGGTGATCGTGCGGGCCATCGCCCACCCGATCGCCAGCGCCGCCAACTGGGTCAACCAGCACATCATCGACGGCGTCGTCAACGGCGCCGGCCGCGCCGGCCGTCTCGTCGGCACGTGGTTCTACCGCAACATCGATCAGCGGGTCGTCGACGGGGCCGTCGACGCCACCGGCACCGTCGCCAACGCCACGGGCAGCGCGCTCCGTCCCGTCCAGTCCGGCCGGGTGAACCAGTACGGCGCCCTGCTCTTCGCCGCCGCCGCCATCGGTGCGGTCGTCCTCGTCCTCGTCAACGTGTAGCCGCCGCAGCAAGGTTGTCACAAGCCATGGAAGTCCTCACCGAACAGAACTGGTTGCTGAGCGTCGGTACGTTCCTGCCGCTCGTCGGCGTGCTGGTGATGCTCTTCATCCCCCGCGCCGAGGAGCAGCTGCACAAGCAGGTCGCCCTGGTGACGTCGCTGGCCACGCTCGGTGTCGGGATCTACACGCTGACCCAGTTCGACTACGACCAGGCCGGCAAGCTGCAGTTCTTCGCCGACGTCCAGTGGATCGAGGCGATCCGGTCGAACTACACCGTCGGCGTCGACGGCATCAGCCTGCCGCTGTACGTGCTGTCGATGTTCATCACCGCGGTGGTGGTCATCTACACGTTCGACGACATGCCGGAGGCCGGCAACCCCAAAGCCTTCCTGATGCTCATGCTCGTGTTGCAGACGGGCATGGCCGGCACGTTCGTGGCCCAGGACCTGATCCTCTTCTTCGTCTTCTTCGAGGTCGTCCTGCTGCCGATGTACTTCATGATCGGTGTGTGGGGCGGCGAGCAGCGCCAGTACGCCTCGCTGAAGTTCTTCCTCTACACGATGTTCGGCTCGGCGCTGATGCTCGTCGCCTTCCTGGCCCTCTTCGCCCAGACCGGCGCCGAGAGCTTCTCCTTCGCGTTCCTGGCCGACCAGGGCCCGACGCTCGGGCGCACCATGCAGATCTGGATCTTCGCCGGGATGTTCGTCGGCTTCGCCGTGAAGGTGCCGATGTTCCCGTTCCACACGTGGTTGCCCGACGCCCACACCCAGGCGCCCACGCAGGGGTCCGTGATCCTGGCCGCGATCCTGCTGAAGCTCGGCACGTACGGCTTCGTCCGCATCGCCCTCCCGTTCCTGCCCGACGCGGCCAAGGCGTGGGCCCCGGTCATCGGCATCCTCGCCGTGGTCGGCATCCTGTACGGCGCGCTGTGCTGCCTCGCCCAGACCGACATGAAACGGCTCATCGCCTTCTCGTCGGTGTCGCACATGGGCTTCACGATGCTCGGCATCGCCACGCTCACCGAGTTCGGCATCAACGCGGCGATGTTCGGGATGGTCGCCCACGGCCTCATCACCGGGATGCTGTTCTTCCTCGCCGGCTCGGTGAAGCACCGCTACCACACGCTCGAGATCCGCCGCCTCTCCGGCCTGCTCGTGCAGATGCCACGCCTGGGGTGGGTGCTCGGGTTCTGCGCCATGGCCAGCCTCGGCTTGCCCGGCCTCGCCGGGTTCTGGGGCGAGTTCCCGGTGATCCTGTCGGCGTACAGCCCGGGCTTCGGGCTCTCCGACGAGCTCTTCCGCACGCTGATGGTGCTCGCCGCCCTCGGCACCGTGTTCGCCGCCGCCTACCTGCTCTGGCTGTACCAGCGCACGGCGTTCGGCCTGCCCAACCCGGAGTTCACCAGCCCGACGACGGCCCACGCCGTCGGCGCCGCCGTCAACGACGACCACGACGCTCATGCCGACATCCACGACGTGACCCCGATCGAGTGGATCGCGTGGACCCCGATGCTGATCCTCATCCTCGTCCTCGGCGTCTTCCCGAACCTGCTGTTCAAGGTCTTCGACCCGGCCGTGACGAGACTCGTGGCCCACCTCGCGGAAAATCTCCGGTGATCGGATCCCTGCTCGGACAGGCGGGCGACTGGACGTCGCCGGTCATCGACTGGCATGCCCTCGCGCCCGAGCTGATCCTGATCGTCGGCATCAACATCGTGCTGGCGACCGACCTGCTGATCGACGAGACGAAGAAGTGGGCCACGGCCACGATCACGGGGTTCGTCCTGCTCGGCGCCTGCATCCCCTTGGTGACCCTCGCCGTGATCGGCGACGACGACGCGCGTTCGATGTTCGACGGGCGTTACGTCATCGACGACTTCTCGCTGATCCTCAAGGCGCTGTTCCTGCTGTCGGCGTACGTGGTCGTGCTGATGAGCCAGACCGAGCTGGAGGAGGGCGGCTACTACCAGGGCGAGTTCTACGTCCTGCTGATGTGCAGCGTGCTCGGCATGGTGATGATGGCGTCGAGCCGCGACCTCGTCAGCGTGTTCATCGCCCTCGAGCTGCTGTCGATCCCCGCCTACATGCTCGCCGCGTGGCGCAAGCGCGACCGCAAGAGCAACGAGGCGGGCGTGAAGTACTACCTCCTCGGCGTGTTCGCCAGCGCCGTGCTGCTCTACGGCATGAGCCTGCTGTACGGCGCGACCGGATCGACGCTGCTGACCGACATCGGTGCCGCCCTCGCCGACGGCGAGCTGATCGCGCTGGAGATCGTGGCCGTCGCGTTCGTCGTCGCCGGCTTCGCCTTCAAGGTGTCGGCGGTGCCGTTCCACACCTGGGCGCCCGACGTGTACGAGGGCGCGCCGACGCCGGTGACGGCGTTCCTGTCGGTGGCGTCGAAGGCGGCCGGGTTCGTCGCCCTCATCCTGATGATCTTCATCGCCTTCCCGGAGGCCGACGCGGTCTACGGCCCGCTCGTCTGGGTGCTCTCGGCACTGACGATGACGGTCGGCAACGTGCT
Organism: uncultured Acidimicrobiia bacterium; assembly: GCA_963784255.1. Taxonomy (GTDB): domain Bacteria; phylum Actinomycetota; class Acidimicrobiia; order Acidimicrobiales; family Ilumatobacteraceae; genus JALZMG01. The sequence continues at coordinate 30,738 of CAWAQO010000003.1, read as the reverse complement.
GGCGCTGCGTCAGACGAACATCGTGCGCATGCTGGCGTACTCCAGCGTCAGCCAGGGCGGCTTCATCCTCATGCCCCTGGCCTTCGTCGGGAACCCCGATGCCGCGGCGTCGGCGATGCGGGCGGTCGTCGTGTACCTCCTGGTCTACGGCTTCACGAACCTCGGCGCTTTCGCCGTCGTGATCGCCGTGTCCCGCAAGACGCGCAGCGGTGAGATCAGCTCGTTCGGTGGCCTCATCACGTACGCCCCCGGGCTCGCCGTGCTGATGACGATCTTCCTCGCCTCGCTCACCGGCATCCCGCCGCTGGGCGGCTGGATCGCCAAGTTCAACGCCTTCAAGGCCGTGCTCGACGCCGGCACCAACCCCGCCTACGTGCTCGCCGTCATCGGCGCCGTGAACACCGCGATCGCCGCCGCGTACTACCTCAAGGTGATGCGCGAGATGTGGATGAACCCCGTGCCCGACGGCGACACCACGCCCATCGTGACGCCGCCGCCGATCATGGTCGCCCTCGCCATCACCGGCGTCGGCACGCTCGTGCTCGGGGTGCTGCCGGGTCTCGTGATGCGCTTCGCCGGGCTCGAGGACCTCACCGGCGCGTTGGGTCGGTGAGCACGGCGGCCGACGCCGCGGGGGAGATCAGGGCGGCCATCGCCGCCGGAGGTGGCGCCATCACGTTCGCGGCGTTCATGGAGCTGGCCCTCTACGGCGAGCACGGGTTCTACACCGGGGGCGGTGGGCGGGCCGGCCGGCGGGGCGACTTCCTGACCTCGCCGGAGGTCGGCCCATTGTTCGGGACGGTGCTGACCCGAATGATCGACGCCGAGTGGCAGCGCCTCGGTCGTCCTGATCCGTTCACGGTGATCGACGCGGGGGCTGGCCCGGGCACGCTGGCCCGAGCCGTCCTGGCCGCCCGCCCGGCGTGCGCCGACGCCCTGCGCTACGTGGCCGTCGAGCGATCGGCTTCCCAGCGGGCCAGCCACCCCGATGGCGTGGAGTCAGTGGCGACGCTGCCCCCCGGACCCGTCGACGGCGTCGTCGTCGCCAACGAGCTGCTCGACGACCTGCCGTTCCGGATGGCCGTGCACGACGGGCGTTGGCGCGAGGCGATGATCACCGAGGGGCGCGACGGCCTCGTCGAGGAGCTGGCACCGTTGCCGGCGCCGCCGTCGTTCCTGCCCGCGATCGCGCCGCACGGCGGGCGCGCCCCGCTGCTCGACGCGGCGGCGGCCTGGGTGGACGCCGCCCGGGCCGTCTTGCGCCGCGGTCGCGTCGTCGCCCTCGACTACGCCCGGCCGACCACGGTGGAGATGGCCCGGATGCCCTGGCGCGACTGGCTGCGTACATACCGGGGCAACGGGCGGGGCGCCCACTACCTCACCGACCCTGGACACCAGGACATCACCACCGACGTCGCCGTCGATCAGCTCCCGCCGCCGGATGCCGTGCGGACGCAACGCCAGTTCCTCCAACGCTGGGACATCGACGCGTTGGTCGCCGAGGGTGGCCGCGAATGGCAGCGGGCGGCGGCCCGGCCGGACCTGCGCGCCTTCGCGATGCGCAGCAGGGAGCGAGAAGCCGAGGCGCTGCTGGACCCGGGCGGGCTCGGTGGGTTCACCGTGCTCGAGTGGGACGCCGGGTGCCGGATCGCGCCGGGCAGCGCCGACTAACTTCCCCTGCGAGCCGCCCGAGGAGGTTCAGTGGAACAGGTCGGCGACCCGTCCGAGCCGCAACAACCGATGCCCTCACCCCCGGACGGGCCGACCGAGTCCCCGAACGGGGACCATCGCGTCCTCATCGTCGTCGCCGTCCTCGTGCTGCTTGGGTTGGTCGGCGTGGGCGCCGCCATGGTCGGCGGCGGCGACCTCGACGAGCGCGTCGAGCGGGCCGCAGGACGGTTCCCGGCGGCGTCGACGGTGCCCGACACGACCACACCGCCCGGCACCGCGGCGGTCGTCACCACGGTGCCGCCACTGACGATCGCGCCGGTCACGGCGGCGCCGACCACCGTGCCGGCGACGACCACCACCACGATCCCGCCGACGGGCGTGCTGCGGATCGTGCCGAGCATCGCCGCCCTCCCCGACGCGCTCGTGGCGCCGGCCGGGACGCAAGCCGAGATCGCCACGCTGCTCGCCGCACCGCGCCATGACGTGGCGTCGACCGAAGCGGTGCGCATGCTGTGCGCGGTGGCCCCGCTCGACGAGCCCCTGCGGGTCGGGGCGCGCTGGGAGCGCAACGGGCAGCGCGTCGACGACATCGAGCTGTCCGACCAGGCGCCCCCGGGGTACGGGCACTGCCTCGACAACGACGGCGACACCCTCGTCGACGGCGCCTACCAGTTCGTCGTCGTGGACGCCGCCGGCCGGGAGTCGGCGGCCGCCACGTTCGTCGTCGGCGCGGCGCTCATCGACCAGCGGTTCGTGAACGACGGCGACGAGGACGTGTGCACCGTGCTCGTGGCGCCGACGCAGACGCGCTACTTCGAGGCCTACGTCTTCGAGGCCGACCCGATCGGGCCCGGGGCCATCGTCACGCTGCCGTTGGCCGACGTCCGCCAGGACGTCCGCACCCTGTCGTGCAACCCGCAGGAGATCCTCGGCGAGTTCGACTTCGATCCGTCGCCGGCGTCGGTGCGTTCCCTGCGCTGAGAGCGAGCGCCGCCAGGCGCTCGCTCTCCGATCGTCACGGTGCGAGGAGCGAAGCGACGAGCGGCCCAGAGGACGAGCGTCCGCAGGTGCTCGTCACACGAGCTGTCGTATCGCTCGTCCTCTGGGGTTTGTACTGTCGACCCATGAGTCAGGACGCGCCCGCCGACACCATCGACGCCCTGCTGGCCGAGAACCGGACGTTCCCGCCGCCCGAGCACATCAAGCGCGATGCCCACGTCGTCGGCACCCAGCTGTACGACGAGGCCGCCGCCGACGACGAGGGGTTCTGGGCGCGCCAGGCGTCCGAGCTGCTCGACTGGGCGACGGAGTGGCACACGATCTGCGAGTGGGAGCTGCCGTACGCGAAGTGGTTCGTGGGCGGGCGGCTGAACGTGGCCCACAACTGCCTCGACCGCCACGTTGCCGCCGGCCGCGGCGAGAAGGTGGCGATCCACTTCGAGGGTGAGCCCGGCGACAGCCGGACGATCACCTACGCCGAGCTGCTGGCCGAGGTGCAGCGCTTCGCCAACGCCCTTCGCGGCCTCGGTGTGCAGGCGGGCGACCGCGTGAACATCTACCTGCCGATGATCCCCGAGGCGGCGGTGGCGATGCTGGCGTGCGCCCGCGTCGGCGCCGCCCACAGCGTCGTGTTCGGCGGCTTCTCGGCGCAGGCGCTCGCCGACCGGATCAACGACGCCGAGGCCAAGGTGCTGATCACGGCCGACGGCAGCCACCGCCGCGGCGAGGTGTTCCCGCTCAAGCCGGCGGCCGACGAGGCCGTCGACGCCACCAGCACGATCGAGCACGTGGTGGTCGTGCGGCGCGGCGGCAACGACGTGACGATGGTCGAGGGGCGCGACCACTGGTACCACGACCTGCTCGACGCCGCCGATCCCGAGTGTCCCGCCGAGCCGTTCGACGCCGAGCAGTTGCTGTTCCTCCTCTACACGTCGGGCACCACCGGCAAGCCGAAGGGCATCATGCACACCACGGGCGGCTACCTCGCCCAGGTCGCCTTCACCCACAAGTACGTGTTCGACCACGACCCCGACCGCGACGTGTACTGGTGCACGGCCGACGTCGGCTGGGTCACCGGCCACAGCTACATCGTGTACGGCCCGCTGGCCAACGGGGCCAGCGTGGTGATGTACGAGGGCGTGCCCAACTACCCGGGCAACGACCGCTTCTGGTCGATCATCGAGAAGTACGGCGTGACGATCTTCTACACGGCCCCCACGGCGATCCGCACGTTCATGAAGTGGGGGGCGGAGGAGCCGGCCAAGCACGACCTGTCCAGCTTGCGGGTCATCGGCACCGTCGGCGAGCCGATCAACCCCGAGGCGTGGATGTGGTACCACGAGCACATCGGCGGCGGCCGCTGCCCGATCGTCGACACGTGGTGGCAGACGGAGACCGGGGCGATCATGATCAGCCCCTTGCCGGGGGCGACGACCACCAAGCCCGGCTCGGCGACGTTCCCCCTGCCCGGCATCTCCGCCGAGGTCGTCGACGACGCCGGCCGGCCGGTGCACCGCGGTGGCGGGTACCTGACGCTCACCCGGCCGTGGCCGTCGATGCTGCGGGGCATCTGGGGTGACCCCCAGCGCTACGTCGACACGTACTGGAGCCGCTTCCCGGACCGCTACTTCGCAGGGGACGGCGCCAAGCTCGACGACGACGGCTACCTCTGGCTGCTCGGTCGCGTCGACGACGTGATGAACGTCTCCGGCCACCGCATCTCCACCACGGAGGTCGAGTCGGCGCTGGTGTCGCACCCGGCGGTGGCCGAGGCCGCCGTCGTCGGCGCCAGCGACGCCACGACCGGACAGGCGATCATCGCCTACGTGACCGTGCGCGGCGGCGCCGACGTCGGGGTCGAGGAGCTGCGCGCCCACGTCACCCACGAGATCGGCGCCATCGCCAAGCCGAAGACGATCTACCTCACACCAGACCTGCCCAAGACGCGCAGCGGCAAGATCATGCGCCGGCTGCTGCGCGACGTCGCCGAGGGCCGCAACCTCGGCGACACCACCACCCTCGCCGACGCCACCGTCGTCGACGAGATCCAACGCAAGGCCCGCGAGACCCCCACGGAGGAGTGACGTCGCTGTCGCCAATCCTCAACTCTTGTGCCACGGCGACACGTTGTGTCGCTTGGGCACAAGAGTTGAGGATTCAGGCGTATCGGCGGCGGCCTTGGACGCCGCCGCCGAACCAGTTGGCGAGGTCGAGGAGGACGCCGAAGGCGACGAAGACCCAGCCGATCGCGCTGACGCCGGCGATCGGGGCGTAGGCGAGGACGTAGAAGAAGGTCGTGTAGGGCAGGAAGATCAGCCCGAGCAGCGGGAGGCCCACGCCGCCCTTGAAGGCGATGTCCACCCGGTTGGTGAACAGCCACGTGATGACGAGCGCGACCCGCGGGAACGCCGAGCCGAGCAGGACGAGCAGACACCCACATCCCATGGTGCTGAGTCTCGCCGACGGCGAGACCCAGCACCATGGATCGTCGGTTCAGTCGGTGTAGAGGCCGCCTTCGCCCTCGACGTCGATCTCGACGCCGTCGGCGACCTTGTAGCCCGTCGCGGCGGGGTCGTACTCGGCCATCACGCCGTACTCGGCGATGTAGGCGTCGGTGATGCCATCCACCTTGGCGACGCCGCCGAGCGTCACCGGCGACTCGAAGTCCAACGACCAGAAGGCGTTCATCATGTTGGCCCGGGTGAGCCCACCCTCCATCGCGGCCGCCCTGGTGGCAGCGTCGACGATGAGCATGGCGGCGTTGTAGCCGGTGAGCACGTTGCCGACGTTGGGGTCGGCCCCGTCGCCGTACTCGGCGACGTCGTCGCGGTACTGCATGATGCCCGGGTCGTCGTCGTACGCCGGGTCGGCGGGATCCTTGAGGACGACGAGCGTGTACACGTTCGCCGCCGCCTCACCCGCCGGGACCATGAACTGCTGGACCGACTGGCAGGTGTAGGAGTTGAGGATCGGGCCGGTGTAGCCACCTTGGCGGGCCAGCGTCATCAGCTGTGTGCAGAACGTCGACGTGGTGCCGCCGATGATGATGTCGGGATCCGACGCCAGCAACTGGGTCACCTCGTTGGACAGGTCGGACGTCGGCTCGTGGACGACGTCGGCCACGATCTCCAGTCCGGCCGCCGGGAGCAGCTCCTGGAGCGACGTCTGGTACGACTTGCCGAAGTCGTTGTTGAACGTCAGCAGGGCGACCTTGGTGGCGTCCGGGAACTTCTCGCCGATGAAGTCGGTCCAGACCGCGGCCTCGACGGAGTACGACGGGATGCCGCCCAAGGTCCACGGCCAGTTCTGCGGATCACCCCACGCCGGGAAGCCGGTGCCGACGAGCGCCTGCGGCACGCAGGCGTCGGCGTGCAGCTGCCTCGTGCCGGCGACGTTGGGCGTGCCGACCTGGAACACCGAGGCGAAGATGCCGTCGCCCTCGATGGCCTCCTGCACCGCGGGCGCCGAGCGCGCCGGGTCGTAGGCGTCGTCCTTGGTGATCAGCTCGAACTGGTGACCGTCGACGCCGCCCTCTTCGTTGATCTTGTTGAAGATGACCTGCATGCCCTGGCCGATGACGCCGAAGGCCGCCAGCGGGCCGGTCTGCGGGCCGACGAAGCCGATCTTGATCGCCTCGCCGTCGGCGAGCGCTTCGGTGGCCTCGGGCGGGCAGGTGTCGGTGGGGACCTGGAACGTCTCGCCGGCCTCCTCCTCACCAGCCGTGGTCTCCGTGGACTCCTCCTCGGCCGCCGTGGTCTCGGTGGCCTCCGTGGTCTCCGTCGCTGCCGTGGTGGCCGGCGCGGCCTCGGTGGCCGCAGGCGTCGCCTCGGTCGCCGCCGCCGTGGTGTCCGGCGCGGCGTCGTCGTCGTCGTCATCGTCGCCGCACGCCGCGGCGACCAATGACAGGCAGACCACCGCCGCCAGCGCTCCCCTCCTGGTTCTCCTGGTCATGGATTGCTTCCCCCTTGTGGTTGATGGATCGGTTCGGACGCGATCGGGGTCGGGACCGGCTCCTCGACGACGAGCACCTCGCCGGCGGGGATCGAGGACGCCGGGAGGCGCGGCCGGATCAGCAGGAACTTCGACCGCACCCAGCGCAGCCCGTAGACGATGCCGCCGGGCATGAAGAAGATGATGAGGACGAGGAGCACGCCGTAGAGGACGCCGGCCTCCGGCCCCTCGAGCTTCGGCAGCAGCGGCAGGCTGCCCTCGAACGACCAGTACGGCAGCCAGTCGACGAGCATGCCGCCGACCGCCGGACCGAGGATGGTGGCGACGCCCCCGATGACGAGGCCGGCGATGAACTCGATCGAGCGCTGCAGGCCGAAGGAGTCGGGCCCGATGGTGCCGGCCGTGAGGGCGAAGCAGCCACCGCCGATCGACGTGACGAGGGCGCTGGTGGCGAACGCCAGCACCTTGTACTGGGCCGGGTACACGCCCGACACCGCCGCGCCCGTCTCGTTGTCGCGCATGGCGATCAACCCCCGCCCGACCCTGCTGCGGATCAGGTTGGAGGTCAGCCAGAACATGATCACGCCGACGACGAACACGGTGGCGAACGTCCAGTCGTTCGTGCTCCAGCTGTCGGGCGCCCACGAGGGAGCGTTCCAGCGGAAGCCGGTGGAGGCCGTGACCTCCCCGCCGCTCATCACCTTGCCGTTGCTGCCCCCCGTGAGGCTGGCGAAGTCGGCGCCGAAGAAGTTCTCGGACTTGGCGATGGCGGGGAAGGCCAGGGCCAGGCCGAGCGTGACGAGCGAGAGGTACAACCCACGGATCCGCAACGCCGGGAGGCCGATCACGAAACCGATGATGAAGCCGAGCGCGCCGGCGATCGGCAGCGTGGCCCAGAACGACCACCCGTGGTCGGCGACGAGGATCATCGTCGTGTAGGCGCCGATGCCGAAGAAGAACGAGTGACCGACCGAGATCTGCCCCGAGTACCCGGTGACGATGTTCAAGCCGAGGATGGCGACCGACAGCGTGACGCCCGTGGCCCAGCGGCTGGCGCTGAAGTTCTCGGTCACGTTGACGACGTAGAAGAAGAACCCGATCAGGGCCAGGCCACCGAGCGCCTGGAGGGCCCGGTGGGGCGGCGAGCCGCGCTCGATGACGACTGGGAGGTTCATCGGACGTCCCTCCCGCGGATGCGAGCGAGCGAGCACCAGCGAGCGAGCGGCCGCCGCCGGCCTGCGTGGCCGAGGAACGCCATGACGTTCATACGCGTTCCACCCGTTTCGAGCCGAACAGACCTTGGGGGCGGAAGTAGAGCACCAGCAAGATCACGAGCAGGACCATCACGAGCGACAGCTCGTTGCCGACGAAATTGAACAGAGCCGGCACGAACGTCTCGACGAGCCCGACCAGCAGCCCGCCGACGACGGCCCCGAGGATCGAGTCGAACCCACCGACGCAGGCGGCGGCGAAGCCGAACAGCAGCACGGCCCCCATGAAGTTGAAGTCGAGGACGTTGCGGTACTGGGCGATGATCGCCCCGGCGATGGCACCGATGCCGGCGGCCAGCGCCCAGCCGAGCATCAGCATGCGCTTGACGGGGATGCCGACGATCAGCGACGACTCGGCGTTCGCCGCCACCGCCCGGTAGGCCAGGCCGAGCTTCGTGCGCTTGAGCAGCAGGTTGAGCGCGATGACCAGCACGCCGACCGTGATCCACACGCCGATCGCCTTGTAGGTGATGAAGAAGTTGGGGACGCGGTCGGTGATGATGTCGATCTTGTCGTCGAGGCCTCCGGGGAACGGGGCCGGGATCGGCGTCCGGGGCTGGGTGTCCCAGATCACGGCGGCGCTGCCGTTGAGGATGAAGAACAAGCCGAGGGTCAGGATCACCGGGGCGAGCACGCTGCGGTTCTCGAGGGGCTGGATCAGCACCCGCTCGAACGCCGCCCCGACGATCATGGCGGCGATGATGACCACCCCGATGGCGAGCCAGACCGGCCAGCCGTGCTCGACGGCGAGGACGAAGACGATGAACGTGGTGAACATCGCCATCTCGCCCTGGGCGAAGTTGAGGTGGCCGGTGGTCTTGTAGATCATCACCACGGTCAGCGCCATCAGCGCGTAGACGGCGCCGTTGGCGAGGGCGTTGGTGAGGTTCTGGAGGAAGAGGGTCAACGTGAAGAAGTTGTCCTCGATCCCCGGGAACGCCAGCAGGTCGGTCATCATGCTCCTAGAACCCGAGGTAGGCGCGCCGGACGCCGTCGTCGGCGCGCAGGTCGGCGGCCGTGCCGCTGAGGACGATGCGGCCGGCTTCGAGCACGTAGGCCCGGTCGGCGATGTCGAGGGCGAGGTTGGCGTTCTGCTCGACGATGAACATCGTCACGCCCTCTTGTTCGTTGAGCTCGTCGAACTTGACGAAGAGGTCCTGGATGATGAGCGGCGCGAGGCCCAGCGACGGCTCGTCGAGCAGCAGCAGCCGGGGCCGGCTCATCAGGGCGCGGGCGACGGCCAGCATCTGCTGCTCGCCGCCGCTGAGGCTGCCAGCGAGCTGGCTGCGCCGCTCGGCCAGGCGGGGGAACATCGTGTACCAGCGGTCGGCGTCGCTGCGGATCGCGCTGCGGTCCTTGCGGACGTACGCACCGGCTTCGAGGTTCTCGTCGACGGACAGCTCGGGGAACGTGCCGCGGCCCTGCGGCACGTGGGCGATGCCCAGCTTGGCCATCTTCTCGGGCCGCTTGCCGACGAGCTCGGTGCCGTCCATCTTCACGCTGCCCCTGGTGCCGACCAGTTGGCAGATCGCCCGGATCGTCGTGGTCTTGCCGGCGCCGTTGGCCCCGAGCAGCACCACCACCTCACCCTCGGCGACGTGGAGGTCCATGTCCCGGATCACGTGGACCGGACCGTAGGCGGCCTGCAGCTGCTCGACCTGGAGCATCATCGTGCCGTTCGGGATCACGCCGCGGCTCCCAGGGGGCTGCGTCCCCCGACCCCATCGCCGTCCGGCTCGCCGGCGCTCGCTCGGCCGGGCGTCGTTCGGTCGCTCACGCCGCGCTCGATCCCAGGTAGGCCTCGATGACCTTGGGGTCGTTCTGCACCTCCGCCGGCGTGCCTTCGGCGATCTTCCGGCCGAAGTCGAGCACGACGACGTTGTCGGAGATGCCCATGACCAGCTGCATGTGGTGCTCGACGAGCAGCACGGTGAGCCCGAAGTCCTCGCGCAGCCCCTTGATCGTGGCGCCGAGGTGCTCGACCTCGGCGTGGGTCAGCCCCGACGCCGGCTCGTCGAGCAGCAGCAGCGTCGGCTTGGCCGCCATCGCCCTGGCCAGCTCGATGCGCTTGAGCGTGCCGTAGGGCAGCCCCTCGGCGGGCCGGAGGGCGTGCTGGGCGAGGCCGAGAGCGCCGAGGATGTCCATCGCCTCCTGCGTGAGGCGGCGCTCCTCGCGGTTCACACCGATGCGGAACGGTGCCGTGAGGAAGTTGACCTTGCTCTTGCTGTGGGCACCGACCATCACGTTCTCCAGCACCGTGAGCCGGGGGAACAAGGCGAGGTTCTGGAAGGTGCGGGCCACGCCGAGGCCGGCGATGCCGTGCGCCTCGACGGCCAGCAGGTCCTGACCGGCGAAGTCCACCCGGCCGGCCTGCGGCTGGTAGATGCGCGAGACGACGTTGAAGAGGGTCGTCTTGCCGGCACCGTTGGGGCCGATCAGCCCGCAGATCTGCCCGTCATCGATGGTGAACGAGAGGTCGTCCAGCGCCACGACACCGCCGAAGCGGACGGAGACCTCGCGGACGTCGAGCAATGGCAATGATCCGTCCCCCTGTCGCCTGGTTGTTGTCGCCTGGTCTCGCCGCTGCGTGCCCCGGGCGATCCTGGCTCACGACAGTAGCCGTCGCCGAACTGGAGCGCGGAAATGTCCTTGGTCGCTACAACGACATGGCGCGGTTGCCCGTTCTGTCGGAGGTGAGGCGAGCCGCTGTGCGGCGAGCCGAACCCGACGAACCCGGTAGCCCGGTCAGGCGGGCGAGCGCCGAAGCGAAGCGGAGGCGGCGAGCTCGGAGGTGAGGCGAGCCGCTTGCGGCGAGCCGAACCCGAACGACTCAGTTGCGCAGGTTGTCGAACTGGATCGGGATCCCGAGGTCGGCGGCCTTGATCGCCGCCATCACCGACTGCAGGTCGTCACGCTTCTTGCTCGTCACGCGCACGCTCTCGCCCTGGGTCTGGCTGGAGACGCCCTTGGGGGCGTGCTCCTTGATCAGCTTGTTGATCTCGCGGGCCTTGTCGGAGGAGATGCCGACCTTGATCGTGGCCACCTGGCGGACGGTGTTGTGGGCGGCCTCCTCGACGGTGCCGTACTCGAGCCCCTTGAGCGACACGCCCCGCTTGACCAGCTTCTCCTCGAGCACGACACGCAGCGCGGCCAGCCGGTCCTCGCTGACCGAGCGCAGCGTCAGCACGAGCTCGTTCTGCTCGATCGACGAGTCGGTGCCCTTGAAGTCGAAGCGGGTACCGATCTCGCGCTGCGCCTGGTCGACGGCGTTGCGGACCTCCTGCCGGTCGACCTCGGAGACGACATCGAAGCTGGGCATGCAACTCACGGTAGTGCGGCGGTACGATCGTCGACCGCCCCGCTCCGGGGCGATCGGGTCGGTACCCAAGCGGCCAAAGGGAGCAGACTGTAAATCTGCCGGCGTACGCCTACGGAGGTTCGAATCCTCCCCGGCCCACCCGCCTTGGTCACCGAATTGGCCGCGTGGACGGCCGATTCGGTGACGGAAGCGGTCAGAGCAGGAGCTGCATCACGGCGACGTCGAGCCACTTGTTGAACTTGCGGCCGACCTCGCGCTCGACGCCGACGAGGGCGAAGCCGCACCTGGCGTGGAGGGCGCGCGACGCCGTGCCGGAGGCCTCGATGCGGGCCATCACGGCGTGGAAGCCCGACGACCTGGCGAGGTCGACGAGGTGCGACAGCAGGGCCGTCCCGATGCCGTGGCCGCCGCGGTCCCTGGCCACGTACACCGAGTCCTCGACGGTCGTGCGGTAGGCGGCCCGTTCCTTGTAGGGCGAGAGCGAGGCGAAGCCGACGACGGCGCCGGCGACGTCCTCGGCGACGATGGCGGCGAAGGCGCCGGACCTCGCGGCCAGCCACGCCTCCTGGTCGGCCAGCGAGCGGGGCACCAGGTCGAACGTGCTGGTGGCCGTCGTGACCTCGAGGTTGTAGATCGTGCGGATGGCCTCGGCGTCGCCGGCGTCGGCGAGCCGGATGCGCAAGGCGGCCATCGGGCGGAGGGTAGTGGCCGGGGGTCGAAGCCGTCCGTGCCGCCGCTATGCTCGTCCGCTGGCTCGCGGCTGGTCCGCGCACCACCAGACCGCCCTCTTAGCTCAGTCGGCAGAGCACAGCCATGGTAAGGCTGGTGTCGTGGGTTCGATTCCCACAGAGGGCTCGACCACAGGCCTCACGTCTGGCGGCGTAGCTCAGTTGGTCAGAGCATCCGGCTCATAATCGGAAGGTCATCGGTTCGATCCCGATCGCCGCTACCACATCAAACAGCACCGACCAGTCATCTGGAGACGACACCACCATGAGCAAGGCGAAGTTCGAGCGTACGAAGCCGCATGTGAACATCGGGACGATGGGTCATATCGATCATGGGAAGACGACGTTGACGGCGGCGATCTCGAAGACGTTGTCGGAGAAGGGTTTGGCGACGTACACGCCGTTCGATTCGATCGACAAGGCGCCGGAGGAGAAGGCGCGGGGGATCACGATCTCGATCGCGCACATCGAGTACGAGACCGAGAAGCGGCATTACGCCCATGTCGACATGCCGGGTCATGCCGACTACATCAAGAACATGATCACGGGGGCGGCGCAGGTCGATGGGGCGATCCTGGTGGTGGCGGCGACCGACGGTCCGATGCCGCAGACCCGGGAGCATGTGTTGTTGGCCCGGCAGGTGGGTGTGCCGTCGATCATCGTGGCGCTCAACAAGGCGGACATGGTCGATGACGAGGAGTTGCTCGACTTGGTCGAGTTGGAGGTGCGCGAGCTGCTCACCGAGTACGAGTTCCCTGGTGATGACGCGCCGGTGGTGCGGGTGTCGGCGTTGAAGGCGTTGGAGGGTGACCCGGAGTGGCAGGGCAAGGTGATGGAGTTGATGGCGGCGGCCGATGATTTCATCCCGGAGCCGGTCCGCGATCTGGACAAGCCGTTCTTGATGCCGATCGAGGATGTGTTCACGATCACTGGTCGGGGCACGGTGGTGACGGGGAAGGTGGAGCAGGGCACGTTGCACACCGGTGATGAGATCGAGATCGTCGGGTTGCGTCCGACGCAGAAGACGGTGTGCACCGGGGTGGAGATGTTCCGCAAGATCTTGGATCAGGGTCAGGCGGGCGACAACATCGGGGCGCTGCTGCGGGGGACGAAGAAGGAGGAGGTCGAGCGGGGGCAGGTGTTGTGCAAGCCGGGGAGCATCACGCCGCACACGAACTTCGAGGGGCAGGTGTATGTGTTGACGTCGAAGGAGGGTGGTCGGCACAAGCCGTTCTTCAACAACTACCGGCCGCAGTTCTTCTTCCGGACGACGGATGTGACGGGGACGATCGAGTTGCCGGAGGGGACGGAGATGGTGATGCCGGGTGACAACGTGGCGATGACCGTCGAGTTGGGCAAGCCGATCGCCATGGATGAGGGCCTGCGGTTCGCCATCCGTGAGGGTGGTCGCACCGTCGGCGCCGGCCGCGTCACCAAGATCCTCAAGTGACCTGACGGGAGCGAACGATGGCCAAGAGCGAGAAGCGGGTGAAGATCACCCTCGAGTGCACCGAGTGCAAGCGGCGCAACTACATCACGATGAAGTCGAAGATCAATGACCGTGAGCGCCTGGAGATGAAGAAGTACTGCAGCCACGACCGGCGCCACACGGTCCACAAGGAGACCAGGTAGGTCAACTCCTCAGGGTCGGGCGAGCGAGGCGGCTGCGCCGCCGACCGAGCCCGGATGTTGACGGTAACGTAGAGACCCCAACCAGAGGGCAGTAGCTCAGCTGGTAGAGCATCGGTCTCCAAAACCGACGGTCGGGGGTTCGAGTCCCTCCTGCCCTGCCCCTCACGAAACCACCACTGATGTCACTGGACGATCTCAACCGCGAGCAGAAGCGGCACTTGCGCCGCACCGGCGCCCTCGACGAGAAGGGCGCTCCCGCGCGCGTCCAGCGGCAGGGGCCGGCGAAGCGCGAGCGGGTCGGCCCGGCGCAGTACATCCGCGAAGTCCGCGACGAGATGCGCAAGGTGGCGTGGCCCAAGCGCGACGAGGTCGTGCGCTACTCGATCGTCGTGGTCATCACGGTGGTCGTGTACGCGTCGCTGGTCGGTGGCCTCGACTACGTGTTCAGCCTGCTGTCGGGGTGGTTGTACGGATGAGCGACTGGAACGAGAGCACCCACGTGGACGAGACCACCCTGACCGACCCCGAGGTCGCCGCCGAGCACATCGTCACCGACGACGAGCTCGATGCCGGTGATGACACCGAGCCGACCGAGATCCCGACCGACGAGCTCGTGACCGGCGAGGGAAGCGCCAGCGACGAGCCGGACGCGGCGGAGGAGCGCAGCGACGAAGCCGCCATCGACACGGCTGCCATCGACGCGGCCGCCATCGAGACGGTCGACGTCGACGACCCCTGGACCCGGCCGGGTCAGTGGTACGTCGTGCACACCCAGTCGGGGTACGAGAAGAAGGTCACCGCCAACCTCCACGCTCGCATCCAGAGCATGAACATGGAGGACAAGATCTTCGAGGTCGTCATCCCCATGGAGGAGGTCGTCGAGTTCAAGGGCGGCCGCAAGCAGATCGTCCAGCGCAAGGTCTTCCCCGGCTACATCCTGGTCCGCTGCAAGATGGACGACGAGTCCTGGTACTGCATCCGCAACACGCCGGGCGTCACCGGCTTCGTCGGGCAGAGCCGCCAGGGCCAGAAGCCGACCCCGCTGTCGCGCCGCGAGGTGCGCACCTTCCTCGCCGCCAAGGGCGACGGCGCCGAACAGGCGGCGCGCGCCAAGCCGCGCCTGGAGTACGAGGTCGGCGAGAGCGTGCGGGTGAAAGAAGGCCCGTTCGCCGACTTCTCCGGTGAGATCGCCGAGATCAACGCCGACCACATGAAGCTCAAGGTCCTGGTGAACATCTTCGGGCGGGAGACGCTCGTCGAGATGGACTTCAGCCAGGTCGCCAAGCTGTAACCCCGAAGGAAGAACTCCCGTCATGGCGAAGAAGAGAGTCGCGGCGATCGTCAAGATCCAGATCCCCGCAGGCAAGGCCAGCCCGGCGCCGCCCGTCGGCACCGCGCTCGGACCGCACGGCGTGGCGATCATGGACTTCGTGAAGGCCTACAACGCGGCCACCGAGTCGCAGGTCGGCACCGTCGTGCCCGTCGAGATCACCGTCTTCGAGGACCGCACGTTCACGTTCATCCTGAAGACGCCGCCCACCCCGGTCCTGCTGCGCCAGAAGGCCGGCCTCGAGAAGGCCGCCACCAACCCCGGCAAGCAGACCGTCGGGCGCATCACCGAGGCCGACGTTCTCGAGATCGCCCAGATCAAGATGCCCGACCTCAACGCCTACGACCTCGAGGCCGCCAAGCAGCAGGTGCGTGGCACGGCCCGGTCGATGGGCATCGAGGTCGTCTGAGTCTCCGAACTTCGCACCCACCTGGCTGAGCCCAGGTCGTCACGATCCAGCGCCACCCGGGAGGACCTCGCCCGGGGGCGGAACCACCACCACGAGGGAGGAACCAGATGTCCGGCAAGAACCTGGTCGACACGCTGAAGACGTTCGACCGCGACCACTTCTACACCCCCAACGAGGCCTTCGGCCTGGTCAAGGCGATGGCCAAGGCCGGCTTCGACGAGAGCATCGACGTCGCCGTGCGGCTCGGTGTCGACCCGCGCAAGGCCGATCAGATGGTGCGCGGCACGGTCGCCCTGCCGGCCGGTACCGGCAAGGACGTCCGCGTGGCGGTCTTCGCCGCCGGCGACGCCGCTGCCGAGGCCCGCGAGGCGGGTGCCGACCTCGTCGGTGCCGACGACCTCGCCGCCCAGGTCGAGGCCGGGAAGTTCGACTTCGACGTGGCCATCGCCACGCCCGACATGATGCCGCTGGTCGGCCGCCTGGGCCGTGCGCTCGGTCCGCGCGGCCTGATGCCGAACCCGAAGACCGGCACGGTCACCACGGACGTCGGGCGGGCGGTCACCGAGTTCAAGGGCGGCAAGGTCGAGTACCGCACCGACCGCTACGGCAACATCCACGTCCCGCTGGGCAAGGTCAGCTTCGAGCCGACCGCCCTGGAGACGAACTTCCGGGCGGTCGTCGACGAGCTGCAGCGGGCCAAGCCGGCCGCGGCCAAGGGTCGCTACCTGAGGAAGATCACCATCTCCTCGACGATGGGCCCCGGCGTCCGCGTCGACACCGCCCGCATCCGTCCCGACGCCACCTGACCGTCACGGCGCGAGTCCGGCGGCCCGGCGCTGGGCGAGCGCGGCCAGTCGCCGGCTCGGATCGCGCCTGGCCCGCAGCTGGATGTGGATCGGCCGGTCGCCGCGCCCACCGTCGTGGCGCACCACGCGGTCGGTGATCGCGACCAACGCTCGCCGCGACGCCGGTCCGGCGTTCGGTGAGTGGGCGGCCACGCGCCGCCACGCCGCCTGCAGCGCCGCCGTGACCACGTCGGTCTCGGTGCGGGGGTCGACGAGGACGCAGATGCGCTCGATCGGGACCCGGTCGAGCAGGCGTCCGAGATCGACGCCGGCGCCCTGGTGCGTGGCCGACATGCCGGCCAGGTCGACCACGACCACGTCGGCGCCGCCCACCACGCTGTCCTGGGCGGCGGCCCAGGTCGGGCCGTCCCCGAGGTAGCCGAGCGCCGGGTAGGCACCGAAGGGGTCGCGGACGTGGACCGGTTGGCGGGCGATGGAGCGCAACGTGCGGCGACCCGGGGGCAGTGGCCGCTGGTCGAAGGCGGCCAGCTCCTGCGGTGACCTGGCGAGCAGGCGGGTGAGGTCGCCACCCGCATCGCGCACCTCGGTGGGCGAGAGCGACGCGACGGACCGGAGCACGACGAGCGGGCCGAGCTCCCGCCACGAGCCCTCGAGGAGCGTCCGCAGGCGGGGTTGGTTCTCGAACGCCCGGACGGCGGCGATCCGCGTCGGCGGCAGACCGGCCACGTTCGTGGTCGCCGTGACGTGGATCGGCTCGATGTCGTCGAGGTCGCGCGGGTCGACGATGTCGACGGTCAGCTCGGCGTCGCGCCCGGCGGTCGGTGCCGGTGGTGGGAGGGCGACCACCGGGAGGTGGGCGGCGACGGCCGGATCGTCGGGGACGCGCGCCGCCGAGCGGGCCTGCGCCCAGCGGTCGGCGTGGTACACGGCGAGGACCACGCAGACGACGGCGAGCAGCGCCGCCAGTCCCCCGAGCGCCACCGGGAGGCGGTCCGGGAGGTCGATCCCGAGCTGCAGCTCGTCGGGCCAACCGCTCCGGCGGTAGACCAACGCCGCGCCGACGACGGCGAACATGCCCGCGGCGAGCACCCCGAAGGCGACGGCCGGGCCGCCGTGGGACGGCTCGAGGTACGACTCGATGCGCCGCCGTTCACCCGCCGATCGTCCACCCACCGTCCACCCACCTCAGGCCGTTCGTCAACCGCCACCGCCGACGCTAGATCGTCACACACCCCTGTGCACCGAATTCCTGGGTGGCGGTGTGCTTTCATTCCCCCGGGCTGCGAGTGAGGGCGGTGAGGGATGGCCACCTACGTCTATGACGACTTCCGGGTGACGCTGTCGCCGCGCGGCGACGGCAGCTACGAGGCGCGGGCCGTCGACGCCCTCGGCGACGAGCACGTCGGGGTGTTCCGCGTGCCCCTCGACGAAGCCACGTTGGAGCAGGCCGTCCTCGACGTCGCCCGCGGGCGCAGCCGCGCCGCCACCGTGTCGCGTGACGTCGGCGGGGACGGACCGCCGGACCTCGACGTGGCGACCATCGGCGGCAGCCTCGCCGACGCCCTCCTGGCCGGCGACGTCGAGGCCGGGTACACCCAGGCCCGCCACCGTGCGGCTGCCGCCGGGCGGGGGTTGCGCCTGACACTGTCGCTGGGCGCCGCGCCGCCGCTGCTCAGCGTCCCGTGGGAGTTCCTGTATCGGCGGCCGCGCTTCTTCGCCAACCAGCGCCAGACGCCGCTGGTGCGCCACCTCGACACGAACGCCCTGCCGGCGCCGCCGGCGATCGATCAGGTCGTGCGCGTCCTCGGGGTGCTCGCCAGCCCGAAGGACCTCAACCCGCTCGACGTCGGCGCCGAGCGGGCACGCATGGAGCAGGCGATCGCCAAGGTGGCCGCCCTCGGGCGGGTGCAGCTCGACTGGCTCGAGCCGGCGACGCCACGCTCGCTCCGCCAGGCCCTCCGCGACGGCAGCTACCACATCCTCCACTACGTCGGGCACAGCGCCTTCACGGCCGCCGGTGACGGCGTGCTGTTCCTCGAGGACGCCGACGGCGTGTCGGCCGAGGTCGACAGCACGGAGCTGGCCAACCTGCTGGCCGATCAGACGTCGCTGCGCCTCGTGGTCCTCAACTCGTGCGAAGGCGCACGCACGGCGCTCACCGATCCCTACGCCGGGGTGGCGACGACGCTCGTGCAACTCGGCGTGCCGGCCGTGGTGGCGATGCAGTTCGAGATCAGCGACGCCGCGGCGATCCTCTTCGCCGAGGAGCTCTACGTCAACCTGATCGGCCGGCAGGACCCCATCGATGCCGCCGTCGCCGAGGCGCGCAAGGCGATCTACATCGAGCAGGGCGGCGTGGAGTGGGCGACGCCGGTCCTGTTCATGGGCGACGTGGACGTGGAGCTGTTCCGGTTCGAGATCGACGCCGCGCCGCTGCCACCGCCTCCACCGCCCGACCCGGCTCCGTGGGGGATCACCGTCCAGCCGCGCACGCCGATCCGGCGGCAGGCCCGCCGGCGGTGGGCGACGGCGAGCAACGGGGTGCGCTTCCTCCTCGTGCTCGCCGGCGTCCTCCTCGCCGCCCTGCTCATCGCGTTCATCGTCAGTGTGATCGCCTCGATCCGCGACACGATGGGTGCCCCTGCTGCCGCGGTCAGCCTGCTGCCATGGCGAGGAGGCGGCGGACCCTGAGGGTGTCCGTGTGCGGGTGCAGGAAGGCCAGCCGGCCGATCGGGCGGCCCTGCCACGTCGACGGCGCCACGAACGCCACCCCATCGGCGAGCGCCGCCTCGGCCCAGCGGTCCCACTCCTGCCGACCCCAGCCATCGCGGTCGAACAGCACGACCGACAGCTCCGGCTGCATGACGAGGCGCAGCGGGTGGCCGATGGCGACCACGTCGTCGGCCGCCTGCCGGGCGAGCCGCACGGCGGCGCCCACGGCCTGCGCGACGGCGTCCGTGCCGTGGACCACGAGCGTGAACCAGAGCGGAAGCCCGCGCGCCCGGCGGGTCAGGTGGAAGGCGAGGTCGGACGGGTTGACCTGCTCGTCGCCGAAGGCGTCGAGGTAGGCGGCCCGCTGCCGGTGCGTGGCGGCGGCCAATGCCGGGTCGCGGTACAGCACCGCCGCGCAGTCGAGCGGCGAGAACAGCCACTTGTGCGGATCGATCACGACGGAGTCGGCTCGCTCGATGCCGCCGAAGCGGTCGGCCAGCTCGGGCAGGCACAGGGCGGCGCCGCCGTACGCCGCGTCGACGTGGAACCACGCCCCGGTCTCGGCGCACACGTCGGCGACGCCGGCGAGGTCGTCGATGCGTCCTGTGTTGGTGGCTCCGGCGCTGGCCACGACGGCGGCAACGGACCGGCCCGCCAGGGCGGTGCGCAACCGGTCGCCGGTCAGACGGCCGTGCTCGTCGCCGTCGACCTCCACGACTTCGACGTCGAGCAAGTGGGCCGCCGACCGCACCGACGAGTGCGCCGACGGCGCGCAGGCCATCGCCGGGCGCCCGGCACCGCCGGCCCGTCGCCAGGCGTCGCGCCCGACGGCGAGGGCACTGAGGTTGCCGGCCGACCCGCCCGAGACGAAGCACCCGCCGGCACTGGCCGGCATCCCGCTGAGCCGGACCAGCCAGTCGAGGGCGGCGTTCTCGGCGGCGACGGCCGCGCCGGCTTCCTGCCAGCTCTCGCCCGAGAACGACCACGCCCCGACGACGGCGTCGAAGAGGGCCGCCGTCGTGGCCGGGGCGGCAGGGATGTAGGCGAGGAACTGGGGGTGGTCGAGGGCCACGTTGTTCGGCAGCAGGACCTCGTCGACGAGCGCGAGGGCGGCCTCGACCCCGATGCCGCCCGGGGTGACGGCAGCCAGCGCGGCGACCTCGGCGGGCAGGGGCGTGCGGCCCAGCGGCCGGTCGCCGGCGAGGTGGCGGCGGATGCGCGCCGTGAGCTCGGTCAGCAGCGTGGCGTGATCGGGTGACCACCCGTGGAGGTCCATCGCCGCACAATGGCACCGGATGTGTCCGGCGGGCGGCGCCGGTAGCATCGCGGGGTCCGATCCATACACGGTTGCTCGCCGGAGACCGTTGGTCCACCGCAAGGTGGGTAATGGGGCAGTCGCCCCGCCAACCGAGGTGCACGCCCCACACGCTCGTGGTGCTCGCGCTCGCAGTGAGCCGCCACGAACGACGTGAAAGGAGGTGTGCATCGAAATGGACAACCCTCGTCCCGAGAAGATCGCCATCGTCGACGAGATCGCGACGAAGCTGACCGACGCCAAGGCGGTGTTCGTCACCGAGTACCGCGGCCTCAAGGTCGGCGCCCTGGCGACCCTCCGCGGGTCGCTGCGCCAGAGCGGTGCCGAGCACAAGGTGTACAAGAACACCCTGGCCCGGTTCGCCGCCGAACGCGCCGGCCTCGACGGGCTGAAGGAGCTGCTCGTCGGCCCGACGGCGTTGACGTTCGTCCGGGAGGACTCCGTCGCCGCCGCGAAGGCGCTGCGCGACGTCGCCCGGACCAACCCGCTGCTCGTGCTGCGCGGTGGCGCCCTCGGCACCAACGTGATCAGCGCCGCCGACATCACGGCCCTGGCCGACCTGCCGTCGCGTGAAGAGCTGCTGGCCCGGTTCGCCGGCGCCCTGCAGGCCCCGCTGGTCAAGACGGCCGGCCTGCTGCAGGCCCTGCCGCGGAACTTCGCCTACGGCCTCTCCGCACTCATCGAACAGAAGACCGCGGCCTGAGCCGCACCCCTAGAACACCGGAAACTGCCCCAGCAGACGCAAGTGAGCGAGCGCGAGCGAGCGAACGGCCAGCAACGGCCTGCGTGGCCGGGGAACGCAAAGAAGGAACATAGACATGGCAACCAAGGAAGAGATCCTCGAGTCGATCGGCAGCATGACCGTGCTCGAGCTGAAGGAGCTCCTCGACGCGTTCGAGGAGAAGTTCGAGGTCACGGCGGCGGCTCCCGCCGCCGTCGCGGCCGCCGGCGCCCCCACCGCGGCCGCTCCGGAGGTCGAGGAGAAGGACGAGTTCGACGTCGTCCTCACCGGCGCCGGCGCCCAGAAGATCCAGGTCATCAAGGCCGTGCGCGAGCTGACCAGCCTGGGCCTCAAGGAGGCCAAGGACCTCGTCGACAGCGCCCCCAAGGCGGTCCTCGAGAAGGCCAACAAGGAGGCCGCCGAGGCCGCCAAGGCCAAGCTCGAGGAGGCTGGGGCCTCCGTCGAGGTCAAGTGATCCGCTGACCGCGTTCTGTCGTTCGGTTCCGGCCCGATGCGGCCGGGACCGAACGACAGCTCACCGGAGGTCGACGAGCGCCCTCGGCAGCTCGCCGGCCAGTTCCCGCGCCAGGTACCCGACCGGGCCCACGGAACGGGCGAGGCGCGACGCCGCGACCCGATGCGCCAGGGTGGCCCAGCAGGCCGCCGTGGTCGCATCGCCGCATCGCGCGCCCAGGCCGCCCGCCGCCCCGGCCAGCACGTCACCGGCGCCCGACGTGCCGAGACCGAGCACGGGCTCGTCCTGACGCCACACGGCCCCGTCCGCCGCGGCCACGCAGCCGAAGGAGACGACGGTGACGCCGAGGGACCGGGCGACGTCTGCCTCGACCGCATCGCTCCCGACCGTCGATGCGAGCTCGGCCAGCTCCTCCCGGTTCGGCGTGATGATCACCTGGCGCCGGCCTGCGGTCGAGACGCCGAGCTTCGACATCGCCGTCAGCGCCAGCGCGTCCACGACGACGACGGCGTCACTCGACGCCTCGCCGATCACGGTGCGCAGGAGGTCCCCGGCGGTGTCGAGGTCGTCCAGCCCGGGCCCGATGACCACCGCGTCGGCATCCGCCACTCGTTGGGCGAAGTCGCCGTCCTCCCACGACCCGACCCACGCCTCTGGCACGGCGGGCGCCAGCGTGGCCGCTGCCGCCGGCGCAGTGGCGATCTGCAGCCGCCCGGCGCCGACGCGCAGCGCCGCGATGCCGGCGAGCATGGCGGCACCCGGCGTGGTGACGGCACCGCCGGCGACGAGCACCGTGCCGCGCC
Organism: uncultured Acidimicrobiia bacterium; assembly: GCA_963784255.1. Taxonomy (GTDB): domain Bacteria; phylum Actinomycetota; class Acidimicrobiia; order Acidimicrobiales; family Ilumatobacteraceae; genus JALZMG01. The sequence continues at coordinate 8,596 of CAWAQO010000003.1, read as the reverse complement.
CGCGCTTGTCGTCTCCGTCGTCGGCCGGGAGCGGGCGCCGGCGTAGGAGCGCGACGCCGAGCGTGCCGTCAGCGCGGGGCGACCGCGGCATCGGGCTCGTCCGTGACGGGGGTGGCCGCGCGCTCCAGCGGCACGGTCCAGGCCTCGCGGTCGAGGCGCAGCCGATCGTCGTCGCCCCGGACGTAGGTCGTGAGCGAGCAGTTGGCCAACGATCCGGTCCGGCTGATGGCCAGCGCCGCCTGCTCGTCGAGGTCCTCCAGCAGGGAGCGCATGATGATGATCGGGACCTCGTGGGTGACCACGAGCAGCCGCCGGTCGGCGTGCTCGCGGACGAGCGAGTCGCGCAGCGAGCGCAGGCGGAGGGCGACGTCGACCCAGCTCTCGCCTCCGGGCGGCCGGTAGTAGAACTTGCCCAGCCGCCGGCGCCGCTCGGACTCGGCGGGGTGGGCGGCCAGGATGCCCTGGTGGGTGAGCAGGTCGAGGATGCCGAACTCGCGTTCGCGCAGGCGCTCGTCGCGCACGAGGCGGATGTCCATTCCCGCCGCCGCCAGCACCCGGCGGGCCGTCTCCGTCGCCCGCACGTACGGTGACGTCACGACGACATCGGGTTGCTGCTCGGCCGGCAGCCCGCCGAGCCAGTCCCCGAACGCGTCGGCCTGCTGGCAGCCGAGCTCCGACAGCGGGACGTCCATGTCGCGCTCGGCGATGTCCAGCCGGTCGACCGGCGTGACCTTGGCCGCGTCGTTGGCGACGTTGCCCAGGCTCTGGCCGTGGCGCAGCAGCCACAGTTCGGCGACCTCGTCGTGCACGTCGCCGCGGTACCCGCACGAGGCCGCCGTGACACGTCCGCTCGAGTCAGGGTCGCGACGGCAGGTCGGCCAGGACGGCCATCGCCGCGTTGCGGCCGTTGAGGCCGATCACGCTGCCGGCCGGGTGCGTCGCCGCGCCACACAGGTAGACCCCCGACCCCGGGGCACGCGGCGAGAAGCGACGCCACCACATCTGGTCCGGGGTGCACTCGCCCTGGAAGATGTGGCCGCCCGTGAGGCCGATGCGGGCCTCGATGTCCGGCGGGCCGAGCACCTCGACGTGCTCGACGATGTCGTCGACGTCGCAGTACCGGCCGATCAGGCCGAGGACGCGCTGGCCGATCTCGTCGCGCCGGTCGTCCCACGTGCCGTCGGCCAGCGCGTACGGCGCGTACTGGGCGAACACCGACATGGTGTGCTTGCCCGGCGGGGCGACGGTCGGGTCGTAGGCGGTCTGGAAGTACAGCTCGGCGAAGCCGGGTGAGGCGATCCCCCGCCGGCAGTCCTCGAACGCCTCCTGGGCGGCGTCGAGCGGCAGGCTGATCGACACCGGCGCCCCGTTCGGCCAGCCGGCGTCGGGCACCGCCGTCCAGCGGGGCAGCCGGGAGAGCCCGCAGTTGACCTTGACCACGGGGCTCGTCGTCCGCCAGCCGTCGACCCGCGCCGCGAAGCCGGGGTCGACCGACGTGCCGAGCAGCCGGCCGGTCACGACCGGGTCGGCGTTGGACACGACGGCCCGGGCGCGGATCAGCTCGCCGCCTTCGAGCACGACGCCCTCGCCGGGTCGGATCTCGGCGACGGGCACGCCGGCCGCGATCACGGCGCCGGCGGCCATCGCGGCCTCGCCGATGGCGAAGGAGATGCGCCCCATCCCACCCTCGACGTAGCCCCACGCCATCGGCACGCCTTCGAGCGTCCCCTGGAAGTGCATCAGCTTGATCGAGGCGGTGCCGGGGGAGCGTGGTCCGGCCCAGGCCCCGATCACGCCTTGGCCGTACAGGGCCTGTTGCAGCCGGGGATCGGTGACGAAGCGGTCGATGACGTCGGCGACGGAGGTCTCGAAGAGGGCGGCGACGAGCTCGTCCTCGTCGCCCAGCAGGTCGCGCAGCTCGGCCTCGCCGGGCGCCTCACCGACCCACGTGTCGCGTGTTCCCTCGCGCAGGGCGCGGCGCATCTGGTCGAAGAAGGCCTCGTACTCGAACTGGCCCTTGATGTCGGCCTCGCTGAAGCCGTTCTCGCGCATGCCGGCCGCGGTGCGCTCGTGGTCGGCGAACTGGGCGTACCACGTGCCGTCATCGAAGGGGCACCAGATCGCCGGCTCGGCGACGAAGACCTTGTAGCCGTGGCGGCGCAGCGCCAGCTCGTCGATGACCCGCTGGTCGAGCAGGCCGACCACGTACGCGCACGGGCTGACCGCGTAGCCGGGGAACGGCTCCTCCAGCGTGCAGGCGCCGCCGATGCGCTCGCGCCGCTCGAGCACGAGCACCGAGCGGCCGGCCTGGGCCAGGTAGGCCGCGCAGGCAAGGCCGTTGTGCCCGCCGCCGACGACCACGACGTCCCAGTCCCGCCCCGCCAGCTCGGCGACCGGCGCCGGCAGCCCGACCTGGCCGAACGACTCGTGGATGCTCACTTCAGGCGTGCAGCGCGGCCGTGAAGCGCTCGAGGTTGGCGATCGCCCGGTCGACGTCGTCAGCGTCGTGCTGCACGGTGAGCGTCCACTGCTCCATCTTCCCCCAGGGCGGCAGGAACACCCCGCCGTTGTGCTGGTAGAGCCAGTGGGCGTGCCCGTACCGGGCGTCGTAGCGACAGAAGTCGCGGTAGTCGCGGATGCGCACCGGCGAGAACACGATCGCCCCCTTGGCGCCGTACGCGCTGACGTAGCCGGCGAGGCGGTGGCGGCCGAGGACGTGGAGGGCGCCGTCGACGAGCTGCTCGCGCAGCCGGTCGAGGTGGGCGTAGCCGGCGGGGGTGAGGACCTCGAGCAGCATCGCCTTGGCGGCGGCCATCGTCAGCGGGTTGCCGTTGAACGTGCCGACCTGCTCGTACGTCCCGTCGGCGATCAGGCCCATCACCTCGGGGGTCCCGCCGATGGCGCCACAGGGCACGCCGCCGCCGAGGGCCTTGGCGAGGCAGATGATGTCCGGCACCACGCCGAAGCGCTCGGTGGCTCCGCCGGGGGCGATCGTCAGGCCCGTCTTCACCTCGTCGAACGTGAGCAGGGCGCCGTGGGTGTGCAGCAGCGTGGCGAGCCCGTCGAGGTAGCCGGGCGGGGGCGGCACGACGCCGATGTTCATCATCACCGGCTCGACGATCATGCCGGCGATCTCGCCGGGGTGGGCGAGGAGCACCCGCCGCACGGCGTCGAGGCGGCCGAACGGCACGACGTGGGTGAGCGCGGCGACCTCGGGCGGGATGGCGCCGTGCTCGCGCACGGTGAGCGGCTGCTCGGGCAGCCCGGCGTCGGCGGTCTCGGGGAACACCGACACCTGGACGGCGTCGTGATGGCCGTGGTAGCTGCCCTCGACCTTGATGAGTCGGCGGCGACCGGTGGCCGCGCGCATCAGGTGGATCGCCGCCAACGTGGCCTCGGTGCCGGAGTTGGCGAAGCGCCACAGGGGGAGGCCGAAGCGGCGGGCCAGTTCGGCGGCGACCGGGATGATGTCCGGCACGGGCTGGGCGAAGTGCGTGCCGGCGACCACCCGGCCGGTGAGGGCGGCGACGAGCGCCGGGTGGGCGTGGCCGGCGACGGTGCTCCCGAAGCCGGCGTGGAGGTCGACGTACTCGTTGCCGTCGACGTCCCAGACGTGCGCCCCCTCTCCGCGCTCGATGAACACCGGGCACGGCGGGGCGTCCTGCCACGACGAGGCGACGCCGCCGGGGAGGTGGGCCGCGGCAGCCACGTGGAGCTCGTGCGAGCGGACCGTGCGGTCGAGCAGCGCCGCCTCCTGCTCGGCGATCAGGGTGTCGAGGACGTCGGGGCCGCCGGTCGGGGCGACGAGAGCCATGGGATCACTCCTAACTGACGCATCAGTCAGTAAGGACTGTAGCAGACCTCGCTGACGCCATCGGGCGATTCCGTGTGAAGAACTCGGCCAGAAACGAACCGCTTCCGTCGTCAGAACCCCTTGACGGCGTTCAGCTGGTCCAGCCGCCGTAAGGAGGCACCCGTGAGCGAGGGCATGGACCTGCTCGGCGTCCCGCTCGCTCGGGCCCGCACGCTGCCCGGTCACTGGTACGCCGACCCGCAGCACCACGAGCGCGAGCTCGCCGCCATCTTCCGGCGCGGCTGGGTCGCCGCCGGCAGCGCCGAGGACGTGGCCGCGCCCGGCTCCTACGCCGCGGTGTCGGCCGGCGGCGTGCCGGTCGTCGTCACGCGCGACGACCTCGGTGTGCTGCGGGCGTTCGTCAACGTGTGCCGGCATCGTGGCTCGCCGCTGGCCGACGGCTGTGGCCGGGCGCGGGCGCTGTCGTGCCCGTACCACGCCTGGGTGTACCGGCTCGACGGCTCGCTGGCGCGCGCCGGTGGCGTCGGGCAGCCGGAGGCCTTCGACCCGCACGACCTCGGACTCCGCCCGGTGCAGGTGACGACGTTCGCCCGGTCGTTGCTGGTCAACCTGGACCCGGGCGCCCCGGCCTTCGACCCGGGCCCGCTGGCCGCGGGCCTGGCGCCCTACCGGCTCGACGACCTCGAGCTCGGCGAGCGCAGCCGGTACGCCCGCCACTTCAACTGGAAGGTCCTGCTCGAGAACTACTGCGAGAACTACCACACGCCCTTCGTCCACGCCCAGCTGCCGACCAGCGGCTACGAGTACCCGATCGAGTGCGCCGGGCCGGCCGTGATCGCGTGGGACCGGCCGCTGGCGCCGCGTGACGCCGCCGAGCGGGCCCTCCACGACCACCGACCGGGCGACCCCGGCTGGTCGGCCGTCGCCGACGTGGCCGCACCGGAGTCGTTCAACAACGGGACCTACCTCGCGGTCTTCCCGAACCTCGCCATCTCCTGCTTCGCCGGGTTCGCCGCCACGTTCCGGCTCACGCCGGCAGGCCCGGCGACGACGATCGTCGAGCGCGAGTACTTCTGGCACCCCGACGTTCCCGCCGAGCGGCGGGATGCCGATCTCGCCGCCACCGTCGAGGTGGTGGAGCAGGACCTGCTGATGTGCGAGCGGCTGCAGGGCACCTACGACGCTCGCCTCTCGGCCGACGGCGTGCTGTCCACCGAGCACGAGTCCGGGGTCGCCCACGTCCACCAGCTCCTGCTCGGCGCGCTCGCGGCCGCCGGCTGACCCCTGGGTACGCTGCGCGCGTGCCAGCGACGCGCACCCGCATCGCCCCCGACCAGCGGCGCCTGCAGATCGTCGAGGCCACCCATCGGGTGACGCTGGAGCGCGGCCTGCACGACGTGCGCGTCGGCGACGTCGCCGACGAGCTCGACGTCAGCACCGGGCTGATCCACTACCACTTCGCCACCAAGGACGAGCTGATCGAGGCGATGCTGCGGGAGACGGCCGACCGCGAGATCGCCGACGTCCGCCGGACGATCGAGCTCCTCGCCACGCCCGAGGAGCGCCTGGCGAAGGTCATCGAGACCTACCTCCCGTCGTTGCGGCGGGACCCGTCGTGGGTGCTGTGGATCGACGCCTGGGGCGAGGCGCTGCGGGACGACAACGTGCGGCGGATCTCCGAGGAGCTCGACGACGCCTGGGTCTCGCTGGTCGCCGAGGTGATCGCCGAGGGCGCGGCGGCCGGCGTGTTCCAGTGCGCCGACCCGGTGGCCACCTCGTGGCGGCTGTGCGCCCTGCTCGACGGCCTCGGGATCCAGGTCGTCCTGCACCACTCGACGATGACGCGGGCGCAGATGTACGAGCACGTTCGCCGGGCGGCCGCCCTCGAGCTGGCGTACGAGATGCCGGGCTGACGCCGGGCAACCTCCGGCGCGCGTTGGTGCTCTCATAGCGCCGTGGGGCCTGGCTCGCCGCGGGCGGACGACGACCTGGTGGCGGCGATGTGGCGCCTGCTGGCCCCGTCGTCGCTGACCGCGCGGCGGGCCAGCGGGGCATGGACCGGGACCGAGGTGCTGATCGCCGCCGGCTCCAGCGGTGGCGACCCGGTCACCGGCAACGGCGCCTTCGCCCACGACGACGGCGCGGCCTACGACCCGGCCACCGACACGTGGCGCCCGATCGCCGAGGGGCCGGCCCATCCCGGCTTCGAGCCGGTGTGGACGGGACGCCTCCTGCTGCAGTTCGCCAAGGGCGGGGCCCACGCCTACGACCCGACCACCGACCGCTGGTTGGACTGCTGCGGCAGCGCCGGGCCCGACGCCGGTGTCGGTGGGTCCCCCGTGTGGACCGGCACGACGGCCCTGCTCATCGGCAGTGCCGCCCCCGGCGTCGGTGGGGCCGCCCTGACCCCGCCGGGCTGACCGTTCCTGCACCTGGATCGGTCGCCATGGCGACCGATGCCGATGCAGGAACCCGTGTGGGGGCAGCGATCCTTGACACGCCGGAGGCTGTTCTTTAGCCTTCCACCCACGAGATCCCGGCCCGGGCCGTCCGCTCCCGGAGGCTGGTTGATTTCGTGCGCCCTTGGCCGCTAGCATCGAACGTTGCCGTGCGTCTGCTGTTCTGCCTCCCCTCTGCGGGCCTGCTTCAGCGCGCCTTCTCACCCGCGACCCCCCAGGAGTGATCCGTGGCTTCTCCTTCGACGTCCCGTGAGCGCTATTCGTTCGCCAACCTGGTCGAGCCTCTCGAGCTCCCGGACCTGATCGCGATCCAGCGCGAGTCGTTCGACTGGTTCCTCAACGAGGGGCTGGCGAACACCTTCCGCGACATCAGCCCGATCAAGGACTTCTCCGAGGCCCTCCAGCTGGAGCTGGAGTTCGACCCGACGGACGAGGACCTGCGCCCGCCGCCCAAGTTCTCCGTCGAGGAGTGCAAAGAGAAGGACATGACCTACTCGGCGCCCGTCTTCGTGCGGGCCCGGTTCATGAACCGCAACACCGGCGAGATCAAAGAGCAGACGGTGTTCATGGGCGACTTCCCGATCATGACGGAGAAGGGCACCTTCATCGTCAACGGCACCGAGCGTGTCGTCGTGTCGCAGCTCGTCCGCTCGCCGGGCGTCATCTTCGAGCCGGGCGAGCGCTTCCGCCTGCGCAACCTGACCAAGCACCAGCTGGTCAAGGGCACGATCCACCCGTACCGCGGTGAGTGGATGGAGTTCGACGTCGAGCAGAAGCCCGGCAAGGACGTCACCGCCGGCACCCGCGTCGCCCGCAAGCGCCGCCTCGGCATCTTCACGTTGTTGCGTGCGTTGGGATACGACGAGGAGGGCGCCCCCGGCTTCCTCGACCGCTTCGTCGCCCACTTCGACTTCCTCCAGGGCCAGTGGGACAAGGAGCGCGATGTCGCCCCGACCCAGGACGAGGCGCTGGTCGAGATCTACAAGCGGGCCCGCCCGGGCGAGCCGCCGACCATCGAGTCGGCCAAGGCCTACTTCCGCAACGCCTTCTTCGAGAGCCGCCGCTACGACCTGTCGCGGGTCGGGCGCTACAAGCTCAACCGCAAGCTCGGCGAGGAGGTCAAGCGCCTCCCCGACCTGTTCGGCCTCACCCCGGACCAGCTCGACCTGCCCGACGAGAACCAGAACGTGCTGTCGCGCTGCGAGGTGCTCGCCGCCGTCACCTACATGCTCCACCTCGTCAAGCAGGAGCCCGGCTACCGCCTCGACGACCAGGACCACTTCGCCAACCGGCGCATCCGGTCGGTCGGCGAGCTGATCCAGAACCAGGTCCGCATCGGCCTGTCGCGCATGGAGCGGGTCGTCCGCGAGCGCATGACCACCCAGGACGTCGAGGCGATCACGCCGCAGACCCTGATCAACATCCGCCCGGTCGTGGCCGCCATCAAGGAGTTCTTCGGCACCAGCCAGCTCTCCCAGTTCATGGACCAGGTCAACCCGCTGTCGGGCCTCACCCACCGCCGCCGCCTCTCGGCCCTCGGACCCGGCGGCCTGTCACGTGAGCGCGCCGGCTTCGAGGTGCGCGACGTGCACTTCAGCCACTACGGCCGGATGTGCCCGATCGAGACGCCGGAGGGCCCGAACATCGGGCTCATCGGTGGCCTGTCGACGTTCGCCCGGGTCAACGAGTTCGGCTTCATCGAGAGCCCGTACCGCAAGATCGAGAACGGCCGGGTCACCGGCGAGATCGTCTACATGGCGGCCGACGAGGAGGAGAACTACGTCGTCGCCCAGGCGAACACGCCGATCAACCAGGACGGCACGTTCGTCGACGACCGCGTCCTCGTGCGCCGGTCGCCGCAGGCGGCCAGCCTCGACGACCTCCGCAAGATGCTGGAGGCCGAGAGCTTCTTCGGCGCCACCACCGACATCGGCTACGTGCCGCCGTCGGAGGTCGACTACATGGACGTCAGCCCGAAGCAGATCGTCTCGGTCGGCACGGCGCTGATCCCGTTCCTCGAGCACGACGACGCCAACCGCGCCCTGATGGGCGCCAACATGCAGAAGCAGGCCGTCCCGCTCGTGCGGGCCGAGGCGCCGTACATCGGCACCGGCATCGAGGACCGTGCGGCCCGCGACGCCGGCGACCTCGTGCAGGCCACCGGCGACGGTGAGGTCCTCGAGGTCACCGGTGACACGATCACGGTGCAGTACGCCACGACGGGCCGCAAGGTCTACCGCCTGGCGAAGTTCCGCCGTTCGAACCAGGACACGTGCATCAACCAGCGCCCCCGCGTCCATGAGGGCGACAAGGTCGTCAAGGG
>CAWAQO010000002.1:0-4013 GCA_963784255.1 uncultured Acidimicrobiia bacterium | reverse complement strand
TGGTTCGTCTCAATGACCGCGTTGATCGCACATCCGTGCGCTCCAATCGCGGTTTCTATTCGGATGCGCTCCGCCAATACGGCGCGGAACGGCTCGCCGCCCGACGCGACACAGCTGATCTCGCCCGCCTCCACGCCCGCTGGTACGCCGAGCTGGGCGGGCGCCTCGCCGACGCGTTGTTCGGCCCCGACGAGGTCGACGTCGCCGCCCGCCTGGCCGCCGCCCGCGGCCAACCTGCGCGGTGCCTTCGTGTTCGCGGTGGCGTCCGAGGACGCCCATCTTGCGTTGAGCATCGTCGCCCCGCTCGGTAGGTACACGAGCTTCTCGCATTTGGGCCGAACCATGGTTCGGAATGTCAAGCCGGATTGGCCCCACCTGTGCTCATCTGACTTGGCCCCACCTTCGGCTGTGAAGTGGGGCTCTGTGTGGCTCGTAGAGCGACGATCGGAGGTCGGGTCATGGTTGGGGTGCGGGCGGTTCAAGCATCTCGAGGGCTTCGTGGGCGGCGGGTGCGGCTGGTGCGGTGGCGGTAGGACTCGGTGCCGGTCTCGATGATGTGAGCGTTGAAGGTGATCCGGTCGATGACGGCGGCGACGAGGCGGGCGTCGGTGATGATCTGGCCCCACTCGCTGAACGGCAAGTTCGAGGCCAGCCCGATCGAGGACTTCTCCTCGCGCTCGGTCAGGACCTGGAACAGCAACTCGGCGCCACGGGCGTCGAGCTGGACGTAGCCGAGTTCGTCAACGAGCAGCAGGTCGAGCCGGCCGTAGCGGGCGACGAGCCGGGCGAGACGTCGTTCGTCGGCGGCTTCGACGAGTTCGTTGACCAGCTGGGCGCAGGTGGCGTAACGGACCCGACGTCCTTGTTCACAGGCGGCGACGCCGAGCCCGATCAACAGGTGCGTCTTGCCGGTGCCGGAGTCGCCGAGCAGCACAACAGGGTCGCCGGCATCGAGGTAACCGCCGGCAGCCAATGTGGCGATTGTCGCCGGGTTGATCGTCGGGGCGACGTCCATGTTGAAGTCGGCGAGCCGTTTCAGTCGCGGGAAGCGGGCTTCGTGGGTGCGGCGCCCCCGGCGGCGTTCGGCGCGGTCGTCAACCTCGACGCTGAGCGTGTCGGCGAGGAAGCCGAGGTAGGTGGCCTTGGTCCGCTGGGCTTGGATGGCGAGCCGGCCGGCGTGCTCGCGGATGCCGGGCAGGTGGAGCTCTCGGGTAGCGGCGTCGATCGACGCGATCGCCGCAGCATCAGCGGTCATCGGGCCTCCAGCAGCTGGTCGTAGTGGGCGATCGTCGGCAACGGCCGGTCGTAGCGGGCCAGCGCGCCGATCGGCACCACCGCGGCGATGTGGTCGGCGGCCGCCCGGCGGGCTTCGACGATGACGATGTCGGCGTCGACGACGCCGACGTCGACGCAGGCGGCCAACGCGACGCGGATGGCGTCGGCGGGCAGGGCGCGGTGGGCGAGCAGGATCTCGACCAGGGAGCGGGTGCCGGCCTGGTCGCCGAGACGGCGTCGGGCCACCGTCCAGAACCGTTCGTGGTCCACGCTGAACGCGCCCGTGGCGCGGGCTCGGGCCAGGGCGGTGGCGCCGGGCAGGGCGCCCGGCTTGAGGCGCAGCACCTCCAGGTAGTGGTCGAGCACCAGCGACTCGCTGCCCTTGGCGACGAGTCGGGCGTGCACGGCGACGATCCGGGCGCCGTCGAGGACCTCGATCGTCTCGGCGCCGAGACGGACCTCGACGCGCCGGCCGACGTAGCGCACCGGCACCGAGTAGAAGCATTGGCGCACACACACCCGCGACTTGACGTCAACTCGCGGCGTCAGCAGCAGCGTCGTGTCGAACCGCTCCACCGGCATCGGCTGCAACGTCAGCGCCTCGAGCGCGAAGTGGTCCCCGACGGTGATCGCCCGACCGTTGATGTGTCGGCGGTCGTCGGCCACGTCGCCGGCGGCAACCAGCTCGTTGAGCTCAACGAGCGACGCCACGCGGGGAACCGGGACGAGGTGGCGCCGTCGGAACCGGCCCACCTCACCCTCGACGCCGCCCTTCTCATGGGCTCCATCGGGGCCGGGCTGACAGAAGAACGAGTCGAACCCGTAGTGCGACCGCATCGCGATGAACCGTTCCGTCTCGGCCCGATCCCGGCCACGCAGCACGCGCGCCACGGCCGGCTTCAAGTTGTCGTAGCGGACCCGGCCCGGCACGCCGCCCAGATGCTCGAGCGCGCGGACGTGGCCGTCCAAGAACGCCTGCTGGGCCTGGTTCAGATAGATCCAGTGGAACCCGCGGCCCGATGCCGACAGGCGGAAGACGAACATCCAGCCATCCGTCAAGACGCCGTCGAGCCAGAACCCGATCTGGCCGAAGTCGACCTCCGCCTCGGCGCCCGGTGGGTGCCACTGCGGGACCTTCACCTCGACCAGAACAGCCGGCTGGCGGCGGCGCACCTCGGCGACGTAGCGGCGCACCGTCGACTCGCCCACCTGCGCCTGATGCTCATCGACGAGGCGCTGCCACACCCGCCGCGCCGTGTGGCGCTGCTTGCGCGGCGCCTCCCGGTCGGTGTCCAGCCAGCCGTCGATCGTCGGCTTCCACGCATCGAGCACCGGCGACGGCCGCGACACCGGCTTGCGTGGCGGAGGCACCGCCGACGCCAACGCGTCGCGGACCGTGCGGCGATGCGTGCCGAACCGACACGCCAACTCCCGGATCGACACCTCCGGGTCCACGCGCCGGGCTCGCCGGATCTGCTCGAACAACTGCACCCTCGACCTCTTCGCCATCGGCCCACCGTCGACCGCCGGTCAGCCGCCGACGCGGATCCTCACCAGCAGGTGGGGCCAAATCAGACGAGCACAACCCGCTCAAGGTGGGGCCAAAACAGCTGAGCACACTCACATGGTCGTGGTGTCGGGTCGCGCTCGGCCCGCCCGGCGCCGACGTCCATCCGCTGCGTGCCCTGACGCTGACCCATTCCAGCCGCGGGCGTGGCAGGTCGGAGAGCATACGAGCGCGCTCGCCCTCGCCGACCAGGCACTGTCCCTGGTCGATCCGGGAAGCGCAACGTGGTGCGAGGCGCAGATCGCTCGGGCCAACGTCCTGCTCTTCCTCGGACGGCTCGACGATGCCGATGCCGCGGCCACCGCCGCCGTCGAGTTTGGAGGCGACGGCACCGACGGCCGCGTGGTTCAGCGGGTCGCCTCGATGCTGTTCGTCCGGTCAGTAGCCGGCCGTCCCGAGCCGGTGGCGGCCCGGCAGCTTCTCGAACGTGCCAGCACGTCGAGCCCGTCGACTTACGCCTGGGCGCTCGTCGTGGCCGCGCTGATCGTCGGGGATGACGACCGAGCGGCCGCGATCGTGCGGTGTCCTCGTTGAAAGCCAAGATCCTCGACGTTGGTCCCGCACGCCCCCGACACGCGGAGGCCGTTCAGCCCGAGGAGCACGGCAAGCGCGGCGTGGGAGTGATCGAAGCGCTCGGCGGTGAACAGGAAGGTGCCAAGTTCGCCGCTATCCATGCCGTGACCCTCGCTCGGCTGCACCTTCGGTCGGCGGACGTACTGGGCGGGGTTCGACGCCATGCGCCCGTCGATGCGCGCGAACCGGTCGTAACCGCACACTGTCGACAGTCGCCGGTCGATCGTCGAGGCCGCCAACCCGCGGTCCTCCATCCAGCCGCGGTAGAGCTCGATGTGGGGTCACGTCGCGGCCAGCACGGTCACGCCGACATCGGCCGACCACTGGAAGAAGCCACGAAGATCGTGGCGATAGGCGTCAAGGGTTCGGCCGCTGTAGCGAGCAAGGAACGCAGCCGCAGCCAGCTGCGCCTCATCGAACGCACCGTCCGCGTCCAGCCTCTGAAGAGACGTCGCTGTCGAGTCGATCGTGGCCATGGTGGAACCTCCTCATGGTGGGAGGCCCAGGAAACACCTCGCCGCGGACCCGGCGGTCGAGGAGGCGGTGTTGCGATGTCGGCCCGGGGACTCGGCGCCGCGGCGTGGCTCTGAGACGCGCA
>CAWAQO010000001.1:0-306957 GCA_963784255.1 uncultured Acidimicrobiia bacterium | reverse complement strand
CCTCGACGGCCGCGTGGCGTCGAGCGGATCTCCAGGCGGTCTGCGGCTGCGGAGGGACGCGGCCCGCCTCCTTCGCCATGTGCGGATGCGAACCGTCTGGTCCCCATCATCCTCGTGGCCAAGCACCAGTGCGCGCGGGCCGCCGTTCTTCGAGTTCCTGGCGTGATGAGTCGCAGATCGCCTCGTGATCGCCTCTCGTTCGTGCCGTGCATGGCGCCGTTCATCCTCGACTTCGGCGACCTCGACCGACATGTGATGCGCGACGAGTTGTCGCAGGACCCGCTGCAGGTGCTCGTCAACGTCGCAACCTTCGAGGACGATCACCACCTGGCCGCGGTACCTCGAGGACCTCGCCCGGCTCGGCCACGATCACACTCGCCCGACGTCAGACGTGTTGCGCAGCCTCTACAGCGAGCGCACCACCGTCAACCGGCTGCTCGCCGGCAAGCTCGCCCACCTCCTCTACGACGCCACGCCGACCGATCGACTGGTGATCATCGAGGCGATCGAGGAGACGGGCAACGTGCTGTTCCGGTTCATGGCCGAGCTCGCTCGGCGCATCGAGCGCGACGCCGGCGTCGAGCTGCGTTACCTCGTCGACTTCCACCTGGCGCTGGAGTCCGGCCACGCCCAGCATGGTGAGGAGCACGCACGCTCGGCAGCCATCCAGCTCGACGACGTCGCTCGGGCACGGTGCACCTGGCTCGTCGCCGCGCGTCCACGCTGTTCGAGGAGTGGGTCGGTGCGAACTGCTCGCCTCACGCCGCGACGAACTGCGGGACGCCCGCTCGACCGTACTACTGCAACCTCTGCGTGCGGCGTCGATCGAACTGGTCGACCTGACCATTGACGTGCTGGATGCTGAAGCACTGTTTCGCCTGGGTCTGGATACAATCTGAACAAATGGGGGTGCGATGAGTCCACGGTACGTTGACGTGGCGAAGAGCGTGCTGGCGCTGCTGCTGATGACGTGGCCAATGTCGCATGCTGTGCGAACTGCGGCAGCAGCGACTCTGCGTCAAGGTCGGGTACTTCATCCAGTGGGGCATCTACGGCCGCGCTTCTTCGTCAAGAACCTCGACACCTCCGGCGCCGCGGCCCGGCTGACGCACATCAACTACGCCTTCGGCAACGTCGCCCCCGAAGGCCGACGGTGCACGTGGCCTGCCAGTCCGGCGACGCCTGGGCCGACTACCAGCGGCCGGTCCCGGCCGAGGAGAGCGTCGACGGCGTCGGCGACCTGTGGGGCGAGCCGCTCAACGGCAACTTCGGCCAGCTGCTCAAGCTCAAGGCCAAGCACCCCGACCTCAAGGTGATGCTCTCGCTCGGCGGCTGGACCTGGTCGAAGTACTTCTCCGACGCCGCGCTGACCGCCGAGTCGCGGGAGGCGTTCGTCGCGTCCTGCGTGGACCTGTTCATCAAGGGCAACCTGCCCTCGCTCGGCGGCGGCGAGTCCGGCGGCCCCGGCTCGGCCGCCGGCGTCTTCGACGGCATCGACCTCGACTGGGAGTGGCCGGGCTGCGAGGGCAACGCCGGCAACGTCATCCGCCCCGAGGACAAGGCAGAACTTCACCGCTGCTGGTCGCCGAGTTCCGCCGGCAGCTCGACGCGTACGGGCGCGAGACCGGCAAGCACTACGAGCTCACCGCGTTCCTGCCGGCCGCACCCGGCGAAGATCGACGCCGGCTTCGAGGTGCCGAAGATCTTCAAGTACCTCGACTTCGCCACCGTGCAGGGCTACGACTTCCACGGCACGTGGGAGACGGTGACCAACCAGCAGTCGGCGCTGCGGGTCGCCGGCCGGCGCGCCGACCACCCCGACTTCAGCCTCGACTGCGCGGTCAAGGCGTGGCTGGCCGCGGGGCGCCCACGCGACCAGCTCGTCATCGGCATCCCGTACTACGGCCAGGGCTGGACCGGCGTCACCGGCGGCGGCGACGGCCTGTTCCAGCCGGCCACCGGCCCGGCGCCCGGCACCTGGGCGGCCGGCAACGAGGACTACAAGGTGCTGGCGACCAAGCCGGGCCGGCGCTCTCACGACCTCCTCGACGGCGCCAACGTGGCTGTTCGACGGCACGCACTTCTGGACCTACGACGACCCGCTGACCATCGCCAGAAGACGGTGTACGTCCGCCTCCACCGACCTCGGCGGCGCCATGGTCTGGTCCCTGGACGGTGACGACGCGCGAGGAACGCTGACCGCCACGATCGACGTGATGCTGCGCTGAGCAGCCAACGGCGGGGGCGGTCCCCGACCGACCGTCTCGACTACGTCACCGCGCATCAGATGGCGTCCGGCCGGGCCCACATGTCCATCGGCACGACACCGACCCCGCGGCCATCGTCGTCGAGCAGATGACCCATCCGCTTCATCGAGTGCAAGGCGAGCATGCGGTTCGTGATCGTCAGCTGGGGCAACCGGCGAGCCAACTCGATCTCGACCGCGATGCTGCTCGACGGCTGGGGAGCCACACCGAGAAGAGCAGGTTGTCGGCGCCCATGACGGCGACGCACACCCGCACGTCGGGCGATGCGGCGAGAACCCGACCGACCGTGTCGAGCTCCGATGGTGGACAGGACCCCTGGTAGATCACCTTCACCGGCCATGGCGTGAACGGCTGCGCGACCTCGCACCGGAAGCGCACGGCGCCCGACCTGATCATCACGTTCAGGCGCCGCCGTACCTTGACCGGGCTGACGCCCAGCACCGTCGCGAGCTCGGTGTGGCTGCGGCGACCGTCGGCCGCCAACTCGATGAGCAGCGGGCGGTCGACCTCCTCGACCACGTGCGTCGTCTCGATCGCGTGCATGTCCCGCGTCAAGCATCGCGAGCTGGTCCGCGGTGAGCGCCCGCAGGCTCCACCGGGCCGACTCCGCGTACAGCCGCGTCGAGAGGTGCACCTTCGTCGACACCACACCCCCGAGGTTCGACACCCGGTTGCGCACGTAGTCGGAGAGCGTCGACACGTCGGGCGTGGTGGTCGTCACGAGCAGGCATCGAGCCTTGGCGGTGAGCTCGATGGTGACGGCGTACGGGTCGAACTTCAGCTCGGCCGCCACCTGCGACGTCGCCGCCGAGTTGCACTCGACCTCGACGAAGGCGAGGCAGCTCTGCTCCCACATGGCGGCGTGTCCGTAGGCCGTGACCCACGCGAGACCGTTCGCGACCAGGTGCTCCCAACGGCGGGCGGCCGTCACGGGACTGATGCCGAGCGTCCGCCCGACGAGCGACCATGACGCGCGGCAGTGCACCTGCAGCGCGTTGATGAGAGCGATGTCGGTCTCGTCCAACATCGTGACGTCGACGGCGCGACGGTCAGGATCGTTCATCTGACCAGGTCGTGTGGTCACGATCCTTCATGGGCGGGGGTGCAGGATGATTTTTCTGACGTTCAGGGTCACCATTTTGGATCCCGTTCTACGTTCGCCGCAACCGCAGGTGACGACCACGAGGATGGGAGATGAACACCACGCCAGAACTGCTCGACGAGTCGACCCCGACGGCGAGGCGCACCAGGGGCGCCGCCGCGGCGGTCGAGCACGAGGGCGCCACGACGGCCGCCGCCATCCTCAGCACGGGCGGGAACGCCGCCGACGCGGCGATCGCTGGCGCGGTCGTGCAGACGGTCGTCGACCCCTTCAAGAGCAGCATCGGCGGATGCGGCCACTTCCTGTACCGACTCCGAGGCACGCGGTGAGACTGTCGTCATCGCCGCGTCAGGAGTCGCGCCGCGTGGCGGCGACCTCGACGATGTACGAGCCCGTCGCCCGCTGGGAGAACGCGTTCCTGGTCGAGGGCGACGCCAACCGGCGTGGGTACCGGGCCCAGGTCGTGCCGGGCTTCGTCCGCGGGCTCGAGGCGCTGTACCTCCGATACGGCTCGGGCCGGCTGACGTGGGGTCAGCTGCTCGAGCCGGCCATCAGGCTGGCGGCCGACGGCGTACCCGTGCTGCCCCAGCTGTACGCGGTCGTGGCAGCCCGGCCGGGTGCACTCGGCGATGGAGGGCGATCCGGCGCTCGCCCTCGACTTCTCGGAGGCGTCGCGGCGCCTCTACCGAAAGTCCGACGGCTCGGTGCGCCGCATCGGCGAGCTGTTCGTCCAGCCCGACCTCGCGGCCACGCTCGACCTGTTGGCGACGAAGGGCCCGGACGAGTTCTACTGCGGCTCGATCGCCGACCGCATCGCCGACGACTTCGCCGCGGCGGGGGGGCCGCTCGACACGCCGCGACCTCGAGGAGTACCGGCCGCACATCGACGAGCCGGTGCGCGGGACGTACCGGGGCCTGACGATCACGACGGAGAACGCACCGTCGATGGGGCCGACGTTCATCGAGATTCTCCATGTGCTCGACCTGTTCGACCTCGCGGCGATGGGCTGGAACAGCCCCGAGTACCTCGACCTGCTGACCCAGGTCCTGTTCTGCGCCTTCACGGACCGCGACGAGCACATCGGCGATCCGTCGACGGGGAACCGTGAGCCCTTGCGGCTGATGTCGAGCGCCCACGCGGACGAGATCCGTGACGAGATCACGTCCGGCCGCGCGTGGTGGCGCATGACCGCCCGTGGCGTGCCGACGGCCGAAGAGGACCGGCACGACACGACGCACATCGCCACCATCGACGAGCACGGCAACGCCTGCGGGATCACGCACTCCGTCGGCTTCGCGACGGGAGTCGTCACGCCTGGGCTCGGCTTCATGCACAACTGCCACATGATCAACTTCGACCCGCGGCCGGGGCAGCCGAACTCGATCGCGCCGGGGAAGCGGCCGGCCGGCGGCGGCGCGCCGGTGCTGGTGTTCGACGGTGAGCGGGTGGTGATGAGCATGGGCTCGCCCGCCGGCAGCCTCAAGGCGAGCGCCATGGCCCAGGTCCTGGCGAGCATCGTCGACTTCGGCCTCTCGCCCGCGCAGGCCGTCAGCGTCGATCGCATCCACGTCCGCACCGAACCCCCGCAGGTCGTCGTCGACCACCGCTTCGACCCCCGCGCCAGCCTGGCGCTCGCCGGCCGTGGCTACGACGTCGAACTGTCCGATTACTCGGCCCGCGTGGCCATCGCCCTCAGCCCCGCTCCTGGCTCGTTCGACGCGGCGTCCGACGTCCGCGGCGATCGGGGCGCCGTGACGGTCTGAGCTCGTGCCCTCACCATCTTGCCACCCACACGTTCCAACTACGGGGAGACCATCCATGAGAAGAAGCAACGGAATGCGATCGCTCGCCGCGCTGACGTGCGCTGCGATCCTCGTCGCCGCCTGCGGCTCCAACGACGATGACGACGATGCGGGCGGTGCTCAGTCCACCGAGACCTCCGGAGCGACCTCGGCGACCAGCGGAGCCACGGAGGCGCCCGGCACCACCGGTGCGCCCGACGAGACCGACGGCGGCGACGGCGGTGCGTCGGGCAGGGACACCCTGCGCGTGGTCCAGGCGCTGGCGCCGGCCAGCATGAACCCGAACATCGACAAGACACGCGCCAACGTCCGCATCCAGCAGCAGATCATCGAGTCCGCATCGACGTACCGCTACGTCGACGGCGACTACGTGCTGGAGCCAACACTCGTGACCGAGTGGGAGCAGACGGCGCCGAAGGAGTGGACGTTCACGGTCCGCCCCGACGTCGAGTTCTCCAACGGCGAGCCGCTCACCGCCGAAGCCTTCCGCTTCAGCCTCGAACGCATCCTCGGCTACGAGCCCGGCGGCAAGCTGGCCTTCTTCTTCACGGATTGGCAGATCGAGGTCGTCGACGACATGACGTTCAAGGTCATCTCGGCGCTCGAGGACGACACCGCGGTGCCCGGCCTGATGGCGCAGTTCTACGTCTTCCCCCCGGCGTACTTCGCCGAGGTCGGCGACGTCGCCTACGGCGAGGAGCCGATCGGCACCGGACCGTACGTGATGACCGACTTCCAGCCCGGCGCCAGCGTGTCGATGGCCGCGAACGAGAACTATTGGGGTGTGCAGCCGTCGATCCCGAACCTCGAGTTCACCGCCGTGCCCGACGACTCGACACGGGTCAGCCTGCTGCTGGCCGGTCAGGCCGACATCGTCGATGCCGTCGCCCGCCCGTTGGTCGAGAGCGTGGCGACATCCGACGACTACGAGATCCGGTCCACCCCGACCGGGAGCACGATCTTCCTCATGATCAACGCCAACCTGCCACCGCTCGACGACGTGCGCGTTCGCCAGGCGCTGAACTACGCCATCGACCGGGAGCTGCTCGTGGAGGGCGTGTTCGGGGACACCGCGGTGCCGAGCTACCAGTGGTACGTGCCCGTCTACCCCGGCTTCGATCCCGAGTACATCCCGTACCCGTACGACCCCGACAAGGCGCGCGAGCTGATGGCCGAGGCCGGCTACCCCGACGGCGTCGACGTCGACTTCTACTTCCCGATCGGTGCCAACCCGCTCGACAAGACGTCGGCGGAGGCCGTCCAGGGCCAGCTGCAAGAGGCGGGCTTCCGGGTGACCATGCACGGCGGCGAAGGCACGCCGTTGCGCAACACGTTCACCGAGGGGCAGCAGAGCGGGTTCTTCATGAACAACTACGGCCCACCGTCGCTCGACGTGGTCGCCCTGTTCAGCTACTACCTGCGTCCAGGGTCCAACTACAGCAAGACGGCGGCCAGCCCGGAGGCGACGGCCATCGTCGACGAGGCGGCCCGCACGCTCGACGAACCGGAACGGCTCGACCTCTACAACCAGGCCCAGGACGTGTTCCTGACCGATCAGGCCCTGTTCGTCCCACTCTGGATCCAGGTCGACACGTGGGGCGTCGCCAACGACCTCGACTTCGAGCCGGACCCGCTGCAGCAGTTCTTCCTGAACGAGGTGAGCTCGTCGTAGCCCGCTGCACCCGCCGACCGTCGACGCTGTCAGAAGGGATCACGACACCGTGACCGCGGAGAAGTATCCACCCAACAACACCGGTGCGGCCAAGCACCCCGTGCACGGGATCGTCAACGAGCAGGTGCCACGGCCGTCGCCCGCGGTCGTCGCCCGGCTCGGTGCGCACCACGTCTGCACGATCGCCGACGCGATGGGTGGCTCCGGGCTGATGACCCACCGGATGAAGCCGATCGCGCAGGACATGAAGGTGTTCGGCCCAGCGGTCACCGTCCTCGCACGACCGGGCGACGTGCTGTACGTCATCCGTGCAGCTGACGTCGCCCGGCCCGGCGACGTCATCGTGATCGACGGCGGCGGCAGCCCCGACATGGCGATGCTCGGCGACGGCATCGCCTACTACATGCAGCAGCACCGAGGCATCGCGGGGGTCGTCGTCGACGGCGGCGTCCGCGATGTCCGCGGGCTCCGCGAGCTCGGGTTCCCGACGTTCTCGCTGGGCTCGTGCGCGCGGGTGCAGGGCGCGTACGGGCCGGGGTCGGTGAACGTGGCGATCGCCTGTGGGCAGACGCCGGTCACACCGGGCGACGTCATCGTGGGTGACGAGGACGGAGTCGTCGTCGTCCCTGCCGACCACGCCGAGGAGATCGCCGATCGCGCCGACCGCGTGCTCGCCGGCGAGCAGCGCCGTCGGTACTTGGTCGACAACGGGGCCGTGCTCACCGAGCTGCGCGACCTCGAGCCCCTGCTCGGGATCTGGAGGAGGCCGGACGGCGGATGACGGGGTTCATGCTCCGTCGCCTGGCCCTCGGCGCCTTCGTGATCTGGGCCGTGGCGACGATCACGTTCTTCGCCGTCCACTCCTCCGGCGACCCCATCACCACCGGACTCCAGGAGTCCGGCGCTTCGTTGGAGGAGATCGACGAGGTCAAGGCCAACCTCGGCTTCGACCGCCCTCTGATCGTCCAGTACGGCGCGTTCCTCGGCGACGCGGCGCGGGGCGACTTCGGCAACTCGTTCGTCTACGGCTCCGACGCCGAGACGATCGTCCTCGATCGGCTGCCCAACACCCTCCGGCTCGCCGGCGTCGCGCTGCTCTTCACCGTGGTCGTCGCCATCCCGCTCGGCCTGCTGGGCGCATACCTCGAAGGGCGCACCGCCGACAAGGCGGTCGGTGCGTTCACGATCCTCGGTCAGTCCGTGCCCAGCTTCGTCATCGGCCCGATCCTCATCCTGCTCTTCGCCGTGACCTGGAACCTGCTCCCAGCCGCCGGCGACGACGGCTGGACCTCGATCATCCTCCCCGCCGTCACCCTGGCGCTGTACCCGGCGTCGCGGGTGACCCGCATGATGCGCACCTCATCGATCCGGGTGAAGCGGCTCGACTTCGTCGACACGGCCCGGTCGAAGGGCGTCAGTGAGGTGACCATCGTCCGCCGGCACATCGCCCGCAACTCGATGATCTCGGTGCTCACCCTGCTCGGTCTCGAGATGGCGGGTCTCGTCGGCGGCGCCGTCGTCGTCGAGAACATCTTCGGGTGGCCCGGCATCGGCATGCTCGCGAGGGAGTCGTTCGCCCGCAGCGACTACCCGATCGCCCAGGCCATCGTGATCATGGTGGCGACCATCGTCGTCGTCGTGAACCTGCTCACCGACCTCGCCTACTCGATCGCCGACCCGCGGATCCGGATGCACTGATGGAACCGCTCCCTGTCGAGGTGACCCTGCAGGACGCGGCTGTCGTCGTCCCGGCCGACCACGACGCGCCGGCCCGGAGGCGGTCGAAGGCGCTCGTGCTCCCAGTGGTCCTCCTGACGATCGTGGTCGTCGCGGCGTTCATCGGCCCGCTCCTCGTCACGGACCCCAACGCCCAGGACCTGCGTGCCGGCGACCGGCCGCCGTTCGGCTTCGACGGCGCCGTGCCCGGCCACCCGCTCGGCACCGATGCCATCGGACGGGACATCCTGTCGCGCACCCTCCACGGGCTGCAGGCCTCGATCGAGACGTCGTTCCTGGCCCTCGTCATCGCGGCGATGCTCGGCATCCTCGTGGGCCTCGTCGCCGGCTACCGCGGCGGCTGGATCGACGACGTCGTCATGCGCATCGTCGACATCCAGCTGGCGATCCCGACGATCATGCTGCTGCTCCTCGTCGTCTCGATCGTGGAGCCGTCGTTCACGACGGTCGTGCTCGTCCTCGCCCTCCTCGCGTGGATCGTCTACGTGCGCACGGCGCGCGCCGAGGTGATGGCGCTGCGCCAGCAGGAGATGGTGACCGCGCTCGTCGGCCTCGGCGTACCCACGCGCCGGGTGCTCGTGCACCACCTCCTGCCCAACATCGCCGGGCCCCTCATCGTGGTGACGACGATCGAGTTCGCCAGCCTGATCACCGCCGGCGCGGCGCTCTCCTACCTCGGTCTGGGCCTTCCGCCTCCTGCGCCGACGCTCGGCGGGATGATCGAGGACGGCCAGACAGGGATGACCGCCGGTCTGTGGTGGCCCGTCGTCGTGCCGGCGGTCGTGCTGGCGTTCGTCATCTTGACGATCAGCGTCCTGAGCGAGCGACTCAGGCAGCACCTCGACCCGCGGGCTCGCTCGACGTTCACCCCGAGCAGGCGGGCGCGCCGGTGAGCATCTCCTCCATCGATCGTCGGCCCCTCCTCGAGCTCTCCGACGTGGTCATCCAGTACGGCGATCCGGCGGATGCGGTCACCGCTGTCGACCATGTGTCGACGACGGTCGCGCGCGGCGAGATCGTCGGTGTCGTCGGCGAGTCGGGATCGGGGAAGTCGACCGTGGCCCGCGCGATTCGTCGGGTTGCTCGGCTCGAGCGGTCGCATCAGCGGGGGCGACATCGTCTTCGACGGGCGGTCGCTCGTCGGGCTGTCGAGCTCGCAGTGGCGCAAGGTCCACGGCGCGGGGGTCTCGATCGTCTTCCAGAACCCGATGACCTCGTTGAACCCGGTCCTGTCGGTGGGCAGCCAGCTCGCCGAGGCGATCAGCGCGCATGGCTCCCTCGGCCGGCGCGCCGTCACGTCCCGCTCCGTCGAGTTGCTCGCGCTGGTCGGTCTGCCCGACCCGCGTCGCCAACTGGACAGCTATCCGCACCAACTCTCCGGCGGCATGCGCCAGCGCGTGGCGATCGCCATGGCGATCAGCTGCGAACCGGAGCTGCTGCTGGCCGACGAGGTCACGACCGCCCTCGACGTCACCGTGCAGGCCCAGATCGTGGCCCTCATCGACCGGCTCCGCACCCAGCTGGGGATGGCCGTGGTCCTGGTGAGCCACGACCTCGGCGTCGTGGCCAGCCTGGCCGACCGCATCGTCGTCATGAGCGCGGGCAAGGTCGTCGAGCAGGGGCCGGCACGGCAGGTCCTCGAGCGACCCCAGGCGGTCTACACCCGCATGCTGCTGGCCGCGGCGCCGCGCCTGGACGCCGAGGTGCCCACCCGTCCGCTCGGGGACGCCGACGCCACGGCGCCGACGGTGGTGTTCGACCGGGTGTCGGTGGGCTACGCCAGCCGTGACGTCACCCGGATCGGCCGGCGGCGCCACATCCAGGTCGTGCGCGACGTGTCGTTCACCATCGGGCGCGGCGAGACGGTCGGGCTGGTCGGTGAGTCGGGCTGCGGGAAGAGCTCGCTCGGGCGGGCGCTGCTGCGCCTCGGCGAGGCCGAGCTCGCCGGCAGCATCCGCGTGCACGAGACCGAGCTGGTCGGCGCCAGCCACGCCGACTTGCGCCCGCTGCGGCGCGAGATGCAGATGATCTTCCAGGACCCGTTCTCGAGCATGGACCCGCGCGTGCCCGTCGGCAAGGCGCTCGAGGAGCCACTGCGGATCCATCGGATCGTGCCGCCCGATCGGATCGGGCAGCGGGTGACCGAGCTGGTCGAGCTGGTCGGCCTTCGGCCGCACCACGCCAGGCGGCTCCCCCACGAACTGAGCGGCGGCGAGGTGCAACGGATCGCCATCGCCCGCGCCCTGAGCGTCGAGGCCCGCTTCCTGGTGTGCGACGAGCCGACGTCCGCGCTCGACGTCTCCATCCAGGCCCAGATCATCGCCCTGCTCAACGACCTGCAGGACCGGCTCGGTGTCTCCTACCTCTTCATCTCCCACGACCTCGCGGTCGTCCGCCAGCTGTCGCAGCGGATCATCGTGATGTACCTCGGTCAGTTCGTCGAGTGGGCCGCGCGCGACGACCTCTTCGCCCGCCCCCTCCACCCGTACACGCAGGCGCTGTTCGCCGCCGCCCTCTCGCCCGAGGCCAGCCAGAAGGGTGACGTGCGCCCGCTGGCGGCCGGCGAGCCGCCGGACCCGGCGGCACCGCCGCCAGGCTGCACGTTCCACACGCGGTGTCCGTTCGCCCAGGAGGTGTGCGCCACCACCGCGCCACCACTCGAGATCACCGACCACGGGCACGCCGTGGCCTGCCACTTCTGGCGCGACATCGAGTCGGGCCAGGCTCCGCCCGCGCGAGCTCGACCAGCTCGCCACGAGTTGAGGGAGACCGGTCCCGCCATGTCCTTCATCGTCGGATCACGACCACCGCACGTCGCCGGCCTCGACGCCACGATCCAGGTGTTCGCCGGGCTCACGACCGGCACGCTCGGTCACCTCACGGACTTCGGGTTCGCCCATGGGCTCCAGCCGCTGGTGCGACCGAGCAAGGCGGTCGGGCGAGCGTTCACCGTGCGGTTGCCCCACCTCGATGGCGTGGCGGTGCACTACGCGCTGAACCACATCGAGCGTGGCGAGGTGCTCGTCATCGACACGTCCGGTCAACGCAACCGCGCCGCCTGGGGTGGTGTCACGGCCTTCGCCGCCGTCGAGGCCGGCGTCGCCGGCGTCGTCGTCGACGGGCCGGTGACCGACTGGGACGAGATCACATCCTCGGGACCACCCGTGTGGTGCAACGGCGGCACATGCTCGCTCACCGGCCGCAAGATGGGGCTCGAGGGTGCCATCCAGGTGCCCGTCCAGGTCGGTGGCGCGGTGGTCAACCCGGGCGACATCGTGCTCGCCGACTCCGATGGCGTCTACTTCATCCCGGTCGCCGGATCGGCCGAGTTGGCCGGGATCATGGTGGCGCGTGAGGCCCGCGAGCCGGTGTCCAAGCGGCGGCTCGCCGCCGGCGAGCGGATGGCCGATGTCTCCGGTGCGGCCGGCATGGTCGAGGACATGATGGCGGGCCAACCGTGACTCCTGGGTTCCGGCTGTTCCCGCGCGCGGAGGCGATGACAGGCGAGCCGGCGCTGGGCCAGTTCAACAGCACCGACCTGTCGGACGGCATGAACCGGGCCGGGACGATGTCCGGCATCGTCGCGGTCTACCGACCACTGCCGACGGTGTGCGGCCCGGCGGTCACCGTCTCGGTGCCTGGCGGTGGCTTCTCCATGGTCAAGCTCGGCCTCCAGCAGTGCCGGCCCGGCGACGTCCTGGTGATCTCCGCACGCGGCGACCTGACGAACGCGGTGTGGGGCGGCAACCTCAACCTCGGCGCCCAGCGGCGTGGGCTCGCCGCGGTTGTCGTCGACGGAGCGATCCGCGACGTCGATCAGATCCGGGCGACCGGCCTGCCCGTGTTCGCCGCCGGCGTCGCCACCAGCGCCAGCCCGATCTCGGTGCCGTTCGGCGAGGTCAACGTCCCCGTCGCGTGCGGCAGGGTCGTGGTCCACCCGGGCGACATCATCGTCGCCGACGCCGACGGCGTCGTGTGCGTCCGGCCGAGCGACGCGGCCGCCGTCGCCGCCGCGACCGCGGCCATCGTCGCGGGGCACGAACGCGTCATGCCCCTCCTCGAGCGGGGCGAGGTCACCAACCACGTGGCGATCGAGCGGTCGATGCGCGACGCCGGCCTGGCGATCGCCGATCACCCCTGGCCGTGACCGCCCAGCTGTCCATTCCACCGACAACACCAACACGAGGAGCCATGCCAGAGGAACCATCGGAACGAGTGATCGTGGCCCACCTCCTCGAACGGGCCGGGCTCACCGTCGACGAGACCGAGCTCGACGACCTGGTCGAGATCTACCGGTACAACCGCGACACCTCGGCGCTGCTCTTCTCCGAGCACGCCCGGGAGCTGTTGCGATGAGCCCACCGCTGACGATCGTCGATGCCGCCCGCGCCATCCGCGCCGGCGAGGTGACGAGCGAGGAGCTGACCGAGGCCGCGCTGGCCCGGATCGACCGCGGCAACGACCGCCTCGGCGCGGTCTTCACGCGCTGTGACGAGTCGGCCCGGGCGGCCGCGACCACCGCCGATCAGGAGCTGGCCGACGGGGTCGATCGTGGGCCGCTGCACGGGGTGCCGCTCGCGCTCAAGGACATCCTCGCGACCGTGGACGCGCCGACGAAGGCCCACAGCCTGGCCATGTTCCCGGGGTTCGAGGGCTACGACTCCGCCGCCGCGGCCTCGCTCCGCGACGCCGGCGCCGTGCTCGTCGCCAAGGCCACGTGCTCGGAGTTCGCCTCCGGCCTGCCCGATCCCACGAAGCCGTTCCCGATCCCCCGCAACCCGTGGGACCTCGACCGCTGGGCCGGCGGATCGAGCGGCGGCACGGCAAGCGGCACGGTCGCCGGGTTCTTCTTCGGCGGTGTCGGCACCGACACCGGCGGCAGCATCCGAGTACCGGCGTCCTTCTGCGGCCTCACCGGCCACAAACCGACCTCCGGCCTGGTCTCGCGGTTCGGCTGCGTTCCGCTCTCGGCGACCATGGACCACCTCGGCCCGATGGCGCGCAGCGCGCACGACTGCGCGCTCCTGCTCGACGTCCTGAGCGGCGTGGACCCACGCGACGAGGCCAGCGTGGTCAACCCCGTCGCCGGCAGCTTCGCCGCCGACCTCGATGGAGCGCTCGCCGGCACTCGCATCGGCGTCGACCGGGCGCACCACGAGCGGGCGGGCCTCGACCCCGAGGTCATTGCCCTGTTCGAACAGGCGGTCATGGTGTTGGAGTCGGCGGGCGCGAAGGTCGTCGAGATCGAGATGCCCTTCGCTGCTGAGATCTACGCCGCCTCGCGCACGCTCAGCAGTTGCGAGATCATCACGCTGCACCGCGAGAACCTCATCGCCCACTGGCAGGACTATGGGCGACCGACGCGTGTCAACTTCGCCGGCGGCACGTTCTTCAGCGCGATGGATTTCCTCCAGGCGCGGGCCTTGCTGCGCCGGGGTCGCGACGTGGTCCTGCGGGTGTTCGACGACGTCGACTGCGTCGCCAGCCCGACGCTCCCGACGCCCGCATGGCGCCTGGACGAGAGCAGCACCGCCCTACGCCACCGCGTCACCGAGTTCACCAGCCTCTGGAACGGCGTCGGCATGCCGTCGCTCGCGTTCCCGGACGGGTTCATCGAGCCGGGAGGATCGCCCGCGCCCCTCCCGATGTCGATCCAAGTGTCCGGACCTCCGTTCAGCGACGGCCTGCTGTTCCGGATCGCCGACGCCTACCAGCGACGAACTGACTGGCACGTTCGGGTTCCCCCGGCCTTCTCCGCCGACGCCTGACGCGGGTCCGGTGGCTGCGGTCAGCCGGTCAACGAGACCAGGCTCTGCTCGATGGCCGTGACCGCAGCGGCCTCGAGCGCTTTCGTGTCCTCGCCCTTCTCCTGCTTGTCGAGGATCATGTTGAGGGCGTTGGCCAACGGGGTGCCGCCGTTCCCCTTGATCACCTCGAGCGCGAACGATGTGTTGGCCGAGACGACGTCCGAGAAGTCGCCGCGGGCGGCGCCGGACACGCCCTTGATCTCGAAGGTGCCGAACTTCGTCGGGTTGACGGCGTTCTTGATCGTCATCCGATTGGAGGCGAAGGCCTGGTGCTTGAGGAGCATCGAGATGATGAACTGTCCGTCGTTGCGGAGGGCCTCGATGGCGTTGAGCAGTTGGAACGTCGGGTTGGCGCTCGGGTTCTGCAACGGGTGGAGGGCGCCCTTGGTCTGACCGGGATCAGGTCGTACGAAGGCGCCGTAGTCGGAGCGGGCGTTGGTGCCGCTCAACGTGGAGGTCGTCACGGCGAGCAAGTCCGACGCCGCCGTCGGGCGCTGCTTCATCTGCGACGTGTTCGTGATCACCGTGGCGCCGCCGATGAGGCTCTGATGGCGCGGCATCGTGCCGGCCTGCATCGCATTGACGTGGGCCATCACAGCTTCATCGCGTTCGGTGTGCCGCTGGCGAGGACGTTGCGCAGGGCCTTGCGTCCGAGGCCGATCGCGGCGGCCCCGCGGTCGATGTCGCGCTTGAGGATCGTTCGCTTCGTCGTGCCGCCGACCGGGCGCTTGAAGTTCACCGCGAGACCGGCGCCCTTGCCCTTCACCAACGTCGACTTGCGCTTCTGGCGGGCCTTGGCCTGCTCGTTGCGCTTGGCCTTCGCTTTCGCCTTCGCGTTCGCCCGCGCCAGGCCTTGGTGCTCGCGCTCGACGTCGGCGATGGCCGGCAGTGGGGTCCGCGCGAGGTACTTGCGCACGTCAGCGATCGTGAAGTCCACGTCCGAGTCGGACATCTCGACGATGAGGTCCTTCTGCGCGGGGGTCCACTGCGCTTCCTGGTAGATCGGCGCCAGGCGGATCCGGTCGTAGGCCTCGGACTTGATCGTCTTCTTCTTGTGGATCACTCGTCGGATCACCCGGTCGCCGGTGGGGTCGGGGACAGCGGTGGCCCGGCGGATCCGCGTCGCGCCGTCGCGTGGCCGCCACGCAGGGCGCGACAGTTGGCGGATCACGGCGACGATGTCGTCGGGTTGCGGCGCGACGGCGACGGGCGGTCGACGCCCGCTGGGGGTGGACGGCGCGCGGCGCACCGGCGCTCGCGCGGCCCGCTCCCTCGGCGCAAACTGCGACACCCGCACCCACGTTAGTCGATCGCCGGTGGATGATCCGGAGGGACTCAGTCCTTCGGGGCCTTGAGCGCGAGGTAGGCCCAGAGCAGGCCGACGACGACGGCGATGAGGAGCACGCCACGGACGACGAACCCCAACGCGCCGAAGACGAAGCGCAGCGCCAGCCACGCGACGATCGCCACGAGGACCCACCCGATGACGGTCGCCAGGAGCGCACGGGATCGGTCGGGGACAGCCATAGTCGTGACAGCTATCGAACCACGTTCCGCCGCTGCATGACGGGTCCGATCAGCGTGGCACGACCCTCGTGCTCGTCACGCAGTGGTTCTTGCCCTTGGGTCGCTCGTACTCGAAGCCGGCCGGTGACCGCCGGCCGATGACCCGGCGCGGCGCTCAGTGGCCGTGGCCCTCGGAACGCCACGGTCCGTCGATGGCGAACGTGTGGCCGGGCTCCTGGATGTTGACGAACAGGGTGCGGCCGTCCGGCGAGAAGGTGGCCCCGGCGAACTCGCTGCCGTTGAACCGGTTGAAGCCGAACGGGAACACCTCGCCGCGCTCGGTGATGCCGACCAGCCACTGGTCGTCCTCGCCGTCGGTGCAGGCGAGGGCGTACCCGTACGGCGACACGGTGATGTTGTCCGGGCCGTCGAACGGCCCGCCGGGGGAGAACAGGGCGACCAGTTCGATCTGCTGATCGCCGTGGTCGTAGCGCCAGATCTGACCACCGTGCACGCCGTCGGTGACGTCCTCGGGGTCCTCCGCCTCCGGGCCGAGGGCGTACGACGACACGAACCAGATCGAGCCCCTCCCTTGCCAGACCCCCTCGGCCTTGAACACCGGCGTGGCGTCGGTGACGAACCGGATCTCGTCCTCGTCCGGATCGGGCTGGGCGACGGCGGTCCACGTGACATCGAACGTCGACCCGGGCGCGTCCACGGCGGAGAGGTCGGTGCCGGCGAGCGCCGGCACCTTCATCGCCTCGAGCCGACCACCCCGGTGCAGCGCACCGCGGCCGAGCCGCGGCGCGGCCGGGCTGAACCGGTACACGAGCCCGTGCTTCAGACCCTCGCCGCCGGCATCCTCGGTCAGGTAGGCCATGCCGTTGCGCCCGAACGCCACCGCCTCGTGCTCGTACCGACCCATCGCGGTGATCGGGACGGGGTTCCCGCCCCGGATCGGGTCGACCTCGAAGACGTAGCCGTGGCGTGTACCGAGGTCGTCGAAGCTCTCCTCGCAGGTCAGCCACGTCCCCCACGGCGTCGGCCCGCCGGCGCAGTTGTCGACCGTGCCGGCCAGGCTGACCCGAGCCGACTCCAGGCGGCGAGCGGGGCTGACCACGAGCGTCGTCGTGCCGCCGGCGACCACGTCGGGGTCGTACGTCATCCCCGCGGCGTGTGGTACCGCACTCAGCCCCTCCTCGGCGACGCCGTCGAGATCGAGCTCGTGGTTGCGGACGAGCACCGTACGCCCGTGACGTCCCTCGAAGGCGCCATCCCATCGTGCGATGCCGGGACCGGCGATCCGTCGTCCAGGACGTCGACCGCCTCGCGGGAGAAGACGCGATACCGGAAGCCCCGAGGCAGGTCGAGCAGGCCGGCCGGGTCGCGGACGAGGCGTCCATAGCCGGGCCTGCCGCGTCCTGCCCCCGCCGGGGAGGCGGCGAGCAGTCCGCCGAGCGAACCACTGAGGGCGAAGCCGGCACCCGCGCCGGTGAGCGTGAGGAAGCGTCGTCGGTCGATACCCATCACCTGCGTGCTTAGGTCATCGCCATGAACGACGCCCGACGCCGCGATGACCACCGGATGACCACCCAGCGAACGTTCCGGCGGCCACGAGTCGCGCCCGTCGTACCATGCGTTGGATGGACCCTGAGGAGGCGATCGTCGACCGGCGGTCGCCCGCCGCGGCGTCCGGCGTCGACCTCGTCCAGGCCTACCTCGCCCGGCTCGGCTTCGACGAGGCGCCGCGGCCGACCGGCGCCGGCCTCGAGGCGCTCCACCGCGCCCACCTCCACCGGGTCCCGTTCGAGAACCTCGACATCCACATCGGTCGCCCGATCACGGTCGACGTCGACCGGTTCGTCACCAAGATCGTGGTCGATCAACGCGGCGGGTTCTGCTACGAGCTCAACGGCGCCTTCGCGTGGCTGCTGGAGTCGCTCGGGTTCGCCGTCGACCGGCTCGAAGCCCGCGTCCACGGCGAGGGCGGACCGACCCGTCCCTTCGATCACCTGTGCCTCCGGGTCACCGCTCCGGGCGTCGAGCCACTGCTCGCCGACGTCGGCTTCGGCGACTGTTTCGACGCTCCTGTCCCGCTGACCCTCGGCGTCGACCACGACGACACCAACGGCGTCGTCCGGCTCGAGCGATTCGACGACGAGTGGATCGACCTCGTGAGGAGCGGTGGTCCCCAGTACCGCTTCGGCGCGACGGGCCGGCCGATCGACGACTTCGCACCGGGCTGCGCGTTCCACCAGTCACCCGAATCGCACTTCACGAGGAACACGGTCTGCAGCCTGCGCACTGACACCGGCCGGATCACGCTGCGCGGGTTGACCCTCGTGCGCACGGTCGACAACAAGCGCCACGAGGAGACGATCGAACCTGTCGATCTGGCCGCCGTGCTGGCCGCCGAGTTCGGTGTCCGGCTGGCGACCGACGACCTCACCCGGCTGCAGGTCGCGAGCCGTTGCTGAGGTCCCCGCGCCGTCCGGTTCGGTCCGCACGAGGCAGCGCCGGCGGCGGAGAGCGCGGACACAGGACGTGACCACCGACGAGGTCTCACAGGACCGCGCACATCGACCGGTCGACGAGCGGCGGCGGACCGAAGTGCTCCTCCTCGTGTCGTCGTTGGTCGCCCTCGCCGTCTCGGCGCTGCCCGTGCGGCACGACACGATCCCGGGTCCGGAGCTGTCCGTGTTCCGGTGGATCAACGACCTCCCCGGACTGCTCTACGAGCCGGTGGCCGCCGTCATGCAACTCGGCAACATCGCCATGATCGTCCCCGTCGCCGTGGTCGCGCTGCTGCTGCGCAGGTACCGCCTGGCCATTGGATTGACGGTCGCCGCCGTCGGCGCCTACTTCCTCGCCAAGCTCGTCAAGCGCGCCGCCGACCGGGGCCGGCCGACCGACCTGCTCGACGGCGTCCACGAGCGCGGGGCGCACGCCGCCGGGCTCGGCTACGTCTCGGGGCACGCCGCCGTCGTCTTCGCCGTGGTCACCGTGGCGACGATGTGGTTCGGCCGCACGGCTCGACTCGTCCTCTGGGGGCTGGCTGTCGCGGTTGCCGTGGCCCGGGTCTACGTCGGTGCCCACCTGCCCTTGGACGTCATCGGCGGCGCCGCGCTGGGCATCGCCGTCGGCGCCGCCGTGCGACTGGCCATCGGTGCCCGCCGCCACGGCGCCCAGCGCACGCGGAGCGACGCCCCAGATGGCGGTGTCCCGCGACCCTGAGTGCGTCGGGACGCGCTCGCTACCGGTCGCCGCGAACGCTCACCGAGCAGCCGGCGCCGTCGCTGGTGCGTCGCCTGGAGGGTCGGTGGAGGTGCCGAGACGTCCCTCCAGCGCGAGCGTGGCGAGGTAGGCGACGACGACGCCGAGGATGACGAGTGGCGCGGCGCCGGCGCCGGCGCTGGCGCAGAGCACGGAGGCGATGACGATCGCGGACAGCGGCAAACGCAGGACGGCGGCGATCATCGCGCCCATGCCGACGGGGATGGCGACAGACGACGGGAGGCCCGGGAGGTGCGATGCGGCGATGCCGCCGACCGTCCCGATGAACATCGCCGGGAAGGTCGGCCCGCCTCGGAAGGCGCCGAGCGACAGACCCCACGCCAGTCCCTTGAACAGCACCAGCAGGATCAACGTCCCGACGGAAAGGGTTCCGGCCTCCGTGACCACCGTGCCGAGGCTGCCCTGACCGGAGAACAGCACGAAGTTCGCTGACTCGTCGGTCAGCTCCGCGAACGCGAAGGCCAGCAGGGCGACGACGAATCCGACGGCGGGCACGACCACGAAGGTGCGCGTCGGCACGAGGCGGGCCGTTCGGAGCCCGAGCTGGCGGACCGGGGACGAGACGAGGGCGGCCGCGATCCCGAGCGCGACGGTCCACGCGATCTCGCCCGCCGTGGGCGTTCCGAAGTCGGTCAGCGTCAGGGGCACCAGCGAGTAGGCGGACGTGCTGAGCCCGCTCCAGTCGGTCGTGCCGATGAAGACGAGCGCCCCGATCCCGGCTGCGATCAACCCGGGGATCAGGATCACGGGCAGGGTCGCGCCGCCCAGACCGGACGCCTCGATGATCACGACGGCGGACAGGATCGGCGATCCGAACACCACCGAGATCGCGGCGAAGGTCCCCGCGGCGCCGAGGACCATCAGCATCGTCGGAGGCGCGTCCCGCTTGGCCCGCTTGACGAGGAAGACCGCGACCCCGCCACCGATGGCGATCAGGGGTGCTTCAGGCCCCAACACGAGCCCGAGGCCGATCGTGGCCAGCGCGGCGAGGACGACACCGGGCACCATGTTCGGTTCGGTGCTGGCGACCTGCAGGCCGTTGGCGGGAACGTGACCACCGCCACCCGGGAGGCGAGCGATCGCGAACGCCACCGGCAGACCGGCGAGGGTGCAGACCGGCAGCGGCCACCAGGACGGGACGGGATCGAGCCCGAGCGCGCTCGGGAGATCGGTGAACACCCAGACCTGGATCGCATTCACCAGCTCGAGGAACCCCCAGCTGATGACCGAGACGATGATGCCGATCGCCGCGGCGAACAGCAGGAGGACGACGAAGCTCCGGCTGCGCAGGATCGCCGCCGGGTCGATCGGCGCCGCCGGCGGCGGGACGGCGCGGTCAGTCATCGGCGCACGGCGCCACTGAGGTCGCACCCCGTCTGCTCAGCGATCATCCGCAAAATGTAGACGTGCCAGCCGCTTGCCAACTCTCCGCCGCGTGTCCCAGGGAGCCCGCCCCGTAAGCGTCCGGACCAAGGTCGTCGCCGTCATCGTGATCCTGTGGACCGCCACCGTCGGCGCGATCACCGTGATGGAAGGGGTGGCTCGGCCTGGGGTCACGCCCGACCAACCCCGGTCGTCGTCGTCGCCCCTCGTCCGTGCGGACTTCCACCACCGGTACTTCGCATGGAAGGGGTGGCTGGCCTGGGTCAGCGATCACGCTGGTGGCGGTGTCGAGGCCGCCGGGGCCACCGGAACGATCCACCGGCGGGAGCCCGGGCGCGGGATGAGGGTGCCCGTCACCGGCGCCGCGCTCGTGTGCTGCGGACCGGCGTGGTGACGCGTGTGAAGACCTCGCGGACGTAGGCCTCGTACTGGGCGCGGCTGCGACCGGCGTCGGTCGTCAGCTTGAGGTACACCTCCGGCCCGAACAGCACCCAGAGCACGTCGATGGTCGTCTCGTCGGGCTCGGTGCCGAGCATGGCGGCGACGCTGCGGGCCATGTCGACTCGGCGACCACGCTCCAATTCGAGCCGCCAGGCGTCGACCTCCGGGTCGCCGACGGCGGCCTCCATGATCGCTCGCCAGACGCCGGCCGAACGCTCGTGGATGTCGGCGACGACGGCGACACCGGCGCGCAGACGGGAATCGGCATCGCCCTGGGTCAGGCTGGCGAACCCGTCGCGCTCGACGAACGGGACCGGCTCGGCGTCCCCGGCGACGGCGACGTCCATCGCGGCGCGCAGCAATCCCTTCTTCGAGCCGAACCCGCTGTACACCGTCTCCACGGACACGCCGGCTTCGGCGGCCACTGCGTTGATCGTCGTCCCGGCCCACCCGCCGGTGCCGAACAGCCGCACCGCGGTGTGCAGGACGTCGCTCCTCGTCTGCGCCGCCTGCAGCGAGCGGCGCGTCGAGTTGTAGCGGCGCCGGGTCGGGCGCGGCTCGGCGTCTGCGGTTCGGCGGGAACTCATCACTTGCATCCTAGAGCGTCTTCTGTTTCAATGCAGCAGCATTCTGCTGAATACACTCAGATACCACCGAAAGGGCGGAGGATCATGATCCCTCTCACGTTGCCGACCACTCCTCAGGAGATCGCACCCGACTCCTGGCTGATCCCGACGCTCGCCGCTGAGCCCTCGGGCACGTACTTCGGGGCCCACAGCCTCGTCATCGCCGGCCGCGAGCCGATCGTCGTCGACACTGGTTGCTCGCTCGTCCGCGACGCCTGGGCGGCGTCCGCGTTCTCCGTCGTCGACCCGCTCGACGTGCGCTGGGTCTTCATCTCCCACGACGACCACGATCACATCGGCAACCTGCCGTTCGTGCTCGAGCAGTGCCCGAACGCCACGCTCGTGTGCAGCTTCTCGATCGTCGTCGCGCCTCGCCGGCGACGTCGAGTTGCCGCTCGAGCGCATGCGCTGGGTCGACGCCGGTGGTTCTTTCGACGCCGGCGATCGCACCATCCACGCCGTGCGGCCCCCGATGTTCGACTCGCCGGCGACGCGCGGGTTGTTCGATGCGACGACCGGCCTGCTGTGGGCCGCCGACTCGTTCGGCACGTTCTTCCCCGGCGACGTCCACGAGGCCGACGACATCCCGGCCGACCTGTACGACGTCTCGCTTCGACCTCCTCAACGCCTGGAACACGCCGTGGCTGGAGTGGGTCGACGTCGACCGCTTCCGCACCCACGTGGCGACGACGGCCGAGCTGCCGCTGGAGGTCGTGGCCAGCGCCCACGGCCCCGTGCACCGCGGCGCGCGCATCGACGATGCGTTCCGCAGGACGCTCGACCTCGCCGGCCGCCCGGCGACGCCGACCCCCGGCCAGGACGTCCTCGACCTCCTCGTGTCGACCGTCCTCGCGGCAGCCTGAGAGGATCACACCAATGGGAACCTTGATGAGGACGGGGCGGGTCGAGGCGGTCACCTCGGCGACGCCCGAGCAGGTCTGGGCGGTCATCGCCGACGTCACCCGGATCGGCGAGTGGAGCCACGAGTGCCGCACGGCGTCGTGGCTCGGCGACGCCACCACCGCAGCCGTGGGCGTCCGCTACCGCGGCGGCAACCGGGTCGGACGGACGCGGTGGTCGCGTCAGAACGAGATCGTCACCGCCGACCCGCCGTACGAACTGGCATGGCGAACCGTCGAGACGCCGATCTACCGCGACCAGACGGAATGGCGGATCCGGCTCGAGCCGCACGAAGGCGGTACCCGGATCGTGCAGACGTTCGAAGTGCTCAGGCTGAACCCGCTGATCGAGCGGCTGATCTACGCGACGATGAAGCCGCACCGCGACCGGCTCGCCGCGCTCACGGCCGACATCGTCCGGCTCGGTCAGGTCGCCCAGTCCGTGCCGGATCCGGCGTCGACGCGGTCGAGCACGAGCTCAGCACCGTCACGCTTGTAGAAGCCCATCGAGCGCAGCGGTGGTGCGTACACGTGCACGCTGGTCGCCCCCGCGTCGGTGCGGTTGGCGACGGCGTGCACGTGGCCGCGCCCGAAGCACACCGACTCGCCGGCGGCGACGCGCCGCACGACGTTGACGCCACCGCGGACCGTCCGCTCCTCCAGCGTCCCGGACACGACCGCGAAGGCGCCGGCCGAGCCACCGTGGTCGTGGGCGTCGAGGCCGGTCCCCGGCGGCCAGAAGATCAGCCAGGCGTCGTAGGTGTCCGTCGAAAGGAGCAGTGCGTACTGGCGCTGCAGCGGTGGCGCCGCCGTCGCCATCTCCCAGGGCACGGCGACCGAAGCCAGGCCCTCTGCGATGTCCACGACCAACGGCGCGGCGCCGTCGCATCCCGACGGGTGGAGAGCGGCGGCACCGGCGACACGCCAGTGATCGACATCGATCGGCGGCGCAGGACGAGTGAGGGGCGAGTGGTCCATGGTGATCCTCCGGGAGCGAGCGGTGGGCGGGCGTCAGGAGCCCGGACAGCGCTGTGTGCCGAGGCGCCGGGGGCGGATGACGTCGGTCAGCCGCTGGTGCTCGGGGAGGATCACGACGCCATCATGCTATTCCCGACCAAGTTTGTCAACTTTTCACGGACGACCTTCGGGTCAGGCCACAGCCGGCGCGCGGCGGTAGCGCACCTCCGGCACCACGACGCCGAGGACGTCCTGGTCGCGCGCCGCGCCGTCGGTTCGCCATCCCGCTGCCTCGTAGAGCCGGCGGGCCCGCTCGTTCTGCGGCGCCACCCACAGCACCAGCTCCGGGTAGCCGGCCGCGGCGAGCTCGACGGTCACCGCGGCGAGCAGCGCGCGGCCGAGCCCCCTGCCCCACACGTCCGGATCGAGGTTGATGGCGTACAGCTCGCCGACCACCGGGTCGTCCGAAGGCCCGAAGCCGGCGAAGCCGACGACCCGGTCGTCCTCGGTGGCGACGAGCAGGTGACGATCGGCGGGCGGCGCCTCCAGGTGACGGCGCCACACGTCGGCCCGGTCGGCCGGTCTGAGGTCGTCGAGGTAGGCGTCGGGCATCACGCCGCGGTAGGCGGCCTGCCAGGCCCGCACGTGCACGGCACCGATGGCGTCGGCGTCGTCTAGACCGGCTGCTCGAACGTCCACGACCCCATCCTCGCGCTCAGCACTCGGTCGATTCGGCGGGGACCTTCAGATCGATCAGGTAGTCGTGGACGGCGTCGTCGACGCAGTCGTTCACGTTGTAGCCGGTGTGCTGGTCGGCGGTGACGACCACCAGGCGGCCGTCCTCGAGCGTGGCGGCCATCTTGCGCGTGCTGTCCAGGGGCGTCGCCGCATCGCCGGTGGTGCCGACGACGACGATCGGCCCCGCACCCGCCCCGGTGATGTCGACGCGTGGATCGAGCGAGGGCGGGAAGAAGTTGCAGAAGTAGTCGCCGGTGGTGCCGGGAGAGATCCGCGGCGCGACCTCGTTGTACTGCGGCGCCTGGGCGTCGGACTCCTCGACCGTCGGACGCTCCTCACGGTCCATGCACACGATCGACTGGAACGCCTCGAGCTCGTTGCCCCAGGTGCCGTCGGGCTGGCGCTGGTAGTAGGCGTCGTACAGCCCGAGCAGGCCCTCGCCGTCGCCGTGCTGGGCGGCGGCCAGCGCTTCCGAGAGCTGCTCCCAGAACGTCTCCGAGTACATCGCCTGGGCGACCGCCTGCAGGGCGACGCCCCGCGTGACGTCCGGCCGGCCGTCGACGCTGGGGATCGGCTGCTCGTCGAGCTCGGCCATCAGCGCGTCGAACGCGCCCTCGGCGTCGCCGTCGTTGTGGAAGGCGCACGCCACGTCGGCGCTGCAGCCCGCGAGGTAGGTCGTCAGCGTGGCTTCGAACCCGGCCGCCTGCTGCAGCCCGCGGGAGAGCGCGTCGGCGGTCGGGTCGGAGGCGCCGTCGAGCACGGCCGCCCGCACGGTCTCCGGGAACAGCGTGGCCCACGTGGCGCCGAGCTCACTGCCGTAGCTGAAGCCGAAGTAGCTGATCTCGTCCTCGCCGAGCGCTCGCCGCAGCGAGTCCATGTCCCTGGCCGAGTTGTTCGTGCCGACGTACGGCAGGATCGCCTCGTTGTTGTCCACGCAGCTCTCGGCGAGGTTCTCGGCGATGCCGACGATCTGGTCCTTCTCCGCCTGATCGTCGGGGGTGATGTCGTAGCCGGCGAAGTACTCGTCGTAGTCGTCGATGCAATCGATCGCCGGCTCGCTGAGCCCGGTGCCCCGTGGATCCCAGCCGACGATGTCGAAGCGTTCGAGCAGCGGCTCGCCGTAGATGAGGTCGGCGTAGAGGGCGAAGTCGCTGCCACCGAACCCGGGCCCGCCGGGGTTCACCAACAGCGAGCCGATCTTGTTCTCCTGGTCGGTCGCCAGGTGTCGGGCGACGAAGAGCTCGAACGTGTCGCCATCGGGGTTCTCGTAGTCGACGGGCACCTCGAGCAGGGCGACCTCGACGCCCTCGGACTGCTCCTGCCAGTCGAGCGTGCCGGCGTCCGGCGCCGTCCGATCGGGGTCCGTGGCCGCCGTGGATCCCGTGTCGGGCGTGGTGTCCGGCGAGGTCTCGTCCGGTGCCGCCGTCGCCGCCGGCTGCGTCGTCTCGTCGTCGGCGCGCTGGGTGGCCACGCCGCTGTCGACGCCGCAGGCGGCCGCGGTCAGCGCCAGCGCGGCCGCCGCCGACCCGATCATCCGACGCCTCGACATGGCGCCGCATGGTACGGCGAGAATCGACGCCGCCACCTTCGCCCATAGCCTCGACCTCATGCGCATGCCGCCGACGCACCTGGCCCCTCGGGACGCCAGCGCGGTGGCAGGAGTGCGGGTGACCCGGTCGACGCTGCGGCGGATCTGGGGCTTCGCCCGCCCGTACCGCGGCATGATCGCCCTGTTCCTCGTGGCCATCCTGGCCGCTGCCCTGCTGGCGCTGGTGCCGCCGCTCGTCGTGCGCTCGATCCTCGACACGGCGATCCCGGACGGCAACCGGACCATGATCACCTGGCTCGGCGTGGCCGCCGTGCTCGCCGCGATCGGCGACGCCGCTCTCGCCGTGGTCCAGCGCTGGTGCAGCTCGCGGGTCGGCGAGGGGTTGATCTACGACCTGCGCCGGGCGCTGTTCGGCAAGGTCCAGCGGATGCCTGTGGCCTTCTTCACCCGTACGCCGACGGGCGCACTGACGTCGCGGCTGAACAACGACGTGGTCGGCGCCCAGACGGCGGTCACCAGCACGCTCGGCAGCGTGGTCAGCAACATCGTCGTGCTGGTCACCACGGTGGCGGCGATGCTCGCCCTCGAGTGGCGCCTCACGGTGCTGGCACTCGTCGTGCTGCCGCTGTTCATCCTCCCCGCCCGCCGCGTCGGCCACCGACTGCAGCAGCTGTCGCGCCAGCAGATGCAGCACAACGCCACGCTCAACACGCAGATGACCGAGCGCTTCAACGTGGCCGGGGCGATGCTGGTCAAGTTGTTCGGCGACCACGGCCGCGAGGACGCCGCCTTCGAGCGCCACGCGGCCGGCGTGCGCGACACGGGCGTGCGCCAGGCGATGTACGGCCGCGTGTTCTTCGTCGCCCTCGGTCTGGTCGGCGCCGTCGGCGCCGCGGCGATCTACGGCGTCGGTGCCCACCTCGTCGTGTCCGGACAGCTCACGACGGGCACCCTCGTCGCCATGGCCGCGCTCGTCACCCGCGTGTACAGCCCGCTCACCGGCCTGACCAACGCCCGCGTCGACCTGATGACGTCGCTCGTCAGCTTCGAGCGGGTCTTCGAGGTGCTCGACGTGCCGGAGTCGATCCGCGAACGGCCGGGCGCCATCGACCTCGTGCAGCCGGCCGGTCGGGTGACCTTCGACCACGTGCGCTTCCGCTATCCCCCGGCGGCCGAGACGGCGATCCCGTCGCTCGAGCAGCACCTGCCGGCCACCGACCCCGACCGGGACGTCCTCGTCGACGTGTCCCTCGACGTCCAGCCCGGCGAGACCGTCGCCCTCGTCGGTGCGTCGGGCACCGGCAAGACGACGGTGGCGTCGCTGATCCCGCGCCTGTACGACGTCACCGGCGGCGCCGTCCGCGTCGACGGCCACGACGTGCGCGACCTCACGCTCGACTCGCTGCGGGCGGCCGTCGGCGTGGTGGCCCAGGACCCCCACCTGTTCCACGAGTCGATCGCCGACAACCTGCGGTTCGCCAATCCCGAGGCCACGGACGCCGAGCTGCTCGCCGCCTGCCGGGCCGCCCGCATCGACGACGTCATCGCCGCCCTGCCCGACGGCTTCGACACCATCGTGGGCGATCGCGGGCACCGCCTGTCGGGCGGCGAGAAGCAGCGGCTGGCGATCGCCCGCCTGCTGCTCAAGGACCCGGCGGTGATGATCCTGGACGAGGCGACCAGCCACCTCGACAACGACAACGAAGCGCAGGTGCAGGCCGCCCTCGACGTGGCGCTGTTCGGCCGGACCGCGGTCGTCATCGCCCACCGGCTGTCGACGATCCGCCATGCCGATCGCATCGCCGTGCTCGACGGCGGGCGCATCGTCGAGCTGGGCACCCACGACGAGCTGCTCACCCTCGACGGGCACTACGCCGCGCAGCTGCGGGCCGGCGAGCTGACCGACGAGATGGTGCCGTGAGGTTGCCCCTCGCCGACATCCGGGTCGTCGACATCTCCACGGTGCTGGCCGGACCGAACTGCGCGCGCTACCTCGCCGACTTCGGCGCCGACGTCATCAAGGTCGAGCGGCCCGAGGGCGACAGCCTGCGCAACATGGCGTGGCGCGACGAGC
Organism: uncultured Acidimicrobiia bacterium; assembly: GCA_963784255.1. Lineage (GTDB taxonomy): Bacteria > Actinomycetota > Acidimicrobiia > Acidimicrobiales > Ilumatobacteraceae > JALZMG01. The sequence goes on along the minus strand of CAWAQO010000001.1, from coordinate 279,102 downwards.
GCGACGGCGAGGGCCTGTGGTGGAAGATGACCAACCGGAACAAGCGGACGCTCGTCGCCGACCTCAAGGACCACGACGACCTCGCCCTCGTCGGCGACCTGGTTGCCGAGGCCCACGTGCTCGTCGAGAACTTCCGGCCCGGCACGCTCGAACGCCTCGGCCTGGCGCCGGCCGACCTGCACGCCCGCAACCCCGGCCTCGTCGTCACGAGGGTGACCGGGTTCGGGCAGGACGGGCCGTACGCCCAGCGGCCCGGGTTCGCCACCATCGCCGAGGCGATGTCCGGCTACGCGGCGCTCAGCGGCGAACCGGACGGCCAGCCGTTGTTGCCGCCGATCGCCCTCACCGACGAGGTCACCGGCCTCGCCGCCGCCTTCGCCACCATGGTGGCGCTGCACAGCGGCGAGGGTCAGGTCGTCGACGTCAACCTGCTCGAGTCGATGTTCCACCTGATGGGTCCGCTGCCGTCGCTGTACGCCCTCACCGGCGTCCAGCAGCCGCGCCTCGGCGCCGGCCTGCCCTACACCGTCCCGCGCGGCACCTACCGGTGCCGGGACGGACGCTGGATCGCCGTGTCGACGTCGAGCGATTCGGTGGCGGCCCGCGTGCTCGACCTGCTCGGCGTCGCCGACGACGACCGCTTCCGCACGTTCGCCGGCCGGGCGGCGCACCGTGAGGAGCTGGAGGCCGCGATGGCGTCGTGGTGCGCGGCCCGCACGGCCGACGAGGCGCTCGCCGCCTTCGCCGACGCCCACGCCGCGGCCGGACCGGTCATGGACATGGCGGCGATCGCGGCCGATCCCCACTTCACCGCCCGCGCCGCCGTGGTCGACGTGGACGGGACGCCGATGCAGGGGCTGCTGGCGCGCCTCAGCGCAACGCCCGGCGCGCTGCGCTGGGCCGGCCGGCCACTCGACGCCGACGGGAAGGCCATCCGCGCCGCCGGCTGGGGCGACCACCCGGCCGACTGACCCCGTCCCCCAATCTGGGCGGGAATCTCACCACTCGGTCATCTGGGCGGGATCTTTCCCAGCAGGTGGCGACGATCCCGCCCGGTTCGTGGGGCGCCCGCCGGCGTCACGCCGTGGTGGTGCCCTCGACGTCGGGGGCGGAGTCGGGCACGGGGTCGGCGGCCTTGTCCTCGCCGATGCCGAGCTTGACCTTGACGGCATCGATGAGCTCGCCGGCCTTGACCCTGAGGTCGCCGGCCGTCTCCTTGACGGAGTCGGGGATCTTCTCGCCCACCTTCTCGGCGAGGTCGCTGGCTTTCTCGGCGACGTCACCGGCGACGTCCTTGGCCTTGTCGAGGAAGCTGCGCTCGCTCATGCGGGAGTCCCTTCGTTCACGCTGTCGGGCGCGGACACTACCCCCACCGGGCAGCTGACGCCCGTGCCACCGAGACCGCAGTAGCCGGCCGGGTTCTTCGACAGGTACTGCTGGTGGTAGGGCTCGGCGTAGTAGAAGGCGCGCAGCGGCGCGACCTCGGTGGTGATGTCGCCGTACCCGGCGGAGCCGAGGGCGCCGGCGAACCGCTCGCGGCTCGTCTCGACAGCGGCCCGCTGCGACTCGTCGGTGAGGTAGATCGCGCTGCGGTACTGCGTGCCGACGTCGTTGCCCTGGCGCATCTCCTGCGTGGGGTCGTGGCCCTCCCAGAACACGGTGAGCAGCTCCTCGAAGCTGACAACGGCGGGATCGAACACGACGAGCACGGCCTCGGTGTGGCCGGTACGCCCCGAGCACACCTCCTCGTACGTCGGGTTCGGCGTGTACCCGCCGGCGTAGCCGACGGCGGTGGAGTACACCCCCGGCGTCCTCCAGAACAGGCGCTCGGCGCCCCAGAAGCAGCCGAGGGCGAAGACGGCGGTCTGGTAGCCCTCCGGCCACGGACCCTGCAGCGGGTGGCCGTTGACGTGGTGGGCGGGCGGGATGGGCATCGTCTGGTCGGTGCGGCCGGCGAGGGCCTCGGCCTCCGACACCATGGCGGTCTTGGTGCGGAACAGCATGCTTCCAGGATACGGCCGGCCGCCGTCGGTGGGAGGGGCGACGCGCCCGGCGCGACTCGATCCGGGCGGCATCGTCGCCAGGTGCTGGCGAGGATCCCGCCCAGATGGCCGGGTGGTGAGATTCCCGCCCAGATTGGGGGACGCGGTCAGGTCAGCAGCAACGAGCCGATGCGGCGCGACGCCACGATCATGCCGACGGCGGCGAGGGCGACGAGGACGGCGACGTGGCCGAGCATGGCCACGCTGATCTCGCCGAGGTTGCACGCCCGCACCAGCGCCACGCCGTGGTACAGCGGGCTCAGCTGGACCACCCACGCCCAGTCGCCGTAGCTCGACACCGGGTAGAACGTCGCCGAGAAGAGGAACAGCGGCAGGGTGACGGCGCTGACCCACTCGAAGTCGGCGAACGAGCGCATGTAGGTCGTGCAGGCCATCCCGACCGAGGCGAAGGCGAAGCCGATGAGCACGCAGCTCGGCAGGGCCAGCAGCATCCACGGGGACGCCACCATGCCCAGCGCCCACATCGACACCAGGAAGGCGACGGCGTAGGCGAAGCCGCGCACGACGGCCCAGCCGATCTCCCCCAGCGCCACGTCACCGGGCAGCAGCGGTGTGGCGAGGAGCGAGTCATAGAGCCTGGCGTGCTTCAGCTTGAAGAAGACGTTCATCGTCGAGTCGTAGACGGCGCCGTTCATCGCCGCCGCCGCCATCAGGGCTGGCGCGACGAACTCGTCGTACGGCACGGTCTGGTCGCCGACGGTCACGTCGCCGACCAGCTCGCTCATGCCGATGCGGATCGACAGGAGGTAGAAGAGCGGCTCGAAGAACCCGCTGACGATGATCAGCCAGAGGCGCCGGTTGACCATGACCGCCCGCTCCAGCACGCGCTGGGGCCGGCGGGCGGCGAGCAGCTCGGGCGGGATGATCCGCAGACCGCCCGTGGCGCGCGCCAACGCGGTCGCGCTCACGTCGCCAGCCTCCGGGCGAACGTGACCCGGCAGATGGCGTAGCCCACGAGGGCGTACGCCGCGAGCACGGCGACGTGTACGACCGCCTCGGCGGCGCCGAGCGTGCCGAGCACGGCGCCCCGGCACAGCTCGACGCCGTGCCAGAGCGGCGTGACGTAGGCGACCGGCTGCAGCCAGCTCGGCAGTTGATCGATCGGGTAGAAGGCGCCGGCGAACAGGAACATCGGCACGATGGCGAAGCGCATGATCGCGGCGAACGACTGGTCGCCGGCCTCGCGCGTCGACGACCACGCCGTGATCGGCATCGAGAAGGCCAGCCCGGTCAGCACCCCGAACGGCACGGTGGCGAGCAGCCCCCACGAGCGGGTGGCCGGCACGAACGCCAGCACCACCGCGACGCCGGTCGCCGTGAGGGCCGCCCGCGTGGCGTGCCAGAGGGCGATGCCGGCGGCGATCTCGGCCGGCGTGAGGGGCGTGGCGGCCATGGCGCGGAACTGGAAGCCCCACGTGAAGCCGTCCATCACCGGCCACATCGCCTCCTGGGCGATCACCATCATCACGGTGGTGGCGATCAGCGCCGGGGCGAAGAAGGCGAGGTAGTCGACGCCGCCGAGCAGCTCGACCGACGACGCCTGGCGGTCGACCAGCGCGCCGACGCCGACGCCGAGGCCGAGCAGGTAGAGCGTCGGCTGGAACAGCGCGCCGATGAGGTTGGACTTCCAGATCCGCCGGTACAGGGCGAAGCTGCTCGCCCACACGCGGACGGCGGCCGGCGTGGTCGCCATGGTCAGTCGACCAGGGTCCGGCCGGTCAGGCGGAGGAAGACGTCCTCCAGGCTGCTGCGGCGAACCAGCGCGCTCTCGGGCACGACGCCGCGGTCATGGGCGGTGGCCAACGCCTTCTCGCCGTCGTCGGCGTAGATCAGCAGACGGTCGGGCAACACCTCGATGCGGTCGCCGATGCCCTCGACGGCCGGCGCGTGGGCCTCGTTCTCACCCGCCGGGAAGCGCAGCTCGAGCACCTCCCGGGTGGAGTGCTCGTCGATCAGCTCGCGGGGCGAACCCTCGGCGACGATGCGCCCCTTGTCCATCACCACGAGGCGGTCGCAGAGCTGCTCGGCCTCGTCCATGTAGTGCGTGGTCAGCACGAGCGTCACGCCCTGCTGCTTCAGCCGGTACAGGCGGTCCCACAGCACGTGGCGGGCCTGCGGGTCGAGGCCGGTGGTCGGCTCGTCGAGCAGCAGCAGCTCGGGGTCGTTGATCAACGAGCGAGCGATCGTCACCCGCCGCTTCATGCCGCCCGAGAGCGGCTCGACGCGGCTCGTCGCCCGCTCGGCGAGCTGCACGAACTCGAGCAGCTCACGGGTGCGGCGCTTGCACTCGGCGCGGGGGATGTCGAAGTAGCGCCCGTAGATGATGAGGTTCTCCTCGACGGTCAGCTCGTTGTCGAGCTGGTCCGCCTGCGGCACGACGCCGAGGCGGGCGCGGATGGCGCGGCCCTCGGTGGCCGGATCGCGGCCCAGCACGCGCAGCGTGCCGGCGGTGATCGGCGACGTGCAGCCGATCATCCGCATCGTCGAGGACTTGCCGGCGCCGTTGGGGCCGAGGAAGCCGAACGCCTCGCCCCGCCGCACTTCGACGTCGATGCCGTCGACGGCGGTGAAGTCGCCGAAGCGCTTCACCAGCCCGCGGGCCTCGACGAGGGGTTCGCCGACCATCGGTCGCGACGCTACCGGCGGGTGCTAGCGGCGGTCCGGGAGGAATCGGAAGTGGTCGCGCACCTCGGCCACGCGCTTGGCCGAGATGTCGGCCAGCAGGATGCTCTCGGTGTGGGCGGCCGTGGCGAGCAGCTCGCCGAGCGGATCGACGATGCGGCTGTCGCCGCTGTAGGTCAGGCCGCCGCCCTCGCCGACGCGGTTCACGCCGACCACGTAGGCCTGGTTCTCGATCGCCCGCGCCTGCAGCAGCGCCATCCAGTGCAGGCGCCGCTTCTCCGGCCAGTTGGCAGGCACCAGGTACACGTCGGTGTCGAGGGCCAGCTGCCAGAACTCGTCGGCGAAGCGCAGGTCGTAGCAGACGAGCGGGCTGACGCGGAGTCCGGCGATCTCGACCGTCACCAGGTCCGTGCCGGCCCGGAAGTGGCGCTCCTCGCCGGCGAACGTGAACGGGTGGATCTTGCGGTACCGGTACGTCGTGCCGTCCGGACCGGCCAGCACGAAGCTGTTGTACGGCCGGCGGTCGTCGGCCGGTGCGTCGGCGGGGATCTCCGGGCACGACCCGCCGACCCACACGCCGTGCTCGGCCGCCCGCTCCTGGAGGAACGTCGCCGAGGGCCCGCCCTCCGGCTCGCCGAGCTCCGGCTCGTCGACGGCGAACCCGGTGGAGAACGTCTCGGTGACCAGCACCAGCCCGGCGCCGGCACCTGCGGCGGCGGCGATCATCGGCGTGAGGTGGGCGAAGTTGGCGGCGCGGTCGTTCCACACGATGTCGTGCTGGATCGCCGCGACGCGCAGCTCGGTCATGGCCGCAGACCCGCCAGCCGCGAGGCCGCCTCGTCGAGCACGTCGAGGCGCTTGCAGCAGGCGAAGCGCACCAGGTGGCGGCCGTGCTCGGGGCGGGCGTAGAAGACCTCGTTGGGGACCGCCACCACACCGCAACGCTCGGGCAGGGCCCGGCAGAACGCCATGCCGTCGCCGTCGGGTTGGACCGGGCGGATGTCGACGGTGGTGAAGTACGTGCCCTGCGGCGCGTACGTCGTGAAGCCGGCGGCGCGGAGGCCGGCGACGAGGTGGTCGCGCTTGGCGGTCAGGTCGGCGGCGATGCCGGCGTAGACGTCGTCGCCGAGGTCGAGCCCGACGGCGATGGCCGGCTGGAACGGCGCCCCGTTGACGTAGGTGAGGAACTGCTTGGCGGTGCGGGCGGCCGTCACCAGCTCCGCCGGGCCGCACAGCCAGCCGATCTTCCACCCGGTGGTGTTGAACGTCTTGCCGCCCGAGGAGATCGTCAGCGTCCGCTCGGCCATCCCCGGCAGGGTGGCGATCGGGACGTGGGTGGCGCCGGGGAAGACGAGGTGCTCGTAGACCTCGTCGGTGACCACGACGACGTCGTGCTCGACGGCGAGCTCGGCCACGAGCGCCAGCTCGCCGGCGTCGAACACCTTGCCCGTCGGGTTGTGCGGCGTGTTGAGCAGGATCATCCGCGTGCGCGGGCCGAAGGCGGCGCGCAGCTCGGCGGGATCGACGTGGTAGTGGCCGTCCTCGCCAGGGCGCAGCAGCACCGGCACGGGGCGGGCGCCGGCGAGGGCGATGCACGCCTGGTAGCTGTCGTACATCGGCTCGAACACGACGACCTCGTCGCCGGTGTCGAGCATCCCGAGCAGGGAGCCGGCCAGCGCCTCGGTGGCCCCGGCGGTCACCAGCACCTCGGTGTCGGGATCGTGCTCGAGCCCGTAGAAGCGGCGCTGGTGGCGGGCGATCGCCTCGCGCAGCACGGGCAGGCCGATGCCCGGCGGGTACTGGTTGACGCCGCCGCGGATGGCGGCGACGGCAGCCTCGAGCACCTCGGGCGGACCGTCGGTGTCGGGGAACCCCTGGCCGAGGTTGATCGCGCCGGTGGCCACGGCCAGCGCCGACATCTCGGCGAAGATGGTCGTGCCGAACCCCTCGAGCTTGGTCGTCAGCGCCGGCCGCACGGACGGCAGCGTAGGGCCCACCCGTTGGATTCTCTGTGAAGAAACCGGTCAGATGTGGCCCGGATGTTTCGTCAGAACCTGCACTACCCCGCCGAGCTGCCGATCACGGCGCGGCGCGAGGAGCTGCTCGAGGTGATCGCGGGCAACCAGGTCGTGGTGGTGGCCGGGGAGACGGGGTCGGGGAAGAGCACGCAGCTCCCCAAGCTGTGCCTCGAGCTCGGCCGCGGCGTCGACGGGCTGATCGGGCACACCCAGCCGCGCCGCGTGGCGGCGCGCACCATCGCCGAGCGCGTCGCCGAGGAGCTCGGGACGGCGGTCGGGGACGTCGTCGGCTACTCGGTGCGCTTCACCGACCGCGTCGGCGCCGAGACGCGCGTCCGCGTCATGACCGACGGCATCCTGCTCGCCGAGCTGCCGCGGGACCGGCGGCTGCAGCGCTACGACACGCTGATCATCGACGAGGCCCACGAGCGCAGCCTCAACATCGACTTCATCCTCGGGTACGTGCGCCAGCTGCTCCCCCGCCGGCCGGACCTCAAGGTGATCATCACGTCGGCGACGATCGACACCGAGCGCTTCGCCGCCCACTTCGACGCCCCGGTGATCGAGGTCACCGGCCGCACGTTCCCGGTCGACGTGCGCTACCGCCCGTTCGGCGTCGACCCGGAGGACGAGCGCGACCAGGTGCAGGCGATCGTCGACGCCGTCGACGAGCTCTCCGCGGAGGGGCCGGGCGACGTCCTCGTGTTCCTCAGCGGCGAGCGGGAGATCCACGACACCGCCGACGCGCTGCGCCGCCTCGACCGTCCGGGCACCGACGTGCTCCCGCTGTACGCCCGCCTGTCGGCACCCGAGCAGCACCGCATCTTCGAGCGCCACCGCGGCCGCCGCATCGTGCTCAGCACCAACGTCGCCGAGACGTCGATCACCGTGCCCGGGGTCCGCTACGTCGTCGACGCCGGCGCCGCCCGCGTCTCGCGGTACAGCCGCCGGCTGAAGGTCCAGCGGCTGCCGATCGAGCGGATCTCGCGAGCGTCGGCGGACCAGCGGGCCGGACGCTGCGGGCGCGTGGCGCCGGGCGTGTGCATCCGCCTGTACAGCGAGGAGGACTACGCCGCCCGCCCCGCGTTCACCGAGCCGGAGATCCTGCGCACCAACCTGGCGTCGGTCATCCTCCAGATGACGGCGATCGGGCTCGGCGACGTGACCGCCTTCCCGTTCCTCGAGCCGCCCGACCGGGGCGCCATCCGCGACGGCGAGCTGCTCCTCGACGAGCTCGGCGCGCTCGACGCCGGCGACGGTGAGCGCCGGCTGACACCGACCGGCCGGCGCCTGGCCCGCCTGCCCGTCGACCCCCGGCTCGGGCGGATGATCCTCGAGGCCGACCGCCACGGATGCGTCCGCGAGGTGCTCGTGATCGCCGCCGCGCTGTCGATCCAGGATCCGCGCGAGCGGCCCCAGGAGGATCGCCAGGCGGCCGACGAGCTGCACCGCCGCTTCGACGTCGCCGGCTCGGACCTGCTGTCGCTCGTCGCCCTCTGGGATCACCTCCGGGAACGGCAGCGGGCGCTGTCGAACAACCAGTTCCGCAAGCTGTGCCGGGCCGAGCACCTCAACTACCTCCGCGTCCGGGAGTGGCAGGACCTGTTCAGCCAGTTGCGCCAGGTCGCCGGCGACCTCGGCGTCCGCCCGGGCACCGAGGCGGGACACCCCGACCGCGTCCACCAGTCGGTGCTCACCGGCCTGCTGTCGCACCTCGGGATGCGCGACCGCACCGGCCGTGACTACCTCGGCGCCCGCGGCGCCCGCTTCGTGATCGCGCCCGGCTCGGTGCTGTTCCGCCGCGGCGCCCGGTGGGTGATGGCCGCTGAGCTCGTCGAGACGGACCGCCTGCGCGCCCGACGGGTGGCGGCGATCCAGCCGGAGTGGGCGGAGCAGGCCGCCGCCCACCTCGTCCAGCGGTCGTACGGGGAGCCGCGCTGGGACGCCCATCGCGGCGCGGCCGTGACCACGGAGACGGTGACGCTGTACGGCCTGCCGATCGTGACCGGTCGTGTCGTCGGCTACGACCGGGTCGATGCGCTGGTCGCCCGCGAGATGTTCATCCGCCACGCCCTGGTCGAGGGCGACTGGACCACGCACCACGCCTTCGTCCGCCGGAACCGGGACTTCCGCGACCACGCCGGGGAGATGGCGGCCCGCGTGCGCCGCGCCGACCTGCTCGACGACGACGACGTCCACGCGCTCTTCGACCGGCGCGTCGGCGCCGACGTCGTGTCGACACGCCACTTCGACCGATGGTGGCGCGACGCCGAGCGCGCCGACCCCCACCGGCTCGACCTCACCGAAGACGTCCTCGACCACGGCGCCGGCATCCGCATGGCCGACTACCCGGACGTCTGGCACGAGGGCGCCCTGGAGCTGCCGCTGACCTACCGATTCGACCCGGGCGGGCCGCTCGACGGCGTCACCGTCCACGTCCCGGTGACCGCCCTCAACCAGTTCACCGGCGCGATGCTCGACTGGCAGGTGCCGGGGCACCGTGCGGAGCTGGTGGCGGCGCTCGTGCGCACGCTGCCCAAGGAGGTCCGCCGCCAGCTGATCCCGGCGGCCGAGACGACGGCCGCCGCGCTGGCCCGTCTCGGCGAGCCGCACGGCCGGCTGGTCGACGCCCTCGCCGCGGCGTTGCACGCGGTGAGCGGGGTCCTCGTCGCAGCCGGTGACTTCGACCCCGCGGCGGTACCGGCGCACCTGCGCATGACGGTGGTGGTCGCCGACGGTGCCGGCGCCGTGCTCGACGTCGACCACGATGTCGCCGCGATCCAGCGGCGGCTGGCGTCGACGGCGAGGGCAGCCATCGCCGCTGCCGTCCCGCTGGCCGAACGGCGCGGCATCGTCACGTGGGACGTCGGCTCGGTGCCCAGGATGGTCGAGGGCGACGGTGGCGACCACGTCGTGCGCGGCTTCCCCGCCCTCCTCGACGACGACGACAGCGTGTCGCTGCGCGTGCTGACCAACCCCGACCTGCAGCAGCGCGTGATGCGCGGCGGGGTGCGGCGGCTGCTGCTGTTGACGGCCGGGTTCGACCGGCCGCCCTCCGCCCTCGCCGCCGAGTGCCGGGTGGCCGCCGTCGACGCGGTGGTGACCGAGCACGGCGCGCTGCCGTGGGACGAGACCGCCTTCGAGGCGCTGCGCGACGAGGTCCGTCGGCGGGCCCCGGCGATCGCCCGCCAGGCCGTCGCCGTGGCGGAGGACGTCCTCACCGCGGCCGCCCGCGTGCGGACCAGGCTCGCCCGGATGACGGCGCCGGCGCTGCAACGCTCCGTCGCCGACGCCGCCGAGCACCTCGACCGGCTCGTGCGGTCAGGGTTCGTGCTCCGCGCCGGCGTGGCCCGGCTCGACGACGTGCACCGATACGTGCGGGCCATCGACTACCGGCTCGAGCGGTTGGCTGACGACGTGCCGCGCGACCTCCGCCGGATGGACGATCTGGCGCCGCTGGAGGAGCGCTACGCGGCCCTCGTCCGGCGGCCGCGCCACGGCAGCGTGCCGGCGCCGATCGCCGAGGTCGGGTGGTTGCTCGAGGAGCTGCGGGTCAGCACGTTCGCCCAACCGATCGGCGTGCGCGGCAGCGTCAGCACGACCCGCGTCGGGCGGGAGCTCGCGGGCGTCGGCGGCTGAGCAGCGCTAACGGGTGGCGGACACGAGGACCTGGAGCCCGGCGCCCGTGACCTCGATGGACGTGCCCTCGGCGCGGACGTCGAAGGTTCGGTCCCAGAGGCGCACCCCGCGCAGGTCGAGCACCCCGAACTCGACGGGGAGGCGCGGCGCCACGGTCAACGTCCCGGTGGGCACGTCTGGCGCCAACCCGAGCACGGCGCGCAGGACCAAGAGCGGTGACGCGGCCGCCCACGCCTGCGGGGAGCACGACGTCGGATAGGGGATCGGCGTGCGGATGTCGTCGCGGTCGATGCCGCACAGCAGCTCGGGCAGGCGCCCGTGCCATGCCCGGGCGGCGTCGAGGAGGCCGCCGATCACACGGTGCGCCCTGTCGGCCTGGCCGTAGCGCAGCAACCCGGCGACGGCGATGGCGGTGTCGTGCGGCCAGACCGAACCGCAGTGGTAGCTCGTGGGGTCGTAGCCCGACTCCGTCGCCGCCAGCGTGCGCAGCCCCCACCCCGACCACATCGGGGCGGAGGTCAGCCGGTCGGCGACGGCCTCGGCCAGCCCGTCGTCGACGATGCCCGTCCACAGGCAGTGGCCCATGTTGGACGCGAGGGAGTCGACTCGGCCGCCGTCGCCGTCCAGCGCGACGGCCAGCCAGCCGTGCTCGGGGCACCAGAAGTCGCGGTTGAACCGTTCCTTCAGCTGCCCCGCCGCAGCCAGTTCCTGGTCGGCGCGACCTGGATCGTCCAAGCGGGTGGCCAGCCCGGCCCGAGCGAGGTGAGCGGCGTACACGTAGCCCTGGACCTCGGCGAGCGCCAGTGGGGCCTCGGCGACTCGGCCGTCGTGGTAACGGATCCCGTCCCACGAGTCCTTCCATCCCTGGTTGGCCAGCCCATTGGCACTGGCTCGGCGGTAGCCGAGGTAGCCACCGTCCATCCGGGCGGCCAGCCACTCCATCGCTCGGTCGACTGGGCGGAGCAGCGGCAGGAGCCGGTCGTCCGGCAACCCCCATCGGCTGAGCTCGCCGACCAGCGTGACGAACAGCGGGGTGGCGTCGACGGTGCCGTAGTACGCCTGGCCCTCGCGGAAGGACGGGTTCGTGGAACTGACGAAGCGGACCTCGTGGAGCACACGGCCGGGCTCCTCCTCCGTGTCGGGGTCCACCTTCGTGCCCTGCAGATCGGCGAGGGCGCAGGCCACGCCGTAGCCGAGCACGGGATCGACGGGCATGGCCATCCACGACGAGAGGATCGAGTCCCTGCCGAACAACGTCATGAACCACGGCGCACCGGCGGCCACCGCGGGCGGACCGCCGTGCACGGGGTCGAACAGGCGCAGGGCAGCGAGATCGCCGAGGGCGCGGTCGTAGGCGATCGCCAGGCCGGCGTGCGACGTGCGCAGACGGGGCGCCGCCGCGACCCACGCGTCGTCGTCGGTCGCCAGGGCGTGCACGCTGTCGGCGGCCGTCGGCCACGTCGCCCCGAGCGAGACCTCGACGGTGAAGCCGACCGTGCGCGACGAGCGGGCCGGCACGATGGTGCGCCAGGTGGCCCTGGTCGTCGACAGCGCCGGAGCACCGTCGAAGCTGATCCGGACCCGCCGACGCCGCGTCCCGCGACGCCACTCGAAGACGATCGTGCCCTCGCGCACCTCCACGAGCCGCTCGCCCGCGGGCCGGCGGCGCCGGCCTTCCTTGACGGCGAAGAGGTCGGCGAAGTCGGTGCCGACGTCGAGGGCCAGCTCGACCGGCTGGTCCACCGTCCCGTGGTTGCGCAGCTCGATCTGCTCCTCCATGCCGCCGACCAGGCGGCGGCGGCGCACGATCATCAGCCGCTGGCCCGACGGCGGTGCCGGCACGAGCGTGCGCAGCACGAAGGTCGCCCGCTCGGACCCTTCGGTCGCCGCGGCGGCCAAGGTCTGCAGCGTGGCACCCTCGATGGACAGGCGCAGCACCGACAGCGCCCGCAGGTCGGCGAAGAACAACCCGTGGACGCCGCCGTCGAAGTCGCCGCTGCGAGCGCTCAGGCTGAACGTCGTGCCGTCGACGAGCGTCAACGCGCCGGTCGCCGGATCCAGCGCGACCGGCTCGTCGGACGGGTTCCACGGGTTGTCCTGGTGGTCCATGCGCAAACGACCTCCACCGGTCACACCCGTCCGGAGACTTCACCGTAGCAACGCCGTGCCGCTCCCCACGCGCGGGGCGCGGTGGCCCGTACCCGTCGGATTGCTCGTCGCTACAGGATCTCGGCCAGGTGGTGCGGCACGCCCTGCACCTTTGCCGCGTACATCGCCCGGTCGGCCGCGCGGAGCAACTCGTCGAGGCGGGCACCGTGGAGCGGGAACAGCGCCGCACCGACGCTGGCCGTGAGGGCATGGCCGGCGATCGGCGGCGCGGCGGCCAGGGCGGTGGCGATCGTGGACGCGCGATCGGGCACGGCACGGGGATCGGCGACGCCGGGCAGCAACACGACGAACTCGTCGCCACCCCACCGGCCGACGAGGTCGGACTCGCGGACGGCCGCCCGGAGGCGCTCGGCGGCGGCCGTCAACACACGGTCGCCGGCGTCGTGACCGACGGTGTCGTTGACGACCTTGAAGTGGTCGAGGTCGATCACCATCACACAGGCCCGGCCGCCGTTGCGCGACAGCCGGGCGAGGGTCTCCGTCGCCCGTCGCTCGAACTCCGCCCGGTTCGGCAGCCCGGTGAGGGCATCGGTGGTGGCCCGCTGGTGCAACGTCCGGTGCTCGGCCACCAGCCCCCCGAGGGCCAGCGCCATGAGCAGGACGCCGAGCGCGACCTGCCCGGCGAGGAGCCAGCGTTCGCCGGACGCGAGGCGCACGTCGTCCGCGAGGTCGACGCGCACGGCGCCCGGTCCGTCGACGAACTCGACCATCGACGGCGCGGCCACCCGTCGCCGGCCGCCGCTGCTGTGGGCGCTGAACAGCGGCTCGCCCTCGGCCGGGACGAGGAGGGCCCGCGCGGCATCCGGCAGCAGGCCGGCGTCGACCGGCACGGGCACGTACAGGCGGCGGGTGCCTTGGTCCACGGCGACGACGACGTCGGCGCCGCCGCCGCCGGACACGGCGACCGGTGCGCCGTGCGTCGCCGCGGCGGCCAACGAGGCGGCGACCGTCGTGGCCGCGAGCCCCGTGTCGACGGAGCAGGTCGTGGCGCCGGCGTCGTCGACGGCGCACACCGGTGCGGCGAGGGCGTCGGCGAGGCGGTCGATCGGCGTGTCCGCATCGGCGACGGACAGTGCCGCGCTCACGCGGGCGACGCCCGCATCGACGCCGGCGGCCGCCAGCTCGGCGAAGCTCTCGAGCTCGCGGTCGCGCTCGGCGCGCTGCTCACCGAGGCGACCGGCCGCCCCGGCGATGCCCATCACGACGAGCGCGACCCCGGCGATCAACGACGCCACCCGCAGGAACCGCACGCCGACCTATCGGCACGAACGGCCCCGCGGAACAGCGGAAATCCACATCGCGCCGCCGGCCGCTCGACGGCAAGCTCGACCGGTGCAGGACTACGAGCCGGTGATCAGCTTCGGCGAGGACACCGCCGGCCGCTACGACGAGACCCGCCGCGGCGACGAAGCCGAGACGGTCGCCTTCCTCCACCGCCTCGCGGGCGACGGTCCCGTGCTCGAGCTGGCCATCGGGACCGGGCGCATCGCCCTGCCCCTGGCCGCCCGGGGCGTCCGCGTCGACGGCATCGACCTGTCGACGGCGATGGTCGATCGGCTGCGGGCCAAGCCCGGCGGCGCCGAGCTCCACGTCACGATCGGCGACTTCGCCGACGTCGCCGTCGAGGGTCGCTACCGCCTCGTGTACGTCGTGTTCAACACGCTGTACAACCTGCTGACCCAGGACGACCAGGTGCGCTGCTTCGTCAACGTGGCCGCCCACCTCACCGACGACGGTGCGTTCGTCGTCGAGGCGTCGGTGCCTGGTCCGCTGTTCCGGTTGCGCGACGACCAGTACGTCGACGCCGAAGCGATCAGTGTCGACGAGGTGCGCCTCGACGTGGGGCGACACGATCCGGTCAACCAGCTGCTCGACGAGAGCCACGTGTCGCTGACCGCGAGCGGCGTGCGCCTCGCACCGATCGTCACGCGCTACGCGTGGCCGAGCGAGCTGGACCTGATGGCGCGCATCGCCGGCCTCCGGTTGGCCGAGCGCTGGGGCGGGTGGCTCGGTGAGCCGTTCACCGCCCGCAGCGCCCGGCACGTCTCCGTGTTCCGGGCCTGACTGCGGGCGTCAGGCGGCGGGCGGGAGCTGGGCCCGGAGGGTGGCGACCTCGGCCTTGAGGGCCTGCAGGTCGTTGAAGTTGACGCGACCGAGCTCGAGGATCTCCCGGATCGTGTCGTCGTAGTTGGTCAAGCCGTTGCCGGTGGCGCCGTTGAGCACGGTCCGGACGACAGCTTCGAGGTCGGCGGTGGTCGCCATGTCGAACTCACTTCCTGGGTTGACTGGTTGGATGGTGGGCAAGATCGGGGCGGCCGGGGCGGCCGGCATCTCGGCGACGCGGGTCCGGATGGCCTGCCCGTAGGTGGGCTTGGTGCCCTGCCCGCCGAGCACCCACCAGTCGCCGAGGTTGGTCAGCGAGGTGACCTTGCCGAGCAGGTGCGGGAAGTGCCGGGGGTCGGGCGTGGCGGCCTTCGGGTAGCCCGGCCGGCCGACGTACAGGGCGAGGTGGTCGAGGTGGGCCTGCACGCCGTCGCGCCACGAGGCGAAGCGCTGGTGGTTGTCCGGCGTCTCGGCCTCACCGTTCGGGCCCTTCACGATCACGCGCGTGCGCATGCCGCAGGGGTTGCGGTGCTCCGGCGAGACGGTGTGCTCCCGCCGCGGGAACGTGAAGTTCGCCGTCTCGACCATCGCCTGGGCGAGGGCCACCTCCGGACGGATGTCGAGCGGTGGGGCCAGCTCCCAGTACAGCGGCACGACCTCGCCGGCGAGGTCGGCGGGGGCGCCGCGGTGGATCGCCCACCCCAGCGCGCCGTCGACGGCGACGGTGGGCGGGCCGGTGATCTCGTCACCGCCGGCCGGGGTCACGACGGGCGGCGCGACGGCACCGTCGACGATCTCGGCCCACCGCTGCTCGATGGCCTCGCCGGGGCACGGGGTCGCCGCCGCCGGCATCTTGCGGTGCTTCACGACGGCGTGATCGGGCGCCAGCGCGCCGATGGCGACGAGGTGGTCGCGCAGGAAGCGGTAGGCCGCCAGCTGCACGTCGAGCAGCGGCTCGCCGACGGCGTTGTGGAACTGCACGCCGATCGCCGTGTCGTTGGCACCGGTGCAGTGGGCAGCGCGGAACAGGCCGGCGAACTCCCAGATCGACCCGTCGTGGGTGATCACGTAGTTGTACTCGTACGGCTTCTTCTTGCCCACGGCGAAGGCGTGGAGGTTCAGGAACGACTGCTTCGGGTCGCGGTCGCCGAGCCGACCGGTCGCCCCGGTGTAGTGCACCGTCAGCGTCCGCAGCCCCGGCTGCAGCGCCGGCCGCGGCTGGCCGGTCGACATCGTGACCTTGACCGGTATCCCCGACTCCGCCCGTGTGATGATCCGCATTGGAACTCCCTCGTCTGGTCAACGAAGGAGACGCCGCGGGCCGACGTCTGATACGCGCCATTCCCCTCGTTCTGTCGTTTGGTGACGGCCCGATCGGGCCGTGGCCAAACGACAGAACGGGGGGGTCAGCCCCAGCCGGCTCGGGTCGGTGGCATCCCGCTGACGCCGGCGTCCGTCGGCACGACGCCGAGGACCTGGTGCACGGCGATGCCGCCGTCCTCGAACCCGACCACCGAGCCGGCCATGTACAGCCGCCACACCCGCGCTCGGGCTTCGCCCACGGAGGCGACGGCGGCGTCCCAGTTGGCCTCGAGGTTGGCGATCCAGGCGCGCAGCGTCCTGGCGTAGTGCTCGCGCAGCGACTCGACGTCACGCACCTCGAAGCCGGCCCGCTCCATCGCCAACACGCTCTCGCCGACGTCGATCAGCTCGCCGTCGGGGAACACGTACCGACCGATGAACGACGTCCGCCCGAGCCGTGACCCGCCGACCGAACTGATGGCGTGGTTGAGCAGCCGGCCACGCGGGAGCAGGGCGGCGCGCAGGGTGGCGTAGTACTCGTCGAGCCGCTTCGAGCCGACGTGCTCCGACATCCCGACCGACGAGACGGCGTCGAACTGCTCGCCGCCGAGCTCGCGGTAGTCCTGCAGGCGGATCTCGACGCGGTCCTCCACGCCGGCCTCGGCGACGCGCTGGCGCGCCAGGGCCGCCTGGGCCTCGCTGATCGTGATGCCGACGACGGCGACCTCGTAGTGGGTGGCGGCGTGGATGGCCATCGAGCCCCAACCGCACCCGACGTCGAGCAGGCGCCCGCCGGCGTGGTCGGCGAGTCCGAGCTTGCGGCAGATCAGGTCGTGCTTGGACGCCTGTGCCGCCGTGAGATCCATGTCCGGCTCGGCGAAGCGGGCGCACGAGTACGTCATCGACGGGCCGAGCACGATCCGGTAGAAGTCGTTGCCGACGTCGTAGTGGTGGTTGATGGCGGCGGCGTCGCGCCGCAGCGAGTGCCGCCAGCCGCGGAGGTGGGCCTCCTCGGGTGGCGGCGGCAGCGGAGGTCCGAGGAGGTGGAGCCGCGCCGCGGCGCGGCCGGCGAGCGGCGCCGCCTTCCACCCGAAGCGGAGGTGCCGCGGCGCCACGTCGCGCAGCGCCGCCATCGTCGCCACCACGTCACCCTCGAGGTCGAGCTCCCCAGCGACGTGGGCCCGGCCGAGCCCGAGCTCGTTGGGGCTCCACAGCACACGCCGCACGGCATCTGGCGAGCGCACGTGCAACGTGCCGACGGCGTCGGTGGGCGCCGGACCGACCGCGCTGCGGTCCCAGAACACGACGCGGATCGGTGGGTCGGCCCCGAGCAGCATCGTGACGAGCGGGCCGAGCGCGGCCGCCACCGAGCCGGGCGCGGGCGCGGATGCGTCGTCGGACAGGGTCGGCGCCGGCGTGACGTGCCGGCTCGTCTCCACGGTCATCGAGCCTCCTTCACCAGCCGCT
This sequence comes from uncultured Acidimicrobiia bacterium, assembly GCA_963784255.1. Taxonomy (GTDB): domain Bacteria; phylum Actinomycetota; class Acidimicrobiia; order Acidimicrobiales; family Ilumatobacteraceae; genus JALZMG01. Next base: position 261,719 of record CAWAQO010000001.1, on the reverse strand, counting down.
CCCAGTATGTCGCGATCGCATCGCGCGGGCGACGAAGATGATCGGCCGTGACCTCCGGGTCAGCAACAAACCTGTAACTGGAGTTGACAGTTTCCGCTGTGAAGGCGCGATAACAGTGCTGAACCTGGTAGCGAAGGGAGACGACATGTTGATGCGCACCGACCCGTTCCGCGAGCTCGACCGTGTCGCTCAGGAGGTGTTCGGCACGAAGGCCCGCCCGGCCGCCATGCCGATCGACGCCTTCCGCAAGGGCGACGAGTTCGTGGTCCAACTCGACATGCCGGGGGTACCGGCCGATGCCTTCGACCTCACCGTCGAGCGCAACGTGCTGACGATCCACGCGCGCCGCGAACGGGGCGCCGATGACGACGTCGAGCTCCTCATCGGCGAGCGCCCGTTCGGCGCGTTCAGCCGGCAGCTCTTCCTCGGCGAGTCGCTCGACACCGATCGGCTCACGGCTGACTACCGCGACGGCGTGTTGACCCTCCGCCTGCCCGTGCGCGAGCAGGCCAAGCCGCGCCGCGTCGAGGTCACCGCCAACGGCGCGGCGTCGAGCGGCTCGGCCGAGCCCATCGAGGTGTCGACGTCGTGAGCGCGGCGGGTCCGGATCCTGGTCCGCTCGATCGGCGGCCGCTGCTGCGGTTCCCGGCCGATTCGGATCCGCTGTACAGCGTCGGGCAGGTCGCCGACCTGCTCGGCGTGCCGCCGGCGTTCCTGCGCCGCCTGGAGGCCCACGACGCGGTCAGTCCGTCACGGACCTCGGGCGGCCAGCGCCGCTACAGCCGCCACGAAGTCGAGCACATCGACGCACTCAACGGGCTGATGGCCGACGGCATCACGCTGATCGGGGCGATGCGCATCGTCGCCCTGCAAGCCGAGGTCGCCGACCTCCGCCGCCGGCTCGCCGCCCTCGAGGACCAGGAGGAGCGATGAGAGGCTTGGAGATCGGACACGTCCGGGTGGACGGCCATCATGTGCTGCACCTGCGCGGCGAGCTCGACTTGGGCTCGGCGCCGACGCTGGCGGGGTTGCTGGAGGACATCGAGGTCGACGGCGCCGGTGGCGTCGTGCTCGACCTGGCCGACGTGACGTTCGTCGACTCGTCCGGCCTGAAGGTGGTCCTCGAGGCCAACGGCCGCGCCGCGGCGACGCAGCGCGCGTTCGTCGTGCGCCAGCCGCAGGCCCAGGCGCGGCGACTGATCGACCTGAGCGGCGTCGACGGGGTCCTCGCCATCGAGGGTGGCTGAGCGCGGGTCAGCGGGCGGCGTCGGCGGCGACCCATGCCCCGTAGCCGCCGAGGAGGTCGGCCACGTCGGTGAAGCCGCTCGCTGCCATGCGGCTGGCCGCGATCGACGAGCGGTAGCCCCCGGCGCAGTACACGACCGTCGACTTGGACGCGTCGAGCGTCGGCAGCCGCTCGTTGAGGCGGGTCAGCGGGATCTCGACGGCACCGTCGATCGTGCCCGTCGCCGTCTCGGCGGGTTGGCGGACGTCGACGAGCTGGAGCTCCTCACCGGCGCGCAGGCGGTCGGCCAGCTCGTGGACGGTCAGCCGAGAGCTGCGGACCACCTCGTCCGGGTGCTCCTCGAACACCCGCAACGGCTCGTGGAGGTGCCCGACGACACGGTCGAAGCCGATGCGGGCGAGGCGGTTCTTCGCCTCGATCTCCATGCCCGCCTCGGTCACCAGCACCATCGGCGCCCCGGGCTGGATGACACCGCCGGCGTACTCGGCGTAGCGACCGTCGAGCCCGACGTTGATCGATCCGGCGAGGTGGCCGACGGCGAACTCGTTGGCGTCGCGCGTGTCGAGCACGACGGCCCCGGACCGTTGCAGCCTCAGCACCTCGTCGACCGGGAGTGGCGGCGGCACCGAGGACTCGTCGAGGATGTCGTGCACCTCGCGGTTGCGCACGGCGTCGAATGAGAAGTAGGCCGGCGGCAGGCTGAGCCCGTCGGTCACCACGCCGATGAAGTCGTCGCGCGACATCGGCTGCACGGCGTAGTTCGACCGGCGCTGCTCGCCGATGGTCGACCAGGTGTCGGTCGAGAGGTTCTTGCCGCACGACGAGCCGGCGCCGTGGGCCGGGTACACCCGCGTCGTGTCGGGCAACGTCATCAGCTTCCCGTGCAACGAGTCGTAGAGCTGCCCGGCGAGCTCGTCGCTGGTCACCCCGCGCGACGAGAGCAGGTCCGGCCGACCGACGTCGCCGACGAACAGGGCGTCGCCGGTGAGCACCGCGAACGGCTCCTGATCCCCGGCGTGCTCGTAGACGACCACGCTGATGGACTCCGGTGTGTGCCCCGGGGTGGCGCGGATCTCGAGCACCACGTCGCCGAGCGAGATGCGCTCGCCGTCGGCGAGGTGGCGCGACTCGAACTCCGTGTCGGCGACCTCGCCGTACGCGATCGAGGCCCCGGTGGCGGCGGCCAGCTCCAGGTGGCCGGACAGGAAGTCGGCGTGGAAGTGCGTCTCGATGACGAGCTCGATGGTGAGGCCGTGCTCGGCGGCCGACCCGAGGTAGCCGGAGATGTCGCGCCGCGGGTCGACGACGACGGCCCGCCCTGACGTGGTGTCGCCGATGAGGTACGACGCCTGCGACAGGCACCCCAGGTAGTGCTGCTCGAAGATCACGTCGGAGCGAGCGTACGTCACCCCGCGGTCACAATGGACCGGTGACCGCCGAGGAGCTGCTGGCGGCGGGGCGCTGGGCGGACGCTCGGCACGCCTACGAGCAGGCGCTGGTCGAGGACGCGACGGCCGCCTCCCTGCACGGGCTCGCCGTCGCGCTGTGGTGGCTCGGCGAGGACCAGGAGAGCGTGGCCACGTGCACGCGGGCGTACGCGGCGTACCGGCGCGACGGTGACGTGACCGGGGCCGTGCGCTGCGCCGTCTGGCTGGCCATCACGTACAAGGCCAACTTCGCCAACGACGCGGCGGCGGCCGGCTGGCTGGCGCGGCGCCGATCGCCTGCTCGGCCCGCTCGCCGTGGGGCCGCTGCACGGCTGGGTCTGGGTGTCGCGCGGGTACCGCCTCGCCGACCTCACCGAGGCCGAGTCGCTGACGGCGCGGGCGCTGGCGGTGGCCCGGGCGGAGGGCGACACCGACCTCGAGCTCACGGCGCTGTCACAGCTCGGCTACATCCGGGTCGCCCGAGGCGAGGACGACGGCTTCGCCAACATCGACGAGGTGATGGTGGCGGCGCTCGCCGGGGAGGCGAGCAACCTCGAGGTCGTCGTGTACGCCTGCTGCGACATGCTCAACGCCTGCGAGCTGGCGAACGACGTCGAGCGCGCCGCTCAGTGGTGCCGCGTGACGGACGACTTCGTGCGGACGTACGGCTGCCCCTTCCTCTACGCCGAGTGCCGGATCAACTACGGCAGCGTCCTGGCGGCCACCGGCCACTGGCCGGCAGCGGAGCGCGAGCTGGCCGCCGGGCGGGCGGCCACCGCGGACTTCTGCCCGCGCTCCACGCCCGCGCCACGGGGCGCCTGGCCGTCCTGCGCGTGCGCCAGGGACGGCTGGAGGACGCCGCCGCCCTCCTCGACGACGCCCCGGTCGATCCCGAGCGGGCGCTCGCGCTCGCCGCGCTGCGTCTGGCCCAGGATGACCCACCTGGCGCCAGGCGGGCCCTCGGCCGTCTCGGGGATGCGGGCGGGTGGACCTCGCCGGCGGCGTTCGAGGTCGTGGTCGACGCCCTCCTCGCCGGCGGCGACGTCGACGGCGCGGCGACGATGGTCAGCGGGCTCGCTCCCGTTGCCGGCGCCCGCCAGGCGGCCGCCGCCCAAGCGGAGGCGCGTGGTCGGGTGGCCGGGGCGCGCGACGACGCCGTCGCCGCCCGGACGGCGCTCGAGGACGCCATCGACGCGTGGACCACGCTGGGCCTGCCCTACGAGGCGGCACGGGCCCGCGCCCGGCTGGCCGGCGTGCTGCGCTCCGCTGACCCGGAGCTGGCGGTCGAGCACGCCCGGCGCGCCCTCGACACGTTCGATGCACTGGGCGCCACCCGGGACGCCGATCAGACGTCCGCCCTCCTGCGCGGTCTCGGCGTGACGCCGCGACCCGGCGCCAAGGGCGTCGGCGCGCTGACCGCCCGGGAGCAGGAGGTGCTGCGCCTGCTCGGCGCCGGGCTGTCCAACCCGGAGATCGCCGCCCGCCTCTACATCAGCCGCAAGACGGCGGCCCACCACGTCAGCCGCATCCTCGGCAAGCTGGCCCTGCGCAACCGGGCCGAAGCGGCCGCCTACGCCGCCTCAGGATGGGTCAGCTGACCGATGCTCGGCGGTGCCCGGACGCCCACCATCGGAGCATGACGACCGAGACCTTCGAGCTCCCGCTGGCCGCGGCCGAGGCCTACGAGGCCATGTTCGTGCCGGCCTTCTTCGCCCAGTGGGCGCCGATGACGTGCGCCGCCGCCGGCGTCGCCGCCGGCCACGACGTCCTCGACGTCGCCTGCGGCACCGGCATCGTCGCCCGCACCGCCGCCGACCTCGTCGGTCCCCAGGGCTCCGTCGTCGGCGTCGACCGCAACGAGTCGATGCTCGTCGTCGCCCGCCGCGTCCGGCCCGCGCTCGGCTGGCGCCAGGGTGACGCCGGCCGCCTCCCGGTCGCCGACGCCGCCTTCGACGCCGTGCTCTGCCAGATGGCGCTGATGTTCTTCCCTGACCGGCCGCAGGCGTGCCGCGAGATGGCGCGCGCCGCCCGTTCCGGTGGCGCCGTGGCGGTCCTCGTGCCGGCGGCGCTGGATGAGCAGGACGCGTTCCGGCTGTTCGTCGACGTCGCGGCGCGGCACGCCGGGCCCTCCGCCATCGAGCTGCTGACCACCTACTTCAACTGCGGCGACGCAGCCGGCGTGGCCGCCCTGCTGGAGGGCGCCGGGCTGACGGTGACCGGCAGCGAGACGCGCATCGGCGTCTACGCGGCACCGTCGGTCGACGCGTTCGTGGCCACCGAGGTGGAGAGCACCCCGCTGCGCGAGCGCATCAGCGACGAGGTCTACGACCGGATCAAGGCCGACGCCCGCACCGCCCTGGCCCCGTTCGCCACGGCCGACGGCCGGGTCGAGGCGCCGTTCGCCTCGCTGGTCGTCTCGGCGAGGCGCTGACGATCGGGAGCCACCGTGATCCTGCTGGCGCCGCGACGTCAGGTGGGCGCGTAGGCGGCTGACGGCTTGCCCGGATCGGTGGGCGGGATCAGTCCGGCCTGACGCGCCGCGCTCACCCGCTTGGGACCGGTGGCCGGCGACAGGCCGCGGGCCCGGGCCACGGTGGCCGAGGGGCGCTGGCCGCCGATCGCCACGGAGAGCAGGTACACCGAGCGCGTCGACGGAGACGGGATCCCAGTCGGCGTGGTCGCCGACGACGCCCGGCCACCCCCGCGCGCCGAGGACCTCCAGCTCCAGCGCCCGCTCGACGAGGTCGGCGATGGCGACCCGGATGATGTTGGCCATGCGCACCTGCTCGCCGCCCGGCTGGGCGCGGAAGATCAGCTCCTGGAGCAGCAGACGCCCCTGGCTCTCGTTCCACTCCAGGCGCAGGGCGAGGTCGTAGGGCGCGCTGTCGGTGACCGTGATCGTGTACGCCGCGGCGATCGACACCAGTCGGCCCGCCCGGCGGCCCGACCGAGACCCGCCGCCGCCCGGGGATCACGTCGACATGCATCGACGAAGCCTAATCGGAGGCACCAAGGTTCATTGACAAGCTTGCCGCGGCTCCCCAATCTGGGCGGGAATCTCACCGCCCCACCATCTGGGCGGGATCCTCGCCAGCAGGTGCGAAGGATCCCGCCCAGATCGAGGTTCGGGCCTCGACAGGTATCGTGAGCCGCCGATGGAGGTCGAGCTCGAACGTGGGGTGCAGGCTCGTCTCGCCGCCCGCGAGCACCGCTACACCGCCGGCCGGCGCACCATCATCCGGGTGCTCGCCGCCGCCGGGCGTCCCCTGACCCTGCCCGAGGTGATGGCCGGCGACGGCTCGCTGGCGCAGAGCTCGACGTACCGCAACCTGGCCCTGATGGAGGAGGCCGGGGTCGTCCGCCGGCTCGTCCACGGCGGTGATCACGCCCGCTTCGAGCTCGCCGAGGAGCTCACCGGCCACCACCACCACCTGATCTGCGAGGGCTGCGGCGACGTCCGCGACGTCACGTTCGATGCCGCCCTCGAGCGCTCGCTGCACCGTCGCTTCGAGTCCCTGGCCGAGCGCGAGGGCTTCGTCGCCCATGCCCACGTCATCGACGTCTTCGGCCGCTGCCCCAGCTGCGCCGCCTGACGCGCCATTGGGTTCGGCCACCTCACCCGTCAGTGCGCGTGGTCGTGGGCGTCGTCGTCGTCCGTGAGGAAGCGCCCGCCGCCCAGATCGACCAGGCGCCCACCGTAGGCGGCACGCAGATTGGCGGGCACGAGCACGTCTGACGGGCTGCCGTGGGCGACGACCCGGCCGGCGAGCAGCACCGCCTGGTCGGCCCGACCGGCCTCGTCGAGATCGTGCGTGGCGACGACGACGATGCGCCCCCGGCGTCGCTCGTCGTCGATCACGGCGGCGATCCGCCCGCTCGACGCGAGGTCGAGGCCGGCGACCGGTTCGTCGAGCAGCAGCACGTCGGCCTCCTGAGCCAGCCCCTGGGCGAGGAACACCCGCTGGCGCTGGCCGCCGGAGAGCTCGGCGAGGTGGCGGCCGGCGAGATCGGTCAGCTCGAGGCGATCGAGGGCGGCGTCGACGGCGTCGTGGTCGCGCCGCTGGAAGCGGCGGAACGGACCGAGCCGCGCCGCCCGGGCGAGGGCGACGACCTCGCGTGCCGTGACGAGCAGCCGCTCGGGGAGCTGCTGGGCCTGGAGGACGTACGCGACGCGGGGTCGGGCGACCAACGGCGACGTGCCGAGCACGGTGACGGAGCCCGCCACGTCGAGGAGACCGGCGATGGCGTGCAGCAGCGTGGACTTTCCCGACCCGTTCGGCCCGACGAGCACCGTGAGCCCGGGGCCGATGCGCAAGGACTCCACTCCGAGCACCGTGCGGCCGCCGCGCGCGATCGCGACACCGTCGAGGGCGATCGCCCGCTCGTCGGTTGTCGGCTCGGCGGCGATCGCTCTAGCGTATCCAGGAATGAGACGGATTCTCAGTCTTGTCGCGGTGTGCGGCCTGCTGGCCGGCACCGCGGCGTGCGGCGACGACGACGACGCCACCGCGAGCGGCCGCCCGTCGATCGTCGTGACGACGAACATCCTCGGCGACGTCGTCAGCCAGGTGGTCGGTGATGCCGCCGACGTCGAGGTCGTCATGCCCGCCGGAAGCGACCCACACGACTTCGCGCCGTCGGCGCGCCAGGCCGAAGCGATGCTCGACGCCGACCTCCTCGTCACCAACGGGGCGCGGTTCGAGGAGGGCATGGCGGACGTCATCGAGCAGGCGGTCGACGGCGGCACGACGGTGTTCTCCTTCGCCGACCACGTCGACCTGCTCACGCTCGGCGACGGCGACCAACCGGATCCGCACCTCTTCACCGACCCGGCGCGCGATGGCGCGGGCCGTCGACGCGCTCGGCGGGCAGGTGGCCGCGCTGGACGGCGTCGACGCCGCCGTGGTCGCCGACAGCACCGCGGCCTACGTCGAGGCGCTCGAGCAGCTCGACACGTCGATCGAGGGGCAGCTCGCCACGGTGCCGCCGGAGCGGCGGACCCTGGTGACCAACCACGAGGTACTGGGCTACTTCGCCGACCGCTACGGGTTCGAGGTGGTCGGCGCCGTCGTCCCGTCGCTCACCACGAGCGCGGCACCGTCGGCGGCCGACCTGACCGCGCTGGCCGACGTGATCCGCGAGCGCGGCGTCCCGCGATCTTCGCCGAGACGACGCAGTCGGCCGAGCTGGCCGAGGCGCTGGCCGACGAGGTCGGCGGACCGGTGCAGGTCGTCGAGCTCTACACCGAGAGCTTGGGCGAACCCGGGTCCGGCGCCGACACCTACGTCGGGATGATGGAGACGAACGGGGCACGCATCGCCGAGGCACTGAGGTGAACCCCGTCGAGTTCTTCACGGACGCCTTCTCGTCCGACCTCACCCAGCGGGCGCTGCTCGGGGGGTTGTTGGCGGCCACGACGACCGCGCTCATCGGCACCTGGGTCGTCGTGCGCGGGTTGGCCTTCTTCGCCGACGCCCTCGCCCACGGTGTGCTGCCGGGCATCGCCGTCGCCGTGCTCTGGGGCTTCGACCCCACCATCGGTGCGCTCGCCAGCGCGGTCGTCATGGTCGTCGGCGTCGACCTCGTGCACCGCACGACCCGGTTCGCCCACGACACCGGGATCGGGCTGCTGTTCGTCGGGATGCTCGCGCTGGGTGTCGTGATCATCAGCCGCGAGGACACCTACGTCGGCGATCTCACGGCCGTCCTGTTCGGCGACATCCTCGGCGTCAGCCCCGGTGACCTCCGGCTGGCCGCCGGCGTCCTCGGCGTCACGCTGCTCGGCGTCGTCGCCGGACACCGGTCCTTCCTCGCCCTCTCCGTGAACCGCGACAAGGCGACCACGCTCGGACTGCGCCCCGACGTCGCCCACGTCGCCATGCTCTCCCTGCTGGCACTGTCGATCGTGGCCAGCTTCCGTGCCGTCGGCACGCTGCTCGTGTTCGGGTTGCTGGTGGCGCCGCCGGCCACGGCCATGCTGCTGGTCCGCCGCCTGCCCGTGGCCATGGCGGTGGCGGTCGGCCTCGGCTGGTCGGCGACGGTGCTCGGGCTGGCCGTGAGCTACCACGCCGACACCGCGGCGTCGGCGACCGTGGCGGGCCTCGCCGTCGCCCAGTTCTTCGTGGTGCTTGGCGGTGACGGAGGTGCTGGCCCGTCTGCGCCGGCCGGAGCCGGTCAGGCCGTGAGCTCGCGACCGGCCACCACCAGCCCGCGGACGTCGTCCATCGCCTGCCGCAGGTCCGGCAGCTGGCGCTCGACCGGACCGTGCGGCGTCAGGAAGAGGAACACCACACCGACGACCGGCTCGGCGGTCGTCGCCTCGATCGTCAGCGCGTAGCTCGCGCCCTGCAACCGGTAGCCCTCGACGCGCCGGCCGAGCTCGGCGGCGTCGTTCGTGGCCGCCGTCTTGTAGTCGAGCACGACGAGCCCGTCGTCGCGCCGGTACAGCAGGTCGACGTAGCCCTCGAGCAGGCGGTCACCGACCGGGGCGCAGGCGTACACCTCACGCCAGTGCGGCCGCGTGCTCGCCTCGCGGACCGACGGCGCGGCCAGCGCGTGGGCCACGAGCTCGGCGACCACGTCGGCACGGTCGGGCACGGCCTCGGCCTCGCACTGGGCGGCGACCGCGGCCGCTGCGCCGTCACCCGTGGCCAGATCGATGGTCTGCAGGACCCCGTGCACGGCCCGCCCGACCGCCGTGCCGTAGCGGCCCTTGAGCCACGGAGGGAGGTCGAGGTCGGGCGGCCGCTTCAGCAACCCGGCACCGGCGTCGGACTCCGGATCGGGGCCACCCTCGTCCGTCAGGGCGGTCGCCGCGACGGCCGATGGGCGGGCGGCCCGGGCGACGGCGGCGGCGTGCTCGGCGGTCCACGCCGCCAGGTCGACGATCGGCGTCGCCGCCGGGGGGATCCGCCCCGTGTACACGGTCCCCCTGCCGGGCGCATCGGGCAGCGCGTCGACGACAGCCCCCATGCCGTCGACGAGCAACTCGGCGTTGGTCCGCTTGCTCGCCTCGGGTGCCTTCTTGCGGGCCCGCCGGTGCAGCGACACGACCAGGTGATCGCTGGCGCGCGTGCAGGCGACGTAGAGCAGGCGGATCCGCTCGTCGAGCGCCATCTGCTCGTCGATCGGCAGTGAGGCCTTCCACTCCTCGGTCTGCACGTGCCGCCCGAGGCGGTACCCCACCCCGCCCGTTGGAGGGAACACCACGTCGGCCGCCGCCCGCTGCCCGCCCGGCACCGTGGACAGGCCGCTGACGATCGTGATCGGGAACTCCAGCCCCTTGGCGGCGTGGATCGTCATCACCCGCACGGCGTCGTCGTCGGTCTCGGGCAGGATCGCCTCCTCGACGCGGGCGCCGGCGGTCTGCTGCTCGATCCACTGGAGGTACGTGCGCAGGTTCCCGCCGGTGGCGTCGCTCCACGCTCGGGCCTGGTCGGCCACGAAGCGCAGCCGCCGCCAGACGTCGCGCGGCCGGGTCTCGGTGAAGCCGAGCTCGAGGGCGCGACGGTCGCGGACGATGCGGTCGATCAGGTCCGACGGGGCCATCCACAGCCGCTCGCGGTGCAGCGCACCGAGGTAACCGAGCGCCGCCGCAACGGGGTCGTCGGTCGGCATGGTGTCCGGCTGGTCCGACGAGGTAGCTCCACCGGCCCGAGCGCTCGACGCGGAACCGGAACAGGTCGTCGTCGCCGCAACCGAGCAACGGCGTCCGGAGCGCGGCGAGCAGGTGCAGCTGGTCGGTCGGGTCGGCGACGGCGCGCAGCACCATCAGGAGGTCGCGCACGGCCCGCGTGCCGTACACGAGCGAGCTCGACTCGGCGCGGAAGGGGATGCGGGCGGCGTCGAGGGCGTCCTGGAGGAAGGGCAGCGACGTGCGGGCCGGCACGAGGACCGTGACGTCGCCGAGCCGGGCGGGCCGCCAGCCGTCGCCGTCGCGCACCGACCAGCCCTCGTCGGCGATGCGCACGACGGTGGCGGCGACGTCGGCCGCCTCGGCCTGGCGCACGTCGTCGGCGGGTGCCTTCTCATGGTGGGTGGTGCGGCCGACGACCGCCACTGGCGGACCGATGGGCGGCGCCGGCCGTTGCGGGGCGAGCGCGAGGTACGCCGGTTGGGACGGGACGGGCGTGTCGACGGCCGGCGCCTCGGCCATCAACCGGGCGAACACCTCGTTGACCCACTCGATCACGGGCGCCGTGCTGCGGAAGTTCGAAGTGAGCTGGACGACACCGCCGCCCTCGGGCCCGAAGCGGTCACGAGCAGCGAGGAACGTGGCGATGTCGGCGCGCCGGAAGCGGTAGATCGACTGCTTCGGGTCGCCGACCACGAAGAGGTGCCCGGGCGCGACGGGGACGTCCGCCCAGGGCCCGCGACCGGACGCGGCGGCACCGGGCTCGGCGGCGGCGATGCGCACGGCGAGCTCGATCTGGATCGGGTCGGTGTCCTGGAACTCGTCGAGCAGCAGGCGCTGGTAGCGCTCGTGGAGGCGCCGCCGCACGAGCGGGCCGTATCCCTCGTGGCGAAGGAGTGCCCGGGCCAGCACGAGCAGGTCGTGGTAGGCGAGCGTCCCGGCGACCCGCCGTTCGGCGGCGCCGTCGAGCGTGAATCGGCGCAGGGCGGTCCCGACGCGCCGGGCGCACTCCTGACCGATCGCCGCCCGGACCTCGTCGAGGCTCTCCCCGGCCGCCCGCACGCGGTCGCGCACGGCCGCAACGTCGGCCCAGTTGGCCTTGCGGCCACAGTTTCCGGCGGCGAAGCTCGGCCGCTTCGGCTCGGTGTCCGGGGAGAGCGCTTCGAGGACGTCGAGCTCGTCGTCGAGCCGACGCAGCCGTGCCGCGTAGCGGCCGATCTCGTCGAGCCGCTCGGTGAGCGAGTCGTCCTCGCTGGCGCCGTCGGCCTCGGTGCAGAGCGCGTCGAGCTCGGCGAGCACCGGGGCCAGCCGGGCGAGCACGTCGCCCGGCTCCGGCACGATCAGCGGCACCCGCTCCTCGACGAGGTCCCAGTTGGCCTCGAACGACGCGGCGAGCGCATCGAGGGCTTGCCGGCGCACGCCGGCGGCGAGCATCAGCAGCAGCGTTCGGCGCATGTCCGGGTCGGCGAGCAGCTGATCCCGGAACGCACCCCATCGGCGCTCGTACTCCACGCCCGACGTGACGTCGTCGAGCACCTCGACGCGCGGCGGTAGCCCGGCCTCGATCGGGTGCTCGGAGAGGATGCGCTGGGCGAACGAGTGCAGCGTGCCGATCGCCGCGCCGTCGAGCTGGTCCAGCGCGGTGCGGCAGCGGGCGGCGATGGCGGGATCGGCGGTGCCGGCGGCGCGCTGCAGCTCCCGCCGCACCCGGTCGCGCAGCTCGGCGCCCGCCTTCTCCGTGAACGTGATCGCGGCCACCGACTCCAGCTCGGCGGCGCCGCTGGTGACGAGGGCGACGACGCGGTCGACGAGGGCCGTGGTCTTGCCCGAGCCGGCGCCGGCCTCGACGAAGAGCGTGGCGTCGAGGTCCTCGACGATGCGCCGACGGTCCTGGTGGTCGGGAAGGGCCGGGTCAGCCACGTGCCACGTCCTCGAGGGTCGGCTGCTCGACGGCCTCGGCCAGCGGCTCGGCCAGGTCGGCGTACGGCGCCAGTTCCTTCGTCGCCCGCTTCCGCTCCCAGGCCCGGCGCAGCTCGATGTGGCCGAGACCGTCGGGATCGCAGGCCGCGCACTCGACCCACGGCGAGGTGCTGTTGCCGTCGGACGGGTGCGACGCGAACACGCCGGACTCGATGCCGTGGACGATGGTGCCCAGCGTGGTGCGGACCCGCTCGAGCACGGCCGGCGTGATCGGGTAGCCCTTGCGCTCGAACCCGCCCTTCTCGGTGACGAACCAGAAGTCCGCCCGCACGTCGGCCTCCGGTCGGCCGAGGTAGGCCCGGGCGGCCAACCCGTAGATCGGCAGCTGCAGCCGTCGCCCGCGCTGGTCCGGCTCGTCCTCGTTCAGTGCCGTGTACTCGCGGGTGCTGCCGGTCTTGTAGTCGACGACGTGGACCGTGCCGTCGTCGGCGCAGTCGACCCGATCGGCCTTGCCGCGGAAGCGCAGCCGGCGGCCGTCGGCGAGGTCGAAGCCGACCGCGTCGAGCGGACCCTCGCGCAGCCCGAACGGCAGCTCGGCGGCGACCGGCCACGAGCCCGCCTCGCGTCGAGCGAGGTCGTCCTCGTCGAGGAAGCGCTGCAGGTCGCGCAGGATGCGGCGGCGCTCGCGGTCCCAGAAGATCGGCCGGCCGGTGAGGCCGCGTGCTTCGTAGTCAGCCCAGACGGCGCGACCGATGGCGTCCATGGTGGCCCGCCACGCCGGTGGCCACGGCGCGTCGGGCCGGGGTACCCACTTCGAGTCGAGCACCTCCCGCACGTACCGCTCGAGGGCCTGGTGGACCAGGTTCCCGCGGTCGAGCGGCGTGATCTCGAGGCGGTCCTCGGGGTTCTCGACCTCGTCGATGCCGAAGAGGTCGCGGACGAGGTAGGCGAACGGGCACTCGGCCCAGCGTTGGATGCTCGTCGCCGACGTCGCCCGGTCGACGGGCGAGGGGATGGCGAGCCCGGCGAGGTTGCCGTCGAAGCGGGAGAACTCGCCGCTGCGGCGGGCCGCCACCATCGCCGCCCCGGCGGAGAGCACGGCGTCGTCGCTGCCGGCCAGCTCGGACGCGCCGGCCGGCGCGGCGGCGAGCAGCGAGCGGACGCGGTGCTCTTGGGCGGTGGCCGGGACCCTGAGGCGGCGGAGCCCGTCCTCGAACGAGCCGGCGTGCTCGACCCACGGGACGGCGGCCGCGTACAGCTGCTCGCCCCACCACCGCTCGCCGGCCAGCGCAGAGGCGATGTCGAGCACCCAGCGAGACGGGACGCGCTCGGTGCTCCGGCGCAGATCGCCCCGCGGCACGCCGAGCACGCACTGGCGGGCGCCGGCCAGCGCGGCGAGCAGCTCGCGGTGCTGTCGCTCGAGGTGGCTCCGGCGGGCCACCAGCTCACCGCCGGCGACGGAACGCTCGTGGTCGGGCAGGAGCGAGTCGTCGCGCACGGGGGCCGGGCACGTGCCCTCGGCGAGCCCCAGCACGACGACGACGTCGAGCTCGAGCGCCACGCCCATCGACAGCGGGGCGACCAGCACGCCCTCGCCGAACCGCCCGACGCGGCCGAGGTCGGCGTCGAGCTCGAGGGCCAGGGTGCGCCGGAACACGTCGAGGTCGACGGCGCCCTCCACCGCGTCGAGCGCGGCCAGCCGGTCGAGCGCCGCGTCGACGCGCTCGGCGGCCTTGCGCTCGGCCGGCGGCCAGGAGTCGAGGCGGGCCAACGGGCCGAGCAACGTCGTGACGTGCCGCCGGGCCCACTGGGCGTGCTCGCGCCACTGGCGCGGCCGGGCTGCCGCAGCGGCGATGTCGTCGATGAGGCCGAGCACGAACGCCCGCAGCCGCCTGGCCCGCGCCGCGTCCTGACGCAGCCGGTCGACGCGCCACGCTCCCTGGTCGGCGTCGGCGGCCGCGGCGTCGGCCTGGGCCTCGCTGTCGAGGGCGATCGTCTCGAGCCGCGCGTCCCAGTCGTCGCGCCCGGCCACCACGCCGGCCTCCCGTGACAGCCGCTCCCACGTGCCGGTCGGGGCCCACCGCCCGTCGACCAGCATCGGTGCCGACGTGAGCCAGGCGAAGACGTCCTGGCGGCGGAAGCCACGCTCGGGGAGCGCGAGGAGGTCGAGCACCGCCCGTCCGGCGACGCGGCCGGCGAGGGGCGTGACGGCCGGCCCGTTGGTGGCCAGCCCGGCGGCCGCGAGGTGCTCGTGGGCCAGCCGGGCGTACGGCTCGGGGCTGGCGTAGAGGACGGCGACCCGGTCGAGCGGCGTGCCGCCGTGCACGGCCTCGACGACGGCCCGCACGGCGATGCGCACCTCGTCGTCGCCGTCCGACGCCACGACGACGCGCGTGCGGCCGGCGGCCGCGGCGTGCGGGTCGAACGGCTGCGGCGTCACCTGCTCCTCCCCGGCGACGCGCCGGACGGCGTCGACCACGTCGGCGTCGGCCCGCTCGTCCCCGGTGGTGCCGGCGAGCACGACGACGTCGCCGCCGGCGCCGACGGCCGCCAGGAGGGCGGCGGCGTGACGCGACAGGTGCTGCGGGAGGTGGACGACGACGCTGCCCAACGACGCCCCCCCACGCACCTGGGCGGCGGCGGCGACGGCCATGAGGTCCTGCTCGTCGTACCACGCCGGCTCCAGAGCGGTCCGGGCGGCGCGGTGGATCCGCACGACGTCGGCCGCCCGCGGGCTGGTGGCGGCGAGCGCGGCGAGGCCGGACGGCGACGCCTCGCGCAGCTCGCGGTAGGCGGCCACGAGCGCGGCCTCGGTGGCGGCGTGGCCGGCGACCGGCGCGAACGCGCCGGGCGCGTCGGCGAGCGCCGCCCGTACGGCGGCGGCGATGACCGGCGTCGAGACCGGCCGGCGTCCGGAACCGGCCAGCGTGGGCGCCGCCAGCAGCTCGGCGAGGCGGTACGGCGTCACGAACGACACCGCCACCAGGCCGACGCCGCGCCCGCCGGTGGAGCCGAAGGCGCCGGACGCCAACGCCCGCCGGGTGGCCACGCCGACGTGGTTGGACGGCACCACCACGGTGACGGGCGCCAGTGGTTCGGCCGCCTTCACGGCGGCGATCTCGCCCCGCAGGGCGTGGACAGCGT
The DNA here is from genome assembly GCA_963784255.1 of uncultured Acidimicrobiia bacterium. Lineage (GTDB taxonomy): Bacteria > Actinomycetota > Acidimicrobiia > Acidimicrobiales > Ilumatobacteraceae > JALZMG01. Next base: position 246,349 of record CAWAQO010000001.1, on the reverse strand, counting down.
CCGGGCCGTAGCGCACCCATTCGACTCGGATCGCCACGGGGCCGATGGTACGCACGGGGTGTCACATCTCCCCCGCCGCGTCCGTCAGTGTGGGTGTGATGAGCGAGCGGAGCGACCAGACCTGGCTGGCCGAGCGGTTCGAGGCCAACCGCACCCACCTGGGCGCGGTGGCCTACCGCATGCTCGGCTCGCGGGCGGAGGCCGACGACGCCGTCCAGGAGGCCTGGGTCCGGCTGTCGCGGGCCGACACCACCGACGTCACCAACCTCGGCGGCTGGCTGACGACGGTCGTGGCCCGGATCTGCCTCGACATGCTGCGTTCGCGCACCTCGCGCCGCGAGGACCCGCTCGGCGACGCCGAGCCGCCGGCGGGCGACCGGCCCGACGACGAGGCCGTGCTCGCCGACTCGGTGGGCATGGCGCTGCTCGTCGTCCTCGACACGCTGGCGCCCGCCGAACGCGTGGCGTTCGTGCTGCACGACCTGTTCGCCGTGCCGTTCGCCGAGATCGCCACGATCATCGGCCGGACGCCCGAGGCGACACGGCAGCTGGCCAGCCGGGCACGGCGGCGCGTGCGCGCTCCGGGAGCGCCCGTCGACGCCGATCCGGCCCGGCGCCGCGCCGCCGTCGACGCCTTCCTCGCGGCGGCCCGCGACGGCGACCTCGTGCGGCTCGTCGGCCTGCTGGATCCCGACGTCGTCGTGCGCGCCGACGGGCCGGCCGTGGCGATGGGCGCGGCGGCCGAACTGCGCGGTGCCGGCGCGGTCGCCGAGAACTTCTCCGGTCGTGCCCGCGCCGCCCAGCCCGCCGTCGTCGCCGGGCTCCCCGGTCTGGCATGGGCCGCCGGCGGCCGTACGCGCGTCGCCATCGCCTTCACGTTCGACGGTGACGTCATCAGCCGCATCGACCTCGTCGCCGATCCGGAGACCCTGCTCGAGCTCGACGTCGTGCTCCTCGGTTCCGGGTCCTGATCCCGCCCCTCCGGGGGCGGATCGAGGGCCCAGAACTCGTTGGGGTGCCGCCGGTGCCCGTACCGTGACGCCATGTCGATCGCCATCACCGATGACCACCGGGCGCTCGCCGACACGGTGGCCGACTTCCTGGGCAAGCACCAGGCGCGCGCCGCCGCGCGGGCCCTGCTCGAGGCCGACGACGAGCCCAACGCCGCGTTCTACGCCGACGCCGCCGCGCTCGGGTGGCTCGGGCTGCACGTGCCAGAGGAGCTGGGCGGCTCGGGCTACGGCATGCAGGAGCTGGTCGTGGTCGTCGAGGAGCTGGGCAGGGCCGTCGCGCCCGGCGCGTTCGTCCCCACGCTGATGGCGAGCGCCGTGCTGGTCGCTTCCGGGACCGACGACGTGCGCCGTCGCCTGCTGCCGGGTCTGGCCGACGGGACGACGCTCGGTGCAGTGGCGCTCGACGCCGACGTCGAGCTGCGCGACGGCGCCCTGCACGGCTCCGCCGGCCCCGTCATCGGTGGCGGCCTGGCCGACGTGCTGCTGGTACCGGTCGGCGACGACGTGGCCGTCGTGGACACCCGGGCCGGCGGGACCACGGTGACGTCGCCCAAGAACCTCGATCCCACCCGCCGATCGGCGAAGGTCGCGTTCGACGGCGCCGCCGCGGACGTCCTGCCCGGCGCCCGCCAGACGCTCGTCGACATCGCCCGCACGATCCTGTCCGCCGAGGCCGTCGGAATCGCCCGCGAGTGCACCGAGCAGGCGGCCGCCTACGCCAAGCAGCGCGAGCAGTTCGGGCGTCCGATCGCCATGTTCCAGGCGGTGAAGCACCACTGCGCCAACATGCTCGTGGCGACCGAGCTGGCGACGGCCGCCGTGTGGGACGCGGCGCGCGCCGCCGCCACCGGCGGCGATCAGTTCTCCTACACCGCCGCCACCGCCGCCACGCTCGCCGTACCGGCCGCCGACCTGTGCGCCCAGCTGAACATCCAGGTGCACGGCGGCATCGGCTTCACCTGGGAGCACGACGCCCACCTCTACCTGAGACGGGCCTCGGTGATCGGCGCCGTGCTCGACGCCGAGGCGGCGGCGATCGCGGCCACCGACCTCACCAGGGCCGGCGTCCGCCGGGAGCGCTCGGTCGACCTGCCGCCCGAAGCCGAGCCGATCCGCGACTCGGTCAGGGCGTTCGTCGACGAGGTGCGCGGCCTCGACGACACGGCCCAGCGGGCGCGGCTGATCGAGGCCGGCTACGCGATGCCGCACTGGCCGAAGCCGTACGGACGCGATGCCGGCGCCGTCGAGCAGCTCGTCATCGAGCAGGAGTTCGCCGCGGCCGGCGTCACGCGGCCGCAGTACGGCATCACCGGGTGGGTGATCCTCACGCTGATCCAACACGCCACCGAGGAGCAGGTGTCCCGCTGGGTGCACAGCGCGCTCGACGCAAGAGGTCATCTGGTGCCAGCTGTTCAGCGAGCCCAACGCCGGGTCGGACGCCGCCGGCGTGCAGACGCGGGGCACCCGCGTCGACGGCGGCTGGCTGGTCAACGGGCAGAAGGTGTGGACCAGCGGCGCCCACGTCGCCGGCAAGGGCTTCGCCACCGTGCGGACCAACCCGGACGCGCCCAAGCACAACGGCATCACCACGATGGTCATCGACATGAAGGGCGAGGGCGTGGAGGTGCGGCCGCTGAAGATGCCCACCGGCAACTCGGAGTTCAACGAGGTGTTCTTCAACGACGTCCTCGTGCCGGACGACGACGTGGTCGGCCCGATCGACGGCGGGTGGACCGTGGCGAGGGCGACGCTCGGCAACGAGAGCGTCAGCATCGGGGGCGGGTCGGGCGGCATGACGATGCCACCGGAAGCCCTCGTGCCGTTGCTCGACGCCCATCCCGAGCGGCTCCCCGGCGGCGCCGGTCGCGTCGGCCGCTACGTCGCGGCGGTGCAGGCGATGTCGGTGCTCAACCTGCGCAGCGCCCACCGTGCGGTGGCGGGTGGGGCTCCCGGCCCGGAGGGCAACGTCACCAAGCTGGTGCTGTCGGAGAACGGCCACGAGGCGGCCGCCATCCTCGCCGAGCTGACCGGACCGGACACCGCCTTCCTCGACGGCCCGGGGACGATGGCGGGCACGATGGTGCTGATGCACCGGGCGATGTCGATCGCCGGGGGGACGTCGGAGATCAAGCGCAACCAGATCGGCGAGCGCATCCTCGGCCTGCCCCGCGACCCGCTGATCCGGTAGGCGGGGCGTCAGCGCGACCGCCCATGCCGAGGGTCAATCCCCGACCGCCCCGGGGCGCACGTAACCTGCCGGGCGTGGGCACGAGCCGCTTGCGCGTCGGCGTGCAACTGCCGGAGGTCGAACGGCCCGTGCCCTGGACCGAGTACGTCGCCATGGCCCGCGCCGCCGAAGAGGCCGGCTTCGACTCGATCTGGCTCGGCGACCACCTCCTCTACCGCGACGACGGTCGGGAGGAACGCGGGCCCTGGGACGCGTGGACCCTGCTCGGCGCTCTCGCCGGCGTGACCGACCGCGTCCGCCTGGGTCCGCTGGTCGTGTGCACCGGGTTCAGCTCGGCCGGGCTGCTCGCCCGCAAGGCGGCGGCCGTCCAGGAGATCAGCGCGGGACGGCTGGTCCTCGGTGTCGGGGCCGGTTGGAACGAGACGGAGTTCCGGGCCTTCGGCATCCCCTTCGACCACCGGGCCGCCCGCTTCGGCGAGTCCTTCGAGGTGCTCCGCCGGCTGCTGGCCGGGGAGCGGGTGACGTTCGACGGCCGCTTCGAGCAGGTCCACGACGCCGTGCTCCTGCCCCGCCCGGCGGCGACCGTGCCCCTGATGGTGGGTTCGACGGGCGAGCGGGTCCTGCGGGCGGCGCTGCCCCACGTCGACGCCTGGAACGTCTGGTACGACTGGTACGGCAACACGCCGGAGGGGTTCGCGGCCGCCAACGAACGGGTGAGCCGGATCGCCCGGGACGTCGGACGGGACCCTGCCGATGTCGTCCGCACGGCGACCGTCTTCGTCGCCATCGAGGGCGGACGACGCGATCGACCGCACACCGACGACCTCGCGCCGCTCGCCGGGTCCCCGGAAGCGATCGCCGGCGGGCTCGCCGAGTTCGCCGACGCCGGGGTCGAGGAGGCGATCCTCGTCGTCAGCCCGATCACGGAGCCCGCCATCCGGGCCCTCGGCGGCACCATCGCCGCGCTCCGACGACCCGCTCGCTGAGCCGGTGACCCGGTCGCGATCGCCGCCACGCGACCGCCCGGTGTCATAGCCTCGCGGCTGGGCGACACCATGGAGGAGCACTCGGTGACCAACGAACCAGTCGACCAACCGCCCGCCGCGCCGCTGGAACCGCCGGACCCGCCCGGCCCACCGGCCGTGCCCGACGTGTCCGGCACGCCGCCCGACCCGCCGCCCGTCACGACCGCGCCGGTGGACACGCCGCCCGACGCGCCGCCCGTCACGACCGCGCCGGTGGTGGCGGCGCCACGGACCCGGTCGGTGCGCGTGCTGTCGATCCTCGTGATGGTCGCCGGTGCCGTCCTCATCGCCGCCGGCGTCGTCACCTGGTTCGTCGTGCGCGATCAGCTCGCCGACGAGAAGATCGTCGTCTCCGACGACGCCCCGTTCCTCGGCGGCAGCGACGTCGACGGACCGTTCGCGGCCTACGCCGAGGCCGAGGCGATCAACGACCACGCGGCGAGGCCAGCGGGGGCCTGACGTACGCCCAGCTCGATCAGGACGACCCGACCCGCGACACCGTCATGACGGCGTCGTTCCTGCGGGCCTCCCTGTTCACGTCCGTCGTCGCCTTCGGCGTGGCGTTCTTCGCCTTCGGCCTCGGCATCATCCTGATGCTCGTGGGCTGGGCGCTGTTGCGGATCGAACGGATCCTGCGGTCGGGAGGTGCCGCCGTCCCGGCCGCGGCGTGAGCGTGGTCAGGCCGGGAGCGGCGCGGCGAGATCGCCGATGATGCGGTCCACCTGCACGAGCAGGGCGGCGTAGCTCAACCACTCACCTTCCACCGTCTCGTCGTCCGGTGACTCGGCGTGGTCGAGGGCCAGCCGCGCTCGCCGCGTCGCCCCCCGCACGCACCGCTGCCGTCGTGCCCGCACCTCGGCGATCGCCAGGTCGACATCGTCGTGCTCCGACACGCCGAGCACGTCGTCGACCACGGCGTGGACCGCGCTCGCCAGGGCCACCAGCAGGGCGCCCATCGCCGGCATCGCCGGGTGGTTGGTGCCGGAGAGTTGGGCGTGGTCGTCGAGGCCGCGGGAGATGACCGAGACACCGATGGCGGTCCGCTCCATCCGGGGCATCACCGCCTCGTACGACGCCAGGAGCTCGATGTGGCGGCGGTCGCGGACGTTCCAGCGGGCAGCCTCGCGGCTGTTGCCGACCGCCTCGGCAGCCTGGCGGACGAGACGATCGCGCGCGGTGCGGGCGTGCCGGCGCCACTCCCCCGTCTGTTCGGTGGACCACGTCTGCTGCAGGCCCGTGCCCATCGCCTCGAGCACCTCACCCACGTTGTCACCCAGCTGGCCAAGGGTCTGACGGGCGTCGACCAGGCGCGACGCCGGCAGCACCAGCGACACGGCGACGCCGACGGCGGCGCCGATCACCGTGTCGAGGGCCCGCTCCCCTGCCGAGCCCTGCTGCGCCGACGCCACCGAGGTGAGCACGACGAGCGCGCTGACGGGGACCTGCCGTGCGGCGGCTGTCGGGAGTCGCAGCACGAGCTCGGCGACGCCCAGCGAGACGGCGACGAGCAGCGCCACCGTGAAGGCGTTCAGGCCGAGCGCGTCGCCGATGCCGAGGGCGAGCAGCACGCCGAGCACGACGGCCGCGCTCCGCTGGATCGCCGTGCGCACCGACGCCCGCACCGAGACCTGGACCACCACGATCGCCGTCAAGGGCGCCAGCACCGGATAGGTCACCCCCGTGATCGCGCCGGCCACCCACCACGAGAGTCCCGCCGCCAGGCCGGACTTGGCCACGACGCCGATCTCGGTCGACGTCGGCCGCGTCCACGAGACGGCCTCCGTCAGACGCCGCCACGCGTGTCGGACACGACCGCCCACACCAGGCTCGGCGTCGGTCACCACGGTCCGGCGAGCGCGCGCCACGGCCTCCGCGCCATCACCTCGCAGCGTAGACGGCGCCGGCGTCCGGGTCCGCCGGCGTCAGCCGCGCCAGCGGTCGACGCCGTGGATCTCGACCTTGAAGCCGTGGTCGACGCCCCACAGGACGGCCTGCGTGCGGCTCGTGACTCCGACCTTGCGATAGGCGTTGCGGATGTGCGTCTTCACCGAGTTGATGCTCAGGTAGGTCAGCGCGGCGATCTCGGCGTTGCTGTTGCCCTGCGTGATCAGCGCCATGATCTCGGCCTCCCGCTCGGTGAGGCCCTCGGCACGGCCGGGCCAGTCGAGACCGACGACCGGCCGCGATGTCGTGGGCGGTGTCGGGCTGACGACGACCTCGCCGGCGTGGATCCGCTCGAGGGCGTCGACCAGCTCGGCCGCGGGCAGCGTCTTGGACAGGTAGCCGCCGACGCCCTTGGCGAGGGCGATGTCGATGAGTGCCCGGTGGAAGCTCCACGTGTAGACCGCGACGCGGGCGGCGTGGGGGTTGTCGAGCAGGACGTCGAGGCGGTCGTCGTCGGCCTCGGACTGGGCGAACGTGTCGTAGAGGGCGACGTCGACGTCCATGTCGACGGGCTCGTCCGCCGCCAGCTCGACGACGGCGACGCGGTCGCGATAGTGGTCGAACATGTGGGCGAGACCGACCACGACGACCTCGTAGTCGTCGACGATCGCCAGTCGCACCGGCCGGCGTGGTGCAGAGGGTTCACCCATGGCCAGACGCTAACCACCCGCAGGGGTGATGGAACCCGTCCAAAGGGGTGATATCCAGAAGGACGTGACGTCGATCGAGTGGGCGCTGGGCATGCCCACCGTCTCCCACCCGTGGCCGGGCGCGATCGCCGTGACCGGGGAGCTGGACGTCGCCACCGCGCCGGCGCTGCGGGCCGCCCTCGCCGACCCCGAGGTGGAGGAGGTGGTGTTGGCCGGCGTGTCGTTCATCGGCGTGGCCGGGCTGCAGGTGCTGCTCGACGCCAACGCCGAGCGCGGCCGGCCGCTCGTCCTCGTCACGCCGAGCGCGCGGGTGCTGCGACTGCTCGACCTCTGCGGCGAGCGCGACGTCTTCGAGATCCGCGGCCAGTAGGGAGCCGGAGCGGCCGCCACTACGGTGACGCGATGGCCGCCGTCGCCGCCTCCGTGCAGCTGGCGCGAGGCGACGGCTGGGCGGTGCGGCGACCCGACGGTCTGTTGTGGACGCCGTCGGATGAGCGCCCCGACGGGCTGATCGACGCCTTCACGCGCGCCGCCGACGCCATCGCCGCCACGGCCGCGGTCACGAGCGCCGTCGTCGACGCCGCCTTCGACACGGTCCCGTTCGCCGTCGTCACGTGGTCCCACGGGCTGCACGTCGTCGTGCTCGGTGACGTCGAGGTGTGCACCGATGCACCGTCGCTGCCGATGCTGTCGGGACGCCACTCGCGCACGTGGGTGGAGCACCGCCCGGCTGTCGCGGCGGCCACCGTGACGGTCGGCGCGCCGGCCGATGACGGCACGCTGCTGGAGGGCGGCATCGTGCGCGCCGGCGGGTTCCGGCTGGCCCTCGGCGTCCCGGCCGCCGTGCCCGCCTCCGCGCCACCGCCCGCGCCCGTGCCCGTCGCCGCGCCGCCGACGCCGGCACGCGCGGCGCCATCGGTGGCGCCAGCGGACGGGGTCTCGCTCCTGCGCTCGGTCACCGGCGGGGACTGGATGGAGGACTCGATCGGGATCACGGGACCGGCCCTGATCACCGCCGAGACCACGATCTCGCCCGACGACCTCCTGCCGGGGTCGCTCGTCGCCGAGGAACGCGCCGAGCGACCCGCCTTCCGCCGGCCCGGCGGCACGATCGTGATCGACGGCGGCGCCGCGGCCGTCTTCGACGACGTGGCCGTGATCGGTCGCACGCCCGACGTCGAGGCGGCCGGCGTCGCCGAAGGAGCGGTGCTGTGCCCGGTCACGGCGAACCCGGCGGTGTCGCGCACCCACCTGCTCGGTGCGCGCCGAGGACGGCGACGTCACGGTCACCGACTGCGGTTCGCGGTCGGGCTCGGTGCTCGAGCGGGCCGGTCACGAGGCCGAGGTGATGGAGCCGTGGACGCCGTACACGGTCACCACGTCGGACCTCGTCCGCCTCGGCGGGACGACCACCGTGCGCGTCGAGTCCTGAGGCCGGTGGGGACTCGTCCCCGTCGACGGAACGGGGTGCCGTCCCTAGCTTGCGAGGCATGGCCGATCGGATCCTCGTCGACCTGGGCTGGGTGCTCGGGCTGAAGGACGACATCTCGGCGACGACCGGTCGCCTGCGCACCGACACCGACACGACCGCCTCGATCGAGAGCGCGCCGGACGTCAACGACGGGCTGCGCAACCTGCTGGACGACTGCGACGAGCGGCGTGGCGCGCTGGCCGATGTGCTGCACAGCGTCGAGGAGGCGCTGCAGAGCATCAACGACTCCTTCACCGGCACCGAGGAAGAGCTCGTCGCCGCCCTCGAGGAGGACGGCTGACGTGTGCGTTCCCCGGCCACGCAGGCCGTTGATGGCCACTCGCTCGCTGGCGCTCGCTCGCTCGCATCGGAGGAGTGACAACCCATGACCTCCTGGACGCAGATCTTCCCCGACGTCGACGGCTCGCCCGTCCGCGGCGAGGCCGGCGAGTTCCGCACCGTCCGCAACCACTTCCACGCCATGGAGGAGGACGCCCGCGCGATCGTCGAGCAGTTCGCCCGCTTCCGTGACGGCGGCCAGGCCACCGGTCACCTCGAGGGCGAGGCCGCCGAGGCCTTCGCCCGCTTCGTCGACGACGTCGGCGGCGAGCTCGACGAACTGCCGCGCGTCGCCGAGGAGGCCACCGGGTTCCTCGACGACCACCTGACCGAGCTCGAGCGCCTGAAGGAGTGGGCGGAGACCGGTGCCGACAGCGCGCTGGCCCGCGCCCGCGTCGCGTGGGACACCAAGAACGACCTCGAGGACGACGCCGACCGCCTGCGCACGCAGGTCTCGCAACTGCGCACGCAAGTGGGCAACGCCGAGGACGCGGCGGCGAACGCGCCCGAGCCCGACCCTGGCGCCGCCGACGAGATCGACGGGCTCAACACCCAGCTCGGCTCGGCCGCTGACGGGTTGCGGCGGACCGAAGACGCGATCGACCACCAGCGATCGGTGCTCGACGGCATCCGCGGCGAGTGGGACGACATCCGCGCCGCCGAGGATCGCCTCAACCGGACCACCGGCGAAGGTCTCGACGACATCGACCTCGGGGACCTCAAGGATCCCAAGTGGTACGAGAAGATCGTCAGCGGCGTGGCGGGGCTCGTCGGCGTCGTCGTCGACATCGCCCTCGGGCCGCTCGACGAGCTCATCGTCGCCATCGCCACCGGCGACTGGGCGACGTTCTTCTGGGAGCTCAAGGAGATGCTCGACACCGTCCTCATGGTGATGGCCGTCGTCGCCCTCTTCTGCCCGCTGACCGCCCCGCTGGTCGCGGCCATCTTCATCATCTCGCTCGTCGCCTTCGCCGTCACCGTGGGCCTCTACAGCACGCAGACGCCGAACCCGGAGACCGGCGAGACGGTCGGGCTCGGCGACGTGCTGATCAGCGGCGCCGGCGTCGCGCTGGCCTTCGGCGGCGGGCTGCAGGCGCTCAAGGCGGCCCGCGGCCTGCCCAGCACCTTCCAGTACCGCAGCGGCCTGCAGGCGCTCGCCGACACCGGCATGGACGTCCGCGCCGTGCTCAGCGGCACCGGCGGCACGTCGCCGATCCTGCACGGCTCACCGGGCACGGCGGGCGCGATGCAGCGGCTCAGCATCCAGAGCCTGCCGATCCCGGCCGGCACCCCGCTGCGTCAGAGCCTCCCCCATCTGCTCTCGAGCCCCGGCGGCGGGATGGCGACCGTCCGCCTCGTCAAGGACATCAACGACGCGCTGCCACCCGGCCTCCCGCACCTGCCCGGCCAGACGCCGACGGTGGGGAGCATGCTCGACGCCTCGTCGGACGGATCGTTGATCGACGGGTTCAACTTCGAGAGCAACATCACGCCGAACACGAGCGTGTTCACCAACGCCGCGTTGCGCTCCCGCTTCGGACCCACGAGCGGCGCCGGCGGCGCCCCGAGCGGCCAGCAGGTCGTCATCATCCCCGCCCACTGAGCCATGATCCGCGCCGCCGACTTCGACTCCATCAGCGTCGGGCTGCCCCGCGAGTGGGCCACCCTGCCGCTCGACCAGGACACGTTCGACCGGTTCGTCGCCGACGTCCGCCAACGCTGGCGCGACGAGCCCGGCTGGGACCGCACCACCGAACGCCGCGCCGAGCTGCTGCTGGCACGCGTGCGGGGCGAGCTGCGCCGCGTCAACGTCCGCTTCGCGGCCATGTACCTCGAGTCCCCACCGGACGGCGCCGTCGGCGACGACGCCGAGCCGTTGATGGCCGCCTGCACGCTGGCGACCTACACGCAGGCCGATCTCGAGACGACGCTGCCGCTGACGTTCGCCAACCTGCTCGCCTCGTTCGTCGTCAAGCGTCCGGGTGGACCCGCCGCCGGCTCGCGCGACGCCGACCGTCGCATGGTCGACATCGAGCCGCCCACCAAGCACGACCTGCGCATCGGCCGCTCGATCCGCCTTCGCCGCCTCTACGAGATGCGCCAGAACATCGCCACCGAGAGCCAGCGCCTGTACATCGAGTCGTTCGTCCTCCCCGTCGGCGAGGACGCCACGACCTGCGGCGTGCTGCAGTTCGTCACGCCCAACCTGCGGATGGCCCGCGCCTTCAGCTCGCTGTTCGTCGCCATCGCCGAGACGGTCGTGCTGCTCACGCCCGACCAGGAGACCGAGATCGCGGCCATCCGGCCGTAGGGGGAGTGCTCCCCGTCGACACGACGGCGGCGCCTCCGTACCGTCAACCACAGCTCGTCGAGCACGGGCTGCAACGAGCGGAGGGAGCGAGCTCCCTCCCGTCAGAAGGGAGGGAGCGAGCTCCCTCCATTCAGAAAGGACATCACCACCATGGCCATCCTGCTGGAGCCGGAAGAGGCACGGAGCCACGCTCAGGACGTGCGCAGCACCGCCGATCAGCTGAGCGGCGACATCTCCTCCCTGAAGTCGCGGCTGAGCGCCCTCTCCTCGTCGTTCACCGGCGAGACCGCCACGGCGTGGGAGGACAAGTTCGACGAGGTCAGCACCCAGGGCAACGAGCTGATGGATGCCATCGGCGCCATCGGCGACTTCCTCCGCGAGGCCGCCAACACGCTCGAGGAGACCGACCAGAGCCTCGCCTCCAACCTGGCCTGATCGACCGGAAGCTCGAGTCGCCGCCGGCTCGCCCGTCCCGCACGGCGACCAACGGATCCGCCGGCCCCCACGGGGCCGGCGGATGCCGCGTTCGGAGGACCTCATGATGGACATCCACAACGTCGACGCCGGACTGCCCATCGGCGACGAGCTCGCCCTGCGCCTGGCCGACCTCAGCGAGCCCGGGGCGGCCATCGACCTCGTGGTCCGGCCGGCACCCTCAGGGCAGCCGGTCGTGATCGGCGTGCCGGTCGACGGCACCCGGCTCGCCATCGGCCGCCGCGCCGAGATCGATGTCGACGTCGCCCTCGTCTCGCGTCGCCATGCCGAGTTGTGGTGCGCCGACGGGCGGCTCCTCCTCGCCGACGCCGGGTCGCGCAACGGCACGTGGGTGCGCCGTGACGGCGAGCTCCTGGCCGCCGCCGAACCCGTCGAGGTCTTCCAGGGCGACGTCGTCGTCACCGTCGACGACACCAACGTCTTGACGATCGGGCCCGAGCCGTGACGACGTGGCGGGTCGAGCTCGTCGGGTCGTTCGGCCGGCGCCACGACGCCTTCATCGACGCCGAGACGGCGACGTCCGTCGGCGAGCTCGGCCGGGCCCTCGAGGACGAGGGCTTCCGCGGCTGGCCGCTCGGCCTCGACGGCCGCTCGCTCGGGGTCGACGAGACCCTCGGGCAGGTGCAGCTGGAGCACGGTTCGACGCTCACGTGCGGCGGCGCCGGCCTCGCCGTCGCCGATCCTGGCGCCGGGCGCTACGTGGTGGTGGTGGCCGGGCCGGACGCCGGCCGCCGCGTCCTGCTGTCGCCGGACACCGCCGTCACCGTCGGGCGCACCGGCGCCGACCTCGCCATCGACGATCCCTTCCTCTCGTCGCACCACTGCACGTTCCACGACGAGGGCGGCCGCCTCACCGTCAACGACGCCACCTCCACCAACGGCACCCGTGTCGAGGGCGCCGGGGAGTCGATCACGGAACCGGTGGAGCTGACGGCCGGCGAGCACGTCCACGCCGGCAGCTCCGTGCTGACCGTCGTCGACGTGACCGCTGACGACATCGCCGTGCTCGGTTCCCGCGGCCCGGAGCGCGTGTTCGCCCGCCAGTTCCGCACCGCGCTGTCGGCCCTGCCCCGCTCGGTGGAGGCGCCGCGCGCCAGCGACCGCGAGGGCCACCGCACGCGCATCAGCTGGTGGCGCGGCCTGCTGCCGATCGTCACCGGCGCCGGCATGGCGGCGATCACGGGACGCTGGATCTTCCTGCTGATCATGGCCGTCAGCCCGCTCGTGATCACCCTCGACGCGCTGAGCCGGCGCCGTCGCGTGCGCGACGACGCGCAGCACGACGAGGCGGAGTACCACCGGCAGCTCGAGGACTTCCGCCAGCGCGTCCGCAACCTGCGCCGCGTCGAGCGTGACCGCCGGCGCGAGGCGGCCACGTGCGGCGGGGTGGCCCTGCTCACCGGCGCCGTCCGTCATCGCCGCCTGTGGGAACGGGCACCGCTGGACGCCGACTTCATGTCCGTCGCCGTCGGGCTGGCGTCGCTCCCCTCCGCCGTCCAGGCCACCGATCCCGACGGCGACGATGACGACCTGCAGTGGGGCACACCGCTCGAGACCAACCTCCTCGAGACCGGGTCGCTGGCCGTGGTCGGGCCGGAGCGGCGGGCGCGCGCCGTCGCGCGAGGGCTGCTGTTGTCGCTGGCCGCCACCCACTCGCCCACCGAACTGCGCATCTGGCTGCTGACCCGTGACCAGGGGGCCGAGTGGGGGTTCGCCCGCTGGCTGCCGCACACGTTCAACGGCGACCAGGGTTCGCACATCGCGACCGACGACCACAGCAGGGCGCTGGCGATGAAGTCGATCAAGCAGCTGCTCGACACCCGGGCCGAGCTGGCGGCCAACGAACAGGCCCTGCCGGTCCACCTCGTGGTGATCGACGGGATCGACCTCCTCGCGCCCGGTGAGCTGGCCGACCTCCTCGGCGGCGGTCCCCAGCACGGCATCGTCGGCCTCACCATCGACCGGCGCCTGGCGCCCGAGGGCATCGGCGCGACGCTGACGGTGACCACCGACCGCCGACGCCAACACGTTCGAGAGCCGGCACCAGCCGCGCACCGACGGGGTGATCGTGCCCGAGGTGGCGGCCGAGCTCGCCGAGGCCAGCGCCCGGCGGGTCGCCGCGCTGCGGCCGATGCGCCACGACGAGGCCGCCGGTTTCGCCGGCACCGTGCACCTCGTCGACCTGATCGACGGTGTGGCCACGGCCAGCATCGACGGGGACGTCGTGCGCGAGCGCTGGGCGGCCCGCTCACCGGACACCACGGCGGTCGTCGGCTCGGCGTCCGACACCCCGATGGTCGTCGACCTCGTCCGCGACGGGCCGCACGGACTGGTCGGTGGCACGTCGGGTTCCGGCAAGACCGAGTTCCTCAAGACGCTGCTCGTGTCGCTCTGCCTCAACAACCACCCCGACGACCTCTCGATCGTCATCGTCGACTTCAAGGGCGGGGTCGACCACGACGCCGTGCGCCCGATCCCCCATGTCGTCGACGTGGCCACCAACCTCGACATCGAGCAGTTCCAGCGGACGATCGTGATGCTCAAGGCCGAGTCGCGGCGGCGCCAAGACCTCCTGGCCCGGGCCGGCACGAGCAACGTCGACGCCTACCGGATCGCCCGGACCCGCGACCGCACCCTCCCCGCCCTGCCGCGGCTGCTCGTCGTCGTCGACGAGTTCGGCGAGCTGCTGGCCAGCGAGGGCGGGCGCGAGCAGCTCAAGGAGCTCGAGTCGATCACCCGCATCGGGCGCGCCCTCGGTCTCAACCTGCTGCTCGTCACGCAGAACTTCGAGGGCAACCTGCCGAGCCAGATCGACGCCAACGCCGGGTTGCGCATCTGCCTGCGGGTGCAGAAGCCGGCCCACTCCAAGGCCGTGCTCAACTCCAGCGTGGCGGCGACGATCCCGGACCGCTTCGTCGGCCGGGCCTACGCCCGCTTCCACGGGCGCGACCTCATCGAGTTCCAGACCGCCCGTGTCGCCGGCCGTCGCCGCGACCTGGCGGCCAGCGGTGCGCCGGCCGACGTCCGCATCGTCCCGTTCGAGGCGCTGTCGGCGCCGCCGCCGGAGCGCCGTCCCGAGGACGTGCCGGCCGACGGAGACCGACATGCACGTGCTCGTCGGCGCGATGCGCGAGGCGGCGGCCGCGTCGGGCTGGCGGCACAGCGCGGTGCCATGGCCGTCGGCGCTGCCGGACCACGTGAGCGTCGCCGCGTTGGCCGAGCGCCACCACGGACCGGGCGTGCCGATCGGCCTCGTGGACCTGCCCGAGGAGCAGCGCCGCGCCATGTCGGCGATCACCGACCGCGACGAGCAGCTCGCGCTGATCGGCGGGCCCAACGCGCCGCTGGCCGAGGCGCTGACGACGTACGGCGCGTCGCTGGCCCTGCTGCGGCCGCCCGGCGACGTCCACGTCTACGGCATCGACCTGGTCGGGCGCAGCCTGTCGCAGCTCGCCGACCTGCCCCACTGCGGAGGCGTCGCCGTGCGCAACGAGGCGCTGGCGTTGCGGATGGTGCGCTGGCTGATCGACGTGGCGGCCGAGCGCAAGGTGGCGATGGCCGCCGACCGCCAGCTCCAACATGTGGGAGCACACGGCGGCGACCGGCGACGCCCTCCCGCCGCAGCTGGTGTTGCTCGTCAGCGGCGCCGACCGCCTGCTGATGTCCGCCGAGGGGCCGGCCAGCAACCTCCTCGGCCCGCTGACGACGCTCATCGGCGAGGCCACGGGCGTGAGGATCCAGGTCGTCCTGGCCGGTCTGCCCCGCATCGTCGGCAACCGCCTCGGCATGAACATCGAGCGGCGCTTCGTCTTCCAGCTCGCCGACCCGAACGAGTACGCCGGCGTCGGCGCCCGCAAGACCGTCGCCCCGGAGCTGACCGTGCCCTGGCGGGCCTTCGAGGTGCCGCTCAAGCGGGTCGTGCAGGTGGCCCAGCTCGCTGCGCCCGGCACGTCCGACGGCGCCGTGATCCAACAGCTCGCCCAGCGCCTGCCGGAGGCGACGGATCGCCCGCCGCACCGCTTCGCCGACGTCTCGTGGCCGCAGCCGTGGGAGCACGCCCCGCTGCACGAGTTGACCCCGCCCGCCCACCTGCTCGGGCCGCTGCCGGCCGGCATCGACACCCGCACCGGCGAGTGGGCGTGGATCGACGCCATCGACGACGGCCCGGTGTTCGCCGTGGCCGGACCGCCGAAGAGCGGCCGCAGCTCGACGCTGGCCACGATGGCGCGGTTGGCCGGCCGGGCCGGCTGGTCGGTGCTCGACGTCGCCACGTCGCGGCGCTCGCCGCTCGGTCAATGGGACGACCAGGCGATCACGGCGCGCGCGACGCCCGACGGGGCGGCCGCGGCGCTCGCCCGCCTGCCCGGCCGGGTGCTCGTGCTCGTCGACGACCTCCAGCGGCTGACGGTCTACGACCCGCTGGAGGCGGCGCTCGCCGACCGCGACCGCGTGCTGATCGTGGTGAGCGGGCCGCCGGACTTCCTCGGCAGCCGGCTGGGGATGCTGCGCAGCTTCCCGATGGCCAACGCCGGCATGCTGCTGGCGCCGACGGGCTCGCTCGACGGCACGGCCATCGGCCTGCGCCGCCTGGCCCCCGAGATGGTCAGCAACCCGCGGCCGGGCCGCGGCATCCTCGCCATCGCCGGCGAGGCCAGCGACATCCAGGTCCCGTACGTCCCGCTGCACTGACCCCGTTTGTGTCAGCGAACATCGCTCCCGAAGCGATGTGTGCTGACACGAACCGTCAGTCGACGTCGGGAGGGAGCAGCGAGAGCTGGTCGCGGCGGATCAGGCCGGACTCGACGGCGTGCTCGACGAGCCGGCGGCGGCGGTCGGTGGCGAGCTGGTCGACCGAGCCGCGCAGGCCGCCGACGCCGAGCTTGGCGAAGCGGTTGCAGAGGTTGTCGAGCTTGCGGTTGAACTTCGTGATCGACCAGCCGAGGCGGCGGGCGACGGCGCGGTTGGTCGGCAGGTCGTCGGCGTGATGCGGGTCGCGCAGCGTGCCCTCGCCCAGCGCCAGGAGCAGCAGCCGCTGCTCGTCGGTGAGCATCAGGTCCCCGAGGGCGATCGTGTCGCCGTCGTCGTCGTCGGCCTCCAGCGGGTCGTCCTCGTCGTCGGCGTCGGCGGCGCCGCGGTCCGGCACGGTGACGGCCAGCTCGTAGTCGGTGACGCCGGCGCGGAACCGGAGGACCGAGTTGGGGAACGACAGCGCCACCTCGCTGCCGGGCGCCAGCGTCACGCTCGAGCGGGAGTCCACGTCGGCGATCTGGATGGTGATCGCTCGGCCCTCGTTGGTCAGCCACCACGCGTCGCCTCGCGACCAGAACCGGCCGAGCACGCGGTGCAGGTGCCGGTTGTCGTCGATGTGCAGGTCGGCCTGCCGCCCGAACGTCAGCTCGTCGCCTGGTGCGACGGCGGTGAGCTCGCCACAGAACTCGAGACGCAGACGGCGATCACTCATCACCCCGCCCGAGCACCGTGAACGACCGGGAGCCGAAGTACACGACGGCAGCCGGCTCGACGAGTTGCGGCCGGCCGGGTTCGAGGCCGGCGACCTGGCCACCCGGGTGCGGCACGACGAACGTGCCGTTGGTCGAGCCGCAGTCCTCGACGAGCACGTCCCAGCCCCGGAAGCGAACCTGGAGGTGGCTGCGCGACACCTTGTCGCCGAGCGCCTTGACCCGCCGCAGCGCGGCCCGGTCCGGATCCGTGTCGCGATCCGGGTTGCGCCCGATCAGCAGCTCGCGGTCGAGCTCGATCAGCTCGCCGTCGTCGAACTGCAGGCGCCCGAGGCTCGGCCGCGGCATGTGGGTGACCGCCGCTGGCGCCGGGCCCGAGCAGCTGGCCGCACTCGGCGCACACGGCGGCGGTGGGCGGGTTGGCGTGCCCGTCCGGGCACACCCTGGCGTCGACCAGCACGGCGTGGTCGGCGCCCTGGGCGGCGACGTCTTCGCGCAGGGAGTCGGCGACCGGTGGCGGCAGCGTGACGTCGGGGTCGACGAGGTCGGCGAGGGGCGGTCGCGGCACGGCGCGGGTCACCTGCTCGGGCACGTCCTCGACGGCCGGCGCGGGGATCATCGCGGCCACGACCGGTGGCATGGCGCCTTCCGTGACGAGCTCCAGCCGGAACCCGCCCGCCAGCGCCACGCCGGCGATGAGATCCGTGGCCGCTGTCACGTCGGCCCCGTCGACCTCGATGGTGGCGGTCTCGGTGACGGCGAGCGTGTGCTCCACCCACGTCCGCGACCCGGCGCCCGAGAGCATCGGCAGCGACGGCCGGTCCGTCTCGACGGCGACGTCACCGAACGCCATCACCCGCACGTCGGGCTCCCACGTCACCACGACGAAGCGCCCGACGTCGAAGCCGGCGGCCACGGTGGTGGAGGCGACCGCCTGGACCTCGCCGCCGGGTGCGCTGCCGGCGAAGGCGTCGACGAGCACGGCGTCACTCGTGAACAGGACGGCCGTCGGACCGCGGGCGACGAACCCGGTGCCTGGAGCCAGACGGAGCCGGGCGGCGAGCGTCACCGCCCGGCCGCCTCGGCGCCGAGCTCGAGCACCATCGCGGTGGCGTTGTCCCGTCCGCCGGCGTCGTCGGCCCACTGCACCAGCTGCTCGGCGGCCTGCCGGCACGACGGCGACGTCACCCCGCCACGGAGGCGGTCGTCGTCGAGCTGGCGGTGGACGCCATCTGTGCACAGCAGCAGGCGATCGCCGGCGCGCGCCGCGACGGCGATGACATCGATGCGGAGCACGTCGTGCTCCAGGCCGAGGAAGGAGGTCAGGCCGTGGAGGGCCACGCCCCGGTCACGGTAGTCGGCGACCTCGAGACCGGCCGCGAGGAGCTCGGCCCGGACGTTGTGGTCGTCGGTGAGCACGTCGAAGCGGACCGGCTCGCCGCGCCGTCCCGACGAGCGGTAGGCGCGGCAGTCACCGACGTGCACGACCGTGACGACGGGACCGCCGACGATCGCCGCCAGCAGCGTCGTGCCGACTCGTTCGATGCCGGCCACGTCGGCGGCCGCCAGCACATCGGTGTTGACCGCCGTGACGATGTCGCGCAGATCGGCGGCGGGGTCGGCGGCCACCCGCTCGACGAAGCGGTCGATGGCCGTCCGGGCGGCGAGGGCGCCGCCGCCGCGGCCGCCCATGCCGTCGGCGACGGCGAAGACGCCGTCACGGCGTCCCCAAGCGTCCTCGTTCATCCGCCGCCGCGAGCCGGGTGAGGTGGTGACGCCCCAATCGACGACCGACAGGGGCGGGGCGCGCAGGGTGGCCGCCAGCTCGCCGAGGAACGCTGCGTTCTCCGTCGGCGTCGTGTCGTCGTCGTCGAGATCGATCCTCACGGCGCGACCGATGGCGGCGCGGAGGGCGGCGGCGCGGCCGGCGCGCTCGGCGGGACGGTGGGCGGTGGCGAGGGCGGGACGGTCGGCGGTGGAGTGGTCGGCGGCGCCACGGTCGTCGTGGTCGTCGGCGCCGCCGTCGTGGTGGCGGCCGTCGTCGTGGGCCGCGCCGTCGTCGTCGGCACCGTGCTCTCAGGCGCCACGGAGGTGACCGGCGTCGTGACCGCCGTGCTCGTCGCCGGCTCACCACCGTCGCCGTCGCCGCCGAGCAGCAGCACGACGACGAGCGACACCACGGCGGCGGCGGCGATCCCGCCGCCGATCCACCACAGGCGCGACGGCGGTGTCGCCGGCTCGGCGGGCGGCGCCGGCCGCTGCGAGACGGGCAGCCGGCCGGTGGGCTCCCAGCGCGCGCGGCACCGGGTCGGCACCGGCACGGTCGGCACCGGCACGGTCGGCAGGGCGTCGGCGGGGGGTGGCACCGGGACGGTGGGCGGCGGCAGCTGGGCACCGGACGGCGGCGTGACCGGCGCGGCGGATGGCGGCTCGGCCGACGCCGGCGGCGTGGGTTCCGCCGCCGCCCGGCGCAGGTCGGCGATCACGTCACTGTCGGCGGCGACGGTGTCGTGTCGTCGTCATCGTCGCCGGCGAGGGCGTCGGCGTCGGCGTCGGCGTCGGCGTCGGCAGCATCGCCGGGCTGCGGGGGCGTCGCCGCCGCCCGCCGTAGCTCGGCGATCAGCTCGTGGTCCCCGGGGACGGTGACGTCGTCGTCGTCCTCGTCGTGGCCGTCAGTCATCGGCCGGCGGGCTCCGGGGTGCGGGCGCCGGCCGTCGCCTGGTCGCGCCGCAACGGTCGAGGATCGAGCTGCATCTTCACGCGCTGCACATGCGTGCGCGACCGGCGCAGCTCGGCGACGACCTCGTCGCTGCACCGCCAGGCCTCTGTGGCGTGGTCGTCGGAAGGGGGCCGCGCCGCGTACGTGGCGCGGTCGACCTGACCGGCGAGCTGTCGCAGGTCGTCCTCGACACCGGCGAGGCCCTGGCCACCGACGTACATCCGTGCGGTCTCCGTGGGCGTCGTGTCGACCGGGCGCGGCGCGCCCGCCTCGGTGCACCGGTCGACGGCCTCCGCCCACGCGCCGGCGATGCGCCCGGTGGTCGAGGCCCTGGTCCGGCGGCGGTGCCGGCGGAGGGCTTTCCAAACGGCGACGACGGCGGCGAAGAGCACGAAGAGCAGCACCGGCAGGCCGACGACCGTGACGCCGGCCACGGCCCACGGCGAGACGCCGGCCTCGTCGAAGCGGTGGCGCACCGGTTCGGGGTCGTCGTCGACCTCCTCGTCCTCCTGGCGGGGCGGCTCGACCTGGGGCGGCGGCGGCGGGGGCGGCGGCGGGTTGGGGATCGCCACCTCCTCGGTCGTCGCACCCTGCGTCTCCGGGTCCGGGGTGCGCGAGCGATCGGGCGTCACGTCCACCGGGATCCATCCGAGCTCGCCGGCGTCGAGCTCGACCCAGGCCGCGATGTCGGCGGCGCTGACCTCCGCCCGACCGTCCTGCCACGCCGCCGCGGGGATGCGGTACCCGACGACGACGCGCACCGGCAACTCGGCCACCTGCGCCATCACCGCCGCGGCCGCGGCGTACTGCTCCTCGAACCCGACGACCCGCTCGGGGTCCTCGAGCATCGTGGCGATGCGGGCGTAGGAGTGGCCGGGCGGGGTATCGGGCGACACGTCGTAGAAGCCGCTGGCGACGAACTCGTCGCGGATGGCCGCCATCTGGTCCCAGCCGCGGTTGCGGCCCTCGACGAGGTCGGCGGCCAGGTTGCGCACCGGCGGCGGCAGCAGCTCGAGCTCCTCGGTGCGGTCGACCGGCGTGATCGTGGCGGCGGCCAGCTGCTCCTCGGTCGGTGTCGGGACCACCGCCGACTCGACCTCGTACGTGAGCCCGTCCGGCACGCCGCCGGGCAGGGCCACGGTGCCGGTCAGCATGTTCAGGCGGGGATCGACGTCCTCCGGCAGCTCCAGGCGGCGGGCCGTCCCGGCGGCCGGCAGGAACGAGCCGCCGAGGTCGCGGATCGTCACGGTGTGCTCGACCGTCGTCGCGCCCTCGGGCAGCGGGTCGTCGAGCTCGGGCAGCTGGGTGTCCACCGGCACGAACTCGGTGGCGTCCGGGTCGCGCTCGGGATCGGCGACCGTCCAGACCACGCCGTCGTAGTCGCTCATCACGGCGACCGGCCAGCGGTCGACCGGGGTCTCGCCGGCCACCTCGAACACGATGTCGTCGCGCCGGTCGTCCTTGAGTGACGCCTTGAGCTGGACGAGCGGGCTGGGGACGGCGAGCGGGTCGAACGGCGGTACCTGGTACTGGCGCAGGTCGAAGCGCTCGTTGGCCTCGGCGAGCGGCAGACGGGGACCGAGCACCGGCGCCAGCAGCACCGTGCCGACGATCACGACGGCGCCGAGCATCAGGCGGACGCGGTTCGTCGCGACGGCCGACGCGTCGACCTCGTCGTCGGTGCGGGTGGCGACGCGGCGCTCGAAGCGCTGGCCGACGACGATGAGGGCGAACGTCCCGGCGAGGATGCCGGCGCCCTGCACCAGCGCCAGCCACCGCTCCTCGACGGTGAAGAGCAGGCTCAGGGACAACGCCAGGATCGGACCGATGGCCGGAAGGCCGGGGCGCCGCGAGTGACGGACGATCTCGCCGCCCACGGCGGCGGCCAGCCAGGCGACGGCGAACGGCAGCGCTCGCAGCTGCTCGGTGATGTCGGCCGGCGGGGCGCTCGAGAGCAGGTCGGCCCAACCGTCGATCAGACCGCGGGCGAACGCCGAGTAGGCGCCCGGCGTCGGCAGGCCGCCGACGGCGACGCCGCCGAGCAGGACGAAGGCGAGGGCGGACGCGGCGACGCTCTCACCGAGGAGCAACCGGCGGCGGTTCGCCACGAGCACGACGACCGAGGCGCCGATCGCCCCGATCGCCGCCGACGTCACGAAGCTCCAGCCCGACAGCGCGCTGCGGAACGAGATCGCCGCGACCATCGACATCGCGGCGACGATGGCGACCGAGATCGCGCACGCGGGTGCGATCGGTGCTCACGGCCGGCCCCGTCCCTCGATCTGGGCGGGATCCGTCTCACCTGCTGGTGAGGATCCCGCCCAGAAGGCGTGGTGGTGAGAATCCCGCCCAGATTGGGGGACGGTGGCGAGCGCCCTCACGACACCCGCTCCCAGGCGGCGCGGAAGTGGTCGAGGTCGTCGACGTCGACGACCTTGGCCCCGGGCAGCGACCCGGGCAGGCGGTCGCCGGCCGGCCAGACCCGCACGAGGATCACGCGGGCCGAGCGCCGGGCGACGCTGGCCATGGCGAGGAAGCGCTCCGGCGCGACGTTGCCGGTGACCACGACGAGCGCCGACGTGCCGGCCTCCGCGCGGAGCGCCCGCAGGGCGCTGGCGCCGACATCGGTGCCCTCGGCGCCGTCGGCCAACGTGAGGCGGTCGAGCACCGACGTGCGCGACCCGGGCCGGAGGTGCCCCATGACCACCTCGCCGTCGAGGTACACGGACACCGGCTGGCCGCTGACCATCGACGACACCGCGAGCGAGGCGGCGATCTCGATCGCCGTGTCGAACTCGCGCTCCGACGAGTACGCGGCCGCCTCGGTGTCGACGACCACGGTGACGTTGGGCCGCCGGTTGTCGACGTGGTGGCGGACCATCAACGTGCCCGTGCGCGCCGACGACATCCAGTGGATGTGACGGTGGTCGTCGCCGAGCTCGTACTCGCGCAGGGCGTGGAAGGCGACGTCGCCGGCCGGCGAGGCGTCCGACGTCGGGCCCTCGAGGTCCTTGGCGAAGCCGACGGGCAGCGGCGCCAGCGCCGTGACCCGGGGGTGCACCCACAGCGTCTGCGTGCCGGTCTGGACGATCTCGCGGCGCATCAGGCCGAGCAGGTCGGCCTTGACGATGAGCGCCGGGCCGATCTCCACGACGCCGCGCCGCGCGGTCGGCAGGGGGTACACGGCCTCGGTCGAGCGGCCCGGCCCGAGCGGCGGCACGTCGAGGCGCAGCGGCCGCCCACCGACGTGCTCCTCGATCGTGCGCGAGGAGATCGGTGCCCGTCGCGGGTTGGTGACCTTGACGACGGCGATGGCCCGGTCGCCGACCGTGACGCGGTCCGGCTGCAGGATCCGCTCGACGTCGAGCGCGAGGCGCCCGACCACGAACGGCACGGCGACGAGCAGGGCGACCAGGCAGCCGGCAGCGACGACCATCAGCTCGACCCACCCGAGCAGCCAGCCGCCGACGTAGGCGACCACCCCGAGCACGAGCACGGTCCACCCGCTCGCCGTCAAGGGAGTCCGCCGGCGCTTCATCGGCGACCGCCGGCGGGGCGCGTTCCTGCATCGGGTTCGGTCGCCAGGGCGACCGGATCAGGTGCAAGAACCCGGCGGGGCGGCATCAGGCTCCCTGTCGGAGCGGGGCGGGGAGCTCGACGTCGTCGAGGACCTCGTCGACGAGGGCGTTGGCGTCGACCTTGCTCAGCTCGGCCTCCGGCGTGAGCAGCATGCGGTGGCCCATCACCGCGGGGGCGACGATGCGCACGTCGTCGGGCGTGACGAAGGCCCGGGACTGCGCCGCGGCGAGGGCGCGGGCCGTGCGGACCATGGCGATGGCGCCACGGGTGGACACGCCGAGGCGCAGCTGCGGCAGGCGCCGCGTCGCCGCGCACAGCCGCACGACGTAGCTGCGCACCGAGTCCTCGACGTGCACCGACTCGGCGACGCGGATCATCGTGCGGACGTCGGCCGTCGCCATCACCGGCGTGAGGCTCTCGGGGCGGAGGTCGCCGGCCAGCATCCGCAGCACCTCGACCTCGTGGTCGTGATCGGGGTACCCGAGCGTCGTGCGCATCAGGAAGCGGTCCAGCTGCGCCTCCGGCAGGCGGTACGTGCCCTCCTGCTCGACCGGGTTCTGGGTGGCGATCACGACGAACGGCCGGGGCACGTCGTACGTCACGCCGTCGACGGTCACGTGGCGCTCCTCCATCACCTCGAGCAGCGCCGCCTGCGTCTTCGGAGACGCCCGGTTGATCTCGTCGGCGAGCACGACGTTGGAGAACACGGCACCGCGCCGGAAGTCGAACGTGCTCTGCGACTGGTTGTAGACGAGGCCGCCGGTGACGTCGCTCGGCAGCAGGTCGGGCGTGAACTGGATGCGGCTCCACGTGCCCTTGACCGAGTGGGCGATGGCCTTGGCCAGCGATGTCTTGCCGGTGCCGGGCACGTCGTCGAGCAGCAGGTGGCCCTCGCTGAACACGCACACGAGGGCGAGGGCGATCTGGTCGCGCTTGCCCTTGATGACCTGCTCGACGTTGTCGAGCAGGGCGTTGAACCAGTGGCTGAACCACTCGGCTTGCTGGTCGGTCGCAGGTTGCATGGTCATGTCTCTCTGCTGGTGGAGGAGGGTCAGCCGGGCCACATGCGGTGGTCGGACTCGACGCCGTTCATCGTGATCCAGAACTGCTCGTTGTACCCGAAGTAGCAGGCGGGGTCGTCGACGACGACGCCGTTGCTGTCCGCCTGGCGGACCGTCGACGAGAACCCGCCCTGCACGCCGCCGTGGCACGTGACCGTGACGTCGTTGCCCGGCTGGAAGTTGCGTCCGACGGCCCGGACGTAGCGGCACCCGGACGTGCCGCACCCGGGCTGGCCCTGGGCACTGCCGTACGAGCTCCACGTCACCTCGCGCGGCGGGTTCGGCGGCGGCGGCGTGGTCGCGTTCTCCCACCCGCTCCACGCGCCGCACCCGATCTCGTTGCAGGCTCGCACACGGACCCGGTACGTGGCGTCGTCGGCGAGCCCGCCCCACGTCCTCGAGGTGCCGGTCACCCGGTCGGGCGCGCCGGTACCGCCGGAGCCGACGGACTCGATGACGGCGTCGTAGTAGGTGATCGGCTTGCCGTTGTCGTTGGGCGCCGACCACGTCGCCCGGATCTCGCCGCGACCGGGCGAGGAGACGTTGAGGCCGCCGACCTGCGCCGGCTCGCCCGGCGTGCGGGCCTGCACCACGTTGCTGCCGCCGCCCGGGCCGACGTCGTTGACGGCGCGGACCTGGAAGCTGTACGTCGTGCCGTTGGCCAGGCCGCACCGGCGGGTGGAGGTGCCGGCGCCGACGTTCTCCCACCCGCCGCCGTTGACCGAGAGCTGGTAGGTCGTGATGGGCGAGCCGTTGGGGTTGGCAGCACTCCAGCTCACGGTGACGCAGCCGGTGTCCGGCGCCGCGCCGGTGATCTGCGGCGCGCCCGGCGGCCCGGCCGGGACGACGGCGTTGGACGCCGCGCTGCGGGCGCCCGTGCCGACCTCGTTGCGGGCGACGACGGTGAACGTGTAGCTGGTGCCGTTGCTCAGGCCACCGAAGGCGATCGACGTCTGCCCGCCGCCGACGTTGACCGACGCGCCGTTGCTGGCCGTGACGGTGTAGCCACTGATGGCGCAGCCCTGGTCGTACGGCGCCGCCCAGGTCACGGTGGCCGACCCGTCGCCGCGCTGGGCGCTCACGCTGCCGGGCGCGTCCGGCACACCGCACGGCACGACGGGCGCCGACGGCGCCGAGAGCGGGCTCCAGCCACCGCGGTTGCGGGCCCGCACCAGGAACGACTGGGCCTGCCCGTTCGGCAGGTTCGACCACCGCACCGACGTGCCGGTGGCCCGGGCCACGGCGCCGGTGGACTGCAGCTGCACCTCGTACTCGATGATCGGATCGCCGCCGTTGGCCGGCGGGCTCCAGTTGACGTTGATGAACTTGTCGCCACGCTCACCCACCGGGGCGGCCGGCGCATCGGGCTGGCGCAGTGGGTGCTCCGGCGCCGACGGCGTGCTGAACTGGCCCTCGCCCTTGGCGTTCACGGCGCGCACCATGAACGTGTACTCCTGGCCGTTCTGCAGGCCCTCCCAGCGGTACGTCGTGCCGGTGCCGACGCGCTGGATGGCCGAAGCGCCGCCGCCGACCTGGATGTCGTAGGCGATGATCGCGCTGCCCTCGTTGGCCGGCGGCGACCACGCAACGACGAGCGCGCTGTCGGCGAACTGCACGGTCGGGGCCGCCGGCCGGCCCGGCTCGATGTCAGGTGTCACGACCGGCGACGGCGCGCTCCACGGACCCCAACCGGCGCTGTTGTGGGCGCGGACGTTGAAGGAGATGCCCGCGCCGTTGGTGAGGCCGGTCCACGTGTAGCCGGTCTGGTTGCCGACCGAGCGGGCCTCGCCCTCGCCGATGCGGATCTCGTAGTCGTCGATCGGCGCGCCGTTGGACGACGGCGCCGCCCAGTTCACCGTGGCCTGGGCGTTGCCGGCGACGGCGATCGGCGATCCGGGGGCCGACGGCTGACCGATCACCGTGATGGCGACCTGGGCCTCCGACTCGCGCGACGCCACGTTGGCGCCGTCGCGCACGCGGTAGGTGAACGACGTCGCCCCGAAGAAACCGGGGGCCGGGGCGAACGTCACCTGCCCGCCGTCCGTGCCGGCGGTGCCGGCGTCGACGGCGCTCACCGCCACGACGCGCAGGCCCTGGCCCAGCGGGTCGATGTCGTTGCCGAGCACGGCGACGGTGACCGGCTGGTCCTGGTTGGTGGTGGCGGCGTCGGCACGGGCCTCGGGCGGCGGGGCGGACGGCGGCGTCACGGTGAGCGTCACCGACGCCGAGGCCGACTCACCGGCGGCATCGGTGACGGTGTACGTGAAGGAATCGGTCTGCTCCCCCCGGTCGAGCGACGCCGACGCCTGCACCGTTGCGTCGGCCAGCGCGAGGGCGACGATCCCCTGGGCCGGTCCGTCGATCGTGTAGCGCAGCGTGTCGTCGGGGTCCGGGTCGGTGACGAGCGACGAGAGGTCGATGTTGGTCGGCACGCCCGCCTCGACGGCGAACGAGCCGTCCGTCGCGGTGGGCGGCCGGTTGCTCGGCGCCAGCACGTCGACGGTGACCGACCCGGCGACGACGTGGCCCTCCTGGTCGTCGACGGAGAAGGCGAACGTGGCCGGGCCGGTGAACCCGTCGTCGGGATCGAAGGAGACCGTCAGCTCGCCGGGGCCGCTCGTGACGGTGGTGGCGGCGCCGCCGATCGGGCTGTCGCAGCACGTGAAGAACAGCGCGTCGCCGTCGGGGTCGACCGCCGCGGCGGCCAGATCGAGCGTGATCGTCTCGTTGGACGGCGTGCGCCCGGTGACCGCATCGACGACCGGCGCCCGGTTGGGCACGACGAGCACGGCGACCTCGGCCTGGTCGGTCAGGCCGGCGGCGTCGGTGATCGTGTACACATGGCGCCCCGAGGTGGCGCCGGCGGTGATCGTGATCACGCTGCCGTCGCGGTCGGCCAGCGCCGGATCGCCGGAGCTCACGGTCAGCTCGGCCGGGTTGCCGTCCGGATCGAGGTCGTTGGCGAGCACGTCGATGTCGACGGTCTGGCCGGCCGTGAGCGGCCCGACCTGGTCGTCGACGGCGACGGGCGGCATCGGCTCGCCGGCCGTCACCACGGCGACGGTGACGGTGGCCGTGGCGGTGCCGCCGCGACCGTCGTCGATCGAATACGTGAAGGCGATCTCGGCGGCTGCGCCGTCGGGCGTGGTGATCGTCGCCGGCGGCGTGAACGTCACGGCGCCGCCGTCCTCGGCGACCACTGCGCTGCCGCTCGACGGCGCCCCCACCGTCGTCACGCGCACACGGTCACCGTCCGGATCAGCGTCGTTGTCCAGGACGTCGAAGATCAGCGGGGCACTCCCGGCGACGGCGTCGACCGCGTCGTCGAAGGCCTCCGGGGCCCGGTTCTCGCCGGCCAGCGGCATCACGCCCACCAAGACCTCGCCGATGCCGATCTCGCCACCGGCGTCGACCAGCGCGTACGTGAAGCGGTCGGTGCCCGAGAACGTCTCGCTCGGCGTGTACACCACGGCGCCGTCCTCGACGCGGGCCGTGCCGCCCGTCGGCTGGGTGCGGATGGCCTCGGCGGCGATGATGTCGCCGTCGGGATCGGAGTCGTTGGCGACCACCTCGATGAGCACGGGCACGCCACTGCGCGTGCGGGCGGTGTCGGTGCGGGCGATCGGCGGCCGGTTGACCTCGTCCGCCGGCACGATGCGCACCTCGAGGAAGGCGCTGGCCTGGTTGCCGGCCTCGTCGGCGACGGTGTAGCTGAGCGTGAAGCTGGAGATCACGTCGGTGGCCACGCGCACGTCGACGGTCTGGCCGTTCAGCCCTGGCGCCGTGTCGGCGCCCTCGAACGGGGTCACCGACACCACCTCGAGCACGCCGCCCTCTGGGTCGTAGTCGTTCTTGAGGACCGGCACGGACACCTTGCCGCCGGCGCGCACCTCGACGACATCGGCCCGGGCGACCGGCGGTTGGTCGATGGTGGCGGCGCGGGCGACGGCGACCACGACGACGGCGGTGACGGGATCCGACCGGCCGTCCGAGATCTGGTAGCGGAACGTCGGCCGGGTCGGCGCATCGGGGGCGACCGTGACGAGGTACCCGACACCCTCGACCTCCTTCACGGTGAGCCCGTCGTCGGCGGTGTGCCCGACGAGGCCGACCACGTCCCCGTCCGGGTCGCCGTCGTTCTCCAGCACGTACACGAGCCGCGAGCCGCCGGCCGGGATGACCACGTCGTCGCGCACGGCGATCGGCGGGCGGTTCTCGACCGGCGCGCCGACCTCGATGCGGATCTGGGCCACGTCGGTCTCCTCGCCGTCGGTGGCCGAGTAGTTGAAGACGAAGGTGCCCGGCGCGTCGGGGTTGAAGAACAGCTCACCGTCTGGGGTCAACGAGAGCTCGAGGGCGTCGACCGTCCGGTCGGTCGGGCGGACCAGCGTCGGCAGCTGGGCCACGAACAATGGGTCGTTGTCGGGGTCGGTGTCGTTGGCCAGGACGTTGAGGCGCACCGGTTTGCCGACCACGGTGACGCCGGCGTCGTTGCGGGCGTCGGGTTCGTTGTTGGCGTCCTCCAGGCGGACGGCGACGATGACCCGGCCTTCGTCGGTGGCGCCGAAGTCGTCGCTGACCGTGTAGGCGAGCTCGATGCGCTCGGACGTCGTGTTCGGGTCGGGCGTGAAGACGACCTGCCCCGAGGGGTCGAGCACGAGCACGCCCGGGTTGCCGGCCTCGGGGTCGGCGGGGGCGATCGACTCGAGGA
Source organism: uncultured Acidimicrobiia bacterium (assembly GCA_963784255.1). Taxonomy (GTDB): domain Bacteria; phylum Actinomycetota; class Acidimicrobiia; order Acidimicrobiales; family Ilumatobacteraceae; genus JALZMG01. The sequence goes on along the minus strand of CAWAQO010000001.1, from coordinate 217,384 downwards.
CGAGGGCGTCGCCGTCCGGGTCGACGTCGTTGGCCAGGACGTCGAACGTGGTGGGACGGCCGCGGCGGGTGGAGGCGATGTCGTTGTGCGCCTCGGGCGGTCGGTTGTCGTCGCCGCTCGACGGTCGCACGTCGACGGTGACCGTCGCGGACGCGCTGGCGTCGCGGCCGTCGGTGATCGTGTAGCCGAAGCGGACCAGGCCGGTGTAGCCGGCGGCCGGGGAGACCTGCACGCTGCGGCCGTCGGGGGCGATGTCGATCAGCGCCTCACCACCGGCAGGCTCGATCGCGGTGACCACCAGCACGTCGCCGTTCGGATCCGTGTCGTTGATCAGCACGTCGACGTCGATCGGCCGGTCGACGCGGGTCTGCGCCTCGTCGTCGCGCGCGATCGGCGGCCGGTTCGGGCCCTCCGTGTCGATCTCGTCCGACTGGACGATCTCGGCGTTCGGGTCGTCGGGGTTGACCTCGGTGAGGACCTCGCCGCCGTCTTCGTCGGTGTTGTCGTCGTCGGTCTCGTCGTCGAGGTCCGACAGGATGTTGCCCCAGTCCTCGACACGGTCCAGGCGCTGCTGCGGCGCCGTGACCCACGCCGCCCCGGAGTCGACGTCGTTGATCCAGATCCAGCCGTTGACGAGCCGAAGACGCAGCTCCGAGCCGGCGCCGGTGAGCGGCTCGCGCTGGCCCTCGGTCCAGGTGCCGTCGGCACCGCGGCACCACTGGGCGAACGTCGGCGGGCTCGTGGCGACAGCGAAGACGCAGCCGCCGTAGGCGATCGGCTCGACCGGCGCGCCGGCGCCGAGCTGACCGATCTCGGTGGGCTCGGCGCCGTCGAGCGGGATGGCCATCAGGCGCCCGTCGCCCGTGGCGGCGACCACCTCGCCGGCCTCCGGCCCGGGTTGCTGCAGGACCAGCCCGATCGGCTCGCCGTCCGGACCGGTCACCTCGGTGGCCAGAGCGTCCGCCCGCCCGGGCGTGGCCACCACGATGTCGCCGTCGGCGTCCGTGACCACCGCGGTGCCCTCGCCGAGCGACGTGACCGACGCGATGGTGTCGGTCATCCCGAGCGCCGGGCTCGTCTCGAACGACCCGTCCGGCGCCACGAACACCACGTGGTCGGCGCCCTCATCAGCGATGACGGCGTGCCCGTCAGGCGTCGCCGCCGAGCGCGCCGGCCCCTCGCCGGCGAGGAGGGGTTCCGCCTCGTCGGTCGAGGCCACCGACACCAACTCCTCACGGTCCAGCTTCCAGACCCGCATCGACGCCCGGTCGACGATCAGCGCCCCGCCGTCGACGGCGTGGACGGCCACGTCCCGGCCGCTCAGGCGCACGCCGGAGGGGTTGGTCACCCGGCCGACGCTGGGGTCGACGACGCTGGCCGTGCCGTTGGTGCGGTCGTGGACGACGATGATCCCCGGTGCCTGGTCGACGTCGTAGTCGCTCCCGGGATCGGCGACGCTCACCGCCCCGGTGACCTCCCCGACGACCCGGTTGACGTGACCGACGAGGCCGCGGTCGCGCTTCAGCAGCCACGCCCCACCGTCGTTGGTCTCGGCCTTCGACCGCTCGCGGCCCTCGGCCTGCAGCGCCGTCAGGACCACCGCACCGACGACGAGGCCGAGCACGACGAGGACGGTGCTGGCGATGCTGCGTCGAGCCCGGCGGCTCACGCTGCGTTCTCCACGTCGTCGTCGTCCATCAGTTCGTCCACCCTCGTGCAGGTTCGTGGTCGCCCAGGCTCCGAGCACGGGACGCGCCGCTGGCGCGGCAGAGCAGCGCTCTGATGTCCCGTCCGCCCGACGACACCCGACCTCATGACCCTGGGTGCGAAGTCGGCCCTAGGCTACCGAGCGACGTGCAGTGATGCGATGGGGACCGGTCCCCCGCGCAGCGCGCCATGATCCCCTTCTGTTCCCCGGAACCCCGCTGCCGACACCTGTGCCACGCGACGCCGACCCCGCTGTGCCCCCCGTCCAGATCGACGGGTACGACGAGCTGCACCTCATCGGGCGCGGCGGGTTCAGCTACGTCTTCAGTGCCCGCCAGCGCGACTTCAACCGCCGGGTCGCGGTCAAGGTGCTCACGTTCGGCCTCGCCGACGAGCGCGAGCGGCGCAGCTTCGAGCGGGAGTGCCGCGCGATGGGGCTGGTGTCGCAGCACCCGCACATCGTCACGGTGTTCAACGCCGCCTTCACGACGTCGAAGCAGCCCTGCATCGTCATGGAGCTGTACAGCGGGGGCACGCTCGGCGAGCGCCTGAAGCAGGAGGGACGCCTGCCCCTCGCCCTGGTCCTCGACGTCGGCGTGAAGATCGCCGGCGCCCTGCAGACCGCCCACGACCGCGGGCTGCTGCACCGCGACATCAAGCCGCAGAACCTGTTCGTCTCCGAGTTCGGCGAGCCGGCGCTCGGTGACTTCGGGATCTCGACGCTGGACGACGAGCGGTCGATCTCGGGCGGCGGTGGGCTGACCGTGCACTACCGCGCCGCCGGAGGTGCTGGAGGGGTCGCCGGCGACACCGCGATCTGACGTGTACTCGCTCGCCGCCACGCTCTACACGCTGCTCGAGGGGATCCGGCCGTTCGCCGCGCCGGCCGGCGCCAAGCAGTCGGTCGGCGACCTCGCCCGCCGGATCCTGCTCGAGGAGCCGCCGCGCGTGCGCCGTCCCGACGCGCCGCGGTCGCTGGCCGCGCTGCTCGTCGGCGCCATGGCCAAGCGGCCGGAGGAGCGCCCGGCCTCGGCTGCGGAGCTCGGCGCCGCGCTGCAGCGCGTGCAGGCCGAGCTGGGCCTGCCCGTGACCGTGCTGCCCGTCGCCGCCGTCGGCACGTCACCAGGAGCGGCCGTGTCGACGTCCAGCGTGACCACGGCGCCGCGCGGCTCGGCGGCCGCGCCGCCCGGCGGGGCGGCCGACGACGGCCACACCGTCACCGTCGCCCGCCACGTCGCCCCGCCGGCGGCCCCGGCACCCGAGGCGCCGTCGGAGGCGAGCACGCGGCGAGTGGTGATCGCGACGGTGGCCGGTGTGGTCTGCCTGCTCCTCGTGGCCGCGGCCGTCGTGTTGTTCGGCCGCGGCGACGACGACGCCGACGAGCCGCCGACGACCGCCCCGCCGACGACGCAGCTGCTGGCGTTCCGGCCGCCACCGCCGAACGGTGTCGCCGTCGCCCAAGGTGACCAGCCCGACCAGGTGGTCGTCACGTGGCACGCCCTCGGCGAGGCCTACGAGGGCGTCGAGTACCAGGTGCGCCCGCAGACCGGCGACGCCCAGCCCCAGAACACGCCCGAGACCCAGGCGACGTTCACGATCGCCCCCGGCGAGCAGGCCTGCTACACGGTCGTCGCCATCTCCGCCGACGGCCGCATCTCCGACCCGAGCGACCTGGTCTGCCTCTGACCCCCGTTCTGTCGTTTGGTGGCGGCCCGATCGGGCCGTGACCAAACGACAGAACGGGATGACTACCATCGGGACGCGAGCCGTGCAGTCAGAGCGGAGAGCGACGTGGGTGCTCGAGGGAGTGGCAGCAGCCGCAGGCTGCGTGAACGCGTCCCGCTCGGCTTCGATCCCGAGAGCAGGGTCGTCGACGGGGAGACCCATGGGGCCGTCGAGTCGGCCCGGCGGGGCGGATCACCGCTGAACCCGGCCCTCCGCCAGACCTTCGAGACCCGCCTGGGGACCGACCTCTCGCGGGTCCACGTGCACACCGACGCCAGGGCCGACGTGCTCAGCCGGCGGCTGGCGGCCGAAGCGTTCACGTTGCAGAACGACGTCTTCTTCCGCGGCGGCTCGTTCGCACCCGGAAGCCGTTCGGGCGACCGTCTGCTCCAGCACGAGCTCACCCACGTCGCTCAGTACGGCGGTCCGTCACCGGCACGGCGGCGACCATCCGCGTCTCGTCGCCCGACGACGCGTCGGAACGGGAAGCTGCCAGCCATGTCGGCCACACCGTGGCCAGCCGCTCGCCGGAGAAGGAGTCGCTCAAGGTCGAGACCGACCGGATGGTCCAGCAGTACGTCGAGGGCTTCGACGTCGCCTTCGGCAAGTGGGTCGCCGACCATCCGCAGACGCACGCCGGCGGCCAGTTCCTCCTGCTCGGCATCCACAAGATCCTCAAGAAGGCGCACTCCCTGACCACCGCGACCGAGGCCGCCTTCCTCCTCAACGCCCTCGGCGACCCGGTCGAGCTGGCGAAGATGCCGGGCGCGCCGAGGGTCACGCTGATCGACGACATCCAGACCATCGCCAACAGCACGGCGAAGGGCAGTCTGCGGACGAAGATGAGCCTCGTCTACGCGGCCATCCGCGGCGGCATGCTCACCCAGGCGATGCACCACGCGCGCACTCAGGGCGCAACGGGAGCCGGCAGCCAGAAGACACGCGACACGGCGACGAAGACGCAGTGGGGCCTGGAGGGCAAGAAGCTGCGCGAGACCGACGTCGGCGGTGCCGCCCAACCGAACCTGCGCAAGTACTTCGAACGCCAGCAACGAGTCGAGCACCAGGTCCGCAACGTCCACGCGAGTGAGGCGACCGGTCTCGCCGCGCAGGAGGCGCGCACGATCGGGCAGTCGGCGTTCGTCGGCATCACGCTGTCGTACGCCGAGCTGAGGACCATCGCCGGCGGCGACAAGAAGGCCCGCGACGCCGCGACCGCGGCGCACCAGGTCTTCGACAACCTCTCCGAGGACGAGAAGCAGACGTGGATGGTCAAGGAGTACGCCGACGTCGCCCTGCCCGAGTACACCCCGGGATTCGCCGTGTACCGCGTCGACCCGCAGTCGGCGGAGTCGAAGGAGGCGACGAAGCGACGGGCCGCCATCGTCGGCGGGCTGTCCGGGTCGACCGACATGTACCTCCACCTGGCCGCCTACCTCGGCGCATCCAAGACCCGCCTGCAGCAGGTTCGCCTCGCCGCGTTCGGTGAGATGCTGCCGCGGCGCGACCACAGCTTCTACGAGGTGGTCGTCGCCGGCCAGGGCTACGGCCTGCGCGACATCGACCCGACGAAGGGCGTCGCGGCCTACGCCAAGATCGGCCCCCTCACCAAGGACGAGGTCGTCCAGGGCACACAGATGACGCTGCCCAGCGACTACTCCAAGGGGGTCTCGGGGAAGCAGGCGCAGGCCGATCTGCGGGAGGACCTCCGCGACGTGCAGGCCACAACGGAGGCGTTCGCCACTGACATCGAGGCCGCCCAACCGGCGCAGCTGGCCGACGTCAGCGCGAAGTGGCACCGTTACTTCCAGGCGACCGTGTACCGGTGGGTCCATGACGCCCGCATCAAGGCGGCCATGGCCCGCATCAACGCCGTGCTCGGCGCCACGACCGGCATCCCCGTCACGCTGACGACGAACGAGCAGCGCACCGCCGCCCTGGCGATCCTGCGCATCGTCCAGGCCCAGACCGGGAACCCGACCCGCGTCGTCCCGGAGGTCTTCGCCGACCCGGCCTGGGGCGACCTCAAGGCTCTCATCGGCAACATCCCGGCCAACCAGGTGCTCGCCGCCTACGTGAAGCAGTACGTCGGTCCCGCCGGGCTGATCGTCCCGAGCGTGCGGTTCGCCCACGAGCTCACGGCGATGGAGAGCGGGGCGATGCCGCTGCCCCCGATCACCGAGGTCGGCGCCAAGGCCAGCGACTACGCCAACCAGGTGTGGCCGGACGCCAAGCGGGAGCTGCACGCCCGGGCGCAGGCGGCGGAGAAGGCCTACGCCGACAAGCTGGCCGCGCTCGACCCGGAACGCGCCCACGTACAAGGCGCAGAAGCGGGCACTCGACAGCGAGTACCGCCGCAATGTGGCGACGGGCGCGGTGGCGACGTGGAAGCGGGTGCAGGCGCAGATCGAGGCGGCGGAGGCCCTGACCCCCACCGAGCGGTACGCCATCTACACCTACACCCAGGGCGCGTTCTACAAGGAGCTGAACCCGGCGCTCGCCGGCGAGGTGCATCTGACGACGAAGCAGCGCGCCGTCGGCCTGGCGGCGACCGTCGGGTTGCGCAAGCTTCCCGTCTATCCCGGACCGGTCTTCCGCGCCCAGCGCACGGGGCAGGGGCTCCGCCAGAAAGGGGTGAATGACAAGCGGCTGCAGCAGGCGAAGGCGAGTTGGAAGCCCGGCAAGACGATCGAGCACGGCGACTTCCTCAGCACCTACCGGCACGCCGGCGGGCCGCACGAGTTCATGCAGACCGGCAACGGCGCGCCCTACGACATGATCGTGCGCATCGAGAAGGTCAAGTCCGGACGATGGACCCTGCTGCTGTCGGCGGCGGAGGCCGTCGCCGCCGGCGTGAACCCCGAGCACGAGGGCGAGGTCACGTTCCCACCAGGCTCGCGGTTCAGGGTCACGAAGCCGCTCAACGTCGACCCCGCCCGCGCCGCGACGACCAAGGACACGGCCTACTGCGAGACGACGTGGGAGGAGATCACGCCTGCCCAGGCGGCACCCCAAGGTGCCCCGGCGCCGACCGTCGGCGACGACAAGGTGCCGGACGCGCTCAAGCCGCAGCCGGCGATGGCGGTTGGGATGGGCGCCCCGCAACCGCCCGCCAACATCCCGCTCCCTCCGCCAACATCCCGCTCCCGCCGATGCGCGGCCCGGCCCGCGCCAAGGCGGTCGCCGCGGTGCCGGCCGACGTCCAGGCGCAGGTCGCGGTCATCGTGGCCCCACCCGACATCAACGCCCTCGTGGCCGACGTCCACGACGTCAAGTTGCCCGAGCCAACGGAGGACGTCGACGCGCTGGTCGGGGTCAACGCCGACGAGAAGCAGTGACGGGCGAGCGCGACGCGGCCTGGGACTGGCTCTCGTTCGCCGATGCGCTCCTCGAGCGCGACGGCGGCGACGACGACGTCGAAGGCGCCCGCGATGAGCTGAAGCAGTTCCTCGACCTCGACACGCCCTTCTCCGCCATCGTCGCCAACGCCGCACTCTCATCCGGCGAAGCCGAGGCGTTCGCCGTCATCGCTGCGGTCGAACTTGACGCCGATCGTCGAGCGCGTGGTCGAGCAGCTCTTCGGCGCGCCGTGGCTGACGCCGTTCAGCCTGCACCGGCTGTTCGCCGAGCTCGACCTCGAGCGCAGTCCGGTCGGGCCCGACAGCGGGCTCTGCCGGGCCGCCCTGCTCCTGCCGATCGAGGGCCCGACGTGGGCGACCGCCGCGTTGCGCCTGGCGCCGGTCGTCCCGTGGTGGTTGCTCGGCGAGCGCCCGCGCGATCCCGATCTGCCCGACGAGGCCGAGTCGATCGACGTGCCGGCGCTGGGCGACGCCGACCTCGTCGTGACGGCCGGCGCCGACCGAGTGCGACGGCTGCAAGCCGTGATCGCTTCGCTCGGCGCGCCACGCCTGCTGGTGACCCCGCCGCCGACCCAACCGCGCGGCTGGGAGGCCCTGGTCCGCTACGCCACCCTGTCCGGGAGCGGCATCGTGTTGGAGGTGGAGGGCGACCTCACGCCGGAGGCCCGTCGTCACGTCGACGACTCGGTGCACCTGCCGTGGGCGGTGAGCAGCCCGGCCGACCTGCCGGTGAAGTCGTTGCCGCGACGGCCGTGGAAGTACCGGCCGGCGGCGCCCGCGACCGCCTCGCTCGAGGAGCTGGCGTCCGTGTTCGGACCGGGTGCCGAGCACCTGCCGATGATGCTCAGCGCCACCCAGGTCCAACAGGTCGCCGAGCTGGCGCCGCGGTTCGGCGCCGACCCGGCGACGACTGTCCGCTGGCTGGCCCACGGCCGGCTCGACCAGATGGCCACGCGCGTCACGCCGGTGGCGACCTGGGACGACCTGATCCTGCCACCCGACCGCCTCACGCTCGTCCACGAGGTGATGCTGCGCCAGCGCCACAAGCGCCAGGTACTCGTCGATTGGGAGATGGCACGCGGCACGCCGGCCGCGACGATCGCCATGTTCTCGGGCCCGTCGGGCACCGGCAAGACGCTCGCGGCCGAGGTCATCGCCGGCGCCCTCGGCCTGGACCTCTACCAGATCGACATCTCGCCAGCTCGTCAGCAAGTACATCGGAGAGACGGAGAAGAACCTCGGGCAGGTGTTCGACGCCGCCGAGTCGGTGCCGTGCGTCCTGTTCTTCGACGAGGCCGACGCCCTGTTCGGCAAGCGTTCCGACGTCTCCGACGCCCACGACCGCTATGCCAACATCGAGGTCGCGTACCTGTTGCAACGGCTCGAGCGGCACCACGGCATCGTGATCCTCGCCTCGAACATGCCGGGCAACGTCGATACCGCCTTCGCCCGGCGGATCCACGTCGCGGTCGACTTCCCGAAGCCGAGCGCCGACGAACGGCGCCGGCTCTGGGAGCGCAGCCTGCCCGGGCCGGAGCACCGTGGCGACCTCGACCTGCAGCAGCTCGCGGATCGCTTCGAGCTGACCGGTGGCAACATCCGCAACGCCGCGCTCCGGGCCGCGTTCCTCGCCGCCGAGGCCGGTACCCCGCTGACGATGGACCTCGTCGTCGAGGCGCTCCGCCGCGAGATGGCCAAGCTCGGCCGCCGCTTCCCGGCGGGTGCCGAACCGAGCCGCTGACACCGTTCTGTCGTTTGGTGGCGGCCCGATCGGGCCGTGGCCAAACGACAGAACGATGGGGTCAGGCGAAGGAGTCGGGGATCTCGGCTTTGCGGCGCCGGACGAAGTCGTGCAGGGCCTCATCGACGGCGTCGTCGATGGCGGGCGGCTCGTAGGCGGCGAGGCGCTCCTTCCAGATGCGGTTGGCCCGCTGGGCGGCGTCGAGCGAACCGTCCTCCAGCCACTGCTCGTAGCTGGCGTTGTCGGCGATCTCCGAGCGGTAGAAGGCCGTCTCGAAGTTGGCCAGCGTGTGCGCCGTGCCGAGGTGGTGGGTGCCCGGCGGGTTGCCGCGGATGGCGTCGAGCGCCTGGCCGTTCTCGCTCAGGTCGAGGCCCTTGGCGAACGTCGCCATCATCCCCAGCTGGTCGGCGTCGAGCACGAACTTCTCGTACCCGACGGCCAGCCCGCCCTCCAGCCAGCCGGCGGCGTGCAGCACGAAGTGGGTGCCGGCCATCACCGTCGGCAGCAGCGTGGACGCGCTCTCGAACGCGGCCTGGGCGTCAGGCAGCTTCGACGCCGTGAGGGAGCCGCCCGACCGGAACGGAACACCCAGCCGCCGGGCCAGCGCGGCCATGGCGTACAGCACGTGGGCCGGTTCGGGCGTGCCGAAGGTCGGCGCGCCGGTCTGCATCGACATCGAGCTGGCGAACGACCCGAGCACGACGGGCGCCCCCGGCCGCACCAGCTGCACGAAGGCCATGCCGGCCAGCGCCTCGGCGAGGGTCTGGGCGACCACACCGGCCGAGGTCGCCGGCGCCATCGCCCCGGCGAGGATGAACGGCGTGATGATCGTCGCCTGGTTGGCCGCCGCGTAGACCTCGGCGGCAGCCAGCATCGTGCCGTCCCACACCAGCGGCGACGCCGCGTTGATGAGGCTCGTCAGCACCGTGCGATCGGCGAGGTCGCCGCCGAACGCCAGGCGGGCCAGCTCGACGCTGTCGGCGGCCCGCTCGCCGGCCGTCACCGACCCCATCAGCGCCTTGTCGCTCCAGCGCAGGTGGGCGTACACCATGTCGAGGTGGCGGACCGACACCGGCACGTCGACCGGCTCGCACACCGTCCCGCCGGAGTGGTGCAGGTGCGGGTGCAGGTACGCCAGCTTCACGAAGTTCTCGAAGTCCGCCAGCGTGGCGTAGCGCCGACCGCGGTCGAGGTCGTGCACGAACGGCGAGCCGTAGTTGGGTGCGAACACCATCGCGTCGCCGCCGACCTGCACCGTGTTGGTCGGGTTGCGGGCGTGCTGCAGGTACTGCGCCGGCGCCGTCGACACCAGCTGGCGGGCCAGGCCCCGCGGGAAGCGGACGCGCGTCCCGTCGACGTCGGCACCGGCGTCGGCGAAGCGGACCAGCGTGCTGGGGTGGTCGCGGATCTCGACGCCGACCTCCTCGAGGATGGTCTCGGCGTTGTGCTCGAGCAGCTCCAGCCCCTCCGTCGACACCAGCTCGACGGGCGCCAGCGCCCTGGTGAGGAACGGCTCGCGCTCGATGACCGCGGCGGCGCGCGCCTCGCGCCGGGCCGCTCGACCCCGACGCCCTGAGGTCGTACTCACGAGGGCCTCCGCCGGCGCCGCCGGGTGGGGGCCGGCGCCGAACCGTGGGGGAACCCCATCGCCGTGACGAACAGCTCCTGGAACCTCGGCTCGGTGGCCGTCTCGATCTTGGTCACGGTGCGCACGACCTCCTCCATCTCGGCGCGCGCGGCGCGCGACAGCAGGGCCCTGACGGCGCCGGCGCCGGCGGCGTTGCCGACCGAGCGGACGGGCCCGTCCGGGACCAGGCCGAGGACGATCGCCCGCCGTGGGTCGATGTGGGCGCCGAAGGCCCCGGCGAGGCGGATGTCGGACAGCTCCGGCCGCCCGGCGTGCTCGAGCAGCAGCTCGATGCCGGCGCGCAGGGCGGCCTTGGCCAGCTGGATCGCCCGCACGTCGTTCTGCGTGATCGCCAGCCGGACGCCGCCGGCCTCGTACAGCACGTAGGAGAACGTCCGGCCGTCGGCGACGACCCGGGGGGTGTGCGCGGCCAGCTCGCCGCGGATGGCGCCGTCGGTGTCGACGACGCCGGCCGTGACCATCTCGGCGATGGCGTCGATGATCCCCGAGCCACAGACGCCGGTCACGGCCGTCGTGAACCCGGCCTCGTCCGACCACGCGTCGCACCCGATCACCCGCACCCGCGCCTCGTAGGTCTCGGGATCGATGCGCACCCGCTCGATGGCGCCGGCGGTCGCCCGCTGGCCGCAGCTGATCTGAGCGCCCTCGAAGGCCGGGCCGGTCGGGCTCGACGCGGCGAACAGGCGGGCGTCGTTGCCGAGCACGATCTCGGCGTTGGTGCCGACATCGACGAGCAGCTGCGTCGCCGCGGCGCGGTGGGGCCCCTCGGCCAGGATGGCCGCCGACGTGTCGGCGCCGACGTGCCCGGCGATGCACGGTCCGGCGTACCAGCGGGCGTTCGGTGCGTCGACGTCGAGCTCGGCGGCCCGCCCGCGCACCGCCTCGTCGGTCGCCAGCACGAACGGCGCCGAGCCGAGCGGCGTGGGATCGATGCCGAGGACGAGGTGGTGCATGATCGGGTTGCCGACGAGCACGATCTCGAGCACGCGGTCACGCTCCGTGCCGGCGGCCGCGCAGAGCTCGCCGACGAGCTCGTCGATCGCGCGACGCACCGCGGTCGTCAGGTCGACGGCTCCGCCCGGGTTCATCATCACGTACGACACCCGGCTCATCAGGTCCTCGCCGAAGCGGATCTGCGGGTTCATCCGCCCGGCGGTGGCGAGCACCTCGCCCGTGCCGAGGTCGCACAGGTGTCCGGCGATGGTGGTCGAGCCGACGTCGAGGGCGATGCCGTAGGCGGCGTCGACGTAGCCGGCCCAGGCGGCGACGATCGTCGGCGGGCCGTCGCCCGGCTCGTGCACGGCGACGGTGAGCTCGCCGGCGCGCTTCGCGAGCACGCCGTGCAGCACCGGCAACAGGGCGCGGTCGACGGCCGGCACGACGGGGAGGGCGTGCTGCGACGCCACCGCCGTACGCAGCGCGCCGGCGGCGCTGGCCACGTCGCCCAGCTGTGCGGGCGGCACCTCGACGTAGAACAGCCGGAACGACGGGTCGACCACCACGCCCGCCAGGTCGAGGTCCTTGCGCACCACCTGGCGGTGGACCTGGCTGGACGGCGGGACGTCGATGACGACGTCGCCGACGATGCGCGCCGCGCAGCCGAGGCGGTTGCCCTCGTCGAGGGGACGCGTGCCGTGGTAGTCCACCTCGAACGTGGCCGGCGGGCCGAGGGCGTCGGGACTGGCGTCGACCGCCCACTTGGCGAAGCGGCCGACGCTCGGCGTCACCTGGCAGCGCCCGCAGATGCCGCGACCGCCGCACACCGTGTCGAGGTCCGCACCGAGGGCCCGCGCCGCTTCCAGCACCGTCGTGCCGTCGGCGACCTTGCCCTCGAGGCCCGACGGCGTGAACACCACCCGGTGCAGCGCGCCCACCGTCACCCGGCCTCGACGTCGCGCTCCCAGCCGCCGACGTATGCCAGGCGGCCGAGCCGTTCGTCGGAGTAGGCGTCCTCCAGCCGTGCCGCCTCGGCGCCGGCGGCCTGGCGCACGGCCTCGAAGTCGCCGTCGACCGGGATGCTCTCGCGGCGCCACTGGGCGATGTCCTCGTTGGCGGTGTGGATCTTGGCCTTGCGCTTGGCCCGGTCGACGGCCCCCTGGAACTTCGCCGACAGGAGCAGCTGGTGGCGCTCGCGACCGAGCTGGCCGTTGACCTGAGCCGGGATGTCCCGCCACATGATCACGACGACCTCGCCGGCGGCGCTGCGCCGCGGCATCAGACGCCACTCCGCACGGTGACCGGCATGGCGGCCGCCAAGTGGTCGCGACCGACGTGACGGTGCTCGAACGCCAGGCCCAGCCGCTCGGCGGCGCGAAGGCCGGCGACGACGACGTCGGGGTCGGTCGACTGCGTGAGCAGCACGACGCGCCGGTAGTTGGCGAAGTAGGTGCCGAGCAGCTCGGGATGGCGGTCCAGCCCGAGGCCCTGCCACACGAGGGCGTCGAAGTGCCGGGCGAGGAAGTCGGTGAGGTAGAAGGTCCCCGGTTCCTCCTCGTGCATCGCGGCGAACGCCGCGCCGCCGGCGAACACCTCGTAGCAGTGGGCGCCGGGCAGGCGGGCCACCCCGGGATGGCGGGCCAGCAGGAGGTCGAGGTGGCCGCCGGTGCCGCAGTCGGCGTAGGCGACGAACACCGGACGCCCCTCGCCCTCGGCGGCGGTGACGACCTCCTCCACGGCCGGGGCGATCCGCTCGGGCCGGTTGTGGAGGTGCGCCGGGAGGTAGCGCACCTCCACCTCGAGCTCGCCGAGCACGGCCCGCAGCTCGCCGGCCGAGCGCGCCGCAGGCCACGATGAGCGGGCGCGTGGTCACTGGACGGAGGGCCCGGGCGGCTCGGACCGGCGCAGGCGGCGGGCCGACACCAGCCGCTGCGCCGTCTCGGCGGCGACCGACGCGTCCCGGCAGTACGCGTCGGCGCCGACGGCCGCGCCGAACTCCTCGTTCAGCGGGGCCCCGCCGACGAGCACGATGTAGCGGTCGCGCAGGCCCTTGTCGGCGAGCGTGTCGACGACGACCTTCATGTACGGCATCGTCGTGGTGAGCAGCGCCGACATGCCGAGGATGTCCGGCTGGTGCTGGTCCAGCGCGGCGAGGTAGGTGTCGACGTCGTTGTTGATGCCGAGGTCGACGACCTCGAACCCGGCACCCTCCATCATCATCGCCACCAGGTTCTTGCCGATGTCGTGGATGTCGCCCTTGACCGTGCCGATGACCATCTTGCCGATCGGCTCGGCGCCGGTCTCGACGAGCAGCGGGCGCAGGATGGCCATGCCGGCCTTCATCGCGTTCGCGGCCAGCAGTACCTCGGGCACGAACAGGATCCCGTCGCGGAAGTCGATGCCGACGATGCGCATGCCCTCGACGAGGGCCTCGGCGAGCACGCGCTCGGGGCCCCACCCGCGGTCGAGCAGGATCGTCGTGCCCTCGACGATCTCGGGGGCCAGCCCGTCGTAGAGGTCGTCGTGCATCTGCTTGGTCAGCTCGTCGTCGTCGAGGCCGGCCAGGTCGATGTCGTCGTTGTCAGTCACTGGCGCTCGCTCACGGCTCGGTCCCTGGTCGGTGGTCCACGATGCGGAACACGTCCGCATGGTGAAACTATCATCGGCCGCGCCGCCGCCAGAGGGCCGCCGCGGCCATCAGGTCGAGGTGGCCACCGCCGCCGTTCTCGAACAGCGTCACGGCGTCGCGGTCGGTGCGCCCGGCCACCTCGCCGCGACACAGCTCGTAGAGGTCGCCGCGCACGGCATCGGCGGTGATCACGCCGGCGGCCAGCGGGATGACGAGATCGCCGTCCTCGGTCAGGGTCGCCGCCCGGTCGTCGACGTAGATCTCGGCGGCCCGCACGGCGTCGTCGTCGACCTCACGGTGGTCCGGCCGGTACGCGCCGACGAGGTCGAGGTGGGTGCCGGGCCGCAGCCACCGGCCGGCGACGAGCGGCTCCTTGGCCATCGTCGCCGTGCTCACGACGTCGGCCACCCGGACGGCCGCTTCCACGTCGTCGACCACCTCGCCGCCGACCGACTCGGCCAGGGCGGCGGCACGCGACCGGGTGCGGTTCCAGACGAGCACCCGCTCGATCGACGGGCGCACGGCGCGGTGGGCGGCCACGAGGTGTGGCGCCAACCCCCCGGCGCCGACCATCAACAGCGTCGCCGCGTCCTCGCGGGCGAGGAACCGCGCGCCGAGCGCCGAGTCGGCGGCGGTCTTGCGGTAGGTCAACTCGGTGCCGTCGATGAGCGCCACGGGTGATCCGTCGACACCGTCGAACAGGACGTACAGCGCCTGCACCGACGGCCGTCCCGCGGCGAGGTTGGCGGGGAAGACCGTCACCAGCTTCACGCCGAGCGCCTCGCCCGGCCGCCACGCCGGCAGGGCGAGGAACGACTCGTCGGCGCCGTCCGGACCGAAGACCACGCGCCGGCTGACCGGGGCACCGGCGCGGTGGCCCGCCGCCAGCTCGTCGACCAGGTCGGCGTACGGCAGCAACCGCGCCACGTCGGCGCCGTCGATCAGAGGGATGCGACCGAGCACGTCAGCCGGGGGCGCGCACCGCCGGCCGGCCGCCGAGCCGCGCGGCGATGCGCGCGGCGGTGGCGCCGACGAGCCCGGCGACGTGGTCCGCCTCGCCGGCCTTCGGGAAGCGGTACGACGGGCCGTGGACGTGGACGACGGCGGACAGCCGGCCGTCCGGGCCGAGGACCGCGGCGGCCACGGAGTTGACGTCGTCGAGGTACTCCCCGACCGCCCACTCCGTCCCCCTGCGGGCGATCGCCCGGATGCGCCGGCGCAGCGCGGCGGCATCGGTCATGGTGCGCACGCCGACGTCGTCGAGGGGTCCGCCGAGGTACTCCTCGCGGGCGTCCTCCGACTGGGCCGCCAGCGCGACGAGACCGGACGGCACGGCGTGGGCGGGGATGCGGACGCCCGTCCAGTCACGCAGCTGCACCGCCCGGTCGACGTCGACCTGGTCGACGTAGAGCATCTCGCGCCCGTCGAGGACGGACAGCCCGGCGGCCTCGCCGACCGCTTCCGCCAGCTCGACGAGGAAGGGGCGAGCGAGCGCGATCAGCCCGCGCCCGGGCTGGGCGCCGCCGGCGATCTCCACCACGAGGTCGCCGATCCCGTACTCCGTGCCGGATGTCGCCTGTTGCACGGCGCCCAGGTCCTGCAGCGTCGACAGCAGCCGCGAGACGGTGCTCTTCGGGAGCTCGACCCGTTCGGCGACCTCCGACACGCCGGCCGGGCCGTCGGCGAGGCAACGCAGCACGGCGAAGGCGCGCTCGACGGATTGCACCCCGGCCACGAGTCGAGTGTTCCACGATGCGGTCGCGTTCCGCAACGTGGAACCCGACGCGAGGGATCGGGCATGATGGGCGGCCATGAGCGAGGTGCCGGGTCGGGCCAACGTCGTCGTCATCGGTGCCGGCATCGTCGGCAACTGCCTCGTCGGGCACCTCGCCCGGCTCGGGTGGACCGACATCGTGCTGCTCGACAAGGGCCCCCTCCCCAATCCGGGCGGCTCGACCGGCCACGCCTCGAACTTCATCTTCCCGACCGATCACAACAAGGAGATGGCGCTGCTGACGCTGGAGAGCCAGCGCCAGTACGTCGACCTCGGCGTCAACACCACGTGCGGTGGCATCGAGGTCGCCCGTACCGAGGAACGGCTGGAGGAGCTGCGCCGCCGCGCGACGTCGGCGCACTCGTGGGGCATCGACGCCCGGCTGCTGACGCCGGACGAGGTGGTCGAGCTGGTGCCGTTCGTCGACCCGACGGTGATCCTCGGCGGCTGGTACACGCCGAGCGTGTCCGTCGTCGACTCCCTGCAGGCCGGCACGCTGATGCGCCAGGAGGCGATCGACAAGGGCGTGCTGGCGGTCTTCGCCAACACCGAGGTCCTCGACATCGAGGTCACCGACGGCGCCGTCAGCGCCGTCGTCACCGACCAGGGCACGATCGCCGCCGACCACGTCGTCATCGCCTGCGGCGTGTGGAGCCCGCGCCTCGCGGCGATGGCCGGGGCGACCATCCCCTTGACGCCGGCGGTGCACCAGATGGTCGACGTCGGTCCGATCGACGCCCTCGTGGAGACCAACCAGGAGGTCGCCTTCCCGATCGTGCGCGACATGGACACGTTCTGCTACGAGCGCCAGAGCGCCGGCTCGATGGAGGTGGGGTCCTACGCCCACCGGCCGATCTTCCACCATCCCGACGACATCCCGTCGAACGAGCAGGCCGCGCTGTCGCCGACCGAGCTGCCGTTCACGGCTGACGACTTCGACCCGCAGATGGAGCAGGCGATCGAGCTGATGGACGTGCTCGGCGACGCCGAGATCAAGTACGCCATCAACGGGTTGCTCTCGCTCACCCCGGACGCCATGCCCGTGCTCGGCGAGACGGTCGAGGTGCGCAACCTGTGGTCGGCGGCGGCCGTGTGGATCAAGGAGGGCCCTGGCATCGCCCAGCTGGTGGCCGAGTGGATGACCTACGGCTACCCGCGGCTGTGCGACCCGCACTCGTCCGACATCAGCCGCTTCTACGACCACGAGCGCACCGAGCACCACGTGCTCGCCCGCTGCACCGAGCACTACAACAAGACGTACGGCATCGTCCACCCGCGCGAGCAGTGGGCCAGCCAGCGGGGCATGCGGCGCGGCCCGTTCTTCGCCCGCCAGGAAGCGGCGGGCGCCGTCTTCTTCGACGCCCGCGGCTGGGAGCGGGCGCAGTGGTACGAGTCCAACGCCGACCTCCTCGAGCGCTACCCGGAGCAGTGCCGGCCGCGCCCGCACGAGTGGGACGCCCGCTGGTGGTCGCCGATCACCAACGCCGAGCACCTCCACCTCCGCGAGCACGTCGGGATGGTCGATCTGACGCCGTTCAACGAGTTCGACGTCGAGGGCCCCGGGGCGGTCGACTCCCTGCAGCGGCTCACCGTCAACAACGTCGACGTGCCGGTCGGCCGCTCGGTCTACACGCCGCTGCTGACACCGGGCGGTGGCTTCCGCGCCGACCTCACGATCATGCGCCTGGGCGGCGAGCGGTTCCGCGTCGTCACCGGCGCCTTCGACGGCGGCCGCGACCGCTACTGGTTCCGCCGGCACCTGCCCACGGACGGCTCGGTGACGTTCACCGACCGCACCTCGGCGCTGTGCACGATCGGCGTGTGGGGACCACAGGCAGCGGCGACCCTGGGCGCGATCACCACCGGCATCAACCGCGACTCGCCGGCCGACCTGAGCCAGGAGGGCTTCCCGTACGGGTCGGTCCGCGACGTGCTCATCGACGGTGTCCCGTGCACGATGTTCCGCATCTCGTACGTCGGCGAGAGCGGGTGGGAGGTCTACACGGCGACCGACCAGGGCCTGCGGGTGTGGGACGCCGTCCGGGCGGCCGGCGAGGAGCATGACATCCGCCCGATCGGCATCGGGGTCTACGCCGTCACCGGCCGCATCGAGAAGGGCTACCGCCTGATGGGTGCCGAGCTCGAGAGCGAGTACGACCCTGTCGAGGCCGGGCTGGCGCGGCCCAAGGTGAAGGCCGCCGACTTCATCGGCAAGGAGGCCTACCTGGCGGCCCGCGAGCGGGATCCGGTGGCGACGCTGTGCACGCTGGCGATGACCGATCACACGAGCGCCGCCGGGATCGCCCGCTTCCCCACCGGGGGCAACGAGCCGATCGTGACGCCGGACGGCGCCCGCATCGTCGACGCCCACGGGCGCGTCTCGCGGGTCACCACGGCAGGAGCGGCGCCGTCGCTCGACCAGTACCTGCTGTTGGCCTACCTCCCGCCGGAGCACGCCGTCGAGGGCACCGAGCTCGGGGTCGTCTACATGGACGAGCGGTACCCGGTGCGCGTCGAGCGGGTCGGGAGCCGCCCGTTGTTCGACCCGGACGACCTCCGCATGAAGTCGTGAGAGTCCTGGTCTGTGTGAAGCGGGTGCCCGCGCCGGGCGCCCGCATCGCCCTCACGCCCGACGAGCAAGCGATCGACACGACCAACCTCGGGTTCACGACCAGCCCGCACGAGGAGTGCGCCGTCGAGGCGGCGGCACGGCTGGTCGAGACCCATGGCGGCGAGGCGACCGTGCTCACCGTCGGCCCCCCGGAGGCCGAGGAGCAGTTGCGCTACGCCGTCAGCGTCGGGATGGCCGAAGCCGTGCTCGTGCCCGTGGACGGCCCGGACTGGGACCCCCAGCGCACGGCGAGGGCGATCACCACCGCCGTCCGCGCGTTGGAGGAGGACGGCGGCCCGTTCGACCTGCTGCTGTTCGGCAACGAGTCGGCCGACGCCGGCGGCTACCAGGTCGGCGTGCGGGTGTCCCACGCCCTCGGCCGGCCGATGGTCAACGGTGCCAAGGGCCTCGAGGTGACCGACGGCCACGCCGTCGTGCGACGCGAGTCCGACGCCGGGCAGGAGCGCTACGTCCTGCCGCTGCCGGCGGCCGTCGGCGTCAAGGAGGGCATCAACCTGCCGCGCTACCCGACGATGCGCGGCCGCCTGGCCTCGAAGAAGGCGACGGTGCACACGATGACGGTCGACGCGCCGGCCGGCGGCCAGCGCATGGTGCGCCTGGTGCGTCCGCCCGAGCGGGCTTCGACGACGACCATCCTCGGCACCGGCCCGGACGCCGCGCCGGCCGTCGTCGACCTGCTCGACGAGCTCGGGGTGCTGGCGTGACCGTGCTCGTCGTGGCCGAGCACGACCGCGGCACGCTGGCCGGCGGCACGCTGGAGGCCCTGGCGGCGGCGCGCGCGCTCGACGGCGGTCCGTGCACCGTGCTCACGATCGGCACCGCGGCCGACGGGTCGGTCGACACGCTCGCCGCTCACGGCGCCACGACGGTGCTGCAGGCGCACCACGAGCTGCTCGCCGACTACGGCCCGGAGACGTGGGGCGAGGTGGTCCGACAGGCCATCGACGCCGTCACGTCCGACGGTGGTGGTGGCGCCCGGCAGCGACCGCGGCAACGAGGTGCTGGCCCAGGCGGCCGCCAGGCTCGACCTCCCGATGGTCGCCAACTGCACCGAGCTGTCGGACGCCGGCGACCTGACGCGGGTGCGCTGGGGCGGCTCGCTGCTCGAGGAGACGGCGCTCGACGCGCCGGTGCGCCTGCTGACGCTGGCCGCGCACGCCGCCGAGCCGGCGCCGGTCGAGGGGTCGGCGCCGTGCGAGGTGGTCGAGCTGCGCCCGGAGCTCGACCCTGCGCTGGCCCGCAGCGTCGTGGTCGACCGGGTCGAGCGCGAGGCGGGGATGACGCTGGCCACCGCGCCCGTCGTCGTCGGCGGCGGGCGCGGCGTCGGGTCGGCCGAGGGGTTCGCCGCGCTCGAGGAGCTGGCCGGCCTGCTGGGTGGCGTCGTCGGGTGCTCCCGCGCCGTCACCAACAACGGCTGGCGCAGCCACACCGACCAGGTCGGTCAGACCGGCACCCGGATCGCCCCGACCGTCTACCTCGCCTGTGGCATCTCGGGGGCGATCCAGCACTGGGTCGGGGCGATGGCCGCCAAGCACATCGTCGCCGTGAACACCGATCCCCAGGCGAACATGGTGACGAAGGCCGGCTACGCCGTGATCGGCGACCTCCACCAGGTGGTCCCGGCGATCTCCGCCGAGATCCGCCGCCGCCGCGGCTGATCCACGCCCTGGTCACCGAATCGGCCGAGTGGCCGGCCACTTCGGTGACGAAGCCGTCGATCGGGCTCAGCCGCGCCGCTCGGCGAGGAGCAGCCGCTCGGCGACGGCTGTCAGCAGCGTCCAGCCCATCCCCGGCACCTCGTCGAGCGCCCGCTTCAGGCCGGCGCGGTCGAGGCTGAGCACCTCGAGCGCCGACGTAGCGACGACGTCGGCGTTGCGCGGCGCGTCCAGGATCAGGCCGAGCTCGCCCACCACGTCGCCCGCGGCGACGCGGTCGACCTCGACGCCCCCGTCGACGATGCCAGCCGTGCCGGCGAGGATCACGTAGAGCTCGCTCGACGGCGAGCCGCGGCTGACGAGGTGCTGGCCCGGCTCGACCTGCTCGACGTGTGCCTCGGAGGCCAGCCGCCGCAGCTCGCGCTTGGAGCAGCGGGCGAACAGCGGGACGCGGGCGAGCTCGTCGGCCCGGGCCTGTTGGCGCATCGGGCGAACGTTAGACGGGCCGTCCGGCTCCCGCCGGTGCCACGAATCGCGTGTAGGTGCGGACCGTGCCGCTGCCCCAGACTGGCGGGCATGGCGCTGGCCGACGAGACCCTCCACCGGCGCGCCGTCCACCGCGAGCACATCCCCCTCGGTGCGTCGTTGCTGGCGCTGGCCTCGGGCACGGTGTGGAGCTTCGGCGCCATCACCGCCCGGCTGGCCGACGGGGCCGACGCCTTCCAGTACCTGATCTGGCGCTCCGTCGCCATCGTCGCCGTCGTGGAGGTGGTCGCCCTCGCCCGCCGCCGACCGGCGCTGACGCCGCAGGCCTTCCGGTCGGGCGCCATGATGCTGCTGGCCTGTGGGTGCCTGCTGCTGGCGTCGATCGCCTTCGTCTACGCCGTGAAGAACACGGCGCCGGCGAACGCCGCCTTCCTCGCCTCGATCACGCCGCTCGTCGCCGTGGTGCTGGCCCGGTTCACGCTCGGCGAGACGCTCACGCCGGTCACCATCATCGCCGTCGCCGTGGCCTTCGTCGGACTCGTCGTGACGGTGGCCGGCGACCTCGGGGCCGGCAGCATGACGGGCAACGTCAGCGCGGTGCTGTCGGCCGTCGGCTTCGCCGGCTATGCGGTGTGCGTCCGCTCCGACGTGCGCCGCGACTGGGCGCCGGTCATGCCCGGCTACGCGCTGATGATGATCGTGCTGTGCGCCGCGCTCACGCTGGCCGGCGGACGCCCGCTCGTGCCGCCGGCCGAGGACATCGCCCTGGCCGCCATCCACGGCGGCGTGTTCATCGTCGTCGGGACGACGCTGTTCAACGTCGCCTCCCGGCAGGTGCCGGCCGTCGCCATGGCCGTGTTCGCCCAGACGGAGATGCTGTTCGTGCCGATCTGGGCGCTGCTCGTGCTCGACGAGCACCCGAGCGTGGCGACGATGGTGGGCGGGGCGATCATCGTGACCGCCGTCTTCGGCAAGGCGGTCGTCGACGCCCGGTCGATGCGCTGAGGCTCCGGGTACTGTCGCCCCGTGTCGGAGGTGCATGAAGCGGGAGCCCGCCGGAGGGGGCGCAGCAGGACGGTCCGCTCGCCACTGCCCGAGCAGCAGCCCTTCGCCCAGCCGCGGATGCGCTACCGGCCGACGGAGGTCGTGTCGGCCGACGAGCTGGAGTCGATCCACCACGCGTCGCTGCGGATCCTCGCCGAGATCGGGATGAACTTCCTCGACGCCGGGTCACGCGAGCGGCTCGCCGCCGCCGGCGCCAGTGTCGACGGCGACCGTGTCCGGTTCGACCCGGACATGGTCGTCGAGACCATCCGCACGTGCCCGTCGTCGTTCGCCCTGCACTCGTGGAACCCCGCCCACACGCTGACCATCGGCGGTGACGCCGTCGCCTTCGGGTCGGTGGGCAGCCCGCCCAACGTCGTCGGACTGGACGGGAGGCGGCGGCCCGGCACGCGGGACGCCTTCCGCGATCTCCTCAAGCTGTGCCAGGCCTTCGAGGTGATCCACTTCGTCGGCGGCTACCCGGTCGAGCCGATCGACCTGCACTGGTCGGTGCGCCACCTCCACGCCGCCCTGGACGTGCTGACGTTCACGGACAAGGTGCTCCACAGCTACAGCCTCGGCGCCCAGCGCAACCGCGACGTGCTGGAGATGGTGCGCATCGCCCGGCAGGTCGACGACGCGACGCTCGAGCAGGAACCGTCGCTGTTCACCGTGGTCAACTCCTCGTCGCCGCTGCGCCTCGACGCCCCGATGCTGCAGGGCATCGTCGAGCTGTCGGCTCGCAACCAGGTCGTCGTGATGACGCCGTTCACGCTGGCGGGGGCGATGGCGCCGATCACGCTGGCCGGCGCCGTCGCCCAGCAGAACGCCGAGGCGCTGGCCGGGATGGTGTTCACCCAGGTCGTGCGGCCCGGCGCCCCCGTCGTGTACGGCGGGTTCACGTCGAACGTCGACATGCAGTCGGGCGCACCGGCCTTCGGCACGCCGGAGTACGTGCGCACGGCGATGCTCGGCGGGCAGCTCGCCCGGCGCTACGGCGTGCCGTACCGGTCGTCGAACGTGTCGGCGGCCAACGCCCTCGACGCCCAGGCCGCCTACGAGAGCGTGTTCTCGCTGTGGGGCGCCGTGATGGGCGGCGTCAACTTCCTGATGCACGGCGCCGGGTGGATGGAGGGCGGCCTCCACGCCTCACCGGCCAAGTTCGTGCTCGACGCCGACCTCCTGGGAATGGTGGCGGCCTTCCTCGACCCGATCGTCGTGGACGAGGACAGCCTGGCGTTCGAGGCCATCCGCGAGGTCGGCCCCGGCGGCCACTTCTTCGGCGTCGGCCACACCCAGTCGCGCTTCCGGACGGCGTTCCACCGCCCGATGCTCTCGGACTGGCGCAACTACGAGACGTGGGACGAAGCCGGCCGCCCGGAGGCGGCCGGGCGCGCCACCGAGCTGGCCCGCCTGTTGCTGGACGCCTACGAAGCGCCGTCGATGGACCCCGCCGTGCGTGAGGAGCTCGACGCCTTCGTCGCCCGCCGCGTCGCCGAGGGCGGCGTCCCGACGGATTTCTAGGAGCAGTCAACCGTGAAGAGCGAAGCACAAGTCGTCGTCATCGGCGGGCGGTGTCGTCGGGCGCGTCGGTGCTGTACCACCTGACCGAGGCCGGGTGGACCGACGTGATGCTGGTCGAGCGCAAGGAGCTGTCGGCCGGCTCGACGTGGCACTCGGCCGGCGGGATGCACACCCTCAACGGCGACCCGAACGTCTCCAAGCTGCAGCAGTACACGATCGAGCTGTACCGCACCATCGAGGCCCGCTCCGGCCAGGACTGCTCGATCCACCTCCCCGGCGGGCTGATGCTGGCCGACGATCGCGAGCGCCTCGACTGGCTGCGCATGGCCCAGGCGCGCGGCCGCTACCTCGGCATGGAGCTGGAGATCATCTCGGCGGCCGAGGCCAAGGCGCTGTTCCCGCTGCTCGAGGAGCAGTACTTCGTCGGCGCCCTGTTCGATCCGGTCGAAGGCCACCTCGACCCGAGCGGCGTCACCACCGCGTACACCATCTGCGCCCGCCAGAAGGGTGCCGAGGTCAACCGCCACACGTGGGTGTCCGACCTGCGCCAGCGACCCGACGGCACGTGGGACGTGATCACCGACCGTGGCGACATCCACGCCGAGCACATCGTCAACGCCGGCGGGCTGTGGGCGCGTGAGGTCGGGCGGATGATCGGCCTGGAACTGCCGGTGCTCGGCATGGAGCACATGTACCTCGTCACCGAGGACATGGAGGAGGTCGCCGAGCACAACGCTTCGAGCGGCCACGAGATGCCGATGGCCCTCGACTTCGCCGGCGAGATCTACATCCGCCAGGAGGGCGGCGGGATGCTCATGGGCACCTACGAGCAGGCGTGCGTGCCGTGGTCGCCGCAGGTCGCGCCGTGGACGTTCGACCAGGAGCTGCTGCCGCCCGACCTCGAGCGCATCGCCCCCTCGCTGGAGATCGCCTTCAAGCACTACCCGGCGATGGCGACCGCCGGCATCAAGCGCATCGTCAACGGCCCGTTCACGTTCGCGCCGGACGGCAACCCGTTGGTCGGGCCGATCCGGGGCATCCGCAACTGCTGGGTCGCCTGTGCCGTGATGGCCGGCCTGTCACAGGGCGGGGGCGTCGGCCTGGCGCTCGCCAACTGGATGACCACCGGCGACCCGCAGCTCGACATCTGGGGCATGGACGTGGCCCGCTTCGGCGACTGGGCCAACCTCGCCTACACCAACGCCAAGGTCCGCGAGAACTACAGCCGCCGCTTCCGCATCACGTTCCCGAACGAGGAGCTGCCGGCGGGCCGACGCGTCATGACGACACCCATCTATGACCGCCTCACCGAGCACAACGCCGTGTGGGGCGCCGGCTTCGGCCTCGAGCACCCGCTGTGGTTCCAGCGCGCCGGCCTGGAACCGGTCGAGGAGGTCACGTTCCGGCGGTCCAACGCCTTCCCGGTCGTCGCCGAGGAGTGCCGGGCCGTGCGCGAGCGCGTCGGTCTCACCGAGTGCTCCAACTTCGCGAAGTACCGCGTCACCGGCGACGGCGCGGCCGGCTGGCTGCAGGGGCTCTTCACGAACCGCCTCCCGAAGGTCGGGCGCATCGCCCTGACCGCCATGCTCAACCCCGAGGGCCGCATCGTCGGCGAGTTCTCCGTCGCCCGCGTCGGCGACGACGACTTCTTCCTGTTCGGGTCGCAGGCCGCCGAGGTGCACCACTCGCGGTGGTTCCTCGCCCGCCTGCCCGCCGGCTCACCCGTGCGCTTCGAGGTGCTCGCGCTGTCGCTCGTCGGGCTGTCGGTCGCCGGGCCGCACGCCCGCGACGTCCTGCAGTCGCTCACCACCACGTCGCTGGCGACGGCCGACTACCCGTTCATGACGTTCCGGCGCATCGACGTCGGGATGGTGCCGGCGTGGGTCGGGCGGATGACCTACACCGGCGACCTCGGCTACGAGATCTGGGTGGCGCCCGAGTACCAACGGCTGCTGTTCGATCTGCTGTGGGACGCCGGCCGGCCGTACGGCATGGCCCTGTTCGGGTTCCGCGCGCTGATGTCGCTGCGCATGGAGAAGCGCTTCGGCACGTGGTACCGCGAGTACCGGCCGATCTACACGCCGCTGGAGGCGGGGATGGACCGCTACCTCAAGCTCGACCACGACTTCGTCGGCCGAGCAGCACTGGAGGCGGAGATGGAACGAGGCCCCGAGCGCTCGCTCGTCTACCTCGACGTCGACCCCGATCCGGACGAGCCGGCCGACGTCATCGGCGACGAGCCGATCTGGCACGACGGCACAGTGGTCGGCTGGGTGACGTCCGGCGCCTACGCCCACCACAGCGGCCGCTCGCTCGCCCTCGGCTACGTGCCCGCCGCCCTCGCCGTGCCCGACGCCGACTTCGAGGTCGAGATCATCGGCCACCGCCGCCCCGCCCGCCTCCTCACCGACCCCACCTTCGACCCGACCGGCAGCCGGATGCGCGCCTGAGTCGGTTCTGACGACATATCCCGGCCAGAAATGGTCGTGTCGTGCCGTCAGAACCGGTGTCGGTAGAAGTCGACGGGCTCCGGGTCGAGCGGTCGGGCGCCGATGATCAGGTCGGCGGCCTTCTCGGCGAGCATCATCACCGGGGCGTAGATGTTGCCGTTGGTGACGTAGGGCATGGCCGAGGCGTCGACGACGCGGACGCCGCGCAGGCCGTGCACGCGCATCGTCGCCGGATCGACGACCGACATGTCGTCGACGCCCATGCGGCACGTGCACGACGGGTGCAGCGCCGTCTCGGCGTCACGGGCCACCCAGGCCAGGATCTCCTCGTCCGTCGCGACGTCCGGGCCCGGTGAGAGCTCGCCGCCGTCGAACGGTGCGAACGCCGGCTGGCGGAGGATGCCGCGGGCGTGGCGGATCGCCTCCACCCACTCGCGGCGGTCCTGCTCGGTGGACAGGTAGTTGAAGTGCAGGGCCGGCTTGACGGCCGGGTCGGGCGAGGTGATCCGCACCGTCCCCCGCGAGTCGGAGTACATCGGGCCGATGTGCACCTGGTAGCCGTGCCCGGCCGCCGGGCCCGAGCCGTCGTAGCGCACGGCGATGGGCAGGAAGTGGAACATCAGGTTGGGGTAGGCGACGTCGTCGTTGCTGCGGATGAAGCCGCCGGCCTCGAAGTGGTTCGTGGCGCCCGGGCCACGCCGGGCCAGCCACTGCAGGCCGATCCACGGCCAGCGCCACTTCTGCAGCGAGGGGTTCATCGAGACCGGCTGCGTGCAGGCGTGCTGGACGTAGACCTCGAGGTGGTCCTGGAGGTGGGCGCCGACGCCCGGGAGGTGGTGGCGGACCTCGACGCCGGCGCCGCCGAGGTGGTCGGCATCGCCGATCCCGGACACCTGGAGCAGCTGCGGCGAGTTGAAGGCCCCGCCGCACAGGACCACCTCGCCGGCCGTCACCCGCTCGCGGCGGCGTCCCGGCCGGCTGTACTCGACACCCGTGACGCGGTCGCCCTCGATGAGCAGCCGGGTGACGAAGGCCCGGGTCACCACGTCGAGGTTGGGCCGGCCCATCACCGGGTGCACGTAGGCACGTGACGCGCTCAGCCGCCGCCCGCGGTGGACGTTGCGGTCGAAGGCGGCGAACCCCTCCTGGCGGTAGCCGTTGACATCGTCGGTCAGCGGGTGCCCGGCCTGCTGCACCGCGTCGAAGAAGGCGCCGAACAGCGGGCTCGTCGCCGGACCGCGCTCGAGCACGAGCGGTCCGCCGTGGCCACGGCGGGCGTCGTCCGCCGGCGCGGCGAGGCAGTCCTCCATCCGCCGGAAGTAGGGCAGGCAGTGGGCGTAGTCCCAGTCGCCCATGCCGGGGTCGGCGGCCCAGCGCTCGTAGTCCAGCGGGTTGCCCCGCTGGAAGATCATCCCGTTGATGCTCGACGACCCGCCGAGCACCTTGCCGCGGGCGTGGTAGATGCGCCGGCCATCGAGGTGCGGCTCGGGCTCGGACTCGTACTTCCAGTCGTAGAAGCGGTTGCCGATCGGGAACATCAGCGCCGCCGGCATCTGCACGAAGACGTCCCACCGGCGGTCCGGGCGGCCGGCCTCGAGGACCAGGACCCGCGTGCCGGGATCGGCGCTCAAGCGGTTCGCCAGGACCGATCCGGCCGAGCCGCCACCCACGATGACCACGTCGTACACGCCGGCCATCATGGCTGGCCGCCCGGCTCCTAAGCTCGGTCCGTGGCGGGCCACATCACGGTGCGAGGGCTGTGGAAGGTCTTCGGCGCGAAGCCGGAGCGCATCGTCGACTCGCCCGAGGCCGACCTCCCCCGGCGCGAGCTGGAGGCGCGCAGCGGCAACGTGGCCGCCGTCCGCGGCGTCGACCTCGACGTCGAGCGCGGCGAGACGTTCGTCGTCATGGGCCTGTCGGGCAGCGGCAAGTCGACGCTGGTGCGCTGCCTGACCCGGCTCGTCGAGCCCACCGCCGGCACCGTGCGCATCGGGGCGGTCGACGTCACGGCGGCGTCCGAGGCCGCCCTCCTCGATCTCCGCCGCCACCGCGTCAGCATGGTGTTCCAGCACTTCGGCCTGCTGCCCCACCGCGACCTCGTCGACAACGTGGCGTTCGGCCTGGAGGTGCAGGGCATCGGCAAGGACGTCCGCCGCGCCCGCGCCGAGGACATGCTCGAGCTGGTCGGTCTCGCCGGCCTCGGCGCGGTGCGTCCGGACCAGCTTTCGGGCGGGATGCAGCAACGCGTCGGGCTGGCCAGGGCGCTGGCGACGGGTCCCGAGGTGCTGCTGTTCGACGAACCGTTCTCCGCCCTCGACCCGGTCATCCGCCGCGACATGCAGGAGGAGATCATCCGCCTGCGCGGCACCGTCGCCACGACGATGGTGTTCATCACCCACGACCTCGTGGAGGCGCTGCGACTCGGCGACCGCATCGCCATCATGCGCGACGGCCGCTTCGTCCAGGTCGGCACCCCGGCGGAGGTCGTCGGGTCCCCGGTCGACGACGACGTCCGGGCGTTCGTGCGCGACGTCTCGCGGGCCCAGGTGATGCCGGTCGAGTCGGTCATGACGGCCGCGCCGTCGGCCGACGGGTTCGCCGCCCGGGTTCCGGTCGGCACCAAGGTCGGCGCCGTGCTCGGCGACCTCGCCCGCAGCGAGCACCCCGTCGCCGTCGTCGACGACGACGACCACGTCCTCGGCACGGTGGACCGCGCCACGGCCCTCCGCGTCGTCGCCGGGCCGACCCCGTGAGCGTCATCGCGGCGCCGGTCGGGGTCACCCCTGTCGACGTGCCCAGCCGGGTGCGGCGCCTGGCGGTACCGGTCGCCGTCATCGCCGCCATCTGCGTGGTCGGCGCCCTCATCGGCCCGGACGTGCCGGGCTGGCTCGACGCCCACCTCTCGTCGGTCGTCGACGACCTCTACGACTGGACCGTCCGCAACAACGACCGCCACTGGCTGTTCACGTGGGTGTTCCAACCCGTCTCCGACGCCCTCGAGTGGTCCGTCGACACGATCCTGTCGGGGTTGCAGCGGCTTCGCTGGCCGGGCGTGCTCACGCTGGTCGGTCTGATCGGGTGGCGCACGGGTGGCACCAGTGCCGCCGTCACCGGTGTGCTGGCGATGGCCGGGTGCGGCGTGCTCGGCTTCTGGGACGACACGATGGTGACGCTGTCGCTGATGCTCGTCGCCGTCGTCGTGGCGCTGGCGATCGGTGTGCCGCTCGGCATCGTCGCCGCCCGCCACGACCACGTCGAACGCGGCCTGCGCGGCGTGCTCGACACCGCCCAGGTCATGCCGGCCTACGTCTACCTGCTGCCGGCGGTGGTGATCTTCGGGATCAGGACGCCGGCCGCCATCGTCGCCACGGTCGTCTTCGCCGTCGCCCCGGCGGTGCGGCTGACCAGTCACGGCCTGCGCAGCGTGCCCGTGGTCGCCACCGAGGTCGGGACGTCCTTCGGGTGCACGAGCCGCCAGCTGCTGACGAAGGTGCAGCTGCCGATGGCCCGGCGGGCGATGCTGCTCGGGCTCAACCAGGTGATCATGATGGCCTTCGCCATCGTGGTGCTGGCGGCCCTCGTCGGCACCGGCGGCCTGGGTCAGCGGGTCGTCGACGGGTTGGAGAAGGTCGACGTGGGGCTGGCCTTCGCGCCGGGTCTCGCCATCGTCCTCGCCGCCGTCGCCCTCGACCGCATCAGCACCGGCGAGCGGCTGCGCCGGCGGCGCGGCGCCGCGCCGCGCACCCCGCGGTGGGCCAACCTGGCGGCCGGCGCGGCCATCGTGCTCGCCGTCGCGATCGTGGCGGCGCTGCTCGGCCTGGACGAGTTCCCGGATGCCGTGCGGTTCGACGTCGCCGGACCGATCAACGACGCCGTCGGCTGGGTCAACCGCAACCTGCGCGAGGGCGTCCCGGTCGTCGGCGGTACCGGCTCGTTCAGCGACTTCCTCGTGCTCCACGTCCTCAACCCGCTGCGCGACGTGCTCGTCGACTCGCCGTGGTGGGCGGTGATCGCCGGCGTCGTCGCCATCGGCTGGGCCAGTGGTGGGTGGCGTCTGGCCGCCCTCTGCGGGACCTGCTTCGCCGGGATCGCGGCGATGCAGAACTGGCCACTGGCGATGGACACGCTCAGCCAGGTGCTGGTGATCGTCGCCATCAGCGTGGCCATCGCCGTGCCGATCGGCGTGTGGGCCGGACGCTCCGACCGGGTGCAGCGCGTCCTGCGCCCGTTGCTCGACGCGGCCCAGGTGATGCCGGCGTTCGTGTACCTCGTCCCGGTGATCTTCCTGTTCCGCGTGGGCCGGGTGCCGGGCGTGATGGCGGCGGTGATCTACGCGCTCCCGCCGT
The DNA here is from genome assembly GCA_963784255.1 of uncultured Acidimicrobiia bacterium. Taxonomy (GTDB): domain Bacteria; phylum Actinomycetota; class Acidimicrobiia; order Acidimicrobiales; family Ilumatobacteraceae; genus JALZMG01. Next base: position 187,728 of record CAWAQO010000001.1, on the reverse strand, counting down.
GCATCCGCATCGTCGACCTCGGGCTGCGGCAGGTGGCCCGCGAGCCGCGGGAGGCCGCCATCTCGTTCGGCGCCACGTCGCGCCAGGAGCTGTTCAAGGTGCAGCTGCCGATGGCGGCGCCCTCGATCATGCTGGGCGTGAACCAGACGGTGCTGCTGGCGCTGTCGATGGTCGTGATCGCCGGGCTCACGGGTTCGGGGGCGCTCGGCCTGGAGACGGTGTACGGCCTCACGAAGGGCGAGGTGGGCCGCGGCGTCGCGGGCGGGGTGAGTATCGTCCTGCTGGCGGTGACGCTCGACCGGATCACACAGGCCTGGGGCGACCGCACACGGGGAGGAACACGGACATGAGGGCGAAGCGATCGTTGCTGGCGGTCGGCGTGGCCGCCAGCTTGGCGCTGGTGGTCGCGGCGTGTGGCGACGACGACGATGACAGCGGCGCGGCCGACGACAGCGCGCCGGCGGCCACGACGGCGGCGGCCGACGACACGGCCGGCGGCGAGGCGCCGTCCGGAGGTGGTGAGGGGATCACGCTGGCGGTCAACCCGTGGACCGGGTCGGCCGTCAACGCCAACGTCGCCAAGGTCGTGCTGGAGGCGCAGGGCACGCCGGTCGAGCTCGTCGACATCGACGAGAACGCGACGTGGCCGGGGCTCGACACCGGTGAGCTCGACGCCGTGCTCGAGGTGTGGCCGTCGGGTCACGTCGACGACTACGACACCTACATCACCGACAAGGCCACGGTCGTCGACCTCGGCGAGCTCGGTCCCGTCGCCAAGATCGGCTGGTACGTGCCGGCGTACGTGCTCGAGGAGCACCCCGAGCTGGAGACGTGGGAGGGCCTGCTCGACCCCGAGGTGGCGTCGATCTTCGCCACCGCCGAGACCGGCGACAACGGCCAGTTCCTGATGGGCGACCCGAGCTACGTCAGCTACGACGAGCAGATCATCGCCAACCTCGAGCTGCCGCTGCAGTTCGTGGTCGCCGGGTCGGAAGCCGCCGAGATCACCGCCGTGCAGCAGGCCGTCGAGGCCGGCGAGCCGTTGCTGTTCTACTTCTGGCAGCCGCACTGGCTGCACTCGCAGCTCGAGCTGGCCGAGATCGCCCTGCCCGAGGTCACCGACGAGTGCCTGGAGTCGGCCGCCGCCGGCGACGGGAACTACGCCTGCGACTACCCGCCGGACGTGCTGTACAAGGCGGCCAACGCCGGGCTCGAGGAGAAGAACCCGGCGGCGTTCACGTTCCTGCGGAACTTCCAGCTCACGATCGACCAGCAGAACGCCATCGCCGCGCTCGTCGACAGCGACGGGATGACGGCCGCCGACGCCGCCCAGCAGTGGGTCGACGAGAACCCCGACGTGGTCGCGGCCTGGACCAGCTGACGTCCCCCAATCTGGGCGGGGATCTCACCACACGGCCTTCTGGGCGGGATTCGTCCCACCTGTTGGCAAGGATCCCGCCCAGATGGCGGGACGTCAGACGTCCTTGAGGAGGCGCAGCGCGTCGTAGACGGCGGCGTGGATGTTGCGGCTGGCGACGGCGTCGCCGATGCGGAACAGCCGGAAGCGGCCGTCGGGGTTGGCCGTGCCAGGCGGTTGCGGCCGCCCGGCGAGGAGGGCGGCGTGGTCGACGGCGCCGAGGTTCGTCGACGACGGTCGCAGGGCGTGGTACAGCCCGTCGCTGGCCGCGGTGCCGTGGTCGGCGACGACCCAGTCGACGTGGCGCACGCTGCGGTGGGCGGTGTGCTCGCTGCCCAGCTCGACGCACAGCCGCCCGCCCTCGGGACGCACGGCGAAGACCCGTTGGTTCAACGTCACCCTGGTGTCGGTCTCGTTGAACGCCCTGGCGTACGGCACGTGGTTCATGCCACCGACCTCGATGGCCAGCATCCGCTCCGGTGTGACGATCTCCAGCCGGGCGCCGGCGCGGGCGATGAGCTCGGCGGCGGACATCGCCGAGTGGGTGCCGTTGTCGTCGAAGAACAGCACGTCGCCGGTCGGCGCGACGTCGCCGCCGAGCACGTCCCAGCTCGTCACCAACCGGTCGGCGCCCTCCTCCAGCTCGGGCAGCTGCGGCAGCCCACCCGTGGCGACGATGACGACATCGGGGTCGAGGGCAGTGACGTCGGCCGCCTCGGCGACGGTGTCGTAGCGGACGTCGACGCCCAGGCGCGCCAGCTCGGCCACGCGCCACTCCACGATGCCGAGGAGGTCCCTGCGGCGGGGGTTGCGGGCGGCGAGCTGCACCTGCCCGCCGGCCCACGGCATGGCCTCGAGCAGGACCACGTCGTGGCCCCGTTCACCGGCGACGCGCGCCGCCTCCAACCCGCCCGGTCCGGCGCCGACGACGACCACCCGCTGGCGAGTGGTCGCCTGAGGGATGTCGTGCGGCATCGTGGCCTCACGGCTCGTCGCGGCGTTGTGGATGCACAGCGCCTCGCCGAACTCGTAGATGCGGTCGAGGCAGTAGGTCGCCCCGACGCACGGCCGGATCTCGGCCTCCCGCCCGGCGATGATCTTGCGCACGATGTGGGGGTCGGCGAGGTGGGCCCTCGTCATGCCGACGAGATCGACCTTGCCCTCGCGGATGGCGTGGCGGGCCGTCGCCACGTCGTCGACCTTGGACGCGTGCAGCACGGGCAGCGCCGTGGCCGTCCGCACCCGGCCGGCGAAGTCGAGGTGCGGCGCCGACGGCATGCCGTGGATCGGGATCACCTCGGTGAGCTTGGGCTCGTCGGCGATGTAGCCGCGGATGACGTTGACGAAGTCGACGAGGCCCTCGGCCTCCAGCCGCCCCAGCATGGCCAGGCCGGTCGGGGCGTCGATGCCGCCGGGCACGGTCTCGTCGACGGCCATGCGGATGCCGACGATGTAGTCGGGGCCGACCCGCTCCCGGATGGCGCCGAGCACGCGACGGCCGAAGCGCATGCGGTTCTCGAGCGAGCCGCCGTACTCGTCGGTGCGCTGGTTGGTGAGCGGCGACCAGAACTGGTCGAAGAGGTGCCCGTAGGACTCGATCTCGATGCCGTCCATCCCCCCGGCCTGCATCCGCTCGGCGGCGTCGGCGTACTTGCCGACGATGCGGTCGATGTCCCAGTCCTCGGCCTCCTTGGGGATGGCGCGGTGCGCCGGCTCGCGCCGCGGGGACGGGGCGACGACGGGCAGCCAGTCGTCCTGGGCCCAGCCGGTGCGCCGGCCGAGGTGGGTCAGCTGGATCATGCAGGCCGCGCCGTGCTCGTGGATCTCGTCGGTCATCCGCCGGATCCACGGGACGATGGCGTCGTCGTAGGCGTGCAGGTTGCCGAAGGCGGGCGGGCTGTCCTCGGCCACCACAGCGGAGCCGGCCGTCATCGTCATGCCGATGCCGCCCTTGGCCTTCTCCACGTGGTACAGGCGGTAGCGGTCCGTCGGCATCCCGGCCTCGGCGTAGGCCGGCTCGTGCGACGACGAGAACACCCGGTTGCGCAGCCGCACCCCCTTCAGCTCGAACGGCTGCAGCAGCGGGTCGTCGTCGACCGTCACCCACCCATTCTGGTTCTGTGTGAATTCTGCGGCCACAAATCGACGCGAATCTTCGTCAGAACCACTGGTCGGGCACCGACGACTTGCGGCGGGCGATGAAGTCGAGGAGTGCTTCGTCGGTGGCGGGGTCGATCGGCGGTGGTTCGTAGGCGGCGAGCAGCTCGGCGACCTTGTCGGCCGCCCGCTCCTCGACCCGCCGCTCGCCGTCGTCGCGCCACTGCTCGAAGCTGGAGTTGTCGGCCACCCAGCTGTCCCAGAACGCCGTCTCGTAGTGGCGCAGGGTGTGCTGGGCGCCGAAGAAGTGCTGGCCGGGGCCGACCTCCCGGAACCCGTCGAGGGCGAACTGCTCGTCCGAGAGGTCGATCCCCTCGAGGTACCGGTGCAGCGCGCCGCAGAAGTCGGCGTCGACGACGAACTTCTCGTACCCCATGGCCAGACCGCCCTCCAGCCAGCCCGCCGAGTGGAGGATGAAGTTGGCACCGCACAGGATCGCGGCCTGCATCGACACCGCCGACTCCAGCATCGCCTGGCCGTCGACGACCTTCGAGGTGGTGAAGGCGCCGGAGCAGCGCAGCGGCAGCCCCACCCGCCGGGCCAGCTGGCCGACGACGAGCGACCCCAGCGCCGGCTCGGGTGTCCCGAACGTCGGCGCGCCCGAGCGCAGCGCCATCGACGACAGGAAGTTGCCGTAGATCACCGGCGAGCCCGGGCGGGTGAGCTGGCCGAGGGCCACGCCGACCATCGTCTCGGCATGGGCCTGGGCGATGGCGCCGGCGAGGGTGACCGGACCCATCGCCCCGCCGAGGATGAACGGCACCACGACCGGCGCCTGGTTGGCAGCGGCGTAGGCGCGCAGCGAGCCGGTCATCGCGCCGTCCCACACCAACGGCGAGTTGACGTTGACGTTGCCGAGGATCACGCACTGCGAGTCGACGACGCCGGCGCCGAACACGATGCGCGCCAATTCGATGGAGTCCTCGGCCCGGCTCGGCGCCGTGACCGAGCCCATCAACGGCTTGGCGCTGTAGCGGAAGTGGGCGTACACCATGTCGAGGTGGCGCTTGTTGACGGGCACGTCGACGGGCTCGCACACCGTCCCGCCCGAGTGGTGCAGCCACGGCACGGCCCAGGTCAGCTTGACGAAGTTCTCGAAGTCGGCCAGCGAGCCGTACCGCCGGCCTTCACCCAGCGAGCGGACGAACGGCGACCCGTAGGCCGGCGCGAACACCACGCTGTCGCCGCCGATCTCGACGGAGTGGGCGGGATCCCGCGCCAGTTGGGTGAACGTCGACGGCGCCGTGGCGCACAGGGCCCGCACGTGGCCGGGATCGAAGCGCACCCGCTGCCCGTCGACGGTGGCGCCGGCATCGGCGAAGAGGCGGACGGCCACATCGTCGTGGACCTCGATGCCGATCTCGGCGAGCAGCTGGTCGGCGTTCGCCTCGATCAGCGCCAGGCCCTCCTCCCCGACGAGCTCGTAGGGCGGGATCTGCCGGCGGATGAACGCCGGCGCCTGGCCACCGGCGCCGGGTCCGGTGCGGGCCTGCAGGCGAGCCGCTCGACCGCCGCCGGTGCGGCCCATGGTCAGCCGGCGACCTGGGTCCGGCCGAGCTCCTCCACCGGGAGGTGGCAGCGGATCCGGTGGCCCGGTTCGATCTCGATGACGGGTGGCTCGACGACGTCGCACGTGCCGGCCATGAAGCGGTGGCAGCGGGTGTGGAACACGCACCCCGACGGCGGGTCGGCGGGGCTGGGGATCTCGCCCTCGATGCGGATGCGGTCCGACGGTTCGCCGTCGACGGTCGGCACGGCAGACAGCAGCGCCTCGGTGTACGGGTGGTGGGGGCCGTCGAAGATCTGGTCGGTGGTGCCCTCCTCCTGCAGCCGCCCGAGGTACATCACGACGATGCGGTCGGCGAGGTAGCGCACGACGCCGAGGTCGTGGCTGATGAAGAGGTAGCTGGTCGACTCCGTGGTCTGCAGCTCGGACAGCAGGTTCAGGATCGCCGCCTGCACGGACACGTCGAGCGCGCTGGTCGGCTCGTCACACACGACGATGCGCGGGTCACCGGCGAAGGCCCTGGCGATCGCCACCCGCTGCTTGAGGCCGCCCGAGAGCTGGCGCGGGCGCATGTCGAGGTGGCGCGGCGACAGCCGCAGCGCCGCCGCCAGCCGCTCGACGCGCAGGTCGGCGTCGCGGCCCTTGACCCCGGTCAGCTTGTTCACCGACCGCTTGAGGATGCGCCGCACGCTCCACGTGCGGTTGAGGGCGCTGTCGGGGTTCTGGAACACCATCTGCATCGCCCGCATGTCCGCCGTGTCGCGCTGCTGCGCCCGCCCGGCGAGGAGGTGCTCGTCGAGGCGGATCTCGCCGCCCGGGTCGGGTTCGTGGATGCCGAGCAGCACCTTGGCCAGCGTGCTCTTGCCCGACCCCGACTCGCCGACGAGGCCCACCGTCTCGCCGTCGCCGAGAGCGAGCTGGATCCCGACGAGGGCGGGAACGTCCTGGCCCCGTTGCTGGAACGTCTTGGACACGTCGCGCATCTCGATGACGATCCGTCCGCCGAGCAGGTTCGTGGTCTCGTCGCCCTCCGGCTCGGGGATCTCGCCGAGCCGATCGATGTGGTGGCAACGGCTGTAGTGCGGCGCCTCCGAGCGTGCTTCGGTGTGCCCGACGTCGACGTGCACGAGCGGCGGCACGACGGTGCGGCACGTCTCGTCGGCCAGCACGCAGCGGTCGACGTACACACACGTCGGCAGCGGCGTGCCGATCTGGGGCAACGTGCCCGGGATCGTGAACAGCGCCCGTTCGGTCTTGCGCACGCCGTGGCGAGGGATGGCTTGCAGCAACCCGACGGTGTACGGGTGCTTGGGCGCCTCGAAGACCTCGACGGCGTCGCCCTCCTCGACGATGGTGCCGGCGTACATCACGCCGACGCGGTCGCACATCGACCGGATCACGCCGAGGTTGTGGGCGATGAGCAGGATCGCCGCGTCCGTCTCCTGGCGCAGGGCCCTGACGAGGTCGAGGACCTCGGCTTCGACGGTGGCGTCGAGGCCCGTCGTCGGCTCGTCGAGCACGAGCAGCTTGGGGTCCGAGGCGAGCGCCATCGCGATGACGACACGCTGCTGCATGCCGCCCGACAGCTCGTGCGGGTAGCGGTCCATCACCCGCTCGGGATCGGCGATGCGCACGCGGCGCAGCGCCCCGAGGGCGTGCTCCCGCGCCGTGCCCTTGTCCTCGCCGAGGATCGTGAAGGCCTCGGTGACCTGGCTGCCGATGCGCAGTGTGGGGTTCAACGCCGCGCCGGGGTCCTGGTACACCATCGAGGCGTCGCGGGCCCGGAACCGCCGCAGCTCGCGGTCGGACATCCTCGTGACGTCGGATCCGGCGACGAGGATCCGCCCGCTCGTGATGACCCCGTTGGACGGCAGGTAGCGCACGGCGGCGAAGGCCGTGGTCGACTTGCCGCAACCCGATTCGCCGACGAGCCCGTAGGCCTCGCCGGGGCGGACGTGGAACGTCACCCCGCGGAGCACCTCGCGTGGGATGCCGCGCACGAGGTAGGCGAGGTGGAGGTCCTCGACGGCGAGGGCGGGCGCGGTCGCCGTGGTGGTCAGCGCGGTCTCGATCGCTCATGCTGCCCTCACGGCATCGATCGAGTCGGCGACCAGGTTGGTGGCGATGACCAGGCTGGCGATCGCCAGCGCGGGGAACAGCGTGGGCCACCACTGCCCCGCCTGGATGAACTGGTAGTTGTCGGCGATCGCCAGACCCCAGTCGGGTGACGGCGGCTGGATGCCCGCACCGAGGAACGACAGCGTGGCGATCGTGAACACGGCGTAGCCGACGCGCACGGTGAGCTCGACGACGATCGTGCCCGTGATGTTCGGGAAGATCTCCCGCGTCATCACGAACAGCCCCGACTCGCCCCGCAGCCGGGCCGACGTCACGTAGTCGAGCTGGGCCTCGGCGAGCACGGCGGCGCGGACCGTCCTGGCGACGATCGGGATGAACAGCACGGCGACCGTGCCGATCACGATCGCCCGTGACGATCCCAGCGAGGCGGTGATCAGGAGGGCGAGGAGGATGACGGGGATCGAGAGCAGCGCCTCGATGACCCGACCGATGACTTCGTCGGCCCAGCCCCGGTAGTAGCCCATCACCAGCCCCAGCAGCGTGCCGACGACCACGCTCACGATCGCCGCGATCGGCGCCGCGATGAGCACGTCGCGCGCCCCGGCCATCACCCGCGACATCACGTCGCGGCCGAGTGCGTCGGTGCCCATCGGGTGAGCCCCACTCGGCGGGCGGCTGGGGACGAAGAAGTCGGAGATCGGGTTGTACGGCGTGATCCGGTCGCCGCCGATCGCGCACACGGTCCAGATGAGGATGATCACCGTCCCGATCACGAAGCCCGGACGGCGCAGCAGCAGCCGGAGGCGCTCCCGGCGCGCCTGACGCTTCTCGGCTCGGCTGTCGATCGGCGCGGCCCCGGCGTCGACCTCGGCGCCGATCTCGCCGAACGCGGCCCGGACAGCGCGCTCGTCGACGAACGCCGCCGCCGAGTCGGCCTCGGGCGGCGGCAGGTCGAGCGTCATGACGCCATCACCGCCATCCGCGCCCGCGGGTTCATCCAGGCGATCGTCAGGTCGGCCGCGAGTGTCGTGAGCATGTAGATGATCCCGACCACGATGACGGCGGCCGACAGCAGCGGGAAGTCCTTCTTCGACGACGCCTGGTAGATCAAGTTGCCGAGGCCGGGGTAGTTGAAGATGCGCTCGAGGGCGACGAGCCCGGCGAACATGTAGCCGATCTGGATGCCGATCACCGACACCGTCGGCTGCAACGCGTTGCGGGCGACGTGGCGGCGCATCGTGCTGCGCCGTCCCAGCCCCTTCATCACCGCCGTGCGGGTGTAGTCGGCATCGAGCGCCTGGATCGTGCCGGCCCGGGTCATCCGGGCGATGTAGCCGAAGTACACGCAGAAGATGGCGAGCGCCGGGAGCATCAGGTGGTCGAGGGTGGTCAGCGGGCCGGCGCCCGCCGGTGCCAGGGCGAGCACCGGGAACCACCCGAGCTTGACGCCGAGGATGTACTGCAGCGTCACGCCGGAGACGAAGTCGGGGATCGAGGAGCTCGCCAGCCCGAGCGTGACGACCGTTCGGTCGGCCACCGTGTTGCGTCGGCGGGCGGCGAAGAAGCCGGCGGCGATCGCCACGGGCACGGTCATCAAGAGGGCCAGGCCGACCAGTTGGGCCGACCGCTTCAAGGCCGGCCACAAGAGGTCCGACACCGGCTGCTTGAACTGGTAGGAGTCGCCGAAGTCGAACGTGAACGTGCCCTTGACGAGGCGGCCGAACTGGGTGAGCTTCGGATCGGTGAAGCCGATCTCCTCGTTGACGGCGTCGACCTGGGACTGCGGGGCGAACGGACCGAGGATCTGGCGGCCGGGGTCGGACGGCAGCACGTTGACGATCAGGAACACGATCGTCACCAGCAGGAGCAGCGTGATCAGCGACAGCCCCAGTCGCCGCAGGACGTATCTCGTCACGTCGCCGCGCCCATTCGAGGCTCCGTCGTCAGGTCCGTGACGCCTTGTCCACGAACATCTGACCCAGCGCCGACACGCGCACCCCCTGGAAGCCGTTCGAGTGGCCGGACAGGAAGTTGTAGAAGAACGGCACGCCGATCGGGGTGTCCTCCACCATGATCGTCTCCAGCTTGCCGGCGGCGGTGGTCTGCTCTTCGACGCTGACGGCCGCCGAGTACTCGGCGAAGGCGGCGTCGAACTCCTCACTGGAGTACTGCGACGAGTTCCACACCCCTCCCGTGGAGACCGCCGCGTTGAGGAACACGTCCGGCACCGGACGGTGGCCGTAGTCGACGATGCCGAGCTCGGCGGCGCCGGCGCAGGGCGGGTCGCCGTCGGGCGGGCACCACTGCGTGCTGTAGAAGGTGTCCCCGGTCTCGACGCCGACCTCCAGCTGGATGCCCGCCTCGGCCGCACCGGCCTGGATCAGCTGGGCCAGCTGGGGGATCTCCTGGAGGTCGACGGCGTGGAGCACGGCCTGGAGACCGTCGGCGCCCGCCTCGGTGAGCAGCTCCTTGGCCCGGTCGATGTCCTTGACCCGCTGCTCGACGGCGCCCTCGTTGAAGAACGGCATGAAGGGGGCGAAGAGGTGGTCGTTGCCGATCACGGCGCGACCCTGGAACAGCGTCTCGATCATCTGTTCGCGGTCGAACGTGTACGCCAGCGCCTGGCGGGCGGCCTTCTCCACGAACACGCCCTGGGAGCAGCCCATCCAGATCTGGCGGTGCGTCGTGGCCTCGACCTCGAGGACCGTGAAGTCGGGGTCGTTGAGGAGGGCGTCGCCGCCGAGCACGGAGAACTGGACGATGGCGTCGGCGGCACCGCCCTGGATCGCCGTGACCATCGTGCCCAGCTCGCTGAAGAACTGGATCTCCTGGCCGTCGAGCGGCGTCTGCCCACCCCACCAGTCGGCGTTGCGCTCGAAGGTGGCGCCCGTGGCGGCGTCGAACGTCACCAGCTTCCACGGCCCGGTGCCGTTCTTGTTCTGGTCCAGCGTGGTACCGGTCTCGTAGGCCACCGGCGTGATCGGCGTCTGGGCGTTGAACACCGACACGAGGTAGGGGAAGTTGCCGTTGGCGCTCTCGAGCGTGAAGACGGCGACGTTGGGGTCGCTGGTGTCGACGGCGCCCTCGGCGATGACGCCGCGCAGGCCGGCGTTCTCCGCGACGACCAGGCGGTCCATCGTGGCGGCGACGTCGGCGGACGTGAAGTCGGTGCCGTCGTGCCACTTCACGCCCTGGCGGAGGTTGAACGTCCAGACCGTGCCGTCCTCGTTGGGCTCCCACGACTCGGCCAGCCCGGGTGCCAGCTCACCGTTGTCGCCGAGCGTGGTGAGGAACTCGAAGGACTGGGCGATGAGACCGTACGTGCCGAGGTCCTGCATCAGGATCGGGTCCAGCGGTCCCGCCGGCGCCTGGTAGGCGATCCGGATGGTCCCTCCCGCCTGGCCGGCGCCGGTGGTGCCGGGCGCGGCCGACGTGCCCGGCGCGCCCGTGCCGGCGGTGCCCGTCGCGCCGTCGTCGTCGTCGTCGCCGCAGGCGGCGATCACCGCGCCGATGAACGGCACGGACAGGCCGATGATCGTCCCGCGGCGGATGAAGTTGCGTCGGCTGATCCGCCCCTTGGCGTACGCCTCGACGAGGTCGAGGTGCACCGGCCCGACGTTGCGACGGACCCGATCGAGCGCCTTCCAGTCCATTGGGTTCCTCCCCCGACTCGGCAGGACGACGGCGACCCGGCGCCCCTGCGGCTGGCCGAACCATAGCCTGGCCGCCCGTGAGAGCGCTGGGAAGTCACCCGTCCGAGGCAGCGTGAGCGCCATCGCCCGCATCGAGATCAGCCACCACCGACTGCCGCTCGACCCGCCGTTCCCCGCCTCGTGGGACCCGCGGCCGCGCACGGCGTTCCCGGTGACGATCGTGCGCGTCGTCGACGACGCCGGCCGGGTGGGCGTCGGGTCGGGCGACGCGATGTACGGGTTCGCCGACCACCAGCGCTGGTTCATCGGCGAGGACCCGCTGGACCTCGAGCGCCATGCTGCCGTGCTCGCCAACATCGACTTCCACGCCGGTCGGCCCTGGCCGCTCGACGTGGCCCTGTGGGACCTGGCGGGCCAGATCCTCGACCGCCCGGTGTGGGACCTCGTCGGAGGGAACGCCAGCGCCGTGCGCACCTATGCCTCGACCGGGGTCCAGCGGCCGGCGGCGAAGATGGCGACGGTCGCCCGACGCGCCGTCGACGCCGGCTTCCCGGCGCTGAAGGTGCGCTTCGGCCGGCCCGACCTCGCCGACGACCTGGCCGTCGTGCGGGCCGTCCGCGATGCCGTCGGCGCGTCGATGGCGCTGATGGTCGACTGCAACCAGGGGTGGCGCATGCCGTGGGACGTGCGCCCGCCGTGGGACGTGGAGCAGGCGACCGCCGTCGCCACCGCGCTGGCGGCCGAGGACGTGTACTGGGTGGAGGAACCGCTGCACCGCGGCGACTACGCCGGGCTCGCCGAGCTGCGCCGGCGCGTCGACGTGCCGATCGCCGGTGGTGAGATGACGCGGGAGCGCCACGAGTTCGCCACGCTGCTCGCCGGCGACTGCCTCGACGTGTACCAACCGGACTGCGTGTGCACACAGGGCATCACCGGCCTGCGCCAGGTGGCCCGCGACGTCGTCGCCGCCGGCAAGGTCTTCACGCCGCACACGTGGGGCAACGGGATCGGGTTGCTGGCCAACGCCCACCTGGCGGCCGGCACCGTCGACGTGCCGTTCCTGGAGCTCCCGTTCGATCCGCCGGAGTGGACGCCGGCGCGCCGCGACTACCCAATGGTCGCACCGGTCGTCGTCGACGACGCCGCGTGGCTGCACCTGTCGGACCGCCCCGGCCTCGGTCTGACCCTCGACGAGGACGTCCTCGCCCGCACCGCCACCGCGGCCGCCTCGTTCAGCTGAGCGTCACGGCTTCGGCGTCTGCTGGTACAGCGCCAGCGCCCAACGGCCGTCGCGACGCGCGTAGACGCTCGTCATCACGCCGACGAAGTCGTCGCTCCCGTCACGGCGGCCGGTGCCCGTGTAGACCAGCGCCGCGGCGGCGTCACCCAGCGGGACGCACCGCGGATCGTCGATGTCGTACGACGACCACGGCGGTGCCTCGGCGAGCGCGGTGACGACGTCGTCGCGCGTCATCACGCTGCCGTCGGCCAGCACCATCACACCGTCCTCGGTCATGAGATCCCCGTAGAAGGCGCTCGCCGTGCCGTCGCACAGCGCCTTCCAGCCGGCGTGTTCCAGTTCGAGCAACTCGTCCACGCGTCCGGCGTACCCAGGCCGCGTCCCGTACAGTCGCTTGCTGACGGACATCGACGATTGGGGGATGTGATGGGTGCGATCGACCGGCGAACCTTGCTGCGCGGGGCCATGGCGACGACAGGTGGCGTGCTGGCCAGCGGACCGCTCCAGGCGCTGCTCGGCAACGCCGCACTGGCGAAGCCGCGACCGGAGGTCCTGGCGGAGGTCGCCGACCTGCGCGACGGCCGGGTGCGCCTGCACCTGCCACGCGGCTTCCAGTACCGCTCGTTCCACGACACCGACGTCCTCGCTGGGTCGCCGCCGATCACGCTCGACGACGGCACGATCCTGCCCGGGCGCCACGACGGGATGGGCGCGTTCCCGGCCAGCGGGGGCAACGTGTGGCTGGTCCGCAACCACGAGGTCAACGGCCCCGTGGCGGCGGCGTTCGGACCGGGGACGCCCTACGACACCCGCACCGGCGGCGGCACCACCACCATCGAGGTCACGCCGCGCGGTGAGGTCCTGCGAGCCTTCACGAGCCTCAACGGCACGCAGATGAACTGCTCCGGCGGACGGATGCCGTGGGGGAGCTGGATCACGTGCGAGGAGACGGTCAACGGACCGGACGTCGGCCCCGACTTCACGCTGGCCCCGAACGTCGCGCTGACGAAGCGCCACGGCTTCATCTTCGAGGTGCCGGCCGGCGAGCAGTCCGACCGGGAGCCGGTCACGTCGGCGGGACGCTTCGCCCACGAGGCCGCGGCGTACAGCCCGGACGAGGGCATCGTCTACCTCACCGAGGACAACTTCGCCTTCCCGTCCGGCCTCTATCGGTACATCCCACCGGTGAACCCGATGGACGCCGGCGGGCTGCACAACGGCGGCCGGCTGCAGATGCTCCGTGTCGTCGGCGTGGCCAACGCCCACCTCGAGGCGGCCCAGACCAACGGCGCCACGTACGACGTCGACTGGGTCGACATCGCCGACCCGAACCCGACGTTCCCGTTCACGCCAGGGGTGACGGCGCCGACCGCGAACGACACCGCCCTGACCCATGTCGGCAACCAGGGTCGGGCGCAGGGCGCGGCCCACTTCTCCCGTCTCGAGGGTGCCGTGTTCGCCAAGGGCCGGATCCACTTCACCTCGACGCAGGGTGGTGGACCGGCCGAGACCGGCCCGCAGCTCACGCTCGGTTACGGGCGCGGTGCAGGGCAGGTGTGGGCCTACGATCCGCGGCGCCAGCGGCTGACCTGCCTGTACCAGTCGCCGGGCACGACGGCCCTCGAGCTGCCGGACAACATCACGGCCCGCAACGACCGCGGCACGGTCGTGCTGTGCGAGGACGGGCCGGGCGACAACTACATCCGCGGCCTCACCAAGGACGCCGAGCTGTTCGACATCGCCCTCAACCGCCTGCGGCGCAACAACCCGTCGGCCGACGGCACGTTCGCTCCACGCTTCGGTGAGGAGTTCGCCGGGGCCACCTTCAGCCCCGACGGCGAGACGCTGTTCGTGAACATCCAGGCCGCCCAGGCCATCACGTTCGCCATCTGGGGACCGTGGGGCCGGCTCGGCGTCTGAGCAGTCCCCGGGTTTGTGTCAGCGCACATCGGTCACGGAGCGAAGTGTGCTGACGCAAACGTCGCTCAGCCGGTGATCTCGACGTCGCGTCGAGGGCTCGCCGTGGAGGTAGCAATGGTCGGACACGATGGGTGAAGCGATCGGTGACCTGCTGCCGTTGGCGATCGGTGTGGCGCTGAGCCCCGTTCCGATCATCGCCGTCATCCTCATGCTCGGCACGCCGAAGGCCCGTTCGAACGGTGTCGCCTTCGCCATCGGCTGGGTGCTCGGCCTGGTCGTCGTCAGCGTCATCGTGGTCCTCGCGGCGTCCGGTTCGGACGAGCCGGACTCCGGCCCGTCGACGGCGGTCGACGTCGTCAAGCTCCTCCTCGGTGCGCTGTTCCTCGTGATGGCCTTCGGGCAGTGGCGCAAGCGCCCGCAGCCGGGCACCGAGCCGGCGATGCCGAAGTGGTTGTCGGCCATCGACCGGTTCACCGCCGGCAAGTCGTTCGTGCTCGGCGCCGCGCTGTCGGGAGCCAACCCGAAGAACCTCGCCCTCACGCTGGCCGCCTCGGCCTCGATCGCCCAGGCCGGGCTCGACGCCGGCGGCACGGCGGTGGCGATCGCGGTGTTCGTCGTGATCGGGTCGCTCACCGTCGCCGGTCCCGTCGTGTACTACTTGGCGAGCGAGAGCGCGGCGGGTCCGCTGAACACGATGAAGCAGTTCATGGCCGCACACAACGCCGTGATCATGATGGTCGTCCTGCTCGTCCTCGGCGCCAAGCTGCTGGGCCAGGGCATCGGCGGCCTCACCGACTGACACCTGACGCGGAGGAGTGCAGATGGCCGGAGAGGACCTGTTGGCATCGTGGAACGACACGCCGACGCGCCAGGCGATCGTCGACTACGTCGCCAGGGTGACCGGCGACGGGCCGGATCACGTGCCGCCCTCCGACCGCGTCGCCACGTTCGACAACGACGGGACGCTGTGGTGCGAGAAGCCGATGCCGATCCAGCTGGCCTTCATCCTCGAGCAGCTCGCCGCGATGGCCGAGCGGGACGAGTCGCTGCGATCGCGGCAACCGTGGAAGGCCGCCCACGAGCGCGACGTCGCGTGGTTGAGCGGCGTCATCACCAAGCACTACGCCGGTGACGACGCCGACGTGCGCGTCCTCCTCGGGGGCGTGCTGGCCTCGCTCGCCGGCGTCACGGTCGACGAGTACGGCGACCAGGCCCACCGCTTCGTGCACGACCGCACGCACCCGGCGAACGGCCGCCGCTACCTGCACTGCGGGTACCGGCCGATGGTCGAGCTGCTGCGCTACCTCGAGGCCAACGACTTCGTCACCTTCATCGCCTCCGGGGGCGACCGGGACTTCATGCGACCCATCGCCGACGAGATGTACGGCATCCCGCCCGAGCGGGTCATCGGCAGCTCCAACGCGCTGCGCTACGACGACGACGCCGGCACGCTGAGCTACCTCGCCGAACCCGACGTCTTCGACGACGGGCCGGTGAAGCCGATCCGGATCTGGAGCCGCACCGGGCGCCGGCCGCTGGTCGCCGGTGGCAACTCGAACGGTGACATCCCGATGCTGCGCTTCGCCGGCGGTGGCAACCCGGCGCTGCGGCTGCTCGTCCTCCACGACGACGCCGAGCGGGAGTTCGACTACACCAGCGGTGCCGAGACCGCGTTGCAGCGGGCAGCCGACGACGCGTGGACGGTCGTCAGCATCAGGGACGACTGGTCGACGGTGTACGACGACCTGCCGACATGAGCCGGTTGCCGGCGGTGCCCGTCATCGCGTGGCGGCACGGCTACGAACGGGCGTGGCTGTCCAAGGACGTGGTCAGCGGTGTCGCCGCCGGGGCCGTGGTGATCCCCCAGGCGATGGCGTACGCGACCATCGCCAACCTGCCGACGGAGGTCGGCCTGTACACGTGCATGGTGCCGATGGCCGTGTACGCGCTGCTCGGCGGGTCCCGCGCGCTGTCGGTGTCGACGACCTCGACGATCGCCATCCTCACCGCTTCGAGCCTCCTGGCCGCCGGGGTCGCCGCCGGCGCCGACGATCCGGCACGGGCGGTCGCGACCCTCACGCTGCTCGTCGGCGGGCTGCTGGTCGCCGCCCGCATGCTGCGGCTCGGGTCGCTCATCGACAACATCTCCGACGCCACCCTCACCGGGATCAAGGTCGGGGTCGGGCTCACCGTCGCCGCCGGCCAGCTGCCCAACCTGCTCGGCGTGCCGAGCGACCCCACCGCGGACAACTTCTTCGCCAACCTGCGCAACGTCGGCGAGCACCTCGACGACATCAGCTGGACCACGGTCGCCTTCTCGGCGGGCACGCTCGCCGTCCTCTTCGGGCTGCGCCGGGTGGCGCCCAACGTCCCCGCCCCGCTGGTCGCCGTCATCGGCGGCATCGTGCTGGTCGACGTGGCCTCGCTCGACGAGCACGGCATCGCCCTCATCGCCCCGATCCCGAGCGGCCTCCCCACCCCCATCGCGCCGACCGCGGACCACCTGCTCGACCTGATCCCCGGCGCCTTCGCCATCGCCATCATGGTCTTCCTCGAGACGCTCGCCGTCGCCCGCGCCGTCCGCCGACCGTCGGAACCACCGATCGACAACGACCAGGAGCTCGCCGCCAGCGGGCTCGCCTCCCTCGCCGGCGCCTTCTTCCGCGCCATGCCGGCAGCCGGCGGGTTCTCGCAGACCGCCATCAACCAGCGCGCCGGCGCCCGCACCCAGCTGAGCGAGCTCGTCACGGTGGCCCTCGCGGTCGCCTGCGCCCTGTTCCTGGGCGGCATCCTGAGCGACCTCCCGGAGGCGGTCCTCGCCTGCATGGTCGTCGTCGCCGTCCTCGGGCTCATCGACGTCCGCGAGTTCGCCAGCTTCTGGCGGCTCAGCCGCGTCGAGTTCTGGGTGGCCGCGCTGACCACCGCGAGCGGCCTGGTCCTCGGCCTGCTCCCCGCCGTGTTCGTCGGCGTCGTGCTCACGCTGTTCCTCGTCATCGTCGAGCTCGACCGTGTCGGCATCACCGAGCTGCAGCCGACGCCCGACCGGACCGATGTCCGTGCGGCCGGTCCTGGCACCATCGAGGTCCCAGGGCTGCTCATCGAGCGGCTCGACGGTCCGCTCTACACCGCCAACGTGCGCTCGGTGAACCGCAAGCTCCTCGACGCCGTCGATGGCCGCCCCGACGCCCGGGTGCTCGTCGTCGACGCCACGGTCCAGGCCCGGCTCTCGTTCACCGTCATCAACGAGCTGCCGACGCTCGAGCACGAGCTGGCCGACCGCGACATCACCCTCTGGTTCGCCGGCCTGCCCCCCGTCGCGCTCGACACCGCCCGGCAGCTGCCCCGGTGGGACGAGTTCGAGGCCGCCGGCCGGTTGCACGCGACGTCGCTGGCCGCGCTCCGCGCCTACGACGGCGCGCCCCACACGTAGCGACGGTTTGTGTCAGCACACATGGCTCACGGAGCCCTGTTCGCTGACACAAAGCGTGGGGACCGGCCGTCAGACGTAGTCGTGGCGTTGCAGCCACTCGAAGCACAGCCAGCCCGGCAGGATCGGCAGCCAGAACGTCGCCAGCCGGAACAGGAAGACCGCGGGGACGGCGACCTCGTTCGACAGGCCGGCTGCGACGAGGCCCCCGATGAGCGCGGCCTCCATCGCGCCGAGGCCACCCGGCGTCGGCGCCGCGCTGGCGACCGCCGAGCCGACGAGGTAGACCGCCCCGACCGTGGCCAGGGCCAGGCCGCCGCCGAAGGCGACCACGCAGAAGTACAGGGCCAGCAGGTAGGCGAGGGTCGTGAGGACCGAACCGCCCAGCAGCAGGACCACCTTGCCGGGTCGCCGGACCACCTCGTTCGACGCCGTCGAACGCCCGCCGCAGCACCGGCACCAGCCGATCCACGAGCAGCCGACGCGTGAACGGGAGCGCCAGACCGAGACCCAGCAGGGCCACCGCGACGAGGCCGCCGATGAGGAACCAGTGGACGTCGGGCAGGTGGAAGCTGCCGAAGGCTTCGCGGCCGGCCCAGATCACGAACACGCCGATCAACGACACGTGGGCGACGGCGCCGGCGACCGTGCTGAGGCCGACGCCGGACACCGCGACCGCGCGGTCGATGCCCTGCTTCTGGAGCAGCCGCACGTTGAGGGCCATCCCGCCGATGCCCGCCGGAGCGAGCTTGCTGGCGAACGACGAGGCGACCTGGCCGAGCGCCAACGGTCCTGCCGGGACACGCGGCGCGACCGCGCCGGCGAGGCCCAGCGTGGCGCCGACGTAGGTCAGCGCCGACATGAGCACGATCAGGGGCGCCCACTGCCCACTCCGCGTCCTTCACCTGCTCGGCGATGCCCGGCAGGTCGGCGAACTGCGGCAGCAGGAAGTACGTGGCGCCGGCGACGATCAGCACCATCAGCAACATCCGGCGGTCGATCCGCTCGAGCTCGGCGAAGTGCACCTCGTCGACGCCGGCCTGCTGCTGCACCTGCTCCTGCACCTCGGCGAGCCGGCCCTTGTGCTGCTTGAGGGCGGTCTGCGTGGCCCCGCTCAGCGCCTGCATCTGCAAGCGCGGCAGGGCGTCGGCGACCGCCTGCCGGCCGAGCACCTCGATCGCCACGCGCACCGGTCGCTGCGGCCCGGCGACGACGCTGAACGACGCCAGCACCTGGGCCAGGTCGGCGTCGAGCAGCGCGTCGTCGACGGCGAGCTCGGCGAAGCCGAAGTCGATCATCCACACGGCACCGTCACGGGTCACGAACACGTTGGCCCGGCGCAGGTCACGGTGGGCGATGCGGCTGTGCCGGAGGAGGGCGACCTCGCCGAACACCGCCCGCATCAAGTCGTCCGTGACCGCGTCGGCATCCATCCGGTCGAGGGACGCGCCATCGAGGGTGTCGTACGCGAGCAGCATCGAGTCGAGGCCGACGCGCACGATCCCGCGCATGCGCGGGGTCCGGACGCCGACATCACGGGCGACGAGCGAGACGAGCGCCTCGTGTTCGACCGTGCGGCGCAGTGAGGAGAACGGACGGTCGTCGCCGACACCCTTCAGCCGGAGGAAACGGTAGAGCCGGAACATCAGGTCGGCCGCCCGCTCCTCCTCCCCGAGCACCTTGACGAACAGCCCCGCGCCGTCGTCGAGCGTGGCGAAGTACGGGGTCGACCCTCGGGCGTCGACCTTCGCCTGGTGCACCTCGGCGACCGGCAGGCCGGCGTCGATCAGGGCGAGGCGGATGGCGTTCAGCGTCGGCCGTCGATCGGGCCGGCCGAACGCCAGCAGCACGGCGCAGCCGACGGTGGCGCCGAGCGGGAGGGCGACCAGGACGTTGGCCGGCAGGTGGTACGAGACCAGCATCCTGATCAGCACCAGGGTCCCCATCAGGACCATGCCGGCGCGCCGCCACCGTGCCGACACGAACGGCGCGAGCACGATGAACTGGGCAGCGAGCTGGGCGAACCCGAGCTCACCGGTCGACGTCGACGCGCTGACGCCCGCCCGTGCCGCGATGTCGTTGACCAGCAGGCGCGGCTCCTCGCGGTCGACCAGCTGGAGCACGGCCCACATCAGGCCCGCCGAGAGGACGCTCGCCGTGACGACGTACAGGAACAGGCGGACGTGTCGGGTCAGCAGCAGCGCGAGGTACACGGCGACGAACAGCGCCAGTCCGATCCACTCCAGCGCGCCGTGCAGCAGCCGCTCCACGGTCGGCGTCAGGAAGTCGAAGAACCGGACCAGGTCCTCCTCGAAGCCGAGGACCGAGTCCTCGAGGCCGACAGTGACACCGACCACGACGAGGCTGACGGTGGCGTAGACGATCAGACGGAGCAGGTCCCGCGGCGAGCGCCGGTAGCTCCGGGTGACCTCCTCGCGCGCGCCCGACCCGGCGACGCGCTCGCCACGCCTGCCGTCGTCGGGCCGAGCCTGGCCGGCCTGCTCCGCCGTGGCGGTCATGCCGCCGCCACAGTACGTGGCGCCGCCGGAACCCACTGCGGCCCCACCGGCCGGCTTGCCGGGGCGGTCCCGAGACCGGCGGGGCGCGGCCATGACCTAGCCTGCGACCGTGATCGTCACCGATGCGCACCTCGACGCCGTCACCAGCGAGGAGTTCGCTGCGGCGACCGGATGGATCCCGAAGCCGGAGGGTCTGTGTCGGGGCGAGATCTGCGTGCCGGCGCCCGGCGCGCTGGCGCGACGACGGCACGATCGACGTGATCGCGGCTGCGGCGCGCCTGGGCATGCCCGTCGTCCGCGACGACGACCACGGCGTCTCGGCCGTCGGTCCCGGCACCACGACGGGCCACACGCTGAGCACCGCCACCGCTCCGGATCCCGAGCTGATCGACCGCGACGGCAGCCCGTTCCGGTTGTCGTCGCTACACGGGCGCAAGGTGCTGCTCGTGGCCTGGGCCAGTTATTGAGGCTGCCGGACGAGCCTGCCCGGGTGGCAGGCGTTGCACGCCGAGCTCGAGCCGCAGGGCCTCACGGTGGCGACGGTCGCCCTGGACATCGAACCTCGGCACACGCACTCGTGGATCGATGCGGCGGCGCCCACGCATCCCAGCCTCATCGACACGGGCCACGTCACCGGCGAGGCCTTCGGGTTCACCAACATCCCGATGGCCGTGTGGATCGACGAGGACGGCACCATCGTGCGCAACGCCGAGTCGGCGAGCATCGAACGCAGCGCGCTGCGCGACATGGACATCCCTGACGGCCTGCCCGAGCGGATGCACCGCATGCTCACCGAGGTCAAGGCGATCCCCGACGACTCCGGTGCCTACCGGGCCGCCATCGCCGACTGGGTCGCCAACGGCGCCGCCTCGCCGTACGCGCTCACGCCCGACGAGGTCATCGCCCGCTCGCGGCCGCGCGGCGGCAGTGAAGCCGAAGCGGCGGCCTGCTTCGAGCTCGGGCGGCACCTCCGCGCCACCGTCGGCGACGACGCCGCGGTGCCGTGGTGGCGGCGGGCCCACGAGCTCGACCCCGGCAACTGGACGTACAAGCGCCAGGCGTGGACGCTGGTGACGACCCCGCCCGACGCCACGGCGAACGACCTGATCCAGGGTCCCAACGACGTGTACGAGGGGAACTGGCTCGACGACGTCGTCGCCGGGGGCGGTGGCGAGCACTACGCCATCCGGCCCCGACTCTGACCGAGGGCGGCCGCGCCGACCCGAGAAGGGAACGGGTGTCGTGAGGGCGCTCGCCACCGTCCCCCAATCTGGGCGGGATTCTCGCCACCACGCCTTCTGGGCGGGATCCTCACCAGCAGGTGAGACGGATCCCGCCCAGATCGAGGGACCAGGCCCGCCGCTGGACGGATGAACTCTTGCTATGTAGAGTTCCGGCTCGTGGCTCGCACGCGGCGGCCGTCGCCCCAGACGACGGCGTTGATCGACAGCTTCGCCCGCGATCCGGCGACCTGGCGGTACGGCTACGAGCTGTGCCACGAGCTCGGCATCAAGCCCGGGTCGATGTACCCGATCCTCATGCGCCTCGCCGACCGCGGCCTCCTCGAGACGACCTGGGAGACCGACGCCGAACCGGGCCGCCCGCCGCGCCACCTGTACCGGCTCACCCCCGCCGGCACGGCGTTCGCGGCCACACTCGCCGACCGCGCCACCACCAGCCGCCCGACGGCGCTCCCGCCCCGCCTCGTGGTCGCGCCGCGATGATCCGCTACCGGCGCCTCGCCGTCGAGCTCCTGCTGATCGCCGTCGCCGTGACCGCCGTCGTCACCGGCGTCCTCTACGCGGTCGAGGCGCACTCCTTCGACCACCCGACGAGCGGCGCGGACGCGTGGCGCAGCTTCATCGACGCCGCCAGGGTGCTCTCCGCGTTCGGCACCGCCGCAGCCTGGGTCGTCTGGCTGGCGTGGCGCCGCCGCGCCAGGCTGGACGCCCAGCCCGACGGTCCGGCCCGCCTCCTCGCGATCGGCGTCGCCATGCTTCCCACGGCACGACGCGACTGGGGCTGCGCCATGACCGCCGAGCTGGCGAGCCTCAGCGGCCGGGGCACCCGATGGCGCTTCGCCGCCGGCGGTGTCCGGGCCGCCCTCGCCCCACCCCCCAGCGCGTGGCGTCCCGCGGCGGGTTGGGCCGGCGGCACCGTCGGCATCCTCGGCGTCATGGGCTGCGTGGCCGCGACGGTCAACGTGCTCGGTGCGGACGCCGGCGCCGCCGACGTGGCGCCGGCCGCCGTCATCGTCGTCCTCCTGGTCGTCCTCGCCGGCTGCCTGGTCACGACGCTCGCCGCGCCGCCGGTGCTCACGTCGAGCCCGCTCGCCCGTCACGTCGGCCTGGTGCTCGGTGTGGCGGCCGGCGTCGCGCTGTTGATCTGGTCGCGCGCCGGCGCCCTCGACGCGGGCGCGATGTCGCTGATCGTCCCTGCCCAGCTGCTCGCCTACGTGGTCGCCCCCGCCCTCGTCGCCGCCGTGGCCCGCTCGTTCGGCGCGGCGCTGCAGTGCATCGTGTGGGGGTTCGTCTTCGGCAGCGTCACGATGTTCCCCGTCTACATCGTCGAGTCGATCCGCCGGTACCGCACCGTCGGAGGGCTCTACCTCGACGGCGACGCGCCCGCCGGGTACACGATCGCCGCCAACCTGACCGACGCCGTCGCCTGGCTGCTGCTCGTCGTGCCCAGCGTCCTCGTCCCCGTCGGCGTCCTCACCGCCGCCCTGAGCGCCTCGATCGCCCGCAGCGTCCGCCCGGCGTGATGATCGAGATCCGCAACCTCACCAAGCGCTTCGGCAAGGTCGTCGCCGTCGACGATCTCAGCTTCGACGTCCAACCCGGCAAGGTCACCGGCTTCCTCGGTCCGAACGGCTCGGGCAAGAGCACGACGATGCGCTGCATGGTCGGCCTCGACCGCCCCGAGCGGGGCGCCACGACGTTCGACGGTCAGCGCTTCGAATCGCTGCGCCGGCCGCTGCACGAGGTCGGCACGCTGCTCGACGCCGGGTACGTGCACCCGGGACGTTCCGGCCGCAACCACCTCCGGTGGCTGGCCGCGAGCAACGGGCTGCCCACCGCCCGC
Source organism: uncultured Acidimicrobiia bacterium (assembly GCA_963784255.1). Lineage (GTDB taxonomy): Bacteria > Actinomycetota > Acidimicrobiia > Acidimicrobiales > Ilumatobacteraceae > JALZMG01. The sequence continues at coordinate 164,725 of CAWAQO010000001.1, read as the reverse complement.
ATCGACGAGGCGCTGGAGATGGTCGGCCTGATGGAGGTGGCCCGGCGCCGGGTGCGTGGGTACTCGCTCGGCATGCGCCAGCGCCTCGGCCTGGCCGGCGTGCTGCTCGGCGATCCGCACACGGTCCTCCTCGACGAGCCGGCGAACGGGCTCGACCCCGAGGGCATCCGCTGGATCCGCGACGTGCTCGTCCACCTGGCGCGGCAGGGTCGCACCGTCCTCGTGTCGAGCCACCTCCTCTCGGAGATGGCGTTGATGGCCGACGACCTCGTCGTCATCGGGCGCGGTCACCTCATCCAGCAGGGTCCGATCGCGCAGTTCCTCGACCGCCATGCGACGCGCTGGGTGCGCGTGCGCACGCCGGCGCCGGCCGCCTTCGCCGAGCACCTCCAGCGCGCTGGCGGGCGTTGCGAGCCCGCCGGACCCGACGGCATCGACGTCCACGACCTGCCCATCGAGCGGGTCGGCGAGCTGGCCGCGCAGGGCGGCGTGGTGCTGCACGAGCTCTCGCCGCAGCAGGCCTCGCTCGAGGACGCCTTCCTCCGGGCCACGGCCGGCGAGCAGGAGTACCGGTCGGGTGCCCCGGCCCCCGTGACGTCGCCCGGCGCACCGCTGCCGCCGCCGGGGGTTCCACGTTGATCGACGCCATCCGCAGCGAGTGGATCAAGGTCTCGACGCTGCGCGTGAACTGGATCCTCGCCATCGTCGCGGTCGTCTTCCCGTTGCTCGTCACGGTCCTGACCGCCGTCTTCACCGAGGAGCCGCTCACCGGGGAAGACCTGGCCGGCCTGGTCGCGGGGCTGACGATCGTGTCGGCGATGCTGCTCGCCGTCGTGTCCAGCCTCGGCATCACCAACGAGTTCAGTCACGGCACGATCCGCCCGACGTTCGCCGCGATGCCCGACCGGCTGCGGCCGCTCCTCGCCAAGCCGATCGTCCAGGTGGCGATCGCCGTCACCGTCACCGTTTCGATCGTGGTGGTGGGCTGGCTTGCCGGCGCGACGATCGGCGACGGCGACCAGTCGCTCGACGACACCGGCGCGGTGCCGGCGATGATCGGCGTGGTGGCGCTGGCCGTCGGGCTGGTGCTGCTCGGGCACGGGCTCGGGCTGTTGATCCGCAACTCGGCGGCGACGGTGTGCATCCTCCTGCTGTGGCCGCTGATCGTCGAAGGCTTGATCGCCGGACTGCTGAGCGCGGCCGGCGCCGAGGGCCTGGTCCGCTTCCTGCCGTACTCGGCCGGCTTCAACATGGCCGTCATCGAGGACGACCCCGACGCCTTCGGCGGCATCGCCGGCGCCCTCTACTTCTTCGCCTGGGTGGCCGTGATCGTCGTGCTCGGCGTCGTGACGGCGAAGCGCCGCGACGCCTGAGCGGCATCACGCCTCGACGGACACCGCGAGCTCGACGAGGTAGCCGTTCGTGGCGTCCCCAGTGACGGTGCCGAGCTGGCTGACGCCGCCGTCGTCGCCGAACACGTTGTCGCGCTGCAGCGACACCTGGGCGAGGGCGGAGACGCTCTGCTCGTACCCGTCCGTGGCGTACACGGCGTCGCAGGCGTCCTGGGGCAGGGCGACCTGCGACGTGGCCATCAGCGGGCCGCCACCGGTCGCCGCGTCGAGGCTCTCGTACACCTCGAAGTGGATGTGCGGCCAGCGACCCTGGTAGCACGCCGGGAACGTGCTCTGGAACGTGACGCGGCCCTGGTCGTCGCTCTCCTGCACACCGCGCAGGTAGTTCTCGTCCTCGGCGCCCTGGGAGTACAGCGAGTAGCGGCCTTCGCGATCGCAGTGCCAGACGTACACGGCGGCGCCGGCGAGAGGAGTGCAGCCGTTGGCCATGTCGAGCAGGCGCAGCGTGATCGACATCGGCACGCCCTCGGCGGTCGTCGTCGACGAGCCGAAGCTGGAGCGGATGTCACCGCGCACGACGCCACTCTCGGCGAGCACGTTCGGCCCGTTGGACCCGTCGCCGGGGAAGGGGCCCGCGGTCTCCTCCGGGATCTCCGTGCACGACGTGGTCGCGTCGCCGAGCGCCGTCGTCGCCGTGGTGGCGGTGGTGGCCGTCGTGCCGCTCGTCCCCGTCGTGCCTGCCGCACCCGTCGTCCCCGTCGTTCCCGTCGTTCCTGACGTGGAGCTGGACGAGGTGGCGTCGTCGTTGCCGGCGCACCCGACGAGCGTGGCCACTCCGGCCACGCCGAAGATGGTGAGGAGGCGACGGCGGCCGAGCAGGCGGGGGAGGTCGTGGACCAGCCCGAGGTCGTGGTCCTCGTGATCGTGCATGGCCGTCAGTCGATCACGCGTCGGGGTCGAACGGGCTGCGAGCTCGCTGGCAATCCGCTGTGAACCGCAGCCGTGGTGGCGGCGGTACGTTCGCGTCCGGGATGACGTGGGACCTGGAGCTGGCCTACCGGGAGCACCTCACCGCGAGCGACGTCGCCGTGCTGGGCGAGCTCCGGGACCGGCCGCTGACCGCCGTCCTGTCGTCGCCCGAGGTCGAGCGGACGGTGTTCGGGCCCGACGCCATGACCGACCCACTGCGCACGGTGTCGCCGTTCCTCACGTTCGCCGTCGCCGTCCACCGCACGGCCGAGCGGTTGGCCGGCGCCACCTACGTCGAGGAGTGGATCGGGCCGCGCCGGCGCGTGCCGGTGTTCGCGGTCGAGCCGCTCCGGCAGCTGCTGGCCGACCCGCGGCGCCGCTTCTTCTTCGTCGAGCTGCTGGCGTCCTACACGAGAGTGGTGAGCGGGAGCACGTGGACGGCCACCCGGCGCGGCTGGCGGCGACGGCGGTTCAGCGAGCTCGATCCGGTGCAGCTCGCCGAGCTGCTGGCCACCGCGCCCCCCGCCGAGCTGCCCGGCGTGCTGCGCCGCCTCGGGGACCTCGCGCTGTTCCTCACCGGCGTCTTCCCGGACCACACCGCAACCACCTCGCTCGGCCGGCCGTCGGCCGAGACCGCGCTTGCTCCGCTCGGCCGGCGTCGAGCCGAAGCGGGTCGAGCCGGGCTCGCTCGACGGGTTCCAGCTCCTCGAGCTGCTCGGCGCCCGCTGGTACGCGCTGGCAGTGCGGCGCTCGGCCGTCCCGACCGCGTCGGTGGCCGTGCTGGACGCCATCGCCCACCAGTTCACGGACGCCCGCCGGATCCTCAACGTCGTCACCGACACCTACCTGTTTCCACTGCGCGACCAGTGGTTCGGGCGCCCCGCGGCGTGACCCCGGATCGCGGTCCGCCGCGCCGGGCGTCGAGCGCGAAGGCCTTGTTGCTCACCGCGCTCGGCGAGTTCGTCCTCCCCGCCGGCGGGTCGGTGTGGACGTCCACCGTCGTGCGCGGCCTGGCCGTCCGCGGCGTCGAGGAGCGCAACGCCCGCCAGGCGCTCGCTCGGCTCGCCGACCAGGGCGTGGTGCGCCCGGAACGGCTGGGCCGCCGCACACGGTGGCACCTGACCGAGGGAGGGAGCCGGCTGCTGACGGTGGGGGCCGAGCGCATCTACGGCTTCGGCGCCGGGGAGGACCGCTGGGACGGGCGCTGGCTGGTCGTGTTCTGCTCCGTGCCGGAGGAGCAGCGCACGAAGCGCCACCAGTTGCGCACGCAGCTCGAGTTCGCCGGCTTCGGGTTCCTCGCCCCCGGTCTGGCGATCTCGCCGCACCCGGACCGCGAGGACGCGGCCAACGCCGTCCTGAAGGGCCTCGACCTCGTGCCTGGCGCGGTGGTGCTGCGCGCCGAGACCGGCGCGCTCGTCGCCGACGACGAGCTCCTCCACCGCGCCTGGGACCTCGACGGTCTGGCTGCCGAGTACGAGGCGTTCGTCGCGGCCTTCGAGTCCCGCCGTCCGGCCGGCGACGAGGACCGCTTCGGCGCGCTCGTCGACCTCGTCCACGCGTGGCGGCACTTCCCGTTCGTCGACCCCGAGATCCCGGCCCGTCTGCTCCCCGCCGCGTGGATCGGCGGGCGCGCCAAGCGCCTCTTCGACGCCCGCCACGACGCGTGGTCGCCGGCGGCACGGCGCTGGTACGACGAGGCGGAGGGAGCCGCCGGCTGATGCGTCGACATTCTACGCTCTTGCGACGTAACGCCGAGAAAGTGTAGGATGTTAGCGTGACGGCGCGGATCACCTTCCAGACCGATCCCTCGCGGTACCGCCACTGGCGTCTCGACGTCGACGGCGCCGTCGCCACCCTGACCATGGCCGTGGCGCCCGACGGCGGCCTGCGTGACGACTACGACCTCAAGCTCAACTCCTACGACCTCAGTGTCGACATCGAGCTGCACGACGCGCTGCAGCGCATCCGGTTCGAGCACCCGGCGGTGAAGGCGGTCGTCGTCACCGGCGGGCTGGACAAGGTGTTCTGTGCCGGCGCCAACATCCAGATGCTGGCCGGGGCCTCGCACGCCCACAAGGTCGGCTTCTGCAAGTTCACCAACGAGACCCGCAACGGGATCGAGGAGATGTCGGCGCACGGCGGGCAGACCGTGATCGCGGCGATCAACGGCACGGCCGCCGGCGGCGGCTACGAGCTGGCGCTGGCCTGCGACGAGATCCTGCTCGTCGACGACCGCTCCTCGGCGGTGTCCCTTCCCGAGGTGCCACTGCTCGGCGTGCTGCCCGGCACCGGCGGCCTCACCCGCGTCGTCGACAAGCGCCACGTGCGGCGGGACCACGCCGACGTGTTCGCCACCAGGGCCGAGGGCGTCAAGGGCAAGCAGGCCGTCGAGTGGGGGCTGGTCGACGCGGTCGCGCCGCCGTCGGCGTTCGCCGAGCTGGTGCGGTCGCGCGCCGAGGCGCGGGCGGCCGGATCGGACCGGCCCGACGGCGGCGACGGTGTCCCGCTCGGGCCGCTCGAGCACCGGTTCGTCGACGTCGCCATCGACCGCGAGCTGGCCGTCGCCCGCATCACCGTGCGCGCGTACGGGTCGCTGGCCGAGGCGCTGGACACGTGCCGCGAGCTCGACGACACGATCCTCGACCTCCGCTTCAACGAGCCCGACGTCGGCACCTGGGTGCTGCGCACCGAGGGCGGCGCCGACCGCGTGCTCGCCGGCGACGAGGAGATCGGCGCCTCCGGCTGGCTCGCCCGCGAGGTGCGGCTGTTCTGGGGGCGGACGCTCAAACGCCTCGACATGTCGGCCCGCACGCTGGTGGCCCTCGTCGAGCCGGGCAGCTGCTTCGCCGGCACGCTCGCCGAACTGGCCCTGGCCGCCGATCGAACGCTGCAGCTCGACGACGACGAGACGTCGCTGCTGCTGACCGCGGCGAACGACGGCTGGTACCCGATGGCCAACGGGCTGAGCCGGCTGGCCACCCGGTTCTGGGGTCGGCACGACGACCTGGCCCGCGCTCGCTCGTTCATCGGCAAGGAGCTCGTGGCGGCCGACAGCGCCGCCGCCGGTCTGGTCACGTCGACCCCCGACGACCTCGACTGGGACGACGAGGTGCGGCTGCTGCTCGAGGAGCGGGCCAGCTTCTCGCCCGACGCCCTCACCGGGTTGGAGGCGAACCTGCGCTTCCCCGGGCCGGAGACGATGGAGACCAAGATCTTCGCCCGCCTCACCGCCTGGCAGAACTGGATCTTCCAGCGACCCAACGCCGTCGGGCCCAACGGCGCCCTGCGCAGCTATGGCACCGGCTCGCGGCCGACGTACGACAAGGAGCGCATCGGATGAGGGACGTCCCATGACCGCCGTCGATCTCACCGCCCGCATCCCCAACAACGTCGGCCTGGCCGACGACCGGCGGCTCCAGCGGGCGCTCGAGGGCTGGCTGCCCCGCTACCTCGACTGGTGGCGCCAGCTCGGGCCGGCCGAGCACCAGGACGACGAGGTCTTCCTGCGCACGGCAACCGCCGTCGGACAGGAGGGCTGGGCCCACTTCGACCACGTGCGCATGCCCGAGTACCGCTGGGGCATCTTCCTCGCCGACGCCGAAGCCGACCGCCGCATCGCCTTCGGGGACCGGTGCGGCGAGCCCGTGTGGCAGGAGGTCCCGGGCGAGCACCGCGCCGAGCTGCGCCGGCTGCTCGTCATCCAGGGCGACACCGAACCGGCGTCGGTCGAGCAGCAGCGCCACCTGTCGCGTACCGCGCCGAGCCTCTACGACATGCGCAACCTGTTCCAGGTGAACGTCGAGGAGGGGCGCCACCTGTGGGCGATGGTGTACCTGCTGCACCGCTACTTCGGCCGCGACGGCCGTGACGAGGCCGACGAGCTGCTGGAGCGCCACTCCGGCGACGTCGACCACCCGCGCATCCTCGGCGCCTTCAACGAGCCCACCCCGGACTGGCTGTCGCTGTACATGTTCACGTACTTCACGGACCGTGACGGCAAGTTCCAGCTGGCCTCGCTGCGCGAGAGCGCCTTCGATCCCCTGTCGCGCACCTGCGACTTCATGCTGAAGGAGGAGGCGCACCACATGTTCGTCGGCGCCACCGGCGTGGGCCGCGTCGTGCAGCGGACGGTGGAGCTGATGAAGGAGCACGACACCGACGACATCCGGCCGCACGGCGGCATCGACGTCGCCACCCTCCAGCGCTACCTCAACTTCCACTACACCGTGTCGCTCGACCTGTTCGGCGCCGAGACCTCGACGAACGCGGCCAACTACTTCGCTTCCGGGCTGAAGGGGCGGTTCCAGGAGGAGCGCCGGCAGGACGATCACCAGCTGCACGACCGGTCCCGTCAGGTGCCGACCGTGGACGAGGGACGGATCACCGAGCGCGAGGTGCCGGCGCTGGCCGCGCTCAACGAGACGCTGCGCGACGACTACGTGGCCGACTGCCAGAAGGGGCTCGACCGCTGGAACCGCACGCTGGCCGAGGTCGGCGCCCAGCTGCGACTGCCGCACATCGGGTTCCACCGCGCCGTCGGCGCGTTCGGCCCGCACGCCGTCAGCCCCGACGGCCGCATCGTGACCCCCGACGAGTGGGACGCCAACGCCGGCGAGTGGCTGCCGACCGACGACGACAAGGTGTTCATCACGTCGCTGATGCAGCGCGTCGACGAGCCGGGGAAGATGGCCGGCTGGGTGGCCCCGCCGTCGACCGGGATCAACGGCAAGCCGCTCGACTTCGAGTACGTCCGTCTCGAGACTGAGTTCGCTCACATCCGCGCAACCGTTGAGGACATACTGGCGCCATGACGGGGGTGCAGGACGACCTCGCCCTGGCGCAGCTGTACGCCGACTTCGGCGCCAACGGGCTGATGCCGCTGTGGACGGCGCGGGGCGACCTCATGCCCGCCGAGCCACGGCCGCGCGCGGTGCCGCACCGCTGGCGGTGGTCGGACGTCCTCCCGCTGGCCGAGCGGGCCGGGGCGCTCGTGCCCGTGGGGCGCGGCGGCGAGCGGCGGGCCATCGCCTACGCCAACCCGGGGCTCGGCGGCGAGCCGTACGCGACGGCGACGCTGTGGGCGGCGGTGCAGTACCTCGGGCCGGGTGAGGTGGCGCCGGCCCACCGGCACTCGCAGACCGCCTTCCGCTTCGTGCTCGCGGGCGAAGGGGTGTGGACCGTCGTCGACGGCGATCCCGTCGCGATGCGCCGCGGCGACCTGCTGCTCACGGCCGGCTGGCGCTGGCACGAGCACCACAACACGGCGGCCGCAGCGATGGTCTGGCTCGACGGCCTGGACATCCCGCTGGTGTCGGCGCTCGACGCCGGGTTCTTCGAGTTCGGCCCCGACGAGATCACCGACCGGTCCACGCCGCCGCGCTCGCGCGGCGAGCGGCTGTGGGGCCATCCCGGTCTCGTGCCCGTGGGGGCGTCGCCAGGACGGACATCGCCGCTGATGGCGTACCGCTGGGAGCACACGGACGCCGCCCTCGCCGCCCAGCTCGAGCTCGATGCCGCCGGCCAGCCAGGCGCGCTCGGGCCGGGACACGCGGCCGTGCGCGTCACCAACCCGACCACCGGCGGCGACGCGCTCGTCACGCTGCGCATGGAGCTGCACCGGCTGGCGGCCGGCGCGGCGTCGGCCGAGCGGCGGACCGTCGGCTCCGCCGTGTGGCAGGTGTTCGCCGGTCGCGGCACGATCGACGTCGGCGGGCGCGCGTTCGACGTCGTCGACGGTGACGTGGTCGCCGTGCCGTCGTGGTGCCCGGTGCGCATCGCGGCGGCGACGTCGCTCGACCTGTTCACCTTCTCCGACGCGCCCGTCTACGAGGCGCTCCACCTGGCAACCCCCGAAGGAGGCCGCGCGTGAAGCTGGCCACGATCCGAGACGGCGACCGCACGGTGGCCGTGCGCATCGACGGCGACGAGGCCGTCGCGCTGCCCGCCGCCGACGTCGGTGCGCTGCTGCAGCGCGATGACTGGGCCACCGTCGCGGCGTCGGCCGACGGCCCGCGCCGGCCCGTCGACGGCCTGGACTACGCGCCGCTGGTGCCGAGGCCCGACAAGATCATCTGCGTCGGGCTCAACTACCGCGGCCACATCCTCGAGATGGGACGTCAGCTGCCCGACCACCCGACGCTCTTCGCCAAGTACCGCCAGGCGTTGATCGGTGCTCACGACGACGTGCTGCTGCCGGCGGTGTCCGAGCAGGTCGACTGGGAGGCCGAGCTCGCCGTGGTCATCGGCGCGCCCGCCCGGCACGTCACGGTCGAGGAAGCCGCCGGTCGCATCGCCGGCTACGCGGTCCTCAACGACGTGTCGGTTCGCGACTACCAGAACCGCACGTTGCAGTGGCTGCAGGGCAAGACGTTCGAATCGAGCACGCCGCTCGGACCGTGGCTGGTGACGGCGGACGAGACACCGGGCCCGAGCCGCGAGATCACGTGCGAGGTGGACGGCGAGCTGATGCAGAAGGCCGACACCGCCGACCTCGTGTTCGATCCGGCCACGCTGGTGTCGTACATCTCGGCGATCATCACGCTCGAACCCGGCGACGTCATCGCCACCGGCACACCGAGCGGCGTGGGCGCGGCACGCGACCCGCAGCGCTTCCTCGCCGATGGCCAGACGGTCGTCACCCGCATCGCCGGGATCGGCGAGCTGCGCAACGTCTGCCGCAAGGAGCGCCTCCCCGCCTGACCGGGCCCCGCAGGCGGGTTCATGTCAGCACAGATGACTCCCGGAGCGCCTTGTGCTGACACAAATCGTGGCCCCCCTGATCTGGGCGGGATTCGTCCCACCGGACCAGCCGGTGGGTTCCATGTTGCAACCCCGACGTCTAGGCTCCGTCGCGTGAAGCGCACCGACACCTCGGACTGGCCGTGCACCATCGCCCGCAGCGCCGCCGTCCTCGGTGATCACTGGAACCTGCTGCTGATCCGCCAGGCGTGCATGGGCACCAGGCGCTTCGACGACTTCCAGCAGACCCTCGGCATCGGTCGCAACATCCTCACCGTCCGGCTCAACCGCCTCGTCGAGGAAGGCCTGCTCCAGCGCGTCGAGTACCAGCCGACCCCGCCTCGGTTCGAGTACCGCCTCACCCAGAAGGGCCGTGACGTCTTCCCCGTGCTCGCCGCCATGGCCGCGTGGGGCGACCGCTGGCTCACCGGCCCGGAGGGCACGCCGCTGGTGCTGCACCACCGGACCTGCGACCACGACATGCACGCCGTGGTCATCTGCAGCGAGTGCGACGAGCCGATCGACGTGCGCCAGGTCCGCGCCCGTCCCGGTCCCGGCTACGTCGCCTCCGGCGCCGCGTCTGGGTCCGCCGGGGCCGCCCGATCCGACGGAGCACGCTGACCCATCCGCCGTGCCAGCATGCATCGCCATGCTGAGCTGGTCCGCCTTCGCCCTCGCCGTGCCCGAGCTGGCCGCCTTCGGTGCCGAACGCCTCCTCCGTCCACCCGCGTACCTCGCCACCGTGACCGCCGGCGGAGGGCCGCGGGTGCATCCGGTGACACCGATCGTCTCGCCGGCCGGCATGTACGTGTTCATGGAGCCGACGTCGCCGAAGGGCCGGGACCTCCGGGAGCGGCGCCGGTACGCGATGCACAACGGCGTGCCCGACAGCGAGGGGTCGGGCGGCGAGTTCGCCGTCACCGGTGAAGGCGTCCCTGTCGACGACCCCGCCGTGCGGGCCGACGTCGTCGCCGCCGCTTCCTACGAACCCGCCGAGCGTTACGTGCTGTTCGAGCTCCTCGTCGGCGCCGCGCGGGCCAACGCCTACGGCGACGTCACGATGCCCGAGCCGTCGCGCTGGGCCGCGACCGGCTGACGGCAGGAGCCCGGCCACGACCCCACGATCCGGGCGGGATCCGTGCCACCTGTCGGTGATGATCCCGCCCAGATGCCGAGGTGGTGAGGATCCCGCCCAGATTGGGGGAGTCAGGCGAGCGGCCAGACCAGCTCGGTGCGCAGGTCCGCCGGGTCCATGTCCGGCGACGGCTCGGTGACGTAGATCTCCCAGAAGTCGGCGCCCGGCTCGTGCCCCTGCTCGGCCATCCACCCCCGCAAGCGCTCCCACGAGGTCCCAGCTCCTCGTAGCTGCCATGCGTGGACGAGCCGTGCGGCCCGCCCGGCCGGCAGCGCGCCGGGCTCGACGCCATCGGCGGGCTCGACGGCGCGCTCCGTCGGGAAGCCGACCTCCAGATCGGCGGTGGCGCCAGGGCCGCCGTGATAGAGGGCGTACGCAGGGCCGGTGATGGCGACGCCCTGCCCGGCCGTGACGGCGGCGAGCGTCGAGAAGGAGTGATCGAAGAAGTTGGCCAGCTCCGACATCGGCACGACGCCACGGATCACCGCGGTGATGGTGCCGTCGAGGTCGACGAGCTCAGGTGCGGATGACTCGGTCATGCGGGTGCCGACGTTGCCACACCGCCGAACTCATCGACGCGGAGCCGGGCGTCAGTTGGCGGCCGGCTCGCGCTCGATGGTGCGGTAGTCGCCGAACTTCCCGTCGCGCGCCGACAGCGCCTTGGTGAGGTTGCCGCCGGCCGAGGCGGCGACGAAGTCGGCCATCGCCTGCGTGTGGGTGCCCAGGGCGCACAGCTCGGTGCCGATGCGGATGCCCGTGCGGATGCCCATGACCTCCATCTGACGGTGCACGACGCGCTTGTTCAGCTGGGCCAGCTCCGGCGGGATCAGGGAGATGCGCTCGGCCCACTCGAGCACGCGGTCGTCGAGCTCCTCGGCCGGGTACGCCCGGTTGGCCCAACCACCCTCGGCGGCCTCGATGCCGGAGATCGGGTCGCCGGTCAGCATCATCTCCATCGCCCGGCGCATGCCCAGCGTCCACGGGTGGAAGTGCATGTCGGGCACGCCGAAGCGCACGGCCGGGTAGCCGATCTTGGCGTCCTCGGCGACGTAGACGAGGTCGCAGCCGGTGGCCAGCTCGCTGCCGCCGGCCAGGCAGTAACCGTGCACCTGGGCGATCACCGGCTTGGCGAGATCCCAGATCCCCATCCAGCCGTCGGTGACGTGGCGCGGCCAGTGGCCGTCGCCCCCCGCCGTGTGCCACGGGAGCTCGAGCCCCTCGTTGCCGCCGCCGAGGTCGTAGCCCGCGGAGAAGCTCGGCCCGTTGGCGCGCACGATCATCACCCGCACGGACGGGTCCTGGTCGCCGGCCACGAGGGCGCGCACGACGCCGCCGCGCAGGAGGTGGTTGAGGGCGTTGCGCTTCTCGGGGCGGTTCATCGTGATCCGGCGGACACCGTCCGCGGGGTCGTCGATCAGCACGAGTTCGTCGGACATCGGCAGGGTTCTCCAGTCGGTTCGGGTCGTCGGGGTGGTCAGACGACGGTGGCGGGACGCTTCGCCGGGACCAGCTGCACCGGCAGGTGCTTGAGGCCGTTGATGAAGTTCGAGCGCAGGCGGGTCGGCTCACCGAGCTTCTCGATGCGCGGCGCCCGCGCCACCAGCTCCTCGTAGAGCACCTTCATCTCCATGCGGGCGAGGTGGGCGCCGATGCAGTGGTGCGGGCCACCGCCGCCGAAGGCGACGTGCGGGTTCGGGTCACGGAAGATGTCGAAGGTCTCCGGATCGTCGAAGACCCGCTCGTCGCGGTTGGCCGAGATGAACCAGAGGCTGACCTTGTCGCCGGCGGCGATGTGGTGGTCCTTGTAGTCGATGTCGTCGGTGACGTTGCGGCGGAAGTACATCACCGGGGTGCCGTAGCGCAGGACCTCGTCGACCACCGTGGTGCCGATGATCGACGGGTCGTCGACCATCGCCTGGTAGGCCTCGGGGTTCTCGAGCATCGCCGCCATCCCGTGGGACAGCGCGTTGCGCGTGGTCTCGTTGCCGGCGACGGACAGCAGCAGGAAGAACAGGTCGAAGTCCATCTCCGAGAGGCGCTCGCCGTCGACCTCGCCGTGGATCAGCTTGCTGACGATGTCGTCGCGCGGGTTCTCCCGGCGGTCGGCGCCGAGGGCGTTGGCGTACAGGTACATCTCGAAGCGCGCCTGGTTCGTCGCGTCCTCGCTGATCGCGTACTCCGGGTCCTCGCTGCCGATCATCCGGTTGGACCACTCGAACAGCTTGTGCCGATCCTCGTAAGGCACGCCGAGGAACTCGGAGATCGCCTCGAGCGGCAGCTCCGCCGCCAGGTCGACGACGAAGTCGACCTTGCCGTCGTCCTTCGCCAGCGCCCGGTCGAGGATCTTCTTGCTGCTCTCGCGCAGGTGGTCCTCGAGGTCGCGGATGACCCGCGGGGTGAAGCCCCGGTTGACCAGCTTGCGGTACCGGGTGTGGTCCGGTGGGTCGATGGTCAGCATCATCTTCCCGGCGCCGTTCATCTGCTCCTGGACGGCTCGCTGCTCGGGCGTCGGCTCCTCGAGTCCGACGACCCCGCCGCGACCCTGGTCCGACGAGAAGTGCTCCCAGTCGCGGTTGAGCACCGAGATGTCCTCGTGGCGCGTGAAGACCCAGAAGCCCGGGCCGTCCGGCTCGGGGTGGCGGTAGATCGGCGCGTTGTCGCGGAGGTACTTGAACCAGTCGTGCGGGACCCTCTCCGTGAAGATGTCCCTGCTCATCAAGTCGATGTCACTCAGCTCCACTGGATCCCCCGTCTGTCGGCCACCCCTCGTGGTCCTCCCAACTGTAATCTGTTCTAGTTCGTTCCGTCCATGCGGACATGGGGGCTGCTCGGGCAGCAGAGGAGGAATCCGATGAAGGTTGTCGTGGACTTCGACGTGTGTGAAGCCAATGCGGTGTGCATGGGCGTCGCACCCGAGGTCTTCGAGGTGCGTGAGGACGACTTCCTCTACGTCCTGATGGAGGAACCGCCCGAGGAGATGCGCCCACAGATCGAGCGGGCGGTCCTGGGCTGCCCGATGAACGCCATCTCGATCGAAGACTGATCAGAACCTGTTCTCGTGGCCGAGGGGCCACGCCACTCGAAAGGGGAACCCATGCGTGCTGCCGTGCTGCGCCGGCTCGGCGACGAACAGCTCGACGTCGTGACCAACGCCGAGGCCGTCGATCCGGGTGACGGCGAGGTCAAGGTGCGCATCCGCGCCACCGGGGTGTGCCACACCGACCTGTCGGTGATCAACGGCGTGCTCCCGGCCAACCCGCCCGTGGTGCTCGGCCACGAGGGCGCCGGCGAGATCGTCGAGGTCGGCCCCGGCGTGCCGGACCTGGCCGTCGGCGACCACGTCGTCGTCGCGTGGGTCCCGCCGTGCGGCCGGTGCCGCCGTTGCCTGGAGGGCCAGCCGCACCTCTGTGGTCAGGTGTCGGCGGCGCACGCCGGCAAGCACCGCTTCCTCGTCGACGGCCAGCCGGTGGCCGCCTTCGTCGGCTGCGGCACGATGGCCGACGAGATCACCATCCCGTACCAGTCCGTCGTCCGCATCGACGCCGACGTGCCGTGGGACGTCGCCTCGCTGCTCGGCTGCGGCGTCACCACCGGGATCGGTGCGGCGATCAACGCGGCCAAGGTGACGCCCGGTTCGTCGGTCGTGGTGTTCGGCGCCGGCGGCATCGGCATCAGCATCATCCAGGGCGCCAAGGTCGCCGGCGCGGCCGAGATCGTCGCCGTCGACCCGTTCGAGTCCAAGCGCGACGGCGTGCGGCGGTTCGGCGCGACGCACGCCGTCGCACCGGACGAGCTGGCGGATCTGTCGCGCGACCTGACCGGCGGCGAGGGCTTCGACTTCGCCTTCGAGGCCGTCGGCACGCCGGGCACCATCCGCGCCGCCTACGACGCGGCTCGCCGCGGCGGCACGGCGTGCGTCGTCGGCGCCGGCGGCTTCACGGACATGGTGTCGTTCAGCGCCTTCGAGCTGTTCGCCAGCGACAAGAAGCTCGTCGGGACGCTCTACGGCTCGAGCGACGTGCGGCGCGACTTCCCGCGCATCATCCGCTTGTGGAAGGCCGGCCGCATCGACCTCGAGGGGATGATCACCCAGAAGCTGCCGTTGGAGGACATCAACCGCGCCTTCGACGACATGAAGGACGGCAAGGTCGTGCGCACGGTCATCGACATGTGACGCGTCGTCACGGCGCGCGGTAGGGCGCCACCAGCTCGGCGAGGGCCTCGACGGCGCCGAGCCAGCCCGGCAGGGTCGACTGCGCCGGCGCGGCCATGACGTGCTGGACACCGGCGGCGGCGAGCGCATCGAGCGTCCGCCGCGCCTCGTCGGCCGGCGTCGTGGAGGCGTCGAGCTCCAGGCGCATGGACAGGGTGAAGTCCGGCTCGGGCCGCGCCGCCCGCAGGCGGGCGGTGACGCCGGCGACGGCGTCAGGGGCGAGGAAGGCGCCGTGCCACCCGTCGCCGCGCTCGGCGGCTCGGCGCAGGGCGGCGTCCGAGTGGCCGCCGACCCAGATCGGCACCCGCCGGGCGGGCGCCGGCAACACGCGCATCTCGGTGAGGTCGACGAAGCGACCGTGGAACGTCACCGGGTCCTGCGACCACACGGCGCGCAACACGTCGATGGCCTCGTCGGTGCGGGCGCCGCGCTCGGCGAAGGGGATGCCCAGCGCGGCGAACTCGGCGTCCAACCACCCGACGCCGGCGCCCAGCACGAGCCGGCCCCCGCTGAGCCGGTCGAGCGAACCGAGCTCCTTGGCCAGCACGACCGGATGGCGGTACGGGAGCACCAGCACGCTCGTGCCCAACCCGACACGGGTGGTGACGGCCGCCGCGAGGGCCAGCGCCTGCAGCGGCTCGAAGGCGAACGGTGCCGGGTACGAGGCGGTCGCGGGGACGACCACGTGGTCGTAGACCCACACGTCGTCGAACCCGAGCTCCTCGGCCTGCCGCGCCGCCGCGACGATGGCGTCGGCGCCGGCCGCCCGGCCGTACTGCGGCAGGTGCACGCCGAAGCGCATCGCCATCGGGAGCTCAGTCCGCCACGGCGGGCGCGGCGACGACGCGGCCCCGGGCGAGGGTGGCGAACGAGTACGCCGCGGTGATCGCGCCGGCCGCGACCACGGCCGCCCGGACGGAGAACGCCTCGGCGAACGCTCCCTGCCACAGCGCGCCGACCGGGACCAGGCCGGCCCAGCCGACGACGAACAGGGCCATCAGGCGGCCCCGCTTGGCGTCGTCGGCGAGGCTCTGCAGCAACGCGTTGATCGACGTCATGCCCCAGAAGTACAGGCCACCGACGACCGTCGAGGCGAGCAGCACCAGCGGCCACGTCGGCGCCAGACCGAAGACGATGAAGGCCAGTCCGAAGGCCCCGACCACCAGCGCGGTCGACGCCATCGTGGGCGACGTCTGGCGGAACCCCGTGGCGACGGCGCCGACGACCGAACCGATGCCGGAGACCGCGGCGAGCACCGTCAGCCCGCTCGAGCCCTTGTCGAACACGTCCTCGGCGATGAGGGGCAGCATCGAGAAGTAGGCACCCGCGGTCAGCGAGGACACGGCCAGGAGGGTGAGCGCGGCGACGGCGGGAGGTCGCTCACGGGCGTGCTCCCACCCGGCCTTGACCCGGGACATGAAGCTGGTCTGCTCGACCTCGTGCGGGGTCGACGTGATGCGCGCCCGGCCGAGCAGGATCACCACGAGCACGGTGGTGGCGGCGTAGAGGACGAACGCCACGTCCTCACTCGTGAGGGCGAGGATCGGTGCGGCGATCGTCGGCCCGATCACGCGGGACATGTTGCTGCCGACCGACTGCAGCGAGACGGCGCTGGGCAGGTCCTCGGACGGGACCACGGTGGCGATCAGGCTGTGGCTCGACGGTGAGTTGAACGCGAAGGCCGTGCCGATGAGGAAGGCGAACGGGAGCAGGTTCGCCGGCCGGGCCCGATCGGTGAGGGTCAGCACGGCGAGGCCGGTGGCGATCACGCCCAAGGCGGAGAAGCCGACCATCAGCACACGGCGGCGCTCGTAGCGATCGGCGACGACGCCGGCGAGCGGCGTGAAGATCAGCATCGGGATGAAGTTCGTGAAGAACAGCAGCCCCAGCCAGGTGCCGTCGGTGTCGGTGAGGTCGGCCATGAGCGCCTGGAGGGCGAGGAACGCCACCCAGAAGCCGAGCTGGCCGACGATGAACGTGATCCAGACGACACGGAACTGGGGGTGGGCGAGGGCCCGGAACGGTCGCAGCTTCGGGGACGTCCAGCGATCCGACCGTCCGGGAGCTTCCGTCGACGTGGGGGGCACGACGGGGAGCGCCGCGGTCAGACCGGCGGCTCGTAGGCCGGCGGCGGCTCGATGTCGAGGTACTTCGCCAGGAGGTGGGTCACCGGGTTGTTGTGGGCCATGTCACCGCGGGCGAAGCCCAGCTCCTCGGCCATGCTGGAGATGCGGATCAGGACGATGGCGAAGCGGAAGCCGGCGAAGACCTCGTAGAACAGGAGGTCGGTGGCCTTCTCGCCGGTGCCCTCCTCCCACAGCTCGATGGTCTCGGTGCGCCCGCCCAGCCCCTCCAGCCGCGGCACGCCGAAGCTGTGGAAGGCGTCGAGGTGGAGCCACCACCCGAGGTCCATCTGGTGCCCGCCCAGCGAGAGCATCTCCCAGTCGAGGCAGCCCGTCACCTCGCCCTCGTGGAAGAGGATGTTGCCCATCCGGCAGTCGCCCCACGACAGCGCCGTCGGCTTGTCGGCCGGCTGGTTGGCGTCCATCCACGCCAGCGCGGCAGCGGGGATGCGGTGGTCCTTGCCGTCGGCGGCCCACTCGAACGAGCGCCGCCAGTACTCGTAGATCTGATCGAAGCCGGTCGCACCGAGCTCGGGCTTGGCGAGGAAGGCCACCGTCTCGGTGGGTACGGCGTGCACCGTCACCAACGCGTCGATGGCGTTGCGCCAGCAGCGCCGGCGCAGCTCCGGCGAGGCCTCGTACAGCCAGCCACCCTGGTTGTACGGCGGCTGGTCCGGTGCCGGGTGGCCCTGCAGCTTGCGCATGACGAAGAACGGCGCGCCGAGCACGCTGTCGTCCTCCTCGAACCACAGCATCGGCGGCACCCGTACCGGCGTCTCACGGTCGAGCACGGTCAGGAGCCGGTGCTGGGTCTCGAAGTCCGACTCCATGAAGACCTTGTAGCCCATCGGCTTCACGCGGATGGCGACCGACTCGGACTGGGGCACACCGTCGGCGCCGGTCCACGACAGGTCGGCCATGATCGTCTCGTTCGAGAAGCCCGACGTCGGCGGCACGGCCAGGTTGGCGATGGCGACGTCGCGGGCGCCGTCGACGGTCCGCTCCAACCAGCCGGTGATCGCCTTGCTCGTGACGTCGAGGTCGCGCTGCGTCGGGAGCGGCACGTCAGCCTCCCTTCGGCGTGAACCCGTCGGTCCAGCTCTCGAAGCCGTACCGGTCGTGGGGGCCGCCGATGGCGTACTCCCACAGGCCGTAGCCGACGTTGCCGTCGTACTCGAACTTGGCGACGGAGTCGACGAGTCCGACGAGACGCTGCTGGACGTCCGGGTCGGTCTTGTCCAGCGTGAAGCCCTCGACCTTCAACGGCCCCTGGTACATGCCGTGACGCCAGTCGGCGTCCTGGCCGTAGCCCGTGCCGACGCCGAGGTACACGCGCAGGCCCGGCGTCACCTCGACGACGATCGGCTTGCCGTCGGCGCCGGCGCCGAGGTTGAGGACCCCGCCCTCGACGGTGCGGGTGCCGGGCGTGAACACCAGCTCGTGCTGTGGGTGACCGAGGTGCTCGACCGGGCGGGCGGGGTCGTTCCAGACCCGCACCGCCTCCTCGAGGACGCGGCTGCCGTCGCGGTTCTCCTGGGCCATGTAGATCATGGAGTGGTCCTCGAACTGGATCTGGGCGTAGTTCCAGTACATCGACATCGGGGTCTTGGCGCGGATGCCGGGCGGCTCCGGCTCGCCGACCGTGCGGACGCCCCACGAGCGGTCGCGGCAGCCCCACCACGTGTCAGGCGTGACCTCGTGGTGCTCGCCGAGGTGGTCGATCGTGCCCGTCCACCGGCCGGTCTGGGCGAGGCGGCAGGTGTCGAAGATGACGCGGTCGTTCTGCCGCCAGAAGTGCCGCGGCTCCTCCTGGGCCGGGATCGAGCCCTCGAACGTGAGGTCGAAGCTGAAGTCCCACTCGTTCGGTTCGAGCACGACGCGCAGCTTCTTCAGCCCTTCGATCACCTCGACGCGGAACGGGCCGACCGTGGTGTCCATTCGGTCGCTGGTGAGCTCACGGGACGCCCGTACGACGGTGTGGCTCTTGCGGTCGACGAGCACGGCGAAGCCGTCGTACGTCCCGAGGTTGGGATAGGCGCCGAACCCGGCGATGAGGCAGATGTCGTCGGCGATCGAGTGCAGGTTGAAGTAGTAGCGGTCGTAGAAGTTGCGGTCGCCCGTCCCGACCCGCCGGATCGGCTCGGCGATCTGGTGGACGGGATAGTCGTCGAGCGGCGAGAGCGACATGCGTTGGATCCCCTGACTGGTCGAGCGCTGCTGATGACCCGGACGCGTCCGCCACGACAGCGGACTCCGTCGTCCGTCCCCCGTGCGTCCTCGGTCCCCCGGGTCCCCTGACACACCGAAACTAGAACCTGTTCCCACAAAGGTCAAGTTGCCGCGACTGGACTCGCGTAGTAGAACGTGATCTACTTCTGCGGCGCGGCGGCCTCCTGGGGAGGTGCTTTCGGCGCAGTTGAGGGGGAGCTGGCACCCGCCAGCGACCGGGGATGCGCGCGGCTCGGCGCCGCGCCCACACAACGGGGGATGACGTGAGCCGAACCAGGACCACCAGCCGTGCGCTGTCGCGACGGCTTGCCGGCGCGTTCGTCGCGCTCGTCGTCGTCGCCGCCGCCTGCGGTGACGACGACGATGACGACAGCGCGGCGCCCGAGACGACCGCGGCGAGCGTCGAGACCGACGCGACCACGGCCGCCACGGAGGCGCCATCGACCGAGCCCGAGGACACGGAGGAGACGACCCCGGCCACCGAGGCGCCCGAGACGACGACCGCGGACACGGCCGACAGCGAGGACGCCGGCGACGAGCCGCGCGTGATCGGCGAGGCGGCGAGCGGCGATCCCGTGCAGGGCGGCGACCTCGTCGTGGCCACGCTGTTCGACTCGTTCGGC
Source organism: uncultured Acidimicrobiia bacterium (assembly GCA_963784255.1). Classification (GTDB taxonomy): domain Bacteria; phylum Actinomycetota; class Acidimicrobiia; order Acidimicrobiales; family Ilumatobacteraceae; genus JALZMG01. Next base: position 145,343 of record CAWAQO010000001.1, on the reverse strand, counting down.
TTCGACCCGGTGAAGGTCGTCGGCGGCATCGCCGACGGCACCGTCGCCACGGCGGTCTTCGACACGCTGATGACCTACGACGACAACGACGAGATCGTCCCGCACCTCGCCGAGTCGCTGGAGACCGAGGACCAGCAGACGTGGACGCTCACGCTGCGCCCGGACGTGACGTTCACCGACGGCACGCCGCTCGACGCCGAGGCCGTGAAGTTCAACATCGAGCGCCACCAGGACGTCAGCCTGCTGTCGCGGTCGATCCTCAACGCGCTGAACATCGAGTCGATGACGGTCGTCGACCCGCTGACCCTCGAGATCCAGCTGAAGTTCCCGTGGACGGCGTTCCCCGAGACCCTCGTCGGCAGCCTCGGCATCATCGGCTCGCCGACGGCGCTGGCCGATCCCGACTCGTTCAACTCCAACCCGGTGGGCGCCGGTGCGTTCAAGCTCGTCGAGTGGGTGCCGGGCGACCACATCACGCTCGAGAAGAACCCCGACTACTGGAACGCCTCGGAGGGTGAGCCGCACGTCGACACGGTGACGTTCCGCATCGTCCTCGACACGCAGACCCGCACGGAGAGCGTCAAGAACGACGAGATCAACCTCGCCCAGTCGACCAACGGCGCCGAGGTCCTCTACGCCGACGAGGACGGCATGGTCGGCTACCCGGTCTACGGGCCCGGCATCACGGTGCAGATGAACACCACCAAGCCACCGTTCGACGACCCACGCGTGCGCATGGCGATCCTCCAGGCGATGGACCGTCAGGCGTTGCTGTCGGTGGTCTTCCAGGACGCCGGCGTGTGGCCGCCGAACAACGTCATCATCGGCAACGACTCCGAGTACTTCGCCGCCGACGTCCCGTTCCCCGAGTTCGACGCCGACGCGGCGCGGGCCCTCGTCGAGGAGTACGAGGCCGAGGTCGGTCCGATCTCGTTCACCTACAACTGCCACACCCAGCCCGACCTCGTCGAGATGGCCCAGGTCGTCCAGCAGATGTGGAGCGCCGTCGGCATGGACGTCGAGGTCGAGATCCTCGACCAGCAGCAGTTGGTCGGGAACATCTTCCAGAAGAACTACGAGATCAGCTGCTTCGGCGCCGTGGGTCAGGAGGATCCCGACCTCGCCTACTACGGCACGCTCTACTCGTCGAGCCCGACCAACACCACGGGGTACAACAACCCCGAGGTGGACGCCGCCCTCGACACCGGCCGCCAGAGCGCCGACGTCGAGGAGCGCAAGGCCGCCTACCGGGTGGTGCAGGAGGCGCTGGCGACGGACCTGCCGCTGTTCCAGGCGGTGACCTCGCCATGGGGCTGGTTCGGCACGCAGAGCGTGGGTGGCATGTTCACCAACCGCAACGGCACGTTCAACGCGGCCGAGGTCTTCATCGCCGACTGACGGCGACTTGTCGTTTGGTGGCGGCCCGATCGGGCCGCCACTAAACGACAGAACGACCCCGGCGCGGTCAGGCGAGGGTCGACCAGAACTCGGTGAGGGCGGCGGCGCCCCTGGCCGGGTCCTGGAGCATCCACCAGTGGCCGAGGCCGTCGAGCACGGCGACCTGCGCATCGACCTGCCGGGCCATCTCGCGGGCCATCGCCTCGCCGCCGGTGTAGTGGTCCTCGGTCGGGATGATCACCAGCGCCGGGCGGCGCTCGGCCGCGGCGAGCTCCCGGCCCCACTGCGCCATCTTCGGCTGGGTGGCCGAGCGGTACAGGGCGAGGATGCAGCGGCCCATCTCCGGCGTCGCCGCCTCGGCGCAGGACCGGGCGGCGGCCTCCGTCATCCCGAGGCCCTGGTAGGCGGTGGTGATGGCGTCCTTCGGCGTCGCGGCCATGCCCTCGACCGCCTCCTCGCCCGCGCCAGGCGTCTGCCACACCTGGGCGAGGTCGTGCCACACGTAGTCCGGGTGGGCGCAGCCGGCGATGTCGGTCACCCACGACCTGATCAGCTCGGGGCGGGACGCGGCCAGCCGCTGGACGTGCCCGCCGCCCCAGTCGTGGCCGACGAGGTCGATCGGCGCGCCGTCCGGCAACGCCTCGAGCTCGGCGGCCAGCCAGGCGACGTAGTCGTCGCTGTGGGCGCCGAACCCCTCGGGCACGGGTGCGCCGAACCCTGGCGGCGACAGGGCGACGACGTCGTCGCGGCCCAGCTCGGCCCGCAGCGGGTCCCAGATGGCGGCCGTCTCGGGGTTGCCGTGGACGAGGACGATGGTCATGGGTGCATCATCGCCCGACACCGTCGTCCGAGCGGCAGCGGGCGAACGCCGTTTCCGCGAACTTTTCGCGCCGGCGACACCTCCAGGTGCCGGATCCGCGACAAGTTCGCGAAACCGGCACGTCCACGTCAGGCGATCAGCTCCAGGAGGGTGCGGCGGTCGGGGCCGTACTGCGGTGCCGGGGGGAGCTCGGCGGCCAGCTCGAGCATGCGCTCGAAGACGCCCGGGCGGGCGAACACGTCCGCCGGCAGGGCGAGGCAGCCCTGCACCTCACCCATCCACCGGGCGGCGTCCTCGTCCGGTCTCGGCGGCCCTCGCCAGCGCCGTGCCGATCGCGGCCTGCGGCGTCGGCTCGACCACGACACCGTCGATGGCCGCCCTCAGCTCGGTCATCCGCCCGCGGTCGATCGACGTGGTCGCCTCGTGCCACGGGCGCATCCGCTCCTCCGTGACCTCGTCGAACGCCAGGGCCAGCGCACCCGGGTCGTCGAGGTGGTCGCGCACCACTTGGCGCATGGCCGCGGTGTGCATCAGCCCGAGCGACATGCCCCGCCCGATCGACGGGTTCGTGCACGAGTGGGCGTCCCCGATCGTCAGCATCCCGGTGGCCACCGGAGCGCCATCGACGACGAACCGGCGGGTGCGGTCGACGGTGCCGCTCATCGAGACGAGGTCGCTGATCGGCTCGCCGTCGAGCCAGTCGGCGTGGCCGGGGAAGGCCCGCCACACCCGCTCGAACACGTCCGGGTCGCGGACGGCACGAAGCGGGGCGTCGTTCGACGCGGTGTAGACGGTCACCGACCACGTGCCGTTGTCCGAGGGGATCGTGAGCAGCGAGATCGACCCGCACGGCCACAGGCCCGCGGTGGGCAGGTCCGGCACCACCCCGTCGGCGGCCCGGTAGAAGCGCCCGGTGTACGTGAAGCCGACGTCCTCGGACTGCTCGACCGGCGATCGGGCCCCGATCGAGGACAGCCAGTCGAGCGTCGGCGAGCGACGACCCGTGGCGTCGACGACGAGGTCGCCACGGACCTCCTCGCCGCCGGCCAGCCGGACACCTACGACCTGGGGCACGCCGTCCAGCGCCGGCGGTCCGGTGACCAACCCCTCGATCGCGACGCCCCGCCGGACGTCCACGCCGGGCGCCTCGGCGAGCGTGGACGCGAGCGCCCACTCGATCGACGGCCGCCGGCCGGTGACGGTGGTGAAGCGATCGTCGTCCGCGGTCGACGTCGCGCCAGGCATGCGAGCGAGGCGGGAGCGCACGATGTTCCACTCGTAGCCGCCCGCCTTGGCCAGGCGCTCGGGCACGTCGGGGAGCTCGCGCTCCAGCACGCCGTGCCCGGCCGGCAGCATCAGGTGGGCGAGCCGGAACTGGCCGACGCTCCGGCGCTGCCAGCCCCATGCTTCCTCGACGTCGTCGGGCACCCCCTCCGCATCGCGGTCGAGGACCACGACGTCATGGCCGTCGCGCGACAGCATCAGCGCCGCCGCCATCCCACAGATCCCGCCGCCCGCCACCACGATGCGCGCCATCGTCACCCCCTCGTCCGGTCGATGCCGGGGAGACGTTACGTCGTTGCGCCGTCCGGCGACCTGTCGTTTGGAACCGGCCGCATCGGGCCGGCTCCAAACGACAGCACGCGGTTCAGTCGGTCCGGTAGACCTCGCTCGGCACGAAGTCGCCACCCGGGAGGGCGACCAGACCGGCGACGTCGTCGGACACCACCCAGCCCCACGGCGACGCCATGTACTGGATGATCGGGCTCTCCGAGGCCAGCAGCGTCTGCACCGTGGAGTAGGCCGCGGCCCGGTCGGCCTCCTCCGTGCTGGTGCGACCGGCGTCGAGGGCGGCGTCCATCTCCGGGTTCGAGTACTTGGAGTAGTTCGTGGCGCTCGTCGAGTACAGCGAGCTGTACCACATCAGGTCCGGATCGGTGGTGTCGGCACCGCCGGAGAAGCACGCCACGGAGTAGTTGCTCTGGAACAGGTCGAGGACCAGCGTGGTCTGGTCGCTGATCTCGGCGGTGACGTCGATCCCCACCGCCGTCCACATCTGCACGGCCAGCTCGGCGAGCTTGGCCCGCGACGGCTCGCTGTAGCAGCGGAACGCGAAGGACACCGGGCCGACCTCGGCCTCGTACTCCTCGATCAGCTGGGCGGCCCGCTCGGGGTCGTACTCCGGCCACGCGACGTCCGGATCGTTGAACGGCGAGTCCTCCGAGATGAACGCGTGCGTCGTCTCGGCGGCCCCGCCGAAGATGACCTGGTTCAGCGCTTCGTAGTCCAGCGCGTAGGCGAGGGCCTGGCGGACCCGGGCGTCGTCGACCGGCGCCACGCTGGTGTTGACGTGGATGGTGTTGACCCGGCCCGGCGTCTTCGTCGCGGACACGCCGTCGGCATCCTCGGCGTTCGCCAGGGTGTCGGCGCGGATCGACTGGGCGGCCTGGATCTCGCCGTTGGCCACGCTTGCCTGGCGGACATCGTCGTCGAGCATCACCCGGAAGGTGATCTCGTCGAGGTACGGCTTGCCCTCCTGCCAGTAGTCCGGGTTCTTCACCACGGTGGTGTGGTCACCGGGCACGCGCTCCTCGAGCGAGTACGGACCGCTGCCGACCGGGTTGTCGTTCAGCGTGCCGGAGGCGATGGCCGTCGGGCTGGCGATCAGGCCCAGGTTCCCTGCGAGCAGCTCGGGGAAGGCGATCCACGGGAACTTCAGCGCGATCTCGACGGTCAAGGGGTCGATGACCGTGACCGACGCGATGTTCACCGCGTTGCCGAGGGCGCGGGACCGGTTGGCCGGGTCCATGTGCCGCTCGATGTTGACCTTCACGGCCTCGGCGTCGAGCGGCGTGCCGTCCTGGAACATGACGCCGTCGTGGAGGGTGATCGTGTAGGTCTGGTCGTCGTCGGTCTCGACCGACTCGGCGAGGTACGGCTCGGGCACCCCTTCCGGAGTGAGCATCATGAGCGGGTCGTACAGCGCGAAGGCGATGTAGGCGTCGGTGACGCCACCGACGAACGTCGTCGGCTCGAGACCGAAGGCGTCGAAGACGGTTCCGACGGTCATCTCACCGCCGGGGGTCGGCTCCGCAGCTTCCGGCTCGGTGTCCGCCGGCTCGGTGTCGCTGGGGGTGGTGCTCTCGGCCGCGGTGTCCGCCGTGGTGTCCGCCGGCGCATCGGTGTCGGCCGTGGTGTCGGCCGGCGCGTCGGTCGCCGACGTCACGTCCGCGGCGTCGGTGCCAGAGCTCCCGGCGTCGTCATCGTCGTCCCCGCACGCCGCGGCGAGCGTCAGGGCGAAGCACGCCGCGAGCACCGAGCCGCGGCGCAGCCGCGACCTCCTGGCTCGGAGTGAAAGGTGGTTCACGTTGTCCCTTCCTGTTTCGTCGACCACGGTCGCGGTCAGCTTGCTGGGATCACTCCGTCCGCCAACGGGAAGTGGCAGGCGGCGTACTGGCCCGGACGGATCTCGCGGAGCGTCGGTTCCTCGCTGGCGCAGACGTCAGCGGCGCGCGGGCAGCGGGTGCGGAAGCGGCACCCGCTCGGCGGGCTCACCGGTGACGGGATCTCCGTCGCCTTGAGCTCGCGCCGCGTCGGACGTACGTCGGGGTCCGGGACGGGCACCGACTCGAGCAGGGCGGCCGTGTACGGGTGAGCGGGCTGCGTGTAGAGGGATCGGGCCGGCCCGACCTCGCACAGCTTGCCGAGGTACATGACGGCGACACGGTTGCTGATGTTCTTGACCACGCCGAGGTCGTGGGCGATGAACACCATCGTGAGGCCGTAACGCTCCTTGGCGTCCTTCAAGAGGTTGAGGATCTGCGCCTGCACCGACACGTCGAGCGCCGACACCGGCTCGTCGCAGATCAGGAGGTCAGGGTCGAGGACGAGCGACCGGGCGATCGAGATGCGCTGGCACTGGCCGCCCGAGAACTCGTGCGGCCGGCGGTCGCCGACCTTGGTGACGTCGAGACCGACGGCGTCGAGCACCTCGGCGATCTTCGCCTTGGCGTCCTTGGTCCGCTTCGGCCAGACCTTGAGCGGCTCACCGACGATGTCGCGGACGCGACGGCGTGGGTTGAGCGAGGAGATCGGGTCCTGGAACACCATCTGCACACGAGGCCGGACCTGGCGCAGCTCGTCGCCCTCGAGGCCGGTGAGCTCACGGCCGTCGAACTTGATGCTCCCCGACGTCGGGCGGGGCAACTGCATCACGGCCCGGCCGAGCGTCGACTTGCCCGAGCCCGACTCGCCGACGAGGCCGAGCACCTCGCCCTTCTTGAGGTCGAAGCTGATCCCCGACACGGCGTGGACCGTGCGGCCGTCGCCGATGTCGAACTCGACGACGAGGTCGTTGACCTCGAGGACGACGTCGGGATCGTCGACCCGCAGGTGGGCGGTGCCGGTACCGGCCATCAGGCGGCCCCCGCAGCCGCGACCGGTTCGACGTTGCGCGTGGGGGCGACCGCCTTCGGCGTGCCGACCGGGAACCAGCACCGGTACTCGTGGCGGCCTTCGGTGAACAACGGTGGCGCCTCCTCGAGGCACTTGGCCTGGGTGTAGATGCAGCGGGCGGCGAAGCGGCAGCCCTTGGGCGGGTCGGCGAGATCCGGTGGCCGGCCCGGGATGACCTGCAGGCGGGTGTCGCTGCTGTCCTCGATGCGCGGGATCGAACGCAGCAACGCTTCGGTGTAGGGCATCCGCATCTGCTTGAAGAGGACGGACGTCGGCGCCTTCTCGACCACCTGCCCGCCGTACATGACGATGATCTCGTCGGTGCGACCGGCGACCACGCCGAGGTCGTGGGTGACGAGCACCATCGCCATCGAGCGCTCCGCCTGCTGGCTCTGCAGCAGGTCGAGGATCTGGGCCTGCACGGTGACGTCGAGCGCGGTCGTCGGCTCGTCGGCGATGAGCAGCTCGGGGCCGCAGGCGAGGGCCATGGCGATGGTCACCCGCTGACGCATGCCGCCCGACAGCTGGTGGGCGTACTGGTCGAGACGGCGCTCGGGCTCGTTGATGTCGACGGAGCGGAGCAGTTCGATCGCCCGCGTCCTGGCGTCACCCTTGCGCGTGCCGTGGTGGTGCCGGAGCGACTCGGTGATCTGCTTGCCGATCTTCATCACCGGGTTGAGCGACGTCATCGGATCCTGGAACACGACGCCGACGTCGCGGCCCCAGATCTGCTGCAGCTGGCGCTTGGGGGCTTGACGGAGGTCGCGGCCCTTGAACAGCACCCGGCCGGTGGGGGTCTCGGTGTTCTTGCGCGGCAGCAGCCCCATGATCGACCTGGACAGGATCGTCTTGCCGGAGCCGGACTCGCCGACGATGCCGAGGGTCTGGCCGCCCTCCAGGGTGAACGACACACCGTCGACCGCCCTGACGAGGCCCCGCGACGACTTGAAGTAGGTGCGGACGTCGTCGACGACGAGGAGCGGCTGGTCGTGCCCGCCCTCGCGGGTGCCGTTGACCGTCGCCGCCGTCACAGCGCCCCCTCCTTGACCTCGAGCACCTCGCGGAGGCGGTCGCCGGCGAGGTTGAACGCCAGCACCGTGATGAACATCACGAAAGCGGGGAAGAAGACGATGTGCGGCGCCTCCTGGAGGTCCTGGCGGCCGGCGGCGATGATGTTCCCCCACGTTGGTGTGGTGGGCGGAACGCTGAGGCCCAGGAAGCTCAGCGAGCCCTCGGCCACGATGGCGACCGCCACGACGACGAGGGAGAACGCCATCAGCGGCATCACGACGTTCGGCAGCACCTCGCGGAGGAGGATGCGGCGGTTGCGGGCGCCCGTCGCGCGGGCGGCCAGCACGAACTCGCGCTGGGAGAACGTGAGGGTGTTGGCCCGGGCGAGGCGGATGAAGATCGGCACCGTGATGATGCCGATCGCCAGCACGATGTTGCGCAGGCTCTGCCCGAGGAACGTGGTCAGCGAGAGCAGCAGGACCAGCGCCGGGAAGGCGAGCATGGCGTCGGCGAACGTCATGATGAAGCTCTCCGTGCGCCGCCGGAAGTAGCCGGCCAGGAGGCCGAGCACCCCGCCGAGGCTGAGCCCGAGCACCACGGAGAACAAGCCGACGGCCAGCGACACGCGGGTGCCGTGGATGACTCGGGAGAAGATGTCGCGGCCGAGCGCGTCGGTGCCCATGACGTGGTCCATCGACGGGCCGACGGCGAGCGCCGTGTAGTCGGACTCCAACGGATCCTGCAGCGGCAGGAACGGGGCCAGCAGCCCGGCCGTGCCGAGCACCACGATCCAGCCGACGCACACCCAGAACTGCGGGCCGAGCCGGCGCCACATGGGCTTGCGCCGGGTCGGCACCATCGACGCGGCAGCGAGGTCGTCGCCGGCGACCACGGCCTCGATGGCGAGCGACGCGTCAGCGCCGAGGACGAGGTCGTCGCGGCCGACGATGTCGTCGAGGGCCGGGTCGGCGGAGTAGTAGGCGTCAGGCACGGGCGGTGTGGCGGATCCGGGGGTCGAGCACCGTGTAGAGCGCATCGACCAGCACGTTGATCAGGACGTAGGCGACGACGATGAACAGCATGGCCCCCTGGAGCATCAAGAGGTCCCGGCCGAGGATCGAGTTGACCATCAGCAACCCGACCCCTGGGAGACCGAACAGGAACTCGACGAGCACCGCCCCCGAGATCAGCTGACCGACGTTCAGCCCGGCGAGCGTGAGGAGCGAGAACGACGACGGCCGGAGGGCGTGGCCGAGCAGCACGCGTCTCGTGCTCAGCCCCTTGGCCCGCGCGATCGTCACGAAGTCCTCCTGCAGGGTCGAGATCATGTCACTGCGGAGGAGGCGGGAGTAGATCGCCACCTGCAGGAGGCCGAGGGTGAGCGCCGGCAGGATCAGGGACTGGATGTTCTCGATCGGATCCTCGGTGAACGGGGTGTACCCCGAGATCTGGAACCACCCGAGGGTGACGGGGAAGACGTAGATCAGCAGCAGACCGAGCACGAACCCCGGGATGGCGATGGTGGCGAACGCCAGGCCTGACCAGAGGCGGTCGAAGGCCCCGCCGGCGCGATAGGCGGTCAGCACGCCGATGGGGACGGCGACCAGCAGGGCGAAGACCTGGGCCATGATCATCAGTTCGAACGACACCGGGATGCGCTGGGACAGCGCTTCGGTGACGGACTGGCCGGTGCGGTAGGACTCCCCGAGGTCGCCCTGCAGGACGTCGCCGAGCCAGTGGAAGTAGGCGACGAAGACGTTCTCGTTGAGGCCCATCTCCTCACGGAGGATGTCGACCTGCTCCTGCGGCGCCTCCGGTCCGAGGAACGACCGGGCCGGGTCGCCGGGGAGCAGCCGCACCATCGCGAACGTCGCGAACGTCACGATGAACAGCACAGGTATCAGGCGCAACAACTTCGATCGAAGTGATCTCACGTCTTGAGCCCCCTTGCTGAACGAGACGTGCCGGCACCACGCGCGTGGCGGTACCGAGCGGTCGGCTTTCCCCGGCCCAGCCGCCCGTGCCGACTGTACCTGGCGTCTACTTTAGAACACGTTCCACCGTATCGCGCCACGCCGGCGGCGACAAGTTCGGCCGGTCCGGCCCGCCCTCACACCGCCACCGACCGCCGCCCGGGCAACCCGACGTCCGGTGCCAGGAGCAGGCGCACGGCCATGGCCAGCTGGTTGCTCACCTCACCGAACTCGATCCGTCCGTTCGACCAGCCGATCAGCGTGGACAGCCACACGTGGTTGATCACGGCGATGACGTCCTCGCGGGTCTCCGGATCGAGCTCGTCGAGCAGCGGCTCGATCATCCCCCGGATGTGCGCGCCCACCTGCTGGTTGGCCTCGATGACACCGACGTCGGCCGACGACATCGCCCGCACGAGCGCCGCAGTGAGGCGCGGGTGGCGCTCCAGCGACCGGCACGCCCGCCCGAGGATGTCGGTGATCTGGCTGACCGGATCGACGCCCCTCGGCGGTCGCTGGGCGAGCCTTCCGCGCAGCTGGCCCGTCCAGTCGGACATGGCGCTGATCAGCAACTGGTCCTTCGACGTGAAGTAGCGGTAGATCGTGCCGAGGGCGACATCGGCCCGCGACGCGACGTCACGCATCTGCACGGCGTCGTAGCCACCTTCGGCGGCGAGGTCGAGAGCGACCTGGATCACACGGTCACGCCGAGCACGCTGCTTGGTCGTGAGCACCACGACCTCCCCTCGAACCATGCCGGCCGCAACCTACCAGTCGAGGTGGATGCGGCCCCTGCCGGACTACTGCTTCGGCAGCTCCCGGAAGGGCACGCCCTTGTCCACCCGGATGTCGCCCGGGAGGCCGAGGACGCGCTCGCCGATGATGTTGCGCTGGACCTCGTCGCTGCCGCCGGCGATGCGGATGGAGGGGGCGCTGAGGAACGCCTGTTGCCACCCACCGCCGATCGGGGCGTCGCCGCCGGCGAGCATGCCCTCGGCGCCCTCGATGAGGAGGGCGAGCTCGCCGAGCCACTTCACGTGCCACGCGGTGAACAGCTTCATCACGTTGGCCTCGGCGCCCGGGGTCTCGCCGCGGCTGGCCGCGGTGCGCACCCGCAGACCGAGGTAGCGCAGGATCTCGGCCCGGGTGTACGCCGCGGCGAGGCCCTGGCGCACCAGCGGATCGTCGACCCGGCCGCTGGCACGGGCGAGGCGGGCGAGGTCGTCGTACTTCATCCCGCCGCCGCCCTCGCCGATGAGCAGCCGCTCGTTGGCGAGCGTCGTCATGGCGACGCTCCACCCGGCGTTGACGCCACCGAGGACGCGGTCTCGCGGGATGCGCACGTCCGTGAGGAAGACCTCGTTGAAGTGCGCCTGACCGTTGATCTGCTTGATCGGGCGGATGTCGAACCCCGGGTCCGCCATGTCGCACAGGAAGTACGTGAGCCCACGGTGCTTGGGCTGTTCGGGATCGGTGCGGGCGATGAGGATGCCGAGGTCGCTGTTGACGGCACCGGACGTCCAGACCTTCTGGCCGTTGACGATCCACTCGTCGCCGTCGAGCTCGGCGCGCGTGGAGAGCCCGGCGAGGTCCGAGCCGGCGCCCGGCTCGCTGAACAGCTGGCACCAGACCTCCTCGCCGCGCAGCAGCGCCGGCAGGAAGCGCTCGCGCTGGGCGTCGGTGCCGTGGACGATGATCGTCGGCCCGGCCATCCCGATGCCGACGGCGAAGACGCCCGTGGAGACGCCGAAGCGGCCCTGCTCCTCGGCGAAGATCGCGGCCTCCAGCGAGGTCCCTCCGCGACCGCCGTACTCCTTCGGCCAGGTGATGCCGGCCCAGCCGTGCTCGGCGAGCAGGGCCTGCCACTCCTTGCAGCGCTTGACGTACTCCGTCTCGGCGACGGCGCCGCTCTGGTACGCCGACGAGTAGTCGTCGGGTCCACCCTTCGCCGGCGCCACCGACTCGAGGAAGGCACGGGCCTCGGCCCGGAACGCGGCCTCCTGGGGGGTGTCCTCGAACTCCATCAGTCAGCGTCCTCCTGTGCTCCGTTGGTGGTGGCCGGCCGCCAGAACGGCAGCCCGAGCCCTTCTTCGACCTTGACGACGTAGCACTCCAGCGGCAGCCCGATGCGCACGTCGTCGATCGCGACATCGGTCACGTTCGTCATCATCCGCGGGCCCTCCTCGAGCTCGACCATCGCGACCACGTAGGGCTGCAGCTCGCGGAACGGCATCGCCCAGTTCTGGCGGATGACGGTGTACGTGTGGATGGTGCCGCGCCCCGAGGCCTGCCGCCACTCGGTGTCACCAGCGCACTCCGTGCACATCGCCCGCGGGTAGAACTGCCGGTGGCCGCACGCCGGCGCACTCCTGGTAGAGCAGCTCGCCGCGGGCGGCCGCCTCCCAGTACACCGCCGACACGTGATCGGCGAGCGGCAGCGGGCGGTCCTCCATGGGGGGCGCGCCTGGCGCCCCGGCCTCGAGCACTTCGATCACGGGTGGTCCTTTCCGAGCACGACGGTCCCGATGCACGACAGCCACCCGCCGGAGCCGACCGCGGCCAGCGACCTCGCAGTCCGCCACCTGCGCGTCACCGGCCTCGCCGCGCAGCTGGCGGGCGGCTTCGATGAGCAGGAAGATGCCGCGCATCCCGGGGTGGCACGAGCTGAGCCCGCCGCCGTCGGTGTTCAGCGGCAGGGCGCCGCCGAGGCGCAGGGTGCCGCCCTCGACGAACTGCCCGCCCTCGCCCTTCTTGCAGAAGCCGAGGTCCTCCAGGATCATCAGCACGGTGATCGTGAAGCTGTCGTAGATCTGGATGGTGTCGATGTCCTCGGGGCGGACGCCGGCCATGGCGAAGGCCTCCGGGCCCGACTTGGCGCCGGCCGACACGGTGTAGTCGCCCATCTGGCTGATGTTCCAGTGGGTCTGGGCGCCCGCCGCGCCGAGCACGTAGACCGGCGGTTTGCGGAGGTCCTTGGCCCGCTCCGCCGTGGTCACGATGATCGCCCCGCCGCCGTCGGTGATGGCACAGCAGTCGAAGATGTGCAGCGGGTCGGCGATCATCCGCGAGCGCACGACATCGTCGATGGTGAGCGGATCCCGGTAGCGGGCGTTCGGGTTGAGCTGGGCGTGCGACCGCACGGCGACGGCGATCTCGGCGAGCTGCTCGGACGTCGTGCCGAACTCGTGCATGTGGCGGCGAGCCGCCATGGCATAGGCGCCGATGAGCACGTTGCCGTAGGGCGACTCGTACTGCAGCGGTCCGGGTACCCGCTCGCCCGCCTCCTGGAAGCCCTTCGACCCGAGCATGCGCCCCTGCGTGCTCAGGAGGTCCGAGCCGTAGGTGATCAGCACGGTGTCGCAATGGCCGTCCCTGATCGCCGCCGCGGCGTGCTGCACGTAGAACTCGAAGACCGAACCGCCCGTCATCGTGCTGTCGATCCAGCGGTGGTCGATCTGCAGGTACTCGGCCATGTTGACGGCCGTGTCGACGCCGTTGCGCCCGCCGCCGCCGCACATGTACCCGTCGATGTCGGCCTTGGCGACACCGCTGTCGGCCAGCGCCCGCTGCATCGCCAGGACGTGGTGCTGGACGGCGTCGAGGTGGGGCGCCACGGGGTAGTCGCTCAGTCCGATGCCCACGATCACCGGTGTCCGGTCGGCCATGATCCTCCTCAGCCCGGCACGGAGCGCGCCGGTGGTCGCATAGAACTAGAAGACATTTCTAGTCGCTCACCACCGGCCGGCCGAAGTCGGACGGGACCCGGACGAACAACCCCTCGGCCTCGGCGGTGAGCGCACCGTCGGCGTAGATCGCGCCCCAGACGCTGACCCGCCGCCCCGAGACCCCGGTGACCCGGCCGCGCAGCTCGAGGTCGGTGTGCAGCGGGGTGGCCTTGCGGAGGTGGACGGTGATCGAGGCGGTGAACGACGGCTGCTCGGCGGCGACGCAGGCGAAGCCGAGGACCTGGTCGAGCAACCCGCAGACCCAACCGCCGTGGACCCGCCCGGGCGGACCTTCGTACGCCTGGCCGAGCCGGGCCGTGCCGTTCACCTCGCCGCCGCGCAGCGACATCCGGACCGGTGGGGCGACGGGGTTGCAGTGCCCGGTGATCGGGTTCAGCGGCATCGCCCGCCCGGGGTCGTCGAGCATGACGTCGGGGCGGCGGCCGATCGCCCGCGCGCCGGCGTGGGCCTCGAGGCGGGCGGCGACCGACTCGACATCGGCGACGAGGGCGTCGATGTCCTCGGTGGTCATCGACGAGACGGCGACGAGGGCGTTGGCCTCCTGCACCCGGCGCAGCGCCGTGGCCAGCCGGACGTGGGCGGCGTAGGCGAGGTCCTCGTCGTCCTCCTCGTCCACGAACGGCGCGGGCAGGCTCACGGCGCGGTCACCGTCCCTGGAACACGGGCGGGCGCTTCTCCATGAAGGCCAGTGGGCCCTCCTTGGCGTCCGCCGACTTGAACACGTCCATGCCGATGCGGCCCTCGATCTTGAACGCCTCGGCCTCGGGCAGGCTGTCGGTCTCGCGCAGCGTGCGCAGCACCGCCTGCACGGCGATCGGCCCGTTGGCCGCGATGGCGCCGGCGATCTCGAGCGCCTTCTCGAGCGCCTGCCCGTCGGGCACGACGTGGCCGATGAGGCCGAGCTCCTTCGCTTCGGGGGCGAAGATGTGCCGTCCGGTGAGCAGGATGTCGGCGGCGACGGTGTACGGGATCTGCCGGCGCAGGCGGACGGCCGAGCCACCCAGCGGGAACAGCCCCCACCGCACCTCCGACACGCCGAAGCGGGCGCTCTCGCCGGCGACGCGGATGTCGGTGGCCTGCAGGATCTCGGTGCCGCCGGCGACGGCGGCCCCCTCGACGGCGGCGATCAGCGGCTTGGTCAGGTTGAAGCCCTTCAGCAGCGGCTTGATGACGGACATGTCGTTGCCGTCGCCCTCGGCGTCGCTGCGCTCGAAGCTGTCGCCCGGGTGCTGCCGGGTCATCGCCTTGAGGTCGGCGCCGGCGCAGAAGGCTCCGCCGGCGCCGGTGAGGATCGCCACCCGGATGTCCGGATTGCTGTTCACCTCGTCCCAGGCGTCACCCATGATCGCCGTCATCTCGCCGGACAAGCGCGTTGCGCGCCTCCGGCCGGTTCATCGTCACGATCAGCGTGTGACCGTCGCGCTCGACCAGCGCGTGCGGCTGCTCGCTCATGTTGCCCCTCTCCTGGAAGTGAAACGGATGCTCGTTGGCTGTCGCGGCGTGCTCAGTCCGCGGCCACCGTGCGGAGGTCGCGCCGCAACAACTTGCCCGTGGACGTCCGCGGGAGCCGCTCGAGGAAGATGATCGTGTCCGGACGCTTGAAGGCGGCCAGGTGCTCGCGGCAGAACGCCTGCAGCCCGGCCTCGTCGAGCTCACTGCCGGGACGGCGCACGACCACCGCCAGCACCCGCTCGCCCCACTCCTCGTCCTCCACGCCGACCACGCCCGCCTCGACGACGTCGGGGTGCTCGTAGAGCACGGCCTCGACCTCCTCCGGCGCGACGTTCTCGCCGCCGCGGATGATCTGGTCACCGGCCCGTCCGCCGAGGAACAGGTACCCGCCTTCGTCGACGTACCCGAGGTCGCCGGTGTGGATCCAGCCCTCGGTGTCGATCGTCTCGGCGGTGCGCGAGCTGCCCGAGCCCCAGTACCCCGTCATCTGCCGGCCCGAGCGCAGCTGGACCTCGCCGATCTCGCCGGGTCCGAGCACGCGGTCGTCGAGGCCGACGATGCGCACCTCGACGTCCTCCACCGCGCGGCCGACCGAGCCGAGGCGACGCACCTTGTCGGCGACCTCCTCGTCCGTCCCGATGAGGCGGTGGTCCTCGGGCGTGAGCACGGTGACCGTCGAGTTGGTCTCGGTCTGGCCGTACGCCTGGCTGAAGCCGACCGACGGCGGGAACAGCTCGAGCGCCTTGCGGATGATCGCCGGCGGCATCGGCGCGGCGCCGTACGTGACGACCTCGAGGGTCGACAGGTCGTACTCGCCGAACTGCGGGTGTTCGATGAGGTGGGCCACCATCGTCGGGACGAGGAAGGCATGCGTGACGCGCTGGGCGCCCACCAGGCGCAACCACTCCGCGGCGTCGAACTGCGGGACGATCACGACGGTCCGCCCGCTGTACAGCGCACCGAGCATCGAGGTGACCCCGGCGATGTGGTACAGCGGCGCCGCCAGGAGCATGCGGCCGTGGTCCTCACCGTCGGCCGGCTCGCTGCGGTTCATGACGTAGTCGGTCAGCGCGCCGTGGGTCAACATCACGCCCTTCGGCATCGACGTCGTCCCGCTGGTGTAGAGCAGGATGCACAGCGCCCGGTCGTCGACCTCCTCGATCTCGAACAGCTCCTCGGCGGCGTCGAGCCGCTCCCGCCAGCCGTCGTCGAGCTGCACGACGTGCTCGAGGGTCTCCGGCCGCGACGCCTCGATGAGCTCGACGTACCGGGCCTCGGTGAGCACCACCTTCGATCCCGAGTCGGCTCAGCAAGTGGGCGACCTCGCGCTGCTTGGCCCGGTAGTTCATCGGCACGGCGACAGCGCCGAGTGACGCGATGGCGAAGAGCGCCTCGATGTACTCGACGCTGTTGGTCGCGAACAGCCCGACGCGATCGCCGACACCGACACCGAGCCCCTGGAGGAGGCCGCCCGCCCGCCCGACCGCGCCGCGCAGGGTCGCGTAGTCGACCGGTTCGGGGGCGATCAGCGCCGGCGCGTCCGGAGCGATCAGCGACGGGATGTCGACGAGTGAGGCGAGGTTCAACGGGGTTCCCCCTTCGAGGCCCGCGCGGCGATCAGCGGGACGGCGGAAATGTAACGCGTTCTTGCTAGCGTGGGCCAAGCCGCGCCTGACAAAGGGAGGACACGCATGAACCAGGTTGGCAAGCGCTTCAAGTGCGAGTCCTGCGCGAGCGAGGTGCTCGTGACCAAGGGCGGCGAGGGCGAGCTGCGCTGTTGCGACGCCCCGATGGTGCTGGTCCAGCCCAAGCAGACCGCCTCCGCCGACTGAGGTTCTGACGACGTTTTCCGGCCAGAAACGGCCGGAGAGCTCACACAGAATCCCGGGGCGCCGGTCACATCCGGCCGAGCACCTCGGTCCGCCGGTCGACGCCGTCGCGGATCAGGCGCCAGATGTCGTCGACGATGGCCGTGGCCTGCTCGTCGTCACGTTCCTCCAACTCGGCGTGCAGCGCGATCGAGGGCCCGCCACGCCGCGTCCAGGTCGCTCGCCTCGTCGACCACTCCACCACGTGCGAGCAGCTCCGTCACCCTGGCCAGCTCGGCCGCCCGTATCGCCACCGCGTCGTCGTAGTCGGCCGCGGCCAGGCGCAGCAGCGACGACACCATCGCCAGCTCGAAGCCGGTGTGGCTGTCCGGCACCGGGAGCTGGGTGACGTGCTGGGCCATCGCCCGCAGGATCACCGGCCAGTCGGGGATCACCGGTCCATCACCGGCCCATCTCTTCGAGCAGCAGTCGCTCGACCCAGTTCGCCGCCGTCAGCGGCAGCGAGGCGAGCAGCGGGTTGGTGGTGCGGCCGGCGGCGACCTGCGCGCCGCCGGTGAAGAACAGCGCCAGCAGCTTGACGAGACCGAGCAGCTCCCACCAGGCGACCGCTTCGCGGTCCACCGACTCGCCGACCTCGTCCTCGTACGCCCGCAGCAGCTGCTCGCGGGGCACCGAGCGCGCCGACGTCACCGTCGGCCGCGCTGTTGGTGCGCCACGGCCTGGCGCAGAACCACCCCAGGTTCTCGTTCGGGTCGCCGACGTGGGCCATCTCCCAGTCGAGGACGGCGGTCATCGTGCCGTCGTCGTCGAACATGAAGTTGCCGGTGCGGAAGTCGCCGTGGACGAGGCACAGCTCGGCGGACGGCTCCGGTGGGTGCCGCCGCAGCCGGCGCAGCGCGGCGTGGGCGAGGGCGTGCGGCATCGGCTCGTCGCGGCGGGTGATCATGTCCCAGTGGTCGAGCTCGACCCGCCACGCCTCCGACGGTTCGACGGTCGCCGGCGGCAGCGGCACCGCGTGCGGCGGCGTCCGGCGCAGGTCGGCCAGCACGTCCACGACCTGCGGCGTCAGCCGGGCCCGCCGCGTGGCCGCGTCTGGGCCCGTGAGCGCGGCGGCCGAACTGGTGCCGCCGACGCGGCGCATGACGAAGAACGTCGTCCCGAGGACCGACGGATCGTCCTCCACGGCGACCACGGGCGGCACCGGGATCGAGCCGCCGGCGAGCGTCGTGTACAGGCCGTACTCGACGTGGCGAGCGCTCTCGAGGACGGAGGCGTCCGGGTCGAGGCGCAGGATGATCCCCTCCTCGGCGCCGTCCACGCCGTCGCGGACGTCGACGTTCCATGTGGCGCGTGACGCGCCGCCGGCGATCTGGTCGAGGCCCGTCACGACCAGCGCGGGCCGGCGCAGCGCGCCACGCAGGTAGGTCCTCGACCGCACGGGGCCGACAACCGCCCGCTCACGGCGCGCTAACGGGCGTCCCGGAAGACCGGGGCGCGGCGCTCCCGGCGGGCGCGGGTCGCCTCCTCGAAGTTGTCCGTCATCATGCGGATGAACAGCTGGCCGAGGCCCTCCTGGTTCATGTGCTGGGCCAGGCTCGACGCGTCCAGCCCCGACCACAGCGTCCGCTTGGTCAGCTCGACACCGGGCCGGGAGAACGCGGCGATGCGGTCGGCGACCGCGTAGCACTCGTCGAGCAGCTGGTCGGCCGGCACGACCCGTGTCACCAGGCCGATGCGCTCGGCCTCGGCGGCGTCGACGTCGCGGCCGGTGAGCATGATCTCGAACGCGCGCGACGCGCCGATCGCCCGCGGCAGCAGGTAGCTGAGGCCGAGCTCGCTCGCCGTCAGCCCGTTGTTGATGCCGGCGGCCCGGAAGTACGCGTCCGGCGAGGCGATGCGGATGTCGAGGGCGAGCGACAGGCACATGCCACCGCCGATGGTGGCGCCGTTGATGGCACCGATCACCGGCTGGTGCATCTTGCGCAGCGTCATGACGACGTCGTCGAGCATCTCCATCGCCCGCAGCGCGATGGACACGGGCGTCAACCCGTCGATGTCGGGCGGGGCGCCGCTGTCGGTCTGATCGGCGCCCGAGCAGAAGCCCCGCCCGGCACCCGTGACGACGACGGCGCGCACGTCGTTGTCGTGGCTGATCGCCTCGAGCTGCTTGCGGAACGGGACCATGACGTCGAACGCCATGGCGTTCATCCGCTCCGGCCGGTTGAGGGTCACCAGGGCGATGCCCGGCCGCGGGTGGTCGACGAGGACGAAGCTCACGGCGCTCAGGGCTGCCCGGGTGCTTCCTCGAGGGCGCCGGCGGCGACGAGCGCATCGATCTCGTCGTCGGTCAGGCCGAGCACCTCGCGGGCGATCTGGCGGGTGTGCTCGCCGAGCATCGGCGCCGCGGCGATGTACGGCGCCGGCATCCCGTCGGACTCGAAGGCCTGTCCCTCCAGCAACAGCTCGCCGATGGGCGGCTGCTCGACCGGGCGGGGGTAGTTGCGGGCGATGGAGTGCGGTCCCTCGGCGAGGTCCGTCGGGTACGACATCACCGCCGCCGGCACACCGGCACCCTGCAGCAGCTCCATGATGTCGCCGTCGGTGCGGGTCGCCGTCCACTCCCCGATGCGGGCGTCGAGCTCGTCGTGGGCGGCCCGCCGGCCGTCGACGCTGTCGAGCTCCGGCGCGCTGGCCCACTCGGGGTCGCCGAGCGCCTTGCGGAAGGCCCGCCAGTCGTCGTCGTCACGGATGGTGATGACGCACCACCGCTCCTCCCCCAGGCACTGGTACACGCCCCATGGCGCGCCCCGCTCGTTGCGGTTGCCCTGCGGACCGACCGACCCGGGTTCGAGGGCCTCTTTCAGGAACAGGTCACCGAGTGTGTTGATCACGGTCTCGACCTGGGCCACCTCGACGTGGATGCCCTCGCCACCGCGCTGGCGGCCGATCACGCCGGCGAGCGCGCCGAGGGCCAGCATCCGGCCGACGAGGTGGTCGGGGTGGATGGCGCCCGAGCCGGGCGGGGCGCCGCCGTCGGCGAAGTTCCACAGGTGGGTCATGCCGCCGACGGGCCGCGTGCTCGGCCCGTAGCCCAGCCAGTCCTTCCACGGACCGCTCGACCCCATCAGCTGGCTGCTGGCGTAGACGAGGCGGGGGTTGATCTCGTGGACCAGCTCGTAGGGCACGCCCATGTCGGCCATCGTGCCGGTGGACGTGTTCTCGATGAGGATGTCGGCCCACTCGAGCAGGCGGCGGATCACCTTGGCGCCCTCGGGGTTCTTGACGTTGACGCCGACGCTGCGCTTGCTGCGGCTGGACGAGGCGAACGACGGGCTCATCATCCCGCCCGACGTCTGGCGGATGAAGTCCGGGTAGGTGTACGTCTCGACCTTGAGCACGTCGGCCCCGTACTCGGCGAACAGCCGGCCCGTCTCGACGCCCACCCCGCCGTGGCCGAAGTCGAGGACCTTGAGGCCGGTGAACGGGAACGCCGGCGTGCGCGCACCCGGGCTCTCCGCGTCGTGCGACGGCCAGTCCTCGGCGGCGACGTCGTCGGTGTGCTCACCGAGGCCGGGGCTGCGGTGGACGTACCCGACGCGCTCGCCGTCGATCTCGAAGAACCCGGTGGCGATCGGGCCGACGACGCCAGGCGCCACCTCGGCCTCGACGAACGTGCCCCGCTCGACGAAGTGCGGCATCGCCGGGACCTCGGCGGGCTTGAGCACCGGCGTCATCACGATGCCCCGCCGCTGCGCCTCGTCGGCCAGGTCGGCCGCCGTGCGGTCCTTGAACAGGTCGGCGAACATCGGGTCGAGGACGTCGGCCTGGATCGACATGCGCCCGAGCAGCGAGTCCCAGTGGTCGTCCTGCAGGATCTCGGGTTCGCCGAGCCAGGCGCGCATCGCCCGCCACTGGCGCGGGCTGAGGATGATGAGGCGGACGTAGCCGTCGGCGCACGGATACAGGGGGTAGACCGGCTTGGAGCCGTTGCGCACCTGCCCGTAGAGGCCACCGGCCGCCTTGATCTGCGTGTAGTTGGCCATCGACCAGTCGGTGATCTGGGCCACGGCCTGCATCACCGAGACGTCCAGGTGCTGGCCTTCCCCCGTCTGCTCGCGCTGCCACAGCGCGGCGAGGGTGAAGAAGGCGGCCGTGGTCGAGGCGACGTCGTAGGCGAGGTAGCCGGGCGTGAGCAACGGCGGCCGCCCGAGCTCGCCGGATCGGCAGAGCATCCCGCCGATGGCGACCATCACGTCGTCGGTGGCGACGAAGTCGCGGTACGGGCCGGTCTGACCGAAGTCGGTGATCGCCGTGACCACGAGGTGAGGGTGCCGCTTCGACGCGGTGGCGGTGTCGAAGCCGGCGTCGGCCCATTCGCCCGGTCGATGCCCGTCGACCCACACGTCGGCGCCGGCGAGCAGGCGGTCGAGCTCGGTCCGACCTTCCTCCGTCGTGACGTCGAGCACGACGCCGCGCTTGTTGTAGTTGCGGAAGGCGAACGAGAGGCTCGAGCCGTCGGGGGCGAAGGGCGGCAGCGTGCGGCCGGACGAACCACCCGGCGGCTCCACCTTGACGACATCGGCACCGAGATCGGCGAGCAGCCGCGCGCACATCTCGCCGCGCTCCTCCGTCGTGTCGATCACCCGCACACCGGCCAGCGGCCGGCCTTCCGCGCTGGTCATCCGAGCAGTCCCCCGTTCATCGAGCGGCCGATGCCGGCCGGGACGAATTAGAACACGTTCCAGCGGGCGGCCGCAACCTCCGTCACCGTCCGAACATTTGCTTGCATGCATGCATCTATTCGCGTACGGTGGGCCCATGCCCAACCGGATGACCGAACTGCTCGAGGTCGAGTTCCCGATCTTCGCCTTCTCCCACTGCCGGGACGTCGTGGCGGCCGTCAGCAGGGCCGGCGGGTTCGGCGTGCTGGGTGCACTGGCGTTCACGCCCGAGGAGCTCGAGGTCGAGCTCAACTGGATCGACGAGCACTGCGACGGCAAGCCCTACGGCGTCGACCTCGTGATGCCGGACAACTACATCGGCAAGGGTGGCGGGCCGCAGGCCACCGCCGACGCGCTGGCGGCGATGATCCCCGTCGAGCACCGCGAGTTCGTCGACCACGTGCTCGACGAGGCCGGCATCCCCGAGCTCCCCGCCGACCTGCCGGTCGCCCGCCCCCGTGCGGCCGGGCTCGACGTCGACGCCTACGCCCTCGGACAGGTCGACATCGCGCTGAAGCACCCCACCCGGCTGCTCGTCAACGCCCTCGGCCCGCCGCCCAAGGAGGTCGTCGACACGGCCCACGACCACGGCGTGCTCGTCGCCGCGCTGGTGGGCGCCAAGCGCCACGCCGAGCGCCAGGTCGCCCAGGGCGTCGACATCATCGTCGCCCAGGGCGGCGAGGCCGGTGGGCACACCGGCGACGTGGCCACGATGGTGCTGGTGCCCGAGGTCCGTGACGCCGTCGGGCCGGGGGTGCCGATCCTCGCCGCCGGCGGCATCGGCACCGGGCGCCAGATGGCGGCGGCGATGGCCCTCGGCGCCGACGGCGTCTGGACCGGCTCGATCTGGCTGACCGTCGCCGAATCGAGCACGGAGCCGCACGTCGTCGAGAACCTCCTCGTCGCCACGTCGCGGGACACGGTGCGCTCGCGGGCGATGACGGGCAAGCCGGCGCGCCAGCTGCGCACGGCGTGGACCGAGGCGTGGGAGCGCCCCGACGCGCCGGCGACGCTGCCGATGCCGCTCCAGGGGCTGCTGTTCAACCGCGCCGCCCGGCGCTTCGGGCGGGTGCGCGATCCCCGCTTCGGCGGCTCGCCCGTCGGTCAGATCGTCGGCCAGATGAACGCCGTCCGGCCGGCCAAGGACGTCATCTTCGACATGGTCGCCGAGTGGATCGAGACCGTCGAGCGGATGCACGACGACATCGCCCCGGCCGGTGAGTGACGACCGACGCGAACAGCTGCTGGCGATCCACCGGTTCGTCGACCTCGTCGTCGCCAGCTCGCGGAGCCCGCGCCAGCGCCAGCGGATGAACCGCGCCGCGGCGCTCCCGGTGACGGCATCGGGCAGTTCGCTGCTGCGCACGATCGCCCGCCACGGACCGATCGCGCCCGGCGACCTCGCCGCACGCGTCGGGCTCGACCAGTCGACGGTCAGCCGGCAGGTGCGGGCGCTGGAGGACGTCGGGCTGGTCGCCCGGACGCCGGCGCCCGACGACGGCCGCAGCAGCCTGGTCGACCTCTCCGAGTCCGGCCGCCGCGTGCTCGAGCGCATCCGCGAGGTCGCCATGCACGACTACGACGCCGCCCTGGAGGGGTGGAGCGACGAGGACCGGGCGACGTTCGCCACGCTCCTCGACCGCTTCCGCCGCGCCCTCGTCGATGCCGAGGTCGACGAGCACGGCTGGTCCAAGCCCGCCCGCGCCGTGCGCTGACCGTCCGGGAGGCGGGGGTCAGGCCGTCGGGATCTCGACGTCGGTGGCGACGCCGAAGTTGTCCATCGGGTCGCGGTCGGCGAAGAACGGGCGCAGGTGCTCGTCGACGACGTCGGGCGACCAGGAAACGGCGCTGTCGAAGCGCTGCTCGACCGACGGCGCCGCCAGCAGCGTGATCATCCGCCCGTAGACCACGAAGACCTGGCCGGTGACGCGAGCCGCGGCGGGCGACGCCAGCCAGGCCACGAGCGGCGACACGTTCTCGGGCGCGAACACGTCGAGGTCACCGGCGAGCACGTGGAAGCGGTCGTGCACGTCGGTCATGCGGGTGCGGGCCCGCGGGCAGATGGCGTTGGCGGTGACCCCGAAGCGCCCCAGCGAGTACGCCGCGTTGAGCGTCAGCTGGACGATCCCGGCCTTGGCCGCGGCGTAGTTCGGCTGGCCCACGGAGCCGTTGAGGAACGCCTCCGACGACGTGTTGACGATGCGCCCGTACACCGGCTCGCCCGTCGCCTTGCTGATGTCACGCCAGTAGGCGGCGGCCCACCGGCTGGTGCAGAAGTGGCCCTTCAGGTGGACGCGGATGACGTCGTCCCACTCCTCCTCGGACATGTTGAAGAGCATCCGCTCGCGCAGGTTGCCGGCGTTGTTGACGAGGACGTCGAGGCGCCCGAACGTGTCGACCGCCCGTTGCACGAGCTGGCGGGCCTCCTCGAAGTCGGCGACGTCGCCGTGGTCGGCGACAGCCTCACCGCCGGACGCGCGGATCAGCTCGACGACCTCGTCGGCGTGGTTCTCCGCCGAGCCGCCGCGCAGGCCGGCGCCGACGTCGTTCACGACGACGCGGGCCCCGCCGGCCGCCAGCTCGAGGGCCTCGGCGCGGCCGAGGCCGCGGCCCGCGCCCGTGACGACGGCGACCTTCCCTTCCAATTCGTGCATACTGGAACCAGGTTATAGTTCTGATCCCGCCCGGGGCGAAGTCAGGCCGGTTGGGTGGCGAGCTCGGCGCCGATGCGCAGCGCCTGCTCGGTCGCCGAACCGAGGGCGAACTCGATCTGCGTGGCGAACGCGAAGTAGCGGTGGATCGAGTACTCGGTGGCGATGCCCATGCCGCCGTGGAGGTGGACGACCGCGTGGGCGACGCGGTGGCCGCCCTCGGAAGCCCACCACTTCGCCGTCTCGATCTCCATCGTGGCGTCGTCGCCCTGCTCGATCGCGTAGATCGCCTGCCACAGCGTCAGGCGGATGCCCTCGACGTCGATGTAGGAGTCGGCGCAACGGTGCCCGACCGCCTGGAAGGTGGCGATCGGCCGCTCGAACTGCACCCGCTGCTTGGTGTACTCCGCGGTGGAGCGGAGCGCTTCCTCGGTGACACCGAGCTGCTGCGCGCAGAGGGCGACGGTCGCCCGGGCGACGATGTGACCGACGACCTCGGGGCCGATCTCGAGGTCGCCGCCGACGACGGCGTCGGCGCCGACGACCACGCCGGCCAGCTCGACCAAGCCGCTCGGCTCGTGGCTGGTCGTGTCCTGACCGCTGATCGTGACGCCCTCGGCCGACGGATCGACGATGAAGGCGGCGGCGCGGCCGTCGATGGAGGCGGTGACGACGATGGCGTCGGCGATCGTCGCCGCCGGCACCGCCGTCTTCACGCCGTCGAGGCGGTACCCGTCGCCCTCGGCCGTGGCCGTCGTGGCCGGCCGCCGGTGGTCGCGGTTGAACGGCTCGGCGAGGGCGGCCGTGAGCACCCGCTCGCCCTCGATCGCCGGGCGCACGTACGTGTCGACCTGCGCGGCCGTGCCGAACGTCGCGATGACGTCGGCGGCCACGGCGATCGACGCGACGTACGGCACCGGCGCGAGCGTGCGCCCGATCTGCTCGATCACGAGCGACTGGGCGAGCAGCCCGAGTCCGCTGCCGCCGGCCGATTCGGGCAGGCCGATGCCGAGCAGGTTGGCCTTCGCCAGCTCGCGGTACAGGGCCTCGTCGTACCGGGGCCCGCCACTGCGCTCCAGCGCGGTGAGGGTCTCCGGCGAGACCTTGTCCTCGAGGATGCGCTGGGCCAGCGCGCTCGACCTCGAGCTGCTCGTCGGTGAACGAGAAATCCATGTGCTGTGTGCTCCTTCGCTGCGTTCCGGACCGGTCAGCGGGGCGCCCGTGGCATGCCCAGGCCGACCATGGCGATGATGTCCCGCTGGATCTCGTTGGTGCCGCCGCCGAACGTGAGGATCAGCGCGCCGCGATGGGCCCGCTCGACACGCCCCTTGATCAGCGCACCCGGTGAGTCCGTGCGCACGGACGCCGCGTCGCCGAGGACCTCCATCAACAGCCGGTAGGCCTCGGTGGCGAACTCCGTGCCGAACACCTTGGTGGCCGAGGCGTCAGCCGGGCTGACCCCCTTCTTGACGCCCCAGGCGATCTTCCAGTTGATCAACTTCAGGAACTCGACCTTGGCGTGGACCCGCCCCAGGTTCGACTGCACCCACTCCTGGTCGATGACCCGCCGGCCGTCGGGCAGCTTGGCCTGCTTGGCCCACGCCACCGTGTCGGCGAGCGCCGACTGCACGCCGGCCGGCGAGCACAGCGCCACCCGCTCACGGTTGAGCTGGCCCGTGACGAGACGCCAGCCCTGGTTGAGCTCGCCGATCAGCGCCGACGTCGGCACCCGCACGTCCTCGTAGAACGTCTGGCTGGTGGTGGCGCCGGCCAACGTGTGCACGGGCGTGAAGCTGAACCCCTCCGAGCTCGTCGGCACGGCGAACACCGAGATGCCCTTGTGGCGGGGGGCGTCGGGATCGGTGCGGGCGGCCAGCCACACGTAGTCGGCCGACTCGATCAGGCTCGTCCACATCTTCGAGCCGTTGATCACCCACTCGTCCCCGTCGAGCTCGGCGCGCGTCGACAGCCTGGCGAGGTCCGTCCCGGCGTCAGGTTCGGAGTAGCCGATGGCGAAGTGCAGGTCGCCGGCCAGGATCCGCGGCAGGAAGTCGTCCTTCTGCTCCTGCGTGCCGTACTCCATGATCGTCGGCCCCACGGTGCCGAGGGTGAGCGTCGGCATCGGGACGTTGGCGATCGACGCCTCGTCGCTGAAGATCAGCTGCTCCATCATCGTGCGGTTCTGGCCGCCGTACTCCGTCGGCCAGCCGACGCCGAGCCACCCGTCCGTGCCGAGCTGGCGGACGACCTCGCGGTAGGTGTCCTTGCCACGCGGGTCCTCGTAGCCGCCGGCGAGCGCCTCACGGCGCTCAGGGGTCATCAACTCGGCGAAGTAGGTGCGCAGCTCTTCCTGCAGTGCCTCTTGCTCCGGTGTGTACGCGATCTGCATGGCAGCCTTTCCTCCACGACCCCCTGGCCGGCTAGGGCCTCGACTGGAACTCGTTCTATTCTTGACGGAAGTACACCATGCTGTCCAATGGGAGCCAACCCGCGCCGAACGAGCGTGTGACGACGCCCACCGGTGCGCCGGCGGCATCGAGCACGCGCGTCCTCGTGGCCGTGCTCCTCGGCGTCGGGGCGACCACGTTCCCGATCTCGGTCTTCGCCGCCACGCTGCCCTCGATCGCCCGGGAGTTCGACACCAGCGAGGCGACGATCGCCTGGGTCGTCAGCCTGCCCACGCTCGGCTTCGCCATCGCCATGCCCGTGCTCGGGAAGCTCGGCGACATCCACGGCCACCGGAAGGTGTACCTGTGGGGGTTCGGCACCTCGTCGCTGCTGGCCGCGCTGACGGCGCTCGCATGGAGCGCACCGTCCCTGATCGCGCTGCGCACGCTCGGACAGGTGTGCGGGGCGGCGACGACGCCGGCGTCGATGGCGCTCATCATGACCTCGTTCGCGTCGACCGAACGCGTCCGCGCCATGGGGTGGTGGTCGCTCGTGACGGCGGGCGCGCCGACGATCGGGCTCGTCATCGGTGGTCCCATGATCGACCTCATCGGCTGGCGCCCGCTGTTCCTCATCCAGGCCGCCGCCGGCGCCCTCGCCGTGATCGGCGCCCGGGGCGTGCTGCCGGAGACGCCGCGCCGCCAGTCCACCGGCTTCGACCTGCCGGGTGCCGCCGCGCTCGCCGCCGGCGTCGCGTCCGCTCTGGTCGGCCTGAACCAGAGCCAGCGGCTCGGCTGGACGGCCCCGCTGGTCGTCGGCTGCTTCGCCGCGGCCCCCGTGTTCCTGGCGATGTTCGTCGTGATCGAGCGCCGCAGCGCCAGCCCGCTGATCCCGCTCGAGATGTTCCGCCGGCGCAACTTCACCGTCCCGGTCGTGGCCCAGTTCTTCATGCAGACCGCGTACATGGGTGGCTTCGTGCTGTCCCCGTTCCTCCTCGACACGGAGTTCGGCTACTCACCCGCGGGGATCACGACGGTCATGGTCGCCCGCCCCTTGGCGTTCAGCCTGGCCGGGCCGCTGTCCGGTCGCGTCTCGGTGGCGATCGGCGAGCGGCGCACCGGGATCATCGGCACGTCCTCGATGGCGATCTCCATGGCCGTGCTCGCCTACGGCGCGGGGACGCAGAACATCCTCGCCGTGATCGTGGGACTCGTCTTGAGCGGCGCCGGCAACGGCTTCTGCCAGCCGCCGTACCAGGCGTCGCTGGCGAACGCCGTCGACGCCGCCGACCTCGGCATCGCCAGCGCGGCGAAGAACGTCGTCGGCCAGATCGGAGCCGCGGTCGGGATCACGTTGATGACGTCGTTGCGGACCGTCGGCGAGACGCCCGCAGCCGGGTTCGCCGCCGCGTTCTGGACCGGTGCCGGCATCGCGGCGGTCGCCGTCGTGGTGGCGTTCGCCCTCGCCGACACGCAGCGCGTGCGCGACGTGACGATCGTTCCATCCGCCGGTCGCTCGGTCCGCAGCGCCGGGCGGGTTCGGCGGAAGGCGCGGACGTAGCGGTCCGAGCTCGTACCCGCGCTCAGGCGATGACGTTGGCGGCGCGGAGCGCGGACAGCTCCGTGTCGGAGCGCCCGATCGCCGAGAGCACCTCGTCGGTGTGGGCGCCGACGGCCGGCGAGGCCCACGCCACGACCGGCGCCGTCCGGCCGAACCGCGGTGCCGGCCCGGGTTGGACGACACCGTCGACCTCGACGAAGAGGTGGCGGGCGACGTTGTGCGGGTGGTGCTCGACCTCGGGCGGCTCGAGCACCGGGGTCACGCAGGCGTCGGTGCCTTCGAGCAGGGCACACCACTCGTCGCGCGACTTCGTGCGGAACACCTCGGCCAGCGCCTTCTTGGCCGTGGGCCAGCCGCCGGCGTCCATCTGCGCCGGCAGGCTCGCCGGGTCGACGCCGACGTGGGCCAGCAGCTCGGCGTAGAACTGCGGCTCGATCGCGCCCACCGACAGGTAGCCACCGTCAGCGGTCTCGTAGACGTCGTAGAAGTGGGCCCCGGAGTCCAGGAAGCCCCGGCCGCGGCCGGCCCAGTTGGAGCGGCTGCCCGTGATCAGCGGGGCCATCAGCAGCGCCGTGCCGTCGACCATCGCCGCGTCGACGACCTGCCCCTCGCCACTGCCCCTCGCGTGCAGCAGCGCGGCCAGCACGCCGACGACGAGCAGCATGCCGCCGCCACCGAAGTCGCCGACGAGGTTGAGCGGCGGGGTCGGCGGCTGCCCCTCGCGACCGATCGAACCGAGGGCGCCGCCGATCGAGATGTAGTTGATGTCGTGCCCGGCCGCGGCAGCCAGCGGTCCGTCCTGCCCGAAGCCGGTCATGCGCCCGTAGACCAGTGCGGGGTTGCGGGCCAGGCACGGGTCCGGTCCGACGCCGAGGCGCTCGGTGACGCCGGGACGGAACCCCTCGATCAGCACGTCGGCCGTCGCGCACAGGTCGAGCACGAGCGCCGTGCCGTCGGCCGACTTGAGGTCGATGGCGACCGAGCGCTTGCCCCGACCCATGACGTCACCCGTGCCCCCCGAACCGAACCCGGCCTGCGCCGCGGTCGGCGGCCGGTCGACGCGGACGACGTCGGCGCCGAGGTCGGCGAGCACCATCCCGGCGAAGGGCGCAGGGCCGAGGCCGGCCAATTCGATGACGCGGACCCCCCGGAGAGGACCTCCCGGCGGCGCACTCTCGTTCGTGGTCACGCCGCGACGATAACTCGTTCTATTTTGTTCGGGCACCTCAGGGAATTCACCGGCCACGTCTTGTCCCGCGGAAATGGAATGTGTTCTACTTCCGACGTGACGGAAACACGAACGGTGACAACCAAGCTCGAGTTCCCGTACTCCAGGACACTCGGTCCGGTGGTGGGGGCATTCGCCACCGGGCTCCGCGAGGGACGACTGCTCGCCAGCCGGACCGCCGACGGCACGGTGCAGATGCCACCACTGGAGTACGACCCGCAGACCGGGGCCGCGGTCGAGGAGGAGCTCGTTGAGGTCGGCCCCGGCGGGGTGGTCCAGTCGTGGGCCTGGGTGCCCAACCCCACGGGACGCCAGCCCTATGACCGCCCCTTCGCCTTCGCACTGATCAAGGTCGACGGGACCGACACCGGCCTGATCCACGTGCTCACGGCCGAGTCGCCCGACGAGATCTCCACCGGCATGCGGGTGACCCCGCGGTGGAAGGACGAGCGGGTCGGCAAGATCGACGACATCGAGGGATGGGAGCCCGAGTCATGAGTGATCCAGCGGCCTCCGGCGACCAGCGCAAGGAGCACATGGTGATGGAGGACTTCGTCTCCCTCACCTACCACGAGCCGCTCACCCCGAACATGCAGCGCTTCGGTGAGCATCTGATGCAGGGCCGGATCGTCGGCCACAAGAGCCCGTCCGGGAACGTCTACCTCCCCGGCAAGGGCTACGACCCGCTGACCCTCGAGATCACGACCGAAGCCGACGAGGTCGAGGTGCAGGACACCGGCACGGTCACCGGCTACACGATCGTCACGCCGGTGCAGTACTACGGCCAGCACGAGACCGAGCCCTTCGTCGTCGCGACGGTCCTGCTCGACGGCGCGTCGAGCTCGGTCGGCCAGCAGGACATCGTCAACATCCCGCACGACCAGCTGCGCGCCGGCCTGCGGGTCAAGGCCATCTGGAAGCCAGAGTCCGAGCGCAGCATGGAGGGCCTGAGCAACCGCGGCTGGGGCGGCCTCGACGGTGCCATCGAAGCGTTCGAGCCGACGGGCGAGCCGGACGTGCCGCTCGAGAAGATCAGGGAGCACATGTTCTGATGGCCGCAGCAACCGACATCGCCATCGTCGCCACGGCGCAGACGCCCACCGTGCGGCAGGCCCTCCAGAGCGAGGTCCAGCTGCTCGTCCCGACGGTGAACCAGGTCCTCGAGAAGGCCGGGATCACCCGCAAGGACGTGGGGTTCACCTGCGCCGGCAGTTGCGACTACCTCACCGGCGGCCCGTTCGCCTTCGTCACCAACCTCGAGGCGGCGGGCGCATGGCCCCCGATCTCCGAGTCGCACGTCGAGATGGACGGCGCCTGGGCGCTGTACGAGGCCTGGGTCCGCCTGATGCACGGCGACATCGACGTCGCCCTCGTGTTCGGCTCGGGCAAGTCGTCGCCCTCGAACCCCTACGAGGTCTGGCCGCAGCAGCTCGACCCGTACTTCCTCGCGCCGCTCGGGTTCGACCCGGTGTCGTACGCCGGCATCCAGGCCCGGCAGCTGCTCGACTCCGGCAAGGCCACCGAGCGCGACTTCGCGGAGGTGGTGGCCCGCAGCCGCCGCAGCGCCATCGGCAACCCCAACGCCCAGCTGAGCGGCGAGTACGACGTCGACGCGCTGCTGGCCGAGCCGTACTTCGCCGACCCCTTGCGCACGCACGACCTGCCGCCGATCAGCGACGCCGCCGCCGCGGTGGTGCTCGCCCGCGGCGATCGCGCACGTGAGCTCGCCGAGCGGCCGGCGTGGATCCGCGGCATGGACCACCGGCTCGACCCGCACCAGCCCGGCTTCCGCGACCTCACCACGTCGGCGTCGACGACCGCCGCGGCCCGCAAGGCCGGCTACGACGGCGGTCCGATCGACGTCGCCGAGCTCTCGGCCGTCTTCAGCCCGCAGGAGCTGATCCTCCGCGAGTCCCTCGGCCTGCCCGAGGGCACCAACGTCAACCCCTCCGGCGGCGCCCTGTGCGCCAACGCGATCATGGCCGAGGGCCTGATCCGCGTGATCGAAGTGGCTGACCGGATCATGGATGGATCGGCGAACCGGGCGCTCGCCCACGCCACGAACGGACAAGGGCTCCAGCACAACCTGGTCGCCCTGCTCGAGGGGGAATGATGGCGCAGCGCTGTGCAGTCGTCGGGACCGGCCAGACCCACCACAAGAAGCGGCGCGACGACGTCTCGATCGTCGGCCTCGTCCGGGAAGCCGCCGACCCGCGCCCTCGAGGACGCGGAGTGCGACTTCTCCGACATCGACGCCCTCGTCATCGGCAAGGCGCCTGATGCCTTCGAAGGCGTCATCCAGCCCGAGCTGTTCCTCGCCGACGCGCTGGGGGCCACCGGCAAGCAGATGATCCGCGTCCACACCGCCGGCAGCGTCGGCGGCTCGACGTTCGTCGTCGCGTCCCACCTCATCGAGTCGGGGATCCACGACCGCGTGCTGGCGCTCTCCTGGGAGAAGCAGTCCGAGGGCAACGCGCAGTGGGGCCTCGCCGGCGGCCGCAGCGGCGGCGTCGGCGCCGGCGGGGCGTTCGCGCCCTGGATGCGCGCCTACATCGCCGGCTCGGGTGCCCCCGAGTACATCGGCTGGATGGTCGCGGTCAAGGACCGCCTCAACGCCCTCAAGAACCCGTACGCCCACCTCAAGCTCCCCGACATCACGATCGACAAGGTCAAGGAGTCGGTGATGTTGTGGGACCCGATCCGGTTCCTCGAGTCGTGCCCGTCGTCCGACGGTGCGGCCGCCGCCGTCCTCACCACCGAGGAGGGCGCCAAGCGGTCCTCGAAGCGCCCGGCATGGGTCGCCGCCACGGCGGTGCGTAGCGAGCTCGGGCAGTTCCCCGGCCGCGACACCGTGAAGCCGGTGGCGGGGATCGACTGCGCCCGCGATGTGTACCGCCAGGCCGGCATCACCAACCCGCGCGAGGAGATCGACGTCGCCGAGCTCTACGTGCCGTTCAGCTGGTACGAGCCGATGTGGCTGGAAGGTCACGAGATCGCCGAGCCCGGCAAGGGCTGGGTCATGGTCGACAACGGCGACACCGAGATCACCGGCAGCTTCCCGGTCAACCCGAGCGGCGGCGTCCTGTCGTCGAACCCGATCGGTGCGTCCGGCATGCTGCGCTTCATCGAGGCGGCCGACCAGGTGCGCGGCGAGGCCGGCGAGCACCAGGTCGAGGGGGCCCGCACGGCCCTCGCCCAGGCCTATGGCGGGGGCGCCCAGTACTTCGCCATGGGCGTGCTGCGCTCGACCAAGGACTGAGCCGTGCCGCCAGTGCTGGTGGACCGCGACGGTCCGATCCTGCAGCTCACCCTGAACCGTCCGAAGCGGCTCAACGCCTTCACCGGGACGATGCTGGCGATCATCGCCGACGCCTGCGCCGAGGCGAGCGCCGACGACGACATCCGCTGCATCATCCTCACGGGCGCCGAGGGCAACTTCTCGTCGGGGGCCGACCTGCGGGCGATGGCGGGCGACCCCGACGACGAGGGGTCGTTCGACCTGACGCAGCGGATGAAGGACGACCCGACGTTCATGGACCGGGGCTTCCTCAAGTCCGGGCGCCCGACGAAGCCGATCATCGCGGCCGTGGAGGGCGTCGCCATCGCCGGCGGCACCGAGATCCTCCTCGGCACCGACATCCGGGTGGCCGGGCGCAGCGCCCGCTTCGGCGTGTCCGAGGCGCGATGGTCGCTGTACCCGATGATGGGCTCGGCGGTGCGCCTGCCGCGCCAGATCCCGCACACCAAGGCGGCCGAGATCCTGCTGACCGGCAAGCACATCGGGGCCGAGGAGGCCGAGCGCATCGGACTCATCGGTCACGTCGTCGACGACGGGCAGGCCCTCACCAAGGCGCGCGAGATCGCCGGCCAGATCTGCGCCAACGGTCCCCTCGCCGTCGAGGCGATCCTCAAGACGATCCGCGAGACGTCCGGCATGACCGAGGAGGAGGGCTTCGCCCACGAGCTGGAGCGGGGCCGTGCCGTCTTCGCGTCGGAAGACGCCAAGGAAGGCCCGAAGGCGTTCGCCGAGAAGCGGACGCCGAACTTCCAGCGGCGCTGATCGCCGCGTTCTGTCGTTCGGAACCGGCGCACCACAGCTGGTTCCGAACGACAGAAGCGTCAGTGTGGGTCGAACCGGCTGACCGTCTCGCCGGCCGTGACCCGGCCCCGCCGGCCGATCTGCTCGCTGGTGACGAAGTCGGCGAGGATGCTCGTCGGGGTGTTCGCCACGAAGCGGGCGCCGTCGTCGTAGCGGCCGAGGACCACGCCGCGCTGCGGTTGGCCGTCGCGCCCGTAGACCACGGTGTAGGTCTCGATGGTGCCCTCGCCGTCGCGGGACTGCGGCTCGAGCGGCGTCGTGTCGAGCGCCTCGGACGGCTGCGGCCCGGTGCGGCTGGACGCCAGGCGCTCGCCGCCGAAGGGCCGGCCCGACCAGACGCTCGCCGAGTGCTTCGTGAGGTAGTAGCCGTTGCCGGTGACGAGGCCGATGGCATCGGGACGCTCGCGCAGGCGCTCGGCCATCGTCGCCAGCGAGTGCAGCGTGTACGCCGACCCCGGCCCGCCGGCGTAGGGCAGCCCACCGGTGACGGTGAAGCCCCGCGGGTCGTCGATGTCGATGCCGAGCATCTTCGCCGCCATCTCCACGGCCGACGGGAAGCAGCTGTAGAAGTCGATGAGGTCGACGTCGTCGATGCCGATGCCGGCGTTGGCCATCGCGCCGAGGTGGGAGTCGAGGATCGACGGGGTCGAGGCGAGGTCCGGGCGGGTGCTCACGTGCCACGCCTCCTCCTGTGACCGGTTGCCACCCCACCAGTGGACCCAGCGCTCCTCCGGCACGCCGAGGGCACGGGCCTGCTCGGCGGAGGCGATGATCAGCGCCCCGGCCTGGTTCGTGTTGAGGATGGCGTTGAGGTACTTGGTGTACGGGTAGGCGACCATCCGGTTCGTCGGCGCCGGGGTGGTCAGCTCCTCGGGCGTCCGGGCGATCGGGTACCAGGCGTGCGGGTTGGCCGCCGCGACGTCGGTGAAGCGGGCCATCAGCCGGCCGACCACGGCGAGGTGCTCGTCCAGCGTCCGCCCGAAGTGGTGACGGAGGGCGTTCTCGAACAGCGGGTAGACGGTCGGCGGCGACTCCATGCCGGCGGACAGCTCGACGGGCAGGCCCATGTCGAGCGCCGGGGTCGTGCTGCGCGGCACCCCGAACTGCTCCGGCGTGCCGGGGACGTCCTCGTCCCACGTGAGCGTCTGGCCACGGCGGCCGGCCAGCTCCGTGGAGCGCATCACGTTGGCGCCGGCGAGCACGGCGAGCGAGCTCTCGCCGTCGGCGATGCGCTGGGCGACCCAGTTGGCCGCGGCGACACCGACCTCGCCGCCGTTGTTCGTCAGCACCGGCCGGGCCGCGGTGGCCCCGACCCGAGCGGCCAGCGCGCCCGGCTGGTTCTCGGCGTTCCAGTGGCCGACGGGGATGTTGACGAGCGTGTCGACGCCGCCGAGCCCGACGCCGCCGGCGTCGACCGCGGCGCGCTCGATCACGTCGGCGATCAGGTCGATCGGCGGGACGGGGAAGTCCACATCGGGCTGGCGGTCGGAGCGCTGGCCGACGCCGATGATGACGGGGGTTCGAGCCGGGTCGAGCATGGGCTCAGCGTAACCGCGAACTGGTCTTGGGTTCTACTTTCAGTGCCTCTCGGGACCGAACCGCTACCGTTCGCCGCCATGAAGGTCGACGTCGCCCTGACCGTCCCTCTCGAGCAGGTCGCGGCCCGTGCGGCGACGGTCGCCGACCTCGGCGCCGACGGCATCTTCACGTACGAGAGCGCCCACGATCCGTTCGCCCCGCTCGTGCTCGCCGCGCGGTCCGGCATCGACCTCTACCCGGCCGTCGCCATCGCCCTGCCGCGCAACCCGATCCACCTGGCATCGATCGCCTGGGACCTCCAGGCGTACTCGGGCGGGCACTTCCTGCTCGGGCTCGGGTCGCAGGTGCGGGCGCACATCGAGCGTCGCTTCGGCGTGGGCTTCGAGCACCCGGTCGATCGGATGCGCGACCTCGTCGAGGCCCTCAAGGCGATCCTCCACGCCTGGCAGGACGGCGGCAAGCTCGACTACCGCGGCGAGTACTACCGCCACACCCTGATGACGCCGGCGTTCGACGCCGGGCCCAACCCCCACGGCGTACCGCCGGTCGTCGTCGCTTCCGTCGGTCCGCTGATGACCCGCATGGCCGGCGAGTTCGCCGACGGCGCCCTGCTGCACCCGTTCCACACCGCCCGCTTCTTCCGCGAGCGCTGGCGGCCGACGTTCGACGAGGGGGTCGAGCGCTCCGGTGCCGATCCGTCGGCGTGCACCGTCATCGGCCAGACCATCGTCGTCACCGGCCGCGACGAGCAGACGTTGGCCGAGGCCGAGCAAGGCGCCCGCGCCAACCTGGCGTTCTACGCCTCGACGCCCGCCTACCTGCCGCCGCTCGAGCTGCACGGGTGGCAGGACGTGCAGCCCGAGCTCAACGCCTTGTCCAAGCAGGGACGCTGGCAGGACATGCCGGCGCTGATCGACGACGAGATGCTGGCGGCGTTCACCATCCACGCCGAGCCCGCCCGGGTGGCCGCCACCGCCACCGAGCGCTTCGGTACGGCCGTCGACCGCGTGGCCCTCAACATCTACGGGGCCGGCGACGACGAGACGCTGGGCACCGTCCTCGCCGGCTTCCACTGATCGGCTCCGGGGCGCCTGGCCCGGACACGACAGCTTCCCCGCGGGTCTCGGTCGCCGGACGGAGCTGATCATGACGCTCTACGCGGCGACGGACGTCACGGTCTGGAAGCTGCTCCGGCGCGACCTCGGCCGTTCACGCGCCGAGGCCGAAGCCATCATCCGCAAGCTGGTCGAGGGTGCCACCGGCACGCTCGACCCGACCCGAGAGGATCAGCCATGACGAACACCCCCAAGCGCTACCTGCTGCCGATGTGGGACGGCGGCGGCACGGTGGCGCCCGGGCTTGGCGTCGCCCGCCGGCTCATCGCCCGTGGCCACGCCGTCCACGTGTTGGCCGACCCCACGATCGGCGCCCAGGCCGAGCAGGCGGGCTGCACGTTCACGTCGTGGACGCGCGCCCCCCACCGCACATCGCACGATCCCGCGGACGACCTGCTCCGGGACTGGGAGACGACCAACCCGCTCGTGATGCTCGGGCGCGTCCGCGACCGGTTCATGGCCGGCCCGGCCGAGGAGTTCGCCGTCGACACCGAAGAGGCCATCGACCTCGTCCGCCCGAGTCAGCCGGGCAATGATGCGCGACTGCTCGGGTCGTCACCGACGAACCCGAACGCGGCCGTCGCGCACGGGGCCGCGCGACCATCGGAGTGGACGTCGACGACGACGAGCCGTTCGTTGCGCCAGCGAACGCGGGCACGCGCCTGGTCGCCGGTGACCTGGGCGAAGTAGTTGATCGACGCCTCGCCGATCGACTCGCCTGGCCGGAGCGCGGTCAGCGCGGCGGCCTCGAGCAGCGCCATCGTCGCGCCGCCCTGGAGCGCAGCGGCGTTGTTGTACAGGCGGGGCTCGATGTCGACGTCCGCCCCGAGATCCACCTGCTGCGCGCCGATCAGGTTCCAGAGCGGGGCGCTGACGGCACGTCCGACGCGGGGCCGCGACCCGTTCATGTCCGCCGGTGGCTGTTCCGGGTGGTCGCGGACGGCGAAGCCGACGGTCGACCACGCCGTGTGGCCGGCGACGTCCAGCACGACCTCGACGCACGCCCGCCGCTTCGACAACGCAGCGAGGCGCGCGTCCGCGACGATGGTGCCCGGCTCGTGGAGCTGATCGAGCCCGAACAGCTCGAGGTTCGTCGTCGGCACGACCGACTGCGGACGCTCGCGCAGGATGAGCCATCCGCCGATCACGTCGACGATCGTCGCCAGCAGGCCCACGTCGACCCGTTGTTCGCAGTCGGCCGTGAGCACCAGGTGGCGTTCCCCGGCCGGCTCGATCCCGAGATCGAGCTGCTGGATGAAGTGGTCCGGCGACCGAGGCCCGCTCGAAGGCGGCGCCGCGTCAGTCATGGTGCCTCCGCCATAGAACTGGAGTCTATTACCACTCGCGCCGACCGCCGTGGTTGACTGCCCTGTCATGGCCGAGCAGCGCACCGTCGAGTTCTTCTTCGATCCCCTCTGTCCGTGGACGTGGATGACGTCGCGCTGGCTGGTCGACGCGGCCGCGCGCACGGACACCGCAGTGCGCTGGCGCAACCTCAGCCTCGCCGTCGTCAACGCCGATCGTGAGACCCCCGAGCGGTTCCGCCCCGCCATGGCCGCCGCGCTGGGCGCCCACCGGATCATCGCCGCACTGCGCGCCGAGGACCGCGACGACATGATCGGCGAGTTCTACGCGGAGTGGGGACGACAGTTCCACCACGACAAGGTCGACCCGACAGCGACCCTGGCCGCGGAGATCGCCGCCGCCGTCGGGGCAGAGGAGTGGGTCGCGGCGGCGACCGACGAGCGGTGGGACGGCCCCATCGAGGCCTCGACGAAGGAGGGCCAAGAGCTCGCCGGCGGGTCCGACGTCGGCTCGCCCGTGCTCGCGGTCGGTCAGCCGCGAGTCGGCGTCTTCGGACCGATCGTGTCGCCGGCACCACGTGGCGACCAGGCCGTCGCCCTGCTCGAGCACGTCGTGGCGCTGGCGTCGATGCCGGCGTTCTACGAGCTCAAGCGAGGGAGGCGGCAGGGACCCGAGTTGGGTCCCCGCCCGTGACGAGACCTCGGGCCATGCGCTCCCGCTCCGGCGCGTAGTGTCGAAACGTCGTACGACCGCGGGAGAGGCCGATGATGCGACTGGTTGGACTGTGGACTGCGCCGGCCGACGTGGACGCCTTCGAACGCGAGTACCTGGGTTCCCACGTGCCCAAGCTGCAGCGGCTCCCCGCAGCTCAGGGTGTCCAGACCGCGCGGTGCATCGACGGCCCGTACTTCCGGATGACGGAGGTGGTGTTCAGCAGCCTCGACGACATCCACGCCGCCCTCGACAGCGCGACCGGCCAGCAAGTGCTCGCCGACGCCAGAGCGTTGGCCGAGAAGTTCGGCATCCGCCTCGAAGTGCTCGTGGTCGCCGAGATGACGTGACGCGGCCTACTTCGGCAGTTCGCTGAACGGGACGCTCTTGTCGACGCGGATGTCGCCCGGCAGGCCGAGCACCCGTTCGCCGATGATGTTGCGCTGCACCTGATCCGTGCCGCCGCCGATGCGGCTCGACCACTGGTTCAGCAGCTGCAGGCTCCACGCCCTGACCTCGTCGTCGTCGTCGGGAACCAGCGTGCCGGCGGGACCGGCGATGGCCACGCCGAGGTCGCCGAGCTTCTGCAGGTGCGCCGAGTAGCCGAGCTTGGCCACCGAGCTCTCCGGGCCGGGCGGACGGCCGCGGCTCATCGCCGTCTGGGCCCGCCAACCGAGGTACTTGAGCACGTTGACGCGGATGTAGGTGTCGGCGAGCTGCTGACGGATCACGGGATCCGTGTCGCGACCGAAGCGGCGGGCGAAGGCGAGGATCTCGCCGAACGGATCCCCGCCGCCACCGGCGATCAGCGTGCGCTCGTTGGACAGCGTGGTCAGCGTCGCCGCCCACCCGTTGTTGACCCCGCCGACGACGTTGTCGGCGGGGACGCGCACGTCGGTGAGGAAGACCTCGTTGAAGTGCGCCGAGCCGGTGATCTGCTTGATCGGGCGCACCTCGATGCCGGGCGTGCGCATGTCGAGCAGGAAGTAGGTGATCCCGCGGTGCTTCGGCACGTCGGGATCGGTGCGGGCGAGCAGGATGCCCCAGTCGCTGTAATGGGCGCTCGACGTCCACACCTTCTGGCCGTTGACGACGAACTCGTCGCCGTCCTGCACGGCGCGCGTCGACAGGCCGGCGAGGTCCGATCCGGCGCCGGGCTCGCTGAAGAGCTGGCACCAGACCTCGTCACCGCGCAGCATCGGCGGCAGGAAGCGCTCCTTCTGGGCGTCGGTGCCGTGGGCGATGATCGTCGGCCCGGCCATCCCGATGCCCTGGGCGAACACGCTCGCCGGCACGTCGAACTTGGCCTGCTCCTGGACGAAGATGCGCTCCTGCAGCGTGGTACTGCCGCGGCCGCCGTACTCCTTGGGCCAGGTGATCCCGGCCCAGCCGTGCTCGGCGAGGGTCGCCTGCCAGTCCTTGGCCTCCTTGACGTGGCGGGCCTCCTCCTCGGAGAAGGCGTCGGTCATCCCGCCGGAGTGGCGGGTGCCGTCGCGCTGCAACGTGGCGTGCTGCTCCAGCCACGCCCTGGCCTCGGCCCGGTAGGCGGCCTCTTCCGGTGTGTCCTCGAAGTCCACGATCGGTTGTCGCTCAGACGAGGGCCGGAGCGACGGCCTTCAGCAGCGCGTCGTTGGGGTTCTCGGGAAGTTCGGTCAGCGGCTCGGCCAGCTCCTCGACGCTCGGCCCCACGGCCGCCGCGTACGGCGCCAGCTTGTCGAGGTCGAAGCCGTACAGCTTGGCTGCGTTGCCGGACAGGATGTCGCCCATCTCCTGCTGGGAGACGCCGGGGAAGACCTGGCGGAGGTGCTCGCGGGTGAACGGGTAGGTGCCCTCGTCGTGGGGGTAGTCGGAACCCCACATGAAGCGGTCCGGGCCCATCACCGTGCGCACGGCCGCGTCGGCCGGGCCGGGCTGGCTGACACCCATCCACACGTTCTGCTGGAACACCTCGGTGGCCGTGAGCTGCAGCTTGTCGCCCTCGCGGTACCGGATCTCACCGGTGGCCCCGGTGTCGCGGATCTTGATGATCGTGTCGTCGAGGCGGGCGAGCAGGGGCGGCACCCACGCCGCGCCGGCCTCCGTGATGACGAACTTCAGCTTGGGGAAGCGCTCGAAGACGCCGCCGAGCAGCATGTGCACGAACGGCCGCTGCGAGTAGAAGCTGACCTCGTTGATGTACAGCAGCATCGAGAACGGGTACTGGCCGTAGTCCGGTGCGCCGGTGCCGCCGTGCACGTTGACCGGCATCTCGTTGTCCTCGAGGAACTTCCACAGCGGGTCGTAGCCGGGGTCGTACAGCGGCTTGACCCACTTGCAGTCCGGCGGCACGTTGGGCAGCAGCACGCCGCCGCGCAGGCCGTTGTCGCGGATGAACGTGGCGTCCTCGATGGCGTCGTCGATGTCGTTGGTGAAGATCTGCCCGATGCCGGCCCGGCGTTCCGGCGCCTCGGCGACGAAGTCGACGAGCCAGCGGTTGTGGGCCTGGATGCCGGCGTGGCGGTGGGTGTAGTCCTCCGGCTTCGGCGGCTGGGCGAAGAGCACGAAGCTCGGGAAGAACGGCGGCACCGTGTTGGGGAAGATCACCTCGGCGACGACGCCGTCGGCCTCCTGCTCGGCCCAGCGCCGCTCGCTGTCCCAGTTGCGCTGGCGGCGGTCGTCCTTGAGGTCCTTGAACGGGTTGCGGTACTTGCCGCGCCAGGCGTCGAAGTCCTCGAGGAAGGCGGGGTCGAGGTACTCGCGGTACTGGGCGTGACTGCCGCCGGCGTGGCTGTCAGCGGTGATGATGGCGTAGCGCCCATCGACGACGGTTGCGGACATGGTGCTGTGACCTCCCCGGCACGCCTGTCGTGCCACGCGCGATACTAGAAGACGTTTCTACTTCGCAGCGAGTCTCGCCGCGTTGGCGAAGTATAGTCCCGATGATCTAGAATTCGTTTCTAGTTCTACGGGGAACGTTTGAGCGACAGGAGCCGCCATGCCCATGCCCACCGACATCGGGATCGTCGACCTCGGGATCGGGTTCCCGTTCCAGAGCGTCGAGGAGAAGATGCGCACGTACGACTTCTTCCGGCCGCTGCTCAAGGACGCCCAGAGCGCCAAGGAGTTCGAGTTCCCGGCGCAGTACATGTTCAAGGACGTGCCCGACGTCGTCTCCCCCGACGTGGACCCCGTGGAGTGGATCGTCGAGAAGATGGACGCAGTTCGGCATCGAGATCGGCGTCACCGGCGCGTCACCGAACGGCATCCGGGCCAAGAAGGAGCACCCGGGCCGCTTCTTCCTCACCGGGCGGGCCGACCCCAACCGGGGCATGGAGACGCTCCGCGAGATGGAGCAGACCAAGGCCGAGCACGACATCGTCGCCGTGTCGATGTTCCCCTCGGGCACGTGCCCCCAGGTGGCCGTGAACGACAAGAAGATGTACCCGATCTACATGAAGTGCGTGGAGCTCGACATCCCGATCTGCATCAACGGCGGCATCGTCGGGCCGCGGATGCCGAGCTGGCCGCAGTACGTCGAGCACTTCGACGAGGTCTGCTACGACTTCCCCGAGCTGACGATCGTGATGATGCACGGCGGCGAGCCGTGGACGTTCCTCGCCGGGAAGCTGATGCTGAAGTGGCCCGGCCTGCACTACATGACGAGCGCCTTCGCCCCCAAGCACTACCCGAAGGACATCATCAACTACGCCAACACGCGGGGCTCCGACAAGATCATGTACTGCGGCTACTTCCCCGCCGGCCTGACGCTCGAGCGGCAGTTCCGCGACATGCCCAACGTGCCGTTCAAGGACGACGTGTGGCCGAAGTTCCTGCGCGAGAACGCCATCCGCGTCTTCAAGCTCGACAAGGCCACGCCCTGACGGCGACGGCCGAGCCGGATCGTCAACTGCCGCCGCTGCAGCCCAACGGGGCGCTCGAGCCGCTCGGCGTGCTCGAGGCCGAGCTGGCACCGGGTCTGCGGCAGATCGAGATCTACACGATGCGTGGCCTGCTCGGGCTGCAGTGGCACGGCCCGGCCGAGGCCGAACGGATCGTCCTCGCCTGCCCGGGCGGGATGGGCGGCTACCTCGGCCCGGGGCACGGCATGTACCCGGCGCTGGGGCGGGTGCTCGCGCCGGAGGGGATCGCGACCGTGGTCGTCGACTACCGGCGACCGTCGAGCCTGGAGCTCTCGGTGCTCGACGCCATGGCGACGATGGACGCCGCCGCCCAGCGCGGGACGTCGCGGGCGGTCACCATCGGCCACTCCTTCGGCGGTG
The DNA here is from genome assembly GCA_963784255.1 of uncultured Acidimicrobiia bacterium. Taxonomy (GTDB): domain Bacteria; phylum Actinomycetota; class Acidimicrobiia; order Acidimicrobiales; family Ilumatobacteraceae; genus JALZMG01. Next base: position 103,083 of record CAWAQO010000001.1, on the reverse strand, counting down.
CCGTGGCCGTCAACGTGGGCGTGGCGATGGCCCGCTCGGTCGCCGGCGTGTGCACCCTCGCGACCCAGTCGGCCGGGTGCGAGCAAGCCGCCGGACTGGCGCCTCGGCCGTTCCTGCTGATCCACGGGTCCGACGACGAGGTGCTCCCGGCATCGACGAGCGAAGTCGTGCGGGCCCTCGCCGGTGGGCACGGCGAGGTGCGCATCCTCCCCGGTGAGGGACACGGGCTGACCGGTCGTTCGGCCGAGTTGACGGCCGAGCTCGCGGCGTGGATCCTCGACGCCTTCGCCCGTCAGGGCTGACGTCGCGGTTCGTGGCGAAACTGGAATCTGTTCTAATCTCGGGGCCATGAAGCTCGGACTCCAACTCGGGTACTGGCAGGCGAACAAGCCCACCGACCACCTCGACAAGGTGCTCGAGGCGGAGAAGCTCGGCTACGACATCGTCTTCACGGCGGAGTCCTGGGGTTCGGACGCCTTCACCCCGCTCGCGTGGTGGGGCGCGCAGACGTCGAAGATCCGCCTCGGCACGGCTGTCGTGCAGCTCTCCGGCCGCACCCCGACGTCGACGGCGATGCACGCCCTCACGCTCGACCACCTGTCCAACGGGCGCCACGTCCTCGGGCTCGGGCTGTCCGGGCCGCAGGTGGTCGAGGGGTGGTACGGCCGGCCGTTCGGCAAGCCGCTCGAGCGGACCCGGGAGTACGTCGACATCATCCGTCAGGTCCTGCGCCGTGACGGGCCGGTGACCAGCGCCGGGCCGCACTACCCACTGCCGTACACGGGTGACGGCGCCCTCGGCCTCGGCAAGCCGTTGAAGCCGATCGTCCACCCGCTGCGCGAGGACCTGCCGATCTGGATCGGCAGCGAGGGCCCGAAGAACGTCGCCCTCACCGCCGAGATCGCCGACGGCTGGCTGCCGATCTACTACGCCCCGCGGGTGGGGGCGATGTACGACGAGTGGCTCGACGAGGGCTTCGCCCGTCCTGGCGCGCGGCGGACGCGGGAGACGTTCGAGATCGCCACCAGCTGCGGCATCGTGGTCACCGACGACCGTGACACCACCCTCGACTCGATGAAGGCCGGGCTGGCCTTCTACATCGGCGGGATGGGCGCCAAGGACATGAACTTCCACAAGAACGTCTTCGCCCGGATGGGCTACGAGAAGGAAGCCGAGGAGATCCAGGACCTGTTCTTCGCCGGCGAGCGGGAGAAGGCGATCGACGCCGTGCCCCGGCAGGCGGTCGCCGACATCAACCTCGTCGGGTCCGTCGAGCAGATCCGCGACGACCTGGCGATGTGGGAGGAGAGCCGGGTCACCCACCTGGTGATCGGCGGGAGCATCGAGCAGATGCGTGTTGCGGCCGAGGTCGTCCTCGGCGCCTGATGACGCGGCGGCCGAGGTCGTCCTCGGCGCCTGATCACGCCGGGGCTTCGACCGGCTCGCGCCGAGCGGCCCGTGTCGGGGCATCGGGCGTCCATCTCACGAGGACGATGCTGGCGAGGGAGATGATCCCGAGCCCGGCGAAGGCGACCTCCAGCCCGCGTGCCGTGCTCTCGCTGCGCGACACGACGAGCACGATGAGGGCGGTGCCGGTGGCTCCGCCGATCGACCGGAAGGTCCCGCGCAATCCCGTGATCGAGGCCACCCGGTCAGGGCGCGAGGTCGATGCCGGCGTTGTTCAGCGGCGGCCCGATGAGGCCGTAGGCGATCCCGATGAGGGTGACGACGGACGACACCCACACGAGGTCGCCGACGGCGACGCCGAGCACGTCGACCCCGCGGAACGAGAACGACAGCACGATGGCCGCGATCCCCTGGAGGGCCAAACCGAGCCGGATCGGCGTGCGGTAGCCGGTCCTTGGCAGGAGGATGGCGGCGACCGTCGAGACGGCGACCATGGCGATCGCCCGCGGGGTGAGGACGAGGCCGCTCTGCGTCGGCGACATGTCGTACACCGTCTGGACGTACAGCGGGACGAACCCGAACAGCCCGAGCAGGGCGACGCCGTACGTGAAGTTGAGCAGGTTGGTGATGGCGAAGTCGCGCCGCCGGAGCAGGTCGAGATCGATGACCGGTTCGGCGACCCGTCGCTCGTGGCGCAGGAACACGACGGTGAGGGCGACGGCGGCGAACATCGACAGCACCACGAGGGCCACCTGTGGCTCCTCGGCACCGAGCTCGGTCAGCCCGTAGACGAGGGCGAAGATCGCCGCCGCCAGCAGCACCGCGCCACGCACGTCGACGGCGCCGCGCCGGCTGCGCTCGCCGGCCGGGAGCAGCACCAACGCACCGACGGCCAGCCCGATGCCGATCGGCACGTTGACCGCCATGGTCGCCCGCCAGCCGAGGGCGTCGACGAGCACCCCGCCGAGGTTGGGGCCGACGAGCGTCCCGATGGGGATCACCGACGAGACCAGCCCCACGGCCCGCACGCGGGCGGTCGGGAAGGCACCGGCGACGAGCGCATAGGCGGTCGGCGAGATGGTGCCGGTGGCGATGCCCTGGGCGAGCCGCCCGGCGATGAGCACGTAGATGTTGGGTGCCAGCGCACAGCCGAGCGACGACAGTCCGAACAGGCCGAGTCCGCAGGCGAACACCAGCCGCGAGCCGAACTGCTCGCCGAGCTTGCCGGCGATCGGCTGCGACGCGGCCGTGGCGACGGTGAAGATCGTCAACACCCAGCCGACCAGCCGCAGCGGGGCGCCGAGGTCGTCGATCATGTCGGCCAGGCCGACCGACACCATGTGGTACTGCAGCGCCGTGACGAACAGCGGGAACGTCACGAACACGAACAGCGCCCGCGGCCCGAGGGTCACGCCCTGACGGCGCGACCCCCGGTGGGGCTCCGACGGCGACGACGCCGTGCGGTGGCTGCCGCTCAGACGGAGGCGGGGCGACGCTGCGACAGGGCGATGCCGTTGTCGCGCATGATCATCTTCGACTCGTCCTCAGGGAAGTCGAAGTTGCGCAGATCCTTGATGTACGAGGACGGGTCGGTGAGGCCCTCGGCGTGCGGGTAGTCCGAGCCCATCAACAGGTGGTCCGACCCGAGCATCTCACGGAGCTTGCCCAGCTCGTCCTCGTAGAACGGCGACACCCACACGTGGCGCTTGAACGTCTCGCGGGGATCCTCCGGGTACAGGAACGGGGTCTGCCCGTACGACTTCTTGAGCTTGTCGAACAGGTGGAAGACCCAGTCGGAGCCGGTCTCGATCGCGGCGATGCGCAGGTTCGTGAAGCGCTCGAAGTGACGGTGGGCGAGCAGGTTCCCGAAGAAGTCCTGCGTCGCGCTGTGCGACACGAGTGAACGGAAGGCGTTCTGGCGGAAGGCCTCCATCTCCGCGTTCTCGCCCCAGTCCTTGAGGTAGCTGCTGTACCAGCTGTCGCCGCCGTGGACGACGGCCGTGACGCCGGAGTCGTTGACGAGCTGCCAGAAGGCGTCGAACGACGGATCGGCCGGGGACTTGCCGCCGGCCGGCGTCATCACCGGGCCAGGCAGCAGCAGGACGAAGCGGGCGTCCTTCGACAGTGCCCACTCCAGCTCGGCGACGGCCGCCTCGGGGTCGATGAGGGTGAAGATCGGAGCGGCGAAGATGCGCTCCTTGTAGGCGAAGCCCCAGTCCTCCTCCATCCACCGGTTGAACGCCCGGAAGGCAGCCTTGAGCGCCTCGGGGTCGTGGAGCAGCGGCTGCTCCATGCCGACGCCGAGCGTCGGCAGGAAGATGGCGCCCTGCATCCCCTGGTCGTCCATCAGGCGGATCCGCTCGTCGCGGTCGCGGTACTCCGGGTGGTCGACCATCCGGTCGAGCTCGCCGAACAGCTCGCGGGTGCTCTGCTGCTTGGGGTTGCGGCCACGGAAGTACTCGTCCATGGCCCCGGGCTTGGAGATCGGATCGAACGTCGGGTTGGGGATGAAGCGGTTGATCTTCTCCCCGACCATCAGCCGGGTCTTGCCCTCGACCTCGACCCACTGCATGGCCCGCTTGCGGTACTGGGGCTCGATGTGGCGGGTGAAGGCGTCGAGCGCCTCGTAGAAGTGGTTGTCACAATCGAAGTACAGGAAGTCCACGTGCGACACGGAGCCCCCCTCCTTTCTGCGGTGCGCAGGTTCCGAATGAGCAGAACCGCATTCTAGTATTTTCTCGGACGAAACACCACTCAGAGCGCCAGTTCCCCGACATCGGTGGGGATGATCAGCTCGGCGTCGGTGGCCTGCTGCACCTCCTCGGGCGTCCAGCCGGGCATCACCTCGCGGAGCACGACGCCGTCGGCGGTGATGTCGATCACGGCGATGTCGGTGATCACCCTGCTGACGCACGTCGGGGCGGTGATCGGCAACGACACCTTCGACATGATCTTGGGTTCGCCGCCCTTGGTCTGGTGGGTCATCAGCACGACGACCTTCTTGGCGCAGTAGGCGAGGTCCTGGGCGCCGCCGATGCTGCCGATGACCTTCCCCGGTGGGTGGTAGTTGGCGAGGTCGCCGTTGGCGCCGACCTGCAGGGAGCCGAGCATGGTGACGTCGATCCAGCCGCCCCGGATGAGGGCGAAGGACTCGTGGTGGGACATGAACGACATGCCCGGCGCCCGCTCGACCGGCTGGCCGCCGGCGTTGACGCAGTTGGGGTCGACGGCGTCGGGGTCCTCGATCACGCGCCCGTAGCCGATGATGCCGTTCTCGGTGTGGAACATCACCTCGCGCTCGGGTTCGACGAACGCCGACACGAGCATCGGGATGCCCATGCCGAGGTTCACGATCATCCCTTCGTGGACGTCCTGGGCCGCCCGCATCGCCATCGACCAATCGTCGAGCCGGGGCTTGTCCTCGAACTTCGTCATCGCGCCTCCTCCTCTGCGGCCATCGCCGTCAGCACGGGTCCATCCACGACGTCGGCTTCACGTCCGGGCGCACGACCACCCGCTGCACGTACGGCGCAGCGGTGACGATGCACTCCGGGTCGAGCGCGCCGAGCTCGACGACCTCGTCCACCTCGGCGATGGTCAGGTGGGCGGCGCCGGCCATCGTGGCGTTGAACGTGCGCGCCGTGCCCTTGTAGACGAGGTTGCCCCAGCGGTCGGCCTTGTGCGCCCGGATGATCGCGACGTCGGCCTTCAAGGCGTGCTCGAGGAGGTGCGGCCGGCCGTTGAAGTCGCGCACCTCCTTGCCCTCGGCGACGACGGTGCCGACGCCGACGGGCGTGTAGAAGGCGGCGATCCCGGCCCGGGCGGCGCGCATCCGCTCGGCCAGCGAGCCCTGGCCGATCAGCTCCAGCTCGACCCGGCCCTCGTTGAGCAGCGTCTCGAACGGCACCTCCATGCCACGGTTGAGCACCGGGAAGGCGAGGATCCCCTTGGCGACCTGCCCGCGCTCGACCAGCAGTCCAGGCGAGACGTAGTCGTCCGGGTACTTGATGATGCCGAGGTTGGCGTCCTTCATCATCTTCAGCTGCGCTTCGCTGAAGCCGGAGTGGTTGCCGGTGATCGTGAGGCCCGTGACGCCCTTGCGGGCGAGGGCGGCGATCAGGTAGCTGGCGTACTCGGCGGCCGTGCCGAAACCGCCGACGTGCACCATCGAACCGTCGGCGACGTCGGCCACGGCTGCGTCGAACGACTCGAACACCTTGTTGACGGGCATCGGTCCCCCTGCCGGATCGGACAGTCCCGCTTCGCGCCAGGACTGGAACAGGTTCTAGAGTAGTCCACCGGACCACCCGCATCGCAAACGGGCGCGGCCACCGCCCCGGGGAGCACCAAGGAGCACGTGTGGAGATCGACTATCCGGCCTTCGACGCCGACAACCACTACTACGAGGCGCTCGACGCCTTCACCCGGCACCTCGACCCGCGCCTCGGTCCCCGCTGCGTGCAGTGGGCACGATCGACGGCCGGCAGTACCACGTCGTCGGCGGCCGGGTCAGCCGGGCCGTCGTCAACGCCACGTTCAACCCGATCGCCAAGGCCGGGGCGATGCACGAGTACTTCCGGGGCAACCCGAACGGCAAGTCGCCGCTCGACTTCCTGCGCGAACGCGAGCCGATCCCGGACCACTACCGCTTCTCGTCGGCACGCGTCCAGGTGATGGACAAGCAGGGGCTGGAGCGGATCTGGCTCTTCCCGACCCTCGGCGTGCTCTACGAGGAACTGCTCAAGCACGACATCGGCGCGGTCACGGCGACGTTCACCGCGTTCAACCGCTGGCTCGACGAGGACTGGGGCGTGAACTACGACGACCGGATCTTCGCCGCCCCGTACATCTCGCTGTGCGACGTGGACTGGGCCGTGTCGGAGCTCGAGTGGGCCCTCGACCGCGGGGCGCGCGTGATCGTGATGCGCCCGGCCGCGCCGCTCACGCTCAACGGGCACAAGTCGCCGTTCGACGAGTCGTTCGACCCGTTCTGGGCCCGCCTGAACGAGGCCGGCATCCCGCTCGTGGTCCACGCCGGCGACAGCGGCTACAGCTCGCAGGGGTACGCCAACGACAAGTTCGAGTCGACGTTCGGCGGCGGCCCGATGCGGCCGAGCATCCGCGGCTTCGCCATCGAGCGGGCGGCGTTCGACTTCTTGATCACGTCGATCTTCGACCAGATCTTCGTCCGCTTCCCGAACCTCCGGCTGGCGTCCATCGAGAACGGGTCGGAGTTCCTGCCGGAGCTGTTCAAGAAGCTGCGCTCGACGGCGAAGAAGTCGCCGGGCTGGACCACCGAGGATCCAGTGGAGACGTTCCGCCGGCACGTCTGGATGAACCCGTTCTGGGAGGACGACCCGTACGCCGTCGTCGACTGGATGGGCGCCGACCGCGTCATCTTCGGGAGCGACTGGCCGCACATCGAAGGCATGCCGCAGCCGCTCGACTACCTGACCGAGCTCAAGGAGCTCGACCCGGCGTCGATCCAGAAGGTCGTCCGCGACAACGCCCGCGAGCTGAACACCCCACACCCGCCTGACCACCTGGTCTCCACGATCTGGGCGGGATTCTCGCCACCTGCTGGGACGAATCCCGCCCAGATGCGAATGGTGAACATCCCGCCCGGTTCGGCCGGACCCGACCGGCATCCCGCGATCCGGGCGGGGATCTCGCCAACTGGTGGCGACGATCCCGCCCAGATCACTCGGTGGGGAAATTCCCGCCCAGATTGGGGGGCGCGGCTGGACCAGTGGGGACTACTTGTCGGACAGGCCGAGGACGCGCAGGGCGTTCTCGCGGAGGAACTTCGGCCAGACCTCGTCCTTGAACGGGACGTCGGGCATCTCCGTCATGATCCGCTCGAGCGACAGGCCCATCGGGAAGTAGCCGGCGTAGATCACCTTGTCGGCGCCCCGCGTGTTGGCGTAGTTGACGATGTTCGCCGGGTAGTACTTCGGCGCGAAGGCGCTCGTCGAGTAGTGCAGGCCCGGCCACTTGAGCATCAGCTTCCACGCCAGGTCGGTCCACGGCTCGCAGCCGTGGCGGGTGACGAAGATCAGCTCGGGGAAGTCGTACATGACCTCGTCGATGAGCTCGACCCGCTGCGGCTCCATCTTGAGGCGGGGGCCCGGGACGCCGGCGCAGCAGAACACGGGGATGCCGAGCTCGCAGCACTTGGCGTACAGCGGGTACATCTTCTTGTCGTTGATGGCCACCTGCGGGAACGTGCCCGACGGGAACATGCCGACGGCCCGCACGCCGTACGTCTCGTACTCGTGGACGAGCTTGCGGATGGCGTCGACGCTGCCGTGCGGATCGAACCCGGTGGACGGGATGAAGCGGTCGGGGTAGCGCTTCAGCGCCAGCTCACCCGTGCCGGCCTCGTCGCCGACGCCGATGAGGCCCCGCTCGATGCCCCACCGGTCCATCTCCGACAGCGTCAGCGCGATCGGGTCCTCGGTCTCGAGCAGGTGCTTCTCCGGCGGGTTCTTGAACATGTACTCCGCGGGGAACTGGAAGTCCTCCTTGGACTGCTTGTCCTTCGTCTGGCGGGTGATGAAGGCATACGTCTCCTTCATGTCCCGGTGTGGGAAGCCGATCATCGTGTCGATGATCCCGATCCCCTGCGGCATGCCCATCCCTGAACCCCTTTGACGTCGCGGTTGGAACGCCGGTACGCGTTCCAGTCGAGGACGATCTTAGAACGAGATTCTGGTCCAGTTCAATCCGTGACCGCGCCGCCGTTGAGGTGGATGGTCTGGCCGGTCATCCACGACGCCTCCGGCGAGGCGAGGTAGACCACGAAGGCGCCGACGTCGTCAGGGGTGCCGAGCCGGCCGACGGGGATCTGGCGGGCCATCTTGGCGGTGGCGTCGGTCGCCTCCCCCATCAGGCCGAGGGCGAGGGAGTTGGCGGTGACACCGGCCCGCGCGTTCTCCACCGCCAGGTGGCGCATGAAGGCGATCGCCCCGCCCTTGCCGGCGCCGTAGGGCGACACCCCGAGGCGCAGCCCGACGAGCCCGGCACCGGAGGCGATGGTGATGACCCGGCCCCAACCCCGTTCGCACATGCCGTCGACGACGCGGTGCGTGCAGTTGAGGACCCCGTACAGGTTGACGTCGATCGGCCCGTGCCACGACGCCGGGTCGCTGTGGCGGAACGGCGACGGCACCATCCCGTGCTCGCCGCCGTTGCCGGCGTTGTTGACGAGGATGTCGACGGGCCCGCCGGCGGCCTCTTCGGCGGCGCCGATGCCGGCGGCGACGGCGGCGTAGTCGGTGACGTCGAACGGCGCGGCGAGGGCACGCCCGCCGGCCGCCTCGATGTGGGCGACCGTGGCCTCGGCGCGCTCGGGACGGACGTCGTTGACGGCGACGACGGCGCCCCGCGCCGCCAGGTGCCGGGCGATCCCCTGCCCGACGTTCTGGCCGGCGCCGGTCACCAGGGCCACCTTGCTGTCGAGCTCGAACATCAGCCGTCCTGCGTCGCGCTCGGCGCGGCCACCCAGCGCTGGCCGCCGGGAGCGGGCGCCGTGCCGTCGAGGGTCATCACCGTCCGGTCGAGGTGGTCGAGCAGGTCCAGGCTGGCGTGCACGCCGCCCGTCCAGTCGGGCGGGCAGTCGCAGAGGACGAGCGTCCCCTCGACCATCGCCTCCAGCGACTCGATGCTCGCCGGGTCGAGCTGCTCGCCGACGAGGGCCATGGCGCCCTCGCTCGCCACCGCCGCGCGTGGCTCGACCGTGTTGACCCGGATGCCGGTGCCGACCAGCTCGGCGGCGAAGGAGAACGTCATGCGGTTGAGGGCGGCCTTCGAGGCGCCGTACACACCGAGCGGGACCGATTCCGAGGGCGCCGTCGACGGAAAGCCCCGCTCGTACTTCGCGCTGGCGCTCGACACGTTGACGATCCAGCCCTCGCTGCGCTCGCGCATCGACGGCAACACGGCCTGGGTGAGGTCGGCGGGCGCGTGGACGTTGACCTCGAACGTCAGACGGCGCCGGCGTAACGGGTAGTCGGCCAGCGGGTGGTAGATCGCCGCGGCCGCGTTGTTGACGAGGATGTCGACGCGCCCGTCGAACAGCTCGAGGGCCCGCGGCACGATGCCGCTGCGGCTCTCGTCATCGCTGAGGTCGGCGACGAACGCGTGTGCCCGGCCACGACCGTGGCCGTTGCTCTTGGCGACGGTCTCGGCGAGGCTGCCGGCGAGGTGGTCGTGGTGATCGCTGGTGCGGGCGACGACGAGGACGTCGGCGCCCTCGGCGGCGAGGCGTTCGGCGATGCCGGCGCCGATGCCGCGGCTGGCACCGGTGACGATCGCCGTTCGGCCGGTGAACCGGTCCATGCGGGCTACCCCCTTCGTGGAGATCTGGACGGGTGGGCGGGTCTTCCGCTCACGGTGGGATGGTGGCGCGCAGCACCGGCTCGGCCGGTCGCTGCCGTCGGCTGATCGCCAGGTCGAGCCCCCGCAGCAGGACGTCGCGCGTCTCCCGGGGGTCGATCAGCTCGTCGAAGCCGAGGCGGCCGGCCGAGTTGTAGCTGGCGTCGAGCTCGGCTCGGCGGAGCATCTCGGCCTCGTCCTCGTCGGCGTGCATCGCCCGCCCCGACGCCCCGGCGCCCATCGCCCCGAGGGTGGCGCCCGGGAAGCCGAACGACACCGTCTGGCCGTCGTACGACGACATGCCCATCACCATCGACCCGAACCCGTACGCCTTGCGGAACGTCACGTGCAGCTTGATCGTCGTCGCCTGCGTCTGGGCGGCGAACATGCGGGCGCCACTGCGCAGTACGCCTTGGCGCTCGGACGCGGCGCCGGGCAGCATGCCAGGGTTGTCGGACAGGAACACGATGGGGACGTGGAAGGAGTCGGCGACGAGGATGAAGTGGGCGGCCTTGTCGGCCGCGTTGGCGTCGATCGAGCCGGCGATCACGCTCGGCTGGTTGGCCACGACCGCCACGGGGTGCCCGCCGATGTGGGCCAGCGCGGTGATCACGGCGCGGCCGAAGCCGGCGTCGCACCTCGAACCACCCGGCGTGGTCGAGCACGACGTCGAGGACGTCGCGCATGTCGTACACGCGGCGGTTGTCGCGGGGGATGATCTCCAGCAGCTCCGGCACCGGACGAGGTCCGGTGTCCGTGTCCGGCCCGACCGATTCGGGGTACGACCACGCGCTCGACGGGAAGTACGAGAGGTACTCGCGGACCTGGTCGAGCGCCGCGGCGTCGTCGGGCGCGACGTTGTGGACGAGGCCGCTCGGCACCGCCACCGACGGCCCGCCGAGCGAGAGCTTGTCGATCTCCTCGCCCGTCGCCTCCTTCACCACCGGCGGTCCCGCCGTGAAGATCGACGCCGTCTCCGTCATCACCGACGAAGTCGGAGATCCCGGCGACGAGCGCGCCGTGCCCGGCGGAGGCGCCGAGCACCGCCGTCACCACGGGCACGTACCCGGAGCACCGCGCCTGCATCTGCAGGTCGACGGGTGACTTGCCGTGCGAGCGGTCGGTCGGACGGAAGCCGGCACCCTCGAGCACCATCACGAGCGGCACGCGCTCCTGGCGGGCCACCTCGGCGAGGCGGTGGCGCTTGGCGTTGCTCCCCGAGGCGATGGTGCCGGCGACGACCGTGAAGTCCTCCACCCCGACCATCACCGGCCGGCCGTCGATCAACCCCCAGCCGGCGACGAAGGCATCCGCCGGGACGTCACCGACGAGCGTGCCGATCTCGCTGAACGTGCCCTTGTCGAGCAGGTGGGCGACCCTGGCCCTGGCGTCGAGCTTGCCGGCGGCGCGGTGGCGTCCGAGGCGCTCGTCACCCCCCATTGCCCGGGCGGCACGGCGGCGCTGCTCGAGGTCCTCGAGCGTCGGCCCCCATCCACCAGGCAGGTCCTGCATCCTGACTCCCCTCGGCTCCCGGGCGTCGGCTCCCCGGGGCGATCCCGGAACGGCCGCACCATAGCGGAACACCAGAAGTAGAAACTTGTTCCAATATCACGGACCGGCCTACAGTGACAGCCAAACAGGCCCGAGGGAGGGCCCACTGATGAAATGGGGGAACCGGAATTGATGACTCGACGTGCGGCGCGCTTCGGCGGCCTGCTGCTCACCGCGGTGCTGGCTGTCGCAGCCTGCGGTGGGGACGACGATGACGATGCGGGTGACACCGCGCCCAGCGACACGAGCGCGACGACCGAGGCCGGTGGGGCGGAGACCACCGCCCCGGCGACCGACGGGGGCAGCGCCACGACGGCCGGTTCGGACGAAGCGACCGAGACGACGACCGCGGACACCGCCGGCTCCGAGACCACGGAGATCCCGGAGGGCATCCCCGGCGGCTCCCTGATCTATGGCACCTACGGTGAGGGCTCGGGCTTCGACCCGATCAAGCGCGGTCTCGGCTACTGCAACACCGCGCTCTACGACTCGCTCCTGCGCTTCGACGACGAGGGCAACCCCGAGCCGTACATGGCCGAGTCGATGACCACCGAGGACAACGTCACCTGGACGCTGACGCTGCGTGACGGTGTGATGTTCCACGACGGGACACCGCTCGATGCCGACGCCGGTCATCTACAACATCCAGCGCCACCAGGACCCGGCCAACGCGTCGGCGCTGGCCACCCAGGTCGAGCCGATCGAGACGATGACGGCGGTCGACGACCTCACGGTCGAGTTCGTCCTCAACCGCCCGTTCGCCGTGTTCGACTCGGCGTTCGCCCAGGCGCAACGGCCTCGGCATCATCCTGTCGCCGACGGCGCTGCAGGAGAAGGGCGCCGGACTTCAACCTCGATCCGGTCGGCGCCGGCCCGTTCGTGTTCCAGGAGTGGATCCCCGACGACCACCTGACGCTGGTCAAGAACGAGAACTACTGGCAGGAGGGCCTGCCGCTACCTCGACGAGCTGGTCTGCCGCCCGCTGCCCGACACCCAGACCCGCCAGCAGGCGATCCTCAACGGCGACGTCGACCTGACCTACATGATCACGGTGACGGAGATCGACGGGGCCAAGGACGCCGGCAACCTGACGGTCCACGACTCGCTCGGCAACGGCGCCGAGGGCATCATCCTCAACGACAACCAGCCGCCGTTCGACGACCCGCGGATGCGCGAGGCGTTCGTCTCGATGCTCAACCTCGACGTCATCGCCGACGTCCGCCTCAACGGCCACCGTGAGCTGGCCGGCGCCATCGGGCTGATCGCCCCGACCTCGCCGGTGTACAACCCCGAGGTCGAGGACGTCTGGCCGCAGTACGACGTCGAGCGGGCGACGCAGCTGATCGAGGAGTACCGCGCCGAGGGCAACGACCCGAACTTCACGTTCAAGCTGCCGAACACTCCCGGACCGACGCCGGTTCGGTGAGATGGCCGGCCAGTTCTTCAGCGACGCCGGCCTCGACGTGACGATGGAGTACCTCGACATCTCGGAGTTCGTCACCGGCGTGCTCAACACCGGCGACTTCCAGGCGGCGATCAACTCCTACCCGGCGTTCATCGGCCAGTACCCGCAGATGTGGAACGCCTACCACTCGGGCGGGTTGTCCAACTTCGGGAAGTTCTCCGACCCGGAGATCGACGCCCTCCTGGAGACGGCCGTGTCGAGCACCGACGAGGACGAGGCCACCCAGGCGTGGAAGGACGTGCAGGTGACGATCGCCGAAGCCGATCCCGTACGCGACGTACGGCCGCTCGCCCTCGGCGATCATCACCCAGCCGTACGTGCAGGGCGTCGACAAGTACCTCGACAACACCCTGTGGTTCGCGACGTTGTCGCGCGACGACCAGTGAAGTCGGCAGTGGTGGCCGGGCGTCCGCAGCGTGCGCCCGGCCGCCGCGCCGCCCTCCGCGATGAGGTCAGCGTGACGCTGTGAAGGGGTTCACCCGCCGCGCCGCGCACGTCTTCATCGTGATGTTCATCGTCACGTTCCTGACGTTCATCCTGATCGACCTGCTCCCTGGTGATCCGGCCGCCGCACTGCTCGGCGAGACGGCCACCCCGGATCAGATCGAGGTGGTGCGTGAGGAGCTCGGCCTCGACGACAACGTCGGTGGTCCGCTACGTCACGTGGATCGGTGACGTCGTCACGGGCGACCTGGGCCGTTCGTTCCGCACCAACCAGCCGGTGTGGGATGGGTTGAAGCAGCGCATCCCGGTGTCGCTGGAGCTGATGTTCCTGGCTCAGCTCTTCTCGCTGGTCATCGCCGTCCCGCTCGGCATCTACTCGGCGTACCGACCGGGCCGGACGGTCGACCGGGCCAGCACGACGATCGGCTTCGGCATGATCGCCATGCCCAACTTCGTGCTGGCGCTGCTGCTGATCCTGCTGTTCGCCAGCAAGCTCGGCTGGCTGCCGTCATCGGGCTACGTCCGCTTCACCGACGACCCGTGGGGCAACCTGCAGACGCATGCTGCTGCCGGCGCTGACGCTGGCCGTCGGTCAGATCGCCGTGTACCAGCAGCTGCTGCCGCGCCGACATGATCGCCACGCTGCAGGAGGACTACGTCCTGATGGCCAAGTCGAAGGGCCTGCCGACGCGCCACATCCTGCTGCGCCACGCCCTGCGCCCGTCGTCCTTCTCGCTGGTCACGCTGGCCGGCGTGAACATCGGCCGGTTGATCGGCGGCGCCGTGATCGTCGAGGTCATCTTCGCCGTGCCGGGCATCGGCCAGGCGCTCGTGCAGTCGATCTACCAACGGGACTTCATCGTGCTCCAGGGCACGTTGCTGTTCACCGCCGCGGCCTACGTGATCGTCAACCTGTTCGTCGACCTGCTCTACGCCGTCTTGGATCCGAGGGCCCGCCGTGCTACCGCATGACACCGAGTTCACCGGCGACGTCACGACCGACGATCCGCTCGTCGCCACGGATGTCGAGGCCCTCGGGGCCGGTGGCTCGGCGCTGCCGCTGGTGCCCGAGCCGAGGCGGCCGGGGCGGCGCAAGCGCCGGGCCATCGCCTACTGGGCGTCGGTGGTCTGGATCGTCGCCGTCGCCCTCGCCGCCATCTTCGCCGACTTCCTCCCGCTCGACGACCCGAACCGCTCGGACTTCGCCGCGATCGCCCAGCCACCGTCGTGGGACCACCTCATGGGCACCGACGAGGTCGGCCGCGACATCCTGTCGCGGGTCGTCTACGGGGCCAGGGTCTCGTTGCTCGTCGGCATCGTCTCGGTGTTGCTCGGCATGTTCGTCGGCGGCCTGTTCGGGCTGTCGGCGGGCTACATCAAGGGCCGCGTCGAAGCGGTGATCATGACCGCCACCGACGCCCTGCTGGCCTTCCCGGCCCTCGTGCTGCTCCTGACCCTGGCCGCGGTGTTCGGGCAGAACCTGCCCGAACCTGGTGCTCGGCCTGGCGATCCTGACCGTGCCGACGTTCATCCGCCTCACGCGGGCCAACACGCTCGGAGTCGCCAACCGCGAGTTCGTCGTGGCGGCGCGAGCCTACGGGTCGAAGTCGACTGCGGGTGATGCTGCGCGACGTGGTGCCCAACGTGATCATGCCGCTGACCGCCTACGCCTTCATCATCGCCGGTGTCGTCATCGTCGCCGAGGGCAGCCTGAGCTTCCTCGGCCTCGGCCTGCCGACCGCCCACGTCGAGCTGGGGCGGCATGGTCGCCGGCGGGCGCCAGGACCTGGCCACCTCGCCGCACATCGTGCTGATGCCCGGCGCCGTGCTCTTCGTGACCGTGCTCGCCTTCACGATGATCGGCGAGCACTTCCGCAAGCGCTTCGACGTCCGCGAGGGCGTGCTGTGACGCCAACGGCGGATCATCCGGCGGCCGCGGTAAGGCCGACGAGCCGTTGCTGGCGGCGCGCGACCTGCGGGTCGAGTTCGACGCGCCCCGGGGCATCGTGCACGCCGTCGACGGCGTGACCGTCGGCATCGAGGCCGGCGAGACCCTCGGCGTCGTCGGCGAGAGCGGCAGTGGCAAGACGGTGCTGTCGCGGCGCGCTCGATGGGCCTGGTGCGCGACGGCGGCACCGCCCACATCACCGGGTCGATCCTCTTCGAGGGCATCGACATCACCACGCTCGAGCCGAACGCCCTGCGCCGGCTGTGGGGCACCGAGATGGCGATGGTGTTCCAGGACCCGATGACGTCGCTCAATCCCGACCAAGCGGATCGGCGCGCAGATCTCGGAGTCGCTGCACTACCACCTGCAGCTCTCGAAGCAGAAGGCCAAGGTGCGCGCCATCGAGCTGCTCCGCTCGGTCGGCATCGCCGAGGCCCAGCGCCGGGTCGAGCAGTACCCGCACGAGCTGTCGGGCGGGATGCGCCAACGGGTCACCATCGCCATCGCCCTGTCGTGCAGCCCTCGCCTGCTCTTCGCCGACGAGCCGACCACCGCCCTCGACGTCACCGTGCAGGCCCAGATCCTCGACCTCCTGAAGGCCCAGCAGACGGAGCGCCGCATGGCGATGGTGCTCGTGACCCACGACCTCGGCGTGGTCTCCGGTCGCACCGACCGCATCGTCGTGATGTACGCCGGCCAGATCGTCGAGTCGGCCCCGACGCCGACCCTCTTCGCCGCACCGCGGATGCCCTACACCGAGGCGCTGATGAACGCCGTGCCCCAGCTGACGGGACCGATCCACGTCACGTTGCGGGCGATCCCCGGGCGGCCGCCGGACCTCATCAACCTGCCCGTCGGCTGCCGGTTCAGCCCGCGCTGCCCGTATGCCCAGGAGCGTTGCTTGGCGGAGGCCCCACCCTTGCGATCCGACCCGTCGGACGGCAGCCACCAGTTCGCCTGCTGGTACCCGGTCGGGACGCCGGAAGGAACCGCGGCGCGCGAGCGCAACGTGGAGCACGGTCGCACAGCAGCCGGCACCGTGGTGTCGGCGGCGACCATCGCCACGGTCGCGCGGGTGGGTGGCTGATGGCCGGCTCCGGCACCGCCCACCTCCGCGACGACGCCGACATCGTGCTGCGCGTCGAGCACCTCGTCGTCGAGTTCCCCGTCGGCGGCGGCACGGTGCACGCCGTCTCCGACGTCAGCTTCGACGTCGCCAGGGGTGAGACCCTCGGCCTCGTCGGCGAGTCCGGCTGCGGCAAGTCGACGACCGGACGGGCGATCATGCACCTGCCGCCGCCCACCGGCGGCTCGATCGAGCTCGAAGGCCGGCGCCTGGAGCAGCTCTCCGGCGACGAGCTGCGCAGGACGCGGCGCAACGTCCAGATGATCTTCCAGGACCCGATCTCCTCGCTGAACCCGCGGCGCAAGATCCTCGACATCGTCGGCGATCCGCTCGTCGTGTGGCGGGAGGGCGACGCGAACACCCGGCGAGACCGCGTGGCCGAGATCCTCGACGCCGTCGGGCTCGACGCCGAGCAGGTCGGCCAGCGGCGACCGCACCAGTTCTCCGGCGGCCAGTGCCAGCGCATCTCCATCGCCCGGGCGCTCGTGCTCGATCCGGAGGTGCTCATCTGCGACGAGCCGGTCTCGGCGCTCGACGTCTCCGTCCAGGCGCAGATCCTCAACCTCCTCGAGGCGATGAAGGCGCGCTACGGCCTGACCCTGGTCTTCATCGCCCACGACCTCGCCGTGGTCCGCAACATCAGCGACCGCGTCGCCGTGATGTACCTCGGCAAGCTCTGCGAGGTCGCCGACTCCCGGCAGCTCTACGAGACACCGGCGCACCCGTACACCGAGCTGCTGCTGGCGTCGATCCCGTCGGCGACCAACACCTCGGTCATCGAGGAAGCACGCAGCACCGAGATGCCCTCACCGCTCTCGCCGCCGAGCGGCTGCCGCTTCCGCACCCGCTGCTCGCGGGCGACCGACGAGTGCGCCACGGACGAGCCCCTGCTGCGTCCCGTCAGCGATCGCCACTTCGTCGCCTGCCACCACCCGCTCGTCGAAGCCACGCCCGTCGCCGTCGGCGCCACCCCCACGGAGGCCAACTCGCATGACCCCATCCCGGAACGGTGAGTCGATGAGTGTCGAGCTACCCCTGACCGGCCTGCGGGTCGTCGACCTCACCGACCAGCGGGCCGAGCTGTGCGGCGCGGCTCCTCGCCGACCTCGGCGCCGACGTCGTGCGGGTCGAGCCGCCGGGCGGCTCGACGTCGCGCCTCATCGGCCCGTTCCACGACGGCGAGAGCCTGTTCCACGCCGTCCGCAACACGAACAAGCGGCTCGTCGCCCTCGATCTCGACGAGGACGGCGACCGCCAGCGCTTCCTCGACCTGCTCGCCGGCGCCGACATCTGGATCGACGGCCGTGGTGCCAACGACCGCGTCGCGCTCGATCCCGCCGACGTGGCGGCCCGGCTGCCCGGCCTGATCATCACGTCGGTCACCGACTTCGGCCTCACCGGCCCGTACCGCGACTTCGTCGCCACCGACCCGGTGATGGTCGGCATGTCGTGGATGCTGTTCCGGGCGGGAACGCCCGAGTACCCGCCGGTGCTGCCGCCGGGCGCCTTCGCCTACGACATCGCCGGCATCGTCGCCGCCTTCGCCTCGCTCACCGGGTACCTCCAGAAGCTGCGCACCGGGGAGGGCCGCCAGATCGACCTCTCGGTGATCGAAGCCGTGCAGCAGACGACCGACTGGGGGCTGGCCAGCTTCAGCGCCATCAGCGCCATGGTGGGCAACGCCGCCTACAGCCAGATCCGCAGCGGCGGTGGCAACATCTACCCGGTCATCCCGTGCAAGGACGGGTGGGTCCGCCCGTCGATCGTGACGACGCCGGAGTGGCACAAGATGCGGGCCTGGCTGGGCGAGCCGGAGATGCTGCAGGACTCCCACTGGGACATCGGGCCCAACCGGTACGGGATCTTCGAGGACGTCATCAAGCCGATGTTCATCGAGTTCTTCGCCGACAAGACGATGATCGCGGCCGTCGGAGGAGGGCCAGAACCTCCGCATCCCGATCACGCCGTTGCTGCGGCCACGCGACGTGCTCGAGGCCGAGCAGTACGCGGTGCTGGAGACGTTCACCGACGGCGAGGTCGCGCCCGGCGTGAAGGGCCCGGTTGCGTCCGGCTTCTACCGCTTCGACCGCGAGCGCGTCGGCTACCGCACGGCGGCGCCGGCGCTGCAGGACGAGCCCATCACCTGGGCCGGCGAGGCGATCGCGCCCGAGCCCTCCCTCGAGGGTGACGCCGCCCGCACCGGGCCGTTCGCGGGCGTGCGGGTCCTCGACTTCGGCGTCGCCGGCGCGGCACCCGAGATCGCCCGCCTGCTCGGCGAGTACGGCGCCGACGTCATCCGCGTCGAGACGCCGCACCGACCCGACCTCTTCCGCGTCATCGCCGGCGGTGGACCGGAGGGCGTGAGCCCGGTGTTCGCCTCGTCGAACCGGACGAAGCGCAGCTTCTCGGTCGACCTCCGCGAGCCGGAGGGCATCGAGCTCGTCAAGCGGCTCGTGGCGGCCTCCGACATCGTCGTCGAGAACCTGCCACCGGGCACCATGGACAAGTGGGGGCTGGGGTACGAGGGCCTGCGCGGCGCCAACCCTGCGGTCGTCCTGATCAGCAGCCAGACGATGGGCAGCATCGGACCGTGGCGCAACTGGCGCGGCTACGGCGCCAACACCCAACCTCCCGGCGGGATGACGTACCTGTGGAGCTTCCCCGACGTCGCCGAACCGGTGGCGTCCAACGTCGCCTTCCCCGATCACGTCGTCGGGCGGCTCGGCGCCACCCTCGCCACCGCCCTGCTGATCGCCCGGGAGCGCCGGTCGTCGGGGCTGCACGCCGAGATCGTGCAGGGCGAGGTGGCCATCAACCTGATGTCGCACCTGTTCCTCAAGGAGGCGCTCGACCCCGGGTCGGTCGGGCCGGCCGGGAACCGCTCGGACCAGGGTGCGCCGTGGGGGGTCTACCAGTGCGCCGGGCAGGAGCGCTGGTGCGTCATCACCTGCCGTGACGACGACGACTGGCGGCGGCTGCGCGAGGCCATCGGTGCACCCGCGTGGAGCGACGATCCTGCGTTCGCCACGGCCGACGGCCGGCGGGCCGACCAGGACCGCCTCGACGCCCACCTCGGTGAGTGGACGGCCGAGCGCTCGGACCGCGAGGTGATGGAGACCCTGCAGGCGGCCGGCGTCCCCGCCGGGATGATGATGTACGTCGGCGACGTCTCGTCCGACCCGCACCTCGTCGAGCGGGGCTACATCCTGCACCTCGAACAGCAGGGCGTCGGGCCGATGATGCTGGAGGGGCCCGGCTTCCACGCCGACGGACTCCCCGGTCCGATCACCACGCCGGCCCCGCTGATGGGTCAGCACACCCGCGACATCGCCGCCGCGGTGCTGGGCATCGACGACGCCGAGGTCACCGCGCTCGTCGAGCGCGGCATCCTCTACACCTGACCGGCCGGCGCGTCCCGCACACGGCCGTCGCCGAGGATCGGCAGGACCATGTCCTCGGGTTCGGCCACCATCGCCACGTGGGTCCTGGCGTGCAGCTCGTGGGGCAGGAGCACGGACCCAGCCGCGAGCACGGCGCACAGGACCAGCGACACGCCGAGCGTCCAGCTGAGCGCGTCGACGTAGGCGTCGACCGACGAAGCCGAGCCGAGCACGCCGTAGAACACCACGCCGAACACGGCGATGCCCACCGAGCTGGTCAGCTGCTGGACGGTCTGTTGGACGCCTGACGCCGCCCCGGCCTGCTCCTCCGGCACGTCACGGAGGGTGACGGCGATGCCGGCGGCGATGGCGATGCCGAGCGAGAAGCCGAGCAGCAGCATCCCGGGCACGAGGTGGAGCGGTTGGAGGGGCTCCGGCCCGACCGTCAGGACGCCGACGAGGAGCACGACCGACGCCGCGATCAGGACCGGGCCGACGACGAACGTGCGCCGCCCCCACCGTTCCAGCATCGGTGCCGCCGCCATCGCGCCGAACATGTTGGAGAACGGGATCGGCGCGGTCACGAAGGCCGTCGCCAGCGGGCTCTTGTCGAACCCGAGCTGGAGGCTGATCGTCACGTACACGACGAGCGAGAAGGAGATGAGTCCGAGCACGACGGCGAGCGCGTTCCCCACCGCGAACGTCCTGAGCCGGAACAGATCGAGTTGGAGCAGCGCCGGCCGGCCGCTCGCCACGCGGGAGCGCTCGAAGGCCACGAAGCCGGCGAGCGCGGGCACCGCCAGCACGAGCAGGGCGATGATCCAGAAGGGCCAGCCCGCCGGCCGGCCCTGGATCAGCGGGAACAGCACCAGCACGGCCGTGACGCCGAGCAGCACGACGCCGGCCCGGTCGACGCCGCCGCCCGGTGGGAGCGAGTCGTTGGGCAGGGTGCGCCGGCTGATGACGAGCACGACCGCGCCCAGCGGAACGACGCAGGCGAAGGCCCAGCGCCATCCGAGCCCGAACGGATCGACCTCGAGCAGCCCACCCGTGAGCACCTGGCCGAGCATGTAGGCGCTGGCGCTGACCGTCGTGTAGAGGCCGAGCGCCTGGGCACGTTGCGTCCCGTTGAACGTGCGCTGGATCACGGCCAGCACCTGCGGTGCGGTCAGCCCGCCACCGATGCCCTGGAGGACCCGGGCGGCGAGCAGGAGGCCGGCGCTGGGCGCCAGGGCCGCCAGCACACTGGCCACGAGGAACACCGAGAACCCGATGCGGAACAGGCGCGTCGACCCGCGCAGGTCACCGAGGCGACCGCCGAGCACGAGCACGAGGGCGAAGCCGAGCTGGTAGACGGCGACGAGCCAGAGCAGTGTCGAACTGCTGGCGTCGAGCTCCCGCTGGATCACCGGTGCGGCGATGTTCACCGCGCCCATCGTGAGGATCATCAGGAACTGGGCGGCGATGACGACGAGGAACGCCGGGTTGAGCAGCCACGACCACCGCCGGGCGGTGGGGATCGCGGGGAGCGCAGCCGGCTCGATCGTCAACGGAGCATCCCGCCGGCGATCACGTGATCCTCCCCGGTGACGTACGACGACGCGGCGCTGGCCAGGTAGAGCACGGCGCCGACGCACTCGTCGGGGTCGGCGACGCGGCGCTGCATCGTCCCCGCCGCCGCCCGCTCGGCGTAGCCGGGCATGGCCCGCTCGCCGCCGCGCATCATCTCGGTGTCGAAGGGACCCGGCGAGATGACGTTGACCCGCACGCCGAGCGGCGCCCACTCGGAGGCCATCGACTGCGTCAGCCGTACGAGCCCCGACTTGCTGGCGGCGTAGTGCGAGTTGCCGGCCGACCCCCGGTAGGCGCCGACGCTGGCGACGTTCACGATGCTGCCACCACCGCCGTCGGCCATCGTCGGCACGACGCACGTCGACATCCGCAGCGGACCGGTGAGGTTGACCTCCATCACCTTGTCCCAGAGCGCCTTCGTCATCTCCAGCAGGGGCACCTGGGCCGGGTTGATGCCGGCGTTGTTGACGAGGATGTCGATGCGGCCGAAGTGGTCGACCACTCGGTCGACGAACACGGGGATGGCGTCCCAGTCGCCCACGTGGCACGCCGCGCCGAGGACCTCGGCGCCGGTGTCGGCGGCGATCTCGGCGGCGACCTCGTCGCACGCGTCCTGCTTGCGGCTCGACACCACCACGCGGGCGCCGGCCGCCGCGAGACCCCGGGCGAAGGCGCGGCCCAGCCCCTTCGTGGCACCGGTGACGATGGCCACGCGTCCGGAAACATCGAATCGATCCATGCCGTCCTCTTCGTTCTCGGCCGCCTAGGTGGCGGACATCTCCTCGAAGCCCTCGACCGCCTGCGTGCTGACGTGCACGTCGTCGCGCAGCGGCACCTCCTGCAGCAGCCAGGACAGCCCGAAGGCGATCGCGACCACGGGCAGGGCGACGAGGAACACCGTCGCCACCCCTTCGGCGATGCCGGCGGCGACGGCGGCGAACTCTTCGGCCGGGAGCTGTCGGATCGCCTCCGGCGTGCTGAGCAGGCTCTTGTCGTCGATGAGGTCGCTCCCGGGCAGGCGGTCGGCGAGGGTGTTGGCGAGCCGTGTCGTCATGATCGTGCCGAACACCGCCACGCCGAAGGCGCTGCCGAGGGAGCGGAAGAAGTTGACCGCCGACGTGGCCGCGCCCATGTCGGCCGGCGACGCCGTGTTCTGCACGGCGAGCGTCATGATCGGCATCGAGGCACCGACGCCGAGCCCGAGGATGCCCATGCCGATGGAGATCAGCCACCGCGGCGTGTCGACGGCGATCGTCGCCAGGACCGAGATGCCGATGATCGCCATGGCCGTCCCGATGATCGGGAAGAGCTTGTAGCGGCCGGTGTGGTTGACGAGGCGGCCGCAGACGTTCGAGCCGATCACGACGCCGGCCATCATCGGCACGAGCAGCAGCCCCGAGGACGTCGCCGACGCGCCCTTGACGACCTGGAGGAAGAGCGGCAGGAACGTGGAGCCGCCGACGAGGATGGCGCCGAGCAGCGCGCCCATCGCGACGCACACCGTGAAGATCGGGTCCTTGAACATCCGCAACGGGAGGATCGGTTCCTTGGCCCGCCGCTCCTGCAGCAGGAACAGGATCGAGAGGATCACGCCGATGACGACCAGCCCGATGATCTGCGGCGAGCTCCACGCGTACTCCTGCCCGCCCCAGGCCGAGGCCAGGAGCAGCGCGGTGACGCCGACGGTCAGCAGGACGGCGCCCGGGAAATCGATCGCCCGCCGTGTGGACGGCACCGGCACGTGGAGGTACCGACCGGCGACGAACATGCTCACGAGGCCGAGCGGGATGTTGATGAAGAAGACCCACCGCCACGTGAGGTGGTCGACGAAGAACCCGCCGACGAGGGGGCCGATGACGCTGGCGCTGGCGAACACACCGGTGAAGTAGCCGGCGTACTTGCCCCGCTGGCGCGGCGTCAGGACGTCGCCGAGGATGGTGAACGACATGGCGAGGATGCCGCCGCCGCCCACGCCCTGGACGCCTCGGGCCAGCGTCAGTTGGAGCATCGACTGGGCCACGCCGGCGAGGATCGAACCGACCAGGAAGATGACGATCGTGATCTGCAGCATCAACTTGCGGCCGTAGATGTCGCTGATCTTCCCGAACAGCGGCACGGCCACCGTCGACGACAGCAGGTACGCCGTCACGACCCACGAGATGTGGTCGAGACCGCCGAGGTCGCCGACGATGGCCGGCAGCGCGGTGGCGACGATCGTCTGGTCGAGCGCCGACAGCATCAGGCACGTCATCAGCGCGCCCATCACCAACTTCGTCGAGCGGTCGAGGGTCTGGGCGGGCGCCTCCGAGCCCGTCACGGACACGCGGCGTCCTCTCGGCTGGGTTCCTGGTGCTCGGCGGCGAGGGCCGCCGCGTCGTGGATCAGGTCGCGGTGCTCGGCCGGGCTCCGCTTCCACCCGTCGGTCGTGACGACGACGTGCGTGGCGCCGGCCGCGGCCCACTTGTCGAGGTGCCGACGGAAGCGGTCGCGGTCGAGGGCCTCGCCGACGAGGACGCCACCCTGCAACCCGATGGTCTCGGGGTCGCGGCCGGCGTCCTCCGCCGACCGGCGGATGGTGGCCCACGCAGCGTCGAGCGGCGGACCGGGCAGGACGGTGCACAACCAGCCGTCGCCGAGGCGTCCGATGCGCTCGAGCACCGGCGTGCTGGGCCCGCCTCCGAGCCACAGTGGGATCGGCCGGCGCACCGGGAGCGGCTTGATGCCGGCCGCCTCGACCCGCTCGAAGCGCCCGGCGTAGGTGACGGAGCGCTGCGTCCAGAGCAGCCTCAGCAGCTCGATCTGTTCCTCGTAGCGGGCCGCCCGGTCGGCGAAGCTGACCCCGAGGGCGTCGTACTCGACCCGGTTCCAGCCGATGCCGATCCCGAGGCGCAGGCGCCCGCCGGAGAGCAGGTCGGCCTCGGCCGCCTGCTTGGCGACGAGCGCGGTCTGGCGTTGCGGCAGCACGAGGACGCTGGTCGAGAGCTCGATCGTCCGCGTCCGGCCGGCGAGGAACCCGAACAGCACGAACGGTTCGTGGAACGAGCTGTCGACGTCGTAGACGCCGTCCCAGCCCGGGTGACCCTGCGGGTCGGCACCGAGCACGTGGTCGGCGAGGTCGAGGAAGGTCAGCCCACCCTCCTCGACGGCGCGGGCGAAGTCGGCCACGTCCTCGGGCACCTCGCCGATCTCGGTTTGCGGCAGGATCGCTCCGATGCGCACAGGTCTGCCTTTCATCGGGCGGGTACGGACTGGAATCGAGTTCCAGTATGGCGCCTCGCCCGGCGCGGCGCCAAGGTAGACGGGCGGCCCTACCTCCGCCGCTTGGCGTTGGCGGCGACGAGGCCGGGGGACGGGGAGAAGATCAGGTCGATGCAGCGGGTCATGCGGCGGCGGGCCTCGCGCATGGGGTAGGCACCCTGGCTCCAGCCGCGCAGCAGGGTCCACAGGACGGCCTTGACGACATCGAGGACGTCGGCGGCGAGGACCGGATCGAGGTGCTCCAGCGGCTCGAGGAAGGTGCCCCCGGTGTGCGAGGAGAACTCGGCGTGCAGCTGACGGGCGTACGGATCGGGGGTGGTCTCGAGCACGATGATCAGACGGAGGAACTGGGGGAAGCGCTCGAACGCGGTGAGGACCCGGTCCATCAAGTCGTCGAGCCGCGTCGCCGGCGTCTCGCCCACGAGCGGTCGACGCTGCACGCGGTCGTCGAGCGACTCGCTCCACTCCAGCAGGACGGCGGCGAAGAGGTGCTCCTTGGAGACGAAGTAGCGGTACACCGTGCCGAGCGCGACATCGGCGTGCTCGGCGATGTCGCGCATCTGGATGCGGTCGTACTCGCCGTCCTCGAGCTGCCGCAGGGCGGCCGCGATGATCCGGTCACGCCGTGCCCGCTGGCTCGGGATGAGCAGCTCGGGGGCCGGTGGCCCACTGACCGCCGGATCCGCCACGGTCACGCTCCCTTCGTCGTCGGTCCAGGCGACGATACCGCGGGGAAGAACTGGATTCTTGTACTGGGCGGCGACCGCGCCGCCACCTCGTCGGAACTGGCATCCCGCCAGATCTGGACTGACTCCAGGATTGGGGTTAGGTTGCGAGCGTGCCCGAGGCGACCGCCGTCGACAACGAAGCGCTGCTCCGCCGGCATGGTCTGCAGGTCACGGCCCAGCGTCTGGCCGTGCTGCGGGCGGTGTCCGACCAGCCGCACCGCACGGCGGACGACATCTGCACCGTCGTCCGGGTGGAGATCGGCGCCATCTCACGGCAGGCGGTGTACGACGCCCTCGCGGCCCTCACCGACAAGGGCCTCCTCCGGCGCATCCGGCCCTCCGGATCGCCGGCCCGCTACGAGGACCGCGTCGGTGACAACCACCACCACCTCATCTGCCGCTCGTGCAGCCGGATGGTCGACGTCGACTGCGCCGTCGGCGACACTCCGTGCCTGACGGCCGCCGACGACTCGGGCTACGAGGTCGACGAAGCCGAGGTCGTCTACTGGGGCCGCTGCCCCGAGTGCGTCGCGGCAACCTGAACCACCAACGCCGAGGTCGAACCAACCATGAGTCCATCAGAAGGAACCACCGAGAGGAGCAGGACCGACGTGTCCGAGAGCGAGAACCCAGTCATCCCCGCACCCACCCCCGAGCCGCATCGCCCGCATTCGAACCAGGACTGGTGGCCGAACCAGCTCAACCTGCAGGTCCTCCACCAGCACTCGCCCCGGGGCAACCCGCTGGACGACGACTTCGACTACGCGGAAGCCTTCAAGGACCTCGACGTCGAGGCGCTGAAGCAGGACGTCTTCGACGTGATGACGACGTCGCAGGACTGGTGGCCGGCCGACTACGGCCACTACGGGCCGTTCTTCGTCCGGATGACGTGGCACGCGGCCGGCACCTACCGCATCGCCGATGGCCGGGGCGGCGGCGGCGACGGCGCCCAGCGCTTCGCCCCGCTCAACAGCTGGCCCGACAACGTCAGCCTCGACAAGGCGCGCCGGCTGCTGTGGCCGGTCAAGCAGAAGTACGGCCAGAAGATCTCGTGGGCCGACCTCCTCGTCTTCGCCGGCAACTGCGCGTATGAGTCCATGGGGTTCACGACGTTCGGCTTCGGCTTCGGTCGGGCCGATGTCTGGGAACCGGAGGAGGTCTTCTGGGGGCCTGAGGACACGTGGCTCGGCGACGAGCGCTACAGCGGCGACCGGGAGCTCGGCGGTCCGCTCGGCGCCGTGCAGATGGGCCTGATCTACGTGAACCCGGAGGGTCCGAACGGCAATCCGGATCCGCTGGCGTCCGCCCGGGACATCCGCGAGACGTTCAGTCGCATGGCGATGAACGACGAGGAGACGGTGGCGCTCATCGTCGGCGGCCACACGGTCGGCAAATGCCACGGTGCCGTCGATCCCCAGTACCTCGGTCCGGAGCCGGAAGGTGCCCCGATCGAGCAGCAGGGCCTGGGTTGGCACAACAGTTACGGCAGCGGCGCGGGCGCGCGACGCGCTCACCAGCGGGCTCGAGGGCGCGTGGACCAACGAACCGACGAAGTGGGACAACGGGTACTTGGACAACCTGTTCAAGTACGACTACGAGCTGACGACGAGCCCGGCCGGCGCGCAGCAGTGGACACCGAAGAACCCCGAGGCCCAGGGCACCGTGCCCGACGCGCACGACCCGTCGACGCGGCACGCTCCGATGATGTTGACGTCCGACCTCGCGCTGAGGATGGACCCGATCTACGGGCCGATCGCGAAGCGCTTCCACGAGAACCCGGACCAGCTGGCTGACGCCTTCGCCAGGGCGTGGTTCAAGCTGCTGCACCGCGACATGGGACCCGTCTCGCGCTTCCTCGGCCCGTGGGTCCCCGAGCCGCAGCTGTGGCAGGACCCCGTCCCGGCCGTCGATCACGACCTGGTCGGCGAGGCGGAGATCGCGGCCCTCAAGGCCAAGATCCTCGAGTCCGGACTGTCCGTCTCCCAGCTCGTCGCCACCGCGTGGGCGTCGGCGGCGAGCTTCCGCGGCACCGACATGCGCGGCGGCGCGAACGGAGCACGGATCCGCCTCGCGCCACAACGCGACTGGGACGTCAACGACCCGAGCGAAGTGGCCAACGTGGTGCAGACCCTCGAGGGGATCCAGCAGGACTTCAACAGCTCGCAGTCCGGCGCAACGAAGGTCTCGCTGGCCGACCTGATCGTCCTGGGTGGGTGCGCAGCCGTCGAGCAAGCGGCGAAGAGCGCCGGGCACGACGTGACGGTCCCGTTCGCACCGGGGCGTACGGACGCCTCGCAGGAGCAGACCGACGTGGAGTCGTTCGCCGTGCTCGAACCGACCGCCGACGGGTTCCGCAACTACCTCCGAGCTGGAGAGAAGTTGCCGCCCGAGCAGCGACTGCTGGATCGGGCCAACCTGTTGACGCTGACCGCTCCCGAGATGACGGTGCTCGTCGGCGGCCTGCGGGCCCTCGGCGCCAACCACGGGCAGTCCTCGCACGGCATCTTCACGGACCGGCCCGGCACGCTGACCAACGACTTCTTCGTGAACCTGCTCGACATGAGCACGGAGTGGAAGCCCTCCGTCTCGACGGAGAACGTGTACGAGGGTCGCGACCGTGCCACGGGTGACGACAAGTGGACGGCCACCGCGGTGGACCTCGTCTTCGGTTCGCACTCCCAGCTCCGCGCCATCGCCGAGGTCTACGCATCCGACGACTCGAAGGAGAAGTTCGTGCGTGACTTCGTGGCGGCGTGGGACAAGGTGATGAACCTCGATCGGTTCGATCTCGCCTGAACGCGTCGGTGGGTGTGGTGACCGGTTCGGTCCGAACCGGTCACCACGCCGCTCCATGACGCGCCCGACCTACTCCCCGGGGCGCACCCGCTCGTAGACGAGGTGGACGGCGTTGCTCGAAGGGCGCACCTCGCGTTGGCGGTAGAGCTGGCGCGTCCCGGCCCGGAACAACGGCGTCCCGCCGCCGAGCAGCATCGGCGCGAGGTGCAGGCGCAGCTCGTCGACGAGGCCCTGTTCGATCGCCTGGGCGATGACGTCCCCGCCGCCCATGATCACGACGTCACCTTCGGTCACCGCGGCGCGCGCCTGCTCGACCGCCGCTGCGACGTCGTCCACGAAGGTGAAGCGCAGGCCCCCCTCCCGCTCCAGCCGGACGTCCCGAGGCGCCGAGTGGGTGACGACGAAGAACGGCGGCGCCCCCGCCATCTGGGCCCCGTAGCCCATGTCCTCGGACCAGCCGTCGGGGCCGTCGACGACGTCGAACAGCCGCCGCCCCATCACGACGGCGCCGGTCGCCGCCGTCGATCGTTCGAGGATCTCGGTGTCGACCGGGTCCTGCTCCATGACCCACGTGTGGAGCTCCTCGGCGTCGCCGAGCCCGTGTCGGGGATCGGCACCCGCCCCGGTCACGTAGCCGTCCAGCGACATGGTGATGTCGGCGATCACCTTGGGCATGGCGGACTCCTCTCGGCCGGTCGCGGCTCGTTGCTCAGACGACGGGTGCCACGCAGACTCATCGCTGTCTGACCGACTCCGACGTCGCCCGCTCCTCAGGCGAGGAGCAGCCCGACGAGCGTGTCGTGCCACCACCGCTCGCACCGGGCGGGGCTCCAGCCCCGTTCCCGGGTGGCGATGTCGTAGGTCTCGAGGGAGCACAGCACGGCGTAGGTGTCGAGGGCTCGTTGCACCCCCATGCCGGCCCGCCAGACCGACTTCGGCCAGCTGCCGAACAGGTGACGACGGCCCCGTTCGCCTCGGCTGCGGCCGTCGGCGTACGCCGCGGCGAGGTCGGGCTCGTGGCGCCGGGCCTCGACGATCACGCGGAGCACGTCGCCGCCGTGCTCGAACAGCCGGCGGTCGAAGCCGACGTAGGCCGCCAGCTGCGCGGCCGGGTCGCCAGTCGCTCGTTCGATCTCGTCGAGCAGGCGCGAGACGCCGGCCTCGGCGTCGGCGACGTCGACGAGCGACAGGGCGAGCCCCGCCTTGCTGCCGTACACCGAGTACACCGTCGCCTCCGAGACGCCGGCCTCGGCGGCCACCGACCGCACGCTCGTCCCCGCCCACCCGTCGTCGAGGAAGCGGCGTCGGGCCGCCCGGGCGATCAGTGTGCGCGTGCGCTCGGCCTGCCCGTCGCGCAACGCCGAGTGGTAGCGGCGGGTGCCTGGCTCGGATTTCTCCACGCGACCCATTGTAATCAGTTGGTCGAGTATGTCTATATTCACTGAGCACTACTCAGTCAATCATTGACTGCTCACCGAAAGGGACGAGATGAACACGGACGAGATCGCTCGCCAGCTGCTGCAGGAGCTCGAGGACGCCTGGAACCGCGGCGACGGCGAGGCCTTCGGCGCGCCGTACGACGACGACGCGTCGTTCGTGACCATCCGCGGCGAGCTGCACCACGGCACGGCCATCGGGGCCGGCCACGCGCAGATCTTCGCCACGACGCACGCCGGGAGCACCAACCGCATGGAGCTCATCCGAGCGCGGCGCATCAGCGACGACGTGATCGTCGCGACGTCCCGGAACACCCTCGACGCGCCGCAGGGACCGCTGGCCGGTGTGCACGCGGCGCTGTCCACCTCGGTGCTGCTCCGCTCGGGGCAGGAGTGGCGGATCGCGGCGACCCACAACACGCTGGTCGGTGCGCTGTGACCGGCACCCTGCTGGTGCGAAGCCGCACCGCGGCGACGACCCGCCTGGCCGCCGTACCGCTCGCCGTCGGCGGGCTCCTGGTCGCACTCGGCGGCAACCTCCATCCGCGGGGCAAGGGAGCGACCTTGCGCGAGACCCTGGCCGAGATGCTCAGCTCGCCCGCCTGGAACGCCGCCCACCTGCTGAGCCTCGCGGGACTCGTCGTCTCCGTCGGCGCGTTCGTCATCGCCAGGCACGCTCGCGCCTTCGCCCCGAGCGTCGATCGGTGGCTCTCGGTCGCCGCCGTGTGCTGGGCGCTGGCGTCCGTGGAGCTCATCCCCCACCTCCTCGCGGTGCGCGACCTCGACGCCCTGCACGAGCACCACGACACCCCGATCCTCGACACCCACCTGTGGCTCGCCGTGTTCGCCACCCCGCTGATCGGACTGAGCGCGGTGGCCCTCGCGATCGCCGTCGCCCGGTCGGCCCGGACGGCGCCGGCGTGGATCCTCGCCGGGATCGCCACCGTCGGCGGCGTCGCCTACGCCTTGGCCAGCCCGCTGATCCGGCTCGTCGGCAACCCCGAGCTCTCCGTGCTCTTCGCCGGCCAGGCGCTGATCGCCGTGTGGCTCATCGGCACCGCCGTCCGCCTCGCCGCCCGATCGGCCGGCGCGACGGAGACGGTCCGATGATGCTGTTCACAGAGGCCCATTCGGCGGGCGGTCAGCGCAGCTCCGCCGCGACCTGCGTGGCGAGTGCGCTGACCCGCCCATCGGTGTCGCTCTCGGCGACGCGGCGGACGGCGTCACGCAGGCCGCTCGGGCGAGATCGCCGTGCCGATCGCAGCGCCCACGTTCGCACCGCAGGGCTCGGATCCGAGAGCAGGTGACCAACGAGCCCGGCGACGCCCTCACGTGTCGCGGCAGGCAGCGCAGCGGCCGCGGCCACCCTCACGATGTGGTGGGAGTGGATCGTCGCCCGGCGGATCAGCGCTTGGTCTTGGACTCGTTCAGCGCGACCGCGGCCTTGACGAGCGCCTTGAACGCCTTCGTGTTGATCTTCTCGCCCTCGTGGAAGTCGATGGCCCGCCTGGTGTTCCCCTCGAGGCTGGAGTTGTAGAGGCCGGCAGGATCGTCCAACGCCGCGCCCTTGGCGAAGGTGACCTTGACGTAGTTCTTGTACGTCTCGCCGGTGCAGATGATCCCGTCGTGCTCCCACGTCGGGACCCCGCGCCACTTCCATCCCTCGACGACGTCGGGGTCGGCTTCGTGGACCAAGGTGCGGAGCCGGCTGAGCGTCTCGCCGCGCCAGTCGCCGAGCTCCTCGATCCGCTCGTCGATCAGCTCGGACGGAGACTTGCTCTCCTGCGACGTGCTCTTCGGCATGCCCAACTCCTTCGTCGGTCCCGAGACTCACCCTAGGCGTGTCCGATGGCGACGCCTGCCGCCGACGCGGCGGCGACAGGGCGCGGCGCGAGCGGATCACGCCCTGAGGGTGGTCCTCGTCACCTCGGATGCCAGGTTCCGCCGCCGCAGTGGGCCGTGATCGATCGTGGCGTGTTCGAGGTCCTCGAGACGACCGGCATCGAGCTGGAGCGACCTGACCTCGCCCGGGGCGACCGCATCCAGGTCGTCAGCACGCACCCAGCGATGGCATCACGGCAGCCCTCCACCAGACCCGGGGTTCCTCTGTGTTCTGTCAAGCGGCGATTTCGTCGCCGGTGATCGTGGAGCGGGCTCGTCGTTCGTCGGCGATCATGAGCCGCCAGAGGTGGTTGGCGAGGCGCCGTTTCAGGGCGCGCATCGCCTCGTTGCGTGTCTTGCCCTCGACGATCTTGGTGTCGTAGTAGCGGCGGCCGATGCTGTGACGCATGCGGACCTGAGTGACGGCGACGAGGTGGATCGCCGAGTTCAGTTGCCGATCGCCGGCCCGCGAAAGCCGGTGACGGGCGCGCTCGCCTGAGGCGACCTCGATCGGCGCGACGCCGGCGTAGGTCGCGAACGCGTCGGCGGTGGGGAACCGTGACGGTGGGCCAGTGCGACCGATCAGGCGGACCGCGGTGATCGCACCAACGCCGTCGACGCGACGCAGTTGGCTGCCGTGGTTGTCGAGTGCTGCGCTCATGCGCTGTTCGATGTCGGCCAGCAACACGTCCACGGCGCGCAGGTCGCGCACGAGGTCCTGGGCAAGTTCCTTGCGGACCTTCTCACCCGGAGTTGCCGGCCGGACCGGTCGCAGCATCGTTGCGGCCGACTTCGCGGTGATGGCCAACGCCGCGCCACCCGGCACGAGGTCGCGCAACACGGCGTGCAGCTGGTTGGCGACACGAACCCGTTGCGCCGCAAGGTTCGCACGACGCTCCTCGAGCAACGCGAAGACCGTCGTCTGGTCCTCGCCCGCGACCGGGGTGGCATCGCCGTGCAGCGCCGCGACACACGCGGCCGCGGCAGCGTCGATCACGTCAGTCTTGCGGCGACTCCCACGTGAGAGCTCACGCACTCGCGCCGTTGCCGTGCTGGGCACGTCGAGCACCACCTCATCACGAGCGACGAGCCACTGCGCGAGATGACGTCCCAGGCCCCGTGCACCCTCGACGGCCCAGCGACGTTCCGGGAACTGTGTCGCCCAGCGCATCAGCTGCCGATAGCCCGCCAACGACGCCTCGATGCGGACCGATGCCACCGACGTGTTCGTCGCCGGATCGACGGCCATGGCGGTGTGCGAGCTCTTGTGCGGGTCAACCCCGATGATCATGCGTGAGTGCTCCGTTCGGATCGTGAGTGCGAGGAGCCACGGACGGCATGCCGACTTCGAGACCCGCGAACGAGACCAGTCCTCTGTTGAGCCAGACCGCGACCGGTCGCCGGCCGGAAGGCAAACCCCGGGAGAGCCAACCCGAAGGCGGCAGGCGATTCACGAGCCAACCCGACCGACGACCTACCGAACGCTACGAACCACAGCTCGCGCCGACCGGTACCTCACATACAAGTCGGCGGTTCAGTGAGTGCCATCCGACGATGCGACCGCGTGGCTGTGTTCAATCATCGGTCGTCGCGGTCGCGACGGCGGTACTGTGGTGCCACGGCGGACCGAGCGGGCCCGGCCGGCGGGGCGCAGCCACCTGAAGGTCGATGCCGGGTCAGGCGGGAACGGCCGCTGGTGCCGTCTCGACCGGGGCCTCGGCCCGGCGCATGCCGCTCCTCATGGCACCGGCGATGACGTTCCACGCCGCGATCCAAGCGTCACGGACCGCCGGGGTGAAGCGCTCGCCGAGGCCTTGCTCGAGCGTCCACAGCAGGGCTTCACCGACGACGTCGAAGTGCTCGAGTCGCACTCCGTAGCGCACATGGCGGCCCCCCAGCCTGGCGAGGAACGGGCCGACCACGTCGAGGTCCGCGAGCCCATCGACGGCGGTCTTCACCGCCGCCATCGTCTTCCTCGCCTGGGGGGCGATGTCGTCGTCGAACAGCGCTCGGGTGCCGGGTGCGAGCGTGAAGACCCGCTCGTAGAAGAGCAGCCCTGCCGCGTCCGCGATCGGCATGACGTCACGGAATGAGGACTGGACGAGCGCGATCTGCGTGTCGGTGATCATGCGGCCAACGTGCACTCCTCCGGACGAACGCGGATGAGCAGCGACTACTCAATCCGGGCACGAGCTGTCCTCACACTTCAGCGGCCGGGTCAGGCACACCCGGCTCCAGGTTGAGTAGCGACTACTCATCTGCCCCGCGACCCGCAGTGTCCATCGTGTGCTCAGCGGGGCCGGCAGACGGCGCCACGATCATCGAAAGGGGCATCGGCGGATGAGCACGACGACCGGGCCATTGCCAGGCCCCACACCATCGGGAGCAGAGCGGGCCGCGCGAGGCCGATCACGGACGGACGAGGCCGGGCGGGCGACGGTCGGGGATGACCGGGCGGACCACGGCCGTTCGCCGCTGCTCGTGCTCCGACTCGGTGACGCGGTGGCCATCTTCGTCGCCGTCGCCGCGGTGTCGTTCGTCGCCGCCGATGGAAGGCTCGATCCCGTGGCGGTCGTGATCGCCCCGACGGCGAGCGTCGTCATCGGCTCTTGGATGATCCGCCGCGTCGGCTTGTGGAACCGCCACGACACGGCGATGCGCTCGATCGAGCTCTCCAAGCTCACCAGGGCGGCGGTCATCCTCGGCGTCGGCGCGCTCGCCACCGACCGGGTCGCCGCCCTGTCCATCCACGTCGGACAGGCCGTTCTGAGCTGCGCCACGTCATGGGCGCTGCTCGTGGCCTGGCGTTCGGCGTTCCGTTCCTGGGTCACCCACCATCGCCGCACGGGTCGTTTCGCCCGCCGCGTGATCCTCGTCGGCACCGATCGTCGGGCGATCGAACTGACACGCCTGCTGGCCACCCATCCGGAAGCCGGGATGCGCGTCATCGGTCTGATCGGGTCGCTGTGTGAGGCGCGGGCGAGCGGGCTCGGTCACCTGTGGCTGGGCGACTACGCCGACGCCGACGGGGTGCTGGCCACGACACCGCGTGACGGCGTCGTGGTCTGCGCCGCGGACCTCAGCACCACGCAGCTCCACAGACTGATGTGCGAGGAGCATGGCTGTGACCGCGAGCTCCTGTTCCATCCTGGGCTGTCGGGTGTCGACGCCCGCAGGGTCAAGACCTCGCCGGTCGCCCACGAGGCGCTGCTCAGTGTCGAGGCAGGCAGGCTCTCCAACGTCGACCTGGCGCTCAAGCGAATCGTCGACGTCGTCGTGTCGGCAACCCTGTTGGTGCTCGCCAGTCCGGTCTTCGCCGTTGCGTCCATCCTCATCAAGCGGCACGACGGCGGCCCGGTGTTCTTCCGCCAGCAGCGAGTCGGTCGGGCCGACAGCGAGTTCGCGATGTTCAAGTTCCGCACCATGGTCATTGACGCCGAGGCTCGGCTCGCCGAGCTACGGCGCGACAACCAGCGCTCCGGTCCCCTGTTCAAGCTCGGGGTCGATCCCCGGGTCACGAAGGTCGGCAACTTCCTGCGCAAGACGAGCTTGGACGAGCTCCCTCAGCTGATCAACGTCCTCAGGGGCGAGATGAGCCTCGTGGGGCCGCGCCCGGCCCTTCGCAGCGAAGTCGACGAGTTCCCCGTGGAGCTGCGCCGGCGTCACCGGGTGCGTCCGGGCATCACCGGCCTCTGGCAGGTCGAGGCACGCGACAACCCGGCGTTCGACGCCTACCAGCGCCTCGATCTCTTCTACGTCGAGAACTGGTCGCTGACACTCGACATCGTCATCATGATCGGCACCGTCGAGCAGGTGTTGGTGAGGCCGTTCATCAGCGGGCGCGACCGAGAGATGCCCGCCCCGATCGTACCGTCGGAGATGGCAACGGCCGCCTGACGGGACCCGGTCCGGTCCGCGCGCCGACACAGTCGCAGCCCGAGCTGATCCCTGGCGACGTGCGCCGGGTCGTCGCACATCGGGAAGGGCAGTCCACGCTCGTTCACACTTCGGGGGTGAGGTCGGCCGACGCTGGCGCCATTGTCGTTGGAAGCGGAGGTGTCGCCAAGCGGCCGGAACCACTGCTGCGAGCGCGGCTTCGGCGGCTCGTTGCACGGGCCGGTTGCGGCCGCGTCGGCGAACACGCGGTGCGTGACGCTTGCTGTCCCTGCCGCAAGCTCCGAATGAAGATCCTTCTCAGTGGGCCCCACGAAAGGTACGCCGACGCGTCTGGACAACGAGCCGAACAAGCCGATCTCCTTCGCCCTCTACGCCGGCGTGGACATCATGATCTCGGCCACGAGGTTGTAGGCGCGGCGCCAGGCCGCTTCGGTGGCAGGATCCCAAGCTGGGCCGAGGTGGACGGCAAGAGCTCCCATCAGGGCCTCGCCAGCGGCGCGGTAGTGGCGGGTCTGGACTCCGTAGGCGGCGTGGCGCGCCGCGAGATCATTGACCCTGGCCGCGAAGGCGTCGAACGAGACGATCGCTTGCACGATGGCGTCAAGTTCGGTGGCGAACTTCTCGGACATGACGTCCGGTCCGCGGGTGAAGAGGTCCTCGGCCGAGTGGTCGGCTGCGAACAGGCGCCGATAGAACTCGGCGGCCATCGCCGGCGCATTGGCCCCGAGTGAGGCGTACGAGGATCGGACCAACTCGATCTGGTTGGGTGTCACGGCTGGCTGCTCTTGAACGCATCGGCCAGGGCTTCGCGGCTTGACACGCCGAGCTTTTCGTAGATGCGGGCCAGATGGTTGTCCACGGTTCGCACCGAGAGGTAGAGCCGGTCGGCGATCGCCCGGCTCGGATGGCCGGCGGTGGCGAGGATGGCCACCTCCCGTTCGCGGGTCGTCAGTGGCACGACGGAGGGGGTGCGTGCCAGGCCCGGGGTGTTGGCACCTTCGCACTGCGCCGAGAGTTGGCTGGCGCGCAGAGAAAGGGCAGTGGCTCGGCGTTGTTCGTGTGCGCGTCGCCACGCTTCTGCGGCGGCTCCGGCCGCCTCGGCGGCGAGAAGTGTCGCGCCGATCGACTCGAACTGGTCAACGGCCGCGGTGAGGCGGGGTGCGTCATCGTCGACGAGGGCGAGAGCGTGTCCTGCCCTGGCAGCCACGAGTTGGCTGTCGGTCACGGTGGCCAACGCGGCCAGGCGGAGGGCGGCATCCTTCCGGGCGCCCAGGCGAACGGCGTCGTGGAGCAGCCAGGCCGCGACGGGAACATGTTGTGTCTGCTCGGCGTCGGCCGCAGAGGCGATGAGCACGGCGCGGGCGGCGAGCAGGTCGCCTGCGGCGGCGAGCGCCCACGCTCGCCCGAGCGACAACTCGGGACCGACGAACCCGTAGCCCGACCGGACGGCATCGATCTTGTCGGCGCGGGCGGCGCTTTCGACCGCGTTGCCGAGTTGGCCGTGAGCGATGGCCAGCACCGCATTGGCCATCGGCTTGAGCCCCTCGAATCCCCACGCCTCGGCGTTCATGGCTGCCCGCTCGCCCCATTGGCGCGCCGTGGACGGTCGTCCCTGAGCGAGCGCACATCGGGCGAGATGGATGCAGAACCACGCCACGCCAAGCGGCATCCGGCCTCTGGCGGCGATGTCCAGCCAGACTCGTCCCAGGTCGTCCGCCTCAGCGAGCCGTCCAGCCTCCACCAGTGCCCACGTCTGGTTGACCATGTGCGTGCCCGCGGGCGCGATGGCCAGCTCGTCGCCGAGGGCGACATGATCGTCGTATCCTCGTCGACTCACCGCGATGGCGTCCGCCGTGCGACCAGTCGTCGCGAGCGCAGCGGCATGCGGGATCGCGGCAAGGACCCGGACGCGGGGCACGGTCACGTCGACGTTGTCCAGCAGCGCCAAGGCGTCGACTGGATGGCCGGCGTAGGCGAGGACCTCGGCCTCACCGACGACGAGCTCGTCGCGAGCCGCAGGCGACGCCAGTCGCGGTGCGACGGTGCGGCCCACGGCGAGCGCTTCGGCGTCGCGCCGGCAGCCCCAGAACAAGTTGCGCCGGCGGACTGTCGCGATCCGTACGAGCTCATCGTCCGTGGTCGCCTGCTCGATCGCTGCAGCCAATACCGTCTCGGCGTCCTCATAGGAGGACAGGTCGTACAACGACTCGCCGAGCACCAGCCCGGCCGCGGCCGAGGGTTGCCCGGCCAATGCGGCACGGGCCAGGTCGGCGGCCTGTCGATGAGCCCGCGCGAAGCGGGCAAGCCGAGCCGCGCGGAGCAGCAGATCGGGATCGGCCCGGCCTGTCGCCGCCAGCCGCCACGTCGCGATGCGCATCGGGTCTTCGCGGCGGCGCGCCCCCCACGCCTCCACTGCCGCGGCCTGCGCCAAGAGCACGGAGCGGGACCGCAGCGCCGGCAGGCCGGCCCGCAGTACCTCACCATGCAGGGGATGGGCGAGGCGCACCGTCTCGCGCCGGCCGTCGACGCGGACCGAGATGAGACCATTCCGCTCCAAGGTCTCGAGGGTCGTCAACCCGAAATGAGCCTCGAGCTGCCCGAGGCCGACCGGCTGGCAGAGGGCCAGCAACTCGAGGGCCGCGCGGGCCTGCTGGTCCAGTCGACCGATCCGCGCCTCCACGAGCTCCCGCAAACGGGTCGTCGTGCCGAGCGGACCCGTCAACCGCCAGACGCCATGGGAACGAACGAGGATCTGTCGCGCCTGCGCGCCCAGCACCAATTCCCTCAGGGCGAGAACGTTGCCACGGCACGCCCGCCACAATTCGGCAGATGCATGCGGGTCGAGTGGGCCTTCCAAGACGAAATGGAGGAGGGTGTCGACACCGATCGGGTCGAGGTCGGCCAGATCAAGCCGGACCGACCGCTCGTCACGCCACCATCGGGTCACCGTTTCGGGAGCGGCTTCACCGGTCACGACGGTGGCGATGCCGAAGACCGAACGACTTGCCAGGAGACGGTCGACCATGTCGAGCGACGTGCC
The DNA here is from genome assembly GCA_963784255.1 of uncultured Acidimicrobiia bacterium. Lineage (GTDB taxonomy): Bacteria > Actinomycetota > Acidimicrobiia > Acidimicrobiales > Ilumatobacteraceae > JALZMG01. Next base: position 64,778 of record CAWAQO010000001.1, on the reverse strand, counting down.
GTCGAGGCGATGTACGTCGTCGAGGACGAAAACGGGAAGACCTGCCGTGCCCGCGCTCTCGGCGAGCGAGCGGCGGGCGGCATCCATCAGGCGAACGCGCACGACGGCATCCTTCACGTCACCGTCGCCGAGCTCCGAGAGCGAGCTGGCCGGCAGGAGATGGGCGACGGCACCCAGCGGGACAGCTTCGCCCAATCGATCGGCGCTGGCCCGGAACACCCGACGCCCACCCTCCTGGGCCAGCATGGCGCACTCCTCGGCGAGCCGGGTCTTCCCGACGCCCGAGGTGCCGTAGATGCAAAATGCCTCGCAGCCGGGATCCGCCAGGGCCCCGGCGAACGCGTCCAGTTCGTCACGACGACCCACCAACGGCCACCGCGTCGCGACCGGCATCAGTGTGGAGCGTAGACCGTCAGCGCTCTTCGTCGTGCTCGCCGAGGAGTCAACGAGTCCGGCCAGTCCTCCACGTCGGAACCCGTCGACACGGATCCTGATCACCGAACGCTCACGCCGAAAGATCCTCACGAACGCGGAGCAGTCCCCTCCCCGTTCTCATGTCCCAGCACATGCCCGGATTCGCCCGGATGCGGTGACATGCAGATCGGAGGAGGGGACCGCCCGGCGCGGGGCGCCGGCGCTCGAGTGTCAGTGACTGGCGATGAGGTCGTCGACCCAGGTGACCATGCGGTCGGCGAAGTCGGTCTCGACGCCTTTGCCTCGCTGGCCGAGCACCTGATCACGAACCGAGCCGAGCATGTCGACCTCGGCGTCGTGGCGGCCCCGGCTGTGCAGCTTCACCGCTGTGTCGAGCTTGTCGGTGAGACCCTTGTACACGTCGAGCTTCGTGATCAGCCCGAGCTGCAACGCACGGTCGACGTTGTTGCGCAGGCTCTGCGACGTCGCCCGCAGGTAGAACGACCGAGGTGTCTCACCCCTGTTGCCGACGTTGTCCGTCGCCGTGACGACGGCGGTGTGCGTGCCGGCATTGAGGAAGAACATGTCGATGACGGCACCGTTCGAGGTCGGCCCACCGTCGAACGTCACCGAGTCCGACGCGACGCCTGAGGGTCGAGGCGGGTTGATCGGCGACGACCCGCCAGGGCCGGTCGCTCGGCCACGCCGCTGCGAGCTCGGCGCCGTCCTTCGCGGCTGACCCGTCCCCAGGGCGTTCTTCCACCGGGCCGGAGCCGTCGGTTGCCTCATCCGCTCCCCGCAGTTGAGTAGCCGCTACTCAAGACCCGCGCTCCGAGAGCGACGAACGTGTCGAGCATGAGCGGAGCACTGAAGGGAACCAGTGGCCTGACGACACTTCATGCCGATGAACTCCAGCCCGGTGACGTCGTCTTGTACGGCGGGCAGACGCACCGGATCACGCACGTCGAGAGGCGGGACGGGTGGGCGTGGCCCGTCGCCGGCGATAGCACCGGATGGGCCATCGCCTTGGATCACAGCCTGATCGGCGTCGACCGCACGGCCGTGTGACGTTCGCCATGAAATCAACGATCACAACCGACCCCACCGGCATCCAAGCCGCCACGGTGGGCCCCACCGCCGTCGCCGATCTGATCCGCCGCCACTGCGACCTCGAGGTACCTTCGCCGGGACTCTGGAGGCTGGCGCCAGGGTCCTACGTGGCGATCGCTCCCAGCCGCCGCCAGCACCTCAACCCGCGGCGTGTCCTCGACGGAGCATTCGACATCGACGAGACGCCCGACCAGAGCGCGATGCACTTGACGGTCGGCGGTCCCGACGACATGACGTTCCAGGGTCGGCCAACGACGGTCGTGGCGAACCATCACGGCATGTCGGAGTGGTCCATCACAGGCACGCTGACACACGAGGAGCGGAGCACCCCCATGACGCTCCTCGTCAGTTACCACGGTGTCTACCGCTCGAGCGGGCGAGTGTGGGCGTGGTTCTCCGGAAAGGGAGCAATCGTGGTTCCGTCGAACCGTGGGGGGTGGCGACGGTGCGACGTCCAGCGAGCATCGGTCGAACTCGACCTCGTCCTGGATCCGCCTGGGTCAGTGCGGTCGCCTTCGACGGTGAGCCCTGGCGCCTGAGGTCTGACGGATCGCCGGGGCGGACACAGGGGTCTTGACGGGCAGCCTTGCCGAGGATCGCCCACCTGTGAGCAGTGGGGTGGGCCACTCACAGGTCCACCAACGCGACCGGGGCATTTGATCGGGAGTCACGAGCGCGTCGCGGGCCAGCGAGGGCCACGGCTGCGCTGGATTGCTGCAGGTAATCCTCGGTCATGACCAACGAGGAGCATCTCGAAACACCATCGCTGAACCGGGCGACGACGACGAGCGCTTCGACGTCTACCTGCCAGTACGCCCTGCGATGAACGACTCAGATGCCAGTCGATCGACGCGCTGTGAACCCTTGGTGCGGACGGCGCGTCCCCATCGCCTTCGTCACCGGATCGCGCCACCATCCGCGCGATTCGGTGACCGAAGCGTCAGCGCATGACACGGACGTGGCGGGGGTCGGCGCGGGCTGGGGCTACGGTGGTGTCGATGCCGGGGGGTGGCTCGCTTGTTGGTACTCCACATCCACCGCCGTGCAGGAAGGATTCCCGTCATGCGGAACGTGGCCGTTTCGAGTCGGATCGGCGCTGTGTTCTTCGCAGCGGTGCTCGTCGCCGGGTTCGGTGAGGTCAGCGCCGGAGCGCCGTCGTCGTCTCCGTCGGCCCCGGGCGCTGCAGCGCAGTTACCGCCGTTCAACTTCGAGATCTTCACGCTGTCCAATCGCGCCGACCTGATCAGCGACGGCAACGCGCTCGTTGAGGTGCGGGTGCCCAAGAACGTCCCGATGCACAAGGTGATGCTCACGCTCAACGGCGCCGACGTCAGATCGTCGTTCGTCGCTGACGACTCGGCACGGACCTTGCGCGGTGTGCTCGAGGACATGGAGACCGGCGAGAACGTTTTCGTCGCCGACGCCAACGGCCAGGGCCGCGGCCGGCCCTGGGCCAGTTTGACGATCACGAACCACGTTCGCGGCGGGCCGATCCTGCTCGGTTCACAGGCCATGCCGTGGGTCTGCGCCACGCCGACGCCGGTTCCCCAATCGGGCAACACGCCGGCGTCGAACGCGAGCGGTCTGGGCACCGTCGCCGTCGACGCCCAGTGCAACATCGCGACCGAGTACAAGCTGTACTACCGGACCACGACGCCGGGCTGCTCGACCGGGTTGCCCGACCCGAGCCCTCCGGTCGCCCCGCCGACGAACAACTGCTTCAAGCCGTACACGCCAGGCTCGGCACCCGCCGATCTGGCGATGACGACAACGACAGCGGGCACGGTTCCGTACATCGTTCGCGTCGAGCGCGGCACGATGAACCGGGGCATCTACGACGTCGCCGTGTTGTTCGACCCGAGCCAGCCGTGGACCGCGCTCGCTCCGCAGTCCGGATGGAACGGCAAGGTCGTCTACAGCTTCGGGGCGTCCACGGGTCAGCCACGGCTGCAGTTCCGCACCTCCCAGAACTGGGCCGACGACGCTGCGCTGTCGCGCGGCTTCATGGTGGTGGACAACAGCGTCACCGACTCCTCGCGGAACTCCAATCGCACACTGGTCGCCGAGACGGTGATGATGATGAAGGAGCACATCGTCGACACCTACGGCGAGATCGCGTACACGATGGGCAACGGCTGCTCAGGTGGGTCGATCCAGCAGAACACCGTCGTGTCGATCTTCCCGGGCCTGCTCGACGGGATCCAGCCGAGCTGCAACTACCCCGACTCCATCACGACCGGCCTCGAGGTCCTCGATTGCGTGCTGCTCGTGAACGCCTACGTGTCACCGGAGTGGAATGCGCTGATGAGCGGGTTGACCCAGGCGCAGATCAACGCCAAGAAGACCGCGATCAACGGGCATCTCGACCACCTGGGCTGCCAGTCATGGAACAACGCGTTCGGTTCCAACAACAAGCCGGGTAACTACGTGCCGACCCTTGTCATCAACCAGACCACCGGAGCGATCGCGCCGGTGGGCGCACCGCGCAACAACTGCCTGCTGCCCGCCGCGCTGGTCTATGACCCGGTGACCAACCCGACCGGCACGCGCTGCGGCGACGCCGACCTGGCGACCGCCGTGTGGGGCACCACCGTGGGCATCATCCCCGGCACCGTGCGTGCCCGCCAGACGTTCGACAACGTCGGCATCGAGTACGGCCTGAACGCGCTGCGCTCAGGTGCGATCACGCCCGAGGAGTTCGTGACGCTGAACGAGAAGGCTGGCGGCACCGACGCCGACTCGAACCGCACAGTGGCTCGTACGGCGGCCGACGTGCCGGCCCTCGACATCGCCTACCGCGCCGGCATCGTGTCCAGCGGCACGAACCTCGGCAAGGTCCCGATCATCGACTCGCGCGGCTACGACGAGCAGGGGATCCACTACATCTGGCGCACCTTCTCCGAACGGGCGCGCATCGAAGCTGCCAACGACGGAACCCATGGCAATCAGATCATCTGGCGTTACGGCACCGCTCTGCTCCCCGCCACGGCGGCCCAGGCGACGGCGGTGACGCTGGCGTCGTTCCTGACGATGGACACGTGGCTGTCGCAACTCAACGTGTCCTCGCCCAAGCCGACGCTCAACTCGGTGCGCGCCCAGGCCGACGTGATCGCGGCCAAGCCGGCTACGGCGTTCGACCTGTGCTACCTGACGGGCGACACCAACTTCACCACCCCGGTCACCGACATGGCGCTGTGCGACGACGACCCGAGGCTCGCCACGCACTCGTCGCCACGGCAGGTGGCCGGCGGGTCGCTGCAGGAGAACATCCTCAAGTGCCAACTCAAGCCGCTCGACCCGACCGACTACGCGCCGGCCATACTCGACCAGTCACAGCTGGCGCGGCTGAACGCCGTGTTCCCCGGCGGTGTGTGCGATTGGACGAAGCCTGGCGTCGGTCAACAAGAGGCGATCTCGCCACTGACCTTCGCCGCCGGCCCCGGCGGGCAGCCGTTGCCGCCGCCTCCGGTGCAGGTGTCGCCAGCGGGCTGAGCCGGAGTGACCCGCGCCGTCCGCCAGGCGATCACCCGCATCGCTGAGCACGATCCCCAGCTCGGCGAGCATCTCAGCCGCACGATCCGCACAGGCACGTATTGCGCTTACATGCCCGATCCTCGCGCCCCTGCCGGGTGGCGTCTCTGACATCGATCTGCGGCTCGGGGTGCGCTCGCTCTGCGACGGTCCGGGCGTGCACTTCGCCGGAAGTGCCCGGGGTCGGGTCTGTTCGGAGCCTCGCGATCATGAGGTGGTTCGAGGGTGCCATCAAGCCGGTGCCATCGGGCACTGCGATCACGTGTATCTCCTTCGTTCTCGGTCGGCGAGCCGGGTTCGGTCTGCGGGGCTCACCGGCGTGGTCAGTCCGGCGTTCGGTGAAGCGACGCATGGGATCATCCCGGCGCTGTCCGGACGCGTCCGCCGTGATCAGCCCGGCCCACGGTCCGATGTTGTCCGGAACCGTGCTTCCCTCGTGCCACGGGACCGAGTGGTGGCGGGAGTTCAGTGGCAGGTCGGCTGGTAGGGCCGATCGGGGAGCAGCTCGGCCCACTCGTGTTCGAAGAGTTGTCGGCCGGCGGTGTGGCAGGCGTGCTTGAACCACGATGATGGCCGGGTGTCGAAGTCGTAGATGGCTCCGTCCTCGTACATGATGACGAGGGTATGCCCGTCGGTGGCCCAGCGTGAGCGGACCGTGGTGTTCGGCGATCCGGGCTGGATGGTGCCGACGTACCGGCCCGTCGCCGTCTCCCACAGCCCGACGTTGCCGTCGGTGCTCCCGGACGTGAATCGCGCGCCGTCGGCGGCCACGTCGATGTCGACGACGAATCCGTCGTGGCGGGTGACGGGCTCGCCGATGATCGTCGCGTCGTCGGGGTCGATGCGGAGCACTCGGCCGTCGGCGTCACCGCCGATCAGGCTCGACCCGTCGGGTGAGAAGGCGAGCGCGAGGACATCCCCGGGCACGTTGACCGGTTGGCTGGCACCGGTCGTCAGGTCGATGATCGACACCGTGGGCGGATCGCGCGTCGAGATGGCCATGGAGGCGCCGTCCGGCGAGATGGCGGCGTCGAGGGCTTCGGGATGGCTGCCGAGCTGCGTGTCGTCGATCGGGTCGAGGGTGATCGCGTCGAGGGCGACCACGGCGCCGTCCCAGATCTGGCTGTAGAGGGTCGAACGGTCAGGGGTGACCGCGAGTGGTGAGATGCCGGGGACTGGCTCGGCAGGGAGTCGCTCGGCGAGGAGGCTGCCGTCGTTGACGTCCCAGCGCCGGACGGCGCCGTCGCTGCCGCCCGTGTAGACGACGCTGCCACCACCGTTCACGATCTCAAATGTGACGCCGTGGCCGGTCTCGATGAACCGGGTGCGGGCACCGGAGCCGAGATCGGTGACTGCCATGATCCCGGTCCCGACGGGAACCCTGACCGACGCCGTCCCGTCGTCGGTCATGATCACCTGCTCGCTGAACTTGTCGGTCGTCGCCGGCGCGATCACAGACTCGACCGTGCGCCGACCGGCGAGGTCCCACGTGATGATCGACCGGTCGAGACCGGCCGAGTACAGCGTGGCGCCGTCGGGACTGAACGCAGCGGCCAACACCCGACCGGTGTGCCCGGAAAGCGTGTGCAGCTCCTCGCCGGTCGTCGTGTCCCAGACACGCACGGTGCGGTCGTCGCCGGTGGTCACGAGCCTCGTCCCGTCGCGGTTGAACTCCCGGCGAACGATCCCCTCGGTGTGAGCACCATGCAACGTGCGCCGGACGCCGGTCTCCACGTCGACAAGGTCCAACGTGAGCGGGAAGCGCTCGCCACCCGAGTTGACAGCCAGGACCCGGCCGTCAGGGCTGAACAGACCGGCCGACCCGGCAGTCGATCCGACGCGCTCGCCCGTGTGGACGTCGATGAGCACGGTGGCGTCGTGGACGGAGACGGCGACGCGGGTCCCGCTGGCGTCGAAGCTGATCGAGTCGTCGAAGTTGTGAGTGCCGTCGGGCAGCTCGATGGTACGGATGGGCGGTCCAGGTCGATCCACGTCCCACACGGTGACCTGGGCGGGTGAGTAGTCCTCGAAGAGGAACGACGGCGCGGCGACGAGCAATCGGCCGTCTGGGCTGAACGTGAGGTCGCTGACCGGACCCCTGTGTCCAGAGAAGCGAGCTCGCTCCGTGAACGTCGACGCTTCGACGATCACAGCATCGACGAGGAGGCCATCACGCCTGGATAGGTCGGCGTCCGCAGCGACATCGACGGTCGCAAAGGCGGAGCCGTCCGGCGTCCACGACAGGCCGCCCAGGTTCGCGGCAGCGAAGTGGCCGAGCCGGTCGCCGGTCTGTGCATCGTGGAGGGTGGTGCCACCCTGGTTCTCGTTGACGGCGAGGATGCTGCCGTCGGGGCTCAGCTCCATTGCCAGCAGACGAGCACCGTCGCTGCGCGTCATGCCGACGGCCTCCGGGCTGCGCTGGACGGCCCACAGCAGTGCGCCGCGGGTCGATGCGGTGTCCGCCATCGTGTAGGCCTGGGCGGCGAGCAGCAGTGAGCGGTCCAGCTCGTCCTCCAAACCGGCCAGTGCGCCCAGCCGCTCGGCGTCGGCCGCCAGTGCGGCCGCCTCCGCAGCGTCGGCAGCGTCGCGTGCTTCGGTGGCCGCTCGGTCGGCCCGTTCGGTCTCTCGCCGGGATGCCTGCGCCGCCGTGTCGGCCCGCCCCGCTTGGCGCGCGGCCAGGACGCCGGTGACCGTGGCGATCACGAGGAGCACGCTGGCGGCGAGCAGCGCACGGGTGGTCCGGCGCCGGGCGCGGACCTCCCGAGCCAGACGGACCCCCGCCTCATCGGCCTCCCGTTCGGCCCGGCGGCGACCGGCTTCGAGGAACGGGCCGACGAGTGCACCAGCGTGGTCCCCATGGCGAGCCATCCACTCGGCACCGGCTTCCAGGCGAGCCCCCCGGTAGACGTTGTCGTCAGAGCGTCCTTCGGCATCCCACATGCGGGCGGCGACGATCAGATCGCGTTCGCGAATGAGATCGGCCCGGGCCTCCTCCAGCCAGCACACGAGCCGCGGCCAGGCCCGGAACACGACCTCGTGGACGATCTCGATCGTCGTCTCGCTCCGCACGACGAGGCGAGTGGCGACCAGCGCGTCGACGGCGGCCAACAACTCGTCAGGAACGTCGTCGATCGGCACGCGACGTCTCGTCCACAGGCCTTCGTCGGTGACATCGGCGAGGCGCAGCAGCAACCGTCGGACCTCCTCACTCGATGACCCCGCCCGGTCGATCACCTGTTCGCCGAGTCGCTCAACCGCCGTGGCAAGACCACCAATCTCGAGGTAGCGGTCGGCGGACAGCTCGACGCCGGTCCGGCGTTCCCACACCTCGGCCATCGCCGCCGACACCAATGGCAAGGCGGAGTCGTACCCGCCGACATCACGGGCGACGAGGTCGACCAGCGCCGGTTCGACGCTCACGCCGGTGCGGCGCGCCGGTTCCTCCACGATCCGGCGCATCTCCGCGTCGGTCGGCGGGCCGACGAGCAACTGGGCGTCTTGGGAAGCTGCGCTCAACCCGCCCACTCCGGTGAGCGCGCCGTACTCGTCGGAGCGCACCACGATGACGACGTGCACGTCGAGGGCGGGATCGCCGGCAAGGTCGAGCAGGCGGGTGGCGAATCCATCGACGACGGTGGGCAGCGAGGCGAACACCTCTTCGAACTGGTCGACGACCAGCAGTCGGGGGCCGGGGTCGTCAAGATCCTCGATGGCGTCGATGGCAGCGAGCGGATCATGGCCGGGCACCATGATGTGCGTCCGCCACGCCGCGTCACCAGGGAGTCGTCCGCTGCGAGCGAGGGGGATCAGCCCGGCCCGCACCAACGACGACTTGCCGCTGCCCGACGGACCGACCACGACCACGAGCCGTCGTTCGAGCACGCGGGTGGCCAGTTCGGCGACCAAGCGCTCACGTCCGACGAACAGCTCGGCGTCTTGTGGCCCGTAGCTCGCCAGCGCCCGGTACGGCTGGCGGCCGACCCACGTGGCGCTGCGCATCTCGTCCCGGCGGGCGCGCGCCGCAACCAGTTCGACCACCTCGTCGAGCACGGAGACCTGTGCTTGCTGGGCCACGGCCAGTGCGCCGGCTGATGACACCGTGGCCGCCCTGAGGCGGTCGCTCGCGGTGCGCTCGGCCCAGGCTGCCGCTTCGCGACGGGCCGCACCGGGTCGGCCGTCCGCCAGCGCCACGACCGGAGGCACGGCATCGACCTCGACGCCATCAGCGACGACGATGGCGGCGATATCGGCATTGGACATCGGACCGACCGACAGCGTGCGCGCCTGTTCCGGGTCGAGCCGGCCGATGGCGGCGACGGCGGGGCCGCCGGCGGACGGATCGACGATCAAGACCACCAGCAGTGCAAGACCCTCGAGTGCCGACGTCAGCGCCGCGATGGTCGTCACAACGGGGCCCGGCGCCCACTCCATGTCGTCGATGATGAGGATCATCGGACCGCGCCGACAGCGGTGGGCGACGGCATCGACGATCACACCCGGTGACGTCGGTCCGCCGGTGCCGGTCGGAGCAGCGAGCGAGTCCAGCCCATCCGCTGCGCGCAGGTACTCGACGTCACCGCCCACGGCGATCGCGCGGCCGGCGAGGTCGGCGGCGAGTCGAGTACGACCCACATCGATGGGTCCGGACAGGATGCGCAGTTGTCCCGCCCCCTCCCGGGCCATCCGCCAAGCAGTGTCGAGGGCCGCCAGTTCGGACGTGCGGCCGACGAGTGGCGTCGACGTGTGCAGCGCCGCAGCGAGGGCCACCCGCGCCGTCGTCGAGCCGAGCGATGGATCCTGGTTGAGGATCCGGCGTTCGAGGGACCGCAGATCAGGGCCCGGCTCGAGCCCGTACGACTCGGCCAGGACCTGTCGAGCGCGCTGGAACGCGCCGAGCGCCTCATGCTGCCGCCCTGTCGAGTACAGGGCCCGCATCAACAACCCCCAGGCCCGCTCGCGTCCCGGCTCGTTGCGCACGAGTCGCTCCAACGCCGAGGTCGCCGTTGCGGCCGATCCTATGGCCACCCAGGCCTCGGCGAGATCCTCCTGCGTGGCCAGGTTCAGCTCATCGAGGCGAACACCGTCGGCGGCGGCGAAGTCGGCGTCGCGGAACTCGGCGTATGCCGGGCCACGCCACAGCTCTAGGGCGGCGACGAACCGTTCGGCGGCCGCGGCCGGCGCGCCGGCCCGCAGCAGCTCCCGTCCCTCCGTCGCCAACCGTTCCGCCCACCCGGCGTCGATCCCCTCAGGATCGATCGCCAACCGGTAACCACCCGGAACCGTCTCGATGATCGACGGGCCGAGCCGTCCGAGGGACCGCCGCAGCCGTACGACATGGGACTGAACCGTCTTGGTCGCACTGGGCGGCGGATCGTCGCCCCACAAGGCGTCCACGATCGCGTCGACCGACGCCATCCGTCCGGCGCGACTGGCCAACAGGGCGAGCAGACGGCGGCGATGAGACCCGCCGACGTGAAGGGTCCGACCGTCGGCGTCGACGCCCAGTGGCCCGAGCACGACGACGTGCACCCCGGGTGGACGTGACGATGTGGCGTCCGTCGCCGTCATCGTCTCGGCGTCGCCTGCCACGGCGTCCCCCACATGTTCATGGCACCCCAGACCGGTTGCACCTCGGTGGCACCCTGACGTCGACATCGTACGACCGGCGTCGGAAGCCTGACAGCGACCTGCGACCCCTCTCCGCCAGCGTGGAACTCGCCCACTCTCAACGGGCCGAGACCTCAGGAGCACGCCATGCTGACCACCGCCACGATCACCGCCAGTCACCACGCCCGCGTCGGCGCCGCCGTTGCCGCCGTCCTGCTGTTGCTCAGCGCCTGCGGGGGCGGCGCGGCGGCGAAGGTGACCTTGCGGCGACCTCGCCGACGACCGTGCCGGCCGACCAGACCACCGGTGGGGACGCCAACCCAACCACGATTGCGGCCCCGGTGAATCGATCCATGGTCCCGACCTCCAGAGTGGAGGTGCGGCGGGGACAGCCGGTAGCCAAGATCCAGCTCGACGGGCCGCCCGCCAACGGGATGGTGACCGAGGACGGGGTATGGGTGGCGACCGATGCCGAGACCCTGCTCCGCATCGATCCGGCCACCAACCAGATCGTGCACGAGATCGCCGCTCCCGGGCTGACGTACCCGTTCGACATCGGCTGGGGCGCCGCCTGGATCCCCGACTTCGACAACAGCGTCGTTCGGCGCGTCGACCTGGTCAGCGGAGCGGTCATCGCCACCATTCCGACCGGAGACAACCCCGCAGGGGTCGAGGTGAGCGCCGACGCGGTGTGGGTGGCCAACCATCGAGCTGGGACGGTCACCCGGATCGATCCGTCCACCAACCTGGTCATAGCGACCGTCGAGGTCGGTCCGGCGGGGCCCGCCGGTCCCCAACACCTCGTCGCTTTCGGTGACCGCCTCTGGGTCGGGGTCCCCAACGCCAAGGAGGTCGTGGCCATCGATGCCACCACCAACCAGGTCGTGGAACGCGTCGGCGCCGAGATGCCGTGCGGCCCGATCGAGGAAGTGGGTGGCGACTTGTGGGTGACCAGCTGCTTCGAAGCCGAGTTCGTCGACGTCATTGACACCGCCAGGCCGATGCATCGCGGCTCCGTCGATGCCGGCGGTGCCGTCGGAAGTGTCATGCAGGTCGACGACCTCGTATGGATCACCGCCATCCAACTTCCGACGGGCCCGACGGGTGCGCTCATCGGCATCAACCCGTACACGCGCCAAGTGATGGACCGGTTGATCGTCGACGACCCCGCCTACACGGCTGTGGTCGGCTTCGACTCGGTGTGGATGTTCTCCTTCGAGGCGGAGGCCGTCGTCCGGCTGCCGCTCGACGCATTGCGCAGCGACGGCTAAAGCCTCGGCCCATGCGGTCCGAACACACTGCCGGCAATCGAGGACGCAGAGCTCGAGTTGGTGTGGGTTCGCCCCGGCTGCCGGCCCGCTAGTTGTGCAACTGACGGAGGCCGTTCACGCGGTTGGGGTCGTGGTCTTCTGTCGTAGCCGTTCGTAGGGGGTCTGTCCACCGAGGCCGCCGTGGGGTCGGTGGAAGTTGTAGAAGTCCTCCCATTCTTGGAGCTAGAGGTCGATGTGCATCCGCGGTGCTTTCAGTCCTCGTCGATCGCTCAACGGATGTCACCGCCGGACTCGGAGCCCGAGAGGAGCGCGTCCGGTGTGGCTGCATCAGGCTCGTCGCGATCGGTAGAGCCACCCATATCAGCCACGCGTCATCTCGTACGGACGTCGTCGGAGCCCGAGCAGTTCGGCCCTTACCGGGTGCCCCATGTCGCTCAAGCGCAGCGTGGAGGCGTGCCACCAAACGCCGGATCAATGAGACGCAAGTCCCGCAGTTCCGCGGCATCAGAACCGCGCTCACCGTGCCTGACCTCGCCACCCTGTCCAGCGACCAGCGGTACGCCATCCGGCTCGCCGCTGCCACTCTGCGCGACGAGTTCGACGACTTCTTCTCCACCGAGACGATCGAGCTCTTCCTCGAGACCAGCTACGACCAGTTCGCCGACTGCGCAGAGTTCACCAACTTCCTCCCGTTGATGGCGGAACGCTTCGCCCGCCAACGGCTGCGCACCCTCGCCCGCGTCGAAGGCAAAGGCAACGACGGCACACCCATCGTGCTGTTCCTGTGCGTACACACCGCCGGCAGCTCCCAGATGGCCCTCGGCTCGTTCAACACCTCGCCGGCGACCGCGCCGTCGCCTGGTCCGGAGGCTCCGAACCCGGCACCGAGATCAACCTCGCCGCCATCGCCGCGATGGCCGAAGTCGGCATCGACATCACCGGCGAGTTCCCCAAACCATGGACCTAAGAAATGGTCCAAGCCGCCGACGTCGTCATCACCATGGGCTGCGGCGACGCCTGCCCCCTCGACCCCGGCAAACGCTACGGAGACTGGCAACTCGACGACCCCGCCGGCCAAGACATCAACGCCGTCCGCCCCATCCGCGACCAGATCCGCGCCCGTGTCGAAACGCTCCTCGCCGACCTCGCCGTTGCCACGGCAACCCGCTGACCGCCCCGGTCGACTTCGACTGTCAGCCGGACACTCAGGTCGACGGGCCGTGCTCCAGCAGTGCCGAACCCAACGCGGCGAGCAGGAACAGCACGCTGCCGAGCAGGAACAAGGTCACCGATGGGCCGTACCACATCGGACGGTAGAACCCGACACAACCGGCGACGAACAGCAAAGCCGCCACGACGTTGCACATGGACAGCACCCAGCGTCGAGCATCGAGCGCCCAACACACCCGTGCCAGCAATCGCAGCTCACTGCGGGCCACGTCCCCGATTTCCCACATCACAATCGCCCGATGGGGCAGCCGGTATGCGTCCCTCCGGTCAACGGGAGGGACGGCAGTCGCAGGAGGCGTCGGGGCGGGCGATGTAGTCGATGATCGCGCCGGCGTGGTCCGTGCCGACGACGCAGCAGCCGGTCAGCAGGTGGCGCAGTTGGCGGCGACCGCGCTGGACACGGGACTTCGTCCCCGACACCGACAGGCCGAGCGCAGTTGCGGCGGCGACCTGCGTGTAGCCCTCGAGCTCGACCAGGATGACCGCCGTCCGGTAGCGCTCCGGGAGCTGATCGACGAGTGGCCGCAGGCACGCGGCGAGCTCTCGGGTCGCCCGGTTCGGCCCCCCATCGTCGGACTCGTCGAACGCTTGATGGCAGTCCTCAGGCAGAGGATGGAGCCGCCGCCGGGTCCGGTAGTGGTCGATGATCGTGTTGCTGGCAACTCGATACAGCCAGGCGTGCACGGCACCGATCTCGGCCCCCTCGACGTGAGCCCGGTGCAGGCGCATGAACACGTCCTGGGTGATGTCCTCGGCCGTGGCCGGATCTTCGACTCGTCCAGCGATGAACTCGACCAGCTCGCGCCGCGTCGACGCCCAGGCATCATCCACGCCCATGGCGCGACGACCGTTGGCTGGCGCGCCCGATCGCTCGGCCGCGGACTCGACGACCGTCAATGGCCGTGCCGTGCTCATCTGCCACCTACAGACGAACCCGAACGGGAAAGGACGCAACCGAGCGAACCGGACACGGTTTGCGTCCATCCTCGCCCACCGTCGTCTGTTCCCTCAGCCCGAGCCGTTCGCTTGGGCACTACGCAACTCACGAAACCAGCCGGGAGGCTCACCAGTGACAGTCAATCGTGTCCAGCTGGCATTGAACGTCGCCGACCTCGACGCCGCCGTCGACTTTTACCGCCGCATGTTCGGCGTCGAGGTCCACAAGCGACGTCCCGGCTACGTCAACTTCGTCGTCGCCGATCCGCCGTTGAAGCTGGTGCTCTTCGAAGCACCTCACGCTCCCCAACAGCTCAACCACCTCGGGGTCGAAGTGAGATCGCCCGAGGAGGTCGCCGCCGCCGCCGAACGGTTCGAGCACGCCGGGCTGGAAACGCGGAACCTCCCAACACGAGCTGTGCTGCCATGCCGTCCAGGACAAGGTGTACGTCCACGCCCCAGACGTGCCGCTCGGGCACTGGGAGTACTACACCATCGTCGACGACGACCCCGCCGAAGCCATCGCCAACGACGCTGCACAGTGCTGCCAGACCGACGGTGAGGACTCGAACTGCTGTGCCACCGACGGCACCATCTCGACCCCGTCAGCAGCATGAACAGCGACGTCAACGAGCCGACGCACCGACCGGTGGCCGCCGACACCATCGAGCGGACCGACCACGAGCGAGCGTCGGACCCGGCGACGATCCTCGCCGCCGTGCGAGAAGTGGTGCCGCTGATCGTGGCGAGCAGCGAGGAGATTGAATGTCGGCGACGACTCCCGCTCGACGTGGTGACGCGTCTGCGGGCGGCGGGATGCTTCCGCATGCTGGTCCCCCGCCGCCTCGGCGGCGCTGAAGCGGACCTGGCCGAACACCTCAACCTCCTCCGCGAGCTGGCGTGTGCCGACGGGTCGGTGGGCTGGACCGTCATGATCGGCAGCTCGGCGCCGGTGGTCTTCGGCAAACTGCCGCTGGTCACACTCGAGACGATGTACGCCCATGGCCCCGACGTCGTCGGGGCCGGGACGTTCAACCCGGCCGGCACGGCGACTGTCGTCGACGGCGGTTTCCGTGCGAGCGGCCGTTGGGCGTTCGCCAGCGGGTGCGAGCACGCGGACTGGTTCCTCGCCCATTGCATCGTCGCCGACGGCAGCATGCCGCCACTGCGGATGATGGTGCTTCCCGCGAGCGAGGTCCACATCATCGACACATGGACGGTGTCGGGGCTGTGCGGCACGGGAAGCCACGACTTCGTGCTTGACGGTGTGTTCGTGCCCGCCGACCACACTTTCACCGTGTTCCAGCCCGGCGGGCTCGAGGGCGCCCTGGGCAGGATCCCCGAGTTGATCTACTCGGCGCTGGCAATCGCCACAGTCGCCGTCGGCATCGCCCAAGGCGCGCTCGCCGACATCACGACCCTGGCGACGGCCAAGGTGCCGATGTTCGCCGATGGGACCCTGGCATCCAACCCGCTCTTCCGCTTCCGGCTCGCTGAGTCCGACGCCCAGCTGCGAGCGGCCAAGGCGCTGCTCGATGCCGACGCGGCCCGCACCTGGGAGATCGCCACGGCGGACGAGGAGTTCACGCCGGAGTGGCGCGCCCGGATCCGAAGCACGGCCGCCTGGGTGACAGGCTCTGCCGCCCAGGTGGTCGACGTGGCCTACACGGCCGGCGGTGGCACCGCCTTGTACTCGAGCAGTCCGCTGCAGCGGCGACTTCGGGACGTCCATGCCGTCACTCAGCACTTCGTGGTCAAGCCGGACACGTTGACCCTCGCCGGGGCAGTGCTCGCCGGCGTCGACGTCGACCTCACCTTCCTGTGACCGCGGGCGTGGAAGCGTGGACGAGACAATGACCATCACGTCCGCCGACGGCACCAGATTGGCCGCCCGCCACACCGGCCACGGATCGCCGATCGTGCTCGTCCACGGCGCCAACGGCGACCTCGACACGTTCGCCTTCGTCGAAGGCATGCTCGCCGAACACCACACGGTGTGGGTGTACTCCCGCCGAGGGCGAGGCGGCAGCAGCGACGGACCCGGCTACGCCCTCGAGCGCGAGATCGAAGACCTCCTCGCCGTCGTTGCCGTCGCCGGCGACCGCGCCCACCTCGTCGGACACTCTGGCGGCGCCATCTACAGCCTCCTGGCCGCCACCGAGCCGCCGCCGCTGCGATCGCTCGTGCTCTACGAGCCGCCCCTGCGTTTCGAACGCTGCGACCCCACCGTCATCGACCAGGTGCAGGCTGCGCTGGATGCCAGTGACGAAGACCGGGCGCTGGAGATCATCTTCGCCGCCATCGGAGTCGCGGAGCCAGAGGTACACGTGCTCCGATCGGTCGAAGCGGTGTGGAAACGGCTCCGAGCCGGCGTCCGCCTCGTCCCCCCCGAGCTCCAGACCGGGTTCCAGGCGATCGACCGGTTGAACGCGCTCGACCCGCCGGATATCCCCACCCTCTACCTCTACGGCGAGAAGACAGAGACCTCGATCTTCCCGACTCCGGCCGAGGTTGCCGAACTGCTGCCGAAGGCTCAACTCCACGGCCTCTCCGGGCAGCGACACCTCGCGTTCGCCTTCGACCCAACGTCATTCGCCCAAGCAGTGGTGCAGTTCACCACCTCCCACGACGGTTGAGTGCATTGGTCCAGATCGACTGGCAGGACCGGAGGTCCACCGGCGAGCCCGAGCCGGGCGGAGGGGCTGCGTCGACCCGAACCACGCGTCAAGGGACAACCACATCGGTCCTCGTCGCCACGTGGTCGCCGTTGCGAAGCATCGCCACTCGACACGGCCGTGAGGACGGAAGTGTTCCTGCGGGCGCACGTCTTGACCTCGTCGAGGCCAGCGCCCACTCTGCCGGGTGTCCGGAAGGAGCAATCATGAAGTCGCCATGGAAGTGGTCCACGTCGCCCGAGCCGGATCGGGAGTACCTCGTACTGGCATCGAGCATCCCGCCCAACAGTCGACGCTCAACCTGGCGCCTGTTCCGCGGCGCCAGCGCAGTCCGCAAGCAGCTGGCACTCACCGACGGTGTGATCGGCTTCTCCCTGCTGGCCCGACCGCTTCGCAAGCAGTACGCCACGTTGTCGGTGTGGACCGGCGAAGACGCTCTCGAGAGGTTTGCTGGTGCCGACCTTCACCGTGACCTCATCCGCACCCTCACCCCTGAGATGGGGCCGACGAAGTTCGTGCGATGGACGATTCGGGGAGGAGAAGGCCGGCCATCGTGGGCCGACGCCCTCCAACGCCTGAGCTGATCATCGTGCGGGACAGGTCTGATACGTGGGTTCCGCACCGTGGAGGATGGAAGCATGAAGGTTTCGATCCTGGACGACTATTACGACACGCTGCGCACGCTGGACTGTTTCGAGAAGCTGGATCGCCATGAGGTAACGGTCTTCACCGATCACATCCAGGACGTCGACCAACTCGCTGACCGCCTACGCGACTGCGAAGCGCTGGTACTCATTCGCGAACGTACCGAGATCCGAGCACCGCTTCTGGAACGGCTGCCCAAGCTGCGCCTGATCAGCCAGCGCAGCGTCTACCCCCACATCGATGTCGACACATGCACCCGACTGGGCATCGTCGTGTCCTCCAATCTGCACGCAGGCTCTCCCTCCTACGCGACCCGTGGAACTGACATGGGCGTTGGTCCTGGCCGCGATGCGCCAGCTTCCACAGCAGGTCGCGTCACTCAAGGCCGGGACTTGGCAGGCCGGCGTCGGCCGGACGGTCTCGTTCAGGACGCTTGGCATCTACGGCTACGGACGGATCGGCAAAGTCGTCGCCGGCTACGGGCACGCCTTCGGGATGAACGTCGTCATATGGGCCAGCGAAACGTCCCGCGCCAAGGCAGCAGCCGACGGCATCGCCGTGGCGGACAGCAAAGAGACCTTCCTCGAGACCTGCGACATCGTCAGCCTCCACATGCGTCTGGTCGACGCGACTCGCGGGATCATCACCGCCACCGACCTGGCTCGGATGAAACCGACGGCCTTGCTGGTCAACACGAGCCGGGCGGGCCTGATCGAGCCAGGCGCGCTTGTTGCCGCGCTCCTGGCCGGGCGACCGGGCATGGCGGCGGTCGATGTCTACGACGACGAGCCGCTGCTCGACACCACCCACCCCCTGCTCACCATGAACAACGTCGTGTGCACGCCCCACATCGGCTACGTCACACGCGACGAGTGGGAGGTCCAGTTCGCGGACGTCTTCGACCAGATCAATGCCCACGACACCGGCACACCAGTCAACGTCGTCAATCCCGATGTGCTCGCCCACGCCCGTGCACGTTCGACCGGCGCCGAATGAAAGCGAGCAGTGCTGCGCGCCACAGCGCCAGCCAGTGCGTCCCCGAGGTGCGCACGGGTCGCTCGCAGCTGCCGATAATGCCAGCGCAATAACACACTCGCACGGCGGCCGTCGCTGCTCGACTTCGGCCCTTATACCGGGTGCGCCATAACGCTCACGATGCTCGCCGTCACAGAGTGCCCTCTACCGCCGGCTGAGCCGCGCTCGCGAGTCGTCGCCCAGCGGCACCTGTGAGGACATCTCGGGTAGCACACTCGTCATCCAGTGACTGTCACAGGCGGGACCCGGCCGGTGTCTTCATGTCGATCACATCGACACGAGGAGGACCCATGTCCAGCACACCCCGCATTCCCAGGGCGGAGATCACCGGGCCGTTCGGGTATCTGGTGAAGCGATTCAGCCGCAAGATGCTCGGTGAGGTGCCCGACGCCCTCGGAGTGATGTGGCACAACCGAGCGGTGCTCACCAGCTCCATGGGCTTTGGCCGCAAGGTACAGAAGTGGGACAAGCTCGACCCGAACCTGCAGACCTTCGCCCACATGGCGGTCGCCTCGCTGGTCGGATGCTCGTGGTGCCTCGACTTCAACTACTTCCACGCCCACAATGAGGGACTCGACGAGATCAAGGCCAGCGAGGTGCCCCGGTGGCGTGAGTCGACGGTGTTCACGCCGCTGGAGCGTGACGTCATGGACTACGCCGAGGCGATGAGCGAGACGCCCCCTCGGGTTACCGACCAGCTGTTCGCCCGGCTGCTCGGGCAGCTCGGTGCGCCGGCCATGGTGGAGCTCACGTCCTTGGTCGGGTTCGCGAACATGAACACGAGGGGCAACACCGCGATGGGGATCGAGTCCCAAGGGTTCTCCAAGGCGTGCAAGCTGCCGTTGGCGCAACCCGAGCTCGGGTACGCGACGTCGGCATGAGCGAGGACGCGTTCTCCCGTCACCGCAGCCTGCTGTTCACCGTCGCGTACGAGATGCTCGGCTCCGCCTCCGACGCCGAGGACGTCGTCCAGGAGACATGGCTGCGGTGGGCCGGCGTCGACCACGTGGTGGTGCGCGACCCACGGGCGTACCTGGTGCGCATCGTCACTCGTCAGGCGCTGAACCGACTGCGGTCGCTGGCGCGACGGCGCGAGGAGTATGTGGGCGAATGGCTGCCGGAGCCGCTGCTGACCAGCCCTGACGTCGGCGCCGACGTCGAACTCGCCGAGAGCGTGTCGATGGCGATGCTCACTGTCCTCGAGACCCTCGGTCCGACCGAACGCGCCGTGTTCGTTCTCCGCGAGGTGTTCGACACCCCCTACGAGGAGGTCGCGGCCGCAGTTGGCAAGTCACCTGCCGCCGTTCGGCAGATCGCCCACCGGGCTCGCGAGCACGTTGCGGCGCGGCGCCCGCGGATGCCGGTGAGCACGACGGAGCAGCAGGAGGTCGTGGACCGGTTCCTGGCCGCCATCCGCAATGGTGACCTGCGAGACCTGCTCGATGTCCTGGCCCCCGACGTCGTCGTCGTTGCCGACGGTGGCGGCTTCGTCACCGCTTTCCGTCGTCCGATCGAAGGTGCGGAGCGGGTGGCCGGCCTCCTGCTCGCTGGCCTCCGGTCGACGGACCTCGAGGCGACAGCCACCTGGCTCAACGGCGCACCCGCGATCCGGTTCGACGTCGGCGGTCAGGTCGACACCGCCGTGAGCCTCGCTGTGGAGGACGGTCGCATCACCCGCATCTACGCGGTCCGAAACCCGCACAAGCTGGCCCGACTCGACGGGGTCGCCGCACTCACACGGATCTAACCCTCAGGAGGGTCTTGCACGCCGGGCCGAAGGCGAAGGAGTCCCGTTCCCCGAGGTCGTCCGACGAGCGACCCGACAACACCCCGACGCGAGCAGGCAGCTGCCCCGTACCGCCGGTTGACCGGCGCGGGATGGGCTCGGTCAGCCAGGTCGCCTCTGCTGAGGACGACACGGGGCGATGATCGAGGCAGCAGGCGAGCAGGTTGCCGTGGGCTTGCCCTGGAACCGTGCGCCTCGGTCAGACCACGGCGGGGGTGAGGGTGGCGGTCGAGTCGGTCATGATCGGCGGGCGGCCACGACGTCGACTTCGAAGGGCGCTCCGAGGCTGCCATCGGCGGCGGTGAACGGTGCGAAAGTGTCGCGGGCGGGGCTCCGGTGCCAGCCGACCGCTGAGCGCTGTCCACCTCGCTGACCGCCGCAGGGGGCGGATCGCGCCGTTCCGACCGTCGGCCGAGGGCCGGTCGGGATGCCGCACGTACACTCGTCGCGTGGAGCTGCGGCGGCGGTGGCGCGCCGACCTGGCCCGGCCGGAGATCCCGACGAGCGCGCGACGAGTTCTGGTTCCTCGTCGGCACCGCCGTGCTCATCGTCGTTGTCGCCCAGTCGTTCGATCCGGGCGACGCCGTCGAGCTGCTGTTTCTCGTGCCTGCCGTCGTCGCCTTCGCCGTGCGCGGGTTGGTGCCGCGCGCTGCCGGCGGAGGTCTTCGCCGTCATGGTCATCGTGCCCGTGGCGCTCGCAGTCGGTCGCAGCGGCGAGTTGGAGGTGGCGCTGTTCCTCATCGTGATGATGACGTTCTCGGCGACGGCGCACCTCGAGTCGCTGACCCGAGCGATCGCTGTCACGGCGCTGGCGGCTGCCTCGACATGGCTCATCGCTGTGGTCAGCGACGACGGCATCGGTTGGCAGCCGTGGGCGATGGCCAACCTCTTCGTGCTGGCACTCGGGCGCACGCAGGTCCGCCAGCGCCAATTGATCGAGCAGCTCGAGCGGGCCCGTGAGGCGCTCGCCGACCGGGCCGTGGCCGAGGAGCGGCGGCGCATCGCCCGCGAGCTGCACGACCTGGCCGGGCACACGCTGGCAGCCGTGCTGTTGCACGTGACGGGGGCCCGCCACGTGCTGCGCCGGCACGACCTCGACGAGGCCGACCGTGCCCTCGCCGACGCCGAGACCGTGGGTCGAGCGAGCCTCGACCAGATCCGCGCCACCGTCGCCTCGCTGCGCACCGACGAGCGCGGCACCGACCCGTCACTGGCCGGCGTCGCCGACCTTCCGGCGCTCGTCGAGGACTACCGGCGCGCCGGGCTGAACATCGACGCGTCGATCGCCGAGCGCGCCGCATCCCTCGACGGCCCCGTCGGCACGGCGCTGCACCGGGTCGCCCGAGAAGGCCTGGCCAACGTCGCCCGCCACGTGCCGGGCAACGACGTCACGCTCACGATCGACGTCTCCGGCGGCGTCGTCCGCCTCGTCGTGGCCGACCGTGGGCGACCGGCGGCGCCGCCGGATCCCGAGGTGAAGCAGTTCGGCCTCGTCGGCATGGCCGAGCGGGCCCGCGCGCTCGGCGGTCAGTGCGAGGCCGGACCGACGGCCGACGGCTGGCGCGTCGAGGCCAGCGTGCCGATCGCCGAGCCGGTCGCACCGTGATCCGCACGATCATCGTCGACGACCAACCCGTCGTGCGCGCCGGCGTCGCCCGCATCCTCGGACCCGACGACGGCTTCGAAGTCGTCGCCGAATGCGGCGACGGCGACGAGGTACTCGCCGCCGTCGAGGCGCACCGGCCCGACCTCGTGCTGATGGACATCCGGATGCGCCGCGTCGACGGCGTCACGGCGACGCGGGCGTTGGCGGCGACGCCGGACGCGCCGCCCGTCCTCGTGCTCACGACGTTCGACGACGACGAGGTGCTGTGGGACGTGCTCGACGCCGGCGCCGCCGGGTTCGTGCTCAAGGACGCCTCCGCCGACGACCTGATCGCGGCAAGCCGGGCGGTGGCCAACGGCGCAGCCTGGCTCGACCCCAAGGTGGCGCCGCGGGTCCTCGATGCGTTCCGATCCAGACGTGCGGCCGCGGATGACCGAGGCGGAGCGCGTCAACGTCCTGACCGAGCGCGAGCACGAGGTGCTGCGGCTGATGGCACGCGGGGCGACGAACTCGGAGATCGCCGCCAGCCTGTACGTCAGCGAGCCAACGGTGAAGAGCCACGTCGGCGCCATCTTCTCCAAGCTCGGCGTGCGGGACCGCGCCGCGGCGATCGTGTTCGCCTACGACCACGACATCGTTGACCGGCGCAGCTGAAGTCCACCCATGGGCGGGGTCCGATTGCGACCGCAGGCCGATGCGCCGGTCCGTCGAGGCGCTCACGATCACCGTATGACGGCGACAGCACTTGCACCTGCGGCCGGGCTCCCCGCGACAAGCGATCCCGTCGTCCAGGTCGACGGCCTCGTCAAGCGCTACGGAGATGCCGAGGTCGTCGGCGGCATCGGCTTCTCCGTGTTGCGCGGCGAGCTGTTCGGCATGCTCGGCACGAACGGCGCCGGCAAGACGACGACGGTCGAGATCCTGCAGGGGCTGCGCCGGGCCGACGCGGGCAGGGTGCGCGTGCTCGGCCTCGACCCCGCGGAGGCTGGCGACCAGTTGCGCCGCCGCACCGGCGCCCAGTTGCAGAGCGCCGCCCTGCCCGAGCGCATGCGCGTGGCCGAGGCCCTGTCGCTGTTCGCCGCGCTCCACCCGACACCGCGCCCGACCGATGAGCTGGTCGAGGAATGGCAGCTCGGCGACATCCTGCGGCGACCGTTCGCCGCGCTGTCGGGCGGTGAACGCCAGCGGCTGTTCGTCGCGCTCGCCCTCGTCGGCCGGCCCGAGCTCGTGTTCCTCGACGAGCTGACCCAGAACCTCGATCCGATGGCCCGGCGGCGCACGTGGGACGTCGTGCGTCACGTCCGTGACAGCGGGGCGACGGTCGTGCTTGTCACCCACGACGTCGAAGAGGCCGAGCGGCTGTGCGACCGCATCGTGGTGATGGACCACGGCCTGATCGTCGCCGACGGCTCCCCGGCGGCGATCGTCGACGCGCTCGGCGGCTCATCGACGGTCCGTTTTCCGACGCCGAGCTCGACGTCCGCAACCTGCGCACCCTCCCCGGCGTGACGACAGTGCGCCGCCACGGGCCCGAGGTGCATGTGGAGGGCACGGGGCCTCTGCTCGCCCATGTCGGCGCCCACCTCGTCGCCGCCGGCCGACCCGCCCTCGATCTGCGCATCGAACGACCGTCGCTGGAGGACCGCTTCGTCGCCCTCACCGAAAGGACCCTGCCATGACCACCGCCAACGTCGTCCCCCTCCGTCGGCACGATGGACTGCGCACCATCTCGCTGCTCACCGCGATGGAACTCCGCCTGCTCCGGCGCGAGCCCGGCGTGCTCGTCGCCCTGATCGGGTTCCCGGCCGTCACCGTGCTGGTGATCGCCGGGGTCTTCGGGTCGACGCCCGATCCCGACTTCGGCGGCGTCATCCCCAGCGAGCACTACGTCGTTGGCTACCTCGGCGTCGTGCTCGCCGCGATGGGACTGATCACGCTGCCGGCGATGATCGCCGAGCGACGCGAACGTGGTGTCCTACGCCGCTACACCTCATCGGGTGTCGGCGGCGGCGTCCTCGTCGGCTCCCACGCCGCCATCGGCGCGATCGTCGGCACGGCCGCCAGCGCCCTCGTCTTGCTGGTCGGCGGACTGGTATACGGCGTGCCAGCTCCCGAGGACCCCGTCGCCACGGCGGTCTGGTTCCTGACCGGCCTGGCGTGCTTCATCGCCATCGGCGGCGCCCTCGGCGTGCTGATGCCGAGCGCCCGGGTGGCGGCCGCCGTCGGGAACCTGCTGTTCGTGCCGATGTTCCTGCTCGGCGGCGGCGGACCTCCCCGCGAGGTGATGACCGGGCCGATGCAGACGATCTCCGAGGTGCTCCCGCTCACCCATGTGGTCGGCGGCATGCGCGAGTCGTGGCTCGGGTCGACCGACGACCCACACTTCCTGCCGTGGCCCGTGCTCGTCGCGGTCGTCGTGTCAGTCCTTGCCGTGCACACCGCACGGCGCACGTCACAGGACCGATGACCACCGCGCGACCCTGCGCACGGACCCCGAGCGCGCTGACCACCACACTGCGGCGGGAACTCGCCGTTGGCAGGGTTCACGTTTCGGCTGAGCCGTGATCAGATCACGGCGCCTGGGTGGCGGTCCTCGACCTAGCCAGCCGTTGCCAGCTCGCACCCTCCTCGGGGCCGATAGAACCATCCGGCCATGAGCCCTCGCCGGCAGGAATCGCAGGGCGGTCCAACAGCGCTGGCGTGGTGGATACCTCATGCCGGTGATCTACCTGTCCGTCGCGCGCACCGCGGGCGCCGCCATCGACAGGCGCCTGCACCAGCTGGGACTGCGGGCGCCGCGCCTCGCCCAGGAGTGGGGCGCCTACGCCGCGCTCACCGAGCCGGAGAATCGGCACCCGTTCGTGCGCACGCTGCGTTCGGTGATCGACGTGAACGGCCAGGCCGTCAGCGCCCACGACCGGCTCTACCTCGCCGCGCGCCTACCGACGCTCATCGTGTGGGGTGGGCGGGACCACATCATCCCGCCCGGCCACGCCCACGCGGCCCACAAGGCGATTCCCGGAAGCCGGCTGGTCACCTTCGAGCGGGCCGGCCACTTCCCGCACGTCGAGGAGCCGGCGGCCTTCGTCGAAGCGGTCACCGATTTCGTCGAGAGCACCGAGCCGATGGACCTCGACGAACCGCAGTGGCGCGCCGCGCTCACGGCCGGTCGTCCCTGATCCGATCGGGATCATTGTCCCGCCAGTTCGGCACCGCTGCCCGGCCGCACCGGCATCGCCGCGCGCTCACGATCGCGATTTTGGAGAGAAGCCGGGCGTCGGCCCGAATCTGGTTGGCGTTCAGTCTGCGGCGACGCCGTCGTCGCGCACCAACGTCACGAGCCGGGTCACGTCCAGTCGGGCGAAGGCGTCGACGAGACGGTCGAGGTGGCGCCGCTGCTCGCCATCGACCGCAGTCGGCGAGGCGAGGGCACCCGCTCGTAGCGTCACGCGCGCTCGCTGCAGGGAGCTGTTGACGGCCGGCACACTGGTGCCGAGCAGCGCGGCGACCTCATCGGCCTTCCAGCGGAAGATGTCGTGCAGGATCACGATGACACGCTGAGTTGGCGGGAGCCACCGGAGCGCGACGACGAAGGCGAGACGGACGTGGTCGCTCCGTTCGGCGAGCTCGGCGGGGCCGTCCCCCGACGCCGCGACACGTGCGGCGGAGTGGTTCGAGCCCGGCCCGAGATCGACGGCGACGGCGTGGCGGCGCCGGCGGCGCAGCGCGTCG
Source organism: uncultured Acidimicrobiia bacterium (assembly GCA_963784255.1). Lineage (GTDB taxonomy): Bacteria > Actinomycetota > Acidimicrobiia > Acidimicrobiales > Ilumatobacteraceae > JALZMG01. The sequence continues at coordinate 39,200 of CAWAQO010000001.1, read as the reverse complement.
AAGCAGACGTTGGTGGCGATGTGGTACAGCCACGTGCGCAGGCTGCTCCGGTCCTCGAACCGGTCACGAGCCCGCCACGCCCGTATCATCGTCTCCTGGACCGCGTCGTCGGCCTCCGCGGACGAGCCGAGCATCCGGCGACAATGGCGGGTCAACACCGCCCGATGCTGCTCCAGCTCGCTGACATCGGCGAGCCCGGCACGGGTCGCCAGCTCGGGCGTCATCACGGTCACGATCGCTGATCGCCCTGTCGTCGGGCTGTCAGTTCGCTGACAAGGACCTGTTGCCCCGTCGTTACCCTCACCGCGGTGGAGTTCGCTGTCCTCGGCCCGCTCGAGGTGCGCGACGGCGGACGCCTGCTCGCCCTGCGCCAGGGACGAGCGCGCTCGCTGTTGACGTCACTGCTGTTGCGGCTGGGAAAGGTGGCTTCGGCGGATGCCCTCGTCGAGGAGGTCTGGGGCGAGCAGGTGCTGGCCGACGCCGTCAACGCCCTACAGGTGCAGGTGTCGTACCTGCGCCGCACCGTCGGGCTGGGATCCGGCGCCGTCCGGCCGGCGCTGCGCACAACGGGCGCCGGGTACCTGCTCGACGTCGACCCGGACTCGCTCGACGCCCATCGCTTCGAGGTCCTCATCCGCTCGGCGGCCGCGCGGCTTGCGGCGCCGCGGCCGGTCGACGCCAACGTTGCCCTGGACGAACTGCGGGCCGCGCTCGGCCTCTGGCGCGGCGAGCCACTCCAGGACCTGCCTGATGCTCCTTCCGCGGTTGCCGAGACCGCCCGGCTCGACGAGCTGCGGGCCGCCGCGCTCGAGTACGAGATCGACGCCCGGATGGCGCTCGGCGAGCACGAGCTCGCCGTCCCGGCGCTCCGCCAGCTGATCGCCGAGCATCCGCTCCGCGAGCGGCTGCGGGCTCAGCTCGCGCTCGCCTTGTATCGGTCGGGCCGGCAGTCCGAGGCGTTGCGCGAGCTCGACGCGACGCGCCGACTGCTCGTCGAGGAGGTCGGCGTCGATCCTGGCCGCGAGCTGCAGAAACTCCACCGGGCCGTGCTCGACCAAGCGCCCGAGCTCGACTGGCGCCCACCGTCCGGCACGGTTCCGCCGGTGCCGGCGCCGCGGGTCGCGGCTGCCCGCCCCGACGTCCCGGCTGGTCGGCAGGGAGCAGGAGCTCGAGCGGATCCACGAGGCGCTCGCCGACGACCGCATCGTGACGCTGACCGGGGCGGGCGGGGCCGGCAAGACCCGCCTGGCCCTCGCCGTGGCCCATGCCGAGGCGGCCAGACGGCCGGTGTGGCTCGTCGAGCTCGCCGAGGTCAACGACGCGCGCGTGGTCCCGTACGAGATCGCCGGCGCCGTCGGCGTGGCGCCCGACGCCGATCCGTTCGAGGCGCTGGCGGTGGGGATCGGAGACCGGCCCGGCCTTCTCGTGCTCGACACGTGCGAGCACCTCGTGGATGCCTGTGCGAGGGCCGCCCGCCGGCTGCTCCGAGACTGCTCTGCGCTCACCATCCTGGCCACCAGCCGCCAGCCGCTCACCGTGGCCGGCGAGGTGGCCTGGCCGGTGCCTCCACTCGGTCTCTCCCGTCCGGACGCGCCGTTGGAGGAGATCGAAGAGTCGGAGGCCGTCCGCCTGTTCCGCGACCGTGCTCGCACCACCCGTCCGGGATTCGAGGTCGACGAGACGAACGCCGCCAACGTCGCCGACATCTGCCGGGTGCTCGACGGGCTCCCCTTGGCGATCGAGCTCGCCGCAGCCAGGATCAAGGTGCTGTCGCCGGCCGCCATCCTCGCCCGCCTGGACGACCGCTTCGCCCTCCTGCACAAGATCGGCCCGGCCGCCGACGTCCGCCAACAGTCGCTGCGGGCGGCGATCCAGTGGAGTTGCGACCTGCTCGACGAGGACCACCGGCGGTTTTTCGATCGGCTCGGCGTGTTCGCCGGACGGTTCAGCCTCGAGGCCGCCGCCCGGGTCGCCGGCGACGGGCCGGGCAGCGATCCGCTGGAGCTGCTCACCACGGTCGTCGACCGGTCGCTCGTCGTCCTCGACGGCGAGGACAGCTACCGGCTGCTCGACTCCCTTCGAGCCTTCGCCGTCGGGCAGCTCGACGCCCAGCCGGCCGAGGGAGACGGTGCCCGGGCGCGCATGGCCGGCTGGGTGGCCGAGTTCTGCGAAGCTCGCGACGCTCGGGTCATCGACGACGACTCGGTGCTCGCCGAGGTGCGTGGCGTGATGCCCAACGTGCGGGCCGCCCTCGACTGGTGCTTCACGACCGGTGACCGGATGACGGGTGTGCGCCTGGTCGCCGCGCTCGTCTGGTTCTGGGGCTCCGTCGGGGCCAATGAAGAGGCGACTCGATGGCTCGGGCGAGCGCTGGAGACCCCTGGACTCGACGACGAGCAAGGCGCCCGCCTGCTGGAGGGGGTGGCGATGCACTCGTTCGCGTCCGGTGACATCGATGCCGGGCGGCGCGCGGCCGAGGAGGCCGCCCGGCTGTGGGATCAGGCTGGGACCCCGGGACGCAGCTTCGCCGCCTTGATCTACCGGGGCCTCGCCGATCGGGCGCGCGGCGACCTCGACCTGGCGGCCGAGACACTCGACCGGGCGGTCGACATTGCCATCCGCAACTACTCCAACTGGGCGGTCGCCGTGGCCTCGTACTGGCGGGCCGTCGTCGCCGCCGATCAGGCCGACGACCAGCTGGCCGCGCGCCTGCTCGAGGAGGCCCGGTGGCGGGCCGAGTGGGCCGACGACCGCAGGGCGACCGGCGCGACGCTCCATCAGCTCGGGCGCATTGCCCTGCGTTCGGGCGATCCGGCCCGGGCTCTCGACCTCGCCCGCCAGGCGTTGGCGATCCACGAGGCCGTCGGGTGGAAGGCCGGTATCGCCGCTGCTCACGACGCGATCGGCCGGGCGCTGGTGGCCGGCGGGCGGCCTGCCGAAGCGATCACCGAGCATCGCCGCGGCCTGCAGCGGGCGGTCGCCTTCGGCTCTCCGCACGCCGTCGCCAAAGCCTTGGAGGGGCTGGCCGAGGCGATGGCCGAGGCTGGTGATCTCGACCGTGCGGCTGAGGTGCTCGGCACGGCCGGCGCCCTCCGGCAGGACTCGGCCACTCCGGCTAGCCCGACTCAGCAACGTGCCGTCTCCTCGCTGGTGGCGTCCCTCCGCGACCGGCTGGGCGCCGATGCTGTCGAGGCGGCTCGGCGGCGCGGTCAATGTCGGCCAGTGTCGGAACTGGTTGAGGGCGTCGACGGCTCCGGCTGACGCACGGCCTCCAGCTCGAACTCGACATCAACGATCCGTTCGACGAGGGCCCGACCGTCGGCCAGGGTGAGGTTCCAGCTGAGCCCCCACGACTCCCGGTCGATCGAGACCGCGCCGGAGAACACGCTGCGCGGTGTGCCCGACGGGTCGACGACCGTGCCTCGGAGGTCGACGTCGACGTCGACCTCGTTCGTGACACCGACGATCGTGAGCCACCCGCGAAACCGCGCCCGCCCGCCGGCCCAGCCCGTGCTCGTCGCACGGAACCCGGCTGTCGGGTGGCGAGCCACGTCGAGCTGCTCGGGCCCGCGGAGGTCGCAGTCCACCGAGCCGGACACGATCGAGGCGGTCACGACCACCAGCTCGAGGGACGAGCCCGGCGGGTGGAGGAGAGTGTCGAGGTGCCCGGAGACCGACGTGAACCAGGCCCGCACCGGCGCCAACCCTGGCCTGCGGACGGCAAACCCGACATGGCTGTGGTCTGGATCGATCACCCATCGCCCGGCGGTGGGAGCAGATCGATCCGCCATCGCCCGCCAGCATGCCCGAGCCTCCTGAAACTACGCCGCGACGCCGCTGTCACTCGCTCGACGTGACACACGCCATGTGGTCGGTGAGCACTCGGGTGCGGACGATGCGTCGTGCTCGTCACTGTCGTCACAGATCAGGGTCCCCGATCGTCAACAGCGCGATGACGTTCACGGATCCCGTCCGTTCCATCCCCGAAACCACCGACCCCGAAGGGACATGTGATGTTGAGGCGCTTGGCCCAGGTGTGCTTCCGACGTCGTCGCCGGGTGCTGCTGGCGTGGGTTCTGGGACTCGTCGTCCTGTGGGCGGTGATGGGGCTGTGGGCTCCGGCTACAGCTCGGACTTCACGCCGCCGGATGTGGAGAGCAAGCGAGGGATCGACATCCTCGACGAGCAGTTCGCTGGCCAGGGCGCCGGAAAGATCGGCAACATCGGTTCGCGGCCGACCCGGGCGTCGACGTGCCGGAGGTGCCGGCGGTGATCGAGCCGTTCCTGGCAGAGGTCGCCGGAGATCGACAGCCTGCAGCCGACGCCACCGAGCATCCCAGTTCAGCGAACACAGGGCGCTCGACCGTACGGTGGGCGCGGCTCAGATTCGAGTTGCGCGTTCCCGAGCCGGCCGCGCCTCGCTCGGTCATCCGACACGCACCGGACGCTGAGGCGGAGGCCCATGACGCTCAGGAGGTCCATCAGATGTTCGTGCACGGCCCACTGGCCCTGCTTCCGCTGATCCCGTTCGTCGGCTCCGTGACGCGTTCTACACCGGTCTGCTCTTGCATGTCTGCTGCGTGGCGGTGGCCCATGAGTCGGCGGCTGCGTTCGGGGACGACATCGCCTTGAACCGTGCCGTCGCACGCTCGAACCTGGCCGACCCGACGACATCGCGGCGACGTTGGTGCCCGAGCTGATCCGGGGGATGGCACCGGACGCCGCCGCCAGGGCGCAGGCGTTCGCGCCTTCCGGGAGGCACACGAATGGGGGCGTCGCACTGACAAGTGGCAGGTTGCCCGGTCGGGATCGTCGCGATCGAAGTCGGTGACGTGGTTGGCGCTGAGGTGTTGTGTGGCCGTGTAGCCGCTGACGGCCGAGCGGACGATGTCGACGAGATCGTCGCGAGCGAAGTCGGCGGCCGCCAGCCCGTTCTCGGAGTAGTCGGCGTGGACTGGATCCGTGAAGCAGTCAGCGAACAGCGCCCAGTCGCGCTGGTCGACTGCGACCGCATAGGTGATGACCCGGTCACTGATCAGAACTCGGTCCTCGAGTCGGCGGACCCTGGCCTCGAGATCGAAGGTCACGAACCTCACAACCCGTGATGCCCGTGAACTCTTCCCGGCACCCGTAGGCAGCCTGGCTGAACGGCTAGGTGTCGGTCTCGGGCCACCCGAGTGCGTCAAAGACCGCGAGCGGGTGAGATAGTCGCGCCAGCGTGTGACCAGACGGTCGGAGATGGTCAGCACCGAGACATAGCGGTTCGCGTACGGACGGTCGTCTTGGACTGTTCGGCCTTCGGACGCGTACTCGAGCACGACCGTTCCGGTCGCCGGGTCGCGGTGAACCGCGAGGTCGAAGCAGCGGTCGAGCTATATGAGGTCGCCGTACGGGCGATAGAGCTCGGCGACTGCCTTGCGGCCTTTGACGTGGCGGGGGTAGCCGGGGACGGTGATGACGTAGTCGACCACGACGTCCTTGGACAGGATGTCGAAGAAGTGGACGTCGTCCACGAGGTCCCCGAGGCCGTCCTTGATGATCTGAAAGAAGGGCTCGAGCGCAGCGAAGTCATCGAGATCAGCGATCGGCACGTGTTGCTCCAATGTTCGAAGGGTGTTGTCGGGACCGCAGGTGAAGGTCCGGCGGTAGACGACGCTCACCAGCACCTCGCCAACGAGTGCGGTGCAGAGTCACCGCCAACCAGCCGCACTCCTTGAGCTGGTCGAACGGGTCATCGAGTCCGTCCCCGCCTCGCGCCGTCGGGCGACGAGCTCGAGGACGACGACGGGAATCTGGCGCGACGTTCTGCTGATGGCGGTAGTGACGGCGGCGCTGGAGCGGGCGATGCGATCGATGAGGAGCGCACGCTCCGCGGGAGGCGCGACCCGGGCGGTCACCGTCCACCAGTCGCCGTCGATCTCGACGACGGCGGAGGGTTGGGCGATGAGGTTGTGGTACCAGCCCGGATGACGTGCGGCGCCGTAGTTCGAGGCGAGCACAGCGACGCTGGCGTCCGACGCCGGCCAGTACGCCAGGGGCGTGACCCGTGTGGATCCTGACTTCGCGCCGACGTGGTGAAGCTGCAGTATCGACAGGCCTTGCTGTCCCGCACTTGAAGGCAGGGTCCGGGAGTCCATGTCACGCACCTCCTCTCACGGCTCGTCGACGGGCAACGTCGGTTCGCAACCGTTTGGCCGTTGACCCCGACGCGGACCGTCCTCCCGACGAGCGCTCCGTCCGATCGGCTTCGCTCCCGGTGCTGTCGCCCATCTCCGAGCGAGGCCCTTCCGCGTTGCCGTCGTCGGCGCTGCTCGCTCGATCGAGGTTGGCGAGGACCCGATCGAACACACGCGTGAGCACGTCGACATCCCGGCTAGACAGATGGTCGAAGAAGTAGCGGCGGGCGGCTGCCACGTGATCGGGCGCGGCGCCTTCGATCGCGGCCCGACCGGCCGGTGTCATGCGCACCAGCGCGCCGCGGCCGTCCTCGGCGCACTCCTCGCGGGCGACGAGGCCGCGCTTCTCCATGCGGGTGAGCTGGTGTGACAGCCGGCTGCGATCCCACCAGATCTCGCGGCCGATGTCGCGGGGGCGCATCATGCCGTCGGCCGACTCGGAGAGGGGGATGAGTATGGCGTAGTCGGCTGCCGACAGTCCGCTGCCCTGGTTGATCTCGTCTTCGAGCGCCCGCGGGAGCTCGTGGGCGACACGCAGCCAGGCCCGCCACAGGTGCGCTTCGCGCTCGTCCAGCCACCGGGGTGTCGCCATGGGAATATCCTACCCGAATCTTTGTTGACGTATCAGCATCTTCACAATATTGTGGACGTGTCAACAGAGTTGAGAGGAGTGGTCCCCATGTCGGATCGAACCGTGAGCGTGCTCCGAACCCACGACGACCGGGTCGTCCCGGTCGCCGGCGCCTACGACATCGACGGTGCCCACACGTCGGTCGAGTTCGTCGGCCGCCACCTGATGATCACCAAGGTCCGCGGTCGGTTCACCGACGTCAGCGGCCGGATCACGATCGCCGAGGAGCCCGAGGCGTCCCATGTCGAGGTCGAGATCGGCGCCGCCAGCCTCACCAGCGGCAACGCCGATCGCGACACCCACCTCAAGAGCGCCGACTTCTTCGACGTCGACCGCTTCCCGACGATCACGTTCCGCTCCACGAGCGTGACCGCGTTGGCCGACAACACCTGGGAGGTCGTCGGCGACCTCACGGTGCGCGACACGACCAGGCCCGTCACCCTGCAGGTCGACTTCGACGGCGCCGACGTCTCGCCGCTCGGCGACGAGCGCATCGGGTTCAGCGCCGCCACCGACGTCAACCGGGAAGACTTCGGCCTCACCTGGAACATGGCCCTCGAAACCGGCGGCCTGCTCGTCGGCAAGACCGCCCGCATCGAGCTCGCCGTCCAGGCCATCGCCGACACCGCAGCAGCCGCTGCCTGATCGGCGTTTCCACGCAGCGCGTTGCGCGCTGCGATCCCGAGAGGAGTTGCCGCCATGCCCGCGATCACTGTCGAGGACACGCTCGTCCTGCCCCGCATCCCCCGACCCGACCCTGCCAGCTCCCGAGCCCGCCCGGTCGCCCGGATCGTGCCGTCACATGCCGGCACCGAAGGCGCCGGCGTGCCCATCCGCCGCCCGTTCCCCGGCGCGCTGTCGATGGCCGACGCCGACCCGTTCGTCTTGCTCGACCACGCCGGGCCCACGCTGAACGGCCCGGGCGAGGCGAAAGGCGCCCAGTGGCACCCGCACCGAGGGTTCGAGACGGTCACCTACATGCTCGACGGCGAGCTCGCTCACCGCGACACCACCGGCGGGGGCGGCGTCATCGCCGAGGGCGAGACCCAATGGATGACCGCGGGCAGCGGCATCCAGCACGAGGAGCTCCCCACCGAGGAGCTGTACAAGCACGGCGGCCTCTTCCAGGCCGTGCAGCTGTGGGTCAACCTCCCACCCGCCCTCAAGATGACGACCCCTCGCTACCAGTCGATCACCACCGACTCGTTGCGGCTCCTCACCACCCACGACGGCGGTGCGCTCATCCGGCTCATCGCCGGGAGCATCGCCGGCTTCGAAGGCGCCGGCAGCACCCACACGCCGATCACCTACGCCCACGCCACCCTCGCCCCCGGCGCCCGGCTCGAGATCCCGTGGGCGCCCGAGTTCAACGCCCTCGTCTTCGTGCTCGCCGGCCACGGCACCATCGGCCCCGAGGATCGACCCCTGCACGACGGCGAGCTGGCCGTCCTCGGGCGCGGCGACCACATCGTCGTGACCGCCGCCGACTACCACGCCCAGCCGCTCGAGGTGCTCCTCCTGGGCGGGCTGCCCCTCGGCGCCCCGATCGAGCACTACGGGCCGTTCGTCATGAACACCCGCGAGGAGATCATCCAGGCCATCGAGGACTACCAGTCTGGGCGGCTCGGGATCATCCCGCCCGACCAGCGGGCGCCCCGCAACTTCGCGTAGGGCAGGCTTCAACCACACTCGGAGGTGAACGATGGAGCCAGCGTGCAGCCACACCCCCATCACAACCAGGGTGCAAACGACCGACCCGACGAAGCCCGAATCGAAAGCGGACGCGTAGAGATGCCCTCGCTGCCGTCCCCATGGCCCGCGCTGCCCTACGACGCCTGGCACGCAACATGCGACACCCTGCACGCACACACCCAGGTGCTCGGCAAGCTCGCCGCGGCGTTGGCGCCGCCCGAACCTCAACTGCAACACGCCGCCCTCCGGCTCAGCGCCCGCGGTTGGGAGACCCTCCCCCTTCCGGCACCCGACGGCTCCGGCGCCGTCGTCGCCGCCCTCGACCTCCGCTCACACCATGCCGTCGTCGAGCACACCGACGGCCGAACCCGCCGTGCGCCGCTCGGACCGGACCGCCCAGTCGCCCACGTCACCCGAGACGTCCTCGACGCGGTGAGCGAACTCGCCGGCCCGGTGCGGATCAACCCGACGCCACAGGAGACCCCGTGGACGACACCACTCGACGAGGACTACGACCACGCCACCTACAACTCCGCGCACGTGGACGACTACTTCGCGGCAGCGACCCACGCTGCGCTCGTCCTCTCCGCGCTACGGGCCCCGTATCGCGGGCGCTCCAGCCCGGTCAACGCGTGGTGGGGCACCTTCGACCTCGCGGTCAGCCTGTACTCCGGCGAGACCGTCGCCCCGCCGTCGAACGACTTCATCATGCGCAACTCGGCCACTGCCCAACAGATCGAAGTTGGCTGGTGGCCCGGTGACGCCCGCTACCCCCGACCGGCGTTCTTCGCGTTCGCCTTTCCCGCTCCGGACGGGTTCGACCAAGCGACGCTGTCACCACCACCCGCGCGCTGGGACACCGAACTCGGCGAGTACCTCCTCGACTGGGACGACGCCCGTCGCACACCCGATCCACATCGCGCCGCCCTCGAGTTCGGCCTGTCCGCGATTCGCCACGCCTGCATCGTGTGCAGCTGGGACCCAACGCTCGCGGCAAGCGCGGAGGGCATCCCACATCCGATTACCTAGCGCCGAGGAGGACCGCCGAGGTCCCAACGATGGACTGAGACGGTCAAAGTTCCGATCACCCGATGCGCCCATAACACTCAGCCCCGTGGGCGCCGTGCTCTCGCCCCAACCGCCGGTTGAGTGACGCTCGGTCTCGCAAACACTCCGGCCGACGGCCGCTGAACCCCGCGCCATACCTGCCTCGCCGCCACCCTCTCCATGGCTTGGGTCGGCGCGCCAGAAGGGCGGGCCATCTCAGACGGCTCGACTGGCGCTCGCGGCGGTGCCGTTGGGCCTGATGTGGGCGAACATGCTGCGGCCGTTCCAGGTCGGGAAGGCCCGGACGAGCCATGAGGGACCGTCGAGCTGGATCCGGGAGTCGCGGGTGGCTTCGGCCCAGGACAGCTGTCCGGCATGCCACTTCACGAACGCTTCGGCGTCGGCGGTGATGTAGAGGTCCTCGTCCAGACCGGGATAGGTCTTGCAGATCTCGGCTTCGCCGTGCTCGAGGAGCAGCCAGTAGCGCTCGTGAGCTCGGAAGCCGGTGAAGTCCAACCGGACGACGACACGTCGGTCCGGGAGTTGGTCACGGCGCAGGGCGTTGCACATCGACCACAGCGCGACGTATGGGTCGAGGTCCTCGGGGGCGATCTCGAGCCAGCGAGCGCCCCATTCGCCGAGGGTCTCGCAGACCTTGAACAGGTCATGGCCCGAGCTCGTGAGCTGGTAGCGGTGACCGCGGCCTTGGCTCTTCGGTGCCGACTCGACGATGCCGAGGCGTTCGAGCTGCTTGAGTCGCTGCGCGAGCAGCGTGTGGGAGAGTCCGGGCGCGCCGGCGAGGATCTCGCCGAAGGTCTCACAGCCCAGGTGCAGGTTGCGGATGATCAGCGGCGTCCAACGCTCGGCGAAGATCTCGGCCCCACGGGCGATCGGGCAGTACTGGCCGTAGGTCCTCACGATTGCAGTGTCCCGCTGCAGCCGACCGTTGTGAAGTCCAGAATCCTTACTTCGAAGTCCAGATCGCTGCGTTCCTCCTCGGCGCATCTCGATGGTGCGATGAACCCATCCGAGAAGAGGAGGGACGATGTCAGCACCAGCCACGATGCAGATTCCCGGGTTCCGGGGCGACGTGATCGGCCCCGACCACCACGACTATGACGACGCCCGAGCCGTTTGGAACGGCAGCGTCGACCGACGACCGCGGCTGATCGCCCGCTGCGGCGGCACCGCCGATGTGGCCGCAGCGGTGCGCTTCGCCCGCGACCGCGACCTCGAGATCGCCGTTCGCGGTGGAGGTCACAACGTCGCCGGCACCGCCGTGTGCGACGGCGGGATCGTGATCGACCTGTCGGCGATGCGCGCCGTCTCGGTCGATCCCGTCGAGCGCACGGCCCTCGTCCAAGGCGGTGCCCTGTGGGGAGATGTCGACCACGAGACACAGGCGCACGGTCTGGCGACCACGGGCGGCATCGTCAGCCACACCGGCGTCGGCGGCCTCAGCCTGGGCGGCGGCATCGGCTGGCTCATGCGCAAGCACGGGCTCACCGTCGACAACCTCCTCCAGGCCGAGGTGGTCACCGCCGAGGGCGAGATCGTGGGGGCGTCGGCCAGCGATCATCCCGACCTGTTCTGGGCCCTGCGAGGCGGAGGCGGCAACTTCGGCATCGTCAGCTACGTTCCGGTTCGCGCTGCACCCGGTCGGCCCCACCGTGTTGGCCGGACCGGTGTTCTGGGCGGCCGAGGACACCACCGACGTCCTGCGCTTCTACCGCGACTTCCTCACCGACGCCCCCGACGAGCTCGGCACCATCGTCCGGCTCGGCACGATCCCGCCGCTGCCGGTCGTGGACGAGGACCTCCACTTCCGGCCGGCGATCGCCGTGGCCAGCTGCTACGCCGGACCCGTCGCAGACGGTGAGCGTGCCGTCCGTGCGCTCCGCCAGTTCGGGACCCCGCTGGTCGATCTGGTCGCACCCACCCTGTACGTCGACCATCAACGCGGCATCGACGACACCGTCCCTCACGGCTGGCACTACTACTGGAAGGGCACGAACCTCGCCCGTCTGTCCGACGATGTCATCGACGTGATCGCCGATCACGCGTATGCGGCCAGTTCGCCTCGGTCGTACGCGGCGATCTTCCACATGGGTGGCGCCGTCGCCCGAGTCCCCCACGACGCCACCGCGTACGCCAGTCGCGACGTCGGCCACAACATGAGCATCGACGCCGTGTGGCTCCCTGACGAGTCCGGCGAGCACGCCGATGCAGAGACCGCTTGGGCGCGTGGATTCCTCGGAGCCCTCCAACCCCACAGTGCCGGCGTCTACGTCAACTTCCTCGACTCCGACGACGACACCAGCCGCGTCCGCGAGGCGTACGGCGACGACACGTACCGGCGCCTCGCCGAGGTCAAAGCCAAGTACGACCCCGACAACGTCTTACACCACAACAAGAACATCCAGCCCGGCACGTCGGCGGAGTGATCTGGTGACGATGTTGTTCCTGGTCCGAACGTGGCGTGTAGGACCGCAGACGACCGTGTGAACTGCACTTCTGCCGCACTTCGGCCCTTACCGGGTGCCCCATATCGCTCACCAAGCGCAGCGTGGAGGCGTGCCACCAAACGCCGGTTGATTGTCCCGTCGTCACCGTCGTTCTGTTTACGCGGTTGGGCACCTCGCTCGGCACGGATCGCCGAGTAGGGCGCGACGGACTCGACGCGACGCAGCCTCGCTCAGGGCGACGACGCAGCGCCGGGTCGACCGCGCGACCTCTTCCTCCGGGTTCCTGATGGGCCCGCAGTCGTGGCGTCGAGCATGGCGTGAGCTGACCAGCGCATGAGGGCGGCGGCATCCTCGCGGGAGAGGCCGGCGACATCGGTCAGCCATGACAACGCTTCGATCCCGGTCGCGCTGCGGATGGCGATGGCGAGTCGACGCACCTCCGAGCGTGGCAGCTGTGGCTGCAGTGGTGCGAGGGCTTCTTCGAGCCACTTGATGACGCGTCCTTGCCGGAGCGGCAACTGCGATCGCTCCTCGGGATCGGCTTCGAGTGAGAGTCGAAGCATGGTGCGCTGTTGCGACTCGTTGTCGAGGATGATCCGCGTGTATGCCGCAACGACGATGTCGAGCCTCGCGGCGACATCGTCCGGCGCGTCATCGGGCAGCAGCGATTCGACCGCGGTCTCCGGGTGGGCAGCACCCAGGAGGGCTCGTTGGCTCGGGAAGTACCGGTAGGCGGTCGTCCTGGAGATGGCCGCCGCCTCAGCAACCTCTTCGACCGTCGGCGTCCGTCCCTCGGCGACGATCGAACGCGCCGCGGCCACCGAGCGCGTCGCGGGTCCGGCGCTTCTGATTCGTTCGCCCATTGAGCTCGTAGGCCGTTGACACAGCGCAAATGGTACCGTACATTCGTCATGGGACATATGTCCCACGAACGAGGAAGGTGGTGTTGGGATGCAGAAGCTGGTCCCGATCGTGCGCAACGCCGGCGAAGGAGACAAGCAGCTGTTCGCGGGCGGCGGGCTCCACCTCTGGAAGCTGCTCGCCGAGGACACCGGCGGCGCCTTCTTCCTGTTCGAGGACACCATGGTGAAGGACAAGACGACACCGCTGCATCTTCATCCCGAAGCCCACGAGATGACCTACGTCGTCGACGGCGAGATCGAAGTGCAGGCCGACGGCCAGCGCAGCCGGGTTCGCACCGGAGGCATGTCCTTCGTGCCCAAAGGCGTCGCGCACGCCTTCATCGTCGTCTCCGCCGAGGCGCGCCTCATCGGCATCCAGTCCCCGGGAACCCCCGGGCAAGCCTTCTATCGGGGCGCCAGCGATCCGGCCACGGACGACACCGCCGACCTGGTCGACCTCGCCCGCCTCCAAGCGTCAGCCACGGCGAACCCGCGTGGTATCACCATCCTCGGCCCGCCGCCCTTCTCGCCGACGGCCGCGCGATAGCAGTCCGCCGAACAAACGGGACGTCGCGCGCCGTCGCCAGACAGACAACCTGAAGTCCCGGACCGCGAACTCGAGGGCCACATCGACCGATGTTCGCGGCTTGCGGCTGGGAGTCGGCCGCCCCGATTGCGCGCCCCATAACGCTCAGCCTCACCACCGACCTGGGCTGCCCTCCAACGCCGGCTCCCTGGCGCCGATCTGTGCGGTACCTCACGGTCGTCCAGGTAGTGCATCACGGCAGTGGTGGTGGTGGTGGTGGTGGTGGGCGCTCTTGCACGACGCTCGAGGTGTGAAGGCCCGTGACGTCGCCATGGTCGGGCCACGGATCGGTTGATGCTGCTGCCTGCTGTCAGTCAGGCGTTGCACTGGCCCGGGATGTAGCAGTCCCAGCCCCACATGTCGACCCAGTCAAGGTACGTGGTTCGGTACAGCAAGGAACTCTCCGCGTCCGCATCCCAGTAGTAGAACGCTTGCGAAATCCACGTCTCGCCGCCCCAGGCGCATGAGAAGACCCATCGGCCGCTCTGGCTGTGGTCCCAATCGGTACAGCCGGTGAAGTAGTCCTCCCAGTCCAGCGCCGGCTCGGGCAGCTGCGGCGGTACGGGTGGCGGCTGCTCGGTCGCGGTCGCCGGTAGGGCGGTCGCCGTGGCGACGGTAATGGCGAGGAGCGCAGCGGCACTCGTTCGTTTGAGAAATGTCCGCATGGGCTTGTCTCCTTCGTCGACAGGTTGCGGGCGAGGACATCACGGTCTCACCTGATGTCCACCGGATGCACAGGCGGGTAACGCCGGGGTAACGCAGTGATGTTGACGAGACGATGTGGTGGCCGGCTGCTCTGGTGCGTAGGCGACGTCGTGCGTGTCGTGAGGGCCCTGGCACCGGTGACAGTGGCAGCATCTCACTGGGCATTCGGTTGCCGGTCACGCCCAGCGGCATCGGGCCCGCGCTCGAGCGGTAATGGCGCGAGAACGAGCGCTACCAGTGTGATGGCCCCGCTTGGCGACGCTGTCGCGGGCGGGTGGTCACCTGTACTCGGGGCAAGTCGGTCGGTAGTCGCCGAGTGCGGAGAGGTGGGCGTTCCATTCTGTGGGGGTGAGGTTGCGTCCGGCGAGGCTTGCAGGCGGCGGTTTGGAGGTGTTCGGGGTTGACGTCCCAGATGGCGATGCCATTGCCGTCGCCGATGGCGACAGCCGTGCCGTCGGGGCGGACTGACGCGGTGCTCGGGGTGAACAGCTCGATCGGGATCGGGTCGCCGAGGCGGACGCGGCTGGCGACGTCGTAGATCGACACGGTGCGGTCCTGCGACACGGCGACGAGCAGTTTGCCGTCGGTGCTGAACTGGCCCATCCTGGCCACGAGCCCGCTAGCGCACCGGGGAAGCTGCCGAGTGGGGGGAGGGTCTCGAGGTCGTACTCGGTGATCTCTCCGGCGGTGTTGGCGGCGACGAGCGTGCCGTCGGGTCCGATGCGGACGTGCGCCGATGTCGGGCATCGGCTCGCCGAGTTGTTCACCGGTGGCGCCGTCGTGCAGCGTCAGTGCTCCCGCTGCCGTGTTCGCGGATCCTGGTGACGGCGACCGCGAGCCGTCGGTGGTCGCCGCGATCGACCCGATCGACCGGTCTCGATGTCGATCGTGGTCCGCCCCGCCGGTGGCGCTTCGAAGGTTCGGATGCGCCCATCGCGTAGCCGATGTAGAACCGGGTGCCGTCGACTGGGCGGGACGCGTAGGAGATCCGACTGTCGAGCATTCGAGGGTCGAGTCCTCGACGCGGGATTGTGTGGTCGAGGTCATAGAAGCCCGCCGGTGCCACCGTCGAAGAAGCGGCCAGCATGCCGGGCGGCCCTGTCCAGCCTGCCTGGCCCCTGAGTCCGTCGAGTGGGTCGACGATCCGGCCGGTCGCGGATCCCACGACGTACCGGTCGCCGCCCGCTGTGCGGGACTCGCTCGACGAATCAGGGCGACGTCGCCGGGGGGTTGACGAGCAGCATCTGCCGGTGGGGTCGTATCGGCCGCCGATCCGTCCCTCGCCGACACGTGTTGTGACGAGCCCGCTGCCGTCGAGCCGCCAGTGGGAGATGACCGGGGTGTTCTCGCTGAAGGTGACCAGTTCCCGTCCGTCGGCGTTGACGGCGATGTCTCCTACGATGCCCTGTTGGGGATCGAGGACGACGCCGGTCGGTAGGCCGGTGGCCAGGTCTGCTCCTCGAGGCGGCCGGCCCGGCCGACGAGTATCCGCGACCCGACGTGCTGAACGAATTCCGGCAGTACAGCCGGCCGGTAGTTCGGCGACGGCGATCGAGCTGCAGGCGTTGGCCGCCCGGCTCACGGGCATCGTCCAGCGCATGGAACCGGTCGACGTGTCGACGGCCACGGCCGCCTCGTCGCCGGCGGCGATGAGCAGCCCCGCCTCGGTGACGATCACCTGGTTGTTCGACGACAGCAGCGGCGCCGTCGAAGGTCGCGATCTCCTGCAGCGTGGACGGGTCGACGAGGCGGATGGGGCCGGCCATCGACCCGAGGTAGACGCGCCCGTCGGGGCCGAACATGAGCGCCGCGGTTGGCGACAGCCGGAGCTGGGTCCGCCGTCCTCGGGAGCGCTCAGGCCGGGCAGCGCGCCGACAAGCTGACCGTCGAGGACGCGGTAGACGGCGAGGTCGCCCGCGGATCCGCCGGCGAGGGCGACGAGCGATCCGTCGGCGTTCAGGGCCAGGTCGGCAGGCGTAGAACGGCGGGTCAGCGGTCCGAGCACGGCCGGCCCGTCGCCACCTCGTAGACGGTGAGCACGTTGGTTGCCGGGTCGGCAGAGGTCAGAACGAGCTGGGCGACGAAGCGTCCATCGGCGCTCGCACGCGGACACCCGAGAATGTGCGCACGCCTTCCGGCGCCGGCGGGAACCGGGCTTCGAGCTCGCCGCGTTCGAGGTCGAGCAGCATCAGGTCGCGCCCTTCGACGGCGACCACCGCGCTGGACGTGCCCGGGACGAGAGCGCCGGTGACGAAGCGGTCGGCCGGACGTACTGGATAGCCGGCGAAGTCGGGTGTGGCCGTGAACGTCGCCAGCAGCGCCGACCACGCGTCGGCATCGGGTCGGCGCCGGTAGGCCTCGACGGCGAGCAATGCGGCGACCGCCCGATTCGTCGATCGCAACGCCACCGACCGGCTGATCAGTGCGTCGAGGCGGGCATCCTGTTGCGCGGCGCGTGCTGTGTCGCGCTGCTCCTGTGCGTCTTGCTGCGCGTCGCGGGCGGTATCTCGCTGCTCCTGTGCGTTCGCGCCCGGGCGTTGTCGCGCTGATCCCGTGCCTCCTGCTGGGCGGCGCGGGCGGTGTCGCGCTGGTTGCGGGCCTCGCGGTCGCTGCGCACGGCGAGCAGGCCGGCGACCAAGGCCACCACGAGGAGGACGGCGACGCCGACGAGGGCGGCGCGGAGTCGGCGGATGCGTCGCCGAGCGTCGAGTTGCTCGGCATCTCGGCGGGCGGTGCTGGCGGCGAGGAACGCCCGCTCGGAGTCGTTGAGGTCGGTGTCGTCTCGTCTGGTCCAGTCGAGGGCGGCGACGAGGCGGGGCCCGCGGTACAGCTCGCTGGGATCGCGCCCGGACTGCTCCCACTCCCGCGACGCCTGGGCCGAGGTGGCGATGGAGCCGCAGGCCGTCGCGGTCCTCGTCGAGCCACGCTCGTAGCCGGGGCCAGGCCCGGCAGACGGCTTCGTGGGCGACCTCGACGGTGTCCTGGTCGGCGATCACCAGCCGGCTGGCGACGAGGGCGTCGAGCACGCCGGCGGTGGTGGCGTCGACGGCGAGGTCGGCGCGGGGGACTCGTTGGCGGATCGGGTCGCTGGTCTCGGTCGGGATGACCAGCCGCAGGAACAGGTCGCGGGCCGCCTTGCGACCCTCCGGCGGCAACGAGTCGACGACCTCGTCGGCGGCCCGGGCGACCGCCCCCTGCACGCCGCCGACGGCGCGGTAGCCGGCGGTGGTGAGCACCGGTCCCTCGCGCCGCTCGTAGGTTTCGGCCAGGGCGTGGGACAGCAACGGCAAGGCGCCGGGCTCGCCGGCGACGTCGCGCACCAACAGATCGACCAGCCCCGGCTCCAGCCGCAGCCCGGCCTTGGCGGCTGGGCCTTCGATCGCCGCCCGCAGCTGCGGTTCGCCCATCGCCCCCAACAGGTAGATGCCGGCCTGCACCCGGGCGGCCAACTCGGGCAGCTCGGTCACCTCGCCGAGATGGTCGGCGCGCAGCGTGACCACCACCGGCGCGGTCGCCGCCCACCGGCACACCCCGGCGGCGAAGCGGGCCCGTGCCGCGGGGTCGTCGCACAGCACGAACAGCTCCTCGAGCTGATCGACCACCAGCACCGACCCCTGTCGCGATCCCGGCCAGCAGCCGATCGGGAGTTGGCGCCCGGGTTGACCACCGCGACGTCGCGCCCGTCGCGACGCAACGCCGGGGCGACCCCGGCCCGGGCCAGCGACGACTTGCCCGACCCCGACGCCCCGACGATGGCAACGAACCCGGTGGCGTCGACGATCCCGAGACACTCGGCGGACTCCTGCTCCCGGCCGAAGAACCAGTCGACGTCAGCGAGGTCGTAGGCGGCCAACCCGCGATACGGGCAGCCCCCAGCCCACCAGCCCTCCACCGGCGCCGGGCCGGTCAGATGCGGCTCCTGGGCGAGGATCGCCCGTTCCAACCCGACCAGCTCCGGCGCCCGGATCCAACCCCAACTCGTCGGCCAACACCCGCCGCGCCCGCTGGATCGTGCGCAACGCCTCCCCCTGGCGCCCGGCCCGGTACTGGGCCAACGCCAACGCCGCCCACCGCTGCTCCCGCAACGGCTCGCGCACCACCTGCTCGGACGCCGCCCGCAACGCCTCCTGGTACTGGCCCGCCGCCAACCACGCCGCCACCAACTGCTCCTCGGCCCGGCGCACCAACTCCGCTACCCGCGCCGCCGCCGCCACGCCCGGCTCCCAACCGTCCAAATCGGCGAACGGCTCACCGACCACCAACTGCAACGCCTCGGCCAGCCGCAGCGCCGCCCGCTCCGGTTCCCCCACCGCCGCCAGACGCTCCGCCTCGGCGACCAGCCGCTCGAAGCGGCGCACATCGATCTGGTCGTCGCCCAGCTCCAACCGGTACCCGCCATCCACGGTGGCGATCGCCTGCGCGCCCAAGGCACTTGGCGCAAGCGGCCCACACTGCCGTGCATCACCTTGCGCCATGTCGCCGGCGGCTCCGACCCATACAACGCCTCCGCCAGCCGATCCGCCGGACACACCCGCCCCGCCTCCACGACCAACGCCCCCAACACCCGCCGATCCCGCCCCTGCAACGGGGCAGCCCCCACGACCGTCACCGGGCCGAGGACCCGCACCCGAACGTCGGCGCCCATCACCGCTGAGCATCCGCCCGCGGGGTGGCCACGTCAACGGGCGCGATACCGCCGCGTTACCCCCCTAACCCTCAATCCGTAGTCATCGACGTTCGCCTCATCTGTCGAGGAGGCTGGCGGCACCCGGATCCGTCTCCTTGCCATCACACGATCCGGCCACGCGAACTCCCACCCGGCGGCGGCGCTCGATGAAAGGAGCACGACCTTGAAGAACCGAAGGCAACTCATCACCCTGTCGTCACTAGTGGTCGTCACGTTCTCGTGACGCACAACATGATCTCGACGTTCGTTGCCGTCGCGTTCGGAGATGCGGCGACTGGGGATTTGGCGCCATCGGCTGCGCCATCCCTCGACAGCCTGAGACCGCCGATCATGCCGCCGCCCACTGGCGGTGGCGTCGAGCCGCCAGCGGAGGCGATCGTCTCCTCACACGATCCGACAATGACCGGCGGGAGCTGGTCTCGGCAGGGCCTATATGGCGGCAAGTGGTCGACCGTGTCGACACGGTGGGAGTACCAGTGCGCTGTCCCGGACCTTCGCCCGTTCGGCGACCACTGGATCGACCTCTACTTCTCGGCCGGCTCGGGACCGATCTTCTACGGCCAGTGGCACGAGTCGACGTGGATAGAGGACTACGGCTTCGTCGAGACTCCATTCTCGACCTGCCAATGGGGGGACGCGGCCGCAGACGAGTGGTATGGCGGGTTCTCGTGCACCGAGACCAACCCCGGCGTGGCACCCAGCCGCCTCCCGACGCCGACCTTCGTCGCGGTCCCCGAGGAATTCACGAGCGACGGCGCACCCACGTGGACCTTCACCGCTGAACCTGGTCAGCAGCTCAACTGCACCCTCGTGCAGCCGTTCGAGGAGCAATGGAACGCCCAAGGACCCGAACTGCAGGCTGTGACCATCGACGCCGCCGGCTGCAACTCAGGAACCTACTCGTACGACCTCAGCGCATACCCCGACCGCGGGTACAGCCTTGCCGTCGACGCCGCTGGCACCGCCTCGGCGGAGGCCGAGGACTACTTCCAGCTCGACCGCATCGCCTACCCGCTGGTGCTGTCCACCCGCCCCACTCGACGTCTCCGGCGACACCACACCGATCTGGCGCTTGTATGGCGAGTACCTCGCCAGCTTCCAGTGCACGCTGATCGCCGACCCATCCGCGACCGTCATCAACACCGCCGCACCGGTGATGGACAAGGCCTACACGTTCGATCTGGGTCCGCACCTGGACGGTCAGTACGCCGTGGCGATCACCCAGACCGACCGCGCCGGCAACACCTCGCCAGCGGCCGTCGACACGTTCGCGCTCTACCGGGCCGCCCCCAACGCCCCGCTAACCGGCCCGGTCCGCTGATCGGGCCAGCCCCACCAGGCCGATGTGCGTCGCGAGCCCAGTCATGAACAAGATCGCAGCCGCCGCCATCGTGGTGGCCGCGGCCACCGGCTGCGCAACGGACCGCCCGGACCAGCGAGTGCCGAACCCGCCGCACGGCATGCCCGGTCACGACCACACGCGGATGCACACGCCGGCACCTACCACGGCGGACGTGAATGCCGGGACGGCGACGTCAGCACCCCAATTCAGCGAGCGGACAACCCACGCCCATGAGAGGAGTCCAAGATGAAATCCAAGGCGTTGATCCTGCCGATGACAGTCGCCACGTGCATCGTTGCGGCCTCGGTGTCAGACCCCTCACACGCCCGGTCGAAAGACGAGCCGCAACCCAACCACGTCCTCGTCGACAAGATCGTCGTGACCAGCGACCGACACGCACCGACTCTTCCTCCGCAGTTCAACAACGGTGAGATCTACCTGATCAATCTCGACGGCTCCGGAGAACAGCGACTGACCCACAACAACGTCTTCGACGCCGGCGGCCCGCTGTCGCCCGACGGCAAGAAGATGGTCTTCGACAGCAACCGCAACCGCCAGCCCGAGGAACCGATCAACACGTCCGACTTGTTCCTGATGAACTCCGACGGCACCGAGCCGACCTTCCTCATCCGGGGGGCGTCGCCGACCTGGTCACCAGACGGCAAGCACATCGCCTTCCACGCCTCGGCTTCCGGGAAACCGCCGATCAACGGCGACCCCGGCGCCGCCACCGAGGACAGCGACATCTTCGTCGTCAACGTCGACGATCTCCTTGAGCACGGCACACCGCCGCGGAACCTCACCAACGATCCCGCCACCGTCGACGAAGACCCAGACTGGTCGCCCGACGGGACATCGATCGTCTATAGCAGCCACGACGCCAACCAGCGGCCCGTTCCTCCGAGCGCGCTGGACTACACGACAGCCGAACTCTACGTACGGAATGCAGATGGAACCGGACAGCCGACGCGGTTGACCTTCAACGACCATGAGGAACGTGCACCGAACTGGTCCAACGACGGCACCCGAATCTCATACATGTGTCGCACCGGCAGCCCGAGATTCGAGGTCTGTGTGATGGACGCCAACGGCGCCAACCAGAGACAGCTCACCGACAACGAGTTCGGCGACCTCTCCACCTCATGGTCCCCAGACGATCAGCGGATCTTCTTCCAACGAGCGATGCCCGAACCCGGCACGCCATTCGTCAGAAACCAGCTGTGGTGGGTCACCACCGCCGCAGGCACGCCAACCGAGCAGATCCTTGTTCCCTCCAGCGCACCCACCGGCAGCACCTTCTTCCCCGGCGTCGGAGTACTCCGCGTCAAAGCCGGCAAGTGACAACGACGTCATCGACGCGACCGGTCCGATTTAAGAACCCTGTCGCCCGTCGACAGCGGCCCTGTCGGTAATTCCGCCGCCCGACGACGGGTGTTCGGTCGCGGCCGGTGACGCCGAACGGCCGCACCACATCCGCGACGGATCCGTCTGTTCATGCGTATGGCCGACGAGCCCGAGCGAGCCCACCGGGCGGTCGACCACGCCGGACCCGCCCGGATCGAGACGGCTCGGCGCTACCGGTGGGCGAGCGCCTCAATCCGGTAGCCGTGACCGTTCTCCGTGGAGGACATGCCGGCGACAGTAGACGGAGTGATGGACGATCGCCGTCCGGTTCGCACTCGGGCACAGCTTCGGGAGCGCGGGCCCTACAGCAGCTCCTCGGATTCTCGTAAGCGAGGTGGCGTGAGGTCGGGTTTCTCGGGTGCGGTTGTCGGCGACCACCCCAATCTGCCCGACGGCGGCCAACAGATCGCGGCGCGATGCCGAATCGCACGTCCGATATCGCGGATCGGCCGCTGCAGAGGCATCCGGGAAGTGATGCCGTACGCGGCGAGCACCGGTAGCCGATGACAGCAGCGCAATAGGACGTCCGCCGGCCGGCTGGCGCCGCACGGTAACGGCCCTTACCGGGTGCCCCATATCGCTCACCAAGCTCAGCGCGGAGGCGTGCCACCAAACGCCGGGTGTCGGCGGTTGTTGCTCTGCTCATTGGGGTGCTCGTCGGAGCGGAGATCGCACCGGTTGAGCAAGGAGTCAGGGCGGTCGATCGTTCGGGGTCGATGGTCGTGTGGGCCAGGCGATGTCGACGCAGAGCCCGTAGTGGTCGCTGGCGAACGTGCCGGTTCGGGGTTCGTTGAACACCAGCGACGCGTTGAGCAGGCGGCCGGCGCCGGCGGGGCGGTGAGAGGCCTCGCCGACGAACACGTAGTCGATGCGCTGCGGTGGCTCGTTGGCTCCAGCGGCGAGGTCGTTGGCCGGGTCCCAGGTGATTCCGCCGCCGTCGTGGACGACCGCCCAGGCGTCCTGGAAGTAGGTGCTGTGCCCGTCGATGACGGCCTTGGCGGTGAGGAAGCGGATCTCATCGGACATCGGCTCGGCGTTGAAGTCGCCACACAGGATGGGTGGCATCGAGGCTGACGGGTCGCAAGTGCGTCCGACGGCATCGTCGATGAACAGCACCTGCTGTACGCGGTGTGCGGCCTGCGCCGGCATCGGCTGCAGGTGGGTGCTGTAGACGTCGAGTCCTGCGGTGCGCACGTGCACCAACTCGAATGGCATGCCGGGCGGCAACGCCGGAGGACGCATCGTCAGGTGTGGGGGGCCCTGCTCGTCCCTTGGCTGGGCGCTGCGGCGAGGCGGCGGTCCAGCTACTGGCCGGTCATCGGCACCGGGGGCGCCGGAACAGGGCCTTCGATGATGTAGCCCTTGGTGTTCGGGCAGGGCTGACCCATCAGGATCGTCCCGACCCACGTCAGCCCTTCATAGGCGCCCTCGCCGATCAACACCTGGATGTAGTTCTCTCCGATCGCGCCCTCGGGGAACATGCCCTCGGGGAGGTCCACCGTGACCTTCGATCCCTGCCACGCCCCCGCGTCGTTCTCGACGCGGTGGGTCTCGGTGCCGACCGATACCTCGGCGCCTCCCGGGAGGGTGTATCCATCGCCGTCGGCGCCGTTGTACCAGGTGCCTTCGAGACGTGGATCGGACACATCGCTCACCCTCGACTGCCACAGCCAGCCCCGCTCCCGCCTCATCGTCGCCTCGCCGTCGGGCAGCGAGACCTCGATGAGTTCCTCCGTGGCCGACGTGACGTCGGGGCCGGGGTTCACGCAGGCGGTGACCGCCACCGGCGCTGCGATCACCGTCTCGTCCGTCGCCGCCGCGGCCGACGAGCCAGGCGGCTCGGTGCTCGCCGCGGCCGTCGCGGTCGTCGTGGCGGCGGGGCCCGTTTCGGTCGTGTCCGCGCGCTCGTCGTCGACGGCGGGGCGGCCGTCGTGGCGTCGGCGGGATCGTCGTCACTGCAGGACACGCCCACGGCGAGCACGCCGAGCACGGCCGCAATTCGGGCCCTGACTGCATGTCTCATCGTTGTCTTCCTTCCGCAGATGTGTCCGTGGGATGTCCTGGGCGGCTGTTCCAACCGGAACGGTCTCGTCCCGGCGGTCGACGGATCGAGGATGCCCAGCCGGCACTCAAAATTGTTCGCCGTGTCGTTCAACACGACGACGCGCCGACGCGTTCGGTCTGGGGACGAGTTGCTCGATAGCCCCGTTACGCCTCCGCTACCTTCATTTCCCAACCGGCGGAGCCGAATGCCGAGCAGCCGATGTGTGTCGACGGCGGAGCTGACTGGCCGAGCGCCGTGGTCGCGCTGTGAGCGACGCATCAAAGCGCTGGGATGCATTGGGCGGGGGCCCGCAACCATCACCACCACGAACAACAACATAGGGTCAACCCGATGTGGACCACCATGTCCGGCACCGGTCCCCCGTCACCGCTGGCTCTCGTGGTACTCGAATTGATAATCGAGCCGATACGCGTTCAACAGTCCGTCCTGCTCGAGCCCTGCATCGTCGAGGGCTGCGGCAAGGGCGCGAGCCTCGTCGGTCGTGAACGTTGCGTAGAAGATGTCCCCATTTTCCTGCCAGTTCTTGGTGTCGATGACCTCCATCGCCGCTGCCGGTAGCTGCGCGGTGAACTGGTCCCGTGGAAAGCTTCGGTCTTCGGGCCTGCCGACCGTAGGCGCCCGAACATGACCAGGTACCTGAATGGCACGTAGGCCCTGATCTCTCGGTCCTCCCAGGCGGTTGCCGGCAGCCACGACCACGGATCCATGATCCGCGGTGAGGTGCTCATCGTCAGCGCTGAAGGTGTTTCCTTCGAGACCGCCGGCGGCGGGAACATAGAAACTGTCGTAGTCCCGGGGGCCGCAACGGTGAGGTTCGCCCGAGCTGAACGCCGCGGTCGCTTTGGACCGCATGAGCTCGACTCCCTCGGGCAGTGAGGCGCTGTTCGAGCAGACCCGTCGACAGCCAGTTCGCGCCCCGGAAAATCCTCGTACTTCAGCCAGATCAGCCGTCCGTCGGCGAGGACCCACAGCGCCCCGAGCGGCGGCAACCCGTCGACGTCGCTGAGCTCTCCGGTCGGTACCTGGCACGAACGGATCGACACAGCGATCTCCCCGCCCTCCGGGGTGCTCGGCGGCGCTCCCTCAGGGGGCAGGCCGATGAAACCCACCCTCGTCCCCGTGTCTTCGACGGCGGGGGTGGTGGCCCAGGCTGGGGGCGCGCTACCGGGCCCGGTTCGGTCGCGACCGGTCCCGGGTCGATCGCGTCGGATGCGCCCCCTGTCTCGTCGTCGTCTCGGCTGGCGAGGACGAGCCCTCCGGCGATGACGGCCACGGTGGCCGCCGCCGCCGCGGCGGCGGCCAGCCAGCGGTGGTGGTTGGTTGGAGGTTCGGTCGGTGTTGGTTCGGTGTCGATGTAGGTCACGGTGCTGCTCCTCGTGCGCAGGGCGTCGAGGTAGCCGGCGGCATCGATGGCGGGGGCGGCGTCGTCGGTCTTGGCGGGGTCGGCCCGTTCGAACAGACGCACCACTTCGTCGTCGGTGATCACTGGGCACCTCCTTTGGCAGCAGCGGGGGTCGAAAGTGGACTGTGTTGGAGCCGGCGGTACTCGCGGCCGAGGTTGCGCCGGGCCCGGTGGAGGCGTTGCTTGACTGCGTTGGGGTCGATGTTGAGTACGGCGGCGATGTCGGCGATGCCCAGCTGTTCCCACGCGGAGAGGCGGAGCACTTCGGCGTCGGTGTCACCGAGGCGGCCCGCGGCGGCCAGGACGCGGCGGACTCCTCCTCGTCGACCACCGACTCGTCGGCGGCGACCGTGGCCTGCCGCCCGATCGAGAGCAACCGGACCTCGAGCCGTCGCCGGCGTAACGCGCTACGCCACTGATTGGCCACGACGCGGTAGGCGACGCCGTAGATCCAGACCAGTGCACGGTCCCCTGCGGGGACTTCGTCGAGGCGGCGCCACGCCGTCAGGAACGTCTCGGCCACGGCGTCATCGACGAGATCGTCCGCCAGACGGCGACGGCAGAAGTGGCGGACCGGTCGGTAGTAGCGACGGTAGAGCTCCGCGAACACGGCGTCCGCTGCGCTAACCCTCGGGTCGCTCATGACCAGTCAGTGTCCGGTTCCCTCCACCGGTTACGCGAAAGCTCGCCCGAAACCGGCAACGCTCCCGAGCATGTCTACTACCAGCAACGGGGATTGCCGCCGAGCAGACTCCAGGGTCGGCCCACGGCGCGTGTCCGGCCGGCCAGCGCGCCGACTCCGTCCCGCCCATCGGTGTGACAACTCGCCCAACCTGTTCAGAAGTGGGCTGAGGGCGACGCGCCCGAGTCCGCGGAAGGGCCCTTCTGCTGCGGGCAACCTGACACTCAGTTCAGTGTCGGCAGGACCGCGTTCGCGAATCACGTGGGGCAGCAGGCTGCTTGCCGATCTCGCCAACCCCGGTCAGGCTGAAAAGTGTCCTCGGGAGCGCCGGTCCTGGCGCTGACCGACCGCCCGCCCGCGATGGGCGCCGATACCGAGCGTCCTCGAACACGCGGTGATCGGGTAGCCGGGCATCCGGAAGGCGCCGTTCCTCTCGGCACAGGGGCGCCGATAATGCACGAGCCGTAACCCGCTCGCTGCGGGCGCGGACCTACTCGACTTCGGCTCTTACCGAGTGCCCCATATCGCTCACCAAGCGCAGCGTGGAGGCGTGCCACCAAACGCCGGGACCGTGGCGCTGATCTGTGCGGGTACCTCCGCACGGTCAGATAGCGCATCACGGCAGTTATGGCTATGCGTCGATGAGTGACTGCCCATCATCTGAGAGCCTCAGCAGCAACGTCTTGCAGCAGTCGCCACTCAACGTTCCCGAGCCCTCAAAGGTTCGGATCGTGACGTCGGCTGCGTCGACGAATTCAAGGCGGACATCGACGTCATCATCCCCGGACCAACCCCCGGACCACCCGAAACGGTTGAGCATCGGCTCTTCCACCAGCTCAGAACAGTTGTTGTCGACGCAGAGCCGAGGCAAGGCATCGGAGGGTACGGCCTCCGGCGGCAACTCCACCACCACGGGTAAAGCGCAGTCGAGCTGACCGGCGGGGCCGCAGTATTCGCCGCATGCCGTGACCTCTCCGGTTCCGAGGAACGCGACTGACCCGACCAGTAGCCCCAGAGACCGGCGACGGGGCGTGGGCTTCGCGCTCGACTTTACGGCTCAAGAATGCTCCGCAGCGAGCATCGCCACCGAGTCAGGGCGCCCAGGGCTCGGCCCGATCGATGCCCACAGACCAGCGTTGCTCTGCGCGCGAGCCGTCGCCCGGTTTTAGCGCCGAATGCCCGCTCCGCGCTCGTTCTGACGAGCCCGATCGCGGACCGATCATTCGATCTGCGCACTGCCCCAGAACGCCGGTTGATTGTCCCGTCGTCACCGTCGTTCTGTTTACGCGGTTGGGCACCTCGCTCGGCACGGATCGCCGAGTAGGGCGCGACGGACTGACGCGACGCATCCTCGCTCAGGGCGACGACGCAGCGCCGGGTCGACCGCGCGACCTCTTCCTCCGGGTTCCTGATGGGCCCGCAGTCGTGGCGTCGAGCATGGCGTGAGCTGACCAACGCATGAGGGCGGCGGCATCCTCGCGGGAGAGGCCGGCGACATCGGTCAGCCATGACAACGCTTCGATCCCGGTCGCGCTGCGGACGGCGATGGCGAGTCGACGCACCTCCGAGCGTGGCAGCTGTGGCTGCAGTGGTGCGAGGGCTTCTTCGAGCCACTTGATGACGCGTCCTTGCCGGAGCGGCAACTGCGATCGCTCCTCGGGATCGGCTTCGAGTGAGAGTCGCAGCATGGTGCGCTGTTGCGACTCGTTGTCGAGGATGGTCCGCGTGTATGCCGCAACGACGATGTCGAGCCTCGCCCCGACATCGTCCGGCGCGTCATCGGGCAGCAGCGATTCGACCGCTGTCTCCGGGTGGGCAGCACCCAGGAGGGCTCGTTGGCTCGGGAAGTACCGGTAGGCGGTCGTCCTGGAGATGGCCGCCGCCTCAGCAACCTCTTCGACCGTCGGCGTCCGTCCCTCGGCGACGATCGAACGCGCCGCGGCCACCAGCGTGTCGCGGGTCCGGCGCTTCTGATTCGTTCGCCCATTGAGCTCGTAGGCCGTTGACACAGCGCAAATGGTACCGTACATTCGTTGTGGGACATATATCCCACGAACTGGAAGGTGGTGCTGGGATGCAGAAGCTGGTCCCGATCGTGCGCAACGCCGGCGAAGGAGACAAGCTGCTGTTCGTGGGCGGCGGGCTCCACCTCTGGAAGCTGCTCGCCGAGGACACCGGCGGCGCCTTCTTCCTGTTCGAGGACACCATGGTGAAGGACAAGACGACGCCCCTGCATCTTCATCCCGAAGCCCACGAGATGACCTACGTCGTCGACGGCGAGATCGAAGTGCAGGCCGACGGCCAGCGCAGCCGGGTTCGCACCGGAGGCATGTCCTTCGTGCCCAAAGGTGTCGCGGACGCCTTCATCGTCGTCTCCGCCGAGGCGCGCCTCATCGGCATCCAGTCCCCGGGAACCCCCGGGCAAGCCTTCTATCGGGGCGCCAGCGATCCGGCCACGGACGACACCGCCGACCTGGTCGACCTCGCCCGCCTCCAAGCGTCAGCAACGGCGAACCCGCGTGGTATCACCATCCTCGGCCCGCCGCCCTTCTCGCCGACGGCCGCGCGATAGCAGTCCGCCGAATAAACGGGACGTCGCGCGCCGTCGCCAGACAGACAACCTGAAGTCCCGGACCGCGAACTCGAGGGCCACATCGACCGATGTTCGCGGCTTGCGGCTGGGAGTCGGCCGCGCCGATTGCGCACCCCATAACGCTCAGCCTCACCACCGACCTGGGCTGCCCTCCAACGCCGGATAGGTGGGTGGGTTGGGGATGTTGGTGCATGATCGTTAGCCGGTGGCGGTTTGCACGCGGTGGGCACGCCGGCGCCTCGCGCTCTGAGAGCTAAGGACCGACGAAGCTAGAACTCCGCACCCGTCATACTGACGCGGGTGCCAACTGTCTCGTTCTTGTTCGTGGACCAGGTGGGCTCGACGGCTCAGCTTCAAACGCTCGGCGACGAGGGAGCTGCCCCTGTGCGGCGGGCGCTGTTCGACATCGTGCAGTCGGCGCTCACCGCTCACGGTGGGACACAGGTTGACAACACCGGCGACGGCGTGATGGCCACTTTTGACAGTGCGGTCGCCGCCGTCGAGTGTGCCGCGGCGATCCAGCGGGGAGTGCTGCGGCACAATCGGCGTCGCGTGGTCACGGAGTCAATCCAGCTGCGAGCGGGGGTGCAGGTAGGCGAGCCCGTCACCGACGAGGCAGGGCGCTACTTTGGGATGGCAGTCGTTGTCGCAGCCAGGTTGTGCGCCGCGGCGGCCGGCGGGCAGATTCTGGTGTCGGACCTCGTGCGCGCGCTCTGCGCCTCCCGTGACCACCTTGTCTTCTCGCCGGTAGGGCCGCTTGAGCTCAAGGGTGTCGGCCAACCGGTACCAGCGCATGCGTTGGTTCTGGAGGCCGAAGACCAGAGCGGGCCGATGCCGCTCCCCGACGCCTTGGTGCCGTTGCTGCGTCTGAGTTTCGTCGGTCGTGCCACCGAGCGAGCCGCGATCGCGTCGTCCTGGAACGCGACCCAGACCGGCGCCCGGCGTGTGGTTCTGGTGTCCGGTGAGCCCGGCGTCGGAAAAACGTGGCTGGTGGCCGACGCAGCTCTGGCCGCGCACGCCCAAGGGGCCGTCGTGTTGTTTGGACGTTGTGACGAGGAGCTGGGCTTTCCCTACCAGCCCTTCATCGAAGCCCTTCGTCATGTCGTCCGGCATACGCCTGCACCCCGGTTGGCCACCCGGCTTGGTCGCTACGCGGGCGAACTGGAACGGTTGTTGCCGGAGCTCGCAGAGCGGGCGGATCTCCCGGCCCCGATCGTCTCGGACCCCGAGACCGAGCGCTACCGCCTCTTCGACGCTGTGACCAACTGGTTCGTGGCACTCGCGGTCGAAGGTCCGGTGTTGTTCGTCGTTGACGACCTCCAATGGGCCAGCAAGCCCACCCTCCTGCTGTTGCACTACGTCGTCCGGTCTTTCGAGCTGTCCCACGTCTGTGTCCTCGCGACGTATCGACAGGACGAGCTGGGCCGCGGGCACCCCCTTCCCGAGCTGCTCGCGGCTCTACGACGGGAGACTGGCGTCGATCGCCTGACCCTCCATGGTCTGACCGAGCAGGACGTGGTGGAGCTGCTCGGCAGCGCAGGCCAGCGCGACGTCGACGCCCGAGGCCGGGACTTGGCGAAGCTCATCCACTCGGAGACCGACGGCAACGCCTTCTTCATCGCAGAGCTGCTCCGACATCTCGTGGAGTCCGGCGAGTTGCTTCGACACGACGACCGCTGGACCTTTGACCGTCCGGTGGGCGAGCTCAGCATTCCTGACAGTGTGCGCGACGTCGTGGGCTGTCGTCTCGCTCGACTCAGCCAGCATGTCCACAGAGTCTTGGAGACCGCTGCGGTTGGTGGACCTCAGCTCGACGTGACGGTTCTGGCCGCTGTCCATGAACTTCCGCCCGACGAACTCCTGGTCGCCGTTGATGAGGCTGTCACCGCCGGGCTCGTGCGATACGGGCCCACGGGGCATCCCCTGTTCGGTCACGCTCTCATCCAGACCACCCTCTACGAAACGCTGCCGGTCGCCAGGCGGGCGCGTGTGCACCGATCGATCGGTGAGGCCATCGAACGCGTCCACCAGCGCAGCCTCGACGAGCACCTCGCCGATCTGGCCTACCACTTTGCCCACGCCACGGTCGGAGACATCACCAAGGCCGCTGACTATGCGAGCCAGGCCGGTGACCGGGCACTCGCCCAACTCGCTCACGACGAAGCCTCCCGTTACTACCGCCAGGCGCTCGATTTGCTCGACACCGGCAACGCACCGGCCGACTCTCGGCGGGCCCGATTGCTGGTCGCCCTCGCGGAGGCACAGGCTCGGGCGGGTGACACCGGTTACCGCCAGACGATGCGGAAGGCGGCCCATCTGGCCCGCACCGTCGGCGACATTGATCTCTTCGCAAGTGCGGCGCTGGTACGCAGAAACATCGGCCGAACCGAGGCGGACGAGGAGCGGGTGGGATTGCTGGAGGAGGCGCTGGCCACAGTGCCACCCATCGACAGCATCATCAGAGCCCGGGTCCTGGCCAGCCTGGCCGAAGAGTCGGCGTTCGGAAACAACAGTCGAAGCGAGCGGCTGAGCGACGAGGCGGTGGCGATGGCCCGCAGGCTGGGCGATCCACTTGTGCTCGCCCATGCCCTGCACGCGCAGTTTTACGGGCTCCTCGATCCGGCGACCCTCGACAAGCAGCGCGCCCTGCTGGCCGAGGAGGCCGAGCTGGCTCGGTTTCTCGGCGATCCGCGGCTCCTCTTCTTGGCGAACTTCGATGCCTGCAGCGTTGCGCTGCTGGCGGCCGACCGAGAGGCCTATGAATGGCACCTCGCCGAGACCGAGCGCTTGGCCACCGAGCTCGGCCAGCCCGAGCCGCGCTGGCTGGCCGGTCTCATAAGGGTCAGCTGGGAAACGCTCATCGGCGACCTCGATACCGCCGAGCACCATGCGACGGAGCTCTTGGCGGAAGGACAGGCGGCCGGACAACGCGACGCTCTCCTCGTCTTCGCGGCACAGCTGTTCATAATCCGCCTTCACCAAGGTCGCCTGGGCGAGCTGGACAAACTCGTTGTCGGCGTCTCCGTCTCCAATCGACTCCCCGCGATCGAGCCGGTCATCGCGGTCATCCAGCTCGAGACCGGTCGACGAGACGAGGCCCGAGCAACGCTCGAGCCTCTGGCGTCTGTCGACTTCAGCAGCTTTCCTTGCGACCCGTTGCGCCCCATTGCGTTCGCCGCGTCTGCGTGGGTCGCGGCCGGCCTGGGCGAGCGTGCATGGGCACAGCTTCTCGAGCCGCACCTGCTGCCCTATCATGGCCTGGGTGTCCACGCCGGAGCAGTCTGGTGGGGCCCAATTGACCGCTACTTGGCCTTGCTCTCCGGCGCACTCGGGCGGCTCGATGAGGCCGACCAGCGCTTCTCGACTGCCGCAGGGCTCGCGACCCGGATGAGCTCACCACCCTGGCTGGCCCGAACCCAGGTGGAGTGGGCCGATCTGCTTGAGCTCCGCGGCCGAGTCGGTGACCACGACAAGGCCACCATCCTCCGAGCCGAGGCCCGTGATACCGCGAAACGCCTCGGTCTCACGCCGGTCGAGTAGCGCGCTCAGACCGGCATGGCCCCCTGGGGGGCAGCTTGGCGGATGAGATTGGTGCCGGCCCCTCCCTCGAGCCCGGATTCTCATTCGTGCTGCGAGCCCGATGCGCAGACTGGAGCCGGGGCCTGAATTCAACTTGAACTCGCGGGTGCACAGCCATCGTCACCGGCTTTATCGCACGATGTGTCATCTTCCGGGCGAGGGCTGGGTCGAAGAAGATTCGGCACTCGGCGACCTTGCCGCGGCGTAAGCGGTAAAGCACGACGATCTCGACCTACATCGCTCCATCCGGCCGCGTCGCGTGCAGCACGCACGCAGCCGACCGCACGTTCTTCGGTGCCTCACAACTCCTCGGTCGTGCGCCGGAAGTCAGGCATGGACACGTACATCGGTTCGTCCTTGATTCGCATCGCGTCGCGGCTGTCCGCGACCAGCGCGCCGTTGGTGTACTCGTGGTCTACCGAGTGCCGACGGCAGGGTCGCATAAGATTCGCACCACTGCCCGATGGCTGGGCGTCGTCCACGCCGCCTATCGCTCGTCTGTAGCCATGGTGTGAGTGCCTCCGAACGCCGGATCCTGGCGCGATCGAGGCAGCGCGAACCAGCGCGTGCGGCCGACCGGGAAACGGGGGCGGGGCGAGCCACAAATCCGGCGAGTCAGGGCTGCGGTCGTTGAGAACCATAGGTGCCGTCCTGCTTGGCGAGCCGAGCTGAGTCTTCGCACACGCAACTCGTCGTACGTCGGCATGTCCGCGACTCGGAGGCCACAAGTGACATGGTCGAGGAAGCCAGGCGTGTGGGAGAGTGAGGCGCGACCAGGACGCGAGGCGATTCGAGGGTAAGTGTCGACGACGGCGGCTGATGATGGGTTCGCCGAGATGGCTTTGCTGGTCCGGAGCTTCCAGCTGGCCAGGATGGCGCAGGTCGCAGCGTCGCTGGGGTTGGCGGACCGGGTTGTTGATGGCCCGCGTTCGGTGACTGCGCTGGCGTCTGAATGCGACGCTGACGCCGCGATGCTGCTTCGCCTGTGCCGAGCACTGGCGGCGTTCGGCATCTTCAGCGTCGATGAGGACGGCCAGGTCAGCCAGACCGATCGATCGGCATGGCTGAGGCAAGATGCGACACCGACGCTGTATCACGCCGCCAGGTTCTGGGGGTCGCCGCACATGTGGGGGTCGTGGGCCAACCTCGAGCACACGATTCGAACCGGCGAGTGCGCGTTCGATGCGGTGTACGGGATGCCGCTGTTCGACTACTTGCTGGCGCATCCCGACGAATTCGAACTGTTGAACCTGATGATGCAACACAGCCCAGATGACCGCCACGGCGCCGTGACCGCCGCCTACGACTTCTCGGATGCTGTCATCGTGGACGTCGGCGGCGGCAATGGTGCCCTGCTCGCCACCATCCTGCGGACCTACCCGAGTGCCCGTGGTGTCCTGCTCGACCACGACGCCGTGGTCGCCGACGCCCATCGGGTGCTCGGAGATCCCGACGTCGCGGCGCACGTCGAGCTGACAAGCGGGTGACTTCTTCGAACGGTGTCCCATCCGGTGGCGACATCTACGTCCTGTCGCAGATCCTGCACGACTGGGATGACGAACGCTGCACCACCATCCTGTCGAACTGTCGGACCGCGATGAGGCCAAGGCGACCGGCTGCTCGTGGTCGAGCGCCTCCTTGAGCAAGATCCTGCGCACATGGTTCCGATGAACTACCTCACCGACATCACCATGATGGTCCAGCTGCACGGACGGGAACGGACACCAGCCGAATTCGCACGGCTGCTCACAGGAACCGGATTCAGTGAGCCGCGGATCCTCCGGACGACGTCTCCGTTCTGCATCGTCGAAGCGTCAGCCGTCTGACCGCTCCCGCGGCCAGCGGCGCAAAGAACGCCGAGCGAGCATCCCGAATATGACGGCGGTAACGCCGAGTCGCCCATTACTCAGAACGCCGGGTCCGTCGCGGACGTGTCCGAAAGGTCCGGCGTCACCGGCAGTGACCGAACGCCCCGGTGCTGACATCCGCATGCGGGATTAACACCTGGGCGCGCTCGGGCCGATACCGGACGGGTCGATCGTCGTCGAGGGCGTGATTATGGCCGCGCGATATGGAGCGGCAGCGGGTCGTGTGCTGGCCGCTCGCCGACGTCGTCGCCCACTCCCGGCGTGGCCGAGAGACTGGCGGTGATCGACACCCACCGACTGGCAGATCTGTTCGGGTCTCGGTCAGAGCTGATTTGGTTGGTGCCACGCCTCGAGTGCGTACAGCTGCCACTCGCCCGGTATGCCTTTGAGGTTGTGTGCGCCTCGGTCGGTGAATCCGATGCCGGATCCGGCGACGAGGTCGACGACTGTGCGCGACGCGAGGATCTCGCCGGGCTCTGCGGCAGCCTGGATGCGTTGCGCGATGATGACGGCGAGCCCGGCGATATCGTCGCCGCGGAGTTCGATCTCACCGGTGTGAACGCCGACACGAAGATCGATCTCGAGGCTTCGCACCGCGTCTCGAACAGCCGAGGCGCAGCGCAGCGCTCGGCCGGGTCCATCGAACGTCGCCAGGAAGCCGTCCCCCATCGATTTGATCGCGCGACCGCGGAAGCGGTCGACCTCCGATTGCACGATGCCGTCGTGGGCAGCGAGCAGCTCACGCCATCGCCGATCACCCATCCGAGCTGTCTGTTCGGTCGATTGGACCATGTCGCTGAACATCACCGTGGCAAGCACGCGGTCAGCAGCGGGCGCGGCGTTGCCTCCGGTTACGAACTCCTCGATGACATCCAACAGGGAGGCGCTGTCTCCGAGGAACCACCAGTAATCGTCGCCGCCGAGCACAACGCAACGGGCACCGTCGATGTTGTCGGCGACGTAGCGACCGTGCTCCGCGCCGAACCAGCCTTCTCGGTAGCACACGAGCGTCGGAACGTGAATCGCGGGCAGGAGCGCGCGCATATCGAGGTCGAGTCCCATTTTCGCACGGAACTGGCCGTGCTCAGGCGTGTACCCGAGCCGCTGGCATCGCTCGCACCAACGCACGAACCGTTCGTTGTCCCTCAGCGCCGGTGCGAACCGAAGGATCGACCAGCCGTTGCCCCAACGCTCCCGGTCCATTGCAAGCATCGCATCTCGCTCGGCAGGTGTAATGCCGGGATAGCCATCGGCTCGCAGATAGCGGACGGTCGGCGTCCACAAGAACAAGGCTTCGGTCCGTTCCGGATGCGTCGCCGCGAACAGCAACGCGGGTGCGGCTGCCGCCGATCAGCCCCACCAACACGGCTCTTTCGCAGTGCCCATCATCGAGCACCGCCAACATGTCCTCGACCATGCTCTCTGGCAGGCGTCCCTCAACGTCGCCCGGCATGTCGGACGCGCCGGTGCCCCGCTGGTCGAACCAGAAACTGCGGCTAAACGACGACAGGCCGTCCAGGAACCGGGCGAACCCCGGCTCATCCCACATCAAGTCGATCGGAAACAGAGGGGGTTTCGCGATCAACAGGTCCGCGGCACCCGACCCGACCACCTGATACGCGACCCAGCCGCGACCGGTCTTCGCGTACGACATCGGCTGCCCACGCACTACAGCCAGCGTACGCGACAGTGCGAATCAGGCAGCTCTGCGCATTGTCGTACCCCCGAACTCGCCGGGTCATGCGGACCGGCGGCCCCACGCGTAGTACCAGACGACCCCCGGCTCCAACGTTGTCGGACCGTTGAGGAGATCGA
This sequence comes from uncultured Acidimicrobiia bacterium, assembly GCA_963784255.1. Lineage (GTDB taxonomy): Bacteria > Actinomycetota > Acidimicrobiia > Acidimicrobiales > Ilumatobacteraceae > JALZMG01. The sequence continues at coordinate 3,559 of CAWAQO010000001.1, read as the reverse complement.
GGCCGGCGTCGATGCCCACCTCATCGCGCATGCGTTCGCGTACAGCCTTGACGGTCAACCCGAGGACATCCGCCTCCGGTGTCCCGCCCCGGACCACGTCGGCCTTTCCCGTCGCCTCGACCTCGGTCAAACCTGCGGCCTCTAATGTCGCTGGCAGCGCGGGGGCCCACAAGAAGTTCGCGTTTGGCATCGCTTCGTCAAATGCCCTCCACATCGCCGCCAACGCCGGCGTCGGCGAGGACAACATCGCGACCAGCCCTCACGTCGGCGCCGACGTCGAGCTCGCCGAGAGCGTGTCGATGGCGATGCTCACTGTCCTCGAGACCCTCGGTCCGACCGAACGCGCCGTGTTCGTTCTCCGCGACGTGTTCGACACCCCCTACCAGGAGATCGCGGCCGCAGTTGGCAAGTCACCGGCCGCCGTTCGGCAGATCGCCCACCGGGCTCGCGAGCACGTTCGCGGCGCGGCGCCCGCGGATGCCGGTGAGCACGACGGAGCAGCAGGAGGTCGTGGACCGGTTCCTGGCCGCCATCCGCAATGGTGACCTGCGAGACCTGCTCGACGTCCTGGCCCCCGACGTCGTCGTCGTTGCCGACGGCGGCGGCTTCGTCACCGCTTTCCGTCGTCCGATCGAAGGTGCGGAGCGGGTGGCCGGCCTCCTGCTCGCTCGCCTCCGCTCGACGGACCTCGAGGCCACAGCCACCTGGCTCAACGGCGCACCCGCAATCCGGTTCGACGTCGGCGGTCAGGTCGACACCGCCGTGAGCGTCGCCGTGGAGGACGGTCGCATCACCCGCATCTACGCGGTCCGAAACCCGCACAAGCTGGCCCGACTCGACGGGGTCGCCGCACTCACACGGATCTAACCCTCAGGAGGGTCTTGCACGCCGGGCCGATGGCGAAGGAGTCCCGTTCCCCGAGGTCGTCCGACCAGCGACCCGACAACACCCCGACGCGAGCAGGCAGCTGCCCCATACCGCCGGCTGAGGGTCGGGGTGTTCGCTGTTCTCCCAAGGTGAAGGAGGACAGCAATGACTCTGCAAGCAACGGAGACTGCGATCAGGCTTCCGGGTCCAGATGTTCCGGTCGATGAAGCTCAGCTGGCGATCGTGGCGTTCCTGGCGCGCTACAGCGGCCGCACCCTCGAGGCGTACCGGCACGACCTGCGCATGTACTTCCAATGGGCGCTCGGCAACGACCTCGCCGTGCTCGCCGCCACCCGGGCCCACATCGAGCTGTACCGCTGCTCGATGGAAGAGCGGGCGCTTGCCGCCTCGACGATCGACCGGCGCCTCTCGACGGTCTGCGGCTTCTACCGGTTCGCTCACATCGACGGGCGCATCCCCTCGAACCCTGCCCAGTACGTCCGCCGCCCCAAGGTCCAACCGAACGAGGGCCACGGCATGGACCGCGGCGAGCTCGGCACCTTCCTGTTCACCGCCGAACGCTACGACCGCGCCCACGCCGCGCTCGCTGTCCTGCTCGGCCTCAACGGCCTGCGAGTCTCCGAAGCGTGCGCCACCAACATCGAAGACCTCGGCTTCCACCGCGGCCACCGCACCCTGCAGATCGTTGGCAAGGGCAACAAGCCCGCCAACGATCCCGCTCGTGCCCCGGACCGCCCGCACGATCGACCTCGCCATCGGAGAACGCCACGAAGGCCCGATCCTGCGCCGCCGGGACGGCCAGCGCCTCGACCGTCGCACCGCGCACCGCTGGGTCCGCTCGATCGGCAAACGAGCCGGTCTCGGCATCGGTCCACCCACACATGCTCCGCGCCGGGTTCATCATGGCCGCCCTCGACGCCGGCGTCCCGCTCCGCGACGTCCAGATCGCCGCCCGCCACGCCGACCCACGCACCACCACCATCTACGACCGGCGACGAGAGAACTTCGACCGCCACGCCGCCTACGTCGTCGTCGCCTTCGTCGCCGGCGGCTGACAGACACGGCGCCGATCGAATCCTCTCTGTGTCAAGACTGGGCTCGACGGCGATCGGGGCGCGCGCGGGCGGTGTGGGAGCGGGCGTAGCGTTGGTGCGGGTCCGGGAGTGACCTCGCCGAAGAGCCGGCATGTAGGAATGGGAGCCGGCCGCGCAGGCTTGGAGTCGCTTCCAGCTGTCCTCCCGGACCTTCGATGTCAGGCGGGTCGGCGTCGGGCGTCGGCGCCGAGCTGGCGGTAGACGGCGTTGCTGATCTGGCGCTTCAACGCCCGGATTGCTTCACGCTTGGTTTTGCCCTCGGCGACCTTGCGGTCGACGTACGCGCGACCGTCGGAGTGCGGCTGGCGCAACTGGCAGATCGCGGCCATGTGCAACGCGTGGTTCAGCTGCCGGTTCCCGCGTGTGGAGACGCGGTGGACGGTGCGGCCGCCGGAGGAGAACTCGACCGGCGCGGTGCCGTTGTAGGCGGCGTAATGGTCTCGGTCGCGGAACCGGGTGACGTCACCGGTGTAACCGATCAGCATCGCGGCGAGGATCGGGCCGACACCAAACAGCTCGGTGACCGTGGTGCCCGACGCCGCGACCGCGGCTCGGATCCGCTTGTGCGACGCCTTCAACTGCGCGTCGAGATGACGGATCTCGGCAAGCAGCTCGCCCGCCAGGTCGTAGCGGATCTGCTCGACCGGTGTCACGGGAGACAGCCGGGCGAGGAACGTATCGACGTCGGAAGCGTTGATCTCCTTGGCGATCCCGCCCGGAGCGAGTTCGACGAGCAGCGCATGCATCCTGCCGACGACCTGGGTGCGCCGGTCACCGATGTCGGTGTTGCGCTTCGCCAACAGGCGCAGCACTTCGGCATGGCCCACCGGTTGCACCTCGCGGAGACTGCGGTGGCGCAGCGCGGTCAACGCGACCGACCGGGCGTCGTTCGGGTCCGTCTTGTTCGACCGGCCCGACCCCAACACCCGAGTCCGCGCCGCCAGCGTCGCCGGCACGTCAACGACACGTTCGCCGGAAGCGACGAGTTGCTGGGACAGCAGGTAACCCATGCCGTCGGCACCCTCGACCGCCCACGTCCTCTTGTCGAACGGCTCAGCCCACGCCAGCAGTCGGCGGACCTGTTCGCGCGACGCACGCACCGACACCTGCGCCAGCTCCGCCTCGCCGTCATCGACGGCGAACGCGTAGTGCGACGCCTTGTGCGGGTCGACACCGATCATCACTTCCATCAGCCCTCCTCGGATCCAGTCGTTGTGGTGGACCGCGGTGGGCACTCCTACTTGCAGACGGTTCGTGCTCGTTCCTCTCTCGAGCCACACCACGGCGAGATCACCGCCGGGCAGCACTTCGTTAGCAAGCCAACCCCAGCTGAACGAGACGGCAGGCACTTCGTGAGCAACCCCGACGGCGACCTCAACGACGCTACGAACACGTCGACGCGTCAGCCAGCAGTCTCAAGCAGGCACTTCTGGGACGAGCCCCCGGGGAGCCTGGGTGGCGCAGAACCCACGTCGACGCAGCGCGACGGATGAGTCACCGACGATCCGGCGGGTAGCAGCTCAGTATGATTGACCCGCGTGTCGGACCATTGTCCAGGACGTTCCGTGCTTCTCGAT